>CAWFXF010000001.1:0-1061665 GCA_963819765.1 uncultured Acidobacteriaceae bacterium
ACATGCCCGGCGGCAAATCGAATCCTCGCCTTGAGTGGTTCGACATCAACGGCAAGCCTACCTTTACCCATCCTTTCGTTAGCAAAGCTGTCCAGAGACAGCTCAATAGGGCCGACCGCGAAGCTTCAAGCATTCAGTCCAGCATCGTCACTCCGATGACCGTCTACGACGACCCAATAGTTCAGAGGACTGTTTCCCGCTCTGATTTCGTTGTCCGAGATTTGGTTTACGGAACGGAGCCCATGAGCTTGTATTTCAAGGTCCCGCAGCCGGATCGAGAACGCCTGAGACCTCTGGTAAGACTCATGCTCCAGCTCATCTTCAATCGGCTCATGGAACGGCTCGATCCCAGCCGTCACCATCTCCTGCTCATGCTGGATGAGTTCCCAGAATTGAAGAAAATCCCGAACCTCGCAGGCGCGATGAGCCTGATGGCCGGGTACAAGATCAAGCCTTACCTCATCGCTCAGACGCTCACCCAGATCATCGAGGAGTATGGCCCGAACGAATCTATTACCGACAACTGCTACATCAAAGCAGCCTTTCAGACAGACAATCTTCAGACGTGCAAGAACCTTTCTGAACTCAGCGGCAACATGACCGTAGAGAAAGAGACCGTCAACTATAGCGGGCAGCGTACGGATTTCTATCTCAAGCACATCTTCCGCAGTGTTGAACAGGTCCAACGACCTCTCATCACCGTCGATGAAATTCGACGCATCAAGCCGCCGACGAAGGCTAGCAACGACCCCGACAGCAAGATCACTGCGCCCGGCGACATGCTCATCTTCATCAATGGCGTAGCTCCGATCTACGGCGTCCAAAGCCTCTACTTCCTCAATGACGCATTGTTAGCTAGAACTAAACTCAAACCTCCCGTTTTCAAAACGGCTGCCCAGCCACGCAGACAGCCCGCGCCAGCCCCGACAGGCGGCGCTCGACATCACCTCAATCGCCGCCGCTGCGATTGATCAACAGGCAATCGAGGAGAAGCTGAATGGAAATTCTTAATCAAGTGACCCTCGCCGGAAACCTGACCGACAAACCTTCGGTCGACGACGCCGGCGGCCGCGTCTTCGTGCGCGCCCGTCTTGCGCAGAACTGGTTCTACGACACTCACGGCAAGACCATTGAGCACCGGCAGTTTCTCCCTCTCACCTTCCTCGGGGAAAGTGCCTCAGTGGCGAGGAGCTTCGAAAAAGGCGACAACATCCACATTACCGGCCAACTCATTCGACGTGACCCCAGAGCCCGTTCTGAGGAAACATCGAGGCCCCGCGAAATCGGAAGCATTTTCGAGATCCACGTCATTCGAGCATTCCGCATCGCAAGCCTCTCCAAATCTGACACCGCCGCGATCCATCAAAACGAAATTCGGCGCACCAACGATGCGAAACAGGTTCCCGCTTTTATTCAGGAGGGTATTCATGATTGGCCTGTCTAATCCGAAGGTCCGGGATCGCCTCGCCCGTCTCTCTCGCTTGAGCTACATCGTGGTCGCGTTCGCTGTTGCCTTCGTCGGGCTAACTCTGGCTGGCGTTGGCTTCGGCTTTGTCTTCAACTTTACGCACTCGGCACCCTTCGGCCTCTACAAAGAGATTGCCGATCCAACGAAAGCGCCTCACACTCCTGCCTCCTACGTCTTCTTTTGCCCGGATGTTCGCTGGCCTGGCATGAAAGGGGAGCCTAACTATCGAAAGCCCATGCGAACCTGTCCGGACGGATTCGCGCCCCTCATCAAGCCTGTTGTGGCATGGCCTGGTGATACCGTCGAGACCTCGGCCCAAGGTGTCACTGTTAACGGGCAATTGCTCGCCAATACACTCACGATTGACCACGATTCAACAGGTCATCCGATCCGCCCCTATACATACGGCACCTATCGCGTTCAACCAGGGCAACTCTGGGTCGTTAGCTCTTTCAGTCCCAGGAGTTTCGATTCCCGCTACTTCGGCCCAATACCAGCCCGGTCAGTCCGGCAGTGGGTTCAACCTTTTCTAGTCGAGAAGCAATACCAGCCCGAGAAAAATACGAAGTAGGCGCGGAACTGGGGCGGCTCGCACCGAAAGGCTCGAGGAACTATGAAAATCGCAGAGTCGATGCAACCGCGGCAAGGGAAGATGACAACTCGTCTTCTCTCGATTCAGATTTCCCCGAACCTCCGAACGGCACTACTTTTCGCCGCCGCCTTCGTCTTTGGAGCCGCCGGATGGAGCGGAAAGCCGTCTCTGAACTTCCTGGCCCTGCTATATCCATTCGTGTACTTACAGTCACGGCGTCGACTGGACGGCCTCAGCTCTACACTCTACTATGCGGGGGCCACATGGAGCGTCATTCCAGGTTCGGAGAGCTTCTTCGGCACCGGAGGCAACCTCCTCCTGCCCCTGCTCATCTGGGTCGCTCTTCTACTCCTAAGTGTGGCGCCGTGGATTGCTTTATACAATCGTCGCTTTCTTCCCATGGCAACCGTGGCTGCCATCATCACTCTGAGCGTTCCGCCATTAAGCCTTGTCACGGTTGCGCACCCGCTGATCACTGTGGGCCAGTGGTTTCCTGGAACTCGATGGTTCGGGCTCTGCCTACCGTTAGTCCTAATCTTGGTCTACCGTCGTCTCGGTATCCCCTTTACTCTGGCGGTGCTCGTAGGTGCATCGCTCGTGGCACATGCTCGTTTTCATGGCCCTCCGCAAGATCCACGCATCGTCGCGGTGAACACTCGTTTTGGAGGTCCAGCGACACGAGACATCCTCGGCTCAACGTTGCAAAGCCAGGAAACGGCAATGCAGCGAATAGCTCTTACGCACCCGAATACACTCATCCTGTTTCCCGAGTCCATCATCCCAACGTGGACTCCGACGCATGACGCGCGCTGGGCTGCAACCTTTGCCCAGCTGAAAGTCCGGCATACCGGACTGCTCATCGGCACGACAATTCCCGTTGCAAACACCCAGGCAAATCGCAATGTTCTCCTCTCCCGCGGCTACACGGAGCGCCTGTCCTACGTTCAGCGTGTTCCAGTACCTCTCGGCATGTGGCACTTTGGCGACGAGCAAAACGGCTTTCCGTTAATGCTCCGCTTCCCCGCCACAATCCGCATCTGGGATCAACGCGCCGGAGTCCTCATCTGCTACGAACAGCTCCTTGTTTGGCCCGCTCTCCAGACGCTATCTCGAAATCCTGACATGCTTTTGGCACCTTCGAACTTGTACTGGGCATCCGGCACGATCATTCCATCTGTCCAGCACGTCTCCGCTCAAGACTGGGCAGACCTTTGGGCAATTCCTTTATATGAGGCCAGCAACCAATGAAGACGTTCCTGGTAATGACCCTATTGCTCGTTCCGCCCGCAGCGCTAGGGCAGAACACGGACATCACCAGGCTGCAAAGGCTGCAAACGACCTGTCTCCCAACTGCTCCGCTGAGTACGCTTCGCGCCGTCGTTCAGGTTGAATCTGGCGGCAATCCAAACGCTATGCAGATTGACTTTCCGAAGGGGCTACTCAAGCGTTGGAGGCTCGCCGAGGGAACATTACGCCTCAAACGCCAGCCCACCAACCAACGCGAAGCGTTGGATTGGTTGGCATACTTCCAGAGCTACGACATCTTTGTGGACCTTGGGCTGATGCAGGTCAGCACCGCCGAAGCTAAACGACGGGGTATATCACCTGAGTCTCTGCTTGAGCCTTGCACGAATCTCCGGGTAGGCTGGCAGATTCTTGAGGACGCTTATCAGATTGAGAAAAAGACCTATGGACCAGGCCAGGAAGCCTTACAACACGCAATTTCGCGTTACAACACTGGAGATCCGCAGCGAGGTATTGCCAACGGCTATCTAGACCGCGTCCTTGCAGCAGTCCGCAGACTGCAAGCCGAGCCACCAATGGGGAAGCGATGAATGTTTTATCTTCCGAACGTCCACGTGACCAGGGCGTTGAATACAGCATGGCAAACAATCGCTGGAAGGACGCTCCCACTCTTCCAGCGGCAGAGACCATAGACAACGCCAGCAATGGTCGTCAATGTCAGATAGATTCCGCTGCGAGCGTGAGCAACTGCAAATATGGACGCCACGAAGAGCATGACGAAAGTCTCAAATGCCCGTTTCGAGCGCAGCTTTCGTCCTACAAAGAGAAAGCCGTTATACATCAGGCCGCGAAAGAACAGCTCTTCTGTTATCGGAGAGATGAGCACCGACCAGAGCACTTTTCCGGCGGGGACCTTTCCATAGACAGGCAGATTCCACTTCTTCACACAGACCCAGAACAGCGCGAAGAGGGTGATCGCTGCAAACGTCGCCCATTGAATAGCCCTGCTGTTCACACGCTCCAGCGACAGGATCGGAGCCTTGTCCGTGCCGCTCATCTGCCAAGTGAGTTCCCAAAATGCAATTGCGAGCAGCCCTATGACCCACCAATAGGGAACAGCCACACTCATCACTGCGAGGCCCCACGTCGCCAGCCATGCAATTGGCAGCCACTTCCGCCGCCATTCCACTCCGAGAGATTGAGAAATGACTACTTCTGACAAGGAACGCATCCTCCGGCTAAAAGCGGTGCAGTCCGCGCTCGCCTCGGTGCAACTCGCTGGCCTGCAGCCATCGCAACATCTCGAAAGCCTCTTCGCTTCTTGGATTGACGGTAAATCGACACTCGACCAGGTCTACGACTCTCTCTTAGCAAAGGTGAGAACAACCAATGATTGAGCACACTGACATAACAATACTCGGCACTACAACTCTAAAAAACAAACTTGGCATCACTGACCCGCAGCAGCTCGCGACAGCAGAGGCCGACTTCACCGCGTTTCGACTCGCTGAGCTTCGAATCGCTCCTATCCCAGGCGGCTTCGACTCCGTACACCTTCAGGAGATCCATCACCATGTTTACCAGGACCTTTACGATTGGGCCGGAGAGCTGCGCCGCGTGGACGCCGGCAACCGACCCGCGTCCGATGTTGCCACGTCGCTAAACGCCGTCTTCGACCGGCTGGCACGTGAGAATCACTTGAAGGGTCGTGCCCCCGAAGAATGGTCGCATAGCGCTCTCTACATACATTTATGAACTTGGAACAATCCAGCCGTTTCTCACTGGCAATGAAGTCGCACTGCGTGAGTTTGCCGATGAGCTGGCACGTAAGAATAATCTCAGTCTCCAATGGGACACTGCTCCAGAGATAGGCACGAACGACGCAATGAGGCACCTCGATCAGTTGGAACAGTCTGCAAACATTCGACGCATGGTCATGTTGGCAATGGATACAGATCCCGGTTCATTGCGGCCAAGTCGCGGCACGGTAGTGGAGCGTGGAATTGAACGACTCTTCTCAGCAGGTATTCCACTCCCCTAGAGCTACTCCCCTAGAGCAAAACGCGCTCTCCAGCTAAACTTGAGCTGAGCTGTTACCGAACGATACATTTCATTTTCGTGAGACGGACATACATGCGCCTCCCCCGCATTGTAAGGAAAATCTTTGCGACTTTAGGAATCACGCTTCTAGTCGCAGGCTGCGCGTATTATTACGCGATCACCCCGCATCACAGCTCGGCCCCGCCTGAATCAGCGGAGGGCTTGCTCGACAGAGCAGACACCCTTGCGTGGGGCAATCGTTGGGCCGACGCGTTGCCGCTCTACCAAAAGGCCCAGCAGCTCTACACCACACAGCACGAGCCTTCCAAAGCTCTGTATGCTCAGGTCAGTCAAATTCCTCCGAATGAGTCCGTGAGCATTCCGGCGACTCTTTGGGCGTTGACGCAAGACTTGGCCCGGCCCGAAGCCGCCGACCCTGAGACCAGGCTGAGAATCCTCACAATTCGAGGGATGCTCGAAACCAACTACGACGCGTCGGAGGCACGATCGACCTGGCAAGACGTGGCCGCGCTCGCGATTAAATTGCATCACTACGAGCTGGCGACTCGCGCCACGGGCGAGCAGGGCATAGCTGCGTTCATCCTCGGCGACACCGAAACAGCGAAAAGGCAGGTCATAAGGGCTTGGGGACTCTCAAAAGTTGAGAATGATCCAGCGGCAACCGTTCGCTATGCCAGCGTTTTTGGTGCCGGTCTAGTGCAGATTCATCGCTACAAGGAAGCTCTGACCCCTTTGAATCAGGCGATCAAGATCGCTCAAACGAATCCTGAAATTGCCTACCCAACAATTGCCATTTACGCGAAGATCGACGCCTTGACCGGCCTTCATCAATACGAAGAGGCCATTGCTCTCGCGAACGCATCACTTGCACGGCTGCAAGGCACACCCTATGACGCCCACAAGTCTCAGGTGTACCTTTCGCGGGGAACAATCAATAAAGAGCGCGGGGATTGGAACGCAGCAATCGCCGACTACCAGCAATCGGTCGACTTCTCTAGCAAGATCAGCAACTACCGCGGGGTTACCGACGCAGGCGGACTTCTCGCCCAGGCGTATCAACATAATGGCAACCTCCCCGACGCGCTTGCGGCGATAAACCGCGCCATTGACGCGAACACCAAAATTCCCGACGAGCTTTACCTCGTTCCGCGCAATCTCGCTATTAAGGCAGAAATCATCGAGAAGATGGGTCATGCCAAGGAGGCGGATGGGCTCTATCAAAAGAGCATCGCGCTTGTGGATGGCATGATTCAGCACGCCGCCACGACCAACATCCAGCGGCAACTCCTCGCGGAGATGAGCGATGTCTATTCGGATTACTTCGCATCGTTGTGTGCGCAAAAGCGCTACGATGATGCCCTCCAAGCCCTTGAAAGGGTTCGGGGCCGTGTCGAAACAGAGGCACTAGAGCACCACGCCAGTCAGCCGGTTCATGCGCCGACGCCGGATGAGCAAGAGCTGACCCGGCTCAATCTCGCCCTTATAAACACTGACGATCCAGCCACCAGAGCCTCTTTGACCAGCGAAATTGATAACACTGAGCTGAAAATCAGCCCTAGTGCGCTGGCACAGGAAACCACGATTCACCCCGTCCATCTAGCCGAGGTGCAACGCACGCTTTCGCCCAGCGCGCTTCTGATCGAATACGTTCTCGCCGAACGCAACTCGTATGCATTCGCCATCACTCGCACATCGGTCACACCCTACCGCCTGCCTCCGAAGGCTCAAATCGAATCGGACTCGAATCTTTACAGGAAGGAAATCCGCGCTCAGAAGGCGGACGTGGCGCTCGCCCAGCGCCTCTTCAGCGAATTGCTAGAGCCAATCAAGGAGTACCGCCAGAAGACGGATCTCATCATAGTTCCCGACAGTTCTCTCCATCTGTTGCCCTTCGCTGCGCTCGCAGACAAAGGCTCCTATGTCCTCAAAACCCACACGGTAGACGTTGCTCCCTCATCTACCGTCTTCGACCTGCTTCACAAACGTCTCGCCCAGGAAGCATCCGCTGCAATGCCATACATCGGCGTCGCCGCGTGGACACAGCCTGCGGATACGCGAAATCCCATTGTTCGAGCCATATCTGGACCGGAGCGGAGCCAGCTTGCCCCGCTACCGGACAGCAAGCTAGAAGTGGAGACTATCGCCGCAGATTTGCCGCGACCGAGCACGATTCTCCTGGGTGCGGATGCCACTGAAACTCGCTTCAAACATCTTTCACTCAACAGCACAGAGGTTATTCATCTCGCTCTGCACGGCTATGCCGATCTGGACTACCCAGACCGTTCCGCTTTGGTCTTCGCGCCAGATCCTTCGGGGAGTGAAGACGGATTGCTGCAGGTCCGCGAGATTCGCGGCCTGCATCTGAAAGCAAAGCTCGTCACGCTCTCAGCCTGCAATACTGGCGTCGGCCCGGTGGGCGAGGCTGGCGTTGCGAATCTGGTTAACGCCTTCATCGAAGCCGGCGCTGATTCTGTTGTGTCCACGCTCTGGGAGCTAGAGGATCACACCACCGAGCGTCTGATGACCATGTTCTATTCACAACTCGCGCGACATGACCGCAAAGTTGATGCTCTCCGTATCGCCCAGTTAGACCTCCTCAATCAAGGTCTTCCACCGTACTTCTGGGCAAGTGTTCAGATCGTTGGAGATCCCGACGGCACCTTGTGACAACGGGTTCTCGGGCAATCTCATACTATCGAGAGTCACGGAGCGGTCGCTGAGCGCGATGGCGATTTCGTGTGAATCCTCAGCATTACCGGCGACATTCGCGTTTATCAGGACTCAAACGTGGACGAGCTATGTCTGAGGGTGGAAGAGGACGGAACTGACTAGACTTGCGTACCATAAGGACGCCATCGTACCTGTGCGGAGACGGACTTGAAATTCAAAGATCGAACGATTAACGCGTTGGCAGACATGATCTGCGGGAATACCGACGCCGGCAAAGAAGTCCTTTTCCCCTACCGGAGCAGCAGCTACATTACACGCTTTTTTCAAGAATGTGATACCGACTATGTGCACGATGGGACAACGCGCAACGCCTGGGTGGGCAGCACGTTGGTCAAAATTCTGGAAGAGCCACAAACAAGCGGCAACGCGCCGCCCGACACCTTCGCTCGCATAATACGCACGCTAATGGATCAAGGCGACAAACAGGACGCGGACCCCGGCCGCGAAAAGGCTATGGCGCTCTTGAACGTGGCTTTGGCCCGTGAAGGCTACGAAGCGTTTTATGCAGATGACCGGCAATGCTACCTCAAGCACATTGCGACGAACACGATTGCGCAGCCGGTTCCAAATCCGCACCGACCTTTCTCGGCGACCGAGCTGAAACGACGCGGTGACTTAATCGCCTATTTAGATCGCTGTTCGGAAGATGAGCTGATCGGGGAAGTCCTCCTGCCATTGTTGCGCCAGCTCGGCTTTCACCGCATCACGGCCGCCGGACATAAAGACAAGGCACTCGAATACGGTAAAGACATTTGGATGAAGTACACGTTGCCGACAATGCACACGTTGTATTTCGGCATTCAGGCGAAGAAAGATAAGCTCGACGCGGCGGGCGACAGCAAAGGATCAAACAAAAACATCGCAGAAATTCACCAGCAGGCGTTGATGATGCTTGGCCATGAGATCTTTGATCCCGAGACAAACAGTCGTGTCCTAGTCGATCACGCCTTCATCGTTGCCGGTGGTGAAATCACCAAAGCTGCAAGGAACTGGCTCGGCGGGAAGCTCGATGCGACGAAGCGCAGCCAGATCATGTTCATGGATAGGGAAGACATTTTGAACCTCTATGTCGTAACAAATCTGCCCCTGCCTGACGGTGCACTCCCGGAGCCGATGAAGATCACCGACGATGACATCCCATTTTAGAAGCACAAGCCCGCAAGAGTGCTGAACGTGCGCTTTATCAGTACTGCCAAATCGGCCAGCGTTAGCCGATCTGCCCGTGCAATATCCTAGGTTGGCACCAAACACCTAATCACTCATCTCGGTCAGGTCAGGCGTAATCCCAGCAGCGCTTGGGGCCGAGCGGGGAAGCGATCAGGGCCGCAATTCGGGTAAGCGCCCATAGATCACCGATGTGGTGTAAAGTGGTGAGGCACCTAGAGATCACGCCAATGAAAGACAAACGGTCACAGGGAAGCGGCCGAAAGGCTCAGAAGAAAGCGGCAGTCCGGGCGTCGATCACGTTTCCGCCCGATCTCTACTCAACTCTCGAAGAAATCGCGCAGGCAGAAAAAAGTCTCGTTGGCATGGGTAGTCCGCGACGCTTCGGAAAGATACGTCGCAGAGAGAAGCGCCGAAGCTGCCTCGGCCAGGTAAGAGGATAAATGCCGAGACGAAGCAGCTCCGCAGGGACCGAACTCATCGCGGGAGTGTCGACTTTGGCAAAGCGAGAAAGGCAAGTTGTCTCCCGAAAGAGAGTCGCCGACCATGGCGAGGTTTACACCGCCGAGCGGGAAGTAACTGCCATGCTTGATCTGGTGAAGCAGGAGACAACGAGAATCGAGTCCCGGTTCTTGGAACCTGCCTGCGGCAAAGGTAATTTTCTGACTGCCATTCTGGAACGTAAGCTGCGTGTTGTTGAATCGCGATACGGCAATAGTCAGTTGGATTACGAGCGGTATGCCATCCTGGCCGTGTCCTCGCTCTACGGGATCGACATTCTGGAAGACAATGTCCGCGGAATGCCGCCAGCGGCTTTTTGATGTTTTCGAGCGGCAGTACAACTCGCTTTTCAAGGTGGCAGCTACGGACGAGTGTCGGATCGCCGTAAAATTTCTTCTGGAGCGCAACATCATCTGGGGCGATGCCCTCACGTTGAAGACGCCGAGCGCCAAACCCCAGCCGATTGTGTTTTCCGAATGGTCACCAGTCAACGGCAGCATGCTAAAACGAAGAGATTTTACTTTTCATGCATTGCTCGATCATGGGGCGATGAGAGAACTGCCGCTGTTTTCCGATCTTGGCGAGGATGTTTTCATCCCGACTCCGGTAAAAGAATATCCCTTGACTCACTTCCTGAAGGTTGCCGATGTTGACTGCCATTAACTACAACCCGGATGTCCTGAGCTGCCTGGCCAATCTGAGCAGTGATGAAGTCTTTACACCTCCGCAACTGTGCAATCAGATTCTGGATTTACTTCCCGCGACAATCTGGAGCAATCAGAAGGCCACGATTCCTCGATCCGGTCTGCAAGTCCGGTGTGTTCCTGCGGGAGATAGCAAAGCGGCTCGATGGCGGGTTGGAGGAGCAGATACCCAACGAGCAGAAGAGAGCAAACCACATTTTCAAGAACCAGCTTTTTGGACATTGCTATCACGGAGTTGACATCCTTGCTTTCGCGCCGGTCGGTGTACTGCTCCAAGACCGCCAACGGGAAGTATTCCGTCTGCGAGCGCATTCAACGACGCGGCAAGGAAATATTCGCTTTGATCGGGTTGAGCACGCTTGGAAACATGGAAGATGCACTTTATTGCGGAGCAAGCAAGGAGAGTTATGACCGGGGTGGCGAACTGGAAAGCCACGCCTATGCGTTCATTCACACCAACAAGCCGGAGGAGATTTTCAACATGAAATTCGATGTCATTGTCGGCAATCCGCCTTATCAGCTGAGCGATGGGGGGTTCGGAGAAAGTGCGCGACCGATTTACCATCTATTCGTCGAGCAGGCAAAGAAACTAAACCCCCGCTACCTGACGATGATTATTCCTTCCCGATGGTTCGCCGGCGGAAAGGGATTAGACGGGTTTCGCGATGCCATGCTCCACGACCACCGCATTTCCCACCTCGTTGACTATCCGAAACTCTATGACGGATTCCCCGGCGTGAAGATACGAGGTGGCGTCTCGTACTTCCTGTGGGATCGCGACTACAGCGGTCCTTGCTCCGTGCAGACGATGTGGGACGGTGAACCCCTCGGCCCACCGATGCAACGACGTTTGGACGCCTACGACGTTCTGGTCCGCCGAAACGAGGCTGTTTCAATTCTCGACAAGGTCCGCGCTTTCCGCGTCGGCGGGAAGGCCGAGGCAACACTCGATGCGCGTGTGTCCAGCCAGAAACCGTTCGGGCTGCGGACCTTCGTCCACGGGGCAGCATCGAGCAAGGGTCTCAAGCACCCCGTCAAGCTCTATGGCTCACAGCGCATCTCGTGGGTGGAACGGGCAGCGATCGACAGGAACGCGGCGTGGATAGATGAATGGAAGGTGTTGATGACGCGCGTACAGGGCACGAGCGCAGCGGTCGAGACCATGTTCTTGAGCAGGCCCATCATCGCGGGGCCCGGTGAGGCATGCACGGAGTCGTATGTCGTCGCGGGGCGGTTTGCGAATGAGAAGACCGCAAGGTCGTACGCGCAGTATCTGCGAACCCGTTTCGTTCGGTTTCTGGTGTCGCTGCGCAAGGCAACGCAGGACGCTGCGAAGGATGTCTACGCGTTCGTCCCAGACATCCCGCTCAACCGCGCCTGGACCGACGAGAAGCTCTATGAGCGCTACGGTCTTACGCCGGAGGAGATCGCATTCATCGAGTCGACGGTGAAGCCGATGGATGCCAGCCATGAGTAGGGAGTTCTTCCCGCCGCGCCCGGCATCGCGGCCGACCATCTACGCCTACGAGGATACAAACCCGCAGTATGCGGGCCTGCTCAAGGTCGGCTACACGACCGTGGACGCGCAGAGCCCGCGTTGCCCAGCAGTATCCGACGTTGCGTCCCGGCAAGCTGCCGTACCGGATCGTCCTGGAAGAGTCCGCCATGCGGAATGACGGAACGGTGTTCACCGACCACGACGTACATCGGATGCTCCGAATCAATCGGCGTCAAGAATCCTGACGGCGAGTGGTTTCGGTGCACGGTCGACGAGGTCAAGGCGGCCATCATCGCCGTGCGGACCGGCCAACTGAACGAGGAGAACCGGTCGCTTGATTTCAAGATGCGGCCGGAACAGAAAGCGGCGGTCGAGAAGACCGCCGCCTATTTCGCCAGTTGGCGCAAGGAAAAGGGCAACCGGAACAAGCCGCCGCACTTTCTCTGGAATGCCAAGATGCGTTTTGGAAAGACCTTTGCCGCTTATCAACTTGGCGAAGAAAATGGGATGGCGCAAAGTGCTGGTGCTGACGTTCAAGCCGGCGGTGCAAAGCGCTTGGGAAGAGGATTTGAAGTACTCACGTGGACTTCAAGGGCTGGCAGTTCATTTCACCCGGCGGGCTTGTCCTACGAGAAGGCCGACAAGAAGAAGCCGTTTGTCTGTTTTGGTTCGTTTCAAGACTACCTGGGTCGAAACCCAAGCACGGGCGGGATCAAGACGAAGAACGAATGGGTGCACTCGACCAACTGGGATTGCGTGATTCTCGACGAATACCATTACGGCGCCTGGCGGGAGAACGCGAAGGAACTGTTTGAGGCGGAGGACAAGAAGGAGGTCGAGTTCGGGGAAGGCGAAGGCATCGAGGACTTTGACGAAGAGATCATGCCGATCACGACGGATGGCTATCTTTATCTCTCCGGCACGCCGTTCCGGGCGATTGCCTCCGGCGAGTTCATCGAGGAGCAGATCTACAACTGGACCTATTCGGACGAGCAACGGGCCAAGCGGGATTGGAAAGGGCCGAACAACCCCTACGCCGCGTTGCCCCGCATGGTGCTGCTGACCTATCAACTGCCGGACGCGATCCGGGAAATCGCCATGCAGGGCGAGTTCAACGAGTTCGATTTGAACGTGTTCTTCTCCGCCGAGGGCGTTGGCGACAAGGCGAAGTTCAAGTATGAGGACGAGGTTCAGAAGTGGCTGGACCTGATTCGCGGGGCATTCCTGCCGACACACTGTTGACAATCTGAAACTTGGCGCGAAAAAGCCGCCGATGCCGTTCTCGGACGCTCGGCTCCTGAACGTGCTTGTCGCACACGTTCTGGTTCCTGCCCAGCGTGGCTTCCTGTCACGCCATGCACAACCTGCTGGCGAAGAAACAGAACCGTTTTACCACGATTACAAAGTGATCGTCGCGGCAGGGAACGCCGCCGGAATCGGCGTCGCGGCCTTGCCGCCCGTGCAGGAGGCGATGGACGATCCACTGAAAACGAAGACGATTACGCTTTCCTGCGGGAAGCTGACAACAGGCGTGACGGTGAAACCGTGGACTGGCATTCTCATGCTTCGCAATTCATCCACTCCGGAGACCTACTTTCAGGCGGCATTCCGTGTCCAATCGCCTTGGACGATACGGAACCCGGACGGCGACGTCGCCGAACAAAGAACAGATCATCAAGGAAGAGTGTTACGTCTTCGACTTTGCTCCGGACCGGGCGTTGCGGCAGATCGCGGATTACAGTTGCCGGTTGAACGTCGACGAGACAAACCCGGAAAAGAAGGTGGAGGAGTTCATCAGCTTCCTGCCTGTTCTCGCCTACGACGGCAGTTCCATGAAGCAGATTGACGCCGCAGGAATTCTCGACATGGCGATGAGCGGCACGACCGCAACCCTGCTGGCGCGGCGCTGGGAAAGCGCGTTGCTGGTGAACGTGGACAACGACACGTTGCGCCGCCTGATGAACAACAAGAAAGCGATGGATGCGCTCATGAGCATCGAGGGTTTCCGCAATCTCAATCAGGAGATCGAGACCATCATCAACAAGTCGGAGGCCGTGAAGAAGGCCCGGAAGGAGGCCAACGACGAGGAGCTATCCGCGAAGGAGAAGGAAGGAACTGACCGAAGAGGAGAAGGAATACAAGAGCTTGCGAAAGCAGATTCAGGAGAAGCTCATCAAGTTCGCGACGCGCGTCCCGATTTTCATGTATCTGACCGATTATCGGGAGCGGTCGCTGAAGGATGTGATTACGCAACTGGAACCTGGCCTGTTCAAGAAGGTCACCGGCCTGACCGTAAAGGACTTCGAATTGCTTGTCAGCCTCGGTGTGTTCAACAGCGCACTGATGAACGATGCCGTCTACAAATTCAAGCGCTATGAGGATGCCAGTCTAGTCTACGCCGGTATCGACAAGCACGAAGGCGAGGACGTTGGTCTGTACGACACTGTTCTGAGTGCGAAAGAGTATTCTGCGGAAGTTGAAAACGTCGCAGCACCAAGGGTCTAAGCGAGCAAGCCGGACATGGGCGCTTAATCTATGCTTCAGCGCTTACGGTCTTCAGTGCCGTATCGAACTGCCGGTCATTGCCGCGTCTTCTGTCCTGCCAATCGAATTCGATGACCACATCAGGTTCAATCGGGCTGCCCTCAAGAGCAGTGCCGTTCCACGTGTAGTAAGCACCCGTCGGGAGCGCGAGCCGAAAGCCGTGTCCGACTTTCACGGAAGTCGCAGACAGGAGTCTTCCCGCGGTCTTTTCTCCTACGATGGTTGCCAGCTTGTTTTCTTTCGCAAAAATGGTGACCATCTCGGCCGCGCTGGCAGTGTGGCGATCAACCAGGAGCACGACGTTCCCTTGATACGATTGCGGACCATGCCCCTCAGACTCCAACACGATCGGAGATTTTGTGATGAGGGATGGCAGGTAGCGCAAGGCGAGCAACCAGAGAGTCTTCTTGGATGACGGGATGCTTCCGAAGCGAGGAAATGTGATTTTCTCTTTGTCGAGATCCCGCCCCGCCCACCGCTTTCCAGGCGCAAACCCAACCGGTATCTTCTCCGGGGTCAATAAACTCATGAGACGGAGTGCGCCCGCCCCGCCACCTGTATTTCCACGCAGGTCGATAATTAGCCCTCTAATCTTACCGAGACCGACTACTGCCTTGGAGATTTCGTTCGCAACGTCAACCCCGATCATCCCCGGAAACATTGCCACCTTCAGGTATCCAATCCCATCACCGACAATCTTCGACTGGACGAGCGTAGGCTCCACAAAATGCAGCTTCTTTCCCTTCGGCTTTGAGACATCGACTGTTACTGTTCGCTCGCTGTCATCGCTCGCAACAATATTGAGCTTCGAAGTCGTTCCCATCGGGAAAACCGGGTGCTCAGGCGGGATGATCTCTTTGTCATCGAGCCTCAGCAAGATATCGCCGGGTTGAATCCCAGCGAGCGCCGCTGCACCGCCATCATGAACATCTTGGAAAATCCACCGAGGTCCGTGGGCAGTTTCGTCCGCGAGATAGGTTGCGCTGAGCGCCGCACGGCTTGAAGCTCTCCGCGCGCTTTGATGAAAAAAGCCAACGTGAGAGGTCTTGAGATTCTGGAGAAGGGCAGTAACAGCCTGCTCAAATGCTTCCAGCGTGGGTGCGCCTTCGATAATCGGGCGATGATTCGCAACGGCTTCATGCCACCCGTTTTCAAGAAGCTCTGGTTTATAGAACTTCTTGGCTAAAGCGGAGAGAACGCCCTCGAAGACTTCATGCTTGGCTTTCGAGGTCAGGCCGTCATTCAGTTCTGGGGAGGGGGAATTCTGCATCTTTTCAAGGAGCTCCATGTGAGATTTGAACGGGGTAGTAGTACATGCCATTGTCAGAGCCTCTAACTGTCGCCAGAAAGTAAGCCCCCGGTTTGGCGGCGCGGAGATCGAGCGTCACACCCACAATCACTTTGCCGGCATTAGCGACCGCATCCCCCGAGCCCTTCGCCACAACCTCATTTCCGAATTTGTCTCTCGACACAAGCACTTCGTAGCGTCCAGATTCGCTGAATCGAGGCAACGTCACTGAAAGCTGCACGATCGCAGCCGGCAAAGACACCTGCTTGAGAGCGTTCGCATCATCGTCTTCTCCTCTTACCGTTCCGGCATTGAAGAGATCGACATTCGCGTTCACAGGCTTCGTGGAGGCCATTTGGACAGCTGCTATCTGTGCAGCGCGCGAGTGCTGGTATTCCCAAATCCCGATACCACTGGCGACGATCAAAGAGGCGGCCACTGCCCAGCCGATGATTCGGCGGCGCTCTTTGCGCGTTTGCTCCCAATCCCCTCTGAAACCTCGGAATTCGGCGAAGCACTCGGAGCACGAAGCCAAATGAAGACGCGCCGGATGCGAAGCTGGCAAACGATCTTCGGCAAGCGCCCGGAGGGTTCGCTCTTCGGGACACCCGATCCGCTCAGGATTTGGGTTCGCCTCTAGGAAAAAATCCTTCATCAAATCCAAGCGTTAGCCTCCGCTTTCCGATTCGCAAAGATGTGGTGACATTTGAGCCTGCTCTTCAGTTGGGTCACCTACCAATATTGTAGAAATCCTCTCTTTAACCCGCTGTATCGCCTTTGCCGCTGCTGCATAACTGACACCCAAGGCTGCGGCCACACTCGCCGGGCTCGTTATGTCCTGTTGAAGCAAGACGAGAATATGCCTGTCGCGCTCGCTCAATTTTGTCTTCAATTGGTCGAACAGGACGGCTCGGTAAATGACCCGTTGTGTTGAGCGATCAATGCCCGCCCACCGCTCCAACTCGCTTCCTATTCCAACCGGAATCTCCCTGGAAGCATTGCTTCGGAACCACTCCCTGACCTTTCCATGCAAGGCAGCAAAGGCGTAGCGATAGGGAGACCGAATGTCATCGAGGCGGCCGCCCATTGCCTTGCCAACGTCTTCTGCCCATCCAGCAACTACAGCTGCGTCCAAATGGGGATACTCCCGTCTGACCCAACGGTGCGCGGCTTCCACTGCTAGACGGATAGCCACCGGGAGAGTCTCACCTCGCCGGTCCACAAGATGCAGAAGCGTCTGGCCCATAGTCCCCATTTGCAGAACCCAAAAAACTTTCTGGGATGTGTCAAAAAAGGCGATCTCATCCCAGCTTAGGTAGTAGATGCACTTCAGCCGTGCAATCGTTTCTGGCGCTGGCTCAACTCAACGTGTCGCTCACTCCGCAGGGCGATTCAACGGATCGTATGCGGCCATACAAGCAATTGCTTGTAGATTCTACTACAGGAGAAGACTGCTCATGGGAGTCTTGCTGGAGCGCAAAACGCAGGTAATCTTTGTCACCGCGTCTTCGGTGGAACAGAATGGTAAGGCACGTGAGGTTATCGTTGAGAGTCGCCCACTATATGCCGTCGTTCAGCTCAATGGGTCCAAGGAGAAATATCCAGTCGCCTGGGAAATGATCTACAAGCTTGCAAAAGAGCGGCACGCAGAGAATCTCCGCCTGGAAGCTCAATCTCAGAGCAAACGTGGACGGATTCGGCACAAGAAAATTCTGAAATGAATAGGGCTGCGCTATTTGTTCTTCGGCGATTTCTTTGCGGCGCGCTTTGAAGGCTTTGCGGAGGAAGTTGTCGCGGGGACAACCTCTGCGGCTTTCTTCTTGGCCCAACGCGCTCCTACAATCTTGCGCGCCTGGGCGCTCCGCTCCTCAGGAGTGAGCTTCGCCCAGCGGGCCTTACCTCCGTCTGATTGGATCGTCTTTAGGTGTTCCCGAACCGTCAGATCTTTCTTGAGCATTTTCCTTTACCGCAGGCAGGGAGTGTCGCAAATATACCGGAATCAGATCCCTCAATATCGAGGAATAAATGGGAGCGTTGGTCCAGACACTAGTCTTTCCGTGAGCCTTATTTCCGTGCTGACATCTGATCCAGCCGATCGACAAGGTCCTCAGCTCTCAAATGCGTGTAGCGTTTCAGCATTTGCATGCTCTTGTGTCCGCTGATGGCAGATACCTCTTGATCCGAGAAGCCGGCCTCAACGAAACGGCTCACGGCCTCGTGGCGTAGGTCATGGAAGCGAACGTCGGCTAAACCCTGTTTGCGTTTGATCTTCATCCACACGGGATTGAATTGGTAAGGTCGCCGCTTCCCATCTTTGCCCGGTTCTCCATAGAAGATCAGGTCCGTATCGATGGGGCGAACAGGGTGATTTATTGCTTCGCGAAATAGTTCGACTGCCGTCACGCTGAGCGGCACAGTACGTGGAGTGGTGTTTTTCGTTTCTAGCAAGCGCACGATACGCCTCTTAAGATCGACCTGCATTCGCCGAAGAGTCAAGATCTCAGACGAGCGCATTCCCGTTTCAAGGGCAATGCGAACGATCCAACGCAGCATTGGGTTGGTGTGTTGATCGACAGCAGCTAGCAGGCGTTTCTCTTCGTCGGGCGTAAGGCGGCGGTTGCGGCCTGGCAAGGGAGCAGGTCGACGGATGTTCATTACAGGGTTCGACGGCAGCCCGATACCCCATTCTTTGATCGCGATTGTGAAGAGATGCCCGAGTAATGCGAGATAGAGTCGAACCGTTTCATTCGACCGCGGAATGGCTTGCCCTTTTCGTCTCTCCGGTCTTCACCCGCGAGGCGTCTCATCTCGGAACTTCGCAACAATTTCTGGGGTGAGCGCGGCGAGCGAGTATTGGCCAAGGTGCTTAATCAGGATCTTGGCCCGGAGGCGTTCAACCTTCGCAGTGGAAGGACGCTTGGTGGGTGTCACTTCGGCAAGATACCGCTTTAAGGCGTCGGCAACCCTAAGGCGATCCGCAGGAGCTCGCTGTATGTAAGCTCCGCGAACCATTTCGTCTTCAGCGCGGCGCGCCCAGTCCTCGGCGTCGCGCTTCGTGCGAAAAGTCTTTGCTACTGAGGGCCATCCGGTTTTCCTGATGACGGCCTTCCACTTCCCGAGATCAGTTTTTACGAGGGTCGCCAAGCGTACCTCCGGAGCCGTGCCCAGATTGGGCACTGTACCCCAAGTGTACCTCAGCCATCATTTGCGGAGAATTGGTGGGCCCACCAGGACTTGAACCTGGAACCAACGAATTATGAGTTCGCTGCTCTAACCAATTGAGCTATAGGCCCTTACGATCGGATTAGCTCTCGTCAATCCGCACTGCTTTTGCTCTCAACTGTACCAAAATCCCTTGCTGCATTACCTGATTATGAGTCCCCTGCTCTAACCGTTGAGCTACAGGCCCTTCAATGACTTACGGACAACGACTGCGATAGTGTAGCGGATACTGTCGCGGGCAGCTGTCTTTTCGGCGCGATTTCGGGTCCTTTGCCAAACACTTGAAGCCGCTCGAAAGCGCGCTCTACTGCCTCTGGCGTTGGATGGATATACCGCTGCGAGACGACGATGCTGCTATGCCCGGCGAATCCGCATGATGGTGAAGGCATCCACACCCGACTCACCAAGCCTAGTAAGCATTGTAATGGCGTAAAGAGTGGAGGACAAAATCAGCCGGAAAGATTGGACGGCGTTTTGGTTCAGCGCAGTTTGTAGACGACTGCGGTGATGAACTGGAAGCTGTTATTCCTGTAGCCGAAGGGCGCGTTGTTGAGATAGTCGTCGCGGATGTCGAAGTTCAGGCTGAAGCGCTCGTTGATTGGCATGGCGAGACTGACGGCTCCGGCAGCCGAGTAAGCGTGGAAGTCGTTCCAGGACTCGTTGTAGGTGCCGCGCAGGCTGAAAAGGATGTTGTAAGGCAGCGTACGCCTGTAGGTCGCATTGAAGTTGGAACCGATGAGGTTCTTCCTGGGCGTTGGCCCCTGGAAGTTCTGCCTCTCATAGTGCAGGTCAACGGAGAGGTCGAGCCGTTGGGCGGAGTCCGTGATGACGATCCAGCCCGGCCCGGCGCCATAGGCCTGCCAAAAGTTCAAGCCCTCGGAGTAGTTGTGGCCGTAGCCGAGGCCAACCAGGCCATACATGCGGGGCGTGAAGTCCCTGCTGTGCTCGAAGTTTGTGTTGAAGATGTTGACCTTCGCTACCTGATTGGCTGAGGGCGGCGTAGTCTGCGGGATGACCGGCGTGGTCAACTTGCCGTAGGTTTCGCTCAGATTGAAGATGGTGCGGCTGCGCGCCGGAAGGTCAGGCACAGTGGGGATGGCGCGGAACAGGTTGATGCCAACCCTGTAGCTCTGGCCGGTCGTGGTCGACTCGACGATATTGGCACCGCCGGCGATGGAGCCCTGCCATCCGTACCAGATGCCGGGCTTGCCGGCCATTTCTTTGTCGTAGGTTGGCTTGTCGACGACGAAGTCGAGATCCTTGACGGGAACGGGCTCAGGTGCGCCGCTGGGGTCAACGACCATTACCGTTTCCTTGCTTAAGGTGAGGTCGCCGGGCTCTTTGGTGGTGAGAGCAATCTTCTCGTGCTTCCTGAGGACAGCGAAGCTGCCTTTCGAGCGCAACTCCTTGATCTTGTCGATGGAGACAGTGACTTCGTCGAGCATGTCACTTTTGAAGACCACGGTTGTGCCTACTTCCCGGATGAGGGTTCCGGTGAGCTGGTCGCCGTTCTTGAAGACGATGACGTCGGTCGAGGGAGCGGCCGTCTTCGCCTCTGCCCTCACGGTCAGGTTGAAGACCCCTCCACAGAGCAGGCACGACACGACGAGGCTCCAAAGACCCCGCGTACGGATAGGCGACGGTTCTTGATAGGCGCTCATCCGTTAAAAATAGCCGTGGGGCGATCTTCGCGATAGCGTCAGCGTCTCTGACCGGACGCGCCATGAGATCGTTGCTCCTACAGAGTTGGTTGCAAAGCCTGAATCAGGCGACCATTTCCTTCTGTGTGGTGTTGTCGGTTCCGGTCTCGACGACGGGAGGGCGCAAGCCTGCTTTGGCGAGAATGCAGTACAGGATGAAACCGACAACGAAGGAATAGAGGCTGGCGGGGTTATCCGCTTTCACGAGGGATGCTGGCAGGCCGGGGATATGCTCTGGAACGCCAACGAGAAAGCCGACGAGCCAGGCGACGTATCCGGCCCAGTTGATGCCGAAACGAGGGCCGCTCCAGCGACGGCCCGCGAGGAGGTAGTCGGCAGCCATGGCACCGCAGATAGGGCCAAAGGATGCAGCGACGAGGCTGAAGAAGCCGACAAGGTTATTTGCGACTCCGGTGGCCGCGAGGATAACGCTGATCGTGAGGGCGACAAAGGTTGAGATCGCCCGCGGGATCTTTGGCAGCATGGTGGCGAAGCTGTTCGACGCAATGAAGGAGGAGAAGCAGGTGGGCACCATCGAGGCAATGGCAAAGAGGAAGAACATGACGGGAGCGAGTGCGCCGATGCTTGCGATGGCTGCGGTGTAGTCGTAATTTGGCGTTCCGATGCCGCGTCCGATGTAGCCGGCGATGGACAGCATGGGCAGGCCGCCCGCGATGAGGGTTCCACCAATGATTCCGAAGATTCCACCGAAAAGAATGTCCTTACGGCTCCGGTTGTTCATGCCAAAGTCCGCACCGGCCGCCCCTGCTGTGGCGAAGTATCCAATTACGATCGTCAGGACATTGAAGAAGCCAGCCAGAGGTTGCGGTTGTGCAGGCTGATAGTGTGCGATGCCGCCGCGGTTCGCCCAGAAGACGATCAGAATCATGAGGAGTGGAACCCAATTGAGGAACTTTGCGACGCGTGCGACATACTGGATGCCCTTGATGGCGCCGCCGCCAAGGCTGTAGATCCAGACGACGACAAGCGCGCAGTAGAGGGTTCTTGAGGAGAGGTTAAGTCCCTTCATGATGAAGTCGGCCGAAACGGCGCCGACAACGGCAACCCAGCCGATCTGGAGGAAGCCCATCATCAAACCCGGAATGAGGTAGCCTCCCGAGGTTCCGAAGGTTGAGGTTCCTACGACGTAGAGGGGGCGTCCGCTTTGCAAGCCGAGCATCGCGGGTGCCCAGTAGTAGAGCGCGAAACACAGGAGACCTGCGACGAGAAGCCCCAGCAGGCAGATGGTCAAGCTTGCGTGGGCGATGGTCGGTTCGGCGATCTTCAAGTAGAACCCAACCCAAAGAAATATTCCAAAGTAGGTTGGAAAGGTACTGCTGTACCACGGCACACGAGCGTTTTGCGGCACCGGGATCGAACGAGAGATGTAATCGGGAACGGCCTGCTCCATAGGGAAGCCCATCTTTCTTTTGGGTTGGCTACTGCTCGATGGAACTATAGCCTGCGGCGGTGAAATTTGCGCAGAGACTTCCATGAGCGGTCGCGAATCCGCTTTATCTCATGCAGACAGACCATGACCGATTTGACCTGTATCTCGGAGGAAGCCGGGCAGAATCGGCGCGCGTAATGGAGATTGCCAAGCAGATACTTTGTTTCTTCCGGGGCTGTTGTTTGTTAGCGGCGGGAGTCCCATGTCGGGCAGGTGTTGGTAGACGGGTCGCGTGAGTTGAGGCTCTGGCAAGGAGCTGCGGTCGCGGGTTTCGGATTTTTTCCGCCGAAGGGAGTGAGTTTGGGAGGGCCTCCGATTCCCAGTGTCGTGACATCCCAGTCCGTGGCGGTGAGTGTGCCGTTTTTGAAATCGAGGAGCAGCGGTTTAGGCGTATCTCCATCCTTGATGGAATCGAAGACGATCTTCACCTGTTTACCATTCTGTACCCAACGTGTGTGCCAGATCTGCTGGTCCTTGCCAGTCCAGTTCTGCTGGACGATTGCAGTACCGTCTTCTCCAAACTCGACCATGACCACGCGGTAGACGTCTGGCGTTATGCCTCCGCTGCCTCCGTAGAAGCCCTTGAGTTTCTTCTCGGCGAACAATGGAGCGGTGAGAAGAGAGATACATATCAGAAGTGCGGCAAGCCGCCTGCCATAACTGGATCGCATGAAAATCATTCCAGATAAGCCTGGACGCAGCGAAGGTGCTGCGAGATGAACATGGTTGCTAGATTTCAATGTCGCGCCTCATAGACGAGATTGAACGGAGTTTCACTTGCTCTGCGGAATTGAGTAAAACCTCCTGACAGGACAACGTCGCGCATGCGTTTTTCTCCTGCCTGAGCTCCAAGCGCGAGGCCGACCTCCTGCGAGCGGGAGGCGGGTGTGCAGAGCATCGTGGAGGCCGCGTAGTAGACGCGTCCGACAGGGTTGAGGTTGTCTTCGATGTTGTCATTGGCAAAGGGCTCGACGATCATCCAGCTTCCTTCCGGAGCGAGGGTGGAGAGAACATGGGCTGCGGCTCCGACGGGATCTCCCATGTCGTGGAGACAGTCGAAGAAGGCGACGAGGTCGTAGTCTTTGCCGGGATAGTCCTTGGCGGAGGCGACGGCGAAGGTGATGCGGTCACCGATTCCAGCTTCTTTCGCCGCCTTGCGTGCCCATTCGATGGAGGCTGGGTGGTAGTCAAAGCCGGAAAAGGTGGATTTGGGATAAGCCTTTGCCATGAGGATGGTCGAGGCGCCGTGACCGCAGCCGACGTCGACGACGCGGGCTCCTTTTTCGAGTTTGGCGACGACGTCGGTGAGGGAGGGAAGCCAGCTCGAGACGAGGTTGGCGGCGTAGTTCGGACGGAAGAAGCGCTCGGTTCCGTGGAAGAGCTCGGAGTCGTGCTCGTGCCAGCCGACGCCTCTCCCTGTGCGGAAGGCATCAGTAATTTTAGGTTCGTCGCGCATGACGGCGCCGATGAGCTGGAAGGCTCCGGGAAGAAAGGCGGGGCTGTCGTCCTGGGCGAGAGCGAAGGCCTGCTCGGGTGGCAGGGTATAGGTTTTGGCAGCGGGGTCGTACATGACATAGCCGCTCGCGGCGTTGGCGTTGAGCCATTCGCGTGTGTAGCGTTCATCGGTTTTGGCTTTGGCAGCGACCTCGGCCGAGGTCATGGGGCCGGCTGCGGCCATTGCTTTGTAGAGACCGAGTTTGTCGCCAACGATGACGAGTGCGGCGTGAAGAGCAGCGCCCATGTCCTGTACGGCACGGCCCATGAAGGCGTTGAGCTTGGTTTCATCCAGCTTCGGAGTTTCTAGTGTGGTTGCCATGGCGGTTCCTTCTCCGCCTGGGCTGGCTTCGCGGAATTCGCGAGGCCAGGGATGGGAGCCGGGCGGAATTTAATTAGGGCCCGGGTTCAGATGGTCATTATAGCGGGCCTGTGGCCGGATTTTTCTCCTACTTGTCTGGAGCAGTACCCGGTGTCGTGTTTACATCTTCGGGTGAGGATGGATTGATGTGGCCGTCAGCGTTTTCGGGTGTGTTGGAGCGAACTGCTGTGTGGCCGGGGCCGGCGGTCGCGGGGCTATCTCCGCGTGGGCCGGAGGGTTGAACGGCGGCCTCATGGGCTCCTGGCGGGTGAATGGGGGGTCTGGTTTTCTGTGGTTCGATGGGCTCGTTGTCTGGCATGGTCTCCTCCTTTGCCTTTGAAATAGGAGAAGTAAGCGCCGGAGGCGGTTGCCTTTCTGAAATCTGCATCTTAGGCGAGGTATAGCGGAGGCCTGCAAGGGAGTGACTGCGGACTCCGGTAAGCTGTTAAAGCGTTGCTTTGAGGAGTGCCTAAAGCTATGAGTTTGCCGCAAAAGGAAACAGCTCCGATTCTCGTGACCGGCGGCGCTGGTTTTATTGGATCGAATTTTGTTCTCGATTGGCTGGCCACGAGCGGCGGACCGGTTGTGAATCTGGACAAGCTGACTTACGCGGGAAATCCGGAGAACCTGACTTCGGTTGTTGAGAATCCGGAATACCGGCTGGTTCAGGGAGACATCTGCGACGGGGAAATGATTGGGCAATTGCTTACGGAGTACAGGCCGCGAGCGATTGTGCATTTTGCGGCGGAGAGCCATGTGGACCGTTCTATCCACGGTCCTGAGGCGTTTCTGCGGACAAATATAGACGGGACTTTTTCGCTGCTACGGGCGGCACGGAGCTATTACGAGACGCTCAACGGTGAGCCAAAAGAGAGGTTTCGCTTCCTTCATGTGTCAACCGATGAGGTGTACGGCACGCTTCGTCCGGAGGACCCGGCGTTTCACGAAGACACCCGGTATGCTCCGAACTCGCCTTATGCCGCATCGAAGGCGGCCAGCGATCATCTGGTGAGGGCCTGGGTCCATACCTATGGACTGCCTGCCATCATCACGAACTGCTCGAATAACTATGGGCCGTATCAGTTTCCCGAGAAGCTGATTCCGTTGATGATCGCGAACGCGCTGAAGGGGAAGCCACTTCCTGTCTACGGAGATGGCCAGCAGATCCGGGACTGGTTGTTTGTGCTGGATCATTGCCGTGCTTTGCGAACGGTCCTGGAGAAAGGGCGAGTAGGCGAAACCTACAACATCGGCGGAGGAAATCAGCGCAGCAATCTTGAGGTGGTGAAGACGTTGTGCGCATTACTGGATGAACTGGTTCCGGAATCGAATTGCTGCCCTCACCTGGAACTGATGACCTTCGTGGAAGACAGACCGGGACATGATCGCAGGTACGCAATCGATGCGCGAAAGATCGAGAGTGAGTTGGGCTGGAGGGCGGAGGAGAGTTTTGAGACCGGTTTGCGAAAGACGGTTGAATGGTATTTGGCAAACGCTGCCTGGGTAGAGAACGTGACCAGTGGCGCTTACCTTCACTGGATTGAGCGAAACTACGCAGCTCGTCAGGCGGTGGGCACGCGATGAAGGGGATCATTCTGGCAGGAGGTTCGGGGACTCGATTACATCCGGTGACACAGGCAGTATCGAAGCAGCTGCTTCCGGTTTACGACAAACCGATGATTTACTATCCGCTTTCTACGCTGCTGCTGGCGGGGATACGAGAGATTCTGGTGATCTCGACTCCAGACGATACGCCGCGATTCCGGCAGCTGTTGGGTACGGGAGAGCAGTGGGGTGTGTCGTTGCAGTACGCGGTGCAGGCTTCGCCGGATGGGCTCGCACAGGCTTTTCTGATTGGCAAAGAGTTTCTGAGCGGAGAGCCCTGTTGCCTGGTGTTGGGCGACAACATTTTTTATGGGCATGATCTAGCGAAGTCGCTGCGCGAGGCCGCTGCTCATAGGGAAGGCGCAACGGTTTTTGCCTATCCTGTACTCGATCCGGAGCGATATGGAGTCGTGGAGTTTGATAAGCATCGCAAGGCGGTCTCGATTGAAGAGAAGCCGGAGAAGCCGAAGTCCCGGTATGCAGTTACGGGGATTTACTTCTATGACTCGCAGGTGGTGAAGGTGGCGGAGGAATTGAAACCTTCGCCTCGCGGGGAGCTTGAAATTACGGATGTCAATCGGTGGTATCTGGATCGGGGGCAGCTTCGGACGGAGGTTCTGGGCCGTGGAATTGCCTGGCTTGATACGGGGACGCATGATTCGCTGATTGAGGCGGGGACGTTTATCCAGACGATTGAAAAACGGCAGGGGCTGAAGGTGGCGTGTCCGGAGGAGATTGTTTATCGGCTCGGATATATCGACGCGGAGCAATTGAAGGCGCTGGCAGGAAAGATTGCGAAGAGCACGTACGGGCAGTATCTGCTGAGGCTGCTTGAAGAGACGGTGTATTAGCAATGGCGCGGATTCTTGTGACAGGAAGCTCAGGCCAGGTGGGTGGAGAGCTGATAAAGACATTAGCTTCTCTCGGTGAGGTGGTGGGTCCTTCGCGGGCGGAATTGGATCTTTCGAATCCGAATTCGGTAGGAGATTTTGTTCGTGCAGTGAAGCCTCGATGGATTGTTAATCCGGCAGCTTATACCGCTGTAGATAAAGCCGAAGGAGAGGCTGAACTCGCTTATACCGTGAATCGCGATTCGGTACGGGCGATGGGTGATGCCGCGAAGGAACTTGGAGCGGGAGTCATTCACTTCTCGACCGACTACGTCTTCGATGGGACGAAGAGCTCTGGTTACGTCGAAGAGGACGCGACGGGACCTGTGAGTATTTATGGCGCGAGCAAGTTGGCGGGGGAGCAGGTCCTGATGGCGAGCGGCGCTGCGCACATGATCTTCAGGACGAGCTGGGTGTACGGGGCTAAAGGGAAGAACTTCCTCCTTACGATTCTGCGGCTGGCCAGGGAGCGCGAGGTTTTGCGAGTTGTGGCGGATCAACGTGGCGCGCCGACGTGGAGCAGTGACCTGGCTCGGATGGCTGCTCATGTGATCGCCAAGGTAGAGGCAGAGCTGGAGGGGCGGGAGTTGTTTGAGGCTTCACCTGAATGGAATGGCGTCTACCATGCAACCGGTACAGGGGAGACGAGCTGGCACGGTTTTGCGACAGAGGCGGTTCGGCTGGCTGCTGAGCGGGAACCGCAGACGCGGTTCGCCAGAATAGAGGCGATTTCGACTGTGGAGTATCCGACACCGGCGAAGAGGCCAGCGAACTCACGGATGAGCAACGGAAAACTAGCGAAGCGATTCGGGTGGACCATGATGGATTGGCGGAATTCGCTGCGCGAGGTTATGGCGGAGCTATGAATGGTAAGGCGCTATTCCTGGACCGCGATGGCGTGGTGAATGAGGAAGTTGGCTATCTGCACCGGATTGAGGATGTACGGTTCGTGCCGGGGATCCTATCCTTGTGCAAAACGGCAATGAGGTTGGGTTACCGTCTGATTGTAGTGACCAACCAGGCTGGGATCGCACGAGGTTTTTATTCAGAGGACGATTTCCTGACACTGATGGAATGGATGCGCGCGGAGCTGCGGCAAGAAGGAGTGGAGTTCGATGCGGTCTATCATTGTCCTTTTCATCCGGAGCATGGGGTCGGGGAGTATCGACGGGAACATGAAGATCGCAAGCCGGGTACAGGTATGTTGCGACGGGCAGTGCGGGAGTTTGGGATCGAGCTCGCGGACAGTGTGTTGATCGGAGATCGGTGCTCCGATATCATGGCGGCGAATAAAGCGGGTTTACGTCGGGCGTTTTTGATGGCAGGCACTGAGGAAGGTGGCTGCACGGGAGATTATCAGCCAATTCAGTCACTGGCAGAGGTTGAAACCTGGTTGATTGAGCATCCATACTCCTCTTAGAGGGAGAGTTCAGGGCAGTTCAGCAGAGGAAAGCAGACTCCCCTGAGCATCCTTGGGACTGATGGCGGGGGGCATGGAGTTTCCGAGCCGATCAAGCGGCCACTGAATATTAAGGGTCGGGTCGTTCCAAAGAACGGTGCGCTCCCCGGCAGGATAGTATGGGTTAGTGGTTTTGTAGAGAACTTCCGCAGTTTCGGAAAGGACCAGAAAGCCATGGGCAAAACCTTCCGGGATCCAAAGAAATTCGAGTTCACCTAAATCGTTGAATGGTTTCAGGTTAAATCCGGCCCATTTCCCAAAGTCTGTAGAATTGCGACGAAGGTCCACGGCTACATCCCAGATATGTCCGGAGAGGACGCGAACCAGCTTTCCCTGGGGCTTTCCGAGTTGATAATGCAGGCCCCTGAGAACCCCCTTGACGGAATAGGACTGATTGTCTTGCGCGAATTGAGAAGGAAGGCCAACGGAAGCAAAGGTGGTTTGATTAAAAACTTCTGCAAACCAACCGCGACTATCTCCAAACCGGCGGGGTTGAAGCAATTTGACATCGCTGAGCGTAGTATCAAGGACCTGCATGTCATCAGTTTATCTGTTGAAGTCCGAGCAGGTGGTTTTAGAGGTATACGTGGAAACTGGATGTCGGTTGCCCAAAGTGGAACGAATGAAAGGCGAATGGGTAGGCTTTTCTGGCATGATAAAGTGCAAGACTAGTAAACTGATGAAGTTGCAAAACAGTTACACTAAACGCGGTAATATCGGAAGACTCAATTCGCACTCCCGGTTGTCAATGCATTCCCTGCGGGTCAAAGGTACAAAAATCCACCGGTCCGATTTTCGGTAAGAAAGCCTGGAACGTAGGCAGAGTTCAATCGTAAGAACAACCGGTATGAGCCGCACCAACGCGAAGAGCGGCGGTAGGGTCATACAGATACAGGATTGCAATGCAGGAATATCAATCTCCCCAGTCGCGTGCAGCGGCTCTCGAAGATTCTTATTCGTACACCGAGATAGGCAGCCGGGTAGCAGCCAGCTATCATCATGCCGACGCTTTACCTGCGGCTACATTTCGTTACCGGGTATTGAAGCGCTGCATGGATGTCGCTCTGGTTCTACTTGCGTCTCCTCTGATCCTGCTTGCAGTCGGGATCATCGCGGCGATGGTTCTTCTGAGTTCACCGGGGCCGATCTTTTACTCGCACAGAAGGATTCGAAAGAATGGTGCGTTTTTCTCGATGTGGAAGTTCCGGACGATGTGCCTGAATTCGACGGAGATTCTGGAGGATTACCTGACCGAAAATCCCACCGCACGTGGGGAATGGAACAAATCCCACAAGCTTAAAAAGGATCCGCGGATCACTCCGATTGGATCGTTTCTCCGGCGTTACAGTCTGGATGAGGTTCCCCAGTTCTGGAATGTGTTGATGGGCCAGATGAGCCTGGTGGGTCCGAGGCCGATTGTTGCTGCCGAGGTAGAAAAATATAACGACGGTTTCGAATGCTACTGCCGCGTCAAGCCTGGCTTGACTGGACTATGGCAGGTTTCAGGCCGGAGTGGCCTGGAGTACGAGGAACGGGTCGCACTGGACTGCCAATATGTTCAAAGGTGGTCGCTGTATCAAGATTTTGTGATTCTCCTAAAGACGTTCTCTTCAGTGATCCGTCAGGAGGGGGCGTTTTAGAAGTAGGCGAAGGGTCAGCAGACGAAGTGCGGGTCGCAATTGCTCATCATTGGTTCGTTACGCGTGGCGGCGGAGAGCGTGTAGCTGAATGTATCGCTTCGCTGTTTCCGAATGCAGAGATATTTACTCTGATCTCAGAGAAGAGTGGTATTCCTGCTGAGTTGCATAACCGGTGCGTTCATACTTCTTTTCTTCAAAAGATTCCGTTCGCAACCAAGCATCATCGACATTTGATGCCTCTGTACCCGGCTGCTACTAAAAGTCTGGATTTGCGATCATTTGATTTGGTGATTTCGTCTGATAGCGGTCCTATTAAGGGCGTCCAAGTGTCCTCCGGAACGGTGCACATCTGTTATTGCCACTCGCCGATGCGTTATCTCTACGACGGGTATGAAGCGTATAAGGCGCAGATGGGTCCGGTTACACGAGCCGCCTTCTCGATAACGGCCGACTCTGTCAGGAGATGGGATTTGAAGTCAGCCGAGCGCGTGAACTACTTCATTGCGAACTCGCGCTACGTGGCCGATCGAATACGACGTGTATACGGGCGGGAGAGTTCGGTCATCCATCCGCCAATTGATCTTCACCTTGCACAAAGCGCAAATGTCGTCCGAGAGCACTATCTTTGCGCTGGACGTCTGGTGAGTTACAAACGGACTGAATTGATGATTGAGGCTTGTGCCAGATTGGGCCGTAAACTGCGAATAGCTGGAGGCGGTCCAGAGGAGTCTAGCTTGCAGAAGGCTGCACGCGGAGCAGACGTCACTTTTCTGGGGGAAGTGTCTACCGAGGTTTTGTGGCGCGAATATGCGGAATGCAAGGCGTTGTTATTCGCGGCAGACGAAGATTTCGGGATGGTTCCGTTGGAAGCACAGGCCTGCGGGCGGCCAGTTGTTGCCTATGGTCAGGGCGGTTCGCTGGAGACTGTTCGTGGAGGGGACCAAGAGCTTGGGGCAAAGCAGGCGACGGGGGTCTATTTTGAGCATCAGACGGTTGAATCGTTGATGGATGGCATCAGGCGTTTTGAAGCGGCTGAGAGCGCGGGAGCGTTTCGTCCCGATGTGATACGGGGTTGGGCGGCAGGTTTTCGTACGGAGCTTTTTCTGCGGAATTTCAGAGAGTTTATTTTGTCTGTTGTTCCTGAAGCGGAAGCCGCAATGGCGCGTTGAGGTTCTTTTGAAATGGATGGAATGAGAGATGTTCTTAAGGATTCCCTGAGCAGAGCGCTTCGATCTCTTCAGGAAGAAGATCTGGCTGCTGTCGCCTGGACGGTCACTTGCGGACGGGTAATGGCAGAGCGAAGTACAGTCTCCAGTTTTGATAATGGAATTCTGCGGGTAGAGGTAGCGGACGGCGCTTGGTTGAGGCAGCTCAATTCCATGAAATCTCAACTCGAAGCAGAGTTAGCTCGAATCGCCAATGTAAAGGTCAAAGCGATACACTTTGAATTGAAGAGACTTCCAAGAGAGAGTACGGGTCATGAGTAAACAGAGTGGAGTGTCGCTGGAGGATGTGCGCAGGGTCGCAGAGTTGGCCAACCTAGAGCTTTTGCCTGAGGAAGAGCCGCGAATGCAGAGAGACCTTAGTGCAATTCTCGGCTATATCGATCAGCTCAACGAGTTGAACACACAAGGTATCTCGCCTATGGCGCAAGTAAGTGAGATGTTGGGCAATTTGTCAGGTGATCGTGGAGAAACCTTGCGAGCTGATGTTGTCCAGCCGTCGATTGACAGGGCTACGGTCATGGCGAGTGCTCCGGAGACAGATGGCCGGTTCTTCAAAGTTCCCAAAGTGATCGAGCGTTAGCAGGACAACCTCTGACGGTCCTTTTCAAGGAAAGATTAGGTGGCGATGAGTTCGGATTTTTCTGGCTTGACAATTGATGATGTGCGGGCATCCCTGGCTAAAGGTGAGACTACTGCGACCGCATTGGCTGAGGCCTACTATCGAAGAATTGCGACGGGAGATGGAGAGATTCACAGCTATCTCTCTCTGAGCCAGGAGCGGGCGCTTGCTCAGGCTGAGAAGATCGACCTGATGGCAAGGCGGGGAGATGTTCTTCCTCCCTTGGCCGGGGTTCCGGTTGGTATCAAGGACGTACTCGTCATGCGAGGAACGCTGGCGACAGCTGGTTCCTTGATCCTCAAGGATTATCGACCGCCTTATGATGCAACTTCTGTGGTTCGCCTCGAGGCTGCCGGGGCTGTTCTGCTCGGTAAATTGAATTGCGATGAGTTTGCTATGGGCAGTTCTAACGAGAACTCTGCGTATGGTCCTACAAGGAATCCTAAAGCTTTAGACCGCGTGCCTGGGGGGTCGAGTGGCGGCTCGGCCGCAGCGGTGGCGGCAAATCTTGCTATGGTGACGCTCGGGACGGATACAGGCGGCTCGATTCGACAGCCGGCGGCCTTTTGTGGGGTAGTGGGTGTTCTGCCAACCTATGGGCGAATCAGTCGCTATGGTCTTATTGCATTTGCGTCGTCACTAGACCGTGTGGGCCCATTTACGCAGAACGTGAACGATGCCGCGCTTGTCTTGCAGGTATTAGCCGGACAAGATCATATGGATGCGACATCATCGGATCGTCCGGTGGACGATTACATGGCTGGTCTGGACAAGCCGCTGGAAGGGCTAAAGATTGGGGTTCCCGAGGAGTACTTTGGGGAAGGCCTCGATCCGGAAATACGGGAAGCTATCGAGGGAGTTATCGACGGCTTGCGGGCAAACAAGTGCATCGTGACACCTGTAAGCTTGCCGCATACGAAGTACGCTGTTCCTACGTATTATGTTATTGCAACGTCAGAGGCTTCGGCTAATCTGTCCCGATTTGACGGGGTGCGTTATGGATTCCGCAATGGGAGTGCGAAGACCTTATCGGATATGTACCGCAGGACCCGCGATACCGGGTTTGGAGCGGAAGTGAAGAGGCGTATCCTGCTCGGGACCTATTCTTTGAGTGCAGGGTATTATGATGCCTACTACAAAAAAGCCCAGCAGGTAAGAATGCTTCTGACTCAAGATTTTCTTAAGGCATTTGCCGAGGTGGACGCTCTCATAACTCCGGTGACCCCAACACCAGCCTTTCGGTTGGGAGAAAAGACAGACGACCCGCTAAAGATGTATCTGGAAGATATCTATTCAGTTGCGGCTAGTCTTGCTGGCGTATGTGGTATCAGCCTTCCCTGCGGGCAAACGAAGGAAGGCTTGCCAATTGGGGTGCAGTTATTGGGAAGGCACTTCGAGGAAGGTACGGTGCTGCGGATTGCAAAAGGAGTGGAATCAGCACGCCAACGAAGGAATCGAGCTGGGTAACCGTCAAGAATTCCGCGATGCAACATCATCAGCGAAGAAAACCCATTCAGGTATGCTTGAACAAGCAGCTCATCCTAAGTGTATCGGGGTGAATGAAACGTGTGCCGGTTCGGGAAAGGTAAGAGGTTTGCAAGGTCGACAGCGGGTACAGTCAAGTAGTTCCTCCGGAATTTTTCAGTTGGTTCTGGCGTTTATGTCCCCGATGCTGCTGGTGGGGGCTGCCTTTGCCCAAGTTGACCAGAGCATCTCAAATGCTGCGCAGGCTCTTTGCAATCCCAACGACACGACTTGCCGGGCATACAACCAGCAGGTGCAAGCCAACCAGCCGTACGACCAGCAACGCCAGATACAGCCGTCGACCACAACACCGCAAGGTCCTGTTCTTCAGCCGGGTGAAGAGGCCAACCCCAACATTCTTCCCTTGGGCAATCAGGGAACGCAAAGACAGTCTGTGCCACAGCCGCTCAATTCGCCGACTGAATTCCAACAGGCGATAGCCAATTCGATCGGCAAGATGTTGCCTATTTACGGTGCAACTTTGTTTCGCAATCCGCCGTCGACCTTTGCTCCCCTGACCATGGTTCCCGTGACGCCGGACTATGTCATCGGGCCGGGAGATGAGTTGCTTGTTCAGTTGTGGGGGCAAGTCACCCTGAACAGCCGGTTTACGGTAGATCGCGCGGGAAGCATTTACATTCCCCAAGTTGGCCCCGTGCACGTATCCGGTTTGCACTATGGTCAGGTTCAGGATTATCTGAAATCCCAAGTTGGGCGTGTCTTCCGCAACTACGACCTCAACGTCAATATGGGCCAATTGCGCTCCATTCAAGTCTTTGTTGTAGGACAGGCACAGCGCCCGGGAAGTTATACCATCAGCTCGCTGAGCACGTTGGTCAATGCGCTGTTTGCCACAGGTGGGCCGAATCCGCAAGGAAGTCTCCGGAATATCCAACTGAAACGCAGCAACACTCTGGTGGTGAATTTCGATCTGTACGATCTGCTGCTGCGCGGCGACAAATCAAAAGATGTGCAACTGCTGCCAGGGGATGTGATTTATATCCCGCCAGTTGGGCCGCAGGTCGCTGTAGCAGGAAGCATAAATTCTCCGGCAATCTATGAATTGAAATCGGGCCAGCCAACGAATGTAGGAGACATGCTAGAGCTTGCGGCGGGTCTTACCAATGTTGCCTCGAACGAGAACGTTCGTCTCGAACGCGTGGACGAACGCCGGCAGCGAAGCATCATTCAGTTTCCTCTCGATGCCCAAGGTAGGGCGACTGTGCTGCAAGATGGTGATCTGCTGGAAGTGGTTGCTGTCCTCAATGAATACAAAAACGCTATTATCTTACGTGGCAATGTGGCGAACCCGGGGCGTTATGCCTGGATGCCGGGAATGCATGTTCGAGATCTCATTCCAAATAAGGAAGCGTTGATTACGCGGGATTACTGGCTGAAGCGAAGCCAGCTCGGACAGCCGGGTTTAACATACATCCCGACATGCCCTCCGCAAACACCTTATGGTCTCCCGATGCTTCGCTACGGCATTCCCGCAGGCGAAGAGGGGCTCAATCCAAATTGGAGATACTCCTCCACCCGAAATCCATATCTGATTGGCCTTCCATTTGGAAATACGGAAGGCACGAAAGGTGGCATGGCAGCGGATGGAAGCAAACTGACAGACGGCGGTTTAGATTGCACGCCTGTTCCTGAGTCGGCAACCGCATCTTCTGGACAGAATGATAGCTACACGGCTCCGTCAATGCCTGCATCTTCTCAACAGCAGGCAACACCTGGAGGGCAGCAATCAGTCGCATCATCTCTGCCACCGTCGTCTTCGCAGACGAGCATGGCGAGTGCCAGTATCGGAGCCACTGTCGCCACGGCGACCTCTGGTGAATTCCGGCCGCGCAACGATGTCAAGCTAAGCGAGCCGGACATTGATTGGAGCTATGCTGTCATCGAGCGGCAAAGTAAGGAGAACCTGACGACCGCTCTGTTACCTTTCGATCTTGGCAAAGTAGTGCTCGAAAATGATCCCTCGCAAAACCTTGAATTATTGCCTGGGGATGTGGTCACGATCTTCTCTAAGGCAGATATTCGCGTTCCGACGGAGCAACAGACCAAGTTTGTCCGATTGGAGGGAGAGTTCGTCTCGGCTGGTATCTACAGCGTAAAGCCAGGTGAGACGCTGCGACAACTTGTCGAGCGCGCAGGCGGGCTGACTCCTCAGGCATATCTTTACGGATCCGAGTTCACGCGAGAGTCGACTCGTCGAGTCCAGCAGCAGCGGCTGACTGAATATGTCAACCAGATATCATTACAGGCGAGCACCAACGCAACAAATGCGGCGAGCAAGGCCATCAGCCCCCAGGACAGCGCAGCGGCGCAGCTCGCCCAAGCTCAGATTCAGAACATCATCACTAACCTACGGCAGGCACAAGCGACGGGTCGTATCGTGTTGAACCTGTCTCCCAACAGCAGCTTGGTTAACGATCTTCCGGATATTTCACTCGAAGATGGTGACAAGTTTATCGTGCCCCGTGTTCCGACGACGGTGAGCGTTAATGGAGCTGTCTATAATCAGAACTCGTTTTTATACGATTCTCATCGGCGATTGGGCGATTACATTCGGCTAGCCGGAGGGGCCAACCGCGACGCCGACAAGGACCGTGCTTATGTAATACGCGCGGGTGGCGAGGTCATCAGCAAACAGTACAGTTCATCGCTGCGCGGCAGCAGCTTCAATTCCGTGCAAATGTATCCAGGCGACACCCTTATTATTCCGGTGAACCTTGATAAGGGCAAGTCCTTGAGGATGCTAGTAGATATCGCTCAAATTGTTGGACAGTTTGGAATCGCTATCGCGGCTGCAAATGTAGTGTTAGGGCAATAGGATGTCAGGATATAGTGCAGGAGACCGTGTTTAATAATCCCGGAATATTGGGACTGCCGAGCACCCAGGATGCGCTCGAGAGTTATACGCGGTGTACAGATATGAATCTCATCGAGTTTTTGCGCGGAGATTTATTTATCAACAGTCGCTAAAGTAATGTCGGCATCAATTCAGGAATCATTGCTGAATCGCTGTGTGAACGGTCAAGAATCGTTCGGTTCGCCGTTATTTTGGACTACGTGCGCGAAAAAGATGAAGAATCTGTGGTGGTCAGTTCGACCAGCTTTTTGCAAAGTGCTCCATCAGTCGAGGCGAACACATCAAAGTACCCGAGGGTTTTGTTCTGGCTTGCAGTGCTAGCAAGGCTTCGCAAGATGAAGTGATCTGGCTTCGATAAGTGGCAGTAATAATCCCCCTGGCTGGAAAAGAAGACGAAGTGATGGTATCCAAGGCTCTCTAGATAGTCGAAGCCGTCCCAGACGTGTTCCTTCAGATCGATCAACAGATCTGGGAACCATTCGAAATAGAGCGCTGGCTTGTAGCGATCAATGAGTGCGCCGCCTGAGCGCAAAACTGAAAAGTCGTATCCTTCGGTATCTACTTTGATAAGGCTTAGGCCATGGGCTTCTACAAACGGGGCGGCGACGGCATCCAGGCGCACAAGTCGGCCGTGATGGGTGGTCTCGTCGACGTTTGCCTCTTGAACCAGTTTCGTAGATGGGTTTGCGCGACCGTCGTCCTGGAGGCAAACAAGTGAGCCTTCGTGCTCACCGATGAAATACTGCTCTGTATATACGCGTGGGTTATCGCGATGGTTGAAGTCACATATCCGTGCGATGTCTTCATCAGCCTCAACGCAGAGATAGGAAACATTTGGTGTCTTTTGTTCGATGACCGCGACTGTTTCGCCTATATTGGCACCGACATCAATTACAGCTAATTCCTCGCTTCTGGAAGCACAGGATGCAAGAGCACAAACTGCCATGGCGAGCGGACGGTTGTACTGAGGATAGTCGTTCAGTGTGCCAGGTAAAGGATGTTCCGCCGGCATCCGCATGGAGCGGCCATAGACATATCCATCGATTGTGTGTTTTTTCCCGACTATTGGCAACAATCTAGCGGTGGTTCCCCGGAGAAGTCGGCCAGCCTCTCGAATGACTATGTTCGGATGAATAGTTAGAAGCTGCAGCCTGTTTGTGACATCAAATGTAAGTTGCGCTAGGCGCGAAGGAGTTCTCTGCATTTTGTATCAGTATACAGGTCGACGCCCTCGAGATGAGGGGCGATCACCAAGAAACAAATGGTTATACTGGTCTGGTACCGAAAACCGACTCAGAGAAATTTACGAGATCGTTCGCATCGTAAGATGAGAGCATCGGATCATAGACTATTAAGTTGGATCTTCCCGATTATGTTGGGTATTGCCGATAAATCTGTTCGGAAGACTTCAGATCACTCCTATTGTTTACGAGTCCAAGAGTACACTGACCTTCGATGATCCATGCGTTGCGCGCCAAACTGAAAAATGACCCACGATTTACTCGAGTGCTCACAGGGGGGGTGTCGGGAGTTGCCGGGAAAACGACAGCTGTTCTGGTAAATGCTGTCAGTCTTCCAATTACGATCCGGTATCTTGGTCGAGAACAATATGGCTTCTGGGTAACGATCAGCACCACTGTCATGATGTTCGCCGTGCTTGATTTGGGAATCGCCAATACGCTTACGAACTATATCTCGCGAGCTTTTGCAGAAGGCTCTGAGGAGATGGCGAGGCGTTACTATGCCACGGCATTCTGGGCCACTTGCGCTATAGTCATACTTTTGGGACTCATGGGTATGGCATTCTGGCCCCATATCGATTGGGGAAAACTTTTCGGATTGAGCGAGCCAACAATCGCACGACAAGCGGGAATATGCGCCGCCATCTCATTTGGTTACGTTCTTCTCACGCTGCCGCTGGGACTTGCGAACAAAGTTATGGGGGGGTACCAGCGAGTACCTGTGGCAAATGCCTTCGCCATGTTGAGCAGTGTGCTGAGTCTTCTAGCGATCATTTTCGTGGTACGAATTCACGGCACGGTTGTGCATCTTATGGTCGCTTATTGCACCGCGATGTTGACTGGAACGATCTTGCTGAATCTGTGGATGGGATTTCGACATGAACCACGTATTCGCCCGGCTCCTTGGCGAGCGCATCTGGGCGCGGCCCGAGAGATCATGAGCCATGGCATGCTCTTTTTTATTCTCCAGATAGCTGGCCTTGTCGTCTTCAATACAGATAATCTCATCATCGCGCATTTCATCGGCGCCGAACAGGTTACTCCATATGCGGTCACATTGCGACTGGTGAGTTTTGCATCCGTGCTGCAGTCGTTCCTGGTTCCGTCTCTTTGGCCAGCGTTCTCGGAGGCATATGTGAGCCATGACCTCGCATGGGTTCGCACAATTTACCGCCGGATAATGCGCGCTACCTTACTGACAGTCACTTCGGCTGCTCTGCTTCTTGGTTTTGCCGGCCGTTGGATCATTAGCATATGGGCTGGAAAGGCGGCCGTTCCCAATTCTGTTCTTTTATGGGGTATGTGCTTCTGGATAGTTCTGCTGGCCATAACCGTCAATCAGGCGGCGTTGCTGGCGGCAACCCAGCGTCTCGTTTTGCAAGCTGTTTGCGGGGGACTCGCGGCAGTCGTGAATCTCACGCTTTCCATCGTATTAGTGGAGCGCATTGGAGTCATCGGGGTTCTTTTAGCAACGATTATCTCTTACCTGCTATTCATTATTCTTCCTCAGGCATGGGAAGTGCGGCGAATACTTCGGGGGCGATACCTGAAAGTGAAACCTGACGAAGAAGGTCCCATTGAAGAGGTATCGATGTACAGAATCTGAGTGATGGAAAAGACACAGATGTTGGATACGCAAAGCCAATGCGTTATCCTTAGTTAATCGCCATTAGAAATAGATTCTTCGTAATTATTGAAATGCGCAAAACCAATATTCGTGACATTCTTCGCTCTATCCTTTATTTCCCTATCTCTCCGAGGTCATTTCAGTTAGCAATCGATCTGCTCAACGGAGGAAGAGTTAGAAGGAAACGCGCCGACAAGAGCGCCCGATTCCGGAACATTCTTATATCGCATCCATACACTACCGTGGGAGATGTAGTGTTAATATTGCCTCTTATTGAAAAGATCAGCCAGTTTTGGCCCTCAGCGGCTATCGATATAGTAATAGGTTCTAATATGAAGGAGCTATTTGTAGGTCACCCACTTATCAGGAAAGTACATTGCTATAGCGCATCGAACTCAAAACTTTCATTTATTCAGAGATATCTGCGCGTCTTTCAAATAGTTAAACTCTACAGACGTGAAATTGCTTCTTTCGATTACGACTTAGCCATAGCCCCTCGATGGGATTCCGATCCTCATGCTTTTCTTGCTAGGTATATGGTCTATATGACGAATGCTCCTTATCGGTGCTCCTATTCAGCACGAGTAGACGGAGGAGATATTACAATTGACAACCTTCTTACCCATACACCGGCAGGTGGCTCATCAGAGCACGAAGTTCTCCGATATATAAGGCTGTTGAGCCGCGCTAACTTGACCGTCCGCGATCCACAAGATGCCTCAGTTGTAGAAGCACCGATCAAGAGGTTGGCCGATCTGGCGAGTTCGGTCCAGACTAAGGATCTTCCTTCGGAAATCTTCAAAGAAATTGGGGATATCTCAAGCAGATATGTGGTAATTTCTCCCGGTGCTACGAATCCGCGCAGGATTTGGCCAACCGAAAAGCTAGCTGAGCTAATGAAAGAAATAAGGCAGCAGTATGGATTTCGGTTTGTAATTGTGGGTTCAAAAGCAGACTCTTTATTTTGCAAACAATTAGAATTGGTTGCTGGAGAGTCTGCTATATCAATTGCCGGTAAGACTGGTATTGTGCAATTGATCGCAATTATTCGTAACTCGGTGCTCTTCGTGGGAAATGATTCCGGACCAGGTCACATTGCGGGAGCCCTTGGCGTGCCGACATTAATTGTTAGCCCATTTCCGACGTCTTGCGCCATCGATCATCCGAACTCTCCATTAAGGTTTCGCCCTGTTGGACCGCGAGTCAAAGTTGTTCAACCCATGATTCCGCTAACGCCCTGTGATCCTTATTGCAAAATGGATATCCCACATTGTATTGCCTCTGTGAGCGTAGCCGAAATGTTTAGCGCAGTTCAATCAATGATTGACTATAGAAATTAAGCTTCACTGTTGGTTGCCATAGGAACCCACTTTCCGGTCTCAGATGAATAGGTCTTTATTAACCTGGCAGGATTACCAGCGATCATAGAATATGCGGGAAACGAATGAGTAACTACAGATTCTGCGCCAACGACACAGTGTTCTCCAAGCGTAACGCCGGACATCACCGAGACTCGGTAGCCGAGAAAGGTGTTCGCTCCTATATGTACTGGACCTTTTGACTCCAGGGGTTGAAGCATAATCGGCCCGGCAGTCGGGTTGAATCCGTGCATCAGATCAGTAATGTAGACGTGTTCGCTGAGTACACATCCCTGTCCGATTATGATTTCATTCATTGCCGTTAGATAGCAGAAGCGACCGATATAGACATCGTTGTGAATTGAAATTTGCGGACTGTAGCTGGCGCCGGCATAGAGTTCAACCGCGTTTAGGTAGGCCCCGCTTAGAATGGAGCATCCTTCTCCGATTTTGATGCGAGACGCTCCGTAAATTGTCCACGGACGCTTCATATAGGAAGCATTTCCGATATCTATTCCGTTCGGTCGGAAAATAATTTTCTTTATAAGCCGTTTTATTGTGTTCTGAACGCGTTCGGAAGTTGCCATACAAAATTATGCTACAAGGGCCTTTGATCTATGCATTGGAAAATGCAATGGCGTAAACCAGAGCCTCGCCCCTCAGACACGAGGCACTCTCTGTGAGACTAGATATGGCTACCAAGTGTAAGATTATAATGGAGTGTTTAGATCGGTATCACTTTGAAACCAAGCGTATGCCTTGTGAGTTGCGAGGGTTCTATCTCCAACCAAACAACTGAAGGGTTATTCGATTTCTCATGAAAATTCTCATTACTGGCGGGGCTGGTTTTATTGGAACCCATCTCACGCGTGATTTACTCGCCGCAGGACACAACATTACTATCCTTGATAATTTTTTGCCGCAGGTTCACCTGGACGAGTTAAGGTTGACTGCCGATGTTGCACCGCACGTACGGCTGGTTAGAGGTGACATCGCTGATGAGAATGCGTTGCGAGACGGACTTAAGGGTGTAGAGTGTGTGGTTCACCTGGCTGCCGAAACCGGCACAGGGCAATCTATGTATGAAGTGGCCCGCTATGAACGAACCAACATTCGCGGTACAGCGTTAATTTACGACCTATTGACCAAGATGACGACGAGCCATCGCGTTGAGCGAGTAGTTGTAGCTTCTTCTCGCGCGGTATACGGGGAGGGTGCCTATGTATGCCAAAAAGATGGTTTCGTGTATCCGTACTCGCGAAGCACCAGTGAAAAGCAATTGGGACATTTCGACCCGGTATGCCCCGAATGTGGCGGGAATTGCGAGGCTGTACCGACGCCAGAGACTGCACCGCTTCGTCCCTCATCGTTTTATGGTTTGACGAAGCAAGTCCAAGAACAAACAGTGTTGCTTTTCGGTAATACATTGGGGATCCCGTCATTTTCTCTCCGCTATCAAAACGTATACGGGCCCGGTCAGTCGCTTCAAAACCCCTATACCGGCATTCTTGCGATCTTTTCGAATCTTGCCCGTGCGGGTCAGCCGATTAGAGTGTTTGAAGACGGTCTGGAGAGTCGTGATTTTGTTTATGTGGGTGACGTAGTCAGAGCTACTGCGTCCTGCATCGTTAGCGAGCTCAACGGGTGTCAGGTAGTAAATGTGGGGTCAGGTGAGCGAATCAGCGTCCTAGATGTAGCTAATGCGGTTAACGCATTTTACGGAGAAAGGTCGCGGGTTGAGGTGACCGGTACATTTCGGGATGGAGATATTCGCCACGGTATGGCTGAGTTGTCGTATGCTCAGTCAACGCTAAAATATGTCCCGTCCTGGAAGTTCAAGGATGGGATTGTCAAGTTCCTTCAATGGGCGAATGAATTTACGCCATCCGATCGCGGCTATGAGCAATCTTTGGTCGAAATGAAGCAAAGAGGCTTGCTGCATGGAAAAGCGTAAGAAAGAGCAAAAGAAAATCGAGGTTGATAACCTTTCAGGAAAAGTGGGCGTTGTTACTGTAACTTACAACAGCGGTGAGGTTCTGCCCGATTTCCTTCGATCTCTGGATCGGCAAAGCGAACACAATCTGATGGTTGTGGCCGTTGACAACGCCTCCCAAGATAATACGCTCGACCAATTGCGTTCCTGGCCTACTTCGAAGCTATCACTGATCGTAAATGTCGAGAATGTGGGGGTAGCTGCTGGCAATAATCAGGGAATCCGCGCAGCTCTTGATGCAGGTTGCGACTACGTTCTCTTGCTGAATAATGATGTTCGATTCGATGGTGGCCTTGTCACGCAGCTATTGAATGGTCTACGAGCGAATGATTGTCAAATGACAATACCGCTCATTTACTATGCGGATCGGCCAGATGTGATCTGGTGCGCTGGTGGTCGATTCAATTGGTGGCTAGGCTATCTTAGCCGGCATTTAGGAGACGGATTGAGAGATGAAGGCCAGTTTTCCGAGCCGAGATCTGTGGAGTATGCTCCGACCTGCTGTGTCTTGATTCGTCGAGAGGTTTTCGAACAGGTTGGGATGATGGATGAGCGATACTTTGTGTATTCGGATGACTCGGATTTTATGTATCGTGCAATGCGCGCTGGCTTCAAGATGTTTTTGGTTCCACAAGCTAAGTTATGGCATAAGGTCAATAGTTTGACAAAGGGGGAGTATTCCAACTTTAGCCTTTTTTATGGGGCACGTGGTAAAGCTCTGTTTTTCTGCAAACACCTGGGGCGCTTTTGGGGTTCATTTTGGACGTTGATATATTTGACAGTTTGCTGGGTTAGACCATTTCTGGGTCTGGATAGCTGGCAAAGGTCGGTAATTCGTAGGCAGGGAATACTAAATGGAAGACGGATTGGCCTGACACGATCTCCAACAAGCAGCTAATCGAGTGAATGCCGCTGTCGGAGATCGCCGGTCAGGTGAATATGATCATCAGTATCAACCGGTCTCATCTCTTCTCGCTCCGATGGAAGAGAGCGTCGCGATTGTTAATTTGGAGCGTTCCTTCTCTTTCCAGATCTGAATGATTGCTTGAGAATCGTCAGCCGCTGCCCCTCCACAGGATCGTTAGAGAGTCTCGTCAGGCCTTCGGAGGCAAATACCCAACCAATGCCCAGAAAGAGTCCGAGGACGGCAGCGCCCAGCACGATGAGGGTGCGCCTAGGAAATGAACGGCGCTCCGGCACATCGGCCCGGTCTACAACTTGGATGACTGCGCCCTGACGTGCCTCATCGACCTTAGCCGCTTCATATTGGCGCGCGAGCAGATCAAAGATAGTTTCGTAATACCTTACATCGCGAAGTTTGCGGACGTACTCGATACTCGATTCCTGAATACTTCCTTTCGGCATGAGGGCATTGGTTGCGTTCTCTGAATTTGCGCCGATCTTTGCTGCCTGGGCCTGTAAGCCAGCCAACTCTTGCTCGGCAATCTGCAGATTTGGATTCTCGCCGGTTGAATAGGAACGCATGGCGACAATCTGGGTTTCTTTCGCAGCAATCTGGGCGCGTAAATCAGCCACAAGCTGAATTGTGGCGCGGGCTTGGCTATCGAGTTGGATCAACCCGGTCCGTTGTTCGGTTTTCTTTAGCTCCTCTTCCGCCTTGCCGAGATTGTCCTTGGCCTGGGTCAACTGCTCTTCAAAAAACAATCTGCGCTGCGAGGCTTCCGTGACCGCTAAGGTTCCATTGAACTTTTTGAATTCCTCGACATACCCGTTCGCCAGTTCCGCGGCGAACCTGGGATCCCGATCTGTAACGGATAAACGAATCAGGCCATCCTTTGAAGTTCCATCAATATCCACTTTTTTTTCAAGTGTCTTGCGGCCATCGAATCTGAATTTGACATGGTAGCGCTCCAGCAGATGAAAGCGATCGAGCACCGCATCCTCAACTGTGCGGCTTTTCAACATGGCAACTTGAAGTTCATTGGGATTCCTCAGTCCCATGCCTGCTGCCGAGCCAAGTGAACCTACCGCGCTCAGGTTTCCGAGTTGTGAGAGGAGCGATGAGCCTGCGGAAGCGTTTTGCTGTGGAGGCAACATAGACGTTGTCGCCGTGTACTGGTAAGGCAGCAGTAGAGAGACAATTACAGCCGCAAATGTCAGATAAATCACTGTTTTTGCAATTTTCCAGCGGTCCCGGATAACTATAATGAGAAGGTGTAAGAGGGAGATCTCTTCTTCATCCTTCGAGATCAAAACATCACTATCGTGTCCCTTGTCGCGTAGCGATGGCGCGGATTCTTCGAGCTGGTTCACACCAAGTATGTTCTCACATTCTGGGGCAGAATAAGCAACCCTCAAATTGGTTCGAAGTTAGATGCCCAACGGTGCTGTATAAAAGAATGACGAGGGAGTTGCATTTGCCCGGCTTTTTACGCGATGCTCGGCCACATAGAGTCGATGGAACAAAAGATTGAGTTGCAGAATCGGCACCGTTTTTTCGAAGCGGCTCTTGTCAGCCTATTGGCGGTTCTGCCTGCTTTCACAACGTTTAAGCTCGGAAGCCTTCAGACAGAGGATTTCCTTCTGCTCTTTCTTTTAGGTTTTTGTCTCGCGAGGTTCTTATGTTCCGGCTTTTCGTTCAAGATGTTCAACAAACTGCACGGACTGTTGAAGTCGTATGGCTTGCTCCTACTATTGCTGTTTCTGATGGCTGTTCTTGCTCTAAGACTGCCATTCTATGCGATTAGTGGTGACGTATCCCTGCTGAAGAAGCCTGTAATATTTTCAATATCAAAATTGTTGCAGATGTCAGCCATTATCTGCGGTTTCTTCTGGCTAACTAATATTTTCATGCGTAATGAATATTATCTGGATAAAGCCTTAAATCTATATTGGTATGTCGGAATAGTGAGTTCCTGGTACTCGTTGGCATCTTGCCTTCTATTGAAGTTAGTTCATACTTCAGATTCAGGCTTGTTCACCTTTATAGGTGCATATGGTATCTCTTCGGTTCCACGCGCTCGCGGCTTTTTCAACGAAGGGGGCCCATACGGTGTATATATAGTGAGCATTTTTGTCGTAGGGTTCCTTCGTCGCTACAGGATGCGACGAGCGCTCGGACTGATAAACATACTAGTTCTATCCGCGAGCTTCCTACTAAGTGCTTCGAAAGCCGGATTTTTTGTAGCTGGTTTTCTTGTTTTTTATGCGGTGCTAACCACGCAATCAGTTCGCAAAAGGGTGATCTATCTCGTTCTCTCAACCGCTATTTTAAGCGGCGCTGCGGTATGGTGGAATATTGGCGATCTCTTGCTCGGCTATATGTATAGCTATCAGAATATGGAAGAGTTGTTGGCGACTCGCGGGGCGGATTTGAACTTAGTCCTGGGGCGGGTCGCAGCTGCCTATATAGTTCCCCGAATGATTGAATATCATCCGGTTACCGGCATTGGCCTTGGAAACTACCCGTTGATGAGGAATGATCCTCATTATTTAGGAAGCCTTCCGTCAATTCGAGACGAAGAAGATCTCCCGGCTCTCGGTGTTCCTGGTATTGCCGCTGAGATGGGAATACCAGCGACAATATGGCTGCTCCTTCTCTTATTTGCTCCCTATTGGACAAGTCGAAAGACAACTGCCGTTATTGCAACGGGCGCTCTTTTTCACCCTCTGGCCATCGCTTTCGGAGTGCAACTGACCTTCGCTTATCCATGGTTTGTCAGTGCATGCGTGCTTGCGACGTCTTATCGGGAAACTACGAAGGCCGTCAGAAAAGAATTGGTAGTGCCCGGTTCTTTAATACATTCCTGAGCGGCTTGACCGGGAAGATAAAGATGTTAGATGTGTGATTAAGTTATTAGTTCAACCTTCTTGGAACCAGTCACACCGTCTAATGATGTTTCATTTGACACAAAGAAGCGAGCTTTGAGCGGCCGGAAGGATAACTTTAGGCGCAGAGAATCCAACCGATTTCGCAATCTCGACAATTACATCTTCCTCGTAAGCCACTGCGGCTTCCGGAAATGTTCTGTTTTCGACGAGGGCCCGTCCTACTCTGTGTTGAAAGCTCCATCGGTTACCTAGAAAGCCGAGTCTCTTGACATCTTCAAGGCAGAAAAATGTCATGCACATTGTGCCTCCGGCCCGCAGAACCCGATACGATTCTTTTAGGTAACCTTCTAGATCCTCCTCAAGCAGATGAGAAAATAGCGACTGAGAAAATACAAAGTCGATCGAGCCATCCTCACAAACGGTAAGGCTTCTGGTTCCTTCCATTAAGGCATTGCCTGACGATGGATAGAGGGTGTTTTTCCCATCTACGGTCGTAAAAGTAAAGTGGCTCGACGGAAAGTTCCGTTTACACCATTCCACCTGATCTCGATCTATATCGAAACCGTAATAATGACCGGAAAATCTGGCATCGGCATATTGAAAATCGCGCAGAGCAGCTGCCGACTTGCCGCATCCTGAACCTATATCGACGATACGTGAGTCCAGACTCACAAAGCGCTGAGAAAAAAAATACTCCCACAGTCGGTGTCCCGCAGTGGCGTAATAAAAATGAGGGAAGAGAATATTATTCCCCACTCCAGTTCGCACGATGTTTCGTAGTGGTGGCATAGTGACGCCAGTTCGCCATTCGGCATATCGACCATACGTCACATCAATCATCCTGCCAACTACTGCAAATAACGGGTTTTTGGATATTAAGACAGTCGAAGGAACTAATTTACGAAATACGCTCATCATCGTTATGAGAATTCTACCTTATTGTCTTAGCCTCTTTGTGTTTTTGATTTCTGCGTTCCTCCTTGAATTCGAAAACAATCTTGCTGGTGGAAGGATTGAAAGAAGCAGGTCAGAACGTTGTATGATTGAGGGGATATTCAGGATGGACCTCAGTTTGAACGCCGACAGAAGCACGTCTTCCCGAAAAAGCGCCCTCATTCTGAAGCTTGGCCAGATTGGCGACGTGACCATGGCTATTCCTGCCGCACATGCTCTGTCTCGCGAAGGTTTTGATATCGATTGGGTTTGCGGCAAAGCTGCCCGTCCTCTGTTGGAGTGCTATTCCTGGATCAATTTGATTCCTGTAGACGACAAGGCAATACTTCTTGGAAATCCAAGGGAGCGAATCACGAACATCCTAGGTCTATGGAAGAGGTTAAGACGCAAACGATATGATTTATGCGCAACCCTCTATTATGACAAACGCTTCCAGATTCTTGTTTTGCCTGTACGAGCGAAACGCAAGCTCATACTATCAAGCAAATCAAGAGAAACTGCACTGCTAGCAGGGCGCTACCACACAGATGAATATGCTCGCGTTTTACTGGGAATGGAAGATAGTTGTCGCGATCAAGGTTTGACGCTTGTTAGTCCGGACTATTTACCGCCATCACCTTGGCCAGACAAGAGTACAGCATGTCGTGTTGCAATTGTTCCCGGTGGAACAAACAACTTGCTCCGGCAGCAAACCGTACGTCGATGGCCTATTGAGAGCTATGTTGCGTTAGCAGAGATGTTATTGGCTCGAGATTGGGAAGTCGTTCTTATTGGCGGACAAGAGGACGAGTGGGTTAAGCCTCATTTCCGCCATCTCGCTGTAAGAGATTCTATCGCTACCTTGAATCTTCCTGAGGTAATCAGCGCGTCGAACTCATGTGATGCAGTTGTTACGCATGATACCGGTCCAATGCACCTCGCTGGGTTAAGTAATACATGCCTCGTGAGTATCTTTGGCCCTACCGATCCAGGAAACTTTTCTCCACGCAGAGCATTCGTAGCGAGTATCTGGGGCGGTCGAGGGTTCGCATGTCGGCCGTGCTATGACGGGCGCAACTTTGCAGCGTGCACGTTTAATGGGTGCATGCATCAGGTGAAGCCCGAAGAGGTGCTCCGGGAATTGGACCAGTTGCTTGATGACCGGGCGAAAGGGCGCTCAAGCGCCTGGCGAGTCGTCTCTCCGGAGCAGAATTTGTTCTCAAATGAAGAAACCTTCGTTATCCTTCCGTGACTTTCAAAGAGCCTGACTCAGTGTGCAAAGTGCAACTCAGGATTCCAGGTTATCTGTAGCCAGCCGCTCATATTGTGTTGCGATCCTTTCATATAGGAAGGAATCAAGAAACGCTCGTACTGTGCAAAGATCTGCGCTGACCACTCATGATTCAGAGCTATGGAGGTGTTGAGGAAGCCATCTGTTATGGTGCCTCCGCCCGGTAGATACACGGCGCTGGTCTTGTCCTGGCGATAACCGGCCTCCAGTTTCGTGCGAGCTGAGAACCAGTATCCTGTGCGGCCTTCAATGGCGCGAGAGTCGCGGCCAATTGCGTTGCCCAAGAGGAAGCCTTTGTTCGTGTTGCTATCAAGATATTGATTGTTGATGAAGAAATGTCCTCCTCCAAAATCCACGGCTAGTCCTTCGGAACTTACTGCTTCCACTCGCAGATCCATATGAGGAAGGAAAGGGAGTCTGGCGAAGTATATTCCTGGGTTCCAGAGGGCACGGCGCGGCGCTGCGATTGGGTTCGGGTCATCGTCTGAGTAGGCGTCGGCATAGAGCGTTACGAGTTTTCTGCGCGAATGGCAACTTATAGCGAAAATCGAAGTTGCTCTTACGGTCTCCTGGATCGTTACGGTCACCGTAACCGGCGCAGCCACCGCAACCTCCGGCACCGGTGGAGTTAAAGCTGAAGATGTTTTCTTTGAAGGAATGGAGGGTGATTGGGTGGCCCACACCCCAGAAGACTGACCAGCGGGTGAAGCCAATCTCAAGATTGTCTCCAAAGTTAAAGGTGGCCTTCTGGCCGTTGTACCACGGTCGAGCAGGGTAGGAGTGGCCTGAGAGTTTGCCAAAAACAATGTCGAAGCGGTAGGTGCCGAAGGAAGGGATAAACGGAAGGGGGTGGGGCCTGGTGGAAACGAAGCGCAGATTATATGTCGGCTCGGCGTTGCTGGAGAAGGCGATTGGGCCCATTACCGTTGGACCCCAGTAGAGTTCCTGCTTCCCGAAAGAGAGGGCATTTCCGGCGAAAGAGACGCCGCCATAGAGTTCCAGTGGGCGTACGCGGGTGTAGGCAGCCCGTTGGGGAATTGGTTGAATAAGAGGCGCAGCATTGCCGCCCACTCTGTCCAAGGAATTGATGAGCTGGTTGATCTCGGGTGATTCGGCAGGGTTGCCGGGGCTGTGCTGGAGTTCGTTGCGGGTGTAGAAGAAGAGACGGCCGTGATGCGCACGGACGGAGAAGCCGGCGATGGCGCTGCTGCCGCGGCCGAGCGGGCGGCCGAAGTCGTTCCACCAGGTCTGGCCGAAGTGGAAGCTGTCTGCCAGCGCTGGGCCGGCAATCGTTCCATAGCGCGCGTAGGCGGATTCCAGAGTGAGGTCCCTGCTGGTTTGTGGTTCTTCTTCCAGTTCCGTGTGCAGATCAGTGATCAGGCGGCTCGCTTCGTCGAGGAGGCCCTGGCTAAAGCCGGTTCCCCGGGCTACGAGCTCTTCGGCCTGGCGGAGTTGGCGGAGGCATTCCTGGCGCGTCCAGGGGCGGATAGAGACGTTTTGGGTTGGGATGAGTCCGAGGGCGGCAAGCCGCTCAAGGGCGGGGTAGATCCAACTGTCCATGGGGACGTTGGATGAGCCGATGGTATCCGGGTCCACCTCGAAGGAGCCGATTTCGGGTGGCAGCTGCGCTGCAGTAAGGTTGGTGACGCTCTGAGTCAGGGGCGCTGCGGTCGCGGCTGCTGCTGCCGGGGTGGTTTGTGGGCGCGGCGGTGGAGTTGTGTAACGGAAGGCCTGCGTCTGGTTTGGAGGCATTTCGTAGGGGTTTATGGTGTAGTCGTGATGAGCGTTGTAGACGTAGCGGCCGATGAGCCATCCGGTTACGCTTCCGACGAGGACGTCAGAGGGGAAGTGCTGATAGGCGAGAACGCGGCTCACGCTAACGGTTGAGGCGAGTCCGTAGACGAGAGTGCGGGGTAACCAGCCGGGATATTCGGATCCGACGACGGCAGCCATCGACCAGGCGGCGATCGCATGGTTCGACGGGAACGATGAGTTGCTAAAGCTGGAGGAAAAGAAGTTTCCGGCGGCGTTGTTGACGGTTGGACGATCGCGGCGGAAGACAGCCTTGAAAGCCTCATTGACGACAAGGCTGTCGGCCAGGGCCTCGCCTGCCAGAAGGCCGGTTTCGTGGGCCTGTGGAGCGTGGTTGAAGAGACTCCAGATGTAGCCGGTGGCTGGGATTGCTCCGATGACAGCGAGGGTTCCGGTTGAGAGGTTTTGTGCGGTGTTCCGGTCTCCAGCGTTGATGTTGATGGCCGAGTTCATGGTGTGCTGGTCGCTGGAGATGAACAGGCCGGTTGCGACTCCGAAAGGAACGAGCCACTCGGCGTCGGCGGGCTTGAGCCGGAGTGGACTGGTCCAGATGGCTTTCTGATCGAGCAGGATGTTTTTTGGCATCCTGGAGAGCGTGGCAGGCTGGGCCGGTTTGGGAGGGACGGGAAGCTGGGCGGCGGCAGTCGGCGGCTCTGGATTCTGAGGTTGCGGCTCTTCTGGCAGGGAACTGGAGAACCCTGAGGACTGCGGGGCCTGGGCGATGGCGGGAGTGATGGCCGCAAACAGCAGAATCAACAATAGATACTTGCGCAGGGAGGTTCCAGGGGTGAAGGACATAGAAAGCAGGGCGGGGAGCAGTCTGCAACTGGAAGAGGACGGGCCCCTATGAGGAGGTTAACATAGCCGAGCGTTGCCTGAGCCTCCCTTGCCGATGCAGTAATCAATGAAGATACACCGCCACCCCCTCCCCTATCTTTTCATGCAAATTGTTCATTACAGGCTACTTAGATTCGGAGAGTGTGTGTAAGTTATTCAATATAAGCAAGTTATACGCAAAGATTTGAAAATAAATGGTTTACCAGAGATGTCCTTGATTTCTCCAACTTCTATTTTAGTGAATTCGACGATTTGTTCTGCCATTCGTAAGTGGTTATATTTGTTATGTTTGGGCGGTTTATGGGCTTGACAAGATGTTTTTCCTAGAAAATTGGGAAAGGAATTTGCAAGTTATTGTTGTTCCAGCAGTTAACGGGAACCCAGCAGACCTTTCCAGTACATGGCTGCGTCGATGGCCGCTCCATAGAATCCATGGTTTACGCCTAGCCGGGAGTAGCCCAGTTTCTCGTAGAAGCGAATAGCGGCTGTATTTTTGACGAAGACGTGGAGCATGATTCCGGTGCCGTTGAAGCTGCGGACCCAGGTTTCGGCATCGGCGAGCATGCGTTCTGCGATGCCTCGGCGGCGGTATGGTTCGGCGACATCAATGGTGACGACATAGCCGATGTCCATTGTGTCCGCGAGTTCGCGATGGAGGATGCAGAAGCCGGCCAGGTCGTCATTTTGTTCGGCGAGCGTGACCAAGGCGTTGTCGGCTTCGGCAAACTCGCGCATGGCGGGGGTGCTGAAGCGAAAGGGTGGATCGAAGCAGGCCTGGTCGAGTTGGACCAGGGCGGGGAGGTCCGTGGGTTTGTAGGACCGATAGAGGATTGGAGTGTCGGGCCTCACTTGGTTATCCCATCATATGGGGGATTGCCGTTGAGTTGGTTCAGTGGCGGTTTTGGAGGTGGGGAAGAGCGTCCTAAAAGCTCGCCTTCGGCAGAGCGGTGACGCCTTCGGCGTGGCGTTTTTTGGCACGCGTGAACGCGTGCCCTTCCCGCTCTGGCGGAGATTTTCGTGTGGCGTGAATGTGTGCTCCTTCAGTTCCGGCAGAATTTTCGGTGGCGTGAATGCGTGTTCCTTCGTCAGGGGCGGTATTCGTCGAGGGAGAGTTTGGGGTTGGCTGAAGAGAATGGGTGAGCTTCCGGGTTTTCGCAAAGTCGAGCTTTGACGGGATTTTGGTGGATGTAGTTTTGCCGGTTTGTGAAGTCTTGTTGGCTCTGGATGCGGTGATCGGCGAAGCCTCTTTGCCAGGCAGGGAATTTGGAGGCGAGGCGATGGGAGAAGCCACCTTTTAGGAGGTTCATGATCTGCGAGAGGGTTTTGTCGCGTGGTGTGAGGATGAGGTGGACGTGGTCGGGCATGAGGACGTAGGCGTGGAGGAGGCAGTTTGCACGGTAGTGAGTGAGGGTTTCGAGGAAGAGTTCGGCGTTGCGAGAGATCTGGAAGATGCGGCGACGCTTGTAGGAGATTGTGGTGATGAAGAAGGTGCCTTCGGTGGCGGTTCTTTGCGGGATTGCCATTGGGGTTAGTTTAGTGGCGAGTTTGGCGGTGGTGAAGAGCGTCCTAAAAGCGCGCCTTCGGCAGAGGTGGTAACGCCTTCGACGTGGCGTTTTTTGGCACGCGTGAACGCGTGCCCTTCCGCCTGTGGATGAATTGAGGCCGTCGCTGCGGTGATGAAGAAGGTGCCTTGTTGGTGGTTCTTTGCGGGATTGCCATTGGGGTTCGTTTGGTGGCGGGGTTGGCGGCAGTGAAAAGCTTCCCAAAAGCTCGCCTTCGGCAGAGCGGTAACGCCTTCGGCTTTGCGTTTTTTTGGCACGCGTGAACGCGTGCCCTTCCGCCCGGGATGAATTGAGGGCGTCGCCGCGGTGATGAAGAAGGTGCCTTTGTTGGCGGCTCTTTGCGAGATTGCGATTGGGAGTGGTTTAGTGGCAGGTTTGGCGGCGGTGAAAGGCGTCCTAAAAGCTCGCCTTCGGCAGAGCGGTGACGCCTTTGGCGTGGCGTTTTTTTAGGCACGCGTGAACGCGTGCCCTTCCGGTTCCGGCGGAGATTTTGGGTGGCGTGAACGTGTGTCCCCTTCCGGGTCTGGCGGAGGTTTTTCGGGTGGTGTGAATGGGTGCCCTTCCCGGTTTGGCGGAAATTTTTCGGGTGCCGTTCTTCCCGTCTGACGCGATGAGACCGCATCATGAACGGGCATCCGGCTGTCCGTGCGTGGTCAGGGTTTGAGGGCGTCTCCGCGGAGTTTGCCTATGCGGCCGTTGGGGCCTACGACGAAGGGGAGCGAGAGGGCGTTCCAGTTTTTGTCGGCGTCGGGTGGGTCGAGCGGGCCGGGTTTGAGGGGTGTCCAGTTCTTGCCGTCGTCGCGGGAGATGTCGGTTCCGTTGGGGCCTACGGTGATCCAGGTTTTGGTGTTGGAGTCGTAGGCCACGGAGGAGCGGTAGCCGTTGGGTGGGGTGGTGGCTAATTGCCAGCTCCACTCGTCGCTCCCCTCAGAACTCGGGTCGTTATGGTCGAAGCCGCGGACAGCGCTACCAGATTCGTCAGGCTTTAGATAGTCGCCTCCCACTGCAATCATCGTCATCGGCTCCTCAGATTCGTGCCACTTGACTGCAATGGAAAATACTCCGCTGCTCTCACCGGAACGAGGAAGCGGTAGCTTTTCGAAAGCTCCCCAATGGAAATCCTTAGGGCATCGGTTCTTCAGCTTATGCTTTGAGGGGCACGGCAATTCGCTTGAGTTCGCTTCAAAGATGACAGTCGCTTTTCCCACGTTCGCAACGGCAAACATAATGTCAGGATTTTTGGTCATTACCAAGGCAGAGTTGCTTGCGGCGAAAATCCCTGCTGTTGGGGATGAAGTTCTGAGCATCTCGTCATAGCTGAAACGCTGCCAGTTCGAACCGCCGTCTCGCGTTTGCCTCGCATAAAATCTCCCGTCGACCGGGTCTCCAAGCAGAACTCCATAGTTACGATCTCTGAATTGAATCGCGTCCCAGAAGCCTTCTTTGTCTGGGTTGGTGAAGACGAGTTTCCAGGTGCGGCAGCCGTCGGTGGTTTTGTAGAGGCGGGAGAGGTCTCCTTTGCCTGAGGACATGACGATGGCGGTGTTTTCGTCGAAGGCCTGGATGCCGCGGAAGTCTAGTTTTTCGGCTCCGGGTGGCGTGGCGCAGCCCTGCCAGAGGTAGCCTCCGTCTTCGGTGCGGAGGATGGTTCCGTTGGTTCCGCTGGCCCAGGCGACTCCTCCGCCTACGTTGTGGATTCCGCGCAGGCTGGCGGTGGTGTGGGACTCCTCGATCTCCCATTGGGCTTTGGTTGTTGCTGTGAGTGCGAGGAGGACGAGGAGGAGCCTAAGGTGCATGGGGCGAGGATACAGGATGTCTCGGGAGATTCGTGGCTGATTGGAGACCCCAAAATAGATCAGTCGCTTCGTCCGGTCGCCGCGGACTGCGCTCCGGCCTTCGGCAGAGCGGTAGCGCCTTCGGCGCGTGGCCAGAGAGGCCCAAGGCTAAAGCCTTGGGTTACCTCAAAAGCAAGTGCGGTACGCGTGCCCTTCCGCTGCGCATCGATTTTGCCGGAGGTGGTGAGAAGTATTCGGATCGCGCTTTAGCACGCGATGAATGGCCCTCGAGCATGAGAGTTGAGGCTGGATAGATCCTGCCTTCCCGTCTATGCGCAGAAACGCTCATTGACGGGCATCCGGTGTGGTGAAAACTTCGCTAAAAGCTCTGCCTTCGGCAGAGCGGTAGCGCCTTCGGCGTGGCCTGCACGCGGGGCTAAAAGCCCCGCTCTATCTCAAGAGCAAGAGCAAAAGCGGCACGCGTGAACGCGTGCCCTTCCCTTGTGGCAGAGATTTTCGTTTGGAGTGAATGCGTGTGTTTCTGCTGCTGCTGTGAAATTTGCGCGAACGATTTGTGGTCTGAGGTATAAAGCGGTCGCGCTTTCGTGCGATTGTCCGTATCTGGCGATGAGGCTGGCAGATATGGGACACCCATTTTTGTGGCTGGGATATATCCGTGTTAGCCCCACCCATGACGCATGAAGCTGCGTCATGAATGGGGCACCTGATTGGTGGGTGATTCAGGAAGCGGACGTTTTAGAAGAAGAGCTTGCCTGAGAGCTGGGCTATGCGTGGATCGTTGGCTCCTGTGATTCGGCCGAAGGTTGTGGTGTTGTAGCCGGTGTTGGGGTCGAGGAAGTTGGTGTGGTTGAGGATGTTGAAGTACTCGCCGCGGAGTTGCAGGGCTACGCGCTCGGTGAAGAAGAAGCTCTTGGCGAGCGAGATGTCCCAGTCGGCGTATTGTGGGCCGATGACGGAGCCCTTCTGTACGCTGCCGTAGGCTCCGGCGGCGTTGTTTGTGAAGCTGCTCTGGTTGAGGTAGGGCTTGCACGGCGGCGGAAAGGTGGTGGCGGAGCAGGCGTTTCCGCCGTACGGGTTGCCGATCCGGACGGCGCGGTCGCGGTTCTGTCCTGAGCCGGAGTTGTTGGAGGCTCCGGAGAGGATGGTGAGCGGGTCGCCGCTGCGGAACTGGAAGAGTCCGGTGGTGAGCCAGCCGTTGGTGAGCAGGCGCATGAAGTACGAGCCGCCGTTTCTGGCGGGGAGGTTATAGACGTAGGAGATGGAGGCGACGTTGCGGTGATCGAAGTCCGAGGGGCCGTAGTCGAGCGCTTTGAAGTTGTTGACGTAGATGGGATAGACGTAGGAGTTTCCGGCGCCGATGGAGGTGGCGGCGGCGTTCCAAGGCATGTCGTCGAGCGCCTTGGACCAGGTGTAGTTGGCGAGCAGAGTGAGGCCGTTGTGCAGGCGCTGCTCGGCAGAGAGCTGGAGCGAGTGGAAGATGCTGTTGCTGCCGGTATTCGCCGCTGTGATGGGCTGGGTGTAGCAGTTGTTCGCCGCGGCGGTGCAGGAGGCCGGATTGTAGATGCGTCTGCCGTTCTGGAAGGGATTCAACTCCATCGGTACCCAGAGATGGCTGGCGTGGGAGCCGACGTAGGCCGCGCGCGCAAAGAGGCCGTTCGTAATTTGCTGCTCAGAGGAGAGATTCCAGGAATAGGTGACGGGATCCTGGAAGCCGCTGAAGGGGTCGTAGGTGAGGAATGCCTGCGGCGGAATGGGCGAGGTGTTGGGTGGAGGCTGCGGCGCGGGGAATGGATTTGGGGTGCCGTAGCTGCCGTAGGGGTCGGCGAAGGTGATCTTTGCGCCTCCGCTGTTGGTGACGTCGACGTTGGTGATGAAGGGCGAGGTGTTGGAGTAGATGTTGAAGAAGACGCTGCTCAGGCGGGTGTCAAAGAACATTCCTGCACCGCCGCGGAGGCTGGTCCTGCCGGTACCGAAGACATCCCATGCGAAGCCGACGCGCGGCATGAAGTGCGTGTAGGCGTGCGGGACGCCATCGGAGTTGAAGCCGGGATCGCCGGCAAATTGGAGGCCGGCGGGCGCGAGCGGATATTTTGTGGAATGCGTGTTGGCGGCGTAGAGCGTGGGGCTGAAGCTTCCCATGCGGCCTTCTTTTTCGTGCCACGGGATGAAGGGCTCGTAGCGAAGGCCGTAGTTGAGGGTGAAGTTGCGGGAGATCTTCCAGCTGTCCTGTCCGTAGAAGCCGTAGAAGTGGCCGCGGAGGTTGAGGAACTGTCCTGAGGCCTGCTGGAATTCGAACATGTAGCCGAAGAGGAAGCTGGCGATGGCGTCGCCGGCCGTGGTGAGGCCGGTGGAAGGGTTGAAGCCGGTGTTGTTGTTGTTGAAGGTGAAGGTGCCGGGCTGGCGGAAGAAGTTATCGACATCGACCTTGCTGTTTTCGGCGTGGAATCCGAAGGCGAGGTTGTGGTTGCCGATGAGAACGTGAACGTCGTCACCGAGGGTGTAGTTGGCGCGGCGGAAGAAGCCCTGCGGATTGTCGCCGACGGTGAAGAATCCGCTAACGGCGATGGAGTTGATCTGCTTGAAGGCAGGCTGCCAGATGTTGACGCCGAGGTCGTTCATGTTGATGCTGCCGGCGATCGGGCCGCGGCTGGCGTTGTCGATCTGGTAGTTGAGGACGAAGTTGTTAAGGAGGTGCGAATTGAAGGTGTGGGTCTCGGAGATGAGCGAGTTGTAGTACTTGATGTCTGCCTGGTCGGCGTAGGTGAGAAGGTTGGTGAGATCGAGGACGCCGTCGAGGTGGTAGGAGTCGCTGAAGTAGCGGACGGTGAGGCGGTCTTTGTCACCGATCTGCTGGTCGTAGCGCGCGGTGAATTCGTCGAAGTCTTCATAGGTCGGCTTGCGGAAGATGAAGGTTCCGGCCGTGCCACCGGATGGAAGATGCGTGAGGAGGTTTTTGGAGACGTTGCTGTAGTCGGCGGGGCTGACCTGCGTGGTGTAGGTGTTGCCGATCTTCGTGCAGGGATAGACATGCGTGGGCTGGAACGGGTTGATGATGCATGCGTTCTCGCCGGCGAAGGTGCCGTTGAGCTGAGCCGTAGTGGGAAGGGTTGCGGCGGTGCTGGAGGTTGCCTGTGTGCGACGGATGGTCTTTTGATATCCAACGAAGAAGAAGCCGTTGTTGAGGCGGAAGACGTGCGGGACGGCGACGGGGCCGCCGAAGGTGCCGCCGAATTGATTGCGCTTGAGCGGGTCTACGGTTTTGACTCCGCTGACGTAGCTGAAGTAGTTGGCGGCGTTGAAGGCGCGGTTGCGAACGTATTCGAAGAGATTGCCGTGGTATTGGGATGATCCGCTGCGGGTGACGATGTCGACGACGCCACCGGCGTTCTGACCGTACTGGGCGTTGTAGTTGCTGGTCTGGACGCTGAACTCCTGGAGGGCGTCGGGCATGGGGAAGGGCGCGTTGACGTTGGTGTACTCGTCGACGTTGTTGCCGCCGTCGAGAAGATAGTTCATCTGGCCGACGCGGGTTCCGTTGGCGGTGACGGTGACGGCCACGGGAAAGGTCTTGGTGTTGCCCTGGTCGGCCTGCGCGTTGGGGGCGATGACGACACCGGCGACGAGGGTGGTGAGGGCGGCGGCGTTGCGGCCATTGAGAGGAAGGTCGTTGACGCTCTGCTGTCCGATGACCTGCGAGAGCGTTCCGGTGGTGGTGTCGACCTGCGGGGGAGCGGCGGAGACGTCAACGGTCTGGGTGGTGCCGCCTACCTGAAGAGAGACGTTGACGGTGAGGGCCTGGTCGGCGAGCAGGATGATGTTGCGCTGGACGTAGTTGGAGAATCCGGGAGCGGAGACGGTGATGCTGTACTCGGCGGGCGAGAGAGACGGGAAGACGTAGCTGCCGTCGCCGCCGCTTTCAACGGCGGTCTGCTCGTTGGTGTTGACGCGGGTGGCGACGACGTGCGCGTTGGGTACGGCGGCTGCGGTGGGGTCGGCGATGGTGCCGGAGATGCGAGCGTAGCCCTGCGCATGCCCGACCGGCGTCATGGCGAAAATGAAGATGATTGCAATAAGAAGAATGAAGGTATTGAGGGAGATAGTTTGCGAGGAAGAGAATTTCATTTGATCAGCCTCCGAAACCGGCTAGAGACCCTCTGGATAGCCAGATGTCAAATCAGAAATTGATTCATTCAGAAAACATGGCGATGCTAAATCGTTTAAATTTCGGCTGTCAAATGAAAGTTGACGAACGGAACCGGTGAGTTAGCGGCTTCGGTTTTCCGGGTTTTTTACGGATGCCCTGGAGAGGTGGCGGGGATGCTTTGCATTTCGGCGGCTTTTGCAGCTCCCCGGAGAGCTCCTCGGCGCCCAGGCGCGGAGGCGAGGGCGGTCTTGAATTCTCCAGCAGCAAGGTTCGGATGTCCTTGTTCGAGCAGCAGTTCGCCGAGTTGTTCGCGGGCAGGGACGATGGGGCCTGGTGTTACCGGAAGTTTCTCGACGGAATCTTCTTCGTCAGCCGCCTGGCGCAAGAGTGAGCTGGCTTCATTGTCTTTGTTCTCGGCGTGGGCCGACCAAGCTGCGACTTCATGTTTTAAGACTTGTGTTTGAGTGGCCCAATAGATATTTCCTGCGCTTCGGAGCTGATCTTCGATTCGCTGCAGTGAATCGATCTGAGCGCGAGCTTCCGTGGGATGGCTGCTGCGAGCAAGTCCGATTCCGCGCGCCCAGACTGCAACTGCGATGACGTGAGGCGGGGCCTGGGCGGGAGGCTCGATGCGGGAGGCTTCAACCCACTGCTTCCTTTCGACGAGATAGCGGACTGGCATGACTGTCGCGGCATATCCCACTTTGAAGTCTTGCGTGTTGAGCTTGGACATGGATTTGAGTTGCTGAATCACCTGGGCGGCGTCGGTGTCGCGTCCGCTCTGAAGGTAGGCGTAGACGAGGTAGTCCATTGCGTGGAGCTCTTCGCCGATATCGCTTGCGCGGTGGGCTGCATTGCGGGCTGCTGTATTGGAGGCGATGGAATCATCCCAGAGGCCGAGGCGAGTGAAGATGTGGGATGGCATGTGCAGGGCGTGGGGTGCGGAGGGAGCGATGCGCGCGTAGGCCCTTGCTTCGGGCAGGCCGCGTTGGGCCATCTCCTCGTTGTCGCAGGCGTGGATGAGGTAGTGGGCGATCCCGGGATGTTGCGGGTAGGCGCGATAGAGCGGCTCGAGCAGATCGGCCGCCTGCTTCTGTCGCTGGTGGGTTTTGTCAGTGGGAGAGGCGTTTGCGAGGAGAGCGAGAGCGTAGAAGACCTGGGTTTCGATGTCCTGCTTGTTGTGAGCGGCCAAGTCCGCCATTGCCTGCTCGTAGCTCAAGGCGCGCTTTGGATATGGAACAGCGTCGCTGTTCTGGAATATGAGTGAGGCTGCGTGGATGAAGCGGCGTTCGCGTTCGGTGCCAGTATCCAATGCGAGCGCTTTGCCGATCTCTTCAGAGGCGATTGAAGCGGATTCTGGAGAGAGGGGAGGTTCCCAGAGCTGATGGAACTGGCTCATGGCGACTCCCCAGTGCGCGATGGCGCATTGCGGATCCTGAGTGCTTACGTTGCGAAAGGCAGTCTCGGCGGCGGAGTATGCGAAGGAGTGAAGGAGAGCGACTGCGCGATTGAATTCCGGTCGAACCGCGCCATTGCACGAGATGGGGAAATTTACTTTTCCGAGCTTCTCGGGTATGCCGTGGTCGTGGATCTCTGGAATGTCCCGGATCTCTGGTATCTGCTGGGCAGCAGCGAGCCGAGAGAAGAGAAGCAGAATGGAGGGGAACAACAGCCATCGGCGGAACATCGGACCTCCGCAGAGCACGCGGCTCTTTGAGAGGATTCAAGTTTATCTCGACTTATCCAGTTCGGATTGGCGCTGCTGAAGGAAGAGGCGGACGGCGGGGTCGCGTTCGAGGCCGATGGCAATCTCATAGGCTTGCCGGGCTTCGTTGTGAGAGCCAGTTCTGCGGAGGAGTTCAGCTCGTGCGGCCCAGTAGGGCTGATACTCCGTCAGGCGGGGGGCAGACGACGGCTCCTGCAGATGATCCGGCATTGCCGCAAGTGCCAGTGCCGGGCCACTGGTTTCGGCGATGGCGAGCGCACGGTTGATGGCAACGACGGGTGAGTTGGTGAGTGTGAGGAGTGCATCATAGAGGTGCACGATGGCGGGCCAGTTGGATTCGCCCGTGAGGTGGCGGGTGACATGCGCGGACTGGATGGCGGCTTCGATCTGGTAGCGGCCGATGGATCCGAATTCGCTGGCGTGGAGAAGCAGGGCTTCGGCTTCGCGGATAAGCTGCTGGTTCCAGAGTGCCGGATCCTGTTCGGCCAGAGGGATGTAGTCGCCTTGCCTGTTTCGGCGGGCGGGACGGCGGGCTTCAGCGTAGAGGATGAGGGCGAGGAGACCGAGAGACTCGGGTTGGCCGGGCAGGAGCTCTGTGACGATGCGGCTAAGGTAGATTGCCTCTTCGGCGAGATTGCGGCGGGCGATATCGGTGCCCGCGGCATCGACCCAACCTTCGGCGAAGGCGGCGTAGATGGCTTGAAGGACGGTGTCGAGACGCGCGGGAAGTTCTTCGCGGTCAGGGATACGGAACGGGATTCCGGCCTGGCGAATTTTGTTTTTCGCACGGACGAGGCGCTGACCCATGGCGGGCGGCGACATAAGAAAGGCGGAGGCGATATCCGCAGCGTCAAAGCCGAGGATGACCTGAAGGATGAGAGGGGCGCGGATGCCTTCGTCGATGGCGGGGTGAGCGCAGGCGAACATGAGAGCGAGGCGGCGATCCGGGATTGGATCGGCTTTGCATGGCGCAGTGTTGAGGAATTCAGAGATGTATTTGAGCTCCTCGGATGCGTTTTCGGTTGTGCGCTGGCGTCGGTTCACGTCGATGAGCTTTCGGCGGGCTACGGTGAGCAGCCAGGCCTCGGGATTGTTGGGACAGCCGTTGCGGGGCCAGTCGGTAAGAGCGGAAGCGAAGGCTTCGGAGAGAGCGTCCTCAGCGGCTGCTACGTTATGGGTGCGTGCGGCGAGGAAGGCGACGAGCTTACCGTAACTGCGACGGGCTACGGCATCGGCGGTGATGCGGGCCTGAGCGTCGCCTTCGAAATCACGCATTATTACTCCGATGGCACGTAAGTAAGAAAGACTTTGCCATTGTTGAAGATTCTGTGGCGCGCCAGTTTGAGATTGAGCTGTTTTGGGATGCCGTCGAACATGGAGCGTCCTTTTCCGAGGGCGAGAGGGTCGATCATCATCTGGTATTCGTCGATGAGATTTTCGGCGGCGAGCTGCGCGATGATGGTGCCGCTGCCCATGATTGCCATGCCGGGACCTGATTCATTTTTCATCTTTCGCACCTCTTCCACGAGGTTGTCCTTCACCAACCTTGTATTGTTCCACGTGGCCTGATCGAGCGTGCGAGAGAAGACGACCTTTTGCATGCTATTCATACCTTTGGCGACATCGGGATGATGCTGGTCGGCTATGGGAGTGGGCCAGTAGCTGGCCATGAGCTGGTAGGTGATTCTGCCGAAGAGCAGCGTGCCTCCGCTGCGTGCGTTTTCGGCGACGAAGGCGGCGTACTCGGGGTCGTCGTTGCCGTTCCGTGCCCAGGTGAAGTCTCCCGTTGGGGAGACGAAGTAGCCGTCGAGAGTGGTGTGATTGAATGCAATCAGTTTGCGCATTGTTTTCTCCTTTGTCTCAGTGACGTTTGGAGGATTGGTCGTTCGACAGGCGCAGACGTCATTTTTTAAGGCCATCCGGCGGCCGGCACGGCAACCCTGGTGCTGAGGACCTGGCCTGTTCCGAAGCTGTCGGGGATTCGTTCGAAGCCGTACCACTCGGCGGCGAGGATGAAGAGAGTTCGGCCATCGTTGCCACCAAGCATGCAGGCGAAGGCTCCGCGATCGAATTTTATGGTTTCGAGGATTTCGCCGCCTTCGCGGACGCGCACACAGCATTTATTGGGGACGTCGGCGTACCAGACTGCGCCGGTGGCGTCGATGCAGATTCCATCGGGCGGGGCTGTTTTGAGATCGGCCCAGGTGCGACGATTCGAAAGAGCACCATCGGCGCCGATGGTGAAGGCGGTGAGTTTTCTGCCGTGGGACTCGGCGATGATGAGGGTCGAGTTGTCGGGTGTGATGGCCATTCCATTGGGGAAGGCGATGTTATCGGCGACCTGGCGAAGCGCGCCATCGGATGTGACGAGAGCGATGAGGCCGGGTCCTCCGTTGAGATAGATGTTGCCCCTGCCATCGACGACGATCTCGTTCCATGCTCCGCTTTGGGAGAGTTGGTTGAGGTCGGCGTGGGTGACGAGCGAGCCGTCAGGTTCTTTGCGGAGGAGGAGGCGCTCCTGACCAGAGACGACGAGGAGGCGGCCGTCGTGGAGCCAGTCGATGCAGAAGGGAATAGCCGTGGGGACTTTGAGCATGATTTCGGCGTGACCGTCCCGATCGATGGCGATGATCTCGCCCTTGCCCCAGTTGGAGAACCAGAGGCGGTCATCGTGCCAGCGCGGCGATTCAGGGATACCAAGGCCGGTGAGGAGGGTTTGGACAGACGACGAGTGTGGTGAGGGCACGATGATCTCCGGATGTGGAAGTACAGGGAATGGTTTTTACTTGGGCTTGACGAAGTCTTCGATGTTTCGAGTAAGGAAGGTGCCCTCGAAGAGCGGACGCACTTCGACGACACCATGGATGGAGGTCGGAGAGCGTGAGGCCCAGGAGATGGCGGCATCGAGATCGGGAACATCGATGATGTGGAAGCCGCCGAGCTGTTCCTTGGAATCGGCATAGGGGCCATCGAGGATGTGATGCTTGCCGTTCGAGGACCTGACAGTGGTCGCGGTGACGGTGGGCTGAAGGCCGGCGGTATGTTTGAGGACGCCGGCATCGGCCATCGCCTGCATGTAGGCACGATATGCTCCGAGCCATTGTTTTTGCTCTTCGCGAGTAAGCTGCGGCCAGCCTTGTTCTCCTACATAGTCGAGCAGGATATAGTGCATTGTTTCTCCCTTGTTGCGGGTGAGCCAGCGAGTCAGCCGGTAGTCCGCGAGTCAGCGGAGTCCGGTTTGTTGGCCTGGAACATCCACCGGACACCAAACTTGTCGTTGAGCGCGCCGTAGAAGCCGAAGAACATTTCTTTTAAAGGATCGGTTACGTCTGCTCCCTCGGAGAGTTTTTCGAAGATGGTTTTCAACTCCGGGAAGGTTCCTCCGCTCAGGAAGAGACAGACGGTGTTACCGCGAACCGGAGTTTTGTCCGGACGCAGCCAGTCGGATGCCGAGATGTCCAGATGGCCGCTTCTGAGCCGTGCGTTGACGATTCTGTCTTGTAGCGCCGCAGGGATGTAGTCTTTCGCGGGAGAATCCTTCACCTTGGTGGAGGCCAGGTCTCCGCCGAAGCAGGATTTGTAAAACTCCATCGCCTGCCGGCAGGTGCCGTTGAACAAGAGGTATGGTGTCAGGATTGTCATTGTTGTTTCATCCTTTGCCGGAGGATGCATTGCGTAGCAGGTTGCCGCGCTGGCGGGTAGCTCCGCCAACGCGAGAACCGAGACCGCTGCTGCAACGAACTGACGGCGAGAGATTTCGGTTGTATTCCAGGGAGAAAACCTGCCGGAGAGGCCGGTTTCGATAGCTTGTGACATATAGCCTCCATTCAGCCAGCGACCGGGTATGTCTCCATGGACCAAACAGGACGAACTTCAACGGTGCCGTGGTTTGCGCAAGGGCAACGAGCGGCCCAGGCGATGGCAGCATCCTGGTCCTGAGCCTCGATGAGGTAGTAGCCGCCAAGCTGCTCCTTCGTTTCCGCGTAGGGGCCGTTGAGAACCTGCGATTTGCCATCAGTGGCGTGGACCGTGTTTGCAGTCGCGGTGGGTTGGAGGCGGTTTGCATTGATGTAGGCTCCGGCTTTCTTCAGAGCCTCGGTGTAGGCCGTATAGGCGGCATATCCCTGTTGCTGTTGCTCAGAGGGCAAATTGTTCCAACCTACTTCGTCAGCATAGAGGGTCAAGAGAAATTGCATGTGGGAATTCTCCGTTGAGTGATTTTAGGCGGCCTCAGGTTGCCGTCACTACCATGACGGGCGAAGGATCGGCATTTCGACAGGCGACAGAACTTTTTTTGCAGACGCCATACCCCCTCCCTATCGAAAGTATGCAAAGTATTCAAAATCTGTGAGATCGGTGTGGACTTCCGGGTGCAATCCAATTGCCAAAACGGAGAAGGTCCAGCTGCCGCCGGACCTTCTCTATCCTGTTCATTAATTTAAGGTTAGCAGCGGTGTCAAGGGCGGTGTGGAAAGTAGCGTTCCGGATGTGAGCAAAGCAAGATCCCTTCGGGGAGGGCAGCCAGGACGGTCAAAAGCAAGGGTAAGAGCCAGGAAGGATGGTAGGCGAGGCAGGGATCGAACCTGCAACCCCGAGCTTAGAAGGCTCGTGCTCTATCCGATTGAGCTACTCGCCCTTCCTATTTAAAGATTGTAGCGGTATGGGAAGGGATTTCGGGAGTGACCGGTTAGGCAAGGGTGAAGATGATGATCTTCTTTGCGGTGCACTGGGTCAAAACGGGACCGCAGGACGTTCGATTCCGTAGCTAGTCGACTCCGTAGTTCGCAAGATGCGCGAGCTACTCCGCTCAGGATGACAACTCAGATCCGGGGAGGGATGGTCTCTGCGATCCGTTTATGCGGGGGCGAAGGCTTTGCTGCGAAGGAGGGTGGTGATGTCGGTGAGAGCGGCGGCCCAGTGGTCTTCGGCGGATTGGGAATCGTGGCCGAGGGCTTTGACGTAGAGGCTGATGGCGAAGCCTTCCTGGGGGACGGTGATGTCGATGAGGGAGGGGCGGAGGACGAGCTCGAGCATGGCGTAGGGGTGGTCGAGCGAGGAGGCGCGGTGAGTGATGCGGTCGAGAAGCTGCTCGTGGCGGTGGCGCGATGCAAAGGTTGTGCGATCACGAGCGAGGAGGTCGATGTAGCTGGCGAAGGCTATGGGAGTTTCTTCGGTCGTGTGATGCAGATTGAGGTGGAGATAGGCGAGTTCGTTCTGGGCGTAGGAGTTGTCGGCATCGGTGTCGAGGGCGACGGGCCAGGCGTCACACTTGGCGGTGAAGACGGGCGAGCGCTGCGCGTTGAGCGAGCGGAGAGCGTGGAGGAGCGGTGGATAGGCTACGGCTTCGGGCAGGTGATCGAGGTCGTAGGGGTTCTCGCGGAGGTCGATGAAGTGGATGGAAGGAGTCTCAGGATCAGACCAGGGGACGACGAGAACGGGATCATCGGAGCCGCACTCGGCGGACCATTCGGCAACCATAACTATTATTAGGGCACAGATAGCGGCAAGTAGGGAAAAGAAAGCAGGCGAAAGATGGCGACGAAGATTGTTTCGATGATTCATGTGGAGGACGTGAAGGCTTAGGCGTGATCGAGCAGGAAGCGGAGGAGGGTGTGCTCGGCCCAGTAGCCGTCGTAGTTGCAGGTGGGATCGGGTGTGGCGAGGTAGGCGCAGTGGCCACCGTGGGCGGTTTCGATGAAGGTGATGTTCGGGTTGGCGGCGATGAGGGCGCGCGATTCGGGGAGGATGCGGAGGAAGGGGTCGTCGGCTGCGTTGAGGATGAGGGCGGGGATGGCGATACGGTCGAGGACACGAGCGGCCGCGGCGCGGTGGTAGTAGTCGTCGGCGCCGGTGAAGCCGGAGTAGAGCGCGGTGATGCGGTCGTCGAACTGGCGGATGGAGCGGATGCCAGTGGTTTTGTTGGGATCGTAGGCTCGCGGAAAAAGAGCGCATTTACGGCGATAGCGCCGGAGGAGATGGTAGAGGAATTTGAACTCGTAGAGACGGTTCCGGGGGGCGTGGAGGGTGTCGGCGGAGGGTCCGAGATCGATAGCGGGCGAGACGCCGATGACCGAGCGAAGCTGCGAAGGCGCGGAGGCGCCGAGTTCACCGGCGAGTTTGAGGACGAGGTTTCCGCCCATGGAGTAGCCGATGAGTGAGATCGATGTGAGGCTGTAGAGTGCGGTGAAGTGGCGCATGACGGCGTCGACATCGCCGGAGAGGCCGGAGTGGTAGAGGGTGGGGGTGAGGGCTTCGGTGCCTCCGCAGTTGCGCATGTTCATGCGGACGACGTTGGCTCCGGCCTGCCAGAGTTTGTTGGCGTTACCGACGACGTATTGCGACTCGGAGGAGCCTTCGAGGCCGTGAACGATGATGGCTGTGGGACGGGAGGCGCGGACTTCCGCGGGCTGCCAATGGCAGTCGCAGCGGATCTGGCTGGCGATTTGATCTTCGGTGGCGGGGGAGACTTCGACGAGGGTGGACTCCGCCTGGGGAAGAGAGTTGGTGCGCGCGAGGAAGTTGCCGAGGATGGTCTGCAGGTGTCCGCTGGCGATGAAGCGGCGGGGAACGAAGTCGGCGGCGTGGGCTGCTTGTGAAGGGATGTTCTCGATCGCGGGGGACATCAGGTAAGACGGCTCCCGGCGATATAGATGCAAAACCGCAGGTCCTTCGACTCCGCTGCGCTCCGCTCAGGATGACACTTTAAATTACAGAAGCAAACAGCGTTCATAGAGTGGGCGCGCCTGCCCTTTGTGCATGGGATGCGATTCCCTGGAGGAAGGAGACAGCGTTGAGCGCTCCGCTGGGCTCGTCCTCGTGCTTGAAATAGATGTAGACATCGCGATTCTGCGAGAGGGTGAGGAAGCGGTCAACGAAGGAGGCGATCTCTTCGGGGGTGTAGGCTCCGGTGCGTCGCAGGCGGAAGCTGGTGTGTGTGTTTGCGGTATGGACCTCCGGTGTGGCGAGGTCGTCGCTTTCAGCGATGCAGAGTGCGGCGTTGTTGTTGCGGAGGATGGCGTAGATCTCTTCGGTGAACCAGGTCTCGTGGCGGAATTCGAAGGCGATGGGCGGGGCTCCGGCGGCGCGGAACGCAGGGGCTTCGAGGAATGCGGCGAGGCGTGCGGCGTCGGCTTTGAGGTTGGGCGGCAGCTGGAAGAGGATGAGGCCGAGTTTGCCGGCCTGACGTACGGGCTCAAGAATGGATAGGAGGTAGGCAACGTCTTCGGCGCAGTTGGCAAGGCGCTTGATATGGGTGATGCGTTGCGGGGCCTTGAAGCTGAAACGGAAGAAGGGCTGCGTGGCGCCAAGCCAGTCTTCGAGCATCTTCGCGGTTGGGAGGGCTCGGAAGGTGTAATTGACTTCGACGGAACTTAGCTGGGTGGAGTAAAACTCGAGGAATTTTTTTGCGGGAGTGGATGCTGGATAGAAGACGGGCTTCCAGGTGGGATAGGCCCAGCCGGAGGTTCCGGCGAAGATGCGCGCGTAGGCGGCTGCGGCTGCAATCTCGGGCGAGGGTAGCGGGGTTGGTGTTGTGCGAGGCACTATTTCCGCGAGCTCTCGGTGGAGTTGAGGAAGATATTTGGGGCGGCTAGTGGGGTTCGAACCCACGACATCCGCAGCCACAGTGCGGCGTTCTGCCACTGAACTATAGCCGCCGTATAGCTTTGATTATAGCAGCGCTGAGCGGAATTTGGCGCAGAGAGATTCGTTTCGATGCTGCCGTGGTATGGTTGGCTTTTTCAGGGGCTAAAAGGGCAACGCGATGGGCGATCCGATTCAGGCGATGGAAGTTCAGCAGAAGACCAGGGTTTCTGCGATTCGGATCGTGATTGCGGGGCTGATGGTGGCGATCGGAATAGGCATTCTTGCCTTCTCGATGACGGGCAGCAATGCTGCGAATAAGGACTTCGTTACGTACTGGGCTGCAGGCAGACAGCTCGTAAAGCATGCGAATCCTTACGATGCGGCGGAGATCCTGCGGCTTGAGCGCGAGGCGGGTTGCAAAGAGAACCGGCCATATTTCATGCGGAATCCGCCGACGGCATTCTTTCTTGCTCTGCCGTTTGGCCTGATGGGGGAATGGCTGGCGGCTGTGATCTGGAGTCTTCTGCTGGTTGCGTCGCTTGTGATTTCGATTCGGATGATCTGGACGATGGAGGGCAGGCCGGAGGGTAGGCTGCAATTACTTGGCTATATCTTTCCTCCGGTGCTTGAGTGCCTGACGATTGGGCAGGTGGGCGTTCTTTTGCTGTTCGGGTTTACGGGTTTTCTCTACTTTCGCAAGACGAGGCCGTTTGTAGCGGGTTTGTTCCTGGTGCTGTGTTCGATCAAGCCTCACCTTTTTATTCCATTGGGAGTTGTGTTGATTTTGTGGTGTGTCCAGCGCAGGTCTTACCGGATTCCCGCGGGGATTGGAATTGGTTTGGCTGGATGCGTTGTGTTGACGCAGATTGTCGATCCGGCTGCGTGGAGCCAGTACTTTCAGATGATGAGAGCGGAGGGTCTGAAGGACGAGGCGATTCCGACGATCAGTTTGCTGTTTCGCGCTGCGATCAGCTTGCACACGGCGTGGCTTCAATTTGTTCCCACGGTCATGGCTACGATCTGGGCAATGTGGTATTTCCGGAGGCCGAAGTGGCGATGGAATCATGAGGGATTACTGGTGCTTACCGTGTCGGTTATGGCGGCGCCGTATGTGTGGCTCACGGATGAGGCAGTGGTGCTGCCGGCGATTCTGCACGGAGTGTATGTGCTTGTGAATAAGGGGCGCTCACTGACGCCGTTTGTGTGTATCGTTCTCCCCGTTTTGGTTGGCGTGATTGCGGGAAGGACGATGGATTCATGGTGGTATGTGTGGACGACGCCGGCGTGGGTTGGTTTCTATCTCTATGCCATTCGTTCAAAACCCGGGTCAGTTGCTTCCGAGGTTTAGATGGCTTTCTCCTCGCAGTAATGCAGCCGTATACTTTGGCTACAGCGTCGAGTCTTTGCGGATGCCGGGAGCAGTGATGCAGTCAACAGCAAAGCCCGAGGTTCTTGCGCCGCGCATGAAGCGTGGCGGGAAGATGTTCGATGATGAGAACCTGGACCTGCTTTCTCATCTGCTGGATGACTTTATTAAGGTGCCTGGTCTGCCGATCCGGTTTGGGCTGGATGGGATTATGGGGGCGGTTCCGTGGATCGGCGATATTCTTGGCGGGATCGCTTCGTGCATCATCATCGTGGCGGCGTGGTATCGCGGGGTTTCGTACCCGATATTGTTGCGGATGATTGCGAATGTGGGGATCGAGGTGGTGGTGGGCGCGATTCCAGTGATAGGCGATGCGTTTGATATTGCGTGGAGAGCGAACCGAAGAAACTATGCTCTGCTGACGGGGAGTTTGTATGAGCCGCGGAAGTATACGATCCGGAGCTGGTTTTTTCTGATTGCGCTGTGCCTTGTGCTGATGGCTCTGGTGCTGCTGCCGATGCTGTTGCTGGCGTGGCTGGCAACTGGAGTTCTGCACTCGTTGTTCGGAGTGAACATCAAGTTTCATTCGTGGCTGTAGGGTCGCGCGGCGCGGTCGATGCGATAGACTATAAGGAGTCGGGGCGTAGCGCAGTCTGGTAGCGCATCTGCTTTGGGAGCAGAGGGTCGGGGGTTCGAATCCCTCCGCCCCGACCAACGCGAAGGCCTTCATTTGCACTTCTGATTCGTCATAACTCCGTCAACCTGAATGGCTACGAGTAGCAACCTGCTAGGGGTTAGCCCTTTTCATACAGTCCTTCACGTATGACCGGCGATCCGAGCCAGTCAAGTTCTTTTTATCCGCTAGATCGTTGCACACTCTGGATTTGTCCTGCTGGCTGACGTTGCCGTTGGAACCGCTGTCTGCTGCCTTATTGAGGCAGCTGCGCATGAACTTCTCACGATCGTCGCCTTTGAGGTTCCTCCTGTCGGCCGTGTCGTTGCAGGCTTTCGCCTTGTCCTGTCCGGAAGTTGTTGAGGACGGTGCTGGCTCAGCCCGCACCGTCGTGGCGGTCGTTACCGAGATAAAGCCGATCGCAAGTGAAAGCGAAATAATCGCCGACGAGACGTGACGTAAGCACTTTGACATGGAGAATCTCCTTTGTTTGTTATTGATTGCAATTTCGTGGCAAGCCTGAAATCCATCGTTTACTCGAGTGCCTTCTCGTATCGTTTGCGTCGAGATGATACGCGACCAACACGGCTTCACTGAAGACCCAGATCAGCAAGTCGCTTCGGATTCGCTTCATCGACGGTCATTAAGTTGTGGCAGGTAGAGCCAGTCGTTACCAACGCGCTTCCCTCCTTCGTATTGTGGTTTCCGTCGTGACAGCGGAAACAGTCGGGATAGTCTTTATGTTCGAGGTTATTCGGATGCGTACTCCATGTAACCTTCATGAACGGAAACACATTCTCACCATAGTTGCGCGCTCAATACTCTACGCTCTTCAGCAGTCCGTGGCTTCTTCTGGGCGACCGCTCGAACCTGGCGTCACTTCCCACAAAATGGGGCGGTCTCAACCGGTGGAACTTCCGGTAAGAAGCCGAAGGGAATCTCCGCCATAAAAAGTTCGAAATCGTCCACCATGGCCGACCATTGAATCAATCACTTAGCGCCTTCGCGCTTCCCTTCAAAAATGAGCTGTAGCGGATACCGTAGCGTGTGGCTGCTTTTTGCCACCTCAACCTATGAGTCGATCCCAGTTTTAGCCGGTCCGCGCGGTAACGCCGCAGCCTCGATGTCGGCCTCCGTCGCGGCAAGTTCCCCGTCCTTCGTCATCTGCAGGGCGGCCACACCGCTTCGTCCCGAAAGACTTGGGCACGTGCGCCAATATGACTCTACAATTCGAAATTGCGTGTAAATACGAAGAGTGAAGGATCTGTGAATGGCTGAGAAAACAATGGTGGAAAAGGCCGGTGAGGCAGTTGGCTTCGGAATTGCGATGGCAGAAGATGTGGCTGGCGCTCTAAAAACGGCAGTTGGTGCAGCTGTGACAACAGTGACCGAAGTTTTGAAGAAGACACCTGCGACGAAAGCTCCAGTCAAGCAGGCTGGCAAAAAAGCGCCCGCCAAGAAGACTGCAAAGAAAGCACTTGCCGCGAAGGCCATCAAGAAGCCCGCGACCAAGACATCAGATAAGAAGTCAAACGCGAAGAAGGCTGCCCAAAAAGTCGCAGTCAAGAAAGTGCCGGCGAAGAAAGCCGGAAGAAAGCCGTGAAGAAGGCCGTGTGAGTAGCTGACGCGCTTCCAGTCCTATGCCGCAACGATATCGCGGGTGAAATCGCGTAGCCATGCTTTGGGAGCATGGGGGGCGGGGACGAATTTCTCTGCCTCGATCAACGATCAAGTCGGCCGCTCGCGCAACTCCTCGAAGGGACTGAAACGGGGGGCCAGAATTCCCGAGTGGATGCAACGATGCATTGGGATGAGGTATCCCATTGCGCTCCAGGAGCGGTGGAATACCTCGGGTATGGGCAGAGTTACTTGCCAAATATGTTGGCGAGGACAGGGGCGGCCTGGGCATCCTCAATCACGACATTGCTATGTGTTTCGAGCACGTCGCTCCACGAGGCAGCGAACTCGAAGAGCGCGGTGGGGTTGTCGGTTTCAAAGAGTGTGTAACCACCGCTGGAATCAGTTTTGTGCCAGCGCCCGAGAATCTTGACGCCCTCCGGAGGTGTCGCTTTGCCGGAGAGGAATCGGCTGACCGCTTCAGGAACGCAGCCTGGACGAATTGCATACGTGGACATAACTGTCATAGGGAACGAACCTCATGTTGGGATGAACTTTTCTTCGGGGGAGAAAGGTTGGGGAACCTACGAAGGGCGAAAGTATAGCACGGAAGATTCGCTACATCAGACACCCACTGGCGGATAGTGCTCTGGCGGTATGGATGATTTCGGAATCAAAACCCGAATCCCCTAAGCCCGGAACATCCTGGCGATCGGATTTACGAGATTTTTTTCTCACTGATCAGGCAACCACTCCATAAAGCGTTCTATACTACGGGCATCGCCTAAGAGGCCTATTACCTGTGCGCGTGAGGTAGCTTTCCTCTCCCCAATCGCGCGGGCTTACTCTATTCCTGCCAAAACAGAAGAAGCTGATGTGAACGCTCGTCAGCGCCGTCTTCAATCTCACGACGAGGTTTTGAATCCATGCGCATCGCGTCTGTTGGCACAGCATTTCCGCCCTATCGCTACCCACAAACCGTCATCACGGAAGCTCTGAAAGAGCGCATGCATGACAAACTGGAAACTCCTGGCATCATGGATCGCCTGCATTCAAACTGCGGTGTAGATTACCGGCACATCATGTATCCACTGGAAAGCCTGGGAACACTTTCAGGTTTCGGCTCAGCCAACGATTTATGGATTAAAGGTGCGATCGAACTCGGTCAACAGGCAATCTGTAAAGCACTCAATCAGGTCGGGCTGGCTCCGTCGGATATTTCGGCAATCTTTTTTACTTCGGTCACCGGCATCGCATGCCCAAGCATCGATGCACGCCTGGTAAACCTGATGGGTTTCCCGAAGGATATTAAGCGTACGCCGATCTTTGGTCTTGGCTGCGTAGCCGGAGCGGCCGGAGTTTCGCGTGCCGTCGATTATGTTCGTGCTTACCCAAAGCAATATGCCATTCTGCTTTCGGTTGAGCTCTGTTCGCTTACCTGGCAAGAACAGGATTATTCGATGGCTCACATGGTTGCCAGCGGACTGTTTGGCGATGGGGCAGCAGCTGTTGTCCTCGCCGGAGAGGAGACACCGATCGCTCAACGGCCGAGGAGCGTCAGGAATCCATGTCCCCGTGTCGTGGATACACGTTCAACCGTTTATCCGGATACAGAACATCTGATGGGCTGGAAGATTGATCATAATGGCTTCAACATTGTTCTGTCGGCGGAGGTTCCCGATCTCGTTAAAGCTGAGCTACTGAGTACGGTTGAGGACTTTCTCGCTGACAATGATCTGAGCATGGGAAACATTTGCAGTTACATTTTCCATAGCGGCGGACCTAAGGTCCTTCAAGCTATGGAGAGCGCCCTCAGCCTGCCGCATGGCGCTTTGGCGTCATCGTGGAATAGTCTTCGGCAGAAAGGAAATCTGTCCTCGGCTTCGGTGCTTACAGTGATGCAGGATTTTCTGCTGAATCGTGCGGGAAGCCCTGGCTGCTACAGCATGATGGGCGCTATGGGACCTGCTTTTTGCTCGGAACTACTTTTGCTGCAATGGTGAGCAAGAAGCTTACGTACTAAAGCGGGGAATCAACCAAAAAGGAAGCGGGAGTTGAAAAGACTCCCGCTTCTTTTTCGTTTGTTGAGAGATGCTTTTAGTTCGTGCTGAATTTACGCCGTGCAAACCCGGCGACTCCGAGTAATCCGCTACCAACGAGAAGCAACGAGGCGGGCTCAGGAACCGGCGCGAGGGTAAAGCCCGACGCGGCAAAGGTGGTGTTGGTTTGACCCGAAGCTAATTGGGTTGAAAACACAAAGGCACCCGGAGTGTTGTCGTAGTTAATCACTCCCGATCCGGTAAAGAAACCCATGCCCGTAACGTTCAAACATTGTTCTACGAGGCAACCTTGCGTGTTTGTAACGAAATTGGCGTTGTAGCTGGTCATGAAGAATGAAAAGGTCTCGCCGGCTTCGCTAGTTGTCATGACCTCGACCGGGGAAATTAACGGGGGGACTGTGTTTGGCCCCTGAGAGTACGGTAAGGGGGTGTTGGGGGGGGTGGTAGGAAACATGGTGACCGGGTTCAGGTTTGTAAGAATGCTGAATGATCCGGTATTTGCCCCAGAGCCACCGAAGATGAATGCAGTGTTACCTGGAGAAGTAAATGTGATAGAGGAAGAAGTAAAAATATCAGCGCCGCCAAGCGAAAGGGTCCCCGAAAGGGGAATCGCATGGGCGACAGAAACGCTGCCGAGTACTAGAACGGACAGGACGGCGAGGCGCTTAAACATGAGTGGTCTCCGCGGTAAAAGAATTGACGTTCATCGTGATGCGACAGGGCTCTGCGCACCGTAGTGTCTTGTCAGACAACAGATTCCGCCTGCAGGTTGTCCAGAAATGAAGAGTCACGCGATAACGAAAGCGGTGAGATCAAAAGAGGTTTTGATCTCTGCAACAAGTGCAAAACTTCCTGCATCGACTTTAAATAGTTGAGGTGTTTCGAAGGTCTTCTGGTAGTTTTTTGGCCTTGTGAATGTCTTCGTTCATCAAGTGGAATCGAAGTGTCCATTGTGATTGCGCTGCCCCTTGGGATGGGCCCCTTGTTGCTTCTTCCGCGATCAGATCCAGATGAATCCCCCCTTTTCAAAGGGTTGCCTGCGGTAGCAGAATTACGTGTATACCCCAATATATTGAGGTTGACCTGGCAAATAGCCCTTGCTATAGTGAGTGAACTTCACGGTGTTGCGATCGCGAGATCAAGACTGAAAAGGGAATCCGGTGAGAATCCGGGAACTGCCCCGCAGCGGTAAGCAGGAACGAAAGCTCAACGTGGCACTGGCCGATTGGCTGGGAAGCCGAAGCAAGTAGGTAGCCTGCAGAGTCCGAAGACCTGCCGAGAGGTCGTGCCGATGGCACGAATTTCACACACCTTCGAGGGGAAGGTGCGGTGGTCGCGGCTTGTGTGCAGAGCGCCTTCCGTCTTCTATCCGCTCGAGAGCAAGGATGCTATATGGCAACGGTGCAGGCGACGCTGACAGAGGTCGATCCGAAGTTCCCTCCGATTGAAGTGATTCCACAAATGCAGGTGCGTAAGCGCAATGGTGCGCTTGAGCCGGTCGACGTCAACAAGATTGTGCGCGCAGTACAGCGGTGCTGCCATGGGCTTGCGCATGTCGATGCGATACGGGTGGCAAGCAAAACGATAGGAGGGTTGTTTGATGGCGCGACGACGCGGGAGTTGGATGCGATCTCGATTCAGACCGCGGCGGCGTTGATTGCGGAGGAACCGGAGTATTCGCGGCTGGCTGCGCGGCTATTGCTGGCGACGATTGAGAAGGAGGTTGCGGGTCAGAATATCTACTCCTTTTCGCAGTCGATAGAGGTTGGATGGCGTGAGGGGGTGGTGTCAAAGGACACGGGTGAGTTTGTTGCAGCGAATGCGCGCAAACTCAACAGCGCAATCGATGATCGCCTTTCAGATCAGTTTGAATATTTCGGTTTGCGGACAGTTTATGACCGATATCTGCTGCGTCATCCGATTACGCGACAGGTGATTGAGACTCCGCAGTACTTCTTCCTGCGGGTTTCTGCGGGACTTTCGGTGCGAGTGAATGAGGCGGTAGATTTTTATCGGCTGCTGGCTTCCCATGATTATCTGCCTAGTTCGCCTACGTTATTCAACAGCGGGACGAAGCACTCGCAGATGTCGTCGTGCTACCTGATTGACTCACCGCAGGATTCTCTTGAGTCGATCTATGACGCTTACAAACAGATTGCGATGTTGTCGAAGTTTGCAGGAGGAATTGGCCTGGCGTTTCATCGCATCCGTTCGGAAGGGTCTCTGATTCGGGCGACGAATGGAATTTCAAACGGAATTGTTCCGTGGCTGCGGACACTGGATGCTTCTGTTGCCGCGGTGAACCAGGGCGGGAAGCGTAAGGGCGCCTGCTGCGTCTACCTGGAACCGTGGCATGCGGATGTGGAGTCGTTTCTGGAGATGCGGGACAACACGGGAGACCAGGCGCGCCGGACTTACAACCTCAATCTGGCGAACTGGATTCCTGATCTTTTCATGCGGCGTGTGGAGGAGGACGGGATGTGGTCGGTCTTCGATCCAAAGATGGTGCCGCATCTGGCAGATCTTTATGGTGAGGATTTTGACCGGGCGTATGCAGAGGCAGAGGCGGAAAAAAAGTATGTGCGGCAGGTGAAGTCGCGAGATCTTTACGCGCGCATGATGCGCACACTTGCGGAAACAGGCAATGGGTGGATGGTGTTTAAGGATGCGTGCAACCTCAAGTGCAATCAGACGGGATTGCCGGGGAATGTTGTGCATCTGTCGAACTTGTGCACGGAGATCACAGAGGTGACTTCGTCGGCGGAGACGGCGGTTTGCAATCTGGGTTCGATCAATCTCGCGCGGCACATAACAGACGGGAAGTTTGATTTTGAGAAGTTGGCGGCAACGGTTCGCCGTGCAGTGCCGATGCTTGATCGTGTGATTGATATCAATTACTACCCGGTGCCGCAGGCTGCAGCAGCGAACAGCCGTTGGCGCCCGGTGGGGCTTGGTGTGATGGGATTGCAGGATGTCTTCTTCCAGCTTCGCGTGGGGTTCGATTCAGCCGAGGCGAGAGAGCTTTCCAGGAAGATTCAGGAAGAGATTTACTTTCACTCATTGACGGTGTCCTGCGAGTTAGCAGAGCGGCACGGAGCCTACGCAGCTTTTGGGGAATCGCGCGCCGCGAAGGGTGAATTTCAGTTTGACCTTTGGGGTGTGGCGCCATCAGATATGACTCGATGGGAGATACTGCGCGAACGCATCAAGAATGCTGGATTGCGGAATTCGCTGATGATCGCGATTGCTCCCACGGCAACGATTGCTTCTATCGTCGGTTGCTACGAGTGCATCGAGCCACAGGTCTCGAATTTGTTCAAGCGAGAGACACTTTCGGGCGAGTTTATGCAGATCAATCGCTATCTCGTTCAGGAACTCAAGCAACTGGGGCTGTGGTCAGAGTCGATGCGGTCGCGAATCAAGCTGGCGGAGGGTTCGATTCAGCGCATCGATGAGATTCCTGACGAAGTGAGGTCAATCTATCGGACGGTTTGGGAGATTCCGATGCGGTCGTTGATCGATATGGCGGCGGATCGAGGCGCATATGTTGATCAGAGCCAGTCGCTAAATCTGTTTGCCGAGTCCCCGAATATCGGGCGCCTCAGCTCGATGTATATGTACGCGTGGAAGCGCGGTATCAAGACAACGTACTACCTTCGATCGCGTCCGGCGACGAAGATCGCGAAGACGACGGTTTCGGCTATTCCTCGCGAAAGCGTTGCAACGTCCATCAATGCTTCTGCGAGTGTTGCCTGCTCGCTCGACAATCCTGAGACCTGTGAAGCCTGTCAGTAACGGAGGAAACCGATGTCAATTGCTATGCCGAATGCCATTCTTGATCCTGGCTTGTCACTTACGCTACGGCCGATGCGCTATCCGACGTTCTTTGAGATGTTCAAGGACGGAATTCGTAATACGTGGACGGTGGAGGAGGTGGACTTCTCAACCGATCTGGTCGATTTGCGCTCGCGTCTGACGCCAGCCGAGATCCATTTAATTCAGCGACTGGTAGCCTTCTTTGCGACCGGGGATTCCATCGTTTCGAACAACCTGGTGCTGAATCTCTACAAGCACATCAACTCGCCGGAGGCGCGGTTATATCTGTCGCGGCAGCTCTTTGAAGAGGCGGTGCATGTGCAGTTTTACCTCACGCTACTGGATAATTACGTGCCTGACCCGGAAGCTCGGGCTGCGGCATTCGCTGCCGTCGAGAATATTCCTTCGATTACGAAGAAGGCGCAGTTCTGCATGCGGTGGATGGATTCGATTCAGCAGCTCGATGAGTTGCGAACTGTGCAGGAACGGCAGCAGTTCTCTGCTGAACCTGATCTGTTTTGCCGGATGTATCGAGGGATTGTTCTTCTTCGCCGCGTTTGCCTATGTGTATTTTCTGCGGTCGCGCGGGTTGCTGAATGGTCTTGCAGCCGGCACGAACTGGGTTTTCCGCGATGAGAGTTGCCACCTTGAGTTTGCTTTTGAGGTTGTGAATGTGGTGCGCTCGGAAGAACCTGGGCTTTTCGATACAGAACTTGAGCGGCAGATCGTGGAGATGATGAGGGACGCTGTGGACTGTGAATTGCAGTTTGCAGAGGACCTTCTTTCGGGCGGTGTAGCCGGCTTGTCGGTGAGGGAGATGCGCCAGTACCTGGAGTATGTGGCGGATTCCCGTGTCGCACGGCTTGGTATGGAACCGATCTTTGGCTCAAAGAATCCGTTTGCATTTATGGAATTGCAGGATGTGCAGGAGTTGACGAATTTCTTCGAGCGACGAGTCTCGGCTTATCAAGTTGCTGTTGCTGGTGAGGTTGCATTTCACGAGGAGTTCTAGCATTCCCTAGCCGGGGATCGCGATGTCCAGACGCTTTCGTCGTGCAGGTCTTGCTATAGAACGTATAGGTGGAGCCTCGTCGAGGCTCCACACTTTTGTGTGACATCACGCGTTAATCAGAAAGTTAGCTGCCGAGTTACTTTATCGGCCGCATTCTTCTTTGCGGAATGAGAATGAAGGGGTTTGGCGAGGTGACGAGTTCGTTTGTCTCTCGTATGCCAAAGTGAAAGTTGTAAGTCGAAAGGCTGGTGCAACTTTCGGGTAATAGGTGTTCCCGGAACGGGGCGGTTAGGTTAAGCAGGCGTCTCAATTCGTTTGCTTTAACGTGCCCCAAAGGAACCCAATGACCTCCCCAATGTCTTCCCGTTCCCTTCGCACCCGTATCGGTTCTTATCTCGGCCGTATTTTGGGCGGACTTGCTTCTGTATCGATGCTTGCGGCTTCAAGCGCAGCGTTTGCTGCACCTGCTGCGACAACGACTACGTTGTCGATCTCTGCGACGACTGTTCCTTATAAGACTCCGATTATTTTGACGGCGAAGGTGACATCCGGCGGCTCTCCAGTGAGTTCCGGCCTGGTGCTCTTCTGCGATTCCACGGCGACTTATTGCGAGAACAATTCCGCGCTTGCTACGGTGCAGTTGACGTCGCCAGGTGCGACCGCAGTGGTGAAGATCGGTAGCGGTCCATTAGGCACACACAGCTACAAAGCTATCTACCGTGCGAACAACACCTATGCGACGAGCACCTCGAACACGGTGAGTTACACGGTTCAGGGAACATATTTATCGCAGACGACGCTTGCCTCGTCGGGTTCGGTGGGAAATTACACACTTGCGTCGACTGTGACCGGGGTCGGCTCATTGACGGTCGGACCTACGGGGTCTATTTCGTTTATCGACACGAGCGCAGGAAATCAGGTGTTGGGTACTCAGGCTTTGTCGACAGCCGTGCTGAGCACAAGCTTTTCGACCGCATCGGGATCGCCGTTCACGATCGGCAATAGCAGCACGACGACTCGTTCGGTAACGATTGAATCTGCTTATCTGGATGGCGACAACAACCTGGATCTCGTGACGGGAGATTCTAACCAGGTCATCACGGTGTTACTGGGCAATGGCGATGGCACCTTCAAGCCTAAGGTCAATTATCCAGGCTGCACGACTGGCATCGCGGTCAAGATGCTGCTCGCAGATTTCAATCGCGACGGCAATACGGATATCGCGCTCGGCTGCGCCAGCGGAAGCTCGGGTGGGCTCGTGATTTTGCTGGGCAATGGAGACGGAAGCTTCCAGGCGCCGACGTTGTATTCGTCAGGCGACGTGGAAGGCCTGGCGCTGGGTGATTTCAATAATGATGGAATTCTGGACGTTGTTGTCACGGATCAGTCACACCATGATGTGACTGAATTTCTCGGCAATGGCGACGGTACATTTCATGCTGGCACCGTTGTAGCGACAACATCCACCGCGGCACACGACATTGTCGTGGGCGACTTTGACCAGGATGGCAAAGACGACATTGCTTATGCCGTGGCTACGTCGGTTTCGGGCAGCAATCTGTCGGACTTGTACGTCGCAATTGGTAAGGGTGACGGCACGTTCAAAACGCCCACAAAGGTTGCTTCGCAAGTCGGTGAGTTTTTGGCATCGGGTGACTTCAACGCTGACAATAAGCCGGATATTGTGGCGGCGACGATCACTGGGGCCACCCATATCGGTCCAAGCATGTGGGTATTGCTCGGCAATGGCACAGGGTCCTTCAAGACACCGGTGGTCTATACGTCAGACATTCCATCGGACCCTCATATCGCTGACGTGAATGGCGACGGCAAGCCGGACATCATCGCGGGCGGAAGCTTCGGAGCGCTCGTCTATATCGGCAATGGCGACGGAACGTTTCAGGCGTACACCGAGCCGATCATCGGCGGATTTTCGCTGACCTATGCGGTAAGCGCGGGGGATTTCAATAATGACGGTAATGCGGATCTGAGCGGTACAGATGCCAGCAGCCCGCGGGCAGCAGTCTCATTGAGCTCGGTAGACCAGACGGGGAATGCATCGGCGTTGACAGGTGTGGCGGTATTCCCGCTCGGCAGCGGCGTACATAACGTGGATGCAAGTTTTCCGGGTGATTCGATCTACACGTCGAGCGTGTCACCTACGGTGGCTTTGATGGCGGCGCCTGCTCCGACGACATTGACGCTTGCTGTCTCGCCCACGAGTGCGACCCTAAACGGGCAGCCTGTTACGTTGACGGCTACGCTAAGCCCTTACACCGTTGGTCCACCGACAACCACAACAGACAACCAAGGGATTAATTTCTATAGCGGTTCTACATTGATTGGCACCGGCACGTTGAGCAGCGGTGTTGCGACCTTGGTGACGACGTCACTTCCGGTAGGCACGGATGCCTTGAAGGCGATCTATCCGGGAGATTCGAACTACAACCCGAGCACCTCGAACGTTATCAACGTGACTGTGACGGGAATCCTGCTTTCGTCGAGTCCAAATCCTTCGGTTTATGGACAGGATGTCACGCTGACATCGACCACACCGACTGGTGCGACGGGCACTGTGGCCTTCATGGATGGCACGAATACGATCGGAGTCGTTTCGATCAGTGGCGTGACCAATACTTTCGATACAACATCTCTTACGGCAGGTTCCCACGGTCTTACTGCAATCTATAGCGGCGACGCAACCCACACGGCGTCGACGTCTCCGGTGGTGACCCAGGTTGTCACGAAAGCGACACCTACGATGTCGGTGACGGCCGCACCTGGGTCCAGCACCTATGGTCAAACAGTTACTATTACGGCCACTTTGACTTCCGGAACAACTGGCAATGTCACGTTTACCAGCGGTGGCATCACTCTGGGAAGCGATACCGTGAAGGGATCCGGGACTGCATCCATTACAACAACGGCTCTACCCGCCGGCACGGATACGATTACTGCCACGTATGGCGGCGATAACAATTACACCTCGACGACGGCAACAACTACAGAGAACGTAGCGAAGGCGAGCCCGACGTCGACGTTGACTTCTTCGCTGAATCCGGCAGCGCCGGGAACATCGGTGACCTTTACCGATACGTTGTCGTCGACGGCGAGTGGAACGGTCACCTTCACCAATGGATCGACGGTACTGGGAACGGTGAATGTAAGCGGGAACAAAGCGACACTCTCTACTTCGACCCTTCCTCTCGGCAGTAACTCCATCACCGCGACTTACAACGGTGATGCGAATAACAATTCGTCGGTCGCGTCACTCAGCGAAACGATTGCGAAGAATGATCCGACAGTGAGTGTGACTGCGAGCCCTTCGAGCAGCACGTATGGGCAGACGGTGACGATTACCGCGACCGTTCCGGCTGGCGTTACAGGAACGATTACGTTCACAAACGGATCGACGACGATTGGTTCCGGAACGATAAGCTCCAACAAGGTGGTGGTGACAACGTCAGCTTTGCCAATAGGCACAGACACAGTCACCGCGAGCTACGGCGGCGATTCGACCAATAATCCCGCGACAGGAACTGCGACAGAGACGGTAAGCAAGGCGTCGCCGACGATGACGCTGTCGTCCTCGGTGAATCCGTCGGTTGTCAATCAGTCGGTATCGTTAACAGCGACACTGCCGGCGAGCGCGACCGGAACCGTAACGTTCACGAACGGTGCGACTAACCTGGGAACGGCGACGATCTCAAACGGAACAGCGACGGTCTCGACTTCATCGTTACCGCTCGGCTCGGATTCCATCAGTGCCAGTTACAGCGGCGATTCGAACAACAATACAGCTACGGCATCACTGACTCAGACGGTCAATAAGGCTACACCAACGGTGACAGTGACTACCTCTGGACCGAGCACCTACGGACAGAGCGTCACGATCACTGCGACCGTTCCATCGGGTGTGACCGGCACGATCTCATTTACCAACGGCGCAACGAACCTGGGCTCCGGAACGATCAGTGGCGGTACAGTAACGATTACGACTTCGTCGCTGCCGGTTGGGTCGGATACGATCACGGCGAGCTATGGCGGCGATTCGAACAACAATGCTGCAACGAGCACGGTCGTCCAGACAGTCGGGAAGGTTACTCCGACATCCACGCTGACCTCGTCGCAGAATCCGTCTGCGCCGGGAGCCTCGGTAACCTTTACCGATACTCTGCCGACCAGTGTGACTGGAACGGTTACATTTACTAATGGATCGACGACGCTGGGAACGGTGACCGTGACGAATGGGGTTGCGACTGTGACGACATCGTCGCTGCCCGGCGGGTCGAACACGATTACTGCAACCTATAGCGGTGACGGCAACAACAACTCAGTGGTCGCGACGCTTACGCAAACTGTCCAGAAGCTGACGCCTACGGTGACGGTGACGACCTCTGGTCCAAGCACCTACGGACAGACTGTGACGATCACTTCTACCGTCACGACTGGCGCAACGGGAACGGTGACGTTTACGAGTGGCGGAACGACGCTGGGTACCGGGACGTTAGCTTCGGGAACCACATCCATTACGACAACGACGTTGCCTGTAGGCTCCGACACGATTACGGCAACCTATAACGGCGACAGCAGCTACAACACAGGTACCGCAACGACGGTGCAGACAGTATCGAAGGCAACGCCGACGATGACACTCGCTTCGTCACTGAACCCTGCCAATGCGAATGATCCTGTGAAGTTCACAGCTACACTGCCGTCGAATGTGACGGGTACGGTTTCATTCACGAGCAATGGGACAGCGATCGGTACCGGGACGATCACGAACGGTGTCGCGACATTGACTGTCTCAACGTTGCCGATGGGAAGCAATGCGATTGTTGCAACCTACGCCGGGGATTCGAATAACAACGGTGCTACGGCCAACCTTACTGAAACGATCAATAAGGGAACACCGACCGTTACTGTCGTTGCGAATCCTTCCACCAGCACCTATGGCCAAACTGTCACAATCACGTCGAGTGTTCCTGCAGGAGCGACCGGCACGATCACGGTGACGAGCGGCGGCCAGACTCTGGGTTCGGGTACGGTAACGCCGGCGGGTACAGTTGTCGTCACGACGACTTCACTTCCGGTAGGGACGGATACCATCACCGCCAGCTACAGCGGCGATTCTGAGGACAATCCCGCAACCGGAACAACGACCGCCACTGTTACTAAGGCTACGCCGACAGTCACGGTGACAACTTCTGGTCCTAGCACATATGGACAGACGGTAACGATTACGACCACACTTCCGCCCGGAACGACTGGTACGGTGACGGTTTCGAGTGGCGGCACGACGCTTGGTAGTGGAACGGTCAATTCATCGGGAACTGTAACAGTTACGACTTCGACTCTTCCGGTGGGCACCGACACCATCACGGCAAGCTATGGTGGCGATACGAACAATAACCCCGCAACCGGAACGGCAACGACGGTTGTGAACCAGATTGCGTCGACCGTGACACTGGTCTCCTCGGTCAATCCTTCATCGATTAGTCAGCCAGTCACCTTTACTGCCACTGTCGCTTCGGGCGCTACCGGAACGATCACATTCCTGGATGGGTCGACTCCTATCGGCACTGCCACGATCTCAGGTGGTACCGCGAGTGTGACCACATCGACGCTGACAGGTGGGACGCATACGATTACCGCGAGCTATGGTGGCGACACGAACAATAGTGCCGCGACGTCCGCACCGCTTACGCAGACCGTGAACAAGCTGACGCCGTCGGTTTCGGTGATCGCGAATCCGTCTACGACGCTTTACGGTCAGACGGTGACGATAACGGCTACGGTCACGACGGGCGCAACTGGAACGGTAACGTTCACCAGTGGCGGCGCTACCCTGGGTACTGGCGCGCTGAGTGGCGGCACTGTGTCGATTACGACTTCGACATTGCCGGTTGGCACCGATACGATCACCGCGACCTACAGCGGAGACACTTCGTACAACACCGGGACGGCAACGACGACCGAGACAGTGACGAAGACGACGCCGACTCTAACGCTGACATCTTCGTTGAACCCGTCGGATTATGGTCAATCGGTCACCTTTACGGCGACGCTGCAGACGACTGCGACCGGAACGGTGACCTTCACGGATGGCTCGACGCAGATTGGCACGGCGACAATATCGAACGGTACGGCTACTCTGGTCGATGCCAGTCTGAACGTGGGGACGCATCCGATCACGGCAAGCTATGCCGGTGACACTAACTTCAACGCAGGGACGTCTGCCCCGCTGACTCAGACGGTCAACAAGGCGACGCCGACATTGCCAGCTCCTGTGGTCTCTTCGCCGACCATCAATGCCGGCGGAACCGAGACGATTACGGAGACTGTACCCCCGGGAGTTTCCGGACCGGTAACGTTCTATAACGGCGGAACTCCGATCGGAACAGTTCCCATTGTGGGCGGCACGGCCACGATTACGGTCACCAATCTGCCCGTGGGCAGCAACCCGATTACGGCGAGCACGCCCGGCGATGCCAATAACAATCCGGCGACTTCGCCTGCGACTACAGTCACGGTGAACAAGAACACACCGGTGCTGCCGCCGCCGTCTGTTTCGAATACGAATCCGACGCCGAGTTCCCCGTTGACGATTACGGAGCAGATTCCGACAGGCGTCTCCGGGCCTGTGACATTCACTGATGGCACGACGGTGCTGGGTACGTCTCCGATTGTGAATGGAACGGCGACGCTGACCGTTCCTTCACTGCCGATCGGCAGCCACCCAATTACGGCGAGTACGCCAGGAGATGCGAACAACAATCCTGCAACCTCGCCGGCGACGACGGTGACGGTCGCGAAGACGACTCCGACGCTGACGCTGACGTCTTCGGCGAACCCGGCAACCGCGAGTCAACCGGTGACCTTTACCGTGACGAGCACCGCGGGCGTGACTGGAACGGTTACGTTCCAGGATGGCTCGACGATTCTCGGAACGGGAACGTTCAACGCGGCTGGAGTCGCGACGTTCACGACGGCGACGCTGGCAACGGGAACGCACACGATTACGGCGAGCTACGGCGGTGACAGCAACTATGCTGCAGCGACATCGGCGCCGCTGACTGAGGTTGTTGGCACTGTTCCGACGATGGTGACGCTGACACAGAGCACGAGCACGGAGCTTCTGGGCAGTTCGGTAACGTTCACTGCTACGGTCAGCGCTCCCACGCCGACACCGACTGGAACGGTGAGCTTCATGGAAGGCACGACGGTGCTCGGGACGGCTCCGCTGAGCACGAACGGGGGCGTGACGGTCTCGCTTGATCTGACCGGCAATGCTTCATGGGCAACGAATTCACTGAAGACGGGTTCGCATACGATCACGGCGGTTTACTCGGGCGACGTCAACTTCGCTACGAGCACGTCGGCTCCTGTGACGAATGTTGTTCAGGACTTCACGAACACGAACACCGGTGCAGCGAGCCAGAGTGTTCTGGCTGGCGCCTCGACAAGCTATACGTTCACCATCGCTCCGGTGGGTGCGACGGCCTTCATGGGCGATGTGAACCTTACAATCGAAGGTCTGCCTGCGGGAGCAACAGCGACGTTCTCTCCAGTGAAGCTTGCTGCAGGCGGCGGAAGCACAACGGTGACGCTGAACGTTACGACGACAGGCTCGCTTGCACGGAACCACGGACCGAGCGGCAATCCGCTGTCGCACGATGCACCGATCGCACTTGGACTGCTTGGGCTGTTCGGGCTTGGTGCGGTTCGGAAGTACCGGAGCAAGATGCCTCGCATGCTGATGGTTGTGCTGGTGCTGGCCGGAACGCTGCTACCAGTCGCTGCGCTGAGCGGCTGCGCCGGCGGATACTTCGCATTCAAGCCGACGAGCTACACGGTTACCGTGACAGGAACCGAGGGCACGATTCAACACGCTGCAACCGCGACTCTGGTCGTGTCGGAATAGGAGGAAAGAGATGCAATTTGTAAAAGCAGCTCTGTTAACGGTGTTCCTCGCGCTACCCTGGGCTGCCCAGGGACAGGCGATCGCCAACAACGAGGGCGTCCCACGTATGGAGGCCGGCGCGAACTTCAACTATGTTCACGCCAATGCGCCTCCGGGACAGTGCGGATGCTTCTCGCTGTACGGCGCGAGCGGGACCTTCGTGTTCAACCTCACTCGCGTCTGGAGCGGCGTAGCGGATGTGACTTTTGCCCACGCCGGCAACGTGAATAACAGCGGCCAGAACATCACTATCATTAATTATCTGTTCGGCCCGCGGTATACACGTCGGTTGTACGGGACCCGGTATGTGCCGTATGCGCAGATTCTTGTGGGTGGGGCGAAGGAGAACGTAAATTTCGACTTCAAGATTAACCGGCAGTCGTTTGGCGTGCTGGCCGGTGGCGGCGTTTCAACGAAGCTGAAGCGCAAATGGGGATTGAATATTGTTGAAGTCGACTATGTCTATACGCGGATTCCAAATGCGGTGAACAACACGCAGAACAATACGCGGATCACGACGGGTGTCACGTACCATTTCGGAGACTAGAGTTCACGGCTGGTTGGTCATTGTCTTTAAACCCAGAGCCCCGGTGTTTTCCGGGGCTTTTCTATATGTGTGTCTATAGAAGCTTGACGGTAAAACCTGTATACCTACTGGAGTCGTTGGATCGGTTACAAGTAAGGATTGGAAAAAGCCGAACGCAAAGGGCGCGCCAAGTTTTGGCAAAGAGCGCGATGGAGGCCTCCCATGACAGAGAAGTGGATTACGGTGTTGGGGAGCTACGTGGCTGATCTGGCTTTTCGAGTAGACGCTCTGCCGCGCTGGGGTGAGACACGGATGGGAGTCTCGTTTGCGCTAGGACCGGGCGGAAAGGGATCTAACCAGGCGGTGGCGACGGCCCGGGTTGGCGGCAGGGTGAGCTTCATCAGCAAAGTGGGGGAGGACCCTTTTGGCGAGATGGCTCGCAGGATGTACCGCGAGGAAGGTATCGATACGGAGTATCTTTACTCGACCAACGAGATGACAGGGGCGGCAGCGATTCTGATCGATTCAGCGAAGGGAGAGAATGCGATTGTTGTTGTGCCGGGTGCGTGTTTCGGGCTCACTGTAGAGGAGTTGAATCGAGCGGGGGAGCGCATCGCTACTTCCAGTGTGTTTGTTGCCCAACTGGAGCTTCCTGTGGCCGTAGTGGAACATGGTTTGCGGATGGCGCGAGCGCATGGGGTGAAGACGATCCTGAATCCTGCGCCGGCGATGGCTTTGCCGGAGTCGATTTTTGGTTCCTGTGATTATCTGACTCCAAACGAGACTGAGGCCGCGGCTTTGACCGGAGTTGTTGTGAATGGGATTGAAGATGCGAGGAGAGCGGCGGACGTATTGTTGGCTCGTGGTGTGAGGAATGTTGTGGTTACGCTGGGGCCGCAGGGGGCGCTGATTCATAACGGCAGCATCAGCGAGCATGTTCCGGCGATGCATGCGGGGCCTGTGGTTGAAACGACTGGGGCGGGTGATGCTTTCAATGGCGGTTTTGCGGTAGGGCTTGGGGAAGGAATGGATGTAGTGGAGGCTGCGCGGTTTGGGTGCGCAGTGGCGGGGCTTTCGGTGACGCGGGCGGGGACGGCGCCTTCGATGCCTCGGCGCAGTGAGGTGGATGCGTTGATGGCTACTGAATCGCGGGGCTAGATAGCAGAGTTGGCGTGAGCGAGCGGACTGCGGCACGGGAGTCGCGGATGAGGTCGGGGATTCCGACTCCGCGGTAGCCGTTGCCGAGCAGGGAGAGAGAGCGGAGAGCGCGGATGCGCTGGTCGAGTTCGGCCATGCGCTCGAGGTGGCCTACACCATACTGGGGGAGGGAGAGGGGCCAACGGCGAACAATCGTGACCTGGGGTTCAGGGAGCGGGCCGACGATACTGGCTAATTCGAGGCGGGCAATGGCGGCGATTTCGTCGTTACGGCAATGCATGAGGCGAAGGGCGGATTCGCCTCCGAAGAAGGCGCGCAAGAGGCGTCCGCCTTCGGGGACGCGGCCGTCGAACTTCTGGTCCATGAAGGTGCAGGCGAGGAGGTGACTACGTCGCGTTGCGAGGAACCAAGAAACCGAAGCCGGGCGGGAGTGCGAATTTTGCGGAGTTGGCGAAGCCGAAGCCGACGACGACAGCTGAGCTTGCATCGAGCTGCATCAACTCGGCAGCGCGGGAGTCGATGGGGTTCATCAGAGATTTTGCGATGTGTGTGGGTGCAGCGAGCATTACAGCGTCGAAGCGATCGGTTCCCATTGAGGTTGTGATGGTCCAACTATCGACATTTCGATCGAGCGCGAGAACTTCGGAGTCGAGACGAATCCATTGCTGCGGGATGGAGGCCACGATGCGATCGATGAGCGTACCTAGTCCGCTGCGTATCGTGGTAAAGATGGGTTGGCGGTGGCCGTCGGAGGCTGCACGCGACCGGAGGGCAACGATGAGGCTGCCATGTTCGCGCTCCATGGTGACGAAGGGAGCCATAACGGCGCGGACGCTGAGCTGGGCGACATCGCCTCCGAAGACTCCGCTGAGAAGCGGTGCTCCGATGGTATTGAGGACCTCGTCGCCGAAATGGCGACGCACGAAGCTGGCGACGCTCTCGTCGTGAGCGGGCGCGGCTGCTCGCAGTTCGGTGGCTCGGCGCGGCTCATCGAGATAGGCCTGGATCGCTTGTGGGGTGAAGAGAGAAGAGCCATCAAGGGCATCCAGGTCGGCGGGAACCATCATGCGCATGCCGTCGGGCACGGGCTTGAGATGACCTTCGCGGAGGATGTAGGTTCTGCGGTCGGATTCGTTGCAGGGGAGCAGCTCATCCTCGAGTCCGAGTTCCCGGGACAACTCGTTTGCCCAGGGTTTTTCGGTTATCCAGCCATCGGGACCGCCTTCGATAAGGAAGCCCCCTTCGCGTACGGTTTCGACGATGCCGCCGAGGCGCGGCGAGGCCTCGAACAGGGTGGCTTGAACGGGATCACCGTTGCGGGCGAGCAGGGCTAATTCGTGTGCTGCCGCGAGACCAGCTATTCCGCCGCCGACGATTGCGATCCGCTTCATTGGATCTCCGTTTTGCTGTCGCATCAGATAGCTATCTGCGCGACTGCTTCATCCTGAGACGTATTGGCTATGGATGGCCGACGTGCGATATCGGCGAGTGCGTGCGTAAGGAGAAGGGAATCGTTGAGGCTTTCGGCGCGCCAGAGTTTGAGGCCGAGTTCGTCGGCGGTCTGGCGGAAGGCGATGTCGATGTCGTAGAGGATCTCAACGTGGTCGCAGAGGAAGCCGATGGGCTGGATGACGACGCCGACATGGCCTTCAGCGCGCATAGCCTTGAGTGTGTCTTCGACGGTGGGGCCGATCCAGGGGCCGCCGCTGACTCCCTGACTCTGGAAGGCGAAGTACCAGTCGCGTTCGGTGAGTCCGACGTTGCTGAGGCGTTGGGCGACAAGGGTAGCAGTGCGCTTGGCTTCAACAGGGTATGGGTCGGGTGCGTGCTGCATGGTGGTGCCGGGGCGGGCTCCGATGAGGGAGGCTTCGCCGGTCATGATGGTGCGGCACGGAACGCTGTGCGCGGTGAAGAGGATGGGAATGCGGCGTCCGGATTGTGCGCACGCGAGGGCCCACGCAGGCCAGAGGCGTTCGGCGAATGCTCGGATGAGACCCGGGTGTTCGGCCCATCCGGAGACGAAGTCCACTTCGATATCGTTACCCGTTGCGGCCATGAGAGCGCGCCGGTAGAGTCCTACGCTGGTGCGGGAGTTTTGCGGGGCGAGGCAGATGGCCTTGATGCGCGTGATGCCGTCGGCTCGCATTTCGGATACTGACATCCGAGATGTACGGGTGCCAGTTGCGCATGGCGATGTAGACGCGAGTTCCGTCAAGTTCCTGTTCGAGGAGTTGACCTTGAGAGGCGGTCCACTTTGTAAGGTGTGGAGGCTCCGCGCCGGGAGTTTCGCCGAGGCCGATCTGGGCGTAGCGGTGTTGGAGTTCTTCGACGACTTCGTGCGGGAGAGAGCGGCCGCCTGTCACCTTGCTGAGGTATTCTGCCATTTCGCCGAGGACATTCGGCGTTCCATGCGCTAGGAGAAGAACTGCGCTCCGTGTACTCATCGCGCTCCATACTCCTTTACCCATTTGACAGTGTTGATGACGTTTTCGACAGGCGTGCCGGGCACGATGCCGTGGCCAAGGTTGAAGATGTGTCCGGGGCGGCCAGCGGCTGCGGAGAGGATTTCGCGGATGCGAGCCTGCAGGACATCGTCAGGGGCAAAGAGAGTAATGGGATCGAGATTGCCCTGGATGGCACAGCCTTCGCCGACGGCTCGCCATCCTGTATCGAGAGGAGTGCGCCAGTCGAGGCCAATGACGTCGGCTCCAGTCTCTCGCATGGAAGGAAGAAGAGAAGCGGTTTCGACGCCGAAGTAGATGACCGGAACTCCCATGGATTGGATGCGGCGGACGAGTTCGGTAGTGGGAGCGAGACAATATTGGCGATAGTCAGAGACGCTGAGATTGCCGACCCAACTGTCGAAGATCTGGATAACGTCGGCTCCGGCCTCGACCTGTTGCGCGGCGAAGTCCGTGAGGACGGTGACGAGTTTCTCCATCAGAAGAGGCCATCTCGCGTCTCCGCCGCGAGCCCAGGTCTCAGAATCGAGACGTGGGGCACGCAATTCAGCGGGAGCCTCCGAGGCGTACATCATACGTTTGGCTTCGATATAGTTGCGGGAGGATCCGCCTTCGATCATGTAACTGGCAAGAGTGAAGGGAGCACCACAGAATCCGATGATGCCCAGCTGATCTTGATTTTCCTCTATGCGAGGAGAGGAGAAGTGCGCAACGACTTTTTCGATGGCTTGCGCGACGTAGTTGAGATCGCCAGTGCGGTCAGTGCGGAGTGCGCGGATCTGTTCGACGCTGCGAACAGGAGAGTGGACGATCGGGCCTTCGCCGGCGAGAAATTCGAAGTCGAGGCCCATAGGAGTGAAGGGGAGGAGGAGGTCCGCGAAGATGATGGCGGCGTCGACGCCGAGACGCTCGGCTGCGGTGATGGTGACTTCAGCGGCAAGGTCGGGGGTGCGACAGATTTCGAGCAGGGAGTGATGCTTACGGACGGCCATGTACTCCGGCATATAGCGGCCGGCCTGACGAAGGAGCCAGATAGGAGTGCGATCGACAGGCTGACGGAGGCAGGCTCGGACAAAACGGCTGCTTCCGGCCAGCGTGGCAGAGGTTTGGGAAACCGCTGAAGGGATGCGAGATGTTTTACTCAAAAGGTTCTCCCTTTTGAGCTTAACACCGTGAATTCAGTTGCGCTCATTCACCTTCGAGAATGGTAGGGAATCCGGTAGACGACACCGAAGCTGAGGGCGTGAGGATTGAAGTTCTGATCGATTCCGATGCTCCACCATTCATATTGATAGTCGGCGCGTACAGCCCATGACTGGGTAAGGTCAAGGTCGAGCCCACCACCTACGGAGTAGACGACGGAATTATCAGAAATATAGAGCTTAGGACGGTAATCGACGACCGGATGGGTAAAGGTAATGTTTCCGCCGCTGATAAGAAAATCGCCATAAGGTCGAAGGGGAAGTGAGCGAAACGAGTGATCGATCTTAATGCCACCGCCCAAGGTGTGTTCGCCAACGGTATTTCCGGGGGCTGTTTTGCCGCGCATTACAAGCGCCGGAACAACCGGTAGATGGTGAATGAATCGGCCATACTCAACGCCAAAGGTTACGCCGTTATTTGTTTCGGAGATCCCGTTCCATTCCGGCCACAGGAGGGTATAGGTAACGAATGCTGAGAACTCACCGGTTCGTTGAGATACAGGGGTAGCTTGCGCTGCAAGTGGCGTTGATGTGATTGGGAGTGCGAGAGCAAGAAGAAACAAAAGCGCAAACCGGCTAAGGACTGGCCTTTTGAGCATCCGGGAAGTCCTCCCATAAAGGTGGCGTTATCTCCCTGAAAAAAGAAGCCCAAGTGCAGATGCAGGAGTGACTTTTGCCACCCTATCGTGAATACCTGTGTTTAGATGCCACGATGCCCTGTTCGTTGCCCTTACCGTGTAAAGTGTCTCAAAATAAAGATTTTGTATTCAGGTTTCCCAAATGGAAACGCGACCTGCGACAGCGGCTTTCGCAGGAAGGGAAGATTGTCTTGCCTGAAAGTCCAGTGTCCTGAATCGGACATTTTCCGGGGGCAGGCCTGAGAGGTTCCGGGAACCTCGTGAGTGCTTGAGCAAAGACCAGAGCTAGAAAGTGCGATACGGGAGTCGATAGACGACGCCCAAGCTCACGGCTTGAGGGGTAAAGTTCTGGTTGATTCCGATGCTCCACCACTCGTGTTGATAGTCAGCACGCAACGCCCATGTCCGAGTAAGGTCGACATCAACTCCCCCGCCGGCCGAGTAGACGATTGAATCGTCGGTAGCATAACGTTTGCCGCGAACATCGATCACCGGGTGGGTAAAAGTGATAACGCCGGAGCTCACAAAGAAATTGCCGTAAACGCGAAAGGAACCGAAAGGGCGCTCGAACCTGGGGCCTCCGCCGACGGTCCTTTCACCAACGGTATTTCCAGGTGCGAACTTAGCGCGAAAGGCAAAGGATGGAATCACGGGAAGACGACGGACGTAGTGCCCGTAATCCAGGCCAACGGTGAGGCCGTTGTTGGTCTCAGAGATGCCATTCCACTTTGGCGATACAAGGGAGTAGGCAAAGTTTGCAGAGAGTTCACCATTTCGTTCCGCAGCGGGAGCTGCCTGTGCTGAAAGCTGATGAGGGGTAAGAAGAAGAGGTGTTACTGCAAACGTGATTAAGATTGCAAGCCGACTAAAGATTGGCCCTTTGTGCATCCGGGAAAATCCTCCCAGTAAAGATTGGATCATCTCCGCCCAAGGGAGGAGTTAGAAGTGCAGGTTTGGGGTGAACCGTTTGTTTCACCCATGATGGGTAGCTGGTCAAGATGCCACCCTTCCCCTCGTTGTAGCCGTTACCAGCCTAATCGAAAAGGTCCATCTGTAAACCTTTTATATTCAATCCTCTAATTGGAAAGTGAACTCCTCGATGACGGGGTTGGTCAATACGTCTTTCGTGATACGCGCAACTTCAGCTTCCGCTGCAGAACGATCCAGTCCTGGATCCAGCGTGAGGAGGAAATATTTTCCTTGCCGTACATCCGCGACGCCGGAGTACTGCATTCGCCGCAGGGCGTCAGCAATTGTCTGGCCTTGAGCATCCAGCACGGTACGTTTTAGGGTTACATAGACATGAGCCTTCATCTTGTCTGATTATAGACATGGTACCGATTTCTACTCTGGCAATTTCCTGGGGCATCGAGAAACAAAACTCCTCCTCAAAAGAAGCATCACAATTGTGCGGATTTCCAAACCAATAGGATAGAGAAACTCGATTTATGTTGAATTATCTTGAGCTACCCGTGGGCGCCAATTCGCCCGAGGTGATCAATGCGGTCATCGAAATCCCCCTAGAGGGCATCAACAAGTACGAATACGATAAGGAACTGCACGTCTTCCGTCTTGATCGCAATCTTTACTCACCTGTGCACTATCCGGGCGACTACGGCTTTATTCCGAGCACATTGGGTGACGATGGGGATCCGCTGGATGTGCTGGTTCTGGTTGATGCTCCGAGCTTTCCTGGATGTGTGATGGAGGTTCGTCCCATAGGAATTCTCGAGATGACCGATCAGGGTGTAGGAGACGAAAAGGTTCTATGCGTAGGCAAGGGAAATCCACGATATAAGGACGTCTGGAACTTTTCAGAGATTTACCCCCACATGCTGCGGGAGATCACGCACTTTTTTGCCATCTACAAAGACCTTGAAGGGAAGCGAGTGGAAGTGAGAGGGTGGCGCGATGCGGCCTTTGCGCGAACTAAAGTACTCGAAGCGCAGCAGCGTTTTATCGAAAATCAGTCAAAGCCGTAAGCGGACCAACAGGATTTCCGGAATATCGCTTACTTATTTCCGATGGGAGCACTTCGTGATCGCAAGATAAACGAGGGGGCCTGCCAGAGCGACGATTGCGGCGAAGAGTAACGCGGGTATTCCTGCTACGGTCTCTCCGCGCGCCGCCCATAGAGCGAAAAAGATCAGTAACGTGGGGCCTATGCCAATGGCGACGGCGACGCTTGTTCCTCCTGGCACGCGAAAGGGACGGACAAGCGAGGGTTCTCGAAGGCGAAGGACTACGAGTGCAGCAAACTCGAGCAAGAGCGCTGCGCCGTAGAGGACGAGATCGATAGAGATCAGTCGCTCAAAGGTGAAGGTGAGCGCGAGAGCCCATCCCGCACTACAAGCCAACACGCTTACCCAGGGGACACCGTTTTGAAGACGCCTAGTCAGGATTTGAGGCAGGAGATTATCTTCGGCCATCGCATAAGGCAGGCGGGTGAGGGAGAGCGTGAGAGCGTTGAAGGTGCCCAGGCCATCGAGAGATCCTGCCAATACGACAGCAAGCGCGAGTAAAGGGCCTCCAAACTGTGTGGCAGCATCGACCCAAGCGCCCGTGGAAAAGCGGTCAGCGGGGATACCGGCCAACCACACTGCGGCCAATGGAAGCGTGTAGACGAACATGACCACAATGGCAGAGGTCAACATTGCGCGTGGATAGTTTCGCTGGGGGTTTTCGACCTCCTGAGCTATGGTAGAGGCGTTGTCCCACCCCATGTAGTTCCAAAGAGCGACGAGAACTGCTCCTGAAAAATCGACCTGGGCCGGAGAGCCACCAGGAGCGGGAGCCAGTCCATGGCGAAAGCTCTGCCAAACGGCGAGCGCAATGAGAGCGACGAAGGGAGATAGCGAGATGGCCATCATGCGCAGCGATCCTTTTCCGACCGCAACTGCACCTCGGAGATTCCACGCTGCCGAGATCGCGACGATAGAGAGTTTAATGAGCACCCCACGGGAACCCTGGGTTAGCGAAGGGGCTATGTGGGAGAGGTAAAGCACAAAGGTTGTGGGGTAGATGGCCATGTCGAAGACGCTCGCCGCCAGGCTCAGCCAAGCTTCCTGAAATCCCCAGAAAGGTCCCATGGCCCTACGCACCCATTGATAAAAGCCACCTTCCTGGGGCATCGCCGAAGCAAGTTCGCCAACCATCAGGCTGGTGGGGAGGCTCCAGAGTAATGGAATGACTGCGAGGAGTAGAAGGGCACGACTATATCCTGCTTTGCCAATGATGTCCTCGAGCCCATAAGGGCCACCGGATACCATGAAGTAAGTGGCTGCAATGAGAGGCAGCAACCGCATCTTTTTTGCTGTAACCACCCTGTTCAGCAACCGCCCTTTACCTCGCCATTTTTAAGAATCCCTGGTTAAATCAGCGCGACTACCACTTCACCAGTTATAATCACCAAAGCCGCAGAAAGACAGGACGGAGAGATGGCCGAGTGGCTGAAGGCGGCGGTTTGCTAAACCGTTATAGGGCCTTAAAGCTCTATCGAGGGTTCGAATCCCTCTCTCTCCGCCATAATTCCAGCTAACTCCCCATATTATCAACCAAATATAACGAAAATAACGAGTTAGTGGCTGGACTGTATTTTCTATACAGTCTCGCTAATCTCTTTCTTTTCCCCAATTTCTCGTCAAAAACTGTACCACGGGCCGAAAACCGTACCACGGGCTTGAACCGCATCCTATTTATCGGTTCCTTTCCCTTAGGTTGGTGTCGGACCTTCACTAGAAGGTCTCATTCAAACTACTCGCAAGCGCGATAGTGATCTGCAGAGGCCACGAGCGTGACATACACAAGCAGTTTGGGACTTTCCTACCCCGCAAATTTGATGGCGGAAATGAAGTTTGCAAACAGATCGCAACTCTGGGGAGCTACTCTGGAAAAGGCAGCGGAATCCACTTTCACAATTGATGAATCGGTCCATTTTGCCGCCACTCGCCTTATGAATCGTCGCGAATTCCGTCTCCCTCGGGCTCGGATTGGCATCGGGATTCTCTGAACCGGGGGACCTGTTTCTCCTGAAACATCCGGAATCTCACCCAGTTTCTCAATGAAGCTGAAATTGGGCTTCTGACGGGCGTGATGCCCGTGAACGATCGGCAGCAGCTTTGAGCCCGTTCAGAACCTCTCAACAGCCTTTTGAAACACCTTCAGTCACCTGTCGGCTTTCTGTTCCCGCGGCTGCCACGCCTCGATTTGGCAGAGAGGGTTCTCGGAAGCGACTCCGCCATGGTACGAGCCGCAACAGTCTCGGCCTCCAAAAGGGTCTTCGTGGCTGTCTGCCGCAGTGCACGGTACCAGTGCGCCAATGGTGGTATTTTGGTAGACTCTTCCCTTTGGTCGACAGTGGTAATTGCCTCCATTTTTGTAATAGAAGATTGCCTAAGGAATTCCGCCGCTACAGAACGACTGGCACCTACCGCGATTGCAAGGAGTGCCACTCGAAGATCCGAATCGAGATCGCCGCTTGGTCCCTCTTGGATAAGGGTGTACCAACCACTCCTTAGAGCTTTCTCGCCCGAGGCAGTGACCTTGTAATCGGTTCGGCCACGGAGGCCACGCTTCCCCTGGCGGACGAAACCCGCTTCCAACAGTCTCTGAAGGGCGGGGATCGTGGCTCCCTGAGAGAAGCCGGCATCTTTCTGGAGTTGGTAAGAAGTCGATATCCCGCTCTCAATAAGAGCCAGAACAAAGAGATCAAGATCCGTGCGGCGACGCCGGTCAGTAGTCTCAGACATGTGCCACCAGTATATGAAAGTGATTTCTACCCGGATCGAGCCCAGATTGAAGTCTCGCGCAGGAGTTCGTCCCGAAGGGTTTCCTCATGGGGCAGGCAGCAGGCAAGCCATACGGCACAATAATCCAGTTTAACTGGCATGTAGTCTTCGACCATGTAATTGGGTCTCGTCATTGGAAGCAGTTCGGCTGGATCGTGAGGGGACTCCGGAAATCGGCTCACCAGGACTCGGCCCTGGTAGAGGTGCCTGCCAGCCTCGTGAAGCACGTATTCGAGGTCAGGAAGAATCAGGCCTTGCTCTTCAATCCATCCCTTGAGCACTTCGAACATGCTCTTGACGCGCCGACGCCGGAGTTTCGCCAGGTCGAGTACCCTAGCCGGACGCGCCTTCTTTACCGGGCGCTCATGTTCTGGAGTTGCAAGGAATTTTCGGTCGAGCCGGATCATCTTCTCGTCAACGTTCACCTCTTTCGCGATGGCGCGATTCGATTTTCCAGCTTTGATGCCGAGGTCCACAAGCTTGCGGCGCTCAGTCGGGGTCAGCCGGGTGGGACAACCTTGGGGGCGCTCATTGCACATCCCCGGCTAACGAGAAGGACTCGAGCTTTTTCTTTAGCAAAGCGGTCATGTGGAATGGGTCGGAGAGATGTTGGAGTCGAAGGCGATTCCCGTTCCAAATGGTTTCGAGAACGGGGATCAGTTCTGACTGTTTAGGCGGTCGGGCCCCATAACGCGCCATAGCGGCCAGGGCATTGATGAAGATCAACGCGCGAGCCTGGGAAGGCAGCGCGGCGTAGGGTATGTGCGAGGACGATAAACTTTTCATATTGTGATTCTGATGGACTCCAACGTTTTACCAAATACATAACAACTCGCGGGCGTAAGCCGAGGTAGCGGCCGACCTCACGACGTCGCCCGAAGCGCGGGGTTGTATGCGGTGCTGACGGCGTTCCCTGGGTATGAGCAGGTGCAGCTTAGTATGCTTTCGGCAAGGTGAAGGGAATTGGGCTTGAGCGTGTATGAACTAGTTGAAGCGATAGTCGGATGGCAGCAGCAAGCAATAAACATCAAGGCCCCCTTGAAAACTGACCGCCTGCCCGCAGTCGGAGGCTTAGCAGGACCGGCATTCTTCCCGGAGGGGTTAGGTCTAAGCCATCCGATTCTGCCAGAGAATGGCAAGCCAACAATTATGGCAATCGGTCACAACTTTGGTTGCCAGGATTATCGCAACGAGATCGACAGTACGGGCCGAGAAGATGACCAGGCCACGTGGCGCAATCTCGATGGTCTGCTCCGTAAAGCTGGCTCAACTCCTGCTGACTGCTTTCGGACGAACTGGTTTATCGGTCTGCTTCCCGGAAAGAGGCAGACGGGTAGTTTTCTTCGTCAGCCTGACCCGTCTTATGAACAAGCATGCCTCTCACTCCTGATAGAGCAGATTCGGTTTCTTCAGCCGCGCGCGATACTCCTCCTCGGCACTGAAGTAGCTAATCGCGCCTATCGGATCATCCCTGAGCTTGCACCTTGGCGCGGTGCCCGAAAGTGGACCGACATAGACAGAAGTTCCATCGGCCATTCAGTGCGCAATACATCAATGCCTGCGGCGAACTGGAGCACTAATGTCACGGCGCTGTTGCATCCTTCGTTTGGAGCCGCAAACCAGAGCCGAAGGATGAAAAATATGTGCGAGCCAACAACGGAATCCGAGCTGATCAGAGCCGCTTTGATTCCATGACATTCCCCCTGCGCTGTCACGTCTAGGATCGGCATTGGCCCAGTGGCGCAGCAGCATCAAGCCGGTTTCGCAGGCAGGAGGGTCGAAGTCTTTTCCGGGCTCGATCGTCATCCAGCGCGCGTTGAAGGTGTCCTGTCCCATGGATTCACAGGTATGCACTTTTTGACCTACATGAAACATGCGATCTAGCGGCAGAGGGTTCAGTGCGTCCTCGACGACCTAGTCACCTTGAGCACCTGCGAGATACTCCCACCAGGCTAAGGTGCAGGGATGTGGAACAAGGGCACCGGCTCAGCCGGGGCTAGCAGGAGGAGTTGGGGCGGGTGGCGGTACCGGATTCCTGGGTGGGAAGGATTTGCGGGTTGGGGATCGTGTAGGGTGTGGTACCGATGAGGGCGGAGATGCAGCCGTTGATGAGAGTGGTGTCGGCGGCGTTGAGCGTGGGGAGCATGGGCACGGAGGTGTCGGGTTTGGAGAAGTTGAAGGCAGAGGTCATGTCGCCCACGGTGGCGCGACGCCAGGCTGAGAGGTTGGGGACTTCGGCGCCGAACCGGGTTTCGAGGAAGCGCAGAACGGAGGTGTGGTCGAAGGTGTCGGATGAGATGAACCCGCCGCGGGCGAACGGCGAAATGATGAGCATGGGCACGCGGAAGCCGAGGCCGATGGGGCCGGTGATGCCGCCGAGGACGGATGAGTCGGGAATGGGTGTCGCGGTGATGTATTCGCCGGGTGTGCCCGGGGGCGCTGTGGGCGGTGCGACGTGGTCGAAGAAGCCACCATTTTCGTCGTAGGTCACGAAGAGAACGGTCTTGGCCCACTGCGCCGGGTTGGCGGTGAGGGCGTTGATGATGGACGCAAGTGTGAGTTCACCTAAGAGCGATGGCGAGGGCGGATGGTCGGACTCGACGACAGAGGGGATGATCCAGGAGACCTGCGGCAGATTGCCAGAGGCGGCGTCGGCGACGAAGTCTGTGGGGAACTGCGGGCCGAAGGCGTTCTTGTAGAGGGTGGTTGTGGGGTCCTGGAAGTTTTTGAAATAGGGCAGGACGTTGTCAGAGGAGAGGACGCCGTTGCCGATGCTACTGTCGGATGAGCTGTAGATTTTCCACGAAATCCCTCGTGACTGGAGCTGCTCTGGCATGGTGGTGTAAGTGAGCTTGCCGTACATGCTGCTGCGATTGGTGATGAGAGTCTGGATGAGTGGACCACCATTTTTGCCATCGGGGTCGATGGAACCGGCCATGGTGTAGAGGCGGTTGGGATGAGTGGGGCCCATAGTGGAGCAGTAGTAGTTATCGCAGAGGGTGAAGGCGTCGGCCACGGCGTAGTAGTAGGGCAGGTCGGCGCGGGTGTAGTAGCCCATGGTGAGGACGGCGTCGTTTGCGTTGATGGGAATGTGCGAGGTGACGAAGCCATCGTTGGCGCCGTTGTTCCAGCTCTGGTGCTGTGCGATCCAGCCGTGGTCGATGTCGTGGGTGCAGGCGGCGTTCCACTTCGAGGTATCGAGGTGGTACGGGTAGAGCAGGCCACTGGGGGCGGCGGTGGTGTTGCCGGGATAGGGCTGCTTGTAGGCATTGGAGGACTCAGAGAAGCCGCGTGCACCTTTATAGGTGCCAAAGTAGTGGTCGAAGGAGCGATTCTCCTGGATTAAGATGACGACGTGCTCGATGTCGGTGACCTTGGCGCAGGTGGACGCGGGCGTTCCGCCGCCGGATACAGTAGAAGCAGCTTTGTTGATCGCGCCGCAACCGGGGATGAACGAAGACGCGCCGGCAGCGGCTGCGATTTTGAGGAGGTCCCGGCGGGAGATGTATTTGGGGCCCATCTTCGGTTGAGTGGCACCTCCAAAGTTGTTAGATGCGGCTATCTGCACAAAAGCGGCCGCGTAGTCGCTCGCTTTTGCTCTCTTCGGTGAGGTTGAGCCAGATGCAGGGCTTGCGTATTCGCCTTATCTCTACCCCGCCCAGCGATCCCTTCCCGGCGGCCCCTCCCCCCCATATCCCGTCCGCTGAAAGCCAGCTCCCGCCAGGTTGGATCGAAGAAAGCCCCGGGAAGTCAGAAGAGCCGTTCAGGGCCTTCTCAATCGAACTCCTCTCTCAGCCGCTGCCCGGGGGACGGGTGCCACTCTTCTATGAGCAGGTCACAGTAGTCAAGTTTGTTCTTCCTTAATAAGGGCTTTTTGCTTTTGGTTTGGTTGCGCCGCATGTTGCTCTCCGCCGGATTTCTATTCGCACTCTCTGTGCCATGACAACGAACAACGCTGGCAGTCGGCTGTTTCGAAGATCGCGAAGATGTTGGAGGAGGAGTAGGGCGCGCTATATTGCTTGATTGCTTGCAGGCAGTATCGGTTTCTCTTCCGATACTTGCCATTGTCGCAAGTGGTAGGCTGTCTGCCATGTCACAAGGCGCCGCAACCCTGCTGATCGAAAAGTTGGAATCTGTCGGGACCGACATTGAGGCCATCGAGCGGCTGATCGCCTTGGAACCACCCCAAACTACGGAGCAGCTTCTGGCACTCCGCACAATACAGGAGCTATATCGGCGCCTTGCCGACGATCTCCGTATCGCCATCTCCCTCTTCGAGTAGCTTCCGCTGCCGCTCCGCGAACCAAAGGACCCAGTAGATACCGGATGGAGGCCGTGAGCGAAAAATGACACCAAAATGGCGGAGATCGAAAACCATGAGGTCAATAAAGGGGCTGCTTTCGTGGAATCTTTATCTGTAGTCTTGGCACTGTCCTTTGTCTCAATCAGTGCTCAACGATCTACGAAAAAGCCCCCGGTAGGGCAATCGGACTCAAACAAAGCATCCGCGGCGATTACTAGCCCATCATTAGAGGACACAATGATGTGGCTGAAAGGCTTTTTGCCTACTGCAACCAGTGCAAGGATGACGTATTTTACTGATGCGAACAATAAGACGGCGACTATGATTGCCACGGCATCAATTACATACGAGGGATGCTGATGGAACGAGAGCGTCTGCTGGTTCCTCACCGTGCAAACCTCCGCCCGCGTAGGTACATCTCGAGGAAATCGCGCTTGCGCTGGACCCATCTAAGAAGTGAAAAGCCTGTCAATCCCGTCGACCAAAGCAAGACGCTGCATGGTTCCGGAACGGTAGAGACGGAGCCGCTCACAGAGTTGGACGGGTAAGACTCGACTGCTGTCAGATCTGCGTAACTGAGCGATGCAGTCTCCGTGGCGATCGCAGGTTCAATAATAAGGTTCGGCTTCGGCCGCTGGTATACAGAGAACTCGTGGCCGCCCCCGAATGGAGTTACTTGGCCAAAGTAAGTCAGGTTCAAGTTGGCCGTATCCATGATGAGGTCTTCTCCCTCGAATTCCCCGAATTTCTTATACGTTTTGTGTTCTCCGGGGGCGGTGTCGTAGTCCCATTCCGGCTCTGGCGGAATGATTGTTGCCAAGGTCTGGGATGCAGCAAAAGTGAGGTCCTCCTCGTCACCGCCCACGTCCCCCCATGTCCAGGTTCCTGAGCCATCCAGGCTTGAAGATCCAACGACTCCATTCGAAGTGAACGAACCGCTGCCGGAGGTGGAATCGTAATTACCCACAAACGCCAAATTTGCAGACATGCCCTGGTAATTTCCTGAGAGGTTGAAGGACCACCCGAAGGCGCTGAAAGTTCCGTCCATGATCGTGAGCGTATTGCCATTGGAGGTCCCAAAGAACTGACCCAGCAAGAGGTAGTTTGTGAGGGCTGCTTCCTCAAGAATCTGCGCGTTCTTGGTGTTATCGGCAAACAAGGAGTCGGCGGCTGCCTCCCGTGCTGGCACGCCGCACAACATCACGCACAGGCCGACGGTCAACGACAGGCGACTCATCTGCATTGTTCCGGCTCAGCAAAATCGGGAATTTCTAGCATCGTTGTCATCCCCTCTGGAATGAATGGAGGGAGTTGTCAGGCGGCTGGCAATCCAGCAAAGAGCTGGAATGCCCAAAAGCAAGAGAGTTGGGGCCTCAGGAACTTCGGTTATCGAGTAGGCGATGCCTTGGTCTCCTACATCTCCGATTGGAGAAACGGTAAAGTCAAGTTCCGTGGGTCCCAGCACTCCGCTTGCTGTAATCGCTATTTGGGTTGGACTCACTAGAGTGGTCACGTAGCCGTCCGCATCTAAAGCAGTATTGAGCGAAGCTGCGAGTTGCTCGAGGGTTTGGCCGGCGGCAGCATCAAAAGAAACTGGACTCAATCCGTTGGCAAAACCGGCAGTTATAGTTGCTGGAGTGACCAGGGTATCCTGACCACTCAAGGGATTCGCTTCAAGACCAAGGACGGCGAAATAGACGCCTGGATCTATGGAGAAGCCTTCGGCGTTCAATCGGATGTCGACACCCTGCTGCGACACGGCTGACAGGCCGTTTCCGTTTTCAATCATCACAGTAGTGCCAATAGTCAGAGCGGGCTCGCCGTCGAAGTTAGCATTGATCTGATCTCGGATTAAGTTCGCGATTCCCGTTGCGTCTGTGCCTGCGTTCCAGGTGACGGTGATGTCCTGATTCTTCGATCCAATGCTGAAGTGAACGGGGAGGCTACCCCCCGTTGTGAGATCGACTTTTGTGACCGTAAGGCTTGCTCCCACCGCCGGCTCGATGCCATCCGCGCGGGCATACCCCAGAGGGAGCGCTGCGATAATGAGCGCGCTGCAGATTAGTTTTAGTATCTTAGGATTGCTCATCTTGACCCTGTCCGGGAGTACCAACAGGCCGAACCTGGCTCGGCGCCCCAAGAAATTTAGACCGCTATCGGCGAGCCGGAGGTTGCTCGCGAGCGTCCCTACAATTGTGTTGGTTCAGCCTGAAATGGAGAGAGGGCGCTCGCCATTAACGAGTCTTACGCCCTTCGGGCATCGAACTAGGCTGATGTCATGGAAGCGGATTCTAGGCTTAGCTAATTCAGTCGGACAAGAACGGGCTTGTCGACAGGTATCCCGGCGGTCCTAAGAGGTCCCGTTCAAAGTAACTCGGCAGGTTCGGCTGTAGTAGCCGATCGTGAGACGAGCGCTACTTGACTGGAACGTCAAGCGGTAGCGAGCGGTTGCGGTCCTTGAGCCATTCGAGCGTGATGCTCTGGCTGGCTGTCTTGGGGGTCTGCTCATCGAGGTCAGGCATGAAGATCTCGAGGCCAGCCTGTGCGGTCATGCGAGTGTAGCCATTGACGAGCTGAGCCTGGTAGTTGACCAGGTCGAGGTCAAACCAGGCATCCTGAGAAGCATCAATCATCGTAAGGTCCGCGTGGTGCATGGTGAGCTTTCCGAAGTCGAGCGTGCCCCCGCTCAGACGGAGAAAGTTATGCCATTGTGCGAGGCGGGTCTCGTCCGCGCCAGCGTTGCCGTAGATAACTTCGATGTCTGGGGGCATGACACGCACGGAAGTAAGTTGACCGTGGATGTGCGGCGGGGGAAGTAGTTTCTGTGTATCGAAGATGATGTCGTTATCTACGACCTGAACGCCGGGCATATTGTTCGCGTGAACAAGGTCGGATAGCTCGACATGGAAACCGCCGAGGAGGCCTTTCAACGGAACCTTCAGCACGTTGAGTTTTGTGACGTGAAACTGGACTTGACCATCTGGAGTGGGAGAGAGAGTACCGACGAGCTCAATAGGAAGAGAAACGATCTTGTGTATAGTGCCGTGCAGTTTGAGTTGGTCGCCTTCGGGTTGAATCGAGATGTTTTTGAGAGGAGCATTGGGTAGAGAGCCGGCGTTCAGGTAGTTGCTGATGTCCCCAATATTGGCGTGGATGACGCCTTTCTGAACTTGAAGGACGAAGGAGTCTGGGTCATCGAAGGACGGATTGACCTGCCGGCGGGTACGAACCATCTGTCCACGAATCCAGCGGATGTAGATACGAAAGTTGGGGCCTTTGCGCAGGAGCAGATTGTGCGCGTAGACCACGGTGGGGTCGAGGTCATCAACGGAGGGAGTGGCGGCCGCGCTGACGGGACCGAAAGCTGCGGCTGAAGAGGACGGCGTGGGAGCGGATGCCTTCGACCGCGAATGCCAGAAGAGCCAACAGAGGCAGAGGACAGCAACGATGGCAGCGGTGGCAACAACGGCGGGGCGGGGACGGATCACCATGCCATTTTAATGATTATACAAAGCGCCTCAAAAGCCCGACTGGGCCACGATCAGTGCATTGCCCTGAAGTTATATTAATCGTGAGCCAACGCAAGGGGCGTTCATTCATCTAAAGCTGTGCAAGCATTGCATGTGATGATCTCTGATCAACGATGCAGTGGCAGAGTGGCCGATCCGTTCGTAAAGGTCCAGGTTCCTGGCCACCTCAATGATTTCTCCCGCTATATTGGTTCGGCGCGCCAGGAGTTGGAACACGGTCGGAGACCTGCGCTCCATTGGTATGAGGCAGGGTTAGCGGAGTAGTGAGGCTAATACCGCTACCCGAAATCTGCGCCCCAGCTGCGTGGCCACGAGCGAGGGGTGTGACGACCGTGATGGTGGCGCCGCCACGGGCCCTACTTGAGGAGACAACAGCCGTTTCGGAATTTGCTCCTTCGTCGATCGTGATTGTTTGGTCTTTACTAAAGCCTGACACGCTTCCTGCAGGGAGAACAGTTGCTCCTACACCAGTGGAAGTACGCAACGTAGTTGCGCCTGCAGTGCCGACGGTAGAAAGAATCGCGGTTTCAGCATTCGCACCAGAATCTATTCGGATTGTCTGGCCAGGGCGGAAGCCTTCCGTACTGGTGACCTTGATGTTCGTCGCACCCGCGGCCGACGTAGCCGACAAAGAGGCGGCGGCCTGCGTTAAGAAATCGCTACAGTTGCTGTCAGTATCGGCGCCGTCAGGGAACCGTCCTGCGCTCGTATTGATCGGAACAGGGGCTACAACTGTCGACCAAGGGTTGAACACGGAACCAGGTGCTGGGGCATAGCAACCGCTTAACTGAGCTCCTGAGACAGCTTGATCCCCTTCGGCCGCCCATGGATCGACAAGCCCTCCATAGTTCAGGCTGTCTGCAACCATTCCCGAGGCATCGCGTAGCACGATACTGCCCTCTTCGACGTTGAGGATACGGCCGAACTGCGGGGACTTCGTGGTTAATTCCGGTCCGCCAAACCACTGGTTGGGCGTGGGCGTACCCTGGTATCCCGCTGTCTTAACTGCGGAATCGCGTACAGCCGAGTGGATCGCGTGGTTGTCGGTCAGCGGTCTGTCGAGCGTTATGCCTGTCCCAAGCGCCTGGACTGGCTCGTTGCTCGAATGAGCGAAGGCAGTCGCCGGCTGGAAGCTGATTCCTGTTCCGCGATCGCTGAACGGAAGGTTGGCCGCATGATTGAACCGTAAGGGTGCTGCCAGGTCCAGGCCTGTGCCCGGAGCTACCACCCATTCACTGACTACATGAGGTTTGGCGAGGGCAGGGGTAAAGTCGATGGGGGTTCCATCCGGTCCTGGGGTGCCCACGGCGGTGACGGTAACGGCTTGCTGGCTTGCGGGCGTGCCGACCGTGATCTTGCCTCCTGCGGCGAAACCCTCGGCCCGGCGCACGCTTATCCGGGTGGTTCCGGCGTTCGCAGGAGCTGAGAGATTGGTCTGATTCGCTGCTGTGCCTACATGCGCCACCGTCACGGTTTCGATCCCATGACCAACGCTGTCGATATCCAACCTGATCTTGTCACCGGTGGAGATATTTGCGAGGGATGTCACCTGGATGTTCGTGGCTCCCGCAGGCGCATTCCATCGCCAGATACGCTTGTGTGCCGGGCTTACCGACTGCGGTCACCGTCGCGATTTCGTACTGCTCCACAGTATTTGCGATGACCGGATAGGTAGAGCCATAGCCAAGCGCAATCTTCTGACCAACAACGAAGCCGGATGCATCCTCAACCGGCACATTGGTCGAGCCGACAGGAATTGTGATCACCAGTTCTTCGGGCAGCGATTGCCACAACGTTGTATGGTTGCTGGCAGCCGTCCCAAGGCTTGCGATCTTGCGCGCTTCCACGCTGGAGCCGGTGCCGATGTTGATCGTGTCGCCAACCGACATTCCCTCGGTGTTTCTGACATGGATGATGCTGTCGCCCGCGTGTGCGGGAATCGCCAGCCCGGAGTTGGAGAGGCCGAGCAGGTAGAAACCGCCGGCCGCAAGCTTCGTTCCAGCCGGGATCTTTACCGTGGAGAAGATAGCCTGATGGGCTGGGTGCTCGGTCAAGGTCCAGTTGGAGAGATCGACGCTTTGAGAACCTGCGTTGTAGAGCTCGATGAATGAATCTGTCGGGTTGCCGGGAGCGCCTGAGTTGACACGAAATTCGTTGATTTTGACTGGTCTGGCATTACGGATCTTTTCAACTGCCGTCTCAACTTGCTTTCTGCCGCCGGTCGGATTCGTCCACGATGCATGGCCGACGAGATCGCCGTTGAAGGTTGCTGGCCCGGAAGTAACTTTGAAAGTCGCACTCACGCTCGCACCTGGCGCGATCTGCTGAGCGAACGTCTTCGACCTCTCGGTCGTGCCTGAAACGACAGCGATCCACTGTTTGCTCGGTACAACAATGCTCAACGAAACGTCCGCTACAGGCGCCCCTGTTGTATTCGTGAATGTTACGGTGAAATCCCGCGAAGTCCCCGGTGTGAAGGTTTGAGGGCTTGCATGCGTTATGGCTGTCGCCGCCGGAGCCAGACTAAGTGGAGTCACGTCATATCTGGCGCCCACAATGTTCGCCTGGACAAGTTGGTCGGTAGCGTCCGATGGAAATGTACCAGCTGCGGTCATCGCTCCTTCATAGAAGGTCCCTTGCGAACCGACACTGTTGTCACCACCGTTGCCCAGGAGAATTGCCCCCTGCTTGCGCATCGGGTCATAAGTTGGATTCACACGGTGCCCATCGAACATGACCGACAGAGCGCCCTTTTGCGCGTCACCACCCATTGATGTCCAATGGTGTGGTTCTCCTTTGCCGATTGCGGTTACAAAACGCCAGGGGATACTGGGTAAATTGGGACAGCCTTTGGTCCCATCCTCGTTGACGCAACCGACAAGATTATTTTCCTGATCGGTCATAATCCAGGGTCCGTTGCCAGCCCCGCTGTACCACGGTGTGGCGTTGCCGAAGTAGAGGGTCTCCATTGTGCCGTTATCGTCATCGCGACTATCGATCTCAGCATTGCCGTAGTCGAAACAGCAACCGGCGTTGAAATGCATCCCGTTGACGACCCAGTATTGGCCCTCTGCCTGGTCGTCGACCGCGGTGCCTTTCACATCGTTCTGTCGGAGCCCCATGCCGGGTTCGATGAACACGCCGTAGACCTTGTGCCCCATGATCGTGATCGGCGCCATGTCCGCTATCGGAAGGGTGTTGAAGCCTCCCAAGGCCGGGCCGCCGAATCCACCACGGGGAGCCTGAGTTAAGTCGTTGTGCTTGGGAGATTGGTCATAAATGATGCTGATCCAGCAATAGGTGCCGGCGCAGAACTTATCCTGTGCGTCTGCGTCCGCGTATCCGCCGGGATCCGGGACTGGGGTCGCAGCAGCCTGGACAACGCCAATGTCCAGGGTCTTCCCGTCCGATTGGCGCAAAACCTGGTAGAGAGAACCGTTATAGGTCGCATATAACGCGCGCGTCGTACTATGTGCCGCAACACATGGGTCACCGGCAGCCGTGTAAATGTCGCATGGGCCTTGAAGCCTGTGCGGAGGAGAGGCGTCTCCAGGAGGAGACTGTTGCGCCATCGTCCAGGTGGTGCCAACAACCGTAAGCACGAGCGCGAGCCTAAGCACAAAATCGATTCTCGTTTTCATTCTTATCCTGACCTGCTGCCAAGGATTCTCTTGAGCTCTGAGGGGGCGGCACCTTCTCGGTTTGCGGCGCAATCTATTCGAATTTGACGTCGGGAATACGTATACCACTTGGCTCGGATCTTGCTCCAATTACTGCAATCGGTAACGCTAAATCGACTGGTTGGTAGTTCCCCCACAGCTGGATCACTCCAAGGCATCGCTGAAGCAGCGTGGAACAGCTCAGGCGGAGCTCGATGCCAGTATTAGTTAGGGCGTGTATAGCGCAGGTTGAAACGTTGTTGAGTGCATTGCCCTGTTGGCGACAGTTGACCTCCACGCTGCCGTACAGTGCCAACGACCGGCTTCATGGCTCTCAGGAAACTCAAAGAGTCTTCAGGAACGTGATGAGCGCTCGGCGATCCTCTCAGACAAATCCAATCCAAAGGGATGACCTTTGACCGAATAGCTCTGGGTCCAGAAGGCTTGAAACCTGTCGCCTCATAGTAGTCTTCCAGGCGTTTTGGGATCGAACCAATCTTCGAGCGCCGCGCACCAGCCGCTGCGGCCGAACGCTTGGATCTGTGCCGACCGAGAAAGGCATCATGTAGATCCGCCGACCTCGTCGGCACTGCCATCCGTTATGGCAAGACGATGACTTCGCCCTTCATGCCCAGCTGGTCGTGAAACGCGCAAATGTAGGGATACACGCCCGGACTCATGAACGTCACACGGAATCTTGTGACCGGGCCCGCGGGTAGCGGGGGCGGGATTAACGGCGCCGTTGGCGGAGCCGCCTGTGCGATTCCGATGCGTTCGTGGCCGGCTTGGGCAATTAATCCGGAATGTACGTTGTCGCTGGTTGAGTAGATGATGGCGTGGCGGGCTCCGTCAGCGTCCGCAAATACGTTGGTTGATGGCGGAGTCTGTGGCGTGACATTCGGCGGTTCAGTACCGAAGGTGACCGTATGTCCGCTGACGTCCAGGCTGTCCCACTCCACCGTCGCTCTCGAGTGAATGGTGATGCGGGGTTGCATGAAGCGCATCACCGTAACTGAGTTGATGCCGCCGGGAGTCGAGACAACCTCCCCGGTTGCGACGGTTACCATGTGGTGGTGGGAGTGCTGAGTTTCTTCGCCCCACCCGCCGTGCGCATCTTCCCTCACTCTGCGGGGCGCCCCGTCGCCATCCATCAACAGGGCGCGGGCTTGTCTCGCGCCCTCTGCATCGTAGAACGCCTGATCGTGAGGCAGAGGCAGCGAAGCATCCAGGACGTGGATCGTTCCGGTCATGTTCACGTGCACCAGGCACACAAGCCTGTAGTTGCCCGGCTTCGGAAACGTCACCGTGTAGGTGCTCCCCACGGTCGTAATGCGCCCGCTGTTGACGCAAGACGTATTGTCGAACGCTGACGGATCAGGTGTGGCGTTAGTGACTGGACAGCCGACCGTGAAAGCCGGCCGCACTAGTCCGGGCGTAAGAAAGGTCGCGCTGTGTGGTTCAGGCACGGGGAAACTCCACGTGATACTGTCTCCGGCGTGAATCCACATCTCATTGGGCAGAAAGGCAATTACCTGCGACGCGTGGTCTGGGCTCTCCGCTCCAGCGACTGCGCGCCATGCCTCAGCTTGCACCGCCTTTGAAACAATGATTGCGGCACAGCACAACACCAGACATATCAGTCTTCGAGTCATGTCGTCCTCCATGTCCTCGCGGGGCGTTGCCGGGCGAGTATCGCAAACACCATCGGACACATTGGCAAGTTCACTCAAGCGGTAAGAGGCGGAAGCCCCAGCCATGCCTGAATTTACCGTCGAATACCGTCTTTTGCCGTGGCACAGCAATACCGAGTTACGATCTCTGCGACAGTTGCGAACCAATCAGGAGAGCAGTACCCGTCAAGCCAAAAGGTTGTCAGTCGATCGACATGCATTGCCCGAGGCGTTGAGATCGCCATTTGCGCACCTCACGGGGTCCATGACGGACAACACTAACACAAAAAAACTCATGACGCGTCGAAATCTCCTTCGCTTCGCAACCTCGGACATACTGCGAATTCAAACTGGATGATACGGCCAGACGCGTCGTCATCTTCTCAATTGTTGCAAAATCGCCGCGTCACTCACCGACAAATGTGCGCCCAATTCACTTGTCTGTATAGTCGCCAAATCGGACGACTGGCGACCAGCGAGAAACGTGGGTAGCACTTCTACGGATAGCCGGTTTTCCGGCCACTTGCCGAGAACGCTGATCGACTGGAATCGTCCAATGGGTGCCTTGGCTGCTGGCGACGGTTGTGATCCAACTCGCCTGGCTTGGTGGACAGCGTTGGCACCGCAATGAAGAATAACGAAGCGCCGGGGTTGACTGAGAAACAAATTCTTGGCAAAGGGCCGGTTTGCCAACTTTCCGAGTGTCACAGATTTGCAAACATTGCTTCGAACGTTACTGGATAAGATCTTCTATACAGCGGAAGCTGGAGGCTTTTGCCGGATCGCTCTTGCCGTCCCACTGCGCCGACTTCGGATAAGCACACAATGGCCGTTCGAAAAGGGGCTTTCCGCCGGACTGGTGCGCCGCAGGAATGCTGTCGGGACCCATGGTTCCGGTGACCCATTGATCGAGTGCTCCAACAGTGTCAAAGGTTGTTGCCCCTGGCCCTCCTGCGCAATGACCCATTCCAGGAACCATGAACAGGCGAACCGATACTGCGGTATCAGAGCCCAATAACTGCTTCACTCGCTCGTAGTAACCGATCGTATCTTCCGCAGGCACCACCGCATCGGCCCATCCATGATAGAGCAAAAGCTTTCCGCCTCTTTGTCGGAAGGCACGCAGATCAGGATCGATGGCTTCAACGTATGGGAACTTCGCTCGTGCCTTTGCGACGGCCACAGGCGCATTAAAGGTGCGCATGTCAAATTCACTTTCACCGAATACCCAATCGGTCCAGAACTCAAGACGCACTGGCTTTGCCGGCGAGATGAGATACGATGCCCATCCAGCTTCGCTTCCACGCGGCCAGCCTGGAAACATCCGCTTTCCATCTGCTTTGCGCAAGGGGCCGTCATTTAAGGCTTGGACCATGCTGGCTTCAGAGTCCGTCAGGCACGACGCCGTATCCGCGTTCGCTTTGCAAACTAATGCGTGGGGATCGAACGAGCACTTTCTCGGGTCGCCGATGATGCCGTCTGCCAGCCCATCCTGCTCGTCACATGCTGCAATCACGGCCTTCGACAGCATTGGGAGCTTTGAAGCCGGGAACGAGGGACCGTTCGCCGGGTGAGTTACGAGCCAGCTCTCCATGAAGTCTGCGTTGAGAAGGATGCGGTCATTTCCAGGATCGCCCGCCACGATGCCATCAAAGTCCTGCGGATAGCGCTGCGCCTCGCTGAGCGCTTGTTGCCCCCCGGTTGAGCATCCGGCGAAATAGGCATGTGCCGGGCCCTTGCCGTAGAAAGCGGCGATCACCGCCTTCGCATCTTCGGCAAGGACGTGCGTGCTGCGATAGGCCCAGTCCCGAATCTTCTCCGGATGGCCAGTGCCGAAAGCAAGCCCATCACCCTCGTGTCCGGTGTCGGAGCCACCAACGGCAAATCCTCGCTGCAGTGCCTCTGCCATCTGGCGATACGAGAGCGCGCTCGAGTAGCCTCCGTTCCCCGTGCCAAGCAGCTTGCTGTTCCAGGCGGCTGCATCAGGCATCCAGATCTCTGAGGTGACTCCGCTATCAGAGCTGGTGGGAGTGAAGACCCGCACAGAGCAATGCGCGGGCAGCATGATAGGCGGCTGATTGAATGACCCCACGGCAGGCGCTCGAAAGTCACCGGCCGCGATGTACTCCGCAGTGAGGACGCGCGATGAACCGCTATGGAGAGAGCGAAGCCTTTCGCACGAAGCTTGTCCTGTTTGCGCCTCTACGCTGGCGCTTAGTGTCGCAATCGCGGCCACCATTATCAATCGTGTCGATTTCACGTAATCAGATCTCCAGTGAAAGCATGAGCGAGCTGAGACTCTTCCCATGCGCGTCGAGACGTAGGGAGCGCGTAACGCTGTCGGTGGGCCGGCGCTGCAACACGAAGTTAAGGCCGCAAAGATTTGGAACGCAGTATCGCGCGACCGGCCTCGTGATGTGTTCGCGGAATAGCTCGCTGACACGATCTTCTGTGACGCTCTCAACCAACAGCGCATAATCCTCATCGCGATAAGCGAACACGGAGATGTTAACCAGGTTGCCCTTATCGCCAGCGCGCGCATGCGCAATGGTTCGCAGCTTCATCATGCCACCTCCATCGAGATGCTTGGGGTGACGAGTTCGCGCGCGATGAGCGCCGGCACGATGGCGATGTTCTGCCGCACCGCGAAGGTAACTCCCGCGCCTGCGGCAGGCCCATTCAGATAGAGACTCTCCACTTCCCGTGTCAGGCGGCTGGCATCCATCTCGCGCTTGAATCGTGCGGCAGCTCGCAGCCGCACTTCGTAGGGATCTGGCCAATCGGCCGGCGTGCCGTGCATCGAGCTCAAACCGATCAAGTCAATCCTTAGATCCTCCGCTCCGATCTGCGCAAGGCGCTTTTCGAGGATCTGCCGTGCTAACTCGGCTCGCGCCAACGCTCCCGGTCCCGCGTACGAGATCTGACCTTCAGCGATCAATCCGTCATCGATTCCCATGGAGACTTTATAATCCTGCGGACGCGGTTTCCCCTTTGCACCGGACACGCGCATTGCGCCAGGTGCCTGCTGATCAAAGCGGACCTCTGTGAAGTCAGCGATGACGTCGGGCGTTATGTATGAGGAAGGGTTCAGCACCTCGTACAGTATCTGTTCGCGGCAAGTCTGCAGGGTGATGAGTCCGCCTGACCCTTCAATCTTGGTCAGAAGCGCAGAGCCGTCTTTGCTTACTTCTGCAAGCGGGAAACCAAGCCGATCAAGATCCGGCACATCTTTATATCCGGGATCCGCAAAGTAACCACCTGTAAGTTGCCCGGCGCATTCCAGCAGATGGCCTACTGCGGTGCCTTGGCCCATCAAGTCCCAGGATTTCTTCTCCCATCCAAACGCGTGTATCAGTGCTCCCAAGAACAGCGAGGGGTCAGCCACTCTTCCCACCAAAACAACATCCGCACCGCGATCCAGCACCTCGGCCACGGCGTCAGCGCCCAAATAAGCATTCGCCGAGATGATCGTCGTCGTATTGGGAAGCGGCTGATCGTCGAATGGCCTGAAGGCGTGTTTGAGATGCAGAACGTCATCCCCCTCGACACATGCAACACGCAATCCGTGAAGTCCCAGCCTTTGAGCGATCTCGATTGTCTCTCGCGCGGCCGCACGCGGGTTTGCCGCACCCATGTTGCTGATCACACGAACTCCATTCCGGCGGCATGCCGGCAAGACAGCATGTATGCGTTCGCTGAGAAGCGGATCGAAGCCACCGTTAGGATCTTCGCGCTTGCGCAGCTGACTCAGCGCGATGGTTCGCTCAGCGAGGCACTCGAAGACAAGGAAGTCGAGATGCCCTTTTTCGGCGAGTTCCACCGCGGGCTCGATCCGATCTCCGGAGAAACCCGCTCCCGCGCCGATTCTGATCTTCTTCATCTGCTGCACCCTCCTAAACGAACCCTCTCACAGTGGTATGACATGAAACAGGACGGCCGCGATCGTCATTACGACGGACGCTCCCAGGAGAAATGGTCCGGCAAATCGTTGATGAGTGCTCAACTCGATTTCGCTAAGGCCAGTCACGAGAAACGTCGCCGGCGTGAGCGGACTTACGGGGAAGCCGGTGGTCATCTGTCCCAGCAGTGCAGCTTGTGCGACGCTCGCCGCAGGAAGTCCAAAGCCCTGAACGGCGGCGGCAAGCACAGGGAGAATTCCGAAATAAAAAGAGTCAGGATCGAACAACAGACTCAATGGCATGGCGACCAGACCGAGCACCAGGGGAATGTGCGGAGCGAATCCTGGCGGTATGTGTGCGATTGACGCTTTCGCCATGGCGGCGAGCATGCCGCTGCCTTTCAGTATCCCGGTGAATACGCCAGCCGAGCAGAGAATGGCACACATCGACAACGCCACTTTCGCGTGGCGATCGATCGCCGCGCTCTGTTCCCGTATAGTTCTGAAGTTGAGCAGCAGGGCCAGCGTAGTGCCCAGCATGAACGCGATCGCCGGCTCAACTTTGCCGCTGATCACCAGGCCGAGCACTGCTGCGGCGAGAATCAAATTGCAGACAAGGCGAACACGCGAACCGGAAGCAGCGATCGTGGCAGTTGCGCTCGGCGGCATGAACTTTGAATTCGTGTGTCCAATGCGCCTGCTCTCCATACCCCCGAGATATACGGCAACAGCGAAGACATAGACCAAGCCCACGATCTGAACAGGAATCAAAGGCTTGAACAACGCCAAGGGAGTGGTGTGGAGTGCGCTGGCAGCGCGAATGGTGGGCCCCGTCCATGGCAGAAAGTTCACGCCCGCCGCCAGCGATACCGCGCATGCCAAGATCCTGCGATCCATCCCGAGTTCTTGATAGAGCGGCAGCAGGGTGGGAATCGCAACCAGAAAAACGACCGCGCCGGAGCCGTCAAGGTGTAGCAGCAGCGCCAGCAGAGCGGTTCCCGGGACGATGAGCAAAGGGTTGTTGCCGATTCCGCGAAGCAGAATATTGACGAACGGCTCAATCGTCCCCGCATCGGCTAAAACGCCAAAGAACAGGATGGCAAACAGGAACATCGCCACCACAGGCGCGATCGCTACCACCCCGGAGAGCGCAAACTGCGCGGTCTTCAATCCGAAGCCGGCCGCCAGGCAAGCGGTTACCGGGAACAGGAAGAGTGCAACCAGCGGCGATACGCGGCGGCTGGCGATCGCCACGATCATGCCGAGGATAGTGATCAGACCCCAAATGGCAAGCATGCTCAGCGACCGGTGGTGAAGCCCTTTCGCGAATAGTGCGAGTATAGTGAGCGTCGTATCAATATGTACATTGCATAAATCAGAAGTCTATAATCTCGATTTTCGATGATTCACGAGCTCCGTCACATTCGTGCTTTTCTTAAAATTGCAGAGACGCGCAACTTCACACGCGCGGCCAACGATCTTCATGTCTCGCAGTCGGCGTTGACCGTCCAGGTGCAACAACTCGAGGAGAGCCTGGGCATCCGTCTTTTCGACAGAAATAAGCGTGGAGTGATTCTCACCGCCGCCGGCAAGGACGTGTTCGGCCCGCTGCAACGATTATTCAATGATGCGCAGACCATCGTTGGACATGCGCGCGACCTGAGTTCCGCCTCAACCGGCTTTGTGTCGATCGCTGCTCTACCTACGGTATGCGCGGGACTGCTTCCGGAACTGGTACGAAGCTTCCTCGAGAGTCATCCCGGCATCCGCGTGCAAATCTCCGACGTGATCGCGGAACGCGTGCGTGAAGCTGTGCTCAAGCGAGAGGTTGACTTCGGAATCGGGGCGCTGCACGGGCGAGATGCGGAACTTCGTGCGACCCCGTTGTTTCAAGATCGTCTAGTTGTCTTTACGCCTCCGGGGCACCCGCTCGCGGAGAAGCACACCGTCACACTTCGCGAGGCTTCAGCTCACGGATTGATTTTGCCGGGGCGGGAGAGCAGTGTAAGAGAGGCAGTTGAGGCCATTGCACATCGCGAGCGGTTGCTCCTAGACATACGGTATGAGACAAATTTCATGCCTACCGCCCTGGCATTCGTTCGCGCCAATCTGGGGATAGCCATCCTGCCTGAGACGGCAGCTGGCACTGACACTTCGGACTTCATGACCGTTGCATTCAACAACCGCTTTGCGAACCGCCAGATTGAGTTGCTTCAGAGAAGAGATGCCACTCTATCGCCTGCCTCAGAGAGCCTGGTACGTCATCTCCTGCACAAACTTCATGTTAGAAAGCGTGAAGGCAGCAGCGCAGCTTCCGCGAACACCAGAAGAAAACTGAAAAACAGGTAATCGGCAAATTCGATTGCTCCGTTCGAATCAATGAATTGTACTCATGCTTCCGAGCACTGTTATAGTCGCGTGCATCGCGCGAAGTAGCACGTTCCGGAGGCTGTAAATGGATGGTTTGAAAAGGCTCGCTGTTGCGGCAATCGCTGTACTGGCAGTGGCCCCCTTGTTCTCGCAGACCGGCGTAGTCGGCACCGATTCAGGCAAGTTGCAGGGCGTTACGCAGGGGCCTGTCGAATCCTTCAAGGGTGTGCCGTTCGCCGCGCCTCCCGTCGGCGAACTTCGCTGGCGCGCTCCGCAGCCTGTGCAGCCGTGGTCCGATGTGCGGCAGGCCAACGCCTACTCCGCAGATTGCATGCAGGTGCCGTTCCCCAGCGACGCTGCTCCGCTCGGCACCAAGCCGGCAGAAGATTGCCTTTATCTCAACGTGTGGCGTCCCGTCGGCACCAAGGCGGACGCGAAGCTGCCGGTCATGTTCTGGATCTACGGTGGTGGCTTCGTCAACGGAGGCAGCTCACCCGAGGTGTATGACGGCAGCAAGTTCGCCGAGAAGGGCGTGGTCTTTGTCAGCGCCAACTATCGACTGGGTCGCTTCGGCTTCTTCGCGTTTCCTGAGCTCACAAAGGAGAACGCCGACGGGATGGTCGGCAATTACGGCTTCATGGACCAGATCGCCGCGTTGAAGTGGGTTCAGAAGAACATCAGCGCGTTCGGCGGCGACCCCGCCAACGTGACCGTATTTGGCGAGTCGGCAGGCGGATTCTCGGTAAGCATGTTGCTCACCTCGCCTCTGTCGCAAGGATTGTTCTCGAAAGCGATCATTGAGTCCGGCGGCGGCCGCACCAATCTTGGCGGACAGCGTTACCTCAACACTGCCCTGCCGAACGGGCCTGCCTCGGCTGAATCGGTCGGCATCGAATTCGCACGCAGCCTGGGAGTGGATGGAACCGATAAGGACGCCCTGGACAAGTTGCGGCATCTATCCGCCGAAAAGGTGCTCGGCAATCTCAACATGGCAACCATGAATCAACCCGGATATGCAGGACCCTTTATCGACGGCCGCGTGGTCCTTTCCGATCCGCAATCCGTCTACCTGTCCGGCGCCGGCTGGCATGTCCCACTGATGATCGGGACCAACAGCATGGATATCGGCTTCGGATTTGCGCGCGATAAGGAAGAGCTGTTCGCGCCATTCGGTGCTGATCGCGAGAAAGCGATCGCGGCCTACGATCCGACGGGAAAGGGGGACTTGCGCGCCGTGCAGTACCAGGTCTCCATGGATCGATTCATGGTTGAGCCCGCTCGTTTCGTTGCGAGCGTATTCGCTTCGGAAGGCCTCCCTGCCTACGTGTACAGGTTTTCCTACGTCGCAAAGTCCATGCGCAGCAAATGGCCGGGCGCGCCCCACGCCACCGAGATACCTTTCGTCTTCGATACCGTGCAGGCGAAGTATGGAAGCGAACTCGCGCCCGAGGATGAAAAGATTGCGCAGGCGATGTTGAGTTACTGGGTGTCGTTCGCCAAGACCGGCGATCCGAGCACGGGCAACACGCCGGCCTGGCCACGGTACTCGCCCGCAACCGACATGCTGATGGATTTCACCGAGAACGGTCCGGTAGCCGAAAAGGATCCGCTGAAAGCGAGGCTTGATGTTACGGCTGCATACGTAACAAGCTCAGCTCCTGCGCCGGCGCCGAAACTTCCTCCCCGTCCATGAGCGAGTGGCCACGATAATTGGACCCCAATCGCGGAGCCCTCAGCCAACTCAGGAGCGGCGCAATCTGCAAATAAAGCGATTTATTTTATGTTGCTTGAGCGGCTCGGGAATGGGTATAGTCGAGAGTTCCGCGGACCCTTAGCAGCAAGCGGGCGCGGACATCCTGTGAGGCAATTCGAATGAGGTATTCAGAGATCGGGACCCTCGTGCTCGTAGCATGTTCGATTGCTGCACAGGCGCAGTCTGATTCATCGAACCGCTGCGCCGGCTTGAAAAGCGCAACGCTCACCGGAGTCGAGATTACGAATTCCGAGCCGGTTCCGGCGGGGAAAACCATTGCGCCTGCCTATCCCGGGGGCATCGGCCGTCGGACCCCTCCCCGCACATTGCCGCGTTGACGGCATGATCAATCGCCGCAAGGGAGTCTGATGGCGTGGAGTACGGCATCGGGTTTTCAGTAGCTCTTCCGGAGCCGAGTGCCTGGAACGGCGACTTCATGATGCAGGGCGGCGGAGGCGGCAACGGTGTAGTGGCATACCCGACCGGAGCAAGCTACACAGGAGACAAGCCGGCGCTCTCTCGGGGCTTCGCTGTTGCAAGCACGGACTCCGGGCACAAGGCAAAGACCGGCGGCTTCGACTTCACCTTCATGCGCGACCAGCAGGCTTATCTGGATTTCGCATACATGGCAAACGCCGAGGTCGCGGGAGTCGCCAAGCAAATCATCGACCGCTATTATGCGAAGCCTGCGGCCTACTCCTATTTCGTCGGGTGCTCCACAGGCGGGCGAGAGGGCATGATCCTGTCGCAGCGCTTTCCGACGGTGTTCAACGGGATTGTCTCAGGCGATCCGGCGATGCGTACGGGCCTGTCGAACCTCGCGATTGCACAGTGGATTCCGGTGGCCTACAACCAGGCGTCGCCAAAGGACGCGTCCGGTAAGCCGGAGATCGACAAGTTTCTGACCGAGACGGATCGCAAGGTCTTCATGGACGGCCTGATGAAGCAGTGCGACGCGCGCGATGGCGTGGCGGACGGCATGATCTTCGATCCAATTGGGTGCGACTTTGATCCTGCGGTGCTCGCATGCAAATCGGGGCAGGCGGATACGTGCATCGCGCCTGAAAAGATTGCGGCAATAAAGAAAGCGTTCGCGGGGCCAAGGAATGCTTACGGAACGCAGGTCTACCCTGGCTTTCTTTACGACGCGGGTATTGCTTCGACAACCGGCATACCCGGTTTGCTGGCGCTGAGCAAGAATGGCCTGTTCGGCCCGTACACCATCGCGACTGAAGTCGACGTGGATGCCGCGGCGCTGCACGCGTCGGATCCGCTGGTTGAGCCGGCGTCGACGAACCTGTCTACGTTCTCGCAAAACGGCGGGAAGTTGATCTTCTTTCATGGCGACAGCGATCCGTGGTTCTCACCGCTCGACACGCTCGGATACTACAGGTCGCTGGCCGCAACAAACGGCGGAGCAGACAAGGTGGCCGAGTGGAGCCGGATGTTCCTTGTGCCGGGAATGGCTCACTGCGGAGGCGGCCCCTCTCTGGACCACTTCGACATGCTCAGCGCAGTCGTTGGGTGGGTTGAAAAGGGCGCGGCGCCCGAGTCGGTGATTGCGACCGGAGCCGCGTTTCCCGGCCGCAGCCGCCCGCTATGCGCCTATCCCAAACACGCCCAGTACACCGGCAGCGGAGACACACAGGACGCCCGAAACTTCCAGTGCCGGTGAAGATCCGCAGCGTCCGCGAGAGGGTTAGTAAAGGGGTTGTCGTTCTTCGACGAGTAGTGCTTCGAAGAGTTGTTCTGAGAACGAAATGGAGTTCACAGGAGAGTCGAATGATGCGGTTAGGCAGTGGAGTCCTACGCGCGGTTTTTGCATTCGGCGCGCTGTGCATTGGGCTGTGCGTTCATGCGCAGCAAGCACCTCAGCAATCGGCAGCACAGCCGCCGAGGCCCGCGATGCAAATGCCTCCTTCCACACCCAACGACACGTTGAAGTCGGTCGAGGTGGATCCCGATCGTCATGTCCGGTTCCGCATCTGGGCGCCGAACGCCACTGAAGTGAAGTTGCATGCCGAGGGCCCGGAGGCCACACCGGGAATCACTCCGCAAGAGACCGGCAAGTACATGGCTGGTGTGCCTTTGACCAAGGGGGATCAGGGGGTCTGGGAAGCGACGATTGGTCCGATCGAGGCGGGAGTCTATCGCTACACATTCACGGTGGATGGCGTGAGCACGACAGACCCGCGGAATCCGCTCACCTCGCAATCGCTGACTCACGCATCCAGCATGTACGAGGTTCCGAGTGCGGACTTCATGGAGTACAAGGCGGGCGTACCGCACGGCGCAATCGCGACGGTCTATTATGACTCGTCTGCCACAGGCGGCGAACGCCGCATGCACGTCTACACGCCCCCGGGGTACGAGAATGGCAACTCGAGATTGCCTGTGCTTTACCTGCTTCATGGCGGAGGAGATTCCGATGACTCGTGGCCCACGGTAGGCCGAGCAGGTGCGATTCTCGACAACCTGATCGCCAGCGGGAACGCTGTTCCGATGCTGATCGTGATGCCCGCAGGCCATGTCTCCACGGAGTTCCGTTTGACGCCGGGCGTGCGCATGGGGCACGACGCCTTCAATGATGACCTGGTAAAGGTGGTTCTGCCCTACATCGACGCGCACTATCGTACCCTCGCCGACCGCGACCACCGTGCAATTGCGGGGCTGTCTATGGGCGGTCTTCAGGCGCTGAACATCGCGCTCGACGACTCAGCGGATTTCGCCTATGTGGGCGTGTTCAGCTCCGGATGGTTTCCCAACTCAATTAAGGAAGAGCAGGACACGGACGTGGCGCAGTACCGCGCGTCGGGCAAGCCGTTTCGCCTGTTCTGGGTAGATGCGGGCAAGTACGACATCGCGCTTCAGAACAGCCATGCCACAGTCGCCGTTCTGAAAGACGCCGGCATCAACGTGGAGGAGCACGACAGTGGCGGCTTCCACGCATGGCCCAACTGGAGAGACTATCTGCATCAATTCGCGGCCCTGATCTTCAAGTCGCCAGAGGCGCACTAGTGTGCATCCTGGATACCCGCAGCAACGTAAACCTAAGTATCAGAAATTGATCTCCGCAGGCTTTGGTAAAGCCATATGATCTGCGCAAGATGAGGTTATGCAAAACTCCCTTTCACAACATGTTTCATTTAGACAACTATCCCTGGAAGCTCGGGCGCTTTTCTTTATTTATGCAGCGGCCGCCTTTGCACGTTATCACTCCCATCCTCCAAGCCCTTCTGAACTCAGAAGCAGTTTAGAAGCCATCTGGGACGCAAATGGATTAGCTTACGAATATCTATCCGATCCATTTCGTATGACGCGCCTTCTTGAACAGCACTTTACTACTTCGGCTCCGTCGCTCCAGCGATGAAGCCATTAGAAGGTAGGCTGGACTTCATGGAAGACGAACCTTTTAGGCACTCCAAATCTGGGCCGTTCCCCGGCCCAGCGCCGCCAGCATGTGGAACTCATGGTAGCGGCTGGCAAATCAAACCGCGCCATCGCAAAGGAACTTGACGTCGATGAAGGGACCATCCGCCGGGATCGAAAATTCCTCGCAATTCCCGAACATCAGCGCCCGGTTAAAACTCCTCGGCCTAAAAAGGTGCGCCCGGCCAAGGTGCTCGAACCTGGTGAACTCAGCCGTCGAAAGTTCCGAAGCATGCTGGATGTGGTGAAGCATTGGCTAGCTGAACAGGGCTTTGTCCTTCTTGAAATCGAAACAGTGCTAGAGGGGGCGGGCCGACGCTTATATCAAGGCAGAAATATTGTGAAGGGACTTCCGGATTCACCCCACACTCCAGCTGAGCTGCTTTTGATGACTCGACCGAACGACGAAGTCGAGGACCACATGCCAGCCAGAGTGGAACACTGCATGGAATGGCGGGCCCGCTGGATTCCCTCTTGCCTGCCCCGGGACGAGGCGCGCCAGGACCAGTTCCTTCGGGAGGTTTCACGCTGGGCTCGGGAGCGATGCCTATACTGATTTGACATGTCTCAGACTGCTGACCGACGTCGCCGCACTGATCTCGATCTATTTCTGCTTGCCCTGATCGAAAGCGGGATATCTACTCCATACCGACTGCAAAAAGAAGCCGGCCTCTCCCAGGGGGCCACGATCCCGACCCTGCAAAGACTATTGCAGGCCGGCTTTGTGCGCATGGGAACACTTGGTGGTCGTCGCCGAACCAGCTACCAAGTCACGGCGTCGGGTAAACAAGCTCTCAGGTCCGGCTGGCGCCCGCTTATCGACTCTGGCCCAATCGGTGCACTGGATGCTGATCTCCGGGTCGCGCTATTGGCCCTGTGGGTTGCAGGTGATCTTCAGGCCGCGGCTGATTATCTCCGGCGATCCGCGGCACAGATAAAGGAATCGGTCAATCCGACAGAAAGCGACTCCGAAGCTAGTTCCACTCTGGCTCAACTTTATTGCGCCCTTCGATCAGTATCCGGAAAGACGCTGCGCGAGGCGGAATCCCAGGCCATGCGGGTAATGGCAGAGACGCTGCTGCAAACAAAAGAGTTCAAGCAAACGCGTGAAGCGCTCTTAGAGGTGTTCCAAAAGGCTCACACGAGCTTTTGAACCTTGATGCGGGACCGCAGGAAGGTTCGCATGATGATCCGTCTTCCCGGACTTCCATGAAGTGTCTTCACGATGGTTCCGTAACGAGCTTAGCTTACACGCCAGAAATAATTACGAATCTTACTAAGGCGTCGTCTCATCTGACGCCGAGCATCTCAATAACCCATAATTTATTCAGTTGCTTACGTGCCATGGATTCGATATAACCGGAGTCGATAGAGCGGCTGTTTTTAGTCCCGGGGAACAGGTATAACCGGGAGGCACGCTGCCGGGATTGGAGATGGGCTTGCCCTATACCCCCGCCGCCATCATAAATCTTCACAACATTACACGCCCTATTTAGGGCACTAAGGGTATTTGTCTACCTGCTTCAGGGTTCCTCCTGATTCATGACTCTGCCCGCGTGCCTTAGTTTGGCTTAACGGTGTAGCTCGACAAGCGCTTCACCTAAACAACCGCAGTCCGGCTCTGGATAAATACAGATGACCCGAATGCGCCAACACTTTCCCGCCTGCGATGGAAGGATTCAAGGAGCTTTGCAGCGGGTATGAAAGAGAATACGATTGACGACTGAAACACTTGCAAGCAATACGCAACACAACGCATATCTTCTTCTAAATGGAAGAAGGGATGCTGCCCGGCGGATCGGACGACGAAGTACAAAAGCACGAGTCAGACAGGCACAGCCACCGACCGCCACTGAAATGTCGAGCAATAACCCGGCCACCCGACCGATTGCCGACATCATCGCCAGCTTCCCTCGCATGTTGACGGTCGAGGATCTGGCGCCACTGCTCGCCCTTTCCCCGAAGACGCTCTACAAGCGCGTCAAGGCCTGAACGATACCTGCCATCCTCATCGGCGGTGCGATCCGCTTCGATCCCTATCTCACAGCCGAGTGGCTCAGAGGACGGACAGCTTAAATGCGAAAGCGGCGGTTCTGATCCTCAGATGGGATTCGAACCGTCGCGAATCGCGACCGTAATCCAGCGTCAACGCCAGTGGATCGAATTGATTTTGTCCTGTACTTCCTTCCCTTCCGCCGGTCGCAGATAGCGCATGACACTCTCAAGGTCAGAGTGCCCACTGAGCTTCATCACTGTCCGAAGGTCGAGTCCGTTCCGGTGGAGTGTGGTGATGTAAGTTGCCCTGAACTTGTGGAGATACCACTCTTCACACTCTTTGCGCGCCACGCAGCTTGCACAGCGCTCGCAATTGAGTTCGGCATTCTAACGATGGTCTTGAGCCGACGCAGCAGATGGCCATCGGGCTGGTCCACACTGCCGCCGAGTTTCCCAAACACCAAATGATGCTTCGGTACTTGCTGACGGTACGCCAGTAGCCGCTCAAGCAGATATTCAGAGAGCGGTACATCCCGCTGCTCTTCATCCTTTACCTTGAAGTCCCACCGTTCGTTCGACTGAACTCTTAGTGTCTTCCCGGTGCGGTTGATCGACCTCCACTCGAGATTTGCATGGCGTAATCTTCGATGGTGATGCTCAACATCCCTCGCGCTTGAAAGCTCATCGCGAATCATTCAATCGGCAAGCCAGAGGCACACTTCGCTTGCTTGCCTTGTGTTCGGCTCCAGTACGGGCGTCGCGGCAGTGTTCCAATTCTGGAAATAGACGAATCTACCATTTCTAGATTCATTCCGTGCCAATTTCGACCACCGCAACTGTGTAGGGATCGAGATCCACAGAGAAGTCCTTCGTGTAATTCAATAACCGGCTCACCGGCGCGATCGTGTTCGGGTGTTCGAGCGAAGCGGAATCCATTAGTCCTGCGGTGATGGTGTGCAATTTCGCGACGGCCTTGTCGGGCACGCCGGTGCCTTGGAGTCGCACGAGTAGGGTGCTCCGATCTGCATGATAGTTGACAGCCTTAATTACGATGCGACGGCCGTCAGTGCTCGCCGTGGCCACAGCTTCGACGGAACCCCCGGCCCACTCTGACGGGATCGTCGTCGAGATCTTGTCGAACAGGATCCTGCGATCGGAGACATCACGGAAGACTCCGGTTGCAGACGCAAGGTATCGCTCTGCGTAGTGCTCGCGAAAGAGCTTCTCAACCTGGTAGCTCCCACCTGGGAACCACGAGACGTGGTCGTGATAGATGGAGGAGGTCCACTTAGGATCATCCGTGGTATTCCGCATGAGCAGCGCGGGACAAGTCATCGTCAAGCCGGGGCTGAGCTCTTCATAGAGCATCAGGCTCCCAGCCGCATGGAGCCCGGCGCGCCAGTCGTAAGTATGCTGGAGACTCCACTCGAGGACGCCGATTTCAATGTTCGGGTGCTTCGAAGCGCGCACGTAGTCCCGCAGTTTCGTAAGGTAATCACGGATGCGTCTGAGGCCAGTCTCAAACTTTTCTGGCTCGTATTCGTAGTTGTGACAGCCGAGAATGTCGAAGTTATCACCGGCGATGTCGATGATCTTTTCGCTCCAGTCCATATCATTTGAACGCTTCTGCCCGCACGCTACGATTTGCGCGTTTGGAGCAATGGCACGCAGCCGGCTGCCATAGACGTTAACGATTTGTGCGTACTGCTCCGCCGTGAAGCCGTTATTCATAGGCTCATTGTCGATCTGAAAGAACTTAACATCGTAGGGGTCGAGGTGCCCGTTCGATGCACGCAGCCGTCCCCATTCGGTTGTCGGCGGGTCATTGAGGTAGTGAACCCAGTCCATGGCGTACTGAACCTGACCTGCCTGCGTGCCGGGGCAGGCCAGCGTGATCAGGGGTTCGGCGTTGAGCTTGCGGCAAAGCCCGAGAAACTCTTCGGTCCCAAAACCGAAATAATCCGAGTAGCCGCCCCAGTAGGTGTTGGGGTGATATCCGCGCGAGGCGTACTGACCTATACCTTCTTTCCACTTGTACGTAGAAGCAAAGGAGCCTCCAGGCCAACGGATGAAGGAGGGACGGATATCCCGAAGGGCTTGTAGGAGGTCGGAGCGCAACATACCGTCACGACGGACATCGGCGGGCATCATTGAGATAAAATCGAGCAGCAGCGTGCCATGGCCGGTCGCGCTAATCTCGATCAAGGCCTGAGTATCTCGCACCGAGCTGGTGAATGAGTAGGGAACCTCGTGCCAATCCGAACCGGCGAACGTAAGTGATATCGATGCTATTGATACGCCTTTGGAACTTACAACCTGAAGCGTCAGCTTAGGGAAGCCCTTTTCGCGTTTGATCCAGAGCGAGCCGTCGTACTTGGTCCCCCTATCGAGAAAGAGACGCCCTTGCCGGATGCTCGCGTGACCTCCATCAACGTGCAGGCGCACACTCTTCTTACCGTTCTGAAAATCGATATCTGCAATTTCAACACTGCCGCGGTCAGAGAACATTTCCCAATATGTCTTGAAGTCTTCGCCCTCGAACCCCGCGCCACGAATCTGTTCGGCATAGAGCCCATCCTCTACCGAATGGTTGATGTGTTCGAGAAACTGGCCGTAGATTCGCTTGTCGATCGGAACCGTCACCCTATCCGTATCGACCAGCAGGACTGCGACCTTGGCTTCACCGGTCGCCGGATCACCGCCTGAAAGCAAGGAGCTAGACATGGCGGGCAGCGGGCGTAAGACTGTCGCTGCCAACAAACTCACGAGAAAACTTCGTCGATTCATGTGTATAGAATCCGATCCGCATCACTATGGTAGCTTGGCGGCGGAAACTGTCAGATATTGGAGAACAAGGCGAACGGAAGTAATCCTCTGCAACGAGCATTCTTCGATAACGGCTATGGCGGCACACTTCGCTGGTCGCCAGAATCGCAAATGGATCACGTTAGACTGCCAATGACGGCAACGTACTCGTCGAGTTGCGCTGCCCGATTGAGAAGAAGGTGGATTGATTCCGTCTGGTGGCGGCGTCACGACTAAAATCAGCTATCAGGCACCTCAGGGGTACTCTCATGGAATCAAGGCAGGGCGATCCGGACGCGATCACACATCCTCCATCCTCAATCGAATGCAATCGCCGTGAGTTCATTGCAGGTGTTACTGGGAGTGCTGTATTGGCCGCGGTTCAGGGCGCCATCGCGATGGCGCAGCAGAATGATGTGGCAGTCAATCTAGCGCGCGTAGCCACTGCCACAGGTTTCGCGATAGCGAGCGAAAACCGGATCTCTGCTGTGAACGATGGATTCCTCCCGGAAAACTCTTTCGATCGCTCGCATGGACATTATGCTCTCCACAAGTTCGGAGACAAGGCCAGTAGCACGCCTTGGGCGCAGTACGAGTGGAGTATGCCGGTATCGATCGGCAAGATGGAGGTTTACTGGGCGGTTGACCGCCCCCGGGCGGCGGGTATTCCCGGCGCGGATGGGCCGAGCCTGCACGTCCCCGCGAGCTACCAGCTTCTTTATTGGGACGACAGTGAGTTCGTCCCGGTGAACCAGCCGCATGGATTAGGCATAGCCGAAGATACCTTCAACAGCACGACCTTTGAGCCGGTGACAACTACCAAAATCCGTCTTATGGTCATACCGCAGCGGGGGCAACCCGCCGGCATTCTTGAATGGAGGGTGTATCCCTCCGGCCGAGTACCAGAGCTGCCGCCTGTCATCGATGCGGGTGTGGACCGCTCGGTGATGCTGCGGGCCAGGACCTACCTGTCTGGTAAAGTAACGTGGCTCAAGGATTCGCCTGAGAACACGGCACGGTGGGTAAAAGTATCGGGTCCGGGGAACGTAACTTTCGACAAAGCGGCCTCGCCCGTGACCAGGGCGAAGTTTTCGACGCCCGGAGATTATGTCCTGACGCTGGCGGCTTCGGGGACCGAGGACCGATCGCACTCCATCGCGGTGCACGTCGAGCAGGAGCCGCCGAGAGATCGGCTGAACGTGGTTTATACACGGAAGTATTCGATCGACAGCCCGTTCTGGAATGATCGCGCGAAGACGTTGATCGTGAACTGGATTCCGCACTGCGTTCGGATGTGCGAGCGCACGGATATCACGCCCATGCGGGGTGATGGCGGCATCGACAACTTCATCGAGGCCGCTAAGGCCAATCGGGGAGAGTCGCACGGGCGGCACAAGGGCTACGTATTCTCGAATGCATGGGTGCACCAGACGGTGGAGTCGATGTGCATTGCCCTCATGGTAGATGCGCAAGGCGATCCGGAGATAGAACAGGCTCACCAGATGATGCGGGATACTCTGGAGCGGTGGATCCCGATCATTCTGGATGCGCAAATGCCGGATGGCTATCTGCAGACGGCGTACAGTCTGGCCGATCGTAAGAGCTGGCCGGAGCGCTGGTCGCCCGACCATCGCGGCAATCATGAAGGGTATGTTGCCGGGTATTTCATTGAATCGGCCATCAATCATTACACCCTCACGGATGGAAAAGACCTTCGCCTGTATAACGGGGCGAAGAAACTGGCTGACTGCTGGGTCGCGAACATCGGGCCCGGCAAGAAAGACTGGTTTGACGGTCATCAGGAGATGGAGCAGGCGCTGGTTCGCTTCGGCCGGTTCGTCAATGATCAGGAAGGTAATCACCGCGGCGACGCGTATGTCGCTCTCGCAAAGTTTCTGCTCGACTCACGGCGGGGCGGTTCGCAGTATGACCAGAGCCATCTCCCGCCTGGGCAGCAGTATGAAGCGGTCGGTCACGCTGTGCGCGCGACTTACTTCTACTCTGGCATGGCCGACATCGCGGCTGAAACGCACGATCCTGACTACCAGAGCGCAGTGATTTCGCTTTGGGACAACATGGTGAACAAGAAGTACTACCTGACCGGCGGGATCGGCAGCGGGGAGACTTCAGAAGGTTTTGGGCCGAATTACTCTCTACGTAACGAAGCGTATTGCGAGACGTGTTCAAGCTGTGGCGTTGTGTTCTTCCAGTACAAGCTGAACCTCGCGTATCACGATGCAAAGTACGCGGATTTATACGAGCAGACGATGTACAACGCACTGCTCGGCGGAGTGTCACTGGACGGGAGGAGCTACTGCTATACCAATCCGCTCGTGAACACAGAACGTGCCGAGTGGCACATCTGCCCATGCTGCGTGGGAAACTTGTCGCGGACGCTGCTAATGATTCCGACATGGACTTATGTGAAAAATGAGTCAGGGCTTTACGTGAATATGTTCGTGGGTAGCCGAATTCATGTTGGTGAAGTTGCCGGCACAGACGTCGAGGTGATTCAGAAGACCGATTATCCATGGAAGGGCGCAGTGGCGATCACCTTGAACCCCGATCGTGCCAAGACCTTCGGCGTCCATGTCAGGATTCCCAACCGGACCACGAGCATGCTGTATAAAGATTCACCAGCGATCAGCGGAGTCAAGCACTTCGCCGTGAACGGCGAGACCGTAAAGCCGAAGATGCATGGGGGCTATGCTGTTGTTATCCGTGAGTGGAAAGCTGGCGACCGCATCGAACTGGAACTTCCAATGGAACCGCAAAGAGTTACCGCTGATCCACGGATCAAGGCAGACGTGGATTCCGTGGCGCTGAAGTATGGACCTCTCATTTACAACGTGGAGGAGGAGGATAACAAGAATATTGAGCGACGGATCGGCAATGCGCCTCTGAGTATTGAGTGGCGACCAGAGCTTCTGGGGGGAGTTGTTGTAATCAAGGGCAAGTGGGCCGATGGTACGGATCTAGTGGCCATCCCGAATTATGCGCGTATGAACCGCGTAGGCCCGCCGCATGCGTATCCCGGAGATCGAGAGAATGGTGCGGGAGCAGATTTACTGCTGCAATCCAAGGTCTGGATTTGATGTACCAACTCGCGATCGATATTCTCAGCGTAACGATTCAAAGTACTTTGTCATGCGCAGAGATTGCGCGTCCTGGCCCTCTCGTCCCCTGCAGGTTGGAAAACATCAGATGATTGCCCCGTCGACCGCGGAGCGGAGCTGACTGCATTAACATCCAGAAACACGTTGGTATTCCAGCCGGACATAATCGGGACAGTATTCGCGGCTGATGAGCTGCGCGGTATGGACACCGCCGGCGCAATCGAGAGAATGATTGGCGTTGAGGAAAAGCCCAGGAGATATTGGCCGTTTGTGTCTTCAAAGGAAGAAAGTTTCATAAAGCATAGAAATTATCGAACTGTTTTTATCAAGAAATCGAATTTATTCCCGAATACAAAAGAACAAATGTCGATTGACAATCTCTGAATCCTCTCTGTAACCTTCGCTGCCGTTCAGGCTTCTGCGTGACGAACGTCGCTAATCGTTTTTAAGCGTTTTGTTGTGCGCAATTGCTTGCCCTGCAATTCGTCAAAGTTCACAAAGAAGGGCCCCACAGGATTATGGCAAACGTTTCAAGGAGGTCTTTGCTGAAGGGGGTGGCTCTCCAGGCAATGGGATCGCTTTCTGCTTTTTCCCTTCCTGCGTTGGCAGCGTCTATTCAGAACAACAGCACGCCTTATCAGCGGCCCAAACTCAAAATTACTGATGTGCGCACTGCTCAAGTGCTCGTGCATGGGCCACAGACGCACGTGAGGATCTATACCGATCAGAACATCTACGGACACGGGGAAGCGACAGATGCTGCAGTCGGAACTTCGTCGCTCATCCGCAGTTGGAAGAGAATGCTGATCGGGCGCGATCCCCTCAATGTCGAAGCAATTTGGGAGCGGATTCGAACATTAGGAATCTTCGCTGGAGCTCAAGGCGGCCAATATGTCACCGCTTTATCGGGACTTGAGATTGCGCTATGGGATCTTGCCGGCAAGGCGCTCGGACTGCCCGTTTATCAGCTCTTAGGGGGGAAGTTTCGCGATAAGGTTCGTATCTATTGTGACTCGGACATGGAGGTTCCGATCGGAGAGGAAGCTGACCGCAAGCTTCCGTGGATCAAGGCTCAAGGTTTCACCGCGATGAAGATCGATCTCGATGACGCCAGGGATCCTGCACGCTTCGACGCAGTCAACTTCACGGCGAGCAACGGCGAGATCGATCGCATGGTGAAATGGGTCTCGCATGTGCGCGAGTCAATCCCAGCCAATATGGATCTGGCCTGCGACATGCACGGCCGCTATGACGCACCAACAGGGAAAAAAGTCGCTAAAGCGCTCGAGCCCTTCCGGTTGATGTGGCTGGAAGAGCCAGTTCCTCCGGAAGACATAGACGCGATGGCGGACATCCGGCATTCAACGTCGACACCAATTGCCTGCGGCGAAAACCTCTATCTTCGGTGGGGTTACACGCAACTGCTCCAGAACAAGGCCGTCGATATCATCCAGCCGGACTTTCAGAAGGTGGGCGGGATTGCCGAAGCCAAGAAGGTTGCCAATCTGGCGCAGGCTTTCTATATCCCGGTCGCACCGCACTGCGTGGTTTCGCCGATCGGACTGATGGCTACCGCGCATGCCTGCACGACTTTTCCGAACTTCCTCGCGTGCGAGTGGCATTGGATTAATCATCTCGATCTCTGGAAGTCATGGATAAAGGAAGGCGAAATCATTGTGAACGGTTATGTTACTCCAACCGATAAGCCAGGGCTGGGCGTGGAGATGAACGAAGATGTGGCCAAGAAGGCACAGATTCCGGGAACGCCTTGGTTCGAGGCTGAGAAGTAAACATGTGAGAGATTTCATTTTTCCATGGAAGCGAGAAAGCGAGAAACGGATGCAGAGAATCCTTGCAGCTGTAGCGATCGGAACAATGGTACTGGCATTCACTCCATGCCTCGCGGCGCAGGAGGGATTTTTCACCTCTGAAGAGGTGATCAAATACACGCCCGATTGGCACGGGGAAAGATTTCCGGATGGCCGTCCCAAGGTTCCAGACGAGATTCTCGATCGCATGAAGAACGTCACCCTGGAGGAGGCATGGGCCACTCTTCGGTCCGCTGGATTCAATCACCAATATGAGGATGGCTGGTATTGTATTCATCCCGATCAAATATTGGTGGGCCGTGCGCTGACCGCGGTGTGGATGCCCGGCCGTCCCGACATTCAGAAGGTCATCGAAGAACAGGGAGTCAACCAGCATCGGAAAGGGGCGATGAACGCCTGGCCAGTCGACATGCTGCAGCCGCGCGATGTCTATGTTTCCGATCACTTCGGTCTAAAGCAAGACGGCCCATCTATTGGCGACAATGTGGGGAACGCGATCTATGCGCGATCTGGGAACGGAATTGTCTATGATGGCGCCGTTCGCGACATCAATGGATTAAACGAGCTACCGAACTTCACTTCGTTCGTGCGTTATTACGATCCTTCGCATCATTTCGGAAGCCTGGCGAGTGGCCCACGGCTGAACTCGACGATGGTGAGCATCAATGGGCCAACCCGGATTGGACATGCCCTGGCGATGCCGGGAGACGTGGTTTTGGGGCGCAATGGCGGTGTGCTTTTCATTCCCCCGCAACTGGCCGAACGGGTGGTTACGAGTTCGGAACGCACGCACCTTGAAGATATGTTTGGACACCAGCGCCTGCGTGAGAAGAAATACACCGCCGGACAGATAGATACCAAATGGACGCCGGAGATCGAACAGGATTTTCATCGGTGGCTTAAAGAGAACAAGGATCATCTGCCAGCGCCGAAGTCCACAATCGAAGGCATTCTGAACGAGAAGTAAAGTCCAAGGATTTAGTAAGAGTATTGACCACGCGTCCTGCTTCCTGAGTTCGAGACCGTGGCGTTAATTGCAGTCAACTTCGAAGGGGCTGGCTTTCTGCAGCCGGAGGTCAGAATCGCCATGTCGATTCGTCATGTCACCAATACATCAGGATGGGTGAGCAACACGTCCTTACTCTTTTCGAAATCGCACGTCATCAAGAAATCGGGAGGCGGTGAGCCGTCTTTGCTGAGAGCGGAGGCGCGGAGTCGGCGCTCTGTGCCCACAGCATCGATTGTGATCGCGATTGCCATCGCAATTGTGTCAGCAGTCAGTATGCCGGGACAGACCTTTGGCAATGTTTCGGGTCAGGTCACCGATACGACAGGAGCCGCGATTCCACAAGCGGCTCTTACTCTGACGAATGTCGCTACCGGAGCGGTGCGATTCACGACCACGACTGCCACAGGGGACTATGCGTTTACCGCGGTACAGCCAACGATATACACCATCCAGGTGACGCATACTGGCTTTAAGACAACTACGAGCAGCAATATCCAGGTTGATGTGCAGCAGTCCGTTCGCCAGGACTTCACGTTGGGAGTCGGACAGGTGAGCGAATCCGTTACGATCGAGGCGACTGGCACGTTGCTTCAGGCAGAAAATGCCTCGCTAGGTACAGTAGTGAATAACGAGTCGATTAATCAGTTGCCATTAAACGGCAGAAACTATCTTTCGCTTGTACAGCTCTCCTCCAATACGAACACGCTCTCGCCAGCGTCTGGTCAGGCAGGTTCGCGTTTGGGCGGCGATCGCGCCAGTCAGGCAATCGCGGTCGGCGGTCAGCGCATAATGTTCGATTACTACACGTTGGATGGCGTCACGAACACCGATCCCGACTTCAACACTTATGTCGGTCTGCCTTCGTTGGATGGCATCGCGGAGTTCAAGGTACAGACGGGTGTCTATTCCGCGGAGTTTGGTCACGAAGCGTCGCAGGTTAATGTGCTTAGTAAGAACGGCACGAACACGTATCACGGCAGCGTGTACGATTTCATCCGCAACAACATCGCGGATGCAACGCCCTATTTTTTCCCCTACAACGTCGCTCCTCCATCCGTCTTTCCCTACAAGTGGAACGATTATGGATTCGAGTTGGACGGACCCATCCGAATTCCCAAAATTTACGATGGGAGAAATAAGTTATTTTTCATGGCCGACGCCGAATGGAGAAACATCCGTTCAACGAATCAGGGGCAGGCTGTTGTGCCGACACCAGCTCAGGCAGCCGGAAATTTCCAGGGGTTCACTACAGCTGCTTCTGGGCCGGTCACCATTTATGACCCCGCGACAGGGGACGCGAACGGGCTTGGGAGAACGCCGTTTCCCAATAACATCATTCCTCCGGGAAAAATCAGCGCCCAATCAACGGCGTTGCTGAAATATCTTGGGACGAGCCCGACGCCATCGACGGGGAACAACAATTACTCATACCCTACCATGCAACCGCAGAATCGTTATGGGCTGACTATTCGTGGAGATTACATTCAATCGCAAAGGTTACAGTATTCCTTCCGTTACAGCTCGGGTGATGAGGATATCGTATCGACTGGATTGTTAGGAGCAGGCAGCAAGATCATCACCAACTACTACCAGTACGCGGGTTCCAATATCTGGACAGCGACGCCGCACATCGTGAATGAAGCACGCTTCGGTTATACCCATTTCTTCAACTCTCTCGGCTTGCTGTCGGCCTATACCAACAATGTGGTCGATAGCATCGGGATCCCCGGTCTGAGTGGTGGTGCGCCGGCGACGTGGGGTATTCCAGCTGTTAGTTTTGCCTCGGGACCAACGGGGACAACGAAGAACATCTGGAGTAATTTTGGAGATCTGGGTGGTGACGGTCCGTATGTCGTGACCGATCCAACATGGCAGATCGTCGATAACGTTGCCTGGGTGATAGGCAAACATTCCTTGAGGCTAGGCTTCGAGTACAACCAGCAGACATTCAACCAGTTGGGTAATCAGTTTTCGCGTGGGCAATTTGCCAGCCAGCCTCTTGCGACGACTTTGGAAACGAAGGATCCCAGCACCGGAGCCGTTACGCTTTCCGGAGGGGACGCACTTGCGGACTTCCTGCTCGGTGATCTCCAATCTTCGACAGTAGCGGTGGCTGTGGCGGATGCGAACTATGTGCGCAATGTCGAAGCAGCCTATGTGGAGGACACATACAAGACGTTTTCCAACCTTACGATATCCGCCGGCCTACGCTATGAATTGACTCCTCCATGGAATAACACTTACGGCAATAACTTCAACGTCAATGTGCAGGTGATGCCGAAGATGGGGGATACGAGCAGCACATATCCACAGAGCCAATGGCCCTTTTATGTACGTCAAGGCGACTGCGCACCCGGAAATGTTTATGACGGCCTTTCGATCAGATGGACAACCCCTCTTGGTCCGCAGCCGGTTTGCAGCAATGGAGTGCTTCCCAATGGCCCGTTGATGGACACGCAGTACCTGAATTTTGCTCCACGTTTTGGCATCGCTTACTCGCCGACGTCCAAAATGGTGATTCGAACTGGCTACGGAATCTTCTACACCCAGGACATTGGTAACGCATACTTCGACATGGCGCGCAACATTGCCGGACGCGTTACGTACACGAATACCAATTCAACTGCACCTTACGGCAATTCCAGTCTGACCTGGGCTAATGCGACGCCAGGCGCTACTGGTGGGGCAATCTCCAATCTCGGTCCAACCACCGCATTCGCGAACGCGGTCAGCCACAAGACAAGTTACACGCAGCAGTTCTTATTGAATATCCAGCAGCAGGTAGGGCAGGATTGGCTTTTCGAGATGGGCTACCAGGGTGCTTTGAGTCGCCATCTCTACGGATTCCTGAATGCAAATCAGCCGACCCCTTATGGATATATTGGCAGCGGTGCTGCAACTTCTGTTGCGTCCCGGACTCCTTTCGCGAACATGGGCGGGATCCAATATGTGCACGATGAAGGAACAGGTAATTACAACGCTTTTAGCGTCAAGGCTACTCGCCGCTTTAGCAATGGCCTCAATGTAATCGCCTCCTACACCTGGTCCAAATCTCTGGACGATTCGAGCGGAATCCGCAACCAGGGAAACGACCAATTGTATCCGCAGAACAGCAGATGCATTTCCTGTGAATACGGTCGCTCCGCATTCGATGTCAGGAACCGCATCGTCGGCTCTGCACTCTATGAACTGCCGATTGGCCCCGGCAAATTGCTGAATACCAACAAAGTCTTGGGAGTCGTTCTGGGCGGCTGGCAAATAGGCGGCATCTTTACCCATCAGACAGGCGTGGTAGGAACTCCCCAGGATGGGTTTGACAATGCCAGTATCGCGTCACCCTTCGGTAACTTCGACAGGCCAAATCTTACAGGGATAAGTCCGTACTTGCCCTCCGGCACGAGAAGCCTCAACGTTTGGGTGAATAAGGCTGCTTACACTCCGTCTGCAGCGGGATTGTTTGGCAACGCTCAGCGCGGCAGCTTTATATCACCGGGATTCACGAACCTCGATGCTTCGTTGCATAAGGATTTCCTGATGCCTTATAAGGAGCGTCATTTGCTATCCATCCGATTTGAGGCGTTTAACGTTCTCAATCACCCAAACTGGAATGAGCCAAATTTGGCCTACAACTCGGCGACTTTCGGGCGTATCAATGGAACAGGCACTATGCGGCAACTGCAGCTCGCTGCGAAGTACCAGTTCTGACTGCTTGCAATGGGAGCGGGGACAATATCCAAGCGTCGCTAGCTGGTCTACTGCACAACGAACCGATAGATGTTGACACTCATCGGCCCCACAGTGATCGCTCCACTGACGCTACTTGCCGGGCTCTCTTGCACTTTAACCTCCGCCGGTTCGCCGACGCGGTTGACGGCATCCAGCTTGTTTCCGGTCAATTTCCAGAGGGTGCCCGAACCTGCAAGGTTAATTCCTGGAACACTCAGCTCAAACCCTTGCTCCTGCTCTGTCGCGTTCACTACCACCAGATTCAAGTATTTGCGATCCGGCGTGAGGGTGGCAATGACATCTAGCGGATAGGTCAGGCTGCCTGAGCTATCCTTGGGCTCGTCGCCGTACTTTGGATTCTGCGCCGGCTGGGGCGAATTGCCGGAGACAGCGAGCGGTATCGTCCCGGGAAGATGCTCGCCATACAACTCGTACACAAGCCCAAGAGCGTTGATGGTGGAACCTGTCGGAGTGATATCGAGCGAAGAGGTGCCCATCGTGTGCGCTCCCATCGTGATGAAGTCCGTGTGCCGCAGCATCTCGTTAAAGAGCATGCCGTAGGCGAGAGCTGTTTGAAGAGTCGGCCCTCTGAATCTGGCGCTACCTCCTCCTCCCAAACCGTAGGCGTATTCGTCGATCGAAAGAAAGATTTTCTTGTCGACCATTTGTGGGAAGCGTTTCTGATATCCCTCCCACTGTTCGGCGTGGCGACGAATGACGTCGCCTGCATAGCGTGCGTATTCAAGAGGAGTTGGCTCATAGGTCACGTAAGCGGCGCTCGAAGGCGCGTCCGGCGGCAAGGCCTTCGCCTTCGCCAGATCAAAGTGCCTGCCGGGTCCTTCATACCAATGCTGTGCGATGCCGTCGAATGTCCCCCAACTCTTCGCCAACAGGCCGCCCGTCCAATCGGTGTCCGATCCAAACATGGGTTCCAGGTTCTCGACGTATTTTGCGCGCTCCGCCCCTTTCAGCCACATCGGCTCCATCATCTTTGCCGAACCGATCAGAGTAATCGTCGGATCTGCTTTGCGCATTTCCCTGGCGAAATCATTGTTCTTGATCACGAAGTATTTGAGATCGGTATAGCCGATCTGGAAAGTTCCCCATGGTTCGTTGCCAATATTCCAGTATTTGATGCGATAGGGCTCGGGATGACCGTTCTTCGCGCGGATTGCGCCCCAATAGGTGTTCGCCGCCCCGTTCAGGTACTCGACTTCCTCTCCGGCTGAGTGAGCGTCGCCGAGTCCGGCATTGACGGTGACATAGGGATCGACATCGATCAGCTTGCAGAGAGTCATGAACTCGTCCATTCCCACATCGTTGACCTGCATGGCATTCCACGCGTAATCAAACATCGGCGGCCGTCTATCGATGTCGCCGATAGCTTGGTGCCAGTCCCAGTCAGAGAGAAAGTTACCACCAGGCAAACGCCACATTCCGGAGTGAAGCTTTTTCAACTGCGCGATCGTATCGGGCCGGAATCCCTGGATATTGTCCGCAGGCATCAGGGACACTGCTCCGATGTGGAAGTCGCCCGAGCCGGTCGCGGTGATTTCGAGTGCGGCATCGGAAGAATCGGTTTTAGGGGAAAAGCTGAGGGGGAACTTCTTGTATTCCTTTGTAATCGTGAACGAGGCCGTCTGCTTGTCGTCTGGTTCGCGCCCCCAAACGACGGAGACTTCGACCTTGGTCCCCGGAGTTCCACGGAGATAAATGCGACCCGTGTACTGCTTTCCGCCTACCACTGAAAATCCTGCCTGACGAATGCCGTGCGGCGTCGCGACATCGAGCGAGATTTTAGGACTATGATCGCCAGCAAACGGTTCGTCCGTATCCATGACGACAATCTCATCGGGTCCGACTGGACGCCATTTCCGGAGCTGTTGTCGCATCGGGTTGCCACTCTGCGTTTTAGGAGCTTCGGAATCCTTCGATGAGATCGGAAAATAAAATTTGCGATCGTCGAGGAGTTCGGCCCACATGCTGCGATAGATCAGTGTGCCGATATGCTCGATGAAACTTCCAAACACATATTTGGATACTGGATTTGCGGTCTGGTGTGTGTCGATTGTGACGATCAGGGGTTTTGGAATGCTCGGTTGAATTTGCTGTGCGATCGCTGACAAACAGCCCAGCAACGATGCGGTAAAAAACACACGGATTTTTCTCATTCTTGGGCCTCTTGTTCTCTGCGTCGCAGGTCTTGTCGTGTCGTTTTCTTCTACCCTCAAATCGCTCCAATCGATCAGGCGGATGAGCTTTGCTCCGGAAGCGGTGACATCAATCTACTCGCCCACCAGAACCGACTGACGACCTCGCCCCAGCTCTCGGAGTTGATAACGCACTTACTCCATCGACTTTCAAAACAACTGCATGGTATTGCAGGAAAGCTGGAGGTGAAAAGTTAGATTTTTCGAACTAAATCGGTCGAGATTCTCGATTTGCAAGAAGTCATGGACTCGGATTTTCATCTTGACAGCTGGGAACGATGTCATCTACGGTTTCCGCCGGAATACGTTTCCATTTCACTCGCGCTTGTGTGTTTGGCCTGCGGAAGCGCATGGTTGCAACTGATGTTGCCGGGCAACCCTTCCCGAAATAGAGTCATTTCGAAAAAATTGATGAACGGAGATACGATGAACCCATCTAAAAACGGTTTCTTGTTCAGTCGCCGCGAGGCGATGTTTCTCTCCGCCAGTGCTGGCCTGGAGTTCGCTCTATCCAAAGAAGCTCATGCTTCCGACAGCACCAAGACGGGCGTGCACCAAGAACCCGATGGATGCAGTACGCCGCGATCGGCGATCGCAAATACTCAGTACGGCAAGGTGCGTGGCTTTGTGGCAGGTGGAGTCATCACTTTCAAAGGTATCCCCTATGGCCAGACCACAGCGGGCGAGAACAGGTGGCTGTCGGCGAAGCCTCCCAAGCCGTGGAAGGATGAATATCCTGCGCTGATATACGGTGCAAACTGTCCCCAGAACCTGCATGACTGGACGAGCCAAGAGCAAGTGTTCCTTCAGGACTGGGATGACGGCTGGCAAAGCGAGGACATGCTCAAACTGAACATCTGGACTTCGAATCTGACCGGCAAGCGTCCCGTGATGTTCTACATCCATGGCGGAGGATTCTCATTTGGATCATCCTACGAGTTGCCCTCGCACGATGGCGCACAGATGGCGCGGCATCACGATGTGGTACAGGTTTCCGTCAACCATCGATTGAATATCCTCGGATTCTTTGATGTTTCCGAGATCGGCGGCTCTGGATATGAGGATTCGGTGAATGTCGGCATGACCGACTTGGTAGCCGCGCTGAAGTGGGTTCATGAAAACATTTCGAATTTCGGCGGCGATCCAGATCGCGTTATGATCTATGGCCAGTCCGGAGGCGGATCAAAGGTGACCACGCTGATGGGCATGCCTTCCGCTGCAGGTTTGTTCCATCGCGCGTCCGTCCAGTCGGGCGGAGGCGGAAATATCCCTACTCGAGAGCAGCAACGCGAAGTGACTCGTCTCGTCATGAAGGACCTTGGGCTAGCGTCGAACGATATCGCTTCTCTGCAAAAGATGGAGTGGGCGAAGCTGGCGGCTGCTGGCAATTCGGCGATTGCCAAGATTAACCCTCCCCTGCCAGCCGGAGCTTTCGGTCCCGGAACACCTGGAACACCGCGAGTAGGATGGTCCCCTTGCGTTGACGGAAAGAACATCGATATGCGCTCGTTCTTCGATGCGGCGCCGGACATTTCGAAGAACGTACCGATGCTGATCGGTTCGGTAACCGAAGAAGGCAATCGCATGCGCTCTCGGCCGTCGGAAGAGGAATGGCGCGCTAACCTCGCCAAAGCGTACGGGAATGAGAAGGCAACCGCCATCATAGCCGCGCTAAAGAAGACGTATCCAGAGAAGAGCGTTCGCACGCTGTCGTACATGTGCAGCGGCTCCCCAGGATTGAATGGTCTGGCCATGCGTAACAACATTGTGAAGATGGCGAGGCTGAAGTATGAACTTAAGGCTGCGCCCGCCTACACGTATTACTTCAAATGGCAATCACCGATGCTGGAAGATGCTGGGGCATGGCACACTGCCGAACTTCAGTTCTGCTTCGACAACACCAAGCGCTGCGAACAAGGCACCGGGAACACGCCGGAAGCGCAGGCACTCGCGAAAAAGATGGCCGCCGCCTGGGCTGCATTTGCTGCATCCGGTAATCCGAGCATGTCCGAATTACCGTGGGTGGCGACTGATCCGGTCAGCAACAAAACCATGATCTTCGACAACCAATGTGCCATGGCCGAAGATCCGGACGGAGCAGCCCGCATGATTATTCTCACCTGACTCACACCACGATTCCATTAGCGCTCACTACTTTCAAAGAAACTCGAAAGGATGGTCGCATCTCTGCACCTAAAAAATCGATTTAGTAGATATATTGGTCCATATGCGGACCACCCTCGATGAATGGGAGATTTTGCACGCTGTCGTGCAGTTGGGCGGCTTTGCACCTGCGGCCAAGCAGCTAAACCGCTCGCAGTCAACCATCAGCTACGCGATCGCCCGTCTTCAGGATCATCTCGGCATCAAACTCTTCGAGATCAGGGGGCGACGCGCCCAACTCACAGAGCTAGGTAGAGTGCTGCTCGCAGATGTAGAGCCACATTTAGCAGGATTTCAAAATCTGGAGCAGCGTGCCCGTTCACTCGCATCAGGGGGCGAATCGGAAGTCCGGATTTCGGTTGATAGCATCTTCCCCAACAGCCGGCTCTTCGCAGCACTCGCCGAGTTCGCCCAGCTCTTCCCGTACGTACAACCCAGACTACGGCAGAGCACCTTTCTCTCAGCTGACACTGAATTCTCCATGCATAACGCGCATATCTGCATTACCGGCTTGCTCTCGCGCGAATTCTTTTCCAAGCCCATCCTAGTCATCCGCATGATCGCGGTTGCCCGGCGCGATCACCCACTCCATGCGCTAAGGCGCAAGATCAATCGGGCTGATCTGATGCAGCACATCCTGGTCACAATCGAGGGCACTGCATCCGGTACGCTTAAGCACCAGCCGCGGGTCCCTGCACAACGGGTACTGCAGGTCGCATCCATCGAAGCTGCTATCGATGCCGTTCGCAGTGGACTCGGTTTTGGCTGGCTGCCCTCGTATCGAATTGAATCTGATCTGGCCAGCAGCGAGTTGCTCCCTCTGCATCTGCCCGTCGGTGGTTCACGAGACGTCCGGCTCAACATGGTGTGCAAAGACCACAGCGCTCTCAGTCGCGAAGTCAATGTCCTGGGCGACCTGCTAGGGTTCAATCGCGACCTCGACGAGATCTGAGCGAATCTCCTGCAGACCTTGTAACCGCTTTCCCGATGGGAACGCTCATCAACGTATTCGCATAGGTGCCTTTGATAGCACTAAAGCGATTTATTGGCGTTGTCGCTCTTCGCTTCCGATATGTATATTCGAATATCGTTCGACAAGTTAGGAGCATCGGAATTCGAGCCGCTGGGGTGCACTATCGCGCGGCGGCATTGTTCATTTTTGTATCCGGAGAGATCGAATTATGCGTTCGTCCAGATCGACTGCAACCTCGAAGCTGTTCTCGTCGCTCGCGGCATATGGTGCGGTTCTTCTCTTCGCGGCCTCGTCCGTCCTCGGACAAATGCCGGGGCAGAAAGCGCCTGGACCTTCGCCCGCCCAGATTGAGAAGACAGCTCGCGGCTTCACTGCTTCTACAGGCGAGGAGGTTGTCGCGGTCACCGCGTGTACTGACTCGGTGATTCACGTCATCGCCACTCCTGATGCGTCTGCTGCAGCGTCGCCGCGCCCATGGATGCTAGACCCGGCGCAATCCTGCCCCGGAACGGGGTTCATCTTTGCAGAGGATGCGAAGGCTGTCAGCATAAAGACAGCACAGGTCGAAGTTATCTTCGACCGCGGACGCGGCAGCCTCTCGTTCGGGACCGTGAGCGGAGAATCGCTCCTGAAAGAAGGCAGCAGCATGCCGAGAAGCTACCAGCCCGTCCAACTAAATGGCGACCACACTTACCGCGTGACGGACCGCTTTTCCCCTTCGATCACGGAAGCGCTCTACGGGCTTGGCCAGCATCAGAGCGGCCTCTTCAATTATCGGGGCTCCACTGTGGAACTTGCGCAAAATAATACCGATGTTGCTATCCCGCTGTTGATATCCAGTAAGGGATACGGTCTGATGTGGAACACGGCGGCGCTCACGTTCTTTGACAACCGGTTTCCACTTGAGGTGAAGCTGAGTTCAATCGCGGGAAAGTCGATCGATTATTACTTTCTCTATGGCCCAGAGATGGACACCATTCTCCACGAATATCGCAACATGACCGGCCACACGCCCCTGCTTCCGAAGTGGGCCTACGGCTTCTTTCAATCGAAGGACCGATACATATCCCTCGGCGAAATTCGCGAGATCGCGGAGCGCTACCGTCAGGAACATATCCCGCTTGATGTCATTGTGCAGGACTGGTTCTGGTGGAAGACCGAGGGCGATCCGGTCTTCAATTCCAACTACCACGACGTAGTGCAAGATCTCCGAGCCCTTCATAAAGAGAATGTGCACGCCATGATCTCTGTATGGGGCCTACTCGATCCAAAGTCCGAAACTTATAAGGTTCTTGATGCCAGGAACGAGCTCGTGCCTAGCGCGCACGTTTACGACGCTACCAACTCTGAGGCACGCGATATCTATTGGGAGCATCTCCCAGGCGAGCTGCTGGCGGAAGGATGGGACGCATTTTGGCTGGATAGCGCTGAACCCGAGGAATACTGGCCACACATGGGCGACGCCATCCTGAGCAGTCGACAGATCGCCATCGGCAACGGTGCCGAATTCACCAATGTCTTCCCGCTCGTACATACTCTTGGAGTCCAGGATCATTGGAAGGTTCAAGACCAGAGCAAGCGTGTCTTTCTGCTCACTCGTTCTGCGTTTCTCGGGCAGCAACGCGTAGGAGCTGTCGTCTGGTCGGGAGATGTCTATGGCACCTACTGGGGTTTGAGTCATCAGGTTCCCGCCGGTCTCAATTTCGCCCTCTCTGGATATCCATATTGGACCACCGATATCGGGGGTTACTGGCCGCCCCACGATGACCCTCTTACGGACCCCGCATTCCAGGAACTCTACGTGCGATGGTTTGAGTACGGCACGTTCTGTCCCATCTTCCGCACGCATGGGCATCGGCCGCATAACGAGCTGTGGAGCTTCGATAAAGTCGAGCCCATCTTGTTGACGTATGACAGACTCCGCTACCGGCTCATGCCATATATCTATTCGCTAGCCTGGAAGGTAACGACCGACGACTACACGATCCAGCGTCCGCTCGTCATGGACTGGCGCACGGACCCGAAGACCTGGGACCTCGGCGATCAATTTATGTTCGGACCGGCCATCCTAGTCAATCCCGTGCTCAAGGCCAACGCGACTAAGCGGAACGTCTACTTACCGGCGGCTGCAGCATGGTACGACTTCTGGACCGGCGAATCGTTCAGTGGCGGCCATGAGATCGAAGCCGATGCGCCCCTCAATCGCATGCCGCTCTTTGTGCGCGCGGGTGCCATCCTTCCCATGGGTCCGCAAATCGAATATGCCACGCAGGATCCAGCGGGCACGATCGAGCTTCGCATCTATCGCGGGGCCGATGGCAAATTCGATCTTTATGAAGATGCCGGGGACGGCTATGAATACCAGCAGGGGCAACATTCGGTAATCCCTCTCCGCTGGGACGATCGCAGCTCGGTTCTCACGATCGGCCTGCGCCAAGGCTCCTATCCCGGAATGGTGGAACGCCGCAAATTCCGCCTCGTGCTGGTCGGCAATGGCCATGGCTCAGACGTCGATGTGACCAGTTCTCCGAATGCGGAGATTGATTACGATGGCAAGGAAATTCAAATAAATGTGAAGTGAAACTTCCCGCTGCAACGCTCTCAAATCCAAAACAGCATGGCGCCCAAAGTTTGATGATGTACGACTTTCAAAATTCAATCTGGAGAAAAGTATGAAAACCCGCGTGACACGAATTGTCCAGTGCATCGTTGCTTGTACGGGAGTGCTTTTGTTTGGATCAGCGCTGCAAAATGCATCTGCACAGGACTCTGAGAATCTGTCATACCTCAATCCCCAGCTTTCACCGGAGCAGCGCGCGACCGACCTGGTGCGCCGCATGACGCTCGCTGAAAAGGCTTCGCAGATGCAGAATAATTCTGCCGCAGTTCCACGGCTCAAGATTCCCGCTTATCAATGGTGGAGCGAAGCCCTTCACGGCGTCATCAACGAGGGCGTCACCGAGTATCCGGAGCCGATCGGTCTTGCCGCCACATTCGACGCACCGGGAATCCACATGATGGCGGCGCAGATCGGGATCGAAGGCCGCATTAAGCATGTACAAAACGCGCGCGAGGGACACACCGGCATTATGGGCGGTCTGGATTTCTGGTCGCCTAATCTCAACATCTTCCGCGACCCCCGCTGGGGCCGCGGGCAGGAGACCTATGGCGAAGATCCGTTCCTCACCGGACGCATGGGTGTGGCCTATGTGACGGGATTACAAGGCGATAACCCAAGGTATTATCTCGCCATTGCCACACCCAAGCACTTTGCGGTGCATAGCGGACCGGAACCCACACGCCATTTTGCGGATGTAGACGTCAGCAAGCACGATGAAGTGGATACCTACGAACCTGCTTTCCGCGCTGCCGTTGTGGAAGGCAAGGCCGGATCGGTGATGTGCGCCTATAACGCAATCAACGGGCAGCCCGCATGTGCCAATCAGTACCTGCTGCAGGACCAGTTGCGCGGCAACTGGGGTTTCCAGGGTTACGTCGTGTCGGACTGCGACGCCGTCAGAGATGTCGCGGCCAATCATCGCTACCGTCCCACTCAGGCCCAAGGCGCTGCGATCTCGGTGCTCCGCGGCATGGATAACGAATGCGTCACTTTCACTTCCCGATTCGGCGAGCCTGTCGAGAAAGCGTACATCGATGCCGTTCAGCAAGGGTATCTGCCGGAAAGCACTCTCGACACCGCGCTCATTCGCCTGTTCGCCGCACGGATCAAGCTCGGCATGTTTGATCCGCCTGACATGGTTCCCTATACAAAGATCGATGAGAAGGAGCTTGATAGCGCAGAGCATCGCGCGGAGGCCCGCAAGCTGGCAAATGAATCAATGGTTCTGCTCAAGAATGACGGCCTGCTTCCACTCAAACCGGCAATCCGGAAAATTGCCGTGATTGGGCCGCTTGCGGACCAAACGAGACCGTTAATCGGAAACTATGCAGGTCAGCCCACGCATATCGTCTCGATCCTTGATGGACTTCATGCTGAGTTCCCCAACGCAACGATCACCTTTGTCCCCGGTACCCAGTTTCTTCGAACGGATGGAACCGCTGTGCCGGATGATCTTCTGACCACTCCCGAGGGCAAGCCGGGCCTCAAGGCCGACTACAACGAAGGTTTGCGCAGGGGTCCATCGGCCCCAGGCGAGAACCCGGTACCCATCGCCAGCCGAACAGAAGCCAACGTCAAGCTCACGGAAAGCAACCTTCCGAAAGAAGTCGCCGGGAGAAAAACTTTCGGCGTGCAATGGTCGGGATTCCTTACGCCCACGGAATCGGGCGATTTCATTCTCGGAATTCGCTGCGAAGGATTTGGCAGGCTTATAGTCAACAAGAAGCAGGTAGCCACGGCGTTCGGTGGCGGCGGACTCTTATCCGGAGTTGGCCGCGTCCACCTCGAGAAGGGCCGCAAAGTCCCCCTCGAGATTTCCTATGGCACCAGGAACGGCAAGTCGCATGCGGAGTTCATCTGGACCAAGGCGAATAACGGACCTTCGCCCGAAGCGATCGCAACCGCGAAGAATGCCGATGCAGTGATTGCTGTGGTAGGTATTACCAGTCAGCTTGAGGGCGAAGAAATGCCGGTCAGCGAACCCGGCTTCGTCGGTGGAGATCGCACCAGCATCGATCTCCCCCAGCCGGAAGAAGACCTCGTGGAAGCTGTGGCCGCCAGCGGCAAACCCATCGCAGTTGTGCTCCTGAATGGGAGCGCTCTGGCCGTCAACTGGATCAACGAACATGCCAATGCCATTCTTGAGGCGTGGTATCCCGGTGAAGAGGGCGGCGCCGCAGTTGCCGAGACCCTCAGCGGGAAGAACAATCCAGCCGGCCGACTGCCGGTTACTTTCTACACCGGCGTCGACCAGTTGCCCAACTTTGAAGACTACGGGATGGCGAACCGGACGTACCGGTATTTCAACGGCAAGCCGCTTTTTGGATTTGGCTATGGTCTCAGCTATACGAAATTCAGCTACAGCGATCTCACCATGCCGGCGCACACGGTCCCTGCCGGACAGCCGGTCATCGCCGATGTGACGGTAACCAATGCGGGAAAGCTGGCAGGGGACGAAGTCGTCCAGCTCTATCTCAAGTTCCCCTCAGTCAAAGGTGCGCCCCTTGTTGCCCTACGCGGATTCGAGCGTATTCATATAGAACCGGGCGCAAGCCAGAAGGTCCATTTCGAGTTGAAAGCACGTGATTTGGGCATGGTAACGGAAGATGGCAATCCCATCATTACTCAGGGGGATTACACCGTCACCATCGGTGGGGGGCAGCCGAACACCGGAGCCCCGGGTGTGACCGGCCACTTCCACATCGACGGCCAATACACCTTGCCCGAATAGTCGTCTCAGTGCAAAGCGGTCGGCCTGCGCATCCTAGCAGGCCTCTACCGTATGGGGAGCAGTTATCTGCAACCTTCGCTAAAGCAGAGATTGTGGCTGAAGAACGGCAGGACATGGTTTTGAAAGCGATCGGCGACGGCGCTGGTATGCGTGCCGGGATAGATTTCAAAGCTATTCGCGAGTCCGTATTTATCAAAAATATCGTGCAGCTTAGCGGCATCTACATGCAGATTGTCCTGGTCGCCGACGTCCATCGCAATAGCACGATATTGTTTGAGATTGCCGATGTACTGATCGACAAATGCCAGCGGCGCGTTGGCCGCCCACCTGGCGAGTACCTCGGGCTGCGCTTGGCCCTCTTTCGTGGGCAGGTCAAAATAGAAGGGCGGATTCTTCGGATCAGGGGACCATGCAGCCGCGGTGGCGAGCTGAGCGCGGATAAAGAAACCGAGTTTCTCCTCGTCGGCGGGAGATTTTATGGCCGCAACGGCTTTTTCGAGGTCAGCGCTCGCCGGTCCGGCAGGCCTTGCCGACATACAGCAGGGGCTCATGATGTAAAGAGCAGCAAAGACGTCGGGGTGCTTCATTCCGATGCGGCTGGCTCCGTATCCACCCATGGAGTGGCCGACCAGGCCCCGGCTTGTGCGCTCAGGGATGGTGCGGTAATGCGCGTCGATATATTCGACAAGGTCATGCCAGATAAATTTCTCGAAGTCGCCGGTGGTGACGGAGCTTGAATACATCGAGCCGTTGTGAATGGTCTTGGAGTCCGGCAGGACGACAATCATTTCTTTGGCGCCAAGAGCGAATGCACCTTCGATGGTTTGAGGGACGCGGATCTCGTGCGTCCATTGCTCGGCGCCAATGGAATAGCCATGCAAGGCGTAAACGACCGGATAACGGCGCTTCTTATCCTTCGCGTAGGCAGGCGGCAGGAAGACGATCACGTCGCGATCGACGGTATCGCCTTCGAGATTGCCTTCGAGGGATTTGCCGTGAACCTTGATATGCTCGACGGTCTCGGGTTTTGCGCCGGCGACTACTTCCGGGACGTTGGTTTGCACCTGGGCGGTAAGTTGGGTTCCGGATGCAGCGATTGCAATTGCAATGACAAATGGCAGCGTGGGTTTCATTGGACCATTCCTCAACTACATGGCTACTGCATGGGATACGAATAGATGTTGACGCTGAATGGGCGCACGGTCATGGTGTCCGGCAGAGCACCGAGTGTTTGCTCCTCGATCTGAACTTCAGGTTTCTTACCGACGGTAACGGTGGCATCGATCGACTCGGGAGCCATTCGCCACAGTTTTCCCGAACTTGCAAGCTTTGTTCCACTGATCGCGATCCTGATGCTCTGTTCGGAGTCAGTGGGATTGAGGACAGCGATGGTAAGAGTCTTGCGGTCTTCACTCATAGCTGCGCTTATATCGACCGGATACGTGGGGCTACCAGGGTTGACTGCGGGCTGATCGCCTCCGGCGGGAAAGACGGGCTTCGGCTGCGGAGAATCTCCGGAGACCTCGACAGGAATTGTGCCGAAGTGGTCGCGATACATTTTGAAGAGCATGCCGGTGGGATTGAGGATGGCTTCGGTGCGATTGGAACTCATCATCGCGGTCGCGAAGGTAAATGCGCCCATCTGGAAAACATCGGAGTGACGAAACATCTCATGGAATGCCCACGCGTAAGCGGGGACGACCTTATACGAGTCGCGATTGCCACCGAAGTAGGCCCACTCATCGATTGCAATTGGGACTGGTTTGGCGCGAAGAGCTGGAATGCGCTTTAAGTATTCCTGGTAGTGTTCGTATTTGGCGCGAACCTGGACAGCTGCCGCCCGTTCCCACTCGATGAGCGACAGAGGAGGATCGATGGGCACTTTCTTCTGCAGCTTGATATCTGTGTGCTGGGTGCCGGAAGCGTAGTAATGCTCGCTGACCATGTCGATGTTGTCGAGGCAATTAAGGAGCATCTGCCCGGTCCAGTCCGCTGCGGAGAGATAGTCAGGAACGTACTGGCCATTAATCCGCCTCGCCTGATCGGCGCCCTCCATGACATCGGGCATAGCACCGCCAGCGATCAATTTGATCGTGGGATCCACTTTGCGCATTTCCTTGGCGAACAGATTATGCTTCAGCTCGAACTGGGGAAGTGACATCGAGCCCATCTGGTAGTCGCCCCAAGGCTCATTGCCGATGCCCCAGAACTTCACGTGATAAGGCTGTGGATGGCCGTTTTCTGCACGCCACTTCCCCATTGGCGTAGTAGCCGCGCCGTTGGTGTATTCGACCAATTCGCGCGCGGACCATGCATCGCCGAAGCCGGCGTTGACTGTGATGTAAGGATCGACACCTAGCAGACGGCAAAGAGTGAGAAACTCGTCGGTGCCGACGTCGTTGGGCTGAACAGCGTGCCAGACGGCATCGAAGATCGGCGGGCGCTTGTCGATGTCGCCCACGCCGTAGCGCCATTCATAGGCGGAGACGAAATTCCCGCCGGGAAAGCGGAGAACGCCAAAGCGCAACTGCTTGAGCGCGGCGATTACTTCGGGGCGAAAGCCTTCGAGGTTGTCGGCGGGCATGAGCGAGACAGCACCGACATGAAATGAACCTGTCCCAGTGCCGGTGATCTCAAGCGTCGCTTCCTCGGTGTCAGCTGCTGCGATATAGCGCAATGGGAACTTGCGATATGCCGTAGTGAGTGTGCGAATCGTGACTGTCTGACGGTCTGCAGCGTGCTTACCCGACACGAGTGTGACATTGACGATCGTGCCCGGGGAGCCTGCGAGTACGATGCGTCCGGTGTAGGTCTTGTCTTTTCGAACGGCAATTCCGGACTGGCTCAAGCCATGACGATCTTTAGCGTCGAGTTGGACTCGTGGGGATTGATCTCCCGCATAGGGCGATGTGGTATCCATCGTGACCGTATTGGCACCGCCAATCGGGGACCACCATCGTGTGGGCGTGCGGCGAAAGCGCGGGTTTCCGCCGGCGTTCGCTACAACCGGAGGAGGCGTAGGGGGGGCGGTGGTGACTGGGTAAAAAAACTTGCGGTCGACGAGCATCTCAGACCAGATGCCCGTGTTGACGATGTCGCCACCATGTTCGAGAAATTGGCCGTAAATGTACTTCGAAATGGGAGCGCCGGTCCTGGAGGCCTCAATGGTGACGTTGATCGGGTGAGTCTGGGCCGGAGCCAGAATGGCAACGCAAACCACAGTCAACAAGAAGGCGAGCTTATTCACAGTCGATTTTCCAGAGGTCTTTTGCATAATGATATTTTCCGTTTGAATCACTAGGGTTCGAGCGAGACGACGGTGACAGATTTAGGATCGACAGTGAGTCTGAACTTGCCATCCTTTACTGCAGCTGAGATCGGTTTTGGAACTACAGTGTTTGGCGCGGCAAAGGTATTAATGCTGTCAACTGCCGGTGCCGTCAAAGTCTCTCCTCGCACCGACTTTGCCGCGATCCCGGTCACGTCGGCCTCAATCGAGACGGGTTTTTCCGCGTCGAGGTTGGTTATCTCAAGCCAGACCTTTCCGTCGGTACCCTTTGCCGCGATTGCATCCAGGCGTGGTAGCGTGGCGTCCACGTGCGTGTAGGAACTCGCATCAAAGGCTACTGGTACAAAAGTCGAGCCCTGAAAGGGCACATACATTTTGAAGACGTAATAGGTGGGCGTCAGCACCAACTTCTCTTTGTCGGTAAGGATCATTGCCTGGAGGACATTGATCATCTGAGCGATATTCGCCATGCGTACGCGATCCGCATGACGAGCAAAGATGTTCAGGTTGAGTGAAGCGAGAATCGCATCACGGATGCTGTTTTGTTGGATCAGAAACGCAGGGTTGGAGCCAGGCAGTGGAGCATGCCAGACGCCCCACTCGTCCACTGCCAGGGTGACCTTTTTCTCCGGATCATATTTATCCATCACTGCTTCCTGCTTGCGCAGGAACTCTTCCATGAAGAGCGTGGATTTGAGGGTCTTTACGTAATCATCAAGTCCGAACTTTTCCGATCCCGTCGATGGCGGCCAACCATTGGGAACGGTGTACCAGTGGAGGGAAACACCGTTGATGTCCCAAGCCCACGTGTGTTTCTTCCAGGCTTTCATTACTGCTTCAGTCCACTCGGTGTCGGGCGTACCTGGACCCACAGCGATCTTAAGCATCTGGTCGCTGCCGCGCTGCGACGGATTCATGTTGAGCACGAACCGGCTGTAGACCTTCATCAGACTGACGTAGTAGTCGGAAGTCATTGCGCCGCCGCAATCCCAACTTTCGTTGCCCAGGCCGAGGAATCCGACTTTATAGGGCTCGGGATGGCCGTTGGCAGCGCGTTCTTTGGCGAGCGCCGTTGACGCGCCGGCGGTCATGTACTCCAGCCATTCCGCGGCCTCTTGTGGCGTACCGGAGCCGATGTTGATGGACACATATGACGTACTGCCTATCTGGTGGATGAAGTCCATGAACTCATCGGTACCGAAGGCATTCGTATCGATCACGTCACCCCACGCTGAGTTCACGGTGGCAGGGCGTTTGTTCTGAGGGCCGACTCCCTTGCGCCAGTGATACTGGTCGGCGAAGCAGCCTCCGGGCCATCGAACGTTGGGGATTTTCAAGTCCCTCAGGGCTGCAACGACATCGTTTCGGATTCCGCGGGTGTTCGCGATAGACGAGTCTGGTCCGACCCAAATGCCTTCATAGAGGCCATGGCCAAGATTCTCAGCAAACTGGCCAAAAATGTTGCGATCGATCTTCGGGCCGGTCTTCGATGCATCTATGGTGAGATGAATGTTGTCAGCGGCCAGAGCAGGCACACAAAGGATCACTGTGAGGCAGAACGTAACACCTTTACAACGCACCCGATTACCTCCCTAGAGCACAAGCAGCATGATGAATTCAACGGAGTTGGGCAGGCCGGCAATTTCCTCGTTCCCGAATCTATGCCCAGTTTCGGTAATTTATTTCCCCCGCTCCGGAAATCGAATATATAGCCGTGGACCAACGCGATACAAGCTAAATCGATTTAGACCTAAAGAGGGGTCAATTGGTCAGATTTGAAAATGAGTGCGTTTGTTCGATTCGGACGGCTACGAAAGAGAAACAGTCTCAGACACTCGCCAATCACGATGCTATATTCCGCAGAATTTCACAAGCTTGGTAATCGAGGTGCGCGTGAATATTAGCCACTGATCATTTTGATTTCTTCAGTTTACAGAGAAAGGATAGTCTAGCTGAGAGTGACAATAACCACTTCGGCATAAGATACGCTTTCGGTGTTCGGTGCAAACATACGGGGCACTCTGGGCAGCAAGACAGCGTAATTGAGAAGAGTTACAGGAAATGTACAAACAGCCGGCTGTGCAACTGTTAACCGAAGGGTTGTAGGTTCGAATCCATACTCTTTTTGCTGACGGCAGCTCTGACAGCAATCAGGGAAGAAATCGCTCTACTCGGAATAACAATAAAGAGATCGACCACCGCGAAATCCAAAAAAACACTACCCAGGGGCACGCGTAAGACGTATTCGCTGAGAACTCAAAATCCGCCCGTCTGACAATTTCCTTATTCTGCAGAAATTCGCGCAAAATCGATGGAACACTAAAACTACAAAAGTGCACTCATCACGGGAAGGCGTATATTTGGGGGTAGATTATCACCAGCTCTAGATCATATGATTGATAAATGAACTATTTATTGCCTAAATTAGAATCCCTCTCTCGCCACGATTTGTAAATCGTTATCTATTGATAGATTGCTGAATTCCCCCCGAATCGGCGATCTTCTTCTTCCCAAGACACCTCTTAGAGAGAAAATTTGAGAACGCAGATCTGGTGCGGCGATTCTCTGCGCTGTTGACCTGGCGTGATTCTCTGGCGCGGGTCATAAAAGCTCTCTGGAGAGTTGAGTCGATAAAGCCTATCTTTATTGTCGCCCACTTCGATAATCTTCCGTCTTGATCATTTTGGTTTTACGTTCTATATCGGCTATGTTTCGCACTCGAAGCAGGATGGTCCTGCTGGCAATCGTAATCGTCGTGTCTGCGCCTGCAGCAAGTGCGGACAGCATTGAAGGCTTTACTGTCACGGGGCAGTTCCGGGAGCAGGTCCGCGTCTTCAGGTTCGAGCCAGGGGTTACCGCGACGATGGTCGCGGCGCGCGACTTCAACCCGGTACAGCCAACTACGCTGATCATCTACGCCCTGCCAAACGGCAACACCACGCAGCAGACTATTGGAAAGGCTCTGGCACCGGGAGACGATTGGCACTTTGACATTCAACACATCGGCGCGCAGATGCGCCTGTTGCGCGCAGCAACTCCGGGCCGCAACCTGGTGATTGCCTATCTCGAGAGCGCGCAGATGAGCTGGCCTTCCTGGCGAGGCGCGAATCCGAACAACTCTGCGCTCATTGCCGGAATTGTCGCAACACTGCGGGCGGCGGTCCCCGGCAGCGCGCCAGACGTTAGCCTTACAGGCCACAGCGGTGGTGGCAGCTTTACCTTCGGCTTCATCAACGCCTTCGATGTGATCCCCACCTATGTCACCCGTATTGCGTTTCTCGACGGCAATTACGCCTTTGGCGACGATCCCGCTCACGGCCCGAAGCTCGTCGCGTGGCTGCGCGGCAACAGTGATCGCCGGTTGGTTGTTATCGCCTACGACGACCGCAATATCGAGCTGAACGGGAAGAAAGTGGTTTCGGATACCGGTGGCACATACCGGGCAACATATCGAATGGTGGAAGCATTTCGGAAGGAGATGCCGCTCGAGGAAAGCCACGTTGGCAGCTATGTGCGCTTCACGGCGCCGCAGGTGGAGATGCTGATCCACAAGAATCCCGAGAACAAGATCCTGCACACGATGCTGGTTGGCGAGTTTAATGGGTTCATTCGTGCGATGTCAGATCTCGATCCGGTGGGTCCGCGAGGAAGCTGGGAGAAGCCACTGGCGTCACTCGAGGGACCGCGCGCCTACACGGGCTGGATCGAACGGCCGCCGCCCGTTTCCACGAACCGGTTCGCCGCCTCAACGCTTCCTCCCCGGCATATCGACGCGCCAGGCGGTGCCGAGTTCATGCAGTCGCTGACCGGGCTCGACCGCGACGCACGAGAGCGAGCAGTGCTGCGCGAACTGATGAACAGCAATATCCCGGACTTCCTTCGCCAGCTGGTCCCGATCACCGTCACGGCAACCGACTCAGAGGGCCGTAAGCATACGGCGGTCTACCAGGTGATGCCGGACTACCTGGCCATCGGCTCCGATCGCGATTTCGTTCGCGTGCCGATGAATCCGCACACAGCGCAGGCGTTTTGCGACGCTTTCGGTTTCGTCCTCCCCACGCCGAAGATGGTCGATGATATATGGGCGGAGTCGCTTTCGAAGATCATTCCCCAGCCCCTTTCGCAATCGCGTGAAGACCCGCTGACATTCCTCACGCACAACCGAATGATCGAGGAGCAGATAGCCGGGCAGTACCTCGGAGAACTACGCGCCGGCCATAAGAAGGACGTGGTGATAACGAATCGTCTGAACGAAAGACCCAACCGGATTGCGATTTACGGCTGGCATTTCCCGAGCGGTGAGCCGATCCAGCCGGTCACGACGGTTCACGCCGATTGGTACGTCGATTACAGCCATGGCATCCGGCCGGTCGCACGGACGGTCAAGGTGGATGAAGCCGACATGCCGTATGAGCAGGTGTTGCGCGATCCGAAGCTGCACGTGTTGCTAAGCAACGAAGGCGTGATGCCGGTTTCCAGCTACCCGATCGGTGGAGTTCAACAAAGCGGCGAAGGAGTCCAGAGCAAAGGAACTGCTGGGTTTCCAGTCCGACGATGAACCATAGTTCGGCTTGAAAAAGTCTGAGCTTTTACGCCTTGCTCCAGATACACCCATAGTTGCCTGGTACAGTGAGTTGCTGTGCCACCCCTGCGACCACTCCGTGAAGGTTTTGGGTCCCTTCGATCTGTTCCACATAATCGCCGGCGACGGGAAATGTGAAGCTCGCGGTCTGGGGTTGATCGGTGAAGTTCACCACGACGAGGCTAAACGCGTTGTTCAGCTGCCGTGAGAAGGCCAGTAGTCCTTTGAAATTGAAGTTATTGTCGTCGTTATAAAAGAAATGGTCTCCCTCGGTGAACTGGGCTCCGCCGCGGCGGATCTTGGTCAGCTTTCGTACTAAGCGAATGATAGGTTGTCCATCGGTATCGTAGAAGTAGTTCCACCGTACTGGACGATAGACCATCACGCGGCCGTAGCCCTCGGGAGGGATCCAATAGTTCTCACAGAACTCCTGTCCTTCGGATAACAGAGGAGTTCCCTTCGCCATCAAGAGCGCGATGAGGTATGGCTGCACCTTAAACCATTTACCGTCGCGATCACCTTGTTGGAGCAAGGCATCAGCAGGATTACTGTCGAGGCTGACAGTACCGAAGTTACAGAGGAATCTCTGGTGATCGTGATTTTCGATATATTGAAGGCCGGTCTTCGGCAGAGTGTCTCCGTTCGCAGTGATGGAGGTGGGATAGCCGTTTAGGCCGAGTTGAAATCCCAACTCAGCAATAGCCCCTGAATTTCCAGCAGCACAGTTGGCGGCGGCCGAGAGGGTTCCATCCTGCCAGGTTCCAGTGCTGTAACTCTGAGTCAGAATGGCCGGTGGATCGGGCAGATACTCCGCGATCTGAATCAAATGAATTCCTCCGGAGGCATCAAAGAACCTCTGATAGTGATCGGTGGCTCCGGCTTTAGATTTGACATATTGGTAGGTGGAGTAGACGAGGTCGGCGTAACCCGGCCCGGCTGGTCCCTTCCAGTACTCCGGTACATCGTCAAAACGGAACCCATCGACGTGAAAGGTGTCGAGCCAATACCGGTTCACTGAGTAGTAATAGTCCTGTGTAAGCTGCTTAGCGAAGTCGTTCAACGTACCGTAGTCTCCGGAGCCGCCGTTGAATGGGTTAGGGAGATCTCCTCCAAGAGCGCTGTAGAGCTGGTTGTAGGCGAAGTCGCCGCCGCAGTGACCGTAAACCGAGTCCACGATCACTGCGATTCCGTTCTGGTGACAGGAGTCCACGAAGCGCTGGAAATCCGAGGTCCTGCCAAAACGCTCGGTCACACAGAAGTAGCCGATGGGATCGTATCCCCAGTCGATCGTGCTGAGAACGTTGGCGACAGGCATGACCTCGATGCAATTGATGCCTAGATCGGCGAGATAAGGAAGCTGCTGAATCGTGCGGTCGAGGTCGTTGCGGAACTCGCTGATCATAAGTTCATAGATGATGGAGTTTTTGAGCGCGGGAGTCTTCCAGCGCGTCTCGTTGTCGGTGAAGGTATAGGCCTGGGCTTCGACTGTAATGGCGGAAAGCCGGCCAACCCCCACCTCGCGCGAGAAGGGATCAATGATGAAATCGATGTTGCCGCGACTCGGGCTTTGAATCAGGTAACGATAAACGTAGCGGCCCACTTGCCCAAAGGCTGATCCGGCAGGCGCTGGTACAGCGCTGAGATCGATTTGACCTTCCCAGTAGTCTCCGTAGATTGGATCGACCGAATGGTTTTGTTGGAGCAGGACCGGTTGAATTTTTTGCAGGTACTGGTCCGTTTCGTGGATGATTTTGACCGAAACGCCGTAGCCTTTACCTGGGTTGATGCCGGGAAGGTAGATACCGAAATGGACGACCTTCGGCGAGATCTCCTGCGCACCTAATTTACTCATGGGGAGAAGGTTCATCTATGCCTCCAGCAGATGAGGGAATCATCCATCCGATTGCTTCTATAGCATGGAAATTGCGGGGGTCCCGAGCGCGGAAGGGGCCTACACATCTAAGTCGAAGCAGTTTTGGACCGCTTGAAACAGATTATGGAGTGCTTGTGCGGGTTATATGAATATTTAAGTGAGCTGTCAAATGAAAATCCAGTATTTATTCACCTCGCGGCAATCTTCAGGATTGAACTCTGGAACATTCCCATGCGAGTTTGTGTTCTAGACACTCGCTTTGTGTTTACCTCCGTGAGGAAGAGTGGATGTTGCGCTCAATAAATCAGCCGCGCATAAAATGCGCGGCCGATGTTGAAGTTCAGTTTATGTTTACCAATAAAACTTCATAGCAAACTGCACGTCTCTGGCCGGGAAGGCGCCGGATATCTGACCGAACGAACCGCCATAGCTGCCGTCGGGGTTGGTTACGCGGTTGCCGAGGAATTGATTGGGTGCATAGAGCTGGGCATGGTTGAAGGCATTGAAGAGTTCGGCACGGAACTGAAGCCGCATCACTTCGTTGAAGTGCCAGTATTTCTGCATGGCGAGATCCCAGTTCTGATACCCGGGCGAGCGGAGTTGCGAGATGTAGCGTTGCGCGTTGCCGAAATCGAACGGGTTGGAGGGATCCTGGAAAGCGGCGACGTTGAACCAGCGGTCGATCGTGGGATTAGAAACGTGGTATCCCGCAACGACGTTGGGACGACGGTTGCCGCCGAACTGGCCGAGTGTGTTGTTGGCGGTTTGGATAGCGAGTGGGAAGCCCTGTTTGAAGGTTGAGATACCGGAGACCTGCCATCCGCCGATAACGGCGTTGACCGGTGCGCTGACGCTGGAAGCAAGCTTCTTGCCGTGGCCAACGGGCAGCTCATAGATATAGCTGACGACCAGCGAGTGGGGAATGTCGTTCGCGTCCACCGACTTCTCGGCAGCGAGGTTGTAGTAGTTGCGGATGCTGGTGGGACCGGATGCAGCCCAACCGTTGTTGCCGGCTACGTTGTCGATGAACTTCGAGAATGTGTACGAAGCCAGTACGGAGAACCCGGAGCTGAAGCGGTGAGTATAGGTGAGTTGCAGGGCGTCGTAATAGGAGTTTCCGAGGAGAGCCTCCTGCTCACTTACGCTGCAGAAATGAGGATACGGCCGAAGGAGTTGCTGGCGCTGTATCGTAGGATTCTGAAGGCCACAGCCAGTGCCGGTGATCTTTCCGTAGAACGGATTGGGAACCTGCTGCTGGAGTGCGGCGAGTCCGAGAGAGAAGTACTTGGGATCGAGCTGATCTCTCTCGTATCCACCGGCAGAGAGTTTGATACCGCGATTGCCGACGTACGTCACGTCAATCAGGTCATTGGTGCGGACAGAGTACTGGAAACCGAGCATGAACTGGTGAAGGTAGGATGAGCCACGATCGCTGCGAGCAGCGGAGACTCCCTGCCCGATGTCCTGCTGGTTGCCGAGGGCGCTGCCCTGAGGGAGAAGGATTCCGTTGGGGACGGGGTTGCTGAGAGTGTTGAAGACGGTATAGTCGCTGTTGGTGCCGCGGATCGGCGTGGTCTGCGTGTAACCATCGGCCGGGCCGTTGCCGGTGTAATTGGGAATGAAGAAGAGGCCGTAGCCAGTGCGAGCGACGAGCTTCGGTGTGATCTGGTAGCTCACACCAATGCGCGGCGCAAAGTTCGCATACGAGGCGTTGTAGAGACCGCGGCGGCTGCCATTGCCGTTGAAGACGAGTCCGCCCAACGTTGTCAGGCCGGTTCCTGCTCCGATGGGGTTGACCATGTTGAAGTCGAAGTACTGCTGCTTATCGTGGCGCTCAGTGAGAGCGGTCTGGATTTCATATCGGAGACCGAGATTCAGAGTGAGACGGGGGATGATCTTCCAGTCGTCCTGAACGTAGGTGCCGATGTAGTTCTTCTGGGTGGCGAGCTGCGCGTTGACGCCGGTGGCACCACCGTTGTCGGGAACTCCGAGCAGGTAGGAGGCGAAGCCGTAGCCCGTGCCGGCAGTGGAGTTCGCTGGATCAGGCCCGGCGGTCGAGGCAATGGGAAAGTTGAACTTCGAGCCGAAGACGTGTCCACCGAGGATCTGGTTGACGACGCCCATATAGCCGACGGTGAGGGTGTGCTTGTTGAGGGTCTTGGTAAGGTCAGCTGAGTAAGTGATGTAGTTGCGTGGAACGGCGTAGGAGTCCTGGCCGTTGATAGCGCCTGGTCCGAGGCCGGAGTAGCCGTCGATACGGATTCCAGGGAACTGACCGGCGATTGTGTCGAGGCTGGAGGGAAGGCCGAGGGTAGAGGGCTTGAAGTTGTCGCCCTGGGTTGCGGACTGCTCGATCCAGCGGTTCATGCCGGCGTTCGCGCTGAGGATAAGAGTGGGGGAGAAGATGTGGCTGAGCCCCATGTCGAAGCTCCAGCGGTTGTTGGGGTTGGAGACTCCCGGGCCGCCTGGATTGGAGGCGCCGAAGAAGGCTGGCGAGTTCGTCTTGGTTTCGTGCTTGTGAGAGTACCGAGCATACATGCGGGTCAGATCGGTGAAGTTGTGATCGACGCGAATGGAGTACTCGTCGGACTCCGCGGTAGCCGAGGCCGAGGCGAAGAAGTTGTTGTTGATGTTTCCGTTGGTAGGCGCAGGCCAGTAGTTGCCGGCGATGATCTTGGCCGCCACGGGATCGATGCGGCTGGAGAGATTGTTTCCCGGGATCGGGTCGCGGATATAGCCGGTGGTTGTCGCGACGCGGCCGGTGCGAGGGTCGATCTGTCCCTGGGTGATGGCGCGTACCGAGTAGGGATCGTAGATCGCTCCGGCGTAGATGGGGCGGTTGAGAGCGTCGGTGCCGACGACCTGCGTGGTGAGGAGTGAACTGAAGTCGCCCTTGGTGAAGGCCGATGTGGGAACGGTTGCGGTAAGCGAGGCCGGGGTTCCCTGGCGGAGGCCTTCAAAGACTCCGAAGATGAAGGTTTTGTTCTTCCAGATGGGACCTCCTGCGGAGACACCGTACTGGTTGCGGTGGAAGACGGGGCGCTTTACGTTGTTGTGGTTGTTGAAGTAGTTGTTGGCGTCGAGCGCGCTGTTGCGGAAGAACTCGAAGGCATCGCCGTGGAATTTGTTGGTACCGGATTTTGTGACTACGTTGACGACGTTGCCGCTTGACCAACCGTACTGCGCGGTGAAGGCATTGGTCTGAATTTTGAATTCCTGCACGTTTTCGACGGAGGGGACGTAGACGACGCCACCCCAGTCCTGTGCGGTGTTCCAGGTTCCGTCGAGCAGGTAGGCGGCGGTTCCGAAGTGGGTGCCGCCGAAGTTGAGGAAGGAGATGTCCTGGTCGGCCTGGCCCGAGATGCCGTTGGCGTTGACCATCTGGGCCTGCTGGGAGTTGTTGACGGAGGAGTTGAGGGTTGCGAGTCCGAAGACGTTGCGGAGGTTGAGAGGAAGCTCGACGACCTGCTTCTGCGAGATGTCGGCCGAGACGTTGGCATTGTCGGCGTTGATGAGCGGAGCCTCGCTGGTGACAACGACATTTTGCGAGGTTCCTCCAACGGCGATGGACACGTCCTGGTGGACGGAGGCGCCTGCGGCGAGAGAGATACCCTTCTGCTTGTAGGTGTTGAAGCCGGATCTTTCGACGGTGAGATCGTAGTCGGCTGGAGGAATGAGCGTAAAGGTGTAGTTGCCGGAGTCGGTTGTGGTGAAGGTGCGGGTGATTCCCTTCTCAGCGGAGAAGAGCGTCACTTTGGCCTGCGGCACGACCGCGCTGGTGGCGTCGGTAACGGTGCCGCTGAGCGTCGCGGTAAATGCCTGGGTTTGTGCGTGCAGGGTGACACGCCCAAGAAGGCTCGTCACCGCGATTACTACCGCCGCGATGATTCGCGATCTTGTACTTCGGAAGGGTGGTTGATTCGTCGATTGCATTCGCTTGCCTCTCTCCAAAAAACGGCTACCCGGAGGGCACAGCCGTGCTTTCAGATCTCAATTCCTAGTTGGCCGGAAAGCGACACAACCGTAGAAGGCTTGCGAAATGACTGTCGTGGATAAATAGCGAGAGTTTGACGATGTTTGCCTGATTGGGAAGTACGAGGATTTCCCGATGGAGCAAAGGCTTAGGTTTCATTGCCTTACGAAGAACGGCCCGATCCGATCGTTTCCCGAGCGTTGGTTGTTCTGGTGGATACCCCCCTCCCCCCTATCTTTTGGCGTAAAGAGTTCAATTTATTGGACTTAGATTGGTCTTAGATGGGGGTCATTCCTGTAAATTACTCTATCTAAATGAGATACTGGGCAAATTATTCATAATAAATGGGTTGGCTGTAAAAGATAAAAGCCCCGGATGTTCCGGGGCTTTGTTTCTGCTGTATCTATGTTAACAGACTGGCTGTGACTCATATGCCAGCACTGCTGGATTTATATTTCGTTTGTTTCGTTTGGCTTGCCGGGTTTTCCACTGAATCTTAGGGTTGACAGGTTAGCCCCTGAATTGAGTATCTGTACCTCAGCGGCTAAAGCCGCATTCAAAACAAGCCCTATACGATACGTTGCGCCCTTCGGGGCTCCACTCCGGCCTTCGGCAGAGCGGTAGCGCCTTCGGCGCGGTCAGAGAGGCCCAAGGCTAAAGCCTTGGGTTACCTCAGAAGCAAGTGCGGCACGCGTAAACGCGTGCCTTCCGTGCTCCGTCACTCCTGCTTCCGTGCTCCGTCACTTCTGCTTCCGTGCTCCGTCACTTCTGCTTCCGTGCTCCGTCACTTCTGCTTCCGTGCTCCGTCACTTCTGCTTCCGTGCTCCGTCACTATCTGCTTCCGTGCTCCGTCACTTCTGCTTGCGTGCTCCGTCACTTCTGCTTCCGTGCTCCGTCACTTCTGCTTCCGTGCTCCGTCACTTCTGCTTCCGTGCTCCGTCACTTCTGCTTCCGTGCTCCGTCACTTCTGCTTCACGTGCTCCGTCACTTCGTGCTTCCGTGCTCCGTCACTTCTGCTTCCGTGCTCCGTCACTTCTGCTTCCGTGCTCCGTCACTTCTGCTTCCGTGCTCCGTCACTTCTACTTCCGTGCTCCGTCACTTCTACTTCCGTGCTCCGTCACTTCTACTTCCGTGCTCCGTCACTTCTACTTCCGTGCTCCGTCACTTCTACTTCGTCGCTCCGTGCTCCGTCGGGGGTTCTCTCGAGAGAATCTTTGCCCGCTTTACCAGAAATAGGTGGCTTCCATTTTGGGGGTGCCGGGCTGACCGTCGATGATCTGTGTGCTCAGCACAACTTCAAGGTTCTTCTTATTGCCAGCGGACCGGATGGCGTCTGAAAGCTGAGCGAGATAATCGGGATTTGTGAGGAATTCACCGGCGGCGATTGTGCCTCCGCGGCCGATGCCGGCGACGATAATGGCTGGTTTGCCGGTGTTGTTATCGGTGAAGCGGGCAACAATTGCGAAGTCCTGGTAATTGTTTGTCGCCATCTGCTGGGTTCGGTCCACGGTCCAGCCGGGGCGGGAGGGATCGTTGCTGTCGACGATGCGGAACTGCGTCATGTCGGCGTTGTTGCTGAAGTGATAGCGGAGCGATTTTGTCAGTCGGAGGGTCCACGGATTATCGAAGGCGCCGATGAAGATGGATGGCCCGTTGCGGAGATCGGTGAGGCTGGTCGTTTCTTCGCCTTTGAGCTGGTACTGCTTGCCGTGTGCGCGGAGTGTGCTGGCGACGCGGACGATGGTATCCAAGTCGTCGATCACCACGGCGGAAAGATTGTCTTTTAACACGACCTGTTTTGTTGGTTCTGCCGCGTCGCGAAGCGTGATGAAGGAGTACTGGTTCTGGTCTGCAATACAGAAGAGGGCGGATTCCTGGGCCTCGAGGACGGGGGCCCAGAAGACATTAAAGGGTGAAGGGTGGGTGGACTTCCAAAGGTAGGTTGCAGCCCAGATCGCCAGAATGGCAGCCGCGGCGAGTGGAATGAGCCACCCGATGCGCCGGGTTGGCTTCACTTGTTGCGTTTCCCGGCCGTGAACTTCGGGCGTGGATGAAACAGGTTCACTGGTGACGGCGGCCTCGACGGGAACGATCGGATCGTATGCGCCGAGTGGGGCTTCTTCCACCTGCAATGCGGCTGCTGCGTGCTGTTTTTCGGCTGGCTCCCGCTTTCCGATGGCACGCAGTCCGGAATCAGAGATCGTACGCAGACTGGTTGCGGCATCGACCTCCATCTTTACCGAGGCAATCAGCCGATAGCCACCCTTGGGGATGGTCTGGATGATCCGGGGAGATCGCGCGTCGTCGCCGAAGACGTAGCGAATCTCAGAGATGCAGCGGACGAGGACATCGTCACCGACAAAGGTGTCGCGCCAGACCGCTTCAATGAGGCGCTCTTTGGAGAGAACTTCGTTGGGATGAAGCGCCAGGTGGACGAGGACCTGCATCACCTTGGGCTCAATGTGCCAACGCTTAACTCCTTTTTCTACAGTATTGATTTGTGGCTGTATCAGCCAATCGTCAATAAGGAAATCACCCTGCACGCCACATCCCCTCAGCCCCAGCCATCGGCACATAGAAATACCGCATCGCGTTTTGCACGGATGTTTTGAATGGGACGACCACAAATTATATCTTTTTGCGTTACGGGAAAGAGGAGAGATTCTCTGTTTTGAGTTTCCGGAGGAAATATATATGGAGAAACTGCGTCCTCATCGAAACATCGGCAAAACCTCGTGCGGGAGACCGAGCCATTTGTTGCCGGCTGCTGCTAGCATTTTTGCGGAACTCAGATGCGCAGTCGATCAGGAATGGGGTCTCTGATCGCAAGCAAAATTTCTTCGAGAAGCGAATCATTAGAGAATGCAATATCCGATCAGCCTCAACCGCAAATCAGCCTTCCTTGTGTTGTATTTTGTCTTTCTTTGCGGAGGGGCGTTCAGCCCGACGAAGTCTCCGGCACAACAGGCCAGCCAGTCCCCGGGCATCGTTGCCGTGGCCGGGGTGACCCAGAGCACTGCGTTGAATCATGGCCTCGAAGTTCGCAGCGGCACCTTCGTTTTGCAAATCACGGCACTTCGCGATGATGTGGTTCGAGTTCGAGTGGGACCTCGCGGTGAGCTGCCAGAGGATGCTTCGTGGGCCGTACTTGCGGCGGCGAGGACCAGCAGCGTTCCGGTCACGCCGGACGAAGACGCGGAAAATGTTGGCTTCAGGACGAAGATCTTACGGGTCCAGGTGGACCGTGCGACGTCGCGGTTGAAGATTACAGACCTGGCTGGGACGGTCATTGAAGAGGATGCGCTGAATCGTCCTGTTGAGTTCCACGGAAATGCTTTTCGCGTTTACAAAACGATGCCGGCAGATGAGCACTACTTTGGATTAGGAGACAAGCCGGGCCCGCTTGACCGGCGAGATAGTGACTTTACGATGTGGAACACCGATACATTCGGATACCAGGAATCGACCGATCCTACTTATAAGACGATTCCTTTTTTCCTGAGTGTGCGGCGGGGAATGGCGACGGGAACGCTCTTCGACAATCACTGGAGGAGCAGTTTTGATTTTGGCAAGGAGTCGCACACGGCCTACTCGTTTGGCGCGGAGGATGGCCCGCTGGACTATTACGTGCTTTATGGTCCTGATGCGAAGCAGGTGCTTACGAGCTACGCCTGGCTCACCGGGCCGACTCCGCTGCCGCCGCTGTGGACGTTTGGTTTTCAGCAGTCGCGGTTCACTTATGTTCCGGAGGCGCGGGTGAGGGAGATCGCCAAGCGATTCCGCGAGGACAAGATTCCAGCAGATGCGATTTACCTGGATATCGACTTCCAGGATCGCCATCGGCCTTTCACTGTAGACAGGACGCAGTTTCCTCATTTCGAGGAGATGATTGAGGACCTGAAGAAGGAGAACTTCCACGTAGTCGCGATTACAGACCTGCATATCGCGGCGGCTGCCAACCAAAACTATGCACCGTACGATAGCGGGATTGCGGGGGATCACTTCGTCAAGAATCCGGATGGGACGATTTATGTTGGTAAGGTCTGGCCGGGGCCAGCGGTGTTTCCTGATTTCACCCAGAAGGCAACGCGAAAGTGGTGGGGGACACTGTACGAACCCTTTGTGAAGATGGGGATCGCGGGGTTCTGGAATGACATGAACGAGCCTTCGGTCTTTGAAACTCCTACGAAGACGATGCCCGAGAATGTTCAGCACCGCATCGAGGAGCCAGGCTTTATAAGCCGCACTGCCACCCATGCGGAGATTCACAATATGTTCGGGCTGGAGAATTCGCGGGCCACGTACGATGGCCTGCGAAAGCTGCAGCCGGATGTCAGGCCGTTTGTGCTTACGCGCGCGAGCTATGCGGGAGGGCAGCGATACGCCGCTACGTGGACCGGCGACAACAGCAGTACGTGGAACCATCTGCGGCTTACGACGCCGATGCTGCTGAACCTTGGGCTGAGCGGGTTTGGCATGAGCGGCGCGGATGTCGGTGGTTTTGCCGGAACTCCTCAGCCTGACCTGCTGACTCGATGGATCGAGGTGGCGACGTTTCAGCCGATCGATCGCGACCATACGAACAAGGGTACGGGAGACCAGGAGGTTTGGGTCCACGGCCCGGAGCAGGAGGCCATTCGTCGCAGGTATATCGAAGAACGGTACAGGTTGCTGCCTTATCTCTATACAACTGCGGAAGAGATGTCTCGAACGGGCATACCGATTGTTCGCCCGCTGTTTCTGGAGTTTCCGAAGGCGACCGCAGATCTTCATCCGATTGATTTTGATGCTGACGGGGAGTTTCTCTTCGGGCGCGATCTGCTGGTCGCTCCTCCGCCCTTTCCAGACGAGTTGGACAGCTACGAAGCGAAGCTGCCGTCCATCGGTTGGTACGACTACTGGACGGGAGAAAAAATTGCGCGGTCTGCGACTGCGTCACAGAATGAGAAGGGACTCGATACAGCAACTACGGTAACGATTCAGCCGAAGCTGGATGTTCTCCCAGTGTTTGTGCGAGAGGGAGCGATGATTCCGATGCAACCGCTGGTGCAGAGCACGAATGAGGTTCCGAGGGGGCCGCTTACGCTGCGAGTTTATCCGGGACAGGATTGCCGGGGGTCGGTTTATCAGGACGACGGCACGACTTTCGCGTTCCAGCGCGGCGATTTTCTCCGGATGGAATTTACATGCGCGCAGACGAGTGACGGAGTGACGGTGCATATCGGTAATCACACAGGGAGTCGCGCTGCGTGGTGGAAGGATTTGCAGCTTGAAATATATGGCTCAAGCCGAGCGCCGCAGAAGGTGACTGTCGGCGCAACGGGCGCTGAGTTGCAGGCCACTTTCGACGCGGTTCATCATGCTGCTTCGGTTCTGCTGCCGGATGATGGCAAGGGGGCTGAAGTGCGTGTGACCTGGGCGAAGGAGTGATATGTCTGCGTGCCGACTGCGAGCCCGGAGGGGCTTTGTACTGATTGCTGCAGCGATTGCTTGTTTGATGCCGTGCATTGCTGCCCGTGGACAGGCGCGAGAGGCGGAGTTTGAGACCTATGTGACGAAGGCGGCGCAGGCACAATCCGCGGGCGACTTCGAGGGAGCAATCGCTGCGTACAAGGGCGCACTGGCGATTCGTCCGTCTGCCGGCGAGCTGTGGTCGAATCTCGGGTTGATGCAGCATCAGGCGGGAGACAAGGCCGAAGCCTTGACGAGTTTTGCATCGGCTCATCGGCTGCAGCCGAAGCTGTTCGTTCCGGTTCTCTTTCTTGGACTGGAGAATCTGGAAATGAACAGGCCGAAAGAGGCGATCCCCTATCTTGAGCAGGCTGGCCGGCTCAATCCAAACGACCCGAATGTTCCGGTATATCTGGGGAGAAGTTATTTTGCCGTGAAGGAGTTTGAGGCAGCTGCGACGGCTTACTCGCGAGCGGCGGAACTGAATCCGAAGAGCGGTGATGCCTGGTACAGGCTGGGGCTCTCGCACTTTGAGGCGGCAGAGTCAGACTCTCGATCGCTGGCGACACGGTATCGAGGGTCGCCGTTCTTTCATGCTTTGGAGGCGGATTCGCTCAGCAGCCAGGAAAAGCTGGATCGGGCAGAGAAGATTTATCGGGCGGTGCTTGAGTCTCAGCCGCATCCGCCGTGTGTGCGATCGTCTTTAGGATTTGTATTGGTGAGGCAGACCAGAGGGCCTGAAGCGGACACGCTGTTCCAGGACGATCTCAAGGCCGGCGGGTGTTCGATTGCACGGCTTGGATTGTTGCAGACTGCATTCGAAAAAGAAGGAGAATCTTTCAGCCTTGCTCCGCTGGCTGCTTTGTGGAGAGCCGATGCCGGCTTTGTCGAAAACTATCTGCCGCTCCTGGGCTCAGGCTTGACGCAGGAGCAGTTCGAGCGGCTTGATCAGGCGTTTGAGCGAACGACGTTTCCTGAGCTGACACCTGAGGAGATTGCTCACATGAAAGCCGCGTTGCATGGCGCCAGCTTTGCATCGGTGCCTGCTCCTGTGCGAAGCGCCGGGAACGTAACGTCGCAATCGGCCAAAGCTGCCTACCTTCGTGGAGAGTACAGAGCGTGCGCGGATAAGTTGCTGTCTTCGACCGGTACGTTGTCCCGCGATCAGGTTTCGCTCGTTGCCGCATGCTCGTTTCTTACGGGCGACTTTGGCAGTGCACTGGTTGCGGCAGAGAAATTGCGGCACATCGCAGGAGCTGAAGACGAGAGCCTTTACTGGTCGATTCGCGCACGCCAGGGACTTGGAGTTCGCGCTTTGGTTCATGCGGGGCAAGTTGAACCGGACTCAATCCGCATGCACGAATTGCTTGCAGAGACCTATCGCGATATGGGCCGATACGAGTCTGCGGAAAATGAATATGCAGCGGCCCTGAGCATGGATCCGCATGGATTCTCCGCGCTGCTTGGTTCGGCTGCAAATTATCTTCAGCAACTCAGGCTTGAGCCTGCGTCGGAGATGATTCAACGGGCGCTCGCGCTGAAGCCATCGGATCCGGAAGCGAACTATATTGCAGGCGAGATCCTGATCGATCAACATCAGTTCGATGAGGCCGAACCGCACTTGAAGACTGCGCTGTCTGCCAAGGCGGAGCTCATCCCGCGGGTTCATGCGCTTCTTGGGCGAGTGTATGCTTCAAAGGGCCAGGACCGGGCAGCCATCGAAGAACTGAAGCTGGGCCTGGCAACCGATGATGACGGTTCGATCCACTTCCAATTGGGAAGGCTTTATCAGAAATCCGGACAGCAGAGCCTGGCAGAGGCGGCATTTGCGGAGACACGCCGGCTCCAAAGCAAACAGTAGCTACATGCCTATGTAAACCAGGTCTCGTTGCGGGCTTTGGGTTGGTTAGTTTTGCGGTCGGTGTGAAGTCGCCGGCGATTCAGTACCTGGATTCTCCTGCAGGCTTAGCGGAAGTCCGAAGGCCGGAAACAGATGCGGGCCGGTGGGTGGCACAAACGCCGTCAGGGTAGAAATCGTGTTCTGCTCCAATGTGAGCACGTGGATGGAGTGCGCATTCCACGGACGATCATCGGCGGAGCGTTCATAGATACCGAAAGCAGGTTGTCCGTTGGCGGCAGTTGGCACAAGGCGCATGCCGCCACAGGTTTTCCAGGCCGCCGCAAAGAAGGACCGGATTTCCTCGCGTCCGATATACCACTGCGTCCATGGCGGCATGGTGAAGGTTGCTTCCTCCTGGAGCAAGGCGACGAAGCCGTCCAGATCGTGATGCTCCCAGGCGTGCAGATAACGATCGAGAAGCTTCTGCTGGGTTGGATCCGGCCGCGATGCGACGGGCGACCGGCCGTTGGGATAATGTTTGGCCAGCGTCTCCCGGGCCCTCTGCAGAGCACTGTTGATTGAGGCGGTGGAACCTCCCACCAAGGTTGCGGCTTCCGCGGCGGCCCAGCCGAGGACATCACAGAGCAGGAGCACCGCTCGCTGGCGCGGGGGCAGGCGCTGGATGATGGCGACAAATGCAAGTTGCACTGCCTCGCGGGAGGCATAGCGGGCGGCCGGATTCGGCGCACCGTCGGCGATGCTTTCGAAGTTCGCATCGGGGTAAGGCTCCAGCCAGGGCACCTCGGTTGCGGGGACGCTGTCCGGCATCAGAGGTGTCGCGGGCCCCAGCTGGTTGGGCAGCAGGCGCTGCGCGCTTTTGCGGCTGGCAAGCGCGTTAAGGCAGGCGTTCGTGGCGATGCGATAGATCCATGCACGAAACGATGCACCGTCGAAGCTCGAAAAGCTGCGCCAGGCGCGGAGGTAAGTCTCCTGCACGAGATCCTCTGCATCGTGTATGGAACCCATCATCCGGTAGCAATGTAATTTGATCTCGCGGCGGAACGGTTCAGCAAGCTGTTCAAACGCCTGATTCGATTGCCCGGCAGTTTGCGAGAGACGAGTTAGATCGGACGCAGCCATTGAGATTAATGTTAGATCACTGGTCAACTTTTCTGGTGGGATGGTTCACCGCGCCACGGCTTCGAGTCCTTTTCCGGAGACGATAAATACGTCACCGAGGGAGCGATCGGGGTTGATTGCGAGCTCGATGGCTGCGGTCGCGACGATGCATGCAGTGGGCGGCGCGGCCATGCCGTCGACGAAGTCGGCAGGGGAGATTCCAAGATAGCGGGAATAGCCGGCGATTGCATGTTGTCCCAGCTCGGTATCCGGAATGATGCGTGGGGCAAGCACCATGAAGCGGAGGCCGAGTCCGAGACGATCCGACTCTTTCTGGCTGTAGTTTGCCATGAAGATCTGCGTCCGCTTGGCTCCGGCGTAGCCTCCGGAGAGGGGTGAGCCTGCGAGTGCCGCACCGCTGGAGAGAAGAATCACCGAGGCGCCTGGATGCAGAGGCTGGGAGAGCGCTGCTTTACAGAAATTAAATGCGATTTTGACGTCATTTTCCCAGTTCGTGGCGAACTGCTGCCAACTCTGCTGGTGCAGCGGCGCGATGGGCGGAAATGCACCGCCGCCCAGTACCAGGATGTCAGGCAGGAAGAGATCGAAGGCCTGAGAGGGCGAGTTTTCGTCGGTCGCATCGAGCGCGAGAATTTCGACGCCGGGAATATCGTTCGCCAGTTGGCGGAGGGGCTGCTCCTGTCGCGCGACCGCAAGCACACGCGCACCGTTGCTGACGCCAGCTTCGACGATGCATCGCCCTACTCCGCGGCTGCCGCCGATTACGATCATGTTCTTGTCTTTCAGGGAATACATGGAGCCCCCAGGTATATGAGAGTTGCGAGACAAAAATCGGCTGCGTCAACCGATGCTATAAATCATGCTGACGCAGCCGTTTGATAGTTGCTTCACCTTGCGTAGTTCGAGGCCACGTCGACGTTCCGTTGCGGAAAAGAGCGCCTTGCCTCCGCCGGCGATGAGCGGATAGACGAGCAGGCGCAGTTCATCGACCAGACCGGCATCGATGAGGCTCGCAGCTGTTTTTCCACCACCTACAAGATAGATATCTTTGCCGGGCTGTTGCTTGAGTGCAGCGATTTCTTCGAGTTTCCGGATGAACTTTGTGTTCGGCCAGAGCGTCGAGTTGAGGGTATTCGACAAGACATAGTGCGGGGTTTGCGCGGCGAAGCTTGCCCATTCGATTTCAGCTTGCGTCGGAGGGTTGCCGGTGATCCAGGCGGGCTTGTCGGGCTCATTCCGGATCCCGGTCCAATACCTCTCGTAGCCGGGGTACATCCCGCCTCCCAGCACGCAGGCGTCGATTTGTTGCGAGAGATCGTAGTCTTCCGACCAGGCATTGGCCCAGTCGGCAACGCCTTCCGAACCCTCGAACTTTCCATCCACAGAAACTTTCATTCCTGTAATGAGCTTCCGCATATCCGTCTTCTCTCTCTTTTTTCTGTTGGCGGGTCGACTGAGGCGACCGCGGTAAGATTCCGGGTTAGCTTTATGGAGTTACAGCAGACTGGTCGCGCGCCGGCAGGAAGGTTGCAAACTGCTTTTCGAGTCCCTTGGCCACGCCCGCGCGCCAGCCATCGGCGATGGACTGAGACACCGGGTCAGGAAAGATCTCTTCTTCCCCGTTCGCCAGGCCATCGAAGATGCCCGCCGCGGCTGATTCTGGCGAGGCCTTCGGGATTTCGAAGCCGCGATTCATAGCGGTGTCCACGGGGCCGATAATGACGGCGTGGACTGAGACATCGTCGGCAGCCAGGAATGCTCGCAGGGACTGCGTCATGTTGAACGCGGCTGCTTTCGAAATGGAGTAGGCGGGGATGAGCGGCAGGGCAGCGAGTCCCACCAGGGACAGATTGTTGACGACGGCTCCTTTGGAGCGCTTGAGCAGCGGCAGGAACGCACGGGTCACGTTGAGGGGTCCGAAGAGATTGACAGCCAGGTGGTTTTGGACGAGATCGAGATTGCTCAGATCGTCGTAGATGGCGATGCCGGCATTGTTAATGAGGACGTCAAGATTGCCGACCTCTTCGACGGCCGATTGAATGTGCTGTTCGTTGGTCACGTCCAGAGTAAGCGGCGTCACGCGCGGATCGGCGTGTTGCAGCGTGGTGCGGGTACCGGCATAGACTTTCTTCGCTCCGCGCTTCAGCGCCTCATCGACGAGCGCCTGGCCGATACCGCGGTTCGCCCCTGTAATCAGGACGGTCTTATTCTCGATGTTCATCCTATTCTCCTTATTCCGGGGGACCTTGAGCACCATCTTCCCTCTACTCCATAAAACCGGCGAGGGGGCCCAAACTCATCGGTGTCCGGCGGAATTTTTTATTTTTATCTGAACGCAGGTACGAATCGTTGATCCGGTTCAACACAGATCTTCTACACAGATCAATGCCAACGAGGGGTGAAAGGAACTCGGTTCAGAGTCCTTCTCAACCCCTCTGGAGTTGTGTTCGTTTCTTATCGGAGAGTGTGTGGCGCCTCGAGGGCGAGGTCGTGGGTGGGGGGGGCAGGGAGCGGAATCCCTATGTCGCCAGGTTAAGCGTGAGCTGCTTCGTACCGGGATCCATCGCGACGATCCTGAAGTTCAGGACCTGACCGACACGGAGAACTTTGGTTTGGGATGTTGATTTCGAATCTCCCTTCCAGCGCGCATTTAACATTGAGGTTAAAGCGGTCAGATCGAGAACAGGTTCGCTCGAACCTGATGAAGCAGTTTCGGAGGTTTTCGTTGTGGAGCAGATTGCTAGAACTCCCTCTCCCAGCTCTACTTTGGCATCATCCTGACCCTGCTCGAGGACGCGGCCTGAAACAATATCTCCGACGGAGTGCTCCGCAAAAAACTTGTCCGAATCGTTGGGGATCAGCTGTTTCATGCTCAGCTTCATTTGCCGTTTTTCGATATCGACGCTCTGCACCTGTGCCTTGACGATCTGACCTGCTCGCAGCGCTTCCTGGGGATGGTTCAGGCGCCTCTCCGAAGTGATTTCGCTGATATGGACAAGTCCCTCGACACCTTCAGCCAACTGTACAAACGCTCCAAACTTTGCGAGGCGAACAACCGGACCTTCAATTACAGTTCCCGCAGGAAACCTGGTTGACATATCGGCCCACGGATCGCCCAAAGCCTGCTTCAAACCCAACGATAGCTTTCGCTCCGGAGCGTTGATTGTCAGAACGACTGCTTCGACAGAATCTTCAAGTTTCAGCACGTCGCCTGGCTTGCGGACCTTGCTGACCCAGGACATTTCGGAAACATGAATAAGACCCTCGATGCCAGGTTCAACCTCCACAAACGCACCGAAATCAGTCAGACGTCTAACCGTGCCCTTCACGCGCTGTCCAAGCTGATACCGGTCTGCAGCGGATTCCCACGGTTCGGGTTGGAGTTGTTTCAGTCCGAGCGAGATCCGCTTATTTTCAGCGTCTAACTTAATCACCTTCACCTGCAGTTGCTGCCCGATCGACAGGATTTCCTCGGGCGAGCTAAGCCGATTCCATGCCATATCACTAATGTGCAGAAGGCCATCGATCCCACCGAGATCGACGAAAGCGCCATAGCTAGTCAAGCTTCGTACCTGGCCGCTTACGATATCCCCTTCTCGAACCTCTGAGTAGCGCCTCTGCTCCTGTTCGCGCGCTTGTTCCTCAAGAATGGCACGACGGTCGACGACGACATCTTCTTCTGTCACGTCCAACTTGAGGATGCGGCAGGTGATCTCCTGGCCTACGAGCCGATCCAACTCAGCAGCGTCACGGGTTCCACTGCGCGACGCCGGCATGAATGCCCGCACGCCGATGTCGACGGAGAGTCCGCCTTTGATGACACCAGTCACGGTGCCGACCACTGATGTTTGTTCTGCAAAAGCCTTCTCAATAGACGCCCAGTCAACAGGCTGCACTACTTTGGAGAGTGAGAGGGCATAGAAGCCCTCCTCGGTGCGGCCCTTTATCGAGACGGAAAATTTGTCCCCGGGCGAGATGCCTTCTGCATTGGCTTTGAATTCCGATCGCGGCAGTGATCCCTCAATCTTGAGACCAATATCGAGAAACACGAACTCTTCAGAAATTGAGACGACGACACCTTCTTTTTGAGCAGGCCCGGAGTTCGATTGGCCGGCGTGTTCCTTCTCGAACTGAGAGAGAACAGAACCGAAAGATTCGACTGGGTTCTCCTGGTCGGGAGAAGAGGTTTCGATGGGGTCAGAGAGAGGCTGAGGTTGCTGGTTGGTCATAAATGTTCTCTCTCATTTTAGCCGCTCGAGCGGCTAAGGGCGTTCCGGCCATGCGTGCTTTGGATAACGGCGCATGAGTTCTCTGCGCACTTGTGGGTACAACCTATCCCAAAATCCAGCAAGATCAGTGGTCGTTTGCACCGCCCGGTGATTTGGAGCCAAGAGGTGAACGACAACCGGGGTCTTCTTCGTTCCTATTCCTGGCGTCTCGTGCATGCCGAAAAAGTCCTGGAGACGAGAGGCGATCCAAGGTTGCCTGCCTTTCTCATAGTGAATCCTGGTTTGTCGTCCGCTTTTCAGCTTCAGGCTTGTGGGCGCTGCCCTGGTCAGATGGTGCGCCTCCATCTGCTGCTCCAGCAGAGGTATGAATGCGGTGGCTGCCTGCTTGAGTTCGGCAAAGCTTCGAAGACCGAAACACAGTTTCGATAACGCCTTTTCCAAGTCTGGAGCTTCGAGCCCGGCGAATTCGACGCGAGCGAGGAAGCTTTCAAGAGCATCCGCATCAACGAAACGTTCGATGCCGGACTCCATTGCCTTTCGCGCCAAAATCCGGGAGGCGATATTTTCGTCAGGAGGCGAGTCGCGGGATGCCTGCAGAACCAATTCGTCATAGAGCAGCTCGCTGACGGCTTCGACGCGCTGTGCAGCTTCATTCCAGACGGCGCCGGAACGCTCATGGACTCGGTCAGGAAACAGATCGATGAGCCACTCCGGTTCAATCCGCGCAGTCATACGGACGAGCGGCAAGGATCTTTCCTTGCGATCTTCAGCATCGACGGCCACCATAAAGTCGTATGCGGGAGCTGCTCCCAGTAACTCCGCAGAGGCGCCATTCGACATCAGAACCTGGTTGTCTGCTCTCTTTTTGGCTACGCGATCGGGGAATCCAGCAAGCACGGACAGAAGAAGTGCATTATCGTCACGGTGAGTCTGCCTGGGCGGCTTCGCAATTCTTCGCAGCTGCTCTATATGCCGCGACAGATATTTATCGGGTGGAATCTCAATCGCGTCCAGTAGATCGTTCTGTTCGATGCGAGCGCCGGACGACAGCAGAGCAGCAGCGACGCAGGCGTCTTCCCCAACGCCGCGTTCCGATGCGGCAATCAGAATGCGAGAAAGCCTCGGTGGAAGAGGATAACGCGCCATGCGCTGAGCCATATGATCGACCGCACCCAACCGATCCAGAAATACATTCGCACTCTGAAATGCGATGTCCGGGGGAGAGTCTAACCACTCTATGGCCTGCGGGCCGTCAAGATTCATCGCACGCAGAGTGAGACAGAGCTGAGACAGATCGCTGCGCATGATCTCGGGTATGTCGTGATCGGGCCTTCGCAGATAGTCTTCTTCCGGATACAGGCGCAAGGCCTGACCGGGCGCTGTTCGTCCGGCGCGTCCAGCACGTTGCTTGGCCGATGCTTTGCTCACTCTGCCGATGTGAAGAGTCGGGAGCCCTGTCCAGGGAGAGTAGCTTGCGAAACGAGCGAGGCCGCTATCGATGACTGCGACCACTCCTTCCAACGTGACAGAGCTCTCGGCAATGTTGGTAGCCATGATCAGTTTGCGTTTCGAAGCGGGTGAGATGACGAGGTCCTGCTCGGCGGGGGAAAGATCACCATGCAGCGGAAGCATCATCAAATCATGCCGAAGAGCGATAGCCTCACATGCGCGCATCGACTTTCTTATCTCTGCTATTCCGGGCAGAAACACCAACACGTTGCCGGTCGGTTCTTCTAACATCAGCATCTCGACTGCTTCGCAAACCTGTTGCTGAAGCGGCTTCGGCGAGTAATGCATGTGTCTGATCGAGAGCGGAAAGGTACGGCCAGGGCATCGCAGTACTGGACAATTTGAAAGATATTTCGCGACCGGAGAAGCATCGAGGGTCGCCGACATAACGACAATCAGGAGATCTCGCCGTACCTGTTGAAGCCTTTTGAGCAAGGCTAACGCCAAGTCGCTCTCCAGATGCCTCTCGTGAAACTCATCGAGAACGACTGCGTCGACACCCTTCAATTCAGGATCGGTGATGAGCCGTCGTAACAGCACGCCTTCGGTTACGAATCGCAACCGTGTGCGCGGTCCAATCGCCTCTTCAAATCGCACCTGGTAGCCGACGGTAGTTCCGACTGGCTCACCCAGTTCCGACGATACGCGCCGCGCAGCCAGACGTGCGGCTATGCGGCGCGGTTCCAAAACGATGACCTCGCCGGCGACCATTTTGAGAAGTGTGACTGGCGCCCGGGTTGTCTTGCCTGCCCCAGGAGCCGCCTCGATCACAAGGCTGTGATGTCCTGCCAGCGATTCTGTGATCTTGTGAAGAATGTCATCTATAGGAAGCCTGGGGTTGCCGTTCATCCGAGACCGCATCTCATTCAGGAAGTCCAGCCTCTTTTATAGATCGTCCTAATGGGTCAATCCTCCGTTGAAAGTAAATTAGGTGATGTGCGGAATACGCAAGTTTCATTGCGAAAAGCGCATAACCAATTTCGAACGGACGATCCACAAGCTGGCGAGAATTACGGCATAACGCCTTCGATTTTCAGGCGAATGCTGTAGACGGCGTCGGAAGAGGTGATGAAAAGTGTGGTTGCATCGGAACCTCCCCACGCCATGTTGGCCGTGCTCTTCTCGGTGAGGATGGTGCCGAGATGTTTCCCTTCGGGTGAGATGATCCAGACACCGCCTGGGCCGGCTGCATAGAGATTTCCCTTCGTATCGACTTTCATCCCGTCAGGAGCGCCGACACGTTTATCGGAAGAGGCATCCACGAAGACGCTCCCGGCGCCGAGAGTGCCGTCTGATTTGACCGGATAGCGCATCCACTTTTTGGGGTCGGTGTTGCTGACGTAGAGATATTTGCCATCTGGCGTGAAAGCGATGCCGTTCGGGCGTTGCAGGTCACTCACGAGGAGTTGCAGGGCATTGCGATCCGGTGCCGCGCCGGGGGCCTGGTTGAGCGCTCCCGGGATGCGATAGACGCCGTTCACCTTGAGTTCTTTGGCGGGATCGTTATCGCTTTGCGTGGCGAGGCCGTACGGAGGGTCAGTGAAGTAGAGTGAGCCGTCGGAGCGGTAAACGACATCGTTCGGGCTATTTAGTTTTTTGCCCTGATAGCTGTCGGCAAGAATGGTGACGGTACCGTGCGGGTCCATCGACTCGAATCGCTGGATGTTGCGCGCGGCGTGGCCGGCGACGGTAAGACGGCCTTTTGGATCGAGAGTCATGCCGTTGGTTCCAGGTTCTTTGCCGCCGAAGGGTTTATCTCCGGAATATCCGCTGGGCTGGAGCCAGATGGACACGATTCCGTTGGGATCGAGTTTGCGGATGCTGTTGCTGGGAATATCGGCGAAGAGGAGGTAGCCGGAATGGATCCAGACAGGACCTTCCGTCCATGTGAATCCGGTAGCCAAACGCCGCCAAGTGACGTTCTGCGGAACGATAGCATCGAGGGCGGGGTCGAGGCGCTCGATTTTCGCAGGAGACTCGCCGGCCGCACCGGAGGCGGCGTTTACGGGATGCATGTTGGTGCTATCAGTAGCCATAACCAGAAGAAGCGGCGCTGCGATGATGATTCCTCTCGAGAGTAGAGACATTTTCGGGAAAACTCCTCGCGGTTGGCAAATAATTCGATCAAATTTTTGTGTCCGAGCCTGGCCGGGAGAAGGAGCGGCTCATCCCTGTCTTGCGATAGGTTTGTGTCGTACCCGGCTCTGGCATGAAGTCTTCACTTAAATTTGTTGCGCTATATGCACAATCAATTGCATCAACGAAGCGACTGTAGCACTATGTCACGAGCTCGCTTGGTTTTGCAAGAACAGGGGATTTGTGTTCATTTCTTTCCGACGCTCGCTGCGAGTTCGGCACGCAAGCGATTGTTTTCCTGCTCAAGTTCGGCGACCCGTTGGCGGGTGGGTGCCAACAATCGGACGACCTGTTCCTCTGTATAACGAGGAGTGATGTACTGCTGGCAATTCCAGTCGAACGCTTCTACCTGAATCTCGATCACCCTTTCCACAACGGTCCGCTCTTGTGGCGTAACGATCTTTTCGATCAGTTCTTTTGCCTGTTCCCCCTCATGGATCCGGGCATGTCCCAGTATCTTGAGGCGAGTTTGCGACGGATAATCCATGAGAAAGAGCGCGACCCGGTTGTCGTGCAGCAGATTCCCCACGCTGATGTACTGCCTGTTGCCGCGGTAGTCTGCAAAGATCAATGTGCGGTCATCCAGCACATGAAGGAATCCGGGTGTTCCGCCGCGATGCTGGATGTAAGGCCAGCCGGTTTCGGTAACGGAAGCCATGTAGAAAGAGTCTCGATCCGCGATGAATGCGCGCTCGGCTTCGGTGAGCCGGTCGCCTGTTGGTCCGAACTGCTCGACGCGTTCGTACTGGCGGCGGCTGCCATGAACTGTCTGTTGTTCTTTCACAAGAGGGGTGAAAGCAATTCTTGCGAAGCTCTGGCTCATAAGCGCTCCTTCGAAGGCTGACCTATTGACAGATTCCGGATACAGGAGTGACGGTGCAGTTTTTCATAGTGAAACACCGAAGAGGTTGCATGGATGTTGCGGTTAGAATTTCCACGACGCGGAAAGCCGCGTTGATTCCGAGTTGAAAGGCGAATCTGCATGCATATCAATCTCTCCGTTGTACGGGGATCTCTGGCAGTGATGTTATTTGCGTTGGCGCCGATGTCGGGCCGGGCGCTTGAGAATGGCCTGGCGAGGACACCTCCGATGGGCTGGAACAGCTGGAACAAGTATGCCTGCAAGGGGTTGAACGAGAAGGTTGTCCGGGAGACGGCCGATGCAATGGCCTCTAACGGAATGAAGGACGCGGGTTACCAGTACATTGTCATGGATGACTGCTGGCAGACGAGCCGGGATGCACAGGGCAATATCGTCGCCGATCCGGAGCGCTTTCCCTCCGGTATTAAGGCGCTTGCAGATTATGTTCACTCCAGGGGTTTGAAGTTCGGTCTCTACACTGACGTTGGTACGATGACCTGCGCGAAACGGCCGGGCAGCATCGGGCACGAATATCAGGACGCAGCTCAGTATGCGGCGTGGGGCGTCGATTACCTGAAGGATGACTGGTGCAACACGCTTCCGGGGCAGAGCAGTGAATCGTCCTACACGCTGATGCGCAATGCTCTGGCTGCAACAGGAAGGCCCATTGTTTTCAGCATCTGCGAGTGGGGTTCGACGAAGCCGTGGCTGTGGGCCGGGCCGGTCGGCAATCTCTGGCGTGCGACGCCTGATATCCAGGACTGCTGGGATTGCAAGCGGACCTGGGGCGGCGGCGGCATTGCGCAGATCCTCGATCTGATGGACGGTATTGAGAGTTACTCCGGTCCAGGACATTGGAACGATCCGGACATGCTTGAAATTGGCAACGGCGGCATGACGAAGGAGGAGTATAAGACCCACTTCAGCATGTGGGCGATGTGGTCTGCTCCGCTGCTTGCCGGGAATGATATCTCCAATATGTCAGCGGACACGAAGGAGATTCTTTTGAACAAGGATGTGATCGCGATCGATCAGGATCCTCTCGGGCAACAGGCTCGCAGAGTAAAGAAGGCTGGCGATCTTGAGATATGGTCAAAACAATTGAGCGATGGGGGCCGGGCTGTCGCACTCGTGAACCGGGGCAAGGATACTGCCAGGATCACGGCCTCGTGGACCGAGATCGGTTATCCCGAGTCGCTTTCTGCTACGATCCGCGACCTGTGGACGAAGAAGGAAGAGAAGGGGGTTAAGGGTTCGTTCTCGACTGACGTTCCCAGCCATGGAGTGGTGATGGTTCGGGTCAAGCCATAGACTTCGCAAAGAGCAAAGCCGCCGGATTGCATTCCGGCGGCTTTGGTTTGGGGTTGGAGTTTCCGTTAGAACTCGACGCGGGCTGAGAGCTGAACTGCTCTGCGGTTATAGCTTGGGTTCTGTGTGACCTGTCCGAAGTTGCTGTTACCCCAGACCGAGCTGGCTACAGCGAAGAAAGTGTGATTTGTGACGTTGTACATCTCAGCGCGAAGGTTCAACCTCGAGGATTCGCTGAGGTGCAGCGGGAAGCTGCGAAGAAGAGCGAGATCCAACTGATAGTTCCCGGGACCGTAGATGTTGTAAGGGGCGGTACGCGCAGTGTTGCCGAAGACGTTGGCTGGTGTCTGGATAAAGGAAGTGACGTCGATGAACTGATTTGCTGCAGACTGTGTCGTTGAAGTATTGGACGCACTGTAATTGAAGCTTCCGTTGGAATACGCTGTCGTGACGCCCTGACCCCATTTGCCATGGATACGGGCCGCGCCGGCAAAGGATGGGTTGTAGGTAGGCATGCAGGTTGCCTGCGCCGGGTTGGTTCCGCAGGTGGAGCCGGTAATCGCCAGCGGAGAGCCTGAAAATGCCTGGAAGATTTCAGAGAGTTTGAAGCCTCCCAGAATTGCACGGGACCATGCGTTGTCGGCTAAGACCGTCTTGCCGAAGGGCATGTCCCAGACGCCCGTGAGAACCAGATGCTGCGGCTGGTTAGACGTCGAAACTGAGCGCTCGATGCGATCCTGTTTCCACGCTGTGCCCGTTCCGGAGAACGCGGCTGGAATATCGTATCCGGTGCGGAATGTGCCGCCATCATCGATACTCCGTGACCAGGTATAGTTCGCCATGAAGGTGAGGCCATGCCTGGCGCGCATATTCAGTGTTGTCTGCAGGGCATGATAGTTGGAGTTAGCGACATTCCCCATGAAGTCTGTACTTGCGTGGAACGGAAACGGCTTCAATGCCTGGGACAAGGGCTGGCCTGACGTGAAGTTCGCCGGGCATGGCAGATTGTTGGCCTGGCAGAACGTCGTTGCCGGAGTGCCGGAAAGGCCAAGGTTATTGACGGTAGCGGTATTGTAGGCGAGATATTTGGGATCGAGTTGGTCTGCCCAGTAACCACGAGCATTTCCCGCATCAGCAATCAGGAAGTGGCCCTGCGATCCGACGTAGGTGATGTTTGAGGTAAGGGCCTCGGACCACTGGTGCTGGAAACCGAAGCTCCAGTTGATGTACTGGGGGGCGCGACCTCCAAGGTAAGGATCGTAGTAAGTGACGGTAGAAGGTGTGCCGGTGTAGCCGGTGGCCGTGGTGTAGCCGGTTCCGAAGGCGGGGCCGGAGGCGCGTCCCTGAGGGGGCGCATAGGCAGGAAATGCGTTGAGGTTGCCAGTGAGAGGGAAGGTTGTCTGGAGCAACGAGTTCCGGGCGAAAGTGGGAGTTGCTGAGAAGCCCAGCGTGTTGTTTGACGTGCTGCTTGCCACACCCGCAGTCGCTGCGCCACCACCAACCGCGTTGCCGTGCGTATACATGACACCATAGCTGGCACGGATGACAGTTTTATCGTCGATTTGATATGCAAGGCCGATGCGTGGCCCGAAGTTCTTATAGGAGTTGCTGACCGGCGTATGACAGTTGCAGGTGTTGGCTCCGGTGCCTGCATACTGGAGAGCACCGTTGATTCCGGTGACCGAATTTGCCAGCGTTGGGACAAAGAAGCTCATATTGTCATTCACTTCGCGGAGAGATGGGAAGTAGTCCCAGCGGAGGCCCAGGTCAAGCGTGAGCTTCGAGTTGACCTTCCAGTTGTCCTGGACATACGGAGAGATGGCGCGGAAACGCGACCCGTATTCCTGGATCTGGCTCGTGGTGAGGCTGCCCTGGTCGATCTGTCCGATCAGGAAGCTGGCATAAGAGTGGCCGGTGCTGGGGGTCGCCGTAACGGAGGTGCCGGGTTGAAGTCCTGCGGTCTCGCTGACGGCATTCGCGATGGTCAGGGCACTGGAGCCGCCTGTGTTCGGTATTACGTTGTAAAGCATCCACGCGATCTGTCCACCGAAAGTGAAGGAGTGCTTCCCGACGTTCCATTGCACGTTGTCGAGCAGGGTATAGTTCTCAGCGAGCGTGACATTAGCCGTCTGGCCAGACCAGTTTGTAGGAGCATTGGTGCCGGAGAAGGTCACGATGGGGAAAGCGCCTGCAGCCTGGCCAGCGGGAAGGCCGGTGATCCAGTTCGACGCAGCGTATGGGGGAGCCTGGTTGGGCTGGATGGTTGGCCCGTTATATCTTGCGTAACCATATTTGAATTGGTTGATGACATGGGGGGAGAAGATATGGGTTTCTTCGATCATGCCTACCGCAGTTTTCGGAGCGAAGGCCTGGCCCCAGTTGTATGGCACGGGGCCCGTGTTGCGGGTTGCGGTGGTCTGGTTCTGTGGCACGGCGCTGGCCTGGCGGCCGATCGCTACAAGAAGGGTCAGCGTATCTTTCGCGGTGAAGTTATAGTCGATGCGGTTCGTGGTGGACCAGTTGTTGAGGCTGCCGAAGTTGGGAGAGACATAGTTGCCGCTGACGCCGGTCCCGATATTCGTTGGCAGAAACTTCTGCAGTTGAAGAGCAACGGCTGAGAACTGGCTGGCCGGAATCACGTCGACAGGGCCGACTTGCTTTGGGTTGCCACGCGGGCCTTTCGTGCCGGCGTATGCGTACCCATAGCGGTAACGGCAGGGGCCGTCCGTGCTGTTGGCGGTGCAAGCGGTCTGCGTTCCGGGATCAAAGACGCCGCCGCTAATCGCTCCGACGAAGTTACCCTGCTGCATGGCCGCCGTGGGAAAGGTCAGGGTATTCGGGGTCTGAGCAGAATATCGGAAGCCGTTGTAGTTGCCGAAGAAGTGGAGCTTGTCCTTCCAGCTTCCGACGGGGATAAGCGGACCGCTGATGAGGATGCCGAACTCGTTCGAGTGCTCGATAGGCTTGGTCGCTGGAACGACGCCCGGCGCAGGCGTGTTGGTGGGGCCGAAGAATCCCCAGGTGTCGAGCGCTGTGTTGCGGAAGAATTCGTAGACCGCGCCGTGATATTTGGGGCCGCCCTGCTTGATGCTGTAGTTCTGAATTCCCTGGCCCTCGTAGATGGCCGAGTAGCCGGTGGTCTGCACCTGGAACTGATCGACGGCGTCGACCGAGATCGCGGTCCAGACGAAGCGCGGATCACCGTTGCCGCCTGCGCGAACGAATGGCAAGCCGTCGATGTAGACCGCAGAGACGGCGCCGCGGCTGCCGGAGCCGTTGACGATGCCGGTGTTGGTGGTGGCATTACCGTTGGTGTTGTTGGCCTGCACGCCGGGCATCAGGAAGGCAAAGTCAGTGGCGCGCCGCTGGTCAGGCTGTCCGTAGGCTCCCATCTCGATGGGCAGCGCAGAGTAGAGCTCGTTCTCCATGGTGGCTCCGAGCGTGGCATTGCTGGTTTCAAGGGCTGGAGGAGCGGCTGAGACGGTTAACGCTCTCATTCTCAGAACCCACCTTCATGGTGATGTTCACGTTGGCAACCTCGAGAGCATTCACGTGAACATTTTCCTGAGTGGTGGTCGAGAAGCCAGGCGCCTTCACCTGGAGGGTGTAAATATCGGGATCGAGCGGCGTGACCTGAAAGTCGCCGGACGCAGTACTTGTAACCGAGAGACTGGTTCCGCGAGTGGTTGAGGTCGCGGTAACGGTTGCGTTTGGAACTAAAGCTCCGGATGAATCCGTGATGGTGCCCTTGATTGCTCCTTTACCTGCAAGCTGTGCGCTGACGGGCGCGATACAGAGCAGAACCATGGCGATGGCAAGAATCAGCTTTGGAAGATGATTGGATGAACTGGCGCTGGCATGGAAAGTTGAATTTACGCGCATTTTCTGCACCTCTTTTAGCCTCGAAATTGTTGAAAGCACCTAACCGGGACGCTTCGGGAGCGTTCTGCTGAACTCATAAGGTCAGACCACTTTTAGCTGCGGAGCAAGCTTCTTCTTTCTCCATGATCACTGTCAAGGGGTGCGGGAAACTTTTTTTCTTAGGAAATGCCGGGCGCACATCCAAGAACAACAAGCAGATTCTTTCGTCAGGCGAAGTAAATAACTCCCAAACTGATCGACCTCAGCCATTCTTGCAAAACAGCTAAATTGGTTCTACCAGTAAAATTCAACCTTCATGGGCTAACGCTCGATCAGCCAACACAGGTCCGTGAATCCTAGGGCGTCTGCGGGATTCCGATGACAGGAGTTTTGACGGGCGTGGCAACGCCGATGAACTTGGTGATGGTGTTGTTGCCCATGTTGGTGAGCCAGACATTGCCGCTGGCATCGACGGCGATTCCGAAGCACTGCAGCATACCGGCGTCAGGACCCCATCCCGTGGATGGAGAGAGCGCCTGTCCGGGAGAACTGGAGGAAGCGCCGGAAAACTCACTGAGTGAAGGGGAAACAGTCGCAGAAAGGCCGCGGAAATTCGCTGCCCATACGTTGCCTGCTCCATCGATCGCCACGCCGACCGGCTGCGCGAGACCACCGCCCTGATATCCCGGAGAGATGACCGCGTTCGTCGAAGAAGAGATCTGACTGATGCTGTTGCCGTAGTAGTTTGAAGCCCAGATGTAACCGTGCTGATCGATGGCGAGGCCATCCGGGCTGTCGCAGCAGTGGACGTTTGTGAACTGTTTGCCGTCGGGGGTAATTCGTGTGATGTAGTCTACCCCCTGGTTGGCGACCCAGCCATTGTGATTGCTATCCACGGCCACTGCGACAGGGAATGCGAGGGAGTCACCGCCGAGAGGCCCGGCGTAGCCGCTCGTACCCGAGAGCGGGTTTCCTGAACTCGACAGTAAAGTGACGTGAGAGTTGCCGAAGTCGACCACCCAGGCGGTCGCGTTGGTGTCGATGGAGACCGCAATGGGATAATTCAGACCACCCTGGCTGAAACCGGTCTGACCAGAGATGGGCTGTCCGCTGGAGTTGAGGACGGTAACGCTGCCGAGTCTGTTGTTCACCGCCCTGGGGCTGTCTTCATTGGGGACCCAGATATTGTCCTGTGCGTCGATCGCGAGGCCATAGGAGGATTGCAGGCCATAGCCGGTGATTCCGCTGTCGAAGACTGGTTTGCCGGTGGGCGAGAACTCCGAGAGGACGCTAAAGTAGTTCGAAACCCAGATATTGCCCTTGGAGTCGGTGCTGATGCCTGTAGGTTCATTCATCGCCGCGCCGGAGAAGGTGATGTACAAGGTCCAGTCGGCGGGCGAGCTGGAAAGAGCAGGTTTATAGGCGGAGCTGGCCGAAGAAAGTCCAAATAGGGTCGCAACGTTTTTGCCGGGGTTATGGACGAGATAGTATGCGGCGTCCAGCGTGTCGGAGGGTGCGGGCGAGCCGGCAGTGGTTGCGGTGAAGAGCTGTGTGCAGCCGTTGGAGGCAACGGCGATCACACAAGCGTTCAGCACATTTGCCAGCGTATTGATCTTTGCGGCGGGAGACTGGCCATTGGCCGGGAAGGCGGCTCCGGGCGCCGTGCCGTCAATGGGATCGACAAGGCTTGCGGCTGTGGCGAAGGCGTTATTGAGGCCGAGGGTGTTGGTGGAGCTTGCTCCCACATTGCCTCCGGCAGACATGAACGGCGCAAGCGCCCATGCGGCGGCGACCGTTGTCGCTTCATTGACGACCACCTGCGTTGATGCGGAGATCGTGTTGCATGCGCCGATGGGGGTCATCATCGCAATCGCCGGGTTCGTCGAGTTGGCGCCAACTTTGCCGCCACGAGCGACGAGATAGACCAGCGAACCTGAGGAAGGACACTGATAGGAGGCGGGGATCGTGTATGCCCCCGTCGCATCCGTACTAATCACGGTCGACAGCAGGGAGGTCGCAGCCGAACCATTGCCGGTGGTCCCTACGGTATAAAGCTGTACCGTCGCGCCGGCAATGGGTTGCGTCGCGGCCATAACCTTGCCGCTAAAACTTGTCCCTGAGTAACCTGAGGGCGGGGTGGGCGTCGGCGGCGTCGGGGTGGGTGGAGAAGTTGTATCGGTCTGAGTGACTCCCGCGCCGCAACCTGCGAGAGAGAGACAAAGACCAGCCAAAAAGAAAAGATGAAGAGGGAGGGTGCGCGAATTCAACTTCACTGAAAGCATGACTCCAACGGCGATCCTCTACCGCCGCCGGTAGGGTTGAGTTAGAGTATCGAAGTTCGCCGAGGCAAGGAAGTACTTCATCGCATTCGTTAATTGCTCACGGGCAAGATCCGAGGGCATGGAAGTGTCGATTGTTTCAGCCTTTAGCAAAATCGGAATCGGCCGTTGCGGATCCTGCTTAAGGAGCGCCTGCGGATCGGGCTTGCTGTAGACGAGGCCAAAATGCTTCCGGTCGCTGGAATATTCCCCGCAGGTAGCTCCGCTGCAGATCGTCGTGACCTCGAGATATTGTGTCGCTTCGTTATAGAAAGATGCGCTGAAGTTCACTTTGGCGTTATTTGCCATCAGGATGGTGAGTTGATCTCGCCACAGCGGGTCTTCGCCGCGTGCTGAATGGCAAATCAATGTGTCGTGAGCACCCAGGACCGGAGAGATGCCGAGCGAGATGTGGGCTCCGCCGTCGGCCGGGGCATACTCAGCCCAGTGGAAGAGCAGCGGGCCTGTGGACAGATTTTCGTCCCACACGCGTATCAGAGCATAGGAACCGATCTGTTTTGGGAATTGAGCGGGGACGCTTCCGTTCAGGTGGGTTACCGACGGGTCCGAGGAGTTGCTGAGGATGGCCGAATGCGCGACACCATAGCATCCAAGCAGGGCCACGAACGTCATAGCCCCCAGCCGGTACTGCAGAGATCCGGAGGTTGCCGATGGAGGCGTTTCAAGAGAAGGCTCGGGTTTGACCTGGCTCGGCGTTTCGCCCAGTCGCCTTACAACGTAGAACAGCAAAAGGCTGGCGATAAGGAAGAGGCAGCCGCCGAGGATATAGTCGCCCATCTCGGCTCGCGATTTCAGCCACGTAAAGCGAAGCGCAACCAGGTAGTAGAGAACAAGTCCGCACAGCCGCACAAAGTTGAAGACATAACCCAGAAGAATAGCTCCGGCCACGACCAGGGTGTGTGCGCGCCAGCGAAAGCGATAGACATAGCCCGCGATCAGGGCGATAAATCCCATTGTGACCGCTCCACGGATTCCGTTACATCCGGGAGCGATAAACATTCCGAAGTCGGGGGTAAACATCAACCGCATCTGGTCGGGGCTAAGTTGCTGGCCGAGCGCGATCGCGAAGGCCCGGGCTACATGGGCAGAGATGCGCTGCAACGGAAGATCCACAAACACGTTGAAGATGTGGGGAATCGGGTTAACGAACCAGAGGAGAGCAGTGGGAAAGAAAGCTGCGCGAAACAGGCGCGTACCGCCAAACAACAGCACCACACCCGCGCCATAGGCAAATGCAACCAGGGAGTGAGGCGGCAGGTAGATGTTCCACTGTGGCGAAAGAACCAGCACCAGGATTGCCTGATCGCGAAGATGAACGGCCGCAATGGTGACTGCCAGGATGGCCAGCCCCCACCAGCTTCCGTCCATCTCCCAACCCAATGTTCGCCAGGCCCGAAGGATCAACACAAAGCTGACCAGCGGAATCATCATGCCGATGGACTTCAGTGCATCTATCATCCAAAGGTTCCACAGGGCAGATGCCGTCGACCAGATGGTCGACACCCCGAGAACTGCAAGAATGGCCGCAAATCCAGCGGCTTGTGCGGGCGAGAGTCTCGCCACGCGTGACGTTAGAGTTTGGCTAACATCAGCCGCTGGAAGAGTAGACATAGGAATCGATTTTGAAAAATTTGGTGGGGAGTTTATAGGGTACGAGCGTTACTTGGATCTGCGGCGAGCGTTGAAACGAGCGCGAGCGGAAACCAGGAAGGCCCCTGCAGAACCGACGACGGCAAGAATGGCAGTGGGGTTTTCAGGGGAGTCAATGCATCCCTCCTGTGCATGCAACGGGAGGGCCGCCGAAACAAAAAGAGCAAGGCCGAGAAGCAGGAGCGAAGATTTCTTCATAGGTGTCCTCTTTTGGGAAAGTAACGGCGCATTATTTGAAAGTCAACAAACGAAGCGGGATGTTCATTAACACTTTTGGGGAGTATTAGAAGATTCTGATCTAACGGCCTGACATCCCTTCACTCGAAACCGCCAACACTAAGTCTGCTGATATTGCGGCTCCTTTGGCGACTGGTAACTCAACCCAAGCTGCGGCGTCTCCACTCGCTGGTTGAACCGGTGCCGCGAGTTCAGGCATGCCTCCAGAACGCCAGTTGTCAGCAACGCGCGCGGCATGGGGGCCTGTGCCGTGCGCGTCTGGTACATCGCATCGATCTTTGCCGCCAGGCACGCCGAGTACCCCTGGTTCGGTGCTGGCGCCATGTAGAACTGCGTCGACACCGTATCTCCGCCCGCGATGCGGGCAGCGATGTTGTAATCGCGAATCGCTCCATTCAGCATGAGCAGCGTCGCCCTGGTGCCGTCGCTGTGCTCAATGCAATAGGCCGCGGGATCCTTTACCAGCTGCGGCAGCGCGCCGTTGCTGACCATCTCCTGATTGCGGCCATCCAGCAGCGTGAGCCCCAGGGGAGTATCGCTGCGCGACAGCGCCGAGACCAGTAGCTCCTTTGACCAACGCCCTGCCTGCATCGCCGACCATACATCGTCGCCCTGCAACAGCTGCACTGCCTTCACACCCGTCTCGCCGCCCTTGCGCCGCTCCAGCATCGCCTGCATGGCCTCAAGGGCATCGAAGTCCATTCCGTCGAAGCCGCCGACGCCCACCATCACTGCTTCTTCAACGCTCGCGCCAAACGGTATGTCCACCTCCGGCAGCCGCCATGTCACCGGCATCGACGCTCCAGACATGAGCGGAAACTTCAGCCGTTCCGCTGTCTTGGCCATCTCGTGCGCCTCGTTGAAGCTGAACGAAAGCTGCTTGTGATTGAAGTAGGGAACAGCGTGCTTCTCTGTCTCAAACACCTGGGCGCACTGCTGGAAGAAGTCATACCGCGGCAGCAACACCTGTTCCTTGTCGTTCACCGGATAAGGAAACTCGCGGCACTGCTCCACCACGACAAGCACAGCGTCCACGGCAAGGCGATCCCCGCCGCAACGGAGGGCCTCGGGAACATTGCGGCACAGCCGGAAGCCGAATTGTTGCGCGCGCGCCTCGCTCAGGTCGCCCGTCAATCCCTGATCTTCCGATGCAGGAGCCATCGGTTCCCAGCGCTCGTCAGGAGCCCGCTTTCCTCCTGAAGGTCCGGGCGATACCGCTTGTGTCTGGGGCTGCTGAAGCCGTTGCGGCCTTGCTTTTCCTGTAATCGCAAGCTGAAACTCATTCGCCGCCGCCGATGCCCTGCGTACACGCTCATCAACATAGAGCGAGACAACCTGCACATTCGGCCTATGCCAGTCACCCTCGTGCGGGTACCCAACAAGAAAACGGTCGGCGATCGTCTGCAAGTCCGAGCCCAGGGTGTAGGTGCTCCCCAGGACGGCCAGCCGCACCGGCCGTTGCGCACCCTGTGCGAACGCCGAGCGCATCAGCGGCGGACAGGCCAGCATCGAAGTCCCAAGCGCGGAATAACCAACAAAACGGCGGCGTGTAATCATCAGCTCCTCCAGAACGTCGACTTGGGATTAGGTTGATACTGGACGGCGGCCAGGTTTGGGGTCTCCAGCTTCTGGCCCTCCTTGCCGCTCGCTACGCCTTCAATCAGCAACCCGCTCGTAAGCAGCGTTCGCTCAACCGGATACTGCGCCTTCCCGGTGAGGAACATCTCTTCCGCGTTATGCACCAGCGGGCTGAAGAAGCTCGCCAGTGTTGTGCGCCCGTCCGGCATCGGCAGATACATCTGCGTGGAGAATGGCTTCGACTGCCCATCGATCGTCGCGGCAAACGTAAAGTCGCGCACCATGCCGTTCATCAGGATCATGGTGCTCATCAGCCCGTCGCGATGCCGGTAGTTATACGCTACCGGGTCGGGAATCATCGCCTTCATCTGGTCGACCGTCGGAAAGATGTTTGTAAATGTCGGATCACCCGGGCGCAGCGTCGAGCTGCGGCTCAGCGCCGCTTTCATCAGTTCGTGCGACCACACGCCATCCTGATACGCCTTCCAGAAAGCTTCCTTCCGGTACGTCTGGATCCACTCGACACCGCACTCTCCACCTTTGCGCCGTTCCACCATGCACTGGATCGTCTCCAGGCCGTGAAAGTCATAACTTGTCATACCGCCGTAGCCAACAGAGAGGGCCTCCTTCACCGTCGCCCCGAGGGGAAACTCAACTGACGGAATCCTCCACGTCACCGCCAGGCTCGAACCTCCCTGCAGCGGAAATCCCAGTTCATGCGAGACGTCGACCATCTTCTTCGACCAGTCCCACCTCCACGAAAGCTCTTTGTCGTTGAAATAAGGGACTGAGCGCCCGCTCGAGCGAAACACATTGGTGATCTTCTCGAAGAACTCATAATGCGGCCGCATCATGATGCCGTTCTCGCTCAGCGGATAGACCCCATGTTCGGCGACCACCACGACGCCGTCCACTGCAAGCTTGCTGGCGCCCAGCGTCAAGGCCTCCTCGATGGTCGGGCAGATCTTCATCTCAGGATGGCGATCCGCCCTTTCCTGGAATAGATCGCCTTCGCCATGTTGGTCGACATACAGCGACACAACATCCATCTGCGGCCGATGGTACGTTCCGTTCCACCCATAACCGTCGAGCAGCCGGTCCACCACATGCTGCGGGTGCAGATACTTTTTATACGAGGTAACTACAGCGGCAAGCCGTGGTCGTTTGGAAGGTGCCATAGGAAATCCTTAAACAACGTCAATTCGTGAATCTGCGATGGCGAAATCTTACCTATCACCTCTCCTTTTTCTATAGGTCAAATGTCTTGTTCACGAATCAACGCGAGGAGAATACTCTTACCTGGAACCGTCCAGCCTTCGAGGAGAACGTACTTGCTGACTCGTCGCCAATTTCTCGGCTCCGGCGCCATCGCTTCCTTCGCGTGGAAGCATGCTTTCGCGCAGGCATCTCCCGACCAGCCTGCCCCCACGGTCTCTCCCCGCGCCCGAGCCATTCATCAGGGCGCCTTCGTCTTCGACGCCCACGTCCACGCGCTCGACCGCGAGTTCTACCACGGCGGCAGCATGGGCGACCGCAAGTCCAGCGGCCAGTGGGATCTGCCCCGCGCCCGTGAAGGCGGCGAGGATGCCTTTTTTCTCTCGATCTATGTGCCCGAGGAGTACTACCCCGGCCGTTTCGAGACCCGCCAGGCGCTCCGGCGCATGGACTACGCCCTGCGACAGCTAAATGAAAACCGCGCGCAGGTCGAATTGGCCCTGAACGGCGGCGACATCGACCGCATTCGCACAAAAGGAAAGGTGGCCGCGGTCCTCGACATCGAAGGCAGCTACGATCTGGACGGCGACCTCGGCATCCTTCGCGACTTTCACGCTCTTGGCCTGCGCTCCGCCCAGCTTTCCGCTCACAACTGGAATCAGAACTATGCCGATTCCTGTTGCTCGGCTCCAAAATCCGATGGCCTCAGCGCCCACGGCCGCGAGCTCATCCACGAGATGAACCGCCTGGGTATGGTCATCAATATCTCTCACTCCGGCGACAGCACCATCTCTCAGGTCCTCGAAATCAGCGAGCGCCCCGTTATCGCGACGCATCACGGCCTGCGGAGCATCAACGATATTCCTCGTAACATGCCGGACGATCTGATGACAAAGCTCGCCGAGAAGGGCGGTGTCTTCTGCTTTCAGATCGGCAGCGAATTCCACTACCCGCGCGAGTACCAGTGGCTCACCGCGCAGCGCGGCAAGGCTTTTTTCGACACCACCAGCATCCCCGACCGTGTCAAAGGCAAGAGCATCTACGAGATCGACGCTCTCGTTGCGCCGTCATTTCCAATGAACGGCGCCCAGGTCCCCGACTCCGTTGCAATGGCAGTCGATGACTGGGTCGCCGTCGTTGACCGGGCCATCCAGCTTATCGGTGAAGACCACGTCGGCTTCGGGAGCGACTTCGATGGAGGCCCCACCCTTGCACGCGGCATGCGCGACGTTCGCGACCTGCCCATGGTCACCGATGCCATGCTCCGGCGCGGATACAGTGAAGCGCGGATTCGCAAGTTCTGGGGCGGTAACCTGCTGCGAGTCTTCCGCCAGATCACTGCCTAGGCGAACTCCGGCGTCCCTTAACTCATGGCCGCTGCTCTATGGTCATCCAACTTTATCTGGCAAGCCTAAACAGTTCTCTTCCTCAGAGTCATGCAAAAGCGATATCCTTCATTGCTGATAAGAAAGTTCAATTATTAAAGGAGAGTTCTTGCGCCCTCACAGGAAATTTTTCTGTTCTCTTATCGTTTTGCCCATCGTTGGACTGGTCGCTCACATGGGTGGTGCACAACAATCAGAAAACAAAATCGCCGTTGCTCCTCCACCGCATGCCAAACAGGTTCATCTCAAGCATGTTCTGGTCATTGGGCAGACAAAAGGTTTCGAGCATGATTCCGTGTCACCAGCAATGAATGCTATCTACGAGATGGGGAAAGAAAGCGGATTGTGGGATACGACGATACGCACCGACACAGAGTTGCTTACTAAAAAGGACCTTGGACGCAACGGGAAAAACCTGAACTACTTTGATGTGCTCATCTTCGCCAGCACAACCGGCGAGCTGGACATGGATGCAAGCCAGAAACAGGACATGATGTCGTTTATCAAAGAAGATGGAAAAGGATTTGTTGGAATCCATGCAGCGCTTGATACCAACTACAACTGGCCCGAATATGGCGAGATGATTGGCGGGTGGTTCGATCAGCATCCATGGATGACGTTCAATGCGCCCATCATTAATGAAGACCCCGATTTTCCTGCGGTACGTCACTTCCCTAAAGCATTCGTCAAATACGACGAGATCTATCAGCCCAAAAGCTGGTCGCGCGATAAGGTGAACGTGCTCCTCAGCCTTGATGCATCGAAGCTCGATTACAACAACAATCCGCGTATCCATCGCACGGACCGCGATTTTGCTGTGGCATGGAGCAAGATGTACGGCAATGGTCGCGTGTTTTACTCCACGCTTGGCCATACTGAAGAGTCATGGCAGGATCCCGACATCCGCAAGATGTATTTCGAAGCTGTTAAATGGGTGCTCGGAATGACGGAAGGCAGTACAGCATCGCATCCACATCCTTCTGCAACGACAACGAGCCACTGAAGCGAACTTTATTAAGGAGTACGTGTAGCTCTCATGAAGAAGATCGGGATGGGTCTGATTGGCCCTGGATTCGTTGCTGTTCATCATCTGGATGCCGTTCGACGTCTTGGTGATGTAGAAGTTGTTGCAATCGCCGGCTCGTCACAACAGTCTGCAGAGAAAAAAGCCCGCGCCTATAAAGTCGATCGCGCCTATGGAGACTACAACGCGCTGATTGCTGATCAGGACGTGCAGGTGATCCACAACACGACACCGAACCATCTGCATCTTCCTGTCACGCTGGCAGCTCTCCAGGCTGGCAAACACGTTATTTCGGATAAGCCGCTCGCTCTGAATGCAGAAGAAGGCCGCAGGTTGCGCGATGCTGCCGTTGCCGCCAAAGTCGCTCATGTCGTGACCTTCAACTATCGCGGCAATCCGCTTGTCCAGCAGGCGCGCGGGATGGTGGCTCGCGGCGAGGCTGGCCCATTGAGTTTCATTCACGGATATTACCTTCAGGACTGGATGAACGATCCCAACGTCTATTCGTGGCGTTCCGATCCTGCAAAAGGGGGCCTTACTTCAGCGGTTGGAGATATCGGCTCGCACTGGTGCGATCTTGCCGAGCATATTTCCGGATTGAAGATCGTCTCCGTGCTGGCCGATCTGACCACGGTTGTTCCTGTTCGCTATTCTTCAGGTGCATCGGCTGAGGCTTTTTCTGCCAAAGGAAGCGGCGAGCGTCAGGCTATCGAGGTACATGCGGAAGATCTGGCAAGCGTTCTTCTCCGCTTCGAAAATGGCGCGAAGGGCTGCTTCTCTGTCGGACAGGTGCTTCCCGGCCACAAGAATGATCTTGAGCTTGAAATCAATGGCAGGAAACTCTCGCTCAAATGGAGACAGGAAGAACAGAACGAGTTATGGATTGGCCGGCACGATCAACCCAACGCCGTCATGGCGAAAGATCCCTCGCTTGTGTCACCCGATGTTCTTCCCTACGTCCATCTGCCCGGAGGACATCAGGAATCATGGGCGGACGCATTCCATAACCTGATTCGCGATGCCTACCAATGGATACGGGAGGGCGGGCATCTCGAAGCAAAACCAGCGTTGCTGCCCACCTTCGAAGATGGTTACCGCTCCACCTGCATCGTTGAGGCCATACTCAAGAGCAATGCAGCGGGCGGCCGATGGGAAAATGTGCAGCAATAAACGAGGAGCAATTTAATGAGATTGGGAGTGTTCACGCCGCTGCTTTCACAGCTGCCGCTGGAAAAAGTATTAGCGAAATTGAAAGGGCTGCAAATCGATACAGTAGAGCTGGGTACAGGCAATTATCCCGGAGACGCTCACTGCAAATTGAGCATGCTGGACGACGCGTCCGCGCTCAAGGAATTTCGGCAAAAGCTTGACGATCATGGGATATCGATCAGCGCTTTGAGTTGCCACGGCAACCCTTTGCATCCTGATCCGGCGCAGGCAAAGAAGGCGCAGGAGGTGAATCGTAAAACGATCCTTCTGGCCGAAAAACTGGGCGTTTCTGTTGTGGTTGATTTCTCCGGCTGTCCCGGTGATTCATCCGACGCGAAATCGCCCAACTGGGTCACCTGCCCTTGGCCGCCGGAATATCTGGAGCTTCTCAAGTGGCAATGGGACGACGTTGTCGCGCCCTATTGGGCGGAACGCGCAAGGTTCGCGGCCGATCATGGGGTAAAAATCGCTATCGAGATGCATCCCGGCTTTGTGGTCTACAGTCCGGAGACGCTGCTGCGCCTCCGTCAGATTGCAGGTCCGTCCCTTGGGTGCAATTACGATCCAAGTCACATGTTCTGGCAAAACATCGACCCGATTGCAGCCGTGCGCATTCTTGGTGACGCCATCTTCCACGTCCATGCAAAAGATACCCAGCTTTATTCCGTCAATTTATCCCGTACAGGCGTTCTCGACACCAAGCCTTACACGGACGAACGCAATCGCGGCTGGATCTTCCGAACCTGCGGTTATGGCCATGGAGCAGAATGGTGGAAGGAGTTCGTCTCCACGCTGCGGATGTTTGGTTACGATGGCGTTCTCTCCATCGAGCATGAAGACAGCCTTCTCTCTCCGGAAGAAGGTCTTACTCGCGCAGCGCATTTCTTAAGTGACATTATTCTGAGGGAACAACCCGCGGCGGCATGGTGGGTCTAGCCAATCGATCAAAACAAGCATCGGATGAAATGGAATCGCTTCCATAGAGAGACACAATTATTCATGAATCGCAGAAAGTTTCTTTCATCGGCAGGGACACTATTCGCAGGCAGCTCGCTGCATACGTTAATGCCGCACGCTCTTGGCGCGGCCGTCCCCTCAACGAAGGCTGATTACAGTTTGCGCATTGAGGCATGCACGCTGGATATAGGGCCGGGCGTCTCCATCAAGACGACTGCCTACAACGGCCAGGTTCCTGGTCCGGTGCTTCGCCTGCGTGAAGGTGTTCCTGTTTCCATCGATGTGACCAACGCAACAGCAAACGCTGACCTTGTTCACTGGCACGGACTGGCCATCGATTCGCTTAACGATGGAGCGATGGAAGAAGGCTCGCCCATGATTCCCGTCGGAGCAACGCATCGCTATTCGTTTACTCCCAGGCCTTCCGGCACTCGCTGGTATCACACGCATGCGGCCGCCAACGACAACCTCTCGCTCGGCACTTATACGGGACAGTTTGGCTTTCTGTTGATCGAAGGCCGTGAGCAGCCAGCTCATTATGATCAGGAAATCAATCTGGCGATCCATCACTGGGAACCCTCATTTGTACCCATGGTGGAGACTATGCGTGAACAGTCCTCGAATATGCCGCTCACGACGGGATCTGACGTAGGCTACAAATACGCCACTATGAATGCCCACATGCTCGGAGCAGGCGAGCCGATCCGCGTGAAACAAGGCCAGCGCGTACTGCTGCGTCTGCTCAATGCCAGCGCAACCGAGAATGTTGTACTCGCACTTCCCGGGCATACCTTCAAAGTGATCGCGATGGACGGCAATGCGGTTCCAAACCCTCAATCGACCGAAGTTCTTTCGCTCGCAGTCGCGGAGCGTGTCGACGCCATCGTGGAAATGAACTCACCCGGGGTCTGGATACTCGGCTCGACACTTGAGAAAGCACGCGGCATGGGCCTGGGCATCGTCATCGAATACGCAGGGAAAAAGGGCGCTCCAGTCTGGAAAGATCCTGCGCCCGCAGTATGGGACTATACGCAGTTTGCAAGCGCTGCAGCTGCGCCCAAACCAGACGAAAGTTTTACTCTCACATTTCGCGATATCGGGCCCATGAAGGGATCGCAATTCGATACCTGGACCATTAACAATAAATCCTGGCCAAACACAGATTCACTTATGGTTCAGCAAGGCAAGCGCTACCGGCTGGTCTTTCGTAACGGTAGTGGAGATCAGCATCCGATCCATCTGCATCGGCACACCTTCGAGGTCACACGCATCGGCGATAAGCAAATCAGCGGACTGAAGAAAGACGTGATTAACGTTATGCCGCTCGATACCGTCGAAGTAGATTTTATTGCGGATAATCCGGGCGATACGCTGTGGCACTGCCATCAGCAGTTACATATGGATTATGGCTTTATGCAACTGATCAAGTATTCGAAATAGATATGTAGTAAAGGAACCAAAAGCAGTCAATACAATTATGAAGAGACTTCACATTCTGGCTTTGCTCACTGTAACTGCAGGGTTCGTTCCCGCGTTCCACAGCGTCGGCTGGTGTCAGGCGACTGCATCGGGACAAGCGCCTGGCAACCCTCTCGGCGCGCAGTCTTATGCCAAACACTGCGCCGTTTGCCACGGAGAACAAAGAGAAGGCATTCTCCCGGGATTTCCGCCTCTGCTTGACGTCAATCGTCAATTGACACCGCCGCAGATTGAAAATCTTATCCATACTGGCAAGGGACGCATGCCGGCATTCAATCAATTGCCGCAGGAAGAAATGACAGCATTGGTGCGTTTCCTCGCAACGGATGATCTTGCAGCGGGAGCGTCGACTGGCGCTGCGAACGTTGCTGAAGCCGGACGGCATGTCTTCCAGCGTAACTGCGCCTTCTGTCACGGACGCGATGCGGCAGGAGGCGAATCCGGGCCTGATCTCACTCGATCGAAGCTGGTGCTTTCGGATACGAAGGGCACCAGCGTCGCAGACGTTATCCGTAACGGCCGGCCTGAAAAGAAGATGCCCGCCTTCAATTTTTCCAACGAAGAGCTGAATAGCCTTTTCGTCTTCATCCGCCGTCAGGCATCATCTTCCCGCCCTGGCGGACGCCGGGGAGTCGATGTAAGCGATCTTCAGACAGGAAATGTTGAAGCGGGCAAGCAATACTTCAATGGTGCTGGTGGCTGCGCCCGGTGTCACGCACCGACCGGCGATCTTGCTGGAGTAGCCTCGCGGTTCGAAGGTCTGCAACTGGAACAACAGATGCTCTATCCGCGAAATGCGAAGAACAAGGTGACGGTAACCCTCGCTCACGGCCAGACGATAACCGGGCTGCTTGCTTATCGCGATGAGTTCACGATCGGATTGCGTGACATCGACGGCGTTTATCATTCGTGGCCTGTTGCTCGTATTCGCTACACCGTAGATTCGCCGGTCGATGCTCATGTTGAATTGTTCAGCAAATATACGGACGAAGACATTCACAACCTGATGGCGTATCTGCAAACCCTGCGCTGAAACCACGCGCCTGCTGAAGAGGTCATATTATTCTTATGAAATTTTGGAAACACACCCTGGCTTTTGCGACCGCGGCGGTTTATTCCGGATTCTTTCCTTCCCTGATCGCGCAGAATCTTGAGCCCGCGGCCATGAGCCATCCGTCTTCAGAGATCTGGCCCACCTACCATGGCGACTATTCAGGCAGGCGGCACAGTCAGCTTACGCAAATTACTCCGCAAAATGTCGCGTACCTCACGCTTGCGTGGGCGTTTCAAACCAATCAGACTGCGGCGATCAAATCGACCCCCCTGCTTGTTGACGGAATACTCTATTTCACTGTGCCGGATAACATCTGGGCTGTCGACGCCCGCTCCGGGCATATGCTCTGGCACTACAACAAGCCAACCGACGATGGGTCGCATATCGGCCAGCGGGGAGTAGCCATGTATAAAGGATGGCTTTACTACCTCACTCCCGACTGTCACCTTATTTCGCTGAATGCAAAAGACGGGAGCATACGCTGGGACGTCACCGTAGCGGATGTGAAGAAGGGCTACTGGACGACCATGGCGCCTCTCGTCGTCGGCAATCACGTCATCATTGGCGTTTCGGGAGATTTCGATAATCTCGCCGGCTATCTGCGCTCCATTGATCCTGAAACCGGCACGACCCAATGGCAATGGGACAGCACGCCGCCCGCGGGAACACCCGACAGCACCACTGGCGGAATGACATGGATGACAGGGACCTACGACCCTGAACTCAATCTTCTTTATTGGGGAACAGGCAATCCAACGCCGGTGCTCAGCGGAAAAACGCGTCCGGGAGACGATCTTTATAGCTGCAGCATTGTTGCCCTGAATCCCGATACAGGAAAGCTCGTGTGGGGCTTTTCTGTTTCTCCTCACGACACGCATGATTGGGATGCAGTGGAAACACCTGTCCTAGTAGACGGTGACTTTCACGGCCAACCACGCAAGATGCTGATGCAGGCTTCGCGCAATGGTTATTTTTTTGTTCTCGACCGTACGAACGGGAAAAGCCTTCTCACCACCCCGTTCGGGCCCGTGAATTGGTCGCTTGGCGTGGATAAAGATGGCCGCCCAATTTCCAATCCTGCAAAGGAACCTGCGCCCGATGGACGTTTGATCGCGCCGGATGAAGGTGGACTCACCAACTTCCGCGCTCCAAGTTTTGATCCCAAAACCGGGCTCTTTATTGTGGATGCGCACCCCAGCTACAGCATTTACTTCGCCAAGCCCGCGGATGGATATTATGGGTGGGCAGGTGCGGACTACGGTCTGTGGGGCAAAGGCGTCATCGAGGCCATTGATTACCAGACCGGAAAACTGCGCTGGACCCATGACGTAGGACAAGGAGGCTCAGGCGCTGGAGTACTCACCACCGACTCGGGCCTCACCTTTACAGGCGATGCTCACGGCAGTGTTCTGGCGCTCGATACGGCCAATGGCAAAACCTTGTGGCATGCTGGTATGGGCGCCCCCATGTTCAGCTCGCCCAGTACCTATGAGCTGGATGGCAGACAATACCTGATGACGAGCAGCGGAGGTGTACTCTTCGCCTGGGCGCTTCCGGAGACGGCTCACAAACTGGAGCCGGCACGCTAGCCCCGGGAAATGGCATGGTTGCGAGCACGCGAGTAGTCTTTTCTTAAAGGAATTTCAAATGGTCCGCGCCGCTGTCAGATTATGCATTCTTCCCGCCATATTTGTGGGGATATTTGCGAATGCAGCATTGGCGTCTGCTCAAGACTCAAATGCGAGCCATGCTGTGAAACCTGCAGCATCCCCGGGTGTTACCGAGTCTGGACGGCCATCTCAGGATGATCCCGACGAAGGTGCACCATTGATTGTCATCGGTGATTTTAATCGGGATGGAATAGCAGATATAGCCAGGATCACTCCGCATACCGAGGATAGCCACGAGCCCGGCCACTTGACGGTGTCACTCGGTCAGGCAAACGGTGCATTCAAAATGGTGACTTCCCGATCGGTGCCGGGCAGCGCACCCCGGGCCATGGTGAGTGGCGACTTCAACAACGATGGCATCCCTGACCTGATCGTTGGAAACGAAGACGGCACACTAACAATGTTTCTGGGTGACGGAACAGGCAGCTTCAACTCTGTCCGCGAAATCGCTCATCTTGAATCGGTCAGGTCGATCGCAGTTGCTGACTTCAACAAGGATGGCATTCTGGACGTTGCGGTCTCAGACTCGCGTGCGAGTTCGGTGACCGTATTTCTTGGCACTGGCGACGGCTCACTCGGTCATATGTGGTCCTTTCCTCTTCGTATGCGAGGGACGACGCCACATATTTCTGCCGCGGACTTCAATGGCGATGGCGTCCCGGATCTCGCTGTGATCTATGACGACGATGAAGGCGACACATTCGATGTGATGTTGGGCAACGGGAATGGCAGCTTCACCATCGCTCCTGAACGAGGCCTTGTCAGAAATCCAAATTCACATTGCAATACTCTTTAGGACGATCGGGATCTCCGGGATCGATATGCCATGCTCAGGATATTGTTGGAGAGGCAGGACACAATCCTCGTGTCTTCCTGCTAGGCTGAGATAGAAGCCTTTGTCGCGATGAAAGAAACAGCCCTGATTCATTTCTCAGGCCCGAATCAATCGGGTCTCACCGCAATATTAACTGCAATCCTTGCAAGTTACGATTCATGCGTGCTTGACATTGGACAAGCGGTCGTTCACGAAACGCTCGTTCTCGGCCTTTTAATCGAAATCTCGTCTGACAATCTTCCTCACCTCAAAGCCGCGTTGATTGAGAAGTCTGCTGAATTGGACCTGCGGGTGAATTTCACTCCCGTCACAAAAGCGGAGCTCGATCACTGGATCCAGTCTCAGGGCAAAGACCGCTTCATCATCACGGTCCTTGGACGGGCGATCTCCGCGAATCATCTTTCTCAGGTCAGCGCCATCATCGCTGACCACGGCCTTAACGTCGACAGCATCGAGCGGCTCTCCGGACGATTATCTCTTGCCGTACACAACCCTGAATCAAATGCCTGCGTTGAGCTTCACGCGAGCGGAACCGCCACCTCCGAAGCTTCCATGCGCGCGGCCTTTCTTGCCATCGCTCACGATCTGCGAATCGACATCGCCTTCCAGCGCGAGAGCATCTTTCGCCGCAACCGCCGGCTCTTTGCCTTCGACATGGACTCCACATTGATCCAGGGCGAAGTCATCGACGAACTGGCAAAGATGGCGGGGGTAGCCGATAAGGTTGTCGCGATTACCGAATCAGCCATGCGCGGCGAGATCGAATTTCAGGAGAGCTTCAGGCGTCGCGTGGCGTTGCTGCGCGGGCTTCCCGAGCGCCGTGTGCATGAGCTGCTCGGTTCAATCCCCCTCGTCGAGGGAGCGGAACAACTGATCGGGACGCTCAGGATGCTTGGTTACAAAACGGCAATCCTGTCCGGAGGCTTCACTTTTTTTGCCCGGCACTTGCAGCAGCGCCTTGGAATCGATTACGTCTACGCCAATGAGTTGGATATCGTCGACGGCAAGGTCAGCGGAGAAGTCAGGACGGAAATCGTGGATGGGGCCCGAAAGGCTGAGTTACTGCGGCAGATTGCTCGCCAGGAAAACATCTCGCTCGAGCAGGTAGTCGCGGTGGGCGATGGAGCAAACGATCTGCCCATGCTCGGGATCGCCGGTATGGGTATCGCCTTCCGGGCGAAACCGATCGTTCGGCAAACAGCCGGGCACGCAGTCTCATTTCTGGGACTCGACAGCTTGCTCTATCTGATCGGAGTCAGAGATAGAGATCGGAATGCGGAACCACAAATCCAAAAACCCCTTCAATAACTTGTCAAGCCCAAAATCTCTCAACTAAAAGAAAACGAATAACTTAGTGGTGGCAGACCGGTTAGCGGACCTTGCTAAAATAGGTATAGAACTCTCTAAAGGCTTCGGGACCTCCCCGGAACCTTGTCTTTTATCTCGTTTATTTTCTGTAACTTGAAGGCAAGTCATTTGAATGGAATAATTTAGGCGTAAGTTTTGATCTAACCATAATGGAATGAACAATTTGTGCCAAAAGATAGGGGAGGGGGTATACCCCTGTCTGAAGGTCGAAATGAGTTGTTCTACAAAGCTGACCGAATCGCCACAGGCTGTCCTGTACGGCAGGATTCGTAAACGCTCAGCACAACTTCGAGGGCGCGATAACCATCTGCCCCGGAGCAGAGAGGTGGCCGTCCCTTTTCACACGCCTCGGCGAAATCGAGGAACTGTCGTTCAAACGGCACCACCGAGATAGCCATCGGATCCGAGGCTCCGGACGCGACCTGTGAAGCGACCGGTGCAGGCTCGCCGGAGTCATCGATGACATCCCATGCGGTGAGCTTGTCACCCGTGATGATCGCGCTGCCTTTGGTGCCATGGATCTCAATGCGTTCCGGATAACCTGGCCAGAATGCCGTCGAAGCCTGGATCACGCCGGTTGCCTCATTGCCGTATCGAAGAAGAGCGTTGACGACATCCTCCGACTCGATCCGGTGAAGCGCGCCCAGCTGCCACTCGCCAAAGACTCTGGAGACAGGGCCAATGAGGTAAAGAAGCAAATCGACCTGGTGGATGGCCTGGTTGATGAGCGCACCCCCGCCTTCGCCATCCCAACTGCCTTTGATGGGACGGCTATAGTACTCGGCCGAGCGATACCACTTGATGTAAGCATCGGCCTGGAGAATGCGGCCGAGACGACCCTGCTGGATAGCTCGTTGGAGGAAGAGCGTGGAGTCATCGAAACGATGCTGGCTCACCACTCCCAGCTGAATCCCGGCCGAGGCTGCAACAGAAATCATCTTGCCGGCAGTGCCCAGGTCGGTTGCCATGGGTTTCTGCACCAGTATGTTCTTTCCATACTTCGCACAGAGCTCAACAACAGGCAGACGAAGACCGGGGAAGGTGCAGAGATCCACATAATCGACCTGCGCCTGCCGGCAGAGCTCCTCGATGGTCGCGTAATACTCTGCGCCGTGAGTTGCGGCGAACTGCCGCCCTTTGTCTCCGGTCCTGTTCGTGCACGCGACGATCTTGAATCCGATATTTTGATAAGCGAGCGCGTGCTTTTGAGCGATAGCGCCTGTTCCAATGATGCCAACGCGCAACGGAAACCTCCGGAGACACTAAACTGAGACACCGATCCGTTTTTCGAGATAGTTTTTGCTGATGAGAGCGGATTCTTTCGGAGTTCTCGATTGATCCGGAACACGATCGAGTTCGACGACAGCCCAGCCGCTGAATTTCACCTTCCGGAGCGCATCGAAGACTGACGGCAGATCGACGCGCCCGCGCCCGAGCTCGACGAACTCAAAGGGATATCTCGCTTTCGGAGTGTCGGCCGGTATGTCGCGCACGTCCTTGAGGTGAAGAAAGAGAAGGCGATCGTGATACTTTTCGATTGCCTTTGCCGGATCGCCTCCGCCGGCCAGGCAGTGCGCCGTATCAAGCTCCAGCTTCACGAATTTTGGATCGGTATTTTCCAGAATGAGATCAAGGTTCCCGGGCATCTGGCTAAGCGTGTTGAGGTGATTGTGATAGCCGAGCGGAATTCCGATATCCGCTGTCCGCTTGCCGAGCGCGTTGAGCAGCTTCCCAAGCCGCTTGCATTCATCGGGAGTGGCTGAGCGTGGGTAAGCTTTCAGGACATCGAGTATCTGAAGGTACAAGCCACCGGAGTCTTTCACGAACTGTGCGTTTGCAACGTGCTTTGCGATCTGGGTCTCTTCAGGTTCGTCCAGGGAGACATCTCCGCTGGAGAGGGCAACAAAGGTGAGCTTGTGTTGTGCGAGCAGGTCTTTCAGCTCTGCAGGCTTGAAGTCCGTGATTGCGTTCGCGCGAAACTGAATTCCCGGAAAACCCACCGCGCTGATGTCATCCATCGCCTGGCGCTCTTCGCTGCCCCATGTCATCGCGGTATACCCAAAGCGGATCGAGCCCGATCGATCAGGCGCAGCGGCGAAAGAGGGGATGCCATGACAGGCAAGTGCGCCAAGGCTCGCAAGAAAGGTGCGGCGTGAGAAACTCCGGCTCATGAGTTTGGTTCCTTTCAGTAATTCGAAATTTCAATCGTGCGCTGGCGGAGGAGGCGGAGCGGTCGAAGGAGGTGTCGGTTTGCCCGTGATGGTGTTGCCTTCCATCAACTCAACGCGAGTTCCATCGGGATCGTAGATGTTCACCTGGCGCTTCTGATTGATGCCGACGGCGGCTTTCAGCTCTTTGCCATAGGTCTTGAACGCCGGACGAGCTTCGAGATCGTCCACAGCTTTCTGGACATCCGGTACCAGGAGTGCCACATGATTTTTGGTGCCGAAGGTACCGGGCAGCTTCCGATAGAGCATGAACTCAACATAGTCTGTCCCATCCGGGACACGCATGTTGATCCAACTCAACTCCTTAGGATTGGCTCCCCCGCGCCACGTCTCCTGAAAACCAAGAATCTTGCCGTAAAAATCCATCGACTTCTCGCTGTTTCCTACGAGGAAGCCAACATGGTAGATCTGGGTAGAGATACGGGTTGCGGGAGCGAATTTGCCGGCGGCTTTTGCTTCCATTCCATCCGGAAGACTCTGCACAAATTCGACGAGCATGCCATCCGGATCCTTGATTTCGAAGGCGTAATCACCGGTTCTGGTCTTGCCTCCATTGCCGGGCTTCACATCGAATCCTTTGGATCGGAGATACGCGCGCATCGCTTCGATATCGTCGACGGTAAAACAGATGTGGCTCATCATATTGGGCGGGTGAGTGGAAGGCTCGTTGAACAGCTCAATATGTTGGCGATCATTGATCTTGAGGAATGCTATGCGGACGTCGCTGCTGTCCTTTTTGGTGAGGGTGTAGGCTTCATCGAAGCCGAGAAAGTCGTGCCAGAAAACGATGGCTTTGGGCAGATCAGACACGAAGTATCCAACATGCGAAATACCGGTAATCCTGGGGCGCGCAGGGCCGGAGTCCTGGGCGAAGAGTGAAGAAGTGAGCAGCAGGGAAGTGGCTAAGCCCATGAAAAGCGATTTGCGGCGATGGTTCATAAACATTGAGGATTACCTCTGTTAAGTATGCGCGAATCCGAGGATTTAGTGGGTGGCTACTCCATAGCATCTCTTTCAGTGCGGAGCGGACACATGAATGATCGCTTTCGCGATGAGATGCCTGAACGTCGCAACATTCGATGCTACTGACACTCTCTGCAGGGTGCCATCCTTAGCCTTCGCAAAGGATGGAAACACAGCGATTACTACTGCTTTACCGCAATGGCTGAGATTTCAATCTTGGCGTCGCCGATTAGGCCGGCGACCTTGACGGTAGCACGGGCAGGCTTGGGATTGGGCATGAGGCGTTTATAAACCTCATTCATCTTGGGAACGTCATTCAGGTCGGTGACGTAGACAGTAACGCTGACCAGGTCGGTCATCTTGAAGCCGGCCTTCTCGACGATCCGCTTGATGGCGCCGATGGTGCGCTCAGTCTGAAAATCGATGGTGGTGCCGGTGACCTTACCGTTATCATCAGGCCCCTGCTGACCTGCGACGTAGAGTGTATTGCCTGCGACGAAGCCATCGGAAAACGGCATCTTTGGATTGAAATCGATGGCCTTGTTTTGAGCGTTGGCGGCGAAGGGCGCAGTCAGCAGTAAGGTTAGCGCGGCGCGAATAAGGTGCTTGGTCATGAGTTCAATGCCTCCAGGAGTCCGTCTGGGATCAGTAACGGAGTAACGTTCCAATATTATTTGATTCACGCCCGCGTTGAGGATGAGAAAAGGGACGATTGATTTGGGGGGAGACAGAGAAGAAGCCTGCTCCGCGGTGAGTATTCAACGGAGCCAGCCTCTACTGTAATCGGCAAACGCTTTTACATAATTCGGAACCGTTCCCGCATCAGTCGCTGGAAACGCGGTCGCCAGATGAGATCGTAGGCAAGGTCCTTGCCAGGAAACATCGTCAGCGCCGCTTTTCTCGAGTCGGCGATCATCTGCGACGCCTCATCGATTGTCAACGTTGAATCCTGAGCGATTGTCTGCATCACCATATTCATCATGAATTGCAGACGGCGGAGCCGCTTCTGCTCTTCAGCTAATTCTTCAGGTTTAGGTACGACTGTGTCATTCCCAGGTTGGTCTAATTCCATCAGGCCGAGCCTCCGCTACCTCAACACTACTCTGAAAACAGATGACTCACATCAGTTCAGATGCTGGTCGAGGTAACCTGGATTGGTTCAGTCCCAGGGACAATTGAATCAATCGTTTGCGTCGATTTTCGTCTGAATGTTTCCATCTTTGCTCAGGAGAAAGGTAGTCAGACCAAACTCGTCCGTCCGATAGAGCCTTGCGCCAGTTCTGGCGATTCGATCGATTACCTCGAACCGAGGATGTCCAAACGTATTATTCTTGCCGACCGAGACGAGAGCATCTTTTGGTTCAGCAACAGCAAGAAAATCAGGTGTCGTTGAAGAGCGGCTTCCGTGATGGGCGACTTTCAGCAGCGTCACGGGAGCCACGCGATGCTGAGCCAGCATGTTCTGCTCACTTGAAGCCTCGGCGTCTCCTTCAAGCAGCGCTGAGGCAGCGCCATACTCAACACGCAATACTAAGGAGTCATCATTTACCGGAGGCCCCGTATTGCTGTACTTCAGATCAGGGGCGAGAACAGCTACTCGCGTGCCACTCCAGTCGATAGCATCACCTGCATGGTAATGTCGAACTGTTACGCCGAGATCAGCAGCTTCGACTAACAAGCTGCGATAGGCTACAGAGTAAGGATCAATGCTTACCCAGAGTTCTCTCGGCCGGAAGTTCCGCATTACCGCCGGCATGCCGCCCATGTGATCGCTATGGGCATGGCTCAAGACGAGTACATCAAGACATCGAATTCTCCGCGACCATAGATAGGGAGAAACAATCTCTTCGCCGGCATCGAAGGTACTCGTTGCTGCTGCTTCGGTAATCCCGCCGACAGGTCCGCCGGCATCGATCAACATAGTGTGGCCTTCGGGATTGACAAGCAGCAGAGAATCGCCCTGACCGACGTCGAGAGCAGTCACTTCAAGCTGTCCGGATGTGAACCTTGGCGGCTCCGGCCAGAGCACCATCACTGCGGTTGCCGGCAGTATTGCAGCAACGATACAGGCCCATGCTCGTGACCTGCGTACTGCCCAACAACAGAACGTCCACGTCATGAGCGCCAAAACTGAAACCTGCCACGACGGAGCCGGAACGCGTAGATCAGCCGCGTGAAGATGACTGACGAGCGTAATCCCCCCGGTAATTGCATGGAGCAGGAGCGCGGTAAGTGCAGCGGGAGCCAATGCAAGCGAAGAGCTTATGAGCGCCGCGCAAAATGTCACAATCGCCAAAGGCGCCAGGATAACCACAATGGGCACGGTCATCATGTTGGCAGGTAGAGCAAAGACCGTCACACGATGAAAGTACATCGCCATCGGCAGCGCCATCACGGTCTCTGCGACTATGCTGATGAGCGCAAGCTCCGCTGCCCACAGAACAATTCGCATTCCGCTCGCCGGCAAATGGTAAGCCCATTTTCCGAACGATTGTTGTAACGATTCACCCCAAAGGCGAAGCATGACCCGAAACTGCGCGACTCGAGGTGGGAGACTCTGGTCGCGCCACGTCTGATCGAGTTTTGCGGAAGCACGCGCGTAGGGCAGGAAAGTCTGCTCGCCAAGCGGTATGGCGATTCCTCCGATGCCGATAATTACGAGGAAGGTCATCTGGAAGCTTGATTCCGTCAGGCTCGCCGGCGAGAGTACCAGAACCGCCAATACCGCAGCTCCGAGCGCATTGAGGACGCTTCGCTCACGTGACATCAATCGCGCGAGAAGAAAGACAGTAGTCATGAACAGTGCTCGTTGAACGGGCGGACCAAAGCCGGTCAATAGTGCATAGACGAACGTCATCAAGAGAGTCAGCACAGTTGCGAGCCATTCGTGCAGACGCAGTCGCCGCGTTATCCAGAACATCATGCCCGCAAGTAGAGCCACGTGCATGCCCGAGACGACAAATAGATGAAACGAACCAGTGCGTTCGAACCCTATCCGCAGGGTATGGTTAAGGCGCGTACGATCACCGAAGAGCATCGCGTTAAGCATGCCAGTATCTTCTTCGCTCAGGCGCATGGCTCGTGGAAGGCGATGGTTGGTACTCGATCGGGTATAGTCCAGCATTCGCGCTGATGCCCAGCTTTGTGCGGCAAACAAACGACACCGCAAAGTCGGTGTAGCATTCTCAACGACACGTAGCTTTGCTGAATGGACAGTTGAGTGAAGGCCGATGCCTTGATCCAGAAGATAGTCGGCGTATTGCCAGACTCCGGGATCGTGATATCGCTCCGGAACCTTCAATATCATTGGCGCTTCAATGAGATCGCCGCACTGCAACTCAGGACGTATTCGATCGACGACCGCGGTTATCCGAACGCCGCCATTAGCAGGAACCATTCGAGAGACATCAGGTGTGACTTCTTCGACTGCATTGATTTCGATATCGACTGAAAGCGCTGACGCTTTCTCCGGTTCGTGCTCAAGCGACCAGGCAGTATCTTTGTCCTGATCCGTAGAAGTCGCTCTCGGTGGTAGTTCACGAATACGAACAACCCGGCCTCTCACCTGACGGCTCAGACCATCCGCGTATTGTTTGAGCGCAGTCTGTGCAGATGGAATGGGTCGTATCTGCCAGCACCACAGGCCCGCCGCAATCCACAATACTCCTGTCGGAGCTATAGCAACCCAGGAACTCAAACGTAGTGCAATGAAGGCAAGGATGATCACATAGGTAATCGCGGCCAGCAAAATTGCAGAGGGGAGCCAGGTTCGACCTATCGCCATTCCTAGAGCAAACCAACATGAGGCTGCCAATAGCGGCGCTCTACGAAAGAGAAGCCTTTCAACTTGGTTTCTGGCCCAAAGAGTCTGTTGCACTTTTGTTGTCAGACCTGCCCCCGTTCCTCTACCAGGCATTTCTCTTCAGGACAGCAACAGTCTCCTGATGGAAGGTCTGTGGAAACATATCCACCATATGCAACTCAGCCAGCCTGTAGCCGGAGTCTATCATTGCCTTTAAATCACGCCCGAGCGTAGTTGGATCGCATGACACGTAGACCGTCTCCAGTGGACGCAGGCGCATTAATAGAGCGCAAGCCTCCAATCCAACTCCGGCTCGCGGCGGATCCATGACGATGAGTTCCGGCCTCTCACGTTCGAGCACGGCCTGGCGGAGGAAATCTATGACTGCGGCCCTCACGGCAACGCGGCCTGTGCCCTTGAACGTTCGCAGCAGGTCGTCTGCCGCCGCTTCGACAGCTACCACTTTCGTAAAGTTTTTTGCGAGCAGGCGTGAAAACAGTCCAACTCCTGCGAACAGATCCCACGCGATTGTCCCACTTCGGCCCTGTGTTACCAGATGCCCAAGTTTGTCCAGAAGAAAGCGGTTTACCTGAAAGAAGGCTCCGCGACTAACCCAGTAATTTTCGCCTGCGACAACATAATTTAGTCCCCCTGCGCCCCATGTTGATCCTGGTTTCGTTCGCAAGGATTTGCGATTGTGGCCTGCCTTCTGCTGAATCTGCACTCCGGCACTCGTCAGTTCTGGAATGCTCTGGCGCAGATGTTCGCAGAAGTCAGCGAAACTTTTAGAAGGTTCGTGGCTCACAAAGAACATCGCCTGAAGTTTGGTTTCATCAGCAGTGGCAAAATACTCCACCTCAGAAATCGACTGTAACCAATGCGCCGCTTCACTCTTCAACTGCAGCAGCGCCTCCGCAGCGCGCCACAGCAGCGGAGCCGCGATTGAACACATTTGTACCGGCAGGAAATCCTCTGATTCCCTCCGAAGATAACCAGCTCGTAAAATGCCGTTGAACTTAGCGAGTCGCAATCGAATCCTGTTTCGATATTCCCATGGATCAGCAGAGTGTTGAGTGATTTCCGGCAACTCAGCCAATCCCGCTCTCGCCAGCGACTCGCGCAGGATGCCGGCCTTAAGGGAAAGTTGCTCTTCGTATTGAGCATGCTGATAACTACACCCGCCGCACTCGCCGAAATGAACGCATCTCGCCGCAATTCTTGCGGGCGATGGTTCGATTATCTGTCCTAACTCTGCCTCGCGGCGTCCTTTCCTGACTCCCAACTCCTGGGCTTCAACGATCTCTCCCGGCAATGTAAAGGGTACGAATATAGAACCCGAGCTGTCATCTGGTCGCGCCAGTCCGCTACCTCCATAGACGACTTTTTCTATAAGCAGTCGCATAGGCGATCTATCCAAGGCTCATATAGAAAAGGCTAAGGCGCGGAAGCTTCCTTGCTTCGAGCAGCTTCTTTTGCAGGAATTGAGTGGTGACCTGCTTAATCTGTACCGCCTGCATCTTTCCACGGTAGGGTGCCAATTCCCGGGAGGCCTGCTCCTTCAGCGCTTCCAGCTCACTATCTCGGGCCGCAGTCATCAGCGAGGCAAACAATTTTTCCTCCAGCATAGTTAGAGTGCGGTCCAATTCTTCGAGTGACTGCGATGGTTCAACATGTAATCCGGAGGCCAGGGCACGCAGACGGCCTGCGATCTCAGCAGCAGTCGTGTCCGCAGGCGGATCGAGGGGTGCCGCTTCGACGGCAGCGGCGTTCTCGACGAGATATCGATGCACACGTTCAATTTCGAAACCGCTATCCGCTTGTGCGCCTATCGCAGGTGCCGTACCGATCGAGGCTTCCGATGCTTTCTCTGTGGCTTCCATTACGCTCTGGACGCACCATGCAAGCCCATTCACCTTCCGCATTTTGTGGGGCGAACGCAACGTTTTTGTATCGTACTTGTCGAATGCGTTATCGATTCCACGTAACACGGCTTCGAGTGGAATTCCCGCTTCGCGCCACGTTTCAATCAAAGCCCAATCGAGCGTTGAGAGCATCAGAAGAGATCCGCGCCTCTGCTGAAACCGCTCCTCGATCTCTGTGAAGTAATTGAAGTAATTCTGCATCCTCGAATAATCAGGCTACGCCTGTACAGAATGTCTCTTGTGCCGTTGCTGATTGCGCTCATAAATGATTCGCAGTCCATTCAGGGTTAGCATCTCATCTACCACGGCTATATATCTGGAACCTCCAGCGATTAACTTCGCAAGGCCACCAGTTGCTATGGTCTTTGTCTCCGGGCCAAGTTCTGCGATCATTCGCTCGAGGATCCCATCGACCAGCCCGATATATCCGTAGTACAACCCGATCTGCATATGGTCAATGGTATTAGTCCCTATCACCTTTGCTGGCTTCTTGATATCAACACGCGGCAGACGAGCGGCTCGCGCGAATAAAGCTCCAGCCGAGATTCCGAGCCCAGGTGCAATTGCTCCTCCCAGGAATTCTCCCTTCTTCGAAATCACATCGAAGGTTGTAGCCGTTCCCAAATCTACAACAATGGCTGGTCCACCGAACTCTTCAAAAGCTGCTGCGCAATTCACGATTCGATCAGCTCCCACTTCAGCTGGATTGTCGGTAAGAACAGGTACCCCAGTCTTTACTCCAGGTTCAATGACCAAAGGCTTCAATCCGAAATAGGTCTCGCACGCCTGCCGCATCATGGTGTCAAGAGGAGGAACGACAGATGAGATAGCTATACCTGTTACAGAATCCATCTTCAAGCCACGTAATGCGAATAGATTCTGCAGGAGAATTCCGAACTCATCTACAGTTTGCTCAGTTGGAGTCGTAATTCGCCAGTTCGCTATAACTTCAGGCTTTGTGCCCTCACTGGCCAGTTTGAAAAGACCAAAAACAGCATTTGTATTTCCTACATCGAGTGCCAGTAGCATCGTCGCTCTCCCGCCTCGTTCTTTCCTATATCTCTCGCACGCCGCCCGAGAGCACCGTGTGTCTTGCGCCATCATCGCCGTCGACCTGCAGAAAGCCACGATCGTCGAATCCGGCTGTCACGCCAGTATATCCACCCGATTCCTCAACCCGCACGCGCTTGTCTTTTACCCAGGTAGATGCAGCAGCAAACCTTTCGAGCAAGCTTTTGCCATTGGCTCCTTCATCGGCGCCTTGAATCAGCAGCTGCATCTCTCTATCAAGTTGCCGCAGGATGGCAGCAAGCAGCTGTTCCCGTGAGATTGTGTGCCCACTTGCAAGTTTCAATGAGGTTGCAACCTGTGCAAGTTCTTCCGGGGAATTTCGTGTGATTCAGATTGATCCCTATTCCGATTACAGCATGACGCAGCATCGCAGAGGTATCCTGCTCCGCGTGAGCGATGGCCGTTTCTACCAGAATGCCTCCGCATTTACGTCCATGAATCAAAAGATCGTTCGGCCATCGGATATCAACTTCAAGTTGCGCGACTTCGAGGATCGCGGTCTTTGCGGCCAGCCCAGTTGCAAGCGAAATCCATAGGGCCTTTCCTATTTCAAGCAGTGGAGTGACAAGAGCGCTCACATAGAGTCCGTCTCCCGCTGCGGAATGCCAACTATGCCCGCTACGTCCGCGCCCGGCGAGCTGTTCATCGGCGATCCAGACGCCGCTTCGCTCTCCCGCCTGTGCTGCTTCTAACGCAAGCTGATTCGTTGAATCCACGGAAGGAAAGTATTTCACTTGCCCTGCGAATCGTGTTCCGAGGATACCTGATTCTACTGTCGTCAGATCAAAAGTCATTGCGTACTCTAATACACATCTGCAGTGATGCGCATACTTAGATCGACCGCTGTGGCAGAGTGCGTAAGAGCACCTACAGAAACGAAATCCACGCCGGCCATCGCATACTTTCGTACGGTCTTGAGATTCATGTTGCCGGAAGCCTCGACTGGAACTCCGGGTAGTGTAGCGTGGATTTGTTTCACTGCTTTTTTCACCTGCGACGGTGTCATATTATCGAGTAGAATCGATTCCGCTCCTCCAGCGATTGCTTGTTCGATCTCCTGCTGGTTGCGTACCTCAACCTGCACGACCTGTCCGGGCTTGCGGCCTTTCAGAGCTTTTTCAAGCACGATGGAAAGTCCACCGCCCAAAGAGATATGGTTGTTTTTGATCAGGATGCCATCCTGCAAATCGAGCCTGTGATTCACCCCGCCACCGCAGCTTACGGCGTATTTGTCCAACGCACGGAGACCGGGGATGGTTTTTCGAGTATCGAGAACCTTCGTCTTCGTTCCCCTGACCGCGTTAACAAATTCGTTGGTGAGTGTAGCGATGCCGCACATCCTCTGCATCAGGTTCAGGACGACGCGCTCACATGAAAGAATTGCTGCCGCGTTGTAACGAATCACTGCCAGCGGCTGTCCGGGTTTTACTTTAACTCCGTCAAAGATCTCCGGATGGCTCACCACCTCAAACCGTCCCAAGGGAGCTGAGCTCATCTTCGCAAAGATATCCAAAAATACTGGAATGCAGCCGAGCCCGGAGACGATGCAAGCTTGCTTGGCAAGGATGGTTCCCGTTGCTCGCATTTTCGGATCGATTGTCAGCGCGGTGGTGATATCGTTGGCCGCTTTATCCTCGGCAAGTGCAGATTCGAGGAGTGCACGTACCCTCTTACTTCTCCAGTCCATACACTCATCCTAAACCTTGATTGCCGCATCTTACTGCCATCACTGGACAAAAGGCATCGTGTTTTCTACCCATCCTCAATCGGGTCTATAATCGCACCGCACAAGGAGCTCGACCATGACGACAGATACCAACCCCTGCTCTGATAATAAGCAGCTCGTGCACAGGTTCATGGATGAGTGCTGGAACCTGGGCAAGTTTGAGTCCCTTCGAGAGATGGTTGCGGATGATTGCCGTATTCACGATCCGGTCTTTCCCTCGCTGACCGCCGGCGTCGAGAATCTGAAGCAACATATCATTAACTGTCGTAATGGATTCCCCGACTTAAACTTCACTGTCGAGGACACCATCGGCGAGCGTGATGAGGTTGTGACTCACTGGACCGCGCGTGGCACGCATCGCTCCACGTTCCTCGGTTTAGAGCCGACTAACCGCATCGCGACGATTACAGGAACATCCATCTTCAAGGTGGAAGACTGTAAGATTGTCGAGCAGTGGGCCGACTGGAACCTGCTATCTCTGCTGGAGCAGCTTGGGCTGGCGCCTGTTCCAGGCAAAGTTCAGGAAAAGGCGCATATGTAGCGCTACCTTGCGTTATGCAGAGGGCAGCGCTTCAAGCGCTGCCTTGGCTTTTTCGTGCAGCATTTTGGTTTCAGTCGCCTGTTTTCGCAGACCTTCGATAATATGCGCAGGAGCTTTGGCCACGAATGCTTCATTGTTAAGTTGCTTTTCTGCAGATGCAAGACCTTTCTCGAATTTCGCCATTTCCTTCATCAGTCTTTCGCGCTCGGCGGCTACATCGATCTGCCGTTCATAGACAACCGCCACGTCGAAGTTTGGGGTTGAACGTGTACCAGCCCCTGTCAGCACATCGCTGGAAAACTCTGCCGAAGCTACCCGAGCTAATCTGGAGAGCATATCGCTGTTGGCGTCGGCGAGTGCAATGACGCGATTGTTCGCGTGGAGCTTGATTGGAGCGGCTTCCTTTTCAGGAACGCCGAGTTCCTTGCGGAGAGCGCGCACGGTCACGATCAACTCCTGCAGCGTCGTCATCGCAGCAACCGAAGCTGAGTCGGAGGCAAAGTCTTCGGTCTGTGGGTATCGCGTGAGCGCGATCGACCTGACCGGAGCATTGCCCTCGTACAACGCATGCCAAAGTTCTTCCGTCAGGAAAGGCATGAAGGGGCTCAATAGCCGCAACGCGGCCTCGAATACAGCAACCAGCGACGCCAGAGTGATTGCGGTTACAGGATTCTTTTCAGTCCCCTCGCCAAATTCGAGCCGCAACTTCACCAGTTCCAGGTACCAGTCGCAGAACTCTCCCCAGAAGAATTGGTAAACCGCGCCAGCCGCTTCGTCGAAGCGATAGTCTGCGAGCGCCTTGTCGACCTCGGAGCAGACTGCACTTAACCGAGCGATGATCCACCGCGTCTCAAGCGGAGTTTCATCTGGAAGCTCCGGCACAGTACCGGTGGCAAGCATCGAAACCTTGTAACCTGCTTCTTTTGCGCGATCGATCTGCATAAACAGAAATCTGGCTGCATTCCATATTTTGTTTGCAAATGCACGATAGCCTTCCGTGCGTGCTTCGCTGAAGGCGATGTCGGTTCCAGGAGAGGCCATGCTCGCCAATGTGAAGCGCACTGCATCGGTGCCGAATTTCGTGACGATGTCGATTGGGTCGATTACGTTGCCCTTGGTCTTTGACATCTTCTGCCGCTCGGCGTCACGTACCAGTGCGTGAATATAGACTTCACGGAATGGAACCGCATCTCTCAGTGTGCGTTCTGAGCCATCAGGCATCGGGACATCGAGCATGAAGTAGCAGCCAAGCATGATCATCCTGGCTACCCAGAAGAAGAGAATGTCGAAGCCTGTAACCAGAAGATCGGTGGGATAGAACGCAGCGAGATCAGCAGTCAGTCCACCAGAGCCTTCTGCTCCCGGCCAACCAAATGCGGTGAAGGGAAGCAGTCCGCTCGAGAACCACGTATCGAGTACATCTGTCTCCTGAGTCAACTCATTGGAACCACAAGCGTGGCAACCCGTGGGAGTTTCGCGTGCAACCGTAATCTCTCCGCACCTGGCGCAATGCCACGCAGGAATTCTGTGCCCCCACCAAAGTTGCCGCGAGATGCACCAGTCGTGAATGTTCTTCATCCATTCGTCGTACGTCTTGCGGTACTGATCCGGTGTGAAGCGGATGTAGCCTTTATCCACGGCCTCGATTGCCTTGTCGGCGAGAGGTTGAATTTTGATAAACCATTGCTGGGACAGCCGCGGCTCGATCACGACTCCGGTGCGCTGGCTTAGTCCGATTGAAAGTGTGTGCTCTTTCACGTCGACCAACAGGCCCTGTTCTTTCAGATCCTCGATGATCGTTTTGCGGGCGGCATAGCGGTCCATCCCATCGTATGGCGAACCCGGTAATGCAACATGCGCCGTTTCATCGAGTATGGAAAGATTCGGAAGCCCATGGCGCTGACCGATTGCGAAGTCGTTCGGATCATGCGCTGGAGTCACCTTTACCGCGCCGGTGCCAAACTCCGGTTTGGCCCAGTCATCGGCCAGAATAGGAATCTCGCGGTCGGGTCCGTTATTTACACCGCTCAGAGGGAGCAGGACAACTTTGCCGATGAGCGGTTTGTAGCGCTCATCTTCAGGATTCACAGCCACTGCAACGTCGCCCAGCATTGTCTCAGGCCGGGTAGTCGCGACGACGATGGAACCGCTTCCATCTGCCAAGGGATATCGCACGTGATAAATATTTCCGACGCGCTCTTCGTGCTCTACTTCAAGGTCGGAAACCGCAGTCTGGATTGAGGGGTCCCAGTTCACGATGTAGGCACCGCGGTAGATGAGCCCCTGTTCCCAGAGGCGAACGAAACACTCCTTTACGGCGACGCTCAGCCTCTCGTCCATGGTGAAGTAGGTGCGGCTCCAGTCCACGCTTGCGCCCAGCCGCTTCATCTGATCCAGGATGGCGTCTCCGTAGACGTTCTTCCATTCCCATACGCGCTCGACGAATGCTTCGCGTCCCAATCCCCTCCGGCATTTCCCCTCGGAGGCAAGCTGGCGCTCCACCATCATCTGAGTTGCGATGCCCGCATGGTCGGTACCAGGGACCCAGACGGCAATCTCGCCACGCATCCTGTGCCATCGCGTGAGAATGTCCATCTCGGTCTGGTTGAGCATGTGGCCCATGTGCAGCCGACCCGTTACGTTAGGCGGGGGCAACAGCATCGTGAACTTCTTCCGCTCGTTCTCCGTACCCTCAGGAGTGGCGACGTCAAACAAGTGTTCGCGGACCCAGTATTCGGCCCAGCGTTCTTCGATAACGGACGGATCGTATGCCTTTGGCAATTCGTGACTCATGTGATTTAAGGTTAGCATTCAGCTCGATATAGCCTGCTCGTCACATCCCGCAGGTTCGCCGTAAACTAGCCATCGAGGTCTACTCATGCGCAGACAGCCTTTCTTAATTGTCCTGCTAGCCGTGCTTGCGTGCTCGATGCCTGCCTTCGCCAAAGATTCCCATGGTGACAACGACCGCGCCAGCTTTGGCGGCGATATTAAGATCACGGAGGGTGAGAATGCAGGTGATGTTGCGTGCGCTTTCTGCTCTGTGACTGTTCAAGGTGATGTAAGCGGTGATGTTGCTGTCCTGTTTGGAAATGTTACGGTTGATTCGGGCCACAAGATAGGGGGCGATGTCGCAATTCTCGGCGGAGACCTCAACCTCGGTGAGGAATCTGTGACGGGGGGCGATGTTGCGATTCTGGCTGGAAATGCCAATCTCGCTCACAGTGCAATGATTCATGGTTCGCGCACTGTTCTGCCGGGTCGTTTTTGGCTTCTCATTCCTTTCGCCCCGCTCATTATTCTGATTGGGGTAATCTGGCTGATCATCCATCTTTTCCGTCGCAATCGATACCGATATCCGGTTTACCCGGCTGGAGGGAATTATCCACGTCCCCCTCGGTAAGAAGGGAACTGCAAGTTACGCTTCCGCGTATCTTCACCAGCACACATCGCTCCTGGGGGATCCCTTGTTGACAAAGGCGCTCCGAACACTAGCTTTGGTCGTCACAGTTTCCGGGGTTGCCCTGGCTCAGGGACACGGCAACCGTACCTATTTCAATCAGGACATCTTTGTCGCACAAGGACAAGAGGTTCACAACGCCATCTGTTTTTTCTGCTCGGTCCAGGTGGAAGGCGAACTTAGCGGGCGCGTCCTGGTCGTTTTCGGCAGTCTCAATGTCTCGGGTCGCGTTGAAGGCGGAGCCATGGTGATTGGTGGAAATGCTGTCCTCGATTCGCAGGCCCGGTTAGGTGGCAACGCGGTCGTGATTGGAGGCAATGCCGTTTACGAATCCGAGGAGTCGATCTTAGGCAACGCTTATGTAATCGGGGGACATCTGTCAACCTTTGGCGAGCGTGCGAAGACTACACGCAGAGTTTCTTTTAGCCCCGCCTTTTTCTATAGCCTGGCGGTGATCATTCTGGTTTTGTTCTCTGTATTGTTCTTCCCCAGACGCCGTCCGAACACGGCCTGAACGTTTACGAATTTAAAGCGTAAGGGCTCCGATCAAATCGGAGCCCTTACTGTATTCGAATGGATCCGGGTTAGAAGGGATTGATCTTCGACAGGCCCTTCTTCTTCTTATGCTTGCTCGACGACTCGTCATCCTTGTCATATGCAGGCTTGGAAGCTTTCTTCCCGTTTGCCGGAGGCGCCTGTGCGGCTGGCTGCGAACCAGGAGTGACATCGTTTACAGCATCGGGCGCCGCGGCTGGTTTTTCAATCGGCGGAGGCGCTACAGCGTTGTCCGGTCCGACAGCTTTCAGTCCGCCATTGGCATCGTTCGCCTTGGTCTGTGACGACGGCGTAAGAATCTCTACACCCATTGAGTTTCCTGCAGGTGCGCTACCCCCCGAAGGTGCTGCCGAGGGAACGTTCGTCATCACAGATGCCCCGCTGCCACTGTCTCCCTGACCTGCAGCCGGAATCTCCTGAAACTGCAACGGAGTTTTAGCTGCTGCTGGTTGGGGTGGAGCTCCGGTTGAATTGGCGGCGGCAGCATCGGAGCCGGGCGCCGGTTGGGGATTGCCAGATGTAGTAGCGGCTGCTGGAGCGGTTCCGGGATTCATGGCGTTCTTGACGCTATCGGCGAAACCACGAGTGATATCCGGAGCCAACGTCGCTTTGGGATCAGACAAAGATGGTTCACCGTCACGTGCGGCCATTACTGTATCGGGCCGCCGCAGGATCATCAGCTTAGCGCGATCCTGAAGAGTGTAGCCGCGACGGCTGTTTTCCAGCGCTGCGCTGGCCGCTGCCTGCTCGGGAGTAGGAGCGGGAATGGGAAGGTTCATTGCTGCCAGCCGATCGCGGGCATCCTCCACGTGAGGTGAGGCCGCGTGCTCCAGGACGACTTTGCGATAGGAGGCTGCAGCCTGATCGTCATAAACCTTCAAGAGTCGGGCCCTGGCGTCCTCCGGCAGTTGCTTCCAATTTCGGATTGCCTTCGCCTCGGCCGAGTAGGCATCGCCAAGGCCAATCAGAACGTCGTCCATATGGCTGTACTGCGGGTACGTATCGGCTACGGTTTGTAAACGGGCAATGGTTGCGGCCCAGTTCTCGTGGGAGGCATAGAATGCGCCGATCTCAGCCTCTCGCGTGGCCAACACCTCCTGCGTCTCCCGGAGCCGTTGTTTAGCCTGCGGCACGAGAGTGGAGTCCGGGAATTGCTGCAGCATGAGGCGATACTCCTCCTGCGCGTGAACTGCCTTGGAGTAATCGCGATCGGGTTTGTCCATCTGGCGGAAGTAGATGTCGCCTACGCGCATCTGAGCTTCTGCGGCTTCGGGCGCATTGGGGAAGAAGGTGATGAAGTCTTTGTATTCCTGTTCGGCCTGCATTAAGGCTGCCGATCCACCCTCTTTGTACCAGCTATCGGCGATGGCCAGCTTTGCCTTCATCTGGTATTGCGAATCGGGATAGGTGTTGAGAAGGGTCTGCAGATCGAGCCGCGCTACGTCGAAGTGGCCCTTCTTGGTGGCTGCCACCGCCTTGTCGTAGAGCTGCTTATCAGGCAGCTTGGAATCGGCCGTTGCGATGGAATCGGTTTTCTTCTCTTTGCGGAGCTGTTTCTTGGTGTCCTTGGATTGAACGACTTTGTCGTCCTTTTTTGAGGACTTGTCAGAAGTGGACAGAGTCACCGTTTGCTGCGGCTGTCCAGTCGCGTCCGTTGTAGTTTGTGTAGAACCAGTTACCTGTGCGGAAGCGATGGAAACTGCCATCAGGCTTGCGACGGCAAGACCGGCCATGATGCCAGCCCGCACCCCTGGGAAGAAAGAACGCTTTTTCATCAGCCCTGAACCTCATTCCGTCCGACGCGACCGTGCGTGCCAAGACGTGCTCTTATTTTAGTCTTTCTGGTCAGCCTTGTGCGGCTTCCGAGGCCCGGGCCAGCTTCAATAATTTCCGGGCGTTCTGCTCGGTCTTTCCGCGCTGGAAGACGGCCGAGCCGGCGACAAGCATCTCCGCTCCTGCTTCGACCACCAATCCGACCGTATCGTGAGCAACGCCACCATCGACTTCGATGCGGAATTTGAGTCCCATCTGCTTACGCAATTCGGCCAGACGGGCGATCTTGTGGAGTGCCAGGGGGAGGAACTTCTGGCCGCCGAAGCCGGGGTTTACGCTCATGACGAGTACATGATGCACCATCGGGAGGACTTCGATGAGGGTTTCTACCGGAGTTGCGGGGTTGATGACGACTCCGGGAAGGACTCCGCACTCAAAGATGAGTTGCAGGGTGCGGTGCAGATGGCGGCAGACTTCCTGGTGGACGCTGATAAGATCCGCGCCTGCCTCAGCAAAGGCAGGAATGAAGGCGTCGGGATTGTCGATCATCAGGTGGCAGTCAAGCGGCAGGTTGGTGATTGGCCGCAGCGCTTCGACCATTGGAGGACCAAAGGTAATGTTGGGCACGAAATGCCCGTCCATGACGTCCACGTGGACGATGCTTCCGCCGCCGCGCTCGGCAGCCTTGACCTCGTCGGCGAGGTGGGCGAAGTCGGAGGCAAGGATCGAGAATGCCAGTTCTACCAAGGGGTTCTCCTACTGCGAGTCTATCAGTCTGATTGTGTCTTGCTCCGCTTCTTGTCGATTACTGCGACGACGCGTTCGACGTCGGGCCGGCCCTCGTGGAGGATGCGGGTCTTGATCTCCTTCTCGGCCGCTTTGGCAGCGTCGCGCTGCACGTCGGGCAACGGCTTCGGATCGCCGAGGACCTGACGCGCGGCTCCCCGTAGGATGCGGCGCATGGACCAGCTTCCGTCCGGATTGGGCAGGAAGACTTCGCCAGTCCTCTGCTTCTCGGGCCGATAATACCAGCGGCGGAAAAGCGAGAGGTGATCGCTGAGCAATGCTGTGTCTGTGCCTGGCGCCAGCCGGGTTTCGAGGCGCTCGAGAGTGGCTTTGGCGCGATCTTCCGGCGAGTTGGCCGGATCGGGCTGCTCGCCTTCGATTGGGACGGCTTGCAGCATCAGCGGCTGGGCGAAGAGCGAGCTGCCTACGCTGGTCTGCTCCTTTACGGCGCGGACGCCGAGGGTTGAGAGGCGTTCGGGGCCGGCGATGCAGCCGCCTTCGAGGAGGAAGACTGCGGCTTCAGGTGCATGGTCTTCCGACTCCGCTGCTCCCTGGACGATGATGGCTCGCAGCCTGGGGATCGGCTGGACGATCTCGTCGGCCAGCGAGGCTGCGGCTTTGACCTTCTGGTACTGCTCGTGAAGCTGTGCGGCGCGCTCGAACTCCATCTCTTCAGAGGCACGGTCGCGGTCGGCGGCGATCTGTGTGAGCATCGATTCGCCGCGGGTATCGAAGAAGGCCTTTACCGATGCGGTTTCGGCTGCGTACTGCTCGGCGGTGCAGGCTTGTTTGCAGGGCTCGATGCACTTGTGCATCTCTCCGTAGACGCAGCCGGGATGTTCGGGATACGGTTGCAGGTCTTCGTGGCAGCGGCGCAGTTTGAAGAGATCGAGGACTGCGTCGCAATAACGTTCGGCGGCGGCTCGCGATGGGAAGGGGCCGTACATCTGGGCGAGTCCGCGTTTGGAGAGGCGGTTGGTTGCGTAGACTCGCGGGAACTGGTTCTCCAGCGTGATGCGCAGGAAGGTTGGCGTGTGCAGCTTGAGTCTTCGGCGGGCTTCTGTGTGGCCGAAGATGGTGGTTGCTGCGTTGTAGAGGGTGAGGGTGGACTCGAACTCCGAGCCGGTTACGGTGTATTCGATTCGGGCGACTTTGTCGCGCAGGTTGAGGCGCTTCGACTGCGATTCGGGTGGGGCGAGCAGGCGCTTCATGCGGCGACGAAGATCGGCCGTTCGCGTCAGGTATGGTTCGGCGTTGGCTTGCTCTCCGTAGAGGGCGAAGACTCCGGGAAGCGCGGGAATGGAACGCAGAATCTCGTCGGCTTGCTCGGGAGAGAAGCTGACGATTTTTTCGAAGTGGAAGTTCGCCGCCACGTTCAGAAGATTGTAGTTTGTCTGTTGGCTGTCAGGAGCCCGCGATGGTCATGCCTTCGATGCGGATCGTGGGTGCGGCGGCGGAGCTTCGGAAGTGGAGGTCGTTGGCGATGGCTACGATGTTGCGGTACATGTCTTTCAGGTTGCCAGCGATGGTGATCTCTTCGACCGGGTAGGCGAGTTCGCCGTTTTCGATCCAAAGGCCGGCGGCACCCTGGGAGTAGTCTCCGGTAACGAGGTTGACACCGAAGCCCATGGTTTCGGTGACGTAGAGGCCGTTTTTTACGTCGCCGATCAGGACTTCGGGAGTGCAGTCGCCGGGCTCGACGTAGAAGTTGTGGGAGCCGATGCCGGGGCTGCCGGCGAGGCCGCGGGAGGCGTTTCCGGTGGAGCGCATGTTCAGCTTGCGGGCGGTGTAGGTGTTGTTGACGTAGGTCTTGAGGATGCCTTTTTCGACGAGGACGGTGCGGCGTGTGGGCAGGCCCTCGCCGTCGAAGGGCGCGGTACCGAAGCCGCCGATGCCATCGAGCATCATGGTGCCGTCGTCGATGATGGTGATGTTTTCGCCGGCGACCTGCTTGCCGAGCATGTCGTCGAGAAAGGTTGCGTGGCGGTAGATGGCGTCTCCGTTGGCGGCGTCGAAGATGCTACCGATGATGCCGCGCGAGATCTCGGGGGAGAAGACTACGGGCGCCTTTTGCGTGGGGACGCGGCGGGCTCCGAGGTGGCGGAGGGTACGCTCGGCGGCGATGCGTCCGATCTCTTCAGGGGACTCGAGTTTTTTGGCGGTGCGGGAGCTTGAGTACCAATAGTTGCGCTGCATGCCGCCCTTGTCATCGATGGCGATCGGGGCGACGGAGAACCCGCAGTAGCTGCGGCGGTATTCGCCGATGAAGCCGCGGGAGTTGACGAAGATTTTGTGGGAGGTGCCGGTGTCGAAGTCCGCGCCCCCGGAGTTCTGGATGCGAGTGTCGCAGGCCATGGCGGCGGCTTCGGCACGGCGAGCGATCTCGATGCGTTCGGCCGGGGGCAATTCGTTGACGTCGTCGAAGTAGAGCTTGAGGTCGCCCTGGAGCTGGCCGAACTCTTCGGGTTCGGCGAGGCCGGCGAAGGGGTCTTCGCCGGTGATTTTTACGAGTGTCATGGCTCCGTCTACGAGGTGTTCGATGGAGTCTTCGGAGAAGTCGGAGGTGGAGGTGTTGGCGGTTTTCTGGCCGAGAAAGACGCGAAGGCCGATGGCGCGGGAGCCGGCTTCTTTAAGGGTCTCAACCTGGCCGAGACGGACCCGGACTTCGAATTCGTCGCCCTCGTATACGACGGCTTCGGCATCGGTGGCTCCGGCGTGGAGTGCCCGGGAGAGGATGTCGGAGGCGAGCTGGCGGAGATTGGTCTTCAGGGTCTGGGTATCGGACTGCATCATCTACCTTAGAGTATCCCCCCTCCCTATCTTTTCCTGCAAATTGTTCATTATATTAGACTTAGATCTGGTCCATGCGCGTAAATTATTCCATTTACAGGGTTTAGCGGCAAAATATTCATAGATAAGGAGTTGATCGATCAACGGAACGGCGAAAGATGCCTCCGGCGGGTTGCCCAAGGCATTCGAACGTCCTCGCTACCTTCATTATAGTGAAATGAGGAAACTGCTCTGCCACGCATAAGTGGTTATTTTGCTGTCAGTTGAGAGATTTTTGGACTTGACAGATTTCTGTGGAAATTCAATCGTATCTGAAATGGGAGCGAGGAATGAGTGAGTCTGGGAATAAGGCGGTGATCCGCAGATTTATCGAAGAGGTTCTGAACCAGAAGCGGCTGGAGGTGGCGGACGAGATTGTTGCCGAGGATTTTGTTGAGCTGGATCCACTGCCGGGGCAAGGGCCGGGGCGCGATGGATTGAAAGAGGTGTTGGCGATGATGAGCGCGGGATTTCCGGACATCCATTGGGTGGTAGAGGAGACGGTGGCTGAAGGGGAGAAGGTGGTCAGCCGGTTTACGTGGACGGGCACGCATCGCGGGACGTTTCTGGGGATTCCGGCAACGGGGAAGAGTGTTGCCGTGAAGGGTGTGGTGATCGATCGGGTGGTTGATGGGAAGATGACGGACAGCAGGATTTTGATGGACACGATGGGAATGTTGCAGCAGCTTGGCGTTATGCCGGGAGCCTAACGGTCTTTTGTTGTTGACCAGGCTACATTTTGAAATTGCGCATGTAGTCTGCATCCACTTTCAGCGATTCCTTCCATGGCATGTCGAAAGCCTCCTGTTCGACGAAGGAGTGTTCGATGTGCTGCGTTTTGGCGGCTTGGGCGAAGATGGGATGGTAGTCGATGGTTCCCTGGCCCAGTTCTGTCACCTTTACGTCGTGGGGATCGGACGATGGGGATGCGAGCTTGAAGTCTTTGACGTGAAGCATGGTGATGCGGTGGGGGTGGTTCTTCAGGATTTCGGCTGGATCCATGGAAGCGACACGCGCCCATCCGCAGTCGAGCTCGAAGGTGACTTTTTGGGGATCGGTGAGGCGGAGCAGCTCCATGTAGGGCGTCTTGCCTTCGGTTAGGGTGAACTCCGGTGTGTGGTTGTGATAGCCGAAGCGCAGGCCGGCTGCGGCGGTTTTTTCGCCAAAGAGATTGAACTGCTCGGCGTTGTAATGCCAGTCGTCGAGCGAGAGGGGTGCGTGGGCTCCGGCAGCACCGGCAGGGGGAGGAGTGCGTCGTCCGGGGCTGGAGCAGATGATGAAGCGGACTCCGAGCTCTTTATCGTAAGCGACGATCTCATCGAAGCGCGTGGACAGATCGGCGAACGGGTGATGCGCACTGACGCAGTGCAGGTTGGCTTTGTCGAGGGCAGCGCGGATCTCTTTGGCAGATTTTTTGGGCAGGGCGGCGGCCTCGACTTCGGTGTAGCCTGCGGCGCTGACGGCTGCTAATGCGCCGTCGAGGTCTTCGGCCATCTGCTGGCGAACGGAGTAGAGCTGGATGCCGAGCGGCAGGCCGAGAGGAGTTGCGAGGGCAGCGCGATTTAGCAGAGTGGTAAGTGCAAGGGCTGTTGTGCCTGCGATGAAGTCTCTGCGCGAAGTCTGGGTCACGTTGGTCTCCTAGAGATTCTGTTTGTTTCTTTCGCCTGCGAGATACTCGGCTGCTCGCATTGAGAGTGCGAGGATCGTCATGGTTGGATTTTGCCAGCCAGAGCTGGTGAAGCCTGCTCCATCGACGACGAAGAGGTTCTTGTGATCGTGGCTCTGGCACCACTTGTTCAGAACACTGCGCTTCGGGTCGTCGCCCATGCGGCAGGTTCCGACTTCGTGGATGCTGTAGCCGGGCGGGTTGGGCGCGGCGTTCTTCGACAGCACTTCAAAGCCCGCGGCTTCGGCTACGGCGGAGCCTACCTCGACGGCGTCTTTCGCCATGTTGAACTCGTTGTCGGTGTATTTGGTCTCGACGTGAAGAGCGGGGATTCCCCAGGCATCTACTTTGTTCTTGTCGATGCGGACGTGATTCTCGTAGCGGCCGAGGACCTCGCCCATGATGGTCATGTGGAAGGAACTGCCGTTATATTCGTCGAGTTTCCGTTGCAGCTCCGCGCCGTAGGCGGCGAAGTTGCGGGGATGCACAGGCCCCCGGCTGCTGGTTACGTTGAGGGCATAGCCGCGCAGGAAGGAATCGCTTTTGGTGTCGATGTTGCGAAAGCGCGGGACGATGGCTCCGCCGCCCATCAGCTCGGGTGTGGATTTGCCGTTGCGAGCTTCAGGGACAGAGCATATCAGGCCTGCGCCGTAGATTTGATCCATGAGATAGCGCCCGACAAGGCCGCTGGAGTTGGCGAGCTTTGAGTTCAGGAGCAGGCGCGTGCTTTCGAGCGTTCCCGCGGCGAGCACGACGATGCGCGCTTTGACGTGCATCTCGCGATGGGTGAGGCGATCGACGAAGTGGCAGCCGTTCGGCAGTCCGGTGTTCTTGTCGACGGTGATTTCGCGCACGACGGCGTTGGCGATGGAGGTGAGCTTGCCGGTCTTCTCGGCGTCGGGCAGAAGGAGATTGACGGAGCTGGCGAGGCCGTCGCGGCCGAGGGCGCGGCGCTGCTTGCAGACGGGCATGTTGAAGCGCTTACCTGCGGCGATGAAACGCTGCATCGACTCGGACCATGGGGCGTCGTCGGGGACGAAGTTGCCGTCAGGCATCTGCGGCGGACCGTCCATGGCGCCGGCGACCTGGAAGATTTCTTCGACGCGCGAGTAGTAGGACGACAGATCGGCGTGGCTGATGGGCCAGTCGTCTCCGAAGCCGTCGCGCGATCTGGCCTTGAATTCGTAGTCGCTGAGACGGAAGGATTGCCGCGACCAGAAGAGGGACCGGCCACCGAAGAGGCGAACGCGAACCCAGTTGTAGGGATTCTCGGCGGGGAAGGTATAGGGAACCTCCTGCTCGTCGACCCAGACGTTGGCGTTGAACTCGCTGGCCTGAAAGACGTGTTCGAGGCGGCCTGGTGGCTTGAATCCACGGTAAGGAAGCTCGTACGCGGGCTTGTGCTGGGCGTCGCGCGCTACATCGGCGACCGGGCCTGCGTTCAGCATCAGGCAGCGGGCGCCGCTTTCGGTGAGGACCCTGGCGGCCATGCCGCCGGCGTGTCCCGAGCCAATAATCAGTACGTCGAAGATTTCATTCGTCATCAGATGCAGTCGCCAGTGTTATCGCGGGTAAGAGGGAATGGAGTGGCTTGCTTTGGGTGCTGCAAGAACATGCGGAGGTATGTGTGTGCTGTCTGAGGGAGCGCATGCCTGAGGCTCGATGGGATACCAGAAGAGGCCGGACGGGGCAGCCTCTTCGCCGGTTGTGGGGGCGACGTCGCTCCATGCCCTGGAATTTACGGTGGCGGTGCGGATATCGTCATGTGCGATGTTGATGAAGTCTGCGTGGGGCTCGGTGGGAGGGTGGTCGCTCATCCATGTGCGCAGCCAGGGCTTGAGGAGAGAATCGGCCTGCGTGTCGTCGAGTTGGGCGAAGGACTTTTTGTATTTCGACTGAGACTGTGTCTCCAGCCAGTTCAAGCCATCGATGTAGACCTTTTGACGCGCGGTGGGTGAGCTGCCGATCAGGAAATCGAGGAAGAGTGGCGCCTGGGCCTGCAGGGCTCCGGGCTTGTTATCGAGCGGAGGCACAAGCACATCGGAGAGGCGCACAACAGTGGCCATCTGCACGGCGGTGAAGAAGCGCTGATCGGTTGCGGCAATGGTATCGGCTGTCTCAGTGTGCGGGAGAGGAGTCTTCGGGTTCAGGCCCAGTGTCCACGGTACCGGAGCCGGGGGAGGAAGGGCGGATTTGCCGTTTTGCTGCGAGAAGAGGGCTTTGGGTGCAACGATGGCCGAGATCATGGCCCGGACAAATCCACGACGCAACATATATGCTCCTTTGCATCGCTAAAACGCTACATCGGAATGGGTTGCGGCGTCCAGAGGTGAATCCAGCCAGGTGTGAGAGTAGTTCATGCGTATAACGAGACGGGAACTGGTGATCGCGGCGGGCTTGATTGGCTTATGCGTGACGGGGCGTGGGCAGACCAACGAATTTTTACCGGAGATAGATTTCTATTCCAAGCTCCGTGGCGGGGTCCGGTTTACTTTTCAGGCAAAGCAGACGCGGGAGGCGAATGAGCCGGTGCAGGCCGAGTTTGGACCGAGCCTGGATTTCTACGTTCATTCATGGGGGTGGCTGCGTGAGGTGACGAAGTTCGATCTCGATGATGCGAAGACCCGGCCTCTGATATTGGCGGTGGGGTATCGCTACCTGCCAGAGGCTAATGGGGGAGCGTCGACTAACCGAATCGAGCCGGTGGCTACTGCTCGCTTTCCATTGGGGCGCAAGGGTCTGTTGACCGACAGGAACAGGTTCGATCTGGACTGGAAGAACGGCAGCTTCTTCTGGCGTTATCGCAACAGAGTGCAGATGGAGGCACCGGTCGGTATTCGTTCTTACCATGTGACGCCATACGCGAGCGCAGAGGTCTTCTACGAGAGCCTGTACGGAAAATGGAGCGATACCGCGATCTATGCCGGGTGTCTTTTCCCGATCCGAAAGCACGTTCAGCTGGATCCGTACTATGAGCACCAGAACAACACTGGGAAGATGCCTCATCAGGTGTTGAATCAGTTTGGTATAGTGTTCAATCTTTTCTTTTAGGGTTTGTGGCGGTTTTGGAGATTTGTGAATCGATCAGTCGCTTCGCCCCTTTTGTCAGGAAGGAAATGCATCTGTTCTACCTGGGCACGCACTCCTGCGGGAAGAGCTGCCTTCACATCAAGCGAATCTCTGATATTCACGTGCCTACGTTGAAGAGCTGGTGCAGAGTTCGGTGCGGAATGTGATGAAGAGCCATTTGATGGCGAATGGCTATGCCATCGTCCTATAGAAGCAGATCGCGCTTTGCCCACTCATGCGTGCGGTAATAAAAGGTGCATCCGACACTATTCATCGCGCAAGGTTCTTGCTGGATCGATTGCTGCAATGCGGAGCGTAGGCACTGTTGCCGCGATGAGTGTTACCGCCCCAAGTGTTGCGACGACGGTCGCGATGGTGGGGAAATCATAGACGGGTATTCCGTAAAGGACACTGCGCATCGCGCGCAATGCTGCTGCACAGGAGAGCAAACCGAGAACAAGGCCCAGTGCCGCAGCGTTAGCGCCCGGTAATCCAATACGGACCATGGCTTGATGGATTGTGGAGCCAAGTGCTATGCGAATACCGATCTCACGCGTTTTCTGGGTGACGATGTTAGCTACGAGAGCGAATATTCCTACTGCGCTCAACAATAAGGCGAGCGCAGCCATGGTGCTTAAGAGCGCCACTTCGACACGTTGTGTCGCCAGGGTCTTTGCCTGCAGGTCGCGCATGCTGTAGAAGCCAGAGAAGGGTATGTTGGGGTCTGCGCTGGCCAGTGCGCGTTGCATCTGAGGAGTCAATCCTTCTACAGGCCCGGCTGTACGAACGATCCAGCTTGGCTGAAACCATGTATGAGCCATCGAAACCAGTTGGGGGTCCACTTGAGCAGCTGGGATATAGATCATCTCTTCGCCAGTCAGAGGCGCGACGGGGTCGATTCCCGGAGCCATGGCTACATCTGCCACCATGCCGACGATCATCAGTTTTTTGCCAATATTGAGGTAGTGCCCAACAGGATCCTCATCGTGGAGAAATTTTCGGGCGAATGTCTGATTAACGATGACGACGGGTTGCGCATCGGGACCGTCCCCTTCGTTGAAGGAGCGACCCCTCAGGATGGGAGTCTCGAGTGTCTCGAAGTAGCCGGGAGTGATGTATGTCTCGTCAGCCATGACTTTCTTCCCGGCTTCTTTGCCGCTGTCGATCGTTATTCCACCCATGACGAGGGAACGTTCATAAGGCAGGCTCAGGCCTACAGCTGCTTGTTGTACGCCAGGAATCTGGCGCATGGTCGCGGTGCTCTCATCAAGGAGCTTCCGGAAGGCTGCCGGGTCGTGATATCGCAGGTCATCCAGGGATGCTTTTGCGGTCATGATTCCGTTTGGGTTGAATCCGGGCGGCAGAGTTTGAAGGTGGATCAGCGTGCGAATGAGCAGGCCGGATGCGGCAAGCAGCACAACAGTAAGAGCGACCTCGGAGATGATCAAGGCCTGACGCAGTCTGAGACGGTCTCCGCCGATCACGGCACGACTGGCGATGGCGGAACGAAGATCGAGTCTTCGCGTTGCAAGCGCAGGCAACATGCCGAAGAGCACGCTTGTAAGGAGAGAGATGGAGAGGGTAAACGTGAGGACGCGGCCATCGAGGGGCACAGTAACAACAGGCAGGAAATTTTCGGGGAGGAGCAGCAGGAGGCCTCGCAGGGCGGCGAAGCCCATGACGACGCCGGCGCTTCCTCCCATGAGGGCGAGAAGGAGATTTTCGACCCAGAGCTGTCTTTGAATCTGCCATCGAGATGCGCCGAGCGCCATGCGGGTAGCGACTTCAGGAATGCGCCGGAGCATGCGCACCAATGTGAGGCCGGCGAGGTTGGCGCAGGCGATCAGCAGGATAAAACCGGCTGCCAACATCAGAGCCAGAGCCTGGGGACGCAGTTTGTCCGTTGCGCCTTTCTGGAGTGGCACAGAGTAGAAGGTGACCTGCGCACCAGTGTTGCCTTCCAACTCGTAGCGATTTGTCCGGAGAGACCAGGCGCGGGTGATCTCGGCGTCGGCCTGTTCCCAGGTTGCGCCATCGCGGAGGCGGGTGATGACCTCGAAGTTGGTTCCCGCGCCTTCGCCTTTGCGGCTCTCCTGGAGCGGCAAATACAGGTCGGCGTTAATAGGGGTAGTGACGCCCTCGGGCAACACGCCGACGACGGTGAAGGGCTCACCCTTCAGAAGGACGGCCTGACCGATCACATTGGAGTTTGCGCCGAGGGTTTCTTTCCACAAACGGTAGCTCAGGATGGCGGATTTTGCGCCAGAGGGACGGTCTTCTGACTCGGTGAAGTTTCGTCCAGCAAAGGGACGGATTGCCAGCACGTCGAGGTAGTGTGCCGAGATACGTCCAGCGTGAAGATACTGCACCTGCGATCCAGTCTGAAGATTGACGCCGGAGGTCCGGCCGCTGGCGATGGCCGAGAGAAGAGAAGGTACGTTATCGCGGAGAAGCTCCCATTGCTCGCCGTTGATCCTGTGACGCTCATCGTGGGGGGTAGATCCAGTGACCCGCGTGTAGATGGTCCCCATGCGCTCGGGATGAGAATAAGGGAGGCTCTTGAGCATGAGCGCGTTCACGATGGAGAAGATGGCAGTGTTCGCACCGATTGAAAGCGCCAGTGTCAGAACCATAGTCAATGTGAAGCCGGGATTGCGACGCAACTGGCGCACCGCAAATTTAAGGTTCTGTCCTAACGTATTCATCGACACACCTCTGGTGAGACAAGGGCTTCTGCCGAAGATACGTTGAGAAAGAAAGTTTTGTTGCAGGAAAGGAACGAGTCGGACCCGAAGATTGAGAGGCTATTGGCCGGTGCCGCCGACGGTCATCCTGTCGAGTTTGATGGTGGGCATGCCTACGCCTACGGGTACGGACTGGCCGGATTTGCCGCAGGTTCCTATGCCCTCGTCTAGGGCGAGGTCGTTGCCTACCATGGAGACGTACTTGAGGGCTTCGGGGCCGTTGCCTATGAGGGTGGCTCCTTTGACGGGGCGGGTGACCTTGCCGTCTTCGATGAGGTAGGCCTCGGAGGCGGAGAAGACGAACTTGCCGTTGGTGATGTCGACCTGGCCTCCGCCGAAGTTGACGGCGTAGAGGCCGCGCTTGACCGACTTGATGATGTCCTCGGGCATGTCCTCGCCGTTGAGCATGTAGGTGTTGGTCATGCGCGGCATGGGGATGTGGTGGTAGCTCTCGCGGCGGCCGGAGCCGGTGTTGGGCATGTTCATCAGCTTTGCGGAGAGTTTGTCGGAGAGGTAGCCCTTGAGGATTCCGTTTTCGATGAGGACGGTCTCCTGCGTGGGGTTGCCTTCGTCGTCGACGTTGATGGAGCCGCGGCGGTTAGGCAGGCGGCCGTTGTCGACTACGGTAACTTTGGTTGACGCAACCTGCTGGCCGATGAGACCGGCGAAGGCGGAGGTCTTCTTGCGGTTGAAGTCGGCTTCGAGGCCGTGGCCTACGGCTTCGTGGAGGAGGACGCCTGGCCAGCCGGGACCGAGGACGACTTCCATCTCACCGGCGGGAGCTTCGATGGCTGCGAGCTGGAGTATGGCGGTGCGGGCGGCCTCTTTCGCGAAATGTTCCGGACTTTTTTCGCCGGTGAAGAAGTCCATGGTGATGCGGCCGCCTCCGCCAGAGGAACCGCGGGCGGTGTTGGTGGCGTCTTTGGCGATGACAAAGACGTTGAGGCGGGAGAGCGGCTGGGTGTCGGAGGCGAAGGTGCCGTCGGAGGCGGCGACGAGGATGCGGCGGAGCTCGTCGGAGAAGCTGGCGCGGACCTGGGTGATGCGGGAATCGTAGGCGCGGGCCGCGGCGTCGGCGCGCTGGATGAGGGTGAGCTTGGCGGCGATCTCGGCGTCGGCGGTGGCTCCGGCGATGGGATAGAGGGAGTCGGCTTCGGTGTGGCGGAAGCCCTGCATGAGCTCTTTTGCCGGGCCGGAGGCGATGAGGGCGGCGGTGCGGGCGGCCTTGAGGAGGCAGTCGGCGGAGAGATCGTCGGTGTAGGCGTAGCCGGTGCGCTCGCCGGAGAGAACACGGACTCCGCAGCCGAGCGAGACACCCTGGGAGGCGGATTTGACGATGGATTCGTCGATGCCGAGCGAGGTGGAGGTGACCGACTCGAAGTAGAGATCGGCATAGTCGCCCCCGGCGGAGAGAGCTTCGGCGAGGCAACGCTCGATGAGGCGCTCAGAGATGCCTAATTTTGCGGTGAAGTAGTGCTTGTGGTCGGTAGCGGGGATTGTCATCTTCTTTTGATGATAGGGAGCAGTCAGCGAGTCAGCAAGTCAGCGGCTATACGAATTAGACCAGCTGAGCCTCAGTGCGAGATTGATGCGTTAGCTGTTTTTCTGCGTGACCTGGTGCATTTTAGTCGCGCCCCAATTCCTTGATTTGATACCTTTCTTGGAGAATCCGGCCCTGATTTTGAGAGATTGCAATGCAAGCGACAGCAACAGAACTCATCGAGCGTCTGGCACAGCACAAGACTCTTGGTTCGGCGCCCCGTGAAGAGCTGGCATGGCTTGCGGAGCATGGACGTCTTCGGAGGCTTGAAGCAGGCGATGTGCTCTCGCAGAGAGGCCGACCGGTGGAGGCGATGTACGTTGTTCTGTCGGGGCGGATGGCGATATTTGTCGACCGCGGCGCGGGGCCTCAGAAGATGCTGGAGTGGCAAGGGGGCGATGTCACCGGAACGCTTCCATACTCGCGACTGGTGAATCCCCCGGGCGATGTGATTGTCCAGGAACCTGCGGAGATTCTGGCGTTAGACCCGGACCGTTTTCCTCAGCTGATCCGGGAGTGTTTTGGGATCACGTCGATCCTCGTGCACCTGATGCTGGATCGCGCGCGATTGTTTACTTCTACCGATCTTCATAACGAGAAGATGGTCTCGCTGGGGAAGCTCTCGTCCGGGCTGGCGCATGAGCTGAATAATCCTGCGTCCGCCATTGAGCGCTGCGTTTGCCTGCTTACGGACAGGCTTGAGGAGTCAGAAGACGCTACGCTTGCGCTGGGGACGGCAGGGCTTTCGGTCACCGAATTGGCCGCCGTGGAGGCGATCAGAGAATCGTGCCTTGCGAAGAAGGACTCACGGAGCCGACCTCCATTGGAGCAGGCTGACCGTGAGGAGGCCATTTCGGAATGGCTTGCCGGTCGTGGCCTGGATACGCGGAATGCCCAGATGCTCGCTGACACGGAAGCCAGTTTAGAGGCACTGAATTCAGTGGCGGAGGCGGTTCCGAAGGCGGCGCTTAACGACGTGCTTCGCTGGGCCGCCTCGGGATGTGCCGTGAGGAATCTTGCTTCGGAGGTTCGGGGAGCGTCGATGCGTATCTCCAGCCTTGTTATGGCGGTCAAGGGATTTACTCACATGGACCAGGCGATGGCGGCCGAACGGATGGATCCCGGGAACGGCCTGCGCAATGGTGTGATGGTGCTGAATGCGAAGGCGACGCAGAAGTCTGTAGCTGTAACGATGGCTCTGGATGCAAGCCTGCCCAAGGTGTTTGGCTTTGCCGCGGAACTCAACCAGGTTTGGGGAAACCTGATCGATAATGCGCTGGATGCCGCTCCGGTTGGTGGCCATGTGGAGGTGATCGCGAAGCAGGAAGGGCAACGTGTTGTGGTGCGCATTATCGACAATGGCCCAGGTATTCCGACGGAGGTCCAGTCACGCATCTTTGACCCGTTTTTTACGACGAAACCGATGGGGCATGGAACGGGCCTGGGACTGGATATTGCCCGGCGATTAGTGGTTCATAACGAAGGTGTGATTGATTTTGAGTCGCGGCCGGGCCGAACAGAGTTTCGTGTTTCGTTACCTGTCGCCGGCTGACCAGAAATATCAGCGGCCGTGCGATGGATCGTCGGTGATGGCGGTGCTCATGTCGAGAAAGATTTTGGAAATGCCGGGGGCGTAGCAGTTATTGTCGGCGGCATAGGTTTTGGCGCAAGAGCGGGTGATCTCGGGACGGCGTGGGGATTGAGCATATTGCCAGACGGCGATGTCGGGAGTTCCGGCGGAGGTGATGGGTGGTGGCGTGAGAGTGCAGCCGTTGGAGGGCGGACAGGCGTCCTGGTAGACGAAGAGAGCGACGGAGTGGAGGTGCCGGGCGGCGGCCTGTTCGCGGACGTCCTGCGCGGTGGTGATGGTCTTACCGGGTTCATCAGGAACAGGCTGGCCACTCAGGTAGACGCCGGGAAGGTAAGGAGACGCGGCCACGGCTTCGGTCCAAGCGAAGAGGTAGGCGGATTGCTCGGGAAGCAGGCGGCCTCCTTCTTCCTGGTCGAGGAAGATGATCGTGCGTGCAGGAAAGTGTTCGCGGTGAGCAGCGGCGATGGCTTGAGCGGCATCTTGTTTGCCCAGAGTTTCGGGTGCTGTGCCATGGCGTTTGGCTTTGAGGATTTCTGCATCGAGGCGGCCGTTGAAGAGGACGAGGAAACCGAAGCCGGCCTGGAGAAGCGTGTTGCGTTTGCCCTGCCAGGTATTGCTGGTCTCGCCGGGAGGGTTGTTGAGCCAATAGCCGGAGAAGGCAAACTGTTTACGCAGAGAGAGAAGAGTGAGATCGCCCGGGTAATCATTGCGGTCGAAGCCGAGATGCTGTGATTGCGCGAGGCTCGTGGCGACGTAAAGAACGAAAATCAGGCTCCCAACAGAAGGGCGCATCCGTTTCTCTCCTTGCCTGAGAGTAAATGAGTCAAATTGCTAAGCAGAAAGTTTGGAGAATATACGGGATGGCTGTGCTACCTTGCTGCTAAAGGGTTGAGGGGGAGGGGGCCATGAGTGTCACCGAGGTGGATCTGCGGTTTCCGGTAGGAAAGTTTGAGCGGCCCGAGACGATTACCGAGGATGACCGGCTGAACGCGATTGCTTCGATTGCGGAGATGCCGGAACAATTGCGAAATGCGGTCGAAGGGCTGAATTCAGAACAGTTGAATACGCCCTATCGTGAGGACGGGTGGACCGTGCGTCAGCTGGTGCACCATATCGCTGACAGCCACATGAATGCGTTTATCCGGATAAGGCTTGCGCTGACGGAGGACTGGCCCACGATCAAGCCGTATGACGAGAAGGCCTGGGCAACGCTGCACGATGCAGTCGCGCCGGTGGAGTGGTCGCTGGAACTGATTGAGGCGTTGCATGCCCGCTGGGTGATGATGCTCCAGGCGCTGACGGAGGAGCAGTGGACGCGTGGGTATCGGCATCCGGAGAGCGGGGAGACGACGGTGGAGTTGGCGACGCTGATCTATGGATGGCACTCGCGGCATCACGTGGCGCATATCACGCATTTGCGTACGACTAAAAGGTGGTAGAGCGCGTTGAATGAGATTCGGATCGCGCGGAGTCCAGAAGAAATTGATCGCTGTTTCCTGGTGATGCATCAGCTTCGGCCCATGCTGACGGCGGAAAAGTTTGTCGAGCAGGTTGCGGTGCAGCAGGCTGAGGGCTATGAGCTTGCTTATCTCGAGCATGGTGAAGCAGTGGTTTGCGTCGCAGGATTCAGGGTGATTCATGTGCTTTGGAGTGGCAAGACGTTTTATGTCGATGATCTGGTGACCGATGAAGCGCAGCGTTCGCGAGGTCATGGCGAAACGATGTTGCAGTGGCTGATTGCACGAGCGCGGGAATTGGGCTGCGCGACGTTCAGTCTTGATTCGGGCACGCATCGAAAAGAAGCGCACGCGTTCTATATGCGGAATGGACTGCGCATCTCGGACTTCCATTTCCAGTTGGCACTTTAGACGATGCGAAGGGTGTGTTAGGGTTCGGCTATGCTCTCGCAGTCGCGGCCCTCCTCCACCACAAGTGATAGTCCCCAAACGGTAGAGATGATTGCGGCAGCGCTGGAGGGGTTTCTGGCGGAGCATCCGCGGGCGGTGGTGTTGGAGGATGGCCGCTCGATCTTCGAGATGCGTGAGGCAAAGTACCGGCTCGCGACCGACCATGGGCGCTGCACGCTGCATCTTTGGAGTGAAGAGAGAAATCTGGTTCGCCGTGTGAGTGCCGCAGTCGTGCGGAATGGAGCGCTTCGATTAAGTACTCATCGATTCGGACAGGTGAAGCCTCAGACGCTTGAACTGGTTGCGGACCGTGACCGAAGAACTCCTTCGGCGCGTGAGACGACACGAGTGCGGTATTTGCGTGTGCTGGACCGCGTGCTTGAGCGGGAGTTTCCTGAGTGGAAGGTCAATGGGCTGCGGACCGCGATGGACCTGGAGAAAAGCTTCGGGCCGGCGTATGCGCGTGGTTCATTGGTGAAGGGACAACATGCCTGGGCTGTAATCGCGGTGAACGACGAGGAGACTCCGGCGACAGTGGATGGGATTCTAACGCTGGGGATTCTATGGCTCGATTACTGCAGATCGAAGGGCGATGGACGCAGAGTGTATCAGGGATTGAAGATCTTTGTGCCGCGGGGAATGAGCGCGCTGACTGCTTCGCGCATGGCGTGGCTGAACGAGCGGGCGGCGCAGTGGGAGCTTTGGGAGCTGAACCAGAAGACTGAAGAGCTGCAGCAACGTGAGCCGGGGGATCATGGCAATGTTGCGACGCGGCTGGTACATGCTCCCAATGAGGCTGCGGCTCGGGAGAGGTTTGCCGGTGCGATTGCGCGAGTGATGGCGCTGGTTCCTGAGGCGACGCGCGAGGTTGTGGAACAGAGGGTCCGGAGCGGGTCGGAGATTGCATTCCTGGTGCATGGCCTGGAGTTTGCGCGAGCGCGAGTGGGGTTCTCGGCGAACTCGTTCAATCGTGAGGAGGAGATTACGGTTGGCGCTGGAGCGAATGAGACTGGGCTGACGGCGGAGAATGAGGCGGAATTGCGCGAGCTTGTTGATCGTCTGTTTGAGAGAAGGCATGCGGAAGGAGACAAGCGGGATCCGCTCTACAGGATGCAGCCGGAGCGTTGGTTGGAGAGCGTGCTTCGGCGGGAGGTTCAATCCCTTGATGAGCGATTGAATGCTGCGCACGTTTATACACAGGTCCCGGCGTTTGCGGCTGGGGATCGCGGGATGCTGGATCTGTTGAGTGTGTCGGACGATGGGCGGCTGGCGGTGATTGAATTGAAGGCGGACGATGACCTGCATCTCGCTCTCCAGGGATTGGACTACTGGGTGAGAGTGCGTTGGCATCATCGGCAGACTGCAGATGCGGCGGATCGGCAGAGTTTCGGGTTGGGCGAGTTTCAGCGGTTGGGATACTTTGGCGGGTTGCGATTATCGGGAGATGATCCGCGGTTGTATCTGGTGGCTCCGGCTTTGCGTGTTCATCCGGCTACGGAGGTTGTTCTGAAGTACTTCTCGCGGCGTGTAGATTGGACACTGGTTGCGCTGAATGAGAGATGGCGCGAGAAGGTGAAAGTGGTTTGGAGAAAGCGGAGCACAGCGGCTGCTTTGTAACTCCTGTGTATGCCGGCGTTACCGGAGGTAGCTTGATGCGTTTGGTATGTGCGGCTGCGTTGTTTGCTGTGCTTGGTTCGGCGAGTGCAGGTCGGCAGAATGATGGTGCGTCGAAATGGAAGATGACGTGGAGCGATGAGTTCAACGGGGCGGATGGAAGCTCACTAGATGCCTCAAAATGGGTTTTTGATCTGGGGGGCAGTGGGTGGGGCAATAAGGAGCTTGAGAGCTATACAGCGCGTCCGGTAAATGTACAGCTGCGTGGGGGAAATCTTGTCATCACGGCGCGGAAAGAGGATTACACCGGCACGGATGGGATGGCTCGGCCATATACATCGGGACGGATCAAGACGCGGGGCTTGTTTGCTCAGACTTATGGGCGGTTTGAAGCCCGGATGCAGTTGCCGGTGGGCAAGGGCATCTGGCCCGCCTGGTGGATGCTGGGTGAGGACATTGGCAGTACAGGGTGGCCGAAGGCAGGCGAGATCGATGTAATGGAGTGCATCGGTGATCCGTTGATGATCTACAGTACGCTGCATGGACCGGGTTACAGCGGGGCGAAGGGCATCTCGGCGAAGTTCGCCGTGCCTGCTGGTTCAGAGGTGAACAAGGGATTTCATGTTTATGCGGTGGAGTGGGCACCGAATGACATCAAGTTCTTTTTCGATGACCATCTGATTGCAGAGAGGACGCCTAAGGATCTGCCGGAGGGGGCGGCGTGGGTTTATGACCATCCTTTCTTCCTGCTGCTGAATGTGGCGGTGGGTGGGGCGTGGCCGGGATATCCGGACGAGACGACGGTGTTTCCGCAGCGGATGCTGGTGGACTATGTGCGGGTGTACTCGCGTTAGTCGTTGGGATCCTGCGGGCTTGGGTGTTTAGCGGTGAAAGGTGAGCAGCAGGGGTCCTGTTTGGGGGTGAACTCCATGAACTCGACGCGGGTGAGGTCGGGGTCGTAGAGGTTGAGTTGGACCTTGCCGTCCTTGCCAAGTTGAGACTTGGTGCAGTTGGGGCCTTCGCAGTGGTTGCGCGCGAGGGCGGCGAGGGTGTCGGGCATGCTGACGACGCCCAGGGAGAAGTGGTTCATGACTCCGGCGTGCTGGAGGGTTGGGTTGGGGCCGTTGTTGAGCATGTACTCGAGCCAGTCGGTTCCGTCGGGGACCTGCTGGCTGACCCAGTTGTCGACGCCGTCTTTGGGGCCTCCGTGCCAGTAGGGGCGGAAGCCGAGGATGTCGCGCCAGAAGGTGTTCTCTTTGGCCTGATCGGTGACCATGAAGCCTACGTGAATGATGCGGTGGCTGGGTGCGTTGGGTAAGGCAGTTGCTTTGGCGACGTCTTTCTCCGAGCCTTTCTGGACGAAGATGACGAGGTTGCCTTCAGGATCGCGGACTGCGAACTGTCCGTTCTTTAGCGGTTGTTCGGGCTTGATGCCTTTGGATTCGAGGTAGCTCTGGAGCTGTTTGGCGTTGGTGGTGGTGAAGGCTACGGCGGCGAGGCGGTTATCAGCGTGCGGTGGCGGCGTGTTGGTGATGAGTTCGACCCACTGCGACTGGTTGATCGGGTAGAGAAGCATTCCGTCGGCTTGCTTGCGCTCGTAACCGAGTGTGTCGCCGTAGAACTTCTGCGCGGCTTCGGGATTGGTGGTGTAGAAGCGGGCGAAGGCGACTCCTGTGATCGGTGGACGTTGCTGAGCGAAGGCGAATGAGGAGAGCAGGCTGGCGAGCAGAACGATTCGTCGCAGAGAGATCATAGGACGAAACTTTAATGACCTCACCGCAGCGCGGTCAAACGATTTAGTCGCAGCCTGCTCCCAGAGCTTCGAGAGAGGTTGCGGGATCTTCGATCAGGTCTTCGGTAGTGGCTTCGTGTTGCGCTTCGAAGAAGCGTTCGACTGCGCTGATGACGGCGTCGCCGTTTTTGCATTCGAAGATTTGTTTGCGCAGGGCTCCTCCGCCGGGGACTCCGTGGGTGAACCAGGAGGCGAACTGCTTCATCCTGCCGACGGCGTCGCGGTTTCGTTTTTCGCGGGCGATCTGGCCGGAGGCGATGATGGCTTCGGTGCGGGCGGCTTCGGCGGCCTCTTCGATGGCTATCTCGTCGACCAGCATCTGGAAGTAGGTGCGGATCATGCGGTAGCGGTCTTGGTTGGTGGGGTGGTCGTAGGTTCCTACGCCGGTGGCTTCCTTGGATGCGGTGTACTGGGCGATCTGGCGGAAGATCCAGGGGTTGGCGGGGGCGGTGCGGCCGATCATGACGGCGTCGCAGTGGGTGGCTTCGACCATGGCGGCGGCGTCTTCGGGGGTGCGGATGTCTCCATTTCCAATCACCGGGATTTTGACAGCATCTTTGCAGGCGGCGATGTACTCCCACTTGGCCTGGCCGGTGTATCCGTCTTCGCGGGTGCGGGCGTGGAGGGCGCAGGCGTTGAGTCCGTTGTCTTCGGCCATGCGGGCGAGCTCGACGCAGACGATGTGGTTGTCGTTCCAGCCCATGCGGAACTTGACGGTAAAGGGGATGGTGACGGCGGCGCGGATGGCCTTGAAGATGCGCTCGATGTGCGGGAGGTCCTTGAGCAGACCGGAGCCTCCGTTGCAGGCGACGACTCGCTTGGCGGGGCAACCGAGGTTGAGGTCGACGATGTCGAAGCCGGCGTCCTGGACGATGCGTGCGGAGTCGGCGAGGGTCTCGGGGTTGGAGCCGAAGAGCTGCGCGGAGATGGGGTGCTCGTCGTCGTAGTAGGTGAGGTAGCGCTTGCGCTTGGTTTCGCGCATGCGGGAGAGGCCGTCGGCCGAGGTGAACTCGGTCATGATGAGGCCGCAGCCGGATTGCTGGTTGGTTGTTTCTTTTTCGACAGCAGTGGCGCTCTGAGCCCACATCTCAGAATCGAGATGTGGGGCACCCGCATTCGTGGCCAAGGTGAACTGGCTGGCGTTTTTGATGAAGCGGCGGAAGACGGTGTCGGTTACTCCGGCCATGGGGGCGAGGACGGTTGCCGGTGCAATGGCGACGTTGCTGATGGAGAAGCCGGCGGGGACGCGGGCTTGCGCGGGCATGGCGTGCTCGCGGGGCGAGTCCCACTTCTTCTGCTCGAGTGTGTAGCGCTTCTTCATAAGGGCTTAGGGCTAAGGGCTAAGGCTTGGGGCTAAGGCTTAGGGCTCAGAAGTTGAGGCCTCCGCGTTTGGCGGAGGCCTCTCGTTGGGGTTTCGGCTCCGCTTACTTTGCGGCCGCGGCCTTGCCGGCGTCGGACTGGGAGAACTTGCGGCGGAAGCGCTCGACGCGTCCGGCGGTGTCTATCAGCTTCTGCTTACCGGTGAAGAACGGGTGGCAGTTGGAGCAGATTTCGAGATGGAGGTCGCCCTTGTGCGTGGAGCGAGTATCGAATTGATTTCCGCAGGCGCACTTGACGTGAATGGTTTCGTACTTGGGGTGGATTCCCTGTTTAGGCATAGTTCTATCCTTTGAATGCAAATGGCTCGCCGGTTCGCGGATCGCTTGCAACGGTATGGTCACGTCACATCGAAGGGCCTGTCGCGGTGCCGGGCACACCCCTGGTTTCTGGAGTGGCAAGCTCTTATTATTTTAGCATTTCACTGCACCGGCGAGGGTTGCCGGGCTTGGTGTCCTGGGTGTCCCAGTGCCCCCTCCCCTATCTTTTGGTGCAAATTGTTCATTTTGTTCAGTTTAGATCCTAGCCTTCCGCGTAAATTATTCTATTGAAATGAGTTGTAGGCAAAGTATTCAAAATAAATGATTTATTTGATTGATGAGATTCGGAGATGGGTTTGGGCTTTTCGGTCTATCTCTATAATAGTGGATTGAGAGAACTAGTCTGCCACTTGTGGAAAGGATATTTTCCGACATAAGTGGCTGTTTTTCTTAGTCTTGTGATGATCGGGCCCATCGAGAGGACTTGACCGGCGTTTTGCTGAGGTTCTGCGTGGCTTCCCCCCCAAGTTATTGAAAAGATGAACGCAGGGGCGCGAGTTTTCGCCGATTACGCCCGCGGGTCTGGTGGCTACGCGGGGAATGAATACATCTGGCGGGTCGTTGCCGACCCGCCAGATGTGGGAAGCCAATTTCGAAGCCGGGCGATCTTCATTCGTGGTCTGGTGGGGACATTTAAAGAGGAATTGTCATAGCGGGGATTTGCAATGGGCGGGTTAGTCGGCCAGGCTCCCCATGGTTAAGTTGACGATTGTGCCTGTCATCCCGCTCGCCCCATCGGACGCTATGAAGACCGCCATGTTTGCCACTTCGTCAAGCGCTATGACACGTCGAGGATGGGTTGAGCCGGCGAGGAACCCGTTAGTGAACTGCTCCCAGGTTATGCCTAGTGCGGGAGCCTTGAGATCGAAGACTTCCCTCATTGTGCCGCTCTCGGGGATGCCGTGGGGGCGTAGCGCGACGACACGAATGCCATGAGGCGCGAATTCCGCGGACAGGTCTCGCGTGAGCGCTTCCTTGGCGGCCTGCGCCGAACCGTAGCCACCGTTCGAACGAACACCCATCCGTGCGGGTAATGCGCTGAGGGTCATGATCACTCCCGATTTTTTGGGGATCATGCGCTTTGCGGCTGTGCGCGCGGTCAGGAAGTAGGACCTTGTGTAGTTCGCGATGGGCAGGGAGAACTTTTCAACATCAAGCTCGGTGAAAGGCACGCCGAGATACGTCGCGGGCTGGAGGCCGATGGCGTTGAAGGAAATGTCGACGCGACCTGCCTTATCGATTACGGATTGCAGGTGCTTGTCGATAGCCTGCTCGTCAAGGGCCTCGACCTCGGCTGCTTCGGCTGATCCGCCTGCGGAGACGATGTCTTTGGTGACCGCCTCGAGAGGTGCGCGGCGGCGTCCGGTGAGAAAAAGCGTAGCTCCTTCGCGTGCAAAGGCGCGTGCGACAGCACCGCCGATGTCGCCTCCGGCTCCGTAGATTACAGCAACCTTGTCCTTCAAAAGCATCTGGGGTTCCTTTCTGTGTGCGGGTTGAGAGAGACAGCTTGTCTCTATGGCTGACATTTTCGTTATGGGGCCGGGGATTGTCCCCGTTTGCTCATAGAGACACCGCGACGGCGGAAAACCGGGCGCTCCGCGATACGTTGCGGGTTTGAAAAACTGATTCCACGAATGCCGCCCAATTTGTGTTCCCGGCGGTGTCTGCACAGAATGGAGGTGTGTGTGAGGATGCTGGCTGAGGGTAAGACGATCGTGATTATGACCGACCTGATGAACGATCTTGTGTTGCGGGCGCGCGCTGGAGAGGAAAATGCGTTTCGAGCGCTGACAGAGCCGCACCGCCGGGAGCTGCAGGTGCACTGCTACCGGATGCTGGGTTCGTTTCAGGATGCCGAGGATGCTCTGCAGGATACGCTGCTGGCGGCGTGGCAAGGCCTTCCCGGGTTCGAAGGACGGTCGTCGCTGCGCACGTGGCTCTATCGGATTGCCACGAACCGGTGCCTCAACGCGCTGCGCTCATCAAGCCGGCGTGCGGCCAAGCCGTGGGACGTCCCTGGAGTTCACCCGCCGGAGCCAACCCAGCTGGGAGAGGTCGTATGGCTCGAGCCATTTCCCGACGCTTTGCTTGAAGGTGCGATGGACTTGTTGCCCGGCCCGGAGGCGCGCTACGAACAGACCGAATCGATTTCTCTGGCCTTTGTGAAGGCCCTTCAGGTTCTGCCGCCTCGACAGCTTGCTGTCCTCATCCTGCGTGACGTTCTTGGATTCCAGGCGAACGAGGTGGCCGATATGCTGGACTCGACGGTCGAATCGGTCAACAGCGCTTTGAAACGGGCGCGGGCCAGCCTTGAACGCCAACGTCCGTCAGCCGTCGATCGCGAACCGGCTCGCAGGCCTGACTCGGCGTTCGAGGATGCGATCGTGTCGAAGTTTGTCAGCGCGTGGGAGTCTGCCGATCTCGACGCGCTGGTGGCGCTTCTGACGGATGACGTCTTCATCTCGATGCCGCCGATGCCCTTTGAATATGAGGGCCGAGAACTGGTGGCTCAATTCTGTGCCTGCATCTTCGGGGCGGGTCGAAGGTTCGAGCTTGTGCGAACGAGAGCGAACGGCCAGCCGGCGCTGGGAGCGTATCTGCGCTCCGCAAACGGCAGCCATGGGATCGGCTTTTACGTTCTCACTCTGAGGGGGGATCGGATCTGCGCGATGACGCGCTTTGAGAACAACGTGCTGCCATGGTTCGGGCTGCCGCGATCGGTTCCGGGCCATGTAGAATCCGAGGTGGGAGGTTGTTGAGATGAGTTCTTCGCATGAGTCGGAGCCGTGGATCGATCGATGGTGGCCGCTGCTGGTGATTCTTTATGGTGTTCTGTTTGTGACGTTTATCACGCAGTTTTATCCGACCTGGTAGATCGGTTTCCGGCGTAAACGCGGCATCCTTTGGCTGGGCCAGGACAGGTTCGGCGAGGATGCCTTTTCATTTTGTGTGAAGGGCTACGCTGAAGTTGACTTGCGAAGCAGAAAGCAGTCCCTCAGCGGCTAAAGCCGCGATTCGAGACAATGTTCTCCTCGGCACGGTTGAAGACGTGCCCTTCCGCACAACTTATTTTTTAGGGAAGCACTGTCCATCTTTGGGCAAGCGAATCCGTTTCCGGACATTGAGTGGGGTATTAAGTTGTCACACGTTATTGATAAATCGCACGTTAGAGTGTGGCCTATCGTGTGCTTGTCTTCGTGTCCATAAAGGGAAAAGACTATGGTCACGCTGATGCAGGATGTTCGGTTTGCTCTGCGGCAGTTGCGGAAGATGCCTGCCTTCACGGTTACGGTTCTGCTGACCCTGGCGCTTGGGATCGGGGCGAACTCGGCGATCTTTACGCTGGTGAATACGGTGCTGCTGAAGAACCTGCCGGTAGCGGACCCGAAGACGCTGGTGCGGGTGGGGGATACGAATGACTGCTGCGTCGGCTGGGGAATGCGTGACAACGGCGACTATTCGCTGCTGTCGACCGATGTGTATGAGCGGATGAAGAAGAACGCGCCGGAGTTTGAAGAGCTGTCGGCGATCCAGGCTGGATTCGGGTACAGGCCGATTACGGTGCGGCACGATGGAGCGGATTCCCTGGCGCGGTCGGCGATGGGCGAGTTTGTTTCGGGCAATTACTTTCGCACGTTTGGGCTGCGGCCGGCTTCGGGACGGTTATTCACGGACAACGATGATGTGACGGGCGCGCCGATGACGGCTGTGCTGAGCTACGAGTCGTGGCAGCGCCAGTATGCGGGCGCTGCTTCGATCGTGGGTTCGACGTTCTGGGTGAACACGAAGCCGGTGACGATTGTGGGGATTGCGCCGAAGGGGTTTTATGGCGACCGGCTGATGAGCACGCCTCCGGAGTTTTATCTGCCGATGGAGACGATGCCGGAGATCATGAGCGTGCCGTATGTGCATGATCCGGGGACGAACTGGCTTTACATTGTGGGACGCGTAAAGCCGGGGACGGCGATGGGACCGTTGCAGGAAAAGCTGAGCGCGACGCTGCGGCAGTCGTGGGAGGCGACAGGGAGATTCAAGGGCACGAAAGGCAGAGAGCAGCTGGCGCGGGCACACGTTACGCTTGCGCCGGGCGGGGCGGGGATCCAGACGATGCAGGAGGAGTATGGAGAGCATCTGCACCTGCTGATGTGGTGCGCGGTACTGGTGCTGCTGGTGGCGTGCGCGAATATTGCGAATCTTCTGCTGGTGCGAGGAATGACGCGGCGGTTGGAGATGTCGGTGCGCGCGGCGCTGGGCGCGGCGCGGAGAAGAATTGTGCGGCAGTTGCTGACGGAGAGCCTGCTGCTGTCGACGATCGGGGGATTGCTTGGGCTGGTGGTGGCCTATGCGGGGACGAGGATGCTGATCGCGCTGGCGTTTCCGGGAGAGCAGAATGTTCCGATTGCGGCGAGTCCGTCGATTGCGGTGATCGGGTTTGCGATCGGGTTGTCGGTGGCGACGGGGGTGTTGTTTGGCGTGGCTCCGGCGTGGATGGCGGCGAAGGCGGAGCCGGCAGATGCTCTGCGAAGCGGTGCGCGCACGGTTTCGGGGAGGGCTTCGAAGCTGCAGCGCGCGCTGGTGGTGGTGCAGGCAGGGTTGTCGCTGGTTCTGCTGGTGTGCGCGGGTTTGTTTTCACAGAGCCTGAACAAACTTGAGAACACGGACATGAAGCTGGATGCGAGGAACCGGTACATCGTGCACATCAATCCGCAGGCAGCGGGATACAAGCAGACGGAGCTGGAGGCGCTGTACCGGACGATGGAGGAGCGGTTCCATGCGGTGCCTGGCGTAGTGAAGGTGGGGATCGCGACGTACACGGCCATGGAGGACAACAACTCGGGGTCGGACTGGCACGTGCAGGGGAAGTCGAGCCTGGGCTATGGCGCGTCGTACGTGAAGGGAAATGCGGAGTACTTCGACTCGGTGGGAACGCGGGTTGTGAAGGGGCGCGGGATCGGGATGCAGGATACATCGACGGCTCCGACGGTTGCAGTGGTGAACGAGGCGTTTGTGAAGAGGTTCTTTGGGGCCGAGAATCCCGTTGGACGGCGGATTGGGACCTCGACGGAGTCTTCGGGAGACTACGAGATTGTGGGCGTGGTGGAGGATACGGCTTACATGAGCGTGCGGTGGAAGAATCATTCCATGGTGTTTATCCCGATCATGCAGCGTCCGCCGAGTGAGAAGGGGCCGATTGAGGATGATCTGGAACTGTATGCGAGCGTGATTGTGGTCCAGACCGAGCGGCCGATGAACGATATGGAGACGCTGGCGCGAAGGACGCTGGGGGGGATCAATCCGAATCTGACGGTTGTGAAGTTCCAGACGTTCGATCAGCAGATTGCGGACCGGTTCAGCGAAGACCGGATGCTCGCGCGGCTGACAACGCTGTTTGGAGGTTTGGCGCTGCTGCTGGCGATGATCGGGCTTTATGGCGTGACGGCGTATACGGTCGTTCGGCGAACCTCTGAGATCGGGATCAGGATGGCGCTAGGGGCGGACCGGGCTGGTGTGATTGCGATGATTCTGCGCGGAGTGATCGTGCAGGCATTGCTGGGACTGGCGATTGGAGTTCCGGTGGCCCTGCTTTGCGTGCAGTTTGTGAAAGCCCAGTTGTATGAGATTACGAATGTAAATGCCGGAGTGCTGGCGGGGGCAGTGGCGACGCTTGCGGTGGCGGCCTGTGTGGCGGGGCTGATTCCGGCGCGACGGGCGGCTTCCATTGATCCGGTGGAGGCTTTGCGGACGGAGTAGCGAGTTTTCCTTGTTTGCGGGGTGGATTCGCACAGGGCGGCCTGAGGTTGAGTCCTGCGATACTAAAGGACGACCGATGGCTGAAATTTGTCCAATTTGTGAAGGCGCGGGGCTGCGGATCGTGCAGCGCGATGGGCGGCAGTTTGCCGAGGAATGCGAGTGCCGCGGCCGGGAGCGGTCTGCACGGAGGCTCGTCCGGGCCGGGGTTCCGCGGCGGTATGAGCACTGCACCCTGGAGAGCTATGAGACAAACTTTCCCTCGGCGAACCGTTCGCTGGGACCGGCGTTATTGCGGGCGAAGAAGTTTGTGGAGAGCTATCCGCTGGAGACGTCCGGGACTGGGTTGCTGCTGACGGGGCAGATCGGGGTGGGGAAGACGCACCTGGCGGTGGGAATTCTGCAGGCTCTCGTTGTGGACCGCGGGGCGACAGGATTGTTTTACGACTATCGGGATTTACTGAAGCAGGTGGGGAACAGCTACAACCCGCAGGTTCGGGAGACGGAGCTAGAGGTGCTTCGGCCGGTGTTTGAAGCTGAGGTGCTGGTGCTGGACGAGCTGGGGGCAGCGAAGCCAACGGACTGGGTTTGGGATACGGTCGCGCATATTCTGAACACCCGGTATAACGACCGGCGAACGACGATCATCACGACGAACTATGCGAATCTGGGCCCCCTGGGGACGGAGATGGGGCCACGGGGAACTGTGCGGGAAGAGACACTGGGCGACAGGATCGGCGAGCGGATGCGGTCGCGGCTGCAGGAGATGTGTGTGGTGGTGGAGATGCAGGGAGAGGATTTTCGGCAGGGTGTGAAGCGGGCTCGTTTCGGGTGATCTGGGAAAGATGATCAGGGAAAGGTGATCCGGGAAAGACGAACGCAAGGGAAGGCCGCGCAAAGTACGCAGAGGATCACTTGCCGGCCAACTACATCACTGTGATGAGCAGGAAGATTCCGGCAACCATCGCGGCAATGCGATAGATGTAATCCGCGGCGTTTGAGGCCTTCGGGGTCTGTGCTCGGACTGACTTTGCCGGTGTCAGGTCTGAGATCAGCGCTTTGGCGTTTGGGGAGGCCATGGCTACTTCCTTCTTAAAGCATCTGATGATCGTTAACGCGATGTTGCCTCAAGAAGTTCTGGTGGTGAATGAAAATCGCGCTAACTTTTGTTCTGGAGTGCTTTGCTGTATTCGTGGTTAGAAATTGGCGGCGAAGAAAAGGGTGCTTTTGGCGAACTGCATTTTTTCCAGTGATGATCTTCATGCCACTCGATGAAACGCATCGGATGGATAGGTGTGCCAGGGTGGGGCTACGATTGAGAGCACGGGTTCCACGGTAGAGTTCCGCAGGTGCAAAATCATTGGGATCGGCTTTAGAATCCGTGTTTATGAGCGGACCAGGAGGAGAAGGCCATGGGTGGGAGCGGAAATCCCGGAGGATTAAAAGAGAGCGGTCAGGGGCCGTCGAAGATCGTTCCTGACTTTGGATCAAAGACACCGCAGGGTTCAGGCATGCCGACCTGGGCGTGGCTGGCGGCCGGGTTGGTGGTCGTGGCGGTTCTGCTGGGGCTCATCATGGCGGGACGGAAAAAGGCTCCGACAGTGACCGGGATTCAACCGATCGCTGCGTATGCGGAGAATCTGCCGATCTCCGGACTGCAAATGAGTGAGTCGACAAGCCTTTCGGGCGGGAAGTCTACGTTCGTCGATGGCCGGGTCGAAAATCATGGCGGTCAGACGGTCAGCGGGGTGACCGTGCAGGTGATTTTCCGCAACGATGAGGGGTTGCCACCGCAGGTGGAGACGGTGCCGCTGATGCTGATCCGGACCCGGGAACCTTATGTGGATACACAGACGGTCGGGTCGGCTCCATTGAAACCAGGAGATGACCGGGAGTTTCGGCTGATTTTCGAGTCGATTCCTACGAACTGGAACCAGCAGATGCCGGAGATCCGGATCATTCGGGTGGATGCAAAGTAGCCAGGGAAAAAGGCTCGTGAGCGGCGAGAAGGTCATGCGGCAATAGTTACCGGTATCCCGGAAGAAATTGCGGGAATTCTCTGGCTGGTTGCGGGGCTGGCTACGGCGCATTTTTCAGAAAATCATTTGTTTTCAATGCTTCTGACGCTGAGCGCGGTTTGGCATGCGAGATGCTCTAGAGGATGGCGTGTGAACGTCTGGAACGTCAGGCGGATCCGGCAGTACCCAGGAGTAAAAATATGATGAGAACTGGAAGTACTTTTGGCCTCTCAGTTTTGGTGCTAGGCGGAGCGATGGGAATGTCGGCTCTGGCGCAGTCGAGCGATCCGACGCAGGCAAGCGGTCAGTCCGCTTCGACGGTAACGAAGAGCTCGATGAACGTGGATGACAAGTCGACGTATGCCACGGGACAGCCGCTGCAGCAGGAATCGAAAGAGGGATTCTGGGGACATATGAATCCTCTGGCTCGTAAGAAGTGGGTGCACAGGCAGGTCGATCCGATCAAGGACCGCACGAACGAGCTCGATCAGCTTCAGGCAAAGAATGCAAATGATATCCGCGACGTAGATTCGCGGGCGACATCGGGCATCAACAAGGCGATGCTTGCGGCCAATACAGCCGACCAGCATGCGGCGGAAGCTGCCAATCGCGCCAATGCAGCTCAAAGCACAGCAACGAATGCGAGCACCCGCACGGACGCTCTGCATGGCACGGTAAGCAATCTGGACCAATACAAGGAAGTGACTTCGGCTGAGGTTCCCTTCGCTTCGGGACATACGGCGCTAGGCCCGAAGGGCAAGGCAAGCCTGGACGATATGGCCACGAAGCTGGCGAACGAGAAGGGATACATCGTCGAAGTGCAGGGCTACAGCCGCGGCGGCGTACAGACCTCGCAGGCGATGGCTGATGCTGTGGTTCGCTATCTCGTGACGGAGCACCAGGTTCCTGTTTACCGCATCTACCGCACGGGCATGGGCCGCAATACGGCGCAGGCCGCCGAGGGAGAGAAGCTTCTCACCAATGGCGTCCGCGTGACACTGCTGCACAACAGCCTGGCAACGATGGATTCAACCTCGGCGTCGAATAATGTTCCGGCGTCGCCGACAACGACCTCGCGTTCGGGAGTGAGCGCTCCCCCGGATTCGAACCAGTAGCCCTCCCCCCCAGAAGGGCGGCACGGGCCGGGCAGAGATGCCTGAGTGCCGCCCCAAAGATTAGCAAGTTTGTTGAGCCGCGGCGAAGATCGCTCTCAACAATAGACTCTCCTAACCAGAGAGAACCAAGGCAGATTGGCCCCTCATGCGAGGGGCCGTTTTTTTGGTTTTCAAATGAACAAAATTTGTGGCGCTCATTCCGATTTCCGGTGGGAAGACAGATTCGCGCTATCTGCAGGAAAAGGACCTAGCTGCTCAGGCCTTTGACTGTCTCGTGAATGGCGAGCAAGGTTTCGAGAACGGCTTTGAGGTGGTTCAGATGGAGGGCGTTGGCTCCATCGGATTTGGCCTGGGGCGGGTCGTTGTGTACTTCGAGGAAGACTCCGTCGACCCCGGCGGCTACGGCGGCGCGGGCGAGGACGGGGATGAACTCGGGCTGGCCACCGGAGACTCCGTTGGCGGCTGAGGGGGTCTGGACGGAGTGGGTGCCGTCGAAGACGACGGGAGCGAAGGCTCGCATGATGGGGAGAGAGCGCATGTCGACGACGAGGTTGTTGTAGCCGAAGCTGGCGCCGCGCTCGGTGAGGGAGACACGGGGACAGCCGGCTTCACGGACTTTTTCGACGGCGTGGCGCATGTCGTGCGGGGCGACGAACTGGCCCTTCTTGATGTTGATGGCGCGGTGGCTGGCCTGGGCGGCTTTGGCGGCGGCGATGAGGAGATCGGTCTGGCGGCAGAGGAAGGCGGGGATCTGGAGGATGTCGACGGAGTCGGCTACGGCGGCACAGTCGTGGTCGGTGTGGACGTCGGTGAGGACGGGGAGATGGTTGGACTCGCGGATGGTGCGGAGGATGCGAGTGCCTTCGGCGAGGCCCGGACCGCGGAAGCTATGGATGGAGGTGCGGTTGGCTTTGTCGTAGCTGGCTTTGAAGATATAGGGAACGCCGAGGTCGGACGTGATGCGCTGGATAGAATCGGCCATCATGCGGGCATGTTGTTCGGATTCGATGACGCAGGGGCCGGCGATGAGGAAGAGCTTGCCGTGGCCGACTGAGACGTTGCCGATTTCGAAAGGGAGATTCACAAAGATTATTTGACCACAGCGAGGGCAGGGCGGTTGACAGGTGGCGAGAATAGTTGTATATAAAACTATATTGGTTGCATATGCAACCCGATGGAGGATTTCATGCTTCTGCACACTCTTTCCGCTCTTGCGATAGGCGTAGGTCTTCAAGTACAGGCGGCTGCGCCTCCCCCTGTCAACGTCACCGAGGTGATGGCGATGCTCACAGTCAAACCGGGAATCACGCGGTCTGACGTCATGAAGGTCATGCCTGAGGAGATGCGGGAGACGGCAGGCCTCTACCTGGAAGGAAAGATCGAGCAGTGGTACTCGCGCGGTGACGGGAGGGGCGTTGTCTTTTTCCTGCGCTGCCGCACGGTGGACGAAGCGAAGGAGATCATGGACGGCTTGCCGTTGCACAAGGCAGGATATGTCGATGTCGATTATGTTCCGGTTGGGCCGCTCGTGCCTCTGCGGTTTCTGATGGGGGCATCGAATCACGCGGAGGGCGCCGGGACGCGATAGGCTAGTCAGGATGAGAAGCAATTCAACGGACGAGCTGGCAAACCGCTCTCCTGCGTGCGCGCTGGCTACGACACGCCGGACGGCCCGGCTATTGACCCAGCTCTATGACAGCTACCTGGCCGTAACGGGCATCGAGGCTGCGCAGTTTGCGCTGCTGATGATGCTCGATGCGGCACAGGACAAGGGACAGGCCGCGCTGGGACAGACGCTGGGCATGGACAAAACGACGCTTTCACGCAACCTGAAGCTGCTGCGCGATAAGGGCTGGGTTGAGTCAGTGCAGGAGAAGGATGCTCGCCGGAGGAGCATCTCGCTGACCAGTGCGGGACGGGCGAGGCTGCGGGAGGCTCAGCCTGCATGGCGCAAAGCAGGCGAAGAATTGCGCAAGGGGATGAGCGAGCGTGAGTGGGCGGCGATGTGGTCAACGCTCCGCGCCATGACGCGTGCCGCCTCAACGGCGATGGAGAAGAAATAGCAACGTGCGGGAGTGACTCAGCTGCTTGCGTGCTGGGAGATGGAGAGGACGTTGCCATCGGGATCTTTGAACCAGGCTACCCTGGCTCCTCCAGGCGCTGACCAGATGCCTGAGGGGTCCTGCTGCAGGAAGGGATAGCGCTCGAAGACGATTCCAGCTGCGGAGAGTTGCTGAACGGCGGTATGGATATCAGAGACCCTCCAGCCGAGGATGGTGTAGGGCGCGGGATTAAAAGCGTCCATGGATGTTATGCGGATATCGATATTGTTGACGCGAACGACGAGAGCGAATTCGTCATGGGAGATGAAAGGAAGTCCCAGGGTGTCGACGTAGAAGCGCCGGGCACGCGCCGCGTCGACAGTGGGGATGAATGCCATGAGGTCGGATTTGGCGAGCATAGTCAGGCTCCGGTGAATGTGGAGAATGATAAACGCGGGCCGGCATCTGTGCTTGTCAATGCGAAAAGCAGATTCCCCGCGGGAATGACAACTAAGAAAAGCGACTACAGGGATGGGATTACAGGGCTATAGGTCGAGTTGCCAGGTTTGGCCTATGAGGTTTTTGCCGAAGCTCTTGTGAGATTTTTCGCCAATCCGGTAATAGCCTTCACGCTCATAGATGTGGCGGGCGGCGTCGAGAACGCTGTTGGTCCAGAGGACGATGCGGCGATAGCCTGCATGGCGCGCGAAGGCGGTGCATTGTTGAACGAGGGCGCGGCCAAGACCCAGACCTCGGGCTGAAGGCTCGACGAGGAGAAGCCGAAGACGGGCGGTCTTAGAGGATTCGGGCGATTCGTGATCTTTGACGAGGAAGACGCAAGCGAGGCGTTCGCCGTCGCGGTCGGCGATCCAGCATTGTTCGTGCGTGTGGTCGAAGTGGTCGATGAAGTCGGCGGTGATGCGGGCGACGAGGGCTTCGAATTCGCCATTCCATCCATACTCCTGGGTGTAGAGGGCACCGTGGCGCTCGACGACCCAGCCCATGTCTCCGGGGCGGTGAGGGCGGAGGATCCATGGGCGGGAGAGTTGTGTGCGGGACTCGCCGAGCAGCGTTTCGATGGTGTTCATGGCGTCGATGAGTCGCTTACGCTCGTCGGAGGAGAAGGGCGAGATCAACTCGTGGACCTGTTCGCTGGAGCGCTGGTTGAGTTCGGCAAAGGTCGTTTCCCCGGAGCGAGTTAGGGAGAGCAGGGACTGGCGACCGTCGTGAGGCGAGGCTTTGCGAGTGATGAGGCGGCGGCGCGAAAAGGAGCGGAGGATGCGGCTGATGTAACCGAGGTCGAGGGAGAGGGTGGCGGCGATTTCGGACGGGGTGATTTCACGCCGCTGGGCGATCTCGTAGAGGACGCGGGCTTCCGGGAGGGTGAGTTGCGTGTGGAGGAAGCCTTCTTCCAGGGTTCCGATGGCGCGGGTATAGAAGCGGTTGAAGCGGCGGATGGCTGCGATCTGAGACTGGGTTTGCGGAGCGATTTCGAGCATGACGAGACCTCCCAGATAGTTGCCATCGTCAAATAGATTGATTGCTTTTGTCAATCATGGGAGGCCTGCTTCGATGAGGGACTGGCGTGGGATTTCACAGTGGCTGATCCGACCTCTACGGTTGCTGCCGTGAGGGTGCTGCCTTTGCGGGTGGCGTGGATCACGACGTGGTCGCCGACCTTGATGTCTTTGACGGTGATGGTCCGGTCCATCCGGCTGTATCTGGTGGTCGCGGCTAGGGCTACTGTCTGGGATTTGCCGGCGGTCGTGTTGACGTCCATTGAGGTGCTGGTGACGGCAGTGACGGTCCCCATGACGTGCTCCATGCCGTTGTGGGCGTAGGCGATCGCGCCGACAAAGACGGCTACAGCAAGTGCGATGAGAAGGCGCTTCATGAGTGGATCTCCCTTTCAGTGATGATGGCTTGTGGCGTTTTGCGGTGGTGTCTCGCTGCCGTTGAGAAACTGCTGTTCTTCCTGTTCTTCGCGGAGTTCTTCGGGCGTCTTTGGGTTGAGGTGCTCCATCTCACGCTCTTCCTGATCGGAGAGGGAGGGCAGATGGCGGATGAAGGTGACGAGTTTCCAGGTGTCCGGGTCGTCATCGACGGGCTCGCCGAAGGCGGGCATGCCGGAGTGGCGGATGCCGTACTGAATGGTCCAGTAAAGTTCGCCGTCGGGCTTGTTTTGTGTGAGCGGGAGGCGAAGGTCGGGCGGGCGAGGATAGAGGGTGCGTCCCATGGTGGTGTCTCCACTGCCGTTGTTGGCGTGGCAGATGGCACAGTGGCCGGCGAAGTGGACGCGGGCTTCAGCATAGTCCTGCATCGAGGGCTGGATGGGATTCGTCATTTGCCGGGCACGCGAGGGCACAGACCATGCACGAACTGTGCGGGCGAGGACGCTTTCGATCATGGAAGGCTGTTCTCGCGAGGAGAAGCCGCGACGGATCACCGCATAGCCATAGACGGCTGCGCAGGCAATGATGGCGATGCTGATGACCAGAGCGATACTTCGGCCAGTTCTCAACAGAGACCTCGTTGCGATGGAGGGTGCGGAGAATGTAAGACGTGAGACGGTCGCCTAAAGTACGCAGAGACGGGTGAGCGTTCCAGCAAATCAGCTTTTAAGGGCGCGGCCTACGCTGGTGAGGAGGAGGGTGAAGAAAGAGAGGCCACGCCGGCCGTCTTCGCTCGAGGCTCGTTTGAAGAGTTGCCAAAGTGTGGGTGGGGTGCGTTCCTGTTTGTGGTGTTGGGTGGCTTCGGTGGAGGCGCGGCTCAGGCGTTCGAGGATTTCGGGGTCGAGAGAGGCGAAGAGCTTTGCTGTTGTGAGGAGATTGAGCAGACCTGCCTTGCCTTCCGGGGTGTTGGCGAACTTCGTGAGTTCGCCAAAGATGGTGTCGCGCGCGGCGAGTGCGCCGTGTAGCGCGTCAAGGGTGCCGTTATCGTGGGCGGCCTGGAGGGTGTCATAGAGAACGAGGAGGGCCTCGGCATGTTCGCGGGGGGCGGCCTGGAGGCGGCGCTCGATGTCAACGCGGGGGTCGACGGGATTGGGTTTGAATGTGAGAGGGATCGCCATTTTGAATTCTCAGCTTTCAGGTTTTATCAGTCCTAAATTTTGGTCGATGTGATCTGGACGAGTTTGTCGCCGGGTGAAGTTCCGGGGAGTTTGTAGTCGGGGCGGGCCCACTTGCGTTCGATCTGCACACCCTCCTGGGGTGTGCGGCGGCCAAAGCGGAAGTTGCCGCGCGGAAGCGGGCCTTCGCCTTGTTCGGATAGGGGTTTCATGAGGACAGCCGTTTCCTTATAGGCGGGTGTGTGGGTAATGCGGTCGGTGTAGCTGCTGGTAAGCCGATTAACCGGCTCTTCAACCGAGTTCAACGGCATGTAGAGCTGTTTGCCGCGAACGCGATCGGTCACGAGAACCTGTACGCGGACGATGCCGTACGGGCTCGTGAGTTCGACGTAGCGGCCGGTGGTGAGTCCGCGTTCGGCGGCGAGTTCAGGGGAGACCTCGACGAAGGTGTCAGGTGTGATTGCCCGGATACCCGGAGTGCGGTTGGTCATGGAGCCCTGCTCGAAGTGCTCGAGAAGGCGTCCGTTGTTGAGATGAAGGTCGAACTCAGGGCTCGTCTCGATGCAGGGCGGGATGTACTCGATGGGATAGAAGCGGGCTTTGCCATCGGGAAAGTTGAATTTTTCTGTAAAGAGGAGGGGAGAGTCTTTGCCGTCTTTCGCGACCGGCCACTGAAGGCTCTTGTAGCCTTCGAGGCGCTCGTAGTTGACGCCGGCGAAGATCGGGGTGAGGCGCGCGACCTCGTCCATGACATCGGATGGATGCTTATATTTCCAATTCGCTCCGAAGCGATTGGCGATGAGCTGGATGATTTCCCAGTCAGGCCTGGCTTCGCCGATAGGCTCCAGTGCCTTGTAGATGCGCTGGATTCGGCGCTCGGTCGAGACAAAGGTGCCTTCTTTCTCTAACGAGGCGGCAGCGGGCAGTACGAGGTCGGCGTAGCGGCAGGTTTCAGAGAAGTTGATGTCCTGGACGATGAGGAACTCGCAGATGCGGAGTGCGTCGCCGACGTCGCCGGCGTTGGCGTCGGAGGTGATCGTGTCCTCTCCCTTGATGTAGAGGCTTTTGAGGGTGCCGTCCTGGATGGCGCGAATCATCTCGTGGTTATCGAGACCTTTGGTGGTGGGGAGCGTGACTCCCCAATCGGCTTCGAATTTTGCGCGGATATCGGGGTCATCGATCTTTTGATAGCCGGAGAAGACATCGGGCATGGAGCCGAAGTCGCTTGCTCCCTGTACGTTGTTGTGCCCTCGGAGGGGGTAGGCTCCGGCGCCGGGGCGCATGTAGTTGCCGGTGAGGAGCAGGAGATTGGAGATGGATGTTGCCGTGTCGGAACCGCCGCAGTGCTGGGTGACTCCCATGGCGAAGAGGATGCAGAGACCGTCGGCAGCAGCTATTTCGTTGGCGACTGTGATGAGAGTGGACTGGGAAATTCCGGTGATGCGTTCTGTATTTTCGAGCGTGAAGGGTTCAATGGATTTCCTGTATTCGTCGAAGTGGTTGACCCATTGCTGAATGAATTCAGGTTTGTGGAGATTGCGATCGAGGATGTATCTGGCTACGCCCATGAGCCAGACGGCATCGGTGGATGGATTGGGGCGCATGAAGATGTCTGCGCGTTCGGCCATTTCGTTTTTACGGAGATCGGCGACGATAAGGCGCTGCCCGCGGAGTTTGTGACTTCGCTTGATTCGAGTAGCGAGGACGGGATGGTTTTCGGCGGCGTTGGAGCCCACGATGATGACCAGACCGGCCTTCTCTATGTCAGAGATGGAGCCGGAGTCTCCGCCATAACCTACCGTGCGCTGAAGGCCTTTGGTGGCGGGGTTCTGGCAGTAACGGGCGCAGTTGTCTACGTTGTTGGTGCCGATGACGGCGCGGGCGAGCTTCTGCATGAGGAAGCTCTCTTCGTTGGTGCATTTTGAAGAGGCGATAAAGGCGAGGGCGTCGGGACCGTGGTCCTTTTTAATTTGGGTGAACTTTTGCTGGATCAGGTCGAGGGCTTCGTCCCAGGTGATCTCGACGAAGGTGTCACCTTTGCGGAGGAGGGGCTTGGTGAGGCGATCTGGAGAATTGATGTGTCCCCAGGCGAACTTGCCTTTGATGCAGCTGGAGATGCCGTTCGCGGGACCGTGCTGGGGTTCGATCTTGAGGATGTAGCGATCGCGGGTCCAGACGTCGAAGGAACAACCGACAGCGCAGTAGGTGCAGACGGTCTTTGTACGTTTTGTGCGGGCGTTGCGCATCTCGGCTTCGATTTCGGAGATGGCGAGAATACGGAGGGTAGCCGATCGGAGGCTCGATGGCTTTGACGACGTCGACCATGCCGTCGAGGACGTTGCGGGGAAGATTGGTGAGGTAGCCCGCGTGTCCGAGCATGGATTTTTCCATGAGCGCGTTGCAGGGACAGACGTTGATGCAGTGTCCGCAGGAAACGCAGGAGGACCCGTCGATTTTTTCTCCACCATCCCAGAGGACGCGCGGATGGTCGCTTTCCCAGTTGATAGTGAGGGTTTCGTTGACCTGGACGTTCTGGCAGGCTTCGACGCAGCGGCCACAGAGGATGCATTGATCGGGGTCGTAACGATAGAAGGGATTGGAGTGGTCCTGCTCGTAGGGCTTGTGCTGAAACGGGCGCGCCTGATGCTCCACGTCCATGAGCGCGGTGGTGTTATGGATCGTGCAGTTCTGGTTATTGTTGTCGCAGACGGTGCAATAGAGATCGTGGTTCTGGAGGATGCGGTCGAAGGCTTCTCGCTGGGCGATGTCGACGATCTCACCGGCGGTTTCGACGACCATGCCGGAACGGACCTGGGTGCCGCAGGCGCGGACGAGTTGTCCGTCGACGCGGACCATGCAGGTGTCGCAGCTCTGAATGGGGCCCATCTGGGGTACGTAGCAGACCTGCGGGATTTCTTTCTGCACTCCTGCTTTGGTGCGGCGATTGAGGAGATCGATGAGGAATTCGCCGGAGCGCGCGGGAACGGCGGCGCCGTCGACTGTGATTCGGGTATTTGGCTCTGATTCAGGAGGGGTGTTGAGCAGTTTTTTCGTCACGGAGGCCATGTCCCTTTCAGATGCGGGCAAGGATAACAGGCGTTTGTTCCATGTCTTAGTTGCTGCGTGAAAAATCTAGAATCTGCGTGGCGGCGCGGAGGCCGGAGCGCATGGCCGCGTGGACGGTTCCCCAGTGGCCGGTTGTATCTGTGTGTTCGCCAGCGAAGAAAAGAGTGTTGGAGATGGGTTGAGACATCTGTCGCGGGGCATCGATGCCTCCTGCGGCGACGTAGGAGTATGCACCTCGCGCGAAGGGATCTTGTTGCCAGTTATGGGTATAGCAGCCGATGAGAGATTGGCGGATGCGATCAGGCTTCACGGCGAAGATTTTTGCAAGTGTGACGACGACCTGGGTTGTTAGCTCGTCCCCGGCCAGATGGTCGAGCGCGGCTGTACGGGGTCCCCCAATCCACCCTGTAAGTGTGTTGCAGGATTCGGGATGGGTTGTCCACCAGACGCGTGGGGTTTCACTGAAGCTGAAGAGGAAATTGAGATCTTTGAGGTTTGCCGGGCTGGAAATCTTCTTCCAGAAGGGTTCGCGGAAGAGGAGAGTGAAACGGCTGGCCTGGCCCATGCGCATCCTCGATGCTGCGGAGAGTATGGATTCAGGTCGGGGCGTGATGACTACGTCTTCGTTGCGGAGGACTCCGAGAGGAAGCGTAATGACGGCTTTAGGGGCGGTAAAGGAACCTGTGCCCGTCAATACTTCCACGCGATCCTGTCGCCATTGAATTTCGCGAACAGGCGTACCGAGATGAATGAGACCTTTGTACTCCCGGATGCGATCCGCGAGGTACTGAGCGAGCTGATTGTAGCCGCCACGAATGCGAAAGATGCCGTCGCCGTCGATTGAGTCCTCTGCTTTCTGCTGCGCACCGAGAGAGAGAGCGCTAATCTCCCGATAATCTGCGGCGTTGAAGCCTTCGACGTATCCGATAACAGATTCGCGTTCTTCCGATGTTGGGTTGAGGCTGTTGAGGTACTCGGCGAAGGAGATATCGGGGCCAGTGAAGGTTTCGAGGCCTTCGAGGAGGTGAAATGAGCGATCCAGAGTGTTTTCGCATTCGTGCAGGCGGGAGCCGTTAAAGCAGAACTGAGCGCCATCGCCCTCGTAGGTGGAGAGTTCGGCTTCATCGATGGCAGCCCATAGTTCCGGTGGACGGCCATGGATGAACTCGGCTCCAAGTTCAATGGATTCTTCGCCGACCTTTTGGGTGAAGACGCGCCCGCCGATCCGATCACGAGCTTCGAGGACAACGACGCGCATGCCGGTCTCAGCGACAGCACGCGCTGCGGTGAGACCGGCTATACCTGCTCCGATGATGAGCAAATCAGTTTGTTGTTCCGGCATGCGCGGTTTAGATGCCGGAGCTGCGCCCGAGGGTGTGAATCCTGCTCCATCCGTCGTAGACTTCGATGGCCTGCCGGGGACCGGGGCTGGAGAATGCTGCGAAGGCGAGCAGGAGAGAACGATGAGACATGATGGTAAGGCTTCCATGGCTTCGACGAATAAGGTTTAGCGTAAAGACTCACCGAAAGGCAATCAGGATAGTGGGCGGTTTTCCGAAACGTTTACGGACGAGAGCAAGTGCCTGCTCTGGCGAGGTAACGACGCCTTCGAGTTGAGCGTCTTCAGCCACTTCGAGCATGGTTTTAAATTTCGGGCCGGGACGGTATCCCGCAGCGATGAGTTCGCGCCCGGTAAGCAGCAGCCTGGGGCGGATCTCTTCTTCGGGGGCGTGCTGATATTGCTCTTTGGTGTAGGTGTAGAGTGAGAGGTCGCCGTGAGCGGAGAGGCAGTCGATGCGGTGAAGCTCAAGATGTTCGTCGAAGCGGGATAGACGGAGGAAGCGCTTCAGGGTGGACTGGCGCATGTGCATGACGTCGCCGAAGCGCATGTGATTTTTGACGAGGGCGACGATCTGTGTGGTTTCTTCGTTGGAGAAACGCAGGCGGGAGAGGATCTTTTCCGCAACACGGACTCCAACCTCGACGTGACCGTTGAAGCGGATGCGATCGTTCGGATTGTTGGGTTCGGGTGCTCGGAAGGTGGCGGGCTTGCCGATGTCGTGAAGGAGTGCTCCCCAGGCGAGAGTGGGTGAGACGCCGGCGGGAAGTTTTTCGAGCAGCAGCATGGTGTGGACCCAGACATCGCCTTCGGGATGAAATTCCGGAGGTTGCTGGACGTTGTGCATGCGGATGGCTTCGGGCAGGATCTGCGCGAGAAGTCCGGTTGCGTCGAGCAGCTCGAAGGCCCGGCGAGCGCGGCCTTCGGTGAGCATGAGGGTGAGTTCGTCGCGGACGCGTTCGGGACTGACCTGATGAATCTGCGATGCAGCGTTTCGGATGGCGGAGAAGGTTCCGGGTTCGATTTCGAAGTCGAGGCGTGCGGCGAAGCGTACGGCGCGGAGCATGCGGAGCTTGTCCTCAGCGAAGCGCCGCGCTGGATCACCGATGGCTCGGATGATACGCGCGGCAAGGTCGTTCCGGCCGCCGACGTAGTCGAGCGTTGCGGTGGAGGCATCTCCTGTCTCGTCGAGCAGGATTGGATCGAGGAGCATGCCGTTGATGGTGAAGTCACGTCTCTGCACGTCCTCTTCGGGGCTGGTAGAGAAGCGAACGGTGTCGGGGTGGCGTCCGTCGCTGTAGTCTCCGTCGTGGCGAAAGGTGGCGACTTCGGTGGAGATGCCGGTTTCTTCTCCGTCATTGGGTTCACAGACGAGTACGACGCCGAAGTGCGCGCCTACAGTGAGGGTCTTTTTATGAGGAAAGAGGTCGAGGATGGTCCCGGGTGTAGCGCTGGTGGCTACGTCGTAGTCGAGAGGTGTGGCACCGAGGAGAAGATCGCGTACACAGCCTCCGGCGAGGTAGGCCTGGTGGCCCGCGGTCCGCAGGGTATTCACGATGTTGCGCGCAGCAACGTATCGCGGATCGTGTACGGGAGAGCCGGTTTGCTGAAGACCTCGATCGGAGTGGGTGCTGGGTACCATGCGCGCCTCTCCCCTATGATAAAGAGATGCGCGATGCCAGCAGGGTGGAACCGGAGGGGTCTCAGGGGTTAATTCTTGGCATTGAAAGCTCTTGCGACGAGACCGCGGCTGCTGTCGTGCGTGGCGGTACGGAAGTGTTGTCGAATGTGATTGCGTCGCAGATGAATCTGCATGCGAATTACGGCGGAGTGGTGCCTGAACTGGCTTCGCGGGAGCACCTGCGGAATGTGGTTCCGGTCGTGCGCGAGGCACTTTCGCGAAGCGGCGTGGGTCTTGATGAGGTGGATGCTGTCGCAGTGACGGAAGGGCCTGGATTGGCCGGAGCGTTGCTGGTGGGGATTACGTATGCGAAGGCACTCGCGTTCGGGCTGGGAAAGCCACTGATTGCAGTGAATCATCTTGAGGGGCATATCCATGCCGTGCTGATGGAGGCGAATCGGCGAACCAGCGATAACGAGCCGTTGCTGGCGCTGGTTGTGAGTGGCGGGCATACGCATTTGTACCTGGCGGAAAAGGGTGTTGAAGGAACCTGGCGATATCGCAATGTAGGGCGGACCGTGGATGACGCCGCGGGCGAGGCGTATGACAAGGTGGCTAAATTATTGGGACTCGGGTATCCGGGTGGGCCGTGGATCGATGCGCTGGCAGTGAAAGGGAATCCGCGGGGGGTGCCGTTCCATTTTTCGCAGATCAAGGTTCGTCCGCACCGTGAAGGGGTCGCGGACAATCGCAAGGCACGCGCGGCCGAGGAAGGACAGGTGTTCGATTTTTCCTTCAGCGGAATCAAGACGGCGGTATTGCGTTACCTCGAGACGCACAATATGCGCGAAGACGCGGAGGCCCGGCGTGCATCGCTGGCGGCGAGGCCTGAGTTGAAGCCGGGATCGGATGAGGTCGCGGCTCTTTGTGATGCGCAGACCCTGGACCTGATCGCTTCGTTTCAGTATGCCGTGGTGGGGAACCTTCTGCGCCAGACCTTCGCGGCGGCGGAGAGGTTTGGGGCACATGGTGTGGTTGTATCTGGTGGAGTTGCGGCGAATCGCGAATTGAGACGCCGGTTTCAGGCGGAGGCAGACAAGCGCGGGCTGCCGGTGGCGTTTCCTTCCCTTGCTCTCTCGACGGACAATGCTGCCATGATTGCTGCGGCCGCGTGGTCGAAGTTTGTTCTTGGAAAGTTTGCGGGGGATGACCTCGGGTCGACCCCCCAGCTTCGCCTGGGGTAGAAGATGCCGCCGAATACGCGAGGCTATCGGCTAAAATCGAAAGGGAAATTTCAAAAAGAAAATGGTCTGCGCCGCGCTACGTGCTCGGCTGCGGCAGGATAAGAGCGCACGTGGCAACGATGGAATTGTTCAATACCCTGGGCGGCAAGATCGAAACGCTGGACCCGGTCGGCGCGCCTGAGCTGCGAATGTATTGTTGCGGCCCCACCGTGTACGACTACGGCCACATCGGCAACTTCCGTACGTTCCTGCATGTCGATGTGCTCCGCCGGTTCCTGGTACAGCAGGGAATGAAGGTCAGGTTCGTGATGAACGTGACGGATGTCGATGACAAGATTATCCGTAATGCCAGCGCGGCAGGGCAGCCGATTGCGGAATATACGGCGAAGTTTGAGCGGGCGTTCTTCGAGGATTCCGATGCGCTCGGAATCCAGCGAGCAGAGGAAGTAGCGCACGCGACGAGCTGCATTCCGGAGATGGTTGCGCTTGTCGAGAAGCTGGCGACGAAAGACATTGCTTACAAGACGGACGATGGAAGCTGGTACTTCCGCATTGCGCGGTTTCCGGAGTACGGCAAGCTCTCGCGTAAGGACTTCGAGGGAATTGAGGATGGCGCGCGTGTCGATGTGGACGAGTACGAAAAGGATGCTGCTCGCGACTTCGCCTTGTGGAAGGCGTGCAAACCGGGTGAGCAGAGCTGGAATACGGAGATCGGCTGCGGCCGGCCGGGATGGCATATCGAGTGCTCGGCGATGGCGATGAAGTATCTGGGGGAGACCTTGGATCTGCACTGCGGCGGCGAGGATCTGATGTTTCCGCACCACGAGAATGAGATTGCGCAGTCTGAGTCGGCGACTGAGCATACGTTTGCACGGCACTGGATGCATGTGCGGTTTCTGCTGGTGGAAGGGCGCAAGATGTCGAAGTCGGAGGGGAACTTCTACACGCTGCGCGATCTTTTGCTGAAGGGGTATCGTGCGTCCGCAATACGGTTCCTGCTGATTTCAGTGCCTTACCGGCATCAGATGAACTTCACCTTTGAGAGCCTGAGGGAATCAACGAACGCGATTGACCGGCTGCGCACGTTTCACCAGCGGATGTTGAAGGGCGGATTTGCGGAGGGCCGGGACGGAGCAATTGCCGAGGCAACGACGAAGGCAGAGAAAGATTACACGGCTGCTCTGGCGAATGACTTGAATACCGCGGAGGCGCGGGCGGCGATCTTCGAACTGGTACGGGCTGCGAATTCAGCGGCAGATGCGGGTACCTTGGGCGCAGGGAATGTGAGCGAAATTCTTCGTGTCCTTGGGTTGTTCGATGGTGTGTTCGCGGTGCTTGAGGACAAGGATGCCGAGGTTACGCGCGCGGCACTGAAATGGGCGGAAAAGGAAGGCCGGCTGAATGAGGCGGCTCCTGAGTTGGTGACGACGCTGTCACTTTCCGATGGGGAGATCGATGCTTTGGTGGCGGAGCGGACGCAGGCTAAGAAGACTCGCAACTTCGCGCGCGCGGATGCGATTCGCAATGATCTGCTGGCGAAGGGGATTTTGCTGGAAGACTCGAAAGACGGAGTTCGCTGGCGTCGAAAGTAGCTGTTGATTCCATTGGCAGAAAGCGATGCTACGATATGGGGATGTTGTCCCGGTTTGCCTCAGTTGCTGTTTTGTTTGCTGTGTCCAGCTTTGCGCAAACGCCTTCGGCGGCTCCATCGCTGAGGATCTTTCACGATTCGGCCCTGGATATCACTTTCGCGTATCCGGGAGAATTCACAGCGGTTGTTACGGATTCAGCCAAGGGGCAATCTTCGAACAAAAACGAACCGCAGTGTGTGCGATCCATTCTTTCCGCGGGATCAGAGAGCAAGCAGGGAAGCTCGGCCTTTGTGATTTCCATCATCGACAATTCCTGTCCAGGGGTTTTGAAGCAGGCCGAACAGGAAGGGTCATTTACACGCGACCAGATTTTGCGCCAACTGAAGCAGTACGGGACGGCTTCCTTGACGCAGGAGCCGTTTCGTTACAGTGTCGGAAGCCGTCCGGCGGCGGTCACGCTGGCCATGGCAAAGCCCGATGATGCGTCGGCGAGCAATGGACACGTTCTCGCAACCTATGCGGCCAAGGCTTGTTTTGTCAGTAATTTGCCCGAACACGGCGGCGGGAAACAGAGCCCGGCAAACAGCGAGGTGATCTGTTTCGACTACACGACGCAAAATCGTGAGCTGCTGACGCGGATTCTTTCTTTCACTGTAAAGTTCGGCGATGGGGACATGCATCCCATGGTGTCGGGTAATGCTCTCCACTGATTCTGGCCTGATGCGTTATACTCGCGGCACAGGCTTTGAGTTCGATGAGACCTCTCTCCTCAGTCGCGACGTGGCAGGTGTACCGAGTTACCGGTGCGTGGCGCCGGGCATGGTGCCGCTCGAGGATGCAACAGATGCCGCGCAGGTATTTGAGCGTTCTGCCAGCACGTACGCGACCTAGCCTCTTCGCCGGCGATTAACGTTGTTGCCTCCTAGCCGGCGAAGTCCCTGCCCAGCGTCCAAGTCGTTCCAACCCTGCAATACGCAGGATGCCGTATCGCATTCGTAGCGACCGAGAACGGCTCACCCGCAACCGCTGATACCAAAGGAGACCGCATGAGCACCCTTACCCAGGAGCAGACACGAGTTGCCACCGAGGCCGACTATACGCAGTTTGGACCGAAGCTGAAGACACCGCTTCCCGGGCCGCTTGCGAAGAAGGCAGTTGCAGAAGATGACCGGCTGATCTCACCAAGCTACACGCGCAGCTATCCGATGGTGGCGAAGTCTGGTCGCGGGATTCGCGTGACGGATGTGGATGGGAATGAGTTTCTCGACTTTGCCGCTGGCATTGCGGTGAATTCGACGGGACATTGTCATCCTGAAGTTGTGAAGGCGATTCAGGAGCAGGCTGCCGAGCTGATTCACATATCGGGCACTGATTTTTACTACGAGCACATGACGGAGTTCGCCGCAGCGGCTTTCTTCGGTTGCTCCTATGCCCGGACCGCATAAGTTTTACTACGGCAATTCGGGCGCCGAGGCCGTGGAGTGCGCATTGAAGATTGCACGCTATCACACGGGACGGCAGAACATCATCAGCTTCTTCGGTGCGTTCCATGGGCGCACGATGGGCGCGCTCTCAGTGACGGGCTCAAAGCCGCAACAGAAACGGCGGTTTGCTCCATTTGTTCCTGGAGTGCACCACATTCCTTATCCCTACACGTATCGCGGTTGCAGAGGTGATGCGAAGGAGCAGGAGGCCTTTGAGCTGGGATGTGCGCGCTATATCGAGGAGAAGTTATTCAAGACGATCCTGCCGCCCGAAGAAGTTGCGGCGATCATTTTGGAGCCGATTCAGGGCGAGGGCGGTTATGTTGTCGCGCCGGATCATTTTCTGCGAGAGATTCGGAATATCTGCGATCGCCATGGGATCCTGTTGATTGCCGATGAGGTGCAGTCCGGCGCGGGTCGTACAGGAAAGTGGTGGGCGATCCAGCACTCGGGCGTCGAGCCTGACATTGTCTGCATTGCGAAGGGCATTGCGAGCGGCATGCCGCTGGGAATCTGCATGACACGCGCGAGCATCATGAACTGGGTCCCGGGATCGCATGCGAGCACTTTTGGCGGTAATCCTGTGTGCATCGCTGCGGCTCAGGCGACGTTGGACATCATCGAGCGCGAGGCGATGCAGAACGCGGAGACCGTTGGAGCGAAGATGCTGGAGCGTCTCGGTCCGTGGGTGAAGAAGCACGCGAATGTTGGCGAGGTGCGCGGTCGTGGATTGATGATTGGAGTTGAGATCGTCAAAGATCAACAGAGCCGCGAGGCTGCGGGCGCTCTGCGGGATCGGATTGTCGATTACGCTTTTGAGCGTGGTCTGCTGATTCTGGGTTGCGGCGAGACGAGCATCCGGCTTTGCCCGCCACTGATTTTGAATCAGCACGAGGCGGATATTGCGCTGGATATTCTGGAAGAGAGTCTTCAGTTGGCGGCGAAAGGCTAAAACATCCGGTAATTGCAAACAAGTCAGCGAGTCAGCAAATTCCGGTTGCTGACTCGCTCTTGTTTTTTAGAAGGTAAAGCTGACCTCTCCCGTGAAGGTGCGCGGCGTGACATAGTGCGTACCCGAGAAGGTGGAGAGGAAGTTATAGAGCGCGTACTTGTTGGTGAGGTTGACCGCTGTCAGGCGAAGGCCTACTTTACGTTTGTCGCCGTGGAGGAGGTTGTCTTCTCCGAGTGCAAGTCAAAGAGGCTTCTTGACTGTATGCGCTGGCGGATTGTGGTCGTCGTTCTGTGTTCGCTGGCGCGGGAATGCGTGACGAGGCCGAGGTGAGCTGCGAGCGCGGCACAGATGACCGGGCAACGGCTGGTTGGGGTTGCGCGAACACCGTTGCAGGCGAGACCGCCTGGAATTCCTGGTCTGCGGTGAAGCCGCTGAGGTTGATTGCCGGCTGGCCGTTGATGGTGAGCGGTTTTCCGTTGGCGTCAAAGGAGAAATTGGCGCAGCCACTGTTCGGGATCGGTGACGTTGTAGCAGGGCGTCAGAGCCTGCGACGAGGCCACTGTCGTAGCGCCAGTTGAAGCCGAACCATGCGCTCTTGCGGAAGGGAAGAGCGTACTGCATATGGGTGGTCTGGTTGTAACGCTCGTCGTGGTCGATGCGGAAGGGGTAAGTTCGATCCGGCGTGCCCGGAGTCGCGCCGACGCCGCCGACCTGCGGGTTGAAGAAGCGGGCGGCGACGGATGACATGACGACAAAGGCGCTGATGCCATGAGTCTCAGGAACGTTGGCGCGAAGGGCGAAGCCGGGAATCTTTGAGTTGTGCCACTCGATGGGGAAGGTGATCGGCGTAGCTCCGAAGACGCTGAAGTCGTAGGCGTTGTGCGTGTACTTCCAGATGTACTCGCCGCTGACGACGAGGTGCTTGCCGAAGGCCTGTTGAAGACCGGCGTGAAACTCGTTGCGGAAGCCGGGATTGAAGGGGGCTGGCGTGCAGTCGCCGAGCGTCTCGAAGATGCCCTGAATGACGGGATCGTAGCAGCCGGTTGTCGGAGAGGACGAGGTTCTCGTTGAAGGGAGTCTCCTGCACGCGGGCGTAGGAGAGACGCAGAACAGTGTTGGTCTTCTTGAAGTTGTAGGAGACTGCCTACGCGGGGCTCGGCCATGCGCTGTATGGCGAGAGCCGTTGTAGAAGTCACCGCGGATTCCGAGATTGACGAGCCAGTTGCCAATGGTGATCTGGTCCTGCGCGATAGAGAGCGAGTTGCTTCACGTCGGTCTGGCCATGCCAGAAGTAGTTGGCGCCGCCACGGGTGAGATCGTAGGGCAGAAGGACAGGATTGAAGTTGGGATTGACGAAGAGTCGTGCTGCGGCGCACTGGCCTGGGATCGTTGAAGCCGTTGACGGGGTCGCCGTTTGCGTCGACGCAGGGTGCGTTCAGGCCGGGATCGACAAGACCAGTGTGGATGTTCTCGCGCAGGAAGGTCTGTTGGTAGACGACTGCCAACTTTGATGTTGTGGATGCCTTTGACGTAGGAGAGATCGGCGTGAACACCTGTGTTGGTGAGGGTGCGGTACTGCTGCACGGTCTCCTGCTGGATGGGGCCCGAGATCGGCGAGAGGGATTCTTACTGGGGTAGTAGTTATAGGCGTCGCGGCGAACATAAACTCCGATATTGCAGTACGGTGTTCGTGTTAATGATGTGGGTAAAGGTAGGAGCGATGTTGTAGGTCTCGATCTTCGATCTCTGGTCCGCGGCGCCGAGAAAGTTGCCGAACTGATCGAAGACGCTGGAGGTGTCAAAGGAGTTCGGCGTCTGGAACCACGAGCGCGTGTACTGCAGGTTGGTGTGGATGGAGTTGGCTTGGTTGAACTGATAGTCCACGCGATCGAAGACGTTCTGCTGGTTGCCATGATCGTGCAGGGTCTGGAATTCCGGTCCGTCGAGGAAGCGTCCGGTGTTCAAGCCCGCTGACGGCAATGAAGTTTCCCCAGTTCTGGTCGTCCATAGGCAAGGTTTGCGTCGAGGCTGGTTGAGCCGAAGGTTCCGTAGTCGAGAGCGATGCTGCCGTGCGGTGAGCGTGACGCCTTGTCCGGAGCGAGTTGTGGCCTTGATGATGAGGCTGGTCTTGTCGCCGTATTCGGCTGTAGGAGCGCCGCCGATGACCTCGAGGGACTGCACGGCGTCCGGCGGGAAGCTGATTGGAGAAGACTTTGCTCTGCTGATCGGTGATGGGCTGACCGTCGACGGAGAAGGAGTTCTCCGCGTGATCGCCGAGGCCGTGGAAGAGGCCGTTTGAGTCGGCGGTGACGCCGGGAGATGAGAGGGTGACGATGGAGCTCAGAGAGGAGGACTGACTCTCGAGCGGCATGCGGTCGATTGAGAGCGCGGTCGACGTCAGTGTGGAAATGCGATCGGTTTCGATCAGCTCGGCACCGCCCTCGACGTTTACCGTTGTTGAGGCATCGGCGATTGCAAGCTGAATCGGGAGGGCGATTGGGACAATCGAGTTGACGTCGACCGTTTTATTCAGTTGTGCGCGAATCCAGTGCTCGCGACAGTGAGATGGTAGGGATTGAAGGGAACGTTGTAGAAGTGGAACTGTCCGGAGTTGTCGGACTTGGCGATCGCGTGTAGCCGGTGACATGATTGGTGATCTCGACGGTGGCGCTGGGAACGATGGCACCGCTGGGGTCGGTAATGGTTCCGGAGATCGTTCCTGAGTTGCTCTGTGCGTGGATACCGCAGACGAAGAGAGGGAAACTGCTGCGATGAGAAATAGTCGATAAAATAAAGGCCTGCGCATATGAGGATTGACTCCTGTCGAGCTCTGCGAAGAGCATCGTGCTGAAATGGCGTCGGCGTCAGGTGACGCGACGGGTTCAGGCATCAAGAGGCGTAGGTCAATCTAAAAAATTGCCGCATGAGCCTCGATTCAGGCGCGATCGGCAACGGGCGGCGGACGGCTGGCCATCTGGAAGCGCCAGCGGAAGATGCGTTGCGCGTTGGCGGCGACTGAAGTCCAGACGTGGATCTGGAGTATCGGTTCTGGCGCGTGCATCGAAACAGGAAGGGCCGAGTGCATGGCCACGCAGAGCGGGCAGTGGTCGTCAGGCATGGCCCCGTTGTGGTTCTGGTTTTGCTTGAGAGGCGCAGACTCAGCGTGGTTGTGAGCGACTTGCACGGTGCTCATGACGCAGACCATCAGCACGGCGAGCAATGCAATCAGCCGCAGCCATGTGGGCCGCTGATTGAGCTGTCCGGGTTCATGGAAGAAGGTCCTGCATCCGATTCTCAGTGCTACTTCCTGTGTAGCATACTTAGCCGAAGGACCCCAAATCGCTTACAGCTATGTTGTTGATATCGTTGCCATCCTGTTGTCGTTCCCTGCGTCTAACGGATAGCTTCAGAGTGGTTCCACACCGAGAAAGAAACCTTATGAATAAGACGCACAAGCGGGGCATAAAGTTCTCTCCCTTTTGGCCAACTGCTGCCCTTATCTTTATTTTTCCAGCAACTTGCGGATTTGTCGTTGCCGCTCCGCAATCGCAGAAAAGCCTTCCTCCACCTGCGCCTGCGGCCGGCCAACCACATCGTACGCGGTTGATTTTGAAGGACGGCAACTACCAGATTGTGATGAGCTACCGGGTTGTGGGCGATCGCGTCCGCTATGTGAGCGCGGAGCGCGGGGGCGCGGAGGAGGAGATTCCGGCCGCGCTGGTGGACTTCGAGGCGACGAAGCGCTGGGAGCTGCAGCATACGGCACCTTCGGAGGACGATGCCAATCGACCCGCGGTGATCGATCCGGAGCTGCTGAAGGAGGAGGCTGAGAGGGCTTCGTATACTCCTGAGGTTGCAAAGGATCTTCGGCTGCCGGACCAGGACAGCGTGCTTGGGTTCGATATTTATCGCGGAACGAATGAGCTGGTTCCGATGCAGCAGTCGGACGGCGAACTGAATCGGAATACGTCGCACAATGTGCTGAAGGCGGCGGTGAATCCGCTGGCGAGTTCGCATCAGCTGGTGCAGCTCAAGGGCGAGCGCTCGCCAGTGCAGTTCCACGTTGATACTCCGGTTTTGTATATCCGGATCGGTACTGATGCTCCGCCTTCCACGGGCGGCGCACCGATGACTGTAGACACGCACGGCGCGAGCAGTGCGACGAAGGACACTTCCAGCGGTGGCTCTGCGAACAGCCGCTATGTGATTGTTCGCGCCGATGTCCGGCAGGGAGCGCGGATTGTTGCGAGCTTCAAGATTTCAGCCCTGGGCAGTGTTCACCAGCAGGAGGATGTTGTCGAGACGACGCAGGAGGTTCTCCCTGGCGGCCACTGGATGAAGCTGACGCCGAAGCAGTCACTGACCTTTGGCGAGTATGCGCTGATGGAGATTCTCAGCGACAAGGAGGTTAATCTTGGCGTCTGGGACTTTGGGGTACATCCTACAGCTGCTGAGAATCGGGATGTGATTCTGCCAGAGGCCAGGAGGCCCTTGTCGCTGGAACACCGGCGGCCGGAGTGACCCCCCCTCCCCTATCTTTTGCCGTAAAGTGTTCAAAAAAATAAGCTTAGATCCGAGTTTTACGCGCAATTCGCATGCCCAAGGCCGGAAAATCCGGGAAAGGCCAAAGAGCCAACGCGGTCGGTCTCTATTTCTATCGTAACGTGTCGACGAAACTGCTATGCCACTTCAATGTCTTTGCTTTTGTGTGACTTAGGGGTTTCAGGGTCTTGACATGCGATTTTGCCGGGGTTTTTGGTGAAGGAATTTTGTAAGCAGTGGATTTATCGGTCGTTCGCTTTGAAAAAAAAAGGGCGGCATCGGAGCGATGCCGCCTTTTGGGTTTAGCGTTTTTGGTTAGAAGACGAGTTTGCCGATCAGCTGCAATTGACGGGGACCATAGAGGGTATTGTTGGTTCCGGTTGGTGTGCTAAAGGCCGATGCAGGTGAGGTGTTTGGTGTGGTGAAGGGTGCGATGCAACCCTGGAGTGGAGAACCTGCCGGGCCGGGAGTCTGCGTTGCTGTGGGGCACGCAGCCGTTCCGACCACGTTGTAGGCCGAGTAAGTGGAGTTCACGGAGGTGATGATCTTGTGATTGAGGAGATTGAAGGCCTCCGCGGTGAACTGGAGCTTGATGTTTTCGTGGATGGGAACATCACGCGAGACGCGGAAGTCGAAGTTGTAGAAGCCGGGACCGATGATGCTGTTGCGCCCGATCTGCGGAGGACGGCCGGTGGTGGCAAGGCCGGAACCGGAGCTCATGGCGCCGCCATAGATACCGCCAGCAGCACCGACGATGCCGTTGGAGGCAGCGGTGCCGCCACTAAAGACCGTGCCGCTCATGCTGGCGGCGATGGGCTGACCGGCCGAAGCGGTGAATCCACCAGCGAAGGTGAAGCCATCGATGATCTGCTTGGCCCACTTGTTGTCCTGGAAGAGGTTCGGGTTATAGACGAAGCTCATGACGAAGCGATTGCGGACGTCGATATCGGAGAGGCCATTCTCGGCGCGGGTGTTGTTTGGGTCGAGGACCGGGTTGCCACCGTAGAAGGTGCCGAAGGCTCCCTGCACCTGATCGGTATCGGTTGCGCGAGACCAGGTATAGTTCGCGAGCAGCTCGAGTCCGTTGGCGAAGGGACGGCGGACGGAGACAGCCATGGAGTTGTACCAGGTATTGGCTACGCTGAAGCCTGTATTGAAGGACTGGAGCCGTGAATCGCGGCGATCCGAGGCCAGGTAGACGGGGACTACGAGCTGCTTGATGAGGTTTCCGTTCAGGTCCACGACGTTATAGGCGCGTGAGCCATGCGGGGTCTGGCCCACGAGATTGGCATCAAGGAAGACCGGCAGGCGCAGGCTGCGGGTTCCGACATAACCGACAGAGAGAGACAGCTTGCCGGGCAGCGCCTGCTCGATCCCGAGTTCAGCTTCGTGCGCCAGAGGCGGAACGAAGTTGGGGTCGAGGCCGTGGAAGCTTTGCGTGCCGAGGAGTGTGGGACCGCCGACAGCGGGAGCCGTTCCACCAGATGGGGTGAGGGCGGCGGAGAGAGCCGGACCAGTGGGAAGGAAGGGCACGTTGGGGAACTGGAGCTTGCTGGCCGAGGCCGGCGCACTGGTGCAGGATGAGGTGGATGTACCTGAGGTGGGACCGCAGCCCTGGTAGTTGTAGTTGACCTGCACAACGCCGTTCTCAACCCGCATGGCGTAGTAGGTTGAGCCCTGATTAAGCGCTGAAAACAATCCATACCCGGCGCGGACGACCGTACCTGGGAGGGGCTGCCAGGCGATGGCAACGCGCGGCTGAATGCGATTGGTGTTCTTGATGGTCGAGGAATAGAAGGTGGAGATGGGGTCGTAGTTGGTGTTGTTCTTGATGGGCGCCGGCGTGATCTGGATGTCCCAACGGATGCCGGCGGTGATGGTGACGTTCGGGCGGATCTTCCAGGAGTCTTCTGCGAAGGCGTCAAACATCTTCATCCAGAAGTCGTCCGTGCCCTGGGTGTTGGGAGCGGTGTTGAGCTGGTCGATGGTCTGGACGAAGGAGGTGTAATGATATCCGGCGTATGGGTCAGTGTTGCCGGGCTGGCCACGGAAGACGTCCTGCGCCCACGACTGGAAGTTCTGGGTGGCATTGGTGCCGCCGTAAGAATAGATGCCGCCGCCCTGGAAGAGGTTGATCATGATCTCATGGATGATGTTGACATCGCCGCCGAACTTAAAGGAGTGGTGGCCGTGGACGGTGTTGAAGACATCGGTGATCTGAGTGCGGTGCTCGTCAGGTTCGGCGACGCGGGGTAGAGCATTGGGCAAACCGTAGGTTAAAGAAGAGAGGCGCTTGACCCTATGCCGACGCTCGGCGCGGGACCGTTGGCGCCAGCGGTCTCAAGGTCGCGACCATACTGGAAGTGAACCTGGTTGACGGAGCGGCTGGAGACCTGCGTGGTCAAGCCGGCGATCAGAAAGCGCTCATGGTAGCTGGTGGGCGCGTTGGTCGAGGGCGAACTGCCGGAGAAGGTTGGCGAGGAATTGTAGCCGTAGGTGGAATCGAAGTTCGCCCAGTTGTAGTTGACGAAGGCGTCGTTCTTCGCGTTGATGTGCCAGTCGATTCGGGGGAAGAAGAGGTTCGAGTGGGCGAAGCGTGTGGGCGAGGCAAACGAATTTGCAATGATGAAGTTGATGGCGCTCGCGCACTGCGTTGCACTGATCGTGGTGGGACACTGAGTGGGAGAGATGGTGGAGGTGGAGCTGGTGGTGCCGGTTGGCGTTGTCGAGATGGTGTTGTTGTTGTAGTAGAGCGCCTTGCCGACGCGGCGGAAGCCGTCATAGGTGAAGAAGAAGAAGAGGCGATCTTTGATGATGGGGCCGCCGACGGAGCCGCCAAACTGATGCTGCTGGTGAATGGGTTGTGTGAGCAGGAAGGCAGAGGCCTGCGCGTTCGGGGTGTTGAACTTGGCGGACCACTTGGTCTGGGGGTCGAGCGCGTTGAAGGTTGGATAGCGCAGGTAGTAGAAGAGATCGCCGTGGAATGAATTGGTTCCGGACTTGGTGATGGCATTGACCTGGCCACCGACGGCTTGTCCAAACTCAACGGAGTAGTTGGAGATCTGGGACTGGAATTCCTTGATGGAGTCGAGCGAATAGACGTAAGGCGCGCCCGAGGAGCGGCCGCGGGCCTCAGAGAAGAGCATCTGGTTGTTGTTGGCGCCGTCGACGTAGTTCTGGTTATAGAGGCCGGAGATCCCGCGGAAACTGACGAGGCCGGTTCCACCGTCCTGGACGACGTTCGGTGAGGCGAGCACGAAGTTGCTCCAGTTGCGTCCGTTGACGGGAAGGTTGCTGATGAGCTGCTGGCTGACGGTCTGGGAGACCTCGGTCTTTTCGGTGTCTATCAGGGGGGATTCGCTGGTGACGACGACCTCGGTAGAAACGGAGGCGGCAGCGAGGGACGCGTCGATGTTCAGCGTCTGGCCGACTGTGAGGACGAGGTTCTTGCGATCCACCTTGTTATAGGTTCCACCGCCAATGAGGACTTCGTAGTGGCCGGGAAGAAGGAATGGAGCAGTGTACTCGCCCGCTGCATTGGTGGTGATGGTGCGGGTGACGCCGGTGTCGGTGTTGGTGATGACGACCTCGGCGTTGGGTACAGTGGCGCCGGAGGTGTCGGTGGCCGTGCCGGTGATGGTTCCGGTACCGGAGGTCTGCGCGTGCGCTGGCAACGTGAGGAAGAGGGCAACCATGGCTGCCAGGGAGAGCGAGAGTAGACGTTTCCACGTAGGATGGGTCATTAGGTACTGGCTCCTTGAGAATGACACCGACGACAAGGGCGGTGTTTGAGAAGAATGCCGAACTACCGAATCCGGGCGTTGGAATCTGCCGACGAGCGTTCAGGGACGGCGTGAAGCTTAATTGTTGTAGTACTTTTACGGTCACGCTTCAGGGGGTTCGGTGTCAAGCAGCACGTTGTCAAATTTGAGCAAAAAGCCACGAATTTCGTAGGAGATTACGAAAGTTTACCCATCGATGCAGACGTTCTTCGGGCAGGCGTTCTTACGCGATTGAGAATCGCTAATTGAGTCGCTCTGGAACTACGGCGTATTGGATGAGGACTTCGAAGGGGACCACGGCGAGGGTGGCTTCGTGCGTCGCTTCAAGGACGATGGGGCAGGCTGCACCTGCCTGCTGTACCTGCAGCCAGCGAGCGGCACAGACGCACCAGCGATCACCGGGCTTGAGTCCGGGGAAGCCGTACTGCGGCATGGGGGTGATGAGGTTGTTGCCGAGCTCAGCGGAGACGCGGAGGAAGTCTTCCGTGACGACGCAGCAGATGGTGTGGAGGCCAAGGTCGTCGGGGCCGGTGTTGCAGCGGCAATCGCGGTAGAAGCCGGTGGCGGGCTCGGAGCCGCAGGTGTCCAGGGGCTGGCCGAGGACATTGCGGGCGGGGGCTTTGAGGGGTTCTGCGGTTGCCATGTCAGCTTCCAAGTTCGTAGCTTCCGGCCGTCAGCCTTCAGCAAGAGCTAAAGGCTAACAGGCTAAAGCTGGTTATTTTGCGGCCAGGGCCAGTTGTTGCTGGTATTCCTCGTAGGGACCCTTGTGGTCGTTGATGTGGAATTCGGTGGGGCCGCCTTCGAAGTGCCAGATGCGGGTGCCTACCTCTTCGATAAGGTCTTCGTCGTGCGTGACGAGGAAGACCGTCCCTTCGTATTTCTGAAGAGCCACGTTGAGGGCGTTGATGCTCTCGAGGTCGAGGTGGTTGGTGGGCTCGTCGAAGACGAGGATGTTGGGCTTCTGGAGCATGATCTTGCAGAAGAGCAGGCGGGCCGCTTCGCCGCCGGAGAGGGCCTCGGTCTTCTTCATGCCCTCTTCGCCGCGGAAGAGCATTTGACCGAGGATGCCGCGGATGTCTTCCTTGGTGGCCTTGGGGTCGAAGGTGTGGAGCCACTCGGCGGCGGTTGTGCCTTTGGGGATGGAGGCGGCGTGGTCCTGGGCGAAGTAGCCGATCTGGGCTTCGTGTCCCCACTTGACGGTGCCTGAGTCGAGGAACGCGGGTTCGGACTCGTCGAGACCTGCGTTGGCGAGGAGTGCCTTGAGGAGCGTGGTCTTGCCCTGGCCGTTGCGGCCCGTGAGTATGACCTTGTCTCCGCGGAGTACGGCGGCGGAGAAGTTGTTGATGACGTGCTCGACCTTGCCGTCGGGCTGGGTGTAGGTCTTGTTGACTCCTTCGAACTCGAGGATATGCTTGCCGGAGGGGCGGAGCATGTCGAAGCGGAGGTAAGGGCGCTGGATGTTGGAGCGGGCCAGCTCGGTGGTCTGCAGGCGCTCCACCTCTTTCTTGCGGGAGTTGACCTGCGAGGAGCGTGTGCCGGCGGAGAAGCGGGCGATGAACTCGTTGAGCTGCGCGATTTTCTTTTCGCGCTGTTCGTTCTGGGACTCGATGCGTGTGCGGATCTGCGTCTTCTGCAGGACCATGTCGTCGTAGCCGCCGGTGTAGGTGATGATGGTCTCGTAGTCGATGTCGGCGATGTGGGTGCAGATCGAGTTGAGGAAGTGACGATCGTGCGAGATGGTGATGACCGTGCCGTTGTAACGGTTGAGGAAGTTCTCAAGCCAGTGGATGGAGTCGAGGTCGAGGTAGTTCGTGGGCTCGTCGAGGAAGAGGGCGTCCGGGTTGCCGAAGAGAGCCTGCGCGAGCAGGACGCGGACCTTCTGACCGCCCTGGAGTTCGCTCATCTTGCGCTCGTGGACTTCGTCGGGGATGTCGAGGCCCTGGAGCAGGACGGCGGCGTTGGATTCGGCTTCGTAGCCGTCCTCGTCGCCGACGATGCCTTCGAGTTCGCCGAGACGTGAGCCGTCCTCGTCGGTGAGCTCAGGTTTCTCGTAGATGCGTTCGCGCTCTTCGAGGGCGGCCCAGAGGGCTTTGTTGCCCATGATGACGGTGTCGATGACACGGTAAGCGTCGAACTCGTACTGGTTCTGCTTGAGGACGCCGAATTTCTTGGGCCGGACGACGGAGCCCTTCTGGGCATCGATCTCGCCGGTGAGGATCTTCATGAAGGTGGACTTGCCGGAGCCATTGGGGCCGGTAAGGCCGTAACGGCGGCCGAGGGTAAAGGTGACCGAAACGTCCTCAAAGAGGAGCTTCGAGCCATAGCGCATGGTGACGTTGGAGACGGAGATCATCAATACTATTTTCTCACGTACGGCGCGGTCGAGTGTAAATCTGCGGCTATCTCTCATGGGATGGATATGTCTGACCGATTGGACAGTTCTGCCGCCGGATAGGCTCGCCGGGCTTTCCTATGCGGAAGCTGAATTCGCAAAAGAAAGGCGCCGCCGAAGCGACGCCTGCCAAGGATCGTTTGAAACAGGTCTAGAAACGGAGGAACGCTTCGAACTGATAGATGCGAGGTTGATTTCCCTGCGAGATGACCTGGCCGAAGGTGGAGCTGGTCCAGTCGGATGAGGGCGTGCTGTAGACGGGGTGGTTGAAGACGTTGATGAAGTCGAAGCGGAACTGCAGCACCGCGGGCTCCCAGAGGCGTGCGAGGCTGATGTTGCGCTGGACTGCAGCGTCGAACTGGTTGAGGAAGTCGGAGCGCAGACCGTCGAAGCGCATGGGAAGCGTCCGGATCTGATACTGATTGCCGTAAACTCCGGGGATCTTTCCGGAGGTTGCGTTGCTTGTGGTTGTGGCCCAGTTGGCTGTGTTGAACCAGCTGCCTGCCGAACCGGCGCCGGGGATGCTTTTCTTGTATCCGGAGCGGCCCCATGCGGAGTCGCTGGGGTTGGCGCCGAGGTAGACGGGCAGGGATGTGCCCGACGTGGCCAACGAGGCAGCATTGAAGCTGAGCGGCTGTCCGCTCTGCACCTGGTAGACGCCCTGCACCTGCCATCCGCCAGTGATCGCCGAGGCGATGCCGCCCTGGTTGAGCCACTTGCGTCCACGTCCCCATGGGAGTTGGTAGATGCCCGAAGTAGCAAAGCGGAGCGCGCGGTCATTCGTGGACACACCGTACCAGGGACGCGTGTCGGATGGGTTGAGGTACTGGGTTGCGTCGAGGGACTTCGACCAGGTGAAGGCGGAGGTGAAGCTGGCTCCGCTGGCAAAGCGGCGGTTCAGCGAGGCCTGGAACGAGTGATAGATGGACATACCGCTGGTGACGTAAGCGGATACGCTGGTGAACTCCGGATATGGCTTGAGGAGCTGGCTGGTGGCGATCGTCTTGGAAGAGCCCAGGCTCACGCTGCTGGGAAGAACCTGGTAGAACGGGTTGTTCACTGTGGTGGTCATCTTCGTATTGATGTCGGCGTCGTATCCCTGCGTGTAAGTGGAGAGATATTGCGCCGGGATGGCGTTGTATTCCTTCTGGACGGGGAGGTGAACGCCATGGTTGCCGACGTAGGCTACATCGGCGATCCAGGCGCCGAACTCATGCTGGATACCGGCGCTCCAGCGCATGTTGTAAGGATTGCGCGGATTGAGCGGCTGGAAGGTGACGGCGTTCCCGAGGAAGGTCTGGAGGCCGAGCGTGTTGCCGGTCGGTTGCTGGATGCCGCTCGGGAACGGATTGGCGAGCGTGCTGGTGAAGGTAAGGCCGCTGTCGCCGGAGCCGCTGGCGGAGGTGGCTTGCGTGAAGCCCTGCTGCGGGATCAGGAAGGTTGAGGTGGAGCCGGAGTTGCCTCCCGACATATAGAAAGTCGAGAGCGAGTCGTTGAAGATGCCGAAGCCGGCGCGGACGACGGTGTTCGGTTCAACCAGATACGAGAGGCCAAGGCGCGGGAGCACATTGAGGACCTGTGCCTGATACGTCTGGCGTCCGGTGAGCGGAGTTGCGGAATCACCAAGGAAGCGGAGACCGCCGTTGACCGTCCATGAGGCCGCGGGGACGAGGTTCGGATTGCCTGCGGCGATGCTCGCATAGTTCTTCTGCGCGGCTGCAGCGACCGGATTGGCGACATTGAAGTCGAAGTACGTGTTCGCCTTCTGGTTGCGCTCGTTGTTGGGCCCTTCGTATTCGAAGCGGAGGCCGGCGTTGATGGTCAGCTTCGGGCTGGCCTTCCAGTCATCCTGGAGCCATTCGGCCATGAAGTTCGAGCGCGAGGCGAAATCGCTGTTGATGGTGACGGCCGAAGAATTGGGAAGACCGTACATGAACTGCGCGAGGCCGAAGCCGATGCTCTGGGCCGAGGTGGCACTGCTGGCGGTCGTGTAGGTACCGCTGTTCTGGTAGCGGCCGTTGGACTGCGTCGTGATTCCCGCGTTGGTGTTGTACATGCGGTACTCAAAGCCGCCGCGGAAGAAGTGATTGCCGACCAGCTTCGAGAGCTGCACGGAGCCGAGGGTGATGTCGTCGTGCGAGAGGACGCCATTGTCGGAGTTCAGCGATTGGTAACCGGTGATGTCGAGGCGCGGGAAGGACTGCGCGTTTTCGCCGAGGCCGTCGACGAGATAGCTGGGCATGCCGATGGAAGTGGCATTGAGCTTGTCCTGCGAGCTGACGACGTTCTGGTTAACGAATCGGGTCCAGGTAACGTGCGCGTCGAGCACCATCGTTGGATTGATGGTGTAGGTGTAGCCGAAGGCTGCGCCCTTGTTCTGGTAGGTGAGAGTGGTACCGGTTACCGGGAAGAAGTAGCCATTCTTGCCGGGCTGCAGTCGGCGGCTCTGAACGTAGTGTCCGAAGAGCTGTTGCTTGCTGTTGATGGTGTAGTCGCTGCGGGCGATGTAGGAGTAGTAGTAGTCGGGTTCGGCGCCCGCATAGGAGAAGTTGCCTCCACCCTGTGCGTTGGGGGTCGTGTTAGGAGCCGGATAGTACTTGAGAGCTGCGGCAGCGATGGGGTTGATGGCACTGGGCTTCAAGACATTGCCGGCGATAGCCGAGCGGGTGACGCAGGTCTTGCCGGAGCCGCAGACTCCGCCGGTGGTGGATTTTCCGGTGGTGGGGTCGTAGATCTGGTAGAGGTTCGAGGTCCCGGCCGGATGCTTGGTATCGAGGGCGTAGAGCTCGGAGAAATCGCCACCGCGCTCGGCGAGGCTGGGGATGGTCAGGGTCTGGACATTGGGTGTGGCGTCCCGGACGTGCTCATAGCCGGTGAAGAAGAAGAGCTTGTCGCGCTTGATGGGGCCGCCGATGGCTCCGCCCTCGCGCAGCCAGACCTGTTTGGCGGGCACGCCGGGAGCGAGGTGCCAATAGTTCGAGTTGAGGCTGGGGTTCTGGTAGGAGACGAATGCGACGCCGTGGAACTGGTTGGTGCCGCTCTTGAGCGAGGTGTTGACGAAGCCTCCGGAGGAGTGGCCTTCGGTGGCGTCGTAGCTTGCGGTCTCCACCTTGTACTGGCCAATGAACTCCGTGCTGGGAGTGTAGGCGGAGAGACGGATGCGATTGTCTGGCGCGCCGTCGAGGCGATACTCGATGGAGTTGAGAACGGAGCCGTTGACGGAGACGTTCGCCGTGCCGCTGTCGAAGGAACGGATGTTCGGGTTGACTCCGGAGACAAGGATGCCGGGGGCGAGGGTCTCGAGGGTAAACGGGTTGCTGTAGACGAGCGGGAGCTCCTGGATGGAACGCTGCTCGACGACGAGGCCGACGGAGGCGGAGCTGGTCTGAAGTTGCTGGACGCCGGTTGAGACCTCGATGACCTCAGAAGCGGTGCCGATCTGGAGGGAGATGTCCTGTTGATTGACCTGATTGACGTCAACCACGGTATGGATGCGTTCGATCTTTTTGAAGCCGGAGCGTGTGATCGTAAGGGTGTAAGAACCGGGGTTGAGGTTCTGGAAGGTGTAGACGCCATCGGCATTGGTTACGGCGTTTTGGATGACACCCGTGTCCTCGTTGCGGAGGGTAACTGCGGCCTCGGGAAGGATCGCGCCGGTGTTATCAGTGATCCGACCACTGATGCCGCCTCGGTCAGCCTGGGCAAAGAGAGAATGAGGAGCGAACAGAGCTGCCGCAAAGCAGAGAGCAACAAGAAAAAAACGTTTCACACAGCCTCCGAAAAATGAGTGCAAAGGGGATATTAGTGGTGGCCAGGTCCGAGTAATCGGGATCAACTGGTCCATCCAATTCACGGTCTCGAAGTATGAATTGTGGACATAACGATTGTCAATGGCAAAAAGCCATTTGCGGTCCTCGAGAGGCCTGGATTGGTTTGATTTGTCTGGTCAGGATCGCCCGATCAGGACCCCGGCGGCAAAGACAAGTCCCCCACCGACAATCACCTGCAGGCAGGAGAGGGCGAAGCTGGTCCTGAAGTACTTGTGGCGGATGAAGGCGATGACGACCAGTTCGACTCCGACCACAGCGTAGGCGAGCGTAAGGGCGCTCTGGACGTTGGAGATGAGGAAGGGAAGGGTGTGAAGGAATCCGCCGATGAAGGTCATCAGGCCTGTGACGATGCCGCGAAAGACGGGGTTTCCCCGCCCTGTCAGTGAGCCATCGTCGGAGAGGCCCTCGGAAAATGCCATGGAGATGCCGGCTCCGACGGCGGTTGCGAGGCCGATAAGGAGAGTCGTATGTGAGTTATGGGTGGCGAAGGCGGTCGCGAAGATGGGGGCGAGCGTGGAGACGGAGCCGTCCATCAGGCCGGCGAGGCCGGGCTGGACGATGCGGAGGACGAAGTCCCTATCGCTGGAGGCGATCTGTTCGAGCTCGGCTACCGTGGGGTTGTTCTCGGGCATAAGGGCTCTCTTCAGATGATATAGCCGGACGAAGGTTGCCTGCCCGAGGGGGCTTCACAGGTTCTGGTTGGCCTGCGAAGCCCTTCGGTGTGATTTAGCGGCCGCGATTGCCCCGTGACGGCCGCGAGGCCTTGTTGTGGCTGTGCGGGCTCGAGGCGCGACCGATACCGTGAGTGCCGGAATGTTTTGCCTTGCCGTTTTTATTGCGGCGGCGGCCACGATCGTCATTGCGGCCGGTCGCTGGTTGTGGGCGCCGGTTCTCCGCGGGCGAATCGTCGCGCCAGGCACGGGTCTCAAGAGCGAGCAAAGTATCGAGTCCGGCATCGGGTGACGCTGTGACGTGATTGAGATCGACGGGCCTGTTGCGTTCTTCACGCTCGAGGTTCCTGTCGGCTTCGCTCCACGCGAACTTGATGCGGAGTTCGCGCTCGAGCTTACGCGCTTCGTGCTTTTCCTGCGGCATGACGAAGGTGGTGGCGACACCCTTCGCTCCTGCACGGCCGGTACGGCCAATGCGGTGGACGAAGTCCTCGCTGGCGTTGGGGAGGTCGTAATTAACGACATAGGCGATGTCGGAGACATCGATACCGCGCGCGGCGACATCGGTGGCAACGAGGACGCGGTGTTTGCCGGTGGCGAAGCCTTTGAGAGCGGCGCTGCGCTGCGATTGTGTGCGATCGCCGTGGATCGCATTGGAATCGTGGCCAAGCTTTTGGAGTTTGCGCGAAATGCGGTCGGCGCCGTGCTTCGTACGCGAGAAGACGAGGAAGGTGCCTTGTTCCTCGTTGAGCATCTGGTTAAGCAGGCCGAGCTTCTGGTCCTGCATGACCGTGACGACGCGGAGTTCCACGCGGTCACAGGGTTTGGATGTGCTGCCGATCTCGATGCGGACAGGGTTTTTTACGTAATCGCGGACGATCTCCTGGATGTTGGCGTCGAGCGTGGCGGAGTAGCACATGGTTTGGCGTGTGCGGGGGACCGCGGTGACGATGCGCCGGATAGCGGGGAGGAAGCCCATATCGAGCATGCGGTCGACTTCGTCGAGAACGAACATGTCGACCTTGGAGAGGTCGATCTCGCGGCGGCGGAGGAAGTCTTCCAGGCGGCCGGGTGTGGCCACGACGAGACGCGGTCCGCGGTCAAGCTGGTCAAATTGGCTGTTCTCGGAGAGACCGCCGCAGACGAGCACGGCATCGTGCTTCGCGGTGGGCATCAGCTTCCAATAGACGTCGAGGACCTGCATGGCGAGTTCGCGCGTCGGGAGCAGGATGAGCGCGCGAATGGGGTTGCGCTTTGCCCGTGTGCTGGGGGCAGAGTTAGCGTCGAGGTGCTCGATGATGGGGACGAGAAAGCTCAGAGTTTTGCCGGTGCCGGTCGAGGCTGTGGCGAGGATGTCCGCGCCTTCAAGGGCGGGCGGGATGGCTTTGTCCTGGACTGGCGTCGGCGTGATGAAGCCGGCCTTGGTGAGGCGGGCTTTGAGGGAGTCGGAGATATTGAAATCGATGAAGCTGCGAGTTGTGTTGCCGGAGGTCTGTTCCTCCACGGCATCAGCCTGTACGGCTGGGTCTTGCTCAAGAATTGCGGTATTCAAGAAGTTTCCTTTTGTTAGGTCAAGCGACGGAGAAATGCAGGGGCGGCCTGAAGGCCGTCAATACTGGATTCAGCATGGCTCTCGTAGCGTCCGAAAGGGCTGCTGCTGCACGGCGAGGCGGCGTCCGATGACGAAGCCTCCAGCCAGAGCAACCAACGCGCCTTCCGCAATTTACGGGGGGAAGAACGGCGTAGGGGAGAAGCGAATCGCAAGTCTCTGGCCAGACGATTCGCGTACTGGCGAAACGTTGCCTGCGATGCTTTTGCGTGAGAGTGATGTTCCAACTAAACGCATATACAGGATAACACATGCGGAGATTTACGTCCTTTGCGCTGTTGGACCGGAAGGACGGTTCTCAGGCGATCGCGGGTGTCAGGAATCTGGCGAACCAGAAGCGCATCAGGCTTTACCTGGTCTCAGGATAGATCTCATCGAGGGAGTGCGGTAACCAAAACAACAAGGGTGCCTTTCGGCACCCTTTGTTGCATTTCTCAAATTGAACTTATATGTGGCAGTGAACCATGCCGCGTTTTTCGAGATAGCGCTGATGGTATTCCTCCGCCTTCCAGAAGGTCTTTGCCGAACCGACCTGTGTTGCGATGGGATTGCGGTAGGTTCCTGCAGCGCTGAGTTCGGCGATCTTGGCTCGTGCCTGCGCCAACTGTTCGTGATTGTGGGTAAAGATGACGCTACGGTATTGGGTGCCCCAGTCGGGACCCTGGCGATTTACCTGCGTCGGGTCGTGCATCGCGAAGAATGCGTCGAGAAGGGTTTCATATGAGAGCCGGGATGGGTCATATGTCACCTGGACGACTTCCGCATGGCCGGTGCGGTCTGTACAGACTTCCTTGTAGGTAGGGTGTTCGAGATCCCCGCCTTCGTATCCTACAGCTGTGTCGATAACTCCTGTTAGCTCGTTGAACTTTGCTTCTATTCCCCAGAAGCATCCTGCTCCAAAGGTCGCTTTTTCAATTGCCACTCGTGCTACTCCTTTACTGCTCACTGCACCAACTGTTGTCGAACTGATCGACGGCCCGATTTCTGGCACTATATCCATTGGATGCGTCCGGGGGTGACTTTGTCATCAGCCGGATGTGAATTGCGGGAGTAATTGTGGTCGCGTGTATGGCAGTGTGTCAATAGGTTTGGGTTATGACTAAAGTTGTACGCTCCGATTATCGGAGTGGCATTAGCGCCAGAGACGAAGCACGCTAGCCAGAGCGGCGTCGCGGAGCCTTTTTGCCGGCTGATGGACGTCGTTTTGCAGTCTTCGGCGGCACGGGTTTCTTGAGCTGCGCGAACTCAGGCAATCTTTGTTTGGCGGTGACATTGAGCCCTTGCGCGGCCCGATCCAGGGCGATTACCTCGCCGGGAGTCAGTTCGCGAAACTCACCGGGTGGGACGTCGAGGCGAAGGGCTCCATAGCCGATGCGGCGAATTTTTTCGACGTGGTGGCCGATCTCTTCGAACATTTTGCGAATCTGCCGGTTTCGTCCTTCGGTAAGGGTGAGTTCATACCAGGGATTGTCGCCGCCACGCACCTGCTCGACTTTGGCAGGGGCAGTCGCGATGCGATCACGACGGCCACTGCGAATCTCGCTGAGACGTCCGCGGTCGATCACGATACCGCGACGGAGTTGGTCGATCTTTTCGGGCTCGGGTATGCCTGATACTTTGACCAGGTAGATCTTCTCGACTCCGGCGGATGCCTTGGAGAGCTTGTTGGCGAGTTCGCCGTCGTTGGTCATCAGCAACAGGCCTTCGGACAGATAGTCGAGCCGGCCGACGGGGTAGAGGCGGACGCGGTCGCCATGCGGGCCTTTCTTTGGCGCCATCAGGTCCATGATGGTGGGTCTTTTCTCAGGGTCGGAGAGCGTAGTGACATAGCCGCGCGGCTTGTTGAGCATGTAGTAGCGCTGCTCTTCGAGCCCCTGCAGCAGTTTGCCGTCGACGCGGATATGGTCGCGCGAGAGATCGGCGCGGGTGCCGAGTTCGGTGACGGTCTGGCCGTTGACCTGCACGCGGCCTTCGAGAATGATCTCCTCTGCCTTGCGGCGGCTGGCGATGCCTGCCTGCGAAAGGATCTTCTGGAGGCGTTCGCCACGTTGTTCGGTCGACTCAGTCATATCTCTATTATGAACTCGTTTGCAGGCGTGTTACTGGACGGTGCTGTAGAGGGTGTGATGAGAGCGATGTGGAGAGAAGCGCTGCGGCCAGCAAGGCAAGCTGCACGCGCCGGTTCGAGGTGAACATTCCAATCGCGGCAGCAAGGATTAAGCGTGCAGAGCAAGACCGTACTCGATAAAGAGTTCGGCTATTCGCGCCATGTCGTTCGGAATCCTGAGTCCGGCGAGCTTTTCAAAGAATTGCTCAAGACCGGCGGGAGCCAGAACGATGTGCATTTTGCCCGCAGTAGTTCCTGCGTTGCGAAAGGTATGGAGATGGCCACGTGGAGCAAAGACCGGCTGTCCGACAGGAGCCTTGATCCATTCGCCGTCCACGAGAAACTCGAAGCTGCCCTCAAGCACTGTGAAGATCTCGTCTTCCCTGCTGTGCGCATGCGGCGGAGGACCACCTCCGGGAGGGCTTGTTTGGATGATGACGGCCGATGCGCCGCCGGTCATCGTTCCATCCACGAGAATCTCCATCGTCTCGCCGAGAACATTCAGAGTTTTGATGGGCTTCATCGAATCTCCCGATTCAAAGTAATGCGGCCGCGAAACCGCACCAGCATAACAGAAGAAAATTCGCTGGAGATTATTCGCCTGTCTTTTCGGAGGCCTCTATGCTGACTGCCGATTCGACAGATTCCCCTTGTAAATCGTCATCCGGCAGTGGGTCGTCGAGCGGGTCGTCGGTCGGGTAGGGGCTTCCGTCTGCCTGAGGCAGATGCGTATGACGCTGTGCTTCCAGCTCGTCATGCGTCTCCGGAGCATGATGCTGCGGCACCTCTGAATCCGCGAGCGGAATCTCTTCCTGCTCGGCGAGTTCGCCAGCCATCTTTTCGAACTCTTCGATGGAAGGAAGCTCGTTGAGATCCTTGAGGCCGAAGCGAAGGAGGAATTCCCTGGTGGTCTTATAGAGAATCGGCCGTCCGATGACTTGCTTCCGTCCTGCTGTAGTGACGAGCTTGCGCGTCATCAGAGAGCCGAGCACACCGCCGGAATCGACTCCCCGAATCTCCGAGACCTCGGGAGCAGTGACGGGCTGTTTGTAGGCGACGACGGCCAGGGTTTCGAGCGCCTGGAGCGAGAGCTTCAGTGGCGGTTTGAGCGATTTGACGAAGCCGCGGACGGCGTCGTGGTACTCGGGTTTGGTTCCGAAGCGATAGCCACTGGCGACCTCGCGTATCTCAAGGCCGCGGTCTCCATCGGCGTAATCGGAGATGAGTTGATCGACGATCGAGCGGAAGTATTGGCGGAGCCGGCGGGCGGCCTCCCTTTCTTCCTTTGATTTGCTGCCGCTTTCTTCCTGTGCGGGCTCGGATTCCGCGCCATCACCTGGGCCGACGGACGGCTCGGCTGTCGCGGCGGCATCAGCTGCTTCCTCCGGTGATGATTCGCCGGAGACGAGGTCTCGCGCTTCTTCTTCTTCAAGGGCGAGAGCCTGCTGGGCGGCGGCGATCTGGTCAAGCTCAGCCTGAGCCTCCTGGCCGAGGAGTCCGATGAGTTGGGGAAGGCTTACAGGTTCTTCTGAGGCGTAAATAACTGCTTCGATCTTTGCTTTGAGGCTCATGTCTACACTAAGCATATCCAACTTGAGCGTAGGATTGCTTCGACGTATTCAACATTGGCGTTTGTGTCTTGCGAAGTGTATGGAATCCGGCTTGTTGCCGGGTTGCGATACGAAGCCAACCGACAAGGATCGGCGTTTTTGGAACACCCCTACGGAATGGAGGAAAGGTGAAGATAACGCGACGTAAGTGGCTTCATCAGACAGCGGCAATCGCTGCCATGGCCGGGGTTCCGGCGGTGCTTGGACGACAGGCAAACGCCCTGTCGAAGCGAAAGCATATCGATCCAAACGTGATTACGGGGGATGGTTCGCTCAAGGCCCACGCTGAAGCTCGAGGCCTCCTGACGGGGGCGGCGGTGAACGTGCAACTGCTTCGTTCGGACGAGACGTATCGTCGCGTGCTTGGAGAGCAGTACAGCATTCTTGTGGGCGAGAACTGCATGAAGTTCGGGCCGACGGAGCCGAAACCCGGCGAGTACTTCTTCAATGATGCGGACGGACTGGTGAGTTTTGCAGAAGCGAACGGCATTAAAGTCCGCGGGCACAACTTTGTCTGGCATGAGGCGCTGCCGGAGTGGTTCGCGGGAACGGCAACGAAGGAGAATGCAAAGAAGATCCTTGTGGATCACATCATGGCGATTGGAGGCCGCTACAAGGGAAGAGTTCACAGTTGGGATGTTGTGAATGAGGCGATCTGGATTCAGGACGCCCGTCCGGATGGTCTGCGTTCGTCTTCACCCTGGTTTCAGATGCTCGGTCCGGATTATCTCGACCTCGCCTACCGGACGGCGCGTGAAGCCGATCCCAAAGCTCTGCTGACCTATAACGACTACGGTATCGAATACGACAACGAGGAAGAGGGCAAGAAGCGTGCGGCCGTATTGAGTCTGCTGAAGCGGATGAAGGCAGTGGGTACTCCGATCGACGCGCTGGGAGTGCAGTCGCATCTGAATGCGGCGTCTACAAGCCCCTTTAGCAAAGGCACCGCCGAGTTGCTGGATGGCGCACGCCAACTGGGGCTGCAGGTATACATCACCGAACTGGATGTGAAGGATGATGGCCTCGAACCCGACGATATCGCCCAGCGCGATGAAGACGTGGCGCGCGTCTATCGCGAATTTACGGGCCGAATGCTTGAAGGCAAAGAGGTGAAGGCGGTGCTGACGTGGGGAGTGAGCGACGCCCACTCCTGGCTCAAGGGGAAGCGGTGGAAGACGAAGCATCCTGACCGCGAGCAAAGACCGCTGCCCTTCGATGCAGAGTACACCCCGAAGCCCGCGTTCTTTGCGCTTCGAGATAGTTTCGACAAAGCAAAGAAACGGTAGCAGAAGGATAAATCGCTTCTGGCAGCCTCCACGCGTATGCGCTTTGGCCGCAGGCTAAAGAGAGCTTAGGCCGCGAACCGGTTGAAGAGCCAATAGAGCACTCCGGAGAGCACAGCGGCGACGGGGAGTGTGAAGACCCAGGCAAGAGCAATGTCGCGCAACGTGGAGGTTTGCAAGCCGCTCTTGTTGGCAGCCATTGTGCCGGCAATTCCTGACGAGAGCACGTGGGTTGTGCTTACCGGGAGCCCATATTGGTCGGCGGCGAGGATGGTCATCATCGCTACCAGCTCAGCAGATGCTCCCTGTGCGTAGGTCAGGTGGGTCTTGCCGATCTTCTCTCCAACGGTGACCACGATACGCTTCCAGCCCACCATGGTCCCCAGACCGAGTGCCAGGGCGACCGCAACCTTCACCCAGGCGGGAATGAACTTGGTTGAGCGATCGAGAAATCCCTTATAGTTGGCGAAGATTCTCTTGTCCTGGTCGGAGACTTTGGGGCCAAACTTTGGCATGAGCCGCAACGTCTCGCTGACCAGGTACATCTGATTGCGGACATTGGCCTGCATTTCGGCGGGGACGTTTCCGAGGGAATGATAACGGGTGGCTTCATTCTGGATATCGTTCACGGTCTGCCGCAACGCCAGCATGGTTGCCGGCTGCCACTGACGTTTGGAGACGAAGTGTTCCAGCTCCGGCTGAGCTTCGCCAATGATGGCATTCTGGTCGACATAGTGCGAAATCGTATTGTCGACCTGCTGGGACACCGCGACAAAGGTATCGACATCGCGAGCTGAGATGGCGTGATTGAGCGCGTACGCTGTAGGCACCGTGCCGACGAGAATCAGCATGATGAGGCCCATGCCTTTCTGTCCGTCGTTAGAGCCGTGAGCAAAGCTGACGCCCCCGCAGGTGAGGACAAGCAGAGCACGAATATAAAAGGGAGGAGGCTCGGTGCCTTTCGGGGCCTCGTAGAGGCGGGGATCACGTAACAACAGCTTGAAAAGCCCAAAGAGCAATGCCGCGCAGACAAAGCCGACCAACGGTGATAAGAGCAGGGCTTTGAAGACCTTCGTAACCTGCTCCCAGTCAACGCCGCTTACGCCGCTTGCGCCATGCAGGATCTGATTGGTGATACCTACGCCGATGATGGAGCCGATCATCGTGTGAGAGCTGGACGCAGGCAGGCCGCGGTACCAGGTCGCGAGGTTCCACAGGATAGCCGCTGTCAGCAAAGCGAAGACCATGGCGAACCCCGAGCCTTTACTGACCTTGAGGATCAATTCGACCGGCAGCAGCGTGATTACGGAGTAAGCGACTGCGCCAGAACTGGTGAGCACGCCGATAAAGTTCAGGATGCCGGAGTAAACCACCGCGACATGCGGCTCCAGCGAGTGGGTATAGATACAGGTCGCCACTGCATTCGCAGTGTCATGGAATCCATTGACGAACTCAAATCCGAGAGCGATCAGCAGCGCAACTCCCAGCAGAACATAAGGAAAGATTGTTGCGGTATGAACGGTTGAGAGATCGCTGGAAAGCTTACTGACGATGTAGATGATTCCGCCAAGAATTACCAGGACGAATACGATTCCGCCGGCTTTTCCTGGAGAAGACTTCTTGAGTTTCTCGTCGAGAAGAGACGTCGAAGGAAAAGTTGCGGGACTCGCCATAGACCAGGCACCTGCGTTCAAAGATAAATTCCGTTTGTAGACGCAAGATAGCCCCGATTAACGCACAGAACATTACGAGGATGTGAAAGATACAGATATTTGAAGATTGATCCAGCTAAAGATGTGGCGAGGAACTTCTTCCTCTTGAATTCGCAGCAGACCTCCTTCTGGCAACCCAGTAGCAAACCAGGACTCCTGTCCCGAAGAGGACAAGTGTCGCTGGTTCCGGAATGCCTGTGAGTACCGGGGCAGGAGAGATCGTCAAGGTAAAGTCGCCAAAGCCAAAGGTTCCTGTCATGAAGGTTGGATTTGTTGCAGGGCCACTGAAAAGGACAGGTCCCATGAAACGCATGCCGTCGCCTTCGGCGCCACCGCCGGCCGCTGCGTCGAAAAAGTCGACGGAAAGAGTCATCGAGTCGCCATCCACGATGAGAGGGACGTCAATCTGGAAAGAATCCGATGTCCAGGAAAGTGGGCTGGGAGAGGCGGGAAGTGATGTTGTGATGATGCCGTAGGGTGTGTTGTTGGTTATGAAGTTGTAAATAAGAGGGTCGGCGTCAGCTGGAGAGGAGCCAATCATGAAGATCCCAAAGGCGATGGCAACAGTACGCACGAGGTGGCGCATAAACATATCCTTTCCGGAGTCGGTTTACACACGCGTTGTACGTTCTTTTCCTGGTGATGGGCGAACTATCACTCAGCGCAACGTTCAGCGAAGTTTTCTTTCGTAGTCATTCCCTGACATGGTCACGAACAAAGAGGCAGTGATGTGCTCTTACTCGTTGCACAATGGATTACAGGGCAACCGGTGTCAGGTGGAGATGCCGGACTTGTCCTTGGCGTTGCCAGTGCCAGGAGCGTTGCCTGAAAATCCTTTTCGCAACATAAAAATCCGGAAAGCGCTCAGCGCCAGTCATCGCGGGGGTTTTGCTGATCGGCGAAAACCTGATCGAAGTTATCCGTTTTTTTAATCAGAATGTCTCCCTGCACGATGGGTTGATGCAGCAGGACTGCCTGTAGGCGAACCAATTCCAGCATTGCGAGGAACATACAGATGAGCGCCCGTTCCGTGTGTGTGTTGTGCAAGAGGCGGCGCAGCGAGACTGGTTTTTCTTCCATGACGAGGCGGCGCCTCACGTAGTCGATCATCTGAGCGACGGTGACGGACTCCTCGTCGACATCAAGGACGGGGCGCTGACGCAGGCGGTCAAGGACTTCCTGGAAGATACGCACGAGATCGACGGTATCGGCCGCGATCTCGCGCTCCGTTCCTTCGTCGTCTTTGAACTCGCGAATCCCCGGATTCGTCCAGGTGGCCTCTTCAATCTGGTGTTTTTGCAACAGCATCTGGGCAGCCGCCTTGAAGCGTTCGTGTTCGAGCAGGCGCTCAACGAGCTCGCGGCGCGGGTCCTCGGAGTCAGCCCCGGTGACGTCGCCCGGATCGCGCGGCAACAGCATCTTCGACTTGATGTGGATGAGCAGCGAAGCCATGTAGATGAACTCGCCGGCTGAATCGACATCAGTCTGCTGAAGCTGCTGCGTATATTCGAGAAACTGTGCCGTAATGCGCGCGATGGGAATGTCGTAAACGTCGATGTTCTGCTTACGAATGAGATCGAGCAGGAGATCGAGTGGGCCGTCATAGACGAGGCCTACCGTGACCGAGAAAGGGGACTGCGAAACCTCCTCCTTCTCCTTCTCCCTGGCAGAGCGTTTGGGCTCCGGTTCGGGCGCGGGTGTGGGATGCTGCAACGCAAAGGGCGTCTCGCCAGTTGCTGGAGTTTCAGCCTGCTGAGTCTCATCCGGCTGATTTGCCGGTGCTTCGGGATGGAGAGTTTCATCAGGCATGTTATTGGAGGCCCACCGCGGTACGAACTTCGCGCATTGTGACATCAGCTCGGGCAGCGGCGCGTGCGCTCCCATCGGCAAGGACGGCGTCTACTTTTCCGGGATCCGCCTCAAGCCCGAGTCGGCGCTGCCGTATCGGCGCCAACTCGGTGACGATAGCATCAGCGACCCAGCTCTTGCATTCGATACAACCTATGCCTGCCGTCGTGCAGCCCTCCCATACCTTGAGGCGGGTCTTGTCCGTAGAAAACACCTTGTGCAGGTCACCCACCGGACATATCTCCGGATTGCCCGGATCTTCGCGGCGAATCCGCGCCGGGTCTGTGACCATGGTCTTGAGTTTGGAGCGAATCTCAGGCTCCGAATCGGAAAGCAGGATGGTGTTCTTGTAGCTCTTCGACATCTTGCGCCCATCTGTTCCCGGCAGCTTCGGCGACGGCGTAAGCAGCACCTGCGGCTCGGGAAGAACCTCTTTCCGGCCAAACCCGGTAAGCTTTTTCGTCTGTTGTGCGGCCTGAAAGAGCTCATGCGCGCTAAAGGTTGATTTATTGGGATCACTTGCGAGCTTGCGCGCCTTCTCCTGGATTGCAGACAACTCCCAGGATTTTGCCTCCGGGCTCAGAATGAATTCGCCAGGGTAGAACTGGTTGAATCGGCGAGCTACCTCCCGGGTCAGTTCCACATGTGCCTCCTGGTCTTGCCCCACAGGAACAAAGGCTGGCTGATAGAGGAGGATGTCTGCTGACTGCAGCAGGGGATAGCCGAGAAAACCATAGGTTGCGAGGTCTTTCTCCTTCAGCTGCTCCTGCTGGTCCTTGTAGGTCGGCACGCGCTCAAGCCAACTGAGTGGAGTGATCATCCCCAGGAGATCATTGAGGGCGAAGTGTGCCGGGACGGCGCTCTGCACGAAGAGAGTGCACAGCTCAGGATCGAGTCCCGCGGCGAGAAAATCGATAGCTACCTCGCGGATATCCTCCTTGAGATTGCCAGTGTCGGAGTAGCCGGTCGTCAGCGCGTGATAGTCGGCGATGAAGAAATAGCACTCATATTGGTGCTGCAGCTTCACCCAGTTGTAAAGCGCGCCCATATAGTTGCCGAGGTGCAGTTTGCCGGTGGGACGCATGCCGCTGAGGACGCGGAGCCGTGGTGTCGATGAGTTTTCGATGGTCATTCCGTTCAAATAACGATGATAAAGGGAAACAGGCGTTCTACAGAGTCAGCAGGATGCCATCGAAGATCGACTGCAACGGATACAGGAAGATGCGAAAGATAAATCCTCCCCCGATAATCATGATGATGAACATGCCGAACATCCCAATGCGGTCATAAATCTGCAATGCGTTGTAGGGAAGAAAGTGACGGAGAATATGGCTGCCGTCCAGCGGTGGCACCGGAATCAGATTGAAGACAAACAACAAAAGGTTGAGAAGAATGGCGTAGTAAAGAAAGAGGACAATCGGGAACAGAGAGGGCAGGTTTTCGGTCGGGACCGGAACATGGTGGGCAAGAAATCTTGCCGTTCCGATTGCGACGGGTCCCCCGGGGACGGCGTGCTTGATCAGGAGTAAGAGTATCAGCGCTCCGCTGGCCATCAACAGGTTGCTTGCCGGGCCGGCGAGTGAAACGAGAATGTCATCCCGGCGGTAGTTCTTGAAGTTGCGTGGGGATACCGGGGTCGGTTTTGCCCATCCGAAGAGCATCCCGCCGTAGTAGAGCCCGATCAGCGGAAAAATTACCGATCCAAAGGGATCCAGGTGCTTGAGGGGATTGAGAGTAATACGGCCGAGCATCTTGGCAGTGGGGTCGCCGAGACGCCAGGCTACCCAGGCATGTGCGCACTCATGCACGCTGAACGCAAGCATGAGGACAACAACCTGGAAGATCACGAGAACGACTTCCTGGGGCATGATGTGAGTCTACCGAATTGCTTCCACGGCAGCATCTTGCAATCCAGATGCTCGCTCAAAAAAATGATTTACTGGAGACCCTGCAACGATCCATGGTTTGATACTGTCTGACCTGACTGGCCATGCCATGGCGGTCGACTGGACCACGAGGTGAACGATGGCTTGCGATCTGCAGGAGTTGAAACATGTCCCGCTGTTTGCGCTGTTGGACGACGATGAGCTGGCCGTGTTGGCCGCACAGGTTGAAGTGAAGCGGTTTGCTCCAAGACAACGGATCTACAAGATCGGCGATCCGGGTTTGCAGGCCTACATCCTGATGACAGGCCGGGTGCAGGTGACAACCGTGGACGAGGACCATATGGAGGTTGTGGTGGACGAACCCACCCATGGCGAATTTTTCGGTTTCGCCTCCATGCTGGAGCAGACGCCGCACCAGACCAACGCCGTATCATTGGAAGCCTCGGAATGTATCGAGGTCAGCCGCGACGACATCTACGTGCTTCTGCAGCGCAAGCCAATGGCCGGAATGGATATGCTGACGGTCCTTGGGCGTCAGTTTCATGCTTCGCAGCAACTGGTTCGCCTGCGCGCGAATCGCAACGCCAATGAGGTAATTGAAGAGGAGATGAGCTTCGGGGAGCGCATTGCAGACAACGTCGCTTCGTTTGGCGGTTCCTGGAGCTTTATCCTGTCGTTTGCGATTCTGATCGTGGCCTATACAGCAGTAAATCTGCTTCTGCGCCAGAGTGCGTGGGACCCTTATCCGTTTATCTTGCTGAATCTGTTTCTCTCGATGCTCGCAGCGATTCAGGCTCCTGTCATCATGATGAGCCAGAACCGGCAGGACAAAAAGGATCGTGTCCGCAGCGAACTGGACTTCGACGTAAACCGCAAGGCGGAGTCGGAGGTGCAGGCGCTATCGAGGAAGCTGAACCTGCTTTCAGACAAGCTTGGCGATATCGACGACCTGCTGCGCGAGCGGGTGAAGTAGCTCGCAGGAACCGCGATTCCGGTCAGGAATTCTTATGACGTTTCACGTGAGCCGGGATGCCGACAGCGACGGTGGCGGATGGGACAGGCTTCGTCGCCAACCCCATGGCACCGAGCATGGCATTTTCGCCCACATTGGCTCCGGCGAGTACGGTTGCATGGTACGTAATTCGCGCGTGAGGGCCGATCTCCGTTGGCTTATTCGTCACATCGGCTTGCATATTGATGTCGTGCGTATGCGAGTAGATATTGGCGTAGTCCGAGATGCTGGTTCCTTCGTGCAGAATGATCTCCCCACGATCGTCCAGCATGACGTTCTTGTGAATCGTGCAGTTGTCCTCGATGGTCAGGTTGTATCCGAATGTGAACTCCACGTTGTGGAAGATCTTCACACCCTTGCCCAGGTGGCGGAAGATATGTCTCCCCAGCATGCAGCGGAAGTGAAATCCGAGCCAGTGATTCAACCCCAGCGGAGACCGGTCGAACATTTGCCAGAACCAGATCAGCGGTTTTCGGATGGCGTATTTTTCAGCGTCGATATCGCCGTAGTACTCCGGCTCGAGCGTCACATTGCGCGGGTCGAAGCTTTCTACCAGGACGTTCGTGGCAAGCTCGCTATTAAGCGTGGCCTGCATGCGTCCGCCATGCTGTTTCGCAAGGTAGACCTGGTACAACTCGTCGCGCACGATCTCGGATCGCCTATCGACCGATTGATGGCGCGTGAACTCTTCGTTGAGTTGAGCAAGCCATCGCCTGAAGATGGCTTCGGCTTCAGGTGAGGGTTTAAGTTCGCGGTACTTGTATTGGGGCATCGGGCCTCTTTCAAGTGAACTGTTCGGGCGAATCCGGCCATTATTCGATGGCGAAGACCGCGTACACGGTTGCGATTTTTTCTATTTCCCGAGGATTGATTGCCAGCGGCTGCACCTTATCCATCGCCATCGCTCCGGATGCCATCTGGGCGCGGATCAGCGGGCGTGGCCCGCTCGGCTGGACCTCATTGCTTGCATAGAGCAGAGCACCCAGTCTGGTATTCAGGCCTGCGGCCATCTGCTCGGCCAGCGCACGGGCGCGCTTCAAGGCCTTCGCGGCGGCCTCGGCCTCAGGGGCATTTTCATCTTTGAATCCCCAGTCGATCTGTCCGGATTGATTGGCCCCCGCCTTCACGGCGAGATCGAGTGTCTTTGCGGCGTTGTCGGCGGCTGTCTTCACGGTCCAGCTCTGGGTTACCTGGAACTGCCGTTGCGCCCGTTCTGCCGCAGTGAGCTTCTCCACCTGGTAGGGCTGCACCGGAGCCACGGCCTGGTTCTCGCTCTGGATGGCATCTGCCGGAATTCCTGAATCCTTCAGCGCTTTCACGATTGCGTTTGAGATGCGGGAACCTGCGGCATAAGCGGCGTCTGAATCAGGCCCATAGGCGATGAAGCCGACGTGCACCGTGCCTACATCGGCGATCGCGGTCACTTTATCGGTAGCGGTAATCGCGATGGTACGGTTCTCTTTGTTCACCTGAATCGTCTGGGCAAGCGCCGACACAGCGAAGCTTGCGAGGCAGAGGGTGATGGCGGCGAATCGGGGAGTGGTCATTCGTCTTCTCCTGTCGTCTGGATAAGGTCGGTCATCGTCGGTCTGTGTTTTTCTTTGGCTTCTCTTTTCTGCTTCGGATCGGGCAGTACGCGTGCCGGCGGGGGCGTACCGACTCTGGTGCGCGCGTTTGCCTTAACCGCCTTGACCTTTGAAAAGGTCTTCTTCTTCGACTTGCTCATCCGGCTCCTTGGGAACTCAGCAGAGGGGCTGCGAAGCTCATTGCGATTATGCAATACTCTTGTTCGCATGGTCTGGTGAGTTCCGGTCCGCACTATCTGCGGAACTGCCCGGGTTGCCACAAAGCTTGCCAGACCCGTCGAGGTGCACGATGGAAGAGCGGGAGTTTTTCGACGAGCGGCCCGAGAACAGAACCCACACCATGACTTGTCCGCACTGCGGCCAGGCGGGCGAGTATGAGCTGAGTTGGCTGGTTCGCCGCAAAAAAAACCAGTTGCCTCGGGGAGCTGACGAACGAGACCGAGCCCGGTTTGCAAAGGCGCAAAGCTACATGGTGCGTCGCGACGATATGGTGGGATGCAAAAACGTACGTTGCCGCAAACGCTTCGACGTTACAGGCATCCAGTCTGTTGCTTTTATTTAGAAACGAAGCATCCACCGCGAAGAAGGGGATTTTTCTTTACGAATGAATGGCTATTCATTTATAGTTTTGCCTGCTGGACAAAGACCGTTCCTCCGGGCGTTGTACAGGCAGGCGAGCTGCTGTGATTTAATGAGGTTGAGCTGAAACCCACAGCGATTCACCGCCGAAACGGCATTCGAGGAGACGAGCAAGACCCATGGCGAATACACTGCTGCCCATCGAAGAACGCAACCTGACCCCTGAAGAGGTCGAGCAACTGGACAGGCGCCGCCGTCGCGGACAGCTCTTCCTGACCATCAGCATTCAGTTCTTGATTGTGGGAACCCTGGTAACCCTGTGGGCGGGGCAGGACTGGACGCTCTCGCCAGGCATGGCGCACCCAATGGTCTATTGGGATGCGATCGCGTTCGCGGCGGCCATTATCTTTGGCATCGCCGGTCTTCGTCTGCGCCGCGGCACCAACGAGTTCTTCAGCTACTAAGGCCCGCAACGCAGGCCATTACGCTCTGGAAAGCCTCGGTAGTCCGCGAAGAACGTTCGTATGATGCTCGGCGCTTCTGACAGCGCCGCTCATCAAGGGATGTCGATGAGGTCGGATGGGTTTGGATGGTGGCTGAGGCGTTTCTAGCGACGGTGGGTACCCGTACCTTTGCGGGTCTGGTGCTCTTTCTTCAGCAGTCGGATTCCCATCCCGATCATGTCGTGCTCGCCGAGCCAGGGCACTTCTCCTGGTGGGAGAGCGCGCTTCTCGTCGTTGGAATCCTCGTCTCATTGGCGCTCTTCTTCAAGCGTTTTTGGCCGATTCTGCGGACGATCCTTCGCTCAAAAAAAGATCAGGACTTTTCTCTCCAACCCGTCGGCCGCCGGGTCTGGGATTTCTTCTGGGAGGTCCTCTGCCAGGGCAAGGTCATCCGCCAGCGCCCCCTGCCCGGCCTCGCCCATGCCTTTGTCTTCTGGGGATTCCTTGCCTTCGCTCTGGTCAGCCTCAATCACATAGCGAACGGGCTGAACCTGGGCTTCCTTCCGCACTCGAGCATCGTTGGCGGGTTCTACTTCTTGTTTGCGGCATTGTGGGCACTGCTGGTCGCCGTTTCGATTGCGGGTCTCTTCATTCGCAGGTTCTTCGTCCGGCCCGTCTGGCTCGGCAAGAAGCTTTCTTATGAGTCGGGCTTCATTGCCTTCCTCATCTTTCTCCTGATGGTGAGTTACCTCGGAGCCTTTTTCGCCGCAGATGGCGGCACCGCGGTCAAGATTCTGTGGTGGACCCACACCCTCGCGCTCCTCATCTTCCTCCCGCTGATCCCGCACACCAAACATCTGCATCTCGTCCTTAGCCCCATTACGGTCTTCCTGAAACGCGATGGCTTCTCGAAGATTCCGCCGCTTGCTGGAGATGAAGACTTCGGCCTTGTCGCCGGCAAAGACGTCACCCAACTGATCTCTCTGCAGACTTATAGCTGCGTCGAATGTGGCCGCTGCACGGAACACTGCCCCGCCGCAACGACAGGAAAGGTGCTCAATCCGAAAGAGATTATCCTTGGGATGCGCGGCTATCTCAACCAGTTCGGTCCTTCGTCCGATACTGCGCTGCTTACCGAGGGACGCATCACCTCGCCCGACAATCCTCCGGAAAAATACCTGAGCATGGAGGCAGCTTTCGAGTGCACCACCTGCGGAAGTTGCGAGTACCAGTGTCCGGTGGGGATTCAACACGTGCCGATCATCGTCGGTCTACGTCGCGGAGCCACCAACACCGGCACCTGGGAAGATGACTACGGCACCAAACTCTTTCTTGCCCTCGAAAAGAACGGCAACGCCCTTGGCCTGAGCGCAATGGAGCGCGACAAATTTATTCAAAAGCAGGCCTTTCCGATCTTCGACGGTTCCCAGGAATACTGTCTCTGGCTTGGCTGCATGGGAGGGTACGATCCGAAGGGCCGCGAGATCATCGCCGACTTCGCCCGCGTGATGCAGCACCTCGGCACCACATTCGGCGTTCTCAAAAAAGAAAAATGCACTGGCGACCCCGCACGCCGCCTCGGCAACGATCTCGTCTTCCAGACACTGGCTGAATCAGGCCTGAAGGCCTTCGAAACCGCCAGGGTGCAGAAGATTGTCGCCATCTGTCCCCACTGCGTCCGCACCATCGCGAACGACTGGCGCGAGTTCGGCATCGCTCCTGAGATCGAACACCACTCCGAATTCATGGCGCGCAATCGGAACCGCCTGCCGAAGCAGGATGGTGAGACCATCGTCTATCACGACCCCTGCTATCTCGGCCGATATCAGGATATCTACGAAGAGCCGCGCAAGATCGTCGCACAGGCAGGCACGCTCGTCGAAGCACCACGTTCGCACGAGCGAAGCTTCTGCTGCGGAGCGGGCGGCGGGTTGGCATTTTTAGGAGAAGAGCAGGGTGAGCGCGTCAGCCACGTCCGCGCCAAAGAGCTTGCTGGCACGGGGGCCCAGATCGTCGGCACCGCCTGCCCCTTCTGCAATACGATGTTCCGCGACGCCCTGACGGCAGTAAGTGAAAAGCCGCCGCAGTTGCTCGACATAGCCCAGTTGACTGCCCGCGCATTACCCGCATCAGAGCCACCAGTTTCAGGAGGAGTGCAGTGAAGATCGTAGTAGCCATCAAACAGGTGCCCGAGCGCGACGCTCCGGTCCGCATCGCCGCTGACGGCAAGTGGATCGATGAGGGGGACCTCAACTACACCATCAACGAACCAGATGCCTATGCACTTGAAGAAGCGTTGCAGCTCAAAGAAAAAAATGGCGGTGAAGTCATCGTCGTCTGCGCGGGTCCTGAGCGCGTGCAGTCCACCCTGCGCGAGGCACTCGCTAAGGGCGCGGATCGCGCCATCCATATCGACGCCGAAGACCTCGGCTCTCGCGACACGCTCGGCGTTGCGCAGGTTCTAGCCGACGCCATCAAGTCCGAATCTCCGGATCTCATTCTCACCGGACTGCAATCCGACGATCTCGGCCTCGGCCAGACGGGCGTGGTGCTCGCGGAACTCCTCGGCATTCCGCATGCCACGATCATCATGCATGTAGAACCCGCCGGAAGCGGCCTTAAAGTCAAAAGAGAATTGGAAGACGGCTGGTTCCAGCACGTCGAGATGCCGCTGCCCGCGCTGCTCACGATCCAGTCTGGTGGCAACAAGCTCCGTTACGCCACGCTGATGGGTATCAAAAAGGCGAAGACGAAGGAACTCAAGTCAGTTTCGGCTTCGGCTGCCGCAGCGACACAGGCCATCGTCCTGGAGCGAGTCTATCTGCCCGAGAAGCAGAAAAAGACGGAGATGCTCACCGGATCGCCGGACGAGATCGCCAACAAAATCGTTGAGAAACTGAAATTTGAGGTGAGAGTCATATGAGCGGAGTTCTCGTCATCATGGAGCAACGCGGCGGTGCCTGGAACCGCATGAGCTTCGAGGCTCTCGCCGCAGGTCAGCAACTTGCAGTCAAACTGGGCACGGAATGTTCGGCAGCCGTTGTGGGCAAAAGCATTGACCCGTTGGCCTCGGAAGCCGCTTCGAAGAAGTTCGCGAAGGTCTACACCGTGCAGCACGACTTGCTGGGCCAATACACCGCGGATGGCTACATCTCCGCGCTCGAACAACTTATCAAGCAGGCGAATCCCGCACTACGTCGTCTTTCCCCACACATATCAGGTCCGCGACTTTGTCCCTGCATTGGCGACTCGCTTCAGGCAGGTGCTGATCAGCGACGTGATTGCCATTCACGACGGCCCGGTCTTCGTCCGCCAGCTCCTGCAGGGCAAGCTCAACGCTGATTATCGTCACACCGCCACCGGCCCCTGCTTTGTCTCCATCCAGGCCGGGACCTTCCGTGCCGACGCGCTCGAATCCGGGACGGCGACGATCGAAGCCTTCGCTCCCCAGCTCGAAGCCGCACAGCTTCGCAACAAGCCTGGCGAGCCCTTCCGCGAGTCTGCTCAAACCGTCGACCTCAGCGCCGCCCCGGTCATCGTTTCCGTGGGGCGAGGCATCGGGGAGCAGGAAAACATTGCCATCGTCGAAGAGCTTGCGCAGGCGCTGGGAGCCGAACTCGCTGCCTCCCGCCCCATCTGCGACAGTGGCTGGCTTCCCATGGAGCGTCAGGTTGGCAGCTCCGGCCAGACTGTCTCGCCGAAGCTTTACCTTGCAGTCGGCATATCCGGAGCCATCCAGCACCTCGTCGGTATGAAGGGCTCGAAAACCGTCATTGCTATCAACAAGGACGAGAACGCTCCAATCTTCGAGGTCGCTGATTACGGCGTCGTGGGCAATCTCTTCGATGTGGTTCCCGCCCTCACCAAGGCTATCCGTAGCGCGAAAGGGGCATAGAGCTTTTGACAGAATGACTATACTGGTGTTTACAGGCGCTGCCTGAGGCAGCGTCCGAGCATCTAAAAGTAATGCCTGTCTCCATGGCTACCTCCATCTCCGAACTCGCCTCTTCCGAAGATCAGGCTGAATCTCTGTCTCAGGAGACGTCCACAGAAACCCGGCTTCAGGACAAATTCGGCCGGCTCATAACCGATCTCCGGGTCTCCGTCACAGACCGCTGCAACTATAAGTGCGTCTATTGCCGCACGGGCAACGAAGGAGCTCAATACACCGAGCTGGCAATCGAAGATTACCTTCGCATGGTTCGAATCTTCGTCTCCTTCGGAATTGAGAAGGTACGTCTCACGGGCGGAGAACCTCTTTTACGCGCCGGTCTGACAGACATGGTGCGTGAACTCGCCAAAATGCGCACTGCGTATCAACCGGATGGCACGCCCACAACCTCCGGCCATCCTCTCGATATTGCCCTGACCACGAACGGTCACCTCCTCGAATCTCTCGCCGAACCTCTCAAGGAGGCAGGCCTCGGCCGCGTCACAGTCAGCATGGACGCTGTCGATCCCGAGACCTTCACTGCAATCACTCGTGTTCCGCGAAGCTTTGAGCGCGTCCGCGCCGGAATCAGAAAAGCGACGGATGTCGGCTTAGGTCCTGTCAAAGTCAATTGCGTCCTCCTGCGCGGCTTCAACGACCACGAGATTGGGCAATTTGCCGAATTTTCACGCCGGGAAGGCATTATTGTCCGATTCATAGAATTCATGCCTTTGGAAGAGGACCGCAGCTGGCGGCCCGAGACGGTCATTCCCATGGACGAGCTGGTCGCACGCCTCAACGCCTACCGTCCTCTGGTAGAACTTCCGCAACACGCCGCGAGCGAGACGGCACGCCGGTTTACCTTCGATGACGGCATTGGCGAAATCGGCATCATCGCACCGGTCTCGCGACCCTTCTGCGGACACTGCAGCCGTATTCGCCTCACCTCAGACGGCAAGATCCGGACGTGCCTCTTTTCCCAGAGCGACCACGACTTTTATGGCAGAATTTTGCGTGGTGGAACCGATGCTGAATTGCGAGCGTATGTTCGTATGATTGTGATGAGAAAGGAAGCGCGTCACCATATCGGAGAGCCGGGTTTCGAGAAACCGTCGCGAAACATGGTACATATCGGTGGATAAACGCAACTTTCTTATGACGGATTGCGTTATCACGGATACAGCGAAATTGAATTTTTAATGGCAGCCATGTCAGGTGCGAATCCCCTAAGGACCGACATTGAAAGACCGGCGGCAATTCGAAGCAATCGAAAGTCGGCAAATGGAACACCTCCGGGTGTTTCACGATGTAGCTCGTGCTCTTACCTCCAGCCTCGAACTCGAAGAGATTCTCAGTGCCATCATGAACAAGATGGCCCAGTTCTTTGGCCCGGAACGCTGGTCGATGCTGATGGTCGACCAGAAGACGCAGGACCTTTACTACGTCATCGCGGTTGGCGAAAACGCCGAATCTCTGAAAGGCCTGCGGGTACCCTTGGGTGAAGGAGTTGCCGGGTGGGTCGCCAAGACAGGCAATCCCCTCGTCATCCCTGACGTTGCCCTGGATCCCCACTGGTCCGCCTTCGCCGCCCGCCATCGCGACCTGAACATTCAGTCCATCGCCTGCGTTCCCGTCCGCTCGGGCGACAAGACCCTCGGCGTCATCCAGCTTTTGAACAGCAAGCTCGATCTGTTGTCGGAGTATTCCATCTCCTTTCTCCGCATCCTTTGCGATTACGCTGCCATCGCCATTCAGAACGCCCGTTCCATGACCCTCATCCAGGAACTCACGATCACCGATGATGTCACCGGGCTTTTCAATGCGCGCCACCTCTATACCCTGCTTGAGGAGCAGGTCGAGCTCGGCCGCGATTTCAGTATCCTTTTTGTCGATCTGGATCACTTCAAGTCTGTCAACGACACTCACGGACACCTCATCGGCAGCCGTCTGCTTGCCGAAGCGGGCGGACTGATCAAACGCACACTCGGCCCTGCCAATATGGCCTTTCGTTACGGTGGGGATGAATTTGTCGCCTTGATGCCCGGGACGAACAAAAAAGCCGCCACGTTTATCGCGACGGCGTTACGCGAAGAGCTTCGTTCAACCAGGTTTTTGACTGGCGCGGGATTGGCGCTTGCTATCTCCGGCAGTTTTGGCCTCGCCACCTATCCGGAAGACGGCAATTCCGTCGCCGGCATCCTTCGCTCGGCCGATACCATGATGTACGAGGCTAAGACCACGCGCGACAACATCGCCGTAGCTGGCCTGGGTCTCCAGATCGATCACGCCCCCATTCCTGCCATTCCGCGAAGCTCACGGCCCTCCGAGACAGCTCTCGGCGCGAGCCTGATCGGCCGGGGCTGAGCGGCATAAAGCTCAGGCTATCAATTCACTCTTGCCTCTTTTTCGGCCTACGCCGTAGAATCCCTCGTCAACAGTTCGTTCCCGCCGAAGCGCCGCGCGTAGCTCTCGGCTCTGTGAGGATCTAAATATGAGGCAGTCTTTCGCTCTTGGTATCGGAGGCGCGGCAGGTCAGGGTGTGGCAACACCCGGTGATATCTTCGCCAAGATTTTCAGCCGCCGCGGTCTCCACCTGAACGCCTACAACGCGTATCAGTCCATCATTCGCGGTGGCCACACCTTTCTCACCATCCGCACCGGCCCGGAACCAATCACCAACATGGGCGATCGCCTGGATCTGCTCATCCCCCTCAACCAGGACACGATGGACCGCCACTTGCGCCTGCTCTCCTCTGGCGGTGCGTGCCTTTACAACGCAGATCAGATTCACCCCGGTACCGCCGCCGACGGAGTACAGCTCTGCCCCATTCCGGTCTCCAAACTCGCCGACATCACGAAGAACAAGGTCGCGCAAAACACCCTTGCCATGGGTGCCGCTCTGAGCATGATGGGAGTCGGTTTTCCCGCCCTCGAAGCCGCGCTGGTTGAACAGTTCGGCAGGAAGGACCAGGCGATCATCGACGAGAATCTCAAGGTCGCCCGCGCCGGGTACGACTATGCAACCCAGAATTTCAAGCCATTTGCATGGCCGTTGCCAATAACCGACAACCGCTACGCCGTCCTCAGCGGCAACACCGCCCTGGCGATGGGAGGAGCCGCCGCGGGAGTCAAGTTCTACTGCGCGTATCCCATGAGCCCCTCGACCGGAGTCCTCCACTGGATGGCGTCCCATGCACGCAAAGCCGGGATCATGGTTCGCCAGGTAGAAGACGAGATCGGTGTCATCAACATGGCGATCGGTGCAGCGCATGCTGGAGTTCGTGCCATGTGCGCCACCTCCGGCGGGGGCTTCGCCCTCATGACCGAAGCTCTCGGTCTCTCCGCCCAGGCAGAAATTCCCGTCGTCGTCATCGACTGCCAGCGAGCAGGCCCCTCAACCGGTGTTCCTACCAAAACCGAGCAGGGCGACCTGTGGCAGATGCTCGGCGCTTCCTTCGGCGACTACCCACGCATCATCGCCGCCCCGCTCGACATTACTGACTGCTTCAAGCTCATCCCCGAACTCTTCAACCTTGCCGACCGCTTCCAATGCCCGGCAATCGTTCTCTGCGACCTGCTGCTCGCCGAAGGCCGGCTCAGCGTCGATCCCATCGATCTCGACTTCCAGCCCTACATCGATCGCGGTGAACTCATCACTTCGAATGGCATCGAGCCTCACGAGGAGTACAAGCGCTACCTCATCACCGAGAGCGGAGTCTCTCCGCGTGCCATCCCGGGCATTCCCGGATTCACCCACACCGTCTCAAGCGACGAGCACGATGAGAACGGCGTGCTCATCAGCGACGAATACACTAACGTCACAAAACGCCGCGCCATGATGGAAAAGCGCATGCGAAAAGTGAAGGGAATTGAGGAAGCCGTTCCCCCGCCGCAACTCCTCGGCCCTCGCAATGCCGATGTTACCCTCATCGGCTGGGGCTCCACCGATGGCGTGATTGAAGAGGCCTGCGAACTTCTGAATGACGAGGGCATCCTTGCCAATCAGCTCCAGATCCGCTGGCTCGTCCCTCTGCACGGCGATGCCATTCTTGAAATCCTGAAGGACGCGCGTCACACCATCATCATCGAGAACAACTTCAGCGGCCAGTTCGCACGCTATCTGCGCAGCGAAACGAGCTTCGTCGCCAACGGCCACATTCGCAAGTACGATGGCGAGCCCTTCATGCCTCATCACATCGTCGAAGCCGTCAAGGAACAACTCGCCGGCAAGACAAATCTTTCCGTGCCGGTTCACGAAATCATGGTTTGAACCGGAGTATCGTCCCAACAGAAATCTAAAAGACCACAAGGAGCATTCAGAATGGCGACTGACGTAATCACTCCCAAACCACTGGTGATGGCTGATCTGAAGGGCAAAGTCGATCCCGACTGGTGTCCCGGATGCGGGGATTTCGGCGTTCTCGCCGCGGTGCAGAAGGCTCTGGTTGAGCTGCAGATCCCCAAGCATGAAGTGGCGACCATCAGCGGCATCGGATGCTCATCGAACTTCCCCGGCTTCATCGATACCTATGGCATGCACACGCTTCACGGCAGATCACTCCCGGTGGCGAGCGGAATGAAACTCGCGAACCATGCCATGACCGTTCTGGTCACAGGAGGAGACGGGGATGGATTTGGAATCGGTGCCGGCCACTTCGTCCACACCATGCGCCGCAACATCGATCTGACTTACATCGTGATGGACAACCAGATTTACGGCCTCACCACGGGGCAAACCTCTCCCACCAGCCGCCTCGGCGCGAAGACCAAGAGCATGCCCTTTGGGAGCATCGAACCTCCAGTGAATCCCGTCTCTCTCGCGCTCGCCGCAGGAGCCACCTTCGTCGCGCGAGGCTTCAGCGCCGATCAAAAGCACCTCACCGAACTGATCAAGAAGGGAATCGAACACAAAGGCTTCTCTTTTATCGACGTCTTCAGTCCCTGCGTCACCTACAACCACGACAACACCTTCCAGTGGTTCCGGCCGCGCGTCAAAAAACTCGAAGAAAACGCCGAGTACGACCACACCGACTGGACCGCGGCCATGGAGAAGTCGCTCCTCTGGGGCGATGAAATTCCCATCGGCCTCTTCTTCGAGCGCACAGACATTCCCGCGCTCCACGAAGCAGAGCCTGTCCTCAACTCGGGACCGCTCGTCCATCAGGACGTAAGAATCCCCGCAGACATCGCCAAATCGTTTATCGAGGAATTGATGTAGCAGTTGCCGTCCCCAAGACGGCTAAAAGATTGTGCGCCCTGGGAGACGATTTCAGAACCTTGATTCAAAGCGAAACTCCCGTATTCCTCCAACCGACTGTCGAAGTTGCCGATAATGCGACGTTGCAGGAATCTCGCCTGACGGCTCTGCCTTCGTCGATGAGTGACTCGGCGATAACGCACTCATTAAACGGCTGTTTGAATAGCGGTTCATTTCCAAGTCTCTCGGGTGGAAGCTGCTGGCGCCCAGGCGATGACGATCTTGAGGCAGAACCACGCTGCGATCTGCCGGGAGTTCAATCGATTTGATCTTCCTGATCATCCCTTAGAGCTTTAGCTAGCGAATCGAGCCGGTGTGGATACACGCTTCGCTTCTCCTCGGTGCGATATTTTGCGCTTAGCGATTACGCGAAGGTCTCGCCATCATTGCGGATGGCCTGCATCCTGCGCGTGTGAAAACCGGCTTCTTCGCCCTCCCTGCGCTGTCGCAGGTGGATTTGAGCGTATCTGCGGGCCCGCGTCCTCCGGGTTGCGTGCGAGAAATTCGCGGTGTCCTACGGCACAACTTCCGCCATCGGTGATTGTCATCTCGCCGTGGAGCATCGCGCCGTTGTATGGGCCGCTCGGACTCCAGTTGGCATAGGCGCCGGAATGGACGGTAATCCAATCACTTTTATCTTTATCGGGCAATTCGGCATGCCCGTCAAAGAATGGATTTCTCCGTATCTTGTGTTGGAAGGCAGCCATTTTGCTGTCCGGAGCCGGGTTCCTCCACTCGGCAAGCAGATCGTCGGGAACACAGATGTAGACTCCGGCGCGGGCCTCCGCATCGGCCTTCGCTTGAGCAGCGTTTGCGTCTACATAAGCTCCTCTCGAGTATCTGGTTACGATCCTGCGGTCGGGCGTCTGACATTCGGTCGGCGCATCGGAAAAATAAATGCACGCGGGCATTCCGTCGGTGAAGGTCACCGTCACCGATCCCTGGGTGCGCCCGGATTGAACAGGCGATGTATAAAAATACTTCGCCCGGATCTGCGATGGCTGGCCCTTCGGATCATGTCCCACAATTCCGAGAGAGGTGCTGCCGGGCACATAGCGATTGAGTGTCCACGCCCTGGCCTGATCGGCAATCAGATCTTCGATTAGGCGATGGTAGTCGGAATTGATGAGTACGCCTGCGGATAGAACCTTCGGGGCGCTCGGCGCTGGCTCACCGGGGAGGAGGAGGGGCTGCTTCCCCAGCGAGAAGAGGGCGAGGTTCTCTTCGAAACGCTTGAGGCCGGGACCGTCGCAAGCGTTGAGGTGAACCAGGGCTTCTGTGTCGGCTTGGACTTGAACTATGTCGGCGAGCGGGCGCATGATATTTTTTACCGAGCCAACCATGTCCTTCAACTGGTTGACTGACTGTTCGACGTCAAACCGTTGTTTGGCGGCGTATAAAGCGGGCTTGGCCCAACCCAGGCTGACCGTTTTCCATGTCATGCACGAGTGTGGCGGCGGCTCGGGCTCGCCGGGTAGACGCATCGGGGCTGGTGGATCATCGCAGACCTGTGTGGTCATCTCTACTTTGTTGGGAGGGAGAGAAGCCTTGCAGGAACGTGAGTACGCCTCCAGGTACTTCTCGAACAATTGACTGAAAACCAGGCTTCCGCGATCAAAAGTGACGTCCGCAAAGTTTCCGGCAAACAACTCGGTCAGGTCGTCTTCGTAGTGCAGGTCCTTGGCGGTGAAACTACTGCGCGTAAGAGGGGCGTCTCGCTTCTGGGCCGGATTCGCCGGGCGAGTCTGTTGGGCCCACGCTCCAGCCACCGCAGACAGCGCGAAACACGTGCAGAACAGCAGTGATGTCGGGGGCGTGAGCCTCATCGTAAGCTTCCTTGCCTTGGTATCAAACTTCTTCCGCGCATTTCCATTCGGTCTTCCGCACGCTCAAGCGGTATGACGAGGAAGTTGTTCATCGAGGCAACACAATCACATCCGGTTGGAATAGGGGAGACCAGCAGCCCAGGAAATAGGGGAAGAATATGCGCTTGTCGGCACTAATAGCAATCAGTTTCGATTAAGTTCTGATGTACAGATTTGTTGCGAAGAACGGGTATTCGTTGAGCTGCCTCGGAATGCTGCCCGCTTCGATTTTTGAGGGCTGCTGCGTTACGGTCCTCACCCTCATCTTTGCTCCGGCCGATATGCTTTCGGATGTGGCGCAAAATCGCAAAGGTCAGTCTCTGAGTCCAGATCGGGAATGATAGGGGCTTGTGTTTACTCAACCGGATCTCAACTGGCGACAACAGCCGATGCACTCATTGACGGCTCTCGAATCGACTGAGGAACGAAGTTCCCTCGAAACGGCGTTTTCGGAAACTTCAAAGAAACAGGTCGTTACACTGTATCCATGAAGCACGTGAGGATCGACTATACGATCTATTCCCCGAATTATGCCCCAGGCATAGGCGAGTGTTGGGATTACCGAACTTTGCTTGGGGCGAGGAAAAAGGCCCAGGAACTAGGTGTACGCTCGCTTATTGTCCGGAACTTCAACCGAAACAAGCCGGTGGATTGGTTGCAAAGCCCGTTTTGCTGGATGTGGGACGGGTTTGCCTTCAGAAAAAGCTGTTCGCTGAGTGAAGAGATGTGGAAAGTCGATAGCTTAAGTTTGTCTCAAGCCTCGGTGCTTAAACGATTCCGCCTTGACAATCGTTGACTTCAGTCCATACTCCCCTAATGCCCAAAGCGTCCATTCGACGAAGTACGTGAACTTCCCGTAAACGATGTTTTCGGAAACTGACAGATCCATCGAGTTCTAAACCGCTTGAAGGGGTGTGTTCCTAAGCGACTCAACACAAAGACCTCTGAAGAATGGTGCGCCCGAGAAGATTCGAACTTCTGACCTACAGCTTCGGAGGCTGCCGCTCTATCCAGCTGAGCTACGGGCGCATACCTTTAGCCTAGCATCTGTCTGCTGACCGCGCCACAACTAGACCGATCTACTAATTCACCTTGCTGTATCCACTGTTCGTGGTCGTAACCTTGAGCTGCTTTCCGGCCATGTCCAGAATCGTCTGCTGCAGATAATTGGTTCCATCCGGCAGACCTGCGAACTGATTCGTCAGGGTCACGATGTCCTTCGCCGGATCATCGAGATAGGTGTTGACGTTAAACGCGCGCAGCTTCTTCGACGCCGGATCGAGGCCAAACGTGACCTTATCGCCGGGTTTGTAGTAGTCGGTAAAGATGATCGTCGTAGAGTCTGGACCCGGATTGAGGCTGGCATGCCCCGCCTGCAATGCGGCCTGCATCTGCTCAGGCTCAGGCGGCACATAGTGGCCGATCAGGCTTTTCACCCGGTCTACATAATCCTTCATCTCGTCGACTTTCTTCTCGACAATCTTCTTCTTCACCCCACGCATCTCTTTTGGCGGCGGCGCAGGCTCACCCACCGGCGTCTTCATCACTTTGCCGTCGGGGCCGTAGCGACACATTTGTTGCGTGTCCTTTTTCGTTTCGCCCTTGAGGGTGACTGTCGTTGTCTCAAGCCATTGATACTGCTTAAGCTGTGCCTTGTTTGCGGCGACGGACTGTTTCAGCTCTGCCACCCGCTGCTGCACATCTGCCTTGCTCGGCCCTTGTCCCTGAAGTGGAACAAGTGCGCCCATGGCCACTACCGTAACGATCGTTCCAACCCGAAGAGCCCGCAATGCCATAGTCGCCTCCGGTTTAAATGTTCCGAACAATTGCAAGCCATCATATCACCGGCTGGTGACACCGCTCCGCAAGGGCAGGTTGACAGAGTGTTCCGTCTCATTGGAGCATCGGAGCGAGATCAGAAGGGAGAAATACTTTGCTGCGCCAATACCTCCGTCCTATCGCCATTGCCGCCTGCACATTCGTGCTCGCCACGATCACTCACGCTCAGAACGGCCAGCCTCCTCTCAGCCCGCCTGAAACCGCAACTGTTTCGCTCAATGGCAAGACGATCACCGTCAACTACGGTGCGCCGTCAGTCCGAGGCCGCAAGATTTTTGGTGGCAATGTGGTTCCCTATGACAAGGTCTGGCGCACAGGCGCAAACACCGCCACCTCCTTCGTCACTCAGGGAAATCTGCGAGTCGGCTCTGTTGCCGTGCCAGCTGGCTCTTACACGCTCTATACACTGCCGGGCGCCTCGCAGTGGATGCTCATCATCAGCAAACAAACGGGCCAGTGGGGCACCGAATACCATCAGGAGCAGGATCTCGCCCGCATTCCCATGAAGGGAGCAACGCTTCCTTCTCCGCAGGAGAAAATGTCCATCTCCTTCGAGAGAACAAGGGGAAACACCACTGAGCTGCATATACGCTGGGAGAACACAGACGCATCCGTTTCCATCACAGCGGAGTAGCGGCTACTTTGATTCGGAGGCTTCGCGTTCCAGCCGAAGCTTCTCCATCACTGAGCTCACCAGCTCTTTCGCTCCGTTGATATTCGCCAGCACCGCCTGCAGATCAAGTGCCGGAACCGCCGGGTTCCGGTTGCTTGTGCAGTAAACGCCATGCTGGCCGACGAGAATCAGAGCATCCGTCAGCACATCGAGGGTTATGGCGAGCCGGCCCCTCGCCTCCCCCATCATGAACTCAGACTTCTCAAGCTCAGCGTGGCGGTCATCGCCAAGATAGCGGAAGCGCTCCACGCTACCACTCCTTCGCCGCAGTATCGTAGGTCACGCCGTTCTCAGCCGGCCCCTTCCATCGCAGCACCGGCTTCCTCGCCGCCGTCGTCTCGTCCAGCCTTCGCAGCCGCGTTGTATGCGGGGCCGTCTTCACGATCTCCGGATTCTCCGCCGCCTCTTTCGCGATCTGCTGCAGCGCATCGACCAGCAGGTCCAACTCCTCGCGGCTCTCGCTCTCCGTAGGCTCAATCATCATCGCCCCCTGAACGATCATTGGAAACGAAACCGTATACGCATGGAAGCCGTAATCGAGTAGTCGCTTGCCCATGTCGCCCGTCTTCACGCCGTTCTTCGCCTGCAGCTTGTCCGAGAAGACAACCTCATGCATCGAAGCCGTCTTGAAAGGCAGATCGAAGGTTCCCTCGAGCTTCGCCCGCAGATAGTTCGCATTCAACACTGCGTCTTCCGTCGTCTGTCGCAGGCCATCCGGCCCGTTCGCCAGGATGTACGCCAGCGCGCGAATGAACATGCCAAAGTTGCCGTACCACGCCCGCACGCGGCCCACAGTCTGTGGCCGGTCGTAGTTGAACGTCAGCGTGCCGTCCGCCTTCGTCGCCAGCACCGGAGTCGGCAAAAACGGCTCCAGAATCTTCTTGCAAGCCACCGGCCCGGACCCGGGACCACCGCCTCCATGTGGCGTCGAGAACGTCTTGTGCAGGTTCAGATGCATCACATCGACGCCAAAATCTCCCGGCCGAACCTTGCCCACCAGCGCATTCATGTTCGCGCCATCCATGTAGAGCAACGCGCCCTTCGCATGCAGAATGTCGGCGATCTTGTGAATCTCGCTCTCAAACACGCCAATCGTCGAAGGATTCGTCAGCATCAACGCCGCGGTGTCTTCATCGACCAGCTTCTCCAACTCGGCAAGATCGACCATGCCCTCGGCGTTCGACTTCAGGTTCTGTATCTGGTAGCCAACCACCGCAGCGGTTGCAGGGTTTGTGCCGTGCGCCGAGTCGGGAATCAGAACCTTCTTCCGCGGATTTCCCTTCGATTCGTGATACGCCCGCGCCAGAAGGATGCCGGTAAACTCGCCATGCGCACCCGCTGCCGGCTGCAGCGTAATCGTGTCCATGCCGGTAATCTCAAGCAGGCAGTCGCTCAGCACCTTCATGATCTCGAGCGCGCCCTGCGACACCGCCTCCGGCTGATAAGGATGCGCCTCGGCCAGACCCTCCAGCCGTGCCACCAGCTCATTCACGCGCCCGTTGTATTTCATCGTGCAGCTTCCAAGAGGGAACATGCCGAGATCAATCGCATAGTTCCACGTCGAAAGCCGCGTGAAGTGCCGAACGATTTCGATCTCTGAAAGCTCCGGCATCACCCCCAGATCGCTGCGCACCGCATCGCCCAGCAGCGAAGCAGCATCGACCGCCGGAACATCCAGCTCGCTCAGCCGGTAAGCCTTCTTCCCCGGCGACGACTTCTCGAAGATCAAATCTTCGTTCTGATTAACGTGGCTCGTCGCCTTCTTCGGTGTTCCTACAAACTTCTTCTCACTCATCAGCGTTCCTCAAAACTCCTCGTTGTCCGCCGGCGAACCCGTCGCCGAAAAAGCCCCGGCCTCAGGCCCATCGAGATCCTCCTCGCGCAGCGAAAGCGCAAAGACCGTTCCATTCTCCAGCTTCACCGTCAGCGAGTTGCCCTCATCAAGCTCGGCCTCTTCAACCTTCTCGCCGATCTGCTCGCAGAGCGAATTCCGATACTCCGGCTCGCCAAACGCAACCGAATGCTCGCTCAACAGAACGTGCGGCCACGCAAACAGCGTTAACAACGGCCCATCGAAGCGAAGCTGCAGATAGTCCTGCACAAACTCAACCGCAGTCAGCTCCTCCCCGACAATCGCGGAGACATCCATCCTTACTTCAGCGCCTCAGCCGCTGCATCAATCTGCGCCTTCGTCATCAACTCTGTCGCGCACCATAAGCTCGCGCCCGCTCCCAGCTCCGGATACCACTTCTTCAGCGCAAGACCGCCGATAATCTTCTTCTGCAACAAAGCAGCATTTACCTGCTCGGCATCTTTTCCGAGATCAAGCACAAACTCATTGAACCGAGGAGCCCCGCCAAACAGCACCTTGCCGCTCTTGCCCAGCGCCTGCGCCGCGTAATGCGTCTTGGCAAGATTCTGCTCCCCAAGCTCCTTCAATCCCTTGCCATAGACAGTCAGGAACACCGTAACCATCAGCGCAACCAGCGACTGATTCGTGCAGATATTCGAAGTAGCCTTCTCGCGCCGGATATGCTGCTCGCGCGTCGACAGCGTCAGCACAAACCCGCGCTTGCCGTCCATATCTTTCGTCTCGCCAGCAAGCCGTCCAGGCATCTGCCGCAGAAACTTCTCCTTGCACGCGATCACGCCGCAGTAAGGACCGCCATAACCTACCGGCACGCCAAACGACTGCGCCTCCATCGCCACGATGTCCGCTTCCTTCGGAGGCCTCACGATCCCCAGCGAAACCGCCTCGGCAATCGAAACGATCAGCAGCGCGCCCTTCTTGTGTGCAATCTCAGCAATCGCAGCCACGTCCTCAATCGTCCCGAAGAAGTTCGGTGACTGAATCAGTACACAAGCCGTGTCATCCGTGATCGCCGCATCCAGCTTCGCCACATCCACGCGGCCATTCTCGGTATAGTCCGCCAGAGTCACCGGAATCTCCTGGTGCAGCGCATAGGTCGCCAGCACCTCGCGATACTCCGGATGCACCGTCCGCGCCACGACCGCGCCATTGCGGCCCGTCACCCGCACCGCCATCATCACGGCTTCTGCCACACCGGTTGACCCGTCATACATCGACGCGTTCGCAATCTCCATCCCCGTCAGCTCGCAGATCATCGTCTGGAACTCGAACAGAGCCTGCAGCGTGCCTTGCGCAATCTCCGGCTGGTAGGGTGTGTAGCTCGTCAAAAACTCGCCACGCGAAACAACCGTATCGATCATCACCGGCCGATAGTGCCGGTAAGCACCCGCGCCCAGGAAGCTTGAATAGCCAACCGCATTCTTCTCGGCGAACTGCTTGAAGTGCTCGATCACCTCCTGCTCGCCATGCTGCCGCGGAACATCGAGATCGCGCGTCAACCGGTACTCAGCAGGAATCGTGGAAAACAGATCGTCGATCGACGCCGCGCCAATCTCGGCGAGCATCTCCTTACGGTCCGCGGGGGACTTCGGCAAATAACGCATCTTTAGTGTCCGGTCTCTTCGCTGATGAACTTCTCGTAATCGGCCGCAGAAAGCAGCCCATCCAACTCCGACGCATTGCTCACATCGAGCTTCAGCATCCACGTCGTATTCGCCTCGGCGTTGATCCTCTCCGGTGCATCCTTCAGCTCTTCGTTGACGGCTGTCACCGTCCCGCTCACAGGCGAGTACAGGTCCGACACCGCCTTCACGCTCTCGACGGACCCAAAAATCTTTCCGGCCTCAAGCTTGTCGCCAACCTTCGGCAGATCGACAAACACAATGTCGCCCAACGAACTCTGCGCGTAATCTGTAATGCCGACCGTGCCTTTGGCACCATCGACGCTGATCCACTCGTGTTCCTTCGTGTACTTGTAATCTGCAGGATAGGACATGTCTTGGGGATTCTCCGTCTCTATTGTAATTGCGCGGGCGTCACAAAACGACGACCCTCAAAGCGAGTTTTAGCGAGGCCCAAATCCAGGGTAAGGATCAAGCTGCGTCACCAAAGGAAACCAGATCATCCCGAGCTTGGCCAGAGGAAGACTTCCGATTGCTTCGCGTGCCTCAGCCTCATTCGCCGCTTCCAGCAAAATCGCCGCGCCTGGCTTGTCTTTCCTTCGCCACACATTCCGCAGGACACCTGCAGTGTAAAGCTCACGAACCCGTTGACCTTCAGCCTCAATCAACTCGGGCTTCCAGGCCTCTGCAGGGAACTCGCCCATCTTGCGTTCCGTAAGAACAAGAAATTGCACACGCTCTCCTCGCATCGCTTTTGCGACGCAATTACTTCTTGGCCCGCTTATAAAACGGAGTCGGCACAACCCTTGCCTTCACCATCTGCCCGCGAATCTCCACGGCAACTTCAGTATCCACCGCCGCGAAATCCATCGGCACATAGGCCAGCGCGATGTTCTTCTTTAAAAACGGCGCAGGCGACCCGCTTGTAATCTCGCCGATCCGCTGGCCCTCAAGCGAGAACACCGGATACCCATCGCGCCCGATCCCTCGCTCAATCATCTCCAGCCCGACGAGCTTTCGCTTTGGCCCGCCCTCTTCCTGAATCTTCACCAGCGCATCGCGGCCAACAAAATCGCCCTTGTCCAGCTTCGCGTATCGCCCCAGCCCCGCCTCGAAAACATTGATCGTGTCCGAAATCTCGTGCCCATACAGCGCCATCGCCGCCTCAAGCCGCAGCGTATTCCGTGCCCCCAGCCCGCAGGCCAGAATGCCGAACTCCTTGCCTGCCTCCAGCACCTCGCCCCAAACCCGGGCACTCGTAGGCTCGTCGCTCGGGACATAAATCTCAAACCCATCCTCGCCCGTGTACCCCGTTCGCGCGATCATCACGTTGTGCAGCCCGCCCCCGTCTTTTAAATCCAGCCGGCCCCACGTGAACCAGTAATTCTTGATCTGGCTCAAATCCACAGGCGTCAGCTTCTGCAGCGTCTCTGCCGCGCGAGGACCCTGGATCGCAATCTGCGTGTAGTAGTCGCTGTAATCGTTCACATGCACGCCCGGCATAGCCCCGATCTGCTGCCGCACCCATTGCACATCCTTCTCGCGCGTGCCTGCGTTAATTACGATCAGGTAGTCGTTGTCAGAAAGTTTATGCACTACGACGTCATCAACAAAAGTCCCGTTCGGATACAGCATCGCCGAATAATGCGCCTGCCCCACCTGCAGCTTCGACGCATCGTTCATGCAAAGCCGTTGCACCGCAGCAAGCGACCCCGGCCCGCGCAACTGAATATCGCCCATGTGCGACACGTCGAACACGCCTACCGCAGTCCGCACAGCCATATGCTCCGCCGTCAAACCGCAGCAGTCCACCGGCATATCCCAGCCGCCAAAGTCCACCATCTTCGCCTTCGCCGCGCGATGCACAGCATTCAATGCAGTCTTACGAAGCGTCGCTGTCTCAGCCATAAGCAATCCCTCAAAGCAATCCCGCGGGTACAGTGAACCCGCAATCTTCAACGATAGCACTCCAGGGACCCGGCCACTCCTCTGTGCGCTAACCGCGCAGCGGTCCCAAAAATTACCTTTACCAGTCTCCCGATGTCCGATGGGGCGATCTCTAAATAGCTCTAACGGGCGGAGTGCCGTTTGCAGCCGGAATCACTTTTTGGCTGCGCCCGGCAACTCCGCCCGTGCAGCCTCCACCTGTTGCTTCAGCGCGGCAAATCCTGCCTCTGTCACCTGGCCTGAGGTCTGCCAATGAACCTTGCCCTCGCCATCGATCACGACAACATACGCCGTATCCGGGTCCTTGTACTGGACCGTCTCCTGCCAGGCTGATTGATTGGAGAACGTCGGCAGGAAATGCACCTGCTCTGCGTTCGGAACGCCCGACCGGATCGACTTCACGACCATGCCGCGAATCAGTTTCGGCACGGACTCCAGCACGGGCATCTGGTAGTACATCACCTCCCGGGAATCGCGGTAGCTTTCCGTCAAACGTTGCCCCCAGCCTTTGCAGACATCACCTGATTTTTTGGAAAACCCGAGCACAAGCACACCCACTTTGCCTCGCACATCGTCCGGCAGCGCAACTTGATTGCCCGCCAGCGCAGTCTCTTGCGTCTTCGGAATTCGGTTGCTTTGCGATTGAGCGCTCCCTGCGCTCAGGTTCAGTAAAACCAAACCTAAAATGAGCTGCCTCAATCGAATCCCCATCCGATCTCCTCAGGTTGCAATCATCTAAACAACCACTGACTCTCGATACTCGCCAAACACGTCGCGCAACGCGTTGGCGATCTCGCCCACAGTCGCATAGGCTTCCACGGCGCTCACGATCCGCGGCATAAGATTCTCCCCACCCCGTGCGGCATCTTCGACTCCACGCAGTGCCGCAGCATGTACCCCGGCATCGCGCCGTACTCGCAAAGCCCGAACGCGATCTACCTGCCGCTGTTCCAGCGCCTCATCGATACGTTGAATCGGCACCGGCGCCTCTCCCTCGCTCGCAAACTCATTCATCCCAACGACAATCGCATCCTTCTGGTCCACGGCCTTCTGATACACATACGCAGCATTCTGAATCTCGCGCTGCACGTACCCCCGCTCAATCGCCCGCAGCATTCCATACTTGCCGTCGCGGTCGAACCCCGCAATCGTCGCCATATATTCTCCGGCGCGCAGCTCGATCTCATCCGTCAGCGACTCCACGTAATACGAACCCGCCAGCGGGTCCACTGTCTGCGCAACGCCGCTCTCGTGCGCCAGAATCTGCTGCGTCCGTAAGGCAATCCTTGCCGCCTGCTCGGTCGGAAGCGCCAGCGCCTCATCAAACCCGTTCGTATGCAACGACTGCGTCCCGCCCAGCACCGCCGCCAGCGCCTGCAGCGTCGTCCGCACGATATTGTTCTCCGGCTGCTGCGCCGTCAGCGTCGACCCCGCCGTCTGCGTATGGAATCGCAGCATCCAGCTCCGGGGATGCTTTGCCCCGAAGTGCTCCCGCATAATCCGAGCCCACATCCGCCGGGCCGCGCGAAACTTCGCTACCTCTTCCAGCAGATTGTTATGCGAGTTGAAAAAGAAGCTCAGCCGACCCGCAATCGCATCCACATTCAAACCCGTATCGACGGCTGCCTGCACATATGTCATGCCGTTGGCCAGCGTAAACGCCACCTCCTGCACCGCGGTGCAACCCGCCTCGCGCATGTGATAGCCCGAGATTGAAATCGTATTCCACTCCGGAACTTCCTCTGCCGCCCACGCAAAGATATCCGTCACCAGCCGCATCGCATGCTGCACCGGATAGATATACGTCCCCCGCGCAATGTACTCCTTCAAAATATCGTTCTGCACCGTTCCGCTCAGCTTCTTCACATCCGCGCCCTGCCGCTTCGCCACTGCCACGTAGAGCGCCAGCAGAATCGACGCCGTCGCATTGATCGTCATCGAGGTCGAGATTCCATCCAGCCGGATCCCGTCAAACAGCCGCTCCATGTCCTCGATCGAATCGATCGCCACCCCCACCTTGCCCACCTCACCCAGCGCCAGGGGCGAATCCGAGTCATACCCGATCTGCGTCGGCAGGTCGAACGCCACGCTCAGCCCTTTCGTGCCATGTTCGAGCAGAAACTTATACCGCCGGTTCGACTCCTCGGCGTCTCCCATCCCCGCATACTGCCGCATCGTCCAAAGCCGCCCCCGATACATCGTCGGCTGGATACCGCGCGTAAAGGGATATTCTCCCGCCACCCCAAGCTGTGTTCCGGGATCGAACCCCTTTAGACTCTCCGAGTCATAGACCAGCTCAACGGGAATCCCGGAACTCGTCTCCGGTGTCTTTTGGGCCGACTTCAAATGCGTCTCAGACATGACGCGCACAGTCTACCGTGTTCCACGGCAGCCTTCGCGTACTTTGCGAAAACGTGACGTCCTCCGCCTTCGTCTTTGCTAAGTCTTCCCCCGCCGCCGCGCCCGGGCAAAACTCGTCACGCAGAAATACGCAAACAACGCTGCCATTCCCATCGCCAGCAGAAAGCGCACATGAGCATCGTGGTTCGTCGCTGTCTCATGCAACTCGCCACGCAGCTTCCACGCGCCTCCCCCCGCATACAGCGCAAAAATCCCGAAGAAGACACCCGTAAACTCCAGCCAGAGCACACCGGAAAGCCGCTTCACCTGCCCGAAGAACGACTCCCCGAACCTCCTGCCGCCCTCCGCCAGGCCTCGCCCCCTCTGCGCCGCCTGGGCGGCGGCCCGAACCGTCGTCTGCGAGACCTGCTCACTGCGCGCCGTCGCACTCGTCTGGGAGTGCCCCCCCGAAGCATTCGGCGAAGTTGCCGCATCGACAGCATTTGCCAGCGATTTCGCAGCCACTCGTGCTCCAATCCCTAATGCCCGGCCGAACCGTACCGAATCCATACCCAGCAGTGTACCGTTACGCCACAGCTCAAGGAAGCCTCCAACTCATTCGGCTTCGACTGCATCCAAGCTGCCAGGAAGGCGGTAAAAGGCAAAGAGGAAACGGAGAAGGATGGGATGAAAATTATCTTTTCGACGATCTGTGGGTTGTTCGCTTCCGCCATTTGCCTCATCATCTGGGTGCCCAGGCGTCGCAGGCCGCTTGAGGAACTGGCCCACCGTCTCGAACTCGCATGGGCCGACCATCACACGATTGTGTAATCCTCTCCGGGGAGAATCTCCGCAAACTCCCCTTTTATTTGTCTGGTCGTAATTTCATTGCAGCCCATGGCTCGAGCGCGTATGCTGTCTCAAGTTAAGTCGCTGTACCCGCAATGCCGTTCCCGCCAAATCTCCTGGGGGCTGGGAATACCCGATGCGCGGTTCGGTTGCACACGAGAGCAGCCCGGAGGTGGCATTGAATCAGAAGGTCAAAAATCTCATCCAGAAGCTAGGCGAGGCGATTCACGAGTCCGTTGCAGAGTCGGAAGACATCGCTGGTGTTGTCAAAAACATTCGTGAGCAGGGCTTCGACGTTCTTCTCATGCTGGAAGCCACCATCGGGCTGAACGAGGTTGAACCCGAAGAGAAGGTGGAGGTTGATGAGACGGCCGCAGAAGGTCCCTTCACCCAGAGCGATCTGACTTTCCTCAAATCCCTTAGGATTAGCCTCACAGAGTCTCCGGAAACGGCACCCGGCGACAGTACGACGATCCAGTAGCGGCCCGTTAGCTTGTCCCCGGTCTTCTTTTTCCGTCCGGGGACAATTCCTTGCGTGTCCGCAACAAAAATCACGCGCACATGGTAGACTCGCGTTTCCGTGGGAGATGCACTCTGAATTGAGCATCTCAGGAAAAGCAGTCAGAGAATGAAATGAGTCAAACCATGAGAGATACGCTTGGTGTTCTGCTTGCCGGTGGTGCTGGAGAAAGACTCTTCCCCCTTACGCGCGATCGCGCCAAACCAGCCGTCCCCTTCGCTGGCCAGTACCGCATCATCGACATCACTCTATCGAACTGCATCAACTCCGACCTCCGCCGGATCTACATCCTCACCCAGTACAAATCCCTCTCGCTCAATCGCCACATCCGCGAGGGCTGGGGGCCCGTCGTAGCCAACGAACTCCACGAATTTATCGAGATCCTGCCCCCCATGCAGCGCGTCTCCAAATCCTGGTATCAGGGCACCGCCGACGCCGTCTATCAGAACATCTATTCCATCGGTTCCGAAGAACCCAAGCACGTTCTCATCCTCTCCGGCGATCACATCTACAAGATGAACTACGCCCTCATGCTTGAGCAGCATTGCGATTCCGGGGCAGATGTCACCATCGCTACGCTTCCCATCTCCCCCTCCGAGGTCTCGGCCTTCGGAGTCGTCGAGGTCGCCCGCAACAGCGAGGTCACAGGCTTCATTGAGAAGCCGAAGGAGACCAGCCTTCGCTCGCCCTTCACCCCTGAAATGGTCGATGTCTCCATGGGCATCTACCTCTTCAATACAGACGCCCTTCTGCCCGAGCTCATCAGGGACGCCGAAGATCCCCAATCCAAACACGACTTCGGCCACGACATCCTGCCCAAACTGCTCGGCCGTTACCGTGTCCACGCCTTCAACTTCGTCGACGAGAACCGCCAGAAGGCCCTCTACTGGCGCGATGTCGGAACACTTGAGGCCTATTACGAAGCCAACATGGACGTCGCCTCCGTCTCGCCCATCTTCAACCTCTACGACCAGAGCTGGCCCATGCGCACCCGCCCCTACCAGTACCCGCCAGCCAAATTCGTCTTCGGCGAGCCCGGCCGTACCGGCATGGCCATCAATTCCATCGTCTCAGCCGGTTCCATCGTCTCCGGAGCCGTCATCCGCAACTCCGTCCTCTCTCAGGACGTCCGTGTCAACTCCTACGCCGACGTCGACTCCAGCGTCATCTTTTCCCACGTCAACATTGGCAGGCACTGCCGCATTCGCCACGCCATCATCGATCGCGACGTCCACATCCCCGACGGTACCGTCATCGGTTACGATCCCCACGAAGACAAGAAAAACTACTTCGTCTCGGCCAGCGGTCTCACCGTCGTCACTCGCGACTACTCCGTCTACGAAAACCCCGTCTCCGCGACCTTTCTCCAGCAGGGAAACCAGTGGTCATAAACCACAAGTCCCTGAAATGAAAGAACACGGATCGAAGGCTGCTTCATCAAGCCGCCTTTAATCCGTGTTCGTCCGTGCAAATCCTGGCCGTTCTTTATCGCTTGCCAATCCTCCAGACCACCCCGCCGGACACGCCAACGAACTCCCGCGTCTCGCTGCCGAAGTGTTCAAGGATCAGATCCGGCGAAAGCCTGAAAGCGATGTTCTTCTTGTAATTGAAGTCCACGCTTGCCCCGATCGCCGCAATCGGCTTCACCCGGTTCGTGTACATCCCCAACACCGTCGGATTGGCCGTGTAATCGAACTTGCCGTAAGAAGCCCCGAAGTAGGCGTGATAGTTCAGCGCGGCATACTGGTTCTTCGGTCCGCGATACTGCGCGCCCAGCAGCCCGCCATTCAGCGAATGCAGCGCCCGGCCATTGAACACGATGTTCGGCTTCACAGGAGTTGTCCCCCAGTCGCCTCTCCACTCCGCGCCCAGGCCCCACCTCGGAGTAAGCCAGTACGTCCCCAGCAGCTCACCGCCGCCCAGGTTCGACCGCTCCGGAAGATTCTGGCCCGCCATGAAGTTCTGGAAATTCAATCCTCCGAACAGCTCCCATTTGTTGTCATACGTCACAGGAGCCGCCGGTCCGATCTTGTTCTTCTTCTGTGCCGATGCCGGCTGCGCCGCCGCCACGCCCAATATTGCGATTACTGCTCCACCCAGCGCCCAGCCTGATATCCGGCGGGCTGCTCGGCAAAAAAATGTTCTCTTGGACAATCGAATCCCCTGCGTCTTCGTCTGCAAACAATCCACTCCTGCAATTTCCGTGCTCTTCCAAGATATAACGTTCGCCCCTTCTCGTGGCCCTGTATCTCGTTGTGCCTTTGCTGTGCGACAATAGTTGGCAAGCCGCCCGGCACTTTCCCGGAAATTCGGCTGAAAGCAAGGGAGAATTTGGTATGGGCGAACTCTTTACACCGACACATCTCATCGTTCTGGCAGTCGTGGTCCTTGTCCTCTTCGGTGGCAAGAAGTTACCCGAGCTCGGCAAAGGCCTCGGCGAGGGCCTCCGTGGCTTCAAGGAAGGCATGAAGGGTGTGACCGACGACGTGAACAAGCCGGCCGATAACGCCTCGACGACGACCAAGTCCAACGAGACCGTCAACAAGTAAGCTTCAGCATCCCAACGGCCCCTGCTCTCCATCGAGACAGGGGCCGTTTTGCGTTTATCCAACTTCAGCTTAGTCATAGAATCGACAGGTCTGTGCATCCTTGCATCCAAGGCAATAGAGCATGAAGCTGAAATCGTCCTATCTCATCCATCCCGGCTCTCGCGTCCGCCTTAACAAGCTGTCCACCAACTCCACCGGACATCTCCCGAATCAGGAGGCCGCGGCTGCCATGCTCGTCAGTCATCGCGAGCAGCTCGCGAAGCTTCAGGAGGTCTTCTATGCCAGTCAGCAGAAAGCCCTCCTCATCGTCCTCCAGGGGATGGACACCGCTGGCAAGGATGGCACGATCAGCCACATCTTCTCAGGCATCAATCCCCAGGGCTGCGACGTCGCCTCTTTCAAGACGCCGACGCCGCTCGAGCAGCGCCACGACTTCCTCTGGCGCGTCCACTCCCAGCTTCCCGCTCGCGGAATGATTCAGATATTCAATCGCTCCCATTACGAGGACGTCCTTGTTCCCCGGGTGCACAACCTCCTTCCGCAAAAGACCATCGACAAGCGCCTCGATGACATCAATCACTTCGAATCGACGCTCTACGACAACAACATTGTCATCCTCAAATTCTTCCTCCACATCTCCCACAAGCAGCAGACTGAACGCCTCCGCGACCGTATCAAAGACCCCGACAAGCAGTGGAAGCTCTCCGCCGCCGACTTCCACGAGCGCCGCTTCTGGCACAGCTACGAGAAGGCCTATAACGAAGCCATCGAGGCCACCAGCAAAAAGCATGCCCCATGGTTCGTCATCCCCTCTGACCACAAGTGGTACCGCAACGTAGCGGTCTCGCAGATCATCGTCGACGCAATGAAGTCCCTAAAACTCAAATACCCCAGACCCACCCTGGACCCAGCCAAAATCAGCCTCTAGTGAGCGTGCTCTAGTGAGTGCGCTCTGGTGAGTGTGGCTCCGCACCGCCTCACGGGTTGTCATTTCGCACAACCTCCGCAAGCGGTCATTCTGAGCGTAGCCACATCGGTCTGAGCGTAGCCACACGCGGTCATTCTGAGCGTAGCGAAGAATCCCCGTATTACTTTTTGAGCGCCACAAACAAACAGGTGCCCCATCCACCTGATCCACACCTCAAGCGACAGGCTAATCAAAGTCCCATGAGTTGGACGAAAACGTCGTGGTCGCCATGGATCCGAGCACTATTTCGTTACTTAAATGCTAGCTTGGCACGGGATCCGGATCCCAAAAGTAATCGTTCCTAAAACGTTCGCAAGGAAGGAGAACTGCATTCATGGAAACCTTAATCTCGCTGGTTATCGCATTATTTGTACCGGGTCCGGAATGGGCAGGAGGCTAATCCAATCCTAAGAATTAGGGCCACAGGGAGACGTCCTTGTGACCCTGGTTCTGACACGTTGCCTTGCAATAGCGATCGCAGTTCGGAACGGGTGCCCCACATCTCGATTTAGAGCAGGTCGCGGCAGTTAGAAGAAAAGACCAAATCCAAAAATCGGTCCATGCAGCGTGGGACTGATGGTCAGCGTTCCCGAGCTGATGCTTGTGCTGTCGCTGAAATGCATCCCACCGTAACCGAATGTAAGGCCGAAATGTCGGGCGAACTGCCACTCGGCGCGTCCTGTCGCGCTGACATCCACAGACGAACCCACACCAAATCCTCCGCCATCGCCGTGGACCAGAATCCGCCACTTCTTCCCCAGCTGTTTCCGATACGTGACCCCGATAAGAGGATCCCAATATCCCGGCGAGGTGTTGGCGCTCGACGACTCCACCTTGGCATCGATGTTCAATGCCAGTCGCCGGAATCCGCCCTCCACGTACAGATTCGGATACACCTCGCGACCGAGCATCGCATCCCCGAAAACAAAATCCAGGTGGACATCGGCCAGCGGAGTAGTGCGTGAAGCGGACAGAGAGGCCCACATAAATAAAGCGTCCGCGGACCACTTGTTCTTTTCGAAACGTGCGCCTCCAAAGTACGCGCCGTTGAAAGAACTATTTGTGCTTCCGGTTGTTGGGGCAGTAGGGTGGCTCGGAGTCGGCGGCAGAGTAATGCCTGCACCGAATACCGGAGCCCACGCCAGCACGGGATAGACACCAATGTGCCACGGGTAAGACGGTTGCGGAGCTTGCGATGACGCTCCGGCCGCCGTTTCGATGGTCGCAGTCGCAGAACCATCCGTATTGTCATCTCCCGCATCCCCCGAAACACGGGTAGTCTGCGCGAGACCTGGGCAGGAAATGACCAACAGTAGAAGGACCGGACACCACCATCCGGAGACAGCTCTCCGTGTCGAAAGAGAATTGTGAGTGCCCCGGACTCTCCCGGTTTCATTGAGCAAAAAAGGCAGACCCGTGATCACTGTAGTCTCCCAAGTCGTGGAATCAAGGCCCTTTCGCACTTCGACTTCTTATCGTTGAGGGCTTCGTCCCCATCGTAGAATTTTTGATACGGCATAAATGAGTCAAGCAGGCAGGGGTCTTTTCTGAAACTGTCAGAATTATCAGTGGTTTCGGGAAATCTGCATGGTGGAGCGAGGGCCCGTCGGGGTGCCCCATTCATCACGCCGAAGACGTGATGAGTGGGTTCCTCTCTGCCGAAGGCAAATCAAAAATCGCAACACCCACAAATTCCAATCGCGCAGCGCCCAGGCTAGGTGACGAGGACAACCGCCCTCCTTCCTTAATCGACACAAGCGCCTGCATAAGCCAATACATTACATCGCAAACAAAATAAACCACTTAAACGCATGACCCACCGGAAACTCCAGCAAAGTCCCCTGTCAAGCGCCCAATTCCATCATCTTCATCAAAACATTGGGCTTACAAGTGGCAGAACCCACCCACCCACTCTGTTAAACTTAACAAGATGGGATTCCCGTATGCGGCTCCCGCAATCGGAGCCCTTTCTCATTTAGCCTGTAAACCACATGGAATGAATTCTTTGCCAATAAAGTCTTTAGATGGAATATCTTGTGGACTTGCTGGGATCTAACTAAAATAAAATGAACAATTTACGCGAAAAGATACCGGGGGGGTCTCACAGCGTAATCATCACGACAGCCGCGGCAGCAACAAGCATCCCGATTGCCTGACGCCGCGTGGGCCACTCATGCAGCGCCCACGCCGCCAGCAGGATCGTCGAGGCTGGATAAAGCGAAGCCAGCACAGCGGCTACATCCAGCCTTCCGGCGCGGGTCGAAGCCATGAACAGCAGGTTGCCCGAGGTATCCAGCACGGCAGCTCCCACGATCCATCGCATCGCCATCCGGTTCAACGCGCCCTCGCGAAGCGAACTGCCCGCCAGCGTGAGTCCGCCGAGCAGCAGCGAGCACAACGTGAGGCTGCCCATCCTTGCCGTAGCCATCGGCCACACTAGCCCGGCAACTGCGGCAAACTTCAGCGCGACAAAGTAAATCCCAAATCCCGCACCCGAAAGCACCGCCAGCCAGACCGTCCCGGTCGAGGCTGGTACCGCCTCCGGATTCTCACCCGCGGCAATCAGCCAGATCGCTCCGCCGGCGACAACAAAACCAAAGACGCGCAGCAACCCTGGCGAACCCTCCTGCACACTCGAAACCACTGCAGGAATCGCCGCAGCCAGCAAACCGCTCACCGCAGCCGAGGCCCCCATCGCTCCGCGTGACAACGCAACATAAAACGCCGTCAGCGACAGGCCCGCCATCACGCCTGCCGTCAGACCCCACACCAGGGGAGCTCCATGAGGAAACGCATCGCCGCGCAGCCACGCCACACTCAGCAGCACCGTAAAGCTGATCGCATGGCTCATCAGCACAACGCGCAACGCGCCGCCCATCGTCCCGCCGGCATGTTTTGCTCCCATGCCGCCGGAGAAGTCCCCGCCGCCCCACAGCACCGCTGCGGCAAGCGCAAGCAGCGCATTGCTCTCAAACATCCTGTGAAAATTCTCCGAGTAGTTCTAGTGCGAAGGCGCCGAAACCACGTTGGTAGGCCGGGTATCCTGCGGCGTCGGATAATAACCTCGCTTCGCCAGTACCGTCAGATCCGGTCGCAGGACCTTCACTTCGATCTGGCGATACTTGCCATCGATGAAAGGCTCATGCGAATAGTACCCAAGCGTGTACTGGGTACGCACCTCTTCCGCAATCTTCGCGAAGCTCTCCTCGATCCCCTTCTGCCGGAACTCTGCGTCAAAGCTGCCGCCGGTCGCCGTGGCGTACGCCGGAAGAATGTTGTCCCGCATCGTCAGGGGCAGGTGAATGTGATCGAGGAACCCAACGACCGGCAGCGAAGAATCGCCCACCAGCGTTCCGTAAACCGCGATCTTGTTTGTCTGCAGATACTGCACCACGTCCTTGAACTTCGCCTTGCTGCCGTACTCCTTGCCATCGCTGATCACATAAATCACGCGCCTGCGACCCTTACCGGTCCTGGTCAACGAGTGGGCCGCCTCCAGAATCGCGTCATTCAGCGTATGCACTTCCTTGGGCGGGTTCAGTTCGATCGCGCGGCTGTTCCGGACAGGAGCTGTGTTCGGATCGAAATTCTGGTTATTGATGTTGTTCGTCGCAGCCATCGGGCCGCCCATCATGGCCAGCGGTTCACGCCCGGTTGCCTTCGACGTCTCCAGCGTGAATGCGAGCCTCGGGGTTTGCGCTCCGGTGAAGTCGGTACGCATCTGCGGACCATTGTTGTAGGTAAAGACTGCGATCTCATCGTACGGCGCGAACGCACCCTGCAACGCAGACAGAGAGTTGTTGACCTTCGTCATATTGTCGAAGGTCAGGCTCTGGTCGATCACCAGCGCAACCGAAAGCGGCCACGGGTCGACGGTAAACAGGCTGAGCTGCTGCCGTATGTTGTTCTCATACACGCGAACCTCGCGCGGTTTGAGCCCCGCAACCAGGTTCCCCTTCTTGTCCTTCACCGTGAATGGAACTTCTACAAAATTCGTCTGCACACGCAGCGTGAAAGCATTCGGCCCCTGGCCGCTCGCGGGAACCTCTGCCTCTGGCTCCTCCGGCTTTGCTTGCGTCTGCTGAGAGGCGGGCAGCTTGCTGGGAACATTGTCCTCAGGGCTCGCCGGCGCCGTATCGCCGTTCGCGGTCGGACTCGTTGCCATGCCCGGCCGGATCGACTCCTGCGTGGGCAGGCTCACCTGGGGCCGTGGCCCGTCAGGAATCGCTTGCTGCCCCGTCGACTGCTGGCCCTGCTGCCCCAGCATCATCAGAGCTACAGCTCCGGCTAAAACGCTTTCTCGTACCAAGAACGCCCCCCAATACAATTTCCACTCCCAGCCTCTTCGGGCAGGAACATGGCACCTAACAGACTATCAGCGCCCGACCGGCTCCGCCACCACGTGCCCGAAGCCGTCTCCCGTTGGACGCAGCCCACAACCCCAACGTTGTGGGGAGAATTGCGGGCGCGAGCACTTTTCCGCTGACTACGTTACATCGTTCGTCGTCTAATAGGACATGCGCTCCTTCGGACTCGCCTGTACCGCTTTGTGCTTCGCTTTGGCTACCGCCCTCCACGCGCAGGAAGCCCCGTCCCCCGGGGGCCCTCCACCCGCCAGCGAAGCCGCCCCGCAGCCCATCGCAGGCCTGGATACCCAGACCCTGAAGGTCACGGTCAACCTCGTCAACGTCTATTTTTCGGTCCGGGATAAGAACGGGTACATCACCAACCTACGCAAAGACGACTGCGCCATTCAGGAAGACAAAGTCCCGCAGACGATCAAAAACTTCACTCAGGAGAAGAAACTCCCCCTCACCATCGGCCTTCTCCTCGACACCAGCGGAAGCCAGCAGAACGTCCTCCCGCTCGAGCAGACGGCCGGGGCCGAGTTCCTGAAGGACGTCCTGACACCCAAAGACGAAGCCTTCCTTATCTCTTTTGATATCAATGTCGATCTGCTCACCGACTATACCAACAGCGCCAATGAGATCCAGCGGGCGCTCAACAAAGCCAGCATCAACACCGGCGCCGGAACCGGCTCCGTCACCGGAAACGGCACCCCGCGCGGAACACTTCTCTACGACGCCGTCTACCTCGCCGCCCATGACAAGCTAGGCCAGGAGGCCGGCCGCAAGGTGATCATCATCCTCACCGATGGCGAAGACCAGGGCTCCCAGGAGACCATCAAAACCGCGATCGAAGCCGCCCAGAAAGCCAACACCATCATCTACGTCATCCTCATCGCCGACCGCGGCTTCTACGGCGGCTACGGCATGATTTACTCCGGGGCGGGGGAGATGGACAAACTCACCAAGGAGACCGGAGGCCGCGTCATCAACGTAGGCAATAACGCCAAAAAACTGCAGGAAGCCTTCGACCAGATTCAGGACGAACTGCGAACCCAGTACCTTGCCAGCTATACGCCAACCAACGCCAAGACCGACGGAAGCTTCCGCACCCTCAACATCGCCTGCGGCAAGGACACCAAGGTTCAGGCGCGCAAAGGCTATTACGCGATCGGCAATGAAGGGAACTAAGCCTCGATCGCTCCGGTATAAACCGCCATTCCGGCTACCGCATCGACACCCATAGCGTCCAGGGCATCAATCTCAGCCCGCTCCTTGATCCCGCCGGCGACAATGAGCTGCTTCGCTGTCGTCGCCCGCAGGATCGCCGCAACATCGATCGGGAAACCAGTCATCGTGCCCTCCGTATCCACGTGTGTGTAGAGAAACGCCGCGCAGTAATCCTCAAGCCAGGTCACAGCCTCCTCCGGAGTCAGTGCGACATTCTCCTTCCACCCCCGTACGGCAACCTGGCCACCTTTTGTATCGACAGAAAAAACAAGCTGTTCTTCCCCCAGCGTATCGCGCAGCTTCGAGGCAAAGTCCAGGTTGATCAGCGGATGACGCTTGCGGTCCGCATCGTTATCTCCGCCAAAGAGCGATGAGCCATAAATCACTCTCTTCGCCCCAAGATCCAGAACGCGCCTGCCATCTTCTGCCGTACGAAGTCCCCCGCCAACCTGGCACGGAAGCCTGGTCGTAAACCGCGAGATAAGATCGGCGTTCGAGCCCTGCCGCATGGCCGCATCCAGATCGATAAGCTGAACCAGCGGGTACTTGCTGAACCGCTCGATCCAATACTCAAAGTCATCAAATGCCAGCTTCAGCTTCTCGCCCTGCACAAGCTGCACAATCCGTCCACCCATTAAATCAATCGAAGGTATCAGCACTCTCTTATCCTCTTATTTGTTCATCAACCCGAATCTCAGCACGGCAACCGCACACTGACACCAGCCCGCTGCAACTCCGCCTTCAACTCACGCGAATCTGTGACACCAAAGTGAAAGATACTCGCCGCCAACGCGGCATCCGCCTTACCGCGTCCAAACACATCCACAAAATGCGCCGCGCTTCCAGCGCCGCCAGAAGCAATCACTGGAATCTGCACAGCCTCGCTCACGCGCGCTGTCAACTCGCAGTCAAACCCGGAGCGCATCCCATCGGTATCCATGCTCGTCAGCAGAATCTCTCCAGCTCCACGCTGCTCCGCTTCACGAGCCCATTCGATCACTTTACGTCCGGTCGGCTTGCGCCCACCTGCAACATAAACTTCCGCGTCGCCGACAGGATCCGCCGAACCAACTGCTCTGCGCGCATCGATTGCCACAATCACAGCCTGTGCTCCGAAGCTGCCGCCGATCTCGCCAATCAGCTCCGGCCGGGCTATCGCCGACGAGTTGATGCTGACCTTATCCGCACCTGCGTCGAAAACCGCCGCCGCATCTTCTGCGCTGCGAATTCCGCCGCCGACAGTAAACGGCACAAACAACTCCGCCGCCGCCCGCTTCACCGTATCGAGCAGTGTGCCACGCCCCTCATGCGTAGCCGTGATGTCGAGCAACACGATCTCATCCGCGCCAGCCGCCGCATGGCGATGCGCGAGCTCGGCCGGATCGCCGGCATCGACAATATCTACAAACTGCACTCCCTTCACCACGCGTCCATCACGAACGTCAAGGCAGGCAATAATTCTCTTGGTCAGCATCAAAGCTCCACAAAATTCTGCAAGATTCGCATGCCCACAGCCGCCGACTTCTCCGGATGAAACTGCACGCCCATCACGTTGCCGCGCTCAACCACGGCTGTAAACGGCCCGCCATAGCACGTCGCCGCCGCAGTATCCGCGCTCACAGGAGCGCGCCACGAGTGCGTGTAGTAAACGAAGCCGCCCGGTTCCACTCCGCGCAGCAGCCGAGAGCCTTCGCGAATGTTCTCCAGCGAATTCCACCCCACGTGCGGTGACTTCAGTTCCGCGCCGTCATACAGAGCAGGGAAGCGTTCGCATGTCCCCGCAAAATGTCGCAAACCCGCCGTCGCCGGAGCCTCACTCGACCCTTCATACAACCACTGCAGACCCACACAGATGCCAAGAAACGGCGTGCCTCGCGCAATCGCTTCGCGAGCCGCTTCTGTGAGCCCAAGATCGTGCAGCAACTGAGTCGCTTGAAAATGCCCGACCCCAGGCAGAACAATCTTGCTCGCCCCGCGCACATCATCAGGCGACTGCGTAACATGTGTCTCCGCGCCCAGATAATGCAGCGCTTTCAGCACACTCGTCAGATTCCCCGCTTTATAGTCGATGACCTCGATCACAGCAACCCCTTCGTGCTGGGCAGCATCTCCTTCATCCGCTCATCACGCGAGCAGGCCCCTCGCAGAGCCCGAGCAAAGGCCTTGAAGATCGCCTCGATCTTGTGATGATTCGACCGCCCGTACATCGTCTTCACATGCACGTTTGCCTTCGCGCCGCGCGCGAAGCCATCAAAGAAGTCCGCCAGCAGCTCGCTCTGAAAATCTCCAACGAGCCGAACCTTCACCTTGTCGTCGACGACGTAGGCGACGCGCCCGCTCAGATCCACCGCTGCAACCGCCAGCGTCTCATCCATCGCCATAACAAAATAGCCGGCCCGCATGATGCCCTTCTTGTCGCCGAGTGCCTTGTTGAAGGCTTCGCCAAGAGCAATCCCAACGTCCTCGACAGTGTGGTGCTGGTCAACATCGAGATCGCCTTTGCAGTCCAGCGTCAGGTCGAACCCGCCATGCCGCGTAAACAGTTCCAGCATGTGATCGAAGAATCGAATCCCGGTCGAGACCGTATAGACACCTTGCCCATCGATAACCAGCTTCAACGCAATCTGCGTCTCGGTCGTATTTCGCTTGATCGTCGCACTTCTTGCGCCCGCAGCCTTTGCCATTACTCGCGCTCCCGCACACTGTTGTTGGCCTGCCGGCTCGCTGACTCGCTGACTCGCTCCTTCTTCCAGCCAATCTCATCCAGCGAAACCCGCAAAGCCTCTAACCCGCGTGTCACATGCTCTTCAATTCCTATCGTGATCCGTACATATCCATCGCATCCCGGATCAGTCGAGCGATCGCGCAACAGCACACCATGTCTCCGCATCGCATCCACCAGCTCCCTGTGCTTCGGTCCGATCTTCATCAACACGAAATTTGCCGCGCTCGGGAAGTACCTGACACCGAGCTCATCCAGCCCGGCCATCATCCGCTCGCGACCGACACGCACTTGTTCGGCATACCACGCAACGTAGGCCTCATCTTTAATCGCAACCGCGAGGCAATCGAGCCCGACTCCATTCACGTTGTAGGGCGAACTGACCTTGCGCACATACTTCAGCAGCTCCGGGCTGCCTGCAAGCATCCCCATCCGCAGGTTTGCCAGTCCGTAGGCCTTTGAAAAGGTCCTCGCCACGATGATGTTCGGAAACTCCTCAAGATCGCCAATGACTGACTCGCCATGAAAATGGTAATAAGCCTCATCTACCAGCAGCACAGCATGTGGAGCAGCCTTGGCAATTGCCAGCAGATGTTCACGGCTTACCGTCGAGCCCGTAGGATTGTTGGGCGAAGCGACAATGATCAGCTTCGTCTTTTCCGTAATCGACGCCATGAAGCGCTCAAACGGAAACGCCAGCGTCTCATCCGCCTGCACTTTCACCAGTCCGCGAGTCATCATGCTGATGCTCACGTCGTACATAAAGAAGGTTGGAGTGGCAATCAGCGCTTCGTCGCCATCCTCCAGAAACGCCAGGCATATCAGGTGAATCCCTTCATCAACGCCGTTCGTCAGCAACACCTGATCGGCCGCAAAACCGAAGTGCGCTGCAACGATCTTCTCGACCGGTTCCCGCTCGGGATACTTCGTCAGACCCTCGGCGGTAATCTGTTGCAGCCTCTCCATCACACGCGGCGAAGGCGACACCGTATTTTCATTGAAGTCCAGCCGCAACGCTTCGCGCCCAGCGAGCGGCGGATGATACTCCGGCATCTCCTCGACCAGCCTGCGCGGCCTTATCTCTGTCGCAACCCTCATCGCTTCAACCTCATTCTTACCCGCACACTTTCAGCATGCGCCTTCAGGCCTTCGGCCTCGGCCAAAGCAATCGCATGCGGCCCGATCTTCCTGAGCCCTTTTGGGGTGTACTCCTGCACCGTAATCACCTTCACAAAATCCATCACGCTCAGCCCTCCACGCACACGGCCAACACGGCCTGTCGGCAGCACATGGTTCGGCCCGGAGACATAGTCTCCCATCGATTGCGGAGCATGATCGCCAACAAAAACACTGCCGGCATGACGAATCCACTCCAGATCGGCAGTGCGATCGACCGTCAGGTGCTCCGGAGCCAGACGGTTCGTTAACGCCTGAGCCTCGGCAATTGTCTTCGTCAAAAAGATATACCCCTGGGCTGCCAGTGACTGCTTCGCAACTGCATTATCCCTTGCCTGCAGCTTCACCTCTTTCGCAACGGCCTTCGCCAACGCATCATTGCTGGTGATAAGAATCGGCAGAGCCTCGGGATCGTGTTCTGCCTGTGCCACGAGATCGGCCGCAATCCCCGCTGCGTCTCCCTTTTCACTCGTGACGACGATCTCCGTAGGACCTGCCGGCATATCGATCCCGCACTCACTCGCAACGATGGTCTTTGCTGCCGTGACAAAAAGATTTCCCGGGCCGACAATCTTGTCCACTCGCTCGATCGTCGCAGTTCCGTAGGCCATCGCGGCAACCGCCTGTGCTCCTCCGACGCGATAGAACTCAGTCACGCCTGCAAGCCATGCCGCGGCCAGCGTCTCACGAGCTGGCTTGGGAGAGCACACAACGATCCGCTCCACTCCCGCCACCTGTGCCGGCGTCACTGTCATCAACAGCGTCGAAGGCAAAGGATAACGCCCGCCCGGAACATAGCAACCCACGCTTCCCAGCGGACGAACGATCTGCCCGGTCTTCACGCCATCTGCCGGAGAGATCATCCATTCCTTCGGCCGCTGCGCTTCGGCAAACGCCAGAATATTTCCCCGCGCCACCATCATCGCCGCCTGCAATTCAGGAGAGGTCGCATCCCATGCTGCCTGCATCTCCTCGCGCGAGACCAGCAGGGCGTCGTTCTTCTTCAGTCCGTCGAACTTCGTGGCGTACCGGCGCAACGCAACATCACCGCGTTTGCGAACATCTGCAAGAATTCGCCGAACCACCGGCTCAACCTTGGCCGTGTTCACAACACCGCGACGCTGCAGCGACTCAATTGCAGCCGCTGCAGCGCTCATGCCTTGTCCGAAGGTCCTTACAAGTTTCACAGCACCACCTTGCTCAGCGGGTACTCCACAATCCCCGTCGCACCAGCCGATTTCAGCCTCGGAATGACATCGCGAACCTCAGCCTCGTCCAGAATCGTATTCAGCGCGACCCAATTTGGGTCGCTCAACTGCGAAACAGTAGGAGAATTCAATGCCGGAAGCACAGCCAGAACCGTTGGCAGATCTACTTTGCTGGTATTCAGCATCAGCCCCACGCGGCCCTGGGCTGCAATCGCAGCATTCAGCATCAGCGAGATGTTCTCAATCTTTCTACGCTTCCACTCGTCTTTGAAGGCCGCCTTGTTGGCAATCAGCTGTGTCTCGCTCTCCATCAGCGTCTCGATAATCCGCAAACGATTCGCACGCAGCGAGCTTCCCGTCTCTGTTACCTCGACGATCGCATCGGCCAGCATCGGTGGCTTCACCTCCGTCGCGCCCCAGCTGAACTCCACCGTCACCGGAATGTTCTTTCCGGCAAAATACCGCTTGGTAAACTCCACCAGTTCCGTCGCGATCGTCTTGCCGCGCAGATCCTCAGGCTTCTGGTAGGGCGAATCCTCCGGCACAGCGAGCACCCACTTCACCTTCTGCCGGCTCTGCTTCGAGTAGGTCAGACTGGTCACGTACTCCACATCATGCTGGTTCTCCTGGACCCAGTCATTGCCGGTAAGCCCGGCATCGAGAGCGCCATGCTCTACATAACGCGCCATCTCCTGGGCCCGCACCAGCATGCACTCAATCTCTGCATCGTCGATGGTCGGGAAATAGCTGCGCCCATTTGCAAAGATCCTCCACCCGGCCCGTTCAAACAGCGCAATCGTCGCATCCTGCAGGCTGCCCTTCGGAATCCCCAGCTTCAGCACTTTCTTGTCGCTCATCACTTTGTCCCTTTCACAATCGGCTTTGTAAAGCAGCTCACGGTGCCCTCATGACACACGAGGCCATCGCCTTCTACCTCCACCTTGAAGAGCAGAGCATCGTTGTCGCAATCGGTGGAGGCCTCGATGACGCGCAGACGGTTGCCGCTCGTCTCGCCCTTCATCCACAGTTTGCCGCGCGTTCTGCTCCAGAACGTTACAAACCCGGTCTCGAGCGTCTTTTTATAGCTGGTCTCATTCAGAAAACCCAGCATCAGCATCTCGCCGGTCTTCGCGTCCTGCACGATTCCCGGGACGAGCCCGTCCATCTTTGCAAAATCAATCTTCACGTCTTCCACTTTCGTCTCCGTCTCTTTCTTTGGGTCCCGGAACCACAAGTCGCGCGCAGCAAAAAGGCCCGCTCGCGATCTGCGCGTTAGCGGGCCTTTAGAATCCCTGGTATGCGTTCGTTACTTCGTCACACCGGACACAGCCGCCAACACGCTTGCCGCATGATGATGGTGGTGGCGATGATGCTGACGAACGATCATTACTTATAACCTATCCTCTGAGTTTCAAACTGTCAATTGTATGGGGAATGAGGGCTTTGACTTGCTCCTCACGCTCGTCTAGTCTGCTTTCGTCTCAAAACAGATCGCCCAAGGAGACCCTTTCATGAATCTTCGCCGCAGCATCCTCTCCGCTGTTCTTCTCATCGCCTCTTCCGTCTTCGCTGCCATGCCGGTCTCACTGGCTGCTCAGTCGAAGTCCGCTAAGACTGCCGCGGGTTCCCCCACCGACAAGCTCGATATCAATACGGCCACTATAGACCAGCTGAAATCCTTTCCCGGCATCGGCGATGCCTATGCGAAACGCATTGTCGACGGTCGCCCTTATACCGCGAAGAACCAGTTGGTGAGCAAGGGCGTTCTTCCTCAGGGCGTATACGACAAGATCAAGGACTCCATCATCGCCAGCAAGCCCAAAACCAAGTAAATAGAACAATCTGCTGCCGAAACCGAGGGGCTGACTGCTACCATGCAGCCAGCCTCTTATGTTGCAGCGATCCGCACGGCTACAGTACGCTCTGCTCGCGCTGGTGGCAGTCTTCGCGCTCATCCACTTCTATCTGGGTGCAGGTAAAAGTTTCGAGAACCTTGCTCACGGCCAGGAGCGCATCCGTGTGCCGTTCTTTATGGGGACAATCGCCCACGTCGTCCGCCTCACCACACCCGAGGCCATCGACGCTGGACGCCGCCCCGGCGATAAGGCCATCACGGTCACCTTCGCGCTTCCTGAAGCCGAGCGTGCCGGTCTTCGCGCCGGCGACGCCGTACTCAGCATTAACGGACGTCCCTTCACCGGAAACCAGGTTCTCATTGACGAGATTTATCGCAGCCATCCGGGCGACACACTCTCCCTCATCAGCCTGCGACCCGATGGCTCAGAAGTAAAAGTCGCCGTGCAGCTTGCACCGGACCGCTCGATGCCTGCACCGCTTTGGGCGTGGATTCTGCAGAGCTGCTTTCTCCTGATTCCATTTCTGGGCCTGCTGATCGGTCTCTACGTTGTCTTTGCGCGTCCCCTCAACACGCACGCGTGGTTAATACTGGGAATCCTCGTCTATTTTGATTCGGTCTTTATTCCGGCCAACCTGCTGCAGGGGCGTCTCAGTTTTATCGCGGTCCTCTGGGACACGGTGACACAGACAGCGATGCCTTTGTGCCTGATGCTCTTTGGTATTAATTTCCCCGATCGATCGCGCCTGGACATCCGTTATCCGTGGCTCAAATGGGTCATCATCGTTCTGCTCCTGACCCTCTTTCCCACCGAACTCGTCTATGACTACGGCCACAACTACAACTTCAACGCCGAGGCATGGCTCTTTCCCTGGATTGGAACCATCCGTTACATCGAAAACATCGTCAGCATCCTGGCCATCGGATATTTCTTCGCTTGTATCGCAACCAAGGCCTCAAGTGCTACTGGCGATGCCCGCCGCCGCCTCAGGCTGCTCTATATCGGAACTGCCGCCAGCCTCACGCCGGTCTTCATCATCGTCATCATCGCGCTCATCCGCCACACGGATGTTGGCCAGAACATGCCCCGCTGGATCACGCTGCCTGCATTCGCGATCCTCATGCTCTTCCCCATCACCCTCGCATACGTCGTCGTGGTTCAGCGCGCGATGGATGTCCGTATCCTCATCCGTCAGGGCACAAAATATTTCTTCGCTCGCAGCACCGTCGTCATCATCCTCGTGCTCCTCTCTGTTTGGATGACGGTCTCGCTGGTTCACCTCATCCGCTATCCCAACCAGCAACGAGCAGTCGACATTGTTCGAGTCTTCGGCATCATCGCGCTCTTCTTCGGATTCCGCTTCGGGCTCTCCAGGCGGCTCCAGCAAAAGATTGATCAACGTTTTTTCCGCGAAGCCTATTCCACCGAGCAAGTCCTGTCCGAGCTCTCCGACGAAGCCCGCAACTTCACCGAAGTCACACCTCTACTCAACACCGTCACTCAGCGGATTGCCAATACACTGCACATCGACCGCGTCGCCGTCTTTCTACGCTCCGGAGACACCTACCGCCTCCAATGCTCCATCGGAGCGCCTCTTGCTCCCGGAGCAATCGCTCTGCCGGCTGCTTCGACCACCATCGCGACTCTCACCCGCGGCCCCGCTTCCGTCTATCGCGACGATCCCTCAAGCTGGCTTGTTGAAGCCTCCGATTCGGAGCGGGCCGCCCTCGCCGATCTCTCCGCCGAGCTGCTCGTCCCATTGCCCGGTCGCAACCAGCTCGCTGGCGTCATGGCCCTCGGGCCCAAGCGCTCCCAGGAGCCCTACAGCCGCATGGATCGCCAGCTTCTGCAATCAGTCGCTTCTCAAACAGGCTTGGCCCTCGAGAACGCTGAGCTCTTCGAAAATCTCACCGCCGAGGTCTCCCACCGCGAGCGCATCTCCCGCGAGATCGAAATCGCACGCGAAGTCCAGCAGCATCTCTTTCCTCAAGTCACCCCGTCCATTCATGGCATCGACATCGTCGGACACTGCCGCCCCGCCCAGGCAGTCGGCGGAGACTATTACGACTTCTTCCTCCTTCCCGGAACCAACGGCGAACAGCGCCTCGCCCTCGCCCTCGGCGACATCTCCGGCAAAGGCATCTCCGCCGCTCTCCTCATGGCAAGCCTCCGCGCCAGCCTGCGCAGCGCCGCACAGATGCAACCCGGCGATCTCCCAATGCTCATGCGCCACATCAATCGGCTGGTCTACGAGTCCTCCGCTGCCAATCGCTACGCGACCTTCTTCTACGCCGAACTCGACACCGAATCCCACCTGCTCACCTACGTCAACGCCGGTCACAATCCGCCTGTCATTCTCCGCGGCTCCGAGGTCATTCCTCTCGAGACGACTGGAACCGTCATCGGACTCCTGCCTGACGTCACCTTCACTCGCGCCTGCACTCTCCTGCGTCCCGGAGACTTCCTTGTAGCCTTTACCGACGGCATCTCCGAAGCCATGAACGCCGCAGAGGAAGAATGGGGAGAGTCCCCTATGATCGCCGCTGCGCAGGCTCGCCTATCGCGCGACAATGGAAAAACTCCGGCGAGGCAGCTTCTCGATTGCATCATCACCGAGGCCGACCGCTTTACCGCTGGAGCACCGCAACACGACGACATGACCCTGCTCATCTGCTCCGTCAGTTGAGCATCATCAGGAAAGAGAATATGAACGCTCAGCTTCCCTTTGCCCTCGCCATCTCTCTCATCGCTGCCCCCACTCTCTCCGCGCAGAAGCCGCAGTATCCCAGCTACCCCAGCGAAACACCCGCAAACCTGCTGCCTGTCACCGACACGTTCGACTACGCCCGGCGCGAAGCCATGATTCCCATGCGTGATGGCGTGAAGCTCCACACCGTCATCCTTGTGCCCAGGGGAGCGAGCCACGCCCCCATCCTTCTCACCCGTACACCGTACAGCGCCAACCAGCTCACGAGCCACGCATACAGCGCGCATCTGGGGCCCATCCTCTACGGCTATGACAACGCCACCGACGTCATCGTCGAAGGCGGATACATCCGCGTCGTTCAGGACATCCGCGGCAAATACGGCTCCGAAGGCGACTACGTCATGAATCGCCCGATCCATGGCCCGCAGAACCCCACGCCCGTCGATGAAGCAACCGACACATTCGACTCCATCGACTGGCTCATCAAAAACATCCCCGAGACCAACGGGAAAGTAGGCATTCTCGGCATCTCCTACGACGGCTTCCTTCCGCTCATGGCGCTCATCAATCCGCATCCCGCGCTTAAGGTCGCCATACCCATGAACCCCATGGTCGACGGCTGGATGGGCGACGACTGGTTTCACAACGGGGCCTTCCGTCAGCAGAACATGCCCTACATCTACGAGCAGGCCGGCACCCGCTCCAACGACGCCCGCTGGTGGACCTCCGCCTTCGATGACTATGACCTCTACATGCGTGCCGGCTCAGCCGGAGAACTGGGCCGCCGTTATGGACTCGAACAGATCGGCTTCTGGAAGAAACTCCTCGCGCACCCCAGCTACGACGCCTTCTGGAGCGATCAGGCCGTCGACAAAGTACTCGCCGCCCAACCCCTCAAAGTTCCGTTTATGCTCGTCCACAGCCTCTGGGATCAGGAAGACATCTACGGAGCGATCGCCGTCTACAAAGCCATCAAACCCAGGGACACATCCAACGACAAAGTCTTCCTCGTCATGGGCCCGTGGCATCACGGCCAGGAGATCGAAGAAGTCACTCAGCTGGGCCCGATCAAATTCAACTCGGATACCGGCCTCTACTTCCGCCAGAATATCCTCGCGCCCTTTCTTGCCCACTACCTCAAGGACGATGCTCCACCCCTGACTACCTCTCCCGTCACCGCCTTCGAAACCGGAGCCAACAAGTGGCAGAACCTTCAATCCTGGAATCCGAATCCTCAAACGAAATCGCTCTATCTGCAGTCCGCACAAAAACTCGCCTTCACCGCGCCCGGGAAATCCGATTCCCCATTTGACGAATACGTCTCCGACCCCGCCAAACCGGTCCCCTTCCGCGCTCGCCCCAGTCAGCCCATCGGCTACGATCCTCCCCTCACATGGCCTCAGTGGCTCGTCGACGACCAGCGCGAAGCCTCCGGCCGCACTGACGTCCTCACCTTCACCTCAGATGTCCTCACCGCGCCGCTCACCATCAGCGGCCAACCCGTCGCCAACATCGTCGCCTCCACCTCAGGCTCCGACTCCGACTGGGTCGTCAAGCTCATCGACGTCTATCCCGACGAAGTCGCTGGCCAGCCCGGCATGGGCGGCTATCAACTCGCCGTCTCCATGGACATCTTCCGTGGGCGCTATCGTGAGAGCTTCTCCGCACCCAAACCCATCGAGCCCAACACCCCGCTCGCCTACCGCTTCAACCTGCCCGCGGCCAACCACGTCTTCCTTCCCGGCCACCGCATCATGGTGCAGATTCAATCCAGCTGGTTTCCGCTCTACGATCGCAACCCCCAGACCTTCGTTCCTAACATCTTCTGGGCGAAACCCGCCGACTACCAGAAGGCCACGCAGCGCATCTACCACACACCCAGCCAGGCCAGTTCGATCGAGCTGCCAGTGGTCGAATCGCACTAGTTTGAACCGGCGGGACTTCGTCTCTTCTTTCGCCGAAAGCACTCCGCCGAGTGATCATCCACAAGCCCGGTAGCCTGCATCCACGCATACACAATCACCGGCCCAACAAATTTGAACCCGCGCTTCCGCAACTCCTTCGAAATCTTTTCCGACAACTCCGTCTTTGCCGGCACCTTCCCGTTCTTATTCACCACCGGCTTGCCGCCCACCATTCCCCAGGCCCACTCGGAGAAATCCTCACCCGCCTTCTGCATCTCCAGGTATGCCTTCGCCCCCCCAATCGTGGCTTCGATCTTTGCCCTCGACCGGATGATCCCCTCGTCCTTCAGCAGCCGCTCAACATCCTTCTCCCCAAACTTCGCAACGACCTTGGGATCAAATCCCTTGAACGCCTTCCGGAACGCCTCACGCTTCCGCAGCACCGTAATCCACGACAATCCTGCCTGAAAGCCGTCCAGCATCAGCTTTTCCCAGAGCGCCCTGCTGTCGCGCTCCGGAACGCCCCATTCCTCATCGTGGTAAGTCCGCATCAGCGGATCGTCCTCCGCCCAACGGCAACGCTGCAGATCTTTCATGGAGAAATCCCCTCGGCAGCTTTGGATGTGCCGGAAGCGAATCCGATTGAATTACTTTTCCCCGAGATATCGGTCTACTTCAGATCCATCACCACAATCCGTCCGTCGGAATGAAAGCTTCCGCCCGTAGCCGTCCTCGCCTCCAGCATCGGGTTCGCCGGAGTCACATAAGCCGCGCTTGCAAACGCCCCTGCCGCATCGAAGCTCTGCAACAGATACTCCCGCTCCTTATCGATCTCCGGATCGATCTTATGCGTCATGCCGTTGTTCCTCTGGTCCTTCTCAAATCCAATATCGTGCGTAGCCGATCCCACCCACAACGGCTTGCCGCCAACCATCCTGTTCGTCTTCCAGACACGCAGATGATGCCGGTCCGCCGCCACCATCAGAGGATCGGCGCGAGCAAACGAATAGTCCTGCGCCCTGCCAAAGAGATACAGCGTGCTCATCGGCATCTCCGTGTACGACTCCTTATTCAGCGTCTTCAGCAGCCCATTCAGCACCGCCTCCTGCACGCTCTTGTCCACCTGCGTCCACCCAGCGGCCTTGTACGCCGCCTCCACCTGCTCCTGCGTCCCCACCAGCGCAAAGTTCACCATATCGCCCGGATTCCCCTCGCCGCTCGGCGAATCGCTCACGCGCCGCGGAATCTCCGCAAACGTCTCCGGTCTGATCTCCGCGCTGATCGGAGTCACCGGCCCTCCTGGCGTCGCCATCACCTTCGCCGGGGCGAACGTAACCTTCACCTTGTAGCTTCCGCTCGCGTCCAGATCGCTTGTTGTATTCACCGCCAGGTACAGCTTCCCGCTCGTCGGCATCGATACCTGCCCATTCGCGCCGACAGAGAAGGGAACTGAAGCTCCAATATCGCTCACCCGTCCAATCAGCGAGCCAACCCTCGCCTGGTTCAACGGAAAATTCCGCAGCAGGTCCTTCCATCCGCGATCCAGTCCATCCGGTCCAACCGTGCGTCCATCCGCGAGGTTGAAGCTTCCGGTCGCCGTAAACGTTGCCTGTTCTCCCACACCCAGCACGACCCCGGTATCGAACCACTCCGTGTTGCTCAGCGTGAACTCATAGCTCGGTTTATGCGCAGGAATCGCCGCTGCCTTCCCCGTCAGCGGACGATCCCGCATGCTTATAATGGCCTCGACGCGAGGTCCGGTCCCTACCGGAGCGGTCGCCGCCGCGGAACTCACCGTCGTCGCTAGCGTCGGAGAACTCTCCTGGCTCGCCTGCCCGGGAGCACTCCAGCTTACCCCCAGTGTCAATAGCAATACCGTGCCACTTGCGCGCCAATTCCGCCGTCGCCTAACCCTCTGAAATCGTTTAGAGTGATTCATATCGATGCACCTTGTTAAGACGTTCAACACGGGTCCTGGGATTTTTGTGCGCCGGGCTTTTCTCTTGAAAGCCATTGGCTGCATTACCCTTGCCACCGTGGCCAGTCTGCTCTCCGGATGCCAGGGCATCGTCAACAGCCCCACAGCATCTCAGGTGCGTATCATCGATGCCTCGCCCGACGCTCCGGGCCTCGATATCTACCAGAACAACGTGGCAATAGCCTACAACCTCGGCTTCGGCACCATCACCTCCTACGTCCCCATCGACCCCGGCACGTACACCACCAACGCCACGCAGGCCGGAACCAAGCAGGTCCTCTCCACCAACAAGGCCACCTTCACGACCGGAAGCCAGTACACCATCCTCATCGGGAACGTCGCTGCCAGCCTCCAGCAACTCACCCTCAAAGACCAGGCCCAGCCCGCTCCCAGCGGACAGATCGCCCTCCGCTTCATCGACCAGGCCACCCGCATCGGTTCACTCGACGCCTACCTCGTTCCCGCCGGCAAAAAACTCACCGACGTCACTCCCGTCAGCACGGACCTCACCTTCAACGTCAACACCGGCTATCTCAACATCCCCACCGGGACCTACACCCTCGTCCTGCTTCCTGCCGGAACCGTTCCCACAAGCACGACCGTCGCCACCTACACCGGACCGCAGGTCACCTACACGCAGGGTTCAGCCACCACCATCATTCTCATCGACCAGCAGCTCGTCACCACGCCAGGCCTGCAAGTCCTCTCCGCTCCCGACTACGTCTCCCCCACTGCCACAATCTGATTGCTGTTAGCGACAAAGGCGCGCTATATACCAGCATGGGGCGGAGCCCCATGTATGAAGTCGCCTCGTTGATGAGGGCTGAAAGCCCGTCCTATTTCGCGAAGGCCATACACCCGCAGAATGAAAAAGTCGCGCCAATCGCAAAAAATATAGTTCTCAAAAATCCCGCAACACACCCGAAATCCCTGTGTCTATTCCCACCGTAACGGCTGCACAAACACAGCCGGGAAGAAGAAAAAACATAGGAGACCACATCATGAACATCACCAGGCTTGCACTTCTCGCGACTCTTTCTCTCACCACCGCAGCCCTCTCGGCGCAGAGCAACGCCACCATCAACCAGCGCAAGGAAAACCAGCAGGACCGCATCGCCCAGGGCGTCAAGAGCGGCCAGCTCACCGCCGGCGAAACCTCGCATCTCGAAAAGCAGGAATCCGCCATCAACCATGAAGAGAAGGCCATGCGCGCACAGGACAACGGCCATCTCACCAAAGCCGACCGCGCCCTTGTCAACAAGCAGCAGAACCAGGAGTCCAGGCGCATCTCCCGCGACAAGCACAACAGCCGCGTCCAGTAGTTTTGCCACAAGCAAGAGAAAGTGTCGAAGAAGTCGAAACGGCCGCCGGGAGATCATTCTCCGGCGGCCCGATTTTTACCCTAATCGTTATATCCCGCGATCATTCTGACCCCGAGCGAAGCAAGCTGAAAGGAAAAAGAATCCCGCATTCCGTACATCTATAACCACTTAAATCCCTCCAAAAAACCCAGCAATACCGCATGTCAAGCCCCCAATCTACCTAACATACACAAAAACAAGCACTTACGAGTGGCAGACTAGTTTGACCGAACATCTAAAATAGAGACAGGACGAAGAAAAGCCCCGAACCATGGCTCGGGGCTTTTATCTTTGGTGCAACATCCACGATAACAAGTTTATTTTGAATACTTTGCCAATAAACCGTTTCAATCGAATAATTTACGGCAGATGCCCGTATCTAAGCCTAATAGAATGAACTCTTTACCGTAAAAGATAGGGGAGGGGGCACTCCCTCATCTTAGTACCGGTACTGCTCGGGTTTATACGGTCCCTCAACCGCGACTCCCAGGTAATCCGCCTGCTTCTTTGAGAGCGTCGTCAGCTTCACGCCGATCTTTTCCAGATGCAGCCGCGCGACCTCTTCGTCCAGCTTCTTCGGCAGGATGTAAACGCCTGGCTTGTACGTGTCCTTGTTCTTCCAGAGATCGAGCGCAGCCAGCGTCTGGTTCGAAAAGCTGTTCGACATCACGAAGCTCGGATGGCCGGTCGCGCAGCCGAGATTGACCAGACGGCCTTCGGCCAGAACAAAGATGCTCCTGCCGGCTGGGAACGTGTACTTGTCCACCTGCGGCTTGATGTTCGTCTTCACGACACCCTTGGCCTCGTTCAGCGCGTCCATCTGGATCTCGTTGTCGAAGTGGCCGATGTTGCAGACAATCGCCTGGTCCTTCATCTGTTGCATGTGCTCAAACGTGATGATGTCAAGGTTGCCCGTGCAGGTAACGTAGATATCGCCCCAGCCGAGCGTCTCCTCGAGGGTCGTAACCTCGTAGCCTTCCATCGCGGCCTGAAGCGCGTTGATCGGATCGATCTCGGTCACGACCACGCGAGCGCCCATGCTGCGGAGCGACTTGGCAGAACCCTTGCCCACGTCGCCGTAACCGCAAACCACGGCAACCTTGCCCGCAACCATCACATCGGTCGCGCGCTTGATGCCGTCGACAAGCGACTCGCGGCAGCCATAGAGATTGTCGAACTTGCTCTTGGTCACCGAGTCGTTCACATTGATCGCCGGAACCAGCAGCTTGCCCTGTTCCATCATCTTGTAAAGCCGGTGGACGCCGGTCGTCGTCTCTTCCGCGACTCCCTTCCACTCCTTCGCAAGAGCGGTGAAGTACTTAGGATTTTCCGCGTGAATCTTCTTCAGGAGGTTCTTGATGACCTGCTCTTCCTGGTTGGAAGAAGCCGTATTCACCCAGCCATCGCCATTCTCAAGCTCAACGCCCTTGTGGATGAGCAGTGTAACGTCGCCGCCGTCGTCGATCACGATCTGCGGTCCCAAACCGCCCTTGTGGCGGAGAGCCTGGTCCGTACACCACCAGTACTCCTCGAGCGTCTCACCCTTCCACGCGAAGACGGGAACGCCCGCAGCCGCAATGGCAGCCGCTGCATGGTCCTGGGTCGAGAAGATGTTGCAGCTCGCCCAGCGAACGTCGGCGCCGAGAGCCACCATCGTCTCGATCAGCACCGCTGTCTGAATCGTCATGTGCAGCGAACCGGTCACACGAACGCCGGCAAGCGGCTTCGACGGAGCATACTTGTTGCGGATCGACATCAACCCGGGCATCTCCTGCTCCGCGATCTCGATCTCCTTGCGGCCAAACTCCGCAAGCGAAATATCCGCGACTTTGTACTCTGTCGCCACTGCTGCCTTATCAATCGTTGCTGTTGCCATTACCGGCACCTCATTTTTGTTGTGGGGAAATTTTTGTTGAGATCCACGAGTCAGATCACTACTAAGGATACCATTTTGAGCCCGTTTTCCTGCGGGTTCAGCTCGCATTTGCCCGTCGTTGTCGTACCGTGAGGCTCAACAATGCCGCTGCAAATGCAAGCGCGCTTACCGCATACAACCCATGCGCAAAGCTGTGCGTAGCCTCTTTTAATAATCCCGTCACATAAGGGCCCGCAAAGCCTCCAAGACCCCCGAGAGTCGTAATCATCGCGACACCGCCCGCAGCCGCGGCCCCAGCAACCGTGCGCGTCATCAGCGCCCAGAAAGGCCCCATCGTGCTCCAGAGTCCCATCGCCGCCAAAGACATCGCACACAACGCAACAGGAACGCTCTGCGCCTCCGCCGCCCATGCAAAACCCGCCGCAGCAAGCACCATACAACCCGCAAGGTGTCCCCGGCGCTCATTGGTGCGATCGGAGCTCCAGCCAACCAGCACAGTAAATAACGCAGCCAACAGGTACGGTATGGTCGAGTACCGTGCGATCAGGCTGGCGTTGGGTGTGCCGCTGCCAAGGCTGCTGAGAATCAATGGCATCCAGAGATTCATGATGTACACCCCGATCTGGACCGTCACGTACACCCCAGCCAGCATCCAGACCGCAGGCATCCGAAACGCATCGCCAACCGCATGGTGCTTCGTCGCCCCATACAACGCGCGGTCGCGCTCAAGCTCCCCTGAAAGCCACAAACGCTCCTCCGAAGAGAGCCAGGGAGCTTTCTCCGGCCCATCCTTCAGCACAAACAAAACGGAGATTCCAAGGAGGACAGTTGGAATTCCTTCCGCTATAAAAAGCCACTGCCAGCCTTGCAATCCGGCAAAACCATCCAGTTTCAACAGCATGCTCGAGAGTGGCCCGCCAACAACGCCGGCAAGCGAGGACGCAGTCATGAACTTCGCCACCGCCCGGGCCCGCTCATGCGAAGGAAACCAGTAAGTCAGATACAGCAGCATCCCCGGAACAAACCCGGCTTCCGCAACTCCAAGGAGAAATCGCATGATCGCAAACGAGCTCGGTGAGTTGACGAACATCATCAACGCGGCAACCGCGCCCCACGTAATCATGATGCGGGCGATCCAGAGCCTAGTTCCGACACGCCGCATTACCAGGTTGCTGGGTATGTCGAACAATGCATAACCCAGAAAGAACATGGCCGCGCCCGTTCCATAGACCGAATCGCTGAAGTTGAGCTGCCGCTTCATGTCCATAGCGGCAAACCCAACATTCACGCGGTCGATATACGCAACGATGTACAGGAGGAAAAGATATGGAATCAGCCGCCAGGTAATTCTGCGGTAAAGAGCTCGTGCATCAATCGAGACATCAGAAACATCATTTGCGGCTGTTCCCGTCACCGGTCTACTCTAACGTGCCGCAGGTGCCCAAGTCAGCCACGTTCTGCGTCAAGCAACTTACGCTTCCGCTCGACGCCCCAGCGATACCCGGTAAGTGACCCGTTCTTGCCAACCACCCGATGGCACGGCACAATCACCGCCACCGGATTCGTCGCGCATGCCCTGGCGACGGCTCTCGTAGCGTTCCGATTGCCCAGCTCCTCGGCCAGGCCGGAGTAAGTGCGTGTCTCTCCTCGCGGAATCGCCTGCAGCGCCTTCCACACCCGCTGTTGGAAAGCCGTGGCCCGAACATCCAGCGGGAAAGTTACCGCCAGCGGGTGCTCGGTCATCTGGCTGGTAACAAAACGAACGGCATCCGCAAGGTATTTTTTGTCTCCGTCGTCGTGTACAAGCTCCGCCAGCGGAAACCGTTCTTTGAGTTCTTCAGAGAGTTCTTCGTCATCTTCACCAAAGACGATGGAGCAGACACCGCGGTCAGTCGCCGCAACCAGCATTCGCCCAAGCGGACTATCCGCTGTGACATACCGAATCACCTGTCCCTCGCCGCCGTTCCGCATCGCGCGCGGAGTCATCCCGAGGGATGCGCCGCTGTTTTCATAAAGGCGGCTGCTCGAGCCGAAACCCGCATCGTAGATCGCATCCGTAACTCGCATCTTTTTCTCCTTTACTTTGCTTCTGAATTTTTCCAGCCGCTGAGCCTTCACATACTTCGCAGGACTAATTCCGAAGATGCGCTGGAACCCACGCAGAATCGTCAGCCGCTTGACTCCGGTCGCCTCCGCCACATCCGCCAGGCGCACGCGTTCATCGGCATGCTCGCGAAGGTACTTCGCTACATGGGCAATGACTCCGGCCTGCGGGTCAGGTTTGGGAGTCGTTCGGTCCGGCTCACAACGTTTACACGGACGATAGCCTGCTTCCTTCGCGGCATCCAGAGTCGGGAAGAATCGGACCTGTTTGCGCGAAGGCCTCCGGCTCGGACAACTCGGCTTGCACACAATACCTGTCGACTTCACCGCATAAAAAAACTGCCCGTCGGCATTCGCATCCCGCTGCAGCACCTGTTGCCACTGCTTACCGGAAAAGACGTTCGATTGAGGGGTAACTGTCGTTGCCATGGTCGATCCTGTCAGTATCTTCCCATCGAGGTGCCGGTGTCTGCACTCCGTTTTGTTCACGTGAAGTGACTCTTGGGTCAGAAAGCTGACTAGTGTTGCGGTTTGGGGATAGGCCGGAAGGAATGAGCGGACTGGATGCCGGGCGGCAGAGGAACCTTCTCGCCTTTGTCGTCGACCTCATTGCTTTCAACGTAAAAATAGGCCAGCGTCGCCGCTCCGAAGCTCGTCGTTATTGCAACATCCGTTGCATCGCGTCCAACAGCCATCAGAAGACGTCCCACTCGATGCGAGTTGTGGCGCGCATCCATCGTCCACCAGCGGCCACCCAGATATACCTCGTACCAGGCACTGAAATCGCCTGGGCCGCTAAAAGGAATCCGGATGTCGCCAAGATAGCCGGTTGCATATCGCGCAGGGATATTCATAGCGCGGGAGAGCGTAATCGCCAGATGCTGATAGTCCCGGCAGACACCCACCCGTTCGGTGAAGACATCTAGCGCGGTCTTGGTCGGCCGGGCAGCGTTATAGTCAAAACGCACATGATCATGGACCCAGTCGCGGATTCTGGTTGCGCGCTCCCATCCTGGACGAGTGCCACCAAAGAGATCGCCCGCAATCTGGGACAACCGGTCGACTTCGCAGTACCGGCTGCTCAACAGGAACTGCAGAACCTCATGCGGAAGGTCTTCAACCGCATGCTGGGATGGCGTGTGGCCGGCATCCGGGGAATCATCTCCCTGTTCGCTGCACCGTACAAGACTGTTGCCACAGAGTCGTAACGCGCCCGCCGGGGCTATAAATCGAGAGCAGCGGTTTCCAAAGGAATCAACGTAATCTTCTGTGTCAAGGTCCCGTTTCGTTTCGAGGTCGATATGCTCGATCTTGAGCATCTCCGGCTCCTGCAGCGATGCTTCCAGGGAGGGATGCAGACGCAGCATTGCAACCACGGTGACTGGAGCGGGAAGGTGAAATTGGATGTCATATTCAGAGCGAATCAGCATGCGCGAGGAGTCCGTTCACAGAACCATCCACCATTGGATGCTCGAATCCATCGGATCAGTTGGCGAGCAAGCACTCGCAAACGCGAAGGGGACAGGCGGAATCGCCTGTCCCCTTGTCTTATTTCCTGCTGCAAAGAAGGTAACTACTTTGCGGTCAGCGCGGCGGCTTGTTCCTTCAAAACGGCTGCCTTGTCGGTGGCCTCCCACGTAAAGTTCTCACCCTTGCGTCCAAAGTGGCCGTAAGCCGCGGTCGCCTTGAAGATCGGACGGCGAAGCTTGAGGCTCTCAATAATGCCCTTGGGAGTCAGCGAGAAGTTCTTTCTTACCAGTTCCTCCAGCTGGGCCTCATCAACCTTGCCGGTTCCGAATGTCTCAACCAGCACGCTCACCGGCTCAGCAACTCCGATTGCGTAAGCAAGCTGTACTTCGCAACGGTCCGCAAGCCCCGCAGCGACGATGTTCTTGGCAACGTAACGCGCCATGTAAGCTGCCGAACGATCAACCTTGGTCGAGTCCTTACCGCTGAACGCCCCGCCGCCGTGACGGCCCATTCCGCCGTAGGTATCGACGATGATCTTGCGGCCAGTCAATCCGGTGTCGCCCATAGGTCCGCCGATGACGAAGCGCCCTGTCGGATTAATGTGGTATTTCGTGTTCTCGTCGAGAAGCTCCGCCGGAATCACAGTCTGAATAACGTTCTTCAGGATGTCGGCGCGAAGCTCATCGTTGCCGACAGTCTCCGAGTGCTGAGTCGAGATCACGACCGCATCGACACGCACAGGCTGGTTGTTGGCGTCATACTCCACCGTCACCTGGCTCTTGCCGTCCGGACGAAGATAAGCCATCTGGCCGTTCTTGCGAACCTCGCTCAAGCGATGCGCGAGACGATGCGCCAGCGAGATCGGCGTCGGCATCAGTTCAGGAGTCTCGTTCGTCGCATAACCGAACATCATGCCCTGGTCGCCTGCGCCACCCGTGTCAACGCCCATGGCGATGTCACCGGACTGCTTGTTGATGGTCGAGATCACAGAGCAGGTGTTTGAGTCGAACCCGTACAGTGCGTTGTCATAACCGATCGATGCAACCACACCGCGTACCAGGCTCTGGAAGTCAACATATGCTTTCGTCGTGATTTCGCCCGCAATGACAACGAGGCCAGTGCAGGTAAGAGTTTCGCAGGCCACCCGGCTGTACGGATCCTGCTCCAGGCAGGCATCAAGAATTGCATCAGAGATCTGATCGGCAATCTTGTCAGGATGCCCCTCGGTTACAGACTCACTGGTAAACAGAAAACGGTCGCGTTTTGCCAAAACAAACTCCTCCATATCTCCGCGAGAGACACTTCATCTGCGCAGGTACAACTCACTTATTTTACCTTTCTGGCGGCGCTTCGACAAAGCGCGACAGCCATTCAGCGGGAATCTCCAGCAAGCGGCAATATTCTGCAGCGAACGGGCATATCAATGAAAATACGGCTTTTCTGCGGCGGGATGAGAAAATCAGGGAATGGTCGAGAAGACGTGCCTGTGAAAAGCTATAGTCACCTTTTAATGACCCTGAAAACATTAGCTGGAAAACGGCCCATTCTGCTTTGGAACGTCGCTCTCATCCTTCCAGCGGCCGTATCGCTTTACGGTGGCGTTCGGAACGCTTTAAGGCCCGGCTATAGCGAGGACTTCCAGTGGTCAGGCACTCATCTGACGTTCCATCACATCGACCCGTATCGCCAGTTTCTCCTCAACGACCCGGGACACCTCATCCTGATGACTCAGATCCCAAATTATCTTCATGAGTTATACATCCTTCTTCTTCCGCTTGGAGCGTTGACGTTTGCTTCAGCAAGAGTCGTCTGGCTTATTCTGAATTGCATCTTTACGATCGCCATTCTTGCAACTTTGCGAAGAATCTATTCGCTGGATCACTCCAAAACACTCTTGCTTACGCTGTTACTCCTCGCGAGTACACCTTTCAGGGTTGCCCTCGGAGCAGGCACAGAGAGCCTCCTTGAGCTGATGTTCTTTTGCTTATTCTTCTATCTCGACGGCGAAATGAAGCGCGGAGTTGTTCTCGGCTTCAGTTATTTGAAATACAGTTTTTCTCCTGTCCTCTTCTGTTATCTCGCCGTCCGTCGGCGATATCGCTTACTTGCAATTTCAATGCTCCCACCTCTGGTTGGATTAGTAGTCATGTGGCTGCTCGTGAGCGGGAACCTGGCCACTCTCGCCATTGAGCCTTTCGCCGTGAGTCGAACTGGAGTGTCACCCGGTATGGGCGATCTGATGAGATTGGTTCATCTCGCACTCGATCCTGTCCTGATTGGGTCCATTGCAAGCAAAATAGCGTATTTCGTCGCCATCCTTGCAAGTGCGGGATATGCCTTTTATCTTGCGCGGCAGGATCAGTTGACGCGCCAGGCAGAAGTTGCCTGCTTAGCGGTCGCAAGCCTGATGTTCTTTCCACACCTCGTCTATGATTTCGTCTTCCTCATCGTTCCAATGGCTGCCTGTCTCAAAGGTCCATGGAACACGATCAAGATCGTTGCAGTATCGGCCTGCTGTCTCATCTTCTATGGCTATCGATTTATAGGCCTGCTCGGGCATGCAACCCCGCATGCCAGCATCTCGATAATAGTTGTTCTGATGCTTCTGGGAACGCTGATCGCTGTTGGGCGAAAAGAGGCTGTCAGCCCGGAAGTCTCAAGTTACGAAAATAGTCTTCCGTGAAGCACAAACTTCCACACGCTCCATCCCAGCACGATAAGCGTGACGACCATCGCCGCCACACCTACCCAGCGTGTGCCTGTAGCTGACTCCGTGCTGACGCCACGATTTCTGCGTACGTTTTCAGCAAACTCCACCCAGCTATCATCATCCGGTTTGGACGCACCACTTTCCCGCAGGCTTGCCTCAAAACGCTCCAGCCAGAGTGATTCCTCGAGTCCGAGCGCGCTTATATAGCTGCGAACAATGCCTTTACGAAAAACACCACCTGGAAGCTCTTCGTATCGGCCGGCTTCAAGTGCTAACAGATGACGCGAAGATACTTTAGTCACGGCACAAATGGTGTCGAGCGTCATCTGGCGCCGTTCGCGCTCCAATCGCAACTCGTCGCAGAATCTCTCCATTCGCTCCGTTCAGCTATTTACTCACCCGCCACTTCTCGTGGCAGAGCTACGGTTTTCGGCAGAATAGTCCCCTCTGGCCCACGAAGTCAAAGGCCTGTAAGTAATTGATAGTCCATTGGAACCAAGCTGGTTAGCTGTAAAAATGCATTTGATAAGGCAGCAACAATCCTGGTGCAGGAGCGCATCTTTGGGTTACCTCCGCGTATTGCGGATGAGTTATCTCCCGGTAAGCGATAGTTCGTATGTAAAATCAGGAAAGAGCGAGAACGAGTGCGCGTTCCTTTCCCAGTTCATATTCCTCTAGTCGCGGCCACTGGTTTTGCGGTTGTTTTGTTTGCCGTGCAACTCCTTCAAGGAACGTCGCTTCTTTTCGCGATCTGTTCTTTCCTATTCATTGTCATTGCAACGCTGGCTTTTAACTTGGCGGGTGGATTTTCGCGGCCGTCGGGTGCCTACGTCTTCTTCTATGCTCTCCTGGGAGTCATCTTCGGATTGGTCTGGAAGGCATTGCTGGGTGAGCGTGCTGATTCCAATCTATCGATGCCCCAACTGACAATCCAGGTCTTTCTGGGAGGCATCACTGCAATGCTGGCAGCGGTGTTCATTAGTCGCAAGCTCTCCCTTCGAAGCGGGTTATTACAAAACATCATTCCAGAATCAAAAATGCAGAACGCAACCGTTGGCTGCCTGGTTGCCGGTCTCGCAATCACCTTGATTTTCATGTTTATCCCCAAAGGCAGCGGCACATTTCTTAGTGCTTTAGCCCAGGTCAATCGATTTCTGCCAATGGCCATGATCCTTGGTGTGATTCACGAGATACGAAAGAGTGGTGGAACCAGAAGCCTCAGTCCTCCGGTATTGGTGGCGGGCGCAGTAATCTTCCTGATAGGGCTCGTGGGTTACTCCAAGGAAGGGATTTTCACGCCGATTCTCTGTTGGTTTGTCGCTGCAGGGTCCCAGCGTTACCGACTCTCGGTTCAACAGATTGTAAGCGGGGTTGGACTCGTTCTTTTCATGGTCTTGTTTCTGGTTCCCTACGCCCAGATTGGCAGAAATTCCGAGCAGGGAAGCTTCCAGCTGCTCTCTAATCTGGGACAGGTCCGCAGTGAGTACAACGCAACTTCGGAAGACAGTTACGCGGACACAACTCAGGGATACTACAACTCACCTCAAGGTTTCGCCGATCGGCTCCAGATGATCTCCGTAGACGATGGCCTCATTGAGGTCACGGAACGAAACGGACCTTTTGGGTTGGAGCCGGTAATCGCTGGTTTTGAAAATATGGTTCCTCGAATCTTCTGGCCCAACAAGCCTTCGATTGGCTACGGAAATGTATACGCTCACGAGATCGGTGGATTGCCGGAGGATGACTCAACAACAGGCGTCTCATTTACTCCAACCGGCGAGGCATACCACATGGCACGCTGGATCGGAATCTTTCTCGTAGCTCCAATTCTGTGGATTATGTTGTTCACCCTCTTCGATTCGCTTTGCGGTGACACGCGGCTATCGCCCTGGGGTTTGTTATTAACGGCCTATTTTGCCCATAACGCTCCGGAAGGTCTGCTTGGCGGTGTCATTTACGATCTTGGCTTTGGCGCGTTTGGGATTCTCGTGGCTGCTCTCTCAGCAGCCTATCTGATGCCCGTTATTGGATCGCTCATCAAGGGCCCCGAGAAGACCTTCATGGTACGCGCTCGGCTCATCCAGTCTCGCCGTCGCATTAGTCCTTCTCAGGCAAGCTAAAGAGGACGTCTTCAATTTACACTGGTTTAAAGCATGAATAGACTAGTCTTTGGCAATCTTGTCCACCGTCCTCTTCGTTCCCTTATCAGCGCATTGGCCGTTGCAATCGAAGTGATTATGATCCTCTCGATCTCGGCGATCCTCATGGGAAAGCTCAACGGCTTCAAGCAGCGACAGAATGGCATTGGTATGGACATCTTCGTGCGCCCCAGCACGACCAATAACTTTATCGGCATGAGCCCTGCAGGCGCCTCGATCAAGGTTGTCGACGTACTCGCCAAAATTCCCCATGTCGTTGTTGCTGCTCCAGTTGACGTCCAACTCACTAGTTCGCTCGACAGCATTTACGGTATCGATTTCAAGTCTTTCAACGACCTCCTTCCTTTTACCTTCCTTTCCGGTACCCCATTTCAGGGGAAAAATGATGTCATCGTCGATGACTACGCCGCGGCTGGTAAGAAAGTCGGAGATACCCTCAACGTTCTCAACCATTCATTTCGCATCTGTGGCATCGTTGCTCACGGTAAGGGCGGACGCAAGTTCATTCCGATCGAAACGATGGGGTCGCTCACAGGCACCGAGGGCAAAGCGACCGGTTTTTATCTCCGAACCGAAGATCCCCCGAAATATCAGGAAGAGGTCCGTAAGACCATACTCGCTACACCCGGCATGAGTACCTATAACATAGCCACCGCTGATGAATTCCTCTCCTCGATTTCCCCAGACCGCCTTCCTGGCTTCTCCGTTGCGCTTCGCGTCGTCGTCGGCATCGCCCTGGTAATCGGTTTTCTAGTGATCTTTCAGTCGATGTACACCGCAGTTATGGAACGAACCCGTGAGATCGGTATCCTCAAATCCCTCGGTGCTTCACGCATTTACATCGTCTCGATTGTCCTTCGGGAGACTGGAACCTTGGCCGCGGCGGGTATCGCCTTTGGAGTGATCGCCAGCTATCTTCTCAGTGCTGCGCTTCAGGCGCGCATACCCACACTGGACTTCGTAATCAATCTTCCCTGGGTATGGAAGGCAGTCCTTATCGCCTTTGTCGGGGCTCTGCTTGGCGCGCTTTACCCTGCCTACAAGGCAGCGAGTAAAGATCCCATCGATGCTCTTTCGTATGAGTAAACCCGCCGGCTGTCTGGAGGCGTCTCTCTATCAGAAGTTCTTGCGTCCCTGCACTTTTAGCTTTATCGTGGCTTCCAGTGCCTATCTCGCAGGCTGACGCATGCCTGCGAATAGTTGAGCGCATTTCTTTTTCTGCCTGATTGCAATATGTCCGTGAAACCTCCAGTTAGGGGGATTTCATAGAACAAGATAACGACGTATCGCGCAGCGGCATCTTTTAGCAACACATTTGCTCTATTTTTCTCAAGTCATCATTTATGTCTACTGCTTTCGTCGGCCCGAACTCGAAAACAAATGCGGTTCAGGCCCATGTCCGCATAGCGGCTTATATCAGCGAATTAGTTCTTATTTTTATTGCTGCGGTATTCCTTAGTTTCCACGCTGTAAACCTTCGTGCCGACTTCCCTAACCATTCTCCATGGATGGACTGGGCCAAATATACCGATGAAGGCTGGTACGGTGACGCCGCGATTCGCCATTTCCAACGGGGTTCGTGGTACGTTGCTGGAGATTTCAACCCAGCTGCCGCCCTTCCTGTCTGGCCCCTGGTCGAATCTCTTGTCTTTCGTTTCGCTGGCGTCAACCTCGTAGCTGCCAGAGCCCTCACAGTCACAGTCTTTGGGTTTATTCTCATCGTTTCTTACCTTCTGATTCGTCGTTGGCAGCATCTCTCTGCGCAATCCACCGGACAGAAAACATTTTCCCTCGCCCCCGCGATAGCTGTCCTGCTTTTAGCGGTGAGCCCGTTCTGCTATGCGTTCATGCGTATGGCGATACTCGAGCCGATGCTCATTCTCCTCGCATTGCTTGCACTCTTGTCTGCAAGTTATGCGAGTCCAATAGTGCAGGGAAATGGCAGCTCATTCCCGCGCGGTCTCGTGTGGTCTCGCTTCATCCCCATTCTCTGTGTGGGAACCTTCCTGCCCCTGATGATCCTCACAAAAACGACAGCAGTCTTTCTTTTTCCTGCTGTAGGCTGGCTGCTTTTTGCTCGTGCCGGATATCGCCTGCGTCCCTTCCTGCAAATAGCTGTTCCCGTATTCGCATTAGCTGCAGCCATCTGGCTTGGATATTACGGATTGGTCGTCCGTCCCCATTTCCTCACGGACTATCGTTATCTCTTTACCGCGAACGGCTACACCGGGATCACACGCGAGAACGCGCTCTCTGTTTTTCGCGACACAGTCAAAGATGGAATTTGGGTCGGCCGCATCTCCTACCCGCTTTCTCTGTTGGCTATCGTCGTCGCATTCTTTTTTCGCCGCCACCTTTTGAGAAATCCACTTCTGCCGGCGCTTTTACTCTGGATTTTCGGTTATGTGGCATTCCTTGCTTATCACAATAATCTCCAGCCCAGGTACTACCTCGTCATCGCCATTCCATTGACCCTGCTGGTGCCGATCGTCTTTGAAGACCTCTGGAACCGCACGAATATCGTGGCGCCGCTCCATCATCTCGCCGCTGCTTGTGCTGTAGGTGCTCTTGCGATTTTGGCCGTTACCGATGCCCGCCAAAGCCTGCAATACGTACGTACACCGGAATATACCTTTGCCAACGCAGCCAATCGTATTCATCAAATCGTCAGCTCAGACCATACGCACAATCCGCTGGTGCTCTCGATCAGCGGATCGGATCTTTCCTTGATGACCGGCCTGCCATCGATCTGTGATGACTTCGGTACCATGGATCTCGCCGTTCGCGTCAGCGTTTACAAGCCTGGTTGGTATGTCACCTGGAACCAGGTGGACGATGACAAGATGGATGCACTTTCCCCGCTCTATCATCTTCAACGAGTCGCAGCATTCCCGGCGATGGACGATCCAGAGCGCAATCTTCTCATCCTCTATCGTCTCGATCCGGCCATTCCGACGGTGCCGCGTAGACGCCACACTCGACCGATTCCCAGGCTCCTGGAGACCACCTTCGGACAACAGCCCACCGTCACTCAGCTCCAGCACTAACTCACGTGTCACAATACACTGAGATAAAGACAACACGGAGATCACCGTTTGACAGGGAATCAGACCCTCATAGCTCGAGCTGCGTTAGGAGTCGCAGCTGGAGCGGCCAGCATGGCAGTCATCTCGAGCAACCGCCTCCGCGCCATGTCTCCTCGCAAGTTCGATCGCGTTCTTACGACAACCTTTGCCGCCAGCCGTATCGGCTTTTTTGTTGTTATCTTTATCGTCCTGCGCATTGCGCCGCGGGGTGACGTACCAGTCCTCTATTGGGACCAGGCTGTACAAGTTCTACACGGCATGTTTCCTTATCGTGACTTCATAAGTAGCTATGCCCCGCTGCATGCATACCTCGATGCTGCCGTGCTGCGACTGTGGTTTTCACCTCTGGCCCTCATTCTGCTTTCGATTGTTATCGAATGTCTGCTGGTCCCGCTATGGCTTCGCCTGAGTCGCCGTCTCTTCGCCGAGCAGGACGTTCGGACGGCTGCTCTGCTTTATCTCACCAGCGCTAGTCAGCATTCAGTTTGTCACAGTGGACGGCCACGATGATGTCCTCCTCGGGATGCTGATGGCCCTCTCGATTCTATGGCTTCGCACCGATCGTAATGCTCTGTCGGGGTCCGCAATCGGTTTAGGGGCGACACTGACGAAGTTTCTCCCTTTGATCTTTGCCCCCATCTTTTTTGTCAGTTCAACTCGACGTTGGCGCTGGACAGCAGGGCTTCTTATACCTGTTGTCATCGTCTACGGAGCCTTTGTACTGAAGCACCTCGACGTTCTGAGTGTCCTTGCAAACGAAGGAAGTCTCCGCTCTGCAAATAACATCACCTTTCTCATCGAAGGTGTTCTCGGCATTTCCCTTCCATCCCTCTTCTGGAACGGCCTCATGGCAGTGGCTCTTTTATTCATCTTTGCCTTGGTCGCTCGCGCAGTAATTCGGAGTCAGCCGGAGCTTCGCTTACACCCGGTGATTTTTGGTACCGCGGCCATCACGATTTCCATCGAGCTTCTCGCAAAAAAGTCGTGGCCACCCTATCTTTTGATGGCGCTGTTTCCCATCTGTCTGCAGATCTCCGCGGAGAACAGGTTAAAACAGCACTGTTCGCGCTCTTCAATGTCGTCGCGGTCGTTTCACCCAGTTACTGGGCCACTGCAACAAGCCAGGCTACTGCAGAAGAGTTTCATCGCGGATTACTGACCGGGCAACCCCACTCTTATATCCTGCTCTTTATTCAAGCTGCCCTTGTCGTGGGTTACATCTGGCTCCTCAAAGACTCACTTCGCAGAATTGCAATTCCTCGAAAATCTGCGCAATAGTGCCTAGGCAGGACGACGATTCGCTGGAGGAAACCGCCGCAACAAAGCTCGCCGCGCCGGATTCTCCACAAATCGATACACCACGAGCGACAACAAAATCAGTGCCGCATATGAAATCCATGGATCAAGCGCTGCCACATGTAATCGCTCTGGCAGGTGATACAGATGGATCAGAATGAACACGTTGAAATGCAGCAGATACAGGCAATAGCTGCTCTCCCCGATCAACAGCAGAGGCCGCCACGCAAATATCGAGGCGATCGGATTCGTACCGCTCAGCCCGAATACCAGTGCGGCAAAAAGCGGCATGAGCAGGCCGCCGTGTTTGATTAAATAAGGAACATGCGGCGCAGCGAATGCAAAGAACAGCCCTAATCCAACCAGCGCTGCCGCAGCAATCGCCATGCGTTTGCGGTCGCTGATCTCAACAACAAGCTGCAAACGAGCAAGGACAACACCCGCCAGAAATGTTGCAGCATACGGCAGAGGCGTGTACTTCAAAAAACGAATCAGCGTAGTCGATGTATACCTCGTAACCGGCTCCGTCAAGTGATCCGGATTCGTCAGCAGGTACAGCGCTGCGGGGAGCATATTCACCACCCACAATCCAAGCAGCAGAAGCACCAGCCTGCTGGGCCGCTGCGGCCATCGCACACGAATCAGCCACGGAAACGCCGCATAGAACGAGACCTCGCAAGAGAGCGTCCACGCGACCGTGTTCCAGAACGTAGCAAGTGCCGGACTCAGTCCCTGCAGCAGCAAAGGCGTCAGAATCAGCCCTGCCCAGAACTCTCCATGCGATCTCGCCTGCCACTCTATCTGCAGCATCTTGAGCGAAATGATGAGAACCAGTAGATATACCGGATACAACCGGGAAAACCGTGCGATCCAGAAATCGCGCTTCACCAAGGTAGCCGCGCGCTCGGAATAGTTGTACGTCAGCACAAACCCCGAGATCAGGAAAAAGACGTTTACGAAGATGAAGCCATTTTCGACCAGCGGCCGCAGGGGCCCGAGATAAGGTGGCGTGAAGTGAAACAGCACAATATTGAAGGCAAGAAGCGTCCGTATTCCAGTCAACGCTGGCAATTGCGGTCGCTTGGGTGGGCTCGGTGTCGGTTTTGGAGTCTCCACCGGGACAGAACCCCCTGGCGTGCCCAAATCCGTACCCGGTTCCAGAATGCCTGTATTCACGCGCGTAAATATCCCTCAGATTGGATGCAGATAGAGCCCTATAAATCCAACCCGGATTCAGAAACTTTGTTGGGGTTCATCTTCCAGGGAAAACCGCCAGAAAGGGATAACCTCAGGATCAAGCCGTCACGAGCGAGCCCAATTTCTCCCCGCTCACGACCCGGACGATATTGCCCTGCTCACGCATGCTGAAGACCATCATTGGCATGTTGTTGTCCCGGCACAGCGAGACTGCCGTCGTGTCCATAACCCCGAGGTTGAGCCGCAGAATATCGTTATACGTAATCTGCTCAAATTTCACGGCTTCTGAATCTTTCTTCGGGTCCGCCGAATAAATCCCGTCCACCGAAGTCGCCTTCAGCAGAATGTCCGCCTTGATCTCCATCGCCCTGAGCGCCGCCGCCGTGTCGGTCGAAAAGAACGGATTCCCCGTCCCGGCCGCAAACACCACAATACGGTCCTTCTCTAGGTGCCGGATCGCCCGTCGCCGGATATAAGGCTCGCTCACCTGGTGCATCTCGATGGCCGACATCACCCTGCAATGCAGTCCGCGCTTCTCAATCGCATCCTGAAGTGCAATTCCATTGATCACTGTCGAAAGCATGCCCATGTGATCGGCTGCTACGCGGTCCATATCGATGGCCTGCTGGGCGACTCCGCGAAAGAAATTTCCTCCCCCGACCACAATGCCAACCTGGCATCCCAGCGCGTGAACAGCCGAGATCTCCTCAGCGACTTTGTGAATGAAAACGGCATCAATTCCGAAGCCTCGGCCCGCAGCCAGAGCTTCGCCTGAGATCTTGAGGAGGACTCTTTTGTACATGTCTAACCCAGTATCGCATGTTCGTTCCTGCAGCCGGGAACCGCAAAATCAGGCCCGCATCTACAAAAAATGAAAGCCTGGAAACCCAGGCTTTCATGCCGTATCAGATCAATCCTTGGCCTGTTCCAGCGTGTTCTCTTCATGCGTTCCCCAGACAGGGATGTTGTCGATGTACTGCATCACTTGCTTGATTCCTTTCTGGCTGTCGGCTGGTTGTAGCCGGGTTAGGTTGCCTCCTCGGCGCTCATCGCCTCAAAGGCAAAAAGAAGAGCCCAGGCTGTCGCCCGGGCTCGTTGGTCTGGCGGAGTCGAAAAGGGGGCCTATGCCTGTCCTTCCTCCGAAGCCTGGGTCGTGGTCTCGACCGTCCAATTGGGGTCGCCCACCTTGAAGCGCGCAAAGCGGCGCACACTGATGTTTTCGCCGAGCTTACCGACCTTAGTCGCGATGAGCTGTGAAATCGTGTGCGTCTGCTCCTTGATGAACGGTTGCTCGAGCAGGCAAACCTCCTCGTAGAACTTGCTCATCTTGCCTTCGACGATCTTCTCCACAAACTCCGGCTTCTTGCCTGTAGCCAGAGCCTGCGCGCGATAAATCTCTTTCTCCCGTGCAAGATCGGCTTCGGTCACATCCTCCTTGCGGACATAACGCGGATCGGTTGCAGCAATGTGCATCGCAATATCGCGCAGCAGTTCTTGGAAGTCGGTCGTGCGCGCAACGAAGTCCGATTCGCAGTTCAGCTCAAGCAGCACGCCGATCTTGCCGCCCGCGTGGATATACGTGCCCACTGAGCCCTCGTTAGTCGTGCGCGAAGCCTTCTTGGCAGCCGAGGCCATGCCGCGCTTGCGCAGCACAACGAACGCGTCTTCCATGTCGCCCTTCGCCTCCTGCAGAGCCTTCAGGCAATCGCCCATCGGCGCGCCAGACTTCTCGCGAAGTTCCTTGACGAGTTTTGCATCGATCTTTACAGCGGTGTCAGACATTGAAAATTCCCTTCCTGTAGAAACACGGTTCAAGCAGAAGGGGGCGCGGGCTACGTAGCGCGCGCCCCCTGAATATCTCAGATGACGGTTACGGCACGGCTAAAACCATGCCTCTAACTCGACCGGTCTGAAAAATTAAGCTCCGGTCTCCGCGATAGCGGTCTCAGGCTCGTCCGCAGTCGCGGCGGCTGGCGCCTTGCGGATGTTGCCGCCAAGCACAGCCTCGAAATCAACGTTATCTTCGTCGTCCTCATCGGCGATCGTAGCCGAGGAGTGGATCTCAGCAAGCTCGCCAGTCTCGTCGACATGCTCAGCAGCGACCTCAAGCTGCTGAACGTCTGAAACCTCGGACGCAAATGCGCGCTCCGAAACCATCTGTGTGCCCTCGTAGGCCGAGTCAGCAATCTTCGTCGTGAACAGGCGAATGGCGCGCAGAGCATCGTCGTTGCCGGGGATGACGTAATCGACAACCGTAGGATCGCAGTTCGTATCGACCACAGCCACAACCGGGATGCCCAGCTTGCGAGCCTCGGAGACCGCAATAGCCTCGTTGTTCGAGTCGACTACGAAAATTGCATCCGGCAGGCGCTTCATGTTCTTGATACCAGACAGGTTCGTCGAAAGATGCTTCCGCTCGCGCTCGAGCTTGATCACTTCCTTCTTCGTCAGCAGCTCGTAGCGGCCGTCGACCGACATCTCGTCGAGTTCCTGCAGGCGCTTCACTGACTTCTGCACCGTCACCCAATTCGTCAGCAGACCGCCAAGCCAGCGGCTGTTGATGTAAGGCATGCCCGCACGCGTTGCCTCTTCAGCAACCGCATCCTGCGCCTGACGCTTGGTGCCCACAAAAAGAATGTACTTGCCCGAAGAGGTAAGGTCGGTCACAAACTTCGAAGCCTCTTTGAACATCTTCAGAGTCTTCTGCAGGTCGATGATGTAAATACCGTTGCGCTCCCCAAAGATGTATTCCTTCATCTTCGGATTCCATCGCTTTGTCTGATGCCCGAAGTGAACACCAGCTTCGAGCAGTTCCTTCATCGTAATCGTAGCCAAATTAGTCTCCTTGGTTAAGGCAGCGGCACAACCACTCCGTGCCCGGATTTATCCCTCGTAAGGGAGATTGGACTCCTTGCCTCACGCCAGCTCAGCACGTGAGGGTGTAGCGAGCTGGCACTGGATGAACCCATCCAATGCCAGCCAAAACTGTGCCGCAGCGACAGCACTCCAGCGACTAGCGCTTCGAGAACTGGAAGCGGGCGCGCGCGCCTCTCTGGCCGTACTTCTTGCGCTCCTTTGCGCGGGCGTCACGAGTCACCAGACCCTCGGACTTCAGGGCCTTGCGAAGCTCGGGATTGAAATCCATAAGAGCGCGGGCGATTCCAAGCTTCACCGCATCCGCCTGACCCATCACGCCACCACCACGGACCGTGGTGATGACGTCGAAGGTCTCGCCAATATCGTTAATGCCAAGCGACCGCTTGGCCGCGGCGCGCTGCTGCGCCGTCACAAAGTAGACGTCAACGTCCTTCTTGTTGACCGTGAATTTGCCGCTGCCGGGGCGCAGAAATACGCGCGCGATTGATGACTTGCGGCGGCCGGTTCCGTAGTACTGTACGAGATCTGCCATGATGCTCCTTGAAAACCTTTCAGGAGGCCAGGGGTCTTACCCTCACTCTGCCTCGTGTTGTTGCCGCGACTCATTCCGCGGCGAGTACCGAAAACTAAGCGCCGATCTTCATCGGCTCTGGCTTCTGTGCCTGGTGCGGATGGCGGGTGCCCTTGTAAACCTTAAGCTTGGTGGCCATCTGTCGGCCAAGCTTCGACTTCGGAAGCATACCCTTCACGGCCTGCTCCACAATAGCCTCGGGCCGGCGCTCCAAAAGCTTCACAAAAGACTCTTCGCGAAGTCCGCCGGGGAAGCCGGTATAGCGGCGATAGAGCTTCTGATCTGCCTTCAGGCCCGTGAGCACAATCTTCTCGGCGTTGATGATCACAACATGGTCGCCCATATCAAGGTAAGGCGTGTAAAGCGGATTGAGCTTGCCGGAAAGCACATTCGCGGCGTGTGTAGCGAGGCGGCCTAGCGTCTTGCCACTGGCGTCGAGCACAAACCACTTGCGCTGGATATCTTTGCCGCTCGGAATCGTCGTTGACATCGTTTATTGCTCCTTGGTTCTGCCGTCTTCCCTGGTCGGCGTGCTGCGGAAGAAATGAGTGAAGCTGATTAAGTACCGCTTTTTGAAACGCAAAACTTTCTGCCTGACGGAGGCTACGAGCGAGAAATTCTCGAACGCAGGTATGCAAACCGCCTGGAATGCGCACAGAGCCTTGGAAATGGGCCTGAGGTGTGGGTGCTTTGGGAGCGCTCTTCATGCCCCGAGTGGATCCACCACGATGTCTCGTCTACTGCCAACATCCTTGCCGGAGTACACCTACACGGACAGACAGGGCGCGAGACTGCGCGAGCTTTAAGAATAGCCGAGTCGTATCAGTGAGTCAACGAATTAGATACGTACATCCAGGCAGGCGACAGAAGGGAAAATCGTTGATCCTGATCGTGATGACGATCGAATCGCCAGGGAGTGAATCGTTGACTGCCGGGCTCCCGGTTCAAATCCCCTTAAAAGTCTTTCCGTCACAGCAACTTAAGCCTGTTTCTGACTTCTTCGATGTCCAGTCAGCGGCTTTATCTTCAATCTTTGGCAGTAGCCATTTGAGCTAGGGGAATTGGAAATTTTCCACCGATGCCAAAAAGAAAAAGACCCCAGTGGTGGGGCCTTTCTCTTTTTTCGTTAGAGAGGACTACGGCACAACAATCTGACTTGCATGCGCCCCGTTTGGAACCGAAGTAACACATGTCGGCTGACCAGCCGCAGGGAAGGGAGTGTTCTCGATGGCTTTCAACGTGCCGTTGTGAGGATCGAGTTCTTGCCCGGTAACTGTATTGTCGAGGTTGTTCGCTGTGTAGAGATAAATACCAAGCGCTGGATCAATCGCCACGCACGAAGGGCCGGTTCCTACATTCACTGATCCGGAACCGACCGCTCCCACTGCTGCGCCACTTGCCTGATCGATAGCATAGGCGCTCACTGTATTGGAGTTGTAGTTAGCGACATAAAGATATTTTCCGCGAGGATCGACGATAACCGAAACCGGCAAAATTCCTGTTCCGAACGGAGAGTTGTTCATCGGAACAAGCCGGCCACCACTCTGTATAAGATTGCCGTAAAGCTGATTCGTCGAGCGATCGGTGACATAAATAAAGCGCGCCGTCGGATCGATCGCAATCGCGCTCGGCACGCTACCCGCGCCATAGCCAGTGGCCACCGTCTTGCCGGTAACTGGGTCCGTCGTAATCGAGGTGCCTGGGGCCGGGGATAACGCACCCGTCGACGGATTCTGATTGAATCCGAGAATCACGCCATGCGCCGAAGCGATGCCAGCTACAGGCTCCTGGTCCACGACATACACGAGGTTATTGAAAGCGCTCGCAACCACTCCAACCGGATTATTGCCGACATTCACCGTAGTCGGAGAGCCAAGGCTGTTGTCTGGATTGATTGGGAAGATATTCACTCCTCCCGGTCCAGGTTTGGATCCCGAATAGCCCGGCTGATAAGTGAACGTCACATAAAGAAACTTGCCGGCAAAATCAATCGCCGCAGCAGTTGGAGCGCTTCCGGTCTTGTAAGTGTTCTTGGCGCTCAGAGATCCATCGCCGGTGCTGACCGCGAACTCCTGCACCGTCGAGTCACCCTGATTGATCGAGTAAACGAACAGACCGCCCGGAGCAGTCACAAGCGCCACCGGATTGACCCCAGTCGCCACCGGCGATCCAGAGATCGTAACCAATGCACCCGACTGATAATCAATCGTGTATTCGCTAATCACACCCGGTGAGGTTTTATTGGAGCCTGCCGCATACAGATAAGCCACCGTAAAGTCGCGCGTGCAGGCGGTCAGGCCAAACGTCAAAGGCAGCAGCATCACCGAGGTGGCAGCCGATCGGACGCTGATTCTGCGGCGCGCCACCGCCTTGCGGGTGACGCTTAGGATTTTCTTACTCCAACTCATGTGCTTCCTTCATCCCGGGAGGCTCTGCCGCCCAATAAAAGTGTATCCAAAACTGCGTCCGTCAAAATCATTGACAGCAAATCACTGCGGGAACGACCGGACCGAAACCAGGCATGTCGGCAAGGTGCTTGCGGTGTAAGGCGTATTTTGAATCTGAATCAAGCTGCCGTCGTTGGGATTAACCTGCAGTCCCGAAACTGTATTCGCAAGCTGGTTCGACGTATACAGATAAACCGCGTGAGTCGGTGAAGCGCTCGTCGGTGAACCAATCACCGTAAGGCACGTTGCTCCGGTTCCGGCCTGCACGCTCGACGCAACCGTGGAGACAACAGGCTGTCCATTTGCTCCCAGCGTGAATCCATTAATCGAGCCACCACTGAAGCTCGCGACATAAAGATATTTACCAGTGGTATCGAAGGTCATCCCGGAAGGCAAAGCGTCCGTCTTTGCGGAGCCAACCTGGCTGGGAACTCCATTCGATGCGATCGAATAACCGATTAACTGGCTTCCAGCTTGATCCGTCACATAAAGATGGCTGGCGGAAGAATCAGCAATAACCCCGCCAGGAATCGTGCTTGCAGCGAATCCAGTCGAAGCCACGTTGCCCGGATTAATCGTCACGCCTGGCAGAGGCGTGAGTTGACCGTTTGAAGCGTTCATCGAGAAGCCGAAGAGATTGGCCGTCGTCGCGGAATCCTGTGCAATCACATAAACGAAGTTGTTCTTCGTGACGGTAATGCCCACAGGGGCACGGCCAAGATTGAACGCCGTCGACGTCCCCAAAGTGCTGTCCGAGGAGCTGATCGGAAAAATCGCTACGCCGCCAGGACCGGGATTCGCCGGCGTGTAAAGTTGGCCGCCTGGCTGGCACGTCGTACTGCCAGCGGGACAATTCTGATACGTAAACGTGACGTACAGAAACTTGCCTGCCGGATCGATGGCCGCAGCAGTGGGAAAGCTGCCAGGGACATTGTAGGTCTTCTGTGGATAGATCTTGCCATCCGTGCCGATCGCGAACAGCACAACACTGGCATCATCGCGGTGCACGACGTAGAAGAACTTATTATTTGGTGTCGCAACGATGGCGACAGGATTTTTGCCACCCGATGGAGCGGGCGAGTCCTCCAGCGGATTCAGGTTGCCGGACTGGTAGTCGACCTTGAAGCCATCGATGATACCGTCAGTATTCTTGGCGGCCGTCGTGTAGACATATCCGATCGTGTAAGTCCCGCTGCATGCCGTCAGGCCAAGCCCCATCGCCAGAGACAGAATCGAGGCTACTGCTCCACGGCCCTTCGTGTTAAACGTCATGCGCTTTTCTTGCTCCGATGCCAATCTTTTCCACCTCGTCCACCGTAGCGTCCGGAAGCCAACGAAGCTCCAGACGCTACGGTGTAACGGTCACTATTAATCGACGTTTCCGCTGATCGCCAGGCAGCTTAGTTGTCCCGTCGCAGGGAACGTCGAGTTATGCTGCAGATCCGACAATTCAGCCCTGCCTGAGGCGATGAGCTTACCCGTTACCGTCCCGTCAATGTTGTTGGAGGTATACAAGTACTGCTTGGTCGGGTCTTCCACCATGCAGGTCGGTCCAGCACCCACAGCGTAAGGATTATTCGAGCTGCCGCTCGCCTGCAGCTTTCCGGTTGACGCGTCAATCGTGAAGACTGAGATCGAGCTGGCATTTGGGTTCTGGCTGTTCGTTGAAGACCGATTCAGAACGTACAGAACCTTGCCCTCTGTGTCCACCATCGAATAAGAGGGATTCGACGTCTGCGACAGGTTGTTGACCGGACCGCCGGTAACCGTGTTCAGCGAGCAGGCTGTGCCAGAACCAACCGTGTAATAGAGGATGCGGCCACCGGGGCTGTCGGTCGTCGGTTGAGCATCCGTGAGATAGACATAACTGCCATTCGTGTTGATCGATGTGATATTGCCTGCACCGGTCTGAATGGTGGTGTTCGTGGTCAGCGTGAGTTGTCCATTCGAGCCGATTGCGTAGGGCGTAATCGTCTGGTCCCCGCTGTTTACGGTAAACAGACATCCGCTGCCGGAGAGCCTCGTCATAACCGGCTTCTGTCCAACCGGGAAGAAGGTCAGCTGTGTCTGGTTGCTATCCTTAATCTGCTGGTTGGGCACAAGCTGTAAGCGTCCGGTATTGTTGTCGATCCCGAAGACAGTGATGTCGCCATATCCGTTCGGGTTTGGAAACGCTGGCGTATCGGGGTACAGCGTATCGAGAACATAAAGAAAGTTACCCGATGAATCAATCGCTGCCCAAACCGGCGTCGAACCGCGGCTGGAGTACTGAGTTTGATACGTCAGAACTCCGCCAGACCCGACACTGAAGACCGAGATATTGCCTGGGGTTCCCGGGTTATTCCCTGCGGACGGGACGCCCTTGTTCACTACGTAAACGTAGCGCCCGCCAGCCTTCACCACGATCGAGACCGGATTGGTCCCGTTCGAAGAAAAAGGCGAATGGAGAGCCTGGGTCAGGTTGCCGGTAAAATCGTCAACCTTAAAGCCGACAATCTGGTTGTACTGAGTTCCAAGCACCCACAAATAAGCGACCGTGCCACCGCCACAAGCCGTCATTCCCAGAGCCATTGCCACGGACACTACCAAGGCCAACGAAACCCGGCCGATCCTGCTCAACTTCATGCGCTTCCTTAATCCTCGCGGGCGATTCCTGTGATCGCCACATAACGAGCAATTCTTTAGGGATAGTTTCCTTCGCTCATTGTAGAAGGTGAAGCGACTTAATGCCACTTTCGCAGTAGAGAAACCCTGTCTCAAAAGTAATTTCCACCTGAATCAACAGACGCCCAGGAGCAATCCCTGGGCGTCGTCTGTGGGAAAATGTGCCGCTTACCAAACATGGCAGGCGTTCACTGGCATCATTGGCTGACCGACCTTACAGCCGAAGGCCTTGCCGAATTCGTCAAAGTTCTGTACTGCGCCGTTGGTACGCCATTGTCCACTGGAGTGGGGGTCTGTCTTGGCTCTTACCCGGGCAATCTGCTCTGTCTGGTTCTCACACCAGACCTGACCGTAGCCGAGGAAGAAGCGTTGTGCAGGTGTATATCCATCGATTTTGGTGTTCGGATCCGCCTTTTGCTCGGCCAGCGTTGACATCAATGCAGCATACGCAATCCGCAGGCCGCCATTGTCTGCCGTGTTTTCTCCGAGAGTCAGCTTGCCGTTGAGGTTCTGCCCCGGTGCCACCTCAAAGCCGCCGTACTCCTTGACCTCGCAATCAGTACGCTCCTCAAACTTCTTCCGATCCTCCGGAGTCCACCAGCTGCGAACATTCCCCTGCGGATCGTACTGGCTTCCCTGGTCGTCGAAGCCGTGCGTCATCTCATGGCCAATCACCACGCCGATCCCGCCAAAGTTCACCGCCGGATCAATCTTGAAGTCGTAGAACGGAGGCTGAAGGATTCCCGCCGGAAAATTGATGTCGTTAAACGACGGGCTATAGTATGCGTTCACTGTCGGAGGCGTCATCGTCCACTCCTTCTCATCCACCGCCTTGCCAATCTTGTTCAGCTGCCGCCGATCGTTGAAAGCCGCAACCCTCTGAATATTGCCGACCGGATCATCTCGTTTCACTGTAAGTGTCGAGTAATCGCGCCATTTTTCCGGATAACCGATCTTCTGCCGGAAAGCCGCAAGCTTCTTCTCCGCCTCCGCCTTCGTGGTATCGCTCATCCAGTCAAGGTGCTGAATATCCGAATCAAGGGCCTTCTTAAGAGCGGCTACAAGCTTCTCCATGTTGTCCTTTGCCGCAGGTGGAAAGTTTTGCGATACCCAATCCTGGCCGACAGCCTCTCCCAGCGCACGGTCTGTCTGCTGCGTGCATCGCTTCCAGCGCGGAGTCTGTTCCTTCTGTCCCGTCAAAATGCCGCCAAAGAAGCGAAAGTTTTCTTCGTAAAACGAATCGCCCAACCCCGGAGCGAAGCGATTCACCGTATGCCAGCGCATGTAACTCTTCAACGCCGTGATATCCAGTGAGCTCAATTGCTCATTCATCGTCTTGAAGAACCCTGGAGCCACAACGTTGACAGACTTCAGATCTCCTTCCTTCTTCGCGGCCATATACACATGCCAGTCAAAATCTGGTGTCGAATCCTGTAGCTGGGCAAGCGTCATGATGTGATAGATATTCGCTGGTGTACGCCGGTCCACGCGTGCCATGGAACCCTGCGCCAGCGCCGTCTCCACGTCCAGAACATTCTTGGCTTCTTGAGCCGCCTGTTCCGGTGTATCGCCCAGCAACACAAACATCTTCGCTATATGCTCGACATACTGGCTGCGCAGAGTCTTGGAACGGTCGTCCTGATTCAGGTAGTAGTCGCGATCTGGAAGCGCCAAACCACCCTGATCGATCACTCCGATCTGATGGCTCGAATCTTTCTGGTCGGGGCTGGAGCCGAACTGGAAAAAGTAACCGATGCCGTACTTGTCCTCAGTTTCACCCATCAAGGTCGCAAGCTTTTTCTTATCGGTCCAGGCATCGATGCTTTTAAGAATCGGCTCGATTGGCTTCGCTCCCAGGCTATTTGCCAGTCCGACATTCATGCATGCAGCGAAATAGTCACCATACTTCTTCTGCAACGGAGTCTTTGGCGCATCAGCTGCTACCTTGAGTTCCTGGTACAACAGCCACGAGTTGCGTTCGGCCAGTTCATTGAAGCGTCCCCAGCGAACCTGGTCCCCGGGAACGGGATTGTTCTTCTTCCAGCTCCCGCAGGCGTACTGGTAGAAGTCCACACAGGGATCAGCCGTCTTATCGATACCGGAAAGATCGAAGCTGATCGGTCTCTTCGGTTCCGATGTAGGACCGGGGGCCATCTCATTGGAAGCAGGGGATTGGCCGAAGCAGATGGCGCATGAAAGCACCAGCAGGGAAGCAGCGAACTTGGAACTCATGTTTCTCCTAAAGCAAAACAGGGAATTCCAACATAGTCGCACGTCAGCGTCTGTTTCGGGAATAAGCTTCTCGAAGGCCCGGGGTCACTTCTAGAAGATCTTCATATGAATCGTGAGGTACTTCTTCGGGTTAGAGCGAATCGCAGTTACCAGGTTTGTACTCTCGGTCAGCAACTTGTTCACATTCGTATACGCCTGATCATCCGTTGCCAGCTTTCCAAGAGTCCCGCGCCCTTCATTAACGCCCTTGACCAAGGTATCGACCTGGGTAAGCGTATCGCTCAACTGATCCCGGAATTTCGGGTCCTTGGTGAGCAGTCCCAGTCCACCCTTGCCTGCATCCGCCTCCGCCAGAAGCGAGTTGGCGTGCGCAATGGTTGAGTTCAGATTGTTGTAAAGTGTCTCGTCCTTCAGCAGCTTTCCGGCGGTCCCTTTCCCGCTGTCGAGCGACGCCGAGATGCTGTCCAGCCTTCCAACCGTGGAATTGATCCGGTTGTAGAGTTCGTCGTCGTTGATGAGCCTGCCGATCGAGCCTTGGTTGCTGTTGAGAGTCACTGTCATCTTGTGCAACTCATCGATCGTATTGTTGAGCTTGTTATAGAGATCCGGGTTATTGATGAGTTGACCAATCGATCCCTTGCCCGACTGCAGATTGTCCACAATCGAATTCATCTTTGCCAGAATGACATTCAGGCTCTCGATCGTCCCTTGGCTCGCCTTCACCACATCGGTCAGGCTCGGAGTCTCCAATGTCTTCAGTTCGTCTCCGTCCTGCACCGGAGGCCCGACCGCAAACTGGCTGTTAATATCAACAACCGTATCGCCGAGCACTCCAATCGTCGTCAATGAGGCCTTTGAATCTTTCTTGATGTCCTGCGCATTCTTCTCATTGATCCTCATGATCACGCGAACAGGTGTCAGCTTACGCTCGGGATTGCTTACAACCGAAACACTCCTTACGGTCCCGATCGTGACACCCTCCAGGTTAACCGGCGCGCCTTCTTTAACTCCGGCCGAGTTCTCAAAGTAGGTCGTGATCGTCACCTTGTGCGAAAAGATACCGATTCCCGAGGAACTGGTCATCAGAAACAACAACGTGACCAATACGATGGTCGCTATCAGAACAATCAGACCCACCTTCAATTGAGACCATCTAACCTCCTGCTGGCTGGGCATAGCTCTCCTTCGAACTGGTTTTCCTCGAGCGCAGATCCCAGACAGTTACCATCTGTTCTCAGTCTCCTTACGACACTGCAGCAGGTATCTCGGTCAATGAGAGAATACATCACTCTGCAGAAGTTTCGGCGCAAAACCGTCTTCTCTCTCACCTTCTAACAGCCCTGTTCTTCGATAGATGACGAATTTTGGAACTGGTTGCAGATTTCCGCCTGCAACAATCTGAGGAATTCCTGCTAGTCCTCCACCAGTACAACCGCCATCGCTACATCACGGCTATGGCTAAGGGTCACCTGGATGCTTCGCACCCCCATCGCCGCCGCTCTTTCGGCTGCACGTCCGCTCAGAAAGACCCGCGGCCTCTCCCCGGGCTCGCGCCTTATCTCGATCTCCCGCCAGCTGATTCCTCGGCTGATGCCTGTGCCCAGGGCCTTCGCTGCCGCCTCCTTTGCCGCAAACCTGGCAGCGAAGCTCTCGCCGGCATGCTTCAACTTTCGTTGGCAGAAGGAAATCTCGCCCTCTGTATAAACCCGCTGCAGAAAGCGCTCGCCGTATCTTCGGACGCTCTCTTCAATCCGGCTGATCTCGATCAGGTCAGATCCCACGCCAAGTACCATTGGTTACATAGCTCCCCATTCGTTACTCTCTTCCGTCACATGACCACCGTACCGCCGGACTCTTCACGAGACAAGCTGTTGTTTCCGATGAAGTCTCTAATGTCAGCAAATCAGGCGAGTGCTCAAAACCAAATGCAGCCAGTAAGTATTCAGTGTTTTACCTACGCAGCGCAAAGTAATCTGCTGCCTTTTCTCATCGACGCAATTGCCGGCTTCGGTGGCTGGCTGCTGGATAAAAAAGCGACATCCTCAACCACAATAGAACTCGACCTTGAAATACAGTTCCAATCGGTAATTGACCTGTACGTCGCGTTGGTTGCATCCGGACTTGAACTCACACGCGCCGGCCATCTTGGTTTAACCTCCCTGTGCAGCTGCTATAGAAACTCTTCATCGCTTTCTGTATTTGGACAGGTGCTCTCGATTCGTCTGGAAGTAAGCTTCCTCGAAAAGGTCACCTTACCCTTCACATGGATGCAGCGCAGCACACCGGTCTGAAACCCAAAAAAGATGGGCGATGGAGCATCGCCCAACACGCTCCTTCGCCCAAAAAGTAACTTTAAGGCGCCCATTTGTCTGTCGTTGCGGAGGAAAACCGCCAATCTGCGCCGCAGTCACAACACTAGTCCGACCCTCTTTTGTGCGTGTCATAGCGGTGTCAAGAGATTGTCATTTCCCTCTCGTGCTGTCGCATAACGAATTTGCGCATTGACCCTAGAATGTTTTGGCTGAAGGCTTCCACAGCGAGAATCGAAGTGGGAAACCAACCGAGAACTGAAGATTTGGAGTATCCGGAGTGAGACCCACGCCAAAGCTGAGATCGACCATCTTTCCGGGTGCGTAAACGTATGTGGTTCCTAATCGAAGCGTGCCTTCCACCAGATAAGAAGAGGGGATTTCAGTTCCGTTCAGGCTGGTTGAATACGTAAATCGCTGGTCCCATCCCAGCGTCAGCGAAGTCTCAGGGTTCATCGCAATAATAGAACCGAGTTGGAAGCCTATCGAACTTCCCGGGCGGAAGTGTCCAATCACCGTCGATCCAGCATTGTTGGGGTCAGGAATCGTATGCCGTCCGGCAAGATTGTAGGTATAGGCGAGACTGCCAAAGAAAACCACCGGATCGCTCGTCTTCGCTGCTGTCAGAATCCCTGAAGCAGAATAGAAGCCTGTGCCCAGAGCAGTCTGCGAACTCTGAAGATTGAACGCGTCAATGCCAGTTGTCGTCTTGAACCGTACATTGGCGAGTAGATCTGGGACCTTGCCTTTTTCGTAGGTGAGCTGACGCGACACGCCAAACTGAATGTCCCCAAGGCCGAAATTGCTCTCCGAAGTCTGCTTGTTGTTAGCGTCGACCGTCCGAACAAGCTCATAACCATACGGAATGATCATGTCGGTCTGCATCCTCCAGGGTAATCCGATCCTTGTAGTGAACGTTGGCATCAGGACATCCTTGCGAAGACGTTCCGAGGTAATGTCGCCGACCACCAGTATCGGAAGGAGCGCAAAACCGTTGACCGTGAGGTGATCGGAGGAACTGCTGAAATAGGAAGTTGTGTTGTCGATCTCAAGCGTCCCAGGAGGGACAAGTAATCCACCTCTCACAAGCAGCGCCCGGTCAAGGGCAGCACTCGCCTGCCGCTCTTCAAGATCGTATCCCGCATTGGCAACCGCAGAGTATGCCGGAGACGTAACGGCATGATTCAACGCATCTGCGGCTGCGCGTCCACCCGCATAATCCACTGGCCGCGTGGTAAATCCTCCGTTGACCCGCCACTCAAGCTCCTGAACCCGCTCAATGAGATTGCGGATAATCGCATCCCGCTCTCGAAGAGCGTCTTGGACCTTCACGTCGATGGGATCTCGTGACGCCTGAGGGGGAGCAGGTGAATTGCTGGCGTTCGTTGTTGTCTGCCCCAACGCGGGTACAACGCAGAGCGCAAAGACCAAAACCTTAAGCAGAATCCGCGACGACATCTGGCCCGCCTTTCCAACCTAATAGAGAGGGTTACTGGGAGCTGAAACCGAAATACTGCGTGAAATAAGAGTTCCGTCGGGGAGTGTCTGCGAGGCAACTGTAGGCTTCCTCTCGGTGATCATCCTCTCGTCCGGAGGTGTCACCACGAAAATGATTCCGTTATTCCAAAGCTTTTCAAACTTGTCGATTTTCATCGTGGTATTGCCAAAACCCGGATCGCCGATAATGACGCGTCCTTGCTGAACTCCCTTCACAACCACAAAGTGATCGAAGCCCTTGATGCGAATCGGCACGATGACCGATGTCTTCTGCATCACAAGGTCCTCAATTGTCATGCCGGAGTAGCCCTCGGCGTGATATCCCCGCGCCTGCGCAAAACGCTTGAGATCAAGTAGAGAAAATCCACCACGGGCGCGTACACGCACAGGATCCACGCGGTGCAGAATCCAGACGACGATCGCAGACTCCGGCGTATTGTCCTTGAAGTCATACGTCAGAAGTGTGCTCAGAGCAGCCGCTCCGCAGCTCATATCCCACTTCTGCCGGACGACTCCCTCGCCTCGAATCTCCTTAAGACTGCGGACGCCCTTGCTCCCCTGTGTCTCCTGGTCATCGTCGAATCTCTGACTAAGACCCATGGAAGGCAGAAGAGCAAGGAGCATCGCACACAGAACGACAATGAATTTACGCACAAGCATCAGTGTTTGCTCAGGTTCGACTGTGTGACCGTCCCTACGGTCGAGTTGATGTTCACGTTCAAATTGAGCAGAACGTTGATGTTCGAGTTGACCGCTGTGATATTCACCAGCGAGTTGAGGTTTTGCTGTGCGTTACCGCTGAGATTGATCGTGCCAACTGTGGTTGAGGTAATCGGTCCGTTCTGGAACGCCATTGTTCCGGCACCAGTGACGAGTCCGTTCGCCGTTGGAACCTGTCCCTGAAATTGGATCACTCCATTAGACAGTCCGGCCGTGACGGCTCCCGTGTTATCTCCTCCCGCAGTGATTCGATCAAGCGCAGTGTCGCTCAGGGGCTTTGGTTTCGCCCTCGTCTGGCCAGGACCTACTCTTGTCTGGCCAGCGCCGATTGTAGTGAGCAACGCCAGCCCGGCTATCGCCAATATTCGTCGCATAAAGCTCTCCTTGAGCTACATGAGAAAGCCTGGCGTGGAAGACCATGCGGGGTCTTCCACGTCGCTGCTCAGAACTAGCGATGCTGGGTGATGTTGTTGGACTGCGTCAACGATAGGGTTGAGGGGCTGGTGCTTGTCGTGCGGGCAACGTTGACTCCGTTCGCAACCATTCCGCCGGCTGCGTTTACAAGATTCAGTGCGCTCGCATTCTGTTCCGCTGAACCAGCCAGGATCACAGAGTAGTTGTTGGTCGCCGTTACCGTGGATCCATCCACCGCGATGTTTTGCGCGCTGGCGGAATCCAGGCTGACTGCGCCTTCAACATTGTGAATCACATGGCTGCTCTTCGTGGAGCTCTTGGAATCCGACTGCTGGTGAGAGAAGGCAAGGCTGGCCGCGGTGCTGGTGCTTGCGCTCTCCGACAGGCTCTTGTCATGGGTATACGAGTTTTCATGAGAAGTGTTGACCGAAGCGGTGGTCCCATAGGTAGACGAGTTGGACTTCTCCGAAGAGTTGCTCGCGCTCGACGACTCGGAAGCATTCCAGCTCTTGTTGGCCGATGCATTCAAGCTTGCATTCGAAGACTTCGCGGCAGAATTCGATGCGGACTTGTTTGCGGACGCATTCAGACTCGCACCCAGCGTACCCGCGGCGCTGCCGGTGCTGGCTGAAGTATTCGATGCGTTGTCTGTAGCCTGGCTCGACGAGCCGCCATTGGTGGCCGTGGTGTTGTTGGTTGCGTTGCCCGAGCTCGCCGAAGAAGCTCCGCCGCCCGACGAGCTGTTGCTATCGGTAGAGTTGCCAGAGGTGCCCGCTGAACTCGGGTTCTGGATGATGGTCGTAGGGGTAGTAGAAGCTGTGTTCTTGGTGGAGTTAGAGGTTGACGTATCGTTGCTGCTCTTCGACCCATTGGCCGAAGCATTCAGAGAAGCGCCAAGCGACCCAGCAGCGCTCGAGTTGCTCGAATTGTTCGCCGAAGATGCATCGGTTGTAGCCAGAGACGCGCTCGCGCTCTTCGAGGCCGATGCCGTCTGGTTGTGAGACGAGCTGTTGCTCGAGCTCGAATTATTCGTCGTATTCTTCGACGCGCTGGCGGCGAACGTAGAACTGTTGCTCTTCGTCAGGTTATCCGTTGTGGCCTTGCTGGCGTTGGCCGAGTGGTTATACGAAGCGTTCAGGCTCGTCGATGAGCTGCTCGTGTCCGAAGAGCTCGACGATTTCGTCGCATCCAGTTGGCTGTTCTGGCCCCGCTTGTAACCGTCAAGGGTCGCAGTCTGATCGCTCGTCTGGTTAATAGTGTTGTTCTGGCTAACCGGCGGTAGGATCGGGGTGATCGGGGTGATCGGGGTGGTTGGACCCGTGATGTTTCCGCTTCCGGAATAGACGTTGGCTCCATTGGCAACTTCCGCATCGGCTGAACTTACAATATTGACTCCGCTGGCGCCATTCAGCACGCTTCCGGAGATATTCACCGTTGCGGTGTTGTTCTCAGTAACCGTTGAGTTATTCGCCGCAATCGCAGACTGCTCTTCGCCTGCGGCGGTTACGTTATCCATTTGGCTGTCACGCATCGGTTGATGCTTGCTCTGCTTAGCCTGGGAAGTTTTCGATGTGCTCTGGCCGTATGCGACGCCAGAAACGAGTACCAAAGCTGTTGTGAGAGTGCAAACTATCTTGTTCACTTCCGTCTCCCTATAGGTGAATTTGGTGACACACGACCGTGCATGCGATTCGATGGTGAGTCGCATAGGGTCATTCAGGCGTAACTTACCTATGAGGTCCGCACGATGCGGAACTCAGGCACGCCTACTCAAAACTTGTTGGGGCCGGGGGCCTGATGGGGCGAATTCGTCAACCAAATAAAACAGTCAAAATTCTGAGAGCCCTTTGCATTTATTCACTACGCATGATGGGAACCCGGGATGCCTCAAGACTTCGTATCGTTATCACTTCGCGATATTCGAGCATGGAGGACAGTCCCAAAACGCACTACAGTAGTGCAATTCGCGTGCCAATCTATCCCGTTGCAATCTCACAGGCTAGAAAATGCTTAGGCTCCTGCCATTGCAGGGTTTTGCAGAAGAGAAATGGAAAAAAAAAGCACGTTGATCAATTTCCCCATCAACGACCACAAGTCGTAGAACTCGATGGATAGCCCAGCCATCCTTCAATTCGCGGTAAACTTCTGATTAACGCATGGCATCCGATACCTCTTTCCAAACTGCAGCACCCTCAGCAGCGACTTCCACGCAGCAGCCCATCATTCTCGCCAACCAATTGGGAAAGACCTACAGGTCGGGAAAGCTTGAGGTGCCCGCACTTCGCAAAGTCAGCTTCTCCATCAATTCAGGAGAATTCGTCTCGATCGTCGGACCCTCCGGCTCCGGCAAATCCACCCTCTTCTACATCCTCGGAGGACTCACCCAGGCCACGAGCGGCACGATCCTCATCGACGGAGTCGACTTTGCTCGCCTCTCCGATCTCGAGCGTACCCGTATGCGCCGCGCCAAAATCGGCTTCGTCTTCCAGCGGTTCAACCTGCTTCCAACCCTCTCAGCTCTCGGTAACATCGAGATCGCCCACGACATAGCCAACATCGGAGTTAAACCGAAGCTACCGCTCGACCGCGCCTTGCTCGATCACCTCACTCAGCTTCTTGGGATTCACGGCCGCCTCCATCACCGCCCCAACGAACTCTCCGGCGGCGAACAGCAGCGCGTAGCCATCGCCCGCGCTCTCATCTCCCGGCCGGCCATCGTCCTCGCCGACGAGCCAACAGGCAACCTCGACACCAAAAACTCTGACGCCGTCCTCGACATGCTTCGCCGTTCCAGCCGCGAGCTAAATCAAACTGTACTAATGATTACCCACAACCCCGAGGCGGCACAGATCGCGGATCGCATCCTTCATATGCGCGACGGCGAAATCACTCACATCGAAAAAGGTCAGGGACACGTCGTCCACGAAGACTAATTCCCCCGCACACATAACTCGCCTTTCTCATCGTTCGCGAGGGAACTTCAAACGAAGTCTCTTGCGCAGGGCTTTGCATGTTGTAAGTGTCTCGACAGGGTTACTGCTGTAAAGAAAAGTTTACGGTTATCGTGACGTGGCTACCACAGCACTCCCTCGACCGGCTGTAGCGGCTTTGGCAACTCCGTCTCACCAAGTTGCTGCCGCAGGTTGATCTCGATCGTGACACACATCGAAGTCAACGGAACGTCATAGATCTTGTTGTCGAACGGATCCTCGAGATCGCGTCCGATCCGATTCAGGCCGATAAAGATAAACCCCACCAGCGTCGAACCCAGTGGTGTAAACCATCCCAGGCTCCAGACCAACGTCAGCGGTAAAAGGATGCAGTACATGTGTACGCAGATCTGGGGAAAAAAGTCGTACTGTCTCGGCATCGGTGTGTTTTTGATCCTCTCCGACCCTCCCTGGGCGTCCACGAGATCATCGATGTTCTTGTCCAGCGCCAGCCATTGCGTAATGTCGATCCACCCGCGATCAAGTGCATTACGAAGCATGACGCTCATCTTCTGTTGCAATGCCACGGGAACATTCTGTTCTTCTCGCAGTTGATTCAACTCAAATTCGTTCACGAAGCGGGCGATATCCTCCCATGGAGGCAATCTGCGAAGATGTTGGCGAAGAGCATGCACCCAGGCGATCTGAAAATAAACCAGGCGTCGCTGCGCCTCTCTGACCTCGGCCTCTTCGCCTTCGGCCGCAGGACGCATCACCGTCGTTACCTCGCGTCCGACACTTCTGGCGTTGTTCACAATCGCGCCCCACAACGTACGCGCCTCCCACCACCGCGCATACGACGTGGAGTTCCTGAACGCAAGAATCACGCCGATCACCGACCCAAACAGAGACAATGGGATCTGCTCTAATGCCTGCCAGTGCAAATACCCCATCTTAAATACGATGACAACGGCGAAATCGTAAGCCAGCAATCCAAGCAGTCCCCAACCGCCATACACCAATATGCGATAGATGAGCTGGCGTTCGGTCGGAACGATCATGCAGGCATGTCCTCAACAGTCACCGGACGAAACACGCGATCGCCGTTCTCCGAAATCCGCACCTCGCCCGTGCCGATGTCGTACACCCAACCCGAAAGCGTAAGCTCCTCCCGGGCAGCTGCTCCCGCAACCGAAGGATGAGTCCGCAGATGCTGAATCTGAAGCAGGACATTCTCCTCGGTTAACCGCCGCAGCAGCCTAATCGGCTCCTCGTCGTGCCCCGCCAGTGAATCCGCCACGCTCAGTGCAGCCTCGGCATTTCGCATCCACCGCTTCACCGTAGACATCGACTCCAGGCTCTCCGGGTGAAGCAAAGCCTTCATCGCGCCACAGTCGCTGTGTCCGCACACCACAATATGCTTCACCTTCAGCGCGCTTACTGCGTATTCCACGACCGCGCTCACGCCGCCCATCATCTCGCCGTAGGCAGGCACAAGATTTCCAATGTTACGCGTCACGAACAACTCGCCCGGACCTGATTGCGTAATCAGTTCAGGATCAATCCGCGAATCCGCGCACGTCACAAACAATGCATCCGGGCGCTGAGGCTCGCTCGCCGCCTTGCGATACGTCTCCGCTTGCGTTGGATAAACATCCTTACGGAACTTGCGAATCCCTGCCTTCAGCTCTGCGAGCACATTCTCCATATATCTTGTCCTCTCCGCTTATTCTTTCCACTTGATATTGCAGCCAACCGCGAACCTCTGATTCGGGTCCGGTCGCTTGCCCGCAAGCACCGCGTCCATCGCGGCACGCAGATCCTTGCCTGTCACCGGAATGTCATTGCCATAATCGCCGCGCCGGGGCCTGCTGTCATCAAGCTGCCCGCGATAAACCAGCTTCATCTCACCATCGAAGAGAAACAGATCCGGAGTACACGCAGCGCCATACTCGCGCGCAACTTCCTGCGTCTCGTCATACAGGTAAGGGAAGCGAAACCCTAGCCGTTCGGCTTGCTTCTTCATCTCGGCTGGCGAGTCGTCCGGATACGCCGCAACATCATTCGATGAGATCGCAACAATCCCGATCTTCCCCTCGTAATCCACGCCAATCCGCGCCAGCTCTGCTTCGACGTGTTTTACATAAGGGCAGTGCACGCAAAGAAACATCACCAGCAGGCCCTTCATGTCCGCCGCAACATCGTCGCGCCCCACAGCCTTGCCGCTCACCACATCCATCAGTTCAAACGGAGGAGCCACTGTTCCCAGCTCCACCATCGTCGACTGCGTCCTCGCCATAGGAAACTCCTGCCTCTGCTTTTCGTTCGTCCCATTCTAAGCGGAGCTCGCTACACTGGCTTTATGTTCATCCATACATTCGCATTCCGATGGAAACACGGTGTCACGCCTGAACAGAAACAGCGAGCCCTCGAGGAAATCCTCGCTCTTCAGGGCCAGATCCCCGGACTCATCGAGACATCCGCCGGACACAATCTCTCGCCCCGCTCCCAGGGACACGAATTCGGGGGTGTCATGAAATTCCCCAACCAGGCCGCCTTCGAGGCTTACAACGATCACCCCATCCACCGCAAGCTGCTTGCATGGTTGATTCCTCTCGTCGATGCAACAGAGGTCGACTTCGAGATCTGACTCTATCCTGTAAGCGATGCATCCGTCCCGAACACTCCAGGGAGGCCACGCCACTCGCAAATCCCTCCCTACAGGACCCAACGGCCTGCCGCTCTGCCGCTGGTGCGAGCTTGAGATCATCGCTAAGCGCCGTCGCACCTTCTGCAGCGACTACTGCGTTCACCAGTGGCGGCTCCGCACCGACCCCGGCTACCTCCGCGACCAGGTCTTCGCCCGCGACCGCGGCATCTGCGCCGTCTGTCGTACCAACACCGTCGCTGTCTACTCCGCCCTTAGGCGCTCCCGAGGTGCCGCCCGCGCCGCCGGACTCCACCTCTACGGAATGAAGTCCATCGCCTCCCGCCGCAGCCTCTGGGACGCCGACCACATCCTTCCCGTGGCCGAAGGCGGAGGCCAATGCGACCTCGACAACATCCGCACGCTCTGCCTCCTCTGCCATCGCCAGGCCACCGCCGATCTCCGCAAACGGCTGCAGATAAAACCACTGTCTGATGTGGTCAGACCTCTCTTGACCCAATCTCCGCAGTAGCGTATCAAGGCAGGGCGATGCGAAATCAATTTCTTGCGCTTTCCGCCGCCGCTCTCCTCACCTCATCCGCCCTCGCACAGCAACCTCCAGCGAAGCCGGACCCCAATAGCCCATCGCAAATCGGCCGCACTCAGCTCGCCAACTACCTCAACAACATCGCAGTCGCACAACTTGCAGCTCGCCGCGAGACCGTCGCCAGCATCCACACTCGAGCCGAAGCAGAGGCCCACCAGCGCGAGGTCCGCGCAAAAATCCTGAACCTCCTCGGAATCCTCCCGGAAAAGACCCCGCTTAATCCGGCCACCGTCATCACCTTCCAGGCCGACGGCTTCCGCATGGAGAAGGTCCTCTTCTACTCTCAGCCCAACTTCCCCATCACCGCCATCCTCTACCTGCCCGACAAGCACCCCGGCAAGCTCCCCGCCATCGTCATCGCCCCCGGCCACGGAGCCACGGGCAAAGCCTCTGACTACTCCTTCGCCTCGCTCTTCGCCCGCAACGGCTTCGTGGTCCTCTCCTACGACCCCATTGGCCAGGGCGAGCGCCTGCAATACCCTGACCCCAGCCATCCCGGCCAATCTCTCGCCGCGCGCCCCACCGGCGAACACGCCGAAGCCAGCCTTCAGCCCACACTCATCGGTGACGCCTTCGCGCGTTACGAACTCTGGGACGGCATCCGCGCCGTCGACTACCTCCAGACCCGCTACGAAGTCGATCCCAACCGCATCGGAGCCTTCGGCTGCTCCGGCGGCGGGACCATCACCGCCCTCCTCGGCGCCATCGACACCCGTGTCAAAGCCATCGGCACAGCCTGCTACATCACCAGCTTCGACACCCTGCTTCCATCCATCGGCCCGCAGGACGCCGAGCAATCCATCTCCAACTTCATCGCATCCGGTCTGGATCTCCCCGATTGGGTAGAACTCGCCGCCCCGCGCCCCTACGCCGTCATCTCCACCGCCTCCGACATGTTCCCCTACGCTGGAGCCCGCGCCTCCGTCATCGAGGCCCGCCGCTTCTACTCCCTCTTCGATCCCTCCGCTGCCGGAACGCCAACGAACCAGCCCGAACCCGGCACTCCCACTGGCCCAACCCTCAACCCGGACACCTCCAATACCATCCCACCCACCGCACCGCTCCAATGGATCACTGGCATAGGCGGCCACGGCAATCTTCGCCCGCTCCAATCTCAGATCGTCTCGTTCTTCCTGGCCCACCTCGCACACTCCACCGCATCGCCCAGCGTCCCGATTACCCCGGCCGGAGCCAATCCCTTTGCCCTTCCACCCAATTTCCCCAAGGACATCTTCCAGGTCACACCCACCGGCCAGGTCGCAACCTCGTACCCCAACACCGAAACCGTCCACACCCTCAACCTCAAACGCTACGAGGCCCTGCCGAAGACAAAGCAACTTGGCAGCCCCGAACTCCGGCAGGCCGTCCGCGACATCACCCATGCCACAACAACGCCCGCAGACCCTGCACCCATCAATACCCCATCGCCGCCGCTGCCCTCACCGCCTGAGGGCGACGTCCACGTCCGCCACCGCTTCACGCTCGCAACCGCCCGCGGCATCGACATCCAGGCCGAGTTCTACCGCCCCGCAGACGGCAAACACCCGGTTCTGCTCATCCTGAAAGACAGCCTCGACCCCGCCCTCGAATCATCCCGCGCCGAAGAAATCCGCAAGCTTCGCGCACTCGCCGACGCAGGAACCGCAGTCCTCGTCATAGCCCCTCGTCCCTCCCCGCCTGGAACCGAAGAAACCAAGTCCTCCCTCCTCGGCCCGTTCTACATAACCGAACTCCGTGCTGAACTCGTCGGCAAAACCCTCCTCGGCCTCCGCGTCGACGATGTCATCAGCGCCGTCAACTTTATGCAGGGAAGCACCACCGGCGATCCCAACCAGATCACCGCCCAGGCCAGCGGACACCTTGGCCTCGTTCTCCTTCACGCCGCAGTTCTCGACCCACGCCTCAAACACATCACCGTCGACCGCACCCTCGAAAGCTACAAGAGCCTCATCGATGCACCCATGCCCACCGACGCCCCCGAAGACATCCTCCCCGGAGTCGTCCGCCATTACGACATTCCCGATCTGGTCCGCGAACTCGGCCCGCGCCTCACCTTCACCGGCCCGCTCCCCGCCGCAAAATAACCTCGCCGCGAACCCGCTTCGGCACACTCACACGCGGCCTGTCTTATACCGGCGGCGAAATCTCTGTTATGGTTCTGTAAATCTTTGTCGGGTCCCTAGTACAACTCCAGCAAGCGAGCGAGCCTCAACACATAGGCTTGCGCGCTCGTCTCCAAGGAGCCTTTGCATGCCGGATTCTCACCCGGGCCGCTTCCATCGGCAGGATTATGATCCAACAGCCGCCGCCTACTGTCATCGCCTCGCCCAACAGATCATCGCCTTCGCTCACAATGTTCCCGCTGAGGAACACGATGCATTCCGCACCTCCTTCCGTGCCGCCTTCAGAAGGCCCCCTGCCGCGTTCAGGAAGAGAACGAACGAGATTGTTCCCGCAAAATTTCCCGTCGACGAACTCGCAGACGCTCTCTACAAAGATCCTCCCGCTCAAGCCCGCTTCGCCTCCATCGTCCAGTACCCTCCCGGCAAGTGGATTCTCGAACGCGAACTCGCCGCCTGTGGCCATTGGCCCGCTGATGACTCAGAGGTCGAAAGCTTCAAGGCCGAATGGAAAAAGCTCGCCGATTCCACCGGATGCGCCCTGCCTTCAGACCCTCCAGACGTCTACGAAGTAGCTCCGCTCTACCGAACCACCGGACTCTGCTTCTCCGGCGGAGGCATCCGCAGCGCAACCTTTAACCTCGGCGTCCTTCAAGGCCTCGCCGAATACGACCGCCTCAAAGACTTCGACTATCTCAGTTCCGTCTCCGGAGGCGGATACATTCACCAGTTCCTCGCCTCCTGGATCCATTGCGAGAACCTCGCAAAAGTCACCAAACAACTTCAGCCGCTCCCCGGGCCTCCCTCTGACCGAACCTTCTGGCCCGAGCCTCTCCGCTGGCTCCGTCGTTACTCCAACTACCTCACACCCAAAGTCGGCCTCTTCTCAGCCGACACCTGGGTCGCGTTCGCCATCTGGCTCCGTAATACCTTCCTCAACCAGATCATCGTCATCTCCGCTCTTCTCTTCGTCCTCCTTCTCCCGCATCTCCACTTCGACCACGCAGGAGCGCTCGCATACATCCTGCTGTCGAATGCTCACTTCGTCGCCATCGCCGTTCTCGCACTCTTCCTCGTGGCGGCCTTCACCATCGCATCGCAGATCAGGGGCCCGCGCATCCAGAAACCGGGACCGGACGGTGACTGCCCACCATACGACGAAGATGTAGGGCTCAGCCAGTACATGGTGCTCGCAAGAACTCTGCTCCCCATCATGCTGGCCATTCTCCTCGTCTCGCCCTATCTCTACCGTTCTGCCTTCTGGCGCGGAGTGCCCGTCGATCCGAAGCAGGAAACCCAGGGCCACGCTGTCACAAGCTCGCACATCTTTCTCTGCGAACTCCACACCCTCGCTCATCCGTTCGCCGGAGGTATCGAGAATTGGAAAGCCTGTCGCGAGCCAAATCCACCCACTCCATACGAACCTCTGCTCATCCGCATGGGCGGACTCGATGACTTTGTGCGATGGTACGGCGCATTCTCCTTCCGCTGGTGGTCGCCCATCGATCGTTTTGAGGATGATACCCCCGCCTCATTCATCTTCATCGCTCTCATCCTCGGAACCGCCTCGCTCATCGCTGCCGCATGGCGCGCATTCCCTTCATGGCAGAAGAGACTGATCCTGGCCCTCGCCCTGCCCGGCACCATGGCTTGCGCATACCTGCTCATCGGCCTCTCGCGGTTCCTCATCTTTGCCGCATCTTTCTTTATGCCCATCGAAGAGGTCACCCGTTTCAACATCGCCATCGTCCCTCTGCTCGGACTCACCATCGTCTTCGTCTCCATCGAGATCGCTGGTGGGCTCGTCGGCAACTTCGTCGACGAATCCGTCCGCGAGTGGTTTGCCCGCCTTCGCGCCTGGAGCTTTCTCACCGGCATCGCATGGTTCGGCTTCTTCGCCGCTTCGCTTCTCGGCCCCTACGTCGTCTCCTGGGTCATCTACAAATCGAACGCCTCGCGTTCTCTCTTCATGGGATGGGCAGGCACGACGATTGTCAGCGTGCTGCTCGGTAAAAGCTCTCTCACCAGTGGAGCGCCCGGAGACAAAGACCCTCCCAAACTCTCAAAGATCCTGAACCTCGTCACGCTCATCGGTCCGCCCGTCTTCATCGTGGGCCTCGTGCTCATCCTCTCTGCGGTCGATCAGAAGGCTCTCATCGCAATCGAAAATCAAACTCAGGACCCCATCCTCGGCTACACGCTTCTCGCACTCTTCCTCTTCGCCATCGCGTTCCTCTTCGGCTGGCGTATCGACATCAATGAGTTCTCCCTCCACGCCTTCTACCGCGACCGTCTCGCCCGCTGCTACGGCGGAGCCAGCAATCCCGATCGCCGCGCCAATCGCTTCACCGGCTTTGCTGCAAGCGACAAGCGCCTCCGCCTGATCGACCTTCTCCCGGAGAAATTCACCAAAAAAGACATCTTCAATTGGGATCAGAAGAAAGCAAAAAAATCGCAGAAGCCCGCGGATTCGCCATGTCGGTCGCAGCAATCGCACGTTTACGATGGCCCTTTTCCCATCTTCAACACCACCGTCAATCTCGCCTTCGGTCAGGACCTCGCCTATCAGGAGCGCAAAGGCGGCGGCTTCGCCTTCACCCCGCTCTTCTGTGGCTACGATGTCGGGTGGACCGACTCAGAATCACCCAAAGTTCAGTTCAACGGGTACAGCCCCACGGAGGCATTCGCATTCGAAGACGGAGGCCCCAACGTTGCCACTGCAGTAGCCACATCAGGCGCGGCAGTCAGCCCCAATTGGGGATATCACTCCAGCCCGACCATGGCCTTCCTGCTCACGCTCTTCAATTTCCGTCTCGGTCTATGGATTCGCAATCCCCGGCGTAAACAGGAAGGAAGGCTCGGTACCTCGCCCGGCATCGGACTCTTCTACCTCTTCACCGAACTCTTCGGCCTCGCCAACGACGACTCCCGATTCGTCTACCTCACCGACGGAGGCCACTTCGAAAACATGGGCCTCTACGAACTCGTCCGCCGGCGCTGCTCAACCATCGTCATCTGCGACGCCGAGCAGGACGAGGGCCTCAAATTCGAAGGAATCGGGATGGCCATTCGTAAGTGCCGCATCGATTTCGGAGCCGAAGTCCGTCTCGATCTCTCCAAACTCAGACCAGTCGGTGACGATCCAACCAGCCCCGTCCACTGCGTCCCTGGCACCATCCATTATCCCGTAGGCCCCGGCCGCGAGCCCTTCCAGGGCGAGGTCCTTTACATCAAATCAACCTACACCGAAAAGCTCCCAGGCGATCTCCTCAACTACCGCCTGCAGCATCCCTCGTTCCCCAACGACACCACCCTCAACCAATGGTTCACCGAATCACAATTTGAAAGCTACCGCCGCCTCGGAATCCACTACAGCACCGCACGCGAGGTCATCCACTGGTTCGACAATCTCCAACCGTAGCCGGCTCGGCGCTTCGACTTACCGCGGAAAGAGGAAATGCATACTAGTTAGTTAGTAGTAACTAGGGACTCATTCATTGAATTTTAGTGATTGTGTTTCTGCGATTATCTGGTAAGTTCTTGGCATCAACCAACCTCCCCGGTTAGTAGTGCCGAAGTAGAGATAGATGTGTTTCCTTAACTGGAAGACCGGCCACAGGATCATGCCAAGCGTGCGCAGCAACCTGGCATAGGAGCAAATCCGGCTGCCGAACCTGCCGTAATCCCAGAACTGACCTGCGGTCAGGTTATGTATTGCCGTTTTCGGCAACACTAGCTGGTCCGTCTGCTCAAACTACTCATAACTCAAATTTGTCTGGAGGAAAGTTATGGCTTGCTCCCTCGTAAAGGACGAAGCCGGCGACTGGTCTGCACACATTGGTGCTCAAGTTACCGTTGGAATCGTCGCCGACAATACAAGGCTGGTTGCAGTTCACTACAACAACGTCGCTCAAACTGTAGACAGCGACAAGACGTCCACTTTTAATATCGTGGCCGGAACATTTCCCATTGTGTTTGTAATGGCCGCTGTAAAAGAAAATCTTGAAATTGTAGAACTCTGTCCCGGTGGCGGAACCCAGCACATTAGGGGATTTATCAATCGCGCCGTTGCTTCATTTGATTTTTGGGTGGAGGGCAAATAATGCGATTGAAATGTCTTTTTTTCTCATTGATCGTCTTCACTCTCATAGACCGGCCGATCATTGTTGCGCAGCAGACGCCCGTGCCCTGCGCCTCCCCGGCAGCCAAGGACGGTTTGTTTTGTGATTCGCTGAAAGAAGCTCTGGAAGCCGCAAAAAACAAAACTGCCACATCGGCTGCTCTGCAAGCGTCTCCCGGAACTGCGACCTTGCAGGACGCTGACCAGAAGGCGTCCACAAGACTTGATGATGCCATTCGAGACCTTACAGAGCCTACATCCACAGATACGTTCATTGCGGCAGGGGGGTCGACCTTTTCCTCAGCTTTGGAGCAAAATCTTGTCTCGAAAGACTCGGCGTTCAACAACGCTGTAGATGCGTGGGAGAAACAACGTCTGGATGTTCAGCAGGGTGCGAATCCGAATGCTGCAGGTAGCACCAACTTAGTCGTCAAATCGGGTGTCGCCGCGTTGTTCTCTACTGCTTATCAGTTGGGTGCCTTTACGCAAACAGTTACCGGAGATACGGCCACATTCCGTATTAATGGTGGACGCTTTATTAAAGCGATCAGCCATGGATCCCCAGTAGCATCCCCCGATGAGAGCGAGATCGATTCGCTCATACAAAAAAAAACAGAGAACCTGAACAATCATCACTTTGACTTCAATAATCTTGAGATTGCAGTTGGTGTTGACTTAAATCAGCAAGGTACTCAAACAGTTTCAACTTCTGGCTCGGCTAATGGGACAACACCCGATCCTGGAATGATTCAATTGCCAGCCCCAGGTTCTAAACTTTCCTCAATTACTGCCCGCTATGCAGTCGTCGCTCCCTTTGATCCTGGCTCGGATAAATTCAAGCAAGCCTTTGCCAAGTCTTATAACGCGAAGAGAGATGATCTCAAAAAGCGTGGCGAACTTCTCGCCTCCGCAGTGGAGCAGTTATTACTATCTTTCCCACCAGCCAAATACAAGACTTTGAGAGATCAGTTCCGTCCCGTCTTTGTAAAAGATGCTAACGATCAAGACGGCGACAAACTTGAGAAGGATTTTCAGCAGTATTTTGATCAAGTCATGCTTGTGGTAGCTCAGGACTCGTCGTTACAGGCAAAGATTGCTGCGGCCAAAATTAGCTTAGCCAGCTTTCAGGATTTGGTGAACGATGTCGTAAATGATGCGAGAGGTGGATCTCCCTTTACTCTCGAATATGACTACAATCGTCCTGCCAATCAGCCAGATACCCACGTTGTGCGAGGTATCTTTGCTCACCAGTATAATCAGGCACTCTTCTCATTCAATGGTGCGCTTACGATTTACGGTGACATGAGCGCGTCCAACTCAAAGTATCACCGAGTCCGCGACTTTCAATTTTCAGCTGGTTTCGACACTCCAATAGGAGATCCCCGAACGAGTATCTTCGGTTTCAGTGCAGCGGGTTATCTGCAATATCAACAGGACCCTTCAGTCCTGAACATTCAGTCCGGAAATCTGGTTCCGGGAACACCTATAACCTTGCCGTCGGATGCACAGGTGCTTCTCGGTACTTCGGGGCTACTTGCAATTGGGCAAGCTAAGTTCACCATCAATACAAAGACCGGAATCACGGTGCCGTTGGCATTCAAGATATCGAACAAGACGGATCTGCTGGATTCAATGGATGTTCGAGGTCAGTTCGGAATCTCCTATGATTTTTCTTCGTTTACCCATCTCTTTGGCGCTAAGAATTGACAGGAATTCGTCATAGGACAAACCTTGCACTGTTTTTTGCTCTGAAACCATCATTTGAAGTTGTTGATCCACGATTTCCACCACTTCCACCCCCATCCACACCGGTTGCACCACTTCTGCGCCTTGCCTAAGCCACTTCTTAGGCCTACCCTCGCAGAAGTACAACAAAATGTGTAGAAGCAGCCCAAAAAACGCCGGAATTTCCGGGCTCAGAACGCCGCCACAGACGCGGCAATTCCCGAAAATCCACAGCAGAATCAAGGGATTTCGACGATCCAAAGCTTCTGAATCCGCATAAACACGGGTATTTCCACTGCCAACACTACATCTTGTGCTTTATACTTGACACACCCCATAAGCAGAGGTACTTTCACCTCTGCAGCGTTTCAGCAGGGGCAAAAAAATCGAAACAAACCGGCCTCGACCCACCTCCGGAACATGCCTTGCCGGGTGATCAGGTGCCGTTGCCGCCGGAACAGATTTACCCTACCCCACCGCGTCGGTGGGTCGGGGCTTTTGAACCACACATCCAAGTTAAAAGGAGCACCTCCCCGATGGCCACCATTCCGAATCAAACCGCCGTCTCCGCCGCGACCTCTTCCGCCAACTTCGGCCAGAAAGCCCCGGGGCTCTCTTTCCAGCGCGTCTTTACCCGGCCTGGCATCTCGCCCTTCGACGAGATCACCTGGGAGCTCCGCGACGCCGTCATCCAGGACTTCAAGGGCCGCACCATCTTCGAGCAGAAGAACGTCGAGGTGCCCGCCGACTGGTCCATGACCGCGACCAACATCGTCGCCTCCAAGTACCTCCACGGCCAGCTTGGCACTGATGAGCGCGAGACCGGTGTCCGCCAGCTCGTCATCCGTGTCGCCGAGTCCATCCGCGACTGGGGCATCGAGAGCGGATTCTTCGCCTCTGCCACCGACGCCGAGACCTTCTACGCCGAACTCTGCCACCTGCTCCTCAACCAGAAGGTCGCCTTCAACTCGCCTGTCTGGTTCAACGTCGGCTGCGACCGCCTCGAGCCCAATTCCGACGCCCAGAACTGGCACTGGAACCCGCACACCTGCGCCATCGAGTTCTCCGTCACCGGCTACAGCAAGCCGCAGTGCTCCGCCTGCTTCATCAACTCCGTGCAGGACTCCCTCGACTCCATCCTCAACCTCGCCAAGACCGAGGGCATGCTCTTCAAGTGGGGATCAGGCACCGGATCGAATCTCTCCAGCATCCGCGGCTCCATGGAGACCCTCTCCGGCGGCGGAACCGCCTCCGGCCCCCTCTCCTTCATGCGCGGCTTCGACGCCTTCGCCGGAGTCATTAAGTCCGGCGGCAAAACCCGCCGTGCCGCAAAGATGGTCATCCTCAACGTCGACCATCCCGACGTCGTCGACTTCATCGAGTGCAAGGTGAAGGAGGAGGCCAAGGCTTACACTCTCATGCAGGCCGGCTACGACGGCTCCAGCCCCGACTCCGAGGCCTACAGCTCCATCTTCTTCCAGAACGCCAACAACTCCGTCCGCGTCACCGACGAGTTCATGGCCGCCGTCGAATCCGACTCCACCTTCGTCACCCGCACCGTCAAGGATCGCAAGCCCGTCAAGGAGTATCGCGCCCGCGACATCATGCATGCCATCGCCGAAGCCACCTGGCAGTGCGGCGATCCCGGCATGCAATACGACACCACCATCAACCGCTGGCACACCAGTAAAAACACAAGCCGCATCAACGCCAGCAATCCCTGCTCGGAGTACATGTTCCTCGACGACTCCGCCTGCAACCTTGCATCCTTCAATCTCCTGAAGTTCCTCACTCCGGGAGGCCAGTTCGACATCTCCGCATACCGTCACGCCATCCAGGTCGTCACCACCGCCATGGAAATCATCGTCGACTCCGCCGGCTACCCCACCGAGTCGATCGCCAAAAACTCGCACGACTACCGCCCGCTGGGCCTCGGCTACGCCAACCTCGGCGCGCTCCTCATGGCCTTCGGTCTGCCCTACGACTCCGACGCAGGCCGCGACTTCGCCGCCACCCTCACCTCCATCCTCTGCGGCGAAGCCTACTGGCAGTCCTCGCGCATCGCCGAAAAAGCCCCGGCCCTCGGAGCAGCAACGCCGCTCACCCAGCAGGCGCACATCGCCGGCGGAGCCTGCCCCGGCTTCTACGTCAACCGCGAGCCCTTCCTCGACGTCATCCGCATGCACCGCGCCGAGGTCAACAACATCGGCTCTTCGCGTGATTCCAACGAACCCTTCGTCGCCCCGCAGCTCGACCAGCTCATCGAAGCCTCCAAGCATGTCTGGGACGGCGCACTCGCCCACGGCGAGAAGCACGGCTACCGTAACTCCCAGGTCACCGTCCTCGCTCCCACCGGAACCATCGGCTTCATGATGGATTGCGACACCACCGGCATCGAGCCCGACCTCGCCCTCGTCAAGTACAAGAAGCTCGTCGGCGGCGGCATGATTAAGATCGTCAACAATACCGTTCCCTCCGCGCTCTTCAAGCTCGGCTACACCAACGCCGAGGTCGACGCCATCGTCTCCTACATCGACGCCACCGGCACCATCGAAGGCGCTCCTCAGATCAAGCCCGAGCACCTCGCCGTCTTCGACTGCTCCTTCAAGCCCGCCAAGGGAACCCGCTCCATCCACTACATGGGCCACATCAAGATGATGGCCGCAACCCAGCCCTTCCTCTCCGGAGCCATCTCCAAGACCGTCAACCTCCCCAACGACGCCTCCGTCGACGACATCGCCGAGGCCTACCTCGAGTCCTGGCGTCAGGGCCTCAAGGCCGTAGCCATCTACCGCGACGGCTCCAAGGGCTCACAGCCCCTCAACGTCTCCGCCTCCGACGGCAAGGCCCAGAAGGAAGGCAAAAAGGATGCGGTAGCCGCTGATGCTTCCTTGTTGTCATCCCGCAGCGAAGCGGAGGGATCTGCTGTTCTCGCCGCCGCCGAGTCCCGTCTCCAGGCCCAGGCCGTGCAGATCGCCAACCTCGAACTCCAGATCAAAGCCATCACCGAGGCCGCCCTCCAGAACGCCGACGCCGCCGACGCCCAGGCTCCGCCCCGCGCCGTCCGTCACCGTCTCCCCGCCGAGCGCGCCTCCGTCACCCACAAATTCGGCCTCTCCGGACACGAGGGTTACATCACCGTCGGCCTCTACCCCAACGGCCAGCCCGGCGAGATCTTCATCCGCATGGCCAAGGAAGGCTCCACCGTCTCCGGACTCATGGACTCCTTCGCCACCGCCGTCTCCCTCGCCCTCCAGCACGGCGTCCCCCTCCGCGTCCTCTGCGAGAAGTTCGCCCACACCCGCTTCGAGCCCTCCGGCTGGACCGGCAACGAGCAGATCGGCTACGCCAAGTCGATCATGGATTACATCTTCCGCTGGATCCAGATCCGCTTCCTCTCCGGACACCAGCTCTCCCTCTTCGCCGGCCTCGCCCCACAGCAGGCCGTCCCCGTAGAAGGAGCAGTCCTGAGCCCCGGCAGCACAGTAGTCCCCAGCCTGTCAGCGTCTTCGTCTTCCGCCGTCATCCTGACCCCGAGCGAACAGAGCGAGCCGAGGGGGAAGGACCCCCGCATTTCGTCCGAAGCGCCCATGTTCTCTTCGGAGGAAACCTACACCACCAAGCCCCCACAGCAGGGAATCGCCCCGGAACCCAAAGCCTCGACGCCCTACGCCCTAAGCCCTGAGCCCTTGTCCGTCGAGGACCGAGGCATCTACCACACCGCCAACGCCATGAAGTCCCTGGTCGACATGGGAGACGCCCCATCCTGCGCCACCTGCGGAGCCATCATGACCCGCAACGGAAGCTGCTACCGATGCATGGAGTGCGGAAGCACAAGCGGCTGCAGCTAAAGACGCGGGTGCAGCTAAAGACGGATGATGATTTAAGAAGGAAAAAAATAGTACAGCGACAAAATTTCGAGGAAACGAAAGAGATGTCCTCAAAAAAGCCTGCTTTGCGGAGAAAAGAATCGCTTCTAGCTGCTGCGTCTTCGAAAGAAGTATTGTCGGCAGTTTCGACTCCACTCGTCTTTATTAGCCATGACAGCCGTGATTCGGAACTTGCGGAGGCGTTCAGTAAGCTTCTCAGTAGCGTAAGTGCCGGAATGTTAAAGTCATTCCGTTCTTCGGACAAGAGAGGAACGGAAGGCATCGAGTATGGCGTTGAATGGTATCCAGAAGTCATGTCCAAGATTGATTCTGCTTCGGACGTAGTGTGTTTGCTTACGCCAAGGAGTTTGGAACGCCCATGGATTTTGTATGAGGCAGGTGTTGCAAAAGGAAAAATGAACACCCCTGTCTACGGGGTAGCTCTAGGCATTTCCCTCGCAATTGCTTCGACTGGACCTTTTGCACAATTTCAAAACTGCGGCGACGATGCAGATTCTCTTACAAAATTAGTTCTCCAATTGATGTGCAGGATCAGCGGTGCAGAACCGGATAAAGATACCGTAAAGATGCAAGTGGAGGCTTTTAGAGCAAAATCCAATAGCCTCACTGCCGGACTGGCTAAACAGTCAAAACCAAATGCGCAGACTAACGAAGAGATTGAAGGGTCATCGGTTGCAAAACTATTTGAAGAAGTTAAAGTGATGTTCCGCGATCTTCCGTCAAGAATTGAATCTCGTTCCGAAAAAATGGGGCCGGTCGCGTTTTCGACATTTTCATCCAGAGGTGATGTTTGAAATTGGTCACATGCTTGGGGATGAAGATGGTCAAGGAATTGGCATATTAGTTTTCGCGAGTCTTTTCAAAGACGAACTTCCATGGCTTTATGAACTTGGACTGCAAGCTTATAAAGCAACGTCGCTAGGACGCCCGGAACATGCGAGACCGGCAGTAATGCGTTTTGCTCGAGCGTGCGAACTGGTAAGTCGCCATCCAATGTTCCGAGAGTTCTTTAGGGATAGGGACGTCCATATGATTATGAGAGATATGGATGTATTTTTAAACCAATTTGTAATACCAAGGCCAAGAGCGACCAAAATAGAAACCCCTGCCCCGACAAAGAAAAAGACAGACGCTTAGCGGGTGGCCCATACATCGGGTGCCCCATTCATGCGGTCTCATCGCATGGGTGGGATCATTCGAGCGAAGCTCGAAACCCCTTCAAGGCACCTGAGAAGGCTTCGGCGTATAAGGCAACAGATCCAGCGAGCGGTCCTGAACCTCGTCCACCAGGTCGCCCCACCTCGCCGCCGTCACCTTCTTGATCTCGATCCACCCGGGGTCCGCAAGAAACCTCTTCCACGCCGTGTTCTGCGCCTCGCGATCCTTCCAGCGCAGCAGGTAGACAAACTCCTTGTGCCCGGGCTCTCCCGTCTCGCTCGTGAATACGATATCGAAGCCGTAGCGCCGCATGATCGGCATGCACTGCTCGCTGAAGCGTTCGTGGAAGTGCTGCTCATTCCCGGCATGCAGCTTGTAGATGCGCAGCTGATACACCGGTCTCTGGGCCAACGCCGCTACGCACCCAAACACATACAAGCTCGTCAGCAACAAGACTCTCAACCGCATGACTAACCCCTGGCGTTACGAAGTTGTCGCGTCAACGCAATCGCAATGGCGGCGTGCAGAATGACGACTGGCCACAGCATAAAGCCGTGAACCGTGCTGACGACTCCAATCCACGCAAGCAGAATGGTCACCCCGGCATTGAACACAAAGAGACCCACCACACCTTGACGCGATCCCGCGACCGTCGAAGGCAGACAGGCGATCCCCAGCGCAAGGAGGCCAACTCCGGCAAAACGAGCAACGGAAACACTCACTCCCTCAGCGTTCGTTGCGAACAACAGAACGCAAAAGAGATTGGGCGCCGCCACCAGGGCCGCACCGACGATGATCTCGAGCCACGCCGCCGCCATAACGATAGATCGCTGCATAGTTTTCCCCCTTGGCCGCGTGGCCAAAATCTTGTCAAGCCCCAATCCTACGCAACTCTGACGGGTGGCCCATAGCGAAGCTCGAACCCTACTCCACCGACCGAGCCTTGTATGCTTTTGACGTGCACCTCATCCTGTATCGCCCCGTAACCCAGCCCAAGGAGGGCTCTCATGGAAAGGCGTGAATTCCTGACCTCGTCCCTGGCAGCATCCGCTCTCGCTCTGGCAAAAGAGTCCTCCGCTCAGTCTGTCGCACCGACACCCTCGGGCAAGCCGCGCGAATACTACGAAATCCGCAAATACCATCTGCAGAGCGGCCCGCAAACCAAGCTCACAGACAGCTACGTCTCCAGCGCACTCATCCCCGCATTGAACCGTCTGGGCATCGCTCCCGTAGGCGCCTTCCGTCTCGACTTCGGTCCGGAGACTCCAACGCTCTATCTGTTGCTGCCCTCGACCAAACTCGAGACCCTTGCCACCGCCGAGCTGGAACTCGTGAAGGACGAGCAGTTCATGAAAGCCGCCGAGCCCTTCTGGTCAGCTCCCGCCGCCGCGCCGCCCTTCCAGCGCGTCGAGAGTTCGCTGCTGATCGCCTTCGAAGGCTATCCCACGCTCACTCCCCCCGCGACGAAGACCGGAAGACGCCTCTTCCAACTTCGCACCTACGAGAGCCCCACCCCCCAGGACCACGTCCGCAAGGTCGAGATGTTTCATCACGGAGAGTTCCAGATATTCGAGCGTGCGGGCTGCGGCGCCGTCTTCTACGCCGACACGCTGATCGGTCCGCGCATGCCCAACCTCACCTACATGCTCAGCTTCGCCGACGCCGCCGACCTCAAGGCCAAATGGGAGCTCTTCGGCAACGACCCCGAATGGAAGAAGCTGACCGCCTCCCCCCGCTACAACTTCGAACCCATCGTAAGCAACATCTCGAACCTCATGCTCAGCCCCACCCCTTACTCCCAAATCTGACCCGTCACCACGAATGCTTCCTTGTAGCCCCCAAACTTCTAGGGTAGAGTGAGCAGCATCCATATCCAGGCCCCAGATAGCACTCAACCTTGAAAGTTTGGTTAGGAGGTCTCGTGACACTGAGACAACTTGCTTCCCGGGCCACGATTCTCGTCCTCCTTCTCGCCTCCACCCTCTGGAGCCAGCAACTCGCCACGCGAATGACCAACAGGGAAGTCATCGACCTGACGGCCCTCGGCCTCTCCGACGACGTCATCATCGCTAAGGTCCGCTCCGCCGCGCAGGAGGAACCCTGCAGTTCGATACCAGCGTCGAAGGCCTGACGGCACTCAAAGCGGCCAAGGTCTCCGACGAAGTCATCAAGGTGATGATCAATCCCGCCCCTGCCGCCGCCCGGTCATAGTCGCCGCAACACCCATCTCGAACGACCCCAACCTCCCGCCCCCTGAGGTCGGCGTCTACTGGAAGAACGCCAACGCCTTCGTCCTCATCGAAGGACAAGCGATCAGCCAGGCCAAGGTCGGTGGCAAGACCGGCAGCATGTTCACCTACGGCATGCGTAACGAACACTGGGACGCCTACCTCAACGGTCCGCAATCCAAAAACGTCATCCATGAGCGCCAGCCCGTCTTCTACGTCTACGTCCCCGACGGTGCCAGCGCCTCCGACTTCGTCCTCATCATCCTCGAAAAGAAAGGCGACCGCCGGGAGTTCCAGATAGGCAGCTTCGGTGGCCTCACCGGCGGCAAATCCGGCGTCAAGCGCGACAAGGAGGTCGCCTTCACCGCCGAGCACGCAGGCATCCGCACCTACAAACTCAAGCTCGACGCGCCCATGAAGCCCGGAGAGTACGCCTTCTTCATGGGCACCGGGCAGCAATCGACCATGGCGGGTGGCGGCACCGGAGGCGCAAGGTCAGGAGGCGCCGCCGCCGGGCGAATCTACGACTTCAGAATTCCGGAGTGACCCGGGGGCTGCGTGGCGGAAAAAACGGTGGCCCATACACAAAGTCGAGCCCATACACGGGTCATTCGAGCGAAGCTCGAAACCTCTTTGCATCAATTCGAAGCACCAAAGTTCTCCTGCTTCAAAGGAAGCCATTCAGCCCGAAGGCTGAATCGCCCCTCCGCATCGTCTCCAAAACATCCGTCCGCCGGGAAGGCGGACGGATTTTGACATCGATGACGAAGCATCAGGATTGCATAGCAGGCACAGCCCGCAATCCTGACCTCAGCTCTTGAGAAACGCCAGCAGATCGGCATTGATCTTCTCCGCATGCGTCGTTGGCATGCCGTGCGGGAAGTCCTTGTACGTGATCAGCGTCCCATTCTTCAACAGCTTCGCGGAGAGCGGCCCCGCAGCGACATAAGGAACGATCTGATCGTCCTCGCTATGCATCACCAATACCGGAATCGTGATCTTCTTGAGGTCTTCCGTGAAATCGGTCTGAGAAAACGCAACGACACCGTCGTAGTGTGCCTTCGCGCCGCCTATCATGCCCTGCCGCCACCAGTTTTCAATCACCGCTTCCGACGACTTCGCTCCCGGCCGATTGAAGCCGTAGAAAGGCCCCGTCGGCAGGGCCCGATAAAACTCCGAGCGATTCGCCGCAAGCTGAGCCTGCAGATCATCGAACACTGACTTTGGCAGGCCGAGCGGATTCGCCGCCGTCTTCAGCATCAGTGGCGGCACTGCGCTGATGAGCGCTGCCTTGGCCACGTTGCTTTCGCCATGCCGGGCCAGGTAGCGCACCACCTCGCCGCCGCCGGTCGAATGGCCGACATGAATCGCATTTTTCAGGCCGAGATGAGACGTAACCGCGGCCAGGTCATCGGCGTAATGGTCCATATCGTGGCCATCGCCAACCTGGGTCGAGCGACCGTGGCCGCGCCGGTCATGAGCGATCACACGATAACCTTGCTGCAGGAAGAACAGCATCTGCGCGTCCCAATCATCAGCGGAAAGCGGCCAACCATGGCTGAACACAATGGGCTGGCCCGAACCCCAGTCTTTGTAAAAGATCTCAACGCCGTCCTTGGTCGTAACAGTGGGCATGTAGGCTCCTTTGAAAGGTGTAGTAACGTCCGCCAATTACAACACAGCCGCATGTCCGGATGTTGACAGGGAAGGGTGGCTCACACAAGAGTCGAGCCCATACATGGATTATCCCAGGCTGCACCGCCAGAGCCACGGAGGGGTATAGATAACGACGGAATCGCCGTCCTTCCTATAGCCAATGAACGCAAACCGGAACTTTCCACAACCTGACTCTTGACACTGCTGATAACCTTAAATCAGAGACAAAGCCCGGTTGCCCCGGCGATCGGGCTTTTGCTTTCTTGAAAGAATGGCATCAGGCGTGCGCCCGGAAATTCGAATCTATCCCCTTTATTTTGAGATATTTCCATCAAAAGATAGGGGAGGGGGGTAGCCCCCGGTAAGCAGTAAGATGAGGCATGCCAGGAGTCAGTCATTTCGCAATTCCCGCAGATGCTCCCGAAAGGGCGATCAACTTCTACAGCAAAGTCTTCGGATGGAAATTTGAACTGGGCTGGGAATGACACGCCGCAGGGCCGAAAGAAATATTGGCATGTGATCACAGGGGACGGAGCGACGACAGGAAACAGTACAAAGCTTCCGTCGTCAAGCCAGTGTCAATCAATAACTAGCAAATCACCGCGTCGGAACACTCTTTAGAATCGCCTTATCCAGACGCAACTCGGCCACTAACCGCTTCAGCCGCGCGTTCTCCACCTCAAGCTCTTGTACCCTTCGCGTCTGATCCAAATCAGCCGGAAAACCCTCGCGCTCCCAATCATCTTCTCCACCCGGCCCACGATGACGAGTCCCAAGCGCCTGAGCATGTAAATTAGGCCTGTACTGGAACCGGAGTGCCGCCTCCCGAACCCGCTGCCGCGTCCCCGGTGCAATCGTCCGGGCACCCGGAGCATTGTTCAGCACCATCGAGATCGTCGTCTTCGATAGTCCAAGATGCTCTGATAAAACTTTCAGTGTGACCGGTTTATCAACTTCCCGGATCGCATCTGAGTGTCTATGCATAACTTCAAAGCCTGTTGAAATGGTTTAGACAATCGTTTGTCTACTCCAAGAATCGACGTCGATCACTCGAATTGTCAAGGCGAATGCCGGAGTTCACCCGGTTTCCGTGACGAATAGTACGAACTGTGATCCATCAATGTTCCGAAATATGACGTACTGCTCACCGGAATCGTCCAGGCAGACACTATCCGCCAACCTCGTCATTTGACGGAAGGAGGGTGGTAACTGATTGAGTCAATATCGTTAAGAATCAAAAGCGTTTTATAATCGGCACCCAACGAATGGCCGCCCATTCTCAGGTTGTTTGCAATTGCTGCAACTCATTCCGGACAACTCGAGTCCGGCGGAAGACCTTGTTTCAGAGAATGATCGCTCGCCCCTTAGGGTTTCACCCCTGGCGGTGCCTCGACTGTTTCAACACGTTCCTCTCTCGAAACCGTGGAACGAGGCATCATCGAGGTGGCGGCCCTCCCGGCCGCCACAAAACGCTCTCAACTGAGAATCGACATCTTCCGCGCAACAGAAACCAGAGTTTCTAACGCCTGATCAATCTGCTCACGGCTGTGCTCGCTCGACATGATTGTTCGAATGCGAGCCTTCCCTTCGGGAACCGTTGGGAACGCAATTCCGGTAGCCATCACACCAGCATCGAACAAAGCCTTGCTGAACTCCATCGTCTTGCGCCCATCACCAATAATGATTGGAGTAATCGGTGTTTCGCTCGCCGGCGTCGTTCGTCCTCCAACATCAAAGCCCGCCGAAGCCAGCTGCTCCTTGAAATAGCGCGTATTGGTCCACAACCGCTCAATGCGCTGCGGTTCGGTCTCCAAAAGATCGAACGCAGCAATACACGTAGCTGCAACCGAAGGAGGATGCGACGTAGAGAATAAAAACGGTCGAGCCCGATGGTAGAGATAATCGATCAGATCGCGGCTCCCGCAGACATAGCCGCCGAGCGCTCCAATCGCCTTCGAGAGCGTCCCGACCTGAACATCTACACGCGATGTGCAGTGAAAGTGATCGACGGATCCGCTGCCGTTGCGCCCAAGCACGCCGCTTGCGTGTGCGTCGTCGACCATCATGATCGCGTTATATTTGTCGCACAGATCGCAGAGCTTATCGACAGGTCCGATGTCGCCGTCCATGGAAAAGACGCCGTCGGTGATCACGAGTTTACGTCCAGGCTCGTGTTGTAGTTCTTTCAGCAATTCTTCTGCATGCGCGACATCCTTATGGCGGAACACCTTGATCTTTGCGCGTGACAGGCGTGCTCCATCAATAATGCTGGCGTGGTTCAATTCATCGGAGATGATGAAATCTTCCTTACCCAGAATGCTCGAAACAGTGCCGGCATTTGCGGTAAAGCCGGACTGGAAAACAACACAGGCCTCAACGCCTTTGAATGCGGCGATCTTCTCTTCGAGTTCCATATGGATTTGCATTGTTCCGGCGATGGTCCTCACGGCCCCGGAACCGACACCATATTTCTGAGTAGCAGCGATTGCGGCTTCTTTCAGTTTTGGGTGATCGCACAGACCAAGGTAATTATTACTCGCGAGATTGATGACCTTTTTACCGTCGTAAATGCACACAGGTCCTTGTTCATCGTTCAGAATGCGGAGTCGAAAGTAGGTTCCGCGTTGCCGAAGTTCATTCAGTTGTGCCGTAAGATGAGCAAGTTGCGGACGAGATGAAGCTGCAGTGGTCATGGAATTATCTTAAACCTTCACATCAAGGCCAGTATTTGGCACGTTGCATGCATCCAATTACATTGGCCTAGGTGCCAAGGCGAATTTTTTCCCAGGTCGCACATGAAACAAGAGTTAAAGAAAGAGGGCTCGTAAGATGAAGACTCCCCGGATTTTCATGCCAGTCGCTGTTATAGCGCTGGCTTTTAGTTTGTTTACTGGATGCCAATCAAAACAAGATGCTGCAATCGAACAGGCGAAGAAACAGGCAGCCGCAACCGGTCAAGCCCAACAGGTTATTACAACTGACAAAAATGGCAATGTGACAACGACAACGATCCAGCCGCCGGCTCCCGGTCAGACATCGCAAACCATCACAACAACCGTTACACCGGCGTCCAGCGTTCCTACGAACACTCCGGCCGTTGTTCCCGGAACTCCAGCTTCGCAACCGGGGGCAGCAACCGCTCAGTCTGCTGCACCCGCGCCAGGTGGCGCCCCTGTCATTGTTCCGGCGGATGTAAGTGTACCTGCGGGCACGCCGCTGACAATCCGTATCAACCAACACATCAGCGTGAAGACGAGTCGTGCAGGCGACCGCTTTGATGGCGAGATAGCCGAGCCCGTCGTTGGCGCAAACGACCACGTCGTTATCCCAAAGGGCACTCTTGTGGATGGAGTCGTTGATGCATCGCACAAGCGGGGTCACTTCAAAGGTGCTTCTGTCCTGCAGCTTCGACTGACGTCGTTGACGCTGAACGGCACCCGTTATCCGATTGCTTCGAGCGATCTGACTCGGACAAAGAAAGGCAAAGGGAAGCGCTCCGCAGCACTCATCGGTGGGGGCAGTGGGTTAGGCATGTTGATCGGCGGAGTCGCAAGCGGAGGCACAGGGCTGCTCATAGGCGGTCTCGCGGGCGCTGGTGCGGGAACTGCGGCCGCCGGGCTTACCGGAAACGGCGATATCGATATCCCGTCAGAATCAGTGGTGCGATTCAAGCTCGCGGAAGACCTCGTCGTCCAGCCAGCATAGGCAGTAATGTCCAACATGGAAAAGGCCTGCGTGGTGCGGGTCTTTCCCATGTTCAGCCGGTGTATTCTTCGATTCTGTTCTGGGCGATCTCTTCGCGTGCGACCATTCGATGAGCAAGCATGTGCCCGGCGGCTACGGAGAGAAAACATAGAACGACTGAGGCAAAAACATTCGCCAAAGCTCTTCCCCATGCGCCTGAGCGGGCAAGGTCGAGCGTCTGCAGGCTGAAGGACGAAAATGTCGTGAAGCCGCCGCAGATGCCGACCATCACAAACAGCCGAATATGGTCGGACACAGCAAATCTGTCGCCGTGAAGTGTAAGAGTGCCGAAGAAGCCGATAACGAAGCACCCGAGGATATTCACCAGAATGGTGCCGTAGGGGAAGCCATTATCGATGTTTAGAGTGGCACGGGTGAGCGCGTATCGCAGCACTCCGCCAAGGGCGCTGCCTAGAGCGATCCAGAGATAGGTCATGATGGTCTGCCTCAACTCTCCTCACATGGAATCAATTGGCAGAAGTCATCAGCCCGGAGGGCGGTTGATGGGAGACCTCATTCCCGTTGTTTTCTACTCTAGCGTATTGAAGACTTTGTACAAAACCGAATTATCAATCGAGGCTCTTGAGATGTGCCGCTACCAGCTTGCTCGCTTCGGCCCGCACTTCGACATCCCTCCCAAAGCCCTTCAACCAGTGCATCTCTCGTTCACGTCGAAACCATGTGATTTGGCGCTTGGCGTAGTTTCGATGACCTTGCGCGGCTTTGGCAACCGCCTCTTCACGGGTCATTTCGTTTCGCACAACGGCGGCAGCCTCGGCATAACCAAGCGAGAGTAACGCGCGGCATTCAGGGCCATAGCGTTCCATCAGTCGTTCGGTCTCTTCCATCAGCCCTCGGTCGAACATCCCTGCGGCGCGGTGATTAATGGATTCGTATAAAAGCGAGCGCGGTGGACCCAGTCCGAGTCGCAGAATGCGATAGCCGGTTAGTTTGTCGCGCCCCTTTTGCCATTGTTCGGTCAGCGGTTGGTCGGCAGCCAGCGACACCTCGATCGCGCGGATGACCTTCGGCACATCGTTGACATGAATGCTCAGGGCCGCCGCACGGTCTAAGCGCGCCAGCATGCGGTGCAGGTACGGCGCGCCTTTCGTCTTTGCCATGCTTCGGAGCCGCTCGCGTCGCCCTTCTTTCGTTGGCGGAGCAGGAAAGAGGCCATCGATCAACGCACGCAGATAGAGTCCCGTACCTCCGGCGACGATTGGCAGACGTCCGCGCTCGGTGATGCCGTACAGTGCTTCGCGAGCAAGACGGCTATAGTCGCCGGCGGTGACCGGTTCGTCAGGCCAGGCTACATCGATCATGTGGTGTTGTATGAGCGCACGCTCTTCAACGGTTGGTTTGGCTGTGCCGATCTCCATCTCGCGATAGACCGCTACTGAGTCGCAGCTTACGATTTCGCCGCTGAACTCCTCCGCAAGGTGAAGCGCTAGAGCGGTCTTGCCGCTTGCTGTTGGTCCGGCAACGACGATCAGCGGAATCTCTGCATGAACGTGCTTCACCATAATCGCCACCAACCGGGAGTAAAGACCCGGTGAACACCGGCGCGCAAAATGCTGAATACCAGCACCGCTATCGCGAGCAAAATCAGCCCGCGAAGCTGGCGTCGCCGCTCCTGTTGTTCGGCGTTCGATTGCGTCATCGAGCCGCTACTCCGGAGTTTTGTTTACGAGAAAGTCGATCCGCAATTCCAACAGCGGCCCTTTGAAGTTGCTGGGTAGCGGAGGGAACTGGCCTACGCCGGTGATCCCGCCCCAGGCTGCACGATCGATGGCCTGGTCGTGTGTTGATGCTTCGAGGTGCATTTCGCCGATGCGACCGTCGGGAAGAATGGTGAATCTTATAAGAGTCTCGCCCTGCTTGTTCAGCGGAGGCCTTGCCTCTTCCGGGATCAACGGAATCCAAGTGCGCCGAATGTCGGTCAGGATTCTTCGCAGATACGGAGCGAAGTCGACGCCCATCGTATCCGATAGCACTTCGACTCCAGTATTGACGCCTCCGTGGGCGAGAGGGGCGTTCGCTCCGAAATCTCCGCCTTGCCCGCGGTTCTGCGCTGCCTGCTGCGCTGCCTGACGAATTGCATCCCCTGCGGACTGCATCTGCCCGAAATTCGGTCGCGTGGGAGCAGGCTTTGGGGCCTCGACCATCGCCTGCTGCTGCTGCGCCGGATGCTGCGGCAGGGGCTGCGGCGCAGGTTGTTGTTGCTGTGCCTGCTGTTGTTGTGCTGGCTGTTGAGCTGGCGCAGGGGCAGAAGGAGCGGGCGAAGGCTCACCGGCGCGACGCATTGCCTGAAGCTCCTCGAGGGTCTTCTTGTCCAGCGTCGGCTTCGCCGTCTGCTGCACGCGATCCTTGTCGCTGAGGGTGTTCGTTGGCTTTTTCGGGAGAGCCTTCGACACGTCATTCGGCATATCAAGGTAAGTCAGTTCCTTCTCGCGCTGCTTCAAAACGTCAGCTGGATTGACGAGTCGAGGCTGATGAAAGATCACCTGTGGACCATAAAGAACAAACCAGGCGATGAACAGCCAGATAATGAACGAGATATAGACGGACTCGCGGAATCGCGCACGAGCCCTCTCGTCATCCAGGCTGTCAAGCAAATGGATGAGTTCGTGCTCCTCCAGATCGCCGTAACGGGACGTCCGCACTTTCAGGGGCGGGGAGGGCGGAGCGATATTCGGCGGTGTCTCTACGGGAGGCATCTCTTTCTGTTCTGACGACTTGCTGACGCTAAAGTTTCCCGGCAAAAGGGTATAAAAGTCTTAAACCCAGCTTTGCAGTCCGGGTTTGCGCCGTCTCTCTTTATTTTCTCATCTTTGTGACCCCAGATGCTTACTCCCCTGAAGTGTGATGGAAAGCACGTAAACTAGGCAGGTGCGTTTTGCTCAGGGAACCCAGGCCGTAGTGATTACTGTCAGCGACCGCTGTTTCCGCGGCGAGCAGGAGGACCTCTCGGGGCCTGCGGCTGCATGCCTGCTGAGAGCCGCTGGAGCTACTGTTGTAGCCGCGCTCGTTCCCGATGAGATCGATCAGATTGCCGAAGCTTTACGAAAGCATGCCCGGGCAGCGAAGTTGATTGTTACCACTGGAGGAACCGGGCTGGCACCGCGCGATGTGACTCCCGAGGCAACCCGTCTTGTCTGCGATCGTCTTATAGACGGTTTGGCGGAGCGCATGCGCTCGGAGGGTTCAAAACACACCCCATTTGCTGCTCTCAGCAGGGCGGTGTGCGGCAGTCTGGGCGAGACGCTGATCGTCAACCTTCCCGGCAGCCCGAATGGTGCGCATAGTTCGCTGCAGGTCATCCTTCAACTCCTGCCGCATGCGCTCGATCTTCTGGCTGGACGTACGGCGCATGGCGAATCTTCACGTGGAATTCACCCGCTGCGTGAGCCGTCGAGCAGGTAAAATAGAGTTCAATCCCAGTGAAAATCTCTCCTGCAGCTCTCTTTTATAAATGGAACGCCGCGTTGCTCGGTTTCCTCAAGCCACTTGGCGCCTGGGGTATCGGCGGGCTTGCGATCATCGATACAGCATCCATTCCGGTTCCGATTGACGCGCTGTTGATTGATTACGTGGCTCATGACCACTCCCGTTTCGTGCTCTATTGCGTGATGGCTGCTGGCGGTTCCGCGATCGGAAGCCTGCTGCCATATTATTTCGGCCGCGCCGGCGGCGAGCTTTTCCTGCTGAAGCGCATCAATCGAAAGCGTTACGAGCAGCTTCGGGATCGGTTTGAGAAGCAGGAATTTCTCGCGATCCTGATTCCGGCGATGATGCCTCCTCCGATGCCGGTCAAGCTCTTTGAGTTTGCGGCAGGGGTCTTTGAGATGAAGCCTCTTTGGTTTCTCGGAGCCATCTTTGCCGGCAAGTTCATCCGCTTTATGATCTGGGCTGTCATTACGATCCTCTACGGTCCAGCGCTGCTGCACCAGATCGGGCAAGCCATGCATGAACACCTGCAGTATGTTCTTGCCACGGTTGGAATTCTTTTCGGGCTTATCGCCCTCTACGTCATACGGAAGCTCTTTGACCGCCGGCGCGGCGCGCGGTTTCCAGTCGAGGAAGATATCTCTCCGGAAGGTTGATCAAAAAGGCTAGTCAAAAAGGTTGATCAAACTAAAAGCTGCGACCAGGGTCGCAGCCTTTAGTTTTGACACGTACCAATTTCCAACACCTGCAAATCTTCAGATGGCCCGCTCGTTCCGGGCTTCGCGGAGAGTTTCGGTGATGCTGGCGGCGAGAGCCGGCAGGCCAAACAGGGCGCCCGCTGTTACGGCGGTCGACATCAGGTCGTTGGCGTAGAACGGAATCGCAGCGACGTAGCAGGCGGCCAGACCGGATGCGGTGTGGGGGTACATTGTGCTGCCGATCCAGACCATGAAGTTGCTCAGTACGAAGAACGAAGTCGAGGAGGCCAGCACCGCTGCACCGACCCGGAGCATCGCGGGCTTTCCCTGAAGCATGCCGTGGCCGAGCAGGCAGATCGCCGCATACCACGCCCAGGTGAGCAGATAGGCGCTTGCCTGGAAGGGGTAGTTGTAGACGAAGACCGTCAGGTAGTAATCGGTCGCCGCGAGGACGGCTACCGCGAACAAAGCCTGCCAGCGGCTTCGCCTCGCGCCGAAGTACAGCAGGCCTCCTCCCACCGCTGTGAAGCCGACGCTGGTGGTCGCGAAGAAGTGCGGGAGAATGCGGCTGAGCACGGCAAACAGCAGGACGAAATAGGCAGACATGGAAACCCTCGGGAGTGCGCTTAAGTAATTTTCAGGCTTCAAAGGCAGTGGGTCAACCTGCAAAGGACATCACGCTATCATCAACAGATGACTTCTGAAGCACGCGCACAAAAGATCAAGGTTCTCATCTTCGACGTCGACGGCGTCCTTACGGACGGGCAGATCTTCGTCATTCCCGGGCCGGATGGCAAGGGAATCGAATCCAAGGGATTCGCGGCACATGACGGCCTGGGCATTACGCTCGGCCGTCTTGGCGGTCTCCGCATCGGCATTATCACGAAGCGCAACTCGCAGACGGTGGCGATTCGGGCGCGTGATCTGAAGCTCGAATTTGTCTACCAGGGCCAGGCGCACAAGATGGTCGCGATTCGCGAGATCCTGGCCAAGACCGGCTACACGATCGACCAGCTTGCGTACGTTGGTGACGACATCATCGATCTCCCGGTGATGCGGCAGTGCGGGCTTGCCGTCGCGACGGCGAACGCCCGGCAGCAGGTGAAAGATATGGCCCACTACGTCACGCCGAATCCGGGTGGGTTCGGAGCCGGGCGCGACGCGATCGACTTCATCCTTTCGGCGCAGGGGAGTCTCGAGAGGGTGATTGAGCAGTACCTGGATGAAGACAACAAGGCGGCTGAAACCGCCGATGTTGGTGTCGGGAACATGTAGCCCCCCGGGGGGGGTATCTTTTGATGTAAAGTGTTCAATATAAATAAGTTAGATCTGGAATAAGATATGGCTTAGATCTGGCTTAGATTCGGACTTTGAGCTGGGTAGAACGGCGAAAGCCCAATTTGAGATCGTCGTTTACAGAGTTCAAAACAAAAGCCCCGCATTAGCTGCGGGGCTCCATTTCCATTTTACCGATCCGGATAAAACCTCTCTGCCACATCTCCAAGGTTTATTTCATTTCTGTAAGGCTTTATTTTGATTGGATTTCTGGCAGGAAATACGAAAATTTCCACAGAAACCGCTCTTGACAGGTTTTTGGGAGCGGCATCGGCCCGGCGAAGAAAGATCGAACAGATCCGGGTTAGAATAGCGCATGCTCCCGGCCGTTGAGACCGTCACGATTCCGACTGCCCTGGCGTGGGCACATCCGATTACGGCTGAGTGGTTCCTTAAGAAGTTTGGTTCGCCGACTGAACCGCAGGAGCATGGCTGGCCCAGCATTCTGGCGGGAGACACCACGTTGATCTCCGCGCCGACCGGCAGCGGAAAGACCCTGGCTGCCTTCCTTGTCTGCATCGACAAGCTTCTGCGCGATGCGATCGAGGGCAAGCTTGCTCCGTCGACGCAGGTCGTTTATGTCAGCCCGCTGAAGGCGCTTTCAAACGATGTCCAGAAGAACCTGGAGCAGCCGCTGCGCGAGATTCAGCAACTGGCTTTGGAGCGTGGGTATCTTTCGCCGGAGATACGTACGGCTGTTCGGACAGGGGACACGCTGCCGAAGGAACGGGCGGCGATGCTGCGGCATCCGCCACACATCCTGGTGACAACGCCGGAATCGCTCTACATCATGCTGACGGCGGCCAAACCGCGAGAGCACTTTCGCCGCGTGCATACGGTCATCGTGGACGAGATTCATGCCGTTGCCGACGACAAGCGAGGGGCCCACCTGGCGGTGTCGCTCGAACGGCTTGACGCGCTGGTGTGCGGCGAAAACCGTCTCTCGCCCGGAACCTTTCTCACGGGGCTTGCCTCGCCGCCGCAGCGCATCGGGCTCTCGGCGACGCAGAATCCGATTGAGCTGGTCGCGGACTTTCTCAACGGCGTTCACCCCGATCGCAAGCCGGGGAAGATCATCCAGGTAGGGCAACGCCGGGAGCTGGATCTTGCGATTGAGGTGCCTTCCGATGAGTTGAGCTCTGTTCTGACGACGAGCATGTGGGAGGAGATCTTCGACAAACTGGCGGCCTACACGCAGACACATCGCTCTACGCTTGTCTTCGTCAATACGCGGCGGCTGGTGGAGAAGATTGCGTTTTCGCTCGCCGAGCGTCTGGGGGTTGAGAATGTCGCTGCTCACCACGGATCGCTCTCACGCACGTTGCGGCTCGATGCCGAGCAGCGATTGAAGAACGGCCAGATCAAGATTCTGATCGCGACGGCATCGCTTGAGCTGGGAATCGACATCGGCGATGTCGATCTCGTCTGCCAGATTGGCACCACGCGCTCGGTGGCTGTGGCGACGCAGCGTATCGGCCGCGCGGGACACTGGCGCGGAGCGATTCCCAAGGGAAGGTTCTTTGCGACGACTCGGGATGACCTTCTGGAGCAGTGTGCGCTGGTTCGCAAAATACGTGCCGGTGAACTGGACCGGCTTGAGATTCCGCCGGAGCCCGTGGACGTGCTGATGCAGCAGATTGTTGCCGCATGCGGAGCGGAGCCCTGGGAGGAAGATGGCCTCTACGCCATGATCCGGCGGGCGTGGCCGTATCGCGATCTCACGCGCGAGCGCTTCGACGAGATCGTCGCGCTGCTTGCCAGCGGCATCGAATCCAGCCGTGGGCGCTATGGGGCGTATCTTCTTCGCGACGGGATTCACGGGCAGCTCAATCCGCGCCGCGGAGCGCGAATGATCGCCATCTCCAACGGTGGAGCGATTCCGGAGAACAATGCCTTTCCCGTGGTTCTTCAGCCTGAGGGTGTAACGATAGCCTCGCTCGACGAGCACTTTGCGGTGGATTCATCGCCGGGAGATGTGGTGCTGCTTGGCAATGCGAGCTGGCGCATCCAGCGCATTGAGGCTGCCGGGCGAGTGCTGGTGGAGGACGCGCATGGAGCGCCGCCCACGCTTCCGTTCTGGTTTGGCGAGGCTCCGCAGCGCACAGAGGTTCTTTGCGATGGTGTGAGCGAGCTTCGCGAGCGGATCTCTGCACTGACCTCGGAGGTTACGCCTGGTTATATTTCGCCTGCGGACCCAACGGTGTCAGCAGCGACAAATTGGCTGATGGAAAACTGCGGGCTCTGCCCCAGCGGAGCGCTGCAACTGGTCACCTACGTCGTGACTGGCAGAGCTGTTCTTGGAGGCGTGCCTTCGAAGAATACGATCATCGCGGAGCGCTTCTTCGATGAAGGCGGCGGGATGCAACTTATCCTGCACGCTCCCTTTGGCGGCCGGATCAATAAGGCGTGGGGACTTGCGCTGCGCAAGCGCTTCTGCCGCGGCTTCAACTTCGAGCTGCAGGCTGCGGCTACGGATAACGGCATCAATATCTCGCTGGCGGAACAGCACAGCTTTCCACTCTCCGATGTCTTTCAGTTTCTGACGGAACTTACGGCGAAGGAACTGCTGGAGCAGGCGTCGCTGGCCTCGCCGATCTTTAAGACACGCTGGCGATGGGCCGCGAATCGGAGCCTGCAGCTTTTGCGGTTTTCAAAAGGAAAGCGTATTCCTCCGCAGATTCAGCGGACACGGTCGGAGGATTTGCTGGCCAGTGTTTTTCCGCAGGCTGCGGCGTGTTTTGAAAACATTGAAGGCGATATTGTGATTCCCGATCATCCTCTGATCGATGAGGTGATGAAGGACGTTCTGCAGGAGGCGATGGATCTTGAGGGGCTCGTCGAAGTCCTTCGCGGGATCAAGGACGGCCGCATTCGCTGTCTCGCCGTGGATACACCCGTTCCTTCGCAATTTGCTCACGAGCTTCTGAATGCGAACCCCTATGCGTTTCTCGATGAGGCAGGACTGGAAGAGCGCCGCGCACGTGCGGTTTCGCTCTCCCGCACGCTGCCGGCGAGCATTCTTGAAGAGGCGGGCAGACTCGATCAGGGAGCGATTGACGAGATTCGCCGCGAGTGCTGGCCCGATATCCGCGATGAACACGAGCTGCATGATCTGCTGCACTCGCTGATTGCACTGCCGATTGATTTCTTCATCGATCATGCTGATGCCCGTCACTGGCCGATTCTCTACGATCGCCTGATGGGAAAGGGACGAGTCCGGACGATTACCCGCGATGGCATTGCGTGCTGGGCCTCGGCGGAGCGAGATGCCTGCGTGGCTGCCCTATGGAATGAGGCGACAGAGCCGGTCACGAAAGAGCAGGCTGTGAAGCAGTGTGTTCAGGGCTGGGTGCAGATTCTCGGCCCGACGACGGCCAAGACGTTTGCGGAGCGATTGGCTCTCAACGCCGGCGATGTCTATCAGGCGTTTCTGGCGATGGAGATGCAGGGCCTGCTGATGCGCGGCATCTTTGAGCGCCAGAAGCCCGGGCACGATCATGACATCGAATGGTGCGAGCGGCGGATCCTGCAGCGAATCCACCGGCGTACTTTGCATGCGCTGCGCAAGCAGATCGAACCGGTGCCTCCTGCCGTGTACATGCGCTGGCTGCCTGGCTGGCAGCATCTTGCGCCGCAGACACAGCTTTCGGGCGAAGAGGGAGTGCTTCAGGCGCTGCATCAGCTGGAGGGCTTTGAGGCGCCGGCCATTGAGTGGGAGCGCTCGCTGCTGCCGTCGCGTGTAGCGAACTACGATCCGCGCTGGCTGGACGCGCTGTGCCTTTCCGGGGCAGTGGGTTGGGGACGCATCTCGCCGCATCCTGCGTGGTCTTCGAGCGATGGCGGTGCGCCGCGGCGGGTTATTCCGACGAATGCCGCGCCAATTACGTTCTATATTCGCGAGTCGGCCGAATGGCTGCCTCATGCGCTTGCGCGCGAGCGCGTGGAAGAGGCTCGGCTGCAGCAGTCGCTGAGCGCCAGGGCACTGGAGGTACGGTCGCTTCTGCAACAGCGAGGGGCCTGCTTCGCGAACGACATTCAGCGCATTCTCAATCTCTCGAAGGAGCAGACGCAGCATGCTCTGTGGGAGCTTGCTACTGCTGGCCTGGCAGCGGCAGACGGTTACGATCAGCTTCGGGCGATTATGGACCCACGCAGGAAGTCCGCGGCGACGAACGGCGCCAGTGGCAGGCGCCCGGTTCGAAGCACAGCCGGACGATGGTCGCTGCTCTCGGAAGAGGTTCATGCGGCGCCTACGGTGATTGAACAGGCCCGGCGCACGGAGGCCGCGCTTGAATCGTATGCGCGCATGCTTGTTGGCCGGTACGGGATTCTGTTCCGCGATCTGCTTACGCGTGAATCCAACGCTCCGAAGTGGCGCGACCTTGTGGGCGTGTTGCGCCGGCTTGAGGCGCGAGGCGAGGTGCGTGGCGGCCGCTTCGTTACGGGGTTTGGCGGCGAGCAGTTTGGATTGCCTGAGGCGGCGGATTCGCTGCGGGCGTCGCGCTCGCGGGAGTGCGAAACGCCGATAGCCGTAGCGGCGGCTGATCCGCTCAATCTTGCGGGAATCGTTTTGCCCGGCGATCGCGTTCCTGCCATTCCCGGCAAGCAGGTGATCTATCGTAATGGGCTGCTGCAGAATTCCAGCGAAGGTGATCCTTCCTCGCATGAGAACGGGGAACCTGCGGGAGGCGCGGCTGTCTCCGATAACACGCAACTTCTATGGGCTTCTAATGGATGAAGAACTCAACAAGACCGCCTTCGAACCAGGAGCTGACGAGACGCGAGTAGACTCGCCCTCCGCCCTCACGGCAGAGGACTTCTACTACGAAGGGGGTTACATTGTTTTTACGGCGGAGTATCACCTCAAGCGGGGGTATTGCTGCAACTCCTGCTGCCGGCACTGCCCGTACCACTGAAATTACTTTTTGTTCGCAGGAAGCAGCGGAGGCGGTGGAGTTGCCGCGTCTGCCACTGAGGTTTTGACACCTCGAAGTTCATTGGCGTTCCTCACCAGCAGCAGCACTCTTGGGTCTTTCCGATACTTGTTCAGAACGTTGTCGAGGGCCATCTCATGCAGAACGTCGAAACCGGACTCGCTTGCCATGGTGAGGAAGTGCAACATATTTTCCTCATCCCCACGCGTTGCATACAACCTTGCTAACTCGTAGCAGAACCGCGCGTGATCTTCAGGCGACAGCATTCGAGTGGTGGTGCCTGCCGTGCCATGATGCTGCAGCATGTCGGGATCGAGCTTGAGCGCGGTCTCATACTCTTTCCGCGCGCTTTCGAAGTCTTTCTTGTCGAAGTAGGCGGTTGCCAGGTTCGAGTGATAGGTCGCCGAATCTTTGTCGAGCTTGATGGCTCGTTTGTAATCGCCAATTGCGTTGCCGAATCGGCCTTCAAGATATTCGATTGCGCCAAGATTGTTCCATCCTTCGGCATTCTTCTTCTTCAGCTTCACGACGTGCTGGAAGTAGATTCTTGCTTCGGTCGGGCGGCGCAGCTCCAACTCTGTCACGCCCATCTTGTTGAGAAGCCGAACCTCGTCTCCGCCATGTTGTATCGCATAGCCGAAGTAATCCAGGGCATCCTCCATAAATCGTCGCGCGCGCAGCACATCGGCGGCGGTTTCCAGCTGCTGTGCTGTGGCCTTCGAGGGGTCAGGAAGATGAGAGGATACCGTCGGCCAGGTGGGATTCTGGTGATCCATGGCCCGACCTTCTTCGTGCGTAAGTGGTTTCTCGGCCACTACGAACGGCGTGGAGAGAAGCAATAATCCCAGGAAAACATAAGGAAAAGCGGAGCGATTGAGCCGGTTCATGGCATACCTCCGGGAGGTACGCCAAAGATCATCTGCTTCGTAGAGGCAACTGTCAATAACCTGCGGTCACAGGTATAAGCTCTTTTTTACCGGACAGATACCCCATTCGAGGCAGTCGCCGCTGTTGCAGCCGGTGTTGCGGGAGGCTGTATCCTCAGCGCCATCCTCGGGAAGCTAAAGCTCCCGCCGGCATCGTCGATGACGTTGACCTGGCAGATATAGGTTCCGGGCTTCAATTGGGTTAGAGGCACGTCGAACTGGAACGCCACCGCACCGCGTTCGGGAGTGTTAATTGCATTGGCCTCAACCAGTGGCGTTTCATAGACCTTTACGCTGCCGCTCAAAAACTCGATGCTCGTCAAGATACGCACGGCTCCGGCTGCCCGCCTGGTCAGTCCCGGTGAAGGAGCCGGGGCTCCGCTGTCGGCCTTTTCGTGTGCGGGATCGTAGACCTCGTACAGGAAGTAGAGGTGCTGGTCCTGGCGAAAGACGTGCGGCACATTGGGGATCCACTCGACACCGTCGCGCACGAGGGGATTGACGGTTCTTTTGGATGTGTTCGGATTGCGCTGGTTGGCGAGAACAATGGAGCTCAGCTTCAGGGGAATCTTCTTCATATCCGGAACCTGGAGATCAGTCTCGAAGCTGCCGAGCCGGCCGGTCTGGTTCTCGCGCACGACAAACTTCACGTGATATCTGCCGGGTGCAAGCGTGAATCCGGTTGAGTATTGAATGTTCTTTCGCTGCACCTGTTGCGATTGGTCCAGGGCCAGCTTGACGGTGTCGCGCACGTTTCCGACGATGATTCCCTGGGCGTTCTTTACATTGCCAATGATGTCGATGTTGGCCTTGTCGCGGTCACCGTTCTTGAGGAAGGGAATCTGCGAGCCGGGTACGATGAGCGAGATCGGCACGAAGAACCTGTTCTCATCGAGCCGGAAGTACAGCGCCTGCAGGTACACTGCGACGTCTGTCGCCGGAAGATCGCTGTGCAGTTCGTCGTTGAGCACCTGTTCGCGGTCTTCGCTCTTCTGATGCTGGAAGTCCGCCGGGGCATAGTATCCGGGACGGTACTCCAGTTTCATATCGTTGCGGTTCAGCCTGACGGTGAGGTGCCGATAGCTGCCGTCGCGCGCGGTATTGGTCGAACGGAAGCCGATGATGTAGTAGGCCTCGGTATCGTGCTGCACCTGCTGGAAGGCTGGCGCAAAATCGTTGGAGTCAAAGAACGCCTTGCCGCCGGTATCGCTGGAGAGAGTCGCCAGTACCTCCTGCGAGCCGAAGTTGGCGTCAAGGTTGGCCTGCATCGCGCCACCGTTATAGGCCGCGTTTCCGCGCAGGCTCCCTTTGGAAGCATTGCCGACCGGCGGTAGCGCCTCAAGTCCTCTCGAATCGACGCTGTAGATCGCCATGTTTGCCTTTACGGCTTCGTTGGTCGCAGCACGCATGCTTGCCTGATTTTCGATGCCCTGGCGGGTTAGACCGCCGGAGAAGTAGAGCAGGCTTTTACGCTGGTCGATACGCTCAAGACTCTTTGCGATTGCGCGAATGGCGTACAACTCGCGATCCGTGTTCAGGGCGTTGTACTCGCTGTCGTCTGCAGTAAAACTGGAGGCATCGTCTGCCGTTCCGCCGGAGTTGCCGCCTTCGTTGCCAGCGGCGAAGCCTGTGCCTTCTGTACCGTTGTACCTGCCGAGTCCTCTCAGGAGAGTGGCTTTGTCCGAGGTGAAGTCCTGATCCATGCTCAAGCCGGTGTCCATGCTCACAAGGGCCACCAGGTCGGCCGGCTGCATCTTCTTGTTCACGTAATCCTGCGCTGCTTCAACGGCGCGTTCCGTGTCTTCCGGCTGCATGCTGCTGAGGTCGAAAAACATCACGATCAGGCGATGATCTTTCAGTTGCGAAGGATTGGTGGCAAAGTTTCCATTGACCAGATCGGCAATCGAGGCTTTTCCCGTGACAGTCGACTTCTCGGCAAGGACCGCGGCTTCATCGACGTTCTGATAGTCGAAGGTGGAAATGGTCTGTGGCTTGCCATTTTCGAGGACAGTGAAGTCGCTGGCCTTGAGGCCCTTTACCACCTCACCTGTCTTCTTGTCGCGCACTACGACATTGGTCAGCACGATGTCGCTCTGCACTTTCAGCGTGAAGGTGCCATCGCTCGCGGCCTGCTGCGCAGCGGCGGCGGCAGGCGCAAGATAAGGCGTCCCTGCCATCATTCCGACAAGTATTGCTGCAATCGTCCTTCGCATGTCGAACTTTCCAGGCATTCGCTGCTTACTCCTCGTTCTCTAGAACCGGTACCGTGCAATGAATAAAAGCGTACGCATCGAAGCCGCCGAGGTGACCTGTCCAAAGGTCAGCGAATTCTGCGTCGTATCGATTCCAGAGTATTGAACCGTATTGAAGACATTGTTCGCAGTCATCCTTGCTTCGAAAGATCGGGTCTCTCCGAGAGAAACTGTCCTTGAGAGCGAGGCGTCGACTGCGACGATTCCCGGACCCATGATGGAGCCGCGCGAAGCGGTGCCGAATCCATTCGCAGGCGCGGCAAAGGCGACGGGATTGAACCACTGGTGAATCGTCTGCGCTCCCGGAATCGGAACGGAAAACACGCGGTCGGGCCGCAACGTGTTGTTCGTTCCCCGGGCCGTCTCGGCGACCGATCCGGAATAGTGCGGCGTGTAGTAAGTGCCCGAGGCAAATGTGAAGTCACCCGAGAGCGAGAATCCATCGAGCGCCTTTGACCAGAAGCCGCCCTTCGAAAGAAAGGCGCGGTTCGGCCCAAAGGGAAGTTCCAAGACCCAGTTGCCGGTCACCTTGTGACGCACATCGAACGAGCTGTTGCCTTCTTCGGCGTCGAGGTCCTTGTCGTTCTGCGCAGGAACCGCCGATGACCCGCCGATGGAAGATGCATTATCGATCGAATGCCCGTAGGTGTACGTCGCCTGGAGCGAAATGCCTTTCTGCATGCGCTTCCGTACGTTGAGGGTCATTCCGTTGTATCGTGCATAGCCAAGGGAGTCTTCGTAGTTGAAGGCCTGCGCGTTTGGATTCAGCAGACCCGAGGCAGTACGGTTCGGCGCGCGAATCATATCGAGCTCGCCGCTCTTGGTGCCGTTGTATCCGAGATTCGCAACGATTCCCTTGGGAAAGGTGTGCTGGATATCCAGATTCCATACATGTACATGGCCAAGGCGGTAGTCGAGGTTGGCCGCATAGTTGTTCTGCACTGAAACCGTAGAGCAGTTGAACGCACTCGCCAGAGTCATGTTTTGAGGAGTGCATCCCGCCGTGCCTGACAGATTTGCGGTCGTCACGATGTTCGTCTGCGTGATGGCAAAGGGCGGCTGCGACGAGAACTGTTGTCCTATGGTTGCATACTGGCCCGTATTGAAATTAAGGCCGTAGCCACCGCGCACGACGGTTTCCTTGAACCATTTCTGCGGCGGGCGATAGGCAAACCCAAACCTCGGCGAGAACATCGTGCGATCGGGGTTTACAAGCGAGCGCGGAAACGTTCCGCTATAAGGGCCTTTCTGTCCCGGCTGCACCGGTTGCACTGTCGTGAAGTCCGCGTTGTGGTCGAGGTTCACAAGGTGGTCGTACTTTTCTACATAGGGCGAGAAGTACTCGTAGCGGAGGCCGTAGTTCAACGTCAGATTCGAGCGCGCGCGCCAGTCGTCCTGAGCGTAGGCATCGAAGACGTTTGCCCGCAGATAATTTTTATAGGCACCCGCTTGTATCGCCGATTGCTGCGGCAGTCCAAAGAGCAGATCAGCGAATCCCGAGCCGCTCACAGGGCAATTTGTGTTTGAGGATGTGGAGCAGTTCGGATTCTGCGTGGAATATCCGCTGAAGGTGAAAGAGCCAAATCCTGCGCCGCCGCCGACGCTGTCTGCCTGGACACGCCGGATATCGACGCCGTAACGCATGTTGTGGCGCTTATGGCTGTAGCTGATGAAGTCAGAGAAAGAGATGGTCTGATTGATTCTGTCGCTCGCGCCCGACTGGTTGAGTCCAGTGAAGCCCGCTATGGTCAGGCTCGGGACGCCGTAGTAGATACCCGGCTCTGCTCCGATGAATGGCTTTGGAATCGAGATTCCGGTGCCGTTCAATGGATCGTTGCCGCTATCGGTGAAGTAGTTCCTCAGCTCCGCGTGAGAGCGATTCCAGTTCAACGAAGCATTGTTTGTCAGGCGGCCATATCCGATCGTGTATCCGATGGTGATGCCATAACCGTTGGACATTGTTGTGCCGCCAAGAGGCAGAAAGATGTTCCGGTTGTCACTTGCACTGTGCGAATAGCTTCCGTTGAAGTTGATGTTCTGCCGCAGCGTCTTTGGAGCGTTTGCCGCCTGTTGTTGCCGTCTGCCTCCGCCGAAGCCTCCCTGCCCAAAGCCGGTGTTCTGCCCGAAGTTTCGGACAAAGCGCATGGCCGCCATGGTCGAATTCTGTCCGGCGTTGGTCACAGTCTGGTAGTTGTTCTTGAGGCTTGCTCCGGGAACATTCGGGGCAGGGTAGAAGTTCAACAACGCCTGCGCCTGCGGAGACAACGGCGTCGTCGCATTCCTGAGGTTGTTATTCACGATGGGCTTGCCGGTCGCCGGATCGTAAAGCTGTCCCGATACAACGCCGCTATTGTTGCTGAGCAGCTGGGAGAAGTCTCCGTTGCGCATCGCGACTGTGGGAACGGTGCCGTTGAAGACCTGCGGATTGATGTTCCGCATCCCCGTCACGTTGAGGAAGACGAACTGCTTTGTGCTTGCCTTCACCAGGCCGGGGATGAAGGGCGAGCCGGTAAAACTTACGCCATACCGGTTTGTCATCGAGGATGGCTTGACCACCTGCGCGCCCGGTTCACCGAGAGCACTCGCAACCGAGAAGGGCGCGGCGTTCAGAGCGCCGTTGCCTCCCTGGTAAAAGAACGCCCCGTGCGGCTGCGTCGGATTGAAGCCCCTGAACGCTCCACCGCCACCCCCGCGTCCGCCACCACCACCTCCCGCGATGAACACCTGTCTGCCGCCCCCACCTCCTCCCGGGCCACCAGGTCCGCCTGCCACGACCATCCCGTTCATCATTCCGCCGAGCATTCCCGCGACCATATTCGCCATATCGCCGGTAGCGCCGCCCTGTCGCCGCGCATTATCAACGGCGTCCTGGATTCGTTGGCGGATGTCGTCCTCGCTGAAGTTTGCGAGCCCGTTCGTCTGTCCCATCTGGCCGCTTACGGCAACCGATTCTGATGCGGCGTCCGATCCGCCTAACCCGGAGAGTGTGGGCATCTGCGCTCCGCTGTTAGCTCCGCCCGGATTCGCGCCGGCATCGGCGACGCCCTCTCCATCGCCAGAGAGATTCAGCGACTGCATACCTCGCGCGAGCCCGTTCGCTGCGGATTGAGCCGTTGCCTGCTGCGCTGCCTGTTGCTGCGCTGCCCGCGAGGCCAGTTCGAGCCCGAAGTCTGCCATCTGCTCCGGCTTGCCGCCATTCTCTCCAGCGGCGTTTAACAAGACCTCCTGGGTCGCAGGAGCAAAAGCCGCAAGCTCCGCTTTCACGACGTAGCGGCCCTTGCGCGGAATGGACATGGCAAAGGTTCCATTGACGTCGGTCGCCGTCGCATACTTTCGTCCGGTCAATGTGTTTGTGGCGGTCACTGCGACGCCCGGCAGGGGGATCTGCCCCGCCTTTACGGTCCCGCGAATCGTCCCGCCATCCATCACGGTGGCAGTTGCTGCCGGTGCGGCTTGCGCTGCCGGAGTCCGGGGTGCGTCCTGCGCCAGTGCGCCAAACGACACTGCTGCTCCAAAAGCCACCGATGCGATCAATCGCCTCACGTATACCTCGCCTCATTCTTTCTGGAAAAGACCAGCGACCAACTCATCCGTTGCGCCAGCTCAGAGAGCAATCGAATCATGGCTCCTATTGCGGGGCGGGGGAACTCGGTTGTTTGGCCGCAGGTGCCGCCGCTGCATCGGGAGCGTCACCGCTCCGTCTTTGCCTGCGCTGTTGCGAAGGGTCCGTCACCCCAAGCTGGGTTGGCACAAAGACGCCGTTCTTCAACGCTCCAGGCCCCGCGACCATATCGCCTACCTTAATGTCGGCCAGGGTGATGCTCTCACCCCCGCCTGCTGCCGCGCCGGAACCCGAGCCTGCTCCCCGTGCGGGGCTGTTGCTATCGACCGGACCGGTGCCGTTCATCATCGACATCATCATGCGGCCGCCACGGCGGAACGATGTTCCTTCATCGACTGCGATCACCTGGCTCACGTTGTCCGAGCGTTGCACCGTCAGCTTCAACCCGTCCAGATCAATCGCCGTTATTTTGCCGGCAATGTATGTCTTGCCGAGGTTCTCGCGCATCTTCTTTGCCTGCTCGGCATCCACCACGAAGATGCCAAGAGCATGCACCGTCTTCGCAGGAGCATCGAGTACTCCCATGGCTCCCACATTGTCTCCGGCCTTGATGTCGGCAACCTTCACCGGTTGACGGTCTTTCGTCAGTCGCGTATTCGGCGAAATCGTAACCTGGTAGATGTCGCCTGCATCCGTCTTGACGGTCAGGTGGTCGCTTGCGACCGCCGTAACCGTTCCTCGCACCATCTGGCCGCCGGCGAACTGTCCCCTGCCTTCGCCGCGCCCGAACCCCTCCTGGGCGTCCTGAGCCCTCATCACCCCCGGCAAACCCGCTACCATCGCTCCCCAAAGCATTACCGTTCCAACAAACTGCAATCGATCTCTCATAATCGTTCTTCCGCCTTCCGGCGTGAATCCTTTGACCTTACAGACGTTGGCTTCCTTCGAAAGACTCTGTCCGCAAACAAAATCTTCGCTTTCTGGGATAGCAGGTTTCATCTGGCAATACACTACCGCCATGACCGAAGCCATCGCCCATCCACCGCACCGCCACACTCCACACATAGAAGGCCACTTCGAGTCGTCCGAGACGGTTCGGGATATCGTCATCGGCCTGTCGGACGGTCTTACCGTTCCGTTCGCCCTCGCCGCGGGTCTCTCCGGAGCTGTTGCTTCCTCCCACATCGTCGTTCTTGCCGGCCTGGCCGAGATCGCCGCCGGCTCGATCGCCATGGGACTGGGAGGCTATCTCGCCGCCCGGGGAGATGCCGAGCATTACGTCTCCGAACGGCAACGCGAACAGCGCGAGATTGTCGAACGGACCCATGATGAGGAGGAAGAGATCTACGAGATCTTCGAACACTACGATGTTCCGCGTGCGAGCGCCGCTCCGGTCCTCGAGGCCTTGAAGCAGAACCCGACCGCCTGGGTGGACTTCATGATGCGCTTCGAACTCGGCCTGGAAGAGCCTGCCGCCAACCGAGCCCACCGTTCCGCTTTGACGATTGCTGCGTCTTATATTGCAGGAGGGCTTATTCCGCTCCTGCCTTACATGCTTGTGGAAAATAATCTCGCGGCGCTTAAACTTTCTGTCATCATTACTCTTGTAGCGTTAGCGGTCTTCGGAGCCCTGAAGGGCCGTTTCGTTGGCACCGGCTGGCTGCGCAGCGCCTTACAAACCGTCCTCATCGGAGGAACGGCGGCCGCTACGGCGTTTCTTCTGGCCAGCTTGCTCAACCGACATGGGTCTACGCTGTAACCTAAGTATGGTAGAAAGCATCCAACGTCCATCAGTGGTCACTGCATCCAAACGCAGTTGACTTCCTCTCACAACCAAAAGCGAGGGAATACTGCCATGGCTCTTACTGCACACTCTGCCCCAACTGCATCTTCGCTGCTGGCATACTATCGGGCCGTGCGTCATGCTACGACGCAGCTCTGTAGCCCGCTTTCTCCTGAAGACCTCATGGTGCAGTCCTGTCCGGAAGCCAGCCCAGCGAAATGGCATCTCGCCCATACAAGCTGGTTCTTTGAAACCTTCGTTCTCTCCGAGTTCCTTCCCGTATACAAGCCCTTCCACGCCGACTTCCGCTGGCTCTTCAACAGCTACTACAACGCACTGGGCGACATGCCGGAGAAGAAACTCCGCTCCTCGTTCTCGCGGCCTCCGCTGGAGTCCATCCTCGCCTACCGCGCTCATGTGGACTCGGAGATCGAGCGTCTCCTTAAGCACCCACCTGAAGATGAGGTGGCGCGCCGGATGACTCTTGGCCTGGAGCATGAACAGCAGCACCAGGAGCTGATCGCCACCGACATCAAACACGCTCTCTTCACCAATCCTCTCCACCCTCCGTATATGGAGCCCATTCCGGCAAAGCCGGGTGCCATCATCGCTCCTCCGCTGGATTGGGTTGCATTCCCCGGCGGCCTGACTGAAATCGGGCTGACTGCCGACCCCAAATCGCCTGAAGCATTCGCCTTCGATAACGAGTCGCCTCGGCATCGCGTCTACCTCGAACCCTTCCGCCTGGCGACGCGGCTCATCACCTGCGCCGAGTACCTGGCCTTCATCGACCAGAACGGCTACAACCGACCGGAGCTTTGGCTCTCCGAAGGTTGGACGACCATGCGGTCGGAGGACTGGCAGGCGCCGCTTTACTGGTTCCGCGACTCCGAGACCAAGTCGGGCTGGCGCGTCTATACCCTTCGCGGCTTTATCCCGCTCGAAGACCTCAGCGAGACACCTGTATGTCATCTCAGCTTCTTCGAGGCGGATGCCTACGCACGCTGGGCCGGTCTCCGGCTACCCACCGAATTCGAATGGGAGTGTGCTGCCGCAACTCTTGGCACTCTGCGCAAGGACATCGTCTCCCAACCCGCGCTTTTCACCTATTCGCAGTCCGCACAAACGCCGGCGGCGATCCCTGCGACACAGGCCAATCTTCTGGAAACCGGAAATCTACACCCTACCCCTGCAGCGTCTCTCTCGGGACTCCAGCAGATGTTCGGCGATGCCTGGGAGTGGACCGCCAGCCCTTACACCGGTTACCCCGGCTACAAGCCTCTGCCCGGAGCGCTCGGCGAATATAACGGCAAGTTCATGTCCTCGCAGATGGTTCTTCGCGGAGGTTCCTGCGTCACGCCGGCGACCCACATACGATCCACTTACCGCAACTTCTTCTCCCCGGCGACGCGATGGCAGTTCTCCGGCATCCGTCTCGCGCAGGATGCCTCGAAGTAGCCACTACTTCGCTGCTCGTCAAAAAAAACACGTATTTGAAACCACATTGATAGAATCGCCTCGAGCAGCCCATCGCATGCGAGGAACCATGCTCCTCAGGCACACGATCGACGGCGTAACCCACAGTTTCAGCGACCTCAAAGACCTCCTCGCGAGGGCCACTCCAGCACGCTCCGGTGATGAACTCGCCGGCATCGCTGCCCGTAGCTCCGTCGAACGCGTCGCTGCCCAGATGGTTCTCGCCGACCTCCCACTCACTGCCTTCCTCAAGGAAGCCGTCATCCCCTACGAGACCGATGAAGTCACCCGCCTCATCCTCGATACCCACAACGCTACTGCGTTCGCACCCATCGCAAGTCTCACCGTCGGCGAACTCCGCGATTGGCTTCTATCGGAGCACGCCACCACCGAATCACTTGCCGCCCTCGCTCCCGGCCTTACGCCAGAGATGGCCGCGGCCGTCTCCAAGCTCATGCGCGTGCAGGACCTCATCGCGGTCGCGCGCAAGATCCGGGTCATTACGCGCTTCCGTACTACCGTCGGGCTTGCAGGCCGTCTTTCCACAAGGCTGCAGCCCAATCACCCCACAGACGATCCCATTGGCATCGCGGCTGCCATCATCGATGGCCTGCTCCTCGGTTCTGGAGACGCTGTCATCGGCATCAATCCCGTCTCAGACAACATTGCGACCACAAAGAATCTTCTTGAGCTGATCGACAGCCTGCGCCAGCGCTACGCTATTCCGACGCAAAGCTGTGTCCTCGCCCACATCACCACCCAACTCGCCGCTCTGGAACAAGGCTCACCCGTCGACCTCGTCTTTCAATCGATCGCCGGAACCGAGAAGGCGAACCAATCCTTCGGCGTCAATCTCGCTCTGCTTGACGAAGCCCACCACGCTGCGCGCTCGCTTCATCGTGGAGCCATCGGGGAAAACGTTATGTATTTCGAGACAGGGCAGGGAAGCGCGCTCTCTGCAAATGCGCATCACGGAGTCGATCAGCAGACCTGCGAGGCCAGAGCCTACGCAGTCGCCCGGCGCTACTCTCCCATGCTCGTCAATACCGTTGTCGGCTTTATCGGCCCGGAATACCTTTACGACGGGAAGCAGATCCTGCGCGCCGGCCTCGAAGATCATTTCTGCGGCAAGTTACTCGGCCTTCCCATGGGCTGCGACGTTTGCTATACCAACCACGCCGAAGCCGACCAGGATGACATGGACACGCTCCTTACCCTCCTCGGGGTCGCGGGCGTCAACTACATCATGGGCGTGCCCGGAGCCGATGATGTCATGCTTCAGTACCAAAGCACCTCGTTCCACGACGCACTCTATCTCCGCTCCGTGCTCAACCTCCGCCCTGCACCCGAGTTCGAAGCCTGGCTCCAAACCAACGCTCGCGACCAACTCGCCCTTCCCGAGCCACGCCAACCACAGCTGGCAACCAGCAAGTAAAAGATCATGCCGCCCCTCAACCTTCGCAGTCACACGCCAGCCCGAGTCTCTCTTCCCACAACCGGCAATAGCATTGCCACCGCGGAACTCCTGGACTTCCAATTAGCTCATGCGCTGGCTCGCGATGCCGTCCACGCCTCGCTCCACCTTCCCAGCTTTACTCAGCGCCTGCAGGCCGAGCTTCCCATTCTTGCGCAAGCTAACGTCTCCATCGTTCCACTCAGAACCAACGCCGCAGACCGCACCGCCTACCTGCGTCACCCAAACCTTGGCCGCACTCTCGATTCAACTTCAGCAAAACTACTCCAGCCCTCGCGATCCGATCTCGCCATTATCATCGCGGATGGCCTCTCCGCTTTAGCCGTAGAACGCAACGTGATTCCGCTGCTTTCACATCTGCTTCCACAACTTATTGCCGCCAATTGGACTCTTGCTCCACTTTGCCTCGTCCGGCAGGCCCGTGTCGCCATCGGAGATCCCATCGGTCACATTCTTGGCGCGAGACTCAGCCTCGTTCTGATCGGCGAGCGCCCCGGACTCTCATCACCCGACTCGCTCGGAGCCTACATCACCTGGCGCCCGCATCCCGATCGCACCGACGCTGATCGCAACTGCGTCTCCAATATTCGTGAAACAGGCCTTACACCCGAAGCCGCCGCTGCACGGCTGCTCTGGTATCTGCAGACGGCACGTGCCCACCAACTCACAGGCACGGGTCTCAAGGAAAGTTCTCTTCCGTTAGCGGTTCCGTTGTCCCGAGATCGCGAGCTCTACTGACACCAGGCTGTCAGTAGGTCTACAATTTTCAAGAGCCCCCAGCACTTCAAAGTGCATCCAATTCTGAAGCGGCCCAGACCGCGAACACCCAGGGAAGGGAACTCATCAAGGTGCCATTTATTTCCGCGGTCACCGATGCAGGTGTCGCTCTCGAATCAAGCGCCGTTGATGCTGTTGCAGCAGAAGCGCGTTCCGGCCTTACGTCGCATCCTCGAACTCTTGCCCCATGGCTCTTCTACGATGAGGCTGGCTCGCGCCTCTTCGAACAGATTACTCAACTTCCGGAGTACTATCTCACGCGCACCGAGCGCGCTATCTTTACGTCACACGCCGACGAGATAATCGCGCATGCCTCCCACAGCAATGGAAACGGGCTTTCCCCAACTCTGACGCTGATCGAACTGGGTGCCGGAACGGCGACCAAGACCGGGATCCTTCTCGCTGCTGCTGTGCGCAGGCAGGGGACAGTTGTCTATCAGCCGGTGGATGTTTCCGTCACCGCCCTCGAAGCCGCTACGAAAAACATTCGCGACAATATTCCCGGTGTCACCGTTCGATGTCAGGTAGCCGATTACACGACACAGCCACTGCCTGAGAACCGTTTGCCCCACACGCGTACTCTGGCCCTCTACATCGGCTCGAGCATCGGTAACTTCTGTCCCGAAGATGCGACAGGAGTTCTCAGAAATCTGCGAGCGCAACTCCTCCCCGGTGACCGGCTCCTTCTGGGTACCGACCTTGCTCCCAACTCACAAAAAAAGATCGCTACGATTCTGGCTGCTTACAACGATGCCGCCGGAGTGACCGCTGCCTTCAATCGCAATTTGCTCAAACGGCTCAACCGCGAGCTTAGCGCGAACTTCAAACCCGAAGCATTCGCACACCGCGCTATCTGGAATCCCTCCAGGTCGCGCATCGAGATGCACCTTGTCGCTCTTGCTCCTCAGCGCGTTCACATCCCGGCTAACTCCGCGGGTGGCGCTCTCAAGCTTGACTTCGCGGCTGGCGAAACCATTCATACCGAGAACAGCTGCAAATTCACGCTGGCGCGCGTTGAGAACCTGCTCGCTTCAGCAGGCTTCCATCTCACCAATACCTGGCAGGACGCGCACCAGTATTTTGCTGTCAGTCTTGCCACTGCCGTCTAATTCTGGGGTCGGTTATGACTTCGTACCGCGAGGACGACCTGGCGAATCGCGGCTGCTACGTCGTCAGGCGCATCCAACTCCATGTTGTGTCCGCTTCGCACTGTAATCAGCTTTCCCCTGGATGAAAGCTGAGCCAGCTTCGCCTGTCCTTCCCGCCGCTCTTTTTCCAGCTGCGCGGCAGGAACATCCAGGTCGTCTCCGTATCTACCCTCTGCGCGCATCAACACCACCAGTGGAATATTGCCCAGCGCACCATTCTGGGGTGACGCGAGCCACCTTGCAAAATATTCCTCCGACCACTCCCGCTGACTCGCCTCGGCGTAGTCTGTCTTCGCCAGCGACTGCGCCCATACCTGCATCTTCTCAACCGCTGGAGGCAATGGGTTATACATCGGGTCCAGTGATCCCCTGGTCCCATCCTCGCCTGTAGAAGGAGGCCGATCCGAGTCCATCATCGCCTCTCGTGGTGCGGGAACCATCTGGCCCTTTGCGCCCTCTCCCAGGCGAATCGTCTTGTCGCCGCCGATTCCAACTCTCTGTCCCTTGAAAGCGGAATCCACAAGCACCATTCCAGCGACGTCCTGTGGATACAAAATCGCAAAGTTCATCATGACCGGACCGCCGAACGAGTGCCCCACCAGCACAAACGGTCCTTTCTCGCGCAGCTTCGCCAATGCGTCCTTCAGTTCAAGATTCAGTTGCGCAAAGGTGCGAGGTAAAGGGCCGGAATCACTCCATGCATATCCTGCGCGATCGTACGTGCAGATGCGCGTGAATCGCGAGACCCGCGACTGCACCAGAATCCAGTCGAAGGAGAAATCTCCCAGTCCATTCTCAACGACAACCGTTGGCCGACCTTGTCCTGTGCAGTTGACGTGAAGGCGATGGCCGCCAAGATCAACCAGCTTGCCCAGTGGTGCGGGCGTTTGCCCGGCCGCTGCCGCGAAACAGAGACAGCAATAAAAGGTGGAACACCATTGCGCGAATTTTCCTGTCTTTTTCAAGTCCGCGGCCTGACGCAGAGAATACGCCACAGCAAGGGACTCCGGTTCGGAATTTAATCCCTGAAACAGGAAAGAGATTTATCCGCGCCCTTCCGTGCCAATCAGTGGACGCACATATTCTCCGCTCTTGCCGCCGCTCTTGCGCAGCAGGACCACGTCGCGAATCCGGATGCCCTTATCGAGCGCCTTCGTCATGTCATAGACCGTCAGGGCAGCCACAGAAGCGGCCACCATCGCCTCCATCTCGACACCGGTCCCGGCAACCGTCGCAGCCGTTGCCTCAATCGAGACCCCGCCTTCGACGACCGAAGCCTGCACATCAACGAAGCTCAGAGGAAGAGGATGGCACATCGGGATCAGCGCCGCCGTCTGTTTCGCCGCCTGAATTCCTGCAAACCGAGCGACTTCCAGCGGGTTTCCTTTTGGGTTCTCCGGGAGCGCCCGCAGCACATCCTCTGAAAGTTCCACGAAAGCCGCAGCGACCGCCTCGCGGCGTGTCTCCGCCTTCGCGCTCACATCTACCATTCTGGCCTTGCCGTCTGTATCGAAGTGCGAAAGCTTTGTCATCTCGTAGGCCGTGACATCGAAAATAGCACTGCGACCTCGACGATAGAAGCGCTTACGACTATTAATTCAAGAAAGGCCGATACAGGATCACGCCAATCACCAAAGACATGCTGATGCCCGGGCGTGAAACAGACCACGTACGTCAGCACCAGGCTCCCGATGAGAGCAATCAGCGACCAGTTCTCCGCATTCGTTAAGTGCCTCATGTCCCTCACGATAGCGAAGATTTATGTATGTCGCGTTTAACGCAGAAGAATTGTGATTAACTCTCCGGACGATAGATGTCGTCCATCCGCTACTAGAGCATAGCAGTTTGCCCGCGCATTGGCGGCGAGATCTCCCGAACCCTGCCACGACACCAATCTCACCTCTTGCCGTACACGCGACGATGTGAACCTCGCGGGCAGCAATCTCGTCAGTCCTGCCTTGCCAGGAATATCTTCCATCGAAATCGCCTGCGCAAAACGCGGGCCTTCTACACCTGCTCCTGCAAGCGCTCGCAGCATCGGACCCACAAAACAATGAAACGTTACCTGCGTCGAGACCGGATTCCCCGGCAGCCCGAAAAAGTAACACTCTCTTTGAGCGCCTTGCTTAGGCAACCTCCCAAAGACGACCGGCTTTCCCGGCTGCATCCTCACACCCGTGAAAAAAAACTCTGCGCCAAACTCAGCCAGTACCTCTTCCACCAGGTCATACTTTCCCATCGAAACGCCACCGGAAAGAACAAGCAGATCGCACATCCGCGCATGCGCGATTCGCTCCCGAATCTCCTCACGCCGATCCCGTGCTACCGCAAGCCTCTCTGCGATGCCTCCAACCTCCGCGACCAGCGCAGCAATTCCGTAGCTATTGGAGTTTCGAATCTCCTGCGACTCCGGAGTCTCATCAATCTCCACAAGCTCATCGCCGGTGGCCACAATCGCCACCTTCGGCTGGGCAAAGACCTGTAGTGCAGACCGCCCGCAGGCTGCAGCCAGAGCAATCTCCGCCGCCTCCAGCTTCGTTCCCGGAGGCAGCAGCACATCCCCGGCCTTTGCCTCGCTGCCTTTCGCGACTACGTTCTCTCCCGTCCGCAGGCTTCGCCCGGTTTGCGGCCGAATCGACCCATCCTCCGTCTCGACATGCTCCACCATCACGACCGCATCGGCCCCGGCAGGCAAGGGGGCGCCAGTCATGATCTCAATGGCTTCACCTTCAGCAAGGGATTGCCCCGTCCATTGCTCTCCTGCCCGAATCAGGCCAAGGACCTTCAGGCTTCTCCCACCAGAGATTTCAGCCGCCCGAACGGCAAAGCCATCCCGAGTCGATCGATCAAAGGGAGGCTGATCCCGGTCCGCGGCCACGGACTCTGCCAAAATCCTACCCAGGCAATCCAGCAGGGGAGCCGTCTCCGCCCGCCTCGGTTTCGCCACCGATCCAGCCTCTTGCAGCACGATCTCCAAAGCCTCATCAAACTGCAGAATCCGCTCCATCCAATCCTCCCCAGGCAACACAAAGGGCCTCAGGCGCTATCGCCCAAGGCCCCTCATGGAATTCCACCCAGCTTACTTCTTCTTGGTGGCTTTATAACTGGACTTCACCTCGGCGCCGATGCCGGTCAGAATACCTTTGACCTCTTCGGCGCGCGGGCCGTCAGGAGCAAGCTCAAGGTACTTCTGGTAGGCCTCAACGCATCCCGGAGGAGCCACGATCTTCTGTGTCTTCGGGTCAACCGTAGCCTTCGGAATCAGGGATTGAGCCTTGATGTAGTAAGCGTCGGCGCGGTTCGGATCGGCGGCGATCGCCTTGTCCGCGGCCACTCCCGCTTCATCCGGCTTGCCGGCGTTGTACAGGGTGGCAGCCTCATTGAAGAAGTACATGCCGCCCTTTGCCGGGTCGGCCTTGGCCGCTGCTTCATAAGCATCCGAGGCGTCCTTGCCGTTGCCAGCCTTGGCATAAGCCTGGCCAAGCTGGTTATAGGCGGCCGCCGCTGTCTCGACGTTGGGCTTCTTCGATGCCGCGTTGGCGTCGACGGCCTTCTTGTACGACGCCGCGGCGGCGTTGTACTTCTGCTGCACCTCAGAATCGGTCGTCGGCGATTTGCCCGCGGCCTTTACAGCCTTCGCGGCGCTGTCCGCCTGGCCGAGTTGCGCATCGCCCAGCGCCACCCACAGAATCGCCTCATCCGGCTTCACCGCCGTCGCATCCTGCATCGCCTTCGCAGCAGCGTCGTAGTTGCCTGCCTTGGTATCCGCGCGAGCCTGCGTCAGGGTAGAGTTCAAATTGGCGATCTTCGCATTCGCCGCTGCTACCTCGGAGTTCTTCTTCTTGAACTCATCCAGCTGTTTCTTCTCTTCCGGAGTCATCTTGTCGATGTACTCCTTACGCGACATGTCGAAGTTCAATACCTTGTCGTCGCTCGCAGCAAGGGTCACGTTGTCGTAAAAATCGACGCTGCGGCCTTCCTGGAAAACAATCACCACGTAGGTGCCCGGCGTAATGCCTGAGCCCTTGTAGTCGCCGTTTGCATCCAGCTCGTATGTGTACGCATACTTTCGGGTCTTCTCATCGGAAGACCGGTCCTGCGTCAGCCGGACCTCGCCTTTGCTTACTGGTGATCCAATGGGATTGTTGACATGGCCATGAATGCTCGCCGTCTGCTGCGCGCGCAAAAGAGCAGGGCACACAGCCAGCGCAAACATCGCCAGCGATGCTGCAAGAGTGCTCCACTTCCGTCCGATACGTTTCATCTCTTCTTTTCTCCTGGTCTCTTTCGGCCGCCATAACCTGCGTCCGTACTTGTCTCTGAGTCTCGCGAACTCAACTCCTCAACACCTTCGATGCTCAAGTTGTCCGTTGCGAAGTGGCATAGGGGATAGGATCCTGAGCGCCCGCCTCGCGAAAGGCTCGCAGCCGCAACACGCAGCTCTCGCACACTCCGCACGCCTCATCCTCGCCGGAATAGCATGACCAACTTACATGGAACGGAGCGCCCAATTCAACTCCCAGCCGTATGATCTCGCTCTTCCGCATCTGGATCAGGGGAGTCTCCACCTCGATTTTGCCGTGTCTTGTCCCCTGTCGAATCAATTCGTTGAAAGCCCTGTAGTAGGCCGGCCGGCAGTCCGGATAGCCCGAGCTGTCCTGTTCCACCGCGCCGATGAAGATAGTTCTCGCCCCCAAAACCTCCGCCCAGCTCACCGCCGCCGAAAGAAAGTGCGCATTCCGGAACGGCACATAGGTCACAGGAATTTCAGCCCCGATCACAGCTTCGTTCGGCCGAGCCACCGGGACATCGATTTCCGTATCTGTCAGCGCCGACCCGCCAATTTTGCGAAACAGGTCGATCCGCAGGGGCAGAAATTCTTTAACTCCCGTCAGGCGAGCAATTTCCGTTGCAGCCTTGTATTCACGATTCTCGGTTCTCTGCCCGTAGCTGAAGTGCAATGCAAAAACATCGTAGTCCCGGCTGGCCAGCGCTGCGCACACGCACGAGTCCATGCCTCCGGAGAGGCATAGGACAGCACGCCGCCTGGCTGCGTTACTCGCAGTCGTCATCGTCTGACTCGCACTCCTCCTCTTCGGCTTCGATTCCGTTGCCGTCGATTTCGTCCTCGTCGAACTCATCCGTCGCCGCAAGAACCTCTCGGGCCGCTTGTTCATCCTTCTTGTGCACCAGCAGACGAGCACGGAATGCCGCTCCCAGCAGGCTATTGGCGTTCTCGCCTTGCAGAAAGCATTCAATTCCCGCCGATTCCAGCACGCTCTTCTCCATCTGGGCATCCAGCGGTTCAAGATACTTGCCAACCGTTATCAGATTCTCGGGATCTGGCAAGGCATCGGACAACTTATCGCTCGTAGACATCGCTTTGTCTTCTCACTTCGTCTCAACCGATTGCAGGTGCGCCGTTATCGTACCCCAGAACAGGCTCGCGCGCATCTGCACCGGAATATGCCGCGGGTCATCCGAGTACCAAATCCATATTTTGCCCCGATTCTTTACAATCCCCTCATCGGCCGTCGGCTGGACACGGACTGTCTGGAAGATGCCCGCCGGGGTCTTAATCTCTTCCCTGGCCTCTACCTTCATGGTTACCGTAACGGTTCGCATCGCATCCGCCAGCGGAAGTTTGAAGCTCTCCCCCACAACCAGGGGCTGTGTCGCTGCATAAAAGATGGCCGAGAGTGAATCGGTAACACAGGCTGGGATGGACGCCGTCTGCTCCTTCGTCGTTCCCTTCACCAGATTCCGCTCCACCAGAGTTTGCTTGCCCTGGGCCGCATTGAAGGTCAGGTCGCTTGTCATCTTCCGTCTGCCCTCCTGAATCTGCTTGCTGAACCCCGACGAACATCCCGACTTCGTATCCCAGTTCGATTGAAAGCGATCCACCACGGGAAATAGAAGCGTCACCCCACCGACCGAATCGCCTGAGGCCGTTACCTTTTGCGTCGTTCCCTGCTGTTCCAGCTGAAATACTGCCAATCCTGCTGTAAATACACGCCAGTCAACGGTATACGTGAGTGTCTGATGGGCAGGTGGAGTGAAGGTGGCTGCCGGCGGTTGCAGGGTTGGAATCGCCGAGACAGGTGCTCCGGCTTGCTGCGCGCACATCCCCGCCGCGCTGGCGAACCCCACCAGCAACAACGCAACCGGGAGAAAATCTCTAAACCTACCGTTCGACAGAGGCAGCTCTCAAGGCCTTGGATTCCATGGGCGGCTACCGTCCGAAGAACAGAAGGCGTGCTGCCAGCGCCGCATAAATGGCGATGGCGCCCATAAATGCATTGTACTCGCGGTGATGCAGATAAAGCTTCTGCGAAAATTTGCCCGCCGTATCGGTCGACTTTGCGGCAGTCAACCTCGGCAGCAGCCGTGGAACCGCCGCCGCATACTCATCGAACCCTGCAAAATGCGCCCGCAGGTACTCCTCCTCCGACCGGATCGTCGGCAGATAGATCGCCAGAAACAGCGCCGCCAGGGCCACGAAGATCATCCAGCTCCCCGAAGCCACTGCAAAACCGAAGGCAATCATCATCGAACCCAGATAGAGCGGATTCCGCGTGTAGGCATAAGGTCCCGTACGCGTCAGCTCGGCATTTTTGCGGACATATCCAGCCGCATACCCGCGAAGCCACAACCCCGGCGCAACAAGGACAAGGCTTGCAAGCATCGTCTTCCACGTAGGCCGCGCCAGCCACAAAAATATCGCTGCGAAAACAAATCCAAGCGGTACACGAATTCGCCGCGCGATGCGCTGCCACTGTGTTCTTTCACTCACCCAACTACCTTACCCTGTTCTGCCTTCAGAAGCTCGATTGCTGCTGTAACCACATCGCCTGCTTTAATCTGCAGCATCCCCGCTTCCGGATCGACGTGCCGGCTGTGGTCGGTTTGACTTGAAGCGCTTCGCAGGACACGGGCAACCGTGCCATAAGGTCCATTCCGCGCAGGATCCGTTGGCCCGAAGATCGTAACGACCGGCCGCCCAAGCGCTGCCGCAAGATGCAAAGGTCCCGTGTCCCCAGCGACCATCAGGCTCGTCCGCCGCACCATGGCAACCAGATGGGCCATCGAACCCGGCACAGCCACAGCTCGTCCGCCACTTGCTTCCACAACAGCCAGAGCGCGAGCGTCTCCAGCCGAACTTGCGTTCACCAGCACAGCAAACCCGGCTTCAAACAAGGCTCTTGCCACAAGGCCGTAGCGCTCCGGAGGCCATTCCTTCGCGCCCCATCCCGCCGATGGCGCAATCATCACAAACGGCCGTCCCGCCGCTAAGCGTTCGAGCAGGATGTCGCATTCCCTCTCCGCAGTTGCGTCTACCGGAAGCACAACCCTCGCGGGTAAAAGCCTTTCGCCCGCTGCAGCACCGAGCAGTTCACAGCCTTGATCGATCACATGCCGGGCCGACATCTCGACCCGCTCTCCGTAGAGCCACCGAGCCTCGCGTTCCCGCGGCTCCGCTGGTCCGGCAAATCTCTTCGCTCGGGCGAGCCTGCCAATCACCGCCGACCGGATAGAACCCTGCATATCGACGCAAAGATCGAAACGCCTTTCACGCAGCTCCCTCGCCAGGAAACGAATCGCTCCCAGCGTGTCTGCCGAAAACGGACGCTTCTTCCAATTCCGGGTCGCCGCAAGGTAAACATGATCCACCAAAGGCATCGCGATTCCTCGCCCCCGGCTTCCGGCGGCTTTTAGCAGCGGAAGCCATCGCGGCTCAACCACCCACCCAATCTCCCAGTCAGGATGCGCCTTCCGCAGTGCCGTGACTGCGGGCATGGCGTGCAGTACATCGCCCATTGCGCCGATCCGCACGATCAGTACGCGCTTGTTGTCCGACTTCTCCCGCGGGGGTTCCTGCATTCAGCCGTCATTCTCTCACGCAGAGAAGCAGTCAGCGCTTTCGGCGATCGAGTTCTCCTACCAGCGCGATCAATTGAGCGAGCGCCTCTTTTTCGTCCTCCAGCTCCACGATCAGACGGGCAACAACCAGGGGTCCAATTGCCGACAGACGATCCCGCATCTCAGGCGTGATCTTGACGGCGTCTTTTTCGGTCGTCACAAATCCATTCGCTCCCAGGCTCCGCGCCCTCTCAATCAACCTCGTAATATCGTCCTCGCCATAAGGATGATGGTCAGGGAACGGTATGGTTTCGATTGGCTCATAACCCTCCGCCGCGAGCATCCTTGTGAAGCCGTCCGGCCTCGCGATCCCGCAGAACGCCAGCGGGTCCCTCGGCAGCTCGATGTGATCGGTTTCGCTCAGCTGCAGCTTCCTGCGAATCACCCATGTCACTGGCCGCCCGTGCTCATGCCTCACCGTTGCGACGACATTTTGCAACCCCTCAGTCTCATCTGCACGCAGCACGAGAACATCGGCGCTCTTCAACGCGGAGAGAGGTTCCCGCAGATAACCCGCGGGAAGCAGGCGATCCTCCACATCCTGCTTCGTCAGCAAAACGACATCGACACTGCGCGCCAGCTTCAGATGTTGAAATCCGTCGTCCAGCAGATGGACGCCTGTCTTCGTGTCTGCATCATCCTTCTCGGCCAGCAATCCCGCCTCATACCTGTCCGCTCCGGCGAATACCGGAACTCCCGCCCGCTGTGCCATCAGCACCGGCTCGTCTCCATGCCAGTGTGGATCGTCATACGGCTCCACGCGTTCGATCAGTGTCGATACGCGCCCATATCCGCGTGTAAGAATGCTTACCGCATATCCGCGCCGTCGCAGGATTCCCGCCAGCAGAATCACCACCGGAGTCTTTCCCGCTCCTCCGGCGGAGATGCTTCCAATACTGATCACAGGCCGCGGCAGCCGCTTCTGTTTCAGCCATTCCGCCCGATACATCCATCGCTTCACGCGCACGATGGCCCCGTACACTGGCGCGAGCGGCCCAAGCACTTGCCTCAGCGCGCTCATCGATTGCGCTCCACCAACTCCATCAAAGCATCTGCCGTTCGCGCCGTAGCGCCTGCCTGGGCCTCAAACACACGCCGGGCCCGCTCGCCTATCGCGCGAGCCTCCCCGTGATTTGCCAGCAGACCGCATAAGGTCTCCGTCAAACCCTGAGGCTCCACAACACGGATCGCATCACTCGCGCGCATGGCGTCGACGATCTCCCTGAAATTCTCAAACGATGGGCCCACCACCACAGGTACCCCAAACTGCGCCGGCTCCAGCGGATTGTGTCCGCCCGAAGCCACAAGGCTACCGCCCACGAATGCTACCGCACCCAGCGAATAAACCGAAGCAAGATCGCCGATAGTATCCAGTAAGAAAACATCGCCTGCAACAATCTGCACAGGCCGCTCGCGAAACTCTGTCGCGCGCTTTATCGCAAACTCACTCGCAACCAACGCTGCTACGGCTCTAAACCGATCCGGATGTCGCGGAGCCAGCACCATCACCGCATTGGGCGCCTTCGCCACCACAGAGCGCCAGGCATCCAGCAGCATTCTCTCCTCGCCCTCAAGCGTCGAGCCGCAAACAACCACCGCTGCATCGACGGGCAGATGCGAAGCAATCGAATCCGACATGGCGTTCCCGCCCGTCACTCGTACGTCGTACTTCAAATTACCGCTCACCCGCACTCGTTCAGCAGGAGCCCCAATCCTCCTCAGTCTCTCCGCATTCTCCTCACTCTGGGCGAGAAACAGTGACACATTGCCAAGCAGTGGCCGCCACAAAGCCCGCAGCCGAAGATACCGGGGCAACGACCGGTCCGAAACCCTTGCATTCACCACAGCCATCGGGATCCCACGTCGCGCACACTCCTGCATCAACCGAGGCCAGAACTCACTCTCCATCAGGACGATCAACTTCGGCTGCAGGACCCCCAGGTATCGCCGCACCGAAAAGGGAAAGTCCAGCGGCATATAAAACACCGGCGAATCTTTAAGCCGCTCACGCGCCAGATTCTGCCCCGTCTCAGTGGTAGTGGAGACCGCAATCACCCAACCCGGCAGTTTTTTGCGCAACTCCGCTATGAGACGAGCCGCAGCCATCACCTCGCCCACCGAAACCGCATGCAGCCACACCACGCGCCTGCCCGCGACCGCCTCACGTAAGCCCTCAGGCACGCGTCCCAGCCGTCCCCACAGCCCCGCGCGATACCGGCCGCTCGTCGCCATTCGCAGCAGCCAGTACGGTGCCCCGACCACCAGCACCGCACCCAGCAACAAGCTGTACACCGCCATCATCAATCCCAACTGCACCTCTTCTCTTTACCCACACCGCCAGCGAAGATGATACTGAACTTGCTCATGAACTCCCACCGGTCCCTCGCATCCCTCTCGAAATCTCTTTTCTGCGCCGCCACCTTGGCCGCTATAGCGGTTCCAGCCTTCGCTAACGACAAAAAGGCCCCTCCTCCCAAACCAGCCAATCAATACGCTGCGTTCGACACCCATCCCGACGAGCACGTCACCATCGCGGCCGAACCCTGTACCGACTCGCATGACTGCCCATTCTTCCGCCTGCCCTACATTCAGCACAGCCTTCTTCCCGTTCGCGTCATCATCACCAACGACAGCGACACTGCCGTCACTCTCGAAGAAGTCCGCATTCAATTCATCTCCGCCACCAAAGACGTCATCCCGGCGGCCACCCTCGAAGACATCAACCGCCGCCTCTTCAACTCTCATAGCGCCGCCTATGGAACCAAAATTCCGCTCACCAACATCCCCATACATCACGCCCCCGTTGATAAAAAAATCATTCAGGATGACGATGACTTCGGGTTCAAGGGGACCACGGTCAACCCCCACTCCACCCTCGCAGGCTATCTCTTCTACGACATCAAAGAGCTCGACGACCCTGCCCTGAAAGGTGCTCAGCTCTACCTCAAGATGATCTACACCCTCGATCGCAAAAAACAGCTCTTCGCCTTCACGATCCCCTTCGACAAGTGGCTCGCCGCCAACCCCGACAACTCACAGAAGACCTCCGCGAAAAACTGATTGGCAGGGTTTCACCACCACAAGATAGCGGTTAGCTTTCGAACCACCGGAAGGGACCTGCGGTTGCTTTTCCTTCGAAACCCCAAAATCACCGCAGGTGTCCGGATATCCGTATAGACGATGCCGGACACCACGATGAATCAGACTGAAACCCAAACTCCTGCTGCCCTTACCATTCGAGAAGCAATCCCCACCGATGTGAAGGAGATGCTCGCTTTCATCCGTGAACTGGCGGAGTACGAGCGCGCACCAGAGGCCGCTGTCGCTACAGAAGCTGATCTCCTTCGCGATGGCTTCGGCCCTCGTCCGGTCTTCCGGTGCCTGATCGCCGAGTGGACTGAAAACGGCGTAACGAAGCCAGCCGCGATGGCGCTCTATTTCCCCTTCTACTCCACCTGGCGAGGCAACGCCGGCATCCATCTCGAAGACCTCTTCGTGCGTCCTCAGTTCCGCCGCCGGGGCATCGCCAAGGCTCTCTTCGCGCGCCTCGCCGCCATCACCCTCCAACGCGGAGACCGCTTCCAATGGCACGTCCTCGACTGGAACCAGCCCGCCATCGACTTCTACGAACAGATGGGAGCCAACATGCTCCACGAGTGGCGAATCATGCGCCTCGAAGGCGAAGCTCTCAATACCCTCGCCGGGAAATCAGAAAGCTCGTAAACCGTGCTGGAGCCTTCGCATGCAAACCCAGTTCACGCCTGAATTTGGGTAGAATGCTCCGCAAATGGCTGCTGCACTCATTTCGGCTGCCGACCTGCGCATTGCCATTGATCGCCGCGAGGTCATTCCTTATTTCCAGCCCATCGTGGAACTGCGCTCCGGCCGCCTCTGGGGCTTCGAGATGCTGGCCCGTTGGCAACACACGCAATACGGATTAGTTTCTCCCGACAAGTTCATCGATCTGGCCGAACGGTCCGGATTGATGGAGCCTCTTTCCCATCTCCTTCTGGAGCAGGCATGCACGGCGCTGGCGCCCTCATTTCCCGCGCACCTCACTCTGTCGGTCAACATAACGCCAAGCCAGATGCACGATCGCGGCCTGTCCGCGAGAATCCTCACGGCAGCGGAATACGCAGGATTTCAGCCTCGTCAACTCGTAATCGAAATCACCGAGACCGCCCTGCTGAGCGATCTCGAAGTCCCCATCGCCATTGCGAAGGATCTCAAAAAGCACGGTGTAAGGATCGCGCTCGATGACTTCGGAACCGGATACTCCAGCCTTCGCCATCTCAATTCGCTGCCGCTCGACGAGATCAAGATCGATCAGAGCTTTATCCGTTCCATGAATGACCAGCGCGAGAGTCGAAAGATTACAGCGGCCGTCGCCGGCCTCGGACAGAGTCTCGGCCTCATCGCCATCGCCGAAGGCATCGAAAATAAAATGCATGTCGACATGCTCTTCTACATGGGCTGTGAACTGGGCCAGGGCTACTTCTACAGCCGCCCTGTGCCTTTCAATGAAGTTTCTGCACTCATCGCGAAAAACACCCTGTCCGCGCCTCCATCATCCCCGCTGCTCGCATCCGATATGGCCGCCAATCTTGAGGTCGCCCCGGCGCTCCGCCTGGCACAGCTGCAGGCCATCTACGACCACGTGCCTCTCGGCCTCTGCTTCCTCGATCGTGACCTCCGCTATATCAGCATCAACAAGCAGTTTGAAGAGATGCTCCCCTCGCCTCCGCAGCCTCGACTGGGAAAGACGGTCGGGGAAATAGCGCCTCTTATCTTTCCCAGGCTGGAGCCCTATCTCCGGCGTGCTCTCGCCGGTGAACCCATCTACAACCTGGAAATTCCTTACCCGTCCGGCAAGACGCCATCGGAATTGAATACGTTTCTGATGTTTTGTCAGCCCGTCCTCGACGAAGCCAATGAGGTGGTGGGAATCTCCGTTGCCCTCAAAGACATCACTGCCCAGAAGCGGGTGGAAACAGAACTGCACGAGCAGAAAGAACATTACCAGCGGCCGTTGGAATTGAGTTCCAGCTATCCCTTTGTTGCGGACGCGCACGGAAACATGAGTTGGACCGCCGAGCAGGGGCTCACCGGAGCTAAACCAGGGGATCTTCTCGGTCGCGGTTGGCACAAGGTGGTGCATCCGGACGATTTACCCGTGCTTGAAGAGCAGTGGGCGTCGGACGTGAAGGCCGGAACTACGCACGATTTCCAATTCCGCATTCGCACCGCGGACGGAGAGTGGCACCTCGCCCGGTCGAGGGCTAACCCGCGACGCGGAGACAATGGCGAAATCATCGGCTGGTATGGTTTGCTCGAAGACGTAGACAACGACAAATAAACGCGCACGATTGTCTTCTTCACGCACGAGCAGTCAGCGACTCCCCCGGCCGCCTTCTTCATTCCCATTCCGAAGACCGCACCGAGGGATGCCAGCATGGACACCTCGCTATAATAAAAAGAGGGGGCAAGACCAAAATCCAAGCAGACTCACCTGCGCAATACGCAGCTAAGTCTTATGTATAGAATATTTTGCGAAGAAGGTAGGGGAGGGGGATGGCGACGGAATGACAAAGAAGATCAAAGTCATCGGCGGCGGACTTGCTGGCCATCGCCGTACCCGGAAGCAATCCCTATGAAAAAAGTAAAAGTCATCGGCGGCGGACTGGCTGGCCATCGCCGTACCCGGAAGCAATCCCTATGAAAAAAGTAAAAGTTATCGGCGGCGGACTTGCTGGCCCGGAGGCTGCTCTCCAGGCCGCCGCTCTGGGCTGTGAAGTCACTCTTTACGAGATGCGTCCGCACCGCTCCACCGAAGCCCATCAGACCTCCGACTTTGCCGAACTCGTTTGCTCAAACTCCCTCAAATCCGAGTCCGAAAACTCAGCCCCCTGGCTCCTCAAGCAGGAGATGCGCCGCGCCAACTCCTTCCTCCTTAGCGCAGCCGACGCCTCCGCCGTACCCGCCGGTCACGCCCTCGCCGTCGACCGCACCGAATTTTCCCGCCGTGTCCAGGCGCTCGTCGAAGCTCAACCCAACATCACCGTAGTCCGCGAAGAGGTCACCTCTCTCAACGAGAACGACCCCGACGTCATCACCATCCTCGCCACCGGGCCCCTCACCTCGCCCGCGCTCACCGCAGAACTCCAGCGCCTCACCGGCTCAGATCATCTCGCCTTCTACGACTCCATCTCCCCCATCGTCGACGCCGGCACCATCGACCTGGAGAAGGTTTACTTCGCCGCCCGCTGGGACAAAGGCACCGCCGACTACATCAACTGTCCCTTCACCAAAGAAGAGTACGACCGCTTCATCGACGCCCTCGCCACCGCCGAAGCCGTCCCCGCCAAAGAATGGGAACAAATTCCAACAGCCGCTTCCACTTCGCAAGCGTGTCATCCTGAGCGCGGCGAAGCGGAGTCGAAGGACCTGCGGTTAACCCCGGCCACTGAAGTCCAGCCCAAAACCGAAAACCTCAAGTATTTCGAAGGCTGCCTCCCCATCGAAGAGATCGCCCGCCGTGGTCGCGACACCCTCCGCTTCGGCCCTATGAAGCCCGCAGGTCTCACCAACCCGCGCACCGGCAAGTGGCCCTATGCCGTCGTCCAGTTACGCCAGGAAAACCTCCGCGCCGACTCCTACAACCTCGTCGGCTTCCAGAATCACCTTAAGTACGGCGAGCAGGCCCGCATCCTTCGCCTCATCCCAGGCCTTGAAAACGCGAAGTTCCTTCGCTACGGCCAGATCCACCGCAACACGTACATCAACGCTCCAGCGGTCCTCACCGAGACCCTGCAGCTGAAAAATCACCCCGCCATCCTCATCGCTGGCCAGCTAAGCGGAGTCGAAGGTTACACCGAGTCCATCGCCTCCGGCCTCCTCGCCGGACGCTACGCCGCCGCACTCGCGCAAGGCCTCACCCCCACACCCGCCCCGCGCATCACCGCCAACGGCTCTCTCACGCACTACATCACCCACGCCGAAGGCAAGCGCTTCGACCCGGCCAACATCACCTTCGACCTCCTGCCTCCGCTCGAAGAAGAACTGCGCCGCAAAATCCGCGACAAAAAAGAGCGCCACCGCATTCAGTGCGAGCGCGCTCTCGAAGCATGGGACGCTTGGTTAAAGGCGCGATCGCTACAAACCCTTCAGGCCGTCTAGCGCGTGAGCCGCTATATATGCGGTTATCGCCACCAAAACGACAACACCAATCCCAACGCCGATGGCCACCTTTTGGCCGGTCGAGAGTCCAGGTCCAGTCACCGCAGTCACATTCGCGTAGGGAACCTCGGCCGTTGGTTTCGAACCCTGCTGCAGTACGACGGACTGTTCGCCGATCGTCACAATCTTCGCCCGCAACACCTTTCCATCCGTCTCCTTCACTTTCACCATCTTGCCTACACCATGTGCCTCCAGCGCCTGCTTTGCCATCGCAGCCGTAAGAGGAACTGGAGTGTCCCCGGCGGACGCCAGACTCTGGCTGGTTATAGAGCAGAACAACAAAAAAGCAATACAACGCAGCAAGCGAAAACAGGTAGGTCGCAAAGCGTCACCTCCAACAAGGGATCAAAAAAGAGCAAGTCTTAACACCGAACAAGCAAAGCGATCCGGACAGCATTCTCACTGCCGAAGCTGCATAAGAGGGGGAAGGCGATAGAGTAGGGAAAGCAAAAATGCGATCGATAGATCCGCAAAGAAAGTCACCTCAGCGAAACGTGATAGCCAAGCTGCAACAATTCCATTTGCGAGGAGGTAGCGCCGAATCTACTCAAATCATTAATAGGTGTCAACAAGATTTAAGTGACCGTTGCTTCACCCATTTGCTCCAAAGATCGTGCGTAACGTTGAAGAGTTCTTCCCGGTGCCAATTCGCACCTTTTTTTCGCTCCTGAAGCGGGCTACTCGCGATACTCTCATGCCACAACCACATGAGACCGCTCTCCGCCACTGACGCCATCAACCCGGCCATCGCTCGCACCAAAGCCATTCTCTTCCAGCCCTTTCAATGGGGACGCTCCTGGAAACTCGCTGCCACGGCCTATCTCTCCGCAATGGTCAGCATCTTCATCCCGACTCCAGCGCTCACACTCGGCTCTCTCGGATCCCACCCCAAAAGCCTTCCTCTGGTCCTCTTCTCGGTAGGCTTCAATATCATTGCGTCGCTCGTGCTCTTCGTCTTCTTCTACATCGGAGCGCGCCTTGAGTTCGTCCTCTTCGACATCGTCCTCCTCAGGGAGCAATTCGTCGCTCCCTCCTGGAGACGTCACGCATCGCACACCTGGCGATGGGTCGGTCTCAAGCTCATTGTCAGTCTCTTCTTCGCGCTCATCATCTCGCCGGCCTTCGTCTTCGCCTTCCGTAACCTGCAGGCAAACACTCCCACACCCGGAGAGCCTCCATCACCACACTTCATCGGCAGCCTCCTGGTCTTCTATGCCATCATCGGCCTGCCGCTTATGTTCGCCACGCTCTGCTCTTCCTTGCTGACGAACTTCGTTCTCCCCTCCATTGCCATCGAGAACACAACCGCGCGCGAGGGCCTTCGCCGCTTCCTCGGTCTCCTGCGTGCTGAGCCCGGCCCTGTCAGTCTCTATGTCGTTCTCAAGATAGCCCTCGCTATCGTGGCCGTGATGGTTTTACAGGTAGCAGTCCTGCTTGCCGAGATCGCCGCCTTCGTCATCCTCGGTATCATCGCCCTCCTCGGCTGGCTCCTGTTCCGCTCCGTGGGAGACGCCGGGCATGTCGCCCTGATCGCCGGAGGCATCTTCCTCCTCGTCGTCTTCATGATCGTCGCAATGTATTTCGCCACCCTTGCCCTGGGAGCGTTCCACGTCTTCTTCCAGGCCTATGCCCTCTACTTCCTCGGAGGCCGCTATCCCATGCTCGGCGACCTTCTCGAACCGCCCGCCCAGGTCTATCCCTACGCTCCACCTCCGCCTGCCCCGCCGCCCGCCTTCCAACCCATTACCCCGCCACCTCCTGAACCAGCCCTCTGATGGCCATGAAGATTTCCACAGAAATTCTGTCAAGGCCAGAAAACACTCATCTAACACAAAACAATCAGTTTCCACATGGCAGACGAGTTTTGCCTGGTCGTTACAATAGAAGCAGGTAAAGGCCCCGAGTCATCAGGGCCTTCGTCTTTAATCCGGTAACCGGTTTATTTGGAGTGCTTTGCAGATAAATTGTTTAGATAGAATAATTTACAAAACTGGCACAGATCTAAGTCAAGCATTATGAACAATTTGCGCCAAAAGATAGGGGGAGGGGGGTCCCCCTCCTGATCACTTCTTGTTTCTGGCCCGAACCTTAAACCAGATAGGCGATCCAATGAACCCAAACGCCTCCCGGATCTGGTTCTCCAAAAACCGTTCGAAGCTGAAGTGGAGCTTCACCGACTTGTCGGTGAACAGCACAAACGTCGGAGGAGCAACCGCAGCCTGCGTCATGTAATAGATCTTGATCCGCTTCGACATCGGAACGGAAGCCTTCTGGAAATCGACGCGCTCAAGGAACCGATTCATCTGTCCCGTCGAGACGCGCTTGCGCCGCTCGCGCGCTGCAAGCTCCACCTTCTTGAACACCTGCTCGATGCCTTGCTGCTCCGCCGCCGAGATAAACAGCAGGGGAGCATAACTCAGAAATTTGAGAGAGTCGCGGACCTGGCCCTCATAAATCTTCTTATCCGCGGGAGCCTTTCCATCCGTCCGCTTTGTCGTCACCGCGTCCCACTTGTTGACGACGATCACAACCGAACGGCCGCTCTCATGCGCATAGCCGCCGATGTTCGCATCGAGTGCCGTAACGCCCTCAATTGCGTCGATCAACAGCAACGAAACGTCCGCCGCCTCAAGATGCTTCCGGGCCATCACCACCGAGAGCTTCTCGGCCATCAGCTTCGTCTTGCCCTTCCGGCGAATTCCCGCGGTGTCGACAAACCGGAAACTGTGCCCGTCACGCTCGACAACCTCATCCACGGCATCGCGCGTGGTTCCCGCAATCGGCGACACAATGGCACGCTGCGTTCCGGTAAGGGCATTCAGCAAAGTGCTCTTACCGACATTCGGCCGCCCGATGATCGCAATCTTGGTCTCGGTCTGCTCAAACTCGCCATGCGTCCGCAAACGCCGCACTGTCTGAGGACCATCTTCATCCTCGGCGATCTCGTCGCCGGTCGACAGCATCACCTCGCTTGGCTCCTCCGCAACCATCTCCGCCGGAAGCGCCGCGAATACCTCATCGAGCAGGTCGCCAACACCGGTCCCATGCTCCGCCGAAACCGGCAACACGTGTCGAAAGCCAAGGCGCCGGAAATTTTCCGCACCGACCAGCAACTCCACGGTCTCCATCTTGTTGACCGCCAGAAACACCGGTTTACCGCCGCGAAGCAGCAGCCGCGCCAACTCCATATCAGGGGAGGCCAGCTCCGTTCGTCCGTCAACAACCATCACAATGACGTCAGCCTCTTCCAACGCAACCTGAGCCTGACGAAAAATCTCGCTCGGAATCAGTGCTTCATCATCGGGAATGACGCCGCCGGTATCGACAATCCGAACGTTTCGTCCGGCCCACTCGATCTCGCCATAGATGCGATCCCGCGTAATCCCCGGCTCATCGCCAACGATGGAGCGACGCGAGCCTGTCAGCCGATTGAACAGAGTCGATTTGCCGACGTTAGGTCGCCCGCAGATGGCAATCAGTGGAGATGGCGCGTCAATGGACGCGCGCCTCGCACCATCGGGAGTGGTGTCATAGCTGGCTGCGCGTAATTCCGCTTCGCGCCAGTCGACCAGTTCGTCAGCGGACTCATTTCCGTTGCGCACATTGGTTGGCTTCAGGCTTCTCGCCGGCCGGCGCTGCTGCGTCAGCGTCACGCGAGCTTCCCGCTCGGGGGACCGTTTGGGTAGCCGTTTGGCCTTCTCGGTCTCAGCCTGCTTTGATCCAATGACCTTGCGCCCGCGTGGAGCAACCGCGCCGGTCGTAGGAGAAACTTTAGGTGCGCGACCTTTCTTCGGTCGCGTGCTTGCCTGCCGGTGCTTTTTACCTAGGCGCTTTTTGTTGTCTCTAGCCAACCGAAGATCCAGCTTTCTCCTGCTGCCTCTCTGGCGGCAAGGTTATTCCAAATTGGCCACTTAGCAAGCACGGCCCAAACAATGTCTATTATAGAAACCAGAAAGGTTTTGCCACTTCTTCGCCTTGTCGATAACTACGCCAGCCAAGATACAGCCCGGCCCGCTCGAAACTGATGAGCGCCTTCCATCGCTGCACGACTTCTTCGCGCAGGGCGGAATCCTCTCACGTTCCTCACTATCTTACGAGTATCGGCGCGGACAGTACGACATGGCCCGAGCGATCGAGAAGGCCTTCGAGGAGAAACGCCACCTCATCGTCGAGGCTGGAACCGGAACGGGGAAGACGCTGGCGTATCTGCTGCCCGCGTTGCGATTGGCTCGGGAGCGCCAGCAGCGCGTGATCATTTCAACCGGTACGAAGAATCTACAGGAGCAACTTTACTTCAAGGACATTCCGTTTCTTGAATCGCTGCTCGGTCCGCTTCGTGTCTGTTACATGAAAGGCCGCGGCAACTATCTTTGCCGCCATAAACTCTATGCGTTGCGCGACAACCCAATCCTGAACGGGCTCGAAGAGATCGATCAGTTTCACCACATCGCGCGGTGGGAAAAGACAACAGAAACCGGAGATCGTGCTGAGATTGACGCTCTGCCCGAAACCTCCGCGCTCTGGCACAAACTCGACGCCCGCAGTGAAGCCTGTCTTGGACAAAGCTGCCCTGACTGGGAGAGCTGCTTCATCACCGCGATGCGTCGCAAGGCGCTTGAGTCGGACGTCGTCATCGTCAACCATCATCTCTTCTTTGCCGATCTCAGCATCAAGCAGCAAGCAGCAGGAGCGCCGGATGCCGGCATTCTGCCCGAAGCGGGAGCCGTAATCTTCGACGAGGCACACGAACTGGAAGACGTTGCATCGAACTACTTCGGCATTGGCCTCAGCACGCAACGTTTCGATGAGCTTATCCGAGATACGGAGATGATGCTCAAAGCGAAGCAGGCCTCAACTGCTGCTATTGAGAACGCCTGCGGCAGCCTTCATCATCGCGCACGGATGTTCTTCTCGGCGTTGCCGAGCGAGTCCAATTTGAACATTGGTCGAATGCCATTTGAGCATCGCGCGGAGTTTCTGGAAGAGAGCGGAGACACATACACCGCGACACTGAATGCACTTACCCGTCTTGAGGGCGAACTTGACCGCATCAGGAATGTAGAAGAAGCTTCCGGTCTGCGAAAACGCGCTGCCGACATCCGTGCGCATCTTGCTTTCCTGCTCGAATCGAGTGACCGCAACACCGTCTTCTGGATCGAGCGGCGCACAACCGGAGGTGTCCGGTCTCTGGCACGGGGCAGGGAAAACGCGGCCTTCAACACACATCTGCAGGCAACTCCGATCGACGTCTCCGAGTTGCTCGAAACCACGCTCTTCAACAGCTATTCGAGCGTCATCCTTACTTCGGCGACGCTTACCGTTTCAGGTGGCTTTGATCATGTTCGCAAACGACTCGGACTCGCAAACGCGCGCGAGCTCGTTGTTCCATCGCACTTCAACTACGGGAAGCAGGCGCTGCTCTATTTGCCGCCGAACATGCCCGATCCACGCGAGCCTGACTTCACGGAGAAGGCGGCGGAGAGAATTCGCAGGGTGTTGGAGCTAAGCAAAGGACGAGCCTTCTGTCTCTTCACAAGCTATAGCCAGATGCGCGAGATCCACGAGCGCATGCTGGCCGAGCTGCCCTATCCACTATTACTCCATGGCACTGCTCCGCGGCATGTATTGATTGAGCAGTTCCGCAACACGCCAAACGCAGTGCTATTCGGCACTTCGAGCTTCTGGCAGGGAATTGACGTGCAGGGCGAGCAGTTGAGTTGCGTGATCATTGATCGGCTTCCCTTTGGGGTGCCAACGGATCCGGTCGTAAAAGCGCGTATGCAGGCGATTGAAGAAGACGGCGGCAAGCCGTTCTTCGACTACCAGGTTCCAAATGCAGTGATTACACTCAAGCAGGGATTCGGGCGTCTTATCCGTTCGCTGCACGATCGCGGGGTTTTGATGTTGCTCGATCCTCGCATTCAGAGGCAGCGTTACGGTCGCATCTTTCTGGAGAGCCTGCCTCCTTATCGGCTGACTCAGGAGATTGCCGAGGTAGAGCGATTCTTTGAGCAGGTACCCGTAGAATAGTGACAGTAACATGGGACGCAATCTCTACATTCTTTCAGCGACATTGTTCGTTTTCGCCCTGGTCTCATGCGGTCTTGCTTTCTCCAGTGTGGCGCATCAGCCGGGCTCTCCTGGCGATGTCGGTCTTTGGCGAACGATGGGGCTGGTGTTCTTTTCGCTCTCGCTTGTGACGGCGCTTGCGGGGATTTTGTCGACCCTGTTTGAGCAGGCAGAGCGGAGAGACGAGGAAACTCGACGCGAGCGTCGCAGGCGGTAAACCTTCGTAAACCGTTACAATAAAAATGACGCAACGAGCCGCGCTCTTCCCATCGAAACAAAGCAATCAGCGCTGCCAGTGAAGGGAATCAAGAATCATGTTTGAAGTTACAGTAGAAGCCGGATTCTCTTCTGGACACTACCTCCGGAATTATCGAGGCAAGTGCGAGAATCCGCATGGGCACAACTATCGAGTCTTTGTCACTCTGGTGGGCAAAGAGCTTGATGAGGCCGGGCTTTTACTCGACTTCAAACTGCTGAAGCAGGTGATGCGCCCGGTCGTGGAGCGGCTGGATCACCAGATGATCAACGATCTTGAGCCGTTCACGACGGTGAATCCTTCCGCGGAGAATCTGGCCCGCTACTTCTACGAGGAGACCGCCAAGCAGTTGCAGGAGATGACTGCGGGTCGTGTGAAGGTGAAGGACTGCACGTTATACGAGACGGACACGAGCTTCGCGCGGTACTACGAGTAGCTTCATGTATCTCATCGAGCTCTATAAGTCAGTTCAGGGTGAATCCTCCTTTGCGGGGTTGCCATGTATCTTTGTGCGGCTTGCAGGTTGTAATCTGCGTTGTTCGTGGTGTGATTCCGAATACACGTTTACGGGCGGTAAGCCATTTACCGACGACGAAGTTGTAGCGCAGATTGAGGCGCTGGCTCCTTGCAAACTGGTGGAGTTTACCGGAGGCGAGCCTATGTTGCAGGCTCGTGAACTGCTTCCGTTGATGGAACGCCTGCTTGCACAGGGCTACACCCTGATGATCGAAACTTCAGGGGAGCGTCCGCTGGCCGATGTCCCGAAGGCTGTGCACAAGATCGTCGATGTGAAGTGCCCGGGAGCGGGTTCGGCGGCGAACAGTTTCCGTGTGGAGAACCTCGATTCGCTGACGCGGAATGACGAGGTGAAGTTCGTCATCGGCGATCGGACTGATTATGAATTTGCGCGCGATTTTATTCGGAGTCATTCGCTGGAGTTGAAGGCCGGCCAGATTCTGCTCTCGCCTGCTTTTCAGAAGGCTCCTAGCTTGCTGCGCAGTGCGGACAACATGATGCTCGATCCTCGCAAGCTGGTGGAGTGGATGCTTGAGGATGGGTTGCCGGCCCGGCTCTCGCTGCAGATTCACAAGTTTATCTGGGAGCCGCAGAAGAAGGGCGTTTAGTTTTCCCGATTAGCCGCGCTACCATCGATTATGCGTCTCTCCTATAGTGTCCTTTTGTTTGCCGCGGCGACGTGTGCCCTGGCTCAGACCCAGGCGGCGAAGCCGATTGAAATCAAGGTTGTTGTCGTCAACATGTTTGAAGTTGGCGCCGACACGGGTGACGTTCCGGGTGAGCATCAGTACTGGGTGGAGCGGGAGCATCTGGATACGGTGTTGCCGTTTCCGCAGGGTTATCACGATCTTCGGATGAACAAGGCTGGCGTACTGGGCGTTGTGACGGGTGTTGGAACGGCTCGGGCAGCGGCGACGATCATGGCGCTTGGGCTTGATCCGAGGTTCGATCTTACGCATGCTTATTTTGTTATTTCGGGCATCGCGGGGATAGACCCTGCGGCCGGTTCCTTAGGCTCGGCGGTGTGGGCCGACTGGGTTGTGGACGGAGATCTGGCGCATGAGCTTGATGCGCGCGAGATTCCGAAGGACTGGAAGACCGGGTATGTTCCGCTGGGCAAGTCGACTCCTTACGAGCAGCCACGGACCGCGCGATTTGGCGATGATGGCAACATCTACCACCTGAATACGGCCCTGGTGGACTGGGCCTTCAACCTGACGAAGAATGTCGAGCTTGCGGACAATCCTGCGATCAAGGAGCGGCGGATGGAGTATGAGGGCGAGGTGGCGCACCGGCCTCCGTTTGTACTGCGCGGCGATGAGCTTTCTGCCATGACGTTCTGGCATGGCAAAGCGATGAATGAGTGGGCCCGGGACTGGGTGAAGTACGAGACGGACGGTAAGGGCAGATATGCGGTTTGCGGTATGGAGGACACCGGGACGCTCCAGTCGCTCACGTGGCTGGCACGCGCGGGGAAAGTGGATTTCCATCGGGTCCTGGTGCTGCGGACTGCTTCAAACTACGACCAGCAGCGGATTGGCATTACAGCCGCCGAGAGCCTGGCTGAGACGAAGGTAACGAAGTACAGCGCCTATCTCCCGGCACTCGAAGCAGCGTACGGGGTAGGGCATGTTGTGGTTGATTCGCTGGTGGCGAACTGGGGTCAGGCCCGGGGTGTCATTCCGGGGGCAAAGTAAGAGAGACCCCCCCTCCCCCTATCTTTTGGTCCAAATATCTAAAAACAAATGGTTTAGATCCCGGTCTTCAGGCGCAAGTCGTTTGCCAACCCTAAAAATACAGGAAAACCGGGCATGGGTGATCGCAAATAATTCAAAATAAGCCATTTATGCGTAGGTAGCGGGGAGCCCGGCAGAGAGGCCGGGCTTTTGAATTCTGTTCTTATTTTACGAGCTGGAGAAGAACTGCTCTGCCACTTCAGGGGCAAATATTTTTCATTTGCAAGTAGTTGATGCCGCGCCGGTTATTGATTTTTTGGTTGTGGAAATTGCGTTTGAAGGTATTGACAGCGGTAAATCGTCACAGAACTTTACGAACGATTCGCCTTACGGTTTCGGTGACCACCCCGAAGATGACAAAGGAGGTCATATCACTGGTTCTCTCGCGGGTGGTTTCGACCGGAGTCGTGAGACCGATTGCGGCGAGTGCGCCGTCCTGGGTTAGGGCGCCGAAGGTCATGCCGAAGCTGGCTCCATCTTTGGAGGTGATGGGAGGGTAGTACTCGGCGACGGCACCGTAGGCAGCCCCGGCGGCTGCTCCAATGGCCCACGGAAGGGCAGGGGAGTTTACGACTTTTTCGCGAAGGGCAAGAGCCCGGCTGGAGGGCTCGAGTGGGGGAAGTTCGGCGTTTTTACGCCGGGGGTAAGCTTTGAGCACGAGCGAGCGGGCGGCGGTGGCGGCGAGTCCGCCGATGAGTCCGGCGGTGATGCCCTTGACGAGCGAACGCGAGGGCTTGCGGGACGATTTGACGAGGGTGAGTTTTGGGTGTCGGAGGCTCATAGGGTCTTGGATGCCTGTTGGAGTGGACTTCGCAGCAGTTTTTGAAACCGGGCTTCGCTGCGGTCTTGAACTGGACTTCGAGGGTAGGACGATTATGCAGCGTTGGCAAGGACCTGCCGGTCGATTTTGCCGAAGGCGGTACCTTACGCAGATGTGAAGGGCTGTTGGATTGGTTGACTGGTTCTCCGAGCGATGGCGGCACTCCTGATACAGGGAGGAATTTCTTTCTTTCTGAATTTTCCTCTGCTCACGAGATCGGTGTTTCTCATTACTAATCGTGGAACCCAGTGCTCAATGAGTGCATTGGTCTCTGTTCTCGCCAATTGAGATCAGAGTCGGTCAACATTCGTCGTCGCGCTTCTGCTAATCTTTCCTTGAAAAAAGTCGCCCGCTCTGGCATCGAAAGGACCACCAGATGGACGACGCAAATGGACTGAAAGAGACCACGCGCATGACCGCGCCCATCGCGTCGAACACACTTAGTGTGAACGTTTTTACTGCCCCGGGAAAGGCGATGGTCGGCGAGCGCCCAAGGCCTTTCGGCGAACCGCTCGGCTTTGATCCGGCCACGTCGACGTTGATCTTCGGCGAGCACGACGCGGTATTGGTGGACTCCATGACCACGGCGGCTGAGGCCAAGGCGCTCGCGGACTGGATTGCGCTGCATAACCGCAACCTGGAGACCATCTATATAACGCATGCGCATTTCGACCACTTCTACGGTTTGAGCGTTCTGCTCGACCGTTTTCCACGCGCTCGGGCGATCGCAACGCCCAAGGCGGTGGAGGGCATACAGATGTATTTGTCTCGCCTGGTGCAGCGGTTAACCCGCCGAATGTTCCCTGGGCAAGTGCCCACGAAGTTGGTTGGACCTGAGCCCTATGAGCACGACACCTTCACGCTTGAGGGCCACGAATTGCGCATCATCGAGCAGGGCCGCACCGATTGTCCCGATTCGACGTCTTTATACGTTCCATCGCTCGGCCTGATCGTCGCTGGCGACGTTGTGTACAACCAATGCCGCATGTACGTCGGCGACACCACCCCCGAGGGCCGAAAGAACTGGATCGCGGCGCTGGACCGGTTAGCAGCGCTAAACCCAACGATCGTCGTCGCCGGTCACAAGAAGCCTGGCGCGCCCGACTCTCCCTCGACGATCCAGGACACCAAGCGTTACCTGCAGGACTTCGATCGGTTGCAGAAAACCGCGACGTCCGACCAGGAGCTGTTCGATCAGATGACGGAGCTATACCCGCATTGGGTAGCCAATCAGTCGTGGTTGATGTTCGGATTCCCCGGGGCATAACTCACCGATTTCAAAGAGGAGAGCAAATGACAACAAAAGGAAAAGTCTTAGTATTAGTCTCGAGCGGTCGCGGCTTGCCCTTGAGGGATGGCGGGGTCTATGCCGGCGCCGGCTACTACCTCAACGAACTGACGGTTCCGGTTCGCGCCCTGATGAAGGAGGGCTACGAAATCACCTTCGCCACCCCCAAAGGCAACACGCCGCAAGTGGATGTGCATTCAGAAGTCGCCGATTTCTTCGGCGGGGACGCGGCCAGGCTTCAGGACTATATGTTATTCCGCGACGGGCTGAATGGGCTCAGAGATCCAAGCCGCATCGCGGATGTCATCGCATCGGGCCTGGATCAATATGACGCTGTCTTCGTTCCCGGCGGCCATGGTCCGATGATCGATCTTCTCGATGATCCCGACGCTGGCATAGTGATGAGACATTTTCATGAAACATCCAAGCCTACGGCGGTGCTCTGCCATGGCCCGATTTCACTACTCTCGGCACTTCCGAATTCGAAGGAGGTGGTTGCAGCGCTGAGTGCGGGCGATGCCGCTGGAGCACACGCAAAGGCTCAAGGCTGGATCTATTCTGGATATAAGATGACTATCTTTTCGACAGCGGAAGAGCAGCAGCGCGAGCCGCTTGAGATTGGTGGCAAGGTTCTCTTCTACCCGGACTTCGCCTTGAGGACGGCGGGCGGTGACGTAAGTGTGCTCGCTCCATGGAAGAGCTACGTCCTTCAGGATCGCGAGTTGATCTCAGGTCAGAACCCGTTCTCTGATGAAGCGCTTCTGAAACTTCTTTTGCCGGCCCTCGAGGCGAAGAAGAAGCCGGTTTCAGCGGCATAAGAATCGGAGACGCCCCGGAAAGAACGAATTGGGAAAGGGACGACAGTCTTTGGAGGGCGTAAATATCGATGAATACCACGTTCGGCAGTTTTCACTGATGCCGCCTGAAAATCAGGCAAGTGTGGGCCACCCGCCCAGATGAGCACCGTTTCTCAGAATTGGAGCCGTCAATGAGCAGCGTACAAATCGATCAGAAGAGCTATGAGATGCCCCCGAAGGAGGGGATGAGCATCGCGCATTTTCTAACCGTGGGCGACATCAACCGATCGCTCGATTACTACGAGAAGGTCTTCGGCGCTCGCATTCTGAGCAGAGGCGACGGCAACGCGCCTGGGTACCTTCAGCTTGCGAATATCTGGATGATTCTGAACGTTGGAGGCGGGCCGACCCCGGATAAGCCGACGGTAACGCTCAGCGTCCCCGACCCGAATCACATCAACAGCTTTATGAATTTCCGCGTTGCGGATATTCAGGCGTGTTATGAGTTATGGAAGAGTCGCGGAGCGGAGTTCATCACGGCGCCAATCCCCAAGTACGGCGAGATCCGCTGCTACATCCGTGATCCTGACGGTTATATCATCGAGGTCGGACAGAGCACCGACCAGACGTACGGTTGACGCTCGGCCCGGAAAAAGCATTCTCATAGTCCCGCGAGTTGTTGACCACTCGACCTCTATATAGAGGTAAACACTTTCTGGTTCGGTACCGGCAAAAGGGGCTTCGGTTCTGCGATCTCGTGCGCGACGTCAATGAGCGCATAATCGCCGAAGTGCTCATCGAGAAGCCGGATAGGTCCTCACAAGTCGGCTTGTGTTGACTTATCCTCCCACGCAGCCAATTCGCGTAGATATTAGGAGCTTCGATCCTTGACAGCGGCTGAGTAAATCCTCGCCGTACTTTGCTGATGAGCTTCAGACTTGACCACGGAGAGTCAGCTAAAGTACCGGCTTGAGTCTGCAAGACTACTCCAATGGCTGTGCTTGCCGTGGTCTATCTATTTCTTTGGATGGAGAATAAGTTTCTGCACGCGCCAGTTCAGCAATTCTGCGACAAAGAGCACGTTCTCGGATGGGCACGCCATCTCATGAATCCAACCAAATTGCTTAAGCTGTTTGCCTGACTCGCCCAGAACGCCCTGCACCTTCCCATCCAGGCTCAGCTTGTAAATCCGCCCCGGGAAGGCGTCTGAGGCGTATAGCACTTGATTGGGTCCAGGCGTGATGCACAGCGCCCAGGGGGCTCCCGGTGCCTGCGTGCCAGTAGCATCCGGAGCCGGTTTCTTGCCGATCGCCGGAACCGCGCTCGCGTAATCAAACGGCACATCGATCGTAATCTGGCGCAGGAATTTGCCGTCGCCGTCAAACACTTGAATGCGGCGGTTGCCTCGGTCGGCAACGTAGATATTTCCATGAGCGTCAGCGACGATGCTGTGCGGCGTGTTGAACTGCCCGGGCTGATCGCCTGGTTCGCCAAATGATATGAGCCACTTGCCATTCTTATCGACCTTTGCGACCCGCGAATTGATATAGCCATCGCTGATGTAGGTGTTGCCGTCCGGGTCCCAGGTAACGTCGGTGACCTGGCGGAACATTCCATCAACCGGTGGTAAGGGTGGATGCACATGCTTCAGCGGGCCCGAGCCCTCGTCCGACGCCTCCTGCTTGCGCCCGAAGACCATGAGCACGCGGCCTGCGGGATTGAACTTGATCACCATGTCCGACCCTTTGTCGGTAACCCAGATGTTGTCCTCTTTGTCGATCTTTACGGCGTGCGCGTAGGACCATGCGTAGAGATTGTGTCCAATCTCGCGAAGGTACGTGCCGTCAGAGCCAAACTCCAACAGTTGGGCCGCGCTTGCACCATAAGCAGGACCCATAGAGTTGCCACGCGTGAATACGAAGATATGTCCCTTGGAATTCACCGCCACGCCGGCAGTTTCGCCCAGATACATGTTCGGCGGAAGCTTTAGAAAACCGGGAACAGAGTCAAAGGAAATCTCAGGCGCAACCTGGCCCTGGGCAAACATGGCAATTGGAACGGACAGGCACAGCATGAGAGCGAGGGCAAAGCGTTTCATAGCGACCTCCTAAGTGATTCGTTTGGGGCAACTGCTTATCTGACGATCCTAGGCTTATTCTCTACCTAGTTAAATGAACTCTTCGACCCTGCAGGCGCCGAGGCTGTTTCCACACCTCCGCCAGCAAATGACTGGCTGGGTCTTAGTCGCGTGCTTGGGTCTTTATATGTCTACTACGTCTGTCACGCCCATTCCAAACTTGTTCAATGAGCGCATTGTCCTGTTCGCAACAGTTGAGATTTCGGCATCAGGCATTCGATGGATCCAGGCGTAGCATTACCGATCCAAATTCGATATGTGCAGCGAATTTATATGATCCCCATGCTTCGAATCGCCCTTCGCCGCTACCGGAGGGGCAGAAGCAGCGCTCGGATTCCCATCGCCAGCGAAGCTGCGACGGCGATGTCCCGCACCCAGTCGAGCGCCACCCAGCGGCGTGCTTCTGCTGCCAGCGCTTCCGGTGTGAGCCCTGCTCCGTGGTTAATAAGCATTCCGATGAGGACCGGACGAAAATAGACCAGGGTCGCGATCGAAACGAGGAGCATCAGGCCGGTGGCTGCGAGACGCCATGCCAGATGGCGCGGCGGAGCTCCAAAGCTGGTGAGCATCGCAAGTAGTGTGATGAGGCCGAGAACCGGCGTGAAGTGCTGCCAGAAGACATGCCCTGCGCGTACGTGAACCTGCAACAGCGGATTCCCTTCCGCCAGCGAGGCCGGGGCTCCTACCGACCAGAACGGCACCACCACAAGCGTTTCATAAAGACCGGCGCCGAGGATCAATGAAGTTCCCATCACGAAGAGCCACAGCGTAAGCGAAGCAATAGACCGCACGATTTGCCTCCTCCTATTCGATAGAGTTGCACTATATTTAATTAGAGCAAAGCATGCAAGCGCAAAAAACAAAGCGTGGGTATGACGCGAGCCGGCGCCGCGCCTCCTCCGACGAGCGGCGTGGACGAATTCTGCAGACCGCGCGCAATCTCTTCGGCCATTATGGCTACGGTGCTACTTCGATTGAACGGATCGCAAGTGAGGCGGGTGTCGCGGTGCCGACGGTCTACGCGATGTATCGATCCAAGCGAGCCATGCTGTTTGCGTTGCTCGACCAGGCGGATGCGCAGGCCGACGTCGCCGGTCTGCTGAGGGACCTGCACGCTAGTGCGGGAGACCCACGCAAGCAACTGCGCCGGCTGGTTTCCTTTACGTGCCGCTTCTACGGGCAGGCGGGAGACATTGTCGAGATCGCACGAGGCGCCGGCTGCACGAACGAAGACCTCCTGGCCTTGTGGGAGGAAGGAGAGGAGCGGCGACTCCGCGGCCAAAGGCCTCTGACAGACGCGTGGGACCGCGCTGGAGTACTTCGCAAGAGCCACACCGCGAAGGAGGCGCTCGATATCCTGTGGGCCATGACGGGAGCAGACCACTATCGGCTTTTTGTTGTGGACCGCAAGTGGTCCGCCGCCCGCTATGAGGCCTGGCTCGAAAATACTCTCAAGCGGCTTCTGTTGCGGTGAAGTTTCGTGACGCTCGCTGGTGCGCAGAATTGTTCGGAAGGTATTGAGAAACGGGCTTCACCTCCGCCATCGGTTGGAGATATGAACTGCCCTTGTACTTTGCCCGATAGGCTTCGTCGATTCGATCGTTGATCGCCCCCTCGACGGCCTCAAAGCTCACCTCTTTCGTCATCGCCGCCGCGGTGATTCGCCCAGCTTTCTGCGCCATGCGGCTTTGTACCAGCGCGAAGATCTCCCTTTGTAGGGCCGGACGTAGAGTTCGTTGTCGACGACTACCGACCATATCCACGTCGGTGTTCCGTAGGTCACCCCATCCTCTCGAAATGGCGAAATGTTCAGATCGTCCGTGCTGGCTATCCTCTTCAATTCATCTTCGGTCCAGGCGTTCATGCTCTCCTCCGGCAAGAGTGAGTTGCAAAGCTGCGCCATGTTCCAGCGCATCACGTAGCCGCCATCTACCGAGATGGATTGACCGGTAACATAGCTGGCTGCATCGCTGCAAAGCCATAAAACTGCATTCGCAATCTCCTCCGGCCGCCCCAATCGCTTCATCGGCACGAGGGTGTTGAGCGTCCTGAGGTTAGCGATCGATCAACTTCTGGTGCGTTGCGGGGTAACGATCGCCTTCGACCTTGATTGCGGATGAGGCTTCTTCGAGCGCGCGCACATCTTCCGTAGTGAGTTCGATGGTTGCACCGCCCAGATTTTCTTCCAGTCGCGAGAGCCTGGTTGTACCTGGGATCGGCACGATCCACGGTTTCTTTGCGAGCAGCCATGCAAGAGCGATCTGAGCAGGCGTGGCTTTCTTCTGCTGCGCAAACTTTGTCACCACGTCGACAAGTGCTTGATTGGCTTTGCGATTTTCTTCGCTGAAGCGCGGGACGATGGCACGGAAGTCGGTGCTGTCGAATTTGGTGGATGAGTCGATCTTGCCGGTGAGGAAGCCTTTGCCGAGCGGGCTGAACGGAACGAAGCCGATGCCGAGTTCTTCGAGGGTCGGCATGACGGACTCTTCGGGCTCACGCCAGAAGAGGGAGTACTCACTTTGCAACGCAGTAACGGGCTGCACGGTGTGAGCGCGGCGAATAGTTTTTGCGCCTGCTTCGGAAAGACCGAAGTGCTTAACTTTGCCTGCCTGGATCAGGTCCTTGACGGCTCCGGCGGTCTCTTCGATGGGCGTGTTGGGGTCGACGCGATGTTGGTAGAGGAGGTCGATGGTGTCGGTTTTGAGACGCTTGAGCGAAGCATCGACGACCTGCCTGATGTGGTCGGGGCGGCTGTTGAGTGCTGTCCATTTGCCGCCGTTGTTGGGATCGGCTTCAAAGCCGAATTTGGTTGCGATGACGACGCTTTTGCGGAAGGGAGCGAGCGCTTCGCCGACGACTTCTTCGTTCACGTAGGGGCCGTAGACTTCGGCGGTGTCGAAAAACGTGACACCACGCTCAACCGCAGCTCGGATGAGCGCGATGGCTTCCGACTTTTCCGTTGCGGGGCCGAGGCCGAAGCTCAAGCCCATGCAACCGAGGCCGAGAGCTGAAACCTCGAGACCGCTTATTCCTAATGCGCGCTTTTGCATGATTTCTCCTATGCGGATCGTGCCGCACTCCATCTGATGCAAGTCTAGGTGACCATTGTCTATGAGGCTAGATGGTTTTCGGTTGATGGAGTTATGAGTAAAATTCATGAATCATGAAAAATGATCTTGGAGAACTCTGGGCCTTCACCATCGTCGCGCAAGAGCGCAGCTTCACCCGTGCCGCCGCGCGCCTGGGTGTTTCGCAGTCTGCTCTGAGCCACTCCATGCGAGGTCTCGAAGAGCGTTTGGGGTTACAACTGCTCGCGCGGACTACGCGAAGCGTCTCTCCGACTGCCTCCGGCGCGGCTCTGCTCCACGAATTGTCGCCAGCGCTCGAACGAATTGAACGAGCGGTAGCCGAAGCTCGAAAGCAACGGGAGAATCCGGCGGGCCGCATTCGTATCATCATCCCGCGAACGGCCACGCAGATGGTGCTGCTGCCAAAGCTGGCTCAGTTTAGTCACACCTATCCTGAAATCGTCCTTGAAATAACCTCATCCAACGACCCGGTCGATCTGGTCGCCGGAGGGTACGACGCAGGTGTTCAACTTGGCGAGTTCATCGAGCGGGATATGATCGCCGTCCGCGTGACCAAAGAAATGCGTCTCGCGGTAGTCGGGTCTCCCGAGTATTTCGAATCACACACTATCCCCCGACATCCGCAAGATCTCAAAGACCACTCGTGCATCGGCTTTCGCTTCAGCAATAGTCTCTACCGATGGGAGTTTGAGAAGGGCCGGAAAGCGCTGACGGTGAGCCCGCAGGGTCCTGCATCCTTCGACGATCCAGACCTCGTGATCCAGGCGGTACTGGATGGAGTAGGAATCGGTACTGCAATAGAAGCAACCCTCACGGATTTGATTGCGGAGGGACGCCTTGTTCAAGTTCTGAGGGACTGGTGTCCATCATTCCCCGGATACTTTCTCTACTACCCCAGTCGACGAAATCAGCCCGCCGCTCTGGCTGCGCTGATAGACACTATGCGACTGTCGGAGTGAAGCTTGTCTCGAGGGCTGCTGATGTTATTTGGTGAACCCGATAGCATTCCCGGCATCTCCGCTTCCCTGGCAAGCTCAGAGGCACGAGACTCCATAGTTCTCTCGCTGGTTGGACGGGGTCCGTGACGATTAGAATTTCTACGAGGTTCCCGGGTTAGTGCGTGTGATGACAAAGCGAAGGATTCTGGTAGCTGGGGTGTGGGCCCTGGGGGTCGTTATCCTGTTCGTCGGGGTGGCCGCGGGTTTCGCGCTCCGCATGCATCACAAATTCAATCCCAATCCCCCGTCCAACGATTTTCCCAAGCCGGCCAATGCGCTCGAAGCGCAACAACAGGACATTGAACAATTTTCGCGCCTGCTTGCCATGGATCGGTCATTTTCGCCTGCAGCGCGCGCCGAGGCCAACCACGAGATCGCTGAACTGAAATCCGAACAGTCACCGCTCGACAGGGAAAAATTCCATGTTGCGCTGCTGCGCATCACAGCGCTTGCCGACAACGGTCACACAAACCTCTACTACCGTAAAGGCGGCCCGCAGAACTTCATACCCCTGCGTGTGGCGCTGTTTGCTGACGGGCTTTATGTCCTGCGGGCAAAATCGGCGTATGCGGATCTTCTGGGGGCGCGCGTTGAAAGCATCGAAGGCAGGCCGACAGGCGACGTGATCGCAGCGCTCGAACAGCTGCATGGGGGAACTGAGGGCTGGCGGCGCAACTATGCCGCGATCTTCGTCCAGATGCCTGAAATTCTTTACGGGGACGCGATCGGTTCGCGCCCCGATCAAACCCGTTGGACGTTCCGCCTGCCGAACGGCAGCGAGGTGACGCGCACGCTGCCAGGTGAAATCTCCGGTGAGAACGAGCCACAGGCAGAGATGACGCGCTGGCTGTCGCCCGAAAAGATGAAAGGCGAGCCCTCGGACTGGCGCGCCCTGGTTTCCGGTGACGCGGAGTTGCCACTGTCGCTGCGCGACTTCAACAGCACTTTCCGCCGGGCATGGATCGATGACGGTTGCACACTCTTCATACAGCTCAAGGCGATCGCGGATGCGGGCGGGCAGCATATCGGCGACTTCCTCAGCGCGACGACGGATGAGATGCGCAGGCATCCGCCCTGCAACATCATTCTCGATCTGCGATTCAATGGCGGAGGCGATTATACGAAGGCGGCTCGTTTCGCATCGCACTTGCCGGATTTCGTGGCGCCAAGGGGACGAATCTATCTTCTGACGGGCGAGCAAACCTTTTCCGCCGCGATTACGACGACAGCCTTCGTAAAGCAGGCGGCGGGATCTCGCGCAATCATCCTGGGCGAACCCGTCGGCGATCGGCTTAACTTTTATGGTGAGGGCAATGCAGGATGTCTTCCCCATGAAGATCTTTGCCTGCACTATGCAACCGGAATGCATGACTATGCGCATCGCTGCGACGATTGGGACCGGTGCTATTGGCTGAATTGGATCTTTCCGGTGCAAGTGAAATCGCTGGGTCCGGACGAGACGATCACGATGACCTTCGCCGACTACACGGCACGGCGCGATCCGGTCCTTGAGCGGGCTGTCGCGCTGGCAGCAGCCGATTCGTTCCAGCGCGTACCATCGCGAACCCCATCAACCCGGCGACCGTAGCAACCTCATCGGGAGTTCCAGCCCTTCCCGAAGGCAGAGAACCAAGGGGAGATGCAGCAGATCCGCGTGCTTATCCGACGTAGGCGGTGGCGTCGGTGACGTCTTTGCCTTCAGGCGCTCCGGTGGCGCGGAGGATCAAGGTGAGGACTGCGGAGATCGCGAGGTTGAGGAGAAGGGCGGGGACGGCGGCGTACATGGCCCAGGTTCCTCCGAGCCATGGAGGAAGGTGGAGAGGATAGACAGAGCTTTTGAGGCCGAGGGAAGCGGCCATGGCGGTTCCGCTGGCCATACCTGCAAGCCAGCCGATGACGAGCGCCCATGGGTTGAACCAGCGAGTGAATACGCCCACTACGACGGAGGGGAAGAGCTGGCCCATCCAGATGCCTCCAAGGAGCTGCATCTGGATGGCGTATGGGGTGGGCAGGTAGAGGATGAAGGCGAGTGCTCCGAATTTGACGGCGAGGGAGACGATCCTGGCCATGTTGGATTCTTCGTGCGGCTGCATGGGGCGGCGCGCGAAGGGGCCGTAGAGGTTGCGAGTGAAGAGATTGGCGGCGGCGATGGACATGATGGCGGCGGGAACGAGTGCTCCGATTGCGATGGCGGCGAGACAGAAGCCGGCGAACCACTCGGGAAACATCCTGAGAAACAGAAGGGGAATGGCGGAGCTGGTGTCTTTGGTCTGGATGCCTGCGGCGAGGGCGACGTAGCCGAGCAGAGCGATGAGTCCGAGGAGAAAGCTGTAGGCCGGGAGCATGGCTGCGTTGCGGCGAACGACATTTGCGCTGCCGGCGCTGAGGACCGCGGTCGCGGTATGCGGGTACAGCATGAGGGCGATGGCAGATCCGACGGCGAGCGTGGAGTAACCGAGGAACTGGCCCTGGCGAAGCGAAGTTGTGGCTGCCGGAAGGTGGGTTGCGAGTATGGTGTTGGCGGTTTCGAAGATGTGCTGATATCCACCGAGCTTGAGCGGCAGGACGATGAGCGCGGCGAGGACCATGATGTAGAGCATGAGGTCCTTGATGACGGCGATGACGGCGGGCGCGCGGAGGCCCGAGGAGTAGGTGTAGGCGGCGAGGATGATGAAGGCGAGAAAGAGAGGCCACTCGCCGTGGATGCCCATGGCGGCGATGACGACGCGGATGCCGACGAGCTGGAGGGCGATGTAAGGCATCAGCGCGAGGACTCCGGTGAGCGCAATCGCGACGGTGAGCCAGCGATTGCCGTAGCGGCCCGCAACGAAGTCGGCGAAGGTTACGTAACCGTGGCGGTGGCATACTCTCCAGAGGCGCGGGAGGACGAGCATCATGTAGGGGTAGGCCAGAACGGCGTAGGGGAGAGCAAAGAAACCCATGGCTCCGGCGCCGTAGAGCGCGGCGGGGACCGCGATTACGGTGTAGGCGGTGTAGAGATCGCCTCCGATGAGGAACCATGTGATCCAGGTGCCGAAGCTGCGGCCGGCGAGTCCCCATTCTTCAAGCGAGGCGATGCCGTGAGAGGGGCGTCGCCAGCGCGCAGCCCAGAATCCGGCGAGGGTGACGAGGGCAAAGAAGAAAGAGAAAACTAGGAGTGCCGTTGTGTGCAAGCGGTAGTCCGGGGGTGAAGTTGTTTAGGGAATCGTAGCAGGATCGCGTTGTTCGTTGACAACAGACAACATGCAACTGCGGCTAGCCCTGGGTTCCGCCAGCGTTGCCCCATTCGTAGACGACTACGCCGAGATCGTTGAGAGTTTTGATGACGGTCTCGAGGTTTCGGCGGACGATGTGGCGGTCGGCCTCGGGGGTATTGTGTGCCTCTTCGACGGCGACGACGCGGCCATAGGGCCAGGCGCTCTCGGGGACGGCGTTGAGAGCGCTTGGGAGATCGCTGGTGCGGACTTCGAGGTTATTGCGGCGTGCTCCCACGGGCCGCAACAGGCCTCCCTGGCCGAGGGGGCTGGTATTCGAGTCGGCGAGGAGAACGTGAAGGGTAACCATATTGCCCTGCACGGTGAGGTAGGGGTTTTCCCACGCGTCGAGGCTGTGAACGGTGGTGTAGCGAGCCTTGGAGGGTGGCGGCAATAAAGCGAGCTGCTGGCGGGCGGACTCGAGAGCGGCTCGCTGCGCCGCGGCAAGCGTGGGCGAGGCGGTCGATGCGCTGGCGGGAGTGCGAGTGCAGCCGGTAGCAGCGAATACGGCTGCTGATAGAGCGAGTACGAGTGTGGAGCGGAGGGTTGGCACGAGTATCAGGATAACCCAGCCAGCGAGGAGGTCCGCAAGCGCGTAAATCAGCGGCCTTGCCAGGAGGGAGGGCGTTTTTCGAGGAAGGACTTTGTGCCTTCGGCTTTGTCCTGGGTGGCGCACAGCTGGCCGAAGAGGTCGGCTTCGAGGCGGAGGGCGGCATCGAGGGAAAGGCAGGCTCCACGGCGGACGGCTTCGATGCAGGCTGTGACTGCCAGCGGGGCCTGGGCGGCAATGGCCTGGGCAAGTTCGTGGCCTCGATTGAGGAGATTTTCAGCAGCTACGACTTCATTGACGAGGCCAATCCGCAATGCTTCGGAGGCATCGATGATTTCTCCGGTGAGGAGGAGCCTGAGTGCGGCGGCTGAGCCGACAATACGTGGGAGTCGTTGCGAACCTCCATAGCCGGGGAGCAGGCCTAATTTGACTTCGGGCTGGCCGAGGCGAGCCTTGTCGCTGGCGATGCGGAGGTGACAGGCGAGTGCGAGTTCACAGCCTCCGCCGAGCGCGAAGCCGTTGATGAGAGCGATGACAGGCTTGCCGCAGGTTTCGATGAGGTGGAAGACGGACTGTCCGCGGAGGGATTTCTGTTCGCCGGTAGAGCGGTTTAGTGCGACGAGCTCGTTGATATCGGCACCGGCGGCGAAGGCTTTGTCTCCCGAGCCGGTGATGAGGACGACGCGAATGGAAGGGTCGTGCGAGAGGAAGCTGAAAATGGTTTCAAGCTCGTCGAAGACCTGAGCGTTGAGGGCGTGGAGGACCTTCGGGCGGTTGAGGGTGACGGTGGCGATGTTGCCGGTGATCTCGCAGCGAAGTGTTTCAAGGCCTGGCAGTTTGAGCATTGTTTCCTCGGTGGCTGCGAAGTGAGATGCCTGCATATAGAGAAACGATACAGGCTACAGACGATACAATCGAGAGCATGGTCAAAGGGATGACGGTGGTGAGCGCGGTTGCGTCGCCGGAGATGTTTGCGAAGCTGGAGAGCCTGTTTCTGGCGCTTGGATTTGAACCGGGTAAAGGGTGGGATGATGGCACGGGACGCGGGACGGCGCTGCTGTCTCCGCTGGGAAATCTGGAGTTTGTGACGGGCCGACTACCGGCGGTGCCGCCGCTGCTTATTGAAGTGACACAACTGGATGCGGTGCATGCAACGGTGGAGCGGTGGATGCTGGGGAGCTACCGGACAGAGGAGATTGCCGAGCTGCTTTCCCGGCCGGAGTTGACGCACTGGAACAGCCGGTTGTTCAGGGTGAAGCTGGCGACGGGTGGGGAGGATCTGGAGCTGGGCTTCTGGCAGTCGGAGAATGTGCTGCATGGCAAGCCCGTGGCGCTTGAGGGAGATTTATCCGCTGAAGGAATGCGGTTTGGGGTGATCACGACACGGTGGAACACAGTGATTACCGATCGGCTGCTGCAGGGGGCGTTGGACGCACTTTACCGCAGCGGAGCCGCGAAGAAGGATGTGGAGATTGTGCGTGTTCCGGGAGCGTGGGAGATTCCTTCTGCGGCGCGTTCGCTGGCGGAGACGAAGAGATTCGACGCGATTGTGACGCTGGGGTGTCTGCTGCGCGGGGAGACGGCGCACTATGAGGCGATCTATAACGAGGTGGCGCGCGGAATCGGGCAGTCGCAGCAGGAGACCGGCGTGCCCCATGCGTTTGGAGTGCTGACGTGCGAGACGCTGGAGCAGGCGCTGGATCGTGCAGGATTGAAGGCCGGGAATAAGGGATTTGAAGCGGCGATTGCGGCGATCGAGATGGTGTCGATTCAGCGGAAGATTGCAGAAGGCGGGCGTTGATGGGAACTCGGAGAAAGTCGCGCGAGTTGGCGATGCAGATGCTTTTCCAGGGCGACCTGGGGAAGCACTCGCCGGAGCAGGTGACGAAGTTGTTCTGGCCGTCGCGTGATTCGGTGGACGATGAGACGCGTGGATTCGCGGAAGACCTTTATCGGATTGCGACGACGCGTGGCGATGAGATCGACAAGTTGATTGAGGCACATGCACAGAACTGGCGGATCGAGCGGATGGCGGTGGTCGATCGTAACCTGATGCGGGCGGCCGTGGCGGAGATGCTGGAGTATCCGAAGACTCCTGCGGCGATCATCATCAATGAGAGCCTGGAGATTGCGCGGGCCTATGCGGCTCCGGAGTCGATTCATTTTTTGAATGGGGTTCTGGATGCGATTGCCAAAGATGTTTTGAAACAGCGATTGTCGTAAGGCTCGTAAGGAGCATGAGAAAGGCCCTCTCCGGAGAGAGGGCCTTTTGTTTTGAAATTCCTCAGGACTACGAGGTGGCCTTCTTCGGATGCTGCACGATGAGGTCCGGGGTGACGATGTTGTTGGCTGGGTCAGTCAGGCCGGGAGCGATGCCGTTGGTTACGGTTCCACCCGGCTGCACGGTCGTTGTGTCCTTCAGGGTCTTTACATCGATCTGGTGGACCAGATTGTCGCCTGTTGTCCCAACGTAGACCGTGGAGTTATCGGAGCTGATCGTCGCTGCAATAGGCGAGGTTGCGGTTCCGCTAAGGGTGATGGGCGTTACCGCGCCGGCCGATGGCGAGTAAACGGGAAGGGAACCCGTGCCTTTGTATGTAACGAAAGCGAGTTTGGCGTCGGAGGTCGGAATCAGGTCGTTAATGCTGGTTGCAGTGATACCGGAGAGAGCAACTGTTTTGGGAGCGGTTCGATAACTGGCGAAGTAGGTCGGAGGCACTACTGTGGGGCAGTTGCCGATTGGAAGTCCTCCGGTTGGATTGGAGGGCGCTGCTACGGGGAAGCCGAGGTCCACGATCGAGGGACCGTTGTAGACAGTGGCTCCAAGAATGTGGAGGCCGTCGCTGGTTGCACGGACGAGGTCTGTTGTGACGGAGGCGTTGTCGGCCAGGGGGTAGTATTCGTTGCTGACAACGGTTTGCCCGTTGAGAGTGGTGGTCGGGCAGTAACTGCGCGCTGTCGTGTTCGACCCGGCGAGGTAGGCTCCTATGCTGGGAACGGTGACGGCGACATCTGATGCGGGAGCGTTGAGGTTGATGGTTGTCCATCCAGTGAAATTGGAGTGAACGAGCAGAGTGTTGCCCGGAGTGACCGTTCCGTTCGCGTTGGGCGTGCCGGTGGTGATGTAGACGGTCTGGCTGTCGGGGGTGAATTCAGCAGCGGTGGCTACTCCTCCATAGGTTGGGCAGCCGAAAGTTGTGCCTGCAAGGGGGCAACCAGTTGCCGACGAGTAAAGGTAGATGAGCTGGCGAATGGGGTCGGTAACGACCACGATGGATCCGTCGGGTGAAACGGCGAGTACTTTGCCTGCTACCGTGGGATCTTCCTTTGAGACGCTGTTGTTGCCTGTGGTGAAAGTCATCAGCTCGGTTGAACTCCCCATGTAGATGTTCGCCCCGTCCTGGGAGATAGCCAGGGAGTTGGGGATGTAGGGGAGTAACACCTTCGATGGAGGACCGACCGCGGGATTCGTGAAGTCGATAGGCACGAGGTAGCGGGATTTGGTGCTCGCGATATAGAGCAGGGTACTGCTGGTTCCCGGAGTGGTGATATCGACCGGGTTCGAGGACACTGGCGTTCCGTTGCCGAAGAGGCCGATCTGATTCAGGGGCGACGGATTGCACGACGGCGGCTGACAGATGGCCGTGATTGCTGCCGCGCCGGGGAATGCAGGGGTAACGGTGCCGCTCCCTACAGGAATGATGTTGGGCTGCGTGGATTGGTAGGTGAGAGTGAGACCGGTCAGCAGGGTGCCGTTTTTGTCGGTCGCGGTTGCGGAAAGAGCTTGTGTGAAGTTCTGCGTGACTACAGCGTTGGTCGGGTTACTGGCGCCGGGCACCGATAAAGAGATCTTTGTAGGCGGGCAGGTGGAGTAGAAGCCTGCGGAGCTACCGGCGTTGGCGATATTCGCGGTGATTACGGTTGAGCCGGGCTGCTGCGCTGTTGCGACGCCGTTCTCGTCGATGGTGACGATGGAAGAACTCTGCGGCGTGTAGGAGAGATGGCCCACGGAGCAGGTGACGTTGTTGGCTGGCGTATTGGAGGCGTTGGCATAGGCTCGGACTGCCAGTTGCGCGGTCTGACCTTGCGAGATGCAGGAGTTGCCCAGATATGGCGGCGCGGTGACGGTGGCCTGCTGTGCGAGCGGACAGCAGTTGGATGAGGGGTCGGGATCGGTCGCGCAGTTGGCCTGCGGGGTCGGATTGCCGAGTACTACGCTGGTGACGGTGGGGTGTACGAAGATGGGGAGCGGGTTGCTGGATACGGCTCCGGAGGTTGCCACGACGTAGACGGTGCCGGTTTTCTTCGTGGGGTTGCAGGTGGTGTAGTCGGCGATGCCTCCGCCGGTGTTGCGGTTCCAGGTTCCGCCGCAGAGTTTGCCGGCGCTGGTGCCGGTGGGGACGACATCGGCGACGTCCATGGTTGCGTGTCCGTTGGCGTCGAAGATGCCGTAGGTGTAGTTGGTGATGCTGACGGTAGCGCCTTTGCAATCGGTCGCGCTCGGCGCGGCAACCTGGCCGAAATCACCGTAGTTAAGAGAGATTCCAAAGAGCTTTGGAGTCAGCGTGATGGTGGTCGCCTGGCCGACGATGGGGCCAGTGTCTCCGCTGCAATAGGTGATGGAGCTTTTCTTTGCACAGCCTGAGATGGAGATGCCAAAAGGGATTGTAAAAAGAAACAGAACTGCCAGAGTGACGAACCGACGCATTGAACCTCCCCGTCCAACCGGGACACAAGTCAGACGGTTTATTACTGCAAACGCTGAACTCCCGAGGCTTCAGTGTAAATGAAAGAGAGGGCACAGGGCTAAGGGCACAGGGCTTAGGGAGTGGAAATTAGGGCTAAGGGCACAGGGCTAAGGGCATGGGAGGCACAGGTACGGGGCCAAGGGTTCAGGAGTGGGAATCGAGTGAGGGCTTAGGAAGCAGAAATCGTCGCGGGGTGATGCGGACTTTTATTTCCTGTGCCCAATGCCCTGTACCCTGTGCCCTGTGTCCTACTTTGGCATCTCGGTTTCGAACCAGTTGAAGGCTCGCTCGAGAACGTCGCGGCGATGGTCGGGGTCGCGGAAGCCGTGGCCTTCGTTGGGGTAGATGACGAGCTGGGTTTTGACGCCTTCGGCGCGGAGGGCATGCCAGAACTCGAAGCTCTGCGGCGCGGGGCATTCGCCGTCGCGATCGCCTACGACGACGAGGGTTGGGGTCTTTGTGTTTTTGATGTACTCGATGGCGGAGGATTTGGCGTAGATCTTGGGGTCGTCGTAGACGCTCGCGCCGAAAAAGGGAATCATCCACTGGTCGATGGAGTTTTCGCCGTAGTAGCTCTGCCAGTCGGAGATGCCGGCTCCGGCGACGGCGGCGCGGAAACGGTGGGTCTGGGTGACGGTGAACATGGTCATGAAGCCGCCGTAGCTCCAGCCGGTGAGACCTTCGCGAGTCTTATCGATGGGGAAGCGTTTTTCGAGCTCGTCCATGCCGGTGAGGATGTCGCGGAGATCGCCGTAACCGAAGTCCTTGATGTTGGCCTGGGTGAATTTTTCTCCCTGGCCGTAGCTGCCGCGGGGATTGGGCATGAAGACGAAGTAGCCGAGAGCGGAGAAGGGGACGCCGCCGTAGCCGACTCCGGGCCAGCGTGGAGAGACGGCGGCGGAGGGGCCTCCGTGGACGCTGACGATGAGTGGATATTTTTTGCCGGGGTCGTAGTCGGCGGGATAGAGGAGCCAGCCCTGGACGTGAAAGCCTTCGTTGGTCCACTCGATGTTTTCGGTCTTGCCCCATGCGGGCTTGAGGGCGTCGTTGAGGTGTGTGATCTGCTTGAGGCCGTCGGGGAAGTGGCCAGCCCAGACCTCGGGGGCGCGCTCGAAGGAACTGCGGATGAGGGCGATGTTTCCGTTGTTGTCGCCGGAGACGGACATGACGGCGGTTCCGGAGCCGATGGATTCGGGGAAGGTGACGGACAGTTTGGGGTCGTCGGTGTTGGTTTCTATGTTGTGAACGACGAGACGCGAGCTTCCCCCAACGTGCTCGGAGATGCCGATGTTCTTGCCGTCGAGCCAGGTGAACCAGGCGGGGGTTGAGGGGCGGTTGAGGGTGAGGTTGCGGGGTTCGCCGCCGATGGAGGGGATGATCCAGATGTCGCCGCCGGTGGAGCCCTGGTCGGACATGAGGCCGCCGATGAAGGCGATCTGCTTGCCGTCAGGTGAAAAGTGGGGAACGGCAATCTGAAGGCCGTGGAGGGGGCCGGAGATCTTCTGGGTGTCGAGGACCTCATGCACATCCAGCTTCGCGTTGTGAATCACAACGTCATTCGAAGCTGTTGTTTCGTGTTCCATGCCGGATGTGTATAGCTTGGCGACCCACCAGTTGTTCTCGCCAGGAGGATTGGCGGCGACATAAACGATCTGCCGGGAGTCAGGTGACCAGCTGAACTCGTAGACGTGAAGATTTGCGGGTGTGAGTTGAGAGGCTGTTCCACTCGCCGCATCGACGGCTCCGACTCGCTGAATTTCAACGCCATCCTCGCCGATGACGCCGGACCAGGGCTTCATGGCATCGAGGGCTCCGGCAGAGCGGGTCGCGTTTTCTACGAAGAGGAAGGCGATGGTCTTGCCGTCGGGGGACCAGGCGGGCGAGGTGATGGCTCCGGTGAGGTGAGTCAGCTGACGGGACTGGCCGGTCTTTTTAGACCAGAGGAAGATCTGTGCCTGCGAGGGGTTTTCGCTGCAGGTGGAGAGGAAGGCGATGGACTGGCCGTCAGGCGACCAGGTGGGGGTTGAGTTACCGCAGCTTGTGCTCGCGGGGGACGGGGTGAGGAGCTGGTCTTTCGTGGGGTCGGCGACGCTGGTGAGGTGGATCCGGGCGCCCTGGCGGGAGCGGATGGACCAGGCGACGGTCTGGCCGTCGGGTGAGATGGCGGCTTCGGAGGGAGTGTGGGCCTTGCCGAGGGTCTCGATGAGGGAGGCAATGCGGGGATTGGGCGTCGTTTGCGCTGTGGCGGGGAGGATGGCGGAGGAGAGGAGGGTGAGGCAGAGGGAGCGGCGTACGGACTTCATCACGTCAGCGTAGCACGCGAATTGGGGGCCGCTGTGGTTTGAGAGGATGGCTTGTACGCTGGTTTTCACGGTGCCTCCCCCCTCCCCTATCTTTTTGTGCAAAGTGTTCATTTTAATTGGCTTAGATCTGTTTTTTTTGCAAAAAGTTCTATTCAAGGGAGTTAGGTTCAAGGTATTCAAAACGGGGGTGTCAAATGGACAAGCTCCGGATGTTACCGGAGCTTGTGTTTTTCGTTCTGATTCTATTGTAACGGGTTGGGTGAAACTGCTCTGCCATGGGGAAGTTGTTTTGTTTGTTGTGGTTACTTAAATCAGGGGCTTGACAGGGATTTGCGGGAGAGCGAAAGGCTAAAAGCAGATTCCCTTCGGGAATGACAACAAGAAAGGCAAGTGGACTAAGAAAGGCAAGTGGAAGAACAAATAGGTGGATGAATGATTGTCCGACTGATTCCCCGGGGCTGGGCGCCTTATCAGGAAAAAACGTGGAGTTTAACCGCAGTTTTATTGACTCCCGAGGTCGAACTTGTTACTGTTAAAGGGTTCCGCGAGTATCCGGACTACGCCGCTGGGAGACTGGTGGTGTGGAGGGCGGAGAAAAGCCCAGGCAGACCTGTGAGCAGGAATCGCAGGACTGCGCTATACTGGATGCAGTGAAAGAGAACCGCAGGGTTTCTGAGCAGTAGAGGAACCGAAAGCTGCGGCCCATCGAAAACGGATCTGCGACACCCTCCACCTTGGATGGGCTATGCGGGCCGGAACAGCGAAACGGAGTTGGGCGGGTCGGCAGGCTGGCATTGAGAGATGCCTGAAGCTGCAGGGACCTAAGGACTCAGCCACCGTCGACTGTCTTTCGTCTGGTTGTAAAGGGTTCCACAGACGCGAAGCAGGGAAGTTCTTCGCTAGAGGCGCAATGTGCGTCCTCGATTTTTGCGCGTGAGCGACAAGAGCGAAGCCCGGCCCTTCTGCGCGCCTGACAAAGTTTAGGTTGTAACACTAAGGAGTTCGAGTGCCTACGTTTCATCAGCTCGTCAAGCAGGGCCGCACGCCCACTCGTTATAAGACGGCAAGCCCAGCACTGCAGGGTTCGCCCCAGCGCCGCGGCGTCTGCACGCGCGTTTACACCCAGACCCCGAAGAAGCCGAACTCGGCGCTGCGCAAGGTTGCGCGTGTGCGTTTGACGAACGGCATCGAGGTGACGACGTACATTCCGGGCATCGGCCATAACCTGCAGGAGCACTCGATTGTGCTAATCCGCGGGGGCCGTGTGAAGGACCTGCCGGGTGTCCGTTACCACGTGGTTCGCGGGACGCTGGATTCGGTTGGCGTGGCCAATCGCAAGCAGGGCCGCTCGAAGTATGGAGCGAAGAGGCCGAAGGCCGCGGCCAAGTAAGGTTGGCGGTTTCAGATTGCCGGTTGCGGGTTGGCTGGCTGTGAGTTCAGGTCCAGTGGCTTGAGAGGTTGACGGCCCTGGAGGAAGAAGAGAAGGGAAGAAAGAAGCAGATGCCGAGAAAAGGTTACATTGCGAAGCGTGAGGTTGCGGCCGATCCGGTCTACAACTCGACCCTGGTGACGAAGTTCATTAACTCGATGATGTGGGGCGGCAAGAAGTCGACCGCGCAGGGCATCTTTTACGAGGCGATGACGAACCTTGAGCAGAAGGGCGGCGACGAGGCCCTGAAGCTGTTCAAGAAGGCGGTCGAGAACGTGAAGCCTCTGCTGGAAGTGAAGAGCCGCCGTGTGGGCGGTGCGAACTACCAGGTGCCGATCGAGGTGAACCCGGAGCGGCGCACGTCGCTGGCGATTCGCTGGCTCGTGACTTTCGGTCGCGCTCGCGGAGAGAAGGGCATGATCGAGAAGCTGACGGCTGAGTTGCTGGATGCGGCGAACGGCCGTGGCGCAGCGATGAAGAAAAAGGAAGATGTCCACCGTATGGCCGAGGCGAACAAGGCCTTCGCGCATTACCGGTGGTAAAGAAAATTCTCTTCGCGGAATTTGGGTTTTGGATTTGAGTTTCAACGCAGCTATTTACCGCGGGCTTCGCCCGCAGATGAGAGACGGATTGTGGCACGCACTATACCTCTGAATCGTTGCCGGAATATCGGAATCATGGCGCACATCGACGCCGGGAAGACGACGACGACCGAGCGCATCCTCTTCTATACGGGCATCACGCACCGTATTGGCGAGGTGCACGAGGGGACTGCGACCATGGACTGGATGGAGCAGGAGCAGGAGCGCGGCATTACGATTACCTCGGCTGCGACGACCTGCACCTGGAAGAACACTCGCATCAATATTATCGATACGCCCGGCCACGTGGATTTCACGGCCGAGGTGGAGCGTTCGCTGCGTGTTCTGGACGGCGCGGTGGCCTGCTTCGATGCGGTCGCCGGTGTGCAGCCGCAGTCGGAGACGGTGTGGCGCCAGGCCGACAAGTACAAAGTCCCCCGTATCTGCTTCATTAATAAGATGGACCGCGCCGGCGCGGATGCTGTGTATGCGACGCAGACGATCGTCGATCGCCTGGGCGCTCGTGCTGTGCCGCTGAATATCGCGGTTGGCGCGGAGGCGAAGTTTGCCGGTGTCATCGACCTGGTCACGATGAAGGCGATCCTGTGGCACGACGAGACGATGGGCGCGCAGTACTCGGTTGAAGAGATTCCCGCGGACCTCTTGGAGAAGGCGAACGAGGCTCGTCACACTCTGGTCGAAGCAGTGGCCGAGAACGATGATGATTTGATGCACCTCTATCTTGAGGGCCAGGAGCCGACGGTCGAGCAGTTGAAGGCCGGTATCCGCAAGGCGACGATCGCTATGAAGATCTTCCCGGTGCTGTGCGGTTCTGCGTTCAAGAACAAGGGCGTGCAGACGCTGCTCGATGCGGTGGTGGACTATCTGCCAAGCCCGCTGGATATTCCTCCGGTCGAGGGCATCGATCCGGAGAATCCGGAGCACAAGCTGGTCCGCAAGGCGGACGACAGTGAGCCGTTTGCGGCGCTGGGCTTTAAGATCATGACCGACCCGTTCGTCGGCCAGCTGATCTTCATCCGTGTGTATTCGGGCTCGTTGAAGACGGGCGACTCGGTTCTGAATCCGCGTACCCGCAAGACGGAGCGTATCGGCCGTCTGCTGAAGATGCACGCGAACAAGCGTGAGGAGATTACGGAGATCCTCGCCGGCGATATCTGCGCCGCGGTTGGTCTGAAGAACCTCATCACGGGCGACACGATCTGCACGGACAAAGATCCCGTGGTTCTTGAGTCGATCGACTTCCCGGCGCCGGTCATTGCGGTTGCTGTCGAGCCGAAGACCAAGGCTGACCAGGAGAAGATGGGCATGGCGCTGGCCAAGCTGGCGCAGGAAGATCCCACCTTCCGCGTACACACCGATCCTGATTCGGGCCAGACGATTATTTCGGGCATGGGCGAGTTGCACCTCGAGATCATCGTCGACCGCATGATGCGCGAGTACAAGGTTGAGGCGAACGTTGGTAAGCCGCAGGTGGCATATCGCGAGACGATTCGTTCCAATGCCGAGGCTGAGGGCAAGTACATCCGTCAGACGGGTGGTTCGGGTAACTATGGCCACGCGAAGATCCGGGTTGAGCCGAACGAGGCGGGCAAGGGCTACGAATTCGTCAACGATATTAAGGGCGGTTCGATTCCGAAGGAGTACATCAAGCCGATCGACCAGGGCATTCAGGACGCGATGACACGTGGCATTCTGGCTGGCTACGAGATGGTCGATATCAAGGTCACATTGTTCGACGGAAGCTATCACGATGTCGACTCGAACGAAATGGCGTTCAAGATCGCCGGTTCGATGGCCTTCAAGGAGGCTGCGAGGAAGGCGAAGCCGGTACTGCTGGAGCCGATGATGGACGTCGAGGTTACGGTGCCGGAGGAGTACATGGGCACGATCATCGGCGACCTGAACTCGCGGCGTGGACGCATCGAGGGTATGGAGATGGTTGGCGGATCGCAGGCGATCAAGGCGACGGTTCCGCTGTCGACGATGTTCGGTTATGCAACGCACATGCGTTCTTCGACGCAGGGCCGCGCAAACTACACGATGCAGTTCAAGCAGTATGAAGAGGCGCCGCGGTCGGTCTCGGAAGAGATCATCGCGAAGGTGCAGGGCAAGGAAGCCAAGGTTTAGTTCGGCAATTTTGTTGTGAGCAGTTTGAAGTTCAAGAAAGACGGAGAGAGTCATGGCGAAGGAAAAATTTGATCGTTCGAAGCCGCACGTGAACATCGGGACGATTGGTCACATTGACCATGGGAAGACGACGTTGACGGCGGCGATCACGAAGGTGTTGTCGAAGCACAACCCGAAGAACGCGTTTCGCTCGTTCGATACGATTGATAACGCTCCTGAGGAGCGCGAGCGCGGTATCACGATTGCGACATCGCACGTGGAGTACGAGACGGCGAACCGTCACTATGCTCACGTGGACTGCCCTGGCCACGCTGACTACATCAAGAACATGATCACGGGCGCGGCGCAGATGGACGGCGCGATCCTGGTGGTGGCTGCGACCGACGGTCCGATGCCGCAGACCAAGGAGCACGTTCTGCTGGCCCGCCAGGTAGGCGTGCCCTACATCGTGGTGTTCCTGAACAAGTGCGATGCGGTCGAGGACCAGGAGCTGGTGGACCTGGTGGAGATGGAAGTCCGCGAGCTTCTGAGCAAGTATGACTTCCCGGGCGATGACGTTCCGGTGGTCCGTGGATCGGCGCTGGGCGCGCTGAACGGCGAGGCGCAGTGGGAGGCCAAGATCGACGAGCTGATGGATGCGGTGGACAAGAATGTTCCGCAGCCTGACCGCATGGTCGACCTTCCGTTCCTGATGCCGATCGAAGATATCTTCTCGATCTCTGGCCGCGGCACGGTGGTGACGGGCCGCATCGAGCGTGGCAAGGTGAAGGTTGGCGAGGCGGTTCAGATCGTCGGCTTCCGCGACACCCAGAACACGGTGGTGACGGGCGTGGAGATGTTCAAGAAGCAGCTGGACGAGGGTCTGGCGGGCGACAACGCCGGTCTTCTTCTGCGCGGCACGGCGAAGGAAGACGTGGAGCGCGGCATGGTGCTGGCCAAGCCTGCATCGATCACTCCGCACACGGTGTTCAAGGGCGAGGTTTACGTTCTGTCGAAGGAAGAGGGTGGACGTCACACTCCGTTCTTCAACGGCTACCGTCCGCAGTTCTACTTCCGCACGACGGACGTGACGGGCTCGGCGAAGCTTCCTGAGGGCACGGAGATGGTGATGCCGGGCGACAACATTGCGCTCGAGATCACGCTGCACACCCCGGTGGCCATGGAGAAGGGGCTGCGCTTTGCTATCCGCGAGGGCGGACGCACGGTCGGCGCCGGCACCATCTCCGAGATCATCAAGTAAGGGCGTAGAGCCCAGGGCATAGGGCTAAAAAATAATGAGGGTTGCCGGTGCGTAGAGAGAGCGATAGCCGGCAACCACTCCAAACGATCTTTGAGTAAAGAAAAGAGAGAAGACGATGGCAGGACAGAGAATCAGGATTCGCTTGAAGGCTTATGACTACCGCGTGCTCGACACGTCTACGGGCGAGATTGTAGAGACGGCGAAGCGCACGGGCGCGCAGGTTGCGGGGCCGATTCCGCTGCCGACGATGAAGAATAAGTATTGCGTTCTGCGTTCGCCCCACGTCGACAAGAAGTCGCGCGAGGCCTTCGAGATCCGGACGCACAAGCGTCTGATCGACATCCTTGAGCCGACGCAGCAGACAGTTGACGCGCTGATGAAGCTGGATCTTCCGGCTGGCGTGGACGTAGAGATCAAGACGGTTCAGAAGTAAAGAAGCCTGGTTGGTGAAGCAGATTCCCTTCGGGAATGACAACCAGAAAAGCAAAAGCAATACCTACAGTGCTCGGCGAGCTGAGCATGATGAGGAAAGGAAACGAAGATGGCGGTACAGGGAATTCTCGGTAAGAAGGTCGGCATGACCCAGATGTTCGATGACAAGGGTGAGGTTCACCCGGTCACCGTGCTGAAGGCCGGCCCGTGCGTTGTGACGCAGCTGAAGACGCTGGCCAAGGACGGCTATGACGCCGCCCAGATCGGGCTTGTGGAATTTGTAAAGGCATCGAAGGTGAACAAGGCCATGACCGGCCACTTCGCCAAGTCGAACGTTCCTCCTGCCCGCATGGTGAAGGAAGTCGCGATTGACACTCCTGCTGCTGCCGAGGGATCGGCCGAAGGCACTGAGTCGAACGGCGTGAAGGCCGGCGATCGCGTGCTGGTGGACATCTTCGCCGACGACAAGTTTGTGGATGTGATCGGCACCTCGAAGGGCCGTGGTTTTGCGGGTGTTATTCGCCGCCACTCCTTCGGAGGCGGACCGAAGTCGCACGGCCACATGTTCCAGGTGCAGGGCTCGATCGGCGCATCGTCGTTTCCCTCGCGCGTGTTTCCCGGGCAGCGCATGCCGGGCCACATGGGACACGACCAGGTGACGGTTCGTAACCTGCGGATCCGCGGAATTGATGTGGACGAGAATTTGCTGATGGTTGAGGGCGCGGTTCCCGGTCCTCGCGATGGATATGTGTTGATTTCGAAGGCCAAGGCGCCACCGCGTGAGCGTCGTGGATTTGCGGGCGCGACCACGCTCGATCCGCTGAAGGCTTCGAAGAAGGCTTCACCGAAGAAGAAGTAAGGCACAGGGCTTAGGCCCAGGGCTCAGAAAGCAGGACTCTGCTCGGGAAACAGACCGGTGAAAGCAGAGAAACAAAGTCAGGGCGCGCCGCATGGATGGCCGCACAGAAAGTGAATCAAAGACGATGGCAAACATCAACGTAGTCGATCTCGGTGGAAAGAAGGTTGGGGAGTTTGAACTCTCTGACGCTGTCTTCGCCGGTGAGGTGAACGACGCGCTGCTTTGGGAGGCGGTGAAGCACTACCGTGCAGCTCTCCGGCAGGGAACCGCGGCGACCAAGAACAAGAAGCTGGTTTCGGGTGCTGGCAAGAAGCTGTGGAAGCAGAAGGGAACGGGCCGCGCTCGCGTGGGCTCGATCCGTACGCCGCTCTGGCGTGGCGGCGGTACGGTCCACGGACCTAAGCCCCGCAGCTACGACTATGCCTTCCCGCAGAAGAAGCTGATGGGCGCGCTGCGCTCGGCGATTGCGGCGAAGATCAACGAGGGCAAGCTGACGATCGTTGATTCGCTAGTGACCTCTGAGCCGAAGACGAAGCTGTATCGCCAGGCTCTCAACAAGCTGGAGGCGGGCCGGACGACGCTGCTTGTGGAGACGAGCAAGAAGCTGGACGAGAAGCTGTACCTTGGCTCGCGCAACCTGGCGGGCGTTGAACTGGTGCTGAGCTCCGAGGTTCACCCTTACGATCTTCTTCGCTACGAGCATGCGATCTTCTCGAAGGACGCGATTGAGGCTCTCCAGGAGACGTTGAAGAAGTATGTTTCGAAGCGCAAGAGCGCTCAGAAGGAGGTCGCGTAAATGCCGACCCTTTATACCGTCATTCGCCGCCCCCTGATCACCGAGAAGGGCATGGGCGTGAAAGAGACTCAGAATACGCTGGTGTTTGAAGTTGACCAGAAGGCGACCAAGACCGAGGTGAAGCAGGCCGTTGAGGCGCTGTTCAAGGTGAAGGTCTCCGCAGTCCGCACCTCGATTGTCGAGGGCAAGGAGCGTCGCCGCGGCCGTTATGCCGGTTATCGCCCCGACTGGAAGAAGGCTTACGTTCGCCTGAAAGAGGGCGAGAAGATGCCGGAGTACATCAACAGCCTGTAGGGCTGAGTAGAGATTAACTAACGAAGTTTGGAAAGAGAACTAGCAGACAGGCCCCGGGCCGGGCTAGGAGTTGAAAAGACGATGCCGATCAAATCATTTCGACCAATTACACCATCCCTGCGTTTCACGACGACGCTGACGAACGACGACCTGACGACGGACAAGCCGCATAAGCCGCTGCTCGCCGTCAAGCAGCGCACGGGTGGACGCAACTCGACGGGTTCACTGAGCGTTCGCCACCAGGGTGGCGGGCACAAGAAGAAGCTGCGCCTGATTGACTTCAAGCGCGACAAGTACGGGATTCCGGCGACGGTGACGACGATCGAGTACGATCCAAACCGCAGCTCGCGTATTGCTCTGGTCAGCTATGCGGACGGGGAGAAGCGCTACATCCTGCAGCCGGTTGGGCTGAAGGTTGGGCAATCGATCATGAGCGGCCCTGAGGCCGACATCCTGGTTGGCAATGCTCTTCCGTTGAAGAATATTCCGGCCGGTACGACGATCCACAACATCGAGCTCCGTCCGGGCAAGGGTGCGCAGATGGCCCGCTCGGCCGGCGCTCAGGTTCAGCTCGTAGCGAAGGAAGGCGACTATGCCCTTCTGAAGCTGCCCTCCGGCGAGACCCGCAAGGTCCTCGTTGAGTGCATGGCGACGATTGGCCAGGTGGGCAATACCGACCACGAGAATGTCACCATCGGCAAAGCGGGACGCAACCGCTGGAAGGGAATCCGTCCGGCAAACCGCGGTGTCTCGATGAACCCAGTTGACCACCCGCACGGCGGTGGTGAGGGTAAGACCTCGGGCGGCCGTCATCCTGTGACGCCGTGGGGCCAGCCCACTCGCGGATACAAGACGCGTAACAACAAGCGGACCGATGTGTTCATCATCAGCCGCCGCAGCAAGTAGAGAAGTATTCAGCAGAGAGAGTTTAGAGAGATTTCGGAGCTAACAGATGGCACGTTCTACGAAAAAAGGTCCCTTCATCGACGATCACATCATGACGAAGATCACCGTCATGAACCAGACGAACGATAAGAAGGTCGTCCGTACCTGGTCGCGCCGCTCGACGATCCACCCGGACTTTGTCGGCCACACGATTGCGGTTCACAACGGCCGCAAGTTCATTCCGGTTTATGTGACGGAGAACATGGTGGGTCACAAGCTGGGCGAGTTCGCGGCGACCCGCACCTTCAAGGGTCACTCCGCCAGGGCTGCCGAGACCTCGGCGAAGCCTAAGTAGGCTGTTCGGCAAGAATTATTTGTTTTGTTTCTAAGGACTGAAAGTCATGGCACAGGCAGCAGAAAAAATCAGAGAGTTTCGCGCTGAGGCAAAGTTCCAGCGCACGAGCCCGCAGAAGGCGAAGCTCGTTCTCGACCTCATCAAGGGTCTCCGTGTGGAGCAGGCGATCAACACGGTCCACTTCAGCTCGAAGCGTATTGCCCCGGTAGTAGAGAAGGTTCTGCGTTCAGCGATCCAGAACGCCAACTATCTCTCGCAGGAGCAGGGGCTGGACGTCGACGTCGACAATCTTTATGTGAAGTCGGCGGTTGCGAACGAAGGGCCGCGCATGAAGCGGATCCGCCCTGCCCCGATGGGCCGCGCGTTTCGCTATCAGCGCAGGCTCGCACACATTGTTGTGACGGTCGCGGAGAAGAGGCCGGGCGGCAACCTGGCGACGACCGTGACGGGAGAGACCGCAGCTCCGGTGGCAAAGAAGAGCGCCAAGAAGACAGCCACCAAGACAGCGGCGAAGACCGCAGCCAAGAAGACGGCCGCGAAGAAGACAACAGCAAAGAAAGCCGCGAAATAAGCGGAATTCTTCGCTGACGATTGAGTAGAATAGAAGTTTTGCATCATGGCCCGCCGGCTCAACCGGTACAGGGCACGGAGTAGAGGAAGCTATGGGACAGAAAGTCCATCCATATGGGTTTCGCCTCGGCGTGAACAAGCCGTGGAAGTCGCGCTGGTTCGTGGAGCGTGGCTATGACAAGCTGCTGGTTGAGGATGTGAAGCTGAAGGCTGAACTGCGCGAGAAGCTGAAGGCTGCCGGTGTGAGCTCGGTTGAGGTGGAGCGTCCGGGCAACAAGCTGCGCCTGATCATCCGCACTGCCCGTCCGGGAATCATCATCGGCCGCAAGGGCGCGGAGATCGACAAGCTGAAGGCGGACATCCAGAAGGGCACCAGCCGTGAGGTGTTTGTCGACATCCTCGAGGTGAACAAGCCTGAGCTCGACGCTCAGCTGGTGGCCGAGAACATCGCGCTGCAGTTGGAGAAGCGTGTCAGCTTCCGCCGTGCGATGCGCAAGTCTGTGGATTCGGCGCTGCGCTTCGGCTGCAAGGGCATCAAGGTTCGCGTCTCGGGCCGTTTGAACGGCAACGAGATCGCCCGCTCGGAGTGGTATCTGCAGGGCCGTCTGCCCCTGCACACGCTTCGCGCCGATATCGATTACGGATTTGCCGAGGCCAAGACGACGTACGGTGTGATCGGCGTGAAGGTGTGGATCTACCGCGGCGATATCTACGAGCAGAAGAGGCGCCGCGATAATTCGACTTCGTCGGGAGTTTTCACGTCGTAATTGTCTCGTCAGTCCAGGCTGACAAAGCGGTTGCGATGAGTTGTCAAGAGTTTGAATCAGCCAGGTCCAGCGAGAAGCTGGAAACCGGCGGCTAAAAGCCAGGGGTTTTCGTTATGTTGATGCCAAAGAAGGTGAAGTACCGCAAACAGCAGCGCGGCCGTATGACCGGCAAGGCGTGGCGCGGCTCCGATCTATCGTTCGGCGATTACGGCCTGAAGGTCATGGAGTGCGGTTACATTACCGACCGCCAGATCGAGGCCAGCCGTATCGCGATGACGCGTTTCATCAAGCGCGGCGGCAAGGTGTGGCTGCGCCTGTTCCCGGACAAGCCGATCACGAAGAAGCCGGCCGAAACCCGTATGGGTAAGGGCAAGGGCGCTCCGGATCACTGGGTCTGCGTGGTTCGTCCGGGCAGAATCCTGTTTGAGATGGAAGGCGTTACCCCGGAGATGGCCAAGGAAGCGATGCGTCTTGCGGCCCACAAGCTTCCGTTGAAGACGACGTTCGTTCAGCGTCATGACGTCAAGGCAACGGTCGCGGCCAAGTAACCTAAGGTTTGAAGGAAAAGACAATGGAATTTGAAAAGATTCGTAACCTAAGCGACGACGAGCTCAAGAGCGAGCAGGCCAAGGTGGCCGAGCAGCTCTTCCGCATCCGCTTTCAGAAGAGCCTTGGCAATACCGAGGGCCTGAAGAAATTGCGGACGCTGAAGCTGGACATCGCACGTATTAAGACGGTCGCCCGCGAGCGCGAGCTTGGTATTGAGCGGCCTGAGGCTGCGGTGAAGGCTGCGCCGGCCAAGAGCACTCGCAAGAAAGCGAAGAAGGACTAAGTTATGGCAGACACCAAGAACAACACCGCCGCGAACTCCGCCGAGACAGTTTCGCGCCGCAATGAGAAGGTCGGCACGGTTGTTTCGACAAAGATGCAGAAGACGATCGTGGTCGAGATCGAGATGCGCAAAGCTCACCCGAAGTACAAGCGGGTGATGAAGTCGAACAAAAAGTTCTACGCGCACGACGAGCAGAACTCAGCACGCGTGGGCGATGTGGTCCGCATTCGCGAGTCGCGTCCCCTGTCGAAGCTGAAGCGGTGGTCTCTTGAGGAGATCGTGCGCCGCAGCTCGCTGGCGCAGCTTGCCGATGAGCCGGTTGCGGAAAGCAAGTAGCTGAAATTAATCGGGTCTGGAGACCCGCTGAAGAAGTTTGGTTAGTCGGGGCCGTGGAAGTCCTGATCGTTACACCAGGAGACGAACGATGTCAGTACAGATGAGAACAATTCTTGACGTAGCCGACAACTCCGGCGCGCGCAAGCTGCAGGTGATTCTGCCCCTTGGTGGCGGTCTTGGCAAGATTGCCGGTTTGGGTGACGTTGTCACCGCGGCGGTCAAAGAGGCTGCGCCCGATGGAACGGTGAAGAAGGGCAAGGTTGTAAAGGCTGTGATCGTGCGCACTCGTAAGGAGTCGCGCCGCCGTGACGGAACTTACATCCGCTTCGACCAGAACGCGGCCGTTGTGATCAACGATGCGATGGAGCCGGTTGGAACGCGCGTCTTCGGGCCGGTTGCCCGTGAGCTTCGCGAGAAAAAGTTCCTCAAGATCGTCTCGCTGGCGCCTGAGGTTATTTAGTTTTTGGTTGCCGGTTACGGGCGTCAGTTTCGATGATTCGACTGACAACGATCTGTAGCTGATGACTCATCAAAGCGGATTCCGGCTCCGACAGATCGCCGAGGCAGGAGAGGTTTATGGCAGGCATCAAGGTTAAGCGTAATGACCGCGTGGAAGTGATTGCGGGCAAGGACAAGGGCAAGCAGGGCCGGGTGCTGCGTGTGATCGCAGACAAGAACCGTGTCCTGGTTGAGGGCGTGATGATGGTGAAGAAGCACGTCAAGCCGAATCCTCAGCGCAACATCAAGGGCGGTATTGCAGAGCAGGAGTCGCCGGTTCACCTCTCGAATGTGATGGTGATCGATGCGGAGGGAAATAAGACTCGCGTGGGTACGGGACTCGAGGGCAGCAAGCGGGTTCGGGTTTCGAAGGCCAGCGGGAATGTGATTCCCGACAAGAAGAAGTAAAGAGAGCAGTCAGCAGAGTATTGGTTGCAGATTTCAGGTTCACCCCACGAAACGGTACACGGCACAAGCCAATCCGAAACCGTGGAGAAAGCGAAGAATAAGTCATGGCAGCACGTTTCAGAGAGAAGTACGAGAAAGAGATCAAGCCGGCGCTGGCGAAGGAATTGAGCATCGATAACGTGATGGCGATTCCCAGGCTTGAGAAGATCATCGTGAACATGGGTCTCGGTGAGGCAACGCAGAATGTGAAGATCATGGATCCGCTGGTCGCTGACCTTGCGGCGATCACTGGCCAGAAGCCGGTGACGACCAAGGCGAAGAAGTCGATCGCGGCGTTCAAGGTTCGCGAGGGCATGCCGATTGGAGCGATGGTGACTCTGCGCGGCAATGCGATGTACGAGTTTCTGGATCGCCTGATCTCGGTTGCGCTTCCGCGTGTTCGCGACTTCCGCGGCGTTTCGTCGAAGAGCTTCGATGGCCGCGGCAACTACACGCTTGGCCTGCGCGATCAGCTGATTTTTGCCGAGATCGATTATGCGAAGGTCGACAAGCTGAAGGGCATGAACGTCACCATCGTGACAACGGCGAAGGACGACAACGGAGCCCGCGCTCTGCTGAAGGGTTTTGGAATGCCCTTCCGCGCCGGGGCTTAATCCAGATTTTTGGAAGGATAAAGGGAATACATGGCAACTACAGCAAAACGCGTAAAAGATGCACGCAAGCCGAAATTCAAGTCCAGGAAGCACAACCGCTGCCAGCTTTGCGGCCGCCCGCGTGCGTACCTGCGCAAGTTCGGCGTCTGCCGTCTTTGCTTCCGTTCGCTCGCTCTCAAGGGAGAAATTCCGGGCGTTGTGAAGTCAAGCTGGTAGAATAGAAATACCACTCCACGTACGGCTGGCAGCGAGCGTACGTCCACCCAGAGACCTCATTCGGGACCGGACTTTTAGACCGAGCTTTGAATGCAGACGTCTGGATGAAGTGCCTGAAACAGAACATTCCCGCTGGTTTCCGCCCTGGCGGACGAACGGGGGATGAAGGAGAATGAATGAACCTCACCGATCCAGTAGCAGATTTTCTGACCCGTATCCGTAATTCCATCCGGGCCCGCCACCAGAAGCTCGACGTTCCCGCCTCCAAGCTGAAGACGGAGATTGCCCGCATCCTCAAGGATGAGGGATATATCGCGAACTTCAAGGCGACCGAGGAGAACGGACAGCGGCTTCTGCGCGTGTATCTGAAGTATGGAGTCAACAACGAGGCGGCGATCCGCGACCTGCAGCGTGTTTCGCGTCCCGGCTGCCGTGTGTATGTCGGCCGCGATGAGATTCGCCGTGTGCAGGGCGGTCTGGGTATCTCGATCATGACCACCCCGAAGGGTGTTATGACCGGCCGTCAGGCACGCCGTGAGGGCGTTGGCGGCGAGATCCTCTGCGAGGTCTGGTAACGCTTGCCGCGTCGCGGAGTCGTTTCGCAGACTCGCGGTAAGTCAGCGGTAAGTCAGACGTAGTGCCCGGCGCGGTTCGTCCGCGCCGATGAGAAAAGAACGACGGGCTTATGCCCGGGCTGCAGTGGAACGACTCAGGGCAAACTGATTCGCGACTCGCAAGCCACAAAAAGGAATTGAAATGTCACGTATTGGCAAGAAGCCGATCCCGATGCCCGCAGGCGTGAAGTACACCGTCAACGGCAACACTGTTCTCGTCGAAGGTCCAAAGGGCAAGGTCACCACGCTGCTGCCTGAGGGCATCAAGCTGGTCCAGAAGGACGGCACGATCATCGCTGAGCGCGAGAATGACAAGCAGGCAGCATTCCATGGCCTCGCCCGCGCGCTGGTGTTCAACGCCGTTCAGGGTGTTACCCAGGGCTGGAAGAAGGAACTCGACATTGTCGGTATCGGATACCGCGTTGAGATGAAGGGCAAGGGCACGGTGGTGTTCACGCTGGGCTACTCGCACCCGATCGAGTTTCCGCTGCCGACCGGCATCACGGTCGAGATCGATCCGAAGCAGACACACGTAGCCATCTCCGGCGTAGACCGGCAGAAGGTGGGCCAGGTAGCGGCCGATATGCGTTCGCTGCGCAAGCCCGACCCTTACAAGAACAAGGGCGTCCGCTACACCGGTGAGAAGCTGAAGAAGAAGGTTGGCAAGACCGGCGCGAAGTAAGCCGATGAGCTATTAAGTTAGGTATCGGGGAGGAGAGGCCGTAATAGCCAAACTCTTCCGGGCTCGAATCCCTGATCCCTGTTCCCCAATTTGAACCGAACGTCTCCGGCACTCTGGCGACGCTATTAGGAAGGAAGCGAAATTATGATTAGTCCTCGCAAACGTAACGTGATTCGTAAGCGCGTGCATACGCGTATCCGTGAGAAGCTCTCGGGCACTGCGGAGCGTCCGCGCCTGAACGTTTACCGTTCGCTGAACAACATTTATACGCAGCTGATCGATGATGAGAAGGGTGTCACCCTTCTATCGGCTTCGACGCTCGCCAAGAAGGGTGAGACGCAGAAGACCGGCGGTAACGTTGCGGCGGCGGTTGAGGTCGGAAAGCTGATCGCGCAGAAGGCGCAGGAGAAGGGCATCAAGAGGGTGGTCTTCGACCGCGGCGGTTATCTGTATCACGGCCGCATCAAGGCTCTGGCCGATGCAGCGCGCGAAGCAGGACTGGAGTTCTAAGTTTCCTTTACGGCGCCCTTGCAGGGTAGCCAGAAAGCTGGATAAGAGACTATGGCAATGAAGAAAAAGATCGACGCGAACCGGCTCAACCTGAAGGACCAGGTGGTCTCCATCAACCGCGTTACCAAGGTAGTCAAGGGCGGCAAGAACATGTCGTTCGCGGCGCTGGTTGTGGTTGGCGACCCGGGCGAGGGCGTTGTGGGTTACGGTTCGGGCAAGGCGAAGGAAGTTCCGCAGGCTATCCGCAAGGGCATCGAGGCGGCGAAGAAGAATCTCGTGAAGGTGAACCTGACGCAGACTTCGATCCCCCACCAGGTGCTGGGCCATTATGGCGCAGGCCAGGTGATGCTGAAGCCGGCTCCTGAAGGTACCGGCGTTATCGCCGGAGGAACGGTGCGCGCGGTGATGACCTCGGCTGGTGTGCAGAATGTGCTGACCAAGTCGATTGGCACGAAGAATCCGCACAACGTGATCAAGGCTACATTCGACGCTCTCACCCAGCTTCGCAGCAAGGCTGATGTTGCTGCGTTGCGCGGCAAGACTGAGGAAGAGCTGTAAGCAAGAGTTCAAGAGGAAGTGTAAGAGGAGTTTTATCCATGGCCGAGACAAAAGCCAAAATCAAGCTGCAGTACTTCCGATCGAAGATCGCTACGCCGGAGAAGCACAAGCTCGTTGTCAAGGGCCTGGGCTTTACGCGGCTGAACCAGATCGTCGAGCGCGAGGACACACCTTCGATTCGCGGTATGGTTGCCAAGGTTCCACACCTGGTCCGTATCGTCGAGTAAGGGTATTCACAATTCGCCAGATGGCAAGGGCGAACTAAAAGCGAGTCGGGACAATTTTCCGGCGTTATAGCGAGGAAATCATGGCAAAGAATCTGAGCAATCTGCGCGCACCGAAGGGCGCGAACAGCAACAAGAAGCGTATCGGGCGCGGTATGGGCTCCGGTATGGGTAAGACTTCGACCCGCGGCCACAAGGGCCAGGGATCGCGTTCGGGCTCGCGCCTGATGCGCGGGTTTGAAGGCGGCCAGATGCCGCTGCATCGCCGCCTGCCGAAGCGCGGCTTCACCAACATCTTCCGCACGGAGTACACGGTGCTTGGGCTGGACCGGATCGCCGAGATCAACGCGGCTTCGAGCGAGACTGAGTTCACACTGGACAAGATCGTCGCCCTGGGCCTGCTGCGCAAGAAGAACGGCCTGATCAAGGTACTGAATAACGGCGAGATCAAGGCTGCCGTTACGGTGCATGCCCACAAGTTCTCGAAGACCGCCCAGGAGGCGATCGAGAAGGCCGGCGGCAAAGCTGTTCTGATTGGCTAAGCGCGACATGTAAAATCTGACTGCGAGGACATTTTGTCCTCGCGTCGGTGTTTCAAGGTTTCACCCGAGGTTCAGCACTTCCGATGTTCGAGAAAATCGCAAACATCTTCCGTATCCCCGACCTGCGCAAGCGCGTTCTGTTCACGCTTGGCATGCTGGCCGTCTACCGCCTGGGAGGACATATCCCGACTCCAGGCATCAATGGCCAGATGCTGGCTGAGTTCTTCAACCAGAACTCCGGTTCGGCGCTTGGCCTGGTCGACCTGTTTTCCGGTGGCAACCTTCGCAAGCTGACGATCTTTGCGCTGGGCATCATGCCGTATATCACGGCATCGATCATCTTCCAGTTGCTTACGGTAATCTACGAGCCTTTGGCGAAGCTGCAGAAGGAAGGCGAGCTTGGACGCCGGAAGATTACGCAATGGACGCGTTATGTGACGGTCCTGCTTGGAGTCATCCAGTCGTTCACGATTGCGCTGACCCTGACGAATACCACCACGGGCGCTCCAATGGTTACGATCTCGCGCGGCGCGTTTATCCCGCTTTGCGTGCTGACGTTGACCTGCGGTACGGCTTTCATCATGTGGCTGGGTGAGCAGATTACGGAGCGAGGAATCGGCAACGGGATGTCACTGCTGATCTTCGCCGGTATCGTTGTCGGCCTGCCCAGAGGCATCGCCGAGCTTTACGACAAAGTTCAGACGAGCGCATGGGGACCGTTTACTCCAGTTGCTGTCGTGCTTCTGGTTGGCGGCATGATTGCCGTTGTTGCCTTTATCGTCTTTGTCGAGCGCTCTGAGCGCCGCATCCCGGTGCAGTATGCCAAACGGATCGTGGGGCGGCGGATGATGGGCGGCCAGTCGACGCACCTTCCGTTGAAGGTGAACTCCGGTGGCGTAATGCCGGTGATCTTTGCCAGCTCGATTCTTTCGGCTCCGCTGCTGTTTGCGAACATGAGCTTCTTCGGCAGCTCTCCGCTGCGTGACACGTCGTTCTTCGGGCCGATCATCCGCAATCTCTCGCCCGGGGAACCCTGGTACGAGTTGCTTTACATGGTGGCAATCGTCTTCTTCGCGTATTTCTATATCTCGATTGTCTTCCGTCCGGATGACATCGCTGACAATATGCGGAAGTACGGCGGCTTTATTCCGGGGATCCGGCCGGGTAAGCGTACGGCTGACTTCATCAATGATGTGTTGACACGCATTACCTTGGTGGGCGCGCTTTACCTGATCATTATCTCGATCATTCCGCAGCTTCTCATCAGCGGCATTCATTTCAACCATCTTCCGCTGATCGGCTCGTTCTTCGACAAGTTGCCGACCTGGGTGACGAATGGCCTTGGCGTCAACTTCTACTTCGGAGGCACATCGCTGCTGATCGTCGTCGGCGTGGCGATGGATACGGTGCAGCAGGTCGAGTCGCAACTCATCATGCGTCATTATGACGGGTTTACTCCGAAGAGCGGTCGCATTCGTGGAAGGAAGAGCTGGTAGGAAGTGCAGACGTTGACCATAGACTCAGCAAAACATCACACGGCCCCGGCGGAAGCATTTCTGCCAGGGCCGGTTCTTCTTCTGGGCGCTCCTGGCGTGGGCAAGGGGACGCAGGCCAAGCGGCTGATGGCAGAGTTCGGTATCCCGCAGATCTCAACGGGCGACCTGCTGCGCGACAACATTGCCAAAGGGACGGAGCTGGGTAAGGCAGCGCGGTCGCTGATGGACCGGGGACTGCTTGTCTCAGACAATCTGGTGAACGAGATGGTCGCCGATCGCCTGCAGCAGCCGGATATCGCGCGCGGGTATATTCTCGATGGCTTTCCGCGGACGCTGGTCCAGGCAGAGTGGGTCGATTCACATCTCGCGGGCGGATCGCAGACATTGCCGCTGGTAGCGATCAGTATTGTGGTTGGCTACGATGAATTGCTGCGCCGCATTACGGGACGGCGTCTCTGCCCGGCGGGTCACATCTACAACATCTATACGAATCCGCCGAAGGTCGAGGGTAAGTGCGATCTTGACGGACAGGCGCTGATCCAGCGGTCCGATGACTCGGAGAAGGTCTTTCACGAACGAATGAAGACCTTTGAGGAGCAGACTGCTCCTGTCATCACTCACTATTGCAAGCGGGGACGGTTTGAAGAGGTGGATGGGAGCCGCTCGGTTGAAGAAGTCACGGCGGCGATCACGGGTGCGCTGCACCGTCTGCGTGAAAAGGGAAAGCAATAAACGATGGCCATCATGATCAAGTCGACGCAGGAGATCGAGAAGATGCGAGCTTCCGGCAGGATCTTGCGGAAGGTGCATGATGCGATTGCTCCGCATGTTGCGGCTGGCGCGACGACGATGGATCTTGAGGAGATTGCGTTTGCCAGGATTACGGAGCTTGGGGCCAAGGCTGCGTTCAAGGGCTATCATGGCTTTCCCTATGCTCTGTGCACTTCGATAAACGAAGAGGTTGTCCATGGCATGCCGAACAAGAAGCGTGTGCTGAAGGACGGCGATATTCTCTCGATCGACTGCGGGGTGATCGTGGATGGCTTTTATTCCGATGCCGCGGTCACCTACGCCATTGGAGAGCAGAAGCCGAGAACGCTGAGGTTATTGGAGATTACGAAGGCCTCGCTTGATGCGGCGATCCGGCAGTGCCAGGTCGGCGGACGGCTGGGAGATATTTCGGCTGCAGTCCAGGAGATGTGCGAGGCTGAAGGGTTCGGGGTGGTCCGGGAATTTGTGGGTCACGGGATCGGACGCAGCATGCATGAGGATCCCCAGGTGCCGAACTTCGGGCCCAAGGGCAAGGGACCGCGCCTGAAGGCTGGCATGGTGCTGGCGATTGAGCCGATGATCAATGCCGGGGCGGCGGAGGTAAAGGTTTTACCGGACGGCTGGACGGCGGTGACGGTGGACGGCAGCTATAGCGCCCACTTTGAACACACCGTCGCGCTGACAAGTGATGGGCCACAAATCCTTACTTTATAGGGAATTTGGCTCGAATTTAAGGTATGATAAGAGATGCTGTGCGAAGTACGTCCGGGCGCAGCAGGTTCCGTTTGACCGAAATCTGGTACTGCGGTTTGAAGTTGATGGGAACTCAGGGCTTAGACCTGGCTTTCCAAAGGAGATCGATTGTCGAAGGAAGATGCAATTGAAGTGATGGCAACTGTCATTGAGACGTTGCCGAACGCGATGTTCAAGGTTGAGCTTGAGAATAAACATCAGGCGCTTGCACACGTCTCCGGACGTATGCGTAAGAACTTCATTCGCATTCTCCCCGGCGACCGTGTCGCGATTGAGCTCAGCCCGTATGATCTCAACCGCGGTCGCATCGTCTACCGCTACAAGTAGGCGATTGCAAGGCTCCAGCTTTAGCTTCTGGCTTTTAGCTGGAATACAGCAATCAGGAATAAATCAGTCTGCTTCTAGCTGGATTAGCCAGCAGTTAAGGGCTGTTTTGAGGAGTTTTATGAAGGTCCGTGCATCCGTAAAGAAGATTTGTGACAAGTGCAAGGTGATTCACCGTCGCGGAGTGGTTCGTGTGATCTGCGAGAATGCCAAGCACAAGCAGCGTCAGGGGTAAATTCCTGCGTTTCGATTTACCGGCCCCCGCAGGGCTAGTTAGCCGAAGTGAAGGCTTGCGTTGAACCCCGCGGATTCTGCCGCAAACCCATAAACCCGCCGTCGCGGCGAAGCTGCGAGGCCCAACGATAGAAGGAAATTCATGGCACGTATTGCCGGAGTTGACATTCCGCCCAGCAAGCAGGCACGCATCGCCCTTACCTACATTTATGGTATTGGCAACTCGCGCGCACGAAAAATTCTTGATAAGGCTGCGGTCGATCCATTTGCGAAGATGTCTTCGCTGGATGAAGACCAGCTCAACCGTATTCGCCAGGTGATCGAGGCAGAGGGGCAGATTGAAGGAGACCTCCGCAAGGAAGTCGGCCTGAACATCAAGCGCCTCATCGAGATCCAGTCCTACCGTGGACTGCGTCACCGCCGCTCGCTTCCTGTCCGTGGCCAGCGCACCCACACCAACGCTCGCACCCGCAAAGGACCTCGCAAGGGCACCGTTGCCGGTAAGAAGAAAGCGACGAAGTAAGCCATGGCGAAGACACAGACAAAGGCTGCCGGCAAGGCCGGTAAGAATAAGAAGTTCAAGAAGCGCGAGCGGAAGAACGTGCCCTACGGGCTTGTGTTCATCCAGGCCTCGTTTAACAACACCATCGTTACGATCACCGACCAGACGGGCAATACTCTTTCGTGGAAGAGCTCGGGCTCGCTCGGCTTCCGCGGCTCCCGTAAGGGAACTCCGTTTGCCGCGCAGCAGGCTGCTGTGGGCGCTGCCAATTCGGCTCGCGATCATGGTCTGCGCTCGGTCGATGTGCGCGTCTCCGGTCCGGGTTCGGGCCGCGAGTCGGCGATCCGTGCGTTGGCCTCGGCAGGTCTTGAGGTCCGTTCGATCCGTGACGTCACGCCGATGCCGCACAACGGCTGCCGTCCGCCGAAGCGCCGCAGAGTGTAAGGAACTTCCGCCCGGTTCTCTCTATTGCGGAGAGACCGGCGGTAAAAAGCAACTGGATCGTGAGGAAGCGCTGCCAGCGTGTAAAGCGATCGACAACCGATTTGAGGAGATAGAAAGAAAATGGCACGTTATACCGGACCCGTCTGCCGCCTTTGCCGCCGCGACGGAACAAAGCTCTTCCTTAAGGGAGCCAAGTGTTTCTCAGAGAAGTGCCCCATTGAGAAGCGCAACTTCCCTCCAGGCCAGCATGGCCAGTCCAAGAAACAGAAGAAGGTGGTTGGCTATGGCCTCCAGCTTCGTGAGAAGCAGAAGGCGAAGCGCATCTACTTCACGCTTGAGACACAGTTCCGCGCCTACTATGAGAAGGCATCGAACAAGACCGGCGTTACCGGCGAGCTCCTGCTGCAGCAGCTTGAGACCCGCCTGGACAATGTAGCCTACCGGCTCGGTTTTGCGATGAGCCGCCGCCAGGCTCGCCAGCTCGTTCGTCACGGACACGTGCAGGTCAACGGCCGCAAGGTCAACATTCCTTCCTTCCAGTGCAAGGTCGGCGACGAGATCGCAATCCGCGAGGGTTCGAAGTCGATCCCGATTCTGGAGACGGCAAAGGACTTCGCCAGCGGGCAGCGCCAGGTGCAGTGGCTCGACATCAACCGCGACAATCTTTCGGGTAAGGTGCTCGCTCTGCCGAAGCGCGAGGATGTCAACCTGCCGGTGAACGAGCAGCTGATCGTCGAACTTTACAGCAAGTAAGCAAGTTGAAGCCGTTGGCCTTCCATCGTGGAGGCCAACGGCAAACTGCCGCAGCATGAAGGCGGCAGCGGCCCTACAAACGAATACGCAACGCATCACCCGCCAGCCGCAGAATGCTTCGCGGTTTTGGACGGCCAACAGGAAAAGGAGATCACAAATGCTTTGGAGAGGATTCCAGAAGCCCAAGCGTCTTGCAGTAGACAACGAAACACTCACCGAGAAGTATGGCAAGTTCAGCGCCCAGCCGTTCGAGCGTGGATTCGGCACGACGATCGGCAACGCCCTGCGCCGCACCCTGCTTTCATCCATTGAAGGCGCGGCTGTAACCGCAGTTCGCATCGAGGGCGTGCTGCACGAGTTTCAGTCCATTCGCGGCGTTGTTGAGGACGCGACCGACATTATCCTCAACCTGAAGCAGATTCCGTTCAAACTGAACGGTGAGGGTCCGAAGGCACTCTATCTTCGCGCCGACCAGGCAGGCGTTGTTACGTCTGGCTCGATCGAGGCGGATGGGGACGTCGAGATTCTCGACAAGGACGTTTATATCTGCACGGTTTCCGAGGGTGGCAAGATCGACATGGAGATGCGTTTGAAGCGCGGCCGCGGCTATATCTCGGCGGACAAGAACTTCGACGCGGACCTCGGCCTGGGCTTCATTCCTGTCGACAGCGTTCACTCGCCTGTTCGCAAGGTCAACTACCTCGTTGAGGCAGCTCGTCTCGGTCAGATTACGGACTACGACAAGCTCACGCTTGAGATCTGGACCAACGGCACGGTTTCTCCTGCGGATTCTCTCGGCCTTTCGGCGAAGCTTCTGAAGGATCATATGACGATCTTCATCAACTTCGAAGAGGAGATGGAGACAGGTCAGGAGTCCCTGCACGATGGTCCCACGCTTCGCAACGAGAACCTCAACCGTTCCGTTGAGGAGCTTGAGCTCTCGGTTCGCAGCTATAACTGCCTGAAGAATGCCAATATCGCCACCATCGGCGAACTCATCCAGAAGACCGAAGCCGAAATGCTGAAGACGAAGAACTTCGGCCGCAAGTCGCTGAACGAGATCAAAGAGATCCTCGCGCAGATGGGCCTGTCGCTCGGCATGAAGATCGACGAGCACGGCAACCCGCAGCCTGGACCGACCTCGGTTCTTCCCGCCGCGACGCTTGCCGCCAGCTTCGGCAACTTCGATGACGAGGACGATGAGGACGACGACCTGCACCTTCCCAACGAGCAGGAAAACTTCTAAATCAGGGTCAGGGAGCAGGATGAGCAGTCCTGCTCCTTCCCGTAACTTTGCAGTTCCGACGCTTGCGAAGGTGAGTGTCGAAGGAGATCAAAAATGCGCCATCGTAACGCTGGCTACAAACTTGGACGAAACACATCTCACCGTCGTGCGGTGCTCCGCAGCCTGGTGACGTCGATCGTTCTCAACGACCGTATCGAAACCACCATCACGAAGGCCAAGGCATCGAAGCCGCTGGTCGAGAAGATGATTACCCTCGGCAAGCGCGGCGATGTCCATGCCCGCCGTCAGGCCGCTGCCTATCTGATGACACCTGAGTCAGTGGACCGCCTCTTCGCAGTTGTTGCTCCGCGTTATGGCTCGCGCAACGGCGGCTATAGCCGCATCGTTCGCATCGGCGCCCGTAAGGGCGATGCCGCCGAGATGGCGTTCATCGAGCTCCTCGGCGCTGAGCAGGAGCTGAATGAAAAGGCCCAGAAGCGTGCTGATGCCCGCTCGAAGAAGCGTGAAGAGCTTCAGAAGCAGCTTGAAGAGCAGCAGGCCGCAGCCGGCGAAGAGCCGAAGGCGGAAGAGTAGTTCTGAGCTTTCGTTGTTAAAGAGCGCATCCAATTGGATGCGCTTCTGCCTTTTTGCAGCGGATTGATGATGCGCCGGGTCATGAACTCGGTAGAGTGGTTGTCATGGAGAAAGAGAAGGCAGCATTGCTTACCGATCGCCAGTTTCATCTTATTGCGCGTGCGCTTGCTGACCCACGCCGCTACGAGATACTGGAGCGTTTGGGTAAAGTCGATGTGACTGGCTGCAGCGAAATTCTCAATTGCATGTCGATCACCCCGCCCACTCTTTCGCACCACATGAAGGAGCTCGAGAATGCCGGCCTGATTGGTGTTCAGAAGGAAGGGAAGTTTGTGAACTATACTCTACGCCGCGATGTACTGCGCGCTTACCTGGATCGTCTCGCAAAAATATAATGAGCAGTAATTAGCCGCTGTGAACCATAACGCGGTTTTTGCCTGCGCGTTTAGCGGCATAGAGTGCTTCGTCGGCGAGTTCAACCAGCTGGTAGCCGTTCTGCAGCGACTCATTCATTGCGGCCATTCCCATGCTGATCGTCACTGCGTCATTTTCCCATTCTTCCGCAGCGACGCGTTGCATTACGCGGCGAGCCAGACCCATTGCGCTTTCTTCTCCACTCTCGGGCAGCAGAACGATGAACTCTTCTCCGCCGTATCGGGCGGGAAGATCAGGCAGGCGAACAGTCGTACGAAGGATATTGCCGAGGCGGCGAAGGACTTCGTCTCCGGCGGCATGCCCCCAGCGGTCATTAATGGTTTTGAAATTGTCGACGTCGATCAGCAGTACAGCAAGCTCGCGCTTACGACGGCGAGCCATGGAAAACTCCATGACGAGGCGCTCTTCAAACGCACGACGATTGCGCAGGCCGGTGAGTTCGTCGGTAACGGCGAGGCGGCGAAGCTGGTCGTTGGCATCCTCGAGTTCGCGATGGTAACGCTCGAGTTCAGCCTTTTGCGCAACGTCGTCCGAAACATCGACGGCGACTCCGGCGAGAAGCATGTTGCCGGCGGAATCGTGGCAGGGAAATTTGAACGAGCGAAGGGTACTTGTTTTGCCGTCAGTTCCACGAATTTGCTCTTCCGTCTCGACGATGCTTCCGCCTGCCATGACTTCGAGGTCCTGCGTACGTACGGACCTGGTATTGCGCTGCCAGAGTTGCTCGTCGCTTCGACCGAGCCAGGCATACTCGCTGATACCGAAACGTTGAGCGAAGGCGCGGTTATAGAACAGCAGGCGTCCCGCCGCGTCCTTGATATAGCTGAGGAACGGGCTTGCATTCATGAAGGCGCGGAAGAGCTCTTCGCTGGCACGGAGGCTGGAGGATGCTTTCTCCTTTTCCGTGAGAGCCAGATCAAGGGCGCGGCGCTGCATTTTGAGTTCGAGCCGTGCGGCTGCCTGTTTTGCCAGTACTTCAAGAGCGTTCGTCTGCTCGGCACTCAGGATTCGCGGGGTTATGTCGAGGACCGAAAAGGTGCCAAGGATGTTGCCATCAGCGGTGACCATCGGGGTTCCGGCGTAGAAGCGCAGGGGGGGATCGCTGGCGACAAGCGGATTTGTCCCAAAGCGGCTATCGAGCAGCGCGTCTTTGACGATAAAGAGGCCCTGTTGACGAACAGCGTGAGCACAGAAGGCGATTTCGCGGGGGGTGTCCCCTAGTTTGAAGATTGCCGAGGTGCGAGCCCATTGCTGGCGTTCATCGAGCAGGGTGATCAGACCCGTGGAGGCTCCGCAGAGTGAAGCAGCAAGGCGCGTCAGTTCATCGCATTCTGCTTCCGGCTGCGATTCGATGAGCTCTCGTGTCCAAAGGGCCCATAGTCTCGCAATCTCATTTTCAGACCGCCGAAAGCTCATCTTTCACCGTGAAATCGTAGGATACCTGCACGAAGGTCGTAAGACCATTGGTTTTTTTCCGTTCTTTCACGAAGGTAATGGGTCTCGTCCCGGGACGGAGTTGGGAGCGTTGCGCGGTGGCCCTGCAACATCAATTCGCGGGTCTCCTATAGAGACTATGAAGCAACGCGAAAGGGGGATGGGTCAATCACACGAAGCTGCTATGACTAAAGTGTAAATGCCTTCAGTTCAATGGGATGGGACACTCAAGCGCTCCTGAGCCCCGCTGGGAGGCGGGAACCTCCCCCTCCCCCTTCTTTCCGGGCAAAGTGTTACATTCCTTGTATTTAGGTTCGTACTGGCACGGAGCAGTCGCTTAAACTCAGCAAAGGTGAACCAAGCTATTGAAACAAATGGATTAAATGAGAAAGCCCGGCTTCCATTGCCGGGCTTTTCCACTTTGTTCCATTATATCGATTCGATCGAAACTACTCTGCCATCTATATCTTTCCTATTTGCAATTACTTATGTCCAAACGGGGGTTGACAGGCTAATTCTTGACGATGCTGCAATTTGTTCAGTAAGTAATTGATAAAAAGAGGCTAATGCTTGATGAGCCACATGAGCCAGCTTCCGGCGACAGTTCCGAAGACAAAAAGAGCGAAGCAGAAGGCTCCGAAGCGGATCATCATTCGTGGTTCGGAGCGCTGGGTGATCCCGAAGATAACAGAGGTGAAGAGCGAGAAGAGGAGCACGGCCCCGAAGTGGGAGATGGTCATGAGGGCTTTCTCCCGTTCGCAAGTGAATGAGCATCCACGGCAGCCATGATGTTGAGCAGGCCGGCGACGACGATGAATTTTGTGCCGTAGTCGGCGATGGCAACCTGGGCGGAGGGGGCTCCGATGTCGAACAGGCGGGCGAGGAGGTAGAGGAGCCCGGTTCCGAGATCTCCGAAGAAGTTGAGGATGTCGAGCAGTTCGGAGGTGTTGGGAGCGTAGATCTTGCCCTTGAGGGCGATGCCGATCAAGAACATCGACAGGATTGAGATGAAGATCAGGGACCCGCGAATCCATTTACGGAGCAGGAAGTGCCCTGCGCCGGGAACAAGCCATCCGGCGACGAGCGCCAGGGTTGGCAGATAAGAGTTTTGCGCGGCCCGCGCCGATGCCGTTGGGGTGGTTGCCATTGCTAATTCGATCATACCAGTTGCGAGATTTTGAGTTGAATCCGATAAGCCATTCAGGCTGCCAGCTGCTTCATCCTCCTGTTCTCTAATGAACCATGCCGGCAGAATTTTCGAGGACTACGTTGGAGAGGATGGCGGCGTCGGATTTGTCGGGCAGGTGAGAGCAGAAGCCTATGCCGACGTAGAAGGGGGCGTCGAGGTGGAGCGGGATGGGTGGGCCGAACTGGTGCATGGGTTCGCCGTCGAGGCTGAGGAAGATGGCGAAGTTGTCGCCGCGTTTTTCGATGCCGATGCGCCTGGGGATGATGGGGACGAGTGAGTCGGGGGTGGCGCCACCGGGGCGTCCACGGCCTCCCATGCGGAATTCCATGTCGGTTACGCGCTTGCCGGTATCGGGTCGCCAGGCTAGGTGAACCATACCGGCTCCGTGGAGGGCGACGATGGCTTCTTTGGAGTCGTCATCGAGGCTCTGACGGATGATGAGGAATGCCTTGCGGTCGCCGTAGCCGTTGGGGTCGGGGAAGGAGACGTCGGCTGCGAGCGAGACATCACCGGACATCTTCTTCCAGAGGTAGCGGAACTCGTCGCGCGTGTACCAGACGTTATAGCCGGCGGAGTTGATGGTGTAGGCCCTGGTGGCTGGATCGTAGGTGGCGCTCCCGGGTAAGAGCGGGCCTCCGATGTCGGACTGGCCTTCGAAGACTCCGATCGGAGTATTGAAGGTTTTGGCGGGGCGGTGGAAGTCTGATGGCGGGGCTACCTGCTGGTGAGTCGGCGAGCCGGGCAGGGCCCAGGAGGGGACTTCGGGTTTCTGGGGTTCTTGTGCGTACGCGAGAGTGGCTGCAGTACAGAAGATAAGAGCAAGCGATGATAGGTGCGAGACAGGCTTCATGGTGACCCTGCTCCCTTTTGGATTTTTCGGTGCTACAAGCAAACCGCAGGTCCCTTCGACAGGCTCAGGGCAGGCTCTTCGACTTCGCTGCGCTCCGCTCAGGATGACATATCTTCCGGTTGGAAAGCTAAATTCGAAGAAGCTCTGTCTGGATGCGGCCGGTTACTTCGGCTTTGCCGGGGCGGGTGATCATGTTGACCTCGCTGCGGACTCCGAATTCGCCGGGGAAGTAGAGGCCGGGTTCGACGGAGAAGCAGGTGTTGGGGAGGATGAGGCGGGTGTCGTGGGTTTCCAGGTTGTCGAGGTGGGCTCCGTTGCCGTGGAGTTCGGTTGCAATGTTGTGGCCGGTGCGGTGGGTGAACCAGTCGGCGAGATTGGCGCTGCGGATGATGGCGCGGGAGGCGTCATCGGCCTCGTAGCCGGCGATTGGAGTGTTGGTGCTGAAGGCCTGCTGGACGCGGGCGATGGCGGCGTCGCGGGCGTCGCGGACGGTCGTGAAGATGTGCTGCTCGCGGTCGGTGGGGGCGCGGCCGATGACGGCGGTCCAGGTGATGTCGTACCAGACGGCGGTGGGGTCGTTGGCGAGCTTTGACCAGATGTCGATGAGGAGGAAGTCGCCTTTGCGGATGGGTTTTGAGGTGGCGGCGGTGGGTTCGTAGTGGGAGTCGGCAGAGTTGGGGCCTGCGGAGACGTTGGGGCCGAACTCGGTGACCATGCCTTCGCGCTCGATGGCGTTGCCCAGGAATTGAACCATGGAGAACTCATCGGTTCCTCCGGCGGCGACGCGGGCGCTGATTTCTCGCCAGCCGGCTTCGAGGATAGCGTCGAGTTTTCGTTGGGCCTTGTAGTGGGTGGCGATCTGGGCTTCGGTGAGGACGGCTTCGAAGTGGCTGACGAGGTCGGCGGAGGTGACGATTTCCTTGCCGAAGCTGCGTAGGAGTTCGACGGTGCCGGCGTCTACGAGGGAGACGTACATGATGGCATTGTTGGGCGAGTACTGCATGGCGATCTTTGTCGCGCCCTGGAGCATGTTTTTGAGTTTGGCTTCGAGCTCCTGCCAGGAGGAATACTGGTCTTTGGGGCCGGGTAGGAGGTCGAGTTTGCCGGACTCGATGCGGTGGACGAGTTTTTTGGGCTCGCCTGTGGCCGGGATGAAGTAGTACCAGCGGCGGGTGATGTGTCCGCCGGGGATGCCGAGGATGCGGTAGGCGAGGGGATCGCGATTGTGGTGGTCGTAGAAGAGCCAGCCGTCGAGTTTGCTATCGCGGAGGGCGGATTGGATGGCAGCAAGGTCCATAGTCATGTCCTTCGATGGTGGTCTCGTGCATGATACCCCCTCCCCTATCTTTTGGTGCAAAGTGTTCTATTCAGATGGTTTAGATTCTGACTTGCATGTGCACGCCTGCTGCCAAACGCAGTCAGAAGATAAAAGCCCGGCGCGTTGGCCGGGCTTCTTTTTGTGCTGATTTAAGGTTAGCAGCCGTGTCAAGGAACTGTTGTGGAAAATGTTTGTGTCCTATCGCGGAAGGAAATTAAACCAGTCGCTTTGTTTCTTCAGATTCGCTTTGCGTTCCGGCCAGAGCGACAGGTTCTAAGCCGCGAATGCAGGCAAGGTCGGATTGGTAGAGCGCGTCCATTGCACAGATTCTGGAGCAAGCGATTCTGTTTCAAGCAATTTTCATATTGCAGCAATGCGAACGATAAGGAGAATCCGATAACTGTAGTTGCCGGAGGAAACTATGAGAAAAGCAGTTGCTCTATTCACTCTGGCAGCAGTTTGTTCAGCCCTTCCTGTGATTGCGCAAGATGATAATGACCAGGGTTTCGGCCGGGATCAAAATCAGGTTAAGCGCGTTCTTCTGATCAGCATCGATGGCATGCATGCAGTTGACTTTGCAAATTGCGCAGAGGGCATCGCCACGGTCAACAATGGCAAACCGTATTGTCCGGCCCTTGCTGCTCTTGGCAAGACTGGGGTGAACTATGTTGCGGCGAGCACGTCGAAGCCGTCAGATTCCTTTCCTGGCCTGACCGCAATTGTGACTGGCGGAAGTCCGGCGCTGACGGGTGTTTACTACGATGTCGCTTATTCGCGGAACTACAGTGCCCCGGCAAAGACGACAGGGAATGGGGTAGCGTCCGGTCCGTGCACACCGTTTGGTGCGCCAACGGGTACGACGACCGAATATGAAGAGGGCATCGATATCGACCAGACGCAATTGAACGGCGGCGCGCAGGGTGCTGCACTCACCGACGGGGGGCTCAATTCGATCGATTCGAAGAGGCTGGTCCGTGATCCGAGCAAGGGTTGCGCCCCTGTGTTTCCGTGGGAGTTCGTACGCGCCAACAGCATCTTCAGCGTGATTCACCAGAATGGCGGATATGCGGCGTGGTCTGATAAGCATCCGGCGTATGCCTCGGTGGCGTCGGGGATTGGTCCGTCGGCGCTGGACGACTTCTACGCGCCTGAGATCAATTCCAACGTGATTGGATTGCCCGGGGTTACGACGCCGACGGGTCTGTCGTGTGCGGCGGTTCGCGATCCAAGCTCGGACCTGACGGCGTGGACGAACAGCTTCCAGAATATTCAGTGCTACGACACGCTGAAGGTCAATGCGATCCTGAATGAGATCGATGGGAAGAATCACCTGGGAACGAAGAGGACCCAGGTTCCAACGATCTTCGGGATGAACTTTCAGGCCGTGAGCGTAGGACAGAAGTTGAATGAAAAGAGCAATCACACGACCGGCGGATATCTGGACGCCACGGGCACGCCGAGCACGGCGCTGCTGGGCGAGATCGAATATGTGGATGCCTCGATCGGCGCGTTCGTCAAGGAGCTGAAGTCGCGGGGACTCTACAATTCGACGCTGATTGTGATTACGGCGAAACACGGCCAGTCACCGATCGATCCGAGCCGCTATGTCGCGCAGCTGAAGGTCGGCACTTCGCCGGCGGCGCTGCTGTCGAATGCCGGTTATATTCCGTTCTCGGAGTCGACCAATAATCCGAATGGTATTGGGCCGACGGAGGATGACGTCTCGTTGATCTGGTTGATTCGCTCGTCCGATACGGATGCCAGCGTGAAGATTCTTGAGGCGAATGCATCGGCGACGGGAATCGCGCTGGGGCAGATCTACTACGATTCTTCCCTTGCGATCAACTACAACGACCCGACGGTGGATCCGCGCACGCCGGATATCATCGTGACGCCGAATGTTGGCGTGACTTACTCGGGCAGCTCAGGGAAGCAGGAGGAGCACGGCGGGTTTGCGCATGACGACACGAATGTGATGTTGCTGCTGTCGAATCCGTCGTTCCAGTCGTCGACGGTGCGAACGTCAGTAGGAACCGCGCAGGTGGCGCCTACGATTCTGAAGGCGCTGGGGATTAATCCGTGGAAGCTGGATGCAGTCCGGGCCGAGGGGACGGCTGTGCTCCCGGCAGTCCAACTTGGCAACTGATTTGTAGAGCTCCAAAAGGGCGGGCACTCCTTGCGGGGTGTCCGCTTCTTTTTTGCGGAGATTCGCAATTGGAAAGGGGAATCGTTGTGTTGCGGTGCTGAATCAGTGCTGTATGCTGGTCAGCCATGATGACAAGTGAGTGGAGCCGGCGTCAGTTTTTGCAGGGTGCGGGTTCGGCGTTGGCGGTTGGAGCCGCGAGGCCGATGAGTGCGGTTGCGCAAGGCAACGGTTCGGAGAAGAAGATCGCAGCTGCCTGCGTGACGACGACAAAAGACGCAGCGTGGCAGGAGCAACCGCTGGCGAAGCCGGGGTGGCGGTGGGATGCGCTGAATTTGAATGTGGATTTGTCGGCTACAGCGCAGACGATGGAGGGTATCGGCGGGTGTTTCAATGAGCGCGGTTGGACTGCGCTTGAGAAGCTGAGCGAGGCGGACCGCGAGAGCGTGTTGAAGGAGTTGTTCGATCCGACAGCGGGAGCGCGTTTTACGCTTTGCCGCATGCCGATTGGAGCGAATGACTTTGCGCTGGGGCCTTATTCGTACGACGAGACGAAGGGCGATCTGGAGCTGAAGCATTTCTCGATTGAGAACGACCGGAAGACGCTGGTGCCGTTTATTCATGCGGCGCAGCGTTATCAGCCGAAGTTGCGGTTGTGGGCTTCGCCGTGGTCACCGCCGAGCTGGATGAAGCGAAATGGGTTTTATGCGGAGGCTCCGGCGCGCGGCGGGATGAAGGACAACGGGATTCGTCCGGACCAGATTGGGCATGAGGGCGAGGATATGTTCCTCCTGGAGGAGCCTTATCTCGCAGCTTATGCGAAGTACTTTGGGCGATTTATCGATGCGTATAAGGCCGAGGGGATTTCGGTGGGGATGGTGATGCCGCAGAATGAGTTCAACTCGGCGCAGAATTTTCCGAGTTGCACGTGGACTCCGGAGGGGCTGGCGAAGTTTGTGCGACACCTGGGGCCGGAGATGTCGAAGCGGGATGTGAAGGTGTTCTTTGGGACGCTGGAACGCGGCGATCCGAAGATGCTGCGGACGGTGATGGAGGATGCGGAGTCCGGCAAGTACATCAGCGGCGTGGGTGTGCAGTGGGCGGGGAAGAATGCGCTGCCGATGATTCATGAGGAGTTTCCGAAGCTGAAGGTGTATCAGTCGGAGCAGGAGTGCGGTGATGGATCGAATAGCTGGAGCTACACGGGCTATTGCTGGCAGTTAATGAAGCACTATCTGCGGTCGGGCGCGAGCGCCTATCTGTACTGGAATATTTCGGTGGACCAGGGCGGGATGAGCACGTGGGGCTGGCGGCAGAATGGCCTGGTGAGCGTGGATGATGCGACGAAGACGTTCCGGTATAACCCGGACTACTACCTGCTGAAGCATCTGAGCCACTTTGTGGATGTAGGGGCGAAGCGGCTGGAGACGACCGGGACCTGCGATGATGCGCTGGGGTTTGTGAATCCGGATGGAATGCTGGTGTTCCTGTTGCGGAATGAGTTGCCGCAGGTTCGGTTTGTGGAGATCAAGGCCGGCGGGAGCTCGGTGGTAGCGCAGCTGCAGCCGGATTCGATCAACACCGTGACGATGAAGGCTTAGCGGAGCAGACCTTCCATACAAATTTGCTGAAGACCGCGTCGTTACGGGCGGCGGCGAGGGGCCTCGTGATCTTTGCCGTCACAAAATGGCAAAATTTCACGCTCCTGCTTCATCCATTGATCATGGAAAGCGAGTAGGATTGGCGCTACTCTGCGCACAGCTGGAGCAATTTAATCGAAAGGAATCTACACATGTCGCAACCGTTCGTTCACCTCGAACTCAATACCCCTGATCTGGGCAAAGCGAAAGACTTCTACGGGCAGCTCTTCGGCTGGAAATTCGACGATATGGATATGGGTCCGGGGGGAATCTACAGCCTGTTCAAGCCCGACAGCGGCCCCGGCGGAGGCATGATGTCCATGAAGGAGGCACCGACGACATGGCTGGCTTATGTGGGTGTCGATGACATTCGCGCTGCCACCGACAAGGCGAAATCGCTGGGCGCGACGATTATCCGCGACTCTCTGCCAGTGCCGGGTCAGGGTGTCTTCAGCATTCTCACCGATCCCACGGGGGCGATGATCGCTCTGTGGCAAGCCAAGAAGGATTGAACTTACAGAGGTGGCGAGCGCCCCAGGTCTCGATTGTGAGACCTGGGGTTTTCAGCTTACTTTTGGCCGGGAATGAAATCCTCCATCACGGCCTTTCGCATCAGGTCAGGGGGGAGGAGTCCCTGGGCGAGGATGAAGTCGTGGAACTTCTTCTGGTCGAACTTCTTCCCGAGCGCCTTTTCGGTGTCTTTTCGGAGCTCCAGCAGTTTGGTGTAGCCGTAGAAGTAGCTGTTGGCCTGGCCCGGCGAGCGGAAGGTGAAGCGCTCGACTTCCTCTGTTGCGAAGGCATGGGAGAGTAATACGTCGTCTTCCAGCACCTTGTATGCCTGCTCCGGAGTTACTTTGCCCATCTGCAATTCGGGGTCGAGGAAGGCTCGTGCGGCGCGCAGCAGTCGCAGGTCAAGGGACATCAGCTGACCCTCAAGCGGCATATAGGGTTTCGTGATGTATTCGGCGTAAAGGCCCCAGCCTTCGACGTTAGTGGAGTTGAAGGCAAAGAGCGCTCGCGCCTGGCTTACGCCATGTTCCACCATCGAGTCGAACTGCAGTTCGTGTCCGGGACGGGCTTCGTGGGCGGTCAGGGTCCAGGCGACGGCGTCAAAGGTGAAGTCGTCGTATTTCTCTTCGGCTCCTCCTGTAGCGGAGGGGATATTCAGAGGCAGAACGAATTCGCCTCTCTGGCCGGTGTTGTGCAGGAATGGCGGAGGCGTCATGTGCGGCGCGGGCTGCTGCGAGGTTTCGGCCGCCGTTGCAAGGCGAATGATTGCCGGCCGATCAGGCAGCGTGACGAGGTTCTGATCGCGGATGATCTTTTCGATCTCGTGCAAACGATTTTCGTAGAACGGCAGAATGGCATCGCCCGTCAGCTGGGTCTTTTTGAGCTCTTTGATTACGTCGCGATAGTCGCTTGATGGATAGCCCTTTTGTTTGGCGACTTTTGCCGCCACCGGGGCCATCTCCGCCTGGTATTCGGCGAAGGCCTTGTGCGCCATCGCTGCGATCTGCGCGGGTGGAATGTCGATCCCGTAGTTTTCGAAATCGAGTGCGTACTCTTCCGGCGGTTCGCGGAAGTCAGTACGGGCGTTGGGCACGATCCTCGATTTTACCCACGCGTCGTAGTCGGCAAGCTGCGCCTTTAGCTTTGCGTAGGGCTCCTCCCATCCAGTGAGCTTGTACCTGGTGAAAAGCGCGGCGATGCCATCGACATAGTTTTTGTTTCGGCCGAGTTCTGTCTCGATCTCCATCCTGGAGGGGTAGATCATTCCCGGCTTGGCGACCTGTTCCAGTGTTCGCTGCCTGAGGAGGTCGGTTAGCGGCTTATATCCGGTTTCCTCGCCGGTATATTTTTTCAGCCTCACTACGGCGTCTTGCCTGCGCTCCGCGGCCACCTGATCGTCCAGCAGACCTCGTAGCCCCCCAAAGACCGCGGCGCTTGCGTTGAAGAATGGGACTTCGTGCTGCAGAGCGAAGTCCTGCTGACGAAACTGCAGGTCGAATGCTTTCTGCAGAATTGCAAGGTCCTGAAGGACGTTTTTGTCTTTTTCCGTTGCTTGTGCTGCCTTCAGTTTTGCGAGTACGGCTTCCAGTTCGCTGCGTTCCGCCATCTGGTCGGCGAGGCGCGGATCGCGAATCAGCTTGTCGAATTGTGCCAATCCCTGGCGGGAGCCTCGCTCGGGTGAGTGCTTCAACTGCACGTCAAGCAACATCTGCGTGTAGCTGTTGCTCTTCGCAATCCAGGCTCTATCCGGAGCGCTCTGTGCGCCCGCCGCCACTGCTGCCGCCATTAAAAGTGCCGCAATTGTTCGCTTCATTTTGTCCTCATTTGTTGAAGGAGTATTCCCAAACTATACGCATTCGCGTGTTCCATGCCGGAATTCTCCGTCACAAAAAATGAATCTGCAGGAGATGCTTCACTGTGGCATTGGAGTACCGAGTGTAGGGTTCCCGTTTGAAGGATTGGAGGGAGTTGTTGGATTCGCAGGGTTGGTTGGGCTCATGGGATTGGTCCCGGGAGCGGTTCCAAAGCCATTGGAATTTCCAAAGCCATTGGAATTTCCAAAGCTGCCACCGCTGTTCGCTGGTGAACCGCCCAACAGGGCTGCCTTGGCTTTCATCTGTTCGATGCGAGGGTCGTAGATGAATTCCCAGGTTCCGTAGGTGATCTGCTCGTTCAGCACCGTGATGGAGTTTCCGTCCTTTGGAATTCCGACGCCGACGAATGGCGCTCCACCTCCGGTAAACGATGATGCTGACTGGCTGGATATTCCGCCCATGGAGCTTGATGTACTTGAACCGGTTGAGGCGCCCGGAGCGCCGCCCAGCGAAGATCCGCCTGGCGAACTGCCGCCGCCTAAGCCAGGTGATCCCGAAGACGAAGAGCCAAAGCTCAAACCCAGTGGAGAAGATGAGGATGAGGATGAGGAAGAGGACGCTCCGGTGGGTGTGCCGGAAGTGCCGATGTTGGACGACATCGACTGCGCAGAACCCAGGCCGCCAGAGGAGTTGGGCAGGCCAGCCAGTGGCTGTCCGAAGAATCCCTTGACGGTGGTTTTTGCCTCTCCGATGTGAATCAGTTTCCAATCTGCTTTGCCGGTGATGGGATCGACATATTCCTGGCGGAGGAACCGGATATTGTTTGATTTCGCGAGCGCGTCCATCGAAGGCGGATAGCGCCCGAACTTGAGATAGTAGAGCTGAATTGCGCGGACGTACTGGTTGCCGCGGTGAATCGCTTCCAATTCCCGCTCACGCCGCAGGTCCTGCGCGATCTTCGGGGCTGCGATGCCAAGCACCAGCAGTACGAGGAAGATGGCGACAATCACTGCCAGCAGCATGAAGCCTTGTTCGTCTCGCCTTGTATCCACAGTGTTCATGATGCTTCTTAATGTGAGATCAGCGGCAGGGTCTGACGGTTGTTCGTCACCATATCTTCGACGAGCACGGAATTCGCTCCAACTGTAATCACTTTATAGCGCCGCTGGACGATATCGCCATCGTAGGCCAGAAAGACGTCATCGCCCTTCAGCAGAAATGCCTGCCGCTTTCCGTTCGCCGAGGTCGCGGTGCCGAAGAACTTCAGGTCGATCGGAGGCGGCGGAGGCGGTCCGGGTGGAGGAGTATAAACCGGCGGCGGTGGAGTTTTCGGGCGCACAGGCGCGACGGGCTTCGGAATCACCGGCATTGAGGCCGTCGAAAAGATATTCCGGCCGGTACCGGAGTATACGAGCGATTCCGTTACCAGCATGGGGTTCATTTTGAGTGTTGGATCGAGCTCAGTGGAGGCGGTTCCAACTTTTGCCGCGACTCCGGTTGAAACTGCAGCGGGTTTGGTGGCGGGTGAAGCTGGCTTTGAGGTGACGACAGGGGTTGGGGCAGGCGCCGGAGTATCGGAACCGGTGAGGGAACTGTAGATGTACACGATTGAACCGATTCCCAGCGTTCCGACAACGGCCAGGATTGCGAGTTTCTTCTTATCTTCGGTCCCGATCCTCATTGCGGTACGCTCCCGTCAGTCTTCGCGTTATCGCTTGTTGCCGCCTTGTCGGAGACTTCTTTGCCGGCAGGAGCACGAAGGTAAGTCGTGAGGGCCAGGCGCAGGCCGACGGTTCCACTTTGTTGTCCTGTGAGCGTGACTCCGCGAATGAGGAAAAACATTTTGTCGCGTTCAAGAGCATTCATGAACAGCACCAGTTGGCGATAGTCACCACTGAGGCTCGCGTCCATCCTGACCTCGGTCAATGCGCCGGTTCCGCTTGCCAGCACCGGAGCCTGCGCATATTGAATGCGTATGAGTCTGACGTTGTATTTGTTCTTGAGCACGCCGAGTTCGCCCGCGACCTGCGAATAAGCGTAGGGGAGGCGTTTCTGGTAGAAGCTGTCCGCCTGTTCAGTGGCCTTCGCGAGTTTACTGTCGAGGCCTTCGAGAGGCTTTTCCGCAATCTCCGCGGTCTGCATTGCGACCCGTTGTTGGGCCAGAGCATTCTGGTCGCGGCTGTGAGCGGCGCTCCATGCGAATGCAATCTGGACAAGCAGATAAATATTGATGAGCGCGAGAAGGGCGACTCCGGCGTAGTAGAGGTTGAGTTTGGTCAGGAGGGCCTGTGTCCTGGCGGAGAGTCCCTGGGCGTTCTTCGCCATCGCGTTTTCAGTCATCACGGTCATCGTGTGCTCCGTAATTGAGGACGCTGCTTTGGAGGAGCAGCTTTTGCGCCGCGCGCTCGTCGCGAGACTGTCCTTGGAGTATCGTCCGATGTTGTGTCGGAGCTATCGGCGGCCTCGGCTTTAGTCGCTTTTACGGAAGCAGGGAGGGGATTGTAACCACTGAAGATTTCGAACTCCACGCCGCCAGGAGCCGTTTCCGAGACAGCCTGTGCGTGGCCCGTCTCCTGTGCCTGAGCCGATTCACCGGAGAGCCTCGGGGCGACGAATCGCTGCGAGGACTCCAGATTTTTTACAAGGAGGACGCTTTTGTCGCGGTCGCCGCTGACGCGCAGGCGAATACTGACGTCGCCTTCTTTTGAGATGGAGGGTTCAATGCTCGTCACCTGCACTCCGGTGGGCAGAACACGTTCCAGGTCCATCATTACGGCTGTCCAACTGAAGCTCTTCTGGGCGAAGAGGGAGTTGAGGAATTGGCTTCGCTCGAGCACAGCCACATTCTGCGGCTGGTGCATCCGTGTCTCGTTGCGCTGTCGTTCCTGCTGGAACTGAAGCGTCCGCGCCTTCAGCTGATCCATCTGGGTCTGGGCGGCCCTGGCTTTGACGTTCAAGAAATGCAGTGCAATGCCAAGTAGAAGAGCAAGCACACCGAGTGCAAGCATCGCCAACCGGAGGCGCGCAAACAGCGGACGAAGTTCGACAAAGGGCCTAGTCGCGAGATTGACAGAGATCCGCATCAGCCTTTCAATGCTCCTCTCACGCCGGCGAGCCAGCTTCGGGGTGTCGATGCAGAGGTTGCTCCAGCCTCGAGCATTCCGGGATCGACGATCTCGCGGACCTTTAGTTCCAGGAGGCCGTTTTCTTCCAGGATGGCGGAAAGACGATCAGCTCCAAGTGTGCCAGCGGAGAAGAGGACATGCGGAGATGCCTGGAGGGTGTCTTCAAAGTAGGCTGCAGCCACACTGATCTCCTGAACGATCTCACTTGTCTCCAGGTTGTTGACCAAGCTGTAGATCTCTGCGGCTCGCAGCAGAGATGTCTGCATGGAAGCTTCAGCCTGAATGCGGTCAAACGGAGATGTCTCCTGTTGAATCGGGACAGAGTCCGGCGAATCGGTGTTCATATCGAGGGAACGGTGGAGCAGCAGAATTCCGCTCTTTACGATGGCAGTCGTGACTCCGGTTCGTCCGGCATTTACGACGAGAGTTGCGTTGTCAGACTCGTCGAGGGCAGCGACCGCTGCCAATGTGCCTGGCAAAACAGCTCCGGGCAGATAGCCAGCCGCGGTTATCACGGCTTCATATTCGGCAAGAACGTCCTTCGGCATGGCGACTGCGAGCACACGCACCAAACCCCTGGAACCTGACATGACCTGGAAGCTGACAGCAGCGTCGTCAGCATCGAACGGCAGCAGCTTTTTTAATCGGAAGCGGACGACGGGCAGAGCATCCGTGAGCTTTCCCGGCAACTCGTCGAAATCCAGCAGGAGGACTCGAACCGAGGCATCGGGGACAACGACGGTGACATCCCGTGTGCGCTCTTTGGAGGCCGCGGAGACCGAGTCAAGTACGGTCCGCGCAGCAGCAATCAGGGCTCCCCGATCGGCGACGTTTCCAACCCTTAAACCGGGGATCAGCACGCCTTCGCTTATTTCAGCGCGAGATGCAGCTGCCACCAGGGTAGAGGTATTATTCGCCCGTGCTGCGACTACTCCTTCCGGTCGAATCTCTACTGCGAGCCGAGGCCGCGTTCCTAAGCCTGTTGGTATTATTTGCATTCCGTCCAGCTTACCCGTTTCCTACCTAACGCCCCGCTTCAATGAAGGTGACTTTGTTGATTTCTTTAAGCGTTGTTAATCCAGCCCGGACCCTATCCAGCGCGGAATCACGCAAGAAGTCCATTCCTTTTTCGCGTGCCTTTTTGCGGATTTCGCTTCCAGGCTTCTTCGACAGGAGCATCTCACGGATTTCGTCATCGAGTTCCAACAATTCATGAATCGCTGAGCGACCGCGATACCCTGTGCCGCCGCATTCGATACAGCCGGCGCCCTCGCGGAAGCGGAAGTCATGCCATTCGCTGGGATCGAGTCCGCTCTCAAGAAGGGTTGTGTCGCTGTAACGAACGTTGCGCGCACAGAAATCACAGATCTGCCGGACGAGGCGTTGGGCAAGGATGCAGTTCAGGGCGGAGACGAAGTTATAGGGTTCGACGCCCATATTCAGGAAGCGGCCGAGCACGTCGACGACGTTGTTCGCGTGGACGGTTGTAAACACGAGGTGGCCGGTAAGCGCGGAATTGATGGCGATCTGGGCGGTCTCAGCGTCACGAATTTCGCCGACGAGGATCTTGTCCGGGTCGTGGCGCAGGATGGACCTGAGGCCGCGAGCGAATGTCAGCCCCTTTTTCTCGTTGACTGGGATCTGGGTGATTCCTCGAATCTGGTACTCGACCGGGTCCTCGATGGTGATGATCTTGTCTTCTTCGCTCTTGATTTCGTTCAGAGCGGCGTAGAGCGTTGTGGTTTTCCCTGAGCCTGTGGGTCCGGTGACGAGAACCATTCCGTACGGCTCTTTGATGTAGCGTCGAAAGCGCTCGAGGTCTTTGTCGGCAAACCCCACCACATCAAGAGATAGCTTTTTGAACTTTTCGCTCATCGATTCCTTGTCGAGTACGCGAAGCACCGCGTTTTCGCCATGGACGGTGGGCATGATGGAGACGCGGAAGTCGATGAGCCGCCCTTTGTAGCGGACACGGAAGCGGCCGTCCTGGGGGACACGGCGCTCGGCGATATCGAGCTCGCTCATGACCTTGATGCGCGAGAGGATTGTCTGATGGTGCTCGCGTGCAATCGGCGCCATGGCCTGCTGCAGAACACCGTCGATGCGGTACTTGACGAGCAGGGAATCGTCGAAGGTTTCGAGGTGAATGTCGGAGGCGCGGCGTTCGAGCGCAGTGTAGATGGTTGTGTCGACCAGGCGAATGATCGGGGAGATGTCGTCTTCGCTGGTCAGCCGCTCGATGGAGATGTTTTCGTCGCCGGTGTCCTCGCTGGAGAGTACGTCGAAGGCCAGTCCTTCACTTGCCTCCTCAAGAACGCGCTGGGATTGCTCGGTTTTCTTGAGCAGTTCGGTGATCTGGCTAAGGGTTGCGACACGGGTAATCAGCCGCGTGCCGAGGAGACCGGAGATCTCATCGAGCACCATCAGCCTGGAAGGATCCGAGACTGCGATCGCGAGGCGGGAGCCTACCTGCTCAAGGGGGACGAAGTTATACCGGAACATCATGTCGACAGGGACACGCTTGAATAAGTCGTGCTGAATCTTGAAGTTCTTGAGATCGACGAATTCGGCATGGTAACGATGCGCCAACATCTGCGCCCGTTCGATTTCGTCTATTCCAGTTTCGGCCAGCGGGATCGCCAGCGGAATGTTTCCCATAACCCTTAAGACTCCTGTCTTCAACAACCGTTACCGTAGCGAGTATGCCTCTTAAGACGTAGAAACCATACAAGCGAACCGCGATTTTGTTAAGCCTTTTTGGAGAAATTCGACCCGTTCTTCTCCCCCTCATCCTATTATTGCAGTACATCGGTAAGGTGTTGTTTTTTGGTTGGCTATCCGCAACTGTAATTGGGCCCAGCGTTCAATCCATTTCGGAGGACTCACCCTTATGAGCAGCCCACCGGCTCCGCTTTCGGCTATTGCTCACCGATCCATCAACTGGTCCATCGCCCTTAGCATCCTGCTCATTGTGGCGGGTTTTTTTGCTCTCCTCATCCCGGAGCTTTCGGGGCTTGGCGTCACACTGTTCCTGGGCTGGCTCCTTATCATCAGCGGCATCACCCACCTGATCTTTGCCTGGAAGGTCCACACGACGAGCCGCATTTTGTGGGAGATTCTTGTGGGGATTGTTTACCTTGTCACAGGGATTTACATGATCGGCCATCCCGCCTATGGCCTGCTTTCTCTTACGCTGGTCCTGGCGTTCTACCTGTTCTTCGAGGGGATCTTTGAGCTTGTTCTGGCGTTCCAGCTTCGTCCACACACTGGCTGGGGTTGGACGCTTTTCGATGGAATTGTCACGATCATTCTGGGCGTAATGATCTGGCGTACGTGGCCGTACAGTACTGTCTGGGCAATCGGAACCCTGGTTGGTATCAGCATGCTTTTCAGCGGCTTTTCACGGTTGATGCTGTCCCTTTCAGCCCGGCGTATTCTCAAGCACGCGTTTTGAGCACTACGGTTCGCTGCTTAACGAATTGCTCAACGAATCCGCCTGGGTCATCGATGCATCCGCCTGGGCCATCGAGCCGTCAAGGCTGGTGAGCAACACGTCGACGCCGGTCGATATCCTTGCAGATGTTTCTTTGAGCGAGCCGATGGCGCGCGCGTTCAAATTGCGCCATTCACGGAGAAATCGCTGTCCAGCAACTAAAATTTGCACTAGAAATGGTGCAATCATGCAAGTTTATGTATCGAGGCCGGGTCTGGGTGAGTGCAGACGACTATGCCGTGATCCGGGTGCAGGGCGAGCCGGCGAAGAGTCCGTCGTGGTGGATCAGCAAGGCGAACTTTGACTGGAGATATGAGAGGCATGGCGAGTTCTGGCTGCCGGAGAAGAGTGTTGCGGTGAGCCATGTTCGAATCGGTGGAGACGCAAAGCTCACCATCGAGTATGGTGGGTATCACGTTGTGGCGAACGATGGGGCGAGAACTGTCAGTACAGCGCAGCTTGTAGATCGCGCATCGGTCAGGTAACAGGTCAGGCAGGGACCCATCTCAGTTTTTTGACGTGCAGATGGCAAGAGCAGCTAGACTTGCGATGGAGACGTCAAAGAAGGAGAAAAGTTCAGGCTATGGCTACGAAGCGGAAGAATAAGGGCGCATACATGATTTCCGCAGTCGCCGAGATGTACCAGATTCATCCCCAGACCTTAAGGCTGTACGAGCGAGAGGGTTTGCTGCGTCCGTCGCGCAGTGAGGGAAATACACGGCTCTACACGGACGAGGACCTGGAGCGGTTGGAATTCATCCTGAATCTTGCTCGCGATCTGGGCGTAAATATCGCCGGAATCGCCATTGTGCTGCAGATGCGCGAACGCATGGAGGAGATGAACCGCCAGATGCAGGAGTTCGTCGATTACGTGCGAACTGAGATGCTGTCGCGAATGCAGCAGCAGGCGCCTCCTCCAGCCTCGACAGGGCTGGTACCGTTGCGTCGTCCGATCGTTGTTCCTTCCAGGAAAAAGTAAGAATCTGCTGCTGTAGACTTGAAGGCTGGCTACCAATTTATTGGCGGCATTCAAGGTTGCGATGAGTCTGGTCCTGCGGATTTTATTCTGGATCGCTGCAATTGGCACGATCACTTCGACAATTTACCTGCTGATGGTTGTCGCGGCGGCGCTGCGTTTTTGGAGGCGCAGGCTGCGCGACGACCATGCGGGTGATTTTCTGCCGCCGTTGAGCGTATTGAAGCCCTTGCATGGGACAGAACCCGGGCTTGAAAAGAATCTGGAGACATTTTTTGAGCAGGACTATCCGGACTTTGAACTGCTGTTTTGCGCGCGACATGAGAAGGATGAAGGATTGTGTCTGGCAAAGATGGTGGGCGCGAGGTATCCGGGGATTCAGGCGCGGTATCTGACTTGCGGAGAGCCGGAGTATCCGAACGCGAAGATGTATTCGCTGGCGGTGATGGCGGAGGCGGCGCGTCATGAACATATTGTGACGAGCGATGCCGACGCGAGGGTCGAGCGAGATCTTCTGCGTCGAGCGGTGCAATCCCTGGCCGATCCTAAGCTGGCGCTTGCCTCGTGTCTCTACCTCGGCACCGCCGATGTGCCGAATCTTGCGACCCAACTGGATGCCGTGGGCAAGAGTGTTGAGATGGGTGCGGGCGTGCTGGTCGCGGATATGGTGGAGGGAGGAACGAAGTTTGCGCTTGGAGTGCTCGTGGTGCAGCAGCGAAAAGCTTTTTATGATGCCGGAGGATATGAGGATCTGGGGCAGTACCAGGCCGAGGATTATGTCATGGGCAAGAGACTGGCGGAACAGGGACAGGGTGTAATTATGGCTCCGCAAGTGATCCGGCTGGTTGTGCCGAAGACGTCTTTTGGTGCGTCGTTCCGGAACCAGCTTCGATGGATGCAAAGTACGCGGAGATCGCGTCCGCTGGGACACCTGGGGACCGGGCTTACGTTCAGCCTTCCCTTTGGAGTTTTCGGGCTTTTGTGGGGAGTGCTGGCGGGACAGCCGGAGCTCGGTGTCTTGTGGCTATTGGGAAGTTGCATGAACCGGTTGATTCAGGCGGGTGTGATGCTGAAGGCTTTGGGCGAGCCGAAGTGGATCTGGCAGACGATCCTCTATCCTCTACGGGATTTGCTGGGCTCGGTTATCTGGTTTATGAGCTATATGCCAGCCAAGGTTCACTATCACGGCGGGCATTATCTGATTACTCCAGATGGCCGTTACAAGCATGTTCCCTAATGCAGTGACGGGTCCTGATTGGAGAGCACGGTTTTGCCTCCGGCTGATGCGAGAGTGTGGACCGGCTGGTAGGGATTCAGATCGTGCGTTCGGTCAGCGGGGTTGTTGGTAAAGAGGAAGATTCGACGCTGGCCGGACCATAGCTGGCGAAGGCTGGCCTCGCTTTCGAAGATACGAGGGGCATCGGGCCAGAAGCTTCCATACCAGAGACCGTTGATATCGCCATTGATGAGGTGGACTTGTTGGCGTGTGTAAAAGACGAGGGTTGAACCGGAGGTTAGTTCTCCATCGAGGATGATGAGATCGTTCTGTCGTGGATTGAACTGCTGGACGCGGTTGATGGCGAGCGCGAGATCCTTGGATCCCAGAATCGGGTAGAAGCGAGCAAGGCCCTCGTGAGCAGCGAGCAAAGCGACGATCATAGCTGCGGCAAGCATCAGATTGGCAGCGAGTGTACGACCGCGACGACGAACGAAATAACTGCCGAAGCCGATGACGATCATGCTAAGGGCCACGGCTGTAAGAGGCCCACGAAACAGCCCCATCGCTGCACCTGTAAGGTCGAAGAGATGGCCAAGAGACAGGTTGTAAAACTCCGGGTTAGCAGCGATGAGAGAGGCTATGTCTGCGCCTGAGGCCGGCCGGGGCGCAGCGAAGGCAAAGTAGCCACAAACGATCGCGATCATGGTTGCGGCTGGAACCAGGAGATAGAGCGACCAGGTGAGCGCGCTGCGGCAGGCGGCGGTGTTGTCCCGGATGGGTGAGTCGCAGAGCGATAATGCTTCGCTGCCGGTAGCGGCCTGGCGGCGCGAGGATTCAATCGCAGCGTCGGCACGGGAGAGCAGGCCGGCGGCAAGGAGAGCGAGAGCCGGGAGCGCAGGGAGGTTGTAGTACTCCTGCCGGCTGGAGAGCGTAAAGAAGCCAAGAACCAGCGCTGCCCATAGCAATAAAGAAAGGGCAGCTTCGTTTTCTCCTACCCACTGGGATGCCGCGGGGTCATCGCGGAGAAGTTTTGCGCGGTTGCGCAGAGTGCGGACGGCATGGGAGATCGCTCCCGGAAGAAAGGCAGCCCAGGGCATGATCCATAAAGCAGAAAGCAACCAGAAGAGCGGGATCGGAACCTGGCCGTAGTCATGAGGAATCCGGCGGCCGAGGAATCGCGCGATGTGTTCGTTGTAGAGATAGAACCAGGCCCAGCCTCCATGGGAGGGAAGCCCCTGACCGGGAGGAAGAGGAATTGCCGGGGTTCGGATGGAGGCAAGGATATGCCAGGGTGCCGCAATAGCAAGAAAGACCACACTGCTGGATAGGAGGTGAAGGCGGGGTAACAAGTGAAGCCGCCGCGTAATCAGCAGGTAAAAAATGACGAAGCCGACCGGAAAGATGAGGCCGATGAGTCCCTTGGTGAGGACGTTTAGGGCCATCACGGCAGCGAAGGCAAGACAGGGGAAGAGCGCAGATGCATGCGGCGCGTGACTTTGTGGCTCCTGGGTCTGGACGCGATTGAGTGCAATCAGAAACAGGTGAACTCCGAGCGTCATCCAGAGCGCGAGGAGGATGTCAGGAATATAAAAGCGGGTGTAAAGATAGGGACCGATTCCCGTGGCCAAGGCCAAGGCTGCATAGAGGCCGCCGCGATCAGGGTTTGAGGCTGGCGAGACGTGGCGGAAGAGGCGAATTCCCATCGCGTAGACGGCGAAGAGGAGTGCGAGAACCGAAAGAGCAAGAGGAAGCCGCGCGGCCCAATCGTGGGGGCCGAAAATACGCATGGAGGCGGCAGCCATCCAGTACATCAAAGGCGGTTTGTCGAAGAAACGTACGCCGTTGATATAGGGAGTGACGAAGTCGTGGCGCTGGAGCATCTCACGCGCGATCTCGGTGTAGATCGAGTCCACATCGTCAAGGAGGCCGGGTGAGAAGAGACCTCCGATTTGAAGGACCAGCCAGGCGAAGATGAGGATGGCTACGGAGCGGGGGGTCCAATTCCGGGAACGAGGGGCCGTCGTGGAGATTGAGGGCACATCCCGGACCGACTCAAAGGATTCGGATTTGAGAATCGTATGGGTCGAGGCGAGTTGGTCTGCTGTGAAGGACAAGGGAGCTTCTCGGAAATGGAAGTTTGTGCTGCTTACGCCAGATTCTATTTACTAATTTTTCCTCAACTCTCAGGCGTCAAACAGCGATTGTCAATGAGAAGTTTTGGTATTACTTCAAGGCCGATCGAGTGGACGATCTGTAAAAAGTGCCTTGCCGGAGGTTTCTTCAAGACGGACCTTGTTGTTTCCGAGAAGGTGATCGACTTCGTCCTTTTTTTCGAGCGGAACGAAGAGAATTTTGCGCTCTCCTGTACCCCAGGAACTAAGTAGATCGTCTGAGGTGAGGAAGATGTGAGGTGCATCGGGGAAGGTAGACCCAAACAGCATCGAGGAAGAACGTCCGTTGACCAGGTAAACGTCCTCGCCAAGATAGAAGGGAATCGACGAACCGTACGATTGGTCCCCATACAAGATTACCTGATTCTCGCGAGAGATCAGCCGATCATCTTCAAGTTCTTGAATCTTCTCGGCGAAATCCTGCGACGATAGCATCGGGCTGAAGCGAATCAGAGCGATATGGGCAGCGACGAGAAAGACGGCGCTGGTGAGACCGATGGTTATGGTCGCGCAGAGGTGGTTGCGGCGAGTGCGCAGAATCCAGGCAACCGAAGGTCCGATCGCCAGGGCAATTGCGGCAAGAGAAGCCGGAAGACGAAGTGCGGCGAAGCTGGGACCTGTGAGATCGAAGAAGTGGGACATCGAGAGGGTATAGTCTCCGACGCCGCGGTGGGCGAGCAGGTCGCCGATATCAGGAACGAATGCAAGATGACGGGAAGTCCAAAGACCATAGGCGAGAGCAGCAGCAGCACTGATGCCGACAACTGCGAAGGTTCCATGAGCGATGGCGAGCCAACGCCGGAAGGAGGGCTCTGAGTCATAGGCAAGCTCTGCGCGGCGAAGGGCGGCGGCAATCAGCATGAGGAGCGGGAGGTACGCCGGGAAGGTGTAGTACTCCTGATTGGTGGAGAGAGAAAAGAAGATCACAACAAGTGCGGCATAGAGGGTAAGGAGCAGGGTGGTGCGGGTGGCGAAGGTGTCGACAGAATAGCGGATATAACGGAAGATTCCGCCCGCGCCGTCATGCTCAGTGTCTTCATGGTGGGCGAACGACTGAAGCCTGTTGAACGCATAGCGTGATGCTGTGCGGCGCTGTAGGAAGACCTTGTAGCCTTTGATGAAGGCTATTGGGAGAAACAGGCTCCACGGGAAGAGCCAGACGAGGTGGAGCGTCCAGAAGAGATAGCCGGGGAGTTTGTTGTAGTCCTTTGGAAAGCGTTTCCCCAGGAAGCGGAGGAAATGCTCGTTGACGAAGTAGAACCAGAAGAAGCCGTGGCCATTAATGCCCCCGGTATTTCGCAACCCTGCCAGGATGTGCCATGGAGCAGCAATTGCGAGGAAGAGCAGGAAGCCACTTGCGGGCTTCAAGGACCTGATACGGGTGTAGTTTCCGGTAAGAAGGAGATAGATGCCGGCCGTTCCAAAGAAGAAGACTAAAGCCACGAGTCCCTTGGTCAGGACAGCGAGCGCCACAGCAACCCACATGGCGTAGGCGTGGAAGGTTCTATGGTCAGAGGTCCGATGGCTGGCCGAAGCAAATGAGCCAAATTCTGTGGAAACGACGGTAAAGGGCTTATTGAGCGCAGAGAGAAAGCAGTAAAGCGCAGAGCACAGGAAGAGCGAGAGGAGAACCTCGGGGATGTAGATCCTTGTGAAGAGGAAGACTCCCGTGCAGGTAAGAACAGCCAGACCTGTGTAGAAGGCAGTGCGCGGTCGAAAGGCACGGTCTGCCCAGTGATATCCAAGGAGCGCGAGCAGAAGAACTGCGATGGCCTGAGGAAGGTGGGCTGCAAAGCTATTGAAGCCGAAGATGCGGAAGCTGAGTGCGTCGAGCCAATAGGGCAGAGGCGCTTTTTCGAGGTAGCGGACCCCATCGACCTTTAACGTGACGAGATCGCCAGTAAGCGCCATATGGCGAGCGGCGTTCGCGTGTGTCCCATCGGCATCATCGAGTATGGGGGGAGCGAATAAGGAGGCGAAAAATACGATCAGCCAAAGTGCTGTCAGCAGCACAAGGGCTAGTGGACGCTGGAGCGTACTCGTAGAGGTCTCGTAGCGTTCAGCGCGCAGGGGGAGGACTTGTTCGATCATGTTTTATGTGCAGCACTTACAGGATAAATGGGGCCGATTGATAAATCGATGATCTGTTGAAGTAACCAGGGGATGTATCTTGCTTGAGACAGTATTTTTTTGTCTTTCTGGAGATTGAGACGGATTAATGCCTACATTTGCCGCAATTGATATTGGATCGAATTCCTGCAGGCTGAAGATTGCATCGGTACAGATGCACCGCCTGAAGACGCTGCATGAAGACCGTGAAGTGACCAGGCTGGGAGAGAGCGTCTTTCAGACAGGAGTGATTTCTCCGGAGGCGATGGCAGCGACGATTCGCGCATTGAAACGCTTCCATAAAGCGGTGCAACTCCATGTAGCGGATAGAGTTCGCATTGTTGCGACAAGCGCGATGCGGGATGCGCGGAATGCCGCTGCGTTCACAGAATGGGTCCGTTCGGTGACAGGGTGGAGCGTTGAAGTCATCTCCGGTCTGGAAGAGGGCCGTTTGATTCACCTGGGGGTGGTAACGCACGAGGTGGGCGCGCGGGGCCGGTGCCTCATGATCGACCTTGGAGGCGGAAGTTGTGAGATAACACTGTCCGATGGCGGCAGGGTCAAGGCCATGGCGAGCATGCCCCTGGGGGCTGTGCGCTTGCAGCAGGAGTTCCTGGCGGAGGGAGATCCTCCGGCGAAAGAGGATATAGCACGGCTCAAGCAGTTTATCGATCGGGAGATGAAGAAGGCGGTCAGGAAGATTGGCACGCCGAGAGTAGGTCTTGTGATTGCGACTTCGGGGACGGCGGCGGCACTAGCCGAGGCCAGTGGCCATGTTGCGCGGAAGAGCGCAGGAAAGAAGACGCTCCAGAAAAAAAGGCTGGAAAGGGTTGGCGAGCTCACAGCGACCAACCAGGAAGTGCGGCGAATTACCGACCAGTTGTTGAAGATGACCAATGAGCAGAGGGCGGCCATACCCGGTATCGGGCCGCGAAGGTCAGAAATTATTGTGGGCGGTGCGCTGGTTTATGCCGATTTGATGGAGCGGTTCGGATTAAAGAGCTTTCGCTATTCGCCGCTTGGACTACGGGATGGCGTGCTCGCACAGATGCTGGGGGATGTCGATCTACGGGCTTCTGTCCACCAGAAGATCGAGAGCGAACGCTGGGCCGGCGTGCTGGAGGTTTGCCAGAGATACGGGATTGAGTTGAGAAAGGTGGAGCCGGTGCGCCAGCACGTGGTTCAGCTCTTCAATGCACTCGACAAAGTGCATGAATTGCCGGAGGAGTACCGGCTATGGCTGGAGTCGGCGGCGATGATGCAGGATGTCGGCAAATTTTTGAATCATCAAGGACATCATCGTCATGCGCAGTACATTCTGGCTAACTCTGAAATCTTCGGATTTTCGCCGGAACAGCGTGCGGTGGTGAGTGCTCTGGCCAGGTATCTTGGCAAGACGCGTCCCGATCCGATCGATCGGGTGATGCGTACGATTCCGGTTGAGGAACATGTCCATCTCATCCGTGGAATCGTGCTATTGCGTCTCGCGGTGGCATTGAATCAGGATCGCGCGAGCGCTGTCGTCCAATTGAAGATTCACGTTTATCCAAAACGCATCTTACTGGAGCTGGTTCCCGGACGCGGGGGAGCAGAACTTGAGGCGTGGTCCCTTAAGAAGGAGGCCGCCTACTTCCGCGAGGTCTTCCGGCGAGAGCTCTTTGTCGAGGTTGCATAGAGGGCCCGGACCGTGCGGGGGTCGAGAAGCCACGTCAATATGCCGGGTCTGCGAATAAGAGAAACCCGCGCGAGAGAGCCCTTGCGGAGCCGAATCTGCGGGAGCGTAGTAGCGGAAGAGGAAACCACCATCGAACTCAGGAAGAGTGTGAGGTTCGGGTTGTGACCCACGAGCAGCAGGTTCTCGTAGTGCTGGCAGTCCTGAAGGAGCCGCTGGAAGTCCTGCAGGGTAGCCTCAGGAGCAAGCGATTTGGACAAGAGGATCTGTGACTCGTAGCCGGTTTCGTTGCCGATGAGAGAGGCTGTCTGAATGCTCCGTTTGAGAGGGCTCGATACGATGAGATCAAACTGGATTTTCAGTGCATTGAGCACATGAGCCAGTTGGAGACAATGTCGCTTGCCCTCCTTGTCGAGGGGGCGCTTGACATCGAGTAGCGGATTGCCGCGTTGAATACCGGCACTTGCGTGCCTGAGGATGAACAGGTTCATAGTTCCAAGGTCATTTTAGAACAAGGTGATCGGGCCGAAGTGATTCAGCCTAATTGGGAGGTTTTTGAGGATCGTGGTGAAAAACTCCAGGATCAGGTTGCTCTAACGATGGGGAAGCGGGTTCCGGATTGGGGATGGGGTCGGGGCTGGGGACTGATCCCTGCTCAGGTGGTGGCGGGGGTGGAGTTATACGTCGATACGTTGCGGGAGGGTTATCGACGAACGCCGGATTCGGCGGAAGGGGGTTTTGCAATACAAGTGAGACCTCGGCGCCGCGCTGCCAGAAACGAGTGAAGAGCATGATGAAGAGGCCAGCCTGAGCCACAAGGAACATGGGCCATACATGCGGTTGTGCCAGCATGTGCATTGCAGTACGCGCAGAAAGGATCAATGCTGCGGCTCCTATGGCGGCCAGCAATAGAAAGACAAACCAAGCGCGGAAGAAGTTCTCTCGAAGGATGCGAAAGGCCGGACCGAATGTTCGACGGACTCGGCGATCGGGCTTACCGCTGGGGAGCAGCGTCGTACCCAGTTGCACGGTATAGGTCTCGACCAGGTCGAAGTAGAGACGCAAGAGCGATGCAATCAGCAGAACGATTGCAGTCCCAGCAAAGGTCAGAATGAGAGCGGGACGGCCTGCAAATCGAGTTTCGACAAAATTTGCCCAGTGCCTGTGGAGGACGGATAACGGGCCGACGACGATGAGCAATGTAAGGACCGCAATGATCGTGATCCGGACGAAGCGCCAGAAATGGAAGAGCCCGCGGCGCAAAAGTGTCCCCAGCCGCGCTCGTGTGTAGGTGAGATAGCAATAGAGTGTTCCGGGGACGAGGACGAAATAGATAACAAGGAACAGGAGGCCGCTGAGAGGGCCCGAACTCGTTCCGACGCCACCCGGAGCTTCGCTGAGGTGAAGTATGCTCTCGGCCGCCGCACCTAAATCGAAGCCAGAGGAAAGGCGTTGTGCGGCAAGTGAGTGATCGAGAATGGACGATAGCCGAAGCTTGAAACTGATTGAAAAGATAAAGGCAAGAGCCAGATTAAAGAGATAAGTCCAGAGAAAGGCCGGAAACCGGCGCAGGGTGATGCTGAGGCCGTGAAGGAGTATGCTACGGCGTCGTGACATGCGATAGGCCTCTGCGTTCATACGATCCATGCAAGAAGTTGTGCTGCGAATTGTTGAAGTGCGAGCCAGATGTTTGCGAGCTTGCGTGCTGGCAGAGGATTGGGAGCAGTGGCATAGCTGTTATTGAAGAAATCTTTGTCGAGCAGGATGAAATGGTCAGGATCGATCTCGGCGGAGATGATCCGTGAATTGCGTGTATAGCTGAATCTTGTCCAGCGGTCCGCTCCATCCCAGCGTTCGCGAACATGAGTGCCATCGTCAAAGTTGACCTGCAGAGTGACGGGCAGGATGAAATCGCCTTTGCGATGGATATAAACGGTGTCCTGGAATCGGGAGTCTTTCCCGAGGGGTTCCCACCATCGCATCGGACTGGAGGAGATGCTCTCGACCGCGTAATCGAGGATTTGCGTTCCGTAGACGGCCTGATCCATAAAAGGACGAAGGCTCGAATTAACGACAGGAGCACTTACGAAATCGGGAGAACCGTTGGATGTGAGGGGTGGCGAGCTGGGCAGCGAGACATCCGGTGCCAGTTCTGGTGACGCTGCGGTTTTTGGGGGAGTTGTTTGCGCAGGAGTTTCGCCGGTGGCCTTTCCACGAGCGACGGCGACCTCTTCGATGGTGCGCAGGAAGTCCTCTCCAGTCGGGTGCGTAAAGCGATAGCGCTGAAAATAAGTGCGCATGGCTTCCGCCATGGTGTCGCTGCCGATGAGTCCTTCCAGAGTGGCGAGCAGCGTTGCTGTCTTCCCGTAGGTCACTCCTGAATAAGATACGAAGTCACGAAACTTCCATGCAAATCGACTGACCGGATCGTAATCGAGTGAGATCAGATAGGTGAGGCGTTGATAGTCTGCGTCGCCGAAATTAGCCCATGAGCGATCGAGGCCGGATGTATTGGGTCCAAGGATAGAGGCAAGAGTTTTAACTTCGGTGTAAGAGTTGATGCCCTCGTCGAGCCATGCTTCTTCAAATTCATTGGTGGCGACCATGCCGTACCAGTACTGATGACCGAACTCGTGTTCGGCGGTCACTTCCAAAACATTGAACGGGCCGTACCATCCTCCATCGCCGGTGAAAAGCGTGGGGTATTCCATACCCTGCATTTCTGACCCCGGTTCGGGATCGATGACCGTGATGATTTTGTATGGGTAAGGGCCGTAATTCTGCTCAAAACGCTGGAGCGCCTTCATCGTTATGTCGAGATAACGCGGGCCTATGTGCGGATGTGCCTTTAGCGCCAGGACGTGGATCTGCACAGGGCCTAGCGAAGAGAGATAGGTTCCGTCAGTTGCGATGAACTGGGGACTCGCGGCGAATGCGAAGTCGTGGATGTCCTCGCCGTAGAATCCTACGGTCTTGGTTCCGTCGGGGTTTACGACGTTAGAGACAGGCACGCCGCTGGCTCCAACCGTATAGTTGTTCGGCAGGGTAAGCCTGATGGTGTAGGTCCCAAAGTCAGAGAAAAATTCGGTCGTTGCGTGATATTGATGACAATTCCACGCGCCGTGCCAGAACACGCCAACCTTAGGGAACCACTGACCGCCCATGATGAAGTCTCGCTTGTAACCATTGCGAGCTACCGAGAGCGGGAACTTATCGTGGAAAGCAATATGAAAGGTGATGGAATCGTTGGGAGCAAGCGGGCGGGGCAACGTGATCTCAGCGACGGTATGGTCTTGCTGATTACCATCGTCAGGAGCGATGAAGTGGAGAGTGGCCGTGAGATCGCCGTAAGTTTCAGCATCGATATGGGAGATTGTGATGGCGCCTATGTTTTCATAGGGGTAAGAATCTCCAAATTCACCGGAGCGATGAGTCTCAGTGATAAAGGTGGACTCGGGATGGAAAGCATTGAGGTAAAGGTGAAAGGGGAAGGAAGTGAGGGGCTGACCAGTGAGGTTGTGATAGGTGAGGGTCTGGATTGCATCGAGGGTTTTATGGTCAGTATCAAGTCGAGCATCGATGGCATAAGCCACAACACGCTGTGAGAGTGGAGCGCCATTTGGTGAATTGGTAGCGATGCTGAGTTGGGAATGGAGAATCGGAGAATAAGTGAGCAATGCTGCGGCAGTGACAAGAACCAATCTCATACGGTGACCTTTTTAAATAACCGTGAGTGCTGCAATCCACGTCGGTTGCGGATTCCACAATAGCCAGGATATGTGCCTGTTATGGGTGAGACAGGTTGAAATTGTATTCGCGGCATAGATGATTGTAGCTGTGCTTTCAGTGTGATGCCGGAAGTTCTGCCTCGGTCAACTGGACGCTTTCCTTCTGCCATAGCTCACTTGTGAGTATGCCGCCGTAGTGGTGATGGAAAGCAATCCGGGAGAGATCAGAACGCCTGAAATCGATTCCATAGTCGGGAAGGTGTGTTGCGCGGAGTCCGGTCAAAATGCGGAACGCGAGATAAAGACTACGGACCAGAAGTCCTGCAGGAAGAGCCAGGGCGCCTTTCGGTATACGGAATTCGGAGATCAGCCAGGACGCTTCAGGAGCTAATGATGGAACGAGGCGACGAACCAGGAGACCTAGATCCTCCTGCGAGAAACAGTCGAGAAAGAAGTGAGTGACGATAAGGTCATAAGTCTCGGTTGGAACAAAAGTGCGGACATCGGATTGAATAATACGCAATCGCTGTTTGCAGTCAGTAACGTTTGCTTCGCAGCGCTGGCGCAAAAGCCGTAGCATTGCCCCACTGTTATCGACGGCAGTGGCACGAATCTTCTGGTTTGCTGCGAGGAGGCGCGAGAGAAATCGGCCATCTCCGTCACCGAGGACAAGCGCATTCCTGCAGCGCGCTAGGTTCGGAAGGTAGTGGAGCCGGGTCTTCTCGAGCATGTTTCCAAACGTAAGGTACTCGAGCGTTTTGTAGGGACGCGCGATGAGGTCGAAACTGACTCTTCCGGACGTCATAAAAAGGGAATCAAAAGCAGGGGTGTAAGAAGCGCGAAGTCTGCCGATGCACGCAGGGTGAGCGAAGTATGGTGTCTGCGGCGGGCATCAAGTATGAGGAGAACTACAGTGGCGCATGATATGGCTGCACAGACCGGCCAAAGAGTGTGCCGGTATAAAAGGGCCAATCCTGTACCGGCAACGAGATTGAGGATCGACAGTTGAGTGAGATAGCGAAGGGCGAACTGAGTTACGGCGTGCGGTGGATTGTTTGCTGTAGGTTTGGGGTGCTCCCACGCATAAATGAAAAGACAGTTGAGGCTGCAAAGTGCTGCGAAGAGGATAGCGGGTGGGATCAATGGCAGATGCAGAGCAGGTCTGCGAGAGACAGTCGGAATGAAGACGGCAGCAGCAAAGCAAACGCCGACGGCAAGTTCTTTGGGTAGGCGATGGGCGCTCCGTGTTGCATGGATCAACACGAAGTAACCGAAAACGAGCCCGCCCAGGATGAGGTAGAGTCGCATACTTTCTTGCGGTATGCGAGGCAGAAGAAGAGCGAGAACAAAAGACGCTGCGGTTATTGCTGTTAAGAAGGCGTTGCGGTGATGGTGATGGAACCGATGACGTGGTTCCAGGTCCTCAGTATCGAGCAGTCGATCTGCTGCATAGAGAGCCCAGACAGCAAGGAACATGGCCACCATACTGGTTACAGGAAGTGGGATATGGTTAGCAGCGGCAATAAACCATGTCCAGACCGTGGCTACAGTCGGAGCATCGAGCGAGAGCAGATGCCAGAGGATGAGAGGAGATTTTGTTTGACCGTTCACCTGATCAGGAAAGTGTGTCCGCAGCAACTTGATCCGACGATTCCCCGTGTGGTTCTTGTCTTGCGCCTGCAGCCCAGAAGCCGGGATCAATATCGGGGAAGATGTTATCTCTCTCCTCCAATTCACGAAGCCGGGTCTCCTGCGATGAGTTGAGTTGCCCATTGGATTCGAAGGCCTGCCAGATTGCTTTGACTTCATTAAATTGATCGTTGTGGGTAACGAAGCGGGCTTCTGCGTAGTCGCGCGCAGCTCCGGTGGTGATAAGGAACTGCCAGTCCGACGATTCGAGAAGCAGGAGTTCTCGGCAGAGCTGCTTTGCGATGCGTGTTCCCAAATCGGAGTTTCGCCAGTGGTCGTCGGTTGCAACCTCGCGTGTGAAGAGTTCTGCGGGGTAGATGTGAGTCCAGGTCCAGCTCGTCTCCGGATTCATCCACACGTGATTGTTACCTTCGGCTCCCCAGGAGCCCTCATGCATCGCGATAAAGCCGGCGCGTGGATATTGTTCGAGATACTCCGAACCATTGATGAGTTGCAGGCCTGTGTCGTAGTCGTGAAGGATCCGAGCAATCGCTTCGAGCCATAGCGTGCCTTCAAACCACCAATGTCCGAAGAGCTCGGCGTCGAATGGAGCGCAGAGGACCGGGGGGATAGCATCATTGAATCCCGACTTCAGGGCTTCATAGACCAGGTGGACGAAGTGTGACGCGTGCGACTTGACGCGTTCCGCAGCCTCCTGCGGATAGTAAGGCTGTTTGTCGCCCATATCGACTTTGGGCCCGGTGACGCGCCAGTAGCGATGACCTCCGGGCCATCGCTTCTTGTGGAAGTCCAGGTAGACGCCATCACCGGGATAGCCGTTCTCGCCGGACCAGACCTGAATTCCGGTACGCGGATCACGCGGAAAGATTGTTGTGGCATAGCGTTTGTCATATGGGCCATCAACGTAATAAGGCTGATAGAGCGAGCGATACGCTGCATGCGTCATCTGCTCGGTCTGCTCATCCGTTGGGACGGCTCCATTGAGCAGCTCGTATGGAGATGGAACTCGATGTCCCTCTTCAACAAGATGGGTATCGACGAAGAAGAATTCAATGTCCGATTCAGACAGGGCCTGCTCGACGCCGATGCGATCAAATTCCGGGGGTGGGCTCGAGCTGTCCGCGAAGTTGACTGGGTAGCTCCAGAAGCCGGCGGGTCGATAGCCACACTCCGGAATCCACATACCACGTGGGCGACGTCCGATATGACGAATGTGGGTTGCGACAGCAGTGCGAATCTGTGCCCGAACGCTCTCGTCGGTTCCGAGGAGCGGCATATATCCGTGAGTTGCCCCACACGTGATGATCTCGATGAGGCCAATCTCGTTGAAATGACGGAAGCCGGAGATGATGCTTCCATCGAGAGCCCTGAAGTCTTCGATTGCCTGTGTGAAAAAGCGGTGCCAGAAGCGAGCCGTTTCGGCAAGGTGGGCTTCGCCGGACTGGATGAAGAAAGCCTCGTCTTCGCGAGCTGCAATGATCTTTCGGTTCAGGTAATTCGGAAATTCCGCGATGAAGACGGGATGTGACAGCTGCTCGAGGAGTACGGGAGAAAGATTGAGGTTGCAGTGAAAGCGAATATGATCGCGTTCAAGATTCCGGAGAATCCGCAGCAGAGGAAGATACGTTTCAGCTGCAGCTTCGTGGAGCCATTCCATACCATGTGGCCACGTGCCATGGTTGACGACATAAGGCAGGTGAGCGTGGAGTGTGAAGGTTAGATAGCCTGACGGTCGTTTAGCGGCGTTGGACGATGCCTGCGTCAAGACGAAGCCCTCTATGTTGATTGACAAGCCAGCGACGGTTTGCACAATGCCAAGTGGAGTCGAGTCTACACTAACGAGATTTGCCCGGCAGCCCTAGAGCCTGCTGCCGGGATGGTTTATTCCGTTCAGATTATTGGGGCGGTTGAGATTGATCCGGTGGATTCATAGGACGACGCTGACCGCTACCTGGACTGGAGCTGCCCGTTGTGCTCAACGTGCTGGATGTAGATACCCTGACGACAAGGGTATTGTTGAGTTTGAAATTCACGAGACTCTCAGATGGAATCTTGACCTGCTCGCCTCGCGTGATGGTGTTTGCTCCGGCGCCTACGGCTCCTCCGGATGCTGCACCGATGGCTGCACCTTTTCCGCCACCGATAATTCCTCCGAGTATGGCGCCGACGGCTGCACCTCCGCCGACCTTCGCGGCAGTGTTCTTTCCACGGCCTTTACCTTCCACCGTGTAGGGATCGGTGGAGACCGTGAGAGCGTCGCCGTGTCGATTGATACTAACCAGCTCAATGCTCAACAGAGAGCTTCCCTTGTAATGAGCGGCCTCCTGGACAGCGGATACGCGCCCGTTCACGGCTGTTCCCTGGCGGATGGCAACCAAGCCATCGGCCATAATGTCCGTTGCAACCGTTCCAGAGAAGCTTTCGCCTTGCTGCGTGGTACCGCTATCGAGTGCCTGGGTGATACGGACTGGAATCGGAGTTCCAGCGGGAATCGTTACGTTGCGAAACTCCGGTGCCGGGGGAGGGGGTGGGGTAACTGGCGCCGGAGGTGGCGGAGGAGTGGATTGCACTACCGCCGTGGGACGCTCGATTGGTGCGGGCTGGCTTGGGGCTGGAACCGGCTTGGCTGACGGCTTTTTAGCCGGAACGGGTTTAGATACTGATTCCGGGACCGGGACAGGAGAAGGTGCTGCGGCAGCAACCGGGGCGGACGGAGCCTGAACCGTCAGGTTATTGACGACTGTCCTGATACCGGCGACCTGAGCGGCATCGGATGCGGCAAGCGAACGGGCGGCCTCACTGCTGACGGTGCCGTTGAGTGTAACGACACCGTTCTGGACGGAAGTCTGGATCGACTCGGAGCTTAGTGCGCTGTCACCGGAGATGCGAGTCTTGAGAGCTGTGCTGAGGGTTGCATCGTCAGCAGCCGGGGCTGGTGTTGCGCTTTTGCAACCGGCTAATGCGAGAGTAATTGCGAGGGCTGGAATCAGGACGACAGAACGTGAGGCCGAATGGGGAATTTTCATACCGAGGGGTCTCTTTCGTAGTGCGATAACTCTCTTGCTGCGAACACTGTAACTCAAATCAGCGGCTATCTGATGCAAAAGGCGAACGATGTGATTCTCTAAGTAAGACGCATCAGCCAAGCCGAAGGCTAGTGCGCGCAACCCCAGAAGATGAAAGGGCATCCACCTGAACATGCATGGTTGCATGTTTCTGTGCCGGGGGAGTTATGCTGTAGCTGGACCGCGGCGCGGATAGGCACGTAGTCAGGACGAGAGAACTTGGGTATAACTGCGGAGGGGCGAAGTCGTTCCGCATTCGGATATCTTGAAGAGGAGAATGGGCATGTCAGACAACGACAATGGCGTTAGCGGATTGGGATGGTTCCTCGCAGGTTTGGGGATTGGTGCGCTTGTGGGTGTGCTTTATGCTCCGAAGGCCGGCAAGGATACGCGCGAGGACCTCAGGGCCAGCGCGCTTGAGGCCAAGGACAAAGCAGCGCAACTCGCTCAGCAGGGCCGTGAGCGGGCTGCCGAGTATGCAGAGCAGGGCAAAGAGCAACTCAACGACTACCTCGACCGCGGTAAAGACTATTATGAGCGCGGACGGACGCAGTGGTCGCAGTATGTCGAGCGCGGCAAAGGTCTTGTCCAGGACCAGCAAGACAAGATTTCGGCTGCCATCGATGCGGGCAAGGATGCTTATTCCAATGTGACGCGCGAGGGTCAGTCGTAGGATTTGTTGTGGTTTGAATTCTGTTTCACGAAGAGAGGCTGCATGGAAGCGGCTCAAATTTTGTTATCGATTATCTGGTTGCAGGATGCCGTCTCGATCTCGTCGAGCAGCTCGCGATTGCTGATGATTTTTGTTGGCCTGGTTGCGGTTGCGATGACGGCGCAGGCGATCGTCATTATTATTACGGCGGTCGGCGCGATGAAGTTTCGCAAGCGGCTTCTGGAGATTATGGAAGAGGTGCGGCTGAAGACATTGCCGATCATCGATTCCAGTCACAACGTTTTGCATGAATTGCAACCGAAGCTCCGTACGATCAGCGACAATCTGGTGGAGACGAGCCACATTGTGCGGTCGAAGGCGCAGGAATTTGATTCGACGATCTCTGAAGTCAATCAGAAGGCTCGCGCCCAGGCCGCCCGGGTGGATGACATGGTGAGTTCGGTGCTGGACACGACTGAGGGCATTGCATCGACGGCCCAGAGCGCGGTGAAGATTCCGGTCCGCGAATTTTCGGGCCTGATGGCCGGGTTAAAGGCGGCTATCGATGTCCTGGTGGGCAAGGGAAAGCGCTCCACGAACTACCACGATCACAAGACAGACATAAAGAGCGAGACTACGAAGACGGGAGTATCGGTTATTGATGCTCCTGACGGCTGGCGCTCGACATTGAGAGCCGGTTCTTCGCGTGAGTTCCGCTCACTTTTCTTTTAGAACAACGTTTCGGGTTTCAGGTGATCCAGCCGCCTCCGACTACCTCGTCGTGCTGGTAGAAGACGGCGGCCTGTCCGGGGGTGATGGCGCGCTGCGGCTCATCGAAGGTGGCCCGGACGAGGTCCGGGCCGGCTCCGGTCAGGATAGCGGGGGCCGGGGTATGGCGGTGGCGGATCTTGGCGGTGACGCGGATGCTCTCGCCTTCGGCGAGGCCGGGGATCGAGATCCAGTTGAGACGGTTGGCTGTGAGGTCCCGGGTGAGGAGATCTTCGTCCGGACCGACGGTCACCTGGTGGGAGTCAGGGTGAATGGCGAGCACGTAGAGCGGGTTTGGGGAAGAGATGCCGAGCCCCTTGCGCTGGCCTACGGTAAAGCTGTGGATTCCGTTATGGCGGCCCAGAACAACGGTTTCGCCTTCGTCTGAGGTGGTGACGATCTCGCCGGAGAGATCGGGCATCGGTTCGTTCTGCTCTTCCAGGTAGGCCTTAAGGAAGGTGCTGTAGTTGCCTCCGGGGATGAAGCAGATCTCCTGCGAGTCGGGCTTGTCGGCGACGTAGAGGCCGGAGTCGTGAGCGACCTTGCGGACCTGCGGCTTCTCCATCTCGCCGAGGGGGAAGAGGGTTCGGCTCAGCTGTTCCTGGGTGAGTCCGAAGAGGAAGTAGGTCTGGTCCTTGGAGTAATCGGCAGGACGGGAGAGGATCCAGCGTCCGCGGGTCTCGTCGAAGCGGTTACGGGCGTAGTGGCCGGTGGCGATTCGGCCGGCGCCGATTTGCCGCGCTGTGAGGAGGAGCTGGTCGAACTTGAGGTGGTTGTTGCAGAGGGTGCACGGGATTGGCGTGCGTCCATGGAGGTATTCGTCGACGAAGGGTCGAACGACATCGGCTTCGAAGCGTTCCTGCTGGTTGACGACGTAGTAGGGGATTCCGAGCTGCTCGGCGACGGCGCGGGCGTCGTAGACGTCGTCGAGGGAGCAGCAGCGTCCCTGAACCGACTCGGGCATGCCTTCATGGCCGGCGAGGCGACGCTGGTTCCAGAGCTGGAGTGTGAGGCCGACGAGATCGTGTCCCTGAGAACGCAGAATGGCCGCGACCGTTGAGGAATCCACCCCTCCGGACATGGCGACGGCGATCGTGTTGTTGGGTTCAGTGGACATTGGTTCTGTCTCTATTTTCTCATTCTCTTTTCTCATTCTCCGGGGGGTGTTTCCGGGAGGGTGCCCCCTCCCCTATCTTTTGCCGTAAAGACCAAAAAATAAAGGCTTTAGATTCCGACCTTCGCACGCCATTCCGCGATCAACCCCAAAAACTCAGGGAAATGGGCCATGGTTTCGGGCAAAGATCTCGAAATCAATGGCTTAGCCTGTTCTTCTGCACCTCACCTTTCGGCGATTGTATTGCAGAAAGAGAAATCCCGGCGATGTTGCCGGGATTGGGCTTTGCTCTTCTTTAAGTTTAACAGAGGTGTCAAGGTTTCCTGTGGAAAAAGGCTCGACTCGCCCTATTGAATTTTAAAGAGAAGCAGGCAACGGCGCTCCCTGGAGGGTTACGAGTTTCCGGGGCTCGCAGCAGGCGTGATGAAGGAGGGCGAGGTCCGACTGCATTTCAGGATTGGCTAAGAGATTCGCCAGTACTACGTCCAAAATGGAGTTCGCCGCTGCGTCATGCGGACGTTGAATGCTGTAGTGCATCCACTTCCCTTCGCGTCGTGCGTTGACGATGCCCGCATTCCGCAGATAGGCGAGATGGCGGGAGATCTTCGGCTGGCCCAGTTTGAGAATCTCCACGAAGTAACAGACACAGACCTCGCGCCCGGCCATGAGATTGAGCAATCGAAGGCGGGTGGGGTCCGCAAGAGCGGCGAAGAGACGGACCAGATCGAAAGGTTTGGAGCGTCGCATCATGGGTAGATTATATACGCGTTGACATATATGTTCTGGAGTTTATATATTTGCTTATGCGAATGTGAGGTGGATTTTTATGGACACAAAGACACTGGTTCAGTCGAAGTACGGCGCCGCAGCGCGCTCCGTGCAGGAGAGTGGTTCCGTTGCCTGTTGCAATTCCGGCCTGAGTTGCTGCGACCCGATTACGAAAGACCTGTACGGCGCCGCAGAAAAGGGAGCACTGCCGGAGAATGCCGTGCTGGCTTCGCTTGGTTGCGGTAATCCCACGGCGCTGATTGATCTGAAGGCAGGTGAAGTTGTGCTTGACCTCGGCTCTGGCGGAGGAATCGACGTTCTGCTTTCAGCCAAACGAGTAGGCCCGACCGGCAAGGCTTACGGGCTGGACATGACGGACGAGATGCTGGCGCTGGCCCGCCGGAATCAGAGGGAAGCGGGTGTCGAGAACGTCGAATTCCTGAAAGGCGAGATCGAGAATATTCCTCTGCCCGACGATTCTGTCGATGTGGTGATTTCGAACTGCGTTATCAATCTCTCCACTGACAAAGCGCGGGTTTTGCGCGAAGCTTTCCGCGTGCTGAAGCCGGGTGGGCGCTTTGCGGTCTCGGATGTAGTGGTACGCGGGGAGGTCCCTGAGCAAGTCCGCAAGAGCATGTTGCTGTGGGTGGGCTGCATTGCAGGCGCGCTGGAAGAGAGCGACTACCGGGCGAAACTGACCGCTGCCGGTTTCGGGGAAATCTCCCTGGAGCCGACCCGGACGTACAACGTCGAGGACGCGCGGCAATTTCTGACGGAAGCGGGTATCGACGTGGACTCCCTGGCTTCGCAGGTGGACGGCAAGTTCATCAGCGCGTTCGTCCGGGCAACGAAACCTGCTGCTACCTGCTGCGAGCCGGGTTGCTGCGCCTGAGGGGAAGCCTATGACGGACAATCATTACAACGTTCTGTTTCTGTGTACCGGAAACTCGGCACGCTCCATCATGGCTGAGGCCATCCTCAACCAGAAGGGCAAGGGGAAGTTCACCGCCTTCAGCGCGGGCAGCCATCCTTCCGGGACTGTGCGGCCGGAGGCTCTGAAGCAGCTCGAATCGGCAGGTATTTCTACTGCCGGCCTGCGCAGTAAATCATGGGATGAATTTGCACAGCCGGGTGCACCGGAACTGCACTTTGTTTTTACCGTCTGCGACAACGCGGCCGGTGAGGTCTGCCCATACTGGCCGGGACATCCGATGACGGCGCATTGGGGTGTCCCTGATCCAGCGGCAATCAAGGGTACGGCACAAGAGATCGCACGCGCCTTTCATGATGCGTTCGTTGCGCTCGAACGCCGAATCAACCTCTTTCTCTCGCTGCCGCTGGCGGCGCTCGAAGACATGACCGTTCAGGAAGAGATTAAACGGATCGGCAGACAATGAAGGCATCTTTGACCCGCCGGATGGCGGCAGAATTTGCAGGCACGCTGTTTCTGCTGGCCGCAGTGGTGGGCTCCGGCATCATGGGGGAACGACTGGCGTCAGGCAATGTCGCCATTGCACTGCTGGCCAACTCCATTGCCACGGGTGCTGCACTGATTGCGCTGATTCTGGCTTTCGGCCCAATCTCGGGCGCGCATTTCAATCCAGCCGTAACGCTTGCGGATGCGTTGCAAGGCGCGACTGCATGGCGTGATGTTCCCATGTATATTTCCGCGCAGATCGTGGGTGCCGTTTCCGGAGTGGTTGTGGCTCACCTGATGTTCGGGGAGACTCTATTCCTGGCTTCGACTCACACGCGCAGCGGTCCAGCGCAACTGTTGAGTGAGTTCGTTGCTACATTTGGTTTGCTGGCAGTGATCCTGGGATGCGGCAAGGCACGGCCAGCCGCGGTTCCATATGCGGTGGGCACCTTCATTGTCGCTGCCTATTGGTTCACTTCGTCCACTTCCTTTGCGAACCCTGCGGTTACGCTGGCCCGTGCGATAACGAATACTTTCGCGGGGATTCGCCCTGTCGATGTTCCGGGCTTCATCCTCTTCCAGGTTGCCGGAGCAATCGCGGCTTCCTTTCTTTTTAGCTGGTTCTACTCGAACGAATAGCCTGATGTACGAGGACGCCGTCTCTCGGGATGGCTGAGATCGAAGAAGCGGGCCCAACCGATTCTCCCGTCCATGCTTCGGTCAGGCCCACCGACCAGACTCATTCTGCGGAGATTCCCGGGAAGGTCAGGAATTTGTCCTCCAGGAGCGAGTTCTGGTGTCCGTTGTCGACGTGTCGACAGACTGGAACGAATTCCATTCATAAGTTAGGAATGGTTTCAGCCGAGGCCAACTGGCAGTTTTAACAGACGTTTCGAAGATGCAACACTCGCTCGCATCGGGCGATTGCCGGCTTTGGGTATCTGCTCAAGAGATTTTTCCTGTAGCTGTCAGCGCAGGGCCGCGTCCACTTCGCTCATCCAGTTGGGCGATTTGAGCATCTCGCGCGGTTTTGAGCCATCGGCGGGACCGACCAGACCGTCGCGGTCCATCATGTCGATGAGGTGCGCGGCGCGACCGTAGCCGATGCGCAGGCGGCGCTGGAGGAGCGAGGTGCTGGCCTTGCCGAACTCGAAGACGAGGCGGACGGCGTCGTCGAAGATCGGGTCGTCGTCTTCGCCCTGGGCGTTGTCGTCGATCGTCTCGGCCTGCCTCGTCTTTCGGGCCTTCGAGGAAGCCGTGGACGTACTCGGCTTCGCCCTGTGCCTTCCAGAACTCGGTGACGGCGGCGATCTCTTTTTCGGTGACAAAGGGCGCGTGGACGCGCTGCACGCGGCTGGTGCCGGGCGGGAGATAGAGCATGTCGCCGCGGCCGAGGAGGGATTCGGCGCCGTTGGAGTCGATGATGGTGCGTGAGTCGACCTTGGTGGCGAGGCGGAAGCTCATGCGGGTGGGGACGTTGGCCTTGATGAGGCCGGTGATGACGTCGACCGACGGACGCTGGGTGGCGAGCACGAGGTGGATGCCGACGGCGCGGGCCATCTGCGCGAGACGTGTGATCGCTTCTTCGACGTTGGCGCGGTCGAGCATCATCAGGTCGGCGAGCTCGTCGATGATGATCATGATGTAGGGCAGCGGGTTCCTGGTTGACGTCGTCGAAGAGGTGTCCGCTGCCGTTGTCGAAGAGCTTGTTGAACTGGTCGATGTTGCGGACGTGGTTGGCGGCGAGGAGCTTGAGGCGGCGCTCCATTTCGCGGACGGCGTTGCGCAGCGCGTTGGCGGCGAGTTTGGCCTCGGTGATGATGGGCGTGAAGAGGTGCGGGATGCCCTCGTACATGCCGAGCTCGACGCGCTTGGGATCGACGAGGATCATGCGCACCTGCTCCGGCGTGGACTTGAAGAGCACGCTCATGATCATGGCGTTGATGGCGACCGATTTGCCGGAGCCGGTGGAGCCGGCGATCAGGACGTGCGGCATGGAGGCGAGGTCGGCGGTGACGATGCGGCCGTTGATGTCCTTGCCGAGTGCGATGGCCAGCTTGCGATTTGCGATTGGGCGAAGCTCTCGCATTCGACGACGTCGCGCAGCCAGATGGTCTCGCGTTCGTGAGTTGGGGACCTGGATGCCGACGGTGCTCTTGCCGGCCATGCGCTCGATGAGGATGGATTCGGCGGCCATGGCGAGGCAGAGGTCGTCGGCGAGGCCGGTGACGCGCGAGTACTTGACGCCGGCGTCGGGCTGGAACTCGAAGGTGGTGACGACGGGGCCGGGGTTGATCTGCGTGACCTGGCCGTCGACGCCGAACTCGGCACATTTCTCGACGAGCACGCGGGCTTCGTCGCGAAGCTCATCCTCGCGTACGGTTGACTGCTCGTTGGCGCGATAGAGCAGCGACGAGGGCGGCAGTTTGTAGCCGCGTACGCTCTTTGGAGTAATGGCGACGGCCTTGATGTCGGCGTCGGCGCGCTTGCCGAAGGAGATGCTTTGCTCGGGTGCCGGCGCCGGTTGGGCTGGCTTCAGTTCGGCGCGTGCCTGAGGTGAGGCGGGCAATGGCGCGGGAGGCTCGGGGTCGCCCTCGGGGCGCAGGTTGAATGGCTGGTGGTGAAAGTTGGCGGGATCGTCAATTGCCCGGACAGGAGCTGCAGCTTTGGCGAGTGCCTCCGCGAAGGGAGCGGCCGCTGCGGTTGCCTTGCTCAATGGAGTGACGGGAGGGGCGTCGACCAAGGTGCGTGGCATTCCCTGCCATAGGGTGGAGTTTTCGGCTGCCTGGGCAGCTTCTTCTTCGGGTGAGAGCGTGATGGGCTTTGTCGTTTTACGGCGGCTCAGCCAGGCGAAGAGGCCTCCGAGGAGAGTGGAGGTTTCTTTTTCGCCGGCAGGCGGGGCTTCAACGGCCATACGCCCGGCGAGTTCACGCGACTTCTTTGCCTTGAGTTCCGTTCGCTCGCGCTTGCTGACAAAGACATCTTCGGAGTCGATTTCGGCGCCACGGCGGCTCTCGCGCCACTGCGACCAGCGCTCCCACAGGCGGGCGAGGAAGCCGAAACGCATGGTTGCCCATTCACGCGCGGTGTTGAAGGTGAAGGTGGTGGCGAGATAGAGCGACAGCGCAACCATCAGGCCGAGCACGATGGAGGCACCGGGAAGATTGAGATAGTGGACCATCATGTCGGCGAGGAGGCGTCCGGTGGTGCCGGCGATGGGCAGGGCCCCACGCCACATGAGATCTCCGGGCAGCAGTGCGATGGCGGCAGGACAGAAGACGACCCACATGACCAGGCCGACGATCCTGGCGAGCGGCGATCCGGCGGGACGGGAGCGCATCCAGGTGAGACCAAGCCTGCCCAATGCCAGCGGGAGAAAGAATGCCGCGATGCCGATGAGTTGCAGGATGGCGTCTGAGAGGTAGGCGCCGATAAGGCCGGTCCAGTTGTGCGCCGGCCTGCCTGGGGAGTATCCGCCGACGGTGTTGAAGGAGCGGTCGGTGGGTGTGTAGCTCGCCAGGGCCAGCAACAATAATCCTGCGGCGACCAGAAGGATCAGGCCGAGGATCTCGTTCAGCCTGCGGTAGCGTGTGGGCGCGGAGACTAGTCTAAGGGTCTTCATTCAGGGGTACGCGCAGCCTCTCTTGCGCCGGCGCAGGTTCTCTGCACACGGGGCGGTCTGTACCGAGGCCGAGAACCACCAGAGCACCTACGATTATCCCAGAGCAGCGAGGCAACTTAGCGGAGGAAAGGAGAAAACTGAGTATGGGTATCCGGATACAAACCCAGGGCGGGGTGCGGCATCTATGTTGTTATCTTCCCGCCGGGGGAAACGAACCCGGCGGCCCTTAGTACCGGCTGGCAGGGGCGCGGGATTTTCGCGATTTCTCCTGCTTGCCGCCGGCGAAGGTGAATCGCTGTCAGCCGGCGGACCCTGCTACAGCCGAACATGGTCCAAAATTCAAAGGAATGAGGTTGTCGATGCCGATCGATGGAGCTGCGAAACAGCATGAGATGGAGCGTGCTCTCAAGTCGCTTATCAGCACTTTGCTGGACAGTCAGAAGGGATTTACCGATATCGGTGAGCACCTGCAGGATGAGACCCTGAAGCGCTATTTTTTGGCGGAGTCGTTGAAGCGGGCGCATTTTCGCGGCGATCTGGAAGAGGTTTTGCACCAGAACGGTGTGCACGATATCAAGGAATCAGGCACAGCGGCGGGGACGCTACAACGCGTATGGGGAGATTTGAAGGCAAAACTGGGCGGTGGGGATCATACGCTGCTGGCGACGGCAGAGCAGGGAGAAGACGAGGTCAAGGATGCTTACGAAGAGTGCCTGAGCCAGGATCTTCCGCTGCCTGTTCGTCAACTTCTGGCGGAGCAGCAGGAGCACATTCTTACCTCTCACGACTACATCAAGAGTCAACGCGATGCGTTGGCCAAGTAGCCGGAAGAAGTTTTCAGGGGCATCATCTTAATTGTTACCCGGTTGATTGAATCGGGGGGATACTGTCGGGGGATTAGTTCAAGCGGCCCTGGGTGGTAGGCTTGTTGGGATGGCCCGGATACGTGTCCCCCCATATGCGGCGATGTTGTGTGCGGCGATCCTGTGTCTGCCTGCGTGGGCGGCAGAGCATGTGATTTTGAAGAACGGGTTTGAGATGGACTGCTCGCGGCACGAAGTGATCGGAGACCGCGTGCGGCTATACATGGGCGCAGGCGAAGCAAATTATCAGGAACTGGCTTCGGATTTGATTGCGCGGGTGGAGACGGTTCCTGATCCGCCGATCGTTGCGATGACGCCGGTTCCGGTTGTGCTGAAGAACGAGCCAGCCGTCGCACTGACGAAAGCCGAGATGCATCAGATGCTGGCGCATGCGGGCACGAAACACAATATTGATGAGGACCTGCTGGCAAGCGTGGTACGGGCGGAGAGCGGCGGACAGGTACGGGCAGTTTCGCGCGCCGGAGCGCAGGGTCTGATGCAGTTGATGCCGGGAACTGCGACGGAGCTGGGTGTGAAGGACGCGTTTGAGCCGGAGGAGAATATTTCGGGCGGAACGGCGTACCTGGACGCACTGCTGATTCGGTATCACGATAATCTGGCTTTGGCGCTGGCGGCATATAACGCAGGTCCGGCGGCAGTGGACCGGTACCATGGCGTGCCTCCGTACCGGGAGACGCGAGCCTATGTGGCCTGGGTGATCCGGGAGTTCAACCGCAGGAAGCAGGCCGGAGCGGCGCAGATTGCACAAGCAAAGTGAGATGACAGGCTACGGTAGCGAGAGGACTCGCGTTTGATGAAGAAGCGAAGCGGATTGCTGTGGGCTGGGTTAGTGGCGGCGCTGGCGGTAGTGGTGGTCGTCTTCCGCGACAGGATTCACTTTGACTGGGCAGCGTTCTGGCTTCAACTGAAGCATGTGCATCGGGGACACATGCTGGCGGAATGTGTGCTGATCTATACGACCTACTGGCTGCGAGCGCGTACGGTGGAGTGTCTTGGTCGCGCCGATGAAGAAGGTGAGGATGGGCTCGCTGGTAGGGCCCCAGTTCATCGGTTTTACGGCGGTGGCTTTGTTTGGGAGGCTGGCGGATTTAACGCGGCCATATCTTGTGGCTCGGAAGATCGATCTTTCGCTGAGTTCGCAGGTGGCGGTGTACACGATCGAACGGATGTTCGATCTGGGGGCTGCTGCGTTGATTTTTTCGAGCGCGCTGGCGTTCGCTCCCAAGGACCTTCCGCATCATGATGTGTTTGTGCGAGCGGGGCTTGGAAGCTTAGCGGTTACGCTGGTGATCGCTGTGTTTGCCGTGGTTGTGCGGGTGGCGGGCGGCGCCGTGGCGGGAATCGCGCAGAGGGCGTTGAGTCCGTTATCGAAGCCTCTGGCGGAGAGTGTTGCGGAAAAGATCACAGGGTTTCGGCATGGCTTGAATGCTCTGCGGGGCGGCAGGGAGCTGGTGGTTGTAACACTGATCTCGTTGCTGATGTGGGGCATGATCGCGATGGCCTACGTGCAGACGGCGCATGCGTTCGTGGAGACCCCGGAACTGGCGAACCTTTCGTTTTCGAGCGCGATGCTGCTGATGGCGGCGAGCATCGGCGGCAGCCTGTTGCAGCTTCCGATTGTGGGGTGGTTTACGCAGATTGCAGTAACGGCGACTGCGATGCGGGCGTTTTACGGAGCTCCGATTGAAGCGGCTACGGCTTGCGGCGCGATGCTGCTGGCGGTGACGTTTCTGTGCATTATTCCGGCGGGGCTGCTTTGTGCGCGGCTGGAGCATGTGAGCCTGAAGAGCGTGGCGGAGGAGAGCGAGGCGGCGGGGGAGTCTTCTGCGGCGGTGGCGGGGCGGGGGTAGTGGCATCCTGCGCGAATCGCACTCATCGCTTCGCAATGAATGGGGCACCCCAATGTGTGGCTGATTACACTGCTAAAATCGGGATATTCCGATGAAGTGTCCCTACTGCGGGTTTACCCAGGATCGCGTTGTCGATTCGCGTGAGAGCAAAGAAGCTGATTCGATTCGCCGCCGGCGTGAGTGCGAGAGCTGCAACAAGCGGTTCACGACGTATGAGCGGATCGATGAGATTCCCTACATGGTGGTGAAGAAAGACGGGCGGCGGGAGAAGTTCGACCGGCAGAAGGTGTTGAGCGGTCTGTTGCATGCATGCCAGAAGCGGCCGGTTTCGGCGGTGAAGCTGGAGCAGATCGTCGACGAGACGGAGGCCTATGTGGTGGATTCGCCGGAGCGAGAGCGGTCGACGACCGAGGTTGGCGAGTTGATCATGTCCCGGCTGAAAGATATCGACACGGTGGCTTATATCCGGTTTGCGAGTGTTTATCGGGACTTCAAAGATGTGCGCGAGTTCAAGCAGGAACTGGAAGAATTGCTCAGCGGGAAAGATGCGAAGAAGAGGAAGTAGGCGAGCCTATGGCTGCAAAAAGAACGCATAAAGTTACGTTGATCCCGGGCGATGGTATTGGCCCGGAGGTTTCAGGCGCGGCGGTGAAGGTTCTGGAGGCCGCGGGGGCGGCCACCGGGGTGGGGTTTGAGTGGCACACATTTGCCGCTGGCGCGGATGCGTTTGCGAAGACAGGCGAGTACATTCCGAAGGTGTTGTATGAGTCGATCGAGCAGAATCGCGTGGCGCTGAAGGGGCCGGTGACGACTCCAGTGGGCGAGGGATTCTCGTCGATCAATGTGGCGCTGCGGCAGAAGTTTGAGTTGTATGCGAACTTCAGACCGGTGAAGAGCCTGCCGGGATTGAAGACGAAGTATTCCGATATCGACCTGATTGTGGTTCGCGAGAATACGGAGGATTTGTACGCCGGACTGGAGCATGTGATTGTTCCGGGCGTGGTGCAGTCGCTGAAGATTATTACCGAAAAGAGTTCGACACGGATTGCGCAGTTTGCGTTTGATTATGCGCGCAAGCATGGCAGAAAGAAGATCCATGCGATTCACAAGGCGAACATCATGAAGCTGTCGGATGGACTGTTTCTTCGCTGCTGCCGGAATGTGGCCGGGGAGTTTCCTGAGATTGAGTACAAGGAGCACATCGTCGATAACACCTGCATGCAGCTGGTGCTGAATCCTTACCAGTACGACATTCTGCTGACGGAGAACCTGTACGGCGATATTCTGAGCGATCTCTGCAGCGCGTTTGTTGGCGGCCTGGGACTGGTTCCCGGAGCAAATCTTGGTGCAGAGTGCGCGATCTTCGAGGCGGTGCACGGTTCGGCTCCGGATATTGCTGGAAAGGATATGGCGAACCCGACGGCGCTGCTGCAGAGTGCGGTGCTGATGCTTCACCATATCAATGAAGGTGCGACGGCAGAGCGTGTGCAGGGCGCGATTGAACAGGTGTATCGCGAGGGCAAGGTGCTGACGCGGGATGTCGGCGGATCGAGCGGGACGCAGGCGTTTGCGGAAGCGGTACTGGCGGCGATGGAATCGACGGCGAGTCGAGCTTAGTGAAAAGAGGGGACTGGATGCGGCAGAGGTTCGGTTGGGCTGTAGCGGCCGGTGTGTTGCTTGGGACTTTGGCTGTGGCAACGGGATGCAGACCGGATGAGGCATCTCGCAGGGGCGTACTCGTGGAAAAGGGTGTGAAGCCCCCTGAGCCGGCGCCGGCTGCTGCTTCTGATGCGGCAACGGTTGGGATGGTGACGGGAACGGTCAGGTTTTCGGGCAAGGCTCCGGAGCGGCTGAAGATTGATATGAGCATGGATCCGGTTTGCTCGATTGTGGGCGGGGACAACTATGCCGAGCAATATGCTGTGAAGGACGGCAAGCTGGGGAATGTCTATGTGTACATCAAGGATGGTCCCGCTGCGGCGATGGATGCGGCTCCGCGATCGAATGAGCCGGTGGTGATGGACCAGGTGGGATGCAGGTATACGCCACATGTGATTGCGGTGATGCGGGGCGGGACGGTGGAGTTCCGCAACTCGGACGGGACGATGCATAACATCCACACGATGCCGACGGTGACAGGGAACGAGACGGTCGATGTTTCGCAGGGGGCGAAGGGGGCTCCGCAGACGAAGCAGTTCAAGGAGCCTGAGGTGATGATTCCGGTGCGGTGTAACAACCATCCGTGGATGAATGCCTTCATAAATGTAGCGCCGACTCCGTTTTTTGCGGTGACGGGGCCTGACGGGCATTTTGTGATCGATGGCCTTCCGGCAGGCACCTACACGCTTGCTGTCGTCCACGAAAAGATGGGCGAGCAGACGATGAAGATTAGCGTGTCACCACAGAAGACCTCGACGGCGGAGTTTACCTTTGCGATGAAATAGGAGGCTGGCATGGCGGCTGCGGCACTGGCGGGTGCGGGGATTGTTGGATGGATGTTTCAGGAGCAACACACGTTGAATCTTACGCTGGTGATTCACCAGCTACCGTTCTGGTTCCTGGTGTTTTCTCTGTTTCTGCCGCGAGTGTCGCTGGCGGTGGCCTGGTTTCAGGGAGTACTGGTTCCGTTTCATCTTGTGGGATTGATTCCGCTGATTTTTGCGATTCTTCTGCCGCGTGTTCTGGTGCTTTTTCTGATTTACGTAGACCAGGGGATCAGCCTTTGGTTTCTGATTCACCTGGTGGTGGCGATTCTTGTGTGGGGCGGGAGCGGCCACACGTACAGAAGAAGACGCTGGCGGGATGATTAGCGGCCAGGAGCTGGCTGAATCAGGGCTTCACTGCTGTATTCTTAACAGACTATGGAACGGCGCAAGGTTGGCATTCTGGGCGCGACCGGCATGGTCGGGCAGCGATTTATTCAGTTATTGAACAAGCACCCCTGGTTTGAGATTACGTGGCTCGCGGCGAGCGACCGCAGCGCGGGTAAAACCTATGCGGAAGCCTGCAGATGGAAGCTGGATACTCCGCTGCCGGCGAACATCGCGGCGATGAAGGTGCAGCCGAATGTTCCGAATCTGGCAGAAGGCGAGTTGCCGAAGATTATCTTTGCCGCTCTTGACGCAGATATCGCGCGTGAGCTGGAGCCGCAATTTGCGGCGGCCGGGTGCGCAGTGATCTCGAACTCGAGCGCCTTCCGGATGGGGAAGGATGTTCCGCTGGTTGTGCCGGAGGTGAATGCCGATCACCTGGATCTTCTCGAGATGCAAAAATGGCGCAAGGAGAGCGGCGGGTACATCGTGACGAACCCGAACTGCTCGGCGATTGGGTTGGTGCTGGCGCTGAAGCCTCTGGAAGAGCGGTTTGGGATTGAGAGCGTATTTGTGTCGACGATGCAGGCGGTGAGCGGCGCGGGGTATCCGGGCGTGGCTTCGCTGGACATCCTGGGCAATGTCGTCCCGTTCATCAAGAACGAGGAGGAGAAGCTGCAGGAGGAGGTCGGCAAGCTGCTGGGACGGGTGCGGGGCGATGGCATCGTGATGCTCGATGCGAAGGTGAGCGCCCACTGCAATCGCGTGGCGGTTGAGGACGGGCACACGGAGTGCGTGAGCGTGAAGTTCAAGCGCAAGGCGACGCGCGAAGAGATTCTTGAGGCATGGAGTGGATTTGCTCCGTTGCGCGGGCAGCACCTGCCGTCGGCTCCGGAGCAGCCGGTGGAGTTCGATGGGGCGGTGGATCGTCCGCAGCCTCGGCTGGACAGGATGCGCGGGCATGGCATGGCGGCTACGGTTGGCCGGCTGCGCGAGTGTCCGCTGCTGGACTGGAAGTTTGTGGTGCTGTCGCATAACACGATTCGGGGCGCAGCAGGTGCGGCGTTGCTGAACGCTGAGGTACTGGCGAAGATGGGCAAGCTGGCGGGCAGGTCATCCCAGCGGAGCGAACCGACGCCCGCAGGTGCAACAAAGCGTCAGGCGGTGCTGGCTTGAGCGTTGCACACGAATCGCTGGTGGTCATGAAGTTTGGTGGGACCTCGGTAGAAGACGCGAGGGCGATGGAGCGCACGGCGGCGATTGTTGCCGGACGGAGAAAGAAAGGGTTGGACGCGGTCGTCGTGGTTTCGGCGATGGCGAAGGTGACAGACCAGTTGCTGGCCGCGGCTGCGGCGGCCGGACGTGGAGATAAGGCCGGTGCGCTCGCGCTCAGTTCGCGTCTTCGGCATCGGCATGCCGATGCGGCGACCGATTTATTGAAGGGCGATGCAGGTCATCTGCACCCGTTGATCCATGCGGAGTTCGACGCGCTGGACGACCTGTTGCGCGGGATTGCGGCGGTAGGTGAGTTGACGACGCGCACGAATGACCTGGTCGTGAGCTTCGGTGAGAGGCTTTCCAGTCAGATGGTTGCTGCGGCGTTTGCTCAGCGTGGACTGGATGGCGTTCACGTGGATGCGCGGGCGTGCATCGTGACGGATGCGAATTTTGGCAAGGCAGCTCCGCTGGAGCCTGCGATTGAAGCGAAGCTGCGCGAAATTGTGCTGCCGCTGATTGAGGCGAAGAAGACTCCGGTGATGGGTGGGTTTATCGGCTCGACTGCGGATGGCATTACGACGACGCTCGGGCGTGGGGGCAGTGATTACACTGCTGCGCTGGTGGGTGGCGGCCTGCATGCGGGTGCGATCGAGATATGGACGGACGTGAATGGGATCATGACGACGGATCCACGGATCTGTCCGGATGCCCTGCGGGTGAAGACGATCAGCTTTGAAGAGGCGGCGGAGCTGGCTTATTTCGGGGCGAAGGTGCTGCATCCGGCGACGATTCTGCCGGCAGTGCAGAAGAGCATTCCCGTGTGGGTGCTGAATTCGCGGAATGCGGAGAACGAGGGCACGAAGATTACGGCTGTCGCGCCGAAGTGCAAGAGCCCATTCAAGAGTATTGCGGCAAAGAAGAAGCTGACGATTATCGATATCGTTGCGAGCCGGATGCTGATGTCGCACGGCTATCTGAAGGCGGTGTTCGATGTCTTCGATAAGTACAAGTGCGTGATCGATATGGTTTCGACGAGCGAGGTGAGCATCTCGCTGAGCGTTGATTCGAACCAGCGTTTGCCGGAGATCTGCGAAGATCTTTCGAAGATCGCCGATGTGAAGATGGAAGGGAACAAGGCCCTGATCTGCATGGTTGGCGAGGATATTCGCGGGCACAACGGTATTGCGGGCCAGGTGTTCTCGGCCATCAGCCACGTGAATGTGCGGATGATCTCGCAAGGCGCGAGCGAGATCAATATGAGCTTCATGATCGAAGAGGAGGACGTAGAGGAGGCAGTGCGAAGTCTGCACAAACGCTTCTTTGCCGATGCGGACGAGGCGATCTTTGACGTGGAGGTGCAAGTTCAGGTGGAGAGCAAAGCTTAGGGAAGGTTCACGATGCGCGTTTTGGTTCTGGGGCAGGGGAAGACGGGCAAGCTGGTAGCGCAGGTCGCGGCCGAGCGCGGCCATGGCGTGCATGTGCTGGATGCGAAGGAGAATGCGAACGCCGCGGCACTGACGGCGCCATTTGTGGCGGGGTTCGACATGGTGATCGATTTCACGACTCCCGAGGCAGTGGTGCAGAACATGCGCGCCGTACTGGCGACGGGGGCGAGGATGGTGGTTGGCACGACGGGATGGTATGACAAGCTTCCGGACATGTGTGGGCTGGCGGAGCGCAAGCATGCCGGGCTGTTGTACGGGACGAACTTCTCGATTGGCGTCCGAGTGATGCTGCAGCTCGCGAAGCAGATGGGTGAGATGCTGAAGAAAAGCGGTTATCTCTTCGAAATAGAAGAGACGCATCATGTTACGAAGCTCGATTCTCCTTCCGGCACGGCATTGACGCTCGCGAATGCGGTGAAAGGAGCAACGGGATTGAGCGACATTCCGATCAAAGCGCATCGGGTAGGGGATGCCGCGGGAATTCATACGCTGGTGGCGAAGAGCGATGCCGACAAGCTGGTGCTTACTCATGAGGCTCATTCGCGACGCGGCTTTGCCGAAGGAGCGGTGCGGGCAGCGGAGTGGCTTTCGACGCGCACCGGGTGTTACGACTTTCAGGACATCTATACGCAGATGTAAACTCTGCGTCGTAGAAGAGGGACCACGATGAGTGTTGCAATCGCTGAGAAGACGACGAAGTTTGCAGGATTGACCCTGGACAAGAAGCTGGATCGCCTGGCCGAAGTTGCAGTGAAAGTGGGTTTGAATCTGCGGGCCGGGCAGGAGCTGATTATGACGGCTCCGCTGGAGGCCCTGCCTCTTGCACGAAAGATTACCGAGCAGGCGTATAAGGCCGGCGCGGTGCTGGTGACAACGCTCTACTCCGATGATGTGAGCGTGCTGGCGCGATATGAGTATGGGCCGGATGGGAGCTTCGATCATGCGGCGGTGTGGCTGCACGAGGGGATCGCGAATGGTTTCCGGAGCGGTGCGGCGCGCCTGGCGATTGCGGGAGCGAATCCGGCGTTGCTGGCGAAGCAGGACCCGGTGAAGGTTTCGCGTGCGAATATTGCGGTGTCGAAGGCGGCGAAGCCTGCGATGGAGTTGATTACGCGTCACGACATCAACTGGACGATTGTGGCTTCTGCGACTCCGGAGTGGGCGAAGCTGGTGTTTCCCGGAGAGCGGGAAGATATTGCGATGGCGAAGTTGTGGGAGGCGATTTTTGCGGCTTCGCGGGTGAATGCGGATGATCCGGTTGAAGAGTGGAAACGGCACGGCGAGCGATTGAAGAAGCGCGTCGAGGTGCTGAATGAGAAGCGCTACTATGCTCTGCACTTCAAGGGACCGGGGACGAACCTTACGGTGGGCCTGGCGGACGATCATCTCTGGGCCGGCGGCGGAACGACGGCGGGGAACGGGATTTACTGCCAGCCGAATATTCCGACGGAGGAGTGCTTTACGACTCCGCATAAAGACCGGGTGGACGGGACTGTGCGGGCATCGAAGCCGTTGTCGCACCAGGGGACGCTGATTGAGAACATCGAGGTGCGCTTTGAGGGCGGAAAGATCATTGAGGCCAAGGCCACCGCGGGCGAGGATGTGCTGAACCGGCTGATCTCGACGGATGAGGGTGCGCGACGGTTAGGTGAAGTCGCGCTGGTTCCGCATGCTTCGCCGATTGCGCAGAGCGGAGTCCTGTTCTGGAATACGTTGTTTGATGAGAACGCGGCGAGCCATATTGCGCTGGGCCAGGCTTACTCGACGTGCATCATCGGCGGCGAGAAGATGAGTGAAGAGGAACTGGCGAAGCGCGGTGCGAACTCGAGCCTAATCCATGTGGACTGGATGATCGGGTCCGGTGAGATGGATGTGGACGGCATTACGAATGAGGGAGTCGCCGAGCCACTTCTGCGCAAAGGTGGATGGGTTTAGCGGCTTTTGTAAGAGGCTGATGGCGACTTTTGCTGAAAAAGATTTCCATCGGCCTGAATTTCTGCCCTGATTTCCACGTTTTTTTGATTAATTTTGTGCATTGCACCGAAATTCGCGGTACATTGAAACTCATCACGGTGCCAAGCCGTCTGAGACCGTGAACCCCTTCCGAAAAGTTGTCACTGCGCGGGCCGCGACGCCCCGCAGGAGGTACGAAGCCCAAGTTTCGTAGTTGGCGCACGATTTTCTGTCGTTGCGCTGTCGCATTCCATTTGTTAAATCGCTACTTTCGTCGTGCATGTCAAGGAGAGTCCTACATGGTTAACACAGGTGTTTCGCGAAGAAATTTCATGCGGATTCTTGGAGCAGCCTCAGCGGCGGCTACCTCGTTTCCGGCGTTAGCGGCGGTGCAGCAGGCGGCTGCAGCGCAGAGCCAGGGAGGCCGCCGCGGTATGGGCGGCATGTCGGACATGGGCGAGATGCGGCAGCTCTCGTCCGATACAGTCATCATCAGCTCGAATGAGAACCCGCTGGGACCGGCGCAGTCGGCGTTGCAGGCGCTTGGCACGACGGGTCCGCTGGGCGGGCGGTATCACTTCGACGAGACGATGAAGACGTTGATGGTCTTCAACGAACAGTTTGGCCTGAAGCGCGGTTATTCGGCGCTGTTCCCCGGGTCGGGCGGACCGCTTGACTTGGCGCTGATGTCGAACATCGGACCGGACAAGCCACTGGTTTACGGCGATCCGAGCTACGAGCAGGGACCGCGCGCGGCCGATGCCATGAAGGCCCCGAAGTATCCGGTGCCGTTGACTCCGACCTTTGCGCACGACGTGAAGGCGATGCTGAAGGCACACCCCTCTCCCGGGGCTTATTACATTGTGAATCCGAACAACCCGACAGGAACGATGACTCCGAAGGACGACATAGTCTGGCTGGTCAACAACAAGCCGGCGGGCTCGGTTGTGATCGTGGACGAAGCGTATCACCACTTCTCCAATGATGAGTCGGTGATCGACCTCGTTTCGCAGGACAAGGACATTATCGTGATGCGGACGTTCTCGAAGATTTACGGCATGGCCGGCCTGCGGGCGGGCTTTGCTGTAGGACGTCCCGATCTGCTGATGAAGTTCGGGAATGTTTCGCCTGCGGCGAGGAGCCTGGCGAGCATCTCGATTACCAGCTCCGCGGCGGCACGCGCCAGCCTGCAGGACAAGGAACTGGTGACGCTGCGCCGGAAGATCAACTCGGATGTGCGGGCGGACACGCTTGAGTTCCTGACGAAGAAGGGCTACAAGATCGTTGCGGGTTCTCAGGCCAACATGTTTATGGTGGACGTGAAGCGTCCGGGACGCGAGTTCCAGCAGGCCATGCTGAAGGAGAACGTGGCGATCGGGCGTACGTGGTCGGCGATGCCGAACTATGTGCGCGTCACGGTTGGAACGAAGGACGAGATGCAGAAGTTCCAGACGGCGTTTGTGAAGTGCATGGACATGCCGCCGGGAGCTGTGAATGGCGCTGCCGCGCTGCATCTTCCGGAGTACCACATTCCTTCGGAGCTGTATCGCGCCTGATTTTTCGGACTGGCACAACAGAAGGGCCTCGGCGATGCCGGGGCCTTTTTTGTGTCTTGAAGAGTGTGCGAGGGCCCAAGGCTGAAGCCCCGTGCTCTTTCCCGTGAATTGGTTCAGCGACGGCCTGGATTTGTGGGATGGAGTTGGTTTGCTGGGATTCTCTGTGGTTGAGTTCCTGTTCGCGCTGGTCGAGCTGGTTGCTGCGTTCGATGAGCTTGCGTTCTTTGCCGTCGAGGACGGTTTGTCGTATGTAGAGGCGGACGGAGGCGGCGGCCAGCTCCTGGCTGTTGATGTTGGAGGGGTGGTTTTCCGGGGCGACAGAGGGAAGTTCGGCGGCGGGTGCGATGGGGCCGAGTTCGGGGTGGAGGACGATTTCTTCGACGGGTTCGGGGTCGATGCGGTTGGGGCTGGATTTTTCTTTGGGCAGGTTGAGGCTGGCGATCTGGAGGCCGTAGAGGAGCAGGCCGGCGCGGCGGGGGTCGAGGTCGTTGGCGGCGATGCGCTGGAGGACGAGGCCGATGGCGGTCTGGATGGCGGAGCGGTCTTCGGGGAGGGGGAGCTGGAGGGTGTTGGTTTGGGAGAGGACGTGTTGGCGGCGGCGGGTGGAGTGGTGGTAGTAGCAGAAGTGTTCGTTGCGGAGGCAGATGGCGGCGCAGCGGTGTCCGTTGGTGAGGATGTGGCGGCATTGATGGCGCTTGGTGTCGGTCATGGGTTTCTCCCCCCTGGGTATCTTTTGGTGTAAAGATCTGGAAATACGGTGGATAGATTGGTTTCGCCGGGTTAAAGCGGAAAGCCCGGCTTTTGCCGGGCTTCCTTTTTTATTTTAAGGAATGGGGTGGAATTGCTCTGCCACTTTGGCTGGGAATATTTTTTGGGGGTAAGTAATTGCTCCGGTGGTGGTTACGATTTTTTGGTTTGTGGAAATTTTGATTCGGGGGCTTGACAGGAATTTTTGGGCGGGTTGAGGGAAGGCAATGATTTAGTCGCTGCGGCTACGCCTTCGCTCCGGCCCGTTCGACTTCGCTCAGGGCAGAGTGGTGTGCCGCTTTGCGGCGGCTTTAGACGCGGAGAAACCCGAAGCTAAAGCATCGGGCTAACGAGCCCCGCTCTATCTCAAAAGCAAGTGCGAGGGAGGCCCAAGGCTAAAGCCTTGGGTTACCTCAGGAGCGGGAAGCGGCGTGCCTGAAGGGATCTTTCACTTGACAGGAATTTTTGGGTGGGTTGAGGGAAGGCGATGATTCAGGTCGCTGCGGCTGCGCCTTCGCTCCGGCCTTCGGCAGAGCGGAAGGTTCGGGTTTATGGGCTCGGGGAGGCCCAAGGCTAAAGCCTTGGGTTACCTCAGGAGCGGGAAGCGGCGTGCCTGAAGGTGCTCCTTCACTTGACAGGAATTTTTGGGCGGGTTGAGGGAAGGCGATGATTCAGGTCGCTGCGGCTGCGCCTTCGCTCCGGCCTTCGGCAGAGCGGAAGGTTCGGGTTTACGGGCTTGGGGGGAGGCCCAAGGCTAAAGCCTTGGGTTACCTCAGGAGCGGGAAGCGGCGTGCCTGAAGGTGCTCCTTCACTTGACAGGAATTTTTGGGCGGGTTGAGGGAAGGCGATGATTCAGGTCGCTGCGGCTGCGCCTTCGCTCCGGCCTTCGGCAGAGCGGAAGGTTCGGGTTTATTGGCTTTGGGGGAGGCCCAAGGCTAAAGCCTTGGGTTACCTCAGGAGCGGGTAGTGGCGTGCCTGAAGGGATCTTTCACTTGGGATGGATCTTGGGTGGGTTGAAGGAACGCAATGATTCAGGTCGCTGCGGCTGCGCCTTCGCTCCGGCCTTCGGCAGAGCGGAAGGTTCGGGTTTATTGGCTTTGGGGAGGCCCAAGGCTAAAGCCTTGGGTTACCTCAGGAGCGGGAAGCGGCGTGCGACAGAGTCCCGAGGAGATCCAAACTAAAGCCCCGCTCTATTTCAAAAGCAAGTGCGACGGAGACCCGAGGCTAAAGCCTTGGGTTACCTCAGGAGCGGGAGCTGTTGAAGGCGTTCAAACAGGCCACGGCAACGGCAAAAGCAACAGCAACAGCAAAAGCAGATTCCCCGTTCGGCTTCGCTCAGGGCAGGCTCTTCGGGAATGACAACAAGAAGGCAAATGCAACGGCAACAGCAGATTCCCCGTTCGCCTTCGCTCCGGCCCGTTACCTCAGGAGCGGAGCGGCAGATCTGACGGTGCTCTTTCACTTGGGATGAATTTTGGGCGGGTTGGGGGAAGGCAATGATTTAGTCGCTGCGGCTGCGCCTTCGCTCCGGCCCGTTCGACTTCGCTCAGGGCAGAGCGGTATGCCGCTTTGCGGCGGCTTTAGACGCGGGGAAACCCGAAGCTAAAGCATCGGGCTAACGAGCCCCGCTCTATCTCAAAAGCAAGTGCGAGGGAGGCCCAAGGCTAAAGCCTTGGGTTACCTCAGGAGCGGGAAGCGGCGTGCCTGAAGGCTGTCCTTTCGCCTTGGAATGGATTTGGGCGGTTGAAGGCGGTTCACAAGCAACTGCAAAGGCAAAAGCAAAAGCAAAAGCAAAAGCAAAAGCAAAAGCAAAAGCAAAAGCAAAAGCAAAGAATTCCCCGTTCGGCTTCGCTCAGGGCAGGCTCTTCGGGAATGACAACAAGAAAGGCAAAGGCAAAAGCAGCGGAAGATTCTCCGTTCGACTGCGCTCCGGCCCGTTTGACTACGCTCAGGGCAGAGCGGTATGCCGGTTTGCGGCGGCTTTAGACGGGGAAACCCGAAGCTAAAGCATCGGGCTAACCAGCCCCGCTCTATTCAAAAAGCAAGTGCGAGCAAAAGTCGGGGTTGGGGAAAACGCTGGTGCCGTGACGCGGTAGACTTTGAACATTATGGAATTGAAGGGTTGCGGGACGGCGCTGGTGACTCCTTTTCGGAGGGATGGCGGCGTGGATGAGGCTGCGCTGCGTGGGTTGGTGAACTGGCAGGTGGAGAGCGGGATTGACTTTCTGATTCCGTGCGGTACTACGGGCGAGGCTGCGACGCTGAGTGAGGCGGAGTGGCTGAGGGTGGTGGAGGTTGTGGTCGAGGCTGCGGATGGGCGCGTGCCGGTGTTTGCGGGATGCACGCATAACTCGACGAGCGAGGCGGTGGTGAAGGCGAAGAAGCTGGAGCAGGTTCGCGGATTGACTGGAGTTTTGACGGCGAATCCTTATTACAACAAGCCCGGGCAGGAGGGGCAGTATCGGCACTTCAAGGCGATTGCCGAGGCGGTGGGTTTGCCGGTGCTTCTGTACAACATTCCGGGGCGGACGGGCGCGAATCTGGAGCCGGCGACCGTGCTGCGGCTTGCGAAATTGAAGAATGTTGTGGGGATCAAGGAGTCGAGCGGAAATATTTCGCAGATTACGGAGTTGATCACGACGGCTCCGCGTGGCTTCAAGGTGTTGGCTGGAGATGACAGCGTGGCATTGCCGGTGATTGCGCTCGGTGGAGCAGGGCTGGTTTCGGTCGCTTCAAATGCGATTCCGGCGGAGATGTCGCGGATGGTTGGCGCGGCTCTGAAGAATGATTGGGAGACGGCGCGGGAGATCAACCGGAAGTTCTTCCGGCTGATGCAGGCGCACTTCTGGGAGCCTAGTCCGGCTCCGGTGAAGGCCGTGCTGGCGATGCTTGGGCGCGGCGAGGATGTGCTGCGGCTGCCGATGGTGCCGGTGAGCGAGGGGTTGCGTCGTCGTCTGGAAACGCTGATGGGAGAACTAGGCTTGACCGTGGCGGCGAGTGAGGTTCTACGGGCAAACTGATTACCGCGAGAGATCGGATTTCGAAACAAACGTACCTCAGGCTAAAGCCCCTCAGATTTTTGAATCATTTTTGGCATGACTGAAGCCGTGCTCTTCTGAGCAAAGTACAAAAGCAGATACGAACTATCAAGAAGCTCTAAGACAGAGGAAGCGAACGATATGCAGGGATTGCAGGAGAAGATTGAGCATTGGTTTGGGCAGGGTGCGGCGGCGGTTGGGAATACGGAAGCTGAGGCCGCCTTTTTTGAGTTGCGTGAGGCGCTTGAGGCGGGTGCGTTGCGGTCGGCAGAGCCGGATGCTTCATTGCCGCTGGGCTGGCGTGTGAATGCGTGGGTGAAGCGCGGGATTCTGCTGGGGTTTCGGATTGGGCAGATGGTGGATATGGGGTGTCCGGAGGGGTTGTCGTTTGTGGATAAGGCGACGTATCCGGCGCGGCGGTTTGTGGCGAGCAATGGGGTGCGGGTGGTGCCGGGCGGGTCGAGTGTGCGGAGCGGAGCTTATCTGGCGAAGGGTGTGGTGGTGATGCCTCCGGCGTATGTGAATGTGGGGGCTTATGTGGACGAGGGGACGATGGTGGATTCGCATGCGCTGGTGGGAAGCTGCGCGCAGATTGGGAAGCGGGTGCATTTGAGCGCGGCGGCGCAGATTGGCGGGGTGCTGGAGCCGGTGAATGCGAGTCCGGTGATTATTGAGGACGATGCGCTGGTGGGCGGGAATACGGGTGTGTATGAGGGCACGGTGGTGCGGAGGCGCGCGGTGATTGCGGCGGGGACGGTATTGACGCGCGGGACTCCGGTGTATGACCTGGTGAAGGGCGAGGTGTACAAGGCGACGGCGGACGCGCCGCTGGTGATTCCGGAGGGCGCGGTGGTGGTGCCGGGGTCGCGTGCGGTGTCGAAGGGCAAGGGGGCGGAGTGGGGATTGAGTGTGGCTGCTCCGGTGATTGTGAAGTATCGGGATGAGAAGACGGAGTTGTCGCTGGTGCTGGAGGATGTGCTTCGCTAGGGCTAAGGGCTAAGGGCTAAGGGCTTAGGGTTGTTGTATGTTCATGCGGTAGCGGATGGTTCCTGGTTCTTCGCCGTCTCCGTCGTAGGTGAGGCCGCACTTTTCCATGATTCGGATGGAAGCGGAGATGGTGGGGAAGGTGTGGGCGATGATGGCAGTGATGCGGTGGTCGTTGCGGAGGTGTGCGATGAGGGCCTGTGCTGCTTCTGTGGCGAAGCCGCGACCTTCCCAGGGTGGGAGGATGCCGTAGCCGATCTCGCAGACGGTGGGTGGGTCGGTTTTGGAGAAGGCCCCGACGGTGCCCACGAGGGTACGCGTGCCATCGGGGTTCGGCAGCGCGACATAGCGAGGCCAGCCGACCTGGTCCGGGTGCTCGGCAAATTGGCGGAAGAAGAAGTCGAAGACGTGCGGTTCCCAGTCTGTTAGTGGCCAGTTTGAGGGGATGATGCAGCGGATAATCTGGCCGAGGCGGTTGTCTGCGGCCTGCTCGGAGAGGATGGCTTCGGGTGTGATGGCGATGAGAGCGAGGCGAGAGGTGAGGATATCTTCCGGGTGGGGGAAGGACATTTGAGGGATCTCCTGAATCGTAAGAAAGCGTGAAGGTGCGCGGAGGCATGCTCCGGAGCAGAGGCGGGACGCTTTGGGATTCAGGCAGTCATAGACAGGGTGAAAGTCTACCACGCCGTCAGCGAGCTTTGCCGGTTGCGGTCTTCGCTTTGCGGTAGGCTTCTTCGAGTTGCCTGAGTGCGGCGCTGAGGTCGTGGTCGCTCTCAATGACAATGCTTTGCCACTTGTGCTTTTCCGTTTTGCCGGGGATCGTGCTTCCGTCGTTTCGCTTGATGGCGATCGCGTTTGGAAACTCCAGCCCACGTTTGTCCGGAAGCAGAGCGAAGATTGTTTTGCCGCGGTAGAGGCTGGTCATTCCGAACATGGTGCTGATTTTGATTTCAGGCCACCCTCTTACTTCGTCTGCGAGCAGGGCCGACCGGCGCTTCATGTCTTCGGAGATTTTGGGGAAGGTGGGCCGGTTGAGTCTAGTCGGCATCTCCGAGATCCTCGACTGCTTGTTTTGCGGCCAGGTCTTCGAGCTGGCGACGCCAGTCGAGGTCTTCGACGAAGGCCTGGGAGCTGCGCCAGTCCTGCTGGACTTTGACGAAGAGTTCGAGGAAGACGCGGGTGCCGAGAAGGGATTCGATCTCTTTGCGGGCGGTGGTGCCGATGCGCTTGAGCATCTCGCCGCCTTTGCCGATGAGGATTGCTTTCTGGCCGGTGCGCTCGCAGAAGATGGCGGCGGAGATTTTAGTGACGGGTAGCTTTCCGTCTTTCTTTTTGAGCGATGCGGGCTCTTCGAATTTCTCGATGACTACGGCGGTGGCGTAGGGGACTTCTTCTCCGGTGAGGAGGAGGATTTTTTCGCGGATGAGCTCGGCGACGAGGAAGCGCTCGGGCTGGTCGGTGAGCTGGTGCCTGGGGAAGTAGCGCTGGCCTTCTTTGAGGTTGGCGACGGTTTTGTCGAGGAGGAGATCGAGGCCCTGCTTTTTGCGGGCGGAGATGGGGAGGACGTCGGCGAAGGTGTGGAGCGAGGACCAGTGCGCGATGAGGGGGAGAAGGTCGGCCCGGGGGACGGCGTCGATCTTGTTGAGGACGAGGATGACGGGGCAGGAGAGTTTTTTGACGAGCGAGAGGGCGAAGTCGTCTTCGGCGGACGAGAGAGCTCTGCGCGATGCGGTGTAGGAGCCGGTTTCTTTTTCGGATGGCAGGCGGTGGGTGGCATCGACGATGAAGAGGACAAGGTCGCGAGATTCGAGGGCGTCGTGGACCTCCTGCATCATGCGGCGGTCGAGGTGGGTGGTGGGCTTGTGGACGCCGGGGGTGTCGACGAGGATGACCTGGGCGGCAGAGCGGCCGGGGTCGGTTTTGGATTTTTTGCGGAGGGGGACCTCGAGGACTCCGTGGATGCGGGTTCGGGTGGTTTGGGGTTTGTGAGTGACGATGGCGAGCTTCTGCCCCAGCAGCGCATTGAGAAGAGTGGACTTGCCTGCGTTGGGACGGCCGATGATGGAGACAAAGCCTGAGCGGAATGCCATTGCTTCTTATTATGCGCCGCGAAGCTCCGGCTCAGCGCATTTCACGGAACGGGCGTGATAAGGCAGTGCTCTTAAGTGCACCAAGAGCAGCAATGCTTGCAGTTGGCCAGGTCGCGGGATAATAACAGAGCTAAATCGCGGGATAATAGAAGTGGCGCATGGAATCCTTTTTAACGCGGTATAAGAACGTCCTGGTGCTGGTGACAGTATTGCTGGTGCAGACGATTGCACTTGCCGTCCAGGTGAAGCGACCGGTCGAGGCGGGAGCTCCGGACGGGAACAACGTGACATTGCTGCGTCACTGGGTCGTGGCGGTTGTGACTCCGTTTGAAAGCTTCTTTCACGGGATTGGCCATACTGTGCGCGGAGGCTGGTCGAACTACGTGGACCTGCGCCATACGCGGCAGCATAATCGCGATCTTGAGGATGAGGTGGCACGCTTGCGGCTGGAGCAGGCGGCACTGGCGGAGGATGCGATCCAGGGGCACAGGCTGCAGGCGCTGCTGGGATTTCAGGAGCATTATGTTGCGACGACGGTCGCGGCCCAGGTGATTGGAGGCAGCGGCAGCGACAGTTCGCGAGTGCTGTATATCGACAAGGGCTCGAACGATGGGTTGAAGCCGGATCAGGCGGTGATTACTCCGGACGGCATTGTGGGGAAGCTGCGGGATGTGTTTCCGCGGACTTCGCAGGTGCTGCTGCTCAACGATCAGACTTCGGGAGCGGGTGTGCTTCTGGAGACGACACGGACTCGCGCGATTCTGCGCGGAAGCCCTACGGGGCAGATCCAGATCAATAATCTGACGCCTGATTCGAGGATCAAGGCGGGCGAGCAGGTACTGACTTCGGGAGGCGACCAGGTGTTTCCACGCGGGCTGAAGGTGGGAACGATTGAGTCGATTGCGACGGACCCGGATCATCAGCCTTATACGCTGATTCGTGTGAAGCCGGCGGCGAACCTCTTTCAGATTGAGGAAGTTCTGGTGATTACGGGCACGCAGGCTGAGCTTCCGAAGGAGGCGCAGAAGGACCTGAAGGTGGCTGCGGCTACGGCGGAAGAGCAAGCGGCGGCTAAAGCTGCCGCAGACGAGGCTGCCGCAGAGGCGGCGGCGGTGCGATCCACGGCTGCGCAGGTTGTGGCGGATCGGCTGCCGAGTCTGAACGATGGCAAGGATACAAATGCGAACGATAGCGGGACCGCGAAGACGACGCCTGCTACGGCGGGAGTTCCGAAGCCGCTGCCGACCGTTCATCCGGATAAGTACACTCCGGGGGTGACTCCTCCGGCGAGCGCGCTGACTCCGGGAGGGGTAAACTCCACATCGCAGGGACAGGTACCCGAGGGGGAACCTTCTGCAAGTAAACCGAAGCCCCCGGCGGCAAATCCGGATAATTAGTCACGAAGGTTCAAAGCACTCTCCCCATGCCAATTCTCAGCTATACGTCTCGTCGCGAACTCGAACAGCACAGCTTCCCGCCAGCGGTAACGCTGCTGGTGCCTGTGGCGGCGATTGTTCTGCAAGTATTGATTTCAAAGCTCTCGTGGCGCCTGGGGATCGTGGACCTGCCGTTGATTGTGGCGATCTTCTTTGCGGTTTCGCGGCGCAGCCCGGTTGCGGGCACGTTGACGGGTATGGCGATCGGGCTGTTGCAGGACGCGCTTACCGCCCAGCCCATCGGCGTGAACGGTATGGCGAAGTCAGTGATTGGCTATGTCGCGGCAAGCATCGGCGTGCAGGTGGATGTTGAGGCAATCTCGACGAGAATTTTGATGAACTTCGGGTTTTCGCTGCTGAACAGCGTGCTGCTGTTCCTGATCAATCGAAGGCTGCTCGGGCTGCAAGAAGGGCATTTGATCTGGCTGCACGAGTTGATTCGCGCCTGCGCGAATACTGTGGTTGCGGTGCCGATCTTTCTGCTTCTGGATCGCACCAAGCGCGCCGACTAACGAGGGATTTGCTCGTCCAACGAGCACACGTACACTGGGGAAGAAATGGAACTGGCACCACAACTCGAACCGCAGGTGAGCCTGGGAAAGGCGGAGAAGCTTCCCGCAGCAAAACTGCATGCTACTCAATACATTGTTGCAGCGATCCTGGTGATCCTTGCCGCGGGGTTGTGGAGGCTGCAGGTTGTAGGAGCGGACAATTTCCGCGCTCTTGCGGAGGCCAATCGTGTTCGCAAGGTTCCGGTGCTGGCCCCGCGGGGCAAGCTGTTCGATCGCGAAGGCAAGCTGCTGGTGGATAACTATCCCTCGGTTTCGTGCTTTCTGCTGCGCGAGCAGGTGAGGGACCTGAATGCAGATCTGCCGCTGATCTCAAAGGGATTGCATATTCCAGTTGAGCAAATTGAAGCGACGCTGCGGAGATTTCAGATGGCGCCGCGTTATCAGCCGATACCGCTGAAGCAGGACATAACGCCGGATGAGCAGGCTTTTATTGCCGCGCATAGCGTGGAGCTGCCGGAGCTGGAGACGCTGGATGAGCAGCGGCGGCTGTATCCGCGAGATGGATTTGCAGCTCACCTGATTGGGTATGTGGGTGAGATCTCGGAGGATGATCTCAACAAGTCGAAGTATGCGTTTTATCAGCCGGGCGACGTTGTGGGGAAGTCGGGGGTCGAGGCGACCTATGATGCCTTGCTGCGAGGAGTGGACGGCAGCCGCGATGTGATTGTGAATTCGCACGGCAAAGAGATCGGACACCTGGGCCAGACGGTGGCGCAGGCGGGCAAGGACCTCAAACTGACGATCGATCTGGATATCCAGATGGCGGCAGAGAAGGCGATGGAGGGGAAGACGGGAGCGCTTATTGCGCTCGATCCGCATACCGGTGAGATTCTGGCGCTGGTATCGCGGCCGACGTTCGATCCGAACCAGTTCTCGGTGCGTGTGACGAAGAGCTATTGGAACGAGATCATCAACAACCCGGATCACCCGCTGCTGAACAAGGCAATCCAGGCGCAACTGGCTCCGGGATCGACATTCAAGATCATCATGTCTTATGCCGGACTGCAGCAGAACGCGGCGCAGGACATGCGTGTGATGTGCAGCGGCGGGGCGTCCTTCTACGGACATTTTTTCGCATGCGATAAACGTCACGGCATGGTCGATATCGAGCATGCGATTCCGTGGTCGTGCGATACGTTTTATTACACGCTGGCCAACAAGCTAGGAATCGACGTAATTGCGAAATATGCGACGGACCTGGGGTTTTCGCAGCGCACGGGAGTAGACCTGCCGGATGAGGTCACTGGAACGATGCCTTCGACTGCATGGAAGCTGAAGAATTTCCATGAGAAGTGGTATGCGGGCGAGGTGATTTCGGTAGGGATCGGGCAGGGCGCGGTGGCCGTAACTCCGATTCAACTGGCGCGCGCGATCGGGGGTGTTGCTTCAGGCGGAGCATTGAAGCGGCCGCATCTTGTCTTTCCGGACGAAGTGCCGGCAGATGAGCTGGAGGCAGTTCACGAGACGTTCCCCGGCTCGGGCGACAAGACGGTGGCGCTTACGACCGCAAACTGGCAGCTGATCACGGATGCCATGGCTGCGACGACGACCAGCGGGACGGCGGCTCCGGCGCATCTGGAAGGGATCGACTTTGCCGGTAAGACCGGCACGGCGCAGGTTGTGAGCCACAGCGCAGGCATGACGAGCCTGGGAGTTGGAAAAGAACGCGCCAACGCATGGTTTGTGGGTATGGCCCCGCGGCGCAACCCGGACATCGTTGTCGCGGTGCTGTGGGAGCACGGCGGATGGGGGGCCGGCTCCGCGCCGCTCGCCGCGCAGGTGATCAATGCTTTCGTGACCAAGCAGCGCAAGCGGGAGAACAATATTCGTATTGCCCAAACTCCTGCTGTGACTCAGTCCGCATCAGCGGACAGGACATCGCCTGCGCAGACAACTTCGGCCAATTAAGATGCCGGGAATGGACTAACGGACAAAAAATGGCTCGCCTTACTTCTTATCGCGACTTTGACTGGGTTCTGCTCGGGTTTGTGATGTTGCTGTCCGTTGTCAGCGTCCTCGAGATCAAGTCGGCGACTCTGCACACGAAGTTTCATGGTTTTGAGACGAAGCAGCTGGGCTTTCTCGCGGTGGGGCTTTTGCTGATGTTCCTGATGTCGCTGATCGACTATCACCGGCTGCTCGATATTGTGCCGTGGGCTTATGGGGTCAGCATCGTTTCGCTGGTTGCTGTGAAACTGGTGGGGCAGAAGGTGCTGGGAGCACGACGCTGGATCAACCTTGGCGGCGGCGTTCACTTTCAGCCCTCGGAGTGGGTGAAGCTGGTGCTGATCATTGCGGTGGCGCGATATTTCTGGAATCTCGGGGGACGAGAGCTGAGTTGGAGGGATATCGGGAAGGGCTTTGCGCTGGTGTGCATTCCGATGGGGCTCGTGCTGATTCAGCCTGATCTCGGGACATCGCTGACCTACCTTCCTATTCTCATCTGCGGACTTTTTCTTGGAGGGATCCGATTCAAACAGGCGGCGATTCTGGTACTGGTTTTCGCGATACTGGGAGGCGTTGCGTGGAAGAGCGGGAAGTTTCTGAAGCCCTATCAGAAGGCACGGCTCACGGCATTTATCGATCCCGATTCTGATCCGCGAGGATCGGGATATCAGATCCGCCAGTCGCTGATTGCAGTGGGATCCGGAGGAATCTGGGGCAAGGGCGCGAATAAGGGAACGCAGACGCAGGGCGACTTTTTGCCGATTCCTTACACGGACTTTATTTTTGCGGCGTTTTCGGAGGAGCACGGTTTTGTGGGCGCGCTTGGCGTGCTGCTTCTTTACTTTTTGATCCTGATGCGGCTGATTCAGAACGCGCAAACTGCGTCGGATCTTCCCGGGGCGTTCATCGTGATGGGAATCGTTTCGGTGATTGTGTTTCAGATCGCAGTGAACGTGGGAATGGTGGTGGGGCTGATGCCAGTGACGGGAATCCCTCTTCCCTTGATGAGTTATGGCGGCTCGTCGATTCTGTTCAGCTTCCTGGCGCTCGGTATCGTGATGAATGTTCGGATGAATCGATTTGTGAATTAAACGGGAATGCCCGTATTTCAGCTTTGACGCCGAAATACGGGCAGGGCGAAGCGAGGGTCAGACGGAAGATTCAGCTTTTCGGACGAGCTTTTCTGAGAATCGATAACGGATCCCCGCGGCCAGGCTGAAAATTCCTGTGCCAACAAGGAAGAGGCTTGCGGGCTCAGGAGCATCTGCGTCAATCAGGGTACCGCTCGGCGCCGCTGTCAGGTTGGCGATGGCGTGGTTATCAGACTCGAATTCTCCACTGTTGAGGAGTTGACTGAAGACGATGGTGTCGAACGTTCCATTGGTGTCGTAGAAGTTGAGATAAGCAAACTGTTCCACGGAGTCGAGGCCATTGTTCGGGTTCCCGCAGAACGGATTGCCTGCGGTCGGGCATGCTCCGACCATTGAAATGAAGTTGGTTGGAGAGAATGTCCTGACTAAGGTGTTTCCGTTGTAGAAGGAGAGGCTGTTGCCGGGATCCAGCGCTGAAAACCAGAGCCCGAAGTAGTTGACTGCCTGGCTGAGCTTAAGGGAGTACGATGTGGCGCTGCCGTTGGTCTTGATGTACTGAGAGCCACCGGCTCCACCCCAAGCGTTTGCTCCAATCAAGGTGTAGTTGCCGGTGTAGGTTCCTGTGATTCCGCTTCCGTTGAAGTTGGTAACGAGTGGACCTTTGATGGAGCTATCAAAGGTTTCGTAGTGGCTGGTACTGGTGGGGGCCTGGACGCCGGGAGCAAGATAAGAAATGGAAAAAGAGTCCGCCAAAGCGGCGGTCGTACCGGCGCCAAACGCGAAAGCAGCAGTTACAGCGGCTATTCGCAATGTTTTGTTCAAGTTGCTAATCATCCCAATCTCCTTTGTTCTTCCCTGGATGAGGGCTGAGCGTGGATGCGTACAGTTGGCGAACTTCGATCCAACTTGTGTTGGTAGCCAGGCAGAAATGCAATCGAGAAGAGGTTCGAGCCGCTGGCGAAGGTGGGAGGCCGCGGTCGTTCCTCTATAAGGTGAGATTGAATTACCAGGGAAAAGGCCGTACGGGGGCCGGTAAGCTGTTTTGAGGCGGCTAACAACTCTTAAATCAGCGTTATGTGGTTGATTCCAGGGGGTGAAAAGCAGAGGCGAAAGAATTTCCTGTGTAACTGGCTTCTGCCATGGGTTTAGTGCAATACTAGAAACAGTATTTGACCGGCTAAAGGTTGCCGTGTCGATATTGATCCCGCTCCCAGGCGAGGGCCGGGCAGCGGCAACAAAGATTTTGAAGAAAAGGCCGGCCAGGCGAGAGACTTCGATCCGTTGGCCGGACAGGTTTCAGGAAGATGAGCGCATCCGGATGGCGAACGGCCCCGCCTCAAATGATTGATTTTGAGGTTGTTTCGGTCACAAACTCCGCGTGCCCTCACGAAGGTTTCTCAGGTGTTTCCGATATTTATCATGCTGTGAGGCAGGCGGGTTTTTTGCGCCTACAGGCTGATCCGTACCCGTACATTTCCTATCGGTATTCACCGCCCAGAAATTCAACATCCTGCATTCTGTCCGAACCTCCGGTGAGCTGCACCTAGCTTCCGAGTGTCTCTCTGCCTCGTCTGCCGTCCGACAATTGCCGGGCAGAAAGAGTAGAGACAGATGTCGAAAGAAATTTATATCTCCAGCACGCCGCATGAGACGCGGCTTGCGATTGTTGAAAATGATGCGCTTGCCGAGATTTATTACGAGCGCGAAAACGAATACACCCTTGCAGGATCGATCTACAAAGGCCGCGTAACGCGCGTGCTCCCCGGAATGCAGTCCAGTTTCGTGGACATCGGGTTGGAGCGCGATGCGTTTCTTTACATCACTGACTTCATGGAAGAGGCCGGCGATTCCGCTGACTTCGAGACGGATGGCGGACAGCGCTCGAGCCGTCGCGACCGCGGCGGTAGTCGGGAACCCGTAACGATCGAAGGGACAGCGGGTGACGAAAGTGAACGCCCTGCGGGCCGTGACCGTGGCGGACGTGGCCGTCGAGACCGGAAAGAACGCGGAGGTACCGGCGAGCGCCAGGCTGCTCCTGAGGACACTCATAGTTCTGAAGAGCAGGAAGGGGCTTTGGGCGAAGAGGGATTTTCGCAGGCCTATGAAGCCGAATCAGCCGAGGGCGTGACGGAAGGCGTGGAAAGCGCGGAGGGTTCCGCTTCTTCGCAGGCGGGCGGCAGGCGTTGGCGCGGCCGTCGCGGCCGTCGCCGTGGCCGCGGAGGACCACGCGAAGATGGACAGGCGCAGGGCCTTTCTCCGGAGAAGTCCCAGGACGCGGATACAAGCGAAGGCGGGTACGAGCCATCGGTCGAGATCGACGGCGCAGCCGAACAAGCTGAATCGCAGGAAGCCGGACCGGAAATCAGTGAGCAGCCGCGGGAAGATATTCCACGCGATGAGCGGGGACGTCGTGGCGGCCGGGAGGATCGTTCTCGCGGAGATCGCGGGCGCGATCGTGGAGCACGGGCTCCGCGTGGATTTGCTCCACGTACCTCGTTTTATGGTCTTGACGAAGCGCAGGGTGACGGCGTGGTCTCGGAGACCCTGGTGCTTCCGGGGGAGTCGCTGTCGAAGTATCGCAGCGGTGGAGAGGATGCAGTCGCTGCTCCTGCGGCAAAGGTGGTTGAGACTTCTGCTGTTCGCAGCGCGCCGGGATTTGAAATTCCTGCGGGGTGGGATGGCGGATCTGTGCTGCCGGGAGAAAGCCTTTCACGCCATCGCAAAGGATCGAAGCCGCAGCCAGTGGTGATCGAGACTGTGCAGCATGTGGCGGAGGAACCGCAGATTCCGGAGCCTGTCGCGGTCGTTACGGCTGAGCCAACAGAATTCGAGCCCGCTGAGGACACGTCTGTCTCCTATCGTGTCGATCCGAATCCACCGAGTGAGTTTCGCCACAGCGCTCCGATTGCCGAGCCTGAGGTAGCAAACGAGCCAGCGGAAGCGGAAGAAGTTTCCGAGAATTTTGAGCACGCGGTGTATGCCCGAGAGGTTGGCACCGAAGAACCTGCCGCGAGCCACGAGGTCACGACCGTTCATGCAACGGGTGAGATGGAGTCGGTCGCTCCGATCATGGACGAAGTGGAAGAGGAGGCAACGCGCCAGGCATTCGAGACGAGCGCCGACGTCGTCGAGGAAGAGATCATCGACGATGAGGACTATCAGACGACTTTGCATGCATCGTCGATTGAAGAACTCGATGAGCTGGACGAAGAAGAGACTCTCGAAGGTGCCGCGGATCTAGGCACCATGATTCGGGAGATGTCGATCGATGAAATTACGCACATCAGCGATGACGAAGAAGAGGACTTCATCGAAGAAGATGCGCATGCCGTGGAGGCGCAGGACCAGGATCTGGCGGAAGGCGAGACATTCGAAACCAGCGAGGAGCCTGACGAGGACGGCGATGATGAGGTCCGCGAGGAAAGTGCAGAAGCGTCTGAGAATGGGGCCGCGTCTCCTTCGAGCGACTCGTTGAACTACGAACGCCGGCGTGGGCGCAGCCGCCGGGATGGACGGCGGGGAGATCGCAGCCGCGGCCGTCACAACGGCTCGGGTGAACGGGAGCGTCGAGGTGGGCGCAGCTCGATGCAGGTGACGAATCTGCCGGCGATCAGCGATCTGCTGAAGCCCGGGCAGGAGGTTCTGGTTCAGATTGCCAAGGAGCCGATTGCAAAGAAGGGCGCCCGGATTACATCGCACATCGCTCTGCCGGGCCGATTTCTTGTGTTTATGCCGACGGTGAATCATACGGGCGTATCCCGCAAGATCGAGTCGGACTCGGAACGCCGTCGTTTGAAGGACATTCTGCTTTCAGAGAAAGGCGATGCAGCGGGCGGATTTATCGTTCGTACGGCTGCTTCGGGAGCGAGTGAAGAAGAGCTGCGCAATGACCTGCGCTTCCTTCTGAACCTGTGGAGCGATATCAAGCAACGGTCCGACTCTTCGAAGTCGCCGGCGCTGATTTATCACGATCTCAATCTTGTCGAGCGGATTCTTCGCGACCAAGTGACGGACAACTTCTCAGCGATCTGGGTAGATTCCGAGGAGAATTACGAGCGGATTCTGCGCTTCCTGCAGCGTTTCCAGCCTTCGCTGATTCGCCGGGTAAAGCTGTATACGAAAGAGACGCCGCTGTTTGAGCAGTTCGGCATCACCGAAGAGATCAACAAGGCGCTTCGTTCGAAGGTATGGCTGAAGTCGGGCGGCTCGATCGTCATCAATCAGACGGAAGCGTTGGTGGCGATCGATATCAACACGGGCAAGTACGTCGGCAAGACGGCGCGACTCGAGGACACCATCGTGAAGACGAATCTCGATGCAATTCCCGAGATCGTGCGACAGATTCGGCTGCGTGATCTTGGAGGCATCATCATTATCGATTTCATCGATATGGATGAGCGCAAGAATCGCAATCGCGTGATGGCTGCTCTTGAAGAGGAGCTAAAGAATGACCGCGCTCCTTCAAAGGTACTTCAGTTCAACGATTTTGGACTCGTGGCGATCACGCGCAAACGCGTGAAGCAGTCGCTCGAGCGAACGCTTTCGACGACGTGCACCATTTGCCAGGGTACCGGCATGGTGAAATCGCCGGTGACTGTGTGCAATGACATTTACGTTGAGATGCGGAAGATGACGAAGCATCTGGATCGCGGCGATGTGATGCTGCGTGTGCACCCGGATGTCGTCAAACAGCTCAAGTCTTCGACGAAATGGTTGCAGGAGTTGGAAGAGATGGTGGGCAAAACGATTCTGGTGAAGTCCGATCCGAGCCTGCATCCGGAGCAGTTTGATATTCACTAGTTCGTCGTTACAGGATGACTGAGCGGGCACCGATAATAAACAAGGTGCCCGCTTTTCTTCGTGCGTTTTTCGGACACCCCTGTCACTTTTGACGTGTTCTACTGGGATATCGGCCTATTACTCTGTCATCCAAAATGAGTTTTCAAGCGTCCTACACAACAAGCAGATGACAGCAGGGTTACAGTCTTCAGGCAACAATGCATTATGAGGAGCAGATCAAGTATGCATATGACGGTAACGATGAACCGCCTCTCTTCAATTCTTACTCGCGGCGCGGGCATTGTTTTTCTTGCAGCAGGCACAACCTTCGCCCTTTATGCGCAGCAGCCACAGAGCGAGGCGGGTGCAGTGAAACCAGTTGATTTGCGAGCGGAGTTGAAGGCTCCTCTCGAGCTGAGCACGCCTGCCGAGCTGAGCTACAGCAGCAGCAGCGGGGCGGCTGAGACGGATTCGGCTGAGAATTTCAACCTGAGCGGACGCGAAGATCAGCCGCCACCCCGGCGTACTTACAGCCGGCGTCCGAACTACAACGATAAGATGCACAATTCGGATGGATCGAACAAGTACGGGTTTATGGTGGGTGGTGGATTCACCCTGCCTGTTGGCGGTACCCACAACTACTACTCAACGAGCTGGGAATTTCAGGCCGGAGGAGGGCGATTCTTCAACAAGAATTTTGGAGTAATGATCGACTTCAACTGGGCCAACTTCGGTATTCAGACGCACACGCTGAATAATCTACTTGCGATCTATAACAGTCCGGCGGTTGGCGGTAATCTCAACCAACTTGGAGGTTACGGGCACGTCTGGTCGATTGCTTTGGATCCGGTTTATAACGTGCTCCAGGGAGATAGCTCAGGACTGTATGTTACTGGCGGCGTAGGTTTCTATCATAAGATCTCTACGTTCACGATTCCGGCGCTTGGATATTATTGCGATCCGTTCTACGGATGCTTTACTTACCAGGCGAACCAGGCGATCGACAACTACACGAGCAATTCCGTGGGCTTCAATGGCGGTTTCGGCTATACCTATAAGTTTTCCAAATTTGGAAACGAGCGTCTCTTTGCAGAGGCGCGATATGTGTATACGGCCAATTCGAAGCGTCCTTACTACGATGGTACACACGGTACGCCTGTCAGCGGGAATCCGAATTACTTCAATGTTTTTCCGCAGAACAGCGCGCACACTACGTTTATTCCGGTCGCGTTTGGAATTCGTTTCTAACTCAGGCAGTATGGCAGTGGGAAGGCCCGGTTGATGCCGGGCCTTTTCCTTTTAATGCTTCATGGCTGCTTCTACGTCTTTCGCATCATGGGGCAAGTCCGCGATGAGGTCGATGAGCTTGCCATCGGAATCGACGTAGAAGACATCTTCGATCCGTATGCCTATGCCTTCTTCCGGCAGATAAATTCCGGGCTCAATGGTGAAGACCATGCCTTTGTCGAGAGGTTTGGAGTAGTCCCACGGATCATGGACGTCGATGCCGACGAGGTGGCCGAGACCGTGAATCATGTATTGTCCGAGAGGCTGACCGTGGAGGTCCTTTCCGTGTGAATTGACATAGGCGTAAGCGACCTGATCCAGAGAATCGGGGTTCCTGCGCTGGGGGTCGTTGATGCGCGATTTGCCCGCGACGAAGGCTGCCGCAGCGGCGCGCTGGGCTCCGAGGACGATGTCGTAGAGCTCGCGCTGGCGCGGGGTGAAGTGACCGTCAACCGGCATGGTGCGGGTGATGTCGCTGGCATACATGCTGTACTCGCCTGCGGCGTCGATCAGCATGACGTCGCCAGCTTTCGCGGTTGCAGAGTTCTCGCTGTAGTGAAGTGTGGCGGAGTTTCTGCCCGAGCCAACGATGGGTGGATAACTGGCCCGTTCACATCCATTCTCCAGCAGCTTCTCGATGAATACTCCTGCGATGCTGCGCTCGCCTACTCCTGGGTGAATATTCCGCATGGCGGCCCGCTGCGCGGCAATCGAGGCGTTTGAGGCCTTCTTCAGCAATTCGATTTCGGCGGGTGATTTGACTGCGCGGAGCGGAGTGGTGAGTTCGGCGATATCGAGGGTATCAGGCACGTTTGCCATGCCGAGTGTCGCGGCGGTGAAGCTTACGAGCGAATGTGCTGCTGCAGAGTCCTTTTGAGTGAAGATGCGACGGGCTCGGGGGCGGTCTCCGCTGATGACCTTGTTCAGGACTGCAGGAAGGTCGGTCATCGGCAGGACTTCATCAAAACCAGTTGCGGCAGTCACGCCGGGAGTGTTTGCGTCCATTTTGACGCCGGTGTACATCTCGGCCCGGATATTGCGGGAGGGAAGAAAGAGAATTTCGCGAAAGGGCTGCGCAGCGCGCGCGCCGAGGCCACCTGTACCGGGAGTTCCTTCAGAGGCCTCGGCAGGGGGAATGATGACGACGGCCGCGCCGGGCTCGTTCCAGCCTGTGAGGTAATAGAAGTCTTCGTCCTGCCGGTAGTCCTGATACTCGAGCTGAGGCTCCTCGTTTGCGAAGAGGATTGCGATGCCGGTCTTCATTGCGGTTGCGAGAGCGACCCGGCGCTGGTGGTACTCGGGTTTAGGGACGGAGTCGAGGGCGCAAGCAGGCAGGACCGCCAGACAACACAAGATCAGGATTCGAAGTGATTTCACGTGCATTCCTTTCAGATTCCCATCGGGTAGGGCTTCTCGTGGAACTCCTGCCCGGCAACCCCGAAGCGTTCGAAGCGTCCCTGTAGAAGGCTCAGGAGGCCTGTGTACCAATAGCCGAACGCGAAGAGGACCAGGAAGGGAACCGTGAGGTAGTTCTCCGTGGAGATGGCATACCAGACCGTGAGGGCAAAGTAGCATCCGATGGCCAGTTCGATCCAGGGAATAATGCCGAGCCGCTTCCTGTACTTCTTTGCGTTGCTCTTTTCACCCTTTTTGGCGACTCGGTATTTCGGGGTTCGGGCAAATGCCGACTGCACTCCGAAGAGGGCTTCCATCACGGCCTTGGCATTGGTGATCGTGAGCCCCACGCCGAGAGCCATCAGGAAAGGAAGATAGAAGAAGGTCCGCATCCAGCGCGTGGGAAAGAGTTCCTTCTGGCTGACCAGGTAGAAGGATGAGACCGACATGGTGCTGGCCATGAAGAGAGGCAGGTCGATGAGGAACATCTGAAGCAAGCCCTGCCAGCTGCGAATAATCATCGCGGGCATCAGCAGGACGCTGAGGATGATCATCAGCGGATAACTGAGATTGGCGGTCAGGTGATACCAGGCCTCGAGCTTGGTGTGCCACGGCAGATCACTCTTCATAACGCGCGGCAGAATCTTCTTGCCTGTCTGGATGAGACCTTTGGCCCAGCGCGCCTGCTGTGTTTTGAAGGCGGTCATCTCAATGGGCAGTTCGGCAGGGCATTCCACATCCTGCAGATATTTGAACTTCCAGCCGACCATCTGTGCGCGATAGCTCAGGTCGGTATCTTCGGTGAGTGTGTCATGCTGCCATCCGCCGGCGCTTGAAATCGCCTCGCGACGCCACATTCCCGCGGTCCCGTTGAAGTTGAAGAAGACGCCGGCACGAGAGCGTCCGCCGCTCTCGAGTACGAAGTGGCCGTCCAGCATGATGGCTTCAACCTGAGTGAGAAAGCTGTAGTCACGGTTGAGGTGCGTCCACCGTGTCTGGATCATTCCGATCTCCGGCTGCGCGAAGTGGTGGATCACCTGCATGACCCACTCGCGCGGCGGTATGAAATCCGCGTCAAAGATGGCGATAAATTCGCCCTTCGCAACCTTCAGGCCGGCGTCGAGCGCGCCAGCCTTATAGCCGTAGCGATTGGTGCGATGAATATAGGTGATCGGCTGCGGGTCCATGCCGGCGAAACCGTTGGCATAGCGCCGGACAATTTGTTCGGCGACAAGGGTGGTCTCGTCGGTTGAATCGTCGAGCACCTGGATCTCAAATCGATCGCGGGGATAGTCGAAGCGGCAGCAGGCATCGATGAGGCGGTCGATGACGAATTGCTCATTGAAGATGGGGAGTTGAATGGTGACGAAGGGAAGCTGGTCTTCGGCGAATCGGGCCGGCGGTTCGTTCCACTTTGCGGCATTTTTTTTGTTTTTGAAGTAGAGCCAGACCAGCTGGTAGCGATGGACCCCATAGAAGGCCAGAATGACCATGACGACGAAATAAGGAATCAGCATGGCCGTATCGAAGGCGTTCCAGCGATACAGTCCCTGGAAGGTCCGATCGGCGATGTGCGATCGCCAGTAATGACCAAGGCCCTTAGGCGCGAATAACAGTCCAAGGGCAGGCATCAGCGAATGAAGGAGGGGAAACAGGGTATTGGCTCCGGCAAAAGTCGTGTCGAACCGATTCTACGCGATATGACGCGGTCTAAAGCTTTTCAGGTTGAGCGGGATAACCGATCTTTTGGGCAGGTAAAGCTCGCAGCGGCCATCCAGGACTAAGACTGCTGCGAGGTCTCTAGTTGAGGAACATCGTCCGGTAGAGGGTATCGCGCTGGACCGGCTTGAATCCCGCATCACGAATCACCCGGCGAAGCTCCTCTTCGGTGGTGCAGTTGGAGGTTCCGGCTGCCTTGACGACGTTTTCTTCGAGCATGACCGAGCCGACGTCGTTGCCGCCGAAGCGCAGGCCCATCTGGAGAACTTTGAGGCCCTGGGTGACCCAGCTCGACTGCACATTTTCGATGTTGTCGAGGTACATGCGTGAGATGGCGAGGGTCTTGAGGTACTCGACTGAAGTGGCTTCGTCCCATCCGCGGCCGCCGAGGGCGGTGTTGTTGGGCTGGAAGGTCCAGGGAATGAAGGCGGTGAAGCCACCCGTCTGTTCCTGCAGGCGGCGAACGACTTCGAAGTGGTTGACGCGGTGCTCGAAGGTCTCGCCTACGCCGAACATCATGGTGGCGGTTGTGCGCATGCCGAGTTCGTGGGCGGTACGGTGGACGGAGACCCAGTCTTCGGTTTTGCACTTAAGGCGCGCGATGCGGTGGCGGACTTCGTCGTCAAGGATCTCGGCTCCGCCGCCGGGGATGGACTGGAGGCCGGCGTCGCGGAGGCGGATGATGGTGTCGCGCAGGGAGAGCTCGGAGTACTCGGCGATGGCGAGGATCTCGCTTGCGCTGAGGCAGTGCAGCCAGATGGAAGGGAAGCGCTCCTTGATGCCGCGGAAGAGCCGCTCGAACCAGTCGATCTTGAGGTCGGGATGGAGGCCGCCCTGCATCAGGACGCCGGTGCCGCCCATCTCGAGGGTTTCGGCGATTTTCTCGTAGATCGTCTCGAAATCGAGGATGTAGCCTTCAGAGGCCAGTTTGCCTTTGAGCGGTCGATAGAAGGCGCAGAAGGTGCAGTACTCGGTGCAGAAGTTCGTGTAGTTGATGTTGCGGTCGATGATGTAGCTGACCACACCTTCAGGATGAAGGCGGCGGCGTACTGCATCGGCTTCCATGCCGATTCCGATCAGATCGTCGCTTTTGAAGCAGTCGAGCGCTTGTTCGCGGCTGATTCCCATACGGTCATTTTACGCGGTCAGTGGGTGCGCGCGAGCAGCCAGATGGAGATGGCCAGTAAAACGACGATTGCCGATACTCCGCCTTTGATCCAGAGGCCTAAGGAGGCAAGCTTGTGATCCATCGCCTCGAGCCGGTGATCGTGCTGTTCGATGGAGGTGCGGGCGCGCCTGATTTCTTCGCCCAGGTCGGCGATATGGCCGCTCTGCTCCTGCAGTTGACGGTAGAGACCTTCGTGGGCTTTTGCTACCTGGCCGAGATCGCCGCGAACGTCTTCGGCCATGGCCGCAAGGGTGGCGTGAGAGGTTTTCTCCGCGGCGCTTCGCTGGGCGAAATATTTGTCCGCAACGGGGATCAGTCTTGTGACGTGGGGGAGAAGTTCGAAGAGCTGCAGGAGAACCTTAGGCCACATGAGCAATCTTTCTTGATGCAGAGGATTTTCCGGCCGCTCGCCAGCGCATGATGAGCGTCGCGGCGGTCAAGAGCAGAATGGCGGTGATAATTCCCTGCGACCAGAGACAATAGATGCACCACTTCTCCAGAATGTATGCCTCAACGTAACTGAGAAAGGCAGCGAAGAAGAAGCCGATCTGGGCGACCTCAAAGGTAAGTAACCAGCGATCGGTGAGCGCAAGAATTCCAAGAAGGGCGTAAGCGAGGATTCCCAGTGTTGCGATTGGGATGTGGTGGCCGCCTTTCGGGTCTTCATCGAAACTCCTCGGAGGAAAGACAGCGAAGCGGCTGTGGTTCACGGCGCCGCAGTCAAATTTCTCCGTTACTGCGCAGGGCGGAGCCTGGGAAGGGTCCATGTAGTGGACGTGAAGCGCCAGGGAAGAGACGACGATACCTGCTACAGCAAGGAGAGCGATGAGATACTTCATCGCTTAATTTTACCTGCCGCCATGTTCGCAGGGTGTTCATTCGACTGACTTACAATGACGACGTGACGACTCGCCGGCAATTTCTCTCGCTTCTGGGTGCTGCAGGCGCGGCAGCGGCTGTTTTTCCACGTACTCTTCTTGCCGCTCCCGTGGCCGAGCCGTTTTCTTTTCTGTTTGTGACCGACGCACATATTCAGCCCGAGCTGAACGCCGCGATTGGCACGGATATGGCCATGAAGAAGGCCCGAACCTTGAAGGCCGACTTTGCCATCAATGGAGGCGATCATGTCTTCGATGCGCTCGCCGTGCCCAAGCCACGCGCCCTGGCGCTCTTTGATCTTTACCACAAAACTGAACAGGACCTGGGCCTCAAGGTTTATCACACCATCGGCAATCACGATGTTTTAGGCATTTATAAATCGAGCGGCATTCCGGCGAGCGATCCGCTCTACGGCAAGAAGCTCTTCGAAGACCGCTTTGGCAAGCGGTACTACAGCTTCAATCACAAGGGACATCACTTTATCGTGTTGGACTCTATCGGCATCCTGTCCGATAACGCTTATGAGGGCCGCATCGACGACGACCAGCTTCACTGGCTTGGGGCCGATCTTGCCGCGCTTCCAACCGGCACACCTGTCATTGTCTCGGTCCACATTCCGCTGGTCTCGGCCTATTCGTCTTACCTTCCGGAACCGGCCACACCTGCTCCGCACCATTCGCTGACGGTGGCGAATGCGAACCAGGTCCTCGATCTGTTTGACGGGCACAATGTGATCGGCGTTCTGCAAGGTCATACTCACATCAACGAGCAGGTTCAGTGGAAGAACGTGCCTTATATCACCAGCGGAGCCGTCTGCGGAAACTGGTGGAAGGGTGTCCATCTGGGAACGCCGGAGGGTTTTACGGTCGTGACCGTTGCCGACGGAAAACTTACGACCCACTATGAGACCTTCGGGTTTACGGCAGTGACCTCTAACAACAGCTAGATCAAGAGATATCGCCGGAAGGCAAACATTGCCATCCGGGTACAAATTCCAGGGGCGCGGAAGATCATTCTTCCGAGCGGCCTGGCCTGTGCGATTTCCATTGAAAAACGGGTTCATCTTTATGATTTCTACGTTATGCTTGGGGACACTTTCGCTGAGATATCTATCGGCGATGGCATCTCCCCAGTGAATTCAATTTCGCGAAGTTCCATCAGGAGACAATCGATGTCCGATCCCATTCAGGACCCTGTTCCGCCTCAGTCCCAACCCCCTGCGTATGTGCCAGCTGCTCCGACAGCATCAACGGCCGGACTCTCAGATAACATTGCCGCGGCGCTGGCCTACGTTACGATCATTCCGGCGATTATTTTTCTGGTCATCGAGCCGTATAACAAGATTCCGCTTGTCCGGTTCCATTCCTTCCAATCTATTGCGTTTTGCATCGCGGCTATCGTTTTGCAAGCCGCAATCGCGATTGTTGAAGGCTTTCTGCACGTTATTCCATTGAGCTGGATATTGTTTGGCCTGATCAATACGGCCGTAGGCCTGGCACTGTTCATCGCCTGGGTTATCGTTATTCTCAAGGCGAGCAAGGGCGAATGGTACAAGCTGCCGATCATCGGAGATTTCGCTGAGAAGCAGGCTCGCGGCTGAGGCAATCGCAAGGCGGCTAGAGATATTTCTTCAGCCGCCTGTGCATTGTTTCGACGGCCTCTTCGCTTTCGTCCACGAGCAGGAAGTGTCTTCCATTCTTTGCAGCCGCCTCGCCTGCCGTGCCACTGCCTGCGAAGAAATCCATGACGGTCTCGCCGGGATTGGAGTGAACCTTCACGATCCGCTCCAGAATCCCCAACGGTTTCTGGGTGGCATATCCTGTCTTTTCTTTTCCAGTGGGTGAGACGATGGTATGCCACCAGACATCAGTCGGCGTCTTTCCTCGCGCGGCCTTCTCTTCGCCGACCAATCCCGGCGCCATATAGGGAATCCGATCGGATTCCGCCAGGTTGAATGTGTATCGCCTGGGATCGCGTGTGTACCAGAGGATGTTGTCGTGCTTCGCAGGCCAGCGCTGCTTTGCACGTGCGCCGTAGTCATAGGCCCAGATGATCTCGTTTTGAAAACAGTCGCGCCCGAAGATTTCGTCGAGCATGACTTTGCAATAGTGAACTTCGCGATAATCGATGTGGAAGAAGAGACTGCCGGCCGGCGTAAGTATGCGGTATGCCTGTTCCAGCCGTGGCCTTAGAAAGCCCAGGAAATCCTCGAAACGATCCTTGTAACTTCCTCCCGATCGTTCTAGAAGTTCGGTCCGGTAGCGCCTTCCGCCGAAACCCACACGGTCACCGTTCTCGTCCCGTATCGTCTTCATCTGCGGGCGCGCCTGATGCCTGCCTGTGTTGAATGGCGGGTCGATATAAATCAGCTCCACGGACGCGTTTTTCATGCCGGATAGCACAAGGAGGTTATCGCCTAGAATAATCCGGCTGCCTTTCTGGTCCAATCCTGTTCCTTTCGTACCCTCCCTAACACTAACGCAGCCTTGGTCTTTGCAAGCCGGAAGTGTATTGTTTTTTGCGGACTAAATTTTCAGGGATTCTGTGGCTGCTAACAAACTCATCTACGCGATGCTCTCCCATCGTGGCCGTGTTCGCCGGAGAAATGAAGATGCCTACGCGGCTTCACCTGCTCTAGGAGCGTTTGTTGTTTGCGATGGCATGGGCGGGGTGGCGGGAGGCGAAGTTGCAAGCCATCTTGCGGCTGAAACCTTTATCGCTCACTTAGCGCCTAAAGAATCTCCGACGCGCGCGCAGGCACGTTTGAACGCGGCGGTACAGGCTGCCAACCAAGCCGTCTACCAGCAGGCACGCCATTCGCCGCAATTGGCAGGAATGGGGACGACACTGGTGGGACTGCTGCACGCGCCGTTACCGAGTCCCCATGCAGGAAACGGGAAGCGCTCGGCACACAACCACACCAACGCGCGCGCGTCCGATCCACCTACGCTCTGGCTCGTACACGTTGGCGACAGCCGATGCTATCTTCGGCGCCGCGGAAGGTTGATGCAATTGACGGCGGATCATTCTCTTGTAGAAGAACAGGTTCGGGCCGGCCAGATTACTCCCAGGCAGGCGGCCGTTTCGCCGATGCGAAACTTTATCACCCGGGCAGTCGGATCTCAGGCTACAGTCGATCCAGAGATTCAAGGGTATAACCCTTTACCCGGTGATCTCTACCTGCTCACCTCGGATGGCCTGAATCGCGAGGTGTCGGATGACGATATCGAAGACATCCTGGCTCGAGTTCCCTCCTGCCCGACACAAACCAACCTGAATACCGCCTGCAAGGCGCTCATCGATGCGGCCAACTCGAACGGCGGAGGTGACAACGTTACGGTGATGCTGGTCGGCCTGGGTTCCGGGTAATCCTTGCGGTGCTTTTCTGCGTTCTATTGACCCAAGTGCGGGATTTTGGTCAAACCTCAAGTAAAAGTTAAGCTTTTCGCTCATAACTGGCTCAGGGCGAACCTCCGCAGGTACAGCCTGTAATGTTTCCCATAATTTAGCCATTGACCGGCGAGTAACTCCTGTTTACTTTGTGGCTAATGGCTGACATGCAAACAACTATAGGGAATCTAGAAACGGAGCCTGCTGAAGAGCTCTCCATTGCGATTAACATCGGGACGACCATCCGGGGCTATCGCCTGCAGAGGGGAATGTCTCAAGGTGATATTGAAAAGCGGACTGGCTTGCTGCGTTGCTATCTGTCACGTGTAGAGAACGGGCATACGGTGCCTTCGCTTGAGACCTTACAGAAGATAGCCAAAGCACTTGATCTGCAACTCGCAGAGTTCTTCGCAGAAGAAGTTGTGGGCAAAGAGATGTCCTCGCTGCACCTGAACGAGGAGGAGATCCGTTTCCTGACCCAGGTGCAGCGCTATTCGGCTCATTTGAGCGACAGCGATCGCAAACTGCTGTTAGCGATGGTGCGGAAGTTTGCACAGACAACGCTGAGCTAAGGTTTTTGAGTATGTAGAGAAAGGAGGGTGCGTACCCTCCTTTTCCTGTCTGCGCGGTGTTTCGCCTAATGCAGGTTGGCCACAAAGTATCCAAAGAGCGCGAGGAAGAGAGCGGCTCCTGCGAAGGTTATCTTCTGGCGTTCAAGATAACGGGAGCGCCCGCTCGTCATACGCGGGACCAAGGGGACTCCAAGAGCCAGTCCGAAGAGAAAGCCTCCGACGTGCGCGTTGTTGTCGATCCGGATGACGGGAAGAAAGACCGTACCTAATCCGATAATCAGGTTGAGCATGGCGAACTGGATCACGGATCGTCGGAGCCGGTTGCGTTCAAAGTGAGGAATCGGGAGCTTGTTGTTCGACAGGAGAACGATGAGGATCCCGGCGATGCCGAAGACCGCGCCCGATGCTCCGGCCCCGACCGAGATGTAATCGTGCCGGATGATGTTGTAGCCCATGCTGAGCAGGTTGCCGGCGATACCTGTAAGCATGTAGACGGCGATGATTCCCCAGGGGCCGAGAAGCGGCTCGCCGAGCAGGCCGAGGTTCCATAGGCACCACATGTTGGTGGCGATATGGAGCAGGCCGACATGAACGAAGATGGCGGTCAGCAGGCGATACCACTGGCCATGCAGGATAAGGAATGTGTTTGTCGCTCCGAAATGGATTGAGCTGACCTGGTGTCGGATCGGTTGCAGAGATGCCGTGCAGGACCATCCAGAGGAAGACGGCGCAGTTGATGCCGACCAGGAGATAGGTGCCGGGCGCTGAGAAAACGCTGCGGCCCTGTGCGCCGCGGCGTGGAGGCGGCGGAGGGGGCGGCGATATAGCGCCTGGTCGAATAGCGGCTCGGCGGAAGGAGTCTCGCCTTCAGGTTGCGGGGAAGATGACATGGGTCTTCTCTCTACGCTATCGCAAAATGAGTGCGAATGTAGGGAATGCAGACTGACACTTGGGAGGACACCGAGGAGCTTCTGTAGTGAATTCTAGGCAGCTTTAGTGAAGCGCTCGCGGAGGTCTGCCGGAATGCGCTGCTGGACAATCTCACCGAGGAAGCCCGGAAGCGGAGTTGCGATCGGCGACCAGACCCAGAGCAGCGTGGAAAGGACCAGCCCAGTGACGGCGACCGCTTCGAGGGAGATGGCTACCGCGTGGGCCTGATTCAAGTGAACCTGAACCTTGCCGATGTGCGTGATCAGTTCGACGCGGTGAATGATGACCGCGGCAAGCAGAAAGGCGACGATGGAGAGCGTGCTGACGCAGATAGAGCAACAGTCGATGGTGCGGGCGACGTTCTGGCGACGGCGGCAGTGGGAGCATTCGGACAAATGCTGCTCATAGTCGGTCCGCATCGCCGGCGAGAGTCCGGAGATGTCATAACGCCAACCTGAGAGAATATCTCCAACTACCTGATCGATGCAGGAAGAGTGCATGTGGCGGTGACCCGATTGGAGAAAGCTACTTTTTTCATTGTCCTGTAAGACTTCATTCTACCTTGTTTGATAGCCAATCGAGAGAAAAGATTCTCCCATCAAGGTGGCGCAGAAGGTGCAAAAACTTGCACTCTCAACAAGAATAAAGGCTTAGTTATCGGAATACGTTACTTACAGGCAGATGGGCGCCAGGGGTGCGTCCTGCTCGGCCAGAAGGACGTGGTTTCCGAGCAGACCTGGGTGATTGGCGAGCGCCTGCTCGGCGGAGAGGCGTGCCAGTTCGGGGGCGTTGTTTGACTCGGAGAGGTGCCCGAGGACGATGAAGGTTGCTGTGCCGTCGTAGTCCTTCTGGAGGAACTCGGCGGTGGCCAGGTTCGAGAGGTGGCCGACGCGCGAGAGGACGCGTTGCTTGACGGACCAGGGGTACGGGCCGTCCTTGAGCATCTCGAGGTCGTGGTTGGACTCGAGCATGAGGACATCGACGCGGCGGAGCGCGGCCTTCACGTTGGACGGCATGTAGCCGAGATCGGTGGCGATTGCCATGCGCACGCCTTCGGCTGAGAAGACGAAGCCGCAGGGGTCGGCGGCGTCGTGCGGGATGGTGAAGGAGGAGATGTGGATGTCTCCGACGCGGAACTGAGCTCCGGCGTGGAAGTACTCGACTGCGGGCAGGAAGGTCGGATCGATCTTCTCGCGCACGGGCTGGCATTCTGGTTCGTCGGGATCGTCGGGGTGCGCGCTCGGTGATTCGACCGCGGCAGTCATGCTGTCACAGATTCCCGCGATGGCATTGGCTCGTGCTTCTTTTTCGCGCTGGACGTGTTGCAGCCACTGCGCGTAGGACATGGTGGTGCGGGGGGTGAGCATGCGAACCCAGGCGCGGTGGGTGGGCTCGGTGAAGTAGACGGGGATATTGAGCTTGCGGGCGAGGACTCCGAGGCCGGCGACGTGGTCCTGGTGCTCATGGGTGATGAGGATGGCGTCGAGCGAGGCGGGATCTTCTCCGGCCTGCGTCATGCGCCTGCAGATCTCGCGACAGGAAAGCCCGGCGTCGACGAGGACGCGCGTGGTTGAGGAGGAGATGACGGTGCTGTTTCCCTTGGAGCCGGAGGCGAGCACGGTCATGCGCATCATGGTTCTAATGTACGCCGGAAAGCTGTGAGAAACCGGGCAGGGTAACTGGTTTGGTTCGCTTCCGGTTTAGTTTGGTTTCGGTCATGACTTCAGCGGGTGGCGCAGCGGCGCGAGGAAGTTGACGGTGGAGCGAAGGACGACCTCATCGCGCTGGTTGAGGGCAAGGGTGCGGGTGCGGACGACGCCATAGTCGGGGCGGGAGGAGGAGTGGCGGGCGCCGACGACCTCGATCTCGGTGCGGATGGAGTCGCCGGGGCGGACGGGCTGGGTCCAGCGCATCTCTTCGACGCCGGCGCCGATCATGCCTCCGGCAACGGTGATGGAGAGGACGCGGAGGCGCATGACGATGGCGGCGGTGAGCCAGCCGGAGGCGGCGAGCCCTTTGAAGAAGGAGCCTTCGCCGGCGGCCTCGTCGAGGTGGAAGGGCTGCGGGTCGTACTTCTGGCCGAATTCCTTGATCTCGTCGGCGGTGACTTTGTAGCTGCCGATGGAGTTCATCTTCTGGCCTACGTAGAAGTCTTCAAAGTACATCTCTTTAGACATCGGTCCTGCTTTCACGGTTCTGGAATGGAAAGATCTGTGATAGATGCGGTTGAGGGTCAAGTTTATTCGGGCATGCCTGTCCTGTGTACCCCCTCCCTATCTTTTTACGCAAGGTGTTCATTTTATTTGAGTTAGGTTTGGACTTGGATTGTAGGGTATTCCATCGATTCAAGATTGATGAGAAAACCCCGGATTTCTCCGGGGTTTTGTTTGTTCTCAAAGGAATGATTCTATTTTAGCAAGATGGTGGAACTGGTATGCCATTTGTAAGTTGCTTATTTTTATATATTTGAGGGGGTTCTGGGGTTGACAGGTTTTGGAGAGGGTCAGACCGCCTTCGTCCTTCGGACTGCGGCGATTCTTACGCCCTGAACATCGTCGGGGAGGTTGAGGAAGGCAAAATTTCAGTCGCTTCGTCCTTCGGACTTCGCTCCGGCCTGCGGCAGCAAGGAGCCCAATCATGGCGCAATGAAACCACGCCATAAATGGGGCACCCGGCGACGGGGGAGATCACTCTCGTGAACGGGTAAGGTCATCGAAAAGCCCAGCAGCCGTGAGACGTCGAAGACTCTTCCGTTATCCGCGCTTACTTATGCGAATGCCGGATCAGCCTTTTTCTCCTGAACCAATTGTTCTGGCTGCAGAGGAGTATGGAAAGAGAGTACGGGACAGGTTGCGGAAACTACGACGGAGTATGTGTCCTGTCCGCTTCCGTTGGCAGAATGAGAGCCAAGCACAATGTAGTCTGCCTGGATAGCCTCCGCCTCACGTAAGATTTGCTGCTTTTTGTCTCCCGTGACAACCCGCTTGTGAACTATCACGGATAAATGGCTCGAATCCGGCTTCAACAGAAACTCCAGATTCGCAAAGGCATACTGAGGATCAAGGGAGGGCTCCATTGAGGAATCGGGCGTGATGACGTGTAACAACGTCAACTCAGCGCCATAGCGCTGGGCAAGTTCGAGTGCCAACTTCGCACTATCCCTGGCATCGGGACCCAAGGATGTCGGGTGCAGGACGCTGTTAACGGCAGTGCCCGACGGACGCTTACAGTTCGGGCCGATGGTGCAGACTGGTACGTTGCTCTTTGCGAGGATCCGGTGCGCCACCGAGCCGAGGACCATCCGCTTGATTCCGGTGCGGCCATGCGTGCTTACGATTACTCGCTGAGCGCCAGTTTCCTTCGTTACGTCTGCGATCACATCCGATGGGTCTCCCTGCCGAGCTTCGATGGTGTAGCGCAGCCCTTGCACTCCTATCTGGCGGATTAAGTCTTCCATCAGATTCCGCGTATCCTGCGCCAATTTAATGGGGTCAACAGGGGGAATCATGCCTTGTTCAGGAACAAAGACTGTATTGGAAGGCATTGCATGGACGATATGCAATGTCGCATTGGAGGCCTTCGCCTGCGCAATGGCATGAGGCAGCAAGTCCGATAAATCCACCAAGTCGGTGGCAACGACCATGGTGTTCGGCGCGGCAAGAAAGCCAGATTGAACTGTGTCTTGAGTAGTCATGTTTTTTCTCCTTTCTGAATTAGTTTTGCGCTTCAATCACCCCACTACGCAGTGATTCACGTCACAAAGCTGCGACGGATTCAGGAATGCGACCGTTGCAGCGCAACAGTACTGGCATGTGAAGATGCTGGCGGAGATGGCGGGTGGCCAACGGCACGTGTTGATGTTTGCCGTGGCTCCGCATGCTGCCTCAGATCTTCGAAATGGAGATGCGTTCAGCTTCTTCAGATACTTGAGAGAATGGCGATCATACGGCGCTATGCGAGCACCTTGAGCAAAAGCTTCAGCAGATCCTTGAGCGGCATGACGGTTAGGAACAAGGGGGCCATTGGAAGAAGGGCCGCGATGAGGAGGTGGAGAATGGCGCGCACATCGACTGGAAACGGTTTCATCTTTTCGATGAGCTGATAGCTATTGCCGAGATCTGCGAGCGACTGAATGTCACCGGTTCCGAGCAAAGGTTCGTCTTGCGGATTATTCCCGCGCACCCACTTGTTCTGGAAGGCCCCGGTATAAGCGGTTGCGAGGGTTCCGTATTGATGCAAACCCTTTCGTTTCGCGGCGAGAAGTTTCGGGGTGAAGATGGCAAGCGGAAGAATGAGAATCAGCAGCGCACAGATGGCATAGATCGCAATCGCGGGGGCGTAGTTCTGGAGCGGGACTTTGTCATAGACAAGGCTGTTGGCAATCACGCCTGTAGCGCTCAGGGAATAAGCGAAGACGAGGATTCCGAAGAATCTCTGTGCTTCGCCGACGAAGCCGAGTCCGGCTGCTTCGTCCGGATGGGTTGGGAAGAGCTGAAGGTCGAGTCTGCAGGCCTTGGAAAGAAAGCGAAACCACAAAAAGATGCGCCAGAGCCAGCGCAGCACCAGGAAATTTAAAAACGGGGCACAAAAGAGGATCAGCCACCAACCGGGCAATGTTATAGCCTGGGCCGCCTCGGTTCGAGTGGCATACCAGGTGGAGACATGAACGGCGGTAGCTCGGAATGCAGTGATTGTGACGATGTACGAGAGGATGAGAATGACGATCTCGACAAGGGGGGAATCGCGCAGACGGAGGCTGTCTGCGACAGCGGCATTGAATTTGTCGAAGTCCTTCTCGATGACGAGACCGGAGGTAACGAAATGCTCGGCGCTTCCGGCGATTCTCGGCCCGAGAACGATCTCCGCGAGAAGTAATAGAGGAAGGGCGAGCAGGAAACGGGTGTAGGTGCTGAAGTCTCGCAGAAAAGGGACGGGAACGCTGTGCCCGAAGGCGGTTCCTTCGATGAGCGACAGAATCAAGAGGGGGCCCCAGGTGAGGGTTGCGGCGAGGATGGCGCGTCGCACCATGACAGGAGCGTGCGCCTTGATGAGGCCGACGCGTTTCTCGATGGTATAGAGAGGGCCACCTTCCATCAGGAGAAGTGGACGGACATTTGGATACTTGTATTGATCCATGATTCTCTCCAGGGATTCTCTCCGGGATTCTCTCCAGGGTTTTTCCTATGCAGCGATCGTTTCACTCACCTCGCCCATGGCTGTCTGGACGTGAGGGTTGTGTACCGATGGGAAGTGAGAAAAAGAAAGAGAGAGTAAGGCAAAAGAGGGAGGGGAACGGCTGGATTCATGTGGCGATCTCCAATTCGTGCAATTGGGGCCGGGTGGTTCAGCGTCGTTCAGGTTTTGCGCAATTGTACGACAACTAATAGGTATAAAAGCCTTTGCCGGATTTTCGGCCCAGCCAGCCGGCGTCGACCATGCGGATGAGGAGAGGGCACGGGCGATATTTGGGGTCGCCGGTGCCTTCGACGAGGACGCGCATGATGTCGAGGCAGACGTCGAGACCGATGAAGTCGGCGAGGGTGAGGGGACCCATGGGGTGGGCCATGCCGAGCTGGAAGACCTTGTCGATGGCTTCGGGGGTGGCGACGCCTTCCATGACGGCATAGATGGCTTCGTTGATAAGGGGCATGAGAACCCGGTTGGAGACGAAGCCCGGGGCGTCGTTGACCTCGACGGGGGTCTTGCCGAGTTGGAGTGCGAGAGCGTGGACGGTATCGAAGGTGGCCTGCGAGGTCTGCAGGCCGCGGATGACTTCGACGAGCTGCATGACGGGGACAGGGTTGAAGAAGTGCATGCCGATGACCTGCTCAGGGCGGTTTGTCTGTGCGGCGAGCCTGGTGATGGAGATGGAACTGGTGTTGGAGGCGAGGATGGACTCCGGACGGAGGGCGCGGTCGAGGTCCTTGAAGAGGGATTTCTTGATCTCAAAGCGTTCGGTGGCGGCTTCGATGGCGAGGTCGCAGGGGCTAAGGTTCTCCCAATCGAGTGTGAGGGTGATGCGTTTGAGGGCGTCGGCTGCCTGGTGGTGCGTGAGCTTCTCTTTGGCGACTTCGCGGGCAAGATTTTTTTCGATGGCGGTAAGGCCGCGGTCGAGGAAGGGCTGCTTGATGTCGTAGAGGATGACGCTGAAACCGGCGCGGGCGCAGACGTGAGCGATTCCATTGCCCATGGTTCCTGCTCCGAGCACTGCGATGGTTTTGATGGTCGACATGCTGGGAGGAATTTTACTTTGCCACGCCTAGCGGTGCGAAGAATGGGTCATGCTGCCTCTTTGCGTAAGGCATGTTCTCGGGAGAGCAATTGCTATCAAATGAGTTGTGGGCGGAGCCGGTAGGTTGGTGGTGTGCTGAAGGGAGATGCATGAATCCTGTGACGAGGGCGGTCTGGTTTATCGAAAGCCACTTTGCGGACGAGATCGAGCTTGGTGATGTTGCGGAGGTCGCGGGGGTTTCGCGATATCACCTGTCGCGAGCCTTTGGGCTGGCGACGGGAAGCTCGGTGATGCACTATGTGCGCCGCAGGCGGCTGGCGGAGGCTGCCCGGGTCCTCGCGGACGGGGCGCCGGATATTCTGGCGGTCGCTCTCGATGCAGGATACGGCTCCCACGAGGCATTTACGCGAGCCTTTCGCGATCATTTCGGCGTGACGCCGGAGGGAGTTCGCGGGATGGGAAGCGTGGAGACAATTCAACTAACGGAGCCAATCAAGATGAACAAGACACCTTTGGAGAATTTAGCGCCGCCACGGTTCGTGGATGGCAAGACGATGCTGATTGCGGGATTGAGCGAACGCTACAACCAGGAAGCGAGCGCGAAGATTCCGGCGCAGTGGCAGCGTTTTGCGCCTTACCTGGGGCATATTCCGAAGCAGATCGGACGGGCGACTTACGGGATTATCTGTAATGGGGACGACGCAGGGAACTCGGATTACATCTGCGGCGTGGAGGTTTCGGATTTCGCGAATGCGCCGAAGGAGTTGGCGCGCCTGAGGATTCCGGAGCAGAAGTATGCGGTGTTTTTTCACGGCGGGCATGTGTCGACGATTCTGCAGGTATGGCACACGATCTGGAACAAGTGGCTGCCTGATTCGGGGAACAAGACTGCGGAAGGGCCCGAGTTTGAGCGGTATGACGAGCGGTTCAATCCGGCGACGGGTGAGGGTGGGTTTGAGATCTGGATTCCGATCAAGGCGGGCTGAGTGGTTAGAGCGGTGTCCTTTTAAGTCGGACGAACGCGGTGGCGGTGGGAGAGGTATGCGAACCCACCCATGCCGCGATGAGACTGCGTCATGAATGGGGCACCCGCAGATCTGTGGCGCTTCGAGCGAAATACAGGGGTCTCTCCACTTCGCTGCGCTCCGGTCGAGATGACGTGGTGGGTGGCAAGGAGAAAAGCAGATCCTCTTCGAGGATGACAACTAAAAAAGCAAGTGCAAATGCTATGTGGCTGCGATAAAAGCAAGTGCAATGCCATGTGGCTGGGATGAATCTTACTTTCCCACCCATCGCGATGAAGCTGCGATGGATGGGGCACCCGTCGTTTGGTGGCACCCGCCTAGTTCATGTACATGCCGCCGTTTACGTCGAGGGTGTGGCCGGTGATGTAGCTGGCTTCTTCGGAGGCGAGGAAGGCGACGGCGCTGGCTACGTCCAGGTCGGTTCCGGCGCGGCCCAGCGGGATGTGCTGGGTCATGGCGCTTTTCTGGTCGCCGGTGAGGATGGCGGTCATGGCGGTCTCGATGTAGCCGGGCGCGACGGCGTTGACGGTGATGGTGCGGGAGGCGAGTTCGCGGGCCAGAGACTTGGTGAGGCCGATGAGTCCGGCCTTGGAGGCGGCGTAGTTGGCCTGTCCGGCCTGTCCGGTTTCGCCGACGACGGAGGTGATGTTGATGATGCGTCCCCAGCGGTTCTTGACCATCTGCATCATGAGGGCCTGAGTGAGGAGGAAGGCTCCGGTGAGGTTGGTGGAGAGGACGTCGTCCCAGTCGGCGCGCTTCATGCGCATGGAGAGGATGTCGCGGGTGATGCCGGCGTTGTTGACGAGGATGTCGACCTTGCCGAAGTGGGTGAGGACGGCCTTCGCTCCGGATTTGATGGAGTCTTCGCTGGCTACGTCGAGGGCGAAGGGATGGGCGGTGCCTCCGGCGGCGGCGATCTCGGCGGCTACGGCTTCTAGTTTTCCGGTGTTGCGTGCGGCGAGAGCTACGTGGGCTCCGCGGCGGGCGAGTTCGAGGGCGCAGGCGCGTCCGATGCCCTGCGATGCTCCTGTAACCAATGCGATACGACCTGCTAGTGTGCTCATGAATCTCCGATGAAATTGCTATCCGATTATACGGAGCGGGATGACGTATTCTTGAGTGCAAATGCCTGTGCTTGATCCGAAGACCGAAAAGACCCCGAAGCCTGCCGCCACTGCAAACGAGACGGATGTTTATGCGATCCATGGAGCCGACCCTGAGGTGCTGGCGTATGCGATGGCGAAGTATTCGCGCTCGGCACTGAGCATGAAGGAGTCGCTGGCGGAGATCAGCGCGCAGCGGGCCGAGCAGTTTCTGAATACGTTTTATTTTCAGTATGGGCACAGGTCGATTGCGGACCTGGCGCATATCCCGTTTGCGATTGAGAAGCTGAGTCTGCTGGCGGCGATTGAACTGGTGGATGAGCAGCGGTGGGATGGGCAGGAGCGATCGACTCGGTACCAGAACTTTAAAACTTCGGGATGGTATACGCCGGATATGGGGGCGAAGACGGCTGAGTTTACGGCTTCGGTGACGGCGATGTTTGCGGCCTATGACCGCATTGGCTTGAAGATGACAGAGGCGCTGAAAGGGGCGATTCCGCGGCCGGAGGAGATGAAGCCGGATGCTTATGAGCGAACGCTGAAGGCGCGGGCGTTTGACGTGGCGCGGTATCTGCTGCCGCTGGCGACGAATACTTCGCTGGGCCAGATTGTGAATGCGCGGACGCTGGAGACGCAGGTCTCGCGGCTGCTGACGAGCGAATATGCGGAGGTTCGGGAGATTGGGGAGAAGCTGCGGAAGGCGGCTTCGGAGCCGGCGTGGAATGTGCATCATCTGTCGGCCCAGGCTCTGTGCGAGGAGATATGGTCGGTCGACAGCACATGCGGTGCCCGGGTGGCGGAGAAGATGCTGCGCGATGTGAAGGCGGCTCCGACGCTGGTGAAGTATGCGAACCGCAATGAGTACCTGGCGGCGACCCGGCAGGAACTGACGCAGGTTGCGAGTGAGCTGATGAAGGGGCAGCCGGTGTTTGCCGCTCCGGTGGTGGATCTACTGGACGATGCGGAGCCGCTGGAGGTGGAGCTGGCGACCTCACTGCTTTATCCACACTGTCATTACTCGTACCGGCAGCTTCGCGGACATGTGGCGGCGATGACGGAACAGCGGCGGCTGGAGATTATTGCGCTGGGAACGCGGCATCGCGGGCGGCATGATGAGCTGCTGAGGGCTTTCAGCGCGGGACAGGGTTTCCGGTTCGACATTCTGATGGATGTGGGCGGGTTCCGCGATATGCATCGTCATCGGCGATGCGTGCAGTTGCTGCAGCCTTATACGGATGTGCATGGGTACGAGGAGCCGGTGTGTCCGGGGCAGCCTACGCTGGCGGAGGCTGGGTTGCTGGAGGAGTACGAGTCGGCGATGGATGCGGCGTTGGAGGCTTATCGAGGGCTTCGAGATGCAGGGCATGCAGAGGGAGCGGCTTATACGCTCCCGCTGGGGACTCGGTGCCGGTCGATGTTCAAGATGGATTTTGCGGAGGCACTGTATATCTCGGAGCTGCGGTCGGGGGTGGCGGGGCACTTCAGCTACCGGCGTGTGGCGTGGGAGATGTATAAGGCGGTAGCGGAGCGGCATCCGGGGCTGGCTTGTCACTTCAGGATTGAGGATGTGAATGCGCCGGTGGATCTGCTGAAGCGGTAGAAAATACCAGGTTGAGACATGGCTCTCGTTGTCTTTCTTCGGGGGGTGAACGTCGGTGGACACAGGACTTTTCGCCCCAGCCTTCTTGCGAGAGAGCTGAACGCCTACGGTGTTGTGAATGTAGGCGCCGCAGGGACGTTTGTTGTCTGGAAGCCTGGATCTCGCGCGAAGTTTCGCGCTGAGTTGCTCCGGAGGCTGCCGTTCGAGGCGAAGGTGATGATCTGCGATGGTCGCGATCTTTTGGACCTGAGGGCGGAGAGTCCGTTTGGAACAGAAGCGCGTGGCTCGGAGCTTGTTCGCTTCGTGAGCATTCTGTCGAAGGCTGGCCGGGCTGTCGTTCCGTTTACACTTCCGCGAGACGGCGGAACGGAGTGGCTTGTGCGCGTGGTTGGGTCGAAGGGCCAATTCGTCTTCGGGGTGTACCGTCGCCACATGAAGACGATTGGCTATCTTGGCCAGATGGATAAGGTGTTTGGCGGTTCGGCGACGACACGCAACTGGAACACGATCCTCGCGGTGGTGAAGATTCTGGAGAGCCGCTCAGGATGACACGGGTTTTGTGACGGTTCGCGCTGGAGGCGGTGTCGGGTATCGGTTTTATGAAGTATGCTCATTTTTTCCGAGGAGGATGTGCGATGCGAGTGTCTTGTTGGCGGTCCGGTGTGTTTGCTGCGGCTTTGTTGATTGTGCTTTCCGGGCGGATGGCTTTGGCGCAGGCGGCCGAGGTGGTTTCGGTGAATCCGGCGCAGGTGTTTGGGAACATGATCCGGACTGCGGAGCGTGATGCGGTGGGACTGGCGGAGGCGATGCCTGAGGACAAGTACAACTTTGCTCCGTCGCAGGATCTGTTCAAAGCGGGGCAGACGGAGTTCAAGGGCGTGCGGACGTTTGTGCAGCAGGTGGCCCATATCGCGGGTTCGAACTATGAGTGGCTGCAGGCGATGGGGCTGGAGAAGGACAAGGACCCGGCGGCGATTGAGAAGCTGGCGACGAAGGCTGAGGCTCTGAAGGCGTTGAAGGATTCGTTTGCGGCGGCGGAGAAGGCTGCGGCGACGATTACTCCGCAGAATGCTTTTGAGGGGTTGGGGCCGAAGCAGGCTACGACTCGGGCAGGACTTGCAGGGGCGATCGCGTGGCACACGATGGACCACTATGGGCAGATGGTGGTGTATGCGCGGATGAATGGAGTTGTTCCGGGCAGCCGATAGTTCTCTTTAAAGTTCACAGAAATAAGCCACTCTTCTTCGCTTTTTCTTTGCTTATCCCGGAATCGATGTTAGACTCCGATTTGAACCTAATCGCAGAGGAGATTTGACGTGGCAGATGACCGTACCAAGGCTATAGAGACAGCCCTTTCACAGTTGGAGAAGCAGTTTGGCAAGGGCTCGATCATGCGCCTTGGCTCGAAGGAGGCGATTGTCCCGATTTCGGTGATCTCGACGGGGTCGATCTCGTTCGATGCGGCTCTGGGCGTGGGTGGTGTTCCTCGTGGGCGAGTGATTGAGATCTTTGGGCCGGAGTCTTCGGGTAAGACGACGATTACGCTGCAGATTATTGCCGAGGCTCAGAAGGCCGGCGGGCTGGCTGCATTTGTGGACGCCGAGCATGCGCTCGATCCGGGGTATGCGAAGAAACTGGGGGTTGATGTCGACAACCTGCTGGTGAGCCAGCCGGACTATGGAGAGCAGGCGCTGGAGATCGTTGAAGCGCTGGTGAAGTCGGGTGCGATCGATGTGCTTGTGGTCGATTCGGTTGCAGCACTGGTGCCGAAGGCTGAGCTCGATGGCGAGATGGGCGATTCCCATATGGGTCTGCAGGCGCGGCTGATGAGCCAGGCGTTGCGGAAGCTGACGGGAACGGTGTCGAAGTCGCGGACGTGCCTGATCTTCATCAATCAGATTCGCGAGAAGATTGGCGTGATGTTCGGGAATCCGGAGACGACGACTGGCGGCCGTGCGTTGAAGTTTTACTCGTCGGTGCGCGTGGATATTCGCAGGATTGGGGCAGTGAAGGAAGGCGATACGGTCACCGGGTCACGCACGAAGGTGAAGGTGGTGAAGAACAAGGTGGCGGCTCCGTTCCGCGATGCGGAGTTCGACATTCTGTATGGCGAAGGCATCTCGCGAGAGGGCGATGTGCTGGATCTCGCGGTTCTGCACAACATCGTAGAGAAGAGCGGGGCATGGTACAGCTATGCCGGTGAGCGAATCGGGCAGGGGCGTGAGAATGTGCGCAGCTTCCTGAAGGAAAATAAGGATGTATTTGCGCGGGTGGATGCGGAGCTTCGCAAGAAGCTGAATATCGCGCCAGCTAAGGATGCTGTCGAGGTTCCGTCGGTGCCGGTGAATGGCGCGGCGGCGGCGCAGGAGGTTGTGAAGGGCCGTCGGGGGTAGTTTGGTTTTGCGAGAAAAGCCCTGCCAGACGGCAGGGCTTTCTTATTTGTTCCGATGGGTCAGACTTCCCCGGGCCGTTGTGACGCTGCGGGCGAAAAGCAGATTTCTCGGCTTCGCTCGGAATGACAACCAGAAAAACAAACGCGGGGCATCGAGCCTGGTTTAACTGCGCAGGAATGGTTGACCCAGTGGGATGACGGTGCGGCCTGCGTGGGCGTTGAGGACTTCGATGAAGGCGACGAGGAGCGCATCGAGGCCGGTGAGGAGTCCGAAGTGACCGCCGAGCCTGGTGTAGCTGTGGCCGCCGAGGGTGTAGCCGAAGTCTCCGAGAGCGAGGAGGAAGAAGGTAATCCAGAGAAGAAGGAAGATGCTCCAGACGGCTTTGTTGGCGCGGAAGGTGACAATCCACATGAGGAAGGTGAAGATTCCCCAGGCGAGCAGGACGGTGGCGACGGCGGATGCGGGAGGAGCTTTGAGCCAGCCGGCGCCGACGGTCCATTGGAGGAAGGCGAACCACCACCAGAAGAGTCCATAGGAGGTGAAGGCGACCATGCCGAAGGTGTTGCCGGTGCGGAACTCGAGGATGCCGGCAATGATCTGCGCAATTCCGCCGTAGGCAAAGGCAAGCGGAACGACAACAGGAACGGCTTCTTTGGGCAGAAGGCCGGCATTGATGCTGCAGAGGACGATGGTGGTGAGCCCGAAGCCAGCGAGGCCGAGTGGGCCGGGATTGGCGAGTTTGGGCAGGGTGAGAGCGGTTGGAGTTCCCATTGTGGAATCTCTCCTGTTTGTACTGGTGAGGTTTTGAAGGTGGGCGTTGGATGGCCCGGTGAAGCGAGGCCATCTTACGCGAGAAGGTTTTCGGGCGCGGTTAATTTTTTCAGGGACGCGGTTGACATATTCGGATCGGTAAGCTATTACTTACGGTAAGTGGATGCTTACCTACAAGCCGGACTTGAGGCGTTGGGCGATGCGACGAGGATGTCGATCTTCCAGAGGTTGTCGTCGGGGCCGATGGCGGTTGGCGAGCTGGCGGAGACGCTGCCTGTGAGCCGGCCGGCGGTTTCGCAGCATTTGAAGGTGCTGCGCGAGGCCGGGCTGGTGCTGGGTGTGAAAGACGGAACGCGCCGGGTGTACCGGCTTGATCCGGAGGGAGTGGCGCGGCTAAGAGCGCACTTTGATCTTGTATGGGAGCAGGCCATGGGCAGGTTTCGTGTCGCCGCTGTGGCTGAAGGAAGACGGGAGAGAGCAGAGGCTGCGCAAGGAGATCCGAAGGAGAAGGCGCGGAAGAAACATAAGGAGGAGCGATGAGTGAGACGGTTGTGGATGCTGTCGTGCGGAAGAGTATTCGAGTGCCTGTCTCGGTGAGTCGGGCGTTCTCAGTGTTTGTGGAGCAGATGGAGACGTGGTGGCCTCCGGAGCACCATATCGGGGCAGCGGCGTTTGAGGCGATCTTTGTGGAGCCGAAGGTCGGCGGGCGATGGTTTGAGCGCGATGGGAATGGTCGGGAGTGCGATTGGGGCAAGGTGCTGGCGTGGGACCCGCCGCGGGTGGTGACGTTCTCGTGGCACCTGGGGCCGGACTGGAAGTTCAATCCGGATATCGCGAAGGCGAGCGAGGTGGCGATCCGGTTTATTCCGGAGACGGCGGGGACGCTAGTGGAGTTGGAGCACTCGCATCTGGAGCGGCATGGAGAGGGTTGGGAGCAGTTGCGCGAGATGTTACTGATGCCGGATGCCTGGGAGCGGACGCTCAGCGAATTTGCGAAGAAGGCAGTGCAGGAGGGTGAGCGATGAGGCCAGTTCTGTGGTTGCGTGTGGCGGCTGTGCTGACGCTGATTCATGCTGTGCTGCATACGATTGGCGGGGTCTTTGGAGCGATTCCTCCGGGGCCGGCCACCGTTGCGGTAACGGCGATGAAAGAGAATACCTTCGAGGTGTTCGGGAATCTGCGCAGCTTCTGGATGTTTTATCGCGGGATGGGGCTGTTCGCGACTGTTTCGCTGACGCTCGAAGGAGTGGTTCTGTGGTTTTTGGCAAGCCTGGCGAAGACGGAGGGAGTGCGGCTCCGGCCTGTCGTGCTGGCGTTTGCATTCGAGTTTCTGGCCCTGTCCGTGGTGTCGTGGCAGTACTTTTTTCTGCCGCCGGTTATTACGGAGTGGGTGATTGCCGGGTGCCTGGTGGTGGCTTCGGTTGGGCTTGCAACTCAGCCAGCCGGCGGGCTGGTCAGCCAAGCGACGAGCTAAGGTAAAAAAACCAGGTCTCTAGAGCTGAGACCTGGTACCGGAATGTTCGTTTGCAATGTGACTACTCGATTGCGGGCTGAGTCATGATGGTGATTCCACCGGCTTCGCCGGGGCCTACGATGTCGATTCCGGGAAGCGGCGGCAGATCGAGCATGCCTTCCGGACCCATTGGTCCCTGATGACCGGAACCTTTGAAGCGATAGATCATGTTGCGGCCGTCGCGGCGGTCGGCCTGGAGTTTGGTCCACTGATCGGCGGTGAGGACTCCGCGGATGCCGAGGAGCATCTTGGCGTTTGCCTTTTCGAGATCGGCGCGAGCCTGGGCGACCTTGTCGATCTGGGCGAGGACCTTGTTGGTGTCAGGCGGATTGGCGTCGAGCATGGGCTCGAGGACTACCTCCTGCTTTTCGACGTTGGCCTTGAGATCGATGAGCTGGATGCGGCTCTGCTGGAAGATGTCGTCCATACGCTTCTGCTGATCGGCTGTGAGGGAAAGCTTCTGGACGATGTCGGGGTTCTTCCACCACATTCCGGGAGGACCGATGCGGAGGCCGGCAGTCATGGGGCCATCGCCAGTGATGACGCGAACGTCGCGAACTGCTCTGGGGTCCATGGTGCGAGCTTTCGGCGCAGGGGGAGCGCTGTCTGGGAGAGCAGGGGGCGGGGGCGACTGCTGGGCGACGGCGAGAGTAGCAGAGAGCAGCGCGGATGTTGCGATGAGGCAGATGGGGTTTTGCATCTCGGGTTCCTTATCGGGTTAGTTTTCTTTTTGGCTTGTGGTTGAGTGATTCGACCGGCCTGCGGTTGGGTCGGCGAGAGGTTGCATAGGAGAAGGAATTGTCGTGGAAATTGCCTGGTCGATCTCTTCGAGGAACGCCTCATCCGATTCCATCGACTGGGGTGCGGGCTTGGAGACATCGGTGGAGGTTGTGGCAGACGTTGCCATCCCGGGAGTGCCGACGCGATGTGCCGTGCTTGTGAACAGGACGGCTGCGAGGGTAAGAACGGCAGCGGCGGCTGAGAGCCAGAGCGCAGGGGCGAAACGGGAGTGGGGCGCCGGCAGCATCGAGGCGTGAGCGGCGGGGCGCTGCATGCGGACCTCAGCGAGCTGTTGCCGGGCGAAGACGCTCGACGCCTCCCGGAAGTCCGTGAGTGAGCGGCTGAGGCGCGTGAGCTCTTCGGAGCAGGAGGGGCAGACGCGAAGGTGCAGCTCGAGTGAGGCGTAGTCGCTGGAGAGCGGATGGGGCGAGCAGGAGAGGATGAGATCGCAGAACTGCTCGTGTGTGAGATGGGGAGTGAGGTTGGGGGTCATTTCGCCTCCTTGGTGGATTGGTCTGCGTGCCGGTTGCGGATGACGGCAAGGGCACGATAGAGGTGACTCTTTACGGTGCTGATGGGCAGATAGGTGATGGCGGCGATCTCGTTGAGTCCGAGGTCTTCGACGAAGCGGAGGAGGAAGATCTCGCGCTGGCGAGCGGAGAGCGCGGCGACGGAATCCCAGATGAGGGTCATCTGTTCGCTGGCGATCAAGCGGGACTCGAGTGAGCTTTCGTGATGCGGAAGGTGCTGCGCCACTTCGTTGACATCGACGGAGTTGGATGAGGCGCGCTTCCAGAAGCGGAATCGGTTGGTACGGGTGTGGTCGCGGAGGAGGTTGACGGCGATGCGCATGAGCCAGGTGAAGATGGCGCATTCGCCGCGGAAGCTGGCGCGGTAGCTCCAGGCGCGAAGGAATGTGTCCTGGGTAAGGGACTGCGCGAGGTCGCGGTCGCGGACGGAGACGAGGAGGAAGCGGAAGATGCGCTGCTCGTAGGCCGCAACGACCGATGCGAGATCGTCGAAGGGAGTCGCGGCGGATTCGGGCGCAGTGGCCTCGTTGAGGGCGGGAAGGCCCTCGTTGACTAAGACTTGTGATGTCATAGGCTCGGTCGTATGATGCTCCGAATTTCTATTGGGACAGACGGGTTAAGTTGTCGGAAGACTACAGGATTCGGGTTATTTTTTCCGGGGAACGCGGTATGCTGCTGGAGGCATGCATACGGTAAAGGCGATTTATCCCGGCACATTCGATCCGTTGACCAATGGGCATATGGATCTGGTAGCTCGCGGGGCGAAGATTGTGGATGAGCTGGTGGTGGCGATTCTGCGCAACTCGGAGAAGGGAATACCGCTGTTCACGGTTCCGGAGCGCGTGGAGATGATTACGGAGGCGACGAGCGGGTTCAGGAATGTATCGGTGGCGACCTTCGATGGGCTGCTGGTCGATTTTGCGCGGGAGCAGGGGGCAAAGGCCGTGCTGCGCGGGATCCGAGCGATTTCGGATTATGAGTACGAGTTTCAGATGGCGATGATGAACCGGAAGCTGGATCCGGAACTGGAGACCCTGTTCATGATGCCAGCCGAGAAGTACACGTATGTCAGTTCGCGGCTGATCAAGGGCGTCTTTCAACTGGGTGGAGATGTTTCGGCGTTGGTGCCTCCGCTGGTGGTGGAGCGGCTGAAGGCCAAGGTACCGAACCGGGTTGCGCGGTAGACCCCCTCCCCTATCTTTTGGTGTAAAGATCTAAAAATAAATGGCTTAGATTGATAGGGCCAAGGGCTTAGGGCCGTGATTGCTATGTCTAACGGACCTTGCCCGACTGGGTTGCGATTTTCTTTGCCTCTTTATTTATTTTAGCTAGGGGGTCGAACTGGTCTGCCACGTTGCCGAGGTTTATTTTTTGAGGGGAAAGAGCTTTATTTGAGGAAGTTGCGTCTGGATAGAAAGATTTCCACGGATTTCAGGGGTTGACAGGATTTCGGGCGACCTACGCTGAAGAGGCTGGGTAAGGCTCCGGATTTATAGGGGGGCTTTCAGCCCTTATCGCCTTGGTGATTCTTTTCATGGGGCTTCACCCCATGCTGGTATGGGATCGCGCCGTTGGCGCTCAGGATATTTCTGAAAGTCTCGGCGTTTCGGTGAGATTTGTGGGCATCTCAGTGGGGTCTGTCTGGGCATTTCGGTGAGCCGATTGTTAACCGGAGGCTTGTGTGCTTCGTTGTATGGGGCAGACGAGGGATACGAATGGACAATCGCCGCCTGAATAGAATTCGAAGATTTTTCTCCGCTTTTGTGCCTGTGATTTTGTTCGCAGGTTTCGCCGTAGCTCAACCTAAGCAGGTTCCGGCTTCGCCTGCTGCACCTGCTTTGACGGAGCAGGATTTTGGTGCGACGCAGGAGGAGTTGATTCGGCTGCTGCGGCTGAGTCCGAAGCTGACGACTGTGGTTGCGCGCGATCCGTCGTTGCTGGCGAACCAGGAGTATGTGAGCCGCAACAATCCGCAGCTTGCGCAGTTTCTCGAGAGCCATCCGGAGATTGCGCGCAATCCGGATTTTTATCTCTTCACTCGTCACGAGGGCAGAGGCGGACGCGGTGGGGACCCACTGGAACGGGCGGTGTGGCCGGAGTTTGCGCGGCAGGAGCCCACGATCTCCCAGGAATTTGTGCATGACCTGACACCATTTCTGGCGTTTCTGTGCATCCTGGGAGCGCTGGCGTGGCTGGTCCGCTTGTTGCTGGAGAACCGGCGCTGGTCGCGCATTTTCAAACTGCAGACTGATGTTCACAGCAAGTTGATCGATCGGTTTGGCACCAACCAGGAGCTGCTGACTTATATGGATACGGAGGCTGGCCGGCGGTTCCTTGAAGCGGCGCCGATTCCGATGGGCTTCGAGACAGAGCAGCGGGTTCCGAGTGCGGTCGCCAAAATTCTGACGCCGCTTCAGATTGGAATTGTGATGACGCTGCTGGGTATCGGGTTCCTGTTTCTTCGGCATGCCGTTGCGGACCTCGAGGCACCGATGCTGGTGTTGGGGACAGCGATTCTGATGCCTGGTATCGGGTTCATTCTGTCGGCGGGAATTACATGGGTGCTCGCGGGGCGGTTGGGGCTGGTGCCAGAGAACCGAGGGACGTCGCAGGGATTGGATATGCCGTTTGATCCGAAAGGGAGACAATGAGTGAGAAACTGCCCAAGTTGCTCCGAGGATCTATCGCATGATGCCGTGGGAATCTGCCATTGCGAATGTCGCGGTTGCCGACACAGCGCGACAGGCTGAGCCGTCGATGGACAGCGATGCGTTTGCGCAGTTCTACGAGCGTTCAGCCCGTCCGCTCTGGGCTTACCTGGCGCGGGTTTCGGGCGATCCGGCGCTGGCCGACGATCTGATGCAGGAGAGCTATGTGCGCCTGTTGTGCGCCTCGCTTGCGGAAGACGGGGAGGTGGCGCGGCGGCGCTATCTCTTCCGTATTGCGACCAACCTGTTGCGCGATCATTGGCGGAGGCCGGGAACGACATCGATCGAAGAGCTTCCGGAGGAGTTGTTGACCGCAAGAAATGGCCATGCGCAGATGGATTCGCAGGCTGTGTTGGGGCCCGCGCTGGCGCAGATGCGGCCGAGGGAACGGCAGCTGCTCTGGCTGGCGCATGCGGAGGGTTATTCTCACCGTGAAATTGCGGAGATTACGGGATTGGGTTCGGCGAGTATACGGCTGCTGCTGTTTCGGGCGCGGCGGAAGATTGCCCAGTTGTTGCGCGGGCAGGCCGGACCGGAACGGAGGGAGCGATGATGTTTCGTCCCTGCACGCGAGAGAGAGAGATTGCGGAGCTGCTGCGGCTTGGTCACTGGCCTGCGGCGGCGAGCGGGGAGTTGCGCTCTCATGTGAGCGGCTGCCGCAACTGCAGCGATCTGCTGGTGGTGACACAGAGTTTTGCAGGCACCGGAACGGACCGGGGCGGCAGTGCAGGTGCAGTCTCCGGGAGTGTTGTGGTGGAGGGCGCAACTGCGCCGCCGGAATGCCGCGGTGGAGCGGATCAACAAGCCGATTCTGGGAGCGCAGATCTTCGCATTTGCGATCACCTTCGTGCTTGCGGTGGGGTTTGTCGTTTTCCAGGCGACGCATGGGGTGCGATGGCTTTCGTGGTTTGGAGAGGCGCTGTCTTCGCAGACTTCGTATCTGGATGCGTTGCGATCGCTGGTATGGACGGGGTCTGACTGGAGTCTCGTCGTTGTGGTTGCGGGAGCGATTGCCGTGACTTTGATGGGTGGGATTGTGGTTTATCTTGCGTCGGATCATCGTTCCTAGAGCGATGGATTGCGGCGGCTCAACCTGCTCGCTCGCTTGACACGGCATTTGGAGTGGACTAGTTTCGTGACACCAAGTTCAGGCCCCTCCCAGTCGAATTCCAATCCATCCCGAAGGCCAGGGCCTTCAAAGAATTGCCCTTATAGCTTTGGGTCCAGTCTGAAGTACTTCCGTATCAGATCGAGTTCAACTTACTCCAGAGGAGAAGCATATGAAGAATGTAAATGTGGCGGAGCTGGGTTATTCCAAGAGCACAAAGGCCCTCGAGCTCGTTGTTCCGCATGGGACGAAGATGGCAGAACTTCCGAAGATGATCGAAGCCCTGGCCGCGAAAGGGTTTATTCAACGGCTTCCGCGCGGATGCCCGGCGTGTACGTCGGGCGATAACTTCAACATTCGCGAACGGCTTGAGGAAGTGATTCGAGTCGACCTGAATGCATTCACCGTGGTTGAGTAGGCAAATTGCCTGGAGATCATAAACTGCCGGGGCGGATTGGAGATGACCAGTTCGCCCCGGCGGAGTTCCGGATTGCTTATGGATCGATTAGCCTCATTGCCGACGCTCGGTGTCGGGGTGATTTACAACCCGTCTCTTCCGAATTTTCTTCGTTCGCAGCTGGATGCGATCGATTTTCTTGAGATCACTCCAGACATGTTCTGGACCAATCATGGTCCGGAAAGTGCGAATCAATATGAAGAGCTTGAGTCGTGGATCGAGATACTGGACTGGGTTGCGGAACGACGGCCGGTTGTGGCGCACCATATCGGACTTTCGATAGGGAATGCCGGGCGATTCGATCTCGATTATGTGAAACATATGGCGGAGTGGCAGGAGCGCTACAGGTTTCCATGGCATAGCGATCACCTGTCGTTTTCGGAGGTGACGGATTCCGAGGGCCAGACGCGCAATGCTGGCGTAGCTCTGCCGATTCCATTTGATACGGAAGTCCTGGAGATGATTGCGGGCCGTGTTACGGCTGTCCAGAATATGGTGCCGGTCCCGTTTCTTCTCGAGAACGGTGTGTATTTTATGGTCTTTCCGAAACAAGAGATGAGCGAGCCGGAGTTTTTGAATGAACTGGCAGCGCGAACCGGCTGCGGGCTGCTGCTCGATATTCATAATCTCTACGCAAATGCGCGGAACCACAAATTCGACGCGGTTGAATTTATCGCGGAGCTGGATTTGACGAGAGTGGTGGAGACGCATATCGCGGGCGGAACTGAGTTCGCAGGGATGTATACGGACTCGCATGCCGGCCCGTGTCCGGAGCCGGTATGGGACCTTCTGGAAGAGATAAGCTCGCGAGCGCCAAATCTAAAGGCGGTAACGTTCGAGTTTCATGACTCGTACTATCCGTTTCTTGAAGATGACGGAGTTCGAGAACAACTAACTCGTGCACGCAAAATCTTTGCACGCCATCGTGGGTTCTCTCTTGACGCTGCGAGCCTTTCAGCACGCTCTCTCTGAACTGGTGGCGTCGCCTTCGCGATGCCTGGGGATTCGTGTGGGCGAGACGGAGTTCCTGGACCAGTTTGAACTGTCCGAGGATGAGAGGAATAGGCTTTTGACGGTGGTGTGGCAGCCGGGAATGTCGGTGAGCTGCTCGCTGTATCGCTCGAATCGAGTGACTCCGATCTATACGCTGCTGAATTTTACCTGTCTCTTATTAGGCAGCGACCTGAAGCGAGAGCTGGAAGAGTACTGGACGGGATCGGCTATGCCCGATCAGCAGTTCGGGCCTGAGATTGAGCGCTTTGGCGAATATCTGCGGCGCCGTGTCGATTCTGGCGCAATCAAAAGCGCGTATTTGATGGAGGTTCTTGACTTTGAGCTGGCGATGAATGAGTTGCAGTTCGTATCGAGAACGCAGATCCAGGAGCAGTTGAAATCCGCGAAGACCGAGGAGCCCGACGGCAGTGTGCGATTGCATCCGTTGATGCGCGTGGTGCGATTCAAGCATGAACCGTTCGAAGTCCTCGCTCGTTTACGGGAAGAGGACCTTCCGCTGGATAGGTGTGACAGAGGGAGACTTCGTGGTTGTTCTGAATGCCCTTTTTGAACCGATCAAGATGGAGATGATGGATCAGGAGACGGGCCAGGCACTGCTGCAGGTTCATCGTGGAGAGGCCTGTTGCACAAACGAGATCATACGGCGGCTGATTTCTATGGGGTATGTGGTGCCGTGCCAAAAAGGCTAAGTCCCGAACTCTTCCCGGCAGTCCGGCGATCGTTTTAAGGGAGAGCGAAAGCTACGTAGATTCCGCCGAGAGGGCCGCGGGGATTGAGGCCGGAGCCTCCGGTACCGATGACGACGTATTGCTTTCCGTTGGCCATGTAGACGGCGGGAGTGGCGTTGCCGGCGAAGGGGAGGGTGGCTTCCCAGAGGAGCTTGCCAGTGGTCTTGTCGTAGGCATGCATCTTGTGGTCGAAGTTGGTGGCGGCGATAAAGATGAGACCGCCGGCGGTGATGACAGGCCCGCCGTAGTTTTCGCTGCCGGTGCCGGTGAGGCCTTGCGCGGTGAGCTCAGGATACTGGCCGAAGGGGAGCTTCCAGAGGTATTTGCCGGTGGAGAGGTCGAGGGCGTTGAGGGTTCCCCAGGGGGTGGCGGTGGCGGGGTAGCCATCGGGGTCGACGAAGTGTCGATAGCCGGTCATAAAGTACTGGGTGGGGGGCTGTTCGTTTCCAGATTGTGCGGGGGCTGGGGATTCGGCGTCGGTCATGGTCTCGAGGTAGCCGAGAAGATCATCGAGGCCTTTGCCCTGGAGGGCGAAGGCGGGCATGCGGTTTTTGCCGGAGTGGATGACGGTTGTGATCTGGTTGTCGCTGAGGCGCTTTTCGACTCCATGGAGGGAGGGAAAGTCAGGAGGGACGCCCTGGCGGTGGTCGCCGTGGCAGAGGCTGCACTGGGCGAGATAGATGGCGCGGCCGGGCGATGGCGAGTTTGCCGCCATCAGGGCTCCGAGCGAAGCGTGATTGTTGGCGTTGATGTAGACGACGCCGGTGGCGGGATCGAGGCCGGGACCGCCCCACTCGCCGCCGCCTTCAAAGCTGGGGGTGATGAGGGTGTCTTTGACGAGGGAGAGAGGGACGTAGGGGCCCTGGTTGCGAATCTCTTTGAGCCGCTGCACGGCCCAGGCATGTGCTTCGGGAGTGCGATTGGTGACGGTGGCTTCCGTGACGGTCTGCGGGGCGAATGGTTCCGGGGCGAGAGGGTATGGCTGGGTTTTGGCGGCGACTTCGCCGGGAAGGTCGCTGGGAAGCGCGGGCCGCTCTTCGATGGGGAAGAGAGACTTGCCGTTGGTGCGGTCGAAGACGAAGATCGTGCCCTGCTTGGTGGTCTGGGCGATGGCGGGGATGATCTTGCCGTCGCGCTTTACGTCAAGGAGGATAGGAGCGGCGGGGAAGTCGCGGTCCCATATGTCATGGTGGACGCCCTGGAAGTACCAGATGAGCTTGCCGGTGGCGGCGTCGAGGGCGAGGAGGGAGTTGGCGTAGAGGTTGTCGCCGATGCGGCCTGCGCCGTAGAAGTCGGGCACGGCGGAGCCGGTTGGGACGAAGACGATGCCGCGTCCGACATCGATGGCCATGCCGCACCAGTTGTTGGCGGCGCCCAAGGTCTGCCAGGAATCAGGAGACCAGGTCTTGTAGCCGGGTTCGCCGGGGTGGGGAATGGTGTGGAAGGACCAGCGGAGCGCGCCCGTGTGCACATCGTAGGCGCGGATGTCGCCCGGAGGTGCGGGGATGGTTTCCGGCAGGGCGCTGCCGACGATGATGAGGTCTTTGTAGATGACGCCGGGAGTGTTGAGAGAGACGGCCTGCTCTTCGGGTGGGCGGCCGAGGTTCTGGCGGAGATCGATGCGGCCAGGGTTTCCACTTTCGGCGCCGAAGGAGGGGATGGGAGTTCCGTTGGCAGGATCGAGGGCATAGAGGTAAGGGCCGATCCCGACCAGAAGGCGGCGCTCAGTGCCGTTGCTCCACCAGGTGAGGCCTCGGTTGGGCGCGCCGGCTTTCACCTGCGAGTCGAACCTCCAGAGCTGCCTGCCGGTGGCGGCATCGAGGGCGAAGATTTTTTTGCCGGGGGTGAGACCGTAAAGGATGCCGTCGACGATGATGGGAGTGGTCTCGAGGCCGGTGGATTCTCCGGTGTCGAAGCGCCAGACCTCTTTGAGCTGAGCGACGTTGGAGCGATTGATCTGGTCGAGCGCGGAGTAGTGGGAGTTGCCGGGAGTTCCGGCCATCGAGGTCCAGTCGGCGTGCGCGGCTTCCCCTGCGGGCGCGGGCCTTGCCTGCGGGGCTTTCTGGGCAAGAGGCTGAAGGGCGAGGAGAGGAAGGCAGAGAGAGGCTGCGGTAGCGCGCAGGATTTTGCCGGAGTTGTTCACGCGCGAAATGATACCGGATGGGCAGAGGATTGCCAGGCATGTGTTGCCGGGCGATCGGATTAAGCGTTTGGATTAAGCGATTAGATTATTCGCGGCGATGTTGTTTGAGCAGTGTGTCGAATTCGCTGCGAGGCATCCTGAGCTTTTCGGGGTGAGCGTCGATCCATTTGACGAAGGCGTCGTATTTCTTTGCGGTCCAGCCGCCTTCGAACTCGGCTCCGTTCTGGCCTGAGCGGTTGAGCTCGAAGTTGAAGGCGTCCTGCAGATTGGTGAATTCGGCGGAGGCGATGGCTTCTTCGGCGAGGATGGCGGGGATGAAGAGCACGCCTTCGCGCTTGGCGAGGACGAGATCGCCGGGGAGGACGGTGGCGCGGCCGATGCGGATGGGCGCGTTGATGGCGGTGAGAGTCATGTCAACCCAAAAGGAGGGATCGTAGCCGCGGTAGAGGCCGTTGAGGTTAGGGATTTCGCGGTTTTCCTCGGCGTCGCGGATGCCGGCGTCGAAGACGAATCCGGCGTTGGTGTGGGCGGCGATGCCGCTGCCGAGATTGGAGCCGATGAGGGTGCCTTCGACGATTTTTCCGTAGCCGTCGGCGACGTAGACGTCGCCCTGCTGAAGTTCGTTGATGGGCCAGCTATTGTTGCCGCTCCTGCGGTCCTCGGCTTTGCCTTCGGCGGCGATGGCGCGGGCCATGTCGGGGCGCAGGGGCATGTATTGTGCGGTGAGGGCGCGTCCGGCGAAGGGCTTGTCGGGATGGAGAGATTGCCAGTTGCCTTCGAACTGGCAGTTGTACTTGTGCCCGCGGAGGAAGTCCCAGACGTCTTCGATGGAGACGTCGAGGGCGCGGGTGAGGAGGGAGTCGGGGAGTTTGGGGCGGCCGTCAGGGAAGCGCTCGCCCTTCCAGTCGGAGGTGTAGAAGAGGATTTGCTCGCGGGTGGTCTTTACCTGGGCGTGAGCGGTGGGAATAAGAGTGCAGGTCAGCAGTGCGGCGGAGAGGATTCGATTCATGCAGGCTCCTTCGACGGGCAACCTTACTATAGTTTGCGGAGAGCCTGGGAGGAGAAGCGTCTTTTTTTGCGGTGAAGAGGTATACGGGGCATGCGGCGTGAGGTAGCCGGGAAGAGGGCTTCTTTCCCACCTATGCGCAAAGTACGCGCATGGATGGGGCACCCCGATGTTTTTGGAGCTCCAGGCAAAAGGCAGGTACGGCTTTATCTCGGTGGGCAAATCTGCCACACTAGAGGTATGAGCACAGCGACAGCTACCAAGATATTTGCGGACCGGATTGGCCGCATTGAAGTTTCGGCAACGATGGCTATTACCGCGGCGGCGTTGAAGCTGAAGTCGGAGGGTGTGAACCTGGCGGACTTTGGCGCGGGCGAGCCGCACTTTTCGACTCCGCGGCATATTAAGGATGCTGCGATTGAGGCCATTGAGAAGAACTTCACGCGATACACCAATGTCGCGGGCATTCCGGAGGTTCGGAAGGCGATTGTGGATCGCCATGCGTGCGACTTCGGGAGCGACTACTCGCCCGAGGAGTGCGTGTTTACGACGGGCGGGAAGCTGGCGCTGTTCAATGCGATCCAGGTACTGGTGGACCACGGCGACGAGGTGATTCTGCCGGTGCCGTACTGGGTGTCGTTCAAGGACATCATTCAGTATGCCGGCGGCGTGGTTGTGCCGGTGGAGACGAATGAGGCGGAGAACTTCCGCGTGACGGCGAAGATGATTGAGGCGGCGATTACTCCGAAGACGAAGGCGATCATTTTGAATACGCCGTCGAATCCTTCGGGCGCGGTGGTAACGCCGGAGGACCTGGAGGCGATCGTCCGTCTGGCACATAAGAAAGACATCTTTGTGCTGCTGGATGAGTGCTATGTGTACCTGAACTTCACGGGCACCCTCGTGAGCGGCGGCAGCTTTCTGGACTGCAAGGAACATGTGGTGGTGCTGGGGTCGCTCTCGAAGACGTATGCGATGACGGGCTGGCGCGCGGGTTATGCTCTGGGGCCGAAGGCTGTGATTGCAGCGATGAGCAAGCTGCAGTCGCAGAGCACATCGAATACAGCGAGCATGGTGCAGCGGGCTTCGATTGCAGCGGTGAGCGGATCGCAGGAGTGCGTTGCGGAGATGCGGGCGGACTACATCACACTGCGGGACCGCGTGCTGGAAGGGTTCAAGACGATTCCGGGGCTTACGTGCACGGTGCCTGAGGGCGCGTTCTATGTGTATCCGAACGTGAAGAACTTTATCGGCAAGGGCGGTGTGAAGTCGGCGACGGATCTTGCGGCGAAGCTGTTGAGCGAGGCGCACGTGGTTGTGGTTCCGGGCGAGGCGTTCGGGACGACGGAGCACATACGGCTGTCGTATGCTGTTTCGCATGATGTCGTGGATGAAGGCGTGAAGCGGATGCGGGAGTACTTCGCAAAGCTGAGCTAGAAGGGGATTGAGGATGGGCCGCAGCCGATGAGGCGCGGTCCTTTCCTTTGAAACGGAGTTGTATGGGAATTGAGGGCGGTAGTTCGGAGCCACGTTTTGCTCCGGTGATTCTTGCGGGCGGCAGTGGTACACGGTTCTGGCCACGCAGCCGGAAGGCAAAAGCAAAGCAGGTGCTGGCGCTCGATGGAGAGCGCACGATGATTCAGCAGACGATAGACCGTCTGTTGCCGCTGGCGAGGGCGGAAGATTTCTGGGTGATCACGAACGAGCTGCTCGAAGAAACGATTGTCTATCAGCTGCAGGAGATTCCGGAGCGGCGGATTCTGAGCGAGCCAGTGGCGCGGAATACGGCTCCGGCGTGCGCGCTGGCTGCGTTCCTGGTGGCGAAGACGAATCCCGATGCGGTGATCGGGGTATTTCCTTCGGACCAGGTTGTGACGAATGCGCGCCGGTTCTGTGAGGTCGTGCGGGCGGGGATCGCGCTGGCGGCTACGGGCGACAAGATTGTGGTGATGGGGGTTCCGCCGACGAAGCCTGAAACGGGGTATGGGTACATCGAGAGGGGAGCAGTGGTGGATGCTTCCACGATGGCGTATCCGGGGATTTATTCGGGGATCGAGGTACGGCGGGTGAAGCGGTTTACGGAGAAGCCGAACCGCGAGCTGGCGGAGGCGTTTGTTGCCGCGGGAACGTATGCGTGGAACGGAGGAATTTTTCTGTGGACCGCGCGGACGCTGAAGCGTGCGATTCAAGAGCATTGTCCGGCGATGGTCCCTTTGCTGCAGCAGATTACCGATGCTCATGGGACGCCGGAGTTTGAGCGGGTTTTTGAAGAGGTGTATCCGCAGTGCGAAAACATCTCGATTGATTATGCGGTGCTGGAACCGCGGTCGGTGAAGGGCGAGATGGGGTCAGAGATCTATTGCCTGCCGGCGGATTTTGGATGGAGCGACCTGGGCTGCTGGTCGGCGCTGCATGAGCATGCCGCGGATTGCCCGCCAGAGGAACTGGATAAGGCGAATGTCTTCGACAAGACGGATTCGGTTCGAGTGGAGATCGACTCACAAGGGAACTATGTTTATGCGCCGGGTAAGGTGATTGCCCTGGTTGGCGTGAAAAACCTGGTGATCGTGGAGACCGGAGATGCTTTGCTGATTACGACCCGGGATCGTTCGCAGGACGTGGGTAAGGTGGTCGCGGAACTGAAGCAGGCGGGGCGGCACGATCTCGTGTAGGACTTGTAATCACGTGGTTGCTGTAAGGAAAAGCAGATTCCTCCGCTGCACTGCGGAATGACAAACAAAAAGAATGCAGACTACATGACAGAAGCAAAGACAGTGGTTAAGTTTGGGACGGACGGCTGGCGAGGCGTCATTGCTGACGACTTTACCTACGCCAATGTGAGAGTTGCGGCTGCTGCGATTGCGAACTATGTGCTTGCGCATGAAGACGCGAGGGCCGGCGTTTGCATTGCGTGGGACACGCGGTTTGGGTCGCTGTCGTTTGCGAAGGTAGTGGCGGAGGTGCTCGCAGGGGCGGGGATTCCGGTGGCTTTGGCGAGCGGGATCACGCCGACTCCGGCGCTGTCGTTTGCGGTGCGTGAACGGAATGCGGCGGGTGGCGTGATGATTACGTCGAGCCATAATCCTGCAGAGTGGAACGGGGTGAAGTACAAGGCGAGTTATGGAGGCTCGGGCACTCCGGGGATTATGACCTCGATTGAGAGCTATCTTTTGAAGCCGCTGGCGAAGGCGGCTGCTCCGGCGAAGATTGAAGAGGCGGATTTTCTGCCGGAGTACATTGCGGCTCTTGAGAAGTTTGTTGACCTGGATGCAATCAGGAGGTCTGGATACAAGTTTCTGATTGATGTGATGTATGGCGCCGGGCGGGGCGTGATTGCGGGGATTTTTGCGAAGGCGGGGATTCCGTTTGTGGAGATCCGGAATGAGATTAATCCCGCGTTTCCGGGAATCAATCCGGAGCCGATTTTGCCGCATATCCGCGCGACGCAGGAGGCGGTTGTTTCCGAGCGATGCGATGCAGGCCTGATCACGGATGGGGACGCCGACCGCATTGGCGCTGTGGATGAGCATGGCAACGTGGTGGACTCACACAAGATTCTGAGCCTGCTGATGTGGTGGCTGCTGGAGCGGAAGAAGTGGCCGGGCGAGGTGACGCGGGCGTTCAACACGACGAAGATGATCGACCGGATTGCGGCGAAGTACGGGCGGAAGCTGAATGAGCATGGGATCGGTTTTAAGTACGTCGTGGACCTGATGCTGGAGAAAGAGATTCTGATTGGCGGCGAGGAGTCAGGTGGCGTGGGGATCAGCCGGCATCTGCCTGAGCGTGATGGGTTGCTGAACAGCCTGTTGCTCGCGAATGTGATGGCGGATGAGAAGAAGACGCTGGGGCAGCTCGTCGCGGCATTGCAGGAGGAGTTCGGGGAGCATGAGTATGGGCGCGTCGATATGCATATTGCCGAGGATGTGAAGCAGTCGGCGATTGCGCGGGCGAAGGCTGGTGTGGCAGAGTTTGCGGGGATGAAAGTGCTGCGTGTCGAGACGCTGGATGGGATCAAGTTTTTTCTCGAGAATCCAGCCTGTGCTGGAAAGAAAAATGCAGCGGAGACATGGCTGTTGCTGCGCGCTTCGGGAACGGAGCCCCTGCTGCGCGTTTATTGCGAGAGCTGTTCGCAGGACTCCGTGCAGAAGGTGCTGAAAGCGGCGCAGGAATTTGTTTTAAAGGGCGGTGTTGCGTGAATGAGTCGGTCTGCGTAGAGACGAAGGGGCTGCTGTTCGATATGGACGGCGTGCTGATCAGTTCGATTGGGTCGGTGGTGCGATCGTGGCGGAAGTGGGCGAAGATTTACGCGATCCCGAATGCGGAAAGCTATGTTGTGCCGCACGGAATGCGCGCAATCGATATTGTGAAGAGCCTGAGGCCGGATATCGATCCGATGGAGGGACTCCGGGTGATCGAAGATATGGAGATTGAGGACACGGAGGATCTGAAGGTTTTGCCGGGGGTGAAGAGTTTGCTTGAGAGTCTTCCGCCAGAGCGGTGGGCGATCGTGACCTCTGCGACTCGGCGGCTGATGCTTGGGCGGCTGAAGGTCGCAGGATTGCCTGTGCCGGAGCGCATCGTGAGCGCAGATGAGGTGGAGCGGGGAAAGCCTGATCCGGAGCCATATGTGCGTGGGGCAGGGCTGCTAGGATGCCGGCCGGAGGAGTGTGTGGTGGTGGAGGATGCTCCGTCGGGTGTGGGGGCGGGGATTGCAGCGGGATGCAGAGTGCTTGGAGTGCTGGGGACGCACTCGCTGAGTGAATTGCAGGGCGCGGATTGGGTGACGGCGTCGATGGAGGGTGTTCGGGTGACGCCGAGAGTGGACGGACTGGAGCTTTGCTTTGTGCCGGAGAGCGCGATGGTGGTGGGGTAAAGTGCTGGATCGCGCTGCCGCGCGATTGGGGCACCCGGCGCGGATCCCGTGGGGGACGCCGCCGCAAATTTCAGGGCTTGGTTTGGAGAATGGATTCGACCAGCTTGAGGTCTTCTTCGGTGTCGACGCCGATGGTGTCGTAGGTGGTGGGTTCGACGTAAAGGGCGATGTTGTTTTCGAGGAAGCGGAGCTGCTCGAGGCGCTCCGTGTGTTCGAGTGCGCTGGCGGGGAGTGAAGGGAAGCGCTGGAGCGCTGATTTGCGGTAGGCGTAGAGGCCGATGTGTTTCCAGTATCGTGCGGGGTTTCCGTCGCGGTTGTAGGGGATGGTGGCGCGGGAGAAGTAGAGCGCGCGGCCATCGGTTGCGGTGACGACTTTTACGACGTTGGGGTTGTGAATGTTTTCCGGGGTGCAGGCGACTTTGAGAGTGGAGACCTCGACGTGCGGCTGGCTGAAGGGTTTGAGGAGAGCGGTGAGGTGTTCGGGTTTGAGGAGGGGCTCGTCTCCCTGGATATTGACGTAGATTTCTGCGTCGATGAACTGAGAGACCGCGTGGACGCGATCGGTTCCGCTGGGGAGACCGGGTGAGGTGAGCTGGACGGGCCAGTTGTTCTGTTGGCAGAGGGTGGCGATCTCGTCGGAGTCTGTGGCGACCATGAGGGAATCGAGTTGAGGGCAGGCGCGGGCGGCCTCGTAGACCCAGGCGAGCATTGGGCGTCCGGCGATGGTGCGGAGGATTTTGCGGGGGAGGCGGGTGGAGGCGAGACGCGCGGGGATGACTCCAAGGACCCCGAGCTGCTTTTCGCCAGAGGTGGAATCAAGTATCATAGGACTTGCAACGTATCCGTGCTGTGTCGTGGCGACTTTTCCTTTCTTTTGTCACGCAAGTATCTCAGGTACGGCCCAAAAAACCCACGTTGGCGGCGTAGCTCAGATGGTTAGAGCGACGGACTCATAACCCGTAGGTCGGCAGTTCGATTCTGCCCGCCGCCACCAGAAGATGCGTCACACCGCGTTTCGGGGTTTCGCGCAATCAATTCCATCCTTGCCAATCGATTGTAATGAAATAAGTTGTTAGAGGGTCATGGGTTCCGGGCGGAACCCTGATCACAATTTCCCGAACTCGCGCAGTATACCTATTGCGAGGATGAGTACCAGTGCGATCACTACAAATTTCACAAATCAAATTCTAATCTCAATTACGTAATGAAATGTTGTTTCCTTCGTCGCCGGAGTTCAATAGATGCCCTCTATCTTCTTGTAGATGCAAGAGTTCTTCATTTTATGAAGATTCGAAAATAGAGGAGGAAGGGCCTGACCCACCAAAGTGTGATGTGGAGAGTATCGGGAGATTCGGCGAGGATAGTATCATTTCTCTCCAGGGGTACGTCTAACCCCGAGGGACACGTGTCCTCTGGAGATAGTTTTAACTATGCCGAAGATTTCCAAGATTCTGCTGCTTGCTGTGTCGGTTGTTCTGGTGCTGGTTATATTTCTGGGGGCGAACTCCAGCGGAGTGAGTGCGGCATCGGAGCCGCAAGAGGGTGCATATCGCCAGATCAACGTCTACAGCGAGGTGTTGCGGCATATCCAGACGGATTATGTTGAGGAGCCGAATATTCCCGAAGTGACCAGTGGGGCTCTGCATGGGCTGCTGGAGTCGCTGGATGCGGATTCGAGCTATCTCTCTCCCGAGGATTACAAGGCTTACAAGTCCGATAAAGGCGGCAATGCGCAGATAGGAATCAACGTCTCGAAGCGGTATGGGTATGCGACGGTGGTTTCTGTTGTGCCGGGAAGTCCTGCCGACAAGGCCAATATCAACGACAGCGACATTATTGAAGCGATCAGTGGCAAGGATACGCGCGATCTTTCTTTGGCGGTCATTCGCCTGATGCTTCAGGGGGAACCAGGAAGTGAAGTAGCTCTTTCGGTGATTCGGCCACGTAAGGCGGCTCCTGAAAAGATCATGCTGACGCGAGTGTCGGCATTGATTCCTCCCGTTGCGGAGACGATGTACGAGAATTCGACGATTCTTTATCTGAAGCCAGAGATCGTGGATCACGAGCATGTACAGCAGGTGGAAGCGAAGCTGAAGGGCATGTCGAAGGCAGGCAATCGGAAGGTGCTGCTCGATCTGCGGGATGTTGCGGCCGGCGATATGAACGAGGCTGTGCGCTTGTCGAACTTCTTTTTGAAGACGGGCACGATTGCGATGCTCGAAGGGCAGAAGGTGGCGAAGCAGACGTTTACCGCGGATCCTTCCAAGGCGATCAACGCTACGGCTCCGGTGGTGGTGCTGGTGAATCGCGGGACGGCAGGACCGGGAGAACTGGTAGCCGCGGCTCTGCTGGATAATCATCGCGCCGATCTTGTGGGTGAGAAGACATTTGGAGCAGGGGCTCAACAGAAGACGTTTGAGTTGCCTGATGGTTCGGCGCTGATTTTGTCGGTGGCCAAGTATGAGTCGCCACTGGGGAAAAAGCTGCAGGACGATGGCGTGACTCCGGGTGTTCTTGTTGCTTCCAATGTCGATGATGGCGGACCGGGCGATGAGGATTCCGTGACAACGGAAGCACAACCAGCGGCGCCAGTGCAGAAGCCCAGCGTGAGCGTGGACGATCAATTAAACCGCGCGCTGGATCTGCTGAAGAACAAGACAGTTTAGTAGAACATGGCTTGATGCCGATGAAAGCAGGCACGGCGTAGCCCTGCTATGCTGAAGCCGTGCCTACGTTGTTCAATCACGACGACAGAGTGACTGAGCTGGAGGTTGAGCCACGGTGGAGGAGAGCGGTTCGGTGGATCGTGACCGGGCCGGAGTATCCCAGCCGGCGTCTTGCGCGCAAGGTCACCTTTTTTGTTCTGCTTGAGTTGTCGGCGGTTTTTGGGGCAATGTGCGGGCTGATGGTGGTGTACTCGATCGATCTGCCGCAGGTCGAGGACCTGACGCGGTATCGTCCGAACACAACGACTGAATTACTCGATGTACATGGCCGCGTATTTGGCTCGTTTGCGCTGGAGCGGCGGGTAGTGGTGCCTTATTCGGACTTTGCCCCGGTTCTTCGGCAGGCGATTCTTTCGATCGAAGATAAGAGCTTTGAGCGGAACTGGGGAGTGAATCTCGTTCGCGCTGTGGGTGCGGCGTATCGGGACCTGCATTCGAAGGGAAGGACGCAGGGCGCATCGACGATCACGATGCAGCTGGCGCGGAATCTGTTTCTCTCCGCGGAGAAGACTTATTCCCGAAAGATTCAGGAGATCATCCTCTCGATGCAGATTGAGAGGAGGTTTACGAAGGAGCAGATCTTCGAGCTGTATGCGAACCAGATCTATCTGGGTCGTGGGACGTATGGGTTTGAGGCAGGTTCTGAATATTACTTCAGCAAGCATGCGAAGGACCTGACGTTGCCGGAAGCGGCTTTGCTGGCCGCGTTGCCCAAGGGGCCGGAGTACTACTCGCCGGTAAGGTTTCCGGATAGGGCGCTGAAGCGGCGCAATCTGGTGTTGAGCGAGATGGCGGCGGACGGAACGATTACGAAGGCACAGGAGGAGACGGCACAGGCCGCTCCACTGGGACTGCACCTGGAGGCGCCACCGAACAGCATTGCTCCCTATTTTGTAGAGGAGGTGCGGCGACAGCTTGAGAAGGCGTATGGCGTCGAGGAGGTGCATGGCGCGGGTTTGAAGGTATACACCACGCTCGATCTCGATCTGCAGATGGTAGCGAATAAGGCGGTGCTGGATGGGGCAGCCACCTATGAGAGGCGACATGGATGGAAGGGTGGGCTTGAGAACGTTGTGCTCGAGGGCCAGGATGTGGAGAGCTATAAGCATCCTGACTGGTGGCAGCCGGTCGCGAAGGGCAGTTATGTGCATGGAGTCGTGGTTGCTGTCGAGCCGAAGCGGGTTGCCATAAAGGTTGGGGCTAAACAGGCGGTATTGACTCCCGATGATTGGAAGTGGACCCAGAATCTGGATGGCGACAGCTTCCTGAAGAATGGCGATGTGGTTTATGTCCACGTGATGAGCGAGGAGAAGGACGGCTCGCTGAAGGCCACCCTGGAGGAGGACACGGGAGCGCAGGCTTCTCTGATGGCGGTAAATAATGCCGACGGCGAGGTACTGGCGATGGTCGGCGGCAGGGATTTTGGGCTCTCACAGTTCAATCGCGCTACCCAGGCGGAGCGGCAGGTGGGATCGTCGTTTAAGCCGTACGTGTATACGACGGCGATTGAGGCTGGAGCCAAACCTACGGACATTATTGTGGATGGGCCTGTAACGTTTCCGACGCCGAGCGGACCCTATACTCCGCATAACTACGAGAGCGACTACAAGGGCGCGATGACGCTGATCAATGCGTTTGCGGAGTCGCGGAATATTCCGGCGCTGAAGCTGGCGGCCCATCTCGGAATCCGGAAAGTGATCGAGACGGCGCATCGGTTCGGCGTGACGAGTGATATCCCGGCGTTTCTGCCGATTGCGATTGGTGCGGCGGATATCTCGTTGTATGAACAGGTGGGAGCTTACAGCGTGTTTCCCAATGATGGGATTCGCATTGAGCCGCATTACATCCGCAAGGTGACGCAGGCGGATGGATTGCCACTGGACGAGCAGCCGCCGCAGGTCGATGAGGTGATCTCGGTCGAGACGGCCCGCACGATGATGCAGTTGCTGCAGGCAGTGGTGCAGCATGGCACTGCCGCTGCCGCGGGAGCGCAGCTGAAGCATCCGCTCGGGGGAAAGACGGGAACGACGAACGACTATACGGATGCCTGGTTTATTGGTTTTTCGCCATCGGTGACTTGCGGTGCGTGGATTGGATTTGATGACAGGCGGTCACTAGGTGAGAAAGAGACGGGTGCGCGTGCGGCTCTGCCGATGTGGGTCGATTTCATGCGCTCTGCGATTGCGAACAAGCCGAACGAGACGTTTCCTTCTGCAGGTGAGCCGAAGAAGGTGTTGGATGTTGCCGTGAGCAAGCCTGGAGTTACGAATGCGATTCCGAAGGCTTCGCCAAAAGAGACTGAGGATGAGGATGAACCGGATGCAGGGGCGAAGAGTGTGCGGCCGAGGCCGAGCGCTCCAGCCGTTGAGCCTGCGACGACGAAGCCTTCAAGTCCAGGGAATGGGAATGGGAATGGCGTTGCACCGGCTACTCCAGGTGGAGAGCAGAGGCAGGGCGTTTCGCAGCCACCAGCCGACACAGAGTGAAATAACGCTGCGCTTTGCGGACATCCTTGCCGATTTGCTCGCGAAGAGCCTCGGGATTGGGCCAGCGGATCTCATCGCGCAGGCGGTGAAGGAAAGTAAGAGTGAGCGGCGTCGTCTCGGTGAGATGGATTGGGTGGAAGTTGAGGATGTGAGACTCGACAGTGAAGGAGTCGGCTCCGAAGGTGGGGCGATTGCCGACGTTTGTGACGGCTTCGAATACCTGGTCTTCGATTTGAAGGGTTGTAATGTAGACGCCGTTGGCGGGCAGAAGCTCCGGGTAGGGAGTGAGATTGATTGTGGGGACTGTGTAGCGTGTGCCGTAGCCTCTGCCTGAGGCAGGCGTGCTTTCCATGCCGAAGGAGCGGCCGAGAAGCGCGCGTGCCTGTCCCAGGTTGCCTGCGGAGATAAGCTGGCGGACGCAGGAGGAGGAGACAGGGATTTTGCGGATCATGCGCGGCGCGTAGGAGCGAACGCTGAAGCCGAGTTCGCGCCCGAGGGCTTCGAGATTGTCGATGCCTGCTTCGGCCTGGTAGCCAAAACGGAAGTTTTCGCCCTCGTGGAGTTCGGCGACACGCAATGCTTTTTGCAGGACCCCCGTGGCAAAGCTACGGGCGCTCATGTGAGAGAACGCGGCAGTGAAAGGAAGGACCAGGACGGCGTCGATGCCAGTTGCCGCGAGCAGCTTTAGTTTCTGCGGCAGCGGCGTGATGAGAGGCTTGCTGGATTCGGGCCTGAGGACGCGAGCGGGGTGCGGCTCAAAGGTGATCGCGAGCGACTGAAGGCCCAGTTCGCGAGCACGGGAGATGACCTGTTCGATGACCCACTGGTGGCCGAGATGGACGCCATCGAAATTGCCAATCGTGGCGACTGTTGGGCCGAAGCCGGACGGGACCTCATCGAGTTGGCGGAAGATCTGCATCAGGCGATCTCGAACTGGAGTTGGAGGCCGTCAAAGGCCAGATGGATGTTGGCCGGCAATTCGGCCTCAGTGGCAGCGTGGTCGAGGTCGTGACTGATGTGGGTGAAATAGGCGCGTTTCGGCTTGAGCTTCTCTACGTATTCGATGGAACGCTCAAGGTGAGAATGGCTTGGGTGGGGCTGGCGGCGCAGCGCATCGAGGATGAGGATGTCGAGATCCTGCAGCAAGGGGATGCTTTCAGTTGGGAGGTCGCTCATGTCCGTGAGATATGCGGCGGAGCCGAAGCGATAGCCTGTGATCTCCTGGCGACCGTGAGTGACGGGGATGCGGCGAAAGCAGGCTCCGAAGAGGTCAACGCCCGCGCCGGGAGTTGTGTCGATGGTGTGTATCTTGACGCGGGCGCTGGTGGGATATCGGTCCACGGTGCGGAAGGTGTACTCGAAGACACGCTTGAGGGTGGCGATGGTTTCTTCGTCGCCGTAGATGGGCAGATCGCCCGGGACCTTGAAGCTGAGCGGGCGCAGATCGTCAAAGCCCATGATGTGATCGGCGTGGGCGTGTGTGTAGAGGACGGCATCGACGTGGGTGATGTTCTCGCGAAGCGCCTGCGCGTGGAAATCGGGACCTGTGTCGATGAGGACGATGCAGTTGTTGTATGCAAGGCGCAGCGAAGGACGCGTGCGCCGATTACGCGGGTCGCCAGCAGACGAGAGTGCTGAGGCGCAGACGTCACAGTTGCAGCCGAGCGTGGGGACGCCCATCGAGGTTCCGCTGCCAAGAAAGGTGAGGGTTGCCTCCATCGTCAGCGAACAATGCTTGGCCGGCCGGGACCTGGCGGCTGGCCGGGGCCTGGTGTCTTGGCCGCTGCAGAACGGGCGAGCGCCTGGGTGATCTCGAGGAAGGCCATGCGCAACTCGAAGAGAGCACTGTCGAGCAGCCGGTGGTCATCGGTGCTGAGGTTGCCCCTGGTCTTTTCCTCAAGGACGCTGAGCATGTCGATGTTCTGGCGTGCGCCGATGATGTCGACGCGGGGTTGCTCGCCTTCGGGAGTCATTCCGCCGAGCTGCATGAGGGCACTCATGTAGATGGACTGAACGAGCCGCTCGAAGTTCATGGGAGGAAGGTGATCGGCGCCAGGGTTGGCGGCTCGAATCGCAGTATCGAGACGGTCTGCGGTGGCCTCATATGCGGCCTTGAAGCGTTCACTCTCTTCGGCGGATGGGCCGGGAGGGAGGTCTTCATCGGCAGGGGGCTCAGGCGGTGCAACAGGCTGAGGCGTTGCCCCGGCTGCCGGTTGCGCGTGTGCCTCGGGGGCTGTAGCGGGTTCAGCCACTTCGTCTTTGGGAGATATTTCGGCGTCAGGGCGCTGGGTGCCGTCCAGATTGAATTTTCGACGGTCGGTAATAATAAAGGGCTTGTTTTGTTCGGACATGATTTTTATTTTCTCTTGGAAGATTAAGATGTCTGACGGGACTGATTCGCTTCATCGGGATAAAACGGTGTTGCAATGGGGTTGGCTGTTCCACCGGGATAGGTGATTGGCTCATTCCGTTCCAGGGCTTCGCGGCGTATATACCCCAAGGCAAGATGGAGAGGTTTGCCAACGATTGGAATGCCGGCAAGACTCGTCAGCTCGCCTGCTGGCTTGCCTGCGGTTTCAAGGATGGCGCCTGCGGCAGGAAGTTCACCATCGAGTCGAAATGCATGGAAGGTACGGTGGACACTTCCGCGGGAACGGATGCGTTCGACGATCTCCTGGCCCAGGTAACAACCTTTCGCGAAGTGTAGAGCCCGCGCCTGATTGGTCTCCTGGGGAAGATCGCGGTCGCGAATGTCTACGCCGTAGCGCGGAGTTCCTTCAAGGACGCGAAGAGACTCCAGACTCTCAGGGGTCGCGAGGATTGCCCCGGCGGTCTCCAACGAGAGGAAGAGCGCATTGATGATGGATTCGTCTGCCCAGATCTCATAGCGTGGGACGAGAGGACTGTATGTGTGGATGACGGTTACTTTACCAGCATTCCAAGAAGTCTCCCACAGTTCGAGCGGTTGGAGTTTTGCAGGATCGAGCCCGATTTGCGAGAGGAGTGCAGTCGATTGCGGACCGATGACGGTCAGGCCAGACCTCGTGCCGGTGAGGTCTTTGAGTTCCACGTCATCCATGATGATGTAGTGATCGAGATAGGGGATGAGTGTGGCGATCTGGGTGATTTGCGTTTCGATGAGGAGTGAATCAGTCTGCGAAAAGATATAGCCGTCTCCCTGGATACGGCCCTGCGCATTGAGGAAGAAGTTATAGTTTCCGGCACGATCGGCCCGCTGTTCCACCTTGTTGGTGACCATTCCATTGAGCCAGCGCACCCTGTCCTCTCCGGTTACCTGAATCCAGCCAATCGCATCGAGGCGCGAGATGCCTGTCTCATGCAGGAGAGCAGAAAAGGGGAGTTTGAAGGATATTGAGGATTGAATGGCGGGATGGATAGCGGAGGTCATGACCGAAACGGAACCAAAAACTCTCGTACACTTGATTATAGCGGTCGAGAACAAGGATCGGTTGCCGCAGGAATTTGAGGTCAGATAATGCATTGGAAGGCGCGATTTGCGGCGGCCGCAGTAGCAGGGACGTTGTGCTCGGTTGTCCTGGGCCAGACTCCCGGGGAGAAATCCGACGAGCAACCGAAGACGCAGGCTCCGATGACAAAGGAGCAAGCGAAGGAGTTATTCCGTTCGGTTGACGAGATTCTGAACTTCGTTGGCGCCGATACAGGGCTGACCGTACAGCACAGCGTGAAGCGCAAGCTGATATCGCGCGACGAGGTGACGAAGTACCTGAAGCAGAAGTTTGATGAGGACGAGAGCACGAAGCGGATGCAGCGTTCTGAGATCGTGCTGAAAAAGTTCGGTCTGCTGGATCGCGATTTTCACCTTCGTCCGTTTCTTCTGACGCTTTTGACCGAGCAGATCGCAGGCTTCTACGACAACAAGACGAAGACGGTAAACCTGCTGGACTGGATTCAGCCGGATGAACAGAAACCTGTACTGGCGCATGAATTGACGCATGCACTGCAGGACCAGCGCGTCGATCTGACGAAGTGGTCTGAGTTGAGCCTGAACGATCCTTCGCATAATGTGCAGGATGACAATCGCCATATTCAGCTTGACGAGGCGGACACGGCGCGTACCGCGGTTGCCGAAGGCCAGGCCATGGCTGTGTTTGTTGACTATGCACTGCGACCGACAGGGAAGACAATCGCTGACTCTCCGGAATTGGCTTCGAAGCTGAAGGATTCAGTATCGGATATGAGCGGATCGCCTGTGCTGGCGCGAGCTCCGTTGCTGCTGCAGGAATCGCTGCTGTTTCCTTACGACGAGGGATTGGGATTTGAGCAGGCGCTTCTTATCAAAGGCGGTAAGGAGGTGGCGTTTGCCAAGGTCCTGGATACTCCCCCGACGTCGAGCTTTGAGATTATGAATCCGGAGGCGTACATGAAGCGCATGCCAGTGCCAGTGCTTCGGTTGCCGGACATTCATCCGCTGATCGACGCCGATTACACGCCCTATGATCTGGGCGTGATGGGTGAGTTGGATGTGAGGATTGTGACGGAGCTGTTTGGCGGACGTGAGATGGGCGAAGCGCTGGCTCCGGCGTGGAATGGCGGCATCTACTACGCGGCGCAAAAGAAGTCCGCGGTTACGGCGGCGGAGAAAGATTCGACAGGGTCGATCGCGCTGCTGTATTACTCGCGCTGGAAGAATGAAGACTCAGCACGATCCTTTACCCGTATCTACGCGGCAGAGATTCCGCGAAAGTATTCCGGCGTATCACGCCGTAAACAGGATGAGCAGGACGAGAGTGAGCAGGTTTATTCGACCAATGAAGGCGATGTTCTGCTGTCGATCTCGGGCAAGGGAATGTTTGTTGCGGAGGGCTTTCCTCTGACGCTGGCACGTAAGCTGCGTGACAGTATCGTGAGTGTGCAATCCGATGGGCCGGTGCGAATTGCAGCCGGCGAATACCATGAGCCTGCATTGGATCTTGCCCGAACGCTGGGTGCCTTCGGCGTGATGCGTGCGGGATATCAGGCCGGGTACAGATATACTTCAGAGGGGCGCCCCTAATCTGGCGCCCATTGTTTTGAGGAGCGAAAGTTTTGAAAGCTGAGATCGGGATTATTGGGGGGAGTGGCTTGTATGCCATGCCCGGACTTACGAATATACGTGAGGAGAAAGTAACGACTCCATTTGGAGAGCCCTCCGATGCGTTCATCCTGGGGGATCTTGAAGGGCGTAAAGTCGCTTTTCTTGCGAGACATGGGCGTGGGCACAAGTTGTTGCCGACGGAGTTGAACTTTCGCGCAAATATCTACGCCATGAAGAAACTGGGAGTGGAGCGGATCCTTTCCGCCTCTGCGGTTGGCTCACTCAAAGAAGAGCACAAGCCTACAGATTTCGTGATCCCGGACCAGTTTATCGATCGTACCTATGCTCGCGTATCGACATTCTTTGGTGATGGGATCGTGGCACATGTAGCGTTTGGAGATCCGGTTTGCGGAACGGTTGCGAAGACTTTTAAGACTGCTTGTGATGCTGTTGGAGTGGTTGGCAAGAGCGGTGGCACGTATGTCTGCATGGAAGGGCCGCAGTTTTCGACTCGGGCGGAGTCAAACTTGTATCGGAGTTGGGGAGCCGATGTGATCGGCATGACGAACCTGCAGGAGGCGAAGCTCGCCCGTGAGGCCGAGATATGCTACGCGACGATGGCGATGGTGACCGATTACGACTGCTGGCACGAGGGTCACGACGATGTGACGGTCGAGCAGATTGTGGCCGTGCTGCATCAGAATGCCGAGAATGCATCCAAGGTGGTTAAGGCTGCTGTAGCGGCGCTGCCGCATGAGCGGACATGCGCATGCGGAGATGCACTGAAGTACGCCATTATTACGGATCGCAAGACGATCCCGGCGGCGACGCGTGAGCGTCTTTCGCTGTTGCTGGATAAATATCTGTGAGACGAGTTGCATCGCTCACTGTCAGAGATTAAGTCACACAATCGTTATCAAGGGGAGTTCATGGCAATTCTTGTAGTTGGATCTGTAGCCTTCGACAGCATCGAAACACCGCACGGCAAGGTCGACCATTGCCTGGGTGGCGCGGCGACTCATTTTTCACTGGCTGCGAGCTATTTCACGCCGGTCCGTGTGATCGCTGTTGTGGGTGAGGACTTCACAGCAGAGCATGAGGCTGTGCTGACGCGACGCGGGATCGATACGCGCGGCCTTGAGCGCGCTGACGGGCTGAGCTTCCACTGGAGGGGCTCCTATGCGGGGGCGATGGACTCTGCCAAGACCCTGCAGACGGACCTGAATGTCTTCGAGAAGTTCGAGCCCAAGATTCCCGCCGAGTACAAGGATACGGAGTATCTCTTTCTCGCGAATATCGATCCTGTGCTGCAGGCACACGTGCGCAGCGAGATGCCGAATGTCCGTCGTGTCTGCGGCGACACGATGAACTACTGGATCTCGGACCACGCTGCGAACCTGGCGAAGGTGCTGCGGGAGCTGGATGTGCTGCTGATCAACGACGGAGAGGCACGCATGCTTTCCGGAGAGCACAATATCGTGCAGGCCGCGAAGAAGGTTCTTGCGATGGGCCCGAAGACACTCGTGGTGAAGCATGGAGAGTATGGCGCGACGGCGTTTTTTGGCGAGAGATCGTTTGATGACGGCGTGAAGGCATTGCATCCTTTCCGTGCACCGGCGCTGCCTCTGGCGGAAGTTGTCGATCCGACGGGCGCGGGCGACTCGTTTGCGGGCGGATTTTATGGTTATCTTGCATCGCAACCCAAGTTGACGCCGGAGGTATTTCGTCGCGCGATGTTCTACGGCGGAGTAATGGGGTCGTTTGCGGTGGAGCGCTTCGGAACCGAGCGGTTGCAAAATGTAACGCGCGAGGAGATCGAAGAGCGATTCAAGCTGTTTATGGAGATATCGCACCTTGACTACACGGGGGCGTAGAGTATCGAGACGCGCACTTGCGGGAACTGGTACGGCAGGTTCGATCGACGAGATAAGACCAGCGAGCCGTGAGGAGGGTGCTCCCATTGCAATGGCGGCGGTGATCCTCGCGTTCGTGGCCCTCATTATTTGTTTCTCGCGCGGATATTTGCTGCTCTACGGCGATGCGGTGGCGCATCTTGGAATTGCGCGCCGCATTGTGGATTCGCGTAACCCGGGACTGTCGCAGCTGGGAGGAGTCTGGTTACCGCTGCCGCACCTGCTGATGCTGCCGTTCATCCAGAAGATGGTGTGGTGGCAGAACGGCCTCGCCGGGGCATGGCCTTCGCTTTTGTGCTACGTCCTCGGGGCCGTTGGCTTCTATCGGCTTGCGCGACGGATCATGACGCCGTCATGGTCTTTTGCCGCGACTACGTTTTATGCGCTGAATCCGAACCTGCTCTATCTCGCCACGACGGCGATGACCGAGGCATTGTTCCTGGCGATCCTGATCTGGGGAGCGCTGCTGACGATGGAGTGCGTCGCGGCACTCGGCCAAGGGCGCGCGCCAGTTGCAGGGCGCAAGCTAATTCTTCTTGGATTGCTGATTTCTGGTGCCGTTTTTACGCGATATGACGGATGGGTCATGGGGGCGGCGATCTGGGTCATTATTTCGTGGAAGATTTACAGGCATCGTGAGCTTTGGAGCAAGGTTGCTTCGTATTACTTTGCGTTCACGATTCTTGCGGCGGCCGGGCCGATTGGATGGCTCTGTTATAATCAGCACTTTTTTCACGATCCGCTCGATTTTATGCGGGGCCCATATTCAGCGGCGGCTATTGAGAAGAGGACGACTCCTGCGGGTTCGGGACATTATCCCGGGTGGCATGATCCGTGGAGAGCGTTTGTTCTGTACACAAGAACCGCACAACTCGATGCGGCAGCGTTCGAGGCGGGATTTGTTTTGATGGCCCTGGCGATCGGCGGCGTCGTGCTTACGCTTCGGACGAAGATGGAGTGGCCGATGCTTCTGCTATGGATGCCTCTGCCTTTCTATGTCTACTCGATCGCGTATGGTTCGGTGCCCATCTTCATTCCGCCGTTCTGGCCGCACTCTTACTACAACTCGCGATATGGGATGGAGATGCTGCCGGCGCTCGCAGTGTCGGCATTTCTGGCACTGCAGTGGCTGGGACGGCGATTGACGATTTCGCAACCTCTGGCTGGGAAGCTGCTCTATCCTATGGCGCTGTCGCTGGCGGTGGTCAATGCGGTCGTGATGATGTACAAAGTGCCTCTGGTGCTGAAAGAGGCGATGGTGAACTCGACGACCAGAGTGGCGTTTGAGACTGCGTTGGCGAGAAATCTACAGTCCTTCCCGCCGGGAGTTCCGATCCTGATGTACAGTTCCGACCATATTGGAGCGGTGCAGCAGGCTGGACTTCCGCTGCGGCAGTTTCTGAACGAGTATGACCGCGATAGCTGGAATGCAGCGCTCGGTGATCCTGCGGACAAGGCAGCTTATGTGGTGGCAATAGCCGGCGATCCGGTATCGAAGGCGGTTGAGGAGCATCCGGAAGGGTTGACGGAACTCACGGTGCTTTGCACGACAGGACAGCCGTGCGCCCGTGTTTACCAGTCGAATCGCTTTGCAACTTTGACTCGTTAGAACACAGCACTCTGGTGCTACTATCGCTGCGATAGCCATGCTCGTACCGCAATTTAATTTCAGTCAAATCGACCAGGAACTGCTTTCGATGGGGACAGCTACGCGGCTGCTTGCCGCGTGCCTGCTGGGCGGAGCTGTCGGGTTAGAGAGGGAACTGCGGCATAAGGCTTCGGGCCTGCGGACGAACATGCTTCTATGCATGGGATGCGCGTTCTTCACGCTGCTTTCCGGCGTGTTGGCCGGTGACGCCAATCCGGACAAGGGCCGCGTTGCGTCCAATATCGTCCAGGGGATTGGCTTTCTAGGGGCAGGACTGATTTTGCATACGCGCAATCGGGTTCTGGGCCTGACCAGCGCTGCAACGGTTTTTGTCATTGCGTCGATTGGCATGGCATGTGGGGCGGGGCTTTATCTCGAAGCCTTTCTGGCGACCGTGATCACTCTGGTTGCGCTGGCGGTCATTGGATGGTACGAATCGCGCGCGGGATGGAAGCACTACTCCATGTTGTACGAGGTGCGCGGCACCGATCAGGGGAAGATGTACACTGCGATTCTCAAGGTGCTCGATGTTGAGGGCGTTCACCTGAACATTATCGATCGGGATAGCTATGCGGGCATACAGCGCATGACTTTTGCGGTTTCGTGTGGTGTAGAGAAGCACAACCGTCTGCTTGCGGAGCTTCGCGCGACAGATGCAGCGGATCAGGTTGTTGTTTTCCGCGATGCTGAGGAAGAATAGAGAGTGATGATTTCCTTTGTAAAAGCGCACGCGTGCGGTAACGATTTCCTTGTGATTGAAGACCGATTTGCTCAGAAGAAGCACGCGGAACTAGCGCGCAAGCTTTGCTGCCGCAACACAAGTATCGGCGCCGATGGCATTGAGTTTCTGGATCGCCGACCGAATGGTGAGCTGTTCTTGAGATTGTTCAACGCTGACGGCAGCGAAGCGGAGCTTTCGGGCAATGGGACGCGCTGCGTGGCAGCATGGCTGGCCTCGAGTGAGGGCATGGATGACGTTGTCCTTGGCACTCATGGCGGACCCAGACATTGCCGTGTGATTGAGGATGCCGAGCCGGTGTACCTGATCGAGAGCGAGATGGGTATTCCTCGTGTAATGCCGCGGACGATCGTCGTAGAAGGTGTTGGCGAGGTTGGTGGCGCGATGGTCAATGTTGGGAATCCTCATTTTGTGATTTTTGTTGAGAGCGAGGACTTCAGCGCTCATGGCTTGGCATGGCAGGAGCTTGGCGCAAAGATCAGCACGAGCCCGCTGTTCCCGCACGGGACCAATGTTGAGTTTGTGCGAGTGGAGTCGAATTCAGAGATTTCGTTCCGGATCTTCGAGCGCGGGTGCGGACCTACGACATCGTCGGGCACCGGTACCTGCGCTTCGTCGACTGCGGCGATGGCGCTGCGTGGAGTTGAGCGTGAGCTGACAGCAATTGCCGAGGGCGGAGCACAGAGAACGGTCTGGCGATCGAACGAGACGGCGATGCTGCTGACGGGGCCCGCGGAGATCATCTGCCGGGGCGAGGTCTTCGGCCTGTGACGAACACAAGCAGTGGGCTCACTCGGCCAGCGGGACTCAAGCCTGGCGCGAAACTGGCCGTGGTCTCTCCTGCAAGTATTCCCAAGAATGAATTGGTGGAGCGCGGGCTGGCGGAGCTTGAGGCGATCGGCTACGAAGTGACGCTGGGAAAGCACGCTCTTGATAGCGGTCCGCTTTATTACGCGGGAACGTTGCGCAATCGCGTTCGAGATCTTCACTGGGCGTTTGAGGATACGTCGATTGATGGAATTGTCTGTACTCGAGGGGGTTGGGGTTCGGCGGAGTTGTTGCCTCACTTGAATAAGGAACTCATCCGGGGAAATCCCAAAGCATTTATCGGATATAGCGACCACACGTCGATCCATAGCTGGTTGCAGAACGAGGCCGGTCTGGCGAGCTTCTATGGCCCGATGGTAGCCGCTGACTTCGCACGCGATGAGGGCATTGATCTGAAGAGCTGGAGGCATACCTTCGACGGAGACAACGGTTGGTCGCTTGGTTCAGGCGACGGGCTGCGCGTGTTGCAAGCGGGCATGGCTGAAGGCCAGCTACGCGGTGGCTGTATTTCCATTCTGGCGGCGGGGCTCGGAACGCCTTATGCGCCAGTGCTGCGGGATTGCGTGTTGTTTCTGGAGGACATTGGGACGAAGCCTTATCAGTGGGATCGTCTGTTGCTGCATTTACGTTATGCGGGGCAACTTGAGGGTGTCCGCGGTATTGTTTTCGGCGATATGAACCAGTGTGTTGCGCCAGAGGAGCAGGCGTTTCTGGAGCGCGCGATCCTGCATGGGTTACGTGGTTTTGAGGGCCCGGTCGCGATCGGGCTGCGGTGCGGGCATGTAAGCGCAGCGAATATAACGCTGCCTTTGGGTGTTCCAGTGCGCCTCGACTTCACCGATGCGGCTCATCCGCAGATACACTTTCCTGAGGCGGCAGTAAGGATCTAGCACGCGGAACGAAGATGCGAAGTTCACGACATATTCACTTGATTGGGATCTGCGGCACGGCGATGGCCTCGCTTGCCGGGATGTTGAAGCAGCAGGGGCATCAGGTCACAGGGTCCGATGCAGCGGCGTATCCACCGATGAGCGATCTGCTGCGCAACCTTGGAATTCCGGTACATGAACCGTATGCTGAGGCGAATCTTGAACCGCGACCCGATTTAGTTGTCGTGGGCAATGCTATTTCGCGAGGGAATGTTGAGCTGGAGTTCGTGCTGGATCAGCGGATTCCTTTCTGCTCGATGGCGGCGATGCTGCATGACGAGTTCCTGGTTGGACGGGAGCCGCTCGTCGTTGCCGGAACGCACGGCAAGACAACGACGACGAGCATGCTTGCGTGGATCTATGAAGTGGCTTCGCGAATCGATACCGACTCACGAGGGGAAGTTGCCTCGCGAAAGAGTCCCGAGCTTGCGCCTTCGTTTTTGATTGGAGGCGTGGCGGAGAACTTTGGCACCAGCTTCATGGTTCGTCCGACGAAGCCTTTTATTCTCGAGGGCGATGAGTACGATACGGCGTTCTTCGATAAGGGGCCGAAGTTCCTGCACTACTTTCCGGATGCGATCATTCTGACCCATGTCGAGTACGATCACGCGGATATTTATTCTGATCTGGACGCTGTGAAGACGGCGTTCAAGCGGCTGGTGAACCTGGTTCCGAGACGGGGCCGTGTGGTGGCGTTCGATGGCAGCGAGAATGTTTCGGAGTGCGTGGCGAAGGCGTTTTGTGCGGTAGAACGGTATGGTTTTGCGACCAGTTCGCACTGGAGAGTGGCGGATCTGCGTCACGATGGTCCGTTGACACGGTGGACTTTGCTGCGTGGCGGTGAAACATTCGCCGAGTTGAGTCTGCCGATGGCCGGTGAGCACAATGCTCTGAATGCTACGGCTGCGGCGGCGCTTGCGGCGGGGCAGGGCGTTCCGGTTGAGGCAATCGTTGAGGCGCTGGCGACGTTCAGGAGCGTAAAGCGGCGGCTTGAGGTGAAGGCTGTGGTTGAGGGCGTTACGATCATCGACGACTTTGCGCATCATCCGACGGCGATCCGCGAGACGCTGCGGGCGCTGCGGGAGCGTTATCCGGGGCAGCGGCTGATTGCGGTGCTCGAGCCACGGTCGAATACGCTGCGACGAAATGTCTTTGAGGCTGCTCTGGTCGACAGCCTCGCGATTGCCGACCGAATTGTTGTCGCCGCTGTCTTCAAGTCGGAGAGCATTCCGATTGCGGAGCGGCTGGTTCCTGAGAGTGTTGTGGATGCCCTGATTGCGAGGGGTGTTCCGGCCGCGGTTTTGCCGGATGCAGACGCGATTGTGGCTGCGCTGGCTCCGGAGGTGAGGAGCGGGGACGTTGTGGCGATTCTCTCTAACGGCGGCTTCGGCGGAATCTACGAGAAGCTGCCCCGGGCGATCCCGGCTGTGATTGCGGCTTCCTGAGGTGTCCGCCTCCCTCCACTGTTTTGCGTAGCGTGTGGTATCGGCTGGTTCGTGCAAAGGAGAACCTCACCTTGGGCGTTGCGTTGCTTGCGGTGAGGTTCAGCTTTGACGTTCAGGACGTCTATGTAGAGGACTTCGCGATTCGCTTGCGAAGTACAACGACGGACCCGATCAGACCAGTTCCTAACAGCATGAGTGATGCTGGTTCCGGAACTGAGGATGAGACTGGGGTTGAGATTGATCCGTAGAAGTCGAGTCCAGTGGAGGCAAGTGTTTGATCGAGATCGAATTGCAGAGTGTTAAGACCGGTCACGAAGTCGCTGGCTGGAAGGTTAATCAACGTGGGCGTGCGACAGTTAGGAGTGCCAGTGGCGCATTGAGCGTCATTGCCGAGATTGCCCTCCGGGGCCACCATATTGCCGTTCAAGAGGATGTCGGTTGTGTCATCCGCCAGGACCCAGATGGAGCCGCTGTAGTTACTGCTGGCAAGAATGAAGGTAGTGATGTACGAATAGGTCCCTGGGGCTTCGATGACACTTCCCCCTGGACCCGAATTTGCATTATTCGAGACCCAGACGGAGTTAATACCTGGAGCGGCCCAGACAATACCCGGGTTGAGTTGGAACGTTGTGGTGGGTAATCCAACGAAAGCAACCGCGGAGTTTTTATTACCGAGGTTTGCACCGCCGGTCGCAAAACTACCTAATTGAATCGTATCTGCCGATGCCAGAGCGGTGCTGAGTACGAGCACTGCTCCAAAGACAGAGGCTTTCGAATAGCGTTTCATGAATCCTCCTGGTGAGGGTAGAAAAGCTTCAACTCAAAAAAAACGAGCGAATAAAGACAGCCTGTTTGGAGGCCTGTCGTTAGGTCTGCACATGCAGAACTTGACGCGAGCCTGTTCCGATTGATTGTCAAGGCAGTGGATAAACGAGATGGAACAGTTGAGAAGCGAATCGGTCAGAGGCACGAATCACTTGTCAAGGCAGACCGTAGTGGACTGCGCGGATTTCTCTGCGAAGTGTCCCGGCAAAGGCGATCAGACCGAGTCCCTACGAATGGGAGCTTTCCTGACGTGTGCTCAAAGCAGGCACCTCTCACAGAGCCTTGAAGCCACTATACAGAGGTGGGAGTCCAGGTGCGGTATCCTGCTGAAAGATAATGTTTGCAACGCTAAAACTTTTATTTGTATACCTAACGTTAGGACCGCTGGCGGGGATTTTGGGGATTCCTTACACGTTGCTGGTGCAAGACATCAGCCTGCTATACCGGGTGGCTATGTCGATCGCGAATGCCGGGGTGCGGGCGGCAGGAATCCGGATTGACGTTTCGGGAATGGAGAACCTGCCGATTGGGCGGTCGTGCATCTTCATGAGCAATCATGTGTCTAATCTTGACCCTCCAGTGGAATTACCGATGTTGCCGGGACGGTGCGCGGTGATGCTGAAGAAGGAACTGATGAGCATTCCGATCCTGGGACGGGCTATGCGGCTGGGAGACTTTATTCCGGTGGAGCGCGGTGGCAAGAGGGATGCAGCTCAGGCGAGCGTGGTAACGGCCGGGGAGGTTCTGAAGAAGGGGCTGAATATTCTCGTCTATCCGGAGGGAACACGGTCGCGGGACGGGAGGTTGCAACCCTTCAAGAAGGGTCCGTTCTATCTTGCGATGGAGACGCAGGCGCCGATAGTGCCGATTGCGATCTCGGGGACGGAGAGGATGATGCGGAAAGGGAGCGCCGCGATTACTCCGGGAGTCGCCAGGATGCAGTTTCTACCGGTTATTGAACCATCGCAGTATGAAAGTCGGGAGGACTTGTTGCGCGCGGTCCGTGAGGCGATTGCGGAGGTCCTGCCCAGTGAAATGAAGCCGCTGAATTAGCGAATCCCAAGCCAGCGGGTTGGCGCTGACTTGATTCGCGCAGGGGTCACTTTACGATGGCGTTGTATCCGTCGTTGAGAAGGCGCTGGCGCATTGCTTCGGCGTCCTTTCGATTGTTGAAGGGGCCCACCTGGACATGGAGGAGCTTATCCTGCGGCACCCGGACGATGGTGATGGTGTAGCTGCGGCGCTCGAGCGCGGTCCGGAGGACATCGGCGTCTTCCTGGTGGGAGACAGCGGCGATCTGCACCATGAAGACCGGAGTGGCCGGAGCCTCGGCCGCATGAGCAACTGAAGCCGCTGCAGCTACTGAGGCAGAGGGACGTGCTGGCGCGCTTGCTGGTTTCGCAAAGGGGACCGTGACTTGCTGCGCGGGGGTTTCAGCAGGCTGCGGGATCTGGCCGCTGGGTGGCGTCTGATTCGATAGAGAACTATCGGCTGATGTACGGCTTTCGGTTGTGGATTCCGGGGCAACGGTGCGGCTACCGGGAGAGGGTTTGATTGCGGATGGGGTAACAGCAACCTGAGGCGGCGCCGCAAGGGTCTCGGCGGTGGGAGAAGGAGCGGACTTGCGGCCGAGTGTGTAGCCGAAGCCAAAGAAGACGGCGCAGATCAATGCGAGGAGAAAGAAGATGCCGAGGATGGTAGCAGCGTTGAGGGTGATTTCGCGCTCGCCTGTAGCTTGCTCGTCTTCGATTTCGTCTCTGTAACGGGTGTTCACGAGGTTTGGTTCTTCTCTTGGCCTTCGCGTGTGGTGTCTTTCGGTGCGGGGCTGATTGTTTTATTCAACAGGTTCATCAGTTCGATGGGAAGGGGAAAGACGATAGTCGTATTCTTCTCGACACCTATTTCGGTGAGGGTTTGGAGGTAGCGCAATTGCAGGGTGATGGGTTGGGTGGCGAGGAGCGCAGCGGCGTCGACGAGCTTTTGCGCGGCGTTGAACTCCCCTTCGGCGTGGATGACCTTGGCGCGACGTTCGCGTTCGGCCTCGGCCTGTTTGGCCATGGCGCGGAGCATGGACTCAGGCATGTCGACCTGCTTGAGCTCGACGGAGACCACTTTGACTCCGAAGGGTGCGGTGTGGCCGTCGATGATGGTCTGGATGCGGGAGTTGAGCTGGTCGCGGTGGGCGAGGAGCTGGTCGAGCTCGACCTCGCCGAGTACGGAGCGGAGGGTGGTCTGGGAGAACTGCGAGGTCTGGTAGATGTAGTTGGCGACTTCGATGACGGCCTTGGTGGGATCGACGACGCGGAGGGTGATCACGGCGTTGACCTTGAGGGTGACGTTGTCGCGGGTGATGATGTCCTGCGGCGGAACCTCCATGGCCTCCTGGCGGAGAGAGATACGGACGATCTGATCCAGGGGGCGGAAGACGAGGATGACTCCGGGGCCTTTGGCCTCTTTGACGCGGCCGAGTCGGAAGATGACGCCTCGCTCGTACTCCTTCAGAATCTTGATGGAGTTGATGATGTAGAGGACGAGGATGATGACCAGGAGGAGAGCGGGAAAGGAGAGGACCGGAAGTTCCATGGCGTGAGGATCACCTCAGGACGGCGTTAAGTCGTCGGTGCGATTTTACAGCGTGCAAAAAAAATGTGGTCTCAGAATCGAGACCACGATTCCTGATTTGAATAAGAAAGCCTAGAAGTGGGCGTAGAAGCCGACTCCGGGCTCGAAGGTGTAGGTGCGCTGATTGGTGTTGAGGAAGTTCTGATAGAAGTCCGGTGCGAGATAAAAGAGCTGGCGGAACTGGGCGCGGACGCCGAAGTGCTGGATTACGGTTTTTTCGACGCCGACGGAGTAGTAGTAGGCGCCTGCTCCCTGGCTGGGAAGACCCTTGCCTCCGCCTGAGGTTGGGTGGAAGTAGAGCAGGCCGCCGCCTCCTCCCAGGAAGGGCTGCATTCCGAGGATCTGATGAGGCGGATGCGCGACATAGCCGGCGGTGTACTCGAGTGTGTTGGTCTGTACGCTGCCGGTGAAGTAGAGATTGAAGTCATGGGTGTAACGAGCGTAGCCGAGGTTGAACTCTCCGCCGATCCAGGGGGACTTGGTGTAACGGAGCTGGACGAGGGCGCCAACGGTGCTGCTGGTGGTCTGATCGATGTGCTGGCCGAGGTAGTTCGTTCCCGAGGTGTCTTTACTGAATGAGCCGACGGCATTGATTCCGAAGTCAATGCGCTCGAGCTGGCGGTCCAGAGTGCTGGTTCCGCTGGTGGCTTGGGCGTTGGCGGCTGGAATGGCCAGGAGAGATGAGAGACTGGCGGCCAGGCAAAGAACAAGGCTCCGGACACACAGCGGGCGAGACACGAACGACATCAGGCAGGAACTCCCTTGAGCGAAAAAGTACGCCTTCTCAGTCTACCTTGCCGGAGGGATTTGGCGGGTTCAGGAAGCATTTGGTTCGACGAGAAGTGTGAGGCCCTCGACGGCTCGGACGCGGACTTCCGAGCCAATCGGAAGCGTTGCCGGCGAGACGAGCCTGGCTTGCCAAAGTTCGCCGCGGATCTCGACCTGGCCGGTGGGTGAGAGGGGAGAGCGAATGACAGCGATGGATCCGACCATGGCCTGGGGGCCGGTAAGGACTTTGCCGCGGCGCGCGCGGACGGCAATCCATGCGAGGCCGAAGGTGATGAGGCCGAAGCCGAGTCCCGCGGCGAGCGAGGTCGCGAGGTGAACACGAAGCTCGGGTATCGGGGCGTCGACGAGTGTGGCGAGGCCAAAGATGAGGCATGCGACTCCGACGAAGCCAAGCGCGCCATGGCTCGAGAACTTGGCCTCGAGCACGATGAGGATGAAGGCGGCGAGGATGAGCGCGATGGCGGTGTGGCGGACGGGAAGGAGATTGAGGCCGAAGAGTGCGAGGAGGACGAGGAGCGTGCCGAGTGAGCCGGGGACGATGGTTCCGGGGACGTTGAACTCGAGGTAGATGAGGAGGCCTCCGAGGGCGAGGAGGAGGACGGCGAGGTCTGGGTTGGCGACGCGACCGAGGAGGCGCTCGCGGAGAGATGGCGGGAGGGTGACGATGCTGGCGTCGCGGAGGTGGAGGGTTTCGCTGTTGCCGTTGAAGCGGTGGACGGTGCGGCCGTCGAGCGCGGCGATGAGGGCGTTGTCGTCGGGTGCGATGAGATCGATGAGGTGGAGATTGAGGGCTTCGGTGTCGCTGTAGGATTTTGAGTTGCGTACGGCGTCGATGGCGGCGTCGACGTTGCGGTTGCGGCGGGTGGTGTAGGAGCGGAGGAAGGCCTCGGCGTCGTTCTCGATTTTTTCTTTAAGGGTGGGGTCGATCTTCTCGCCGCCTTCGAGGATAGGGTGAGCTGCTCCGGCGTTGGTGCCGGGGGCCATGGCGGCGATATCGGCGGATTCGAGGAGGAAGAAACCGGCTGATCCGGCGCGGCTGCCGGCTGGCGAGACGTAGAGGATGACGGGGACCGGTGATTGCTCGATCGCCTGGACGATGTCGCGGGTGGAGTCGAGGAGGCCGCCGGGGGTTCCGAGGGAGATGAGGACGGCGGCGGCTCGGCGGGCGGAGGCTTCGCGGAGGCCGCGCTCGATGTATCCAGCGGTGATGGGCTGGATGGTGTCGTGGACGGTCAGCTTGAGGACGAGGGGTTGTTGGGTTTGGGCCGCGATGCAGACAAACCAGAGCAGGGACAGGAGCAGCCACACTTTTCGAGCACTTATTCTGTGTCTGTCTGGCCGATTCATGTCTACTACCCCCTCCCTATCTTTTGGGGTAAGTATCTCAAAAAAGAAAACTTAGATCTGGACTTTGCGCGGGTTTTGATAGTTAAACCTCAGAAAGCCCAGAAAATCAACGCCTGGCGGCTGCAAAGATTTCAAAACAAAAGATTTGAGTTGTGCCTCCCTGAGCGCTTTTAGTGTGATTCATTGTAGAAGCAAAAAAGCCCGGCTGGCCACCGGGCTTTTGTTTCTCGTGATTAAAGGTTAGCAGGGGTGTCAAGGGCTGGGTGTGGAAAAGCGGCTCGTGGGGGCCGTAGAGTGCCCTGTTGGATAGAATGTAGGCCCACTTTGATTGAGCCTGTCCGGAGATCGATATGACCGAGGCAGAGAAACTTCTGTTTGCGAATCTGATAGAAGCATTGCGACAAATACAAGCTTGTCTTGTTGTGGCGATCGGGGCCTCCTTGTCAGCGCTCGTGTTGGCATTACCTCGAAAGCGCGTGGTGCTGGAGCTGGAGCCAGAACTCACAGAAATAAAAGAGAAGATAGAAGCGAAGGCCGAACTTGCGAACATCAGTGTACCGGGGATGTCTGTTCCCCTGAGCTCTTCGATTGCCCTGGCTGTCTTGTTGATGCTCACGATTGTGATGGGGATTGTGGCCGATTATGCGGCCTACAGCGTCATTGATATCGCTTCCCAGTTGCGCTCCGTTCCGAGCGTGCTCGTGGCTGCATCCACATTTCCCAGTATTGCGACCACGCACAATTTATCGATGAAGTTTATCCCTATTTTGGCGCCTGCTGTGCTTGCGAGCATAGCGGCCTGTCTGCAATTGCTGCGTGATAAAGCCCCAGCTACGGCATTTCTCTATCCGTTGCTGTTTATCATCGTGCCCTATGTGTATTTGGCTCATGCACTGTGGCGTCCCTTCGGGGCGCCAACCTAGATTACGAAAGCATCCTTCAGTCGCTTCGGCTGCGCCGGAGCGGTAGCCGCTGCGCGGCGCGATTCAGACGCGGGGAGACTCGACGCTAAAGCATCGAGGACAGTCGCCTTTTCATCGATGCTTTCAGATCTACGTTCTGCTCTTCACCAACTCTGCGAGTTGGGAGCATAGATCTTCGACAGCGCTCAGCGCGATAATCATTTGCTGCAGCCGTTGCACGCCGATGGCATTCTCGAATCGTGTTTGCGTTCTGTCCAGAATGCCCACGACGCGGACTGCGCGTTTTCTTCCGGTGGGAGTCAGGACAAGCTGAAACCCGCGTGCATCCTCTGGATCAATCTTTCTTGCGACTAATCCTTTTGCTTCCAGCGACGAGATGCAGTGGCTTGCATTGCTCCGCGTCGTCTGGAACGTTTCCGCGAGACTCGACGGCTTGACCATCGTCTTTTTCTCGAAGAAGATCGCCGCAAGCATCAATGCTTCGAAGAATGTGAGATTTTCGCTTTGAAGAATGGAATTGAGAGATGCTTCGATTCTTCGAGTGATGCGACTGGCCTGAAACGCGGGGCTTTGTTGCAAAAAGGATTCAATTCTCATCCCTTCGATATTATAACTTGATTTAGCTGCTCATCTATTTAGCAAAGGACAAAACCATCTCCTTAACTTCAGTCCAGTGAGCGATGCTTTTCTATGTGACCAGAGGCCGTTTTATCCGTAGGGTGTTTCCACCTCGTGAACGTCACGGAGCACGGTTTGTTGCCGGGCTCTGCGTGTGCCGAATTCTCTTCGCGCTTTTTCTGTTGGCTGCCATCGCTGGTGCGCAACAGAGTGCGCCTGCTCCTGTACAGCAGACCGTCACAGTGACGACAACGATTCCGCCAATTCCGCTATCGGAGTCCAACCGCGCTGTGGAGACGATCGACGTTCGTGAGCAGCCGCTTCCTGCTCCGAGTGCGGTTGATTTTCTTCGCCAGGATGCGTCACTCAATGTGCAGGCACGGGCGCCGATGGGGGTGCAGGCCGATCTTTCGATTCGGGGCACCACGTTTGAACAGTCGCTGATCCTCGTGAATGGCCTTCGGGTGGACGATCCTGAGACGGGGCATCTTAATCTCGACCTTGCTGTTCCGCTCGATGCATTGACCCGAATCGATGCGTTGCATGGTTCGGGGTCTACTTTTTATGGCTCTGATGCGATTGGCGGGGCGGTGAACTTCATCACGACACGGCCTGATCGCATCAGCATCGTTGCTCGCTTCGGCGCGGGAAGCTATGGATCGCTTGAGAATCATCTGCGTGGAGACTATGTTGGCTCGTGGTTCAGCGAAGAACTGACCGGCAGCCGGGATACCTCCAACGGTTTTATGGCTGACCGCAACTACTCGTCGAATGCGATTGCTTCGGAGAGCTGGTTGAGCCTCTTCGGGAAGAACACGACGGATATTCTTCTTGCCGCGAGCGATCGCCCTTATGGAGCAGACCAGTTTTATGGTCCTTATGACTCGTGGGAGCGGACCAAGGGGTGGTTCGGTGCGATCCAGCAGCAGCTTGGCGAGCGCACGTCAGCGTCATTCGGTTATCGTCGCCACACGGACCTCTTCGTTCTCTTTCTGAGTAACCCCGACTACTATCGCAACAATCACATCACAGGGGCTTGGCAGTCTGCCGTTCGGCGCGCTGATCCTATCGCTTCCAACACCACTCTCTCTTACGGCGTCGAAGCGAATGGCGACTCCATCGACAGTACGAACCTTGGGATTCATGCCCGCAATCAGGGTGCCGGGTACGCGAATCTTTCGCTGCGGTCGCTGAAGCGCTTTTCGCTTTCGGTGGGTGCGCGTGAGCAGGTCTTTTCGGGTGGAGACTCGGTTTTTTCTCCGTCGATTGCGGCAGCATATGCGGTGTCTTCGACGATTCGGGCGCGTGTCTCTGTGGGACACGGTTATCGGTTGCCTACTTATCTCGACCTTTATTATTCGGACCCGACTACGATCGGCAATCCAAACCTGAAGCCTGAGTCGTCGTGGAGTTATGAAGGCGGTCTCGACTGGGCACCTTCCCGTGCGCCGCTGACGCTGACTGCTACCGGATTCAGCCTTCATCAACACAACGGCATTGACTACTCGAAATATGATTTGTCGAAACCGTGGCAGGCTACGAATGTCGCCAACTATGCCTACAACGGGGTGGAGGCTGATCTTCGTCTGCGTCTTCCACTCAGCCAGCAGTTACAGCTGAGCTATACGGCGGTGCAGGCTACTTCGCCACCAGCGGGGCTTATCTCTGAGTACGCTTTCAACTATGCCGCGCAGAGTGCGTTGGTTGTGTGGACGGCACAACTGCCGGCGCGGATCAGTGCGCGTACGCAGCTCGCGGTGGTTCAGAAGACAATGCAGTCGCCCTATCCTTTGTGGGACGTCGCGTTTGCACGCAATGCCGGACATGTTCGTCCTTACATTCGGGCCCTTAACGTGAGTAATACGAATTATCAGGAGATTCCGGGAGTTCCGCTGCAGGGCAGGACGATTATGGGTGGGGCGGAGTTTCATTGGTCGAGGCGGCGTTAGTGTTTCATTTCTTTCCCACCGTTGTTGTGGCGGGCAGTCATTCAGTCGCTTCGGCTGCGCCTTCGCTCGGGCCTTCGGCAGAGCGGTAGCCGCTTTGCGGCGCGTTTATTTGGCACGGCTGAAGCCGTGCCCTTCCGTTGTGGGGTAATTTTTTTATGAACGCGTGTCGTTTCGATGTTCCGGGGAACAAGACACCTGCAATCGCTACAATACCGGTTTCGAGACGTGGTTATGGGAGTGACTGGCCGCGGGAGGCCAGGGCCTGCTTCATGCCGTGGGCGGCGGAGTTGCTGGGTTCGAGTTTGAGGGCCTGGGCTACGTCGGCGGCGGAGGCTGCGGTCTGGTTGTCGTGGAGCTCGATGCGGGCGAGGACGAGGTAGGCGTCGGCGTTTGGCTTGAGTTTGAGGGAGGCTTGGGCTTCAGTGCGGGCTTCGGGGAAGGAGCCGCTGCGTTCGCGGACCTGCGCGAGGCCAGCGTGGGCGGTGGCAGAGTTGGGGTCGGCGGCGAGAGCGGATTGGAACTGCTGCTCGGCTTCGAGGATGAGGCCTTGAGCGAGATAGTCGTGGCCCAGCGCTGTGTATTGGTTGGACTGCTCGGCGGCTGGGAGTGTGGCCATGCGCATGGCTCGCATCTGGTCGAGCTGGAAGGCGGCCTGGCGGAAGGAGGCTTCGGAGTAAGTGCGCCGGATTCGTTCGACGGGTTCGATGGGAGTGTTGTCGGCGGCGGTGTTGGCGGACTTTGCCGGTGCGGCTAATTTTCGGCCGGCGGAGATGGTGGCTTTGAGTTCAGCGGCCTCGTTGTCGTGGGGGTGGAGTTTGAGGGTCTGGTCGATCTCGCGCTGGGCCCCGGCGAAGTCTCCGCGGCGAAGGAGAGAGACGGCGAGGTTGTAGTGGAAGTCGGCGTCGTTGGGGTCAGAGGCGACGGCGCGCTGAAAGAGTGCGGTGGCGTCGTGGCCCTGGCGGCTTGTAGCGACGGCCTGATTATTGATGACCTCGGGGAGCGGAAGACGACTGGCGACGAAGGCGAAGGCGGATTCGGCGTCGGCGTAGCGCGCGGAGTTGAAGCGGGCAAGGCCGATGTAGAAGTTGGCTTCGAGGGCGCGCTGGTCGGTGCGCGGAATTTTTGCGAGGGTTGCGGCGGCCTGGTCGAACTGGCGCTCGGTGTAGAGGGTTTTTCCGAGGGCGAGGAGAGCGGCGTTGTAGTCGGAGACTTCCTGCACGGCGGCCTGGAGGCGCTTGATGCGCTCCTGTGGCGTGGTGGCGGTGACTCCGCGGATGTAGTTTTCAAAGGCGCTGAGCTTGACCTGCCCGGGTGCGGCGAGGAAGGTTTGTTCGGCGACGTTGAATTTGGGATCGAGCTGGCGGGCTATCTTCCAGGCGATGGCGTTCTGGACGTCGAAGAGGCGCTGCATGTCGGCGGAGTCTTCGATGGGCGCAGACAAGTGGAGCTGGCTGACGTCGAGGACCTGCGCCTGCACGGAGATGCGGTTGTTGGCGACGTTGAAGCTGCCGACGACGACGAAGTTGGCGTCGAGGGTTTGGGCGATGCGGATGGTGGAGGCGCGTGTGGGCTTGAAGTCGAGCGGGAGGCCGAGGTGATCGAGTGCGTAGAGGCGGTCGTCGCGCGAGATGGTGAGATAGCCGGCGGAGGTGAGGCGCTGGTTGAGGGTGTCGGGGAAGGAGTCGCCGATCCAGGAGAGATTGGTTTGGCCGGAACGGTTGTCGAAGGGGAGGACGAGGACGACGCGGCCTCCGTTGCCGGGAGCGTTCGCGGGTTGCTGAGCGAGGATGGGTGAGACGAGAAAAATAATTGCGAGGAGGAGCCGGAGCGTGGGGCGGAAGCGATGCACAGGTTGAGTATAGCTGCTCGTTTTGACGTGGCCTGATGCATCATCGTGATACTCCCCCTCCCCCTTGAAGGTGTGCAAAATATTCCAAACAAATGGGGTTACGTCCGGACTTCTTCGCGCACGTTGGAGGCCATTTGCGTAGTAAGGAAAAGCCCGGCTGTGCGCCGGGCTTGGATTGTTCCTGATTTAAGGTTAGCAGTGGTGTCAAGAGTCAGGGTGTGGAAAATGCGCTTCGAGACGCAAACCCGTGCAGAAAGTATTTGGGCTGATGTTCAAAAGCTTAGTAGTGGAAGCGGTAGCGAACCTCCGCGTAGAGCTGCCTGGGATCGTTGTAGTGGAAGCCGCCGAAGGTGAGGCTGTTGTCGAGCAGCACTCGGCGATTGGCTACGTTGAGCGAAGTGACCGAGACGGTGAGCTTCTCGGTGATGGTCTTTCCTACCGAAAGGTCGAAGGTTGTGTGTTCGGGAAGGTAATCGCCTGGGTATTGGGCGTTGGGGCTTCCGTTGGTGAATCCTGAGCCGTAGTAGACGTTCGTGGAGGCGAAGACGTGCCAGGGCAGCGTGGCGTTGAAGCCTACGTTGAGCGTATTGCGCTGGTCGTGGTCGACCGGCCTGTAATCGAATCCGGCATCGCACTGTGGCGATGTGACCGGGAAACAGATGAGGCCGCCGTTGATGGGTCCGCGCTGCTCGGCGATCTGGTTGGAATAGGTCACGTACGCCCGGCCGTAATGCCATAGGCGTGGTGAGTTCAGCGTTAACTCCCAGCCGCGGATGAGCGCGCCATCGACGGTGACGGGATAGTAAATGCTGGATTCTCCGATGTTGCTGTGATCGAGGAAGTTGTTGGCGCGGGTTTTGAAGTTGTCGATGTCGAGCAACCATCCGCGAAACGGAACCTGCACACCGAATTGATGCTCTTCGTCGTGTTCACCGTGCAGCGGCACAAAGGAGGTGTTCTGAGAGTTGGCGTAATCGACGATTGGACCGGAGGCAGTGAGGAGCGGCGGCGGCTGATAGTAGCGGCCGTAAAATCCGCGAAAGACCCAGTTCAGTTTGGGAATCTGTATGGCAGCGCCGACACGCGGGTTCGTGGCTTTTTCAGTGAAGTCGCTGCGGAACCAGGACTGGCGCAGGCCGGCGATGAGAGTAAGCCACGGTGTGACTTTGTAGTTGTCGGAGACGAAGCCTTCGACCAGGCCGCCGGACGCTGCATCGTTGGTCAGGAAGTTTTGCGAACTGCTGTCATTGAAGATGCTGCCGAAGGTGTAGCTGTCATGCTGGCCGAAGGAAAAGAGGCCCGCCTGAAGGGTGTTTCGAGCGATCTCGGTTGAGATGGATGCCTGTAAGCCAGCGTAGTTTGAGGCGCGGTCGCTTGTGGTCGCGACGGGCAGGTCGTTCGGATTGGGTTCGTAGTTTGCGCTGTTGTAGTGGTAGTAAGGCGAGACCTGCAGGAGTGTGGATGGATTAAAGGTGCGGACCCACGAAAAGATTGTCAGCCCATCCGTCTCATGTTGTCCGTCGCGCAGGCCGCTTGAATCGTAGACCTGATTGCCGAGGCTGTTGGGGTCAGGATCGTAGGGGACCTGGAAGTAGTCGGTGCGCAATTGCGTCACGAGGCGGAACTGATCCTGCGGCGTGCGGTTGTAGATGAACGATCCGAAACCGCCGTATCCGTTGACTGAATCGTGATAGGGCTGCGAGACGGGTGGTTGCAGACCGTAATTGCTGCGGTTGCCGTTGAGGCTGGCGTAGTAAGCGAACTTTTCCGTATGGCTGCCGAAGCTAATCTGATCGTTAGTCTGGTAGAAGTTACCGGCGCTCAGGATAAGCTCGCCCTGGTTGTCGCTCGCAAAGCCTACGCGGGGTACGACGTTGAAGACGCCGTAGGTACGATCGCCGATGTCGGCGGTATAGCTGCCGCGTTGCACTTCCAAGTAGTCAATGTCCTTTGGGTCGATCTGGGCGCCGAGGTTGCTGCCGATGTTGGTGTTGGGGATCTGCACGCCGTCGATGAGCCAACTCACCTGATGCCCGCCGCGCATGTGCAGCATATCGTGCGTCTCGTATGAGCCGGGCACGTAGTCGGTAATCATCTCCAAGCCGTTGGTGCGGCTTGCTCCCGGCGTGCCGAGGATGGTTGCTTTATCGACCAGCGTCGTAGGAGTGACTGAATCCACGTTGGCAGTCCGTTCGTCCGTGGTGACGACGGTCGATTGTTCAATACGAGCAATCGTCAACTCGAAATGGAGAATGGGTGAAGTATTGGAGGCGACGGTGATGTGCTGCTCGATCTTGCTGAAACCAGGCTGCTGGATGGTGACGATGTACTCACCGATCGGGACGGCGGCGATGCGGAACGAGCCCGCCTGATTGGTTTGTGCGGCAAAGGTAACGTCTGAGGTAGCCGATTTGATGAGAACGTTTGCGCCGGCGATTGGACGGTGTTGCGGATCGTGAACGATGCCTTCGATGCTGCCGAATATCGTTGCATACGTGCGATGGCTTAAAGAGAGAACGATGGCGAGCAGAATGAATGTGATTCTGCGCATAAGGACTCCTTGGGTAGCTCAAGAAAGAGGGGGAGTTTTCGTGGGAAAACTCAACGGTGGCTACAGAAGGATGAGGGTGGGAGGCCCGCGTTTCTGGCGTGAACGGTCGGACGAGATACGATACTTCGCCTCGGTCTGCGCGTGAACGGCGGAATGACTGTAAAGCTCTGCAAAGACGCTTGCACCGACCGGTGCCGAATAGATCGGCAAATGCAACGCTGTTGATAATGCAGGAGAGTAAAGGCACTTCTCTGCGACGACGCTGATGTTTTCACCCTGAGGTGAGCCAGAGGACATCATCGCGCAGTGGTGCCTGCCATTTTTGCGGCAGCAGGCCGGCTGACTCCCCTCTGCCCTTTCCGGCCCAAAGAACGCGGAAGCGTAGGGAAGGCTGAAGATTGTCAACAACAGGATGGCGAGCGCGCGTCGCACGATGAAAACAGTGTAGCTGAAACCTGGGAAAGGGTTTTCGTGAAGCGATATCCGCAGGTTGGCGTGAGGGTATGGATAGAGTGCTGCGTTTTGGCACTAATGGAATTTTTTATGCCTTCTCTATGACTTCTTAACGCCGAACATACGGGCTTTTTATTCGGTTTCCGTTTTTCTAGAGGTGTTGTAGGCCAACGGACAAGGAAACGAACGAAGAGCTATGTTTATCCGATCGATCTGCATCTATCTCACGCATTCGACCGCACGTGTACGGTTGTCACGGCTTGTGCTGATTCCGCTGCTGGGATTGGCTTTGCTGTGCGCGGTTGCGGCGCATGGGCAGGACAGCGCTTCGACTTTTGGAGCTTTGATCGGAGCGCAGACAGCGGAGAACGCGGGGAACCGCACAGGACAGGCGGCTCTGCGGCTTGATTTCTAAAAAATCAACAAACGAGGAGCTTATCGCTGCTCGTTATTGATTTTGCTGGATTTGTGAGTGTCTGGAGGGTGAGGAAAGAGAAGAGTTTGTAAGAGGCATTACTTTTGGGTATTAGAAAAGGTACCGGCTCCGGGGTTATGATTGGCGCTTCCACTATGAGCGTTTTCTCCAATGCGCGGGAGACCTCTGACCGATACGGAACATACGTGGAGCAGTTCCACGAATTGTTCAGACGCCACAGTGTGCATTACGGGAAGGCTGGGGATCTTCCGCAACTTGCTCCGAAGCTTATTCGAAACGATGAGTTTCGAGTGGACTTCTCGATGTTGGCGCGGTGGATGCAACAACGAGAAGAGGGGCGCCTGACCGTTGACGAGATGGCGACGATTCTTGGGATTGCGGTAACTGGTCCCAGGCCGACGGGTGTCAGCCCTTCCAACGTAGCTCCGTTGATGGTGTTTTTGAGCGGTCTTGGCGGATGGAGTCATGGTGGATCCGCAGTCAAAGGAAACAATAAGCCTCAATCGCCTGACGCTTTTCGAGTCGGAATGGATAACGGAGCGGTTGTCCGCCCAGGCGAAGAACAAAGAGCAGGAGAGCGGAGCCATCTGAATGGCGAGGCCCACGATGAGATGGGCGACCCAGGAGCGGCGGCTGGCTCAGGCTCAAGAGTGCCGGCTATGTATGCCGGATTTGGCAATGTTGAGAATGGAACAGACCGGCGAGAGGCTGGGATAAGAGAACCGGAGAATGCGAGCGAGGACCGGCTCAAGCGAATCAGGCAACAACTGGAAGAACTGGATGGGCGAACGAAGACTCCGCGCGAGGTTGAGGCTCGGAGATATGAGGAGATTCCACCTAAGGTAGTGATGCCTGCTGCTCAGCCTTTGCAGAGGTTTTCAGAGGCCGAGATTCCGAGCGCCGAACCGCCGCAAGATATCTTCAGAGCTTATCGTGCCGATTTGCAGGAAATGTTAGAGAGGCGTGACCAGGGTTTCATGGGGACGGTCAAGGCCGCTTTGACCAGAATCACGGGCGAGTCAGCGATACCGGATAGGCGGCTTCAGCTTCTGGTTGCGATATTCGGATTTCTTGTGCTCCTGCCACCGACTGTGGTCTGCGTATTCCTGTATCGCGACGCGGTGAGGATTGCGAGCCAGTCTTCGATGGGACCGTTTGTAACAAGAGAGCGTGAAGTTGAGGTGAGTGAGGCGGATCCAAAGGAACAGATGCGCATCCGGAGCCGCGGAAGAGTGGTTGGCCAGCAGAAGGCGGGGAATAAGCCAGCAAGCAGTGTGGCGCGAGCCGATGATGAAGAGACCACTCCGCTGAGCGGGTTGTCCACCTTAGTAGATACCGAACAAAAGGGAGTTGCGCAGGAGCAAACGCCTGAAATTCCGGTGATCGAGCGAGGCGCAGGGAAGATTCACATGGCCACTCCGGGTGAGTCCCCATTTGTCGCCGAGGTGAGTTCGGGTTCGCTGGCAGGGATGCCGGGGAACCGAGGGGGCGCTGAGAACTGGATGTCGATTCTTGGGCATATGGATGAGTTGGATGTAAGTCCTCGCACGATTCCGACGCTGGAGACAGGGCCCGCGAAGATTCACTTTACGAGAACGGAGTCGCCTCCTGTGATTGCGGAGACGGAGACCAAGATGGCAGATGGTATGCCGGGCGCAATTGTGGCGATGTCGTATCCGGTTGTAATTGCAAAGGCGGATGCCAGCCCGAACCTGGGCAGAGGAATGCCTGGTGTCGCCGAAGAGTCAGCGAATGCAAAGATGGCGTCGTCAGTGGCAGGAGGCGGGGTCGGGGCGGGATATACGCCGAGAGCAGGATCATCGGCAAAGCAGTTCAATCTGCTTCATCCGAGCGTGGCAGTCTCAGCGGGATTGCTGAGCAGCAATATTGTGAAGTTCCAGATGCCTTCGTACCCAAAGGCGGCAAAGAAGGCACGGCTGGAGGGCGATGTGCTGGTTCGGGTGTTGATCTCGGAGAAGGGAAAGATTGAGAGAGCGGTGGCTCTCAATGGTCCGGTACAACTGAGGGGTCCGGTGGAGAAGGCTGTGCGTCACTGGCGGTATAAGCCGTATGTGCAGAATGGGCAGCCGGTGCAGGTTCAGACGTGGGTGACGTTCCACTTTGCTATGAAAGAAGGCTGAAGCAAGCCCTGACTGTCCAGGTTGGCTTCAGCGGGTGAGTTGTGCGTTCACGGCGCGGGGGAAGCGCAGAACGGCGGCCCACTCGCCTTTGCGGCGGTTCTGCCAGACGATTTCGCCGTGAAGGAGAGCGGCGGCTTCGTGTGGGGTGAGGTCATGGTGGAAGTCGAAGTATTTCGCATCGGCCTGTTCGTTTGCTTTACCGAGATTTTAATCTGGTGGCGGATGGCTCCCACTTGGTGGAGAAGATGAGGGCAGTGTCGTAGGCTCCGGGATCGGCGGCGGCCTTCTGCATCTCGTCGAAGCTGAAGTTTTCGAGTTGGACGGTACGAAGAGGAGCGTGAGAGTAGCCAAGCTCGGGTCGCATCATCTCGGCGGTTGCGGGCCAGGCGGAGAGTACGGTGGCCTGCGGGTATTGGCGCTCGATGAGGTGGATGGCCTGGAGATGGAGGATCACCATGTCGCGGTAGGTGAGGTTGTCCTCGGGTGCGAAGGCGTAAGGCGGGTTGATCCAGATGCCGCAGAGGAATGCGACGGCGGTGAGGGCTGCGAGCCAGAGCCATTGGCCCAGATGATGCCTCCAGATCGCGATGCAGACCAGCAGGATGAGGGGATACATCGGGAGGAGATAGCGGGTGAGAAGCGCTCCGCCGAGGATGGAGAAGGCGAACCAGTTGGCGATGAGGACGGTAAAGATGGCTTCGAAGGTGCGGCGGGAGATGGTTTGTTTTGAGCTTGAGGGTGTGATGGGGATGAGGAAGGCGGCGATGGCGCAGACGACCGGGACGAACATGTTCATGTGCGTCGCGAGGTGAAGGAAGCGGTGCCAGAGCGAGAGCAGGATGCGGTGCAGGCCGAGATTGGCGGTGGCGTTGTAGCGGAGGTATTCGGGGTTTCCGAAGATGAAGCCGGTGCGATAGCGGTGGTAAGCATACCAGGCGATGAGAGGGATCAGCGGCGAAAGGAGCGAGGCGATCCAGAGGGCGTGGTAGCGGCGTTGTCTTTTGTCACCGCTGCTGCGGAAGAAGAGTGCTGCTTCGAAGAGAGCCAGGGCGAAGGGGGTGACGATGGCGGTCTCTTTGGAGAGAACGGCGAGTGAGAAGACGGCGGAGGCGAGGATCTGGTTTTCGGATTTCGTGTCGAAGTAAAGGGCGAGTCCCCAGAGAGTGAAGCAGGCGGCGAAGATGTCGGCGTGGGCGAGCGTGCTTTGCGCGTACCAGATGGGATAGACGGCGGTGAGAATGACGAGAGCGATGGCGGCTGGTGTGGTGAGAAGAGTGCGGCCGAGTTTGTAGACGGCGAGCAGGGCAGCGGCGGTGATCATGCAGACGAAAGTGCGGGTTCCGCTGACGACGTAGCCGGAGAGATGCCACCAGGCAGCAAGGAGTATGGAGGGCAGCGGCGGGTGGGCGTTGGAGAGGGTGGTCTGTGGAATGAGGGAGCCGGTGCGGAAGAAGTCCCATGCGGCGGGGATGTAGTAGCCGGCTTCGTCCCAGAAGTAGGGGAGGCGGAGGAGAGTGTAGTGAGAGAGGTAGACGGCTACGAAGAAGAGCGGGAAGAGCATCCAGAGAGGGATGTCCGGTGGGGCTTTTCGCTCAGTTTTTGCAACGTGTGGCACGATCAGAGCAGTCTCCCAAGCGATACATCCTGCAAAAACGGCAGGTCCTTCGACTCCTTCGACTCCGCTTCGCCTGGCTCAGGATGACACCTCAAAAGAAGCGCGGTGATCATGAGAGATTCTAGTGAATGGGGCCGTTGGGTTGGGGGAGTTGCTGATCGAGAGCGATGGGGCCGAAGGTCTGCTCGTACTGGGCTATGTTGTGGCCGAGGACGTTGAGGAGCGCTTTTGCCTGCTGGGGGCTGAGGTAGACGCCCTGGAAGTTGCGGACATTGATCTCGTCGGGCGAGTCCTGGGAGAGGGTTCCGAAGACGAGGAGGAAGTCCCAGACAGACATGCGGACCTGAACGCTGTTGGCGTAGCCGTCGCGATAGTCGGCGGTGCTGGTGAGATTGAGCCTGGGTTGGTCGGGTGCTGGTTTCTGCTGCTGACTCATTGATTCGCTTTCAAAGGACGAGTGTTTTTGGTGCGAAAGAGGGGACTTGAAACCCCACGGGTTACCCCGCCAGATCCTAAGTTCACGGGGAACCTAGAATCAATAGTTTAGCGGGATTTGGCTGACTTGGTACTCATTTGTATTTCAAGGCGATATTTGAACTCAATTCCTACCCAGTATAAGCGGGAACAAACCGCCGTCACAGAATTGGACACAGGAGTAAGGGTTGCGACTGCCGCTTAACAGCGAGTGAGGATCCGGCTAACCCTGGAAAACTTCATCAGTGCGCCAACGGACCCTGGCGCGGTTTGTGGCGGCGCTTATGATCACAGATTTGCAAGCACCCGCGTGACCTTGAACTCCATCGGCGTAAGAATGGGCTATGTCCGATCCGAAGACGGCAGAAGACCAACGCCTTATCGAAAACAAGCTTCGCACGAAAAACTGGCAGCGGTGGGGTACCTATCTACCGGAACGCCAGTGGGGCACAGTTCGGGAGGATTACTCGTACAACGGTGATGTCTGGAATTCGTTTCCTTATGAGATGGGGCAGTTCCGCGCCTACCGCTGGGGTGAGGACGGCCTTCTCGGATGGACTGACCGCCAGTGCCGTCTATGCTTCAGCACGGTTCTATGGAATGGGCAAGACCAAACTCTAAAGGAGCGCCTCTTCGGGCTCGGTAACCCTGAAGGCAATCACGGCGAAGACGTTAAAGAGCAGTTCTATTATCTGGATGCTGTACCGACGCACTCCTACTGCAAGGCGCTGTACAAATATCCGCAGAAGGCTTTTCCTTACGATCAACTTCGGCAAGAAAATAAGCGGCGTGGTTATGCCGAGCCGGAGTATGAACTACTGGATACCGGCATTTTCGATGAGAACCGTTACTTCGACGTCTTCATCGAGTATGCAAAGGCCGACGCAGAAGACATGCTGATCCGCATCACGGCGCACAATCGTGGCCCTGACGCAGCGCCGCTCACGATCATGCCGCAGCTTACGCTACGAAACAACTGGTCGTGGAAGAATCTGGAAGCAACCGGGAGGACGAGGCCCAGGATCGCGCAGACCGGATCATTCTCTGTACGAGCGGAACACAAGGTCCTGGGTGCCTATCGTTTCGAGCCTTTGGATGGAAATGCGATGTTGCCGGATCGCCTTCTCTTCACCGAGAACGACAGCAACATGCGGCGTCTTGACCCCAACTACGGCGGCACTGACCATTTTAGTAAAGACGGCTTCGATCGCTTTATCGTTCGCGGTGAACAGAATGCGGTAAAGGAAGGCAACGGCACGAAGTGCGCGCTTTTATACCGACTCATTCTGCAACCTGATGCCAGCCAAACGATTTACCTCCGTCTCGTATGCATCGATCGCGAGACGCCATCGCACGAGAGACCTCAGAACTCAGTTCCCATGGAACCAGCGGTAATTGATGTTGCCCAGGCAGAAGAGGTATTCGCACTACGCAAGTCGGAGGCGGACGACTTCTACGCACAGCACATTCCACGAGAGGCTACGGCAGAGGAGCGCAACATCTCACGCCAAGCCTTCGCCGGCCTGCTGTGGTGCAAGCAGTTTTATTACTTCATCGCGGAGCAATGGATGACTGGCGATCCGACACAGATCGCACCTCCACCAGAGCGCATGAAAAAGTCGGAAAGCTGGCGGCATCTCTTCTGCCGTGACATTCTTTCGATGCCCGATAAGTGGGAGTACCCATGGTTCGCCGCCTGGGACACGGCGTTCCACATGATCCCCATGGCGCGCATCGATCCGGAGTTCGCGAAGACTCAACTTCTTCTGTTGCTGCGCGAGTGGTACATGCATCCGAATGGGCAAATGCCCGCGTATGAATTTTCCTTCGGCGACGTCAACCCGCCAGTTCATGCATGGGCTGTCTGGCATGTCTATCGGTTAAGCGTAGACAACGGCGTCGGCGATCTCGACTTTCTGGAGCGTGCCTTCCAGAAGCTGATGCTGAATTTCACCTGGTGGGTGAACCGCAACGATGAAAAGGGACGGAATCTCTTCGGAGGTGGCTTCCTGGGGCTCGACAACATCGGTGTCTTCGATCGCTCCATCTCTCTACCGCAGGGTGTGTCTCTTCACCAGGCTGACGGTACTGCGTGGATGGGGCTGTACTGCGCATCCATGCTCCAGATTGCACTGGAACTAGCGCACCAACGCTCAAAGGCCTACGAAGACATCGCGAGCAAGTTTTTCGAGCATTACATCGCTGTCATCGATGCCATTAACTCGGTTGGGGGGACCGGCTTGTGGGACGAAGAAGAGGGATTTTATTTCGATAAGCTGGAACGCGACGATGGCAGCGGCATGTCGCTGAAGGTGCGTTCCATGGTTGGTATAGCCCCTCTGTTCGCTGTGTGCATTATGAAGCGGGGTACGGTGGAGGGCCTGAAGGATTTCGAGAAGCGCATGAATTGGTTCCTGACGTACAAGGAGGAGCTTTCAGAGTATGTCAGCACTGCCGAGTCTCGGAACGAAGAGATCAATGGCTCGCAGTGGATCGCCATTGCGCCCCGCGATCGATTTCAACGTGTCCTGCAGCGAGTCCTCGATGAGTCAGAGTTTCTCTCTCTGCACGGCATCCGCGCATTGTCACGACATCATCGTGAGCATCCGTTCGAAGCAGAGTTGAATGGACAGCACCTCACGGTTCGTTATACGCCGGCAGAAGGGGACAGCGGCATGTTCGGCGGCAATAGTAACTGGCGCGGCCCAATATGGTTTCCAATGAATATGCTGCTGCTCAATGCATTCGAGCGCTATTCGCTGGTATATGGCGATGACTTTAAGCTTGAGTACCCTACCGGCAGCGGCAAGCAGCGGACACTTGTCGAGATTGCTGAAGACATCGCACGACGTCTGGTGAGTCTCTTCCTCCCCGACAAGGATGGTCACCGGCCCAGCCATGGTCGAGAAGGACGTTACGCTACCGACCCCTATTGGAAAGACCTGATCCTCTTCAGTGAGTATTTTGATGGCGACACGGGTCGCGGTCTTGGTGCGTCACATCAGACGGGTTGGACCGCGCTCGCTGCCACGCTTATCCAGGCTCTCTATACACGGCGCGAGATACGCAATCGCGCACAGTAAGGCGAGGGCCGATTTTCAATCGGCCCTAAGATATTGGTGCGAAACGCGGGACTTGAACGTGCCACACCGACTAAGATGACATGGAAAGCCGAATCAACATGGAGGCGAATATGACCCTCGGGAAAATCGGCGTGACTGCGCTGTGTTGTTGTGCAATCTTTGCGCTTTCGATCCCCGTCGTCGCGCAGACGATGACCAAGGGGCTTGTCGCGGAAAAGATCCTCCGAGTGGAGGACGGCGTGGACCAGTTCAGGGATTACCTGGAACGTCGAGGTGACAACGCGAGAAATACAGCCTCGACAGCCCAACAGAGCGGCCGTACGTCGAGCCGCCGGGGTACGGCAAATACCGACGCAAGAACGAACACTGCTCAAGCAGGCAAGGACGAGTTGGACGATGCCCTTGGCGATCTGAACAGTTCCACGAACAGGCTACGACGCAAGTTCGACGCTACCGAGAAATGGATAGAAACGAAGTCTCAGGTCGAACGTGTGGTTGACGACGGTCGCAGGATCAACCAGGTTGTCGCCAGAGGGAAGTACGGGAGCGACGTGGCTAAACTGTGGGCAACCCTTCGGAACAACATCAACGATCTGGCACGTGCGTATAACGTGACACCGTTAGGGGCGTGAGGTTCGTTCCGATCAGTTGTCCTGCGGTGGAACTGCTCGATTGGAGCCACAGAATATCCGGCAATGTGCTGAAGGGCTCTTTCGATCAGTAGCTTCTGGATTGCCCGTCACACCGCTTGTTATCGGATCGCAGCTGCACGTGAAAAGGGCCGATTTTTCAATCGGCCCTAACTCTTTGGTGCGAAAGGGGGGACTTGAACCCCCACGGGTTACCCCGCCAGATCCTAAGTCTGGTGCGTCTGCCAATTTCGCCACTTTCGCATGGTGCCTGTAAGCTATTACAGGACTTATATTTAGTTGACGCTGTTAGGTGCAGCGTTTCGGACTGTTTCAGAGCTTGGGTCAGTTCTGGGGTCAGTCCCTTTATGAGTATCGCATAGCATCTGTACCGCTGCTAGGTTGTGCTCTGGTGCCAAGTGCGCGTATCGCAAAGTCATCTCAATTGTCTTATGACCCATTAGTTCCTTGACCGTGACGAGTGACACACCAGCCATCACAAGGCGACTAGCGAACGTATGTCGTAGCGTGTGCCAAGTGATGTCCCTGAGCCTTAGTTCCTTGGTTGCCTTCTCGAACCATGTGCGGGGACTTGTATGCTGCTCACCGTAGCGATTGAGGAATACCCAAGGCTGCTCGTTTGACAGCGAGTAGGCAGACTGTAATGCGGCGATGGCTGCGTTGTTCAACGGTATATGTCGCGGTTTGCCGTTCTTAGTCGTCTGGAGAGTGATAATCCGACGTTCAAGGTCAGCGTCACGCCATCGAAGGCTGAATTGCTCTCCCCTCCTCATTCCTGTATTCAAAGCAAGCTCTACAGCGCACCAGTGATGCGGCCAGTGCGCTTGGATATACTCTCTGAGTTTGCCTTCCTCATCTGCAGTCAGAAACCGAAGTCTCCGATTGTCCTCACGCCTCTTTTTGATGTTGGCCAGAGGGTTATGGTCGATCTTCCGATTCTGTACGGCAAGCCGGAATATAAGTGACAACGTCGCGTGATAGCGATTGTTTGTTGCAGGGGTTGCAGTATGTGCAGACAGCCACCGTTCAATCTCCTGAGGTTTTATATCGTCGGCGAAGCGGTCTCCGAAGTCAGGAAGAATCCTCTTTACTCGCAGCTCGTTGTTATAAGCGGTATCTGGCCGATTGTTCCGCTCGGAATACTCGATCATATCCGCGACAAGTTCTGAGAACTTTACGCGGCGACGACTCAGGCTTGGGAGCTTGCGCTCCACCTGGCTTTCGGCTTTTCGCTTTAGCAGCAGCTTTCCGGCCACGGCGACCGTACCAGCCTTCTCTTTTCTGATCTTGCCGGATGCGTCTGCATAGCGGATGTACCAGACACCGCTGCCCGGAACCTTCTCAAAGATGCCTCTAGTCTTTTTGTCTGCCATTAGGCCGCCCTCGGCATTGTAAAGCTGTCAGTGCGTAATAGAGCCACAATCGAAGTGTGAGGAACTACTACACGCCTGCCGATTTTACGGGCAGTCAGTTCTTTCTGTGCAATCAAATTGTCAATGGTGCGGATTGATACCGAAAGCATGTGGGCGGCTTCGGCTTTTGTATATGCGAGTTTTGTTTCTAATGATGCGTTCAAGAATTCTCCTAAAAGTGATTCAAATTTTTGCAATGCAATGCCGTTGTCGCTACGGTCGGCGACTTTGGCTATTTAGTTGTGGAGTTACAAGATAGGCCGAATGTGTCAACCTAGATATTCGTTTCTAAGGCGCCGTTACAGCGCGGACGACCTTACCCTCATCTTTGTATCGGCGATGCGTTAGAACCAATCCTGACGCGATTGCGTGCCTATTAAGGCGATAAGACCGAATGGTTGCACATCAAAAGTCTCGGAGTGGGGCAGGTTCTCCATCACTCCGAGACGACGCAGCCACAGGAGAGCAGCTGCGAACTTGATCTGGTACGGCGAAAGTCTGATTCTGGCGATGCTGCCTTTCATGTGTGAATGCTGTAAGCGGCTCGGTGCGTGTTGGCGGGAACGTCACAGCGATGCGGTACGAGGGTGTGCAAGGGTGTCGAATGTCCTCTGTCTGGGTCAAGCCGGGGTTGCGTGGTGGCCATTCTGCGTGGATGTAGTGTCATATGGTCGAATCAGTGAAACGCCGTACCGTGTCGTACGGGCGAAGCGGGTTGTGGGTCACGGTGAGGACACGGTGCCGGTCACGGCGAAGGGTTCCAGTGGAATGACTACTCTCCCTCATAGAGACCACGGCAGAGGGGGCTGGTCGCTGCGACATGCAAGAGAAGGAGAGCCGCGTGAATACGCTGATTAGGCTACGGCTCTCCGGGTGGCCTGCCCTCGGGATTCAGGACGAGGGAGGCGAACTTTAGGCTGCGAATAATTCATCCTGTTGGAACAGGTCGTCTGCAGAGTGTGCAGTCAGACTTGTTATCCCTGCCGCTTGGAGAATCGTGTCTATGCTGCCCCAAAGGTCAATCTCGGACTTCAGTTTGCGCCGGTTCCATCGAGTGTTCCCTGTGTGAGCGTGTAAGATTTCCGCCCATTCTGTCGGGCACTTGCTAGTGTCGAATCTTTCCGACCGTATGCGTATACGAATCATGTCTCTCTTATTCCTGTTCTGAGCGGCTGGGCCTTCCCAAACGCAGTTACCGGGTTCATAGTTTCCGTCGTTGTCGAGGCGTTCAATGGAGATACGGTATCCGTCCGGTTTCTCACCCATGTCCTCCAAGAAGTGCAGGAAGTCCAGCCAGCGGTCACAGACTGTTATTCCCCGCCTGATGTACTCCGAATCGTTCCGCACCCGGTTCCACATACCGCACCAACTTTTGTAAGTTGGTGTGTGGCTCATGCCGTGGGTCTTGCGTGCGGATAGCAATTCCAGCTTCAGGCATCCACAAGATTGACTCTTACCGCTTGATAGTGACTGGTCTCGAATAGAGGGGTCGGTGGGATTACCGCACGAGCATTTGCATATCCAATTCCGCTTCTTATCAGGGTCTCGTGCAAGTAAGGTGAGCCTTCCAACAGTAATTCCGGCTACTAGTTTCATCTGAATCCTTCATATATGCAGATAGAGGTAATCAATCTCTATCGCTGGGTCTTGTACTGCGTCGTACTGTGCTTGGCACTGAGGTCGTAACTACGCTGCGCGTCGCTGTGACGACGCTGTGACAACATGGACAGTTGAATGACAACGTAAGCACAGCGATGACCGTCCACCTTCTGCCTTAGAGGACAGTAGGAGAGGTAGGTCAATATTCACTACTATCTGCGCTGGTACTGGTGAATCGTGTCATTGTTGTGTGACAACATTAGACCTCGTTGACCATTGTGGCGCGAGGGTTGGAATAGGAGTCCGGGACACCCTGCCAAGGCATCCCGGTGTCATGTTGGCTTTACTCCCGCAACGGTGACAAATCGTTGCAAGCTCGTTTACAGAATCCGAATTGCTTTGGCGTATTCCCGAAGCGTTCTATAGCGACCCATGTTGGTCTTCGCAAGCTCCTGCGCCTCCCGGCCATCGTTGCCGTCAGCGGGACTGCCGAAGAGTCGCTTGAGCAATCCCCGGTCTACCGTGCTCGGGTCTCCACCCAAGGCAGTGATGCGTTCGGCTTCGCTGCTCTTCTGATAACGTAAGTCTCCCCACAAAGCACGGAGCCGATCGTTGGTCATCGCTGGCCGCACATCAGGTCGTGGCGTGGCTGGCTCGAAGCGTCCAGCTTTGAAGGCTACCTCCATGCGTTCGTTCTTTTCTCGTTCGGCTTGGTAGAGCGTTTTCCAGTCCGTAAGCTCTGGGGCCGTGCTCTGCGTGGATGTAGGGTTCGAGTTCGATTCGGCGACCTGGCGCTGTACTTCGGTGAGACCGTCAGGATTCGGTGTTGGTTCACTACTGGGGAAGATGGGACTTTCAATTACAGTACTCATGGTTTGGATCTCTTTCTTGGCCGCACTATATGCGGCTCTATGCTGTCGCTGCCTTCAGTTCTCCAGCCAACGACGGAGCCTTCGCTGTCGAAGACTAGCCGATACGGTGACGATGCGGCAGGTTCTGTGGGTTTACGGTTTCGTTTTCGTTGTGGCACCGTTGGTGCTGGTGCTGCCTCTGGTGTGGGTGGAGTTTCTACAACAGGTTTAGGTGCTGGCTCAATACCGAGCCGTGCCATTGCACGTGTTTCGCGGGTGATTTCGTCCTGCGACCAAGTAGCACGCGGCTTGACTAACGGCGGTGTTACTCGCCGTTCATAACGGCGAGGCATTTAGCGGCCCTGCGAACGTCGGATAAACGCATCCACGTCTGCCTGCTCAAAACGCCAGCGCCTCGCAATCCTAGCTGCCTGAATGACGCCTCTGTAAGCGTAGTCAGCGACGGTCTCGCGTGTAACGCCAAGTATTTCAGCGACTTGCGCTGTACTAAGCAATTTATTAGACATAATGAAAAAGCTCCTTGCACGCACAAAGCGCGTTAGACGCACCTCTGGCGTGATCTTTGAATTTGAGTTTTGTTGGATTAGGGAAATTGGGAGATCGGGGTTCGCTTCCTTGGAGAGGCGTGCTCTTCCTACAGAAATCCAATTACTATCTAGTTTACCACTGTTTTAGTTGTTTGTCAACCGAAAATGCGGGCTCGATGCTCACGAAACAAGGCCGCACAGCGACTCTGCGATGTTCCACACGTCGCTAAACGCCAGTAATGACGCGGTGTTTGTTGAGGTTTACAAGGTTTAGAACGGGAAAGAAGGGGAGGTTCTGAGTAGCTCGCAAAACTTGGGAGGATGTACCACGTGGTTTCGGAAGTCGTCCTCGGCCATACCCTCAGGCACGGCGACAGCTTCCGATGTTGCTACTCGGTTAGTTGCTCCCGCCTGAAGTTCGAACGCATCCGACTCCAAGCATGAGTTGAAGGTTACGGAGGCGCAGCATAGACCGTGACAATCGTTTCTCATGCATAGTTGCTTCCCGCATAGGGTGCACATTCCTAGATCGTCCTATGGAACTCGACGACCACACGCGCCGCACGATGTTGCTGCTTTATGGACTCTGACTGCATATTGATTGACCTCATTGTGGATTGAACAACGAAGTTGATAATGAGGGCAGTGTGTCGCTTTGTCAACCTAAATTATTGATTCTAAGTAGGTTGACGACTAAAGTTGTTGTCAACCTTATTGGGTAAAACCACTCGCTTGCATTGCGGGAGAATGCCTGTTACATTTACAGCAACGAACGATGCAGTTGTTGTAACAGGAGTGAGAGCGATGGCAAGCGGCAAGTTTTGTGCGTATTACAGGGTCTCTACGGCGAGACAGGGAAGGTCTGGCCTTGGCCTCGAAGCTCAGAAGGATTCAGTGGAAACCTACTTGAATGGTGGACGCTGGCAAATGGTAGGGGAGTTTGTAGAAGTTGAGAGCGGCAAACGCAATGACAGGCCAGCACTGGCCGATGCGCTGGCACTCTGCCGTATTCATAAAGCAACTCTTGTAATCGCCAAACTCGACAGATTGGCGCGGAACGTGGCCTTCATCTCGAACCTCATGGAGAGCAACGTTGAATTCACCGCTGTTGACTTCCCACAAGCGAACCGGCTAACGATTCATGTTCTCGCTGCCGTGGCAGAACATGAGGCCGCGATGATATCGGCGCGTACAAAGGCAGCGTTACAAGCTGCGAAACGTCGCGGAGTTGTCCTGGGTGGAGACCGAGGGAACATCGCACACGTTGCGAAGCGTGGAGCTAAGGCCAGCGCGAAGGTACGCGGAGCGATGGCCAGCGAACGCGCTGCAGACTTGCTGCCTAAGATTTATGCGTTGCAGAAACAGGGAGTGCACAGTCTGCGCCAGATAGCCGAGGGATTGAACGACCAAGGTATCCCCACGGCGAGAGGCGGCGAATGGAGCGCCGTACAGGTACAGCGCGTACTACTGCGCGGTAAAGCGTCGGACTAATCCCTGTTCTCTCGAATGGGGTCTATCCGTCGGCTATCTCTGCCGGAAGATTCTGAATGACAAGGAGACCGATAGTCGCTCAGCTTCAAACGTAGTAGTTGCCGATAACCCGACTTTGCGGGAGAAACGACTTGCTCGTACAGAGAGCAGGTCCGTTCACCTCGACTGTGTAGGAGCATTCTTTAGACGATCCGGGATGGGCCAGTCCTTCTGTATTTCAACGACGGATACGTTAATTCCAGCGCATTTTATTGCCTGAAAATCTATCGTGGCGTAGCTCGGATAGCTAACGGTCAGATGTGTTGAGTCCGTCCAATCCATCTTCAGGTCTGCAACTTGGGACTCATTGGAAAAGGAAAGAATAGTTATCTCTTCAGTCGGTCCGGCTGTTCGTTTGAGGCGAACCGTCGCGTCGTTGTATGCACCACCCATGCCGCCACCACGTTGATTGGAGGCTTTTGCTATCCAAGCTCCGTCAGGCGAAACCGCCTGTTCTGACCAGTCGGTGTCGGGTGTCTCCCTGCATCCGCAGCTTGTTAGAACCGCCCCTGCGACGACGACCACGAAGAGGCTTTGGCAACACAGCTTGGTCCACGAGTGGGTAGATGAAACTGCATTTCGCGGCATCTTCGGATAGTAAATTGCAACGCCTCTGTAATCCCTCACGAAAAACGAGGTTTTCGGAAACTGCGGTCTACTGCGTCGAATCTTTTCTTCGTTTTCGCCGGAGGATTTCATAAATCGATGCCGTAGCGAATATTGCGAAAAAAGTTAAGCCAATCGTATCCCCGATATCCCACCCTTCACGCAACGCTTGGATGAAAGCGACCACGGCCGTGGCGGTAAAGGGCACCAGAAGCCATATCAATGCTTTCCCTGTCTTATCAAATCCTTGAACACGCACGTCTTATACCTTACACCGACCCACTGAGTCTCAGCACAGCGCCCGCAAAACGAGGTTTTCGGAAACAATGGAACACTAATCGCCCCACCTGCCACCGAACCCACCTTTCACCTGTGACAACTCTTAGTGATTCGGAAACTCTACGGTGCTTACCAGCACGAAGCTTCTCAACAACGTGCTTTGCCAACTCCGTTGTCTTCGTGCTCAAACTCCCCATGTCATAGGCGAATAATAAGAGAATCTGTTCTGAACGGTCTACTCAATATCGCGAGGTCAGTTCTGGGGTCAGTTGAGATTGCAGATAGGCGGGAGTGGGTGCGCGTTGGTGCGAGGAGGAGCGGCGCACCAACCCGCATAAACATTGGTCTAAACGACTCAATGCGAGTCAGTGCGGATTGATGCGCTATGCCTTAGAACACATCCTAAGTCTGGTGCGTCTGCCAATTTCGCCACTTTCGCATGGTGCGGCAGCGGTTGAGCGCTTAAGTGATTGTAGCTGAAGTACCGGCGAGTTTTTTGGTCGATGGGGGAGGGTTGGTGATGGTAAGGTTGTTGCGCTCAAAATGAGCCCGATTTGGCGGAAGTCAAACGTTTCACCAAAGAGATCGCTTGAAGAGCGTTGCAGCAGAGAAAAAAGGAAGGTCAATTGATGCGAACAATCAAGTTTGTTGGAGATTTTAAGAGGGTCGCGTGTGTTGGGTGCGCGGCGGTGCTGCTGCTTTGGGGTGCGAGAGCGGTGGCGGATGGGCCTAAGCCAGACAGTCCGGAGATGCGGGCGAAGGTGGACGCAATTCTTGCGAAGATGACCCTGGAAGAGAAGATCGACTATATCGGCGGGACGGGGTTTGCGGTGCGGGCTGTGCCTCGTCTCGGGTTGCCGGCGTTTGAGATGTCGGACGGGCCATTTGGGACGAGAAGCAACGCGGGATTTCCTTCGACAACCTATGGGGCCGGCATCGGGCTGGCGGCGAGCTGGAATCGCGAGCTTGCGGCGCAAGTGGGTGGCGGGATCGGGCGCGATGCGCGGGCGCGCGGTGTGCACTACATGCTGGGGCCGGGGGTGAATATCTATCGTTCTCCGAAGAACGGAAGGAACTTTGAGTATTTCGGAGAGGATCCGTATCTGGCAGCGGCGATGACGGTGGGGTACATCACCGGGATGCAGGAGCAGGGAGTGAGTGCGACGGTGAAGCACTTCCTGGGGAACAACTCGGAGTATCTGCGGCACGATTCGGACACGCTGATCGACGAGAGGACGCTGCACGAGATCTATATGCCGACGTTTGAGGCGGCGGTGAAGAAGGCGCATGTGGGGTCGATTATGGACTCCTACAACCTGACGAATGGCGTGCACATGACCGAGAACGGTCACTTCAACACGGATGTGGCACGTAAGGAGTGGGGCTTCAACGGCGTGATGATGTCGGACTGGGTAGCGACGTATGACGCTGTAGGTGCGGCGAATGGCGGGTTGGACATCGAGATGCCAACCGGGCGGTATATGAACCAGAAGAATCTGCTGCCTGCGGTGAAGAGCGGGCAGGTTTCGGAAGCGACGATTGATGAGAAGGTGCGCCGGATTCTGATGACGGCGGCTCGGTTTGGCTGGCTGGATCGAGACCAGAGAGAGCTTGCGATCTCGGCGTATGACGGGAAGAACGATGCCGTGGCATTGCAGAGCGCTCGCGAGGGCATGGTTCTATTGAAGAACGACGGCGGCGTGTTGCCGCTGGATAAAGCGAAGACAAAGACGGTTCTGGTGGTTGGGCCGAATGCGTATCCGGGGGTTCCGGTGGGCGGCGGAAGCGCGGGCGTGAAGCCGTTTCACCTGGTGAGCCTGTTAGAGGGAGTTGGCGCGGAAGTTGGGACGACTGGCGCGGTGTTGTATGAGCGCGGACTGCCGACGATGATTGAACTGGCTCGACAGACGGACTTCACAACGGAGGCGAACGGAGGTCAGCCGGGAATCAAGGTGGAGGTGTTCTCGAACAAGGATGTTTCGGGTACGCCGACTTCGAGCACAGTTACGCGGCATATTGATAGCGCCGGCGTGACGTGGGAGACGATGCTGTCAAGCGGCGCGGACCTTATGGCATTGATGTCCGCGGGTAATCAGAGCCGCGGCGAGTCTTCGCGGCGATGGACGGGATACTACAACGCTCCAGAAGCCGGCCGGTACGTTGTTGCGATGCAGGCTCCGAGAGAGGGAGCGGGTGCGCGGTTGTACGTCGACGACAAACTGGTATTCGACAATTGGAAGCTGATTCGCGCGCTGCAGCCGACGACGACGATGGAGTTGAGCACAGGACCGCACAAGGTGTTGATCGAGGATTACCAGGGCTCACGCATTGGCGGAACGCTGCGGCTTGGAATTGTGGCGGAGAACAAGGTTGTGAGCGCGAGGGCGAAGCAGATGGCGGCGAAGGCCGACGCGGTGATTGTCTCGGCGGGGTATGACTCTGAGAGCGAGTCCGAAGGCGGCGATCGCACGTTTGAGCTGCCATTCGGACAGGCGGAGCTGATTCGCGAGATGGCTTCAGCGAACAAGAAGACGATCGTCACGGTGACCTCGGGCGGCAACGTTGCGAGCGCTGACTGGATTGGCAATGTGCCGGGTTATATCGAGGCGTGGTACGGCGGGCAGGAGGGTGGTAAGGCGCTGGCGGAAGCGCTGTTCGGCGATGTGAACCCCTCGGGCAAGCTGCCGGTTACGTTTGAAGCAAAGGCAGAGGACAATCCTACATTTGCGAATTACTATCCGGAGGGCGATGGGATCAAGGTGGAGTACAAGGAAGGGATCTTCGTCGGCTATCGCGGATATGAGAAGAACCATGTGAAGCCGCTGTATCCGTTTGGCTACGGGCTTTCGTATACGACGTTCAAATTCTCGAAGCTGGCGGTTTCGGGTAGTGGCGCGAAGGCTACGGTGTCGTTTGACGTGACGAACACGGGCAAGCGCGCGGGAGCGGAGGTCGCGGAGGTTTACGTGGCTGACGATCACGCGAAGGTGGCTCGTCCGGCAAAGGAACTGAAGGGCTTCGAGAAGGTAACGCTGGCTCCGGGTGAGACGAAACATGTTTCGGTTGCACTGGATGAGCGGGCGTTCGCGTACTACGATGCCGATGCGAAGAAGTGGACGATTGCGCCGGGCAAGTTCGAGATTCTAGTCGGAGATTCTTCGGAGAATCCTGAGTTGAAGGGTGCGGTCGATGTCTCATCGTCTGCGGCGGGTGCGGCGCGATTCTAACAACAACTCAACTGAGTGCCGCTTCATTTTCTGTATTGGGATGGAGCGGCATTTCTGCTTAAGAAGAAGTTCCTTTGTGAAATGAATTGCCAGGAAATGATTGTGAAATGTAATTACAGCGGGCGATTTTTTTGATGAGTCGCTGAAGGCACATTCAACGTATTCGTTCCATCAGGTTACATTCAGAGATTTCCTTGATTTGTGACGGGGCTCACAAGATTTCAGTCACCGGCCCTGTAGTTTTTGCGGTAGAGTGAAATCACAATATCTCACAAGAGCAGTGGTTCACTCGATTGAGGTCAACGGCACCACGAAGTGACGTTTGGCGAAGTTCCATCCTTTTCCGGAACCAGATTCCAACTTCAGCAAAGCCCGCCCGATTTTGTTGGGCATTTTGAATTGATTTTCTACGAGGTGTCTTTCCATGGGGATTAGCAGGCGCGATTTTCTGATGCGTGTAGGGCAGGCTGGTGGATACAGCGCTGCGTTTGTAACCATGCAGTCGCTGGGACTGATGCCGATGAAGGCCGAGGTGTCGCAGCCGATTGAAGCGGCGCCCGGGTCGGGCAAGGGCGTGAAGATTGTCGTCTGCGGCGGCGGCGTTGGCGGCCTGGTGACGGCTTATGAGGCGAAGAAGCTGGGCTATGACGTCACGCTGCTTGAAGCGCGGCATCGTCCAGGCGGGCGTGCGTGGAGCGCGCGAGGAGGCGATGTCGTCGAGTTTGTCGATGGCACGACGCAGAAGATTACGTGGAGCGAAGGGCTTTACCAGAATATGGGGCCGGCGCGTCTGCCTTCTGTGCACGGCACGATGCTGGGTTATTGTCGTGAGCTCAAGGTACCGCTTGAGGTGGAGATCAACACATCCCGCTCGACGTTGTTGCAGAACGACAAGGTGAATGGCGGGAAGGCGATCTGCCAGCGCAAGGCGATCAACGACACTCGCGGGCAGGTGAGCGAGTTGTTGTCGAAGGCAATCGCGGGCGGAGCGCTCGATCAGGAGCTGAGCGCGGACGACCGGCAGCGGATGATCGACGTGCTGAAGATTTATGGACCGCTGGACAAGAGCGGGAAGTACAAGGGATCGGATCGCGCAGGGATTACGCGGTATCCGGGAGCTGGGCCGCAGACGATGGTTGTGGATGATCATCCGCTTTCGATTCCCGAGTTGCTGGATGCGAACTTCTGGGGCGCCGAGCTTTATGAAGAGGCATGGGACTGGCAGGCGACGATGATGCAGCCGGTCAACGGTATGCAGCAGATCTCGAACGCGCTTGCGAAGTCGCTTGGTGCTGTGGTGGTGTACGACGCTCCGGTGAGCGAGATTGCGAAGACCGCGAACGGCGTGCGCGTGAGCTACACCAAGGGCGGCGCGACGAAGACGATCGAGGCCGACTATGCCGTGTGTGCGATGCCTCTGACAATTCTGAAGAAGATCAAGGCTGATCTTGATCCTGCGCATCATGCTGCTGTGGAGCGCGGTGGTTCGTCGTACCGCGGTTCGTGCAAGGTCCCGTGGGAGGCGAAGCGTTTCTGGGAGACGGACTACAACATTTATGGCGGATTGTCGTTCCTGTCGTCGGGGCCGAGTCCGGTGTGGTATCCGAGTGCAGGGCTGTTCTCGGACCGCGGAATTGTTGTTGCGGGCTATATGGACGAGACACAGGGAGGTTTCGACAAGCTGTCGATAGAGCAGAAGTTTGAGGCTTCACGTGCATCCATCGAGAAGCTGCATCCGGGCCATGGCAAGGATCTTGAGAAGCCGATCTTCTGCGGGTGGAAGCACATCAAGTGGAACGAAGGCTCGTGGATCGGTGGAACTCCTCAAGCCGACTATGATGTGATCACGCAGCCTGATGGGCCAATTTACTTCGCAGGCGATCACACCAGCCATGTCGTAGGGTGGCAGGAGGGTGCGGCGCTGAGCGGTAAGCGCGCCGTCCAGATGATCTGCGATAAGGTGAAGGCCGCGCGGCTTGAAGGCAAGCACCGTGATACGGTTTCAGCGTAACGATTTATTAATCGACAGGAGATATTGCATGAAGAAGACGATGTTGGCAGTTGCGTTGATGGCCGGTTGCGTTGCAGTGCAGGCTCAGACGGTGGTGAAGCATATTCAGGACGACAAAAGCCCGATTGCCAAGGGTGTTTGGGCGGGTGACACGTTTTATCTGAGCGGGCAGCTGGCTTCGCCGGTCACTCCTGCGGACCCGGCGAAGGGAACCGCGGCGGACTACGGAGATACGAAGGCGCAGGCGGCCAGCGTGTTTGCAAAGATCCAGGCCGCTCTTAAAGAGCAGGGACTGGATATGAAGGATGTCGTAAAGATGACGGTGTTCCTCGGGCCTGATCCGAAGACGGGCAAGCTGGATTTTGCCGGCATGCAGTCGGAGTATGTGAAGTTCTTCGGCACGACGCAGCAGCCGAACAAACCGGCGCGGTCAGCGTTTCAGGTGGCGGCGCTTGCGGCTCCGTGGGCGTTGCTGGAGATCGAAGTCATTGCAGTCAAGAGCAAGTAAGCGATTGCCAGGAAAACGAAGAGGGAGCCCTGAGTGGGCTCCCTCTTTTTTTGTTCCGTGATGAGGATTACTTCTTCGATATCTCGGAGTGAATCGCCGGTGTGGAGCGGAGTTCGCGGGCTCTTTGTTCGACTGCTCGCATCACGCGGAGGAGATTGCCACCGTAGATCTTCTTGATGTCGTCGGCGGAGTAGCCTTTTTCGAGAAGAGCACGGGTGAGCGCGGGGAACTTGTTGTAGGAGTCGAGGTCGGGTGGGACACAGCCTACGCCGTCGAAGTCGGTTCCGATGCCGACGCTGTTGATTCCGCCAACCTTGACGGCATGATCGATCTGCGCGACGACATCGGTCAGTGTTGCTGGTGGAACTTTGCCTTTGAATTCTGCGAGGAGCTTTTCGATTTCCGCGTTACGCTCTGCCTGATCCTCGATCTTCATGGCGGCCTGGTAGCGCTCGCGCATGGCGGCCTGAATGGGTTTGGAGTCGTTGAAATAGCGTTGGGAGAGGAACTCGCAGCCGAAGTTGATCTGCATGACTCCGCCTTTTGCAGCGAGGGCCTTGATCATCTCGTCGGTCATGTTGCGTGTGTAGCTGGAGACAGTACGGCAGCCGGAGTGTGAGGCGATGATGGGAGCTGTGGAGGTTTCGAGAGCATCCCAGAAGGTTTTGTCGGCGGTGTGAGAGATGTCGACCATCATGCCGAGGCGGTTCATCTCGCGGACGACATCTTTGCCGAAGGGTGTGAGGCCGTCGTGGTGCGCGATCTTCGGGTTATCGGCGTCGCCCTGGGAGTCGGCCCAGTTGTTGGTGTTGAAGTGAGTGAGGGTCATGTAGCGCACGCCGAGGTCATAGTAGTCGCGGAGGAGGCGGAGGGAGTCCTCGATGGCATGGCCGCCTTCGATGCCCATGAGCGCGGCGATCTTGTGCTCGTTGTGGGCACGGACGATGTCGTCGGCGGTGGTGGCGAAGACGAAGTCGTTGGGATGCGCGGCGATAACGTCGGTCTTTACGGTGTCGATCATCTGCAGAGCGCGGTTGGCGGAGTGGTTGCCATTGGTGTATTCGGCTCCGACGTAGACGGCGAAGAATTCTGCACCTAGGAAGCCCTTCATGCGTGCGAGATCGGTTTGACCGCGCTTGTTGGGAGTGGCGATGTCGTAGCCTTCGACGGTACGCGACGTGACGTCGTCGTGGGTGTCGATGAGGATGGCCTCTCGCGTGATGCGATCGACTTCGGCCTGGGTAACCTTGCGTGGCTGTTGGGCAGCAGCCGCAAGCGCAAGAGAAGAGACTAGAAGCAGAGCAGAGCAATTGGATGCGATACGCAAAGCGAGAGGACCTTTCTAAGTGGACTGAGAACAAGGTAACAGCTGAGAGAGAAATAATTGATTTGCTTACGTAATTAGAAAAATGAATAAACCGATGAATCGCTTTTATTTTCAATCATACGAGCAGTAGAAGCGATTCGAGCGGCAAGTCATTTTGTGAATTTGCTGTTGACACTCGATAGTCCCTCAACTAGTCTCAGCTTAATCACTAAAGGCTATTTATTTCGTCAAAGAGGTTCCAGACAAAGATGCCGTCAGGACTCAAAACCGAAGTGTATTTAGCTCCCTCCGTTGTGAAGGTTCAGTAGAGTTTGCAGCAAGTTGTTGTTCGCGGTTTGTAGCTTGCCTGTAGTTACCTCGAATTCCGGCGACGTAGTCGGAAATACTCAAAAGAAAATCGGTCGTTATTTCGGAATGGTTCTTACTTAGATTTCTAAGTTGAAAAGAGAGCCGCGGGACAGGTCTATCTATCCCTCCGGAATAGCTGCATAGGATCGCCCACTGCTGGAGCGTACCAGGAGCCGGGAGAGTTCTATCTCATCGGTCAATCGATTGCTTGACCACACAGTTGTCGTTTGACGACAGCGCGTACCTGTTTTGTCTCTGCACTGACGCAGTACTCAACATGTTTGGAGGCCGTTTATGAATCGCTTTATCGAGAAAAGTTTAAGAATTTTCCTAGCCGTTCTGGTTTTTTCGATGGTTGTTGCAAGGGCGAATGCACAGTCGAACTACGGTGCGGTCCGCGGCACAGTAACTGACGTGCAGGGAGCGGCACTTACTCCCGCCACCGTATCCCTTGTTTCGCAATCGAAAGGGACGTTACGCACGACTGTCAGCAACAGCTCCGGCGAGTTTGTTTTCAGCGCGGTAGAGCCGGATACATACATTCTGCGGGTCTCAATGGACGGCTTCAAATCCTGGGAGAACAAGGGAATTGCGGTCGATTCCGGAAACACGATTCCAATCGACGTGAAGCTGCAGATCGGGTCGACATCCCAGAGCATTGAGGTGACCGCAAGCGAAGCGCTGGTTGATAACGGAACTTCGTATAACGGTCAATTGATCGATTCGCAGAAACTGCAGAACCTTCCGAACCCTGGACGCAATCCGTTTCTCTTTTCGAAGCTTGATAACAACGTGACGCCGGTTGGCGATCCGCGCTTTGTGCGTTTCCAGGATCAGAGCGGATCGTCGACGATCTCGATTGCGGGTGGACCGATCAGCTCGAATAACTACTCGATCGACGGAATTCCGATCACTGACTTCTCGAATCGCGCAGTCATCATTCCTTCGATTGAGTCGGTCGAAGAGATGAAGCTGCAGTCGAATACGTATGATGCAGAGCTTGGCCGCACGAGCGGCGGCATGTTCAATACCACGTTGCGGTCGGGTTCGAGCAGCCTTCATGGCGTCCTGCAGGGCGAAACGAGGCAGACGAACTGGGGAGCCAACCTGTACTTCAACAACAGAACACCTTTGAAGGACGCCTCGGGCAATGTGATCTCGCAACAGACGCCGCGCGGCGCGGCAGAGTTCTACAGCTATGTGGGATCGATTGGCGGACCGATTCCTTTGCCGAAGTGGCTTGGCGGTAAAGACAAGACGTTCTTCTGGCTTACGGAAGAGGGCTACCGGCAGCGTTCTCCTTTGACCGCGGCGAACTCATTCGCGGTGCCAACGCCTTTGCAACTGACGGGAGACTTCTCGGAGATTGGAACTGTTGATGCGGCAGGAAACTGCATCAGCGGTCGCTGCATCTACGATCCGCTTACGAGCCCTCGCAAGGCATTTGCGTTCAACAAAATTCCCGCGGGCCGCATTAACTCGATTGGCCAGTCGATCCTGAACACGTATCCCAAACAGAATGGGAACTACTCAGGCTATGGCTCGTTGAACTTCAACGGCGGCGACACGCTGGGCGACCGTGCCGATGAGTTTGTCGGCAAGCTGACGCATCAGTTCGGTTCGCGCTGGCTGGCGGACTTCTACTACATGCACTACGGCTCGAAGGAGCCGGGCGGGAATGCGTTGCAGAACTTTGCGGGCAGCTCGTCATCGTATCTTCTTTACCGCAAGGTTGATGCTTTCGGAATTCAGAATACGATCACGCTCAATCCGACGACGGTGCTGACTGTGGGTTTTGGGTTCAACCGGTTCCCGAACGACACGCAGGACATCAGCAAAGGTTTCAACCAGGCGACGCTTGGTTTTCCGAACAGCTATCTTTCGGCACTTTCAAAAACAGGCTTTCCGGCGATTACGGGAGATGCAGGGCTGACGAGTGAAGGGACATCGAACTCCGGCCCAGCGGCGTATTTCTCGCGAAACTTCGTCGTTGGCGTTGCAAAGAGCATGGGGAAGCACAATCTGAAGACCGGGTATGTCTTCCGTGCCATCAGCCTGACGTTTACGAATTTGAGCAATACGAGCGGCGCATTCACTTTCGACAGCACGCTGACAAATTCGGGAGTGACAAGTTCGGCGAGCTCGACGGGAGCGACGGCGGCAGACATGCTGCTGGGTTTCCCGACGTCGGGGTCGCTGGTGATTCCCTTCAAGCTTGCGATTACGACTCAGTACAACGCTGCTTACTTCCAGGACGACTGGCGCCTGACTCCGAAGCTCACGCTCAATCTCGGCGTCCGGTACGAGCATGAGCCCGGGGTGAATGAGCGCAGCAATCATTACTCGGTCGGCTTCGATCGGGCAGCGAGCTATACGATCGCGGGGTCGTCGGTTGGAGCTACGGGCGGAGTGATGTTTGCCGGTCAAGGCGGATACCCGACAGCAACGGGGAATACGGTAAACAAGTGGTCGCCGCGGGCTGGCTTTGCTTATGCGGTCGATGAGAAGACGGTTTTCCGTGGTGGCTTTGGATTGTTCTATCAGCCGATTGTGTACAGCAGCTCGGCGGCACTGGCCCCTGGTTATGTTCTGACGAACACGATTTCGTCACAGAGCGGAGTTCCGGCGATTGGCCTGAGCAATCCGTTCCCGACACTGAGCACGACTGCAACCGGCAATTCGCTTGGTTTGAGCACAAGTGTTGGCAGCTCTTTGACGGTGATCGATCAGGCAAGAAAGGCACCGCTCTATCAGTCTTACTCTGCGAGCATCGAGCGTGAGCTGCCGTATGGCTTTGCGGTCAAGCTCGGTTATGTTGGCGGACATGGCCGCAATCAGCCGCTCAGCATGAATATCAATCAACTGGCAGACAACTACTACTCGCTTGGTAGCGCTGCTCTCACAAGCAAGGTGCCGTTCAAGTATGCGGGAACAGGCGCGTGGAGCAGTGCGAATCAGCCTTACAATCAATCCCTGCGACCATTCCCGCAGTTCACCAGCATCAGCGACTCGGTGAGCGTTGGTGTTTCGAATTACAACGCGATGGACATCAAGGTCCAGAAGCGGTTCCGGCAGGGGCTTACGCTGCTGACGTCCTTCACATGGGCGTCGAACTGGGACAATATCTGGGGATCAACGAGCACGCTGAATCCTTATTACAGCGGCAACAACAACAGCAGCGGACCGCAGGATATTTACAACCTTTCCTCAGAGTATTCGCGGTCGATCAACAATATTCCGAAGCGGTGGACAGTGGCCGGTACGTATGATCTTCCGTTTGGCCGCGGCAAGATGTTCCTCAGCAATGCGAACCGCTGGGTGGACCTTGCTGTGGGCGGATGGCGGTTCAACGATGTGATGATCATGCAGGACGGAGCGCCCTTACCGATCACGCAGTCGACGAACAATAACTCTGGATTTGGCAACGGCACCCAACGGCCGAACCTGGTAGCCGGCGCGAAGGCGTGCTATTCCGGATCTCCGGAGAGCCGTTTGAGCTCCTACTATAATCTGGCGGCTTTTTCGGCGACTTCCGCAACGGCATATGGGAGTGAGCCACGCACTTCCAACTGCTACGGCCCTGGCTACGTGAATTCGGATCTTTCGCTGAACAAGAGCTTCCGATTGACCGAGCGAGTGAATGCAGAGTTCCGCGCCGAGGCTCTGAATGCCTTCAACACGCCCCAGTTCAATGCGCCGAGCCTTACTTCTGACAACGCAGCGTCAGGGGGCAAGATTACCGGCACGCTCGGCTTCCCACGTCTTGTGCAACTGGGAGGCAGGGTTACCTTCTGACGCACAAGCAACCCTGAAAGAAAAAGGAGTGCCTCATTTGCGGCACTCCTTTTTCTTTCTGTGGAAATTGTGTCTGTGGAAACCTGACAAGCCAGGTTTCACATTCTCCCCCTATGATAGAAGGACGCCTTTGCAGCTGGTCGGACCGGCTTGCGAGGTCCAGCAGAGAAAAATCTGATTTTCGCGTCCCATCTCGGAAGAGATGGAGTTGCGGTTTGGGAGAACGGCATGTCTGAGGGAAGTTGCGATATCGGTTTAGTCGGCCTGGCAGTCATGGGCCAGAACCTTGTGTTGAACATGAACGACCATGGTTACAAGGTTGCGGTGTTCAACCGAACGACCTCGAAGGTCGATGAGTTTCTTAGTCATGAAGCGAAGGGGACGCAGGTCGTCGGGGCACATTCAGCGGAGGAGCTTTGTAAGCTGCTGAAGCGTCCTCGCAGGGTGATGTTGATGGTGAAGGCGGGAGAGGTTGTCGATCAGACCATTCAACACATTCTGCCGTATCTCGAGAAGGGCGACATTCTGATTGATGGCGGCAATTCACTCTTTACCGACACCAATCGGCGCACGAAGGAGCTGGCTGAAAAGGGAATTCTGTTTATCGGTACCGGTGTTTCCGGTGGTGAAGAGGGAGCGCGGTTCGGTCCTTCGATCATGCCGGGCGGAAATGCTGCAGCGTGGCCGCATGTGAAGGAGATCTTCCAGGCGATTGCCGCGAAGGTGGAGGATGGAACACCCTGCTGCGACTGGGTAGGTCAGGACGGCGCCGGTCATTACGTGAAGATGGTCCACAACGGAATCGAGTATGGGGATATCCAGCTTATCTGCGAGGCATATCAGCTGATGAAGGATGCGCTGGGATTCTCGGCCGATGAACTGCATGGGATTTTTGCAGAGTGGAACAAGGGAGAACTGGACAGCTACCTGATTGAGATTACGGCGGAGATTTTCTCGAAGAAGGATGAAGATGGCCAGCCAATGATTGACAAGATCCTCGATACGGCGGGTCAGAAGGGAACCGGAAAGTGGACGGCGATTTCGGCGCTCGATCTGGGGCAGCCGGTGACGTTGATCGGAGAGAGCGTTTTTGCCCGGTGCCTTTCGGCATTGAAGGATGAGCGCGTGGCGGCATCGAAGGTTCTTCAGGGGCCGAAAAAGGTTCTGACGGTTTCGGAAAAGAAAGAGTTCATCGAGGATGTCCGGCGGGCTCTTTACTGCTCCAAGATGGCGAGCTATGCCCAGGGGTACATGTTGCTGCGCGCGATTGAGGCAGAGCAGAAGTGGGAGCTGAACATGGGCGGCATCGCACTGATGTGGCGCGGCGGCTGCATCATTCGCAGCGCCTTCCTCGGGAATATCAAGGCGGCGTTCGACAAGAATCCCAAGCTGCAGAACCTGCTGCTGGATGAGTTCTTTTCGAGCGCGCTCAATAAGTATGGGTTCTCGTGGCGTAAGGCCATCATTCATGCGATTGAGATTGGCGTGCCGACGCCTGCATTCTCGACGGCGCTTGCGTTCTACGATGGCTATCGCACGGAGAGGCTGCCGGCTAACCTGCTGCAGGCGCAACGTGACTTTTTCGGCGCGCATACTTACGAGCGGGTCGATAAGCCTCGCGGCGAGTACTTCCACACGAACTGGACAGGCCGCGGCGGTCGCGTGTCGTCCACTTCGTATAACGCTTAGCTGACACAGGTCTATAAGAGGTACACGCCGCCGGAGCGATCCGGCGGCGAATTATTTTCGGCAATTTTGCGGATCAGCTACTGCAGACGTTGCCAGGCGTCGTAGGTAAAGATGCCTACGATTCCGACGGTCATGACGGCAGTGGCGACCCCGAGGATACGAATGAATGGACTGATTCGGTTGACCTTGCGGACGATCTCGTTCTGCTCGCGCTGCTCGTTTGACTCCGACTCGCTGAGGAAGAGCTGATCCTCTTCATAGCGTGTCAATTGTCCGCGATAGGCGAGCAGCGCCAGAAAACAGGCAGCGATGATCCCCCAGACGATGAGCATGATAGGAATGGCGCTCATAACTGGTTTCCTCCGCCCTTTCGAGGGGCAACTTTCTCGACAGCCCCTGAAGCATCGCAGTCCGGGCAGAGAGCAGCCCGTCGTGTCAGGGGATATCCGGTGGCATGATACGCCTGCCGGGGAGAAAAGAACCAGTGTTTTTGCCGACGGTACCGGTCTAGTGACGGAGAGACAAGAGTTAATGGTAGATGGCGTGCAGAATGAGGACCGCCACCGTAGCGACCACTATGATAACGGCTAACATCATATATGCGAGGATTTTGGCGGTCCGTTCCGCCGCTTCGGGAGACGGATGCGTGATGCCGAAGGTATCAATGAAGGCGTTCGCGAGGAAGATAAGCAGTTTCATCCGGTTAGAAGGAACATCTTAGCGCGTTCTGTTATCTTCCGGCAGATTCGATGCATCCGGCCACTTTTTAGAGCATCTAGATTTTAGTGAAGAGGTTCCGGAGACTTGCCGCCGGGGACTGTCAGGCATAAACTTAAAGAGTCAGAAGGACTTGACAAGGAGAACCACCCACGATGTCCACAGCAACCGTAACCCCGACCGCTGAAGTAGTTACTGGAACACCTGCATCAAGCCAGCCAGTTACCATGACTCCCAATGCAGTGGCAAAGGTGAAGGAGATTATGTCCACGCAGGATCCGGTTCCAGCCGGGCTGCGGATTGGTGTTGTTGGTGGTGGATGCTCCGGCTTCCAGTATTCGATGTCATTCGAGAATCAGGCTGGCATGATGGATAAGGTCTATAAGTTCGATGACCTGAAGGTTTTTGTGGATGCCACCTCGGCGATGTACCTGAAGAACTGCACCGTCGACTATGTGGAAACACTCGAAGCCGCCGGCTTCAAGTTCGAGAACGCTGCAGTGAAATCCACCTGCGGTTGCGGTTCGAGCTTTAGCGTCTAAAACGAAGTTTTTTGAAGGTAAAAGCCCCGCGTCTTGAGCCTGTTACAGAACTAGGATTTAGACAGGAATAGATGAGAAGATGCCTTCGCGGGAGCGAGGGCATCTCTGTCTGGCTGTGACTTCAGGCTGGTATGGAGACAAGTTCCGGCGCTTCGAGCAGAGTCGTGGATTCCATTCCGGTTGCAAGGCGGGTAATTGTCAGGACGGTGATGTCGTCTTCCTGCCCAAAGGCGACGGCGGCTTCAGTGGCCTGTTTGGCGTCGGGTTGAGTGGCGACGAGTTTCTGGAGACGCTCGAAGCTGAAGAGCTCGCCCGCCGCACTTCGCGCTTCAAGGAGGCCGTCGGTTAAGACGATGAGACGATCGTCTACTTCGAGCAAAACTTTGGTCTCCTCATAGCTTACCGAGGGGACGATTCCGAGCGGAAGCGCGCCGGGAAGTACGATCTCCTGCTCGTTCAGGTACGGAGACGGATGGCCTGCATTTGCGATCGTGCAGCTTCCGTCGAGGTCTAACCGCAGGACGAGGCAGGTGACGAAACCGTGCTGCAAGCGGCCGTGCAGTCTGCGGTTGAGGCCTGAGAGGATCTCTGCAGGGTCGTCGAACATTTCCGCAAGCGTTCGCAGCGTTCCGACGATTAAGGAGACGGCCATCGCTGCCTTCAGCCCCTTGCCGCTCACGTCGCCAATGACGATCAGGGCCGAGCCTTCTGATTTCGTGATGATTTGGAAGAAGTCGCCTCCCACCTCCTGGGCCGGTCGGTAGGCGCTGGTGACTGCAAATCCGGGCAGTGGTGGCAGAGTGTCGGGGATGAGTACGCGCTGCAGTTCCTGCGCGCTGCGGAACTCCTGTTGAATGGCAGCCTGTCGCCGGCTCTCGTCGACCGAATAGCGGTAGACGGCGTAGACGATCGAAAAGAAGAGGAACGTATAGGAGAGGAGATAAGGGGTAAACGGATTGTGAGCAATCGTGAACAGCGGGGCCGACATCTTCGCAGCGAATGTCCAGTGTGTGAAGCGCGATCCCTGTTGCGAGGCCACACGGACGACGGAGATCATCTCCGTGGAGAAAGCGAAAAAGGCCACCAACCAAGTGGCGATATTGTGGCGTTTTTTGAAGGCAAAGGGAATCAAAACCAGCGCAAAGACTTCGGTTCCGGTAGTGATCACGGTAAACACGGCGTCAGCCCATTGGGCGACAGTTCCCAGCGGACCACTGGGGTCAATCAGGCTTAGAAGACTGTCGAGGCACGCGGTGATGATGGATACCGACGCAACCACCCGCGTCCAATGAGCGAGCCGTGGATTGTCATCGAGTTCGAGCAGGTACAGAAGCAAAAACCACAGCGCAATGTCCTGCAAGGCGAAGAACGGTTGTTGCAGTGCCAGGGACAACTCATAGTTGATAGGCAGATGAAAGCCCGAGAGTATCTGAAGGCCCAGCGGAACATATGCGAAAGCCGCCATCCAGAGAAAAACCTTGCGGCTGCGGTCGGCTATCCAGGCCAGCAGGCTTAATGTTCCTACAAGGGTATAAAGCACAAGCAGGCATAACATGTAGAGGCGCGATTGGAGCCAGGTATAGTTACGCTCCGCTGTATAGGAAGCGATCGCCGCAGGCGTACCAAGGACCGGAGATGCAGTGAGGCCGCCGAAGATTCCGGAGTCGAAGGAGGTAGGGGCTGCCTTCCAGACCCTGATCGCGAGCACGCCGGAGCGCGCCTTTCCTACGGAGAATGTCTGGGGCGCGATGATCCAATACCATGATGGACGAGGCGGCATCTTCCCGAGGCCGCCTATTTTCTCTCCCTCCCAGTAGATTTCGTAGACGTCGTCGATATGGCGGATGAAGAGGGAAAGATCGAGGTTGGGGTCAATGGCAGGATCGATGACGATGTGACGTCGATACCAGGCATAGCCGGTGTAGTTGAAGTGCTGTTGCGCTCCCCAGGATTTGTCGGTCCTGATGGTTTCCCAGCCGGAGTCATCCAGGTTGGCAGAGGCCCATCCGAGGTCATCGCCAACGCGGAACTGCCAGTTTCCGTCGAGCGTGACGGTCGGCGTCCCTAATTTCTCGATGTGAACGGGAGAAGGTGGGTCTGAAAGGGCCGCTTTTGAGAAACCAGAGAGACAGAAAAACAAGGCCAACAGAGACAGGCACTTGATGCGCAAGGAGATTTCCTCCAAATAGATGTGTGCATCATACTGTTTTCCCGATTCTCATCAAGAGTAAATTTCGTATACCGGTGCCTTCCGAGCCCTTCCTTTGAGCGAATCTCGTTTATCTCACATATCTCACAGTTCGATGACGGTGATAATGTAGACCTCAATTGAGGCTCGACGTTTTGATCACGTCGCAGGTATCTTTTCATTGACCTGCCACTAACCACTTTCCCCACCCGAATCACGGAGCTTTGATCTATGAGCGACGAAGGAAGGAAGCCCGAAGAAGTAACCGAGGGGAGCCCACGTTGGCGTCTGAGCCGCCGGTCGTTCCTCTCTCAACTTGGCGCTGCCGGTGTGGCTGCGACGACTGTTCCCCTCGCCGCAGCGAGCCCTGCTGCTGCGCCACCGGGAGCTGCTGTTGATGGCAAGGAAGCCATTGAAGGAGCTATTCCGGTGAATCTGCGAGTCAATGGCAAGGCGCTTAACCTTGAGATCGATCCGCGGGCTACGCTCTTAGATTTTCTGCGAGAGTATGCCAGCCTGACAGGCACCAAGAAGGGTTGCGACCATGGCCAGTGTGGCGCCTGCACGGTGCATATTAATGGACGCCGCGTAAACTCGTGCCTGACGCTAGCGGCGATGCACGAGGGCGATGAGATTACGACCATCGAAGGCCTTGGCGAGCCCGGCAATCTTCATCCGATGCAGGTGGCATTTGTAGAGCACGATGGCTACCAGTGCGGGTACTGCACGTCAGGCCAGATTATGTCAGCGGCTGCTCTGCTGAAAGAACCGTGCGGGCACACCGATGCTGACGTGAAGGAACTGATGAGCGGGAATATCTGCCGTTGCGGAGCGTATCCGAATATCGTCGCTGCGGTCCAGCATGTTCGACGGCAGGCATAGCCAGAGGAGTCACCTATGGAAATGTTCCGATTTACCAAGGCTGCAGACGTGCCCCAGGCGATTCAGGCTGCTGGTCGGTCTAAGACGGCGCAGCAGGGAGCACAAGTTCGATTCATTGCAGGAGGGACCACGCTCCTGGACCTGATGAAGCTCAATGTGGAGCGGCCGGGCGAAGTAGTCGATATCAATCGGCTACCGCTTGACAAGGTGGAAAAGTTTCCTGATGGGCGGTTGAAGATCGGTGCGCTGGTCAGAAACTCTGATCTCGCGCATCATCCGGATGTGCAACGCGATTATGCCGTGCTGTCGCAGGCGCTGCTTTCGGGAGCCTCGGCGCAGTTGCGCAATATGGCTACGACGGGGGGCAATCTGCTGCAGCGAACTCGCTGCATGTATTTCCGCAATGACGCGATGGCTTGCAACAAGCGCGAGCACGGTTCCGGTTGCCCCGCGATAGAGGGCGAGAACCGGACTCTGGCGATTCTTGGGACCAGCAAGGATTGCATCGCGACGAATCCCTCGGACATGAATGTTGCCATGACCGCGCTTGAGGCGACGATTCATATTCAAGGCGCGAAAGGCGAGCGGGATGTCCCCATTGGTGAATTCTTCCTGTTGCCCGGTAATACGCCGCATCGCGAGAATGTACTTGAACCTGGAGATCTCATCACCTACGTGATGCTGCCCGCACCCAGGGCAAACTCGAAGCAGGCGTATCTGAAGCTTCGTGATCGAGCTTCGTATGAGTTCGCGCTTTCCTCCGCAGCTGTTGTTGTTGAGACATCGGGTGGCAAGGTAACGTTCGCTCGTATTGCGCTGGGTGGAGTGGCGACCAAGCCCTGGCGTTCTGTCGAGGCAGAGCGTGCGCTGCTCAATAAATCTGCAGACGAAAAGACTTTCCGGCAGGCCGCTGAGGTTGCGCTACATGGCGCGGTTCCTCAAAGCCAGAACAGCTTCAAGGTAGAGCTCGCAAAGCGGTGCATCGTGCACGCTCTCAACACAGCGACGAAGACTGCATAGGAGACGTTATGGCGACGACGTTCGAGAACATACCGACTCAACCGCCCAAGGCCAGTGGCACTCTGCCCCGCATCGATGGGCCATTGAAGGTGAGCGGACAGGCAAAGTACACGTCAGACCACAATCTACCGGGCATGCTCTATGCTGTTCCGGTCTGCGCGACCGTAGCGTGTGGAACGGTTGTCAGTATTGATACGAGTCGCGCCGAGTCGATGCCCGGTGTAAAAGCTGTCTACCATCGCGCGAACATCGGCAAGATCTTTCGCGCTGCTCCGGCAAATGGGTTTTCTGGCATTCTGGACGAGCGGCGGCCGCCTTTTGAAGACGACACGATTCGCTACTACGGCCAGTATGTGGCTGCTGTTGTTGCGCAGACCTTTGAGCAGGCTGTGGCTGCGGCTGACGCTGTGAAGGTCACCTATAAACCGGAAAAGTTCGATGTCACTACCCATCTTGCGACGGAGGACAAGCCGAAGGTTACCAGTCAACGAGGCGACCCGGATGCGAAGTTCACGTCGGCACCAGTGAAGGTCGATGAGACCTATGTGACCCCAGTCGAAACACATAATCCTATCGAACTGCACGCGAGTGTGGCTGTGTGGGATGGCCAGAGCTTTACTCTGTACGAGACGACGCAGGCGGTGATGAACCATCGTGTCGTGATGGCGCAGATGCTTGGCGTTCCCGAGGAGAACGTGAGAGTGATCTCTCGCTTTCTGGGCACGGGATTCGGCGGAAAGCTGTGGCCGTGGACGCACTGCATGATCGCTGCGTGTGCTGCGCGGAATCTGAATCGACCGGTAAAGCTTGTGGTTACGCGTAACATGATGTTTCAGAACGTCGGACACAGGCCGCTGACGCAGCAGAGAGTGCGGCTTGGCGCGACCGCCGATGGCAGGCTTGTTTCGCTGATGCACGACTCGCTTAATCACACATCGATTCTTGATGATTTCGACGAGAATTGCAGCGAGGCTACGGCTTACAGCTACAGCACGCCGAATCTTCGGGCCACGGGAGTTCTCGTGCGGCGCAATGTGGGAACGCCAACGGCGATGCGAGGCCCCGGCGCAGTCCCCGGACTCTACGCTCTTGAGAGCGCAATGGATGAGCTTGCCGTGAAGCTGAAGATGGATCCTGTGAAGCTTCGGCTCCTCAATGAGCCCGAAAAGGATGAGGGGCTAAATCTGCCTTTCTCGTCGCGTCATTTCGTTGAGTGCCTGAACGTGGGAGCGGAGAAGTTTGGCTGGTCGAAGAGGAAGCCCGAGGTTGGTTCGATGAAGCGCGACGGCCTTGTGCTCGGGTGGGGTGTTGCGGGTTGCTCCTGGATCGCCGAGAGGGCCGAAGTCGAATCCGCTGTCGAATTGCGGAGCGATGGTACCGTGCGCGTGTCCTGTGGGACACAGGATATCGGCACAGGCACCTACACAGTTCTGGCGAAGATCGTTGCAGAAAAGACAGGAATTCCAATCGAGAAGATCGAGGTTGTTCTTGGCGACTCTCGCCTGCCTGCCGGGCCGATCTCCGGTGGTTCCTGGGTTACGGCATCGGTGATCCCTTCCGTGGCTGAAGCGGTCGATAAGGCGCAGAAGACATTAATGAGAGTCGCGGCGGAGAGTAAAAGCGGTCCGCTTGCCGGACAAAAGGTCGAAGCGCTGGCCTTCACGAACGGGTGTCTCCATCTGAAGGATAAGGCGCCGGAGTCGGGCGCGGGGTTTGCGGAGATTCTTACCGAGGCTAACCTGCGTGCTGTTTCGGGGCAAGGTAAGTCGAATACGACCTTTGGCGATCCGAATCGCAAGTTCTCCACGCACTCTTTTGGAGCACAGTTCGCCGAAGTGACGTGGCAGCCGGAGATCGCTCGCCTGCGCGTTTCACGCGTTGTCACAGTGATCGATGCGGGAAGAATTCTTAACGAGAAGCCTGCTCGCAACCAGATTGAAGGCGCAGTTGTTATGGGTGTTGGCATGGCGCTCTTCGAAGAGACGAACTATGACAGCCGTTATGGTGCGCCGATCAACAACAATCTCGCAGATTACATGATGAGCACCAATGCTGATGCTCCGGAGATTGACGTCACGTTTCTCGATTATCCCGATAAGGTGCTGAATGAGTTCGGTGCGCGCGGGGTTGGCGAGATCGGCCTTGCAGGAATCGCTGCTGCAATTACCTCGGCGGTCTATCACGCTACGGGTGTACGGGTGAGGGAACTACCGGTGAGGATTGAGGACCTCATCATGCCGGTCCAGCGACGAGCCTAGCCATATCGCTCGTCAGAACGTCTAAGATGGAACGGGTATGAACGAGTTTGTGGTTCGGCTGGCAGATGAGAGGGGAAGAGTGCAGGAGCAGACACATATGGCTGCGACTGCCGAAGAGCTACGCGCACGGTTTACGCAGGCTGGCTACTACGTTTTCTCAGTGAAGGCCCACGGAGTGCTTGGCGGCTCGACCCGTAAGAAGGTCAAACTGGAGACGTTCCTCATCTTCAACCAGCAGTTTCTGACGCTCATTCGCGCTGGTCTGCCAATTCTGGGTTCGCTTGAGTTACTTGGTCGCCGCCAGAAGAATGCGGGCTTTCGGGCTCAGCTTCAAGACGTCGCAGCACGCGTGAAGACGGGCGAATCGCTGTCGCAGGCCTTTGATGCGCAAGGCGGATTTCCGATTGTCTATACGACGACACTCCTGGCAGGTGAGCGCTCCGGCAATCTGGAAGAGGTTCTGCAGCGCTATGTTGATTTTCAGCGCGTATCCCTGACCTTCCGCAAAAAACTGAAGGCGAGTCTCATCTATCCATCGCTGCTGATTGTTATGGTGACTGCGCTCTTTATTTTTCTGATCACCTTCGTTGTTCCACGATTTGCTCAGCTTTACGAGCAGCTGGGGACGGAGTTGCCGTCGATGACAACATTCCTTCTCGATCTTGGCCGCCGTGCGCAACAATATGGCCTTTATGCGGGACTTGTCGTTGCGCTTATCGGGTATCTGCTGTGGCGGTGGACCAAGACGGACTCGGGAGCCATGGTTGTCGACAAGATCCGCATTGGCCTGCCCGTCTTCGGCTCAGTGTGGTTGAAGTATCAGGTCGGACTGTTTTCGCGCACGTTGTCGACGCTGCTCACGGGCGGCCTTCCGCTCGTTCCTTCGCTTGAAACCGCCGCCCGCTCCATCGACTCGCGCCAGGTGGCAAGCGCCGTTTTCAAATCGGTTGGGACGGTGCGTGAGGGCAAAGGTCTCGCCACAAGTCTTCAGCAGACCAAAGCATTCCCCGAGCTGGCAATCGAGATGATCGAAGTCGGGGAATCCACTGGGGCTTTGCCACAGATGCTCAATTCGGTCGCCGAGTTCTTCGAAGAAGACGTGCAGACGAACCTCGCCGCAGCGATGAGTCTGATTGAGCCGATCATTCTCATCATCATGGGAATCGTCGTGGTGACGATCCTGGTTGCGCTCTACCTGCCGATCTTCAGCCTCGGCTCGACCGGCCTGCAACGTTAGATCGCGGACGGGTTGAGTTTTACACCTTCGCGAAGATTTCGTCGCGGGGGTCTTCCGGGTTCAGCTTTGCCAGCTCGCGCAGGATTTCCTTGGAACGCTCGTCCTGCACCTTCGGCACGGCGATCTTGACCTCGACGATCTCGTCTCCACGAATGCCTTCTTGCGCAGCGCTGGGGACACCTTTTTCGCGCATCCTCAGCTTCTGGCCGGTCTGCGTACCGGGTGGAATCTTCAATTGTGCGCGGCCATCGATGGTGGGTACCTCGATCTTTGCGCCGAGAGCTGCTTCGGCGATGGTGACTGGAACGGTGGCGTGAATGTCGTCGCCCACGCGGGTAAACACCGGATGCGTTCCCGCTTTGATAATGAGATAGAGATCGCCCGCCGGTCCGCCATTCAAGCCGGCGTTTCCTTTTCCGGCGAGACGAATCCGCTGGCCGTCCCTGGTTCCCGGTTTGATACGGAATTCGATCTGTTCTTTCCTGGTGATGACGCCATCGCCATGGCAGGTGGGACAGGCATTCTGCACCTTGCCCGTGCCGCCGCAGCGCGGGCACTGGATATTGAACTTCATCCTTCCGCCCATCTGCGTCACCTGGCCCGTGCCGTGGCACTCCGGGCACTCCATACTGCCGCCGGTTGTCGCTTTGCCTTTGCAGGTGGGGCAGATCTCCTGCCGCTGAATCTCGAGGCGGGTTATACCGCCGCGCACTGCTGTCCAGAAATCCACGGCGATCTGGTATTCCAGATCCGTTCCCGGCTGAGGTCCGCGTGCTGCTTTTTTCCCGCCCCCGGAGAACATCTCGCTGAAGATGTCGCGGAAGCTGCCGCTTCCGGACTGCTGGCGGGCGGCGCCTGAGTTAAAGTCCGAGAAGTCGAACCCGCCAAAGTCGAACGGAACCTCCTGCGCTCCGCCGTGCGCGCCTCCGGGAAATCCTCCGCCGGCATAGCCGCCGCGCGCCGCGGCCTCTGCCGCCGCCGGATCGATGTTGTCCGAGTAGAAGCCGAGCTGGTCAAAGATCTTCCGCTTCTTCTCATCGCTGAGGACATCATTGGCTTCGGAGATTTCTTTGAATTTCTCTTCGGCTTTCTTGTCTCCGGGATTGACGTCCGGGTGATATTTGCGCGCGAGTTTGCGGAATGCCTTGCGAATCTCATCCGCCGACGCTGTCTTTTTGACCCCGAGTACCCCGTAATAATCTTTTGTCTGTGTCGCCATAGTCTTCTACCATTCTGCAATCGGAGCGGCTTTTGCCGCACCTCAAAAAGCCTCCAACATCACTCCGCCTGGCAGGCCGGGCACCAGAACAGATTCCTCCCAGCCATTTCCTGCTTTTTCACGATCGTGTCCGAGATGAAGCAGGGAAGCCCGTTTCTGCGATAAACGTAGTGCGCTTCTTCCTTCAGGATGGCGCCATTCTTGTGGGGCCTGTCTTTGGGCAGTGTTGTTACGATGCGCCGGTCAATCATCGCAGCCTTCATGAGGGGAACAAGATCAGCCCACATCTTCCGCAGCGTCTTCTCCGGAACGTCCTTTCCTGGTACGAACGGGCTGAGGCGCGCGCGGAACAAGACCTCTGCACGGAGGATATTTCCCACACCGGCAAAGACCTCCTGATCCATGAGGAGTTCGGCGATGGTCTTGCGGCTCTTCCTCACTCGGGCAATCATCCGCTCCGGGTTGTCCCATTTGGGATCGTCACCCAGAGGGTCGGGTCCGAGCCGTTCGCGGAGAGCGTCCCACTTCTTCTGCGTGTAGATGGAGCAGTCCATCGGCCCGCGCAGCTCTACCCAGGCGACCTTCTTAGGCTCGATGTGGCCGGTGCCGTCGTCCTCGGAGTACCACGCGTGGCGCTTGTACTCGCCCTGCTCCGCTGGCTTTTTCACCGCCGCGGCATTCCACATACGCAGTCGCAGAGCACCTTTTACGGGAGGAAGCGGCCCCGAGCCCTCGGTGAAGTCTCCCTGCAATCCAAGATGCACGTGAAGAATGCGGTTCTTTCCGAAGTCATAGCCCAGATGTTTGCCGACAGCCATCACGCGCTCGAGTTTGCGTCCGTCGATCACATCCACATCGGTGAATCGGCCCTGCGGTCCGTCGGCGCGAACAGTTTTGCCAGCAAAGGCAGCCGCGTGACGCTCGGCCCAGCGATGAATCTCATTTCCCTCCGGCATGTTTTTGTGTACTCCCGTTACGAACGTGCGTCCTCATAGAAGAGGACCGGCGCTGTTGAAGCCGCCGGCCCTCGGATTCAGTTCCACACTTGCTGTATCGGCACGGGCTCAATCTTCAGCACCAGTTCCGGTGCCATACCGGACATTTTCCGTGCAAACTCCCGGGCCTGATGTTCATTCGGGAAGTCCTGCTGGGACTGCATTACCCCACCGAACCACTGCTCACATCTCCAAATCATCTCAGTCATGACGTTCACCTCCGCTGCAGCTTTATAGAGAAGGGCGCTCCAAACATCTTGCGAGGAGCGCCCGGATATCTACTGCAACAACGTACTGTTACTGCCGTTACAACTTTTACTTCTTATCATCAACGTCGACATACTCGGCGTCGATCACACCTTCATCCTTCTTCGGCTCTTCCGCCGTTCCGGTCGCGGCTGCCGCGCCGTCGGTTGGAGCCTGCGCGGAGGTTGCCTTGTACATCGCCTCCGCCAGCTTGTGGCTGGCAGTCGTTAGACGCTCGCGTGCCGAGTTCAGCTCACTTGAGCTCGGAGTTCCAGACAGCGTCTTCTTCGCATCTTCCAACGCGCTCTCGACGTCGCCCTTGTCGCTTGCTTCAATCTTTTCGCCGGACTCCTTCAGCATCTTCTCGACGTTGTAGACCATCGAGTCAAGCTGATTACGAGCCTCAATCGTCTCACGGGCTTCCTTGTCCTCCGCTGCGTGAGCCTCGGCCTCCTTCGCCATGCGCTCGACCTCTTCCTTGCTGAGGCCGCTCGAGCTCGTGATCGTGATCTTCTGATCCTTGCCCGTTGCGTTGTCCTTGGCGGTGACGTTCAAGATGCCGTTCGCGTCGATGTCGAAGGTGACTTCGATCTGCGGGATGCCACGCGGAGCAGGCGGGATGCCGCTCAGCTTGAACTTGCCCAGCGTACGGTTCTGCGCTGCCATCGGGCGCTCGCCCTGAAGGACGTGGACCTCAACCTCGGTCTGATTGTCAGCCGCCGTCGAGAAGGTCTCCGTCTTCTTCGTCGGGATAGTGGTGTTACGCGCGATCATCGAAGTTGCCACGCCGCCCATCGTCTCGATCGAGAGTGTCAGCGGAGTCACGTCGAGCAACAGCAGGTCCTTCACATCGCCAGCGAGAACGCCAGCCTGGACGGCAGCACCGATCGCAACCACCTCATCCGGGTTTACGCCCCTGTGAGGCTCCTTGCCGAAGAGATCCTTCACAAGCTGCTGAATCTTCGGCATACGCGTCTGTCCGCCAACCAGCACGACCTCGTCGATCTTGCTGGCGTCGACGCCGGCGTCCTTCATTGCCTGCTTGCAGGGTCCAATGGACTTCTGCAGCAGGTCGTCGACCAGGGTCTCGAGTTTCGCCCGCGTCAGCTTACGGACGAGGTGCTTCGGGCCGCTGGCGTCGGCAGTGATGAACGGGAGATTGATCTCTGTCTCCTGGGCCGTCGAGAGCTCGATCTTGGCGCGCTCCGCGGCGTCCTTCAGACGTTGCAACGCCATCTCGTTGCCCTTCGAAGTCAGGTCGAGACCGGTCTCGCTCTTGAACTCGGAGATGAGCCAGTCCACGATGCGCTGGTCGAGGTTATCTCCGCCAAGGTGGGTATCACCATTGGTCGACTTCACCTCAATTACACCCTCGCCTACCTCGAGGATCGAGATATCGAACGTACCGCCGCCGAAGTCGTACACGGCGATGGTCTCGTCCTTCTTCTTGTCGAGTCCGTAGGCCAAAGCGGCGGCTGTCGGCTCGTTCACGATGCGCTTCACGTCCAAACCGGCAATTTTGCCTGCGTCCTTGGTCGCCTGGCGCTGAGCGTCGTTGAAGTACGCCGGAACCGTGATCACTGCCTCGGTGACGGTCGTACCCAGATAGTCCTCGGCAGCCTTCTTGAGCTTCTGGAGGATCATCGCCGAGATCTGAGGTGGCGTGTATTCCTTGCCCTGCGCCACAACGGCGACGTGGTCGCCCTGCTGGACTACTTTGTAGGGCACCATCTTCATCTCGTCGTTCACTTCGTTGTACCGACGGCCCATGAAGCGTTTGATCGAGTAAATCGTGTTCTCGGGATTCGTAATTGCCTGGCGCTTTGCCACCTGGCCTACCAGGCGCTCCCCGTTCTTTGTAAATGCGACAACGGACGGAGTCGTACGTCCGCCCTCTTCATTCGGAATCACCTTCGGCTCGCCGCCTTCCATCACGGCCACGCACGAGTTGGTAGTTCCGAGGTCGATACCTATAATCTTTGCCATCTCCAGCTCCCCATTGGGCCTTCAGGCCCTACAAATTGACGTGACCCCAGAATTGCACCTTGAGTCACTTATTGTCAACCTATCTGATGCGGAAACCTATATCCAGGATGCAGCTCTCACTACATCAATTCCTTCGCCAAATTCTGCCAGGATGACTGCCACGATTGGGTCATTGATGGAGTGAACCAACAAAGTTACCTTCATCCCAGTCGATGCCTCTGAAGTCTTGTGTTTTGTGTTGAATATCTTGCCTTGGGAGCGTTTTATGCCCTCCTCCAGAACTGCCCGTCCAACCCGTCACACTCGGCCCAAACGCACTGCCCGCCGTCTTCTCAAAGTTGCTTCTCTAGGGGTGGCTGGCCTGATTGCCGGCCTTCTCGCCGGCTGTTCAGAGTCAAAATTGCACTTTTTCAGCCAAATATATGAGGAGTCTACACTTACAGCCAGCCGTCGAGTAGAAAACCCGGAAGCGAAGAGGATACCGGCCTTCCGGCATGCTCCTGCTCCCCATTACACCCAGCCCTATCAGCCAGCAGCCCATCGAGCTACGGCCGTCGTAGGGGGCGGCCATGGCGTTTACGCAACCTCGCAGTACAACCCGGATTCGGCCGACATCTTCGGCCAATAAGTTTTCCAGCAACGCTTAGCTTTATTAGCTACCGGCGCACCGGATCTCCTCCTCCCGTGTGCCGGTTTTTTTTGCCGGACGACTCCTTCCTTTTTTGTGGGCTCGGCTCTATCCTCTCAGGGCATCCTGACGCTTGAATTCTGCCTCTACACATAGACCCAACTCCTTCGGAAAGAATCTGGCACAAGTTATGGCAGACACCGCCACAGCACCGCCCGACCAGTCCGCTGAGGTCACGCAGGGAGTCAATCCCTGGCTCATAGCCTTCTCTGTTGTGCTTGCGACGTTTATGGAAGTGCTCGACACAGCGATCGCGTCTGTGGCTCTTCCTTATATTGCAGGTTCGCTGTCGGCCTCGACCGACGAGGCGACCTGGGTTCTTACCTCCTACCTCGTTGCGAACGCAATCATTCTTCCTGCCAGCAACTGGTTCTCGCTACGCTTCGGCCGCAAGCGCTTTCTTATGACCTGCGTGGCTATCTTTACCGCAGCTTCTTTCGCTTGCGGGGCAGCACCCACACTACCTTTCCTTCTTCTTGCCCGTATCGTTCAGGGAGCAGGCGGCGGGGCCCTCCAGCCGCTCTCGCAGGCCATCCTTCTTGAATCTTTCCCACCCCGCAAGCGCGGCGCAGCTTTGGCCGTCTTCGCCTTCGGTGTCGTTGTTGCTCCGGTCCTCGGCCCAACCCTTGGAGGCTGGCTCACCGACACCTACTCCTGGCGCTATGCCTTCTATATCAACATTCCTGTCGGCATTCTCGCGCTCTATATGATGAACCGGTTCATCCACGATCCTGAGTACATCAAGAATGCCAAGGCCTCCGCATTCGACAAGCTTGGCTTCGGGACTCTGTGCGTCTGGACGGGTTGCCTCCAGGTGATTTTAGACAAGGGGCAGGAAGATGATTGGTTCGGAGCCCTGTGGCTCCGCTGGGCCTTCCTCTTCATGGTTGTCTCCTTTCTCTGGTGGGTACGCCACTCCTGGGCAGACAAGACCCCGCTCGTGAATCTCCAGGTCCTTAAGAATCGCAACTTCGCCATCGGTTGCGCCCTTATCTTCCTGTTTGGAGTTGCCATTTACTCCACGGTTACGGTTCTCCCGCTTTTCTACCAGGAGTTGCTCGGCTATACCGCCTTCACTGCCGGCCTGGTTGTTGCTCCGCGCGGCATCGGAGCAATCTGCGGTACGCCGATCATCGGCTACCTTTCCAATAAGGTCGATTCCCGGTACCTGATGACGTTCGGTTTCGGCGTGTTCGGCCTCACGACCCTATATTTTGGCAACATTACCCTCGATCTCTCGCCTACCACACTGGTTCTGCCGATTCTGATTACGGGTTTCGGCCTCACCTTCGTCTTTGTGCCCATCAGCAATGCGGCCTATGGAACGCTTCGCAACGATCAGCTCGGCAACGCCAGCGGCCTTTTCAACCTCATGCGGAATATCGGAGGCTCCATTGGAATCTCCGTTGCTCAGACACTGCTCACGCGCCGCTCTGCCGTCCACCAGAACGAGATCATCAATTCAGTCCCCGTTACCGGCCAACAGTTCCAGAATTCACTTTCCTTCTTCAACCAGGCACTTGTTCACTGGTATGGGCCAGCGAACTCCCAGCAGCCCGCTCAGACCACGATGTACCAGCAGCTTGGACGACAGGCGCTCACCTGGGCTTTTGTCGACGTCTTCCGCTGGCTTTCGCTCCTCTGTTTTCTCTGCGTGGCTGTCGTCTGGACTCTGAAAAAGATCAAACCCGGGCGAGGACCTGCCGGAGCTCATTGAGCGGCGTTTCCGATTTTTCCAAGCCACAGCATTTCTCCGCGCGCATACTTTTCACCATGACTCCAGCCGACTTTCGCCGTATCGCACTTTCGCTTCCTGAAGCCAAAGAAGGGTCGCACATGGGCGCGGTCGACTTTCGCGTAGGAGGCCACATCTTTGCCACGCTTGCCTCGGTGAAGCAGGGTTATGGAAACCTCATGCTCACGCCCGAACTTCAGGAGGCATTTGTGGCAGATCAACCTGATCTCTTCGTTCCGATTGCCGGCGGCTGGGGACGGAATGGCATGACACATATCCGGCTTGCATCTGCGACCGAGGATGTTCTTGCCGGAGCGCTTCGCGCGGCATGGAAGCTTCGCCAGGAGAAGAACCGGAAGACAAAGAAGAGCAGCTAAGGTGGGATTTTGAGAGAAAGATGAATGAAAGGTGGAACCCCGGACAGAACGGATGTGGCTCTTTTCGGAAGACGAACGCAATGTTCATCCTGGGGCAACATTTGAGCGCAAAAAGGTGGCGCCGATTACGTGTCGGCGGCCGAAAAGAACCGGAGATTGGGAAACGACGATGATTTAGGCTTCCATCTATGGAAAACACGGTCTTCCCTTTGGAAAGTTCTTTCGCTCGCCGGTTCGCCCAGAAGTGGGCGGATGCGTGGAACAGCCACAATCTGGACAGGATCCTGGATCACTATGACGATGAAGTGGTTCTGATCTCTCCCGTCGCACTGAAGTTGTTGAACAATGGCGATGGAGTTGTGCATGGGAAAACGGCGCTGAGGGATTACTTCCAGCGTGGCCTACAGGCGTTTCCTGACCTTCGGTTTGAACTGGTGGATGTATTCGCGGGTGTGGAGACGATTGTTGTTTGCTATGCGAATAATGTTCGCGGTGGTAAGGCGGCTGAGGTGATGCAGGTCAGTGCTGTTGGCAGGATTCGGCGGGTGTGGGCCAACTATGAGCAGTAGGAATTCCGGAGATTCAGGGATAACGACAATAAAGCGGGAATAAAAGCACAGAGGCCGGGATTGATCCCGGCCTCTGTGTTTGAGGGTGGTTGCTGATTACGCGTTGGCGGTTTCGGTTTTTTCCTGTTCAGCCTTGCGCGCTGCGGCGGTCTGGCCGAGTTCGGCGGCGATCTTCTCGGTGGTGAATGCCTCGATGAGGTCGCCGACCTGGATGTCCTTGAACGAGCCCAGGTCGATGCCGCACTCGACGCCCTGGCGGACTTCCGCGGTGTCGTCCTTGAAGCGCTTGAGCGAGGCGATCTTGCCCTTCCAGAGCTCCTGGCTGTCGCGCAGGACGCGAACGTTGGCGTCGCGGCGGATGAGGCCGTCGCGGACGATGCAGCCTGCGATCTGTCCGACCTTTGTGATCTTGAAGACGTTGAGAACCTCGGCGCGGCCGAGGTAAGTCTCCTTGAAGACAGGCTCGAGGAGTCCATACATCGCCTTCGTGATCTCGTCCTGCAACTCGTAAATGATGGAGTGCAGGCGGATCTCGACGTTTTCGCGCTCGGCGATCTCGGCGGCCTTGCGGTCGGGCCGCACGTTGAAGCCGATGATGACGGCGTTCGAGGCAGACGCGAGGAGCACGTCGGACTCGGTGATGGCTCCGACACCCGCGCGGAGGACGCGGACGCGCACCTTTTCGGTTGACATCTTCTCGAGCGAGTCGGCGAGGACTTCGACGGAGCCCTGTACGTCGCCTTTGAGGATGAGGTTGAGATCTTTGACGCCAGCGTGCTTGATCTGCTCGGCGAGACCTTCGAGCGAGGCTCGGGAGGACTTGGCAAGCTGAGCTTCGCGCTCCTTGAGCGAGCGGTATTTGGCGATTTCCTTGGCGCGGTCGCGGTCGGACATGACCAGGAAGGTGTCGCCTGCGTCGGGCATGCCCTCGAGGCCGAGGATCTCGACCGGGGTCGATGGGCCAGCCTCGGCGATGGGACGTCCGCGGTCGTCGAACATGGCGCGGATCTTGCCGAAGGTGTTTCCGACGATGTAGCTGTCTCCGGTGCGGAGGGTTCCGTTCTGCACGAGGATGGAGGCGACCGTACCGCGGCCGCGATCGAGCTTGGCTTCGATGACGGTTCCGACGGCCGGGCGGTCGGGGACCGCCTTCTGCTCGTTGGTGTCGGCTACGAGAAGGATCATCTCCTCGAGGCCGTCGAGGTTGATGCGCTTCTTCGCGGAGACTTCGACGAAGGGCGTGTCGCCACCCCAGGAGTCGGGCTGGAGGCCGCGGTCGGCAAGCTGCTGCATGACGCGCTGCGGGTTCGCCTCGGGCTTGTCGATCTTGTTGACAGCGACAATGATGGGGACCTTGGCGGCGCGGGCGTGGTCGATGGCTTCGAGGGTCTGCGGCATGACTCCGTCGTCGGCTGCGACGACCACGACGACAATGTCCGTGACCTTGGCTCCGCGAGCACGCATGCGGGTGAAGGCCTCGTGACCGGGGGTATCGAGGAAGACGATCTCGCGGCCGAAGGCGGGTGAATCGGGCTTGGTGATTTTGACCTTGTAAGCACCGATATGCTGCGTGATGCCACCGGCTTCGCCGCCGGCTACATCGGTGGACCGGATGGCATCGAGCAGTGAGGTCTTGCCGTGGTCGACGTGGCCCATGACGGTGACGACCGGTGAGCGGACGATCTCGGTCATGCCGGTGGTGTCTTCGAGGAAGCCCTCGATGGCCTCGTTCTCCAGTTGCTCTTCGACGGAGATGACCTGGGCGTCGGCTCCGAACTGGCGGGCGACGTCCTTGACGAGTTCGGAGTCGAGGGACTGGTTGACGGTGACGAAGACTCCACGCATGAGGAGCGTAGCGATGAGGTCCTTGCCGCGGATGTCGAGCTTTTCGGCGAGGTCCTTCACTGAGATGCCTTCGGTCACCGTGATGGACTTGGTGATAGGCAACGGCTGCTGCGGGATGTTCGCTCCGCCAAAGCGTGGCGGCGGGGCGAAGCCCTTCATCGGGCCTTCTTTGGACTTCTCGTAGCGCTGATTGCCACCGCGGCGGCCGGGACGCTGTCCTGGGCGCTGGCCGGTTGGAACCTCACCCACAGGCGGCGGCAGCATGCCGGTCGCGCCTGGGCGTGGTCCACCAAAACCTGGACGCTGGCCGAAGCCGGGGCGTGCGCCGCCGGGACCAAAGCCGGGACGTCCGCCGGGGCCACTGCCAGGAGCTCCGCCGGGACCACCGGGGAAGGTACGGGTGGGGTGCATGGGACGGCGTCCCCCTGGACCTGCCGGCGGACGCTGACCGGGGCCTCCAGGGCCCTGAGGACGTGGGCGCTCGAAGATGGGACGGCCGCGTTGCGGGGCACTCGCTGCTGCCACAGGTGCAGTGTAGATAGGACGCGGACCGGTCTGCGGCATGATGACGCGGCGCGCAGGCGCAGCAGGCGGAGCAGCGGCCGCTGCAGGCGTGGGTGCCTCAGGCGTTACCGCTGGAGGAGGCGTCGAAGTCACAGAAGCCACGGGCGCTGCTTCGACAGCTGGAGCTGGCGGCGGAGCCGCTACGGGCACGACTGGCGCTGGTGCTGCTGCCGGAGCGGCGGCAATGGGAGCCGGAGGAACAGGCGGCTTAGGAGCAGCAGGCAGGCCTGCGGTCGCGGGCTTCTCGGGATGCGCGATTGGCGTTGCGCCCGGCGCGGGCGGACGCGCGATCACCGGGCCTACCGGAGGCTTACTTGCGATCGCCGGAGCGGTTGACTGCGGAGGAGCAACAATGTTCGCGTGCTGACGTGGCTGCGGCATCACGATGCGGCGCGGCGGTGCGACGGGCTGTCCCTGGGGCGGAGCTGATGCCGGAGTTGCGGCTACCGGGGCGGCACCGACTGGACGATGTGGTGCTGCCACCACGCTCGAAGCTGCGGAAGGCGCGACGACGGTGGGGCGCAGAGGCGGAGGGGGAGCGACTTTCACCGCAGCCTCGGCCTGCTTGCGCTCGAGGATGGCCTTGAGTGCGTCGCCGGGCTTGGAGACCTTCGAGAGGTCAAACCTCGGCCTGTTGTCGACTGCAGACCTCTGCGTTGCAGCGGTTCGGCTTCCGCCGCCTAGATAGTTGCGAACCTTTTCGGCTTCGTCGGCTTCGATGGAACTGGAGTGGGTTTTCTTTTCGGTAACGCCAACTGCCACGAGCGCGTCCAGAATGGACCTGCTCTTGACCTCCAGTTCACGCGCCAGATCGTTGATTCGAACTTTGCTCATCCGGTCCTTTTCGGTTTCCTTGCGCCCTTAGCTGCTCATATCAGCCTCTTCGGAGTAGGAATGGTTGTAGTTTTATTATCTCCGAAATCGCGTGCTCTGCGACCCGGAGAAAGGATGCAACCGCGGTTTGCAGGGCTAGCCACGGTCCGATCCGCCGTCATCAATGCCTTCGTCGGAGACCTCCTGGGCTTCATCGACCAGGGTGTCCACGGTGTCGTTGTCTAACTCAATGCGTTCTTCCCGCGCATCGGCGTCGCTATAGGCGTCGCTGGCGGAATCTTCCGCTTCGGCAATCTCTTCTGCCGAGATGTCGCGAACTTCCTTCGCGGTTCCGTTTCCTGCCTCCTGGGCGAGGATGGCTTCGGGCACCTTGTCCATCGTTGTTTCCTCCTCACTTTGTGAAGATGCGGGGGTGGGGGCTGCGGGTCGCTCGGCAGGCCGCTCTTCTCCCTCTTCGTACTGACCGAAGTAGTGGCGCACAGCGACAGAGATCTTCTCGACGGTCTTTTCGCCGATTCCGGGGACCTCTTCGAGCTGCTCGGGGGTCATGTCGGCGAGAGCTTCGACGGTGGTAATGCCGGCAGCGACGAGCTTCTCGATAACGGAATCGCCAAGCTCCGTAACGTGCTCGATCGGCGTAGTCGGGCCGCCCGACATGGCCTGCATCTGCTGTTCGACTTCCTGGCGCTTCTCCTCTTCGGACTTGATGTCGATCTTCCACTGAAGAAGTTTGGCAGCGAGCCGGACGTTCTGACCCTTTTTGCCGATGGCGAGCGAGAGCTGCGTATCGTCGACGATGACCTCAAGCTGCTTTTCGCTGAGATCGGTGATGGAGACGCGTGCTACCTTCGCGGGTTGCAGCGCCTTTTCAGCGAAGGTGGTGATCTCGTCAGAGTATTCGATGATGTCAATCTTCTCTCCGCGGAGCTCGCGGATGATGGACTGCACACGCATGCCCTTCATGCCAACGCAGGCTCCGACGGGGTCGACGTCCTTATCGCGGGACATCACAGCGATTTTGGTGCGCTCACCGGCCTCGCGGGCGATGGCCTTGATGGAGACGGTGGCGTCATAGATCTCAGGAACCTCAGATTGGAAGAGGTTCTGTACGAGAACCGGTGAGGCGCGAGAGACGATAACCTGGGGACCCTTGGCGGCACGGTCGACGCGCAGAAGGACGACGCGGACGCGCTCGCCAACGGCGAACTGCTCGAGGCGGGACTGCTCGCGCTTGGGCATACGAGCCTCGGCCTTGCCGAGGTCAAAAATAACGTCCATGGGCTCGAGGCGTTTGACGGTGGCGGTGAGGACCTCGCCGGCCCGGTGGTTGTATTCGTTATAGACAGTGTCGCGCTCAGCCTCGCGAACCTTCTGGAAGATGACCTGTTTGGCCATCTGGGCAGCGATGCGTCCGAGGGGGGTGGTGTCCTTATAGAAGCGGAGTTCGCCGCCGATCTCGACCTCAGGGGCAAGTTCGCGGGCCTGCTCGAGGGTGAGCTGGTTGACTTCGTCCTCTAACTGATCGGGACCCTCGACGACTGTTTTGAAGACGTAGGCGCGGATCTCACCGGTCTCTTTGTCCATTTCGGCACGCATGTTTTCCTGCGTCTTGTAGTATTTGCGCGTAGCGAGGGCGATGGCGTCCTCGACCGCGCCGATGACGATCGCCGGGTCGATTCCTTTGTCCCGACTCAGAACCTCAATGGATTGATACAAAACACTTGCCATCGCTGTTTTCCTTTTGTTGCGGTATTCAGTTGTTCGACATTCCAGCCCGAAGGCCGGGTCGTCGGTTGCGCCGCCTGTTATATCTCGGCGACCAGATTTGCCTTCTCGACGTTGGCGAGAGGGATATCAATGATCTTCTCGGTGAAGTTCTTTTTTGCCTTGTCTTTTTGCTTCGTTGCACTGAGGTCAATGGTCAGCAGGCCATCGGCGAAGCGGGTGAGGCGGCCCTGCCACTGGCGGTTGTTGTTAACCGGAGTGAAAGTGCGGAGTTTGACGAGGCTGCCCTGGAACCGGGCGAAGTCCTCGGGCTTCGCAAGTTTGCGTTCAAGGCCGGGCGATGAGACCTCAAGAGTGTATTCAGCACCGGGAATCAGGTCTTCGACGTCGAGGACGGTCCCGAAGTCCCGGGCGAAGCTGGCACAGTCCTCGTGGGTAACTCCGGAGAGGCTTTCGATGGGGACGCCCTTCGGGAGGTTCTCGGCATCCGCTGATTCTGCGAGCTTTGCACGCTCGGGGGCGTTTTTTTCCACGAAGACACGCAGGGCGCGAAACTTGCCAGATCCCTGGAATTCGACGTCGACGACGTCGAGTTGGTGAGAAGCGGCGACGCGTTCGGCGGTGGCCCGTATTGTGTCCAAATTCAATGCCATACGTTTGCTGCGGTCTTGCGCAGGGGCTGTTTTTGAGAGCAAATAAAAAGTGGGCTGTAGCCCACTCATCTCTTCCGTCAGTTTGCCGGTGCGTACACGGCGTTACGGAAAACACAGCCTGCAACATGATCATACATCGGTTGGGGCAGGAATTCAAACCTTCGAAACGTCAGGAGAATGAGTCGATTTGCTCTCAGACCGCGACGCTTCTACAATCTTTCAAACCCCGTGGGCATGAAGCCCCGTCCGGACACCCCTCATCCGATTCCCTATGATTGAAATCCCAGTTCCAGAAGCTCTTACCTTTGACGACGTTCTTCTTGTACCTGCCTATAGCGAGGTTGTTCCAACACAGGTCAGTACCCAGACCCAACTTACGAAGCGCATTACCCTCTATACCCCTTTGCTCTCAGCTGCTATGGATACAGTGACCGAGTCGCGGTTGGCCATTGCCATGGCCCAACAGGGTGGCATGGGTGTCGTTCACCGCAATCTGACGGTGGAGCAGCAGGCGGGGGAGATCGACAAAGTGAAACGGTCGGAGAGCGGCATGATCGTCGATCCAGTGACTGTGGCGCCGGAGCAGTCGGTCGCCGATGCGCTGGAGGTGATGCGGCGGTACAAAATCTCAGGTGTGCCTGTTACCAAGAACAGGAAACTGGTCGGTATTCTCACGAACCGTGACCTTAGATTTGTGTCGCGGACGGATCTGCTGATCGATTCTGTGATGACAAAGAAAAACCTGATCACGGTTCCCGTAGGGACGACGCTGGAGCAGGCCGAGGAAATTCTTCATCAGCATCGAGTCGAAAAGCTGCTGGTCGTCAACGACGAGTATGAGTTGAAGGGCCTGATTACGGTCAAGGACATCCAGAAGAAGCTGAAGTATCCGAACGCTGCGAAGGACTCACAGGGGCGCTTGCGTGTTGCCGGTGCGATCGGAGCGACGGGGGATTTTCTAGAGCGGGCTTGCGAACTGATAAAGGCACGTGTCGATGCGCTGGCGATCGACTCTGCCCATGGGCACTCGTCGCGTGTGCTGGAGGCGGTTCGTGAAGTGAAGCGGAGGTTTCCGGAGATTGACCTGATGGCGGGCAACATCGCGACCTATGAGGGCGCGATTGCTCTCATGAAGGCTGGAGCCGATGCGGTGAAGGTAGGAATTGGGCCGGGCTCGATCTGCACGACGCGGATGGTAACCGGCGCGGGTATGCCGCAGATTACGGCGATTGCCGAGGCTTATCGCGCAAGCAAGGAAACGGGAATTCCAATTATCGCCGATGGCGGTATCAAGTACTCAGGCGATATCACAAAGGCGATTGCAGCAGGAGCGAATGTGGTGATGCTGGGTTCGCTGTTTGCCGGTGTTGACGAGAGCCCGGGCGAGACGATTCTGTATCAAGGCCGCAGCTTTAAGGCGTATCGCGGCATGGGGTCGTTATCGGCGATGGCGCAAGGCTCCGGTGAGCGATATTTCCAGGGCAAGGCTGATATGGATGCGAGCACGGAGCGGCCTTCATTGACCGCGCGTGAGACGCCGTCTTCGAACCGATTGGCGAAGTTTGTGCCGGAAGGTATCGAAGGGCGCGTTCCACATCGCGGGCCGCTGGAGGCGATGGTATATCAACTTGTCGGCGGACTACGGTCGGGCATGGGGTATCTGGGATGCTCGACGATTGCAGAGTTGCAGGAGAACTCAAAGTTTATCCGGATCTCGAACGCCGGTCTGCGTGAGAGCCACGTGCACGACGTTATCATCACACGCGAGGCTCCGAACTACCACGTGGAGTAAAGGAATTCGGGCAAGAGAGTCCTTCCAGATGGCGGCAGTTACGAGAGTTTCTTTATCCTTGCTGATCGGTGAGACGAGGCGGCTCAGAAGGTAGTAAAAGGGACTCTTCAGCGGGACTTAACCTTCAACGGTTAGCTTGAGGTTCATCAACCGAAAGCGAAGGCATGCTGCCGCCGTTCAAGGCCAGCCAGGAGAATCGAATGCGAAGGAAGAGTCTTGCAGTTTTGGTCTCATTACCTATTCTGTGTGTGAGTTTATTGCCGCTTCATGCCCAGAAATGGGACGTCGCCAAGACGCTGCCCATCGGAGGACCAGGTTCGTGGGACTACCTGACGGTCGATCCAGCAACGCATCGTCTCTTCGTTCCGAGGAGCACGCATACGATGGTGATCGATGCGGAGTCGGGAAAGACTCTGGGTGATATTCCTGGGCAGAAGACTGCGCATGGGGTTGCGATTGTTCCTGAAGCCGGACGCGGCTTTATCACCGATGGTGGTGGCGATGGCTCGATTGTGGTCTTCGACCTAAAGACCTATGCCGTGCTTGGCAAACTGGCCGCGCAGCCGGATGCGGACGGGATTATCTATGACTCGTCGATCGGACGGGTGCTGGCAGTATCGGGAGATAAGGGCGTGCTGATGTCGTTCAAGCCGGATATTGATCCTGTGAATGGAAAGATGGAGACTCCGATTGTGCTGGGTGGATCACCTGAGTTCCTGGCAGCGGATGGCAGGGGCAGGGTTTTCGTCAATCTGATGGATAAGAATGAAGTCGCCGTCGTTGATATGAAAGCAAGGAAGGTTATTGCTCGTTGGCCTGTCGCTCCTGGCGGCGCACCGGTTGGAATGTCCATCGATAAACAAAAAGGACGACTCTTTATCGGCTGCAGAAAACCGCAGAAGCTGATCGTGATGAGTACAACAGACGGAAAGGTTTTGGCAGACCTGCCAATCGGCACTGGTGTCGATGCAACGCAATTTGACGGCGGGCAGGCATTTGCAAGCTGCCGTGATGGATCTCTTGCGGTGGCAAAGGAGACGTCAGCAGGCAAGTTCGAGATCGAGCAGATTGTAAAGACACCGGCAGGTGCGAGAACGATGGGTCTGGATCCGGGGGCGCACACTATTTATCTGCCGACTGCGGAGCTTGAAACGGCTCCCGGCGGCAAGACGACAGCAAAGCCAGGAACCTTCATGATCGTGGTCGTGGCGCAGCAGTAGGGCCGAACAATCCTCGGCTCTAGAAGTGCCTCAGTGTCTCGCTCGACGAAGGGCGATAGCTCTCAGGCGGCATGGAGTCCATGGCGGGATCGACATTCTTCTCGAGCGAGCGGCTGACGATCTCGCGAGAGCCAAGGCCGACGGCGAGCGACAACGTGAGCACGATGCCTCCGAAGAGGATCCCGAAGGCAAGGTCGACAACGGTGCCTCCTATCTGGAGATGGTCGAGGACCATGGCTGCGGTGATGACCAGGACCATCCATTTGACACCGAGCGAGAGGAATCTGGCGTATTGCAGATTCTGGTTGACAGCTCCGATGAGCACGGAGCGTGAGAGATATCGCGCGATAAGGTTGCCGAGGATGAGGATAATGACGGCTCCGACAGAGTGAGTGAGGTAGGGTAGCAGCAGACTCGACATCTGGAAGTTGCCCGAGTAGGCAGAATCAAAGGCGATGATGCCGATGATGAAGCCAAGAATGACGCAACCCCAAAAAAAAGCGCGCGTAACAAGAAGAGTCGGGCTGTGCGAAGGTGCCCAGTCGCTGACTGGAACGACCGTATTGCGCGCCAGACGCTCGTCAAAGCGTAGAGACAAGAGAATCCGTCGAAGGAGAGCAGCGATAAACGCTCCGAGGACTGTGAGTAAAATCACCGCGACCAAAAGAGCCAGTATGCCGGGGAGAAAGTTTGCTAGCGTGACCAGGGCTCGATGAGCGGATTCCCTGAGTGCGAGTTCGACCTGTTGCCACATAGATTTGATCTCCTTAGATGCGTCAATAGCGGATCAGCGAGTTGGCGAATTAGAGAATCAGCAAAAATCAAGGGCTCCTTATGGGTTGAAACGGTCAGGCCAGCGCCATCTTGAAACAAAGTAAGGCTTGTCTGTCTCGAAGACCTGGGCCAGTTGCTCGACGTGTTTTTCTGGTGGAGTTCCGTTACGAACCAGTGTCAGGTGCGAGGCGATCCACGCGAGATAGAGCGGGGTGAGCGCTCCGAGCAGGTGGCCACGATTGATGGTGCGCAGTCGATAAGCAAGCGCGAAATCATAGACGATACGCGCCCACAGCGAGTCCGGCATGCGAAAGTCAGCCGCTGGCAGAAGTGTAAGGTGCTTAAGTCCCAGCAGCGATTGTGGCGGCAGAACGAGCGACCAAAGCTCATGCAAGTTGCTGTAGGCGAGATGGAACGAGTCGAGCATGGGAGCGACATCAGGGAGTCCGTCGATTGGAGGAGGCACCGGTGTCGAAGATCGCTGAGGAAGGGCGCTTCTCACACGCTGCCAGAAAGCCGCCTTGACCTCGATTTCCGTGAAGAGCGAACCCGCGATCTGAGCGAGTACGGTATTGAGGTCTGTGGCGGGAGGCTGCGGGAAGGTACGCGAGGGCACGTCGATTTCGGTGCAGGTAAAGCTGGCGACGGCCGCTTCAGCAGTGGGCCAGAGGAGAGCATCGTCCTGCCCGGCGGCAGTAAAACGCTGAGCGGCGGTAGCGAGCCGCTCGGTCATGCGGGGAGAAAGGCCGAGGTCGAGGGCCAGGGGGAACCGGGGGCGCGCACCGAAGAGAGCGCGTGTGAGGGGATAAAGAAGAGCAGAATTCACCAAACCTTCATTCGGGCCGAGATGATAGCGGGCGATGTTGAGGTCGGAAGTGGAAGCGGCGGAGGCAAAGGCACGAATCGAGGCGGGCTGAAGCGAATTGGACTCCGCGCCGAGAAGCAGGCATGCGGAAGCGCTGTTTTCCTGTGCGAGCTTCCATGTACTGACGAAGTCGATGGCTCTGAGGGTCCGAGTAATCGATCCTGTGCCGGCAGTCGGCGAATATGGCAATAGCCTGAGTGTGTTGAACGATGTCTCTGTGGAGAGGTTGGGAGCTTCAGGCAGGGCGACGAGAACATTCTGCGACGGAAAAGCGAGAGCCAGATTGGAGAGCGTCGCCTCCAGCGCCTCGGGAGCAAGAGGTGCGAGATGGATAAGTAGAGAAGCTGGAGACGACGTAGCTTCAGGAGGTACAGCAGCGTTAGTGGGGGAGGCGGCCATCGATATTCAGCCTACAGTTCGTCTCTATTGAGAGTTTATCGCGGGAGAGCGAGGATACCCGCCAGAGGGATGCGAACCCAGGCAGGACGGTTGTTGAGTTCGTAGAGAAGTTCATACAGGGCCTTTTCAAGTAAATAGGCGCTGAGCAGAAGTTGAGCTTCTTCTGGAGGCGGCAGCAACTCCGTTCGCGCGGCAATCGTTTCGCGATAGCCGCGAAGAAATTCAGTGGAGACAGCGTTCTGCCACAAAGTGGCCCAGGCCTCGAAGCAGTTGGCTTGATCGGCCGAAGTCGCAGGATGGTGATCGGCGAAGGTATTGAGAGCCGAGAAGGCCGCGTAGCTGAATGAGCGCAGCATGCCGGCTACATCTCTTAGCGGCGACTGCTTTTTGCGTCGTTCGGCAAGAGGCCGGGCCGGCTCACCTTCAAAGTCAAGGATGACATAGTCACTGTGGGAGCGGAGAATCTGGCCGAGGTGGTAGTCGCCATGAATGCGGATCCGGCAACCGGTGGACGAGGCGAGATCCGGAGACCGCAGAACTGCTGCGCGTTCGAGCAGGTCAGCCTTGGCGGACAGAATCCGTGCAGCATCGACTGTCGTGTCATCAGGGAGGCGGGCCATCGAGTATTTGAGGGCTTCGAGGCTCCGGATGATTTGAGACTCGATCCGCGCCGCATCGCCGTCGAGATAGTCAGCGGTAAGCGGTTCGGCGATGAAGGCAGGATCGTCGGTGGGTGTAGACAGTGCAAGGTGCATCTCCGCGGTGCGACGGCCGAGGAGGTGTGCGGCGTTGATTGCAAAGCCGGCATGCTCGCGAGCCTGTTCCGGGACAGCCGCGCCTCCATTGAAGGCTGCGGGTTGGCCGATGTTACGCGGTGTCGGTAAGGAGCTGGTGATCTCGTAGAAACGAGCAAGTTCTTCCATCGTCCATTGCCAGCCATCGCCCTGATTTTCGACAAAACCCTGCAGCATAGCCAGCGTAATGGGCTGCTCGTCTTTGCGGACGATACCGATCTCTCCGCAGAAGGGTGCAATCCGCGGGAAGTGTGCGACTTCGGTGAGAAAGCGGCCTATCTCTGTATCCGGGTTTTCTCCGTTCTGCAACTGGCGGAAGAGCTTGAGGATCAAACGGCGATCGTAAAGGATGGATGTGTTCGATTGTTCTGCGGCATTGATGCGAGCGGGAAGGTTCTCTTTACCGCGCACAGAGGAACAAGCCGCACTGGAGCGTGCCTGCAGAATGGCGTCACCAGAGGAGATGTCGGTGTTCTCTTCGATGAGTTTGAGAAGCGTCTGACGGAGATCTTCGCGGGCAGTCGCGTCATGGACGACGGCTGTTCCGGCCGGTGTGGTGAGCCGGGCGATCACTGCATTGGAAAAATCAGCCTGCAGGATTTCTGCTTCATCGCCCGTGGTGATGGCAAGCGGGAGCTGGTAGAGTTCCGCCGTGACCTCTGGATCGGGGTCGTTGTAGTTAATTTCAAGCAGAACAATGGCAATATTGGCGAGGGACGAATCGAGCCGGAAGGAGTCTTTAACGCGGACTGACTGGATCGTGCGAGTTTTGGCCCCGAACCACCGCTGGCGTACAAGCCACGAGGGAAGAAGGCGTTCCAGAATCTCAAGACCGGGCCCCGCAAGGACATTTTCCAGTGTGGCTGCTGCAAGGTCTACAGCAGGCCGAGCTTCTTCGATGGCAAGCGGTTCCGGAGGCTCGGGGGCGGGTTGTAGTTCAAGCCACAGGAAGGAATACGGTGCCAGCGTTAGCGCGTAGGGTTGAGCCGTGACGGTGGGAAATGGTACGTATCCCAGCATCTCAACAGGAACCATTCCGGCGAACTCAGAGAGATCAAGAGATACCGGCTGCGCAAAGCGGGAGAGGTTCGCGACGCAGAGAACGGTTTCCAGACCGGCGGATCTGAGGTCGCGTACCCTAGCCTCCGTTTGTTCTCGTGAGGCAGAGCTGGGATCGTAGTGACGGATATAGGCAAGGACCTTGCGGTTTTCGGGATGAAGAAACTCGAGTGTGCCGCGGCCGAAGACCCGGAAGAGTTTTCGCAGGGCGATCATGTTGCGGGTCCAGTGGAGGAGCGAGGAAGGATCGCTTTGCTGGGCCTCGACATTAATGGCCTGGTAGCCCCAGATGGGGTCCATGATGACAGGAAAGTAGAGCTTCGCTGGTACGGCGGTGGAGAAGCCCGCGTTGCGATCAGGATTCCACTGCATGGGCGTGCGAACGCCATTGCGGTCGCCGAGATAGATGTTGTCGCCCATGCCGATCTCGTCGCCATAGTAGATGATGGGCGTGCCGGGAAAACTGAAGAGAAGTGAATTCAGCAGCTCGATGCGGCGGCGATTATTGTCTACCAGTGGCGCAAGACGGCGACGGATACCCACGTTGATTCGCATGCGCGGATCGGCCGAGTACGCAAAATACATGTAGTCGCGTTCATCGTTGGTGACCATTTCGAGCGTGAGTTCATCGTGGTTACGGAGAAAGAGTCCCCACTGGCAGATATCGGGAATTGCCGGTGTCTGCGCCATGATGTCAGTGATGGGAAGGCGGTCCTCCTGGCGCAGCGCCATGTAGATGCGTGGCATTAAGGGGAAGTGGAAGGCCATGTGGCACTCGTCGCCATCACCGAAATAAGGACGAACGTCTGCTGGCCATTGGTTCGCCTCAGCGAGAATAAGCCGGCCGGCATACTCTTCGTCGATGGCTGCGCGGATACGTTTGATGATTGCGTGAGTCTCGGGTAGATTTTCGCAGGAGGTGCCATCGCGTTCGACAAGATACGGGATCGCATCCATGCGGAGGGCATCGACTCCCATATCGAGCCAGAAGCGCATCGCCTTCAGCACTTCTTCCAAAACGAGGGGATTGTCGTAGTTGAGATCGGGTTGATGGGAGAAGAAACGATGCCAGTAGTAGGCCTTCGCAGTCTCGTCCCACGTCCAGTTTGATTTTTCCGTGTCGGAAAAAATGATCCGGACTTCTTTGAAGAGTTGATCGCTGGAAGACCAGACATAGAAATCACGCTCAGGCGATCCAGACGGTGCGAGACGCGCGCGCTTGAACCAGGGATGCTGATCGCTGGTGTGGTTGATCACTAACTCAATCATCACCTGCATGCCGCGCTGGTGAGCGGCATTGAGAAACTGCTTGAAGTCGTCGAGGGTACCGTAACTGGGATTGACGTTGTTGTAGTCGGAGATGTCGTAGCCATCATCGCGCAGTGGCGAAGGGAAGAAAGGGAGAAGCCAGAGGCAGGTCACACCAAGATCCTGCAGATAATCGAGACGCGAGAGGATGCCAGGAAAATCGCCGATGCCGTCGGCGTTCGAGTCCTGGAAGGCCCGCACATGCAGCTCGTAGATGACGGCGTCTTTGTACCAAAAAGGATCGGTCGCGCTGCCTAGCTTCTTCACTCGTTAGGCTCCGGTTCAGGAGATGGTGAGAAGAGTTTAGACGGTGTCTGTAGTGGCCGTGTGACACGAAAGATGTGTGCCGGCATGACGTCCGGCCGAAGAGCGACATAATTGCTGCGGTCGCGCCAGGTATAGTGGGCCCCGGTAAGAAGGTCTTCGATCTCAAAGGATTCATCGTGCGGGATGCCGAGTTCCTTGAGATCAAGATCAATCCAGCCTGCTTGTTCTTCGCGAGGATCAAGGTTAACTGCCACCAGGACGAGGTTCTCCGGTGTTTGTTTGCTATAGCAGAGGATGTGCGGATTATCCGTATGGTGAAAGAAAAGAGAACGGTCTCTCTGCAGAGCAGGGTTTTCGCGGCGAATCTGGTTTACGCGAGTGATGAGGGGAGCAAGTGAGTGTGTGGAAGCTCGATCCCACAGACGCTGCTCGTACTTTTCGCTGTGCAGATACTCTTCACTGCCGGGTTTGATGGGCATATTCTCCTGCAATTCGAAGGCAGGGCCGTAAATTCCGTAGTTCGCGCCAAGCGTAGCAGCCAGCATGAGCCGCTGCATAAAGGCCGGGCGGCCTCCGTTCTGCAACGTGGCATGGAGAATATCCGGCGTGTTGGGCCAGAGATTGGCGCGAAAGAAGTCAGAGATTGGTGGCCGCGTGATCTCCTCGAAGTACCGCTCAAGGCCGTCCCGGTCATTGCGCCAGGTGAAATAAGTGTAAGACTGAGTGAATCCCGCCTTCGCAAGCGCATACATCACGTGCGGCCGGGTGAATGCCTCAGAGAGAAAGATAACGTCAGGATACTGAGTGCGAATTTCGTCGATGCACCACTCCCAAAACGGAATAGCCTTTGTGTGGGGATTATCGACGCGAAAGATACGCACCCCGTGCCGGATCCAAAAGACGAAGACATCATAAAGCGCTTGCCAGAGCGCCTCCCAGCCCTCTGACTCGAAGTTCAGTGGATAAATATCCTGATACTTTTTCGGCGGATTTTCTGCGTACTGGATAGAGCCGTCGGGACGGATGACGAACCACTCCGGGTGTTCCGCCACCCACGGATGATCAGGCGAGCACTGGAACGCGATGTCAAGCGCGATCTCCATTCCATAGGTTTTTGCCGTTGTGATTAATCGCTGAAAATCTTCGAAGGTTCCGAGCTGGGAATGAATCGCCTTGTGCCCTCCCTCGCTTGATCCGATGGCCCAGGGACTGCCAGGATCGCCGGGTGCTGGTGTAACACTATTGTTGCGGCCCTTGCGATAGGAGCGTCCGATAGGATGAATCGGCGGCAGATAAAGCACATCGAAGCCCATTCCGGCGATGGATGGAATAAGAGCTTCCACATCGTTGAAGGTACCGTGTCGGTCGATGTCAGGAGAGGCCGACCGCGGAAAAAGTTCGTACCACGTTGAATAACTCGCGCGTTCGCGATCGACCCACAAACGCATCTCTTGCGGATAGCGTGTTGCAAGCGCAAGGTTGGGATAGCGCGCGACAACCTCAATAAACTCATCCGAGAGGGGGTAATCGTAATAGGGCGCATTCTGGTCGGCGAGCCAACGCAACGAGATAGCGACCTGTTGAATCAAATTCGCGTCTTTCGGATTCTGTTCACGCGCCCGAGGGATGGTTTCTTCAAGCAGATGCACTCCAGTGCGAAGCGCAAGAGGGATATCCTCCGAAACGGAAGCCGGGTTTCCGTTGCCCGGCTGGGCTTCGATTCGTTTGTGTAGATCGGCGCACCAGGTGTCAAAGTGGTCTACCCATGCCTCGATTGTGTAAAACCAATGTCCAAGCCTATCGACAGTAATGTCGGCTGACCATAGATCATTACCGAGCGCAGTGAGGCTCGTGAACTGCCAGTCGCTTTCGGATTCGTGACGATAGAGCAGTCGTCCCGCGACATGGTCATGGCCGTCTCCAAAAACGGCAGCAGTGACAGTTACGGTGTCGCCCAGGGTTCGCTTGGCCATGTATCGGCCACAATCGACCTGCGGACGAATCTCTTCGATGATGACGCGCTTACGGCCTTCGGCAGGTTTCATCTCAATCCAACTTTGATTCAGCAGATGATTGTGGCCAACCGGTTCTGTTACGTCAAGGTTGAGCCCGTGCTGATGTCCGGCGCTTAATTTTGGCATCGAATAAGTGCATCTCGTTACTCGTACAACAGATGCTCGCGACCATGCGTGTGGTTGCAGGACGAATACCGGTCGAAAGGAGAGGAAATTGCAGACCCTGGATCGGCCATACAAGAGCCGCTGCACGGTTCAAGGATAGAGGACGATTGCCTAATAGGAGATTGCGAGACCGGAGCGTTGCTATCGCGCGACGGGTCGATCGACTGTTTATGCTGGCCAAATGTCTCTTCGGGGGCTTGTTTTGCCGCTCTGCTGGGAACGAAGGATAACGGGTACTGGAGAATCGCTCCCAAGGCCAAAATCAAGGCAGTCGCCCGGCGTTACGAAGAACACACCCTGATTGCGGAGACGATCTTACCATGTCAAAGGGCGAGGTCATGATCACAGATTTCATGCCTCCGCGCGGCAGCCATTCACACGTCGTTCGTATTATTCGCGGAGTCCGGGGGCGGCCTCCTCTCTGAGGAATACGATGAGAAGAAGAAACGTATGCTGGGGAATTTCCCACAGGCGCTCTCGCATATTGCGCTCGTTCATGCAGCTTTTGCGATGTGAGGGATATGGCGACCAGAACCATACGTCGTCGAGAGGCCCTGAAATGCATATCGGAGTGCAACCCAAATGCGCACTCTGTCCTTCTAACAACAAGAAAAGAAATCCTCCCTGAACCCTAACCTTTTGGCAACATTCTGATTTTCTGGCTGGTTAGATGAAGAATTTGCGCGCTCCCCGATCGACATATCGTTTGCAACTGCACAAAGACTTTACCTTTGATGATGCGGCGGCAATCGCCGATTATCTGCGTGAGTTGGGGATCTCGCACATTTATTGTTCCCCGTACCTGCAGGCCGCACCAGGAAGTATGCACGGGTATGACGTTGTATCGCACCAGACCGTGAATGAAGAATTGGGCGGCGCCGAGGGGCATGCAAGATTTTCTGCCGAATTGAAAAAGCTTGGTATGGGTCAGGTGTTGGATGTCGTACCCAATCACATGTCTCTCGGTAAAGAAAACCGATACTGGTGGGACGTGCTGGAGAACGGCCAGTCCAGCCGTTATGCATCCTTCTTCGATATCGACTGGCAGTCGCAGGAGGAGCGTCTCCGCGACAAAGTGTTAGTTCCCATCCTCGCGGATCAATATGGCCGCGTGTTGAAAGATGGGGGCATCAAGGTTGGTCATGTCGGCCACAAATTTCATGTAGAAGCAGCGGGGCAGTCTCTGCCGGTGGCGCCCCAGTCGCTGCCCACGATCCTCGCGCGCGCAGCTGAATATGCAAAGTCGAACACGCTGAACTTCCTGGCCGCGTCATTCGGACGCCTGCCAGCACCAGGATACGAAGATCGAAGAACTGTGCTGGCGCGTCACCGCGATAAGGTAGTGCTCTATACATTGCTGGAGCGGTTGTGCGCGGAGGAGAGGGGAGTCTGCGAAGCCATTCAGCGTTCTGTCGCTGACTTGAATGGAAACCTCGATGCGCTCGACGACTTTCTGAACCAGCAAAATTATCGGTTGTCATACTGGAAGACAGCCGGCCAGCAATTGGCGTATCGGCGATTTTTCGATGTGAACTCACTGGTCGGATTGCGCGTTGAACGTGAGCACGTCTTTGAGGAATCGCATGCCCTGGTGCTGGAGTGGCTGCACAATGGCGTGCTTGACGGCATGAGGATAGACCATCCCGATGGACTGCGTGATCCGCTCGAATATCTGCAAAGGCTCCGACAGCATGCACCGGAGGCATGGATCATAGGTGAGAAGATCCTCGAGCCGGGAGAGTTTCTCCGCGAGAGCTGGCCTATCCAGGGAACAACAGGGTACGACTTCATGAACGTTGCCATGGGTGTACTGGTATGGCAGCAGGGCATGTCTGAGTTGAGCGCGGTCTACCAGAGTTTCCTCGGTAAAGAATATGCAGCCAGCGTCGAGGAGTTTCACTCCATTGCCCACAACAAAAAAATTGATGTGATGCAGGAAGGACTCGGAAGCGATGTGAACCAGCTCACGTCAATGTTTATTGAAATTTGCGAAGCTAACCGTGATCGCCGCGATTTCACCAGCGCCGAGATTCGACGAGCTATCCGCGAAATGGCTGCCTGTTTTCCGGTCTATCGAACCTATATCGTTCCCGCTCGCGATGAGATTACCGACGAAGACAGGGCCTACATCAAGCAGGCGTCAGAATGTGCTAAGCAAAGCAGACAGGACATTGACGGCGATCTCTTCGATTTTCTCGGCGACGTTCTGACCATGAAAGTCACGGGCAAGCGCGAGAGCGAATTCCTGCTGCGCTTCCAGCAGTTCACTGGCCCGGTGATGGCCAAAGGGGTCGAGGATACGGCCTTCTACTGCTACAACCGTCTCTCGGGTATGTGCGAAGTAGGTGGCGATCCCGGCAGGAATGGCGTTAGTGTCGGCGAGTTCCACGAGTATTGCGAGAAGATGCAGGCGACACATCCGCTGACGATGACTGCGCTCGCGACACACGACACCAAGCGCAGCGACGATGTGCGAGCCCGACTCGCTGTACTTTCGGAGATGGCAGGACGATTTGGCGCAGCGATCCAGCGTTGGTCGCGGATGAACAGCAGTTTTCTCAAGGGTAGGCCCAGCATTGGGGCGATGCCCGATAGGAACACAGAGTATCTGTATTACCAAACTCTGATCGGTGCGTGGCCACTGCCCGTCGAGCGCGCTCAGAGCTACATGCTGAAGGCCGTTCGCGAGGCCAAGCAGCGCACCTCGTGGACAGCGACCAATCGTGATTTCGAGGCCGCGCTCGAAAACTTCATTGCGCGAACCTATGAACATGCTCCATTTATCAAGGAGCTTGAACAGTTTGTGGAACGAGTAAACTCTGCAGGCAGAGTGAACTCTCTTGCGCAGACGCTGATGAAGCACACGGCGCCCGGAGTTCCCGATCTCTACCAGGGCACAGAGGTGTGGGACCTGAGCCTCGTCGATCCGGATAATCGCAGACCTGTCGATTACGAGCGACGTCGTGACCTGCTGAACGAACTAAAGACCCTCACCGGCCCTGATGCTGCGGCGCGCGTCATGGAAAGGATCGAAGAAGGCATGCCCAAGATGTGGACGATCTTCCAGGCGCTGCACGTACGGTGCAAATACCGGGAATCGTTCGGACGGGATGCTGTCTACACCCCACTTCTGGCTGAAGGAGCAAAGCGCGAGCACGTGATTGCATATTTGCGCGGAGACGCGGTTGCAACCATTGTTCCGCGTCTGACCTCGCGCTTGATGAATGCATGGCGCGATACGGTGGTTCTTCTTCCCGAAGGAAGATGGAACAATCGCCTTACCGGTGAAGATGCAATGGGCGGGCGGGTTGCGTTGAAGGCTCTGCTGAAAGAATTCCCCGTTGCCCTTCTGGTGAGGGAGACAGCGGATGCATGAGTTCACAGTGTGGGCACCCTATGCTCAAACGGTTGCCGTTGCGATCGGTGAGAGAAGGTTTCCCATGAGTTGTCGCGACGACCGGGGATGGTGGAGCGCAAGCGTCGAAGAGGCAACGCCCGGCACATCTTATGCGTTTCTGCTTGACGACGATCCAAAGCCATATCCCGATCCGCGCTCCTTGTGGCAGCCCGAGGGTGTCCACAGCGCTTCGCGTCTTTACGATCACAATGCCTTCAGGTGGGCCACCGAGCGATGGAGTGTACCCGTCCTTGCTTCTGCTGTTATCTATGAGCTTCACATCGGCACCTTCTCTCCCGAGGGAACCTTTGACGGAGCGATCAAGCGGCTCGATCACCTGGTACAACTTGGCGTAACTCATATTGAGTTGATGCCTGTCGCCGAGTTTCCCGGCGACTTCGGCTGGGGCTATGACGGCGTCAGCCTCTTTGCGGTCAAGCACGGTTATGGCGGACCGGACGGTCTGAAACGCTTCGTTGACGCATGCCACTCTCGCGGCCTTGCCGTTCTGCTTGATGTTGTCTACAACCACTTTGGGCCTGTAGGTAACTACACAGGCAAATTTGGTCCGTACCTGACGAACCGTCACCACACGCCATGGGGCGATGCCGTTAATCTCGAATTTGAAGAGAGCGACCAGGTGAGGCGTTTCTTCTGTGATAACGCGCTCATGTGGTTGCGGGACTATCGCATCGACGGTCTGCGCCTGGACGCTGTGCACGAATACGTCGATCGCTCGGCCATTCACTTCATGGAACAGCTATCGGTCGAGGTTGATGTACTGTCCACCGCACTCGGTAGAAAGTTCGCCCTCATCGCCGAAAGTGACCTGAACGATCCTCGCGTTGTGCAGCAACACGAGATGTCCGGCTACGGCATGGATGCACAATGGAACGATGATTTTCATCATGCTCTCTTCACTGTTCTGATCCCGAGGGAAGCCGGCAGAGGCTATTACGCCGACTATGGCTCGTTCGAGACCCTGGCGAAATCGCTGACCAAAGTGTTTGTGAACGACGGAAGATATTCACATTATCGACGGCGAATCCATGGCAGACCGGTCGAGGGGCTTTCCTCTCACCGCTTTGTTGGTTTCATTCAGAATCACGATCAGGTTGGTAATCGTGCTACCGGCGAACGATTGGAGCATATAGCCGGCCTTGACCTTGCCATGGTTGGTCTGGGGCTGACACTGTTGTCGCCTTTCATTCCTTTGATCTTTCAGGGAGAGGAGTTCGCCGCGACATCTCCATTCCAATACTTCGCACATCATGTGGATCCTGAGATGGCACGTGCTGTTTCAGAGGGAAGGAAGCGTGAGTTTGCCGCGTTTGGCTGGAAGCCCGAAGACGTCCCTGATCCTGGCGCCCGGGATACGTTCGAGCGATCCAAGCTTCGCTGGAACGAAGTGGGGCAGGGTGCTCATTCTGAGATGCTCGATTGGTGCCGCAAACTGATTGCGTTACGGAGAGGCTCCACATCCTTGAACGATGGCGATCTGCACCGCCTTCGTGTCACCTTCGACGAAGAGCGGAGGTGGATGATCGTGGAGCGCGGTCAGGTGAGAGTGCTCGTGAATCTTGGTGAACAGACATTGAGTCTTCCTAATACTGAAGGCTTACCTTTGGTGCTCTCGTCAAAGAATGACGTCGTTGTCAAAGGCAGCGAGGTACGCCTGCCACCAAACCGGCTGGCGGTGCTCTCGGGCGAATAAAACATCGCGATTAGAAATGGATCAACCGAAAATACTTAGACGAGCATTGCAAGTCTGCGGACTCAACATTAAGCTGAAATTAAGCGTGGAGTAAGATCGTTAACGCAGTACCGCGTTTTTCACGCAAAACCGCGACTCGTTACGAAACTTTTACAGCCCTGCAACGTAATCAAACCAAGCCCCTTTCCGAGAGGGCATGGAATCAGTCTAGTTGCGCAAAAAAACAGGACAATGACAATGTTCGCGAAGTTTCATTTTAGAACCTTGGTGCTTACAGCGGGAATCATTTCACCGCTGGCAGGCCCTTTCCATAAGGCAATGGCGCAGGCCCCGGCGGCGAGCTCGGCAGGGCGGCAAATCGGAACTGTGAAGGCGATCTCAGGCAATAACATTACCCTCGCGGCAGATGGAGGCGCGCAGGTTACTGTAACCGTTGCCGATGGTGCAAAGATTCTTCAGCTGGCCCCAGGGAGCACAGATCTGAAGTCGGCGCAGACAATTGCGCTCGGAGATATCGCAGTCGGGGACCGTGTTCTGATGACCGGCAAGGCTGCCGATGATGGCGGCTTTAATGCCGCGCGCGTCATTCTGATGAAGTCCACTGACATCGCACAGAAACGTCAGGCTGAGGAGGCCGACTGGCAGCATCGCGGATCTGGTGGACTGGTCAGTGCAGTTGATGCATCCAGCGGCAAGATCACGATCTCCTCCGGCGCAAAAAAGACGGACGTCAGCACTGCGGCGAAGACGCAGTTCCGCCGCTACTCTGGCGACTCTGTAAAGTTTGAAGACGCTAAACCCGGTACGCTGGCGCAGATTCGGCCGGGCGATCAACTGCGTGTGCTTGGCGATAAGTCAGAGGATGGTTCTTCCATCCAGGCAGACATCATCGTGAGTGGCACCTTCAAAAATCTTTCCGGCACGGTTGCGTCTATTGATGTTAACTCGGGGTCTATCACCCTGAAGGACCTCGCAACGAAGAAGAACGTGACCGTCAAAATTACAGCGAACTCCGACGTTCGCAAGCTGCCTGAGCGTGCAGCAACATTTTTGGCTGCGCGTGCCCGTGGTGGTGCTCCTCAGGGGCCCGGAGCGGGACAAGGTACAGGGCAGGGAAGCGGACAGGGCGCTGCCATGCAACGCGGTGACGGAGGCTCTGGCTCTGGTGGTCCGGGAGGTCCTGGCGCCGCGGGAAGACAGGGTGGCGGGGCCGATCTCTCCCAGATGTTGACTCGCTTTCCGACCATCGCTCTGGCGGAGCTAAAGCCAGGGGATGCAGTGATGATCGTCGCCTCGCAACCGGACACAGGCGGACCTGCAACGGCAGTGACGATGTTGGCCGGTGTAGAGCCACTTCTCGCTGCTGCGCCGAACGGAGGAGCTCCAGCCATGACGCTGTCTCCATGGAGCGTGGGTGGTGGCGCGCCCGAAGGTGCAGGCGGCCCACAGTAGCCGCTGCATTTACCAATCGAACGGATGAGCTTTAGGAGAACGAATGTCAGGACGCTTTACATTGAAGTTTCTTTTTCTTTTTTTCCTTGCCTTGGCGCCTGCAATTGCATCGGCCCAGCAGACGGGAGCGACCGTGCACGGCACAGTGGCCGATCCCGATGCGGCGGTGATCCCCGGCGCTACAGCCACCTTGACGCCTGCATCAGGTAAAGCGCAGATCGTGAAATCGCAGAACGATGGAACCTATTCCTTCCGTAACGTAGCCTCCGGAACCTATTCGCTGACCGTAACAATGCAGGGTTTTGCGACGTTCGTAAGGCAGGGAGTCAGAATTGCGGCAGGCCAATCTGTCGCGATCGACGTCAAGATGGCGCTCGCGGTGGAGTCGCAGCAGGTGGATGTCTCCGCACAGGCCGCGCAGGTCAGCGTTGATGCGGATAGCAACGCCAGTTCCACGGTCATCAAGGGAAAGGACCTCGACGCTCTCTCTGACGATCCGGACGAACTCTCGTCAGAGCTCTCTGCACTCGCTGGCCCCTCTGCCGGGCCCAACGGAGGCCAGATCTATGTCGATGGCTTCACCGGCGGCCAGCTTCCACCCAAGTCCTCCATCCGCGAAATTCGCATCAACCAGAATCCGTTCTCGTCCCAGTATGACAAGCTGGGTTTCGGCCGCGTCGAGGTATTCACCAAGCCCGGCACGGACAAGTACCACGGGAACTTCAGCGTCCAGGGCGGCGAAAAGGCCCTCAACACGTCCAACCCATTTCTTGGATCCCGCAACAACCAGCCCGGCTATTACACGCTCTTTATGCTGGGCAGCATCAGCGGGCCTATCTCGCACAATGCCTCGTTCACGGTCGGCGGTTCGCACCGGACCATCGAGGACAACAGCATCGTCAACCCCAGCGGCTACTATGCGAGCTCACCCGGTTCCCAAACCCCCTGTATGCCGGGCGATCAGACCTGCTTCTATTTCCCCTCATATCCTGAGCCCTATCGTGCCGTTTCGCATCCCCAGACACGCAGCGATATCAGCCCTCGCATCGACCTCGCTTTAGGTGAGAAGAACACGCTGACCTTCCGCTACCAGTACAACGTGAACGGCGCACAGAACAGCGGCATTGGCAATACGAATCTTCCCACGGTTGGGTACAATACCGAGTCGACCGAGCACACGGTGCAGTTGAGTGACACCCAGATCATCAACTCGCATGTCATCAACGAGACGCGCTTTGAGTACCAGCGCGACTACTCGACGCAGGACCCTCTGAGTACCGACCCCACATTGTCCGTACAGGGCATCTTCACCTCCGGCGGCTCCGGCCAGGGTACGCAACGCAGCACGCAGTCGCACATCGAGGTGCAGAACTACACCTCAGTAGCCCTCGAACGAAACTTCATGCGTCTCGGCGGCCGCCTCCGCACTACGGGCGAAGACCTGACCTCGACCCAGGGTGGTAATGGCACCTTCACGTACTCGTACCTGCTTGACCCTTGCACAGATCCAAGCATTACCAACCGTCCCAGCGGTTGTGCCTCTTCGACATCGACCACACCGTGCTCAACCTCCGTTGCGAAGAACATATCTTCGTACGAGTGCGGCATTCCCAGCCAATACACTGTATCGAAGATCAGCCAGCCCACTGTCCATGGCCGCCTGACCGATGTGGGTCTGTACGCCGAGGACGACTGGAAGATCAAGCAGAACCTGACCCTCAGCTTCGGTGTTCGCTACGAAGCCCAAAGTGTGATCAATAGTGCCCACGACCTCGCTCCACGCGTGTCCTTTGCCTGGGGAGTTCCCAGAAGCGGCGGAAAGAGCCCAATCACTGTTGTCCGCGGTGGATATGGCATCTTCTATGATCGATTCGCCCTTACCGATTACCTGACCACGCAACAGCTCAATGGCACCAATTTCACCAAGGGGACTTTCGTCAACCCTGGCATCTCCTGCACTCCTATGAATCCTGCGGGCTGTGCCAGCAGCACCAGTGCCAGCCGCATCACAGTTCAATCGCTCGCCTCCAATCTGCGCAGCTCGTACACGCTGCAGTCGGCAGTCGGTGTTGATCAGCAAATCAGCCGAGCCGCCACCATTTCTGTGAACTACCTCAACGCGCACGGCGTTCATCAGTTTCTGAGCCGTAATTTCTACGATCCCAGTTCGAAGAACACGCCGTACAACTACCAGTACCAGTCCGGCGGTGTTTACCAGGAAAATCAACTGATGATCAACGGCAACGCGAGGCTGAAGCGAGTGACTCTGTTCGGCTTCTATTCATTGAACTTTGCCGATGCGAACACCTCCGGTTCCAACTTCTTCCCCACAAATCCCTACGACCCCAAGGTCGACTACGGTAACGCTGCCTTTACCCGCCGGCAGATTGGAGTCTTCGGCGGAAACTTGCAATTGCCCTACGCCTTTACGGTGAACCCATTCGTCATTGCACAGGCGGGCACGCCCTATAACCTCACCACCGGAACCGACCCGAACGGCAGCTCGATCTACAACACGCGTCCTTACTTCGCCAATGGCTCCGCCGGTGATTGCCGTACAGCATCGGACTTCAGCTTCACTCAGAATTCAGCCGGCAGCCTCGTTCCGGTACCCATCAACTACTGCACGGGCCCGGCGAATGCCACCTTCAACATGCGTCTTGCTCACACCTTCGGCTTCGGCCCTAAGACGGGCGCTGCAGCAACTAGTGGCGGAAATCAGGGCAATCGTGGCGGCGGCGACCGTGGCGGCCGGGGTGGTGGTGGCGGCGGACGCGGTCCCGGAGGATTCGGCGGCGGCCCGATGATGATGGGCGCCGGTGGTGGCGGCTCGGGCCATCGCTATACGATGACCCTTGGCGCGCAGGCGTTCAACCTCTTCAACATGGTTCCGTATGGCACACCCACAAGCAGTCTCAGTTCGCCGCGATTCGGTCAGTTCACGACTCTTGCGACCGGGCCGTTCAGCTCGCAGACCGCGGTGCGTCGCATTACCCTGCAGCTCACGTTCAACTTCTGAGTCTCTCAGGCAGGACAAAGGCGCGACCTGTTGATGGTCGCGCCTTTTGCTTTTAGCGAACGATCCAGTCCTGTTTCGCGATCATTCTGAGCGACTCTCGCTAAAATCAGGTATGCGCGAAGCCACAAAGATCATCCGCTCCACGCTCACCCCCGTCAAAGCAGGAGAGCCGCTTCACTCTGGCCCGGTCTTTGCTGCGCCTTATCATGCTCCCGGCGATCCCTCCCAGACTCTTTACACCTACGCTCGCTCCCACAATCCGACGTGGACCCACCTCGAGAAGGCTATCGCGCAGATGGAATCCGGTCCAGGCTATCGGGCCAGCGCGCTCGTCTTTGCCTCCGGCATGGCCGCCTGCACCGCGGTCTTCGGGGCGTTCCTGCGTCCCGGCGACGCCGTCGTCCTTCCGGCAAACGCCTACTACGCCGCTCGTGTCCTTGCGCAGGAGTATTTTGCCAAGATGGGCGTCGAAGTGCGCCTTGCGCCGACTGCCAACAATGCGCAAGCCGATCACCTCGAAGGAGCAAAGCTTCTCTGGATCGAGACTCCAAGCAATCCCACGATGGAGGTCTGTGACATCGCCGTACTCTGCGAGGCCGCGCATAAAGCGGGAGCGCTCGTCGCTGTCGACAATACGACACCCACACCGCTCGGCCAGCTTCCGCTCGCCCTAGGAGCCGATTTTTCTGTCGCTTCGGACACGAAAGCTATGACCGGCCACAGCGACATTCTTCTTGGCCACGTCGCTGTCCGCGACCTCGAACTTCGCCAGAAGATCGACCAGTGGCGTACGCTCACGGGAGGCATCCTCGGTCCCATGGAGGCCTGGCTGGCCTTGCGTTCGATCGCCACGTTACCGCTGCGGCTCGAGCGCGCCTGCCAGAACGCGCAACGCATCGCTGAGTTTCTGGCCACTCGCTCGGAAGTGCAGGAGGTCCTCTATCCCGGCCTGCCCACGCATCCGGGCCACGCCGTCGCAAAAAAGCAGATGCGCTACTTTGGCCCGGTCCTCAGTTTTATCTTGCACGATAAAGCCGCCGCGGAAAGCTTCCTCGCCTCGTCGAAGCTCCTGACCGACGCAACCAGCTTCGGCGGAGTCAGCACCTCTGCCGAGCGCCGTGCTCGATGGGGTGGTGATCAAATCGCCGAAGGGTTTATTCGCTTGAGCGCCGGCTGTGAAGACATCGACGATCTGATTGAAGACATCGCTCAGGCGTTGGACGCCATTCGATGACACCCGACGAAGCCATTTCGTCATTCCCCCACTCCTGGACCGCCGAGATACTGAAGTCTCCGCCGCTCATCACTCCGGCGCACCACTTCACGTATCCCCATAAGGTTCACGGTGAAGAGGAAGCTCTTGCCCGAGGAGCGCTCCAGCTTCTGGTGAAACCCATCGGGGGTGCCCCCTTCCTCGCCACCTGCGCTCTGGGCTTTACCGATCCCGGAATGCCCACCAGCGTGTTCTCTTGCCCCAACCCCGACGAACTCTGCGCCGTCGCCGGAGGCTATGTCTACATCATCGACACGTTGCATCCCGAACGGTCCACGCACATTCAGCTCAAACCTGTCGCCCATGTTTTTCCGGTTCCACAACATAGTCTTCTCCTCTTCAGCGGTTTTCACAGCATCCTCGCCTGGGGCCGGCAGGGCGAAGCATGGCACTCCGGCAAGCTGAGCTGGGAGGGAGTCCGCATTACCGGAGTCGAAGGTAATACGCTCCGGGGAAACGGCTGGAATCTCCTCACGGATCAGGAGCGGCCCTTTACCGTGGATCTTCTTACTGGCAAACATCAAGGCGGAGGCTGGAATCTCTAAGATCCAACGTCTTCTCCGCTCATTCTTCGGGCCGAAAAGAAGCTCAACGCCGCGTCTCCCTGTTTCACCACCCGCATTCGTTGTAATGATCCATACTGCTCCGCGAGCGAATCCTTATTCCTGTGCTCGGCGATCACCAACGCGCCGGGTTTGAGTAGGGCCGATCCATGTTCGCCTCCAAGGTATTCCAGTGCTCGCGAATATTCCTTCTCGGCCTCATACGGCGGATCGAGAAACACAATATCCGCTGCCAGGTCTTGCCTGTTCATCCGTTCCAGCGCGGACACGGCATTGCGAGCTTCAAGAGTGTAGCCGTGTTCAATCTTCAAAGAAGCGAGGTTCATCCGCATCGCCTTCACTGCCGCGGCAGCGTTCTCGACAAACCATACGTGCTCCGCACCCCGGCTCAAGGCTTCAATTCCTACCGCTCCCGATCCTGCATACAAATCGATAAATTTCGATCCCGGTATACGAGGAGCCAGAATATTAAACAAGGTTTCGCGCAGCCGGTCGCTCGTCGGCCGAGTCTCCATTCCCCGCGGCGCTGTCAGTGGACGCGAGCGATAAGTTCCCGCAATAACGCGCATCTTTCTCCAGAAGGCTTTGAGCCTGAGCATACAATGGTAGACATGCGAGGGTGGTCGTTTCCCATCGGTAGATTTCTCGGCGTGGATATCCGCATCCACACTTTTTTCCTGCTTTTGCTTGGCCTCGCCATCAGCTATTCCTCCGTTTCCGGTATCAGTGGCATGCGCGGCTTCGCCCTTTGGATGATTTTGCTGCTCGCTGTTGCGGTCCGCGAAATTGCTCGGGCTCTCGCTGCGGCCTGGTATGGATTGGAGCTTCGCAGCGTGCTTCTGCTTCCCACCGGGGGTCTGCAGACTTACGCGACTCACGAAGCCAGCGAACTCGCTGCAACGCCTGAGATGCAGAAGCGCATCGGCCTTGTCGGTCCGATTGCGAACATCCTTTTCGGCCTGCTGCTCGCGGGGATCGTGATCACTATCTCTCCCCAAATCAATGTGTTAGAGCGGCCATGGATCACGCCAGCGCGCCTCGTTCGCGCCTCAATCTGGGTTAACCTCCTGCTCGGCGCCGTCAATTTTCTTCCCGCAGTACCCCTCGACGGAGGCCGCGTCTTTCGCGGCGAATTCGCCAAATCCCACGGCGCCGTCAAAGGCATGCGTGCTGCAACGGGACTCGGGCAATTCATTGCCTTTGCTCTTATCGTCGCCGGACTCGTCATGCCGAACATGTGGCTCGTCATGCTTGGCATCTTTGTCATGATTGGCGCTCACATGGAGGATCAGGGTCTCCTGCTGACCGATAATGATTCGGTCCGCATGCGCGACGTCATGCTCACCGAGTTCACCACACTCTCGGCTTCCGATACTCTCGAGGACGCGCTCCAACGTTCCGTTCACACGCTGCAGGATGTCTTTCCCGTGGTTCGCGGATCGAATCTTGTCGGTGCCGTTTCCCGTCAGGGCATCGTCGAGGCGCTTCAATCGGAAGGCAACGGCTATGTGCAGGGAGTCATGACGCGCTCTTTTCAGACAGCGCAGCCCGACGACTCGCTCGTCAAAACGTTGCGCCGCATCATGGCAGGACAGGGCGTCCAGATGGTTCCCGTCATTGAAGGGGATCGCATCGTTGGCATCATCACCCCGCAGAACCTCGCTCACTCCATGGGATTGCTTAATCTGCCGCCGAAGGATTCGAACGCAGGAACAGTAGCTGATCCTCCCCGATCCGGAATGAAAACCGCTGAAGAACAAAGCCGATCGTATGCCGAACCCCTTGCTCCCGGCCTTTATCTCGTAGCCACGCCGATTGGCAATCTCGAAGACATCACCCTCCGCGCCCTCCGCGTCCTTGGCAGCGTCGACCGCATCGCCTGTGAAGATACCCGTCAGACCCAGAAACTCCTCAACCACTTCAACCTGCACACTCCCACCGTTAGCTATCACCTCCATAACGAGGCGCCGCGTACCGAAGAACTCATCGAACAACTCAGGCAGGGTGCGCGAATCGCTGTCGTCTCCGACGCAGGGACACCCGGAATTGCCGACCCTGGTTCACAGATCGCCGCGGCTGCTATCGACGCAGGTTTTCCAGTCTTCCCCATTCCCGGCGCGAACGCCGCCATCAGCGCCCTCATCGCCAGCGGCCTTTCGACTGAAAACTTCAACTTCCATGGATTCCTTCCGGCCAGAGAAGGCCAGCGTAGAACTACACTCGAAAAACTTCCCCGAACCGGCGAAACTAACATCTTTTACGAGGCCCCGCATCGCATTCTCGGCACGCTCGCCGATATCGAAGCCACTTTCGGCCCGACACAGCACGTCGTTCTCGCTCGGGAGCTCACGAAAATCCACGAAGAGTTCCTTCGCGGAACTGTCAGCGAACTCCGCAAGCAGCTATCGTCACGAGCGGCCATCCGGGGAGAGTTCGTCGTGCTCTTCGCACCCAAGGCATCGGTCGCCGAGAGCCTATCGCAGGCTAGCAGCATTGCCGCGGAGGTAGCCTCCCTCATGCAGTCAGAAAATTTATCGGAGAAAGATGCGCTCAAGCGCATCGCCCGCGAGCGCGGCATTGGCAAGAGCGAAGCCTACCGCGAACTTCAGCGCGAGCAGAACCGTCTGCGGTAGCCTTGCCGCGCGGTGAAAACAGCCGCAGTTACAAAATTCGGCAGGAAAACAGACCTGCAAGGCAAAGCCTTTGCCCATGTTGCTTGGTCAAGGATCTATCGCTCCGGACTGCTGTCACTGGCCCACGATGTGCCGCACTGATTTACGGCGAAGGGAACCTACTCCCGCCCCTTCACCCGGTCGTACATATACACATCGCTCGTAGTTCCTAGCGACTCGTTGTAGAGACTCGTTCCGCCAATTGCCTCCTTCAACTCCTCGCTGAACGCATGCATAGCGCGCAGATGATTCGCCGTCGCCGGAACCTCCATTTTGCTTGCCTTCAGAAACTTCTGGTATCCGCGGTCAAGTAACCGCGAGATCTCGCCGTTCAGGAGCCAGCCCGGTCGCGTAAGAATCTCCGGCGTGCCATCGGGCGCGGGGGCGATCTCCGCCGAGCATCCATACTTGCTCACCCGGATCGCGTTCGGAATGCGTTTTGCACCCCCTTGCGCCGGTGCAACATCGAATCGTTGACTGCCGAGGAAAGCGAGGGTGTCGTTGAACATGCGTCGCTGAGATTTCTTCGTAGTAAGTGGCATACGTTAGACTTAACTCTCGCACATCCCGAGGCTGCCTTCAAAACGCCCGTTGCGAAACCCATACTGGGCAACGTCAAACAAATGATGATTACCGTCAAACCGCTCGGCACCACCGTCCTCGAACGCATCGGCAACACGCCACTTGTGCGTCTCGACGGTCTTGCGGACCGTCTGGCCGGAATCCAGATCCTCGGCAAGGCCGAATGGACCAATCCCGGAGGCTCGGTCAAGGATCGCGCTGCCTCCTCCATCGTCACCGACGCTCTCAAACGAGGCCTGGTCGGCAATGGAAAAAGCCTCCTGGACGCCACTAGCGGCAACACTGGTATTGCCTATGCCATGCTTGGAGCCGCACTCAACTTCCCGGTTGCCCTCTGCGTTCCCTCCAACGTCTCGCCTGAGCGAAAAAAATACCTCGAGGCCTACGGTGCCACGGTCTTCTGGACCAATCCCGCTGACGGCTCCGACGGGGCGATCCGCAAAGCTCGCGAACTGATCGCCGCCGAGCCTGATCGCTATTTCTATGCCGACCAGTACTCCAACGAGGAGAACTGGCGCGCCCACTATCGAACCACTGCCAACGAGATATGGCAGCAGACCGAAGGCCAGATCACGCACTTCGTCGCCGGGCTTGGCACCTCCGGTACCTTCATGGGAACCACGCGCCGCCTGCGTGAGCTTAACCCCGCGATCCGTTGCATCTCCATGCAGCCCGACTCTGCCTTCAACGGCCTTGAAGGGCTCAAGCACATGGCCACAGCCATCGTGCCCCGCATCTACGACCCCGCGCTCGCCGATGCCAACATCGACATGGACACCGAGGTCGCCTACCGCATGTGCCGCACCCTCGGGCGCAAGCATGGGCTCCTCGTCGGAATCTCCTCGGGCGCTGCCGTCGCTACTGCGCTTCAAGTCGCCGAGCAGGAGGCACGCGCCGGGCGCGAGGCCGTCATTGTCACCATCCTTCCCGACTCCGCTGAGAAGTACATGAGCGACCGCTTCTGGCAGGAGGAAGACTAGCCATGCTGCAGATCGACTACGCCGACTACGCAGCCATGCGCGCTCACGGTGAGCAAACCTACCCCCACGAGTGCTGCGGTGTCCTCCTAGGCAAATCCGAACCCTCCGCCAACGGAGCGCGCCCACGCAACCGCGTCCGCCAGATCGTTCGTGCGGGAAATACCCGCACAGACTCCGCACACAATCGCTACAACATTGCCCCGCAGGAGCTCATCAAAATCCAGCGCCAGGCACGTTCTCTCGGCCTCGACATCGTCGGCTTCTATCACTCCCACCCAGACCACCCCGCACAGTGGTCGGCGACCGATTTCGCCGAGGCTCACTGGATCGGGTGCTCCTACGTCATCACCTCGGTCGAAAAGGGCAAGGCCGCCATCACCAACTCCTTCCTCCTTGCCGGAACCACCGAGGAAGACAAGCGATTCGAAGACCAGGGCATCGAAATCGACGTTGCCCAGACATCCCATCAGAAAGGTCAGGCATGAATATCCACATCCCAACGCCGCTCCGCGTTTACACCGGCGGAGCCGAGACGGTAAGCGTCCCCGGCAGCACCATCGCCGACGTCTTCGCCGCACTCACATCCGAGTTCCCCGAGCTCAAGCAGCAGCTCTTCAACACCGAGGGCAAGCTCCGCTCCTTCGTCAACGTCTACTTCAACGACGAAGACCTCCGCTACCTCCCTGAGAAGGAAGCGACCCCGGTTGTCGCGACCGACGAACTCACCATCATCCCCTCCATCGCCGGCGGATGTTGTACCTGTTGTCCCCTCCTCTAAATCGCCCCCAAATCCTGAAGACGTCATTCCAAGCGAAGCGCGTAGCCGAGGAACCCCTGCATTTCGTGTCGGTTGCCGATAATAGGTAGATCTTCCGCTGCTCAAATGAGCCGTTCCAACATACGAAAGCATCTAGAATTGAAGAACCAAGGAAACTGCATGCCCACAGCCATCGAAGAAGCCATCGAACTTCCCAGGCTCTCCAACGAGGAGATCGCCCGCTACTCCCGCCACCTCATCCTTCCCGAGGTCGGCATGGAGGGTCAGCGTAAGTTGAAGGCCGCTAAGGTCCTCTGCGTCGGTACTGGAGGCCTCGGAGCCCCGCTCGCCCTCTACCTCACCGCTGCCGGAGTCGGCACCCTGGGCCTCATTGACTTCGACGTCGTCGACGAGTCCAACCTGCAGCGTCAGGTCATCCACTCGCAGTCCACCGTCGGCAAGCTCAAGGTCGACTCCGCCGAGCAGATGCTCAAGGGCCTCAACAAGAACGTCAAGATCATCAAGCACAACACGATGCTGACCTCGGCCAACGCCCTCGAGATATTTAAGGACTACGACATCATCGCCGACGGCACCGACAACTTCCAGACCCGGTACCTGGTCAACGACGCCTGCGTTCTTACCGGCAAGCCCAACGCCTATGGCTCCATCTTCCGCTTCGAGGGCCAGGCTAGCGTCTTCGCCACCGAGGAAGGTCCATGCTATCGCTGCCTCTACCCAGAGCCGCCACCGCCCGGCCTCGTCCCCTCCTGCGCCGAAGGTGGAGTCCTCGGCATCCTGCCCGGCCTTGTCGGAGTCATCCAGGCCACCGAGGTCATCAAGCTGATCCTCGGTATCGGCGACCCGCTCATTGGCCGTCTGCTCCTGGTAGACGCTCTTGGCATGGGCTTCCGCACCCTCAAGCTGCGCAAGAACCCCAACTGCCCGGCCTGCGGTACCCACGAGATTCAAGGAACTCATCGACTACGACCAGTTCTGCGGTATAGAAAAGCCTAGCTCCGTGGGCCCCCTCGAAGTAGCCCGCGACAAGGCTGTAGCCGACGCCGCAGTTGTAGACGGCATCCCGCAGGTCACCGTCGAGACCCTGAAGAAGAAGCTCGACAACAAGGAAGACATCTTCGTCCTCGACGTCCGCGAGCCGCACGAGTACCAGATCGCCAACCTCGGCGCTCCGCTGATCCCGGTCGGCCAGATCGAATCGCGCGTAAACGAACTCGCGGATCGCAAAAATGACGAGATCATCATCCACTGCCGCTCCGGAGCCCGCAGCCAGAAGGCCGCACTGGCACTCAAAGCCGCTGGCTTCACCAACGTTTCCAACCTCACCGGCGGCATCCTCGCCTGGGCCGAAAAGATCGACCCTACCATGCCCAAATACTGATCTCCTGAAAGTTACAACCAAAGCGCTCATCCGTTGATGGGCGCTTTTTCTTCTAGCTGCAACATTTCTCTCCTTGCGCCCGTCGGTGGATTCAGATATCACTTGCATTCACCCGTTATGCGAGTTGCCATTGTCCTGCTCATCGCCGGATTAGGCCTCACACCCGCTGCCTTCGGACAGTCCTGTACCGGACTCTGCCTCCAGCAGGTCACCTGTCCCAACGGCGGCACGACCTCCATCACCGGCACCATCTACGCGCCTAACGGAGTCGATCCTCTTCCCAACATCACCGTCTACATTCCAAACGCTCCAGTCGCGCCGTTCACTGCGGGAGTCAGTTGCCCTGTCATCGGCCAACCACCCTCCGGCTCCCCACTCGTGGGAACGATGACCAACACCAACGGCACCTTCACGCTAGTCAACGTCCCCGTTGGCAGTAACATTCCAATCGTCATCCAGTCCGGGCGTTGGCGACGCCAGCTTGTCGTCCCCAGCACAGCCGCATGCGCCAACACCAGCTTCTCCACGCGCATGCCTAAAAACCAGGGTGAAGGTGACATCCCCAAAATCGCTATCGCCACCGGCCGCGCCGATTCGGTTGAATGCGTCCTCCGCAAGATTGGTATCGACGATGCCGAGTTCACTGACCCCTCAGGCTCTGGACGAATCAACGTCTACTCCGGCAGCGGAAGGGCAACCACTGGAGGAACCAACTCCGCCGGTGCACGCATCGACACAGCCACGCCATCCGAAGATCTCCTCATGGGCAACATCAACACTCTCAACCAGTACGATGCCCTCATGCTGCCCTGCGAAGGCGGGCAGTACAACAGAAGCACCTCGCAACTGGCCAACATCATCCAGTACGCCAATGCCGGGGGGCGCGTCTACACCAGCCACTACGGATACGTCTGGATGTACCAGAACCCCCCGTTCGACGGAATCGGCAACTGGCAGATCAATCAGACGCCTTTGCCCGACGGGACCGCCACGATCGATACCAGTTTCACCGACGGCTCTACCCTCGCCGACTGGCTCCAACTCATCGGAGCCTCCACCACCAAAGGCCAGATGTCCATCTCCGCCGTCAAGCACGACATGAACGGCGTCATCGCTCCCACACAATCCTGGCTCACCCTCAATGACGCCGCACACAATAACCCGGTGATGCAGCTCACCTTCAACACGCCCATCGGCGCGCAAAACCAATGCGGACGCGTGCTCTTCAACGAGTACCACGTCGAGGATCCCGGCACTGCCATCACCACTAACGTGACGTTCCCGAACGAGTGCTCCAACGGAGCCATGACCCCGCAGGAGAAGCTCCTCGAGTTCAGCCTCTTCAACCTCACCGGCAGCGGCGGGGTGCCCACCCTGACTCCTGCCTCGAAGGACTTCGGCAACGAGGCCATCGGCTTCACCAGCACGCCGCAGCCCTTCACCTGGAAGAACAACTCCATCTTCTCGGCCTACATCTCCTCCGCCAGCGTCACAGGCGACTTCCTCGTCACGTCGAACAACTGCACCTCTGTCCCCTCCGGTTCTACCTGCGAGATCGACGTCGCCTTCAAACCCACCGCGCTCGGTCAGCGCACCGGAATCCTCACTGTCGCGACTACTGGTATTAATGTCACGGCATCACTCACCGGAACCGGCATCCCGGCGCTCACTCCATCCGCCACCTCGCTCGACTTCGGAAACATCGACGTCGGCGCCACTGCCACCAAAACTGTCATCGTCACAAATAACGCTCCCGGTCCGGTTCCCGTTCCATCCATGACCATCACCGGCGACTTCTCCCTCACCACTTCCTGCGGAGCCACACTCGCCGCATCGGCCACCTGCCAGGTCGCCATCACATTCAAGCCCGCGACCACGGGCAAGCGTCCCGGCACCTTTGCCGTCAACTCCTCTGATCTCGCTTACTCTGGCCTGGCCCCCGCTCTTACCGGCACCGGGGTCGACTTCGCTCTCGCCGCCAATCCCACCTCAGGCGAACTCACTGCGGGATACTCGGCCGCGCTGGATGCCACAACATCGCCTATTGCGGGCTTTGCTTCACCCATCACTCTTAGTTGCCTAACGACTGCTCCTGCCTCCACCTGCACGCCATCGGTCGTCTCCTTTATTCCGACGGCTCCGGTCATCGCCAGTGTCACCATCACGACCAAATCGAAGTACACCGTCATCGGCTACGGGGCCTTCGGCGGCAATACACTTTTCACTCTCATCGCGATTGGCAGCGGTTGCCTGCTATGGACAACCCGCCGTAAGACGTACACTCTCGCCCGCCTCTGCCTCGTAGCTCTCATGCTGACCGCCGCAACCGTCCTCACCTCCGGCTGCTCGGGCAAATACCCCGATCTCAACAACCCCTACACAACACCCGGAACCTACACCTACACACTCACTGCCACCGACGGCTTCCTCACCCACTCCGTCACCTACACTCTCAAGGTGAACTGATCTCAACACTCCTTCGAAACGGTCATTCTAGCCGAAGGCGAAGAATCTCTGCATTTGGCTTCAGTCACCCAAACCTTACCGCCGAGCCGCCTTCAATACCTTCTCATCCCCGTCATTCGGAGCCGGCTTCAACCTCAGAATCCCACACACAAAGTCATACACATTCACATTCTCAAACGTCCCCACCTTCACCCCCGGCTTCACATCCGGACCCTCCGCATAAAAGATCGCCTTCATCTCGGGTACCAGTCGCGGATCCCACCCATGCTCCCCCTTCGCCTTGAGGATCGCTGTCGTCGGATGCACTCTCACCGGAACCGCCTCCAGCGGCTCCACCACCGGGTCCCCCTCGCGCGGATTCATGTTGTAGTGCAGACGCTCCGGCATATCCTTTAGCCGGTACACCGCGAATCGCGGATCGTTCTTCGCCTTCAATTCCTCGTAGATTCTCTCTTTCTCAGCCTCCGTCTTCGGATACATCAGCCCACCTGCCTGCGGCACCCCGTTCATATCGGCAAGCGTGTCCAGGGCCACCCATTTCTGGTCCTTCAGGGCGATCATCCCGTGGTCTGACACCACAATCAGGTCTACAGGCAGGCCCGTCGCTTTCAACCTCTCCTGCAACTCCCCAATCAGCGCGTCGACCCGATGCACAGCCGTTCCTGTCTCATCCGCATCCGGCCCGAAGTCATGCCCTGCATGGTCCACATTGCTGTAGTACAGCGTAATCATGTGAGGGCGCTCTGCCTTCGGCAGACGCAGCCAGATCAGGATCTGCTCAATTCGCTTCTCGTCATCAAACTTGTCGTCAAACGGAACCCAGTAACTCGGCCGCTTGCCCGCAATCTTTGCCTCTGCTCCAACCCAGAACATCGAAGCCGACCGCATCCCCTGCTGCTCTGCCAGCGACCACAGCGGAACCCCACCATACCAGCTTCCATCGTTGTTCTTCGCCGGATCCTTGTAGTAGTACTGCTCATATCCTCGCGCCGGATCCAGAAAGATATTGTCCACAATGCCGTGATGCTCCGGATAAAGCCCCGTCGCAATCGTGTAGTGGTTCGGAAACGTGAACGACGGATAGCTCGGCAGCATCCCCTCCGGAGCGCTCGCTCCATCGGCAGCCATCTTCAGCAAATGCGGTGCTCCCCACTTTGCCGCATAGTCCCACCGGAAACCATCCAGTGAAACCATAACCACATAATGGGTTTTCTGGGCTTTCCTGGAATTCAACCCATTCGGCTCATGTTTTACAGGAGCAACATCCTGAGCGGCGGCAAGACTTGCGACCAGCCATACAGCCGCACACCACTTCCAATTCGCTCTCATCTCTCTCCTATATTGTTGCGCGTGTAAGAAACTCAGGCAGGCTCCTGGTACAAACCAAGAATATTCCCGGCAGGATCGCGGAACCGTGCTGTAATCTCCGGGGCGTCCGCTCCAACCGGCTGCACGATCTCGCCGCCATTCTCAACCACCTTCTCGATCGTGGCCGCCACGCTCTCGACCATGATGTAGATCAGGAGGCCCACTGAAGACATAGACGGTCTGCCCGTCACAAACGCTCCGCTCACCTCGCCCACGGCATCATCGAACGCTGTGGCCCCATCTCCGCGCTGGCGAATCTTCCAGCCAAAGACATGACTGTAAAACTCCGCCGAGCGTGCAACGTCGGTCGCCGGAACCTCAACATAGCAAATCTTTCCATTGCCAATCGTTGGCGGCATCACAACCTCTGTGGAACTAAATGGATTGCGGCCATTCTAGCCGTCTCACTCCGGCTTGTCTTCCGGCACCAGAATCTGCAGAGTCAGAGGCCTCTCCAGCATGCACTCGAGTTTCGCAATTGAGTTCATCGCCTTCTCCAGCGTTGACGTCAGACAAGGCTCCGTCGTCACCACAAACGGCAGCCGATGCTTTGGATATCCCGGCCGCTGTAGCAGGGAATCGATATTGGCCCCGACCTTCGCCAGCGCACCGGCAATCGCCGACACAATTCCCGGCTTGTCATCCACCACAAACCGCAGATAGTGCGGAGCCATAAACTCGCCTGTCACCGTCCGCTTACGCGCCGGCAGCCGTACCGCCGTCGAATTGTGTGATACCGCCAGCAAATCGGAAACGACCGCCACAGCCGTAGGTTCGCCCCCGGCGCCATGTCCCGAGAAAACGACGTCCCCGCCGAACTCGCCGCTCGTGACGACCATGTTCTGCGTCCCGTGCGACCACGCAAGCGGAGAATTCAGCGGCACCAGCATCGGAGCCACGCGCGCATGCACCATACCGCCATTCAATTGCACCCGCGAAATCTGGCGAATCGTGCAATTCAATTCCTTTGCATAAACGAAATCAATCGCCTCAACCGTCGAGATGCTCTGCGTCGCTACCGCATCCGGATCAAGCTCTGCCCGCAGCGCAATCCGCGACAGAATGCAAAGTTTCGCCCGGGCATCGTACCCATCCACATCGGCCGAAGGATCGGCCTCGGCATAGCCCAACTGCTGTGCATCCTTCAGGACTGTTGAATAGTCAGCCCCGTTCTCCATGCGGCTCAGGATGTAATTGCACGTCCCGTTCACAATGCCGCTCAAGCGCGTCAGCTTATCGCCGCCCAAACCCTGCTGCATACCCGGAATCACCGGCACGCCGCCAGCAACTGCCGCGCCATAAACGAGATGGACATCATGTTGCGCCGCCAGCTTCTCCAACGCCGGACCGCGATACGCAATCAACTGCTTGTTCGCCGTCACCACCGACTTGCCCGAGCTAAGCGCTTTGCGAATCCACTGCTCCGCTGGCGTGAGCCCACCCATCAACTCCACCACCACATCCACATCAGATTTCAGAACATCATCGATGTTCTCCGTCCACACCACCGAAGCCGGAACAACCCTTGCCGCAGCCGATTCACGCTTGCGAGCCACGTTGCGATTGAAGATATGGGTTAACTGCAGTCCCGGAAACTTCGCCGAAGCCAGCACCTTCGCAACCGAGCTGCCCACCGTCCCAAACCCAATCAGCGCTATCTTCACAACCGGGTCGCCGGCATGCTTTGTCACGCTCTTCGCTAATGCCTGTTTCTTTTTCTTCGTCGCCATCGTGTAATCGCTGTCCTAATATTCAACTCTGTTTGTGGAATTCCGCCATGCATTGAAGCTCGAAATCGCCTTCTCCCGCAGAAGATTCACCATCGGAATCCTCCGCTCACTGACGGGCTTTTTCACTTCATCGTATAGATGCTCGTCATCGAAGCCTGCCTCTGCAGCGTCCTTCGCCGTGTTGCCATAAAAAATCGCATCGCAATGCGACCAGTAAATCGCTGCAAGACACATCGGGCACGGCTCGCAGCTGGAATAGATCTCGCAGCCATCCAGCCGAAAGCCCTTCAGCACCGCACATGCATTCCGTATCGCTACCACTTCCGCATGTGCTGTTGGATCATTCGTCGTGGTCACCTGATTTACGCCACTGGCGATCACCTTGCCGCCGCACACAATCACTGCGCCAAACGGTCCACCCGCGCCGGACGTCACGTTCTCCGTAGCCAGCGCAATCGCCCGCTCCATAAAAACAGGACTGCCTTGCATTCAGCTCATGGTCCTTCGTGCGAACTCTGGATCATCGAGTCGCGAGATAATCCGATTATGGCACACGCCTTTGTCTCCAACCGCGTCGTTACTCCAACCGGCACGCGTCCCGCTGCGCTTCTCGTTGAAGGTCAATATCTCCGCGCCATCTGCAATATCTCTGAAGTTCCCGCCGACGCGATCCTCCACGACCACACTCTCCACGCCATTCTTCCCGGCCTCATCGATACCCACGTCCACATCAATCAACCTGGACGCACCCACTGGGAGGGCTTCCGTTCCGCTACTCGCGCCTCAGCTGCCGGAGGCTACACCGCCTTAGTCGACATGCCCCTCAACTGCCTCCCCGAGACCACCACCGTCGCAGCCCTCGAAGCCAAGCGGACCTCCGCGCAAGGCGAGTGCTTCGTCGACTGGGCTCCCTGGGGCGGAGCTGTCGCCGGCAACCAATCCCACATCCTCCCTCTCGCCCACGCCGGAGTCCGCGGCTACAAGTGCTTCCTCATCTACCCGGGCTGCGAAGGCTTCACCATGGTCGACCAGCAGCAACTCGAAGCCGCACTGCCAGCGATCGCAGAATCGGGCCTTCCACTGCTCGTCCACGCCGAACTCGCTGGTCCCATCGACGCCGCAGCCCCATCCCTTATCAACAAAGACTGGCGCCAGTATGCGACCTATCTTGCCTCGCGCCCCGACGAAGCCGAACTGCAGGCCATCCGCCTGATGATCCGTCTCTGCCGCCAATACAAGTTCCGCCTCCATATCGTCCACCTCTCCACCGCACAAGCCCTCGACGATCTCCGCGCGGCCCGTGCCGAAGGCCTCCCCATCACGGTCGAAACCTGCCCCCACTATCTTCACTTTGCCGCCGAACATATCCCTGACGCCGCAACCCTCCTCAAATGTGCGCCGCCCATTCGCAGCGCAGCCAATCGCGAACTCCTCTGGCAGGCCCTCGCCTCCGGCGACATCGACATAGTCGTCACCGACCACTCGCCCTGCCCGCCCGAGATGAAGTGCGCCGATACGGGCCGCTTCGACCAGGCCTGGGGAGGTATCGCCTCCCTCTCTCTCGCGCTCTCGATCATCCACACCGGTGCCACCCGACGAGGCCACACCCTCGACCGCATCGCCCACTGGATGAGCACTGCCCCCGCAGCCCTCGCCGGCCTCTCGCACCACGCCGGAGCCCTCGTTCCCAACCGCGAAGCCAGCTTCGTCATCTTCGACCCCGAAGCACAATTCACCGTCACCTCGCAGGACCTCCACTACCGCCACCCTATCTCCGCGTACATGGGCGAAACCCTCCGCGGCCGAGTCCTCGCCACCTACCTCCGCGGCGAACCCATCTATCAACTCCAGCAACCCAATCCATTCGTCGAAATCCCAACGGGTCGAGAGGTCGCGCTATCCTAACCGCACCCATGAATCCGGTTCTCGCCCGCTGGAACACCCTCGACGCTCAAACAGCCGCTCGCGAGATCCTGCCCTGCTGTGGCTCCGAATCCTGGGCCAAAGCTCTCGCCGCAGCACGTCCCATCCCGGACGAGGCCACGCTGCTCGCCACCTCCGGCAAAATATGGCAATCCCTCGCGGAGCAGGACTGGCAACAGGCCTTCGACTCCCATCCGCGCATCGGGCAGCAACACGCCGTCTCCGCAACCGCGCAATCACTCGCTTGGTCCGCGCAGGAGCAAAGCACAGTTCAAAGTAAAACCACCACCGACGAAGCCGCTCTCGCAAAAGCCAACCGTCGCTACGAGCAGCGCTTCAACCAAATCTTCATTGTGTGTGCCACTGGAAAGTCCTCCGCTGAGATACTGAATATCCTCGAAAGCCGCATGCAAAACGACCCCGCCACCGAACTCCGCGAAGCCGCCGAACAACAGCGCCAGATCACCCAACTGCGCCTGCATCGCTGGCTCGCAGAAACGGAGCAAAAATAATGGGACTCTCAACACACATCCTCGACATATCCCTCGGCCGTCCCGCAGCCGGTATATCACTCACGCTACAGCGCGAAGAGCACGGCACTTGGCACATCCTCAACACAACGAAGACCGACGAAGACGGCCGCTGCAAAGATCTCGTCGGAGAGTTTTACAAACTCATCGCAGGCACTTACCGCATCCGCTTCGAGACGGCGACCTACTTTGCGTCTTGCAACATCCCCACGCTCTACCCTTGCATCGAAATCACCTTCACCCTCACCAATCCACAGGAGCACTACCACATCCCACTCCTCCTCACTGCCAACGGCTACACCACCTATCGAGGAAGCTAGGCCCGATGATCGAGCTCGACGAAAACCGCTACGGAAAATCCCGCGTCCGCCTCATGAAGGTCACGCGCCATCCCCAAGGCGCCCATCCGTATCATGACCTGCGTGAGTGGGCCGTCGAGGTCCTCCTGCGCGGTGACTTCAACTCCGCGCACATTGAAGGTGACAACTCCAAAATCCTCCCCACCGACACCATGAAGAACACCGTCTACTCTATCGCGCGCTCCTCCAGCGCCGCCACCATGGAGCAGTACGCCCGCGAACTCATCGACTTCCTTCTCTCGCGCAACCCGCAGGTCTCCTCCGCCGAAGTCACCATCCAAAGCTCACTCTGGAAGCGCCTCACCATTGACGGCCAGCCCCACCCGGACTCCTTCATGCGCGGCTCCAACGAGGTTCAGACCACCCACGTCGAACGCGGACAAAACGGGCCTTTCGCCATTAACTCCGGCCTCGACAACCTGACCATCCTGAAGACCGCAAAATCCGCCTTCGCCGGATACATCAAGGACTCCCTCACCACCCTCAAAGAAACCCACGACCGCCTCTTCGGCACCGCCCTCCGCGCCCAGTGGCACTACACCGCCGACAATATCGATTACGAAGTCACGCGCCACACCATCCGCGAAACCATGCTCCGCACCTTCGCCAATCACGACAGCAAATCCGTACAACAAACCCTCTACGCCATGGGAGAAGCCGCTCTCAACACCGCACTCGAAATCGATCAGATCACTCTGACCATGCCTAACAAACACTGCCTCCTCGTGGACCTCTCACCCTTCCACCAGGACAACCCCAACGAAATCTTCGTCCCCACCGATGAACCCCACGGAACCATAGAAGCGACGCTCCGCCGCAAAGTCTGAAGATAGCCCCCGATTCTCTTGTCTGGTTAACAGAGAAGTGTCATCCTGAGCGGGGACGCGTATTCGCGCGTTGCAGTCGAAGGACCTGCGGTTTGCCCGAGGCGCCGCAAATTGAGTGAGGCTCGCAAACAGGTTCGCATGTCCGAACACACCCACACCAACGCAGCCGAACAGATCATCGCCCGCTGTCGCCACCTGGCAACCTTCACCGAAATCCCCGGCCAAACCACTCGCACCTTCCTCTCCCCGCCCATGCGCGAGGTCCACGCCATTCTCCGCCAATGGATGCAATCCGCCGGCATGACCACCCACATCGACGCCATCGGAAACATCCGTGGCCTCTATCCCGGCCCCGCACCAGAAGCCCCACGTCTCCTCATCGCCTCACACCTCGACACCGTCCCAAACGCAGGAGCCTTCGACGGCCCACTCGGCGTCCTCCTCGGCCTCGCTCTCATCGAGTACCTCGACTCGCACCAAATCAAACTCCCCTACGCGATTGAACTCATCGGTTTTTCCGAAGAAGAAGGCATCCGCTTCTCCAAACCCTTCCTCGGCTCACTAGCCCTCACCGGCCAGCTCACCAGTGGCGACCTTGGCCACAAAGATGCAAAGGGCATCACGATCGCCGAAGCCATCACTCACTTTGGCCTCGACCCTGCCGATCTACCGCAGGCCCGCCTCTCGCCCCAGACCTTTGCTTACCTCGAATTCCACATCGAACAAGGTCCTGTCCTTGAGTCCGAATCCATGTCGCTCGGTATCGCCACTGCGATCGTCGGCCAAACCCGCCAGGCCTGCACCTTCACCGGCCAAGCCAACCACGCCGGAACCACGCCCATGCATCTCCGGCACGATGCGCTGGCCGCGGCCGCAGAGTGGATCACCGAAGTCGAACGCTACGCCAAATCACAAAACGACCTCGTGGCAACCATAGGCAAACTCGAAACGCTCCCCGGCGCAGGCAATGTCATTCCTGGAAAAGTCACTGCCACTCTCGACGTGCGTCACGTGCAAAACCACGTCCGCGAACAAGCGGTGCAGGTCATCACGGAGTTGGCACAACAAGCCGCCCACGCGCGTGGCGTAAGAGTAGAAGCCAAAACCAACATGGAACAATCCGCGATCCTCATGGATGCGCACCTCACCACCCTGCTCCAAATCGGAGCAAACAACACCGGCCATTCCAGCCGTTCCATGGTCAGTGGAGCAGGCCACGACTCCATGATTCTCGCTCCACACATCCCCTCCGCCATGCTCTTTCTCCGCAGTCCCGGAGGCCTGAGCCACCATCCCGACGAGTCAGTGCACCCCGGAGACGTGGAAGCTGCTCACGCAACGGGCCTCGAATTTTTCTCTCTCCTCCGCGACCAACCCGCTATCCTCAAATAATTAACGTCCCCCAGGAAACTCATGCATAACCTAGGAAACACCCGCAGTACCAACCAGCGCGAGTACCTCCTCCAGACACCGGACACCTTTGTTCGCACCATCCTCCCCGGCATGGACAAGGCCGCTGTCATCGTCCATATCTCACCCGCAGCAGGCGCAGCCTTCACGCAATACACCGCCGAACTCGAACCCACCGGAACCCTCGGCCCCTCGCAACACCAACGCTTCATCTACGTCCTTGAAGGTTCCGCCATTCTCACCATCGGTTCCGGGGTCCATACACTTCTACCGAACGCCTACGCCTACATTCCCACCAATGCTCCCCACCAGCTCAACGCCGTCGAACCTACCCGCCTCACCGTCATCGAAAAGCCCTACCAGCCACTAGACAACACATCCACTCCAGAGCTTTTTGTAGGAAGGGAAGAGACCGTCCCCTCCACGCCCCTCAACAATGACCCCGACCTCCAGGTCCGCTCTCTCCTCCCCGCCGACCACGCCTTCGACTTCGCCGTCAACACCATGACCTACAACCCCGGAGCCGCACTAAGCCAGATCGAAATCCACGTCATGGAGCACGGCCTCCTCATGCTCGAAGGCGGAGGCATCTACCGTCTCGCCGGCAACTGGCACCCAGTCACCACAGGCGACTTCATCTGGATGGCCCCCTACTGCCCCCAATGGTTCGGAGCCCTCGGCAAGCAACCCGCAAAATACCTCATCTACAAAGACTGGAATCGGCACCCACTCAGCTGAGACAGTTGCAGTTGTATTTGCTGTTGCTTTTCCTGTTTGTCATCCCCGAAGGGGATCTGCTTTTTGCCGTTGCTTGTGCTTCTGACGTAAAGCGGGCTTCAGCCCGCGTCTAATTAACCACCACGAACGTCATTCCGAGCGAAGCGACCCGAGCAAATAACCCGCAACGAAGTCGCACGTGAAGCATCCTTGATACACGAGGTGAAGCATGGCAGTTTCCTGGGCATTCATCTCCGGTGCATCCACCGGCATCGGACGCGCAACAACTCTAGCCCTGCTCTCTCAAGGCATCAACGTCATCGCGGGCGTGCGCTCCGAAGCAGCCGCAGACCGCCTCGCCGAACAAGCCTCCGCAATCAAAAACGGCCGCCTCGAAATCACTGAGCTGGACGTCACCGCCCAAGCCTCCATCGACGCCGCCGTTTCCCATGCATCACAGCTAGCCGGCTCCGATGGTCTACGCATCGTCATCAACAACGCCGGCATCGTCGTCCCCGGCCCCGTCGAGCACGTCACCACTGCCGAATGGCGCCGCCAGTTCGACGTGAACTTCTTTGGAGCAATCGAGCTCACGCGCGCCACGCTGCCGCTCCTGCGGCAAGCAGTCGCAGCGCACGGACGCGGTGTCCCTCGTCTCCTGCTCATCAGTTCAATCGGCGGACGAGTAGCGCAGCCTGTGATGGCGCCTTATACCACCAGTAAATTCGCCCTCACCGCGCTCGGCGACAGCCTCCGCCTCGAGTTGCGCCGCCAGGGCATCGGCGTGACCGTCATCGAACCCGGAGCGATCGCCACTGACATCTGGGCAAAAGGCGACGCCTCTGCCGAAGAGTTCACACCTGACCACCCCGCCCGCAAACTCTACGAACCCGAACTCAATGGTCTCCTCGCCCTCGCCCGCAAGACCGCGAGCAACGCCATCCCCGCCGAACGCGCAGCCGACCAAATCGTCCGCGCCACCCTTGCGTCCAAAGCCCCCGCCCGCGTCCTCATCGGCACCGACGCAAAAGTCATGGCTGGCATGAAATCCCTCCTGCCCACTGGAGTCTTCGACAACATCCTCGCCAAAGAGTTTGGAATCCCCCGGCAATAACCATCACACAACGTCATTCCAAGCCGAGCGAAACGAAGTCGAGGAACCCCTGTATTTTCGAGGGGAGCGAAGCGACCCGAACGCTTGCCAAAAATACCGTAGAATCGTCCCTACTCCGCGATGATCCAGATCGACTCAACCCGCCTCCAGCAAGAACTCCAGACCCTCGCCACCTTCACCTCCATCGAGCAGCCCCCCGAAGGCACCGCCGTCACCCGCATCGTCTTCTCTGACGATGACCTTCGCGCCCGAGCCTGGCTCAAAGACCTCGCCCAAAAAGAGTCCTTCACTATCCGCGAGGACGCCGTCGGCAACACCTTCATCCGGCTCCCCGGCTCCGACCCCGACCTCCCGGCCGTAGGCACCGGCTCGCACATCGACGCCATCCCACACGCCGGCATGTACGACGGCACCGTCGGAGTCCTCGGCGGCCTCGAAGCCCTCCGCGCCATCAAGCGAGCAGGCATCATCCCGCGCCGCTCCATCGAACTCCTCCTCTTCACCTCCGAAGAGCCCACCCGCTTCGGCATCGGCTGCATTGGCTCGCGTCTCCTCTCCGGAACCCTCGACCCCACCCGCGCCGACACCCTCCGCGAAACAAACCAGCCAACCGACACTGCCCGCACCCTCTACGAAGTCCGAACCGCCGCAGGCTTCAAGGGTCCCCTCAAAACCACGCAACTGGCACCCGACCACTACCACGCCTGGATCGAACTCCACATCGAGCAGGGCCCGCTCCTCGAGCGCGAACAGATCCCCCTCGGCATCGTCACCAGCATCGCCGCCCCCGCCAGCTACCGCTTCACCATCACCGGCATCGGAGGCCACGCCGGAGCCCTCCTCATGCCCGACCGCCGCGACGCCCTCTGCGCCGCCGCAGAAACAATCCTCTCCGTCGAACGCCACGCCCTCGCCACCCGCGCCATCGACACCGTAGCCACCATCGGCACCTGCGACGTCCACCCCGGAGCCGTCAACTCCGTCCCCTCGCGCGTTACCCTCCAACTCGACATCCGCGACACCGACCCCAACCGTCGCGAATCCGTCATGCAGGCCATCCGCGCCGACCTCCAGAATCTCCGCCAGCGCCGCGGTGTCACCATCACCGAAGAACTCATCAACGCCGACCAGCCCGCCCAATCCTCCCCCCACATCGTCGCAGTCCTCGAGCAGACCTGCCGCGCCGAAAACATCCCCTGCAAAAAGATGGTCAGCCGCGCCTACCACGACTCCCTCTTCATGGCTCGCATCGCCCCCATCGCCATGCTCTTCATCCCCTGCCGCGCCGGAGTCTCCCACCGCCCCGACGAGTACGCCGCCCCCGCCGACATCGCCCGCGGCACCCACGTCCTCGCGCAAGCCCTGGCCACGCTCGCAATGGAATAGCACCCTCGGAAGTGTCATCCTGAGCGAAGCGCAGCGGAGTCGAAGGACCTGCGGTTGCCTTTGCTTTTGCATTTGTCCTTGCTGTTGCCTTTCTGGTTGTCATCCCCGAAGGGGATCTGCTTTTGGTCTTTGCTTTTTGCCCTTTGCAGTTGTCTTACTTCTAGGTACGCCAAGCCTTCAGCTCGGCCATCTGATTACTCTTCCCGAATAGGGGCATTAGCCCCTGCAGTATGCTTTCGTTCATAGCGATCGATAACCCAACAGGCATCACGCAAAGGGCCATCTAAATAAAACGCATGCCCATCCAGTCCATCAATCCCGCCACCAACAAAGTCATCCGCACCTTCGACGCCCTTACTCCCGAAGCCATCCGCGAAAAGATCGCCCTCGCAGCCCAGGCCTTCGCCGCCTACCAGCGAGTCCCCATCGACCACCGCGCGCTCTGCATGCGCAAGCTCGCCGCCATCCTCGAAGAAGACATCGAAGACATCGCCGCCATCATCACGCAGGAGATGGGCAAGCCCATCGTCGCCTCCCGCCAGGAGATCCTCAAGTGCGCAACCGGCTGCCGCTACTACGCCGATAACGCCGTGCGCATCCTCGCCTCCGAGGCCATCCACACCGAAAACCACTCCTACGTCCGCTGGGACCCCCTCGGCGTCATCCTCGCCGTCATGCCCTGGAACTTCCCCCTCTGGCAGGTCTTCCGCTTCCTCGCGCCCGCGCTCATGGCCGGCAACGTCGGCCTGCTCAAGCACTCCTCCAATGTCCCCCAGTGCGCGCTCCTCATCGAGTCTCTCGTCCGCCGCGCCGGCTTCCCCCGCGGAACCTTCCAGACCCTCCTCATCGAAGCCCGCCAGGTCGAGCAGGTCCTCGCCGACGACCGTATCGCCGCCGTCACCCTCACCGGCTCCGAGCCCGCCGGCCGCGCCATCGCCGCACAGGCCGGATGGCTCATCAAGAAATCCGTCCTCGAACTCGGCGGCTCCGACCCCTTCATCGTCATGCCCTCCGCCGACCTCGACCTCGCCGTCGAAAACGCGGTCCGCGCCCGCCTCGTCAACTCCGGACAATCTTGCATCGCCGCCAAGCGCTTCATCATCGCCGACTCCATCTACGACGCCTTCGTCCCCCGCTTCGTCTCCGCCGTCTCCGAGTCCATCGTCGGCGACCCCATGAAGGACTCCACCCAGGTCGGCCCCCTCGCCACCCCCAAAATCCTTGAAGAGCTCCACACCCAGGTCAAAGCTGCCGTCGCCGCCGGAGCCCGCGTCCTCACCGGAGGTGAGCGCATGATGGGTGACGGAAACTTCTACGAGCCCACCGTCCTCGCCGGCATCCCCCGCACCTCGCCCGTCTACCGCGAAGAGCTCTTCGGACCCGTCGCCATGCTCTTCCGCGCCGACAACATCCACGAAGCCATCGAGATCGCCAACGACACCCCCTTCGGCCTCGCCGCCTCCGCCTGGACCCGCGACCCCGCCGAACAGCAACGCTTCGTCTCTGAACTCCAGTGCGGAGCTGTCTTCCTCAACGCCATGGTAGCCAGCGACCCCCGCCTCCCCTTCGGAGGAATCAAGCACTCAGGCTACGGCCGCGAACTCTCCGCCGCCGGAATGCGCGAATTCCTCAACGCTAAAACCGTAGTCATTGCCGCCCCACGTAGCAACGAAATTCGCTAACAACGGAATACAAGCGCGTCTATGAGGACCAATCTACATTCACACGCCTCAATGATTCGCTACGTTTGCTTAAATTGCGTTAAGGAGACGAGGAGCCTATAGTTACATCCTGCCTTAGAAAGCGGCCATTGATCGATCGCTAGGGTCCCTCCGGCTAACCAAACCTATCTCCAAGGAGATGCACATGAGCTTCAGAACGAAGACTCGCAAATGGGCCTTGGGAGCAATCGCCGCGCTAAGTTTCTTGCCAATCCTCGCCGTAAAACAAGGTATGGCGCAGACCAAAAAACCTAACATCGTCGTAATCATGGGCGACGACATCGGCATGTGGAACATCGGTGCTTACCATCGCGGCATGATGGCGGGTAAGACACCGCACCTCGACAAACTCGCCAAAGAGGGTATGTTATTCACCGACTACTACGCTGAGGCAAGCTGCACGGCAGGTCGTGCTAACTTCATCACCGGTGAACTGCCGATCCGCACGGGAATGACCACCGTCGGCCAGGCGGGAGCGAAGATCGGCATACCCGCCGAAGCGGTGACAATAGCCACGATTCTGAAGTCGATGGGCTACGCCACCGGCCAGTTCGGCAAGAACCACCTCGGCGACTTGAACGAATTCCTGCCCTGCGTTCATGGCTTCGACGAATTCTTCGGCTATCTGTATCACCTCGATGCCATGGAAGACCCGGCACATCCCAACTATCCGCAGAATCTGTTGAATGTCGTCGGCCCGCGCAACATGGTGCATTGTTGGGCCACTGACACGGATGACAAGACCGACATGCCCCGCTGGGGGCCGATCGGCAAACAGAAGATTGAGGACGCCGGCACGCTCTATCCCAAGCGCATGGAGACTGTCGATGATGAGATTCGCGACATGTCCCTCAATTTCATCGACAAGGCAAAGAAGGATGGCAAGCCGTTCTTCGCCTGGATCAATCCCACCCGCATGCACATCGTCACTCACCTCTCGCCGAAGTATGAAGCGATGCGGAACGCGGAGAATGGTTGGTCGGAAGAAGAAGCTGGAATGGCGCAGATCGACGACGACGTGGGCCTCGTGATGCAGAAGATTAAGGACATTGGCGAGGACGACAACACGATCGTCGTGTTTACTACTGACAACGGCACCGAGGTCTTCACATGGCCCGATGGCGGACAGACGCCGTTTGCTCAATCCAAAGGAACGGTCCTCGAGGGTGGTTTCCGCGTGCCTTGTATCCTTCGCTGGCCCGGTCATGTGCCAGCGGACTCGGTGCAGAACGGCATCTTCTCCGGCCTGGACTGGTTGCCGACCTTTGTCGCCGCAGCTGGAAATCCGAACATCACTCAGGAATTGCTGGCAGGCAAAAAGATAGGTGACCGCACCTACAAGAACCATCTGGATGGCTACAACCAGATGGACGCCATTACCGGCAAAGGCCCGTCCGCGCGCCATGAGATCTTCTACCTCGGCGAAAGCTCGGTTGGCGCGGTGCGCATTGACGATTACAAGTTCCGCTTCATCGATCAGCCCAAAGGCTGGCTGGGCGAAAAGACCCACCCGGATGTCCCCTACATCACGAACCTGCGTCTCGATCCGTTCGAGCGCACGGGATGGTCCGAAGGCGGGACGAAAGAAGGATCGCAGCAATACTTCGATTGGTTCAAGTACGAATTCTGGCGTTTCGTGCTCGTCCAGCAGTTAATGGGCAAGGAGATCCAGACCTTCCTCGACTACCCACCGATGCAGCGCGGCGCGAGCTTTAACCTTGACGCAATCAAAGCGGAGATGGCGACAAGGATGGCCCAGGCGCAGGCAGCGGCCAAAGGCCCAAGCAACTAACAAGGATGACATTCAGGGCTGAAGGCTCACATGGGCCTTCAGTTCGCGCAGGATTTCGCTTACCCACTTTAGGAGCCACTATGAGGCTGTCCTCCAGCCGATTTCTTGCGATGGTCACAGTCGGGGCCCTGTTCCTTTGCAGGACAGCAATGGCGCAGGCCAGGCTAGATGTGACAGCCACAGACGAGACAACCGGCGCCGCGGCTCAGCAAAGTTCAGCAGCGACGCAAGACGACAAGTGGCACTACGCCATCAGCCCGTATCTATGGTTTGCAGGAACGCATGGCACAGCCGGCTTTCAGGGCCGGGACGTCAGCTTTCATGCCAGCTTCGGTGACATCTTTAAGTACTTCAACATCGGAATCATGGCAGCAGGCGAGGCCCGCAAGGAGCGCTTCGTATTTCCCGTCGATTTTCTGTGGATGAAGCTCTCCGATGACAAAAGTTTCCCGGAGAGCCCTATTCCTGGAGCTACCTCGGTCAAGGTGAAGATATACCAGAGCATACTTACTCCTAAAGCCGGTTATCGGATCGTCGATCAGGAAAAGATGAAGGTCGATGGCACGCTCGGCATCCGCTATTGGCACCTGGGAGAAAACCTCAGCCTGCAACCGTCCAACGTGAACAACTCGCAGTCCGCCAACTGGGTAGACGTGGTGGCTGGAGCAAGGTTCCAGATGCCGCTCTCCCCCAAGGCCTCGGTCATGATTGTGGGCGACGCGGGCGCCGGTGGCGCAAACGTGGATTACCAGGTGGCCGGCGGGCTGGGCTACAAGATCAAGCCCACCATCATTCTGCAACTTGGCTATCGCTATCTGGACGTGAATTATCGGCCTGGTTCGACCTTTGTCTATGACGGTGCCACCAGTGGAATCCTGCTAGGCGCCACCTTCAATATCAAATGAAAAACCCACGCAGGCGAGGTGGCCCACCCTTCCACTCTTCAACAACCACAAATATTCGGGTGCCCCGCAGATTCCTCAACGCCAAAACCGTAGTCATCGCCGCCCCACGCTCCAACGAGATTCGATAGTCCTCAATGAATACCCAATGTAGATTATTGCAACTTCGCAAAATATTTCAGCTGGACGAGTTTTTCGAGTCCTGCCAGTCTGGTTCACGCTCAACTTGAACGATTTAGGACTCGAAACTTTTATTCACAGGCTTTCACTGTTTTTTGTCGTAAAGAGTATTTGCTTCCTCCGTTTAACAACGCATTCGCCACAACCGATTCGAGTGTAGGGACCTGCACAAAATACAGATAGTGTCATGGGAGGAACCTATGCAAGGCCCTGTAGGCGTAGTTCTGCTTTTGTTGAAGGCAATTGGCGGAGGAGTATTCTGCGTGCTGGGCATGTGGATCGCTATTGTGATGACCTACACTTGGAAGCTCAGTAGTGCCAACGCCAAACAGGGGCTGACGGGAGTAGGAGCCGTCGCTGGCGGGTGGGCATATCTCTTACAATCACCCGGCGTGGTGGCCCTGGTTACTATCGCCTTCGGTGCCGGATTCTATTTGGCTGTTCGGTTGTCGCTCCGTTAGAGCACAACATAAGGGACAGGGCTGGGCGGCCCAGGTCTGAAATCGGGTGCCTCATTTGTTGCGTCAGCCGGAGGACCAGGCGTCTTATTTTTAGGGACAGCAGGAGGCTGGGTGCCCACATCTGACCGAACCACAACAATCGGGTGCGGGTGCCCCATATCTGGCGGTTTTATCGCCAGATGTGGGCCAATCGCGCGAATGCGCGATCCGTCTCTGCGTCTACTTCAAAGGCACAGGCGCAACCGCCGATGCATGGTCAGAACTCTCCTTTACCGGCGCAAGTGCGATCAAGACAACATTGACAGCGCAGGCTACGCCCGGATAAACGACACGAGCGGATAGGCCGAAGCCAGAAAGATCACCCCCACCACCCCTAATACAACGTTCAGCGCCCGTCCTCGATTCATACGCGTACTCCCGAACGTCAACCCTACATAGCCACAAATCCGTCCTGCGCCGGTCTTGCTGAGTGTGGAGCACCTGAGCCGAGATTATGCGGCACCGATGTAAAGGGCGGTGCTACCTGCGTTGGTCGGGGTCGAGATCACCTGCACCTGATCGCCCTTGTCGGGGTCGTACTTGAAACCTTCGACTGCTCCCAGCGCAGTATCGGAGACTGTCTTAGGTCCGATATGGAACGACTTGATGTTTCCGGATGCATCTTTGATTTCGAGAAGATGCTCATGCCTTTCCATTTTGTAAATGGTTCCACGGACCTTCTGCTCCGGAGCTGAGCCAAGATTCTGCAGCGCAACCGCATTCCGGACAGCACTGTCTCCAAAGTAGAAGATGATGACCCGCGTTCCCTTTTTCATGGAAGCGTCAGCCGCAGTAGTATTCGCGCGAAGATTCTTATCCAAATCAAGAGAACTGGTCGACTTGGTCAGATCTTTGAAGAGTCCTTCCGAACCGTCATCGGTTGCGATAGTAATTGTCTTCGCTTTCGCATCAACGGAGCTTAGGGTTCCGCTCACTGCGTGAATAACTTCTTGGCAAAGTGAAGGCGGCGAGTATAAGAGGAAACATCCTGAAGCAAGGCAGATATTGAAGAATCGTCGAAGCATAGGTCATCCCGCTTTCTCCCTCTGACGAGAGGGTCGCCCAAAATTACCCTCAACAAGGGGGCAGGCATGACCGAAGTCAACCTGCAAAATCTCAGGCGTTGTTTACCGACTTATTTTAGGCGATTTAGCATGTCGTCCGAGTTCCGCTTGGCGTCCGGTTCAGCGTCCCTACGGTTGTAACTTCCCGAGGGCCATATCTTAGACGAAACCATTCCCGAAAGTTATTGATAACGATCAGTGTAGGTAATCCGTTGGAATTTTCGTCATACGGTGTGAAAGAGACGTGGTTGTAACAGACTCGTCAATCATTCCGCGAAGGGCGACATCGATGATTTCGATGGCTTCGTGGATGCCCTCGGTCGATTCGTTAGCACCTGCATAAGATAGGCACTCGATCTTCTGCAATGCATTCCGGATCTTGTCATTCATCTCTGCAATGACTTGGAACCGCCGCGATGCCTCTAATGCGCGTTTCCTCATTTGCAAACACCAATGGAGCGTAAATCCAAATGCGATGCCTGACGCAAGAATGGTGCCAACCAGTCGTAGCGGACCTGTGCCATGCAACCAGTCATCGTAGATCACCCATTGAAGCGCGAGCGCTACGGTAAACACAACTAAAGAGATCAGCAAAGAATATCCAAGGATTCGAATAGTCAGAACAACCTCCTTGTCGAATGGAATGAAGAATGCTTTTTGAATCGTCGGCATGAACGTGAACCTTGCCAGGGACGAGACTGTTACGCAAGGAGCAAGGATGAATTCTCACCGCGCGAAGTGCTTTTTCTTAAATGACGTCGGAAATTAGCGCATCGTTAGCTATGGCTCATTTCCGCTGCTGTGGAGAAATACAGCAGCGTTGCAACAAAGATGAGGCTGAAGATTCCCTCACGATATCTCCTTGCGGATTCGCAATGTTGAGGAAGAGGCAAACGCTAACGCTTCCCAGACACACAACGTCTAATCATCGTGGCACTTCCTTAATCGTGCCTGCTCGATAAACCTCTCTGGAGGTGATCGTGATAGTTATTGTTACGCGATGCGTCTGGCTACTCTTGGTTCTACTGATTCCGTCCTTGAACTTGGTAGCGCAGGATTTCAATTCTTCGTCCTCTGAAAATTTCCAGGCTTGCGTTATTGGATACTCTGACTGCAACGCAAAACAACTCAGTGGCCCGCAACGACAAGCCGTTGCCCAGGCAACCCTCAACCGTAACTTCCAGAATTGCTTCTATGGATTTTCCAACTGTCATGTCTCGCAACTCACCGGGGCCGAGGTTGCATTGGTGGCGCGTGCCGCACAGAGCCGGAATCTACGGGATTGTCTTCAGGGAATAGGGGACTGTGACAAAGGCCAATTAACCGACAACGAACGGAAACTTGTTGAGGAAGCCGGGCATATCGACAACTTGACTAGTTGCTTAGGTTCCGTTGGCGAGTGTGACAACTCGCAGTTGCAACCTTGGGAGCAACAAGCTGTCTCCGTCGCGAAGCAGAACTACCATTTTCAAAGCTGTCTCGAATCCGAGGAGGAGTGTGACAGTTCGCAACTAAATCAACAGGAACGAACTGACGTTGCGCGCGCTGCGAAAGTGAATGACCTGAAAAATTGTATTTTGGATTCGAGCAACTGTAGTGGGCAACTTCTCGCCGCGGGTGGAAACGGAAAGTCAACGAACGCCAAAGTCAGACGGCAATAGATTGGTCATGCGTTCGCCTGACGTTCAACGCCCTGTTCGGAAATGTTCGTTCAATTGGCATGTTTTGTGATCCGAACTACGGAAAACTGGCCCGCGAGGCTTCTTCTGAGCGAAGGATACGACAATGGCTGCCGCTTCCAATATCTCCCCAACGACTGACGACAATCGCATTCACGACGACGTCTGCCGACAGTTCACGTGGCAGTGCGACATTCAGTCACAGGAGATTAACGTTGAAGTAAAAAAATCTGTCGTTCTTCTCTCCGGCTATGTCGAGACCTGTCTCGATAAACTGGAAGCTGAGAAAGCTGCAAAAGCGGTCTGCGGCGTTACGTCCGTTATAAACAACATTCAAGTAGAGCCAAAGCAGCCAAAAACCGATAGTGAAGTCGCGAACGATGTTATTGGCAGCCTACAAAGGATCGCTTGTGTCTTGGATGAGTTGCCAACGGTTTCCGTGCTGGATGGCGTTGCTGTGCTGAGAGGACAAGTGCGATGGGAGTTCCAGAGAGCGAGTGCCGAAAAAGCTGCCGATGCGGTTATCGGAGTGCGGCAGGTAGTTAATCTGATTGAAGTGGTTCGGTTCGATCGCCTCACCTCTTGCAGACAAGCGAATCGACGATGGATGGATTCCACGCCCTCGTCGGAGATTCGCATTGAATCACGACCAGTCAGAACCACCACTACGTAGGGTGCCACATGTTCGCCGTGAAGCGGCTAAGAGCGGCACCCGCACGCGCCCGTCCTCGATTCATTTCCGTACTCCCGAACGTCAACCCAGCATAGCCCCGAAGCCCGCCAGCAAGGCAGTCGCGGCGAACAGTAACGTGTCGGCCACGTAATTGATCCCTTCCACCGCGAGCGGAGTGTGAATCTCCATCCCGAGGATCGGAACGTAGAAAAACACCGTGAGCAGCAGAAGCACGATCCCTGCGCTCGCTGCCGCGATGCGGATCGTGTGCCGAACCAGCAGACCAGCCCCCGCGAGCAACAGGGTAATCCCGACGAGATACGCCAGCAGCGTCGGCGCCGGCACCCACGCCGGTATCATCTTCGCCAGCGGAACGCCTGGCACAAACCGCGGGAAGAGAAAGTGCTCGATCGCATAGAAGATCATCGTCACCCCGACGAACACGCGCCCCACCAGCATCAGCGCGGTACCCGCCCCACTCCCGCGCCGCCACAGGCTGCCCGCAAGCACCATCGCTCCTCCAGCAAACGCCGTCTCGCGCAGGGTGAGCGTCCAGAAGAGCCTCTCATGCGCATTCGTGGGGAGGTTGGGCAGGTCGATTGTCACGACGATGGTCAGGAACAGCACTGCGAGCAGCGCTGCCGACCAGCGCACATATCGCCACGCAATAAAACTGATGGCCGCGGCCAGTAGCGCCGCGCCGACAAAATACGTCCAGAACAGAGGACCAGGAAGCCAGCGCGGCACGATCCCCATGAGTCCGCGCGCTGCCGTGAAATGCTCCGCGGCAAAAACTGCGAGCGCGACCGCCTCGAACACCGGCCCGAGCACCAGAACCCTCCCGGCGCCCGAAGCTGCCTGAAACCGTGGCCGGACCAGAACCAGTCCCGCAACCAGCGCAACCGATCCCGCACCAATCATTCCCCAGACCTCTACAGACATGCCCGTCTCCTGTGATCGAGGATTCAAGCGAAGGCTATTACGAAAGGGGTCTCACCACCAAATAACAAGTGACGAGTGGATCGCGCCAATTTCAAATAACTAAAAATGCTCGGGTGCCTCATCCTTCGCGCAGCGAAGGGTGGGAAAGTAAACTGCCCGAATCACCTAAACAATCGCGCAGGGTGCCCCATTCATTCGTCCGCTCCGGTGAATGATGAGTGAGCGGAAGGGCATGCCTTTAGGCATGCCGAAAGAACGCCACCGCGAAGCGGATACCGCTCTGCCGAAGGCCGCAAAATAAAGCGTTGAATGAGGGCGGCCTGACCATCGAAACAATCCGTCTGGTACATTGCTACACTTATCCATCCTTGAAGATAGGAGTCCCGCGCCTATGGCCGTAGCTCAGATATGGAAGAACAACCGATTCACCATCGAGCGCTACTTGGGCAAAGCGCCCGGCACGGTTATCTTTCGCCTGTCCGGACCATTCACGGCGCGCGACATGCACGGCTCCCTCTCACCCGTTGACCTCCGCAACACCTTCGAAGTTACGCCGGATAACAGCCAGTCCGCCACCCACATCCTCGACCTCACCGAGGTCCCTTACATGGATTCCGCAGGCCTCGGCATGATCGTCACTCACTACGTCCGCTGCCAGAACAACGGAACCCGGCTCATCGCTGTTGGAGTGAGCCCACGCATCCTCCAGCTACTCGAGATAACCAAAACCGACAATCTCTTCCCCATGGTCCCCACAGTCGATGAAGCAGACCTATGAAATTGAAGGCTAAACATCTACGCCACCCGTTCCGCACGCTCGCGACCGCAAAGTATCGCTCTGACTCTGAAAAGGCATCTCTGCCGCTCGCCCACGTTGCTTTGTCCAACCGTTGAAGCCCGTTTTCCACAACCCATCCTTGACACCCCTGATAGCCTTAAATCAGGAGAAAAGAGGCCCGGCTTTTTAGCCGGGCTTCGCTTTTAAGCTGACTTGTCGGCGGGGCGGCTAACTGGCTCACGAGACCAGGTCCAGACCTAAGTATCTGATAAAAAATACTTTGCACCAAATGATGGGGGGGGTGGGGGAAGACATGTTGCACACCAACAGCTACGGACCCACTCGCTGCCGCCAGATCTTCGCCGACGGGTCCAGTGCGGCAGCCCCGCTCTCGACGGAGAAGAATTCTGCTACTTCGATCGTCGATGCCGTGGTGTCGGGCGAGGGATTCGAAGAGAGAGGCAAACCCACCCGGATTTCAGCTAAGCTACGGTGTTCGCTCAAGGCCTGTCGTTTATGTTGCGAACCAAGAGGACGCAAATGCCTGATCTCCACTACTTCACCGGCTTCGGCAACGAGTTCGCCACCGAAGCTGTCCCCGGCGCACTTCCCATCGGCCAGAACGCCCCGCAGAAATCCCGCGTGGGTCTCTACACCGAGCAGCTCAGCGGCACCCCCTTCACCGCCCCACGCCTGCTCAATCGCCGCACCTGGACCTATCGCATCCGTCCTTCTGTCATGCATAAGCCTTACCAGCGTATCGACAACGGACTCGTCCGCTCGACGCCATTCATCGAGGTCGAAACTCCACCCAACCAACTCCGCTGGGACCCATTCCCCCTGCCCGGTAAACCCACGGACTTCATCGACGGCCTCACCACCCTCGCAGGCAACGGTGATTCATCCATGCACTCCGGTGTGGCCATCCACATCTACACCGCAAATAAAAGCATGACCGACCGTTTCTTCTACACCGCCGACGGCGAACTCCTCTTCGTTCCCCAACTCGGTCGCCTCGCCGTCCACACGGAGCTGGGCATCCTCGAGCTCTCGCCCGGAGAAATTGCCGTCGTCCCCCGAGGCATCAAGTTCCGCGTCGCCCTTCTCGAGCCGCACGCCCGAGGCTACCTGCTCGAAAACTACGGCCAGCCCCTCCGCCTTCCCGACCTCGGACCCATCGGAGCCAACGGCCTCGCCAACTCTCGCGACTTCCAGACCCCGTACGCCGCCTACGAAGACCGCGACAATGGGACCTTCCAGGTCGTAGCGAAATTCCTCGGAAACCTCTGGGCGACCGACTTCGACCACTCGCCCCTCGACGTCGTCGCCTGGCACGGCAACTACGCACCCTGCAAATACGACCTCGCCCGCTTCAACACCATCAATACCGTAAGCTTCGACCACCCGGACCCCAGCATCTTCACCGTCCTCACCTCGCCAAGCGAGCTCCCCGGAACCGCCAATATAGACTTCGTCCTCTTTCCTCCGCGCTGGATGGTCGCCGAACACACCTTCCGCCCCCCCTGGTTCCACCGCAACTTCATGAACGAATTCATGGGCCTGATCCAGGGCGAATATGACGCCAAGGCCGAAGGCTTCGTCGCCGGTGGTGCCAGCCTCCACAACTGCATGTCAGGCCACGGCCCCGACGCCGAGACCTTCGATCGTGCCTCCACCGCCGAACTCAAGCCGGTCAAACTGGACGCCACCTTGGCCTTCATGTTAGAGACCCGCTTCATCTGCCGGCCAACAAAATTCGCGCTCGACACCGCCCTGCTCCAGCACGAGTACTACACCTGCTGGCAGACACTCAAAAAGAACTTCAAGCCATGAACTAACGAGAAGAGAAGTGCTCCCATCCGGCAGGCTCAAGTGCCTTGCGCCTGCCACTTGCCTCGATGAGGGTGATGAGTGGCTGGTGTGAATTGCGCTCCTTCAGCGAACCGATACGAGTGATCGGAACGCCGGCGATACTTCGGGGTATACGCACTGAAGCTCGCGCAGCAAAAAGAAGCTCATAATCTTCGCCACCGTGCAAAGCAGCGTGCAGCGCCTTCGCAGGCGTGAGCTGCTTTGATAGAGGATGAATCGGTAGCAACGCCTCTTCAATCTCTGCGCGAACCCTCGAAGCCTGACAGATATGAGCGAGGTCAGTTGAAAGCCCGTCGCTGATATCGATCGCGGCAGTCGCAAGCTGTCGACGAAGGAGCGCCTGCCCAACCGCAAGCCGCGGCTCGGGAAACAAATGCGGATGATCTGCGATGTCCTTTGAACGGATCCTGAATACGCGCGCCAGAACCCGCTCGAGTTCTGCCGCTGCTCCGCCAAGCGCGCCCGTAACGTAGAGCTCATCACCAGCCCGCGCGCCGGATCGGCGAAGCGACCGTCTACGAGGCGCAGAACCGGCAAGCACGATGTCCGCAAGGATGAGTCCTGTAGACGACTCTGCGGTATCGCCTCCGGCTAACGGAACGTGATGCAAATCGCCAAGGCGATGCAGACCAAGAAAGAACCTGTCAATCCAGTCGAGTCCGCGCCGGGTCGAGAGCATGGAAGGAGGCAGGGCAAATGAGAGAAAAGCCGCGAGCGGCTTAGCTCCCATAGCAGCTAAATCGCTCAAACCGCGAGCGAGACAACGATGACCGATAGATTCCGGTGGATGACGGTCCCGAACAAAATGGCGACCTTCAAGAGAGAAGTCTGTGGTTATAAGAATCTCGTAACCGGCCTCAGGTCGCAGGATGGCGCAATCATCGCCGATGCCAAGAGCGACGATAGATTTTTTGCTGTCGGCTGAGTTCCGACGAATACGATCGATAAACCCGAGTTCACCCAATCTCCCTCGCGGCATTTTTTCCATGGTGCGAGCAGGATAACCCGTTGGCGCTAGATGGCACTTTTGTGGTAGCCCAGCACTCATTTCAATCGCGAATTTGTTTGCCTGGTGTTTATCGCTTTGTTACCCTTTTGAAGGTGCTCCAAGAGAATTTGGCATTTCCAAATGACGATTGCTGAAGCTCATTTGAGGCAGTGAAATTTGGAAAGGCATAGTTCTCAGAGCCGCGACTTCTTAGCGGTGAAACTTTGGGCCTGGATGTTGGATTGAACCTTAAGAAGCGTTACTACATCATGTTCGTCAGCCGCAACGAGGACGGCAACCTGAACAAGGTTCCGGTGCCGTTGCATTATGCCTATATTTTTATAGCGGCTGCAGTGGTCGGAATGTTCACGATCACAGGACTCGCGGGTTCCTACTCCCGAATGCTGATCAAGACGGCAAGATTTAATCAATTGCGGCACGACCACGATGCCCTGCAGAAGGATTACGCTCACCTCGAAGAGCAGGCTCGCGAGAAAGATATTCAGGCGGCATCTCTTGGTTCGCTGGCGAGCGAGGTATCGGCACTCTATGGCCTCACGGCAAGCAGGCTATCGCTGCCAATGGGAAGGATGAGCAGCAAATCGAAGGCGACGGCAGTCGCGGACGCTGTTGCAACAACCCCCTTAAAAGAGACGGCCTCCTCGATGACGGACGATGGTTATTACAAATCCGTTGATGCCTTTTATGCTCTGCGCAATTCCGCACTCACTGGAGCGGTAACCAGAAGCCTTTCGGGATTAAACCGGCCTGGCTACAACGCAATGGCTTCACTTGAGGCCCTCCCCGGAACAGCGGATCTGAATGCCTCCGATTTTTCGCCAACCCTTTGGCCAGTGATGGGACCAATCACCAGTAGCTTCGGCCAGCGTGAAGATCCTATCCTTGGCAACGGCGAAGGTGAGTTTCATACCGGCATCGATATCTCGGCCCTGAATGGGGTGCCTGTTCGTGCAACCGCAGATGGCATCGTGAAAACAGCCGAGATGGCAAACGGCTACGGGCGCGAGGTTCTCATTGATCACGGCCATGGCGTTGAGACACTGTATGGTCACATGTCCGGTTTTGCCGTGATGCCTGGTCAGACAGTGTCGCGCGGACAGGTGATCGGCTATGTGGGCCACAGCGGCCGCACGACCGGTTCCCACCTTCACTATGAGGTTCGCATCCGGAATACGCCGGTGAACCCGCACAAATATCTGCGGATCACATTGGCGGATCTTGGTGGAAATGCTCCTGCGACATCCGGCGCTCCGGCAATTGGGTTGGCTGGAACCAAAGCTTCTGCTATGGCTCGCTAAACTGATGAACAGCAAATAGGCCGACTCAAATGTGTCGGCCTATTCATTTTCAATGCGGATATTTACTCCTCTTTTGTGAGGTTCTTGCCTTCTGGACCCACCTGAATCTCTTTGTTGGTTTTGCCTTTTGTGATTGCGGCTTCATATGCGACAAGTTTGCCATTCTTGGTGAGCGATTCTACCTTGTTGATCTTCGCTCCGGCCGCCTTCGTTGTAAGGGCGATCTGAACATTCGCGGGCAACGAGCTAAAAGCGACTTCTTCTTCGATCTCAGCAATCGAGCCGTCGGTTGCGATGAGAATATCGCGCGTGTGCCCTTGCGCGACCGTCTCAGCTTCGTAGAAGGTTTTACCGTGTTCGCGCTCTTGTGCGAAGCCCTTGATCGTCGCACCCTGAGTCTCAGCCTTGACTGCTTTTTCAACAGCCGGTGGTAACGCGGAGCGTTCAATTTTCTTTTCCTGTGCGGTGACTACGTGAGTAAGAGTGAAGATTATTGCGGCGATGGGGATAATGCGCATGTTCATGTTATTTGTCTCCATGAAGCCTGAAAGGCGTTGGGAGAATTATGAAAGCGCGAACTTAAGCGTTCCTGAAACTTCGCTTAGAGTTCGCTGAAAGTATCGGGGTGCCCTAGCTACAGTGTCGAAGCTTTTCTACGGATAGTTGTAGGAATAGTCACAGGACAGGTACCGGACGGTGCATCTTTTGTGGGGTTCCGATCCCCCCCCACGTGTCGATATAGTCGCGATGATGTTTGCCAGCGCTCCCTCCCCATTTTGAATAGTTGGGGCGCCGGAACAACCACATGGCTCAAACCTCTGCCTCCTTTCGGAATAACCCGTCAGCCACAGATTGCGCAATCTCACTATCTGAGGTGATCTCAGCTCTCTCTTACGCCCTTGATCTTACTGAAGGATCATTACCTGGGCATGCGTTGCGAAGCTGTCTGCTGGGAATGCGGATTGCGACTGAACTGAATCTCGGTGAGCAACAGACCAATAGCCTGTACTTTGCGCTTCTTTTGAAAGATGTAGGAAGGAGCAGCCATGCGCGCCGAATTGCAGGAGGTGCGCGCATTATGTGCAACCTTGGTCTAGGCTATGAGGCTGTTGAAGCGGTCTACAGTCTTAAGGAGCGCTGGGACGGCGGAGGGCAGCCTGATGCTCTGAAGGGCGAACAGATCCCGTTACTTTCGCGAATTTGTGCGGTCGCCGAACACCTGGATGTTTTCTCAGGAAAACGCGGGATTGCTGCAGCGATTTCGAGCTTGATTGAGCATAGCGGTACCTGGTTTGATCCGGAGTTGGTGCGCGTAGCGGTCTCTTTGCACCGTCGTGGGATTCTTTGGACGAACTGCCTTCCATCCGCGAGTCATGAGGATTCCCGGCAAGCGGTGCTCGATCTCGATGCAGGCAAGTCCCTTTTGCAGAATGGCCAGATTGACCACATTTGTGAGGCGTTCGCCGAGGTCGTGGATGCGAAGTCGCACTTTACATTTCGACACTCAATGAGTGTGGCCGATACAGCTTATGGCATTGCCCGTCGGATGGGACTTCCTTGGGATCGTGTGCAGCTTGTCCGGAGGGCCGCGTTATTGCACGATCTCGGAAAGCTTAGTCTCTCCAATTCGATTTTAGATAAGACCACGCAACTCAATAAAACGGAATGGGACGCTGTATATCAACATCCTCGGCTTTCGCGTCAGATTTTAGAGCGGGTATCAGCCTTCCGCGAGATGGCTATTATTGCCGGTGAGCATCACGAAAAGCTCGATGGGACTGGATACCCAGATCGCTTGATGGCGCCAGATTTGTCTCTTGAATCGCGGATCGTGACAGTGGCTGATGTGTACGGCGCGCTCTCTGAAGACCGGCCTTACCGCGCAGGTCTTGAGCCACATCAGGCTGTATCGATCCTCACAAAACTCTCACCGAAAAAATTGGACGGAGACTGTGTGGATGTCCTCGTAACCATGTTGGCCGAGGAATCCCTTGCCCGATTCAAACCGGTACTTGATGAAGCTGCCACTCAAGTCTTCGCTTAGCTTAGAGCTGATATAAAAGGCGGCGTGCCCTTTTGGGGAACGCCGCTTTTGTGTTTAAGCAGTTATTTGCCTGTGTAGATGACGTGCCAGACGCTCTTTGTACCGTCATCCGTCACGAAAAGCGATCCGTCGTTGCCAACTGTAACGCCCACGGGCCGACCCCAGACGCTGCCGTCGTCTCTGACGAAACCCGTGAGGAAGTCCTCATATTCACCGGTTGCATGGCCGTCCTTCATTGGCACGCGAATGACTTCATAACCAGCTCGATGAGCGCGATTCCAGCTTCCATGTTCAGCAGCAAATACATCCCCACTGTATTCAGAAGGAAATTGCTTGCCTTGGTAAAAGAGCATCTCCAACGACGCGAAGTGTGACTGCAACAGCACGTCAGGAACTATAACCTTGTCCTTCAACTCAGGATGTTTGCCTGCGTGACGAGGATCCTGGTGGGGGCCGATGTACCACCACGGCCAGCCGTAGAAACCGCCCTCCTTGACGCTGGTGATGTAGTCGGGAACCAGATTATCGCCGAGCCGATCGCGCTCATTCGTGGAACACCAGAGTTGACCAGTTATCGGGCTAATCGCTTCTCCTACGCAGTTACGAATGCCGCTGGCGTAGATCTTTACGAACTTACCTTCGGGCGTGAACTCGAGGACATCGGCACGATGAAACTCATTCGGGTTGTTGTCGGTGTCATCTACGTTTGAGGCAGACCCCACGGAGACGAACATACGCTTACCGTCCTGTGAGAAGACAACGTCCCGCGTCCAGTGTCCTCCTCCGCGAAGCTGAGCGTAGCCCGGAAGAGTCGGAACAATGGTCTCCGGCTTAGCTGATGCTTTCAGATCGCCGGCCTTGTAAGGGAAACGGACAACCGAAGTTGTATTGGCGATGTAAACCCACTTAGGATTTGATCCGAGCGGATAGAAAGCAATTCCAAAGGGATGATCAAGACCCGTGGCGAAGGTCTCTTTCGTAGCTGCTTTGCCGTCTGATGTGATGCCGCGCAGAACAATGATGGAACCCGCTGCGCTGTCTGCAATAAAGAGGTCCCCATTTGGGGCAGTTCGAAGCAACCGAGGTTGCTTGAAGATGCCATCCGCGTACAGCTCCACCTTGAAGCCAGTGGGCGCTTTTGGCCACGCTCCCTCAGGTCGCGGAACAAGAGAGGGGCCATTGTCGACCGATTCAGGTTCGTTGGGTGGAGGAAGATCATCGACGGTAGTCTTCCAGTGAGTGCCGGGTTTTTCTTGTGTCCAGTCGTGGAAGGACGATTGACCGGTATGAACCTGGGCGACAACGGTAGCGGGTAACAGCGAGAGAGCCAGCAGCGGGATGATCCCCTGACGCATGAACTTTATCCTCCTGAGAGAGCCTGATCCCATGCTAGCTGTGTTATGTAAAAATGCGCTACCGCAAACAAAAGTAAAATGCCGGATTGCGAAATTTCGTCGGGCACTATTTGGTAAAGGCTCAGCTATTGACCTGACGTGGGGATTCGAAGGAATGATTCAGAGCTATCTTGCGGAAGCCGTTCCGGATGCCGGAGCAGGTGCTTCGTGTGTTTGGCTGCTTTCGGAGAGCTTTGAGGTCGTCCCGGTAAGTTGTTGAAGCACTTCGACCGGAATCGTTGCGGTTAAGACCGCTCGATCTTTGTGTTGCTCGAGTTTGAGCGAATTGATCACCTGCAGAAAAGCCGTGTCTGAGGAGTTCCGAGGCTTTATCTGCTGGAGCGATTTGATAAGGCTCAGCAAAGCGTTCAGGGACGTCGTCGCTCGTGCTGCGTCTGCCTCGGTAGGCGAGATCTGTTCTACGCGAAGATGCAATGTGCCGACGAAGCGAAGGCTGGCTACGAAGGTAGTGTCCTCAGGGAGTGGTAATTGCAAACCAAAGACAGTGATATAACCGCGTTCAGAGAAGGGCAGGCCGATATGGCCGATTGCCCATGCACTGGAGAGCAACGGTACATCATGGTATCGAGCCGAGAGCAGAGAAGAACCAGAAAACGGAGATGCCGCGGAGCGATGGCGATCAAGGATAGAGTGAATCTGCTCGGGAGTAGGCATGTTCGATGCAGCAATCGAGTCGTAACCGAGTTGCACAACACGAAGATGCCGCACAGCGTCGCCGTCTGTGATCGGGATGGTGAAGATCGTGTGATTGTCGTAGGTCTCCCGTTCAGTGGCAATGCTTGAGAAATAATTGACGAGGCGTTCGCCGTCGAAACGACCTTCGAAGATCTCCGAATAACCAACAGGGCCATTCGGGCCGTTCGGATTATCCATGCGATGCAGCGCGAAGGCGGCAACATCGAGATCGCGTTCAGGCACAATTCCGGTGGTATCGACGAAGCTTTGGTAATCCGGGCTGCGGGTTACGGGATTACGGTCGAAGTGCGTAGCCAACCGTAACGGCTTGAGATTGAAGTAAACGATAGCGTCAGACTCTGGCAGGAGACGAGCCGCTTCAGGCGGAGCAGCCTTGCGCAGAATAATCGCCACGCCGAGAGCGACGATGAGCGCGAGAACGAGCAAAAGTGAATAGCGCGTTGATTTACGCAGGCGGCGCATAGACCACCGTCGAACAATTTTCAGAAGTGTCCATAGATTGATTGCAGTCTTCTAAGCCTTAACAGCATTATCTATCCTTACTCGATAATCGCGAAGGTGTAGATTTTTCCGGCGCGGCTGGCGTTCGACTGGTTGATAACTCCCGGCGGCAAAATGCCATATTCACCCTTGTCTGCATTCGGGGCGAGTGTAAAACGATACAACCGCGTCCCGATCTTCTCTGCGGTGAAAGGAACATTGTCGCGTTGAGCGCCAGTTTCCGAGTGGAAGACTCCACCCGTTTGAGAACGAAACTCTCGATTGCTGGAGTTGATACGGAGTTTGAGAAGCTGATATTCGATTGGCGAGACGCCTTCGGGGACGTACAGTAAAAATGATGTTCCGCGCGATAACACGAGTTGACTGGCATTGCCATCGATGTGCCCATTGCGATCTTGCTTGATGATGCCGTGAGTTGCTGTGCTCTTTACCCAGCCGCCGGATTTGTAGTTGACGATCTCGGGATCGACTGGAGTCCACTTATCCACTACGCTGTTTTCTTTTTTGTAATAGACGCCGATCTCATCGACTCCTTCGGGAAGGACTGAAACAGGCGCCGGAGAGTCCGTCCCAATCCCATGATTTGTCGAGGTCGAATTCCTTGCGATCATCGCGGCGATGACCTTCTCGGAGACGCCATCCTGCTTGAGTTGAATCAGATCGTTTGCACTAAGGGCATATTTACCAGGCTGCGAATTGATGCTTTGAACGATGAGATCGTCGCTGAGGCCTGCCTCGGCGAGTTTCACAATGGAATCATTGTTGAGAGGCTGCTGTTGCCCGAAAACCATTGCGGAATGAAACAAAGGCAGGGATAAAAATAGAGTGAGGAAAAGGACGTATTTACGTGGGCCGAGCATTCCTCAAAGACCTCCGAGCAGATGGGCTGTTTGTTGGACGCGGGAAAGATTATCACGCACGTAGTTACCTCGCGTGCCGATGGAAGAGGCGGCATTGCGGTCGGGCGTTCGCTATGCTAACTTTGTTCTTGCGGCGCACTCTGCGCGGGCCCTGCCGTGTTTTTACGGATAAGGCTTACAGAGGGCAAAGAGGCTGTTTGGGCTGGCGTAGCTCAGCTGGTAGAGCATCTGATTTGTAATCAGAGGGTCGGGGGTTCAAGTCCCTTCGCCAGCTCCAGTTCAATCAGTGGGAAGAGATCAAGGCTCTTCAGTAGAAAGAGATTGAGTTTTAGTTGTACTGCCGCCCGGTCTGGTCGTGCAGGCCTCCGGAAGACTCCTTCAAGGTATCAGCGCTTCCTCGATTCGCGGAGTTTGGCGCGACGTGGATGCTTCTTGACGGGTGAAAGCCGTGGGCCGGCCAGGAAAGCGACAGGAAGTGCACAGGTGGCCGAGTGGTTAATGGCAGCAGACTGTAAATCTGCCACGCATCGCGTTACGGAGGTTCGAATCCTCCCCTGTGCACCATAAGTTTGAGTGGTTGACCTGAACGAGTGGTGAGCGTTGTGGATCTAAGCCCTGCTGGCAGTGGACGAATGACCATCGCGCTCGTTGTTTTAGGAATTCTTGCGGTGCTTGTCTGGCGAGACGATGGATCCAGGCAAGTTTCGATCGCTGACGTGGATTTTGTTAGGTTTTTTTGCCTTTCGCGTAATGCTCGGACGTTTGCGTTCGCGATAGGATGGTAGGGTTGGTTGAAAAGCTGATGTAGCTCAGTGGTAGAGCACTCCCTTGGTAAGGGAGAGGTCATGGGTTCAAGCCCCATCATCAGCTCCAGGATTCAGCTTATAGCCTTTGGCTGTTAGCTTTTTAGCTCCGGTAAGTGGCGCGACAGTATCGCCATCGTGACGGTTTGTGAAGTCGCAACGAGCTAACGGCTAAAGAGCTAGCGGCTAAAGCTAGCAGGCGGGAGTAACTCAGTGGTAGAGTCACAGCCTTCCAAGCTGTTGGTCGCGGGTTCGATTCCCGTCTCCCGCTCCAAAGGATGAAGTACCTCGATATTTTTGGGGTAGGAGATGTCTGTTGAGCACGATGTATGAACAGCCTGTACTTCCGGTGGCCGATTCGCGGCGTTTCGACGCAGTCAAATCAGCCATTGAGTCTTCGTTTGCGGCAGGCAAAGTTGCAGTGTTTTTGAAGTCGCTTGACCGGCTGAAGCTTCGCATTCGCGACTTTGAAACGGTACTGAATGCCGGATTGCTTGGGCCTGCAACCGCGAGCGAGTACAGGCAACTGGGCAACAGCGATCAGGGTCAGATTCGTGAGTATTATCTTGCAAGTCTTGAGAAGGTTTCTCCTGAACTGCGCCAGAGGTTCTTCCGGCTCTACTCGTACTACTGAGACAAAGTTTCGTTTTTGAGTTGATTCAACGCAACCGCCGGTGTATCCACCGGCAAACATTGAGGAGATAGGCAGTCATGGCGAAGGAAAAATTTGATCGTTCGAAGCCGCACGTGAACATCGGGACGATTGGTCACATTGACCATGGGAAGACGACGTTGACGGCGGCGATCACGAAGGTGTTGTCGAAGCACAACCCGAAGAACGCGTTTCGCTCGTTCGATACGATTGATAACGCTCCTGAGGAGCGCGAGCGCGGTATCACGATTGCGACATCGCACGTGGAGTACGAGACGGCGAACCGTCACTATGCTCACGTGGACTGCCCTGGCCACGCCGACTACATCAAGAACATGATCACGGGCGCGGCGCAGATGGACGGCGCGATCCTGGTGGTGGCTGCGACCGACGGTCCGATGCCGCAGACCAAGGAGCACGTTCTGCTGGCCCGCCAGGTAGGCGTGCCCTACATCGTGGTGTTCCTGAACAAGTGCGATGCGGTCGAGGACCAGGAGCTGGTGGACCTGGTGGAGATGGAAGTCCGCGAGCTTCTGAGCAAGTATGACTTCCCGGGCGATGACGTTCCGGTGGTCCGTGGATCGGCGCTGGGCGCGCTGAACGGCGAGGCGCAGTGGGAGGCCAAGATCGACGAGCTGATGGATGCGGTGGACAAGAATGTTCCGCAGCCTGACCGCATGGTCGACCTTCCGTTCCTGATGCCGATCGAAGATATCTTCTCGATCTCTGGCCGCGGCACGGTGGTGACGGGCCGCATCGAGCGTGGCAAGGTGAAGGTTGGCGAGGCGGTTCAGATCGTCGGCTTCCGCGACACCCAGAACACGGTGGTGACGGGCGTGGAGATGTTCAAGAAGCAGCTGGACGAGGGTCTGGCGGGCGACAACGCCGGTCTTCTTCTGCGCGGCACGGCGAAGGAAGACGTGGAGCGCGGCATGGTGCTGGCCAAGCCTGCATCGATCACTCCGCACACGGTGTTCAAGGGCGAGGTGTATGTTCTGTCGAAGGAAGAGGGTGGACGTCACACTCCGTTCTTCAACGGCTACCGTCCGCAGTTCTACTTCCGCACGACGGACGTGACGGGCTCGGCGAAGCTTCCTGAGGGTACGGAGATGGTGATGCCGGGCGACAACATTGCGCTCGAGATCACGCTGCACACCCCGGTGGCCATGGAGAAGGGGCTGCGCTTTGCTATCCGCGAGGGCGGACGCACGGTCGGCGCCGGCACCATCTCCGAGATCATCAAGTAAGGGCGTAGAGATAAAGGGGAAGCGGCGAGCAGAGCTCGCCGTTTCCTACTTCCTAAATCCCGCACTTCATGGGATAATTATTGAGGAAGAGCGTGGCCTGACCGCTCTTTCTTTCCGTTGTAAAACTCAGGATTCGGCAGCGGGGGCCGTTAAAGCCCTGCGTCGCGGCGTGTCAGTGGGCAGAATTCTGCTCAAACTGACAAGCTGCTTGCCAGCCGAAGTGGCTGGCCACGTTGGAAGGAGACAATAAACATGCGCGAGATCATTACGCTGCAGTGCCCAGAGTGCAAGAACCGGAACTACTCAACGACGAAGAACAAGAAGACCACGACCGGCCGTCTTGAGTTCTCAAAGTTCTGTAATACGTGCCGCAAGCACACGGCCCACAAAGAGACGAAGTAAGGGCAGCCTCTAGCCGCAGCTTTTTAGCCGTTTGCTGGAAGCTAAAAGCTAAGAGCTAACCGGTTCATGGGGGAGTAAGCTCAACGGTTAAACTGCCGGTCTCCAAAACCGGACTTCTCGGTTCGAATCCGAGCTCCCCCGCCAGTATTGCCCCGGTTCTGAAAGGGCCGGACGCGGAATCAGTAGCAGTGCAACATAGGGATTGAGGCAGCATTATGGCCAAGACAACAGCGGTAGCGGAACAGTCAAACACCGCGCTTCAGCAACTCAAGGAACAGCCGGCGCGAATCAGCAGTTTCCTGAAGGACGTGCGCAGCGAGATGCGCAAGGTGATTACGCCTTCACGTACGGAAGTGCGGTCTACCACGACGGTCGTGCTCGTGACGGTCTTTATCTTTGCGGCCTACTTTTGGCTAATCGATACGATCATCGGCAAGGTGATTGAGAACCTGTTGCACAAGTTGACTTAGCAGGCAAGAGCGGAAAGAAATATACGATGCGCGAAAAAGGCACAACCATGGCGATCGAAGAGAATCCGGAAGAGCAGAAGACCGAAGCGGCGAGCGCTTCTGGTGAATCGAGCGAGCAACTCGCTCCACCGGCCAACGAGAACTTTAAGTGGTACATCATCCACGCTTACTCGGGCTTCGAGCGCAAGGTGCGTGAGTCGCTCGAGAGCCGCATCGCTGCTTTTGGTCTGCAGAACAAGATCGGCCGCATCATGATTCCGACCGAGCCGGTTACAGAGGTTCGCAACGGTAAGAAGTACACGATTGAGCGTGTCTTTCTTCCAGGCTACGTTCTTGTCGAGATGGATCTCGACAACGATCTGTGGCACGTGATCAAGAATACCCCGCGCGTGACGGGCTTTCTTGGAACGGGCGATAAGCCGGTAGCGTTGAGCGAGCAGGAAGTCAGTTCGATTATCTTCCGGGCCGATGTATCGAAGGACAAGCCGACTCTCAAGATCAAGTTTGAGAAGGGCGAGCAGGTTCGGATCAATGAAGGGCCGTTCGCCAACTTTACGGGCGCGGTCGATGAGATCAACGAAGATAAGCAGACCCTCAAGGTGATGGTCAGCATCTTCGGACGCTCTACGCCGGTCGAGATTGAGTTCTCGAAGGTGGACAAGGTCGTCGTGTAGCAGATTTTAGAAGTATCAATTTAAGCGCGGGCTGAGCCTGCCGCTGGAAGCATAACGAGGATTTACCGCAATGGCACCGAAGAAGATTACTGGATACGTGAAACTTCAGATCATGGCAGGCAAGGCTACGCCCGCGCCTCCAGTTGGTCCCGCCCTTGGTCAGGCGCAGGTCAACATCATGGAGTTCTGCAAGCAGTTTAACGAGAGAACGGGTAAGGATCCTGCCCTCACTGGCCTCACGGTTCCCGTCGTGATTTCGGTCTACCAGGACCGCACATTTACTTTCGTCACCAAGACTCCTCCGGCTCCGGTGCTGCTGCTGAAGGCCGCCGGCGTTCAGAAGGGCTCTGGCACCCCGAACAAGGACAAGGTCGGCAAGGTGACCGAGAAGCAGATTCTCGAGATCGCCAAGCAGAAGATGCCTGATATGAACGCCGCCTCGGTTGAGGCTGCTGCGAAGACCATCCGCGGCACTGCGCGTTCGATGGGCATTGAAGTCGTCGCCTAACATTTCAAAAACCCCCTAAAATACCCGGAGCAGCGCATGAGGCGCTGCTCCGGTATTTTTGTTTCTCTGAGGCGCCCCCCTCCCCCTATCTTTTCCCGTAAAGACTTCATTCTATTTAGTTTAGATCTCAATGGCAGCGTAAAGCTTTCTATATCAATGAGTTATTGGCAAAGTACAGATTATAAAATAGATAAGCCAGGAGGAATATCCACCTGGCTTTCATTTTCGGGGCTATCTCTTTCAAGTTTACCGAATCGAGGTTATCTGATATGCCACAGGAACGCGATTATTTTATGAAGCGTAAAGGGTTGTATTTGTTTAACTTATGTCCTTTGCTGGGTTTAAAAATGCGGTTTCAGGGCTTGACAAGTGTTTTGTGGGGAAATTGCTGAGAGCCTGTATTTTCAAGTTCTGGACGAATCTGTGGGACTCCAGAAGGGCTCGGTGGCAGGGACAAACTGGATGGGGACTTCGTGAATGAAGGTACGGAGCCAGTCGGCGCATAGGATCATGCCGCCCTGCTCAGATAGGACGTGACCGACGACGATGAGGGCTTTTTTATTTCCGGCAGCGATGGAGTCCTGACAGTACTCGACGAGTTCCCATTCGCGAGTCTCGCCGCAGATGAGGACGTCCGTGGCCGGGTCGGAGAAGAGCTTGATGCCTCCTTCTCGGCCGCAGTAACCCCAGCTTGTCTGAACGCGGCGGACGGGAAGTGCACGGTCGCCGAGGACCCGCAGAGTGTGCGCGTTGAGGCGCGTGGCCAGATCGCGGGCGAAGGTTGAGAGCGGAGTTCCGGGAAAGGTCAGCCGTTTGGGATCGTCGGGGTTGTTGACGTACTTCTGCCAGCCCAATTGCTCGACCATGCCCTGGGCGATACCGTCAGGACGGCGGGCGTGCCAGTGATCGTGGAAGTGAAAGATGGCGACGTTGTGTTTCTTACAGAGATCGAGCTTGTAGACGAGGGTGGAGTCGCTGGCGATGTCGGCGGTCTGGTCCTGGTGGAGGTAGAACGGCGTCTCGTGGGTCACGATCATGTTTTTGTTCTGCGCGATAGCGCGTTGGACGACGTCGAGAGTTGCCATCATGGTGGTGACGATGCCCCGTACGGGGGTGTCAGGTGAGCCGGTGAGAAGATTGTCGACCGTCTTCTCGCGCCAGGGTACGCCGAGGTTCTGCTTCATGCGGGAGATGACTTCGCCAGCGGTGAGAGCTGAGGCCGGTGAGGTCTGGCTGAGTGCGAAAGCCGAGAGAAACGCGCTGCCTGAGGCGACAAAGTTGCGACGTGTGAGAGCGGTCATGAGAGATCGTGTCCGGGCTGGATTTGTGCAGAAGCATTGACGAACGCAGCGTACAGCATGCTCGTCTGCAAAGGAAGACAGGTATGCTACTTGAACACATTTTTAGACTGAGAGTCGTCGAGTGCAGAATTCAAGATCAGTGACAGAAGGACATGATGGACATGCCCGATGGCGGATGCTTGGATTGATTTGCACAGGCGTCGTGCTGTGCATGACGACGTGGTTTTCGGCGACCGCGATTACACCGGAGCTCACCCGGGTCTGGAGGCTTTCCCCGGGGCAGGTCGCATGGCTGACGAATGCCGTACAGCTTGGATTTGTGACCGGGGCGCTGCTCTCGAGCCTGGTGAGTCTTCCAGACCTGGTTTCCCTGCGCAAGCTAATGGCACTGAGCGCCGCGGTGGCAGCCCTGGCAAACCTGTGTCTCCTTTGGGCACCGTCGGTGCCATCATTACTGTCGGCGCGCTTCGTGACGGGAATCGCGCTGGCAGGTGTCTACCCACCAGCCTTGAAACTGACATCAACGTGGTTTGTGCGTGGGCGGGGAACTGCCCTGGGGCTGGTGATTGCCGCGTTGACGCTGGGTTCGGCGCTTCCGCATCTTGTGCGGTATCTGACGGACCGCGTGGATTGGCAGGCAGTGGTGATTGCCGCCTCTGCGTGCACTTTGCTGGGCGGTATTGTGATCGCCACATTTGCAACGGAAGGGCCATTTCCGTTTAGCCGAGCGATATTCAATCCGCGTTACGTGGGCACAGTGTTTCAGAATCGCAAACTATTGCTGGCTAACCTGGGCTACTTCGGACATATGTGGGAGTTGTATGCGATGTGGGGCTGGATGCTGGCCTATGTGCGAGCTGCTTCCGGCGGCCTTGGGCTGACGGGTGAGAGAACTGCTTCGCTTGTGACATTTGTCGTAATCGCGGCTGGAATTGCAGGTGCAACGCTGGGTGGAGTGATTGCGGATCGAACGAGCAGGCCATTCGCTGCAGGCCTCATGATGGCTCTCTCAGGAGTTTGCGCTGTAACGATGGGCTTCCTCTTCGGCGGACCGTTGTGGTTGTTTCTTGCGGCAGCGGTGGTGTGGGGCGTTACGGTGATCGGCGATTCGGCGCAGTTTTCGGCGATGGCGACGGAGTTGAGCGATCCCAGCTATGTAGGGACGGCTTTGGCGCTGCAACTTGGCCTTGGGTTTGCGCTGACGCTTGTCTCGATTCGGTTCACGTCGGTGCTTGCATCGCATATCGGCTGGCGGTGGAGCTTTCTTCCACTCGCGACAGGGCCTGCTGTCGGCGTTGTCGCGATGATCATGTTGAGCCGACTCCTTGAGAGTTCGAAGCGTCATGGCGACCCGGGTCTCGAAGCAACTACGGAACGCGGAGCGTTTAAAGGATAACGACGCCTCTATCGATCACAGCGGTTTGGCCTGCCGGGGATTCCAGACTGCATGAGGCATGTTCTGCGATGTCCTCGGACTCAGTGCTGCGGCAGCAGATCGTTCATTTCGTCGAAGCATGATTCACGCTTGCTATAATCACGCGGACAACAGTGATTTCGCGACTTGAATTCCTGAGTGAATTTTTTCGAAGGAACTGGGTGGAATGCTCCGAATTGGTTTAATGCTGGATTCCTATGTGTCCAGCGCGTGGGTGGCGAAGATCGTTGAAGATATTCAGGCCTCCGATTTTGCTCGAGTTGAACTGGCTGTTTTGAACACGCCAATGGCAGCAAAGTCTTTGTCACTGCGCGAGCGTGTGAGAGCGCACTGGAGATTGACCGCCTATCACCGCTACGAACAGTGGGACTATCAGCGCAATCGCGGAGAGAACGATGCGAAGGCTTCAGTTGATCTTTCCGGAGCGCTGGGTGATGTTCCTGTGGTGAAGGTCGAACCGCAGCGCAAGGGATTTACGGATCGCATCAACGATGAGGATCTGGCAAAGATCCGGGCGGCGAATCTGGATGTGATCTTCCGGTTCGGATTTCGCATTATCCGAGGCGGAATATTGGAGTGTGCCCGGTTTGGAGTGTGGTCGTTTCATCATGACGACAACCGCGAGTACAGAGGAGGTCCTCCGCTGTTCTGGGAGATCTATGAGCGCAATCCAATCTCCGGAACGATTCTGCAGGTGTTGACGGATTCATTGGACGGCGGGCATGTGCTGTATCGCAGCCACTCGTCGACTGAGTTCTCATCGCTTTATCTGAACCGCAATCCGATTTATTGGAAGACGGCAGAGTTTGCGCTTCGCCGGCTGCGCGATCTGCATGAGCGGGGTTATGAGTATCTGCGGAGCCTTCCGACTTATAACGAGAAAGAGACGTATACGCGACGTATTTACCGGACTCCTAATGCCGGCGCAGATGAGTGTGTTTCTGGGGAATCGGCTGAAGCGCGCGGTTCGCGGAAGAATCAAGGCAAAGACAGGAGGCAACACGCCGCAGTGGTTCATTGCGGTTCGCAAGCGAACAAGCAAACACAGCTTTGATGACCCGAGTGGCTACCGTATTATCAGGCCGCCCCTGGATCGCTTCTATGCCGATCCGTTTCTGTTCAAGCGCGATGGCAAGAACTATCTCTTTTTTGAAGACCTGCGCTACAACGAGGGCCGCGCGCTGATCTCATGCGCTGAGCTGGATGCGGAGGGAAACCTTGGGGAGATATTCGAGGCGCTCCGTTGTTCCTACCATCTCTCCTACCCGTTTCTCTTCGAGCATGATGGTGAGGTCTACATGATTCCCGAGACGAAGCAGAACCGGACTGTGGAGCTTTATCGCGCGGAGGAGTTTCCGCGACGATGGAAGCTTGAGGCCGTGCTGCTCAATGATGTTTATGCAGTCGACGCGACCCTTCATGTGCAGGATGGCAAGTTCTGGATGTTTGCAGGGCTTTCGAATGGACGCTACTCAAACTCGGATGAGTTGGCGATCTTTTACGCAGATCAGTTGACAGGGCCGTGGAAGCCGCATCGTGGCAATCCCGTGGTCTCGGATGTGCGCCGCGCGCGGCCTGCGGGCGCGCTGTTTTATCGGGATGGCAAGCTCATCCGCCCGTCACAGGACTGTGGCGAGGCCTATGGGTATGCGCTGAATTTTTCCGAAGTGCTCAAGCTGACCGAAGATGAATATGAGGAGCGGCAGATTGGGCGAATCGGGCCGGAGTGGGTTAAGGGAAATCTCGGGACCCATACGTATACGGCGTCAGAGGACTTCGAGGTGATCGACGGCAACTTCGCAGCGAAGGTATCGATGACTCCGCTTGAATGAAGTTTGAGAACGAGGAAGGGCTGTATGAACCAGGTTCCGGGCGCAACTCTTGTGATTGTGGCGTACAAGCCGAAGCCGGGGAAGGAAGCGGCGCTCCTGCAGCTCACTCGCGAGCACGTTCCGCTGCTGCGAGCGGAAGGGTTGGCGACAGACAGGCCAGTGGTCGCAGCAAGAGCAATGGACGGCACGGTTGTGGAGGTCTTCGAGTGGGCGCCGGGCGGCGTCGAAAAGGCACATGCCAATCCGAATGTGCTCGAGCTCTGGAAACGCTACGCCGACGCCTGCGAGATCGTGCCACTGACTTCATTGGCTGAATCGTCCACCATGTTTGCATCGTTCACTCCTTTGGATTTGGCTTAGCGAGTTCGCAACTCGGCAAAGATTGATTATGCGAAGAGTTTTTGTTGACTCGGGAACTCCGTGTGTTGCGCGGGCTTCTTTGTACCTGGGGTGGGAAGAAGGCTCTCGTCGGTGTCGCTGAAGCGGCGCCCCAGCTTGTAGCGCATGCAGGCTTGCTGCACGATCTCTGAGAGTTTGCGCGCGTAGTCCGGCGAGGCGAAGTCGCGATGGTCGAAGCGGCGGTGGTAGTCGGCGACGAGGTGAGGGAAGTGCTCGCGAACGAAGCTCAGGTAGGTAGGACGCGAGCACGACTTGAGGAAGAGCGGATTGGCGGCGAAGAAACTGGCTCCCACTCTGGCGGAGAGTTGAGCCATGCGGTCGATCGCTTCTTCGGAGTCATTAATGCCCGGCATGAGCGGGGAGGACATGATGCCGGTGGTGATTCCAGCCTCGCGGAGTTTTTTCACGGTGGCGAAGCGTAGGTCGGGCCTCGGCGCGCGAGGCTCGAGGATGCGGGCTAGCTGGACGTCCGGAGTGGTGATGGTGATGTGGACGACGAGATGATTGCGGCGGGCGATCTCGGCGAGTAAGTCGATATCGCGGGTGATGAGGCGGGATTTGGTGACGATGCCCAGGCGAAAACCAGACTTGCGGGCAAAGACCTCGAGGATGGAGCGGGTAATGCGCGCGCGTCGCTCAATGGGTTGCCAGGGGTCAGTGGCCGTGCCGAGGGCGATCTCGACTGTGGGATCGATGCGGCGGAGTTCCTGCTCGATGAGCCAGGCGGCGTTCTGCTTGAGGAAGATAAGCCGCTCGAACATGAGCGGGTCATGGAAATCCGGCTGATGGGCTGGCCGGGGTTGGCCGGGAGCAGGAGCCATGAACTCATGAGTGTAACGGGCATAGCAGTAGCGGCAAGCGAACTCGCAGCCGCGGTAAGGATTGATGCTGTAGGCCATCCAGGTCAGGCGCCTGGAGACGGTCTTATTGAGGATGCTGCGGACGTTGAGGGCACGGAATTCGACGAGGTGGCCGGAGTCGGTGTGGGTGGCTTTGGCGGCGAGGCGGGCGATTCCGGTGAGCGGAGCAGGCCCGGAGGGCTGGGCTGGATCCTGATCAAGAATAGGGAAGAGCGAGCTGTTGGGCCGGGGAGTTATTTTCGCCATTTGTTCGCCTTTCTGGTGTAACCTTACCCCTGAGAATTCCTTCCGTCAAGGCCGAGTTCTCCAGGTATGGGCCTCGATTCGAATCGGGCCTCCTACTCGTGGTTTTATGTCTTTCGCCCGCTGAGGTTTAGTACACTTCGGGCATGAACTTCAATCTCTCAGGGGTACCGGTTCCGCTTCGTTTTCGGCCAGAGACGCCGATGAGCGATGAGGAGTTGATGCGTTTCTGCGCAGAGAACGATTTTCTGCGGGTGGAGCGCGATGCCAACGGGGAGATTCTGGTCATGACGCCAGCAGGCAGCAAAACAAGCCACATCAACAGCAGAATTACACGGTTGCTGGATGAATGGGCTGAGGAGGACGGGCGAGGAATCACCTTCGATTCCAACGGTGGATTTACGCTGCCGGACGGCTCTATGCGAGCCGCGGATGCTGCGTGGGTGGAAAGGAAGAGATGGGATTCACTGAGTACGAAAGAGCAAGAGCGATTTGCACCTCTCTGCCCGGACTTTGTGATTGAACTGCGTTCGACAAATGATCGTCTTCCGGAGCTGAAGGCGAAGATGAAACTGTGGATTGCCAACGGCGCCAAACTCGGATGGCTTATCGATCCCGAAGAGAAGACGGTATATGTTTTCCGGCCAGTAGATTCTCCAGAGGTACATCATCGACCGACTTCAATTCAGGGGAGCGGCATTGTTGCCGGATTTGAGCTTGTCATGGCTCGAATCTGGGATTAAAAACCCAGTCTTTCAGGCCGAAAAATATTGCCTATCTGGCAATATTCCTGCATACTAATAAGAGCGTCTCAACTCGCCGTTGAGCGCAGTCGATATGACCACGCCCCGGAGAACAGTCCGAGCGGGGTGGGAGATGAGGGAAGATGGCCAGGAAGATTTCCAAGAATTTGGCGAAGGCGCGTGCGCTCGTTGAGTCCCGTCCTTACGTTTTAGCGGATGCAGTTCCGCTGCTCCAGAAAGCAAAGTATGCGAAGTTCGACGAGACCGTCGATCTGACGCTGCGTCTGGGTGTTGATCCCAAGCACGCCGACCAGATGGTACGCGGCACCGTCGTCCTGCCCCACGGCCTGGGCAAGACCAAGATTGTGGCTGTGATCGCTTCGGGCGACAAGGTTAAGGACGCGCAGGCGGCAGGCGCTGAGTTTGCCGGCGGCGAAGAGCTTGTCGAGAAGATCCAGAAGGAGAACTGGACGGCGTTTGATGCGCTGATCGCGACTCCCGACATGATGAAGTCGGTCGGCCGTCTCGGTAAGGTTCTCGGTCCCAAGGGTCTCATGCCGAACCCGAAGACGGGTACGGTGACCACGAATGTCGCCGATGCGATCAGGGAGATCAAGGCCGGTAAGGTTGAGTTCCGCACCGACAAGACGGCTCTGGTTCACGTTCCTGTGGGCAAGCTCTCGTTCGATCCGCAGAAGCTGATCGACAATGCGACTACGGTAATTACGAGTGTGGTGAAGGCCAAGCCCGCGGCGGCCAAGGGGAAGTACATCAAGAGCGCTACGTTGAGCTCGACGATGGGCCCTGGAATTCAGCTGGATTACACCGCTGCAGAGGCTGCAGGCAAGCACTAAGGTTTTCGAGATTCATCCGCGCAGGTGCGCGATTTCAGCTAGCGCTAAGAGCTAGCAGTGAAGGCTAGGTTTTTATGGCACTGTCCAGATCACAGAAGTCGGAGAAGGTTAAGAAGCTGGCGAGCGAGCTCGAGGGTTCGAGTTCGGCGATCATCGGGACTTTTACCGCGCTGACCGCGTCGAAGGACTTCGATCTCCGCAAGACGATTCGCAACGCAGGCGGCAGCTATCACGTCGTCAAGAACAAGCTGGCCGAGCGTGCGGCCGAGGGCTCCAAGATTGAGAAGGCGTTGAAGGGCCTCAAGGGCGTCAACGCGGTGGCCTACACCTCGGGCGATCCCGTGGCCCTGGCCAAGGCGCTCTCGACCTGGGTGAAGGACAACTCGGAGTTCACCTTTAAGCTCGGGATCGTTGACGGCAAGGTTTTGAATGTCGAGGAGGTTGGCGCTCTGGCGACAATGCCAGGCAAGGAAGAGCTCTTTGCGAAGCTTCTCTTCCTCATCAACTCCCCCGCGCAGCGTTTGGCGACGGTTCTCAATGCGACTGGCCGCAACCTTGCTGTCGTTGTGAACCAGGGCGTGGAGAAGGGCAAGTTTACGGACACAGCACCTGCGGCGAAGGCAGAGGCTGCGACTCCGGTAGCGGAAGCGCATGCTGAAGAGTCGGCGGCGGGCGAGCAGCCTTCGGGCGCGGCGCAGCCGGAGAATGCGACGGCATCCCAGGCGGGCGAGGCTGCAACCTCGAACCCGGTTGAGGGATAAACAGGTTTCGTCTGGTCTCTGAAGGGGGCGCTTGTCTGGGCGCAACGGAAACCCGGGAGAGGCTAAGACAGCCGAGGTTCGACAGGGCTTCGGTGGAGCAATTAGCGGTACAAGATTCAGATTTACGAATTGGAGATAGAAAAATGGCAGACATCCAGCAGTTGGAAGAATCAATCGTTAGCCTGAGCCTCCTCGAGGCCTCGGAGCTGGTCAAGAAGCTCGAAGAGCGCCTCGGCGTCTCGGCAGCGGCGGCTGCAGTTGCGGCCGCTCCGGCTGCGGGCGGCGGTGCGGCAGCGGCTGCTCCGGCAGAAGAGAAGACCGAGTTTACGGTCATTCTGAAGGACGCGGGCGCGAACAAGATCAACACCATCAAGGCTGTACGCGAAGTCACCGCCCTTGGCCTCAAGGAAGCCAAGGACCTGGTCGACGGCGCTCCCAAGCCTCTGAAGGAGAACATTTCGAAGGAAGACGCAGCCGCCATCGCGAAGAAGTTCGAGGGCGTTGCGACCGTCGAGATCAAGTAACTTTCCAGCCAGTTGCACGACCGGGCGGAACGCGATATTCTTATTATTGAGATAAGGATTCGTTCCGCCTCGGCGTATTTGCTGGCGGACAAGTGGTGACTAGACAGACTTTAGGGGAGTATTCCGGTCCATCCCGGCAGGGTGCGGGTTAAGGGGCCGGCCATCATGCGCTTCGAGCGGCGGAAGTTCATGATGTCATGGTATTTAGAGCAGGCGGCAACTACTTTGGGGCAAGGCGAGCCTCAAATGGCGGCAGGCATTTACAGGATTACGGGAGAAATAGTGCACAAGTCGATCTTTGCGCTCATGGGACGCGCTGTCCCTGTGAGCGCTTTGCCGTGTTTATACATTTTTCCGCCTTCATAGGCGGGCCCGCGATGTCCGGCACGCGTTCTTTATAGCAGCTTTGAGCGCTTGTCGATAGTGAAAGTTTCTTGAGTTTTGCACGCCGGTAAAGAGCAGGAACCGGCAAAACATTCTGCGCACGGAGACCGCTGGAATCGAGGACGAGCGGGATCCGATGGATTCAAGATGCGCAAAGCAGTATCCCCGGAGGGTTGCACCGAAGCCCTCCCCGAACGATCAGGTTGTTCCACTGCATCAGAGTGCTTCGATGCGGGAGGCTATGGTCGGGAGGCCTCGAAGGTGAGTTTTCAGGAGAGAGCATGTCCAGCGAAACGCGCGCGATCCGCAGCCGTCTAGATTTTTCAAAAATTCCAACCGCAATTGAAATTCCCAACCTCATCGAGGTTCAGCGCCGCAGCTATGAGCGCTTCCTGCAGATGGACAAGCTTCCGCAGGAGCGTGAAGACAATGGTCTGCAGTCTGTCTTTACCTCCGTCTTCCCCATCACCGACTTCCGCAATGTTTCAGAGCTGGAGTTTGTCGATTACTCCATCGGCAACTGGGAGTGCAAGTGCGGCTATCTCAAGGGCCTCAACCATCTGCGCACGGCCTGCGTCAATTGCGGCCACATGGTCATCACTGATCCCTTCCATCCCGGCGATGTCCTCTGCAATTTCTGCGGAACCTACAACAAGAACACCCCTGACTTCTGCACCAAGTGCGGCGACCCCGTTGGTCTGCAGCTGAAGTACGACCAGGCTGAGTGCGAAGAGCGCGGCATGACCTATTCGGCTCCGCTGAAGGTTACGATCCGGCTGAAAATTTACGATAAGGACCCTGAGACCGGCGTCAAGAGCCTTCGCGACATGAAGGAGCAGGAGGTTTTCTTTGGCGACATTCCTCTGATGTCTGCCAACGGCACCTTCATCGTCAACGGTACGGAGCGCGTTATCGTCTCGCAGCTCCACCGCTCTCCGGGCGTCTTCTTCGAGACAGCGAACAACCGCACCTACTTCCTCGGCAAGATCATCCCGTACCGCGGTTCGTGGGTTGAGTTCGAGTATGACCAGAAGAATACGCTCTACGTCCGCATCGATCGCAAGCGCAAGTTCCTCGGAACCATCTTCCTTCGCGCGCTCGGTCTGCGCACCGATGAAGAGATACTGAAGACCTTCTACACGGTCGATACGATCAACGTGAAGGACGGCAAGCTAATGTGGAAGGTCGCTCCTGAGAGCACCCACACCAACCTGCAGGGAACTCGTCCGGCCACAGCGATCATGGTCAAGGGTGAGGAGATCGCTCCGGCCACACGCAAGATCTCCGCGCACTCGCTCAAGGGCCTGCGCTCGCACAAGATCGAGCAGGTGGAGGTTGAGACCTCTGAGTTCGACGGCGCGATGACCGCGGCTGACGTTGTTGACCTGACAACCGGCGAGCTGCTCTACGAAGCGAACCAGGAGCTTACCGCCGACAAGCTGCACAAGATTCAGCAGTCCGGCGTTACCTCGTTCGAGATCTTCTTCCCTGAGCGCGACGACGTAGGCAACATCATCACCAACACGCTGCGCCGCGACTCTGTTCGCAAGCCGGAAGAGGCTCTGATCGAGATCTACCGCAAACTGCGTCCGGGCGATCCTCCGACGCTCGACACCGCGACGGCGCTCTTCGAGGGCATGTTCTTCGATGCGCGCAAGTACGACTTCTCGCGCGTAGGCCGCCTGAAGTTCAACATCAAGCTGTACGAGAACGCCGAGGCCACCGGTCTTGACCGTCGCACGCTCACGCCTGAGGACTTTTACGGCACCATCCGTTATCTCCTGAAGCTGCGCAAGAACATCGGTGTGGTCGACGATATCGATCACCTTGGCAACCGCCGCGTCCGTGCTGTCGGCGAGCTGATGGAGAACCAGTTCCGTATCGGCCTTGTCCGTATGGAGCGCGCCATCAAGGAAAAGATGTCGGTCTACCAGGAGATGTCGACGGCGATGCCGCACGACCTCATCAATGCGAAGCCTGTCATGGCGGCCATCCGTGAGTTCTTCGGCTCCTCGCAGCTCTCGCAGTTCATGGACCAGACCAACCCGCTGTCCGAGATCACGCACAAGCGCCGCCTGTCGGCCCTTGGGCCCGGTGGTTTGTCGCGTGAGCGCGCAGGCTTCGAGGTGCGCGACGTGCACCCGACGCACTACGGCCGTATCTGCCCGATCGAGACGCCGGAAGGTCCGAACATCGGTCTTATCTCCTCGCTGAGCTGCTTTGCGCGCATCAACGAGTACGGCTTTATCGAGTCGCCCTACCGAAAGGTGAAGGACGGCAAGGTGCACGACTACGTCTCTGTCACGAACGCTGGTGAGAGCGGACACCGTCAGGGCGACGTCCTCGAGATCAACGAGGCTAAGAAGCTCAACGATCACCTCAAGAAGGAGAAGAAGCGCACGATGGACCTCACTCCATACAGCTTCTATCTCTCGGCGTGGGAGGAAGACCGCCACACGATCGCGCAGGCGAATATTGAGCTCGACGAGAGCCAGCACATCGTGCAGGACATCGTTGACGCCCGCCGGCAGGGCAATTTCGTGCTCGTCAACAAGTCCGAGGTCGACTATGTCGACGTCTCGCCGAAGCAGCTTGTTTCAGTCGCAGCATCGCTCGTGCCCTTCCTGGAGCACGACGACGCCAACCGCGCTCTGATGGGCGCGAACATGCAGCGCCAGTCGGTTCCGCTGCTTGTATCCGAGGCTCCGCTGGTCGGAACCGGCATGGAGGGCGTCACAGCGCGCGACTCCGGCGCCGTCATCCTGGCCAAGCGCAACGGTATCGTGGACTCAGTCGACTCTGAGCGCATCATCGTCCGCGTAGAAGGCGAGCATCACCCCACGCAGCTTTCGCGTGAGGTCGGCTCCGATATCTACCAGCTCACGAAGTTCAAGCGTTCGAACCAGAACACCTGCATCAACCAGAAGCCGATCGTTCGTCAGGGCGACCGTGTGGTGAAGGGGCAGGTCATCGCTGACGGTCCGTGCACGGAGCAGGGAGAGCTCGGCCTCGGCCGCAACGTTCTCGTTGCCTTCATGCCATGGCGCGGTTACAACTTCGAGGACGCGATCCTGATCTCCGAGAAGCTGGTCAAGGACGATTACTATACCTCGATTCACATCGAGGAGTTCGAGATCGAGGCCCGCGACACGAAGCTCGGACCGGAAGAGATCACGCGCGATATTCCGAACGTCAGCGAGCACGCCCTGCGTGATCTCGACGAGTCGGGCATCATCCGCATCGGCGCCAAGATCGGCCACAACGACATCCTCGTCGGCAAGGTCACGCCGAAGGGCGAGACGCAGCTCACTCCGGAAGAGAAGCTGCTCCGCGCCATCTTCGGTGAGAAGGCCGGCGACGTTCGCGACGCTTCGCTCACCTGCCCCCCCGGCATCGAGGGAACGGTCGTCGACGTCCGCATCTTCTCCCGCAAGGGACAGGAGAAGGATGAGCGCGCCAAGCAGATCGAGGCCACGCAGGTTGAGGAACTCGAGCGTAACCTGGCCGATGAGATTCGTATTCTCACCGACGAGCGTCTGAAGCGCCTCGAGGCCATCCTCGGCAGCAAGGAAGTGCTTGCCGACCTGCACGACGAGCGCACCAACAAGAAGCTGCTCTCGAAGGGCGAGGTTCTCAATCGCGAGACGATCGAGCTCATCTCCACGCGTAACCTTAAGCGTATCCGTTACGCTGACAAGGACCCGCGGGTGAACGAGCAGATCGACGAGATCGAAGAGATGACCTCGCGTCAGATCGACGTTCTTCGCAAGATCACCAACGAGAAGATTGCGAAGATGTCGAAGGGCGACGAGCTCGCTCCTGGCGTCATCAAGATGGTCAAGGTCTACATCGCCATGAAGCGCAAGCTCTCAGTGGGCGATAAGATGGCCGGCCGCCATGGCAACAAGGGCGTCATCGCGCGCATCCTGCCCGAGGAAGATATGCCGTATCTTCCCGACGGAACGCCGGTCGAGATCGTCCTCAATCCGCTGGGTGTGCCCTCGCGTATGAACGTCGGACAGATCCTCGAGACACACCTCGGCTGGGCCGCGCACGAGCTCGGCAAGCAGGTCGCAGAGCTTGCCGCGACCATGCAGAAGGCAGGCGAAATTCGCGAGCTCTTCAAGGCGCGCTTCGCCGGAACCGCTGCCCTCAAGCAGCTTCTTGCCCTCGACGACGAGCAGACCCTGCGCGTCGCCGCTGGTATGAAGCGCGGCGTCTGGTTCGGCACCGCAGTCTTCGACGGCGCGAAGGAGAGCGAGATCAAGGCTCTGCTCGGAGCGGCGGGTCTTCCGACCTCCGGTAAGACCAAGTTGTATGACGGCATGACGGGCGATCAGTTCGAGCAGCCCGCCACGGTCGGCTACATCTACATGCTCAAGCTGTCGCACCTTGTCGACGACAAGATCCACGCACGTTCCATCGGGCCGTACTCGCTCATCACTCAGCAGCCGCTCGGTGGTAAGGCGCAGTTCGGTGGACAGCGCTTCGGTGAGATGGAGGTCTGGGCGCTCGAAGCTTACGGCGCCGCTTACATCCTGCAGGAACTGCTCACCGCCAAGTCCGACGACGTCTATGGCCGTACGAAGATCTACGAGGCCATTGTCAAGGGCGAGGCTGCGATCGAGCCCGGCGTGCCGGAGTCGTTCAACGTGCTCATCCGTGAGCTCCAGTCGCTCTGCCTCGACGTTGAGTTGATCAAGCAAGGAGACCAGAAGAAGCAGCCGCTGCCTGCAATCGCAGCAGCCGATTAGCTCCGCCCGCCAGCCTCAGACGAAATGAGGCTGGCGGGAACGAAGCCGCCAGAGATTTTGAATTGATGCAGCGCAAAAGGCTGCAGAAGAAGCCAAGCAAGCAACAGGCAGCAAAGGTTAGACAACTAGCTAACAGCCGCCAGGAGAGACAAAAACATATGTTCCGCTCCAGCCCATTCGAACTGACCGGTCCTATCGCCGACTTCGACGCGATCAAGATCCAACTCGCCAGCCCCGAGAAGATCCGCAGCTGGTCCCACGGCGAAGTCACCAAGCCGGAAACCATCAACTACCGCACCTTCAAGCCCGAGCGCGATGGCCTGTTCTGCGCCCGTATCTTTGGGCCCATCACTGACTGGGAGTGTCTCTGCGGTAAGTACAAGCGCATGAAGCACCGCGGAGTCATCTGCGACAAGTGCGGCGTCGAAGTCACACTGTCCAAGGTGCGCCGCGAGCGCCTCGGCCACATCGAGCTCGCCTCGCCCTGCTCGCACGTCTGGTTCTTCAAGGGCCTGCCGTCGCGTATCGGCCACCTGCTCGACATCTCGCTCCGCGAACTCGAAGCCGTTCTTTACTTCGAGTCCTACGTTGTCGTCGATCCAGGCGACGCGCCCGTGAAGGAGCGCGAGGTTATCAAGGATGAGAACCGCTTCCGTGAGCTCGACCAGCAGTACCGTCCTACCGGCTTCAAGGCAATGATGGGCGCCGAAGCCATCAAGGAACTGCTCAAGCGGGTCGATGTCGCCGAGCTTGCCATCGAGCTGCGTGAGCGCATGAAGCAGGAGGCATCGCTTCAGAAGAAGCTGAAGTACTCCAAGCGCCTCAAGATCGTCGAGGCCTTCCGTAAGTCCGACAACAAGCCGGAGTGGATGATCCTCGACGTGATCCCGGTCATTCCGCCTGAGCTCCGCCCGCTCGTTCCTCTGGACGGTGGCCGTTTTGCGACCTCGGACCTCAACGATCTCTATCGCCGCGTGATTAACCGTAACAACCGCCTCAAGAAGCTCATGGACCTTCATGCGCCTGAGGTCATCGTGCGCAACGAGAAGCGCATGCTGCAGGAGGCCGTCGACGCCCTGTTCGACAACGGCCGCCGTGGCCGCGTGCTGCGCGGTGCGAACAACCGTCCGCTGAAGTCGCTCTCCGACACCCTCAAGGGCAAGCAGGGTCGCTTCCGTCAGAACCTCCTCGGCAAGCGCGTTGACTACTCCGGCCGTTCCGTGATCGTCGTCGGCCCCGAGCTGAAGCTGCACCAGTGCGGTCTTCCCAAGAAGATGGCGCTCGAGCTCTTCAAGCCCTTCATCTATCACCGTCTCGAGCAGACCGGCCACTGCACAACCATCAAGCAGGCCAAGGAGATGGTCGAGCTGCAGGAACCCATCGTGTGGGACATCCTCGAAGAGGTCATTAAGGATCACCCGGTCCTGTTGAACCGCGCTCCGACGCTGCACCGCCTTGGCATTCAGGCGTTCGAGCCCGTCCTCGTCGAAGGCAAGGCCATCAAGATTCACCCGCTCGTCTGCACCGCCTTCAACGCGGACTTCGACGGAGACCAGATGGCCGTGCACATCCCGCTCTCGCCTGAGGCGCAGATCGAGGCCAGCGTGCTCATGCTCGCCTCGCACAACATCCTCTCGCCTGCGAGCGGACAGCCCATTACCGTGCCCACGCAGGACATGGTGCTCGGTCTCTACTACCTCACCAAGTCCAAGGTCAACGCCACGGGCGAGGGCCGCGTCTTCGCGAACATCGAGGAAGTCCTGATGGCGCTCGAAGCCGGTCAGGTAGAGACACTGACGCCCATCCGTCTGCGCTTCACCGGCCAGGTGCTCGACATGACCACGGCCTACGATGACCAGGACATCCTGCATACCGACCCTGTCGAGTTCAACCGGCAGTACATTAACACCACGGTTGGACGCGCCATCCTCAACGATGCGCTTCCCGAGAGCATTCCGTACATCAACGGCCTGCTCAAGAAGAAGGGAATCGGCCAGCTGGTTAACTATTGCTACCTCAACCTCGGCCTTGAGCAGACCGTCAAGACACTCGACAAGATCAAGGACCTCGGCTTCCGTTACGCGACCCGGTCCGGTCTCTCGGTCGGTCTCGACGACATGGTCATCCCGGAGTCGAAGTACACCGTCGTCTCCGACGCCGAGAAGCAGGTTATCAACGTTCAGCAGCAGTATCTCGATGGCGCCATCACCAACGGCGAGCGCAACAACAAGGTCATCCAGATGTGGTCTGGTGTCACCGAGAAGGTCGCCGACGAGATGTTCAACACCATGAAGAGGCAGGACAAGGAAGGAGTCATGAATCCGATCTACATCATGGCCGATTCCGGCGCCCGCGGTTCGAAACAGCAGATCCGCCAGCTCTCCGGCATGCGTGGTCTGATGGCCAAGCCCTCGGGCGAAATCATCGAGACCCCCATCACGGCGAACTTCCGCGAAGGCCTCACCGTGCTGCAGTACTTCATCTCGACCCACGGCGCACGTAAGGGTCTGGCCGATACCGCGCTCAAGACCGCGGACTCGGGCTACCTCACCCGCCGTCTCGTCGACGTCGCGCAGGATGTCATCATCTCCCAGCACGACTGCGGCACCGTCGAGGGCATCTACGTCACACCGATCATCGAGGCCGGCGAGACCATCGAGCCGCTGCGCGACCGTATCATCGGCCGCGTGTCGCTTGAGAAGCTCAAGGACTACGAGGGCAACGTCATCGTCGACGTCAACCAGGAGATCGACGAAGACCTCGCCAGTGCAATCCAGGCTGCCGGCATCGAGCGCGTTAAGATTCGCTCCGTGCTCACCTGCGAGTCCAAGCGCGGCGTCTGCATCCTCTGCTATGGCCGTAACCTCGGCTCCGGCAAGATGGTCGAGATGGGCGAGGCCGTCGGTGTCATCGCGGCGCAGTCCATCGGCGAACCCGGAACGCAGCTCACCATGCGTACCTTCCACATCGGCGGAACGGCATCCCGCGTCTCCGACACTTCGCACATCGACGCCAAGAACGCCGGAACTGTGCGCTTCATCAACCTCGTCACCGTCCGCTCCAAGACCGGCGACCTGGTTGCCATGAACCGCAACGGCTCCGTCGCCATTGTTGACGAGAAGGGTCGTGAGAAGGAGCGTTACGCCATCGTCTACGGCGCCAAGCTCAAGGTCGAGGACGGCCATCCCGTCGCTCTCGGCGACAAGCTCGGCGAGTGGGACCCCTACACGTTCTCGATCCTCACCGAGATCGCCGGTACCGTCCAGTTCAAGGACCTGCAGGAAGGCGTCACGCTGAACGAAGAGATCGACGAGGTCACAGGCCTCTCGCGTCTCGTCGTTACGGACTCCCCCGATGAGAAGCGTCAGCCGACCATCGTCATCAAGGCGTCCTCGGGCACGAAGCGCTACCTCATGCCCAGCCGCTCTCACCTCATGGTGGCCGATGGCGACGAGGTCTTCCCTGGCGACGTCCTCGCCAAGATCCCGCGCGAAACCACGCGCACCAAGGACATCACCGGTGGTCTTCCGCGAGTCGTCGAGCTCTTCGAGGCCCGCAAGCCCCGCGACCCGGCAATCATCTCCAAGATCGACGGCGTCGTTCGCTTCGGCGATGTCACCAAGGGACAGCGCAAGGTCTACGTCACTGCCGACAATGGACAGGAAGAGGAATACAGCGTGCCTCGCGGTGTGTACATCAACGTGCAGGAAGGCGAACGCCTTCGCGCCGGTGATGCGCTCATCGACGGTCCGCGCAACCCGCATGACATTCTGGAAGTCCTCGGCGAGCGTGCTCTCCAGCAGTACCTCGTCAACGAAATCCAGGAGGTCTACCGGTTGCAGGGTGTGGCCATCTCCGACAAGCACATCGAGACCATCGTCCGGCAGATGCTCCGCTGGGTGAAGATCGAGGAAGTCGGCGACACCAACTTCCTCATCGACCAGCAGACGGACCGCTTCCGCTTCAACGCGGAAAACCAGCGCGTCCTGATGAACGGCGGACGTCCGGCAATTGGACGCTCGCTCCTGCTCGGTATCACCAAGGCGTCGCTCTCGACCGATTCCTTCATCTCGGCAGCCTCCTTCCAGGAGACCACCCGCGTCCTCACCGAAGCCTCGATCAACGGCTCGATGGATACGCTGCGCGGCCTCAAGGAAAACGTCATCGTTGGCCGGCTCATCCCCGCCGGCACTGGCATGGAGTACTACCGCAACGTCGCGCTCTCACCCGAGCTCGAGGAAGCGGCAGCCCAGGTCCAGCAGGAGGTCCAGGACGCGCACGAAGCAGAAGAGCGCGAGCTCGAAGCCATGCGCATGGAAGGCGAACAGGAAGAAATGGCCGCCGAATAACTATGGCTGGAAGGGCAGGGCTTCAAAGCCTGGCCTGAGCTTAGTCGAAGGATGCTGCGAACGATCTTCCTCTAATTCACAAAGGGCGGACTCGAAAGAGTCCGCCTTTGTTTTGTCTTTGCCTTTCTTGTTGTCATTCCCGAAGGGAATCTGCTTTTAACTAAGGTGCGAACCCCCGTTTGGTTCTGGCCCCATAAACCGCCGCGAATCCCATCAGGACAGCCGTCAGGACCAGCACAAAGCTGGAGGGTTCAGGTGTCACTGCTGAAACACCGGGATCATCCACCTCCACACGACCGACCAAGGCGCCGCTCTGGACAGCACCGACTGCCTGTCCAGAGGCAGTCAAAAACGGAGCCTCAATGGCGCGCTGATCGATGAGATCCCAGAAGCCGCGATCGTTATTTTCGTCAGGCAAGGTGTCCTTAACCGCCGGAGTCGTAAAGCTCACAACCAGCGTACATGCGCCCGTCTGCGCCGCTAACTGCACGCCTTGATTGCATCCCATGATGCTCGAAACCACCGGGGCGTCATCGAAGTCGCCGCCCGTGAAATTGAACGTGAGCCCCCGCATGCGAAGCCCGTTGTCGAGGGTCAGAATGTCGTTGGTTGTATTTTGAATGGTCCAGACAAGGTTCGCACCGCTGCCCTCCGGCACCGGCATCACCTGAACATTGCCCATCACGGTTAAAGAGTCGGCGCGGACCGACGATGCTGATCCAAGAACAGCAACGACTACCCCGCAAAGTCTGACTGTACGTAGTACATCATTCCAGTGACTCATCGCTCTCCTCCTTCTCAGTAAATGGAACAGGGCTGGCTTGCTGCCCTCTCGCTGACCTATCGCTCTTAGCGAACCCGCGTCTTGCTCCGAGTCGCTGCCTTCTTAGCCGAAGCGCTTCGAGCCTTCGCCCCGCGCTTCCGGGCCGTGCTCTTCGCCTGCTTCGATAAAGCCCGATGCGAAGCTGTGCTTTTCGGCTCTCGCTTCATCACCTTCATACGAGCGCGTCCTCGCGCCGTCGAACCCTCCTCGCTCGTTACCGGATTCTCCTCACCCCGCCGAGCATCCTGGGCCGCCTTCTTTCGCGTCTCTGGCGTCGTGGTCTCCGGGTTCGGCGGTCGCAGAGGAATCCCCGCCCGCCGCGCCTTGCTCAACCCAATCGCAATCGCCTGCTTTGCCGACCGGGCGCCATGTTTCCCCTCGCGAACATGATCGATCTCCTCGCGCACAAACTCTCCCGCCGCCGTCGACGGGGACTTGCCCTCTCTCAAATCCCGCTTCGCAGCTTCCATCGTCTCCTTCTCAGGCATGATGGTTAATCCTCCAACACCGTAAGATGGGGACCCCGCGAAATCGGATTTCCTCCGATCGTATTTCAGCTTCGATAGCATCATGTCTCGACGGGCAAATCCCCTGTCAAGCCCCTCCGCAAGTGCCACAGCGGCTCTCATATGCCAGAAGCCCAACAAACCCGAAGGCTTAGACCGCGAAAATATCTCCAGCAGAAGTGGCAGAGCAGTTTGCCCAATTTCATAAAATAGAAGGAGGCAGAGTAGAGCGGAGGGGGCCGGAGCAAATCCGGCCTCTTCGTTTGCAGGCAGGTGAAAATCCGAGGTCCAGATCTAAGTGACAAAGAATGAACACTTTGGGCACTTTTGACGGGGGAGGGGGTATGATGGCTCAAATTCCGAAGTCTCTCCCGAAAGGATTTCTTCATGAAACGCGTTCTTCCCCTGCTGCTTGCATCGGTTGCAACTCTGCTGGCCCAGCCGACGATCCCCGGAGCCTGGACGATCACAGGCGACGTCCAGGGTTACCCTCTCAACGAGTCCTGCACCTTCACCCAGGACAAGGACAAAATAAGCGGTCCCTGCAAAAACAGCGAAGGCAAGTCCTTCGACACTACTGTTACCGTCAGCGAAAAGAAGGTCGTTCTTGTTCACGGAGGCGAATACCAGGGCCAGGCCCTCACCCTTACCTTCACCGGAGCATGGAACGACAAAGGGGAGCTCAACGGAGACATCGATGTTCAGCCGATGCAGGTCTCCGGAACCTTCAACGCGAAAAAGACCGAAACGAAATAATTCTCTGCGCTACCATAGCGTCATCCTGCTGAGACGTATCCACGAACGAAGGAACGCTGGATGAAGAACCGATTCGTATGGTCTTGTCTCCTCCTCTCGGGCCTCGCCGCAGGAACCCTATGGCGAGCGACGCCGGTCCACGGCGCAGGAGCAACGTCCACCCACTGGAACCGCCAGGCCGCAGCCTCGTACCTCGATAGCCGCGAGGTCTGGTGGCAACAATGGCCGCGAGCGCAGAAAGATCACGGAACCATCTGCATCTCGTGCCACACCACGCTCCCCTACGCCCTCGCTCGCCCCACCCTGCGCCGCGAGATGAATCAGGCCGCGATGGCTCCGGCCGAAAAAATCATGATCGACAGCGTCGAGAAGCGCGTCACCAACTGGTCCGAAATGGTCCCGTTCTACTCCGACGAAAAAAGCGGCCCAGGCAAAACCGCCGAATCACACGCAACCGAAGCTGTCCTCAACGCCATCATTCTCGCCAGCTACGATACCCGGCAAGGTCGCCTGCGCCCGGTCACACGCACCGCGTTCGAGAACGCATGGAAGCTCCAGCAGCAAGACGGCGGTTGGCAATGGCAGGACTTCCGCCTCGGCCCATGGGAATCCTCGCGCTCCGCCTACCAGGGGGGCGCGCTCCTGCTCTACGAAGCCGCAAACGCGCCTGAAAAATATGCAAGAGAAACAGAAGTTCAACCGCACATCGAGCGCCTGCAAAGCTACCTGAAAGCCAGCTACGCACAGCAGCCACTGATGAATCAGCTGTACCTCCTCTGGGCCTCCACTAAACAAAGGGGCGTCCTGACGAAGGACGAAACGAAAGCCCTGCTTGAAAAACTCCACAGCCTCCAGCAACCCGACGGAGGCTGGCAACTCGCCGCCTTTGACGACACATGGAAACGAGTCGACAGCAGCGCTGCGCCCACGGAAAGCGACGGCTTTGCAACCAGCCTCGCTATCCTGACGATGGAGATCACTGGCACAAACCGCCATGACGCCTCGCTCCAACGAGGCCTCGTGTGGCTTGAACAACATCAACAGAAGGACGGCCGCTGGGCCGCCGCCTCAATGAACAAGCAGCGAGATCCGGAGAGCGATGTTGGCCGATTCATGAGCGACGCCGCGACCGCATATGCTGTACTCGCACTCGACAAAGCGCAGTAACAATCTCAGAAAGCAAAAGGGCGGACTCGGAAAGAGTCCGCCCAGAACTTCAGGGGAGGTCTTACAGCAAACTTAGCGGCCCGGGTTCTGGATCGTGACCTCAAGGTTGACCGGAACCGCAACCGGCTGATGGTTCAGAGTGCCAGGCTGGAAACGATACTGCTTCACTGCGGCGAGGACGTTCACATCAACGTCAGCGCCTGCTGAGCGGACGATCTTAATTTCCGAAGGAACGCCCTTCTCGTCTACGAGCATCGAGACGACAGCAACTCTGTTGAGTCCGCTAACGCGCCAGGCCCAGTCTTGTGTGGTTGAAGGAACATCAACAACATGAGTCAGCTTGGGAGCGATAACGCCGGTGGAGATGCGGACAGGGGTCGTGCGAGCAGCCGAAGAGCCGATCTCATTCGGGGTAGCGAGCCGGGACTCGAGAACTGAGCCCTGGGGTTGAGCAGGCGAATTTGCCTGAGCGTGCAGCAGGACGGGGGACAGGGCGAGTGTTGCCAGAAGTGCCTTACGCATCGTGATCTCCTAAGGGTTCAGTAGTACCCGTCACCAATTTAGTTCCAATCTGATACGATTGTCAATCAATATTTTATTTGTAAAAATATTTGGTTATTTTTCAATAACTTGTCTGATTGAATATCAAGGCGGGACGGCTTTTTTTCAGGCTTACCAGAGAATCAGATTTGTCGATTTGGGACGATTCACAGCAATTGCTGACTTCACCATGTATGCTGCTGCCAATGTCAAACGTCCTCGTCATCGACATCGGCGGCACAAACGTAAAAGTCGCATCGACTGATCAGCGTGTTCCACTCAAGATTCCGTCCGGACCAAACATGAACGCCGCGCGAATGGCCCGACAGGTTCTGGCAGCGACAAAGACCTGGAAGTACGACTGCGTCTCGATCGGATATCCCGGGCCAGTCATTCACGATCATCCGCTCGCAGAACCACATAATCTGGCGCCCGGCTGGATTGATTTTCCATACAGCAAGACCTTCAATAAGCCCATTCGCTTCATCAATGACGCTGCAATGCAGGCGCTTGGAGGCTATCGCGGAGGCCGCATGCTCTTCCTCGGCGTCGGCACTGGCCTCGGTTCCGCGATGGTCTTTGACGGAGTCGTCATTCCGCTCGAACTCGCTCACTTGCCTTACAGGAAGCTCCGCACCTATGAGGAATATATTGGCCTGGCCGGGTTCGAGCGGCTAGGTAAAAAACGCTGGCGAAAATTCGTTCTTGACGTCATCTCTCGCCTGCAAGCCGCGCTTATCTGCGATTACGTTTTGCTCGGCGGTGGCAACGCGAAGTATATGAAGAACCTTCCGCCTCACGTCATTCTTGGCTCGAACAGCAATGCCATCGAGGGGGGCGTCAGGCTCTGGCGAAACCCCGAGGAACTGAAGATCCTTGCGAATCCAGCAAAGCAGCTGGATATAGCTGGAACTCGTTTACGAAGCTAAAGTTTACGAAGCTAAATTCGCTGATTTTGTACGGTACGTGGACGTGCCCTAGCTAGCAACCTTCATCGGTATTTATTGCTCATATTTGTTAGATGTAAAGGCGCCGGCGGGAACCTTCGCCGCCAGATCAGGTATAAGACACTTTTAGCAAGCCTGCTCTACAACTGCACTCATCAGGAGTATGCTTTTCGCAAGTCGGAGAAGCCCATCCCGGCATCGCCGGATTGAACCCAACATAAGGAGAGTCTGTATGTTCAGCTTGCTGTGGACAGCACTCATCGGTCTCGTCGTTGGCGCGCTTGCGAAACTGATCATGCCTGGAAAAGACCCCGGAGGGATCTGGATCACAATGCTGCTGGGAATCGCTGGGTCTTTTATAGGAACTTTTCTCGGTCGCTTGGTTGGTCACTATCAGGAAGGTCAATCAGCGGGCTTCATCATGTCCCTCATAGGAGCCATTATTCTGCTCGCCATCTATCACTGGTTCAAACGTCGGCAAGCTGTTTAGTGTCGTTATCTTGACGGCTCCGATCCCAACCAGCGGTCGCGGCCTGTTGTCTTTCAACTCTGCCGGATGGATCACAGGCTTACGCTCTGCAGAACGCCAATCACACTGCACTCACGAACCGCAGCGATAAAATCTTTGGCTGGCACCGGACCAGCGATAAAGTTGCCCTGTGCCTCATCACACTTCCTGCGTTGCAAGAAACGAAGCTGTTCGTCCGTTTCCACACCTTCTGCTACGACTCGGATCGCGAGTCCGTGCGACATAGCGATAATGGTCCTTACGACTGCGGCGGCGTTGGGATCTGTTCCCGTCTGCTTCACAAAGCTTTGGTCGATCTTCAGGCGGTCAACTTGATACTGCAATAGATAGGAGAAGCTGCAGAATCCGGTGCCGAAGTCATCAATAGAAATGCGCGCTCCTAACTCACGAATCTTTTGCAGCTTGTCCAGATTGCCCCCGGAATTGACCATCAGCATGTTTTCCGTGATCTCGACCTCGAGGTTCCGCGCAGAGAGCCCACTGACCGCAAGGGCATGTTCGATCACTTGAACCAGATTGCCTTGCTGAAATTGTCTTGGCGAAAGGTTAATGGACACCGTTAGATTGGACGCCAATTCATCCTGAAGCGCCTTGCTCTCCCGGCATGCTGTCATAATTGCCCATTCGCCAATCGGGACGATCAGACCAGTCTCTTCGGCAAGCGGAATAAATTGCGCGGGAGGAACGTTTCCCATCTTTGGGTGTTCCCATCGCAGGAGTGCCTCCATGCCGGTAATCATTCCGGTCGATAAGGAAATCTGAGGTTGATAGTGCAGGGAGAGTTCGCCGTTTGTCAGAGCGTGCCGTAGGCCGTGCTCCATCGAAAGGCGATTGGAGGTCTCCTTGAGCATATCCTCGCTAAAAATCTGATGCTGGTTGCGGCCGTTATCCTTCGCCGCGTACATCGCCGAATCGGCTCTCTTCAGGAGGTGTTTGGCATCTGTTGCAAAGTCAGGATAAATGCATACGCCTACGCTGGCCGTCACGTTAACAAGCTGTCCATCGACATCGATCTCGGGTGTAAGCCTTGAGACAAGGTTCGAAGCACAATGCTCAACATCAGAGATGCTCGTGATATCCGGCATCACAACGACGAATTCGTCTCCGCCGACGCGAGCAACAATATCGGTGCTGCGCACAGAGCGCTGCAGACGATTTGCGGTCTCAATCAGGATATGATCGCCCGAAGAATGGCCCAGCGAATCGTTGATGCGTTTGAACTGGTCGAGGTCGACCATAAAGACCGCAACCTTTGTTCCGTATCGTCGTGCGCGTTCGACTGCCTCGATGGTTCTGTCGCGTAGGAGAGCACGTCCCAGTAAGCCAGTAAGTTGATCATGTGTCGCCAGGTGTGTGACGTAATTCAACATCTGGCGTCGCTCTGTAATATCGAAGGCGATCCCGACAAAGCCGTTCGGGACTCCGTTTTCCGACATAACTGCGCGCATTGCAAGATTAATCGGAGTACGAGTGCCGTCGCGTCGGATCAGCGTCCACTCCTTTTCTTCCATTTCGCCCGCCGCAGCGCCCGCTGTGAGAACTTCGAAGCCGCTCAGTGCGATCTTATGCATCGGATCATTGCCCGCAGCTACAGCTCTCAATTCCTCTGTGTCGTGCAATTGGGTTAGCACTGCTTTTCCGATCAAATCTTCGCGGTTATATCCGGTCAACTTCTCAGCTGCGGAATTCATCGCTGTAATCGTGCCTCGTACATCAGTAGCGATAATGCTGAACGGCGCATTCTGGAACACCGAATCGGTAAATTCAACCAAATGTTCGTATCGTTCCTGCGCTTCCTTTTGTGCGCTGATGTCGCTACAGGTGATGGCGAGTCCGTCACCCAGCTTGATAACCTGACTTCGTACCCAGATTGCGCGAATGCTGTTGTCGGAGACCAGCAATTCTTCCATCAAGGGAACCCCAGTCTCGACGACGTTTGTGTATCTCGCAAAGAGCAATGAGTTAAGCGCGGTTGGCGTAATTGCTGAGATTCTTTGCCCCAAGAGAATTGATCTGGGCCTGCCGGTTAGATTTTCAGCATTTGCATTGACATACTGAATGCGAAAATCGACAATCTCGCCCTCATCGTTTCGGATTGACTCAAGGATCGTAAATGCATCGAGACTCGCCTCTGTTGCTGCCAGAAACTTCGAGTGAGCTTCGCGTGAGGCCCGAATCTCCAAATTGTGATCATGTTCGCGCCACAACGCCCACAAGCCTGCCAACACGCATGCGATGGCCAGGCCTGCTGCAATCAACATCCCGAGATATGGGCCATGATTCATGCGCCAAAACTGCCAAAGACCCAGGCAAATAGGAACACCGAATAGGCAGCTCTTCCATACCCACGGCCGCCAGGGTTCGAGCGCCCAATCTCTCAAGAGAAATCCCTCATCTCATGCGCTATCAGTCAATCAAAACCGGAGTTTGATGCTCTCCGAGCTCAGAAAGTTACATTAAAATAAAATTCTTGCTTGCAACTTATCATCAGCCCCTTTGTTTTCAAAGGGTTTTTAGTGCAGACCTTATGTTGTATTATTCGCTTGAGTCAAAGCTTCCCTAGGTTTGGCCTATCCTTAATAATCTTTCTTAGCCAACGTTCGGCTGGCCCCGTGAAGCAGAAGTAGAACCAAAGCACAACGCTCACTGGCGCGGTTCGGCGTGAATGACTGCTCACTGTCTCATTATTGGCCAGAATACACGTAATCTCTCAATTTAATGGGCCAATTCCGATTTCCGGGACAAAAAATGAGCATTTGCCTGGATATTTGCGTTCTTTCCTGATATCGCACCAAAAACTCGCTGAAACAACATCTCAGACGTCTCGTCTAAGTTGATATGAAAGAACTTTGCCCGCTCAGGCTCCTGTTAGTCACCGGCCTAATCTGGGCTGGGCAATTAGATCTCTATTCGCAGCAGGTTTCGGAGCAGAAACCGGCCTCCTCGGCGTCGACGATCGCAGTGGATGCCCGACTGGTAAACCTTCCCGTCATCGTCCGAGACAAGAAGGGTGCTCTAGTCCAGAACCTCACGAAAGACGATTTCGTCCTTCAGGTTGATGGTCATCCACAAACCATCCGCTACTTTGACATTGATAAGGATCTCCCACTGACACTGGGGCTTCTGGTCGATACCAGCCTTTCCCAACGGAATGTCATCGACGAAGAGCGGACAGCTTCCATTGCTTTCCTGGACCAGATGTTGACGACCCAGAAGGACCAGGCCTTCATCATTCAATTCGCCCGCCAGACCGAACTTCTCCAAGATCTGACGCCCTCGCGGCCGAAGCTGCAGGCAGCCCTAAAGGAAATTGATACTCCAGGAACCGGCTCAAGCGCGGTCGCAGACCCCGATGACAGCGGCAGTAATGGTGGTGGCAATGGAAACCGTCGTCGCTCCCGTGCCGGAGGAACTGTCCTCTACGACGCCAACTTTCTCGCTTCGGATGAGGTGATGGGCAAGCAAAAGGGTCGCAAGGCGCTCATTATTCTCTCTGACGGTGTAGATAACGGCAGTAAGGAAAGCCTGAACCGTTCTATCGAAGCGGCTCAGCGCGCCGATACTGTGATCTACGCGATCTATTTCAAAGGCGAAGAACCTCATTCTGATGACAACCATTCCCACGGCGGAAGCGGCCGCTTTCCTGGCGGTGGATATCCAGGCGGAGGACGTTATCCTGGAGGTGGCTATCCCGGTGGTGGCGGCGGATACCCGGGTGGGGGCAGTCCCGGAGGTGGTGGTCGTAGTCCGGGAGGTGGAGGCATGAATCACGTCGACGGGAAGAAAATCCTCGAGCAAATGGCACAGGAGACGGGAGGACGTCTGTTCGAAGTCAGCAAGAAGCAAACCCTTGCACAGATCTACACCCAAATAGCTGAGGAGCTTCGTGCGCAATATCGTCTCGGCTACACACCCGACCAAGCAACCGCAGCAGAGGGTTATCACAAGGTTGATCTGACAACTCACAAAAAGGACCTCTATGTTCAGACCCGAGATGGTTACTACACGGGGAAGCAATAGCTGGTAGTAATTTTTGCGTTTGTGTTCTTCCTTGCTGCATCATGTCTAACGAAGTCTTGGCTCAAAGCTAAAAGGAAACTATTGATTATGGCGTCCAGTGTTCGCGCATCTTTTGTTATTGCAGTAGCATTGTTCACCGCCGCTGGTTTTGTAGCCGGATGCAAGGAGAGCAAGCCAGCGACGGAGGAATCTTCAATTACCTCAACGCCTTCCCCTATCCTCAAGAAGCACCTTTACTCAGAAAGTGCCGACCCCAAAGCGGATATCGCCGCAGCGCTCCAACAGGCTCACGCTCAAAACAAGCGAATCATCCTTGATTTTGGTGGGGACTGGTGCGGCGACTGCCAAGTGCTCGATATCTATATGCATCAGACTCCAAACGCCGAACTTCTCGCTAAAAATTTTGTTGTTGTACATGTCGATATCGGGCATATGGATCACAATGTCGACGTCGCGGAAAAATACAACGTTCCCATTAAAAAGGGAGTTCCCGCACTTGCAGTTCTTGACACAGATGGCAAGCTTCTCTACTCCCAGCAGCATGGCGATTTTGAAAACATGAGAAACATGCAACCCGGCGACGTCACTGACTTTCTCAATCGTTGGAGGTCTTAAATCTAACCCCCCGAACCGTGTATGCTTCGGGCATACCGTGAGAAAGTTGCTTCGCATACCCGTTGTGCTGCACCGTACAGCAATGCGTGCGGCGGATCATGATGCTTTTAATCTTGCTCAGTCGGCTGCATACTCTGCCATGGTGTCGCTCTTTCCCGCGCTCATCGTTTCTGCAGCACTCATAGCCTTCCTTCCAGATACCGCTCCCATCCACGCTCAGGTGGGAACATTGATCAGTAAATTCCTTCCCTCGGACGTCATTCCGCTATTGGAGGGCTACTTTGCTCCCTCTCCACAACATACGAAGTCAGCTCGTGCCCTGATTGTTGCCTTTCTTGTTTCTATGTCTGGAGCATCGACGGTAATCACAACTTTTATGGAAGGTCTGCGACGCGCTCATGGACTGCCGGATAACTGCTGGACCTTCTGGAGCCGCCGTGCTCGTGCCCTGGTCCTCGTACCCCTCTCGCTTGTTCCTATGGCGGTTGCCAGTGCAATGGTTATATTTGGTCATATTCTCATTGCGTGGATGACACATTACGTGGCCCCTGAAGTTCGAGGATCTGTCTTTGTCATCGCTTTTGCCTTGCGATGGCTTATTGCTTTTATCGGCAGCGTCGGTCTGATCGCTCTGCTCTATCACATGGGCACCCCGGTACGTCAACCTTGGCGGCGTGTTGTTCCGGGAGCCATTACGGCTACGGCGATGTGGTTTCTCACGACTCTTGCCTTTGGCTGGTATGTAACCCGCTTCGCAAATTACACCCAGGTTTACGGCTCGCTGGGTGCCGGCATCGCTCTGCTTTTCTGGCTGTATATCGTTGCTCTCAGCGTTCTCTGCGGTGCGGAGTTCAATGAGCAGTACGCCCGCCTTTTTTATAACAATGGAGCTGGTTGAAAAATGGGCGAATTCACCGTTTGCGCCCCACACCTCCCTCAACGCAGTTAGAATGCCAACGTAACTGTAATTCACGTGTCCTTGCGCCAGAACTTTCATCTGATGCACAAGAGAAACCGAAACAAACGATTGATTAGAGATCTATGACGAATTCGTTGACCCTGACACCCCTTGTTTCTTCTGTTCCCGAGATAGATCGCCCTCGGCGTGCCAAGATCGTTGCCACATTAGGCCCGGCCTCCAGCACTATCGATGTATTCCGGCAGCTTGTACGCGCAGGCCTTGATATTGCTCGTCTTAACTTCTCCCATGGAACCCATGAACAGAAAGCGGAACTCATCCGCATGGTTCGCACCGTTTCCCGGGAGGAAGGGAAGCCTATCTGTATCCTCGCTGACCTTCAGGGGCCTAAGATTCGCACGGGCAAACTCAAAGACCATAAGCCTGTGCAGCTCGTCGCTGGCGAGCAACTCACCATCACCCCGCGTGAGATTGAAGGTACTTCCTCTATCGTAGGCACTACTTTTACCACGCTGGCCGAAAACCTCCAGCCTGGCTCTCGCATTTTGCTCTCTGACGGTCTTATTGAATTGCGCGTTGAGGAAATTCATGGAGACGATGTCGTTTGCCGCATCGTAAACGGAGGCGTGCTTGGCGAAAATAAAGGCATCAATCTCCCTGGCATCCCGGTTAAAGTGCCATCCCTCACCGAAAAAGACGAGGAGGACCTCGTTTTCGCCGTCAGCCAGGGAGTCGACACCATCGCTGTCTCCTTTGTCCGCACAGCCGACGACATCCGTCATGTAAAGAATCGCCTGGCCGCTCTCAACTCCGACGCATGGATTGTTGCCAAGCTGGAAAAGCCTCAGGCCGTCGAGCATCTGGACAGCATTCTTGAAGTCACCGACGCCATCATGGTCGCGCGCGGCGACCTGGGCGTTGAAGTGCCGCCAGAGAAAGTTCCCGCCATCCAGAAGCACATCATCAAGCGCGCTACGGAATACCGCAAGCCGGTCATCACGGCGACGCAGATGCTCGAGTCAATGATCGAAAACCCTCGCCCAACGCGGGCAGAGGCTTCCGACGTCGCAAACGCCGTCTATGACGGCACTGATGCCGTCATGCTTTCAGCCGAAAGTGCAGCCGGGAAATATCCTGTGGAATCCGTTGCGATGATGGCCAAGATCGTGGCTGAGACCGAGCACCAGATTCATCTCGATCCACCCTCAACTCATCGCCATCCTCGCGGCATACAGCTTTCCGTTGCCGAGACAATCTGCGAATGCATGGCACATTCCGCAGAAGATCTCGACCTTGCCGCGATCGCCATCTTCACTGAAAGCGGAGCGACGGCACGGCTGCTCTCGAAGTACCGTCCTGATCCGCCGATCTTCGCCCTTTCTCCATTTGAGCATGTCATCAATCGCTGCATGCTTCTGTGGGGAACCTACCCGATTCTTTGCGGACGCTTCCACGATACGGACACCCTGGTCGGAATGGCTGAAGAGATTCTGGAAGAACACGGTCATGTCTGCCAACGGCAAATTGTCGGGATCGTCGCCGGGACGCGCACCAAGTCGGGAGCCACCAACTTCATGCGTCTTCATATGGTCGGCGACCGGGACACAGATCCGCCGGAAAAGGAGTAAAGGAACCAAAAGAAAAGGGAGGAGCGGTGAAAATCGCTCCTCCTTTTTACTGGTCCGAGGTTACTCTTTCTCAAACGTATCGGACGCGTGATTCATTTCATCTGCCGATGCTGCATGAGAGAACAAGATCACGCGATAGTGAAACGTCGCACTCTGTCCCTTCTCCAGTGTCCAGTTGAATTTCGGCTGCTTCGGGTCGAATATATTTCGGCCCAGCGGATTTGCGGCGAACAAACCATAACCACGAGCATGCCAGTAAGTCGGATACCCAGGATTTCCGGTGTGATCGAGGATCCCGATTGTCTCTGTGTGACCGTCGGCGGTTGTGCCAGTCAACTCGCACCACTTCCCACGCGTAGACCACACGGCATCGCCCTTCACACCTTCACTGGTCAGATAAACTCCCGTCGCCCCAGCCGTAGGAGCAGCCACTGCCGTCGGCCTTCCGCTGGCATCAGCAAACGTTCCGCCCTTTTCCGTTGGAGACTCCAGAAAATGCGCAACGCGAATGCCCAGCACACCTTCTTTATCGTCATTGAAGATAACTTTGTCCTCTGCCGTCAGCTTCACCGTCATGTCGATCGTGCGTGTGTCGGCCTTTTGCGAAAAGACATATGTTGTCACCTGTTTGAGTATTTCGTTACCCGCGCCGGTTACCCACACTGACTCCACAACGAGCGTACCTTTCTTCCCGCCCTCGGCAAGGACCAGCTTCGTATGGTCAATTGTGCCCATCTTCGAGCGGCCTTCCGGCTTGATGGCATCGGAGTTGTTCCAGAAGTCGAAGCCATTCGCGTTGCCGTAGTTGAACCACAACCCGGCATGGTGCGGATGATCAACGCGTTCGTTGTCACGCGGAGTCAGGGGATATCCTCGCGTTACCGTCACTCCGTCTGCAGCAATCAGCGGAAACAGCACAGGCTTCTTCAGAGTCGTCGGCCATATGTACGACGTGAACGGCTTGCCATCAATCGTGATGTCTACGCGTCGTTCGGCTTCGTGCGGAGTCACCTTGACCTCCGCACTTGCTACCGCAATGGTCATTACTCCCAAGGTGCACCCGAGCAGCAACTTATGCATGCACCTTACCTCCGGCCAGCACCTGCTGTGCCTTGTCGTCGAATGTGACCTTCTGTCCGGTCTGCATTGCGGCGATGCACATACACAGAGCAACCGAGTGGCTATAACCGGCGTCGACACTGGCGTTCGGTGTCTTACGCGACCGTACGCATTCCATCCAGTTCCGCATATTGGCCGAGGTCTGGTTGTCAGCTCCGGTATTCGCTGCCGTCGATACTTCTGCAGGCTCGCCGAGCGAAAAAGTGTTTAGCAGGCAGGGCTTCATACCCATCTCCGCCGCGGCCTTCGCCGTAAGTCCACCGTTGGAGTTCACAACCTGCTTATCCATGTCGAGCGAACCGCCGTTGGAGTAGTAGATCTCCTTTACGCCGCCGGCTGAGTTCGTCTGCCGCGACGAATAAAGCACCTGGAAGCCCTTCGAGGGATCATCCAACGGACCGTAGTCAAACACGGCCGTCAGCGTGTCCCAGTTCTTGCGTCCATCGTGCCATTGGTAGATTCCCCCGTTCGCCACAACGCTGCGCGGATGCGACAGTCCCGTGAACCAATGCACGGTATCGATCTGGTGCACCAGCCATTGATCTGGAATGCCCGACGAATAAGGCCAGAATAACCGGAATTCAAGATACTTCCGCGCATCGAACGGCTCATACGGATTGTCGAGCAGGTACCGCTTCCAATCTGTGTCCTCTTCCTTCAGCAGCGGCACGACGTCGGGTCTGCGCCAGCGCCCGGGCTGGTTGACGTTCCACGTCATCTCCACCATGTTGATCTCGCCGAACTGGCCCGACTTGATGTATTCATACGCCTTCATGTAGCTCGGTGTGCTGCGGCGCTGCGTGCCGATCTGCACAACCTGCTTGCTGGCATGTACGGCATCGCGAATCGCGCGCGCGTCCTTCATCGTGTGCGCCAGCGGCTTTTCGACATAAGCGTCCCTGCCGGCCTTCACGGCCTCCACTCCATGCTGCGCATGCTGGAAGTCCGCGGTCGCGATGAGCACAGCATCGACGTCCTTGCGTGCGTACAACTCATCGTTGTTTCGCACCGTATCTACCTTCGGGCCGCCATGCTTCTGGATGTAGGCAACGCCATCTTCGCGCCGGCGATTCCAAAGATCCGAGATGGCCACAAACTCGAAGTTCATTTCCTGGCAGTGCTGCATGAACGACGGAATCAACGCGCCCTTCATACGGTCGCCGCATCCCACAACCGCAACCCGGACACGATCGTTGGCTCCAATGATCTTCGCGTAGCTGGTTGCATTCCACGCCGCCACGGTTCCCGCAACCGCAGCACTCTTCATAAACCCCCGTCGATTCATTCCTTCTAGTGCCATCGCACGCTCCTGGTGTATTCGTAAACATCCCTCTCCCGGAATTCAACACAAATTCACTGGCAGTGGGCAGCGAGCGAAGTGTACAGAACTCGTAAGAGGTCTGGCCACTCCAGAATCGATTTGGCCGGTAAACGAACAGGCAAAATTTCACTTTTCAGGTCACTGATACTGTAAATCCAATAATTTATATCAAGTGTCGAGGTATGAAGAGAGGTAAGCTCTGGAAGAAATGGTAGCTCCACAAGAAGAGCAAAATCCGCTTCTCGAATAGTGGGCAAAAGGACGGAGGCGCGGTGGTGCGCCCATTCGCAGCGGGTCTTTCTCTCCGTCTTAATGATGCTTGAAGTATTGAATCGCCCGTTCGTGCTCCTGGGCTTTTTCACGGGTAGTAAACGTCCCCAGGTTCTTCCGCTTTCCTGTTCTTGGATCCGGGTGCCGTGAATAGATGCGATATTCCCCTGTCTTCAGCTTGCGAATCATCTCACACCTCCGTCTCTTAGTTTGGATGCTTCTGAGGTTTTGCAGGTCAGCAGGTTCACGTTTACTGCAAAAAGAACGGACTACCCGAAGGCAGCCCGTAATTGAAAGTCCTGGGTTTGATTCAGGCCACGAGACGGCGGCGCAGAGCACCTGCAGCCCCGATCAGTCCAGTGCCCAACAGGACAAAGGTGCCTGGCTCAGGAACGGGTGCGCGATTCACATCCACAATATCAAGCTGTGTCAGGTTCAACTTTCCGTATCCGTCGACCGAATTCTCAAAGCCATAGGTGTCGTTCAGGTTGATCTGGTGTCCATTCGTGAGCGTGAACGAGACTCCGCCGTTGGTGAAATACTGCGTGCCAAACAGAATTGGGGGGAAGATCAGGATATTGTCGTTACCCTGGAACGTTCCCGGGTTCAACAACGATGCGATCGTGCTTGTGCCTGCATAATCAGTCACAGCTCCGGCGACTCCATTTATCAGGTACGTGCTGGTGCTTCCGATCTCGGTACCTGTAAACGTACCCGACCCCGAGAAAAGTGCTCCTGCGAACGAAAAGGTAAAGGTGTCTGCATGAGCTGCGTTTACAGAGAGCGCAAACGCCAGACCGCAGATAAGTGCATAAATTTTTTTCATAGAAAGGGCCCTTATTTTAGATTTGAAGTCTTACTAGACCAAGACTCGCAGGTGTATTACCAAACTCAGGATCGCTTGGAATCATGCAAAATATTGCAAATTATCGAAATTTCCGACAGGTTTGGCTTCTTTCAGGTGCAAATATTTTCACACTATGGGAATTTGTAGTCTTTCCCCAGGAATCTCGTCGGCACACCGCTGACTATAAAATGCCTCCATGGGCCGCATCCGAATTCTTTCCGATCTGGTTGCCAACCAGATCGCCGCCGGCGAAGTCGTCGAGCGCCCAGCCTCCGTCGTAAAAGAACTCCTCGAAAACTCCCTCGACGCTGGAGCCACCCGCATCCGTATCGAAGTTGAAGGCGGCGGTCGTAAGCTTATCCGCATCACCGATAACGGCCATGGCATGATTCGTGATGATGCTCTGCTTGCCTTCGAGCGCCACGCCACCTCCAAGCTCCGTACCTCCGACGACTTGCTCTCCATCGCCACTCTCGGGTTCCGCGGCGAAGCATTGCCGTCCATCGCCTCGGTCTCGCGACTCACCCTCGAAACCCGCGACGCGGAAGAAGACGCCGGCACCCTCCTCGAGATCGCTGGAGGCAATATCGTCCGCGTCGAGGACGCTGGTCTCCCCATCGGAACCACGATCACTATCCGCGATCTGTTCTTCAACACTCCGGCGCGCCGTAAATTCCTCCGTACCGAGCAGACAGAACTCTCCCACATCGCGGCGCTTGTCACCCATTACGCTCTCGCTAACCCTGCCAAGCACCTCGAACTTCACAGCGCCACCCAGGAACTCCTCACCGCGCCAGCGGTCCCCAATGCCGCTGACCGCCTCTTCCAGATATTCGGCAAAGACACTACTCAATTCATGCTCCCTATTGCCGCCGAGCAGGACTTCGCCCGCGCCGGCCTGCCCGAGCCTCCTCCGTGGAAACGCGAATCCGACTACGAGCCACCCGCGCCCGGACACCTTCGCCTCTCCGGCTTCATCTCAAAGCCTGAGTTGCAAAAACTCAATCGGAACTCCATCTATATCTTCGTCAACCAACGCCTCATCCGCGACCGCCTCATTCTCCACGGGGTCACCGAGGCTTACCGAAACATCATCCCGCCAACATCGTTCCCGGTCGTCCTCCTCTTCCTCGAGATGCCTCCCGAAGAGGTCGACGTTAATGTGCATCCCGCCAAGACCGAGGTCCGCTTCCGTCAGGCTGCATTCGTCCACGACTTCGTTCGCGACACTGTCCGCACCGTTCTCATGCAGATGCGCCCAGCCGCCAGCTTCGCTACGGCGCTCCAGAACGGCCCGCAAGGCCCCGAAAGCTCCCTCCTGATCGACGTGAGCCCGCTCCCAGGAGGCCCCGAGCAGCCTGTCTTCGACCCTACGCGCGATCCAATCACCTTCGCACAGTCGGAGCCTGAGCCCACCGTCGACGACACCGTCCCGTTCACTGTCGCGAAGTCATCTAACTTCACCCTGGCCGCGCCGATCGTCCCGCCATCGCCCGGACGCTTCGCCTTCCCCGGCCATTCCATCCCCGTTGGCTACGAATCAAGCGAGTCAGAAGTCTCCGCAGCGTACAAGACCACTAACGGAGACCCGCAACAAACCGATACCCTCTATGCGCTCTCCACCCTCAAGCCTCTTGGCCAACTCCGCGACTCTTTCATTCTCGCTGTCAATGAAGAAGGCCTTTGGATCATTGACCAGCACGTAGCCCACGAGCGCATCCTGTTCGAAAAGATCCTTCGCGAGCGTACCACCGAGCAGGTCCAGCGGCAGCGTCTCCTCATGCCGCTGCTCATCGATCTTCTCCCGGCGCAGATGCTCTCTTTCGCTGAGATCGCTGACGAACTCAATCGCAACGGTTTCGAGGTTGAGCCCTTCGGCCCTCGCACTCTCGCGATCAAAGCCGCACCCGTAGGCCTCGCGGGCAGGGAACTGGAGCTCATGTTGCAAGAGGTCCTCGAAGCCCCCGACCGCAATCAGCAAACTGAGAATTCCGATGCCCGACGACGCCGCATCGCTGCGAGCATCTCCTGCCACGCAGCCATCAAGATCAATCAGCCGCTCGACTCCGAAAAGATCTCCTGGCTCCTTGCTGAACTAAGCAAGACTGAACATCCCACCGCGTGTCCCCATGGCCGTCCAATCGCGCTCAGATATTCTCACAAAGACATTCAGCGAGCCTTCCAGCGCATCTAGACGCTCTATTTCTTTAGTCCGCTCACCAACAGCTCAACCAGATTTTTGATCTGCTGCTGATCTCCATCTCGGAGTGCGGCATATTCGCTCACCTCGATGATCCCTACCCTGGGATCCTTAAGCAACGCGCCCATCAATTCCGCAGTCTCCGCCAGCGTCAAACCCTGCGCATGCGGAAAGTAAGCTGCAGGCATCTCGCTCGCACGTATCACATCGATGTCGAAGTGCAGAATGATGACAGCATCTTTCGGAATGCTCGCCAGTACTCTTTGCGCCGTCACTTTCGCACCCATCCTTTCAACGTCCTCTCGCGAGAACGCTCCGACCCCGCCACCTGAGGTACGCGAAGGATTCGACCACCCAACCACCGTCACTTGTGATCCCTTGAGCGCAGGCCCGGTCCAGAACGGTGATTCGTGAGTCAGCAGCCAGACTCCCACCGAGGCAGCGCTGTTCACACGTGCAGCCTCCGGCGGCGCATCGTCGAAGTCGCCGTCTACATAGACCACATGAACCTTGTCCGCACCTGCCGAATGCATCAAAGCCTGCGTCGTCCCAACCACTACGCTGCAGTCGCACCCAATCAACAGAGGAACCTCGCCCTTTTGCAGGTACGGACCTACTCTTTCCGCTACGCACTCCCATGCGATTCTCGGTCCGGGCCAACTTCGTATCGGTGGCACAGCGTGATGCGGCAGATAGCTGGGAATCGTAACGTTACCCTCATCGCTCACTTCAACACCGGCACTCTTTAACCGATCAACAAATCGAATATCTCGATATGCCTGCGCATCGTTCTCATTGCCCGGATAGAGCGATCCGCTCCGTAAAGGTACACCAAGCACGCGATAAACTCGCTGTCCCGCTTCTGGTGCAAGCCCCAGACATGTCCAGGCTCCCGTCGCAATCCATGCCGATCCAATCAGAAAATCCCGTCGCTGCATTCAGCACTCCATCCGAATCGCTCACTTCGCATTGCAACCTGGCCATAACGCAAAAGCAGAAGCTTCCTCAAAATCCACGTGGATGTTTTCCGTACTCTTGTACCTCGCCGGGTCACTCTTCGGCCGCAAAGTTCCATCCGGCGAGAACGCCTTCGCAATGCTTCCGCGATCCTCCATCACCGGCCCTGTCGCTCCCCACACTCCCCAAAGATCCAGCTGTGGTCTCAGGTCTCCACTGAACTGGTTCAGTCCTGAGTAGTTATTGGCGTAAAGCCGAAGCGGCTGCCCCACCGTATTTAGCGGCAGCTTCTTCGGCATTCCACCGCCAAGCCGCAAATGGTATCTCTCCCCGCGAGGTGTGCAAAGAAACGCATCTCCCTTCACGGCTTTGCTCAAATATGGAGGGCCGCTCGGCGTTGGAGTAAATCGCACATAGAGCTTGTAGTCCCCACCAGCGCTCGGCGAGTGCAACGTTCCCCACCCTTGCCATCCAGGCCAAAGATGAAAATGGCCGCCAAGATAAAAAGCCCAGGGGGCAAACAGCGCATCCGCTCCAAGCATTGCCACCCCCACAAGCAGGAGCACCAACAACAGCTTTCCCCAGTCGCCTCCACGCCTTCTCGGCGGCCTTCTCGCAAACGCACCGTCCGAGCTGACAACGGGTCTCATGGATCCCTCACTGGTCCAGCGATGAGAAACAGACCACGACAGTGTAACCACTTCTGTGACAAGCGCCCGCCAGAATTTCGGAGAATCCCTTGTAAATACGCCTTTGCAGAACTACATTGGAAGCTAGCTGAGCGCCCTTGCTTGCCACTCAGTTCTCTTCACTGGCTCAAAACTAAAGACCGCAACACAGGAGCTGCCATGACCTCGCACGATCTCACTTCAATCTCCCGCCGGAACTTCCTTCGCTCCGCCTCTGCTGTCCTCGCCGCTGGCCCCATCCTCACGGAAGCCCACTTCGCCTATGCCGCTCGTGTCGAGACCGCTGCAGTTCCCGAGTTCTCCATGAAGGGCATCTACCTCGACGCCAACGAGAATCCCCTCGGTCCGAGCGAGAACGCGCGCAGAGCGATTGCAAACATCATCCCCAACGGCGGGCGCTACGCTCCTCCGCTCTATTTCAATCTCATGAAGCTCTACGCCGAGCAGATGGGCGTCCCCACCGACCACGTCATGGTCTATGACGGCTCAAGCGCGCCGCTGCACTATACCGTGCTCTCGTTCGTCTCGCCCTCGAAGAGCCTCGTGTTGGGCAACCCCACGTACGAAGCCGCGCAGCGCGCCGCCGAGATCGCCAAGGCTCCTATTCACGCCGTGCCGCTCGCAAAAGATTATTCGCACGACGTTCACGCGATGGCCAAGGCCGATCCCAACGCCGGCCTGATCTACATCTGCAATCCCAACAATCCTACCGGCACCATCACCGGCAAAGAAGATATCGACTGGCTCATCGCCAACAAGCCTGCCGGTGCGGTCATCCTTATCGATGAGGCGTATATTCACCTCTCCGACGCGACCTCTGCAATCGACCACGTCAAAGCTGGCAAGGACGTCGTCATTCTCCGTACCTTCTCGAAGATCTATGGCATGGCCGGCATCCGTTGCGGCTTCGCCATCGGCCGTCCCGACCTTCTCAAGAAGCTCGAAGATTACGGCCAGTCGCCGATGCCCATCACCGGCATGATTGCCGCGCAGGCGAGCCTCATGGATTCCGATCTCGTGCCCACGCGGAAGAAGATCATCGCCGGCACACGCAACGACACCTTCGCATGGCTCAAGGCAAACAACTACTCCTTTATTCCGTCGCAGAGCAACTGCTTCATGGTGGATGTTAAGCGCCCCGGGCCACAGATTCGTCAACTCATGGCGCAGGATGGAATCCACATCGGCAGGAGCTGGTCCGCATGGCCCACCTACGTTCGCGTCACCGTTGGTCTGCAATCTGAGATGGATGCCTTCAAGGCATCGTTCAAGAAGGCAATGGACACCCCGGCAACCGCATTCGATCGACTCCCAGTTATCAAGTCTCTGCACTCACGGTTCCGCGATGGAAGCCTGGGTTAGAGCGACGGCAAGTGGATTGGTTTGGGATCTGGCCCGATAGATCGGGCCTTTTCCTTTTATACCCGCCGTTTTCTCTCCACGGTAGCGCGTATGCGTTGTGCCCTTTCAGCCACGCTTCGAATCTCAGCGGGTTGCTGATTGCCGGCAGCAGAAGATTCAGCGCACTTGGCGCGACGACACTGTTTCGGACGCACGGACATATCCTTACGGCCCGTTTGGCTGTATCTGTAAACATCACTTACCTTTCCGAGCACACTTGTGTAAACAACCGAAGACACGTGCGTGTCGTGGTTAGTACCTAAGTTATTGATTTCTAAATAGGCAATATCGCAAGCAAAGTGGCTATCCGTTTGCTTGTGCAGAATCCATTGGGCAATTGAGATTGGTTTGCGCCGCGCTGCGGAGCCATCTCGGGCCGTGTCGGAGGCTGCATGTTCGTTCGCTGTTGGATTCGGGGGATATTCCTCCTTTGTCTTGGTTCTACTCTTATTGGTTGCGACAACTCAGGGCTCGATTCCGTTCAGGTTTCACCCGCTAGTCAGTCAGTGGCGGTAGGACAAACCGCGCAGTTGACCGCCATGGGGACGTTCGGAAATGCCAATCACCATTCGACACAAAACCTTACCAACGCGGTGGCATGGACCTCCAGCAACCCTGCTGTGGCAACGGTCAATTCTTCCGGCATGGTCACGGCTTTGGGTGCGGGCACAACGACGATCACCGCCAGCTCGACGGCGTTCAACGGTCCCGTAAGCGCCAGCGCAACGATCACGGTCACGTCTTCGGGAACTGTGGCATCCGGGGGAGCGGTTGCCTCGATCGCTGTCATTCCGGGTGCTCAATCGGTTGCGACGCCAGGTCAAACCAGTTCGTTTCTCGCCATCGGAACGACTACATCGGGTGCGACGTTAAACCTCACTAATCAGGTACAGTGGAGTTCCAGCAGCACGCAGATTGCAACAATCAACACCACTTCTGGCACTGCTACTGCTGTTAGCAAGGGAACGACGACAATTACTGCGCTATATGCCGGTACCGGTGGAACCGCCGTTGTCGGAACTGGAACGTTCAACGTAACCGGTGGAACGACTCAGCAGTTTACTGCCGTGACGATCCTGCCCAGTTCTCAGACGCTTTCTACTCTTAACCAAACAGCTCAGTTCATAGCGCTCGCCACCTTAGGAACGACTGGATTGCAACAGGACGTGACCAACTCTCCACAGTTGAAGTGGAACTCCAGTTTGCCCTCGGCTGGTTCGATCAGCGCAACTGGACTTGCCAAAAACTTAGCTGCAGGCAACAGCACCATCACCGCGGAGTTGACTAACAGTGATGGCTCGGTCGTATCGAACACAGCGGCGCTGACCACTACGCTTACGGCCGCACCGCAGGACCTGCTTTCGCTCACAATCATTCCGAGCTCAATTACGGTTGGTAATTTACAAGATGCTGGACAATTTCTCGCAATCGGAACGTTTGCGACGCCTCCATACGTACGAGATCTTACCAATTCCGCCACGTGGATCACATCTTTTCCGAATACCTTCCCTGTCACGACGAACAACGGCGCCTCTCCGACGTCCGGCGCGCAAAATGGTGGTGTTGCAACTGCATGGGGAGTTGGCAACGCCACGATTATTGCCGAAGCGAAAAGCAGCGATGGAACTATACAGACAGCTACGGCAACGTTTGGTTGCCCACCGAATTCTTGCACTCCACCAGTACCGGGACTCCTTTCGACGTTGACTGTCTACAACGAAGGTTTGAACACTAACACCGCGCAGAATTGGCAGGTTACTGCACCGTCTGTTTCGAATCCACCCACGCCCAACGTGCTCCATTGCGGACCGGGATGGACAGGAGCTGGGGGCTCGGTCTGCACTGCGACCTATCCGGTGGGTGCCACGGTTGTGTTGACGGCAACAGGCGGCGCCTTTGGTGGATGGTCCATCAACTGCCAACCAGTTACGGACACCACGGGCTCGACGCCGTATTCCGGTCCTCCGATTCAAAACGGGCCGAATTATTGCAAGGTCACGTTAACGAGCGACGATACGGTGGGAGCGATCTTCAACTAGGGCTCATTCTTCTATTCGGATTTCAAAGAACGGCCGCTCTCTTAAAAAGGGCGGCTTTGCTTTTTGCCGTTAGTGTTTCTGTCTAGGCGATTGCTTTGCTGACCAGTTGTTGGGCTTCGGTCTGGATTTGTTTCAGGTGGTCCTGTCCTTTGAAGCTCTCGGCATAGATCTTGTAGACGTCTTCGGTGCCTGAGGGGCGGGCGGCGAACCAGCCGTTTTCTGTGGCGACCTTGAGGCCTCCGATTGGGGCGTGGTTGCCAGGGGCTTCGGTGAGGATGGCGGTGATGGGTTCGCCTGCGAGCTCTTTTGCCGTGACCTGCGATGGGGAGAGTTTGCCCAGCTTGGTTTTCTGTTCTTTTGTGGCTGCCGCGTCGATGCGCTGGTAGACGGGGTTGCCGTATTTCTGCGTGAGCTCCTGGTAGAGCTGACCGGGATCTTTGCCGATGCGGGCGGTCATCTCGGCGGCGAGGAGACCGGGGATAATGCCGTCCTTGTCGGTGGTCCAGACCTTGCCGTTGCGGCGGAGGAAGGACGCTCCGGCGGATTCTTCGCCTACGAAGCCGAGCGAGCCGTCGATGAGGCCGTCAACAAACCATTTGAAGCCCACGGGGACCTCGAGCATGGGGCGGCTGAGGCCTTTGGCGACGCGGTCAATGATGGAGGAGGAGACGAGCGTCTTGCCGATGGCGGTGTTCGCTCCCCAGTCGGGGCGGTGGGTGAAAAGATACTGGATGCAGACGGCGAGATAGTGATTGGGATTGAGGAGACCGGCGGTCCGGGTGACGACGCCGTGGCGGTCGTGGTCGGTATCGGCGGCGAAGGAGACGTCGTACTTGTCCTTGTTCGCGATCATGGAGGCCATGGCGTAGGGGCTGGAGCAGTCCATGCGGATGCGGCCGTCCCAATCGCAGGTCATGAAGCGGAAGGTGGGATCGACGGTATTGTTGAGAATTTCGAGCGGAAGGTTATATTTCTCGGCGATGCGGGGCCAGTAGTGGACTCCGGCTCCTCCCAGTGGATCGACGGCGAGTTTGAGGCCGGAGTTGCGGATGACGTCAAAGTCGATGACGTTGCTCAGGTCGTTGACGTAGGCGGTGATGTAGTCGTGCCGGTAGGTTTTGTCGGCGGAGAGGGCGCTGAAGTAAGTGGTGCGTTTTACGCCCTTGAGACCGGCGGCGATGAGTTCGTTGGCGCGGTTCTCGATCCACCTGGTGGCGGTGGTGTCGGCCGGGCCACCGTTGGGAGGGTTGTACTTGAAGCCGCCGTCTTCGGGAGGGTTGTGGGACGGAGTGATGACGATGCCGTCGGCGCGGTGGAGCTTGAGGTTTTGATTGCGGGTAAGGATGGCATGGGAGAGAGCGGGGGTGGGGGTGTAGGCGAGCTTGTCGTCGACCATGACCTCGACGCCGTTGGCGACGAGGACTTCAAGAGCGGTGGTGAAGGCGGGCTCGGAGAGGGCGTGTGTGTCTTTGGCGAGGAAGAGGGGGCCGAGGGTGTGCTGGCCGGCCCGGTACTCAACGATGGCCTGGGTGATGGCGGCGATGTGGTCATCGTTGAAGCTGGCATGAAAGGAGGAGCCGCGATGGCCGGATGTTCCAAAGGCTACGCGCTGGGCGGGAATGGAAGGGTCGGGGTGGAGGGCGTAGTAGTCGGTGATGAGGCGCGGGATGTCGACGAGGGTGGCGGGGTCGGGTAACTGGCCGGGGGTGTTGATTTTTCTTTCGCTCATCGCGATACGTCCTCTGTTGATCTGCTCTATCGTCCTTGAACTATATGGGATGTTGCGTGCTTGTTGTCAGGGATACCCCCCCTCCCCCCTATCTTTTTTCCCAAAGTGTTCATAATAAGTTACTTAGTCTGTGCTCACTTTGTAAGATATTCATTCTAAAGGACCGCTGGTTCTAAGGTATTCCTTATGCCTGAGTTGCCGGGCTAAATTTGAAAAGCCCCGGGTGCCGGGGGTTCTTTGTTGCTCCCTGGTTTCTATCATAGCGGACGGACGAAATTGCTCTGCCAAGCGGATGTTGTTTGTTTTGTGGTGGTTGGATCATTTGGGGTGTTGACAAGAAATGGAAGCTCCCCGGGCCTTGTTATGAAGCTGCCGGAGTTCGAAGTCTGATCGTGCTTTTCCATCTAAACCAGCGAGCCAGATCAAGGATCCGGACTTTCGATCGAATATGTGACTGCTAAAGTGTCCGAAATCATGGATGTCGCAGCAAAATTAGTTGTTTTTTAGAAATGTTTCGCCTAAAACGGGAATACTCCCAGTTTGTCTGTTTGACAACAAACGCATGGCCGGGAGATGGCCAGCGGCGACGTGCATTGCAGAGTTTTGATCGTTGAGTGGGCGGTTCTCCGGCCATAGGGATTTGTGTGGCCGGAGAACCGCCCAGAGGGTTTGGATGGGCCTGGTTTTCAGGTTGGCAGCGAGACATCTGGGGCATTGGGGTGGGATCGCGGTTCTTCTAGTGTCGGGTGGGAAGTTCTGCGTTGCGACGCAGGCGACGCTGGTGGCGGATGCGCATGTGAACAGCGCGCTGCCCTCGATAAACAGCGGGGCTATTTCGAATCTCAATGTGGGTGGGGGCTATACAGCGCTGATGCAGTTTGACCTGAGCGGGCTTCCGCCGGGTACGACACCTTCGCAGGTTTCGAGGGCGCTGCTGCGGGTGTACTGCAATCGGGCGGATACTCCGGGGCTGATGAATGTGCAGCCGGTGAGTGAATCGTGGAGCGAGTACGGAGTGACGTATGCGACGCTGCCGACGCTGGGGAGTGCGGCGCAGGTAGTTCAGGTGAACCAGGCTGGCGCCTATGTGACGATGGATGTGACCGCGGTCGTGCAGGGGTGGATTGCAGCCCCATCGACGAATCGTGGACTCGCGCTGACGGCAGCTACGGCGGTGTTGCAGTTCGACAGCAAGGAGAATGACCTGACGGGGCATGCTCCGGAGCTGGATATTTCGTTTGCGACGCAGGGGCTTCAAGGTCCTGCCGGTGCCCAGGGGCCTGCCGGCGCCCAAGGCCCGCAGGGAGTTCAAGGCATTCAGGGGTCCGCGGGGCCGCAAGGTCCTAAGGGTGACGCTGGCGCACAGGGGCCGGCAGGGCCTCCGGGACCTGCCGGGTCTTCGAATGCTGTGTCGCTGAATTTTCAGGGCATCTATAGTTCGACCGCAAACTATGGACTGTATGACGTTGTTTCGTATCAGGGATCGAGCTATGTTTCGTTGACCTCGGGGAACCATGGGAACACCCCGGATCAATCGCCGGGTTACTGGGGCCTGCTGGCACAGGCCCAGGCTGGACCCCAGGGACCGGCAGGGTCGGCGGGGCCACAGGGGCCTCAAGGACCGCCCGGAATTCAGGGGGTGATCGGTCCACAAGGACCCGCAGGGCCGCTGGGATCGCCGGGGCCGGCGGGGTCGCCGGGATTGGTGTACCAGGGAGTCTATGGTTCGACGACAAACTATGCGCTGGGCGATGTTGTCTTGTGGCAGGGTGGGAGCTGGGTTTCGCGGGTGAGTGGGAATCATGGGAACACTCCGGACCAGTCGCCGTCATACTGGGGTGCGCTGACGCAACAGGGCCCACAGGGTTTGCAGGGAGCACAAGGGGCGACGGGAGCTGCGGGTCCACAGGGTCTCCCGGGGAGTGTTGGGCCACCGGGAGCGACGGGACCGCAAGGTTCGCAGGGAATTCCGGGCCAGGCAGGAGCGCAGGGTATTCCGGGATCGCAAGGGCCACAGGGCTTCCAGGGGCCGATGGGGCCCATGGGGCCGGCCGGCCCAGTAGGCATGACGTTTCGCGGGACGTATTCGTCGGCGGCGAATTATGCTCTGGGAGATGGGGTGGTGTACGGAGGCTCGGGGTATGTGTCGCTGATGGACTCAAACCATGGGAATACTCCGGACCAGAGCCCGGCGGCGTGGGGGATGTTTGCTACGGGGACGCCGGGGCCTCAGGGGCCTCAAGGATCAGCGGGTGCTGCGGGAGCGACGGGAGGGCAGGGGCCTGTGGGACCACAAGGTCCACAAGGATTGCAGGGGTCGATGGGTCCGCAGGGCCCGGCGGTGGTGAATTATGTGGGGAATTATTCGTCCGCGACGAACTATGGGCTGCATGATGCGGTGAGCTTTGGCGGGTCGACTTTTATCTCGCTGGTTGCGGGGAATGTGGGGCAGACTCCGGATGTGAGCCCAAGCTACTGGGCGCTGCTGGCGGCGCAGGGGCCGGCCGGACCGCAGGGGCCGATGGGGGTTCAGGGGCCGCAGGGGATAGCTGGGGCTACGGGAGCTGCTGGGGCTACGGGGCCGCAGGGTCCTCCTGCGAGTTTCAAGGGGAGTTGGATTGTGGGGCAGAGCTATTCGGTGGGGGATGCCGTCGGGTATGGTGGCGGCAGTTACATCGCGCTGGTGGCGAATGCGGGGCGGCAACCGGATATTTCGCCTTCGTACTGGTCGGTGCTGGCAGCGGCAGGAGTGGCTGGCGCTGCGGGAGCGGCCGGGCCTCAGGGGCCTCAAGGGGTTGCGGGAGCAACGGGTGTGAACTGGCGTGGGGGCTGGACCTCGGCGGCGGGGTACGTGGCGAATGATGCGGTGAGCTATGCCGGGAGCACGTACCTGGCGCTGACTTCGAGCTTTGGATCGGTTCCGGATGTCTCGCCTGCGCAGTGGGCTGTATTGGCTCAGGCGGGAAGTGCGGGGCCGTCGGGTCCAGCGGGAGCGGCGGCTACGGTAGCGATCGGGATAGTGACTACGGGTGCGGCGGGGACGCAGGCTTCGGTGACGAACGGCGGGACTGCGTCGGCGGCGGTGTTGAACTTTACGATCCCTCAGGGTGCGGCTGGCACGAGTGGCGGAGGGGGCGGCGGCGGGACGAGCGGGATTCCGTTTGCTTCGATGTATCACCCGGTGTCGTTCAGTACGACGTACTACTCCGTGAACAACCCGAATGCGAGTGCGAGCGAGACGGCGGCGGTGCTGACGTGGGTTCCGGCGGGGTGCACGGCGTCGAAGCTGGCGGTGTTTTCGCAGCAGTCGAATACGTTGACCGTGACGCTGCGGGCTGGGGTTGCAGGGAGCATCGCCAATACGGCATTGAGTTGCTCCGTGGCTTCGGGTGGGAGTTGCACAGCTACGGGAAGTGTCGCTGTTCCTGCGGGTGGGTTTGTGGATGTGATGATTACGGGAGCGAGCGGGACGCCGGCCGGGGTCTGGACTGCCCTGGAGTGCGACTAAATCATGTTGAGTTGAAATGTTATCCGCAAGGGAGAATTGCGGCGTTACCGTCCAAACCGCGGGTCCCTTCGACAAGCTCGGAGCAGGCTCTTCGACTTCGCTTCGTTCAGGATGATACGTTGATTTCGCTGGTTGTCAGATGGAGGGTTCTGGCAGGTATGCTGGATGGCAATCTTTTATTTGTGCAGGTGAGGTTTTGGAAATGAAGTTGTTGATGGCTACTTTCGTGGTTGGGGCGTTGGGAGGTCAGATTGCGTGGGGGCAGGTTGGGCAGGTGGATCTGAATTCGCCTTCGGCCAAGATGGCGGCGACGGTGATCAAGATGTGGCCGGACGGGATGATTTCGACGCAGAACAAGCCGGGTGTGTGGGCGTATGAGGAGGGTGTTCTGCTGGATGGGATGGCGGCGGAGTGGCATTCGACGGCTGCGGGCGGGGATTTCAAGTACATCAAGGCGGCGGTGGATAAATATGTAGCTGCAGACGGCACGATCAAGACGTTTGGGGCGGAGGCGCATAGTCTCGACTCGATTGAGATGGGACGCGCGGTGATGCTGGTGTACCGGGTGACCCAGCAGGCGAAGTATGCGAAGGCGGCGAAGTTTCTGGAGGATCAACTTGCGGAGCAGCCGCGGACTGCGAGCGGAGGGTACTGGCACAAGCAGATCTATCCGAACCAGATGTGGCTGGATGGAGCGTATATGGCGGAGCCGTTCCGGGCCGCTTACGCAGCGACGTTCCAGCAGCCGAAGGACTTTGACGATATCGCGAAGCAGTTGCTGCTGATGGATGAGCATATGCGCGATCCGAAGACAGGATTGCTGCGGCATGGATGGGATGAGTCGAAGAAGATGGACTGGGCCGATAAGACGACCGGGCTTTCGCCTGAGGCCTGGGGACGCGCGATGGGTTGGTACGCGATGGCGCTGGTGGATGTGCTGGATTGGTTTCCCATGGATCACCCGCAGCGTAAGGAGTTGATTGCGTCGCTCAATCGGGTGACGGCAGCGTCGATACGGTATCAGGATAAGACGACCGGGCTCTGGTGGCAGGTGCTGGATAAGGGAAGCAAGCCGGGGAATTATACGGAGGCGTCCGCCAGCAGCATGTTTGTGTACGCGATTGCGAAGGGTGTGCGGATGGGGTATCTGCCGCAGGGCGATGAGACGAGCGCGCGCCGTGGGTGGGAGGGAATTCAGAAAGCGTTTGTGAAGACGGACTCTGACGGCGCGATGGAGCTGGATGGGACGGTAAAGGTTGGCGGATTGGGCGGGAATCCATATCGCTCGGGGACGTTTGATTACTACATTGGCGAGAAGACTCGAGTGAACGATGCGAAAGGCATCGGAGCGTTTCTACTGGCGGGATCGGAGATGGAGCAGGCCTCGACTCAAGCGCTGGGGCAGGGCAAGACGGTGATGGTGGATGCGTGGTTCAACTCGCAGACTCGGAAGAATGCGTTTGGGCAGACGGAGTTGTTTCACTACAAGTGGGATGACGATGCGAATTCGGGGTTCGCGTTCTTTGGACGGGCATTTCAGCGCTATGGCGTGAAGCTGGCGACGTTGACGGGTGCTCCTACCATGGCGGATTTGAAGAAGGCCCAGATCTATGTGATTGCGTCGCCGGATATTCCGACGAAGAATCCGGCGCTGCACTACATGGACAAGGCGAGCGGGGATGCGATTGAGGCTTGGGTGAAGGCCGGCGGTGTGCTCGTCCTGATGGAGAACGATGTGAACAACTCGGAGTTCGAGCACTTCAACACGATGAGTGAGCGGTTTGGGATTCACTTCAATCCGGTGCTGCGGAACGCGGTGGAGAACAATACGTGGTCGCAGGGGACAGTGATGATTCCAGCGGGGAATGGAGTTTTTGCGCATCCGCACCAGGCCTATCTGAAAGAGATTTGCACGATTACGTTATCGGGGCCAGCGAAGGCGGTGATCACGGACAAGGGGGATGTGCTGGCGGCCGTGGCTAAGGTGGGGAAGGGGACGGTGTTTGCCGTGACAGATCCCTGGATCTACAACGAGTACGTGGATCGGCGGAATACGTTGCCTGTTGAGTTTGACGGGTTCGATGCGGCGATCGATCTTGCGGGGTGGGCGGTGGAGCAGGTGAGATAGGGGGAAGTTCGCGGCGCGATGTTATTCCGTTGTGAGATGCGGTGCGAGACTCTCCTTCAGCATAGCCACGAGAGAGGGTAATTCAGCGAGCGCTTGTGGCGTGGGGTCTTTAAGAATCTGCTCAATCTGGCTTGCGGTGTTTCCTGCGTGCACGTGACCGAACATGCCGAGGTTTCCGGCGAGTTTGTGGGCCACGTTCTGAGCTTCGGCACGCTGCTCTTCGGATAGAGACGAGGAAGCCGCGAGAGTCGCGGCATGCTCGAGCAGATTGAGCCGTTCGAGCAGTTGAGGGAGGTGACGTTTCCAGATGTCCTGGAGTAACGTCTGGATTTCTGTTTCAGGCGTATTGCTCATATGCGGGTGAGGTCTTGCTCAGCGTTCACCGTGAAAGGTTAGAGTACTCTACTTGCTTTTCTGCGAAGAAGGAAGAGGTTTTCAATAGGTAGGTGACGGATTGTGCACCGAATCAGCGCCGTTCTTCCAATGAAGCGCCTCTGAGATCTGCTCGGCGAGCGTGAGTGGATCAAAGGGCTTGAAGAGGATTGCGCGGACGCCGAGGTCGGCAAAGCGGCGCTTGTCGACGCCCTGGACCTTTGCGGTGAGGAGCAGGACGGGGATGTGAGCGAGGGCAGGAATTTCCTGCATGTTGCGGTAGGTGGTGGGGCCGTCCGTTCCGGGCATCATGACGTCCATAAGGATCGCGTCGGGTTGCTCTGCCTTGGCAATTTCGATGCCTTCAGCGCCGGAGCTGGCAGTGAGGACTTTCCAACCCGCAGTCGCTTCAAGAGACAGAGCGGCCACTTCGCGGATGTCATCCTCGTCGTCGATTATCAGAATCCGTCGCATGGAACGAATTTATTGTCTCATGCGACGAAAATTCTTACAGGTAACTGCGAAGTTTCTTCCGATTAGGAGGCAGGTCCTGCGGTAGCGAGATCGGTGAAGCGGGTCCGGATACGCTGGACCATGGAGAGGACGAGTTCCTCGACCTCCTGCGGCTGAACCTTGGCCTTGGTCAGGAATTCGGTGGGTCCGAGGCGGAGCTTTGCCATTTCGGCGTCGGAGATCTCGCGACCGGAGTAGACCACTATGGGAAGCGTGCGAAGAGAGGGTTGCTGACGCAGCCACTCGACGAAGGAGAAGCCATCGCCATCGGGCAGGGTGAGGTCGAGGATGAGCAGGTCAGGGCGCCGGTTGATGCACTGGCGGATGGCCTCCTGCCGGGTGGAAGCGTGGTCGATGTGGACGGGTGCGTCCTGGAAGCTGGCGATAAGGACGCTGGCGAGATCGTCATCGTCTTCGACGAGGAGGATATAGGCCGGGCCTTCGCCGTGATGCAGGACGCGGCCCAGCTCAGCGAAGAGAAGCTGCTCGTTGAAGGGCTTCTGGACCCAGCCCTGAGCATCGCCTGTGAGCTGCGGGCGGAGTGTTGAAGAGAGGACGCTGAGTACTACTACCGGGATATTTGCAGTGGCCTGATTGTTGCGCAGGCGCTGGAGAGTTTCCCATCCGCTCAGACCCGGCATATAGAGATCCAGGAGAATGGCTTCAACCTGGTGCTCGCTTGCCATGGTAAGGGCCTGATCTCCGGATGCGGCTTCAAGGACGGTGTAGCCCTGACGGGTGAGGTGCTCGGAAACGATGGTACGGATGCCAGGATCGTCGTCGCAGACGAGGATGGCGCCGTCGCCGCGCGGAGGCAGGGCGAGGGAGGCGATGCTGTCGGGCGTGAGATCGGTTGCGCGCGAGGTACGCGGGAGCATGACGTAAAAGGTGGTTCCGGGGCCGAGATTGCGCTGGGCCCAGATGGAGCCTCCGTGCTGCTGAACGATACTGCGGCAGATTGCGAGACCGAGGCCTGTGCCTCCGCGCTGACGATGGTCAGAGGGCTCGACCTGCTGGAAACGGTCAAATATGGTGTCGAGTTTGTCCTGCGGGATTCCGCGACCTTCATCGACGACTTTAAGGAGGATGGAATCGTGGGTTGCGTCGGTGTGGATGCGGACTGTTGAAGCCTGGGGTGAAAACTTGATTGCATTTGAGAGCAGGTTGGTGAGGACCTGGAGTATCCGGTCTGCGTCGCCGTCGAAGAAAAGGGCTTCAGGAGCTGCGGCCTGGGCGACAGTCGAGGGGACGAGCTCGATATGGACCATATTGGCGTCGGCCGCGCCGGCCATGGTTTCGATGGCCTGTTGGCAAAGATCGCGGAGGGCGCAGCGGCGGATCTGAAGAGGCGCGCGGCCGGACTCCATGCGCTCGAGGTCGAGGATATCGTTGATGAGGCGGATGAGACGGTCTGCGTTTGTGGTGGCGATGCGCAGGAGGTTGAGTGCCTTGGCGTCGACGTCGCCGATCGTTCCGGAAGAGAGCAGGCCAAGTGCTCCGCGAATGCTGGTAAGAGGAGTGCGAAGTTCGTGGGAGACGGTCGAGATGAACTCGTCCTTCAGAGTGTCGAGCTGCGAGCGCTCGTTGAGTTGAATTTTGTCCTGGTGTTGTTGTTCACGGGCGTGCGTGAGTTGCTCCGCGAGTTCTCGAGTGGTGCGTTGCGCACGAAGTAAGGCCAAAAGAAGAAAGCCGCAAGTGGTCAGGAGGGCGAGGTAACTAAGAATCGGGAGAATATGCATGGCCGAACTTGGGAAATCTTTGGTAACTGTCCCTTTCAGAAATGGTAACCGAAGGCGGATAAATCAAGCGAAAATCTTTGCATGCGCCAAATAAATAAATTTGCTGCAGCACTTACGAGAAAGAAGAACAAGGGGCCGATTTGGAAATCCCCAAAGTTACAGCAAAATCCTCATGTATCAGTTGATGTTTTTCAAGTCTCTTATTGAATTCTCATCAACAGCTCTGTTGGTCCATTCCAAAGAAGAATGACAGAAAAAAAGTTGCAGCGGCAATAACACGTAGGAGGGTTATCACCAATGTCAACATTTGACATGGCTTATAAGCACAAAAAACCGCCATCGTGAAGATGGCGGTCTTTTTTTCCAAAGGTATTGGGTACTATGCGATTACTGGTACTTGATCCAGATGACTTGACCACTGGCGGCCTTTTCGGGCGGCCTGTGCATTCTTGTGGAAGGCGTAACCAGTGATGATTGGAAGAGCCAGGGTGGCTTCGGAGTAGACCATCTGTTCGTAGGTAAGGTCAACCTTGCCCCAGCTTGAAGCTTCCTTAAGGGTTGAGCCAGAAAGGGCACCATCGCGCGAGTCAGCTACGGTGATCTGAATGGCGTATTTGTGCATGGGGGCTTCGACGCCCAGAATATCGGCTGCGACAACGATGTCCTGGGCGAAGTTCTTAGGAACGCCGCCGCCGATCATGAGCAGGCCGGTGGTGGGATTGATGATCTTGAGCTGCGTGAGTTCGTAGAAGTCTTTCGCAGAGTCGATAGAGACCATCGGCTTGCCCTGACGCGCGTGCTGGTGAGCGACCAGGCCGAATCCGGCGGAGCAGTCAGAGAAGGCGGGGCAGAAGATGGGAACGTTCTTCTCGTAGGCGGCGAGGATGATCGAGTCTTTACCGCCGTCCTTCGGTGTCTTGCCGTTTTTGACAAGATAGGCACCCATCTCGCGGATGAACTCGCGGGAGCTGTGGGGACGCGGGTCGAGCGAGTTGGCGATCTGGTGGGTAGTCTCGTCGCAGAAGCGGAGCTCTTCTTCATCGATGAAGGTGTCGTAGATGCGATCGATCATGAGATCGCGGAGCTCGGCGTCGCCTGCACCGTACTTGTACTCATCGCCTGCGACCCAGTGATTGAAGCCGAGGGCTTCGAAGAAATCCTGATCGACGATGTTGGCTCCGGTAGAGACGATGGCATCGACCATGTTGTTGCGAACGAGGTCGACGAAGACTTTCTGGAGGCCGGCGGAGATGAGGGAACCGGCGAGACAGAGAATGACGCCGCACTCCTGGTCGCGGAGCATCATTTCGTAGATGTCGGCGGCGCGGGCAGTGTCGCGTGCGGAGAAGGCCATCTGACGCATGGAATCGACGAGAGCGACGACGTTGTGCTGCTTGAAGTCGATGTGCTGGATGGGGTTGGTGAGGAGTTCTTTTTTGGTAGGCATAGCCTATATAGGATATCAACGTTTAGAGCCGTATTGGCGCGGGTTTTATGTGAATTTAATAGAGCGGAGATTAGGCCGGCGCGCAGGTATGAAAGAGCCATTTGAGAAAGCAAAGACGCACCAGGGTCTCGAGGATCATCAGAGCATCGCGTGAGGTCATCTACCAGGCGTTTCTTGATGCAGAGGAACCGCGGTGACAGTGCGATGCGAGAAGCTTCCGGAAGGCATTCTGTTGGAAGACAATGAGCTGGGTTGCCGAATGGCGCTCCAGAAACTGGCGAAACTGGTTGAAGAGTCTTCTCCGGGAGTTAGCTGACGGTGCACTTGGCGACGATGAGCGTAATGTCGTCGTGTTGCTCGCATGGGCTGAAGCGTTTGATATCGGCGATGACGGTGGAAAGCAGGATTCTGGGGGGTAAAGAGGCGTTGCGGCGCAGGCTCTCGATGAGTCGGTCTTCGCCGAATTCGTCTTCGGCTTCGTTGGGGGATTCGGTGACTCCGTCGGTGTAGAGGGCGAGGAGATCGCCGGGGGCGAGTTGGCACTCGACGGTGGGGGAGTGCCAGTCTTCAAAGAGGCCCAGGACAGTTCCTGTTGAGCCGAGGCGCTCGATGTAACCGTTTTTGCGGAGAAGAAGGCCGGAGAGGTGGCCGCAGTTGGCGTAGCGAAGGCGGCGCTCGGTGTCGTCGTAGTCGGCAAAGAAGACCGTGGCGTAAGAGCTGTCGGTAGTGTTCTGGTAGAAGAGCCGGTTGACGGACTGGAGGAAGAGGTGGGGTTCGTCACGGGCGAGTGTGAACTGGCTGCGAAGGTTGGCCTGCAGATTGGCCATGAGAAGGGCAGCGGCGATTCCTTTGCCGGAGATATCACCGATGACAAGGCCGAGACGGTTGTTGCCGAGGGAGAGGAAGTCGAAGTAGTCGCCGCCGACGTGGCGGGCCTGGATGCAGGCTCCGGCGTAGTCGAGGGTTTTGAGGTGAGGATAGGACTGGGGAAAGAGGCGAGCCTGGACCTGTTTGGCGATCTCGAGTTCCTGGGCTGCGCGACGGTCGGCCTCCAGCTTTTCGAAGGCGAGGTTGCGTTGGCGCTCGATCTCGCGGGTGATCTGGTCAGAGCCGAGGAGTTCGAAGGAGTTGCCGTCGATGTCGTAGAAGCCGGCGATGGTAGCGCCGAAGAGAGTCTGCTGCGGCGGATGGTGGAAGCGCACGCCGCGGCTGCGCCAGAGCTCGTAGGTGGCGTTGATGTCTTCGGAGATGAAGCCGACCTGGGTATTCCGGCCAACGAGTTTGTAATGTTCGGATCCGGGCTTTGGCGCGACGAGGGCCAGAAGTGCGGAGCCGTCGGGAGGAGCGATGGCAACCCAGCGGCCGTCGAAGTCGAAGCGCGCGTCGGCGACGACAGTGAAGCCGAGCTGGTCGACATAGAACTTCAGGCTTTGATCGTGGTTGCGGACGTAGACGGTCGTTTTGAAGATGCGGAGATAGGGGCACTCGACGCACTCGCGCTCTGTCGTAGCGAAGAGATTACGCTGCGGGATGCCGTGCCTGATTTCGGGTTCAGGACTCAATGGACCTCCTCTCGATCGGGGGACAACTCAACCTATTGGAGTTGCGCCGAATTCATACCAGGGCGAGACTTGATGGCATGAATGTAAACCTGGCTGAGCGGGCTCACAACCATAACTGGAAGCTCGATCCTATTGTGCGGTCTTTGCTCGACACGGACTTCTATAAGCTGCTGATGCTGCAGTTTATCTGGAAAAACTTTCCGAAGGTTCATGTTATGTCGGAGACGACGAACCGGACGACTTCGGTAAGGCTGGCAGAAATCGTTCCTGCCCAGTCTGTCGTTGAGCAGATGGAATATGTGCGCCACCTGAAGTTCCGGAAGAGCGAACTGATATGGCTGGCGGGCAATACGTTTTATGGAACGAAAAGTATCTTTGAGCCGGAGTTTCTGGAGTGGCTGGAGCGGGACTTCAGGCTCTCGGAGTATGAGGTCACCGAGCAGGATGGCCAACTGATTCTCCGATTCGCAGGGCTTTGGACCGAGGTGACGATGTGGGAGATTTATGGGCTGGCTCTGCTGAGCGAGATCCGGACCCGCTCGGCGCTTGCTCAATTGAGCGAATTAGAACTGGACATTCTTTACGCACGCGCGAAGACGAGATTGTGGGACAAAATTGAACTTTTGGGCAAGGTTCCAGCGGTACAGATATCAGAATTCGGCACAAGACGGCGGCATAGCTTTCTTTGGCAGGAATATGCAGTGCAGACGATGCGGGAAGCGTTGGGGAAGAGCCTTTCCGGGACGTCGAATACTTATCTTGCGTACAAGCACGATCTGGAAGCGATGGGCACGAATGCGCATGAGCTTCCGATGGCGATGGCTGCGCTGGCCAACAGTGATGAGGAGTTGCACGAGTCACAGTACAAGGTCCTCGAGCTTTGGCAGAAGAGCTACGGCGGAGAACTCCTGATTATGCTGCCGGATACCTTTGGTACGACGCAATTTTTGCAGGGCGCTCCGGACTGGGTAGCGGATTGGACCGGCCAAAGGTGTGATTCGAAGGATCCTTTTGTGGCGGGGGACGAATATATCGAGTGGTTGCTTAGCCGCAGGCGCGATCCTCGCAAAAAGAGATTTATCGCTTCAGATGGACTGGATGCTGAGGAGATTATTCGGCTTCACGAGTATTTCGACGGCCGCATCCGCTTCAGCGCTGGTTGGGGAACATTGCTGACAAATGACTTTCGCGATTGCCATCCGCGTGGTGAGGATGATTTCGAACCGATAAGTCTTGTGTGTAAGTTGATGACAGTAGAGGGCCGCCCGGCGGTGAAGCTCTCGGACAACGCCCATAAGGCAACTGGTCCGGCAAACGAGGTTGAGCGCTATCGCAGAGTCTTCGGCAGTGTGGCAGTGGAAGGGGCAGCTGTGCTGGTGTAATTTTTTTATTCTTTTGACTGGACAGTTGTTCATTTCGAGTACAACAATGCGTTCATCCATGGGCGGTACGCGACTGGGTTCAAGCTGAAGTCCTTTGGCTCAAGAATCAATGACAGTCGCGTCCGCCCCGTTTCTTTGGGTGAATGCTTGCGTTGAAAAAGCCAGCTCCGACACGTCGCTATACTGCGGATATGGGAAAAATCAGCGGTGTGGTTCGCTTTGCGGTGTCGGCCTTGCTTGTGCCTGTCATGATGGTTGAGCCTTCTTTGGCATGGGGAGGCGATGGGCACAGGATGATCAACCGGCTGGCTGCTGCGAATCTGCCGAAGGAAGTGCCGGCGTTTTTGCGCAATGGAAATGCGCTGGACACGATGGAGTATCTGGGCCCGGAGCCAGACCGCTGGCGCAATAAGGCGGAAGATGAGCTTGTCTCGGCGCAGGCGCCTGAACACTTTATTGATTTGGAATACGCTGACCTGATCGGGCCGTTGCCGAAGAAGCGCTATGACTATGTGCGAGCGCTGGAGAAAGCCGCGGCAACGCATCCCGATCTGGCGCTGACACCTGAGAAGGTCGGGTTGCAGCCCTATGTGACCGAAGAGGTTTACCAGCGATTGAAATCATCAATGCGGGAGTATCGTCATCTGCTTGCAGCGGGAGAAGACACGAAGCCAGTGGAGTCAGCGATTTTGTTTTATGCAGGGTGGCTGGGCCACTATGTAGCAGATGGATCGCAGCCGCTACATACAACAATGCAGTACAACGGCTGGACTGGACCGAATCCGCACGGTTACACGACTGACCACAAGATTCACTATCTGTTTGAGTCGGCGTTTGTGACGGCGAACATCAAGCCGACAGATGTGGCTCCCATGGTGCAGGCGACGCAACCGAAGTTACTGAATGATGAGTGGGCCGACTATATGGATTATCTGCGACATACCGCAACGCTTGTGGAGAAGACGTATCAGCTTGAGAAGGCGGGCGCTTTTGCCGATGGGGGGACGCCGGAGGGCAAGGCGTTTGCAGAGGAGCGACTGGCCGCTGGTGCGATCGAGTTGCGGGACATGATCTATACGGCATGGGTACGCAGCGGCGATCCGGCGCAGGAGTTCCACGGCTCGAACTGATGTTAGTTCGGAAGGATCGGGTATTGGTGGCGCTCGATGCGCTTAAGTAGTTTGTGCAATAACGGCGTAAGTGAGATTGCGATTACGGGTGCGGCCACTACCGCGAAGGCCGCCCAGACGATGAGTGCGTGGTACTCCCATAACCATATCTGGCGTATGAGCGCGATGGGACTGTTGCGAGCTTCTGCAAGGATGCTGTTCGCGGAGAGCGGCAATGGCGCGGTATGGAAGACTCGTGTCCCGATGTGGATGAACGGAATGAAGAGAACCAGTTCCAGCGGATAGACGATGTGATTCCCAAGCTGCGATGCTGCGATGTTCAGTCTAAGGATAAAGGCCGCTGCCAGGCATAGGATTGTTGTGCTGCCCAACAAAGGATTGATGCCGATCATGATGCCGACCGCGATACTCCATGCGAGCTTTCGGGGCGAAGCCCCCATGCGGAGGAGAGCGAAGATGGGTAGAGCGATGCGGCGGTAAGCCCAGTTTCGCTGCGGCGTGGCGGAGGTTTCCGGGCCGGTACGCGCATGTGTTGTTTTGTCCTGGAGCACGCATAACAGGATAGACTGCGCATAAGGCAGGCGAGGAGTTCCGCCGAGCGCGAGGTTCAGAACGGGTGAGATTTTTTTGGTCGTTGGTCAGGACTGCTCAGGTCATTGGATATGTGGTAGCGGCCATTCTGGAGTTGCTGCTGAAACGGCCTACGGAGCGGGAGGCACGAGCGGAGTGGCTTCATCGACTGTGCGCTCGGGCGGTGAAGGGCCTGGGGATTGGGCTTGCGTTGACGGGTGAGTTTCCGGAGCAGGGAGCCGTTATCGCCAACCATCTGAGCTATACGGACATTGTGATCTTTGCGGCGCTGCACCGATGCGTCTTCGTGTCGAAGGCTGAGCTCGTCCATGAGCCGGTTCTCGGGTGGATGACGTCGATGGCTGGAACTGTGTTTGTGGCGCGGGGGCATGGAGGCTCCGCGGTGAAGGCGCGGAAGGGCATGAGCGCGGCGTTCGAAGCGGGGCTGCCGGTCGTCTTTTTCCCGGAAGGGACGACTTCGGATGGGGCGGGCCTGCTTAAGTTCCACAGCGGATTGCTGGCTCAGGCTTTGGCAGAGGGCGCTCCTGTGACGGCGGCTTACATGAGCTACAGTTTGCACGAGAATAATGGAGCGGATGTCACGGTTGGGGATGATATCTGTTACTGGGGCGATCGCAATATGTGGTCGCATATCTTCAAGTTTCTGGGACTTCGAGGCGTTCGGGCCGAGGTGAGATTTGCTGACGCGCCGATTGTGTTTCAGGATCCGATGAATCGGAAACTGGCGGCGGATGATGCTCGGTCTGCGGTGGCGGCGTTGGGGCGGGTATCGAAGGAGTGCACCATTTCTGATTCAACAAATGTTCACGTGACGTGAACATGCTGTAACAAAAAAGGACGCAGACTGGCATCGAGTGCAGCCTTTGTAGGCGTATTTCAGGCCCTCGCAAGGAGTATCGATGCTGACGAGTTCTGCTCTCTCAATTTCTCCGCTTCTTCCTGTTCAACCCCATTTATCAGATCTGCCGTCGCGGAAAGATATTCGGTTGGAAGCCGGTCCGTATGTTGCGCGGCTGGCTTTGACGGAGGCTGAGCGCGAGGCGACGTTCCGGCTGCGGTTTCTCGTGTTCAACCTGGAGATGAATGAGGGGTTGGAGTCGGCGTTTGTCGACGGCATGGACCGCGACCGTTTCGATGCTGTTTGCGATCACCTGATCGTTGAGGAGAAGGCTACCGGAGCGATTATTGGTACTTACCGGCTGCAGATGGGCGACGTCGCCGGACGCAATTATGGCTATTACAGCGAGCAGGAGTTCTGCTTTGGGCCTTATGAGGCGATGCGGGGCCAGATTGTGGAGCTTGGCCGGGCGTGCATTCATCGGGATCATCGGTCCTCCGAGGTGCTGCATCTGTTGTGGCGTGGGATTGCACGGTATTCGCTGGCGAATGGCGGCCGCTACATGATGGGCTGCTGCTCGCTGAATTCGCAGGATGCGACGATGGGTCACGCGGTCTATGAATCGTTGCGGAATTGCATGGTTGAGCCGGGGCTGCGTACGGTTGCGACGCAGGCATACGCGCTGCCGCGGCCTGAGGCGGAATTCGTGGAGGAACGGGCTCCGAAGCTGCTGCGGGCGTACCTGACGATTGGGGCGAAGATCTGCAGCGAGCCGGCGATCGATCGTGAGTTCAGCACGATTGATTTTCTGACGCTGCTCGATCTGCAGACGCTGCATCCGCGGGTTGCGCAGAGATTTCTTGAGGGTTGCTAGTTGATTGTTCGTTTCCTTCGCTCGATCGTTCGCAGTGTGTGGCTCGTTGCGCTGCTGTTGGGGGCGGCCGTTGATTTTTTGATCCGCAGGCCGCGGTCGAGTTACGAGGGGGCGGTGCGGATGCATGGGTTGTGCCGCCGGCTTGTGCGGGCTATGGGGGTGGAGTGGGTTGTTGAGGGTGGACTCCCGGCTTATGGCGCGGTGGTGTCGAATCATCAGAGCTACCTCGACATTCTGCTGTTCAGCGCGTTGCGGCCGTTTGTGATGGTCGCCAAGAGCGAGGTCCAGCGGTGGCCGTTGATCGGTTGGCTCACGGCCCAGGCCGGGACCGTTTATGTGGTTCGTGGGGGCGGGCCGTCTACTTATCCGGCGGTGAATGCTGCGATGGCTACGGCTTATCGAAGCGGCTTGCCGGTGCTGTTCTTCCCTGAAGGGTCAACGACCGATGGCTCGGAAGTTCTGCCGTTTCGCAGAGGGCTGTTTCACTCTGTGCTGAATGAGAGTGTGCCTTTGCAGATTGCGGGACTGAGGTTCTCGATTCAGGGCAAGTGCGACAGAAGCTACGGTGGCGGAGGATGTCTGCTGGTGGGGCGATGCGCTGCTGGCTCCGCATCTTTTTCGGCTGCTTGGGATGCGTGGTGTCAGGGCTGAGGTCCGGTTCGGCGGTGAAGTGAAGGAACGTAATGATCGGTTTATTTTGTCGGAGACAGCCCGCGCTCGCGTGATGGAATTGGCTTCAGTGGGTGAGATCGTTTCGGTTGTGGAGACGGTGCGAGAGGCCGAGCTTATTCAGGCGACGTAGGATTTACGCTTTCGCGCAACCCACTCATGACGCGAGTGGCTGTGGCGACCCGCGTCATGAATGGGGCACCCGGTTTTTGTGGTTATGTGTCGCTGCCGGCCAATTGGGAGATCAAGGCTGTGATCAGGCTGGTGAACTGGCCTTCGATGCGGCGGCCGGTGTCCATGACTTCATCGTGGTTGATGGGCTCGGCTTCTGTTTCTTCGTCGCTGCGCGAGACTCCGGCGGCCATGTTGGTGACGACGGAGAGGCCGAGGACTTCGATGCCCATGTGGCGGGCGACGATGACCTCGTGAACGGTGGACATACCGACAAGATCGGCTCCGAGGGTGCGGAAGGCGCGAATTTCGGCTGGAGTTTCGTAGCTGGGGCCGAGGACAGCGATGTAGACGCCTTCGTTGAGGGTCCAGCCCTGTTTTTCGGCCTCTTTGATGGCGAGTTTGCGGAGGCGCGGCGAGTAAGCAGCCGACATATCGAAGAAGCGCTGTCCTGAGTTGGGGAGCAGGCCGAAGCGGGGTTCGTTGGGGCCGGAGACGGCGTTCATCCCGGTGAGGTTGATGTGGTCGGAGATGGCGACGATGGCTCCCTGACCGTAGCGGGGGTCGATGCCTCCCGCGGCGTTGGTGACGATGAGTCGTTCGACGCCGAGGAGTCCGAGGACTCGCATGGGGAAGGTGACCTGGGCCATGGAGTAGCCCTCGTAGGCGTGGACGCGACCCTGCATGACGGCCACCGGGATATTGTCGATGGCGCCGAGGACGAGTTGTCCGGAGTGCCCGGCTACGGTGGATTGAGGGAAATGGGGGATGTCGGCGTACGGGATTGTGGCGGCGTCTGCGACCTGTGAGGCGAAGTTGCCGAGGCCGGAGCCGAGGATGATGGCGAGCTTCGGCCGGATGGCGGTCCGGCTACGGATGTGGCTGGCGGCCGCGTGTGCCTGGTCGAAGATCGATGTGACTGATTCGAGCATTGAAGTGTGGATACCCCTCCCCCTATCTTTTGATCTAAAGACTCCCATCGAAAGGACTTAGATCCGATCTTGCGGGTAAAGATCTGATTCTATTAGAGCCTTGAGGCAAGATATGGGGTTCCGGGTTCCTGCCGATGACCGGAGGTTCTCTTTCTTTGAGTGGGATATAACGCCCTTTAAATAGTTTAGCGAGTTGAAGCGGGTAACTCTGCCACGGGTTTTAAGTTTATTTTTGCGATTGAATCGCCTGATGTGGAGCGGGGTTGGGCGAAATGCGCGGAGAGTTTTGCACAACCTGAGGGCTTGACAGAAATCCGGCCTGTCTTCAATCGATCTTCAAATCGATCTGACTCTTTGGTGCCGGGTGACGGCTGTAGTATGTGGAGGTCTTATATCACTCAACAAAGCTGTAGCGCATCACTAACCAAAGCTGTAGCGGGGGGCGACTTCTCCTTGAAAGGGAGTGGAGTGCCGATCTGCGGGGGAGCCGAGGGGATGGCATTCGCGAGGTGGAAGAAGAATGATGCCGAGGCTGAACTACAAGTAGAACGGATTGAGAACCGTACCTCGGGCCTGCTGAACTTCGTGGTTGTACTTGCGACGGCGGCGGTGGCTTACACCGACTGGGTGGTGGTGGCGAATGTCTCGCTGGGTTATCTCTATGTCCTGCCATTGACGTTGAGCGCAGTCGTAAACCGTCTGCCGCTGACGGTGGGACTGGCAGGATTGTGTACGGTTCTATCGGACCTGTTTGGGCCGCAGGCGGAGACGGTAAAGCTGCGGATTGTTCACAACGTGATTTACCTGGCGGGATTTCTCGTGGTGGGATTTCTGGTTACGTCGATTGCGAGGCAACGGAACCGGCTGGCCGCGCAGGTGAGACAGCAGCGCGATGAGTATGAAAATGATTTGAAGCTGGCCGCGCAGGTGCAGCAGCAGGTGCTTCCGAAGCCTATGCGGTTGCCTGATGTTGAGATCGCGGCGGTGATGCATCCGGCGCGGTTGCTGGGGGGAGACTATTACGATTTCTTTCCGATTTCAGAGGACGTGATTGATGTGGTGATTGCGGATGTTTCAGGCAAGGGTGCGGCGGCCGCGTTGCTGATGCCTTCGCTTGCGGTTGCGCTGCGGTTGCGTGCGCGGGAGTTGAGCGGACCGGCCGAGATCATGAAGGACCTTGACGGCGTTCTGAAGCAGGTGACGAAGCCGGCGACCTTCGTGACGATGTTCTACGCCCGGTTGAACCACAAAAAACGGACACTGGAGTATGCGTGCGGCGGACATAATCCACCGCTGCTGGTGAGGCATGCGACGGGTGAGGCGATGATGCTGGAGGAGGCTGGGCCGATCCTTGGGATTCTTCCGGACGCTCAGTTTTCGAATACGGTGGTTCTGTTGGGGGCTGGAGATTTCCTGACGCTGTATACGGATGGCGTGACGGAGCAGGAGAACAACGCGAGCGAACAATTTTCACTGGAGCGGCTGAAAGCGATTTTGCTCGCGAGCAAAGACGATGGAGCCGCGCAGATCGTGAACGCGGTTGGCGACGCGGTTTCGGGTTATGCCGGGGTGACGGAGCAGGAGGATGATCTTACGGTTGTGGTGGTGAAGATTCTTTAGAGATGGATTTTATTTCTCCTTCGCGGATGGCTGGAGAATAGCGATGGTTTTGCCGCTGGTGTCGAGGAGTTCGAGTTTGCCGGCGTCGAGTTTCCAGGAGTCGACTTTGCCGAGGGCGTCGAGAAAGGCGCGTTCGGTGTCCATGCCGCTGGCGCAGGCCATCATGGTGCTGGCTATCTGGCCGAACTTGAGCTTGTCGCCTTCGAGGGTGTAGCTGCCCATGATGCTGTTGCAGCCTCCGGAGCCGGTGACGCGGTGCTGGCCGGGATTGAGAGTGATGCCTGCGTCGCGCTGCGTGTCAGGGGTGATGGTGTTGTCTCCGAGCCGGGTTAATTGCCAGGTGGTGTTCTCAATCGATGTGGATATTTGCGAGGCGTCGGATGCGGGGGAGTCGAGCGGCTCAAACTCGTATGTGCCTCCGTCCGCCTGGAGGGATAGGAAGAGATGTCCGTTTTTGAGGGTGTAGGAGCGTACGAAGTCGAAGTCTCTCGGCAGGCGCTTGTTGAGCGGCGTCGATGGGCACAGGGCGCGAGTGATTGCGAGGGGACCGATGCGAAGTTGACCGGGGACGCCGGATGTCCACGTGCCAGAGCCTCGATTGCAGTCGATGCGAGCGGAGAGGTGGCCTTCAGGCGCGAAGGTGAGAGTGTATTTGTCTTTGTCGTCGGCGGGGATGGTGAAGTCGTCGCTGGCCTGGAACTGGACGAGACGCCAGGAGGTTCCGGTGAGATTGCCGGGTTTCGAGGGGGTCTGTGAGGTGGTTTGGGCGAGGGAGTCAGGCGCGCAGGAGAGCACCGATGCGGTAAGGACTGCCGCGCAGAGGTGAGAGACGTTCACTGCTGCCTCCTCATGTGCTTAAGCGAAGCGGATCGCGCTTCCGCGCGATTGCCCACATCTGGCAATGAGGCCGCCAGATATGGGGCACCCGATTTCTCGGCTGGATAGATTCTACTTTCCCACCCTTCGCTTCGCGAAGGATGGGGCACCCGAGCGATAAGGTCGCCAGATATGGGCACGATTTGGGAACGGTCGCGATAAATTTTTGTATCACTGGCCTGTTTGTTGTTTCATGAGCGCCCGGGTTGCGCTAGTCTCAGTCGCATCCGAAAAATATGGGAGGCAAAGGTGCCATGGGATCCTTCAGGATTGGTATCAATATGGCCGGCGCTATCTCTGCCGGCGCTTATACTGCCGGGGTTCTGGACTTTCTTACGGAGGCCCTGGATGAGTGGTATGAGGCGAAGGCGCGGGGAGAGGACGTTCCGGCGCACGATGTGACGATTGAGGTTTTTTCGGGCGCGTCGGCGGGAGGGATGTGCGCGGCGATCTCGTCGATGATGCTGCAGGAAGAGTTCGAGCATATCCACGATCCAAACGTGGAGACTGCGGAGACGACAAATCGTTTCTACGAGAGCTGGGTGAACAAGATCGATATCAAGGAGTTGCTGAAGACGGGGGATATCAAAAAGGATCAGCCGGTGATCTCGCTGCTGGATTCGCGAATTATCGAGTCCATCGCTTCCTATGCGCTGACTCCGAAGAATCAGGCGAAGGTACGACCGTATGTTTCGGAGACGCTTACGCTGTTTTTATCGCTGACGAACCTGCGCGGAGTGCCGTACTCGTTGAACTCGGAGGCTCCGGGTTCGGTGGAGGAGAGTACGTTCTTCTTTGGAGACCGCGTTCGATTTGAGATCAGCAGGACGAGCGTGGGCGGAACGCCGAAGGAGACCGTGCGCTACCTGAATCATTCCGCCAAGGGAGCGGCGGGCGGATGGGATGTGCTGCAGACGGCGGCGATGGCGACGGGGGCTTTTCCGGTGTTTCTTGCGCCTCGTGTTCTGGAACGATACCAGTGCGAATATTGCCCGCCGCACTGGATGTCGGTTGTTTCGGCGGTGACGGGCACGCCCCCACCGGTGGTTCCGAATTTTCCGAAGCATCTTCCCGATCCTTTTCCGACGCTCAATGTGGATGGCGGGGTGACGAATAACGATCCGTTCAACTATGCGCATGATTATCTTGCGGCGCTCAATCCGCCTTCGCCGAACAACCAGAATCCTCGGGATCCACGGCATGCGGATCGCGCGGTGATTACGGTGGCTCCCTTTCCGACGGTGGAGCATCCGGTTGCGGTGTTCAACGCGAAGAAGAACTCATCGATCCTGTGGGCCCTGCCGCGATTATTTACGGCGTTGATTGCGCAGTCGCGTTTCTTTGGGGAGTCATTGAGTGAAGTGATGAGCGGCACGACGTTCAGCCGATTTGTGATTGCACCTTCGGATGACAGACTGACGGAGGATTGGAAGAAGCGCGGACGCCCTCTGCATGAGCAACCACCAGCGCTGCAGTGCGCTTCGCTGGGAGCGTTTGGAGGATTTTTCGAGAGGAAGTTTCGCGCGCATGATTATCAGCTGGGTCGCCGCAACTGCCAGAAATTTCTGGCCGACTCGTTTGTGCTTCCGGTGGAAAATGTCGTGATTCGAAGCGGGCTTGAGAGGTTTGGTCCAGGGGTTCGCAAGAAGGTTGAGGAGGCGTTCAGGAAGAACGCACCGGGGACCTATGCGGATAACACGTTGCCGGAGCTGCAGCAACAGGCGGGCGCTCACTGGATGCCGATCATTCCATTGTGCACGGAGGCGCTGCGCACGCCGATTCCGCCGGTGGATCGAGCGAAGATCAGCCGGAAGAAGCTCGATGCGATCGTGAAGATGGTGATCGCAAGGTACAAGGTGGTGATCGGCGATTTTATTCGGAAGGTTCCGCATCCATTGTTTCGCGTATTCCTGACCGTGGGCCAACCTGTGATTCGGTGGCTGATGAAGAAGCCGCTTACAGAGGCGCTGGTCAAGGAATTTGGAGAAGACCTGGAGCCATAGGACGGTTATTTCGGACCGTCTTCCTGCGGGACCTCCTGGCCTTCGTTGGGGAAGGGCCATTTGACGTCGAAGATGGGTTGCTGCGCTTCGCGGGTTTCTTTGGGGACTTTGTTGATTCTGATGTTTTCGATGAAGTGAACGCCCAGCTTGCCGGCGACTGCGATGTCGAGGTCGCCGTCTTTGTCGAGGTCTTCAACGATGATCTGGGTGCCTACTCCTGCGGTTCCGTTGTAGGAGATGGGGACTCGGGTGAAGGTGGCGTCCTTGTTGATTTTGTAGGCGTAGATGACGTTGGGATCGTAAGAGCCGGGGTCGTTGCCTGAGTGACCGCGGTAGCGCTTGCCGGTGATGAGGTAGACGGAACCGTCGCCATCGAGGTCGGCGAGTTTGAGGGCATGGGATTGGGAGAAGGACTCGTCGATGGTGTGGCGGGTGAAGGTGCGATGGTCAGGCGTGCCGCCTTGCTCGAGCCAGTAGAGGCCGTAGCCGTGGCCCTGGCCGAAGATGATGTCCATCCTGCCGTCGTGGTTGACGTCGTAGGCGAGGATGGGGAAGCCGGTGTCGCCGAGGTGCCAGTCGGGGTGCCACTGCCACTTGTCGTTATTGGCGTCGATGTTCTGAAACCAGCCGTAGGGAGTGAGGATGTCGGCTTTGCCGTCGCCGTTGACGTCGGCGATGCCGATGCCGTGGCCGTCCTCATCTTTGCCGCCGACGTGATGGACGCGGGGCTGGGGTCCGGAGAAGTCGACCCAGATGATGCCGGAGTGGTTGTAGTGGGCGAGGGCGATGTCGGGTTTGCCGTCGCCGTTGATGTCGCCGAAGGCTCCGCCCTCGGTGTCGTAGGAGTCTGTGATGAAGTGCTTCTGCCAGAGGGTGTCGGGGGCGGCGGACTTGCCGGGATTCTCGTACCACCAGAGGCCGTTGGAGATCCAGCCGGCGGTGACGAGGTCGGGGTTGCCGTCGTGATTGACGTCGATGGCCCACTCGCCGCAGTCGGAGACGAACTCGGCGTGAGTGCCGACGGTGCGGAATTGGTGCTGCTTCCAGTTGCCGGTCTTGGATTCATTTGGGGGGCCGGGGTTCTCGTACCAGTAGGCTCCGCTGAGAATGTCGAGGTAGCCGTCGTTGTTCATGTCGATGGTGGTGATGCCTTCGGCGTGGTCGGCGCCGAGGCGGTGGACGATGAAGGTGGGATTGGATGCTCCGTTGGGGCCTGCGCCCGGTGTGGGCTTGCGGAACTCCTTGGCGTGGGCCGGGTCCTGGGCGTGGGCGGTGGCGGCGATGAGGGCGAGGATGAGGAGTGTAGTGGGATTTTTCATTTGCCTATTGGGGGAGAGGTTTGAGTTCGATGGTGCGGCCAGTTTTTGCAGAGGCGCGGGCAGCGTCGAGGATCTGCATGACGACGAGGTTGGTGTCGAGCGCGGAGAGATCGCCTTGCGGTTTGATCTCGCCGTGGAGTACGGCGGCGAGGTAGGCGAGCGAGTTGGATTGGTTTTCAGGCAAGGGTGGTGCGGGTTTTTGCGATTCGGTCTTTTCGCCTGGGTAGCGGGTGCGCATGTTGCTTGATGCTACGGTGATGACGTAGCCGGTGGCTCCGTAGAGTTCCATATCTTTGCGGGAGAAGGGCCAGTTCCATGAGGGCATGAGGACGGCCTGCGCGTTGGGGTAGCGGAGGATGATGGTGGCGTCGTCATCGACGTGCGGGTAGGTGGCGGGCTTGTCGGTCTGGGTGACGGCTGTGACTGAGATGGGTGTCTGGCCGTGCATGAGGACGGTCATGAGGTCGGCTCCGTAGCAGCCGAAGTCGAAGAGGGCACCGGCGCCGTTCTGGACGGGATCGGTGAGCCAGGGGAGCCATTCGGGGCCGACGCCGATTTCTTTGGGGCCTTCGTGTCCGTCGTGGACGACGACTTTGCGGACATCGCCGAGTTTGCCGGACTGGGCTTCGGCGATGGCTTCGGCGTTGGAGGAGTACCAGGTGGTCTCGTAGTTGACGAGGACATTCACATGGTGCTCGCGGGCGGCGTTGCGGATGGCGATGGCGTCTTCGATGGTGGTGGAGAGAGGCTTTTCGACCATGGAGCTGATGTTGTGGCGCGCGGCGGCTTCGATGACGCGGCGGTGGTCCTGGATGGTGGTGTAGACGAGGACCGCGTCGGGGTGCTGCGTGGTAAGCATGTGTTCGAGGTCGGTGTCGAAGAGGGATTGCGAGAGGTGATATTGCGCAGCGTACTGCTGGGCGAGGGTGGTGTTGGGCTCGACGATGGCTACGAGCTGGGCGTTGGGATTTTTGGGGAGCGCGGTGAGGAAGCCTTTGACGTGTCCGTGGACTAGGCCGACGATGGCGACACGAATGGGTTTGTTCGCCGGCTGAGCGTCGAGTGCCGGCGTTGCGAGTGTGAGGAGGAGAAGAAGCGGGGAGAGTTTCATTTGGTCCTCAGAGTGCGATTTGGATGGGCATCCGGATGTTGGTGGCGTTTTGGGCGAAATACGGGGGTTCTTCGCTGCGCTCAGAATGACGACGTAAAACAAACAACGGCAAAAGCAACGGTAACGACGAGAGCAAATGCAACGGCAACGACGAGAGCAAATGCAACTGCAACTGCAACGACGAGAGCAACTGCAACTGCAACGACGAGAGCAACTGCAACTGCAACGACGAGAGCAACTGCAACTGCAACGATGAGAGCAAATACAAATGCAACTGCAAAGGCGACGGCGCCAAAGGTGACAGCGATGATGAAGACGAAGCTCGGATGGTTATCCGAGCTTCATGGTTTCGGGGTTCCACTTGATGACTGCGCTCTTTTCGAGGCTAAGGTTGCTCAGGAGTGCGGCACCTGCGGCTCGAAAGCCGAAGGTGGCATCTTCGACGGGTTGTTTGCGCGAGCGGACGGAGGCGAAGAAGTTGCTGAAGTGGTCGTAGTTGTCTGAGTAGCCGCGCGGGGCGGAGAATTTTTCGATGGCTGTGTAGGGTGTTCCGCTGGGCGGTTGGAGAGGATACTTTTCGCGGTATTCCTTGAGGGTGCGCTGCTGAATCTCGGTGCTGAAGGTGGAGACTCCGATGCCGGGCTCTTTTTCGCGAGGGGCCCGGGCGACGGTGACGGTCTGGCCGGCGATCTCCATGGTGCCTTCGGATCCGGTGAAGAGGAAGCCTTCGCTCTCGTCGCCGCCGTCGACGAAGTTGACGCGGAGGGAGAGGTTGAAGCCCTCGGGATAGTCGAAGAGGGCGAGGAGAACGTCGGGGGCATCGCGGCCGTCTTTCCAGAAGCGGAGGCCTCCGGTGGCCATGGCTCGTGTGGGGCCGTGCGAGCCGGTGATGAAATGGGTGCCGCTGAAGAGGTGGACGAAGAGGTCACCGGCGACTCCGCTGCCGTAGTCGTGCCATTTGCGCCACTGGAAGAAGCGCTCGGCGTTCCAGGGGATTTTTGGGGCAGAGCCGAGGAAGCGGGGCCAGTCGCAGGTTTCGGTGCTGGCGTCGGCGGGGACGGTATAGTTCCAGGCTCCCATGGAGGAGTTGCGGTCCCAGCGTGCGGTGACCATGTTGAGCTGGCCGATGGCTCCTGAGGCGAGGAGCTCTTTCGCTTTGGAGTAAATGACGGAGGAGACACGCTGGCTGCCGACCTGAAGGATGCGGTTGGTTGTGTGGGCGCAGGAGATGATCTCAGGGCCATCGGCGTAGAGATGGATCATCGGCTTTTCGAGGTAGACGTCTTTTCCGGCACGCATGGCGTCGGTGGCGGCCTGCTTGTGCCAGTGATCGGGGGTGGCGATGATGACGGCGTCGATGTCTTTGCGTGCGAGGATTTCGGCGTAGTCGCGCGTGGTGAAGAGGTCAACATTGTTGGACGTGCCCTGGCCCCAGAGCTCTTTGGCGTGGACGAGGCGGCCGTCGTAGCAATCAGCTACGGCGACGAGTTTGACGCCGGGCACACGAAGGGCGACGTTCGTGTCGCTCTGGCCCTGGATGCCTGCTCCGATAAGCGCGAACTGGATGTTGTTGCTGGGGGAGGTTGCAGTGGATTGCTGGGCAGTTGTTTGTGCCGAGGCTTTGAGGATGTGGAGTTTGGTGGCGGCAGCAGCGAGACTGGCATTCTTGAGAAAGGTTCTACGATCTAGGCTCATTGGGCTCCGGTCCTTCAGATTCAGCGCGAGGAGAGATGATTTCCCGCGAGACTGAAGGTATGGGATTCCGGGGCGACCTGTAAAGCGGGTGGTCCTTAGCTAGCTGGTGACCGTGGGAAGCTTTGCGGCTTGCCACGCGGCAATACCCCCGGCCAGTTCGATGACGTTTGTGATGCCATACTCGCTCAGAACGCTGGCGGCCATAGAGGACCGATAGCCTCCGGCGCAGTGGACGGCGATTCTTCGGTTGCGCGGAACTTCATTGATGCGCTGCTGGAGTTGCGACAGAGGAATGTTGACGCTGTCGTGCAGATGACTGGTGCTCCATTCGCGTGGGGTACGGATGTCGATGATAACCGGGGGATCTGGTGAGTCGAGTTCTTCTGCGAGCATCGGTGCGCTGACCCGTTCGGTGGACCAGATGAGGTCTTGCCGTTGTGCGAGCGCTTCCATTCCATTTCGGAGATAGCCCTTTACGTGGTCAAAGCCGATTCGTCCGAGCCGGAGTGCGGCCTCCTGCTCGCGACCGGGCTCGGCGATGATGACGATTGGACGTTTGGTGTCGAGGAGCGTGCCTGCCCAGGTGGCGTACTGGCCTCCGAGGCCGATGTTGATGCTGCCGGCGAGATGCCCCTTGGCGAACTCGGATGCATCGCGGACGTCGAGGATTTGAGCGCCGGCGTTGCCCATGGCGAGTACTTCGTCGAGGCCGACAGGATTGAGGACCTGATTGAGGGTCATGTCGAGCGTGGGCCTCTCGCGCGTGTTGAGGATGGCGTCATAGGTGAAGTAGGCAGGGGCGTCGGGCTGATCGGCGGTGACGAGGCGGGTGAACTCTTCCTTCGACATGGGCTGGAGCGCGTAGTTGAAGCGGCGCTGCTCGCCGAGGGTGGATACGGTGTCGGATGAGAGATTTTTTCCGCAGAGAGAGCCGGCTCCGTGCGCGGGGTAGACGAGGGTTTCGTCGGGGAGGAGAAGGAGCTTGTTGTGGAGGGAGTCGTAGAGATAGTCGCTGAGTTGCTGAGCGGACCAGCCGAGTGACGCCCGCAGGTCGGGGCGGCCAACATCGCCGATGAAGAGCGTGTCGCCGGTGAGGACGGCGTACGGCTTGTCCGCGCCTTTTGCGAGATCGAAGACGAGAATGGAGATGGACTCGATGGTGTGGCCGGGGGTTTCGAGGACCTGAAGGCGAAGGCCGGGAAGATCGAGGGAGTCGCCATCTTTCATGGGGATGAATTTGTACTCGGCCTGAGCGCGAGAGCCAAGGTGGATGTCGGCGCCGCAGCGGTCGCGGAGTTCGAGATGTCCGGCGAGAAAGTCGGCGTGGAAGTGAGTGAGGAAGACGTGGCGGATCTGGACGCCGAGCTGCTCAGCGTCGACCAGGTACTGCTGGATGTCTCGCTGCGGGTCCACGACGATGGCGGTGCGGCTGGTTTTGTCCGCGATCAGATAAGAAGCGTGGGCGAGGCAGCCGAGGTAGTACTGCTTGAGGATGATGCCGGTGGGTTTGGTGTTCATCGGACAGCCTTTCTAATCAGAGGGCGAGTGAGCTCTTTCAGATCGCGACGGCTCTTTTCGGCTTCGCTGCGACAGACGAGGCGGCAGAGTTCAAAGACGAGTTCGTCGCCGATGGAGTAGAGGATGGAGTTGCCGTCGCGGCGGCGGGCCACGAGACCTGCATCGTAGAGCAGCTGAAGGTGCTTGGAGACATTGGACTGGCTGGCATCGAGCGAGTCGACGAGTTCGCCGACGGTGTGCTCGCCCCGTTCAAGCTGCTGCAGAATGCGAAGACGGAAGGGTTCGCCGAGGATGCGGAAGCGGCGGGCGACGAGCTCGAAGGTAGCTTCGGTCATGGGGAGGGTTGTCGCCATGTCAATAAAAACTATATCGCTATATGGTGATATAGTCAAGTAGTAGTCAAGGAGAAATTGCGTGGCGATTTTACGAGAGATTCCTGATGGCGCAGTGATTGTGGATGTCAGGGAGTATGTGGAGTTTGCATCAGGGCATATTGAAGGAGCGCTGCTGGCTCCGCTGGGCAAGGTCGAAGTGGCTGTCGACGCATTGCCGCGCGAACGAGCGCTGGTGCTGGTGTGTAAAGTCGGTGGAAGGGCAGAGAAGGCACGGCAGCGACTGGCTGAGATAGGATTTGCGAACCTGGCGGTACTCGAAGGCGGCATGGACCGCTGGTGCGCAGAGGGCCGGCCGACGGTGACGGAGAAGCGTCAGCCGTGGGCGATGGAACGGCAGGTCAGGATTGCTGCTGGTGCGCTGGTTTTGATCACGATCGCGCTTGCTCTGTCGGTGTCGAAGGTCTGGCTGATGGGAACGGGACTGGTGGGTGCGGGACTGGCGTTTGCCGGTTTGAGCAATACCTGCATGATGGGATCGGTGCTGGCGAAGCTGCCCTGGAACCGGGCATAAATCAGCAGAGAAGACTAATTCAAGCTATTTGCGAGCGCGATTCAGGGCTATCTGATCAGCAGAGAGACGATGCTGGCGGACATGAGGTTAGCCGTGGTTCCTGCGAGCATGGCTCTGAGGCCGAGTTGAGCGAGATCATTGCGGCGGTTGGGTGCAAGGGCCCCGATGCCTCCGATCTGCATGCCGATGGAGCTTATGTTCGCGAAGCCGCAGAGGGCGAAGGTGGCGATGGAGAAGGTGCGTGGGGTGAGGGTGTGCTTCAGCAGGCCCAGCTGGGTGTAGGCGACGAATTCATTGAGGACGGCGCGGGTTCCGAGCAGGTTGCCGATGGCGGGTGCTTCGGGCCAGGGAATGCCGATGAGCCAGGCTACGGGGGCTCCTACGATGCCGAGGACGGAGTTGAGGGAGTGAGGGAAAGGGATGTGTCCGTGGGCCCAGAGGAAATTGGAGATGCCGAGCATCATGGCGTTGAAGAGCCCGACGAGCGCGAGAAAGCTGATGAGCATGATGGCTACGTTGAAGGCGAGCTTGCCTCCATCGACGGTGCCGCGTGCGATGGCGGCGATGAAGTTGTCGTTCTTATGCTCTTCGGTTGGCGGCATGTGGACGGTGCCTGCGGTTGCGGGGACCTCGGTTTCGGGGACGAGCATCTTGGAGACGAGGATGGTTCCGGGAGCGGTCATAATGACGGCGGAGAGGAGATCCTGCGCATTGATGCCAAAGCTGATATAGGCGGCCATGATTCCGCCGGAGACGTGGGCCATGCCGGAGGTCATGATGGTCATGAGTTCGGAGCGGGTGGCTCCAGAGAGAAATGGGCGGATGGTGAGCGGAGCCTCGGTCTGTCCCATGAAGATGCTGGCGGCTACGTTGGTGGATTCCGCTCCTGAGGTTCCCATGGTGCGCTGCATGAGCCAGGCGACGACGCGGATGACTTGCTGCATGAAGCCGATGTGATAGAGCAAGGCGAAGAAGGCGGAGATGAAGATGATGGTGGGGAGGACAGCGAACGCAAAGACGGCGAGCGGATTGCCAGGTGTTCCGAGGGGGCCGAAGACCATCGAGGAACCTTCGACAGCGTGTCCGAGGAGCGCGGTGACGGCGTTACTGGCGGCGTGGAGGATGGTCTGGCCGTAGGTCCATTTGATGACGAGGAAGGCGAAGAGGATTTGCAGCCCGAGGCCCCATGCTACGGTGCGCCAGCGGATCGCGCGGCGGTTTGTGGAGAGGGCGTAGCAGAGCGTGAGAAGTACGATAAGGCCAAGCAGGCCGGTAAATCGAGGCAAAGGTCGCTCCTTGCGCTATGGCTAAGTGTGAACAGAGTGTAACGGAAGGATGCAGGCGGGCGGAGAAGTTTGTTGTCGATAAGATGACATCTTTCGATCCGAGCCTATAATTTTTGTGTTCCATAACGCTGCGGTTGAGGGGTTTCTTATGAACTTCGCGGTTCGGGTGTGTCGAGTTGTTGCGGTGACACTTTTTGCTACGGGTCTGATGTATGCGCAGGAATCGCCTGATGGCAATCGTAAGGTTGCAGATGGCGGTATTACGGCCCCGGGGTGGGATGGGAAGGTAGATGCTGATGCCGAGAAGGCCGGGCAGAGCGTGAAGGATGCAAAGCTTGCGCTTGAGGGGAGCGCGCTGCATGTAACGACAGGGCCTGCGGTGACGTACTGGAATCCGAAGAATATGGCGAAGGGTGACTATACGGTTTCCGCGACGTTTACCGAGCCGAAGTTCATGAACCTGAATACGCATCCGCATCCTTATGGGATTGTGATTGCCGGCAACGATCTGGGTACCGGGCAGCAGAGCTATCTTTATTGCGCGGCGTACGGGAATGGAAACTTTATCGTGCGCGGGTTTGGTCCGGAGCCGTTCCAGATGAATGGGCGGCGTGAGGCCAGCGATGCGGTGCACAAGGCTTCGGGAGTTGGGCAGCCGGTGTCGCAGGAGATTGCGATGCAGGTGAAGGGCGACAAGGTGTCCTGCATCATCAACGGCACGGTCGTGAAGACTTTCGATAAGTCGGAGGTTGTGACCGCAGGGAAACTGAAGTCGACTGATGGCGTCTATGGGATTCGGTTCGCGCATAATACCGATGCGACGGTGACGAATCTGAAGATAACGAAGCCATAACTAAGAGCGCGGGGATTGAATGCGGGCTGGGCTGCCGATGACGGTGGCCCCGGCCGGCACGTCGCGGGTGACGACGGAGCCTGCGCCGATGATGGCGTCGTCGCCGATGGTGACTCCAGGAAGGATGATGGAGGAGCCGCCGATCCAGACGTTGGAGCCGATGTGAACAGGACGGCCGTTTTCGAGGTGAGCGCGACGGACGTTGTGGTCGCGGGGATGGTCGGCGGCGTAGATCTGAGTGTTGGGTCCGATCTGGGTGCGGTCGCCGATGGTGATGGGGGTAACGTCAAGCAGGACGCAGTTGAAGTTGAGGAAGACATCCGCGCCCATGGTGATGTTGTAGCCGTAGTCGACGAAGAAGGGTGGGCGGACTACGGTGTGCGGTCCGACGGAGGCGAGGAGTTCTTCAAGCTGGATGAAGTGGGTGGCGGGATTGTGCGGGGTGGAGTTGTATTTGTGGATCAGGGCGGCGGACCAGCGACGGTCGGCGACGAGGATGGAGTCCTGCGCGTTGTAGAGTTCGCCGGCGATCATTTTCTCCTTCTCGGTTCTGGTTTGATTCATGGTGTACCCCTCCCCTATCTTTTTATGCAAAGTGTCACAAACAAATGCTTTAGATCTGGACTTCGGACTTCGGACTTCGGTATTGATCGCGTCAGGCTTAAAAGAGAAAATCCGGCGATGCCGGATGTCGTTTTCTGCGTTGAGTCTTATGTTCATTATAAAAGGCGAGTCAAGGGTTTCTGTGGAAAAACCTGCCTAGGCCGGGTCTGACTTGAGGTTGAGATTTCTGGCGAGGCGGTGGAGATATTTGGGGTGGATGTTGAGGAGGCGCGCGGCCTCGGGGTAGTTGCCCTTTGTCTCCTGCAGGGCTTTGAGGATCATCTCTCTCTTGGTCTGGTTGAGGACGTCGTGATAGCGAGCTTCCTTCAGGCCGGAGGATTGTTCTTCGAGGATGCTCGCGGGGAGGTCTTCGGGGAGGATCTCGTCAGTGAGGCCGAGCACGATTGCGTGTTCGATTGCGTTTTCCAGTTCGCGCACGTTGCCGGGCCAGCTGTAACTCATCAGCAGGGTACGGGCCTCAAGGGATATGCCTTTGAAGGGGCGCTTGCTTTTTTCGGCGTGACGGGTGGCGAAGTAGAGAGCGAGCAGCGGGATGTCCTCGCGATGTTCGCGTAATGGCGGGACGGTGATGGAGACTACGTTGAGGCGGTAATAGAGGTCCTGACGGAATTCGCTGGACTTGATTGCCTGCTCGAGGTTTTTGTTGGTTGCGGCGAGGACGCGGGCTTTGAAGGTGAGGGGCTGACTGGCTCCTACGCGCTCGAATTCTCTTTGTTGCAGGACACGAAGCAGCTTTGCCTGCATTGGCGAGGGGAGCTCGCCGATCTCGTCGAGAAAGAGAGTGCCTTCGGCGGCGAGCTCGAATTTGCCTTTGCGGGTGCCTATGGCTCCGGTGAAGGATCCTTTTTCATGTCCAAAAAGCTCGCTTTCAAGGAGAGCTTCGGGAATGGCGGCGCAGTTGACGGCGATGAAGGGGCGGTCGGGGTGCGGGCCGCTGTAATGGATTGCGCGAGCGATGACTTCTTTTCCGGTGCCGCTTTCGCCGCGGATCAGCACAGTCGATCCGCCGTTCGCGACGCGAGCGATGAATGCCTCGATGTGTTTGACCTGACGGCTCTCGCCGATGAGCTGACGGGTTTGGCGGAGCTCTTCTTTGAGGAGACGGTTTTCAGAGCGCAGGGTGTCGAGCGTGAGAAGGTTTTCAAGAGTAACGGCGGCGATACGAGAGACAGGTTCGAGGAAGGGAGTGTGATCTTCGTGCGGTTCGGGAGACACATCCGGGCAGATGAGGTAGAGGACGCCGAGGATCTTTTCGACAGCGATTAATGGCAGGCAGAGGACTTTTGTCGCTCCCGTTGGTTGAGAGATGTCGGCTGAGATGGCGGAGCGCTCCCAGATGGCGCGATGGATGAGTTGGCGCTCGACATGAATGGGCTGGTTGTCGCCGCGTTTGCGGTCGTGGGTGCAGACCGATGAGGGCTCGCTATTGAGATCGTCGATGAGGATGACGGCGCCGGCTGATGCGGGGACTACCTCGAGGATCAGGTGGAGGAGTTCCTGCTGGAGGAGCGTGGGGTCGCGAAAGGAGTTGATGGCATTGGTGATTCGGAAGAGTGCGACCAGATCGCGGGTCATGCGTCCGACATCGACGCCTGAGACGAAGGCGGAGGTTTGGTCGATGCGCGTGGCGTTGAGCGCGGGGGCGGGTGAGTCGCCGGTCAGCTGAACCCTGGCCGAGTCTTCGTTTGTCTGCAGGAGAAAGGTGAGCTCGGATTGGCCGATGCGAATCGTGTCGCCATGCTCGAGGAACCGGCGATGGATGGGGATCCCGTTGACGAAGGTGCCGTTGTGACTCTCGAGGTCGATGAGTTCGTAACGGTCTTCTTTCTGAAGCAGGGTGCAGTGGCGATCGGAGATTGTGGAATCTGTAAGTTGCAGCTGGTTTGCAGAGCTACTGCCGATAGAAAAGGGATCGTCGGCGATTTGCCGGACTGCTTCGCGGAGAGAGGCGGAGTTGATGAGGAGCCGGGGTTGCATCAAGTCTCCCCAAAAAGTGTACCCGAGTCGTGGCGCGGGCGTTTTGGCGGTGTACGGGAGCGCGATGGATACCGCGGGTATCTGAACGGATACCGATAACCAGAGCGGAGTTAGCAAGAGCGGAAATGCGATCGGCTCGATCTGGTTGCTAACACGGGACGTTTTTCTCAGAGGGGAGCGTGGGCAGGTTTTGGCATGGGGAATGCATTATGCACGGGCGTAGCAGACGAGCTCCCCATAGCTTCTGGAGCTACACGGACGAGAAGTTCAAAAAAGCTTTCAGAAGGAGAAATGTTATGAATCGGATTCTGTCGAAGTTCTCTCTGGTTATCGCATTAACCTTGATCACAGCAGGAGCGTGGGCGCAGGCAGAGGTCAAGTCGCTGAGCGCAACCATTCCCTTTGACTTTATCGTCAACAACAAGCTGGTTCCCGCGGGAACCTATAGGATCAGCACCGACGCCAGCCGCACAGAGGTGGTGAAGCTTTCGGATCCGGCTCAGAATGAGCAGTTGTTCAGCTTCGTTCAGCCGGAAAACTCGAACAAGGATCAGAGAAACGAGCTGGTGTTCCATAAGTACGGCGACCGCTACTTCCTGAGTGAGATTCGCTGCCAGAACTGCCTGCTGAATTCGACGCTGCCGTTATCGAAGACGGAGAAGTGGGCGAGGCTTGAGGCGCAGGGAACGGCGATGGTTCCGTTGGCGGAGAATGATGTGCTGGTCGCGCTGAAATAAGTTCTCCTTAGCTGTACTGTGAGATGGAGAAGACCCGAAGATGCGCATGCTTCGGGTCTTTTTTACTTTGCGCTTCAGATCGGCGAAGGAGAAATTCGACGGGCGTCTTCGGCTCGGATCGCAATCGCGATCAATCCTGTTTGCGTTCCGATTGCTGTCTCAGTCTTTGGAAGAAAGGCGGGACACCCTCTTTAAAGGGAGCGCATCTGACGCGGGCCTGTTCGAGGCGGGAATCTCGTCGAAGTGAATCCAGCGATTTTCAGGCCTAATATAAAAAAAGGGGATGTGCCGATTGTATGGAGTAGAGTTAGATGCTCTGACGATTCCACGCCATCAGGAGAGAGCGCATGGCGCCTCAAAGAGCGACTACGGGCAGTGATCTGATCAGCCTTGCCAGACCACATGTTGGCGAGGCCTATTTTTTCGAAGTGATGGTTCCCAAGGACAATGCTAACTGGAAGGGTCCATGGAACTGCTCGGAGTTTATTTCGTGGGTGGTATTTCAGTCGGCGGGACTCTTGTATGGATGCGACCGCGACTTTGGGGATCCGGCGACGGCACATGCATTTACCGGGTACTGGGAACGTGATGCAAGGGCACTGGGCGAAATTATTTCCATTGATGCCGCAGCTCGGACGCCTGGTGCGGCGGTCCTCCGGATTCCGCCGCCTGGATCGATCGGGCACGTTGTCCTTTCGGATGGAAACGGAGGGACGATCGAGGCTCATTCCAAACACGATGGCGTGATTGCCTGGACTTTGAACAATCGCCGCTGGGATATGGGAATCCTAGTCTCCGGAATTTCGTATACACAGGGAGCAGCAATCAAGGTGACGGCGCCATCGACGATCGTCTACAGGCTGGCCACTCCTCCAATGTCCGGCCCAGTTGTACGTCGCATTCAGCAGAAACTGAAGGCGGCCGGATTCGACCCAGGATCAATCGACGGAGTGTTTGGTCCGCATACGCAGGCTGCGGTGGTAGCGTTTCAGCTCTCAAAGGGCTTGACCGCTGATAGTGAGGTTGGAGAGATTACCGCAGGGGAGTTGAGCGTTGAGTTAGCTTCGGCGTGATCGACGCTGAAACTATTGCAGACCTATGGTGGACGGAGAGGCATCGACTCAGGATGCGCGGACGATCTCGTGGATGAGAGGTGGGCGAGTTGCGAGTTCAGAGGAGATCTGGATGGTCTCGCGGAGCATTTGTTCGGGTTCGTCGAGCAGGGCGGGGTCTTCGGCGAAGAGGGTGAAGAGAGGTTGGCCCGCTTCGATGCGGTCGCCTAGTTTTGCGTGGGATTCGAGACCGGCGTGGGCGCTGACGGGGTCTCCGGGACAGGCTCGGCCGGCTCCAAGGCGCTGGACGGCCCAGCCCACTTGTTTGCAATCCATGGAGGCGAGATAGCCTGATTTTTCTGCGGTGAGGGTGCGTGTGGCGGTGGGCTTGTGGTGGGCGGCGGGGTTGTCGAAGACGGATGTGTCTCCGCCCTGGGCGGCGATGATCCTGAGCCAGGCTTTCCAGGCTTCGCCGGACTGGAGGATCTGGCCGGCGAGTTTTGCGCCTTCTTCGGGGGTGGGGGCATGGCCCGCGAAGTAGAGCATCCAGCCGGAGAGGATGTTGGAGAGCTCGATGAGGTCGCGTGACATTCGATCTGTCTGGGGGTGGCGGCGGTTCTGCATGATGTCGACGCACTCCCATACCTCGACCCAGTTGCCGGAGAAGCGGCCGAGGGGCTCGTCCATGGAGGTGAGCAGAGCGACGGTGCGGGTGCCGGAGGCTTCGCCGGTCTGGACCATGAGTTCGGCGAGGAGCTTGGATTTTTCGTAGGTGGGCATGAAGGCTCCGGAGCCGACTTTGACGTCGAGGACGAGGGCCTTGAGGTCTTCGGCGAGCTTCTTGCTCATGATGCTGGCGGTGATGAGATAGGGGGATTCGACGGTGCCGGTGTGGTCGCGGAGGGCGTAGAGGACGCGGTCGGCGGGGACGATGTTGGGAGTCTGGCCGATGAGGGCGGCGCCGCATTTCGCAATGACATCGCGCATTTGCGGGAGCGAAAGCTGGGTGTTGAAGCCGGGGATGGTTTCGAGCTTGTCGAGTGTGCCTCCGGTGTGGCCGAGCGAGCGGCCGCTGATCATGGGGACGCAGATGCCGGGGACGCCTTCGGGAGTGGGGTGCGCGAGTCCAGCGGCGGCGAGAATGGGGGCGATGAGGAGAGAGGTTTTGTCGCCTACGCCGCCGGTGGAGTGCTTGTCGACGGTGAAGGTGTTGAGGAATTCGGCGTAGAAGACTTCGCCGGAGTAGCGCATGGCGGAGGTGAGTGTGGCGAGCTCTCTGGGGTCGAGGCCGCGCAGGAAGACGGCCATGAGGAAGGCGGCGATCTGGGCGTCGGTGACGAGCTGCCGTGCCGGTGTGCGTTGTACGATGGCGCGGATGAAGGCGCGGATCTCTTCGTCGGTGAGGGCGAGGCCGTCGCGCTTGTGGAGGATGACGTCGATGGGATGGATCTTTTGTGAGGTCATGAAGAGTTTGAACCGCGGGTTCTTCGACTGCGTCCGGTCGCCGCGGCGACGCGGACTTCGCTCAGGATGACATATCTCCTCAAGAGTAAGTATCAGGGGCTGGCTGAGTTTTTCAGACGGAAGGCTCCGGGCAGGAGACCGTCGATTGTGGAATGAACGAGAGTTCCGTTTTCGGCGGGATAAAAGACTTCGGTTGCGGGAGTGCTGAACTCGTGGATGGTCTGGCGGCAGGCTCCGCAGGGCTGGCTTGCGGAGTTGTTGAGATTGACGACGACGACTGCGCGGATGCGGGTAGCGGGACCGTGGAGGGTGACGGCGGAAGCGATGGCGTTCTGCTCGGCGCAGGTGGTGAGGCGGTAGGAGGCGTTCTCAACGTTGCAGCCGGTGAGGATGTTGCTGTCCTCGAGGAGGATGGCTGCTCCTACGCGGAAATGGCTGTAGGGAGCGTAGGCGTTTTGGGCGGCGGCGAGGGCTCGCAGGCGGAGGTCTTCGATCTGCTGAGTTGTGAGGCGGCCCGCGGGGTCGTTTGAGGACATGGGAGAGAGGCTATCGGTATGCGACCCGGATAGCAAGCGGACCAAGGCTCATGTTAACGGTGCTGCATCCGATAAGAGGAAATGTGGACGACCTGACGAAAGAATTTATTGCGGAGAGCCAGGAAGGGCTGGACCGGATGGAACGGTGCCTGACTGAGCTCGAGATACGGCCTGAGGAGAGTGAGCGCCTGGTGGGAGAGATCTTCCGCTCGGTGCACACGATCAAGGGCACGACAGGGTTTCTGGGCTTCGAGCGTCTTGAGAAGCTGGCGCATGCGGGGGAGCATCTGCTGGGCTCTCTGCGCGATGGCAAGCTGGCGGTGACCTCGGAGCTCATCAGCGGGCTGCTGCGGTTGCTGGACGGGCTACGGGCGATCCTCGGGCTGATTGAAGAGACGGGTGGCGAGGGATTGCGCGCGAGCGATGACGACGGCGAGCTGATTGCCGAACTCGCGAGGCTGAATGCCGGGGATTACGCTGAGGCTGCGGCGGTGGCTCCTGATAGCGCGATGAAGGGAATCAGCGCGGCGGCATTGCCGTTTGGTGGTGTGAGCGATAAGACGTTGCGCATCGATGTGGATGTGTTGAACCGGATGATGAATCTGGTGGGTGAGCTGGTATTGACTCGGAACCAGATGCTGCAGAGCGGCATGGGAGCGATGAATTTTCCGGAGCTTGCGCGGCGATTGGACAGCGTGACGGCGGATCTGCGCGAGACGGTGATGCAGGCACGGATGCAGCCGGTGGGAAATCTATTTGCGAAGTTTCCGCGGATGGTGCGGGACCTGGCGAAGACCTGCGGGCGCAGCGTGAGGGTGGAGTTCTCGGGGCAGGAAACGGGATTGGATAAGAGCCTGCTGGAGGCGATCAAGGATCCGTTGACGCATGCGGTGCGCAATGCGGTGGATCATGGGATTGAGCCGCCTGAGACGCGTGTGCTGGCCGGCAAGCTCATGGAGGGATGCCTGCGGCTGCGGGCGTTTCATCAGAGCGGGTCAGTCGTGATTGAAGTTGCCGATGACGGCGCGGGTATTGCGATCGAGCGCGTATTGGCGAAGGCGGTTGAGCGCGGACTGGTGACGGAGGACCAGGCCGCTGAGATGAGCGAGCGCGAGGCGCTGCAGCTTATCTTTCTGCCGGGGTTTTCGACAGCGAAGGCGGTGACGAATGTTTCGGGGCGCGGCGTGGGGATGGATGTGGTCCGCGCGAATGTGGAGAAGGTTGGGGGAAGCGTCGAGCTTGAGTCGAAGGTGGGATTGGGGACGACGCTGCGGTTGCGGGTACCGCTGACACTGGCTATTGTTCCGGCGCTGGTGGTCCGCAGCGGCGGGCAGAGCTTCGCGCTGCCTCAGACGGCGTTGATGGAACTCGTCTACGTGCCACGACGAGAAGCCGAAGAGGCGGTGGAGCATGTCGGCACTTCAGAGGTCTACCGGCTGCGCGGACGGCTACTGCCGGTGATCTGGCTGGACCGGTTGCTGGAGATTGAGGCGACGCGAGACGAAGAGTCGCATGGATTCTACATGGCGGTGCTTGAGGCTGATGGCTGCCGATACGGGCTGGTGGTGGATGACCTGGTGGCTCCGGAGGAGATCGTGGTGAAGCCGCTGTCTCCGGTGCTGCGGGAGATTGGATTGTTCACTGGAGCGACCGTGCTGGGCAATGGAACGCTGGCGTTCATTCTGGATATTGGCGCGGTGGCGGCTCGCGCGGGCGTGAAGCCGATGGAGGAGGAAGCGATCGAGGAGGAGGTTGTGGTGGCGGGAGTGGAGGAGGATGAATCTTCGTTCCTGGTCTTTGAGGATCGCGCAAGAGAGCGGACGGCTCTTCCACTGGATGCCGTGGAGCGGATCGAGAGCGTGCCGCTGGAACGGATCGAGTATGCCGGAGGAAAGACGCTGCTGCAGTATCGCGGTGAGTTGCTTCCGCTGAGCGATGACGGGCGTGTCCTCGAAGAACTGGAGGCTGGCGCGAAGGAGACCGCAACTGTGCTGATCTGCGGTGATACGCGCAAGGGCAGGAAGCGGCGGATGGGTGTCGTGGTGCGACGCGTGCTCGATGTCTCGAAGGGTTCGCGCCTTGAGAAGGACGAGGTGACGGGAGACGCAGAGCTGGCTCGAGTGAATGAGAAGCTGACGGCTGTCCATAGCGAGTTTCAAACGGAAGGGGAGCCAGAGTGGAAGGAGGTCGCGTGAAGAAGGCAGGAAAAAAGAAGGGTACGAATCAAGGGGTGGAACCTGGGCAGGAAGGGATTCGCGCTGCACGCCAACGGAGGAAAGGCGACGACGCGGCCGAAGTGACTCTGAGTGCGATGAACGACGTGATTCATGATGAGGAGGAAGTGGTTTCGTTGTGCGAGATGTCGGCGGGGGGGCAGAGCTTCGGAATCGATGCGAGACGGATTGGAGAGGTGTTGGGTGGGCGTGAATTGCAACGGGTCCCGATGGCTCCGGCGTTTATCGGTGGCGTGGTGCCCTATCGCGGAGAGGTGCTGACGACGGTGAGCTTTCGGGCTCTGCTCGGACTGACGGAGAATTCCGATACTAACTGCGTGCTTGTGCTGGAAGATGAGGATTCTTCGCAGAGGTTCGGCCTGGTGGTCGATCGGGTAGGAGGTGTGGTGACGGTGAGCCGCAGGATGCTGGAGGCAAATCCGAGCACGCTTGATGCACGTGAGAAGTGGCTGTTTGACGGAGCGTACAAGACGGAGGACGGACTGATGGTGCAGTTGGATCCACAGAGACTTCAACCTACAAAGCTGGCTGAGGCAGAGATCTTCAGGCAAAGCGGAGGTGCGGCGTGAGAGCGTTGATCGTAGATGATTCGAGTTTTGTGCGCGAGTATTTGCGGGCGCTGCTGCAGCGGATGGGAGTGTCGTGCGAAGAGGCGGTGAACGGCAGCGATGCCCTGACCGTGTTGGCAGGCGCTGAGAGATTCGACCTGATGCTGCTGGATGTGAATATGCCGGGGATGAACGGCGTTGAGTGCGTGAAGGCAGTGCGCGAGTCGCGCCTGGGCGAGCGGATGAAGGTGATGATGGTGACGACGGAGGCGGACAACTCGTTTATCTCAGCGGCGCTGAATAACGGGGCGGACGAGTTTTTGATGAAGCCGTTCACACCGGAGAGCCTGCGCGAAAAGATGGCGCTGCTTGGCTTCGCAGCCTGATGCGATGCAGAGAGGATGCGAGGGAATGGAGATGATGAAGGGTGTGCCGCTGCGCGTTCTGGCGGTGGATGATTCTGCAGTGATGCGCGGTGTGATGCGCAATTTGTTTCTTGCGCATGCGAGAGATGCGAAGAGCGAGCTTCCTCACATGGAGCTCTGCGGCGTGGCGAGAGATGGCGTGGAGTGCCTGGAGGAGATATCGAAGCTGCGCCCGGATGTTCTGGTGCTTGATCTTGAGATGCCGCGGCTGGATGGGCTGGGAGTGCTGAAGCGGCTGAGGCAGGAGCGGTCGAGGGTCCCAGTGATTATGTGCAGCTCGCACACGGAACATGGAGCGCGCGCGACGCTGGAGGCACTCGCTCTTGGCGCGGCGGATTACGTCATGAAGCCTGTGGGACACCGGGATCCAGGCTCGGCAATGACCTTCCTGGCGGAACAACTGTTGCCACGGATTGCTGCCCTGGCCCGAGTACAAGGTGTTGAAGAGCGCGCGATAGATTTGCGTGGGCTCCGGGAGAATCGGAGAGAGGAGCCGAGGGCGAATGCTCCGATCGAGGTGGTGGTGATTGGACTTTCGACGGGCGGCCCGTCGGCGCTGGAGCAGATGCTTCCGAAACTGCCGAAAGAATTTCCTGTGCCGATTCTGATTGTCCAGCATATGCCGAAGCTTTTTACGTATGCCCTGGCTGAACGACTGAACAAGTGCTGCGCGTTGCGAGTAGAGGAGGCTTATGAAGGGGCAGAGTTACGCAGAGGAACGGTGTGGCTGGCTCCGGGAGATTCTCATATGGAGGTGACGGCAGGGCATGCGGGATTCAGCATAGGAGCGAGAGGCACTGCTAAAGCGCGGGTTCGCTTGCATCAACAGGCCCCGTTGCATCACTGCAGGCCGTCAGTGGACTACCTGTTTCACTCAGCGACGCGGCTGTATGGCGCCGGTACGCTGGCGTTGATGATGACCGGTATGGGTTCGGATGGGCTGGATGGGGCTCGAGCGATTCATGAGCGTGGTGGCGTGGTGCTGGCGCAGGACGAAGCGACGTCCGCAGTATGGGGCATGCCCGGCCGCGTAACGGAGGCTGGGATTGCGAATGCCACGCTACCGCTGCAAATGCTGGCTGGGGAATTAGTAGCGCGAGTTCGGGTGGGAAGGCGGGCGGACGAGGTCGTTGCGATGCATGCGGCGAGGATGAGTTCGTGGCAGGAGGTGCTGCATGGGCTGCTCTGAGGCTGATTATGCGTTTCTGCGAAGCCTGGTTCATTCGCAGTCGGCAAATATGATCGATCCCTCACGGAACTCTCTCTTTGAGGCGAGATTGAAGCCGATTGCGCGGCTTGCAGGAGTCGCGAACCTTGAGGGACTCGTGAATTTACTGCGAGAAGATCGTCCTGCCCATTTGCATCGCGCGGTCGCGGAGGCAATGACGGTCAATGAGACCAGTTTTTTTCGCGACGTTCGGCCGTTCGAGATGCTGCGTGAGGAGATCTTTCCTCGACTGATTGAACAGCGCCGGCCGGAACGGCGGCTACGGATATGGAGCGCCGCGAGCTCAACAGGGCAAGAAGCTTATAGCCTGGCGATGATGATCGCGGAATATTTTCCATCGCTGGCGAACTGGGACGTGAAGATTGTGGGGACGGATATCTCACGTATGGTGGTGGCTTATGCGCGGGCAGGACGATACAGGAGGCTGGAGATCAATCGCGGACTGCCGGCGCGAATGCTGTTGAAGTACTTCGAGCGCGATGGGGAAGAGTGGGGGGTAAGTCCACGGCTGCGTTCGATGTGCGAATTCATGCTTGCGAATTTGTGTGCCGGACTTCCGTCGCTACCGGCATTCGATCTGGTTTTGTTGAGGAATGTGCTGTTTTATTTTCCGCAGCAGGAGCGGAGTACGGTCTTCGGGCAGGTGTACCGACAGACGGCGCCCGATGGATACCTGATGCTGGGGAATTCAGAACGGGCGGAGGACTCCACCAAGCTGTTTGAGGCAGAATTTGCCGCGCAGGGGTACTTTTACCGTCCTGTGGCTTGAGGCTGAGCGTTCGATTCTATGCGGCTAAGTAAACCGTGACTGCATCCTAAGCGAGGAGCAGGTTTATGCTGCTCCCAAGAGTGCGAGGGATGACGAAGGTTTCTGCGAAGAAGGCCAGGGCGAAGGGGAACTCGATGAAGGCTGCGGGGGAGGGTGTCCCTGGGGCCAACGCGGTGTTAAGCCTATTTCATCCGATTACGGCGAAGTGGTTTCTCCAGGCGCTTGGCACGCCTACGGCACCGCAGGTGGAGGGGTGGCCGGCAATTGCAAAGGGCGAGTCGACACTGGTTCTGGCACCGACGGGCACGGGCAAGACGCTGACGGCGTTTCTGTGGTGTCTGAATAAGTCGATGTTTTGCACGCCGCAGTCGCAGCGCGGGTGCAGGGTCGTGTACGTGTCTCCGCTGAAGGCGCTGGCTGTGGATGTGGAGAAGAACCTTCAGTTTCCGTTGGCTGGGATTGCGGAGCTGGCCAAGAGCGAGGGTGTTGCTTTTCGCACGCCGGAGATCAGCGTTCGTACGGGAGACACTTCGCAGAAAGAGCGGGCGCGGTTTCGCAGAAGTCCGGGAGAGATTCTGATTACGACGCCGGAGAGCCTGTATCTGCTGCTGACTTCCGGAGCGGCAGAGGGGCTGCGCACGGTAGAGACGGTGATCGTCGATGAGATTCATGCGCTTGTTCCTACGAAGCGCGGCGCTCATCTTGCGCTGTCGCTGGAGCGGCTGGAGGCATTGACGGAGAGGCCAGTTCAGCGGATTGGGCTTTCGGCGACGCAGAGGCCGCTGGAGGAGGTAGCAAGGTTTCTTGGGGGGGCAAGACAGCGAGTCCGGCAGTCAGCCAGCAAGCTAGTCAGCGAGCCGGTCAGCCAGCAGATGGATGAAAGTGGCAGGGCAAACAGGTTGATTGCGGATATTGCTGGTGAAGATGCGGATGATGAATTTACGACGCGGTTTCGACCTGTAACGATTGTGAATGCGGGTGCACGGAAGCGGCTGGAGCTTCGGGTGGAGGTTCCAGTGGAGGACATGGCTCGGCTTGGCGACGAGGAGAAGATCAGGCAAGAGGAGCCCCATCAGCAGGCATTGAAGCGGTCTTCGATCTGGCACTCGATTTATCCGCAGCTTCTGGAGTTGATTCGAGAGCGAACGTCCACGTTGATTTTTGTCAATGCGCGCCGGGTGGCGGAGCGGATGGCCGGGGCGCTGAATGATCTGGCGGGAGAGCCGATTGCGCGGGCGCATCATGGCTCGCTTGCGGCGGCTCAGCGGAGCGAGGTGGAACAGCTGCTTAAGGATGGCCAGCTTAAGGCATTGGTTGCGACTTCTTCGCTTGAGTTGGGAATCGACATGGGAGCGATCGATCTGGTTGTGCAGGTTGAGGCTCCGCCTTCGGTGGCGAGTGGGATGCAGAGGATAGGGCGGGCGGGGCACCAGGTGGGAGCGCCTTCGACGGGAGTGATTATTCCGAAGTATCGGGCAGACCTGATTGCCTGTGCTGCGGCGACGCGGGCGATGCATGAGGGACAGGTCGAGTCGACGGCGTTTCTGCGCAATCCGCTGGATGTGCTGGCGCAGCAGATCGTGGCGATTGTGGCGCAACCTCCTGGAGCTGAGGCGAGGGTTGTGCGTGATGACGAGGAGGAGGAAGGGCCGGGAATTGGGTATGAGGAGCTGTTTGCGTTGATCGGTGGAGCGGCTCCGTTTTCCGGACTGAGCAGGGCTTTGTTTGACGGTGTGCTGGACATGTTGTCGGGGAGGTATCCGTCGGATGAGTTTGCGGAGTTGCGGCCGAGGATCACCTGGGATCGGATGCGAAACTGGCTGACTCCGCGAAAAGGCACAAAACGGATTGCGATTTTGAACGCGGGGACGATTCCCGATCGGGGGATGTATGGCGTGTTTCTTGCGGGAGAACGGGCAAAGCCAGCGCGTGTTGGGGAGCTGGACGAGGAGATGGTGTTTGAGAGCAAGGTGGGCGAGGTTTTTGTGTTGGGCGCCTCGGCGTGGAGGATCGAAGAGATTGGCCATGATCGCGTGCTGGTATCGCCTGCTCCTGGTGAGGCCGGAAAGATGCCGTTCTGGCATGGGGACAGGGCCGGCAGGCCGATTGAGTTTGGGCGCAGGATTGGCGCGCTGGTGCGGGAGGTACGCGAGGTGCCGCGTGTGGCGGCTATGTCGCGGCTGACTGAAGAGCATGATCTTCATCCATCTGCGGCGGAGAATGTGCTGCGATATCTGGCGGACCAGGAACTGGCGACGGAGGTAGTTCCGGATGATCGCAATGTGTTGATTGAGAGAGTACGGGACGAGTTGGGGTTCTGGCGGGTTTGTGTGCTGACTCCGTTTGGAAGCCGCGTACATACGCCGTGGGCGATGGCGGCGACGGCGAAGATGCGGGAGGGCGGCGGGCCTGATGTGGAATCGATGTGGACTGAGGACGGGTTCGTGCTGCGGTTTCCGGATACGGAGGAGCCGCCTTCCATTGATGCGATTTTGCTGGAGCCGGAGGAGGCAACGGATCTGGTGCTGCGGCAGCTTGGAGGGACGGCGATGTTTGCGGCAAAGTTTCGCGAGAGCGCGGGGCGGGCTCTGCTGCTGCCGCGGCGGAGGGCGGATGGGAGGAGTCCTCTGTGGATACAGAGGAAGCGTGCGTATGACCTGCTGAGCGTGGCGAGCCGCTATGCTTCGTTTCCGATTCTGCTGGAGACGTATCGGGAGTGCATGCGCGATGTGTTTGACATGCCTGCCCTGGTGGAGGTGCTTCGGCAGATCAGGAGCAAGGGACTGCGCGTGCATACGGTGAACTCGACGAAGGCGAGTCCGTTTGCGGGTGCACTGTTGTTTGGTTATATGGCGAACTACCTGTACGACGGTGATGCTCCGCTTGCGGAGAGACGAGCGCAGGCGCTGGCGATCGATCAGGACCAGTTGCGCGAGTTGATGGGGGACGCGGACCTTCGCGAATTGCTGGATCAGGGAGCGATTGAGGAGACCGAGGCGCAATTGCAGTGCCTGGTTGAGAACGCCAAGGCGCGATCGATGGATGGAGTGCATGATCTCCTGCTGCGTCTGGGGGATCTGTCGCGGGATGAACTGCGGGCGAGATGCGTAAGCGAGACGGTTGTGGAGAGCGCCGAGAAGCTCTTGAAAGCGAAGCGTGCGGTGGAGGTACGGATTGCGGGACAGAACCGATTGATTGCAGTGGAGGATGCAGCGCGATATCGAGATGCTTTGGATGTGGCACTGCCGAAAGGATTACCTGAGGCGTTTCTGGGGAGCGCTCCTGATGCGTTGCTGGACTTGTTGCGACGATATGCGCGGACACGCGGGCCTTTTACGGCGCAGGAGGTGACGGCGAGGTTCGGGTTGGCGATGGCCGGAGTTGAGAGAGTTCTGGAGCGCCTTGTGCAGATGGGGCGCGTTGCGGAGGGTGGTTTCAGGCCGGACGGTGTGCATCGCGAATGGTGCGATGAGGAATCGCTGCGGATGATTCGGCGCAAGAGCCTGGCCAGACTGCGCAAGGAGGTTGAGCCTGTTGAGCAGAAGACGTTTACGCGGCTGCTGACGAGATGGCAGGGTGTGGTGCAGCCTCGGCGAGGACTGGATGCCCTGCTGGACGCGGTGGAGAATCTGCAAGGCGCTCCGCTGGCTGCGTCAATTCTGGAGACGGAGATTCTTCCTGCTCGAATTGCAGAGTATCGGTCGAGTGATCTGGATATGTTGATTGCTGCCGGCGAAGTGGTCTGGATTGGGCTGGAGCCGTTGGGCGAGCATGATGGAAGGATTGCGCTTTATCTCTCTGACAAATTGCAGACGCTCTGGCCGGTTTCGCCCCGAATAGCCGGAGTGGACGAGGGGACAGGAAATCGCGAGAGACAAACTGCGATTGTGAGTTTTCTGCAGGCGCGAGGGGCGTCGTTCTTTCAGGAGATTCATGATGGAGTGGGTGGGGGGTATCCGGGCGAGACGCTGGATGCGCTTTGGGAATTAGTGTGGCAGGGACTGGCGAGGAACGACGGCATGGCTGCGTTGAGGGCGTATTGTGAGCGACCTGCGGAGGGAGCGCGCAAGCAGCGACGCGCGCATATGCAGGGACCGGCGTTCCGGTCTCGGAGGACGACTCCGCCGAGCGGGCAGGGACGGTGGGCTCTGAATGCAGTTGCCTTGGAGGCGGAGCGGTCGGCTACGGAGTGGAGTCATGCGATGTCGCAGCAGTTGCTGCAGCGGTATGGCGTGGTGTTTCGCGAGACCGCGCATGCAGAGAATCTGCCGGGAGGATTTTCAGCGATCTATGACGTATTGAAGGCACTGGAGGAGAGCGGGCGGGTTCGACGAGGGTATTTCACGGCCGACCTTGCGGCTACTCAGTTTGCGTTGCCGGGGGCGGTGGAGATGTTACGTTCGCTGCGCGTGCAGCAAGAGGGAATGAAGCCGGAGATGCTGCAACTGGCTGCGACCGATCCGGCGAATCCTTATGGCGCGTTGTTGCGGTGGCCTGAGGGGGGAGATGGGGCTTCATCCCTCACACGTAGTGTTGGGGGTCGTGTCGTACTTTGCAATGGAGAATTGGCGGCCTATCTGCGCCGCGGAAATCCGAGTGTGCAGGTGTTTCTGCCGGAGGAAGAGCCGCAGCGTGGACAGGCAGCACGGGCGCTGGCGGAGTTTCTTGTGAAGCGAGTGCAGGAACGAAGCACCGAGGGAGATGTCTGGGCGGGGATGCTGATCTCGACGGTCAATGGAATTCCGGTGCGAAGCCATGCGATCGCGCCATATCTGCTGGAAGCAGGATTTTCGCCGGCGCCGATGGGATTCAATGTGCGAAGAACGATGAAGCAAGGATCGGAATCCGCAATGCTGGAACGATAGCCGTTATTGAGGCGGTTTTTGCGGAGCTGGTTCCTGTTTCTTGTCGCCTCCGCCGAAGATCTTCTGGAAGAAGTTTTTCTTCTTAGGCTGCTCAGGCTGGTTGTTCGCCGGGGTGGTGTTGTTCTGCGGATTTGCGGGCGAGACCGGCGGATGGGTTGGAGCTCCCGGCAGTGCGGGAGGCGGCGCCTGTTGGGGAGTGGGGTGATCTCCTCCCACTCCGAAGATCTTCTGGATAAAGTTCTGGGGGCTCTCGGACATCTGTCCGCAGGAGTTTACTGGCGCTGTGCCGTCGAGGAAGGCGAGCGAGAGAGAGTTGTCCGAGCAGGAAGAATCGGCAAGAAGGTCTGTGGCCTTATCGACGCGTACGACAGTGATGCCGTCGGGGGGCGAGAAAGGTTTGACGTCGGAGTACTGAGGGAGCTGGACGGCCTTCTTCATGAACTCGGTCCAGATTGGGGCGGCCGCGTGGGCGCCTTCGATCTTGATGTCGGTGTAGTCGTCGTTTCCAACCCAGACGATGCAGAGCAGATTTGAGGTGTAGCCGGCGAACCATGCGTCGTGGCTGGTTCCGGTCTTGCCTGCGGCTGGCGCGGTGAAGCCATGTCCGCGCACAGCTCCTGCCGGGGTGCCGTAGTTCATTGTTCCTTCGAGCAGGGCAGTGGTGAGGTAGGCGACGCGAGGATCGAGCACCTGTTTGGCTTCAGGGGAGAAGTCGGAGACGATATCGCCATTGGGATTGCGAACGGAAGCGAGCATCCATGGGGACAGATGGACACCGTTGTTGGCGAAGACGGTGTAGGCTCCGGCCATATCGATCGGGGTGGCGTCGTAGGCTCCGATGGAGACGGAGGGAGTTCCACGAGCGCTCGCGATACCCGAGGAGCGGGCCAGGGCAGCGACGTTCTGGAAGCCAACCATCTCGCCGAGCTGGATGGTGGCGTTATTGAGGGAGTGAGCGAGGGCGTAGAAGGCGGTGACGTCTCCGCGGAAGTCTCCCTTGAAGTTATTGGGGGTGTAGGTCTGACGCCCGTTGTCGAAGGTGAAGGTGGTAGGGACGTCACTCAATTTCGTGAGTGCCGTGAAGACACCGCCCTCGCCAAGGGAGGTGCCGTTGAGGCTGGTGTTGTAAGCGGTGGCGTAGACGAATGGTTTGAAGATAGAGCCAGTGGGACGTTTGGCGACGGCGTGATTGAGTTGCGAGGTGCCGTAGTTTCGTCCGCCGACGAGAGCGAGGACCTGCCCTGTGTGCGGATTGAGGGCAATGAGGGCGACTTGCGGATAGGTGATGGGCGCGGTGCTCTTGCCGTGTTGTTTGCGGACAATTTCATCTACGTTCTTGATTCCGCTCTCGACTGCCGCGGAGGCGGCGGCCTGCAGATCGGGATCGAGCGATGTGTAGATACGGAGATCCTGATGCGCGAGATCCTGGTCGCCAATGCGCTGGACGAGCTGATCGTGAACCAGGTCGACGAAGTAAGGTGCTTCGCTGGCGTCGACATTCGGCGGAGCCAGGTGCAGAGGTTCAGCCTTGGCTTGGTTCGCTTCAGAGGAAGTGATTGCTGCGGTCTCGACCATGGAGTCGAGAACGACATTGCGGCGCTCGATCGCACGCTCGGGATGACGGTAAGGATCGAGGCGGCTGGGACGCTGGATCATGCCGGCGAGAAGGGCGTATTCGGCGGTATCGAGTTGTTTCAGATCTTTGCCGAAGAAGGCCTGGGAGGCTTCGCCGAACCCGTTGATGTCATAGCTGCCGCGGTGACCGAGATTGATCTCGTTGGCATACATTTCGAAGATCTGCTGTTTCGAGAATCTCGCCTCGAGCTGGAGGGTGATCAGCAACTCGATCATCTTTCGCTGGAGACTCTTTTCGGGTGTGAGGAAGAGATTTTTGGCGAGTTGCTGCGTGAGTGTCGATCCACCGCAACGGCGACGTCCGGTGAGGATGTCGGTGACTCCGCACTTGATGAGACGGCCGTAGTTGAGACCACCGTGCTCAAAGAAGTTGCGGTCTTCGATGGCTGTGACCGCTTGAACAAGCCTTGGGGGGATGTCCGAGTAGGCCAGCATGCGGCGCTTGGTACGGTTTTTGTCTTCGGAAAGGGCAGTGATGAGTTGAGGTTCAAGCTCATAGGCGGCGAGAGCGACACCGTTTTCGGCGGTGATCTTCTGTACGGTGCCACCGGTGGTATCGATGGTAGCGCCGTCAGTCGAGTGATAGCTTTGCGGGCCGGGCTTGATAAAGATCCGTTCGCCGTTGAGCTGATAAGTGCCCAGCTGTGAATTGGCGTTGTAGCCGGCGTGGCGGAGGTCTGCTGCGATGGCGTCGGCGGAGTACTTCTGGCCGTTGCGTATTTCGCGGGGTGCGGCGTAGATCTGGGATACGTTCGCGAAGATATGGCCGGAGGCGAGGCGGGCGTCCACTACCTTCTGATACTTGTGGTAGTAGTAACCGAAGACGATGGCAAAGACAGCAAAGGCAACGAGAAGGACGACAATCGCCCAGCGCAGGATGCGGTGGCGCAAGGTGCCGGTTCCTGTCACTTTGCTGGCGGCGTATTTGAGCTTGACGGGCAAACGAACTCTTTCTGTTAGACGTTTAGATGGTACTAGCGGCTTATTTGGGTTGCAGCAACGAAGTTACCTGTGAGGCTACTTCGCTGGCTACCTTGTCGATTGGAACGTCCCGGTTGCACTTTCCAAGCCGATCTACGAATTCAACCTTACCTTCGGCTACCCCGCGGCCGATATTGATTCGATAGGGGATACCTACCAGATCTGCGTCCTTGAATTTGACTCCCGCACGCTCATCCCGGTCATCGAGCAGGACGTCGAGGCCGGCTGCGGAGAGCTCGGAGGCAACCTTTTCTCCGGCGGCAAGAAGGTTGGCATCGGCGATGTTGGTGATGGTAACGACGACCTGGAATGGGGCGATAGCCGGGTGGAGTGCGAAGGCCGATCCGTCGTTAGCAGCGGAGGAGGTTTCGATAGCGGAAGTGAGGATGCGCTCGACGCCGATACCATAGCTGCCCATGATGGGCGTGACCTCTTTGCCGTCGCGGTTCAGGACAGTGGCTCCCATGGATTGGGTGTATTTGCGACCGAGCTTAAAGATATGGCCGATCTCGACGGCCTTGCCAATGCGAAGCGGCGAGCCGTTGATAGGACAGGCTTCTCCCTCCTTCACGGTGCGTACGTCGGCGATCAGTGTTGGCTTGAAGTCGCGCATGGGGGTGACGTTGCGGAGGTGGTACTCCTCCTTATTGGCTCCGGCGATGAGGTTGCTGCGGCCTTCGAGGGACTTGTCGAGGATGACGAGGGTACCGGGTTTCTTCGGGTGCGGAGCGGCTTCAATCCCCATGGGGCCAAGATAGCCTGCCGGTGCGTGGAAGGTTTCAAGGATCTCCTCAGGCAGCATTGGACGTATTTCGCCACCGACGAATGCTGTGAGCTTGGCTTCGTTAAGGGTGTGGTCTCCGCGGAGGAAGACGACCACAGCGCGGGTTTTGCCGAGCTTCGCGTGGTCGGCCTCTGGAAGAGTAGCCATATAGGCCATGGTTTTGAGTTGGTATTGCGGCTCGACCTTGAGAAAGGCTCCCACCTCTTCGATAGTGCGCTGTCCGGGAGTGTGGACGAGTTCAGGGGAGCCGTCGCCCGTCGGCGCGAGGTCTTCCACCGGCTCGAGGCGACTGGTGGCCTTCTCGATGTTGGCAGCATAGCCCGAAGCAGAGCTGGCGATGAGGTCTTCGCCGGCGTCGGTGTAGACCATGAACTCCTGCGAGGCGGAGCCGCCCATGGCTCCGGAGTCGGCTTCGACGGCGACGAATTCTAGACCGCAGCGGATGAAGATGGCGCGGTAGGCGCGGTCATGTTTGTTGTAGCTTTCGTCGAGGCCGGCTTCGTCGATGTCGAAGGAGTAGGCGTCCTTCATGATGAACTGGCGGACGCGCAGGAGGCCGGATTTGGGGCGCGGCTCGTCGCGGAACTTGGTCTGGATCTGGTACCAGATCTGGGGGAGCTGCTTATAGCTGCGGAGCTCATTGCGGGCGATCGAGGTCATGACCTCTTCGTGGGTCATGCCGAGGCAGAGGTCTGCGCCCTTGCGATCCTTGAGGCGGAACATGTTGTCGCCCATGACGGACCAGCGGCCGGACTCTTCCCAGATTTCGCGCGGATTGAGGGCAGGGAGGAAGAACTCCTGTCCGATCCTGTCCATCTCTTCGCGGACGATGGCAATGATCTTGTTGATCGAACGGTTGCCGAGGAAGAGGTAGCTATAGAGACCGGCTCCGAGTTGACGGATGTAGCCGGCTCTGAGGAGGAGCTTGTGGCTGGCTACTTCGGCGTCTGCAGGGGCTTCACGAAGGGTGGGAATAAAGAGTTGCGACCAGCGATGCATGCGTTGGGTATGACCTTCCGTCTCTTTGACGAGGGACTATGTAGTTCTATCTATTCTAACTTCTCTCGCTTTAGCAGACTGTTATCCGTTGATCGCCAGGCGGTAGCGGCATTTTCGAGGGTGTCCGCGCTGGTGGATGATGCAGTCCTGAGGGACGTCGACGATCTCGACAAACTCTGCTGCGGCAGAACGCCGTAACCGATGTGACCGGCGTAGCGCTCGTTTTCCATCGTGTTTTTCCCGCGTTCTTGTCATCACTGCTGCGCGGCCAAAGCTCGTTGGTCGTGCCAGGGAGGCAGCAGCTTTATCAACCCCCATAGCAGCCACAGCGGTAGCAGACTGAGCGCCACGGTCATTAGCAACCCTTCGCGCGTAATCAGCGCCATCTTGTAGGTTGTGTAGCCGAGGAAGCTCTTAGAAAATAGCTGACCGCCGATGACTACGTTCCACCGCATGGCGAAGATGCCGATCAGCGTAAGACATCCGGAGATCACATAGATCCTCTTCCGCACGCTGTCTGACAGCTTCAGCACCTGGGTGAGGGCGAGTAGCGCTATCGGGATCAGCGTACCGACAATGGTCTGCAGAATGATCTGCGAAAAGTAGAGTCTTGTGTGCACCATGAAATTCAAGCTGCGGAACGATTCGTCGGCTTCGTAGATGCGATGGACGAGGTCAAGCATCTCCAGGCTGAAATCGATGATGAAGGTGTAGAACAGGTATCGTGCGACGGTATCCACACAACGCATATCGATCGTCTGGCCGCGTAGTCGCGACGCCAGCATGTAAAGCAGCATCACAGCCGCGATCCCCGACACCATGGCCGAGAAGATGAACACCACCGGCATCAGTGGCGTTGACCACCACGGATTCGCCTTGATCGAACCAAAGATGAACCCTACGTAGCCATGCAGCAGGAAAGCAGATGGGATACCTACGAGCGTAATCAGCCAGCCTACTCGGTCGTCGATCTCCAGGGAACGAGCGCTGATGTTATTTGATCCCAATGTCATCACGCGATACATCCAATGCTTCCACCCGGAAGTGGACTGCGACATCAGCACAAGATCGCGCCGGTAGTCCAGCCAGATCTCGGCCACCAGAACAGCCATGAGATACCAGAGGTAGACGAATCCGAACATGGCCATCGCAGATGTTCGGTGCGGGGTCAGATACATCTCGTACGAGCGCTCAGGATGTCCAAGATGCAATTGCAGCGGCAAAGGAGCTACGACAAGGAACGCCAGTGCTGTCAGCAACGCAAGCCGGTATGTTGGTCGTACGTCTTCCACATGGAAGACGCGCACGAGGGATGCCAGAATGAAGGCACCAGCGACCAGTCCTGTGATGAATGGATACAGTACGATCAGTACGCTCCACTGAAGCCCAAGCTCATTCGGATATATGAAGCCTTCGACGCCATTCATCGTGCTCACCATTTCTATCGCACCGAACCGTCCAATTCGTTGTAAAAGACCTTCGCGCCTGTAGCCATCTGCGGCTTCAAAACCTGCACTTCATGGGTTTTCAGAAAGGCATGAATCGGGTCTTTGGGATTCTTCAGGTCAAACAGCTGCCGGGCGCCCGTAGGACACACCTCACAACATGCCGTCGTCAGCCCCTTCGTAATCCGGTGGTAGCAGAGAGTGCATTTGTCAGCGACCTTCTTTTGCGGATGAATATATCTGCAGCCATAGGGACAGGCCTGAACACAATAAGCGCAGCCCAGGCAATACTTAGGGTCTACGAGTACGACGCCGTCCGGGGTGATGAATGTCGCTCCTACCGGACAGACCTGCGTGCAAGGAGAATCCGCGCACTGGTTGCACAGCTTGGGAACAAAGAAATATTTACCCTCATCTTCCCTGGCAAAAGGAAATCCCTCTTTCCCTCCGTCAGGTGAGATCACCTCGGGATTCTCCATATTCCAATCCGATACGCGATACCGCTCTACCCAGGTGCGGAAGTATCCGTCCGGCACATCATTTTCAGCCTGACAGGCGCGGACACAGTTGCCGCAGCCTATGCACTTGGGAATGTCGATCAACATTCCCCACCAGTGCTCGGTCATCTTGTAGTTTGGGGATGCCTCGGGCGTTCCTGCGAGAACAGACTCCCAGGCGACGGCTGCCGCGGGAAGCAGAAGCAACATGTGGCGCCTTGTGATCTTCACTTTGCACCTCCCGCTTCTTTTGTACCTCCCGCTTGTATCGCAGGATCGTGCGGCTGGTGGCATGTTTCGCATGTAAGACCATTGGAATGATCTGCCGACGCGACTTGCGGAAAAGTCTTCGGTCTCGCCGCACTCGCCTCGTGACAACGAACGCACAACTGGGCCGTATCAAGTTTGGCTGGCTGCACTGACGGGTCGTCGACATGCTTCCCCAATGCTCCGTGACATGCTTCACACCCGACAGAGGCGTGCTTGCCCTGCTTCTCTTTCTCGGCGATCTCCCCGTGGCAGGCCTCACAGGCCTGGCGGCCGGCGAACTGGATCGGCTTCGCAGCAATTTCGGAGATCGCGTCGCCGCGGTAGTGTCCATACTGCCCGAAGCTCTTCGGCACGAGCCAACTGCGTATTCCTATAAAAAGCAAGGTTCCAACGACGAAGATCCCAGCAAACCGTAAAAGGTGACCTGCATCCCGAAAAATCCGCATCAATCTCACCTCCAAACGTCTCCAAGGAGGCCGCGAACCGTTGAAATTGAGACGATGTTAGGGGAACGATGCACCAAAGGCTGTGACCGGGATCACTTCACACTTTACAAAGACGAAGCCGAGCTCCCTCATCAGATCCGCTAGATGAGTTCGAGAGTCCAGAGGTCGTGGAGATGGAGGACTCCTTCTGTGGTTTTGTCCGGTGCGGTGACGATCAGCGAGGTGATTTTTTTTTCTTCCATCAGGGCGAGCGCAGAGGAGGCGAAGGCGTCGGCGCTGATGGTGAGGGGGTGGGGGTTCATGATCTCGCCTGCGGTGTGGTTGAGGGCAGTGCCACCGTCCCGTTCGAGGAGTCGGCGGAGGTCTCCGTCGGAGATCATTCCGAGGAGCTTGCCGGTGGGGTCGAGGACTGTGGTCATGCCGAGCTTCTTGCGGGACATCTCGTAGATGACCCGGGGCATGGGGGTGTCGGGGGCGACGTGAGGGAGAGCATCGCCGGTGTGCATGAGTTCTCCGACGCGGGCGAGGCGCTTGCCGAGGCGGCCGCCAGGGTGGAGTTCGGCGAAGTCTTCGGGTTTCCACCCGCGGCGACGGCTGACATCGAGGGCCAAGGCGTCGCCGAGGGCGAGCATGACGGTGGTGGAAGCAGTGGGTGCGAGGTTGTGGGGGCAGGCTTCGGTGGAGACGCTGGTGTCGAGGACGATGTCGCTGGCCTGGGCGAGCGTGGAGGTGAGGCAGCCGCAGAGGATGATGAGCTTGTCGGCGAGGCGCTTGAGGAGGGGCAGGAGGCGGAGGAGCTCTTCAGTCTCGCCGCTGGCGGAGAGGACGATGACGGTGTCTCCGCGGGCGAGCATGCCCAGGTCGCCGTGGAGGGCATCGGCGGGATGGAGATAGTGTGCGGGGGTTCCGGTGGAGCGGAGGGTGGCGGCGATCTTGCGGGCGATGATGCCGCTCTTGCCGATGCCGGTGACGATGATGCGGTTACGGGTTGCGGTGGCTTGCAGGAGAAGGTCTACTGCCTGGTTGAAGGCGGCCTGCATTGGGCCGTCGAGGCGGCGGGCAAGCTCTTCGAGCGCGGCTGCTTCAATGCGGACGAATTCGGATGGGCGCGTTGAATCGGACGGATTTACGGCGTTCTCAGGCATGGTTCGAGTCTTCCCGATGCTAGCAGAGCCGTGTCTGCCAATGGGTTCGGTTTTGCGTCTACACTTATAAAGAGCGGTGTTTTTCCGGAAGGGATTGGAACGAGATGCGTAAAGCTGTGGTGTTGCTGGTGATGGTGGTTGGAATCTCGCTGATGCTGTGGTCAGGATGGCACAACCTGCGCGAGAGGAAGCTGGCGATGCAGCGAGCGAACGAGAGCCGCGCGACCCTGATTCCGGATAAGGGCGGCAATGCTGCCCAGGATACGGCGGAGTTGGACGTTCCGAAGATGACGGGCAAGACGGCGCCTGCGTTTGTGTTGACGAATCTTGATGGCAAGAAGGTTTCGTTGAGCGATTACAAGGGACGGCCCGTGCTGGTGAACTTCTGGGCTACCTGGTGCGCTCCGTGCAAGCTGGAGATGCCCTGGTTCGAGGAGTTCCGGAAGCAGTATGCCTCGCAGGGTTTTGAGATTCTGGGCATTACGGATGATGCCGATGCGGGTAAGGATGTGATCTCGAAGGCAGTCCACAAGGCTGGTGTGAGCTATCCGATTCTGCTGGGGGATGACAAGATCGCAAAGACGTATGGCGCTACCGATTATCTGCCCATGTCGTTCTACGTGGACCGCAATGGCGTGATTGTTGAGGAGACCGCGGGGCTGGGGAGCAAGGATGAGATCGAAGCGAATATCAAGAAGGCGATCGCTTCGGCAAATAAGACAGTTGCGGCGGGTGGGGAATGAGAAAGCTCGTCTGGGTTGGGCTGTTGGCTTCCAGCGCTTTGGCGGGTCAGCAGATCAATACTCCTGTCTCGAAGCCGAAGCAGTATGTGAGCTATGAGGCTGAGGAACAGGCGGTGAAGGCCGGGAAGCGCAGCGTGGTGGAGATGCGCTTTCGCGTGATGGATGGCTTTCATGTTAATTCGCACACTCCTAAATCTGAGTTGTTGATTCCTACGGCGGTGAAGCTTGACCCGGCGGATGGGGTCAGGGCGGAGGCGGTGCAGTATCCGGCGGGTACGGAGTACAGCTTCAGCTTCGAGCCTGGTGAGAAGCTGGATGTTTATACCGGCGTGTTCGCGGTGAAGGTTCCGGTTACAGTACAGGCCGGCTCGCATACGTTGAACGGGGCGCTGCGTTATCAGGCTTGCGATAACGCGGCGTGTTATCCGCCGAAGACGCTACCGGTGCAGCTGGTTGTGACCGCGAAGTAGCAAGAGCGGTTCTCCTTGCGGGGCGTGCGGCGCGGGTGCGCTCTGCGAATGGCATGATGGAACCAGAGATCTAAAAGAGACGAGCGGGACGTGATGAACGAGTTCAGTAGACTGACAAGGCTGCCGGCGTATGTGTTTAACATCACCAGCGAGCTGAAGGCGGCGGCCAGAAAGCGTGGCGAAGACATCATCGACTTCGGAATGGGCAATCCGGATGGGGCTACTCCGAAGAACATCGTGGACAAGCTGATCGAGGCTGCACAGAAGACGCAGACGCATCGTTATTCGCTGTCGCGTGGGATTCCCCGGCTGCGGCGCGCGATTACGAACTGGTACAAGACGCGGTATAACGTCGATCTCGATCCGGAGACAGAGGCGATTGTCACGATCGGCTCGAAGGAAGGCATCGCGCATCTTTGTCTCGCGGTGCTGGACGATGAGGATACGGTCGCGGTTCCCAATCCCAGTTATCCGATCCATATCTTCGGGCCGGTGATTGCCGGGTCGAAGGTGCAGAGCGTCAACGTTGCCGATGCCAACGCGGATGAGGTGCTGGCGCGGCTGGAGTATGAGTTGCCGCGCATGGATCCCCGGCCAAAGCTGCTGATTCTTAATTTTCCGGCGAATCCGACGACGCAGTGTGTGGAGCTTCCTTTCTTTGAGCGGGTGGTCGGGTTGTGCAGGGAGCTTGGGATCTATCTCGTGCACGACCTCGCCTATGCGGATATCGTGTTCGATGGTTACCGTGCACCGAGCGTGCTTGAGGTTCCGGGCGCGAAGGACGTTGCGGTTGAGTTTTTTACGCTTTCGAAGAGCTACAACATGCCGGGGTGGCGCGTGGGCTTCATGGTGGGGAACAAGAAGCTGGTCTCGGCGCTCGGGCGTATCAAGAGCTATTTCGACTATGGGACGTTCACGCCGATCCAGGTGGCTTCGATCCAGGCCCTCGAGGGGCCTCAGGAGTGCGTGAAGGAGATTGTGGAGAACTACAAGTGCCGACGGGATGTTCTGGTGCCGGGACTGAACAAGCTGGGCTGGCCGGTGGAGATGCCGAAGGCGACGATGTTTGCCTGGGCGAAGATTCCTGAGCAATACCGGGCGTTGGGTTCGATTGAGTTTTCGAAGAAGCTACTGACCGAGGCCAAGGTGGCGGTGAGTCCGGGTGTTGGCTTTGGCGAGTATGGCGATACCTATGTGCGGTTCTCGCTGATTGAGAACGAGGAGCGGACGCGGCAGGCTCTGCGGGGGATCAAGCAGATGTTCCGGAAGGGCTGAGTACCCCCCCTCCCCCTATCTTTTGGCGCAAAGTGTTCATAATGCTGGAGTTAGGTTTGGGACGTTTTTGTAAATTGTTCATTCGATTTGGTTTATTTGTAAAGTATTCATAATAAAGAGATTTCCAAGGGGTGTTCGGGCCGGGTCCTTCGGACCTTGCGAGTTGAAGTCGCTGCGTCCGCTGTCGCGGACTCCGCTCCGGCCTTCGGCATAGCGGTAGGCCTTCGGCCTGCGTCTTTTTTGGCACGCGTGAACGCGTGCCCTTCCGCCTTTGGATAATTCCCCTTCCGTTTTGGTATGCTCTCCCGCTTTGGATAATTCCTTCCGCTTTGGGTAGGTTATGCGTGGCGTTCCGTTTGGATAGATTTTGGGCGTGATGCAAGTTTGGAAAGAAAAGCCCCGGTGTTTAGACCGGGGTTTTCTTTCCTTCGTTCTAGTTTAACAAGTGGCGGGGAACTGCTCTGCCACTTGGGAGCTGAATAATTTTTGACTGTAAGCGATTGATTTAAATTATGTTACGGAATTGGGGCATTGCGATAAGCGGCGGCAGGGGGCTTGACAGGATTCTCTGTCGGGACCGCGTTTGGGTCTTCCTGCTAGACGCGGTGGTTGTCGGCGCGCCATTGGGCGATGGATTGTTTGATGGCTTTGGGTTCGAGGTTCTGGGTGAGGGTTTTGTGGGCGAGGGCGGGGAGTTCTGCGTCAGAGGCGAAGCGCAGGGCGATCAGTTGGCGGAGGGTGAGTTCCTGGAGGTGGGCCAGTTCGGCTGGCGGGAGGAGAGATGCAAGGCGGAGACGTTCTTCGAGGCGGATGATTCGATTCTGGAGTTTCAGGTCGTTGATGCGGCACTTGAAGGCGAGGACGAGGAGTGCAAGAGAGACGATGATGGACCAGTGACCGAGCCAGGGGTGCTCGTGGCGGAAGTGGATGGCGATGTAGATGGCGAACCCGACGTTGATCATGAGGACCGGGAAGACGAAGAGGTGAATGGGGGGATCGAGACGCGCGTGGTTCTTGTAGTTTTGTTCTTCTGCCATGTTGGGTGCCTTTCTGATTGGGGAAACAGATTAGCATTTGAGGGCTTAGGGCTTGAGATAGGCTTTAGGGATGGTTGCTTCAGAGAAGAAACGAATTGGCGTGCATGTGGGGACGGCGGGCGGGGTTTGGACTGCGGTGGAGCGGGCGGTGAATGCGGGGGCGAATACTTTTCAGATCTTTTCGTCCAGTCCGCGGATGTGGAGGCCTACGCAGATCAAGCCTGCGGATGCGACGAAGATGAAGGCCCTGCGGGAAAAGCATGATGTGGGGCCGGCGGTGATTCATGCGAGCTACCTGATTAATTTGTGCAGCCAGACGGAGGCGGTACGGAAGAATTCGATTGAGGCGTTTGGCGGAGAGGTGCAGCGTGCGCTGGCGCTGGGGTCGGAGTTCCTGGTGCTGCATCCGGGGAGCTGGAAGGGGCTGACGCGGGAGCAGGGGCTGACGTTTGCCGCGGAGTCGATCGAGCGTGCGGTAGAAGGGATCGATTTTGCGGGGAAGAATTTCCGGATTCTGATTGAGAACACGGCTGGGGCGGAGTTTTCTCTGGGCGGGAAGCTGGAGCAGGTTGCGGAGCTGGTGGAATGCTTGAAGGATTGCGTTCCGGTGGCGGTGTGCCTGGATACGTGCCATGTGCATGTGGCCGGGTATGACATTGTGACGATGGACGGGTATATCGAGACGATGAAGCTGGTGGAGTCGACGGTGGGGTTCGATGCGGTGAAGGTGTGGCACTGCAATGATGCGAAGGCGGCGATGGGGTCGAAACTGGACCGGCATGAACATATCGGCGAAGGGACGATCGGGCCGGAGACGTTTCGGCGGCTGCTGCACGATGAGCGGTTTGCCCATTGCGCTTTTATTGCTGAGACGCCGGTGGATGCTCCGGGGGATGAGGCGCGGAATGTGGGAGTGCTCAGGACGCTGGCGGCCGGATGAAGAAAGTCTTTCACGCTGTCTAAAGAGAGACGGTAACGCGCATGAAGGTGGCGGGTATGGAGGCGGCGCCGTTTGTGCTGGTGTTCTGTGCCTTCGCCAGTTCTACTACCTGGTTGTGAAATTCATCTCCGCGGCCGCTTTCCTGAGCAGCTGCCAGAGCGTTCATGGTTGGGCCGTAGAAACGCTCGAGTAACTCGACGAATTGGGTCGCGCTTTTGTCGGAGGAGATGAAGTGGTAGGTGTCCCTGACCATGGATATTTTTTCTTTGGGTACGCCGGCCTGGCCGAAGCGGTCGATGATGTGAGTCTCGACTCCCCAGGTCATGGGGCTGATGAAGCCTTCGGGAGGCGGAGGCATAAACGATGAACCGATTTTGAGGAGTTGTGAGACGAATGAGGTTGGATCGTTGGGGATCCAGTTGCCCATCACGATGCGGCCGCCGGGCCTGGTGACGCGGACCATTTCCTTTGCCACATCGAATGGTTTGGGAGCAAACATTGCGCCGAAGACAGTGATCGTCAGATCGAAGGAGTGATCGTCGACTCCGTTGAGGTTGCAGGCGTCTCCCTGCTGGAATTTCAGATTGGCGAGTCCCATACTGGCGGCTCGCTGGTTTCCGGCGGCGACGAGGTTTTCGGCGATGTCGATTCCGACGACGTCACATCCTGAACGGGCTAAAGGAACGGCAGTGGTGCCGTCTCCGCAACCGAGATCAAGAACGCGCAGTGGGGGCGCAATTCCGAGAGAGTTGACCAGTGCATCGCCGGATTGACGCATGAAGGCGGCGATCTCGGTAAAGTCGCCCTTCTCCCACAACGCTTTGTTGGGATTCATGACTGCTCCTTTGTAGGGAAAATGAACGCCTCTTTATACACCGAACATCGTGCACGCCGGATTATTTTCAGAGCCAGAAAGAATCTGATTGAGCTGCGCCAGCTTGTGCTGCCGGGAATGAACAGGGAAATGAGCGAGGAAGCGGATTTAGCCCAAAGAGTGAGCAATTCAGATGCCTGCGTACCAGGCGTATCCGCCTTCGGGGGATGCGGAGCCGAGACCTTTGCCGAAGCGTTTGAGCGAGTCTGTGGCTGTGAGGCGAACGATGAACTTCACGTTCTTGTAGCCGAGCTGGCGGGGGACGCGCATGCGGAGCGGTCCGCCGAAGGAGACGGGGAGATCGCCGTCGTTCATGCCCCAGGTGAGGAAGGTCTGCGGGTGATGGGCGTCGGCCATATCGATGCTGTCCCACCAGTCGCGGTCGATGGAGGAGTAGACGATGTAGCGGGCCTGCGGGAGGAGTCCGGCTTCGTTGAGGACTTCGCTGAGAGGGGTGCCGATCCATTCGGCGATGTAGGACCAGCCCTCCTCGCAGGCGACCTCGGTGATCTGGTTGCGAAAGGGGAGGCTTCGGAGATCAGCGAGCGAGAGTGACAGGGGGTGAGCGACCATTCCGTCTACCGAAAGACGCCAGTCTTTGAAGCCGCCAGCCTGGTGGAGCTTGAATTCGTTGCTGGGAGGCGCGGTTTCGTTGGCGAAGGGTGTCTTTGAGATCATGCTGCGGGGGAATTCGCGGGCGAGGGAATGGGAGGTGAGGAGTCGTTGGGCAGCGTAGGTGAGGGTTTCTCCGGGGCCGTAGATTCCTCTGCAGTCGGGAGGGACGAGACCGTAGCGCCGGGCGAGGCCGGCGGCGACAGCTAATCCTGATGCGCCTGCGGTTGCAGCGAGACCGGTCGTGATGAGTGTGCGGCGCGAGATGGATTTCATGGACGTTCTCCGGGTGAGTTTGCGTAACCCGTGATCATTGCGCGCATGCGGCTTTTGAATCCTGACAGGGCGACCATGGCGACGTGAACGATGAGGAAGAGGACGAGTGCTCCGGAGATGAAGAAGTGGAGCGTGCGCGCGGTCTGTCGGCCTCCCAGCAGGTTTACGGCGGCGGGGAATGCGGAGTCGAAGGCTGGAGAAAGGGCGAGGCCCGTCCAGATGACGAGGGGAAAGAGAACGAAGATGACGGTGAGATAGGCAGTGCGCTGCAGCACATTGTAGGAGCGGGTTTCCGCAGGATCCGGCGGCGCGCGGCGAAGATACTGTGCTGTGCGCTGCCAGTGGGCTCGCAAGGTTCTTTGACCCGCATCGGGGAGCAGGTTCTTGCGGAAGTGGCCGGTGAAGAGGCCTGCGATGATGTAGACGAGGCCGGCGAAGACGAGGATCCATGCGGTTTGGAAATGAAGGTAGCGGCTCCAGCCATTCTGGTCGGGCATGACGTATTTGTACCCCGTGGGGACGGTGTCGCGAGACGAGGGAATGGGGATCGTGAAGAGCGGGCGAGTGTTTACATTGCCGGTTTCGCCCCAGTAAAACCGCGGGTGAGAGATGACGATCTCAGCGCCGGTGAGGAGGAGGACAAGGAAGCAGACGAAGGTGATCCAGTGCGTCACGCGAACGTACGTGGCGTGCCGGGGTGTCCTCGTTGCTTGCGGTGAGGTGACGGCTGGCACGGGTGGAGCATAGCACAACTGCCGCCAAGATGACTGATGGCTTACTCGATCAGAGCCTGACGCCGGCAGCCTGATAGATGGCTTCGATGCAGCGTAGGTCGGCGAGTCCTTCTTCTCCCGGAGGCTGTGGGGTGCGGTCGTGGAGGATACATTCGGAGAAGTGGTCGACCTGGCGGACGAACTGCATGGGGTCCTTCTCCTGACTGGTTTCGTCGATGAGGACCGGGGGCGCTCCCTGTTCCGGAGTGTAGCTGCCTTGAATGTGCTGGCCCTGATAGGTGAAGGTGCCAACCTGCAGCCATCCGCGGGAGCCGTGGAGACGGTAGAAGCCGGCCATGGCAGCCCCGTAGGTTGAGGCTCCCGTGGCCAAGACGCCGGAGGGAAAGCGCATGAGCCAGGAGACGTTCTCTTCAACTTCGGCGAATCGTTCGTCGTGGTCCATGGTGGAGACCTGTGCCTGGAAGCCGAGGGGTTCCTCGCCGGCAAACATACGGAAGGCATTGAGGCAGTAAATGCCGACGTCGAAGAGGGAGCCGCCGCCGCCGAGCTTTTTGGTGTAGCGCCACTCGCCGAACTTGATGTTGAATCCGTTGGCGGCTTCCATGGCTTGCAGGCGACCGAGCTTACCGCTGCGCACGAGGTCGAGCGCCTTGAGGGTGATGGGCTCGAAGTGGAGACGGTAGGCGATCATGAGCTTGACGTGCGCGGTTTTGCAGGCGTCGATCATCCGGGTGCATTCGGCGGAGCTGATGGCCATTGGTTTTTCGCAGAGGACGTGTTTGCCGGCTTTGGCTGCGCGGATGGTGTATTCGGCATGCATGCTGTTTGGCAGTGCGACATAGACGGCGTCGATGGCGTGGTTGGCGGCGATCCGGTCAAAGTCTTCGTAGCTGTAGATCGATTCGCGAGGAACGCCATATTGCGCGGCGATGCGCTCGGCTTTGTCACGGTGGCCACTGACGAGCGCGGTGATTTTTGAGTGCTCGGAGTTCTTTGTGCCTTCGAGGAAGTGGCTGGCGATGCGTCCGAGTCCGATGACGCAGTAGCCGATTTTGCGATCGCTCACTGCGGAAGCTTGCGCGAGTATGCCCGGGGTCCATTGGGCGGCTAATCCGAGGGCGCTTATTTTTGCAAAATCACGTCTTGAAATGGGCATGCGAAGTGCTCCTCTTCGTTGTCGCTATTCGACTGCCATTTCAAGATAGACGAGAGTAGTAAGTGTAAGCCAAATAGAAAAGAGCGATTTGTTACATTGGCTGTCATGCGCAAACGGCTTGTCTTCGTTTGCTTTGCCTGGATCGTGGTGCGCCTTCCTCCTCTTCATGCGCAGTTTACCGATCCTCGCACCTACACCAATTCACCGGTGGGCATTCATCAGATTGAGCTTTTTTATGCCTACGCGCGTTCCAATACTTCGATTGACTCTTCGCTCATTGTGGGAGGAGCGAAGTTCCATCTGAACCAAGGGATCATCGACTACACGCACTATTTTGGATTGCTGCATCGCATGGCCTGGGTCCAGCCGAGCCTTCCGATCGCGGGACTTTCGGGATCGATCGACGGGACGAATATCGAGGGATCGGTTACCGGCACCGGGGATTTGAGCTGCCAGATTGGCGTGTTGCTGAAGGGAGGGCCAGCGCTTAGCGTTTCAGCATTTGAAAATTTCAAGCCTGTCAGGGCCATTGGAGGAAGTCTCACTTTCACGGCACCCACGGGGCGATACGACCCGAACAAACTTCTCAACCTGGGTTCCGATCGCTGGTCATTCAAGCCGGAGTTTGGCTTCTCGCAACCGTTTGGACGAGAGCAAAAATGGGAGATGGATGCGTATGTGAATTCGTATTTTTTTACGGATAACACCCGGTATCGCGGGACAGAGGTACTGACCCAGCGACCGTTGCCAGGGGCGGAAGTTCATCTCAGTTATTCCTTCAACGATGCAGTCTGGGGTTCCCTGGATACTCGCTACTCCTTGCGCGGTAACACGTTGATCAATGGAGTCGGCCAGAACAATGTGCAGGAGAATCTTGTTCTGGGCGGCGAAGTGAATGTGTCTTTGAATGCGCGGAACACCCTGATTCTGGTAGTGGCTAAGGCGTTTGTCCATCAAAATGGACCGAGTGCCGGAGGTTTTGTGGTGAGATATGACTACACGTGGGGGAAAGGCTATCGATGATTCCGGAGTAGTTATCGGGAATTCGCGAGACGCATTGCTCCAGAGCAACGACGAGATGACGGAGATCGGTCATCCTATAAAAGTACTTAGTTGAGAGTGTCCTAAGTTCTGTCGCCCGGCTTCGGGCGACATTTTTTTTAAACAAACGAGGCTCAACCGAAGACGCTGGTTTCGATGAACTGGTTACGGAACTTGCCTTGCGGGTCGTGTTGTGTGATGAGGGTGCGATAGTCGCCTAGTTTTGGGTAGAGCTGGTTGAGGCGTGCGGCGGAGATGGTGTTGAGCTTGGCCCAATGGGGACGGGCCTCGAAGGGGGCGAGCTTTTCTTCGATCAGCGGGAGGATGGCGCGGACCTGTGGCCACTCGGGTTTCCAGGTGAAGTGGATTGCGAGAGAGGGGCGCTGGTAGCAGGGGCTTAGCCAGAGGTCGTCGGCAGCGATGGTGCGGAACTCGGTGATGAAGAGATTCGGAGTGATGCGGTCGCGGAGCTGCTCGACGGCGAGAATGGCAGGGTAAGCGCGGTCGCGGGGGACGAAGTATTCGGTTTGCAGTTCGGCTCCGCTCGATGGGGTGAAGTTCATGCGGAAGTGTGGAAGGCGCTCGTACCAAGGGCCGGGGATCCCGAGTTGCTCGGTGCAGTTTTCGGCGGAGTGTCCGGCGAGCGGGTGGAGGTCTTTTGCGGAGAGTTTTGCCCCGTAGAAGTCCGGTGGGAAGGTGTATCTGGCTCCGTTATCGAGACGCTTTTTGATCCAGACCTGGGTGGCGCGGTGTTTTTGCCAATCGGTGAAGAGGCTGACGCTATAGCCGCTGAGAAAGATGTTGTCGAGGTTGTGCTCGAGCTCGGAGAAGGAGAGGTCTTCGTAGACGCCTTGCGCGACCTGGAAGGTGGGCTGGAGGTCGAGGGTGATGGCAGTAAGGACGCCGAGGGCTCCGAGATGGACGACTGCTCCGGGGAAGATGTCGGGGTTCTGGGCCCGGGAGATGGTGTGGACGGAGCCGTCGTGGGTGACGATCTGCATGGCGGAGACAGCGGTGGAGAGGTTGCCGTTGTTGCTGCCGGAGCCATGGGTGCCGGTGGCGCATGCTCCGACGACGGAGATGTGGGGGAGCGAGGCGAGGTTGTGGAGGGCGAAACCCTTGGCGTCGATATAAGGGGCGAGTCGGCCGTAGGTGACTCCTGCGCCGACGGTGACGGTGCGGGCGGCGGAGTCGAGGGAGATGGAGTCGAGAGCCTTGAGGGAGATCTGGTTTTCGGTGCTGTCGGCGATGGAGTTGAAGGAGTGGCGGGCTCCGAGGGCTCGCAGTTTAGTGCAGGATTTGACGATCTGTGAAACTTCCTCGGCGGTTGTGGGTTGGTAGAGGTGTTTGGCGTGAAATGTATAGTTTCCGGCCCAGTTCGTAAGGGGGCTGGCGGAGTTGTGCGCGGGATTCTGTTCGGCTGACATGACGCGTGAGAGAAGGCTGCTGGTGACGAGAGCGCTGGTGATCTTGAGGAAGTCTCGCTTATCCATACGAGGGAAACCCTTCTTTTCGGCACTGGATGCGACACGAGCAGTTTCTTTGTGCGGGATAACTTTACCGGGCTCGCCATGCAGAAGCAAAAAACACTCAACTAGGGTCGACGAAAACGCCGTCTTTAATGCCGATTTTCAGCATTTGCGCTCGTTTCTTTACAATCGAAAGATATGCCAGAGATTGTAAAGAGCGAGAGCGAGAAGCAGTTACGTTATAACCCGGCGGAGATTGAGCCGAAGTGGCAGGAGCGGTGGGACGCCGATGCCACGCTGTATGCAGCTGAAGGACATGGCGTGGGAGAAAAGGCTTGGGGCAAGCCGAAGTATTACTGCCTGGAGATGTTGCCTTATCCGAGCGGCGCGCTGCACATGGGACATGTGCGGAACTATGCGATTGGCGATGCGTTGGCGCGGCATATGTGGATGCGCGGGTATAACGTGCTGCACCCGATGGGATGGGATGCGTTTGGGTTGCCGGCGGAGAATGCGGCGCTGAAGAACAACACTCCTCCGCGTGAGTGGACGCTTAAAAACATCGATGCGATGAAGAAGCAGATGCGTCGGATGGGCTTGAGCTACGACTGGTCAACCGAGGTGACGACGTGTCTGCCGGATTACTACCGGTGGAACCAGTGGTTCTTCGTGAAGATGTTTGAGATGGGGCTGGCTTACCGGAAGAAGAGCAAGGTGAACTGGTGTCCGGACTGCCAGACCGTTCTGGCGAATGAGCAGGTGGTGAATGGCCGCTGCTGGCGGCACGAAGACACGATTGTTGAACAGCGCGATCTGACGCAGTGGTTCCTGCGGATTACGAAGTATGCGGATGAACTGCTGGACGGGTTGGAGGAACTGGACGGGTGGCCGGAGAAGGTCAGGACGATGCAGCGGAACTGGATCGGGCGCAGCGAGGGCGCACTGGTGGATTTCGCTGTGGATGGCCAGTCAGCGGAAGGCTGCGACAAGATTACGGTGTTTACGACTCGCATTGACACGATCTTTGGAGCGACGTTTGGAGTGCTTGCTCCGGAGCATCCGGTGGCGAAGGCGTTTGCGGCAGAGGATACGGAGCTTGCCGCGAAGGTTGAGGCGCTGCTGGCAGAACAGCAAAAGGCGCGCGAATCTGATGAGTTGGGGAACATCGAGAAGCATGGCGTGAACACAGGACGGTTCGCGATCAATCCGTTCAATGGCGAGCGTGTGCCGATCTGGGTAGGAAATTACGTCCTTGCGGAGTACGGTACGGGCGCGATTATGTGCGTTCCTGCACACGATGAACGCGATTTCGAGTTTGGCGAGAAGTATGGGCTTGAGATTCGCCAGGTGATAGCGCCGAAGGGTGGCGATCAAGCTCCCGAGCTGCCATTTACGGCAGAGGATGACGGTGTGCTGGTGAACTCCGGCGAGTGGAATGGGTTGGGATGCATCGAGGCGCAGCAAATGATGGCGACCTTTGCGCGGGTACAGGGATTTGGAGAGCCTACGGTGACGTACCGGTTGAAGGATTGGGGCGTGAGCCGGCAACGGTATTGGGGCACGCCGATCCCGATGGTGTACTGCGTGAATGGGCATCCGGGCGTTGAGCCGGGTGGCGTGGTTGCGTTGCCGGAGAGCGCACTGCCGGTTCTGTTGCCTCCGCAGGTGGAGATTACGCAAGAGGGCGGATCGCCGCTCGGGAAGATTCCGGAGTTTTTGAACACGACTTGCCCGGTATGCGGCGGGCCCGCGCGTCGCGAGACGGACACGATGGACACGTTTGTCGACTCGAGCTGGTACTTCTACCGGTACACGGATGCGCAGGATGATGCGGGTCCGTTTGCGAGCGAGAAGGCGAATTACTGGTTTCCGATTGACCAGTACATCGGGGGCGTGGAGCACGCGATTCTGCACCTGATCTATTCGCGCTTCTGGACGAAGGTGATGCGCGACATCGGGATGGTGAAGAATGATGAGCCCGCCGAGCGGCTGTTTACGCAGGGCATGGTGATCAAGGATGGCGCGAAGATGTCGAAGTCGAAGGGCAATGTGGTTTCGCCCGACGACATGATTGCGCGCTATGGCGCGGATGCCACGAGGATGTACGCGCTGTTTGCGGCTCCTCCGGATCGCGATCTGGAGTGGCAGGAAGAGGGCGTTGCGGGCGTCAGCCGGTTTTTGAGCAGAGTGTACCGGTTGGCGACGAAGTATGCAGAAGTGAATGGAGCGGTGGATACTTCGCGCACCGTGAATGGGCCGATGGGGCAGGTGCTGTTGCGGAGGCTACACCAGACGATTGCCAAGATCACCCAGGATTTCAGCGGACGCTGGCATTTCAATACATCGATTGCTTCGATCATGATTCTGGTGAACGAGATTTCGACACAAGAGGCCGCGATGGATGCGGGCGAGGTGTCGCCGCAAACGATCAGGACGGTCTTTGAGGGTTTGACGCTGTTGCTTGCTCCGTTTGCTCCGTTTCTCGCGGCTGAGCTTTGGGAGAACAGCGGACATGAAGGCGTGATCTTTCGCTCGGCGTGGCCTGTGGCTGACGAAGAACTGGCACAGGAGGATGAGATTGAGATTCCTGTGCAGGTGAACGGGAAGCTGGTGAATGTGGTCAAAGTTGCTGCGGGCAGCGACGAGGGGACAGTGAAAGCAGCCGCGCTCGCGGATGAAAAGGTCAAGGGACGGGTTGAGGGCAAGACAATCGTGAAGGTGATTGTCGTGCCGGGCAAGCTGGTAAACCTTGTGGTGAAGTAACGTGCAGGGCGCCGGGCAGAGGATAGAGCCGACAGACGTTTCGGTTGTTCCGGTGCGCGGGACGCAGTCGTTTGTGCATACGCTTTCGGAGTGCTGGCGGCGCCCATCGCTGACGGCGCTTGAGGTGGCATGGCGGTGGACTTTTAGCGTCCCGGTGTTGATCCTGGGGTGGTATGAAGGGACGCGGATTCTTGCCGCAGCGCCGCTTGACATGAACGCCTTGCGCGGGATGACGGTGCTCGATCCACTGAGCGCAGCGCAGACGATTGCCCAGGCATTGGCGGTGCTGTTGCCTCCTCTATGGCAGGTTGCTGTGTGGCTGGTTCCGTTGCTGCTGGTGGTCTGGGTGGTTTGGTCGTCGCTTGGACGCACGTTGGTGTTGCGGCGGGCTGATCGCAGATTGAAGGCGAGGCCCTTGACCCTGATGATTCTGCAGACTATTCGTATGGCAGCGTTGGCGGGCAGTCTAGGTGTGTGGTTTCTTTGCCTTGAATGGGCCGGAAAGACGACCGTGACCGGACCTCTTGTGGCTGGCGAAGAAGCGAACCTGGTGGGTTATTGCGCTTTGGCGATCATAACCACGCTTGGTTTGTTTACTTTGTGGGCGGCGGTGAGTTGGATCTTCAGCGTGGCACCACTGCTGGCGATGCTGTGGGATCTGGGGCCAGCGCAGAGTCTTGGTGCGGCTTTTCGGCTTGGCCCATTGAAGGGGAAGCTGGTCGAGATCAATCTGGTGCTGGGAATTGTGAAGATTGCCCTGATTGTGCTGGCGATGGTTTTTTCTTCCACTCCGCTGCCTTTTGAAAGTATGGCGACGCCCGAGTTTCTTGCTGCCTGGTGGGCAGGGGTCACGTTGCTTTACTTTGTGGCGTCCGATTTCTTTCATGTAGCCAGATTGCTGGGCTATATGAATCTTTGGCGCGCATTTGAATTCAAGTCTGACCCTGAGCGTCTGTGATGCTTACGGTCTCGTTCTTTGGTTGAAATCCATAACAGAGTGGATTCCTACGGGTATTCGGTGATACATAGTTGTACGCGTGCAAGACAGCGACCTAAAGCGATATCCAGCCGGAGGCGGACCGGGTGACCTGAAGACGCATGTCCCATGGGGTGTGCTTCTTATTGCCCTTCCTGTGTTGCTGTTGTTTTCGTGGCTTGGGATTGCGCTCTCACGGCAGTCGGAGGGAGTAGCAACCATATGGTTCACCAACGGGATGCTGTTTGCGCTGGTGGTGACTCGTCCCCGGCGTGAGTGGGTGTATTTTTTTGCGACAGGCTTACTTGCGGATACGTTGGCCGATGTTCTCTATGGCGATCCACTGAAGCTTGCATTTGGCGTGTCGCTGGCGAACTCGATTGAAGTGATCCTTTCGAGCTTTGTGCTGACGTATTTGTTCGGCACCCCCTTCAATCTGTCGAGGAGACGTCCATTACTGGGTTTTCTTGGAGTAGCCGTTATTGGCGCGACTGCCATAACGAGCGCTCTTGGTGCTTCATGGACGCTGCTGTTCGTCGATGCCGGGCCATGGCGGCAGCTATTTCGAACGTGGTATCTGGGCGATGTTCTGGGCATGGCTATTATGGCACCGCTGGTATTTGTCCTGCTGCGGCCTGGCTTTTTTGACGTGCTGCAGCCCAAACGTCTCGGAAATACGCTTGGATTGTTGATGATTCCGGCAGGAGCGTCATTTCTGGTGTTTATGCACGATGCCGATCCGCTTATATTTTTCATCTTTCCCGCATTATTGTTTGTCGTCTTTCGGCTTGGTTTTCCCGGGGCGGTGCTGTCCATTTTTGTTGTTGCATTTATCTCGATCAGCCTGACCGTTGGAGGTCATGGCCCGTTGATGCTGATCAGAGACCCGCATATGCTGCATCGGATTGTTGTCGTGCAGATATTTCTGGCCGTTTCTCTGTTCACTGCGTTTCCGGTGGCGGCGCTGCTGGAAGATCGCAAGGCACTGGAGTACTCGCTCCAGCAGAGCGAGTCGAGATATCGCGCTCTCGCGAATGCCGACGGGTTGACCGGGCTTGCGAATCGCAGATGGTTTGACGAACGTCTCAGAGAAGAGTGGCGGTTTGCCGTGGAGAACAAGGTGCCCCTCGGCCTGTTGCTTGCGGATGTGGATCTGTTCAAGTCATACAACGATCTTTGCGGACACATCGGTGGAGATGATTGCCTGAAGCAGATCGCGCGAAAGATTTCAGAAGGAGCTCACCCGGTGACAGCCGCGCGAATCGGCGGCGAAGAGTTCGCAGTGATCCTGCGTCATTGCGATTTAGGCAAGGCGGCGGAACTGGCGGAACGCATTCGATCTTCCGTGGAAGAGATGAATCTGACGCACGAAGGAAGTCCGTTGGGGATTCAGACGGTGAGCATTGGCGTAGCGGCCTGGGTTCCGGATTCCAATGGAACTGCTATCGATCTGCTGGGTGCTGCGGATGGGGCGCTTTACTGCGCCAAACGGCTTGGAAGGAATCGAGTGGAGATATGCGATTCACGGGCGAGCTTCCTGGAACGATCGATCTACGAGAACGAGGATTCGGTTTGAGGGTGTTACAGGCAAAGAATCCGCTCCAATAGAAGCTAAGAATTTCCCGTTTACACTGGGAAGGTGGATACCTCAACGATCGTTATTCTTGATTTTGGGTCGCAGTATACGCAGCTCATCGCACGGCGGATACGCGAGTTCAATGTATTTTCTGTCGTTCTGCCCTGTACGGTCTCTCTTGAACAGGTGAAAGCGCTGAACCCGAAGGGAATTATCCTCTCGGGCGGTCCCTGTTCTGTGTATGACACCGATGCTCCGGCGGCTGATCCTGCAGTACTGGCGATGGGGATGCCGGTTCTGGGAATTTGCTACGGCCTGCAGTTTGTTGTTCACCATCTCGGCGGCAAGGTCGAATCTGCTCCGGCGCGTGAGTATGGGCATGCGCAGGTGAGTGTCGTGAGTGAGTCGCGTTTGTTCCGCGGGCTGCCGGAGACGATGAATGTGTGGATGTCTCATGGCGATGAGGCAAAGGGGCTGCCGACCGGTTTTGAGCTGACGGCGAAGACATCGAACGCGATCGCCGGAATTGCCGATGAGTCGCGGCGGATATGGGCGGTGCAGTTTCATCCTGAAGTCGCACATACGAAACATGGAGTTGAACTGCTGAAGAACTTCTGCCTGGATATCTGCGGAGCGAAGCCGGATTGGACTCCGGAGCACTTTATTCAGGCAACGGTGGAGCGAATCAAGGCCCAGGTGGGCGATGGGCATGCGATCTGCGGGTTGAGCGGAGGCGTGGATTCGTCTGTTGCTGCTGTGCTGGTTGCTCGAGCGATTGGCGATCGGTTGACGTGCATTTTCGTGAACAATGGCGTTCTGCGCAAGAACGAGTTCGCGAAGGTTCAGAAGACGATGCGCGAGGGGCTGGGGCTGAATGTTGTCGCAGTCGATGCCGGTGAGCGATTTATGACGAAGCTGGGGGGCGTGACAGACCCTGAGCAAAAACGAAAGATTATCGGCAACGAATTCGTTGCGGTATTCGATGATGAGGCCGCAAGGATTGTGGAGGCGGAAAAGGGCGCAGGCGCAGAGGTCGGCTGGCTCGTGCAGGGAACGCTTTATCCCGATGTGATTGAATCGAGCAGCGTCCATGGACCCTCGCATACCATCAAGAGCCATCACAATGTGGGTGGTTTGCCTGAGGATATGAAACTGAAGCTGATTGAACCTCTTCGCGATCTCTTCAAGGACGAGGTGCGGAGGATCGGACGAGACATGGGAATGCCGGAGGAGATTCTGGAGCGGCAGCCGTTTCCCGGCCCGGGGCTGGCGGTTCGAATCCTCGGCGAGGTGACGACGGATCGTGTTGCTTTGCTGCAGGAGGCTGACGACATTGTCGTCTCGGAGATCAAGGCTGCGGGGCTTTACCGCAAGGTGTGGCAGAGCTTCGCTGTGCTCCTGCCGGTGAAGAGCGTTGGGGTGATGGGCGATCAGCGAACTTATGCTTACACATGCGCGATTCGCGCAGTGGAGAGCGAGGATGGCATGACGGCGGACTGGGCGCCGCTGCCGTATGAAGTGTTGCGGAAGATTTCGAGCCGGATCGTCAGCGAGGTAAGGGGAATCAACCGCGTTGTGTACGACATTACGTCGAAGCCGCCAGGGACGATCGAGTGGGAGTAGACGCAGCTAGTGGGTGTCTGGCCCGAGGACCGTTGAGCTTCGTGGAGTGGCTTGTAGAACGATGCGTGTATCGCGTGCGAAGGTGACATTGTGACCGTGAGCGATCCAGCGACGGTAGATCGCGATCGCGGTGCCGTAGGCTCCGATGCCTGCGGCGAAGTTCGATGAGCCACCCGCCAGGGCTATGAGATTTCCGGCAAGACCGAAGCCGTTAGCACCCACGAAGTTTCTACCTGCGCCACCCTCGATGTCTTCGTCGAGCGGACGTGTTGCAAGCAGGGCGAGAAGAAGAGGAACGACAACCTTGTCCTGAGGTTTGGGTTTAACCTTGCCCTCGGAGTTCATGGCGAGCTTGGCCGTTGAATCGGAATCAGCTCCTGTAAGGGCTGCCTGAACGTTCTGGGTTTGTCCGCCGGGAAGGGTGATTGACTTGAAGTCGAAGCCCAGAGTTCCTGCGCGTCCGAATGAGCGCGCAGGTTTAGCCTGGGTAATCGCTCCGTTCACAATGGCTCCCTGGGGTACGGCGACGCTATGGTCAGGGTTGAAAATGGGTTCGGCAACGACGGCTTGAATCGGTTGGCCAGACTTCGCGGTATTCGAGTCGAGTGGTTGTTTGAGATAGGCCTGAACAATCCATGTGGGACGTCCGGAATCTTTGCCGGATGTCTGCGCAGGAGAATCACGAGGAGTGGACGGGGCGTTTGCTGTGATTGGGGGTTGCTGCGGCAGCGAGACCGGTTCGGTGATTTCGACGGTCCAGGCTGTTCCTTTTTCGATGCGCTCCGGATGATAAGGAAGCTGATGGTAGAAGAACTGCAAAAGCCGGTCACTTTTTTCTGGAGCCGTGAAGACAGAGACCCGGTCCTTGAGGATCTGCATGCCTGCATTCCATTGTCTGTGGATGAATCCGCCCTGTTGAGGATCAGGCGCGGTAAGACGAATCACAGGAGCTCCATCTGAAGCATCAGTGGTTGCTATCGGGATCCTGTTGCCGTCAGGAAGGAGAATCTCAGAGAAATGGACTACCGGAATGTGAAATGGCGTGAAGTCGCCATTGAGGCGAGCCTGCACTCTCCTGGAGTGATTTGATTGAAGCTTTGTGACTGTGCCGGTCACCACGGTTTTTTCTGGCAGAGCGATTGCGTTGCCCGCATAGACGGCATAAAGGAGTTGAGCACGAATGGACTCACCCGCACGCATTGCCAGATGTTCTGGAATCTGTACAGGAAGAGGTGTTCCGGCAGGTAAAGTCACAGCTGATGTCTGGGCAATCGCCGCGAGACCTGAAAGGTAAAGGATAATGACGACGAATCTTTGGGCCCTTTGGGGAGTCATTTTGAGGACTATCGTAGTGTGTTAGACGTGAAGCTACGCTGAAGGCGAGAGTGAATTTACTGTAGGGTTGTCACGAATCCATTAGAGTTGTGCATTTGACATCTGGGCAATCTTCAGTAGACTGCAGAGTAAGGTCGGCGATGCCTCATTACAAAGCCATCTCGCAGCGTTTGCTTATTGCCGCGATCTTCGTTGGGCTGAATGCGCTGTGCTTTTTGGGCGTTGCTCATGGGCGTCACGTCCATCGACATACACGGGTCAACTACTCGCACATACCTGGCCACTTCCCCCGGAGTGGTTCGCGGGACAGCAGTTCGCAACTGGTCGCAACGGTTGACATGCCAGAACATGTCGACCTTGCTGTTGCTTCACAGGTTCATCAGATCGTCGTTCTTAGCTCACCATCGACACCAACGCCAGTGGCACATCCTGGTGCTTTCCCGGTGTTGATGTATCCCGAGGAAAATATTGAGCCGCTGCTGGCGCGCGAGAATGTTCTGGCGCTGGGCAGTGCTCCGCGGGCGCCCGGATTGGGCCGTGCCCCTCCTGTTGCATAAATCCCCCCGATCGTAAATACGTCCCAGCTGTTCTGCATTTTTTGCAGGTAGTTCCCGTTCATTTTTCAATGAGCGTACGGCGACGTCTCTACTGATTGCTCTTCACAAGAAGTTGCGCTTTCGAGAAGCGTGACGTGGGAGATTTTATGCAGCGACTCATTGAAGGGTACGCAAAGTTTCGTTCAAATGTATTTCCGCAGCATGCGAAGTTGTTTGAGCGCCTGGCGAGGGGCCAGCAACCGCAGGCGCTGTTTATCTGCTGCTCCGATTCGCGGGTGATGCCCGAGATGGTGATGCAGTGCGATCCCGGCGATTTATTTCCATGCCGTAATGCCGGAAACCTGGTGCCGCCTTCTACAGAGACCGGCGGTGGAGTGGCGGCGACGATCGAATATGCTGTGCGGGTGCTGAAGGTGCAAGACGCCATCGTATGCGGCCACTCGGATTGCGGCGCGATGAAAGCACTGATGGAATCGGAGCACCTGCAGCGTCTGCCCGTGGTTCGTTCCTGGCTTTCGCATGCGGGCCCTTCTGCACGATGGCTGAACAGGACGCTGAAGGGTGCCACGACGATGGCGCCGGAGCGAAGGCTCCATGCTCTGACTGAGGCGAACGTAATCATGCAGGTGCAGAACCTGTGCCAGCATCCTGCGGTTGCCGAAGCTGTTTCGGCAGGCGCTCTTCGCGTGCATGGATGGACCTATGAAATCTCCGATGGAACGATTCGGAGCTTTGATGTCGAGCAGGGAGAATTTCGCCTGCTACTTCCGGAGGTCCCGCCAGCGATTCCTAGAAAAAGCACCGAACTAAAAACTGCGTAAGGAGAGATTGAAATGGCGATACAGACTCGTCACGTGAATAGTCGTGCGGAGCAGAGTCCTGGGACGTTGATGAAAGATTTTTCTGCGTCTCTTGTGGTCTTTCTGGTGGCGTTGCCTTTGTGTATGGGAATTGCCCTGGCCTCAGGAATGCCACCAGCCGCGGGGTTGGTAACAGGCGTTATCGGAGGCATTGTTGTGGGGGCGATCTCCGGGCAACCGCTGCAGGCGAGTGGTCCTGCAGCGGGCCTGGCGGTGATCGTCTTTGAGATTGTGCGCGAGCATGGAGTAGCAGGGCTAGCGCCAATTCTTATCCTTGCGGGCGCGCTGCAGTTGATTGCAGGGTTGCTGAAAGCTGGCCGCTGGTTTCGCGCCATCTCTCCTGAGGTGATCCACGGCATGCTGGCGGGGATCGGCGTGCTGATTGTGATTCAGCAGTTCCACGTGGCGCTTGACCGCTCGCCAGAGCACAGTGGTCCTGCGAATATTGCTGCGATGTGGAGTGCCGTATTTGGAGGGCTGCTGCCTTTGAATGGGAGCAAGGAAGAGGCAGCGGGGCTGGTGGGGTTGATAACGCTCGCTGTCATGATTTTATGGGAGCGTTTTCGTCCAGCTAAATTGCGGCTTGTTCCGGGCGCGCTTCTTGGGATTGGGGTCGCCACTGCAGTTGCACAGGTTTTTCAACTTCAGGTGCGAAGGGTGACTGTGCCTTCGAACCTCGGAGAGATGATTCATTTTCCGACGCTGCACGCAATTGACGGGCAGGCGTGGACTCAGCTTGTCGGGACCGCCTGCGCGCTGGCTTTTATTGCGAGCGCTGAGACGTTGCTTTCGGCGACAGCAGTGGAACAGATGCAGTCGAGGGTAAAGACGGACTATGACCGTGAGTTGACGGCACAGGGCGTGGGGAACATGCTTTGCGGCTTTGTTGGCGCCCTGCCGATGACGGGAGTGATCGTGCGGAGCTCGGCCAACGTGCAGGCCGGCGCCGAGACGCGGCGCTCGACCATGCTGCATGGAACCTGGATTCTGCTCTCGGTGCTGGCTCTTCCGTTTGTTTTGCGGATGATTCCGACGGCAAGCCTGGCTGCGGTGCTGATTTATGTCGGAGTGAAGCTGGTGAAGCCAGCGGACATTCGGAAACTTGCACGTTTCGGAAGAGTTCCGGTGCTGATCTACTTCGCTTCGATGCTGGCAATCGTGTTTACGAATCTGCTGACTGGCGTGCTTGTCGGGGTAAGTCTCTCGCTATTGCGGCTGCTCTACACCGTGACTCATCTCGAAGCGAAGCTCGAGGAGCAGGAGAATTGTGCCCATGTTCATCTTTCAGGAGTAGGGACATTCCTGGCCATTCCCAAGCTTACGCACGTGCTGGATCAGGTGAAGCCGCAATGCGTGGTCCATTTGCATAGCCATGGGCTTCGTTATATCGACCATGGCTGTCTTGAAGTGATCGAGAACTGGGTGGAGCGCCGTGAGGAGCAAGGACAGCAGGTGCAGATCGAGATGGAGAAGCTGCACCTGCGTTATCGCACCTGTGTGAGTGAGAGCGTGATCTGATTTTTTACAGGTTTTTCGCAAGGGCGGAGCTGTTTGGTCATGGGCTCCGCCCTCTTTTTCGCTAATTCAGATCAGCCGAGTTCTGCGAGGCTGCTGGCGCCGAACTTCAGGTACCAGGGGCTTGCGGCCTTGAGCGCGTGGTTGACGTTCTCGATGTTCTGAACGCCGGTGGTTTCGAGCCAGGTGTGGAAGGCCTTCGAGCCTTGCTTGGCATAGACGGGAATTCCGTCCTTCCATGTGGCGCGACCGCAGAGGACGCCGTTGAACTTCGTTCCCGATTCTCCGGCGAGCTCGAGTGTTTCGATGAAGACCGGGTTTGACACGCCCGCGGAGAGATAGATGAATGGCTTGTGAGTCATCGACTCAGCATCACGGAAGTGCTGCAGGGCCTCTGCCCGGGTGTAAGCGCGTTCACCTTTGAAGGACTTTGTCCCTTCGACGAAGGCCATCTCGATCGGAACTTCGACTTTGAGAACGTCTACGTTATAGCGAGCTTTGCCAAACTCCGCCATGGAGCCGGAGACGATTTCTGGTTTCTTTTTGGCGTAGGCCAGAGATTTTTCGTCTCCGCCATCGGCATCGTAACCGACGAACTCGAGGAAGAAGGGGATATCGTGCGCGAGACATTCGTCGCCGATACGCTCGATCCAGGCGTGCTTGTGATCGTTGACGCTGGTCTTTTCGAAGGGGGTGTAGTAGAGCAGGATCTTGATGCAGTCTGCGCCAGCTTCTTTCAGGCGGCGAACGCTCCAAACGTCGAGCAGGTCAGGCAGCCGTCCGGGAGTAGCGGCGTCGTAGCCGGTTTTCTCATAGGCGAGGAGAAGGCCCTTGCCGTTGCGTACTTTGGACGCGGGCAGGCCGTACTCCGGATCGAGGAGGATGGCAGAGGCGTGCCTCGTCAGGACTTCGGTGACATTAACCTTGAACTCTTCGAGATCATGACCGCTGGCGGCTGCCCCGCGCTCTTTGGCGAGGGATTTTTGAAGAGAGCCACGCTGGTCCATGGCAGCGGCGGCGATGATTCCGCGTTGGTCGGATACAGCCTTGAGTCCGGCGAGTTTCCCTGGTGTCAGTTTCGACATTGATCTTGCGCTCCTGAAGTTATCTTTAGTGGGCCATTTTACACAGTGTTGTGTTGGTTCGGCATCAAGGGACGGGCAATTGAAGTTCATCCCATCACGACAACGGGTTGCATCAGGGTTCCCGCGACGCGGCGAGTGATCGCCAGAAGCTCTGTTGGAGCGGTGAAAACCTTGACCAGGGGACTCTGCGAGAACTCGGGAAGATTGACCTGCATACCATTTCGTATCTTTCCGGCAGTTTGCTCATCGACGGTCACACTCGGCATCTCCGGGAGCAGCGTGCGTGGATGCTGGAGTCTGGCTTCGATTGCGCCGGGCGCCGATTTCAGGTCTTCGATCGTGACGGCATGCTCGAGGGCAAATGGGCCCGCCAGCGTTCTTCTCAAGGCAGAAAGATGAGCTCCGCATCCGGCCAATTGACCGAGTTCATGTGCAACGGAGCGGACGTAACCTCCTGCCGACACCTTCATTGTGAAGGTTACCTCGTCGCCTGCGAGGACACCGAGGCGGAAGTGGTGGATGTTGATTCGTGCCGCCCTTACGGGAACTTCAGCGCCTGCTCGAGCAAGCTTGTATGCGGGAACGCCGTTGATTTTCTTTGCTGAAAAGGCGGGGGGTAACTGATCCATCTCACCTTGGAAGCGTGTTGCGAGCGCATTGAGTTCTTCAAGCGAGCGCGTTAGAGGCCGTGGCTCGGATGCCGGCTCGCCTTCGGCGTCGAAGGTATCTGTTGCGAAGCCGAAGCGGATGCGTCCTTCATAGGATTTGTCGGCGGCCTGGCCGAAGAACTGTGCGAGCCGAGTGTAGCGTCCCAGCAACAGGGGCAATACCCCGGTTGCCATAGGGTCCAGTGTTCCGAGGTGGCCTATGGATTTTTCACACGTTGCGCGTCTGACAATCGCGACGACATCGTGCGAGGTCATTCCGCCGGGTTTATCGATTACAAGCAGTCCATTCATTCCATGGACCAGTTTAATGCCGAAGGACTAGAAGCTGCTGCCATTGCGGCGGACGAGGGAGAGAAATTCGTTACGTGTCTGCAGCTGCGTCTTGAAGACTCCCAGCATTGCCGAGGTTACGGTGTAGGAATGCTGTTTTTCTACGCCGCGCATCATCATGCAAAGATGCTGGGCTTCGAGAATGACTGCCACCCCCTGAGGATTGATGGCTTCGGTGATGGCTTCGCCTATCTGACGGGTGAGCCGCTCCTGGACTTGCAGGCGACGGGCGTAGACATCGACAAGGCGAGGGATTTTGCTGAGGCCGATGACTTTTCCGTTGGGGACGTAGGCGACGTGCGCCTTCCCGAAGAAGGGCAGAAGGTGGTGCTCGCATAAGGAGAAGAATTCAACGTCCTTGACGATGACCATTTCGTCGTAGTCAACGTCGAAGAGCGCGTCGTGGAGGACGCTGTTGATGTCCATCGAATAACCGCGAGTGAGGAAGGCCATGGATTTTTCCATGCGCTCCGGCGTGCGGAGGAGACCATCGCGGTTGGGATCTTCGCCGATGCGGACAAGAAGTTCGCGGTAGAGATCGCGTGTTGAGACTTCCGAGAGCGGCGCGGTTTCGAGTGTGGCTTTTATGCTGGCCATTCGTTAGGGCCTTTCTAAAGTGTGCCTGCGGCCGGAGCTTTACCTTCAAGATAATCGAACGAGTTGTTGCTGGTTTCTTCGATGTGGACGTTCTCCAGGCGGGCGGCAGTGAAGTTCCGGAAGATCCGATAGATCTCCATCGATAGATTCTCTGTGGTTGAGACAGAGTTCGCAAAACAGTCAAGTGTGTTCAGGTTCATGTGGTCAAAGCGGTCCATCAGATTTTTTTTGGCAAAGGCATCCAGATCCGCCAAATTGCAGACCATTCCAGTGACTGGGTCGACCTGTCCGCTCAAGGTGACCTGGACGGTGTAATTGTGGCCGTGCCCGTGCGGGTTGTTGCATTTGCCGAAGAGTTCGCGGTTCCTGGCGGCGTCGAAGGCGTCGGTGTGCAGGCGGTGCGAGGCGCTGAAGTGGTAGCGGCGCGAGAGGTAGGCCTTCATGATGCCTCTCCGTAGAAGTCGGCGAAGAGATCGGGCATCTCGTAGACGCGCACGCGATGAAGCTTCGCATTGGGAATTTTGCCGTCGAGCCTGCGCCAGATGGCAACGGCAATGTTTTCCGTTGTGGGAACGGCGGATTTGAACTCCGGTACTTCGAGGTTGAGGTGGCGATGGTCGTAGACGCTGACGACCTCGCGTTCGAGTATGTCTTTGAGTTGCTTGAGATCGACGACGAAGCCGGATACGGGGTCGACCTCACCGGCGACGGTAACTTCGAGGGTGTAGTTGTGGCCATGACCGTTGCGGTTGGCACACTTGCCGAAGATCCGCCGGTTTTCCTCGTCGGTCCAGGAGTCGATCCAGTAATAGTGTGAGGAGGAGAACTCGGCTTTTCGGGTGAGGAAGATCATCGCGCTCTTTAGATTAGATGATTTGCCGTGCGAGAGGTTACATCGCTCAGTGTCTGGTTACGTAGTTACGGCCTTTCCACGCTACGGAATGTCTTAATTTGTGGTCGATGGTGCTGCGAAACAAGATGTAGATAAAGAGCGGTACGCCGAGAATCGAGAGTGCAATGTCGACGGCGGGGAAGTTGGATCGCGCGACGCGTGCGTAGAAGCGCCATAGAGTTCGTGCCCAGAGTAGAAGGATAGCGGTCTTTTGCCAGAGGACGAGCCAGGGAATACTGAAGGCCAACAAAGGCAGTCCGAAGAACAGGACAAAATCGAGGAGCCTCCAGGCTGCGAGGTAGATGGGGCGTGGCATCAGGAGTGCGAGGTTTTTGGTCCAGCCTTCCACCATCTGACCCGTGGTGCGGTACATGCGTGTGGAGAGGGCTTCGGGGGCATAGCGAAAGCGGATGAGGTGTTCGCGCTTGATGCTGGCGGCGATGGCCACGTCTTCAAGGACATTTGTGCCCTGAGCACGATGTCCACCGCTCGAGAAGTAGGCGTTGCGCTCAACGAGGAGAAATTGGCCGTTTGCGACGGCGAGGCGGCTTTGCGGGTCGCTCACCTGCTTCGGTGGATATACCGAGGCGAGTTCGGAGTAGACGAGCGGCATAACGGCTCGTTGCCAGAAACCTGTGACAATCTGGCGCGCCGAATAGGAGAGCAGGGCGACATGATGGCGCTCTGCTTCGCGAAGGGCACGGGAGAGGTCGTGGGGCTCGTGGACTGTGTCGGCGTCGGTGAAGAGGAGCCACTTGCCGTGAGAGAGTTGCGCTCCGGTCCAGCAGGCGTTGTTTTTGCCGTTGAGGGCGTCGCTGGCATGGAGGTCGAGCGGTGGAGCGTCGGTGAGCGTGACGCCAACATGAGTGTTTACGGCTTCGGCGGCGATCTGGCGAGTGGCGTCGGTTGAGTCGTCGTTGACGATGAGGAGTTCCCAGTGGCGTCCGAGTTCGAACCCGGGTTCGGATTGGCTGAGGAGCGAGGCGAGGCAGGCGGGGAGGGCCGCTGCTTCGTTGCGCGCCGGCAGGATGATGGAGAGTTCCATTTCGGATGGCGGCGTTGGCTCTACCGGCTGCGCCTCCTCTGCCTGCTGCGCCTGCTCGGATTGCGTGGAATTCATGGGTTCCTTTGTGGATTCGTATTATAGGGAGTGGAGCTTCGTGTGCGAACTTTCCTCGGTAGTCTTGCGTTGGGGTTGCTGTTGACGGCGGGTTGTGACCGCGGGCAGCATCCGGGACAGATTGGTTCGGCGGCGCCGACGTTTTCGGTAAGCGATGGCTCGCAAGCTGCCGATTTGAGCAAACTGCGGGGCAAGGTGGTGGTCCTGAATTTCTGGGCTACGTGGTGTCTTCCGTGCATCGAGGAGCTGCCTTCGCTCATGGAGCTGCAGCGGCGCATGCCGGACGTTGCGATTGTGGCGATCAGCACGGATGAGGATACGGCGGCTTACAGGCAGTTTCTGAGCGAGCACAACATTCAGCTGCGGACGGTCAATGACAGTGCGCAGAAGGTGAATCCGAGGTACGGGACGTTCCGGTACCCGGAGACGTATGTGATCGACCGCAAAGGGGTGCTGCGGCGGAAGTTTATCGGACCGCAGACATGGACGAGCCCGGAGATTATGGATTACCTGGCGAAGCTGGAGCGTGGATAGCTTCGCGGATGTCACAGGTCTTCATTCCGGCACGGCGTGCTGCTTCGAGGCCTTCGTCGGAGTCCTCGAAGACGATGCAGCGGGTGGGTGAGACATTCAGGCGGCGGGCGGCTTCAAGATAGACGTCCGGAGCTGGTTTGCCTTGCGGCACTTCGGCTGCGGTGACGATGGTGTCGAAGAGGTGAAGCAGGTTCGTGTTCCGGAGGGTAGCTTCGACATTTTCTTTGACTCCGTTGGAGGCTACGGCGATGGGTACCTTCCCGTGCCAGTGGCGGGCGATATCGGCAACGAGGGTGATCTCGCGGATGAGCGGGATGCCGGCCCGGTAGGCGGCGTTGTTGCGCTCCCAGAGGGCTTCGCGGGCGATGGCGGTGACGTTGAAATCGGCTTCGTAGGCGTCGAGCAGGCTGTCGGGACCGAGGCCGTGGCGGGGGCCGTACCACTCAGGCGACATGGTGAGGCCAAGCGGGGCAAGCGCCTGCTGGATGGAGTTCAGGTGAGCCGGGGCGCTGTCGACCAGGGTGCCGTCACAGTCGAAGATAAGGGCATCGAATGCGCCCGAGACCAAGGGGAAGGCCATGGATTGATTGTAGGGGCTTTGCGGTTGGCAGAGGCATCCTCCTCCCCCCTCCCTATCTTTTGGTTCAAATTGTTCATTTTGCATGGGTTAGATCTGAAGTTCTGCGTAAATTATTGATTCTCCGTACGGTTGCTGACAAATTATTCAAAGTAAAGGGGTTGTGGTTAAAAATAAACACGCCTCAAATGTCGAGGCGTGTTTCCAGTGACGGCTTATTTCCATTATAGCGGATCAATTGAACCAATATGCCATGCGAAAACCTATTTGTTTGAATAGCTTATGTTGTTTTGGGGTTGACAGGATTTTGTGGAAATCGGGGCGGGAGGATCGCAGCCGCACCGATGTTATCGACAGTTTGATTTGTACGGGAACAGCTTGTTCCCGCACGGCCCATCTCTTCACAAACTCCACGAGCGCCAAATTTCGTCGCAAATTCTCTTTCGATGTTTGTGGCTAATTCTTATTCATTTTGACCGGCCTAAGCAGATGCGAGAACGTGAGTTGGGCGAGCTTCCACTTGCCGTCTTCCTTGATATAAACCTCAGTCACCATAAACGGATTGGTGACTTCGTGCTCACCAACTGCTGCCTGCAAATCAATGTCCTCTAGCAGGATGGCTGTGTTACCAAATATGCGAGCGTCAACTGCATAAACTACAGCTTTTTTGTACCAGATACCACCGCTCTTAATGGTGGCTAGTTCCTGGGTTTTTCCCCATGTTCCTCCCATGTGAGTGAACATTGCTTTGCCATCAAATAGTGTCTCTAAGGAATCGACCTTCTTGTCTGCCATCCAATCCCATTTCATGTTTGAGAGGTTGATGACTTCTTGTTGTTCGGGTGTATGACTTGCGGCAGTTTTAATCGTTTCCGTTGGTGGCTCTGGCGATTGCTGTGCGCAGAACGATTGCACAATCAGTATTGATAGAAATAGACCTAACATTAAGGTTTTCATGGCTCTCTCTCGATATGTGTGGTTGACCCGTGGAGGAACTTGAAGTAGCGTGGCTGATCGTTCACGCTACGCGGATACAAGAAGAAAGTAGAGCAGCCCCAAAAGAGTCGCCCTGCCGGATGCGACAATGTTTCTGCTAATCGCGACAATTTTGAAACGTAAGAGCTGACGCCTTTTGCAGGGCTTTTGTCGTATGTCGCATGGCAGACTGTGCTTGGATTTCAGTACCTTGAAATAGAGGGATCAGCGATGCTCAAACACTTTAGGGTTCCCGGACGGCTCGCAGTCAAGCTGGAGGAGTTGGGGATTTCAGTTCCCAAGGTGCTACGCAACGCAGGTCTTCCGTCTGACCTTTTCAAGCAAACCCGTGTTCTCGTGTCTACAACTGAGCTATTTGCGCTATGGAGGGCGATCAGTAACGTGAGCGCCGATCCCCTGATCGGAGTAAAGCTCGGAGTGGAAACAAAGACAGAACGATTTCATCCGATGGCGATTGCTGCCATGTCCACGGAGAATCTTATTGCGGCATCGGAACATATGGCGCGATTTAAAAAGCTGACAGCGCCGGAAGAAATACTTGTGGAACGCCTATTTGCTCGGTTTCGAAGATCCCAATTCATTCGGGCGTGCGTTCCGTAAGTGGGAAGGCATGCCGCCCAGTGATTGGCGAGAAACCCATCGAGCGACGAAAGTAATGTGATCAGACCTGAGCTCTGGGCATAGTAATACGGTGGTAATGCCACGAGGCGCGCACCTCCAGTCTCAGATCCACAAGGTAACGCATGTACCGGTACACTCAGAGGCTAGTCCTGCTGGACGATGGTGCCCTGGTGGAAGAGGGCCTGCCAGCCGGAGGCGCTTTGCCGCCAGATCGTGGTACGGCGCGTGAGACGTTTCCCGGTGGACTGGTGCTGGATGAGGGTGTAGGTGAGCAGGTATGTGGCGGACGCGAGGGGGCGGAGGTGGAAATCGCTCGTTTCCCACAGGTCATCTTTGTAGTTGGGGTTGGTGTAGCGCTGCTCGAGGGTCGACATGACGAATTCGCGGGTGTAGATGCGGCCGGAGGCTCCGATCTCGAAGAAATCAGGGGCGGCGAGGGATTCGAAATCGGCTCGGGTCGGGGTGCGATTGTTGAGGTGCTCCCAGCGGTGGAGGATGGGTTCGAGAGCGATGAGCCGGGCGAGGATATCGTCGAGATTCTTCATGGAGGGGTCTGCTGGAATTTTAGGAGAGCAAGGGGAATGGGGCATAATCTCTGCGAGGTGTGAGCATGGATCGATTCGTGAGTGTGGGAGTGGTACTGCTGGTCGCGAGTGTGGTGCAAGGACAACAGGGGAATACGGCACTTACGGTGACGGGCCATGCGGGACAGGCTTCTGTGATTCAGCGCAATGGGAGGTCGTATGTGGATGTAGAGAACCTGGCGCGGATTACGGGCGGGACGCTGGGATTTCACGGGAGCCAGATTGTGCTGACGCTGCCCGCGGCGCAGGCGGCTGCACCGCCGCCTCCGGCGGAGCCCTCCGCGCCACCGGAGAAGACGGGGTTCACACGGGATTTTCTGCAGGCCGGAATTGAGGGGATGAGCGTTATCCGGGAGTGGCGGGCGGCGATTGAGAACGCTGTGAGAACGAATAGTCCGGTGGAGGAGAGCTGGGTGTCGGGATTCAGGCGCGCGGCGGAGAGCAGGATCTCGGTGGCGTCGACGGCAGCGACCTCGGATTCGGACAAAAAGGGCATTGTGCTGTTGCAGAATGAGCTGAGCAATATGCGGCAACTCAGCGATCGCTTTTTGCTGATGCGGAAGAGCCTGAGCTTTGTGGCGACCGATACGCTGGACAACGATCCGCTGGATCAGAAGATTCTGGCGTGCGCGCAGGGGATGGCGGGGATGGCTGTGCCGGGCGGGGAGTTCCAGGATGTGGCGGCGTGCCACTAAGGAGCCTGTTCAGGCGGACGGGGAGAAAATCAGGGGCGTGTCCCCATCCTGTTGTCCCTGCCAGCGACTGAGAGCGGAGTGACGGCTGAGCCGGGCGATGTTTCAGGAGTGGTTCTGGAGGATGGATTGTTGTGCGGCCAGAAGTTCGCGGATGCCCTTTTCGGCGTAGTCGAGCATGGCGTTGAGCTGCTGACGGGTAAAGGAGTCTTTTTCGGCGGTGGCCTGGGTTTCGACCAAGCCGCCGTGGGCGAGCATGACGACATTCATGTCGACGGTGGCCCGGGAGTCTTCTTCGTAGCAGAGGTCGAGCAGGACATTGCCGTCTACGATGCCGACGGAAGTTGCGGCAATCATCTGGCGAAGGGGTGTCTCCTTGAGGGTGCCCGCGGCGACGAGTTTCCGGAGAGCGAGGGCGAGGGCTACGGCGGCTCCGGTGATGGCAGCGGTGCGGGTTCCGCCATCGGCCTGGAGGACATCGCAGTCGAGGATGACGGTGCGTTCTCCGAGGGCCTTCATATCGACGATGCTGCGAAGGCTGCGACCGATGAGGCGCTGGATCTCGTGGGTGCGTCCGCCGATTTTGCCGCGCTCGGCCTCGCGCGGGGTGCGGGTGAGGGTTGCTCGGGGGAGCATGCCGTATTCGGCGGTGACCCAGCCTCGTCCGGAGTTACGAAGCCAGGCGGGGACGCCCTGCTCAATGGTGGCGTTGCAGAGGACGCGGGTGTTGCCGGCTTCGATGAGGACGGATCCTTCAGCGGTGGCAACAAAGTCAGGGGTCATGCGGACGGGGCGGAGGGAGTCGGCGGTGCGGGAATCGGGGCGAAAGACCGGGGATGAAGCGACGGACATCTGGTCATTATAGGGTGTAGGGCTTAGGGCACAGGGAATGGGGTGGGCTGGGTATTGCTGATCATCTGAGTGCAACCCGCTTTGGTGCATCCCGATTGGGGAAACGACTCATTTTGGGAAATGGATTGAGGTGTGGTTTTTGGGGGGATTTGAGTCAGCGTGGCGGAGCAAGTGTTCCGTTTTGGGAATTATTGTTTTGCACCGGCGTGGTTGTTTTGACATGAAAACATGATGAAATGATTCTGCTGCTTTGTGATACATGCTTTTGCCGGGCTCTTCCCAGTTTGGCACTTGAATTGATTACAAAGAGCGCAAGTCTGCCCTCGGTAGAGCGAGCGGGCAAAAATAAGTGGAGTTGTGATCCATGCAGGCAATGCAGAGCAGTACCGCCTCGGGAATCGCGGAAGCACGCGAACAGGTAGATCCAGGCAAAACAGAAGGGATGGCGCCGCCGCGGCTCCATGTGCTGGTGGTCGATGAGGATCACCGATTGAGGATGACTTGTCTCGCGGTGGCGGAAGAGATGGGGTTCGCAACGGTGGGGGCAGACAGCCTGGCTTCTGCGCAGGCGATTCTGAAGTACAGGAAGATCGACCTGGTGCTGCTGGATTTGAATCTGCCGGCTGGGGGCGGGCTGGTATTGCTGGAGAAGGTGAAGGCGCTCTATCCCGATACGGCCGTGGTGGTGATGACTGCGTTTGCGACAGTCGCCTCGGCGGTGGAGGCAATGAGGATTGGTGCAGGGGACTATCTGACCAAGCCGTTTGCGACGGAGGAGCTGACGGCGGTGCTGGAGCGAGCGGCGCAGCGGCGGAACTTCGATGCAGAGAGCCGGGTTTTGCGCGAAAGGCTGCGCTCGCAGCAGGGAGAGGGTGGGCTGGTGGGGCAGTCTCCGGAGATGGAGAAGCTGTACCGGATGCTCTCGAAGGTGGCGTATACGACGCATCCGGTGCTGATCCTGGGCGAGAGCGGGACGGGCAAGGAACTGGTGGCGCGAGCAGTGCATTTCAATGGGCCAAATGCGGCGAAACCTTTCGTTACGGTGGATTGCAGTTCGCTGGTTCCGAATTTGATGGAGAGTGAGCTGTTCGGGCATGTGAAGGGCGCGTTTACAGGAGCCGATCGGACGAAGGAAGGACTGCTGGCCTCGGCTGAGGGCGGCACGATTTTTCTGGATGAGATTGGCGAGCTGCCTCTGGATATGCAGGCGAAGCTGCTGCGGGCTCTCCAGCAGAAAGAGGTGCGTCCGGTGGGAGCGACCCAGGCGAGGCCTATCTCGGCGCGGGTGCTGGCGGCGACGAATCGCGACCTGGCGACGATGGTGGAGCAGGGAAGGTTTCGCAAGGATCTGTACTTCAGGCTCAATGTGGTGAATCTGCGGATTCCTCCGCTGCGGGAGAGGAGAGAGGATATTCCTCTGCTGGCGATGTACTTTGTGGAGAAATTGACGCAGGAGAAGGAGATGGCCTATACGGTGTCGGACGAGACACTGCGTGCTGCTGGCCGAGTATGACTGGCCAGGGAATGTTCGGGAACTGGAGCATGCGATTGAGCGAGCGGTGGCGCTGTCGTCAGGGCCGGTGTTGCATATCGGAGATCTGCCGACGCAGTTGCAGGATTTCAGGATGCATCGGGCAATGCAGAGCGCGGAAGATATGACTTCGGAGAAAGCCGCGCGGACGGTTAATTCAGGCTCGGGAGCTATCGTGTCGATTGCGGAGATGGAGAGGCAGGCGATTCTGGGGACGATTCGGCAGTTGAATGGCGACAAGCTAAAGGCGGCGAGACTGCTCGGTATCGGAAAGACGACGCTTTACCGGAAGCTGAAGGAGTATGGGATCTCGGATTTGGGAGCAGAGCCGGAGTCATAGCGAGTTGCGAAAGGCCGGTTGACCTTTCGATGAGCCGTAGCGCAGAGTTGCAGGAGAGGACTGCGGGAGGGCTCAGGATGAAGTGCAGGCATCTGGATCAGATTCATGATGTGACACCGTCGGCGAAGGGCTGCGAGGACTGCCTGAAGATCGGTGGCTGGTGGGTGCACCTGCGAATGTGCATGGTTTGCGGACATATGGGTTGCTGCGATTCGTCGCCGAACAAACATGCGACGAAGCATTTTCATGCGACGAAACACGCGATTATGCGTTCGATGGAGCCGGGTGAGGATTGGGGCTGGTGCTACGTGGACGAGGTGGAACTGGATTTTTCGCGGAATCCGCGGGGCGCCTAAATCCACGGGATCTGCGCAAATATCTCGAAGGAGTTTGATCCACCGAAGAACATGACAGGGTATGTTCCGGCGATTGGAGGCGAGAGGGAGAGGCTTTACCATGAGGTTGCGTCCTAGTTCAGGCGTGATGCTATATGCTGGGCTCATCCCTTTGGAAAGAGAGAATCAGAGATGTCAGATGAAGCAGTGAAGATTACTGTGCGCCCGAATGGCCCGTTGCGGGTGGAGGGTCCGATTGTGCTGCAGGATGCGGATGGCAAGCAGTGGGACCTTGCGGGGAAGCCAGCGATTTCGTTGTGCCGGTGTGGGCATAGCGAAAAGCGGCCGTTCTGTGACGGGTCGCACAACCGGATCGGGTTTCAGTGCACGGCGACGCCTCCGGCTACGCTTACTTAGGACTACGCTTACTTCGTTTGCTGGCGTTAGTCTTTTGATTTGTATTTCCAAACTCCAGTTTAGAGGTGCGCGCTTGTCAGTGAAGAGTCGGTTGATCGTATTCGCTCTTGGATGTGTTGTTTCTCCTGTTTTTGTCTTCGCGCAGGACGGGACGGCAAGCGCGCAGTCCTCCGGGAAATTGGATCAGTATGTCGGGTTGTATCGACCGGCGAGCGAGCCGGAGTCGGTGAGCTCGATCTATGTTGACAACGGCAAGCTGTATGCGGAAGGAGAGCGGTCGGCTCCGATGGAGCTGAAGGCATCGGCGGGAGATCAGTTCCAGGTAGCGGATACAGGGCAACGGTTCACTTTTGTTCGTGACGCCGCAGGCAAAGTGACCGCGGTGAAGGTGGAGTTTCGCGGGCAGGAGCGCGTGCTGGACCATGTCAGCGGCGAGGCGAAACGGCTGAGCCATTACAGGAAGTACGTGCGGTCCGAGGCGATGATTCCGGCGCGCGATGGCGTGAAGCTGCATGTGGCGATTCTGCGCCCGGAGGGTTCGGAGACGTCGGGCGAGCCGCTGCCAATTCTGCTGGAGCGGACTCCTTATGGGGTTGATGGTGAGTCATCGAGAGGCGTGAATGGTTCGAAGCCGGAGCTGGCGGCCAGCGGATACATCTTTGTGTTTGGGGATATTCGCGGAAGGTACGGCTCGGAGGGCAAGTTTGTGATGAACCGGCCGATCGTTGAACACAAGACGAAGAACGATGTGGACGAGACGACGGACACGCGTGACACGATCGACTGGCTGCTGAAGAACCTTCCGAACAACAATGGGCGCGTGGGCGTGATGGGAGTCTCGTATCCGGGATTTCTGGCGATGATGGCGGGGATCGATGCGCATCCGGCGGTGAAGGCGATCTCGCCGCAGGCTCCGATGACGAATGTGTGGATGGGGGATGACTTCTTCCACAATGGCGCGTTCCGCGAGACGTATGGGTTTGATTATGTGCAGCAACTCGAGGCGCAGAAGACGGATGCGCGCGTGGAGTCGAAGGAAGATACTTACGACTTTTTTCTGCATAATGTGAATTTTGCGGGTGCGGCAAAGGCTGTGGGGATGACTGAGCTGCCGACGGCGAAGGCGTTTTTGACGGAGCCTTCCTATACTCCCTTCTGGCGAGCCATGGCGGTGGAGCCGCATCTGACAAAGGTGGAGGTTCCGACGCTCGAGGTGGGGGGATGGTGGGACCAGGAGGACATGTGGGGTACTCAGGCGGAGTACGCTGCGCTTGAGCCGCATGATACGAAGCACGAGGTGTTCATGGTGCTGGGACCGTGGAACCACGGAGGTTGGGGTCCTACGACGCGGCATCTAGGGGTGGTTGATTTTGGCGCAGCTACGGGAGACCAGTATCGGAAGACGATTGAGGCTCCGTTCTTTGAGAAGTATTTGAAGGACCGGCCGGGATTTGATTTGAAGGACACGGCGAGCTTCCGCACGGGAGTAAATCAATGGGAGCGGTATGATTCGTGGCCTCCGAAGGCTGGGTTTCATCCGGCGAAGCTATACCTTGAGAACAACGGCGGGCTGAGCTTTGATGCACCGAAGATGGAGGCGAAGGCGAGTTACGTGGCTGATCCGGCGAGTCCGGTTCCGTACCGGCATCGGCCGATTCAGGCGACGTATGGGACGGGATCGAAGTGGCGGACATGGCTGGTCGAGGACCAGAGGTTTGTCAGCAGCAGAAAAGATCTTGCGAACTTTGAAACTCCGGTGCTGGACCATGATGTGACGGTGACGGGCGATGTGATGACTGACCTGTTTGCGTCGACGACCGGCAGCGATACGGACTGGGTGGTGAAGCTGATTGATGTGTATCCGGATAATGCGCCGGACGGGATGGGCGGATATCAGCTGATGATTGTGGATGAGATCTTCCGTGGACGTTACAGGAAGAGCTTCGAGAAGCCGGAGGCAATTACGCCGGGCGAAGTGACAGAGTACAAGTGGAGCCTGCATGGGGCGGACCATACGTTTCTGAAGGGGCATCGGATTATGGTGGAGGTGCAGTCGAGCTGGTTCCCGCTGTATGACCGGAATCCGCAGACATTTGTGCCGAATATCATGTCCGCTCCGGCGAACGCCTATAAGGCTCAGACGCAGACGATTTATGCTTCGCCGAAGTATCCGTCGCATCTTGAGTTTGTAACTCCGGAGTAACGAAGACGGCGTAGTAGGAATGATTGAGTGATTAAGACGATCAGCAGTCGTGAGGTTTACCGGAATCCGTGGACAAGCGTGCGCGAGGATGTGATTGAGCGCGCGAATGGTCAGCGCGGGATTTATGGGGTCATCGATAAGGATCCAGCTTCGATCATCATTCCCCTCGAGGTGACGGGGGAGGGTGAATTTCTTTATCTGATTGAGCAGTATCGCTATACCGTTGGTGGACGGTTTATGGAGTTTCCCCAGGGCGCGTGGGAGACGGAAGACGTCGTCCCTGAGGCATTGGCCCGAGGGGAGTTGCGCGAAGAGACCGGGTTGACGGCGGAGAAGATGACCCATCTCTCGACTTTGCAGATTGCTTATGGAGTGATGAATCAGAAGCACCATGTCTTTCTGGCAGAAGGGTTGATGATGGGTGACGCTGATCCGGATGTGGAAGAGAACGATCTGGTGTTGGTGCGAGTGAGTGTGGAAGAGTTTGAGCAGATGATTCTCGATGGGGTGATCGTGGACAATTGCTCCGTGGCGGCGTGGGGGCTGTATAAGATCTGGCTGGAGCGCGGGCGTCCCGGTACGGTAGCGCGATGAGCGATGAGCCGCTTGAATCCTTGAGCAACGCCGAAGAGGCGGAGCGGCGAATTCGCTGGGCGAGTGTGGGAAGCTTCCTGTTCGCTTTGCTGCAGAGTGCCTGTACGGCTGTTCTGGCAATCAGCGGGTTTCGAGTGCTGATCGGGTTGAGTGCACTGGCGGCCGCGGCGGGAATTCATGCACCGGCAAAAGGATTTCACCAGGATGCGATCCGGATCCCCATGATGATTGCGGCGTTGGCGGGATCGCTGGCTAATCTTTATGTGCTATGGAGGGTGCGGTCGCTGCGGGCGCGACCTTCGGCGCAATGGAGAGTGCAACCGCTGACCCCTGCGAAGAGGAGGTCAGAACGGCTGCAGATTGTTCTTGCGATTCTGACACTGGTGCTATTAGCTGCGGAATGGATTACGCATCCGATGGTGCACCGGGTGTGAAGATCAGGTATCCGGCGCTGCGTCCGGAGGCAGGCCCTCGAAGATCGCTTCGTTAAGTCGAGCGTGCAGGCGTTCGCTGTAGCCGATGGGAAGTTCGAAGACGCGATCGTCGACAGTGAGAATAAGGATATTGCGCGTGGAGTCGAGGACGGCGGAACAGATCTCGCAGTGGGCGAGATGGTTTTCGACGTCGGCGCGTGTCGCAGCGTCCAGCGAGTTGTCGAGGTAGCCGGAGATATAGTCCCAGACGTGGCGGCAGTTCAGAACCATAGGAATCTCCTTCGCGGAGCTGGAACTGCGCTTTTGAGCTGGGGTGCGAGCTGTTTCTGCAACATCATGCGGGCGCGGTGCAGACGCATCTTTACGGACGCCGTGGTGATGCCGAGGGCTTCTGCTGTCTCCTGAACGTTGCGCTCTTCGATTTCGCGGAGGATGAAGACCTCTCGATATGGCAGTGGAAGCGAGAGCATGGCTCGGCGGAGGAGTACGCGGACTTCGCTGCGCTCGAGAGACTGCGAAGGGATTTCGCGCCAGTCGGTGAGCTGCGCGGGAGTGATAGAGCCTTCGCGGTCGTCATCGAGCGAGTCGGTGAGTGCGGGTTGCTTGCGCCGGAGGCGAGCTCGTGCTTCGTTGAGCACGATGCTGATGAGCCAGGTGCTGAAGCGTGCTTCGGAACGGAAACGCGAGAGATTGCGGTAAGCCTTGAGGAATGCTTCCTGCGCGGCGTCTTCTGCCTCGGCCTCGTTCTTCAGCAGGGAAAGAGCCATGAGATAGACGCTGCGCTCGAAGGGACGAATCAACTCGTGAAAGAGCTGGTGTTCGCCGGAGAGGATGGCCGCGATCATGGCTAGCTCGTCTCTGCCTTTATCCGGTGACTGCATCATGCTTTTTGTACGTGGGGAGATCGGCGATGGATTGCTGAGTACGAATCTTTTTCAGAAGCAGCGCGTCGAGGGAGAAGAGGCCGGGGCCGAAGGCGAGGATGAGAACCGCGGCGGCAAGGAAGGTGTAGGCATCGGCTTTGTAGAACTTCTCGGAGTCGCTGAAGATGGCCAGGAAAGCGTCGCGCTCGGCTGTCCAGAAGGCTACCAACATTGAGCCGGTGAGCAGCAATGCGGTCGGGCGTGAAAAGAGGCCGAGGATAAGGAGGATGCCCCCGACGAATTCCAGTCCGGAGACGAAGTGCGCGTTGAAGGCGGGGAAGGGGATGTTGAGCGAGGTGAAGAACCCGATGACCTTCGCCTGGTTGTGGAGCTTGCCCCAGCCGGTTTGCGCGAACTGCCATCCCCAATAGAGGCGGACGAAGAGCAGCACTGGTGAGCAGAGCTTTTGGCAGGTGTTGCTAAAAGCCAGGAGAAGTTTTTGGAGGGCATTGTCGCGGAGTTCATAGCGCCTCCTGCGGGGCGCAGAGCCAGCCCATCTGCATCCAGTGGTGAAACGCGGACTGGAGGAATGCCGGCCGGTCCTGCTCGGGGATTGCAGATTCGGCGAAGGCTGCTTCGATGGCTTCCCCGAACGATGCTCCTTGTTCGATTGCGCGGAGAAGCAGGTAGTCTTCGGGTGCGAGACGCTTGTAGTAGACGGTGTCGTCGTGCCGGTGGACGGCGAGGTAGATTTGCTCGCGCCCGGGGCGACGGGACGATTGCGTGCGGCGGACGATATGAATGCCCACAGCATTGGATGCTTGTGAACCCTCGTCGTGGGCAGAGTCGCGGATGGCCAGCAGAGCATCGTCTACTGCGAAGGGCAGATCGAGGAGGCGCAGGTACGGCTGGAGTGCGATGTGCGAGTTGTCGTCGAGGGATGCGATCTGTTCGGCGGTAAGAGATTGTCGGGCCTCGTTGTCGAAGGCCTCGATGTGTGCCCATTCGAGAGCGGCCATGGCTATTGCGGCTTCCGCTCGTGGGCCTGCGTAATGCGGATTTTGTCTTAGCCAATCGACGAGCGAGGAGCCGAGGTTTCTCAGTGTGAAAGAGCGTGAAGGGTGGACTTCGAGGTAGGCGCGCATCAGCGATTCGAAGCGTCGACTGCCGATGACGGACTTCAGGCCGGGGAAGTCTTCTTCGAAGGAGGAGAAGAGGCGAAACCAGTATTGGCGGTTGTAGATCTCGAGACGCTCGAAGGAGGAGAGACGGTCGTTGGGCTTGATGAATGAGCCGGCTTCTTTGGAGATGGAGGCGCCGCTTGCATCGCGCTTCTGCATGGTCTCGTTGCGTGCGAGCGGGCGCATGACCGCAGTAGCCATCCGGCGTTGCAGTGCGGCTAAATCCGGGGCGTTCATGCTGTCACCGCGAGAGATGCTGCCGTCGCCTGCGGTTCGAGGTAGCGCTTTGCTTTCAGGGCTTCAGCATGGACTTCGTCAAAAGATGGAATGCGGTCGTCCCATTCGAGAAGCGTGGCAGTGGGGCCGCAGCGCTCGATGGCGCGGGCATAGAGTTCCCAGACCGGGTCGAGCACGGGATGGTCGTGCGTGTCGAGGATGTATTTCTCGAATTTGGAGTGGCCGGCGATGTGGATCTGCGCGACGCGCTCGGTGGGAATGCTGTTGACGTAAGTGTGTGGGTCGAAGTTGTGGTTTTGCGAGGAGACGTAGATGTTATTGACGTCGAGGAGAATGCCGCAGTCGGCCTGCTCGACGACTTCGTTGAGAAACTCCCACTCGGTCATCTCGGAGACGTGGAATTCGGCGTAGCTGGAGACGTTCTCGACCGCGATGGGGACCTCGAGGGAATCCTGCGCCTGGCGGATTTTTTCTGCGGTGAGACGCGCCGCCTCGAAGGTGTAGGGCATCGGGAGGAGGTCGTGTGTGTAGGTGCCGTCGACGGAGCCCCAGCAGAGGTGGTCAGAGAGCCAGGGAGTTTTGGTGCGTCGGACGAGAGCTTTGAGACGGCGGAGGTGTTCGCGCGAAAGGGGATCGGCTGAGCCGAAGTACATGGAGACGCCGTGCTGGACGACGCGGTACTGATCGAGGATGCTGTCGAGGATGGAGAGCGGACGGCCGCCGTCGATCATGTAGTTTTCGGAGATGATCTCGAACCAGTCGACGACGGGCTTTTTTTCGAGAATGTGGCGGTAGTGCGGGACGCGAAGTCCGATGCCTACGCCGTAATCTGAAAAGCCGTTGAAGCGATTTGCGGGCATGACCACCTCAGGTGCGAATGGGGATGAAGTGCCGGCTCCCTGGACAGTAATCTGCAGGGAGCCGACAGAGCGAGGAATTAAGCAGCGGGCGGTTTGGAACCGTCTGTCGCGCAGCCGCCTTTGCCCTTGCAGCTATTCTTGCCCTTGCATCCGTTGTCTCCGGCCTTGCAGCCGCCTTTGCCTTTGCAGTCATTCTTGCCTTTACAGGAGTGCTTGTCTTTGTCTTGTGCGGCGAACGAAGAGGACGCGAAGGCGAGCTTTCCAAGCTGAGCGCCATTGTGGCTTGGAGAGGCGTGGAGGGGAGTTGTTGAGCCACTGAGCAGGCCAGTGACGGCGGCGCTCAACATCATTGCCTTGAGGGAATTCTTCATAGTGCGATCTCCTTGGTTTAGATGGGCTCTTTGCCCTATCTGCCCCGTTAGATACGAGGCGTGAAGAAGGGTAACAGTTTTTTTGCGGATATTTGTCACCGCAGAAGCAGATTGTGACGGTTGGAGTCACAGAGGAACAAATCCTGCATCCAACTGAATGTGAACCACGTTAAGCACGAACAAGAACAGTCGCACTCGCGCATCGATCGTAAGGGACGGCATCGAGTATGGCGGTGGATTGCTGTTTCTCTTCTGCTGGCAGTCATTGCAATTGCGGGGACGCTGGAGGTTGTTCTTCATCGGGCTTATCCCATTTTGAAAGGACGGATCCTTGAGACACTGAGCACACGTTTCGATAGCCGGGTGGAGATGGATGAGTTCCAGGTTTCGGTGCTCAAAGGACTGGAGGTCTCGGGAAATGGGCTTCGAATTTATCCACCCGACGAGGTTGTTGCGGCAGGCGCGAAGGCCCCTCTGATCTCATTGGGGCAGTTTTCTTTCCATGCCAATGTGATGGGTCTGTTTGAAAAGCCGATGCATATTGGCGTGGTGAAGGTTCGCGGGATGACGATCAGTATTCCACCGAAGGAGATGCGGCAACAGGCGGCGAAGGGCGGTCGACATCTCGGCAAGATCAAGATTGTGGTGGATGAGATTGACTGCGATGACTCCAGCCTGATTATTGGAACGGCGAAGCCTGATAAAGACCCGAAAGAGTTCGATCTGAGCCACATCGTAATGCGCAATGTCGGGCCGAATGCTCCGTGGCAGTATGATGCGACGCTGGTGAATGCGATTCCTACGGGCAATATTCATTCGGTGGGGACATTTGGTCCGTGGGTGAATGAGAGTCCTGGCGATTCGGCGGTGACGGGAAAATATACGTTCGACCACGCGGATTTGAATACGATTAAGGGTATTTCGGGAATCCTGTTTTCAGCGGGCGAGTTTACGGGGCAACTGAACAGGATCATTGTGGATGGGACGACGGAGACGCCTGACTTTTCTCTTGATACTGCGAACCACAAGATGCCGCTGCATACGAAGTTCCACGCTGTGGTGGATGGGATGAGCGGCGATACGTATCTGCAGCCAGTAGCTGCGAAGCTTGGCGGGTCGCAGTTCAGTTGCCTGGGTGCAATTGTGAATGTGAAAGGGAAGGGGCACATTATCGATCTTGACGTTCATGTTCCGAATGGGAGGATCCAGGACTTTCTGGAGTTGGGTGTGAAGACGCAGCCGGTGGTGATGACGGGCAGATTGGCGATGAAGACCAGGCTTCACATTCCTCCGGGAAAAGAGAGTGTTACGCAGAAGCTGAGTTTGAGAGGGAGTTTTAATCTTCGCGAAATTCATTTCACGAATGACAAGGTGCAGGACAAGATTGACATGTTGAGCCTTCGGGCGCAGGGCGATGCGAAGGATGCGAAGCCGGGTGCGCCGGATGTGCGGTCGAATATGTCGGGGCGGTTTGTGATGGCGAGTGGGAAGCTGGATTTCAGCCAGCTTGTTTATACGCTGCCGGGCGCAGATATACAGTTGGCTGGTATCTATACGCTCGATGGCAAGGAATTCGATTTTGGCGGGAAGGTGAAGACCGATGCGAAGGTTTCACAGATGGTGTCATCCCGGTGGAAGTCGCTGTTGTTGAAACCGGTGGACCCGTTCTTCAAGAAGGACGGGGTGGGGGCGGAGATTCCGGTGAAGATTGTGGGGACTGGAGGCGAGCCCAAGTTCGGGCTCGACCTCAAGCACAAGGATGAAAATGCCAAGCGGGTGGAGTAGAGCGTTTTCGTTTAGAAGCTGCTGTCGTCTCCTCCTCCGGAGTCGAAGTCAGAGCTGTCGTCGAAGTTTGAGGAGTCATCGGCGAAGCTGTTGGTGTCGTCGGTGTTGAAGTTGTCGGTTTGCATGAGGCTGTCGCCGCCGTGGTCGTTGTTGTCGATTGCCTGAGAAAAAGCGGATTCGCCGCGGCGGTCTTCGATGTCAGGTGATAAGTGTCCGGAGTGTTCCGAGGCGGGGTCACCGTAGTAGTTGTTGATGATTTCGGGGCGTTCGGATTCGCCAAAGCTGCCGAAGCCCGAACCGTATCCTGCGGTGTGTCCAAAGCCGTGCATAAGGCTTTCGATTCCTTCGAAGGCGAGGGCACCGGCTGCAACTCCAGCCGCGGTCTGAGCGGCAGAGCGGAGGAAACCACCGCCCTGGGGTGCTCCATAGGAGGGGGCGTAGGGGGCTGGCGCCGAGTAGCCGGGGACCGGGGTGTACTGCGGTTGAGGGGCAGCGTACTGCGGTGGTGGAGGCGCGGTGCGCGGGGGGTCGTTGTGTTGGCCGAGGAGGTTTCCGAGGAAGCTGGTTGCGCGCTTTGGTTCGGCCTGCTGGGCCCGGAGATCGGCGAGCTGCTTTTGGGCCTGCTCGAGAGCGTACTGCTGCACGAGCACGGTTTGAGCGAGGATGTAGAGCGCGTCGGGGTTGCGGCCCAGAGTCTGCTGCAGCATCTGTTCGGCGTCGGTGTCTTTTTCGGAAAGCTGGGTCTGATTGATGCGCTGGATCAGGCCCTGAAGCATCTCTTGTTCCTGCGGGGTCATGGTGCTCCTTCTGGCACGGTCTTTCGTGCGCAAGCTATATGACGCTGGTTAATACGCAAAGGGTAGGAACACGGTTCCTTGCGTTCTGTTCTCGTGGAACGCATATCTCAGGGGCTAAAGCCCCTTCCGTTAAGATCGGTTGAATGTCCGGGCTGAAGCCCGGACCTATTACAAAAGCAAGTGCAACGGCAAAGGCAAATGCAACGGCGAAAGCAGGTGCAACGGCGAAAGCAGGTTCAGCGGCGAAAGTTGGTTCAGCGGCGAAAGTTGGCTCGGGGCAAAGCTGGTCGCTAGTGCACTGTTTTCATTCGGCGGGTCATGAAGTCCATTAGCAGGTAGTTGCCGAGGGTGTGCGGGGTGGTGAAGTAGGCTTTGCCGCGGCACATGGCGCTGACCTTCTGGACGAACTGCATGAGGGTGAAGTCGTTGGCGAGCATGAAGGTGTTGATCATGATGTTGGCGCGCTTGCAGCGGGCGACCTCTTCGAGGGTCTCTTCGATGACGAGCGGGTCGAGGCCGAAGGCGTTTTTGTAGACGCGGCCGTCGGGGAGGGTGAGGGCCGAGGGTTTGCCGTCGGTAATCATGACGATCTGCTTCATGTCTTTGTTCTGCTTTGCGAGGATGCGCTGGGCGAGGCGGAGGCCGTCGCGGGTGTTGGTGTAGTGGGGGCCGACTTTTACTCGCGAGAGCTGGGAGACGGGGACCTCTTCGGCGGTGTCGTGGAAGAGGACGAGGTTGAGGGTGTCGCCGGGGAACTGGGTGCGGATGAGATGGGAGAGCGCCATGGCGACGCGCTTGGCGGGGGTGAAGCGGTCTTCGCCGTAGAGGATCATGGAGTGCGAACAGTCGAGCAGCAAGACGGTGGCGCAGGAGGACTGGTAGTCGGACTGGTGGACGTAGAGGTCGGAGTACTCGATGTTGAGGGGGGTGTTTTCTTCGCCTTCGACGGCGGTGCGGATGCCCTCGCGGGCGAAGACGCTGGAGAAGGTCTCGGTGACGTCGAGGTTGAAGGTGTCGCCGAACTCGTAGAGCTTGGATGAGCCGTTGATTTCGACACCGGCGGCTTCGTGGCGCGTGTCGTGGCGGCCGAAGTTGGATTTGCCGAGCGGGCCGAGGAGCTCGCGGAGGGCCTTGTAGCCGAGGAAGTCCATACCCTTGTCGGTGACTTCGAAGCGGGCGTTTTCATTTCCGTTGCCGTATTCGCCGGGGCCCTCGGGGGGCTGCTCCGCGTTGATGTAGTTCTGCTCCTGCATCTTCTGGATGATCTTGTCGATGAGTTCTTCGACCTGCTCGCCGGAGAGCGACTCGAACTTTTCCTGGGCCTGCTCGTCGAAGAGTTCGCCGGACTCGAGGGCCTGGCGGATGGCTTCGCGGAGGTTCTCCATGGTCTGGTTGTTGAACTCGTTGAAGCTGGAGTAGGGGTCGTTGAAGCCGGAGTCGAGCAGGAAGTCGCCGAGGGCCTGGAGGAGATCCTCAAGGTCGATACCGGAGGAAAGATCGCCGGTGAACCTGGTGTAGCGGACACGTTTCATGGAATCGGGGGTCCTCTGGGTTGAGTGTATTCCTGAGATGCGATTCGTGTGCCGAGGGTGCAAAACCGATGACAACCCCCCTCCCCTATCTTTTGGCGCAAAGTGTTCATTCTGGGTAAGTTAGATCTGGAATCCCGAGCACAATCCGGTTGCCATTCTTTTTGCTTGTGAAGAGAAAAGCCTCGGCGGTGTGCCGAGGCTTTTCGATCCTTCTTAAAGGGTAACAAAACCAAGGGAACGACTCTGCCACTTTGGCCCGGAAAATTTTCTGCGGGGAAGTAACCTGATTTGTTCAGGTTGCGGGTTCCGGACTGTGCGGAACCTGGCACCAGAGGGCTTGACACCAGATTTCACGGTCCCGACCTGGGTCCTTTGCCTCGGGCGTTTGCCAAGCTTCGATCGGGCGTTTGCCTTTGATTCCGAATAGCCGGTTTGCTAAGGTCGTCCTCATGTCCGAGTGTTCCACCGAGCAGATATGCGAATTGCTCGATTCCTTATATCGCGTGGATTCGGGACGAATCCTGGCAACCCTGATCCGCCTGCTCGGTGATTTTGATCTTGCCGAGGAGGCGATGCACGAAGCCTTTGCGGCTGCGCTGAGCCTGTGGCCGGGGAGTGGAGTACCGGATAACCCGCGGCCATGGTTGATTTCGACGGCTCGCTTCAAAGCCATTGATACTCTGCGCCGACGAGCAAGATTTGATGCGTCTCAGGATGAGCTTGCGCGATATCTCGAGGCGCAATGGAGTTCGGCGGAGAGGTCCGATGAAGAGGACACGCTTGAGGATGACCGGCTGCGCCTGATTTTTACGTGCTGTCATCCCTCTCTCGCGCCGGAAGCGCAGATTGCTCTCACGCTGCGTGAGGTGTGCGGGCTGACGACCGAGGAGATTGCGAAGGCCTTTCTCACCACTCCGGGTACGCTGGCGCAGCGCATTGTGCGCGCAAAGGCAAAGATTCGAGAGACATCAATTCCGTATGTGGTGCCGTCGCTGCAGGAATTGCCAGAGCGGCTCACCGCGGCGCTTCAGGTGATCTATCTCGTCTTCAACGAAGGGTATTCGGCCGCGGCGGGAGCGGAGGTAACGCGGGCCGAACTAACGAGCGAGGCGATTCGACTGGGCCGGTTGCTGGCTGAACTCCAGCCAGAGCCGGAGGTCCATGGGCTGGTCTCCCTGATGCTGCTCCATGAATCCCGTCGCGCCGCGCGAATGTCTCCGACCGGAGAGCTGATTTTGCTGGAGAATCAAGACCGCTCGCTCTGGAACCGGGAGCAGATCGCGGAGGGAGTGGCATTGCTGGAGAAGGCTCTGAAGTCGCGCCGCTTTGGCTCCTACACACTGCAGGCTGCGATTGCGGCCGTTCATGCGGAGGCGGAGTCGGTCGCTGCGACCGACTGGCGGCAGATTGTTGCGCTTTACGACCGATTGGTGCGGATTCAGCCTTCGCCCGTTGTGCAGCTCAATCGAGCCGTAGCCATTGCAATGCGCGATGGTCCGGAGGCCGGTCTGACGCACATCGACGCGGTGCTGGAACGTGGCGGATTGGCAAATTATTACCTGGCGCATTCAGCCCGTGCGGATATGTACCGCAGGCTCGGCAGGACAGCTGAGGCTCGGTCGTCCTATGAGAAAGCGCTGGCGCTGACCCAACAGGAACCAGAGCGCCGTTTTCTCGAGAGGCGACTCGATGAATTGAAATAGTATGCCACGAAGCAAATCCTGATACGCACGAGGAAGAAGAGGAGCTTATGCCCGAATTACCGACAGGGTCTGTGATGTACGGATACCCGGAAGAGTGCGCCGGGTTCAGCGCGCGTCATCCTCTTTGGGAAGAAATAATGGCGAACCTTGTCAAAGCCCTCGACATCGCTTTCACGCGCGTACAGACAACGAAGACTAAGGGCGACCGGTTCGTGTACTTCTTCGGGCGTGTTATTTTCGAGGACTTTATGGAGATCACACTCATCTCCCAACACGGCTACGGAGTCGCCGCTTCAAAGCTCGTTCGTAGCATGTACGAATTTACCGTCACGCTGGAATATCTTCGCAAACACCCGGAAGAAGCGGATACGTTCTTGGACTACCATCTAATCCAGCAAGACAAGCTACTAAGCCGAATCGTTGAAATCTTTGGCGAGAACATCATGGACGCGGAAGACGACTGCAGAAGTTCGTAAGAAGGCAGCGGATGTCAAGAGCGACTTCATGATTCCAGTCTGCGACCATCCTGGTGCGAAGATGCGGCTGAATCACACGTGGAACAAGCTGGACTTCGTTTCGATGGCGAAGACGACTGGTGAATTGGGCGATCTGATAATTCCCGGCTATTACCTTCCATTGCGTCATGCCCATCCCACATTCGGTGGCCTCACCGAACGACTAGAGATTGTGAATGGCACAATGATTCTCAAGTCCGAGGCTCAGACGGACATTGCGGATCGGTCCTTGATGACGGCGCACAACTGCATTCTTTACATGCTCATGATTCAGAAAGATCACTTCAAGCTCGGAGCGTTGGAAGAACCGTTGCAGGTTTGTCTGCGGGACTTCGTCCGTATATGGGTGCCAGACTCTCCCCTGTTACAGCCTTGATGCTTTTGGCAAGTGAGAGTGCCCCCGGAAGCGGATCCCGGCAGTTGAAATAGAAAAATGGAGCAGCGGTCGATTTTTGCACTACCGAACGACGATAGGCCGGGCCGTCAACAGGCATAGCCGTCAATCCTTACGGCTATGATGATCCGGGCGGCGGTGCGAGGATTCATCGAATGAGCGACTGGTATTCGCGTCCTGTTTTCTTTGTCGAAAATGTAGAGCGGTCCATCGCGTTTTATACAGAGAAACTCGGCTTTTCCGAAGGATTCTGCTACGAGGACGAAGGGAAGATCCTCGTCGGGCAGGTCAACCGCGAGGATTGCGAAATCATCCTCAACTGCCAGCAACCCCAAAAGACCGGACGCGCCCGCATCTTCATCTCGATTGATTTAGCACCGCTCCAGACGTTACGGGCAGAATTCGAGAACCGGGGGGCGCCGATCAAGGACGGGTGGTGGGGTTATGACACGATGATCATCGAAGATCCCGACGGCAATGAACTGTTCTTCCCCTATCCGAAGAGGGAAGAGAAATCGGGCCCCGTCAGCGAAGCTAGTTCACCGGCCTGATCAGATATCTGCTCTCCTGCAGATGGCGATGCAGATTGGCGAGATGGAAGAGGTATTGATTGAAACCTTTTGCCATCAGTTTCATGATCCCGGCCCTCTTTCCCACCGCAGCCATCAGATAGCACTCTCTGCCGATGCGGGAATAGAACTCAATGTTGTGCCGGTCCTTATGCTGGTCCTGAAAGAAGCCGGCATACAAAAGAATGTGCGCACCGGCCGACTCCATCCACAGGGGGTTCTTCGCGCTGGTCAGCTGCTGCATCATCATTTCTGCGATCTGCGTCAGATCCGCGAACTGTCGAAACTCGCCGTCGCCCGGGCTGTAATCGGGAGAGAGTACCTCCATCCGGTCTATGGATTGCAGGCAAAAATGACCCAGCACGCTTGCAAGATAAACACCCGTGGAGTCGCGAATCTCAGACCACTGCTTACTTCCTATCGTGTCGTGAAGATGCGATACCCAGAAGTTAAGTGCCTGTTCTTCCGTGACACCATATAACTTGTCAAAATGCTCAGTAGATGGCATACCCGGCACCCCTACTATGGTTTTGATTTGCCTATTGTTATCCTGCTTCGCCTCTGGCGTGGCAATGTTTAATTGCACGCCGCACCAAAGTGAGCACGTTCGCTCGCATATTTGATATTCCCCGTCTCTGAGCCTGGTAAATACCATCCCGGTGTTATGAGACCGAAGAATCTGCCGAAATCGTGCGTCGCGGGCACTTCGACGACCAGCGGTAGACGCGTACCTGGCCGGGCTGTGCCATTCACTGTGCAATTCCTCGAAGAGTGGATTCGGCAGTTGAAATAAAAATCGGGATAGCTGTCGATTTTTCCGTCTCCCCAACGACTATAGGACAAAAGAAACAGTGAGCTACGGTTTCTGAGGGAACAGGAAACGAGTCATCGGAAACAAGCCACAGGAAAGCAAGGAGAAAAAGTCATGCCACATTATCTGGTTGCCAACTACCTACCCGAAGACTTCGACCCGTCCACCGTAACCCAAGCGATGATGGAAGAGATTCACGCGCTCAACCGCGAAATGATTGCTTCCGGCGTGAGGAAGTTCGCCTGCGGCATTTCCCCGGCCGCCCACGCGAAGACGCTGCGGAGGCAGCCCGATGGCAAGGTGCTCGTCACCGACGGACCGTACGCCGAGACCAAGGAGCACATGGGCGGTTTCTGGATTCTGGAAGTCGCCAATCTGGACGAGGCGCTGGCATGGGCGAAGAAGGGCGCCATCGCCTGCGATGTGCCCGGCGAAGTGCGCGAGCTTCTTTTCTACCCGGACCCGAAGGGAGCAACGGAATAGTCTGAATGCAGCTGCTGTGGGCGCCGGGGTTGTCGTGCCCGGTGCCTGCCACGAGGCTCCCTGATACCCATTCTTCTCAGGAGGGAAAACAATGCCGAAAACGAAGGTTCACGCAATCGCAATCAAATGCTTCGCACTGCTGGTTGTGCTCGGTACGGCGTACCAGGCGATGGCACAGGATGCCACGACACCTTATCCGAACATGGCCCCGATCGACCAATACCTCATGCCGGATCGGGGTGCGGAGATAGCTCTCGCGCGAAGTGCAGCCCCGGAGTCCATTTCACGCGATGCAGAGGTCCTGGTTCTTGGACGTCATGGTTTCGAAACCGCGGTGAAAGGCAAGAACGGTTTCGTTTGCCTGGTCTGGCGATCATGGGCTGCCGGAATCGACGATCCCGAATTCTGGAATCCAAAGCTGCGCTCTCCGGTTTGCCTCAATCCGCCCGCAGCTCGATTCAATGTGCCGCTTACCATCAGGAAAACGGAGCTGATATTAGCAGGGCGAAGCAAAGTTCAGATGTTTGATTCCATCAGCGGTGCTTTAGATAAGAAGGAGCTGCCGGCGCTGGAGCCAGGAGCCATGTGCTACATGCTCTCCAAACAGGGCTACGTGAGCGACAACGGCGGTCACTGGCATCCGCACCTGATGTTTTTCATTCCACTCACGGAGCCTGCAAGCTGGGGCGCAGGCTTGCCTGGTTCCCCGGTGGTCGCAGCATTTACCGACACTCCGGGGCGGCATTCCGTGTTCCTGGTTCCCGTCCCCAAGTGGTCGGATGGTACGGAGGATCGTTAAGCCGATCTGGTCGATGCGTTCTGGCTGAAGATATTTCCAATAACGCCGGGCAGTGGGAAACGATTGTTTGCCGATGGCAGGAAACAAGGAGGATCGATGAAATACATCTGTTTGGGATACCTCGAACCCGGCAAGTTCGAAAACATGTCTGAGAGCGAGCGCAACACAGTTCTGGACGAGTGTTTCAGCTACAACGACGAAATGCGGAAGAACGGACATCTCGTCGCTGAGGAACCTCTTCAGCCCGCCAACGCGGCGGTCACGGTGTATTGGAAGAACGGAAAGGTTACAGTGACCGACGGTCCGTACGCGGAAACGAAGGAGCAATTGGGCGGGATTCAGGTGCTTGAAGCGCGAGATCTGAATCACGCAATTCAGCTCATTTCCCAATCTCCGGGAGTGCGGTTGCAGTGTGGGACGATCGAGATACGTCCAGCGGCGGATATCAGCGAAATGATGAGGGAGAGCGAGCGGCGACGACGAAAGGATACCGCGATGAGGGTGCTCAGGTTGGAAGATTGAACGGCTGTTTGCATGGCTACACTCAGGCTGCTGGTTGATCCTGCTGCGGCAGGGATGGGATGGGTCGTCATGACGGGTTAGAGTCCGCTGGCGTGGCAGAGTGGTTCGTGGCGAATGGCTTCGAGGAGTGGGGTTGTGTTGAACTGGGCGGCCTTGCCGGGTGAGGTGAGGCGGAGTGTGGGGAGGGCTTTGAGGTACTGGAGGTAAAAGTTGATGTCTTCGAGATTGCGGGAGGTCATTGAGGGAGGGTTGTAGCGAAGTTCGCCGACAGGGGCGATGAGGTACTCCCATTGGCGCCTGGCGGGTTTGACTTTGGTGTAGCCGAAGAAATCCATGGCGATGGTGACTTTCACGGTTTCCGGTGGATAGAGATCGTCAGGGCCGGTGGAGTGCCAGGGTGGGTAGTAGGCGGTGTCTTCGACTCCGCCGTAGTGAGCGTGAAGTTCGAAGGCGAGTTTTCCGTTGCGGGTTTGGGTGCATTGCGCGATAAGGGTTGGAGGTGAGTTGGTGGAAAGAGCGGTGGTTTCCGGGGGACTGTTGGGAGGGACGAGGATGCCATCGAGGAAGATGCGGATGTAGATGGTGCCAGTGGCGGGTTCTGTGGCGCTTAGCTTTCGGAGGCCCGGGGAGAGGGTCTGCATCTGGGAACGTACCGAGAGCGGGAGGATCGCGATCAGCGCCCAAATCATGACGATCCTGAGTGTCATGGGGTGACTGTAACAAACGGACTCCACCTATGCGCGAAAGCAAGCGCAAATGAATGCAGAACTCGACGTTCGCTATACTTCACTTCCGAGATGGGCAGGAGGATGAGGATGGCGGTGGCACCCGAGGATCAGGCGCTGTATGCGGTGGTTAGTGACAATGCGCCCACTACGATTGATGAGGTGATTGTCCGTATGCGCAGCATCGATGCGATGCTTGCGAACGATGATGGATTGAAATGGTTCAACCGCTTGTACCTGATGGTGACCGAGGAGGTGGATCTGCATCCTCCGGGTGGCGGGTGGAAGGACGCCGGGTGGTTGCTGGCGCTGGATGTGATTTTTGCCGGGATGTATCTGCGGGCGGTGGCTGAGTATCTCAATGGAGATGACAGTGTGCCGGGTTCGTGGCGAGTCTTGATGGAGTCGCGGCACAGGCCGGGCGTGGACAGGATTCAGTTTGCGCTGGCGGGGATGAATGCGCACATTAATCGTGATCTGGCGCTGGCACTGGTGGCGACGAACGCGCAGCGGGATGTGATTCCGGCGCTGAACAGCCCGCAGCGTGAGGACTACGAGGCTGTGAACGGGCTGCTCAACACGGTGATGCCATCTGCGTTGACGATGCTGGCGAGCGATACGCTGGGAGTGCTGGCGCAGGACACGGGCAAGGTTGGCCGGCTGCTGGCGTTCTGGGATATCTGCAAGGCGCGTGAACTGGCGTGGGGCTTTGGGAGTTCTTTGCGTGGCTTGCCGAGCGTTGCGCAGAATGTCGCGATGGTTGCGCAGGACCAGATGACAGGAGTGATTGGCCGGGCAATTCTCAGTTTTTCGTGAACGGAGAATTGCCCGGGAAAATTACCTGCCGGCTATGTGGCCGGCGATTACGGTTGTGCTGCCTCCGATGCGAGTGGCGGAGCTGGGCTTTTCGAGGCCACTGAGGACCGCGGGAGGCATAGGAGTGGAGACATAGTACGAGTAGAACTCGGCAAAGGCGAAGAAGTCCGAGCCCTTGTCATCGATCATCTGCTCGTCGGGCGTGTAGGCCTTGACGATGGAGGGGTCAGCGAGAACGGCTCCGAGGAAGTTGACGGCGTCGGTGATGGTCTTGCCGCCGGGTGAGCGGTACTGGTAGAGAGAGACATGCTGTCGCTCGGCGAAGGCGGCGAGCGGAGCGAGGGGCTGCAGGGCGAAGGACTGGTAGTGGATGGCGCGCTCATGACGGGCCATCTCCTGGGGGAGAGCTCCGCGGGAATCGATTTCGTTGATGGCTTGCTTGTAAACTCCGATGCCCCAGGTGAAGAGTTCGTCATCGGAGGAGATGACTCCGGTGGCGATGGCGGCGAGGCCGCGCCAGTAGTGGTGGTTGTTGGTCTGCTTGCCGGCTTTGTCGAAGTTGACGGTGCGGTGCGCGACCTTGTTCATCCATGCGATGTCGCGCTTGAGGATGGCAGGGTCGAGTGAGGGCTCGTTGACGAGGACGGATTCGCTGATGGCGATGGAGCTGAGGGTCCATTCGACCTGGTACCAGGCTTGCGAGCTTTCTTTGGGGTCGTAGTCGAGGAGGGCTCCGGCCTGGGCCCAGGAGTCGATCTGCTGCTGGGCGCATTGAGCTTCTTCTTTATTGGCGGTGACGAGCCACTGGTTCATGCCGGAGGTGACGCGGCGCTCGAACTCATTGTAGGGGCGGGTGACGGGTGCTTCGGCGGGATTGACGGGACCATGGCTCCCGCTGATGTAGTGATGGGGAATGTTCATGCGGCCGGTGGGCGCGGGGATTGCGGGGAGCGCGGTGCAGGATTTGAGCGAGGCGATGGCCTGCGCAGTGCGCGGGTCTTTGTTCTGGGAAAGCTGGGTGTGGCGCTGGGGGACGTCGATGAGGGAGGCTTTGGGGTTGGTGACGTGTTCGGCCTGGGCGGTTAGTGGAAGGAGGAGGAGAAGAGTGGTGATGCGGTTCATGCGTGAAGGGGCTCCAGAAGGGGATCCAGATTTTGTGTGTGGTTTGTGTGGACGTGAGGGTAGTTTTGGTAGAGTTTTCGTTCGGGATTCAGGGCAATGTAGGTGAGTTGGTTTTGGAAATCGTTTGCGTCGCGTATGCGGTGCTCGTGATAGCCGGTGTGCCAGACTTCGCCTACGAACTGCTCGCGAACGGCGAAGGAAAAACCGCCTTTGGTGAGCTGGACTGCTTTCGCCGTGGACTCAGTGGGCGTGATGAGGACGTGTATGTGGTCCGGCATGATGACGAAGCCGTGGAGGAGGAAACGGCCTTGTTCGCGATAGCGGAACAGAGTCGTGATCATCAGCTCTGCGTTCGCTGTGCGGTGAAAGATTCGCCTGCGACTGTGAGTGAGGATGGTGATGGCGTAGGTCTGAGGCTTCAGGCGCATGTGGTTCTTTATAAGAGAGCATACCCCAGGGGCTAAAGCCCCTTTCTTCTCATGCGGCAGGGAGGCCCAAGGCTGAAGCCTTGGGTTACCTCAGGTGCAAGGGCAAAAGCAAGTACGACCGGGTGCAAGGGCAAAGGCAAGGGCGAAGGGCATAGGGGCATAGGGGCATAGGGCAAAGACAAGTGCAAGTGCAAAGGCAAGTGCTAGTGCAAGTGCAGGTGCAAAGGCAAGTGCTAGTATGCACGGCTGCAGTGGTCACATAGCGACAAAGAAATAATAAAGGATCGGGCCACAGGAACCTTATTCCTGAACAGATCGGCGTCGTACCGGTAATAGCGAAATTTGTGCGGGACGAACTGGCTGAAATTTAGTTGAAGCCGCGGCGTGTTCGGGTGCGGTAGTCGTCTTGTTCGCGTTCGCGCATGCGTTCGGCGTAGCTGGCGGCCTGGTCGACGCGCTGTTTCTTTTCGGCGGCGGTGAAGGTTCGCTCTTCGCTGCGGCTGATGCGTTTGTGGGCGTACATGCCTTCGAGGAGAAACTCGGCGGCGCTTACGGAGACTTCAGGGGATGATTTGCCGTTGATCTTTACGGGGGTGAGTTTTTCGAAGAGGCCCTGGATCTGTTTGAGTTCGGCGAAGGAGCTGGCGGAGGATTGTGCGTCGTTGAGCTGGACGGTGCCTCCCAGATTGAACCACTGCTCGATCTGCTGGGTGTCGACGCCGCTGAAGTACTGGTCGAAGATGTTGGCGACCGCGGTGCGGATGATCTCGCGGATGACGGTGTCGGCTCCGCGGACTTCGCCTTCGTATTCGAGCTCGATTTTGCCGGTGATGCCGGGGAGCGCGGTGTAGATGTCGCCTACGCGGGGGACGACCGAGGGACTCGTTGTGGATGAGGGCGCGACGCTCGGCGTTGGAGAGGACGAGCTCCATGGTGGTGATGGGGAGGCGTTGGGAGACTCCGCTGCGCTTGTCGACTTTTTTGTCTTCGCGGGCGTTGAAGGCGATCTGTTCGACGATCTGGCGGATGTAGTGGGGGACTTCGATCTGGGCGTTGGGGCGGCTGGACCAGGCCTCCTGCGCGGTGATGGCGATGCCTTCTTCGATGTCCTCGGGGTAGTGGGTGCGGATCTCGGAGCCGATGCGGTCTTTGAGCGGGGTGACGATCTTGCCGCGGGCGGTGTAGTCCTCGGGGTTGGCGGAGAAGACGATGGCTACGTCGAGCGGGAGGCGGACGGGGTAGCCCTTAATCTGCACGTCGCCCTCCTGCATGATGTTGAAGAGCGCGACCTGGATCTTGCCGGCGAGGTCGGGAAGCTCGTTGATGGCGAAGATGCCGCGATTGGCGCGGGGCAATAGGCCGTAGTGCATGGTGAGTTCGGAGCCAAGGTCCTGGTTGCTGCGGGCGGCCTTGATGGGATCGATGTCGCCCACGAGATCGGCTACGGTGACGTCGGGCGTGGCGAGCTTTTCGACGAAGCGGTCTTCGGGCCTGAGCCAGGCGATTGGCGTGGCTTCTCCGTGGCGTGCGATGAGGTCGTGCGCGAACTTGCTGATCGGGGCGTAGGGGTTGTCGCGAGTCTCGGTGCCGGCAACATATGGCATGTATGGATCGAGCAGCGACGTGAGTGCGCGGAGGATCCGCGACTTGGCCTGTCCACGGAGACCGAGGAGGATGAAGTTGTGGCGCGAGAGGACGGCGTTGACGATCTGGGGGACGACGGTGTCTTCGTAGCCGACGATGCCTGGAAAGAGCGGGGCGGCGGGATTTTCTTTTCCGCGGGCGCTGGTTTGAAGCCTGCAGATCAGGTTTTCCCGCAACTCATCCTTGACACTGCGAGCAAGGCGTTCTGGAGTGTATTCGCTGGCGCGTAGAGCGCCCAGGGTCGAGGGAAGTGGGGTCGCCATGGTCTAAGTATAGACGTGCGCCGGCCAGGGAACGGTTCACAGAACTAGTTGAGTTCTTCGCGGAGGGCTTCCATCTCGGCGAGAGCGTGCTGGTTACGGGTGCGGTTGGCGGCGGCGATCCCCTGGTGGAGGCGGTCGAGGGCTTCTTCGGTACGGCCCAGTTTGACGAGATTCTGGGCGGACATCTGGTAGGCGGGAACGTAGTCGGGGTTGAACTGGATGATGGTGGTGAACTCGGTGAGGGCGATATCCGTCTGACCGCTGGAGAGGTGCGCCATGGCGAGTCCGTAACGCGCGAAGGCGTCGGAGGGGTTTTGTTCGAGGACCTGGGTGAGGAGAGCGATTCGTTCCTGAGCTTCGTCCATAGTTTGATGGTGCGATGCGGTGATGGGAGTTGGCAAGTCTTCAGGGCGATTGGCCAGTTACACTGGTAGGTGTGAATGGGCCAACCTTGAAGCGAACTGTCGCAGAATCGCAGTCTGAACGCAGCGAGATTGTTTTTCCAGCAGATGCGAATGCGCTGGGGAATTTATTTGGCGGCAGGCTGATGCAGTACATCGACCTTGTGGGCGCGATGGCTGCGAGCCGTCATGCGAGGGCAATTACGGTGACGGCGTCGATGGATCACCTGGACTTCGTTTCTCCGGTGCAGGTGGGAGAGTTGCTGATTCTGAAGGCGAGCGTGAACCGGGCCTTTCGGACCTCGATGGAAGTTGGGGTTCGGGTGATGGTTGAGGACGTGCGCGCGCAGCGGCTGCGTCATGTTTCGAGCGCTTACCTGACGTATGTTGCTGTGGACAAGGACGGTAATCGGCTGGTGGTTCCGCAGGTTGTGGCGGAGACAGAGCACCAGAAACGCCGGTATGAAGATGCCGGGCGGCGGCGGGAGCTTCGCGCGGAAGAGACGCAGCGGAAGAAGGAATTGCGCGCGGCTCTGCCCCAGGAGTGGCATGTTTAGGCGCACAGGCGAAGAATAGGGATTGAAGGAGTTTTTATGGGAAATATGGGAGCTGTACCGCAGGGGCCGCAGCCTTTGCCCGGAGTGGCGCACGTCGTTGCGGTTGGAAGCGGCAAGGGTGGAGTGGGCAAGACCACGGTTGCGGTGAATTTGGCGGTGGCGCTGGGCAAGCTGGGCTACAAGGTCGGGCTGATCGATGCGGATATCTATGGGCCTAATGTGCCTACGATGCTGGGCACTGCGCGGCAGCCGAATGTGCTTGAAGGGAATAGGATTGAGCCGATTCTAGCGCATGGGGTGAAGTTCATCTCGATCGGGTTGATCTCGCCGGGGGACAAGCCGATGGTGATGCGCGGGCCGATGCTGCACCAGATCATCCGGCAGTTTCTGCAGCAGGTGGAGTGGGGCGAACTGGATTTTCTGATTGTCGATCTGCCTCCCGGGACAGGCGATGTGGTGATCTCGCTGGTGCAGACGGTGCCGCTGACCGGGGCCGTGGTGATCTCGACGGGATCGACCGTGGCGCTGCAGGATGCGAGGAAAGCGCTGGAGATGTTCCACCAGGTAAAGGTGGAGGTGCTGGGGATGGTGGAAAACATGTCTCAGATGACCTTGCCGACGGGCGAGGTGATCGATGTGTTCGGGGCGGGTGGAACGGAACGGACTGCGGCACAGTTCGGGTTGCCTTTCCTGGGCGCGGTGGATCTCGATCCCCAGATTCGCGAGGGTGGAGATAAGGGGCTGCCGGTGACGCTGGCCGGCCCGGAGTCGAAGCTGGCGGCGGAGTTTTATGAGGTAGCACGGCGGGTGGCAGAGAAAGCGAAGGAAGTTGCGTCTAAGAGTGAGGATGTGCTGGAGATCAGCTAGGTCAGGCGAGCCGGCTTGACGGAACCGGTAGACTTGAAGTGTGTTCAGGCTGGAGGACGTGATGGTGGATCGAGACAGGCTTACGGCGCGGCAACGGGCGATCCTGACGACCATCATTGAGAGTTACATCGAGACGGGAGAGCCTGTCGGTTCCCACACCATCGCGCGCCAACAGGCCATCGATGGGACGGGGATGAGCTCTGCGACGATACGGAATGAGATGGCCGCGCTGGCGGAGACCGGGCTGCTGGAGCAGCCGCATACGTCAGCCGGGCGTATTCCGACGGCGCAGGCCTTTCGCCTGTATGTGGAAGAGCTTATCGGCGGGGTGAATCCGCGGATCGATGCGGCACGTCTTTCCGCTCAATCGCGGATGCACATCGATTCGAGCTTTGCCGGGCTGGCGGGGACGCATGCTGTCCTGGAGCGGACGTCGCATGTTCTGGCCACTCTTTCAAGCGGGGTTGGGGTAGCGATCGCGTCGGTTGCCGACGGCGATCTGCTGGAGCATGTGCATTTTTCACGGCTGGCCCGTGCGCGTGTGCTTGCCGTTGTGGTGACGCGAACGGGATTGGTGCGGGACCGCGTACTGGCGCTCGATCGGGACCTTTCGCTGAGGGAGCTTGAGACGGCGGCGAATTTTCTGAACGAAAACTTCCGCGGGTGGAGCGTTGAACGGGTGCGCACAGAACTGGCGAGGCTGGTGGAGCAGGAGCGCAGCGAATATCAACGGCTGGTGGACTCTGTGCAGCAGCTTTGGGCGAAGGCTCTGCCGGCCAGCGAGATCTCTCTCGAGACGATCTATGTGGAAGGCGTGGCGAACCTTATCGGGAGCGAGGCGGACAGCGAACAATTGCGGGAGATGCTGACCGCATTGGAAGCGAAGCAGCGGCTGGTGGAATTATTGAATGCCTATATCGGTGCTCGCCAGGAGAGCGTCCGCGTGATTTTTGATCTTGATCAGCAGGCTCCTGAGATGTCCGGGCTTGTTCTGATTGCCGCGCCGGCGCGGCTGGGCGGCGAATCGCGGGGGATGCTCGCGGTCCTGGGTCCGAAACGGATGCATTACGAAAATACCCTCAACGCAGTCAGCTACATTTCGCAGGTCTTTGATCGCGTATTGGACGCATCAGAGTAGCCGGGCCTTGATCGCCGGATGCAGGTAGACGTCATCGGCGATAATAGGAGAGGAATCGACCTATGAGGAGACATAGCACAATGCAGGAAGAGATGACCGTACAGGCAGTGCAGGAGGGCGAACTTGAGACTCCGGCGACCGAAACGGCCACGCAGACGCATGAGGCGCTGCCGGCCCCCTCTGAGCTTGATCAGGTAAGGGTCGAACGGGACCAGCTATTGGACAGGCTGGCACGGCTCCAGGCGGAGTTTGACAATGTTCGCAGGCGCGAAGCTAAAGAGCGACAGGATTTGCGGGATTACGCGGTTTCCAACGCGGTGGAGCCGTTTCTCGGAGTGATGGACAATTTCCAGCTGGCGCTCAAGGCGCAAGGGTCGGTGGAACAGCTTCGCAGCGGCGTGGAATTGATTTTGAAGCAGATGGAGGAGGCACTCCGGGGGCTGAATGTTGTTCCTGTGGAGGCCGTGGGGGCGCAGTTCGATCCCAGAATCCATGAGGCTCTGGGCAGCATCGAAACAAAGGAGTTGCCAGACCACCAGGTGCTTGAGGAGATTCGCCGTGGGTATAAGATTCGCGACAAGCTGCTACGTCCCGCGCTTGTGAAGATTGCAGTTAATCCTTCACAAATCAATGATTAGCGAGCACTTGTTAAAGTAAAACTGCAGATTTTCTGAAAGATGAGTGTAAATGGCAAACGTGACCAAAGTTGATTTTTATGAAGTGCTTAGTGTTTCACGCGATGCTTCCGACCAGGAATTGAAGACTGCTTACCGCAAACTGGCGATGAAATATCATCCGGACCGTAATCCGGGTGATCATACCGCCGAGGAAAAATTCAAGGAATGCAGCGAGGCTTACCAGGTTCTGAGCGATCCTGACAAGCGTGCGGCCTATGATCGCTTCGGTCACGCGGCGTTCTCCGGCGGCGGAGCGGGAGCGGGAGGCTTTGCGGGCAGCCCGTTTGGCGGGCAGGATCTTGGGGACATCTTCGGCGATCTCTTTGGTGAGATGTTCAACATGGGCGGTGGCAGCCGAAAAGGTTCGCGTGTGCAGCGTGGGCGCGATCTGCAGTACGACCTTGCGATTGAGTTCGAAGAGGCAGTTTTCGGGGTGGAGAAGGAGATCAAGTTCCGCCGCAGCGAGGCCTGCGCTGAGTGCAAGGGAAGCGGAGCGACCCAGGGTAAAGGACCCGTCACCTGCACGCAATGCGGGGGGCGGGGGCAACAGCGTTATCAGCAGGGATTCTTCTCCGTCGCTCGCACGTGTACGGTGTGCGGCGGTACGGGGACGCTCATTGTCGATCCCTGCAAGGTTTGCCATGGTCAGACGCGCGTCGAACAGGAGCATAAAATCCTGGTGAAGGTTCCGGCGGGTGTGGAGCAGGAGACGCGTATCCGGTACCAGGGCGAGGGGGAAGCGGGAAGGTTTGGCGGTCCGGCGGGCGACCTTTATGTTGTCCTGGATGTCAAGAAACACAAGTTCTTTGAGCGTGATGGCAATGACCTGCACTGCGTAATGCCGATTTCGTTCCCACAGGCAGCGCTGGGAACGGATATTGAAATTCCGACGCTGGAAGGCCCTGAATTGTTACGGGTGCCGGAGGGTACGCAAAGCGGACGTGAGTTCAGGCTGCGGGGCAAGGGGGTTCCGCATCTCAATGCTCGCGGCAAGGGAGACCTTATTGTGCGGATCGGCGTACAGACTCCGACGAAGCTTACCAAGCAGCAGAAAGAACTTCTGCATCAGCTTGCGGAGACGATGGCGGTGGAGAACGCTCCGCACGCGGGTGGCGTCTTCGAGAAGGTCAAGGAGATCTTCAGCTAGCATAAGGTCTGCATGCGAGTTGTTTTCTGCGGAACGCCCCAGTTTGCCGTACCTACGCTCGAGGCTGTGTTGCCGGCGGGGCATGAGGTTGCGCTTGTCGTGACCCAGCCTGACCGCGCGGTGGGAAGAGGCATGGAGGTGAAGGCTCCTGCGGTAAAGCAGGTGGCGATTGCGCGCGGGATTCCAGTGGTGCAGCCGGACAAGATCAAGCACAATCCTGAGTTTCGAGCGTTGCTTGAGGGGATTGCTCCGGACGTCATTCTTGTCGTGGCCTATGGGCGGATTATTCCGCAGTGGATGCTGGATCTTCCTCGGCATGGGAATATCAATCTTCATGGTTCATTGCTCCCGAAGTATCGTGGCGCGGCGCCGATTCAATGGGCGGTGGCCAATGGCGAGCGGGTGACGGGCGTGACGACGATGCGTCTCGATGCGGGGCTGGATACGGGGGATATGCTGCTGGCGCGGGCCGTTCCGGTTGGCGAGGAGGAGACCGCAGCGGATGTGTATGAGAACCTGGCAGAGGTGGGAGCGGAGTTGATGGTGGAGACTCTGCGACGGCTTGAGAGGGGCGATCTGTATCCGGAACGGCAGGATCACTCGCTGGCGACGCTTGCGCCAATTCTGACCCGGGAAGATGGACGCATTGATTTCACCCAGACAGCGACACAAATTTACAACCGGTGGCGCGGCTTTCAGCCGTGGCCGGGCGCCTTCACCATGCTGCGGGGAAAGAAAGTCATCGTTCATCGCATGCATGTTGTCGAGGACCATTCGCTGAGCGAATGCGGGAGCATTCGTGTGGATGACGAATCGTTATGTATTTCGTGCGGCAGTTTTACGACCCTTGTTCTGGATGAAGTCCAACTCGAGGGCAAGCGCCGCATGCCGGCCACCGAGTTTTTGCGCGGGTTTCAGATCAAGAGCGGCGAGAGCCTTGGCCGATGAAAAGCGCCAAAGAGTTTGACAGGAAAGCACCCCGCAAATCCGAACCCAAACGAGCGACGTTGAAGCCGATATCGCCGGCTCGCGCAGTCGCGGCTGAGATTCTTGGCCTGGTGGGTGAGGGCAAAGGGAACAGCGACGACCTGTTGCACAGTCATCGGATGGCGACCTTGTCTCCTGAGGATCGCAATCTTGCGATGGCCTTGGTGCTGGGGGTTCTTCGGTGGCAGATTGCCCTGGATGCGCGGGTTCGGACGCTGCTTCAGCGGCCGGATCAGCGTCTTGCGGACGCAGTTGTGATTGCGTTGCGGTTAGGCGCATTTCAGCTGTTGCATATGGATCGTATTCCGGCACATGCGGCGTTGAATGAAAGCGTAGAGTTGTGCCGCGCTTCGGGGCATGATCATTCGGCAGGCATGGTGAATGCGATTTTGCGGAAGATCGCTTCGGCGCCTCGTACGGGAAAACGCCTTTATGAATCAACTTCAGCTTTTGCTGAACGTTCAGGGCATCCTTTGTGGCTTGTTGAACGCTGGGTTGCTGCTTATGGGCGCGATGTGGCGCTGAAGATTTGCGAGGCGGACCAGCAGGAGCCGGGAGAGCCGGTGCTGTTTGCGGTCGAGGCAGATGTTGCGTTGCCGCAGATGGATGATGGATCGCGGCTGGTGGCGGAGTTGGCGGCGGCATCTTCCCGACAAGCCAAGCGCGTGTGGGATGCTTGTGCTGCTCCGGGTGGTAAGACGCTGATCCTTGCGCATCGGCTAAAAGGCGCAGAGATACTGGCGACGGATGTCAGCTTGCAGCGGCTGAACAGAATGCGGACTCGTCTTGGCGAATTTATTTATGCGAAGGATGTCCGTTGCGAGGTGATGGATGCAGAGAGTCTGCCTGTGGATGCCGGTTTGTTCGACTTGATTTTGTGTGACGTACCGTGCAGCGGGACTGGCACGCTTGCTCATAATCCGGAGATTCGGCATCGTCTTGGGCCGGGGGATATGCAGAGACAGGTGGCTCGGCAACGCAAGATTCTTCGGAGTGCTCTGCAAAGGCTCGCTCCGGGTGGGAGATTGCTGTACTCGACCTGCTCGCTTGAGCCGGAGGAGTGTGAGCAGGTTGTTCAGCCGGTTATGGGCGAAGTGCGGGCGAGGGTGGTTCCGATCGAGCCGATTCTAAAGCGGCTTGTGGATGACGGCATTCTCAGGGAGCAGCTTGAGGGGGTCGTACGCGGTGATTTTCTTCGGACGTTGCCGGGAGTTCATCCGGGCGACGGGTTTTTCGCAGCGCTGCTGACGCGGGATTAGTGGGTCATCGAAAGACGAACAACGTCGTCCTTTGTGACACGATGACCAGCAAGCGGCGATTGCGACACGACTGCGCCAGTTGAGAGGAGAGAGGGCGGCGGCACCGTTCCAGCGGTTGACGTTGCGGGTACGGATAGGCTGGCTGCAGGGGCGACTGATGTGACGGCGGACGTGGGAGTGACGTCTTCCACACTGACGATTCGCATGCCGATAGGAGCGACACGCGCATACGCCGAGGGCAGGCTGAGGCCTACGAGCGAAGGCATGACGTAGGCGGGAGCTTCTTCTTCATCAGGTTCGCTGGCGAGCAATACGCTGACGCGCGGAGAAACGACGCCGGTGGAGTTTGGAGGAGGCGTCTGCGCGACCACGGTGCCTGCTGCAGCGGTGGAAGGTGTGTGTCCTACTGTGCCGAGCTCGAGCCCGAGTTGGCGCAGGTGGATGGCGGATGAGCGCTCGCCCTGGCCGGTGAGGTCCGGTATGGAAACCTGTTGGGCACCCAGGCTTTCGGTGATACGGACAGGCCAATCGCGGCGAACGACGGTGCCAGGCGCGGGGAACTGGGCGAGGACTTTGCCGGCGGGGGTATCGGGAGAGTAGAACTTGTTTTCAAGCCGCAGACGCAACCCCAGGGAGGCAACCTGTCGGCTTGCGTCGGCTACCGACATGTGGGTGAGGTCGGGGACTTTGATCTCACGACCGTGGATGGCAAGTCGCATGGTGACGAATGCGGAGATCAGGGCGACGGCCACCATCGCCATGGCACCAAGAATCAGATTGAAGAATCGCCTCACTACCACTCATCCTATCGCACGGAGTGCAGAAGTCAGCGGCGGTTATCCGTTGCGGGCTCAGGGTGGATGAGGAGCCGGTTGACTTCAGGGGCATCGAGTTTGAATGCTCCCTCGAGCGCAGTAATGACCGCATGCACGCGAGACATGGGAAGATCGTCGGGCAGGGTGCAATGGCAGTTGACCTGAACGTGAGCTTCTTCGTTGGGAGGGCCGAGGCGGATGACGATGACGTCATGGATGTCGAGGATCTCGGGGAAGGCAGTGGCTGCGCGACGCAGACGGACTTCCAGCGCACGATTTCGCTCTTGCGAAGCGGGATGCTCGATTGTCGCGGGAAGACTTTCAATGTGGGTGAGGATTGTTGCGATTTCGGGGATCTCTTTTCGGATGTCGGCTTCGAGTTGTGTCGCGAGATCGTGTGCGCGACGGAGAGGCATGGTCTCGTCGACTTCGAGATGCTGCTCCACTCGGAGCTGGTGGTCGAACTGCTGTACGGTTACGTCATGGATAACGAGGTTTGATTTGGCGGCGACGGCGCGAATCCTGTCGTGAACGCTTTCAGCGAGCGAGGCGGTTGGGACGGAGTGGACGACGACGTCGGCTCCGGGGAGATGCCTTTGTACAGCTTCTGTAGCGGCTGCGGTGATTTGTTCAGAGCGCTGGAATGTGAGGTTACGAGAGAGGCCGAGCGTGAGGTCGGCGAAGTAGTTTGCTCCGGAGCGTCTTGTTCTGAGGCGGTCGACGGATAATACGCCGTCGATAGAGCGGAGGTCGCGGATAAGGTCACGGCGCATCTTGTCGCGGCTCTCGCGAGGGGTGGCGTCGAGGAGGGAATCGACGGTGCGGGTTGCGAGTCTCCAGGTGACGTAGAGGATGACCCCGGCGACGGCGAGTGCGGCGATGGGGTCTGCAAGCCTAAGGGATGGGATGTTCCAGCGTTCGCCAACGAAGGTTGCGCTGAGTCCTATGAGGACGGCAAGAGATGACCAGATGTCGGTGCCAAAGTGCAGGGCATCGGCTTCGAGGGCATCGCTTCGGTAGTCCCGTGCTACGCGAGCGAGGCGTTTTGAGCGAGTGAAGTCCACGACGATGGAGAGGAGCAGAACGGCGAAGGGCCAGATGGAGAGGGTGAGGGAGAGGCGCTCCTTGTAGACGATCCTTCGGATTGCCTCGGTCACGATCCAGATACAGGATGCCAGCATCAGTCCGGATTCGATGAAGGCGGAGAGACTTTCGACTTTGCCATGCCCGTAGTTGTGGCTCTCGTCGGCGGGGCGATCGGAGACTCCCACGGAGAACAAGGTGATCCCTGCCGCAACGAGGTCGATGGTAGAGTGAGCCGCTTCGGAGAGCATGCCGAGCGAGCCGGTGAGGAATCCGGTGAGGAATTTGAGGAAGGTGATTCCCAACGCAGCCAGGACCGATGAGAGGGCGGCCGAGCGCTTTGCGGTTCTTGTTTGCCGGGCATCTTCAGGGGCCGCCGTGTAGGTCATGGGAACTCAATGTTATCGAATGAAGACGGGCCTGCACATTCAATTGAGGCAGAAATATTTACCTCTTTACGGCGGTGTAGAGGCCCGCGGTGCCGAAGGTATATCCAGTCCATTTTGCTTCGACAAAGCCGGCTTCGCGGATGAGGCTCAACATGCGGGGCGGGCGGGGGAAGCGGTCGACAGAGGCTGGGAGATAACGGTAAGCCTCCGAATCGCCGGAGATGATGCCACCGATCTTTGGGAGGATTCTGCGGAAATAGAGATTGTAGAGCGCGCCGATGATGCCTTCGGGCTGGTTGCAGTCGAGGATTCCGATCCGCCCCTCGGGTCGAAGGACGCGGTGGAGCTCGGCCAGTCCTTCGGCGTAGTTGGCGAGATTACGGAAGCCGAAGGCTGAGGTGATGAGATCGAGTGAGTTCGATGCTATGGGGAGATGGAGAGCGTCGGCTTCGATGCTGAGGATGTTTCGTCCGGAGAACTTTTGCGCGCCTCGGACCAGCATCTGGTGGGAGAAATCGAGGGCGAGCATTGGGGCTTCGCCGATTCCGGAGGGGCGATAGTGCATCAGGGCGAGGGTCATATCGCCGGTGCCGCAGCAGAGGTCCATGACAACTGCATCGGGGCGGGCCAGGACGTTGCGGAAGGTGCGAGCTGCCCGGGCCCACCACCAGCGATCAAGACCCATGGAGAGCAGGTGATTGAGCAGGTCGTATCGGGGAGCTATGGAGTCAAACATCTTCTGCACGCCTGTGGCGGCGGCCTGTTCGGTATTAGCTCCGCCGGGCCGTGCTCCTGTGGAGGATTCGTGCTCTAACGAGTTGATACGCGAACTTGTCATATTCTTTGCCTGGCGGCCTTCTCGTTCATCAGCGCGAGCATCCAGTGAGTGGCGTCCAGCATTTCGGCTGGCGTGACATCGCGAACGATTTCGACGGAGCCGATGGCGGTGGGAAGGATGAACGAGAGAGTCCCGCTGCGGTTTTTCTTGTCGTTTGCGGTCAGCGTCACCAGTTTCTGAGCGGTCGCTTTGAAGCGGCTCAGGGGGCCATAGCGGAGGATCAGATTGATGATGCGGCTGGCTTCGGCTTCGGAGAGGAGTTTACGTTGCAGGCCAAGCCGGGTGGCGGCGATGCTTCCCCAGCCTACAGCTTCGCCGTGCAGCAGCTGCTTATAGCGGGTTGCGGCTTCGATGGCATGGCCGATGGTGTGACCGTAGTTGAGTATCATTCGCAGGCCGGACTCACGCTCATCGGAGGCGACTACATCAGCTTTGACGCGAACACTGGCGGCGACGACATGCGTGAGGGCCGCGGGGTCTGCAGCAAGTACTGCGTCTGCGTTGCGTTCGAGATATGCGAACAGCTTTTTGTCGCGGATGACTCCGGCTTTGATGGATTCCTGCAGACCAGCGCGCAGCTCTGCCGGGGGAAGGGTGCCGAGAACATCTGTGTCAATGAATACAGCGAGGGGATGGTGGAAGCTGCCGACGAGATTTTTGCCGGCGGCGAGATTGACGCCGGTCTTGCCGCCGATCGAAGAGTCGACCTGTGCCAGCAGCGTCGTCGGGATCTGCACATAGGAGATGCCGCGCATGTAGATTGCTGCGAGAAATCCGGTGACGTCCCCTACGACTCCACCACCGAAGGCGATTAACAGACTGTCACGATCTGCACCAGCATCGGCGAGCTGCTCGGTGAGCGATTCGACAGTGCGCAGGCGCTTGTGTCGCTCGCCGGCCGGGAGAAATAAAACGGTGGGCGATTCGGTGAAGGATTTGAGAACCTTCGTTCCCCACAGTCCCCAGATCTCCGGTGAGGTGACGATGAAAGGACGGAAGGGTTTGCCACCTTTGAGGGTTTTGAGGCGGGAAGAGAGGGTTCGGAGAAGTCCGGAGCCGATGGTGATGTCGTAGCTTGCGCTTGGAGTCTTGAGATGAATCACGGGCACAGTAAGTTCATCCTATCGTAAGGAGTTTGGAGTCGCTCTCAGGCATTAGCATCAACATAGGAGAGATTGTGGAAGTTGCGAGTGAAACGATAGATGTCGCCGCCAGTGAAGCGGTACAGGAAAGAGTGGATTTTCTAGTCATAGGGGCGGGCATTGCCGGTCTCCGAGCGGCGATTCGGTTAGCGGAGGCGGGAAACGTACTCGTCGTCACCAAAGAGGACCTGGCAGAGTCCAACACAGCCTACGCTCAGGGTGGAATTGCTGTCGCTATCAGTGGGGACGAAGATGTTGCGCTGCATCTCGAAGACACGATTGCTGCCGGAGACGGCTTAGTCAATCGGGAGGCAGCCGAGGTTCTTGTGGAGCAGGGACCGGAGCGCGTGAGGGAGCTTCTGGAGTGGGGAACTGCCTTTGATCGCGAACATGGCGAGTTGATGCTTACGCGCGAGGGCGCTCATAGCCGCTCACGGATACTGCATGCGAAGGGCGATGCGACGGGGCGTGAGATTGCTCTTTCGCTGTTGCGGCATGTCCGCGAGATTCCGGCGATCCGGCTTATGGAATGGGTGACCGGAATCGACCTGCTCGTCGATGAGGGGCGAGTGACAGGCGCAACTTTGCTCGATGGAGAAGGAGGGATTTTTACCGTTCGAGCGCGCGCGGTGCTTTTGACCAGCGGTGGGGCGGGACAGGTTTATAGCGATACCACGAACCCTCCGGTCGCGACGGGCGATGGGATTGCGATGGCATACCGTGCAGGGGCTGCGGTCAGCGATATGGAGTTTTACCAGTTCCATCCGACGGCGTTCAGCGCTCCGGGAGCGCCGCGGTTTTTACTGAGCGAGGCGCTTCGCGGCGAGGGTGCCTATCTTGTGAACTCCGCAGGGGAGCGGTTTATGCATCGTTATCATCCTTTGCTGGAACTTGCGCCCCGAGATGTTGTTGCCCGGGCCATCACACGAGAAGGAATGAATGGCCCTGTTTCCCTTGATATGAGGCACGTTCAGAAGGATCTGCAAGAGCGATTTCCAGGTATCTCGGGTTTTCTTGCCAGATATCATCTTGATCTCAACCGGGACCTGATTCCTGTTCGACCGGCTGCGCACTACCTGATGGGAGGTGTGCGAACGGACATTCATGGGCGTACTTCACTGCCTGGTCTCTATGCCGCCGGAGAGGTGGCGTGCACCGGGGTCCATGGGGCGAATCGCCTTGCCAGCAATTCTCTGCTTGAAGGACTGGTTTTCGGTGCACTTGCCGCTGATGCAATCATCGAAGATTCGGCTCAGGTTGAATCAGAGCGGGGAACTCGAGGATCGATTCCCATGATCAACTCCGGTGGCAATACACCGGCTACGGACACAGAGCGCTGGATCAAGGATCTCCGAGATACGATGTGGAAGTATGCCGGCTTGCTACGCGATGCAGACGGCCTTGCGATGGCTGTCCGCGCGCTGACCGCTCTGGGCGCGACAATGCCGCGCGGCCACTCACGACGCAGTATCGAAGCGCGCAATCTGCACACAGTCGCGAGGATCATCGTGGCTTGTGCGCTTGGGCGTAAAGAAAGCAGAGGGGCGCACTTCCGCAATGATTACCCTGGGAAAGAACCTGCGACACGGCATTCGATCATGCAGCGAGATGAACTCACGTTCGCCTGAGTAGCCACTTACACGAAGGCCAAAACGATGGGAATCAACGTGCCAAATACCAGTAATACGGTTACCATGACCCGATTGCGCACGTATTTGTACGACATGTAAATGCCGGAAAGTGTCGACGTAAAGAGAGCGATCGAGACAATGAGAAAGAAGATCTTCATCGGAAGGGGATGATGCACCTTCGTATTTGGAGGCGGCACAGGAGCCGAATCGGTGGGATTTGGTACTGGATTGTCTCGGGGTGGAACCGGAACTGGGGGTGGGGCTGGAGCTTTTCTCACCGGAACAACCGGAGTCTGCTTTTTATGCAGTTGAGCCAGCGTTACCGCCCACGCAGGAGGCTTATAGGAACTTCCCCGCGTTGTTTCGTGAAGGCTAAAGGTCTGAAGCGCGCCGGTGAAAGCAAAGAAGATCAAGGCAGGCGCTGTAAATATTCCCAAATAAAGGTGAATAAGGCGGGTGTAACGCAAAACGATGTGGGAAGCAGACGGAGCCATCAACAGCTCGCTTTCTCAACAGATATAAGACTGATTTAGTCGTAATTATAGCTGAGATCGAGAAACGAGAATGGCCGGAGAGATTTCTCCGGCCATCTTCTCTATAAATCAAACAAATGATATGTCTTATGAGGAAAATCTGCGGCGAAGCATGTATCCGGCGCCCAGCAAACCTGTCCCCAACAACTGCAGAGTCCCCGGTTCGGGTACAGGGGCAGGGGTCGAGGGGGTTGTGTAGGAGAAGATAGCCGATCCGGATCCCTTGATATTGCTATTCCCAAAATCCACTGTAAGGGTTGTTCCGGAGAAGTTGTACGTGATCCCCAAGGTGTCGCTCATGAGGGCGAAACCTGCAAACGCAGAATCTGTAAATTTCATCTCGAAGGAATTACTTCCGCCAGTTGCCGACACATCAGTAATCACCAGCGTTGTTCCATCGAAATCTGCTGTATCGAAATTTGAAGCTGACTGAAAGGCAAACTCGACACCCGGGCCTATTGCGACAGTGGTGAGTCCCCCGCTATTGCCAAAGCCTGAAGGGACGAATCCATTGATCGGATCGAAGTAATTTGTGGTTCCAAAGCCGGCGAAAGTCAGTGAGCCTGTGACGCTGGTTCCGATTCCATCAGCATGTAAAAAGCCTGCCGAGGTCAAAAGCACAAAAATGCACAGTGTACCCTTCAGCCGCCCCATAGGAGTCCCTCCAAGGAGATACGTCGCAATTCGAATGCCAATTACTCGAAATGTATCCCGAAACGTAGAACTCTCATGGAATCAGTGATGAGAATGAGTTGAACGGTTCTTCATTAAAGGGCAAGAAGGTGGAGAATATGCAAGTGCTTGCAACAAAAGAGCGCACTCTGTAGGAGAGTATCGACAGATTTACCTGTAATTTACTAATAAATAGGGAGTTATATCGTAATAACTATTTCCTAGCTGACCTGGACAATATTCTTCGTAAACATCAGCGAGAGAGCCACGGTAGTGCCAATAAGGGCGAAGATGATTGCAAGCGAGGTAAGAGGAGCAATCTCAAACCATTCTGCAGTGAGCATTTTGATCGCGGCAAAACTCAAGACGGCTGCCAAGCCGTAATGCAGAAATCGAAGACGTTTGAGCAAGTGGGCAAGAACAAAGTAGAGAGAACGAAGTCCGATTACTGCCATGATGTTTGAGGTGTAGGCGATGAAGGGATGTCGCGTAATCGAAAGGACTGCAGGAATCGAATCGACCGCGAAGACGAGGTCGGTCAACTCGATGGCGACAAGAGTCAGAAGAAGCACGGTCGCCATCCGTCTCCCGTTCTCGACTACGATGAAGCAATCCTGTCTCAAACTGACTGGGTGTAGACGCGAAAGCCACTGAAGCCATCGAGGGGCGGTCTCTTCTTCGGTTTCTTTCTTTGGAAGCACCAGTTTGATTGCGGCGATGAGCAATAGCGCCCCGAAGGCATAGTTAATCCAGGCGAACTTTTCGAGCAATTCGATTCCGAGAGCGATGAATGCTCCACGCATCACGATCGCCCCGACGACGCCCCAGAACAGGACCATCGGTTGTCTCTCCGGCTTGATCCGAAACATGCTGAAGAGAAGAAGAAAGACGAACAGATTGTCGATTGAGAGCGCCTCTTCGATGGCATAGCCAGCGAGATATTGTGTGGCAGCGGTCGTTCCCATTGCCCACAGCACAAATCCGGCGAACGCAAGCGCCACGCCTATCCACACGATGGTTATGACTACCGAGGTTGCGTGGACCCGTTCCGGCGGCTGCTTTCTGACGTAGATGAGCTCCAGCCCCATGACGGCCAGAACAAAGATGTGGAAACCCACCCAATAACTGACAGGAGTCTCGCTCAACATATTCTTACGATGCTATAGCGTTCTCCGAAACGATAGGCTTGCCGGAATAGTCCGAGGGTTCTTGAGAAGGTACAAAAGGAGGCGCAGGTCATGGCTAACCTGCGCCCAGATGCCCGACGGACGAGGGCAAGAACAACAGCAGGAGAAAGAGTTAGCTGACGCCCAAGACCATGGAATAGACCATGTAAACAGCAATCGCCAACAGGACCCAGAGCACGGAAGAGAGAAAGAGTCCGCGGATGATTTCGCCGATTGGATGCGCTTCAAAGAAGGAGGCGGCGCCGTTGTGGTGCGTCTGTGGAGCAGGAACTGTAGAGCGATCTCGCAGTGTCGATATCAGCATTGGTATACCTCTCACAACTAAGGGCCACAGAATAGGCAGCCGTTTCAAAGTTGCCCATACCACGAAAGCGGAGGTTAGTAATCCGTTAAGGGATTTGGGGGGAGCTTTTTCGTGACAGGTGGCGGTGTCCGGCGTAGGATGAGGGCCGTATCGGGCGCTCAATCCTTTCTTATGGGGTAGTTTATGAACGTAGCCATTCGTGCCGTAACGATTGCTGCAGGGCTCTTTGTTTCGCAGTTTGTTCTCGCCCAGGCTCCAGCTGGTTCGACCGGCCAGTGCAAAGATGGCACCTATACGAGCTCTGCGAGTAAGAGCGGGGCATGCCGCGGGCATCAGGGTGTCAAGGAGTGGTATGCCACTTCTTCTTCTGCGCCGGCGGCTCCTGCTGCAGGTGCAACCTCAGCCAAGCCAGCCACAACCACGGCAACTAAACCGGCGACCACGACTGCGCCTGCAACGCCAGCACCTACTGCTCCGGCAGCGGCTGCTTCGACGGCGGCTCCGGCCAAGCCAGCCAAGACCTCGACCGCAAACATGGCCCAGGCTCCAGGTGGAGGCCCGGGAATGGTATGGCTGAATACAGATTCCAACGTCTACCACTGCTCCGGCTCACAGTATTACGGAAAGACCAAGCAGGGAGCTTATATGTCAGAGGCAGACGCGAAGGCCAAAGGCGCACATGCCGATCACAATCGTCCTTGCACGAAGTAAGCTTGAATTTTGCCATCGAGAATGATGGTGGAGGGAAATTCGGTGGGGATGCTACTCCTTTTCTGAGGAGCGCCATGTGTGTCGTCATGTGGCGAACTGATTGAGATCCATGCCGAGCGAATAGGTCTCGCCGTGTTGCAGGAGGTTCTCCCAGGTCACTTCGCGGCGCTGGTATCCGGCCATGCGGCCGAGCATGCAGCTCAGTGAGGTCTCGACACCGGCTGCGATCTGATTATGGACATGGCCGGATACGATGCTCTCAATGAAGGTGCGTTCCTTGTCGCGATCGGCGAAGGCGAGATTGTCGGAAAAGCTGCCGTTGGCGGCGAAGGTGCCGCTGCCTGTTGAGCCGGTGGCGTCCTGAGCGTTCCAGGGGTGGGCTCCGATGATCTGGATGGGGCCTGAGTAGGCGAGGGACGCGGAGCCGTCGGAGCCATACATGCGGATGCCGGCATCAAAGCCGCCGTAGTCGCCGAACTGGGTGGAGGAGAAGGAGAGGCGGATATCGCCGGGGTAGACGAAGGTGACCTGGTAGTTGTCCCAACAGTCGCCGGAATGGGTGAGGATGTTGCGGCCTCCGGTTGCGGTGGCTTTTACAGGATGAGCGCCCAGAATCCAGTTGCAGAGATCGATGATGTGGATGTTCTGCTCGAGGAGAATGTCGCCGGAGAGGGCGCGGTCCCAGAGCCAGTTGCGAAGGCGGAGTTCGTCGGCGGAGGCTCCGGGGTGAGTCTTTTCTTTTGAGGCGGGGGCGTTGTAGTTGGCGGAGAGAGCGGCGACCTTTCCGAGGGCTCCGGATTGAATTTTCCGGGCGATGGCGGCGATGGGCGGGGCGCTGCGGCATTGGAATCCAACGTCGACGCTTTGGTTTGGCTTGACGCGTTTGGCTATCTCGAGTGCCTGTTTAGCCTGCACGACGTCGATGCCGATCGGCTTTTCACAGTAGACGTGCTTGCCGGAGGCGACTGCTGTCTCAAGATGCTGGACGTGGAAGAAGGGCGGGGTGGAGATCTGGATGAGGTCGACATCCGGGGATGCGGCGAGTTGCTCGAAGGCATGGGGACCGCTGAAGAGGAGCTTACTGCTGACTGGCTGACGGCCCAGGGTTGTGTTGAGTTCGTCGAAGTGGGCCTGGGCGACGGCGAGTTGATCGGGGAAGAGATCGGCGAGCGCGACGACTTGTGCGGTGGTGTTCTTCGAGAAGGAGGTTGCGACGGCTGTGCCACGGGAACCGCAGCCGAGGAGGCCGAGGCGAACGGCGGAGTTAGCCTGATATCCGAATGCGGTGGCGGGCTTGAGAAGCAGAAGGCCTGAGGTTGCTGCTGTGCTGGTGTGGATGAAGTGACGACGATTCATTGAGCCTCGTTTTGGGTGCGAACCGGCGCAGCAATTATTGAGGACGGCTATTTCATAACGTCACGGAGGATGTTTTCCAGGTAAAGCTTTTCCTGACGGACGTCTTCAATCTGCTGCGGGCCGGAGGTTTCGCGCTCTATGGTAACGGCTCCAGCGTAGCCGAGGCGATGGAGTCTGGTGAAGACCTGTTTGAAGTCGACGAGGCCCTTGCCGATGAGGACCTCTTCGCCGAGGTTGCTGGGGTCGGTTGGCCAGCGGCCGTCCTTGGCGTGGATGCTGCGAATGTGTGGCCCGAGGATATCAACAGCGTCGACGGGGTTGGCCTTGCCGTAGAGGATGAGGTTGGCTGTATCGAGGCCGACGGCAAGGTTAGGCATGGCTACATCGCGAAGCATGCGCGACATGGTGGTCGGCGTCTCCTGCCCGGTCTCCATGAGGAAGTACTGATGGTTGCCGTGGCAGTGGCGAGCGACTTCGCGGATTGCTTCGACGGTTTGGGGGTAGAGCGGATCGGCGGGATCTTCAGGGATGAAGCCACAATGAGTCTGGACCTGTGCGATGCCGAGTTGCGCGGCGAATTCGGAGACCTGGCGGAGGGCGTCGATCCGAGAGGTACGAGTGGCAGGAGGCACGAGGCCGATGGTTGATGGGCCTTCGGTGAAGTTCCACTTGAGCTTGCCGGGGCCGACGACTTCGACAGTAGTGACGGTGAGGTTGTACCGGGAGATGAGATTGCGAAACTGGGCGACGACTTCGGGCGTGAAACCGTTGATGTAGCCGTCGAGGGAGAGAAAGCAGTTATTGAAGCCGAGCTCGCGGACGCGGCGGAAGTGCTCCTCTGGTGCGCTGTGGGGGACGATGAGGAGACCCATATCCATGGGTTTAATGGCGGGCTGTGAGGGAGGTGTGTCTGCGATGGAGGGGAGAGCCTGAGCGAGCGTTGCGGTGGTTGCGAGACTTATGAATTCTCTGCGACGCATCAGCGGCGGGTGAGTTCGCGGGGTGGGGCGAGCTCGGTGGCGATTTCGGTTTCGAGTTCGGAGACGGGCTGGAGGGTGTCGATCTTCTCGTCGGAGTTTTCGGTGAGGCCTCCGAAGCGGCGCTCGCGACGCTGGTAGTCGGCGATGGCCTCAAGGAGGTGGATGCCGCGGAAGTCGGGCCAGAGGCGGTCGGTGATGAAGATCTCGGAGTAGGCGATCTGCCAGAGGAGGAAGTTGGAGATGCGCTGCTCGCCTGAGGTGCGGATGATGAGGTCGGGGTCTGGCATGTCGCGCGTGTAGAGGGCGCGAGAGATGGCAGCTTCGTCCAGGCCGTCGAGAGCACCGGCGCCGAGAAGGTCTTCGACGGAGCAGCCGCGAGTGTGGGCCTCGGTGGTCATATCGGTGAGGATGCGGCGGAAGGCGTCGACGAGCTCGGAGCGCGCGCCGTAGTTGAGGGCGAGGGTCAGGGTCGTTCCCGTGTTCTTTGCGGTGGACTCCATTGCCCACTGCATCGTCTCCTGGACTTCCTGAGGGAGATCGTAGGTGCGGCCAATGTAATTCATGCGGACGTTGTTGTCGTTCATCCGCTTAACGTTGCCGATGAGATAGCTCTTGAGGAGCTTCATGAGGAAGGTGACTTCGGACTTCGGCCGCCTAAGGTTGTTCTCAAGTGAGAAGGCGTAGAGGGTGAGATAGGGAAGACCGATGCGTGAGGAGGTCTCGACGACGTACTGAACGGATTCGGCTCCCTGCTGGTGGCCGAGAAAACGCCTGAGGGCGCGTTTACCTGCCCAACGGCCGTTGCCGTCCATGATGATAGCGATGTGCTGGGGGAGGCGCGCGGGGTCGAGCTGGCGGTACAGGCTCTGTTCGTCAGGGGGAAGTTCGTGTACGCGGCTGGGGGAACTCGGGGGCAAAACTACCTCACAATGCATGACGCTAGCACACCCATGGTGCATGCGCAATGAACGCATTGTAGAGCAATCCATTACAGCTGTGGAGAGTGGCGCGAAGTCTCACGATAAGATGAGGCTCCGCGCCACGGAGGACCTGGAGGCGAAGACTAACCTAGGCCGTACGACGGCGGCCGGCGGCGAGTTCGCGAACGTGATTCAGAAAGATCGATCGCTGAAGCGCATCAAGCTGCGAGGTATAAGCGGCAATCTCCGCGAGGAACGGATCCGCCATGAGGACGGCCGTTTCGTCGCGATGACGAGTGTTTGAGTCACGGAGCAGGGCAGAGATATCGACCTGCAAGGCTCTGGCGAGGCGATCGAGCGAGGACAGGGTGGGCATCGCCTTGCCGTTCTCGATCTTCGAAATATAGGTACGCGGCACATTCATGCGGGCGGCCAACTGACGCTGCGAGAGATTGCGCACGTGGCGCAGATCGCGAACGGCAGAGGCGACCTGAAGGCCCTCGGGTGGGGTTGGTGTCTGGGTTACGAGTGACAGCGGCACGGGGGCCGGTACTGGTTCTTCGACCTCTAAGCATTTGTGGCAGCGGCGGCATAGCGAATTTGCTGTCCGAAACTGCACCAAGCTGCAATGGTCGCAACGCAGGACCTCACGCTGTTCGACGGGCGCCATCATAGTTGCCATATCAGTTGTCTTCGCGGGCGGATCCAGAGCAAGGACCGCAGCGCACGTCCGATAACGGAACGATACGATGTGCCTAGAGTGACACTGGGTTACTGAAGAGTCAAGAGAAACCCGTTGATTATTACTACAAAAACCTAAAAAAACAGGGAAGGAACCAAAGTGGTAACTTGTAAAGGCAGGGCTCAGGGCTTAGGGCCCAAGGCTAAGAAAGCGAGGCTTAAGGAATGGGAAATGGATTTGGCCGCGACGCAGCGCTTGCACTTTTGCAGGAGTGGACGAAGAGCGAATCGCTACGAAAGCACGGGATGGCGGTTTCGGTGTGCGCTGAGGCTTACGGAAGGCGTGAGGCTGAACGGCTTGGATTGAGCGGAGTAGAGGCGGAGGCGTTCGTCGAGAAATATGCTTCGGCAGGATTGCTGCATGATATGGACTACGAACGGCACCCTTCACTCGAGGAGCACCCTTTTGTCGGCGTGAAACATTTGCGCGAGCTTGGGTGGCCGGAGGAGATTCTGCAGGCGATTCTGGCGCACGCGGATTATTCGGGGGTGGCGCGGGAATCGCATCTGGAGAGGGCCCTGTTTGCCTGCGATGAGCTGGCGGGTTTTTTGACGGCCTGTGCGCTGGTCAAGCCGACGAAGTCGATCCGCGATGTGGAGGTCGCGAGTGTGAAGAAGAAGATGAAGGACAAGGCGTTTGCCCGGGCGGTGAAGCGCGAAGACATTACCGGAGGGGCGGAGTTGCTGGGGATTCCGCTGGAGGAGCATGTCGGGAATTGTCTGACGGCGATGCAGGAGCGAGCGGAGGAGTTGGGGCTGGCCGGAGTGGTGAGTTAGTCAGCGAGTTAACGAATCAACAAGTCAGCGGACTGGATGCGCTGGATATTTTTAGCGGCGAAGGCAGAGTTGGTGTCTTCGACTGAGCCGGGTAGTGCGACTGGCCGGGTCGCGTCTTCGATGACCAGGCATTCAAAGCCCAGGGTTGTGCCGTCGATGGCGGAGTGGCGAACGCAGTAGTCATAAGCCAGGCCGCAGAGAAAGAGTCGGGTGAGGCCACGTTCGCGGAGGTAGCCGGCGAGGCCGGTTGGGGTGAGGTGGTCGTTTTCGAGGAAGGCTGAGTAGCTGTCGATGTGGCGGCGGAAGCCTTTGCGCAGGATGAGTTGGGCATGGGGGATGTTGAGGTGGGGATGGAAGTCGGCTCCGCGGGTGCCGGGGATGCAGTGATCGGGCCAGAGGGTCTGGGGGCCGTAGTGGACTTCGGTGACTTCGAAGGGCTGCTTGTTGTGGGTGGTGGCGAAGGAGATATGGCCGTGAGGATGCCAGTCCTGAGTGAGGATGATGTGATCGAACCGGAGGGCAACGGCGTTGATGATTGGAACTACCTCATCGCCCTTGTCGACAGCCAGAGCGCCGCCGGGCGTGAAGTCGTTCTGGACGTCGATGACGAGGAGGGCGTCGTTGGGGGTGAGTTCGATGGGCATTGTTGATTGTTACCATGCTATGCTGACGAGTCTTTTTGGATGGTGCGATGGCGGAAGAGGGGAAGTTGGCGTCGAAGCTGGATGTGAAGGCAGCGCGGTTTGCGGCGAACCGTGCCGCGCTGCAGGCGTTGCTGGGTGAGATGCGTGAGCAGGAGAAGGCGATTCGCCAGGGTGGCGGGGCGAAGGCGGCAGAGGCGCAGCGGGCCAAGGGGCGGCTGACGGTTCGGGAGCGGTTGGCGCTGCTGCTGGACGAAGGCACGGAGTTGATGGAGCTTGGCCTGTGGGCGGCGCATGGGATGTATGAGGAGTTTGGCGGCGCTCCGGGGGCGGGAGTGGTGACGGGGCTCGGAAGGGTGAGCGGGAAGCTCTGCATGATCATCGCGAATGACGCGACAGTGAAGGCTGGGGCGTTCTTTCCGATGACAGCGAAGAAGGTGATACGAGCGCAGACGATCGCGCTGGAGAACCGGATTCCGACGCTTTACCTGGTGGACTCGGCGGGGGTGTTTCTGCCGCTGCAGGAGGATGTGTTTCCAGATCAGGATGATTTCGGGCGCGTGTTTCGGAATAACGCGGTGATGAGTTCGCAGGGGATTCCGCAGATTACGGCGATTATGGGAATGTGCGTTGCGGGCGGGGCTTATCTGCCGGTGATGACCGATACAGTGTTGATGACGGAGGGCTCAGGGCTGTTTCTTGCGGGGCCGGCGCTGGTGCAGGCGGCGATCGGACAGAAGACGAGCGCCGAGGAGCTTGGCGGGGCGACGATGCACGCGGAGATCTCGGGGACGGTGGATTTCAAGGAGCCGAACGATCATCTGTGCCTTGCGCGGCTGCGGTCGCTGGTGGGGAAGATAGGGCTGAGGGCTGAGGGCTCAGGGCCCAGGGTTGCCGGTGGCGGGGAGGTGTTTTCGCGGGTGCCGTTTGATGAGAAGGAAGATGCGCCAAAGTTTGCGGCTGAGGATGTGTATGGCTTGATCGATCCTGATCCGACGAAGGCGGCCACGAATGTTTATGACATGCATGAGATTATCGCGCGGATTGTGGATCGCTCGGAGTTTGACGAGTACAAGGCAGACTTTGGCCGGACCGTGCTGTGCGGGTATGGGCGGATTGGCGGGCGGGCCGTGGGGATTGTCGCTAACCAGAAGGTGCATCAGTCGCAGATTGCGCTCGATGGCAGCAAGCGCACGGAGTTTGGTGGCGTGATCTACACGGAGAGCGCGCAGAAGGCGGCTCGGTTCATTATGGACTGCAACCAGAATCTTGTGCCTCTGATCTTTCTGCATGACGTGAACGGTTTTATGGTGGGGAAGGACGCGGAGTGGTCAGGGATTATTCGCGCGGGGGCGAAGATGGTGTCGGCGGTGAGTACATCTGTGGTCCCTAAGATTACGGTGATTGTGGGCGGTAGCTTTGGGGCGGGGCATTATGCGATGTGCGGGAAGGCCTACGACCCGCGGTTTGTGTTCGCCTGGCCTACGGCGCGGTATGCGGTGATGAGCGGGGCTTCGGCGGCGAATACTCTGGTTGAGGTTCGGGTGAAGCAGATGGAACGCGCGGGGAAGGTGCTCTCGGAGGAGGAGAAGAAGGGGATTTACGACGAGATCAAGGCTACGTATGATGCGCAGGCTGATCCCCGGTATGGGGCGGCGAGGCTTTGGATCGATGCGATTATTGATCCGGCTCAGACCCGGCAGGTGCTGCTGACTGCACTGGAGGCTTGTGCTTTGAATCCGGAGGTGGCGAAGTTTAATCCAGGGGTTTTGCAGACGTGAAGAATTGGTTCATACGACATCCTTTTTTGGCGACAGGGATTTTGATATGCCCCATCGCTGTTGTAGTTGGCTTTGCCTCTGCAGGCTTCGGACATGGTACGTATGTTGCAGCACGGATTGTTCTTCCTTTCGCATGTGAATTATCGGGCTCCTATTTTGGAGCAGGTATTGTTATCGCCCTTTTAGCATTTGTTCAGTGGCCGCTCTATGGGCTTCTAGTCGACAAGGCATCACACAAGGTTTTGGGTCTGATCAGTGTCCTAACCGTTCATGTTGCTCTTTGTTGTTGGTTATTTACTAAGGGTTCTGAAAGTTTCCAATGAGTGATTTGGTCAAGATTATCGAATGTCCGCGGGATGCCTGGCAGGGGCTGCCGCTGCATATTCCTGCTGAGGTGAAAGCAGATTATCTGCGGCTGCTGATTGCGGCGGGTTTTAAGCATATTGATGCGGTGAGCTTTGTTTCGCCATCGGCGGTGCCGCAGATGGCGGATTCAGAGAAGGTGCTGGTCTATCTTGACCCTCCTGATGATGTGGAGATTATTGGGATTGTGGTGAATGCGAAGGGGGCGGAGAGGGCGATCAAGACCGAGAGCGTGCAGACGCTGGGGTTTCCTTATTCGATCTCACCGGAGTTTCTGAAGAGGAACCAGAATCAGACTCTGGAGGAGTCGCTGGAGGCGTTGGAGCAGGTGGGGACGCTGGCGTATAAGGCCGGGCTTGATGTGGTGGCGTACATCTCGATGGCCTTCGGGAATCCCTATGGTGATGCGTGGAGTATCGATGAGGTGGTGGACGCCTGCGATCTGCTGGTGGATGCTGGGGTTAAGCAGATCTCGCTGGCCGACACGGTGGGGATAGCGACTGCGAAGCTGGTGGGAGAGGTGGTTTCGGATGTGCTGGCGGTGCATGACGGGATAGAGATTGGCGTGCATCTGCATGCGCGTTATGATGGCGTGCGCGAGGTTGTACGGGCGGCGTATCACGCTGGATGCCGCCGCTTCGATGCAGCGATGGGAGGGCTTGGCGGATGTCCGTTTGCGCAGGATGTGCTGGTAGGAAACCTGCCGACGGAGGTGGTGTTAGAGGAATTGAAGGCGCTGGGGGCGGAACTGCCACCGCTCACTCCGCTGGATGGCGTGTTGTCGGCAAATGCTGAGATCGGGCGGAAGCATGGAGCACCGGTTCACTAGGAGTAAGGGCCAATGATTTACAAAACGATTCTGGTAACGGAAGAAGATGGCATCAAGACGATTATGCTGAATCGCCCGGAGCGGCGGAATGCGATGACTCCGGAGATGCAGGATGAACTGATTGCCGCACTTGAGCGTGCTTCCAATGGGCATAGTCGCGTTGTGTTGCTGACAGGCGCCGGGGATGCTTTTTGCGCGGGGCTGGACATGGTGCATCTGCAGGCGATGGCGACCAAGTCACAGTCTGAGCATGTAGCCGATGCGGAGCGAGTGGCACGACTCTTTCGCACGCTATATGAGCTTCCCAAGCCGACAATCGCGGTGGTGCATGGACCGGCGATCGCAGGTGGCACGGGGCTGGCAACAATCTGCGACTTTACCCTGGCCGCGCCGGGGGTGAAGTTTGGATTCACCGAGGTGAAGATTGGTTTTGTGCCGGCGCTGGTTTCGGCGTTTCTTGCGCTGCAGATCGGTGACAAGCGGGCGCGCGATCTTCTGCTTACTGGCAGGTTGTTTCAGTCTGAGGAGGCAGAGAAGCTTGGGTTGGTGAACGAGGTCGTCGACGGGGGAGAACTGATGTCGCGGGCGATGTCGCTGGCGCGGTGTTTGACGACGAACAGCCCACAGTCGATGCGCGCGACCAAGCAGCTTATGGCCGCGCAGAATAAAGTGTGGCTGGATGCGGCGATTGGGCATGCGCTGACGGCGAACTCCGAGGCGCGAAGTATGCACGACTTCAAGGAAGGCGTTGCCGCGTTTCTCGAAAAACGCAAGCCGGTTTGGGGGAAGGCCTAGCGACCGCGGATTTGGATTCTATAGACTGAAACGATGGATGAAGCAGTTGAGCGGAGGCCACTGGTCAGCGAATCGCGTGTGCGTGTGCGCTATGCGGAGACCGACCAGATGGGAGTGGTGTATCACGCGAATTACCTGGTGTGGTTTGAGGTCGGGCGGGTCGATTTTATCCGTCAGCTGGGTATGGATTACAAGGCGATGGAGGCCGAGGATGGGCTTGGAATCGCGGTTGTCGATGTCACGGCACGTTATAAGGCTCCGGCGCGCTACGATGACGAGCTGGTGATTGAGACCCGGTTATTGGCGGCGCGCGGGCCGATCATCCGGTTTGGTTACAGGGTTATGAAGGACGTGGACAAGCTGCTGTGTGAAGGCGAAACGGTTCATGTTGTTGTGGACAGGGAGATGAGGCGGCGTCCGCTGCCCAAGAAATATGCGGAACGCTTTGCTGCTGTTCTCATCTGATAAGAAAACGGACCGTTCGGTCTTTCCGAAAATTGTTGCGAGGTGATTGCGATGAGCGTGAGAAAGGTAGCTCTGATTTCAGGTGCGAATAAAGGCATCGGTTTTGAAACGGCACGGCAGCTTGGAAGCCAGGGAATTACGGTCATCCTGGGGGCTCGTGATCTTGCGAAGGGCGAGGCTGCTGTGGCGACGCTAAAGAAAGAAGGGATCGATGCGCGGGCGGTAAAGCTGGATGTGGTGAATGCTGCTGATATCAAGGCAACTGCGGAGAAGGTGGAGAAGGACTTCGGAAAGCTCGACATTCTGGTCAACAACGCCGGCGTGATGTTTGAACCGATTGGCGGTAATAACACCAGCACGGTCTCGGAAGAGACCATTCGCAAGACGTTTGACACCAATTTTTTTGGAACGATTGCGGTCACGAGAGCCTTTCTGCCGTTGCTCAAGAAGAGCGATGCCGGACGCATCGTGAACGTGTCGAGCATCCTGGGTTCGCTGACGCTGCATGCGACCGAGGGCTCGCCGATCTACGAGGCGAAGGCGTTGGCCTATGATGCATCGAAGGCAGCACTGAACGCCTACACCATTCATCTCGCCCACGAACTGAAGGGCTCGAAGATCAAGGTCAACTCCGCGCATCCGGGTTGGGTTAAGACGGACATGGGAACGGACGCGGCTCCGATGGAGATTGTCGATGGCGCGAAGACCGAGGTGGAATTGGCGACTCTGCCAGCGAATGGCCCGACTGGCGGATATTTCCACATGGGAGAGGCGATTAGCTGGTAAGCAGACCGCGGGGTTTCACGTTTTCGCGGATGAATTGAACCGTCGTTTCGAGCGGCGTTCCGGGGCCAAAGATGGCTGCGACGCCGCTTTGCTTTAGCCGAGGCGAATCTTCTTCGGGAATCGTGCCACCTAGGACCAACAGAATGTCGTCGGCTTTTTGTTCGCGCAACAGCGTAGCGATACGCGGGACGATGACGTTATGGGCGCCTGAGAGGATGGAGAGCCCGATGCAATCGACGTCTTCCTGGATTGCAGCAGAGACGATCATTTCGGGTGTCTGCCGCAGGCCGGTGTAGATGACTTCCATGCCGGCATCGCGAAGGGCGCGAGCGATGATTTTTGCTCCGCGGTCGTGGCCATCGAGGCCGGGTTTTGCAACAAGGACGCGAATGGGTGGTCTGCTCATGCGGTGTGAGTATACGTTTCGGCTGCCACAGTTGTGTATCAGCGCCTGCGCATCGTTTGCCAGGCCTTAGCGTACTTCCAGCTTGTGTAAGTCGAGTGATAGAGGTGCAGCAGGAAGCCTTCGCGCCCATCGAGAAAGCCGAGCCGGAAGACGTAGTTCCAGAGAAAGGTAAACTTGGGTATCAGGACAATGTGGTAGAGGAAGCTCATGAGGGAGCCGCTTGTCTGCCCTTTGGCCAATACGATTTCGGCACCGAGCGTGCTGTATCGGTCCATATGCTCGATGTAGCTCTCGATGGTCGGATAGGCGTGGTGAATGAGGTCGTTCCGCAAGGTCTCGACCTGACCATCTACGGTGATGGTCTCGTGTACCGGGCGTTGGGCGAAACGGGCCGGGGGAGCGAAGTTGGCAGCATGGCGGCGGAAGAGACGAAGTTTTGGATCGGGGTAGTAACCACCTCGGCGAATCCAGCGCCCGAGAAAGAGATTGCGGCGCTTGAGCATGTAGGCGTCGGCCTTCGGTGTGTTGCGCAAAAGCTCCTGGATTTCATTCTGCAACTCCAGGGTGAGTTCTTCGTCAGCGTCGAGGGAGAGGATCCAGGTCCCCTTGCACTGCTCGATGGCAAAGTTCTTCTGGGCGGCGAAGCCTCGCCATGGCTCTGAGATGACGGTGGCCTTGAGGGAGCGGGAGATATCCAACGTACGGTCGGCGGAGCCCGAGTCCACAACGATGATCTCGTCGGCGAACTGAACACTCGCGAGTGTGCGGCCGATGTTCTTCTCTTCATTGAGCGTGACGATGGCCACGGACAGAGTCTGGGGCATGCTCGTAGACAATACTCCTGTTGTTGGCGTTGAGGACGGCCTTATCGATGTTGCGATGTCGGGTGACACGTCGGTACGGTTCGTACTGCGATTTCCGTTGCAGAATCAGTCAAAAAAACTCATGAAAGCATGAGGGACGAATTGTTGAGGTGTTCACGAAGAAGCCGTTGCGTCAGCGGCTTCAGTTCTTCGCCAGTCTTTGGTAGAACAAAGGCCTTTAGGTCGTCTGACCACTCCAGCTTGAAGCTTGTGGAGAGAGCAGAGATCCAAATTTGGCGGACGGGAGTATTCGGTGTGAAAACAAATTTGCTTCCGCCGTCTTCAAAGAGGACATTCAAGACCCCGTTCTTCTCCTCCGTCTCGAAGACAGGCTCGTCGCCTTGCTCCTCGGCGTGGATGAGAGACTGTTTCAGCGATTCAAGGGCGCGATCGGATTCGCGCCGAAACGTGGCTTCGTCAAGCATGAGATTAGTTTAGCTGCTCTTTTGTAAACTGAAGCGCCAAACCTGTCGTACCGAGAGTGCGTCTAAATGAAAAATCACGCTAGGGGACTCCGTTTGTATCGATTTTTTCTTCTTTTCTTCTGGATAGGCGTGTCTCCACTGGCAGCTTCCGCGGATGATGATTTCCTTGAGGATTTTGCAAATAAATGGCAGGCACGCGCCGCGAAAACGACAGCGAAGCAGCCGAAGTGGGCGGTACCGATGATTGCGCCGTTTCCGATGCTTGCACAGGTGTTTCGGACGGATTTCACGCGGCAGATTACTCCGTCAGGCGCTCAGAACTGGAATCTTGGAAGCGGGAAGGGTTTCAACCTGATCCCATTTGCGAATACGCAGGTGGATCTTCTCGTGCCTGCGTATACGATTCACGGCGATAGCGATTCCGATGGTTTTGGAGATCTCCCTTTTCTGGTGAAATACCGGTTTGCTTCGTCGAGCGAAAATGAGGGCAACTATATCGTCACAGGGGCGCTTGGCTGGAGCTTGCCAACAGGAACCAACAAAAATGGTGCTGCCAGTGCGGTGATCACCCCTTATCTTATGGCGGGAAAAGGCGCGGGTAAATTTGATGTGTTCACCAGTGTCGGAGCTGGCTTGCCCACCTCAGGTACAGGAACGAGCGGGCGGACAATCCTGTGGAATACCGTGACGCAGTACCACGTCAGCAAGTATCTATGGCCCGAGGTTGAGTTGAACTCGACGAGCTACCTGGGAGGCTCAAGGGATGGGAAGACGCAGATGTTCCTTGCGCCGGGAATCGTGATCGGAAAATTTCCTCTGAGACCGCAGAATCCGACGAGCCGGATGGGCTTTGTAGGAGGAGTCGCATTCCAGACCGCAGTAACGAGCTATCACAGCTACAATCACTCACTCGTGATGAGTGTACGACTGGCTTTCTAGTTTAAACTGCAGCCAAAGGCGCCCATGCTCGCGAAAAGGCATGGGCATGAGCGCGTTTGGTTTAACAGATACCGGCCTTAGAACGGAATGTCGTCGTCGGTGATTCCCTGGTCGGCAAAATCCGGTGGAGAAGATGGTGTCCGGTCGTTTGCGGCGGTGTTCGATCGGGAGTAGCCGCCTGTTCCCGCTCCGCTCTCGCCGCGTCCCGGGCCACCGCCGAGCAGCGTCATCTCGTTGACGAGAATCTCAGTGCGGTACTTCTTCTGGCCGGAGTCTTTGTCATCCCAGGAGCGGGTCTGAATCTTGCCCTCGATGAAGAGTTGGGTGCCCTTTTTTACATAGTCGCGTACGATCTCGGCGGTGCGGCTGAAGGCGACGAGGTTGTGCCACTCAGTCTTGTCCTGCCAGGTGCCCTGCTGATCTTTTTGACGATCGGCCGTGGCCAGGGAAAAGCTGGCAACGATTGTGCCGCTTGGGGTGGAACGAATCTCTGGGTCTTTGCCCACATTTCCGAGAAGGATGACTTTATTGACGCCTCTTGCCATGGAATACTCCGGTTGGTTTTCGGTCTTTGAAGGTTGAGGATAGCAGATGATGCGGTGGGTTAGCGGTCGCGGTCGGCGTAGAGTTTCATAAACGCCAGCACCAAGGTAAGTAAGCCGGTGGGAAGGCATCCCATGGCGACCATCAGAGCAAGCCAGCCAGAGTTTGTGTGTGGGCCTTCGCGACTGATTCCGCCGAAGATTGTAGCGGTCATCAAGGCGGCAAGGACTCCGGTACCGAAGATAGTGCTGCCTGTGCGAAGAAGCTTTCGTGTGTCTGGTTGCATAGAGAGAATTAGTGGATAGCCGCCTGCATCCAGTAGACGATGACTCCTGTAATAGAGACATAGAGCCAAATGGGCCAGGTGTAGCGCGCTAACCGCCGGTGAGCGGGAAACCGGCCTGTCAACGAGAGGAAGAACGTAATCAGAATCATTGGCAGCGCAATGACGGAGAGGATGATGTGTGAGGCCAGCAACTTCCAGTAGAACGGCCACCATGCGCTGAGCCGATTGAATTTGGTTTCGCCGTGCAGGGTGAAGTTGACGAGATAGGAGACCAGAAAGATGCTCGAGAAGATGAACGCTGTAAACATGGCCGCACGGTGCTGCGGAATTCTGCGTGCGCGGATAAAGCGATAACCGAAGAGCAGCGCAATGGTCGAGCAGCCATTGAGGATTGCATTGACCAAAGGCAACGAACGAAGCTGCGTGCCGGCGACATCAGTGGGAGCGTGGAAGTAGACGAGCCAGCAGATGAAGGCGCTTGCCAGTGCACTTACTGCAATGATGGCTGCGATGATCGCCGGGGGCGTGCGGAGATTGGTCGAAGAAATGGACGTTGGAACAGTCGGCATTAGAAGAGCAGGCGTCCTTTCGCGTCGAGCATCATGGCGGCCATGAGAAGCGGCAGGTAGATGACGGAGGCTTTGAGAAGGTCGCGTGCATAGATACGAGCGGTCGTATCCAGCGGCGACTGTACGATGCGAGCAAAACGGATTGCGTACCAGAGATAGCCGACGGAGAGAGTTGCTGCTACCGCGGCATAGAGTTTGCCGGTTACGCCAAGCCATGTGGGCCAAAGGCTTACGGGAATCATCAGTACGGCATAGAAGAGCGACTGAATGACCGTGGAGCGAGCGGCGAACTGCGCATCTGGCTGAGTGGGTGTGAGACGGATCCCAGCTGCAGCATATTCATCGCGATACATCCAGCCGATGGCCATGAAGTGCGGGAACTGCCAGACGAAGAGGATTGCGAAGAGTGCGACGGCAGGCCATTCAATAATGCCGCGTGCAGCAGTCCAGCCAATGAGCGGAGGCAATGCGCCTGGGAAGGCTCCGATGAAGGTGTTGACGACGGTGATGCGCTTGAGAGGCGTATAGATGCCAACATATCCGATTGCCGTCAGCAGAGTAAGGGTGCCGGTCAACAGGTTTGTCGTGTAGACAAGATAAAGCGATCCGCCAAAGATTGCGGCGAAACCAAGAACCAAACCATGAGCCAGCGAGATGCGGCCTGCTGCCATTGGACGGTTTGCAGTGCGACGCATGCAGGCGTCCGTACGGCGTTCGAGGGCCTGGTTCAGAGCGCTCGATCCGCAGGTGACGACTGCGATTCCGGCGAGAGCCTGCAGGAATCCTGCATGAAACGGGCTGATGCCGCTCATAAGGCAGCCGAGGTAGAAGCCCGCCGCTGCGGTGATGATCACCATAACCGAGACGCGCAGTTTGAAGAGTGTCGCGTAGTCGGCTAATAGTCCAGGCGTGGCTTTCACCTGGGTGATGACTTGATCGGATGTTACGGAGACTTCCACTTCCCTAGGATAACGCGTTTACCGGGATGAGATGCTGTTACTGCGATATCGCTGGAGCCGGCAATTGGTGCGTTTATTGGACAGAGTGAACTGGAAACGCGGATTGAAGACGGCGATTGCCGCAGGTGCCTGTCTGGCCCTGTCCTGAATTCTCCGGTTGCAGCAGGGCTACTGGGCCTGGATCAGCGCAATTATCGTCATGCATGTGTGTTTCTAGGCGTAGCGGAAGAGCATCATGAAACCCATATCCATGTGGTCCTGCTGATGGCAGTGGAAGAGGGTGTTGCCGGGATTGTTGGCAGTGAACTCAACTTCCATTTGTTGATTTGCCGGAACAAGAACGACGTCCTTGACGAGTCCCCGTGTCGGAGCACCCCCGGGCAGGCGCGTGATCTCGAAGCTATGGCGATGCAGATGGACGGGGTGATCGTCGATGCTCCGGTTATCAAAACGCAGCCTATAGCGTCTTCCGTTAATGAGTTGAGGGCTTTCGGTATCAGGGTAGGACTTGCCATTAATCATCCAGTGATCGAAGTCTCCGTGGCCCGCAAACTTTGATTCGAAGACAAGTGGAATGGTGGTGACAGTTTCATCACTTGAGGCCGGTGCGTTAGAAGCAGCGAATTGCTGATAGTTCCACTTCAGTTTGCCTGGCTGCTGCCACTGTGGAGCGCCTGTGCGGTCCGCGTATTCGATTACGATTCCCATTCCCGCTGCCTGAATGCTTTTTCTGACCTCTCCGAGGATCCACACGCCCGGATTATTCATCTCGACGATGCAGTCGATTCGCTCCGCCGGAGCAAGCCGCAGCATCGGCACTGTGCAGGGCGTGGGAACAGGATTGCCATCGAGAGCGACTACTTGAAACTCATGTCCGGAAAGCGAGATCCAATGGACCTCAGTCGGACTGGAGTTAAGGAAGCGCAACAAGACGCGTTGGCCCTTTTTCACGCGCAGGGGCTCACCAAAGCCCAGCATCTTTCCGTTAATTGCGGATTGGGAGTATTGCGGGTTCATGAATCCGTCATCGCTTCCGCTGGCATATGGGTTCCAGTCATGCAGTGAGAGGAAAAATTCCTGGTCGTAGCGGGCTGGATCATTTGCTGCCTCTATCAGAAGAAAGCCATGCAGGCCGGTATACATGCCGCGCTTGAAGTTGTGTCCGGCCATGACATGGGTGTGGTACCAGCGAAAGCCAGCCGGGCGCGGTGTGAAGGTATAACGCGCTGTTGCACCGGGAGCGATGTGCGGTGTGCCTTCTTCCATCGAGCCATCGACCTCGGGAGAAAGGAAGAGGCCATGCCAGTGAACGATCTCGAGATCTTTCGTAGCGTTGTGAACCTCGATGGTGACAGGTCGCCCTTCTTTGAGGCGTAGCAATGGTCCGGGGACCTGGCCCTTATATGCAAGAGTGCGAACGCTGCGCTTCGGCGAGAGTTCCACTGTATAAGGCGCAATCTCCAGTGTGTAATCGGCTGGACTCTGTGCGCGCATTCGCGTAAGCGCGAACGATGCAGTCGTTAGAAAGGATGCCTTGAAGAAGTCGCGGCGATGCACAGGGGCCTCTTACCTGAGGATACTTCGGCCGCACGAATCAGTGTGATGTGGACCAGGGGCCGCCCTCATTTGCCCTTAGCGCCAAAATTGAGTTGCTGCGATGTTCGTTCGACTTGCCTGTGAAACGGATTCGTTTCTGCGCAGGGGCGTCGGTTGCTCCTTCTACTCCTCTTCTCCGATCCATTGTTAAGTTCCTGAGCGAAGTTGAGCCAAGAGAGTATCGGTGGAGGGTTGCGTATTGAGGATGTCGGCTGCAGTCAGCCATGCCCGTCGAAGCTGCGTGATGCCAAAGCGCATCTGGTCAAGCTCAGCGATGGAGTGAGCATCGGTATCGACGACGATCTTGCAGCCGTGCTGTTTCGCTAACCGCAGATGAAGATCGTTCAGGTCAGCTCGTGCGGGGTTGGCGTTGTGTTCAACAGCAACGCCCAGTTCCGCGGCACGCTTCAGAATCGTGTCGATGTGCACAGCATATGGATCGCGCTTCAGCACTTTACGGCCTGTGGGATGTCCGAGAATCTTCACGTACGGATTCTCAATCGCTCGCAAAATCCGCTCCGTCATCTGCTCGATGGATTGATCGAAGCGGCTATGCACGCTGGCGATGACGATATCCATCCGGGCTAAAGTTTCATCGGCCAGGTCCAGTTCTCCCTCAGCCAGGATGTCGACCTCAATCCCGGCCAGAACACGGATTCGACCGTGCATCTGAGAATCTACTTCGCGGATACGTTTGACATGCGCGAGTGCGCGCTGATCGTCCATGCCGTTGGTCATCGCCAGGTTCTTCGAGTGGTCTGTAATCGCGATGTACTTCAGTCCCCGCGCGAGCGCCGCCTCAGCCATCTCGTGGATGGTGTTTACTCCATCGGTCTCAGAGGTGTGCATATGCAGGTCGCCGCGAATATCGGTCAACGTGATGAGTTGCGGCAGTGTATGCGTCGCCGCTGCTTCCAACTCACCTCCGTTTTCGCGTAGTTCAGGGGGAATGTAGTCAAGATCAAGCGCGCGGTAGATATCTTCTTCTCGCGCGGATGCGACGATGGTGTTGTCTTCCAGCCGGGCCAGCGCATATTCGTTCAAGGTGAGTCCGCGCTTAATCGCTCTCTGGCGCAACGCTACGTTGTGCATCTTGCTGCCAGTGAAGTACTGCAGCGCAGCTCCGTAGCTAGCACGAGGCAGCAGCCGCACATCGATCTGCAGGTTGTTCCGAAGCGTGAAGCTGACTTTGTTTTGACCTTTGGCCAATAGCTTATCGATCAGTGGCAAGGTTGCCACATGCTCTACGGCCGCGCTGACAACGTCGGGTTCGCAGGCTGGACCTGTAACGAGCAGGTCAAGGTCGCCTACCGTCTCCCGGCCTCGCCGCAGCGAGCCCGCCGGGGTAATCTCCTCGATCCCCGGGAACTCACGAATCAGGCTTGCAATGCGCTCAGCATGCTCTCTGGCGACATCGATCCTGAAGCGGCTGGAATTCTTGCGATAGTCTTCGATTCCTTTGAGAAGCTTGGCGGTGAACTTCTCGCCCAGACGCGGCAGTTTCGCAAGGTGACCGGCCTTCGCTGCTTCTTCCAGCGCATCGATGTCCGCGACCTGCAGCGACGACCACAGCATGGCAACTGTCTTGGGCCCCATTCCGGGCAGGCGGAGCAGTTCCAGCATCGTCGGTTTGTATTTTGTCAGAAGTTCTTCTCGCAGCGGCATCGTGCCGGTAGCGACAATGTCGACAATGTTCCCCGCCATGGTCTTTCCAATTCCCGCTATGGCAAGCAACTGTTTAGGGTCTGAGACGAGCGTCGATAGCTGAGCCGTCTGCTGCTCGACAGCTTCCGCTGCACGACGATAGGAGCGAATCCGAAAGGGATCTGCGGCATCGATTTCCAACAAAGCGGCTGTCTCTTCGAGCACGCGGGCGATTGTAATGTTATCCATGGGAACTAACGGCTAGTCTCAAGTTTGCCAGCCTGTCAGGTCTGGACGCAAACAAGCCTGCGGCGTGGCAGATAAATCTGCACGCCGTTGATAAACATACACTGCACCTTTGCGGTGCACACAGACCTGAGAGTTGGTTCTATTTTCTATTATTGTGGTTAGCTGGCTAATTCCTTCAGTCGCACGACCTGATCGGCCTGCGGCCCCTTCGAGCCCTGAATGATGTCGAACTCGACCTCATCGCCTTCTTTGAGGCTCTTGTACCCTTCACGCTGAATCGCACTGTAATGAACAAAGACATCGGCCCCATCGTTCCTGCCGAGGAAGCCATATCCCTTTGCATTGTTAAACCACTTCACGGTGCCTTTGTAATGTGCCAAGACCCTTACTCCCTTATGTGCATTTCAGACAGCTCACCCTGCCTGAAGCCGGGGAGGGCTGCCTAACCGACTGTGACGCACAAGTTAGCGGAGAGGTTTTCTGGACATTTTTTTCTTTTCATATCACTGTGACAGAGCAAGGGGTTCAGAGCCTGCCCGACCGTCTGACGGCGTCGTACAGCATCAGCCCTATCAGGGTTTTACCATCATGAATTTTATTGTTATGTGCCAGTTCCAGCGCCTTTGACAAGGGCATCCGAATTACCTCTATCTGCTCATCGTCCTCGGGTTGCGAGGCACCCTCGCGAATATCGCGCGCCAGGTAGATCTGCATCCATTCACCAAGAAATCCAGGGCTGGCGAAATACTTGGTGAGCAATGTCCAGCGCCTGGCCCGATAGCCGGTTTCCTCAATCATTTCTCGCTTGGCGGCGGCCAACGGAGGCTCATTGGGTTCCCGCCGTCCTGCCGGAAGCTCGAGAAGGAATTGTCCAGCCGCATGGCGGTACTGCCGTTCGAAGATGATTTCCGGATCTTCGTGATCTTTCGACTCGTCCACCGCAAGAATCACCACGGAGCCGCTATGCCGAATGACCTCGCGTGTATTACGAACACCGGTCGGCTCAATCACTTCATCGCTGAATACTGAAAAGACCCGTCCCTTGTATACAGGCTTTGACGAAAGCACCCGTGTCTTTGCGGAACTTTTCTTGCTTTTTTTGGTCGTTTGTGACGGAGATGCTGGTTTCTTCATTCGGGAAGCCATACGCCTACGGTATCATCCTGCATCGGGGAGATAGTCTTTAGCATCCAACGGGATGCACGGAAAATCTATGGGGCAGTATTCCGGGGTTTCGTTCCAGGATCGCAGTGTCAAGCTACCAATGAGGGGATAAAGGGCGCGATGAGCGTAGAGTGTTACCCGATTACGATCCTGCCGCATATCTCGCAGCTTTATCGAGACTACCTCGTCATGGGTGACAGTTCGACGGACGCGCGTGTGCGTCAGTGGTATGGAAGTGGGAATACTGGCGGGCCATTCAGTAACGGGTGGATGCGCGAGACCGTTCCTGCCGTCGATTCGGAACGGCTTGCCGATGAACTTAAGCGGCAGAACGAGTCCTTCAGCGCAGGTCCAGCCGCACTCTCCAACATTGAAAAGCTGAGGAACGGAGCACGAGCGGTTGTTACCGGCCAGCAGGTCGTGCTGATGGGAGGCCCCCTTCTGACCCTCCTCAAGGCCGCGACTGCTGTCTCTCGTGCTCAAGCAGCTACAAAGGCGACCGGCGTCGAGCACGTCCCTGTTTTCTGGATGGCAACCGAGGATCACGATCTTGCCGAGGTCGATCAGGTCTCTCTCCTCACTAAGACGTCCGTCGAAACTCTCCGCGCCGGTCTTCGGGTTCCCCACGCTGTTCCTGTTGGAGGCGTGATATCCGATCCGGAGATAGCATCGATCCTGGAACGCGTAACGGAACTTCTCGAATACGCGCCCATCACCGAACTACTGCGCGAGTGTTACCTTCCTTCGAATGGCCCTGCTCCTACGCTTGCGAGAGCCTTTGGACGTTTGATTTCCCATATCTTCGGCGAACAGGGACTCATCGTTATCGATGCCTCCTCCCGCGAGTTCCATACGCTTGGATCACGAACCTTGCGTACCGCCATCGAGCGAGCGGACGAACTTCAAGCCATGCTGATTGCTCGCAGCGAAGAACTAATCGAAAGTGGCTATCACGCACAGGTTCTGGTTTCGGAATCAGCTTCGTTGCTTTTCCTTCTCGATGAGCATACCGGCGAGCGCGTCGCCCTGCGGCGCAACGGCGACGGCCAATGGCGAGCCGGCAGCAGCATTTATTCCGCTGGTGATCTGCTTTCGATTCTGGACAGCACGCCGGAGCGCCTGAGCCCCAATGCGCTTCTCCGGCCAGTCTTTCAGGACACTGTCTTGCCGACCGCAGCGTATATCGGGGGGCCAGCGGAGATTGCCTACTTTGCCCAAAGCGCTGTTCTTTACGAACGCATTCTTGGGCGCCTCACGCCGGTTCTGCCGCGTTTGAGTGCTACTCTCATCGAGCCGGCAATCGCCGCAGCGATGGAGAAGGACGAGATTCAGCTTCCCGATGCGATGACCACGGCCGACGATCTCGCTCAGCGGCTCGGCGCACGAGCCATGCCGATTGCGCTGAAGAGGAAGCTTGCTGCCGTTGGGAATGCTCTCGACGAAGAACTCAAGACTTTAGTCGAATACATGCAGGGTATGGACGCGAATCTCGGGGCATCGGCCGAAACCTCCGGCTCGAAGATGCTCTACCAGATGAATCGTCTCCGCCGTATGGCCGCGACCTACGAGCTCCAGAAAGAAGCAAGCCTCCGCAAGCACGCTGAAGCGATCACCTTGAATGTCTTCCCCGACGGCCATCCCCAGGAGCGGCTCCTGGCCGGAGTGTGGTTTCTTGCTCGCTATGGCGAAGGTCTCATTGGCCGGCTCGTCAAAGTGGCCGGAAATCAATGCCCGGGCCACGTTGTTGTCAGGCTCTAATCCGGGTTCTACTAACGGAAAACACTCATGTCGCGTCGTATGATTGAGCTATGTCCACGGCAACTCCAAGCCGACGTCATTGGTTGTTGCTGTCGTTCCTCTTATTCACGGGCATATTTGCCGGCAGCATCACGAGTCGGGTAAACCAAGGTGCACATATTCCGGTTCGTGCAGCCTGCCGGGCTATCGGCGCCAGGGCCAGCCTTTCCTCTGCAACGCGAAATCTTAATAGCGAACAGAAAAATTTCTCGACCTTTTCTCTTTTGACGATATTCGTCATCCTGCTGCTAAGTTTCGCCGTCCCGCGCTGTACTGCCTTCGAGTGGCATCTTGCCGGGACCTCTCGCTGTCTTTTGCTGCCACTCAACTTTCCCCCGCTGCTCTTCCGTCCTCCGCCAGTCTCCATCGTTGCCTAGCTTGCGTTCTGGTTATGCGTTTCGCATGACCGTCTCTTCCAACGCATCCCGCACGATATTTCAGGAGCAAATCGAATGCCTTTCATGCATGAGACACCTGCCGTCTCGCTTATCCCGTCCTCTTATCATCAGGAAGAGGCAGCGAATGGCCGCCGGCAGGAACTGGTTCACCTCTTCTTAGCCGAGAAAAGTTACTTCCTGCGAACTGCCAATTCCATTCTGCGTAACCGGTTTGACGCCGAAGACGTAATCCAAAACTCCTTTTGTTCTGCCTGGCAGGCAGTCGCGAAATTTCGCGGTGAATCTACGATGAAGACGTGGTTTTCGCGGATCGTGTCAAACCATGCCCTCATCGCGCTCAAAAAACTTCAACGAAACAGGCTACTCTTCATCGAAGACGATCCTGTCTTCCTCCAGGATTTCGAGCGGGCATATAGTTCGGCTGTTGAAAATCCGGAGCAGATTGCCGCGCGACGGGAAGGACTTCGATTAGTCAGAAAACACCTGCAATCTCTCCCCCAAGAGACGAGAGCCGTCATTATGCTCCACCTCTCAGCCGGTTGTTCGATCAACGAAATCGCACACCTGCGAGGTAAGACACGCTTGTCGGTTACTGCGCATCTTCACCGTGGTAAGGCAATACTCCGGAAAAACGTCTACAGAAAGTCGCTCCTCAGACATTCGTTGAAGCGCAGCGAACTATGGTGAGCGAAAGAAAGCCATGCTGGAAAGATCTCATCGCCCTTCCAGCATGGCTCCGAGAGGTCTTACAATGTCTGATGAGGATTCATCATGGGTCTGAGCGACCAGCCATTTGAAGTGTTGTGCCCCGACTGCGGAGCAATGTTGAAGATCGATCCTGTAACCCGGGCCATCATCTCGCATAAATCCGCCCCGAAGAAAAAGATGTTCGAGGACTTTGGCGAAGCCGCCAAGGCCCTCCGTGAGGCTGACGCCCGACGCGATTCCATCTTCCAGCAGTCCGTCGAGGCTCAGAAGAACAAGGAAGATGTTCTTGCCAAGAAGTTTGCCGAGGCAGTTAAGAAGGCAAAGGAAACGCCGCTCGGAGAGCGTCCGCTCCGCGACTTCGATCTGGATTAGATCCCCTACTAAGCATTGATCACGATAGAGTTAAGAGATGCCGCCCATTCTTAACGCTCAGGCTATTACGAAGGCCTTCGGCGCTACGCCGCTTTTCCGCGATATCTCATTCACCGTCTCCGATGGCGATCGGGTTGGCCTTATTGGGCCGAATGGCGCCGGAAAGAGCACGTTGCTGAAGATCCTTGCCAGCGAAGAAGATGCTGATGCTGGCGATGTGGCGGTACGGAAACGCGCTCGGATCGGCTACGTCCGGCAGGAATCCACATTTGCCGACGGCCTGACTGTGCGGAGCGTTCTCGAAGAAGCCCTGAAGCAAGGCAGGCATCGCTGAAGCTGAGCGTGAAGGCAAGTTGCGTGAGACTGCCGGACGCATTGGCTTCCCGGATCTCTCCGTCGAAGCCGCAAAGCTAAGCGGAGGTTGGCGCAAGCGCCTCGCCGTCGCCGAAGCAGTCGTCAGCGGACCCGACGTTCTGCTGCTCGACGAGCCGACAAATCATCTGGATCTCGCCGGGATCGCCTGGCTGGAGGAGCTTCTCAATGCGAGTGATTTCGCTTGTGTTCTTATCAGTCATGATCGTTATTTTCTTGAGAATGTTGCGACGGAGATAGTCGAACTCAATCGCGTCTATGCAGATGGTTTGCTGCGTGTGAAAGGGGCTTATTCGAAGTTCATTGAAGCACGCCAGGAATATCTGGAAGCGCAATCGAGGCTCGAAGAATCGCTCCGCAATCGGGTGCGAACCGAGATCGAATGGCTTCGTCGAGGTCCAAAGGCGCGTGCTACCAAAGCCAAGGCACGCATCGATAATGCCTATGCGTTGATCGGCCAACTGAAGGAGGTCAGCGGCCGCTCGCAGACCGCGACCGCCGGCATCGACTTCGCCGCAACGGAACGGCAGACTAAGCGGCTCGTCGAACTTAACGACGTAACTGTCGAACTTGGCGGAAAAGCCATCGTCCAAGAGCTCAATTTTCTGATCGCCAACGGAATGCGCGTTGGTTTAGTTGGTCCGAACGGAAGCGGAAAGACTACGCTTCTCCGCCTGTTGACCGGCGAACTGGCGCCTACGGCGGGCGAGGTGAAGAAGGCTGCATCGCTGCGCATCGTGTACTTCAGCCAGACGCGGGAGCTGGAAGAAGGCGTCACGCTGCGGCGAGCGCTTGCGCCCGATTCGGATTCTGTCGTCTATCAGGGACGCGTCGTTCATGTTGCGAGCTATGCAAGCAAGTTCCTCTTTACCAGCGAGCAGCTCAATCAGCCGGTTGAACGGCTCAGCGGAGGCGAGCGGGCACGCATTCTGATTGCGAAACTGATGCTTGAACCAGCGGACTTGCTGCTGCTCGACGAGCCCACGAACGATCTCGACATTGCGACACTGGAGATCCTTGAAGAGAGCCTGCTCGAGTACAAAGGCGCCCTTGTGCTCGTAACGCACGATCGCTACATGCTTGACCGGGTTTCGACCACGGTTCTCGGCCTCGACGGCAAGGGGAACGCGCGGGCGTTCGCCGACTACTCGCAGTGGGAGCAGTGGTTCCTGCAGCAGGGGCCGGACGCTGAGGAAAAGGCAATGCCTAAGCCCGCGCAGTCGGCTTCGCCTGCTCCGGTTGCTGGCGGGAAAAAGAAGCTTTCTTATCTCGAAGCGCGCGAGTTTGCGACGATTGAAGAACGAGTCGAGGCGGCGGATGCGCGGCTTGAGGCGGCGAAGGCGAGTGTCAATGATCCGGAGGTCGCGGTGGATGCGGCGAAACTGACTGATGCCCTTGGTGAGATGGAAGCTGCACAGGCTGAGGTCGACGCGCTTTATGCTCGCTGGGCTGAGCTGACCGAGAAGGCGGGATAAAGGAACGCATCGGATTGTCCCGGTTTCGCGATATTCTGCTGGCATCATGAGAAAACTCACCGGTGTTCTGTTTCTGGCGTTCAGTGCTGCAATTTGTTCTGCGCAAACTTCATCGGCGAAGCCGCCTGTGGTGTTGCATGCGGCCCGGTTGCTGGATGTTGCCGCCGGCAAGGTTGTCTCTCCCGGCGAAGTGCTGGTTGAGGGCGACAGGATTGTCGCTGCTGGAGCTTCGGTGAATCGTCCAGCCGGAGCTGAAGTGATCGATCTCGGCGATACGACGCTGATGCCGGGAATGATTGATGCGCATGTGCATCTTTTTCTGCATCCGGGTGCGGAGGATTTGCAGACCGTCCAGGAGAGCGTTCCGCAGCGCACGCTGATGGCTGCGGACGCGGCGAAGGCCGATCTGATGGCTGGATTTACGGCCGAGCGCGATATGGGAACGGAGGGCGCCAGCTGCGCGGATGTTGCGGTGCGCAATGCCATCAACTCCGGGATGATTCCCGGGCCCCGGATGCGAGTGAGTTGCAATGCGGTCGATATTCTTGGCGGCCACGAGGACGCGATCGGGTATAACCCGGCCCAGAAGGTGCTCTCGAATGCGGACTATGCGGATTCGGCTGAAGATCTTGTGAAGGTGATGCGGGAACAGCGTAAGGGCGGAGCTGACTTCACAAAGATCTACGAGACTGGACGCGATTCATTGCATGGCGACCAGTTTGTGACTCCCTATCAGTACACGACCGAGCAGCTTGCGGCTGCGATTGCCGAGGCTGGGCGGACCGGCGGCGGAAAGGATTCCGGCCGCGGCGTTGCGGTTCATGCTACAGGCGAGCCGGGAACGGGTTATGCGGTTGCGGCTGGCGTTGCTTCGGTGGATCATGCTTATTACCTGAGCGATGCGACGATGAAGATGATGAAGGAGAAGCAGATTTATGCGGTTCCTACGTTTGCGATTGCGGAGTACTTTGCGGACCATGCTGAGAGTCCGCAGCGGGCTCAGCGGCTGAAGGACGAGCAGGTGTTTCATGCGGCACAGTTCAAGAAGCAGATGGCCGCGGGCGTTCCGTTTGCGGTTGGCAGCGATGTCGGGCCGTTTCCGCATGGAACACAGGCGCGTGAGATGGAGCTTATGGTTGAGTATGGGATGAAGCCCGCGGATGTTCTGCGAGCGGATTTAATCAATGGCGCGAAGCTGCTTGGCTGGGGCGGGCAGATTGGCGAGTTGAAGGCAGGATATCTTGCGGATGTGATCGCGGTTCAGGGTGATCCTACTTCGGATATCACGGTGCTGCGTAAGGTTTCGTTTGTGATGAAGGGCGGCGAGATTTATCGCCGCCCTTGAGTCTGTTTCGCGCTTCGCGCGACCCAATCATGTCGCGATGAAGCTGCGCCATGAATGAGGCACCCAGTTCGTTCCGGTTCACAGATTTACCTGGGTGACCACTGTTCGTCGGCGGAGGGGCCGTAGAGCGCGGGGACGGGAATGTCGTTGAGGCGGAGGTAGACGCCCAACTGCGCGGTGTGATGGATGAGATGGTCAAAGAACATTCCGCGGAAGGCGAGTGAGCGGGGCCCTTTGGAGATGACCTGCTCGCCCCAGGTGAAGGGCCAGATATTCTGGAGATGCTCGTCGGAGGCGGAGATGAGCGAGGCGCGGCACTTGGCGGCGCACTCGTCAAACTGCTTGAGCGCGTCTTCGCGAGTGGTGAATTCCAGTGGTAAATGAGGACGCTTCGGGGCAGCGAGGTCCATACCTTCATCTTCGATGATGTAGTAGCCGAACATGGGCAGCGTTGCGCAGTGCATGGCCAATCTGCCCATCGGCATGGATTTGTCGTGACACTTCCAGTCGTTTTTGCCTTCGGGGACGCGCTCGAGGGTGCGGCGCGTGTTGGAGATCTCGATGTCAAAGTCTTGCAGGAAGATTTCTGAGATTTTCATTGGATTCCTTTCCTGTGGTGTGTCTTCGCTTCGATTCAAGATGAAATTTACCTAAGAGCTGCTGACAGCATCGTGTCAGGAGCGTTTCGTCGTGACTAAATAAACAGCTAAGTATCAACGAGATTGCTGCTCTTCTCGGGCCTACAACCCGGTCACGTTGTAGCCGGCGTCGACGAAGGTGACTTCGCCGGTGATGGCGCTGGCGAGGTCGCTTACGAGGAAGAGGGCAGCGTTCCCTACTTCGAGCTGGTCGACGTTGCGGTGGAGCGGGGCGCGCTCTTCGACGGCGGTGAGGATCTTGGTGAAGTCGCCGATTCCGCGGGCGGCGAGAGTTTTGATGGGGCCGGCGGAGATGGCGTTGACGCGGATCTTCTTGCTGCCGAGGGAGGCGGCGAGGTAGCGGACGGCGGACTCGAGGGCGGCCTTGGCGACTCCCATGACGTTGTAGTTGGGGAAGACCTTGTCGGAGCCGTAGTAGGTGAGGGTAAGGATAGAGCCGCCTTCGGTCATGAGAGGAGCGGCGGCACGGGCGACGGCGATGAGCGAGTAGGCGCTGATGTCCAGGGCGATGCGGAAGTCGTCGCGGGTGGTGAGGATGAAGTCGTTTTTGATGGCGTCGGAAGGGGCGTAGGCCACGGCGTGGACGACGGCATGGAGAGTGCCGTACTGCTCCTTGAGTTTGGTGAAGAGGGAATCGATCTCGGCGTCAGAGGAGACGTCGCACTGGAAGGTTTTGGCAGCGGCAAGCTCGCTGGCGAGGGTTTCGGCGTCGCGCTGGAGGCGCTCGTTCTGGTAGCAGATGGCGAGGGTCGCTCCGGCTTCGGAGAGCTTCTGGGCGATTCCCCAGGCGATGCTGCGTTTGTTCGCGAGGCCGAAGACGACGGCGACTCTGCCTTTGAGATCAATCATTGTGTCTATTCTTCTCCGCTGATACTTGTTTGCCTTGGATTTCCGTTGGTAAGGATAGCAGCTTGAGCCGAAGTTTCCGAAGGCTCCCCCCTCCCCCTATCTTTTGACGCAAATTGTTCATAAATCATGGGTTAGATCGGTGGCATACTTCTAAAATACTCCATCTAAACGACTTAGGTGTCAAAGCGTTGAAAATAAACTGGTTGCGAGTTAAAAAATAAAGCCCCGGTACCCGGGGCCTGCTCTATCTCCAGTTTAGCAAATTGCAAGAACCGGTCTGCCATGCGGAAGTTGTTTTATTTGAATGAGTTGTATGGTTTTGGGCTTGACAGGAATTCCTCTGACGATTTTTGTGGAAAACGTTCGTGCTTCAACGGCGATTAGGATTGAAAGGCGGGAAATCCGACAGACGGAACGGGGATCAGAATGCGGAAGATGATTTTGGGATTGGTAGCCGGAGCAGCACTGGGAATGGTGGGGTTGACCGAGGCAGGTGCGGCTTCGCCTGCGGTTGAGATTACGGTGAATCCGGCCGAGGCTGGGCGGCAGATTCCGCCGGATTTTCTTGGGCTCAGCTTTGAGACGATGGCGATCCTGAAGCAGAAGGATGGGAGCTATCAGTACTTCACTCCGAAGAACGAGGGGCTGGGGCGGCTGTTTGGTTCGCTGGGGGTGAAGAGCCTGCGGATTGGAGGGAATACGGCGGATACGCCGACGGTTCCTCTGCCGACGCACGAGGATATCGATTCTCTTTATGGCTTCGCGAAGATGGCGAATGTGCGGGTGATGTATACGCTGCGGATGCGGAGCGGCGATGTGGATGTGGCGACGGAGCCGGCGAGGTATGTGAGCGGGCATTACGGGGCGCTGACGGATTGCCTGGCCGTTGGGAATGAGCCGGACGTTTTTGAGAAGAGAGACTTCGCCAAGTACTCGGCAGACATGAAGCGGTTTCTGCCGGCGGTGCTGAAGGCCGCTCCGGGGGCAAAGATCTGCGGGCCGGGGACGACGGGTGGAGATCCGACGTGGGCGGCGAAGTATGTTGCGGAGTTTGGGACGATGCCGGAGTTGAGGTGGGTGACACAGCATGCGTATCCGGGGAAGAACGGGAAGAAGATCGAGTCGGTGGATAGCGCGCGGGAGCTGCTGCTGAACCCGTCGATCGATCAGGGCTATGCGAAGTATGCGGATGCTTTTATGCCAGAAGCGCAGAAGGCAGGCGCGAAGTTTCGCATGGAGGAGACGAACAGCTTCTATAACGCCGGGGCGAAGGACGTGAGCAATACGTTTGCGGCGACGCTGTGGGGGTTGGGGTATGTCCACTGGTGGCTTGCTCGCGGCGCGGATGGATTGAACTTTCATACGGGCCTGACGACGGCGGCGGGAGATCAGCAGTCTCCGTGCTGGTACGCGATCTTCTGGGCGAAGCCGGAGGGTACGACGATTCTGCCGATGGCTTACGCAATGAAGGCGTTCTCGATTGCCGCGCAGGGCAGGGTGTTGCCGGTGCATGCTGCGGCGGCTCCAGAGCTGGAGGAGTTCGGTGCGGTGCGAGATGATGGCTCGGTGGTGCTGACGCTGGTGAATCGCAGCTTTGGTGGCGGGGCGAAGGACGATTCAGTGGACATTGCTCTGCCTAAGGGTTATTCACGGGCAGAGACGCTGGAGTTGCGCTCTCCTAAGGGAGATATCGGGGCGATGGAGGGAATTACGCTGGGCGGGTCGGCGATTGGGCCCCAGGGTGAGTGGAGCGGGAAGTGGAATGCGGCGAAGGTCGCTAAGGGGAAGGCTGCGGTGGAGCTTCCGGCGGCTAGCGCGGTGCTGGTGCGGCTGAGCCGGTGAATCCGCGGGTACGATTTGTATTGGTGGCGCATCGGATGAACTGCGGGGATTCTTCGCTTCGCTCAGAATGACCGTCGCGATGCCTGGGGGTGCAAAAGGCAAGGATCGGGTTGCGCGCGATTGCCCACATCTGGCGATGGGCTGCCAGATATGGGCATCCGGGTTATGTGGCTTGGTTGGGGATTTGTGGCTCTCCGAGCGAACTACGAGGATTCTTCGCCTTTGGCTCAGAATGACCGTTGTATTTTGTGACTGACTTTGTATTTGTGGCTGACTTAGGGTTGGGTGAGCCAGTCGTACTGGGCATCGGTGAGCGGGACTACGGAGAGGCGGAACTGGCGGAAGAGGATGGAGTCCTGGAAGACGGAGGCTTCGCGCATCTCGGCGAGGGTCTTCTCGTGCTTCAGGCGTTTGACGGGAGCAATGCGGACGAGGGGATTCTTCGGGTCAGTGGCGTCGACTGAGACTACCCTGGCGGTGCCGATGGCGGCTTTGCCTGTGTTGGAGTGATAGATGACGAGCTTTTCGCCCTTCTTCATGCTGCGGAGGTTGAGGAGGGCCGTGGGGTTGGAGATGCCGTCCCATGTGGTCTCGCCGTCGCGGAGGAGGTCGTCGTAGGAGTATTTTTCAGGTTCGGTTTTGAGCAGGTAGGGCATGAGGACAGGGTACAGGGCTCAGGGCTTAGGGAAAAGGAATTTGCCACTGGAATGGATTCTCGATTTATCCGCCGAGGTCGAGGAGATGGACTTCGTTGAGGGGTTGGCCGAGGAAGGCTGAGCCGAGGCGTTGGAATTTTTCTATGGAGTCGGTGGCGTAGAAGGTGCAGGCAGGCGGGGCGTCGGTGGCGGAGGCTGGAAGGTGTGCGGCTACGGCTCGGGCGGTGGCCTCGGCGGAGTCGATGACGTGCATGGGGTGGTGGAGCTCGTGGAGGATGGTGTTGATGAGCGGGCGAAGGAGCGGGTAGTGGGTGCAGCCGAGGAGAAGGATGCTGGCGTCCGGGGCGTCCGCGAGGGCTTCGAGAAGGTAGATGCGTAGGACTTCGGCGGTGACGGAGTGGCTGGTCCAGCCTTCTTCGATGAGTGGGACGAGGAGGGGGCAGGCTTTTTCTGTGGCTTGCAGGCCGAGGGCGGTGAGGGCTTTGGAGTAGGCGTGGGATTGGGTGGTGGCGGCGGTGGCGAGGATAAGGACGTGGGTTTGCTTTGAGGGATGGAGTGACTCGGGCGAAATACAGGGGTTTCTCGACTCCGCGCTTCGCGCTTCGCTCGAAATGACGTGCGTTAAAGGCGGCTTGATGACGGGCGAAAGTGGTTCGATGACGTGCGATGAAGGTGGCTCGGTGGGTTTTGACGAGGCTTTGAGGGCGGCCTGGGCTCCGGGTTCGATGACTCCTATGACGGGGATGGGGAGGGCGGCTTTGATGTCGTCGAGAGCCAGGGCGGTGGCGGTGTTGCAGGCGACGACGAGGAGTTCAGCGCCCTGCTCGTGGAGGAAGCGTGCGCTGGAGAGGGCGTAGCGGGCGATGGTTTCGCGAGACTTGGAGCCGTAGGGAAGGCGGGCGGTGTCGCCGAGGTAGATGTAGTGGGCTCCGGCGTGGAGGGGCAGGAGTTCGCGGAGAACAGTGAGGCCTCCGAAGCCTGAATCGAAGACACCGATTGTCGTCATGGCTGTGTGTTGTTTGTTGATTTGGTGGAGGTGTCGATGGCCGGGTAAGCACGGGTGAGGTCGGCATGGCCGGCGAGGGTTTCGCGGGGCTGGCCGTCTACGAGGAAGCGGACCTGTGTGATCTCGGGGAGCGCCGCATGGAGGGTTCCGATGATGGAGGCGAGGGTGAAGGTTTCGACCTCGATGCCGGAGGGGTGATTATCGGCGAATGAGCCATGGAGGTTGATGACAGCGGTAAGGCCGGGGTCGTCGCCGGATTTTGTGGCCATGAGGAAGACGTCATCGACTGCAGGCCCGCTTTGGAGTGGGTGCGGCGATTCAGGCTGGGTGTATTGGGTGAGGAGGTGATTGAGAAGGGCCTGAGCGCGGAGGGCGGGCTCTTTCGGCAGCGCGACCTGAGAGGTTGTGGGTGTGATGGAGCCTTCTGCATCGTTGGCGAGGTATAGGGTGACGTCTTCCGGTGTGGCTTCGGCGGGCGCAGCGATGGGGGTGAGGTTGTTAAGAGATGCGGTGAGGCGGCGATGTGCCTGATGGCAGCCTCGAATGAGGAAGAGTGCCATGAGAGTGATGCCGCCGATGAGGATCCAAAAGAGGATGCGCTGGTAACGAGGGATCATCTGGCGGCTCCTCGGGGGGCGACCGGCAGGGAGGGAGAGGCGGGTTGAGAGGGCATGGGAGCCGGTGCATAGCGTTCACGATAGCTGGTGAGGGCTGCGGCGATGGCTTCGACGACCTGCTGCTGATAGCTGCTGTCGGTGACGGGAGTGGCCTGGGCTCCGCTGGGCGAGTGCGGAGAGAGCTCGATGGCGGCGGCGGCGCAGGTGAGGCTATCGATGGGGGGAACGGAGGCTCGCAGGCGGACTGCGGGGAGTTTCGCGTTCTGAAGGGCAGAGGAGAGTTCGTCAGCGAGCTTGAGGCTTTGGGGGACGGTATTGGTCTGCGCGGTCTGCCAGGGGAGGGCGGAGCGGATTGTGGCTTCCTCGGGGGGAGTCAGTGATGAAGTGACGATATGGACTCCAGAGCCGCTGGATGTGGCATGCAGGAGCAGACAGGCGAGCGGGCGGGCATGGTTGGCGATGCCAGCGCGCTGGTCGGAGGTGAGGAGAGCGGCAGGGTCGGTGTCGCGAGTGGAAAGGACGGTGAATCCGGCGGCTCCTAGGACGGTGCGGAGGCGTGCGGAGAAGGAGAGGACGACGTCCTTTTCGAGGGCATTGTTGGCGAGATGGGCTCCGGTGTCGGGGCCTCCATGGGCAGGGTCGAGGAAGATGATGTTTCTGTAGAAGGCGGGGAGGGGTTTGGGGCCGGTGGGTTGTGCTGATTGAGGCAGCGTTTGTGGTTGCGGTGTTGCCTGCGGTGCCTGAGCAATGGAGAGGTGCGTTAGCGTGCCCAAGATGAGCATGATCGCGGCGTAATGAATGTAGCGGCGGGTTGGAGTCACGGCGAGGGAGATGTTGTTGATTGTAATAGAGAGTCTTCAGGGTGACTCCGGCGCTGGACATTCTGCAAAACCCACATCTCAGAATCGGGATGTGGGGTACCCAGTCAGAGATGGGTTTGCGTTAGTCCAAAGCGTAGATGGCGAGACCGCTCAGGAGTTTAGGGTAGAAGTCGGTTGATTTTTGTGGCATGACGTCTCCGGCGAGGGAGACTTCCTTGAGCTGTTCAAGGGTGATGGGCTTGATGAGGAAGGCAATGTTGGAGTCACCTTCGGTGACCATGGAAACGGCTTCGTCGGCTTCACGGATGTAGGCGACGCTGCCCAGGCGGGTGATTGTTTCCTGGTCAAGGCCTAGAAGCTTGTCGAGGACGATGCGGTGGAGCTGGACTACGTCGAGCTGACGTTGCCGTGCGGGAAGGTCCTTGAGTTCGGCGCCGATGACATCGGGTTTGGCGGTGAGGAGGTAGCTGCCGTCGATGGTCGCGGCGATGAAGGCTGTGCCGGGTGTTGAAGAGAGGATCGAGGCGGCGTTATTGGCCTCGAAGGTAGAGTCGAGTTCTTTGATTTTGAAGAAGTAGCTTGCCCTGGTGATGAAGTCAGGCGAAGAGAAGTTTTCGATGCCGTGGACGACCCGGTGGGTGGGAAGGATCGTGATGCCGGGGGCATCCATGTTGACGAAGGTCATCATCATGGCTGCTTCGGGGAAGGATGGAGAGGGAAGGGATTGGCGAGTGTCGCCGTCGGCGATGACGGAGGGTGAGGCGTCTTCGTCGTTGGGGTCCGGTTGGTTGAACGGGAGCCTGAGTTGAGCGGAGCGCTCCTTGGCGTAGGCGACTGAGGTTTCGTAGCGGTGGTGGCCGTCGGCGATGATGAGCTTCTTGTCGCCCATGGCGGTAATGATGAGATTGATCAGGATAGGGTCGGTCAGCTTCCAAACGCGGTGGACTACGCCATACTCATCTGTGATGGAGAGGTCCGGGGCGTTGGAATCGAAGCCGTTGGGGGTCCTGGCGCCAAAGATGAGTTTTTCTGCGGTAAAGGCCAGGTCCGAATAGAGCATATAAATCTGCTCGCAGTAGGCGCGGGTGGCCTTGAAGAGACTCATACGATCGGACTTGTGCTTTGGAAAGGTCTGCTCGTGGCGGTAGACAACTTTGTCGGCATAGTCGTAAAGGTGCCCAAGAGCGATGAAGCCGCGGCGCTCGCGGACCTCTTCGGAGTGGGGAACTGTGTAGGTTTGGGAGTAGCCGTAAAGGGCGGGTTCGGATTCTTCCTTGAGGATGCCTTCCTTGCGCCAGGCGCGGAGGGTTTCGGCGGCGCGGGAGTAGACGTTTTCCTCATCATTGTCATTGGAAAGGTGCTTGCCGAGGATGATCCGAACGAGGTTATAGGGGCTCAACTCGTAGTAGCGATCCTGCATAGCCGGAGTGATCTTGTCATAGGGCTGGGTGACGACGTCTTCCATAGTCACGCGGGCTGGGTCGTAGCGGAGGGCGCGGAAGGGATAGATACGGGCCATGCGTTGGTTTCACTCCCAGAAGACTTTAATTTGATTGTACGGTGCATAAGGAAGCAGCTTTTCCTGTTGAGAGTGCAAGTCTATGCGAGTCGAGAAATTGACATACGGCACGGTGGGAGGATTGCGTCATCCAAGTTATGTAAGAGGTTTTTCCGGGTTTTGCAAAAGGATGACAAACGAGTTTCACCCTGCGTCTATTATCTTTGGGGTACTGGGGATGCGCCCAAAGCTGCAAGAGGTGTACTCTAGGGCCTCCCGCTGAAGTGCTGCGGCCTGGCAGGCGGGACTGGGATGTTGAGCAGGTCTGGATTCAGGTAGAGGATTCAGGTCTGGGATTTCGGTCATTGGGAGATGACCAGCCATGTGGGACGGATGCGAAACACGAAGGCGATGTTGGGGTGGATGGCGAGCGAGGGTCCTGGCCATAGCCGTATTCATGTGGGCCGTGTTTCTGGGGACTGCAGTAGGCCTGGCACAGGAGAATCCGTTGGGGGAGGTTCATACGCCGGCACCTCCGCCTCCGCCGAAGTCGCCTGAAGATTCGAAGCCGTTAATTGAGGGAGCAGATAATGTTGCACGTAGTGCCGCTGGTCATAGCAAAGACTCGCGTATTCGTGTGGACGTAAATCTTGTGCTGGTGCCGGCGACGGTGACCGATCCGATGAACCGGCTGGTGACCGGGTTGGAGAAGGAGAATTTCGAGATTTACGACAACAATATCGGCCAAGCCATCAAAAGCTTTTCGACAGAAGATGCTCCTGTGACGATAGGTGTCGTTTTTGATCTCAGCGGGAGCATGAACTCGAAATATGCGAGAGCGAGGAAAGCGCTGAGTGAGTTTTTAAGAACGTCGAATCCCCAGGACGAGTTTTTCGTGGTGGGTTTCAACGATCGACCGGCAGTGATTGTGGACTATACGTCGGATGTGGATGATGTGGAAGCTCGGATGGTGATGTTGAAGCCGGAGAATCGGACTGCGCTCATTGACGCGGTGTACCTGGCGGTGAACAAGCTGCGGCAGGCGAAATATGAGCGCAAAGCGCTGCTGATTATCTCGGACGGCGGAGACAATCGGAGCCGGTACACCGAGGGAGAGTTGCGACGCGTCGTGCGCGAGAGCGATGTGCAGATCTACTCGATTGGCATCTTTGACCAATATGCTCCGACACAGGAAGAACAGATGGGGCCCGTCTTGCTTACCGATATATGTGAGATGACGGGCGGAAGGATGTTCCGTGTGGGGGATCTTGCTGATTTAAGCGATATTGCATCGCGCATCAGCGCGGAGTTGCGCAATGAGTATGTCATCGGCTACAGGCCGTCCGAGGTGAAGCACGACGGTAACTGGCGTAAATTGAAGATACGACTTGTGCCGCCACCAGGGCTTCCTCCGCTGACGGTACACAATCGCCAGGGGTACTATGCGCCTTCGCAGTAACGGATTTTGGCCGTGGGTTGTTGCTACGGCGATGATTCTGACGGTGGGACGTGGGTGGACGCAACAAACAACTGCGAAACCATTGCCTGTGCCCCCGCAGCAACCGTCACTGACGGTGGATCGCGACCCTGTGCGATCGCCGGACCCTGAGCCTCCGCCCCAGAAAACGGACAGTGCGCCGCAAGGCGTAGGACAGATCCAACGGGGAGCGGGCGGCAAGTACACGTTGCATGAGGACGCTTATGAGGTGCGGCTCAATGCCACAGTGCTCGATGGCAGTGGAAAGTCAATTCAGGATCTGACGAAGGATGCCTTCCATGTCTATGAAGATGGCGTTCCTCAGACGATCAACTCATTCCGGCATGAGGACCTGCCGGTGTCGATGGGGTTGCTGATTGACAGCTCGGGTTCGATGTATGACAAGCGGGCTGCGGTGACGCAGGCAGCGCTCGATCTGGTGAAGTTGTCGAATCCGCTGGATGAAGCCTTCGTGGTGGACTTCTCATGGGAGGCCTTCATCGATGCAGACTTCACAAGCGATATCAACAAGCTGAAAGATGGTCTGAACTACATCAAGTCGAGCGGCGGAACAGCGATGTACGACGCCCTGGTGGCTTCGGCGGACTACCTGTCAAAGAATGCGAAGCATCCGAAACAGGTACTGCTGATCGTCACGGACGGCGAAGACAATGCTTCGAGCGCATCGCTGGAGCAGTCGATCCGAAGGATTCAGGATCTAGACGGGCCGGTGATTTATTGCGTCGGCCTTCTCTTCGGCGAGGATACGGATAAGCGCGAATCGCGTCATGCAAAGCGAGTCCTTGAGACGCTGGCTGAGCAGACAGGTGGCGTGGCTTACTTTCCGCATTCGATACGAGACGTGGACGAGATTGCCGCAGAGGTCGCACGGGATATTCGGACACAATATACGATCTCCTATCACTCGACGAAGCCACCTTCATTGGGTGGCTACAGGCAGGTGCATGTGGAGGCGAAGGCGAAGAGCTACGGTAAGCTGACGGTCAGGACGAGAAGCGGATACTATCCGCGGGTCAAAGGGGTTGAGGCAACTGGACAGGCTTCCCTGAATGCTCCCGGCGATCAGGGGACACGCCCCTGATGCGAACTGCGAAGACGATTCTTGATCTGGTTGGGCAGACACCGATGGTGCGCCTGGATGCATTGGAGCCTGCGGGGGGCGCGGAGATCTGGGCGAAGCTGGAGTATCTGAATCCGGGCGGCAGCGTAAAGGACCGTGCGGCGCTGGGGATTGTGCTGGATGCTGAGCGGCGTGGGGTGTTGCGGCCGGGCGCGACGATTGTGGAGGCTACGGCCGGCAATACGGGTGTCGGCCTGGCGCTGATTGGAAACAATCGCGGGTACAAGGTTGTGCTGTATGTGCCGGAGCAGTTTGCCGAGGAGAAGTGCAAGCTGATGCGCGGGCTTGGCGCCACGGTGATTCGGACTCCTGAGGCCGAGGGGATGGACGGAGCGATTCGGCGGGCTCTGGAGTTTGAAGAGAAGACCGACGGCGCGTTTGCCGCGTTGCAGTTCGAGAATCCAGCGAATCCTGATTTTCATGAGGCGACAACCGCGGTAGAGATCTGGGAGCAGATGGAGCGGGTGGATGCCGTGGTTCTGGGTGTAGGGTCGGCGGGGACGTTTACTGGGGTGGCTCGGTCTGCGAAAAAGCGGTGTTCGAATGTGCTGACTGTGGCTGTAGAGCCGCAGGGTAGTGTGTTCCAGGGCGGGGAGCCGGGAAAGCATCGCGTGGAAGGGATTGGGGCTTCGGTTGTTCCGGTTACGTTCGATCGAAGTGTCTGCGATCGGATTGTGATGGTTGATGACGATTCGGCGTTTGCGATGGTGCGGCGGCTTGCCACCGAGTGCGGTGTGTTTGGCGGGTCGAGTGCCGGCGCAGCGGTTTGCGCGGCGATCGATGTGGCTCGTGAGCTGGGTGGAGGGAAGCGGGTTGTGACGCTGATTCCGGATTCGGCGGAGCGGTATTTGTCGAAGGGGTTGTTGGATTGATGGCTTTGGAGCGTAGTTTCATGGCGCTCCGGGCAAAATACAGGGGTTCCTCGGCTGCGCGCTACGCGCTCCGCTCGGAAGGACGTTGAGAGAGGTTCGTGATGCTGGAGAAGAAGCTGGGGTTTGCGACGCGGGCGATTCATGATGGTCAGGAGCCGGATGCGCTTACAGGTGCGGTGAATGTGCCGATCTATCTGACGTCGACGTATCAGCAGGAGGCGATTGGGAAGAACAAGGGGCATGAGTATGCCCGGCTGACGAATCCCACGCGGGATGCCCTGGAGGAGAGTTTGTGTTCACTCGAGGGGGGCACGAGCGCGCATGTGTTCGGCAGCGGCATGGCGGCGATTACGGCGATGTGCACGATGATGAAGACGGGCGATCATATGGTCTGCTCGGACAATGTCTATGGCGGGACGCAGCGCGTGTTCGACCAGGTGCTGTCGAACTATGGGCTGACGTTTACGTACGTGGATTCGAGCGTGGCGGAGAATGTGGCGCGCGCAATTCGTCCCGAGACGAAGCTGGTGCATATTGAGACGCCGACGAATCCGATGATGGCGATTACGGATATTCGCGCGGTGGCGAATATCTGCCATGCGAAAGGCGTTGAATTGAGCGTCGATAATACTTTCTTATCGCCCTATTTACAACAGCCTATCGCGTTAGGCGCCGATATCGTGATGCATTCGACGACGAAGTTTTTGAACGGGCACTCGGATGGGCTGGGCGGCGTGCTGGTTTGCACGAAGCCGGAGCAGGCGGAGCGGTTCCGGTTTGTGCAGAAGTGCACGGGTGGGATTCTTTCTCCTTTCGAGAGCTACCTGTTGCTGCGCGGGGTGAAGACGCTGGCGGTCCGGATGAAGCAGCATGATGCGAACGGGCGGGCGGTTGCCGATTTTCTGAAGGGGCATCCCGCGGTCGAGAAGGTGTTCTATCCGGGCCTGGCGGAGCATGCGCAGCATGAGCTGGCGAAGCGGCAGCAGACGGGGTTCGGGTCGATGATCTCGATTGAGCTGGGGTCGCTGGAGAAGGCGAACCGGTTCGCGTCGGGGCTGAAGCTTGGGTTCCTGGCGGAGTCTCTGGGCGGAGTGGAGACGCTGATCTGCCATCCGGCGACGATGACCCATGCGGCGATTGGGGCGGAGGGTAGGGCGAGACTCGGGATTACGGATGGGCTGATGCGGATCTCGGTTGGGATCGAGGATGTTGAGGACATCATCGCCGACCTGAAGCAGGCTTTGGAGGGATAGGCCCCCCTCCCCTATCTTTTGGTGCAAATTGTTCATTCTGTTATGTTTAGATCCCGGCTTGATTGGTAAATTATTCCATTCAAAGGGTTTATTGACAAAATATTCAAAACAGGTGGCTTATGAGGAAAAAGAAAGCCCCGGTTTTGGCCGGGGCTTCCTCATGCCTTTATTTTAGTGGATCAGGCAGAACTGGTCTGCCACTTGGATGTGGCTGATTTTGTTTGGTTTAAGTGATTTTTGGGCTTGACATACGATTTTATTGAGGATTTTTGGGCGTGAATGTGTGGCTTGTGGGTGATTTGCTGTGGCTGGCGGAATAAATCAGTCACTTCGTCCTTGGGACTTCGCTCCGGCCTTCGGCAGAGCGGTAGCCGCTGCGCGGCGGTGCGATTTCGGCACGCCTGAAGGCGTGCCCTTCCGCTTTGGACAAGGTGTGCTCGTCCGCTGTGGCAAGGCGTGCCTTTCCGCAGTAGCGAGGCGTGCTCTTCCGCTGTGGACTAGGCGTGCCCTTACGTTGTGGATGGATTTGCAGGCAAGGTGGTCGTGTCTTTTTTACAGTCAATCAGGTAAACGGATTCCGATATTGGTGGATAAACCCACCCATGGCGCGATGATATTGCGCCGTGGGTGGGCATCCGATTGCGGTGACGAACTAGGCGCCGGAGGGTGGGGCGGGTTGGGGGAGGGGCTGGGTTTGTGAGTGTCTGCCGTGATGGTGTTGCGAGGAGTGGAGCTGCTGAAGCTGGTCCGGGGTGAGGATGGTGGAGAGCTGCTGCTTCATGTCCTGGTGGATGGCTTTGAACTGGGCTTTCTTCTGGTCGGGTGTGAGCGAGGTGTCGCTCTTGAGAGCAGTGACCTTCTGGTCGCGGTCGGCGAGGATGGGCTCGAGTTTGGCCTGCTGGTCGGAGGTCAGGTTGAGGCGCTTCGAAAGCATGGCGGCCTCGTGCTCAGGATTATGTCCGTGGTGGCCCTGATGGTAGTGCCTGGCTACAGGAGGCGCGGAGGAGTCGGGCTGGGTGGAGGGCTGCGTGGTGGTTTGCGCGAAGGCCAGTGCTCCCGAGAGGACTAAGGCCAGAGGTTCGGCTAAGAGGATGCGCTTCATTCATGCTCCTTAGCGGCATCGTTTGCCGCTCATCTGTTGGGAATAGACGGTTTTTTGCGTGGGAAGTTGCGGTGGGATCGATCAGTCGCTTCGGCTTCGCCTTCGCTCCGGCCTTCGGCAGAGCGGTGGCCGCTTTGCGGCGGCTTTAGACGCGGGGAAACCCGAAGCTAAAGCATCGGGCTAACCAGCCCCGCTCTATCTCAAAAGCAAGTGCGGCAGAGGCCAAGGCTGAAGCCTCGGGGTAGCCAGGAGCGCTTCTTGCGGCATGGCTGAAGGCGTGCCTTTCCGTTACCCGTGCTCGGAGGCGAAGACGAAATGGGGGCACCCCGCTCGCAGGAGGATGATGAGTGTTTTGCTGGTGTGGGATACTGCCGGGATGAAGCGGTCCGGTTCGCGCGGAGATTTCTTCCGGGGATTGTTGGGCCTGGTTGCGGGTGTGTGTTTGCTCGGAGGAAATACTGCGACACTGCGGGCTCAGGATGATGGGGTTCCGACACTTCGTGCGTATGCCAATACGATTCAGATCCCTGCACGATCTTGAGGTGAGGGTGGATAAGAGCGGGCACGATGTCATTCGTCTGGCGGGGATCGCGGTGCCGCTGCCTGATCCGGCGGTGATGGCCGATCCGAGCACGGTTCCTGAAGATCCGGCGAAGGCTCCGACATTGGGGAACCGGAGGGTGCTCGCTCCTCCGCAGTGACGGACTAGTGCTTCACAAAAAATGACTTTACGACGATGTCGTTTGGACTGCTTCCTGCCGGCAGGATTGTGAATAGAGCTGCGCCCAATCTTCCCTGGGTTCGTATGACAGCCACATCGCCGGTGTGAGCATCAGCAGCCAGCAGGAGATGCTCGTCAGTTGAGAAGGCCAGGGCATCGGGAGCAGAACCAGCGCGGATGCTGCTCACAACTTTGCCGTCGTCGATGCTGTAAAGGCTGATCATGCCTGCGCCGAAGTTGGATATCCACAAGGTGCTGTTGTCCCGGCTGACGATTCCACGCACGGGCTTGCTGCCGATGGTGTAGGTTCCGCCAACCTCGTTGGTCCAGGTGGAGATCTCCGAGATGCTGTCCGAGCCGAAGTTCGAAACGAAGACCTCTCCCCCGTCGGGCTTCAGGGCGAGATGGACTGGCGCGGCTCCCACATCAAGCATCGTGAGTAGGTGATCTGTCAACAGTGACGGGTCTTGCTTTGCGGCCCACGAATCAGGAGCGGCGGCGAGGCTGATGGCCATCACTTGATGACCACCGGAGCAGGCCACAAAAGCTTTGGAAGAATCCGGCAGGATCACTGCATCCGTGGCTCCTGGACAGCTCGGAAAGGCAGCGCGGAACCGAAGTGCCTGCGATGGAGGGCTGTCAGGGGCGCCTACGGCGAAGACGGACACACTTCCGCTGCCTCGGTTCGTCACGACCAACGAACGCGAATCGGGGGAGATGAGAGCCAGGCCTGGTTGCTCTCCTGTTCCTGCGACAGCGATCTGGCGGCGGTCGTCGAGGTCAAGGATGCTTACGCTATTTGAGCCGGAATTAGCGACATAGGCTCTTCGGCCGGCAGCATCCACACTGATAAAGTACGGAGTCCGCTGAACGCCGATCGTGGCGATGACGCGGATTCCTTCCGTGTCGAGCACTGAGACGGTACCTGATTTCGTGTTAACGACGTAAACCTCATTGCGCCGTGGGTTAATGGCCATGCCAGTGGGATTGTCTCCGACCCGTAGGGTGCGATCCTGGCGGAGGTTTACGAGGTCCAGAACGCTGATCGTGTTTGAAGCTCCGTTGCTGACGTAGGCGTATTCACGATAGCCGTCGGGAACATCAGGGAAGCCACTCCTTCTGCAGGAGGCAAGCGGCAGCAGTAGCGCGGTAACCCCGAGCAGGGTTGTTCGCAACAACAGGATTCGAAGGGATGTCAGCACTTTTGCGAGTCTATCGGGTGAAACAGAACGCTGCAAGATACAGAAAACGGGAGCCTTGTGAGGGACTGTAATTGTTCAAAAAATCTTGCGAAACCTTTCCCATTTGAATGTGTTTAGGTAATCGGTGCGAAGAGTTACCAGATGGGGAGCTCAAGCATCATCTGTAATTCCTTCTCGGACAACGGACTTGACGAGTTTTCAAGTCCGTTGATTTTTTTAATTTCGATCCAGTTTGCGCCAGTTCAGGGCAATCCAGGCGAGATAGCCCAGTTGAAGGAGCCAGACGCCGATATAGACGAAGACAAGGTGGCGGTGGCCCATCGTGCTGAAGTCAAAGAAGGATTGCCAGGTCATTGCGGAATCTCCAGGGAGGCTTCGATGGCGCGCAGGGCTTCATCCTGCTCCTTGAGTTGGCGGCGACGCTCGAGGGCGAAGCGAAAGATCAGGATAAGGGCCCCCCACATGGTCCAACCGGCGAGGTTCCAAAGGACGGCGGGGTAAAAGGCCGGGTCGAGGCTGCCTCCGTCACCGAAGACAGGGGCCGGATGCTGGGTGCGCCACCAACGGATGGACATGAAGACAATGGGTACGTCGATGGCTGCGAAGACGGAGAGCACGGCGGCGAGGACGCCTGTCTGGCCGGCAATGGAGAAGCGTCGGACGAGGAGATAGCTGACGTAGAGAAGCCAGAGGAGGAGTTCAGAAGTGAGGCGGGCGTCCCAGGCCCACCAGATTCCCCAGGCGGGTTTGCCCCAGAGCATTCCTGTCGCAAGGCAGATGCCTACATAGAGGACAGTGACTTCAGCTGAGGCGACTGCGAGGGCGTCAGCGGTGAGGGCTTTGAGCGGGTCGCGCCGTCGCCAGTAGAGAAAGGCGAGGGAGGCTGCGAAGTTGATGTAGGGGAATATGAGTCCGAGGATGGCATGGGGCAGGTGGTAGTAAAAGATCCGCTGCACGTTGCCCATCGTCGCCTCAGTGGGGACGAGGAAGATAGCCTGACGGAAGCCGATGACGAGGACGGCGATCGTTGCGGCAAACCAGAGCCATCCAATTGTGCGTACGGTTTGCGACCTTTGGGCCATGGTTCTAGTTTATCCCTTTCTCCGGCTATTCCGCGTTGAGGACTGTTTCAAACAGGAGAATACAGACGGTGGTGTAGATGAGGTCGTAGCCGAGCAGTTGCGTAATCCATGTACGGATATAGATGGCATCGAGTTCGGCGGTGAGGACGCCGGTAGTGGCCTGGACCATCATGAGGATGGCTGGCAGGGAGATGGGCAGGAGGATCAGGGGGAGGAGGAGTTCACGGTTTCGGGCGCGGAGACCGAGCGCGGCGAAGAAGGTTCCGTTGACGACGAGGGCCCAGGTTCCCAAGGGGAGGATGAGGGCGAGGAGCCAGGCGTTACCGAGAACCTGAAGGTTGAAGAAGACGATGAAGACAGGTGCGAGGACCGCTTCGACCAGGAGGACGAAGAACATGTTCGCCAGCGCCTTGCCCAGGAAGAGGGCTGAAGCGGCTGAGGGGGCCATGCGCTGAGCTTCGAGGACCTGGTTCCGTTGCTCGCGTGTCCAGGATTGATTGAGCGCGGTGATGGAGGCGAAGAGGAGGCCGACCCAGAGGATTCCGCCGGAGATCTGGCGGGTGACGGTGGGATAGCCAGCTGGATCGAAGGCGATGGAGAAGACGACGACGACCAGCAGCACGAAGAAGAGCATTCCGTTGACAGAGTCGCGCGAGCGCCACTCGAGGCGGAGGTCTTTTCGCAGATGATCCCAGACCTGGCGGAGATAGGTCATTCGTGCACCGCAGCCTTTGTGAGATCGGCTAGTGTGGCTTCGGTTGCGCGGAGGTAGTCTGCGGGGCTGAGGATGAGTTGCAGGCCGCGCAGCCCCGCGGAGACGCTGATGACGTCGAAGAGTTCGATGGTCTCGTCGGCGAAGGCGGGGAAGGGCGTGCGTGCGCCTATAACGGTGACTCCGCCTCGAATGTAGCCGGTGAGCGGCTCGACTTCTTTGAGTGCGGCTAATTCTGTCTTTTTGACTCTGGCGGCTTTGGCGAGTTTTTTCAGGTCGAGTTCGGCGTCCCCGGGGACGACGGCGAAGAGGTGTGTGCTTTCGTTGGTTTGGGTGAGAAGGGTTTTAAAGACTTGCTCGGGCGGGAGGTTGATCTTGCGGGCCACGGAGATGGCGGTGAGGTCGTCGGGGTCGACCTCGTACGCGCGGAGTTCGTAGCTGATATTGAGTGAGTCGAGGAGACGGGCCGCGTTCGTTTTGGCAGGGACGGCAGGCTTCATGATGCGGCGGTCTCGACGATCTCGGCGATTTGTCCTGCGCGCATGGTGAGGATGGTGTCGGCGAGCGGCTCGGCGAGGGCTCGCTGGTGCGTGGTGAGAATGATGGTGCGATGGCCGTGGCTTCCATCTTTCGTTTGGATTGGCCAGGTGCGGAAGTCGGCGAGTAGTTCAACCATGTGCTGTGTGCTTGCGGCGTCGAGATTGGAGAAGGGTTCGTCGAGCAGGAGGAGTTCCGGGTCGGTCTGGAGGACGCGTGCGAGTGAAGCGCGCTGGCGCATGCCTTGCGAGTACTGCCCAACAGGGCGGCGGAGATTCGGGTCGAGGCCGACGGCGCGGAGAGCCATCTCAGGTGAGCCGACGCAGGCGCAGCCTTCGCCGCGATGGAGGGAGGAGAAGTAGGAGAGGTTCTCCATGGCGGTGAGTTCGTCGTAGAGCATGGGCGCGTGGCTCATGTAGGCGATGCGTCCGCGCTGGCTGCGTGGCGAATTGCCGAATACGGTTACGGCGCCACGTGTGGGTGTGATGAGTCCGGCGATGACGCGAAGGAGTGTGGATTTGCCTGCGCCGTTTTCGCCGAGGATGACGGTTACCGTGCCGGGCCTGATGTTGACGGTAACGTTTCGCAGAGCGGCGAAGTTTCCGTAGATCCTGGAGACGGAGTCGACGGCGACGCAAGTTTGTTGAGCAGCAGGTGTGGGCATGCCGCTGCGAGTTGTTGCTTCCGTCTGCATGGTTGTCGTCGAGCTGCTCTCAGCAGATTTTAGCGTGATGCGGGCATTGCGGCTGCTGTCGTTGTTGTCGAGGCAGTGGGTTGCTGCTGGTTGGGCGCCGGTGCGTACTTGGAGGCGCACTTGGCCTGGATTTGTGTTGCGTGGAAGACTCCGTCGTGGCCATAGGTGCCTACGGCGAGAGCCTGCGCGTCGTCTTTGAAGGTATCGGGCGGCGGCTCGGTGCCTTGATAGTTGACCGTGAGACGATGGCCTTGTTCGAGGAGGTCAAAGGTGGCATTGGTTCCACTGCGATGGATGCTGCCGGGAGCTACGTTTCCAGCTACACGAAGGTGGCGAACGTAGGCCTTATTGCCCAGGCCCTGAAGCTCACCGATGGTGACGTAATAGCTCTTGTTGTCGCGGACTCCGGTGTAGGCGAGATAACTTACCGTGCCGAGGATGAGGACGGTCGCGGCGACAATCTTGAGCGGGCTTTTGCGTTCAGGATTTGGCATGGCTCTTCGATCCAGTGTACTGGGTTTGACGGAGGTTTTGCGAGAAGGGTGCCCCCTCCCTATCTTTTGGCGTAAAGAGTTCATTCTATTTGTCTTAGATATGGACTTGTTTTGTAAGATATTCCATTTAAAGGGTTTACTCGTAAAGTGCTCAAAATACGTGGCTTCAAGCTGGTTTAAAAACGAAAGCCTCTGGATAGCTTCCAGGGGCTTTGTGTTCGTCTTTCCATTTTATCAGGGTGAGAGAAGAGGTTTGCCCCTGGGATGTGGTCTGTTTTGATTGGGTTAGCGAGTTAAGGGCTTGACATGGGATTTTGCTCAGGTTTTTTGAGGAAGAAATGTGTAAATGCCTGAGAGATCGTGGGATGGGGAGATGAGCGCAGAGGAATACTAGAGGTGTGCCCTTACAAGGAGGATGGCCGGAGCGGGGAGGACTTGGGGTCGTGCGGGAAGAGGTCTTCCCATGTGGGGTTTGTGCGTTCGATGAGTTCGATCTTTTGGGCTCTTGTCCAGTGTTTGAGTTCTTTTTCGCGGGCTATTGCGCTGCGGACGTAGTGGAAGTATTCGCAGTAGACGAGGCGGTGAATGTTGTATCTGGCTGTGTGGGTTTCGGGGCGAGATTCGCGATGGACACCTACTCGGCGGTAGATGTCATTTGTCATGCCAATGTAGAGATTCCGAGAGCGGCTGGCGAGGATGTAGACCCAGAAATGGTATTCGCGGGGTTGCACTTTCCGAGGTTAATTACGGTTCTGGTGACTGTGAAGTAGAACAGCAGATTCCCTTTGGGAATGACAGAAAAGCGAACAGCAGATCCCCTTCGGGGATGACAACCAGAAAGGCAAGGGCAACTGCAAGGCAAGGGCAACTGCAAGGCAAGGGCACTGCAAAGGCAGGACAGCTGAAAAGCAAGGACAAGAACAAAGGCAGCCACAGGGGCTGCCTTTGTTCTTATGACGGATTTGCAGGTTTGTTTATGCGGGGGAAGGCTGGCCTTCGTTGAAGCCAGGCTTGCGGCCTCCCTCGGGTTTGAGGATCTTCTGGCCTTCGCCTGACCCTGGATCGACGGCTGCGAGAGAGGACTTCATGGGCGGGAGCTCTTTGCCTTCGATGAGCAGCTTGATCTCGCTGGCATCGAGGGTTTCGCGCTCCAGGAGGGCTCCGGCGAGACGGTGCATGATGTCCTGATTGGTGTTGAGGACGTTGTAGGCCTCCTGGTAAGCCGTATCAACGAAGTTGCGGACCTCGATGTCGATCTGCTTGGCAGTGTCCTCGGAGAAGTCGCGGTGCTGCGCGATCTCGCGGCCGAGGAAGATCTGCTCCTCTTTCTTGCCGTAGGTCATCGGGCCGAGTCTGGACATGCCAAACTCGCAGACCATCTTGCGGGCGAGTTCAGTGATGCGCTCGATGTCGTTGCCTGCGCCAGTGGTCATCTTGCCGAGGAAGATCTCTTCGGCGCAGCGTCCGCCCATGAGGGTGGCGAGGCGCGTCTCGAGGTATTCCTTGGTGACGGTGTGCTGGTCTTCAGGGAGGTAGACGGTGACGCCGAGGGCCATTCCGCGGGGGATGATGGTGACCTTATGGAGCGGATCGGAGTGGTCACGCAACGCGGAGACGAGCGTGTGGCCAGCCTCGTGGTAGGCAGTGACGCGCTTCTCTTCATCGGTGAGGAGCATGCTCTTGCGCTCGGCACCCATCATGACCTTGTCCTTGGCGACTTCAAAGTCGTACATGTGGACGGCCTTGCGATTGTAGCGGGCTGCGGTGAGGGCGGCCTCGTTGACCATGTTGGCGAGGTCGGCACCGGAGAAGCCCGGGGTTCCGCGAGCGAGGACGTTGAGGTCGACGTCTTCGGCCATGGGGACCTTCTTGGAGTGGACCTTGAGGACCTCTTCGCGACCACGGATGTCCGGACGGTCAACGACGACGCGGCGATCGAAGCGGCCGGGGCGAAGAAGCGCCGGATCGAGGACGTCGGGCCGGTTGGTGGCGGCGACGAGAATGACTCCGTCGTTGGACTCGAAGCCATCCATCTCGACGAGGAGCTGGTTGAGGGTCTGCTCACGCTCATCGTGTCCACCGCCGAGGCCTGCGCCACGGTGACGGCCGACGGCGTCGATTTCATCGATGAAGATGATGCAGGGGGCGTTCTTCTTGCCCTGCTCGAAGAGGTCGCGGACACGCGATGCACCGACGCCGACGAACATCTCGACGAAGTCAGAGCCTGAGATGGAGAAGAAGGGAACATTGGCTTCGCCTGCGACTGCGCGGGCGAGGAGGGTCTTGCCGGTTCCCGGAGGTCCGACGAGGAGAACGCCCTTGGGGATGCGTCCGCCGAGGCGCTGGAACTTCTGCGCTTCGCGAAGGAACTCGATGATCTCCTTGAGCTCTTCCTTGGCTTCGTCAACACCGGCGACGTCCTTGAAGGTGATCTTCTTCTGCTGCATGGAGAGCAGGCGGGCGCGCGACTTGCCGAAGCTCATGGCCTTGTTGCCACCGGACTGCATCTGGCGCAGGAGGAAGAACCAGAGGCCCAGGAGAAGGGCGAAGGGTGCGAGCTGGATGAGGAATCCGAGCCATGCGTTCGAGTTCTGGTCCTTGATGTTGATATTGACGCCGTGATCGCGGAGCGTCTTATACATGTCCGGATAGTTCGCAGGAATCGTAGTGCGGAACTGGGCGTTGCCGTCGCGGTATTTGCCTGTGACCTCAGAGCCGTTGACGGTGACTTCGGCGATTTTGCCCTGGTCGGCGTCGTTGAGGAGTGTGGTCAGGCTGATGTCCTTCGACTGACCGGCGCCTGTTCCCTTGACAACGAACTGCCAGAGAAAGACAAGACAGGCGGCCATGAAGACCCAGATCAGAATTTGTTTGACGGTTGAGTTCAAAGCGAATTTCCTCATTTTTCCGGCCCGCAGCGACTAAATGCTCTGGTGACGCTTTTTGGACCCGGCTCGACGGTTCCTTCCGGGAGCCTGTATTTGTTAGACGATAACGACAAGAGAAACGTTCCGTAAATGCCGAGATTGGTGCACACGGCACGTAGGGAGCGGGTCCTACCCGTCCTGTACATAAGATTCTACTCTTGCCGGTTAGATTCAGGGGGCTGATAGGGGGATGTCGATGCAACTTCGGGGTCAGGGGTCAGGGGGGATTTTTACCTGCCGGGATTTTGGGGTATGTCTGGCAAACTGCAGCCCTTCGACTGCGTCCGGGTCGCCACTGCCGACTGCGTCGGGTCGCCACTGCGACGCCGACTCCGCTCAGGAGGACACCTTATCGGGTTTGCTGAGGCGGTAGAGGCGGAGTTCGCGGGGGGAACGCTCGGCCCGGAGGCCATCAGGGAGGTGGACGGCTGAGCCAGGACGGGCGGCTACCGTAGGTAACGTAACGAATCCGCAGAGGGCGAGGAGGCGTTCGGTCTCGTCGAAGCTGAGGCGCGCCCCGAGTTGGCGGGCGGCGGCGCGGAGGACGCGACGGCGGAGGGCGGGGTCGATGGGACGGAGGCGCTCGATCTCGATGGAGAGGGAGGACTGGCCAGGGGCGGTGGAGACGGCGCGGCCTCCTCCGCGGACGGGTTTGCCGGAGAGGAGGATTTGGGGGAGGAGGCGAGAGAGCTCGGTCTGCCAGCGGGATTCTTCTTCGCGGGCCAATTCGGCGAGGTTGGCCAGGGTCTGGTCGATGGAGGGGTTGAAGGTACGGAGCTGGGGGAGGAGTTCGTGGCGGATGCGGTTGCGGGTGTAGGCGGTGTCGGCGTTGGTGGAGTCTTCCTGCCAGGATTGGCTTTGAGAGCGGAGCCAGGATTCGATGTCGGCTCGGCGGGTTTGGAGGAAGGGGCGAAGGATTTTTCCGGGGCGCTGGTTGGGGGTCCCCGGTTCGGGTTGGGCTGTCATTTGGATTGGGACGACGGGGTGGATGGCGGAGAGGCCTTCGGTCCAGGCTCCGCGGAGGAGCTTCATGAGGACGGTTTCGGCCTGGTCGTCGAGGGTGTGAGCGGTGAGGACCGAGTCGGCGTGGCCGGAGGCGATAAGAGTGCGGAAGAAGTCGTAGCGGACGGTGCGGGCGGCCTCTTCGAGGGTTTCGCGCGTTTGGGAGGCTCGGGTGGGGATGTCGGCGTGATGGATGTGGAGGGGAATGTCGAGGGAGATGCAGAGGGCTTCAACAAATTTCTGGTCGGCATCGGATTCTTCTGCGGGACGGATTCCGTGGTGGACGTGGGCGGCGGAGAGGCCTACGCCAAGAGCGTCGCGCCTGGCGTTGTTGGCGGCGTGGAGGGTGAGGAGGAGAGCGACGGAGTCTGCCCCGCCGGAGATGGCCACGCAGATGCGGTCGCCGGGGTGGATGTGGTCGCGGTTGAAGGCGAGGGTGGGCATGAATCTCAATCGTAATTGTTGTTCATCCTGCAAAACTCACATCTCAGCATCCAGATGTCGATCCACCTGATGTCGCGGTTCGGTGGAGTGATGTTAAGGAGAGGCCTTCAATCTTGTATATTCGGTGGTTATGCGAGTTTTTGTGATTTTGCCGGCGGCGGGTATTGGCACCCGGATGGCCGCGGGTGGCGCTGCTCCGGTTGCACCGAAGCAGTTTCTGGAGATTGCCGGGGTTCCGGTGCTGATTCGTTCGTTGAAGGCGTTTCTTGCGGTGCCGCACGTGGATGCGGTGTGCGTTGCGGTGCGTGGGGTGGAGCGCGAGCGGGTTGAGGCGCAGGTGGCTGAGTTCAAGCTGGGGCCGCGCGTGCACCTGGTGGAGGGGGGCGATCACCGGCAGGAGTCGGTGGGGAATGCGATGGCTGCGCTGGAGTGCGATGACGACGATGTGGTGCTGGTGCATGATGCGGTGCGGCCGCTGATCGATCCGGCGACGATTGAGCGGACGATCGAGGCGGTGGCGAAACATGGCGCGGCGATCGTGGGGGTTCCGGCAGTGGACACGATCAAGCAGGTGGAGCGGACGGCGGATGGTGCGATTATTGTGGCGACGATTCCGCGCGAGCTGATTGTGCAGGCGCAGACTCCGCAGGGTGCGCTGGCCGGGTTGATGCGGCGGGCGTTTGCAGAGGCGGAGGCGGACGGGTTCGCCGGAACGGATGAGGCCAGCCTGCTCGAGCGGGCAGGGATCAAAGTGATGGTGGTGCCCGGGAGTCCACGAAACCTTAAGATTACTCAGCCGGGCGACATTGAACTGGCGGAGTTTTACCTCAATGCCGGAACGACGGCAGGTGTGCGATGAGCATGAGGATTGGGTACGGATTTGACTCGCATGCTTTTAAGGCGGGAGTTCCGCTGGTGATTGGCGGGCTGAAGATTGAGCATCCGGAGGGGCTGGCCGGGCACTCGGATGGCGATGTGCTGCTGCATGCGATTACGGATGCGCTGCTGGGCGCAGTTTCGGCGGGGGATATCGGGACGTTCTTTCCGCCGAGCGATCCTCGGTGGAAGGGCGCGGCTTCGAGTGTGTTTCTGCAGACGGCGCTCGAAGAGGTGATGACGGCGGGATACAAGATCGTGAATGTGGATACGGTACTGGTGCTGGCGCAGCCGAAGATTGTTCCGATTGCCGGTGAGATTCGAGAGAAAGTTGCGGAGTTGCTGGGAGTGAAGCCGGGTGAGGTGGGGATCAAGGCGAAGACTCCGGAGGGGTTGGGACAGGACCATGTGGCGGTGGCACATGCTACGGTGCTGCTGGAGAGCTTGAAGATCAGCGAACCGTCGATTCGGCTGGAAGCTACGGCTGAGGTTGAGGATGAGATTGACCAGGTGGTGAAGGGGCTTGTGGGCGGGGCGCGGGATGTTTCGGCGCTGGGGCGGAAGCGGCCTGCGTTTGATACGGATGATCTGACCTAGGGATAGGGGCTTAGGGCACAGGGCATAGGTCTTAGGGCTTAGGAACTGACGGCAGATTCTCTTTGACTTCGCTTGTGGCAGGTTTTTCGGGAACGACAACAGAGGAAAGCAACCGCAGGTCCTTCGACTGCGTCCGGTCGCTGCGCGACGCGGGCTCCGCTCAGAATGACACTTCTATTTGTGTTCGATTGGAACCTGCGGTCGCTTGGTATTCCCTGTGCCCTAAGCCCTATGCCCTGCGCCCTATCCCCTAACGATGGCTATGGCGAAGCCGTCGTGTTTTTTGCAGCCTACGGTTTGGAGAGCGGTGGCTTCGAGGCGTGATTCGGCTCCGAGTTTTTCGAAGAAGCGACGGGTGCCCTGGACGGTGGGGTCGGGGTCGTCTGCATTGAGGATGATGCCTTCGCGGATGACGTTGTCGGTGATGATGATGGTGCCGGGGTGGGAGAGGCGGAGGGCCCAGTCGAGGTAGTTGGGGTTGTTCGGCTTGTCGGCGTCGATGAAGATGAGGTCGAAGGGTTCGGCTTTTTCTGCGTGGAGTTGCGCCAGGGATTCAAGAGCAGGGCCGATGCGTTGTTCGACGAGTGGAGTGAGTCCTGCGCGAGCGATGTTTTTTGCTGCGATCTCGGCGTGTTCGGGTTTGAGTTCGAGGGTGACGATCTTGCCGTCCCGGGGGAGGGCGCGCGCGAGCCAGATGGTGGAATAGCCGCCAAGAGTGCCGACTTCGAGGATTCGGCGAGCACCTTTGATCTTTGCTATGAGGTGCAGGAACTTGCCTTGCGCCGGTGAGACATCGATGGCGGGCAGACTGGCCTCAGAATTGGTTTTGAGTGCCTCATCGAGCGCGGGGTCGGCGGGGATGAGGTTCTCAGCGATGTAGGCGTCGACGGCAGTAAAGAGTTCGTTGCCGGGCTTTTCGTTGCTCATGAACAGTTACTCGCAGAGGGAAGATAATCAGCACTTGTTGGATATCACGAGCGGCTGTTTTGATGCGAATTTATTGATGAGATGGATTGCATTTTGGGGACGGGGTGCGTAGAGTTTTCGCGTGTCAGAGAGTGTGAGAGGTCGCGAACATTCCAGGAGGAGAGGATGAGCCAGGTGCGTGTGCTGGTCGGTACGAAGAAAGGCGCTTTTGTGCTGACTTCAGATGGAAAGCGGGAGAAGTGGGAGGTGAGCGGGCCGCACTTTGCCGGGTGGGAGATCTATCACTTGAAGGGATCGCCGGTGAATCCGGACCGGATTTATGCGTCGCAGACGAGCGGATGGTTTGGACAGGTGGTGCAGCGCTCGGATGACGGCGGGAAGACCTGGGAGACGATGGGGAACAAATTTGCGTATGACGGGACGCCGGGAACTCACCAGTGGTATGACGGGACGCCGCATCCCTGGGAGTTCAAGCGCGTATGGCACTTTGAGCCTTCGCTGACAGAGGCGGACACGGTGTATGCGGGGGCAGAGGATGCTGGGCTGTTTCTGTCAAAGGATGGCGGCAAGAACTGGGAGGAGTTGCCGGGATTGCGCGGGCATGGAACGGGGCCACACTGGCAGCCGGGTGCGGGAGGGTTGTGTCTGCACACGATCATCCTTGATCCGAAGGACGACAAGCGGATTTACATTGCGATCTCGGCGGCTGGGGCTTTCCGGACGGATGACGGCGGTACGACGTGGAAGCCGATCAATAAAGGTCTCTATTCGAAGTACATTCCTGATCCGACGGCTGAAGTTGGGCATTGCGTGCACCATATTGCGATGCATCCTGAGCGGCCCGGTGTGTTGTTTATGCAGAAACACTGGGATGTGATGCGCACCGACGATGCCGGCGATAACTGGACGAAGATCAGCGGGAATCTGCCGACGGATTTTGGATTTGTGATCGATATACATGCGCATGAGCCGGAGACGGTTTATGTGGTTCCGATCAAGAGCGATGGAGAGCATTTTCCGCTGGATGGACAGCTGAAGGTGTATCGCAGCAAGTCGGGCGGAAATGAATGGGAGCCGCTGACAAAGGGACTGCCGCAGAAGGACTGCTACGTGAATGTTCTGCGCGATGCAATGGCGGTGGACAAACTGGATCAGTGCGGCGTGTATTTCGGGACAACAGGCGGGCAGGTTTATGTTTCCCCGGATGCAGGCGATAGCTGGGTGTCGATCGTGCAGAATCTGCCGTCGGTGCTGTCGGTTGAGGTGCAAACGCTTTCATGATTCGCGTGGAGTTGCCGCAGCATCTGCGGACGCTTGCAGGAGTGAAGAGTCACGAGGTGACGGTGGAGGTTGAAGGGCCGGTGACGGTGCGTTCGGTGCTGGATGCGCTGGAGGCGCAGTATCCGGTTCTTTGCGGGACGATTCGCGATCACGTGACGAAGGAGCGTCGTGCGTTTCTGCGCTTCTTTGCGTGCGAACGGGACCTGACGCATGATCCGGTGGATACGGCTTTGCCGGAGGAGGTGGCGAAGGGCAAGGAGCCATTGATTGTGCTCGGGGCCATTGCAGGTGGTTCGTTGGCAAGCTGATGTATCGAATTTCGCTCGAAGGAGAAAAACGCGATGGTTGTGAATACGTATCTGGCTTTCAGCGGGAACTGTAAAGAGGCATTCGAGTTTTATGAGAAGGCACTAGGCGGGAAGATCAAGTTCATGATGACGCACGCAGAGTCGCCGATGGCGGACAAGACGGCGCCGGAGTGGAAGGACAAGATTATGCATGCGACGCTGGAGACTCCGGGCGGCTTGATCATGGGGGCGGACCATCCGCAGGGACGGACCACGAAGCCTGCGGGGTTTTGTGTGTCGGTGACGGTGAAGGATGCCGCTGAGGCGGAGAAGATCTTCAAGTCGATCTCGGATGGCGGGCAGGTTCAGATGGCGTTTCAGAAGACGTTCTGGTCGCCGGGGTTTGGAATGTGTATCGATCAATTTGATGTGCCCTGGATGGTGAATACGGAAGGGCCGATGCCGTCTTAAAAAGCTTGTGTCTTATTCTTCCCCCTGGATTTGGCCGGCACTCATGTGAAATACAGGGGTTCTTCGCTTCGCTCAGAATGGCGGTTCTTCTAGAATCGAGCTTTCAAGGAGCGAGAGATGCGGATCGGTACAGGGTTTTTGGCGGCGGTGGTGTGCGTGGCGCCGGGTTTTGCCCAGACAGTGGCGCGGCCGCCGTTGATGAATGCTCCTCGGGTGACGGATTGCAAAGTTACGGATGAGTGGGCTACTCCGGCGGAGAAGAGTTGTTATGCGACGACTCCGGACTATGCGGCGACGATGGCTTATGTGGAGCGGGTGCGCGGGGCTGCTCCCGGGCAGGTGAAGGTTGAGGCATTTGGGAAGACGGGTGAGGGACGAGAACTCGACCTTGTGATTGCTTCACGGGATGGAGTGTTTGATCCCGCGGCGCTGCATGCTGCGAAGCGGCCGATTGTGCTGGTGCAGAACTCGATCCATGCGGGAGAGATGGATGGCAAGGATGCGTGCCTGGCGCTGTTGCGGGACATGGTGGTGACGAAGTCGAAGGCGGCTCTGCTGGAGCGTGCGGTGTTTGTATTTATTCCGATGTACAACCTGGACGGTCATGAGAGACGGTCTCCATATAACCGGATCAACCAGGATGGGCCGGTGGAGATGGGTTGGCGTGGGAATGGGACGAATCTGAATCTGAATCGGGATTATCTGAAGGCGGACGCTCCGGAGACGCGAGCTTTGATGGCGATGTTTCATCGCTGGCTACCCGATTTTTTTGTGGACGATCACGTGACGGATGGCACGGATTATCAGTACGACGTGACGTTCACGATCGATGATGGACCGAATGTTCCGGCGGCTACGGCAAAGTGGGTGGACGACGTGGCGAATCCCGCGTTGGAGCAATATGTGGACGCACATGGTCATCTTGCGTTTCCTACGTATGTGAATCTTGTGAATGACAATAATCCGTCGGATGGTTTGGGGTTCAATGAGGACCCGCCGCGTTTTTCGACGGGGTACGTGATTCTTGAGGGACGTCCGGGGATGCTGGTTGAGATGCATATGCTGAAGGACTACAAGACTCGCGTGACGGGGAACTACGAGATTCTTGCGGGGCTGATGGAGTTGATGAATCGCGATGCGGATAAGGTGATTGCGCTGAATGCGGCTGCCGACAAAGAGGCGGAGCAGATGGGCGCGCATCCGCTGAGCAACGTGAGATATCCGCTGACTGTGGGCTGGGGCGGGCAGACGACGCCGGTGTTGTTTCGCGGGTACAGGTACTCGCGTGAGTTAAGCGAGGTTTCGGGCGGGATGTGGGTGAAGTATTCGCACGAGCCCTGGAATGTTTCGCTGCCGATGCAGACGGGTTTCAAGGTGATGGCGGAGACGACGCTGCCGGCGGCCTATATTATTCCGGCACAGTGGACGAAGGTGATTGATGTGCTGGCGGCGCATCAGGTGGAGATGACTCGCACGACGGCGGCGTGGACGGGTGATGTCGAGACGTACCGATGCACGGGGATGGTGTGGCAGGAGCCCCCGTTTGAGGGGCGGCATCCGACGTTCAACGGTGAGGCGTTTCATGATCCGGGGAAGTTTGGAAGCTGTGTGCTGGTGAAGGAGAGGATGAGCTTTCCGGCGGGGTCGGCGGTGGCGCAACTGAATCAGCGGTTATCGAAGGTGGCCGTGGAGTGGCTGGAACCGCAGGGTCCGGACTCGGCGATGCAGTGGGGTTTCTTCGACGCGATCTTTGAGCAGAAGGAGTATGGCGAAGCGTATGTGCTGGAAGAACTCGCGCGGGAGATGATGGCGAAGGACCCGAAGCTGAAGGCGGAGTTCGAGAAGAAGGTGGGGAGCGATCCGGCGTTTGCGGGGAATCCTTATGCGCGGCTGGAGTTTTTTTATGAGCGGTCGCCGTGGTTTGCGGCGAATCGGGTGGGGTTATATCCGGTGGGACGGTTGGGGAGTCTGGATGGGGTTCCGGTGGGGAAGTAAACAGATTAGACTTTCGGGTACATTATTCATTTTGATTTGAAGGATCGGCGATGAAAGCTGGGATTCGTGTTGTTTGTTTACTTTTTTCGAGTGCAGCAGCGTTGTGGGCCCAGGGGCAGACGGGGTCGCCGGATGACTTCATCAAAACGCATTATGAGAAGTTTGAGTATCGGGTTCCGATGCGCGATGGAGCGAGGATGTTTGCGGCGGTGTATGTTCCAAGGGCGGGTGTGTTCAAGGATGCGGGGCCGTATCCGTTTTTGATCACGAAGACTCCTTATAGCTGCGGGCCTTATGGTGTGGATAAGTTTCCGACGCGTCTGGGGCCTAGCCGGGAGCTGCTGGAGTCCGGGTACATCTTTGTTTGCGAGGATGCGCGGGGGCGGAATGCGAGCGAGGGTGTGTTTCAGGAGATGAATCCGCACATCGACGAGAAGAGGTCGAACAAAGATGTGGATGAATCGAGCGACATGTACGACACGGTGGAGTTCCTGCTGAAGAAGGTTCCGAACAATAACGGCAAGGTGGGGGTTGTGGGAATCAGCTATCCGGGGTTTTATACGTCGGCGAGCATCGTCGACTCGCATCCGGCGATCAAGGCGGCGAGTCCGCAGGCTCCGATGACGGACTTGTTCTTCAATGACGATACGATTCATGGCGGGGCATTCATGCTGAGCGCGAATTATGGGTTCTATCGGTTTTTCATGCCGCAGAAGAATCCGATCGTACCGCCGAATGCGCCGCGATTTGAGGCGGAACCTTCGGCGAAGGAGAATCCGGATGGATATGCGACCCTGCTGGAGGCTGGGCCGACGAGCAATCTGGATAAGGGCAAGGAGTACCTGAACGGGGAGAACTGGTTGTTTCACGACCAGTTGATGCATACGACGTACGACGATTACTGGAAGAAGCGCGACATTTCACTGCATATGAAGAATGTTCATGCGGCGGTGATGGTGGTAGGCGGGTGGTTTGACGCTGAAGACCTGTCAGGGCCGTTCAAAACGTTTCATGCGATCGATGAGTTCAATCCCGGGGTCGTGAATTCATTGGTGGTGGGACCGTGGACGCATGGCGGATGGGCGCGGACGGATGGAGACAGGCTGGGCGACGTTACGTTCAACGCGAAGACCTCACTGTTTTATCGCGAGAAGATAGAGTTTCCGTTCTTTGAGTCTTATTTGAAGGGTATGGAACGGACTCCGCTACCGAAGGCTTATGTCTTTGAGACGGGGACGAATGTCTGGAAGACGTATGATGCGTGGCCTCCGAAGACGGCTGTGACGAAGACGCTGTACTTCCGTGCCGGAGGCAGGTTGAGCTTTGATGCTCCCACGGAGAAGACGGGTGTGGATGAGTATGGGAGCGATCCGGCGCACCCGGTACCGTTTGTGGGGTATCCGACGGATACGGTTCCGCAGCGATACATGGCGGACGATCAGAGGTTCGCAGCCACGCGTCCGGATGTGCTGGTGTATGAGTCTGAGCCGCTGACGGAGGATGTAACGATTGCTGGACCGGTGAGGCCGAAGCTGAAGATCGCTTCGACGGGGACGGACTCGGATTTTGTGGTGAAGCTGATTGATGTGTATCCGTATGACTATCCGAATGCCACGGATGTGGAAGCGGGGAACAAGAGGATTGTGAGTGGGCCTCCGGTGATGATGGGGGGATATCAGCAGCTTGTGCGCGGGGAGCCGATGCGGGCGAAGTTTAGAGATAGCTGGGAGAAGCCGACTCCTCTGACACCGGGCAAGATGGTGAGTGTGAACAGCGAGATGCCGGATGTGAATCACACGTTCCGCGCGGGGCACAGAATTATGGTTCAGGTGCAGAGCTCGTGGTTTCCGCTGATCGATCGGAATCCGCAGACGTTTGTGGAGATTCCGCTGGCGAAGCCGGAGCAGTTTGTGAAGGCGACGGAGAGCGTCTACCGGAATGCAGAGGCTGCCAGTGGGGTCGAGGTGATGGTGCTGCCGCAGCCGTAGATGCCAGCGCGGTCGGAGTATTTACTTTGGCTGTCGAAAATGCAGATCATTCGATTGCGGTCGGTCGCTGTGGCGGACTTCGCTTAGAGTGACACCTCAATCATGTGTGTTTTCGAAATTCACCAGATGCGGATGCGGTCTTTGGGGGCAAGGTAGAGTTTGTCGGTGGATTTGATGTCGAAGGAGGCGTACCAGCCGTCGTTATTTCGGACCATGGCGGCGCGGTATTCGCCGGGGGAATGCGGGTCGGTAAGGATTTGCTGACGGAGGGCGGCTTCGCGGGTTTTGGATTGCCAGTTTTGCGCGAAGGCGATGAAGAACTGCTGGTCGCCGGTGTAGCCGTCGATGGTGGGTGAAGGTTCTCCTTTGAGCGCGGCGTGGTAGGCGTCGAATGCATCGGCGAGACCGCCGAGATCGGCGATGTTTTCGCCGAGGGTCTGGCGGCCGTTGATTGCGAGGTCGGGGAAGGGTTTGTAGGCGTTGTATTGAGCGATGAGTGCGGCGCTTGCGGCCTGGAAGTGAGAGAAGTCTTCAGGGGTCCACCAGTTGCGCACGCGGCCTTTGGAGTCGAAGGCTGCTCCCTCGGAGTCGAAGGTGTGGCTGATCTCGTGGCCAATGATGGTTCCGATACCGCCATAGTTGCTGGCTGCGGGTGCTTTGGGGTCGAAGAAGGGTGGCTCGAGGATGGCTGCAGGGAAGTTAAGCGCATTGTGGAGCGGGAGATTGACTGCGTTGACGGTCTGCGGCTCCATGGTCCAGTCACCGCGATCTACAGGCTTACCGATGCGTGAGAGTTGGTGCTGGTACTCGAAGAGGCTGCAGCGCCAGAGATTGCCGAAGAGGTCGTCCGGCCTGATCTCGAGGCCGTTGTAGGAGCGCCAGTGGTCAGGGTAGCCGACGCTGACGCGAAGGGCGTCGAGCTTGGCAAGGGCTTCCGTTTTAGTTGTGGGCGCCATCCAGGTGATGGCCTCGAGGCGCTTGTGGAATGCGGTGATGAGGTTGGCGACGAGATCCTGAACCTGAGCTTTGGCTTCCGGGGAAAAGTATTTCTGCGCGTATATCCTGCCGACAGCATCGCCTAACCAGCCATTGACGACGACAACGGCACGGTGGTCGCGGGGGCGCTGCTGGGGCACTCCGGAGAGAATTTTGCCGGTGAAGTTGAAGTGTTCGTCTGCCAAGGCCTGGGAGATGCCATTGGAGTAGGTTTCGATGAGGTGGTAGGCGAGATAGTCCTTCCAGGAGTCAAGGGGCTCGGAGGCGACGAGCGCGGACTCTCCTTTGAATGCGGAGGGTTGCCAGACGATAAACCTGGATGAATGGTTGAGGCTTGCGGCACGTAAGAATTCCGGCCAGTCGATGCCTGGCGCTTTGGCGGGAAAGTCGGCGGCGGTCCAGACGTTGTTGGCCTTGTGGATGTCTTCGTCGTCGGCGAACGAGATGTGTTTCTGGGCTATAGCGAATTCGAGAGCGACGATTGCGATGGCACGGACGCCTGGATTCGAAAAGCCGGCGAGGCGAAGCATGGCTTCGACATGTTTGCGGTACCTGTCTCGAATGTCGACCATACGGGCGCCTTGCGAGGTGTAGTATTCGCGGTCGGGAAGTTCGATGCCGCCCTGAAGCAGGTAGGCGGCGTAGTGGGCGGGATCGTTGAAGCCGGGCGCGACCCAGAGGCCGAAGATGTTTGGTGTGTGGAAGTTGGTGTTGTTAAGAGCATCGACATCTGCGCGGACAGTTTCGCCGAGAGCGCGCGAGAGTTCGCTTCGAGTCTTGATAGCAGCGATGGCGGCGAGGCGCGGCCTGAGAGATGTCATGCCATGCGCTTCGATGGCGGCCTCGTCCATATAAGAGGTGTAGAGGTCGGCGATACGGCGGTTGTCGGTTCCCGGAGCAGGGTTGGATTTGCTGGTCTCTTCAACAATGGCGGCCGTGCGCTCATCGCTTCGATCGGTGAGGAGGCTAAAGACACCGATGCCGACACGGTCGGGGGGAAGCTCGGTGTTCCTGATCCACGAGCCGTTGGCGAAGAGGTAGAAGTTATCGCCGGGGTGGACGGAGGTGTCGACGCTGGAGACGTTGATGCCGTGGCGATCGGAGGCGGTTTGTGCTGAGGCTTGAACGGAAGGGAGGAGGAGAGTGAGCGCGAGGATGGGGAGTGCGGTTTTGTTCATGTCGAGGCTGCTCCGATTCGATTGTAGCTTCGCAATCGGAGGCGAACCGCGCAGATGAGAGGAGTGTTCGAAGCGAGGCGAGAAGCTGAGAGGAATTGTGACAGGATGCAGACGCCAGCAGTTGCGGAGTTGCCGGCGTCTGTTGATTGTCAGGCTTTAGCGAAGGGATCTTCGAGCGACGGGCTTTGCGGTGTGAACATGTCGCCGCCATTGGGCGTGACGACCCAGTCGTCTTCGAGGCGGATGCCGAATTCGCCGACGATGTAGATGCCGGGTTCGTCGGAGAAGGTCATGCCTGACTCGAGCGGAGTGGTGTTGCCGCGAACGAGATAGGGCCATTCGTGGCCATCCATGCCGATGCCGTGGCCGAGGCGGTGCGTGAAGTGCTTGTAATCGGGGCCGTATCCTGCATCTGTGATGACTTTGCGGGCGGCGTCGTCGACGGCGTGGCAGGGGACTCCTGCTTTGCCTGCAGCGAGCGCCGCGGACTGGGCTTTGTGGACGATATCGAAGACCTTCTTCTGCTTGTCGGTTGCTTTGCCGAGGACGAAGGAGCGGGAGATATCGGACTGGTAGCCTTCGACGGTGCAGCCGTCATCGAGGAGGATGATCTGGCCTTCCTTGATAATTTGCGGCTGGAGGGAGCCGTGGGGAAGGGCAGAGTACTCGCCGACCTGACAGGATGCGAAACCGGGAAATCCGGTGCGCTGGTAGCCGGCGGCTATGAGTTGTGAGACCTGGCGGTTGGTCATGCCGGGCTCAAGGGACTTGAAAGCGGCCTCGTAAACGTTGAGGGTGTTGTCGTTCGCGAGGCGCATGAGGGCGAGTTCGGTGGGCGACTTGACGGCGCGGCATCCGGCGGTGATGGACGTTCCACCGACAGCGATGAGATGCGGACTTGCATGTGCGATGCCATCGGAGAAGGCGAATTGGGTGCGCTCTTCAACTCCGATCTTGCCGGTCGTGATGCCGGCGTCTTTGAGGGCGTTAGCAAGCAGAGTGTAGGGGCTTTCATCTTCGTTCCAGGTATAGACCCTGGTGACGGAGGCTTGTGGGAGTGTGGCAGGTTTAGCCTCCATGCGTTCACGGACTCGGCCCTCTTCAAAGACGGGGCAGACAACGAATGGCGCGCCTTTGACGGGGAGGACCCATGCGAAGAAACGCTCGGATTGTCCCCAGGTGAGGCCGGTGAAGTAGTTGAGCGAGGTGCCAGTGCAGATGACGAGAGCATCGACCTTGCTTTTGGCGAGGAGCTCGCGGGCGCGCTCGACGCGGTGTTCGCGTTCTTCGAGGGTGATGGGGACGGCCTCGGCGCGGCGGTTTTTGAGAGCGGCGAGGGCAGGAGGGAGTTTGAGGTCGGAAGGAGGCGCCTGGGTTGGGCGTTGGGCTTCGAGAGATAAGGACGGAACTGCTGCGGCGGCTGTGGCGGCCATGAGGAAGCTTCGTCTGGTTGGCATGAGCGGATTGTAAACGTCCCTCGGCAAGAATGGGTGCGGTAATCGATGGAATGCGTTGGAAATCGCACAAACGATTTACGCGGAGTCTGGGATGATGGAGAAGAGACGTTGACGAGGCGGGCGCTACGATGGCAATGATCACGACAGTTCAACAGCACATTCTTCAGCAGCAACAAGAGACGTTGAAATCGAGCGGGCGCGAGGCAACGGGAACCTTCAGCTGGCTGCTGAGCGGGATCACGCTTGCGACCAAGATGGTGGAGGCTAAGATCCGAGCGGCCGGACTAAGCGATGTTCTGGGCGCTGTCGGCGCAGAGAATGTTCAGGGCGAGCAACAACAGAAACTTGACGTTTACGCTAACCAGGCTCTGCTGCACTGCCTGGGGCTACGCGATAGTGTTGCAGCGCTGGTGAGCGAAGAGGACGAGGAGCCAGTTACATTCAATCGCGATCCGGAGACAGGTAAGTACATTATTGTGTTTGATCCCCTGGACGGGTCGAGCAATATTGACGTGAATGTAAATGTGGGAACGATCTTCAGCATTTTGCGGAGGCTGCCGCCGGAGCATGGAACGCTGGAGGAGTCGATTCTGCAACAGGGCCTTCGACAGGTTGCGGCTGGCTATGTGGTGTATGGCCCTTCGACGGTGCTTGTATACACGACCGGCAGTGGTGTATACGGATTCACCCTTGATCCAAAGATCGGCGCGTTTGTGTTGAGCAATGAGCGGATGCGGATGCCGGATCAGGGAAGCTACTACTCAGTGAATGAGGCGAATGCCAATGGATGGCCTGAGGAATACAGGACATACCTGGCGAAGCTTCGAGAGAACGAACTGGGTAAAGAATACAGTTCGCGGTATATCGGAAGTCTAGTTGCCGATTTTCATCGAACGCTGCTTAAGGGCGGAGTGTTTTTGTATCCACCGACCTTGAAACAGCCGAAGGGTAAGTTGCGGTTGCTGTATGAAGCGAATCCGCTTGCATTTATTGCGGAGCAGGCAGGCGGCGTGGCGACGAACGGTGCGTGCAGGATTCTAGACATCAAGCCTGAGGGGATTCATCAGCGAACGCCATTTTGTGTGGGCAGTGTGAGTGAGATGGAATTGCTGAAAGCGACGGTTGCGGCCGGGCGAGCGTGATGATGTCGATGAAATTCAGAGCGGTGGTCACGGAAATCCATGAGCAGTCGCGCGTGGAGGGACGGCAGTTATGGCAGATTGCGCTGGATCGGACTGAGTTTGGCGAAGGAGATCGTGGAACTCTGGAGGCAGTTGCGCGGAGCGGTGCGCGATTGGTGGTTCCGGTGGTCGATATTGACGTGGATGCGGCGGGTGAGGTGTGGCACGTGGTGGAGAAACCTTTAGCACCTGGGACTGAAGTGACTGGTTTCGTCGCGCCTAAGGTTTGGTAGTGTCCTAATTTGGATTTTGGGGCTAATCGCCTGTATTTCTGCCGGGTACGTAATATCCATAAATCTGACCACCTTCTGGAAGCCATTTAAGCCGGTGGCAGAAACGGGTTTGATGAGAGTCTCCAAAGCAATCCTGATACCAGATAACTCCCCACGTATACAGGCTCTTGTCTCGATCACCATTCTTGACAAATTGAACATCGTCATCGTGGATAAAGTCCTCCACCTTGGCATGCATTATCACAGGCTGATTAATCCCGACCATAGTTTCTCCGGCTTCATCGCCAGCTTCCGACAAGAGATACTCCTTGGGCAAATCTGTCGGAAGCACCGCAGCCTTAGCGATGAATCTGAGCTTGTATGCAGGCGTCTGCCCAGAGTTTTTGAGAATAGGAAATGCCCCGAAGCGGTATCCCTTATCTCGCTCCTGCCACATAGCATCCCCGATGACTACCTCGATATACGCTCTGAGTTGTCGTTTGGCCGTCTCCCTATTTACAGCGACGCTGTCCTCCGTACCTTTAGCCGCTCGGGCGGTATGGCGAGTTTGGTCGGCTACGGCCATCAGAGTAAGAAAAAGAGCCCATACGGTTATTCCGTTAGGCCATCCAAAAACCTGATAGGCCAGATGCCAACTTGGATGGTCCCTTTCGGCATTTTCTGCGTTGGTTGTGGGGTTTATGGAATTAGCAGGGCCAAGGACCGCGTTACTACTCTTGTCGCTATAGGATGCGGGGTTATAGGCATACTTCTCATACTGACCGGTTATGAAGACGGAGAGAGCCAGCAGAAGCACAAATCCGAGAAAATACTTCAGCATAATTCGATAAATGTATCACAGGAATTCTTGACACCAACCATATTTTTGTAATACAGTAATTGTGGTGAGGATGATATGGCGAACGTCCTAAATATGGACAAACAAATCGCGGTGATCGGTGCACTGGCAGAGGGTTCCAGCATCCGTTCTATCGAGCGGATTACCGGAGTCCACCGCGATACCATCATGCGGCTTGGCGTGAAGGTCGGTAAGGGATGCACGTCGCTGATGGATGCCAAGATGCGCGACCTCTCCTGCAATCGGCTTGAGTTCGATGAGATTTGGGGTTTTGTGGGAAAGAAGGAGCGCAGCGTAAGACGCGGAGACAGCAACGAAGTCGGTAGCGTCTGGACGTGGTGTGCGATTGATGCCGATACAAAACTAGTTCCGGCTTTCTTAGTTGGCCATCGGGACGCAAAGACTGCTACAGCGTTTGCGCAGGATGTAGCCAGCCGCATGAAGAATCGTGTCCAACTCTCTACCGATGGTTTCCACGGATATGCTGAAGCAGTCCGTAAATCGTTTGGCATGGATGTGGATTACGGGCAGATCGTGAAAGTTTACGGCACGATGGAATTTGGGGAGCGCCGTTATAGCTCTTCTGGCGTTCTCTCTTCGGAGAAGTTTATCCGCACTGGCAATCCTAACCCTGACCTTATCTCTACCAGCTACATAGAGCGACTAAACGCTACAACCCGCCTTCACATGCGCCGACTGACCCGCCTTACGCTGGCCTTCAGCAAGAAGCGTGAGAACTTTGAGGCGGCGGTTGGCCTCCACTTCGCTTATTACAACTTCGTCAAGCGTCACAATACACTGCGATGCACTCCTGCGATGGCTGCGGGTGTAACGTCCACAACGTGGAGCGTCGGAGACTTACTGGAGGCCGCTGCATGAATCCCATACCTCAGGAATTGAACTGGGTTGAAAAACGCTTCTCTTGCACTGTGGGGAAGGTATTCAATCAGTTGTGTGACGGAATCGAAAAAGATGTGGAAACCTTCAACTTAGTTCGCCAACTACCGGAACATTTGCAATTTAGTTCGGATATGCACTCCAGCGGAAGCACGATTTATGTTGCCCAACCCAATCAGATACCAAGAGCACGAGTATCCATTGGAATAACAGAAGGGAGAATTGGGGTACATGAGGAGTGGAACGGGAAGAAGTGGGAGGCCACTATCGGTCTAAACAATGAAGGACGCTGCATACTGAAACTTCTTCCAGATGGTACGGAACTGGAGCAATGGCAATTCCGCAAAAAGGCTCTTGAGGGCTTGTTTTTTGGCGACTAAATCATGACCTACATCGAAGAACTCAAAGACGTGATTCACCAACTACACGGCGTACACGCTACGCATGTGGAAAGCGTTCCCGTCAAAGAGATATTCAACGGGCAAACCATTTGGGATGGCATCGTAGAAGTCTTCGACCTTCACGGCCATTCCAAGACCCACAGAGTCTATGCCTGGTCGCATGAAACCGACGACCCCGATAATCCCAAACGACACGTTACGGTACTGCATATACCGCCCGTAGTGTCTCCCTTGACAGCCGTAAGAGCAGCCATTATGCAGGAGTTCCAAGCCAATGCAGAAGCCTAGAAAGGTCGGACGCCCCAAGATGGCCAAAGGTGAGGCCAAGGGAAAGATTGTTCCTGTTCGGTTCAATGCCGAGGAATTGAAGAAAGTTACAGCAGCAGCAAAAGCGAATAAACAGACAGTATCGGAATGGGTTAGGAGCACTTTGTATGCCAGACTCGAAGCATGAAGAATTCAAATTAGGACACTACCTAAGGTTTGAGTGAAAGGTCGCTTACTGATACACTTAAGCCATCGATTTGATGCTGAACGCGCACGGGTTGTGTGCGTCGCGTCTGTGGGGCTGTAGCTCAGTTGGGAGAGCGCCTCGTTCGCAACGAGGAGGTCAGCGGTTCGATCCCGCTCAGCTCCACCATGGATAAATCCCACAAAATTCAAGCGCCAAACGTTTTTTCTCCGTGTTCCGGGACCTACGTCAGATTTGACAGTTGACCGACGGGCGGAATCGTAATTGATTGTTGTTTGTCAGGCTCCCATTCTGATTTCTCATGCGGGACTCATTTTCAAGAAACAAAGGGTAGTGCCGTGGGGCTCTTTTCAAAGTGAGCGCGTTTGTGCTCAGGTTTTTCGAAATCTGGTTGTATCTCTTCGGGCTAAGTGACTGAGTTTGGAATCGGAAATAGAGAGGACAAAACGATGAACAGGTTTACCCGACTTATTACTCAACAAGTAGCGAGCGCGGTTCTGATTGCCCTTGCGCTGTTTCCTGCGATCATTGTCGCCCAGTCAGTAAAGATTCAGGGCTTCATCAAAGGGCGAAGCGGAGACAGTATGGTTGTTGAGACCAAAGACAATCTGACCATGGTCGTGGTGCTGACCGATACTACCGATGTAGGACAGGTGCAAGGAGTATTCAAGGCGCGCCATAAAGAGATGTCTATGGCGGCACTCATTCCCGGTCTTGAGGTTACGGTGGAGGGTGCTTACGATGCTCAGCAACAAGTTGTGGCCAAGACGGTGAGATTCAAAGGAAATGATCTTGAACGCGCTAAGGCCATTGAGGCCGGGATGCACGAAACAAAGCAACAGACTCAGCAAAACAAAGAGGAGTTGGAAAAACAAAGCGAGGCTTTGAAGGCACAACGTGAGGCTCTGCAGAAACAGGAAGAGCAAGTTGCTGCAAATAAAGCGGCAATTGATGCAGCGGTAGCGCGCTTCGGACAATTGGACGATTACTACATCATGGATGAAGTAACGGTTTACTTCGGTAACGGCAAGGTCAACGTTGATCCAAAATCCAGTTCTCAACTGCTGGCCCTTGCCGAGAAAGCTAAAAATGTTCAGGGTTACATGATCGAGGTGAAGGGTTATGCCTCCGTCAGCGGAAGTGCCGCTTTGAATCAGAAACTTAGCGAAGACCGAGCCAACAACGTCACCAACATCCTGATTCAGCAGGGTAAGGTTTCTCTTACCAGAATGCTGGCTCCAGGGGCGATGGGTGAGAGCGAACAGGTGGGCAATGCCAAGTCAGCAGAGGGAGAAGCCGAGAATCGTCGCGTAGTCGTTCGCGTTCTGCAGAACAAGGCGATTTCAGGGATATAACTGTCTTTCCCTGAACTTTAGACATAGCGTGGGAAGAGATGCCGAACTCTACCTATTCGGCATCTTCGTTTTATTTCTGAACGGTCTCGGTTGAAGGAGCAGGCAGGGCTGTGCTGGGTGAGATCTGCGCCTGCTGGAGCCGATATCCATCGCGGGTTCGTACGCGATACTTTTGGAGACGATCGCCTACCAGTTTGACATTGATTGTGCGCCAACCCCGGTTGGGATTGGGCTGAGGGTAATAGCTGAAGGAATAAAGATGTGCGAGATCTTCGCGGATGGAAGCGAAAGCTTTTGCTTCGTCACCCCAATTCTTGGAGAAGTAGGCCTTGCCTCCTGTGGCTTTGCTCATGCGTTCGAAGACGGCCGTGGAGGCAGGTTCAGATTCTGCATCGCGCGTGCTGACCATATAGATGATGGTTCCGGTGGACTGGGCGAGTTCGGCTACATCTTCAGGTGGGACGAGACTTGCGTTGTCGGGGCCATTTGAGAAGACGACGATCGCTTTTTTACCTGTCAGGCGGGCGGCATCTTTTACGGTGAGCAGGAGCGAGTTGTAGAGGGCAGCGTCATCACCTGCAACAGTACTGCGCACGCCTCGAAGCACTTGTGGGCGATCGCCCGTGAGGGTGACAGCGCGCGACAAATTGCGGCTGTAAGAATAGAAAGCAAGCTTGTTCGCGTCGGCGAGCTGACGGATAAAGTCGGCGATTGCATCCTGGGCAAAGACGAAGCCGCGGTACATATAGTTGCTGGTGTCAAACAGAATGAATACATTGGCTCCGGTAGTTGCAGGGCCTGTGATACCGCCGGATGTGCTTTTTTCCTCAATGGTTGCAAAGGTTGGCCCCTTGGAGCCAGCGTCGATCAGTTTTCGGGTAGGTTCGTTTCCTTCTTCAAAGGTGGCGATTTTTTCGGCAATTTTGTCTTCGGAGACTGAGAAATCCTCCGGTTTGAGGCCACTGATGTAGTTCCCGTTGCGATCTGTCACGGCAACATTGAGCTGCACGAGAACGACGTTGACGAGGATACGCGAATCGTCCTGCGCCGAGCCTCGCCTTCCGTTGGTACTAACGCACCAAAGGAATATAAGAAAGAGAAGAAGCTTCTTTGCGATGCTGCGATTGCTGAGAGTTCTCATCTAACGCCCCCTGCCTCAACCTGGGCCGTCGTCTTGACGTTTGCCTGCGAGGCCAATTTTCCTTGTCGAAATTCTTCTCCTGTTTCCTGCATCGCTCGTTCCAGCGCGGGCCAGTCTTCGAGCTCAGTGGCGAATATCTTGGCGGTCATACGATGAGTCAGTTCAGGGACGAGGCGGTTGAGCATTACCGACTTGTAGCCCATTTCATCGAGAAGACGTGCCCAATAGAGATTCGTGGATTCCCATGATTCACCGAAGAGCCGACTGGAATCCCCACCAAAGGCCGGGAAGGGTTGGACGTTCAGAAGAGCAGGAGCGTAGGTCCTTGCCAGGATGGGATGGGGCACGCCAAAGTCTTTCGAGAGCCGAGCCTCACTTGTTTCGGCGGGTGCACTATTGCAGAGACTGTCCAACTGCTTGCTTGCTGGTCCGATAGAAGCAATTTCACCGGGGAATTTTGTACGGAACTTTGCAGAGAGATAGAAGGTATCGGCCGGCATCAGACGGTAAAGAATCGCGACGGAATCCTCTCCATTCAACAGCGTTTGTTCGACTTGATCCAGCCTGCGAGGAGACATCCTCTCTGAAAGTATGGCTACGACCTTTGCACGCAGTTCGGGATTGTTTGCGGAGGCAGTGAGGAGCTCTTCCCCGGATTTTTGATAAAGGGTTACGGCATGCAGCTCGTTGGGGCTGACGTTCCACCAACGAGGAACAACTGCGCTGACCAACAGATCGGGGACGAGTTCTTGCCAAATAAGCGCCTGAACGTTTTCGGGAGCGATGAAGTCCTGTTCGGTCATGGCGAGTGCATGCGGGAGATCGGAGAGGGAGCCCATGAGATAGGCTCCACCTCCTGCCGGTGTACCGATGCCAAGCAATTGAGGAGCTTGCCAGTAGCCTTCGGATTCAACGATGGTGACTTCAGAAAAGTCGTGTGAGCGAACGAAGAGGGAATTGTTGTGGAGGACCTGCGCTCCCGGGGGCTCGTAGTATGCGTAGTTGAGACCGACCAGGGTATCGCGAAGGAAAGGCGTAAGTTGCCCGCGCGCGGCTTCCATTTGTGCTGGAGTGCCGGGTGTTTTGATGATCTTGGTCAGGTCGGTTCGAACCTGGAGTTCAGCATGGTGGCTGACATAAACTCGCGGCGCCCATGAGATTTTTTCGCTGTTGGTAAATATCGGACGCGGCATCTCGAACTCACGAAGCTCTCCTGCAAGTGCGAGTGTATTGGGGCCGGCATGGGCTCCCTGGCTCATCGCGTGCAGATCGTCGCTAAGACTCAAGAGTGTGTCAAGTGAGACCAGACGCTGGTCTTCCATGACGGAGCGGATTCTATTGGCGAGCTCCACATGCATGCTTTGGCCATCGGGTGTGCTCTGGGGCGGACCTGCGAGCAGATCGATGAACTCGTTCTGGGATAGATTGGGTTTGCCGGCGGCCGCCTGGCAAAGCCCTCCGAGCGAGGTGCGCGTTGCATCGAAGAGTTGCGTTGAGGAAGATATTTTTGCGAAGGGATCGACGACCTTCTGCCATGAAGCGTTGAGTTCAGCAGCCGGTATCTCGCCTTGACGAGCGATGATTTGCCAGAGTCCGACGTTCGCCTGGAAGGCCCCCAAGGCATTACCGCGTAGAGACTGGTTAGAAATGCTTCCGACGGAATCGGCAGCAGCCATAAATTTCGCGATGGATTCGTCGCCGATTTCCGGGAATTCAGAGAAGACCAGATACCAGCTTCCGTACTGCGAGAAGTTGTCGGCAAGAAGTTTGACGGTTGCCGGTGAAAGACGGTTTTGCCGGGATCTCCCGCTATCGATTGCAGAGAGCATGAGATAGCTTTGAAGCGGCCCGGTATCGGTTTCTACGCGTGCGAGTGAAGCCATTGCTTCGAAGAGCTGTTCCGGGTGATCCCAGTTATGCGCACGTTTGCCCAGGGTACGTATTGTCTTCGAATTGGCCTTCTGCTCAAGGATTTCGCGCCAAGTGACGAGGTCGCCAGGGACGTGCGGTTCGCCGTTAGGTTCCCACTCTACTCGCGTAAAAAGGACGAGCAGGCCGGGTGCCTTGCGAAAGACTCCCGTTGCAGCGTTTGCCTCGGGATACGGTTCCCTGAAGGCTTCGTAGATCCGTTTGAAGCGTGGAGATTCAGTCAGGTGCTTTTGCTGTTCAGGACTGACTCGTGCCATTGCGTCAAAATAGGCCGCCAACCAACCGTTGTCCTTGGCCACAAGGTGATAGACAAACTCGCCGGGAGAATCCGGGCTTGCACCTACTAAGTCCTTCCAACCTGGCTCGGCGGATATTCCTCCCGGTACGGTGATGTGGTCGCCGGAGATGTTGATCTCGCTGCCATAGAAATCGAGAAGCGGGCCGAAGGGAAGGAGCTTCGCAAGACCGGGAGAACGGTGCAGGGATACGGAGGTTTCGGTCTTGGTTTTGGCCATAGCCCAGTAAAGTCGAGCTACTTCAGGGTCGTGCAATAGAACTTCGACCAGACTTCCGCCACCCGACCGACGCTTTCCTGAATTAAGTTGTACCCAATCGCTTTCGCGGAAGAGCACTGGCACACGGGTCGCTGGATAGGGATAGTCGAAAGGGACGCCTTTCTGCAGATTTTCCTCAAGATTAGAGATTGGAAAGCCCGAGTCGATGGTAAGGAAGGCTCTTTCGGGATTAGCAGTCGAGAGAACTACGTTTTTGTCGGCGCAACCCTGCAGCAGCCGGTAGCCGAGAATCTGGAGCAAGGTCCCGGAGTCGTCACAGTTGGTGACGTGGATTGAGTTCTGTGAACCTGCAAGTATCTGAAGCTCTTTTGCCTGTTGCACATAACGCTGGAGCAGAACGAGATATTCGGTGGGTTTGCCTACCTGATAACCCTGGATAAAGACATTTCTGGCCAATAGCGGCAAAACTTCTTCCGCAGGAGCCTTTTGGCTGATGCCGGCCATGCGCAGGAAAGATCGCAGGGGGCCTGGAATAGCCACCGTGTCGGGGGCCCGGGAGGCTGACCTTGCCTGGGAGCGGGAACTTTGATGAGAGGAGACCTGCGCTTGAGTGTTGAAGGCGCAGAACCACAGGAGCACAATACTTGCCGCGGCAAGCGATGTGATCGAGCGAAGAGGAGACTTCATGATGGGACACCTCTCCAGAACCTTCGAGACTTCGCGGCAACTTTATTGCAAAGACCGTCCGAATCTGAACCACTGCGAGCATGCCCGGAAACCTACTTACTTTCAACATGCTCCGGTTAAGCTACGGCCTTGTACCGTTTGTCTTCGGCTCTATTTAGTCTTGGTCGAAAATATATATATCAACTGGAGACCGGTATACCAGTGTTTTCAATCAAACGGATGTAAAAGTTTTGCCGACCGATCTCGCGCACGTAAACTTTACTCCCACTCTGCGAGAATTTTCCATAGCGGAAGCCTTGAATTCAATTTTCGTGGAATCAATAGATTATGCGCATTGCCCATCGCGATGAGGAAGTGTGGCAGTTCCGATGTTTACGGAGTGAATATTTCAACAAGAACTGCTGTAATCCTTTCCAGGAAATCGAAAAAAACGGGTTGCTACGAAAGTTTTCGTTGACATCTACGAATAGCTTCGTATAAAGTGCCGAGCATGAGAGACACGCATGACCTTCCGAAACCGACCGAAGTCGAATTAGAACTGTTACGAGTGTTGTGGGACAAGGGTCCAGCAACGGTGCGTGAGATGTTTGAGACCGTCAGCAAGCAGCGGACCCTTGGTTACACGTCAGTATTGAAGATGCTCCAGATCATGACTGAGAAGGGGCTGGTTGAGAGAGAGGAAGCGGGCAAAGCCCATATTTATCGTGCCGCAGCCAGCCAGGAGGACACGCAAAGCCAGATGCTGCGCGATCTGAGTGAGCGGCTGTTTGCAGGATCAGCGGCGCAGTTAGCGATGCATGCTTTATCGATGGAGCCGGCGAGTGCCGAGGAGTTGGAAGAGATCAGGAGAATCATCAAGCAGAAGAAGGAGAAGCAATGACGGACTCAATGACAGTACTGGGCTGGACTCTTGTGCACTTCTGCTGGCAGGCGACTGCGATTGCGCTGGTGTATCGAGGTGTCGATCTGGTGTTTGCGAGATTACGCAGCCACGTTCGTTATGGGCTGGCTCTGGTTGCTTTGATGAGCATGCTTGGTGCGGCGATTGTGACTCTGGCGTATGAAAGCAGGCAAGTCGCCCACCATGACCAGTCGCTGCAGGGGACGTTCGCAGCTTTTCCTGCGGAGTTTCGCGGCGATTTTGCCTTTGCCCAAACTCCAGATGTGGCTACGGCTGCTCAACCGAGAGCTCATTTGAGCCTGGTGGTTTTCCTGGTGAGCGCGATGCCCTGGCTGGATGCGATGTGGCTGGCTGGAGTCGTGATCCTATCGGTGCGGACAGCGGGTGGCTGGTATGTAATTCGCAAGTTGCGTAGAAGCGGTCTTGTGCAGGTTCCGCCTCACGTCAGCGCCATATTTGCAAAATTGTGCGGACGTGTTGGGATCAAGCGAAGAATCGAACTCTATATCAGCGAGCGGGTCTCTGGCCCATTGGCAATGGGAGTGTTGCGCTCGGTCATTCTTCTGCCCGTCTCTGCTCTGACGCATCTGAGTCCGGGACAGCTGGAAGTTGTTCTGGCGCATGAACTCGCCCATATCCGGCGTGGCGACTACTTATGGAATATGGTGCAGACGATGGTGGAGACCCTTTTCTTCTTCCATCCGGCCGTATGGTGGGTGAGCAGTCATCTCCGCCAGCAGAGAGAGCTTTGCTGTGATGATGCAGCGTTGGCGTACTGCAGCGATCCCGTGGTTTATGCAACTGCATTGCTCTGCCTCGAGGAGCAGCGCGGCTCAAAGCTACGACTCGCGATGGCTCTCGACGGCCATCGGAGCGGCCTGAAGGCTCGGATCGTTCGGATTCTGGGAGAAGCGCCTGAGCGGCGCCGTCAGATTACACCGCTGTCACTGGTGGGTGTATGCGCCATGCTGAGTCTATTCGTTTTGCCGTTACCTCGTTTGCTTGCAGATCACGTAACCGCGACACCGAAGTCTATTCAGACTGCTGCGGTGATTGCACCAAAGCTGGCGCATATCGCCGGCCAGGCAACCCCCGCGGTGCCGGCGGAGCCATCTGAGCCAGTGTCTCTACCCGTTAGCCCTGCGGCTCCATCTCCTATGGCTCAGCCAGCTAAGGCGTCTATACACCTGCCAAAGGCCGCTCCAGTAGCTGCTGCAACTCCAAGACCAGCAACGGCTCCAGTTCCGGTCCTATCATCTACTCCGACTCCAAGCCCGGTTCCCGCTGCAGCTCCTCCGTATGATGATTTCGGCCAGGGTTGCTGAGCAAATAAGCGGAGCTCCGGCATTCGCTGTGACGCATATGGCCCGGGTATATGCGGCTTCTCCCGCAGTGGCAATGTTTGTGATGCAACAGCAGAGTTCGGAATCAACTTCTACAAAGAGCGATTACATAGCAGAGATGCGCGCCGCAGGCTATGGGGACGACCTGGACAAGTTGATTGAGATGAAGATTCATCACATCACGCCGGAGTATGCGCGGAGTATGCAGCAGCTTGGTTATGGAAAGCCAAGCGCGCAAGAGCTGATTGAATTGAAAATCTTCGGCGTTACGCCGGAGACGGTAAAGTCATTGACCGCTTCCGGTCTGAAACCTTCCACGCTGCGCGACTTGATCCAGTATCAAATTTTCAAAGTGACCCCCGAATTTGTTGCCGGGATGAAAGCAGCTGGATTCAGCGATATTCCACCGTCGAAGCTTGTTGAACTGAGAGTGCACAGCATCACTCCCGAGTTCGCAAAGACAGCAAAGACACAGTATCCGGATATAACGCTGAATCAGCTGATTCAACTTCGTATCTTCCATATTGATGAGGCCTTTATTGCATCGGCGAAGCGCCACGGCTTCAACCAACTGACAATCGATAAGCTCGTGAGGCTGCGCATCTCAGGTCTGCTGGATGACGGCGACCAGAAAGCGGAGAAGAACTAATGAATCCTCAACGTATAGCTGGAGCGCTTTTGATTGTGCTGGGGATCGCATCGCTGCGTGCAGATGAGATTCTCCAGTCGCTGAAGGGACGATGCAGCATTCGAGCATCTACCCAGGGGAACAACCTCGAACTGCGGTTAGAGCGGGGCGATTGTATCGAGGGCAGGGACTGTCACGATACACGCACACAGGAGGCGGCGGACGCGTTTGCGGGCTTTTCGTTAGCCGACCTCACCCGCGAGGGAGCTCATGCTGAGGCGATCCTGAGGGCAGAGGCAGGAACGCTGACTTGCTCAGGCACAATCCACAATTCTGAATTGAGCGGCGACTTTACCTTCGAGCCGAACAAGGCTTTCGTCGAACGCATGCGCGGATTAGGAATTACGGGACTGGACTCGGAGAAGCTTGAGGTTTACACGTTGTTTCATATTGAGGCGGGGTGGGTGCAGTCTTTGCAGACGGCTGGCGTCACCGGCATCGACGCCAGCAATCTGATTGCGATGAAGATTTTTCATGTGGATGCCGACTATGTGAAGAGCCTCAATGCTCTTGGCTATGCGACGCCATCAGCTCAGAAGCTGATTGCGCTTAGAGTTCAGAAAGTTGATCCGGAAGAGGTGAAGAAGATTCGCGCACTAGGGTACCAGCCAACACTGGATGAACTGGTTCAGATGCGGATATTCAAGGTGACGCCCGAGTTCATTGAGAAGATGCGGGCACGCGGCTTCAACAACCTTACGATCAGCAAGCTGGTTCAGATACGAATATTCAAGCTCGATGAGTGAGGCAGGAGCAGAACGTAAGAGACGTTGCGGACATTAGGTCACCGGCTATAATGGGGAGCGTAGCGGGAGTAGTTCAGTGGCAGAACGTCAGCTTCCCAAGCTGAATGTCGCCGGTTCGATCCCGGTCTCCCGCTCCAGATGATTGAGTTAAAGAGGAAAGCCCGCGAAATCCGCGGGCTTTTGGATTTTGGAGTACCGAGTTAGTGGGTGCCAGGGCTGGCCTTCTGAGCTTGAGCGAGCTTCAGGTGCTCCTGAAGGGTCTGAGCCTCGGGCAGGAAGGTGAGCGCCTTCACAATCTGAGGATCCCATTCGGCGCGGACTTTCAGGCCTTCGAGTTGACCGAACTGCGAGGTAAAGAGTTCGCTCTTGATGCTCTCTTTGATCCAGTCCTGAACGCTAGCGAAATCGGCATCCGTGTAGTCGATGGCAGGATTCTGCGCTTTGAGGAATGCCTTGAATTCCTGAAGAACTGCGTCGTCTACGGTGAAATCTTTGGGGACTGAGTTGTGAACTGCCATGTAATGCTTGCTGAAGTTGAAGAACGCATAACGCTGGAGCAGCGAGTCCTGGAAGCGGTTGGTCTTCAGGTTGTCGATTTTCTCGTCGGGGGTGATGCCGCCACCACCGTAGACAGTGCGTCCGGAATCGGTAAGTTTTACTTCGAGATTGCCCTTGTCCTTCTGCTGCGTATCGGAGTCACGGACGTAGTAGTAGTCGTACAGCGAAACGTGATTGTAGTTGCGCTGAATAAGGCGTCCGGACGGAGTGTAGTAGTGGTAGGTCGTCAGGGCGAGGCCGGTGTTCTCCGAGATCTGGAATACAGTCTGTACGAGGCCTTTGCCAAAGGTCGTCTCGCCGACGATCAAGGCACGGTCATGATCCTGCAATGCGCCGGAGACGATCTCGGCTGCTGAGGCGGTATTGCGATTTACCAGCACCACGATGGGGTATTTCGTATCGGAGCCGTGAGAGGCGCGATAAACCTGGTCCGGGAAAGCACGACCGCGTTGCGAGACGACGATTTGACCCTTTTGCAGAAACTTATCCGACATATTGACGGCCTCATTCAGCAGGCCGCCGGGATTACCGCGAAGGTCGATGATCAGGCCGTTGATGTCGCCAAATTTTTCGAGAGCATCCCCAACCTCGCGACTGGTCGTCTCCATGAAGCTGCCGACGTGGATGTAGCCGACGCCGGGACGGATCATAAAGGCCAGATCGACAGAGGGCCGCGAAACTTCGTCACGGACGAGATCAAAGACCAACGGCTTGGGTGAACCTTCGCGGCTCATCTCTACGGAGACATGGGTGTTCCGTGGGCCTTTCAGCAGGGCGGCAACCGCCGCAGAGTCCATGCCTTCGGTGCTCTTGCCATCGACTGAAAGGATGACATCGCCGGGGCGAACGCCGGCTTTGTAGGAAGGGGTTCCTTCAAAGGGGTAGAGAACGACGATCTTTGTGCCGCCCTTTGCCGTAGGATCGGGCTGCGGCTGGATGGTCATACCGACGCCGTAGTAGCGTCCGTGCTGGTCTTCGCGCATCTGCGCGTAGGCCTTTGGATCGTAGAAGTTCGAGTGGGGATCAAGCACGTGGAGCATGCCTGGAATCGCGCCATCATAGATGGCTTTGTCCGTCTTCTCCTGATTCATCGGCTCAGCGTAGTTCTGCTCGACGATGGAGTACACATTGGTGAACGTGTGTAAGTTATCGCGGAGAACGGATTCATCATTGGCTGATTGGGCAGCGACCTTCTGATTGATGAACGATCCCAGCACACCGCAGGTGGCCAGGAAGACAGTGACGGAGAAAAGTGCGCGACGAGTGCGGGGTGCCATCGGCTAGATAACCTCGAAAACAAAGCTGCGCAGGCATTTGCGCCGGACGCCCCGTAGAAAAGACGCGTCCTCCATTTGACGGAGTATAGCATCGCGGGGTGAGCCTTTGCCTGACTCTTTTGGTTGGTTTCGATTCGCGTCTTTGCCTTTGCCGTTTTAGAATTGGTGAACAGGTAACCGTGCACCGTTCGGCGGAGTCAAAATAGCCGGGGGTGAACGTACCAATGCGGCTCGATGCCGCGATGCTGGCAGAAATTACGAGTGAAAATGAATTTGAGAATTTCGCAGTTTGTGGCGATATGCGGGCTTAGCCTCCTAGCGTTGCCAGTAGCCGTGCAGGCTCAGGCCCCTCGATACCAGAGTCCGTTGACCCCATCTGCCCCTCAGCCGCAGGTAGCATTGCCCACGCCGCCAGCAATTACTCCGAACGGCCAAGTGATTGAGGATGTGGTCGTTCGCGTCAACGACCAGATCATCAATCGGAGCGATCTGGAACGTGCGCAGCAACAGTTGGCGTACGAGGTTCAGCAAGGCAATGCCAATCCTACTGACACTGCCGAACGTCAAAAAAATCTGCTAAGGGACATGATCGACCAGCAACTTCTCCTTTCGCGAGGGAAGGAGATGGGCATCAATGCAGACGCTGAGGTCATTCGCCGGCTTGACGAGATCCGCAAACAGAATCATCTGGACTCGATGGAAGACCTCGAAAAGGCAGCCCGCCAACAGGGTGTATCGTTTGAGGATTTCAAAGCGAATATTAAGAACAACATCATCACTCAGCGCGTTGTGCAAGAAGAGGTGGGACGACGCATTCAGATGACGCAGGGACAGGAGCAGACCTACTACGACGCTCACAAAAACGAGTTTGCTCAGCCAGAACAGGTCAGGCTTAGTGAGATTCTCGTTCCGACGCCGGCGGATGCAAACGACGCTGTAGTTGCTCAGGCCCAGGCGAAGGCAAATGACATTACCGAAAAGATTAAAGCGGGCGGAAAGTTCGATGATCTTGCGAAACAGTATTCGGGCGGCCCGACGGCTTCGCAGGGCGGCGATCTTGGACTGTTCAAGCGCGGCGCGCTGGCGAAGGTTCTGGAAGATCAAACATTCGGACTTCCGACGGGAGGGGTAACTGCCCCGATTCGCACTCGCCAGGGATTTGTGATTCTGAAGGTTGCGGAGCACCAGGCGGCGGGGGTCCCTCCACTCAAAGATGTCGAGCCGCAGGTCCAGGAAGCGCTGTACATGCAGGCAATGCAGCCTGCGCTTCGTGCGTATCTAACCAAGTTGCGTGAAGAGGCTTACATCGATATCAAACCCGGTTTTGTTGATTCGGGAGCGAGTTCAAAACAGACGAAGCCTGTCTTCACCGCTTATGCTCCGCCTGCGCCAAAGAAGAAGAAGGCGACGGAAAAACAGAGGTTTGATCGCGGTGGACGTTTCTCCACGGTGAGCAAGACGGCCCCGGCTCCCACTGCAACTCCTGCTGTGGCGACCGCTCCTTTGGCAACGACGGCGACAGCATCATCGGCCGCAACAACGACGAAGACGCCGGTGACGCCATCGAAACCGAAGAAGATAAAGAAAGAGAAGATTCGATATGGGCAGGCACCCAGAAATGCCCTTCCGCCCGGCCCGCAACAGGCCTCTGAAGGCTCGGGCGCCGGTGGGGCTTCGAGCACACAGGCTGGTGACTCTGGTGCGGCAGTAGCTCCGGGGACGGCAATCGCTCCAACCGAGACGACAACTCAGATATCGGCCACTTCCGATCCCGATCCCCTTGCTCCCAAGTCAGCTGTTACAGGGAAGACAAGATACAGCTACCGAGCGAAGACGGAAGCTGCCGACAAAGCTGCTAAAAAGACGGCCAAGGAGAAAGAGAAGATCGCTTCAACCCCAGCTGGCCCGACGTCTGACGAGCTGGCGACGGAAAAGACACAGGCAGCCCCGCTTGGTTTAAACGGCGATACGGGAACGAAGAAGAAGCCAAAGAAAGAGAAGGGCGCTCCGAAGGAGCGGCTACAGAATAAGGACACGAAGCCGCCAGCCGAAGCCCCGCCGCCCGATCCGACGGTAAATCCCAGCCTTGGAGCGACCCCTGCGGGGTTGACACCGAGTACTCCGCCACCGGCTCCAGCGCCGTCGCCAACTCCAGCTCCTCCGACGCCGCAAAACTAATCGGTAACAGAAGATGACGCGAGGGCCTTTGGCTCTCGCGTTCGTCTGACTGCAAGGTATTCTGGTCTCAATGAAAGATTTTTTTGTTGCGGACGCGCCGCGTTTTGAGAATGCTGTGGTCACTTCCTACTTCGTTTTGACCTCGCTGCAGCTGCGCGACCGAAGGCAGGGCGGGCAGTTTATCTCTGTCATCCTGACCGACAAAACGGGCTCGTTGCCAGCGGTGATGTGGGAAGACTTTGCCGATTCGATAGCGGCCTGCTCCGAAGGCTGCTATGTCAAAGTGCAAGGACAGATCGGGCGTTATCAGGGCAAGTTTCAGATGGACCTGAAACGCTTTCGTTTTGCTGCCGATACCGAGGTCGATCCTGCCGATTATTTACCAGTCACACAGTTCAACGTGGATGAGATGTGGGCAGAGCTTCGCGGTTACGTCTTACGTTTCAGCAATCTTGACCTGCAACGGCTTGTCTTTGCGTTTCTTGATGATCCGGAGATTGCGGAGGCATATCGAACGGCGCCTGCGGCCAAGATGCTTCACCACGCGTGGCTAGGTGGGCTTCTCGAGCATGTCGTTACACTCGTCCGGGTGTGTGTTGCCGCGGTTCCGTTTTACCCGGAGGTTGATCCTGACCTGCTGGTTACAGGAGCGATCCTTCATGACATTGGAAAGGTTCGAGAACTTCACTGGAAACCGAGCTTTGGCTACACCATAGAGGGGCAGCTTGTCGGACACATCAATATCGCTCTGGGAATGCTGCAGGAAAAGGTGCGTCAACTGGGAGCTTTCCCTGAGAAGCTTCGGGTTCTTGTCGAGCACATGATTCTTTCTCATCATGGAAAATACGAGTTTGGTTCGCCTAAATTGCCGATGACACCAGAGGCACTCCTGCTCCACACGTTTGATGATCTCGAAGCCAAAATGCAGACGCTTCGCAATGCTTTTGCTTCTGCCGCCGCACAGGGGAAAGGCCCTGAAGAGTTTACCGATTGGGTTCGATCGATGGAGCGGCCCCTGTTCAACTCGCGGGCCTTTCTAAAAGATAGCGAATAGGCGGAGCGATTCCGTTTCGGTCTGCATTGTTACAATAAATTTTCTGCACTGAAGTGCGAGGATACGGGTAAGTAAGCGGAATGCTTCGATTTTCAACAGCAGGTGAGAGCCACGGCGAAAGCCTCGTGGCGATGATAAGCGGTCTTCCGGCTGGCGTTCCTGTCGATCAGGAATTCATCAATCGGGAGTTGTGGCGGAGGCAGAAGGGGTATGGCCGCGGCGGACGGATGCGTATCGAGCGCGATACGGTCCACATTCTTTCTGGTGTGCGGCATGGGAAAACCATTGGCTCGCCGGTTGCGATGACGATCGCAAACAACGACTGGAAGAACTGGACGGAGATTCTGCCAGTTGAAGAGGGCGATGCCGCGAAACATAAGGCAGTCGCTTCGCCGCGTCCAGGGCATGCGGATCTTGCCGGAGCCATAAAGTACAACTTCAAAGATGCTCGTTATGTGCTTGAAAGAGCGAGTGCTCGTGAAAGCACCGCTCGTGTTGCTTCAGGAGCTTTTGCGAAGCTTCTGCTGAGGGCGCTGGGTATTGAGGTGCTCAGCCACGTAATCCGTGTTGGCAAGGCAGAGTTGTCGCGTCCCGCCCAGTGGGACGAAATCGTTACCTTGTCGCAGAAGGACGAAGTTTTGCTCAATTGTGTCGATGCCGAGAGCGAGGGCCGGATGAAGGCCGAGGTTGACGGTGTTCTTCGGACGGGCGACACGGTGGGCGGGGTTTTCGAGGTTATTATTCACGGGTTGCCGCCCGGTGTGGGAACACACACGAACTGGGATGAAAGGCTTGATGGTTTGCTGGCCCAGTCGGTGATGAGTCTGCAGGCGGTAAAGGCGGTTGAGATCGGCCGCGGGGTTACGGCGGCGGAGTCTTTGGGCTCGGCGGTTCACGATGCGATCGCCTACGAAGGTTCCGAAGAGGATTTCACGAAGTTCTCGCGTGACCACAATAATGCCGGCGGCATCGAAGGCGGTATCTCCAATGGAGAAGATGTTGTGGTTCGCGGATATCTGAAACCGATTTCGACATTGCGACGACCATTGGCGAGTGTCAGTTTTGAAACGCGTGAGCCGGTAAAAGCAGCATATGAGCGTAGCGATGTATGTGTTGTGCCTGCGGCGGGTGTTGCTGCAGAGGCTATGGTTGCTCTCACGATTGCGCGGCTGGTGATCGAGAAGTTCGGCGGAGATTCGCTGCCGGAACTGGAGCGCAACTACAAGGGCTACCTGGAACAGATCAAGGCATATTGATGGCAAAGACGGTAAAAATCCATGAGATTGTGAAATATCCCGATCCGATTCTGTCGAAACGGGGCGCGCCGGTTACGACTTTTGACGACAAGTTGAAGACACTGGTTGAGGAGATGTTTGAGTCGATGTATGCGGCGCAGGGTATCGGGCTGGCCGCGCCTCAGATCGGAATCTCGCAGCGACTTACCATTATCGACATCAGCTTCAAGAAGAATCCGGATGAAAAGATAGTTCTGATCAATCCAGAGATTATTGAGCGCGAGGGCAAGCAACTCGAGGAAGAAGGATGCCTTAGCCTGCCCGAGATTCGCGAGAAAGTGCGACGTTCTGCGTGGGTGAAGGTGAAGGCGCAGGACGTCGATGGAAAATGGTTTGAGCTTGAGGGCGAAGAGTTGCTGGCGCGCGCGTTTCAGCACGAGATTGACCATCTCGATGGGGTCCTGTTCATCGATCATCTGAGCCGATTGAAGCGTGACCTGATCAAAAGCAAGATCAAGAGAATGCAGAAAAATGGCGAATGGTAGGTCCCGATCAATGGGTGGACAACAAGGCACTCATTTGTTCGTGGGAACCGAAGTCGTAGGCAAGTTACGGCAAGACGTTTTACCATATAAAGATGAACGAGGTTTTGGAAGAAGTTAAGGCTTCGACGGGGCACTCGTCGAAGTACACGAGAAACAGCCCCTATTTATCGAATGTGAACGTGAACTATCTGCTGACGGCAGAGGGTTCAGAAAAAGAGACCCGGCACATTGAGTTGTCGCTTGGCGAGGGTATGACCTATACGCCCGGCGATGCGGCGGGAATCATTCCTGAGAATCGTATTGAGGCGGTTGAGGATACGCTGAAGTCTCTTGGGTTCAGGGGTGATGAGCGGGTCCTGGATCACTACAAGGTCGAAATTTCCCTTGAAGAAGCGCTGCGGACGCGACTGGCGATTGGCAAGCTTGCGCGTGGAAGCGTTGGTCAGTATGCAAAGCTGGCTCCTGCTGTTGAAGGACTGAAGGCGATGGTGGGGCCAGAGAACCGTCCCCGGGCCGAGGAGTATTGCTGGGGCCGCGAATTTGTGGACCTGGTGGAGGACTTCCCAGGCGTAATCAAGGAGCCACAGCAGCTTTTCCATGTGCTGCAGCGGCTGGCTCCACGGATGTACTCGATTGCGTCCAGCCAGAAGGTGCATCCGGACAGTGTGCATACGACTGTGCGCGTTATCCGGTATGAATCGCATGGCCGTAGCCGGCAGGGCGTTGCCAGCGGTCAGCTTGGCGATCGTGCCGAGGTCGGCACGAAGCTGCCGATCTTTCTGCACTCGAATGCGAACTTCAGGCTGCCGGAGGATACTTCGGCTCCGGTCATCATGATTGGGCCGGGAACGGGAGTTGCTCCGTTCCGGGCGTTCCTTGAAGAGCGGCAGGCAACCGGGCAGCCGGGGGATAACTGGCTGTTCTTCGGCGAGCAGCGGGAGAAGCTGGACTTCCTATATAAAGACCAGTTTCTCGACATGGTGAAGGACGGTACGCTGAAGCACCTTCACACCGCGTTTTCGCGCGATCAGCGAGAGAAGGTCTACGTTCAGGACCGCTTGCGGGAGAACGCAAAGGAACTGTTCAACTGGCTGGAGCGTGGCGCCTACTTCTATGTTTGCGGCGATGCGACTCGCATGGCCAAGGATGTGGAGACGGCACTGCTCGATGTCCTCGCGCAGGGATCGAATGGGACGCTTGAGCAGGCCCAGGAGTATCTGGCCAGGATGAAGAAGCAGAAGCGCTACCAGCGTGACGTCTATTGATCCGTTGTGTTCGTTGATTCGTTATTTGTTGTTCGGGAGGCCACCTTACGGTGGCCTTTTCCGGTTCAGGGGATACCCTCCCCCCCGGGTATCTTTTGATGTAAATTTCTCATTCTATTCTGTTTAGATTAAGATTTCCGGTTAGAAGATATCCCCCTGCGAATCAGCTACAAAGACAGAAACCCGGCTTTTCCACCGGGCTTCTGTCTGCTGCTTTTATTTTAACGAGCCAACTGAAACTCCTCTGCCACTGCAGTGAGGTTTATTTTCTTGACGGAAATCATTGATTTCTCGACCTTTGCTGCGCGGGGACCCAGTTTGACGCATGTGATGGAGCTTGACAGTGTTTTCGCCAGATTGCCCCTGGTTGTTTAGTGAACATTCGGGGGAACTTTTGTCTTCCTGTGGCGTATCCACAGGTATACAAGTGTGGCGATACCACAGGAGAGATTAATGGGCGAGTCGAAGCTGGATCTTTTGCAGGGGACACTGGACCTCATGGTTCTGAAGACACTGGAGGCCATGGGGGAGATGCATGGCTATGGGATTGCGCGGCGCATCGAGCAGGTGAGCGGGGATGAGGTTCTGCTGAACCAGGGGACGATCTATGCGTCGCTGGTGCGGCTGCAGCAGAGGGGCTGGATTGCGGCGGAGTGGGGAGTTTCGGACAACAACCGGAAGGCGAAATTTTATTCGATTACGCCACGCGGACGGAAGCAGCTTGCGGAGGATGCGGAGTACTGGCAGCGGCTCTCCGGGGTGATGGGGCGTGTGCTGGCGATGGGTACCGAAGGCGGTGAGCGATGAAGATATCGTTGCTGGACTCGCTAAGGCGTGCTGCGGCCCGGATGGGGGCGTTTTTTCATAAGTCTCCACTGGATGAAGATCTGGATGATGAGGTGAAGACTCATCTCGAGCTGGCAGTGGAAGAGAACCTGAACAAGGGAATGCCGTGGGAAGAGGCCCGGCGGCAGGCGCTGGTTCGGTTTGGCGGAGTGACCCAGGCGAAGGAGCGACAGAGAGAGTCGCGCGGATTGCCGTGGCTGGATGTTCTGCTTCAAGACCTTCGTTACACGCTGCGGGCATTACGGCGGGATCACGGATTCGCGCTCGTTGCAATTGCGATTCTGGCGCTGGGAATTGGAGCGAATGTTGTCGTGTTCAGCGTTGTAAATACGATTCTGCTGCGTCCGCTACCGTTTCGCGATCCACAGCGGCTGGTGTGGATTGCGCCTGCGAATGCGAACGGGCTCTCGGCCGCGACGTATTCGGTGGACGCTTACGACGATCTGCTGGCGATGAACCGGTCGTATGAGGATGTGACGGGCTATTTTGCGTTTTCGACCTCAGACAACTTCAAACTGACAGGGCGCGGAGATCCTCTTCCGGTGACGGCAATCGGAGTTGCGTATAACTTTTTTCCAGTGCTTGGCGTGCAGCCTGAGTTGGGACGGTCGTTTACGGGGAGTGAGGCGCTGAAAGGCGCACCGGGCGTGGTGATGCTGTCCCATGCTTTCTGGAAGCGGCAGTTTGGCGGGGACCGGTCGATTGTGGGAAAGGCAATCACACTGAATGAAAGTCCATCGACGGTGGTGGGTGTTCTGCCGGAGACGTTTGATTTTGGCGCAGTGTTTGCACCGGGAACGAAGGTGGACGCCTTTGTACCGCAGGTGATGGATTACATTCGCATGAGCGGAAACGCGCTGGCGCTGATTGGAAGACTGAAGCCGGGGATCAGTGTGGCGCAGTCGCAGGCTGAGGCGACGATGCTGTTTCCGCAGTTCTATTGGGGCAAGAGATTTCCGGATTCGCGGGGTAGTTACACCGCACGGCCGATTGAGTTGAAGCAGTATGTGAGCGGGAAACTGCGGCGTTCGCTGATTGTGCTCTGGAGCGCGGTGGGGATGATTCTGCTGATTGTGTGCGTGAATCTGTCGAATCTGCTGCTGGCGCGAGCGGCGTCGCGAAGCAAAGAGTTTGCGGTGAGAAGCGCGCTGGGAGCGGGACGAGGACGGCTGATTCGGCAATTGCTCACGGAGAGCCTGGTGTTGTCAGGCGCAGGAGCGGTATTGGGATTGGCGCTGGCGTACGGGGCTACGGCGTACCTGGCGCACCAGGGATCGATTGCGTTGCCGCTGTTGAGCAGCGTGAAGGTGGACGGTTCGGCGCTGCTGTGGACGGTGTTGATTGCAGTCGCGTCGGCAGTGCTGTTTGGGCTGCTGCCGGGGCTGAAGATGTCGAGTGGCAATTTGCAGGAGGCCCTGAAGGACACAGGGCAGGGAATGAGCGACGGAAGGAAGCATGAGCGGATGCGGACGACCCTCGTGATCTCAGAAGTCGCGCTCGCCTGCGTGTTGCTTGTGGGAGCGGGATTGCTGCTGAGGAGTTTTCTCCGTGTGCTGGATGTGGATCTGGGATTCCAGCCATCGAGCGCGGCGACGATCAAGGTTGATTACGACGATGGCCGAAAGACGGAGAGAAGGAACGCGATTTTCCAGGAGATGATTCGGCGGGTCCGGGCGATTCCGGGAGTGGATATGGCAGGAATCTCGGACAACCTGCCGCTGGAGCGAAATCGCGGATGGGGTGGTCCTCGTGTGAAGGGTAAGGATTACAAGAGCGGCAGTGTTCCGGGCGCGTTTGTTTATATTGTGACCCCGGGATATATCCCTGCGATGGGAATGCGTCTGCATGGACGCGATTTCACGTGGCTGGACGATATGAAGGGTGATAGCACGGTGATCCTGAACCAGAAGGCCGCGAATTTTCTCTGGCCGGGCGAGGACATTCTTGGAAGGACAGTGTTGATCGGTAAAAACGAGGTGCGGGTGATTGGGGTTGTCGACGACGTCCATGAGACGAATGTGGAGGGAACGGTGGGCGAACAGATGTATCTGCCGGCGATGCGCGATGAGTGGGGACCGGAAGGTGCGGAGCTGGTCATTCGAACCAAACTGCCCCCGGCGCAGTTGTCGGGGAGCGTGCTGCGGACGTTGCGCGAACTGAATCCGAACCAGCCGACGGTAGAGTTCCGGCCGATTCGGGGGATCGTGGACCATGCTGTTTCGCCGCGACGATTCTTTGTGATTCTGGTGGGAGCATTTGCCGGGCTTGGTTTAGTGCTGGCGTCGTTGGGGATTTATGGAGTGATTTCGTACTCGGTGACACGACGAACGCAGGAGATCGGAATCAGGATGGCGTTAGGCGCTACTCCCGGGCGGGTGCAGATGGGAGTGTTGACGAAAACGCTACAAATGGCGCTGATCGGGATTGGTGTTGGAGTGATCGCGTCCATCGTGTTTGCGAGACTGATTGGGTCGCTGCTGTTCGGGACGAATCCGACCGATCCGCCGACGTTTGGGGGAATGATTGTGCTGCTGGGTGGAGTGGCGCTGCTGGCCGGGTATCTTCCGGCGCGAAGGGCTTCGAGGATTAACCCCATGGTTGCGCTGCGGAACGAATAGTGTGAGAGAAAATACCGGCCGGAATGTGAATTCCAGCCGGTATTTGGTTGTTCGGCTATGCTGCAGCCCGGAAGTTGAGGTTGTCGGAGATGGAGCTGAGAAGTTTGTCAGCGGCCTTCTCGTCGGCGAGGATGGAGTCGAGAACCTGCGCGTCATTGGAGAGGCCGAGCAGGTTAGCCCAATTCCGAAGGGTACCGTAGACGGCGATCTCGTGATGCTCGACCTGCTGTCCGGCGGCGATGAGGGTAACGTCGCGAATGCCGGGATCGGTGGCGTCCTTGATGCTGTCTTCGGCTTCGGTGGTAAGGCCGTTGATGACTTTGCAAGTGACGGTTTCCGCATCGCCGACCAGGTCGCGGAGAAGGGACTCGACCTTGGCTACGTGCCCTTGAGTCTGACGAAGATGATCTTCGAAGGCTGTTCTGAGATCAGGGTCGGTGGACTCGTCGATCATCGTGGGGAGTGCTTTGGTAATCTTTTGTTCCATGTCGAGAGCCTTCTTGAGGTTCTCAATGTAGAGAGTGCGAAGGTCTTCGATATTTGCTGAAAAAAATTTCATGGTGAAGCTCCTTTAGAGTTTCCTGGACACAATTGGTCGCTCGCCCGGATGGCGAGTGATGTTGGTTTCAGGTTGTGTCATTGCGCGAGAGCGGGCATCGTTCGCCGGAGTGCTCACGGTCGTGCCGGTCGTTCTTCGTTCTGAGGATTGGATGCGACGCTATGGCTGAGGTTGGCCGGTGAAACGCGTACTCGGGTGCAGGGGGTTTCTCAGAGCGATATACTCGGTTTACGTCTGTCAGGGACGATCGATACTCAGGGTTAGACCGAGATTTATTAGTTGAAGTTGAAACGAGGGACAGCATGAGCACAAACGGCAATCACTCAAACGGCAATGATGCGAACGGCAACGGTTATAAGGTGCCGACGGGGCGGAGGGAGTGGATCGTCAAGCGGAAGGCCGAGGCCGAGAAGACGGGCGACGGGAACATGTCGCAGATGCACTTTGCCCGCAAGGGAATGATCACGGAAGAGATGGCCTTTGTTGCGCAGAGAGAGAAGGTCTCGGCCGAATTGATCCGGAGTGAGATAGCCAAGGGGACGATGATTATCCCGGCGAATATCAACCACGTTGAACTGGAACCGATGTGCATTGGGGTGGAGAGCCTTTGCAAAATCAATGCGAATATCGGGAATTCAGCGATTGTGTCGAATGTGGATGAGGAACTGCGGAAGCTGCATACAGCTGTGCACTTCGGCGCCGATACGGTGATGGATCTTTCGACGGGCGGGGACATTCCGATGATTCGCGAGGCGATTCTGCGTCACAGCCCGGTGCCGATCGGGACGGTGCCGATTTATGAAGCGCTAAGCCGGGTGAAGAAGCTGGAAGACCTGAACATTGACCTTTATCTTGAGGTCATTGAGGAGCAGGCGCAGCAGGGAGTGGATTACTTCACGATTCATGCGGGCGTGCTGATCCAATACGTACCGATGGTTGCCAAGCGCATTACAGGCATCGTGAGCCGTGGCGGCGCGATTATGGCGCAGTGGATGACCCATCATCACAAGCAGAATTTCCTGTATGAGAACTTCGACCGGATTACGAAGGTCATGGCGAAGTACGACGTGAGCTACTCGCTTGGCGATGGTCTGCGGCCGGGTTGCGTGGCTGACGCGAGCGATGAGGCCCAGTTTGCCGAGTTGAAGACGCTGGGTGAACTGACGCGCGAGGCCTGGAAGAGCGATGTGCAGGTGATGATCGAAGGTCCGGGGCATGTGCCGATGGACAAGATCAAGGAGCAGGTGGATAAAGAGGTCGAGCTCTGCGATGGAGCTCCGTTTTATGTGCTGGGACCGCTGGTGACGGATATTGCTCCGGGATATGACCACATCACGAGCGCGATTGGCGCGGCGATGATCGGCTGGCATGGGGCGTCGATGCTTTGCTATGTAACTCCGAAGGAGCACCTGGGGCTGCCGAATGAGAAAGACGTGAAGGACGGCATCATCGCGTACAAGATCGCTGCTCATGCGGCGGATATTGCCCGCCACCGGCCGGGCGCGAGGGACCGCGACGATGCGATCTCTTATGCGCGATACACGTTTGACTGGGAGAAGCAGTTTGCGCTGTCGCTTGATCCTGAGACGGCGCGCGGGATGCATGACGAGACGCTGCCGGACGACTACTACAAGGAGGCGGCGTTCTGCTCGATGTGCGGGCCGAAATTCTGCTCCATGAACTGGTCGAGCAAGGTAGATAAGTTCAACGAAGAGCAGTATGGGCTGAAGAAACAGGACTTGACGCAGATCGTGACGGAACAGATGGCTCTCAGGAGCTAAGTTTCTCCCACGTTCACTTAAAAGGTTGAGGCCGCACCCGATATGAAGGTGCGGCCGTTTGCGGTTATCGAGTCACCGTGTATTAGGCCTGACCCGACGCGAAATTTGTGAGGATCGGAGGTGGAAAGAACTCCGATGCTGGCCGATCAGAACCGGGTTGGAATTGACGTCGGCTCGATCGTCGATTTTGACGGCGCTGAAGTTGAAGGCCATACCCTCAGCGTAGGAAAGATTGAAACGCGGTGCAGACGAACAACAATAATATTCAGGCGACAAGCTAGCCTCAAAAGCGGGTTAGAGGATGTCTTTTTCCTCGCGGTCAGAACGCATTGCAAGCAGAGCAGGTGCGATGATCATGGCGAGAAATACGAGAGCGAGAACCAAGTCGTGAACCATGCGGGGAAGACTCCTTGGGCGGCTTCAGCCGTCTCATCAAGGATGATGCCCCGGGTCATGGAAAGAGGACATCCCCAGTTCGGGTTGAGGTCCGTAACCCGTTCGTTGTATGGAATGTCAGCATGGGCTATGCCGTCCGTTCTCGATGGTTTCTCACTACCTTGCAGCGGTTTCAAGGGTCGCGGCTGAGCGATTCAGAGCATCGGTGAGGATGGCTAGTTGAGCCTTCGCTCGTTCGGAATCATATGTATCGATTGCCTCATTAACGCCGGGAATGACGACTGCGGCGTAGCCGGTAAATTCTCCGGGGGCGTAGATGGTGTGCTTGTACCAGGTGCGATGGGGGAGGCCGGCAGGGTTGAGCAGATTCTCCTCGGCGGTACGAAGGGCGTGATTGAGGGGTGTTGTATTCATGGGTGGATGGAGTTGACGGGTTCGAACTTCGGCTCCAGCATCCGCAAAACGATGAGCCGCCGTGAGGGCAGGAGCGAAATCGAAGGTCAATTTGAGAGAGGCGGCGTGCTTTTGAGCGGTCTCGAGATAGCTTATGATTTCGCGGCCATAGAGCTGATAGTCATAAGGCAATACATCTGCGTCGGCCATGTGGAGAATTTCGAGACCGAAGACCCGGGCCTGCTGCTGCTCGTAGACGAAGGTGGGATCGGCGAATTTTACGAACCAGTTGTAGTTGTCGAAGACGGAGTGGTAGACGCCATAAGGGCCTTCTGAGCCGATATCCGTGGAAGGCACACCAAGGTGCTGCAGGAAAGGTGTGTAGTCGGAGCCCGAGCCCAGATCGCCTACTCGGACGTCGTCTTCGACGGCGGCATTGAAGCGGGAAGGGCCACCTGGAGTGCCTGCAACGGTATTGATGACTCGTTCGGCGTCGATTTTTTGCGACTCTTTCCATTGTTCGTAGACGGTACCGCCCTTTGGGCTATGGACCTGCCTGGTGGCTTCACGAACAAACTGCTTAAGTGAGGGAACGGCGGCAGCTTTAAAGTCCGGCCCTGAGACGCCTACATCGGTGTTGAAGTAGGCAACAGCGCGGCTCAGGAGATTTGCATGCTGCTCAGCCCACTCCGTTGAGCCGATGAGGCCCTCTTCCTCTGCGTCCCACGAGCCGATGACGATGGTGCGGTGCGGTTTCCAGCCCTGCCTGAGCAATTCGCCAAGGCCATGCACGGTTTCAAGCATGGCGGCGGTTCCGGAGTTTGGATCGACGGCCCCGTAGACCCATGCGTCACGGTGATTGCCTGCGATGACCCAGTCGTCTGACTTATCGGTGCCGGGGATTGTCCCGATGACATCCCAGATGATCCGGAGGGCTGCGTCCTGGACAAGTTTCATGTGAACGGTGACCTTGCCGTTTCCGTTGCCACCGGCGCCTATGTGGTAGGTGAAGGGAAGCGCTCCCTGCCATGCGCGCGGAGACTCGAGACCGCCGAGGCATTTGAGGATGGGAGCCGCATCTTTGTAGGAGAGAGGATTCACGGGAATGCTGGGCTGATTGGCCTGAAGTTCATCCGCGGGAATGCGCTGTGAGTCGGGAAGGTCAGGAGTGGAAGCGATGCCGGGAGTTTCAGGATCGCCGGGGTAGATGGGAAGGAACTGAACGGAGCCTCGCTGGACTGCTGTGTTCGGACGGTACGGCCCCTTCGGGTAGACGTCGCCTCGGAAATAGCCGTCGTCGGCGGGATCGGAATAGATCAGGACGCCTTTGGCTCCGTATTGCTGAGCGATGTAGACCTTTACGCCGCGGAAGTTCTGGCCGTAGCGGACAAGGACGATCTTGTCCTTGACGCTGATTCCCATGCTGGCAAGCTTCATGAAATCGGAAAGGTCGCCATAGTTGGCGTACACGACTTCGGCGGTCACGTCTCCGGAGGGCGAGGAGCCGTTGAATGCGGGGAGAATGCGGGGGTCATTCTGAAAGGGATCGCCGCCAAATCGTTTCGGGTCGACGTGCTCCGGTTCAGGCCCCGACATGATCCTGGCGCCGTTGGAATCAAAAGCTTCCACGAGGATGCTGACGGGTTTGTTGAGCAGTACCTTGTAAGGGACGATCTCGGTCTGCAGGCCGGCGGCCTTGAATTTGTCGGCTACGTAGACGGCAGTGGCGTAATCCTCCGGCGAACTGGCCCAGTGAGGTGCCGCGGTCAGGGTTTTCAGGTGCTGGCCGGCAAGAGCGGCATCGGGCACGGCGAGGAATGCGGCGTCCCATTTGGCCTGCTGGGAGAAATCGCGGTAGCCGAAGACCTGCTGGGTTTGGGCAGATGCAGGCAAGACAGACAGAAAGAGAATGCAGCACTTGAGGAACCGAGCCAAAGAAGACCTCTGTTCGAAGAGAATGTTTACCCAGAGTACCGCAAGACGCGAAGATTCCCCTGCAGACGCCACAAAGCCCACCGGAGATTCAACTGCGGTGGGCTTTTGGAGACGAATGAATTTGTTCAGTTGTTATGAGGCTGAATGGAAGCGACGACGAACCAGGCCGTACAGACCAACCATCCCGGATCCGAAGAGAGTCAGAGATGCAGGTTCAGGCACGGAACCGCCGCCGAAACCAACTGTTTGAGCGTTGACGTTCCAGAGAAGATCGGCAGGAGCCCCGCAGCATTCGGTATATTCCAGTGTGAAGGCATAGTCCCCAGCTGAAGGCGCCGTCACCGTGAAGGGAGTGGTTACAAATCCGGTAGGCCCAGGTTGGTTCACGACAGTTCCGATGCCACTGCCGATGGTCAAAACGACTCCATCGTCATGGCCGACAGTAAAGCTGTTGGATCCGGCATTGAGAGTGACCAATCCGGTGATGACCAACTCAATATTGTCCGCCGTGCTGGTCGGGTCAAAGCCATTCATCTGGTTGGAAAAGGTTGGGTTATTTAGGAAGCCGGCAACTGTGTAAGGCGATGGGCCACTTTGGAAGTTGAGGCCGAGCGCCCCAATTGTGAAGCTTGCACTAGGAAGAAGTGAGCCCTGATTAGCTACATCGCTGGCGTCTCCAGCATTGGGTATATTCGTGTAAACGACGGCACTAGTGATTGAGCTTGCATGACTGATGGAAACGGCCATGGTAAGCACAGTCAAGGTGATTGCATACTTCAGAAAAGACCTCATCATCCGTAAGCTCCCTGTACAACGCTGTTATTTCGGCATTGTATCAGTTAGTGTGCACGTCGAGTTCCATCTCTAAACGAATGGAATGATAAAGTTACATGAAAAGTCGTTCCTCTCTCTGCAAAGAAATGCAACTTTACACGGTATTTTCGCGCCTGTCGGAGATCAGCTAGACGGGTTGGCCGCAGAACTTGCAGCGGTGGGCTGCCAGGGGAATGTCCGAGAGGCATTCGGGGCAGGGCTTTGTGCTTGCAGCTTCCGGGCCTTTCATTCTTTCGAGAAGCTTCTGGACTGGAAGAACCAGGAAGAAGTAGATGACGAAAGCGATGATGAGGAAATAGATAATGGCGTTGATAAAGTTGCCAATCTTGATGGGCGTCGCGCCGATGGTGAAGACAATGTTGGAGAAGTCGGGCTTACCTGCGACGGCAGCTATGAGGGGTGTGATGATGTCATCGACGAGGGATTTGGTGATGGCGGAGAAGGCGGTGCCGATGATGACGGCGACGGCCAGATCGATGACGTTACCGCGCAGGATGAAATCGCGAAAGCCCTTGAGCATTGTTCTGGTCTCCATGAGTAAAAGATGCTTGCGAAATTCCTGCAGAGTATACGATAGGCGGGTTGTGGGCGACGGAGTTTAATTCGCGGTCATCCAGGAGGCGTAGGGGAAGAGGAGGAAGAAGAGGATCATGCACAGGGCCATGAGGTCCATGTAAATGAGCAGGATGACTCCGCCGTGATACCAGTTCCATGCGGTGCGCATGCAGCGGAGATGGTCGGTCATGCCGACGATCGCGATGAGGGCGAAGACGGCAATCCAAGGGTTCTGGCGGTTGTTGGGGAAGCCGGAGAGCAGGATGGAGATGCCGAGGCTTAGAAGCACAAGAATCCCTCCGCGAAGGAGGGACCTGTAGCGCCAGTTAAAGAAGCGGATCATCAACCTGCTTCCGATAGCTTATATGCATTGCTACGCGGGCGTGAGCTCGGCTTTGGATGCAGCCTCGAACATCTCGCGAATGGATTTTTCATACGGGGCCTGGAGGACGCCGTGCTCGGTGATGATGGCGGTGATGTATTTGGCGGGCGTGACGTCGAAGGCGGGGTTCTGGATGGCGGCTCCGTTGGGCGTCATCTGCCTGCCGTTGGAGTGGGTGACTTCGGTGGCGGAGCGCTGCTCGATGGGGATCTGATCGCCGTGGGCGGTGGCGGTGTCAATGGTCGAGAGCGGCGCGGCTACGTAGAAGGGTATGTTGTGTTCCTTTGCGAGAACGGCGACGGAGTAGGTGCCGATCTTGTTGGCAGTATCTCCGTTAGCGGCGATGCGGTCGGCGCCGACGATGACGGCCTGAATTTTGCCCTGACGCATAAGGGAGCCGGCCATGTTATCGCAGAGAACGGTGGTAGGGATGTTGTCGTGGAGGAGCTCCCAGGCGGTGAGGCGGGCTCCCTGGAGGTAGGGGCGGGTCTCGTCGGCGTAGACGTCGATCCTGTGGCCGCGCTCGACGGCGGCGCGGATGACTCCGAGGGCGGTTCCGTAGCCGCAGGTGGCGAGTGCTCCGGCATTGCAGTGGGTGAGGACGGTGCCTTGCTGAGGAAGGAGGGCGGCTCCGTGCGCTCCCATGGACTTGCAGGCGGCGATGTCTTCGTCGTACATCTGCCGGGCTTCGGCGATGAGGGCAGCCTTGATGCCGGCGATGGAGGTGTTGGCGGCGGCGAGGGCGTTGTACTTGTCGCGCATGCGCTCGATGGCCCAGAAGAGGTTGACGGCGGTGGGGCGGGTCTCGGCAAGGGTCCTGGAGATGAGGGCGACGTCTTCGTTGAGAGCGGCGATGTCGGTGGCGGTGCTCTGGCTTACGCCGAGGGCGACGCCCATGGCGGCGGAGACTCCGATGGCGGGTGCGCCGCGGACGATCATGTCGCGGATAACGGTCGCGACCTGCTGGTAATCGGTTGCGAGGACGTAGGTCTCTTCGAGGGGAAGTTTGGTCTGGTCGAGGAAGTTAACGCCGTTTGGGAGCCATTCTAGGGTGGGAATCATGTCACTTCCAGTTTACTTGTTTTGCCCGGAATTCAGGGCAACGTGGGCGGCGCGGACGTCGTTGGCGGTGAAGACGGAGTAGAAGGGGGCGTGGGGAGCGGCGGCCTCTATGTTGGCTCGGCCTCCTTGTTCGCGGTCTACGAGGCAGAGGACTCCGATGACGTTCATGCCGGATTCCTGCGTGGCCTGTATGGCGTCGATGGTGGAGCCTCCGGTGGTGCAGACGTCGTCGACGATGACGACGTGGGCTCCGAGGCTATGGAAGCCTTCGATGCGTCGGCCGGTGCCGTGGTCTTTTACGGCTTTGCGGACGAGGAAGCCGTGGAGGAGCTCGTTGTCCTCAGGTGCGCGGTGATGGTGCTGGTGGAAGTACCAGGCAGAGGCGCTGGCGGTGTTGGAGACGAGGGGGTCGGCTCCCATGGTGAGTCCGCCGACGGCTTCGGCGTGGGGGAAGTGCTGGCGGATGAGGTCGTAGAGGAGGAGTCCGGCGAGACGGCCGCCCTCGGAGTGGAGGGTGGTGGTGCGGCAGTCGATGTAGTAGTCGGACTTCTGGCCGCTGGCGAGGGTGAAGTCTCCTAGCTTGAACGAGTGCGTGGCGAGGATGTTGAGCAGGGCGGTTCGGTTGTCGGTGGACATGGTTTTGGATGATTGTAGATGGTCGGTCATGGTGGGGACCCCCTCCCCTATCTTTTGGTGCAAGGTGTTCATAATAATTGGTTTAGATCTGATTTAAATGGGAAAGCCCCGGTATCGGGGCTTTGTTCTATCTCTATTTTAGCGGACTGGGAGATCTGGTCTGCCATTTGGAAGTCTTTAGTTTTTAGATGGTTAACGTGTTTTGGGGCTTGACAGGAATTTTGTGGAAATCTTTTGGGGCGTGGGTGGTTTTGGCATCGCGAGTCGCTGCGCCCTTTGGGCTTCTCGGTTGCAGTAGCTTGCAAGAGGGCAGACGATACAATATCCCTCGGCCCTTTCCACTACAGGCCGAGGTCATTGATTTTGCTTCGATCGCTCTTCATCTCACTGTCTCAAAACAGACAGCTCCGCGCTTTCTCTGAACGCTCTTCCTTTGGCCGCAAGATGTCCGGCCGCTTTGTGGCCGGGATGACCGTTGAAGATGTCCTGGGCGCCTGTGAGCGTGTCAACCGGGAAGGAATCGCGGCGACGCTCGATGCGCTTGGCGAGAGCGTCACTACTGAACCTGAGGCCCGCGCCTCAGCCGACGTTTATCACGAGCTTATCGACGCGATTGCGGCGCGCAGGCTTAACGCAAATGTCTCGCTGAAGCTCTCGCAGATGGGCATGGACTTCGATGCCGCGCTTGCGGAGACGATCGTCGGGGAGCTGGTGGAACATGCGGCTCAGGCCAATACCTTCGTACGGATCGACATGGAGGGCAGTCCCTATACGGAGGCAACGATTGCGCTGACGGAGCGGCTTCACTCGCGCAATGGTTGCGGGGGGCATGTCGGGACAGTCCTGCAGGCTTATCTGTATCGCACTGCAGGGGACGCGGAACGTCTCCTGGGGCAGGGAATTCGCATTCGCCTTTGCAAGGGCGCCTACAAAGAGCCATCGGAGATTGCGTGGCCGAATAAACAGGACGTCGACGCCAGCTACGTTGCCCTGATGAAGCGACTTGCCACCTCGGGGGTCTTTTGTGGCATGGCGACGCATGACGAGGCGATTGTGGACCAGATGCTTGCGTTCGTGCGGGAGAAACGCCTCTCGCCCTCGGCCTTCGAGTTCCAGATGCTCTATGGGATTCGGCGCGATCTGCAGCGCAAGCTTGCCAAACAAGGGTTTGGAGTTCGTGTCTACATTCCCTTCGGCCCGGAGTGGTATCCGTATTTCATGCGCCGGCTGGCGGAACGCCCTGCGAATGTCGTCTTCCTCCTCAGGAACTTCTTCAAGTCCTGAGGAGGTGTGCCAGGAATCGTTCTAACGGGAAGCGTTTTGAGTTCCGGCAGGCTGCGCCAGAAGATTTGTCACTAACGAGGCGACCTCATGCTCGAGCTCTTTGTGGCCTTCGGGATTCGCCGGACCCGCAAAGCCAGCATGAACTTCCTTCACCCGGCCGTCGCGGCCCAGGATGAATGAGGTCGGCCAGCAGTTCAGGTGATCGGCCTGGGGAATTTTCTCCTGCAGATCGTCGGGAGTTCCCGCAACGAGCACAGGATATGTGATGCCGTAACGAGCGATGAACGCACGGAGGCGAACCGGGTCCTTGAGCTGATCGTCCTCTTCGAAGCTGAGGCTCACGATCTCGAGTCCTTTGGAGTGGTACTGCTTGTAAAGACTCTCCAGGAAGGGAGCTTCATCGTGGCAGTTCGGGCACCACGATCCGCCGATGGCAACGATGACGACCTTGCCCTGAAACTGCGGGTCAGTATTGGAGACCAGCTTGCCGGTGAGATCGGGAAAGCTGAAAGCAAATGGAGCGGAAGGATCCTTCATACGAGTCTGCCCGGTTGAAGCGGTAGGAGCGGCAAGCTTCTCTTTGCGAGCCTCCGCGGGACGCCGTGCGGGGAGATCAACCGCCTGCGCTTTTTGCTCAGGAGCCGCGAGCAGATTCGAAACCAGCAATGTGCCGTCGCTCTTTGGCGTCAGCGAGTAGAGCGCAGGACCGGCTGCCGTGAATCGACCGACTTTGTAGGCGGCTCCGTCCCAGCCGCCGTAGAGCGACCCGGTATCGCCGTCGATCCGCTGGATCACAGCATGGACGCCGTATGCCTTACCGGCAGGCTGCACGCGCAGGAGCCACGCCGATTCGCCTTTTGCGCTGGAAACTGCGATCTCCCAGTCGCCGCGGATATCAGGGCCGGAGGCCGGGGACGTTGCTGCAGCGGCCTGGTGGAGCACGACGGGATATCGCGCGGTGGCGGCCTTGCCTGAAACCAAACCGAAGGTGCCTGAAAGCTGGCCGTTCTCCAGCGTTGCATCGAGAGTGCGAGCGTAGTAGTTGAAGGTGACGACGAGATGGTTGTCGGTGTAGGTGGCGCTTGATGCCGCACTCTGTTCGGGGCCGTTGAGCAACGCAGCCCTCAGGTTCGAGGCAGAACCTGATATCTGAAGTTTGATGGGAACTTGTTGACCGCGAACAGTCGCTGTGCCTTCCCAAAGTCCGTTCACAGTAGAGCGATCAGCACTCGACGCGAATGCCGATGTTGCAAGCAGGAGGATTCCAGCAAAGAGCTTCATGAATGGGCTCGATTCTTCAGGTTGTAATCGGGAGAGATGCGACAGAGAAGGGAAGCTGAAGATCAGCGAGCGCAACAAAGCTCTGTCGAGGCCGAGGGGACGCGGCAACAACAACAGAGGATAGAAGACATGCGCATGGATTAAGACTAAGGGCAGGAAGACCAACAGGTCAAGAGGGAGCTGTTGCCGGCAAGAAGATCGAGGAGCGGCTACACAAAGGTTGTAGGTAGCACAAAGGAAGTGGGATATTCCTCGAGAAGGTGTGAGCAGAGAATACAGACACTATGGAGGAAGGGAACTGCTCCGTTGACGAACTTGGACTTGTAAGACTTTAGCGATCCAATCGCCTCACTCCTGATGGGCTTGATCGTCGTCCGAGAGATCTCATGGAAGCTGGGCCAAAAAGCAAGTGGTTTCCTTCCATCCATAGCCCTACCTCCCCTCCGCAAGCAAAATAGCCGCTCTCAAGGCGGCTATCCCTCCTTTAAAGGGGAATTGCGCAGAGCTTACTGTTTGCCAGCTTCGACGCTGTCGTTTGCCTTCTGCACAGGGAGGTACGGTTCGACGGTGAGCAGATTGGAGATGGTTCCGCGTTCCTGATCGGAGAACTGGCTGCGGAAGCGATCTGAGTTCAGGATGGCCTGGCGTTGAGGCTCGGGCATCTCGCGCAGATCGCGAAACGCTCGTGCAACGAGGCGGCGACGATCCATAGGAAGGCCGCCTAACTGGCTGAGAGCGCCGCGAACCTGCTGGCGCTGCTGCGGGGTCAGATGCTCCATCGCCTCGGTGCGGGCGAGCATGCGCCTGCGCTGCTCAGGAGACATGTTGTTCAGCTTGGTCAAGCTGTCGCGCATGCGCTGCTGGGTCTCGGTGGGAAGATCGCGAAAGCCGGGTTCACTCTCGAGCGCCTTTTTCTGTTGTTCGAGAGGAAGGTTGCTATGGCGCTCCATCCACTGAGAGAGATGCTCCTGCCTTTGCTGCTGCTGTTGCGGAGACTTCTGCCCTCCATTGTGCGGCGCCTGCATGTGGACCTGCGCAGGAACAATGCCGCGGCCGAATCCACCCTTCTGCGGGTGAGCCATCGTCGCTGCGGAGAAGAGAGTCAGAGCCACAGCTGCTGCAGTGGGAAATTTCTGACGAAATGGAGCCAAAGATGACATGAACTTTCACAAGCTACATCAAAGGCCGAAGCCTGAAAAAAACTAACTCGACGGGGAGATGCCTAAGAGCTTACTGCTTTCCACTCTCTTTCGCGAGTAAATTAACTTGCGGGAACCGTTCCCGCATTGTCATCGGCAGGGACGTCTTCAAGGATGTCCATGGTCTGCAACGCCTGGTCGTTTTTCTCGAAGATCTGCAGGTCATTTACGGTAGCCGAAGTCTGACTCTTTCCAATACGAAGACCTGAAAAGTTAGCAAAAGTGCCGCCCCCAACTAACAGAACCAGCGCCATGGCGCCGGCAAGGGCGGGACGGAATTGACGGCCGGTATTGAAGAGCAGACGTGCCCGCATCTTCTCAAACCATCCTGCAGGAGCATTCGCCTGTTCCTCCCTGAGGAGAACAGCCAACCTCTGATCGAAGTAAGGTGAGGGCTCAGGGGCGTGCCATACATCGAGCAGATTGAAGGTTGCTTCAAGCGAGCGAAGCTCATCCCGGCATGCAAGGCAAGCGTCCACATGCGCGCGGGCAGCTGCATTCGACGGATTGGTCGGATCGAGCAACAGGTCCGGAAGAACGGATTTCAAGTCGCGGCAGATCATAGTGAACCTTTCTCAAGCTCTAACTTCATTGGACGCACCGAAAAACAGCGGCGTGTCCTAAGGCTCCAAACCGGAGCTAAATAAAGTCCTTCAGCTTTTCGCGCAAGGTCTGGTATGCGCGAAAAAGCAATGATTTTGTGGCGGATTCGCTGAGTTTGAGAACCTCGCCGATCTGTTTGTAGTCCAACCCTTCATACTTGTGCATCAAGACGGCCATTCTTTGACGCTCCGGAAGGGCGAGCACATGCTGGCGAATGGCTTTCAACCGCTCATCGCGAAGCATGTTTATTTCGACACTGGGCGTTGCGTCGGCGACATCCGGCGTTGTACCGGTATCCTGGTCAGCCTCATCGAGATACACGGTTGAGGCATTACGCTCATGCCGCGTATCGCGTACGTAATTGACACCGAGGTTCGTAGCGATGCGATAAAGCCATGTGCTGAATCGCGCTTCAGCGCGATAGGTCTCACGGGACCGATACACCCTGAGAAAGACTTCCTGGGCGAGTTCCTCAGCGATCGCCTGATTGTGAATCATCCGGTACATGAAATGAATGATGGGTTTCTTATATTTCTGGATCAGGAAGTCGAAACCGGCCATATTACCGGCCCGGAGCTCGAGCATGATCGCAGCATCGTCCATTTCGGCGAACTTACCGGTAAAGGGCTGGCTCTCCGCCGTTTGGAGATTTTCCAGGAGTCCGGGGTCGATCGCGAGAGTAGCCATATCTGTGCTAACCCCATCTTTGTGTCTGGGTTGCGCGACTGGACCGAATTCGGGCAGATTCTCTTCAGCACCCTCGGAGCGTGGCGAAACATCCCGTTTTGGTTGTTCGGAACTGGGGTGAGACGAGGACATTCAGATCTATTGTACTGCTGGTAACTTATGGGCCCTGCCTGCTTTTTTTCAAGTAGTTACGGAGTTTATGCATGGGCGTGGCGTGCACGGTACGGGCAACCGATGTTATTCTACGGGTACCGATCTACGCCGGCGCGGTTTTCCCGTGATCCTAGTGCGCAGGTATGGGCGCATAACTCAGCGGTAGAGTGCCACCTTCACACGGTGGAAGTCGTAGGTTCGAATCCTGCTGTGCCCACCAATTCTCATTCAAATTCAATAGTTTGCAGTGGACGCTCAGAATTGAGCCATGTTCGTACGTCACAGGTACGTCATAGAGTTGCCAGAAGTTCTCCAACACCCCCCACCCCTAATTGAGATCGATCCATGCACGGGAGCCCAACTCGTCCAGATTTGGACACTCAATGAAATAGGGGTATACCCCTATAACGTATCTTGCAAACAATCTGGAATGAGGTAGAGTTGTGCGAACCCACATACATGATTTGAGGAGATTCTTCCATATGACGGAAGAAGTTGACGTTGCAGTGTCAACGGTCAAAACGGTCAGATTGTCTTAGGAGTGTTTATCGGGATGTGGGCCTTCAGTCTGACTGCAACGTTGGCGTTCTTTGCAATTCGAATGATTCTCAAGGCCACAGGAGACATATGAAAGAAATGCCGTTGGCAAGCCTTCTCTTAGGTTCGGCAGCAATCGGAGCGTTGGTCTCGAGTCTCATAACGCTTATTGGACAGTACATCGAAAGAAAAGCCAGGAGAGAAGAGCTTCTAATCTCCGAAGCTATCAAGCTTTCGATGGCTCACAAGGATTCGCTGATAGAGTTCGCGAAGATGACACAGCAAAACGTCTATGTGCCTGAACACGCGAAGCTCGCTCAGACTTATTTCATTGCGCTTCGCTCTCTAATCGGAACAGGAAAGCTACCCAAAGGCATGTACTCTGCCGATTCTTCATACGATCAGAAAAAATTTCAAGACAAATACGGAGGTTAGTGTTTTCGCGTATGGGACAACCATTCGAAGCGACTCTAGGAAGGCGTACAAGCGCAAATCTCAACTTCTATTTAATGGTGGGACGGCCTAAGAAGGCTTCTCCACAAGAAACCATTGAATATGAAATAAACATGCTTCGTTTCGCCCACATTCAAATCAACAGGGCAGCTCAAAGCGATGATTTGAGGGACCATCGTTTCTGGATGATGATTGAGTGCTTCCTCTTACACTATCGAAACTTAATTCAGTTTCTTAGTCCGTCAGGTAAGTGGAAGGATGATTTGTCGCTGGAAAATGATTTCGGCGAGCAGGTGAACGAAGCAAAGCGGATTGAGATCGAACTGATCATCGCACCATTGATTAAGAAGTATTCGAAACAGATATCAAAATATTTAGCACACTGCACCAGATTGAGACATGAACTTGACCGAGATTGGCAGGTAAATGAAATGTATGCCGAACTCTTACCCGCTATTCATTTGTTCAGTGAACTGAAAAATGATAAATCTTGATATATAGGCGAAAATATAGCGAAAGGGGAATCTATGTCGAAACGCTTACTCGGTGAAGGACCGATGATTAACAATTCTTGGTTTGAGGATTTGGAGTCCCCTTCACTACAAGAGTTAATGAACCATCTTCCTAAAATCCGCACGACTTCGATTTACGAAACTCAGGCAGAGATGTATATGGAAGGCCTGAAGGCTCAAGTAACCGAAATAGAACGTAGGCTCAAAGCCGACGAGCAGTTAATGATGATCTGCTGGCAAGGTCACGAGAAGATGCAAGTTCAATCAGTGACTATGCCAAGTCACAACGTTGTCGCGCTCACATGCATCGACGAGGAAGGAACGGTCATTCAAGTTACGGGACACATGAATGCAATCACATTTTCCTTCAGAATTATCAAGACATCTGTCCCAGCGAAACGAAATCAGATTGGATTTGAGATGTCGTCGAAAGCATAAGTTGAACAATGAACACAGAGGAAAAACAATCCCTTTTAGTGGCTGTTTGGGTGGAAAGCATCAATAATGCGCGGCAAGCATATTTGTCGAATGGCCATCTGTGATGTAAAAGCGCGGCTGTTCGGGGGGCGTCCACCGATGGCACAATCTCCTTCGCATTAGAAACGAATCCATTGTGCAAGGAACTCCTGGAGAAGTTCGAATTTTTGCTTGAACACGGTTTCACTGTCATCGAGGTCCCAGAAGATTACTGCAATCAGTACATCCGCCCAGCTTGGCGCGACGAGCTAATCAATAAAGCGCTTCAACAAGCAATGGAAAATAAAGAAAACGAGCAGAGGAAGGGAAAGGTTGCCATGTACGACGAGGCGCTGGCACAAGAAGTTCTTACATCGCTAGAGAAGAGCTTCCCATACACGATCACTTTAATCGAACTAAAGCATTCCTTAGCAGTCGAGCCGAGCGACGATAAACTACTTACGGCGCTCGATGCGTTGCTTCAAGATGGCAAGATCGACGGTATGAACAAACGCGGTCAAGGGCGGAAGCTGCTTGCCATGGCGAATATACAGATCACTCCAAAGGGCCGTGATCACCTGAAAGGGACAGCGCCGATTCATTCTGTCGTTCATGGAGATCAAATAAACAACTTTGGTCACGCTGGAGCGATTGGTCGTGATTCTCGGGGTGTATTAAACATACAGAGTCGTTGGAGCGAGGCAGTTAGTCAAATCGATTTACAAGCTTTGGCTCTCGAGTTAGAGACGCTAAGAACTGAGTTTCGGAAGACCGCTTCGTCGCGTGAAGATGATAAGCAGTTGGTCCTTCTTGGGGATGCGGCGGAAAAAGCAGAAAAGGGTGATAACGTCGGCGTAGCTGTCGCTCTATCTAAGATAGGTACGAGGATGCTGAAGATTGCGAAAGAAGCCGGAACAGAGCTGGCAGCCAAAATTATTGCTGAACTTATCAAACCAAATTAGTAGTCTTATTTTTCACCTTGCCCTCAAATATCACTTGCGCTACTGTCTTTCAAAGCGCAGTCGCGCTTTGCATCAATGGAATGCCCTCGCAGTCGCGAGCGGGTTTAGCTAGTCGGCCACAACCTGGATCAAACGAACATCATTTTGATTCGAGGTAAGCCACATGGCCGTTACACAGATCGCGGACATTATTGCTCCAGTGCAGTTCAGCTCATACATTATTGAAGAGACCCTAACGAGCACTGCTCTCTATGAATCCGGAGTGCTTGTAAAGAACAGCCTCATGGCCGCGCAACTCGCCAAGGGCTCAAACAACTTCACTATCCCGTTTTGAGCTGATCCGGCTGGTTCAGGCGAAGCAGATATCACGTCGGACGATCCGATCGTTCTCTCCACCCCACTGAAGGTCACAGCAGATAACCTCCCAAAACTGTCGGCTTATTGAAGTGTCCCGTTGGCTGGACGATAAGATCGCGATGTCGTTGATTGGAGCACTTCTTCCACTAGCATGTTGGCAACGCATGCCACATCTATGACTGCTAAAAACGGTCTTACAGGCATCGTCACGGAGGATATCGCAAGGTGGGCGTACCTTTGCTCCGAAATCAATTGAGCTTTGAAAGTACTTCAGCAACGCGGAGAAATTGATTCAAAACCTTATAAAGATTGAAGCTCTGTAATTGGCACATAGTTTTGAATCTTCCCGAGGCTGATGGGGGCTATGGGCTACGAATGAGTGATTCATATGCAGACGGAGGCCGCGGGGGTATGTTGATCGAGCAAGTTGCGCGAAGATTGAGTTTTGGCTGCGGTCTTCTGCTAGCTGTGGTCATGGCCATCACGGTGCCGAAGATCACCCTGGCGCAGCCTGCTCCGACGACTCAGGGACAGCCCGGCGTTGCCGCCGCGTCGGCAAACGAGGTACATGCCAAGGGAGATATCGCGGGGGACTGGCAGGGAACGCTGCAAGCTCCGCAGAGATCGCTACGGACGATCCTTAGAGTCACGAAGACCGATCAGGGGTGGAGCGCAAAGGTGTACAGCATTGATCAGGGCGGGATGCCGATTACTGTGTCGTCGATCACGTCGGACGGGGCGACGGTAAAGTGTGCGATCGACACGATTGGCGGTAGCTATGAGGGGAAGCTGAGCGCTGACGGCAGTTCGATGGTGGGAACGTGGACGCAAGGCGCGAATCCGCTGCCGCTAACGTTGGTGCGTGCGACGAAGGAGACGGCGTGGGAGATTCCTGCGCCCCCGCCGCCGTTGAAGCGGATGCCGGCGGATGCCGATCCATCATTCGAAGTGGCGACGATTAAGCCGAACGACTCCGGTGCGACAAGCATGCAGGGGCTTACGGTGAATGGACGGAACGTTGCGTCGCGGGCTTCGTCACTGCTGGATTTGATCTCGTTCTCATATTCGGTACAAAAGAACCAGATTGTGGGCGGACAGGGCTGGCTGGACAAAGATCGTTACGATATTGCGGCCGTACCCGATATCGATGGCGCACCGAATCCGGAGCAGGTGAAAAGCATGATCCGGAAGCTGCTAGCGGACAGATTCAAGTTGACGTTCCACAATGAAAAGCGGGACATGTCGGCGTATGTGTTGACGGTGATGAAGAGCGGACACAAGCTAACCCCGACGGAGATGAAGGGACCACTTCCGGGCATAGGGTTTAGGCCGATGGCGGGCGGCCTGATGTTAAGCATGCGCAATGGGACTCTGGCAGACCTAACGGGATTTCTACAGATGATCGTTCTGGACCGTCCTGTGGTGGATCGGACGGAGCTTAAGGACAAGTTTGATCTGGTGGTGAAGTTTACGCCAGATGAGACGCAATTCCATGGGCATCCCCCGAAGCTGCCGGGAGCCGCGTTATCGGGTTCGGGTAGCGGTTCAGTTTCGAATGGAAGTAGGACGCCGACTCCCGATGTTACGGAGAGTTTTCCCGATCTGTTCCAGGCGCTGCACCAGCAATTGGGGCTGAAGCTGGAGCCGGAGAAGACGGCTGTGGACGTAATTGCGATCGATCATGTGGAGAAGCCTTCAGCGAATTAACAGACCATTGCGGGGAAGGATTGGCGAGTGGCAATCGGGTTAGTGGCGCCAAGGAACTATTGCTGATTGCGGCGGGGTGGACGCACGGTGGATAAGACCGGGCTCACGGGGAGGTACGACTTTACGCTGCATTGGATGTCGGGCGTGGAGGGCACGCAGATTCTGAGGGCGACGGATAGCGCGCAGGCGTCGACGGAACCTACGCCGGTCGCATCCGGGCCTTCAATCTTCAATGCGGTCCAGGAGCAGCTTGGGCTCACGCTGGAACCTGCGAAGGAACCGGATGAGTGTTTGGTCACGGATCATGCTGAACAGGCTTCAGAGAATTAGCGGCGACATGAAATTACGTTCGTGGCGGGAAGTAAGGCAGAGTGTCATAGGACTGCTTGTGTCTTTGCTTCTGGCTGTCCCAAGCGCGATGGCTGCTGAGTGCCACGGGCTGGTGAGCTTTGGCGGATTGCCCGTGCCCGGCGCGACTGTGATTATCATGCAGGGTGGGAAGAAGTTCGCCACGGTTACAGATATGCAGGGGCTGTATTCCTTTCCGGGGTTGGCGGATGGAGCAGCGACGATTGCGGTAGAGATGACGGGTTTTTCGCCAATCAAGGAAGATATCGTGATTGCGCCGGATGCGGCAACGAGCAAGTGGGAGCTGCATCTGATGTCTCTGGAGGTGATACACGCTGTCCTGAAGCCAGTGCAGAGCGTGGATATTACTGAAGTGCAGGCGAGGAGCGAGCCGAAGAAGACGAGCGACACACCTCAGCCGCAGGTTGGCCAAGGGTCGCGTGTGGTGCCGGAAGAGACCGCGCAGCGTGCGGTGGATGGATTGCTAGTCAACGGGAGTGTGAACAATGCGGCGACCTCGCAGTTTACGTTGGCACAGCGTTTTGGGAACACGGCCAGCGAGAAGTCACTGTATAACTTCATGGTCAACCTGAAGGTGGACAACTCTGCGCTGGATGCGAAGTCGTATTCGCTGGCTGGCATCAATACTGCTAAGCCGCAGACGAACCAGATAACCGGTGGGTTTGCGATGCAGGGTCCGTTGAAGATTCCCGGTATGCTGCGCAATGGACCGAATATATATGTGGGCTACCAGACAACACAGAACAGCGTCGCGGTGACGACGCCGGGGCTGGTTGCGGACGCGGCACAGCGCACCGGCGATCTCTCGGGGCAGCCTGGAGTGATCTACAATCCGGCGACTGGACAGCCTTATGCGCGGAACAAGGTGCCAGTGAGCGCGCAGGCGCAGGTGTTACTGAACCTGTATCCGCTGCCGAACTTTGCGGGAAGTACGCGATATAACTACCAGGTTCCTCTGATTACGGATACGCACTCGGATGCGCTGGACTCCAACGTGAGCAAGACGGTCGGCAGGAAGAATCAGATTACGGGGACACTGACGGCAACGAACACGCGTATTAGCAACACAAATCTTCTGGGTTTCGTCGACGCAACGGGTGGGTTGGGGTTGGCGAGCAAGATCAATTGGTCTCATACATTCAATGGGCGCTTGCGGATGAACCTCGGGTATCAGTTCAGTAGGCAATCGAACCGGATAACGCCTTACTGGGCGAATCGTGCGGATGTCTCCGGGCTGGCGGGTATCACGGGGAATAGCCAGGCACCACTGGACTGGGGTCCACCGACGCTAAGCTTTTCGGGCGGGTTGACGTCACTGACAGATGGCGCGAGTTCGTTCATTCGCAATGAGACGAACGGGGTTTCGTTGATTGGGAGATGGACACGCTCGCCACACAACGTAACGGCGGGGTTCGACTTTCGGAGGCAGCAGTTCAACTACATTTCGCAGGCGAATCCGCGCGGAACGTTCAACTTTACGGGAGCGGCGACGGCTGGAGCTGCAGGGGGCAGCAGCGGGTCAGATACTGCGGATTTTCTCTTGGGGATTCCGGATGCGAGTGCGGTCGCGTTCGGCAATGCGGACAAGTATCTGAGGCAATCGGTCTCTGATGCTTACATCACAGACGACTGGAGGGTGAACCCACAACTGACGATCAACGCGGGTGTTCGCTGGGAATATGGCGCGCCGGTGACGGAGTTGAAGGCGCGGCTGGTGAACCTGGATGTGGCCTCCGGATTTAGTGCAGTAGCGCCGGTACTGGCGAGCGATCCAACCGGAGCCCTGACGGGGCAGAGGTATCCAGCGTCGCTGATGCGGCCGGTCAGGAGCGGAGTGGAGCCGCGGATTGGAGTGTCGATGCGGCCGATTCCGGGATCGTCGATGGTATTGAGCGCAGGGTATGGAATTACCTACGACACGTCTGTGTATGAGGGGATCGCGATTCAGATGGCCCAGCAGGCGCCACTCGCGAAGAGCCTGACAGTGCAGAACAGTGCGGTATGCCGGCTAACACTGGCGAATGGATTCATCTTGTGTCCTGGGTCTACGTCGCAGACGTTTGGCGTGGACCCAAACTATCGCGTGGGCTACGCGCAGACGTGGAACCTTAAGGTACAGCGCGACCTGCCGGGCTCGCTGCAGATGGTGGCAACTTATCTGGGCATTAAAGGAACGCGCGGGGCGCAGTTGTTTTTGCCGAACACGAATCCTGTGGGGGAAGCGAATCCGTGCCCAAGCTGTCCGGTGGGATTTGAGTACCTAACTTCCAACGGGAACTCCACACGCGACGCGGCGCAGATACAGTTGCGGAGGAGATTGCACAGCGGGTTTACAGCGACAATGCTGTATACGTACTCGAAGTCGATTGATGACGACTCAGCGCTGGGCGGGCAGGGAGCGGTGACGCAGGCAGCGGCGACAATTGCGCAGGACTGGCGAGACCTGCCCGGAGAGCGCGGGCTTTCGACTTTCGACCAGAGGCACCTGGTGAATGTAGTGGTGCAGTACACGACGGGAATGGGAATGGCGGGGGGAACGCTGCTGAGGGGATGGCGAGGACGGCTCTACAAGGAGTGGACGGTGCAGACGCAGATCAGCGCGGGGAGCGGTCTGCCCCAGACGCCGCTCGTTTCTTCAGTCGTGGTGGCGGGCTACTCAGCGTTCGTGCGTCCAAATGTTACTGGTGCCCCGTTGTATGCTGCTCCAACGGGTCTGTTTCTGAATCCTGCAGCTTATGCAGCGCCGGCAGCCGGGCAGTGGGGGAATGCGCGGAGAGATGGGATCACGGGGCCGAGCCAATTTAGCCTGAACGCTGCAATGGTGCGGACGTTCCGACTGGATGCGAAAGTAAATCTCGATCTCCAGATTGCCGCTTCGAATGCGTTGAATCATGTGTCGTATAAGGGATGGGTCCCAAACATCAACAGCACGCAGTTCGGATCGCCGTCGGCGGCGAATGCAATGCGCAGTGTGCAGACGTCGCTGCGCCTGAGGTTCTAAGTATGCGATGCAACCTCTTGATCTCGATGATGCTGGCCGGAACACTCGGCCTGGGAGCACAGGTAGTTGGGCAGAATGCGCAGCCGGGAGGAAATGGCGCCTACACGTTGTCAGTGAGTTCGAAGCTGGTGATCGAATCAGTGAACGTGAAGGACAAGCAGGGAAAATCGATCAGCGGGCTAACCGCGAAGGACTTTACAGTTAAGGAAAATGGGATTGAGCAGCACATCAGCTTCTGCGAGTATCAGGAACTGCCGGTGGCGCCCGATGCAGGAAGTGCGAAACCTACTCAGGAGAATGTGGGAGTCTACAACCGGCTAGCGATGACGCAGATTGCAGCGGAGAAGCCGGGAGATGTTCGATACAAAAATAAGAGGTTGATCTCCATCTACTTCGATCTGACGTCGATGCCGCCGGACGACAAAGTGCGAGCCCTGAAGGCAGCTGAAAGATTTATCCGGACCCAGATGACCTCGGCGGACCTCGTCTCGATCATGCGCTATGGCGGTGGATCAGTGGATGTGCTGCAGGATTTTACGGACGATCGCAACCGGCTGTTGAGTATTCTGGAGACGCTGATTGTGGGAGAAAATCAGCAGTCCGAAGACATTACCAATGACGAGAGCGTGGCCGATACAGGAGCTGCATTCGGGCAGGATAGCAGCGAGTTCAACCTGTTCAATACAGACCGGCAGCTATCCGCATTGCAGACCGCGGCGAAGATGCTGGGGCGATTGAGTGAGAAGAAGGTACTCATCTACTTCGCGAGCGGATTGACGTTGCATGGAGTAGATAATCAGGCGCAGCTGCATGCGACGGTAGACGAGGCCATACGCTCAGGTGTGTCGTTCTGGCCCATCGATGCGCGGGGCCTGGTGGCGCAGGCGCCGCTGGGGGACGCGACGCAGGGCTCGCCAGGAAATGCGGCGATGTACTCCGGAACCGCGGCGCTGGCCGTTACAACGCGGCTTCAGCAGTCGCAGGATACGCTCTTCGCGCTTGCGGGCGATACGGGCGGCAAGGCGCTGCTTGACTATAACGATCTGACGCGGGGAATCGTGCAGGCACAACAGAGCACGACGAGTTATTACATCATCGGGTATTACACGACGAATACGACGCTGGACGGAAGGTTCAGAAAGATTAAGATTGCGGTCAAGCCAGAGCTGGCCGCGAGCTTGAACTATCGGCAGGGGTACTACGCGGGCAAGCAGTTCGGCGAGTTTACGGCGGCGGATAAAGAGCGGCAATTGGAAGATGCATTGATGCTTGGTGATCCGGTGACACAGTTGACGATAGCAATGGAGATCAACTACTTCCAACTGAACCGGGCAGAGTACTTCGTTCCGGTGGTAGTGAAGATTCCGGGGCGGGAGCTGGCACTGGCGAAGAAGAGAGGAGCGCAGCACACTCTGATCGATTTTTTGCTGGAAGTGAAGGACGAGGTCGGCAACAACGCTACTGTGCAGAATCTGCGCGACAACGTCAACATCAAGTTGAGTGACGAGACGGCAGCTGAGCTGGCGAAAAGGCCGGTGGAGTACGACACAGGCTTCACCTTGCTGCCGGGGAAGTACAACATCAAGTTCCTCGCTCGCGATGATGAGACAGGCAGGATTGGAACTTTTCAGACTTCGTTCGTTATCCCGAATCTCAATAAAGAGAACAAGCGGGTTGCGCTAAGCTCGGTGGTCCTAAGCGGTCAGCGCGCGGAGTTGAAGGATGCGATCTATAACGCCTCGAAACAGAAAGAGCGGGCAAAGGAGGACGCAGCAAATCCACTGGTGCTGAATGGACTGAAGCTGATTCCGAGCGTGACCCGGGTATTCAGCAAGAGCCGCGACCTGTATGTCTACCTGCAGGCTTACCAGCAGGGGGCGACGAAGCACACAGCCGCTGATTGCGTTTGTCAGCTTCTACCAGGGCCAGACGAAGGTATTTGAGACGCAGCCGATGGAGGCGGCGAAGGCCATGAATAACTCACTCAAGACGATGCCGCTCCGCTTTACTATTGGATTGAATCCATTGCCGCCGGGTGAGTATGAGTGCCAAGTCACAGTGCTCGATCCTACGGGCCAGAAAAGCGCGTTCTGGAAGGCCCCGATTAGCCTTGTGCCTTGAACCGATCACATGCATTTGGAGAGGCGACCGAGCGGCACTTGACTTCATAACATCGCGTATGCTCCGGATGCGAAGACGGCAGCCAAAGCGCTTGCTGTGAAGTCCGCAATGTTCCACGCGCTGGGTGCAGGTGCACCTCTGCGGTTCCTTGAGTTTCAATTAAACTCCATAGCGCACGTGACCCAAGGGGGGTGCGTTTGTGCGCATCGTTGCAGGGGCGGCCTTGAACGCTGAGTGTGTGCCCTTGGCTTTTGACAAGAGCGAAGGGTGCCTGGATATGGAATCGCGGAATACTCGCTGCACTTTTCTGCAAGGGACCAGAACTTCGCCATCCAGAGCCACAACGAACAGATGGACGCGTTAGTGAGCGCGACATGTAGGGCACTCGAGGCGAGCAAAGTGCGAGGCAACGACATAAATGCACTCGCAATTCATACTACGAGATTCAGCGTTATCTCCTGTTGGAGAAGACCTGCCGCACACAAAGCCCCGAGGCAATCGAGCGGTGTGGAAGGGGCCCATTCTTCTGAATGGGGATTCGCGAAGCTCCTGCATTGGCTGCGCAATAATCCCGAAAACCGGAAGCGGTTCGTTACGGCACTCGAAAATCGGGACATGGTCGTTGCAACGCTGAGCGGTATTGTTTCCGTGGGGGGCCTCGCCGTTTTGCATCTTTGCTCTTGGAAATGCGGAGCAAACTACGCAATATCATCTCGGCGATCTTCAACCATACCATCCGGCATGAGTGGATGGAGCGCAACGCGATCACGAAGGTGAGAACTTCGGCGAAGGCGGTTGCGCGCGCCGGACATGCTCGTGCCAGCGAGTTTGCCTATCTCCTCGCCCAGTTGGATCTTCGGGAACAGGCGATGATGATGTTCCCAGGCAGCACTGGTCTGCGAGATCGGAACTTGTCGCTCTAACTTGGAGCGACATTGATCTACATTGATCTTGAACTCATGCAGGTGAACGTTCGCCGATTCTGTGTAAGAATCACCTCGGGACACCATGACCGAAGCGAGCCGTCATCGTGCAAGATTCAGTCCCGAGATCATACAGCCCGTTCTAGAAATTTAGCCGTGGACTCATTGAAGCGCACCGGGTCTGCGATTTCGGATCCCTCTGCGATCAGCGCCAACCCGAAAAGAACCTGAGCAGCGTCATCAAGCAGCGGGTCGTCTGCGTTTTGCTGAAATCGTGCGCGCATACGGGTAACCAAGCTGTGAGTTGGATTCAATTCTAGTACCCGACGCTGTTTCATCCCGCCACCTTTGCCCTTCAGCAACTGACGCTCCATACGTGGACTATAGTCATACTCCTCAACCACCAGGCACGCAGCTGACTTGGTCAGCCTGGTTGTGAGGCGGACATTCTTCACGTGTGCGTCTAACCGTTTCTGCAGCGACTCCAAAAATCCCGGAGAGTGAGTCTCAAAATCTTTGGCTGAAGCTTCGCACTGCTCCTTTTCCTCTTCACCGAGTTTGATGACCCCTTTCCCTGCCGACTTCAGCCGCTTTCCATCAAATTCACTTAGGTACTGAAGCAACAGTTCATCCACAGGATCTACAAGAAATAGAACCTCACATCCCCTTTCCTTGATCGCTTCGATATGCGGCGAATTCTCCGCCGTGGCACGAGAGTCCGCAGTGAGGTAGTAAATCTCGGCTTGTTCCGGCTTCATTCGTTCTACATACTCTTTGAGCGAAGTCAACGAGCTGGGATCATGAGAAGACTCAAACAGCAGCAGTCCAAGTAACCGATCCTTATTGGCAAAGTCTTCACCGACTCCTTCTTTGATCGCACGACCGAATTCGTTCCAAAGTCGTAGATACTTCGCCGGGTCATTGGCGCGCATCTCTTCTAATACATCAAGAACCTTCTTGGTGAGCCACTTTCGAATCTGAATGGTGTGACGATCTTGCTGTAGCTGCTGTCGCGAAATATTAAGAGGCACATCACTCGAATCAACGACGCCCCGCAAAAAACGTAAGTATGAGGGCAGAAGGCTCTTGCATTTTTCCATCACCATAACGCGCTTGGCGCAGAGTCGGAGGCCAACATCGGGGGCATGATAGTAGAGATCCTGCGGTGCTTTAGACGGGATAAACAGCAGAGCCTGGTATTCGTATCGACCTTCAGCCCGGAAGGTATAAAATGCCAGCGGTTCCTCCCAATCGTGTGCGATGTGTTTGTAAAAGTCCTTATACTCTTCTTCGCTGACCTCTTGCTGCAATCGCGTCCAGAGGGGCTTCATTGAGTTCACGATCTTATCGTGTACTACGGTAACGCGCTTGCTTGTAGGAATCTCATTTCCCAACGCATCTCGCTCGAACTCCTCGTGTGTGTCCTTAACAACGATGGGATAGGCAATATAATCGGAGTACGCCTTGACGAGTTGTGTGATCTTCCATGTGTCGGTGAAGTCCTCAATACCGGCGTCGGAATCAGGTGGCCGCAAGTACAAGGTGATGCTTGTACCAACCGACTGTTTTTCAGCATCAGCAATGGTGTAGCTGCCTGCGCCATTGGATTCCCATCGCGTGGCCTCCGCTTCGCCGGCACGCCGGGTAATCAAAACGACCCGTTCAGCAACCATGAATGCGGAATAGAACCCCACTCCGAACTGTCCGATAAGGCTCGACATGCTCTCGCTGGAGGGTGCGCCATCAAGGCGCTCCCTGGCTTCGCGTGTCCCTGACCACGCAATCGTACCAATATTGGTGATGACTTCCTGTCTGTTCATCCCTATGCCACTATCGGAGATAGTTAAGGTACGCAACTCAGGATCGGTTTGCAACCGAATTTCAAACTTGTGGTCAGAAGGCAGCAAGGCCGAGTTCGTTAGTGTTTCGAACCGAAGGCGGTCGAGCGCATCCGATGAATTCGAGATCAGCTCACGCAGGAATATTTCCCTATTTGTGTAAAGCGAGTGAATGACCAAGTTCAGCAGATGCTTTGTCTCGGCCTGAAATGCGTGTTCTTGTGTATCGGCTACCATAAGTCGCAACTCCAAAATGTAATAATTAGCTGATTGAAACTACCACCGCAAACTACCGGGCACGCTGCGGCTAGCATCGTTCTAACGAGATTACCACCTGCAAATTGGTAGCCTCTCGCCCGAGGGATCTTCTTGTTAAGTTGGCGCAGCGTCCATGGAATGGTCTTCATCCTTGTAACAGAGTAAATATACGATTTCTAAGTTATCGCATATCGTTTCGCAGAAATGTTTGTCCAACATTGCCTTCACCGCTAGTCCGCTGCGCGTTCGCGCGCTGCAGATGAGATTCACCGCCCTCTCATAGCTCGCCAACGTTTGTCCCCCCCTGCTCATCTGTTACATCGTTATCGTAGTCCCTAGTATGCGCAACCCCCGTTTCACCAAAGTTGCAAGTCAGCGAATACCTTCTCGAATGGAATCTGGAGGATCGCTGCTGAAGAGGTGCCGCCACCAGCGCGTCGCGGCGAAGCGCGCACGCCGAACGTGCTCGTTCCAATTAGGCCGGAAGTATGCCTGCCCAAAACACCCTGAAGTACTCAAACGATCTCTAGAAGCCTGGGTTCATCGGTCCAATCTTCAAACTTACAAGCGCATTCCGGTAGTGGTATTTAATCTGCACGTCTTCACCTCTCTGGCTAGAGTGAACCTCGCGCCTAAATTAGCATCCGAAAATGGATGTTGGAGGCAATCCAGCCAGTAAAAGCGAAAAAGTGTCCTTCTAATCGGAAGGATCTTGACGGAACTTTGGCAATAGCTCAGGACGGAGCAGTTGACCATAACTGCTGCAATGGGCCCGGCTGAAAAGGGGACCGCGGGGGTGGCTTGACCCAAGGTAGTGAACCGGTTCTGGCGTCTTCCATCATGTATTATGAGGGGCGTACTTATGAATTCGCACCCAACGCACCACTCTAAAGCAGGCAAAGGTGTTTAATTTAGGTCGCCACCCTTGAAGGTCATGCACTTGTGAAGAGCTCCTATCGGAAGGTAATCAACGTGGCGGATTATCGCAATCGCGCCAAACGATATCTTCCTCGCGCGATCTTTGACTTTCTAGAAGGCGGTGCGGAAGACGAGCGCTGTTTGGCACGGAACCGAACTGCCTTGGATAATATTTTGCTTTGCCCAAGGTCCTTGCAGGATGTTAGCAAGTGCAATCTAAGTACCATGCTCTTCGGGCAAAAGATTGCAGCTCCACTCATCGTGGGCCCTACCGGATTGAACGGATTGTTTCGTCCGGACGGGGATATTTTGCTAGCTCGTGCCGCCGCCAGCGCAAACCTTCCATTTGTACTTTCGACTCCTTCTAGCAATTCGATCGAAGAGGTCGCGAAAGCAACAAATGCAAATCTTTGGTTTCAGCTCTATGTTATCAATTGGGAGTTAGCAAATAGATTGACCAATAGAGCTAGGGACGCTGGATATAAAGTTCTCATCGTCACCGTCGATTCCGTCGTCGGCGGCAAGCGGGAGCGGGACCTGCACAACGGCTTTTCCGCACCTTGGACTGACTCCGCCATTAGTTGGCTTGATTTACTCCGACATCCCTTTTGGGCTAAGGAGTTTCGAGCGAAAGGGTCACCTAGATTTGCGAATCTACAGGAAAACGAGAGCCCATCAACTACCTCGAGCCTTTCCGTGCGGAGAATGAACCAGGAGTTTTCTTGGGATGATTTGAAACGTTTACGCGATACATGGCCTTTTCATTTCGTTGTGAAGGGCATTCTTAATCCCTCAGACGTAGCGACCTGTCTCCGTTTGGGAGCAGACGCTGTAATTTTATCGAACCACGGTGGTCGTCAGCTGGATTCAGTACCTGCGGCTATTGAAGTGCTACCGCATGTGCGATCGCATCACAGGGACGCGACACTTCTTATAGATGGTGGAATTCGCCGTGGAGCAGATGTTGTTAAAGCTCTGGCTGCAGGCGCCCAAGCCGTACTTCTCGGACGGGCTCCTCTCTACGGTCTGGCCGCAGACGGCGAGCGCGGCGCATACCAGGTACTCGAGATCATCAAAGAGGAAATGACGCGAACTTTAGCGTTGCTCGGCTGTGGAGATTGCTCACACCTTGATAGGTCGTATCTCTTCCTTGCCGATACCTCCGGTCTGAACTGAAACCACAGTACAAGTTTTAGCCGACACAGCCTGGGAAACCCGCCACCGCTCGGTGCGCTGCCGAATCGAGACTTATAGACAAAGCCTGTTGTGGCTAACGACTTAGTTCTTTTCACCTTGCGCTGTCGCCTTGCCGTTTTGCCACTGCCTCTTCGAATCACTGATTCGGGACAACCGATCCGTTTCCCGGTCCTCCCGACAAGTTGCAGCGCAGGTAGTCTCTGTTCTACTTGAGGCAGAGGTAGAAAGGGCGAGTGGGGCTCGGCTTGATACAAGTATCCGTGTAGTCGCAGCTGATCATCTCCCATCTATGGGATCGTGCTCCAGCGGCCGAACCGAGATCGTTATCGAAAGGCGGCATGCCAACGCAGGGTCACGGGAACTCTCCCGTACCCCAATTCCTCAGATTCGATTATCCTCCTATCCATTCCGGTCTCGGGTTGTGCACAAATGCGACAAATAACGATAGTACGTTTCCATGGATGCGGTCCTCCTTTCGGGAGAAGAGTTAATTCCGGAACTACTTAAGAGGGCTAGGCAAGTTCCAAGGGATTCTACGGAACCCGCGGCAGATGAATTTCGAGAGTCAATATCTCCATTACGGTTTTTTCCGGCGGGCTGGGCGAAATAATTTCCGATTCGAAAGTTTTCTATTAGAAGAACACCAATCCGATCTCATGGAAGACCCCTAGCGGATAAAATCTCCACGCTAAAGCGCTTGTCGTCTGTACGCGAGATGATCATTAGGGAAGGAATGTAATGAAAGATCATTTAGACTCATTGAACAGCTGGAGCGAAGGAGCATAAGAAGATGGAAGATGAAGCTTTGAGAGCCGAGATTGAGAGGCTTCGCGCTGAAAACGAACGGCTCAAGACAAAGAAGTCGCATTCATTGACTTTGAAGGTCAGCGAAAAAGGGGCGATATCTCTTTATGGCATTGGCAGATTTCCGGTAACTCTATACAAAGAGCAATGGAGAAGGATTCTGGGCATGACCAATGAAATCGAAGAGTTTATCCGCCAGAACGAACATCTTCTTAAAACCAAAGATTGAAGATAGCCGGGTGCAGCCCGTATTCATTCAAAATGAATGCTCTGATCGAATGGCCAACAGCACCATCGGATCTTACGATTGAGGCCGGCGCCGTGCATGTCTGGGCCTGGGATTTTAAATGCTCCGACGAAGAGCTGAAGCGTCACATCGCTCTCTTGTCACTCGAGGAGCAGGCACGAATGCGGCGTTTTTACTTCGAGAGAGACCGTGTTCGTTATGCGGTATCCCATTCGGTTTTGAGGAGAGTGCTAGGGTATTATCTCGATTTGCATCCAACTTTAGTTAGTTTCACAACAAACAAGTTCGGCAAACCTAAGATTATCCCGACACTCAACCTGTTTAACCTGAGATTTAACCTGTCGCATACCAATCGTATGGCTTTGCTTGCAATCACTTCCGATCTTGAAGTAGGTGTGGACCTAGAGGAGCTCCGTTTTGTCGAAGCTGAAATTGCAGAGCGGTACTTTTCCGAGAGAGAACGGATAGATTTGGGTCTTCTAGCGAAGACTGAATGGCTACAAGGGTTTTACAATTGCTGGACTCGGAAAGAAGCAATTCTTAAAGCAGAAGGGATAGGGCTCAATGTGAAATTAGATGCATTTGACGTCACGTTACGCCCAGGTGATTTCGTAGAAATGCTAGGCTTTAAACCAGCTGCAGGCCTTACTACGAGTTGGCACCTTTCGGAGCTTCGGCCTGGATTAGGGTTCGTAGGTGCCTTGGCCACGAGCGCCGCTCCCAAGGCACTAGCCTGCTTCCATTTTACCGGTTAGACGATCAATATTAGTCTTTGGAGTACGGAGTTGAGTGAATATGAGCCTTCGCGGAAAGATGTTATGAGTACAGTTTCAAAATATCCTGGAGGTCGCGGCCAGTCCCGATTTTATCGGCATTCAAGAGAAGATCGGCGTGACGTTGATACAACTGGAAATCTAACGCATGTCTACGACTTCCGCCTCCGGTTATGTTAAGAACGACTATAGCGTCTTTTGGTATCAAGCCCGTTTTGCTGACATTTAAAAGGCTCGCAAACGCGACGGCTGCGGCGGGATCCAGATCGATACCCTCTTTTTCCTCAAATAAATACGCCGCATTACGTGCCTCTTCATTTGTGACTGCAAACACATCGCCGTGTGACTCGGTCAAAGCGTCAAATAAGCCTCCTCGAATTGAGTAAGGCGGGCGGCGGTTTGCTAAGACGTGTGCGTATATTTGAGCCGTTTGGCGCTTGGCTTCCTTCTTATCTAGAGAGTTCCAATTTCTCGACCTTGTTTTCCATGAACTATAAATTGGAGCAAAGGGGAGATTTTGGCTGAGATAAAGGTGTGGTACAGGTCCTGTTCTTCCCGTGAGTCTCATTGCGGTTTCATGAACGGCAATTGCTCCAGTGCCACTTCCAATTGCTTGAAAATAATAGTCAGGGAGCCGGCCTATTGTCTCGACCACGTTCAACAAAACAACCCCGAGTCCATCACGGCGAGCAACGTTCTTCGCTCCTCCTTCGGCGAAGAAGCCGTTGAATGTTGTTACACCCTCAGCCGCTCTTATCGCATCCATGTAGTCTCCAGAATGTGTAACAGCTACGAGTTTCACGCAGGCCTCAATCTTCGTGGAGAAGCGCATTTTGCAAAGAGCGACTTCAGGAATAATTATCAAGCATTCAACGTCATTTTTTGAGCAAGCTTGCGCGAACGCTGCCGCAGTGTTTCCAGCGGAAGCTACGGTGAGAACTTTGCCGTTTTCAGCGGGGATTCGGCCAAGCACGCAATACGCTTCCAATTCCTTGAAGGAGCCCGTAAGAAGGAAGGCTCCTTTCTCAGGCCAGTAGCCATTGAAGGCTATCCAGAGATTCGTTAATCCTGTCAGTGCTGAAATTCCATCACTCTGGAAGGTTACTGTACTTGCCGATCCGCGTATCGTTCGCCAGATAGGTAACCAATCGCGATATCTATAAATGCCATCTTCAGATGGGGAGGCATTGATAGCATTATTGTAGTCGGACCTAAGAAGAGACGAACCATGGCATTGGGAACAATTAAGGATGTATCCGTCATCGTCAATGACGGTGCCGCAACCGGAACAGCTCAGAGTGTAGTGTCTCGTGGGGATCTGTTGCGGCTGGACCGAGGAATCTACGAACACTCTAAATGCCTCCCGATTTAGGGAAAACGGTAAGGCTGCAAAGGCAGCTACTCAGCGCAGTTGAAATTGTAATCGAGTACGCCAGGTAGGTGGCGTGTCATTTTTAGCTATTTTCAACTCTACCAATGGTAATTCAGACACAGGTCACAATTAAGCTTTACATCTCCAAAAGACTTCATTCGCCACATTGGTTTGCTTCTGACAATCGCAAAAGGCGCCAATCTTGCATATCAACCCTAAATAATCGAGACTACCACGGCCATTAACTTACTGATCTGCAAACGATGCTATCGCCACCTTTTCTTGTACAACACCAATGTTCGATGAAAAACCAAATCGTGACGAACATACACGTTCTTGGGACCGATAGCCTTCAAAGGGAATGCGTCCAATTAGGCGGACAAATGGTGCATTAATGGCATCGTGTTGTCCCACGCTTTTACATTTCGATGCTAGGGTGAACTCAATTCCTTCTCGATTAGGGGGAAATTTGTTCACTGGAAGTTGTCATCTCCAACATGCACTTATGATTTTGTCGTACTCCGTTAGTAGAGTGGCCGATGAAAACGACACGATTAAAACGTAAAGTTTGAAGTAAGACCGATTGATCCTTACATCTGTCCATTGTTCGAAGCACTAAGTTGAACAAGGGAACACTACTGCCATCGCATTGGTTGAATGGCTCCGCTAGAATAGTTAGCCTTTTGCGAGATTGAGTTTTGGAAATTGTTGAAGCGGTCACTACATAATGTGACTGGTTATGACGGCAGTCTGCCTGAAATACTTGCTCCAGATTCTTCCTTTCTCATCTTTTATTGCAAAAAGCGGCAGTTCACAGCGTTTGAGAATTTGCACGTCGAGTTAAAGATGGAACGAAAGGAAGACTAGATGATGAGTCTTGAACAGCAATCAGGTAAAAGAGCTTCGGACGGCGGTAGCCCTGTTCTCGGAGTTCATCACATCGAATTGTGGGTTGGTAATGCTCTTCAAGCAGCGCATTATTTTCGAAATGCTCTTGGCTTCACGATCATAGGCTTCGCCGGGCCTTCTACAAATTGTATGGATCGCGTCTCATATTTGATTGTGCAAGGTTCTTGTCATCTCATTCTTACCAGCGGCCTCGATCAGAAATCGCCGATCACAAGATGGGTGCACACTCATGGAGATGGAGTTCGTGATATCGCCCTTTCCGTTCGATCTGCGGAAGATGTCTGGCATGACGCCATACGATGGGGAGCCAAGTCAGTCGAAGGACCTCCCGTCGAACAAAGCCAGGGATTAGAGCGTAACAAATACGTGATCGGTGCATTTGGTGACACAGTTCATACCTTGCTATCCGAAGACAATGGCTCGAATGGTTGGTTTGGGGAGTTTCGACCTATTGACGGTCCAATGAGAGCTACTTCAATAGTGTCTGATCTCGATCATATTGCAGTAGCGGTTGGATACGGATGCATGGAAAGCCTGGCAGATTTCTATACGGATGTTTTGGGTATGTCGGTGACCCATCGGGAAGACATAAAAACTACGCATAGTGGAATGAGATCTGAAGTGCTTCAGAACGACAACGGGTCAGTGCGTTTTACAATCGTCGAGCCTGTTGAGGGCAGTCGAACTTCGCAAGTGCAAGAGTTCGTTCGTTTTCATGCCGATGCGGGCGTTCAGCACATTGCCTTACTCACATCCGATATTTTCTCGACAGCTGCCGCCATGAAAGCAGCAGGAGTTGAATTTCTCTCGCCACCGGAACTGTACTACAGCCGAGTTGCCCAGCGGTTACCCGAGTCCCCTTTTGACACGCAAGCGTTACGTCAGTTGGGTGTACTTCTCGATCGAGACGAATGGGGATATCTGCTCCAGATATTTTCCAAGCCAGTTCACTCTAGACCAACTCTTTTCGTCGAGTTGATCCAACGCAACGGAGCCCGAGGATTTGGCCGAGGGAATATACGGGCACTTTTTGAAGCGATCGAACTCGAACAAGCAATGCGGGGAAATTCATGACGATAGCTGAGGCCGTTCCCTATGCAACAAAATCTGCTCCCTGGTTTCACTTGCCGTCATGGGCAACGCGGAGTTCGGCGATGCAGGAAGCTCTAAGTGCGCAAGCGGGGTTGGAGACAATTTCTTTTGCTCTGGGGCTTCCTGCATCGGAGTTATTTCCAATCGAAGAACTTGCGGAGTCAGCTGAAACAGTATTGCGCTCAGATCCGAGGGCTCTGCAGTATGGTCCACCGGATTTCCACCTGAAATCACAGATCGTAGAGTTGATGGCAGAACGGGGAATCGAGTGTTCGGAAGATCAAGTGTTTCTCACTGCAGGCGCGCAACAGGGACTATTGCTGCTGGGTCGGATCCTGCTCCGGTCCAACGATGTGGTGGCTTCTGAGCAGACCGTCTATCCCGGATTTCGTCAGGTCGTTGCATCATGCGGGGCGTCGTTGTTATCGATACCTGTTCGGACGGGGCTCGGCCCAGATCTCGATGCATTGAACGCCATCTTTACTCGCGTTCCTAAACCCACGGTATATTACACCGTTCCGGAGGGTCATAATCCGTTGGGAATTAGCTTGGATGAGAAGACGCGAGAAACGATATGCGAACTCGCAGCCCAACATCAGGTTCCGGTGATTGAAGACGATCCATATGGTCTTCTCACATATGACCAAGAGAAGAGACGACCCTTAAGAGCGCTCCTTGCGGATTACGTGTTTTACGTCGGATCGTTTTCCAAGATCATTGCTCCGGGTCTCCGTGTAGGGTGGCTTGTTGTACCGCGCTCGCTGGTTCCGGCATTAGAAGTAGCGAAAGAATCTGCTGATATCCATTGCGCAACATTATCGCAACGGGTTATATCTCACTTTATAGCGCGTGGGCACCTGACTTCACAACTGGATCGATTGCGCTCAACCTACGCAATTCGCCGCGATGCGATGGTGAATGCACTTGATGAAGAAATGCCACCTGGCTGCCAATACTGCGTGCCACGTAGTGGCATTTTTGTCTGGGTTGAACTCCCAGAGGGGAGTAATGCTGCTGCTCTGCTTCGCGTAGCAGCCCGCGACGGTGTCATTGCGTTACCGGGGGATTCCTTTGTGGCTCAATCGACGGCGTATTCGCGGCGTTGCGTCCGATTAGCCTTCAGCAACAATTCACCAGATCACATCAGAGAAGGAATTCGCAGACTTGCAAACGTTATTAAACGGGGGATCACACTTGACTAGAGATGATCAAAAATGGAAGTGGCCAGTATCAGTTTTGACGCCACGTCGGAAAGGAAATTTCAATGAATAACCCAGACGCTCTGTACTTACGTTCTGACGTTCAAGTCGAACCGTTGATCGACAATTGGTATGCGTGGTCGTACCTCATTCCACCCCATACCGCTGCTCGAAACATAACGGGTAGGCATCTTAAGATTATGGATTCGTATATTAGCGCACCACAGATACATGCAAGCGCCGTAGCGAATCCGAAAATGCTCGGGGGGCCATTTATCGATTACGGTGGGAAGCGTGTCGACGAGATCAAATTACTACGCGACAAGACAAAACGTGATCGCGCTGGCATGATCTCCCTGTCAGCTGCATTCGACGAGCTGGATGCTCGATTAAAGGCGAACGGGAAAGGTTTCTCGCTGCAGCCCCTGTACCCTAAAATTCCAGACGCTCTAAAGGGCTGTGTGGAGCTTGTGTATGACCTAAATAACAACCCATCCATACGGATCATCGAACCACTACTCTATAAGAGACACTTCGACAAGTCCGCGTTTTCCCTGGCTTTTTCACTTACTAAGGGTGACGATAGACCATTCGTATTGAGCACGCCAAGGCTACCCTCGAAAGACACAGTTCATTTGCCGATTTCCTTCGACAACGAAGTGATCGATTCGTTATTTCGGCTGAAGACGTCGCCCTCTCCCTGGGGTCAGATCCGGGATCTAATAAACCTCTCAGATGAATCGGCCCTTACGTTTCAGACATTTTTTACTGACGAGCGGCCGCGACCGTACAAACCGTATGCTGGCAGAGGGGTTCGATGGCGTTATTTTGGGCACGCTTGCATTCTTATCGAAATGGATGGTCTAAGCTTTTTGTTCGACCCAGTACTTAGCTACACCTATGAGAGCGGAATCTCACGTTATACGTATGATGATTTACCTGAGCGAATCGACTATGTGCTGGTGACGCATAATCATCAAGATCATATCCTCTTCGAAACCTTGCTCCAACTTCGGCATAAGATAGGTACGATTGTTGTTCCGAGAAGCGGGTCTGGAGCAATGCAAGATCCGTCAATAAAGCTGTTACTGAATGCAGTCGGCTTCCGTAATGTGACTGAGATGGGAGAGATGGAGTCGATCGAGCTTAGTAATTGTGTCGTGACCGGCTTGCCTTTTCTCGGTGAACATGCGGACTTAGATATTCGCTCAAAGCTCGCATACTTAGTTCGCACTGGACGACATTCCTTAATGTTTGCGGCGGATTCGTGCAATATCGAGCCATGCCTCTATGAGCATCTGTACGCCGAAGTTGGCAGCGTGGACGCCTTGTTCGTCGGAATGGAGTGTGATGGCGCTCCCCTGACATGGCTTTACGGGCCGTTACTTACTCAGCGAATCGAACGTGGAATGGATGAATCTCGACGATTCGCGGGCTCGAATTATTCGCAAGCTATGGACATGGTAAAACGGTTTAATTGTAAAGAGGTCTATGTGTATGCCATGGGCCAGGAGCCTTGGTTGAATCACATCATGAGTCTGAAATATACGGCAGAATCGCGTCCAATCACCGAATCAAACAAGCTGATTGAGGATTGCCGCAACCAGGGAATATTCGCCGAACGGCTCTTCGGAGAAAAGGAAATCCTCTTGGATTAGGAGGCGTTCCAAGATGGGTAGGGAAGTAGATAAATAATTCTAGAGGGAATGGAGAAGAGTTATGCCAAAGATGGGAAGTTACTGCAAAGCCTATCCCGTAGAGCAGTTGCAGGCATTTACGGGTTGGAGTGCGAAACTCGATGAGGTCAAACCGGCCGCTGCCGCCGAGGGTGATTCTTTGGAACATCGCTACTTGTTCCTCCAGGAGAACCTAACGGTAACGGAAGGGATTTTTCTGGACGAGCATGTTGTTTTCGATCAAGTGACAAGTGAATGGGAAGACTTCTGCCGAAACCAATTGCGGTTCGAGGTTCCGGATTTTGAACTGGAGCACAATGAACATGTTCGACAAAAACAGTTGAGCGAGGAAGGGGGAAGCAATGAGTGAACTTGTACAGAAGCTTTCAAGTGGAGAACATGACGTCAAAGTTAATATTTTACCGGAGAACACAGTTGCCGCGCTAAAGCGATGCATCGACCAGGGGTACGTGCATCTCAAGTTCACTCGGACGCGTGGAGGCACTGATCTATATGTCCCGCTTGACGAGGAGAAAACAGACATCACCCAGGGAGATTTTGACAGCGCTACGGGAATTGTGAAGTTGATAGGCAATCTCAACCTAGATTATGTCCCGGTGAAATGCGTGGCCAAAATCGATCTCGCAACGCTTTCCGGCAAAGGGCATCTAGAGCCTGAATCGCTGTGACCCGTTGCTGCTGTGGATGGGTTTTGCATCAATCAGGACTGAAAACGGAATGTGGATTAAATAAGGAGAATGTTAATGGAACAGCAAGAAGACAATCGTATTTATCGAGTGGTCGTTAATCATGAAGAGCAATATTCCATCTGGCCAGTCACTAAAGATATGCCGCTTGGCTGGCGAGACGCGGGTAAAACGGGCTCCAAGCAAGAGTGTCTTCAGTACATTGAGGAGGTCTGGACAGACATGCGTCCGCTTTCGCTACGTCAGCAGATGGACGGTGTTGCGTAGTAATTTGCCGGTTAGAGTGACCAATTGACCCACACCATTTCGACACCTGAAAATGCCGTTTCGTCGAGTCAATGGCTCACAGGCTGGCGGCCGATGAGGCGAGGTTCATTGCGAATGTTCTGCTTGCCTCATGCGGGAGGAAACGCAGCCATGTACCACGGTTGGCAGAAGGATCTACCTTCATCCTTGGAGGTTTGTCCAGTGCAGTACCCTGGTCATGGAACAAGGTTTCGGGAGGAATTATTCACCGACTTAACCTTGTTGGCCGACGCAACAGCAGAAGGGCTGCGTCCGCTGGTAGAAGGCCCGTTTGCCTTGTTCGGACACAGCATGGGCGCAGTACTTGCGTTTGAGATCGTGCGCCGATTTGAGAAGATGGGTCTCTCGCCCAATGCGCTGTTGCTTGCAGGCGCACGTGCTCCGCATTTGCGGCCGGAGGAACCCCTCTCTTATGACTTACCAGATCCAGAGTTTCTCGCTGAACTTCGCAAAATCAACGGCACGCCCCCCGAGATCTTGGATGATCGGGAGGCAATGGAGTTCCTTATACCCATCCTTCGTGCGGATTTCCAGGCCATGGAAACGTACCGGGTTACACCGGCGCCACAACTGCGGTGTCCGATCTCAGTCTTCGGTGGTTGCGAAGATCACAAGGTAACGACAGAGCATCTGGACGGTTGGAGGGACCACTCGATAGGACCCTTCAGCCGTACCCTCATCGAAGGCACTCACTTTTTCGTTAATGAGTCCCGGGCCCAACTAGTAAAGTATATCGGTCAGCTGTTGCTACCACACCTTCCCACCTAAAACGCTCTCCTGACGCATTTCTGAGTTCTCCGTACCCCCACATTGGATTTGAGTGAGCCCATGGAGCACGGTTTCTCAACCCTGGCCGAGGTTCTGCGCGCACGAGCGCTGGATGCCCCAGATTCCATCGCCTACGTATTTTTGACGGGTCACGGGGAGGAACCGATATCAGTGGCCTATGCAGAATTGGATCGGCGTGCCCAATTGGTCGCCGCGTGTTTGGTATCCCATCTTACTTTGGGAGAGCGCGCGATTCTGGTATTCCCGCCAGGAATTGATTTCATCGTCGCTTTATTTGGATGCTTTTACGCCGGTGTAATCGCCGTTCCAGTGACACCTCCGCTCAGTCGCCGTAATGTATCGCGTTTCCAGACCGTCATGCAAGATGCCGGGAGCCGCCTGATCCTAACTACCTCAGCACTTCAGAGCAAGATGCAGAAACTCCCTCCCGCGGAGGGGACTGATTACCTCACGTTGGACAATTTGGGCAAAACCTTTGATTGCGGGAACTGCCCTGAGATTGGGCCAGAGACCATCGCCTATCTTCAATACACATCAGGTTCGACAGCAATGCCGAAGGGAGTGATCATCAGGCACGCGAACGTGCTAGCTAACTTGTCGGAGATTGCCGACCCCTTCGATCATTCCGGATCGGATTTAGTAGTTTCCTGGTTGCCGCATTTCCATGACATGGGTCTGATTTTTGGAATCCTATATCCAATCTTCATGGGAATCCGGGGCGTGTTGATGTCACCCACAGCTTTTCTACAACGACCAGCATTGTGGTTGGAGACGATCACGCGATTTCGTGCGACGTGGAGCATGGCGCCGAATTTTGCTTATGATCTATGCGCGGAAAAGACGCCGCCTGAGTATCGGGAGTCGCTAGATTTGCGTTCTTGGTCGGCGGCGTTTATCGGCGCCGAACCAGTACGGCAGGAGACACTGGCTCGGTTCGACAAAGTGTTTGCGCCATGTGGTTTCGACACTAACGCATTTAGACCAGGTTACGGAATGGCAGAAGCAACATTGAAGGTCACAACAAAAAAATCACGGGACACAGTTACAACTTTACTAGTACGACATACCGGGTTGAAGAAGAATATCGTCCTTGAGGCTCTTCCGGACGATCGAGATTCCGGTCTGATTGTGGGCTGCGGACACGCAAGCCGAGGAGTTGAGATTGTTATAGTCCGTCCCTATTCACTCGAGGCCTGTCATCCGAAAGAAATTGGAGAGATATGGATTAGTGGACCAAGTGTTGGCACAGGCTATTGGAATAGACCTGAACAAAGCCGATATACGTTCGGAGCATATCTAGGGACGGGTGAAGGTCCGTTTCTCAGAACCGGAGATCTAGGTTTTTGTAGGAACGGCGAATTGTTTGTGACTGGTCGTTTGAAGGATCTCATCATCATTCGAGGCCAGAATTATTACCCCCAAGACATCGAGCAAGCAGCTAAAGATGGCCATCCAGCCCTGCGGTTCAAGCTTGGTGCTGCCTTCTCGATCGAGAGAGACCGTAACGAAAGGCTGGTGGTTGTTCATGAGATAGAACGAACGCTGGAACAACGTGATTTATCGGAAGTCGTTGCGGCAATGCGCCGTTCGATTATTGATAGCACTGATTTGCAGCCGTACTCGATTATGTTGGTTCGCGCTGGAGCAGTGCCCAGGACCTCCAGTGGGAAAGTGCAACGGCAGCTGTGCAAGCAGTTGTACCTGGATGGAGGGTTCGATGTACTTCTGACGTGGGTTGAGTCCCAAAATGTTTGGGAGCCACTATCACAGCCTGTCGAGTCCAAGACTCAAATGAGGAGTGCAGCCGCCATTGAAAGTTGGCTGAAAGAAGTGATAGGAGATCGACTGGGGATTGCGGCATCGAGTGTCGACGCCCGCGAATCGTTTGCTTACTTTGGGTTTGACTCGAAAGAAGCCGTATTATTCTCTGCCCAGCTAGGGAAGGAATTCGGACGCAAGCTACCAGCTACGCTGTTATACGAATATCCAAACATCTCAGCCCTAGCCGCCTGCTTGGCTGGAGTTGCTACAACGCATTCGGAAGGTAGCAGAAGCTCTAGCCGGAACCAGTCAACTCGGGAACCAATCGCCATTACAGGTATTGCTTGCCGCTTTCCTAAAGCATGCAATATTGCTGAGTTTTGGGATCTCTTGAAAAACGGTTTGGAGGCGATCAGCGAAGTTCCTCCAGACCGATGGAGCATGGACGAACACTACGACGCAAACCCTGCAATACCTGGCAAGATGAATACGCGTTGGGGAGGCTGGCTCGAAAATATCGATTTATTTGATGCTTCATTCTTCGGAATCGCTCCGTCTGAGGCATCGCGAATGGATCCGCAACAGAGGCTACTGCTCGAAGTCTGTTGGCAGGCTTTAGAAGACGCTGGAGAAGTTCGCGAGAATTTGGCCGGTTCCTGTACGGGGGTCTTCGTTGGCATCTCAAACAGCGATTACGCAGGCATCCAGCAAAAGGAATTGTCAAGGTTAAACGCCTATTCATCGACCGGAAGTGCTCTGAGTATTGCCGCGAACCGACTATCGTACTTCTTTGACTGGCGCGGGCCTTGCATGGCGATCGACACGGCATGCTCCTCTTCCTTAGTGGCAGTACATGCAGCGTGCCGAAGCTTATGGGCGGAGGAGTCGGATCTTGCTGTGGCCGCAGGTGTGAACGTGATTCTGTCTCCCTCCGTGACGATTGGTCTTACACGGGGAGGCTTGATGTCGCCGGATGGGCACTGCAAAGCCTTCGATGCGAGTGCCGACGGCTACGTGCGTAGCGAAGGTGCAGGTGTTGTGGTGCTGAAACCGTTGTCCCGCGCGATCGCAGACGGTGATCGTATTTACTGCACGATCCGAGGCGTTGGGATCAATCAAGATGGGCGCAGCAACGGGTTAATGGCCCCGAACCTCGCTGCACAGAAAGATTTACTGCGAGCGGCGTGGCGCGACGCTGAAGCGCATCCAAGTGACGCCAGTTACATAGAAGCGCATGGTACTGGAACGCTTCTCGGAGACCCGATAGAGGCGGCCGCAATCGCTGCAGTAATGTGTGCAGACAGGCCGCCGGGCGATCGGTGTCTAATTGGATCGGTTAAAACAAATATCGGTCATACTGAGGCGGCTGCGGGCATCGCCGGCCTCATCAAGGTTGCCCTTTCGTTGTCGAATCGCGAGATTCCGGCGAGCCTGCATTTCAAGCAGCCGAATCCCAATATCGCATTCGAAAAACTACAGCTCGAAGTCGTGCGGCGAACTCAGCCGTGGCCTGAACGCGAACGACGAATGGCTGGAGTTAGCTCTTTTGGATTCGGTGGCACGAACGCTCACATCGTCATAGAGGGAGTCTGTCCAGCCCCCCCCCTTACTCGAAAGCCAGAAGCTACTTGCGATACGAACATTTTGGCGTTGTCGTCGCGTTCCCTAACGGCGCTCAAGAACATTGCGAACCAGCACCGTGCGCTTTTATCGAGCACATCTACCATAGTCCCCACTCTTGAGAGCATTTGCTGCACAGCGGCAACCCGTCGCACGCATCACACGCATCGGCTGGCTATTTGCGGAAATAGCCGGGAGAGCCTTGTTGCAGGGTTGGATGCGTTTTTAGAGAATATCGATTTGGATCGAAGGTCGGCAATCGAGACTGGAGTGGATCGAATCGCTTTTGTATTCGCTGGACACGGCTCCCATTGGCCAGGGATGGGCGCTGACTTGTTTACGACAGAGACGGCCTTTCGAAACACGATCAGGGAGTGTGAAGAATATCTCCATCGGCACGTGGATTGGTCCCTGACAACACTCCTTGCGGACAGGACGTCGCCGCTCTGGCTACGTGAAGACGTTCTCCAACCTGCGCTGGTTTCGATCCAGATTGGCGTTGCTGCGGTATGGCGTGCCTGGGGCATAGAACCGGCGGCCGTTATCGGCCATAGCGTGGGGGAAATAGCTGCGGCGCACGTTGCCGGAATACTCTCACTTGAAGATGCCCTTCGGGTGGTATGTGCACGCAGTTCTCTCCTCTCTCCTTTGATTGGCTGCGGTGGCATGCTGTTTGTGAGTTGCTCAGTAGAAGAGACAGAGAAAGTGGTTGCCGGTTACGAAGGCCGTGTTGTGGTCGCTGCGAATAACAGTCCAAATGCGACGGTGCTTTCCGGCGATTCCATGGCATTAGAAAATATCGCAATGCGGTGCAAGCAAGAAGGGCGCTTTTGCAAACCGGTAGATATTTCTTATCCTGCGCATAGTCCGGCGCTCGATCCATACAAAGAGAACCTCCTTGATAAGCTGCAGGGCCTGTGTCCAAGCACGCCACGTATTCCCATGTATTCAACGATCACAGACTTGACGTGCGACGCTTCCTATTGGTGGGCCAACTTGCGCCAGACGATTCGGTTTGCCCCTGTTATTTCGAACATGTTTCATGGCGGTCATAACACTTTCTTGGAAATGAGTGGGCATCCTGTATTAGGTCCTTCGATCCAAGAATGCGCTCAGATAGAAGCGCGGCAGATACTTACACTGGCCTCACTTCGACGCAACAGCCCTGATCGTGCAACCATGTTCGCATCGCTTTCTCGGTTATACATGGAAGGGGCAAACATCAATTGGCGGAGCGTTCCGCTACCGCGTGGGCGTCATGTATCGCTGCCCGGCTATTCATTCGAACGGCAGAGGTTTTGGTTCTCGGGCACGCAACCGCAAGCCGGGGTCATAGCGAGTGATGCCCGCTATAAAGACCCAGAGTCAATTAAACCTCTTAGGGAGCGGAGTGTCGCGGAGAGGAATTGCGACATGACGAGTAAACAGACTGTTCTTGAGAAGTTGTGCGAGATTCTGGGATCTCTCATGGAAATCGAGCTCCAACATATCGATGTAGATACGAGACTTCTTGATATGGGTGCCGATTCGATTATCTTGATGAACACGAGTTGTGAAATTTGGGATCAGTTTGGCGTTGAAGTAGATATTCGCCAGTTATTCGAAACACATACTACCCTCGACGTTCTTGCTGGATATATTGCGGAGACCTTGTCTCAGCAACAGGTCGATGAACATCAACAAATCTCCAAGCTACCAACCGAGGCAAGCTCAACTGTTGCACAGAACGATCCATCTCCATCGACAGATTCTTTTGCACAGATCCAGCTAGTAGAGACTACTAGCGCCTCCACTCAGATCATGCAACAACAGTTGGATCTACTATCACAAGTGATAATGGAGCAACTTCGGATTCTGCGTAACGATACAACTTCAGATTCCTTGAGGCTCTCTTCCGCGAACACCTCCGGAACCAGTCCCTCGAGCTATGTAGGACGCGATTGTCGGCTCGCAGTCGACCACGCGGAAGAGAACATTCAAGGAGTTGTCGCTACTGTTCAGAATACGGGGAATGAGCTTCGCAACGGTAGCCTCCTATCTGCGAGAAACAAAGTAATCGTGCCTATTCATGCGATTGCTGCAGTTGAGGAGTTTTCAGGTGAGTTCCCCTTAACAAAAGCGCAGGCTCAGCTGGCGCTGCTGACCCAGGTGGATCCTGTTGGATCGCGTGCCTATAACGTAACGTTCACAATCGCGTGGGAAGGTCCCATGCTATTTCCGGCGTTGCGGTCGGCATTTCAGACTGTTGTAAATCGACACGAAGCCCTTCGCACCACAATCGACTTCGAAAGCAGAATGCAAAGGGTGCAATCTGGAACTCACTGTCATTTGAACGTTATTGACTTAAGTCAGGTGACCAACGATTCGAAGGACAGTCTGATCCAGGTTTGCCTCGATGCTGAAAGCAGTCAATGTTTCGACCTTGCGGCCGGCCCGTTGTTGCGAATTGTGGTTGTGCGAGTTGGCGATAGGCGGCATATTTTGAGTGTTAGCGCCCATCACATTAGCGTAGACGGATGGTCGATGGGGCGGCTGATCAATGAGGTATCTCACATCTACGTTGGGCTGTATGACGGAAGGTGGTCGGTGCTTGATAGCCCCGTGCAGTTCAAGGAATATGCAATCAGGCTTCGGCAGCAAGTTGAGTCGCCCGAATACATGAATTCCGCAAAATATTGGCAAGCTCAATTTGAAATCGAAGCCTCACCACTTGTCTTACCAGCAGATCGGCCTAGGCCAGTCACAAAATCTTTTCATGGAGCAAGACACAACGAATTGTTTAGCCAAATGCTGCTGAATAAGATAAAACGTTTCAGCAAAGAGCAGGGGTACACGATTTTTATGACCCTCCTCACCGGATTCTTCCTGTTCCTGCATAGGATTTCGGGACAGGACGACCTAGTGGTCGGAGTTCCCTTTGCAGATAGGCAATGGGATGGCGGTGAGAAAATCATCGGTTTCTGCACAAATGTGCTGCCATTGCGTTACTCCGTGTTCCGAGCAGTCAAATTTATTGATTGCATGAGATCTGTTCGTACGGTTCTGTTAGGCGGAATGCAACACGGCCGGTATCCATTCGCAGAATTAATAGAAAATCTCTCATCGCAACGGGATAGCTCGCGTGCACCTCTAGTCGATGTGACGTTCAATCTTGATCATGAGGGAAAAGATCTCCGCTCGTTTGGTGTGACGACTAAGATTTTTCCTCGCTCGGTTCAGGCGTCGATCGTGGATATGGAATTCAATGCAATTGAACTGAATGACGAGTTGCTGGTAGAGGTGACATACAATACGGACCTGTTTGAGCGGGAGCGGATGGAGCGACTGGTGGGGCACTGGCAGCGGCTGCTGGAGAGTGCAGTCGAGGATCCGGAGCGTGCGGTCAGTGAGCTGGAGATATTGAGTGCTGAAGAGCGGGAGCAGTTGCTCTATGGGTGGAACGGCACGGAGGAGGCGGAAGGGGAAGGCGGGGTATTGGATTGGTTCTCAGAGCAGGCCGAAGCGCAACCGGAGGCGATAGCGGTAAGCGACGGCAACCGGCAGTTGAGCTATGGAGCGTTGCGGGAGCATGCCGGGATCCTGACCGCTGAACTCTGGCGGCGTGGAGTGGAGCGGGAAGTGCGGGTAGGGGTATATCTGGATCGCTCGCCGGAGCTGGTGATAGCGCTGCTGGGAGTGCTGGGAAGTGGAGGGGTGTATGTGCCGCTGGATCCTGGCTATCCGGCGGAGCGATTGAGCTTCATAGTGAGCAGCGCAGGGGTCGCGGTGACGGTGAGCGAGAGAAGGTTGAAGGAGGGGATTCCGGATCAGGTTGGAGAGGTTCTGTGTTTGGAGGACATGAGTAGAGAGGGCAGGCGGGCCTATGAGCCTGCCAAGGATAAGCAGATGGCGTATGTGCTGTACACGTCGGGATCGACGGGACAGCCGAAGGGAGCGATGATCGAGCACCGCGGCATGCGCAACCATCTGAAGGCGAAGGTGGAGGAGTTGAAGTTAGGGAAAGGAGATGGAGTGGCGCAGAACGCGCCGTCGTCGTTCGACATATCGGTGTGGCAGATGTTGGCGCCGCTGGTGAGCGGAGGGCGAGTGGAGGTCATAGGGGAACTGGAGGCGGAGGATAGCGAGCGGTTGCTGGACAGTGTGGAGAGGCGTCAGGTGGCCGTGCTGGAGACGGTGCCAGCGATGTTATCGGTGATGGTGGAGCAACAGAGAGACAGAGGGGAGGGGAAGCGGAAGCTGAGAGGTTTACGTTGGCTGATATGCAATGGGGAGGCGTTGCCGGTGGGATTATGCCGGGATTGGAGAAAGCTGTATCCGGAGGTAGGACTGATCAACGCTTATGGTGCGACGGAGTGCTCCGACGATGTGACCCACTACCGGGTGAGTGGGGAGATGGTGGAGTGGATACCGTATGCGCCACTTGGCAAGCCGCTGAGGAATACGCAGATGTATGTGCTGGATGGAGAGATGAACCCGGTTCCGGTGGGTGTGCGGGGAGAGGTGTTCATTGGCGGGGTGGGAGTAGGTCGCGGCTACCTGAAGCGGGCGGGGTTGACGGGGGAGCGGTTTGTGCCGGATCCGTTTAGCTCCGAGCCTGGAGCGCGGGTGTATAAGACGGGGGATTTAGGGCGTTGGCTGGCGGACGGCACGATCGAGTTTCAGGGCCGCAACGACGAGCAGGTGAAGGTGCGGGGCTATCGGATCGAGCTTGGGGAGATCGAGGCGCGTCTGCTGGAGCATCCCCAGGTGATGCAGGCGGTGGTGGTGGTGCGGGAGGATATGCCCGGAGACAAGCGTCTTGGTGGCCTATTACACCGGAGCAGAGGAGGAAGGCTCACTCAGCGCGGAAGTGTTGCGCAGACATTTGTCCGGGAGCTTACCGGAGTACATGGTTCCTGCGGCGTATGTGTTGTTGGAGAAGTTTCCGCTGACGGTGAACGGGAAGGTGGACCGGAAGGCGTTGCCTGTGCCGGAGTGGGGTGGTGGGGAAGGATACGAAGCTCCGCGGACGCCGTCCGAGGAGATCCTGGCGGGGATCTGGGCCGGGGTGCTGGGCCTGGAGCGGGTTGGCCGACAGGATAACTTCTTTGAGCTGGGCGGGCATTCGCTGCTGGCGACGCGGGTAGTGTCATGGGTGCGCGATGCGCTGCAGGTGGAGGCTCCGCTGCGGTGGCTGTTTGAGACTCCGGTGTTGAGCGAGTTTGCGGGGCGGGTTGAGGAGCTGCGGCGCAGCGGATTGCCGATGGTTGCGCCTCCGCTGGTTCGCGTTGGGCGGAGCGATGCGCTCCCGCTGTCGTTTGCGCAGCAGCGTCTGTGGTTCATCGACCAGCTGGAGTCTGGCAGTGCTGCGTACAACGTGCCGTCAGCGCTGCGTATGAGCGGGCCGCTGGATGTGGCGGCGCTGCGGCGGAGCTTTACGGAGATCGTGCGGCGGCACGAGGTGCTGCGTACGATCTTCGAGGTGGTGGAGGGCGAGGCGCAGCAGCGGATCGAAGAGGCCGGCCCGGTCGCGGCGCCTGTGGTGGACCTGAGCGGGTTGGGGCAGGAGGAGAGAGAGGCCTCGGCGCGGGTGCTGGTCGAAGAGGAGGCGCGAAGAGGCTTCGATCTGTCGCGTGGACCGCTGCTGCGGGTGATGCTGCTGCGTCTGGGTGAGCGGGAGCATGTGCTGTCGGTGAACCTGCACCACATCGTGACGGACGGATGGTCGACGGGGATCCTGGTGCGGGAGTTTATGGCGTTGTACGAGGCCTACAGGACGAATCATCCATCGCCGCTGGCGGAGCTGGAGATCCAGTATGCGGACTTCGCGGTCTGGCAGCGGGAGTGGCTGCGTGGAGAGGTGCTGGAAAAGGAGCTGGATTACTGGCGGGTGCAGCTGGCGGAGCTGGAGCCGTTGGAGCTGCCGGTGGATCATCCGCGGTCCGCGCTGGCGAGCCATCCTGGGCGGGATGGGTCGGGATGTTGTATTGCCGGAACAGGTGAGCGAGGGGTTGGGAGGGCTGAGCCGGCGGGAAGGCGCCACCCTGTTCATGGTTCTGCTGGCGGGATGGAAGGTGTTGCTGAGCCGGTACAGCGGACAGCAGGACTTTGCGGTAGGAACGGCGATCGCCAACCGGAACCGGCTGGAGACCGAAGGTCTGATCGGGTTCTTTGTGAACACGCTGGTGCTGCGCAGCCAAGCCCGAAGAATGACGACGTTTCGGGAGTACTTGCGCGACAGCGGTAGAACAATGCTGGAGGTTATGAGCACCAGGACATCCCGTTCGAGAGGGTAGTGGAGGAGGTGTCGCTGGAGCGGGATCTGGGCCGGAGCCCGTTGTTCCAGGTGAAGCTGGTTTTACAGAATGCATTCAACGAAGAGTTGAACCTATCCGGGTTGAGATTTGGGCGGCTGGGGAGTGGAGCATACAGCCGCGAAGTTTGACCTGACGTTGGTTGTGGAGGATGAGGGAGCGGTCATACTGGGTGGGATCTGAGTATGCGGCGGATCTGTTTGAGCGGGGACGGATGGAGCGGCTGGCGGGGCATTGGCAGCGGCTGCTGGAGTCGGCGGTCGAGGATCCGGAGCGTGGGGTCAGTGAGCTGGAGATATTGAGTGCTGAAGAGCGGGAGCAGTTGCTCTATGGGTGGAACGATACGCGTACCGAGTATCCGGCAGAGCGGTGTGTTCATGAGTTGTTCGAGGAGCAGGTGGAGCGGACCCCGGATGCGGTGGCGGTGGTGTTCGAGGACAGCGAGCTGAG
>CAWFXF010000002.1:0-1116288 GCA_963819765.1 uncultured Acidobacteriaceae bacterium
CCGATTTGAAAAAGGCGACAGGAGAAGAATGATGCGTATCTCAATTGGAATTTTAAGTCTTGCTGCGTTTTCGGTTCTCGCCGGCTGCGCAAAGACGCAGAAGGCGGGGCCAGAGCCGGTTCCCGTTGTGGCGGAGATCGTGGCTACGCAGCAGGTCCAGCCCAGTTGGACTTACTCCGGCGAGATTCGTCCGGACACTGAGGTTCAACTGGCCTTCAAGGAACCCGGTTATATAGCCGCTCTGTATCGAGTGAAGGGCGTCGATGGTCGGATGCGTGATGTGCAGGTAGGTGACGAAATACCTGCCGGCGCCACGCTGGCCCGACTGCGCAGCGCCGATTATGAAGCCTCGCTCAACTCCGCGGTCGGCCAGCAGCGCTCAGCGCAGGGTACGCTTGATGCTTCGCAAGCGGAACTCAACCGAGCAAAGGCCGACCAGGCAAAGGCCGATCTTGATTTTGAGCGTGCACAAGCGCTCTATGCCGCCCAGGCAATGACTCGCCCGGATTACGATGCGGCGGTGGATCAGCACACCTCGACGACCGCCAGTGTGGAAGCCGCCGTGCGTCAGATCGAGGCGCGCCGCGGGCAGTTGTGCGCTGCGTCGGCGCAGGCTGTCTCCGCGCGGATCAATCTTGGCGATACGAGCCTGAACGCTCCCATGCCTGGAGTCATCGTCGAAAAGAGTGTGGAACCGGGCAGCCTTGTTGCTGCGGGGACAAGGGCGTTCACGCTCGACGATACGCGCGTCGTAAAGGTGAACTTTGGAGTTCCCGACAGCATGTTGGCACACCTCAAGCTGGGTGCACCCGTGCCTGTGCAACTTGATGCCTTGCAGGGGCGGACCTTCACAGGACAAATTACGGGAATCTCCGCCTCCGCCAACCGTGAGTCCCGGGTTTTCAACATCGAGGTTACTCTTCCGAACCGGGATCGCTTATTCAAGGTTGGCATGATCGCCCGCATCCGTATAGAGCAAGCGAATACGCAAACTGTGCCTGTGGTACCACTGACCGCCTTGATGACCACCGAATCCGGTTCGAATAACTATTCGGTCTTCACTGTAACGGAGCGCGAAGGAAAACAGTTTGCGCAATTGAAGAGTGTGAGGATTGGTGAAACCTTCGGCAAGTCGGTTGTCATCGACGAAGGCCTTACGCCCGGTGAACGAATCGTCGTCAACCGTACTAACCAGCTAAGCAACGGAAGCCTGATCCGGATGGTCAACTAGGAGACGCAGCAATGGCACACGAACACAATGAGCAGTCCAACTACAAGAAACAGAATCTCGCCCGCTTCTTCCTCGAGCAGCGACACATCGCATGGGTCTCGCTCGCGGTTGCGCTCCTCTGGGGAATCTACGGACTACTGAAGATGCCACAACGGAAAGACCCGGACATTCCGGTACGCCAAGCGATGATTATCGTGCCCTGGCAGGGAACCTCGTCCGAACAGGTCGAGCAACTGGTGACCAGGAAGGTCGAGCAGGCTATTGCCTTGAATCAATGGGTGACGGAGATCAAGAGCGCCTCCAGAACCGGCTCGTCGATGGTTCAATTCGAGCTGGCAGAAAAGGGAAAGTACGACAGGGACAAGGAACTGGACGACGTCAAGATCCGGTTGGACGCCATCCACGACCTTCCGCAGGGCGCCGGTCCGATTTTGTACATCAAGGACTTCGGGGATACGTCCGCATTGATGCTCACAGTGGCGAGTCCGCCGGCCGATCCAGCGCAGGTCGCCTGGATAAGCAAACTAGTTGAGACACAGGTCCGCCAGGTTCGGAGTGGTTTGGATACGCATACCCAGCCGCGGCGTTCCATTGTTGTGGTTTTTCCGAAGTCTATCGACAGCGACGAAGTCGAGCGCAAGTTGTCTTGGGTGACCCGAGACATGGCAACCCAACATCTATGTTCCGATGTGCACGCGTTTTCGGGAGCAGGGTTTACCGGGGTGGACCTGGCGACGAACCTCAGCACTCCTGATCTGCAGTCGGCCTTGAGTAAGTTCGCAAATCAGAACCTGCAAACCGATGAGCTTCATCCCGATGCATGGAAACCTGCGATCATTGACGAACCGTCAAACACTTCAGCGGCGCTTCAGGCCGTGGCCGGTGACAAGTACACTTATCGCGACCTGGACGACTTTACCGATACCCTTCAGCGAAGCCTCAAAACGCTGTCGATCGTGGCGAAAGCAGAACGTTCCGGGGTACTGGACGAGAACGTATTTCTGAATTTCTCGCAGCAGCGCCTGGCGCAATACAAGCTAAGGCCGGCGGATCTTTCCAATATCCTCGCGGCCCGGAATCTACCGGAGAGCGGCCAAACGCTCAATGCACGCGGACGCACGGTCAGCGTGAACACCACCGGCGAATTCAAGAGCATCGACGATCTGCGCAATGTAGTGATAGGTACGTCACCGAACGGAACGCCGCTTTACTTGCGGGATCTTGTGGACATCGACAGGGGATACGAGAATCCCCCTTCCTTCCTTAACCGGTACACGCGCCGCGACGAAAACGGCAGATGGATCACGACACGCGCGATTACGCTCTCGGTCCAGATGAAGAAGGGAGAACAGATCGGTTCTTTTGGAAAACAGGTGGACGCGAATCTTGCGAGCGTCAGAAAAACATTGCCCGCCGACCTGGTGCTGGCCCGGACCTCAGACCAGCCATTGCAGGTACACGACAGCATCGAGCTCTTCAGCCACAGCTTGATCGAGGCGCTGGTGCTGGTGGTCGTCGTGGCTTTGATTGGCTTCTGGAGCTGGCGGACGGCCATTCTGATTGCGGTGTCCATGCCGATTACGCTCGCGATCACGTTTGGAGTCATCAGCACGCTCGGGATCGACCTGCAACAGGTCTCAATCGCTTCGCTGATCATCGCGCTGGGACTATTGGTCGATGTACCGGTGGTGTCCGGCGACGCGATTGTGCGCGAACTGGGTGCCGGCCAGCCGCAGTCCGTCGCCGCGTGGCTGGGACCGACAAAGCTGTTCAAAACGATGGCGTTTGCGACTGTCACAAATATCGTCTCCTATCTCCCATTTCTGCTGTTGCCCGGAGATACAGGCAAATTCCTGTACAGTCTGCCTATCGTCATTAGTTGTTCGCTGCTGGCGGCCCTGCTCGTCTCGATGACCTTTGTGCCGCTTATCAGTTCGTTTCTCTTGCGAAGCCAAATCGAAACTCCAATTGAGGAGAGGCGGCAGCGCGGGTTCACGGGTTGGTATTTTCGAACGGCAAAGAAGGCCATTGAACACAGGAAAGTCTGCCTGGCAGCATCGCTCGGCCTGCTGGTAGCGGGCGGCGTCGTGTTCTCCACGCTCAAGCCGCAGTTCTTTCCAAAAGACCTTCAATACTTTTCTTACATCGACGTGTGGCTGCCTGAAGACACTCCCGCGAGCGCGACCAGCGCGGTTACTCAGCAGGTGGAATCCATTACCCGCCGAGTAGCGGAAGAGTATGGCAGGAGCCATCCGGAGCACGGACACCCGAAGGATGTTCTGCAATCGATGACGACTTTTGTGGGCGGCGGCGGTCCTCGCTTCTGGAGTAGCGCCACACCCGAGGACAGGCAAACCAACTATGCTCAGGTGATTCTGCGAACGAAAGACAATCATGATACGACACCTCTGCTTGCCCTTTTGCAGACGGAACTGGACAGACAAATTCCTGGAGCAATCATCGATACGAGGACTCTCGAAACGGGCAAGCCGGTTGGAATTCCGATTCAGGTCAGAATCTCCGGCGAAGATCTGCCACGTCTCAGAGCGGAAGCCGAACAGCTGAAGCAAATCTTTCGCGACATCCCCATCGCCGCCAGAGTTCGAGACGATTGGGGCGAGCCGAGTGCAAGAGAAGTGGTGCAAGTCGATGCGGACCGGGCAAACCTGGCGCACGTCACAAACGCGGATGTCTCCGATTCCGTCGGTGCGGCTCTTCATGGCATTACGGCTGGAGTTTTGAGAGATGGCAACAAGCAGGTTCCGATTGTTGGACGCATGCAGATGGAGGAGCGGTCCCAACTCTCTGATCTGCGCAGTCTATACGTCTTCTCGCGGCAAGACACCCCTCCAGTGCCTCTCGATCAGGTGGCGACGACTGCCCTGAGTCCGGTAACGCCGAAAATCCGACGCTTCGATCAGTACCGGACCATTACCGTGCAGTGCTGGCCTACGCAGGGGCATTTACCTTCGGAGGTAATCGCAGCGGCGATGCCAAAGCTGGAGGCATTCCAGAAGCAGCTTCCCGACGGGTTCATATTCCGCTTCGCAGGCGAGCAAAAAGAGCAGGTCAGCGGCTTTGCTGATCTCACTACGGTGCTGCTCATTTGCGTTAGCGCCATTTACGTGGCACTCCTCGCACAGTTCAAGAATGCCTTCAAACCCCTCATCGTCTTTGCTGCCATTCCGTACGGCGTTGTCGGTGCCATCTTTTCACTCGCCATTATGGGCCAGCCCTTTGGATTCATGGCATTCCTTGGGATCATCAGCCTCATCGGTGTCATTGTGAGCCACATCATTGTGTTGTTTGAATTTATCGAGGAGCGACGAGAAGAAGGTGAGGAATTGGAGTTGGCGCTGATCGATGCCGGCATCCTTCGTTTGCGGCCAGTGATGATCACAGTTGCGGCCACAGTGATTGCGCTGTTTCCGCTGGCCGCACACGGCGGCCCGCTTTGGCAGCCTCTTTGCTATGCGCAGATTGGGGGACTCACGATCGCTACTTTCGTGACGCTTGGGCTCGTTCCCGTCCTCTATTCCTTCGTCGTGCTGGATCTGAAGTTGATCCGTTGGGAACAAACGGAGCACACGGCTTCGACTGCTTCAGAGAAACCGGCAGAGATGCCTGCAATATCGGGGGTGCATGCGTGACGGATATGAACTTTGGGCACATCATCCAATCCGCAACATTACTGTCGCTTCTGATGGGAGGTCTCGGTGTGGTTGTCGCGGTCTTAAATCACCGTGTGCAGGTGAAGACGCAGATCTTCCTGGCAATGTCTGCCCGATATGACGAACTGTTGAAGAACTCTTCGGCGGCATTCTGGCTGAGTGTGCCACTTGGCTCGGAGCTTCCTGAGCGGACCGACGAGTTAATCATCTCAATGCTACGATTCTGCACTCTGGTTTCGTTAACCCATCTTCTATTTCGCGAAGGCCGCATACCAAAGCGGATGTGGGGCTTGATGCTGCGTTCCGCTGAGCGGAGGTTCCGAAGCCCCTTATTTATGCGTGAATGGGAGCACTTGAGGAATGAATTCGAAGCGTTTCCGGAATTCGTCACTCTCGTTACTTCACTGCATTGTCCGTCGATCCATACTGAAAACCTTGGCGCTGGCCAAGTGCCACCCGCACAGAAAGAAGAACACCAGTCGCTATGCTGACATCCTCCGAGTTGAAGAAGATACCCATCTTTTCGTGCTTGAATGATGTGAACCTTATGTGGCTCTCGCAGCAGGCCGCCGATCTTCATCTGGAACCGGGTGAGTATCTCATTCACGAAGGGGAGCCCACCCCTTTTTTCGTCGTGACGGAAGGAACTACGGAAGTGCTCAAAGACGTAATGGGGCGTCGAACTGTAGTCTCAGAGCACAAGCCGGGCGATTTCTTTGGCGAATTGGCCATTCTCATGGCAACGTCAGCTCCCGCCTCCGTCCGCGCGAAGACAGCTTGCCACTTGGCACGGCTTGATCCTCAACACCTTCAGGAATTGATCCGACGCTCGCCCGAGTGCAGCGCGATGATATTACAGACCCTTAACGAGCGGGTACAAGTCGTGCAGAAGTACATGCTGAGTCTTCCGGCCAGCCGCGTGCAGATAGTCGGATCGAAATTTGATGACGACTGCCGAGAGATTCGCACCTTCCTGAGCATGAATCGAATCCCTTATGAGTGGGTCGACCGCGATCGAACCGTACAGCTGGCTTCGACTAGCCCAGTTTGCGAAGTTGAGGGGCTATCCGTCGTTGTGGATGGGTCGGTTTGCGTCAGCCATCCTCCTACGGTTCGCAAGGTAGCTGAAGCGCTCGGATTCCAAACGGCTCCCCATCACCAAAGCTATGACGTGGTGATTATTGGCGGCGGCCCAGCGGGATTGGCGGCTGCCGTCTACGGAGCCTCGGAAGGGCTCCGCGTCTTGTTGGTCGAGCGCAAGGCTCCGGGCGGTCAGGCTGGCACATCTTCTCGCATCGAGAATTACCTCGGCTTCCCCAATGGCATCTCAGGAGATGACCTCAGTCAACGCGCGTTCCGGCAGGCGGTTAAGTTTGGAGCCGAAGTGGTTCTCACCCGAGAAGTCCAAGAGATCATTCCGCACTCCGATGGCGCATATACGATTGGACTCGATGGCAGCGATAGGATTGTCACAAAGACGGTGATCCTGGCGACCGGAGTTGCTTGGCGCAGACTTGAGGCAGACGGCGTCGATCGCTTCATCGGACGTGGAGTCTTGTATGGGGCCGCACGTACGGAGGCTCCCACGGTGGCAGGAAAACGCGTCTTCATCATCGGCGGCGGCAACTCTGCCGGCCAGGCTGCCCTGTTCTTCGCAGATTACGCGAGTTCAGTGACTATGCTGGTCCGCGGCGAAGATCTGAAGGGCAGCATGTCGCAATACTTGATCGATCAGATTGCTCTCGTGCCGGGCATTCGGGTGGAGACGGAAACCAAGGTGATCTCTGCTCACGGCACGGATTGTTTGAAAGCAATAGAAACCCGAAAAGCGGAGGAGCCTGTCATCCGCCGATCTGCAGATGCACTGTTTGTCATGATCGGCGCCGATGCAGTAACCCATTGGTTGCCACCTCAACTCCAACGCGAAAACGGCTATGTTCGCACGGGACGCGAGGTGAGCGACCAGCCAGGGTGGGCGGCAGATCGTGCGCCATTTTTGTTGGAAACAAATCTTCCGGGTTTCTTCTGTGTAGGTGACGTTCGCTACAACTCGATCAAGCGCGTTTCCAGCAGCGTAGGAGAAGGCAGCATGGCCGTCGCTTTCGTGCATCAATATCTCTCGTTACTGCTCAAACCGTTTCCAGAGTGATTGCGGTTGCGTTTCAACCGTCGCTCCAACTCGCTCAACTCAGGCCAGTCAAGTTACGGAACTAGTCTCTAAGGTGATCGGCGAGTATTCTCGCCTAATTCTCCTTATTCGCAACTGCCCTTCCTGACCCAATCGACTATTCGACTTGCATAGCTCATTGGAGTTGCCGGACGAATTCAAAGATCACCTCATGGAACCATGGCGATAAATGTTTTGCGCAACATTCATTGCTGCCGGTCGAATGTTTTCTCGGAAGCTCCCATCGAATGACGCTCTCAGGGCAACACTTGGAATTCGTCTGGAAGCTGCTTTCATGCGAGGGAACAATATGGGAACATGCTTGATTCATTAGTTAGAAGGGAAGGAGTAGAAATTGGCCTCGGAGAATAACCGTTCAACCCGCAGCTAAGTTATTGACTCTAAATAGTGGCAGAGACGGGATCGCACTTGACGGCGACCCGGCTCCTTCAGGGCACCGCGATCAAAGATGCTGGGTAAGACAAGTCGACGCCGGAGACGTTGACGACGGCCTGCCAGGCGGCTTCCTGGTTGGCACGGTCGTGAAAGTGCGGGTGACGCATCGCCTCAATTGGGCCGGTGAGCTTCTTCGGCGCCGAGGCGAAGAATTGCCCTGAGACGTCGGTTCCGAACTCCGATGCCTGGAGGTACCGACGGGCGGCGGTGTCAGGAGTCTGGGTCATGCCGGGGATGAGCTTCACCAGCGGAATCATCAGCCACTTCAAGGCCGGGCCAGCGTTACGCACGGCCTGGGTGTCGGGCGCGCTGCCGGGCGAGACGGCGTACACGGCCATGCCGGAGGGTAGCCGGCGCGCCAGTGCCGCGACCCACCAAGCGATGATGAGCTTCGCGTCGGCATACGCCCGGTTGGGCACGTACTTCACGTTCGGCCCGTTGCGCAGCAGGGCTTCAACAGCGGCGGTTCGGTCACCCTGGTGATGTTTGGCCGCGAAGGCCGCCACGTCGGTGAAGCTGAACAGGGGCACGTCCCCTCGGGCGGGTTCCGCGCCGGCGATAACAATCCGCGCGTTGGGGCTCGGCAGGTTGGCGCGGAGCAACCCGACAGTCAGTTGATGATGGCCGATTAGCGGGGCCTGAGAAGCCTCGACGCCCGCCGCAGTGAGCACGCGCTTCTTACCTCCGACCAGCCCTGCATTGAGTAGTAGGAAATCGATCGGCCGACCTCCCTTGACGAGCTCGGCGAGCGCGGACTGAACGCTGGACGGCGTGTCCAGATCCAGCTCCAGCGGCGTGAAAACCTGTGTCTTGGTCTCAGCCGCGAGCTGAGCGGCCGTTTCCTGGACCCGGGCCAGGCTGCGGCCGGTGACGATGACCTGGCGGTAGCCCTTGATGGCGAGCATGCTGGCTGCCGCATAACCGAGCCCGGAGGTGGTGCCGGTGACGAGCGCGATCGAATGTACCATGGGCGTCTCCGTGGTGAAGGGTGAAGGTCGTGCTGTTTTTCCTTCAAACCTATCCATGTTGTCTCCTGTGTTTATCTGTCTTGAAGCATTACATACGCGAGAGTACGATAGGTGCAGCTGCAATGCAAGGAGTTTCGTACGTAATGGTAACTAATACTTCGAAGCGCGCCCCAGGACGTCCAAAAGGCTTTATCCCCGACGAAGCACTCGACCGTGCCGTTGAGATGTTTTGGGAGCATGGGTATGAAGGAGTCGACGTGGATCGGATCGCGCGCGCCGTGAACGTCACCAAACCCGCGCTATACCGAGCCTTCGGAGACAAATCCACCCTGCTGCTCAAGGCGGTCGAGCGCTATGCGCTGACGTATGGGGCTCCCAAAATGGCAGCTTTTCAAGCGGAGCCGGACATCCACAAAGCCGTGGCCGCCTTTTGCGAGACTACCGTCAACACCGCTACCGGCGATGCTTGCGGCGGCTGCATGATGGCCGCCGCTGCGCTGGGACAGTCGGAGCGAGTAACGGAGATCCGCTCCTATCTTGCCCAGCGCCTTGCCGCATCCGCTGATATTTTCGCGAAACGTTTCGAGCAGGAGATGAAGGCGGGGCGCCTGACTCGCACACCCTCTGCCAAGGTGCGAGGCCGTGCGCTCGTAGACTTGTTGCAGGGTTTGCAGCTTCGCGCCAAGGCCGGTATTGCGCGGGAGCAATTGCTGCAAGACGCCCGAAGCTATGTGCCCCTGATTCTTGGCAAGCCGTTATGAGCGTTGTACCTGTTAACGACAACCGTTGTCTCAACTCGAACATGAAGACCGGCTCATCCTCGAACTTAGTGTTCAAACGACCTCGATCTAATCAGGCCATCCCAGACTGGCTGCTTCCTCGGAACTGAGATAGAGGAGATAAAGAAAGCCGTCCGGGCTCTCTATATGGCTAAGAACATCACGGACATCGGAGCCGTGAGGGAGCAGGGGGTTGATGGTTTCAATGAGTTCATATTCGTCCACAAAGGCAAATTGTTGAGTTTTGGCATGAGCGCTAATTTGGACGGTCCAAAGCCTGATGTTAGCGATGTAGCGGCAGGCGAGACTATCTTCGTCGTGTGTGCAGCACAGATGGACCAGGTAGCGTCGCTTGTGAGGCCCTCGATTGGGTTTATCTTTGGATTGGCTCATAGGTGGACCGTAGTGCGATACCCGATTTGGGCTATACGGCGAAGTATGAAGCGGTTATAGCGCTGCGCAAGTATGCAGGGCAGGCTGGCAGCGAGAGCGTAGGCGGTCATCACACAGCGCGCCCATGGCGGATTCCAAAGAAAGAAAACAGGTAGACAAGCGAGCATGCACCAATGCGCGATTTCGGCTCGGCGGATCTCGATGAGAAATTGTTCAATGCAGGTGGGATCGCGGCTGAGGAGCTTCTTCTTCGCGAACCCTCCAAGCCAAGGCGCACCATCGGGAAGCAGGGTCTTCCATTTTCGAATGGCGAACCAGTCCCGATACACATTCCCATCTCGTTCCCAAGAGCGTGGTGCGGTGAGCCATGTATCGCGTGCGAAGACTTGCGGCGAGACGCGGAGAGCGGCGAAGCCGATCGCGACGTGGATGACGGGCCAGCCGAGGAGGTTCGCCGCCCAAACCAGCGCGATCATACTTCACGTCCCCGCCAGACAGTTTTGCGGTGGAAAGACCGACGCGCGGCGGAACGACCGAACACTGCACAGTAGTATGCGAGCGGAAAAGGATATAGCAGGCAAGCGAGGAGCCGGTAGCTGCCAAGCTGACGCGCAAACCACACGAGCTGCAAGCAGAACAACAGGTAAACGAAGGCCACGGCGAGGCGACCGTAGTCATGTGGGGCAATCAGGAGCAGCACAGTCGACCAGAGGGCGGAGATCCACACCACGGCTGACGCAAGAACAAAGCCCCCCGAGGTGGCGGCTCCGTGAATGAAAGCTTTTGTCCAACTATCGGACATCTGGCCGAGACCCTCCGGGAACATACGCATATGAAGAGTGCCGTATCCGCCCACGCAGAGGAGCCGGCCCCCAGAGGCGCGGATGAGCTTGGCGAGATTGAGGTTCTCCAGGACGAAGCCGCGGACAGCAGCGTGCCCGCCAGCAGCAAGGTAGATTTCTTTGGCAATGAGAAGAGACTGGCCGAAGAGTCGCGGCTCAGAGACGAAACCGAACCCACCTGCGCCCGCAGCCATGAGGATATTGAAGAAGAGCGACAGCTGTTCGTACGCGTCGCTCATGGTATGGTACGGCAGCAACGAGAGTACCAGTCCTGGATCGCGCTCGCGAAGCCAGCGTGCAACGAGACGGTCCAGGCCTCCCTCGACAAAGAAAGTATCCGCGTCCAGAAAGAGCAGAGTATTGCCTACTGCACGCTGGGCTCCCTGATGACATGCCCACGCCTTGCCAGTCCACCCAGCGTCCAGAGGGACGGAGGTGACAACGGTTGCGCCAAGACTTTGTGCAACCAATGCGGTGTTATCGGTGGAGGCATCGTCCACAACCAGGATCTCTGCCGGGCGTACTGCGGATGCCGAGATCGATTGCAGAAGCCTAGGAAGATTGTCTTCTTCGTTGCGTGCTGGAATGACGATGGAGAGACGAATCGCTGCGTGTGGTTGAGCGGGCTGGCATACAGGAATTCGCCGGATCAGCAGGAAGCCGACGGGAAGACCGACAGCGCAGAGGAGTGCCGGCACGATCATGGCTTTCCTTTGGCGGCCTGCTCGATGATCATCCGAGCGACGTGTTGGCCGCCAAGCGTGACCATGGGCATTCCCGCTCCGGGGTTGACGCTGCCGCCAACGAAGAACAGATTATGGAACTGAGGGCTTTGCTTTGGCGCTTTGAAAGCGAAGTTACTGCGGCGATCGCAGACCACACCGTAGATGGAGCCTCGATTGGAGGCATACCGAGTCTCGATGTCAAATGGAGTCCAGAAGTCCTCAACGACGATATGTTGCCGCAGATCGGTGAGGCCCATACGCTCAAGCTTGTCGAGGCAGAGTTCTTTCAGCGCAATGTAATCTTCGCGTGTGTAGGAATTACGGTCGTTGATGGATGGAATGTGCGGCAGGATCTTGATATTGTCGCAGCCGGGTGGTGCCTGCGATGGGTCGGTGCGAGTAGGGGCGACGACATAGATGGTTGGGTCGTCCGGCAGTTTCTTGTCGCGAAAGACGCGGCGGAAGTGCTCGTGCAGATTATCCGAGTAGAAGAAGTTGTGGTGTGCGAGCTGCGGATAGACCCGATCCAGTCCGAGGTGCAGAATGATACCGGAGCAGGACGGTTCGAAGCGACGCAGCTTCTTCATAATGGAAGCGGGCGAATGCAGCAACCGCTGCATTGCGGGGATAACTTCCATGTTGGAGACGACGTAATCGGCAGCCAAGGTGCGAAAATCACCGTTAGAGCCGCGGACCTGCACTCCAGTGGCGGTGTTGCCGGAGTAATCGATACGCAAGACTTCGTGTTCGAGGCAGAGTGTAACGCCAGTCTCTTCAAGACGTCTACGGAATGCGTGTCCCAGCTGATAGAGGCCGCCAGCTACATACCAGAGCCCGAAGTCCATCTGGATGGTCGGCATTAGGTTCATGAAAGCGGGTGAATCAAGTGCGCTGGAACCAACATATTTAATGAAGTATTCGAAAATGTCTCGAAGATAACGATTGCTCAGACGCTTGTAGATGCTGCTCGACATCGAGCGCAGATAATCGAGGTCGCGGGCCTCCTTCCAGCCATAGAAGCGGAAAAACTGCACAAGGGTATCGATACCATGGCGAAGATAACCGCGTTCAAGAATGTCGTATTGGCGGCGTGAGTAAGCAAGGAAGTCCTTGTACTCGCCAAAGACCTGCGGTCCAAAACGCTCCAGCTCCGTACGCATTCTTTCCGGGTCTTCCCAAAGGTCTACTACCATTCCGTCTTCAAAGAAATTGCGCCACTGCGGATCGACCCGTTGCAGTGTGATGTAGTCTTCCAGTCGCTTGCCATCACCGTCGAATATCGGACGAAATATCTCAGGAAGTGTGAAGATCGAAGGTCCAAGATCGAAGCTGAATCCTTTGGCCTGCAATTGATTGAGCTTGCCGCCGACCTGCGCGTTCTTCTCAAGGATGGTGACTTCGAAGCCACTACGCGCGAGCATGATGGCCGCGGACATGCCGCCGAGCCCAGCCCCAATGACTACGACGCGTTTGTTCTTTTCAGTAGCGCTCATGATGCGTGTACCAAGGTGATAGTGATGGTTTGAGCGGTGTCTCCAAGGTGGAACGAGCACTCGTCGAAGTGCGGAGGACCAAAACGAGCAGGTGGATTGTTCGAGACACCGACCGGCTCGCGTGGAATGCCGATGAGATTGTGATCGAGCTTGTGATTGTCTGTTGAGGTCTTCGTAAACGGTGACAGCATAGGTTGCCGGGCGGGAGATCGGTATCAATGCGAAGGTGCTGCGCGTTAGAAGGGATGGGAAGAAATCCGTGGCGGAGCGCCTTATCGCGGTCACCAGGAAATCCGGAGGATGAGGCGAAGATGAGATAGGCTAGCTCGCCGTGTGCCTGCTGCGTGAGTTGGACGTCAATGGAGAGATGCGTCTGTGGTGTGGATTGCGCAGCGAGGGTGACTGGAAGAATCGCACTGAGCAGGAGAGGTAGGAGCATACGGCTGAGACGCCCCAGGAGACCGGTCGTCGTATGTCGGAATCTGATCAGGCTGGCAAGTTGACGCCTGGTGCGGCTGTTGAATGGGAACCAGTTGATCTCGCGAGTGCGTCGATCGCTGGCAAGCATGATAGTTCTCACGCGCGAGAAAGAGCGTAGGCCTTCGGGGCCATGATAGCGGCCGTACCCGCTAAGACGATTTCCGCCAAATGCAGCATAAGGATTTGCAATGGTACGGATGACGTCATTGACGCTGCAGCTTCCAACAGAGAGCTGCGCGGCGATGCGGCGGGCACGCGCTTGATTCTGGGTCCAGATGCTGCTGCTGAGCGCAAAGGGGCTTGCATTAGCAAGCTGAAATCGCTTCGGCCTCGTCTCGGAAAGAAGCCACACAGAGCACGGGGCCGAAGGACTCTTCGGTAAGAATGCGAGCCTCGGCGGGAACGTCAGTGAGGAGCGTCGGCTCATACGCGACCGCGGCACGATCTTGCGGCCAGTGCAGCGTGGCTCCGCGGGAGAGTGCGTCTTCGACCTGGGCGCGAAGATCGGATTGCGCGTCCTCAGTCAGCGGACAGAAGTCCGCATCTGGATCAGTATCGACGCGAAGCTTCGAGATGCGCTGCTTTAGGCGGGCAAGAAATTCGTCATAGATGGAAGCTTCAATGTATGCACGCTTGACTGCAACGCACACGCGTCCTGCATTGGAAAAGGCGCCGTAAGTGATGCCTTCAACGGCTCGGTCTAAATGGCAGTCCGCAAAGACTAGGCTTGCATCCTTTCCCCCGAGCTCAAGGATCGTGGGGATGATGTGCTTTGCGGCGCGCTGTGCGACCTGTTGGCCGTGACGGCTGCTGCCGGTAAAGAAGATGAAGTCGGGGCGAGCGTCAATGAGGGCTACGGATTGTTCGGGACCGTCATACAACACCTGTACCAGGTTGACTGGGAGATTCGCCTTTGCGCAGAGCCTCGCGATCAGAGCTGCTGTTTTGGGAGTGCGCTCGGAACACTTGAGCACCACTGCATTGCCAGCAGCGAGCGCAGTGATGAGCGGAATCACCGATAGCTGGAAAGGATAATTCGACGGGCCGAATATCAGAGCCACACCGTGCGGCTCGAAGGATGTCTCGAAGCGCGCACCACGAAAGAAGAAAAAAGGTTTACCGATGCAACGCGGACGTAATATGCGCCCGGCATAGGCCTCGTAGTAGCGGAAATGCTCCAGAGTGACGAGCACGTCTCCGGAAAGCGCGTCCAGTAGGGGTTTTGAGGTTTCACGCGCGATTGTATTGGCGATTGATTCGCATTGAAGGGCAATTTCGCGGCGCAAGTCGCCCAGAGTGGCGCACCGGCGGGAGATGTGCAGTGCGGCCCAGGCGGGTTGCGCAGCACGGGCCCGGGCAAGAATCTGGTCTGAGATAGGCGCGGTCATACAAGCGCCGGCTCCAGCGGTTTTACAACGGGATATGGGACCTCATATTGCTGACAGATAAGGTTGGCCGAGATACGTGCTGACTCAAAGATGGTGGGCAGTCCGCTGCCGGGATGCGTGCCGCCACCTACCAGGTAACAATTGGAGAACTCTTCGAACTTGTTGTGAGGACGCATGTAGAGCATCTGGTCCCAGCTATGTGCCATGTTGAAGGTGGCACCGAGGAAGACGGAGTGATTTTTCTCCCAGTCCTCTGGAGAAATGATCAGCTCGCGGCGAATATGCGGCGTGATATCGCCGTAGGGTGTACGCTCACGCAGGATACGGAGGACGTACTCGCGGCATTGTCGGCTGTATTCCTGCCAGTTGATGCTGCTCGTGTTGTTGGCAACGGGGGCGAGGATGTAGAGCGCAGAGTGGCCAGCGGGTGCGCCAGACGGGTCCGTCTTGCCGGCATTGCGGATGTAAAGCGACATGTCTTCCGAGGTCGCGCGACCCTGCGTGATGTCTTCGATGTTCTTTTTGTAGTTGTTCGCGAAGACGATTGTGTGGTGCTCGGTGTCATATTCGCGATCCAGGCCCAGGTACATCATGAACGTTGAACACGAGAACTTTCGCTTGCGAAGGTTCGCTGGTTTATGGCGACGAAGGTCCTTCTCATCGAAGAGCATGCTCATGGCGTGACCGAAATCTGCATTGATCACGACATCATCGCAGTAGATCTTGTCGCCGCTCGCAAGTTCGACGCCACAGGCACGGCGTCCATTAAGAAGCACGCGGGCCACCGGTGTGGAGGTGCGAATCTCAGCCCCTTCTTCACGGGCAACCTCGGCAAAGGCCTGGCTGATTCGGCAAAGTCCACCCATGACGTGATACACGCCATGTGCATGCTCTGTGTAAGGAATCATGGTGAACAGCCCGGGACAGTCCCATGGCGACATCCCGAGATATTTTGATTGGAACGTAAACGCGAGGCGGAGCTCTTCTGAGCGAAAATAATCGGCGAGCACGTTGTGCAGCGAGCGTCCTGCGGCAATATGAGGTGCGGCTGCGAACAGTGTGGGACTGATCAGGCTGGCGAGAGTGCCGTACGGTTGCTGCAGACACGGATAGAGCTTTTCAAACCGAAGGCTCTCGCGCTTGAGGAAGCGGTCGAAGCCAGCGCTTTCGCCGGGAAAATACCTTTCAATCTCCGCCTTCATAGCCTCCGGGTCAGAGCGCGCAAGCATTGTCTTGTCCGGGAAATTGAGCGAGTACATCGGATCGAGCCGTTGGAATTGTAGATAATCGCTCGAGCGGCGGCCTCCTTCGACAAACAGCTCATCGAGCAGAAACTTCATCATCAGAAACGTCGGACCCAGATCAAAGCTATACTCGCCAAGGCGGAGTTCTGCATTGCGCCCGCCGATGACCTCCTGCTTTTCGAAGACTTGAACCCGGAAGCCCCGTTGCGCAAGAAGCATCGCAGTGGCAAGTCCGCCAGGCCCAGCTCCCACGATCGCGATGTGTCTTTTTCTATCGCTTGTATCAAAGCTCATTCCCCAACCATAGAGTCACCGCACACGACTCCGGCTGGAGTTGAGCTCTTAAACTGCAATCGCTTGCTTTACATGCAACAAAGTCAGTTTTTGATTGCCGATCAGTAAACATGTCGGATTTCGCTCGGCAGAGAATGCTGTTCTAGGTGGAAGATCCCGTAGTTATCACGACCGCAGTACAGGGCGTTTCAACCAAACTTCGATAGGCATGTTTCTGCATCGAATCGAAGTAGATGGAGTCTCCGGCAGAGAGCTGGAGCTTTTCAACACCGATGGTAATCTCCAGTTTTCCCTCAATCAGGTAGAGCAACTCCACCCCGGGATGATAATGCGGCGTGACTTTCTCCTGAAGCAATGAATGGAAATGCGCCAGAAACCCGTTCAGCTTCCGCTCATTGGCACGGAAGTCCAGACTTTCAAAAGACCACGGGACGGAAGACGATTTGGGATCGGATGGGAACACCTTGCGCTCCTCGCGCCGTGAGATAGCCACAACGTGTCGCTTCCGCGGATCAGTGAAGAAGTAGTCGAGCCCAACCCCGAAGACCAATGCAATGCGCGTAAGCGTCGGCAAAGTCGGCACCAGTCGGCCATTTTCGAGGCGCGAAAGCATGGCTGGCGAAAACCCGGTGTGTTCCGCGAGCTGCGCGAGCCCCATACTGCGGCGCAAGCGAAGGGTGCGCAGCTTGTCGGCAATCGCATAAGGCCGAATCGACTCATCCACGAGGGCAGTGTCGGTAGCTTTTAGAGTATATTTCTTTTTTTTCAGCGGATTGGACCCCTTTTTCATGCGCCACCGGTCGATTGAACTCCCAATACCACTTTACTCACAATCAATTCTTTTTGCGCTACTATCAACAAGATATTGGCCCACATGGAGATTCTTAAGATCGGCGACCAAAGCAGCGTGTTACACGAGGATGGGAGAATCGGCACCAGTGATAGCCGCTGGCATTCATTCGGCTCAAGAAGTGTATTTTCTTGCATCCGTAGGATGATAATGATCATCCTATAAGCCATGCGTTATGCGATTAAGCACAAGGAACAAAGTCGTGAACGAATCCTGGACGCAGCTGCCAGGCAGTTTCGTGCAAACGGAAGCCAGGCGGTTCGCGTTGCGGACGTGATGACGGCCGCGGGTCTGACCCACGGTGGCTTCTACAAACACTTTGCGGACAAGGACCAACTGCTTCGGGAAGCCATCCAGACGGCCCTGGGGCAGATGGCGGCCCGCTTGAAAAAGCTGGCGGGAAGCCTGCCGAGAACCGAGGCCCTCAAGAAGGTCATCGCGACCTACCTGAGCGAAGAACACATGCTGCATCCGGATCTTGGGTGCGCTCTTGCGGCTCTGGGCGCGGAGATGGCGCGTACGCCCAAGGAGATGAAGCGAGCCGTGAGTGAAGCGCTGGATGCTTACGCGGAGCGGCTGGACTTTCTCATGCCCGGAGAAACGGCGGGGCAGCGCAGGGCTGCGTTCCTCGTGCTGTTTCCGTCCATGGCGGGATGCATCATGACCGCTCGCGCCCACGCCAGCAAAGAGCGGCAAAGGCAGATTCTGGCGGCTGGACGGGCGTTTTTCCAGCAGGCCTTTTGCAGCGAACAGGCACCGGCATTTTTGGAGATTATGCAATGAACAAAAGAACGTTTCTGAGCAAATACGGTCCCTGGGCTGTGGTGACGGGCGCCTCGGATGGCATCGGCCATGCGTTCGCGGTGCAACTGGCCGAACGAGGGATGAACCTTGCCGTGGTGGCTCGACGGGCCGAACGGCTGAACGAGTTGGCACTTGAGCTCCGCGCACGATGCGGTGTTGAGGTGCTGGCGATCGCCGCCGATCTGAGCACGCCGGAAGGTCAAGCCAAATTGGAATCTGAGACGGAGCACCTGGATGTGGGCCTGCTTGTCGCTTCGGCGGGCTATGGCACTTCTGGCCCGCTGCTACAGGCGAATCTACGCCAGGAGCGCAATATGCTCGACCTGAATTGCTACGCGGTCCTCGAACAGTGCGTGACTTTCGGAAACCGGCTTGCGCGGCGCGGCAGAGGAGGGATCATTCTGCTTGCTTCTTTGGTGGGTTGGCAGGGCGTTGCGCGATCGGCGCACTACGCGGCCACGAAAGCTTATGTGCAATCGCTGGCGGAAGCGCTTCGCATTGAACTGAGACCGAAGGGCATTGATGTGGTTGCTTCCGCTCCGGGACCCGTTCGAAGTGGTTTTGCCGCACGGGCTGATATGGTGATGGGCGCCGCCGTGACTCCGGCGGTGGTGGCGAGAGAGTCGCTGGATGCCTTGGGCAAAAGAGGAACGGTGATTCCAGGCGGCCTCAGCAAACTGCTGACATACTCTCTGCTGCCGCTCCCGCGACCTGTCCGCAGCCTCATCCTGGCCCAGGTGATGAGCGGTATGACGAAGCATCAGAATACGGACGCTGCTTTATGACCCGTTTCCGTGTGGTGCTGGAGGGAACTTGACCGTCTAAAGCCAGTTCGCATGTCCACGACCAGGTGCCTTGGCGGCCTCGCCTACGGAAACAACCTATGGCATCCGGTTACCAAAAAACTCGATCACTTACCGCCGTGGGGCTTGGACGAAGGAAACAGTCGTGTGCGATATCGAGCCATCTGTAACCAATTCCCGCAGTCTGACTCTCAGGAATAACGGCGTCCATCTCGCTTTGAACAGGCCGCAAATGTTTCTTGTCTCGCGAGAAATACTTAGGACGGCTGGGTGAGGTATCCAGTGTCGGAACAACATAAGATCGTCATCCTCGGCGGGGGTTTTGCCGGGCTTTACACTGCACTGGAACTGGAAAAAACCTTTGCTGGAAAACCAAATGTCCAGATCACTCTCGTGAATCGGGAGAACTTCTTTCTGTTTACTCCTATGCTCCATGAAGTTGCGGCTGGAGATCTCGATCACACTAATATCGTCAATCCCGCACGAAAGCTATTGAAGAACGTCGCCTTCTTCGAAGGTCAAGTGCAGGAGATTGATCTGCTAAAGCGCAATGTTTTGGTAAGCCACGGATTCGATGGCCACCCGCACGAGATCCGCTTTGACCAGATCGTCTTGGCCCTCGGATCGACGACCCAGTACTTCGGGCTGCCCGGTGTGGAAGAAAACGCATTGACGATGAAATCTCTCTCCGATGCCGTCAAACTTCGCAATCAGCTGATTGCGATTCTCGAAGAGGCGGACAATGAATCCTCCATTGAAGAGCGACGGAAGCTTCTATCGATCGTTGTCGCGGGAGCGGGGTTCGCCGGAGTAGAGACTCTGGCCTCCATCAACGACTTTCTGCGCAAGTCGATTCGTTTCTACCCGAATCTCTCCGCTGACGACCTTAGCTTGACTCTCGTTCATCCGGCCGACATTATCCTTCCTGAACTCAGTGCCAGCCTGGGAAAATACGCACAGCGCAAGCTCGAAGAGCGGGGCATTCGAGTTCTCGCCCATTCGCGGGTCAGTTCATACGACGGTGACGTTGTCGAACTGGCGGACGGACGGCAGATACCCGGCAAGACCTTGTTATGGACTGCTGGAACCATGCCGCATCCGTTGGTTGGCACGTTAGCATGTGTCAAAGAACGGGGACGCGTGAAGGTGACGGCCGAGCTTGCTGTCCCAGATTGGCCAGGGGTTTGGGCGTTGGGCGATTGCGCGCATGTGCCAGACTTGAGCACCGGCGGATTCTGCCCTCCGACAGCGCAGCACGGGCTCAGACAGGGCAAGATCGCAGCTCACAATATCAAGGCCTATGCAGAGGGCGGCGAGTTTGAGTCGTTCAAGTTCAAAACTATCGGCCAACTTGCGACCATCGGTCACCGCGTTGGAGTCGCCAGTATATTTGGCGTCAACGTCTCAGGATTTCTGGCCTGGTGGATGTGGCGCACGATTTACCTCAGCAAACTCCCACAGCTCGAAAAGAAGATTCGCGTTGCACTCGATTGGACGCTGGATCTGCTCTTCTCGAAAGATCTATGCCAGTTCATGGACGTACGACAGGATCACAAGATGAAGGACAATGCGGCTGACCAGCTGAAGCAAGCCAGAGCAGTCGCGTTACCGCGCGAAGCTGTCGTCATCGCACCGACAGTCTGAAGTTCAGGCTCGGTTGGGAAATCCATGAAGAGGCGCATCCGAAGGGATGTGCCTCTCTTGCCATGTCACTGAAAATTCCGCAAACGCCGAGCCACAGATCAAGAAACGAAGGCGCGGAGGAGGATAAATTCCTCCGCGCCACGCTTATCTCTACGCTTGTGTTGCGATCGCTACTTGCTCTTCCTTGCTGGAGGAAGTCTGTGCCTCTGCGAGTTCGTAGATGAGGCAAGCAACCAAGGCAGTCCAGCCGGTCTGGTGGCTAGCGCCCACCCCGACTCCTGAATCACCGTGGAAGTATTCGTGGAACGGTATCAGATCCCGCCAGCGCGGATCATTCTGGAAGAACCCATTGTCTCCGAGTACGGGACGGCATCCCGTGGAATCCCGCTGGAAGATGCTGAGAAGTCGACGCGAAATCTCGTTTGCAGCCTCTCCCAAATCAACAAACTGGCCAGAGCCCGTCGGACACTCAGTCTTCAGGTCTGTGCCGTAGTAGTCATGGAACCGTCGCAGGGCCTGGATCAACAGATAATTGACCGGCATCCAGATCGGCCCGCGCCAGTTGGAGTTTCCACCAAACAGACCGGTGGAAGACTCTCCCGGCTCATAGTGCACGGAGTGCACGGTACCATCGACGGCGAGCGTGTATGGCTGGTGAAGGTGACGGCGCGATAGTGCGCGAATTCCATATGACGACAGGAACTCCTCTTCATCGAGCATCACTTTGAGGATCCGTTCCAACTGATTCCGGTTTGTGATGGAGAACAGCCGTCGCTCCCTTTGACCTTCGCTCCGCATACACGCCATGTTCTCCGTCAGATCCGGCCGGTTGGCGATAAACCAATCCAGCCGACGCTTGAAGGCTGGCATGCGATAAAGGAGTTCAGGTTCAAGAGTCTGCACCGCATACAGTGGAATCAACCCAACCATCGAACGGACCTTCATTGGAATCCGCTCTCCCTTTGGGGTATGCAGCACGTCGTAGAAAAGCCCGTCCTCTTCATTCCACAAGCTGATGCCGCTTTCGTCGAGATTATTCATGGCTCTGGCGATATAGACGAAGTGCTCCCAGAACTTGCTGGCGACATCTTCATATGTAGGATCGCCCATCGCTAGCTCCATTGCGATGGCCAACAAATCAAGGGAGTACATCGCCATCCAACTCGTGCCGTCGGACTGCTCGATGTGACCGCCTGCGGGTAACATAGAGCTTCGATCGAAGACACCGATGTTGTCGAGGCCCAGGAATCCACCTTGGAATACATTCTGTCCTTCGAGGTCCTTCCGGTTCACCCACCACGTAAAGTTCAGCAGCAGCTTGTGGAAGATTCGTTCCAGGAACTCTCGGTCACCCTTGCCGTTCTTTTTCTGCTCAATGCGATAGACCTGCAAAGCGGCCCACGCATGGACCGGCGGGTTGACATCCCCAAACGCCCACTCGTACGCCGGAATCTGCCCGTTTGGGTGCATGTACCATTCGCGAAGCATTAGCAATAACTGGTCCTTTGCAAAGCCTGGATCGATGTGGGCAAACGCCACGCAGTGGAACGCCAGATCCCACGCTGCATACCAGGGGTACTCCCATTTGTCCGGCATCGAGATCACGTCTGCGTTATACAGGTGTCCCCAAGAACCATTTCTTCCTGACGTTCTTGCCTGTGGCGGCTGAGCGAACGCAACGTCTCCATCGAGCCACTTCTTTACGACGAAGTGGTAGAACTGTTTGCTCCATAGCAAGCCTGCAAACGCTTGTCGTTGGATGGCCTTTGTATCGGCATCGATTCCCGCAGGAGCGATAGCATCGTAGAACTCATCCGCTTCACGCTTCCGGGTTGCGAAGACATCGTCGAAGCTCTTGCCAAGCCCGTGGATGGCAGCCCGTGCAGCCAAATCCTTTAATCGCAAGCAAATCACTACTTCGGATTCAGCCGGCACAGTAAGGTGATAGTGAACGGCGGCCTTTGTTCCCGTCGATCGGGGATTCACCGCTGCCGCATCTCCGTCGATCAGGTAGCGGTGAAAAGCATCCTTCACGTACGGAGAGCCGTTCTCGCCTCCATAGAGCTTGGCAAAGTTGGTCTCGTTCTCGGTAAACAAAATCTCGGGACTTCCGTCGTAACTCAGCTCATAGAGCCCAAGCTCTCGCGAACTCGCCACGATTGCTCCTGACTCTGTCGTCAGTTTGGGCCGCTCGGTACCGGCCTCCCACGACCATGTATTGCGAAACCACAGCGTCGGGAGCAGGTGCACGTGAGCCTGTTCACTCCCGCGGTTGGCCACGGTAATTCGAATGCATAGATCGTCGGTGTCCGCCTTTCGCGTATTCGACCACGACATCGAAGTAGCGGTTATCGTCGAAGACGCCCGTATCGGCCAGTTCATACTCTGGATCGGACTTCTGCCGGTTGCGGTTCGCCCGCACCAAACCTTCATACGGAAACGTTGTCTGCGGGTACTTGTACAGATACTTCATGTAGGAGTGGGTCGGCGTGTTATCGAGGTAGTAGTAATACTCCTTCACATCTTCGCCATGATTGCCCTCCGAACCGGTCAGGCCAAATATCCTCTCCTTGAGGATTGGATCTTTCTCGTTCCAGAGTGTCAGACGCGAAGCATAGATATTGGTGACGATCGCTGATTCCCGCAATGCCATCCTCGTTCCATCGATAGGCGCGTGACCGCGCATGGTCATGAGGGAAATAGTTCCACGCTTCACCGGTTGCGCTGTAGTCCTCGCGCACCGTCCCCCAGGCGCGTTCACTGAGATAAGGGCCCCACCGCTTCCAGTGCTTCTTTCGTTGATCGGACTCCTCGAGGCGAATCTCTTCGTTTGTCATCTTCTTACCTTTTCTGCGTATGCATTATGTTCGACACGGTATCGTTCATCGCGGCGATAACATGCCCATCGGGATCTTGCAAAAGGAACCCAGCGCGTTCATAGACACCATTGCCGTCGAGGCTTTCAATGCCAGCCGAGACAAGCGGCGTATGGTTCTCTGTGAAGTGGACCCACGCCTCTTTGAGATCTCCCTCATCGACAAGCGTCTCCCAATGAGCGAGGTCGTTCGCTTTTCTATCTTTAGGAATCGGCCTGCCTGTGCGCGGAACTAGATACTCCAGGAGTTCCACCCCAGGCCCATGCGGTGCGCGCAGGCTTGTGATCCGCAGGTGCGCGCCGAAGACATTGTTCAGATGCTCCTGCTCATCGCCATAGTTCTCGCTCGTTCCAGCGATCCGCATTCCAAGTTCATCTCTGTAAAACGCGATGCTCTTTTCGGTATCGTTCACGGCAATCGCTGTATGATCAATTCCTTCGAACAGCTCTTCACTCGACCGCTTCCAGCGCGGGTCGCCTTTGCTGGGCGGGAAGTGGATGATCTCCAACACGTGACCATCCGGGTCTTTGAAGTAGAACGCCTGAATTCCGCTGGCCTGCTGGTTCCATGCGGGTAAGGTCTGCGGACCGCTTGAGACGTGCTCTATATGGTTCTGTCGCAGCCACGCGTACGCTCGATCCATATCGCTCACGACGATGGCGACATGCTGAAAGCTCAGATCATTGCTTTGGGAGTCAATGGGCAGCACATGCCCTTTGGGAGCCAGATATTCACTCAACTCCAACTCCTCTTCGCCGAGTCTCAGCCGGACCACCCGAACTCTGACTCCAAATAATCCCTTCAGGTGTTCAATTGCAGGACCACTTCGTTCCACATCCGACACCTTCTGAAAATGCAGTACGCGCGTGTAGTAGTCGACAGACCGATCCATATCGGACACCGTGAACCCCACCGCCTCGACCCGGGTCACAGGCGCCGACTGGCTGAAGACTCCGATGCTTCCGAGCAGAAGCCACAGTATCCATGGAAAGATAGAACGGAGGAATCTCATCGTACCCTCAGCTCGGCGAAAGCATCACGCGTCGTCGAGACGGCTGCAGAGCTAACCCCCAACCGTTCCAGCAGATGATCGCCAACCCGCAGCGCATTCGCGATGATCGTCAGCGCTGGGTTTACGGCCGCGCTCGACGGGAAAAAGCTTCCATCGACCACATACAGGTTGTCCAGCTCATGCGCCTTGCAGTTCGCGTCGAGCGCTGAAGTCGTGGGGTCGTTACCGAATCGAATCGTTCCATTCTGGTGGGCGACTCCAGCCAGTGGAATTTTTTCTCCTAGAAAGAGACTGCGAGCGAACAGGCCTTGATGGCACGTTCCGTGCTCTTCGCACTTGATATGGTTGAGCGCATGTTCCAACTGCTTCTTCAGGTGTTCATGCGCCTTCTGGTTATTGGGGGTGTAGGTCAACACGATCTCGCCCTTCCGGTTCAGGCTTACGCGATTCTTTGGATCGGGTAGGTCTTCAGACGTCAGCCAGAAGTCGAGTGAGTGTTGTGCCATCGCTTCGAGTGTCCAACCCGGTGCGATCGCAGGTGCGCCGGCTCGCAGCGTCGCCGCATCAAGCTTGCCCACGAATGAGATGTGTCCCATCGGGAACGGCCATTCCTTGGTCCCGAAATAAAAATCATTAATCGATAGAGTTTTCTGGAAGATCGTAGGGTTCGGGCACTTCGAGATGGCCATCACGACGGAGTTAGTGTGACCCATGTAATGGCGCCCGATGACATCGGATCCGTTAGCCAAGCCATTAGGATGACGATCATTCGCCGAGCGCAGCAGCAGGGCCGACGAGTTGATCGCACCGCAGGCGCTGACTACGATATCGGCTGAAAATCTCTCTGCCTCGCCGTTTCGTTCCACAATCAGACCAGTCACTTCGCGACCGGAAGCGCTTGTCTCGAGCGACCGTACCAGCGCGTTCCGCAGCAGCGTCACGTTAGGGTACTGCAGAGCCGGTTCCACACACATCGTGTGGGCGTCCGACTTGGCATGCATCAGGCAGGGAAAGCCGTCACACGTATTGCACCGGATGCACTTACTCTTCTCCGGGTTCAATTCATCGAGACGCACCCCCAGGGGTGTGTGGAACGGCTTCAGGCCGAGGCTCCGCAGATCGTCACTCAACTCTTGAATGCGTGGTTCATGACTGATCGCCGGGAACGGATATGCAGTGGTAGCTGGCGGCTCCGTCGGGTCCTCCCCGCGCTCTCCATGGACCTCATACAGGTGTTCGGCCTCTGTATAGTACGGCTCAAGATCGTCGTACGATATCGGCCACGCCGGCGATACGCCCCCCTCATGGCGCAACATGCCGAAGTCCTCTCGCCGTAGACGGAAGAGCGCGGCCCCGTAAAACTTCGTATTGCCGCCAACATAGTAGTTGGTATGCGGATGCAGCGGCTTCCCGTCTGACCCGTACCAGTGTTCCTTCGTCTGATACTTACCCTCGACATTCACGAGTGCAGGGTCCCAGTTGGCCTTTTCTCGTGGAACAAAATCTCCTCGCTCAAGAATCAGAATCTTCTTCCCTGAAGGAGCCAGCCGGTAAGCGAGGGTTCCTCCGCCTGCTCCACTGCCAATGATGATGACGTCGTAATGTGTCGTGTTACTCATGGAGATCTCCGTTCGCTCCGCAGAATATGCAGTCTCTTTGAGGGTTGTGGTACAGCTTGCAACACCTGATGGATTCACGCCCGGCGCTCCGTAGAAATAACTCTGCAGCCGCCAGCATGCCCAGAGGCGGTACAACGATATAAATCCAGAATCCGCTCCAGATACCTGATGGCAATGCGGAGGCCAACGTGCGTGCTGGATTCATGCTCATCCCGGAAAAGGGCGCCTCGAAAGCTATATAGGATGCGACGAGCAACCCGGCAAAGATACCCGTGTACCGGCTCAGTCTTGGATGGTTTGAAACGCAGAGCACCATCAGCATCAGCAGAAATGAAATGATGAACTCACTAAGGACTGCCGGAAAGACGCCATAGCGTCCCGGATACGTTGCGGCATAATGCACATCCGGGTGCGCGACCGTGCTACCCAGAAGACGCGCGGCGATCAATACTCCAGCGAGTCCGCCCGCAAATTGCGAGAGGACGTAGAGCGCTGCGTCACAGACCCGGATCTTACCCAGCCGATAGAAGGTAAGAGTCACCGAAGGGTTGATGTGAGCACCCGACCGCTGCCCCCAGGGCGAATAGATTAATGCCATTGCGGTCAGGCCCATCGCCACCCCAGTCAACGCACGGCGAAGAAAGGCGGAAGGCACGGTCTGCCGTACAAGCGAAGAAGGAAGTTCAAAGAGTACCGTGAACACGCAGGCGGATATCATGAACACGCCGAGCAGCGCAGCTTCAATGCTGTATTCCGGCCATCGAGTAGCGATCAAGCGCACCAGACTCCAGAAGATCTTTTTCGGCCGGCGCGGACCGTCGGGACTGGCTTCGCCCGGTTGGGAACACAATTTTGGTGCGCAGATAGAAAAGGTATGGATCATTTGTGTTTGCCAATCTGCGCATCTGAGTCCAGCCATGCGTAAAGGTGACAAACAGCCGTAATAATTTAGCGAAATTGAAACTAACGTAGAGCAACTCACTCTCAATCGCTATGTGACGGCCGAGCTTAATTAGACCGGCCAAAGGAGGCGCTCAAGCACGCCGCAGTGCAATCGGCGGCGGAGGACGAGCAGCCTGCAAAAAGTGAAGAGTCCAGCGGGTTGATCCCGCGGACTCCTCTTTTTGCACATAGGTATCCTCTCGATCACAACATGAAGCAACTCAGACCCGCGCAGCAGCGCCAGCCGAAGCGCTCGTAGGCCACGGCGTTCGAACCGTTGGCGCACGTTCCGCGAGAACTCTGGCGACAATCGCGTCGACAGATAGAACGCCGGCGCCAAAGATCAGCACAGTCAGCGAGGCAAACAAAAACGTGTAGGGATCGGCAGTATAAAACTTTCCTGGATCCGAAAAGATCGAGCCAAGTGCCTCTCGGTCAGCGGTTATATAAGCGACCAGCATGTTGAAGGTCAGTACCAGCCCCGTGAGCCTTGAAGCCAAGCCGAGGATCAGAAGAATCCCGCCGAAGAATTCCAGATTGCTCACAAGCACGGCGTTCGCATGCGAGAATGGGATGTTCAAACTAGTGAAAAATTCCGTAACCTGAGGGATGTTGTGCAGTTTGCCCCAACCAGACTGGGCTAGCTGCCAACCCCAGTAAAGCCGGATGGCCAGTAGAAATGGTGATTGCACAGCGTCCCCGGATTTGCGGAACAATCGGTAGGCGGAGCTCGTTGTCGAAACTAACCGGTTAGGCATCGTTTACCTCGTCGATAAAGTAGGGTACGAGGCGTCCGGCCTGACAAAGGCAAGCACCTCGTGCCTGAGCATCGGCCAGGCATTGATTGGAGTGCTCCGACGGGAAAAAGTGACACGAAAGAATCGGACAAGGCTGCTCAACAGGTGTGGGGAAGGGGTTAATGTTCAGAGAGGAAGATCTGCACGGACATGGACGACATCTACGCAATCAACTTGGCGAAGAGCCGCTTTCGTGAAGGGTTCAATCTCGGAGACGAAGAACAGATTCTATCTATTTATGACGATTCCTTTGTCGATATGTCGTTTGCGATGCCCAGCTTTTATTCTTGCGACGCGAAGGACGTCTTTAGGGCAAGACTCAAACGACTATTCCGTGACTATCGTGCTGAGATGGCACTCAACATTATCAATGTCATACTCAACGGCGACAGGGCATTGGATCGGGGATGGCATATCCTCAAATTGACTTCGAAAACAAGCTCGGAAAATCTATTGGTCCGAACTCGTTACTTCGAAACCTGGAGGCGGGATGCAGCGAAAGGCTGGGTGATCACAAGTTTCATCGATAATCTAGACCAGACCCCGCAGCTGCCTGAAGACCTTATCCACAAACTGGAGTCGACCTGTTCCACCGCTCTGATTACTCGCCTCCCGGACGATGCTTCGCAATCCGCTGCGAGAGAGCGCGCGTCAGACGTTCGCTGACACCCTCCGGGAATTCAAAGGCTCGCTCATCACCGATCAATGCAACGACGTTACGTGTGCCATCCAGGATCGCTTTGCAGTCTCTGCACCGTTCGAAGTGGAACTCAAGCCTTGCTTTGAGCTCCGGATCGACGTCGTTATCGACGTAATCGGAGATCTGCCTCCACACTTCGAAGCAGCTGATCTCGACGATTATTTTCTTATCCGACATAGCCCATCGCCTCCATCGACGTCCCTAAAACGGTCGAACGCGTTTGTATTCACTACTACCGGTATTCCAATATCCGTCGAACCCGGGTGCCAGTGCATCTCGTACTTGAAAGCGCGCCCGTAGCAGCCTTGTCTTTACGGAAGCCTCGCTAATGCTCAACAACTTCGCTGTTTCTGCAACGCTGAAATGTTGGATGTCTCGCAGCACCAGCACGTCGCGGTAAATCGGCTTTAAAGATGAAATGGCTTCGTTCAAGACCCGACGCAATTCCTTCCTGCACAACGCCTCCGAAGGTATTTCCCGCCAGTCGGCAAAATCGATCGGCACGTATTCTCCTGCGTCATTTTCCATGCCGCACTCGATTGATTGCTCCGCTGCCCGTTTCTGACGGCGGAGACATTGCCGAGCTTCATTCATAGCAATCTGCACGATCCATGTACTGAACTTCGCGTCACCCCTAAACTGCGAGAGATTCTTGAACGCCTTGTACAGTGCTTCCTGGGCCACCTCTTCAGCATCGTGATCGTTTTTTACGATCGAGACGGCCATGCCGTACACCATCTTCTGGTACGGTCGGATCAGATCGACAAAAAGCTCGCTTTCACCGGAGCAGATACGCCGGATCACCTCGGCCTCGCACGGTAGTGGCGCGGCAGAGAGTGTGCCCTTATAGGCAGGGATCGACGCCGTACCTTCCAGTTTGGCTCCAGACTCCAACGTCCCCGCAAACTCGCCTTCGGGTAGAACAGGCGACGGAGCCTCACTGCCGAGCTTTGCTAAATCGCGATCTTGACGTTCATCGATCATCGCTGGTGACTTCGACCGTTTCGTACGTTGAGCAGATGGCAAACAGCCTAATGGAAGCCTGTCCGCAGGGATAGCAAAAAAGTGAGATCAATATCGGCTCATCCGCCAGTAGCAAAGCCAGGATAAAGCGTCATCCCGCCATCGACGAATAGTGTAATCCCGGTCACGTAGTCCGATTCGTCCGATGCCAGCCACACAGCTGCCCGCGCGATGTCTGCTGGCGCGCCCACACGGTTATACGGGATAAGCTTCAGCAACTCAGCCTCTGCCTCGGGAGTCTCCCATGCCATGCGGTTGATCGGCGTCTTGATCGCGCCCGGTCCAATGCTGTTTACTCGGATGCGATGTGGAGCAAGCTCCTGCGCAAGGCTCTTCATCATCAGCATGATCCCGCCTTTTGATGCGGCGTAGTTGCAGTGCCCCGCCCATGGAATCACCTCATGCACGGAACTCATGCAAACGATCTTGCCCGCTGCAACCGAGCGGTCCGTCACAACTCCTCTGCGCAGAAATTCCCGCGAGGCTTCGCGTGCACACAGGAACTGGCCGGTAAGGTTGACGTTGAGAACAAATTGCCACTCTTCCAGAGTCATGTCGATCAACGCCGAGTCTCGCTGGAGACCTGCATTCGCGACCAAAATGTCGATGGTCCCAAACTCTTTGAAGAGCTCGGCGTACATCGCCTTCACCTGTCCTTCGTTGCTGACGTCGGCGCTGAGCGCAATCGCGTTACCTCCAGCGGCGCGAATCTCGTCGACAACCCGGTTAGCTGGTTCGGGTGTGTTCGGATGGTTGACGCCGACTGAAGCACCTGCGAGAGCCAGTGCCTTCGCAACGCCCATTCCAATGCCGGAGCTGGCTCCCGTGACAAGTGCCACCTGTCCTGCCAGCGGTTGATGATTCGTGACCTTCATAAAATATCCTTTCAAAACTTCAAAGTTCGAGGAGTACCCAACCGGTGAAATCAGCTAAGAACCTCGCTGTCATTCTGTCAACGCAAGTACAGTGCTTCGCATTTGCGCCGGTTTGGTCTTGAACGGCGGAACATGAGATCGTTTATTCGCCATCTTTGCCAGCCTCAACAGTTCCGCTACACTCCACGCTTGAGCAATGCAACCTCGTGCCTGGTGGGGCGCATCACCGTCGAAGATCTCAGAGATTTGCCCTAGCCCCGCCTCTTTCAGGTGAATACTGAAGCGCTCCAGCCAGACCTTTGCGTCTTCAAGGGCTTTCCCTGTATCGTTCGCAAACTGAAGCTTTGCTGAGAAGAATGGGCCAGCGAGCCACGGCCATACAGTGCCCTGGTGATACGCACTGTCACGGCTCCAAACATCTCCTTCGTACCGACTCCGGTACTGCTGATGCGAAGGCGAGAGAGTTCGCAGGCCATATGGAGTCAACAACTCACGTTCTGCCACTTTCAGCACATCACGTGCGCGTTCTGGACTCAGAAGGCAATGGCGAAGGCCGATGGCGATCACTTGGTTGGGCCGGATTGCCGCATCGGCGCCGGAGTCTCCCACGACGTCGAAGAGGCATTGTGCTGCCTCGTTCCAGAAGACGGACTCGAACTTCAGTTGCAGTTTGTGTGCGATGCCGGCGTAATAGTCGGCGGCTGTATGGTCGGCGAACTGCCGTCCAAATTCTTCAAGAGTACGGAGTGCGTTATACCAAAGTGCCTGGATCTCCACGGGGCGTCCCGCTCTCGGCGTAATTGCGGTGTCACCCACCTTCGCGTCCATCCACGTCAGCTGGGTTGATTCATCACCAGCCCACAAGAAACCATCGCTGTCAGCATGAATTCCATACCGCGTGCCTGAAATGTGAAGATTCGCAATACTCTTGAGCGCTGGATAGAAGCTCGTCTCAATAAGCTGGAGCGCCTCTTCGCGCCAGACCGGATCAGTGCGGTAGTTCAGATATTGCCAGATGGCGTCAAAGAACCAGAGCGTCGCGTCCACAGTGTTGTACTCGGGCGTTTCTCCCCGGTCGGGAAAACGATTTGGCAGCATGCCGCCATCAATGTATCTCTTGAATTGAAGCAGAATCTCCTTCGCTGTTTCGGGTTGTTCTGTACAAAGCAGAAGCCCTGGAAGGGCGATCATCGTATCCCGGCCCCAGTCGCCAAACCAGTGGTAACCGGCGATAACCGTCTTGAACGGCGGCCGCGACACGATAAACTGCTCGGCCGCATGCACCAGCATCGGTATCAGTTGCGAAGGCCCGAAGTTGCAATGATTTTGATACTGGATCACCCCCTGCCGGCGAATCTCCGCGTGACGGTAATCCTGTGCGTCCGACGCACTCCGTTTCTCCGTGGAAGCGACAAGGACAAATCGTGTACGTTCGTTCAGCGATGTCTTGAAGATCAGTGGGCTAAAGAGGTCCTCTGCATGATCGAGTCCACGCGCCCTCTCCTCGGCATATTCAAAGTTGCGATACCATGCGCCATTGTGCACAACCTTGTCCGCGTCGTGTGCCAGAAGCAGACTTGGCAGATCTGAGTATGGCTTTATCCTGACACAACCATGGGTCTCTTGAAGTGATCCATCCAGTAGGCCATTTTCATGTGTGGTTGCATGAAAATCGCGGAACGCAATCAATGGTCGAACCTCCAGCGAGGTGTCTGCGTTCTTGTACCGCGAGGTCAACACGTACTCGATCACTACTGTGTTCTCGCCCCGAACCATGAAGATAGATTTGGTCAACGTGAAGCGCGAAGTGGAATAGATAAATGTAGGGAAGGGATCCAGGGAAAACGATTCAAGATGTTGGTACCCTGCCGGATGAACGATCCCTCCGCCGTACAGATTGGTAGAGAGTTCCACGCGTTCCCCATCAATAATGAGTGCCTCTTCGAGCTTGGAGAGCATCACCAGCCGGCCCACCGGTGGGGTGGTTGCCGCAACCAACAGGCCGTGATATCGCCGTGTGTTCATGCCGGCGACGGTCGAGGAGGCATATCCTCCAATTCCATTGGTGATGATCCATTCCTTATCCTGAACATTCGTCAGGTCGGAGCATACGGATTGATTCAAAGTCAGCACTAGGTTTGTCCGATTAAGAGTGTGGTTGCACTGCTTGCTGCTGTGGGTCTGATACCGGCTTCATGAAAAAGTTACATCCGATGGGAAAAAACGCGCGGGCACAGTTGGCTCTCAATTAATAGGGGCTTCTCTCAGACGATGAGAGGGTGCGTTCGAAATAAATTCCTGAGGTTGTCACCAATCTCCCAACTCCCACTCAAACGTGCAACAGACCGCAAAGGCGGTACTGAACACCAGGAGGATCTCAATCGTGAAGAATTCAATGAAAGCAATGATGCTGAGCGCGGCCGTGAGCGGTTTGCTTAGCGGCTCCAGCGTATCGCTCTACGCCGCCGGCCGCAGCGCCTCAGCTAACACGCCAACCCTGGGCCAGGTCGCGTCCGCGGCTGGCCTCAACCAAGCCGATAAGGATAAACATTCCTGTAAAGGCAAAAACGAGTGCAAAGGGCAAGGTGGCTGCAAAGCCAGCGACAATGGCTGCAAAGCCAAGAACAGCTGCAAGGGCAAGGGTGGTTGCGCCACCGACGGTTCCAAACCGCCCAAGGCCTAACCGTTACGTTTTTCCTGCGAGGAGGCCATCTTCGCTCTTCGCAGGAGATATGTTTCTCGATCAGCATTCTCTAGACAAGGTCCCGTAAAAAGATTCAACGGGGTTCTAGTGACCTCGAGTATGAAACGCTCATCGTGTCATGTACCTCTGGACGATCGGCAACTCAATTCAACACCTATAACCGTTGTATCTATAAATAGGTAAATAGTTCGCCCAATTTCTCGCATTGTTCCTGTGGGCCGGAGCTCTTATTTCGGCCAACTCTACGCTTTTCTGAATCAGAAAGTTACGACTCACTAATGAACGGCGCCAGCCTTTTTGCGGCTACTACTACTTCAACCAATAAATAAATGCAAGTAAATAAGTTAGATGAAATAAGAAAAGCCTCCATATCTCGGAGGCTTAGGTTTGATATCTTGTAAGTTATTGATTCTAAATGGTGGCCAGAGACGGGATCGAACCGCCGACGCCGGCCTTTTCAGGGCCGCCTAGCAAGCGAAGTAAGTGCCTTGGAATCAGCGGATATGATTGATGCAGTTAGCGTTATGGTCTCAGCGCTTTAGGATGGTTTGGGACCATTTGGGATAGTTTCGACCGTACGATGGTCGTGTATTGGTCGTGTCTTGACTTCTTGGTACTCATAACAGTTTGGGCCGGAGTCTGAGGCACCTGCCGGTCGTTCGTGAGAAACCGGATTCAGTGGTTATTGATCTTAATTCCAAATCCGCCCGGACTGAGAGCAAAAATCCTTGGGCTAGAAGCGGCCCGCGATCGCTTTCAACAGGGCTAGATCTCAAAGGAGATTTCCTGCCCATGAGGTCTCATCAATTCCGGAGATGGCGTGTCGAGAGACGGTGTAAGAGCGCGGCCTCCGGCACCGACCCAGGTGCGTGTCCACTTCTTTGAAACGATGCGCATGAAGGCGAGGACGAGCAAGGCGAGGATGCTATAGCTAGCGAATCCTGCGGCGTAGGAGCCTGTGTGCTGTTGTGACTGGCCGAGCAAATTGGGAAGGATGCCGCCGCCGAGCGCGCCAATCTCGCCGATCATGCCTCCCGCGACTGCGGTTGTGAGGGGCCAACGAAGAGGGACCAGCTGAAAGGTTGCGCCGTTACCCGCTCCAAGGGCGGCGAAACAGAGCATGAAGAGAATAGTTGTGATTGTAAGAGACGGTGAGGAGACGAGTCCAAGAAGACCGGCGATTGCGATAAAAAGGACAACGGAGAGCGTGGTAATTCCGCCGATGCGGTCTGCGAACCATCCTCCGGCCACGCGTGTCAACGAACCGGTGAGCGTTGCGAGCACGGTCAACGACCCTGCTTGAATCTTCGACACATGAAACTGCGAGTAGAAGAACGAGGGAAGGAATGTTGCGAGGCCGAGGAAACCGCCGAAGGTGATGATGTAGATGAGATTGAAGACCCATCCATCCTTTTCGAAGAGGCAGGAAAGATGCTGGCGAAGAGTCTGATGCTCGATGTCCGGCGGTTCTTTTGCAAAGAGAATCATGACGGCGAGAGGAAGCAACATCATCAGCGCGGCAAAGCCATAGACTTTTTGCCAGCCGAAGAGCTGCGCAAGCCGTGGCGCAAGCAGTGCGGCGAGGGCTGTGCCGCTGTTGCCTGCGCCGGCGATGCCCATGGCGAGTCCCTTGTATTGCGTGGGGAACCAGCCTGAGCCAAGTGAGAGCGCGACTCCAAAGCTCGCACCGGCGATACCGAGGAGGATCCCCATTGCGAGAACTTCGTGGAAGGTGTTCACGTAGAGGTATCCGTAGATCAGGGCGATCACGATTGCGGACATCTCTACGATGGCAGCGTTCTTGCGCCCGACGTATTGCGAGAGCACGCCAAGGGGAAAACGCATAAATGCGCCGGCGAGCGTTGGAACCGAGACCATCAGACCGATCTGGGCTGGTGTGAGGTGAAACTGCTCGGAGATAAACGGCCCCATTGCTCCGTTGAGGACCCAGACAGCAAAGGAAAAGTCGAAATACAGGAAGGCACTCAACAGGGTCGGCGGGTGTCCTGATTTTAGGAATGCTTGGAAGTTAGCCATAAGATTCGGTGGTCTCCGTGTGGATTATGTAAGTCTTCGGCAGATCGTTGTTGCTAGTTCCCGGTTCTTGAAGAACGGCGATCTCGGATGGGAGTGCGTTCGACGCTGACCGCGCATTGCTTGAAGTTGGGCTCGCGCGAGATGGGGTCGAAAGCGCCGAGGGTGACGATGTTCGAGTTGGTCTCGGTAAAGTGAAAGGGCATAAATACCTGGCCTGGAGCCACGATGCCGGTGATGCGGAGTTCCAGGTCAGTGATCGCCCCGCGACGGCTGCGGACTGTCACACGGTCGTGCGGCCGGAGATCGAGGCGTGACGCGTCAGTCGGATTCATCTCAAGCCAGGCGTTGGGAACCATGTCGTTGAGGATTCCAACCTCCGCCGTCTTGGTACGGGTATGCCAGTGCTCAACGGTGCGGCCGGTGTTGAGTATGAAGTCGTAGTCGGCGTCGGGCTGTTCGACGAAGGGATCGCACGGAACTGTATGGATGCGGGCGCGGCCGTCGGGTGTAGGGAAGATGCCATCGCGGTATAGGGAAGGGCCTCCCCATTGCAGACCGTTGGCATCTTCGATCTCCCGCCAGGTGAAGCGCGAGTAGTCGCACATGCGTCCGGCGGAGACGCGCTGCCACTCAAGAAAGGCGTCGTGAGTGGTGTTCCAGCCGGGATAAAGCTCTTCCTTCACTCCGAGACGATGTGCAATATCGAGAAAGATGTCGAAGTCAGGCCGTGCGTCCCCCGGAGGTTTCACCGCAGGATTGACCTTGGAGACGCGGCGCTCCGAGTTGGTGTAGGTCCCTTCCTTCTCGCCCCAAATTGCTGCGGGGAGGACGAGATGTGCAAAATCGCTGGTGGGAGTCGGGTGGAAGCCATCCTGAACGACAAGGAACTCAACGTTGCGAAGAGCGTGTTCGAGAAGTTTGTAGTTTGGGAAGGAGACGGCTGGGTTGGTGGCGACGAACCAGAGGGCTTTGACGCGCCCTTGAACAGTTGCTTCGATGATGTCGGGGTAGGCCAGACCACGTGCGGCGGGGATCCGTTCGACCGGAATGTTCCAGATACGTGCAAGGTCTTCGCGGTCTTCCGCCGAGTCGAACCTGCGATATCCCGGGAGCGATGCGGTGAATCCGGATTCTCGCGTGCCCATGGCGTTGCATTGGCCGGTAATCGAGAAAGGCGCTGCGCCCGAGCGCCCGATGTTGCCCGTGATCAGAGCTAGGTTGTTGATCGCAGCAACGGTGACAGCGCCTTGCGTCGAATGATTGACCCCCATGGTCCAGCCGATGAAGGCGGAACGAGCATTGCCGTAGCGACGCGCGACCTCAAGGATCTGTTCTTCGGTGAGCCCGGTGATGGCCGAAACATGAGCGGGTGTGAACGTGGAAACGAACTCTACGAACGTCTCGAATCCAGTGGTAAAGCGAGCGATGTAGTCGCGATCGATGAGATCTTCGCGGATAAGGATGTGGGCAATGCCGTTGAGAAGCGCGATATCGGAACGCGGCTTAACGGCCAGGTGAATGTCGGCCATCATTGCCGTCTTGGTGACCCGGGGATCTACAACGATGAGCGTGCGCGGCCTTGTTCCCGGTGAGGTGCGATCCACACGGTGGCAGAGGATTGGATGGTTGTCCGCAATGTTGGCGCCGATAAGAAGGATTACGTCAGCATTCTCCATATCGGCATAAGAGCCGGGCGGACCGTCTGAGCCGAAGGAAAGCTTGTAGCCGGAGACGGCGGACGCCATGCACAGCGTAGTGTTGCCGTCGTTGTTACGAGTGCGAAAGCCGAGCTGCACGAGTTTGCCAAGGGCATAACACTCCTCTGTGAGGAGTTGGCCTGTGCCGATGACGCCTAGTGCCTCGTTGCCGTGGCGCTCTTGAATATCCCGTATGCGGGCGACCATCGTGTCGAGGGCTTCCTCCCACGAGACCGGCGTGAGAACACCGTCTTTGCGCAACAGTGGCTGGCGTGCGCGCCCGGGAGTGTCGAGAATGTGGTGTTCAGAGAGTCCCTTGGGACACAGCTTGCCGCGGTTTACAGGATGATCCGGATTGCCACGCACGGCGACGGCCTTGTTGCCACGAGTCCCAACGAGCATGCCGCAGCCGACCGAGCAATATCCGCAGGTAGTTTTGGTCCATTTCTCTGCCACACGAGACTCAGAGATGTGTCCGTAGATTGGGTCCTCGGCATAAGCGTACTTCTGCTGCAGTGTGTCGATGCCGACAAGCCTCTTTAGACGAGTTAGAAGCGAAGACCTCATGCATGAACCTGCCTGACGAAGGTGAGAGCCATGTTTAGCGGCACAACGGATACAAAGAAGAGGTAGCGCGCCGTGATGACTCCAGCGAGCGCAATCGGCAGCGCTACGAGCGGCTGACCTGCAAGCGAAAGAAGGATGGCAAGGCCAACGAAAGCAAATGAGACCAGGAAGGTTCCGCGGAGGCCATAGGTATTGAGAAGCGATGCTGATGCCCGGCGTTCGTAAGAGTCAGAGTGGTGTAGGCGCACAGTGCGGACGATGTGATTGATCATCCACAACACAGACGAGAACATCAGCGGCCACATAGGGAAGGCCGTTCCCGTGTGCGGGAGAGCGACAGAAGAAAGTATCGGCAGCTCGCGTAGCCCGTTAGTGACATGAAGAAGAACGGGAACCGCTGCACAGCCGAGAAATGCCGAACTCAGGATGAAATCGATTGGTGTGTGCGGAGTGTTCCAGGCCGGTCGCGCGGGAACAAGGTAGATGCGAGCGCTGGCCAGGATTCCCGCGATTCCAATAGCAGGAGCGAGGAATTGCAACGCCGCCAATGCGAGTCTGAGGAATGGGAGGTTGAACTCGACAGTCAACCAGGATGTGGCAGTGAGTGTCGATAGAGTCGCGAAGAAGAGCCCGAAGAGGAGGACCTCGCGTGAGAGCCACGAGCGACGCCACATCTTCAGCGCTCGCCACGCATAGGCAGGACGGCCGAGGTGCAGTACAGAGATGTTGAGCGTGAAGACGGTTAGCGCCAGGAGAAAGGTGAGTGCGATAGGCCCTGCGTGTCCCGAGAGCAGAGCGACTGCAAGCGTTCCCGCGGACAGCTGAATGAGCGAAGTCATCCAGACCAGGGACCAGTGCGGGTGTTCGGTGCGAAGAGTTTCGATATCGACGCGCTCAAGGCTCGCAACGGCGTCCTGGGGAAGCGTGATGCGAGTAGTTGAAATCGTGTGTCCGGCACTGGGCATCCCTGGCGCGTTTGCCGTAGCATAGTCGCTGCGCCATTCGAGTTGGTCAACGATTTCGATCTGGATAGCGTTTTCAGGACAGGCATTGACGCAGGCGGGTTCAAGACCAGAAGTAAGACGGTCATGGCACATGTCGCATTTGCCAACGACGCCACGCTCGGAATTGAACTGCGGGACAGAGTAGGGACAGTTCCAGACGCAATACTGGCATCCGATGCACGCTTCCGCGGAGTGGAGAACGATGCCGGTAACCGGATCCTTCTTGAAAGCGTCGACAGGACAGCCGCGAAGACAGTCGGCGGAGAGGCAGTGATTGCACCCCATCGAGAGGTAATAGCGAGCAGTGTCTGGCCATGTGCCTCCTTCGATCTCTCCGACACGCCGCCAGTGAATATCGGCAGGGTTTCCGTTCTGTTCGTTGCACGCGACCTCGCACGAGCGGCAGCCGATACACTTCGTCATGTCGAAATGGAATCGGTATTGTTCTCCGGGAAGAAGCTGGCGTTCGGGAATGAGAGAGGTCTTTACTTCTGCCGGCATTGGCGGCAAAACTTCGAGGCCGTTCTCCGTCAGACGTACGATAGTGCTGTTTGAGTCGGAGTATGCGAGTTCGTGAAGAGGGAGCGGCATAGTGTGCACTTCCTTCGCTGAGTACGGGCTTCGAGAGAGCGAATCTAATAGACGTCGCGGTGGTAACGATGCTCATCTTTGAGCTGCTGGACGTAGTCGGCTGCGGCTTCGCGGGCGCAGTTGCGGTGTTTCTGGACGATGGTGTGTAGCGTGGCATCGACATCTTTCGCCATGCGAGAAGCGTCCCCGCAGACGTAGAGGCTGGCTCCGTCTTCGAGCCAACGGAAGAGTTCGGAAGACTGCTCAAGCATGCGATCCTGCACGTAGATCTTGTGGTCCTGATCGCGTGAGAAGGCGAGGTCCAGCCGACTAAGATGACCGTCTTTGCGCATCGACTCCAGCTCTTCACGGTAAAGAAAATCGGTCGCAGCGGAACGTTCTCCGAAGAAAAGCCAGTTGCGACCCGTGTGACTGAGAGCTCGACGCTCATGAAGGAATGATCGAAACGGTGCGATACCCGTGCCGGGTCCAATCATGACAATAGGAGCCCCGGGATTGGAGGGAAGCCGGAAGCGCTTGTTCGGCTGAATGTAGACGGGAAGCAGGTCGCCCGTGCTGGTGCGGTCCGCGAGAAGTGTAGAGCAGACACCTCCGCGTTCGCGATTGTGTGAGCGATAGCGAACGACAGCGACAGTGGTATGAATCTCACCGTTGTGCGCAGCCGGGCTGGAAGAGATGGAGTAAAGACGCGGCGTGAGACGCGGCAGCATGGCAACGAGGTCAGCAGGATCACGCACAACGCCGGGATAATCATGCAGAAGGTCGATGAGACCACGGTCGTAGCTGTACTTCTCAAGATGGGCCTGCTGCTCGGTTACAAGAAAATTGAACAGCGTTTGGCATTGACCGATAGTTGCGTACGCCTCAATCATCTTGCGAGTGAGCCGCGTGATCTGCAGGTGGTTCAGAAGAGCATCGTCCAGATTGGTAGCTCCGGCTTTGGGAAGCTGAACGGAGACAGATCCGCGGAAGTTCAGGGCACGGAGAATCTCTTCGACGAGTCGAGGATCGTTTTGAGCAACGACACCGCAGGCATCGCCCGCTTCGTAGGTGACCTTCGAGCCACTGATGTTGAAGGCGAGATGAAGCGTTAGCTTACTCGAGATATCGCACGTGAGGGGGCGCTTGTCGATGAGAGGCGCGAGATAAGGGTTATCTCGCGTGTGCGCCGAAGTTGCGGCTACGGACGGCTCTGACGAAACGACGGCGATGGACGAAGACGGCGTGGTGCGGGCGGGGCGAGTTGCAACGATCTCATCAATGGAGGAATAGAGCGCTGTCTTCCATTGAGCGAAGGCCTCGTCGAGATCAATGTCGCAGTTAACACAGTCGCAGATGCGGGTTCCGGCGAGGGCGGCCAGCTTGTTATCAAGGTCAACGCCAAACTTGCAGAAGTGTTCGTAGTTGGAGTCGCCGAGGGCGAGAACTGCATAGGATAGGTTTTCACAGCATGGAAATCGCTCGAGGCAGAGCTGCTCATAGAAGGGTCGGACGCCATCGGGCGCTTCGCCTTCTCCATATGTGCTGGCAATGATGATGGCATAGCGTTCTGCGATGAGCGCAGCCGGAGTGTACCCCTCAAGCGAGTGGAGCGAGGCTACATGCCCTTTGGCCTTAAGGTCTTTCGCGACTTTGCGCGCAAGACCCTCCGCAGTACCGGATTGCGAGGCATAAAGCACAGCGATCTTGAGCGAAGGCGGAGGATCGGCTGCGGGGGCTCCGGCTGGGGCGGTTGAGTAGATGCCAGCGAGGAAGCCGTTCAGCCAGCTTCGCTGTTCGGTAGTGAAGGGGGCACTGTCTGGAATGAAGGGAACAGTGTGCATGGCTAGGCGTTCTCCTGATTGCAGAACGATTGCAACGTCGCGATATCGTGGCGTTGTGTGAACTCCAGAAAGTTCTCGTTGGCTTCCCGGCTGGCAAAGTATGCCCCAAACAGCCGCTCCAGTTTCGGCGCGAGATCCACGAAGCGAATGGCCGAAATAAGTTCGCGGGCAAGGTGCTGGTCGTTGTCGGCTCCGCCGCCGACGAGGACCTGGTAGCCCTCTTCGCCGGCCACTTTTACTCCCATCAGGCCGATGTCGCCAATGTAGTGCTGAGCGCAGGAGTGATGACATCCGGTCACGTGCAGGTTGATAGGTTGGTCGAGAATGGGAAAAGCCGTATCGAGATGATTGGCGAGCACGACGGCGTGCGATTTAGTATCCGCGGCAGCGAACCGGCAACCGGCATTCCCCGTGCAAGCAACGGTTCCACTTAAGACAGTGCCGGCTTCGTAGCCGAGCCCTGCGGCAAGCAGGGCTTGCTTCGTCGCTTCGACGTGTTCCGTTGCAATATTTGGAATGATGAGGTTCTGCCACACGGTGAGACGAAGTTCGCCAGAGCCGAAGTTTTCGGCGATCTCTGCAAGAGCACGCATCTGCGCCGCGGGTAATCGGCCTACCGGAATCGAGACCCCGATGTAGTGAAGACCTCGCTGCGATTGCGCGTGGATACCAAGGTGCGCCGCACGGTCAATGGCTCTGCGCGGCTCGCACTCAGATGCAGCGACACGAATGAGCGGCAACGACAGAAGCTTTAGTGTCTCTTCGAGGAAACGCTCGATGCCCCAGCGGTCGATAAGGTACTTCAGGCGTGCTTTCTTGCGATCGGTCCGGTCCCCGTGCCGATTGAAGACGCGGATCATCGCCGCCGCGACGGCCACAGTCTCTTCCGGACGCAGCAAAAGCCCCACGTCAGAAGCAAACTGGCGATGCCCTGTGATACCGCATAGCAGAACGCGGAAGTAAATACCCGGGGGAATGGTGCGCCCTTCTCCTACGCGCACAGCAACGAAACCGATGTCGTTGGTGTCAGCAAGAACCGAGATTGAGCCGCCGTTGTCGAATGCGATGTTGAACTTACGTGGCAGCTCATACATATCGCGTGAGTTAGTTATGTATGCCTGCATCGCCACCGCAAGAGGAGCTACATCGATAAGTTCATGCGGGTCGATGCCGGTAATAGGAGATGCAGTAATGTTGCGAATATTGTCGGCTCCCGAGCCTCGTGAGTTCACGCCGAGCGCCTGAACCCTATTGAAGACGCGCACGATATCGCGTGGCTGAAATTCGCGAATCTGCAGGTTGCTGCGGGTTGTAAGATCCGCTCGACCCGAGCCATACTCTTCTGCAAGCTGCGCCAGGCCGCGTAGTTGATGTGTGAAGAGAACTCCTCCAGGGACACGAAGACGAAGCATGAAGGAGTCCTGCGCTGGCGCTACATGGAAGAGCCCGAGATATTTGAGGCGGAAGCGATCATCGTCGGAGGGAGGTTGGTTCTGACTACTGTACTGAAGAACCTTGTCCCAGATGGCGAGAGGGTCCTTCTCATGCTTCCAGCGCTCTTCGCGGGAGAGATCAGAGACAGGGGTGTTGAACCATAACTCCTCTGCAGACACTGCCGCCTGATTGGGGACGTTCGACTCCGGATCCGCAGTGATGAGTCCGTCGGCGGTGTGCCCGACGAAGGGAACGTGATTGCGCTGCGATAGAGCAGCGAAGAATCCCTGGAGATAGTGCTTCTGTTCAGTGGTGAACTCAGCCGGATTGCTGATGATGCTGGTGCTCATGCAAAAGCTCCTTGATGCGACATGCGTCGAAACGACGGAGGACGCGCGGCTTTGAGCGAAACAAAGCACGCAAGCCAGAGGGGGTCGCAGCACGATCTGCGAACACAATCAGGGCTCTTCAAGGAGCAGGATGTTCTGGACGGTTCAAGCTTCCGCGTACATCAAGGGGGTACGCAGCTGCTTCAAAGAACGCCGTCAGGGGGCGTTGCACTGATAGTAGCGTCAACCGTGTTTCCCTGCAAGTGGAATTCATAGCGCTGTGAAATTGAGCTTGCCGGATTAGAGATGCCGTGCCACGATACAGGAATCCCTTCTCTATTACTTGACACCTTGATGTGTCATCGGGCGTGGCAGGAGCTTCCGCATACCACCTTCTGTGGATGCGACTTCTCCCCTAATCCAACACCCTCTTGCTGATGCGGCAACAGCCGCACAGAGTCCCATGGCCGACTTGCGATGCGATCGCCAGGGCGCGCGTTGGCACATTTCCGCGCTGGTCGGACTCCATATCGAGCAGAGGTCGCCGAGAACACTCAAGGAGACACAATGTTCAAGTCAGCTACCAGGATTGTTCTTTTCGTATTGGTGAGCAGTTCCGTGGCCAATGCGCAGACAGGATTCTTCAAAGCATGGGAGGAGAGAGTTCGCTCAACATCGGCCCGACAGCCCCCATGGCCGGTACCAGTGGTGGCTCCCTCATCGGTCATTGTCCAGTTGGCGCGCGTGGATTTCCTGCATCAGTACACATCCACGCATACGGAGACATGGAACTATGACAATGGCAAGGGAATAAATCTGATTCCATTCGCTCGCACGGAGTTCGACATCAATCTCCCTCCTTACATTCAGCACAATGCACCAAAGGTCAAGGATGGCGCGGGAGATGTATCCTTCGTCGCCAAGTACAGAATGTTTGCGGCCAACGAAGGAGGAAACTATTCGACGGCTGTACAGGTCGCATTTTCAGTGCCCCCCCGGTAGCTATAAGAATGGCATGGCCGCATCCACTGTCACTCCGACGGTGGTTGCAGGAAAGGGCCTCGGCAAATTTGATATTCAATCCGCAATTGGAGGTGTACTGCCGATGAGTTCCACCTTGGCAATCGGGCGGACGATCTCATGGAACACGGTTGCCCAATACAAGGTGGGTAAGTACTTCTGGCCGGAACTTGAAGCAAACGCCAGCTACTATCACGGGGGTGCGAACGATGGGAAGAATCAGACTTTCCTGACTCCGGGATTGATGGTGAGTAAGATCAAACTTCGCCATGACCCCAAAGACAGGCTCGGGTTGGTGTTGGGAACAGGAATGCAGATTGCCACCTCGCATTTTCATAGCTATAACCACGGGCTTGTTCTCACAGGTCGACTGACGTTTTGACCTCTGAATACGAGGCGGCGCCAGGTAGAGGCAAAGTTTTGGCTTTGCCTCCCTGATGTGCCGCGGCTAGAATTTAAGAAAATCTCTCCTTCTGCATACGACTCCATAGTCTTTTCGAGCGCTGCCGCCGATGGCACAGCAGGAGACAACCCCGATGACACTTGATTGGAGGAAGCGTGGCGCATGCAAGCTTCAAGGGTCTCCGTGTACTTTCACTGGAGTCCCGCCGTGCGAAAGAGGTTGAAAAGCTCATCCGTACGTATGGCGGTGAAGCGATCGTTGTGCCCGCGATGCGGGAGGTCGGCCTCGAATCGAATGAGGAAGCATTGGAATTTGCCGCCGGTCTGCTGCGCGGCGAGTTCGACCTTGTTGTCTTTCTGACAGGCGTAGGTGTGCGCGCGATGCTCGACGTCGTACAAACCCGCTTCGACCCGGAAGAGATTATTGCCGCACTTCGCAAGGTGAAGATAGCGGCGCGCGGAGCCAAGCCGACAACGGCATTACGGGAGTTGAAAATTCCGGTGCACGTGATATCGGAGGAACCGAGCACTTGGCATGAACTCCTGCGTGCCATCGACCAGGAGTTTGGAGAATCCCTCGGAGACATGAGCATCGCAGTACAGGAATATGGCGCGTCGAATCCGGAGTTTCTTTCAGAGTTGAGCATTCGCAGTCGCAACCTTGTAAAGGTCCCGGTCTATCAGTGGACTCTGCCTGAAGACCTGCAACCCCTTAGGGAGTGCGTTCTGGGGCTCGTCAACGGGTCGATCGATGTTGTGCTGTTCATGACGGCAGTTCAAGTGATCCACCTGTTTCAGGTGGCAGAAAAGATGGACGTCGTCGATCAACTGCACGAAGCGCTCCAGGCGACTGTGGTGCTCTCGATCGGACCGACGACTTCCGAAGAACTGGCTCACTACGACATCAGGCCGGACTTCGAGCCTTCACGGCCAAAGATGGGATTCCTCGTCAACGAAGCGGCACAGTACTCGGCACGTTTGTTGCAGGAAAAGCGGGACAGAAAGATTGAGGGCGTGATCTCTGAGACCCTCGATGAGGAGAGCGAAAAGAGCGAGACGAAGAAACCACTGGTAGTCCGGGTTGCCGCCTCCACCTCGACGATGGCCGGATTTCGCGATGGCCTGCGCCAGATCGATTTTCTGCATGAGATCAGCAGCAGGATTGCCGCCGCGGACTCGCTGCACCTTGTACTTGATCGAATCGTCAACTTCATCTCAAGCGTAATCCCCTGCGACTCGTGCTTTATCTACGTTCTCGAAGAAGACAACCTGGTCATGCGGGCTTCCAAAAACCCCCACGCAGACTTGGTGGATCAGATCGGAGTTCAGATAGGGCAAGGGGTGACTGGATGGGTGGCAAAGCACAGGCAGGCCGTAGCATTGGCCTCAGGTGCCTCGAACGATCCGCGATTCAAAGCCTTCAAGAATCTGCCCGAAGATCACTTTGAAGCAATGCTATGCACCCCGATCCTGTGCGCCGGGCGTGTTGTTGGCGTTATTAACTTGCAGCATCGATTGTCGTATCGCCACTCGACTCATGAGGTGAGACTACTCTCAACCCTGGGACATCTGGTTGGCGCAGAGATCGAGCGAGCGCGATTGGAGACCGAGAACTCGCAATTAGCAAATCGGCTCGCGACACGAAAGGCTGTAGACCGCGCGAAAAGCATACTGCAGCGCGATCTTTCTCTGAGTGAAGACGATGCCTACCAGATGATGCACAAAGAAAGTCGCCAGCGACGTAAATCAATGCGCGAAATTGCTGACGCGATCCTCTTGTCAGAAGAACTCCGACGCTCCCAGCTATAGATATTCAGCACCGCTGAAAAATCGTTACCTTCGCCTATACGGTTAGGTAAGAGACTATGGTCGTGGGCATCGGTTGTGCGTTCTCTCATCGTGAGTCGGAGCCTATCAAGTGCCTAATAATGTCACGCCCTAATAATTTACAGATGCTAACCAGCGACGCCAGCCTTTTTGCGGACATTACAGGCCTTTTCGTTACGTATATGAAAATAAAAAGCTTAAAGGAAAAATAAGAAAAGGCCTCGCATCTCGGAGGTCTGGGTTGTACCGCTAAGTTATTGATTATAAATGGTGGCCAGAGACGGGATCGAACCGCCGACGCCGGCCTTTTCAGGGCCGCGCTCTACCACTGAGCTATCTGGCCTTGGCATTGGGTGCAGACGCCAGAATCGGGGATCGCCAAGAGCGCCCGCGGCGTACGTCTGATGCATCAGCCTTTTCCAAGGGAGCTTGCTACCGGCGGGAACCAGCAACTCAAACGCTCTATAAGTATAGCAATTTCCGGGCGTTCTCTCCAACTCCCCTAGGCCGCTCGCGCTATTCTTTCTGATATCTCGTTCACAAGGGATCTTGATGCTTCGTGTTTTGAGCCTTTCGGCTACGCTCTCGGTTGGTCTGTGCGCCTTCGCTCAACCTGCGGCGAAACCTGCTCCGGTTTCAAAGCGTGCCTCTGTTGCAACCGCCGGCGAGCAGCGGGCGATTCGCGCCTTCAATGCCGCGAAGAAGAGTCCCCTGGAACTGACGGCCTTTCTGGTTAATATGCCGAAGGGCGGCGACCTTCATATGCATCTCGGCGGCGCGATCTATGCGGAGACGTTTCTTAAGAATGCGGCGGCGGACACGCTCTGCTACAGTCCGGCTACGCGCAGCCTCTTCAAGCCTTCGGCGACGACTCGCAGTATGCCGCCGCAGCCGGTCTGCGGCGAAGGGAATCGGCGGGCGGAGGACGCCTTCAAGGACCAGAAGCTTTATGACGCGATGGTCGATGATTTCTCCATGCGCAGTTTCGTTCCTTCGGCGGGCGTGAGCGGGCATGACCAGTTTTTTGCCACGTTCTCGCGGTACAGCGCGGTGAGCAAGTCGCATACGGGGGAGTGGCTGGATGAGGTTGCGACCCGCGCGGCGGCTCAGAATGAGCAGTATCTCGAGGTGATGGAGACGCCGGACTTCAGCGCGGCGGCGAAGCTGGGGTACTCGATTCCGTGGCCTTCGACGCCTGCCGATCCGGCGATGAATCGAACTGGCGATGCAACCGGCACTTCACGAGCTGACCTTGCGAAGCTGCGGGAGCAGCTTTTGGCCGGAGGGCTTCGCGACTCGGTTGCGCCGAACCGGCAGGAGTTTTCGGATGCGCTGGATGCCCGCAACAATATAGAGCAGTGCGGAACGGCGGCTGCGACGCGCGCCTGCAGCGTGAAGATTCGCGTGATTTACCAGATCCTTCGCGGCTTTCCGGCGCAGCAGGTTTTTGCGCAGACGCTGCTTGGCTTTGAAGTCATCCAGGCGGAGATCGACTCGGGTCATCCACGGATCGTGGGCATCAATTTTGTGATGCCGGAGGATGGGTATCTTTCGATGTCGGAGTATCACCGGCAGATGCTGATGCTGGACTATCTGCACAGCGTTTATCCGAAGGTGCATATCTCGCTGCATGCGGGCGAGCTTGCGCCGGGACTGGTTCCGCCTGACGGCCTGCGGTTTCACGTTCGCGAGGCCATCCATCTTGGGCATGCGGAGCGCATCGGCCATGGTGTCGATGTGATGTACGAGAACGAAGCGCATGCCTTGCTGGCCGAGATGGCCGACCGTCACATCATGACGGAGATCAACCTGACTTCGAATGACGTTATCCTCGGCGTCACGAAGGAGTGGCATCCCCTGGCCTTGTATCGTGCTGCCGGAGTGCCGGTCGCTCTCTCGACGGATGATGAGGGCGTCTCGCGGATCAATCTTACGCACGAGTATGTTCGGGCCGTGCTGGATTTCAACCTCTCCTACCTCGATCTCAAGAGGATGGCCCGGACGTCGCTGGAGCACAGTTTTCTCCCGGGTGCGAGCCTTTGGGCGCAACCGGACGAGTTCGACCGTGTGAATGCGGCTTGTGTGGGGGAGCGTCCTGGCGGGGAGAATCCCGGGCAGAGGTGCCTGGCGTTTCTCCGGTCCAGTGAGCGGGCTGCCGAGCAGTGGGAACTCGAGCACCGGTATCAGCTCTTCGAGTCCAGCCTCCCTTAATTAAGGATAGTCTGCGGGGAGATACCCCTCCCCCCTATCTTTTGGTCTAAGTATCTAATTCCATTACGTTTAGATGGTGGCCGTTCTCGTAAATTATTCCATCTAAATGGTTTACTGGTAAATTATTCAAAATAAATGCTTTAGAATATGCTCCTCTATCGGCGACATCCGGGGGCCTTGCTCTATTTCCAGTTTAGCGAAATGGGGTGAACTGCTCTGCCACTGTTCCGGGGATTATTTTGCGGAGCTAATTTATTGATTTTTATGTGGTTGCCGGCGAGGCTGGCGTTTTGCAGGGCTTGACATGTGAATTTGCCGGAGATTGTTTGCGCGACGGGATCCCGGCACGCAACAGGTGGAAAACGGACTCCCCGTTCGGCTTCGCTCAGGGCAGGCTCTTCGGGAATGACAACAAGAAAGGCAAACGCAAAAAGCAACTGGGCCGATTGGAAGTCCCAACTTCGCAGAGGTTAGTCCATATGGAGGGGCCAGTCCCTCTCACTGTGCGCCGGCAAACATGGGTTGCTCCTTTTTTGGCATTTCTGATTGAGCGAAAATATGTACTTAACGGAATATTCCACCGGTGTTATATTTCTGTTAATGGCATGCGAGGTGGAAGTCGCCGACGAGTTTAAGAAGTGGTGGGATAGCCTCAGCGCGGCAGAGCAGGAAAGCATTGCCTACTCGGTGCGTATCCTTGAAGAAGAAGGAATCAACCTGAGGCGGCCTCAAGCCGACACGGTCAAGAATTCGAAATATCCCAACATGCGTGAACTGCGCTGCCAGCACGAGGGACCCTTACCGAGTCCTTTATGCATTCGACCCTCGACGCATTGCCATGCTGCTTATCGGCGGCGACAAAACTGGAAATAAACGTTGGTATAAAGAGTATGTGCCGATAGCGGATGCGATCTACGCGGCTCACCTTCGAGAAATAAAGTGAAGCCGTAAGAAGACCAATCTTAGCCATGCAATGGAGTGCTTATATGGCCCGAAAATTCAGTGAACTTTACGCCAAGTTGCCGGAAGCAGCGCGTGCCCGCGTGGAAGAGCGGGTTGCCACCTATAAGACCGAGATGGCCCTTGAAGATCTGCGCCGTAGCCGAAATATAACGCAGGTAGCCTTGGCACGAAATCTCGGTGTTGCCCAGGGAGCCGTCTCGAAGACAGAGAAACGTGGCGATATGCACGTCGGGACGCTGCGCAAGCATATCGAGGCCATGGGAGGATCGCTGCAAATTGTCGCTGTCTTTCCCGATGGGACAATTCCGGTGCGTCTTGCGGACGAGCAGCCGCGAATCGCCGTAAAGACCTTCAAAACTCGCACTGCGTCTGCGTTGAAGACACGCGCCAAACCAGCTAAGAAACGCGCCTGATTGGATGTACAGGAAGTGCGGTGGGCGAACGTGAAGGCTTGCAAAGTTTGCGCGATGGGATCTGGCGCGCGACAGGTGGAAAAACAGATTCCCCGTTCGGCTTCGCTCAGGGCAGGCTCTTCGGGAATGACAACAAGAAAAGCCAAGGCAACAGCAAAAACAACTTGCAGGATCGGGCGGATTGGCTGTTCCAACTTCGCAGAGATTAGTGCATGTGGAGGGGCCGGTCCATATTAGGATGTTGGCGTGCGAATCCGACTGCTTTTAGCTCTTGCTCTGCTTGCGCCGATGGCCAGAGGGCAAAAGGTTACGCTTCCACTCTGGCCGAATGGAGCGCCTGAGCCTTATCACGGTGAGGCTGAGACGGACATCACCAAGCCGAGCGACCGGCTTGTCGATGGGCGTCCGCTGGCGCATATCACGAATGTCAGCAATCCGACGGTTGTGTTTTATCCGGCGCCGGCGGGGAAGAATACCGGAGCGGCTGTTGTTGTTTTTCCCGGCGGATCGTATCGGATCCTTGCGTACGACCTTGAAGGCACTGAGGTTTGCACGTGGCTCAACTCGATTGGAGTGAACTGCGTTCTATCGAAGTACCGCGTGCCCTATCAGGCTCGCTATCCGGAGAACACGGCCGATCTTGAGGATGCGCAGCAGGCGGTGCGAATTACGCGTGCTCATGCGGACGAATGGCATATCGATCCACACCGGGTTGGCGTACTTGGTTTTTCGGCGGGAGGACATCTTGTGGTTGTGCTGAGCAATCACTCCGACTTCAAGCGGGCCAATGAGCCGGAGAGCGAGGCGCTGGTGAGTGCGCGGCCTGACTTTGTGGTGGCGATCTATCCGGCGTATCTTACGGATGCTCCTGGTTACGATAAGCTGACGCGGGGCATCGATCCCTCTCCGAACACGCCACCGACCTTTCTGTTGCAGGCCGAGGATGATCCGGTTCACGAAGAGAATGCGCTGGTTTACTTTCAGGCTTTGAAGCAGAACAAGGTTTCGGCTGAACTTCACATTTATGGCGAGGGAGGCCATGGATATGGTCTTCGTCCCACTTATCTTCCGGTGACGCACTGGCCGGTGCTGGTGCAGACGTGGCTTCGGACGATTCATGCGCTTCCGAGCCCTTAAGCAAAACAGAAATTTTTGAGCAGCAGATTAAGCCAAAGCGTAAGACAGAATCTCACCCAAATCATCGCCATCAATGTCACTATGAAAGTCGCTATGAAAAACCTTGTCCTGCTACTCGTTCTTGTTCCTGTTGCTCTTGCTCAATCTGCGCCTGCTCCGGACTATCTGCAGCAGATCAATCAGTTCCGTGTTCAGCGGGCGAAGAACCTCACGGCGCCCGAGGGTTGGTTCTCGCTGGTGGCGCTGCACTGGCTCAAGCCGGGGGATACGACTGTGGGTTCCGCATCGGGGAATACGTTGCACCTGGAAAATGTGCCGGCCCATCTGGCTACGTTTCATCTTGCGAACAACACCGTTACGCTGGTTGCGCCGGCAGGAGGATTTCCTGCGGGCACAACGGTGGATGGAAAGCCTGCCACGACGATGAAGCTTTCGTATGACGGCGATCATCCTGCGGAGATTCGGAATGGCGGCGTTCTGATTATTGTGATTCAGCGCAGCGACCGGCTTTATCTTCGGGTGAAGGATGCGCAGGCTCCGACACGCACCGGGTTTCACGGGCTGAGCTGGTATCCGCCGGACCAGCACTATGTGGTGACGGCGAAGTGGACGCCGTATAACCCGCCGCGTCCGCTCACTGTTCCTAACATCCTCGGGCTGACCGAGACGGACCCTTCGCCTGGCGTGGCTGAGTTCACGCTGAACGGGCAGACGCTGCGGCTTCAGCCTGTGATCGAAGATCCTGCGGCCAAGCAGCTCTTTTTCATGCTGCGTGACACGACGAGCAAGACCGCGACGTATGGAGCGGGACGATTTCTTTATACGGCGTATCCGAGCAACGGGCTGGATAAGCCGGGTACGGTTGTTCTTGATTTCAATCGGACGCAGAATCCACCGTGCGCTTACACGGCATATGCGACGTGCCCGCTGCCGCCTCAGCAGAACCGGCTGAATCTTGCGATTCCCGCAGGGGAGAAACGTTATCGCGAGGAGTGATCGGGATCAACGAATCGCATTTCATAACTGACTTGAACCCTTCGCTGCATGTAGCATTTCTGTCATAGCAGGTGACGCTCGATTAAAGGCCCTGAATGCCGATGAAAAAGGTTCTCTTTACGATCCTGCAGTTTTTTCTCTTCCTGTTTCTGTTCGCAGTGGGAAGCCTCCTCTGGCATCCGTTTCACCTGCGCTGGGGCCTTACGGTCACGGCTTCGCACGTGACGCGCTATTTTGTACCCGATGGGTTGTTGCTTGCTCTCGGAGTGTTTGTAGCGACCCTGGTGATCCAGGCTCTTCGCAGGCGGCTTTGCAATACGCCGTGGACCATCCTCGCGTTCGTCGCGGCGATTGGCCTTGGTTATGCTCTGCAGCTTGGCTTCGTGACGCACGAGATGTTCTGATAGACGAATGCTGAAGAGTTCTTCCGGGAGGCCGAGCGTCTTTTCGCTTCTTGCAGAGGCGCAGAATCGCCTCGATGAAGGATTTGCCGATCTGCCACAGGCGCCTGTACCAGCGCTCGGTGCCGATGCTGCAGCGATTCTGAACGAAGCAGCGACGCGGCTCCAGGATAATTATCCGTACGGCCATCCGCTTTATGCGGGGCAGATGCTGAAGCCGCCGCATCCGATCGCACGCGCGGCTTATGCGCTCGCGATGTCGGTGAATCCGAACAATCACGCGCTTGATGGCGGACGCGCCAGTTCTGCCATGGAGATTGAAGCAGTCGCGGCGCTGGCGAAGATGTTTGGATGGCCGGAGCACCTGGGGCATCTGAGCAGCGGCGGCACGTTTGCGAATCTTGAAGCGCTTTGGGTTGCGGGGCAGCTTGCCGCGGGGAAGACGATTGCTGCGTCCGACCAGGCGCACTATACGCACAGCCGGATTTCCGGCGTGCTGGGCCTGGCGTTTACGAGCGTCCCCTCGGACGATAAGGGCCGGATGGATCCGGCTGCGCTGGAGCAGGCCCTTGCGACAGGGGAGATTGGCACGGTTGTGGTGACGCTGGGGACAACGGCAACCGGGTCAGTCGATCCGCTGGACCGGATTCTGAAGCTGCGGGAGAAGTATGGATTTCGCGTCCATGTGGATGCGGCTTACGGCGGGTACTTTACGCTGGCCGGGAACCTTGGCCCGGAGGCTCGCGCGGCTTATGACGCAATCCTGGAAGCCGATTCCATCGTGGTCGATCCGCACAAGCATGGATTGCAGCCTTATGGCTGCGGCGCGATTCTGTTTCGCGATCCTACGGTAGGGCGCTTCTATCAACACGATTCGCCGTACACGTATTTTTCTTCGAAGGAGCTGCACTTAGGTGAGATTTCGCTTGAGTGCTCGCGCGCGGGAGCTTCGGCCGTTGCGCTGTGGACGACGCAGCGTCTGCTGCCGTATGAGCGGGGAGGGGAGTTTGCGCGCGGCCTTGAAGCGGGGCGAAGCGCAGCCCTGGAGCTGCATCGCCGGCTTCAGGCGGATCCTCGTTTTGCGACTCCGATTGCCGAACCGCAGCTGGATATTCTTTTCTGGGCTGTGCGCGCGGAGTCGCCGGCACGTTCTTCCGCTTTAGCGCAGGTCATTTTTGATGAGACGGCAAAACTTGACCTGCACCTGGCGCTCGCTCATCTGCCGGTCCGGTTCTTTCCGGCGGAGACGTGGCCTTCCAGCGGATCGGGGTATGTGACGTGCCTGCGCTCGGTTCTGATGAAACCGGAACATCTGGCGTGGGTGGGTGAGATATGGAACCGACTGGATCGAGTTGCAGCTGCTGCGCTCTGACGTTTTTACCGGTAACTCAAAAAATTGCACGTAAATTGAAAGAAAAGATGTTTCTTTTCCATGGAATAAAAGGAAATCTTTGCGCGCCTTTCCCACAGGGGCCTGAAGTCTAACTTCAAGAAAAGAATGCGGAAGTTGCCTTGGAAAGCGCTGTCAATACCCTCTCGGCATCAGCGGAAGTAACCATAGTTCCATCAAGAGATGGGGGTTCGTTTGGTAAACTCCGTGCACCAGCCCGAAATCGGGCCGCGTCAAACGCGTATGGATTCTGGCCGCATTCGGCACGTAGCACATGATGCCACGCATTTCGTTTCCGGCAGAGATGAGGAACCCGCCCACGCATGAGCATCACCGACGCTCCCTCCGTAGACCTCAACCTTTGTAATCGATCCATCGCGTATTTCTCCATGGAGATTGCGCTGTCACCTGCGATCCCGACGTATTCCGGCGGGCTCGGTGTGCTTGCAGGAGATACGCTTCGCTCGGGGGCGGATACGAGAGCTCCGATGGTGGCCGTTTCGCTGGTCCACCGGCGCGGCTATTTCCGGCAGATTCTCTCGGACCTTGGCCAGCAAAGTGAAGCTGATGTTCCGTGGTCTCCCGAGACCACGCTTCCAAGCGCCAACAAGATTGTCACGATCACGATGCAGGACCGCCAGGTGCTGGTGCGGGCGTGGCGATTCGATATTGTGGGAGTGACGGGGCACGTCCTGCCGGTATATCTGCTGGATACCGATGTGGAGGGGAATGACGCATGGGACCGGCGGCTGACGGACCATCTCTACGGTGGAGACTCGTATTACCGGCTCTGCCAGGAGACTGTGCTTGGGCTCGGGGGCATTGCCCTGCTTCACTCGCTGGGCTGTAAACCCGAGGTCTACCACATGAATGAGGGGCATGCCGCTCTGCTTTCCATTGCACTGCTGGAGGACCAGCTTGCGGGTAAGCCTCTCGACCAGGCGACTGATACGGATCGCAATGCGGTTGCAAAGCAGTGCGTCTTTACGACTCATACGCCGGTGCCTGCCGGACACGACCAGTTTGGCACCGACCAGATGTACCAGGTGCTGGGACACGAACGCGGGGCCGCGATCGAAGCCGCAGGCTGCCTGCACAACGGCCTGATGAACATGACCTACATTGCGCTGCGCTTCTCCCGCTACGTCAACGGAGTAGCGATGCAGCACGGCAAGGTTTCGCAGCAGATGTTTCCGGAGTACAAGGTCCACTCGATCACGAACGGCATTCATGCCGGGACATGGCTCTCGCCAGCTTTCCAGGAGCTGTTTGACGACGAGATTCCTGAGTGGCGCATTGATAATAACTACTTCCGTTCCGTCTATGGCATCGATCCTGCGCGTATCGCTGCCTGCCACATGAAGAACAAGCACCGGTTGTTTGCCACGCTGGCGAAGCGGACCGGGCATTATTTCAATCCCAGTGTTCTCACGCTTGGCTTTGCGCGGCGCGTTGCGACCTATAAGCGCGCCAACCTTCTGCTGAATGATCCTGCACGGCTGGTGGCCCTTGCGGAGAAGATTGGCGGCCTGCAGATTCTGTTCGCAGGAAAGGCGCATCCGGCTGACAATGCGGGCAAGAGCCTGATCAAAGATGTCTATTCGGCGGCGGTGAGGCTGAATTCCAAGTCGCTGAAGCTGTACTACGTCGAAAACTACGATTGGGAGTTGGGCGGGCTGCTTACCCAGGGCGTGGATGTGTGGATCAATACGCCACGCCGCCCCTACGAGGCATCCGGAACGTCCGGGATGAAGGCCGCGGTGAACGGTGTGCCTTCACTTTCGATTCTGGATGGATGGTGGATCGAAGGTTGCGCTGAGAACACTACGGGCTGGGCGATTGAAGATGGAGAGACTGAAACCGCGGAGGCTGCCAGCCTGTACGAGAAGCTCGAAAAGCGGATAGCGCCGCTCTTCTCCAATCCGCAGGCGTGGGCTGAGCTTCAACGGCATTGCATCGGCATCAACGGGGCCTTCTTCAATACGCACCGGATGCTTGCACAGTACTTTCACGATGCGTATTTCCCGCCGAAAGAGGTTGCGGTTCCGGATCATATGCCGCATCGACGAGCGACGGACGAGGTGGCAGTTGAGGTGGCCGCTCAGCGGAAATAGCGTACCGATCGAAAGCTAAATAGCTCGTATGGACGATTGCGTTTCAAGCGACGTAGGAGTTCGTAGGTTTGTGAGCTAAAGGCGAAGGTTCCCTGCTGGCGGAGAACATGCAGCCCAGCCGGCAAAAGGGACACTGAAGCTTGTGCACCTGCATGTCTTCATGCAGGAACGCGATATCGCTGTCGATGCTGTTCAGCTGCTGCAGGCTGTGAGGGTGCGACGTAAGTTCTATGCGCTGGCGATACGAGCGGATGAGTTCGTTGGCGATGCGGTTGATCCTCTGACAATGGAGGTTCTCCATCGTGTGTTCTCCAAAGATTTGCGAACTGACGCTGGAAGATTGGGCGAAGTGAAAGATCGATTCACTCGGAGGAAAGAAACCAGTCCTGCTCTATAGACGAAATCCAAGAGAGTTTAGCTGCCGGGTCGTAAACGATCCGGGTATATTTACGACTCTGTTTGCCATGAGTGCGTCAAGGATCTGATCGGCTGTGTTGAGGCCGAAGGCCTTCGAGAATATCTCCCGAAGACGTCCATTGTTTTTGAGCACGAGCGCATAGCGTTCGTTTCCACGTTCACACCATGCCAGCAACGATATCGCAGAGGGTCCATGCTCTTCCAGGGAGATATCGGTTTTGGGTCGAATTGTAATTTTCCAGACATCAAACATTTTCAGTAACCCTCTGATTGAAAATTTTTCTCGTCGGGACGAATAAAGATTGCGATCGCGAATGGCGATCGCTCCTTTGCCCGCTGTTTCTGGAAAAGATGCAACTTTCCTGCATGAAGATGCTTGCTGCGCAGGCTATCCGTGGGAGGCCATGGACGGTGAATCAGGCACGAAACGGAAGGGAGGGTCAGGCAGCTATCGACACGGAGAACGTCGTTCCGTGTCTCTTTCCATTGGTGCTGCTGCGCCAGGAGATATGGCCGCCGTGCCTGTCAGCGATCGCTCTGCAGATCCACAACCCGAGCCCGTTGCCATGTTCGGCTTTGCTGCTTTGAAAAGGCTCGAAGAGATTGGGCCGAAGCGTAGCAGGGATACCGCAGCCATTATCGGAGATCGTAACTCGAATGATGTCATGCAAATTCCGGATGCGGACGCACAACCTTCCGCCCAGGCCGACTGCCTCGATAGCGTTCAGGAGGAGGTTGGAGACTAATTGGAGGAAATCTCCGGGGTAGACCTGGGCAAACAGAGTCTCAGGCAGCTGCGTTCGCACTTTGATTTGCTTGTTTGATAAGGTTTTTTCGTAAAACCGGATGACTGTTTCGATGACAGAGACGAGATCTGTGTTCTGCCGTCGAGGGACGTCTCGAAAATACGAAAGGGTCTGCCGAGACACATGTTGAATACGAGATAATTGCAGCTCAATCTGTTCGGCAAGCGAAACGACCAGCACGGGATCGTTCGCATTCTGCGAGATCAGATAGGTGAGATTGGTGATTGCCTCAGCGGGATTATTGATCTCATGCATGATCGAGGCAGCGAGCCGGCCGACAAGAGCCAGCTTTTCATTTCGCTGAAGAGCCGTTTCAAGCAGATGCAACCGTTCATCGGTGGCCGAAGCGGCAATCTCGAGATGGGCCCTCGCCCTAACCATGGCAACCTCAGATACTTAGAGGGGATGTCTCCGTCAATGGTTGCCGATGGAGGAAATACGGCTTTGATCCAACAGCGTGCACTGTTTTCAGTGCTTTCCGCCTGCGCGCGTTTTCCGATGAGAAAGGCCGACGTGAAGATCGTCTCATTCAGCATCTTTACCGGCAATTTTCTGCCTGAATGAAATGTGGCAGGCCTGATGGCCTGCCACAGAGGAATCAGCTTTGAAATGGGAGGGTTAGAAGGTGAATCGGCCCGCCAGGTTGAGGCTGCGTCCGCCGCTGTTGGCGGCCAATGCCGTTACATAGCCGAAGTTCGCTGCTGAGATATTCGCATTGGGATTGGCGAAGGCCGGGGTGTTGGTTACGTTGAAGCCTTCGAAGCGGAACTGGAATTTCAGATTCTCCCAGATTCCAAACTCCCGAACGATGCTGGCATCAAGATTGAACAGGCCGGGCCCTCGCAGCATGTTGCGAGACGAAGTTCCGAAACGGGCCGCACCGGTTACTGGAGCGAAAGCTGTTATATCGAAGTATGTCGGCTTCCCTGCCAGATTGTTTGTGCTGCTGCGGTAGGTCTGGTTGATTGCCACGCTGGGCTTTACGAGATCGGCAACCTGAGTGTTGCCGGGCGCATTCAAGACGGTACCGGCATCGCTGATCGTAAACGGCAGACCGCTCATTTTGCTGAGAATCGTGTTGAGCTCCCAGCCGCCGAGCAGCATTCCGCCAACGCCTGTCTTCATCCAATTGCCGTTCTTTCCGAATGGCGATTGAGCGACCGTCCACCATTGCAGGTTGTTTGTGCGATCGAAACCGGCTGTCCCTTTGTTGCGGTCCCAATAGGTTGGATAGTTGAAGGTGAGGCCGCTGTAAGTGGAGTTGTCGTTGAAGTTGATGGCGTGCGACCACGTGTAGACAAAGCCCATATTCACGCCTTGTCCAATCCGGCGTGAGAGCTGCGCCTGCAGACCGTGATAGCTTGCGCTACGGAATGGGGTGTTGGAGGTGAGGTCGACCTGAGAGCCGGTGACGTTTGCCAACAACCGGCCTGCGTTGCCACCTCCCGGAGGTGCGGCGTTGATGTTGAGTGAAGTCACCGCCCGGACCGCATGCGTGCCAACATAAGTGACGTTCAGGTTGAAGTGCGAGACCAGATCCTGCTGAACGGCAAAATTCCAGGACTCTATATAGCCACGACGGTAGTTCTTCGGCACAGTCTCGGTCGAAGCGCTGGTTGGAAGCGTCAGGAATCCTGTGCTGTAGTCAGGTTGCGTTACCGGAGGAATACCGATGGTCGAGTTTCCTACGGTACCGCAGCCGGTGATGCTGTTGGCTCCGTCGGCCCCCTGCAGACAGTCGGCCGGAGTGTAGGAATTGGCGCCCCCCAGATTGATGTTGGTCACCGCGCCGTAGGTCTCACGGAATCGGCGGAAGTTGTCCGGGTCCACCGTCATGCCGAAGCCGCCACGGACAACCGTCTGGTCCGTTATGCGATAGGCCAGTCCGACACGGGGAACAATCATGCCCCATCCGATATCGACACCGGTATTCTGCGGATTGCCTCCCTTGCCCCCGATGACGACGTTGTTGGTCCTGCCCAGGGAAGGGTCGAAACGGAAGACGCCTTCATGATCGCGGGTGGCAAACGGATAGTACTCATAGCGAACGCCTGCCGTGAGCGTCAGCCTGGGAGAGTACTGCCACTGGTCCTGCCCGTAAAACGCAAAGGTAGACCAGCGCACCGCGTTCGGGTTGAGTGATTGCGTGGCCTTTCCGTACGTCTGCGGCAGACCCAGCAGAAAGTCCGCCAGCTGGTTAAAGACGGCTGGTGTCGTGCCGCCAATCGTGGTGAGGCCGCCGGTGAACTGGAAGCCGCCGCGCGGAGTCGCCACGTTGGAACCCTGAGGCTGGAAGTGGTTGATGGCCGAGTGCGTGTGCTCGCCGCCAAAGCCGAAGCTATGCCGTCCCTTGTTCCAGACAACGCTCGCATTCTCTACATACTGATTGTCGCGGAATTGATACGGGCTGGCCGTGTTCTGGTTGCCTATCGAAGCAAAGGCAGCTGAACCGCTTGAAGAAGCGCCTCCGCCAAAGCCGCTGGCTGAAGCAGCGGAGAAGACAAATCCCGGCTGGCCGCTCTGCAGAGTATTGGGGCCATTGGTTCCGGGGATGCCCAGCGTGTCCAGACCGAAATTCGGGCCGAGATCAGGACCCTTTCCGCCGAGCGCCTGGCGCGCATAGCCCGCATTCATCGCCAGCAGCAGGCTGGGCGTAAAGACATGGGTAAAGCCGATACCGATATTCTGAACTCTTCCAAGATTGGCGCCGGGATTTCCGCCATCGAAGGGTGAGCCGTTTGCAGGTCCCAGAGCGGGTGGATCATTAATCGTGTACGGCGCAATGCTGTAGCGCCCGAAGACCGTGTTTTTGTCACTCGCGTAGTTGATCTTCGTGTCATATTTCGTCATGGTGTAGGCAACCACCGCCGAGCCGATGTAGTTATTGGCGATCTGTTGCAAGCAGTTGTTGACGCAGTTATTTGGAGCCGGCAAAAGGGCCAGCATCTGCTTTGCCACCGAACTGATCCGCCCTGCGGGAATCTGCATGCGGCCGGTCCCGTTGGTCGCGCTGAAGAGCTGACGGCCAGCGCCGGTCTGGGCGCCATTCACAACCGCTCCGGTCTTCGGGTCATAAATGGGCGCCTGAGCATAGGCTTTCGTATTCGGATCCTGAAGCTGATAGCCGGTAAAATCGCCCGAAATCAGTTGCGGCGTCGGAACGGTCAGAGATCCGCTGGTCGCGGTACGGCGGGTGATTCGGTCCGCATCGAAAAAGAAGAAGACCTTGTTTCGCCAGATAGGACCGCCGACTGAGCCGCCCCACTCGTTGTAAATGTTCTTCGGACGCACCGGCAGGTTTTGCACCGGCTGATAGTAGCTGCGCGCGTTGTACTGGTTGATACTGTTGTACTCGAAGGCAGAGCCGTGAAAGCTGTTCGTGCCGGATTTGATGGTGACGTTGATGGCGGCGCCACCGGCGGTCCCCTGGTCTGCCGTGAAGCTGTTGGTCACAACGTTCACATTCTGGATTGCGTCCTGCGGAGGCACATAGGCAATCAAATAGGGCAGCCATGGATACGCTACCGTGGCGCCATCCACTCGCGTTGTATTTGCCGCCCATGAGACGCCGTTGGCGTTGCTGGCCATGGCGCGCATCGGGTTTCCGCCCGAAGAATTCTGCTCCGACGGCGGAGTAAATCCGGGGACGAGCTTTTGCAGCGACTGGAAGTTACGGCCATAACTGCTTGTTGTAGGCAGCTCCGTCAGCTGAACGGAACTGATCTCGGTATTGACGTCGGCCTTATCGGTCTGCAGCACGGCAGCCAGAGAGCTGTTGACCTCAATGGATTGAGAGCTGGTTCCTACTTTCAGCTCGGCGTCGCTGCGAGTGATCTGGTTCGGATTTACAAGAACGCCGGTCAACCGGTATTGAGCGAAGTTCGGGGCTGCGATGGTGATGGTGTACGTGCCGGGCTGAATATCCTGTACCAGATAGATGCCTTCGTTGTTCGTGGTCACAATCCGCTGAATGCCGGTATTCGTATTCAGCGCGGTTACAGTAACGCCGGCAACGAACGCGCCGCTTGTATCGGTGACATTGCCGGTGATGGTGCCGTAGAGCACCTGGCAGAAGGCCGGTGATGTGAATACCGGCGCAAGGAAGGCGGCGGCAAACATAACGATTGCCCAAGAGATCTGAACAAATTTATCGCGCTTTCTCATACAGCCTCCTGAAGTGGTACGAGTACTTCACAGCATCCCCGATTGGAGATTTTTATGCGTCCCGAACTTTATTTGGAAAGAGGAAATATTGTCAAGAAGTAAGGAGTTACTCCTGGAGGTCAGGCGTGCCATTTTCAAAGGAATATATGGCGATATGCGTGAAAAGGAAAGGTGTTCAGGGGCAGTTCAAAATTGCAACCATGGAAAGAGTATTTATTTCGTAACAAAAAGTATTAGTTTTTTACGGTGGAGAAAGAGACTATTCGCCGAGTTGCGGGAGGGTAAGGGCGTCTGGCTGCCCTTCGAAGTATTTGCTCAGGGCAGCGGCGAAAAGCTGCTCCTCCGGGGCGGCCCGGTTGAAGAGAGTCATCGAGGAGCGGAACTTCAGATGGTCGGGATAACCGAGGATCTCTTCAATCTCGCGGCCAGAGACATCGAGGACGAGTTGCGTGCACTCACGTAAACGCGCGCCCAGCGTTGGATGGCGAAGGTAAACCCGCGCCTCCGCGAGCGAATGAATTGCGAAAAACTGCGATGTGGGGCTGTGGCCCAGGCCGGCGATCTGGGGAAAGATATACCAGATCCAGTGGCTCCGCTTGCGGCCGGCACGAAGTTCGGCCAGTACCTGCGAGTAAACGGCCTGCTGCGCATCAAGGAAGCGTTGAAGATCGTGCTCATCTTGCGAATCGGGCAAAGCAGCCTCCGAATTCCAACGGAGCCCGTTCTTTAGAGATAGCGTACGCCAGTAAGCTCTTCGCAGGCAGTCCAGAGCTTTGCAGCAGCTGCCTGATCCGTTGCCCGGGGTGCGACCCTGGCAGGGCCGACGATCTCGCCTCGCATCTCCGCAAAGCCTTGTGGTCCATAGTATCCGCCATCGGTGGCTTCAGGAGCAGTTGCGGCGTAAAGAGTGGGAAGAGCGCCCTCGGCATTGGTGTTGAGAAACATACCGATGGCGTGGCTCATCAGGTCACGGACAAATCTCTCAACTCGCGGATGGTCGTCTCTCTTGAAGAGGTTTGTCTCGGCGACTCCTGGATGCGCTGCAACGCTGATGACCGGTGAGTGCACGGCACGCAGCCGGCGGCTGAGTTCGAAGGCGAGCATCAGGTTGGCAAGTTTCGACTGCTGATAGCTTGCCCAGGGTGAATAAGAGCGACTGCTTTGGAGGTCGTCAAAGTTGAGCCGGCCCTTTTTGTGTGCAATCGACGCAATCGTCACGATGCGGGGATGAGGACAGAACTCCGACGCGGATGCCTGGAGCACAGGGAGCAGCAGTCCGGTAAGAGCGAAGTGCCCGAGAACATTGGTGCCGAACTGCAGCTCAAAACCATCGGCTGTCTCAAGCCGGCGAGGCGGGGACATCACGCCGGCATTGTTGATGAGCGCGTGCAGGGTGCGTTTTCGCGCAAGCTCTTCCAATGCGAACTGACGGACACTGGCCAGCGAAGCGAGATCGAGAATGGCAAGCTCGACCTGTCCGCCTGGCGCCTCTTCTGCAAGCCGGGCGAGCGCCGCTTCGCCGCGGCTCCGGTCCCGGCATGCGAGAACGATATCGGCTCCCTTGCGCGCAAGTTTCAGCGCCGCGTGATAGCCGATTCCGCTATTGCCGCCCGTTACGATGTAACGCCGGCCGACTTGCGAAGGAATATCCGCGACCTGCCACGGCTCACTCATGAGTCGGCTGCTGCCTCCCGCTATAGGACGCGCTTCCACTATTATGGGACTCATATTTTGCATGGCCGCGCCAAATGCACTTCGATGAGTTGCGGCGAGGAGCGGGATGTCACTCCCTCTGTTTTCGTTGCTGACCTTCGCCGGCTCCGTGGTCGCCGGCCTGCTGGGTGCGCTGACCGGTCTGGGCGGCGGTGTTGTGCTTGTTCCGCTGCTGACACTGATCTTCCATGTGGACATCCGTTACGCGATCGGAGCATCCCTGATCTCCGTGATCGCCACCTCTTCGGGCGCGGCTGCGGCTTATGTGCGCGAAGGCTACTCAAACGTGCGAATCGGGATGTTTCTGGAGGTGGCGACGACCTTAGGCGCGTTGCTCGGAGCATTCCTTGCTACACGCGTACCGACACGCGCGCTGGGGGTGACCTTTGGCGTGGTTTTGCTCTACTCCGCGTGGATTGGACGAAACGCGCATCAGGAAGACCAAAGCTCGAAGTGGAGTCCATGGTCAGACAAGCTGCGGCTGTCGGGCTCTTATCCTGATGGCATGGGTGGCGAGATTCCGTACAAGGTCGACAGAATCGCCGGAGGATTCACAACGATGTTCGGGGCAGGAGCGATCTCCGGCCTGCTCGGTATTGGCTCAGGCGCGGTGAAGGTGCTGGCGATGGATCGCGTGATGCGGATTCCATTCAAGGTTTCGACTACCACGAGCAACTTCATGATCGGAGTCACTGCGGCTGCGAGCGCAGGAATCTACCTGAGGCGCGGATACATCGATCCCGGCCTGGTCTTCCCGGTCATGCTCGGAGTGCTCGGGGGCTCGCTCCTCGGCGCGAGGATATTGGTGGGAGCGCGCGTGGCGGTGCTTCGGATGATCTTTACCCTGGTCATCCTCGCGCTGGGAGTGGAGATGATCGTCAACAGCTGGATGGGCAGGCTATGACAGAACATCGATTCGACGATCGCAGGATGGAAGCCATCATGGGCCGACTGCTGCAGTCTGGCGTCTTTCTGGCGTCACTGGTGGTTGCCACAGGCGGCGTGCTCTACGTTCGCGCCCATGCTCACGATGCAGTTGATTACCGTACCTTTGTGAGCAGACCGGTTGACCTGCATCATCTCGGGGGCCTGGTTCCGGGAGTTTTCCGCGGCCATGCCACGGCAATCATTGAGACCGGGGTGCTCCTGCTGATTGCGACACCCATCGCACGAGTCGTCTTTGCGGCTGTTGCGTTCGTGGCCGAACGCGACCTTCTGTATGTGGCTGTTAGTCTCTTTGTACTTGCTGTACTGATGTTTGGATTGCTGCACGGAGTTTGAAGCCAAACCGTGAGAAAGCCTGTTTTGTCTGTAGTTTGTAAAGGATTTGTTGGCGAGGAGTAAAATCGCCATTGGGCATCGCAAGACGCGAGTCCTGAGCAAAGCCTGATTCGTCCACTCATCACCCTGAAATTCGAATTGAGGAAGACATGATGCGCAAGAGTTTATGGATCGCAGTTATCGCGGGCGCGGTCGCGTTGAGCGGCTTCGGTTTGAAGGCCAACGCCGCCGCCGATACAGTTCAGGTTGGCGCAGCCGCGCCAAACTTCACTCTTCCCTCGCAGGAAGACAAGCCGGTAAGCCTCGCAGACTATAAAGGGAAGTGGGTCGTCCTCTACTTCTATCCCAAAGACCAGACCCAGGGTTGCACCATCGAAGCCCATAATTTTCAGCGCGATATGTCGAAGTACGATGCGCTGAATGCAGTCGTGCTGGGCGTGAGCCTCGATACGGTGGAAGGCCACAAGGCATGGTGCGCGAAGGACACCTTCAGCTTTAAGCTGCTGGCCGATCCGGACCACAAGGTCGTCGATCTCTATGGCGTGCCCGTCATGGCCCATGGGGATATGAAGTTTGCCAGCCGCCAGACTTTCCTCATTGCACCTGACGGCAAGGTTGCAAAGGTATGGCCGAAGGTCGATGTGCAGACGCACAGCGACGAAGTGCTGGCCGAGATCGCTTCCCACAAGCAATAAGTTCTACAAGCAGTAAGTTCGACCAAGAAGTAAGTTCGACAGACGCAAAAAGGCCCGGGCGCTCTATGAGCAGACCGGGCCTTTTTGCTTGCCTTTAGGTTGTAACGACTACTTCTTCTTTGCGGTCTTCTTTGCTGCCTTCTTCGCAGGAGCTTTCTTCACTGCCTTCTTCGTAGCTTTCTTTGCCGCTGCCTTCTTTGCAGGGGCCTTCTTTGCTGCCTTCTTAGTTGCCAAAGTTTTACCTCTCGTTATTGATTTTTTCGTGCTCTTTTTTGTGGCCACCTTTTTTGAAGCGACCTTACCACCGCGCCGAGCAACGGACTTCTTCGCGGCAGATTTCGTAGATTTCTTGGCGGGAGCCTTCTTTGCAGCAACCTTCTTGGCGACTGCTTTCTTCGCCGGCGCCTTCTTTGCTGCCTTCTTTGCAGCAGCCTTCTTTGCAGGAGCTTTCTTCGCTGCGGCTTTAGCCGGAGCAGCTTTCTTCGCTGCGGCCTTTTTAGCCGGAGCAGCTTTCTTCGCTGCCTTCTTCCTGGAAGGAGCGGGAGCGCTGCTCGCGGGAACCACCGATTCCTGCGTGGGCGGCGTGTAGGGTTGAACCGGTGTAGGCGGGGTAGCGAAGATGACCGCCTCCTCGACGTGTGTCGTGACTGGCTCTTCGTCACCTTCTTCAATGTTCATCAACACTTCTTCTTCCTCATCATCATCGTCGTCGAACGGCTGAGAGAGGCTGTCGTCGTCGCTGAAGAAATCATCGTCAGCTGCAGATGCATAAAACCTGATCGTGTCGTCAAACGTCATCGTCAAATTCCCCTGTGCTGCTCTTTCTTTCTACTGCTCGCTTTCACATTCGATGCAGATTGGATGGCCTTGCATCTACGGCACGGAATTCTAGCAACAGGATGCTCTTATCTGCCACTGAAGGCAAGTACTCTTTTCGGTCAGGTAACCTTTCCATCAGCCTTAAAACTTATTTCGAAGAGCTGGATTTTGGCTTCGCGCTTTTGCTCTTTGTCGTTGAGCTATGCGCAGAGTGCGTCGAAGCGCTGCCTGCATTTGCCTTCGCCGATGAAGCAGTGTGCGACGTTCCCTTCTTCTGCGAAGCCTTCGAGCGCGCGCGAACACTGGGAGCCAGCTTTACGGGCTCGGCAACCGTCAGGGTCGCGCCTGGACGCACTGTCTTTCCCGACATGTGATTCCACTTGCGGAGATCTTCGACGGACACGCCAAAGCGGTCCGCGACTGTCACCAAAGTATCGCCTCGCACCACCCGGTAATGCACGGGATGGGTACCGCCGGTCGCGCTGGCAACGGGAATGACAAGCTCATCTCCGGTCTCCACCGGATCATTCGCTGCAATGTTGTTCACCTGGACGATCTCGCTTGCCCGCGCGTGCATCGTGCCGGCGATGGCGTCCAGCGACTCGCCGGCCCGAACGACGTGAAATCGCCAGCTGCTCCTCTTGTCCTCGGGGATCTCCTTGATGCGCTCCAGGTAGGCGTCGCGCGTTCCGGGAGGAATATGCAGGTCAAACGGAGTATCGTGCGGCGTGCTCATCCTCAGCAGGCTCGGATTTAAGGCGACGATCTCCGCCAGGGATGCCTCGGTAACATCGGCGACGAGATGAAGATCGATCGTGTAGTCGATCGATACGGTATCAGAGATCACCGCCGACTCCGGCACAACCTTATCCAGCCCATACTGAGCCGGATTCTTCGCCATGATGATTGCCGCAATAATGCCGGGCACATAATTCTTCGTCTCGCCCGGAAGGTTCCCTCGCTTGTAGAGCTCCCAGAAGTCCGCATAGCCGGTGCGCATCACGGCGCGCTGTACATTGCCCGGACCCCAGTCATAAGCAGCCATCGCCAGGTACCAGTCGCCAAACTGCTCGTACAGGGACTTCATGTATCTGGCATAAGCGCGCGAAGACTTCTCCGGATCGAAGCGTTCGTCCACCCAGCCGTTACGCTCCAGGCCATACGATCCGGCAAAGGGCATGAACTGCCACATGCCTCCCGCCCCGGACCGCATATTCAGGGCCTGCGGCTGAAAGCCTGACTCGGCAACAGCGAGATAGATCAGATCCTGCGGAACGCCTTCTTCGCGCAGAACCTTCTGGATCATGTCCTTGTACTTGCCCGCGCGCTCGAGCGAACGAAGCAGATGCGCATGCCCCGTCTGCGAATTGGAGAAGTAGCTGATGAAGCCGGCAACGTAGTCGTTGATGACGAGCGGAAAGTCAGACTGCGTCGTCTTCAACTCGGCAGTTACCCGGGCGGTCAGTTCTGCATTCGGAGGGAACGTCACTTCGTTCGCGGTATCCAGCGGAGCGGCTTCCAGCGCCGGCGAAAGCCCGTTGCCCTGCTTCAGTGCCGCAATCTCAAGGGAGTTGATCGAATCGAGCAGATGCTCAAACTCGTCCGCCAACTGCGGATCGCTCTTCAGGTCCATTCCGCTCGTCAGCATGACGTCGACAGCCATATCGAAATTCTGCCGCGCGGCTTCGAGATGACCGGATCGATAATTATCCACGCCGGTGCGGTACGTCTGTTCCACTCGATTGATAAGCTGTTGCGCCCGATACGCCCGCGCTGCATCCTCGACGGTCTGCGCAGCATTCGGTTTCGCTGCGTTTGCGTTCGATTGACTCGTTGCGTTCTGACTCACGGAAGGGGCGGTCGCTTGCGCTGGCACTTTACCCGGAGCAGCACTCTGGTCGTTTGGACAACCTGCAAGCAATGCAAAAGGTATGCAGCTTACTGCCAGTGCCCACTTTCGCACCCATGTGTATCGAGTTCCCAGCTGCATTGTTCTGCTCATTGTAAGACGAATGACGTCTCAACACCGAAGCATTCTCCACTTGCGAATCGGCATTTCAAAAGCTCATTTCCTGCAACGTCAATGCACTCAATAGGCCCCTCGCGGGTGTTAAGATGAGAAGTTGAGGAATTCACCCGCCCCGTATGGATCCAAGTCACATTCGCAACTTCGCGATCATCGCGCATATTGATCACGGCAAATCCACGCTGTCCGACCGCCTGCTTGAACTTACGGGCTCGCTGACCTCGCGCGAGATGCAGGCCCAGGTGCTGGATGCCATGGATCTGGAGCGCGAACGGGGCATCACCATCAAGGCCCACACCGTCCGCATGATGTACAAATCAAAGGACGGGGACACTTTCCAGCTCAACCTCATCGACACGCCGGGCCACGTGGACTTCAGCTATGAAGTTTCGCGGTCGCTTGCAAGCTGCGAAGGCGCTCTTCTCGTTGTCGATGCCTCGCAAGGCGTTGAAGCGCAGACCCTGGCCAATGCGTATCTTGCCATCTCACATGGCCTTGAGATTATTCCGATCATCAATAAGATCGACCTTCCCAGCGCCGACATTGCGCGCACGAAGGAGATGATTGAGAAGTCGGTAGGGCTGCCTGCCGATGATGCCATTCCCGTCTCGGCAAAGACCGGCCAGAACGTCGAAGAAATCCTCGAGGCCGTTGTGCATCTGCTGCCTCCGCCGAAGGGCGATGCAGACGCCCCGCTGCAGGCGCTCATCTTCGATTCGTGGTTCGATGCCTACCGCGGCGTGATCGTGCTCGCCCGCATCATCAACGGCCGCATGCGCAAGGGGCAACGCATCAAGCTGCTGTCGAACGGCAAGGTCTTCGACGTCGAGAGCATGGGTGTGATGACCCCGAAACCCGTCGAGCTCGAAGAATTGAGCGCGGGCGAGGTCGGCTTCTTCGTTGCCACCATCAAGAACGTCGCCGACACGAAGGTTGGCGATACCATCACCGATGCCGAACGTCCATGCGCCGAAGCGCTGCCCGGTTTCGAAGACATCAAGAGCATGGTCTTCGCCGGCCTTTACACAGTGGATTCGCACGAACACGGGATGCTTCGCGATGCCCTCGAAAAGCTGCGCCTCAACGACAGCTCCTTCAACTTTGAGCCTGAATCCTCCGTCGCGCTCGGCTTTGGCTTCCGCTGCGGCTTCCTGGGACTTCTGCACCTTGAGATCATCCAGGAGCGCCTTGAGCGCGAGTACAACCTCGACCTCATCACCACTGCGCCGGGCGTGCGCTACCAGATCACCATGACCGATGGCTCCGTGGTCGAAGTTGACAATCCATCGCGCTGGCCCGACCCCAGCGAGATCGAGCAGATCGAAGAGCCCGTCATCACCGCGAAGATTCTTACGAACGAAGAGTACGTCGGCGGCATCCTCAAACTGGTCGAAGAGAAGCGTGGGCGCCAGCAGAACTTCGAGTACGTCTCCGAGACGCGCGTCATGCTCACCTACGAGCTTCCACTCAACGAGATCGTGCTCGACTTCTACGACAAACTGAAGTCAGTCTCCCGCGGCTATGCCTCGCTCGACTACCATCTCGCCGGAACCTGGGTCTCGCCGATGGTCAAGATGGATATCCTCGTCTCGGGTGAACCCGTCGACGCGCTCTCCATCATCGTCCACCGCGACTTTGCTTACGAACGTGGCAAGGCTCTTGTGTCGAAGATGCGTGAACTCATTCCGCGGCAGATGTTTGAGGTCGCCATCCAGGCTGCCATCGGCTCGAAAATCATCGCCCGCGAAACCGTGACGGCCATCCGGAAAAACGTCCTCGCAAAGTGCTATGGCGGCGACATCAGCCGCAAACGCAAGCTGCTCGAGAAGCAGAAAGAAGGCAAAAAGCGGATGAAGCGGATCGGCAAAGTCGACATCCCGCAGGAGGCCTTCCTGGCCGTACTCAAGGTAGGCGAAGAGTAACCCCGGAACCCCCGGTTAAACCGCACGATGCAAAATCGCTGTAACCGGCTCGTAACTTTTATCTGTGGAAACATGCCTCGAAGCTCTAGTCGAAGCTTTTGCGCCAACTTATTCTTAAGAAAAGATGCCGTTCTATGTGCAAACCCATGATTCACAGCTATTTGCACAGGCGCTAGCAAGAGTGGCGTTTCTCACGCCAAAAGAGGTAAACCGCTTTTCTTCTAATATCTGTATCCACGATTCACAGGTTTTTCCACAGATCGGGGATTTCACAACCGAAATTTCAGCAGCAAAAAAGAGGCCGGGGAATGGCCTCTTTTCTGCCCGAAAATTCCTGCTTCCGAGCTACTGCTTTGGGGTGGGCTTAGGAGTCGTCGCCGCCGCGGGACGCGGACGAGCCGGAACCGTCGCCGACGGAGCAGCCGGAGGAGGAGCCGCCACACCTGAGGAGGTGTTGTACGCGCTGATAACCGCCTGGGTGATATCGATGTTTTCCTTCGGATTGATCCACATCACATTGTTCGTCTGCTGGTTGCTGATGTCCAGCAGGATAGTGTAGCCGTTCTCCGTGACATAGTTCTTGAGCGTAGCCGAAACCTTCTGGGCCACCTTGCCATAGGCCTCCTGCAGTTCAGCCTGGTAGGCATTCTGCGCATCCTCGGCCTCGCGGTTGAGCTGCTTCTCTTTGGCGTCGATGCTCTTCAGGCGGCTGGCGCGCTCCGCGTCGGTCATCGTCGCGGGTGCGCTCTGAAGCTGCTTCTTCAGCGAATCGACCTCTTTAGCGAGAGCGTCAATCTGGTTCTTTTTCGGTTCGTACTTCTTCTGAACGTCCTGAACGGCCCGCTGACCCTCATTTGTCCCGAAGACAGCCTGCTCAAAGGAGACCAGAGCAATCTTTGCGGGAATGGCCTGCGGTGCGGCGGCAGGCGCAGGGGCCGGAGTGGGCGTGGTAGAAGCAGCCGGCGCGGCGGCGGTCTGGGCCACTCCGGCGGTCAAACCCACACCGAGAGCGGAGATGAGAACAAGGGTGCGATTCATACAGTCTGTAATACTCCTTCGAGGTCTTTCTTGTGTGTCCACCGTCTCACTTCATGGGGCAAAGTGTGATCAGTTGCGGCGGAGAGAAATTTACTGAGGCTTCGGAGCAGGCTTAGGCGTCGTCGCCGGAGTCGTCGGACGCGGACGTGTCGCCGATGGGGCGGAAGGCGTTGGAGCCGCTACTCCTGAGCTTGCGTTATAGGCATCGACGATAGCCTGGGAGATGTCCGCGCCGGGAGCCCACAGCAGCGTCAGCCCCCCTCCATTCTGCGGTGCTCCATTGTTATCCAGCAGCATGGTGTATCCATTCTGCTGCACATACTTCATCACAACAGGGCCGAGCTTCTGGGCGACCTTGCCGATCGCTTCCTGCACGTCGGCGTTGTAGGAATTGGTGGCGTCCTCGCCATCACGCTGATACTGCTTCTGCTTCGTGTCGATGGCGCGAAGACGGGAGGCACGATCATCGTCGGAAAGATTATTGCCTGCGGCCTGAAGCTGCTTCTGCAGCGAGTCGATCTCTCCTGCCAGCGCGTCAAGCTGAGTCTTCTTCGGTTCGTACTTCTTCTGAATATCCTGCAAAACCCGCTGGCCTTCGTTCGTCGCGGCAGCGACCTGCTCATATTCAATGATGGCAATCTTGGCCGGAATGGCCTGAGGAGCAACGGGAGCCGCGGCTGATGGTGCAGTGGGTGCGGAAGCAGGGGCTGATGCGCCGGTGGTGGTCTGTGCCACTCCGGCCACAGTGGTCAATGCCGCCGCGAGCGCGGAGACAAAAGCAACGTTGCGATTCATGCGGTGTGTGTTACTCCTTCGGGGGTCGTTCTATTACTCATGGCCGGCCGTGCGCATCGCACTCCTCAGCCTGCCCTGCATTGCTCCTTGCTTCCACTCAGAGTGACGCACGCCGGGGAACGCGGTCACCATATACCTCGATCACCCGATTGCCCGAAGGAGGGAATCGATAGGGGAGCGAGAGGGCTTCCAGAACAAGTCCGATTATAGGACCCTGCTATATACGGGTCAAACAGAGTCTGCTGATTTCTCCAGCATTTCAACAAGGTCCCTTCAGAAATATGGAACATTCATCGATCATTCTTCTGTTTTTCGGGGAAACAACCCCGGCCTTTTTCACAAGTCGCGGCAAATACGTATTTTCTTGTTTGGCAAATTGATTGCATTGCATATGATTGCTTCTTTCGAAACTCGACGCGGTTCGAAATGAAGCTAATGCCATCCCTGCGAAGCGCATCCGCAAAGAAGATGACGCCAAGGGGAACCGGCGCTTCCTTTGATAGGGGAAGCCATTGAGGGAGGCCAGTGACTGGCCATCTAATGCTCCTGATAAACCGCTTCTCTTACGGGAAAGCGGTTTATCAGTCTTCTGAAAAAGGCCGCCTGAGCCCTATTTCAGAAAATTCTATCTGCCCGTAAATTACGGTTTTTATTGGATTTAGAGATGTGAACCCAGGCAGGTAGCCCTTCTTCTCCGGAAGAGGAGTTGCAAACCGCACTCAATACGCGTACGCTGTGTCTTGCCTCGTGAACCGGCCGTAGGCGCCGTCACTTGTACAGGCTCCTTCATCGCGACGTGATAGAATGAGGGAAGCACACGATACAGTGCACCGGACCTGCCGGACTCTGTCGCAAATAATTATTGAGGGTGAAGGAACACTCAGGAATCAAGGTGTTCCGGTCTGCGCGCAACATCGAGAATTTCGGTTCGCCGCGACGTAAAAGGCAGTAGTTAGAAGTCCGATTTGAGTACAACTTGAGATCGTTTTCTCCGACGCTGAATGACCGGTTTGGTTCTCTCTTCGTGATCACCACGAAGAGGAAGAGCGAGCTTTTGGCGTGGGAAGAGATGCGAATTGCGTTCTAAAGCAATAGGAAGTGGAAGCATGACTTCAGAACAGAATGTACCCGAGGTGCAGTCGTACCAGGGTTCCCCAGCGTCTGCCGGACCGCAGGATGGCGACGTTCAGTACAACAGCCAATCGGTTCAGCATGGAATGGGCCAGTCCAAAAGCAGCCGCCGGCGCCGCCGCAAGCGCAAGAGCAAGGGCCCGGACGTCGCTGGTGGTGCACAACAGAGCTTCGATCAGAATGCCCAGGGCGGCCAGCAGGCAGGACAAGTTCCTTCCATGCAGGCTTCTGCGCAACCGCAGCAGTTTCAGCCGCAGGGCACTGGTCAGCAGAACTTCTATGGCGGCCAGCAACAGCAGGGCGGTGGAGGGAAACGCTGGAAGAAGAAGTTCCGTGACCGTGATCGTCGCGGGACACAGCAGAATCCCGGAAACGTCGCCGGACCGGGCAATGGCTTCGGCGCGGACAGCCACCAGCCAGGAAACAGCAATTATGGCAAGCGCGGAAAAAACAAGCAGCAGCGTGGTCCGCGCAGCTTCGTTGGCCCCATGGATCACAGCTATCGCGAGGTCAACGGCAACTTTGCCGACGGTCCTCCCTCGACCATCGAGACGGGCAACTACCGTCGCAATGGTCATGGCGGAGCAAGGAGTTTTCTGAGCGAAACAGGTCCCATCGACTATTCGGTGGGTCGCCCGATTCCGATTGATGAGAATGCACCGACGAAGATCTACTTCTTTATCGAAGATCTCTTCTTCCTTGCCAAGATTCAGGAGACCGCACGCAAACTCGGGGTAAAGGTCGCCTTCGTCAAGAATGACAAGGAAGTTCTTGCGCAGCTTACCAACGCGAGTGAAGAGGAGAAGCCGGGACTCATTGTCTTCGACCTCAACAATACGAATGCGAAGCCGCTTACGCTCATCCCCAAATTGAAGGCGAAATTGAAGAAAGGCACCTCGATTATCGGGTTCCTGTCCCATCTGCAGGGAGACCTGAAAGCCAAGGCGACCGATGCCGGATGCGACACCGTCATGCCGCGGGCTGCCTTCTCGCAGAACCTGCCCAATTTGCTGCGGCGTTACGGCGCGATTGAAGAAGACGAAAACAACTATAACCAGTAGTAATTCAGTTTGATCTCCGGGTGGTATAGGGCGCGCAGTCATAGCACGGCGCGCCCTTCCGGTTTTAATGGTCTAGCCTGGAGGCCACTGCATCGGGCGTCCACCCAGAAGATGAAGATGAAGGTGATGGACGCTCTGTCCGCCATCGTCACCTGTATTCACCACAACTCGATAGCCCTTCTCGAGCTTTTGCGCCCGGGCAAGATCTGCCGCGGTTGCCATGAGGTGACCAAGCAGCGATTTGTGCTCAGCCAGCGCCTTGGCCTGTGACGCAATATGAGTCTTGGGAATGACAAGCAGGTGAGTGGGGGCCTGAGGATTGATGTCAGGAAACGCGATGCACAATTGGTCTTCGTAGACTCGATTAGCAGGTATCTGACCGGCGACGATCTTGCAGAACAAACAGTCTGTACTCATCTGAGCGGGCGAGGCCCTTACGACTCCTTCACTTCTGAAAGTACCTCGGATGCTCTCCCCCGACCCACGGGTTGTATGACGCTGCAAACTCGACGCGGTGTGTTACAGACGGGTGACTGAACGTCCAGAATTCCAGCAACGGGCTGGGGTTCGGATCGTCAAGCGAAACCTCGCCCAGCAACTGAAAGCTCTGAACGGCTGTCGTCTGCGGATTATTCACAATTCCGTGCACTGCTTCCTGACCGTACACATCCGCGGCATGCTCCTGCGCGCGGCTAAATCCGTTAATGATCGGCTCACTCAGGAAAGACAAAACCGAGAAGACCAACAGAAGTACTGCCAGCGCGCCCCAGTCGCTCTGTGAGCGAACGCCCCATCTCTCGCCAAACCGGGCCAGGAGCCACCTTACTCCCCAATAGCCAAGATAAAACTCCGCCAGCAGCAGAACGCTCAGAAACACCAGCGTTCGGTAGATATGGTTGAGAACATAGTGACCCATCTCGTGGCCGAAGATGAAGCTGATCTCGTCCGGTGTGGCTTGCGCAATCGAGGTGTCCCAGACCACAACCCGCTTGGACGCGCCAATGCCGGTCACATAAGCATTGAGCGTCGTCACCTTCTCGCTGGCCTTCATCAGGTACATCCGATCCGGCGGAATATCGATGCCTCCCCGATGGACCACCTGCTCCAGCCGGTCCACGAGCGCAGGATTGCTCTGTGCCAGCGGCTCAAATTTGTTGAACAGCGGATCGATAAGAACCGGCGCAATGAAAACGCCGGAGACCATCACCGCCACTGCGGGAATCCAGAACCAGAACCACCACTTTGCGGGCGACATTCGAATCACCCGGAACAAAAGCATCACCAGGAGTCCGCCAAACGCTAGCGTGAGCAGGAAGTTCTTCGTCGCGTCCCACAACCAGCTTCCCCATCCCTGGACCGAGAGCCCATAAGACAACGAAGCATGATGTCCATACATATCCAGCGGTAGCGACAGCAAGCTAAGAACCAGCAGCAGCAGGAAGGTAAACGCGTAGCCCTGAACCCAGCGATTTTTGCTCATACTGACAGCGATATTCCGCATGCGCGCGATCATGCCGAATCCAAGCAGGAGGATGATCTGAAGAATTCCCCATCCACTCGAAAGAAAATCCAGGATCGCCCGGATGCGCGAATACTCAATCGCCTTCTGGAGCTTTTCAGGGGGCAACGAATAGGTTTGCCTGGGTGTGTCGCGTGGCGCCTGTGTCTCCGGACGCCCTGCCGTCTCGCCCTGGGGCTGGGCGAACAATCCTCGTACCGGAATAAAAGTTATCAGCAGGACGGCCAGCAGAAGAACAACCCGAAGACGCATCGGCAACCTCACTCTCGAATTTGCCAGTGCGCCCGATATCAAACCGCCGCGCAAAGAGGCCATGGTCCGCTCGAGCGCGATATCTATCGTCCGTTTGGCTTTACCTGGTCCTGCTCCGAAACGATCTTCCACTCGCCATCGATCTTTCGAAGCTCAAGCCGGGATCTCACGTAACGATCCACAATCCGGCCTGAATTTTCCTGCGAATCCATCTGCATGAAATGCTTCGTCAGCCGGATGAGCACATGATCGGACGATTGAGGATTGACCGAGATATTTTCCAGCTTCACCGTCCATAATCCATCACGAGCCTGGATTGCGCTGCGAAACTCCGTCGTCAGATCATCCTTGCTCACGGTGGAGTCGCCCAGATAATGGCTGACCGGGTCGGCATAAAAAGAGGCCTGCAACTCCGGGTCGCGGCCGCGCAGGGCGTCGACCCATTGTTCCAGCCACAGCTTCGCGTTCGGCTCTTCGTGGCGTGGTGGAGGCGGCGGGGCCTGCGGCATCACAACCACGGGTGGAGGCGGAGCGGGCGTTACAGGCTCTGGATGGGAGATGATCCTGTGAGCGAAATCAAGATTGAAGAGTCCCGCCCAGTAGAGATAGACCGATCCGGCGGCCACCATCACCGCAAGAATGCTCACGACGAGCAGCGGTACCCCGGTTTTGTGAGCCGCTTCCGCCGCGTCAAGCCGTAAGGTTGGAGCCTCTGAACCGGAACCCTCTCGATCGAAAACAGCGCGAAGCCTGATTCCTGAATCGAGACGCGAGGCAAGCTGGCCAAACACCGTAGAGTGGGCCTTCGAAGAAGAGGAGGAAACCTCCAACGAGGCTGGTGAGGCCTCGGGAGCAGGGGACTCAACCACGATGGACGTCATGACGCTGGCAGGAGCCGGTTCAGCGACAATCGGTTCAGTGACGACCGGTTCTGCAACGGTCGATTCAGCGACTGATTCAGCGACAACTGGTTCAGCAATGATTGGCTCAGCAACGACCGATTCAGTGACGACCGGTTCAGCAACAACCGATTCAGCAACGATAGATTCAGCGAAGGACGACAACGGCTCAGCGGCTGGAATCTCCCTTGGCTTATCCAGGACGAGCTTCTTTATACCCTTGGCCACCGCGGAAACGGCGCTCGTTCTTTCTTCTTTGGCCTCTTCCCGGGCTTTGGCGACGGGCACCTGCGGCGGCTCTACATCAGGAGTTGTGATCGGCTCGACAGGGATGGTGACGACAGACTGTTCCTCTGCATGCGTAGCCACTGCCTTGGCGCGTGTAAACCTCGAATGACCCGATTCTCCAAATCTTTCTGTTTCCTTGTGCTCGTTGTCGCCCTGGTGACGAGGAACTCCTGTCTTAATAGGTCTTGCGTCGACAGGATCGCCGCCCGCATGAACAACGCGCTCGTCCATCTCAACTCTCAGCGATTCATCGTGTAACGCCTCCCTGGTCCTGGACACAGGTATCTCAGGCCGAGCCAGATTCAGCCGTGCACGCATCTGTTCAAACGTCGCGTTAAGCTTTTCCTGAACAACAGAATCCTGGGACGAAGGGCCCAGCAATGCCGAAGCCTGAAAGGTCACGTCCGCACGAATGGTCGTCTTTCCTTTGCTGGAGACAACCTCGAAAATCGCTCGATCGCGATAATTTCGCGCCTTGGGTGACGGGCCTAGTCCGTGCAATACAATTTGACGCCCTTCCCGTTCCACCGCGTCGAAGCTCTCGCGCAGGCACAGCTCAAGTGCGTGAAGAACCTGCTCAACGTCGCCTGTAGAGACCGTTTCGGTCGTCTGAAATCTCACTGGAGTCTCTCTCGTTCGTCCTAAACGGTACAGCAAAGAGGCTGCCGTCCGATATCCCCTATCGGATGTAAGTGGTAGCGGTTATCGAATTGGAAACTGGTTCGTCTAAATCCTGTTCCGTTCCCGAGAGAAAAATCGAACCGGGCGCAATCATCGGAGTTTAGGTACACTCGGCTTCAGTCCTTCATTTTCAGCTTCACTTTCTCGTCTGGGAAACAGGTTCTCGTTCCATGAAGAAACACACAGCAGTTTTTGCCGGCGGTGGATTGGCTGGCCTTGTCCTGGCGACCACCCTTTTGCCGTATCGCGTTGCTGCAGCCCCCGCTGCCGGCCCTCACGTTCTCATCGACGCCCTCGATGCAGAACTTGCCCGTGCGATGCACAACCTCGGCAATTCCGGGGCCGAGGCCTCTCAGCAGCCCAGGCCGTACTTCCTCAGCTACGCCGTCGCTGATAACGACAGCCTGAACATCACCGCCCAGTACGGAGCCATCGCGCAATCCGTTCAAAGCCATCGCCGCTTCGCCGACGTCCAGATGCGTCTCGGCGCCCGCGAGCAGGACAACACCCACGGTGATCACCGCAACAGCGCCCTCACCACCATTCCGCTTCCCCTCATCGACGACCGCGCCGCCATCGAGCGCACCCTCTGGTACGCCACCAACCGCGAGTACGCCAAGGCCCTCGATGCCTTCCTTAAAGTGAAGACCGAGCAGCAGGTTCGCGCAAAGGAAGAGGACGTCTCTCCTGACTTCTCCGAAGAAAAGCCCGCCACCGCCCTTCTGCCGGTCGCTCCCGATCTAAGCGTCGACAAGGCCGCATGGGAAGCGCGGCTTCGGGACCTCTCCGGTCTCTTCAAGCAGTATCCCGATGTCTTCTTCAACACCGTCATGCTGCAGGCCTCCACGGAGACTGACTACTTCGTCTCTTCGGAGGGCGCGAAGGTGGCAACACCAAGCCAGGTTGCCCGCCTCATTATCATTGCCCGCACCCGGGCTGCCGATGGCATGGACCTCTTCCGCGCCGAGACCTTTGAGGCCGACTCCGTCGATCACCTTCCCGACCAGAAGACCCTCGCCGACAAAACCACCGCCATGGCGAAGAACCTCGTCGATCTGCGCACCGCGCCGGTCACCGAGCCCTTCAACGGCCCCGCAATCCTCAGCGGCCGCGCCTCCGCCGTCTTCTTCCACGAAGTCCTCGGCCACCGGCTCGAAGGCCAGCGCCAGCGTGGCGACGAAGAGGGCCAGACCTTCACCAAGCTCCTCGGCAAGCAGATTCTGCCCAGCTTCCTCAGCGTGGCCGACGATCCCACACTCAAGGACTTCAACGGCACGCCACTCAGCGGACACTACAGCTACGACGACGAAGGCCAGCAGGCCCGCCGCGTCGATCTCATCAAGGATGGAGTCCTCCAGACCTTCCTGATGTCGCGCCTGCCCATCGCCAGCTTCTCCAGTTCAAACGGACATGGCCGTGCCGAAACCGGACGCATGCCCACCGGGCGCCAGGGCAATCTCATCGTTACCTCCTCCAAGACCGTCTCCGACAAAGAGCTCCGCCAGATGCTCATCGAGGAAGCAAAAAAACAGGGCAAGCCTTACGGTCTCTACTTCGAGGACATCTCCTCAGGCTTCGCCGTCACCACGCGCCGCTCGCCGCAGGCCTTCCAGGTCATTCCGCTCGTTGTCTATCGGGTCTACGTCGATGGCCGTCCCGATGAACTGGTTCGCGGTGTAAGCATCGTCGGTACACCGCAGGCCGCGCTCAACCGCATCCTTGCGACCAATAATCAGCAGGACATCTTCAACGGCATCTGCGGCGCCGAATCCGGCAGCATTCCCGTCAGCGCCGTCGCGCCAGCCATGCTCGTAAGCGAAATCGAAACCCAGCGTCAGGCCCAGGGAACAGCGAGGCCGCCCATCCTTCCGCCTCCACCGCCGACTGCGAAGGAGGCAAAATAATGAGATCCCACTCCATCGCCGCTGCCGCCATCGTCCTTGCCTTGTCGGCTGCCTGTGCAAAGGCTGAGGACAAAGATCCCATGCTGAAGGCCATGCAGGACGAGCTCGCCCGCGAGAAGTCCCTCATCCTGCCCGGCATGCAGGCTCCTTACTTCATTGAGTACCGCCTGGACGACATGAGCACATACGAAGCTGTCGCCAACTACGGTGCTCCCACGCGCGAGGAAGAAAATCATCAGCGCATCGTGCGCGTTACCGTACGTGTCGGAAGCTACGAGCGCGACTCCAGCTCCAGTCGCGGCGATGGCTTCGTGCAGCTCGCGCCCCGCGACAATGACCCCGACGCCTTGAAGTACGTTCTCTGGGTCGCAACCGATGAGGCCTACAAAAACGCTCTCCGCGCCTATGCGGCCAAGCAGGCTGCAATGGAGCGCTTTCAAAACCAGCGCGCCGAGGACGATTTCTCCAGGGAGAAGCCATCCACCCACATTGAGCCTCTGGCAAAGCTCGACATCGACCGTGCCGAGTGGAAGAAGCGCATCGTCGAAGCCAGCGGCCTGTACGCAACCGATCCTGCAGTGCGTGGCTTTGCCGATCAGGTCCAGTACTCCACGGCCAATATCCGCGCCATCGCGTTGAACCGCTATATCGTCAACACCGAAGGCACTGTCATTCGCGAGGGCTACACCGGCTACGACAACGCGATCAGCCTCGGCGGCCAGGCTCCCGACGGAATGCGTCTCGCCCGCGATAATGGCTCCGTGGCCGTAACGGCAAAGGAGCTCGATAGCTGGCCCGCCTTCCGCAAGCGTGTCATTGACGACCTCAAGAGTCTCGACGCACTCCGCAAGGCCCCGCTCGTCGAGGCCGCGGACTACCACGGTCCCGTTCTTTTCAGCGGAGATGCCGCCGCCGATACCATCAATCGTCTCTTCGTCTCGAATCTCGAGGCCGGCAAGCCCGATCCCGGCACCTCCGCCCGCACCACCGGAGCTTACGCCTCCAGCTACAAGGCCCGCGTTCTTCCCGACTTCATCAACGTCGTCGACGACCCGCTTCAGACTAAATTCGCAGGCCACGGACTCATCGGCGCCTATGCCGTCGACGATGAAGGCGTTCCTGCTGAATCCGTGCAGGTTGTTACGAACGGTACGCTGTCGAACTTCCTCGTCAGCCGCGAACCAATCAAGGACTTTCCCAAGTCCAACGGCCACGGCCGCGCCGCCCCCGGGGCTCCGGCTCGTGCACATGCGGGCGTTCTGATCTTCAAGCCTGCAAACCCGGTCTCCGTCGCCGAGCTCAACAAGCGTCTGCTTGCCAGGGCCAAAGAGCAGGGAAGAGATGTCTACTTCGTTGAAACCATGGGTGGTGAAGCTCCCCGCTTGCTCTATCGCGTCCACGCCTCCGACGGATCACGCGAACTCGTCCGCGGCGCGTCCTTCGACGAACTCGATATTCGCAGTCTTCGTTCGGAGATCGTCGCTGCCGGCGATGATCCCTACATCAACAACTCGATGGGCGTTATTCCTCAAACCACCATCGTCCCCAGCCTTCTCTTTGGAGACATCGGCGTAAAACGCGCCACGGAAGAGCAGCAGAAGCTCCCCTACTATCCGCCGCCTGCAAACTAAACCTGGTCATCACCGTATAGAGTGCTCGCTAATCCGTTCGGATGATGTAAGGCTCCGCATCCGCCACATGGATGTTCGCCGCAATCTCAGCCGCGTGTGCCTTATCTGGGATCTTCGGATTGATCCGGACCCAATGTCCCGTAGGTCCGGCAAATTCAATCACCTTCGCGGTCGCGTAGCGGCGAATCAGGTGGTTCTTGAGCTGAATCGCGTCTTCCTCATGCGGAAACGCCCCGATCTGCACGCACCACCGCCCGCCTGGAAGTGAATTCTCCCGCGGCCCGGGAGTCCATGCCTCAATCCGCACCTTCGCCACACCCATGCGATAGAGCCCGATCTGCTTCGCCGCAGCCAGCGACAGGTCCAGGATGCGTCCCTGCACAAACGGCCCGCGATCCGTAATCTTCACCATCGCCGACTGGTTCGTCGTCAGGTTGGTCACCCGCACCACCGACCCCAGCGGAAGCGTCAGGTGCGCCGCTGTCATCGCGTTCTGGTCGTACACCTTCCCGTCCGCTCCCTTGCGGCCGGCGTAGGGAGGTCCATACCAGCTCGCCAGCCCCGTCTCCACCAGAACCGGTTTCCCACGCACATCCGGCGGCGATGGCAGCTGCGTCGCTGTGCCGGAGCTCTCCGGACGCGAAGGCGACTTGCCATGCGTATTCGAACCCGATGAAGCTGTGTTGATCGCAGGCGGAGGTGGAGGCCGATAGGCCTGCTTCGTCTTCTTATGGCAGCCCGAAGCCGCCAGCGCGAGCGCCGTCACCGAAACGACAGCAGCGGTGCGCGAAAGAGTCACGGCTTCGGAGCATCCTGCGGCGGACGTGGCGGCGGAGCCGCACTTCGCCGCCTGTCCATATAGTCCGCAAGTTTTTGGAGTTCCTTCGCCGCGGCACGCAGAGCGTCAGATCCGTTGTTCCTGACCTCAGGTACAACTTCATCGTTAATATAGTTCGCGACACGGCGCACCTCTTCTTCGATGCGGTTGCCGGCTTCGCTGACTCGCTGCTCCCAAGGACGCTTGGATGACTCCCCTGGCATACGCGTACCTCTCTACTGTTAAGTATGATGACGTGGAAAAAGCAGGGTCAACGCCAATTCGACCGGAATACGCCCCGCAGTGCCGAGGTGGTAACGACAACCGCTGGAATGTCTTAGCCCTATCCCTTTATCTTTCAGACAAAATACAACTTGCCATCCCTCAATCGCGTCCGTTATCAATAGGCATACACCGGGCCTGAAAACGTACGCCAAGGTATTCGCTTTTGCCGAGTGTAGATGCGATTGCCCAGTTCTTCGAGGTATACCTTTTGACTAAGGCACGCATCCTTTCGGCATTCCTGAACTTTTCGACTATCCTCCTCGCCACCGGAGCTCTCATGGCTCAGTCCCCTCTGCTTCTTGTTGAGAATGCAGCGACGGAGTTACCGGAGGCCCCGAGCGCCATCATGGCACAGAACGTAACCTCCTCCTCTGGAGCAACTGCCAAAGCAAATGCCAATATCCCGACCCGGACGAAACTGGCATCCGTCCATCGCATACGCATCAACGAGGACGAGATCGCGCCGAAGCTCACCTCCGGGCAGACCGTGACCCTGGCGCTCGAGAACTCCGTTTCTCCGTTCGCGATGGCTGGATGGCTCAGCGCCGCAGGCTGGAGTCACCTTGTCGACAGCGCGCCTAACTACGGCACCGACAGCGGAGCCTTTGGCCAGAGACTGGGAGCCGCCGCCATTCGAGGCGTCAGCGAAAATATCTTCAGCAACGCCGTAATGGCTCCCCTCCTCCATGAAGACATTCGTTACTATCGGATGGGCCGCCACAGCGGACATAGCTTCATCCAGCGAAGCTGGTATGCCGCAACGCGAGTGCTTGTCACCAAAAAGAACGACGGCGAGTCGTCGATCAACTACTCGTTGCTCACCGGAAATCTTGAGGGAGTAGCTTTCACCCCGCTTTACTACCCTGAACGAAACCGCACTGTCGGTACCGTCTTTGGCGCCTACGCAGGCTCTTTGGGTGGAGCTGCGCTCGGATTCCTCGTCAACGAGTTTTATCCGGATGCTCTATCTATCTCCCGTCTCAGGAAGGGTAATTAATCTCAGTTCTGCCCGGGTTGAATACGTGGAGAAGAATTACTTGAAGTACAGGTCCGTCATTTTGGGAATTGTGCTCTCAACTGCCGTTACCTGCGCGCAATCCCCTCAGCCTGCCGACTCGATATCCATCGACGCGGAAGACCTCATCGAGCCGATGCAGGTTCCTCAGGTTTCTTCCGCCCCGGCATCCTCTCAGCCTGACCTCCCGGATGCTCCCAGTGCAACGCAACAACAATACGACGTCGTGGTGGTCGCTCAGGCCTCCTTCAAAAAAAACGGGACCGGCATTCCTCCCTGTAGCGCGGTTCGGTCGCTGCGGATGGTCACCGTCGATCCCAATCAGCCCGGTGCCCACCCAAACCCGTGTTCGGAACTCGTCTATCCCTACGAGCACTTTCTCGACGACAAGTTCGTCGTCCCCCTCACCTGGCAGGAAAAGGGTTATCTCGCTCTCCACCAATGGAGCGACCCCTCCAACCTCATGACCATCGCCGGCATTTCGGCCATCAATATAGCTGCCGACTCGCATACAGCCTACGGTCCTGGATTTCAAGGCTGGGCAACCCTGACCGGCGTCAGCCTGTCCCAGGACGCTACCGGCCAATTCTTCGGCAACTTCCTCATCCCCTCCCTCGCCCATCAGGACCCACGCTACTTTCGCATGGGTAAAGGCAGCATCCCCCGCCGCATCGGCAACGCCGTATCCCAAACCTATTGGGGCAACCGGGACGGCGGTGGAAGAATGCCCAACTATGGAGTCCTGCTCGCCTATCCCATCGCCTCGGTCATCTCGAATCTTTATGTCCCCGGTATCGAAGGCGACGCTCGATCGACCACGAAACGCGTCTTCATCGGCTACGCGCTCGAACCGGTCAATAACCTGGTAAGTGAATTTCTGCCGGATCTCGCCAGGCACATCCATGTGCGGGTCATCTTCGTGCAGAACATCCTGAACAACATCGCCGCTCCGGGGGCGGCGCCTTGATCGTTCTGCATCAGCGCTACATCGGGCTCCGCCGTCGAATGAAACTGTTCATCCTCGTCGAGAGCTGGATCCAGCCGGAAAAGCGCGACGACCTCGACAAAATCGAGCAAAGCATTCGCTTCCAGTAGTTTCCATCACCCCCCCAGAATCCCCATTCAATGCAAAATATCCCCGTTCGCTTCCTAAACCTTCAATCTAACCCCTCCAATGCGTAGCCTTAAGACAGATTTTGAAGGTCTTAAGCCCCACAGTGTAGTCACGGGATCCACCCAGTCTGCTATCGGCCCTGGCCTGGCGCCGATAGCTTAGGTCGCGCTGGAAGAAACGCAGTTCAAATATTTCGAAACGCAGCAACATCAGGAGACAAAATCAAATGTCAAAGGCATCCAAGGTCGCCGAAAAGGCGCTGACGTACGGCGCGAAAGCCGCCTGGGCAGTATTCGACAAGTTCAACTCGATCTCGCCCAACCAGAGCTTCACCCCTCGGTGGAGCGACAAGCCGCTCCTGAAGTCCTACCAGAAAGAGAAGCCCCCGCTAGGCTGGCCCCGCACCACCGACTCCCTCTGCCCCAAGTGCGTCCCTGAGATCCGCCAGCAGATCATCGACGGCAAGCTGCCCCACGAGATCCTCCTCAACGAGAAGGTCGGCGAGATCAAGGCCCAGATCATCGAGCGCGACGGCAAGATCCTCATGGTCAAGGACTGCCCGGTCCACGGACACTTCGAGGACGTCATGTCCATCGACCCGCCGATGATGAAGCACCTCGAAGACGTCTTCCCCGGCCGCGACATCCGCGCCCACAATGACGACAAGCTCCACAACCATGGCACCTCGACCATCACCCACGGCCGCGGCTCGGTCCTCACCATCGACCTCACCAACCGCTGCAATATGATGTGCGACCCCTGCTTCATGGACGCCAACCAGGTCGGCTTCGTCCACGAACTCACCTGGGACGACATCAAGACCATGCTCGACAACGCGATCTCCATCAAGCCGCGTCGTCAGATGAGCGTCCAGTTCTCCGGCGGCGAGCCCACCCTCTCGCCCTACTTCCTCGACGCCGTCGCCTACGCGCGCAAGGTTGGGTACAACTCTGTTCAGGCCGCGACCAATGGCATCGAGTTTGCCAAGTCCAAGGAGTTCGCCAAGGCCGCTGCTGAGGCCGGCCTCCGTTACGCCTACCTCCAATTCGACGGCATCGGCAACGCCGCCAACTCGCACCGCAAGGTCGGCAACTCGTTCGACGTAAAGCTGCAGGCGATCCACAACCTGCATGAGGCCGGTGTGGACATCGTTCCCGTCACCTGCATCATCAACGGCATCAACAACGAGCAGGTTGGCCGCATCATCGAGTTCGCCCTCGACAACCCGAAGAAGATCAACTTCCTCTCCTTCCAGCCGGTCAGTTTCACAGGCCGCGACGAAGAGGTTTCGGACGAGCGCCGCATGGCGCAGCGTTACACCCTGTCGCACCTCGCGCACGACGTCCGCAACCAGACCGGCCTCGGCGAGTCCACCCGCGACTGGTTCCCCATCTCCTTCATGTCCACCTTCTCCGACTGGGCTGACCTCGTCCACGGACCGGATCACGACTGGGGCCAGCTCTCCTGCGGCTGCCACCCGAACTGCGGCATCGGCATGGCGCTCATGATCGACAAGGAGACCAAGGAAGCTGTTCCGGTCACCGCGTTCCTCAACGCCGACCAGCTCGCCAAGGACGTCGCCAAGGTCAACGACGCCTCCCGCGGCAAGTTCCTCTCCATCGTCGGAGTCTCGCTCGCGCTGCTGCGCAACTATGACCCCACCAAGGCACCCACGCACTTCAAGATCGTCGACCTGCTGCAGAAGTTCGACAAGTGCTTCGGCGCTACCGGCCGCAACTACGGCAAGGTCACCGGCGACCGCACCATGGCCGACATCGAGAAGCGCCGCGCCGACCGCTGGAACTTCCTCTTCATCGCCGGCATGTGGTTCCAGGACCTCTTCAACTACGACTTCCGCCGCACCGAGCAGTGCATCATCCCCTACGCCACCCAGGAAGGTGAAATCTCCTTCTGCGCCTACAACACCGGAATCGGCTGGCGCAACATCATTGAGAAGATGCACATGACCGCCACCCTCACCAAGTGGTACGAGGAGCACGGCCGTCACGAGATCTTCGCCGGCGGCAAGAAGGTCGGCATCGAGAAGCAGGAGAAGTACGACCTGGTCCTGAACGAGGCCCACGTCAACTCTGCTGCCAACGACACCTTCGACAAGAGCGGCATCGCCAAGAACGCTCGCGAGGAGAAGATCCGCGCACGCGACGCCAAGCTCAAGCAGGACGCCGAAAACGCCCGCATGGCCAAGCTCTACCGCAAGGAGATCCTCAAGGAGCAGGAACAGCCCGGCTTCATCTCCCTCGGTGAGATCAAGGCAGCTGCTCCCGTGAAGGTCGAAGACAAGGACCTCGTCGCAGGCGACTAATAACTCACAATCATCTCAACAAGAAGGCCGCCAGCAATGGCGGCCTTCTTGTCATACTCTAAAGGCACCCATGAAAGAAAACCTTATCGCCACAATTGAGGCCCTGGCGAACCCCACGTGCAAACTTGAGAATGAAGCGCCCTATCAGAACAGAATGGGCGTGTGGGGCCGCTATTATCTGTACTGGCATGCACATCAATACCACATGCTTTCGATTTCGAATTGTTATCTAATCCTTCAACCGAAGACATCGTCTACTGCCTTAGAGAAGTCAGATACATGGATCCCGCCCTCTGCGGTTTCTATGACAACAGGAAAGGTGTGCTCGGATACTATGCGACCTTTCAAAGTCCCAAGAGCTTCGATGGCGTTAACCATTGGTACATGCTTGCTCGGTCTAACGACCGACGGACACTCTATCGAATGCACGACTCACAGAACATTTCGGCAGAACTAATGGACGTGATCAACTATCTTGAACAACAACAGAATCGTAGATAGGCGATCAGAGAAAGGTCTGTTGAATCGTCAGAACTCCACCAACTCAACACCAAGCCATTCAAAGTGCTTCCGGTTCAAGGTAGCGACCGCCATCCCATGCACCCGAGCGGTCGCTGCAATCAGCGTATCGGCCACCTCAGCCATATGTCCCGCCTTCTTTGTTTCGGCCAGAAGCCGCCCGCTCACTTCGGCAATCTTCTCCGTGACAGGCAATATCCTGCCGACAAACGCCCGGCGCAGTTTGGTCTCCAACCACTCTTCCAGATCATCATGCCGTCGGCCTGGCGGCGTGATGTCGATACCGAATCGCAACTCCTGGAACGCGATCGCACTCAGCATCAGTGAAAGTTCATCTTGCCGCTGCCACCACTCCATCACCCCAACATGCGGCTGAAGTTTTGAAGTCTGCGAAACAACATTCGTATCGAGCAGATAGATCAAAATTCAACCTTTCGTGGCTTCCATTTCAAACGCGGAAACTCTACATCAACGCCATCGCTGGGCGGACAACGCAACGCTTCCCAAAGCCGCCTTCCGGACGCCTCACCCTTAATCGGTGCCACGCTGGTCGCGGTTCCGACCGTCCGCCGCGCAAGTTCCTCTTCGGTCATCAATACAAATCGTCTCTTTCTCCGCTCTACCAACTGCGGCCCTTCTTTTTCAGCACGATCCAGCACCGCACTAAACTTCGCTTTCGCCTCTGCTACTCCCCAATTCGCCACGGTTACACCTCTAAATGACTATTATAGTCATTTAGCCCAAAACAAGAGTCCGTCGAACCCTTAAACAGACAGGCCTCGCCACAAAGGCGAGGCCTGCACTTACGCTTCGATCAGGCTACTTCCACGCCATCCGAATCCGGCGTGTCAGCATCCCCGCTCCCAGGCTGCTGAACCCAAGCAGCCCAACCAGCGGCCACTCGCTTCCGGTCTTCGGCAGTGCCGCAGGAGCCGCTTCGGGCGCTGCAGCAGCGGTCTGGGTTGGCTGAGCCGGCTGGTGCTCGCTCTCAACCAGCAGCACATCGACATGGTCCGGCATCTGAGGTGCAACTCCCGTCACCGTCTGGTTCTGGGTAACATGCGTCACCGGCTCTTCCGTGACCACCGTTGCGCTTACCATCATCCCTTTCTTCAGATGAAACACCGACTGCTCCTTGCCATCGATCATGAACATCTGTCCCTTCGGAACCTTGTACTCTTTGTTGGTTCCATCGGGCAGCGTCAGGATCACCAGGCCCGGGGCGTTGACATACCAGACCTTGCCATCGATCGTCCTCACCGTCTTGATGGTTGTGGGCGTCGTCGTGGTTGTAATCGTCCGTGTCAGGTGCGTGCCCGGCGTCAGTTGGTGGACAGTGAGCTGCTTGCCGTCCACGTCGAACGTCTGGCCCTCCGGAATGATGAGGTGCTTCACCGTTCCGTCCGCTCCCTTCACCACCAGATTATTGCCCGATACATAAACGACCGTGCCGCTCTTCATATCCGTCTGATAGGTCGACGCGGCCTTGTGGGTTGTTGTTGTGCTGGTGTCCTGTGCCCAGACACACGCTGATATCACCGCGCAGCCAAACGTGCACAAAGCTGCGCGGAGAATGGTTCTTTGTCTGCTGCTGAAATTCGTAACTCCCATACTTCCTCCTAAGGGTTTAGCCGCGCATTTCGGCTTACGGCTGACTGTGCATCTGCTCGCAATGACGCAGAGACGATATATCGCTCCGGCGCACTCCCCACAAAATAGAAGGGGAAACAAGTCACCAGAGTGAGTGAGGAGACAGGCCTGGGTTGAAGCACCGAAACATCCTGGGGTGTCACTACTGTTATTTGGTCAACGACATACGTTGCGTCTCCCTCAGGCAATGAAAGCTTGATCTCATCGCCCTTGGTCACATCTTTTAAGCCGCGGAAAAATCCATCCCGATGCCCCGCAATCCCAAGATTTCCCGCCTGGCCTGGACGCGATGTACCTGTAATCCGGCCCACGCCGCGGTCCAGCGTCACATCGTCCGTGCCCTCAAACACCGGCACCTCAAGATGAATCTTCGGAATCGACAGCACCGCCAGCGGCGCGCCAAACGCATGATTCAGGCTGTCGTTATAAGCGCGAATCCGTTTTTCGCTCCACAGACTCTTATCAATGGCTCCCGCTGCCGCCGGAGCGCTCCGTGCAGGATCCTTATCAACCCCTGAAGAATCACCCGGAAGCGTCCGCGCCGCCGCGGCCTCCCGCTGAAACTCCCTCACAGCCGCGCGTGCCGATAGATTGCGGTAGAGCAGTGCACTCAGGTACGTGCCCAAAAACACAATCCCCACAATCAGAAACACTCGTTCCGCCGAGCGGAGAATCCGTACCCTTCGGGGCGTCGCCTCTACGGTCATACAAACCGTCCTCGCGAAAATTTAGCCCTGGGAAAACGACGTTCTGGCCCCACAACGTTCTGGCCCCACAACTTGGAGGAGGGAATCCCCTCTCTACACTCTATGCGGTGCAAGATACTACTTTTTGCCCTAATTTGAAAGTGATAGAACTCACAGGGGGAGCCTCAATCAAGCCACTTTCGCCGCCTGCGATCCGCAATCAGGCGGATCTGCCCGCCTTCTCCAGCCTCTTCTTCGCGTACCGTGCCCGCACCTTCATCGCGCATGTTCCTTCCCTGAGCGCCCGCGTAATCATCTCCTCCGCCACCGGCCGCAGAGAAACCTCCTCGCTCGCCAGCATGCCAATCCCTTCCACCGCCGAGCAGCGCGCTACGTTGCTCTCCTCCTCGATCAGCAACTGCATCAATCGCGCCGCGCGCAACCGCTGCTCGCGCGTATGCGCCACCCGCGCGACGACCAGCCCCAAATGCCACCGGGTCCGCGACTCCTCCACCGAAATCTCCGCCAGCAATCCCGCCAACTCGTCGGCATACCGTTCCAGCGGGCCGGAATCTCGCTTCGCTATCCTCCGCGCAACATCCGCGGCGCGTTTACGAATCTCCGGATCCTCACCAAACATGCTTTCGACCAGCGCCTTCACGGCACGGCGATCGCCCTCAATCTCTCGCGCCATCTGCTGCGCACGCTCCAGCCCCCATCTCCCTTCGCCGAGAGAACGCGCCGCGGGAGACACTAATCCTTCACCGCGATCCCCTGCAGCTCAAATCGCGCTCCAAACAGCAGCGTCCCCGAGCCAAGAAACGCCCGCGGAGGCAACTGTCCTTTGAAGTAGGTCCGGTACACCGCATTGAATCGCTCCCACAGCGACACATCGCTGCAAAACACCTGCAGCGACACCAGCTGATCCAGCGTCATCCCCGCCATCGCAACCACGCGCTGCACCTCCTGCATCACCAGGTGCGCCTCTTCCTCAACCGTATCCGGAACCTTCGTCGTCCCCGGAATCAGCCCAATCCGCCCGGAGATATACAGCGTTCGCCCATCCACCAGCACCGCATCCGCAAACGGACGCGAAGGATCACTCGAAAAATACTCTCGGCTCATCGGCACACACTCGCAATCGCAAAAGTGACAGCAGTGTACCGCAGCGCCTGCATTCCGAAAATGACGACTGCTCAACCCACAGCCGATTGTGCCCTTCATCACAGACAAGTTGATTTACGAGATTCTAGAGTCGCAGTTACAAGAGGTGATAGCCATGCCGACCCTGCTGATGGAACCTCAAGCCACTTCTACAGCCACTACAACAATGAAGGCGATGGTATACCATCCCTCTCCCGGTGGTGCCGCTAAGCCAACATGGGAAGATAAACCTTTGCCCAAAATCCGAGACGCGGAAGACGCCATCGTCCGGATGACGACGTCGACGATCTGCGGAACGGATCTTCACATTCTGAAGGGAGACGTGCCGGCGGTAACCGATGGCCGCATTCTGGGCCATGAAGGCGTAGGCGTCATCGAGCAGGTCGGAACAGGTGTAACACAGTTTCGCCCCGGAGATCGGGTCATCATCTCCTGCATTACTGCCTGCATGAAGTGCGATTTCTGCCGAAAGGGCATGCCTTCGCACTGCCGGACCGGCGGATGGAACCTGGGCCACACGATCGATGGAACCCAGGCGGAATATGTTCGAATTCCTCATGCCGATGGCAGCCTGTATCGTTTTCCTGAAGGCGGGGATGAAGAAGCGTTCGCGATGCTGAGCGACATTCTGCCGACAGGCTTTGAGTGCGGAGTGCTGAACGGACAAGTGAAACCAGGCGACACCATCGCCATTGTAGGAGCGGGACCGATTGGCCTCGCCGCGTTGCTGACAGCGCAGTTCTATTCGCCGGGAAAAATCTTCATGATCGACATGGATGATAACCGCCTGCGTGTTGCAAAGCAGCTGGGTGCAGATGGAGTGATCAATAGTTCCGATGGCAAGGCCGTCGCTCACATGCTCGAGATGACCGAGGACATGGGGGTCGACGTAGCGATCGAGGCAGTTGGAGTGCCTGCGACTTTTGACATCTGTCAGGGTATCGTCGGGGCGGGCGGTCACATCGCAAATATTGGCGTACACGGCAAGCCTGTACCGCTGCAACTTGAAAAACTCTGGGATCGCAATATAACGCTGACGACTCGCCTGGTCGATACAGTTACCCTGCCAATGCTATTGAAGACTGTCAGGTCCGGCAAATTGCAGCCAAATAAGTTGGTAACCCATCGCTTTGCCTTGAACGATATCGAAAGAGCATACGAAACTTTCACGAACGCTGCGAAAGAGCATGCTCTGAAGGTAGTGCTCATCAATGATAGTCATGCCAACTGACCGGATTCCGTAGAGAGAGACATTATGTCTGGATGATCGCCCGCTGGTTTCAACCAATCGAATCGGCGGCCTCATCCAGACACTCTCTTTAAATTTTGGCGTCAAACACCCAGGCGTTTGAAATAGACCGGCGCCGTATCAGATTCGCCGTTGAACTCTACGCACCCGAAGCAGATCTGTCCGAACGCCGTGCGCGCGCCTTGGCGACAGCCTTCGTCGAAACAGACTTCGAAGCCGTCCCATAACTCCACTGCCGCACCCGCCCTACATCCACGTGCACGAACTGGTTCACCGGGTAGTAGCCGACTCCGCCCTCATGCAGGCTCAGCGCCGCATCGCGCAAAGTCACCGTATCCACTCCTGGCACCCGGATGTCGATCGCCTTCGCCAGCATATGCTGGCTATGCTCCGCCACACCCGAGTTCGCGGACCGCGACCGCAGCAGGCCGTTGCTCCACGGTGTCCGGTAACCGCAGACAATATCGATCACTCCGTCCGGCCGCCCCAGCTTTGCCATCAGATCGTGCAGCAGGTCGAACTCCTTCGGATCGTACTCACTCGACGTCTGCGTCCGGTGGTCCCGCAGAAACTGGTTCAGCTTCGCCATCGCCGGCGCCAGATAGGTATCGCCGACCCGATACACAATGTCGATGTCCTCACCCGTGTGCAGATGATGAAGCCGCAGCCGATACTCCGGCGCGCTCGCCTCGCCGGTCCTCGCCGTCTCACCCGCCTTCAAAGATCCACTCACCGCGGACATCAGCAAAACAGCCGTTGCCGCCGCGAGAACTTTCCCCTGCCACCTGTGCATCACAACTCCAAACTGCTGAAAAATCAAGTCCGGCAAATGAACTTCACCTTCCTTCATTCGCTCGTATCATTTTAGAAGACTCCATCCCACATTTCTTTTCTCTATGTAACGTTTGTGTCACCATTTTTACGGCTCGCGAAAAATGAACAACTTACCTGCCCGCTGAATTTCTGAAAACATCCTTTTATCTCATCCTTATAGACTAATCACTATGACGCTCAGCCAAACCCAGCTCCGAGTACTCGGAGCTCTTGTCGAAAAAGAGATCGTCACGCCCGAGAACTATCCCCTCTCGCTCAACGCCCTCGTCAACGCCTGCAACCAGAAGTCGAGCCGCGATCCCGTCCTCGAGCTCACAGAAGACGAAGTCCGCCAGGCGCTCCACGCCCTTGAAGACCTCGACTTTACCTCCACCGCGCACGACTCCCGCGTTGCCAAGTATGAGAACCGCATCCGCACTGTCCTCAATCTCCGACGCGACGAAACCGCCGTTCTCTGCCTCCTGATCCTGCGCGGTCCCCAGACTCCCGGAGAGATCCGCAGCCGCTCCGAGCGCCTTCACACCTTCGACGACATCCCCGCCGTCCAGGCGACCCTCGACCGTCTCGCCTCCCGCAACCCCGAGACCGACACCACCGGACCGCTCACCGTCCTCCTCCCCCGCCAACCCGGATCTCGCGAATCTCGCTATGCTCATCTGCTGGGGGACCCCCCCGACCTCACTGAAGTGCCTTCCCAATCATCTGCCGCCACCGAAAACACTGCGCAGCGCCTCCTCCGCATGGAGGCCCAGCTTGAATCACTGGCTGCAACCGTCGCCGCTCTTCAGGCGCGCCTTGACAGTCTGGAACCCTCTCTATAACTCTTGGGCCCCTGTTCTCAGCAATTTCGGCTGTGAGATGATCAATTCCCCACTTCATTGGCAGCATTTATGTCCGATAGCATGACCAAGATCGACTACTCCGTTCAGCGCCAAAGTGTTGGTCGCCGCTTCGAGGACTGGCGCAACGAACAACTTGCCCTGCTCCTCACGCAGCTTCCCGACGGAATCCTCTGTATGGACCGTGAATGGCGCATTACCTTTGCCAACACCGAAGCCCGCAGAGCCCTCGGCCTCACCGAAGCCGATCTCAACTCACGGACCCACTGGGAGATATTCCCCAGCAAAGTCGGCACCGAGATCGAGCGCTACTACTGCAACGCAATGGAAACAGGCCTCCCTGCGCAGCTTGAGTATTACTGCCCCGAACGCGACATATGGCTCGACACTCACGTGATTCCAAACGGCGAAGGCATTGCCGTCTCTGTCCGCGATATCACCGATCGCAAGGGAGCGGAGTTCCTCCGCGATACCGCCTCACGCCAGCTCAATCAGGTCCTCGAAGCCACCACCGACGCCGTTGCCAGCATCAATCGCCTGGGCGTGATCACCTACCTCAACCGCCGTGCGCGACAACTCCTTGCAGTCAAAGGCGAACTCGTTGGAAAGGTTGCCAAAGAGGAGTTTCCCGAAGGACGTCAGGGACAATTCGCCTATTACTTCCGTCGTGCCCTCAACGAAGGCATTCCAGGCGAATTCGAAGACTTCTACCCCGAACCCCTTAATCTCTGGCTCTCAGTCCAGGTCCGTCCTGCCGACGATGGCATCGTCATCTTCTTCCGCGACATCACCGCTCGCCGCCAGGCCCAGCAGGCCATTGAGTACCAGCAGGATCTCCTCTCAAAAGTCCAGCAGACCGCACTCGCCTCCACCTGGGACATCGACCTCAACACCGGAAAAATCACCCCCGGCGCAGGAGCCTATCCCGTCTTCGGACGTCCTCACGAAGAGATCCCCGATCTCGAGACCTTCGCCAGGTTCGTGCTCCCGGAGTACATTCCTGTCCTCATGGACCAGATCCGCCGCGCCAGCGAAACCGGAGAGCTCATCACCATCGACCTCCCCATCCGCGCCGCCGACGGTTCCATCCGCTGGATTGAAAGCCGTGGCCAGGCCATCATGGACAACGGCACACCCCGCCTCCGTGGACTCTCCATCGACATCACCCAGCACAAGCGGCAACAGGAGGCCCTCGCCGCCAGCGAAGCCCGCTACCGCATCCTCGCCGACCTCAACCCGCAGGCCATCTGGATGGCCTCGCCCAGCGGCAGCATCATCTACACCAACCAGGTCCTCATGGACTACCTCGGTTTCACCGAAGCAGACTATGAAGGCGACAACTGGCTCCGCGCCTACCATCCCGATGATCAAAAGCGCGTCCTGGACGCCTGGCGGCACTCCGTTGCAACCGGCGACGACTTCAATCTCGAAGCCCGCATGATTCGCGACTACGACGGCCGAGCCCGTTGGTGGTGGATTCGCGCACAGCCCGTCCGCGATGACAATGGAAACATCCTTCACTGGCTCGGCGTCAAAATCGACATCGACGACCGCAAGACCTTCGCCGAACAACTCCAGCAGCGCCAGGAAGCCACCGAACGCCAGCGCGCCGAGCTCGAATCCATCTATGAGAGCGCGCCCGTAGGCTTCGCTCTCTTCGACCCCATCGACCTCCGCTACCTCCGCGTCAACGAAGTCCAGGCCCAGACCATCGGTCTTCCAAAAAGCCAGATCCTCGGCCGCCGCTTCGACGACCTCATCCCGCTCCCCGCAGCCGAGACCCTGCTCCGCCGCGCAGCCGCCGGCGAAACTATCCGCAATCAGCTCGTCGAGGGAGAACTTCGTGCCCGGCCCGGCGAAATCCGCTCCTGGAACGTCAGCTACTCTCCGGTCTGCAACTCAGTAGGTCACGTCGAAGCGGTCGCTGCCGTCGTGCAGGAGATCACCCACCAGAAGAAATCCGAAGCCGCCCTCATTCAGAGCGAAAAACTCGCCGCCGTCGGCCGCCTCGCCAGCTCCATCTCGCACGAGATCAACAATCCGCTCGAATCCATCATGAATCTGCTCTTCCTCATCAACAACTCCGAAGAGCTGTCCCCCAGCCTGCGCGACTACGTCGAAACCGCGCAAGCCGAACTCAGCCGCGTCTGCCAGATCGCCACCCAGACCCTGCGCTTCCACCGCCAGGCCGTCAACGCAACCCTCGTCACCGCCGCCGATCTCGTTGACCCCGTCCTCAACCTCTACCACGGACGCCTCGTCAACGCGAACATCCGCGTCGAGACCCGCTACTCCACCTCGCATCCCATCCTCTGCTTCGAAAACGACATCCGCCAGGTCCTCAACAACCTCATCGCCAACGCCATCGACGCCATGCGCCACGGAGGCCGCCTCCTCGTGCGCGCCCACGACGCCATCGAGCGCCTGCCCAACGGAAACAACCGCGAAGGCATCCGCCTCTCCATCGCCGACACAGGCCACGGCATGCCCCCCGAAGTCCGCGCACGCATCTTCGAGCCCTTCTACACCACAAAAGACCTCAAAGGAACAGGCCTCGGCCTATGGATCTCCGCCGGCATCGTCGACCGGCACCAGGGCCACCTCGCCGTACGCAGCTCCACCCACCCCAGCCACCCAGGCACCATCTTCTCCCTCTTCCTCCCAAAAGAAGAAACCCGGCCACGCTAAATACACAACCGCGACCTTTACCGTTGCGGTTGCAGTTGCAGTTGTCTAAGTAGAAATGGAAAGGCGATCCGCAGTGCTGGAAGGCAAGGCTTTAGCTGTGATGGGAAGGGCACGCCTTCACAGGCTGCGGAAAATCTCGTTTTTGCTTCTGAGGTAACCCAAGGCTTTAGCCTTGGGCCTCTTGAGCCGCCACGAAGCGGCTACCGCTCTGCCGAAGACGGGGTCCCCGGCGAGCGGTCTTTTGCTCGTTGGGGTGTAACGCCGGAGTGGAGCCCGAAAGGGCGGAACGACACAGGGTGCCAATGTCACCACTTCTGTTCATTTGCCTGCAGCCTCGAACTCATGAGCCGGGCATGGGCGGGAAAGAATACCTTCAGCCGCACCAAAAGATCCAGGAGGGAGAGCATGCCCCAGGCCTACCGAAAAGATCCAACCGGAAGGGCACGCCTGTTCAGCCGTGCCGCACTTGCTGTTGAGATAGGCCAAAGGCTTTAGCCTTGGCATTGAAGACGCTAAAAAAGCGGCCCTACCGCTCTGCCGAAGGCAAAAATCCGCCGCTAAAGTCACCTCCAAATCCAAATCGCTCCGCGCCAAAAATTTTTACCCCAAAAACTCCAGCAAAATCGCATGTCAAGCCCAAAAACCACCCAAACCTAAGAAATAAAACCACTTCCGAGTGGCAGACCAGTTTCCCAATCCCGCTAAACTGGAAATAGCCAAAACCCGGGCTCTCTATCGCAAATAGAAATTTTTCGAGACTATAACCACCTTAGTTTCAAATCTTTACCCGTAAACCATTTGGATGGAATAATTTACAAACCAGCCCTTAATCTAAACCAAGCAAAATGAACAATTTACATCAAAAGATAGGGGGGAGGGGGTACCCCCCCGAAAGGCCTCTCACATCTTCTTCCGAATCCGATCGCTCCAGCTCTCGCGCGCCCCATGCTCCATCGTCCCCACAATCTCGAGCGCCTTCCCGTAAGCCACGCGAGCCTCATCCTTCCGCCCCGCCGCCGACAAAGCATCGCCCAGCGCCATCTGCGTCTGCAGCCCATCCGGAGCGATCGTCGCAGCCGTCTGCGCCTCCGCCACAGCCTCATCAACCTTCTTCTGCTCCAGCAACGCCGACGAGCGCAGCACATGACTCAGCGCCGAAGCCAGCGGAATCCGGAACTCGCCCTCATACACCAGCACCCCATCCTGGATCGAAGTCACCGGCTCCAGGTGGTTGAACTGCTGGTAAGGACTCAGCACATTCGACCCGCCCTCAAACCACATCCAGTCGCCCGCGCTGATCAGCACCGGCCCATGCACCACCTCCGGAACCTCATGCTCCACCTTCCCCCACATCGAGTCCGGCGTGGGCAGCGGCTTGCACGGAATCCCATAATCCTGCGCGCGCAAAAACGGGTCCGCAAAATAAGCAAACCAGCACTCCTTGATGCCCCGGGCATCCGTGTACTTCTTCACCGCAAGCAACTGCTGCGCCCAGTCCGTATTCGAGTCGCTCAGAACCTTGTAAGTCTTCGAAGGCCCGCCCCAAAGCTCATTCGAATAAGCCATGTAATTCGGATAAGCCTTCGCCGACGAAACCACGTGCGCCAGCAGCAACACCCCGACCGCCGCCGCCCATCTTCTGTTCCACACACCGTTACGTTCTATCCACGCCCAGCATCCACCCGCGGCAAACACGGCCAGAAACACATACACCGGCAGAATATGCCGAGCCCCGATATTCAGGCTCGAACCCATCGCCACCCAGAAGTAGATCCCCGCGGGAACCAGCAGATAAACAATCTCTCGCCAACGTCGCAACCGCTTCGCGAACACCGCGGCAAACGCCACAATCGCCAGCCCCAGGTACCCCAGCGTCGACTTGATCGTCAGCACCGCCGGAAAGTAATACCAGACGCCATGGTTGAAGACTCTGCCAAAAATAAAAGTCGGCATTCCGTTCGCCATCGAGCGAACATCCGCAAGCCCATAAAGATACGACTCCGGCAAAACATGCAACCGCGCCAGGAACAAAATGCCGCTGGCTTCAACGGCACGCAGGGGCTTCACATACTCCGCAAGCGTAGGATCAAGCCGCAGCACTCCCGGACGAGCGTTGTACCGGAACCCATAAAAACCCCACAGCACCACAACCGCAATCACGCCGACAATCGCCAGCGCGCCTGCCATCCGCAAAGCCCGCTTCAACCACGAGCTCTCACGCACCGCATCCGTATCGAACCGGAACACAACCTCAAGCAAAGCCAGCGACCCCAGCATCGGCAAAAGCAGCACCGCCGAATGCTTGCTCGCCAGCCCCAACCCGGCAGCCAAACCCACAACCGCCAACCGCCCGGCAGAAGGAGCCTTCACATACCGGTAAAACGCATACACCGAAGCCAGGAAGAAGCACGAAACCCCGGCATCCGTCGTCACCAGCGCGCTATGCGCCAGCACATTCGGATCGAACGTCAGAATCGCCAGTGCAAGCAATCCCGCACCCGCGCCAAACATCTCCGACGCGGTGAGAAACACCACAACAGCCAGCAGCAGAGCCACAATGCCAGCCGCCAGCCGGACCCGCAGCGTCAGCGATTCCGCGCTGTAGGCCGGAGCATTGCCAAACAGCAGCTCGCGGCCGTCGAAGTAGGCCTCCTGCTTGAACTCACGATGCTGGTCCGCCGGAACCTTCAGCGGAAGCCCAAGCAGCGGAATCGTCGCCAGCGACTTCATCAGCGGAGGATGCTCAGGATTGAACCCGAAATCGCCGGTCTTCCACGACATATATCCGGCGAAAATATGGTCGCCTTCATCCCAGGTCAGCGACTCCTGCCGGATCACGCTCACCACCTGGATCGCAAACACCAGAAGCAACACAAAGGCGCCGGCAAATACAAAACGCCGCTGCCCCAGCAAATCGCTCCGCTCAATCGTTTCAACCTGGACTTTCATAGCCCGTCCATCTTAGTGCAGCATCACGGCTCCGCGCCTGAGAAAAATCGCTACATCTCAGCCCAGCGCCGCAGAAGATTGTGATAAACCCCGGTCAGCTGCACCCCAACCGGACTTCCCGGCAACTCCACCGCCAGCCGCTGAATCGCCGTATCCACCTCAAGCAGCATCGCGCGGTCCGCGTCGCTGCGAATCATGCTCTGCACCCAGAAGAAACTCGAAACCCGCGCCCCGCGCGTCACCGGCTCCACCCGATGCAGGCTCGTCGACGGATACAAAACCATATGCCCCGCCGGCAGCTTCACGCTGTGCGTCCCATACGTATCCTCAACGATCAGCTCGCCGCCGTCGTACTCCTCCGGAGCCGTCAGAAACAGCGTCGCCGAAACATCCGTCCGAATCCTCTGTCCCGTCGTCACCATCTGCCGGATCGACGTATCCACATGCGTCCCGAAATGCCCGCCGCCCGTGTAGCGATTGAACATCGGAGGAAACACCTTCAACGGCAGCGCCGCCGACATAAACAGCGGCGACCGCGCCAAGCCCGGTCAGCACCATCTCGCCCAGCTCCCCCGCCAGCGGATGCGTCTCCGGCAACTGCTGATTGTCCTTCACCCGCTGCGCCTGGTAGCCGGCCGTCACCTTGCCGTCCACCCAGTCGGCGGCATCCAGTTTCGCGCGCGCAATCTTCACCTGCTCCTGTGTCAACACATCAGGAATCGTAAGCAACATATCGTTCTCTTTTCAGTTACAAATCAAAACTTGAAATTCACGCCAATCAGCGCGCTCAGTCCCGCCGCCGGAATCAGATGGCTCGGATGCGGCTGATCGATAAAGAACCGGTTCGCCAGGTTGTAGATATTCGCCTGCAACTCCAACCTGTCCGTCACTGGCCGCGAAATCATCGCATTGAAAACCCAATACCCCGGAACCTGCTTCATTCCTGTCGAAAGCACCTGGTACCCCTTCTTCGGCGCGCCGGTAACCGGATCGACATAACTCGTCAACGGCCCGAACGTCAGCGGCATAAACGGAACCGTCGAACTCGCCGTGCGTGACGCCACATAGTTCGCGCCAAAGCCGCCCTTGATCTGCGCAACCAGACGGCGCGTCAAAAACGCATTGAACGTCTGCTTCGGCACGTTCGCCAGCGGATATCCAACCGAAGTCGGGAAGAACTGCGAGCTGGTGACTTCGCTGTTCAGGTAGGCATAGCCCACCACAAGATCGAGCGCGCTCGGCAGCCGGCCTACAGCGCTGGCCTGCACGCCCTGCACTCGCTGATTGCCCGCAAGCACGATGTTGTTCGAGTTCGTCGGGTCCGTCTCTCGCGCATTCAGCTTCGTCGTCCGGAACCACGCTCCATCCAGCATCAGCCGCTCGCTCAGCAGGCTGTACTTTGCCCCAACCTCATACGTCTCGTTCTGCTCCGGAGGCAACACGCTCGTCGAAACGCTCAGACTCAGCGACTCCGCCGAAGGATTGAAGCTCGTCCCATAGTCGAAGTACACGCTGCCGTGCGAATTCGGCTTGTACACAAAAGCCGCCCGATAGCTCGGTTGATGCACCACCTGATCCAGTGGCCCGATGTTCCCCGTCGAACTCCCTGGAACATACAGGTTGAAGTTCGTGTCGAAGTAGTCCCAGCGAACCCCGCCGCTGAGATCAAACATCCGCCCCAGGTGCACCGTATCGACGAAGTACAACCCGACACTGTCCGACTTCGTATGGGTCACCGAAGCCACCGTCCCCCGTCCCCGAGAACGGATCAGCCGGATTCGGATTCGCCAGGTTCGTCGGCGTCACATTCCTGTACGTCGTGCGCACCGGATTCGAGATCTCCTGACCTCCCTCCGCTCCACCAACAAACTCATTCCGCAGACCCAGCACCTTGAACCGGGCTGTCAGCTCCGTCTGATCCCACAGGATGCCTTCAACGCTCTTCACCTGGAGCTGATTGCGATTCACCGCAATCTGGTCCGCGGGAGTCGACGGCGTATAGGTACACGTCGCCCCTGTCACCGAGCTCGTCGGCAACGAGCTCACATATCCACCCACCGGAACCGCAAGCGACGCATTCGAACAGATCTGCGGCTCTGTAATCTGCGCCTTGCGCCCATAGTTCGCCCACCGCGCGACGCTGTGCAGCTGCACCGGCTCATTGAAGCTGTGGTCCAGCTTGCCCGTCACGGCATCGACATCGGCGCGCAGATTGTTCGAGTCCGGAAACCCGAAATAAGCATGCCGGTTCGCGGGAGCCAGCTTGTTGAACAGCCACGGTAAGCCGTAATCGGGAGTATCGCTCTCCGTCATGTGGAGGTAGCTGATTGTCCCTCGAGTCGCCGAGTTCAATCCAAAGCTGATCGATGGCGCAACGCCATAATGGCTGTTCGCCGCATAAGGACGGCCAGCAACTCCACCCGCCGTCGCGACGGCATTCACGCGAACCGCCGAGCCCGCCATCAGTTCCTGCAGAGGCTCATTCACATCAGCCGACACACGCCGCGTAGCATCCGTCCCAAACTGCGCCTGCACGTTCACAAACTCGTCGGCCGCCGCAACCTTGCTCTCCTGGTTGATAATCCCGCCCGTAGATCCGCGCCCGAACTGTACACCCGCCGGACCCTCCAGCACCTCAACCTGCTCATAGTTGAAGCTGTCGCGGTAGTAGCTGCCGAAGTCGCGAATACCATCCAGAAAGATATCGTTGCGAGCCGTAAAGCCGCGGATCGTCAGGTTGTCACCCTGCGCGCCAAACTCACCCGCCGCGATGCTGATGCCCGGAACATTCCTGAGAGCATCGCGCAGCGTCGTGTTGCCCTCATCATGCAGCGCAAACTGCGGCACCACCGCGATGCTCTGCGGAGTATCGATCAGCGGCTGCGTAAACTTGTTCATCGAAACCGAGTCCGGCAGCGGCGACGACACATCCACCTGCTCCGTCCTCTTCAGCCCCACCGACATCGTCGTCGAATCCTGCACCGCATACGCGAGCCCCGTGCCCTCCAGCAGAATCCGCAGGGCCTCCTCCGCCGTATGCAGCCCCACCACCCCTTTCGTCTGAAATCCCGCCAGCGCCCCCTGCGGCAGCGTTACATCAACAAACAGTCCGGCCGCCTGCTCATAGGCTTTGATCCCGTCTTCCAGGCTTCCCACCGGAATATTGAAGCGCTTCACCGGCTGATTCGCCGCCGGATCGCCGGTGCCCGAACCCCTCGCCGGAACCTTCGTCGCCGCAGCGGCCTTTCCCGATCCGCCCGCTGCAAATGCCGCCAGCGTTCCCAGCGCCAGCCAGCCACGCGAATTCCCAAACCGTTTCTTCCAACTCTTCTTCACGGATGTCCTCCAGCCTTCCTGCCCCGAAAAAGCGCACAGGGTTCGTTTGCTGCTCATAAGCAAGCCAGTTCGGCCATGAACTCTGTTCGATGGCACCGTCTCAAATTGATCAATGGGAAAAAGAGAAGAGTCAGGTTGAAGCCCGTAAGCCGCAACCCTATAATCCAGGACACAACTGCAGTCCTCCAGGGACAAGCAGCTCTCAGATCCTCGCGGTCTCCGCCAAGAGATAACCCGCGGGGATCTGCTCTTTTATCCACATTTCCTGCAAACTAATTCCCGGCTGACTTCCCTCAAACTCGAAAAACCAGTCCAGATTCTGCGATAAACCGAATATACGACATGATTAGTCCTATATCAATCAAAATATCCGACAAAATAGGTCTCATATCGATGATCGGACTTAATGTGTCCTAAAGCCGTGGCATGGGACAATCGCCCGTCTTGTGGTCTTCGATCTGGAACCTCAGGAACTCGTGAAGCGCGTTGAGTGCGGCGTTGTTGTCGGCAGTGATGATGAGCCTGGCTCCGCGTGGTGTTTCGATGACGTCCCAGTGAAGCTGATCTTTCAGTTGCTTCATCGCAGCTGTGCCGGGGACGTCGGTAGCGTGGACAAGCATGGGGTCAGTGAAGTCCCCCGCAGCGAACATGTGGGAGATGTGCTGGAAGTGCGCGCGGATTTCGTCGCGGCTTGCGGTGTCTTTGATGTCGTTGGCGCGGACGTCGATGACGCCGCCGTCGAAAGTGAGAACGAAGTGATGAGTGGTGTTCTCCTGCGAGAAGCCCATAACATGGGCTCCGCGAGCATTGAGCCCAGCCGTATGGTCGTGCTGGGCAAGGGCAGGGACGGTGAGGAGTAAGGCGAGAGCCAGGGTGTGGGTCTTCATGATCGCTCCTTTTGCGGTGAGGGTAGTTGCAGGGGCAGTCGGAAGTTAAGGGCATTGGTCACGTTTTTGGTTGATTGGTTGGGATTAGGGGGCATGGTATGCTCGCGATACTTCGAATCGCAGTTCCTCCCCGGCCTGGCTCGTAAGGAGATGCCTTATGTGTCGATGATCCAGCAGACGGTTGCCGGTCCGTCCATAGGCGCCTCGGCGGTGCGGAAGGCAAGTTGGCGGCTGCTTCCTCTGATTGCGTTGGGATATGGCACGGCCTACATGGACCGCGTCAACATCAGCTTTGCTTCATTGCAGATGAATCAGGATCTGCACTTCAGCGCCACCATTTATGGGCTGGGCGCGGGGCTCTTCTTTGTCAGCTATGCCGCGTGCGAGATTCCATCGAACCTGCTGCTCCTGCGGTTTGGAGCGCGACGCTGGCTTTCGCGCATCATGCTGACCTGGGGAGTGTTGGCCATCGCGATGATGTTTGTGCGGACGCCGCTTCAGTTCTACATCCTGCGATTCTTTCTGGGGATGGCGGAGGCGGGGTTCTTTCCCGGGGTGGTGTTTTACCTGATGCAGTGGTTTCCGCCGGACATGCGCGCACGGGCGATCAGCCGGTTTTATGTCTCGCTTCCTCTGAGCTCGGTGGTGATGGGAGGTCTAGCGGGCGCGCTGCTGAATCTGCAGGGCCGCTTTGGACTGGCGGGATGGCAGTGGCTCTTCCTGGTGGAGGGTCTGCCTGCGCTTGTGCTTGGCGTGATATTTCTGTTTTGCCTGCCCGACACTCCCGCGCACGCTGCCTGGCTGAGCAGAGAGGAGCAGGAGTGGCTTCTCAGGCAGATTCGTGAGGACGCCGGTGGGCATGCGGAAGGCGTAGGACGCGCCTTGCTGGACTGGCGCGTGTGGTTATTGGGTCTGCTGTCGTTCTGCATGCTGGGTTTGAACTACGCGTATACTTTTTCCGCTCCTGCGATTCTGCTGAAACTCACTGGATTCAGCGTCACGAATGTCGGATTTCTGATTGCGGCGATGAGCCTGCTCGGTGCGGCAGGCATGATTCTGAATGCGATCCATTCGGACCATGCGCGCGAGCGTTATTGGCACGTCATCATTCCATTTCTGGTAGTCGGTGCAGGCTTTCTTGTTGGCGGATCGCCGGTGGCGCCCTGGCTTGGGGTTGCGGCGCTGGCAGTCGCGGTTATCAGCTATAGCTCGTTGCAAGGGCCGCTGTTGTCGATTCCGGCGATCTTTCTCAAGGGAAGATCGGCGGCGGCGGGGATCGCGGCGATGAATATGATCGGGATGTTTGGCGGCTTTTTTGGCCCTTACTGGATGGGAGTGGCAAGGGATCTGACGGGAGACTATCAGCGTGGGCTGCTGACGCTGACGATTCCGGCTCTCCTGGCCGCTGCGATGACGTTTGTCATCGGCAGAAGTCTGCACGCGAAGATTTAAGAAGTAGTCTCTCCCTCTTGACATCCCTAAACATCTATGGGTATACCTACGCTCACCCCTAATTTTCTAGGGATAGGTCTTTTATGGCAAAGAACGATCTGCAGGGAACATTGGATTTGCTGGTTCTGAAGACGCTCTCTCAGTTGGGAGAGCTGCATGGGTACGGCATTGTGCTCCACATCCAGAGAGCATCCGACGAGTTGCTGCGTGTTGAGGAAGGTTCGCTTTATCCCGCGCTTCATCGCATGGAGCAGAGCGGATGGATCGTCTCCCGATGGGCGGTGACGGAGACGAATCGAAGAGCGAAGTATTACAAGCTGACCGCTGAGGGCAGACGCCAGTTGCAGGAGGCGGAGAGGAATTTTGAGCACCTGGTGAAAGGTGTTCGCGCCATTTTGGGGTATGCGTAGGAGGAAGTCATGTCGCTTGTTCGCCGTATCGGAAATCTCTTTCGCCGCCACAAGCTTGAAAGTGAAATCGATGCTGAGATCCGCGCTCACATCGAGATGCGCACCGAGGACAATATCGCCGCCGGGATGCCGCAGGCGCAGGCGCGGAGGGATGCGATGGTTCGCTTCGGCGGCCGCACCACGATCAAGGAGCGCATGACTGGAGCCGATGCTGCCCTTGTGCTGGAGAGTATGTGGTCGGATCTTCGATATGCCTGCCGCCAGTTAAGGAAGAATCCAGGGTTTGGGGTCACGGCGATTTCGGTGCTGGCGCTAGGCATCTGCGCGAGCGTGACGATCTTCGCCTTTGTCGATGCCGTCTTGATCAAGCCGTTGCCGTATCGGAATCCGACCCGTTTGGTGGGATTGTTCGAGAGCACACCGATGGGGCCGCGCTATCATCTCGCATATCTGGACTATCTCGACTGGAAGAAGATAAACAAGGCCTTCAGTGGAATGGAGGCCTATGACAACAGCCCGTTCGGGGTAAGCACTCCCGCAGGAATCCAGAGAGCGGATGGAGCTGTCGTCAGTGCGGGATTCTTCGATCTGCTGGGTGTCCGTCCTCTACTGGGGCGGGATTTTCATGCCGGCGAAGACGTACTGGGAGCGCCTCGTGTCGTGATGCTGAGTTATGCGGCCTGGCAGAGCAGGTATGGCGGCCGCCAGGATGTGCTGGGCCAGACGGTAACGCTGGATGGAAGAGTCAATGTCATCGTCGGCGTTCTGCCGATGGAGTTTAGTTTCCCGCCTGCCGGACCGGCTGAGTTCTGGGTGCCGCTGCAGACTTCAACGAAGCCGGACGATCGGGGTTGGCACTGGCTTTCTGCGATTGCGCGGTTGAAAGATGGTGTTTCGCTCGAAGCGGCTTCGGCCGATGTGAGCTCAATGGCAGATCGGCTGGCGAAGCAGTATCCCGATTCCGATGGCGGACGCGGCGGGACGGTGGTTCCGCTTGGTGAAACAATTACGGGAAATCTGCGGCCGGTGCTGTGGCTTTTGTTGAGCGGAGCTGCGTTGCTGCTGCTGATTGCATGCATCAATGTGTCGAGCCTGTTGCTCGTTCGTTCGGAGAATCGCAGGCGCGAGATTGCCCTGCGCGGTGCGCTTGGAGCAGGCAGGGCAAGGCTGGCGCTCCAGTTTGCGATCGAAGGACTGACACTCGCGGCCGCAGGGAGTCTGCTTGGAGCTGGCGCAGCGTATGGCGCGATGCGTCTGCTGACGCTGCTGATCCCGGCGAGCATGCTTGCGAATATGCCTTATCTGTGCGGGCTGGGGTCGGGTTGGCATGTGATGTGTTTTGCGGTGTTAATCGGGCTTATGACGACGCTCCTGTTTTCGGTGACGCCGCTTGTCCGGTTGCCTTCTTCCGGATTGCGATCGAGTCTTCGCGAAGGACTGACCGGGGGCGGCCGCAACGTTGCGGGAACCGTGTGGCGTCACCTGGGCGCGAACCTGGTTGTAGCAGAGCTGTGTACGGCGATGGTGTTGCTGGTGGGTGCGGGTCTTCTGGTTAAGAGCCTCTACCGTTTACTGCACACCGATATCGGTATGCAGCCGGAGCATCTCGCGATGCTGCGGGTGAGGGCTCCCCATGCAGGTTATTCGAAGGATGAACAGCTGGTTGCGCTGGCGCATCGGATTACTGGCGAAGTAAAAGGATTGCCGGGTGTGCAGTCGGCGGCGGTGGCGCATCAGGTTCCGGTGTCGGGTGTGGCGGGAGGGAACACGACCTTCCTCATCGTCAGCAGACCGGACCTGGGCCAGAGAAACGAGGCGAACCAGCGCCAGGTAGGCGCGGGATACTTCAATACAGCAGGGGCTCGGTTGGTGCGGGGACGTTATTTCACGGACGGCGACAATGCTTCAAAGCCGCGCGTGATGATCGTGAACCAGACATTTGCCAGCCGGTACTTCCCAGGCGAAGATGCAATCGGGAAGGAGATACGTTTCGACCCTTCCCAGCCTCCGGTGCAGATTATCGGGGTGGTGCAGGACATCCAGGAAGGACCGTTGGATGGTGAGTTTCATCCGGCGCTGTACACGCCGTATGACCAGGGACCGGACGACTCGTTTTACGTCGTGGCGAGAACCGCTCAGGAGCCGGAGGCGGAGCTGAAGACGCTGCAGGAGACAATTCACCGGATCGATCCGGCGATCCTCACACTGAGCTCGGAGACGATGGCGGGCCGGATCAACGACTCGCAGGCGGCATACCTGCACCGCTCTTCTGCGTGGCTCGCCGGCGGATTTGCGGCAATCGCTTTGTTGCTTGGCGTGGTCGGGCTGTATGGAGTGATCGCCTACTCGGTGAGTCAGCGGACACGCGAGATCGGTGTGCGTATGGCTCTCGGAGCTGAGCGAGGCACGGTTTACAGGCTGATTCTGAGAGAAGCGGGGAAGCTGACGGGGGTGGGTGTCGGTGCGGGCCTCGGGTGTTCGCTGGTAGCGGCGGCTCTGATGCGGAGCCTGCTGTTTGGAACTCAGCCATGGGATGTTTCCACGCTTGTGGCAGTCTCCATGATGATGGCGGTTTCGGCCATGCTGGCGAGTTATTTTCCGGCCAGGCGCGCGGCATCGGTGAATCCGGTAGAAGCTTTACGGGCCGAATAATGTAATTCCGACAAATCAGAGCGCTTTGCACTTTGCCTGAAATTGGAGGACAATGCCGAAACGATTCCGAACGGACTCGGGGCCCCCTGCTCCATTTGGAAGGATGGTGGTTGGCGATGGCTTTTTCGGTGATTGTGATCTGCTTTCTCATTGGGTGCGTGGCGGGATTGCGGTCCATGATGGCTCCCGCAATCGTTTGCGCAGGGGCTTACATGGGGTGGCTGCATCTGTATCAGACTCCCCTGCGTCTGCTCACGTATCGCTCGATCCTGTCGATGTTTGTGCTTTTCGCGGTCGTGGAGCTGATCGTGGACAAGCTGCCGCATACGCCTTCGCGAATAGCGCCGCCGGGATTGATCGCGCGAGCGTTGATGGGGGCGCTGTCAGGAGCCGCAGTAGCAATCGGATCGGATACCGGCACAAGCGGGATCGTCGGCGCGGTGTTGGGATTGATTGGCGGGATCGTCGGAGCCTATGCGGGATACTACATTCGCCATGAACTGGTAATGCAGATGAAGCTGCCGGACTTTGTAGTCGCAGTCGTGGAAGATCTGCTTGCGATCTCTGGCGGCCTGTTCCTGGTTTCGCGCCTCTAAGACGTTTCGGCCTCCAAGACGTTTCGCGGCTCTAAGACAGGCTCTACCAGTATTGGCAAGGAAACCGGCTCACGGTTTTTTGCTCCCGTGCTGATTTTGTTGTCGTTCGATCCGTGGCATCCGTGTGAATCCGTGTTAAGTTTTTGGGATGGTCGCGATGAGGCATCTGTGTGCGATTGCGTTGCTGGCAACAATGTGTGGAACAGGTCGCGCACAGAATGGTGTGCTGGCTCCGACGCCGCCGATGGGGTGGAACAGCTGGGATGCCTATGGGCTGACCATCGATGAGCAGCAGTTTCGCGCGAACGTGGATGTGCTGGCGAAGCGCCTGAAGCCTGCCGGGTATGAGTATGCGGTGGTGGACGAGGGCTGGTATCTCGACAATCCGAAGAAAGAGAAGAGTGAGGCGTTCGCGTACCGGATGGATGCGAACGGAAGATATGTGCCTGCGCCGAACCGCTTTCCCAGCGCAGCGCAAGATACGGGCTTTGGGCCGGTTGCGAAGTACGTGCATGGGCTGGGACTGAAGTTTGGAATTCACATCATTCGTGGCATTCCGAAACAGGCGGTGCAGCAAAACACTCCCATCGCCGGCGCCTCTTTTCATGCGGCTTTTCATGCGGTGGACGCGGCCGATACGAACGACACCTGTCCCTGGAATCCGGACAACTATGGCGTAAAGGACACCCCCGCAGGGCAGGCCTGGTACGACTCGCTGATGCGGCAGTATGCGGCGTGGGGCGTCGACTACCTCAAGGTGGATTGCATTGCGTCGCACCCATACAAGGGCGACGAGATCAGGATGATTCACCGGGCGATCGTGAAGAGTGGGCGCGCGATGGTACTGAGCCTGTCTCCCGGACCTGCTCCGCTCGACAAGGCCGCGGAGGTCGCGGCGAATGCGCAGCTGTGGCGCATCTCGGACGACGTGTGGGACCGGTGGGAGCGCCCGGAGAGCGAGCACTTTCCGCAGGGCGTGAAGAATCAGTTTGCTGTGATTGCGAGCTGGGTCGCGAGTGTGAAGCCGGGAAACTGGCCGGATGCCGATATGCTTCCGCTGGGAACGCTGGGGCCGTCGCCGGGCTGGGGCTCGCCGCGAAAGACGAGGCTGACGCAGGATGAGCAGAGAACGCTGATGACGCTCTGGGCGATTGCGCGGTCTCCGTTGATTGTGGGAGCGAATCTGACGGAGCTGGATGACTGGACGGAGACGCTGCTGACGAATAAGGATATGATCGCTATGAATCAGCATGGCCACGATCAGCGGCTGGCTGGAAATCGAGACGGCGACCTATTGTCTGGACGTCGAAGGGCGACTCAGACCGGCATACCTGGCGTTGTTCAATGTGGGAGATTCACCGATGGGGATTGATCGTCCTAAGAGAATGGGCATGCCAAACAACAATTCAAGGTGAGAGAGGTGTGGACGGGCAAAGTTCTTGACCATGTCGTTTGGCCCAACGCACGAAGGATTAGTTGACGTTACCGCCGCATGGTTGCGTCCTGCTCCAGTTGCAAAAGTAGTCTCCTACATGCCGCTTAGCGCAGCGGCGAAAACGGCAGCGGCCGCAGGATGATGTTGCTGATGTTGGCGACGATCTGCGCGTCCTTGAGTTCGGGTGGAGCGCTGAGCTTCTTCCATTCGGGGTCAGTACTGAAGGCCTGCCACCGCTTTTCGCGCTCGGCGAGCGAGTCAAAGGAGAGCATATAGGTGATATTGGGCTGGCGCGGGCCAACGACCGACTCGCCGATGAACACCGGCCGCATGCCGAGGCGCTCGAAGATGGCGATCTCTCCATTGTTGAACATGCCGGCCTTCTTCTGGCGCGCCGGGACAGACTGCGACTGGTAGATGCGGAGCTCGAAGATGCGCGGCGGCCGCGAGCTGACATCGTCGGGAAGAACAGGCGCGGGGATAACAGCGAGGCTGTGGAGCAGGCTGCTCTCGATGGTGACGAAGGGCATGCCGGTACCGGAGCCCAGCGCTTCGAGAGACTTCTGATACGCCGGGTCGGCTTCGAGTGCCGCGAGAGTCGCCTGCATGCCTGCCAGCGAGGCATACTGAGTGATGGCAAAGACCGATGGACCGTCAGGGCCGATAAGGTTGCTGAAGGCTGCAATCGGCTTCGCGATTCCACCGCTGAGGGCTCCGGCCCGGGCGAGCGCGGGGAAGAGGCCGGTCTCGAGGTGGTCGGAGACGCGCTTGAGCTGGTTCTCGTCGGAGTTATGCAGCCGGAAAGTGGTGAGTTCCAGAAACGTGCGCGGAGAATCTGTGGCGGCTTGTGTTTGTTGCGCGAGAAAGGTTGTCATTGCGGCTGCGCCGGTGATGAGCTGACGTCGATCCATTTGTGATTACGGTAAATCAACGAGAGCTTCCGGTGCGCTTCAAATGGATTCTGCCCCAGCCACAGATCGTCTCCAGTACGGGAACGAGCGTCATTCCGTACTTCGAAATGGAGTAGTACACGCACGGAGGGACGCGCCTTTCCTCATGCCGGGTGAGGATGCCATCGCTAACCAGCTCCTGAAGGTGGCGGATGAGCATTCGCTCAGTCATCTCGGGGATGCTGCGGCGCAGTTCACTCGTGCGCATCGCGCCCTCGGAAAGCCGCCACAGGATGGTTCCTTTCCAGCGGCCATCGATTACAGAGAGAGTGGCGTCGATCGGGCACGGCGAACATTCTTTTTTCGAGACGGCCATGTGACCCCTTTGCTGACATCTTTGTCAGTACATCTTTCTGAGTCAGTATACCCGCACTGAGAGTCTGAGTGTTCAGGAGCAATTATGGATCAGCTTTTGAATACCGTGACGATTGTCTGTATCGGATTAATGATTGGAGTGGAGTTTGCCGTGGCCGCCTTTGTGGGCCCGATTCTTGAGCAGCTGGAAAGCTCGGCGAGAACTCAGGCGACCCGTTCTTTTGCCCGGAGACTCGGAACGGTGATGCCGTTCTGGTACGTCCTCAGCCTGCTGCTTCTGATTGTGGAGGAGATCGTGCGGCACGGAGAGCGAGGCTTTGGGCTGCTTCTCGCCGCCGGTGTCATCTGGGCAGGCGTCATTCTGATTACGCTGCTATTGCTGGTGCCGATCAACAATCGCATTGCAAGGATGGAAGATGCAGGATTCTCCAGGCAGCTTCAGCAGGAGCACCGACGATGGACTGTGCTGCATCGATGGCGCGTGCTTGCCCTTGGAGTGGCGATGATCTGCCTCTGCCTGGGAACTGGTGCTTGATCTGCGAAATCGGTCGTGTCAGGTTGCCTTCATCCCTGAGCGAGGAATAGCGATCGCACGATGCAACGCAAAAAATAGGTGACTTCGGGTCCCCACCACCCTTACAGTGTGGAAATAACGGGCCAGGATCGACCTCCCCGCTGTCCGAGGAACGACGAATCGACGCTCAAAGGGTGAGGGGAGATGCCACTACGGCAGGGCAGGAATGCGATACCGCTTCTGGACCGTTCCTCCCGATCCATCCTGTTTTACCTCGCCGTGCTGCTTGCTGCCGTTTTCTTTCTGCCCTATGCCTTTCCCGTTGCTTCTGTGGCGTCAGTCTCATCGGTTGTCGGATACAACAACCATGTAGCGTTTCTTGTATTCGGTATCGGAAGCCTTTTATTTGCCACCTTCGTGCGAAATCGCTTGCCTGGGCCGGACACGAATCAAACCCTCTCGTCGCCTCCCCTTTTTGCAGCGCTCTCTATAGGTGGATTCTGCTGTCTTGCTCATCTTTTTCCAACTGCCCGTCACGTGATTGGAGGAGAAGCCGCTTATGGGTTGAACCGGCTCTACAAGTTGGCCTCCGGTCGCCCTTATCTTGGGTTCGAGTATGCATATGGGCCGGTTCATCTGTACCTTCCCGTTACGCTGGCGCATGCGACACATGGTTCCCTCGTCCGAGGCTATTACCTCTGGTGGCTGTTTCAGTGGCTCGCTGGAATCTGCATGCTCTGGGCGACAGTGAAGCTCATGGATGTTCCATTAAAGCGCCGGGTTGCCGTGTTCTGGTTCCTGTTCATCTTGCAACTTCCGGCCATTCGAGACGAAGGCATAGCTTATACACCTGCCCGAATGATCGGCCCAGCCTTTTTGACCGTTGTCGTCGCTTATCTCTGGAAGCTTTACCGCCGCCCAGCCCTCACCGTCGCGAGCGCTATCGTCTCGGTTGTGCTTGCGCTCCTGATTTCACCGGAGCAGGGAATTGCTGTCTTCCTGGGCCTTGCGGCATGGTTCTCTCTGCTTGTGGTGACCGAAAATGCAGCCGGGTTCACGATAGTAGACCTGGTTTCATTCATCGGTGCTGGAGCCATCCTTACGGCTGTCGCTTGGCGCCTGGGTGAATTCGAAACTCTCAGGGCGTTCGCCACAGGCGGGTGGTCATTTCCTCTGCTGCCTTCGCCTACGAACGTCATCATACTCACCTGCTATGTTGCTGCGGCCTGTCTCGGCGTACGCGATCTTCTTGATCGCAATCTGCATTCGATGGCTGTTCCGCTGCTCTTGGTCGGATATGCTTTGCTTCCAGCCGCCTTTGGCCGGTGTGACATCGGCCATCTTATGAGTGCGACGCCTGCATTATTTCTCGGAGTTGCCCTCATCGAGTCGCGGCCTGCTCTTCGAAGGGTCTGGTCACCGATCGCAATTGGGCTCGTCGTCGTGCCCGTCATGGGATTGTGGTTAGGGGGAATGCTGGATGACAATCAACGATGGCGCGAAATGGTTTCTTTTCAGAACAGCAATGTCGTAATCGGCGTTCCAGCGACCCTCTTTAAAGCCCCATCATTCTGTCCGACTGTGTACCGGACTCTGAACATTGCCCAGAAACCCACAGAAAGCCCCGAGCGGGTGTGTCTGGAGAGCGGCTATTACTACCTCACGACAAATGCTCTTACTGAGCATTCAGTGGATGTGCTGATCGATGAAATCCACCGCACTCCGGCACGACCGCTTCTGCTGCTGGATAAGCCTCTCGGAGAGCAATTCGGGTCTACTGAAGTCGATGTAGATCGGCTTCGATACCTGGAACTGAGCGTTTGGGTACCGCCGCCACGTAATAAACCCTTCAGCTACCAGAGATTGATTGACGCAATTGTTCGCGATTACGAGCCCAGTCCCGAACCGTGGGCGGGCTTTCGCGTGTGGTATTCAAAGTCCCTGTCGTCATCCGAGAGGTGTATTTCCCTTTCGGAACCGCGTTCCTGTCAGTAAAACGCAAAGCTAACCTCCATTCTCAGCTCGCATCGAGCGTCATCATCTAACCCATTTGTTTTGAATTTTTTGAATCTTACGACGGGGAGGCGTAGACCGTCCCGCCAGACTGGAATCGAACCGCAAACCATCCGGACCGAACTTCGCAGTAAAATAATCGCGATGGCAGACCGCGTTCCCATTCGCTTCTGCACCCCTGCGGGCAAAGCCCGCCGGCGACCCCTGCTGAAGCGCTTTCGCCACGGTCGCCCTGACCGCGGACGCTCCTAGCCCCGCTACATCTCTTGTGAAAATTTGATAGCCTTCAGCCGTCCACTTCGACGGCCCTCACCTGGCGCTATAAGCGCATCGGAGATTTGACACCCATGCCAACCGCACATCCTGATTCCTTCACGAGCAGATCCACTCTCAGGTCGGGCAACAAGACCTACACCATCTTCCGTCTCGATTCTCTCAAGTCTGAAGGCGTCGATCTCACCCGCCTCCCCTTCTCCCTCCGCATCCTGCTTGAGAATCTCCTTCGCCACGAAGACGGCCGCAGCGTCACCGCCGACGACATCCGGTTCCTCACCCGGTGGGACCCCCACGCCGAGCCCTCCCGCGAGATCGCCTACATGCCCGCACGCGTCCTCATGCAGGACTTCACCGGCGTCCCCGCAATCGTCGACCTCGCCGCCATGCGCGACGCCATGAAGACCCTCGGCGGAGATCCCGAGCGCATCAACCCGCTCCAGCCCGCCGAGCTCGTCATCGACCACTCCGTCCAGGTCGATGAGTTCGGCAACACGCGCGCCTATGACCTCAACGCCGCCCTCGAGTTCCAGCGCAACCGCGAGCGCTACGCCTTCCTCAAGTGGGGACAGACCGCTTTCCGCAACTTCTCCGCTGTCCCGCCGGGGATGGGCATCTGCCACCAGGTCAATCTCGAGTACCTCGCCCGCGGCGTCTTCACCACCGACGACAACGTCGCCTACCCCGACACGCTCGTCGGCACCGACTCCCACACCACCATGGTCAACGGCCTCGGCGTCCTCGGCTGGGGCGTCGGTGGCATCGAAGCCGAGGCCGCCATGCTCGGACAGCCCGTCTCCATGCTCGTCCCGCAGGTCGTCGGCTTCAGGCTCACCGGCAAGCTCAGGGAAGGCACCACCGCGACCGATCTCGTCCTCACCGTCACGCAGATGCTCCGCAAACTCGGCGTCGTCGGCAAGTTCGTCGAGTTCTACGGCCCCGGCGTCTCCGAACTCCCGCTCGCCGACCGGGCCACCATCGCCAACATGGCTCCCGAGTACGGAGCCACCTGCGGCATCTTCCCCGTAGACACAGAGACCCTCAACTACCTTCGCCTCACCGGACGCCCCGCCGGGCAGATCGCCCTCGTCGAGGCCTACTACAAGGAGCAGGGCATGTTCCATACCGCCGACGCGCCCGAGGCCCGCTACTCCGCCACCCTCTCGCTCGACCTCTCCACCGTCGAGCCCTCGGTCGCCGGCCCCAAGCGCCCGCAGGACCGCGTCCCGCTCCACAACGTCGCCGACTCCTTCAAGGAGCAGCTCCCATCCCTCCTTGGCCCGAAGGCAAACCTCAAGTCCATTCGCCAACTCGTGCGGTGGGAAGGCGAAGGTGGCCACGCCTCCTTCAATGGCGACCTTAGCTCCTCCGTCGGGGCGCCCGCGCCCGTCGTGCTCGCGCCCTCCGTTCCCGTCGAGACCCTGCAGGCCGAAGGCAGCGCCGCCGTCGCCGTCCTCGACGCTCCGCAGGTCTCCATCCGCAGCCGCTTCGGCGTCGATCCCGAGCCCTACCTCGACCACGGCTCCATCGTTATCGCGGCCATCACCTCCTGCACCAACACCTCGAACCCCTACGTCATGGTCGCTGCCGGCCTGGTTGCTAAAAAGGCTGTCGAGAAAGGTCTCTCCACGCCACCCTGGGTCAAGACCTCCCTTGCCCCCGGCTCACGCGTCGTCACCGACTACTACGAGAAGTCCGGCTTGATGCCCTACCTCGACGCTCTCCGCTTCCAGATCGTCGGCTATGGCTGCACCACCTGCATCGGCAACTCCGGACCGCTCCCCACCGACGTCTCCAAAGCCATCGAGGACCACGGCCTCGTCGCCGTCTCCGTCCTCTCCGGCAACCGCAACTTCGAGGGCCGCATCTCCCCTGAAGTCCGCGCCAACTATCTCATGTCGCCCCCGCTCGTCGTCGCCTACGCGCTCGCCGGACACATCGCCCACGACTTCGACAAGACCCCGCTCGGCAAGGACAAGTCCGGCAACCCGGTCTACCTGCGCGACATCTGGCCGTCGCAGCAGGAGGTCGCCTCCATCGTCCAAAGCTCCATCGACTCCGAGATGTTCCACCGCGAGTACTCCAACGTCAGCAAGGGCGACAAGAACTGGCAGAATCTCAAGTTCCCCGAAGGCAATACCTATGGCTGGGAGGGAGACTCCACCTACATCCGCAAAGCCCCGTACTTCGACGGCATGAAGGCCCAACCCGCTCCGGTCGAAGACATCACCGGAGCCCGCGTCCTCGCCCTGCTTGGCGACTCTGTCACGACCGATCACATCTCCCCTGCCGGATCCATTAAGCTCAACGGCCCGGCCGGGCAATACCTCACCGCACACGGCGTCAAGCCCGCGGACTTCAACTCCTACGGCTCGCGCCGTGGCAACCACGAGGTCATGGTCCGTGGAACCTTCGCCAACGTTCGCCTGCGCAACAGGCTCGCCCCCGGCACCGAGGGCGGCGTTACGCGCCTGCTCCCCGAAGGCAAGGAGATGTCCATCTACGACGCCTCGGTCGAGTACTCCAGGCGCGGCACACCGCTCGCCATCCTCGCAGGCAAGGAGTACGGCTCCGGCTCATCGCGCGACTGGGCCGCAAAAGGACCGCGCCTCCTCGGCATCCGCTTCGTCATCGCCGAAAGCTACGAGCGCATCCACCGCTCCAACCTCGTCGGCATGGGAATCCTGCCGCTCCAGTTCCTCCCCGGCCAGAACGTCGAATCGCTCGGCCTCACCGGCGAAGAGATCTTCCGTCTCGGCGAGCAGCCCGGCGTACTGAAAGCTATGCTCGACAGCAAATTCGCCAACGGCAAAACCCTCACCGTCTTCGCCGAATCTCCCAACGGCAAAACCACCGAGTTCTCCGTCGCCGTCCGCATCGACACCCCCCAGGAGATCCTCTACTACCAGCACGGCGGAATCCTGCAGTATGTCCTGCGCCAGCTGGCGGCGAAGAACTGATACCGTCGAAGACTCCAGGCAGGAGACCGCGTCCTCAAAACGCGGTCTCCTTTTGCGTGACAATAAATCGCTATGCTTCGTGTCGCGGGTCAATCATTGGAGGCATGGAATAAGTGAAAAGAAATGTTCTCACATGGATTCTAGTCGTTACTGCCTTGTCCTCATTCGCCTCAGCACAGACTGACTCGGCTATGCGCTATATCCTCCACAATGAACGGACGAATCAATGGTGTGCTTATAGCGACCAGAAACGCTGGTCATTGGACATCGATGAAGACGGTGCCCTGGAGGTAGCTTCTGTCACGTTCCTCAATACTTACCCATCGGTTATCAAGCTGACCCAAGAGGACAATCCCGAGGCAGGGGACTGGACAGCTTATGACACGTACCAATTGAACAACTCTGGAGAAGTCATATCACTCATCCGAATCACGAATGTTCTTCCAGGAGATTTGAGCAGAACTGAACTCTTCAAGCGTCGCCAGGGAAGGCTTTTACGGCAAAGCGTGACGACGAAATCTTTGTCAACGGGAAAGCCAGTAGCCCAGGCACATACATGGTTCCCTGGAAGACCGCTGGTTTCGAACGTATCAGCTTTTCCTTTCGCAGCACTTCTTCAGCAAGTGCATGACCCTATACGGACAGAGCCGCTCTGTATTAAAGCAGTCGGCGCCAGATCGACTGACGCTGTGAAGAGCCAATAACGACACCCCCTTACTCCCGCTGCAGCGTCTTCGAATAAGTCTGATCCAGCGCATCACCGATCTCGCGCATCGCCTCAAGACGCGACATCCCCCTGCGCACCTCACCCAGGGCCACACCGGCATCGTTCGTCGAAAGCTGCGTCGGATCGCCCGAGGCGACATACGCCAGCAGGTCCGGAACCTTGTCCACCAGCGCATTCTGGACCTGCACAAACTGGCTCTGAAGCTGATACGCCGACGCATACCGCTTCACCTGCGCGTACTCCATGTAGCTTAACGCGCCCGTGCTCGCAGCCGTCTGCCAACTTGCATCCTGTAACGTCGCGATCTTGATACCCAGTTGCAGCGAGTGCTTATTCACTGGCTTGCCATCCACCCTGAGTTGCAGGACCTCGGCAACCTCCTTCAGGTTTTTCTGCTCACCCCCAATCGAAGCTCTCACCGACGCCAGGTCCTTCTGGTTGTCTTCAATCTCCTGCCGAATATTCGCCTCGGCCTCATTGCGCAGATGGCGGTGATGGTTCCACTCCACGCACCCCTCAAGCCCCAGCGCGATCAGCAAACCGATCGTGATCGTCAGCAGGTGGATCAGGAAATCGCGAAAGCTATGGATCTTCTCGTGCGGCGCATGAACGTCAAGCATCAAGGGCCTCTCCTGGGCAATGCCTTCAGCTTATCCGAACTCCCATTGACCACCTTCATGCTCCTGGCCATTTTCCAGGCGCTACCCGCAATCCATCGCGACTATCATCGCAGTATGCGGCACCGCACGCATCGCTCTCCAACTCGCCGCATCCTCCGGTCGCGACCGTTGTGGCTCATCCTCGCGCTCACGAGCACCGTCGCCACGACCATCGCCGGAATCTACCTCTTCGGCCGCCTCACGGAGCTTCAGGAGGCATCCGGCGAACCCACCCCGTGGCAGCAGTTCGTAACCGAAACCACAATCCGCCACTGGACCGGAATCGCGCTCCTCTGCGAGATCGCCGCACTGTTATGCTGGCTCGTCTTCGCGCGCGCATGGAGCCGGCACACCCTGGACCGTCCCGCATTGCCTTACATCCTGTCTCTCGCTGCGGCGATCCTGGGCCCATGCCTGCTGCTCGCCATCTTCGCTCTGCTCTAGCTACGGTTCCACGAGAAACTGTTCAATCTTCCCATCAGGCATCGTGTACGTAGCGAGCCTCGCGTTCTTATTTCCAAATTCGACGTTGAACGATCGGAACGTCATTCCTCCGCGAAGCGATTCCGAGTCCAACTTCACGCTCTTGATCTCCCCCAACGGTCCAAGGCTCGACGCAAAGTCGTCGATTGCCTCCTTCGAGAAGTAGAACTTGCAGTTCTCCGTCAACAGGCTCGTGTCCAATTTGCCCTGCTGGAGTCCAGCAAGCATCTGCTTCGCCTGCGCCTCAGCCGCGGGATTGTTCGTCGTCCCATTCACCAGCATCGCGGCCAGCGACCGTGCCAAAGTAACTGCCGCTGGATTTGCCTCCTGGTTCGTCAGCACCACCACCGCAATCCTGTCGTCGGGATAAACAACATTGCCGGCAACAAATCCGCCCACCTCGCCACTATGCGAGATCACGCGCCGTCCATTGACCTGCCGCACATCGACTCCCAGCCCATAGCCCGAGCTGGCACCGTTCTTAAGCAGCATCGTTCTCTCGAGCGCGTCATAGCTCGAAGGCTTGAGCAGCGACCGGTTGATCTCGCTGATGTCCCACTCGAGCAACGTCTTCGCCGGCATCGCCATTTCGCCGTCAGCGAAGTACCAGCCCGGTGCCTCAAGAATCGCCGGACGCAGCGGACCGAGAGCATTGCGCATGTAACCCTGCGGCTCCAGTTTGTCGCGGTCCTTGTCGAGATCGAGCGCTTCTTTGAGGCCCAGCGGCTTCAGTACACGGGCATCCAGGAACTGCCAGAACGGCTTCCCGCTCACCTTCTCGACAATCAGCCCCGCCAGAACGAAGTTGGTATTGCTGTATTGCCACTTCGTTCCCGGATCGAAGTCCAGCGGTTTACTTGCCCATTCGTTGACCACATCGATCGGCCGCGTCGGCTTCGTCCACACCGGAATCGTATAGTCCTGCGGAGCATAGTCGGAATATCCACTCGTATGCGTCAGCAGGTTCCGGACCGTCACCTCGTTGGCGCGCGTCAGCTTCGGGAACCACTTCGCCACAGGATCATCAAGCGACATCTTCTGCTCTTCCACCAGCAGCAGAACGCAGGCCGCTGTGAACTGCTTGCTGATCGAGCCGATCGCATAGTGCATCTCCGGTGTCGCAGCTACCGCTGGTTTGCCGGCATCCCCGAGTCGCGCAGAACCGAAGGCCGAGGTATACACAACCTTGCCGCCCCGCGCGATCCCCACCTGCGCGCTCGGCACGCCCGATTCATCCATCACTCGCTTGATCTCGGTTTCCACCTTCGCGCGCGTGGCTCCATCAAGCTCCTGGGCAAACCCCGAACCGCAGATTGCCGCCAGGCACGCGGCAACACACCAGCTCCTCCATGCGAATCTCTTCCACATCCGGCTTCTCCTTGTTATTGGAATGCCCCTATTTATATCCCGGAAAAGCAGCGGACGGCACACTCATCCACGCGGAGGTACACCGATACTCTCGCAGCCAAGAGATTCAATTCAGAAGAAGACGAGGTCCTGTCGAAACAGGTGCCTGCATGAGATTGGGAATGATAGAGACTTGTTAGCGGCCTGAAGCGAAGGTCTGCACGTTGAGTGAGGAGGTGGTCACTCCTGAGACCGCGGCATTCGAGCCTGAAGACTGCGAGCTATGCGAAGGCCCAAGACCAAGCTTGATGATTGCGCGGGAGTCAGGGATCAGCTTCGTCTGCCAGCCATTGTCGGCCTGAAACTTCTGCATCGCAGCCTCGGTCTGTGAATCCCAATGTCCGGATGCCTGCGAGTCCGAAAGATAGCCGGAGTGAACCAATGCGTTCTGGATCTCCGTGGCGCGATTGTCGTCGATCGAACGTTGCCCGCTCGTATGTTTAGGCGCCGGCTTCGACGATCGGGAAGATTTATTGTGCGAGGTTGGACCACGCCGGGGATGGGCCGCCGCGACGCACGGAAGCGACATCGCAACCAGTAAAGCGGCGCTCAGAAGTCGGCCTGGAAGCATAAGAAAACAGAACCTCAATAACAAGATCGCGGCCGGACTGTTGAAATCTGGCCCCGGATTCCTTCGACAATCAATGGAATCCTATCCCAGAGTATCTTGAATGACAATAAAAAGGTCGTCCTCTGGACTACATCTTTTAAGCCAAACTTTAACCAGGCAGTAAACAACAGAAAATAAATGAGTTGCTACGGAGAGAAGAGGCCTTCTCCCCGTAATTTATTTGTAATCTCTCCTCTACGGAAGCGTCCCGCCGACGTACTGATTGCCCCCATTCTTTTGATTGGGGTTATGGACCACGAAGACCACGTCCTCCTTCGACTTCAGTCCGTTGACGATCGCGTTGTAGCTGCTCTTGTCCGTCACAGGCTTGCGATTGATCTCCGTGATGATCGCGCCCTTGCCGAGACCGATCTCGTCGGCAAACGAACCCGGCTTCACGCTGGTCACAATCACACCGCTCCGGGTTCCCGTCCTCTGTGCAATCTGAGGAGGAATCGAGTCAACCGTGATGCCCAGCGTCGTCTGCCCGGCATCTGCTTCCTGAGGCCCCGGATTGTTGTCCTCGTTGCTGCCGGTGATGTCCGCGTAGGTCTTGGCGCGGTCGCCGATCTGCACATTCGCCGACTGCTCCTTGCCATTGCGCAGATACCCAACCTTCACGCTCGAGCCGACCTTGCGCCCCGAGATGATGTTCACCAGGTCGTCGCCGTCCTTGATGTTCTGGCCATCGATCGAGACGATCACATCGCCCGGCTCAAGACCGGCCTTCGCCGCGCCGCCGGTTGGTGTCACAGTCGAGACCAGCACGCCGCTCTTGAAGCCGTACATCCGGCCCACCGCCGAGCTGAGCACCGGCTGGAAACTGATGCCGATGGAACCGCGGGTAACCTTATGCTCCGGCCCGATGAGGCTGTTGTACACGCCGATGATGGTGTTCGACGGCATCGCAAAACCTACACCCTGCGAGCCCATCGACTGCGTGAAGATCGCCGTATTCATGCCGATGACGTTGCCTGCCATGTCAACCAGCGGACCGCCCGAATTGCCCGGATTAATCGCCGCATCCGTCTGGATGAACTTCTGAAACTGCGACTGCGAGATGCCCGAAGGCGAAGGCTCGTCAATCGAGCGGTTCTTCGCCGAGACGATTCCCGCCGATACAGTCTGCGACAGGCCGAACGGGCTGCCGACCGCGAGCACCCAGTCGCCCACCTGTGCGCCGTCGGAGTTCCCGAGCTTCACTGTAGGCAGCGGCTTGTCCGCATCGATCTTGATGACTGCGATGTCCGTGTCCTTGTCCACGCCGATCACGTGCGCCGGACGCCCCTCAGCCTCAGGCCCATTCTCGGGATCAGTCGAAAGCCGCACGTAAATCTTGTCCGCTTTATCGACAACGTGGTTGTTGGTGATGATGTATCCGCGGGAATCGACAATAAACCCGGAACCCAAAGCACGGCGCTCGCCGAAGCCGTCCGCGCCATTACCGTCATCCTCGCCACCCTGGCCGCCGAAGAAGCGGTTGAAGAAGTCTTGCATATCGCCCGGCGGCTGATCCTCATCATCGCCCCCGCCGCCCTGCGGAGGACGCTGGCCCCGCCGTGGAGTGGCGCGCTTCGATTGCTTCGGCAACGACTCGGTGTTGATATTCACCACCGCGGGCCCCACCTGCTTCGCGATCTGTGAAAAGCCGTTCGAGAGTATCGTTGCTGCGGGAACCACCAGTGGCTTCGCATCAGAGGAGTTGACCGCCTGCTCCTTGCCGCTTACCCCATGGGTAATCACCGAGCCCACGAGAATTCCTGCGGAAAGAGTGGCAAGCAGCGCAAACGTCATCGCCAGGCGGCGGTTACGCTTGTGGTCAGCCTGATTGGGCATGTTGTTTGTAGAAGTATCCATTGTCTACGTTGTGACCTCGTATCTTATTCGCTCCGGCCAAATCCAACACAGGCGAAGTATTAAGTATAGCTGTGGCGGCGTTCCGCGTGCTCTCGTGAGAGCCTCCCCCTGAGGCCAATGGCATGATAGACCGTCGTTTGATTAGACGCTTTCCCCCGATAAATGTTTTAGGAACCCATCTGCCAATTCCGCATCTTTTGAGTAGTTTACGAAAACGTTCGCTCTGTGCGTTCGCCCTTTCCTAATGAGCCTCCATGCCGGGATGAGTCTCCACTCGACTCCCCGGCATAAGCTCAATCACAACAATCCCCGCCAGAATCAACCCCGCCCCTGCCAGAGCCCGTCCTCCCAGCCGTTCATGCAGGAAGAGAAAGGATGTCATCGTGGCAAACACCGGCTCCAGCGTAATCAGCATCGCCGTATGGGTCGGCGGAATGTGTTGCTGTGCCCAGCTCTGGATCGTGAACGCCGCCGCTGTCGCCAGAAGGCTCGTCACTGCCAGCGCCACCATCAGCCGCGGAGACATGCGCAGATAAATCTCCCCGCCCAGCGGAAGCGTCACCGCCATCACCAGCGCCGCAAACCCAATCTGCAGAGTCGCAAGCTGCCCCGCCGGAACCCGCCTCGACGTATGCGCAATCGACAGCAGATGCCCGGCAAACGCTAGCGCGCACGCCAGCGTCAACAGATCGCCCACTCCGATGCTGGTAAACAGATTCCCCCGCGTAGTCCCCACAGGAGTCGTCAGCAGAAACAACCCCGCAAACGCCAGCACTGCCCCAACGCCTGCATTCCACCCCGGAGCACGCGCGGGCTCCGGCCTCAACGCCGGAATCAGCGTCAGCAGCGGCACAAACACCACCACCAGCCCCGTAATAAACGCCGACTTCGCCGCCGTCGTTCTCGCCAGCCCCGCCGTCTGAAACTGGTACCCCGCCGCCAGGAACAACCCAACCACCAGCCCCGCCCGGACTGTCTCGCGGCTCATCCCTCGCAACCCGCGATGATTCACCATCGCCAGCGCAAGAAACGCCAGCGACATGCGCAGCAGATTGAACATCAGCGGAGACGCATCGCGCAGCGCATCCTTCACCAGCACAAACGTCGCGCCCCACACCATCACCACGGCCAGCAGGAGCAGGTGCGCGAGCGCAGACGGACTCGAAGCACCGCTCAACCGCCCCACGCCTTACTTCCCTGGCGCCGTATAGACGCTCTCCCCGTTCATCACCGTCCGCAACACATTCGTATGCAGCAACTCCTGCGGGCTCGCCTTGGTGATATCGCGATCGAGCACAACAAAGTCCGCAAGATATCCAGCCTCCAGCCGCCCCTTGTACAGCTCGGCGTACTCGGCAAACGCCGAGGCCTGCGTGTACGCATAGATCGCCTCGTTCAGCGAGATCCTCTCCTGCAGCTGATAGGACTTCGTGCCCGCCTCGTTCTGCCGCGTCACCGCCGCATACAGCCCGCGAAACGGATTGATCGACTCCACCGGATAGTCCGTCCCGAAGGCCAGCATCACACGATGATCGAGAAACGACCGCCACGCATAGGAATACTTCGCCCGCTCAGGCCCCAGCCGCGCCTCGGCCCAGTTCATGTCCGTGAGCAGGTGTGAGGGCTGCATCGACGCAATCACCGGCAGCTTCGCATACCGGTCGAAATCTCCCGGCGCGACCACCTGCGCGTGCTCGATGCGAAAGCGCCCGAGACTCCTCCCCGAAGCAGGCTCTTCCGCGAGCTTCTTCTTCGCCTGCTCAAACGCCGTCAGCGCCATGCCGTCCGCCTTGTCGCCAATAGCATGAAAGCCAAGTTGAAAGCCTGCTCCCGCGCGCTCAACCGCCATCTCGTTCAACTTCGCCTGCTCAAACCGCGGAATCCCCGAGTTGCCGGGATCGTCCGCATACGGTGCCAGCATCGCCGCCGTACGCGAGCCCAGCGACCCATCCATATATCCCTTCAGCATCGTCGTGCGCAGCATGCGGTCATCGGACGAATGCGCATCGCGCTCCTTCTTCAGCGTCTCAACCGGAGCATCGAACGCCAGCCACTCGCTCACCCGCAGATGCAGCTTACCCTCGCGCTCTATCTCCTCCAGCGCCTGAAAATCCTCCCAACCCGAGAAGTCCTGGACCGTCGTCACGCCATGCGACAGCGCATCCTGCATCGCCACCGTCAGCGCCGCAATCCTCTCCTCGCGACTCGGCTCCGGAATCACCTTACGCACCAGCGCCAGCGCCGGGCCTTCGCGAATAATTCCCGTCGGCTCACCCTTCGCATCGCGATCGATCTTTCCGCCCTCAGGATCCTTCGTCGCCGCCGTAATCCCCGCCGCCTTCAGCGCAGCCGAGTTCCCCACCCCGATGTGCCCATCCGTCCTCATAAAGAACGCCGGATGCCCCGCCGTCACCGCATCCATAGCTTCTTTCGTCGGCAGAGTCTTATCGGCCCACAGAGTATGGTCCCAACCGCCGCCCTGCACCCATGCGCCCGCCTTTGCATTCGCCGTGGCTGCTTTGATCTTCTCCTGCATCGCCCCCAGCGATGGAATATGGTTCAGATCGACCGCGAGCTTCTGCTGTCCCGCGGCCGCAATGTGGGTGTGCGCATCGTTGAACGCCGGCATCGCAAATGCGCCCTTCAGATCCACGACCCTCGTCGACGCATCCTTCAGCTTCAGCACATCGGCATCCGAGCCCACCGCAACCACCGATCCGCCTCGTATCGCAATCGCAGACACGCGAGCCGGAATCGCCGAAGCATCGCTCGCGCGAAGATGCGCTCCGGTCAGAACATCGCCATGGACGTAGATCACCTCAGGAGCCTGCGCAAACGCACACGCCGCCGCCGACAGAACGAGAGAGCCAAAAATTAGGGATTTCACGAGACCGAGTGTACAGCAGCCCCGCGCTGCGCCGTCACCTGGGTTACCGCAAGCAGCACCAGCAGAATCCGCCGCAGCGCCGTCTCCCGCTCCACCGGCTCATACCACTCCTGCAAAGTATGAATATTTCCCCCCGCGCCGCCCGTCCCGATCGCAAACGCAGGAATCCCCATCGACAACGGAATATTCGCATCCGTCGACCCGATCCTCTGCTCGGTTCTGATATTCAGGTGCCGGTCCGCCCCCCTTACCATCTGCATCAGAACTGACTCCTCATCCAGTACCGCAGCGGGCCGGTCGCCAATCATCTCCACATGCACCTTCGGCGACGAACCCAGCTGCGGATACCCCGCCACAAGCTCGTCAAAAACTCCCCGGATCGCGATCGCCGCCGACTCCAACGCATGCGAGTCCGTCGAGCGCACCTCCACCAGCGCCGTCGCCGAGGAAGGAATCGAGTTCACCGAAGTCCCGCCCGAAATATGTCCCACGTTCATCGTCGTCAGCGGATCGGTCGGCAGCGGCAGCGAATCAATCGCCGTCAGCGCCCGGCTCAGCAGCACAATCGGATTCGGAGCCCCCGCATCGCTCCATGAATGCCCGCCGGGCCCCGTCACCGTCACGCGAAACCGCAGGCTCCCCAGCGCGCGAGTCACCAGCGACGCAGTCCCGCTTCCCTCGAGCGCAATCGCCGCCGCAATCTTTCCGCGATAACCGCCGCGCAGGAACAGGTGCCGCATCCCGCGCAGATCCCCCTCACCCTCTTCCCCCACATTCGCCGCGAACAAAATCGGAATCGGCGGGGATATCCGGGCAAACTTCAGCGCCGCCGCAATGCCTAACAGCGCCGACAAACCCGCCCCGTTATCGCAGATCCCCGGAGCATAAATCCGTGGCCCATCCTTGTCCTCCACCGGCTCCGTCGGAGTCCCCGCCGGAAACACCGTATCCAGGTGCGCTGAAATCAACACGAACGGCCCATCCGACTCGTCGCGGTGAGCAGGCCCCCGTTCCGGGCTGATCTCCCCCAGCGCATTGCCCTCCTCATCGCGATGAACATTCGTCAGTCCAAGCGCCTGAAACCGCTCCAGAAACCACGCCGCCCGCTCCGACTCGCCGAACGGAGGCGCGGGAATCCGAACCAGCTCCAGCAGCCACTGCCGCATCTGCGGCTGGTGCAGGTGTAGCCAATGAAACGCCCGGTGCACCGCCGTAAGCGTCGCCAATCGGACTACCCGCTGATGTGCCGAAAGCTGCATCCCTGTATAGAGCTTAGTGGGTGCCCATCCCTCGCGCGGCTTTTTTCGGCCAGAGGTCACTCACGAACAGACACCCCATCCGCATCACAAAGACTGCCCTATCAATACGTGAATCAAAAATCCGGCCGACAGCAGAAGCGCTGGACCGAGAAAAGACCCTGTCACCGCGTCCTTCCAGTCCAGTCTCCCATCCTTCACATAGCGCGCCGCCCTGAAAAACCCAAGAACTGCGACCACTAGATAAATCTGCCCGAACGGAGGCGCGGGCTGCCGAAGCCACGGGCCCAGAAACCAATCCCATAGCTTCAGGGCTGCCAATGCGCCTGGCAGCCCAAATGGGCCAGCCCCTATCACCAGCATGAAGAAAAAGACCCTGATACCGGCAAAGGGCACGTCTCCTCCAGAGACTCCGCAACCGTAGATGTCCCCGAATCTTGCGTGGGGATTGAAGGATACCAGCCCTCCTTAGTCCCCATCCTCCGTACCCGCAACCCGGGGCCTGCTATCGTCCAAAGGGCGGGAACCCCTTCCCGAATCAAACCGGAAATTCTGTGACAAGCCGGCATCGCCGTAACAAAATGAATCCCTCACTCTTGGTAGGCTTTCTATTAGTCATGACCGCGATCACCGCAGAGCTCCTCATCGAACAGGCGGAAGCCATAAAAATGGACATCGTAAACCTCGAAGACACCATCCGCGACGTGCCCTTCGAGCACCCCCAACAACTCCTCGCCCTCCGCAATCTCCACACCGCCTACCAGAATCTTGAGAGACAACTGCACCGCACCATCGCACTCTTCCAGTAAATCTCCCGCAACACGACGGAGAGAGCGAAACCACCTTTTCCGCTCCAAGGTAGGAACGGGTGTCCCATCTTCGACCCGTGCTCCAAAAGCAGGCTCGCTAAAATTCGGGAAATCGACTCACCACCATCCGAAATCGCGCCAGAGCCACCCACACCTTCTTCCAGACCAAAGTCCTAATATTCCACCCCAACCAGAAACAAGCCCTGGGGAGGAGCCGTAGGCCCCGCCGCGCTCCTGCTCTTCGCAGCCAGAATCCCCGGAATCTCCCCGGCCGGCGTTCGCCCTCTCCCCACATCCACAAACGTGCCCACCAGGTTCCGCACCATGTGATGCAGAAACCCCGACCCCGTCACCCGATACACCACCAGTTCCCCTTCACGCCCCCATCCCGAAGCAAAGATCGTCCGCACAGCCGTCTTCACAACCGAAACATCCGACCCCAAACCCAAACCCGAATCCTCATCATCCTCATCCCCCAACCCGAAGCCCTGTGCCCCAAGCCCTATGCCCTGCCCCTCCGTCGCCGCGAACGAAAGAAAATCATGCGTCCCCACCACATACTGCGCCGCCTCGTTCATCGCCGTCACATCCAGCGGCCACGTGCAGTTCCACACAAAGGGAGCCAGCATCGGCGAACAGACCGCCTGCGTCGCAATCCTGTACTCGTACGTCTTCCGCCGGGCGCTGTGCCGCGCATGAAACCCCGCGTCCACCTCCTCCACCGCCACCACCCGAATGCTCTTCGGCAGATGATGGTTCAGCGCGCGCTGCAGGTTCGCCTCCGGAATCGGCGACTCCAGCGCAAATGAAGCCACCTGCCCCAGAGCATGCACCCCCGTATCCGTCCGCCCCGACCCCTGCGGCAGAACCTCCTCTCCCGTAATCCGATGAATCACGCGCGCCAGCGTCCCTTGAACCGTAGGCAGCCCAGGCTGAACCTGCCACCCATGGTAAGGCGTTCCATCATAAGCAAGCGTGACCTTCCAGTAAGCCATCGAGAACTAGTGTTGCACGCAGAACGATGCCTCAATCAAGCCGAAGGTCAGCAAGAAGGGGAGCCTCAATCAGAAGGGGTGCCCCATTCATTCTGAAGGCCGGCAAGAAGGGGTGCCCCATTCATGCCGAAGGCATGAGTGGGCTCCTCTCTGCCGAAGGCAAATCAGATCCAAACCACCCACAAAATCAAAATCGCACCGCGCCACCAAACCTCCCAGGCGGTCATTCTGAACGAAGCGAAGAATCCCCGCATTTCGCCACAAGCGCCACCAGCACACCACAAAGGTCGTTTCAACCACAAACATCCACAACAACAACCCGCAAAAACCTCACCCAATAGCGACGGCATGCCTGGCAAACCAGACCGCCAATTCTTCCTCACCCAGATTCCCTTCGGCGAGTTGCAGAAACGTCAGGTATCTCTCCCTCTTCGAAGCGCCACCAATGCTCCAACCATTCAGCGCCAGAAAGGTCAGCGCGACGACAAGCGCCGTCCGCTTATTTCCATCAACGAACGGGTGGTTCCGGACAATGCCAAAAGCATAGGAGGCAGCCAGCCGGAAGATCGTGGGCTCCTCTCCATAGACAAAAACATTGCGAGGCTTTGCCAGCGCGGAATCATGCAGGCCTTCGTCCCGAACTCCGGTAGGCCCTCCGTGCTCTGCCAGCTGTTCCGCATGTATGGCAATGACACCACGTTTGCTCACCCGGACCGGCTCGCCCATCTATTTGGCCAGCATGCGCAGCACGTCGCGGTTCTCGCGCATAATCCGCCGCGCTACCTTCATCTCTTCCGCAAAACTCTCGTCATAGGGAGTCAGCTCGATGCCGCTGGGAGTTTCAGTGACATAAAGCTGGTCTCCTTTCTCAAGATGAAGCTTCGCCAGCAACTCCTTCGGTAAAACAATGCCCGCGGAGTTCCCGATAGTAGTGATCTTGACAACGGCACTCATCCAACACCTCCGTTATAACGTTAGTTATATTATTACATGAGTTATAACTAAGATAAACGCTCTAAGATGAGCGAGTTCTACAATATGTTCCCCAAACCCCAGCAAAATCGCATGTCAAGCCCCAACCCAGCCTAACCGAAACAAACGAAACCACTTCCACTTGGCAGACCGGTTCCGGATATCCATTAAAATGGAACTAGGAGAAGAACCCAACCCTCCAAATCCTTCCTATAATTTGTTTATTTTCAATAATTTGCCCATAAACCATCTAGATGGAATAATTTACAATCTACCCCTAATCTAACATCAATAAAATGAGCAATTTGGACCAAAAGATAGGGGGAGGGGGGTCCCCCCTAGAATTCCACTCGCAAACCAAGCTGCACCCGCCGCTCACCTGACACGCCGGACGACGCCGCGGTAAAACTCCCAAACGCCCGGGCATTCAAGCCCTCCGTCGCAATCGCCACCAGGTCCTGAAACACCAGCGGAGTCACACCTCCAACCGCAGTCCCGGCGAGGAACGCCCGCTGGTTCACACCCGAGTAGTTCACATGGTTCGCGACATTGAATACCTCAGCCGCAGCCCGGGCCCGAACCCGTTCACTGAACGCAAACTCCCGGCTCAGCCTCAGATCGAGATTCGCCCAGTCCGGAAGCCGCAGCGTATCCCGCCCAACCGTCGGCAGATAGACCGCGCCCACCGGAACCATTGATGCTCTCCCGCCCGCCCGAAAGCCGCGAGCCTCCAAAGATCTCGTAGCTGTAAGGCCGGCCGCTGCTCTCAATAAAAACAGCCGCCACCGACCACCCATTCGCCGCACGCCTGAGCCAGAGCTCAGGCGTGCGCACCCGTGGCTCCCATACCGCACTCGCCACCACCCGATGCGGAACGTTGAGCCGCGAAAGGCCTTTGTCGTAAGCATTCGTAAACGGATCAAGCTGCCCGTTCGTCTTCGGAGTCGCACTCGCGCTCTCGCCGTAATCGATTGCCTTCGCCCAGGTCCACGAAGCCCGGAACTCAACCCCGCCCCGGCGCCTGCGTCGCGCTTCAAGCGAAAGAGCGTTATAGCTCGCGTTGCCGTTCGCGACAATGTCCGTCACCGGACCGAAACTCGCATTCACCCGCGACGTATAAACAGGAAGCGAAAAAGTCTCCCCGTCGCGAACGCCTGGAACACCGCTCCCGCCCTGCAACTGGAACGATTTCGTCACAGTAGAAGGAACAATATTAATATCCACCGACCCCGGAAGCTGCCGGTCAACGTTGAACAGGTACGTGGCACTCGCCACAACCCCACCGCCCACCTCGCGCTCCACGGCGAACGAGCCCTGCTGAACCATCGGCAGCCGAAATCGCCGGTCAAACAATGTGGCGGCGGTTGTCTGCGAAACCGCCGCCGGAGGAGCCGAAACATAGGAACACACATACCCAAACCCCTGGTTGGCAAGCTGTGGACAATTTGTGATGGTCGTAGGCACAATTCGAATATGCGTCGCCGATGATGCCAGTGCCGTATTCACCAGGGCGCTCCGAATCGTCGCTCCCGGCAAACTTCCGTAGTAAACGCCATAAGCCGCGCGTACAACGCCGCGCCCGGAACCGAACGGCTCCCAGGCGATCCCGATGCGCGGACCGAAGTTGTTGCGGTCCTCCGGAAACACGCTCGTCGAACCCACGCCGCCAAAGCTCGCATCGAGCGACGTATTCGGCTGCTGTGGCAAAGGCTCAAGTTCATATTCATAGCGAACCCCGGCAGTGATTGTCAGATGCCGTGCCGCGCGCCACGCATCCTGCACGAAGCCTGCCCACTCCTGTGTGCCGAATCCGACCGTGGACTCGCCAAAGCTCTGAGTGAATGAGCGAAAACAAAAATAGTGCGTCGGCGCGTGAATCGACGGACAGCCGCCGTTCGGATACGCATTCACGTTGAACGTGTAATCCGTGATCCAGTCAACGAGACCGCCCGCATGACCGTTCGTCGTGCCGCTGTCGTAGTGGAAGGTCCCCTCGATGTCGTTCAGTGCATCGATATGGTCGTGCACAAAGCTGAGGTCGACGCCCGCCTGCACCAGGTGATGCCCGCGCTGCCACGAGACGAGATCGGCCACCTGCACACGTCGTTCGTCAGGATAGGCCTTGCGCCCCAGCGTCGCAGGTGTGCCGAACGTGAGTCCCTGCGGACCGATCGCAATCTCCGGCGCTAAACCTCCCGGCCCCACCGCAGGCTCTTGAAGCAACGGAGCCTGCGGCTGCTGATACTGCAGTTCGCGGCCGAAGGCCACACGGACCTCATGCGTCAGCTTTGGAGAGAGGATCCAAAGCCACCGCGCAAGGCCTGCATCAACGCTGACATTGGCATTGCCAAGGCTCGCAACACCACGGCTGACAACTGCCCCGGTCCGCAGGCCCGCCGGCGAGTCAGAACGAGCGCGGTTGTACTGCGCACTCAATCGATGACGCTCGCTCGCCTGCCAGTCGAGCTTGAAGAAGTGGATCACCTGGTCGTTCCGGCGATCTACCGTGCCGGTAAGGCTGTCGAGGTAGCGCAGCGCCGCATCGATCCTGGCCACGGGCACGCCACGGTTCGCCAGCAAAGCACGCTGCGTCGCCGTCAGCGAGTAAAACGCCGGATCGGCGGGGGACGAGACAGCCGGGAAATCCCGCCGTTGCCCATCGAAGGCATAAAAGTAGGAGAGCTTGTCCCGCACCGCCGGGCCGCCAATGCTGCCCCCAAACTGCTGACGCAGGTCATGCGGTTTTACAAGCGAACTCGTTGGCGCGCCGTTGTTGTATCGCGTCGCAACCGAGAATGGATTCGTCGCCGCCCACGCTGCATCGCGAATGTTATAGAAGACTGCGCCATGCAGATCATTCGTTCCGCCACGCGTGATCGTCGTTACGATTCCGCCGGAGCCATGCCCATACAACGCCGTCTCATTCTGCGAGCTGACACGAAACTCGCGTACGGCTTCCTGCGAAAAAACGTAGGACATGCCGGAACGCCGTCGAGCGCCGGCATTCAGGCCCACACCATTGGGCTCCCGCTGTTGCTCATCGCTGTCCTCTTCACGAACCTCGCTTGCCGTTCCCCGCGGAACGGCATTAAAGCTTTGATCGTTGCTCATGCCGTCGATGTTTGTGCTGTTTTGCGTCACGGCAAGACCACGAAAGCTCAGCAAGCTGTCTTCAGAATCGCCCGAAGCTCACCGTCGCGCCGAGCAAAGCAAAGTTCTGCCAGCGGAGATTCGCAACAGGAAGCTGATGAATCTCGCTCTCCGCAATCACCATGGAAGTTGCCGAAGAGGGCACATCAGGACTCGGCGCAGAAGCTTCGTTCTGCGCCTCGACAGTAACGCTCATCGCAGCGCCTGCGATGCCAAGCCGGACCGGAATCACGCTGACTCCGCCTAGCTCCACCAGAACGTGATCCGCTGCGTAAGCTGCAAAACCCGTCGCATCGGCAGCAACGCTGTACTCACCCGGAGGAACACGCGCGAACAGAAACGACCCATCCCGTCCGGTTACTGTCTGCTCAGAGAACGCCGCCGAAGGGCTGCCGATGCGAACCGCGACCCCCGGGATCGACGCTCCGGAAGGATCAAGGACAGTGCCACGAACCGCGCCATCCACTGTTGTCTGAGCCTGAAGAACGGCAGCCCATAGCCCGCACACCAGCACGGGCAGACATAATTTCAGAATGGCCGCTCGCGGCCGCGAGCGGCCGGGACGAACGGGCTCCCCGGCGAACGTTTGTTCGCAGGGGTGGAAACCTGCAGGCATCTATTGCTCCGCGAAAGTAAATGCCGAAATGATTCAACCGATAGCCGCAGAGTACCGGAGTTTTGCCAACTTGAATAGCCAAAAGAAAAGCGGCAGCCGAAGCTGCCGCGTTTCTACAATTGGCGGAAACTGCATCTTGGAAACTCAGAAAACCAGGCGGAGCCCCAGTTGAATCTGGCGGACCTGGTAGGCGTTGTTGGAATTGGACGAGGTAACCGATCCAAAGGTGCTCTGGTAGGCCAGAGTGGACGTTGGCGCCGTCGCATTGGTGGAATTGGTGGACAGAATATAACCGGTCGTGTTGATGCCGGTCACGTTCTGGTGATTCGCCAGGTTGAAAGCCTCGCCGACAAGCTGCAGGTTGTACTTCTCGGCAAAGGTGAAGTCCTTCTGCGCGCGAAGGTCGAGGTTGATGGTGCGGGGTTGGTTGAACGACGCGCGGCCGATCTGCGGGACGTAGCTGACGCCTGTCGCTCCCAGGCCCGAGCTCCATGACTCGAGACAGCCGGCCACGTAGCACTGGTTGGGGTTCGTGCCCGAGATGCTCAGCGTGTACGGCAGCCCCGACTGCATCTGGAAGTATGGCTTCAGCGACCAGCCGTTCGTCAGATACTTGAGCGCGGTTCCCGAGTGAGTCCCGGGAGCGTTGAAGACCGCCCAGGCGACGAAGCGCTGCCGGATGTCGTTGCCCGAGTTCGCGTAGTTGGTCCGCGCGCTGGCAAACGGGTCGAACCAGTTGTTGGTGCTCGGCGTAGTGCCGGTCGTCTGGCTGAAGTCCAACGCATGCGCCCAGGTGTAGTGCGCATCGAAGCTGATGTACTTCGACGCCCGCTTCTGTACCTCGAAGGTCAGCCCGTTGTAGTTGGAGTTGATGTTGCTGATGACGTCCGTCACCGAGCCATAGGCCGGATACGGCGTGTTGAAAGCATAAGTGCTGGACGAAGAACCCGTCTGCGTCTTGTTCGAGTACATCTTGATCGGCAGCACGGTCCCGCACTGCAGCGGTCCGCAGCTTCCGTTCGACGCCGGGCTTACGGTGTAGTTGAAGGTGTAGGTCTTCGTCGGGTCCAGATTGATGTTGACATAGTTCGGTAGCTCACGGCCCAGTGCGCCAATGTAGCTGACCGAAACTACCGTGCCACGACCGATCTCCTGCTGCACAGACAGGTCAAACTGCTCGGCGTAGGGATTCTGGAAGTTCTTGTCGAAGTAGTAGATGCTTGGACCAACGGCAGCCGGTGGAGGCGGAACCGATGCGATTTGCGGCAGCGTTGGCGCAATGATGGTACCGTTGGTCGCCGTGGTGGGCGTGTAGCTATAGTTTACCTGGCTGTTCGACGCGCCCGTCTGATAGTAGGTGTTCAGCAGGTAGGCGTTGAAGACGCGCCCGTAATAGAAACCGAATCCGCCGCGAACAACCGACTTACCCGTTCCGAGGGGATCCCAGGCGAAGCCGACGCGCGGAGCGATGTTGTTCTTGTCGCTCGGGTGGTTGGCGGTCAGCGGGATAGTTGTCAGGGCGCTGTATGGCGCCGGCAGCTTTTCGAAGTCGTAGCGTGCGCCGAGATTCAGCGTCAGGTTCGGGGTTAGCTTCCAATCGTCCTGCACGAAGAAGCCGAAGTCTACTGTCGAAAGATCGAAGACAGCCGGTCCGAAACCCTGGGTGTAGCCGTTGTAGCAAGAGTAGAAGCCGCCTGCTGTGCTGCCTACGCCCGAGCCCGTGTTGTTACAGGTGCGGCCCTTGCTCAGCAGATCGCTGAAGTAGTTCACGATGCTGCTGGAGTAGGTGTACGCTCCGTTGCCCTGGTACAGATTGTTCTGAAGGTCGTAGTTGTGGACGATGTCCGTGCCGAACTTCACGTTGTGCTTGCCGAGCAGCTGACTGGCCGTGTCGCCAATCTGCCACTTGCGCTCATCCGGATACGCGAAACGGAAGCTGTAGTACGGCAGTGCCCATGTTGAAGCCGGTGGAGGTGAACAGGGCCACATAGGTGGGAACGCCGCTCGCGCCTGTCAGGTTGCTTGTTGGTGTAGTCGCTCGGCGTCTGGCGGCCCTCGTCGTTCAGCTCACGGCCGTACTGGTAGCGCAGCTCGTTAGTCAACCGCGGCGAAAACAGGCTCTCGAGCACGGCGACGCCATAGTCAAGCTTCACAAAGTCCGTGCCGAACGAATCGATGGCGTAGGTATTCGTCGCCTGCGTCTGCACGCCGCCGGGCGAATCCCAGCGTAGCCGGTGATAGAGCGCGCTCAGGTGGTGCTTCTGGTTAATCTGCCAGTCGAGCTTCGGCGTATTGATCGTCTGGTCACCGGTGCGTGGAACGGGCCCAAGGTTTCCAAGCAGCGCCTGCAGCTGCTGATTGTAGGCAGTGGATCCGGCCGCATAGCTCGTGTAACCAAGACGTGCCGCCAGAAGACAGGCCTGCTGATCGATCGTGCTGGCAGCGGGTGTTCCGGTGACCGCGCCCGTCGCCAGGTTGCAGGCATAGCCCGAGGGCAACGTGGAATCCGGCGCAGTGAAGAACGAGGTCGGGTTGTTCGCCTTGGCTGTGCCAGGGAAGTTCCGCTTGAACTGGTCAAAAGCGTAGAACCAGAAGAGCCTGTCCTTAATGAGAGGACCGCCGACGCCGAAGCCGTACTGGTTGCGGTTGTCCTTTGGCTTGTAGGGCGCGGTAATGTACTTGCCGCTGGCCGCATTGTAAGTTGTGTTCGTCGCACCGGGCTGGAAGGCCGAGCGACTGGAATTGCGGTTGTAGAAGTAGATCTCTCCATGGAGCGTGTTACCGCCGCTCTTGGTCACAGAGTTCACCACGCCGCCCACTGCGCGGCCAAGCTCCGCCGAGTAGACACCGGTGTTCACCTGGAACTCACGCACCGCGGCCTGCGATGTGGAGTAGCCGGCGCGCGTGCGGCCGCGCTCCTCGGAGAAGAACGCCTGGTTATCGTCGGCGCCGTCGATTTGCACGTTGTTCAGCAGCGGGCTGATCGCACGGAAGCTCAGGAGGCCAAAGCCATCCGAGTTGGTTGTTACGCCTGGCGTCGTCAGCGCCAGCGCCGACCAGCGGCGGTTGTTGATGGGGATGTTCTCAATCTCCGAGTTCGACAGATGACCGCCGTACGCAGGCGAATCGAAGTTCAGTATCGGCGCCTCCGCTGTAACTTCCACCGTCTGCGAGACGTCACCAGTCCCCAGGTGCGGATTGAGCGTCGTCACACTGTTGACCTCGACGATAACGCCCTTCTCGCGGCGCTCCTGGAAGCCGGGGTTCGAAAACGTAACTGTGTACGTGCCCGGCGCTAGCAGAGGGGCGCGGAACAACCCGGATTCGTCCGTCGTCACGACAACCTCGGCATTGTTGGCGTCGTTGTGGATGATCACCCTGGCGTGGGGGATCGCGGCGTCAGTCTCATCGGTCACCGTACCGGTCATGCCGCCCTGCGTGGTTGATTGTGTATGGCCGGAGAGACAAAGTCCGCAACATAAGATGGCCGTCAGTAGATATCGTGTTAAATTCTTGATCTTCATTTCAGGTCTCCTGAAAAAACCGGCCGCACGCGTCCATTGAGAACGGGTGGCCTGTCAACTTTTTAGTTAGTCGATACGCAACAAACTCATACATCGCGATGAATTCACGATGAACTGCCCTTTATCGGAAGGGTACGGCCGGACGCGAATCGCTCCGGATCATGCTGTCAACATCCCCGTATCCCTGTGCCTGCGATCTATAGAGAGATTTGGAGACGCAGTACAACCGAACAGTCTGTCTGTGCTGTATGCAGACAGTTTACTCCGGTGACCATGAACTGACGATGAAAATGTGCCCTGATGAAGTGAAGATCCCGATGTGAACTAAGTTCAGATCAGACATTCGAGCGATTAGCCGCGTTCATGAAAGCAACAGGGCTGTTGGCAGCTCCGGCATCAATAAGGATTGAGGTGCCATCGGGGCAGATGGCAAGTGAGGAGTTACCCCGGCCAGTGTTGATATGATGGATATCGAGGATACCGGGTTTCCAGAGGGGAAGCTCTTCATTGGCAAAGGTTTTTGGCGGGAGTTGGTGCTCAGAAAACGCCGTCCGGGAACCAAGAATTGCCAGTCCCGTGGTGGCCTGGAGAAATGATCGTCGGTTCAGGCGGGTCATAGGCCGAGAGTATATCGTTGCTGCATTGCAACCCCCTCACTGTTATTGGGCTAACGAAATTAATGTTCATTGATGAAGCAAAAATTCGCGTGAAGGCCGGAGACGGCGGCAATGGCTGTATGGCCTTCCGGAGGGAGAAGTTTGTTCCGCGCGGAGGCCCCTCGGGGGGCGATGGCGGACACGGCGGCGACGTGCATATGGCTGCCACCCTCAGCCACAACACCCTTGTCCACTTTCGTTTCAACCCTGAGCACAAAGCGCAGCGCGGGGGACACGGATTGGGCTCCAACTGTTCGGGCATCTCCGGCGAGCACACGATCCTCGAGGTTCCAGTCGGGACTCTGCTTTACGATTTCGACAGCGGCGAACTGGTTCATGACTTCGCCAACCCGGGCGAAACCATCGTGATCGCCAAGGGCGGACGTGGCGGACGCGGCAATCAGCACTTTGCCACCAGCACACACCAGGCTCCCCGTGAGCATGAACTTGGCCGTTCGGGCGAGGAACGCCACTACCGGCTCGAACTTCGTCTGCTGGCCGATGCAGGCCTGGTCGGATATCCCAATGTAGGCAAGTCAACGCTGATCTCGCGGCTCTCTGCCGCCAGGCCGAAGATCGCAAATTATGCGTTCACTACGCTGGAGCCGAACTTAGGCGTTGTGAAAGTAGGGGATTGGCCGCACGAACAGTCGTTCACGGTAGCCGACCTCCCGGGTCTGATCGAAGGCGCACATCTTGGCGCCGGACTCGGTATCCAGTTCCTGAAGCACATCGAGCGCACGAGCGTGATCGTCCATTTAGTTGATGTCTCGGACTCAAGCGACCGTCCCGATCCGGTGGAGGACTTCAAAGTAATTTCGGATGAGCTCAAGAGCTTCGACCCTGATCTGGTGAAGAAGCCGACCATCGTGGTCGCCGCGAAGATCGACGTCGCCAACCCTGAAAAGCTGAAGAAGCTCACGGCAATGGCGAAGCGAAAGAAGCTGCCGTTCTATGCCATCTCTGCCGTGACGGGTGAGGGTGTGGAGAAGTTGAAGTACGCGATTGCCGAGATTGTCGGAGAACACAGGCCGGCAAAGCTTGAGCAAAGCCATGCGGAGGCGGTAAAGTTGAAGCCCCACTATCCTCCTCCGCCTCCAAGTGCGCGGCGACGTGGATAGAATGTGCGATGTTCGTAATGCGTTTGGGAACCAGGTTCACCTGCGCAGAACGGCCGCTAAGTGAGGGCGCTGCTGCGTTAGGCTCGAAGAGAGGCCCTCCCAATGACTCGTTTGCGTTCTCTGTTAACCTTCGCGTTTTTAGCCTTCACAATCACTTCGCTCAGCCCTCCGGGCCACGCACAGACGGCAATCTACGGCGGCTTCAGCGGTGCATCTGTTAATTCCGGGCCGGAAGGCTCATCCTACGGCGCACTCGTCGGCTTATACGCGCAGAGCGGACACTATGCCTACTTCGGCGGAGACTTCCGGGGTTCCATACTTTCTCACAACGGATTCAATTTCTACTCGGGCTCGGTCGGGCCAAGGCTGGCGTTCAAGCCGCCGATTCTGCCCCTGCGGCCATATATTGAAGGCCTCGTGGGCGTTGCCAATTACAACACCGGCAGGAATACATCGAGCGGAACTCACCTGAATTACCATGTTGTCGCAGGTGTGGACTGGACCCTGGTGCCACATATCGACTGGCGAGTGATCGACTACGATTACAGCGGAACGACTGGCCCAGTGTCAGCAAATATTTTCTCGACGGGACTCGTGGTCCGATTTTGGTAAATCCCGAAGGACTCGAACGATTGGCCCTTTTTGGAGGGACGTTCGATCCACCGCATTGCGGCCACCTTGGCGCCGCCCGCGCAGCCGCGGATGCCTTCGAGCTTGATCGAGTTCTCTTCGCTCCTGTGGGACGACAACCGCTCAAGCTCGCTGAAAATCCAGCTTCGTATCACGACAGGCTTGCCATGGTACGGCTTGCATGTGAGGCCGACCCGCGATTCGAAGCTTCAGAGATTGATGCTCCGCACACGGACGGCTCTCCGAACTTTACTTCCGAAGCGCTTCGGGCCTTGCGCGAACAGAATCCCGAGACACAACTCTTCGCCATCGCAGGTGCAGACAGCTTCCTTACGCTGCGGCATTGGCATCAATCCGATCGCTTGCTCGAACTGGCTCAGTGGATCGTCGTCAGCAGGCCCGGATTTCATCTCAATAATCTTGCGACCTTGCAGATCTCTCCTCGGCAGCGGTCGAGAGTGCATCTGGTGGAGACAATGCACGAAGAGGTTTCCGCAACTGAACTCCGCAGGCGCCTTGCTGCGGGAGAGAGCTGCACTGACTGGTTACCCAAAGCGGTTGCCACCTACATCGCAAAACACGATCTGTATACCAGTGACAGATCATGACGAAGAATTCTTCGTTCGAATCAAACGGCTGACCAACTCCACTGGAAAGCGGTGCATCCATCGGCAAGACTGGTGCTGCTACCATGGAAGGCTGAAGGAGCCGCATGCCCTCAATCGAAAGCAACCAGCTTTTGCTGGCCGCCGCCGCTGCCGCCGAAGACAAGAAAGCCGAAGATCTCCGCATCCTCGCGCTGGACCCTGCAGAGAGCGGCCTTACCGACTACTTCCTCATCTGCAACGGAACGAACGAACGCCAGAACCTCGCCATCTCCGACGAGATCGAACTGCGTCTCAAGCGCAACTTTAACACCTACCCCAACTCGGTCGAAGGCCGCCGCCAGGCGGAGTGGATTCTCATGGACTACGTCGACTTCATCGTCCACATCTTCTCCCCCGAGAAGCGCGCCTTCTACGGACTTGAGAGGCTGCGGAAATCAGCAAAGAGCATCAGCGTAGAGGATCTCGACCACGAGGTAACGAATGCAATCGTCGCCAGCCGCGCAAAGAAGACCTCCGTTGCGAAGAAGGCGGCCGCTAAAAAAACGGTCGCTAAGAAGGCTGCGAAAAAGACTGTAAAGAAGGCCGTCGCCAAGCCTGCGCCTAGGAAGGCTGTAAAAAAGACTGCAAAGAAGGCTAGTCGATCAAGGACGAAACGATAACCCAGCCCCATTGAATTCTGGCCGCAAAAGAAAGACCGGGAGCACTTGCTCCCGGTCTCAGTTTTTGCGGCTGATCCGAACTAGAAGTCGAACTTCGCCCACAGCTTGACCTGCCGGCCATTGGTATCACGGGCATTCAGCCGATTCATATAGCTGTCCGTACCAACATCCAGGGTGTTGATATCGAGAAAGCCGGTGTTGTTGTGATTGGCGATGTTCTGCACCTCCGAGCGAACGGTGAGACGCGGGTTTTCGCCGAAATGCAGCGGGAGCCGGAACGCCTTTTCCAGCGCCACATTGTGGAACTGTCCACCCGGGTTCTGGAAGCTGTTGCGGCCAATTTCCTGTGAAAGATACTGCTGGCCTTTCTGCACTGCAAAACGGACATCCGATAGCTTTACAGGATTCAAAGCGTTCGTCGCATTGTTAGCCGCCAGGTCATAATACACACCCGGAGTTCCGCCAACCCACGCTCCATCGATGCCGATCTCGTCGAACGAAGCATGCGGGTTGCCGATGATTGGCCGGTCATTCGTTGCGCTGCCATCGCCGTTAACATCGAGACCGTTGATGAGGAAGCTGCCATAGGTTCCGGTCTGGAACTGCTCGATTCCCGAGATCGTCCAACCGCGGGTAAAGACTGAAAGGAGGGCGTCCGTCCCACGGTTATCGGCACGGAAACCAGTAGGCGACCATGCATACACGATCGATGCGAAGTGGCGATGATCGTAGGCGGAGTTTCCCCACTCCTGACGGCGTCCGCCTGGACGAAGATCTGCCGTATACGAAGTCGCATCTGTATCGGTGGTGAACACCTCCGAGCCGCTATCCAACGCCTTGCTGTAGGTATAGGTTCCGCGCACGAAGAATCCGTGTGTAAACCTGCGCTCCAGCGAGGTCTCAAGACCGTTATAGTTCGCATCAGCATAATTACCGCGGATGTTGATGACGCCGCGGCTTGTGTTGACACGTTTGTTGGTGCCGGGAACAAAGTAATTCAGTTGCTGATTGGCGAAGAGCTTCAGCGAGCGGCTCCCCACGTAAGTCGCTGTCGCCAAAAGCTGGAACGGCAGCTGGCGCTCCACGCCCAGATTGTATTGGTAGGTGTAGGGAGTCACCAGATTATTGGCAACGCTCTGCACGGAACCCGTCTGCGTCAGAACCGGTGTAATGCTGTTGATAGCTCCGGTGGTCGCGCTCGCTACACCGTTGCCGCCGGTCTGCTGCAGAGTGTTCGAAAACGAGTTCGGAGCCGTGGTTGCCGAGTTGAAGGCAATGTTTGTGAAGTCCGAATCGAAGAACATTCCGAAGCCGCCACGGATCACCGTCCTACCGTCGGAGAGGATCGAGCTGTGCGGCTGGAACGAGAATCCAACTCGCGGAGCGAAGTTGTTCTTGTCAGCCTTCACTGGAACGTACGTCGCAATCTGTCCGAACGGATTCGAGACATCGACTGCCGGATAAGGGAGCGAGTTCTCGAGCGGAGTGAAGTAGTCGTACCGTGCACCAAAATTCAGAGTCAGGTCGGGAGAGAGCTTCACGTCGTCCTGCGCGAACACGCCGATACGCCAGACGTGCGGATCGGAACGCAGCGGACCAAACGACCGTGACACCGACCCCGAAGGACCCGTCTGGTCCAGCAGGAAGTTGCCGAGCGCTGAGGTACCCGATCCGCCAGTGACGAACGTGACAGAACCCGGAGTGTTCTGCGGAATGATCATGACGTTCAACTGACGCCCAATGTCGCCGCCTGCGCGCAGCGTCTGGCGACCGAACGTGTAGGACACCGTGTCCTGAAACTGATAGAGCTCTTCAATACGTCCCTGCGGGAAGCTCGCAGCCTGGAAGCCGACCGAACTGATGCTCGGGCCGCTTGATCCGCTATTCCCAAAGCTCAGACGAGGCGACGTAAACAGCGGATTCTTCTTGGTGTCGTCCGTCGGAGCGAACTGGAAGTTGATGCGCGTCTCAGCTACCCGGAACTCGTTCAGCAAATTCGACGTGAAGACATGGGTCCATCCGCCCTGGCCGACTTCAGAAGGTCCACCCTGATAAGTATCGAAGCCGATATCGGCATTCGGATTGGCAAACAGGTCGGGAGTCAGCGAACTGCGATCATGCACGTAGCGGAAGAAGAAGTTATCCGCTGCGTGAGGATTGTAATCAATCTTGTAGGTCCATTGTGTGTCCGGCTGAAGCGAAGCTGGCTTCGGACGCTTGAATCCGGCCGTAGTGATCGAGCAATTCGGCTGCGATGCCGGGCAAGCGCCTCCGAGACGTGAGGTGGCGCCGCCGCCGGCACCTGGCCCATATGTGGTCAGGTAGGCGCCGTTGTTGAGATATCCCAGGAGCTTCTGCGCCTGCGTCGCTGTCGTGCCGCCGCCGCCGGCAATCTGCTTCAATAGTGCAACGCCGTTTGCGTCGGGATAAGCAAACGACGCTGTCTCTTCCTTGCCGTAGAAGCGGGTCCACTGCGCGCCGCCGAAGACAAAGAGCTTGTCCTTGATGATTGGGCCGCCGGCTACAAAACCAAACTGGTGCTGATTGAAGCGGGTCTTGGTACCCGGGAAGAACTCGCCGCGATTCTGGCCATCGAGAGCGTTCAGGCCCGAGCCTGTGTAAAGCTCCCATGCCGTCCCATGAAACGTGTTTGTGCCTGACTTCGTGATCAGGTTCACGACGCCACCCGATGCGCGGCCATATTCAGCAGGCGGGTTGTGCGTGTAAACAACCGTGTCCTGGAACATGTACGGCATGTTTGGCTGCAGTGCCTGGCCGCCGATGGAGACGTCGTTAATCTCCTGACCATCGATGAGAAAGTTATTCGCGCGGGGACGAGCTCCGCTCACTTGAATGTTCTCGCCGTTCGACATTCCCGAGTTGCGTACGATTTGCACACCTGGAATCGTCGTCGCCAGCTCGACTGGGTTCAGCGAAAAAATAGGAACCTTCTGTAACTCGACCTGGCCGATCGTGCCAGCCAACGAACCGTTCTCCGTGCTCAGCAGTGAACTGTCGGCTGTAACCTCAACCGACTGATCCACAGAGCCGACCTGTACGGTCGGATCAAACGATGTCACCTGCGACGGTCGGACGACTACATTCTTTGCGTCGAACTTCTGGAATCCAGCCATCTCGACGTGGAGCGTGTAGTTGCCGGGAGAGATGGCATCGATACGGTAGGCGCCGGTTGCCTCGGACGTCACGGTACGCGTCTCGCCTGTATCCTGATCCGTTACGGTTACAGTGGCGCCGGGCACTGCGGCGCCGGTGGCGTCCCGAACGACGCCTGAAAGAATTCCCTTGCTTGTCTGGGCGATAGCTGAACCAACAAAAGCAAAAAATAGAACCAATGCAGTTACAAAACTCTTCCTGTGCATAGGGTAGAACTCCTGAATTTTAAGAAATCGAGAGATGATGGGGATTCGCAAAAAATCGCCGCCAATTTACAAGCGGCACCAGAACTTAGATCTTTCGCCTGTTTTCTGGATTCTTACTTTGAAGGTCATTTGCAAGTTATGTGTACTTAGAAGGTCATTTGCAACTTATGTGCCAATCGCCGGATGCCTAAGTTAGCCCTAATTCAATGCAAGATAAGAGCTGCACCACCGATATTTACCGATCGTACTATGAAATTTCATATTTTGTGACTAGTATTCGAATTTCCGGGATTGAAAGCTGTCTCTCTATATATGAAGATCACCCTGGCCTCCATCCTTCCGCGCAGGTCCCGAATCAAGACCGACCCCACGGACGCCCTTTTCGAGGATTACTCGGCTCGCGTCTCCCGCTACACTCCCTGCGACTCGGCGGTCTTTGAGACCGAAGCTGACTTCCTCGAGTCGCTTGGCCGTCAGACCGGTCGCGTGGGGGCGTATGCTGTCTTGCTCGACAGCCGGGGTAAGCCGTTCTCGTCCGAGGAGCTGGCCGAGCATATCGGCCGTTGGCGGGATGGCGGGACGCAGCGGCTGGTGTTTGCCGTCGGACCGGCTGATGGGTGGTCGGCGGCGGCCCGCGATCGTGCGAACCTGCTCCTGTCCTTTGGCCGGATCACTTTGCCGCACCAGCTTGCGCGGGTTGTCATGGCGGAGCAGGTGTATCGCGCGATGACGATTCTTGCGGGACATCCTTATCATTGCGGGCATTGAGGCATTGGGCCGGCAACTGTGTTCTTCTAGATCCTTATGACTGAGACATCACGACGCGGGTTGATCCTCATCAATACGGGCGCGGGCAAAGGCAAGACGACTGCTGCCCTGGGAACGGCACTTCGCGCTTTCGGTAACGGGATGCGGGTGCTGATTCTGCAGTTTCTGAAGGGTTCGTGGCATTATGGCGAGCTGGATGCCGCGAAGGCGCTGGGCGACGATTTTGTGATCAAGCAGATGGGCCGGGGATTTGTGAAGGTGGGTGGGGCAGAAACCGATCCTAAGGACATCCAGATGGTGGAGGATGCGTGGAAGGAAGCGGCCGAAGCGATTCTTTCAGGGGAGTGGGACCTGGTGGTCCTGGATGAGATCAACTATGCGATCAGTTACAAGATGCTCGACGCGGAGAAGGTGGCCGAGGTCCTGCGGAACAAGCCGGAGATGGTTCACGTCATTCTGACCGGGCGCAATGCGCACCCGACTCTCATTGAGCTTGCGGACACCGTCACCGAGATGCGCGAGGTGAAGCATGCTTACCAGAAGGGGATCCTGGCGCAGCGTGGGATAGAGTTCTGAGAGGTGGTACCCCCCTCCCCTATCTTTTGGTGTAAATTGTTCATTCTATGAATGTTAGATTAGGGATTGATACGCAAATCATTCTATCTAAATGAGTTATTTGTAAAGTACTGGGTAAGGTCAGGCAGACTTTGTCCCCTCTATTTTTATTTTAGTGAATTCCCGGTGTTGGTTTGCCAGCTATAAGTCTTTTTATTTGTTTTAGTTGAGTTGATTTTGGGCTTGACATGCTGTTTTGCTGGAGTTTTTGAGGAAGTAGCTTGTAAATGATTGAAGGGATTGGCTAAATGCCTGGGATTCTTCACTGCGCTTCAGCTTCGTTCAGAATGACCGTGGGGAAGGGTTGGGGGCGCGGCGCGATTTTGCATTCGTTTCGGGTTGGGGATTTTGGATTGCCTTCGGCAGAGTGGAGCCCACTCATGCCATTCGGCATGAATGGGGCACCCCCTGCGTACCCCACCGCGTACTGTTCGGTTCGTTGATTAGAACTGGTACTTGGCCCAGATGCGGACGTTGCGTCCGTCGCTTTGGCGAGAGAACGATTTGTTGATGAAGGTCGTGCCGTTGACCTGGCTGCCGAAGAGGTTGTTGACAAGGGTGTTGTAGGGACGGACGTTGTTGTGGTTCGCAAAGTCCTGCGCCTCGACACGGAACTGAAGGGCATGGCCTTCCAGATGATGAATGAAGGATAGAGGAACGTCTTTCTGGAGGGCGATGTTGTTGACGATGGCTCCGGGATCGGAGATCGTGTTCCGGCCCACATTGCCGATGCCGGGCGTAATGGCCCAGCGAACGGAAGAGGCGGCGATGGGCTGATACGCCGTCACGTATCCGGTGCCTGTCTTCGTGCAGCTCTGCACTGCTGTCACATCGTAGAGGACACCAGGAGTGTATTTTGTCACGGCTCCGTTGCAGGTTGTCGACGCAACATAGGTTCCGTCTTCACCGACGGTGTTGATCGCAGCCGAGGCGCTGCCGAGGTGGGGACGATCGTTGAACTGACCGTCTCCGTTGGTGTCGACGTTGCTCATACCGGCGCTGCCGGCAGGCCCGGCCTGGAACTGCGAGAGGCCCGAGAAGGTCCAGTGATTTGTGATCGCGCCGAGAATTCCTGACTTCGCTCCGGGAATCTGCCAGACATAGATCATGGAGAGGTAGTGGCGGTGATCGAATGCAGACCGTCCCCATTCCGCGTGCATGCCGCCGGGGGCAAGATTGGCGGGATAAACGGTATTTGAATCGAACTGGGCAAAGACATCGGTCGCATTATCGAGCGCTTTGCCGAAGGTGTAGGCTCCGCGGATAAAGACTCCATGCTGGAAGTTGTGCGTGAGTTCGACCTGCATGCTGTTGTAGTCGGAGTCGGCGTAGTTGCCGCGTGCGGCGATGCTGCCGCGTGCAGGATTGAGCCTGGCTCCATTCACAAAATAGTTGAACTGTCCCTGGCCAAAGATCTTGAGCCCGCGTGTGCCCACGTAGAAGAGGCTCAGCTTGCTGTTGCCGGGAAGTTCCTGCTCCAACCCCAGGTTGTACTGGTAGGTGTAAGGGTTGACCTGGTTGCTGTCGACGCTGGTGACGGTGTTGACCGGTGCGGCCACATTGGGAAGAGCAGTGACCGCGACGGAAACATTCGGCGTGCCTCGCCCCGTCGTGATCTGGGAGAGACCGGCGTTGGCATTAGGCGACGCGGCCTGGGAGTTGTCTGTGATGTTGGTGAAGACGACGTCATAGAAGACTCCGAAGCCGCCGCGCACAACCGTCTTGCCGTTTCCGAAGAACCGTCCCCCTATGTGGTTTGGCGAGTAAGCGAATCCAAAGCGCGGCGCGAGGTTGTTCTTGTCTTCCTTCACCGGGATGACTGCATTGAAGGGATCCGTGAGCACGGTCGCTACGTTGAATGCCTGGATATTTAAGAGTGTTCTCGGGTTTGGATTGTACTCGTAGCGAAGCCCGAGGTTGACGGTAAGGTCGGGCATTATCTTGAAATCGTCCTGAGCGAAGTAGCCGGTCTGCCACACGTGGGCATCGACCCGGTTGTTGCCGTAGGTGATGGCGGCCGATCCGCTTGCGCCTGCAAAGTCGTCGATGAAGTTGGCAAGGGCGGATGTGCTGCCGCCGGCGGAGTAGGTGATGGTCCCGCGGAAGTTGAACGGAATGAAGTCGCGGACGATCAGGCGCCCGACATCTGCACCAAAACGGATAGTGTGGCGTCCCCTGGTGAAGGCGATGGTGTCCTGGAATTGATAGATGTCGTGACCTCTGCCCTGTGGAATGGCGGAACTGACGCCGAGCGATGGAAGCGGGCTGATACTAAGAGTAGCCAATGGGAAGATGGGGTTCTGAAGCGCCTGCGGCGTGACGTTGAAACGGAAATCGATACGCGTTTCGGATGCACGAAATTCATTGAGCAGATTGGGAGAGAAGACGTGAGTATAGGTTGCACCAAACTGCTCGGATGGGCCGCCCTGATTGGTATCGAGGCCGGGAAGCGAAGCAGGGAAATTGAAGAAGTCCGGCGTCAAAAGATTCCGGGCGTGGATGTAGCGGAAGGCGAAGGTGTCCTTTTGAGTAAGGTTAAGGTCAACCTTGTAGGTCCACTGGGTATTGGTGTTCTGCTGTGAAGGAGCGGGGCGCGTGTAATAACCAAGGGTCACGACGCAGGAAGGGCAACTGGCACGGGAGACATCCTGGCTGCCTACGGGCCCGGCTGCAGGATCGACTCCCACGATTCCGGCGAGGTACTGCTGCAGGAGCGCGACTCGCGAACCTCCGATTCGATTGAGGACTGCGACGCCGGCCGCATCAGGAACGGTCAACCGGCTGGGGATCTCCTTGCCGTAGGTGCGGGACCACTGGGAGCCTCCAAAGGCAAACAGCTTGTTCTTGATGATGGGTCCACCGATGGTGAAGCCATAGCGGTGCGTGTTGGCCCGGGCTTTGGGATCCAGTGAACCGGGCGGGAGCGGCTTGACCTGACGTTGCTGTCCATCGAGAGCGCTGAGTCCTGAGCCGGAGTAGAGCTCCCAGGCGGAGCCGTGGAAGTGGTTGGTTCCGCTCTTTGTAACCAGATTAACGATGGCCCCTCCGCCACGGCCAAATTCAGCCGAAGAGGAATTAGTGAGGACGGAGACCTGCGAGAAGACGTCGGGGATGTTGGGCTGAAAGGCCTGGCCTGCGATGGAGTTGTCGTTGATGTCCTGGCCATCGATGAGGAAGTTATTGTCGCGGGGACGGAGGCCATTGACTTCGATATTCACGCCGTTGCTGTTGCCACCCGAATTGGCCATGACAATTTGAACGCCCGGAACTGTGGTTGCCAGCTCAATCGGATTGAGGGAAAAGATCGGGACGTTCTTTATTTCGTGGAGGCCGATGGTGCCGGAGAGCGCTCCGTTTTCGGTGTTGATGCTGTTTGCACTCGCCTCAATGGTGACTTCGGTCGTAACTTTACCGACGGCGAGGACGGGGTCGTAGGTGGTGACGACGGAAGCGTTCACGATCACGTTTTTGATGGTGACGGTTTCAAATCCGGGAACGGCGCCGACGATGGTGTATGCGCCCGGACTGATGGCATCGACGCGATAGGTACCGTCGGATCTTGTTTCGACGGTACGGCTCTCCCCGGTGTCCTGATTGGTGATGGTGATGGATGCTTTCGGAAGGACGGCTCCGGAGGAGTCGCGAGCTACGCCGGCCAGGATTCCTTTGGTTGTTTGCGCGTTTGAACCTGGGGTGAGCGCGACAAGAATCCCCCAAATCGACAGCAGGAAAATGCCAATACGTGCAGCCTTCATGAGACTTGCCTCCCCGGAACTTCGTTCACAAACGAGAGCTTGGCAACAACACAACTTTTGCGTTTGATCTGAGGCAGAGCACGTAATATGCCAAATGGAAGGAGGGCGCTAAGTCACGCCACTACCGCGGCTTGACGCAACCGAGACATCTGGGATCGGGGCGAAAAATATGAAAGAGCGGATCGTATAGGTTGTTTAGCTACGAAATGTTGTTATTGGTCACACCATTATGGCGTTCGTCACAATAGCTGTAATTCCGGGATGGGAACTTCCGTTGAAGGCGCGATCACTTTTAGATGAGGGTATGGACTGCCTGTGAGACAGGGGGCTTTCGTCTTGAAGAGAGAAGGCGTCTTGAGAGAAAACGCGTCTAGCGCCGGGGGAGCCTGAACTCAACCTTGACGGTTGTTGCGACTTCGACGGGGCGGCCATTGACGGTATACGGCCGGTAGTGCCACTTGGACACCGCTTCAGAGGCGGCATCGCGAAGGAGAGGGTCTCCCTGAATCACGTGAAGGCGATCGACGGTGCCGTTCTTCGAGATGAGAGCCTGCATCACGACAGGGCCTTCGACGCCATCCGCTTTGGCGGCCTGAGGATAGGCCGGCACGCGAGAGGTGACCAGGTTTTCCTGCATGACGGCGGAAGAGACGGCGACCGGAGGTTCAGAGAATTGGGCTGTCGCCGAGGGGCTGACGTAGTCGGAGTTCTCGGATGAGAGGCCCGTTCGAGACGCCCGGGAGTCGGCTGGCGGCAATGCTGCAGATGACGGCGTAACTGAGAGCAGCGGTTGCTGCGGCGAAGGGGGCGGAGGTGTGCTGGCTGCTGTTTCGGGAGGCTGGTTTTGTTCCACGGAAGCAGGAGCCGGATTGTTTGCGGGTGTCGACGGGGCGGAGTTCGAAGCTGAGTTCGTGGAGCGGCCGGAACTGGAATTGGCAGAGGAGGCGGTGGCGGCAGGCTCGTTCTTTTTGTGAGGGCTGACCGTGGCGATGAACCGGGTGATCTCGTTTGCGACCTGGTCCGAGGTCTGCTGGAAGGTCTGTTCCAGCCTGGGAACGAACTCCTGTATTAATGCCGATCCAAACCAATGCTGGACGATGAAGATGCCTCCGGCGGCGAGCAGGAGAAGAAGAGCGATCCATCCGAACCTGCTGATGCCTTTGCCGGAGTCCGCATAGTTTTCGAGCGGAACTGAGTCATTGGGATCATCGTCTTCGGCGAGCAGCACGAGACGAGGATTCTTTCCGTGAGCCCGAGGACGATGTTGAGCGGAGTCAAACGTGAGGTCGGGCTCGTTGGGCAGGTAGGAGGGAACAGGATCATCGTCTTCATGAGGATTTGAATATGTGCCGGAGGACATATCCTGCAGACGAGGTTCGAGGCGACGCATGCGCCGGTCAATGCCTTCGAGGTGACGCCGGAGCAGGCGGCTGTTGCGCTCGAGCTGCAATAGCGCCTCATCGAGCGCTTTCCTGGAGAGTGTGGGAGAGGACGAAGAGGGCAGGTCATCTTTGAGGTCCGACTCCTGACGCCACGCGGCGTGGCCAGGAATTTCGTCTTCGAGCTCGGGAGTTTCCTCCGGGGAATTTGCGGGCGCTGACTGCCGGGCGTGAGCGGATTTCTCTGAGGACGCCGGGTCTTTCTCTCTTATTGGAGGCTCATCGATTGGAGGCTCATCGGCGGCTGAGGGTTCCTGCAGGGGCTCTTTCGCGAACTCAATGGAGTGTATGCGGGAGTAGATAGGTATCGACGGTTGCTTTCTTTGGGTGTCCTGGGTGCGCTTTTCTGTTGGCTGCGGCGGCCATGGCTCCTCGGGCTTTGCGAGAGGGTTGTCGATGTCTTCGCCGGAGAGGAGACGAGCCAGATTCTCGGTGGCCTGTTTTGGTTCTTCGCCTGATTCGCGAATCTCGATCGCATCTTTTCCTGTTGTGCCGCGGACGATGATGTCGAGCATCTGCTCGTTGGAGAAGCTCTCGCCTTCGTTACGGCTGATGGCCGCGGTGAGAGCCCAGAAATCCATGGCGAGGTGTCTGTCTTCACGCAGTTTCGCGACGAAGGCTGGAAGGTCGTCCGGGGAACCATACGCTACGTCATGCATCTCGAAGACGGAGTGAATCTTCTTGATGTAGAGATCCGGCGAATTGGCACCCTGCGTCTGATTCGCATGCGACAACATATCTCTCCACATTGGATGCCGGGTTGAGTTGAGAAGCTGTCGCCAACAGCATAGAACCGGCATGGCGTACGGCGCTACAAAATTAGACGCCGAATGACAACAAATTTGCCACAAAATCCCTTGTAAATTGCGTATTTTGTTTGCCTGGGTGTTGGAAATTTTTTCCCAGTCCTGATGCAAAATTTCGGTATGTTGCGAGCGAATGATGCACTCGGCCGCTTTTCTGCCTGCAACTGCACCATCTTCGTGGCAGGTATGTGATTCAGTACAATAGTCGAGGCACTTCGGAAGGGCATTGATCCGCACATGAGCTGGTTCAAACGCGAAGACAACGAGATTGTGAACGATGAAGAGAGAACTGTGCGCACAGAGGGTCTGTGGGTGCAGTGCCCGACCTGCCGCCAGGTTATTTTCAAGCCAGATCTTGAGGCGAATCTGCAGGTTTGTCCGAAGTGCGGTCATCATTTTCGCATCGATGCGCGTGCGCGAATCGAGAGTCTGCTGGAGCCGGGATACGAGCTGGTCGATCTGGAACTGCGCTCGACCGATCCGCTGGAGTTTACTGATAGGAAGCCGTATAAGAGGCGGCTGAAAGAGGCCCAGGCGAAGACGGGGCTGAACGACGCAATCATCAACGCCGTCGGAAATCTTGGACCGCAGCCGGTTGTGCTGAGCGTGATGGAGTATGGCTTCATCGGCGGGAGCATGGGGGCAGTGGTTGGAGAGACGATCGCACGAGCTGTGGACAGGTCGCTGGAGACGCGGCGTCCGCTGATTATCATCTCGGCTTCGGGTGGCGCGCGGATGATGGAAGGGATTGCTTCACTGATGCAGCTTGCGAAGATCTCCGCGGGTTTGGCGAAGCTGGATGAGGCCAAGATTCCGTATATCTCGGTGATGACGGATCCAACGACGGGCGGCGTTACGGCGAGCTTCGCCATGCTGGGGGATCTGAATATTGCCGAGCCAAACGCGCTGATTGGTTTTGCCGGGCCGCGCGTCATTGAGCAGACGATTCGACAGAAGCTGCCGGAGGGCTTCCAGCGCTCGGAGTTTTTGTTGCAGCATGGATTTCTGGATGCGATCGTTTCGCGCAAGGAGATGAAGGTCTATCTTGCGCAGGCGCTGACGTGGATGGCGGGGATTCCGCAGACCGCCTGAGGTATGGAGCACGCGCGTCCTTCTCATACCGCGCTTCGCGTTGCCATGCGAAGGGCAGCGCATCAACTTTATGATGCGAAGCCGCTGGTTCTTGAGGATCCCGTTGCAGTGCAGATCCTCGGCAAGGAATATCGTCCTGAAATAGAGAAAACCGCGACGAAGCTGCACAAGGCTTTTTCGGTTGCGCTGCGTGCGTTTTTAGTCGCGAGGAGCCGGTATGCGGAAGATACGCTTGCCGAAGCTGCCGCACGGGGCGCTACGCAGTATGTCCTGCTGGGTGCGGGACTGGACACGTTTGCATTTCGCAATCCGTATGCGCAGGTACGCGTCTTCGAGGTGGATCATCCGGCGACGCAGATGTGGAAGCGTGAGCTGATGGCGACGAACCATCTCGAAAGGCCTGATTCGCTTACCTTCGTTCCTGTTGATTTTGAACATCAGAGACTTCCGGAGGAATTGAGTGCCGCAGGGTTTCGCCCACAAGAGAACACGGTCTTTGCGTGGCTTGGAGTGGTGCCGTACCTGACGTATGCGGCGTTTCGCTCGACGCTGGATTTTATTTCAGACTGCGCTCCAGGAAGCGCCGTGGTGATGGATTATGGCCAGCCGCGCGATGCTCTTTCCTTTCATGAGCAGCTCGCTCATGATTCGCTGGCTGCGCGCGTGAAGCAGGCGGGCGAGCCGTTCCGGTTGTTCTTCACTCCAGAGGAGATTGCGCGGGAATGCGGTCATTTCAGCGTGGTTGAAGATATGGGATCGCCGGAGATCAATGCGCGATATTTTTCAGGGCGGAGCGACAACCTGAAGGCGCGCGGGTCGGCTGGACGGTTTCTCAGCGCGTGGCTGTGATGGCTCGGTTTAGCATGAAGGCGTGAATCTTCCTGTGAATCCGCCGGTGCTTCCGATGCTCTCAAAGCGAGTCGATGATGTTCCTGAGGGCGAGGGATGGATCTTTGAGCCGAAGTGGGATGGCTTTCGCGCGCTGATCTTTCGCGATGGCGACGAGATAGAGATTCAAAGCCGCGATCAGAAGCCTTTGAGTCGATACTTTCCCGAGGTGGTCGAAGTGCTGAAGAAGCAACTTCCCCAGCGATGCGTGCTGGATGGTGAGATTGTGATTGCGAGCCCTGCCGGGCTTGATTTTGAGGCTCTGCAGCTTCGGTTGCATCCTGCTGCGTCGCGCGTGAAGCTTCTTTCGCAACAGATTCCAGCTTCGGTGGTGTTCTTCGATCTTCTGTGTCTCGATGATCGTGATCTTTGCGCGGAACCTTTTGAGAGGCGGCGAACCGAGCTTGAGTCTTTATTTATGTCTGCTGTGCCGCCGCTGCATATCACTCCCGCAACGCGCGATGCCGCGGTTGCGCGTGACTGGTTCCGGCGATTTGAGGGTGCAGGGCTTGATGGAGTGATGGCTAAGCCAGCTTCAGGAACGTATGAGCCAAATAAGCGCACGATGCTGAAGGTGAAGCATGAGCGCGATTGCGACTGCGTGGTGGCCGGGTTTCGCTGGCACAAGGATGCCGAAGGAGAGGCGATCGGTTCGCTGCTGCTGGGTTTGTACGATGAGGCGGGCGGGCTGCAACATGTTGGTGTTTGCGCGAGTTTTACGCAGAAGAAGCGGCGTGAACTTGTCGAGTTTCTGGAGCCCTATCGCAGGGACGCGCTGGAGAATCATCCGTGGAGGTCATGGGCGCAGTTTATGGATGGAACGCAGCGCATGCCGGGTGGGCAGAGTCGATGGAGCCAGGGGAAGGATCTTTCATGGCAGCCTCTGCGGCCTGAGCTTGTAGTTGAAGTTGCCTACGAGCACATGCAGGGGAGGCGATTTCGTCATATGGCGCAGTTTCGCCGCTGGCGCACGGACAAACCTCCAGCTGAGTGCACGTATGCGCAGCTTGAGGTTGTTCCGCCGCATGAGCTGGCGGATATCTTTGCGACGGGGCGGTGACTCGCTACGCTTCGGTCGAGATGACGTGGTTTTTGCTGGTGCCTCGGATGAAATACAGGGGTCTCTCTACTACTCTTTCTTTTTGCGGGTGCGTTTTGGCCACTCGCCGCTTGCTTCGGCCTGAGCACGCCATTCGCGCCACTCGCGCGTGGGGTCATCGTCGGGGTCTGGCGTCTCTTGTGGTGGACGCATTTCTTCAGGAACATGCCGGAGATTGATGCGAATGCGGGTCCATGTAGAGGATCGTCCGCGCATGGAATCGACGAGGACGTCATCGACAGCGAGCAGTTTTGCGGCTTCAGGATATTTTTCTTTCCATCGTTCGAGGCCGTCGAGCGCGGCTTGCTTGTCGGTGGAGTTTGCGATGGTGATGAGGGGCATCGTGGAGCGGCGCGTCTTCACGACTGCTGAGCCATCGACAGGCTTAGCTGACTTCTTTGCTCGCGATGGAGCCACGCGTGCGGCTTCGCCCTCCATTTTGCGGAAGTGCGGTGGCCAGGGGGCGTCGCCGAGACCGGCGGCTTCGTCGCGGGCGGCCAATTCGAGCAGAGCTTCGAGCGAACCCGCGGCCTGGTCCATCGTTGCGTGAGGGTTGCCGATCTTCTCGAATCTTGCAGGCACGGTGAAGACAGTGAACTCGGCGGGATCGCAGTCCGGGACCTCATCCCAATGGAGCGGTGTGGAGACACGGGCGTCGGGCAGAGGGCGCACGGAGTATGCGGAGCAGGTGGTACGGTCCTTGGCGTTCTGGTTGTAGTCGAGGAAGACGCCGTGGCGCTCCTCCTTCCACCACTTTGAGCTTGCGAGCGTGGGGGCGCGACGCTCCACGGCTCGGGAGAGTGCGAGGGCGGCGCGGCGAACTTCAGTGAAGGTCCAGCGCGGGTGGATGCGGACGTTGATGTGTATGCCGCGCGACCCGCTTGTCTTGGGCCAGCCCTGCAGGCCCACCTCCTCGAGGAGAGCTTTGACTTCAAGGGCGACTTTGCGGACGTCGTCCCAGCCGACTCCGGGGATGGGGTCGAGGTCGATGCGGAGTTCGTCGGGATGGTCGAGGTCGCCGGTGCGGACCGGGTGCGGATGGAGCTCGAGGCAGCCGAGATTGACGATCCAGGCGAGGCCCGCGGTATCGTCGACGACGATCTCTTCGGCGGTGCGGCCGGAGGGAAAGGAGAGCGTTACGGTGCGGAGCCAGCCGGGGTGATCGGAGGGTGCGCGCTTCTGGTAGAAGGGCTCGGCTTCGGCTCCGTTGACGAAGCGCTTGAGGACGATGGGCCTATCGCGGATGCCTTGCAGCGCTCCGGGAGCGATGGAGAGGTAGTAGCGGACGAGGTCGAGCTTGGTGAGCTTTACCTGCCTGGAGAAGTAGAGCTTTTCGGGGTGCGTGATGCGCACCTCGTGTCCGTCGATGGAGAGGAGCTCGACTGCTTCGTCTTTGGCCACGACGACAGGCTATCGCATTTCAAAAAAAGAAAACGGCGAGAGTGCGAGCCCTCGCCGTTTCTTTGTGATGGATTGGATTTACTGCTGTCTGCGGCGGCCTTCGCCAGCAGGCTGGTCGGGCTCACCGGTTGAGTTGGGGTAGATTCCCTTGATCGGAGCGCTCTTCTCGCGGTCGAGCTCCGGGTGGGGGAAGGGCTTGCGCGGCATCATCGCCTCGCGCTCGCTGGTGTTGTAGAGGAAGATCGCCTCGATGACTGCGGCCTGCTGGAGATCAGCAGCGTGCAGGCGATCGAAGGTGTCCATGTCGGAGTGATGGGTGCGGGTCTCGTAGTCCATCGGGTCCTGGATGTACTGGAAGCCCGGCAGACCTACGGCATCGAAAGAAAGGTGATCGGTGCCGCCGGTGTTGCGGTAGCTGACAGTGCTGACACCGAGGTCCTTCAGCGGAGCGACCCACCGCCTGAAGATAGGAGCGATGGCGTAGTTTTCCTGCGTGTAGACGCCGCGCACCTTGCCGGTACCGTTGTCGAGGTTGTAGTAGGCGTCGAGAGTCTCCCACTCTTTGGTGGTGGTGAGCTTGCCGCGCTGCCGCATGAAGGCCGGGATGTTCGGGTCCGGATGCTCGGGCTCGGCGAAGGTTCCGAAGTGGTTCTTCACGTAGCCCTGAGAGCCGAAGAGACCCTCCTCTTCACCGGACCAGAGCGCGATGCGGATGGTGCGCTTGGGCTTGATGCCGAGCGCCTTGAGGATGCGGACTGCCTCCATGGCGACGACGGAACCGGCGGCGTTGTCGGTGGCGCCGGTGCCGGAGATCCAGCTATCGAGGTGGCCGCCGACCATGACGACCTGGTCCTTGAGTTTGGGGTCGGTGCCGGGAATCTCGGCGACGGTGTCGAAGCCGTGCTCGTGATCGCCGGTGAATTTGGTGTCGATGTTGAGCTCGAGGGTGACGGGGACCTTGTTCTCGAGCAGACGAGCGAGCCGGTTGTAGTGCTCGATCATCATGACGGCGTTGGGAATGGTAACGGCCGTCTCCTTTGTCTGCGCGCCTCGGCTGAGGTTTGCGCCGTTATCGTCGAAGATGATTCCGGTGCCGCCGCCCCTGGAGCCATCGCGTGTGGGAGTGATGATGGCGGCGACGCCTTCCTCGGTCATCATCTTGAGGGCCGCAGTGCGGACCTGCTGCAGGCGAGCACGATCGGCGAGGAGCTGCTGGATGTTGGGAGCGCCGGGACGGCCTTCGGCGGTGGGGTAGGTCTCCATCTCGGCGAGCTCGGCGTCGGTGTAGCGATGGAACAAGGGATCGACGAGATCAGGCGTGGTGCGGACCGCGCCGAAGAGGACGATCTTGCCCTTGAGTCTGCCCTTGTAGCGATCGAGCTGGCTGGCGTCAGTGACGTTGATGAAGACGGCTTCGCCGGTGACGGAGCCGTTGGTTGCAGGCGACCAGGGAGCGGCCTGAAGCCAGATGGGCTCGGTGTCGGGGGTGATGACGCGGCCCCAGGTATTGACCTGCTGCCAGCCCATGCCGAACTCGCCCCAGTCTTCGAGGTGTGCGTTTTCGAGGCCGATCTTCGTGAGGGTGTCTCTTGTCCACTCATTCGCCTTCTTCATGTTGGGCGAGCCGGTGAGACGCGGTCCGATGCCGTTCGTCAGGGCGTCGGCGAACTCCATGACGTGCGAGTGCCTGAAGCCTTCGTCGCGGATGCGCGCATACATGGTGAGGTCGATGTTCTCTGTTGCGGGCTGGGATCCGTAGTACGAGGGCGTCTCGGGTGCCGCTTCTTTTTTACCGTCTTTATTGGCGGCGATGGATGGAACGACAAGGGTGGCGATGGCGGCCGTACAACAGCCCCAGCGCACAAGTGTGCGTGCAAATGACATTTCTTACTGGTCCTCCAAAGATGTGAAGCTAAGTGCGAAGAATAGCAGGGTGACGTGGTGGCCGGCCAAAATGTTTCGATTTGCGCGAAACTTAGGCTTTTCGGGCGATACGCCGTACCCACTGGGTTCCGAGGAAGGCCAGGGAGAGGAGGAGGACCAGGATTCCTGCGAGAAGGCCTCCCCGGCGGTAGCTGAGGGCGAGGTCCACGCTGTGGTGGGTGGTGGCGTTATAGAGCAGGATGCTGAAAATGCCCACGAAAGTGGCGGCAAAGAAGGCAATAAAGCCGGCGGCGAGGCTCATGAGGAGTGAGGCGAACCAGCCGAGGTTTCCGACAGGGACTCCGAAGAGGGTTCCGCGGTCTCCTTTTGAAGCCTGCGATGCTTGCGTCATACAAGTAGAATACTCAAGTTATGGCAGAAGGTGTTCAGAGCGGGCTGGTGCAGGCGGTGCAGGTGGCGCGCGAGGCTCCTACGCGGAAGGCCGCAAACGGCATCAACTATGCTGCTTACGGCGATGCAAGGCTTGAAGAGCCCGAACTGACGCGCATGGTGGAAGCTGTGCCTGCCGCGATTGCCGCTGCGCTTGAGCGCAAGTCGTACTACTTTGTCCCGCTGGCGATGAGCGAGAACCGGGGAACGGAAACGACGCTTGTGGCTCCGATTTATACGACGGAGTTCAGCGAGCAGGCGATCTGCCATCGCAATGTGCCGCTGGGCGAGTCGGACGGCGTATTTATCTCGACGCGGCTGCTGGGCGACCGTTTTGCGCTGGCGTTTGAGTTTTTTATCAATGCCGGGCATGCGTTTGTGGACGCTGCCGGGGTGCCGGAGAGCTTCGACCAGCTGGTGTGGGCGCAGGCCCTGGTGGACATTCGCGGGGAGACCAGCCTGGATGCGTGGGAGTCGCGGAATGCGGCGTTGTCGCCGGAGTCGGGGCTTGGGCGCGTCGATGGCAAGCCGGCGGTCGATGAGAAGGCCAAGTTGAGCTACATCGAGGCGGCGTTCTCGGATGCGGTTGCGATTTACCTGCTTTCGCTGGCGGTGGATTTTGATTACTCGGAGCTGCGGGAGCGGGAGTATCCGCTGCTGGCTCCGCAGGCGCTGGCCGAGCGGCTGCGTCTGGTGGCGCGGCTTTTTCCGCCGAACGCAGGGTATGAGTTTGCGATCCGGTATCGGAGAAGGGCTTAGGGCTTAGGGCTTAGGGCTTAGGGCTTAGGGCTTAGGGCTTAGGGCTTAGGATCAGATGCTCACCATTTTCCACAAAGACTCCTTGACACCCCTGCTATCCTTGAACCAGAAACAACCCAAGCCCGGCCGCATGATGGCCGGGCTTTCTGCTGCATCTCTCACGTAAGAAGTCCCGATCTAACCCATTTATTTTTAGATATTTACATCTAAAGATAGAGGGGGGGTATTCAGATAGGGCTCTCCACTCATCCCCCGTCAGGTTCGGCGGTGGAGGGCGAAGTAGGGTTGGTTTGAGAGGGTTGTGTTGAGGGCGGGATGGAGTGTTGCTTCTTTCCGGTTCCGTAGCTCGAAGTAGTACTGCAAGGGAAAGGGCGACTGCGTATACGCGCCGGGGATGGCGGCGGTGAAGATTTCTGCGTTGCGCTGCATCGGCTTTGAGAGCCAGCGCTCGCCGTGGGTGACGTGGCGGTACCAGAGGATTGCTTCCGTGATGGGATGAGCGGTTTGGAGCTGGAGCGTGAGATCGCTGCCGGGATGGAATGACTGTGGCTGCGTGTGGCGCACCTGAAAGTCCGGGCGCGGTCGGGGTGTTGTGATGAGGGCGAGCGCGTCGGCGCTTGAAATTGCGGGGCTGGCGTTGTTGAAGTGGGCTTCGAGAGCGGCGATATCTTTTTCGATGAGTGGAATGCGGTCTGCCCAATGGCCGCGGCGCATGGGGATGGAGCCGTAGCTGATGTCGGCGGTGTAGACGGTCTGCGCGCGCAGGGCCATGGTCTTCCATGACGCGAGCGCGGCGCGGTGGTGCTTCAGGCTTTCGGCGGCGATACGCTTGTCACCGGTGCTCTCAAACAGGGAGTAGCAGAGCGCGGTACGAAAGAGCGCGGCGTAATAGCTGCCGAGGCCGTTGAGGATGAGGATGTCTTCTTCGGCGCGGCGAAGTTCGGGAGAGGACATGCGGGCGGCGGTGGATTTGCGCGCTTCGCCGAGAGCGGCGGCGGATTGCGAGACCATGGCATCGATCCATCCGGCGACTTCGAGCGGGTGATAGCGGGGAGTGGGCGAGTGGGCGATCAGGGCTTTTGCGTAGTCATCGATGGAGAGGAAGAGCTGCGGATCGAGGGGGCTGATGGCGCTTACGTTGTGCGGCGCGGGCGAGTCTCCGTAGAGCGGCTTTCCGGTGTAAGGGAGCAGGGAGGCCGGTGTGTAGAGCTCCACCCATAAGGAGTGGTTGGACGCGGAGGGCAGCCATGCGGTGGTGACGAGCGGGAGGATGCGGCTGGAGTTTGCGAGAGCTATTTCGAGCGGCCCGGCTGCGTCGCCATAGGTCTTCTTCATGTAGCGACGGTGGGCGTCGGGTGCGGTGTCAGGGTTGTAGAGATGACGGCCCCACAATAGATAAGTCAGGTCGAATTTGTTGGTGTCGAGCTTCGAGGAGGCCAGTTGCTGACTGGCATAGGCATTGCGGCCATCGGTGTGGCCCGACCCTTCGCGACCTTTGAAGGTGAGCGGCTCGCAGAGCTCCATGCCGGCCGCGCCGCAGAAGCTGGCCGCACGTCCATAGCCTGAGGCGAGCGCGGGGTCGGCCCAGAGGAGATGACGCTGGGTGCCGGGCCAGACACGGTAGAGCACCTCGATTCCGCTGCCCTGCTGATAGAAGTCGCCGTATCCGTATCGGGTGAAGTTTCTGGCGCCGTTTGAGACGGCGAAGGTGCCGGTTACGTTTTCACGGGGATACTCGGTGGCGCGGATGTCGGCCTGGTGGTAGCTGAGCCCGAGGTGCTCCGCCCAGAACTTTGCGCCTGCGGTGAGACGCATGCCGGTGTTGTGCCCGAGGTCGATCATCTTCTGATCGAGGCCTTTGGCGTGCATGTCGAGCTCGATGGGACGTCCCGCGTTACGGATCGCTTCGAAGAGAGTCGCCCAGAAATCGTAGCTTCCTTCGGGAATGCCGCTCTCGCCGTGGACGCGAAGGGTGACTCCTGTGATTTCAGGACAGAGCTTGAGCAGTTCGGCGAGGGCGTCGCGGCAATAGGCGGCGTGTGTCGCGGGCGTGAGGCCGAGAATGCGGTGGTCGGAGTTGGGGCTCGCTGTCCACTGGTAGGCATGGGTCCAGATGCCGAGCTGAAAGTCGAGGCCGCGACGCCTGGTCTGGGTTGCGATGAACTGCAGGGTCTCGAGGTTTCTCTCGCGCTCGCCGGGAAGTAGCGGCGGATCGACGCGAACGTCGGGGTAGGCGGGCAGCTTTACGAGGTAGGGATAGGGAAAGTGGAGGTAGTCGCCGGTGACGCCGGTGGGGAAGTCGTAGCCGAATCCGAGCGCGAAGTTGAAGCGATTGAAGCGGGCGTAGGCGAGCGAGTCGAGATAACGGGTCCAGAAGTCGCGATCGTAGAACCATGATTTGTCTTCGATCTCGGAACAAAAGGCTCGCGCGACGCTGCGGACGCGGTTGGGTGTGGTTTCGACGATGGGTGCGATGAGCGCGAAGGCAGCGAAGGGATTGCCGGCGGCGCGCACGCGATCGGTGAGTTCGAGCAGGCCGTAGGTGAGGCCGCGCGCATCGATTCCGGTGACGAGAATGGTGTTGCTATGACCGGCGCCGGGGATGAGCGCCATCATGTCGGGCTCGCGGGGCGCGGGAAGATGGAATGGCTTTGCCAGCTCGCTTGCGAATGGAGCGACGACTACGGTAGCAGCGGGTTTGCCGTTTTCCTGCGTGGAGATGCCGTTGCTTTCGAGGGCAGAGCGGAGGCTGGCGATGGCCCACACTACGGCGGGATCTTTCGTCAGTTTCTCAGCGGGATCGAGCGTGATCTCAACATAGCCGCCGGCGCGGGGCGCGGCATGGATTGCGGCGGCGGAGCTTGAGAATGCCGCGGCGGCAAGCTGCATAAATCTTCTGCGGGTGGTTTCGAGATTCATGGCGATCCCCATGGTATCCCGACCCATGACGCGATGAAACCCGCGTCATGGATGGGCACCCGCTCGTTGACTGATTGTTGCTTCAGCGGGCCGTGTTTTAATTTCCTCCGAGGATCAGGGCTCCGGGACGGACTTGTTGCGGGGCGCGGACTTTGGTTCCGGACAGTTTCGTCGAGACTTTGAGGGGGACCAGTTCCTTGTTGCCGGGGGCGTTGAACGTGGCGACGTAGGTTTCCGCGACGGCTTTGCGGAATTGATCGAGGAAGGGTACGAGGGAGACGGGGTTGCCGAGTCCCTGGAAGTAGGCCTGGGCACCGGTGCCTTCCGCTACCTGCTGGAGGTAGCTCTGCCCGCTGAAGCTGCCGCGCTCTCCGCCGAAGCCGGAATCGGAGTAGTAGATGGAATAGACGGGGATGCCGGCGCGCTGCGCGTCGGTAATGGCAGTGGCTACATAAGGGCTGTTCTGATTCGTGATGTTGGTACTGCCGTTGTAGGGATCGACTCCGTTGGTGAGCATGAGGATGAAGCGGGCCTTGCGAGTGTCTTCGGAGGGCCATCTTTTGACGAAATCGGAGAGGCAGAAGTATGGGCTGGCGCTCAGTCCGGGAGAGCCGAGGGGAAGCCGGAGAGAGTTGGCGGCAGCAGCGTAGTCCGTGGTGAAGTTCTGCACCGGTGTGACGCGGCCGCTCTGCATGTAGCCGATGAAGATTTCGGTTCCCGGGGGAAGTGAACCGACCCAGGTTTTGAGATCACTGAGGTTGCGGCCGAAGCTCGTGCGGAGTCCGTCGTCGATGAGGATGGCGACCTGGGCGCGGTTGGGGCGGATGGGATTGATGGAGGTGAGCTCGGCGTCGCGGTTGTTGACCTTCAGGGTGAGGTTCTGCGGGGTCAGCGTCTTCGGAGGCGTTTTGGAATCAATGGTGATGAGCGCCTGTGTCGGCGTGGGGCCTTCCTGCTGCGCAGAGAGAAGAGGGGCAAGAAGCAGTACAGGTATGAGCAGAAGCTTTTTCATGTCTCAAATCCTTCCTGCTTCTTTAGACACGCAGAATCGCTCAACGATGCGGTTGATTGCCGGCAGCCCTCGCAAGGTGTTTTGTTTGCTTCTTCTATGCAACTCTGCCTGGGTCGCAGCAAGACCCACTCGGTGGGCATCACGATCGATGAAACCGAGTGGGCCTGGCGAATCGAACCCGTGTACTGGCGCGCGAGATAAGCTACGACTCGTGGTGCGGCGATGCCTTGGTGAGCTCGTTGATCAACGGCTTTCCATCGGGAGGCGTTTTTACTTTGCCTTCGATGACAATCTCTTTCGCGGAGAGAGGCTGGCCGTAGAGGGTCTTGTTTGCTCCGTCGTCGGAGCGCATGGTTGAGCCTGCGAGCGAGATTCCGGCGAATGCGCCCTTGGCGCGGGAGTAGGAAAGAATCTCGGCTTTCATGGCGGCGTCGATTTCAGCGCTGGTGGTGCGGCCTACGGGGCCGGCGGCGGCTGATGCATCGGCGCCGAGTTTTACCTTGCTGGACATGACGGAGCGTGCTCCCTGCGGATTCATAACGAGAAGAACGAAGTCGGTGGCTTCACCGCCGATCTGGAAGCCGAAGCTTGCGCCTTCAAGCGCGAACATGGCAGGAGCGCTCCATGGGCCTGTGAACTCGGCACCTGAGCGGCAGGTGATGACGCCGCGTCCGTAGCTTCCTCCGACAACGAAGGCGGCTTTCTTGACGGACGGATAGACGACGACGCAGTTGGCTTTGTTCAACAGGTCAGTGGGGATTCCTTTGTCCGGCGTGTCAAGGATCTGCTTGAGAACCTCGGCGGACTCTTTCAGGCGAGTGTCTTCTTTTTCCTGAGCGAATGCGGGCAGGGCCATACCGACACACATTGCGAAAGCGAATACACGATTCATCTTTGACTCCTTAGTATTGTCTGAAAAGGGATCACGTCGTACATACTGCAGATCCAGCCTTGCAGACAACGATCCCGGCAATTTGTGAGCAGCCACCATTGTGTGACTTCGCTCGACTGGAACTTTCGATGCACTCGTTTCACGCGGAGTTTGCTATCCAGGGTAGTTCCAGCTGATATTCCCGTTGGCAGCATCATAACTCGATCAATCTGCGGGCAGATCGAGTACAGCCGATGAGCAGTGGAAACGAGAGACCAGGGAAGACGGCGACTCTTCGGGCTCGATCGTATCGTAGTAAGATTTGGCATTCACGGAGTCATTTATGCCCCTTGTCGTTGCGTGTAAGCATTGCGATCAGAAGAATCGGATTCCGGCCAAACATCTTGCCGATACGGGACGGTGCGGGAACTGCAAAAACGCTTTGCCGCCGGCGAATGTGCCGCTGCATCCCGATCCGGCGTTGTTCGACGAGATTGTTGCGCAGTCGCCGGTGCCAGTGCTGGTGGACTTCTGGGCGGACTGGTGCGGACCGTGCAAGACAGCGGCTCCCGAGGTGGAGCGCGTTGCGGCGAACACGGCGGGGCGTGCGCTGGTGCTGAAGGTGGACACGGAGCAGTATCCGCAGCTTGCAGCGCGGTATAACGTGCGCGGGATTCCGAACTTTGTGGTGTTTCGCAATGGGGCGCTGAAGTATCAGCAGGCCGGGGTTGTGAGTCATCAACAGATGGAATTGTGGCTGAAGAATGCGGCCTGAGCCGGGCCGCGCAGATCATTGAGGAGGCGGTTGTATGGCGTCCACGCAGGATCGATACGCTACGTTAGCTCCGTTTCTGTCGGTCCGGAATGGGGCGAAGGCTGTTGATTTTTACAAGGCTGCGCTGGGGGCGACGGAGCTCTTCCGCATGGATGAGGGCGGAGTGGTGGCTCGGCTGGCGATTGGCGACTCAGAATTCTGGCTCTCGGACGAGTCGCCGGAGCATGGCAACTTCAGCCCGCAGACCCTTAGCGGCAGCACTGCGCGGATGGTCGTGGTTGTCGACGATCCGCATACGGCGTTTGCGCGGGCAATCGCCGCGGGCGGTACGGTTGTGTCTCCGGTTGAAGATCAGCCTTACCGGTGGCGGGTGGGGCGGTTTGCGGATCCCTTCGGGCATCATTGGGAGATTGGAAAACCTCTCGCATGAGTTGCCGATGCGGGTTACACTGACGATCATCCCATGTGGCATACTCCCAGTTGTGCGGCACGAATGCATGCCGGCGTGTGCGGCCGTGCGGTGCATCGCGCGAAGGTGAAAGCGGATGCCACGCCCGTGTGCCTGATGCACTCGAGGGACTCGGACAAGCATTCCGGTCCTCTTTACGCTGAGTTTCTGCTGGAGTTCAACGACATTCTTGACGCGGCCGGTACGGGGACGGCCGACTTTACCGGATTCGTTTTTCCGCATCTCTTCCTGCGGTCGCGTGAGATTGAGCCGGAGTGCATCTTCAGTTCGGCGGTCTTCGAGGAAGACGTCGAGCTGGCTGAAGTCACCTTCAAGCGCAATGTGGACTTCTTTGAGGCGAAGTTTCTGGGGCAGTTTATCTGCAGGCCCGCGATCTTTGAAGGAAAGGCCGACTTTCTGGCGGCAACGTTCGAACGAACGAGCTTCAGCGGTTCCACTGTGTTCAAGCAGGATGTGGAATTTGGTGAAGCCATCTTTCACCAGTTCGCTAACTTCAAGAACACTCCATTCGAGGGCGATGCGGATTTTCGTGCGGTGGAATTTCATGCGCCGGCAAATTTTGAAGGCGCAACCTTCGCGCGGCGCGCTCTCTTCGCAAATAGTGTCTTCGATCAGACCGCCTCTTTTCTGGCCGCGACTTTTAAAGGCAAGGCGGATCTCTCGCATGCGACCTTCAGCCAGGGAGCGGTTTTCCCGAAGACAAGGTTTCTCGACGACGCCGACTTTGAAGGCGCTGCCTTTGGCGGAGAGACGCATTTTCTGGCGACGCGGTTTACGCAGATTGTGGATTTCAATGCTGCGAAATTTATGGCCGCGGTGAGTTTTCGCGGGAGTCATTTTCGTTCCGACGATTCACTGCGTCCCGGGCCCGTCTTCTCACTGGTGCGCTTTTCAGCCGATGGCGCTAATTTCTACAAGACTGACCTGAGCCAGGCGCTGTTTCACAATTGCGACATCACGAACGTGACCTTCACTTCAGTGATCTGGCGCAAGCGGCCGCACAACCAAAATCTGATGGTCTTTGAAGAGGACCTTCCGCTGGACGACAAGTATGCCTCGACGCTGGGGCTCGCCAATGGAGAACGGGACTACGGGCTGATCGCACAGCTTTATCAGCAACTCAAGAAGAACTATGACGAGCATCTCGACTACTGGGCCGCGGATCACTTCCACTATGGCGAGATGGAGATGCAGCGGCTGGCGGTGCCGACGTCGGGACCGCTGCTCGGGCCGCGAGCGTTCTATCGTCATCACCTGAGCCTGATTGCGTGGTACCGGCGCGGAAGCAATTACGGGAACAGTTATCTGCGGCCCGCCGCATGGCTTTGCGGGATTCTGCTTTTATTTACGCTGCTGTTTCCTGTGGTTGGCTTGCGGCGGATGAGTGCGAATCCGGCGGCCCCGCCTTCGCCTCCGGTTACTTATCGCTCCGTGTGGTCTTCGGGGAATCCCATGCACGACAGGGTTTGGGCGGAATTGAAATTGGCGGGCAAGAGTTTCCTGACGACGATTGACACGGCAACGTTCCAGCGAACTTCGGAGTATCAGCCTGCGTATCCGTACGGGCGAGCGCTGGCGATTCTGGAGACGCTGCTTACCTCGACGTTGTTCGCGCTGTTTCTGCTTGCGATACGGCGGCAGTTCCGGCGCTGATCGTCGGTCGCTGATCGTGGGTCAAAAAAGAAACGGCCCCGGATTCCGCATCCGCGAATCCGGGGCCGTTGTCATGCGGTCAACGATCGACTTTTGGCAGCTCCATCAGCATGCCGCTATTGCCGGTCTGGACGCTGGGAAGCTGTCCGTTCCAGCGCTCGATCGACGAGGGTTTCAGCTCGTGATGACCCCCATGCAAAAGACGGCCAGCCCAATGGCGAACGCATCTTCCCCCACGGCCAGTTGCCAGTCTTCGTACTGAAAGCGATCCACGGCCTCTTTGCGGACGTGGTAACCGATGAACGCGCCACCGAGCGCGCCCAACACACCAAGAACCCCACCCTCAAAGCTGGAGCCCTCTACTCCGATGGCTGCGATTGCTCCGACAAGGCCGCCGAAGAACAACCTTACGACCAAGGGTCCGAGGGAGGTGCGGTTGGGGGTCCTGGGGAGCTTGTCGGCGACGACTTCCGCCACGGCGAGTACGGTGAAGATAACGGCAATGGACAACTTTGAGGTCCATTGCGCCCAGGTTCCCTGGACCTCATCGAGTTGCTTTGCGTATGCAAACCAGCACAGTACGGCCATCGGTGTCATGGACCGGAGACCGGTGACAAAACCGAGCATCGGAATTGCAAAGAGCCATGAGAGTACCGCCTGCGCCATCCGTCTTTTACCTCCGCACGCGGAAAGGGCTTCCGATGGCCCTTAAACGTGTCGTGAACAAGGTACAACGTCTGTCAACAAAGACAATAATCTCCTTGTGAGGGTACGCTGCCATCGTGCATGGACGTTCGAGCTGCCGGATTAGTCGCATTCAGGGTTAATAGAAGGCTGCGGGTTGCTGTTACTGCCGCAGCCATCCATACAGCGGGAATTTCTCCGCCAACTCGCCGACCTCGCCACGAATCTTCGCGAGCGCCGCGGGATCGTTGCGCTTTTCGAGCGCCTGGGCGATCCAGCCTGGCGATGACCTCTCATCTCGGCTTCCTTCATGCCGCGTGTGGTGAGCGCGGGGGTCCCGATGCGGATGCCGCTGGGCCTGAGGGGAGGGTTGGTGTCGTAGGGGATGGCGTTCTTGTTGACGGTGATGCCGGCGTCGCCGAGAGCGGACTCGGCCTCGGAACCGAGGATTCCCTTCTGGAAGACGTCGACCAGCATGAGGTGCGTGTCGGTGCCGCCGGAGATGATGCGGTAGCCAGTCTGCGGCGAGAGCTTCGGCGAGGACCTTGGCGTTGGCGACGATCTGCTGGGCGTAGGCGGCGAACTCGGGTTGCAGGGCTTCCTTGAAGGCGACGGCCTTGGCGGCGACGATGTGCATGAGCGGGCCGCCCTGCTGGCCGGGGAAGACGCTGCGGTCGACGACCCTGCGGCGAACTCCTGCTGGCAGAGGACCATGCCGGCGCGCGGGCCGCGGAGGGTCTTGTGCGTGGTGGTGGTGACGATGTGGGCGTGCGGGCACGGGCGAAGGATGCACGCCTCCGGCGACGAGTCCGGCGAAGTGCGCCATGTCGACCATGAGGTAGGCGCCGACCTTGTCGGCGATCTGGCGCATGCGGGCGAAGTCGAAGATGCGGGGGTAGGCGCTGCCTCCGCCGACGATGACCTTGGGCTTCTCGCGGACGGCGATCGCTTCGAGTTCGTCGTAGTCGATGGTTTCGGTGTCTTTGCGGACCTGGTAGCCGACGATGCGGTAGAGCTTGCCGGAGAAGTTGAGCTTGTGGCCGTGGGTCAGGTGTCCGCCGTGCGCGAGGTCGAGGCCGAGGATGGTGTCGCCGGGCTGGATGCAGCGTCATGTAGGCGGCGGCGTTGGCCTGCGAGCCGGAGTGCGGCTGCACGTTGGCGTGCTCGGCGCCGAAGATCTGTTTGGCGCGGTCGCGGGCGAGGTTCTCGACGACATCGGCGAACTCGCAGCCGCCGTAGTAGCGCTTGCCGGGGTAGCCTTCGGCGTACTTGTTGGTGAAGACGGTTCCGGCGGCTTCGAGAACGGCGCGGCTGACGAAGTTCTCCGAGGCGATCATCTCCAGGCCCTCGTGCTGGCGGTGAATCTCGTTGCTTATCTGTGCGGCGATATCTGGATCAGACGCTGCAAGGGAGGCATTCAGATCAATGGGCATATGAATTCATTCTAACCAAGCCAAAAGACGACCGCGGATTCGCACGGAGAAACGGTAGTGGGTCAGTTTGGAGTGAATGATTGAAGTTGCCGATAATGCGACTTTGCCGGAACTACGGAATTACTTCCGGTTTGCCCGTGACTCAGGAGCAATCCGCGCTTTGATCCGCTAGACTTAGCCGAACCGTCCTATGCTGCTGTCTGTTGGCGACAAACTCGGTCATTACCAGATCCTCGCACCGCTCGGCGCGGGCGGGATGGGTGAGGTGTATCGCGCCCACGACACGCACCTTGAGCGCGACGTTGCCATTAAAGTGTTGCCGCACCCCCTGGCCAATGATCCCGAGCGGCTGGCGCGGTTCGACCGCGAGGCGAAGATCCTGGCGGCGCTGAATCATCCGAACATCGCCGTCATCTACGGACTAGTCGAATCCAATGGCGGACGCGCGCTAGTGATGGAGCTGGTCGAGGGCGAGACGCTCACGTCGGTGATCACGCGTGGACCGATGTCTGTTAAGGACACCTGCAAGGCCGCACGCCAGATCGCCGAGGCCCTGGAAGCCGCACACGATAAGGGCGTCGTGCATCGCGATCTCAAGCCCGGTAACGTCATGGTCACGCCCACAGGCCTGGTCAAAGTGCTCGACTTCGGCCTTGCCGCTATGGTGCAACCCGATCGAGTCACGCCCGGCGACGCCAACAACTCACCGACGCTCACCATGGGCGGCACCATGCCTGGAACCATCCTCGGAACCGCGTCCTATATGAGCCCGGAACAGACCGAGAGCTTGCCCGTCGACAAGCGCGCCGATATCTGGTCGTACGGGGTGGTGCTGTGGGAGATGCTCACGGGTAAGCGCCTCTTCGAAGGCAAGAGCGTCTCGCACACGCTGGCCGATGTATTGCGGATGGAGATCGATTTTTCGACCCTCCGCGCGCCCGCCCCGATTCGCAAGCTGCTCGAACGCTGCCTGGACAGGGAGACGAAGACCCGGTTGCGGGATATCGGCGAGGCGCGCGTCACCCTGGACAACGTCATCACCGGCGTCTCCTCTAAAGAAGACCCGCCGGCTAAGACCGTAAGCCCACTAAGAAAGTGGACGCCGTGGGCCGTCGCCGCGCTGGCGTTGGTCGTCGCTGCGGTTGCCGGATGGAGCCGCTTTTCAACGCCGCGCACCGCCGACCGCCCGCTCACGATCGCTGAGCGTACGACCTGGGACCGGAGGCCGTACGCGGCAACGCGCATAACGGCGGTGCTCTCGCCCGACGGCAGGCGCATCGTGTTTACTGGCCGCAGTCCGGGCGGCGGGCGGCAGCTCTTCACCCGCCGGTTGGATCAAGCGACCGCCACACCTCTTGCCGGAACCGCGAGCTCATCGAGCGCGTCGCAGTTCTTCCCATTCTTTTCTCCCGACGGGGAATGGATCGCGTTCTTCGCGGATGGCAAGGTCAAGAAAGTAGCCGCAGAAGGTGGCTCCGCCATCACCCTTGGGGAAGCTGGCCAACACCCTCTTGGCGGCAGTTGGGGCGCGGATGGAAACATCATCCTTGGCACTGTGACCGACTTGATGCGCATGCCCGCGGCTGGCGGCGTCGCGCAGACTGTGAAAGGCGTTGAGGGTGGAGTACATCTCTTCCCCCAGGTGCTGCCGGGAGCCCAGGCCGTTTTGTTCAACGGACCCCTCAAAGGCATGAACTTCGAGGGTCTCGATATTGAAGTATTGCAGTTCTCCACCGGCCAAACGAAGACCCTGCTGCACGGTGGTTACTGGCCCCGCTACCTGGCCACGTTCGGCAATACGGGGCATCTGGTCTACATGCACGAGGGGACACTGTATGCCGTGGGTTTCGACCCGCAACGCCTGGAGATCCGCGGTACGCCTGTGCCCATGCTGGACGACATTGGCGCCAGTCCAGAGGTAATCAATGGTGGCGGACAGTTTGCTTTTTCCGATACCGGAACGTTTGTGTACCTGAGCGGTCGGGCCGAGAACAACGTGTTCCCCATCCAGTGGCTGGACACCGCGGGTAAGACCACGCCGCTGGTGGCGCAGCCGGGCATTTACGGCGTTCCTCGCCTCTCCCCGGACGGCAGGCGGCTGGCTTACACGGCTGGGGGCAGCAAGAGCGCAAATGTCTGGGTCTACGACCTGGAACGGCAGACGCCCACGCAACTGACGTTCACGGCTCCAGGGACGTACGAAGTGGCCTGGGCTCCCGACTCCAAACATATTGCGTTCGGCGATGGCATGGCCCTGTGGTGGATTCGCGCGGACGGGTCGGGCCAGCCGCAAAAGCTCCTGGATAAGTTGGCACAGCCTCGTCCGTTCTCTTTTTCTCCCGCTCTGGGAAAAGATGGAAGGCTGGTTTTCATTCAACAGAGCGCGGGTTCGCCGGGCATTTATACGCTTCCCCTGGATCTAACCGATCCGGAGCGTCCCAGGGCAGGCAAAGCAGAACCATTTTTGACGGACCCGAAGATCATCCAGGTAGACCCGGCGTTATCGCCCGATGGAAAGTTTCTGGCGTATGCGTCCAGCGAGTCAGGTGGAAACGAAGTGTTTGTACGGTCTTTTCCCGGGCCGGGCGGTAAGTGGAAGATTTCGACAGATGGCGGCAAGTTCCCCGTCTGGTCGCGCGCCACACACGAGATACTGTTCCTGGACTTCAACGAACACATTATGGCCGTCAATTACACCTCGCAAGGCGATACGTTCAGCGTCGGGATACCGCATGTGTGGTCGCCCACGCAGGTCCGCAGAACGGGCGTACAAGAGAGCTTCGACGTGTCACCCGACGGCAAGCGCGTCGTGATGTTCCCCCCTCCCCCCGCGGAGCAATCCCAGGGCCCGCTGCACGTCACGTTTCTGCTCAATTTCTTCGACGAACTCCGGCGGCGGGTACCGACGGGTAAGTGATATGAGTCGCGATGGGAATCTCCAATACCGGCTTTATTTCAGATGGTTTGTCGGATTGTGTCCGGGTGCTCGGCAACTCGGAAGTAATCCTTCGCCCGATACCTATCGCCGAACTTCCCGCGAAACGGGGCGGTTGAGACCGCCGGGGTTTTCGGCAACTTCAACCTCTCGGACCTGAACTTTCCGAAAATCCCTTCGGGACGGTCGTGCTTGAAAAGCGTGGTTATAGGTAACCTTGGTTGCTCGGAGTTCAAACTGGCCCACCGGAGGAACGTGGATTAAAGCCGAATTGCGTTTTTATCCGTGCTTGTCCGCGCGAATCAGCGGCGTCGCCAGTTGCTTGAATGCCTGATACACGAACGAGCCGAGATACCAGCCGTCGAGGTATTTGTACGGGGTCTCGCCGGTGGTGTAGTGGCCGCACGGGAGGACTTTGGAGACGTAGTCGATTGCGCAGCGGTCGAAGTTTTTGAGGACGTCGAGCGAGAACTTGCGTATGAAGGTCAGGTCGTACGTGGCGTGGACGACGAGGACGCGCTTTGGATGCGCGGCGAAGCGCTCCATGTAGGACATGGGGCTGATGCCGGTGAAGACCTCACGCACGGTGTCCTGCGTGAGCCCGGCTTCTTCGAAGGCGGCGCGAATGTGGCGGGTGCTCTGACCTGTCCAGGCGACGTCGCCGAACCAGGTGGAGGCGTGGTTGAAGGCGCAGACGCGGATGCGCGGGTCGTGCGCGGCGGCGATGAAGGCGTAACAGCTTCCGAGACTGGTTCCGAGGACGCCGAACTGCTCGTAGCCTTGCTGTTCGAGCCAGTCGATACAGCAGCGGATGTCGACGGCTGCCTGGCGGCAGGCCTCGATGGTGCGGCCGATGTTGGAGCTGACGGCGTAGTCGGATCGCTCAAGCTCCTGCGGGCGGCGGATGTCGTGGTAGGGCTTCGAGAGGCGCAGCGCGGAGATGCCGAAGCGGTTGAAGAGGCTGCAGAGCGCGTTGTGGCTGAAGGCGTCGGCATTCCACTGCGGGAGGACGATGATTGCCTGCTTCGGCTTGCCTGCCTGTTTGGCTTGTTTCCGGGCTGAGGGCTCTGGGGCGGGGTACCAGCGTGCGTTGACGACGTCGTTCTCGGGATAACGTGTGCGGATGGGCGAGGTGAAGCGGAGGAACTCGGCCTCTTCGAGCTCGCCTGCTTCGGCGAGGCGCTTCAGTTCGGCGTCCTGCGCGAGGGTTTCGGGACGCACGTTGGTGGGGAAGAGCTGCGGATGCCGCGTCTCGAGGCGGAAGTCGGCCGGCGTCTGGTAACCGAAGAACTCTTCGGACCGCTCGACGATCTCGCGGTTGAGCGCGGCCATCCGCTGGAATTCATCTTGGTCCGGTATGAGAGGAAGGCGGCTGAAACCGTTGAGCCAGTCGAGACCCCATTCGAGGGGCCGCACGATGCGGTTGGTGTCGCGAGTGGTGAGGGCAGTCTCCCAGCGGTACATCCACTTCGCGTAAAGCTTTCCAAGCATTATTTCAAGGATATCAAGTTGCTGATGTCAAAAACGGAAGAGATTTGCGAATCGCCGCTTGTGTGTTTCAAACAACATGCGGACCTCACGCTTGTGCATTTAATCGCAGTGTCCAATTCTCTGGACAAATTCTGTTTGAGAGTTGTGAGTGTCTGAAGCTTTCAGGAGGTCTGCCGCATCTTCCTCAAGAAGATCGCTTTGCGACCTATGCGAGTCAACCGACTTTTCTTTTCTTTTATTCTTGCCATCGCTTCGATGGCCGGGCAGGGCCAGCAGGTCAATGCGCCTGAGCCACAGAGCGCAAGCATCAGCGGCTTCATCACCGATGTTGAGGGAGCTGCTGTTCCCGGCGCAATTGTAACTGTGGATGGACCCTCTCCCGGCAATCACCGCAAGGTCGCGGCGGATGGAACAGGATTCTTCGAGCTGACGAATCTTGCTCCGGCGGTTTCTTATCGAATCGCCGTCAGCGCAAAGGGGTTTTCAGATTGGGCCTCTTCCGCAGTGGTCCTTGAACCCGGTCAGGCATTGGAGTTTGCCGCTATAAAACTCAAGATATCGGCGGTGACGACTTCGGTTGACGCTATCACTGTTGAGCAACTCGCGATCCAGCAGGTCAAGGAGGAAGAGAAACAGCGGATCTTCGGCGTTATTCCTAACTTTTATATTGCCTATGACAAGAATACGGTGCCGCTTACAACGAAGTTGAAATATAAGCTCGCCCTTAAGACTGCCACGGATGTCGTCAGTATCGCGGGCGATTTGTTTATCGCGGGAATTAATCAGGCAGCCGATACTCCCGACTATCAGCAGGGCGCGAAGGGTTATGCTCAGCGTTTTGGGGCCGCTTATGCGGATAGTTTCTCAAATGTTCTGATCGGCGGCGCGGTTCTGCCTTCGCTTCTGCACCAGGACCCGCGCTACTTCTACCAGGGTACGGGTACGAGGAGGTCGCGCATCAGGCACGCGATTTCGAGCCCATTCGTCTGCAAGGGAGACAATGGCCGGTGGCAGTTCAATGCTTCAAGCCTCGGCGGCGATTTGATCACAGCCTCTCTTGCAAACGCCTACTACCCGGAGAGCAATCGCGGAGCAGGATTGGTGTTCTCGAGTTTTCTCATCAGCACCGGCGGCCGAGTCAGCAGCGCGCTGGTGCAGGAGTTCATCTGGAGCAGGCACACAACCCATTCCAAGAGGCAAACCGAAGATTGAGGAAAGAACGTCAACTGCGCCTGGAGGCCTTAGTCTCGTCGGTCTAACGACAGATGGCGTTAAGGTCCACGGTTGGAGCCGGATGTTGCGGTAGCTGCAGATTGCGTGCTCGCATCGCGCTTTCGAGCGTATCCGACGTGTCATCGGACGAAAGGAACTGATCGTTTTTGTAGAAGGGGTCCTGCTCGGCTTTCTCGAGGGTGACGAAGGTGAAGCCCTTGTTGCGATAGAGCTGCAGCAGACGCGGCAGCATGCGGGCGTCGAGCGCTCCGACGTGCATCAGCAGGACGTAGGGGATATCGCGACCATAGAGGGTCTTTGACATGGATCGCGTGTAGTCGATCGTTGTTTCGGCGGCTTTGAGGTAGGCGTCCTCCAATTGTGCGATGGCGGCTGTGTCGTTTTTGGCGACGCATCGCGCGTAGGGGTCGTTGTACAGGTAATCGGCAAAGCTCATGGTGACGCCGGCGATCCGGTATCCGTGGCTTTGAAGGAAGTCGCGGGCCTGCTGGCGTTTTTCGGACGTGTCGCCCTCGGCGAGGTTGGGGAACCGGAGCCAGTGCCAGTCGCCGTCTTTCATGTAGGACTTCAGCAGCGGCTCATTTTTGAGGACGTCCGCCTCCCAGTCGGCGACGGAGCGCTGGTTGAGACTCATGTGCGACCAGGTGTGATTGCCGAGGGGCAGCCCGGCGTCGCGCCAGTCCTGCAGCATGGGCACGGAGAGCGGCTCCTTCTCCGCAAAACTTCCGTTCATGAAGCCGTATGCGGGCGGCATGTGTACGTCGCGCATCGCGGCGATGATCTTGCGGCCGATCTCGACGCGAGTCTCGCCCGGCGGCAGTGTGCTGTGCGCGGGCAGGTCGTCCCAGGTGAATGCTATTTGCTGGCCGCTGGCGGGAATCAGTCCCGCTAGTGTTAACAACACTGCAGGCAACCATCCTGCTCTCATAAAACGTTACCTCGATCCGTCCCTTTCCAGGGAGAACAACAGTTAGTCTGTAGCCGCATCTTGATTGTGGCGATTGTAAACGTACCCCAGCGGCTGAAGCCGCTTTCTCGGGACCACAGCGGCACGGCTAAAGCTGTGCCCTTAAGCAAGACAGATGCTCTACCGACAAGCGACTACTAGACCTCCGCCACTACCATGCAAATCCGTCCTACGACATAATCCGCGGGTGATTCTCTTTCCCGCAATCCGATCAGCTGCACTGGGAACTCTCTCAGGAACGGGCGCAGGATGAGGTGCCGCTCGTCGAAGTCCACGTAGCGGAGCATCAGCATTGTCCCTGAGCGCACGGCATAGATGTTCGGATGATTGGCGCGGTAGGGCGCGAGCGAGTTGTAGTGACGGTCGATGACGGCGAGAGCTCCTGCGGCCAGCACGGGCGCCATTGCGGCGGCCTGTTGCGCGTCGACTCTTACGGCGACGAATCGCTCCCACTGGGTTCGCCGGGGGGCGGGGCGCGGCCTGTTCTCGTTCAGGCGTGCCGCGACGACGGGGACGGTTTCGATGACGGCGGAGCGCGCGACCTTTGAATCGTGGATGGCGGTTGAGGGCGGAACGATTGGCACCTCCTGCACCGGCTCCACGACGCTCTCCTCAGCACGTGCCGCCGCGATATCGAGAGGAAAGATCTGTTCGACGGAGAGATTCTGCGCAGCGAGCACCCGATCGAGTCCTTCGAGCGAGAGTGCTCGCTTGCGGTTGAGGAAATTCGAGATGTGGGCCTGCTGAAAGCCAGCCTGACTGGCAAGCCGGTTGCCGGTCAGGGTTCCCTGCTCAATGCGCCGGACAAGCTCCTGCCGGACGAGTTCATGCAAGTCCTGGAAGTTCATCGCTGCCAGTCTCCTGAGGATTTCATATCATTTGACAATACGAAGATTAGGCGAAAAATTAGCTTTGTGCAATTGATTTTTCTCTATTTTTTGGGTATTACGCGTGATTTGTCACAAAACGCGATTGAGGAAAATTATGGGGTTGACACGGAATTTGTCTAAAGCTATAACCGTGAAACTTCCCCTGAGTGACAGAAGCGGACACCCGGCCAATGGGATTTCGGCGAACGTCACGACGGGGATGAAAAACTGCACTTCCAGGATCAACAGACAAATTGAACGCTCCAACGGGTTCAACGGACCATAAGAGTTCGCCATTCCGCGGAGTGTTCCCATAACGACTGAGAGAGCACCTTCGACCGCTGAAAAATTACGGATGCTCTCCGGGGGAGAATTACGCCTTGAAGAGGATTGATATGAACGACTTGCGAATGGACCTGAAGGTATGTGAAGGCTGCGGCGCCCTGTGGCTCCGCAGGGGACCTGCAGATGGGCTCTACTGCCGTAGCTGCGCGCGAAGGCTGGCGGAGTTTCCGGCGCCAAGAAGAAAACGTGCGGGCGGCCGGCGGCCGAAGCTGGCTCGCGCTGCACATCGACCGGGACATGCAGGGGGTGCGCGATGAGTGCAGCGTTTGCGATCCTTCCTGTGATCTGGGCCACGGCCGAGGTAGAGACACGCCGGCCGGAGCAATGCGAGGTGGAGTCCGGGGTGGCGTTCTATCGCAAATACACCGAGGCTCTTTTGCGGCGGTATGTGAAGATGGCGATGGAGGCCGGGCGATCTCCTTCCCTGCTGGGGCGTGAGCTCTTTCGGGGCAATGTTACGCACTACCGCGTACGCTGCTTCGATGACGTGGTGATCTTTGTCCACGATATTGAGCGGTGTCTTGGGAAGCTAAAGGAAGAGGAGGAGATGGTGATCGACCGTGTTGCCCTGCAGGAGTATACGCACGGTGAGGCGGCGGAGCTGCTGGGCCTTCCGATTCGCACACTGATCCGGCGCTATGAGCGCGCGCTGGACCGCGTGACGGAGATGTTTCTCGACCTCAAACTGCTTGAGCCACAGAAAATCTGTCAAGAGGGATAAATGGTGGAAAATCCTGTAACGCCTTGAAACACTTGCAAATATTTTTGTCGTGGAAGTGGCAGAGCAGTTTTGGTCACTTTGTTATTCTGGATAGGTAATCGAGAGATGAAGCGGGAGAGCGCCAGCGGGCTGCTCTCCCGTTTTGCGTTTGAGCGCCGTTACCAGTTGCAGATTTACCTTTGCCGGTTTTGCCAGCATCTGGGTTTACCGGCGACCTGCAACCGGGGATTTTTCAAGGAGACAACATGGCAGAAGTGCAACAGCTGCATCGGCGGCCGGTGAGCGGGCGCAGGCGTGCGGCGGGGATGGAGCTGCGGGCAATGGCAGTGGAGTTTCCTGCAGTTCACGGGCATCCGAACCGGCTTCCCTTCGAGGGAGTGTTGACGCTGGTGGATGTTCCGAGCGATCGCGCACCGAGCGGCGCTCGAGGCCACCGCGTGATTCTTACGCGTGAGGCTGCCGAAGCAGCGCTGCCGAGCCTGCTCGGGATGGCTGTCGATTACAAGACAGGCTGGGACGGGCACGATGCGCGGCAGAAATGCGGCATCATCACCGCGGCCGAGATCGAAGGGAATCGCCTTGCTGTCGCAGGCTATCTGTACGCTCGCGACTATCCGGAAATGGAGTCACAAATCCGGTCGCAGGGCGCGATGGGGATGAGCTATGAACTGGCCGATGCGCATGTCGCGGATCTGCGCGCGCCGGTCTGGACGCTGACACGCGCGACCTTTACCGGCGCGGCGATTCTGCTGCGCGATAAAGCCGCTTATCGCAATACGAGCTTCCAGGTTCGACCGCGGACGGGCGCGGATATACGCGGATTGAAGCGTGAACCAGCGTATTTGTAACAGAAATCGTAACAGAGGAGAGAAGCATGAGTTTTCCAAGCGTACTCGAGGCCATTGGAAAGGGCTTCGAGAAGGGATTGAAGTGGGCGATTACGTATGCGGTGCCGGTGGAAAGGCTTGTCGGCCTGCTGTTTCCGTCGGCCGCTCCGGTGGCCAACGAACTCGCCGATGCGACTTCACTGATCCAGAATGCCGTGTTGCTGGTGGAGCAGAAGTACGCTGCTTCGGGCGCGCAGAACGGCACTGGTTCGCAGAAGCTGGCCGAGGTGCTGGTGTTAACCGAACAGGCTGTGACGGGGCTGCTCACCAAGGCGGGGCTGAAGGCGGATTCGGATTATTTGGCGAACCTGGTGTCGGCTGTTGTGGCGATTCTGAATGTGCGACAGGCTCCGGCTGCGGTTGCGGCTAAAGCTTAGCAAAAAGGAGAGGAAATGGAGACGAATCACGAACTGGCGGTGACTGTAGAGCGGCTCGCTGCGGCCGCAGGCCTGCTGGAGCAGGCAATCGAGAGACTCAGCGAGCGGCAGCAGGAGATTGAAACATCTGTTGGGCGTATTTCGGCTACGGTCGAGTCAACGCTGGAAGAACGTCTCGCAGCAGCGGAGGTGCGAATTACGGAATTATTGGCTGCTGCCAGGAATGTGCCTGCTGAAGTTACGAATGGCCGCAAGACATTGCCTGCCGGCATGGCTACCCTGCTGGCTAAACAAGGTGTAACGTTCGATGGCATGGAAGCAGGGGGACTCGATGCTGCGCTCACGAGCCTGAGCGTCGAGCAGAGAATCGCGGTGAAAGCGCAGTTGATGCGGACCGGAATGCTGGGTTGAGGCGACACCAGGGATTTCGGGTGTTAACACAGGGTGTGGCTGAGGCCGCGCCCTTTCTTTTTTGGAAAGGGAAAATGATGAACGCAAAGTTTACTGATATTCACGCAACGGCGGACTACCTTGGGCCGGGTGCGGTGGAAGTTCCGATGTACCAGACTGAGATCACGGATCTGGTTCGGCGTCGCGGCATCTTTGGGCAGAGGATCAAGCATGTTCCGGCGACGGGCCATCCCTCGCGCTTCTTCGAGGAGACGGCCATTCCATCTCCTTCGGCGACGTCGGGGTTTGTCGATCCGCGGAATATCGTCGCTCCGATCGTGAGCCCGACACGGGTGGAGCGCAGCGTACCGTTGAAGGCCCTGGTCGCGCAGATCAACTACAACCTCTTCGACATCGAGCTTGGGCAGCAACAGAGCCAGTTCGCATACCTGCAGGCCAAGGACCTCACCGATACGGTCGATGGTGTCCTGCGTACGCATGATGTTGCGCTGTGGAACGGCACGGATACCAGTCTGAGCTCGCCAACGACCGCACAATACTTCGGCGCGGGGGACCAAATTGCAGCCGGCGGGAACACTGTGACCATCGGCGCGAGCCAGAGTATCGTCGATGGCCTCAAGTCTACCGTTGCGCAGATGCTCTCGAACACATCGTTTGGCGTGCGCCCGACGGCAATTTATGCCAATCCGGTGCTGCTCGATCTGATCGACCGCGAGATGAAGAGCGAGTTCAACGTGGTGCTCGGGACCAGAGAGGTCACCAGCGGCTTCACAGTGAGGATGCTGTCCACGCAGGCGGGCGATCTTCCACTGATCCCCGAGTGGACGCTGCCTTATACAGGCACACCCGGCTCCGGCTCCGCTGTGCTGCCGGCTTACATCGTTACCGAAGACCTGATCGAGTACCACTGGCTCGGCGACCCGAATCCGCGCATCTTCCAGCTCGGTGTACCGGGCTCGCTCGCGTCGCAGTATGTCGTGGTGAAATTCGGCGGCCTTGTGGTCAAAGGCGCGAACTATGCGCATTACCAGGTGCTGGTCGATCGCTAAAAGACAGTTGCTCGTTGTTGGTTGTCAGTTATCAGCTACAACCAATAGCGAGCAACGAACACTGACAGCTCGAGGGAAGGAGATGGAATGTCCTACTTATTACCTGCTGAGTACGTTGCGTACGGCCTGGATGCCGAGACTCCGGACCACCTGGTAGCGATGGCCTCGGCACTGATCGACGCGCACTGCAGGCGGCCGAGCTTACTGATCACGCAATATACCGAGCGCATCCGCCTCACTGCCGGCGCGCAGACGGTTCGGCTGAGCTACCGTCCGCTTGCAGGGACTACGGGCGCATCGTCGCCGCTGGTGAGCGTGCGTGTGCGTTATGGAAAGCCGCGCCGCGGAGAGCAACCTGATCCGTTTCGTGAGCAGGTGGCCTGGGCCTTCAGCATTCCCGGAAGCTGGAGCGCGCTCGACATCGGGAACATCGATGTCAACAACGCAACGGGCGAACTGAGCTTTCCGCTCAACTTTCTCGGTATCGGCTACAACGAGGCTGAGATCACATACACCTCGGGGCTGGTAACGATTACGGATGCGGTCAGAATTGCGTGCTCGCAGATTGTGAAGAACGCGCAGGCCACTCCCGCGTTGAATGTGAAATCGAGCCGGATCGATACCGTGCACATGCAGTACTTCAGCGAAGTTCTGATCGATCCACAGATCCAGGCACTGCTGCGGCCATTCGTGGCAGAGAAGCTGGGGTGAGGTATGGGTGATCTCGTGAAAGACGCAGACGCGGCGAGAAGAATCGCGGACGTATTGCTGCGAAACGCTCATGGCCGCGGCGTGATGCTGCGCCTGCCTGCACCGGCGACTCCGAACAGCGCGGCTGAGCAACTGGGGCTTGCGGTTCCGGTATTCGAGGATGTCGAGCTTGCGCCGGTGATTTTTCGTAAGGCGCGCGCCAGGCTGGCAGCGGGCAAACCGGCGCAGTTCGAGATGCTTGTCTCCGCGACCGCAGTCGTGGCGCTGGTGGCTGACTCAGGAGTTGCATCGGCGAGCGCTCTGTTTGCCTCGGCGTATGGCGTGCTTGTGGACGATGCTCTGCTGACCATCGTCTCGCTGAGCGAGATGGAGGCCGGCGGCGTTATCTGCGGATACAGGCTGTTGCTGCGTGAGGCAGCGTCACTCGAAGTCTAGCGAACAACTGGCGACCGCGGATCTTCACAGATGACATCGATAGAACCCGACAAAATTTCAATCGGCGTTTATCCGCGTCAGTTCGCGGTCGCTTTGTTTTTGAGGGGAAACCAATTCATGCAAAACGCGAAGGACACGTTCTACATGACCTTGTGCAGCCGAATCGCCGCACTGAATCCTGCACGCACAACCGTGATTCGGGGCGTGACGCGGCCGAGCATTCTCGTCGAAGAGAATGAACTGCCGACAGCCGCGGTTGTGCCCGACGTCTTCTGTCTGCGCTGGGCCGGCGTGAGAGTCGATGCCGCTGGTGCGATGCCTCTGATGCGGATGCAATGCGAGGTTCGCTATTGCACTGATGGAAACGCGGGTAACGGCGGTATGGATCGCGGGCGACTGCTCGCGGCGATGGATGCGGAGCTGACGGCGGCTGTGGGGGCTGCTCCGCAGCACGCTCTCAAGATGAACTATGCCGTACAGGGGGCATCACCGGCAGCAATGGCGACGAATATCTTCTGGGGGGATGTGATGTTCCATGATGCGAAGGTCAATGGCGAGCGCCTGGAGCGCACGGCCACGATCGAGGTCTTCAGCTACCAGGAAGCGGGTGAGCTGTGAGCGCTGCAGTGGAAGCTTCTGTTGCTCCAGTAGCTCGCCGTGTGCGGGCTTATTTTGCGCCTGTCAATCGAGCGGCGCAGACGCCAACGATCTTCGATCCGGCGCAGACGGGCTCATTCTTCCTGGACACGCCTCCGTCGCCATGGGTCGATCTGGGCTGGTGCGCGAAGTTCTCACGCACGAGCAGCATCGGCTCGAAGAGCGGCATCGACGCGTTGCGGACCGGGGCTCCGGCTATGACTACGAGCCAGGTACGGACTGAGGCCGAAGCCATTGTGCGGATGGAGTTCGAGAGTTGGGGCAAGCTGCAGATGGCGCTCGCCTGCGGATCGCAGCAGATGAACCTGCTGGTGACCGCGACGGGCTCATTGGCAAACGGCAGCGGTGGGACGGCGGCTTTGGCTACTCCTGTAAACGCAGGATCGACGGCCACCACGTTGAATGTAGGCGCGGCGGCGGCGAACTTCGTTGTTGGCGACCTGGTTGCAGTGGATGAGGACTATACGGGTCAGACGGGCTTCGTCGGCAGCGGCGTGAGCGCGGCTTATGTGCGGTCTGCTGCGAGTGTCGCAAACGATGTGAACTACATCCGGCGAGTCACTTTGAATGTCGGGCGAATTGTCGCGATCGCGAATGGCGTGCTGACGCTGGGAGCCCCGCTGCCAGCCGGGACGCCAACGTCAGGTATGCAGATCAGCAAGCTTGTGGGGTTTGTCGATCGCGAGGGCGGCAGCTTCTTCCAGGAGTGGTCCGGGCTGTTCGTTATGGAGGGAGAGCAAGGTGATCGTGTGATCTTTCACTATCCGCGCCTTCAGGCAGTTGAGGGCGCAGCGGAGATCGCAGAGATTCTTTCGGCACCGCTCGAACGCTTGCGATTGAGCGGTGCGTTTCGCGCATTGCCTACCAAGGACCCAAGAGATGGCGAGATGGTGCTCTGTTTCCGGAGCTATCTGCCGGCGCCGATGCGAGCGGTCTGACATAGTTTCAAACGAGAACGAGGAGATCAAAGATGAGTTTCAAGCGCAGAGGATGGACTCTGATCGGGGTGCTTTTGGCGGTTCCAATGCTCCTGGGAATGAGCAATGTCGCGGCCTTCGCCCAGATTGCTACCACTACAGTTACAGATATGATTTATCGCGCAGATGGCACTCCTGCGACCGGCACGGTCCTGGTCAGCTGGTCCACGTTCACGACGGCTGCGGGCCAGAGTGTATCCAGCGGGAGCACTTCCGTGACGATTTCCGCCGGCGGAATGCTGAGCATCGCGCTCGCTCCCAATGCCGGCGCAATGCCGATGGGTACCTACTACACGGCCGTTTACCATCTTGACGATGGCACAGCCAGCCGCGAGTACTGGGTGGTGCCGGTAAGCCAGACCCCGGTGCATCTCAACGCTATCAAGAGCACGGTGCTGCCTACGTCTGTCGCGATGCAGACTGTAAGCCGCAGTTACGTGGATACGGCTATCGCTGCGGCTGTCGCCGGACATCCGCTCGACCAGACGAACCCATACGTGCTGAAGGCCGGCGACGCCATGACCGGCCCGCTCGCGCTCGCCGGAGATCCGACCTCACCCCTGCAGGCCGCGGACAAGCAGTACGTGGACGCAGGCATCGCAGGGCTTACCGGGGGGCTGGCGCAGAAGGTTTCCACACTGCCTCAGACGACACAGACGGTCGCTCAACCTACAGGCACAGATCTCGAAGTGAATCGGCTCAACGGCATCGAATATGCCAGTCAATATGTCGCCGGACGTGGCGACGATGGTATTTCGCTCGCCGTCACCAGCAGCGATTGCGCAAACGGTTGTGACGTCAATGCCGAGCACAGCTACGCGTCCAACGAGATTTATACCCCTACCGATTGGAACAATCAGACGCATCTGGAGGATGCGCGTAAGGGACAGCGCCGCGATGTCTATCTCAATCCGGAGAGCGTCATCACCCCCGGTACGGAATCGGGACAGGTCATTGACGTTACCTCCACGCGCAGCGGCGCATCTGTGCATCAGCTGACCGGAACCCAGAATCCGGCTTCGATTGGCCTGCAGATCAAACACCAGGCGGCTGGCGGAGGCTCGAACCAGTTTCCGCAAAACATCGACAGCATACCGCCGTACTTCAAGAGCGGCTATAGCGCGCTGATGGTCAATGGCGTGTACAACACGCAGGGGCAGCACGTTCTCGCACCCATGGAGACGGACTGCTACGGCGTTGGGGACTGCCTCGCAGGCTCGCAGTTCATCCTGTCGTCCGGCGGGTTTCGTGACAACGCCGACGAGGGCGCACATCCATTCGACCTGCAGGTTCGGGAGGACTCGCGCGTCTTCACGGGCACTTGTTCGGCGGGTTGTTCGACAGGCGCGACCACACTCACCATCACTCCAAGCGCCAACCAGGGAACCCAGGGTGACGGACGCTTCCTCGTCAATACCAACCCGGCAAAGACGATCACCGCCGGGACGCTGACCGGCCCCGGAGTTGCGGGACCCAATGCATCCGCTACCTTCAGCGGAACGGCATTTCCAGTAAGCACCTTCTTTCGCATCGCACAGGCGGTTCCGTCGCAGGCAAACGATGTCGCACCTGGCACCGTTAGCGTGGCCATCGCAACAACAGGCCTCCCTACTGGATTCGCATCCAACACCGCGGCGGCTCCAGCGAACAACGGGGTTGCCTGCCTGGCTGATCCGACCGCCGCGGTGAACGGGATCGAAGACTTCGAGATGGCTAACTATACCGTCGTCGACGGAACGCATCTGCAGTTCACCCTCAACAAGGCTCATGCCGCTCAGGCAACGGTCGCTGTGGGCGGATTGTGCGGTTATGGCCTTGAGCAGACAATCGACACCGCGGCTGGCATCCGCCAGGTCTTTCCGGTCATCGGCTCTTACTCGGCGAGCGGACTTTACTATGCAGGCGGAGCTACGCCCATCGTCGGGCTACAGGGCAGCACCTCTGCCTTTGTCAATCTGTCGCTTCCAATTACCTCGCTCTCACGCAGCGGCAATACGGTCACGCTTACGACTGCGGGCAACCTGCCGGTGGATGTAAACGGCCTTACGCTTACCGTCTCAGGAACCGCCGACTCCAGCTATAACGGCAGCTTCGCCGTCACGACGACCTCCGGCAATACACTCACCTATTCGCAGAATGGCCCGAACAGCACAAGCACCGGCGGAACGCTCTCGTATCTCACCGGCGGCTACGCGCTGTATCCCATGGCCGAGGTGCTGAGTGTCATGAATCCGGCGAACAATCGGGTGGACGGCAGCATGACGCTCGCTCCGAACACCGTCGCCTGGGCATCGAACGACTCCGTGGAGCAACCGCACTACTACCAGCAGAAGGTCGGTCCGGACATTGAATTCATCGGTCAAACGATGCCTCGCCCACCTTCCTACCAACAGGCGGGCATCCAATACGAGGGCAACAACGGCCCAGGCCTGCAAGGGTGGACCGTGAACAACGCGGTTCCTGCAAGCGCTTACTTCGGCAACGGCGGCACTCATACGGCACCGGACTTTGCGTACCAGGCGAGCGGCGTCTGGCGGCACACGATGGTCGCCGAGGCAGGCGAGCAGAGTGTCTTTACAATTCACTGCAACTCGCACGGCTGCGGCAAATGGAATTCCGGCTACAACCTGTTTGAGTTGAGCTCGAACGTTGGAGCGGACACGATCTTCTTTCAACCGACAACCAGCTCGCTGACGATGAATCTGCGCGGACAGGCCTACAGCTTTACTCCGCAGTCGTTTACCGCAGGCACGATTAACGCAACCACGGTCAATGCAACGACGCTCAACGGAGCGGTGAGCGCCGCATCCCTGCCGGTCTTTCACGCATCGGGCAGCACACACGCGCAGGGAGTTGTGCCTGATCCGGGCGCGACCGCGGGCACTACCCGCTATCTGCGCGAGGACGGCACGTGGTCGGTACCGTCCGGCACTGTGTCCGGCTCCTCAAGCGGCGGAACGACAGGAGCGACGCTGCTTCCCGGAGCCACGGCAGACTACAACTTCCTGCAGGGCTCAGGTACGACGCTGAGCGACGGCACTTCGAACGGCAATGATGCCATGCTGAGCTCCGGCGCGAACGCTCCAACATGGACCTCAACTGGACTGCAGTTTGCGACGTCGCAGGGTGTCTCCTTACCGGCGACGCTCAACGGAACGCAGACATTCTTTCTTGCGCTCTCTATCAACCCGCTGACGGCAGGAAATCAGCCTGGCAACAACTACCCGGTGCTGATCTCGAGCAGCACGGGCGGCAACGGCTTCAACTTTATGTATGAGGCTTCGACGCTCGACGGCAACGGGCTTATAGCGCAGACCTACGCTCCGCGGCTGTGGGTGAATAACTGGGCTCCGACGGAGGCAGCCAATCGGATCTCCGGCTTCCATGTTCTCGCGGTCACGCTTGGCAGCGGAGGTTCGGCAGACCATCTTTATATCGATGGCGTGGATGTGGGCTCGTATATTCGGCAGGGAGCCTCTGCCGGTCAACAGACGAGCGGCAATCTGTTCCTCGGCTCCAGCAATGCGGGGCCGTGGTCGGGCTCGGGCCTCAACGGCACGATGTATCGCGTGCGAACTTATCCGACGCAACTGGCCGCGGGAGACGTGCAGAGCATCAGCGCGGCGATCCGCAATGAGGTCGCCAGCCGAGGAGTTGCCGTAACTCCGCAGCCAGTTGTCGCTGCAACACCCCAGCTTCACGCCATCGGCGACTCCATCACGGTAGGCACGGGAGCGTCAACTTCGTGGCCGTCGCTGCTCTCACTTGTGAACCAGCCTGCGTATACCACGACGAACTGGGGAATCTACGGGATCTCCATGCAGGCGATCAACGGCTCGGAGCCGAACCGCGTCGGTCAACGCTGCCTTACCAGCAACGGGCCATCCATTGCCATCGTTTTTGCCGGCACGAACGATTTGAACAGCGGTTATGGGACCGACGTGACATTCTCGGCACTGGCAGGGGAGATCCAGACACTGAAGCAGGCCGGATGCCGCGTGTTTGCGGGCACGATGATCTCACGCGCCGGCAACGATGGCGCCGGAGCGACGATGGACAACGACAAGAATACTTACAACGCACTCGTTCTCAGCAAAGCCAGGCAAGTGGGTGCCGACGGCGTGATCGACTTTGCGGCGAACCCTCTGCTTGGAGCCGACGGCGCCAGCACAAACACAACTTACTTCAACAGCGACGGGATTCATCCCACCCAGGCAGGACAACAATTGCTGGCCTACGCGGCGAGCAATGTTCTGAACTATGCCTTCGGCTATAACGAGCTGAATCCGCATAGCGTGACCGCGCTGCCTTACAGCATGACAGCGGGCGATGGTGAAGTGAATCTGCAGAGTTTGACCGGTGCGGGCGCGCTTACGCTGCCGGACTGCACTGGCCAGAGCGGCGCAGTTTACCGCATCAACAATTCGCAGTCGGCTTACGCCGCGACGATTACGCCATTGAACGCCAACCAACTCATCAACGGCCTCCCGTTCGCGACGCCGGTGACAGTTCCAGCAAATGCAACGCTCACGCTAAGGGATGTACCGAATCCCAAAAACGTGAGCGGATGTCACTGGGAGATGTAGGCAGGGCTTACGGCACAGGGCTTAGGGCACAAAGGACACCTTAGCCCTGTGACATTAGCGGTTCATCTGGTAGGGCAGTTTGAGATGGAGTGCCTTGAATGTACGCAGCACAGCGTTGCGCGCGAGCGTGCGCATCTTACGGTGGCGTTCGATTCTCGCGATCATGGCTCGCTGGCGCTGGCGGAAGACTGACTCCTGCGGCGAACCATGATGCAGCGAAGCATTTGCGAGCGCGACGATGGCCTCGAATTCCTTTTCGGGAGCGAAGTATTCGAGCCAGATCTCGCGCGCGATACGCCCGCGTTCGGCTGCCGTGGGGAGATGCGGCTCCAGAATTTCCGGCAATCGCGCAATGTCTTTTTCAGGAACGCGCAGAAGGAACCTGTCCCAGGGAACGTGCGACGGGAGAAGGTAATTGTCCGCTATCAAAACCGGTGCAATGCCTGTCTGCATGACCTCGAAGAAGCGAATACTGCCGGCACCTGCTCCGCGCGGGCATAGAACGAAGTGCGAGGCGGCGAGGATCTCCGCGTATCGCTGCTGCCGCTGCTCCCGGCCTGGCTGGTCGAGATCCCAGTGATAGTAAGCGCTGGTGTTTTCGATGAGGCAGTCGGGCCGATTGAATGAGAGGTTGAACATGCGTTTGCGGAGTATGGAGGTGCTTCCGCCCTGAAAAGAGAAGAGGTAACTTTTTTTCGCGCTCGAGTTCGCGATAAAGGGATTGCTGTATCGTCCGCTGGCGCTTACGTAGGAATAGCTGAAGACTCGACCCACCTGGGTGCTTTCATCTTCGACAGCGGAGCAGTAGATACCCGGAGCCAGGGGAAGGTAGATGTCGTCTTCAGAATAGACGGCGCATTTATCCGGCCAGGCGCGATAGAGAGGGTGCTCAAGGAGACAGCGGGGATCCACGGCGAAGCTCCCGATGAGAAGAATCAAATCGGCTTCGTCGGGAGAAGCCGTGAGGGTGTGAGTGCTGTGCTCTGCGCGCTGAGGCAGCAGCGCGGCAAGCTCAGTCTCTTTTACCGGGGAGAAGTGAACTTTCATGATGCTCTGGCTTCATTGTGCGGCCTGAGCGATGCGATGTCGAGACATAAAGATGGGGAACAACGACAGGACAGTACCGATGCAGAATGAGTGGAATATTGCCAGATTGTTGCAACTTGGAAAAAGGCTGGAGGCGGAGCCCGGGAAGATGATCGAGGAGGTTGCAGAGCTGTTACAAGTGCGCGGGCGGGACGGGAGATGTTGTCCTCTGATGGCCAATACAGTGCAGCGCGCGTTGGAGCAGGCATGGGGTCAACAAAACATCGTGCTGAAAGCACGGCAGATGGGCATTACGACATGGGTGGCGGCAAGATTTTTCCTGAAGACGATTTCCGCGACCGGAGTGATGACGGTGCAGGTGGCACATACACGCGAGGCAGCCGAAGGCATCTTCCGCATGGTGCAGCGTTTCTGGGAGCACCTGCCTGAAGGGCTACGCAAGGGAACGCTGCGCCGCAGCCGCGCGAATGCGGGACAGATGCGTTTTCCGGAGCTGGATAGCGAGTTTCGGATCCTGAGCGCGGGAGACGAGGGCGCCGGACGCGGCCTCACGATCCAGAACCTGCACTGCAGCGAATTGAGCCGCTGGCCGGGAGACGCACGGGAGACGCTGGCCGGCCTCAGGGCTGCGCTGACACCTGGTGGCGAGCTGGTGATGGAATCGACACCGAACGGCGCCTCGGGCTGCTTTTATGACGAATGGAGAAAGGCGCAAGAGAACAGGGCTGTACGTCACTTTTTCCCGTGGTGGCTGGAAGGCGCTTATGAAGGAAGCACGGTTACGGATTTCACGGAAGAGGAGGAAGAACTCGTCAGGAAGCACGGGTTGAGGCCGGAGCAGATCGGCTTCCGCCGCAGTCTCGAAGCGAACTTTCGCGGACTGCGGGTGCAGGAGTTTGCCGAAGACGCGGAGAGCTGCTTCAAGACGTCAGGAGACTGTTGCTTCGAGACGGGTGCGATTGAGAGGCGGCTTGCCGAGGCGCCCGATCCGATCGGGATTGATCGCAACGGGTCGCTCTACACGTGGTTTCCCCCGCTGGGCGGGAAGAAGTACATCGTCGCGGTCGATACTGCCGCCGGCGGCTCGGATGGGGACTATGCCGCGATGCAGGTGATTGACGTCAAATATGGCCAGCAATGCGCGGAGTTGCAGAAGCGCATGAGTCCGCTGGAGCAGGCGCGCACCGCCGCCGAACTGGCCCGGCATTACAACCACGCGAAGATTGCGGTGGAACGCAACAATCACGGATCTGCCGTATTGGCCTACCTGGAGAACTCCGAGCATTACGAGGATGTCTACGAGAGCCGCGGCCAGGCGGGCTGGCTCACGACCGCGAGCAACAAGCCAACGATGGTGAGCCTTCTGGGCGCGATGCTGGTGGAATCGCCGCAACTCTTCTCGAGCCGGAGACTACTAGCTGAGTGCCGCACCTTTGTCGCGATGCAGGGAGGCAAGACCGGCGCGGCCTATGGTGCTCACGATGACTGCGTGATGGCGATGGCGATAGCGCAGGCGGTTCGGGAAGCGATTCTTTCCCGGAGGCCGTGATGCAGGGCTTAGGGCTTAGGGCTTAGAAAATGTTTACGCCCCTGTGCCCTACGCCCTGTGCCCTGTATTCTGTGGCTGTAGGGAGGGGCCTTGGCGGTAACGGCAGTGCAGGCAATTCGCCGGATGCGCGGTGGAGCGCAGAGCCAGTTGATGCTGGGGTCAGACGGCAGGCTTTGGGTGGTGAAGTTTCAAAACAACCCGCAGCATGTGCGCGTTCTTGCCAATGAGTTCATTGCGACCAGGCTGGCAGCGGCCGTCGGGTTAACGGTTCCTGCAAGTGACGTCGTCGAGGTGAGCGAGTGGCTGGTGGCGAATACGCCTGGCATGCATGTTGATCCTGGCGGTGGACGCCGCGAACGCTACACGCCGGGGTTGCAGTTCGGCTCGCAGTTCATCGGCGGGCTGATGCCGGGGCAGGTGGTCGACTATCTGCCCGAACAACAGTTGGACGAGGTGCGGAACCTGCGCGAATTTGCCGGCATTTTGTGCATCGATAAATGGACGGGCAATTGCAATGGCAGGCAGGCCGTCTTCGAACGCAAGCCACGCGAACGCAAGTACCGCGCCACTTTTATTGACCAGGGATTCTGCTTCAATGCGGGTGAGTGGACCTTTCCTGATGGGCCGCTGCGAGGCGTTTACCTGCGCAACCGCGTCTATCTGGGCGTCACCGGATGGGAGAGCTTCGAACCATGGCTTAACCGCATTGAGACGATACAACCGGAGACGCTATGGCGCATTGCGGAGGAGGTCCCACCTGAGTGGTACGGCGGCGATCCTGCACAGTTGGAGCGCCTGATGGAGCAGATGCTCGGGCGGCGGGAGCGCGTGCGCGAGTTGATCTCCTCCTTTCGAGACTCAAGCCGTGAGCCTTTCCCGCTATGGAACAGGGCGGCGAAGATGGTGGTGCCGAGGCAGTTTGCTGAGACGAGTGGGGCAGGTAAGTTTGTAATGTAAGGCCAGATTCTGGCTTTTAGTTTCCAGATGTCCGGTGAGGGCGACAACATGAATCGAGGATCAGCATCTGAAATGCTGGTTCAGGGAGATCAAAAGACTTTCGAATCGGAGGGCTGGACGCTAAAAACGTGACGGATCGTATCCAATGCGAGTTTTTCCTTATCCGGTATGTGCCGGATGTCGTGAAAGGCGAGTTCACCAATATCGGCGTGCTGCTGCGCGAACCCGGGCGCGACGCAACTGCAGTCGTGCGCTTTACGCGTGACTGGAGCCGCGTTCGCTGCCTGGATGCCGATGCGGACCTTGGTTTGATGGAAGCTTTGGAGGGTGAGATCGCCGAGCGATTGCGTGATGCGGCGAGCGATGCCAAGCCGGTGATGCAGGTGCTGGAAGATACCCTGTCGAATTCGATCCAGATTACGGAGCCACGGGCAGCGCTGGCTGAGAGTATCCCGGCGGAACTCGATCAGTTGATGCGCATGTACGTGGAACCCTTGAAGGTGAGGCCCGAGCGTCGCCGCACCGGCCGCGCCGCCATTGCGTCTGCCATGCGCGGCGAGTTCGAACGCGCGGGGGTGTGGGGATTGATGCGCAAGCGCATCGCGGCGTCGGCATATACGAGGCCAGGCGATCCGATGAAGATCGATTGCGGATATAAGCCGAATGGTGTGATCCGGATGTTTCACGCGGTTTCGCTGGAAGGAGACGTTGAATCCGCGAAGGGCCTTGCATTCTCAGCGACGCCGCTTCGAGACGGAGTGCAGCGGGTTGAGAATGCGAAACTGGAACTGACGGCGGTCGTCGAACCGCTGCGTAGCGTCTCTGCCGATGAAGATGAGGCGACGGAGCGCTACCGCTTTGGAGTGGAGACGCTGGAGCAGCAGGAGATTCGTGTCATTACGGTAAACGATCTCGCGAGGGTGGCGGAGATGGCAAGAGTGGAGTTAAGAATCTAAAGCCGGAAACAACCAGGAGATACAGGCGTGGCCTTGAGGCTGCGCCTTTTTTATTTTGCGCGACAACGTAAATGAGGTGAAGGCAAATGGGAGTTCGCATAGCAATGAAAGCAGCCTGGCAGCGGCTGACCGGGATCGATGTCACAGCAACCGAAGCAGGCACGCGCAAGACTGCGCCGCTTCCTGCGATTCTTTCGCCGTATGACCGGAGTGGGCGGAGGGGACAGAATGTCCTGCCCAAGCCAACTCCGGCGAACCTGCGCAGGTTCGCGGAGACGCCGGTCGTCCGCCGCGCTATCAATGTCGTCAAGGACAAGGTCGCCTGCATGGATTGGCAGGTGCGTGTCCGCCGCGGCTACGATACTGGCGCCGTGGAGAATGCCGCGGATCGGATGAACATCCTGCGCCGCTGCCTCGAAGAGCCTAACGCCTCCGACAGCTTTCGCGTCCTCTTCGAGCAGGTCATTGAGGATCTGCTCGTTGGTGGATTTGGCGCTGTCGAGATGGAGGCGACCGGTGACCCGGAACAACCGTTCCGGCTGTATGCCGTTGACGGAGCGACGATCCAGATCGATCGCAAGTGGAATGGCGACGCCGATGGCGCGCGTTATGCCCAGGCTACCGGACCCATTGGAAACGCGTCTCTGGTTTCGCTGCGCGATGACGAGTTGATGTATCTCCGTCTGAATCCCCGGACGCATACGCCATTTGGTTTGGGACGGCTTGAGGTCGCATTTGAGACGGTCAACCAGCTTCTCGGCGCGAACCGCTATGCGGGCCGTCTCGCTTCGAATTCCGTTGTGCAGTATGCCTTGTGGCTCAACGAAGCCACGCCGGAGCAGCACGACCGTCTTATTCGCTGGTGGCAGGACGAGATTGAGGGCACGGGCCGCGTGCCACTGCTGAGTTGCGAACAGAAACCCGAGGTGCTGCGTTTCGCCGGCGGTACGGACGCTGACCTGCGGCTGCAGTGGCAGGAGATGCTGATTCGCCTGATCGCGAACGCCTTTGAACTGCCGCCGATGCTGCTTGGTTTGCAGAGCGACGTGAACCGATCGACTGCCGGCGAGATGGCGGACGAGGCCTTCCAGAGCGCGGTTGTGCCGGTCGCCAAGCTTGTGGCTGAGCACATCACGCGCGACCTCTTCGCGAAGAGGCTTGGCTGGCGCGAGTTCGAGTTCTGCTTCAACGACCTCGAAAGCCGGGACGCGATGGAAGAGGTGCAAATCCAGAAGACGCTGATTGAGGCGGGCGTCCTCACGGTGAGCGAAGTTCGCGCGATGCGTGGCCTTGCTCCACTGAGCGCAACGACAGATGAGGTGCAGCGGTGAAGATTACAATCGACAATCTCGATGGAGCGGGCGCGCTGGATTACAGTGCAGCTCTCTCCGCAGACGGCCCGCTGAAGATCGAACGCACGCTCAATGCGCCCTCGCTCTGCAGAGCCCTGCTCGACGTGAACGCGCTCAGTCTACCTGTGCCTGCGCGGCGTGGGCGTATCGTGATTGCTTCCGATGGCGGCACGATCCTCTTCAGCGGTTATCTTGCTACGGAACCCGAGCGCATCTTTGCAGGGATCGGCACGAGCGGTCCTGCGTATCGCGTCCTCATCAACGCAGTCAGCGATGAGTGGCTTCTCGACAAACAAACACTCGCACCGGGCAACGCAGGTCTTGCGCAACCGGCGGGGCAACTTCTGCAGACGCTCACGAACCGGGTTGACGCTACACGGTTCACAACGGCGGGTATTGCGTCCGGAGTGGCGATCGGGGTCTTCGAGCCGCAGCAAAACTCCACCTGGTCTGCGAACGCGGGCGGCATAGCCAGCGCCTCTTACAGCTCGTATCGCGTGCTCAATGGCGCACTCGCGCTACAACCCGCAGGCACGGTGACTCACAATCTCAGCGACGGCGACGGCACGCTGCAGCTCTCGGCGCTGAAGATGGCGTCCGTCAAAGAGCTGGCCAATGACATCACGGTGAGCGGCGAGATCGAGCCTGCAGCATACATTACCGAGATCTTTGCCGGTGACGGAACCACCGCTGTCTTTCAGCTAACGGAAGCGCCGTTCCGGACCAGGCGCGGCGGAAACGCATCGCCGATTCTGCTGGATAGTTTCAATACCGGCATCATCGACAACCGCACTTGGCAGGTCACTGACACCGGCTCGCATTTCGGGCTCTCCTCGGCGGGACTCACGCTCACGGGTGGAACCGGCTACGACGGGCAGACTGTACTGACTGCGGTCGATCTCATCGAGCTTGGTGGATCGCTCGTCGTTGAAGCTGGAAACGTGCAGCTCAACACGCCGAGCGACGGCGTGCTCTGCGGTCTTTATCGCGGAGACATTGCGCGGGTGAATTGCGTTGCCGGATATAACGTCCGCACCACTGGCGGCGCAACGATTGTCAGTCCGTTCGTCAACGGCGCAGAGGTTGGCACAGCATTCACCCTGCTCAGCGGTCATACCTACACGCTGCGCGTCCGTGTTCATTCGGTCGAACCACAGCGCATGCTGCAGACGTATTACGCGATGGTTGACGGCGCGCTTCAGGGCTTTGGCGGAGGCGAGGTCGCCTCGCCGGTTTCGCTCGTCTTTGAGCTGCAGGACCTCGGCGCTTCGTCCAACACACCCGCGACGGTGCTGTATGACGGCGTCATTACGAGCGCCCCGGGAAGCTGTGCCTTCGCAGCGGTGAACAGCGTCGCGCTTAGCGGATCCATTGGCTACTGCTGTATTACGCAGGCTGGCTCTGCATGGATTGTGAGTACGGCGCCCAGCGGTGTGAAGCAGACGCGACTCATCGGCGCCGCGGGCGAAGGCGCGGACTGCAAAATATCTGCTACTGGAAGGGTTACATTCTTCTCCGGGCGCGTTCCGGTTGCTGGTGAACTTATTACTGCAACCTATCGCAACCGGCGCCGCGCGGTTGCGCGCCTTGAAGATACCGCCAGCGTTGCGGCGGAAACTGCTACTGGATTTCCGGGGACAGGATGCTGGCAGGGGAAGGTTACGCAGCCTCCGGCACGGAGCACGATGGACTGCGAAAGCGCAGCGCAGGCCGTGCTTCGCTTCGCGACCAGCCGCGCCGCTGCTGTTTCCGGAACATACGTGACCATTAATCCTGCAGCAGACATCTGGCCCGGGGATGTGCTGGCGTTCTCTGCGGACGATCAAACGACGAACGTTCTTGTCCGCAAGGTCACAATCGAAGACGGTCACGCTTTGCCTGAGCTGCTGACCTTCCATATCGCTTTTGCGAACGACTGGGCCGAGGCGCTTGGGGCGAAACTTTCGGAGCAGATAGCTGCTGACGCGCTTGTCCCGGTAGTGGCCGCAGCTGCCCCAGCCCGCGTGCTTGCGAACCTGCAGCAGTTGCAGATCGTCAGCGCGACCGGCACCGCGCTGCAGATGGATGCCGGAGTTGATCCGCCGGCTGAGGGAGGCTTCGAGGTGCGTCGGGCGGACTGGAATTTCGGTCCGGGCATTGATCAGGACCTTGTGCTGCGAAGCCCCGTTCGCAGCTTTTCGATTCCGCGCGAGGCGCAGGTAGAACGCTACTACGTGCGAATGTATGACGGCTCGACCCCACCTGTGTATTCGCGATTTTCGAGTGCGGTATTCACCAATCTTCCAGTTTCGTTCTAGAGGAAAGAGGTATCAGCCATGACGGAGTTTGAAGCGCAAGTGCTTGCGGATTTGCGTGTCCTGAAGAGCCAGATGGATCACTTGATGGGGGTCGGTCAGCCGGGAAGAATCGTTCATCTCGAAGAGCGGGTGGAAGGACACGAGCGCGGGCTGCAGCGCATCAAGGGCTTTGTTGCGGCCGGCGGAGTGCTGCTGACCATCGCACATCTGGCCATCGATTACCTGTGCCGTTGAATGCGGGACGACCACGTCATCGAACGTATAATCAAGCTATGGACGCCAATCCGCTGGTCGGAATCATCATGGGAAGCCGCAATGACTATGCGGTGATGCGCAGCGCCGTCGAGATGCTTGCAGAATTTGACGTTCCGCATGAGGTACGAGTCGTCTCTGCGCATCGGACGCCGGATCTGCTGTTTGAGTATGCAGAGACCGCTGCGGACCGAGGGTTGCGTGTGATCATCGCCGGAGCGGGCGGTGCGGCGCATCTGCCCGGAATGGTTGCCGCAAAGACGGTCGTTCCGGTGCTGGGTGTGCCGATTCCAGCGACCTCGCTCCAGGGGATGGATTCGCTGCTGAGCATTGTGCAGATGCCGAAGGGAGTCCCTGTGGGCACGCTTGCGATCGGCGCGGCCGGCGCAGCGAACGCGGGTCTGCTTGCAGCGCAGATTCTCGCGACAACGGATGCTAAATTGCGCGAGAAACTTAAGGCATGGCGAGCCGCGCGACGCGACGAGGTACTGGCCCAAGCGGTGGGTGAAGAAGCAGAGGCGGCGAAGGCGTGAGCTCCAACAGCGCGCAACCTATTCTTCCCGGCGCGACGATCGGGATCTTCGGCGGTGGGCAGCTTGGCCGCATGACGGCGATGGCGGCCCGCGCGATGGGTTACCGCATCCAGGTGCTGGACCCCGATCCGGCATGCGCGGCGCGCTTCGTGGTTGACGCGTGCATTGAGGCCGGATGGGACGATCCACGCGAGGCGGCGAATCTCGCTCGCGGATGTGATGTGCTGACGCTGGAGATCGAGCAGATCTCGATCCGCAGCCTGGAGGCAGCATCAACTTTTGCCCCAGTACGCCCGTCGGGCGCGATGCTCGCCGTGATTCAGGACCGCGTCGAACAGAAGAACTGGCTCTGCCGCCATGGCTTTCCGGTTGGGGAGTATCGCGCTGTTCGCACGATCGATGAGCTGCGCACGGCGATCCGCGAGCTGGGCGGCAAGTGCTTCTGCAAGAGCGCGACCGGCGGCTACGACGGCCGCGGGCAGGGCAAAGTCGGATTCAACCCCAATGCCGATCCCGAGGCGGAACTTTGCGGAGCATGGGAGGCACTGGGCGAAGGACCTGGGATCGTCGAAAAAGCGATTGACCTTGAACGGGAGATCTCCGTGCTGGTGGCGCGGTCTCCGCATGGCGAGGTGAAGGTCTATCCGGCGGCGTGGAATCACCACGAAAACCAGATTCTTGCGTGGAGCGCGATGCCTGCGCCGCTCACCGCCGCGATGGAGGCCCATGCACGCGAGCTTGCGGCATCGATTGCAGATACCTTCCAGCTCGAAGGCATTCTGGCGGTGGAGATGTTCTGCGCGAAGGATGGCAGTTTGCTGGTGAATGAGCTGGCTCCGCGGCCGCATAACAGCTATCACGCGAGCGAGCGCGCCTGCGTGACCAGCCAGTTTGAGCAGCTTGTGCGGGCGGTGTGCGACCTGCCGCTCGGCGACGTGGATATCGTCCAGCCCACAGCCATCGCGAATCTACTTGGCGAGGTCTGGCTCAACGAGAATGGCAGCCTGCGGGAGCCGCATTTCGACGCTGCGCTTGCGGTGCCAGGAGTACGGCTGCATCTCTACGAGAAGCATCGTCCGCGGAAGGGGCGCAAGATGGGGCACTTGAGCGCGGTTGGGGCTACGGCAGATGAGGCGGTCGCCAGCGTTATGCAGGCTAAGGAGCTGCTGTAGCGGGTGACGATCCGTAGTCTTCGCCTGAATTCCGGGACCGTATATCGCACAAACAGTGCTATCTTCAGGATAGGCACCAATTTTGGTGCAGGCGATTGTGAGGAATCGATGAGCAGTTCTGAACTCGAGTACGTGCTCTCACTGCGTGACGCCAATATCGGGACCAGTCAGAAGCGTCTGCGTGCCGAGATTATCGACTTCATTCAGCGGCATGAGGATGCTGTGCTCGATCAGCTTCGTACGCACGAATCCGCTGTAATTCCAACGTCCTTCGGTGATATCACGCTGAACCTCGCCGACCTTCGCGAGGCAGTAGCTTAGGAGAACTCTGTTGCTGGCGCTTCTCGTCAGCTTCCTCATCGCCGTCTACCTGCTCGGTCCGGACCTGATTTCGCGCTGGGCAGCAGACCTGGTCGTCTTTCGCAAGACCCGCGTTCAAAGCCATGCCGAAGAGGTTGCAAGAGCCGTTATCGGTGCGGCGATTCCGCTGGTGCTGGCATTTCTGTGGGCACGGTGGTCTGGCGCCCTCAGCCGCGTGGGGACTCGTTCCGATCTGGAGACGGTCTTCTCCGCGCTTCAGAGCGACAACTACTTTCAGTCGCATCATGAGCTGTTCTTTCAGAGCCTGCATGCGTTCTTCTGGATGAACTTTTGCATTCTCTGGCGGCTGTACCTGCTGGTGATACTGTTCTCGCTGGCGCGGGTCGCCATCGTGCTGAACTACAACAGCATCTGGCGCAGACTGCGCCAGCGCTGGATGCGCACGCTGCTCGCGACTGTTATGCCGCGCATCTCGGAGTGGGACCTGCTCTTCAGCGACATGCTGCTACCGGAGGGAAGCTTCCGCATCATGGCCGATGTGCTTACCAAGACCGGCGGGCTTTACCAGGGAGCCGTACAGGACCGCATGCTGAATTCGGACGGATCGCTGCAGAGCATTACGCTCGCGAATCCGCGCCGCTTCGAGCGTGCCGAGTTTCGCAAGGCGAAGGAAGAGGACCTGACGACGGAGACGGAGGACTTTTGGTTCAACATTCCGGGCAACCTCTTCATCGTGATGGCATCGGATATTGCGAATCTGAACCTCCGCTACATTCGCCGCAAGCCGCTTTCGTTTGAGCCTTCGGATGAGGAGCGCGAGGTGCTGAGCCGGTTGCTGGACCGGCTGAAGGATGGGAAGTAGCCGGAAGAGCGACCAGCCTGCGTTACCCCGATGAGTAGGGCGGTACGAGCAAATGCGGAGCTAGGCTCTTCCTGCGAATTCGCGGGTCTCGGTCGATACTTTGACCTTCTCTCCTTCCTTGATGAAGAGAGGGACGCGGAGTTCGAGGCCTGTTTCGAGCGTGGCCACCTTGGTGACACTTCCGCTCTGGGAGGCGCCGCTGAGGCCCGGCTCGGTCTCGGTGACGGTGAGGTCGACGAAGACGGGAAGCGCAAGGCCGATGGGGTTCCCGTTGTATTTGTTCAGCTCTACGGCGAGGCCATCGATGAGGAAGTCGGTCGCGTTGCCGACCATCTGTTCGGTGAGGGTGAGCGTCTCGTAGCTCTGCTGGTCGAGGAAGTGGAAGCCATCGCCGTCGCTATAGAGGAAGGTTGCGGGAACGGTCTCGAGGTCCGGCTCCTTGAACTTCTCCCCGGCTTTGAAGGTCTTCTCGAAGACGGCATTGGTGAGCAGGTTTCGCATCTTGAGGCGGACGAGGGTCTGGCCGCCGCGGGCGGTGGGTGAATTTACCTCTGCTTCCATGCAGTAGTACGGGGTACCTTCAAACTCGAACAGGGTCTTACGCTTGACGTCGATCGCTTCGATTAATGCGGGCAAAGCACTCCTCAATGGGTTCGCGATGAACAGCGAAGCGAACCGGCTTCTTCTCTTTCAAGTATAAGAGGCGGAACTGGCTTACAAAAGCTGGCGGTCTTATAAGCTTTCGCGATTCTGTCGTTGCCTGGCATCCATCCAGCCGCGAAGGATGACCACGGCTGCGACCTGATCGATGACGTATTTGCGGTCGCGCTTCTCGTGGCCGGCCTCGTTGAGAATCTCATGTGCCGCGATGGAGCTCAGCCTTTCGTCCCATAGCTCAATGGGCAGGGCCGAGCGCTGGCGCAACTCTTCGGCGAACTCGTGCACCTTCGCCGCCCACGGACTTACATCGCCCGACATGTGAAGAGGATTCCCGATGACGATCTGTGTTACTTCGTGCTTGCGAATCAGCCGGAGCAGGCTACGCAGGTCTTCGCCACGGCTCTTACGCCATACGGTGAGCAGGGGCTGCGCGGTGTAACCGAGCGGGTCGGTGAGGGCGACGCCGATCCGAACTTTACCGATATCCAACGCCATCACGCGCCCTGTGGTCATTAAATTAGTCTAGCGCTGCCTGACGTGACCGAACCGCAATGACCTTTCGAGACGACAAAACGATAGCGGCGGCTCCTGAATCGAAACCGCCGCTCCGTTTTGAAGATAGTCGCTTTTTACCCGATGTCTTCGTTCCAATTCTCGAGATAGGCTTTGAAGTCGCTCATGAACTTGCCGGCATCGGCTCCATCGACGATGCGGTGATCGAAGCCGAGGGTGAAGCGCTGGATCGAACGGATGGCGATGAAGTCGTTGCCGTCCTTATCACTAATGACTTCAGCTTCCTTGTTCAGGCCGCCGATGCCGAGGATGGCGGCCTGCGGCTGATTGATGATCGGAGTGCCGAACTGCTCGCCGAAGATGCCGGAGTTGGTGAGGGTGAAGGTACCGCCGGATATCTCATCGGGAGCGAGCTTCTTGCCGCGGGCGCGGTCGGCTACATCGACGATGGCGCGGGCGATGCCGAGGAAGTTCTTCTCTTCAGCCTGCTTGATAACAGGGACGATCAAGCCCCAGTCGAGCGCGACTGCGATACCCATGTTGACGTTCTTGCTGTAGCGAACCGCGTCGCCATCGACCGTAGCATTCACCACAGGATGCTTGCGCAGCGCGACAATAGCAGCACGGGTGATAAACGGCATGTACGTGAGCTTGACGCCATTGCGCTGCTCGTACTTCGTCTTCTCCTTCTCGCGAAGCCTGACGATGCGCGTCATATCAACCTTGAAGACGGTATGGACATGCGGGCTGGTACGCTTGGACTCGACCATGCGTTGCGCGATAATGCTGCGCATCTTGGTCATCGGAACGAGCTCGCCGGGCAGCGGAGTTGCGGGGGCCGGAGCCGCTGCAGCAGGCTTTGCCATAGCAGGAGCCGTGGCAGCTGCTGACACAGGAGCAGCGGGCTTCGCGCCGCCTTCCATGTAGCCGAGGATGTCTTCCTTGGTGATGCGGCCGGCAGACCCGGTACCCGACACCTGCGCGAGGTCGACATTGTTCTCCTTGGCGATCTTGCGGACCAGCGGTGAGGAGCGGCGATCACCAGCAGCGGCGGCTGGTGCAGGTGTCGCCGGTGCAGCAGCGGGCGCAGCCTTGGCAGGCGCCGGCGCTGCAGCGGCGGGCGCTGGAGCAGCTTTCGCGGCTCCGCCGATGATGGCAACGACGGTATTGATGCCAACGGTCGCACCCTCGGAAACCTTAATCTCCGAAAGAACGCCGGCAGTGGGCGAGGGAATCTCAGCGTCGACCTTGTCTGTTGAGATCTCGAAGATAGGCTCGTCGCGCTGGACGGTGTCGCCAACCTTCTTGAGCCATTTGGTGATGGTGCCTTCGGTGATGGACTCGCCCATCTGCGGCATCAGGACTTCAGTGGCTCCGCTTGTCTCAATTTTCGTGCCTGCAGCGACTGAGTCGGCCTCGGCGGGGTTGCCCTGGGTTGCGGCAGGCTCGTCGACAGCGGCTGGAGTGACAGAGTCGACGGCGGGAGCGGCAGCGGTTTCAGCCTTGGCTGCGAGAGCACCGACGCCATCGATGACAGCGACGACGGTATTGATCTGGACGGTCGTGCCTTCGCCGATCTTGATCTCCTTGAGAGTGCCTGCGGCGGGCGAGGGAATCTCTGCGTCGACCTTGTCGGTGGAGATCTCGAACAGAGGCTCGTCGCGCTGGACGGTGTCGCCCGGCTTCTTCAGCCACTTGGTGATCGTGCCTTCGGTGATGGATTCGCCCATCTGGGGCATAACTACTTCGGTCGGCATTTAAGTCTTTTCTCCCTCAGGTGCAGAGGCGCGACTGAACCCTGCCACGGAAAGGGGCTGGGCGGCAATCGAGCATACGAATGGGATTATACGGCTGCAACCGAGGGTCTGGCGTGGTGGAGGTTCGATTAGCGACCGTAATGGCCGGTCAGCGATTATCTGCAGCAACAGCCAGAAGCTCATCCATCGTGTTGCCCCATAGCATCTGCCTTTGAAAGACTTTGCCGAAGTTACGGGCTGTTGAATTAATCGCCGCCTCCATCGTTGGCTGACTGTCTTCGGGAGCTTCAAGATCGAGGCTCGTTACCTCGCGGTCGGTGATGCCGCAGGGGACGATCCACTCGAAGTCACGTAGATCGGTGGTGACATTGAGCGCGAAGCCGTGCGAGGTGACTCCCTGGGAGACGTGGACTCCTATGGCGGCGATCTTCTTCTCAAGGATACTGCCTCCCGCGATGGTCCAAACACCGGTGCGCTTTGGAATGCGCTGTGCCATCACGCCGAAGTCATTTGCGACGCGGATGAGCACCTCTTCGAGCATGCGGACGTAGTCGACGGGCCCGAGATGTGGGCCCTTCTTACCTGGAAGATCGCCGCGGAGGTCGATGATGGGGTAGCCAATGAGCTGTCCGGGGCCGTGGTAGGTAACGTCGCCACCGCGGTTGATCTCGTGAAGCTCGATGCCGCGGGCCGTGAGAAATTCGTCGGAGACGATGATATTGGTGCGATGCGAGTTGCGGCCGAGTGTGACGACCGGTGGGTGCTCGAGGAGGAGGAGTGTGTCACCGATGAGGTTCTGCTTGCGGGCTGCGATGACACGCTGCTGGATAGCCAGTCCTTCGGAGTAAGGGACCCGGCCGAGATGGAGAAGGTGGATATAGTACATCAGTGTTTCGCCAGAATTTGAGGAATCGGTTCGGGCCTGCCCTCGACGATTAGATTTCGAAAGAAAAAGGCAGAACGCAAAATGCATCCTGCCTCTTTTGGGGAGAACCTCCGGTGATGCATAAATCGTCCATTCTTTATCACTATCAAGTAGCGCTCGGCCCCACTCTTCCAGCGACTGGCCACCGCCGACCAACGCAACAACAAATGACCAGGCTTCGTGCCGGCCCATGATTCGCAACAACATCTCTGGTTCCGAATAATTACGTTTAAACTTCTTCCAATTTTGGGCACGATTCCACGCTCGCTGCGCTTCGTCGAAGATGATCGCGTAATTGGAAGGAGCGCCTTTGTCATCGTCAGTGTAGGTTCGTGCAAAAACATGAACGTTTTCGATCAATGTGCGTGCATGTTCTTTGGCTTCATGCGATCGTGTTCCCTGGCGCATACTCTCTTGGGTAAAAAGGTGTTGAAGTACCTTTACGAGGGGTCCATTCCCGCTCATAAAGTGGATAGGGCTTTCTTTGTTCTCACTTGAATGAGCAAGACCCAGGCCGACCAACGTTTTACCAGAGCCAGGAACTCCAGTCAGAAAACAGATTGCATGTTGGCCCTGCGTCCGCGCCGTGTTCATGTAAACCTGGATCGTCTTCCCCACCTCTTCAATCTCATGCTCTGACGCCTCGGAGTGCGCGATCTCACGTATGGAAAGGCCCGTACTCAGTGCCGTTGCTGCATCGATGATGCTTGGCACTGGAAAGTATGGGCTTTGCTCCCACTGTTGTACTGAGAGCTGTACTTCGCATTGCGCATTAACCTCCATGAGCAGATCGGGAAGCATTTCCCATGAACTGCTCAGCACGGGAGCAATCCAATACGATGGCATCTGCTGGAAAAACTCTCTTTGGCTAAGCGCGGCAAGATCGGGCGCGGCGTACTTGGACGACACAAGCACTGGGATGATCCTTCGATTCGCCGACCCTTTATGGAAGTAGTGCAGCAAGAGAGCATAAGTTTCGAGTTGCTGCTTTGCGGCCGAACTGACGTCCGCAGTTTTAGCCTCGACAACAACGATCGTGTCGCGTACGAGCAACACGACGTCGATTCGCCGTTCCTTACGAGGAATCGAAAACTCTAAGATTAGACCCCAACTGCTCACATTCTGCGACTGCTTTTTGCATCGCAATAAAGTTCTTTGCAGAGATTCTAAGTCGTTCAGCCAAGTCAATGTCTGGTCGGCATACTGTGAGGTGTAGCCACGTTGGGCATAAGCGGTGGAGAGGTTCGCAAGAAGCATGGCAGGAGATTGCGACAAAAATTGCTCGACTGTTGCGCAGTAGAAAGAAGCCATTGGCGTTTTGAATGGTTCGCCGCCAGGATATCAACTAGATGCTGCCATTAGTCGAAAAGAGATCGGCGACCCTTGGAGGTCGCCGATCTCAGAAAGTACGTTCTATCTAAAGTGCCTTCTATCTAAACGTTCACGGCTTTGCCCTCGACGCTGGAGAACGCATCGAGCAGCGCTTCAGCGACCGTCGGATGGGCGTGGATGGTGAACATCATCTCCTCGACCGTCGCCTCAAGCTGCATCGCGGTGACGGCCTCGGCGATGATCTCGGTGGCTGCGGGGCCGATGATGTGGACGCCGAGGATCTCGCCGTACTTGGCGTCGGTGACGACTTTCACGAAGCCGTCGTGGGCGTCGAGGATCGTCGCCTTCGAGTTGCCGACGAAGGGGAACTTGCCAACCTTGATGTTGTAGCCCTTCTCCTTGGCCTGCGCTTCTGTGAGGCCCACGCTGCCGATCTGCGGTTCGCAGTAGGTGCAGCCAGGGATGCGTGCACGGTTGATCGGCTTGGCGTACTTGCCGGCGATGCGCGCAGCTACGACGAGGCCCGCCATGGAACCGACGTGTGCGAGCTGCGGCATACCGCCGACGATGTCGCCGATAGCGTAGACGCCGGGCTCGGTGGTCTCCATCCACTCGTTGGTCATGATGAAGCTTCGGTCGGGTTTGATGGAGGTTTTCTCAAGGCCGATGCCTTCGGTGCGCGGTGCGCGGCCTACTGCCATCAGAACCTTCTCCGCCTGTTTGGACTGCGGCTTGCCATTAGAATCCGTCCAGCTTACAAGCGCGCCGTCCTTGTTCTTCTCGATCTTCGTGTCTTTGATGGAGAGTGAGACGTCGATGCCGCGCTTCTTGAACTGACGCAGAAGTTCCTTACTGATCTCCTCGTCTTCGACTGGTACAACGCGCGGCAGAATCTCCAGGACAGTTACATCAGCGCCAAAGCTCTTGAAGACTGATGCGAACTCGACTCCAACGGCTCCAGAGCCGATGACAATAAGAGACTTCGGCATCTCAGCGATCTTGAGGATCTCGTAGTTGGTGAGGATGGTATCGTCAGGCTTGTAGCCAGGAAGAACACGTGCGTCCGAGCCGGTGGCGAGCACGACTTTCTTTGCCTTTACCGTTTCAGCCTTGCCGTCGGCCAGCTTGACGTCGATGGTGTGGACGCCGTCCCTGGCCGGCCCGGTGAGCTTGCCAAAGCCCTTGAAGGTGGTGATCTTGTTCTTCTTCATTAAGAAGTCGAGACCTTTGACGTGCCGCGAGATGACGTCGTCCTTGCGGGCGAGAACGTTCTTCCAGTTGAGCTTCGGCGTGACGCCGTCGATGCCGTAGCGGTCAGCGTGCTTGAGGTGGTCCCATAGCTCGGCCGAGAAGAGCATCGACTTTGTCGGGATGCATCCCCACAGCAGGCATGTCCCGCCGAGCCGGTCGTTCGCGTCCACCAGCGCTACCTTCAAGCCATACTGCGCGGCGCGAATACCGCAGGTATATCCCGCAGGTCCTCCGCCGAGGACCACTACATCAAAGATTGTCTCTGCCAAAGGGAGTCTCCGTTTCTTCGTTTCTGCAAACATTCTAGATTACGCGAGCCGTCAAGAGGATTCTGGCGTTGATGACAAAGCAGTTGGAAGGGCTTTTGAACACACTCATGTTTGTCGTCTTCGATAGCCTCTATTGGCCTAAGGCTCGCGGGTTCTGCGCTTATACGCCAAATCGCTGGCGGTATTCGCTTGGAGAGATCCCGGTGTGGCGCTGGAAGACCTTACGGAAAAAGGCCACATCCTGATAGCCGACCGCATCGCTGATCTCCTGCATGGAGCGATGCTCATTTTCAAGCATTCGCTTGGCCGCGGCGACGCGCAGCTTTTGCAGATAGTGCAGCGGGCTGTCTCCCGTGGCCTGCTTGAAGCGGCGGACGAAGTTGCGCAGGCTCATCCCTACGCTGCGGGCAGCAGCTTCCAACGAGAAGTTGGTCTGGAAGTGTTCGTGCAGCCAGGTCTGAGCATTGGAGATAGTGTGGTCCGAGTGCTCCATCTTGAGCGGCACGATGGCGAAGCCGGCCTGCCATGCGCGGGGAGTCTCGATCAGCAGTGCCTTTGCGCTTTGCACGGCGATTTCGTGGCCACAGTATCGCTCGACGAGGTAGAGGCTGAGATCGAGCGCGGCGTTCACACCGCCCCCGGTGTAGAAGTTATGGTCCTCGGTCACCATGAGCTCTGGCATCCACTTCACTTTGGGATACATCTGCCGGAAGCGCTCGCCCAGGCTCCAATGCGTAGTTGCTCGCTTGCCATCGAGCAGTCCTGTAGCCGCGACGAGACCGACTCCGGAGCAGACGCTGGCGATTGCCGCTCCGCGCTTGTGCCAGCGATGCAGCCAGGGGATGAGTGCTGCGTTCCGCTCCACTACATCTTCCACACTGATTCCCGAGGATGGAATGAAGATAAGGTCGGTCTTGCGAATGTCATGAATCGATGTTTCGGGGTGAATCGTGATTGGGCCGTCGCAGCGGACAGGCTTGCCGTCGATGGAGGCGGTTGCCACCTTGAATTGAGGATCTGGGCTCTGCCCGGTGAAGCTGTTCCACAGCGTCCCGGCGTGGCGGAAGATCTCCATCGGGCCGGTTGCGGTGGAAGAGAAGGTCGTGTCGAGGAACAGGATGGTGACGTTCGTTAAACGTGCCATTGACAATCTCCAGACAATTGGCGCAATTGCCTATGCAGGATGGCTAATCCGCCATCTGGAAATGACCATACTCCGGGTCTAGCATGAAGGCAACCTGAAGCACTTTGTCCTGAAGGAAGAACGGAGGAGTAATGAAACGTTATGTAATCGAACGGGAGATTCCGAAGGTCGGAACTCTGGAACGGCAACAGCTGCGCGAGGTATCGGCGAAGTCCAACGAGGCGCTGGCCAGGCTGGCCCCGAAGGTTCAGTGGGTTCACTCGTACATTGCGGACAACAAGACGTTCTGTGTGTACCTTGCGGAAGATGAGGCCGTGATTCGCAAGCACGGTGAGCTCAGCGGAATCCCAGTGAGCACCATTACGGAGATCGGCAAAATTATTGATCCTACGACTGCCATCGAAGACAGATGGCCGTGAGCTCCCGTCCTGTAATTCTGCGTTAACACGAGACCTGCCGTTTGACTGGCCAGCCACGGCAGGTCCTTATTTGCGCGATACTCTTGGCCATGAGATTTTTCCCCGCAAGCATGAGCGTGAGGACCTGTTCTCGCGGATTGTTCTGTGTCACCTTGGCATTGCTGTTGCCCGCTGCTGCGCCAACGCAGCAACGATCCGCAGCACCTTCCCAGAAGGTCATCATAGACACAGATATCGGCGACGATGTCGATGATGCTTTCGCAGTCGACCTCGCGCTCGCCAGCCCTGAGTTGAACATTCTTGGAATTTCTTCTGCTTGGGGAGACACGGCTCTCCGGGCCCGCTTGCTGGACCGCATGCTCTGTGAGACGGGGCGCACTGGTATTTCTGTCAATGTGGGGATTCCCACGAAGGCGGGCGCGGTCTTCACGCAGTCGGCATGGGCTAAAGCAGGGATCGAACATTCTCACAGCGATGCGGTGTCCTTTCTTCTTGAGCAGGCCAACAAATATCCCGGCGAGATTACGCTGCTCGCGATCGGACCTCTAACAAACGTCGGGGCCGCAATCGACAGAGATCCTGCAGCCTTTCGCAAGCTGAAGCGGGTCGTGATCATGGGCGGAAGCATTCATCGTGGTTATGGCGAGAATGCCGCGCCTGAGCCTGAATACAACATCGCGCGCGATCCTGCAGCCGCGCAAAAGCTCTTCAAGTCAGGCGTGCCAATCTTTGTGCTGCCGCTCGATTCGACTCAGATCAAATTTGAGGAGACGAAGCGTTTGGCCCTGGCTTCGGTCAGCACGCCGCTGACGGATTCGCTGCAGATTCTAATTGCCGAGTGGAAGCTGAGTAATAAAGATGCGACACCAACACTCTTCGATGCCGTCGCTGCGGCCTACACTCTCGATGCAACGAGTTGCCCGATGACGCCGCTGCACATCGAGGTGGATGACAAGGGTCTTATGCGCGCTGCATCCGGCGCTTCGAATGCGCAGGCTTGTCTCGAGCCACATGGTGAGAAGTTGTTCGGTCTTTTGATGCCCAGACTCCTTGAACAAAACCTCATCGGCCGTCAGGTCTGCATTGCAGTTTCTAAGGATTAGAGCTGTCTGTCCTTTGTCATTGCACCCAGGAGGGCCACAACCATACCGTTGCACGGCGTCGGAATCTTATGTTTCTTTCCTGCACGAACGATGGCGCCATTGCGTGCGTCAATCTCCATCTCTCTGCCTGCCAATCGGTCGGCGAGCATGGAGTTGACGCCGTCTGGTGCAGCTTTGCGATAAGCTTCCAGCACCTCTTCCGGAACTGTGTCGCTCAAATCAGCGCCTTCGGCGCGGCCTGCCAGGACGCATTCGCGCACGATCTCAAGCGCAGACTCGCCGATCGCTTCGTCATGCAGCACCTCGTTCGGCTTCTGCAGCAACGCCGAGAGTGCTCCGGCGGAGTTGTGGCACAGCTTGCGCCATGCAACGGTCACCCAATCGGGGACGGCTACAGCATCCGCAGCGGAGCCTTTGAATAGCGCAACAAATTCTTCGCCAAGCCGATTTGCCGGAACCTTGAGACTCATAGGCCCGCGCTGCACGACGAGTTCAGGCGCTCTGCGCTCCGCCGGGCAATCCACAATGACAGGCACGATCTTGGTATCAGAGACGTACTGGGCAAATCGTTCGCGGTGCTCAACCCCGTTTTGCAAGACAGCGACTGGTGTATCTCTTTCCCAGAGCTTCTCCAACCATTTCGCAGTGCCGGCAGCATCGTAGGCTTTGGTCGCCACGATGACCCAATCGACGGGCTGTGCTTCGTCAGGATTCGTCCATATCGTCGCCTCTACACGAATCGCGCCAGCGGGAGTCTCAACCACAAGTTCCGGCAGCGGCCGCCGTGTACAAAGAAACAACTCATGCCGACCCGCGGTATGAAGCAGTGACGCCACAATGCCCCCAATCGCGCCCACTCCCACTACTGCGATTCGCGCCACGTTAACCCAGCACCTTTGCTGCATCCTTCGCGAAGTAAGTCACGACAAAGTCCGCCCCGGCCCTCCGGATCCCAATCAGCGACTCCATCATGGCGCGCTCGCGCTCCAGCCATCCCCGCTCAAACGCCGCCTGCAACATCGAGTACTCCCCCGACACCTGGTACGCACCCATCGGCACATCGAATCGCTCCCGCGCCTCGCGAATGACATCGAGGTATGGCATTGCGGGCTTCATGAGCACCATGTCTGCGCCCTCCGACAGATCCAGTTCGATCTCACGCATCGCCTCACGACGATTCGCGCCGTCCATCTGGTAGCTCCGCCGATCTCCGAACTGCGGAGCCGAGTCCGCCGCCTCACGAAACGGCCCGTAGAACGCGCTTCCAAACTTCGATGCATAACTCAGAACCGGAGTCTGCTCCAGCTTCGCTGCATCAAGCGACGTGCGAATCGCCTCGACGCGCCCGTCCATCATGTCGCTCGGGGCAACAACGTCGGCTCCTGCTTTGGCGAGCGACACTGCTGTCTTCGCCAACAGAGCAACGCTGGGGTCATTCTCGATGTGGTAATGATCACCATCGCGAGCCACCACGCCGCAGTGACCATGCGAGGTGTACTCGCATAGACAGACATCGGCCATCATCACCAGCGAATCCAGCTTGCGATTTGCCTTGAAGGTACGCAGTGCGCTCTGCACAATGCCGTCGTCGGCCCAGGCGCCGCTCGCCTGTTCGTCCTTCTCGGCCGGAAGCCCGAACAGCAGCAAGCCGCCAATGCCGAGCGAAGCGCAACCCTCAGCTTCCTTCACAGCCTCATCGATCGAGAGGTTGAATACACCCGGCATCGAGCTGATTTCTCGGCGAATACCCTCGCCGGGACAGATAAAGAGCGGATAGATCAACGAACCAGGATGCAGACGGGTCTCGCGGACAAGCGAACGCATCGCCTCAGTCTTGCGCAGCCGGCGCATGCGCATAACAGGAAAAGTCATGCATTCAGTCTACTGTGGACCGCAGATGTTACCGTTCGTTCCGGTCATTCAACTGCGATCCGCAATCGCGTCATATTCCAGCCCTGAGGCCCCTGGAGCCAACACCCATAGCGTGTAAATTCCAAGTGCCGTGCCGACTGGGAGCTTGAACAGGGCGAGGACTGCCACCACAATTCCCAGCGTTCGTCCCCAGGGCTTGCGATTCAGCAGGCTCCATCCGGCAAACATCGCCAGGGCCGCCGCAAGCACCGTAAACGTAGCGATCACCGGCAGCAAACCTATCCACGGCATTCCATGCATTCCGTAATTGCCCCACGGTCCGCCCCACGAACCAAAGCGGCGGCCTACGAAAGCCCTGAAAAAGAACATTCCAGCCAGCCCGGACAGAATGCGGAAGACTCCGTAGACGCACCATAAAGTACCCAGTATCTGCAGATTCCGCTGCACGCGCGGCACAATCGCCACGGGAGGATAAGGCGGATATCCCGCATATTGCTGTTGCGGCACAGGCACTCCAGCCTGCGGTCCGGGTTGAGGAGCCGCTACCTGCGCCCCGATCTGTGCCCCACACCGGGGACAGAACCGAACCTCAGTCGTTGATACTTCGCTTCCACATGCCTGACAGACCATACAGCACCTCCGGTACCCTACAGCCTTACTCTTTATTGGTTACGTACGATCATCCCCGCTGGTTCCAGGAAGTCGAATTTCGGGAACTCCGTAAGCAGCATCCCGCCTGCCGATGAAACACGCTTTACGATAATAGACGTGAATTCTGCGGATTTATTGCCGAAAATCCCGTCGCTGCTCGCCGAAGCCAGCGCCGCGGCGCTCGAGTGGCCCCGTCTGCGCGGCCACATCGCCGGACGTACCTTCTCTCCACTCGGAAAGACGTGGATTCTCGCGCTTGAGCCTTCCGCCGAGCTGGCATGGATAGACCAGCAACATCAGCGCACGCAAGAGATGCAGGCCTTCTACGCCGGTGGCGGCAGCTTCGACTTCCATGGCCTCTTCGACCCGACCGACCTGCTTGAAAAAGCCCGCATTGAAGGCTCCGCTCTCGAAGCCCTCGAGATCCTTTCTCTGCTGAACATCGTGGAACGCATCGCGGCATGGCGCAATGTCATTGCCCCTCCCGGCAACGCTCCGCGTTCCGATTGGCCTGGCATCGATGCCCTTTCTGCGCCTCTGCGCGCTCACGACTTCAACCCGCTGCTTCGCCAGCTCCGCGGAAAGATCGAGCCCGACGGTTCGCTCTCCGACGACGCCTCACCGGAGCTGCGTCGCATCCGGCGCGCGATGGAGCGCCAGCATCGCGCCATCGAAGAAAGCCTTCGCCGCAGCCTGCGCAAGCTAAGCGACGACGGAAGCACACAGGACTCTCTCATCACCATTCGCGGCGAGCGCTTCGTTATTCCCGTCAAAGCGGAGTTCAAGCGCAAGGTTCCCGGAGTCATCCATGGTTCTTCGTCCTCAGGCGCAACCGTCTTCGTCGAGCCGCTCGACACCATCGAGCAGAACAATGAGCTCGTCCGCCTGCTCGACGAAGAGCAGTCCGAGATTCACCGCATCCTGGTCGCTCTGACGCACGCGCTTGCCACGAACGCCGAGGCCATCCACAATGGCGCGGCAATTCTCGCCGAGATCGAATCGCACGCTGCCCGCGCCCGCTTTGCAATCGACCTCCGATGCACCCGTCCAGTCTTCACCAGCGATCCACCTGACGTCTCGCTCACCGCGGCTCGCCATCCGCTGCTCGAACTCCGCATGCAAGCCGAAGCCGCGCAACGGGGAAGGGAACCTGCCGCTCCGGTTCCGCTTACACTTGCCCTCCACACCGACGCCCGCCAGCTCATCATCAGCGGGCCGAACACAGGCGGTAAGACCGTCTCGCTGAAGACCGTCGGCCTGCTTGCGCTGATGGCGCAGGCCGGTATTCCGGTTCCTGCAGAGGAGGCGCGACTTCCACTCTTCACAGCCATCTTCGCCGATATCGGGGACGCGCAATCCATCGAGCGCAATCTCTCCAGCTTCTCCGCGCACGTCGTCAATCTCGACCGTATCTCACGCGAGGCAACGTCTTCTTCTCTCGTCCTCCTGGACGAGCTGGGCTCAGCAACCGATCCCGAAGAGGGCGCGGCACTCGCCGTAGCGATCGCCGAGCGCTTCCTCGCTGTGAACACGTGGTGCTGTATCACGACGCACCTTACGTCGCTCAAGGTGTACGCCGCGAATCACACAGGCGTACTGAACGCGGCAGTCGGCTTCGACAGCGAGACCCTTACTCCTACGTATCAGCTTCGTCTTGGAGTTCCGGGTGCATCGGCCGGACTCAACATCGCCTCGCGACTAGGCCTTGACTCTCAGATCATCGCGGCCGCGCGCTCGCACCTCACGACCCAGACTGCCGATATCGCCGCATTCCTTGATCAGCTTCACGCACAGCTTACCGCCGCGACCGAAGAGCGCAACTCTCTTCGCCTGAAGGAAGCACAGCTTGTGCGCGATCGTGCTCGGCTTGAGACTGAAGGCCGTGCCGAACAGAAGGCGCGCACGAAGGAGCTGGAGATCAAGCTCAACTCGCTGATCGAAGACTTCGCCTACCAGATCCGCGAGACGGTGAAGTCCATCGGCGACAAGGCGCTCTCTCAGAAGATCGCGCGCAACTCCGCTACGACACTCGCTCGTCTGCGCCGCGAGTTCTCCGAGCAGTTCAACTCGACCGTCGTCGCCCACACTACCGGCGCAGATAAAAACGACCCCAACGCCCAGCCGCATGTCGTCAAAGGCGCTGCAGTCGGCGATGTTGTAAAACTCAAATCGCTCGGCAGGCAGGCGCGGGTCGAGCGCGTGATCGACGCCAAGACCTTCGAGGTTTCCATGGGTCCGATGAAGATGCGCATCCCTATCGACGACATCGCCGAGGTGGAATCCGTCAAGGTCGTCACCCCTCTCGAAGCCGCCCGCAAGAGAGGCGGAGTCACCGTCTCCACTGCACAGGATCCCGACTATATGAGCTCGGAGATCAACGTCATCGGGCGCACCGCCGACGAGGCCCATGATGAGGTCGAGCGCTTCATCGACCGCGCCTTCCTGGCCGGCCTGCCTCGCATCCGCATCGTTCATGGCACGGGCATGGGCGTCCTGCGGCGCACGCTGCGCGACTACCTCCGCAACCATCCTCACGTCGCGAGCGTTACCGAGCCGCCGCAGAATCAGGGTGGTCAGGGCGCGACCGAGGTCGAGCTTCGGCAATAAAGGTAACCTAGTTCTATGAACCTACTCGTCGAACCCTCATGGCTGGCTGAGCGCCTGCAAGACCCCAACACGGTGATTCTGGATGCCACTCTTCCTCCCGTTGGCGTTACGCCACCGGTCGACACGCGTGCGCGCTACGTGGCTCAACACATTCCCGGCGCGGTCTTCTTCGACATCGACGAGCACTCGGACCACTCGACGCCGCTGCCGCACATGCTGCCATCGGCCGAGGTCTTCTCGCGCAGCATGTCGGCGCTCGGCATCGGCGATCGGATGATGATCGTGGTCTATGAGCAGGAGAGTGTTTTCTCTGCGCCTCGCGCGCTCTGGATGCTCCGCACCTTCGGAGCGCAGAAGGTCTACCTGCTCAATGGCGGTCTCAAGGCCTGGATAGCAGCGGGGCTTCCCACAGAATCCGGCGAGGTTCAACGGCCTGCAGCAACGTTCAAGGCAAAGCTGAACCAGGAGGTGGTTAAGGACTTTGCCCAGGTCCAGCAGTTGATCGCTGAGCGCAGGCAAATTCTCGACGCCCGCTCTGCTGCGCGGTTTGCGGGAACAGCTCCGGAGCCGCGGCCCGGCATCAGCTCCGGCCACATGCCTGGTTCAACCAGCGTCCCCTTTACCGAACTGGTCGAAGACGGACGCCTCAAGTCACCGGAGAAGCTGCGGCAAATCTTTGCTGCGAAGCAGGTGGATCTGCTGCAACCCATCACTACGTCGTGCGGCTCCGGTGTGACTGCTGCGGTTGTCGCTCTCGGGCTTGAGGTCGCGGGCGCAAAGGACGTTACGCTGTACGACGGTTCGTGGGCCGAATATGCGCAGCGCCCTGAGGCCGTGATCGAAAAGAGCAGTTAGGTCACAGCTGAATCCGCATCTCGTTCGTTGATTTGAAACCCATTGCTTCGTACATGGGCCGTCCGGCCGCGCTCGCATGAAGGGCCATGACATCGACGCCGTGGCCGCGGCACCACTCCATCGCTGTCTCCACGAGATGCTTTGCCAGCCCGAGGCGGCGATAGCTCTTCTCGGTATAGACATTCATCAGATAGCCGCGCCGGGAGTCTTGCCCAGGTAATGCGGAGGCCACTCCATCAGCCACATTCCTGCACCGGCGGCGACACTGCCGTCCTCGGCGACGGCAAACCATCCGAGGTATTCGTCGCGTGCGAGCTTCGCTTCCACCCATGAAGTAAACCTCGCCTCCATCTCATCGAGTTCGGTCTCGGCCGAGCGCATCTCCAGAAACATGCCGGCGATGTGCGCGACCGTCGATGCATCAGCAACGGATGCGCGCCGCACCAGAAATCTTCCGCCAGCTTCATCCCTTCGTCTTCTCCCATGCGGCAATGCCAGTCACGGCTTGACCTCGCGGCAGACGAAGCTGGCGGCGTCCTTCGTGCTCCCTTTGCCGTCGTAGACTGCCTTCTCCGGGTAGGCACAGAGCGGACGGGACATATCCATTTTTCCAAGAGTGGAGTGGGTCGCCACAATCCTCTCCGGGGCGATGCTTTTTTCCACCCACTGCTCCATCGCGCTCACCGCGTCGAAGGTGTTCGGGCCCGGGCCACCACCGCAGTGCTGCATTCCCGGAACCATGAAGAGCCGTACAAACTCCGGTGTCTTCTCACCGACCTTTTCCTGGACCTGCTCGTAGTAGTTGATGGTGTTGAGTGGGGAGATATCGGGATCGCTCCACCCGTGATACAGAAGCAGCTTGCCGCCATGGCGCTGAAACGGCCGAAGATCGGCGTCGACGGCATCCACCATGGGTGAGACCTTCCTGAGTGCGCCCATGTCCTTTTCGTAGTCGAAGTCCATGGGGTCGTACTTTTCGTTGCCGTAGACGGTGTAGCGGAAGAAGCCATTCGCGGCGCGCCAGTGGGTGCCCAGGCGGGGCGCCGCGCCGGTGATCCAGCTTGACCAGCCGCCGGAGCCGTCCTCACCGCCGGGAACAATCCCCGGAAAGATGAGCTTGCCTTCGCCATCATGGACGCCGGACCAGATGTCCTTCACGGCCTTCACCTGTTTCGCGGTGAAGCAACTCTTCTCGTCCTCGCCAGGCTTGCACACCAGCGCTGCCGGATCGAAGTGGCACGCTCGCGGGTCGTCGATGACTCCGTCGGCGATTCCGTCCTTTGCATCGCAGGCCTTGTTTACCGCGTTGGCGAGCAGGGGGACCTTACTTGCCGGGATATAGCTCTCGGTGTCGCGCAGTGTCGCGATGGAGTACCAGAGGTGCGAGCCGGCGTAGAGGCCGGTCCAGTTGTTTGCAGGATCGCCGGCGAGAATGCCGTCGAAGTCCGTCGGGAACCGCTGTGCCTCCATCAAGCCTTGTCCGCCGCCCTTCGAGCAGCCTACGTAATAGGAGTGCTCCGCGGTCTTGCCGTAGAAGGCCTGCACGATGAGCTTCCCGTAGACGGTTGTCAGGTGCAGCGCGCGGTAGCCGAAGTCGGCCACCAGGTCAGGCCGGTTCAGCGACCAGCTTGCATCGAACCCTTCGCCCGGTTTGGCGGCATGTCCCGTGTCGGTGCTTGCGACAGCATCGCCGCGACGCAGTGCGTTGGCCATTGCGCGATAGCTGATGGTGCCAGCCATGCCGCCATTGCCGTCGACTTCGAAGCGCCCGTTCCAGCCCTTCAGCGGCATCCAGACTTCGAAGTGAATCTGCGGTTTGGTTAATGCGGCGACACGACAGAACTCCGGCAGCTTTGTGATTGCGGGGAGCTCGGGAGAGATCTCAAACTTTCCATTTGTAACGACCTCTACCGTCTCGATTGTCGTGTCCACAATCGACAGCCGTAACGCCAGTGTCGAGCAGGTCTGACTCTTCGCGTCCTGCTGCGCGCAGCACCCCACGCACTGGAGACGCAGAACGCTGCCGCCACCGCACACCACACCCATCGTTGAACCCTTTGCACTGCCTTTAATCCGCCTCGGAAAAGATTGCGGACAATTCTATCCCGGAGTCCGGGGGACCCCTCCATCTTTTGGCGCAAAGTGTCTCAAACATTGAGGTTAGATCTGGACTACATGCCGCACGTTTTTTGTCATTCGCCGCAGAAAAGAAGAAAGCCCGCCGTGGCGGGCTTCGGTTTTGTTCTGGTTTAAGGATATCAGCGGCGTCAAGAGCAGATGTGGAAATTTGTCTGACAGCGACCGTTGTGCCTCTAAAAAACCACCGCGCACCCGGTTTTTTTCTGCGGCGATCCGCTCAAGACCTCCCAGAGCATCCAGGCGAGCTTCAGCACCATAATCATCAGAACTACTTTGAATCCAAGATTGATGCCGGAATTAATGCCTGCGAGCGTCTTCATGTTCTCGACGGTCAATGCGCCTGCGGGAACGAAGTACGACCGCGCCTGCACGATCACCAACACGACAAAGATTCCGAGGATGTGCACGGCGGCGTCGAGACTCTGCCGAAGGCGTGCGAACCGCGGCATCATCATCATGATCTTCAGCGGCCACATGGCTACGAGCAATCCGATGATGGGCCAATAGAAGCTGCGCCACTCCGGCGTAAGGGAGAACGGCGACTGCTGGGCCAGATGAACGCCCGGCCCAATGATGAGATACGGGTGCGCGGGCACAGCCAGCAGCCACCCCACCATGATGATGCTCACGATGAGGTCTGCAACGCCGTGAACGATCGATGGCCGCTTCTCCTCAGGCTGAAGCTTTGGAAGCTCGCGAACGCTCCACTTCGGCTGCGTCTTCGAGCCGTAATTCTGCTGCAGATAGTCGAACAGCGCGAACCCCATGGTTGTGATTGCCCAGAAGGTGAGGGCAACGGTCCAGAAGTGCCAGATCGCATCAGGCAGGATGGATAACGGCTGACCTGCAATCAGAATGCGCGCGCCCTGGACCATGACATACGCCAGCACGACCAGCGGAAAGCTCCTTTTGATCGTGTACCAGTAGAACGGAAACATCGCAGGGCCAATCAGCGACCGCTGTGGCAGATAGCGCGTCGCCACCACGACCGGCATGCCGTGCGCTTCAAGCACCGCGGCCAGCTCGTCCTCGTTCAAAGGGCGCCCCTCGACCTCTTCGCGCTCTTCGATCTCGGAGAGCAGATTTGCGCGCATCTCCGCCACCATGTCCTCACGGCCCTTTGCCGGGAGATGTTTTCCAACCGCCTGTAGATAACGCTCCAGAAGTTCCATCGCTTACTCCTTCCCGACAACCGATTTTTCGGTGATCTCGTCCTGCGATACCGTTGCCTGGCCCGATACTTCCTGGCCCGATACTTCCTGGCCCGGTACTTCCTGGCCCTGGTTCAAAATTCTGTTCAGCGAGTCGTTGATCCCCGTCCACTCCGCGAGCAGTCGCGTCAGCGTCGCCTCTCCCACCGGGCTCAGCCGGTAGAAGCGCTTGTTCCGCTTTTCTTCCTCGCGCCATTCACTGGTCAGCAGACCCTGCGTCTCCAACCGCCGCAGGAGCGGGTACAGCGTGCTTTCTTCGATCTCGAGGCCTGCCTCGGTGAGAGACTTGCGCAGCGTATAGCCGTAGTGCTCCTGCCGCAACTGCGCCAGGACAGCCAGCACCAGGCAGCCGCGACGAAGCTCCAGCCTCAATGAATCAAAGATTTCGCCGCTGCCGGGAGCGGCGGCGCCTGTTCCACTGCCTGCCTCGAACTGCGCCGGACCGAGTTTGACTGATAGGGTCATGTTTTTTTATGGTCACGCTTCCGCGGATGCCATACTGTACGAAACATACTGTATGACAAACAGTGTATGGCGTCAAGTACTTTTTGAGAAATTTAGCGGATTTAATGCAACCCTATTTGAACCAATGGTTTACGCTAAGCGTACAAGGTTCCCGCTATGAAGCACTCTTTCCTGCTCCCCCTGATCTTCGCGCTAACCGCACAGCTTCCGGCCCAGCAGTCCCACATTCGGCGGCTTGACGGTACTCACATCACGACAGCCCGGGCGCAAGACCTTGCCCGCCGGACGCTAGCGGAAAACCACGTCACAGGAGCTCAGATCGCAGTGCTTAATGACGGCCGTCTCGTCTGGGCACAGAGCTTTGGCATTCGCACTGTCGATCCGAAGCAGCCGATGCAGAACACCACTACGACGTGGGCTGCCTCTATTACAAAATCCGTCTTCGCGACTTACGTGATGCAGCTCTCCGAGCGTGGCGAATTGCCGCTTGATGTCCCTCTTCCGCTGCTGCTGCCGGAGCCGCTGTACACCTACGAGCCCTATCGCGTCACTGCCAGCGAGTTGGTTCGCGATCCACGGTGGGCGACGATCACGCCGCGCATGCTGCTGAGCCACACCTCCGGCCTGGCCAACTTTGCCTCCGGGGAGCCGGATAAGAAGATGCATCTGCATTTCGCTCCCGGCACTCACTACGCGTACTCAGGAGAGGGCATCAATCTGCTTCAGTTTGTCATCGAGCAACGTCTCCACAAGCCGCTTGACGAGCTGATGCAGGAGGCCATCTTTACACCGCTGCACATGGACCACACCGGCCTTGTTTATCGTGAGAGCTTCGGCCCCGATATCGCGGATCGCTTCGATGAGAATGAGAAGTTCATCTCGCAGACACGCCGCGATCATGCACGGGCAGCGGGCTCCATGACGACCTCGGCGACGGACCTCGCGACTTTTCTGACCGCACTCTTCGACAGCCGGATTGTGCGACAGGCAAGCCTGAACCGGATGCTCACATCCGTCATCAGCATTACGACGGAGCATCAGTTTCCCACACTGGACGCGACTCGCGGCGCTGAAGCGACGTCAGCCGGACTTGCCTATGGTCTCGGGTGGGGGCTTCTCAACCGAACTGCCTATGGCCCGGCCTTCTTCAAAGAAGGTCATGGCGATGGCGCCCAGGATTATCTGATCTGCTTCGAGCGCAATCGCGACTGCATGATTCTTCTGACCAACAGCGACAACGGTGAACTCGCCTTCCGGCCGCTGCTGGAAGGGATTCTCGGAGACACCGCCACCCCATGGAACTGGGAAGGTTACAACCGTGAAGCAATCCTTGCCTCACGCGAGCATCACGACAATGCACCTGGGCGGTGACAAACCGTCACTGTCACATGTATTCTTCCGGGCGTTCGTCAAGACCTGATTCGAGAGCCCATGAATATCTGGAACCGCCGCACGTTTCTTCGTCACTCCGCCAAAGTGGCCGCTTTGGCCTCGATGCCGTGGCCAAAGGCTGTGTTGGCGCAAAACAGTGCGACTACCAACACGTTTCCGGCAAACTTCTTTTGGGGGGCCTCCACGTCTGCAATGCAGGTGGAAGGTTCACCATATGCTGACGGCGGAGGCCGTTCCATCTGGGCTGCCTTCGAAGCGCAACCCGGCGCCATCAAGGACCACAGCACGAACTGGGTCGCCGACGACGAGTACAACCGGTATGCCGAAGATGTCGCCCATATGCGCGATCTCAGCTTCAACGCCTACCGCTTCTCCTTTAGCTGGCCGCGCATCATGCCTCAGGGCAAAGGGCAGCCAAACCCGAAGGCACTCGCTTACTACGATCGTCTGATCGACAATCTGCTTGCGGCCAAGATCACACCGATCCCGACGATCTACCACTTCGACCTTCCTGACGCACTGCAGCAGCAGGGCGGCTGGGTCAACCCCGACAGCTCGAAGTGGCTGGCCGACTATGCGCACATTCTTGGCAATCGCTTCTCCGACCGGATCACAGACTGGCTCACCATCAATGAACCCAACATTCTTTGGGGTCTTGGAAGCGAAGCGGGGCGCATGGCGCCGGGACTGAAACTGAGTGAGCCCGACCTTGTCCGTGGCTGCCACAATCTGCTTCTCGGTCATGGCCGGTCGGCACAGGCCGTTCGCGCCGCTTCCAAAAAACCAGTGAAGATCGCTCTGCCGTTTGCCGGGATGTTCTCACTTCCGGCAAGTTCTTCTTCGCAGGATGTCGCTGCGGCACGAGCCGCATCGTGGTCCATCGAGAAGCGCACGATCATCCCGAACGAGCCGCCGATGACGATGATGAACAACTCCTGGTGGCTCGATCCCATCTACCTCGGCCAGTACCCCATCGAGGGCTACAAGCTGTTCCCGTCCGCGGAAAAGCTTGCAACGCCGGCCGACATGCGCACGATTCGACAACCGCTGGACTACTGCGCCGTTAATCTTTACTTCGCTCCAACCGTAAAAGCCGCTGCCAATCGGATGGCTGAGCGCGTTCCGGATCCACCCAACACGCCGCGGAGTCATTACGGCTGGGCCATTACGCCCGATCTGCTCTATTGGGCGCCGAAGTTTCTCGCTGAGCGCTACCACAAGCCGATTCTGATCACCGAGAACGGCATCTCGCTGGCAGATGCTCCCGGGCCCGACGGCAAGATTCACGACCCGCAACGAATCTCCTTCCTCAACAGCTATCTTGCTGCCTTCAAACGTGCTTATAAGGAAGGCGTGCCCGTTGCCGGCTACCTCCATTGGTCATTGCTCGATAACTGGGAGTTCACGCAGGGCTATCTCGAGCGCTTTGGCCTGATCTACGTCGATCGCAACACACAGCAACGCATCGTCAAGGATTCGGCTTACCGCTATCAGCAGATTATCCAGACCAACGGGGCGGATCTCTGACCAGCCAGAGTGAGTAAGTCTTTCTCCTTTTATTCGCCTACAATCACGGGATGGCGGTTTCGCATCCATCTCTTCGCAGCGGCGATCTGCGCCGCGACATCAGCCTGAGAAATATCGCGCGCACGGCATCGAGCGAATACGAGATCTCGTATGGCTCTGTGCCGAGTGTTGTTTATCAGGAGGGAGATGGAACTCATGGCAACTTTCATCCTGCTTCCTACCGCGCAATCTGCGCGAATCCCGATTGGCACCGACGGCTGCAGAAGGCTTACACCGGCAGCCGCTGGATCTCGCGTGCGTGGGAGCGAAAGCGCCGGGAGCTTGAGTGTGCCAGCAGCTCCGATGCTCTGCTGATGAACATCTTCTGCTATCCGAAGGTGCTGGGCCGGCCGATGCTTTGCAATCTGCTTGGCGCCGATTCGAACCTCGCTCCGGAGTTTGGTTTCCGGCCTGGCGTTCCGTTCAGCAACGGGAGGTTCGATCGGACCGAGGTTGATATGCGTCTCGGCGATATTCTCTTCGAGGCGAAGCTCACGGAGACCGGCTTCCAGACGGCGCCGCTTCGGCTGCTCAACCGTTATCGGGACCTTCCCGAGGTCTTCGATACCGGCGAGCTTCCGATCCATGCGGACAAGGTTCGCTCCTATCAGCTTGTCCGAGGGGTACTTGCTGCTTATGCGGCAGACGCTTCGTTCGTCCTTCTGTGCGACCGCAGGCGAGCGGACCTTATTGAGCAATGGTTTTCGATTCTGCGCGCCATTCGCAGTTACAGCTTCCGCAGCAAACTCAAGCTGGTGACGTGGCAGGAGATCGCCGTCACACTTCCGCGAGGCTTGCGCGATTTTCTCGGGACGAAATACGGCATCCTGGCCTGAATTTCGAGCAGGAAAAACGGGACCGCACCCGGCTAGGCAACGGTCCCAATGAGTAAGTGCTCGGTAGGAAAGACGTACTGCTTGGTTACAACGATGGAACGGTATTCCGGTGAACCGTACTGCGGTAAAACGATGCTGCTCTTTATACTGCCTTGATGGCCGCCTTCGTTTCGACGGTTCTCTCGGCCTCAACATGCTTCCTTAACCAGACATTGGCTCTCCACCGTCCGAAAAATGGTGCGGCGACGATGAGAAAAGCCGATATAGCCAAAGCAAGACGCATACTTACATCTCCTCTCTCCCCGAAAAGAGCTGGAGGGCCCAGTTTCAAGGACACCGGCACAGAGGCCTCTTGTTTTAGCTCCTCTTCGGTGTGCGCCCGTGTCTCCTCACTATCTCTTGGGTAAGACGGTGTCGATATCCCACCTTCAGGGGATGCAACAGACTTTCGCATCAGTCGCCATCCCACTGTCGGGGCATGGAGCCGACATGGTTAATCCTGCGTTGGCAGGTTCCGACCTGTTGATGTCACGAAGGTCACGGCGACGGCGATCAGGCGTTTGCGTCTTTCAGGCTCAGGAGCTTCTTCGCCATATCGGACAAGGCAGCGAGCTCCGCTAGAGCCAGATCCAGATATTTTTCTGCATCCGGCCCGCCGCTGCGAGCGAGATAGAGCGAGTTCGTCAGACTCTGCAGAGGATTATTGATCTGATGAGCCATCTCGTTCGTTCTCTCAGCGTATGCCCGGTCTCGCTCCCGTTTTCGCAGGATCTCCTGCTGAACCTGATACCGCAACGTGATCGAAGCGAAGTCCGCGAGATTTTCGAGCAGCCTGTAATCTCTCACATCGAATGCCTCGTGAGACCGCTGGGACACAGCCCAGATCGTGCCGCGTACGCTCTCGTTGATCCACGGGATCAGCATTCCATCGGTAATCGGTTCTGCTTCGACTCCTAAAAAGTCATAGTAAGGTTTCGTCACTCGATAGAGTTGCGCGCGGCCACTGCTCAGACATGTGCCGCAAGGGCTGAAAAATCGCGGCGTCGTTCCGTTGAGAAATGGCGCGAAGCTGCCTGCAATGGCTACCCACCGGAATCGGAACTCACCTGTGTCGGACAACTCCTCCAGGCTGATGCCAGCGCTGTCAGCGCCGCAGAACTCAACCGCAATGTCGACCAGCTCCTGCAGAACGCCCTCAGGGCTTTTCGCAAAGACATGCGCCAGCCGTCGTACTGCCCCCAATTCATTTGTTGAATCCCTCTGCTTACAGGTACGCGCCATAAACGATGGGTCATCAAGTAAATCCCGCAGTTCCATTCCGGTCTCGGAAGCTACCTGTTGTTCTTGCACAAATACTCCCCGGTAAATCCATTACCGAAATACTTTGATGCCATCGTAATTTCTCAGGAGATGGTTCGGAGTTACCAGATATCCGGACCTCAATAAAGGGCTTATCGCAGGTTGCGAATTGAGACAGACCCGCAAACCCCTCAGAGACCATGTTTAGCTTGTGTGCTGAAATTAGCTTGTTACCCGAAGCTTGTCGAAAATACATTACTTTGTCAAAAACAATTTTGATAGATTCAACCAACGTTGTGACCAGGAAGCTTACTGACCACGATTCAACGGGTTTATGGATCGAGATCTGGCAAAGCGACACGGGTTCCGCCGCCGCTCTAAAATATCTCCATGTCCTACGCCGCTGCGGTAGACCACCTCTACGCCCTCGGGCACGAGCTGGTTCCCGCTTCTCCTGACACTCCGCGCCGTAAGTTCGATCTCGAGCAGATGCGTGTCCTGGCACACGCGCTGGGCGACCCGCAGAATGCGTTCCCTTCAGTCCTGATTGCCGGAACTAACGGCAAGGGTTCGACTTCCGCCACGCTCGCGAGTATTCTGGCCGCCGCTGGCTACCGCACCGGGCTCTACACCTCTCCCCACCTCAATCGGGTTAACGAGCGCATCCGGATCAGCGGCACCCCTATTCCGGATGACGACTTCGCCCGTCTTTATTTCCGGGTGGACGATGTGGCTCAGAGCCTCGTCCGCGAAGGCACGCTCCCCCAGCATCCCAGCTTCTTCGAGTATCTGACCGCCCTTGCCTTCATCTACTTTGCTGAGCAGAAGGTCGACATCGCCATCCTGGAGGTCGGGATGGGAGGCCGTCTGGACGCCACCAATATCGTCGAGCCCCTTCTCTCCATCATTACGGACATCTCGCTCGACCATCAGGACTACCTCGGCCACACCATCGCCGAGATCACACGGGAGAAAGCCGGAATCCTTCGTCCCCACGGAACCCTTATCACGCTCCCACAGCATCCCGAAGCGAACCAGGCCATAGGAGAGGCGGCAGCCGGCCTCGATATTCATGCCATCAACGCCGCTCCTTACATTCCCCATACGCCGGTTCCGCAGAGCAGAGAAGGAGCGCAGCGGGCTGAGTCTGCGCCTCTTCCACGCAACCGCTATACCGTCACCCTGGCGGGCGAACCTCTCGAAATCGATTCGCCTCTTTACGGACAACATCAGCAACGCAACATCGCTCTCGCCATAGCTGCGGCAGAGGAATTATGTAACCCTACCGGCTACAAATCAAGGGATAGCAACCGATATCGTTACAAAATAAGCCCTCAGGCAATAGCCACCGGCATCCGCACAACACAATGGCCGGGCCGCCTGGAGCTTATTGCCGGCTCCCCGGCTATCCTTCTTGACGTTGCTCACAACCCGGCAGGCGCCTGGACCCTCCGAGCCGCCATCTCGCAACTCCCGGAATCCCAGCCACGAACGCTGATCTTCTCGTGCCTCCGCGATAAAGATCTCCGCGAGATGACGCAGATCCTGCTGCCGCTCTTTGACCGCAGCGCCGACCGGCCGCAGGACCACGTGCTCTTCGCCCCTATTCATAATCCGCGCGCCGCCTCGCTCGACGAACTCCTCGCCGCCGCTCGCTCGCTCGATATCCCGGCAAGCTCTACGCCCTCTGTCGGCGAAGCACTCGCCGAGGCCCGCCGCGTCACTCCGGCCAACGGTATCATGATCGCCACCGGCTCGATCTATCTCATCGGAGAACTCCGGCAGCTTATCCTGAACGCATCGGAGAAGCCCGCGTGAGCAACGACTCCCGCACTCGCGCAGAGGAAAATACGGATCAGCCCGAGCAAAACGGAGTGGACGCTGCCTTGAACGAAGTGCATGGCAAGGACTCGCCATTCCCCCTGAGCGACCTCAAGGCGCCCCCGTTGCCGGCGGAAACTCCCTGGTCCAATTTCTATAAGTGGCTGACTTATCTGCTGGTTCTTCCGCTGATCGCGATCGCGACTGCATTTTTCGGCTCCATCTCGCTCATCGTGGGCCTGTGGGATAAGTCCGGCAGCCAGCAGCACGGTATTGCGCACCTCTGGGCGCGAACCCTGCTCATCCTCTCGCTCTCGCCGATCCGCCTCGAAGGCGCTGAAAAGCTTCACCTGCACGAGACCGCCGTCTACGCCTCCAACCACCTCAGTTACTACGACACCCCGGTGCTCTTCGCGCGGTTACCCTTCCAGTTCCGCATTCTGGCCAAGCAATCGCTCTGGAAGATCCCCTTTATCGGCTGGTACTTAAACCGCTCCGGACAGGTCCCCGTCGACCAGACCACAGCGCGGAACGCCGTCGCCAGCCTGAACCGCGGAGTCCGGACCCTGAAATCCGGCCTGCCCCTGGTCATCTTCCCCGAGGGTGGCCGCTCCGCCACTGGCGAGACCAAGCCCTTTGTCTCCGGAGCGGCTTACATGGCCATCAAGGCCCAGGTTCCGCTCGTCCCCATCACCCTCGTCGGAACCTACGAGTTGCTCCCCATCCATACCTACCACCTGCAGCCACGCCCACTTGCAGTCGTCATTGGTGATCCCATTTCGACTGAGGGCCTGACCACCCGCGACGCCGACGCCCTCACCCAACGGCTCTTCGACACCATCACCGCAACGTACTTCCAGCACACGAGCAAGTGACTGCGCCAACATGCAGATGCCCCATCTCCGCGACAGGTTCGTCCGCTAAAGATGGGGCACCATTCATAAAACTCCGGCATCGACTCATCCGCGTTTCGGAGAATCCATGCCATCGAAACACCAGCCTTTATCGTTTGCCGGCAACTCTATTTCGCGTCCGGTTCTGGACGAGATGCTCGTCGGAAACAGTGGCGGGTGCACACGGGATTGCGATGGCCAATGAAATCAACAGCGACGTCGTAAAGGCGAATAAAGAAACCCAATTGATCTCCATGGTCCTGCCTCCTTCTGAATTTCCCTGCCACACACCTATGCGGAAAATTGGGAGGCCAGGTGCCAAAATATTTTTTTTGAGTGCCGATAGATGAGTCCTGCCATGGTAATATTTCCTTGTTTCCTTGATTCCTTACTTATGCTGGCTAAGAAAACCACGAAAAATCAGATCACCCTTCCCAAAGCGGTAGTAACCCGCTTCAAGGGAGTGGATTACTTCGACGTCAGCACCGATGGAACCTCCATCATCCTTCGCCCGTTGCAGATGAGCCGGGCCGACGAAGTCCGTACTCGACTTACCGAACTTGGAATTGAGGAACAGGACGTCTCCGCAGCAGTCTCCTGGGCCCGCAAATCGGAATGAGCCGAGTTATCGTCTTCGATACGGCCACGGTCGTATCGGCTCTTTTGTTTGCGAACGGCCGCCTTGCGTGGCTGCGGCAGCATTGGCGCGAAGGCGCTTGTGTTCCGCTGATCTCCCGCGCCACAGCCGCCGAACTTACACGAGTCCTCGGCTACCCAAAGTTCCGGCTAACACCCTCCGATCGCAACGAGCTGCTCGCTGAATATCTTCCCTTGTGCCGCGTCATCGAAGTCACAGAAAAGTGCCGGGCGGTATGCCGTGACAGCAACGATCAGCCCTTCCTCGATCTCGCGCAAAGTGGCGGCGCACAGGTGCTGGTCACAGGCGACAACGATCTCCTTGAACTCGACGGCCAAACCAGCTTCCGCATCGAAACTCCCGAGGCCTATCGGCTCCGCATATCTGATCTGTAAGCGTTCCCGATCGCACCCGTCACACGTACGGAGCCACATGCCGCGCCAGTACCAAACAAAATTCACCCGGGAGCACTGCATGAAACATTCTTCACGGCACAACAAGCTTTATTGCATCTCGCTCCTTATCCTCGTTCTTGCAAATTTCACGGCTACCGCTCAGACGGACCCTAAAGCCACCGCGACAAGCTCACCTGTCGGTCATTGGGTCGCCGAACATCCTTCCTACGGCGGCATCGGTTCCTGGTGGAACTTTCGCCCTGACGGGACCCTGACCATGTACGTCGGCGCGATGGCAACCTCACCGCTTACCCGTACAGGCGATACCCTTACCATGCCCTCAGGACAGGAAGGCAAACCGCCGACTCCCCTCACCTATAAGATCGAAGGCAACACTCTTCGCCTGAAAAACTCCGATGGACACGAAACCGTCTTTACCCGAATCGGTACGCCTCCTTCGCCAGCCGATCCCTTGTTAGGGCAATGGCGGCCAAATCCGTCTGCCACTCCCAGCCCTGATCCCTCAGAGGCCTCTTATCAAAAGGCTTTGGCGAACGCCATCTACCTCTTCTCCGCCGACGGCACCCAGAGTATTCGGATTCCTTTTACATCGCACGAAGGCACGTGGAGCGCCTCCACCCATAAATTGCAGGTTCAGGGCAGCTCCAAAACGTACTCATTCAGCCGATCCGGAGCGAAGCTCACCCTTGGCCAGCCACCCGACAATCAGAAGACAGACACTTACCTTCCAGACCCCCTCTTCCAATAGTGACCGTCCACTCCACCCCGAACCGCGCGCCTGGCTTCGCCTTATCATGGAATCAGACATGAAACCGCGTATCGCCATTCCGATTCCGACCAGCGCAAATCTCGAATACAACAACAAATCATGGCCTCAGTATGCGGAAGCAGTCACCCGCGCTGGTGGCGAACCGGTCGAGATTCCGCTCAACGCTACGCCACGCGAGATCGCCAACATTATTAATACCTGCCACGGTGTCCTGCTGCCGGGCTCGCCTGCCGACGTCAACCCGCAGAAATACGGTCACGAGCCCATCCCCGAATGCAACTCCGCTGATCCGGCGCGAGAGAACGTCGACGAGCTGCTCCTCCAGGACGCGCACAATCTCTACAAGCCTCTGCTCGCGATCTGCTTCGGAGTTCAGTCGCTGAATGTCTGGCGCGGAGGCACGCTGGTCCAGCACCTGACTCCGGTGCCGGTCAACCACTCCGCCGGCAAGACGGTAGCCGTGGCTCACGCCGCCTCCGTCGCTCCGGACTCCACGCTCGGCAGCCTCATCCCGGTCGACGAGGCTCCGGTAGAAGATGGCTTCCTCCGGCTGCCTATCAATTCCAGCCATCATCAGGCCATCGGCATCCCAGGCGACGGTCTTCGTGTCACCGCCCGCTGTCCGCAGGACGCCGTCATCGAGGCGATCGAGGGCGGACAGGATCCCCATCATCCGGATTCGCACTTCGTCCTTGGCATCCAATGGCATCCTGAGCGCAGCTATGAGATCAGCCCCGCATCACGCGCCATCTTCGAGCGCTTCGTCGCCGAAGCCGCAGCCTGGAAGCCGCGCCCCATCCACACCTCGGTCGCAAGCGCGGATCGCCACGGATGAACGCGGACTAAGTGTTATCCGTGTTTATCCGCGGTCACCTTCCTGGCTCGCCGACGCACCCAATGCCGGATCAGTTCGTACTCGGGCACCGCGGTCGGCGAGGTTTTGCGAATCGCCACAAGGCCGCGCCGCTTGAGTATCCGGATCGCCTTCTGCACTCCGGATTTCGAAAGACCGGTGCTCTCCGAAAGCTGACTCAGACTGATCGCAACTCTTCTTTGTTCTGACCGGTATAACGCAGTCCACAAGACCAGGTAGACAAGAAATGCTGTCGGCGCGTGATCGTGGCCAACCAGATCGGGCAGCAGAACATCCATCACGTACTCATCAATACTGATATGGTTCACAGCACTATAGTACTGCAGACCATAGAGTGCTTGCCATCGAAACAGGGACCACAGCAGAATGACACTGAGGTGATTCCATGATTCGTGGCATCAAGTTTTCCAGTGTTCCCGTTACCGATCAGGACCGCGCACTTGCCTTCTATACCGAGAAGCTGAAGTTCCGGCTGCTCACCGATCAGCCCTTCAACGACAAGCAGCGCTGGATCGAACTGGGCATTCCCGGCGCTGACACCCGGCTCGTACTCTTCCGGTTCGACAACGGACCGCAACCGGGGACCCAGATGAACATCACCTTCTGGAGCGATGATGTGGAGGCCACCGCACGCGAGCTTAAAGATCGTGGCGTCGAGTTCACAATGGAACCAACCAAAGCCCCATGGGGAACCGCATCTATATTTAAAGACCTCGACGGCAACACGTTCGTTCTCAGTTCCAGGTAAGAGAGTTCGACTTGGAACTCTCTTGCCTGCATCTGCCATACTGAAACTCCGCATGCCCACCCTGCCTGAAGACAGAATCGCCGACCTGCTCCACCCATACGTCATCCCGTCGCCGGAGATCCTTCCTCAACTTTCCACCTATCTCGACCTTCTGTTGAAGTGGAACGCGAGAACCAACCTCACCGCAATCCGGGAACCGGAACAGATCGTCCAGCGCCACTTCGGCGAGAGCTTCTTTACCGCCCTGCATCTCCATAAACCGGATACCCTTCTCGATCTCGGTTCGGGAGCGGGATTCCCCGGTGTGCCGATAGCATTGATGCACCCCGGGATTCAGGTAACACTGGCGGAATCGCAGAACAAGAAAGTGGCATTCTTACGCGAGGTGATCCGTACGCTTCATTTATCCAATGTGGAGGTCTGGCCGGCGCGCGCCGAATCTCTTCCTGAGTCGAAGCAGTTTCATACTGTTACTCTGCGTGCGGTGGATAATATGGATGCAGCCCTGGCAGCCGCAACACCCCGTGCGAGCCAGGAGATTCTGGTGCTGGCGGGAGCCGCCCCAACCGTTCTCCCCGGTTTTACGATCGCCGAGTCGATCCCTACGCCGAACTCCAAATCCACCCTGTTACTCCGCCTCGTCCGTTCCGCCGTGAAATCAGAGATTTAGGCGAGGAATGTTCCACGTGGAACATTCCCGATTCGGTACACACCCACAAAATTTTTGTCGCATCAATCTAAATTTTCTTGTTGTCCACATAAGGAACCTTTGCTATAACTACCTACATCCTTAGTGATAGGGCCTCCCCACCAAGTTGTAGAAAGACCTCAAGGTTCGTGCCTTGACGGGAGGGTTTTATGAGCATTTCATTCGAGAAGAACCAGAGACACCACGAGACGCTGGACCCCCAACTCGCCCTCTACCACAAGCTTCTTGATTACCGCATCACCGAGATCCTGTTAGCCACGCTGGCTATTGGAACCATCGTCTTTTTCCGTCTTCACCGATAACTATTTCGACTCGTATCTGTTGTAGGGGTCAGTGTTCCACGTGGAACATTGACCTTTCTTGGTCGGACTCGCCGTAAGTGTTCCACGTGGAACAAAGTTTTCCACACTCTCCTTCTCTAAATCTCTGCAACGACGCGGGAAAAAACGTCTTCCACACGTTCTCCACAGCCGAGGCCCCTTCTCCACAATGAATCTGCATTGCTCTCAACGCCACCGCAGAATAACCTGCTCATACGTCCGATGATCACCATTCATCCAGCCAATAAACCACGCCCGGCGATCCAGCCGGAGGCGACTTCCATCCCCGAAAAGGTTCCCGGGCCCACCATTCCTTCCAAGGTGATTGCCGTCGTCAACCAGAAGGGCGGCGTAGGGAAGACCACAACGGCGATCAATCTTGCGGCCTCGCTCGCACTTGAGGGCCTCGAAACCCTTCTTATCGATTGCGACCCCCAGGCCAACACTACCGGAGGCCTGGGTTTTGGCCGCGAAGAGTCCCGCGCCAGCATCTACGACCTACTGATGGACCATTGTCCAATCGACAAGGTCATTCTGCCCACCGAGATCGCCAATCTTTCGCTGGTTCCCGGCAGCAAGAACCTTATCGGTGCCAATATCGAGCTTGTAGGACAGGATCGCCGCGAATACAGGCTTCGCGATGCCATCGAACCCATTCGGAAGAAGTATCCCTTTATCCTGCTCGATTGCCCTCCGGCGCTGGACCTGTTAACTCTGAACGCTCTGGTAGCAGCCGACGGATTGCTGGTTCCGATGCAGGCCGAGTACTTTGCCCTCGAAGGTATCTCGGAGCTGATGAGTACGCTCGATCGAGTCTCCCTGGCCTTCAACTCCGAGCTCGCCCTTGAAGGCGTGTTGCTCACCATGTATGACGACCGCACGAATCTCTCGCAGCAGGTCACCGAAAACCTGAAGGGGTTCTTCACCGACAAGCTGTTGAAGACCACAATCCCCCGAAATATTCGGCTGGCGGAAGCCCCGAGCCACGGCAAACCAGTCGCACTGTACGATAGCCGGTCCCGGGGAGCGGAGGCTTATCGTGAACTTGCACTTGAGCTTCTGGAGCGAAACGGCCTTGAGAGCCCCGAGGCCAAACGGCGGAAAGCCGCGGCCGCGGCTGCAGCGAACTCCCTCAAGTCATTCACCCAGCCGGAGAAGAAGTCGCGCTTCTGGTCGAAGTAAAGAAATTAAGCAGAAAAGCAGGATAAGGATTTCAGATATGTCTACCGCAGCAGCACAGAACGATTCCAAACGCCGCGCACTGGGTAAAGGGCTGGAAAGCCTTCTTCCGTCGCGCCCTGCAGTGGTTCCTTCCATCGCCGCCGAAGCACCCGCGATTGCCACCGGCAAGCCATTGGAGATCGGCCTCGACCACATCGAGCGCAACCCGTGGCAGACGCGCACCCGCTTTGACGAAGCGCAACTCGACGAACTGGCAAGGTCGATTGAAGCCACCGGGGTGGTACAGCCGATCGTCGTAAGGCAGCTCGGCGCAGGCAAGTATCAGCTGATCACCGGCGAGAGACGCTGGCTGGCTTCGCGCAAGGCAGGCAAGGCGACCATACCGGCGATCGTGCGTGAGGTCTCCGACGAGCAGGTGCTCGAAATGACCATCGTCGAAAACCTGCAGCGCACCGATCTCAACCCGATGGAGCAGGCGCGTGCATTTCAACGGCTCGGAGCTGACTTCAAACTGACCCAGGAGCAGATGGCGCAGAAGACAGGCAAGGACCGAGCCAGCGTCGCCAACTTCCTTCGCCTGCTGCGGCTCCCCGACGGTGTTCAGACAAAGGTAGAGACAGGCGAACTGACATTCGGTCACGCCCGCGCTCTGTTGGCGCTCGATGCTCCGGATGCCATCACGTCGGCGGCGCAGAAGGTACTTGCCCTGTCGCTCTCGGTCCGGCAGACGGAGAACTATGTTAACGGATTGATTAACCCTGAGGCGAAGGCGAAGAAGGCGGAGAAGTCTCAGCAGCCAGCAGATCCCAACGTGCGCGAGGCCGAGGATCAGTTGCGTCGGCGGCTCGGTCTGAAGGTCAGGATCGAGGACAAAAAGGGCCGGGGCAAAGTCATTATCGAGTATTCGGGGATTGAGGACTTCGATGCGATTCTTGCAGCATTGGGCGAGCAGCTCTGATTTGTTCCTTTTTAAGGAACAAATTCGATCAAAGAGCTTTCAGGAACAGGGTGTCTCAGTCTCCCCCGCCAGAAGAGGAAGGTTGTTCTGCCGTTCTTGTACACTCGTTGCCTGAGAAGCTCGGGATTCGCCGTGTTTGTAAGGATGGGAATACCAGCCATTGGTGATGATGAAGCATGGAGATGCGTCTACTAAAACTACTTGCTGTAGCGATGCTGGGGTCTTGCCTCTGCAGCCCATTGTTCGCGCAGGAGAACGATTCAAATAGAAACGCCTGGGCGATCGGGCCGTTGACCCGAGCTTCGGATGCACCCGTGATTACTCCCCGCCTGGAGTCCGTGTTCGATGACCCGGTGAGCGGTAAGCCGGTGCACTGGGAGGCGCTGCATACGTTCAATCCTGCGGCGGTGGTGCGTGACGGCAGGATCTACGTGCTGTATCGCGCCGAAGATGACTCGGGTGAGATGAAGATTGGCATGCATGTCTCGCGACTGGGGCTGGCGGTAAGCGAAGACGGCACCCGCTTCGAGCGCAGAGCCGCGCCGGTGTTCTATCCGGACAAGGACGCCCAGGCCGACCGCGAGCAGCCGGGCGGCGTGGAAGATCCGCGCATCGTCGAAGCGGAGGACGGAACCTACGTCCTGACCTACACGCAGTGGTCGCGCAAGCGGCAGGCGTACAGTGTGGGCATCGCGACGTCGAATGACCTGGTGCGCTGGACGAAGCACGGGCCGGCCTTTGCAGGAGCGAGCGGCGGAAAGTACGATGCGCTGCTGTACAAGTCGGCGGGAATTGTTACCCGGCGCGTGGGCGATCGGCTGGTGGCGGCAAAGATCAACGGCAGGTACTGGATGTACTGGGGCGAGATCAAAGTGGGGATCGCGACTTCGACAGACCTGATCCACTGGACCCCCGTCGAAGACAAGAGCGGAAAGCCACTGGTTTTGCTGGAGGCGCGCCCAGGCAAGTCCGATAGCGGATTTCCCGAGACCGGACCTCCGGCGGTCCTGACGGAGCGTGGAGTCGTACTGCTGTACAACGCGAAGAACGCAACCGATGACTCGCGCGACAAGGGCCTGGCCGCGGGAGCCTACAGCGTGCAGGAGGCGCTCTTCAGCGCGGCCGATCCCACAAAGCTCGTTGCGAGAACCGAGCAGCCGGTCTTCAAGCCGGAGCGGCTCTTCGAGCAGAGCGGGCAGTACGCCGCCGGAACAACGTTCGCCGAAGGCCTGGTATTGTTCAGGGGCAAATGGTGGATGTACTACGGTTGCGCGGACTCGTTTGTCGGAGTGGCGACCGCTCCGGCGCGATAGCGCTGCCATCAACCAAATAGCGAAGTTTCATTTCTCTCAAGATCGGACAGCATTGTTTCATTTCTCTCAAGATCGAGCAGCTGTGCCTTGACTGTGAGTCCGCCGGCAAAGCCCGTCAGCTTACCGGACGAACCGATGACGCGGTGGCACGGCACGATGATGGAAACTGGATTTCTGCCATTGGCTGCACCAACGGCGCGCGTCGCCCGAGGGTTGCCAAGCTTGGTGGCGAGTTGCGCGTAGGTGCGCGTGTCGCCGAAGGGGATGGAGAGCAGGACTCCCCAGACATCTTTCTGAAAGCGGGTTCCTCGCATGTCGAGCGGAATCGAGAAATTCTTCCGCTTGCCGTTGAAGTACTCCTGCAGCTGGCGTTCGGTCTCGATCAGAATGGAGTGGCGCTCATCCGTAACTGCCTCTTCGAGCCGTACGCGCCGCGGGCTGTCGTTTGGCCAGAGAACTGCGACCAGACCCTTATCGCTCGCGACGAGCTTCAGTTCGCCTACCGGAGACTGGATCTTTTTGCTCGCGAGACTCATCCCGTCAATTTCCTCTGACGAATTAGATGGGCCCGAACGATGGCAGGATTCCCCGTGAAGAAATGGGAATTTGCCCTTAGTATGGAGGCCTGCCGATAAATCCCAGCTTGCGTTGCCGGAGAGTGAAGTGAAGAAAGTTTATTTATTCCTGATTGTGTTACATATTGCCTTGACCGGCTCTTCCCACGCACAAACCACTCCTGCTCCTTCTCGTACATTGATTCGTACCGGACACCTGCTCGATGTGAAGACAGGTGCGGAGCCGGCGGCGCAGACGATTATCGTCACAGGTGATCGGATAACGGCAATCGCTTCTACAGCCTCCACACCGAAGCAGGCGGGCGATACCGAAATCGATCTCGCCAGGTACACAGTGATGCCTGGGCTGATCGATGTGCACACCCACCTGACAATGCGCTCGGCGGACTTCGATCCGTACCGGGAGTTGAGTACTTCGACGCCGACCGAGGCGATCGTCGGGGTGGAGAACGCGAAGGTGACGCTCGAGGCGGGCTTCACGACCGTGCGGAACGTCGGCGCGAGCGGCTACACCGACGTGGCGCTGCGGGACGAGATCGACGCCGGGCGTATTCCGGGGCCGCACATGCAGGTCTCCGGGCCGGCGCTGGGGATCACGGGCGGCCACTGCGATACCAACCTGCTGCCGTTTGAGTATCACCAGGTAGGAGACGGAGTCGCCGACGGCATCTCCGCCGTGCAGCAGAAGGTGCGGCAGAACATCAAGTACGGCGCGGACCTGATCAAGATCTGCGCGACGGGCGGCGTGCTCTCAAAGGGCGATGACCCGCAGGCCAGCCAGTACACACTCGAGGAGATGAAGGCGATTGTCGCCGACGCGCACCGGCTCGGCCGCAAAGTGGCGGCACACGCTCATGGCGCGCAGGGAATCCTCTGGGCCACCGAAGCCGGAGTCGACTCCATCGAGCACGGCAGCTACATCAACGACGAGGACATCGACGAGATGAAAAAACACGGCACATACCTGGTTCCGACGGCCTACCTCATCGACTGGAACCAGCAGTACGGAAAGCTGCCGCCGTTCTACCTGCAGAAGATGAAGGACATCAGCGCTGTGGTGAAGGAGAACCACAAGAAGGCAATCAAAGCCGGCGTGAAGGTGGCGCTGGGGACAGACGCGGCGGTGTATCCACATGGGCTGAACGCGCATGAGGTCGATGTGTACGTGAATCAGTTCGGCATGTCTCCGCTGGCTGGAATACAGACGGGGACGATCAACGCAGCCGACCTGATGGGTTGGAGCGACAAGGTCGGCACGCTGGACCCGGGCAAGTGGGCCGACATCATCGCAGTGGATGGCGATCCGCTGAAGGACGTGAAGCTACTCCAGCAGGTTAAGTTTGTGATGAAGAGCGGTGTGGTTTACAAGAACGAGAGTCATTAGCGCTGAACTTTGCAATGGAGAACAGCGTAATCTGCAAAGATAAGAGTAGAAGCACTTACCTCAACAGGACCCATTGCCCACCCACCCATGACTGTCTCTAAATTCATCTTTCGCTTTCGCTTCTGGATTCACGCTGTAATCTTCGTTCTCGGCTTCGCGACTCCGTGGAACTGGTCGCGGCCGCTGGCAATGGATCGCAACGGTTCGACCTGGCTGCTGCTCTCGACATGGATTGCGCGCAACCGGTGGATGTCGTTTACCGGCGCTACCCTCACGCTGCTGATTTTTGGGACTCTCTTCGCTCTGGCAGCAGCACTGATCCGGTCATGGGCTTCGGCATACCTGGGTGTGGCCACGGTGCACTCGCGCTCGATGCACGGTGACACGGTAATGGCTGCAGGGCCTTACCGGTATGTGCGAAACCCACTCTATCTGGGAATCGTCGCGCACACATTTGCGCTGGCGCTGCTGATGCCTCCCAGTGGAGCGATCTTCGCAATATTGGCGGTTACTGCGATGCAACTCATCCTGATCGCAGGCGAGGAGAAGTTTCTCTCCGCGAAGCTGGGCGACGGCTATAGCGCTTACCTGGGGCGCGTGCCTCGGCTGCTGCCTTCGCTGCGGCCGCGGGTCGAGGTCTCGGAAGAGCGGCCAAGCTGGCAGACCAGCATCCCGGGAGAGATCTATTTCTGGGGTGTTGTGCTTACGTTCGTATTGGTCGGCTGGAAGTACAACGCCGCGCTGATGACGCAGGGTGTGCTGATCTCGCTGGGCGTTTCGCTGATTGTGCGCGCACTGATGCCGCGGCGTGCGTAGCCCAGGCTTTTCAACTCAACTTCCGTGAACAATAAAAGAGCCCGCTGGCTCTGGGGAGCACAGCGGGCATAATTGACTCGCGCTCACGCACACTCTTGAGCTTACAGCGTTCCGGCTGCTGTGCAGAAGCGAATGGGGAGGGCACTGGATGACGCCGCTCGACGCTGGCCCGCAATCGGCGGCGTTCTGTCACTACTTCTTCGGCGGAGCGATCGTGTCCTTGGCGACCTTGGCGACGCGGAACTTGACGACGGTCTTCGCCTTGATCTTGATGGTCTCGCCGGTCTGAGGATTGCGGCCGAGGCGCGCCTTGCGCTCTGCCTTCACCAGCTTGCCGATGCCGGGGATCGTGAACTCGCCGTTCTTCTTGGTCTCCTTCACAGCAGTCTCGGCCAGCAGGTCGAGGCCGGCTGCCGCCTGCTTGTTGGTAATCTCAAGCTTCTCTGCCATATGGCGGACGAGTGCTGTCTTGGTCATTCCCTTTGCCATGTATGTTGCTCCTTCTTACTTTTTCAAAGTGTGCTTCAAATTGGGTTGCTCGCCTTGCCCCTCTGAACGTTCTCTTCGCATTTGAGTTCTGTGCGAAATCGTCAATGTTCATGCGGGTGCGAGGGAACCGTACCGCATTTCACCTTCATCCTTTTGAAAAGCTTTGTCAACCTGTTTTCTTCGGTTTCCACAGGTTTTTTCCGGCTTTTCTCGGTTTTGTTCAAAATAATGCAAATTTTGGGCGATTTTCGCGACTTTTGACCGTGAATTAACGCGGATCGACACGGATGAAAACAAAACCGGTCATTAGATTCCGTGTTCATCCGCGATCATCCGTGGCCGCTAGAACAGCGGTTTTCGCGGCTTCGGAATGAGCGGGGCATTCAGCAGTTCGATCATCGGCGCGGCCACTTTGAAGCGCTCGACAATCTCTTTCAGCAGCGCCGGCTTCGTCGCAGTGTCGGCCGGCAGATGCGCCGAGACTCCCCACTGCCTGCAGCGGATCAGGTCGATTGCAGGATCCTCAGGCAGAAAGCCCTTCGGCGGACGCGTAAGCGGAAGGCCTTCGTACTGCTTCATAAGCGAGAGGAGTTTCCTGCCGCCAACGATCTTCCGGAACTCCCGGTGATGCTGCGAGAGATGGCGCCGAATGGCAAGCAACTGCTCACGCTCCGGCATGTAGACGCCCGCGGCGATCACAACCTCATCCGCGCCGATGTGAAAGTAGTAGCCTCCGCCGGAGGTCTTTTCAAGGCCGGTGCGCGCCCACCACGCTCCCTGGTGCGTCTTGTAGGGACGCTTGTCCGGGCTGAAGCGCGTGTCGCGATAGATGCGGAACATGGCCTTCTGAGGCAGACGAACATTGTCCGGCGCAAACTTGAGCATCGCTTCGTTGATCTCGCCAATCAGCGCAAGCATGGGAGCTTTGATCTCGCGCTCATAGATGGCTTTGCGATCGTTGAACCAGTTGCGGTCGTTGTTGCGCTTAAGGCCGCGGAGAAACTTCAAGGCTTCAGGAGAGAAATGAGTCGGCATGGGCTTGGGTTAATGATGCATGGAGTGCTCGTTCGGCGTCGAAGAATGTCACCAGTGGACGGTCGATTTCCTCTAGGCAACTTCCACATGACCGGTATACTTTTGCCACTGTTCGGAGACCATCTATGCCATCCATCGTAGAGACAGACGTAGTCATGCGTCCCGCCACGCCGGAGGACAGTTCCGCCTGTGGTGAAATTTGTTACAGAGCATTCTTCAAAATCAACGCAGAACACAACTTCCCCTGCGATTTTCCTGATCCCGCCCACGCCATCGGATTGCTGACGATGATGTTCAGCACTCCCGGCTTTTATGGCGTCGTGGCCGAGAACGCTGACGGTATTGTAGGCAGCAACGTTCTGGACGAGCGCTCGATCATCATGGGCGTCGGTCCGATTACCGTCGATCCCGACGCGCAGAATGCCAAAGTCGGCCGAAAGCTGATGCAGGTAGTACTCGACCGCGCCAACGAGCGTGGCGCCGCCGGCATCCGCCTGGTGCAGGCAGCGTTTCATAGTCGTTCGCTCTCGCTCTATACCAGCCTTGGGTTTGATGTGCGCGAGCCTCTTGCCTGCATGCAGGGCCGCACCGAACAACGCAGCATACCAGGATGCGAAGTTCGAGCCGCGCAGCCCGAAGATCTCGAGAGTTGCAACGCAATCGCGCGGCAGGTTCATGGCTACGATCGCGGCGCCGACCTCGCACATGCCATCCAGCAGGGCACCGCAATCGTCGTTGAGCGTGGCGGCCGCATTACCGGCTATGCGGGCGACGTGGCATTCTTCAGCCACGCGACTGCCGAGACCAATCTGGATCTGCAGGCCATCATCGCTTCCGCAGAGTCCTTCGGCGGACCGGGAATTCTTGTGCCTGTGCGAAACAGCGCGCTGTTCCGCTGGTGTCTCAGTAATGGCCTCCGTGTGGTTCAGCCCCTCACGCTGATGAGCACAGGGCTTTACAACACACCTCAGGGAGCATGGTTGCCCTCCATTCTTTTTTGATGTCGAAGGATCTCTCTCATACACGGGGTTCAGGATCCTCGGCAGGATCACTCCGTTTGCCGGAAGCCGTGATTCGATGCTCATTTCCGAGCTTGTTGCGTCATGGCCGTTTCTTGACATTTCATCGCCCGAGAGACTAGGTTTGTGCACCAATCCATGTGGCGGGAATTGCTCGATACGTCACATCGCGTCTAAGGGCCCAGGGACAAATGAATCGTTCTTGTCTATGAATGGACGGTATCTCTATGTCTAACGGCGAAAAGAAAGCTGGCGTGTTGCCGACCGACCCGGTTACGAAAGAGCAAACCGTAGTATTGGTGCAATCGCTTCTCGTGACGTGGAATGTATTGGACCACCTTCAAACGCACGGAATCTTCAAGACGAAACAAGACATTATGAAGCTGCGAGCGGATGGATGCTGCAAGCCTGATGGAGGTACTTGCTGCGTGAACAAGCGTCTCGTCTAACCCAAAAAATAAGCAGACGGGTCAGGGAGTCCTGTTCGGTCCCGCTCTTGCGGAGAGCTGCGTTGGATTCAGCGCGCGAGTATTTCCTCGTCGATGCCGGATGCCAGCCTGTCTGGAGCACTCCATGAAAATTACGAACGAGCAGTTGCGAGAAACTTTTCTGAGCCCTCAAATGAGATGCTACTTCGAAAAGAAGTTGGCGCCGCTTACCGGCGACGAAGTACTCGTTCGGATTGAGGAGACCTTGAAGTTTCTCAACATCGCGACGTACTTTCACTGCAGCATCCCCGTCGCAAAAGAAATCGATACTATCTGGCACTACTGGATCCTTGAGACGAGGGAGTATCAGAAACTTTGCTCGATGCTGCAGGGCGGGCAATTTCTTCATCATTCGTCGAATGACTATCTCCGTTGCCAGGGTGAAGGGGCTCCCCTCCATGAAAACGATCTGGAGGAAGAGGTTCAGATGCTTGCTACCTACGTGCTGAACTACGGGCCTCTTCAGGAAGATCGAGTGAAGTACTGGACGTTTGCGGCTTACATCATGGAGAAAAGCGCCTGGGACGTGGAGCAGCTCAATCAATGGCTGGCCTCCGTAGAGATCGTCCCGTGCACCGGCCCGTAAAGAGATCCGGAAAGCAGCATGCCGCATGATGCCATTATGCTTAAGGCATGCATCGCTTTCTGCCCTGTCTCCTGGTTTTGGGTCTCGTTTTGTTTGGTGCGGCTCCTCATGCTTCAGCAGTTGAGGTAAAGATTTCAGCGCAGGCCCTCGAGCGCACACTGAGGGCACAGCTCTTCAACGGGCCGGATGGCCGGTACTACATTCGCGGCGATGCGAAGTCGTCCTGCTTCGTGTACGCGGACTCGCCCAGCGTTTCGTTCAAGGACGACCGCGTCGTCGTGCATGTGCACACACGCTCGAAGCTCGGAACTTCGGTACATGGCACGTGCTTCGGTGTCGGCCTCAGTGCGGATGCGGATGTATCCGTTGTACCGGACGCACAGGGCGAAACAATCGGATTTCGCGATGCCCGGATCGAGAAGCTGAGTACATCGCGCGAGCTGAACTTCTTTGTGGTCCCGTTTCTGAGCGGAAAGCTTCCGCAGAAGATGTCCGTGAATGCAGCAGACCTGATGCGCAAGGCGTTCAGCCGTTCGCTGGAGACGACGGGCTACTCGCTTTCCCTCGCGTCGCTCAAGATCCACTCTCTCATGGTGCAGGCAGCTCATCTTGTCCTCGACGTGGATGGCGGAATGGACGTGGACTAGGCTGACACGAAAAAAAATGACCCCGCCGCCGCTGCACGGGCAGAATTACTGTTGGTGCGCTGCGAAGAAGTTTTCTGGACGCCCCCCGGAACCATGACAGCCAGAGTTGATACACTGAAATTGCAGGCGGCCGGATGATCGCTGCCGCGTGGGCCTTTCGAGGCGTTGCGCGGGGGAGGAAAGTCCGAACTCCGCAGGGCAGTGTGCCGGATAACGTCCGGGGGCGGCGTCTCAAAGCGCCGTTACGGCCAGTGCAACAGAAAAGATACCGCCCCAGGGCGTAAGTCCTGAGGTAAGGGTGAAATGGTGCGGTAAGAGCGCACCGCGCGGCCAGTAATGGCAGCGGCATGGTAAACCCCACACGGAGCAAGACCAAATAGGCAGGGATTCTGCCGCTCCTCTCCAGGCGGCAATAGCGTATCGGCCCGATGCGCCAAGGCGGAGAGATCCTGAGAGCTTCGGCTCAAAGGGAGGCCGAAACCCGCGGGTAGGTTGCTCGAGCGCCGCAGTAATGCGTCGCCTAGAGGAATGATCGTCCAGAACAGAATTCGGCTTACGAGCCGTCTGCAACGTGTGGCCCCGCTGATCCGGAAATGGATGGCGGGGCCGCTCCATTTGTGATTCCGTTCGGCGTATGGAACAGCTCCATCATCACGGCGGCGACGAGTGCTGCCTGGCGGTGTCGATTGATTCGCCAGGGCAAAAACACGCAAATATGCATCAATTTTCAATTTCTGCATCAATCTAAATATTGATGTAAAATATTATCTATGATGCGAACTACGGTTACGCTTGATGATGCCGCCTATGAAATTGCATCCACCTATGCTGTTGCTCGTGGAGTGACTCTCAGTAATGCCATTAGTGAGTTGGTGCAGAGGTCCCACGCATCTCCGGCAGCATCGCGCATCCGGAAAGGGCGAAATGGGTTTCCTGTGCTTGCGTCACGAGGCAGAAGGGTAACTCCCGCGTTGGTCAAGAAGCTGGAGACAGAAGAGAGTGCCTGATCGAAAGCTTCTTCTGGATGTAAACATCCTTGTGGCGCTCGCGGATGATGCTCATATAAGCCATAAAAAGGCTACTGCCTGGTTCAATTCGTCGGCAAAGGATTGGGGTGTATGCCCTTTGACGGAAGCAGGGTTTGTCCGCGTGGTGACGAATCCCGGATATTCCGGGCCTTTCACGATGGAAGAGGCTCTTGAAGTGCTGACAACAATGAGGGCGCTTCCCGGCTATCGATTCTGGCCAATCTCACAGTCGTGGGCTGAACTGGTCGCGCCCTTCTCGGCGCGCTTGTTCGGACATCAGCAGGTCACCGATGCTTATCTCTTAGGGCTCGCCGTTGAAAAGACCGGGACGCTGGTGACGATGGACAAGACAATCAAAGTTCTGGCTGGAGCCGAGTTCGAGCGCCACGTCCTCGTCTTGGACTAATGTTCCCAGACTAATGTTTGCTCAGTGAATGATCTTGGCTGAATCCGGTGAAATCCCTTTGCAATCCGAGCCCTGGTAGACGCTGTCCATCGTGAAGTCCATCACGATCGGCTGCGGTTGCCGCTCAGTCATGGTCTCAACGTGAATCGTCCCGTGGGTCTTCTCGGAGCTGATGAAGGTAAACTGCATATGGCCCGTGGAGCTGCCCCGCTCCGACTTGCAGTCGATGTCGGCCGACATGCCCGAGGAGTCCTGCTTGAGGTTCTTCATCTGGCAATCCTGGTTCTGCTGTGCCTTCGACAACGTCTCTTTCCACTTCTCCGGCGTCAGGCATCCCTGCGTCACCGTGGTTCGAGGCTCCGCGCCAGGAATGGACCTTCCCATCGCCTTCATTCTTTCGGCAACGTCAGGCGGAATCTGCAGGCCGCTCATCTTCGAGACGACGGTGTTCTCCCAAAGCCCCATCTTAACCGGCGGAGCAGACTGGGCGGGCGGAGCAGACTGGGCATAAGCGGCGGAGGAAGCAATCAGTACTGCGGCGGTGCAAAGCGCGAGTTTCATAGGCATCATCCCTTTTCCTCAGATCTGGGGCCCGTGCAGCACAAGCAGTATGCTCTGAGAGCAAGCACTGTTGGAAGCGAAAAATGCGGGACAAAAAAGGCTGCCTCCCAGGCAGCCTTTTTCCCTGACTTGCTGACTCGTGGACTCGCTAACTCAGCGTCTCCATCAGCTTGTTGATCGTCCGGTTCAGATCCTTATCCGCCCGGCGCTGCTCGTCGATCTTCGCAATCGAGTGCATCACCGTCGTGTGGTGCTTCCCCCCGAACTGGCGGCCGATCTCAGGTAGCGAAGCCTCGGTGAGCTGCTTCGCGAGGTACATCGCAATCTGGCGCGGCACAACGATCTGGCGCGAGTTGTTCTTCTGCTTCAGCTCCCCCACCCGCATGCCGAACTGCTCCGCGACCGTGCGCTGAATCGTCTCAATCGTGATCTTGCGCACCTGCGTATCGATAAACTGCTTCAGGCACTGCTGCGCGACCACAAGCGTAATCTCCACCCCATGCATCGAGCACCACGCAATCAGCCGAACCAGGGCGCCTTCCAGCTCGCGCACGTTGGTCCGCACATTCGACGCGATGAACATCGCCACATCGGTCGGCAGCGACGTGTTCTCGCTCTCGGCTTTTTTCTGCAGGATCGCCACTTTGGTCTCGAGATCCGGTGGCTGAATGTCGGCAATCAATCCCCACTCAAAACGCGAGCGCAGCCGGTCTTCGAAATCCGCCAGTTCCTTCGGCGGACGATCCGACGCAATGACAATCTGCTTCATCGACTCGTGCAGCGTGTTGAAGGTGTGGAAGAATTCCTCCTGCGTACGCTCCTTGCCGGCCAGAAACTGGATGTCGTCGATCAGCAGCACGTCCACGTTGCGAAACTTGTCGCGGAAGCTCGTCATCTTCTGGTAACGCACGCAGTCGATCATCTCGTTGGTGAACTTCTCGCCCGAGACATAGCAGATCGACGCATGCGGCTGGCGGCGCTTCACATCGTGCCCTATCGCATGCATCAGGTGCGTCTTGCCCATCCCGACGCCGCCGTAGAGAAACAGCGGATTGTATGCCTTCGACGGCCGCTCCGCGACAGCCTGAGAGGCCGCAGAGGCGAACTGGTTGCCGCTGCCCACAACAAACGAGTCGAACTGGTACTTGGGGTTCAGGTTGGAAGCAGTGTTCCAATCGAAGCGCGCCTGCTCAGGCCCCGGAGCAACCGGCACGCCCTGCGTAAGCGCGCTCGGACGATTCTGCCGTGGTGCCGCCTGGCTATGGCTGGGAACTGGAGCAAAGCCGCCATCCTCGCGCACCTTAGGCGTGCGCTCAATCTCGGGAGCAGTGAAGGTGACGGATTCGATCTCGAGGCCCAGATTCTCAATCGCCTCCTGGATGAGATCGGCGTAGCGGTCGCCGACATGCTGGAAGTCCGCGGATGGCACCCGCACGAAGAGCTTCTTACCTTCCAGATGGGAAAACCGAGTCGGCTTCAGCCATGTCTCGAATGACTGACGATTGATCTTCTTCTCTAAGGCGGCGAGGATGCGAACCCAGTAATTCAATACGGCCGTTGCCGTCGGAACGAATGACATCTCTTGATTTCCTTAATTTTTTCTTCCCTGTTCCAACCCAGCTACACCGCATTTCGTTACTACAATTGCAAACCTAAAAAGTCAGAGCGGCAAAAACAGATGTCCCCCCCGCCGAAGCAGGCAATACCGAGGCGCATCTGTAGTGCCAGAATTCCGTCCGCTTGTTGCCCCTGAAAAAATCAGTTTTGCGGAATGGATGAATTCAAATGTAAGGCAGAGTGCGGAACAGCCGGTCGTGCAGAAAACTCCTTACTAAACGGAGTCGATAGTAGCACGGAAGACGACGCTCTTTTCAAGACTTCCTTTCAAAAAAAATTTGTTGCACCATCCACGGTGAAGAATGGCGAATCGCTTCTCTGCTTCGGGAAAAAATCGTGCCCTGACAGTCGTTAGGGTCTATTCCTAAACCTTATCTTGTGGTACTCACGATGACCGCGTAAGAACGATTACGCTTTCACACCGAAAGTTCACCACTGCACTTTCATGACGCGCTTCATCACACCCTTCATCGTGCAAACGGCAAACTCGATTCCGATTCTCCGCGCTCACCCATTCCCGCGAGACGCTCGGTATTCAAGTCAGCGCCTTCGGGCCTTTTGTCGCGAATCTTTCGACCCGGAGCATGGACCGAAAGTAGCAGTCCCGCTCAAAACGGAAACGCCATTCCCCCTGTGAAAATCTCCTCCAATCAGGTACAATTAGAAATTGCTGCAATAGCCAAAAAGTTCTGGCAGGAGTGTCTCCTGCCCTCAGGAGTTCAGTTCCATGCCGAAGCGCACTTTTCAACCTAACCGCCGCCACCGCTCGAAGACTCACGGCTTCCTCAGCCGCATGAAGACCAAGTCGGGCGCCGCCGTTCTCAGCCGCCGCCGCGCCAAGGGCCGCCACAAGATCGCTGTCAGCGCCGGCTATCGCGACTAACTTACTCGAATTCAATTCGCGCAAAATTCAATGCATGAGAGAAGCTGTCCGGTTTCCGGACAGCTTCCTGCGTATAGAGCCTTTTTCTGGCCAAATTTTCTCCTCTCTTTTCATCGCTTTAGACCAGAACATCAACACTTAGCGCTGCCTCGAAAGGGCAACCAACTGTTGACAGAGTCCCTCTTACTCTTTGGTTGCCGGCATGCGAAATCGATCGAAGTGCCCTGCCGGCAGCGTAGGAGACTTGCTATGAACCAGCCCAATCAACCCCATCAGGAAAACACGCCAACGCAGAAGCCCACGAACCCATCCTCCGGTCAGCAAGGTCAGCAGGGCGGAAAACCTGGACAGGGTGGTCAAGGCAATCAGCAGGGTCAGCGATAACTGCGTGGTGGTATCAACCCTGATGGCAAACGCCTGATGGGAACGTTCCGCAGGCGATTCAGTCGCCAGGGAAGCCTGTCATGAACAATGACAGGCTTTTCCTTTTACCCCCTCAGCCTACTGAAAAGCCGCTGAAGCGGGCTTTTCTGCTGTTTTGTCCCTGTCAGGACGCCATTCGTCACAATACCGGAGTCTGCCCCGGTTCGCCCTTCATCCGTGCTGTAGGAGAAATGGGTATGGCCGCTGCAATCCTGAATCGGGTCCCGGAGGAAGCTACAGAAGCACCTGCAACCGCAAAAATCTCTTCGCAACGCCACCTTGCCGTCATGGGCGCAACCATCGATATCCGCGCCACCATGGCAGAGACCGAAGGGAACCTTTCCCTGATTGAACTTTCCGTCCCGCCGCTCTTTCCCGGCGCGCCCCGCCACTACCACGAGCGTATGCCTGAGAGCTTCTTTATCCTCGAAGGCCAGATCGAAGTGCTCAAAGGAGAGAAGTGGTCCACATGCAGGACCGGCGAGTTCGTCCACATCGCTCCGGGAACCATTCATGCCTACCGCAACGCATCCGAGCATCCTGCGCGCTTTCTCGTCATCGCACCCGATCACGACCGCTTCTTTGTGGAGCTGATCGAGTGGATGCAGCGCGAGCCCGTGTGGCCTCCGGAGGACCGCGCTGAGCTCGTCGACTTCGGACGCCGCCACGACACAATGTACGTGTAGAGAGACACAATGTACGTGTAGAGAAAGGTACGATAGAGCTGGCGCACGATATTGCGCTCGTTTCTTCTATGGCGACCGCAACCTCCAGCTCTGTCTTCCGTCTCCGCAAGCACGCGGACTACCAGCGGGTGTACAAGAGCAGCCGTAAGCAGTTTGCGCGGCAGATGAGCTACTTCTTCGCGCTCCGCGAGCACCCGGACGCAGAAGCGGACTCACCGCGCATAGGGCTCACCGTAGGCAAGGTCATGGGCAAGGCTGTCGACCGCAACCGCATCAAGCGGCGCATGCGCGAGGCCGTCCGCCACAATCTATCGCTGATACACGGTCTGCCTGTCGATGTGGTGCTCCATCCCAGGCGAAGCGTCATCGACCTCGACTTTGCCGCTCTCGAGCGCGAAGTCGCCCAGGTCTTCAAAATCGTAAGCGATGCTGTGCAGAAAAACGTCCGCAGCAGCAAAGAACATGGACTCCGATAACCCCAGCCCTGAACTCGGCCGCGTTGCGAGCATCCTCTGGCAGGCATACAAATCTCTCCTGTCGCCTGTCTTCCATGCCTTCAGCCATTCGCAGTGCATCTATCTCCCCACCTGCTCCGAGTACGCTTATGTCGCCTTGTCGCGCTTCGGAGCCCTCCGCGGCTCATGGCTGGCCCTTCGCCGGATTCTGCGCTGCCACCCCTTCAGCAAGGGCGGCTTCGACCCCGTGCCGAACCGCTGACCCGCGCCGAGCTGAAATTTCCCTGCCAAAGGCCCCGAGGGAGCCGCCTGGTGGTCCCTGTCTCGCCAGAGTTGTCCCTGAAAGGCGGGGAGAATCCGGAAACGGGAAAATTCATCCTCATTTTGAGGCCTTTACGCTCCCTGCCCGCGTCCCGAAGGCCTCTCTATCCGTCTCTCATCCGCGAAACCATTTACCATAGAGTTGTTGCGGTCCGTGCCAAAACGGACCCCTTTTACACAGATAGGAATTCCTCACTTGGCAGAATTTACAAACCCCAATCAATCTGGAGGCGGTCAGGACAATCGATCATTCCTCGTCATGATCGTTGTCATGCTCGGCGTTTTTGTCGGCCTCCAGTACTTCCGCTCCAAATCAACCCAGCCTACGGTCTCTCCGAACTCCCCGGCTGCCGTTCAGAGCGCGACTCCTGCTCCCGGCACTCCTTCCGCTCCAGGGGCGGCAACTCCAGGCGCAGCGCCAGCGGCCGCTACCGCGAATCCCGCGGCTTCGGTCGTAGCAGCGCAGGCTGAATCCACCACCGTTGTCGAGAACGAGCTCTATAAGATCACCTTCTCCAATCGTGGCGGCCAGGTCACAAGCTGGATCCTGAAGCAGTTCAAGGACTCCGACGGCAATCCCCTGAACCTCGTTCACGGTCAGGCTGCCGCTAAATTCGGCTATCCCCTCTCGCTCTACACCTACGACCAGGGACTCACCTCAACCCTCCAGCAGGCGCTCTATGTCCCCTCGGCAACCGGCTCCATCACCGCGCCCGGCTCGCTCACCTACAAGTACTCCGACGGCTCGCTTGAGGTCACCAAGACCTTCTCCTTCGACGAGACCTACGTCATCCACGCCGACGTGCAGGTGCTCCGCAACGGCTCGCCTGTGCGCGCGCTCGTTGCCTGGCCCGGCGGCTTCGGCGACCAGAATAACGCCAATACCTACTCCAGCGCTCAGGTCGACTTCTCACGCGACGCGAAGGATGAGCACCTCGCCGCCAAGAAGGTTGCCGGCGGAGACACCCTCAACGGACCGTTCGACTGGGCTGGCGTCAGCGACTCCTTCTTCGCCGCCGTCTTCCTGCCCGACAATCCGTCCAACGCCTCCGTCGCTACGATGCACAACGAACTCGACGTAGCCAAAACCATCCGCCGCACCGGCTTCGGCTCCAACTCGCCGGCCAAGGGCGAAATCAACGTCTCCGTCCTCGGCGCTGCCCTCGGCGATCTCAGCGGCCACACCCAGACGCGTGTCTTCGTCGGGCCGAAAGCCATCAACGTCCTCAAGAAGATCTACGCAACCACAAGCAACGGCAGAAAGATCTCGCTCGAGCCCCTGCTGGAGTTCGGCTTCTGGGGATCCATCGGCAAGTACCTCTTCCTCGCCCTCCAGTTCATCCACACCCACATCACCGGCTCGTGGGGAGGCGCATGGGGATGGGCCATCATCATCCTCACCATCGTTGTCAATCTGATGATGCTCCCATTCCGCATCAAGACCATGCAGAACGGTCTCAAGATGCAGCGCATCCAGCCGCAGATGGACGCCATCAAGAACAAGTACAAAGGTCTCAAGCCCACCGATCCCAAGCGCAACGAGATGAACGCGGAGATTATGAAGCTCCAGAAGGATAACGGCGTGAACATGTTCGGTGGCTGTATCCCCACCCTCATCACGCTGCCGCTTCTCTGGGCCTTCTTCACCATGCTTCCGCGCGTCGTTGAGTTGCGCAACGCGCACTGGCTCTGGCTCCCCGATCTCCAGTCGCCGGACCCCTGGCATATCCTGCCCATCGTCATGGTGGTCAGCCAGGTGCTCATGCAGCTCTACACGCCGTCGCCCGGCGTCGATCCCCAGCAGCAGAAGATGATGGCCTTCACCATGCCCGCCATCACCGGCTATTTCGTGTGGAACTACGGCTCCGGACTCGGCCTCTATTGGGCCGTCGGCAACTTCATCGGAATCATCCAGCAGATGATCATGAACCGCACCTCGCTCGGCAGCGAGATGCGCGAGATCGCCGCAAAACGTGCTCGTCGCAAAACAGGCGCCGGCAAGACGCCAGCAACCATCCCCGGAAAAAGATAGTGTCCGAAATCTAGGATTAAGTTTCGTGTTAATCCTCAACCGGGGCATCCAAAACGTTACAGTGACATCCGTCACTTAAAGCCATAGGCACAAGCAAGAACGAACACATGGGCGCTCCTGAAATTAATGAAAAAAAAGTAGTTGATCTCCTCCGGACCCTGACGCACTCCGGGGGATTGAACCTCACCTACAAATTTGCCGACGGCCAGCCGGAGTCCCCAACGGGCTCCTCCGGGGGGCCGCAACCACCTGTGTCAGATCCCTCCACAACCGCTTCCACTCTGTCCGCCCCTGAAATCTCAGTCGAGCTCTCCGGACCCGATGTCCCCATGCTCCTCGCTCGCAACGGCGAGCTCCTGCTCGCGATAGAACACATCGCGGCAAAGATCCTCCGTTTCGAGCACGAAGAGCACGATCGAATCTCTTTCGACGCCAACAACTTCAAGCTCCTCCGCCACGAGGAGCTCCGCCTGGCCGCCGAGGTTGCCGTCGAGCGGGTACGCCGCACCGGTCAGCCCTTCAGCTTCGCTCCCATGAACTCGCGCGAGCGCCGTATCCTGCACCTCGAACTCGCCAATTCAGGACTCCAGACTTCCTCCTCAGGAGAAGGCCCACGCAGGTTCGTCACCCTCTATCCCGAAGGCACAAAAACTCTGCCCGACGCCACCGAAGAACGAACCAAGCAGATTCGAAGCTCCTTCCGGCGTCGATAAAAGAAATGTCGATAAAGAAATGACAATAAGGAAATAAGGCTGACCTTACCGGTGGCGGGGAGCGCTATAAGCATCCAGAGATTTCCACATCAAACCCTTGACGCCGCTGATAACCTTAACTCAGGACACAGCAAGCCCGGCACCCGCCGGGCTTTCTCGTCTCTGGCAGAATGGCATCAGACGTGCGCGAGAAGATCCGGATCTAAACCATCTGGATTTAGATATTTGCACCAAAAGATAGAGGGGGTACTGCGGTTTACCGGATCGCAGCCATCGCCGCTCGGAAGAGCTTTTCAAAGTCCTTCGCCGCCTCCGGATCCTTTTCCACCGCCGTCTCAATGGCCTTCTGGGCAATCGGACGCTGGTAACCCAGGTTGACCAATGCCGAAAGAGCATCCTCTCCCACAGGAGTGTAGTGCCCCCCGCCTCCGGCAGTCACGGGAACGGCCATGTCCTCGAGTTTGTCTTTCAGTTCCAGCACCACCCGCTCCGCGGTCTTCTTGCCGATACCGGGAATCCTGGTAAGCGAAGCATGGTCGCCTCCGCGGATGGCGGCTACCAGCCGCTCCGGAGAGATGCCGCTCAGAACCGTAATCGCCAGCTTGGGCCCGATGCCGCTGATCGTCAGCAGACGCTCGAACAGCCGCTTCTCCTGCGTAGTTGCAAAGCCGAAGAGTGCAAGCTGATCCTCGCGGACATGGGTATGGATATGCAGCGAGACCTCGCCCCCCTCGGGCGGCAGCTCCGAGAACGTAGCCACGCTGATGATGACGTCGTACCCGACGCCGTTGCACTCAACAATAAGCTGATTGGGTGCCTTGGAAAAAATGAGGCCGCGCAGGTGAGCGATCATGCTTTGGCGATTGTAAATGTGCGCCACCGGCTTCTCTCTGTTCAGTTCATGTGATTTCGCCGACGCGCCGGTGGAAGAGGGCCATTCAGATCCGGCCCGGGTCGAGTCCGCAACGCTAAAAGATGTTTACGTACTTTTGACAACATAGCCCGTTACCTCTCGCGCCCCCGGAGCCTCCAACGGGTGCGCGTGGTTCGATGACCGTTGCACGATGACCACACCTGGCCTTCGGGCGCAGTCGCCTCTTCATGCGCTTTTTTTCACTCCCCAAGGAGCAACCAGCATGAGCATGTACCGGTTTCAACGCCGTTTTCTGGTTCTTTCTGCCGCCGTCCTGGCGATCAGCGGAACCAGCGCCTTCCTTCCGAACCTTCTGTCCGCGCAGAGCACCTTCGCTCAGTCCGGGCAAACAGCCAACCGCAGCGGAGCCGTCTTCATCATGACCAATGATGCGGACAAAAACGAGGTCATCGCCTTTGACCGCGGAGCCAACGGTTTCCTGACCGAGGCGCATCGTTACGATACGGGCGGCCGCGGCAGCGGTGGTGTCACCGATCCTCTGGAGTCGCAGGGCTCGCTGACATTGAGCCAGGACCACTCACTTCTCTTCGCGGCGAACGCGGGCAGCGGGACCGTCTCCGTCTTCAAGGTGCTTCGCTCGAACCTGGCGCTGATCGACAAGGAGCCTTCGGGCGGCAGCCAGCCCGTGGCGGTGGCACAGTGGAACAACCTTGTCTACGTGCTGAACTCAGGCGGTGCGGGAAGCGTGGTTGGTTTCCGTCTGGCTGGCGGCGGCCAGTTGCAGCCGATGGGGAACTCTACTGCCTTTCTATCGGCGAATACAACCGCCGGAGCATCGTTGTCGTTCAGTCCGGATGGGCAGTTTCTGCTGGTGACGGAGCGGCTGGCAAATACGATCGATGCATTCCACGTTCAGCCGAACGGCACGCTGTCGCCGATTGTGGTGAATGCGAATCCCGCACCGGGAACCTTCTCGCTGGCGTTTGCTCCGAACGGAAAGGCGATCGTCTCGGAGACGGGGCCGGCGGGAGCGTCGAATGGTTCGGCGATCTCGTCGTATAGCGTGGGCCCGAATGGCAAGCTGACGGCGGTGAGCCAGAGCGTGGCTGCGCTTGCAGCTGGTAACTGCTGGAACGCGATCACGCCGGACGGAACGCGGGTGTACACGTCGAACTCAGGCAGCGACTCGATCTCGGGCTACAACATCGCGAAGGACGGAACGCTGACGGCAATCGGGCAGACTGTGGTGGGGAACAATCCTCCGGGCAGCCACAACGTGGACATCGCGGTGAGCTCGGACGGCAAGTTCGTCTACACGATCAACTCGAACTCGGGCAACATAGGCATCTTCCGCATCGAGAACGATGGCACACTGACTAGCCTGGGACAGGCAGGCGAGCTCGCGAAGATGTCCGGCTTCAACGGCATCGCCGCAATCTGATCGCTGTAATCTGGTTTCGAGCGCCCACCGAACGCGGCGGGCGCTTTTTTTGCTTCACGCTGTAAGTTGAGGCTTGTGTTTCGGGACCTCAAGATTCGGCAGGAAACCAGTCAGCAACCCAATCGCCGGCAGATAAGCGCACAGGTGGTAGACGAAGATAATGCTGGTTACATCCGCGACATGGCCGAGCACCGCGGCTCCGATGCCTCCCATGCCGAAGGCAAGTCCGAAGAAGAGCCCTGAGATCATGCCGATGCGGCCCGGCAGCAGTTCCTGCGCGTAGACGAGGATCGCCGAGAACGCCGATGCGATCACGAAGCCGATGATGACCGACAGCACACCGGTCCAGAACAGGCTGGCGTAGGGAAGGATGAGCGTAAACGGCAGCACGCCAAGGATCGAGACCCAGATGACCAGCTTACGGCCGTAGCGATCGCCCACCGACCCTCCAATCAGCGTGCCTCCCGCCACCGCGCCGAGGAACAGGAAGAGCATGATCTGCGACAGCCGTACCGACACGTGGAAGCGCTGAATGAGGTAGAAGGTGTAGTAGCACGAGAGGCTCGCGAGGTAGAAGTACTTCGAGAAGATCAGCGCGATGAGCACGGCGATGGCTCCGCCAACCTGCAGGCGCGAGAGGCTGTGATGAATGACGTGCTGGTCGTGCTTGCTCGTTGAGGTAGCGGCGTGCCGCGCCTTGTACCAGCGGCCGACGCGCATCAGCACGATGATTCCCACCAGCGCCGGAAGCGTGAACCAGGCCATGCCGCGCTGGCCCTGCGGAAGCACAATAAGCGCGGCCAGCAGAGGCCCGATCGCCGAGCCGGTATTGCCGCCAACCTGGAAGAACGACTGCGCGAATCCATGCTTGCCCCCCGAAGCCATCCGGGCAATCCGCGAGCTCTCAGGGTGAAAGATCGAGGAACCGATGCCGACAAGGCAGGACGCGACAATAAGCCAGGCGAATGTCGGAGCGAAGGCCAGCAGAACAAGGCCAACCAGGGTAAAGGTCATCCCGATCGAGAGAGCGTACGGAACAGGCCGGCTGTCGGTATAACGGCCTACCAACGGCTGCAGCAACGACGCAACGCTCTGGTAGGTCAGCGTCAGATAGCCAAGGTGCGAGAAGTTCAGGTGAAACGAGGACTTGAGAATCGGGTAGATCGACGGCAGAAGCGACTGCACCATGTCGTTCAGCAGGTGGCAGAAGCTGACCGCCGCCAGAACACGAAACAGCCTGCGCGCCGCCTCGTCCGTCTGCGGAGCCCGAAGCTCAGGTATTGTTACCGCGTCGACAATGTCAGTAGCCGGAGTGGCAGGGGAGAAGGTCTCACTCATGGGGAGTCGTGTGGCTCTTCTCTAGTTTAACCTGTATGGCTCTAGTAGCAGAGGTAAACGCCCCTGCGAATCCACTCCGTGCTGCCGATCTGCTGCATCATGAAGCTGGCCACATCCTCTCGTGAGATGCTGCTGCCATTGTGCGGCAGAGCCTCACCATCCACACGATAGTGCCCTTTTGCCCGTCCATGGGTAAGCATGGGCGGCATCAACATCGTCCAGTCAAGGCTGCTGGATGACAGCACCTGGTACTGAACAATCTGCTCGTGAACCGGCCACTTGAGAAAGAGGGTATAGACGATGTTCTGCACAATCCAACGCCGCCACGCAGGCTGCTTCTTCAATGAGTCCGCCAGCGCCCCCGCCGATCCAAGCGCAATAATCCGCCGAACGCCAGCCTGCTGCATTGCCTCCACAATCAGCGGCACGGCACGCGGCAACACATTCTCGTTGCGAAGCGGCGACTTGGCTCCAAGCACAGAAAAGACCACCTCTGCCCCTTCAACCGTCTCTCGAACCGCCGCCGGATCGAACGCGCTTCCCTGGATCACCCGCACCATCTCCCGAAAAGGGAACCTCTCCGGCGCTCGCACCAGTACCGTGACCTCATGCCCGGCCTGGAGGCATCGCTCGGCCAGCAGGCGTCCGGTAGCTCCATTCGCGCCAAAGATTGCGATCTTCATATTCGCCCCCTCGGGCGGTTTGAAGCGATTTATCCTAGCCCTTTGGATGGAGTTGTGGGAAACACGTACGTGTAAAGTGCCTGATTCTATTTTGTTTGATCAACATTCTCACGTTCCGGTATGTGTTCTGTCATAACGGTTCAAACGATCACTGTGAAGAAGTGGAATAAACAGGTTGCCAATCCTCAAGCGATACCCTGTAATCCAGACTTTGCCAAAACAGGGAGAGGTTTTTCTAAAACAAGGCAGTATGCCAACAGACTGCAATCAAAGCAGATGGCATGGATATCCACTTTTCATGAGCCAACGATTACTGTGACGGGTAATTATCTCTTTTAACTTTCTCTTTAACAGTACTTCTCTCGCCGAGCCTTTCTCCCCCCCCGCCCCAGACGCGTCAACTCAAGCCGAAGAACTCGAGGAGCACAAAGCACACAGACCCGCAGATTTCCACAATTATTTCTGTCGCATCTCAGTCGCGGCTCAACCTAGAATCAAGCAGGTGTCGCGCAGGCACTTTCAAAGCGGCGTTGTTGTGCACAGATGACGCAATTCGGTGTACAGTTTGGCCAGCAGCCACTGAATGTAAACGAGGGAGAGATTGACCGTGACCACAGCTACCCAGGACTCCGAGACGACCGCAACGACCGCCCCAAACGGGAACCTCGAGATCACAGTCTCCCGCGCGGAACTGCTGCGTGAGCTCACCGCAGCCCAGTCGGTTGTGGAGCGCAAGACCACCATCCCCATCCTCTCCAACTTCCTCTTCGAGGCAACGCAGGCTGAAGATGGCGATCGCCTTGCCATCACCGCAACCGACCTCGACCAGTCCCTGCGCACAAGCTGTGCGGCCAAGGTAAAGAAACCGGGCGCCTGCACCATCCCTGCCCGCAAGCTGTACGACTACATCAAACTCCTTCCCGAGGGAGACATCTCCATCAAGCTGATGGACAACCACTGGGTGCAGATCCGTGCCGGCCGCTCCAACACCAAGATGGTAGGCATGGCACGGGCGAACTTCCCCCAGGTTCCGGAATTTCCGGCCTCCGCCGCGGTGAAGATCTCCGTCGCCTCGCTCCACAACATGATCTCGAAGACCATCTTCTCCATCTCGAACGAAGAGTCCCGCTACACTCTCAATGGCGCACTCCTGGTCCTCAAAGCGGAGTCGATGGCAATGGTCGCGACCGACGGCCACCGTCTCGCCCATATCGAGAAGCTCGGCGAGAAACTCGAAGGCATCACCGGAGAGAAGAAGACCCTCATCCCGCGCAAGGCTCTCAGCGAGCTCTCCGGACTGCTCGCCAACACCGACGCCGAGACGATCGACTTCGCCGACGACGACCAGACACTCTACTTCCGCGTTGGCGGACGCGTGCTGACCAGCCGCAAGCTCACCGGACAGTTCCCCAACTACGAAGCGGTCCTTCCGCGCGACAACAACAAGTTCGTCATCGTTCGCTCAGAAGACCTGATGGGCTCAATTATGCGTGTCGCGCAGTTTGCGGATGAGCGCTCCGGAGCCATCAAACTTCGCCTTGAGCAGAACGAGCTGAAGCTCTCCTCATCCTCCACGGAAGCAGGTGAGTCTGAGGACAGCATCGAGACTCCTTACAACTACGATCCGTTGGTTGTGGGGTTCAATAGCGCTTACCTGCTCGACTTCCTCAAAGCGACGGGTTCTACCGGCGAGGTGCGTCTCGAGTTCAAGGATGCCCAGAGCGCCGGACAGATGCGTCCTGAGGACGGCAACGAAGACGTGAAGTACCGCTACATTCTCATGCCCATGCGCATCTGAGCGTGGTGCAGCGCGACGTCTCAATCCAGACAGGCTCGGCCCATTGGCCGGGCCTTTCGTTTCAGGCGAAGTCCATCTTCAGCTATCGTGTCTGCCGGCGCGATGGGACCGTGCGATGCACGCTCGTGAGTCCTCCCAGCAGCGCCGCGCCGGAGTACTGCGGAGAGCCCGACCACTGCGGCACATTGAACGGAATTTCAGGATGTGCGGAGGGTAGCTTGTTCGTCTCATGCTGCCGGCAGAGTTCCCCTTGCACGATGGCCCGCATCGTCTCGCGTTCACTCGGAGAGGTCCGCTCCCAATAGATACGGAAGCCCTGGTTGCAGATAGTGCACTGAATGTCCTGGTGTGTGGTGGATTTCCTGAGTAAAACCTGCATACTGAACTGCTCCGCTGTGGTCTTCTTCCCCGCATGGTTTATGAGGAATCTCTAACCTACCGGTCGCAGACGCCACTCGGAATACAACGGAAGTGCAAGCTGCGAAGATGGCTCCCGGTCGGGCGGTTTTTCCACGAGAACGCCTCCTGTCTGTAACTGGCGGAATGGGGTGACTTTCGATCTCGTAAACAAGGGGTTTATTGAGGCTTCCGCGAATCTGAGGCCCGCAACCCGAATTTCTCTGGCTGGAAGGCATCTGTAATAGACAGGTAGATCACTACCGAAGGAAGGACTTATGGCAGTCATCAAAACCCTCTCCCGCTTCGCAATCGTATTGGCGGCGGCAGCCCTTACAACTTCGGTTGCGCGGGCTGATGATCTTTTCGTCGGCTCGCAAACTGGTCTGTGTTGCTTCAATGTAGATCTTCATCAGGTCGATACCAACAACGTGCAGGTCACAGTCAGCCTCACCAACGGAGCCCAGTACTTTGTCGATACCGGCTCCGGACAACATCCCGGCTTTGCCTTCAGCCTTGCCGGGGATCCAACCATCAGTATCACGGGCCTCAGTTCACCCTGGGTCTCTTCGGATGTTCACCTCACCTCGGTCACGACGAACGGACCCGCAGTGGGCACGTTCGACTATTTCATCGATAATCCTGGTCCGGGAGGAAGCCAGCATAATGGGGGTCCGCTGAGCTTCAACGTCTTCGATGCCTCTGGAATCTCCTTCAACGACTTCATCGCGAATCCGAGTGGCTACTTCTTCGTTGCGGATATCCAGGCTGCCAATGGCGACACCGGGTTGTCAGCGATCAGTGGCGTAGGTGTCCAGACGACCGGTGGAGGCGGACCGTCGGTGCCGGAACCCTCGACCTGGATGCTGCTTGGTACCGGTATGGCTGGCGTTGCAGGAATGCTTCGACGTCGTTTGCTCTCTGCTGTCTGACTTACCCGCTCATAGTGAGTCTCTTCAGGCCTTCTGCGCTCCCACGGGCAGAAGGCCCTTTTTGTGTCCTCAATGCTCCGGCAGGCGGTTGAGGATAAAGTCCGCGACACGCGTGGCCGCCGGCGGATCAAGATTGGAGAGAACTGCCACCGCATAGCCGGAAGCGGGGCAGATCTGCAGCATGCCATTCATGCCCGGGCGCTCCGCCGCCATGGCCGAAGCAGCGCACTCCGTTGAAGCGCCGTTCTTCGAAACCAAAGGCGTAGCTATTGTCAGGTGTGCCCGGCTTACCAGTGGTGAGCAACTCCGTATAGTGCGCATTGAGGAGCTTGTTCTGTTGAAGCGCGTTGGCGAAGTGCAGCAGATCGTCCACCGTGGAGTAGCCGCCGCCCGCGGAGGTCCCGCGATAAGGAAGCGTATCCGTATTAGGACGTGTCATGCCCGGCACGCAGCACCCATGGAGGTGTATCCTGTGCTGCGATTCGGCACAGCAGTGTCCTCCGGATCAGAAGCAGTGGAAGTCATCCCCGCAGGTTTGTAAATGTGGTCACGGACGTAGTCGTAGTAACTCTGGCCGCTGGCCTTCTCAACAATAAGGCCGAGCAGCAGAAAGCCATAGTTGCTGTACTCCCATTTGCTGCCGGGCTCAAAGCGAAGCGGGCGTGAGCCGTAGAGCTTCACATAATCGTTAAGTGTTCGTAGCTCGAGACGGTGCGCATCGAACTCAGGGCCGAAGAAGTCACCGGTACCACCGGTGTGAGTCAGCAGATGCTGCACTGTCACCTTCGTCGCGACATCCTTGTTCGGGTAGTCAGGTAAAAACTTGCCAAGCGGATCATCCAGCGAAACCTTGCTCTGCTGCACGAGCTGCATAATGGCGACAGCCGTAAACATCTTGTTCATGGAGCCGATGCGGAATCGCGTGTTGAGCGCATTGGGCGTCTTCTGTTCGCGGTCGGCGAGGCCATAGGCCTCTGCAAACATTGGCTTGCCATGACTTGCCACCAGAACATCACCCGAGAAGGCTCCGCCACTCGAGTCGTGCTGGAGCTTGCTTTTGAGTGCGGTCGTAAGCTCCGTCTGTGTGAGATGTGCGATGGGGAACTCAGTGGGCCTCGGAATAGCACGAACGCCAAAGCTGGTGATTGCATGTGGTTCCGCTTCGGCCACCTCAAGGGTAACGCGGCCGAACTGGTCGGAGTCGCGCTCCTGCACCAGAGCTACAAATTTCGTCGGCGTGGAGGCATCTTCAATCTTCCTCAGGTCAAAACCTCCGGTACTGTGGCGGAAATTCATCTCGCGGTCGATGTCGCCGGCGCGTTCAGGGAAGTTCTTTTGCAGAAAGGCCAGAAGGGTTTCGCGCTCCCCGCTGTCGAAAGCACCCAGCCAGGCAGAGAACTGGTGAGCGGCAGCAGTATCCGGCAGCGTCGTCTGGGCGGCGCAGCAGATGGAGAGGGCGCAGCAGATGGAGTGAAAGAACAGCACGGTAAACATCAGCACACGGAACGCTCTCATGCCCTACACAGACGACAACTTTTCGCCGCAGCATCAGGCATCCGCTGAAAATTTTTGAGTGGAGTGACGAAAGTCCATTGTCGTGCAACCGCCTGTTCACTTTCGGACGCTCTCGTTCAACTCTGAACATCCACGAAACGCCTCCCCCGGCGACCCGGAAGCCAATTGATTGATACACAGCAGTTTGATCTCTCCAACCTTTGGCCGGGAAAGTGCTCCATCGGGAGTACCTGAACAGAGAAAAGGAGATGTCTCCATGACGCTGCTTGGAAAGTTCCTGGTCCTCGGAGCCGCAGTCGTCTTCCTTCCAGACTCGCATTTGCAGATGCCGGTGAAGCTGCAGATCGAGCAGGCCGGCACCCTGGATCTCCGCAACGTCAAAGGCGAGCCCGTCACTTATCGCGGACGAAAAGCCATGCGCCTCGTCGATGCCGCAACCAACGCAGGAGACGACGTCAGTCGTATCGCGATCGTCAAAGGCAGTTCGCTACAGGACGGAACCATCGAGGTCTCGCTCACGGGCGACACCCTTCCAACCGCGTCGCCGACTGCGCGCGGCTTTGTCGGCATCGCCTTTCGCGTCACAGGCGACGCCTCCCGCTACGAATGCTTCTACCTGCGCCCCAAAAACGGCCGCGCCGAAGATCAACTCCAGAGGAACCATTCCGCCCAGTACATCTCCATCCCCGGATTCGACTGGTACAAGCTGCGCGAAGCAACACCAGGAAAATATGAATCCTACGTGGACCTGGTTCCGGGGGAGTGGACGAATCTGACGATCAAGGTTGCGGGCACCGATGCCCGGCTGTTCGTCAATGGCTCCGAACAACCGGTGTTGGTCGTCCACGATCTCAAGCAGGCTCCGCAGGCGGGAGCGGTCGCGCTATGGGTAGGGCCGGGAACAATCGCCCATTTCGCCGACCTGAGTCTGCAATCGACGTTGTAAACACGCGACCCTCAGGCCTGGTCACCGAAACCGGGCAGAGGGCACTCACTTGCCCAGGCCGCCGATTGCGTCGAGTCTGGCGCCCGCTTCAACCAGCAGACGGAGACGATGGCCGCAACAATCATGGCTGCCCTGGCGGGTGTCAGCCGCCGAATCATCGAGGCCAGCCGGGATCAGCACCAGGACCAGGACGCGGTCGCCTCCATGCGACATGCCGTGGAGGTCATGGTGCGCTCTTACATCGAGGCCTGCGTCGTTCCCGCCAAAGCAGGGCATAAGTTGGTGCAGGGCGGGTAAAGCAAATATGCTAGTCAGATAGCATTATGAGCGAACAACAGATCAGGATTCAGCTTCCCGACGGGTCAGTGCGCGAGGTCGCGCGCGGAACCACTCCGTATGACATTGCGATGAGCATCTCGCCCCGGCTCGCAGCCGCCGTGGTGGTGGCCCGCATTCGCCCCCTCGCCGTGGCCGCCCCGGCAGGCGAAACCGCCGAGGACGAGGCTACGGAAGCGCAGTCCGAAGCCGGAATGTACAGCTCCGCCGCCGAGACCGGAGAGCGCCTCGTCGACCTCTCCTCTCCCCTCGCACGAAGACGTCGCCCTTGAGCTGCTCAAGGAGACCGACGAGGCTTCGCTGAAAGTAGTGCGCCACTCCGCCGCGCACGTCATGGCCACAGCGATCCTGGAGCTCTTTCCGGAAACAAAGCTCGGCCACGGCCCCGCTACCGACTCCGGCTTCTTCTACGACGTCTATCGCGAGACGCCCTTCACCGAAGCCGACCTCGCCGCCATCGAGGCGCGCATGGCCGAGGTCGTGGCGCGCGATGAAAAGTTCCTCCGTGTCGAGGAGTCCCGCGAAAAAGGCTTGACGGACTACTCCGCCCAGGGCGAGTTCATGAAGGTGCACTTCATCGAGAAGTTCACCAAACCCGGTGAAGAGATATCCCTCTACAGGAACGGCAACTTCACGGACTTCTGCCGCGGGCCGCATGTGCCCTCGACCGGCCGCGTCAAGGCCTTCAAGGTCACGTCGATTGCAGGTGCCTACTGGCTCGGCGACGAAAAGAACCCGCAGCTCCAGCGCGTCTACGGCACGGCATTCTTCAACGCCAAAGACATGGAGGCGCACTTCAAGCGCCTCGAAGAGATCAAGGCGCGCGACCATCGCGTGCTCGGCAGGCAGCTCGACCTGTTCTCGATTCAGGAGGTCGCCGGCGCAGGCCTCATCTTCTGGCATCCCAAAGGCGGGCTCATTCGCAAGACCATGGAAGACTGGATGCGCGATGAGTGCATCCGCCGCGGCTACCATATGGTCTTCACGCCGCACATCATGCGCCGCGAGCTGTGGAAGATCTCCGGCCACGAGGGCTTCTACTCGCAAAACATGTACCCGCCCATGGAGCTCGACGACGCCGAGTACCGACTCAAGCCGATGAACTGCCCCGGCCACATCCTCATCTACAAAAATTCGCCGAAAAGCTATCGCGATCTTCCCGCGCGTTACGCCGAGCTCGGCAACGTCTACCGCTACGAGCGCTCAGGTACGATGCATGGTCTCCTGCGCGTGCGCGGCTTCACCCAGGACGACGCCCATATCTTCTGCACGCCGCGAGCAGATCGAGGGAGAAATTGAAGACTGCCTCGATTTCGCCGAGGCCGTACTCAAGACCTTCGGTTTTGCGGAGTACCGTGTCGAGCTCTCGCTGCGCGATCCAAAGAAGGCCAACGAGTTCGTAGGCAATGCCCTCGAGTGGGAGAAGGCTGAGGCGGTGTTGAAGGACGTGCTGACCGGGCGCGGCGTGCCCTTCAAGAGCATCCCCGGCGAAGGAGCATTCTACGGACCCAAGATCGACATCAAGCTCGTTGACGTGCTGGGCCGTCTCTGGCAGCTCTCAACCGTGCAGTTCGACTTCAACCTGCCGGCGCGGTTCGAGCTCGAATACACCGGCGAAGACGGAGAGAAGCACCAGCCCGTGATGGCGCATCGCGCCCTCTTCGGCTCCGTCGAGCGCTTCTTCGGCGTCCTCATCGAGCACTATGCCGGAGCCTTCCCCCTCTGGCTCGCCCCCGTGCAGGTAGGCCTCGTCCCCATCTCGGAAAAGCATGTCGATTACGCAAACACCGTAAAAGCAAAGCTCGAAGCCGCAGGCCTCCGCGTCGAACTCAACGACCGCAACGAGAAGATGAACGCCAAAATTCGCGAGTTCACGCTCGAGAAGGTGCCGTTCGTTCTTGTGATGGGCGACAAGGAAGCAGCAAGTGAAAGCGTGAGCGTGAGGACTCGCGGCAAGGGCGACGAAGGCTCAGTGGCGCTTTCGGAGTTTCTTGAGCGGACAAAAGGACTGCTGGCCTCCAGGAGCATGAGCCTGTAATGGTTGCCGGCACCATACATAGCCGTCTCCGCCAAACGAGGCGGTCGCCGCAATCTTTTGGATGAGCCGCTGTACGCGGGCTTGCGCTCGTTATCTCAGCCAACACCCCCAAAAATAGTCATGGCCATCTCTTCAGCCAATATGCGAGAGTGATTCATCTGCAATATCGGAGGGCAGTGCTCGAGTGTTCGTCGTGCGGGACTGTATTCACATCAAGGCGCCGATTGAGCGCTGCTTTTTGCTTTCCACCAACATCGATTTGATGCGAAGCGCTCTGGGACTGCGCGTATCCAAAGGAAGCTCGACCCGCTGCTCAGGTCAGGCGCTGGCGGGTGATCGCATCGTCTGGCGCGGATGGTGGCGTGGGATGCCGCAGTTTCACGAGAGCGTCGTCACAGAGTATGAGTTCCCGGCCTTCGTCCGCGAGACAGTCGAGAGCAGCACTTTCAAACGCTTCGTGCACGAGCTTCGTCTTACTGAAATCGACGGCCACGTTCTGCTTACAGGCTCCATACGATTTTCACTCCCCTTTGGAGCGCCTGGACGCTGGTTCGCGCGGCGAACAATCCTGCCCCTCATGATGGAGCTTTTACGGCAGCGCCTGCACGTGCTCCGATTGGTCGCCGAATCGAATCAGTGGTCCCAATACCTGGAACACGACGTCATTGACTTAACGAATGCTCATCTTTCTGAAATCATCCGGTGAGAACTCGCAGGTAAAAGTCGTTAGAGCCAGAAGTACAAGAAGCTCAAAAACCGTTTTGATGTAACTAAATCGTCAACCCGGAATCTTTCACAATCAGGCACCACGGTGACAACGTTCTGCATCTTACTTTCTGTCACGGGAGAGGTGTTCGTTGAAGGCGGTAGTTCTGCATGAGTATGGCGGGCCGGAAAAACTGAAATATGAAGACTGGGCTGATCCAGTTGCCGCCGAGGGGCAGGTGCTGGTGAGAGTCTCAGCAGCGGGCATCAATCCGATCGACTATAAACTTCGCAGCGGGGCCATGAAGGCTTTCATGCCGATCAACTTCCCGATGATTCCCGGGTATGACTTCTCCGGTGTCGTCCGCGCTGTCGGATCTCGCGTAACTGCATTCGCTCCCGGCGATAAGGTCTTCGGACGCGCGAGCGGAACCTATGCCCAACTGGTGGCTGCCGATGTCGTAGGGGTCGCAAAGTTGCCCGACCACCTCGATCTGGTTGAGTCTGCGGCGCTGCCCGTCGTTACCAACACCGGCGCTCAACTCATCACCCGCGGAACAAAGATTCAGCCGCGCGAAACAGTGGTTGTCGTCGGCGCGCTGGGAGCCGTCGGCCGCACCGCTGTCTGGGTCGCAAGAAAGACCGGCGCAATCGTCATCGCCGCAGTTCGCAGCTCTCAGGTCGAGGCCGCCGCCGAGCTCGAAGCGAACGATGTCGTTGCAGTCGACGATCCCGCATCTCTTGAAAAACTTGGCTTTGTCGATGCCGTCGCTGACACGGTCGGAGGAGCAGTCGCCGAAAAGATGATCGCCAAAGTAAAACCCGGTGGTGTCTACGCTTCCGTCGTTGGGCCGCCGGCCAATGCAAAAATGCATCCTACGGTAAGAGTAGAAATGATCCAGTCCTCTCCTGATGCCGCCGTCATCCGGGCACTGGCTGAAGATGTTGCTGCAGGCCACCTCATCATCCCGATCGATCGGATGCTGCCGCTCGAGGAGGCCGCTAAAGCGCACGCAATAGCCGAAAAGGGGGGAGTTGGAAAACTGCTTCTGATTGCCTGAATAACCTCGAACGCCTTGGTTAGCATTTTGATATGCACAGGATAGGCCTATGCAAAATATTCGGCTGACGACATGGATCGATGCACCCCCGGAACGGTGCTTCAGGCTCGCAACCAGCGCAGACTTTCACTCGATTCTGGCAAAGCTCTCGACAAAGGGATCTTCCAACGGAGAACCGGTCGACTTGAGCGTCGGAGATAAGCTGATCTGGCCCGGACATTATCTGGGCCTCCAGCTCCGATACACCACCCGAATTCAATTCACGCGGCCATGCTCCTACTTCCAGGAGACGCTCGATATGGGCAGCTTTCGTCACTTCGAGCATGATCACCACTTCACCCCGATGAACAGCGGCACTCGAATGCGGGATGAAATTCGATTCGTCATCCCTCAGGGTCTTCTCGGTCCGATGACTGCCCCTTTAACTCGCCGCTACCTGTTCAATCGCATAAGTTTGCGCAATGCGCTTCTAAAAGATGCCGCTGAGTCCGATGGGTGGAGAGAGTTCCTTGAGCCCACGTCCTCGCGATCCGAAACACTCTCGCGCGCAGAGGCCTTCGTCTCCAGAAGTGACACCGTGCCACGAGTTTCGCCCGGACAGATGGCCCCAAACAGGGGTTGAAAATCAGCGTACTGTAGAAGAAAACGAACGGCGCCCAGCGTCCGCTTGACTGTGCAAACTTTTTCCTTTTTGTGGGAATCCATGTTCCCTGCCATCCGCTCGTTTGCACAATCTTGCAGCATTTAAGGGCAAAAACTCTTACCCCCCGGCACTTTATAGAATTGGCGAGTCGATTGCTTATATTTTCTGCAAACGAGCGCACTCAAGTCGCTCAGGGACACGGGTACCCTTTTCATGCGTCGCCTTGTTTTCTGTCTGGTTCTGTTTCTGGTTACGATCTCGGCTGCCAAAGGTGTTCACGCCGCTACGGATTGCGAGAAATGGCTGAACGACTATAAGAACTCCCTTGCGCACTCCCCTGCTGCGCACCGGGTTCAGGCTGCGCATCATCGTCTGCATCGCTATATCCATCGCAAACTCGCCGTGTTGAAGCCAAAACCCAAGACAACTCCGAAACCACGCCTGCTTCCAGCCCGTCATAGCAGGCCCAGGATGAGCAGAGAGGAGCTGTTGAGGAGGCTCGACCTGGCTTGCGGAGACCTTCCGCTCGATCAGCCCGAGCTCGCAAAACTCAAGGGCGACCCCACCCCGGAGTTTGTCCCCCAAGCCTCCGACGACGCCAACCCCATCGAACTGGCGTCAGACGACGGCGGCGGTTTCATGCAGACACTTCCTCCTATCCCGTACGCAGGCGGACAGGACGGAGGCTATCCAGGATTCCCCGGCTTCCCCTTCGCCCCTCCCATGGGAGGTGGTGGCGGAAGAATACCCAACTCGCCGACAATCGGAACGACCGTGTTCGATAACCCGCCTCCCGTGGCTGAGGCTCCGGAGCCCGGTACATTCCTCATGTTGTTCACAGGCCTCTCAGGCGTTGTAGAAATCGTCCGTCGCCGCCGCGCTTCGTAAACGTACTCTCCTACTTCCCGATTGCGCGAAGGAAAGGCTGCTTTCGTTCGCGCAATCCCTTTTAAAACAGATATTGGCCGTCTTCCACTCATTAGTGGTTACTTTAGTGTGGTCATGACTCTGGCGGATACCAATCATTTAAACATAGATATAAATAAACTTAGCCCAGCTTCATAATTTGAAAAAACAGGAAAATAACCCATTGTAGCTATTCCTCAAGTAACCAAACTTAAGTTACTTTATGCTCATCAAGAATTCACTGATTAGAGGAGTTTTTTAGCGATTCGCAAGTAGATCGTCTCTCTCATTTGAAAAACCCGACCTGATCAGGAGATGGAGTAACTTCCCGATGAGCATTTACTCATTCCTATTGCACGTCGCCGCTGTCATTCTCTCTGCTTTCCACCTTGCGCCCGAGGCCACAGTTCGGGTAGCCACGCATACCAGCCCGCATCGCCCCATCGTTCAGGCAGCCACCCGCGTCCCCGACTCCGGTTTCTGGCACACCAGCGGAAACCTCATCCTCGACCGGCAGAACCGGCAGGTCCGCATTCAGGGCATTAACTGGTACGGCTTTGAAACCGTCCGTCAGGTCCCCGGCGGCCTCACCCGGCAGGACTACCGCTCCATCCTCGAGACCATCCGCAACAACGGCTTCAATACGGTACGAATCCCCCTCTCGAACCAGATGGTGGAGAGCCCCATCGTCCCTGAGGCCATCAGCTTCAGCAACGATCGCGGAGCCATCAATGCAAACCTTCGCGGCCTGAACTCGCTTCAGGTCCTCGACCGCATCATCGAGGCTGCCGGCGATCTCGGTCTCAAAGTCATCCTCGACAATCACCGCTCCGAGGCAGGCGACAGCGCGGAAGCCAGCGGTCTCTGGTACACAGACGAGTATCCCGAAGCAAGCTGGATCGCCGACTGGCAGCGCCTCGCTGCGCGATACAGCAACAACTCCACCGTCATTGGCGTCGATCTCCGCAACGAGCCCCACAATGCGAATGCAGGCGGTGCCTGCTGGGATTGTGGTGGCGAGCGCGACTGGCACCTCGCCGCGCAGCGTGCAGGAAACGCCGTGCTGCAGACGAACCCGCAACTCCTCATCTTTGTTGAGGGCGTCGACGCCTGCAACGGCGACTATTTCTGGTGGGGCGGCAATCTCCAGGGCGTGCGCCGTTCCCCCGTAAGACTCCAGCTTCCCGGTCAGCTCGTCTACTCAGCCCACAGCTATGGTCCGAACGAATACAGGCAGAAGTGGTTCAACGAATCATCCACGCTCGCCAGCCTCGAAGCCGTCGAGTACAGGCACTGGGCCTTCATCAGTCTTCAGGGAATCGCTCCCGTCTGGCTAGGCGAGTTCGGCACCACCAACAGGACCGAAGACATTCGCGGAATGGAGCCCGGCTCCGAAGGCCTGTGGTTTCAGAGCATGGTCGATCTGCTCGGCAGAAACCCCGAGCTCAACTGGAGCTCATGGGCGCTGAACGGCGAAGACGCCTATGGCCTCCTCGACGCAAACTACAACCTGGCCCCTGCGAACCCCATGAAGATGGAACTGCTCGCCCGCATCGAATCGCCCGCGCTTCCGGGCATCTCTCCGCAACCGCAGACAATCATGGCAGGCGCAACCATTCCCGCCACGCCGCAGTATGCAGCGTCAGCCGCAAGGCCGGCATTGCAACGCGTCTCCTATGAAGTGCCGGGCCGCGCCAACGCGGGCGGCGAAGGAACCGCAGCATGCCACGTCGTCTACAGCAACCGGAACGACACCGGCTACGGAGCAACGGGCGTGATCGAAATCGAAAATCTCTCCAGTCAAAACATCAATGGCTGGACGCTGCTCTGGATGTACAACGGCGGCCAGCAAATCGAGACCGCACGCAACGCGCGGTTCGTGCAGCGCGACGACATGGTGATGATGACCAACACCCAGGCAAACGGCGCCATCCCGGCCGGTCGCACCCTCTCAGGCATCATGCTCCAGACCAGCTATCGCGGACGCAATGTGCGGCCGGCGAAGTTCTACCTCAACGGCAACCTCTGCAGCTAGCCTTCCGATTCCCTCAGGAGGCGGTCGTCTACGACAGCGAAACCGCCTCCACTTTTTTGCTCTCTAACCTTACTTCTCCACAACTTCGGCAAGAATCTCTTCCAGCCTGTCGTAACTGGCCTCGACGCCCGTCGTCATACCCGACTTCAGAACCATGTCGCGCGTCGCCTGCGACGCATAGCGAACGGTAGTGGTCGCAATCGTCTTGCCGCCGCGCTCGCTGAACGTGAGCGTCGTCTGGGCCTCGCCTTCATACCAGGGCTCGTCGAACTTCTCGATGCACACGATGCGCTCCGGCGGAACATACTCCACGCCGATCATGCGCATCCCCATCTCCTGCCCGTTGGCATCGCGCCACACAAAGCGAGTCGTCCCGCCCGGGCTGTAGTCCACCTCGCACACGATCATCTCCCAACCCGGAGGGCCCAGCAGCCACCGCTTGAGGAGCTCCGGTTTCGTCCACGCCTCGAAGACCAGCTCCCGCGGTGCGTCGAACATGCGCGACATCACAATCTCGCGGTCGCCGTTCGCGTTTACCTCAAGCCTGTATCCGCTCATCCTCTGCTCCTTTTCGTTTTTCGTTTTGTGGTCGTGCTGCGTTTTTGCTGCATCTCGGCGAGCAGCGTGTCCAGGCGGTCATAACTCGCCTCCCAGAACTGGCGATACCCTTCCAGCCACGTATTCGCCTCACTCAGCCGCGCAGCCTCCAGCCGGCACGGCCGACGCTGCGCATCACGCCCGCGCGAAATCAGCCCGGCGCGCTCAAGCACCTTAAGATGCTTCGAGATCGCAGGCTGGCTCATCGCAAAGGGCTCGGCCAGCTCCATCACAGTGGTCTCGCCCACAGCAAGCCGGGCAAGAATCGCGCGCCGGGTAGGATCGGCAAGCGCGGCAAACGTAGCGTCAAGAGATTCAGGCCTGTTCATAATAACCATTCAGTTATACAACAATAAAGTTATGCATCCGCCGTTCTCATTCTGTCAAGCCGCCTTCCGGACAAATCCACACCCACCCGCTTGACACCGCTGCTATCCTTTAATCAGGAAGAAAAGCAAAGCCCGGCCATGCGCCGGGCTTTCTCGTCTCTATCGAATGGCACCAAACGTGCGCAAGAAGATCCAGGCGATCCAGATCTAAACCGTTTGGATTGAAATCTTTGCACCAAAAGATAGGGGAGGGGTTAGTCAGCTCACGAGAGCCGACGCATCATCTCCGCCACGGTAAGTTTCAGCACTGGATGAGTCATCGCCGGGGCGATCTCGTTCAGCGGTTCAAGCACGAACAGCCGCTCATGCATCGCCGGGTGAGGAAGAGTGAGGTCCGCGGTGGAAAGAATTTTGTTGTCGTAAAGCAGCAGATCGAGATCGATAACCCGAGGGCCTTTCGCCGGCACATCGGAGCGCTCCCGCCCCATCCCTCGTTCAATGTCGAGTAATCCCTGCATCAGATCTTCGGGTTCGAGCGAGGTTTCCAGCACCACGGCGGCATTCAGAAAGCGTGGCTGGTCGAGATAGTCCACAGGCTCCGTGTCGTAAAACCCGGAGACGGCTTTGATCTCTCCCAGGGTGCTCAGTCGACGAAGCGCTTCCCGAAGGTTGGCCCCGCGGTCGCCGAAGACGGAGGCGAGGTTGGAGCCCAGGGCAATAGCAGCAAGGTGAGGCATTCTTTGGTGATTGTAAGGTTAGGAGAGATCGGCTCGAATTCCCAGAGACTCTGCCACCTTGCCAAGCCGCGCATCGGAGGTCCATAGCAATGTGGGCGAGGTTGCGAGGCATGATGCGATCAGATGGGCATCTGTCAGCCCGATTCCTCTCGAATAAAGGGAGCGGGCCTCAATCATTTGCCGTACATCACGCAACGTCACGACCCGCGCCTGCGGAAGGTTTTCAAGATCGGTCAAAGTCTGAGTTCTGTTGTGCAACGACCCAAGGGCGAGTTCCGCGACGACAAACGGATGGATGATGAGCTGCTTTGTCTGAATCAGCCTCTCCATTTCCGTCCTGTACGCTGCGCGGCGGAAGAAATCAATCCAGATGCTTGCATCGGCGAGGATCAAAGATCATCTACCCTCAACCGTCGCACATCCTCCAGATCCGGCATGGTTCCCGCAAGTGCCAGAAGTCTCCGGCCGGCTTCCCGCTCGATCAATGCCTTCAGGGCTTCTCGAAGCAGCGCCGTCCTCTCGGAAAGTCCGGAGTACTCCTGTGCCGTTTGCAACAAGTCATCATCAAGCGATACGGTAGCCCGCATAGGTGCTCCTGAGCACCAATAATATCACCTGATCGGTGACGAATCGAGTGCGTTAGGCGGTTGCCGGACGAAGTTGAAGAGCGGCGGCCTCTTCGGCGGTCTCTGGGGCTTTGTCGTAAATGTGAGCAAACTCCCAAGCCGAGCGGTCCCGCAGCAGCCGCTGAACAAGAGCCGTGTGCATGGCATGACCGGCACGTTCGGCGACAACGCGCCCGTGAATGCGGCGCCCGGCAAGCGCAAGATCGCCGATAAGGTCCAGCACCTTGTGGCGCACAAACTCATCGCCAAACCGAAGCGGGCCGTTCTCCACACCCTTGCGGGTCAGAATGATGGCGCACTCCTCGGAGGCTCCCCGGATGAGGCCCATATTGCGAAGCATGGCCTCGTCTTCTTTAAAGCCAAAGGTGCGTGCCGGAGCAATGAGTTGTTCGTAGTCGCCCGTAGCCAGGTCGCCGGTGAAGCGCTCGTAGCCGATCGGTGTCGGAAACTGGATCGTGTAGTCAATCTGGTATCCGTCGCCCGGATAGACGCCGATGAACTTGTCGCCCTCCCGGACCTCGACCTCTTTAAGGATGCGGATGTACTCGCGCCTGCGGCGCTGCTGCTTGAGTCCGGTCGAGGCAAAGGCCTCAACGTAGGGGAGCGCGCTGCCGTCGAGGATAGGAACCTCAAGGTTGTTGATCTCAACGATGACGTTATCCACGCCCATGCCGACAAGCGCGGAGAGAAGATGTTCCGTCGTGGAGATCAGCACGCTGCCCCGCATCAGGCTGGTCGCGTAGCTCACCTTGGCAACGTTGCGCCCGTTGGCTGGAATCTCGTAGTTGTCGAGATCTGTGCGGCGGAAGACGATACCCGAGCCTGCCGGCGCCGGTATGAGCCGCATCGAGACGGGAGCCCCACTGTGAAGGCCGACTCCGCTGAAGTCGAGTTCTGACTGAATTGTGCGCTCGTAGTGAGCTTGCGATGCCACGGGCGAGGGTCTCCGACTACAATTTCATCTACTAGGTTAAAGGGAGATTTCCACATGTCCATGTGGCAAAAAAGCCACACTTTGTCGCGCGATGCTTCTTCAACTCTTCGCCCAACCTCAAGCATAAGTAATTCATTGCCAATAACTTTATGAGCAAATCCACGATTCTCGCCAAAGTCCGCTCCCAGGAAGAGCATATCTATTCTCAACTCTGGGAGCTTGTAAAAGTAGAGTCCCCAAGCGAAGACAAGGGCGGAGTGAATGCCGCGGCAGACCTGGTCGCCGGGTGGGCGCAGGAACTTGGAGCACGTGTAAAGCGCCACCCCCAGGAAAATTTCGGCGACGTAGTCGAACTCCACTTCGGCGCAGCCCGTGCGGGCAGAAAGCCGGTTCTGGTGCTCGGCCACCTCGACACCGTCTGGCCGCTCGGAACTCTGCAGTCCATGCCGTGGCGTGAGCAACAGGGCAGGTTCTACGGCCCCGGCGTCCTGGACATGAAGTCCGGTGTCGTCATGGCGCTGGCGGCGGTAAGGGCTCTGCGCGAGTTGAAGCTGATGCATGCGGTAACCCTGCTGCTGAACAGCGAGGAAGAAGTTGGCAGCCCCGTCTCCCGGCCACACACCGAGAGGCTGGCCCGCGAATCCGCGGCAGTCTTTGTCCTGGAGCCGGCGCAGGGACTGGCCTACAAAACCGCGCGTAAGGGAGTAGGTCACTTCGATATCCGCGTGACAGGCGTGGCTGCCCACGCAGGCGTCGATTTCGAGAAAGGCCACTCGGCGGTGCTCGAATTGGCGCGGCTGATCGAGAAGATCTCAGGTTTTACCGACCGGAAGCGTGGACTGACAGTGAACTGCGGCGTTGTCGCTGGTGGAACGCGGTCCAACGTAGTCGCTGCCGAGGCGCGAGCCGAGGTGGATGTTCGGATCGTGAAGGCGAACGATGCGGCCCGCGTCGAGAAGCTATTCCGTGCGCTCAAGGTGACGGACCCAGCCTGCAGGCTTGTGGTGACCGGCGGCATCAACCGCCCTCCGATGGAGCGCAAAGCAGGAACCATCGCGCTGTTCAAACAGGCGAAGCAGCTGGCCGCGGAGCTGGGCTTTGCTCTGGATGAAGCAGCCACGGGCGGCGGCTCCGATGGAAACTTCACCGCCGCGCTCGGAATCCCGACACTGGACGGCATGGGCGCGGTCGGAGAGGGCGCGCATGCGGCGCATGAAAATGTCGTCGTAGAACACCTGGTGCCGCGGACGGCCCTTCTGGCGGCCATGATTGCTGAGGTGAAATAAAAACTGACTCAAAGACCCATAGCCGAATGGACTCCGAGCCTCAACTCTATTTTTTGCGTAAAAGTTAAGGCTTTGGCTCAAAGATCAGATGGCATATCTGCAATTGCGTTCGGAAGTGATAGGGCTGCTCGCCGCACAAGACCTGGGTCAGTACGTAACCATTGTTGCGAAGCAGCTCGACGTTCGGCCCGTATAGATCGCGTGAGGCGTCAAAGCGCGGCGGAATCTTATATTGGATAAATTCCGCAAGGATGAGAGGCGGATGTTGTTGCAGGGCTCCCGGAAACGCTGCCTCGGTCGTGTCCTTTGTGCTGAAGAACCAGAAGGGATGCGCGCGGTTCATAAAGAGGCCCTGCGGGAAGTACGGCTCGAGGCCGACTGCGTATGTCTGAGGCATCGTGGGCCGAAGAGCCGTGACCGCGATCTTTTCTCCCGCCGCGATACGAGGGGCGAGATAGCGCACGGCGGCGAGATCCGGTGAGTATGCGTGCGAGTAATCGAACGCCACCGCATGGGCCGTCCACCCAATCTGACAGAGAATAGCGTAGGCAAGCAGGGCCGCCGTTGTTCTTTCTTCCCATCCTGGCTGAGGCGTATCGATGCGTTCCGTTCGCGGAGCGATCCAGAAGACGGCAATCAGTGTTGGAACGACGAGTCCGGCGTGCCATAGATACAGGTACTGGGTGGAGAAGAGCTCCAGCGTTGCGACCGGAAGCAGATACAGCGCCAGTCTTCGCCGATGCAGATAGCGCCACAGCAGGATCCAGAACGGTATCGCCAGCCAGACAGGATCCAGGACTCCCATAGCCATGGCGAACAGTCCGCGAGTCATTTGGACGGCGAGCCTGAGCGGGAGCGTCTCACTCACCTCCGGCCGATACAGATAAAGATCGGGTGGAGGCCAGACGGTCCAGATGGCAAAGCTGTAAAAGGCGAGCAAAAGAATTCCGGCAATCCACAAAAGATTCCGAGGCTGTCGAGTGGTACTGCGTCGCTGCTCAATCGCATACAGCATGGCCAGGCCGCCGGAGATCGCGAAGGCATGAAGCGCAACGTTGGCCAGAAGGCCGAGTAACAAAGCAACGAGAAGAGGGCTTCGTCTCCACGTCATCGCAATCAGGAAAAGCAGCAGAGGAACCAGAACGTAGCTGCGCGCGACGACGGCATATTGATAGGCAAGGAAAAACGTGAAGGGCAGCGCAATCCGGATGTAGTGCGGAAACGGAGCAAAAAAGACAACAAGAGAGGCGCTGACAAGCGCAATGATCCCGCAGAGCCAGGGGAGGCCGGTGTAGCTGCCGCCCAAATGGATGAAAGTTGAAAGCAGAAGATGCCAAAGTCCCGGATGGCCTTCGTAGCGTAGATAGGTGCGGAAGATTTCCGCCACTGGCAGAGAGCGGGCGACCTGCCATGCCTGCGCCTCGTCGCTCCAGGGCTCATGATGCGGAATCGTGAAGGCGACAAGGCCCGCGTAGGCGACGAGCGTCAGGCACTCCGGCCATCGTCGCTTCACAAAAGAAGTCGCGTGATTCTCCCGGGAAGCAGATGATTCTGCTACACCCGTCTGGAAACCGCTCATCGTCCGTCCTCGTCGAATCGGAAAGGTGGTTAGAGTATAGGTCGCGAAATTCAGGCAGGGTCAACTGCAAACTGTTTCGCGGCGTTAGCAGGTAAACAGTCATGCAGGTGGAAGGGCTGATCGCAGCAGAAGGCGTGCTTGGCGTGTGGCAGTTGTCGGAGAGTGAGAGACTGGCAAATCGCGTGAGACACGATAACGGGGGTCTCAAAGCCCCGGCCGGTCTTCGCTGGGACCCTCATGCGCCTTCACCAGCAACGCAATCGTGCGGGAAATCGGCAATCCCATCACATTGAAGTAGCATCCCTCGACGCGCGGAATCCAACGTGCCGCATAACCCTGGATGCCGTAGCCTCCGGCCTTGTCGAGCGACTCACCCGTTCCAAGGTAGTGCTCAAGTTCCTCTTCATCGATCAGGTCGAAGAAGACCTGCGTGATCTCGACATCAGAGACGATAGCGTTACGCGTGATGGCGGCGATGCCCGTCATCACCTGGTGCGTGCGCCCGGCGAGCTTTTCCAACATGCTGCGCGCCTCGGCCTGGTTGGCTGGTTTGCCGAGAATCTCACCGTCGAGCACAACCGTTGTGTCCGCGCCCAGCACTGTAATCGGATCGGAACTGTCGTCGTCTGCCTTGTGCCGCTCCCACACCGCCTGGGCCTTTTCAACGGCTAGCCGTTGCACATATTTTGACGGTGTCTCGTCTGGTTGTGGATCTTCGTTGATATCCGCAGACTCCCCGGTGAAATCAAAGCCTGCCTGTTTGAGCAACTCGCGGCGGCGAGGCGACGATGAGGCGAGGATAAGCATGCTTCTTGAGGGTAACGGAGTTCGCTGAAAGTTTGCGCACAAAAGAGAAGGCCGAACCCGCAAGTCCGGACCATCTCGTTCCTTCGATCAACCGGAGTTATCTCGTAACGTTCACGACCACCGTAGTCTTATGCGTCTTGCCTCCACCGGTTGCGGTGATGGTGATCGTGCGACTGCCAAGTCCTGCATTCCTGCTGGTCGTGACCTTCATCGTCGAACTGCCCGAGCCTGGCGCAGCAATGGACGATGGTGAGAACGTAACCGTCAACCCGCTTCCCTGTCCTGAAGCCGAGAAGCCGATTGCAGAGTTAAATCCACCCAGGGTCGTGGTTGTAATCGTCGATGTTCCCGACGAGTTTCGCCCAACGGAGAATGACGCCGGTGAAGCGGAAACCGTAAAGTCTGCCGAAACCGCCGGGGTCACGGTGAGCGAGACCGACGTCGTCTGTGTAAGACCGCCTCCCGTTCCCGTAATCGTAATGTTGTACGTGCCTGGCGTAGTGTTCGACGATACGGTAAAGGTTGCGGTTGAAGTTCCTGAGCCGGGCGCGCCGATGGAAGTTGGATTGAATGTGACCGTCACGCCCGTAGGCGTTCCCGATGCGGACAGCGAAACAGCAGAGTTGAATCCGCCCGAGACAGCCGTCGTAATGGTCGAAGATCCACTGCTCCCCGCCGTCACTGAAAGAGATCCGGTTGAAGAGGAGATCGTAAAGGCAGGCGTTCCGGTTGACGTCCCCGTCAGAGCGCCGAGCAGGCCGGCATTCGGGCTCCCCCAGCCCGTTACCAGGTCGTATCCGGTGACAGCGGAGTAGCTGCCCGACGTCCCGCTGGTGATGTCGTGGAAATTCGCCGTATAGCTGGATGTAACATTCTGCGAATAAATCGTCGGGTTGATGAAACCGATGCCCGACTGACCGTTTGCTGCCAGTTGCTGGTTCACGAGTGCAAGATATCCGGCCCACATCGGTGCGGCGAAGCTGGTTCCTCCATAGGTATTGGCCAGGCACGTGGTCTGGTTAGCGCACGTATAGAAAGTAAAGTTGGCATTCGCTGAAACGTCCGGTCCGTTCCGCAGACTCGTCGATCCTCGATTGCTCGAGTTGATGACCCCGGAGAGCTGTTGCCACGACGGGATCGCTATGTTGTCCGGTGTGATGCCGCCACCGCTGTCCACCCACGCAGTCTCAGAGGCCCACGCGCCGCCCGCGCTTGCCGTCACCAGGTCCGTACCGCCGACCGAGACGACATAGGCATCATCTGCCGGCCACGCCACGTTTCTTCTGGACCACGTGGAGCTGTCCCCCGAAGCCGCAAGAAACGTCTGACCCTGCGCCGCCATCCTTTTGAAATACGGATCGAGAGTATTTGGATCGACCGGGGTCCATCCCCACGAACAGCCGATCGTCGTAGGCAACGGATTATGCGTCGTCATCGCGCTGATGATTGCTGTATCGGAAGAACCGATGTACATGGTCAGGCTCGACAGCCCCGGAGCCATACCGATCGCCTGCGTCATATCGAGCGTCTGCTCCGTATCGTCGCAGTTGCCGCCGGCTGCGTTATGCACGCACGAAGTGCTGGTGCCGTCGACCGAGAGCAACGTGATCGGCACATTGTTGGTCTGTCCAACATTGCTGAAGTAAGTCTTCAGGTCGTCGAGATCGGTGCCGACGTATTCGAGCAGGCCCAGATTCTGGCCCGCGCCGGTAAGCGCCACGTCACCGTAGTAAGCTGCGCGCATATCGCTTCCCAGGAAGGAAGCCGAAGGCCCGGACCCCGTAGTCGCATGCGACACCACCGCCTTGGGATCAACCCCCATCGCCTTTGCGTAGTCGCTTTTATTCACAACAAGAGGCTGCGGAATGGAGTAGTTGTCCAGCCCGGAAATATGCCACAGCTGGAACGGCAGATCCGTGACAGGCTCGCTGTCCGGCCCATAGAACGTGCGCTCCTCCTTAGGATGACGGTACGTGCGCATATGGACGTGGAAGGCGTTCTCGATCAGCCATACCGGGCCGTTCACCTGCACATTCATGCCATCCCGGCTGCCGCCGGTAACGGTAAGGCCATTGACTCGAGCAAACCGGACGACCGCGTCGTAGTCTCCCTGCGTGGGGCCGAACATCTCCGTAAACTGAGCCACCGTGAGGAAATGGCGGTAAGACGCACTTGCAGGGTTATAAACCTCGCTCAGGAAGCTGTCCAACGCCGCTTGGTTGCGGAGCGGAAGAACGATATCGATGTTCATGGTCTGGTTGGCAGGAAGCTGGCCGACGTGTTGCGCCAGCCCATTCCGCACCGCCTCCCGCACATGGTGTGTCGAAACAGACTGCGCCTCGGATGCGACGTTTACCGCAAACAGAACCGCCACGAACAAAAAGACGTAAAATTTCCGCACCATAATCCCCCTCCTTGCTGGAGGCAACACTAGTTGTAGTTCTCTGAAATTGAGGCTCAATTCTCTTACCCGGGTTCACGCAGTGTCAATCAATTAAAGAGGTATCTTTGAGTGGCTTGGATAACCCATCTTGGCAGGAGCGTGTCGTGCAGAAGCTCATCTTATCCGCCGCAGCCGTTACCATTCTTCTTATGTCCTCTATCGCACAGGCTGAGCAGCCCCCGATCATCGATCGCCAGTTGTTTTTCGGCGAGGTCCAAATTTCCGGAGCGCAGATCTCCCCTGACGGCCAGTGGACCTCCTTCCTCAAGCCCTACAAGGGTGTCCGCAATATATGGGTCAAGAAGGCCAGCGAGCCCTTCGATAAAGCGCGTCCGTTGAGCGCCGAGGCCACGCGTCCCGTCGGCAGTTATTTCTGGTCACGGAATTCGAAGTACGTCCTCTATGCGCAGGACAATGCCGGCGACGAAAACTTCAACGTCTACGCGATCGATCCGACAGTTCCAGCAGAGGAAAAAACCGGCGTGCCGCCAACCCGCGCGCTTACAAACCTGAAGGACGTCCGGACGCTGATCTATGCGGCGCCGAAGGCAAAGCCCGACATCCTCTATATCGGCCTCAACGACCGCGATCCTCGCTGGCATGATCTCTACGAGCTGCATATCTCCACAGGCGAGAAGACCCTCGTCCGCAGGAACACGGAAGAGATCGCCGGATGGGACTTCGACCACAACGGCGACCTGCGCATGGCTGCTCGCACAAATAAAGCCGGCGACACCGAGATCCTCACCGTTATGCCGGAGGGCCTCAGGCAGATCTATAGCTGTTCCGTGCTGGAAGGCTGTGGTGTGACTGGCTTCACGCCGGACAACAAGCTCGCCTACCTCATGACCAACAAGGGAGAGCTGAATTTTACGGAGCTTCAGACCATCGATCCCGCAGCCGGAACTACGAAGAAGGTTGAGAGTGATCCCGAGGGCCGTGTCGATCTCGAAGGCGTCGTCCAGTCCACAGTGGACTACCGCATTCTCTTCACACAGTATGAAGACGATCGCTACCGCCTCTACTTCCACGACAAAGAGTTCGAGAAGGAGTATCACTGGCTGCAATCGAAGCTGCCCGGCAAGGAGATCACCTTCGGCGCACATTCTCAGGACGAAAACGTCTGGATCATCAGCGCCTACAGCGACATCGAACCTGGCGAAGCCTACGTCTGGGACCGCAAGGCAAAAACCCTCACGCTGCAATATCGCATTCGCGAAGAGCTCCCCCGTGAATCGCTGTCGGAGCGCAAGCCCTACCACTACAAATCATCCGACGGCCTTGAAATTCCGGCCTACCTCACGCTGCCCAAAGGTCTGCCCGCGAAGAACCTTCCGCTCATCGTGTTCCCGCACGGTGGCCCATGGGGACGCGATTCTTTCCACTACGACACCTTCGCGCAGTATCTGGCCAACCGCGGCTACGCCGTCCTCCAACCGAACTTCCGCGCCTCCACAGGCTACGGAAAGAAGTTCCTCAACGCAGGCAATGGTGAGTGGGGTCGAAAGATGCAGGACGACCTCACCTGGGGCGTAAAAGCGCTCGTCGCCGACGGCACCGTCGATCCGAAGCGCGTCGGCATCGCCGGAGGCTCCTACGGCGGCTACGCCACCCTTGCCGGAGTGGCCTTCACGCCCAACCTTTACGCCGCCGCCTTTGCCATCGTCGCGCCGTCGAACCTCATCACCTTGCTCGACGCCATTCCCCCCTACTGGGAGGCCGGCCGCAAGCAGATGTACACCCGCATGGCCGACCCCAACACCGAAGAAGGCAAGGCCCTCCTCATCGCCGAGTCGCCCCTCACCAGGGCGAAGTCCATCGTTACGCCGCTCGTCGTCGTGCAGGGCAGGAACGATCCCCGCGTGAACATCCGCGAGAGCAACCAGATCGTCGCCGCGGTCCGCGACAACGGCAAGCCCGTTGAATACCTCGTCGCTCCCGACGAAGGGCACGGTTTCGCCCGTCCCATCAACAATCTCGCCATGGTCACCAAGATGGAAGAGTTCTTCGCGAAGTACCTCGGAGGCCGCTACCAGCACGACGTCACCCCGGAGATCGCAGAGCGCCTCAAGGTGCTCGTGGTCGATCCGAAGACCGTCAACGGCGACGTAACGTTGAAAAAGGAGCCGGCAGCCTCCAGCAAATAAGCATCGTCTTTACCCGGCTATGCTCTCCACTGTCACAAGAGCCTGCATCGTATGGGTCTCGCCGGGCCCGAGCGTCACGGCGTTCGTGCCCGCATTCGCCGTCTCAACAGCAAGCATCTCGTGCCACTCATCAGGACCCATGTCCGGCAGCTCCTTCCACGGATTGAAGACAACCGTCGTATTCGAGTTCGTCTTTGCCACCGTGATATTCCGCTTGCCCGGAGCGTCGTGAATCACACACGTAGCGCGAGTGTTCTCGTAGACGCGATCCGTAAACTCGATGGGCATAAATGGCGCCTTCGCGGCAGGCTTCACCTTGAAGTTATCCGTTTTGTCGATGTAGGGCGTCGATTCCAACCCGGTCAGGGTCACTTCGTGCACATCCACCACGGCATAGTACGTATGCAGCGCCTCTTCAAAATGCAGCGGCTTGTTTGAGCCATTCGCTACCGTCAGTGCCATCGTCAGCGATCGCCCAATCGTAAGTTGAAACGCGAGCTTGAAGCTGTCATACCCCATCTGCCGGCTCAGTTCCGTCGGTCCGAGTGTAAATGTGAGGTGAAGATCGTCACCCGCCTGTGCGGCAAACGCCAGCGTCCAGTCCTGGATGCGTGCAAACCCATGCGAGGGTCCCGGCTTGCCCTGGTAACGCGTATGGTTTGAGTCCGCCGCAAACCACGGAAACGCAATTGGCACGCCCCCGCGAATCGGCTTGCCTTGCGCAAAGTCGCTCTTGCGGCTGAGGAAGAGCACCGGCTGTTGTTCTTTGGGCTGCCAGTGCGTAAGATGCGCACCCTGCAGATACACCGTCGCCGCAGCCGCAGGCGCAGTAATATTGGCGCGGATTAGCCCGCCGTGTTCGTCAAAAACAAGAACGCCTGGAATAGCGAAGTGTTCGTTAAGCTGCGCGAGATCCATGTCATGCAAGTGTACCGTCCGCAACGCAATAAATTGCAACGTTGGCGTGAATGCCACTCATGTATCCTCCCATCACACATCAAGGTGACCCATGGCCATGGATCCGCTGAATACCTTCCTGCTCGTTGTTGTTGTCATTTTTGTTTTCGTTCTCTTCATCGCGGCCCTCAAGACGCTCTTTACGGTGCGCACTTACACCGCCGGAGTCGTCGAGCGGTTCGGCAAGTTCAATCGCATCCTGCGGCCCGGACTCCACATCCTCGTTCCTTTCGCCGAGCGCGCCTTCATCGTTGACCTGCAGGTCAAGCAGGTGCAATTCTCCGTCGAGACCAAGACGCGCGATAACGTCTTCGTGCAGATCCCCGTCAGCGTGCAGTTCCAGGTCCTCGAAGATCGCATCTTCGATGCCTTCTACAAGCTCTCCAACCCGCAGAAACAGATTGAGTCCTTCGTCTTCAACTCCATCCTTGGCCACGTCCCCAAGCTCTCGCTCGACGAAACCTTCGAGCAGCAGTCCGGTATCTCCGTTGCCGTAAAGAACGAACTCGACTCCATCATGTCAGGCTTTGGATTCAACATCCTCAAAGCCCTCGTCACCGACATCATTCCTGACGTCAAGGTAAAGACGGCGATGAACGACATCAATGCAGCTCAACGCGCACAGGTAGCCGCGCAGGCACGAGGCGAGGCCGAGAAAATCTTAAAGGTGAAACAGGCCGAAGCCGAAGCAGCTTCCAAAGCGCTTCAGGGACAGGGCATCGCCGCCGAGCGCCAGGCCATTATCGACGGCCTTCGCTCTTCCATCGAACACTTCCGCGAAGCCGTTCCCGGAGCTACCGCCGAAGACGTCATGGCGCTCGTGCTTCTCACGCAGTACTTCGACACGCTCAAGGAGGTCGGCACTCGAGCCGGAACCAACACCCTCTTCCTGCCCAGCAATCCCGGAGCCGCAAACGACTTTCTCACGCAGATCCTCGCAGGCCTCCGCGCCGGAAGCTCCCACGGTTCCGCGCCTCCAGCCGAGCGAACAGCGCCGCCTCCACTCGTCACAACCTAGAAGAAATCCGCTCCCGGCTGAGGCTAAGATCATCTGATCCGGTAGCGGCATCGCTGCCAATCAGCGAGACAGGTTGAGCGAAATGAATCCCCGAAGATTCCCAAGATCTGGAAGCTCAGCGCTGAGCATCGCCCCCGGAATCCCCCTCGCGCCCCTCGAGCCAAAGGTCCTCCCCTTCGGCCAAACCGCCGACGGGATCATGGTGCAGCTCCGTTCCGATCCCCCCGGCATCCTCGATCTCCCCGGCTTTCCCAGTGTGTTGGTCGCCATCCACGTCGGGCCCGCTGCACGCGTCTCCTGCCGCCGCGGTGACACAAGCCACACCGGCTCCGCCGTCCACGGCGACATCGATATCATCCCCGCCGGTACTGCTGCGCGCTGGGAGATGCACGATGCCAACGACACCGCCCTCATCGTAAGTTTGCCGGCGCCGCTTCTCGATGCTGTCACTGAGGAGTACGGCCATGACGCCCGCCGGGTTGAGATCCGCAACCGCTTCCAGGTTCGCGATCTGCAACTCGAAAGCATCTGCTGGGCCCTGAAGACCGAGATGGAAGCAGGCTTCCCCACCGGACGACTCTACTCAGACAGCCTCGCCATCGCCGTCGCGTCCCGTCTCATCACCTTCCACAGCTCCATCGCCAATCTCGCTTCAAACAAGAGCGACGGATTGAACGGGCGCCGCCTCAAGCAGACCCTCGCCTACATCGAAGACCATCTCGCCGAAGATCTCTCGCTCTCTCGCGTAGCCGCAATCGCCGGACTAAGCTCTTCGCACTTCAACGCGCTCTTCCGCGCCGGCATCGGTCTCTCCCTCCACCAGTACGTCATCCAGCGCCGGGTGGAACAAGCAAAGATTCTCCTGCGACGCAGCAGGCTCTCGGTTACAGAGGTCGCGGTTGCCACCGGCTTCTCTCACCAGAGCCACCTCGCCCGTCATATGCGCAGGGTCGCAGGCCTCGCCCCCGGCGATCTGCGCCGCTTCGCTGTTCTCTCCTCGAAGAAATAATCCCCTGCGAAATAGGGGCCCCATCGTGAGCGTACTTAGCACTTCCGTTACAAAACAGACCGGAGACATGGTTTACAGCGAAGCGCGATGGTTACGGATACTCGGTATTTGGGCACGCACGACGATGTTGTATGCCTTGGAAAGAGAGTCGGATCATGGATCAACGTCTTCAGTTTTTATCGAGTTATCACAAAGAGGAGATGTCCGTAGCGGACCTGTGCCGTGAGTATGGAATCTCTCGTCCAACGGGCTACCGTTGGATCAACCGGTACAACGAGACGGGGCCGGAAGGACTCGTAGATCGCAGCCGCCGCCCGCATGGTTGTTCCCACGCGACGCTAGAGCCGATCGAGAACGCGATCTTTACGCTTCGGGCCAAGCATCCGTCCTGGGGGGCGCGCAAGCTCAAGGCGAGACTGGAGATGCTACAGCCAGACGTGGTGTGGCCTGCAGCCAGCACCTTCGGCAACATCTTGAGCCGCGCAGGCTTGACCAGTCCCCAGAAGAAGAGAAAACGCACCACGCCATGCTCAGAGCCGTTCTCTCTGGTCACGGGTCCGAATCAGCTGTGGTGCATGGATTTCAAAGGCTACTTCACCACCGGCGACGGCAAGCGCTGCGATCCGTTTACTATCACCGACGCGCACAGCCGTATGAGAGGATTATGCGAATCCCGCTACCAATAGGCAAGTGGATCGGGGAGCACAGCGCCGCAGCTGCAGTTCTGTTGCGGAGCTTCGACGGGAGTCATCTTGTCACAGCCAGGACAGCGGACGCGGCGTGGATTGAGGCGTCCTGGAACCCACACCCCGGTCATTCCTCCGTGGCCGAATTCCGAGGTAAAGTAGCGGCTGACCATCGAGCGATGCTCTCCCTGCTTCATCAAGGGTGCCATAGCATCCCGGGTTTCCCAGGCGGTGACGGTCATCAGGCAATCTCCCACGACAACTGAGACAAAGCTGATGAACCCCGGCATGGATAGCATGTCCATGGCAATCTTGCGGCCACTTTCCTTGATGAGGGCTACCTCCTCTGGATTGCGCGCAAAGAAGTTGGTGATACTAAATGCACCGGGAAGTGCGGTGCTGCCATTGCTTGCCCGAACGCTTGTGCCGAATCCGAAAGGTCCGATCGAGGAGGGCTGCACGATGATGTCAAGTCCCAAGGCGCGCGGTACAGCGTCAGCATCGAAATATCCCTGCAGGGAGAGGATCTTGCCACCTTCGATGCGAGCGAAGTCGGCTCCGGCGAGCGCGATCGAACGGCCCGTAGGTGGCAGGCCCATCATCGGACCCGTGTTGGTCCCCTTCATGAGCCACTCGGCTGAGACCAATCCCTGATTATTTTGGGTCAGACTTACCGCTTCGAAACTCAAGTCGGGGAAGGCGTCCCAGAGGGATTGTGCGTAGGCTGCTATCGCTGCCCCGGCAAGCGGGCCGGCGGTCGTTGGGTCGGTGTAGGTGCCGCCCTCTGCGAATGTGGCGACAATGCCAGCCGCATCATGCCGATTCCAGGCGTCGGTATAGTGCTGAAAGACTTCTGTTGGGGTCACACACAGGATGCTAGCACTGAAAATAGGGCAGAAGGCGAAGATAAGTCAGGTTGTCTACCCGGGCGTCTCAAGATACCCCTTAATCTCTGTCAAGCCCCGAAGCTTGTGCAAAACCGCAATCCGATTTTGTAACCGGAACAAACACAAAACCTTGCATCTCAAAAATAAACCTCACCAACGTGGCAGAGCAGTTATGCCCTCTTCGCTACACTTAAAACAAGTCAGACAAAAGAAGCCCGGCCTCGGAACGGGGGCATTTGCCGTCCCGTTGCCTTTGCCTTTGCCTTTCTTGTTGTCATTCCCGCAGAGCCTGCCCTGAGCGAAGCCGAACGGGGAATCTGCTTTTCCACAACAACCCGAAGAAACATCAACTTCCAGACAAACCCTTCGCCTTCGCCGTTGCCTTTGCCTTTCTTGTTGTCATTCCCGCAGAGCCTGCCCTGAGCGAAGCCGAACGGGGAATCTGCTTTTCCTGCAACAACCCGAAGAAACATCAACTTCCAGACAAACCCTTCGCCGTTGCTCTTTGCAGTTACCGTTGCATTCCTCTTTTGCGCGGTACGTAAGCCATTGATGATCAAATCTTTGCGCCTAAGTTATTTAGAATGAGATCTTTGAAATCATAGCAAAGATCTAACCCATTTATATTGAGATACTTACACGAAAAGATAGGGGGGAGGGGGGACCCCTCACATCTCAGTCACAGGTCGATCATTTCCAGCCGATTGTGCTCGTCTCCATCGAAACGTGCGCGACCTCGTCGTCCCGGATCGGGACAATCAAGGACATGCAAAAAGAAGTCAGCACATCCGGCACATACGAGGAAGAAGAGATGACCCGAAGAGATTTTCTGCATCAATCATCCACCATGCTCAGCCTGGCCATGATCCCAGAGGCCATAATCCCCGAGAGTCTCCAGGCGATGGGCCATCCCGCACCGATCGACATCAGGACATTCCACCAGTCCCGTCGCTTCGCCGATCTTCCCATGAGCCGCGTAGCCTACATCGAGCGCGGAAGAGGCCCCGCAGCGCTTCTCCTTCACGGCTTCCCGCTGAATGGCTACCAGTGGCGCGGCGCCCTCGATCGCCTCTCTCCATATCGCCGCTGCATCGCGGCAGACTTCATGGGCCTCGGTTACACCGAAACTCCCGAAGGCCAGGATATCTCGCTCCCCGCGCAGGCAGACATGCTCGCCGCTCTGCTCGATCACCTCAAAATCAGAGACGTCGATCTCGTCGCCAACGATAGCGGCGGACTCATCGCACAGCTCTTCATCGCACGCCATCCCGAACGCGTGCGCTCGCTCCTCATCACCAACTGCGACGTCGATGAGAACAGCCCGCCCGACGCCTTCAAGCCGCTCATCCATCTCGCAAAGCAACCCGGAGTCGCCGACAAATTCATCGCGCCGCAACTTGCAGACAAAACATTTGCTCGCAGTGACAAAGGCCTCGGAGTCGCCTACACACACCCTGCAGAACTCGCAGATGACACCATCGACTGCTACTTTGCGCCCCTTGTCAGTTCGCCTCTGCGCAAGGAACAGTTCAGCCAATACCTTCTGGACTTCGATGGCAACCCACTTGTGCCGATTCGCGAGAAGCTGAGGGAGTTTTCCAAACCCGCACGCATCGTCTGGGCGACGAACGATATCTTCTTCGGAGTCCAATGGGCCGAATGGCTCGACCGCACTCTCCCGGGTTCGCGCGGCATCCGTCGCATCGACGGCGCAAAGCTCTTCTTCCCCGAAGAGATGCCCGACATCATCGCAGAAGAGGCGATGACGTTATGGGGAGTCGCGCCCCGCTCCGCAGCATAAGCAGTGTTCTGCAAAAAACAAAAAAAGGATGCAGAGAGTATGAACTCTGCATCCTGCTGTCTTGCGAATGTTCTGTTGCTTTACTTTGCGAAACGGCGACGCAGGTTTGCTGCGATACCGAGTGCACCCGTTCCCAGAAGCAGAAGCGTGCTGGGCTCCGGTACAGTGGGGTTAATACTCGTTACGCCGACCGAACCGACACTTGGTGGCTCTTCGAGCGAGAAGTAGCCAGTGCCGCCATTTCCGGCAATGCCGCCGTTAAGGAAGTTCACGATGCCATTGTTGGCGTTGGTGATGTTAAAGAAGGCATCCCCGCCGCCGTAGCCGGTGCTGTCCGAGCCATTGCCGGTAATACCGAAGGTGTCGATACCATCGCCGTCGAAGCCGAAGATATTGCTGCCTGTCAACCCAAGAGAGGTAAGCGGGCCTGTGTCGTTGTTAATGACACCTACATAAGTGTCTTCAACACCGTCATAGGGGTTCGTGTTCACGACAGCAACACTGGCGTGGCCGGTATTGTCGATCGTAACAATTATGTTGCACCACGTTGCTGTCGCAGCCGCGTGGTACGTCGCATCGGAGCCCGTCAGATTAGGGCAAGGTGTCGATGCGGGTACCGCCAAAGCCACAGCAGGAACTAAGAAGCTGCCAACAAGTGTAAGAGCAAGCTTGACCATTTTCATATAGTTCTTTCTCCTCAAGATCTTGAAGCTGAATTTAGACAGGGCCCATAGAATTACAGCAAGGCGCATTGCTCACAATCCGTTCATATTGGGGAGGAATAAGAACTGATGGCTTACCGCCATAAACCAGCATGCAAATGGCCAATCCTAAGTCCCACAGCGTCAGCAATAAAGAGAATTCAAATCCCGTAATTGGCAAGCTTTTGCATAGGACAAATTACCTAATCTTCTCTTTCTCAGACGTGCCCTTGACAAATTCATAGAAGCGTCATGTTAATCCGGCGCAAAAAACCGCCCGGAGGGTCGCCCTCCAGGCAGTCGTTTTCCATCGGGTTTGCTCGTTTTTCATCGATCGGATGGATCAGTTTCTACTTCACCCCGTCTCGCATCAGCGCCGACGCCATCCACAGCACCGGAGCCTGTCCGTGGAAGTCGCCCGTCCGCCGCTTGCGCATGTAGTAGTACTGCAGGTCGTCCTTCTTCCCTGTGCCCTCGCAAACCTGGGTCACGTCGTGGTTCTGATCAACGTAGCCCACCACCCCAATCCAGGCCTTGCGCGCCGCCGGACCGTAGGTCTTCGCATCCAGCCAGCCGTGCTTCACGCCGGTGATCATCGCAAACGAGAACATCGCCGAGCTTGAGCTCTCCGGCCACGCATCGTCCTTGTCGATCAGCTCGCGCCACATGCCGTCCTTGCCCTGATACTTCAGCAGCGACTCCATCATCAGCTTGTAGCCCTTCATGATCCGCGCGCGGTCAGGATGGTTCTCCGGCAGCGACGTCAGCATCTCCGCCATGCCCGCCGCAACCCAGCCGTCGCCCCGTCCCCAGAAGTACTTCACATCCGGAGCGTGAAAAAAGAGTCCGTTCGGCTGCTGCAGCTTGTCCAGATACGACACCATCTCCTTCGCGTCGCGATCGAGATACTTCTTGTCGCCCGTCGCGCGGTAGGCCTCCAGCTGCAGCATCGTCAGCATGTACATGTCGTCGATCCAGTACCGCGTCTCCGCCGAAAGCCCATCCGCCTGCGGATTCTCCCACTGCCGGTCCGCCCACCACTTGCCCTCGGTCAGAAACTTCCCGTCCTTCGTCTGCCGAGCGATCTCCAATGGCACCACGCCGAAGATCGAGTCGTCCACGTGCCGCCGCTGCGGCCTGCGCTCGGCCTCTGCCCCGCCCGGCATCAGCGGCTCAAACCGCTTGATAAGCTCCTGCCGCAGAGCGTCATCATGCGTCAGCTCGGCGAAGGTCAGGGCGCCATACCATGTGCATACCTCTGAGTAGTGAATCGTCTTGGTGTACTGGTGTGGGCTGGTCACGAAGTGCTCCGCAAGCGCCTTGCCTACCTCGGTCGGCGAGTAGCCAGTGGGCCAGTTGCTGAAGTAATTCTCCTGTGCCACCGCGGCTCCCAGCGAGCTCAGCAGCAGGCATCCAGTCAATACGAGTCGACGCATCATTCCCTCTTCACGGACGAAAAATCGTTTTTTAAATCCGCACACAGTCTAACCACATGGTCATACCACTGCCTACCCCCAGCTCTGCGATACTTCCCCCATGCCTCTCCCTCCCGACGACACCATAGTCGCTATCTCCACGCCACCCGGCCGAGGAGGCATCGGTATCGTTCGTCTCTCCGGCCCCGAAGCATGTGCCATAGCCGAACCCCTCCTCCGCCTCCGTCACCCGCTCGCCCCCCAGAAGGCCCGCTTCGCCGAGATCCTCGACCCCGCCACCGGCGAAGTCCTCGACGAAGCCGTCGTCACCTTTTTTGCCGCCCCCAACTCCTACACTACAGAGGACATCGTCGAGATCGCTGCCCATGGCTCCCCTGTCCTCCTCGAGCACATTCTCCGCCACACCATCTCCCGCGGAGCCCGCCTCGCTCACCCCGGTGAGTTCACTCAGCGAGCCTTCCTCGCTGGCCGCCTCGACCTCACTCAGGCCGAAGCTATCCACGACCTCATCGAAGCCTCAACCCTCCACCAGGCACGTATCGCCGCCCAGCAACTCGGCGGAGCGTTGTCGCGCCAGATCGTCCCTATCAAGGACTCCCTTATCGCCCTGATCGCCACCCTCGAAGCCGGAGTCGACTTCGCCGAGGATGACATCGACGTCCTTCCCACACCCGAAATCCTCTCCCGCCTCGAAGCCATCCAGGCCCCCCTCGCCGCTCTTGAGCGCACCTTCAGCTATGGCCGTCTTGTTCGCGAAGGCTTCACCCTCGCCATTGTCGGGCGACCCAACGCCGGAAAATCTTCCCTCTTTAATCGTCTCGTCGAGCGCGACCGCGCCATTGTCACCGCCACTCCCGGTACAACCCGCGATCTCATCACCGAGCGCGTGTCCCTCGACGGCATCCCCGTCGAACTCGTCGACACTGCCGGCCTCCGTCACACAACCGACGAAGCCGAGTCCATCGGCATTGCGAAATCCCGTGAGGCCATGGCCGACGCCGACCTCGTTCTCCTCGTCGTCGACGCCACCGCGCCGCCTCATCCCGAAGATGAGGCCACCATCGCATCTCTGACGGATCGGCCTCTGCTGATCGCGCACAACAAGAGGGATCTTGCCCTCAAGGCCGTTCACGCGCTTACGGATCACACCACGATCCTCACCTCGGCATGGACTGGCGAGGGAGTCCCCGAGCTTCGTGCGGCAATCCTTCGTGTCATCTCGGGCACAGCTCCCCCAGCGGAAAGCGCGCTCATCACCAACCTCCGCCAGCAACACGCTATCTCCGATGCCTTAGCTGCTCTGCGCCGCGTCCACGTCGCAGCCGTATCCAATATTCCGCACGAGATGATTCTGATTGACCTGCACGAAGTTCTCCGAGCGCTTGACTCCCTCACCGGGGCTACGACTCCCGATGACATTCTCAACCTCATTTTCAGCCGGTTCTGCATTGGAAAATAGTTGGCGATGGCGATTGCGTCGGCCTAACGCCGAACGCGATCGACGGTCTCTTGCCGTCAAATGAACCGGTATCTGAACCATTCCTGAATGGAGTACGGCTTCGATGATCCGACCAGTGTAAATACGATTTTCATATTTCAAAATCAATTTTCGGAATTTTCTTGACAATGGTTTTTCCGAAACCCTAAAGTTCTTTTCCGAACCCCGAAAATGCGCTGCACAGCGCGCCCTTGATTCCAACAGGGAATACCCGAGAACGGGAGTAAGGTTCCGAAGGAGTAGGAACATGAGATTTTTTGCGAGGCTTTTTGTATCCGTATACATGCTGACAGTCCTGAGCCTTTTCGGCTGGGCCCAAACTTCGAGCGGAACCATCAGTGGACACGTCGTCGATGCGACTGGCGGCGTGCTTGCAGGCGCCGAGGTGGACCTGATCAACCAGCAGACAGGTGTTGTCGTCAAGACAAAGGTCCTTCCCACCGGCGACTTCATCTTCCCCGATGTCCAGCCCGGAACCTATACCGCCGTGGTGAAGATGACGGGATATAAAGAACTGCACAAGCAAGGGCTGCGACTAAGCTCCGCGGAGCGGCTTTCAGCCGGCACGATCGTGCTTCAGGTCGGCGCTGTAACCGAGTCAGTCGACGTGACGGCGGCCAATACGGCCGTGCAAACCTCAAGCTCCGAAGTCTCCGGCGTGATCGATGACAAGCAGTTGAATAATCTCCTCGTAGTTGGCCGCGACTTTATGGGAATGTTGAAGACGATTCCCGGCGTCGTGAACGGTGGGGGCGGCGGCAGCCTCGGAACATCCGGAACGCCGAACATCAACGGCGGCCGTAATGTGATGAACTCCACGAACGTCGACGGTGTGAGTGGCAGCCCGCGTGGTGGCGACAAGATCGACAGCAACGTGAACCTCGACGCGATCCAGGAAGTCAAGGTGCTCACCTCCAACTACCAGGCTGAGTATGGCGCAGGCTCCTCAGGTCCGGTCATCAACGTAGTGACGAAAGGCGGAACCAGCCAGTTCCACGGCACTGCCTACTACTACGGCCGCAACGAGGCCTTTAACGCCAACGACTGGTTCAACAACTACAACGGCGTCTCCCGACCGCGGTATCGCTACAACACCATTGGTGGCAACATCGGTGGGCCCGTCTATTGGCCGGGACACTTCAATGTCAACAGGAACAAGCTCTTTTTCTTCTACTCGCAAGAGTACTGGCCTTCCAAGCAGCCGTACGGCTTGAAGAAGTACTGGGTGCCGACGGCCCTCGAGAGGAACGGAGACTTTTCGCAGACGTATCAGCAGGGAACGGTTGGAGCGACAAACCTGCCGTTTCTTCTCAAGATTCCTGGGCAGTCCACCGCAAGCTGCGTTCAACCCGCCGCGGGGAAACCTAACGGCGGCGCGGGTTGTATTTCTGGAAACAAACTCAGCAACATACCTTCCACGGCGCAGCAGGCGATCGATCCCCAGATGCAGGCGCTGCTGAATACGATTCCGTTGCCCAACGTTGACCCCTCACAGGCTGGCAACAATGGAAACTGGAACTACGTCACCAATTACTCCGCCAACAAGCCTGTCTATCAGGAGCTCTTCCGTATCGACTATGCGCTGACCGACAAGCTGCGCATGTACGTCCGCGCGCAATGGCTGGAAAACAATAACGAAGGCTACGGCGCTACCGCGAACAAGATGCCGACGCAGTTCCCGTACAACTACCAGACAAAGTCGCCGAACATGGTCTTCGACATGACCTACACCTTCAGCCCGACTTTGTTGAATGAGCTGACGCTCGGAACCTCGGAGTTCGATGAATTCACACCGTATAACGCCAGCGATCTGCCAAAGGTGCAGAAGAGCGCCGGCGGCTATAACTATGGTCAACTCTATCCTGCGAACAACCCGCTCAATCTGTTCCCTGCCGTCTCCTTCGGCGGAACGAATGCGGTGTCGTTTGGTTGGGATTCGCGCTTCCCGTTCTACGACATCACCAAGCAGTACAGCATTACCGACAGCGTGACCAAGATCCTGGGACGGCACAACACAAAGTTCGGCGCGGACCTTAAGACAGATCACTACCTGCAGGCGCACGGCTCTACGGGTACTCCGGAAGGGTCTTTCACCTTCAACTCCAGCAGCAATATGGCAGCCGATACCTACAACGGATTTGCCAACGCCCTGTTGGGCAACTTCCAGAACTACGCTGAGCCCAATACGCGGTCGGACTACAACCCGCGTATCTACGTTGTGGAAGGGTATGGCCAGGACCAGTGGAAGGTGACCCCGAAGCTGACCCTTGACTACGGCACGCGCTTCGCATGGGTCAAGCCGCCTACACTTCAGACGGGCGGAAACTTTGTTCCCGGTTTGTACGTTTCGGGAAATGCTCCTGCCATGTACAGGCCATGTAAGAGCGGCAGCCAGACCGGAGTCTGCGACCCGACAAACGGAAGCTTCGTTGCCAATTCGACGCTCAGCGGCCTGTATGTTCCTTCCGCAGTCGCAAATCCAACGCAGCTGGCAAACGGCACCATCACCACGACGAATCATGCCGGGTATCCCGATGGCCTGATATACGGCACAGGCTTCCAACTGGCGCCTCGCTTTGGCTTCTCTTACGATCCGTTTGGCGATGGCAAGACGGCCATCCGCGGCGGCTTCGGTATCTTCATCAACCCGGCGACACAGATCGGGCAGGAAGGCGACATGACGCACAACCCGCCCAAGGAGTACTCGACCACTGTCTACTACGACAACGTGAAAAACCTTCAGAATGCCAAGGGCTATCAAGGGCCGACCGGTACCTTCAATGCCTTCCAGCTGCACCCGAAGGAGAGCAGGGTCTATGGATTCAGCCTCGGTGTCCAGCGGGATATCGGCTTTGGAACGGTGCTGGGCGTAGGCTACGTCGGCAACGTTGCCCGCAACCTGACAGGACAACAGAACGTCAACACGGTTCCCTATGCTGCGCAGTTCCTTCAGGCGAACCAGGATCCGACCAAGACTTCATGTGCTGGGAAGATTGTGAATGTGAACTGCACGCCAAACCCGCTCCCGGACAACTTCTTCCGGCAGTACATGGGTTACAACACCATCAACATGAGGTTCACCGGTCTCACCTCCAACTATCACTCGCTGCAGGTGACGGCAAACCGCCGCTTCAAGGGAGGCTTGCAGTTCGGTTTGGCCTACACCTGGTCGCGTGCGATGGACTATGCCGACAGCTATAACGGCGGAGTGGCCCGCTACCAGAATTGGCGCACATGGAACTACGGTGCTGCGGGCTTCGACGTTCGCAACATCCTCGTCGTGAACTACCTCTGGAGCATCCCCAATGGCAGCAGGTTGTGGGACAACTTTGCAACCCGCACTCTGCTCGATGGCTGGCAGATCTCCGGTATTGCTTCCTATACCGGCGGCGAACCGGCGCAGACGGGCTATTCCGCGAAGTACGCGAACAGCTTCTCGAACGTTACCGGTGGAGGCGATGGTGCGCGTGTGGTCCTGACCGCCGATCCCATGAAGAAGGCGCCACGCAAGTTCAACCAGTGGTTCGACACCAGCGCCTTCCAGGCACCTACACTATCGACCCTCGACAACACCAGGTGCCCTGGAGGTACCTGCGCCGACCTGGGAACTGCGATGCAGACCGGTGCCCTTGTTCTGTCCAACGGCGTGTCTCCCTTCGCACCTGTAAGGCTCCCGGGATACACCAACTTCGACACGGCCTTGTTCAAAAACTTCAGGATCGAAAACAGGTTTGCCGTGCAACTGCGCCTGGAGACGTACAACACGTTCAATACCGCGCAGTTCAACGCGGTCAACGTTGGCGGGTCCGGCTTCGGCACGGGACCTTCGTTCGACCAGACCGGAGCACAGACCAACGCAACGTTCGGCCAGATCAGCGGATCGAACGGCGCGCGCGTCCTGCAACTCGCTGGAAGAATCAGTTTCTAGGACCAGTGCCTGTTTCTAGACCGGCTCTGGGTGTTCGATGCTGAACACCCAGAGTTGCGTCAGATTCGGCGTCTGCTGCTTTATGCCGCGGCGGTTTCGGCCTTTAGTTTTTCTGCGACGTCGTGGGCTATCAGCGCGTCGATAGTGGGTTGGAGCATGCCCTCCATGACCATGTTGAGCTGGTGATTGGTTAGTCCGATGCGGTGGTCTGTGAGGCGGTTCTGCGGGAAGTTGTAGGTACGGATCTTCTCCGAGCGGTCGCCGGTGCCGACTTGCTGCTTGCGATCCTTGGCCTGCAGCTGGTGGATGCGCTCCTCTTCGACCTCATAGAGGCGGGCGCGGAGGACGCGCATGGCCTTCTCGCGGTTCTTGATCTGCGACTTCTCGTCCTGGCAGGAGACGACAGTGTTGGTCGGGAGGTGGGTGATGCGGATGGCGGAGTATGTCGTGTTGACGGACTGACCACCGGGGCCGGAGGAGCAGAAGGTATCGATGCGGAGGTCCTTGGCTTCGATCTTGATGTCGACCTCTTCGGCTTCAGGGAGTACGGCGACGGTGATGGCCGAGGTGTGGACGCGGCCCTGGGTCTCGGTAGCGGGAACACGCTGGACGCGGTGCACGCCGGACTCATATTTCATCTGGGAGTAAACCTTATCGCCTTCGAAGATTGCGGTCACTTCCTTCATGCCGCCGCCGATGCCGGTCTCGGAGCTGGAGAGAACTTCGACCTTCCACTTGTGCTGCTCGGCGAAGCGGAGGTACATGCGGAACATCTCGGAGACGAAGATGGCGGCCTCGTCGCCGCCGGTGCCGGCGCGGAGCTCGATGATGATGTTCTTGTCGTCGTTGGGGTCTTTGGGGAGGAGCATCATCTTGAGCTGCTCCTCGACCTCGGCGAGGCGTGGCTCGAGCGCGAGCAGCTCGGCCTCGGCCATCTGGCGAATGTCGGGATCGGAGTCGGCGAGCATGGCTTTGGCCTCGGCTACGCCCTGCTTGATCGAGCGAAACTCGCGGAGCTTCTCGACGGTGGGTTCGAGGTCGCGGTGGGCCTTGGCGGTGGCGGAGAACTTCTTCTGGTCGGTGACGAGCGTCGGGTCGGCGAGCTGGCGGCCGAGGTCTTCGTAGCGGGCTTCTAGTTGATCGAGGCGGTCAAACATGGGTGTTCCTTCTTGAGGGCGTAGGGCTTAGGGCACTGGGCTGTAGAGTGCGGGGATCGAGGAGGCGCAGCTAGGCGAAGTCGTGGCGGTAGGGTGCCACGCGGGAGGGGTTCACCGGATTTGCCCTGGCAGACATTGCTCTTATTAGATGTTACTCCTGTCAGGACTGGTTCAGCATGCATCTTTAGGGTAGAGAGACTGAAATGGCACAGTTTGCGGCAGTTGCGGAGCTGGCGGAGAGGCTGGCGGGGGAGTCGAGCCGGCTGAAGAAGCGGGCGGCGATCGCCGAGGCGATCAGGGCGGTCCATGAGGCTTCTCGGGAGAGCGAGGATGCGGGGCTGTTTGCTCTGTATGTGGCGGGGACTCCGTTTGCCGAGGCGGATTCGCGGAAGCTGAATGCGGGTGGAGCGTTGTTGTCGAAGGCTCTGCTGGAGGTGAGCGGGGCTACTCAGATTGAGTTGACGGCGGCTTATAAGCGGCATGGGGATCTGGGGGCGGCCGGGTTTGATCTGCTCTCCGATTTGGGATCGGTGGCTGCCTTGACGCTGGTGGAGGTGGCGGAGGCGTTTGCCGGGATGGCGGTTGCGAAGACGACTGCGATTCGGTCCGGGCTGGTGGAGGGGTTGTTGCGGCGGGCTTCTCCTTTGGAGGCGAAGTATCTGCTGAAGCTGATGATCGGCGATATGCGGATCGGCGTGAAGCAGAGCCTGGTTGAGGAGGCGATTGCTGCGGCGGCTGAGGCGCCAGTGGCCGAGGTTCGCAATGCGGTGATGCTTGAGGCGGATCTGAGTGCGGTGGTTCGGCGGGCGTTTGCGGGCACGCTGAAGGAGGCGCGGATGCGGCTGTTTCATCCGCTGGGGTTCATGCTGGCGTCGCCGGTGGAATCGCCTGAGGAGGCGGTGGAGCGATTCTCGGGTGACGTTTCGTCCGAGGTGGTTCGTATTGAGGCGTTTCTTGAGGACAAGTATGACGGCATGCGGGCGCAGGTGCATTGCGGCGATCCGCGGCAGCCGGGGAGGGTGGCGATTTATTCGCGCAATCGCGAGGATGTGACGGAGAGTTATCCGGACCTTGAGGAGGCGTTTGCGAAGGTGAGTGGCGCCGGGGTGGGGCCGCTGATTTTCGATGGCGAGATTCTTGGGTGGGACTTGAAAGAGGCGCGGGCGCTTCCGTTTGCGGTGCTGGGGCAGAGGATCGGGCGTAAGCGGGTGTCGAACGAGTGGCGGCGGCAGGTTCCGGTGATCTTCATGGCGTTCGACCTGATGTATGCCGACGGGGAGTTGCTGCTGGAGAGGCCGCTGCGCGAGCGGCGGAATCGGCTGGAGGCAGTGGTGGAGAAGCTGGTGGAGGTCACGCGGTCTCCGGTGTCGGTGGATGAGCGCAAGAAGGGCGCGCAGGGGTTTATGTTTGCCGAGCCCGATGGCGAGGAGGTCGAACGGCTGCTGCTTTCGCCATCGCGTCTGGTGGAGAGCGCGGAGGACATCGATCGTGCCTATGCCGAGGCCCGCGCGCGGGCGAACGAGGGCGTGATGCTGAAGGCGGCGGAGTCGGTGTATCAGCCGGGGCGGCGCGGGCTGGCGTGGATGAAGCTGAAGCGGGAGCTGGCGACGCTGGATGTGGTGGTGACGGGCGCGGAGTTCGGGCATGGCAAGCGTGCGGGAATTCTGAGCGACTACACGTTTGCGGTTCGCGGGGCTGATGGCGAGTTGCTGAATGTGGGGAAGGCCTACTCCGGGCTGAAGGACGCGGAGATTGCGGAGATGAGTGGGTGGATGATGGAACACACACTGGAGGACCATGGCTTCTTTCGCACGGTGGAACCGCTGCGCGTACTGGAGGTAGCGTTCAACAACGTGATGCGGAGCGACCGCCATGCGAGCGGATTCGCGCTGCGGTTTCCGCGGATCGTGCGGATTCGCGATGACAAGCCTGTGAGCGAGATCGATACCGTAGACCGGGTCGAAGAGGTGTACCAGTCGCAGGTCGATAAGCCGATGGAGACTGAGATGTGAGGTTGGCCCGGTGGAAATCGAGCTATTCTCAGACTGCGGTGTTGGATTTGGGAGCCTGGAGGCATCTGTATGTATCGCTTCGTTGTCGCGGTTTTTGTTGCCATTGTTCTGTGGGGAGTTCCCGGGTTTGCGCAGAAGAACTCGATGAGCGCGGATGAGTCAGCGATTCGGGCCGTGTTTGACCAGCAGGCTGTGGACTGGAACCGCGGCGACCTGGACGCATTCGCGACTGGTTATAAGAATTCGCCGGACATCCTGTTCATTGGTTCGAACATCAGTCGCGGTTATGCGGGAATGCTGGAGCGGTACCGTACCGTTTTCTCCACGCGGGAGAAGATGGGAACTTTGACCTACAGCGCTATTGAGGTGCAGCCGCTCGATGGGCGCTTTGCGACGGCAACCGGTAAGTTTCATCTGGAGCGTACTGCTGCCGGTGGCGGCGATGCGAGCGGGTCGTACATGCTGGTGTTCGAGAAGACTGCGCAGGGCTGGAAGATTATCCGGGATGTGACGATTCCTGCCCCAAAGACATAGACATTCGGCGAGGGGGGTACCCTCCCCCTATCTTTTCGCGTAAGTATCTCAATATAAAGTGGTTAGATCCCGGCCACGACTCCAAATATTTCATTCTAAATAACTTACCCGCAAAGATTTGATAATCAATGGCTTACGTGATGCGCAAAAGAGGAATGCAACGGCAACGGCCAACGGCGAAGGGTTTGTCTGGAAGTTGATGTTTCTTCGGGTTGTTGTAGGGAAAAGCAGATTCCCCGTTCGGCTTCGCTCAGGGCAGGCTCTGCGGGAATGACAACAAGAAAGGCAACGGCAAATGCAAAGGCAAAGGCAAAGGCGAAGGGTTTGTCTGGAAGTTGATGTTTCTTCGGGTTGTTGTGGAAAAGCAGATTCCCCGTTCGGCTTCGCTCAGGGCAGGCTCTGCGGGAATGACAACAAGAAAGGCAAAGGCAACGGCAACGGGACGGCAAATGCCCCCGGTTCCGAGGCCGGGGCTTCTTTTTTGTCTGACTTGTTTTAAGTGTAGCGAAGATGGCATAACTGCTCTGCCACGTTGGTGAGGTTTATTTTTGAGATGCAAGGTTTTGTGTTTGTTCTGGTTACAAAATCGGATTGCGGTTTTGCACAAGCTTCAGGGCTTGACAGAGATTGTGTATGACAGGTCAACAAAACCGTTTCTGTAGGCGACCACGTTCTTCAAATCCCACCTCGTCTCGGTGAGGGAACCGAACAGCCGGAGTCCGTCGCCTAACAGGACAGGGGCGACGATCAACCTGATTTCGTCCACGAGGCCGAGCGAGAGAAAACTCTGACATAACATGGCTCCGCCCACCAGCCAGATGTTTTGAAATCGCGGCGCGAGATTCTCATTCAGGAGTGTCCTGAGATCACCCGAATAGAACTCGACGCTCTTCCTCGCCGGTGGCCATTTTCTGCCGGTGACCACGACTACCGGAGTATCGCCATAGGGCCATCCCAGTTCCAGTGCGTGTTCATAGGTGCGAGAGCCGAGGATATAACAGTCGATGGCTTTGACGAAGGTTGCGGCTTCTTCCTCGGAGATGGAAACCCCGGCTTCGTAGACGCGCCCAGGGGAATCCATCCAGGAGACGCTGTTGTCCTTCCGTGCGATGAATCCATCGAGGCTTGAGACCAGGTGCAAGGTCACTGCAGGCCGCGTTGCATTTCCTTCGTCCGGCATCATTCCTCCTGTCATCATTCCTCCTGTGGTGGGCCGAGGCCGATCTTCAAGTGAGGGAGACTGGAACGATGGCTTTTCGCCCAAAGAAAGATCGTACAAGGAATCTGTCGCAGCCTGATTGATTCCTGCGTTCCAATCAGGCGGCCTGCGCGAGGACTTATGTGATTGGCGAGTTAATTCCTTGCGCGGTCTCCGGCCTGAACGGGCGGTTATCGATTCAGGTGTTTTTGGCGCGAGTCCGGTTCGTTTTGGGGTGCATCATAAGGAGCATGGAATACAGGCAGCTTGGCAAATCGGGACTGAAGGTGCCGGAACTCTGCTTCGGCGCGGGGACGTTTGGATCCAATAACGAGTTCTTCAAGGCGTGGTCGGAGACCTCGCAGGAGGAGGCGGACCGCATCGTCGGCATCTGCCTGGACGCGGGGCTGAACTTCTTCGACACGGCGGACGTCTACTCCAACGGCTCGAGTGAGAAGGCTCTCGGCAAGGCTCTGAAGCCGCACAAGCGCGAGGACCTGCTGCTCTCAACGAAGACGACCTTCCGCTTCGGCGAGGGGCCGAACAACGTAGGCTCCAGCCGCTATCACATGATCCAGCAGCTTGAGGGAAGCCTGAAGCGTCTTAAGACCGACTACATCGACGTCTACCACATGCACGGCTTCGACGCGCTGACGCCGGTGGACGAGGTGCTGAGCACGCTGGACCAGTTCATCCGCGAGGGCAAGGTGCGTTACATCGCGTGCTCGAACTTCTCCGGGTGGCACCTGATGAAGTCGTTGAGCGTGAGTGAGCGCTACGGCTGGGCGAGGTATGTCGGCCACCAGGTGTACTACTCGCTGGTGGGACGTGACTACGAGTGGGAGCTGATGCCACTGGCGCTGGATCAGGGAGTGGGCGCGCTGGTGTGGTCGCCGCTTGGATGGGGAAGGCTCACCGGTAAAATTCGCCGCGGCCAGCCGCTGCCGAAAGACAGCCGCCTGCGGACAAAGGTTGTGGTCGAGGGCGGGCCGCAGCCTGACGAAGAGTATCTGTACAAGGTGGTCGATGCGCTTGATGAGGTTGCGAAGGAGACGGGGAAGACGATTCCGCAGATTGCGCTGAACTGGTTGCTGGGCCGGCCTTCGGTATCGACGCTGGTGATTGGCGCACGCAACGAGGAGCAGCTAAAGGCAAACCTGCAGGCTGTGGGGTGGAAGCTTACGCCGGAGCAGATTGCGAAGCTGGATGCGGCGAGCGATCCGAAGGTGGCGTATCCGTACTGGCACCAGCGGCAGTTTGAGGAGCGGAATCCGAAGCCGGTGTAAGCCTTCAGATGTTTCTGTCAGCGAAGGGAGCAGGCTGCGAGGCCTGCTCCCTTTGGCTTTAAGTTGTGCCCGGACTATCGTTTCGCGCAAACCCGCCGGGACCGCGGTTACGGATTCTTTATGGATTCCTGACGGTTTCCTTATCAGCGGGTAACTAGGATGAAAAATCGGGCAGCACGGGTGTGCGAGGACAGTCGATCGCACAGGCTGCCAGGAAGCGAGAATCGCAGTGAAAAAACTAAATATCCAACGCATTCAGCGGGCCTCCGTGACGAGGTTTGCCCTTGCAACGACGTTGTTTATGGCCGGGATGAATCTCAGGGCGCAGACTTCAGCGCAGGAATTGCAACAGAGTGTTGAAGAGGTTCAGAAGTCGCAACAGGAAAAGATCGACCGACTGCAGCATCAGTTGGAGCAGATTCAGCAAGAGCTGCTTGAGCTGAAGCAGGCGAATGCGGTGCAGCCGGAGACGCACCACATTACATCGGCGAAGGCTTCGGCTCCTCCATCAGCACTTTCAGAGGCTGAGTCTACGATCACTGACCCGAAGAATCCGAAGTCGGAGCCATTTGCGTTTGCGGATTTCACGTGGCTCAACGGCAACGCGCGCACGAAGGACACGCCGTATGCGACGAAGTTCTTCACGCCGGAGATTCGCGCCGACATCAACTACACCTATGACTTCCGCCATCCTTCTGATGACACAATCGGCGGCTCGAGCGAGATCTTTCGCTCCAACGAGGTGCAGCTAACGCAGCTTGGCGTAGGCGGTGACTTTCACTATGACAACGTGCGCGCGCGGCTGATGACGCAGTACGGCCTGTACTCACAGACGACGCCACGCAACGACGCAAGCCCGGCGCGCGGACAGTGGAATCTAGCCGATGCTTATCGTTATGTGTCGGAGGCTTATGGCGGATATCACTTCAACGTGCAGCATGGGTTGAATGTCGATGCCGGAATCTTCATGTCGTATGTTGGCCTGTTCTCTTACTACCAGTTCGATAACTGGGCCTATCAGCCGTCGTACGTTTCGTCGAATACGCCGTGGTTCTTCAATGGCGTGCGGGTGCAGTGGTTTCCAACGGCGAAGCTGAAGATCGAGCCCTGGTTTACGAATGGGTGGCAGTCGTACGGGCGATTCAACAATCGCCCTGGCATCGGAGGACAGATTCTCTTCCGGCCCAATGGCAAGTGGTCGATTCTCGGCAATCAGTATGCGCTGGGACGCGACGCGCCTGGCGTTACGGGGCGGACGCGGTATCACACCGACGACAGCGTGGAGTTCAAGTACTACGATCGACCGCTCAGCGCGCATCAGCAAGGCTGCGATGACGCTGACCGGCGACATGGGCTGCGAGAGCGGCGGCGGCGTGAGCTGCTTCGGCACAGGCAAGAGCGGGCCCAAGCAGAGCTTCCTCGGCTTCATGGTCTATAACCGCGTGTGGTTCGATCGGGACAAGTATGCCGTGACGATCGGTGGCGGACGCATCAACAATCCGGGCCGCTACCTTGTACTGCTGCCGCCGATCAACGGCGCGACGGCAGCGTCGGGAACGCCATACTTTACGGAGAACCCTGGCGATCCGTTCAAGGCGTGGGATGTATCGCTAACTGGCGATTACATGCCGAGCCAGTACTTCACGTATCGGCTGGAGTACAACCACCGCGCGGCGAATGTGCCTTACTTCAGCGGGCCGGGAGGCGTGACTCCTCCGGGAGGGAATACAGGTTCGCCTGGTTCGGTGGTGCAGGGCTGGGCTCCTGATCTTCGCTACAGCGAGGACCGCATCACGGGCGCGTTTCTAGTGAAGTTCTGACGCGTGCCGAAGCTATCGTCGAAGGCCATTCTCGAAAGAGGGTGGCCTTCTTTCTTTGGTATAAGGAAGACGGATACAGGTCGCCGCAGGGAGAGATGGTTTGCGCAAGAGTTGGGTTCTTCTGGTGTTTATGCTTTGCGTTTTCAGTACTGCCTTTGCGCAGCAACCACATACGTTTGCGGTTGCGAATGGGCAGTTCACGCTGGATGGCAAGCCGTTTCGCGTGATCTCGGGAGAGATGCATTATCCGCGGATTCCGCGGGCTTACTGGCGGGACCGGCTGCGGATGGCGCGGGCGATGGGGCTGAACACGATTACGACGTATGTGTTCTGGAACGTGCATGAGCCGCGTCCCGGCACTTATGATTTCGACGGCAACAACGATGTTGCTGAGTTTGTTCGCGAGGCGCAGCAGGAGGGGCTGTATGTCATCCTGCGGCCGGGGCCTTATGTCTGCGCGGAGTGGGAGTGGGGCGGGTATCCTTCGTGGCTTCTCAAGGATCGCGATATTGCCGTTAGAACTGCAGACCCGCAGTTTATGGTTCCTGCGCGGCGCTGGCTTGCGCGGCTGGGTAAAGAGCTTGCTCCGCTGCAGGTTGGTAATGGCGGGCCGATTATTCTGACGCAGGTTGAGAATGAGTATGGCTCGTACGGCAGCGATCATGCGTACATGGAGCAGATTCACCAGGCGCTGGTCGAGGCCGGCTTTACGAAGTCGCAGCTTTACACGGCGGATGGGCCGGAGCAGGTTCCTGCGGGGTCATTGCCGGATCTGCCGGTCGGGATCAACTTCGGCGGGGAGAAGGATGGCGACGCGCAGCGGGCGTTTGCGACGCTGAAGACGACGCGTCCTGACGGGCCGTTTTTCAACAGCGAATACTGGGCGGGGTGGTTCGATCACTGGGGCGGCAAGCATGCGCATACGAATGCAGACGCGCAGGCGGCGAATCTGAAGTGGATGCTGGAGCAGGGCTACTCGGTGAGCATCTACATGTTTCACGGCGGCACGAGTTTTGGCTGGATGAACGGCGCCAACAGCGACGGCAAGGGAAGCTATGAGCCGGATGTGACGAGCTATGACTACGACTCCGTGCTGGATGAGAGCGGACGGCCTACGGCGAAGTACTTTGCGTTTCGCGACATCATTGCGAAGGCTACGGGTGTGGCTCCGCCCTGTGCTCAGCAGGGCTTGATCGTTGGCAGAAGTGCTTTGGATTGCCCGCCTATCCGAAGACCGAGGAAGGTCGATCCATTTTTGCTGCCGGAGGCCGTGTCGCTTTGGGAGAATCTGCCGAAACCGATTTTGTCGGAACAGGTGCTCTCGATGGAGGATGTCGATCAGGCTTACGGTTACATTCTTTATCGCGCGCGTGTGGCGCAGCCGGTTTCCGGTGAGCTGGTGCTCGATCAGGTGCACAGCTATGCGCGGGTTTATGTGAACGGCAAGCTCGCGGGCGCGATCGACCGGCGGTTGAAGCAGGATCGTCTGGCGCTGGATGTCAAAGAAGCGAACTCGCGGCTCGACATTCTGGTGGAGAATACGGGGCGCGTGAACTTCGGTCATGCGATTGGCGGCGAGCGCGCAGGCATCACGAAGCAGGTGACGCTGGCGGGGAGGCCGGTGATGGGCTGGCAGATTTATCCGCTGCCGATGAGCGATGTGGAAAAACTTCATTTCAGCAAGAAGCCGTGCGAGGGGGCGTGCTTTTATCGCGGCAACTTCAGGCTGGGCTCGTCTGGGGACACGTCTGCGGATACGTTTCTCGATACGAGCGAGTTCGGCAAGGGTGAGCTCTGGCTGAATGGGCGCGCGCTCGGGCGGATCTGGAATGCCGGACCGCAGCGGACGCTTTATGCTCCTCAGCCGTGGTTGAAGAAGGGCAAGAATGAGGTCATTATTTTTGACCTTGATGGCAAGAGCGGGCGGGCTGTTCGGGGCCTGGAGAAGCCTGTCCTGTAGGTAGCCCCCTCTTTATCTCTTGGTGCAAAGTGTTCTTTTAGTCTAGAATCGCCTACCATTCAACATTTCTTCGGAGAACAGCGCCATGCCTTCAAGAGCTTCATGTGTTCGCGGCCTCTTCGTCTGTTTAATTTCTGCCTTTGTGAGTTGTAACCTTTCCGCTCAAACTCTTTCACCAACAGAGGGTAATGACCAGGCACAACCACAACAGAATGCGATAACGCCGGAGCAAATTCGCGAAATTCAAGCGGCGACAGAAGCTGTTAGAAAATCTGTCGAAGCCCATTGCAAGTACAGTCCTACCGAGACGAATCCCAAGACGATTCAAAAGACGAATGCATGCATTAACAATGCTATTCGCATCCTTCGCTGACAAGCGGTAAGGGACAGGTGATTGCGATTGCGCCGTAGAATCTGCAACTGGTTGAATGATGAACCTGTGAGTTAAAGCCTCAGTCCACCGGCGGCTTCGTATAAATATGCTGCCGGATGCTCCTGAAGCAGTTTCTGGCGCTCGGCTGAGAATTTCGATTTTGCGGCGATAAGGCCCCCGATTGTGACGGCGCCGCCGGTCGCAGTAGAAACTTCCGGTATCGGCAAAGCGGTCGACAGACCTGCGGCGGCGGCGATGCCGGCTACTCCGATCACGGTGAGGATGATCTCTTTAGAACCGAGTGTTTGCCGAAGTTTAAGTTTGAGAGCCTCTTTCAGTAATTTGTAGTCGTCCTGATTGTCCTGTTCGAACTGACGCAATGCTTCATTCCGTTCCGTCTGGCCTTTGCACTCGACAACGATTTTTGCCTGATCGTCAATTCTCTTTTGCAGCCTGTGCCGAAGATCGCGTTCGGCTGCGCCTTCTTTCTTACGGAACGCAAGCAATCTTTCAAGGCTCAGGCGCTCGGCACTTACTACCTTGACGGAAATCGGTATCAGCTCGTTCGTTATGATTTCGCCTGTCTTTTCATCGCCAGTCAATAAACCCTGTAGTGAGGCATAGGCTTCGCCTCTATCTGTCACCCGGGTGAAGCTTTTCTTCGCACAGCAATCGGCCAGGATGTTCATGATAGCCAGACCCATTGCAGGACTTGTTGGAAAGTCCGAATTGGGCAAAGCGGAACCGACAACGCCGAGACCTCCCACACCCAACATTTGCCAGGTCATGTCGGCGAGTTTTTGAGGGTACATTTCATAGACTTCATTCTCAGCGCCTGGAGCAGCTTTAAAAGAAAAAGCAGGCGGTAAAGGCCGCGTTGCGAAGTCCAGAATCATTTCGTGAGCTTCCTGCTTTTCTTCATCTGTCGGAACACGGCACTTACCGATCACATCGAATGCCTCACGATGCAAGGAGTTCGGATAGGCAGGCTTGTAGTCTTTCCATGGTGCAATGACATGAATCTCATCCCAAAGCAGAAGGGCTGTTTTCAGCAGGCTTTCCTTTTTGATTTCCGTGTGGGGATAGTAGAGGGCGCTTCGCATAATGCACCTCGACAGCTACCAAGATCGCAGGATGAAGCTGGTCATCGATTCGGAGAATGTATTTAATGAGAGCCCGACCGTGTGCTCGATTATAAGCAGGAATCGTGCGAGTCAGAAGCGGAAGCCGACGGAGAACTGGAGCTGGCGGGCGGCGAGGGCGGCGGTGGGTTGGCCGAAGCGTGATGAGCTGAGGGTTCCGATGTAGCTGGTGTAGTTGGTGCGGTTGAGGACGTTGAAGGCGGAGACTCCGGCGGAGAGGATTTTGGCGTTGTCGTCCTTGCGCTTCGTGAGGAAGAAGTCGTGGTTGTAGAGGAGATCGAGAGAGGCGACTCCTCCGCCTTGAAGGATGTTGCGGCCAGCGCCTGTGGGGCGGGCGTTGCCGAGGCCGGTGTGGTAGTAGTCGAAGCCGGTGGTTTCGTTATACGGGGTGCCGGTGTAGAGGGTGGCGTTGACTCCGAGCGAGAGCCAGTGGTCGGGGTTGATGTTTCCCATGAGGTTGAAGCGCTGGAGGCGGTCCTGGTTGTCGCGTCCCCACTCGGCGTTGGGATGGTACTGGTCCTGCGGGAAGGCGTTGATGCCGCCGGTGTTTCCTTCGAAGCGGGAGAAGGTGTACTGGGCCTGTCCGGAGAACCAGCGTCCGGCGGCTCCGCGGAAGCCGAGGTCGAGTGCGTTGAGGAGGGTGCGGCCACCGGACTCGATCTGCTGGATCTGTCCGTAGCGGAGATCGGGGCGCGGATATTTTGCGTTGATGTCGGGGTTCGGCGGAAGGATGGGGGCGTTGACGTCGACGGAGCGGAAGCTCTTGGCCTGGACCTGTCCGCGATAGGCAGCGGTGATGGTGGCGGTTTTGTGCACCTGCCGCTCGATGCCGACGCTGTACTGAAGAGCGTAAGGAGCGCGGACGTGGGGATCGAAGCGGGCGAGATTGGTGGGGAGGTTGTTGATGTTCGAGCCGGGGAAGGGATACTGCGGGTTCTGGATCTGGATGGTGTGAAGGATGACGCCGTCGTGGAGTACGACGGTGGAGGGGAAGTCTCCGCCGGTGCGGTCGTAGAAGACTCCGGCGCCGGCGCGGAGGATGGTCTTTCCTTTGCCGGGCGCGTAGGCGATGGAGAGGCGTGGAGAGAAGTTGTTGTTGTCGTGGAGGAAGGTCTGCCAGTCGTAGCGAAGGCCTACGGATAGCTGCAGGCGCGAGGTGAGCTTGATCTGGTCCTGGAAGAACGAGCCGAATTCGTTGATCCAGTAGATGCCGCGTCCGGGGCCCTGCTGCGCGGTGAAGACGTAGGGGGTCTGGGTGTTGTAGTTGGCGAGCGAGGCGAATTTGTAGACGCCGAGGCGGTTGGTGTGGTCGTCGACGGCACGGCGGCTGAACTGGGGCAGCTGGACTCCGAGACGAATGTAGTGGCGCTTGTGGCTCCAGGTGACGGTTTCGTTGACGTGGATGGTGTTCTCGGTGCGCTCGACGTCGGCCTGCGCGCCTCCGCCGACGAAGGAACCGCTGACCTGGATGGACTGCGCGTTGGTGACGCTGGCGGTGTTGTCTTCATCCTTCTCGAGCGTGATGACGAGCTGGTTGATGAGGTTGGGTGTGATGATGATGCGGTCGTTGAAGATGGCGTCGTCTTCGCGGGAGTTGAGGTTGTATCCGGCCTCGGGGAGAGTGATGCCGCCTACGCCGGCGTTGATGCTGCTGCTGCCCTGGTAGTTGTAGCCGACGGAGAGGCGGTGGCTGGCGGAGAAGTCGTGGCTGAGACGGATGGAGTATTGCGAGTTGCTGTTGGGGGTGAGGACGTTTTGGTTGATGGGGCCGTTGGGGCCGATGGCGTTGACGACGGCGGCGGTGTTTTGCGTGCGATGGGTTGCAGAGGAGATGAAACTGGTGTGACCGCCGTGGCCTACAGGGCCGGAGATGTGTCCTTCATAGATGCGGCGGGCTTCAGGAGGGCGGACGGGCGAGAAGTAGTTTTTCGCGTTGAAGGTGGCATCGCGAAAGATGAAGTTGGCTTCGCCGTGGAAGCTGGGCGAGCCGGGTTTGGTGATGATCTCAATGCGGCCACGGCCCGGGCGGGAGAATTCGGTGGAGTAGGGATCGTTGTTGACGCGGACTTCCTTGATGGCGGAGGCGGAGACGCCTGCGCTCTTCATCTCGACGCCGTCGACGATGATGGTGGCGCCGCCGGAGGAGCCGGCTGAGGCATCGAGGAATGGGGTGAGGGCGGCGATGTAGTCCTGGTCGAAGACGGGGAGTTTGCGGAGTTCGTCGCCGGTGGTGGTGATGGTGTCCTGGTTGGCGGAGGCGTCGGTGGAGAGAGTGTCGTCGGTGCCGACGGTCATCTCCTGCTGCACGGATTCGGTGGTGAGGGTGATTTTGATTCCGGAGAGATTGGTGTTGACGCGGACGGGGATGGTCTTCGCGGCGAATCCGGAATAAGCGGGTACGGTGAGGGAGAAGCTGCCGGGAGTGAGATTGAGGAGAGTGAAGTCTCCTTTGGAGTCAGCCTGGGACTGGGTTACGAGTGCGCCTGTGGGGGTTTCGAGACGAACGGGTGCGCCGGGGATTCCAGCGCCGGTGGGGTCGACGACAGAACCTCGGATCGAACCGGCAGATTGGGCGAAGCCCTGCCAGGCAATGCTCAGCAGCAAGAGAACAAGGGTGCAGCAAAATTTACGGCGCATCAATACTCATGCTAACGATGCACGCTTAAGAGGGGCTGAACGGAGTGTTGTTGAACGGGGGTTGTTAGTGGCCGCCGCCGGGGCTCATATGCTGTGGCGGTTTGGGGATGAAGAAGAGGAGCGGGAGCATGCAGGCGCAGAAGATGGCGAGGGTCTGGATGATGTCGAGGTAAGCGAGCATTCCTGCCTGGGCGTGCATCTGGTTGTAGATGTAGGCCTGTGCAGCGTGCGCGCCTTTGCCGGTCATGGGGTTGCCGCCTCCGCCGTGGCCTGCTCCGAACATGGGCTTGAGGGCCTTGACGCGCTCGACAAAGGCCGGGTTGCCGGACGTGAGGTTGCGGATCATGTTGTTCTCGTGCGTGGCGCTGAGGCGCGTGAGCATGGTGGCGACGAAGGCTGTACCGCAGGAGCCGCCGACGTTCCGGGCGAGGTTGGTGAGGCCGGAGACGTCGTTGTTTTCGGTCGGCTTCACGCCGATGTAGGCGATCATGTTGATCGGGATAAAGAGGAAGGCGAGCCCCGAGGCCTGGAAGATGCGGAGGAAGACGAGTCGACCGTAGCTGATGCCGAGGTCCATGGTGTGCATGGTGATGAGCGACAGCGTCAGCATGGTGAATCCGTAGGCGATGAGCTTGCGGGGATCGACTTTGCTCGAGAGGAAGCCGACGACGGGCATCATCGCCATCATCATGAAGCCGGCGGGTGAGAGCACGAGTCCGGCGAGCTCGGCGGTATAGCCGAGCAGCGTCTGGACGAACTGCGGGATGAGGATGGTCGTGCCGTAGAGCGCGAAGCCCAGGACGAACATGAGCATGAACGAGATGGCGAAGTTGCGGCGCTTGAAGAGCGTGAGGTTGACGATGGGCCTGTGGCCGATCCGGAGCTGGCGGAGCTCCCACCAGATCATGGCGACGAAGGCGATGACCATGGTGGCGATGAAGAAGGTGATGATCTTCGATCCGAACCAGTCGTCTTCCTGGCCCTTGTCGAGGATGAACTCGAGGGAGCCGAAGGTGAGGCCGAGCAAGCCGAAGCCGATGAGGTCGAGCTTGATGCCGCCCTTTTGCGCCTCTTTCACCTGCTTGTGGACCCATGGCGGATCCTCGACGATTCGCGAGGTAAGGAAGAGGGAGATCAGACAGATGGGTACGTTGAGGAAGAAGATCCAGCGCCAGTCGAAGTTGTCGGTGATGTATCCGCCGAGGGTTGGCCCGATGGCAGGGGCGACGACGACGGCGAGGCCGTACATGGCGAAGGCCTGGCCACGTTTTGCGGGCTCGAAGGTGTCGGCGAGGATGGCTTGCTCGGAGGGAGCGAGGCCGCCGCCGCCGACTCCCTGCAGGATGCGGAAGAAGACGAGCAGAGGCAAGGAAGGGGCGAGTCCGCAGAGCGCCGAGGAGATGCCGAAGAGCGCGACGCAGATCATGTAGAAGCGCTTGCGCCCGATGAAGGTAGTCATGTAGGCGCCGGCGGGAAGAATGATGGCGTTCGCGACGAGATATGCGGTGAGGACCCAGGTGGCTTCGTCCTGGGTTGCGCCGAGGCCGCCTGCGATGTGCGGCAGTGCGACGTTGGCGATGGAGGTGTCCAGGACCTCCATGAAGGTCGCCAGCGTAACGGTCATGGCGACGATCCATGGGTTAACGCGTGGCCGCCACGGCTTGTCTACAGAGTGATAGTGCTCTGCATCCGGCGCATCCGGGAGATTTTGCGCGCTGGGAAGGTCTAGGGCCGTGGTTGCCATGCGTAGTGTTTTGGATTCCCCGCGCGAAAGGGCGGATTCAGATTTTCGCGAGGAAAGTTTCCGGCAACCGTTGGTTAGCCGACAATTTAGCGGTTGTAGTTCTGGATATACGTGTCGCCGGGAAGCCCGGCGGCGACGGCCTTCCTTCTGAAGGCAGCGGCGTCATCGCGGGTCATTGGGCCGCCAAGTGTGACGAGATAAGGGGCTCGTCCTGTTGGGGTGAAGACCTCCGGGTTGAGCCCGTGGGTTCGTTTGGAGATGGAGGAGACTTTTTTCTTCGCCTGATCTTCGTGATTGTAGGTGAAGGCAACGACGCGCCACTGGGTGCGGCCTGCGGGAGCGACAGCAGGCGGCGGTGCTGCTGTTCGAGCCCCGGCCTCAGCAGCGTTGGCCGGATTAGCGGGCATGGCGAGCGTGGTAATTGGACGCGCATCGCTTTTTGTGGGTTGATCACGCAGGAAATACCAGAAGAGCACGATGAGCAGGAACGCTCCCACGGCGGCGGCGAGCCATACTCGCGTGCGGTTGAGATCGCGCTCAACCGGCCTGACGATGCGATGCCTGACATCGGGAGCGGCTGTGACGACAGGGCGCGGTGGTTGGGAGACGGGCTGGTTCGGGTAACGCGGCTGCAGCCACAGGAACGGCAGGCTGCGGCTTTGGTTTTTCCGCCGGAGCAGTGGCCTGCGGCGCAGCGGCGGACATCGGACGCATGGGCGGGGACGCCGGAGGCAGAAGAGGCTGCGCAGATGTCCTTTCCGGCGCTCTTGCGGCGGGGATTGCGGACGCGCGCACGGCGAGAGCATTCGCCATCTGTTTGAGTCCCCAGGTGCCGCTAAGGCCATTGCGGATGATGGCGTCGAAAGGCGTGGGCAGGAGGGTGGCAGAGCCCTTGAGTTCGCGATGGCCTGTGATGGACTGCAGGAGAACGATGACAAGGTCATGGACGTCGCGGTTCCTGCGCTCTTCCACCTCGGAGGCGTTCTCTTCGGCGTGCGTGACGGCTTCACGAACGCAGTCGCTGCGGAGCTTTACGGTTTCATCGATGGCGTAAATGTTCTCGGGCTGGATGTGCTCGTGGACGAAGCCGGCCTCATGCAGCGCTTCGAGCGCGGCGATCAGGCTTGTGGCAAGCTGGCGCGTCTCGTCCACGGTGAGGGTGCGCTCCCGCAGCACGTCGGCGAGGCTGGCCTCGGCGGGCTCCATGACGGCGTAGACGAGCGGAGTGCCGTCGAGTACGGTTTCGCCGTACTTCCTCATGGCGACGAGATTTGGCTGCTGCATTCCGGAGATGATCTCCCAGCGGTTCAGAATCTCCGACTCATCAAAATGCGCTTCGATGATGCGAATAACGGATGGGGTTCCTGTGCCGTTGGAGGTGGAAAAGAATGCGCTGCGTCCTTCGGGGCGAAGCAGCTTGCCCAGCGGATAGGTATCAGCGACGGTGCGTCCTTCGTAATCGTTCCAGAGTTGCATTTGCAGACACCAGTCCTTGGAAGAATTCAAGTTTCCGCACCAGAGAAGGGAGCCCAAGGGAGGCTAGTCCGTCGTGGCGAATGCAGCATCCGGCGCGCATGAATCGCCCGGAGGAGTACGGGCGAGCGTCCGCAATGATTTTATTATCGCCCAAGGCATCGGCGTTCTCAATGCGGCAGAAACCGGCGAACCAAGGTCGTGACGCGAACTTGCCGCGTGCTAGACTGCGGTTTTCCCTGCGATTGCGGGGACTCCGCAGACGTATGGTGGTTAGATGCGGGGAGACGAAAGGACGTGAAGGGAATGCATCCGGACCTCGAGAAGCTGATCGTACTGCAAGGATTCGATATCGAAGCGAGACGCCTGCAGGACGAGATTGCGGCGCTGCCGAAGCAGGTGGCCGCACTGATGGTCAAGGTCAACGCGGCACGGGCTGAACTCCGGGGCGTCGTGGAAAAGCTGGAGAAGGAAGAAGTTCTGCGGCGGCGACTTGAGCTCGAGGTCAAGGACCATCAGCAGAAGGCCGCGCGGCTCCGCAAGCAGATGGATGTGGTGACGACGACGGCGCAGGCGAATGCGCTCGAACATGAGATCAGCTTTGCCGAAAGCGAGATTGGCCGCCTGGAGGATCAAGAGCTTGAGAGCATGGAGCGCACCGAACAGCTCGAAGCGGCAAAGGCGGATGCCGAAGTGACCCTTGGCAATACAGAGCGCACGCATGCCGAACGGAGGGCGCAGGCGGCGGAGGCGCTGGACCGGGACCGGCTTGCGCTGCGTGAGGTTGAATCGCAGCGCAGTCAGCTGCGGCCGCAGATTGGCGAAAATGCTCTTTCGATGTACGACCGGATTGTGAAGGCCAAGGGTACGGGCCTGGCCGAGGGAGTGGAACAGAAGTGTTCGGCGTGCCAGATGCTCGTCAGACCGCAGCCGTGGAACGAGCTCCGCGACCGCAGCAACCACGAGCTTATGCTGACGTGCGAGAGCTGCGGCAGGCTGCTCTATTGGAACCCGGAACGCGATGCCCCGCAGAAGAAGACGGTGAAGAATGAGAGCATCGCGGCGTCGATTGTGAGAGCTTCTTCGTGAAGCGCATTTGTGTAGACATGGATGAGGTGTCCACACCTGCATAAACACTGGGTACTTCGCTGTCGATGAAGTGTCCAGAGGTGTCCCATGTACGAAAAGCACAATCGGTTCTATGCCGATTGGAGAGACCGCCGAGGAGTTCGGCGGCGTAAAGCCTTCCTCACAGCCGAAGACGCGGAACGCTACGAGATGGAGCAGAAGGCGAAGGCTCGCCCAAAAACACAAGGCACGGGCCAAGCGTCTTCGAAGTCGTCCGTGCCTACCATCCCGCGTGGCTCGTCAAACGAGACAAAACCCGCCCCCACGCCAAGTACGCCGCCCTCGGCCTTATCAAAACCGCAGGGCAGAAGCCGGTCGCAGACCTCACAGCGACGGATGTACAGCAAACCATCGACCAGTGGACGCACTACAAGCACGGCACTCGCTACGCGCGTGTCAACGCGCTCAAGCGCATCCTTCGCTGGCTCTGCGAAGAGCACGGCGCACCGCGTCTCTATCACACGCTTCCGAAGCAGGAAGCGCCATCTCCCCGGAACATCACGGCAACCGAAAACGAACGGGAGGTCTTGCTAGCGGCAGCACCGCCGCATCTGCGGTGCTGGCTGCTGCTCTGCTCCGATCTCGCAATGCGGAGCGGCACGGCAGCCAAAATCGCGCCGCAGCACTACGACCCGCTGCGGCAGACGCTCACCTTCACGACCAAAAAAGGCCGCGAAATGTGTCTGCCGGTGACGAAGGAACTAAACGAACTCCTCGCGCCACTCGCAGGGCTGGACAGCGAGACGCCTTTCGTGTGCCTGTTGCATCCGTGGGGTCACATCCACGACCGCAACCTGCGTCAATCAATGAACCGGCTTCGGCTGCGCCTCGGCCTCAATCGTCGCTTCACGCCTCACGATCTGCGACGCACGACAGCAGTACGCGTCTACGAGCAGACGCGAGACCTGCGCGTCGTCCAAGCCGTGCTAGGGCACAAGCGTCTAGACTCCACGTTGCACTATCTCGATCACCGCAACACGCCGGTCGATCTGGCGAACCTCGAAGTAGCGAAGCTCAATTCCAACGCAGTCAAACTCGACAAACTCCCACCACCCACGGAGACAATTCAATGAAGCGAATCATAAAGAAGCAACCGCGCCGCGCGGCTGTCGTTCTGCGGTCTGTCCACGCAGCGATTGAGCCCTACGCGCATGTCATCACCGAGTGCCTTCACTTCTGCCGCACAGCGGCGGACGAGGCAGGGCGCACGCCCGCGAAGCGGGCTGCACGGACGAAGAGGTAAGGCGCGTCATGGGACAGGCGTACATGGCGAACCTGCCGGAGCTAACGAACGTCGGCAGCGTACAGGGCTACGTGGCGTGTGTCGCGGTCGCCATGAGTCGCGGCTACGTGAGCGGGCGCGAAGCGCGGTTGTTGCTGTACACGGCGCAACTGGCGCTGGCGGCGATGCACAAGGGGGTGCAACGATGACGATGATTCACTTCGCTCCGGCTGCGAGACCTGCCTGCACATCGCCGAGTAACGACGCCGAAATCATCGTCCGAGGCACGGGCGGCGCACCCACGGGCGTCACACTGTCGGCGGGCGACAACCACAACCACCTGCCCGGGAGGGTGCATCCGGCGTCGTGCGCGGCGGCGTCGCTCGAAGCGGGCGCAGCAGACCAAGGCGGTCGAACGATGACGACGATCACGGTCATTAGGCTGCACGGAGTGTATCGCGTGACCGGCACGAAGCACCTCGCGCTGCTCGACGCAGAGCGCGAGTTGCTCTGGGCGGCGGAGTGCGTCTCGCACTCCTTCCGCTGCTACGCGGGCTATCAGGTGCCGCTCGGCGTGAACCTGCGGCGGCTCGATGCCGCTGTACAGGTCTGGCAACGTCTCATGCGCGAAGCCAAGCTGGACAGTGATACAAATGGCTATGACCGCTCCGGCAGCCCTTAGCGGCGGTCTGCAGGAGCGGTTATATCTTGGTGCAAAGTGGCCCTGTCGAGTCCCCCTCGGCAGGGCTTTTCGTCTCCATCGCGCATCCGTGGCCCGGACAAAGCCGTAGGCACGATGTTCTCCGCGCGGTGCTCGGCCTTCCGCTCCTCGCTGCGCTGCGGTGCGGGTGCCTGCGCTCCGTGCTCGGGCATGCCGCTGGTGGGCAGGCAGCAAGTCACGCGCCGCGACAAAGCCCGCGTCACGTGCCCCGCGCACGCCCACTCGCGCCGCTTGCAGCGGCCAGCGGCCCTCGGCTCCCTCGGGCGTGCCGCCCTCGCTGCGTGTCGCTGCGCTCACTCCGCATGCGCTCCGCGCTGGTCGCCCCGCCTGCGGCGGGCACGCTGCGCCCCGCGCCCCGCAGCGTGCCTCGTCGCTGCCGCTCCTCGGGCGCGTTGCTCGCGCCCCTTGCGTGCGGCTGACGCCGCACAAAAGCAACCGCAACGGCAACCTCGCAGAAAACAGCCGCGCGGATCCGCAACGAGAAAAAACAGGCAACGGCAAAGACGGCCAGCGCACCCGAACAGGCGATACGATCTCACGGCAGTCAAGGCCGCTCCGCGCCGCTGACGCGGTGGCCGCCAGCGGCCAGCCCTGACAGCCGCGAGACCTCCCTGTGAGGTCGGGGATGCGCTGGCAGAAGCAACAGCAAAAGCAAAGACAAAGGCCAGGACACACGGCGCGGCGATGCCGCGCCTTCATAGGTCGCAACCACTAAAACCCCCACCCCTACCCCCGGTAAAAAGCGGCGGTTTTAGAACGCAAAAAAGGCAGGTGTCCACTTTTTTTTGGACACCTGCGAGGACACCTGCTAAAACAAAGGCTGGATGGCAGTACCCCGCATTTGTGTAGACATGGATGAGGTGATGGCAGATGCGCTTGGGGAGCATCTGCTTCGCTATAACCGCGAGTACCAGGAACAGATCACGCCTGCCGATCTGGAAGGCAAGGCTCTCTGGGATGTGATCTCAGCGGATCGGCACCATGTGATCGAAGGCTATCTGCGGTCGGAGGACTTCTTTGAGCATCTCGAGGTGATGCCGGAGTCGCAGCGGGTGTTGAGACGCCTGCAGCAAAACTTTGAAGTGTTTATTGCGACGGCTGCGATGGAGGTGCCCACCTCGTTTCATCAGAAGTTTCGATGGCTGGAAAAGCACTTTCCGTTTATTCCGCCTTCGCACATTGTTTACTGCGGCGATAAGGGGATTCTGCGAGCCGAGTATCTGATTGATGACAATCCGCGCCAGCTTCGGCGATTTCAGGGCGAGGGGATTCTCTACAGCTCTCCGCACAACGCCCGGGTGAAGGGATTTCGGCGGGTGAGGGATTGGCTCGACGTGGAGCAGTTGTTTCTCGGCTAAGGAACTGCTGCCCCCCGATTGCGGCTTCGATTGTTAAGCTGCACCTATGCGCCTAGTCGAAGCCGTACGGGCGCGGGATTTGCGACGCTTACCATCATGGATTTCCACCACCAGGCGTTTTCCGAGAACATGCGCTGCCCTTGCCAGGGTTTCGAGTGAAACAGCGGTGTTTTGAGGGTCGAGCAATCGGTCGAGCTGAGAACGGCTGGTACGGAGTTCTGCCGCCATCGCTTGTTTCGTCTTTTGCTGGCGCACCATCTCCTGCTGAAACTGCCACGCTAATACACGCTTGATGGCAGCGCTCTCCACTTCATCGCGAATGTTCTCCCGTTCCAGAAAATCGTTGAAGCTGGAGCCGCTATGAATCTCATTTTTTCTGCTTGCCATGCTATTTCCTCCTTTCCAGACCAACCTCATGCCGCCGCTTGTTCTTTCTGGCTAATTCCAGATCCGCCTGGGGTGTTTTCTGAGTCTTCTTCAAGAATCCGTGGAGCAATACCATGCGGTTGCACACATCGATATAGAAAAGAACACGCGCAATTCTATTGCTGCTCAGATTTGATCTGACTTCGTATAGCCCATTGCCCAAGGGTCTGCAGACAGGCATACCCATCGGCCATCCGTATTCAACAGTTTTGATATCGATGCCGATCTGTTTTCGATCGGCGTCCGGTTCCAAAGACTTCAGCCACTCTCGTACCGGCTCTCTCCCTGCAGCGGTTCGAAAGAAGATGACAGATATTCGCTTACCAGGTGTGGCTTGCTCAGGTATGACCACACCCGGAATTGTACCGTAACCGGTACATCAAATTTGTGAATTTTGTTTCTAGGAGAAGCTGTTGCGTGCGATTGCGGCAAACGATTGGAGCAGGGAGCGGTCGTCACTGGTGCGATAGGCGAGCTCGATCTGGCTGCGTACTTTTGCTCCGCGAAGAGCGATGCATGCGACATGCGGAGAGGCTACCTGGCGGACGCACTGCGGCGCTATGGTTACGCCGAGGCCGGCGCCGACCAGTCGCAGGATGGTGAGCCACTGCGGGGCCTCCTGCACGACGTTCGGGCGAAAGCCATGATCGAGGCATAGCGAGATGGTCTGGTCGTAGGCGAGTTTTCCTGCGGCGGGCGAGAAGAAGACGAAGGGCTCGTTACGCAGCTGTCCGGCGGAGATGGCCCGTCGCCCGGCGAGCGGATGCGTGTGCGGCAACACGGCGACATACGGCTCTGAAAAGAGGGGCTCGATGTCGAGCCCGGGAACGGGATCTCCATCGCGCAGGAACGCTGCGTCGATGGTGCCTTTGAGGAGGGACTGCTCGAGTGAGGACGAGAAGGACTCCTGGAGCTGAAGCTGAACCCTGGGGTATTGATGCCGGTAGCGTCCGAGCATCTCGGGCAGCGGTGTCAGCATGCTGGAGCCGATAAAACCGACGCGCAGGAAACCGACGTCTCCGCGGCTGATACTGCGGGCTTCGTCGAGGTCTTCCTGCACGTTGCGGAGGGTGCGGCGAGCGCGATCGAGAAAGACTTCTCCTGCCGCAGTGAGACGAACGGCGCGCGAGGTGCGAACGAAAAGCGGGTAGCCGAGGATCTCTTCGAGTTTGCGAATCTGCTGCGAGAGCGGCGGTTGCGCGAGATGGAGACGCTGGGCGGCGCGGCCGAAATGCAGCTCTTCGGCGACGGCAATGAAGTAGCGGAGATGCCGGAGCTCGATATCACGATCCATACTTTTTAGATCATAATTCGGACAAACAAGATATTGGACGTATGGACTGCACGGTCGTAGGTTGAGTTGCAGAGGGATTTCGCCATGCCAATGACACTCAGCCTCACCGATCTGCCGTCGAACGATCATGCCATGGTTTCATCGGTCGAACTTCGCCTGTTCCGGTACGCCGATGCAGATGCGTTTCGTGAACTGAATGCGGCGTGGATTGAGAAATACTTCGGAAGTCTCGAGGAGGCCGATCGGGAAGTACTTGGCGATCCGGTGGGGTGCTTTCTTGAGCCGGGCGGCCAGATCATCATGGCGACGCTCGGCGACCGCGCTGTCGGCTGCTGCGCACTGAAGCCTATGGAGCCGGGTGTCTTCGAGGTCGCCAAGATGGCGGTTGCAGAAGACGTGCGGGGACACGGCATCGGCCGGAAGGTTCTTGCGAGAGTCATTGCCGAGGCGAAGGTCATGGGGGCAACGAAGCTGTATCTCGAGACGAACAACAGGCTGGCCAATGCGGTTCATTTATATGAGTCGCTGGGGTTCCGGCATTTGCTGCCGCAGCAGTCGCCTTATGTGCGGGCGAATGTTTTTATGGAGCTTCTGCTGGTCGAGGCCGCGGATGAACACGGATCAAATGGATTCTGATCCGCGCTACCGGTGGCCGATTTTTTCAGGCGTACAGGGCTGCTTCGAATTTTTCAAAGATTGCATCGGACCAGGCGTGCGATGACTTTCGCCATGTGTCACCTTCGCCGAGGAAATTCGGGAAGTTCGTGCGGCAATAGCCTTCCCGAGTCTTGAAGTCGAAGAGCGCCTGGGCGGTTCCGTCGAGATAAAGCACAGCCTGCAGGCCATCGCGCGACCACTCGATCGCGACGAGGCGCTCCCGTTCCGGATGCTTGAGCGCGCTGACGTTGTAAATCAGCACAGCATCGAGAATTCTTTTTTCGTCGGTGGCCTGAGTGCGGTCGCAGGCATAGAAGTAGCCTGCATCGCCTTCATCCTCGAAGATGACAGACCAGGGGGCTGTGGTGGAGTCAGAGGCCAGGAAGGCATCACCGGGGGCAAAAGAAAGCGACTGCATATCTCTCACGATACGATAGAAGCTGGAGGTCTGTGATTTCGGACTTTCCGCAGGATTGCTAGTTCGTTCATAGATAAGGGCAAAGGTTGAAGCTTCCGAAATTTCAGATGGGCCGGCCGCAACGGCTCGCCGCGCTGTTGCTGCTGTTCTTTCTGGCCGAGTGCCTATGGGTCGTCAGCCGTCAGCGGCTTTCGCCGGAGGATTATCGCTACGCCCGCTGCGGCCGCGAGATGTGGGAGAAGCCTTCGCCACTGGCCGGCTACTTTACCAGTTGCGGCAATCTTAACGGCGATGGCACGTTTGCTTATCGCGTCGCGGGATTTCCGCTGACCGTACAACGGCTAACCCTGCTGACCATCGATAAATTTCGCAGCCCGGAAAACCGAGTTTATGCGAGCGGCTCGCTGAATGGCTCGACGTGGGAGGCGCGTCATGAGCTGACGAGCATCACGTGGCTGATGCACCTTCCGTTCGTGTTCTTCGCGGCGTGGCTGGGGGCCGGACTATGGTGGGTCGCCCGAAGACTCTTTGGCAATGAGGGCGGATTTGTGGCGCTGGGGCTTTATTGCTTCTGTCCTGCTGTCGTGCGCTATGCTGTTACGCCGAACAATGAAGTGCTGGCGATGTGGGGGCTGTACGGGCTGGTTTATACGGCGATTGGAGTGGCGCATGCGATGCAGGGGCCGCGGCGCAAGTGGCGTCCGCGAATTGCCCTGCTGACCGCGGCGCTGGGCCTGACGGCTGCGGCACACCTGCTGGCGGCGATGATTGGCTTTGTGGCCGCGGTGGTGTTAATGCTGTATCTGGCGGAACGGCGGCGAAGCCACGTGATGCAGATCCTCATCTTCTCCGGACTCGGCGCGATGGTGATTCTCTTCGCGTTCTTTACGTTCCGGCTGAGTCCTTTCAGCTATGTATTTACCGGAGGCGCGGGAAGATTCTGGTTCTCGCTGGATGGCGTGAAAGCGTTCTTCAGGGACTATGCCAACGCCCCGATTACGATTGCTCTTGGCGTGGCGGCATTGCTTTACCTGGGCAACAGGCGATGCCGGTATTTTGGCAATTCCGCTCCGCTGGTGATGGCGCTCGTGCTGTTCCCCATCGTGACGACTCAAGTGGTGTCGTCGCCGTGGCTGTGGGCGTTGCCCTTTCTCTTCACGTTTATCGGAGGCGTTTTTGCGGATGCGCTGGAGACACGCTATCGCAAGATGTTCCTGATCCTGACCGGCGGGGTGCTCGTGACCCAGGCCTTTACGTGCCTTAGCCTGTTGCCTGCGATTGCGCGATAGTGATTGCTTGCATTCGAGCGAAGGTGCCTGATAATAGTCGCGTATGAGTTACAGCGGACGGGTGGAGTATGCGCAGGCACGAAAGATTCGGGAGGCAAATACGCGGATCTACCGGCTGGCGCATTGGCCGATCTGGATCTGGGTATTTTTTCTGGCTCCGGGACCGCTGACGTTCCGTTTGTTTGCGCATGGGTTTGGGTGGGGCAATCTTACGTGGCTTCTGCTGGTGATGGCGGCCACCGGGATTGCGGGGATGCGCGGGAGTCTGCCGGGCGTGGAGCCGCGACCTTATATTCTGCGCTTCGATGAGGACAAGCCGAATCCGCTTTATCGGCGTGTGTGCTACACGTTTGCGTGGAATGCAGTGTTGAGTTTTGCTCTGCTGAACCTGGCGGGACTGGCAATCGCGGTCGTGACCGGTGCCTGGTACATGAAGCAGATTTATCTATATGGCTATGCGCCTTTGTGCGCCGCGATTCTGGCGCTGGGGATCGCGGGAAAGCTGCCTCGGGTGGGAGTTTCGACGAAGGGCGAGGGGACGGAGCGGCGATATTTTTATGGGTCTGTGTGGGCGGTGACTTTGGCGCAGACTGTGCTGCTGGTGTTGTGGAAGGTTTTGCCGCAGACGCGTGAGGCGGCAGCGGTGAAGCTGGGTCTTTATGTGGGGATCCTGGCGGCGGTAGGGATGGCCGCTTATCGCGGCGCGCTCCCTCGAACCCGGCCGATTGTGCCGGGGGAGTTGATGGTGGCGGATTGATTCCACTTATGTGATGAAGCTGCGCCAGAAATGGAGCCTCAATTGCTACACTTTGCCGATGGGCGCTCCGCATGCGAATGGAGAGGCTGCTGTCGTTCTGGCAGAAATGAGAGTGTTCGTTGATGACGACGAAGAAAGTGACTGGTAGAAGACGCGGGGCTGAGCTTTGGCCCATTGGAGTGATTCGCTCGACGCTGACGACGCGTGCAGAGGCTCCGAAGCAGGGTCGGGAGGGTGCGCCGGATGCGTGGCTTGAGGTGCGCCCCGAGGCAGCGGCTGGGCTTGAAGGGTTGAAGGTGGGGAGCGAGGTTATCGTTGTGACGTGGCTGCATCGAGCGAAGCGCGAAACGCTGAGGGTTTATCCGCGTGGGGATCGTTCGCGAGGACTGACGGGCGTCTTCATGACACGATCGCCGGACAGGCCGAATCCGCTGGGGTTACACCGGGTTATGGTGCGAAGCGTGGACGGCGCGCGGGTGCGGATCGGTCCGATCGAGGTGATTGACGGAACTCCCGTGTTGGATATCAAGCCGGCACTCTCGTGCTCCGATGACATCTAAGTAAATTACGGCGCTCTTTCCGGAAGCGAGGCCGCTGCGGCGCATCTAAGGTGTGCGAGGAGGATGCCATGGCAAAGACGGTGGCTGCGGTGATGGTGGAGAGTCTGAAAAACGCGGGTGTGAAGCGTGTGTACGGGCTGCCGGGGGATTCGGTGAATGCGTTTACAGACGCTCTGCGCGCCGATGGAACGATTGAGTGGGCGCATGTGCGGAATGAGGAGGGCGCGGCATTTGCGGCCGGGGCGGAGGCTCACCTGACGGGTGAGCTTGCGGTGTGTGCGGCGAGTTGCGGACCAGGAAATCTGCATCTGATCAATGGGTTGTTTGATTGTCATCGGTCGCGCGTGCCGGTGCTGGCGATTGCAGCGCACATTCCGAGTATTGAAATTGGGAGCAACTACTTTCAGGAGACCCATCCGCAGAATCTGTTCAAGGAGTGCAGCGATTACTGCGAGATGGTGGGAGTCCCGGGGCAGATGCCGCGCGCGATGGAGATTGCGATGCGTACTTCGATCGCGCATTCGGCTGTGTCGGTGCTGGTGATTCCGGGCGATGTGATGATGCAGGAGGCTCCGAATGAAACGGCCCTGAACCCGATGCGGAGGCCGCAGCCGGTGATCCGGCCGAACGATGCGGAGCTGCGCGAGGCAGCGGAGATTCTGAACGCGGCGAAGAAGGTGACGATCCTTGCAGGCGCCGGATGCAAAGACGCGCATGCGGAGTTGATTGCAGCGGCGGAGGCTTTGAAGGCTCCGATTGTGCATGCGATGCGAGGGAAGGAATTTATCGAATACGAGAATCCGTTTGATGTGGGGATGACGGGGTTGCTTGGGTTCAGCTCGGGCGCGCATGCGATGGAGGATTGCGATGTGCTGCTGATGCTGGGGACGGACTTCCCCTACCAGCAGTTCTTCCCGGAGAAGGCGAAGATTATCCAGGTGGACATTCGCGGGGATCAGATTGGGCGGCGCGCGAAGGTGAGCCTGGGACTGGTGGGTAGCGTTAAGGACACGCTGCCGGTGTTGATGCCTCTGCTGACGCAGAAGACCGATCTGACGCGGCTGCACGAGCACCTGAAGGACTACAAGAAGGTGCGGGAGGGGCTGGAGGAACTGGCAAGCCCTGACGATAACAAGACTCCGATTCATCCGCAGTATGTGGCGCGGATGGTTGATGAGATTGCGGATGACGATGCAATCTTTACGTGCGACGTGGGGACTCCGACCATATGGGCGGCGCGGTATCTGCGGATGAATGGAAGGCGCCGGCTGGTGGGGTCGTTCTCGCATGGATCGATGGCGAGCGCGGTTCCGCAGGCGATTGGAGCACAGGCATCGCATTGCGATCGGCAAGTGGTGTCGCTTTCCGGCGATGGCGGTCTCGCGATGATGCTGGGCGACCTGCTGACGTTACGGCAACTGAAGCTGCCGGTAAAGGTAGTGGTGTTCAACAACGGGGCGCTTGCCTTTGTGGAGCTGGAGATGAAGGCGGCGGGGATTGTGAACTACGGAACTGAATTGGATAATCCGAACTTTGCCGACCTGGCGAAGGCGCTGGGAATGCATGGGGCCCGTGTGGAGGAACCGAACGATGTGGCGGGCGCGCTGCGGGCGGCATTTGCGTATCCCGGCCCGGCGCTGGTCGAGGTGATGGTGAACCGGCAGGAGCTGTCGATGCCGCCGTCGGTTTCGTTCGGCCAGGCGAAGGGTTTCTCGCTGTGGGCGGCACGGACGGTGCTGAGCGGGCGCGGCGATGAGGTGATCGATCTGGCGAAGACCAACCTGCTGCAGAGAATTTTGTCGTAGAGCTTTTTGAGGAATCGATGCCTTCGAATGTGATTGCGTGGATGGTTTACGATCCGGCGACGCAGGTGCTGGAGATGGAGTACCACGGCCGGGGGGTGTACCGGTATTTCGATGTGCCGAGGGAGGAGTGGGACGAGTTTGTGCGGGCTTCGTCAAAGGGGACGTATCTGAACACTGTTTTCAAAGCCCGGGAGTATGGATACAAGAAGGTCGTGGGATGGTCGCGGTTGCATGGGGATGGGTTGCTGCGATGGACGGGCGATGAGGAGCGAAAGGGGCCTCGGCGGATGGGAAAGATCCTGGAGATGCGTGGACGCGGGTAAGGCATGTACGATGCTTTGGTATGACCATTCCGCGTTCCGCTGTTCTGCTTCTTCGCGTTCGGGATTTGATGCTTCTGTTTGTGATGGCTGGAGTGCCTGCTGTTGCGCCTGCTGTTGCACAGCAGAAGCCTCTGCAGACGATTCTGGTGGGAGTCGATCGCCGGGCAGGCGTTACCTCGCTGAATGGAGAGTGGCACTACCTGGTGGACCAGCCGCCGGCGAGCGCCTTGTATGACAGCAAGGGACAGGTTCGCGACAACAGCTACGCGCGCAATACGCACCCGAACATCACGAGCGGGCCGCATAACGATGAGTACGACTTCGCGACGGCGCCCACGCTGAGGGTTCCGGGCGACTGGAACACGCAGGAGCCGACGCTGTTCCGGTTTGAGGGCGTGGTGTGGTACCAGCGCGACTTCGATGTGCAGCTGAAGCCGGGGACGCGGACGTTTCTGCACATCGGCGCGGCGAATTACATGTCGCATGTGTGGGTGAATGCGAAGCGCATCTGCGACCATGAGGGCGGTTACACGCCGTTCGACTGCGAGGTGACGGAGGCGATTCATCCGGGATCGAACTTTGTGGTGATTGCGGTGGATTCGACCCGGCATGTGGACGATATTCCCACCGTGAATCATGACTGGTTCAACTACGGCGGGATTACGCGCGATGTGTCGCTGGTGACGGTGCCTGCGGCGTTCATTGACGACTATGACGTTCATCTGCAGCATGGCGCGAGCTTCACGAATACGAATCAGCTTGAAGGGTATGTGCATGTTGTGGGCGCTTCGGCGGGGACCGAGGTGCGGGTTCGGATACCGGAGGCCGGGGTCGATGCGACGGTGAAGACGGATGCGGAGGGTCGGGCTCCGCTGGCGGTGCGGGCGAACGGGCTGACGCTGTGGGCTCCGGAATCTCCGAAGCTGTACAAGGTGGAGCTGTCGTCGGGGCAGGACTCGCTTACGGATGAGATCGGGTTTCGGGATATTCGCGTCGATGGCACACGGATTCTGCTGAACGGCAAGGCGGTGTTTCTGAAGGGCGCGAATATGCATGCGGAAGCTCCTGTGCGCGGCGGCGTGCTGAATACGGATGCGGATGTTGCGACGGCGATCGGGTACCTGAAGGGGATGAATGCGAATTTCGTGCGGCTGGCGCATTATCCCCACGACGAGCGCATGCTGCGGGCGGCGGACCGCGAGGGAATCATGGTGTGGTCGGAGATTCCGCTGTGGCAGCGCATCTCGTTCGACAAGCCCGAGGTGTATGCGAAGGCGGTGGCGATGCTGCACGAGATGATGCGGCGCGATCACAACAAGGCGTCGATTATCTTGTGGTCGGTGTCGAACGAGACGCCGAACAATCCGACGCGCACGGAGTTTCTGACGAACCTGGCGAACGAGGCGCGGAAGACGGACCCGACGCGGCTGATAACGTCGGCGTTGATCGGGCCCAGGCCGAACGGGCACGAGATGGTGCAGGACGATCCGCTGGCGAAGGCGCTGGATGTTGTCGGGCAGAACGAGTATGTGGGTTGGTACCTCATGAAGCCGGAAGAGGCCGACGAGGTGAAGTGGACGTTGCCGGAGAAGCCGGTGCTGATGTCCGAGTTTGGCGCGGAGGCGAAGGAAGGTAACCACGGCGGACCGGACGACCGCTGGGCCGTCGAGCAGCAGGTGAATGTGTACAAGCACCAGTTCACGATGATCGAGAAGATTCCGCAGGTGCGCGGGCTGATTCCGTGGGTGCTGATGGATTTTCGCTCGCCGGTGCGGAATATTCCGAAGCTGCAGGACGGGTACAACCGCAAGGGCCTGATCTCGAACGAGGGCAGGAAGAAGCCTGCTTATGAGTTGTTCCGGCAGGTGTATGGGGAGAACTCCGTCGGGAAGGCTGAGTAGATTCGGTCTGGCCTTTTTGTCATGAGGCCCCTCGAATCAGGGCGTACCCCCTCCCCCTATCTTTTGGTGTAAAGACCTGGATTTATTGGACTTAGATCCAAGTTGATATGTAAATATTTCCATCTAAAGGGCTTATCGGTAAATATTTGATAATAAGCGACTTGTTCGTGGGTGAACCGAAAAGTAAAAGCCTCGGTTTGCCCGAGGCTTCCTGCTGTCTGGTTCTATTTTAACGAGTTAAGTGAACTGCTCTGCCACGTTGGTGAAAGTTCTTTTGGCTTTGTTTTGTGTGGGTTATGAGATTTCCTTCTGTTCCGGGTCTTGACAGGTTTTGTGTCGGATAATCCGGGTTCCTTGTGGCACCCAACCTTTTTGCGGTTGGTTGGAGAATCACAGGGTGTGCCACCCGCCCACCCTGATTGGGAATTTATGGATAAGAAGACCAAAGCCAGTCCTCCGGTCTTTCAACCAACCCTCGCTTAACCGGATCGCGGTGCATATACTTCAGCTTTTCCACCCGTTATTACCGACTGGACGAAAGCTGGACCGGTTCAGATTACTCGACCATTCTGATGAAAGACGGGTCGCGCTCATGCGCGAAGGCCCACATCTGGCGATAAGGCCGCCAGATATGGGGCACCCGATTGTGGTGGTTCGGTCAGATGTGGGCCACCTGTGCACCTGACCTTTTTGCGGTTGGTTGGAGAATTCTGATGAAGACGGGTCGCGCTCACGCGCGAAGGCCCACATCTGGCGATAAGGCCGCCAGATATGGGGCACCCAAATTTCAGATGTGGGGCACCTGTGCCGATTGCTGTCGTCATTACGCGGTCACTTCAACTGCTCTCTGACTTGGTCTCGAATGGCTGGACTCGTGACCGAATCGATAGAATCGATTCATGCCGTTGGGCCTCAAGCGTTATCAATATGAAGGCGACGACCACTTTATCACCTTCAGTTGTTGTCGCCGGGAGGCTTACTTCGCGGCAGCAGATGCCAAAGATACTTTCCTTGATTCTCTCGAACTCACGCGACGCCGCTACTGCCTCGAGGTTCTGGGTTACGTCGTGATGCCAGAACATGTTCATCTCGTTGTCAGCGAACCGGTGGATCATGATGTCCCTCTTGCGAAGGCGCTGCAGGCTCTTAAGATCTCCGTTGCCAGGCGTCTCGATGCGAGACCTTTCTGGCAGAGACGTTATTACGATTTCAACGTCTTTACCCATAACAAGCGGGTGGAAAAGCTGAAGTATATGCACCGCAATCCGGTTAAGCGAGGGTTGGTTGAAAGACCGGAGGACTGGCTTTGGTCTTCTTCTCGTTATTACCGACTGGACGAAGCTGGACCGGTTCAGATTACTCGACGATTCTGATGAAAGACGGGTCGCGCTCACGCGCGAAGGCCCACATCTGGCGATAAGGCCGCCAGATATGGGGCACCCCGATTGTGGTGGTTCGGTCAGATGTGGGCCACCTGTGCACCCGACCTTTTTGCGGTTGGTTGGAGAATCACAGGGTGTGCCACTTAAAGGCTAAATTTTGAGAACGCCGAAGGTGACGTTTTTCCGTGGATGGGGAGGCCGTGACTGCGCCGCTGTCCTGGTCGCTTCGGCGATGTTGCTGATCGGTTTGGCAATGCGCATGCGTCTTATCTGCGCGTCTTAGTCCGTGTTCACCGATAAGATCGCCACCGCAGTATCATTTAGAACCTCAGGTGGCGTATGCCTATCGACCTATTGATCGCCGTTTCGGCTTTGGTGATTGCGCTCCTCGGAACATTGAGCCGGGATCTCAACCTCAAATGGAAGAAGGTTCTGGTGACTGCTGCCTGCATTGCATTTCTGGCGGCGATTGCCAAGTCCGTGAGCGACGATAGAGAAAAGCAATTTCTAAAGGACGCCATCACGTTGACTCTTGTTCCAACGAATCCTCAATTCACCAGGATTCAAGACGAATTTGATCACGAAAGGGACCTTCGCGGAATGAACGCAGGGTCGTGTCACCATCAGGACTTTGGAGACATCTGTTTCTATTACTCGACCACTGATCCCTGGAAAAATGCGACGGTTGTTTTCAACAAAGAAGAGGTAGCGAAAATCTATGCCAACCAGCTTGATAAAAAGAACAGCGAGGACCTGATCAAAGATCGCTTCGATCACCTATATCAGCCTATCGGCGAAGACGATTGGGACGAAGAGTTTGTGGACCGAGTTGGTTTGCTGGGTATGGGGATTTGCTTTAGCAAGAACGATAGCTGGGAGGGAGCAGGCTATAACTACGATCCGAAATTCGGAATCAGACTTGTGTGCGGCACATTTCCCAATGGTGTCGAAGCGCAATTAACCAAAGATGATTTAAGGCAGTTTCATAACGGCCCGTCGTGGGATGTCTTCAATCGACTTGATAGCAGGATCAGAAGCGATTTTGATGTCAAACCGGAAAAAGAACTCCAATCCAACGTTGCTCATTGAGCGCGAATCGATGAATGAACAAGCAACGAACGCTGCGCGGAACAACCAGAAAAGATGGGTACGACTCGGCAGGGTCAGTCTATGCCCGGGCTGTCCATTGTGAAAGCTGTTCGAAGGAATTTTCGCTCCTGTGCCGTCAGGCCTTGCGCAAATCTGAAATCAGTAAACCTTACGGGGTTTGCCGAGGCGATTGGCTGGAGCGCTGTCTCGTGATAGCTTTAGCTCCTCCCCGAACTACGCTGAGATTTCTTCTCCAAAATTCAATACCGGAGTTGCGCGATGACAGAAAGAGATGGCGCTGCCCACAGAGATACCTACGTCCTGGCGACAGGAGCGGGAGATCCGGCAGATCGGCTGCGTCTGGTGGACGAGGTCTACGGGGCGTCCACCCGGCAGATGTTACTGGAAGCGGGCCTGCAGCCGGGGATGCGCGTGCTGGATGTAGCCTGCGGCGTGGGAACGGTCTCCTGCTGGATGGCAGGTCAGGTGGGGCCGACCGGGCAGGTTGTCGCGGTGGACATCAGCAGCGCGCAGCTGGATATGGCGCGGGAGACGTGGAAGGCTTTCTCCGATCTGCCCGAGATCGACTTTACAGAAGCCAGCGCTTACGGTACGGGATTGCCTGATGAAAGTTTCGACATTGTCCATGCGCGACTGTTGCTGTGCCATCTCGACCAGCCGGAGAAGGCGTTGCGCGAGTTCCATCGGCTGGTGAAACCCGGCGGCGCGGTTGTCTGCCATGAACTGTATCTCAGTGGGGCTTTCACGTCTCCGCCGTGCAGGCACCATCGGCGGGGCGTGGAGATTGCTCACGCCCGCGGCGAAGTCCTCGGCGTAAATTATGACTATGGCATGAAACTTCCTCTGGCACTTATGGACGCGGGCTTTCAAGCGCCTGTGGTGCGTATGGAGACGCCTGTGTATCTGAGCGGCCCAAAGAAGCGGCTCTGGGAGTGGACCTTCACCGAGGCTTGTAACAACACCGTGAGCAATCAGGTCGCCAGTGCAGAAGAGATAGCGAGCGTCATTGCGGGCATGAGATCCACTCGAGAAGATGAAAGAGTTCTTGTCGCGCAATGGCCAATGATAGGGACCTGGGCGACGAAATAAAGGGATGCCCGGCATCGAATCCTAAACGCGGTTTTCGGAACTGGAGCGCGAATTCAGCACTGCACAGCGGTGCATTATCGAAGCAGCGTCAACGAAGTTTGAAGCCGTTTATGGTGAGCAATCGAGACTCAAATTCTGAATGCAATATCACCGCAGGACATTCGCGAGCGGATATGCTCTCGGAAATTTGAGCGCGAAAGTCTACCGAAGCCTGGCATACTCGTTCTTCGCTTGTTTCAGGATTGGGAGGTCGGGGTCGGCGTCCTTCCACAGCGTTAGAAAATCCTGATACGCGACGTGGGCTTTCGCGGAATTGCCCTGTATCACGTAGGCGCGCGCCAGGCCGAGGCGAGCCAGCGCGCCCCATTCTGCGTTGGTGACCAGGGTGCGATGATCGATGAACTTCTGAAATTCGGCTGCGGCATGAGTGCCATCGTGCAGCATAAGGTAGGCTTCACCTCGCAGATAGACGACGATCAGCCGGTAGTCGCCTAGTTCAAGGGCGTTTGTCACCTGCAGTCGTTCCACCGCCTGTGACGGGTCTTTGCGATCGAGAGCGATGGCGGCGCGGATTGCGGGCAGCCAATACCTCTGGACCAACGTGTCCAACGGGAAGTCCCTGTCGAGTTCGGCTGCCAGCTTATCCGCTGCTGCCGTATCCCCTGCCTGAGCCATGACCAGTGCCGCCCTCTCCCGCACATCGCGGTTTGGGGCAAGCTTCAATGCAGCATTTGCATCGATGCGGGCCAGCTTGAAGTCGCCCGCTGCAGCGTCGAGTAGCGCCCCATCTGCCTGATAGGAGGCAGTAGGTTCTTTGCCACTGTTGTGCAGGGCTGAATCCATCGCCCGCCGGTTCAGTTCGCGCGCGTCCTTCAACCTTCCGTACCACGCTTCCGTATCTGCCTGCGTGGTCAGAATGAAGTCTTCCAGGCCCGGCTTTCCCATGGCGGCTGAGGCGATCTGCGCCATCTTTGCAGTATCCCCCTTCAGAAAAGCCAACCTATAGCGGAAGCTGGGCGTCTCGTCATCCTCCAACTTTCGTTCTTCCCCCTGCCTGAACACTGCTTCCGCCTCCTCCATGCGGTCAAGGATGACGTAATCGATGCCGAGGTTGGAGTAGCTGAGCGCAGAGTTTGGTTCAAGGCGCATCGCCTCGCGGGCCTCCTCCAATGCCCTTTCCGGCTTCCCAAGCATCTTTCTGTAGATGTATCCGAGTGTGGTGTAAGGCGAGTAGTACCCCGGATAGGTCTGCTGCCACTGCTCTAACACCGACACTGCCTTCTCCAACTCTCCCGTCCCGTACTCGTAGTAGTGGGACTCGATGTAGAACCGCTCCCGCTCACTCACCTTCGCCTGCAGGTCGTAAGCCTTGCGAATGTTTTCAGCCGCCGGCCCCGGTTCCCGGTGGTTGCCGTACGTGGTTGAGAGGTACCCGTAGGCCATGGCGAAGTTCGGGTCGAGTTCGACCGCCCGGCGGAAAAAGGGCCTAGCGGCGGTGTCGCCTCCGGTTGCGAACTTCTTCCGCCCCAGGCTGTACGCTTTCAGGGCTTCGAGTGACGGCGTCGTAGCGTCGATGAGCGGAGTATCGTACTTTTCGACGGTGGCCAGCGATTCGCCGACCCGGATTCTGAATCTGCTGGCAATCTGACTCAGGGCATTCAGCACATCTTCTTTTCTCAGTGCCTGCGCCTGTTCCTCGTCGAGTACACGTCCATTGCGGCAGTTCACGGCGCGCAACCCCAACACATACTGACTGCCGAGGGATGCGATCGAGCCGTTCAGTACGGCCGCGCTTGCGGTCCTTTCGCAGACTTCCCGGGCAATCGATGGAGTAAGTTGCGCATCGGCGGGCTGATTCATCATTCGCAGTATCTGGCGGATACGTTGCTCTGTGACAAGGTTGAGGAAGGGCGACTGTTCGAGCTGGACGGTCAGCCCCTGACGGAGCGTGCCGTCGAAGACCGGATCGCCGGTGGTGTTGGTGAAGTCCGCGAGCACCAGCACATCTTTGTCCGTGAGCGGTTTGGCTTGCGTGCGGTGTTGCCAGAGGAAGACGCCGGTAGCAGTGAGGATGAGCGCGACGGCAGCCAGCCCATACCTGACCAGAGGGTTGTTCGTTTGGCTGGTGTAGACCGGACTCGCGTCCATCTGCAGAGGTGTCCGATTGCCGTTCGTAGGCGCTACTTCGGGAGAGGCATCCATTCTCCGGACTTCGGGAACGAGGAATCGATACCCGCGCTTTGGAATGGTCTCAATGTATCGGGGATCTTCGGCGTTGTCGTCCAACGCCTCTCTGAGTTTGCGAACCGCCACCCTTAGGCTGCCGTCGAAGTCGACGAAGGTATCGCCGGGCCAGAGGCGGCTGCGAAGTTCCTCGCGGCTGACGACCTCTCCGGGAGTTTCAAGCAGCACGAGGAGAAGCCGATAGGGTTGTTCCTGCAACCTTATCGGTCTCCCGTTCTTCAGGAGTTCGCCCGAGGTGGCGTTTACCTCAAACGGGCCGAATTGGTAGACGGTTCCTGGATGTGTCTGCACACATTGGCACCCCAAGCCGTAGAAGATCGATGAGAAGTCGAGTCTATCACCGCATGATTACAGTTCACAGGCCATCCGTACTCGCCTGAGACGCATGAAGTTAGCAGTTAACAAAGTCTTCACAGCGAGTTCCTTTGACCTTGATGGCCGCGTGAGTTGTGATGGCCCTGCTGAACCGGTTGACCGCCCACTTGGTTTCGTACGTGTGGGAGAACTCGCCGACACCGCGCGCATACATAAATCGTTACACTGCCACTGCAAGCCGCACTAACGGAGTTCATTATGAATCTTCCTTCTGTTTTCAAGCTAAGCGCAATCGCCTTTACAGGCGTCCTGGTTCTACTCACCTTCTCGAAACACGGTTTGCCCAAGGTTCAGGCGCATGAGGGAAGCGAAGGCTGCTCCGTAGCCTCCCTGAACGGAGCTTATGGGTCGATCCTCACAGGACAGGTCCTGAATGTGGGACCGATCGTATCTGTCGGGGTTACCACGTTCGACGGTAGAGGTCACTTCGTCGCGGATCAGACCATCAATGTCAACGGCAATGTCGTTCAAGCACCCGGAACCGGAACCTATACCGTGAATCGCGATTGCAGCGGCATCGCTGACCTCGTTGGGGCTGGACCCCACCCGTTCGTCATTGTTGACGACGGAAAGCAGATGGACCTGATGGATATCAACTCCGCCGAGGTGATCACAATTCACTTCACCAAGATAGATACCGATCAACACAGAGACTGAGTTCCCCGGCCATCAAGGCCGGACAGAGAGGATGTGTAACGTGAACCTAAGAAATCTCCTGCCAACCGTGGCTTGTGCTGTGGCGCTGAGCTTCGGCGCAGCGACAACCGCTCACGCAAGCTTAATCAATGTGTCGTACTCCCTCACCGGCTCCGGCGGCGGAGACCCGCTGAATCCGCCGCTCATTGGCAACGCCACGGGCTCACTCTCTCCTCTTGGGAGCGTTACCTGGCTCGACATGATCTACCCAGATCTGGCCACAGGAGCCGGCGACGGAACGTTCGTCATGACGTTCGCCGATGGAGACACCCTGTTCGGCACCGCTCACTACCAGGGTGATTTTTCCACGTTTCCGATCGTGCCTTTCACACAACTCCTGACGGTGACAGGTGGCACAGGTGCGCTGCATTATTACCACGGAATACTGACCGGTCTCGAACTTTCGGACCAAACCAACGGCACGTTCACGTCATCAGGCGGCGGAACGCTCGAGACGACTCCTGAACCTGGATCGGTTGTCTTGTTAGGGACAGGGTTAGCGTCGTTGCTTGCGTACCGAAAGCGAGCATTTCTATTCCAATAGGGTTGTTTGCGGTCTAAAAGTCAGAGCGGCGCAATCTCGTTGAGTGAGAAATCCCCCCAATGCACTTATTGACCGGCTTCCAGACGTGTGACCAGTAAATGGGAAGTGCTGCTCATTTCTGACCATCCGTTTACATCTCAATGACACCTTCTCCGCAAGGAATGGTGTATTCAATCCTCTACAAGCCATGCGCTGGAGCTCTGCGGCGTAATCTCGGCTTTCTGACCGGAATGATGAGATCTTGCCTGGTTCGTACCATAAGGGTTTACCGGACGTCAGCGGTTCTGTGTGCGCTACTCGCTTTGGCGGCTGGCCTTCTCGTTGCCTGCGGGGATACAAAAACTTTGCCAACCGCCATGGTGGATCTCGCAGTAGCTGGTCAGACAGTCACAAAGGTGCGCACCGCCGGCGGCCATGTCGTGTTGCTTGAGGAGCGGCTTAACTCCATCTTTGAGGACGGTCCACAGCGGACGCTGGCGACACTGCAAAGCGATGGTCACACGGTGCAAACTTACACGCCGCCGCCGGGATGGTCCGTGGTTGACTTCGCGGTGCATCCCTCCGGCGACATTTCGGCAATTCTCACCACGGCTACGGGAGTCCGCATCGTTCGGCTCGATCCGCATGGCTCGATTCGAAGCGACCAACTTTTTCTCGATCCTTCCTCCTCAGCCGATCCATTCTTCAACTATGCAGGTGGCATCAAGAACGATGACGCTCTTCAGCCAGCCCTGATGCACGACGCCGCGCGGCTGGCGCCGCTTGGGGAAGGCCTGGCTGTCGTCTTGCGCACCGGACGGAACGCGATCGTTGCCTATCGCCTCGACGCTGACGCGAGCGGCGCTTACACGCGCTCCTGGCGGACGCTGGTAGAACCTGGAAGCTCGATCCTCGCGGAGGGGATCACGAGTGGCAGCTTCGACACGTTCGGCCAGCTCCAGAATCATCTGAGGATTTATGTGGATGTGGATTCGGATGCTGCTGGTACCCTCGCCGTCGGTGTCGTCAATGCCCCGATGCAAAACTTTACGTTCCGTGCGCACTCAGAGTATTTCAGCGATCCAATTACAGCTTCGAGAGGTGTCCTGCTGACGCGTGTTGCGATTGCCGACGGCCGCCGCCTCGGCAGCACTGTCATCGACACGCACGACCTTGCCGAACTCCATGGGGTTCGCGCTACTCCTCGCGGCTTCGTACTGGTGGGCCGGGTTCTCTCCGAGGTGCGATCGGACGGAAGCGGTTGGAATGCGTTTACTGCGTTGGTCGGGCACGATGGCACGCCCGGCCCGTACAGTGTTGTCGATGTCGATCGCGGCGATGTATTGTTCGATATTTCCGCGTTGCCGAATGGGCGATATCTCGCGCTGGGTACCACCGGCTACATACAGAACCCATCGGGCGCGAGTATATCCGAAGCTGCGCAACCACTGTTGGTGCTGTTAAACCCTGACGGTTCGCTGGCCCAGAACCTCGGCTATACCGGAGGCGCTCGCCACAACCAGTTGACTACGATCGCGCCTCTGAACGGCGGCTGGCTTCTTGGCGGAATGATCAATGGTCCGGGCACGCATTCCGGCGACGGCGACCGCACTCTCATCGTCGCAGATGGTTTCATGCGCGAGATCAATTCGCCAGCCGAGTAAGCTGGGACGCTGTTCCTACGGCCCGGGCTGCGGAACCAGTCGGCCCGATGAACCGTGCGATCTGTTCGGCTGTCGGTTCAGCCGTGAGCTTGAACCGCCATTACCTACCGATCACGCTTATTTTGTACACCAGTAGAACGAGTACGGTCGCTATCGCGATCCAGGCGGTCAGAGTGTAGCGTCGGAAGAAGTACAAGGTAACGCCAACCCAGCAAGAGCAGGCAGCGATCAAAGCACCGCCAACATACGGCATAGCGGCTGCCACAGAAAAACTTGTGCCAAGTATGTGCCTAAACCGGAAGATCTCACCTAGTGTCCTCACGACGATGAGGAATTGAAGCGTGATTCCGATCTGCGCCCAACGCTCTCTCGTCACGACAAGAATTGTAGCTGGATGGGCAATCGTCGGCGCGGCACTTCTGATCACTCAGTTCGGAGCCGGTCGAATCAGCATCGACGATCTGAAGAAAGACCGCGCGAGGCCTATTGAAAAGGGGTCCTTTGTTGAAAGTGGGACTTAGACCGTCGCGGACCCTCAACGGACGCTCAATCGCCAATGCACGCCATGGAGCCGCGTATTACCTCCAACTATTGGCTTGTTTCGCGCAGCAGCACCACATCCGACTGCGACACGTCGCGAATCACAGCCAGCGACTTTCCGTCCGGCGACCACCTGAAGCTATGAAATGTCCCGGATTTGAAATTTGTGATCTGGCGACCCGGTGAGCCATCCAGCGGCTGCACCCATATATTCGAGACCCCGTTTTCCAGGATGGGATAGGCCACGGCTTTATTATCCGGAGTGAACACGACGCCGCCGGCAACGCGCGAATCGGGGCTCAAGGTGCGTCGCGCGGGTTTCGGGCCCGCGTCGAGATTCACAATATTAAGGTCTTTACGAGCGAAATCGCTCAGACTGAAAAACGCTATTTGCTTCCCGTCCGGCGACAGACCGCCGAGGGGCGCAGCAATACCGGCGTCGAACGCCACTGTTCCCGGCACGATCTCCGGTTTGCCGCCGTCAATGGGAACTCGGAGGATACGGTCTGCGGCCTGGTCCTGGTAATACACCCATCTCCCATCCGGAGAACAAACCGGATTGACGTCCGTTTTGCCACTCGTGAGCTGCATGGCGTTCGAGCCATCCGCATTCAGCCGCCAGATTCTGGCTCCATTGCCGCCGCCGTGAAAAGACCACGAGAGGATCACATACTGTTCGCCACATCGATGAGCCGAGTTGATGTTTCCTGCCGCATCGCTCGCCAGAGTCCTGCGGTCGGTACCGTCCGGGCTCACCTCAATCAGATCGTATCCATTGCTGACGAGCAGTTCGTTGTCGCCGGCCCAGCTCAACGCGAATGCATCAGGAATCTCGGCGAGCGTTGGTGTTGGCGAACTCTCTTTCGTTCCCGCGCCAGGAATGACATCGACCATATGGGTCGTTTTTACCTGCACCGTTGCGGCGACCCTGCCGTCCGCCGAGAGCGTAAGCGCCATGTAGCTGTTCGTGTCTCGTGTGATGGTGCGGAATGCCCCGCCGGGATAAGAGATAAATCCGATCTGTCTCCTTCCGATCCTCGGCTGGGCACCGTAAAGCGTTGCCAGGCCTTGCGCGTCTGGCAGCCAATGCAGGTCATAGAGCAACTTGTCAGGGAACGCCGCCAGTGTGCTGCTCTTCCCACTCGCAAGATCGAACAATCCGATTCCGCCCAGTTCTTTGCCGGTCTGTTTTGGTTTGAATGCAAAAGCGATCCGCTTCCCGTCCGGCGACCAGGACAGCCACAGGGGAGGAAGCGGAGTGTTCTGCTGCACCAGTAAGATCTTCTCGTCTGATCCATCCGGATTCGCGCTGAGCAGCCGCGATTCTCCCGGAATGGGATCATTGCCGCGAACATAGGCCATGCGGTTGCCATCCGGTGAAAACGCGATATCGCTGTCGATGTCGCGCCCAATCTGCCGCGGCTCGCCGCCCAGCACCGGCGCGCGATAAAGGTTGTGATTGTTGCTCGTATTGTCCGCAGCCTCGAGGAAATAGAGGTAATTGCCGTCGGGCGAAAAGGCGAGGTGGCTGTATATCGCGCCCGAAGGTTCGACGATCCGCGCGTCGCTGCTCGTAGGGACATTCCGCAGCCAGAGCGCATCCTTTCCGCCGTCGCTCTGCACGCTGAGGATGTACCTCCCATCGGGCGAAAGTGCCGCCAGCTTCGCTTTGCCTGTATTCGTCACCTGCGTGATGGAAAAATTCTGGAATGGGGCGGTGCGGGCGCGATTCAGGAAGGAATAGATACCGTAACCTGCAGCCGCCACGAGGGCCAAGGCCAGGATTACGATGGTTGCCAGGCTCAATCGATGCTCGCGGGCCACGGCTGCGACGGACGACATCGACGATATTCGGGAGGGTGCGACCGGCTCCGACTGCAATTTCGGGTTGTGCGCGCTTTGCTCGCGACCGTCCGGGTGGTGTCGACTGCTGTCGCGCGTCAACCGCTGGAGATCGGTACGAATGTCGGTGGCGTTCTGATAGCGCAGCTTCCGGTCTTTCTCGAGCGCCTTGTTGATGATCTCTTCGAGCCTGGGGGGAAGGTCGGGATTCAGGCGCACCGGGGGGACCGGGGTGCGATTCAGGATGGCGTCTGCAATCAGGCCGGTGGACTCGCCACGGAACGGCAGAACGCCTGTCGACATCTCGTAGAGGACGACTCCAAAGGAGAACAGATCGCTGCGGGCATCCAGGTCTTCGCAGCGGACCTGTTCCGGCGACATGTACACAGTGGTGCCCATCGCAGTGCCGGGTTGAGTGAGCCGTTCCGATTGGGTAAGGGAGGGCGCCCAGTCAGCCGGCATCAGCTTGGCCAGGCCGAAATCCAGAATTTTGGCGTGGTTACGCTCAGTCACGAAGATGTTGGCGGGCTTGATATCCCGGTGAATGATTCCTTTGGCGTGGGCAGCCCCGAGTGCGTCAGCTATCTCGATTCCCCATTCAAGCACCTGTTCAAGCGGCACCGGCTTTCCGCCGATGCGATGCTTCAACGAGGCGCCTTCCATGAATTCCATCGCGATAAACGTCTGACCGTCCTGTTCGCCGATTTCGTAGATGGTGCAGATGGAGGGATGATTCAGCGCGGAGGCCGCTCGCGCCTCTCTGCGAAAACGTTCGAGGGCCTCGGGGAGCCGGGCGAGATCGTCAGCAAGAAATTTGAGCGCGACAAACCGTCCGAGGGTGGAGTCCTCCGCTTTATAGACAACCCCCATGCCGCCACCGCCGAGCTTTTCGATGATTCGGTAGTGCGAGATGGTTTGGCCAATCATTGGACCGATGATGCCGTTGCCATCGGGGAAGCCTCCGAGACGGAAGAGTGGGTTGTCTTGCGAGCCGGTGTTTTGCTGCTCCGCATCGAGAAGCAGTTTGAGGTGCATCTTCAGTTCGAGATCATTACCGCAGGCAGCCTCTATAAATGTGGCGCGTGTCTGTATGTCCTCTTTCAGGGCGGCATGGAACAACGGCTTCAGTCGCTGCCAGAGTTCAGGAGTCATATTTCGGTCGCGTCGATCATTGGCCGGGAAGGAACTTCAGGCAACGAAGCGGCCGAGGCCGGCGTCGAGTGCCTTGTACCTCCATACACGCTGTTATAAACAGACTGATCGTAAGTTCCTCTTCCAGATGAGTCAATGCCCAACGCTTTCCCAGAGCGCCGGGCTCTCACGGCTTGCCGGAAGTTGCTTCTTTGATTTTCAATTCGCAGAGCGGACGCACTTTATCCTGGAGCGGCGATGAGAACGGATTTGCTGCGATTCAACGGTACGGTGGAACGCGATCCTGCCATCGATGCGTGGATGAAGGCGCATGGAGGAGAACTGGGAGCCATCGCGCGCCAGTGGTTCGATGCGATGCGACGATGCGGGGACGAGGTGCGGGAGGGCCTGCATGACGGGTGTCCGGTTGCGTGCCTGGGGGATGCTCCGTTTGGCTATGTGAATGTATTCACGTCGCACGTAAACGTGGGGTTCTATCACGGCGCGGCGCTGCCGGACCCGTCGCGCCTGTTGCAAGGCACAGGCAAGTACATGCGCCACGTGAAGCTGAGAGCGGGAGAGGCAATCGATGCCGCAGCTCTCGGCAGGCTCATCGAGATGGCTTACTCGGATATCAAGATGCGTGTTGAAAACGGCTAGTCTGGAGAAATTCGTGTCTGCGCCGGCAGCAGGACAGGTGCGGAAGAAGGAATGTATTTTCTATCTTTCTCCCGCCCCTGTCGTGCTGCCGAGCCTATCGGGCTGCTGACTTTTCTTCCGTCAATTTCTCTCCAGGACAAGATGCGTCGCGTAGTTTGAAGGCTTGCGATCGGTTACGGAAAATCCCAATGCATGGAGGTCGAGGCCTTCAAACAGCGGCTCTCCCTGACCGAGGAGAACAGGCACGGATGCGATGTGAATGGAGTCGATCAGGCCGGCTCGCAGATACTGGCGCACTGTCGACGCGCCGCCCCCGATCTTGATGTCCTTGCTGCCGGCGGCCTTCCTGGCGCGATCGAGCGCTTCTTCGATTCCGCCCGTCACGAAGTAGAAGGTTGTACCGCCTTCCATGACCAGGGGCTCACGCTCATGGTGGGTGAGAATGAAGGTCGGCGTGTGGTAGGGGGGATTATCGCCCCACCAGCCCTTCCATGAGCCGTCGGGCCAGGGTCCGCGGACGGGCCCAAACATGTTGCGGCCGAGAATGAACGCGCCGAAGTTCTCCATCCCCCGGCGGCCGAACTGGTCGTCGATATCCCCGACGGACCCTCCCTCTTTTCCAATCATCGAGCAGAAGGTGTGGGTGTGAAAGAACCATTGAAAGAGTTCCGTTCCCCGCTTGCCGAGCGGATCGCCCAGAGTCTGTTCAATCCCCGCGCTGAAACCGTCCAACGAAACACTGAATCCTGCAACACGAACCTTTGACATCGTTCTCCTTTTCTCCTGTGTTCTGCCTGGTCTTCAGTGTGTGACGGCCTTTTGCCGCCGCTGCTCGCTCTCGTGAATCATCTGGCTTAAATCTGCGGCTGGACGTATTTCCCACGAACCGTATTTCAAGCCGGGATGCTGCGACATGAGCTGGATGGCATGGTTCATGTCCCGCGCCTCAAGAACGAGGATGCCTCCAAGCTGCTCCTTGGTCTCGGCATAGGGGCCGTCGGTCGTTACAACTTTGCCGTTCTTCCGGCAGAGGGTGAGTGCGTTGTTCGGAGGCTGCAGGGCCTCTCCGGCTGTGAAGTAGCCGTTGGCGCGAAGGTGGTCGTCGTAGGTAAAACATTCGTCGAGCATGGCGTGTTGCTCCTGCTCCGTCATGCCTTCGAACTTTCCCGGCTCCATGTATCCCAAACAGATGTATTTCATGTGCTGTCTTCTCCTTGATGACGCCGGGCGCGTATTCTGCGCTCGACGGTTCACGCTATAGTCGCCGGGCGAGGGCCAAATCGACAGGGGCGCCGAATTTTATTGCGGTCGCGCGGTCGTCCTCGAGGAATCGGCGCGCCGGCGATCTTCTCTGTTGTGAGGGCCTCTGGTCTCCGGCGGGGGCCCTCCCCCCTATCTTTCAGCGTAAAGAGCTGAATTAATTAGGCTTAGATCTCACCATCTCCGTAAAGATTTGTATGTCAATGAGTTAGATGTAAGCGGCTAATAATAGATGGGTTACTGGTCACAAGTTCGCAGGTTCAAGGAATTGAAAGCCTCGGTTTGGGCCGGGGATTTTACCGTCCTGTTCTATTTTAGCGAGCCGGGCAAACTGCTCTGCCAGGTGGACGGAGTCTATTTTGGTCTTCTTTTGTTGCAGTTATGAGGTTTTGGGGGGTTTCGAGGTCTTGACAGATTTGGGGTCAAGCATACTTGCGAAAGCATAGAGAACACTGGGGGACGCAAAAGCTTGGTAAGAATCGTAGAAAAGTTAGGCTTGCGTTCTTGAGAATCCATTTCCCCTATCCCTTGGGACGGGCAGGTATTATCTTCGCCTCCGCGTTCGGCTGTCCCTTTTATCCTCTGATCGCTTTATTGGGTAGAGCCTGCCTGGAGTTTTCGAATTCAACCCTCATTCAAGGCCTTCCTCTTCGAAGATTTTATCTTCTTGATTGAAGGAGCTGCCGGAAGTTTCTCTGGCATCGTCCCACCAATTCTTTTGATGGTATTGCGCACTTTGACTCCTATGTCTCGATGAGTATTGATTGCGTTCTGTTCACCACTTATTTTTTGAACGCGCAATTTTTCTTCCGTTTGTGTAATCCGAAATTCGTTCGCCGCGAGTTCGGCACGTCCAATGCAGTCCAGTAAATCATCTTTATCGGGTATTCCTTTAAGCTTTTTGATCTCTTTGACTCCCTTGCCGCCATAGAGGCCCTTATAGCCCGCATCATTGAATACTCCAAACATTGCACTGCGTACACCTGCTTGTTTTGCCGCGCCGCCTAATTTTTTATTGGCATCTCTCACGCGATCCCGTAGCAACGCTCTGCGTTGTGGCTCTTCCAGTGCATCCTGCTGTTCCTGACGATATGTTTGCTCCACGAAGTAGGCTTGAGCAGCGGCGATTTCCGGCTTGCTGGGATCACCATTCATAGCAATCAAGTAGCAGGCATATTTACTGAGGATGTAGTTCTCTCTTTCCCTCTTCGCTCCACTTCCAATCTCAACCATTTCGGGGTTAAGCACGAAATGGTGTGTGGAAAAATTCCCACTCATTTCGCAAGAGGTTTTCGCCCGTTCAATCGCTTCTTGAAAATCTCTCCAATCCCTATAATCGAGAACATTCATAATGTCTCTCGCCATCCAAAAAGGTGTTCCTTTTTGGGTTAATTTCTGCAAATTGGAAAGACGATGAACAATAAATCCGTAGTCGCTGGCCATACTTTCGTGGCCTCCGCCACGGCATAGATATACCATAATCCTTACAATTCCATACCTTCAATCTTGTGCTTTTCCATCTTTCCATCTACCCTCATGCCATCGAGGTTTTGGTATGGGAGCAAGGGAAAATCTCCAACGACTCGCGGACAAAAAGGCTCAAGAGATATCCGAACTTGAACGCCAGATTGATATGGCTAAGGTCTATCTCCAAGCGATTCAGGACTCTATGAAAGCTTTGCCTCGTGAAACCCTTCTGGCAGCTTCTGGCGAGGAGAGTGCCGATTTGCGCGCCGGAACCCTCTTAGCGCGAACAAGGGACGCGATCAAGAGTCACGGCTGCCCCATGCATATAAGCTCCATTCTTAACGCTATTGGAGTTGAAAACACGAAGAGCGCACGAGTCTCTTTAGTAGGCTCTCTGGGCGGATATGTAAGAAAAGGCATCGTTTTTACTCGACCCCGTCCGAATACTTTTGGCCTGGTAGGCATGAAGCCAGCAATTATGACCTTAGATGAAGGAATGCAAAAGGACGACCTACCAGAAAATTTCGGTGAAGTCACGGAGGGTAACTAGCAGGCAATTTGTGTCAAAGGGATAATCGTCGTAAATAGAGGGGTTACTGGTCACAAGTCGCAGGGTTCAAGGAATTGAAAGCATCGGTTTGGGCCGAGGATTTTACCGTCTTGTTCTATTTTAGCGAGCCGGGCAAACTGTCGTTATGCCGACCTTCATTCTTCATGTCGGGCTGCCTCTGGACCATCCGGCGATCCCGGTGGAGGAGCGTCCAAAGATCGCGAAGAGGTTGAGTGACCTGCAGGAAAGTATGAGAGGCGCCGGTTACGGGTACGAAATCTTCTGCATCGCTCCCGAGCGGGGGCTCGAAGATTTCAGGAATCGGCTGAGGACGGGGCCTTGCGATGGCGTGCTGATTGGAGGAGGCATTGCCAGCGACTCTGCGATGACCTATCTGATGGAGCAGATCGTGGATGCCACTCATGAAGCGGCGCCGCAGGCGAAGATCCTGTTTTATAGCCACTCGGTGGACGTTCGTACGACGGTTGAACGGTGGTTTCCTCCGGCCTCGACCTGATGGCCAGTGGGACTGTACGGGCGGACGAACCTGCCATTCCTGCCCACATGATGGCGGGGTCTTTCAGCTTGTGTATGGTTTACGCAGGAACGGCTTGTCTCGCCTCGATCTTTTCCAGACGTTTGTCGATGTCGAGCGATTTCATGATGGCTTCGTAGCGTGCCGTCTGGATTGTCGTGGCGGTCTCGATCTTTGCAAGCATTTCGTGATGGCGTGCCTCATTGATGGCCTCCATTGCTTTGAGCCTCTCCGCAATCGCTTTCAAGTCCGGGGCGACCAGGTCCTGCACTACTTTCCGGACGTCTTCCACCACACTCGTTTCGCTGCGCCTCCGTGATGTTGAATCTGTCATCATTGTTCCGCAGTTCTCGTCTTTCCTGAGATCAACGGACGCTGACCGAAGTGGTCTCGACATGAACTGTCTCACGCTCCGCGGCCAAGGCCTTGCGGCGCTCGGTTTCGAGATATGTGTAGCGGATGCGGTGGATGACGGTGATGGTGGACATGACGGCGAGGACCCAGAGGGCGGCGGCCATGACTCCCCACTTATTGAAGAGGGCGCCAAGGATGACGCAGACGATGCGTTCGGGGCGCTCCATGAAGCCGACCTTGCAGGTTCCGATGAGGGCCTCGGCGCGGGCGCGGGTGTAGCTGACCATGAGGCAGGCGGTCATGACGAAGGCAACGAGCGCGACGTAGAAGAGGCGGTTGCCGCGCGCGTAGTAGATCATGAGGCCGAAGAAGATGGCGACGTCGGAGTAGCGGTCGATGACGGAGTCGAAGAAGGCTCCGAAGACGGAGACCTGGTTGGTCTGGCGGGCGACGCGGCCGTCGACCATGTCGAAGATGCCGGCTCCGATGATGATGAGGCCGGCATACAGAAACATTCGGTTGGCGTTGGAGCCTTTCGCGTAGCCGAAGAAGATGGCCGCGACGATGTTAATGATGAGGCCGATGAAGGTGAGGGTATTGGGAGAGATTCTGGATAGAGCGAGGCCGTTGACGATCTTCTGCAGCAGCCAGCCACTGCCCTTCCCGAATGCGCTTGTCCAAGTCATTTCTGGGTCTTCTGTTTCTGTTCTAATCCAGCTGCGGCTCTAAAGTTGCACGCAAACTTTACGCCACATCGTGAATGGTGACCAGCTTGAGGACTTCAAGCTCGCGCTTGCCGTTGGGGGTGACGACGGTGGTGGTGTCGCCGACCTTTTTTCCGAGCAGGGCGCGTCCGATGGGCGAAGTGGTGGAGATGAGTCCCTTAGTGACGTCGGACTCTTCGCTGGTGACGAGCTTGTACTCGATCTCCTCGTCCTTGGCGGTGTCGAAGACGGTGACGGTGGCGCCGAAGCCGACCTTGTCCCTGGGAATGTTGGTGAGGTTGACCATGGCGAGCTCGCCCATGCGCTTCTTGAGCTGCCCGAGACGGGCATTGACGAAGACCTGGCGCTGCTTAGCCATGTGGTACTCGGCGTTTTCGCTGAGGTCGCCCAGGGCGACAGCCTTCTTGATCTCGGCGGGGAGTTCGGTGGTCAGCTCGTATTCGAGCTGCCTGATCTCCTCTTCGAGCCTTTTCATGATGTGTTCGGGCATTCGGCCTTCCGTCGCGCCTTCAGGGAACAACAACTCTCCCCGAGCCTTGGCTGGGCGCGTGTGGGGTGAAAATATGATTATACGATGCTGAGCAGGGGCTCAGAAGGTACCTGTGGCCCGGGCGTGGAGAAAGTCCTGCAGAATCAATATGGCAGCGAGAGGATTGACGATCTTTGCGGCGCCTGTTCGGGGGACGGGAGCAGGAGTTCGAACACTATTTCAGGCTCCGATGAAAGCAAGAAGATCCGAGAGGAATCGTTCCTGATGGGTCAGGATGATTGCATGAGGGGCGTTGGGATAGACGATCAATTCGCATTTCGGAATGAGCTTTGCAGTTCTGGCGCCAGTCACGGCAAGAGGAGCACTGACGTCCTTGTCTCCATGCACCACCAAAGCCGGACAATGAATCTTCGTCAAATCTGAGCGCACATCGGCTTCCGACGTGCTCTTTCGAGTCGCCAGAACCACCGGCAACGAAACACTCATCATCATGTTTTTGATCCATATGCGGGTTTCGTGGGAGGTATCGGGAACGAAGAAGGGCTCCTCGTTCTGGCCGATCCACCGGGGAAAATCCCGCACGATCAATTGAGTTTGCGCTTCGATCGCTTCCTTTGGCCATCCCTCCGGATTGTCGCTGGTTCTGGTAGAAAACGGAGTTGAGGGAGCCGCGAGCACGAGCCGGGCGATGCGATTCGCTCCGCGGGTTGCGCAATACCGGGCTGCTTCGAAGGCCCCCATGGAGTGGGCAACGAGTACCGCATCGGTGAGGTTGAGTTGCTCGATGATGGTGGCCAGATCGTCCACCATGGTGTCGAAGTCATAACCGGTGCCAGGGGCGTCGGAGCGGCCATGCCCCCGGCGATCGGGGACCACGCATCGGAAGCCACGCGCAGTAAGAGCCGCGATGTGGCCGCCCCAGACATTGGAATTAAAAGGTCCACGCGCTCAGGAATATGACGGGGCGCCCGGATCCCCAGTCCTGCACAAAGAGCCTTGTCCCGTCTCGTGCGACTACGAATGGCGATCGGACGATACCGTCGCGCGAGCGTTCGGACCGAGCCTCGGGCAGCATGGAAGGCGCCTGAGTCAGAGCCGCTGCGCCCAGCACGGCGCTTCGCATGATCTGACGGCGATTTAGTTTGTGCATTCGAAGAGCTCCTTCGTCGTGGGAATTCATAACGCAATCGTGTGATAAAACGAGAAGCCAGGCAATTACTTGTGAGGTAATTGAAATTGACCAGGCGACTACCTAGGATCGGGTGCGTGACTGGTGGGGTTCAAACGGTAGGCGCAATCGTCCGGTCGTGGCGAGAACTCCGGCGTTTCAGCCAGCTGGAACTAGCGGTCGAAGCGGAGATCTCGCAAAGGCATCTGAGCTTCATCGAGAGCGGAAGGGCGGCTCCCTCGAAGGAGATGATTCTGCACCTGGCTCAGCACCTCGAGGTCCCGTTGAGGGAACGGAATGCGATGCTTCTCGCAGCGGGGTTTTCGCCGATCTATCGCGACCGCTCATGGGAAGACCCCGCGCTGGCCCACGCCAAGACAACCATCGAAGTTCTGCTAAAAGCGCATGAACCTTATCCCGCACTGACCGTGGACCGGCACTGGAACATTGTCAGCGCGAACCGGGCTCTTGGGGCGCTCCTCAACGGAGTAGACCCGGAGCTCCTGAAGCCCCCTGCCAACGCATTGCGCATCAGCCTTCACCCGCGCGGACTGGCTCCGAATATTCTGAATCTCGGTGAGTGGCGCGGGCATTTGCTGGATCGGCTGCAGCGGCAGCTTCGCATTACTCGCGATCCAGCGCTGGACGTTCTGCTGAGGGAACTGAGCAGTTATCCTTCCGACTCGAGAGATCGATCGGATGGCTCCGACGACGGCCTGGCGGATGAAGTCGCCATCCCTCTTCGGCTGATGACGCCAACAGGACCAATATGCCTGCTGAGCACGGTTACGGTATTCGGAACTCCTGTTGAGATCACGCTATCTGAATTGACGCTGGAAGCCTTCTATCCAGCAGATGAAGAGACGGCGCGAGTTCTGGGAATCACAAAGTAAATCCATTCCTGAGCCTGACGATCTTTGGTTACAGGATCTTGCGCTACAGGCTGGACACAATCGCATTTGCCGCTCTGCTCTGCTCCACATTTTTTTCTTCCCAACCGATCCGTTTCACAGACCGGAATCGTCTTCATCGTGAAAGACAGAGAACAAACCTTTGGGGAGAAAAAATTATGAACACGACCATAGCGGTGACGAAAGATGTCACCACCCTTATCAACGTGCTGACCGTCGAGCCTGAGAATCAGCAAAAGCTTATCGAGCTTCTGCGTGACAGTACTGAGAATGTCATCACCAAGCTCGATGGCTGGATTTCGACGAGCTTCATCGCCGCGACGGATCAGCGCCACGTCGTCATCTACTCGCAGTGGCGCGACCAAGCCTCGGTCGAGGCGATGCGGACCAATCCCGATATGGTGGCTTACTTCCCAAGAGTCGCCGCGCTCGCCGCGTTCGACAGCATCGCCGGAGGCGTCGTCTACAACCAGCACGCCTGATGGCCAGAGAAAGGAGAACCTTATGAACATCACGACCGATTCACTTTTGATGAGCGGCGCCAACCGTAGCATCGGCCGGAGGCTGGTCGACACGATACTGCGGCGCGGAGCGAAGAAGACCTTCTATGCCGCTGTTGTGATCTGTGCGATAGGCCTGGCCGAGGGTACGTCATTCGCTCAAGCCACGCAGGCCTCTGCCGGCCTGCAATCGCCAGCGACCAGCCCGGCACCCAGCGGACAACACGATTTCGACTTCCGCTTCGGCACCTGGAAGACTCACATTCTGCTGCTCGCACATCCGCTATCCGGTTCCACTACGTGGACCGAACTCAACGGTACGGTGACTGTCCGGAAGATCTGGGATGGACGCGCCAATCTGGAGGAGCTCGACGACAGTAACGCTGCGATCCACTTCCAGGGCCTGAGCCTGTTTCTCTACAATCCCGCGTCGCATCAGTGGAGTCACAGCTTTGCCAGTATCGACAGCGGCACCCTGGGCCAACCGCTGGTTGGGGAGTTCAAGAACGGACGCGGGGAGTTTTTCAAACAGGAGGTATTCCATGGGCGAGCCATCCTGGTGCGATTTGTCTGGTCGGACATCACAGCCGATTCGCATCATGAGGAACAGTCGTACTCCGATGACGGAGGCAAGACGTGGGAGCCAAACTTTGTCGCAACGCTGACGAGAGAAAGCAAGTAGCTGTCGAATGAGGCGGGCTACGTAACCCAAAAGGAGAAGGAACATGCAGAACCTGAATGGAAAGCGCGTGGTGGTGACTGGCGGCAGCCAGGGGCTGGGGCTCGCGATGGTCGAGGCGCTTGTAGCCAGCGGCGCGAAGGTGACGGCAATGAGCCGCGATCGGTCGAACCTGGCGGCGGCGGAGGCGGCTGGCGCTGCGGTGATTGCGGGCGATGCAACCGACGCCATGCTGATGAACTCGGTCGTCCGCGCTGAGACGCCCGACGTGCTTATCCTGAACGCCGGCACGCGGCTGCCAATCAAGCCGATCGACCAGCAGAGCTGGGACGAGTTCTCGATCGTATGGAACACCGATGTGAAGGCAGGACTGGTTGGCATTCAGGCGGCACTCAACACCCCGATGAAACGCGGCGGGCGCATCCTGGTGATGTCGAGCGGCGCCTCGATGGTGCTTGCGGTGCCGTTCATCAAGCCCGAAAACCTGAGCCTCTCGGGAGGCTACGTGGGCGCCAAACGGATGCTGTGGTTCATGGCGCACAGCGCAAACACGGTATCGCGCGACCGCGATCTCGGGCTCCACTTCCAGGTGCTCGCGCCACTGCAGCTGATTCCCGGCACGACGCTCGGTTATGAGGTTGCGGCGGCGTGCGCGGAGATCGAGGGAATCAGCGTTGACGAGCATGTCATGAAACGCTATGGCTCGGTGCTGCGCCCGGCGCAGATTGGAGAACAGGTTGCGGAGCTACTCGGCGACCCGCGTTATATGGAGGGCGTCGCCTATGGCTTTCGCAGCGGAAACGACATTCTGCCGCTCGACGTACCGTATGATCCCAACTACACTGCTATCCCCGAGGAAGCGATAGTCAATGACTGATGATCTGCGGGATCAGTTCGAACGCCTGGTGAGTGAACTTCGTCCGAAGCTCCATCGATATTGCGCCCGCATGACGGGCTCTGCTGTCGATGGCGAGGATATTGTCCAGGACGCACTGATTAAAGCGCTCAACGCGCTGCCCAGTGTCGGTGTTGTCGACAACCCTGAAGGCTGGCTGTTCCGTATCGCCCACAACACGGCGCTTGATTTTCTCCGTCGCCGCGCGCGGGATCCGATGATGCAGCATGACGAGGCCCTCGACAGGATTGCCGCTCCGGATTCGCCGGATGAGGACCACGAGGCCGCCACGATGAGTCTGCGTACTTTCATGCGGCTTCCGGCGCTGCAGCGGAGCGCGGTCATCCTGAAGGATGTGCTTGGGCACTCACTGGAGGAGGTTGCGTCGATTACCGGCGCGAGCGAGGCTGCCGCGAAATCGGCGCTGCAGCGGGGGCGTGTTCGTTTGCGCGAGTTTGCCAAGGAACCGGCCGACGTCTCCCTGCCGATGCTGTCGGATGTGATGCTCGCCCGACTGATCAAGTATGTCGAGGGGTTCAAAACCGGGGACTTCGACACGGTCCGCGCGATGCTGGCCGACGACGTCAGACTCGACCTCGTCGCGAAGCTACGCTGGCAAGGAAAGAGCGAGGTCAGGGAATACTACACTGCCTATGCAGCCGCCAAACGGTGGGCTTACGGGGCGGCGATTGTCGATGGCCGGCCTGCAATGGTCGTGTACGATCGCGAGATCTCACTCGAGACACCGGCTTATTTTGTTGGCCTGAATTTCGATGGCGATCGCGTGGTCTCGATCCACGACTTCCTATATGCGCGTTATGCGATGGACGGGATCGACTTGTCACTGCTCGATCCCGCACCGCCAAAAGACACTTCTGAAGGAGATCGTGCCAGGACAACGGAAGGCTGAGCGAGGGTTGAGAAGGTACCTGCGATTCGCAGTATCGAGAAGTCCACTGAGGTGGTGCGGTAAAGACGGGCAGGGAGAAAGCATGCGTGGAAGACCGGGCATAGAGCTTTAACTATGTCTCGGTTCAGCCGGTGATTGTTTTCACGACTTGTATATTGGTTTCACCATCGAGGAACCTAGGTGTCAACGGTTTACCGAGCGAAGAGTTCGTTGAAGGTATTTAGCTTTGCCTTCTGCGCGTTTTCATTGTTTTTCTGCTTCGGCGTGTGGAAAGGCATTTCGGTCGGCAATAACACCTGGCTAGATCTCACCATCGGGATAGTTCTAGTTTGCCTCGGCACATTCTTAGTAGCCCAGACCTTCACTGTCTCTGTTGTGCTGACCGAAGAATCCATCAGCTGTGGGAGCGTCTTTCGTAGGCAGTCACTGCGCCTGAAAGACATCCGCTATCACCGCGAGTACGAAGAGTATCGGGACGGTCCTGATGGTGGGATCAATGTTTGCTACTTGGAGCTAGTCGCGCGCGAAGGGGAAACCCGCTCGCTCAGAATCTCTAAAGATGACTTCGATTTCGACGGTGTTTTTTGGGAATGGGTCTTGCGAATTCCGGATTTTGAAAGGCTCAAACCGTGAGCCACGCTTACCGCGCTATCAATCACCCGATCCTCCCAAAAGTCGGGTTTTCGGAAACTTCAGTTGTAGTTGCCGATAACACCGTTTTCAGGGAGTCCTCAAGAACTGGCGAGTCTGATAGCGTGGTTTCATTCCATGGGAACGCTTAGACCAATGTCCTCAACGATTGAGACCAACGACCGGATCAAAACGAAGCAGCCATCAAAGGCGCTCATTGCCGTCGGATTTCCAGCCATCCTGCTCTCCATGATTTTCATGGGACGTATGGTGTGGGAAGAGACATTCCTCACCATACGGGAAGGACCACAGATGCTTGGTTTCTCGCTTGCGCACGGTGGTGGCGCATTGCTGTTTCTGACGCCGGTCTTACTTGCTATTTGGTTGCTTGTTGCTCTGGTCACGACAATGGTCTGTGTCTGGCGCAAAAGGTCGCTTTCAAAGTGGTATTGGTCAACGCTAGCCTGCGCCATCTTGACACTTGGAGTTCTCTCGCTACCTCCTTCATTTTGGCAATGGGTGTTCATAGGAGCCTTTGCAAAAAGCACACACGCGGCCGACATCATGGTTTATGAAGCATCCGTAGGTGACATAAGGACAGTGCGCGGCTATCTGGAACATGGCGTTCCACTAACAGCGAGGAATTACGAAGGCTCTACAGCTGCTTTTACCGCGGCCGCGGGTGGCAGCCTTCCCATGATCGAAATGCTCGTGTCGAAAGGCATCGATCTCAACGCCACGAACTCTTACGGAGACTCTCCGCTAGAGGCCGCCATCGAAAACGGCCATACGGATGTTGCTGCTTTCCTTAGAGCCCATGGTGCCCTTCAAGTTCGCGGTACTCCGGAACAGCGTGAAACTGCGGCCCACGCCATCGTTCGCAGGAACATCGAACACGAACGCGGGAGATAGGACGATTCGAGCCGAATCTCCCGCAAAGTCGCATTTTCGGCAACTCCTTCACCGTTAGAGTCCATCGGACAGCGACTCGATACGATATTGTCGTTCATGGCACAGGAGAGGCGTTGGCGGCAGCCCAGATACCTTGCGGTCGTCTCAACCAATCTGTGGCCCAAGAGAAATTGGATTTGCGGCCTAACGGCCCCCAGACCTGAATTCAGGAAGCCTCATCCACCGGAGGGGCTTGCCGATCTTTTCGAAGGAAGGGTCTGCGGAGACGAGGGTTGCTCCTGAATCCAGGGCCAGGGCGGCAGCGAAACTGCCGGCATAACCGAGCTTGTGGCGATGCTTTAATGTTGCAGCCTGAATCGTCCGGTTCATATCCGCTTCAACGATGGTGACTCCATGCTGGAGGACTCGAATGTAGTGAAGCGCTCTTTGCTCCCCGAGATTTTTAAGCAGGATGTAGAGAACTTCTCCCAGATTGATCACGGACATTGAGAGACGCGCCTGATTTCGCTGGGCCTGCAGAAAGAGCTCCTGCACTTTTTCGCCACCGTCGGCGTTTCCAACTTTGAGGTATCGGACTATGGCATTTGCGTCGAGGACATAGTCCTTCATTGACGGTCCTCGCGGTTCCGTTCGGCCTGGCGTTCCCGCTCGAGGTCTTCCTCAAGCGGATAGTCTCGAAGGCTTCCTCCCAGGGCAAGAATTGCGTCGTAACTGCTGGGGAAGAGCGTCAGGTGGCCATGTTCCTCCTGAAACACTACGGTTGTCCCTTCCTTCAATCCATAGCGTTTTCTCAGATTGGCCGGAATGACGATCTGGCCTTTGGAACTGATGACGGCGGTCGATCGCATCGTCTTACCTTTCTATCAAAAATATCTGACTTTATTGTAAGACGTTTCTGATGTGGAATGCCCAGAAATAGAATGAGACGATGGCAGGGGGAACACTTTGCCAGCCATGGAGGCGAATGCTTTGAAGTTTTTCGGGACCTTGCTTGTCATCTTGATCCTGCTTGCGGGCTTCGCCTTCTGGATGGTCACGACCCCCTATGGGCCGCGGGGGGAGACCTTCGTCGACATTGCTCCGCATACCAGCACGGGGGCGATGGGCGCGACGCTCGAACAGAAGGGCGTGATTCGGAATCGATATGGGTTTGAGTTGCTGCGGGCGCTTGCGGCTGTGCGCGGGACGAAGAGTCTGAAGGCGGGGGAGTACAGGTTCGATCATCCTGTGCCGATGACGGAGGTGTACGACAAGATTGCGCGGGGTGAGGTGTATACCGTCAGCCTGACGATACCGGAGGGGTACAACATCTTCGATATCGCGCAGGCGGTGGAAAACGCCGGGCTGGGCAAGCGCGATGAGTTTCTTGCCGCAGAGCGGAAGCATACGGAGCTGATTGCCGAGTGGACGGCGAAGAGCGCGCACGAGCCTGAGTCGCTGGAGGGGTATCTGTTTCCGGACACGTATCACTTCGCGCACCACACGACGCCGGAGCAGATGCTTGCGGCGATGGTGAAGAGGTTCCGGGTGGAGGCGGCGGTGGTTGGCCTTAGCGGAGATGTGCCTCGGGTGGTGACGATGGCCTCGCTGGTGGAGAAGGAGGTGAGGCAGGATAATGAGCGGCCGCTTGTGGCCGGGGTCTTTGCGAATCGGCTGGCGAAGGGGATGACGCTGGCGACGGACCCGACGGTGATCTATGCGGCTCTGCTTGAAAATCGTTGGCGGGGGACGATTTATGCGTCCGACCTGAAGTCGGATTCACCTTATAACACGTATGTGCATACGGGGCTTCCGCCGGGGCCGATCTGCAATCCGGGGGTGGCGGCGCTGAAGGCGGCGATATCTCCTGCGAAGACGGAATATCTGTATTTTGTGAGTGATGCAGCCGGGCACAGTCGCTTTGCGGCGACGCTGAAGGAACACAACAACAATGTGACCGCTTACCGAAAGGCTCAAGGACGATAAGAGCTAGGGGGGAGATTTTCCGAACCTTCGCCCTGCTGATGTCATCTAACTCGTCTGTAACGTTAGGGTTCCGGGACGGGTATACTTGAATTTCGTGCGCATGAAGATAAAACAGGGGTTAGCCGCTGGGCTAATCGGCCTGACACCGGCGCTGACCGGGTGTTTGAGCCATACACGCATCGTCCCGAAGGCACGCGTCGCCGACGTGGTGATGAGCACATCGCTCGACCAGATGGCGAAGCAACTCGCCGCCAGGTACAACGACATTCAAACCTTCAGTGCCGCGGTGGAGATGTCGTCGATCACCGGCGGGGCGCTGCAAGGCAAGGAGACGCAGTCCCTTAGCTTCAGCGGCTACATCCTGATGCGGAAGCCGGAGTTTCTGCGGGTGCTGCTGCTGGTTCCCGTGGTGCGGACGCAGGCGCTGGACATGGTCAGTGACGGGAAGACGTTCAAATTGCTGATTCCGCCGCGGCACCGCGCGATTGAGGGAAGCAATGAGGTTACGACGCCGTCGAAGAATTCGCTGGAAAATCTGAGGCCGGATGTTTTCTACGACGCGATGTTTATCCAGGGACCTGAGCAGCATCAGATTATCTCGATGACCACGGACATCCGGATCGTTGAGAACGAAAAGAAGAAAAAAGACCTGATCGAGGAGCCGGCGTACGCTCTGCAGATTCTGGACAAACCGGAGGGACAGACGGTGAAGACGCTGCGGGTGGTGCATATCAATTCGACCGACCTGCTGCCGTATCAGCAGGACATCTACGACAAGAACGGCCAGGTGGTGACCAAGGCCTATTACGGCGGCTACCAGTATTACGGCAAGATTCCGTTTCCTACGAACATCAAGATCGAGCGTCCGAAGGACCATTACAGCCTTACGGTGACGGTGACGAAGCTGACGTTGAACGGACACCTGGACGACGATCAGTTTGAGTTGAAGATTCCTGAGGGAATTCCGGTGGAGACGCTCAAGTAGACGCTCTTTCAAGTAAGGTAGTTATGCCTTACAATAACCTATATGACGACTCTGAAGATTACCGCAAAGGGCCAAGTTACTCTGAAGCAGGATCTGTTGAGACATCTGGGAGTAGGTCCGGGGGAAGAGATCGAAGCCGACAAACTGTCGGATGGAACGATTGTTGTTAAAGCCGCTCTTCAGAAAGGCACCATCGATGATTTCATCGGTTGTCTCTCCCAAAAGGGAGGGCCACGGTTGAGCATCGATGAAATCAACGAGATCGCCTCACGCGGGTGGGCCAGGAAGAAATGAGGATAACGGCGGACACGAACCTATTGCTCAGGGCCGCCGTTCAGGACGATCCACACCAGGCGCGACAGGCAACCAAGGTTCTGCAAGAGGCCGAACTTGTGGCCGTGCCTCTTCCGGTGCTGTGTGAATTTGTGTGGGTCCTGCGGCGTGGATATAAGCGTTCCATCCCCGATGTTCTTCACGCGATTCACCAATTGATGAGCAGCGCGAATGTTGCGATGAACAGGCCAGGCGTGGAGGCAGGTCTGTCTTTACTCAAAGCAGGTGGAGATTTCGCCGACGGAGTGATTGCCTACGAAGGAAGTTGGCTGGGTGCCGACGAATTTCTTTCTTTCGACGCTGAAGCCGTCTCTCTCTTACGATCACAAGGGAAACGCGCACGCCTGCTTTCGTAGCCGCTTGTAAGGATGCAATTTCTTCAACGTCAGAATGGTCCACCTCTATGTCGCCAAGCAAAAAAGAGCCCCGGCATTGAGCCGGGGCTTTTGCGAGGAGGATTCTGTTTATCTCTTTGGCGACAGGCCGAAGGTGACTGAGAGCATCACGCTTCTTGCAGCCAGGATGCTCATGGTGTCGCCTCCGCCGATTGGTGTCTGGCCGGTCGTGCTGAACAGATTGGTGTAGGTGGTTCCGTTGGCTGCGATGGTCTGCGTGACGGGGGAGCCGGTGAGGCCCACATTGGTGATGGTGTGCTGGTCAAAGAGGTTGTTGAAGCTGAGCCTGATCTTGGTCTGATCGAAGCGGCCGCCGCGGCGAATGGTGTAGTTGAGGAACAGGTTGGTGACATCGAAGGGATCGACAGTGAGCTGATTGTGATAGCTGCTGTTGTCGACATGGAGAGTCCCGACGCGCTTATAGAACATGCCGAGATCCCAGCCCTTGTTTTGATAGGTTCCGCCGACGGCTTCGGTGTCGGAGGGCGTTTGCGCGACCCACAGGCCTGAGGGCGCGGTCTGGACGAACTGCGGAGTCGAGGAGGTGCAGCCGGCGGTACCCGAGACGCAGGATGAGGTCATGGTTCCGTTGTAGTAGGCGCGGCCAATGGTTCCATTGACGTAAGCGCTGAGGCCATGGCCGAAGTAGAAATTGCTCTCCGCCTCAAATCCCTTGGTGATGGAGCTGGGCTGGAGGAAGCTGTCCTGCTCGCCGGTGACCGGGTTGGTCACGGAGGAGTAGCTGTTCTGGAAGCGGACGTGATAGTAGTCGGCATCGAAGGCTACGCGCTTCAGCTTGAGAACGGTGCCGAACTGGTACGTCGTGGAACGCTGCTGCCTGGGGGCCACGCCAATTCCGGGAGTGGGGTTTGTCTTTGAGATGGTCTGGTTGAAGTCATAGACGTTGCTGGGAGGAATGATGCTTCCGGTGGCGAGCTGACCATAGACCGACCAGTTGCTCTTGAGACGGTAGTTGGCGTCGATGGAGGGAAGCCAGGCGCCGTAGCTGCCGTGGTTGGTGACGTAGGGAACACAGACATTGGGAGTGACCAGGGTGTTGCAGAGATTGCCGACGGTTTTGCCGTTGTCGGCCCACTGCCTGGTGTCGATGGTGAAGTAGGAATATTTGACGCCCGGGGTGATGTTCAGCTTGTGCGTGACATGGAATTCATACTCGCCATAGGGCTGGTAGGAGTTGTTCCAGAACTGCTCGGAGAAGTTGGGGAGGGTCTGGTCGGCCCAGTTGTTGAGCGGATCGCTGGGGTACTGGTGGCGATCAGTCTTTGCCCAGTCGTACCAGAGACCGGTGCGAAGGATGCCGAACCTCGACACCTGGCTGACGGTGAGGATTGTGCCGTACTTGCGGTAGCTGTTGTACTTGTCCACGCCGCAGGGCAGGGCGGAGATGCCCTTTTTGACGACCTGTACGTTGCAGGGCTGGATGGCGAGGCCCATGTAGGTCTTCGAGCCGTTGATGGTCGTCTGCTCGGTGATGGGAGTCGCGTTGGAGTAGAGCTCTCCGTTGTCGTAGTTGTAGGTGTAAGGCTTCGCGTCCAGATAAAAGCCGTGCCCGAATTCCTTGTGGAAGCCGACGTACTCGAAGTCGGTGGGGATGTGGTAGCGGTTGTACTGGTAGTCGAGATAGTTCACCGGATCGGAGTTGTCGGTGAGATAGAAGTTGATGCCTGAGCCTGCGAAGGGAGCCAGCGTTCCGGTGCAGGAATAGGCGCTTGCGGCTCCGTACATCTGGCAGCGGGTGGCGTTGAAGTTGGGCGTGTTGGCGTCGAGGTGGACGACACCAGCGAAGCCGGTGAGTACGGTCTTCTCGGAGAATTTGTACTGCACCTTGATGGAGCCGGCGGTGCGTTGCTGGTAGTTGTAGGTCTGGTATCCGTCAGACGACATGTGGTGGACGTCGAGCTCGAGGCTGGTCTTGTGGTTTGGACCCAAGGAGCCGGAGTCGTACTGGCCGTCGTAGAGGACGGTGTTGAAAGAGCCGTAGGAGACGCCTCCACGGACGTTCTGAATGGGCGAAAGCTCTCTCGAAAGCAGGTGGATGGAGCCTCCGAAGGGCGTGGGCCCAACGGTGGAGGCGGTGCCGGGGGAGCGGTCGAAGTCTACGCCGCCGATCCACTGGGAAGGGAAGAAGACCCAGGAGTGGTGAGTGGGGGAGTTGGTGTCGTAGAAGTTGATGCCGTCGAAGTCGATGTTATAGAAGCCGTCGGGGAAGCCGCGGAAGTAGGTCTTGCTCTGGCCGAGGCCGACGCCGTTGCCGTTGAGGGTGAAGGTGCCGGGCGTGGTGTTGACGATATCGCCGTAGTCGGCAGTGGGCGCGGTGAAGTTCTGGATGAAGGCAGGAGTGATCTGGGTACGGGCGGAGGTGGCGCTCAGCGGGGTTGTCATTGGGGCGAGCTGGGAGGCGATGGAGTTCACGTCTCCGGTCTCCACGGTGACCTGCTGGGAGACATTGCCGAGCGAGAGGGTCAGGGAAATGTCCTGGGTGCCGCCGGAGGAGAGCTGGATTCCTGTATGGCGGGTCGTTGCGAAGTCGGCAGCGGAGGCCTCGACGGTGTATTTCGCAGCGGGAAGGCCGGTGAAGGTGAAGCGGCCCTGACCGTCGGCGGCGGTGCGGTGCGAGGCTCCGCTGGTCTCGTTGCGAGCGACGACCACGGCACCGGGGACGACGCTGCCAATGGGATCGGCGACGGTACCAGTGAGCGTGGCGGTAGTGGACTGCGCGTGCAGCCGGGAAGCAGTCACGGCGATGAAAAGCGCGAACAGGCCAAGGATAAAGATAGTTCTCCAGCGTCTCGGGACGTGGGTCTTCAAGGGGATCCTCCAGAAGGTACTGCAAGTTTTTCGGTTCTTCCAACGTAGAAAGTCGGTATGAATGGGGTGTTACATTGAGGCAATCGGCAGGATCGAGGCCAGCCGGACGGTGAAGGCCGAAGCGCCGAAAGATGCTGATTTTGCGGAAGATTGAAGCGATACGGCGGGCCACATTCCGATGCGGACCTGAAGGGCGAAGGTGATAATTACCTTAATAAAGCCGTCAATTCTATAAGGTCGATTTAAGATTTTTGCCTTCGTGAAACAGCGTTAAAGAACGGAACGCCCTGGCTGCGATGCGGACTGGGTTCTGGCCTCATCCCGGTAGAGCGGTTTTGGTTGCGGGAAAGCAATCTGAAACACCGAACCCTTCAACGGTGAGCTCTCCACGGTCAGGGACGCTCGATGGGCATTGGCGATCCAGCGTGCGATTGAGAGTCCCAGCCCGCTGCCGGCCTGTGTCTTACGCTCGCGCAGATCCGCCTGGTAGAAGCGGTCAAAGACGTGCAGGCGAACATCCTCGGACATACCGATTCCGGTATCGCGAACGGTGACCAGAACTTCCCTGTCTCCGAAAGCAACCTCGACGCGTATCTCGCCATGTTCAGGCGTGTAGCGGATGGCATTGTCGAGCAGAATGCCCAGGAGACGCTGCAGAAGAAGTTCATCTCCTTCGATGAAGACCGGATCGCGAGGCAGCCGCCAGTCGAGAAGAATTCCGTTGGTCTCGGCGAGGTCCTCCACACGACGGCAACCGCTCACGACGAGATCGCAAAGATTGATCTGGCGAAAGGCGACCTCGTGCACGAAGTTGTCGCTGCGGGCGAGCGAGAGAAGAGCATCGAGGAGGGTGGCTCCGGTACGGCATTCCGTGACGATCTTCTCGAGATCTTCGCGATACTCGGCTTCGGAGCGATGACGCTGGAGTGAGAGCTGGGCGGTGGCAAGGATTACGGTGATTGACGTGCGCAGGTCGTGGGAGGCATCAGCGGAGAACTGGCTGAGGCGTGAGACGGCAGCATCCAGCCGGGCGAGGAGCTGGTTCCAGGCAAGCGCGAGGGCCTGGATTTCATCATGCGCGGAGGGAACAGGCAGGCGCTCGGAGAGATTACCGATGCCGATGCCCAGCGCGGCGCGGGTCATGCGGTCTACCGGCTTGAGAGCGTGACGGCTAAGGAAGTATCCGCTGCCGATCGAAAGCGCGAGCAGTACGGGCATTAACAGCAGAAGCGCGTTGCGATAGATGTGCAGGATCTCCACCTGCTCATCGAGCGAGCCACCGATGTGCAGGCGCGAGGGCTGTCCCTCGATGAGGATGGTATGGCAGAGGACAAGGATGGTCTGGCCTTCGTATATCACCGAACGGTAGACGGGCTGGGCGCAATCCTGGGTGGGGGGAATCCAGTCGGTTGTGGTGGCTGCATCGCGCGGAAAGAGGAGGCTGCCATCGGGATGATGAATGTGGAAGAGATTGCCCTCGTGCGTGACGAGAGCATAGGCACGGAGCTGATCCTCGAGCGTTGTTGTGACTCCCTTCGCTTTGTTCTGGTTGAGGAGAGCGATGAGGCGTTGCTCGCGTCCTTCGAGGTGAGTTTTCTTGCCCTCGAGCAGAGCGTAGCGAAGCGCACCGAAGCTCATGAGGCCGAACAGGACCAGACCTGCAAGCGTGACCAGCAGGTAAAGCAGCATGAGCTTGACGCGAACGGAGAGAGAGCGCATGGCGTTCAGGCCGCCACGAACATGTAGCCTTCGCCGTGAATGGTGCGGATAAGAGGCTTGCGGGCTTCGCTGGATTCAGAATCAGCAAGGTCGTCGAGCTTCGCGCGAAGGCCGTGGATATAGACGTCGAGCGTGTTCTCCTTCACATCCGAGACATAACCCCACCCGGCTTCGATGAGCTCCTCGCGCGAGGTGATGAGACCGCTGCGCCGCATCAGCGTCTCCAGCAGCTCGAACTGCTTGCGAGTGAGTGCAATATCGCGTCCGTTGCGAATGGCGATCCGACGGCTGCGATCGAGCGTGATGCCTCCGGCAGTAATCCTGGTCTGGGGGAGCACAGAACGCCGCGCAATCGCGCTGACGCGGGCGAGGAGGATTTCGAGGATGAACGGCTTCACGAGGTAATCATCCGCCCCGAGATCGAAGGCGTGAACGATGCGCGGAACGGCATCCACCGCAGTGAGCATCAGGATTGGAGTCTTGCATTTCCGGCTGCGCACATGCTCGAGCACCGCAAAGCCATCCATGCCGGGCAGCAACACATCCAGCAGGACGACGTCGTGTTTCGCAGTAAGGATAAGGTCAGCCCCCTCGCGGCCATTGTGGGCAAGCGTGACCCTGTGGCCGTCACCGATGAGGGCGCGTTCAACAAGCGAGGCTATGCGCTTGTCATCTTCGATGACGAGAACGTTCATGGTGATTTACGAGAGTAGCGGGTTTTCGCTGCAGAAAGATGAAAATGCGGTTACAAATCCGCAGATTGGAGAGTCCTTCCGAAATGACTTACTCGTAGCGGAGAGTAATCTGCGGGTTCACCTGAGCCGCGCGGTTGGCGGGAATCCAACAGGCGAGGAGCGCAACTGCGCTGAGGAAGATGGGAACCAGCGTAAACGTGGCAAGATCATGAGGCCGCACGTTGTAAAGCAGGCTGGAACAAAACTTTGCCAGCATGAAAGCCGCCGGGAATCCGATGGCGACGGATACGAGGGTGAGGGCCATTCCCTGGCGAATGAAGAGCGACTGCACTGCGCTGATTTGCGCACCCAGGGCGAGGCGGATGCCGATCTCGCGTGTGCGTCGCGTCACCGAGTAGCTCATCATGCTGTACAGTCCAACGGCAGCGAGCACAATTCCTGCGAAACCGAAGACTCCGAAGAGGGCGCCGGCCAGGCGCGGAAGGAAGAGCGCCTCGTGCAGGTGTTCTTCCATGGTGGCCACGTTGTAGATGGCGAGATTCGGATCAAGCGCGGCGATCTGCTCGCGAGCGGCAGCCGCAATCGCAGCGGGGTCGCCGGACGTGCGCACCAGCAGGGTGTATCCCATGAAGGCGGGGTCGGTCGCGACGGTCTGGTCGAGTGAGCGGAAGAGGATGTAGCGCTGCTCCTCGCCGAGAGTGCGGGACTTGATGTCCTTCACTACGCCGACGATCTGATACGTGGTGCCTCCTCCACTGACGCGTTGCCCAATGGGGCTCTCGTTGCCGAAGAGCTTGTGGGCGAAGCCTTCGCTGACGATGGCGACGTGCGGGCCGGTGGGGCTCTCATGACCGAAGTCGCGACCGGCGAGCCGAGGAATCCCCATCGTCTCAAAGTAGCCCGATGATGCCATATAGAGTTCGGCGGAGGGGATCTGACTGGATGATTTGGCGTGACCTTCCACGACCATGCCGTCGCTGCGCCCTCCGCCGGAGAGCGGCACTGTGTCGGTGGCAACAGCAGAGACGACGCCGGGAAGGGCGGCGATGCGCTCGCGGGCCTGAGTCAGCAATTGCACGGTGCGCTCCGGCGAGTAGCCGTGGATGCGCGGGTCCACCGACATCATGAGGATGTTGTGCGAGCGAAAGCCGATATCGATGCCCGTAGCGCTCTGGAGGCTGCGCAGGAAGAGGCCCGTCGCGCAGAGAAGCACGAGCGAGATCGAGATCTGGGCTACGAGGAGAATGTTGCGGAGGTTCCAGCGCCGACCCGGCTTTGCGAGCGCATCCTCTCCTTTAAGCGCGTTGGTGAGAACAGGGCGGGAGGCGATCCACGAGGGGACAAGTCCGAAGAGCAGACCTGTCAACACGCTCAGCAGGAAAGTAAAGATAAGAACACGTGTATCGATGGTGACGGTGAGATTCAGTGGAATGGGGGCCGGGAAATGGAAGGCGGAGAGGCCTCGCGTCGCTCCGATGGAAAGCAATACGCCAACGATGCCTCCGCCGAACGCAAGGAGGACACACTCGATAAGCATCTGGCGGACGAGTCGGGTTCGCGTGGCTCCCAGCGCGAGGCGAACAGCCATCTCGCGCTGCCGGTTGTATGCCTGAGCCAGCAGCAGATTGGCGACGTTGGCGCAGGCGATGCAAAGAACAAGAAACGCGACAACCATCAGCAGCGCAAGAAACATGACAATAGAGGCCTTATCCCGTATGGGAAGGGAGCCGGCGAGATCGGTGCGGAAGAGAAGATCCTTATCCGTGCCGGAATGAGCTTCCGCGATGTGATGGGCGAGTGAATCCAGTTCGGCGTTGGCCTGCTGAGCGGCGACTCCCGGCTTGAGACGGGCGATGACGTTTACCCAGTGAAAGACCCGGGAGTTGTGGTCCGGAAGATTGGGGACGAGCTGATCGATGTTTCCGAAGGAGACCCAGAACTGGGGGTCGAGGACGAGATCGAGGCCGCGGAAGTCTGGCGGCGCGACTCCGACGACGGTGTAGGGATGTCCCGAGAGGGTAACCGATTTGCCGAGGATGTCCGGGTCGCCGGCAAAGCGATGTACCCAGAGGCGATAGCCGAGGACGACGACGGGAGCCTGCTCCTCGGTGGTGAGAAAGCCGCGGCCCCAGGCCATCTTCAGTTGAGCGACATCGAAGTAGTTCGCGGTAACGGCCTGCCCCCAGACACGCTCGGGCGAGCCTTGTCCACCAACAGACGCCGGCACCAGGTCGTAGTAACCGGCGACTCCGGAAAACGATTTGTTCCGGTCGCGGATGTCGCGATAAAGAGGCAGAGAGAAGTTGTTGCAGCAGCGGTCATTGACCCGCGTGGTGTGCAGGTTCAGCAGCGTCGCGGGATCGCCGACCGGCGGGGAGGAGAGAACGAACCTGCTGATCATCGAGAAGATCGTGGCATTTGCCCCGATGCCGAGTCCGATCGAGATGACGACCGCAAGGACGAGGCCGGGCGATCTTCCGAGCCTCCGAAGAGCGTAAGCAAGATCGTGACGCGGAGATGCCATCGAGTTTCCCTCGTGAGTTGTGTCTACGGAGAATGCCAAAGCCGGGTTCCCTGAAATCTTCCCGGCACTCGAAACAGGCGCAGGAGGCGTATTAATAGAGATGGGAGGCGTTGGGTCCGGTATGGGCGTCGATCGCGTCAAGGTGACAGTCGGAGTCTGCGGGGGGATTGCCGCGTACAAGGCGGTGGAGGTGGTGCGTCAGCTGCAGGATGCGGGTTTCGATCCTCATGTGGTGATGACACGGGCCGCTGAGGAGTTCGTTCGGCCCCTGACCTTTGCGGCGATTACAGGGCATAAGGTGATTACCAGCCTGTGGGGCGAGGACGCGGGGGCGAGCGGCGGCGAGATGTCCGGAATCGAGCACATCAACGAGGCCCAGACGACTGCGGCGCTGGTTGTGGTTCCGGCAACGGCGGATGTGGTGGGGAAGTTTGCCAACGGGCTTGCGGACGACTTTCTGTCGACGATGTATCTGGCGACGACTGCTCCGGTGATCGTGGCTCCGGCGATGAATGTGGTGATGTGGGAGCATCCGGCGGTGCGGGCGAATCTGCTGAAACTGCACGAGCATGGCGTGAGGATCGTCGAGCCGGGAAGCGGGTACCTGGCGTGCGGGATGGTGGGCGGCGGAAGGCTGGCGGAGGAGAGCGAGATTGTTGCCGCCGTGGCTGAGGTGCTGGCGAAGGCTCCGGCGAAGAAGGATTTCAGCGGCGAGACCGTGCTGGTGACGGCGGGTGGAACTCGTGAGCCGATCGATCCGGTGCGGTTTATCGGCAACCGGTCCAGCGGCAAGATGGGTTATGCGATCGCGGCGGCTGCGCGCAGGCGCGGGGCACGCGTGATCCTGGTGAGCGCCCCTTCGGCTGTGAGGGTTCCCGAGGATTGTGAGGTGGTGCAGGTTGTGACCGCCGAGGAGATGCGGGATGCGGTGATGAAGCGACTCGGCGAGGCGAGCCTCGTGGTGATGGCAGCGGCGGTCAGCGACTATCGCGTGGCAGAAGTTGCAGCAGAGAAGCTGAAGCGGGTTGGCCCGCGGATGCTGGAGCTTCAGCCGACGGGCGACATTCTGAGCGAGCTGGTGGAACGCCGCCACGCTGGAACCCTGGTGATCGGCTTCGCCGCCGAGACGGAGAACGTGCTGGCGAATGGACGCGCGAAGCTTGAGCGCAAGGGAGTGGATGCGCTGGTCGTGAACGACGTCTCGGGTGCGGAGACCGGCTTCGATACGGACTGCAACTCGGGAAGCTTTCTGACACCCGAGGGCGAAGTGACCCTGGCGAAGATGCAGAAGGCCGAGATGGCTGAACGCATCCTGGATGAAGCCGTGCGGCTGCGTCTCGTGCGCGAGCACAGCGTAGCGGCGCAGGGCTGAGCGGTACTTTTTTGCCATCCCGACTGGGAAAACGATACGGGAGGGCGTACGTGGCAAGCTGCCCGAATTGCATGCATGAGGTGCATCTGCCGTGGCAGATGCGCGTGTCCGGATTGTCCTGGCAGTTGCACTGTCCAAACTGCAAACGAGCCCTGCGATGCGGAAGACCGCTCACAAATGCTCTCGCTGTGCTGGCCGTTGTTTTCCTTTCCCAGCTGATTGCATCCGGGAGAGCGCGTTGGGTGGGGTTGCTGGCCAGTGCCGCCGTCATTCTTCTCGCAGCATCGATTGAACTTTTGCGGCCCAAGTTGCGGCTCAACCGATAGGACGCCGTTGCGGAAGAGATCCTTCCCACAACCTACTTGTGTTTTTAATCTGTGCGGTGTACATATTTGCCTCATCCCTTCGCAGGGATGACTTCGGCCCAATAAAAAATCAGATTCTTACACTGTGGAGGTTCTATGTTTCTCCGAAAGAGGATTTGTGCGACAGTTGCGGCTTGCGCGTTTGCCGCGGCTCTTGTTACCGCGCCCGCATTCGCTGCCGAAAAGGCAACCGTCAATGGACGTGTGTCGGCGTCCCAACAGGTTGAATTCGACGTCTATCTTCCGCTGGAACACAAGGCGGACCTGGATGCTCTGCTGACCAGCCTTAACGATCCGGACTCGGCGAATTATCACAAGTGGCTTACGCCGGAGCAATTTCATCAGCAGTTTGGCGCGAGCGCGGCAAAGGTAGCGGCGATTCAGCGCGAACTCGAAGCCCACGGGCTGACCGCGACCCAGGTGACTGCACAGAAGTTTCATGTTTCGGGCTCAGCGCATGCCGTGGAGCAGATGTTTGCGACGCAGCTTCATAGCGGCGTTTATAAGAACGGGCGCTCGACGATTGTTGCTGTCGGCGGAATATCTCTGCCGTCGGCCATGGCCTCGAATGATGCCGTAGTGACGGGGCTTTCGGGTTTCATACGGATGCGTCCTCACTCACGCCGTCTTGCGGGTACGGTGGATCCAACCCCGCAGAATCGTTACAGCGACATTGGGCCTTACTGGTTCGATGACCTGAAGCAGGCATACAAGTATCCGAGCTACCAGGTGCTCAATGGCAAGGGCGTGACCATCGGCATCCTGATGGCCAACGACTTCAACCCTCCCGACATGGCGAAGTACTTTGGGCACGAGAAGATTGCGGTGCCGAACATGAGGACGGTGAATATCGACGGCGGCGCGCCGTTCGATCCGAACCTGTCGTTTGAGACGCATCTGGATTTGCAGCAGGCCGGCGGGATGGCTCCGAAGGCGAACCTGATCCTGTACAACCTGCCTGATCTTTCGGATCAGCACATTATGGATGGGCTGATTACGATCCTCGAGGCGAACAGAGCCGATGTGGTGAACATGTCGTTTGGCGGGCCGGAACTTGGCTATACGCGAGCGTACAACGACGGCCAGGACCTCACCTCCATCCTCGGCTTGTATGACGACCTCTTCAAGCAGGGCAATGCGCAGGGCATCACGTTTGTATCGTCGTCGGGAGATCTGGGCGCGTTCGACGTTCCAAACATCGCGTGCTTCGATCCGAAGGCGACGAGCTCGTGCGGCGGCTTCGAAGTTTCGACGGAGATTCCGGCTTCGAGCCCGCATGTGACGGGAGTAGGGGGCACGAACCTGTTGACGACGCTGGGGCCGAACGCCCTGGATTCAAAGTATGTAAGCGAAAACGCGTATGGCGACCCGCTGGCGGTGGACATCTTCTACGGGACTCCGGCGACGGGTGGCTTCTGGGGTTCGGGCGGCGGCATCAGCATTTACTACAAGAAACCGGGTTATCAACAGCTCGTGGATACAGGGTCGAAGAAGATGCGGACGGTGCCGGATGTCTCGCTGCATATGGGCGGATGCCCGGAAGGTTCTGTCCTGCCATGTCCAGCTGACCGGAGCTTCGACCTTGTTGCGCTGGGCGGCGCGTATTACGGCGTGATCGGAACGAGCGCTTCGTCTCCGGATTTTGCCGGGTTGCTGGCGTTGAAGATTCAGAAGACGGGCGGGCGGCTCGGTAACGAGAACCAGGCGATGTATGTGATGGCTCTGCTGCAGTCGCTTGGCGTGCTGCAGGGAGTGTTCAACGACAATATTCCGGGGTTCAACGGGCTGTATACGACGCACAAGGGTTACGACCTGGTGCTCGGCAACGGCACAGTGAACGGCGTGAATTATCTGCTGGCTCCGTATATGCCGGTGGCCGGAACGCCGCAGACGCCGACTAATCCTTAGATCTTTGGAGGTTACGGATTGAGCTGATCGAGATAACTTTTCTGCCGTGACTGATCGTGATGAGCCTTATGGTATTCACGCAGCGAAGAAGCCAGTCTGCGACCGTTCCATGGACGATCGTTGTTCGTTTCTGCAAAGAGGCAGGCACCTAATTTGCCTGCCTCAGCAGAAAGGTCAGAGTTACCGGGTTCGTTGAAGAGCCTGCTCGAACGAGAGTGCGGGTTGCCGAAGAGCGTGTTGATGCGCTGATCGACGACGCGAGACCTCCACGGGCCCCCCCCTCCCCCTATCTTTTCGTGTAAGTTGCTCATTCTATTTAGCTTAGATCTGGATGAGACGGCAGGGTACTCCATCTAAACGGGTTACCTGCAAGGCACTCAAAATAACCAAAGCCGACTCCGGGGTTCTATTTCTATTTTAAGGATGGAGAGAAATTGGTCTGCCATTTGGAAGTGCTTTTGTTTTAGTAGCTTAGGCTAAAACAGGGCTTGACAGACGATTTTGCTGCGGTTTTCGGGGGGTGCAGAAGACGAGGCGCAGTTCAGCCGAGCAGGTCTAAGCGATCCCGCTTATTGAGATTGGGTTACAAAGGGCACAGCTTGACTTACGGATTTTGCCAGTCCCCGAACGAACAGACTGCAAGCTGTGGGGTTCTCGCACGATTCCGTTGTGGACGTTGAGACGAAAAGGAGCGTTGATGAATCGCTACCAATCCTTTCGTGGGAGAGAGTGGCTTTGAGAATCGAGAGCTAACTGACGAAGGAACAGGCGATATTCGTAGCCTGACTGCTGGAGCATCTCGGTCAGATTTACCGCCGGGGCGGCGGCACGGGCTACGTCTTCCAAAGAAAAGTGCGCCGAAGCAGCGATGCGGAGAAGCTCGGGAGTGAGGAGCCAGGAGACAAGCTCTTCGAATTGCTCCAGATTCACGTACTCGATGTCATTGGAGGTATTTACGCCAGCGAGCCAGGAGACATCAGGATCTCTCCAAAAATCTTCTGTTCTCAGAACCTGCACAAGATTTGGATGGCCGGCAAATTTCAGAAGTACGGCTACCTTCGCGGCTGCCCTCCAAACCGCCTCTCCTTCCAGGCCGACCGACGAGAAGGTTTCAGCGAGCGCCCAGCGCAGGTTGAGTTTCTCGAAGACGTCGAGCGGGGAGAATTGCGGTTGAAGAGTCTGGAATACGAGCCAGGCGAGGACAGGAGACCAGCTTTGAGCTATCGGTATCTGTCCATCAGGGCTCGGGAGCACCACACTGGCCGCTACCTGCAGCTTTTCCGGAAAGGCGGAGACGAGCAGGGGAAGGCGTAATGAGGCGGCGGCCAGCGATTCAAATTCCTGTTCCCTGGATCCACCGGGGGCGGATTTTGTTTCGGAGGATTGGGGGACTGAGTGGGTTGCGGCTTTGCGAAGGTGATATCGAGAGTCTTCGCCGTCGAGTTCGGAGAGTTCTCTTACCCGATCCTTGAATGCGTATGCGGAGTTGATAAAGTCGCTGAGGCGGCGATTGACCTCGAGGGTCCTGGGTTCAGTCTTCGACTGTTGGAGAGACTGATCTGGCTGCGTCGTCTTTGGCTGCGTCGTCTTTGCCTCGGACGTCTTTGCCTCGGACAAGGTCAGAGGAGGCTGCGACGGCCTGGTTGTTATCTCACGAGAGGATTCGCCGAGCCCTCGAGAGAGCTTCGCAAATATGTAAATGTTGTGAGAAGACACGGCCTGACGCAAGGCTTCGAGAATAGGCTGCACCTGCAGCTTCGACAGCGCTTCGTCGACGCTGTAAACGCCTGAACCGTGAAGAACATCGCAGAGCCGATCCCATGGGAAAGCGGCTGTCGATCGCAGCTCCCTCCAATTGAGGAGCACGGCATGCTGATAGCCCCTGAGGTTGAGTGTGAGGCCATGATCATGGAAATCGCTTGCGCGGCGCAGATATTCGAGTCCCTGCACGCAATCCTTGTAAGCGATGACGAGAGAACTGTCGTGGGGAAGATTGACTCCGCTTGCGAGACTTCTTTGCTGAAGGTGTCCTGTCGCTTTGTCGAGATAGCCGACTGAGGAATGGATGGTGCCGTGAGTCGATTGATAGCTGTTGTTGTAAAGGATGATTGCGCGTTCGCCGCCTCTGCGATTTGAGTAAGCGAAGACGTTTTCGTCGACGTAGCCCTCATTTTTCCAGAAGTCGTAGAGCACAAAGTTCTCGCTCTCAGCGAACAGGCCTCGATTCTTGAGCAAAGGCGCGATCAACTGCTGGTGCCTTGCGATGAGGTCTTCGTTGGGGCGTTCGTCGAGCATGGCCTGCTTGAAGTCCATTCCGTAGCGCTCGGTGAATCCTTCGATCTGGCCGTGACCGAACATGGGCAGGCCGGGCAGGGTCGCGAGCAGAACAGAGACACCGAAGTACTTGTCGCCGGCGCCGAACTGATCGATGGCGGTACGCTCATCGGGATTGCTCATGAAGTTGACATAACGCTTGAGGATATCGGGGTCGAACTCGACGGTCTTTTTGAGATAGGACCGATACTTTGCGTTTTCTTCATCACGCAGCATGTTCATGAACGCACTGTTGTAGACGCGATGCATGCCGAGCGTGCGGACGAAGTATCCCTCGAGAAGCCAGAAGGCTTCCGCGAGCAGAAGGGTTCCGGGCACCTCCGCTGCGACACGATCGACGACCTCGCGCCAGAACTCATGGGGAATCAGGGCATCGAAGGCTTCCTGCGACATGGCGCTCTCCGCCCTTGATGGAATCGATCCACCTGCGCCGGGCAGCGGAAACCAGAGACGCTGGATATGGCGCTTTGCAAGCACCATGGCCGCATCGAAACGAATGATGGGAAACCGGCGAGCGACGTCGAGGATGACCTGGATGACATGTTCGCGTACTTCAGCCTTAGAGTAGTCGAGCTGGGCGGTGTCGTTCCAGGCGAAGGCCGTCCCATCGTTGCCGTGGTAGACATATCGCGTGCTGCCATCGTGGTGATGGCGGAGGCGGAAGACGACGGCGGCGTCTGAGTGATCGTAGTAGTGATCTTCGATCTTGATTTCGGCTCGGCTGTCGGTCGAGATATCGGGTCCTTCGAAGCGATAGACCGGGAATGGACTATCGGGGCGTGAGATGAACCAATCGGGACGCTCGATGACCCAATCGGAATCGATGCCCATATGGTTGGGCACCATGTCGCTGGCAAGCCTGAGTCCGGCGGCGGCGGCGTGTTCCCTGAGGTGGGTATAGGCAGCATCCCCGCCAAGGTCATGGGCGATCTTGTAGTACTTCAGCGAATAGGCGGAAGCGACCGCTCCGCTGTTGCCGCGCAGACGTTTGATGATCCGGGATGCGGTGCTCCGCTCCCAGAGGCCGATGAGCCAAAGTCCGGTGATGCCACGAGATGCCAGGAGCCGCAGTTCTTCATCGGGAATCTGATCGAGACGATGGATGTGGCGGCGATACTTTTTCGATAACTGCTCGAGCCAGACGTAGGTGTTTTTGGCGATCAGCACTACGGTTGGCATCCATGCCTGGTCTGCGCTGAAGGCCTCGTATTCGTGAAGAGGAGCCTGATAATCCTTGTCGTATCTGCGGCGCCTGGTTCCATCTGCGAGGGTGATGAATTCGTCGTCAAAACCGACGAACTCATCGCCGAGGAATCCCTCGTTTGACCGACCCGGATCTCCGTGCCGATGCCATACGGGACCGGGCGGGTGAAATCGCATCCAGACCGCGATCTCTTCCTCGCGCAGGACGTCGATTGCGAGCAACAACCGGTTGATGTCCTCTCCGAGGACCGGCGCCCAATGTTCCCGGATGTAGTCGAGCTGGCCGGTCAACGATTCCGGCGAGGCCAGCATTGGAGCGCGCAGAACCTCCAATAACGATCCGAGATTGGGTTCGACGGGCGGGCGCGTCGCGAAGTATCCGGATAAACTTGCGGTCGCGGTGGCGTAGGCGGTCTCTTTCTTAAGAGACTGATCGCCGAAGAGGAGCTTGAAACGCGAAAAGGCCGGGTTTGTGTTTGCGAGCCAGAGCAGAAACAGTTCTTCAAAGGCCGCTTCTTTATTCGAAAGGTCTTCGGATCGCCCTTCAAGCCATTCTTCGGCAGTGACGTCTTTTCGGAAGACGGCCACGTTCGGAAACTGCTTTGTGAAGGTGAGCAGCAGCTGATCCCGCTGCTCGGGGCCAATCCCACTGGCCAGAAAGCCAAGCCCATCCTTCAGAACCAGGGGATCTTTATTTTGGCGATATTTTGCGATGAGAGCGTGGCTGAGTTCGTCGATGAGGCCCATCGCGAAGAGCGCGGCTCCACTGACGGTTTTCTCGGGTGCTCCCTGAATTTCGGTAAGGGCATTGAGGCGTTCCGCCAATTTACGGCTGGCACCGACATTCGCGAAGATAACGTTTCCGGAATAGCTGAACAGCAGATCATCGAGATTGATGCGTTCGCGAATTGATCTGGAAATATGGAACTCCATTGCAAACTCCTCACAAATGCCAAGACAACCAAATCTTTATCTCTGAGATGCTTATAGCAATCCTTGGCGTGACCCGTTTCCCATCCAACCATTCCGGAATGGGAGAGGTTCTGATTTGATACGACGCATATTAGAGACTATCGACTCCTGGCGACGCCGGTCTCCTGATTTCAAAGCTATTTGCTCGAAATTTACGGTTCCCGGTTGCGCCGGAGCGAAAAGTGGAAGCCGGCAAGGTTTAAATCCGTAATCTCCTTTAATAAGGATGGCCTCGATATATAAGCAGCTATTGCAAACGTAGTAAAGCGGCTGAGGAGACTTCGGCGAATTGACCGTGGAGAGATGTTGAGCGACGGCTATTTTGTTTTGACATCCGTAAAGATGTTCTTGGGGCACATGGCGTGGACGCCAACGTTGCCATCGACCAACTGCGTGATGTCGAGATCCACGGCGACGCTCGAGAGCATGTAAGCGTCATCGCGTGTCATATGTTTTTCCTCGACGAGGAAGTCGATCATGTCGCGTAAGGCATGCTCGGTCGCTTCTTTCAGGTCAGGGCTGAAACCCATGGTGATGTAGTGTGTCGGCGTCTCAGCACGCGGCCATAGCAACGGCTTGTTCTTGTGAACGACAAATCGGAAGGTGCCGGTGAGAAAGGTCTCCATTGCTGTGATGTCGACCTCACCATTGCCCTGACCTGCGTGACCGTCGCCGGCGAGAAATAGCGCTCCCCTGGCAGCGACGGGAATATAAAGCGTCGTACCGGCCACGAGCTCTTTATTGTCCATGTTTCCAGCGTGGGAGAACGGCGGGGCGCTATCGACGCGTCCAGCAGACGGAGCTACGCCCATGCTGCCAAAGAAGGGATGCAAAGGGATGTCGATGCCAGGGGCAAAGTGACCGATCATCTTTTCCCGGTCGAGCGGGATGATGCGCTGGCGGCTGTAGGGGAACTCCATGGGCAGAAATCCGCGATGGAGGCCGAAGCCGTTGCAGGCGAAGTTGGCGTCGATGTCGATTTTGAGGATCTGTACCTCGAGCACATCGCCGGGCTCCGCCTCTTCGACGGCAACGGGGCCAGTGAGAATATGACCGCCGGGGCCCTTCTCTTTCTCGGGATAACCCTTATAGATTTCATCGTTGTACGGGGGGATATCTTCCGCCTTGACGCCTCGGGCGACGAGCCTGTCGGTCGGGCCACAGGTGGAGAGGGTCTGGATCTTTACCGTATCCCCGCTGTGAACGGTGATGGCGGGTTTTGCATTCGCGGCATAGTGTCCCCACTCGACTGTAGAAGGCGTAGCCAGCAAGGTGTAATCGTTGGCCGACGAGTACAAGGAGCCGGCTACCAGAAATCCGGCAAGCAGAATTGGACCACGCATGGAATTCCTCTCACGAGAGCCTAAGGGTTAGAGTGCGGGCGAACCAGCTGAAGAATTGTATGTGGAAATCGAGGATAGCATCCTCGCCGAGGCGTGCCCTGGCTAACCTTCGCCCCAGGGAGCGTGACGAAGTGACTTGACAGCGTTTTTCCAAAGGTAGTACCTTTGCCGTCGATTAAAAACAATTTGAAATCCGAGACGGAATCTTCTGGAGGCATAACACGATGGCGCAAATTGCGGGCAGGAAAATAGCAACCATTCTCGTCTTCGTTCTCTTAATTACCGGAGCCGCCGCAGGCCAGGTGGAGCAGGGAAGGTTCGCGGGGCACGTAGCAGACCCAACGGGGGCGGTGATCGTGGGAGCGTCCGTAGAGGCTAGAAATGTGGCTACGAACATTGTCCAGAGGGCCGTCACGAACGAGGGGGGCGACTTTGTCATTACGCCGGTGCTGGCGGGAAACTACATCCTTACCGTCGCGGCGCCGGGCTTCCAGAAGGCTACGACGAAGGTGATTGAAGTCCAGGTGGGACAGATCGTCCGGCAGGATTTCGATTTGCCCATTGGTACTGCCAATACCACGGTTGAAGTGACGACAGCATCTGCCTTGCTTTCGACCGACTCGGCGACCTCCGGGCAGGTGATCACGAACAAGGAACTCACGGAACTTCCAGTGAATGGCCGAGGGTTCTACCGGCTTGCACAGTTAACGCCGGGCGCAGCGCTGCTGCCTCCGACGGGGAACTCGCTGGCTATCCGTCCGGAGATCGTCAACGGCAATGTGATCAGCGGAATCCGGGGCAGCGCAACGTCGTTCCTGATGGACGGCGTGGACGTCAGCGAGCAGCACCAGGGTGGTACCTTCATCCAGACGTCGATTGATGCGCTGCAGGAGTTTTCCGTTCAGCAGAGCCCGTATTCGGCGGAGTACAACCGCGGCGGCGCGTTCTTCAATGCCACGACGAAATCCGGAACGAACCGGTACCATGGCGTGCTGTTCGAATTTCTGCGCAACGATATTTTCGATGCGCGCAACTACTTCGCACTGACAAGACAGAAACTGAAGCGGAACCAGTTCGGGGGCAATATCGGAGGCCCGCTTTCGATACCGCATCTGTACGACGGCAAGGACCATACCTTCTTCTTCTTCAACTATGAGGGGCAGCGTCTCCGGACGGGGCTGGTGAATAACATCATCGTTCCGTCAAACGCGAAACGTGGCGGAAATTTCTCGGAGCTGCTTCCATCGCGCATCATCTACGATCGCACGAATGTTGTGAACGGCGTGCCACAGCCATTCCCGGGAAACATCATCCAGCCGGGGAAGCTTTCTACTCAAGCGCTCGCCATTCTGCAGTACATTCCGCAACAGAACACAACGACCGGGACGTTCAGCAGCGCGCCTTCGCAGGCGATCGACTGGGATCAGTATGTCGTGCGTTTCGACCACCAGATCACGCCGAAGAATCGACTCTTCGCACGCTGGGTGTACATCAAGCAGCGAGAGGTCGATCCTAATGCCTCGCCTCTGCTGGGCAACGCAAACCTTACCTCGTGGGGGCAAGACATCGCTGTCGGGGTGATCTCGAACCTTGGCACTACGATGGTCAACGAGGCACGAGCGCACTTTCTTCCCAGCCACGTCCGGCTGCAGGCTTTCCTGCAGGGGCCGGACTGGAACGGGCGTTTCGGCGTGGCGGGCTTCAGCGATCTGTTGCGCACCGGCGTCGGCGGGGCATTTCCCGACTATACGTTGAGCGGTTATAGCTCGATCCAGGGATCCGGCTTCGATCAGCGGCCGAAGTCGCAGGACCGCAAGGCATTTGAGGGAACAGACAACTTCACGATCCTCAAAGGCCGCCATGCAATCAAGTTCGGCGTGCTGTTCCGTTACTACCAATGGCTGGGATATGACAGCGGCAACTTCGGCGGAGGCTTTACGTTCAACGGAAACGCAACCGGCAACAACACTGCCAGCGGCGACGCGTATGCAGATTTTCTGCTTGGTTATCCGTCTTCGGTTGTCCGTTCTTATCCTGCGTCCAACTTTGGCGGTCAAGGCCTGTACAAGCAGTTTTTCGTGCAGGACGACTATCGCGTGAACGACCGCCTGACGATCAACATGGGGCTGCGCTACGAGTACTCGCCGTGGCTCGATGGCTATAAGGGCCAGGTCGGGACGTTCGATCCGACGCAGTCCAAGCCCATCATCGTCTCGGGCACAGGCACGGTGCCTGATCTTACGCCGCAACCGGCAGCGCCCGCAGCCTACCAGTACTTCGGCCAGTATATTCAGACCAGCAGCCAGGCACACCTGCCTATCAACATCACCTACACGGACAAGACTCAATTTGCGCCTCGCGTCGGCGTCTCCGTTGCCGCCGATCGCAAGACCGTCGTCCGCGCCGGCTTCGGCATGTTCTACGAGCCGGAGGGAACGAGCGGCCGCGTCAATCTCAACATCCTGCCCTATCGTCTTGCGGAAACGATCAATCAAACGCAAAACGTAACGCCGACGCGAACGCTGGCGAACTTCTTCCTTGGCTCGGCGCTGGGCTCGGCGAGCTCGACCCCTTCGCTGGCGCCGTCGCGGGTTTATCTCAACATGGGCACCAACATTCACTACAGCATGAACGTACAGAGGCAGTTTTCCGATCATGACATGATCGAGGTCGGCTACGTCGGCAACCGCGGCGTTCACCTGAGTAGCACGGACGACGCCAACGTACCGCTTACGGCCGGGCCGGGAACGATTCAGACGCGGCGGCCTTACCCGCTCTGGAGCGGCGTCACGTACCAGACCCAGGATATGTCCAATCACTATGACTCGCTGCAGGCCAAGTACGAGCACCGCTTCAGCCATGGGTTCAGTATCCTGACGGCCTATACCTACTCGAAGGCGCTGCAGTACAACCAGGCCTCAGCGCTGGGCGGGAATACGGCATATGAGTATGCGCTGGCTCCATTTGACGTTCCACACAATGTGGCCATCAGCGGAAGCTATGAGCTTCCGGTCGGTCATGGCCGGAAGTACCTGAACAACACCAATAGCGTTGTGAACGCGATCGTGGGGGGTTGGCAGGCGCAGACGATCCTCGTGGTCCGCAGCGGAACGCCTTATACGCCGGTGATTTCCGCGGATCGCGCAAATACCGGCGTCGGATCGCAACGGCCAAACGTGAATCCCGCAGGCGGCAATCCGAACTTCCAAAAGTCGCTTACCACCTGGTTCGACAAGTCACGCTACGTTGTCGGGCCCATCTATACTTACGGCCAGGTTCGTGCGAACACGCTACGCTCGGGCACCTACAACCAGTTCGACGGCTCGTTTTTCAAGAACTTCTCTCTGCCGGGTGAGAGCACGCTCTCGTTCCGCGCCGAGTTTTTCAATTTCCCGAACACCGTCAGTTTCAATGCACCCAACGCTACGATCGATGCTGCGGCGGGCGGACAGGTGACCGGCACATCGAATACGCAACGGTCGATTCAGTTCGCTCTCAAGTACAACTTTTAACGACGACGAGGACCTCGCTTGCTTACTACCGTCTCGATGAAGAACTCTCTTTTTCTCTCGCTCCTCGTCTGCGCATCGCAGGCGGCCTTAGCGCAGGGTGTGATTCCGCCTGCATCGGCCTCTTCTACAGAGGCACCGGCTACCATCACGGTCAATTTCGCAAACAAGGTAGGACCCTACAAACCGATCTATAGCTGGTTTGGTTACGATGAGGCGAATTACACCACGATGCGCAATGGCAAAGTGCTGCTGCGGGAGCTTCACGACCTGAGCCCGGTTCCTGTCTACATCCGCGCGCATCATCTGCTTACGTCGGGAGACGGCAAGGCCGAACTGAAATTCAGCTCCACGAATGTCTATCGCGAAGATGCTTCGGGCAAGCCGATCTACGATTTCACGATCCTGGACGGCATCTTTGACGAGTACAAGGCAGCGGGCGTTCGTCCTATGGTCGAGTTTGGCTTCATGCCAAAAGACCTTGCCGCCGAGTTGCCCAATCGCCAGGCACCCTACCAGGTCCATTACCCCAAGAGCACGATCAGCGGGGCCTCCAATAACCCTCCGAAGGACTACAAGAAGTGGGGCGAGCTCATCCGCGCTGTCACGGCTCATTTCGTCGAGCGCTATGGGAAGGAGACCGTGCTCGAGTGGTACTTCGAGGTGTGGAACGAGCCAGATATCGACTACTGGCACTCCACGCCAGAGGATTACTGGAAGCTTTACGACTACGCTGTCGCGAACGTGAAGGCGGTGCTGCCCGGGGCGCGTGTCGGCGGTCCGGCTACGACGAGTCCTTCGAATGAGAAAGCCTACAACTACCTCAAGGGCTTTCTCGATCACGTAGCCGGCGGCAAGAGCCTGGCCGACGGCAAGGCCATTCCGCTCGACTTCATTTCGTTCCACGCGAAGGGCCGTCCTACCATCGTCGACAGTCACGTTACGATGGGCATCAAGCATGAACTTGCCGATGCCGACCGGGGCTTCTACCTAGTTTCGCAGTATCCGAAGTACCGCAATCTGCCGATCATTCTCAGCGAAGCCGATCCCGAGGGCTGCGCGGCCTGCTCCTCGCGAGTGAATCCGGCCAATAACTACCGTAACGGAACGCTGTACCCGGCGTACACCGCTACGGCGTTCAAAGCTCTGTTTGAGCTGCAGGACAAGCACAAGGTCAACCTGCTCTCGATGCTGAGCTGGTCGTTCGAGTTCGAGGACAAGGACTACTTTGAGGGCTTCCGCTCCCTATCGACCAACGGTATCAATAAGCCGGTGCTCAATCTCTTTCGAATGCTCGGGCTTATGAGCGGGACGCGAGTGGGAACGACGAGCACGGCGAATGTGCCAATCGAGACGCTGGTGAGCACGGGTGTTCGTGAGAAGGCCGATGTCGACGGAATGGCGGCGATCGACGACCACAAGGCTACCGTGCTGATGTGGAACTATCATGACGCGGACCAGTCGGCCGCAGCGACACCGACGACGGTGAAGCTCAGCGGCCTTCCGGCAGGAGTCAAGCGAGTTCTTTTAGAGCATTACCGCATCGATGACACGCACAGCAATGCTTACACTGTGTGGAAAGCGATGGGATCACCGCAGCAGCCAACCACGGAACAATATGCGCAGCTGCAGTCTGCCGCTGGACTGCAATTGCTGAATTCTCCCGCATGGGTGGACGTAGCCGGGGGGAAGCTCGATCTTGCGACCGAGCTTCCCCGTCAAAGCATTTCGCTCGTAAAGATCACCTGGTAGAGAGAGGGCAGCCGGGCGTGACAAACCGCAAGTGGTATTACGTTGTGATGGTGTCGGCGGCGATTGCGATCAGCTACTTCGATCGGCAGACGTTGCCGGTTGCGATTGCTGCCATCCAACGAAACATACCGTTGTCGAACGAGCAATTTTCCTACCTGCAGACGGCCTTCCTGCTCGCATATGCCACGATGTACATGCTCGGAGGCCGCCTGCTCGATGCGCTGGGGACGCGCAGGGGATTCCTGCTCATTATGGTCTGGTGGTCGCTTGCCTGTGTCCTGCACGGCTTCGCATCCGGCTTCGGGCTGCTGCTGATGGGCCGTCTGCTGCTTGGCGGCGGCGAGGGAGGGGCCTTTCCGGCGGCCACGCGCGTGGTCGCCGAGTGGATCGAGCCAATGGAGCGCTCGACCGCGATGGGCTTCATCAATGCCGGCACAGCCATTGGCTCGGTGCTCGCCCCGCCGCTGATCGGCTTCGTTTTGTTGCAGAGCGGATGGCGCGCGGTCTTCTTCGTCGCCGGCGCATTCGGCCTCGCGTGGGTTGCGTGGTGGGCTTCCGCCTATCGCTCCAACCCCATGACACTCTCTTCGAACACCATCGATGCGCGCATGCTCGGGAGCAACATCGGCTGGCGGCAGGTCGTTGCGATGCGCCGGGTGCAGACGTTTGTGTTCGCCAAGTTTATGTCCGACTCGGCGTGGTACTTCCTTCTCTTCTGGTTGCCGAAGTACCTGTACGACGTGCGCGGTTTCGATATCAAGCAGGTCAGTTACTATGCGTGGATTCCTTATGCGGCTTCAGGGTTTGGCAGCTTCCTTGGTGGCTGGGCATCTTCTCAGCTCCTTCATCACGGTCACTCGCTCGACTTTTCGCGCAAGCTTGTTCTTGGGTGCTGCGCCGCAGGGATGCCTGTGGTGATGCTCGTCTCGATTGCCCCGGTGCAGATAGCGCTGCTGCTGTTCAGCATTGCTTTCTTCTGCCAACAGGCGTGGTCGGGACTGATTATGACCCTGCCTGCCGATGTGTTTCCTCTGACGATCGTTGGAACCGTCGCCGGCCTTATTGGATTCGGCGGCGCCATCGGCGGCGCACTCTTCGGCCTCATCGCCGGATACATGCTTGGCCACGGATTCACTTATGCGACCCTGTTCCTTTTCGTTGGAACATTTCACCTTATCGGCTTCCTCGCCATCCTTCTGTTCTCCGGCAGGATTCAACCATTAAGCGCCACTGACCTCCAACCTATCGAGAGCGCCGCATGAAAATCACTGAAGTTCGAACTCGCGTCGTCCAGTGGGAAGGTAAGACAGTTCCCCTGCCTCCCCACTTCTGCACCAACCCGATGGATCTCGTGGCGTTTCGCGAGGCTTCCATGGGCAACTTTGCTTTTCACAACTGGCTGCTGGTCGAGATCTTCACCGACAGCGGCCTTGTTGGCCTGGGCAATGCCGCGCTGTCGCCGATGGTCACGAAACAGCTCATCGACATCTATCTCAAGCCGCTGCTGATCGGGGCAGATCCATGGGACGTCGAGTATCTGTGGCAGCAGATGTATCGTCGCACCCTGGCCTTTGGCCGCAAGGGCGTTGCCCTGGCAGCGATCTCGGCAGTCGATATCGCGCTATGGGACCTGATGGGCAAGGATGCGAGACAACCAGTCTTCCGATTGCTGGGCGGACGTACAAAAGAGAACATCCCCGTCTACGCCAGCCGACTCTACGCCATGCCCATACCTGAGCTTCGCGCCGAGGCGCAGAAGTACAAGGACGAGGGCTACAAGATGATGAAGCTGCGTTTCGGGTGGGGGCCGCTCGACGGCGCCGCCGGGATGCAAAAGAATGTCGAGCTGGTCCGCAATGTGCGGGAGGTTATCGGCTACGACATCGATCTGATGACGGACGCCTACATGGGCTGGACGCTCGATTATGCAAAGCGCATGCTCCCACTGCTTGAGCCCTTCAGCCTGCGCTGGCTGGAAGAGCCCGTCATCCCTGACGACACTCGCGGCTACAAAGAACTGAAGAGCTATGGCCGCGTACCCATCGCCGGCGGGGAGCATGAGTTCACCGTCTTCGGCTTTCGCGAGCTGCTTGAGAACGACGCGCTTGATGTCATCCAGTTCGACACCAATCGAGTGGGTGGCATCAGCCAGGCACGCAAGATCTGTGCCTGGCGGAGGCTTTCCAGGTCCCCGTCACCCCGCATGCCGGACAGATGCACAACTATCACGTTGTCATGGCGAGCCTGAACTCACCGATTGCCGAGTTCTTCCCGAAGGTCGATGTTGAGGTGGGTAACGAACTCTTCTGGTACATCTTCGATGGCGAGCCTACGCCTGCAAACGGCGTGATCAACCTTGACGATTCGCTGCCGGGTCTTGGCCTGACGGTCAACGAGGAATCCCTCAAGCGATTCCACATTATCGAATAAGGAGCCGTCATGATGCGCCTTGTCCAGCTTGCGAACGGAGATCTTCGCGCTGTCGCGCTTGTTGAAGAGCCGCACCTGCTGCTGCTCATCGGGGTCACCTCTACCTATCAGCTCGCGCAGCGCGCGCTTGCACGGAAGATCGCGCTGAGCGAATTAGCAACCTCGCTCGCGGCGGGCGATCGCATCGTCTACGACGAGGTATACCAGCAGAATTCGCCGTGGAAGCTGCTCGCACCGGTTGATGTTCCCGGGGCGCCGCAGATGACGCTGGTCTCGGGCACCGGTCTTACGCATCTTGGCAGCGCGCGTGAGCGGCAGGCCATGCACCTGGAGACGGTGAAAAAGAGCGAAGCAGAGATGACGGACAGCATGCGGATGTTTGAGTGGGGACGTGAGAAAGGACGCCCTGCCGCGGGGCGGATCGGTATCGCACCGGAGTGGTTCTACAAAGGCGACGGGTCTACCATCACCGCACCCTTCGCTCCCCTTACGATTCCGGGCCATGCAGAAGACGGCGGCGAAGAGGGCGAGGTGGCCGCTCTCTACGTCATCGATGGCGAGGGCCAGCCGCACCGCATCGGAATGTGCGCGGGCAATGAGTTCTCCGACCACGTTTTCGAACGCAGGAACTATCTCAACCTCGCCGGATCCAAGCTGCGCGCCTGCTCGCTTGGCCCTGAACTTGTTGTCGGGGGAGATTTCCACGACGTTCCAGGCAAGGTTCGCATCCTTCGCAATGGCTCGTCGATCTGGGAAAAGAATATTCGCACCGGAGAGGAGAACATGTGCCATTCGCTCGCCAACCTTGAGCATCATCACTTCAAGTTCGCCGGACATCGCCAGCCCGGCATGGTCCATGTGCACTTCCTTGGCGCCGACGCACTTTCGTTCGGCGATAACATCCGGCTCACCGCAGGTGACATCACCGAGGTCAGCTTCGAAGGATTCGGGCGGCCGTTGAGCAATCCTATCGCCGTCGATGAGAATATGACCTCAGCCGTTCGCGTACAGGCGATGGCATAAGGAGCCGGACACAATGTCAAAGCAACATGTAACTCTGCTGGGAATCGGAACGATGGGCCGCGGCATGGCGGGCAACCTCCTCAAGGCAGGCGTTCCGCTCACTGTTTACAACCGCACTCGGGCAAAGGCGGAACCACTCGCGGCACAAGGCGCAACTATCGCAGGCACTGCTGCCGAAGCTGCGAAGGGAGCCGACATCGTCCTCTCCATCCTTGCTGACGATAACGCGTCGCGCGAGGCGTGGCTGGGAAAAGATGGAGCGCTTGCGGCCATGTCTCCCAACAGCGTTGCTGTTGAATGCGGCACGCTCTCGCCCGGGTGGATCGCCGAGCTTGATAAGGAGACAAAGGCGCGCGGCATCAGCCTTGTCGAAGCCCCCGTAACCGGCAGCCGCCCGCAGGCTGAAGCCGGGCAACTCACGTTCCTCTGTGGCACCGACGAATCCACTCTCGAAAAGGTCCGTTCTGTCCTGGAACTGATGAGCAAGGCTATTATCCATTTCGGCCCTGTCGGTAGCGGCGGACAGGTGAAGCTGATCAACAATTTCCTTTGCGGAGTGCAGGTGGCATCTTTTGCCGAAGCCCTCGCCTGGGTGGAGCGCACCCATCTCAATCGCGCACAGGTCCTCGATTTTCTTAAGAGCGGAGCCGCCGGAAGCGGCATCTTCGCCGCTATGTCCGAACGGATGACCGCGCGCACGTACGAGGTCAACTTTCTGCTTCGGCTGCTCAACAAAGACCTGCGCTATGCCGAAGCCGCGGCCTCTCAACACGGTGTTCCGCTGGCTACCGCCGCCACTTCGGAGAGGCTCTTCGATAAAGCGGAGCAGCAGGGGCTTGGCGAAAAAGACATGTCGGCTGTGGTTGAGGTTCTACGCGAAAGCAAGGCATAACACGCAGGAAATTACACAATAACGGAGGACGAACCGATGCGGCAGATGATCATTGCGGGTGTTTTGGGCTGTATCACTGCCTCTTCGGTGCCTCTCGTCGCGCAGTCACAGCCGGCCTTCCGCAATACGAAACTTCCGATCGAAGACCGCATCACCGATCTTATCGGCCGTCTTACGATTGAAGAGAAGGCGCAGCAACTCAACCATACCAATAAAGGCCTGCCGCGCCTCGGTCTTCCCGCGTGGGGTGGTTGGAATCAGACTCTGCACGGCGTGTGGTCGAAAGAACCTACAACGCTCTTTCCGATTGCCACAGCTATGGGCGCCACCTGGGATCCAGACCTCATCCACACGGTTGCTGTTGCCATGAGCGACGAAGCACGCGCACTGTATAACGCCAAGGCTGAAGGCCCGCGAACGACCCATGGCCTCGTCTTCCGCTCGCCGGTCATCAACATCAGCCGCGATCCGCGCTGGGGCCGTATTCAGGAGGTCTTCAGCGAAGACCCCTACCTCACGGGACGGATGGCGGTTGCGTACGTGCGCGGTCTGCAGGGCGACGACATCAATCACCTCAAGCTCGCAGCCACGGTGAAGCACTTCGCCGTCAATAATGTTGAGACCGGCCGTCAGCATCTCTCTGCCACTGTCGACGAGCGCAATCTCTTCGAGTACTGGCTGCCGCACTGGCGCGATGCCATCATGGAAGGTCACGCGCAGTCGGTGATGTCGAGCTACAACGCCATCAATGGCACGCCCGACGCGGCCAATCACTACCTGCTCACGGACATTCTTCGCGGCAAATGGCACTTCGACGGATTCGTCACGGACGACCTCGGCGCGGTGCAACTTCTCACCGAAACGCGCCGCAATGAGGTTGGTCAGCGATTCAGCGAAGATCAGGTCTACGCGGCGGCTATGGCCATCAAAGCCGGCAATGACTCCGACGATCCCGAGTTCGAGCGCAACCTGCCTCTTGCCGTTCAGCGCGGCCTGCTTACTGAGAAAGAGCTGGACCACGCTTTGCGCAACGTTCTTCGCGTGGGCTTCCGTCTGGGTGCCTTCGATCCACCGGAAGACAGCCCCTACTCGAAGATCGGCATGGACGTTGTGCGTTCGCCTGAGCATCTGAAGCTCTCTGACCAGCTTGGCGCCGAGTCGATGACGCTTTTGCTCAACCGGCAGAATTTCCTTCCGCTCGACAAGGAAAAGATCAAGACGGTCGCTGTCGTCGGCCCTGCAGGTGGAGATGACTACGAAACGGGCAATTACTATGGCACGCCTTTTCGCAAGGTCAGCGTGACACGCGGTCTTGAATCATTGCTGGGCAAAGGCGTGAAGGTCGAGTATGAAAAAGGCGCTGGGTATACCGACGCGATCGATCAGAAGGCCATCGACCGTGCCGCCGATCTTGCGCGCCGAAGCGATGTGGTTGTTCTTTGCCTTGGGACAAACCTCCGGGTTGAGGCCGAGGGCCATGATCGCCGGAATCTGGATCTGCCCGGCGCGCAGGAGCAACTCCTCGAGGCCGTTTACGCGGCGAACCCCAAGACGGTACTCGTGCTTGAAAATGCCGGCCCGCTTGCGGTCACCTGGGCGCACGATCATGTGCCTGCAATCCTCGCTGCCTGGTATCCCGGCGAAGGCGCAGGCGATACGATCGCGCGCACGCTCTTCGGTGTCAACAACCCGGGCGGTCACCTGCCATACACCGTTTATCAGAGCCTCGAAGGCGTCCCACCGCAAAACGAGTACGACGTGAGCAAGGGATACACCTACATGTACTTCAAGGGCATTCCACTCTATCCGTTCGGGCACGGTCTGAGCTACACGACCTTCACTTACAGCCACCTCAAGGTCGCGCAATCGGGCAGTGGCACAAGCGCGAAGCTCACTGCCTCCTTCGACATCACCAACTCGGGCGAGCGCGAAGGTGCCGACGTGGCCCAGCTATACACCCACCAGCGGAGCAGCAGCGTATATCAGCCGATTAAGAGCCTGCGTGCTTTCGAGCGCGTGAACCTCAAGCCAGGCGAGACGAAGTCGGTCACACTTGAGTTCCCGATACTGCGTCTCGCTTTTTACGATGTGAAGATCCATGACTTCCGCGTCGAGCCCAGCGTCTTCGACATCCTCGTCGGCTCATCCTCCGACGATATTCGTCTCAGGGGAGAGGCCAAGGTGGCGGCTGCAGCATCCCCGGGCCATCAGCAGGCCGGACAATAGCATGCAGTATCTGATCAAATACCATGTCGCAGCAGTGAATAATCATTCCTTCGCATCGGAATCCAAACAATGAGGCATAGAGCATGAATTCGCATCGTATGGCAGCACTAACCGCATCGGCCTTGTTTTTCGCAGCGTTTTCTCCTCTTGCCTTCGCCCAAACAGGGCCCACGCGGCTTTCGATCGAACTGGATAAACCGTTACATCCTGTCAGCCCGATGCTCTACGGCCTGATGACAGAGGAGATCAACTATTCCTACGATGGCGGCTTGTATGCGGAGCTGGTCCGCAACCGCACCTTTCAGGACCACGGGTTTGGCGGTCTTTCCCACTGGAACCTCGATAACAAAGGAACGGCGCGAGGGACGATTGCCTTCGACGCTACGGAAGGCCCAAGCGCGGCGCTACCGGGAAGCATGCTCTTCGACATCAAGGCGGCGGATCCGAGCAATCCCGCAGGTGTGCGCAACGAAGGTTACTGGGGCATGGCCCTTAAGCCCGAGACGATCTACAAGGGCTCGCTCTACGCGAAGGCCGGTTCTGATGGTTTTGGTCCGATGACCGTTTCGCTCGTCAACGACAACTCCGGCGAGACGCTTGCCTCCGCCTCTATCGGTGACGCCGCTACTTCGTGGAAGCGCTATGACTTTACTCTCAAGACCGGTAAATTCACACCGTCGTCTAACAACCATCTGCTCATCAGCGCAGGCCACTCCGGGAAGCTCTGGATCGATCTCGTCTCGCTCTTCCCTCCCACATATAAGAACCGCGAGAACGGCAACCGCGCCGACATGATGGAACTGCTTGCCGGAATGCACCCGAAGTTCCTGCGCCTGCCCGGCGGCAACTATCTTGAAGGCGACCAGATCGACGAGCGCTTCGACTGGAAGACCACGATCGGCGCTCTTGTTGATCGGCCGACACACCGCAGCCCATGGAACTATCAGTCCAGTGATGGCATGGGGCTGCTTGAGTTTCTTGAGTGGACCGAAGATCTTAACATTGAGCCCGTCCTCGCGGTCTTCGCGGGCTACGCGCTCAAGGGCGATCACATCCGCCCCGGTCCCGCGCTCACGCCGTTTGTTGAGGACGCAATCGATGAGATCGAGTTTGTCATCGGCGACACGTCAACCAAGTGGGGAGCGGTCCGCGCTAAACTTGGCCATCCCGCACCGTTTCCTCTGCACTATGTCGAGATCGGCAACGAGGACTGGTTCGATCGCTCCGGCAGCTACGAGGGCCGATTTGCTCAGTTTCACAAGGCCATCAAGGGCAGATACCCGCAGCTTCAACTCATCGCGACTATGCCTCTCAAGGATATGAAGCCCGATGTTCTTGACGATCACTATTACAAGCGCGCGGATGATTTCTTCGGCTTCGTCAACCACTATGACACCGTGGACCGCAATGGGCCTAAGATCTTCGTTGGCGAGTGGGCCACGCGAGAGGGCGCGCCTACGACGAATCTCGGCGCGGCGTTGGGCGATGCAGCGTGGATGACCGCTATGGAGCGCAACAGCGATCTCATTATCATGGCGTCGTATGCCCCGCTTTTCGTCAATGTCAGCCCTGGCGGCATGCAATGGGAATCCAACCTTATCGGCTACAACGCCTCAAGCAGCTACGGCTCGCCCGGCTATTATGCGCAATGCCTCTTTGGTCAATATCTCGGTACCTCTGTGCCGGCTTCCTCGATCTCCAATGCCGGTGATCGATTTTTCTACTCTGTCACTAACGACCCGGCCAAAGGTGTCACGTACCTGAAGCTGGTGAATGCATCGTCGGCACCGGCGACGCTCGACGCCACCATCACAGGCGCCACGCTCTCTTCAACGGGTTCCGTCTATACTCTCAGCGGCCTCACCACCGCCGAGACCAACAGCATCATGGACCCGAAACGCATCGTGCCGGTGAAGAGCACGATTAACGCGGGCTCCAACTTTACTCATACCGTCCCACCCTACGCTATCCAGGTCATCGTGATCGAGACGAAGAGGTGAAGGAGAGCGAGGAGCTATCAGGTTACTCTGACTTTAGATCGATTCCTAACTGTTGACACTTCTTATAAAGATGACTGCGTTCCAGGCCGAGCGCCTTCGCGGTGTTCGTTATGTGTCGATGGTTGCGCTCCAATTCCGCAAGCACGGTCGCGCGTTCAAACTCCAGTACCTTCGCAGCTAATGTGTCGGCGGCGCTTTCAGAACGACCAACCGGCCTGATTGATTCCGTATAAGGGAGAGCCTGCTCTACTGTAGTGGAGTCAATTTCTTCTTCAGCCAACAGGAGCAAGCGTTCCACGACGTTCCTCAATTCCCGAATATTGCCTGGCCAGGCGTATGCCTGCAGCGCAGAGATTGCCCCAGGTGTAAAAGGTACTTTCTTCCATCCATTCTGCGCGCACACTTGTTTCACGAAATGTTCTATCAGTGCGGGGATGTCTTCCTTCCGTTGCCGCAGTGGCGGTAGATGCATTGGAAAAACAACCACGCGGTGATAGAGGTCCTGTCGAAACGTTCCAGCCCGGACGAGTTCTTCGAGATTGCGGTGCGTAGCCACTACAACCCGCACATTTACATGAATTGCCTTGTTGCCACCGATTCGCTCAACCTCCGATTCCTCGAGCACTCTCAAAAGTTTCGTTTGCATGGCTGTCGGCATATCGCCAATCTCATCGAGGAAAAGCGTTCCATTGTGCGCCTGTTCGAATTTGCCCAGGTGTCGCTGCGCCGCTCCGGTAAAGGAACCTTTTTCGTGGCCAAACAATTCTGACTCAATCAGCTCAGCGGGAATAGCGGCGCAATTCAGCGCCACAAAGGGGCCGCCAGCGCGTGAACTTTTCTCGTGAAGAGTGCGTGCCGCGAGTTCCTTGCCTGTTCCCGTCTCGCCGTAGATACATACTCGAGTTTCGCTGGCTGCGACCCGTTCGATCTGAGCCATTACCCGGCGAATCGTTTCGCCGGTCCAGACCATCTCCTGCTTTCCGACGCGGCGACGAAGGTCGGTGTTTTCGACCTCAAGCTGTTTCAACTTCAACACGTTCTCTACGGTAAGCAACAACTTGTCTGTCGATAGCGGCTTCTCCAGGAAATCCAGAGCGCCCAGTCGAGTTGCTTTCACTGCCATTTCGATGTGCGCCTGCCCAGACATCATCACGACGGGGGATGTGGCTCCGTTCGCTTTGAGATCTTCAAGCAATGCAAGTCCGTCGCGCTTCGGCATTACGACATCCGACAAGATCAGATCGAAGGGACGTGCGAGGGCAAGTTCCAACGCTCGTGATGCGTTGTCGCAGACAGTGGCTTCATGACCGGCGAGGCGAAATGCCCGCGCCAGCGTTGCCAGAGTGTTTTCCTCATCGTCAACGATGAGTATGTTCGCTTTACTATTCACGTGCTTGCCTCGTTCGCAGCGGGAAGATCAATGACAAAGCTTGCTCCGTTGCCGGGTGTACTTTCCACAAATATTGTCCCGCGATGATCGGCAACGACTGATTGCACGATTGCAAGGCCTAGTCCCGTGCCATATTCCTTCGTGGTGTAGTAGGGCGTGAACAAGCGCTCGCACTCTTCGGGAGTAAGCCCCTTGCCTGTGTCGGCAATCCGAATCTGCACGATTCCATCCTTGTGTTGTGCCGATACGGTCAGAAGTCCGCCCTCAGGCATCGCATCCATTGCATTCAGGACCAGGTTGGATAGAGCGCGATGCAGCAGTTCCGCGTCAGCGTTGATTGTGAGAGGATCGTCGCCAAGATCTGCCTGCAGTTGAATTGGCGCTTCCCGTTCCTTCAGCATCGGTTCATAGAGTGTGAGCACGCGGCGGATGATCTCCCTTGCAGGAGTCCTTGCCGGCTCCGGTTTAGGCATCTTTGAAAAATCGCTGAAGCGACCAATGATTGTATTGAGGTTTGCGAGTTCCGACTTCAACGTCGCAGCGCTCTCTACGAATACCTCATCGAACTCCGATGACGAAAGTTGCCGCGCACGTAGCATATTTTCTACGGTGAGCTGCATAGGGAACAGCGGATTTTTCAACTCGTGAGCCAATCGACGCGCTAACTCACGCCATGCCGCCACGCGCTCACTCTGTATGAGCCGCTCACGCTGATCCACGATCTGAGACGTCATGTGATTGAAACTTGAAGCCAGCGTACCTACTTCATCCCGCGAATTTACGTCCACCTGCGTATTCCAGTTTCCCTCGGCCACTTCGCGCGCCGCACGTGCGAGCTGCTCAATTGGACGCGAAACCCTCGCCGCGATCCACAGACTCGCAGCGATTGCGAAAAGGATGCCACCGCCTGCCACACCATACGTGATTGCGCGAATGTGCTTTTGTACTTCCACCATGTCGCGCCGTGAATTGGCGATCAGCAATACCGCGATTACGCTATCATCTTCTCCCTTCAGCGGAATTGCCGTGGCGTTCACGCTGTCTTCGCGCCTATGCGTCAGGTAAACGACGGCGTTCGCTTCCTTCGCAGTTGTTCGCGCCGTATCGATCAGCGACTGATATTTCGCGGCCTCCAGAACATCGCCGCCGGCGTCGCTCAATTTGTGGGTGTCAAATACGCTGCCCTCGTTTCGATACAGGTATAACCCAGTGCCTGCGGGTACTGGCAGATCGGCCAAAAAATCGTTGTCCAGCTTGACGCCACCCACAACAAAGATTGAGGAGTCAGTCGCGGGAACGCTTCTTGCAGCAAATAGTCCAGTCTGGAAGGAACCATCGGACAACTCCTCCCGCTTAAGAAAGGGCGGTTTGCCGGTTGCCGAGAGGGCCGTTTCCTTGTATCCAAAGCGTGCGGGCCATTGCGCTGAAGAAACGATGGCTCCATCGGAATTCACAATCTCTAAAAAGTCCAGCCGGTATTCCTGAGCAAGATCCGGCGCCTCTCTCAGAAACGTGGCCGGATCTCCACCCTGCGTCAGGTCAAACGCGATACGCATCAAGCGATCGTTCGCCGCCATACGATCGAGTTTGGATGCCACGTCGTCAGCGCGATGCTGAAATTCATGCCGGAATTGACTGACAAATGCCGCAGTCTGGTTTTGGTCCAATCGGTCGAAGACGCGGCGGACGCGCACTGAAACCGTCCACCCAACTGCCGCAACTGCTACGACGACAGTTATCGAGAGCATGAGCAGCAACTTTTGCCGCAGATTCACTTTACGTCCTCTATTGCCGCGCCCGCGATCATCGGGCTTCCGTCGACACTGAGTTGGAGATCGCGTACCCGTTCGCTGACTGCATACGCGCGGGGCAGCCAGAGCAATGGCACCACGGTATAGGTGGCGAGAAACTCTTTTTCAGCGCGATAGAGGGAAGCCATATCCGTGCCATGAAAAGACAGATGCTGCCGAGAGGCTAGCACCATCTCGTCCAATGCCGCCGATGGGTCACTGGTTTCCAGGTGAATCTGTCGCAAGACGATGTCTGCCTGCGTTTTTCCGCCAACGGGGACTATCTGGGCCTGGAAACCAGCTTCACGCAAGTTCAGCACGATGCGTTCGGCAGATAGCTGCATGGCTGGATTGCCATTCTCTACTGCCAGTGTCAGTTGCGACGGCGTCGCTCCACCACGCAACTCGTGGGCTCGATTCAGATTGCGTTCGGAGGAAAACAGGAAGGTATAGCCACTCAGCCCGCCTGGAAGTATGCCTGCGGCAATCTCTCCCTGCCTCTGGAAGATTACGTTGTAGAGGGCATTTCGATCTACCGCCAAGGCTACAGCTTGCCTGATCTGCGGGTTTGCGAGAGGGCCTGTGTTTCCGAGCTGCAACAGTAATAAGTTTTCCGGACCCGAGGTTAGTACAGTCAGATGCTGCTGAGAAGCCTGGCGCAGCATCTCGGGAGGCACCTCTACCATGTCGGTGCGACCGATGCTCATGTCCATCCACTGATCGCGGATCGGGCGTCCTGGCCGCACCTCAACGGTATCCACAAACGGTCTGCCGCTCCAGTGGTCGTCGTTCGCCGTGAACACCATGACGCCATTGGGAAATCCAGCAGCCCGAAACGCCCCTGTGCCCTCAAGACTGCCCTGGGCATTCCGGTGCGAGATAAGAAACCCGGCCTGCGCAAGTTGCGCCGGGAAATCCGGCATTGATTGGTCGCTGGTAAATACGATCGATTGGCCTACCGCATGCGCTTTGGTCCACGGGCACTCAGATCTGCAAGATTGGGTAAGCGATGCAACCACCGCATCTGCTGTCAACGGAGTGCCATCGTGAAACTGCACATTGTCGCGAATCCAGAACTGCCAGCGGTGGTCTTCATTTTGCGATTCCCATCGTGAACTCAGGGCAGGCTGCACAGCGCCCATCGTATCGATTTGGGTGAGCCCATCCATGGTCAGCCGACGTGCGATTCCATCGGGCGCCTGCCAGGGATCGCTTTGCACTTCTACGCGTAATGCTCCGCCATAGTGCTGCCGCGTTCGAGCGCTCGCATCCAGTGCACAGCATAGAAGTATTCCGCTAATTACAAAGCGCTGAAACACGATACACCTCATAACGTTGTGTCTGCCCCCTGGTTCCTGTTCGAACCACTAACGTCACCGCGGTACTCTCTTCAGACGGCCGGAGAGCCATCACAGGACCTTCTAACGCCAGCGGCGGACTGACGGGCACTGCCTCGCGCCCCGGGATCTCATAGGCTCTCACACTGTCGATCGGCGCAACTCCTGAAGCGGAAACGAGCACTTGCGTGCCTGAACCGCAGCCGGAACGAATCGATACGAGATCGCTGCCCCAGTCACGAGTGCCAGCAACGGGCTTCAGGATGTTGTTCTCAGCCATGACCACCTTGCCATCGATTCCGTTGAAAAGCATCGCCGTGCCATTGGGCCGAGGAAAGATTGTGGAATCGTAAAAAGGTTGCAACTGCATGCCGAATCCCGGCGCAAGCACCCCTGTAAAGTAATTTCGGGTCGCGCTATAGAACGCCTTTTGGAGTACGGTGTTCTGTGTTTCGAGGGGGCTGGAAAGAGGCCACGGATCGTCACTATCGCTGCAAGACACCGTGAGCAGCTTCTCACTCTGGTCACCCGTACACAGGACTCCAGGAAGGTAGGCGTTGAAAAGATGTCCCTGGCCCCCCAGCAAACGCCCGCGCATGTCGCGCGGAAAAGGCCGGCTATGGGTGATCGCGAATTCCTGTTCCCTTGTCCAGGTACTCCCTGACATGGCATAGGAGACGAGGCGCCGTGGTTCAAGCACAAGCATTCGGCGGGAATCCGCCGACTGCAGGGTCAGCGTGTCGAGCACCGGTTCCTGCTGCTGCCATATCAGCGATTTGCGCAGCATGATCCCAACTCCTGCCTGGGTTTCGTTTGACCGGCGCAGCGATACAGAAATCATCGCTACCTGTACTTCCGTGCCCTCCTGCACCTCAGCGACCCACAAACCGCCGGAAGCATTTTCCGATAGTGTGACGCGGATGGCAGTCGCGCTCTGGGTATCTGAAACCCGGACACCATAGCCGCGCAAATCGCGTTCCAGCATTTTTCTTATAGCGGGTAACTCCTCCGCACTGAGGCTGGAGAGGTTTCGCATGGTGAGCTCCACTGGGCCAGGACCGGTGATGGCGGCAATCTGCTTAGCCAGATCTGCCACGGGCTGCGTCCGATCAGCTGACTCGTCCGCCCGGGCCAACATCCCTCCTATCCACGCGACAGCCAGCGCTATCATCAGAAGTCTTCTAACAACGATCATTGGTTTTCGCGGATTATATCGTGGGCGCTGCATGGTGCTTTGCTCCGTGTGACTGCGGGAATCCACCCTGACAGTGTGCCGGGGGTGAATTCCCGCATTGATCTTTCCCGCATTTCCTTCAAGTGAGATTGACCATGAATGGTTCAGTGAGATTGACTATGAATGGATGGAGGATCGTTCTGATCCATCTCCTGTTTCATTGCGGCGCCTGTGACGCCATGGAATACGTCATTCGCGAAGAAAAACTTGCCGTCCGATGGGACCATGACCATCTGAATTTTGTCGGACAACCGCTCGGCAATGATTTTGTTGATCAACAAAGGCGATTGATTCAGCAGCTTCGCTTCGGTCTGCATCCGCTCCGCATCCGCGAGAGCTGTCACCCGGATGCGATTCGCTTCTGCGTCGGTCAGCAGATTTCTCCTTTGCAGTTCGGCCTTACTGTCAATTACCTTTGCCTGCGCCGCGGCATCGGCATTTTCAATGGTCGCCTGCTTCCGCGCTTCCGCTTCCAGCTTCGATTGTTCGATCTGCTTCTGTTTCAGCGGAAGGGTGAATTGCATCGCGTCCGCTTCACCTTTTGCTTCAACCACCTTTGCCTTAGCGTCTCCTTCAGCTGCTTTCACCTTCTGTGCCGCCTCGGCTTCGGCCTCCAGTTCAGCGATCCGCACGTGTTTCTGCTGGATCTCTGTCTGCACATTCAACTGGTCATCCTCCTGCTCTTTGAGGAGAAGGTTCTGCAGCCCCTGAGCGTACTCCTGGGGAAGCTGAATGTCGCGCAACATCACTTCTTCCACAAGGATTCCATCCGCTCCAAGCTTCTTCGTTATGACCTGCGCAGCCCGCTCCCGGATTTCCTCGCGTTTTACGCTGAAGATCTCCCGAACGGTATAGTGGGGAGCCAACTCTCTCCATGCGCTCGCGACGACAGGAGGAACGATCTCCTGGTCTACCGGCTGGGGCAAATGCGACTGTATATAGTCCAACCGCTTCGGATCGAGACGATACCGGACCGTTACTCCAAGACCCATGCTGAGGCCTTCCTTCGACTGCACATCCATCGAGCTCTTTTTGACAGCCAGTGCCGATGATGTATCCAGGCCCGCCCCGGTTGCAAACAGCTTGTCCCGCAGGTCGAATGTCTGGACGGTTTCAGTCAAAGGGGTGACGAAATGCACGCCCGGATATAGCGTTCCAGAGAGAGTGCCGCGTATCTGGCTCACCTTCACGCCACCCATTCCGCTGGGAATAACGGCAATACTTTCAGCGATGAGCAGCGGCACGCATGCAGTGATTGCCAACGCTACGGGCTCGCGCCAGCGAATACTTTCCGGCTCCACGAGCCCTTCCACACCACGCGACAGGCGCCGGCGATAAACAATCATGATCCAGAGGTCATACAACGTTATACCGACTGCGGTAGCCAACAATAGCGCTCCCGCGACAAAGAGCAGACTTCTTAGCGCAAGCATGTACGTTCCCTTTCCAGTTTTCGCTGCTTTTCTTTCCTGGATTCTGGCCGTCGAGCGAAGAACAACCGAACCAGTCCACCAAACAACATCTCTTCCAGGAGCAACCCGCAAGACACGCTTAGCAGGAGGGCTCCGATGACGGTAAAGGCTTCCCAAAGCATTTCCATACGCGTCTCCTCTACTGACCCACGGGCGTGACAGTCAGCGCCGCCGGCATGGACTTCGTGATCGCCGGCACGGTCTCCACGGCGGCAGCCGTCACGCCGGCCGCAGTTGCGCCGGTCCGTTTCGCATCTCCGAAGAACTCCGCTGTCTGCGAATTGCGCTCGCCGACGATCTCTACCTGGTCCCCGGCTCTGACGGTGTCAAACAGTTCTTCGAGATCGACCTTTGACATGCGAATGCAGCCATGCGATGCCGCCTGGCCGATCGACTTCGGCGCATTCGTTCCATGAATTCCATAGCCCTTCAGGCTTAAGCCCATCCAGCGAGTGCCGACGGGGTTATCCGGCCCCGGCGCGACTACTCTGCCGCGGTGTGAATATGTCGGATTGCTCAGATGGCTGACAATCGTGAATGTTCCTGTCGGACTGGGAGTGGATTTCTTGCCTACTGCAACGACATAGACCTTCTTGACGCTTCCGTTTTCCAGCAGCGCCATTCTGCGGTCTGGAAGGCTCACTACGAGAGCGTGCTTTACTTCGCCCGCGCTCTGTACGTTCGCCGCTGTCTGAGCTGAAGCGCTTGCTGAGAGGGCCAGAATAAGCTTTGAAAGAATCATCAACCTGATTTGCCTGCGCATTCGTTACCTCGCTTGAAACTGCGTTCGGCGAAGCAGGATGCAGGTCTCATGCCACGAGGCAGAGGATTGAAAATAAAGCGCTTATTTAAACGCGGCGTAGGGAGACCGTGTCAGTCAACACACGACAGTGTCAGAAGAGACACACAATCCATGTTGGAAATGTGCCAGGGATTTCCGAGGCAGCATTTGTCGATGTGGAGACTGAATCATTCACCGCGACAGGGCCACTACGAGTGCAATGAGGGCCAGGAGCAGCGCGACGCATGGAAGGACGTACGCGATGAGCGGGGACGCGTGGGGGACGGTCGTGCCGGCGACGAGGGTCGTCTCCTGCGGAACAGGTTTTTCGTCCGCAAACAGCGATTGCTGCATTACCCGCTTGGCGGCAATCACTTCTTCGATACTGGCCTCGAAGTGGTGCTGAGAAATCCGTTTCGACGAATCGGGAATGGGTTGGGCCGCGGCCACAAGCGCAGCCTTCAGGACCGCGTTCCGGATGTCGCCCCCGCTCACCTCGTAGCGGCGCGCCAGGGCCTGGAAATCGACGTCGTTGGCGAGAGGAGTTCGCGTGGGATGCAACTGGACGCGCCAAATCTGCGCGCGCTCGGCTTCTCCCGGCATCTCGAAGAGGACGTGTGTGCGGATGCGCCGCTCGAATGCAGGATCGAAATTCGCCGCCAGATTTGTGGCGAAGATCACTACGCCGTTGTACAACTCGAGCTCCTGTAGCAATACGCTGACGGTGGTGTTCAATTCACGGTGACTGCCCTGATCGACGGATGTCGATCGGCGGGTGGCGATTGCGTCGGCTTCATCAAATAACAGCACAGCCCCCTCATCGCGCGCCGCCCGGAAAATGGCGGCGACGTTTTTTGGGGTCTCGCCCATCCACATCGACTCGAGCTCGGCATAGCGGACGAGCAGCAGGCGGCGGCCGAGGGAGTGCGCGATGGCTTCGGCGCAGATCGTTTTGCCAGTGCCCGGAGGACCAGCAAAGTTGAAGGCGAGCGCGAGCCCGGTGGGATGCCGGTCGCCGAGGCCCCAGCGGTTGAAGATGAGATCGTGCTGCGTGACTTGCGCCAGGGCGGTGTCAAGGGCGCGCCGGGTCGCGCGCGGCAGAATCACATCGTCGAATGTCCGGTGCGGCACGATCGAATCGACCGCACGGCGACCGCTTAAGCCGAAGAGACGGGTGAATGGGATCGGCGACACGGCTCCCACCGTACCGCCAGTCCCGGCGGAATGCAACAGGACAGGGTCGCGCAGGTCTGTTCTCAGATTGATTCGGAGATACGTCGTTGAAATCTAGCTCTGCTTCAACAGCCAGACTTCGGCCAGCCGTGAACGATTGCGCCAGTTGAGGTTCTCCTCATCGCCAGGTATGTCCCAGGTGAGTGTGAGCTTTCGATTCTTTAAGTATTGAGGCGCAACCGGAAATTCCTTATATTCTCCTATTTTTTTGCCATCGAGCGTTGGCTGAACCCGTTCGCCGTTTATACGCAGAAGAGCTTGCCCATAGCCGGTGGAACGCACGAGGTAAGTCGCATTGGGATCCAGTCCTTCATAAACGACGGCGGTTGGCCACATTGTGACCTGCCAGGTCAGCCGGGCGCGGCTCTTGCCATCGTCCCACCACCAGAACGTGGTGCCGGGCTCCTTCAGGATGCCGTTATCAGCTTCGCTGCGTATTACATGCGGAGACTTATCGAGGTTGCCGAGATTATCGTAGAAGCTGCCGGGTCCGGGATTCTCCCATGTAGCGAGCTCATACAAACGGTGGATCTTTGCGTCTTCGGAGCTGAGGGCCTTGATTTTCTTGAATTCGTCCTCAAGCCACCAGCGGTTGTTCATTGGAAAATCCACAAAATCGAGAACCGCGCCGCGCTGTTCGTTGATCGCATAGTATTTGGCTACGCTTGTCTGCAGCCCGATCGAATGAAAAAGCTTGTCGCAAAGATCAACGATACGGGCCCGTAGGCCGGGGCTTACGGGCTTTTTCACCGCCAGATGCAGCACCTCCATGGCTTGTGCCATCGCCACTTCGCTACTGAGCTCAGAAGCGCCGGCGAGGATTTTGTTAGCCTGGATCTCAAGCCTGGTTTCGTGAATCAGACGATGCCGAATATACGCATCGTAATTCGCTCGTAAGAGGCACATCTGCCAACGCCAATTTTCTTCGAGTTGAGGGGCTCGCTTCTGTAGCGCTGCCATTGGATCAGGGTTCCTTCCACAGCCCCATTGGTAAGCAGAGGCCCATGCCAATTCTTCTCCAGCGCAAAGATGCCGTCGGCGGATTGATCGGACACGCGAGGGTCGAAGTAGACGCGGCTATAGTCGATCAGGATGTCGGTCACAGTTTGTGCCGGATCCCAACTCAAGGCGCTCCAGATTGTCTTATTCACATCATCGTGAATGCCATCGGAATAGGAGATGAAGCCGTCGCTATAGGCGATACGCTCGTGGAAGATGCGCGCATACTCCACCGGCCTGGGATTGATGGCCTCTCGTCCTTCTGTGAGCGCGAAGGCCTGGTCCCAATCCCGCACCTCAAACTGGGATAGTTTGTTGTGAGTTAAATCGGGATAGAGCCGCAAACGATATTGTTTCGGAAGACGATTCCGCATTTCGTGGACCGGGGGGCTGGAGGGCCCGACTACGAGTCCTCCTAACCACTGCGGTGAGACACGATCGATGTAATCGTAAGTTGCATCGACTTCCTGGGGTGTGAACTGCTGGATAGAAAGCCAGATCTTCGCCTTCGGGTGAAGCGGTTGCATACGCTTCGCCAGATCATCCAGGAACGGAAGCATAAGCTCAGGCGGATTGCTTCCGGGATCCCCGCCCGGGAAGGAAACGGCAGTCAATGTTTTTGTATCCCGAAATAGTTCTTCGCTTTGATCGAGCAATTGCGTTCGACGAGCGGAATCCTTCAGGTCAAAGTCGGCCGGGATCCAAACCCAGTAATCGAGACCATAGCGATGGCAGATCTCCCCGATGCTTCGATTCATTTCCCGGCGGGAAACCTTCATGACGGGTGTCTTCCGGTCATCGTGGAAGGGAATTCCTTCAATGCTGTTCGTGCCAAAAAATGTGAGTTCTCTGATGTACTGTTCAAACTGAGAGACATCCCAGGCGTCGTAGGAGTTTGCCTGAGCCCGGTAGCCAAGCTGGTGTCCTCGGATCGGATACGCGGGAGCAGTGGCCAGATCGAGAGCAGAGTCAACACGGATTCTGCTTTGTTCGGAATTCAGCCTGCGAAGAAGATTGCCGACACCGAACAAAGCTCCTCGCGCGTCGCCACCGATTATCCATACAACGGGAGGATTGCCGTTCCTGACTTCCACGTAGATTCGATATCCATCGGGCCGGCTCTCCGGCCGATTTTCTCCTTCTCTGATGGGAATCGCACGGCCCCATGCGGGCACCTGGGTTTCTGAAGTAATTGCGATGACCGACTTGTACTTCGGCCAAGCCGTCGAAGTGTTCAGATGAATGCCGGTTCGCCTGGCCACCTCAAGGCGAAGAACGGTAGCGGCGGTGCTTTCGGCATTGGGCAAGTCCCCTGGCCGGGTAACTATCACTGCATTCGTCAGGTCGATCTCAGCGACGGATCGTTGGCTCGAATGGGGTGACGATGGAATGCCTGTTTTACCATCACCGGCGCCGCCTGCGATCGTGAAAGCCCGTAGCCAGCCGGACTCCAGATACCCTGAAGCGGCAAGTGCGGCGGTACCGGATTTTAGAAAGTTTCTACGTTGCATTCTCACTCTCCGTGGATTCCCTACCGCAGCGGACCTGGATCCCAGATCGTGGCTCCGATGTATCTTTCCTGGTCGTGAGCATCGCTCCAGTAATAGATCGTGACGATCTTGCCGTCCGGGCGTTGAACGCTGCGGCTATACCCGAGATCCCATGCTCCTGCATTGGTACGCAGAATGATCTCAGGCCCCCAGGTCTGGCCATTGTTTGAACTCACACGCGCGCGAATCTGGTAAGGTGCGCCACGGTATCCGTACGTTATTGCAATGCGTCCATCGTGCAGGCGCACCATCGAAGGCGGATTGCCTCGCGGCAGGTCAGGCGCGGGCCGGCTGACGAAATGCCACGTTTTGAGGTTGTTGTCGGAGCGCCATAATTCGATCCAGTGCGGATGCCGAATTGCCGTCAGCACAGTGGAAGGTGAGAGCACAACGGAAGAAGGCATGATGGCATAATCGTCGTCAGCGGGCTCGGGTCCGATATAGGAGACCACCTGCCATGTCTTGGCTCCGTCGGTCGTGCGGACAACCATGACGCGGCCTTCTTTGCCGTTGCTCCTGGGAACTGTGATGAGAAGGACAAGATCGTGCTTGCCATAGACGATGTAATCGGTTCGCGCCGCGGTGCCTTTGAATCCGAAGTTGGGGATGTTGTAAGGGCCGCTCCAGGATTTACCCCGATCCATCGAATAGTAGAAGCGTGAAGGGCCGGCGTCGGCTTCGGACATGCGGGCTGTGAGAGCGAAGCCCGGCTGCAGAAAATCGATGCCTCCCGGGCAATCCACAGATGGTTGGCCGCCCGGTTCGGTAGGCACTCCTGCCACCTTCATTCCATCTGGCGGCCTGAGATCGGGATGCCGCTCGGCGGTCCACGTCTCCCCACCGTCCATGCTGCGCGCCAGCAGATGTTCTGCAGGCCGGGTCCAATCGATGGAATGGCGATCCTTCTGTTCTTTGAAGTAGCCGGATTCAAATCCTACGACGATCTCGTTTCCCCACGACCATATGCCATGATTTGCGGGCCATGCCGCATAGCGTCCTTGCTCTCTGTACACAACAACGTTGTGTGCGGACACCGGCGATTGTGTCGCCATTTGCTGAGAAGGAGAGTTGCCCTGCTGCGCGAAGCTGAGCGTGCCTATAATCGACAATCCAAAGAATACGGTTCGCTGAACCCAGCGGTGCGTCATCTTTTTCCTTTCAAAATGCCGGTTTTTGGACTGGCTGGCAATCGCAGAGTCATCCTAAATCGGTGACAATCCTGCCATTGCGCTGAGGGTGTGTTCCGCAGTCTCATTCCAGCGTTGAAAACGAGGCCATCTTAAGTTTTCGTCACGATTGATGACAAGAAAATTGTTTTGATCATAGATTCACGAAAAGTGAACAGCCTAACGGGTACCACTGGTCGCTCCCAGACCCGTGGTCACCGGATGAAGATGCTTCCACTTCATTCCACGGGCGAGCTCTACGAATTCACTTACCGCGTGTGATGTGTAATCAGTCTTCAGGTGGATCAGGGATATTCGGGCCTTAAGCACCGGTGCTTCCGTCTCGATGACGGTAAAGCGGGATTTCTGGACGTCAGCATCGATGTTCCACAAAAAAAGAACAGAGATCCCCATGCCGGCGCGAATCATTGCTTTGATCGCCTCGGCGCTGCCGGAGCGCATGATCACGTTAGGATGAAGATTCAAGGCATTGAGGTGATTGCGAACAATCACGCCCATGGGAGACCCCTCCTGGAAGAGGATGAAGGGTACAGAACGCAAATTCTTCAACTGGCAATATCTCGGCATTTTCTGGAGCGCGGAGACAAAGACTGCTTCTGATTCCCATACCGCCAGCTGCTCCAGGTTCTCATCTTCCAACGCCGCTGATGCCAGATCGAATGCAAGATCGAGAGCTCCCGATCGTACCTGGTTCATCAGATAGTCGCTGTCTCCCGTCTCAATGAACACGTCTACTTTAGGAAACCTTCGGCGAAACCGCTTGAGCAGCGAGGGTAGCAGATAGCTGCTGAACGCGGGACCGGCCCCGACTCGTACCGATCCACGTTTTGCTCCCTTCCATTCATCTATAGCGACGAATGCTGCCCCATACCGCAGAAGAATCTCTCGAATGAAAGGCAACAGCACCTGCCCAGCTTCCGTGAGGACGAGACGTCCATTTTTCTTGCCGTAGATGGGTACGCCGAACTCCGATTCCAGCGTCTTCAGGTGCTTGTGAATTGCAGCAGGACTCAGGTTGCAACGGAGGCTCGCTTCCCGGATGCTGCCGCACTCGGAAAGCGCGATGAGGCTTTTCATCTCGCGTAGTTCCATGGAAATCATCCTAATCGAACCAAATGAGCCTGTTCACTTTTTGTGAACGGGACGTGCAATAAAATTCCATTTCACCGAATCATGGTTGGACTTATACTCCGGCTGTTGCTTGTACCTGCAGCCCCATGTATCTGAGAGGTTTGAATGAGTACGTCATCGAATACCGTGGTCTCGCCAGACCAAGTTCTTACACCTGAAGAGTTAGAGATTCTTCGCAACATCAGCTCGCCTACGATCGCGAATGCAATCGAAACCTTCGATGTACGTCCTCGCGGCGAGGGCTACACCAACATTGGCGTTCAGTGTTTTTTCCCGGAGAGGGGTGCGTTGCTGGGATATGCCTGTACCGCAATGATCCAATCCGGCCAGCCGGCTGCACGCAAGCGTCTCGTCTCCAGAACGGACTATTGGAAATATGTGGAGGAGGCTCCTTATCCCAAGATCTCTGTCGTCCAGGACCTCAGCCCTGTGCCTCTGGGCGCATACTTTGGTGAGGTCAATGCCCACATTCACCTTGCGCTCGGGTCGCAGGGAGTGATCACGAACGGCACTCTGCGTGATATTGAGGAGGTTCGCAGAACCAACTTCAGTGTGTTTGCGAGCGGCGTCAGTGTATCCCACGGATATGCCCATCTCGAAGACTTCAACAGGTCTGTGACGGTATTCGGAATGACAGTTCAATCGGGAGATTTGATCCACGCCGACCAGCATGGAGCAGTCATTATTCCGAATGGTATTGCACGCGAGGTGGCTGCAGCTGCGAGGGCACTGGAACTGGCGGAACGAGAGATGATTGGTTTGTGCAAGTCGCGTGCGTTTTCGATTGCTGCATTGGACAAGCTCATCTCCCCTGAGTATTAATGCCGACCGTTTCTCATGCAGCAATCATCGAAAGTTGACGGCCTGATTTAAGAAGCCTCGTCGTAGACTGAGCCGCGGAGATGTGGAAAGCGCAGTTTGCTTTCCACAATCCACGGCGCTTCGGCGAATCCATGCGGCGAATAAGTCTGAGGCAGCCGATATACGGCTCCTGCTAAATCAACGGTCTCGCGCTCAATGAAAAAAAATCAGCTCACGACGTTTTGTGGGCGACCATCGAGCCATGCCTTCAGATTGGCGGCGGCGATGTCCATAAGCCGGGCGCGCGCCTCTCGGGTGGCCCAGGCAATATGGGGTGTCATGATGCAGTTTTTAGCGCGAAGCAAGGGATTGGAGACGGGAGGGGGTTCGACGGAGAGCACATCGAGGGCCGCTCCCGCGAGCTTTCCCGAATCCAGCGCGCCAGCGAGGTCCTCTTCGATAATCAATCCACCGCGTGAAGTATTAATCAGGAATGCTCCGTTTTTCATCTGCGCAATGCGAGCTGAATTAATCATGCCGCGGGTCGATGCCTGGAGCGGACAATGCAGGGAAACAAAATCAGAGGCGGCAAAGACTTCGTCGAGTGTTCCCCACTGAACTTCGGGAGTCAAATCGGAAGGGTGGCGATTGCTTGTGGCAATGACCTTCATTCCAAAGGCGTGAGCTATTTGTGCAACCTTTTTCCCAATGCGACCGTAACCGACAATCCCCAATGTTTTTCCGTGGATTTCGACGAGGGGTGTCTGCCAGAAACACCAGTCGGGATTATTGGTCCAGAGCCCCTTGCGGACTGCATCACTGTGCTGTCCCGCGCGATTACAAAGTTCCAGGATCAATGCAAAAACCATCTGCGCAACGGAGTCACTGCCATAAGCGGGCACGTTGGTGACCAGAATGTTCTGGCGCCGGGCCTGCTCGACATCCACTACGTCATATCCGGTGGCAAGTACGCCAATGTACTTCAGCGAGGGAAGCGAGGCGAGCGTGTCGCCGCGGAGGGGAGTTTTGTTTGTGAGTAGAATCGTGGCGTCTTGTGCGCGGCTCAGAAGGTCTTCTTTAGCTGTCCGATCGAACACCTCGCATTGGGCGACAGCATGAAAGGAATCCCAGGAAAGATCTCCGGGATTCAGTGTGTATCCATCGAGAACAACCAGTTTCATTCGCGAACGTCCCCGTAAAAAGAAGAGCGGGGCCCTTGCGGCGATGCATGGAAATCAACACTCTCGGTTGCCCCTGCAATTGAGGAATTTTGAAATGCTTTTTGCAGGGTTGCCTCACGCTCCCAGATGTCGTAGGCAGTAAGTCTCTCGGTGAGACTATTACGGATGTGCTGAGTGAGCAGCTTAGCCGCCAGCTCAGGATCGCGGTCTCGAACCGCCTGAATGATTGCGTTGTGCTGCTGGTGAATTGTATCCAGCGCCACGGAATCATATCCGGGCCGCTCGAGCCTGAAGATGCGGATCAGCAGCCGAGTCTCATTCACAACCTTCAGTATCCGCTCATTCGAAGCCATGCAAACGAGCATGTTGTGGAAGCTCAAGTCCGTCGTAACGAACCGCTGCATCTGTTCCTTATTAAGTTCTCTTTTTCCAGACTTTTCCAGCTCGGACTTCAGTTGTAAGACTTCATCGGCAAAGCTTTGCCATCGATCGAGATCGCCGGGATGCAATTGAAGCTGCGCAATGCGCCGGGCCGAGTAGACCTCGAGAGCTTCTCTTAATTCATAAAGTTCGATGATATCCCGCCGCTTGAGTTGAACCACCAGGGTACCCCGATTGGGGATCTGCTCCAGCAGTCCCTCTGCGACTAACTGGTTGAGCGCCTCTCGTACAGGCGTCCGGCTCATATTCAGTTCCTTGGCCAAAGGTACTTCAGAGATGGGAGCGTCGGGTTTCAACTCGCCAGAAGCTATCTTGCGTTGAATGTATGTGTAAGCCCTGTCACGCATCGAGCCCGATGAGGTGGGAGGCGGCATTTTTTTGCGTCGGCTCATAAATGTCTCCCTTATACCGTAATCGTAAAAAAAGTACAATGTGTATACATTGTGTTGACAGCCACTATTCAGCATGCATATATTTGCCCCGGTTTGTGAATCCGTACAAACCGCTCTGACAGGGTTGCGGGTCATTTGAAGGTTTGGGAGGTCAAGTAAGCAAGATGTCGTCCATGGGGCAAGAAACAATAACAGGAACGTTTGGGGCTCTGGTTAACCTGGGTCTAAGGGGAATGAAAGGCAGAGGGGCTTTGATTACCCTGCTGGTTCTTTCGGCGATTTTTGGAGGGGTGAGGGCGAACGCTCAAGCCAACGGAACGATTTCCGGGCATGTTACAGATGCTACGGGCGCCTCGGTCGGGGATGCTTCTATCGTTATTACCGAGACGCAGACTGGAGTGGCGGTTTCCACTAACACAAATGACGGCGGCTATTACTCGGTAACGCAGCTAAAGCCCGGTACCTACTCCATCCAGGTGAAGTCGCGAGGCTTCAACATGGCCATCAGTTCCAACCTCACGCTACAGGTCGCCCAGGTTCTGCAACAGGATTTTCACCTGCAAGTGGGCGACGTCAAGCAGCAGGTTGAAGTTACTGCGAGCGCGCCACTGTTGAACACCGAAACCACCGACCTCGGCAATGTCATCGACCACGCGCCGATCACGCAGCTCCCGCTGAATGGCCGCAACTTTGCGCAGCTGGCACTTCTGGTTCCCGGAACCAATCCCGGCGAAGTGGGTGGAACCCGTAGCACGGGCAACGGCAACGAAACCCAGCGTGCCGGTGCGAACATTGTGGCCAACGGCGCCCGAGCCACCTTCAATACCTACCTGATTGACGGTTTGAACGACAACGACCAGCTCATCGGCACCATCAAGGTCTTCCCGAACGTTGAAGCCGTTCAGGAATTCAAAGTGCAGATCGGCAACTATGATGCTCAGTACATGAGCGGCGGCGCTGTCATCAACGTGACCACCGCGTCCGGTTCGAACCAATTCCACGGTTCGGCCTTCGAGTTCCTGCGCAACGATGCGCTCAATGCGCGCGAGTACTTCGATGCGCCCGGAATCATTCCTCCCTACAAGCAGAATCAGTTCGGCGGCTCCATCGGCGGTCCTATCCGCAAGGATAAGATGTTTTTCTTCGGGGACTACCAAGGGCTGCGTCTGCACCAGTCTTTCAGCTCGATCGTGTCTGAGCCCACTGCCGCGATGCGCTCCGGCGATTTCAGCGCCCTGTCGAACGGCATCTACGATCCCGCCACCTATAACTCGAGTTCCAACAGCCGCACGGCGTTCACGGGCAACGTCATTCCGGCCAGCCGTCTCGATCCAGTCGCGATCAATCTGCTGGCCACCATGCCGATGCCAAACCTGCCTGGCAACGTCAACAACACGCGCTTGAACGACCTTCAGGTCAAGTCCCAGAACCAGTTCGACATCCGCGTGGATAATGTGCTCTCCATGAAGGACAGCATGTTCGCGCGCTACACCTACGGCACGTCCACGCTCTCGTTCCCCACAACGCCGCTTCTTCTCAACGGCAAGCTCAATCCTTTGGCCTTTGCACAGCCCAGCGGCAATGGCCTGCGGAATAACAGCGATCCCAGCCAGCAGGCCACGGTGCAGGAGACGCATAGCTTCTCCCCAACCCTAACCAATCAGTTCGCTCTCGGCTACACGCGTGAAGCCCTCAACGTGGCGCCTCTCGATCAGGGTTACAACACCTCGCAGAAACTTGGCTTGCAGGGATCCGATGCTCCTGGGCAGGGCAGCTCGCTTGTACAAACCAGCTTCTCGAACTACGCTGGCTTCAGCGCCGGGAACATGCCGGAGATCGTGCCTCAGAACACCGAGGAGATCAGCGACTCAATTACCCGTACGCACGGTTCCCACGTCTCCACCTTTGGTGTGGATGTCATTCATAACAACTTCGGCTTCCTGCAGGTCACCGCTCTGTCGGGCAAGCTCAGCTGGACCGGGAACTACACGAACAATCCTGCTCACTCTTCGGGAACCGGCTCCGACTTCGCGGATTACATGCTTGGTCTACCTTCTTCATCGACCGTTACCAGGATGACGAGTGGCACGCCGGTGCTGTCGTACACGGAATATGGCTCCTTCGCGCAGGACACCTGGCGCATCACGCCGAAGCTCACCCTCAATGGGGGCATTCGGTGGGATCTGTTCACCAATCCGGTGGAGCGCAAAGACCGTCTCACCGATTTTGTTCCTGGTCAGAATGGATTTGCGGGCATGAATAATCAGGGCTCGATCATTGCTTCGGCGGGCCAAGGGTACTCACGCGGAGTGGTAAGCGTGCCGGTTCGCAATTTCAGTCCTCGTGTCGGTGCATCCTATCGCCTAGGCGAAAAGACCGTCGTTCGCGGCTCCTACGGCATCTTCTACTTCGATGAGCAGGGTACCGGCGGAACGGCGCGTCTGTTTCTCAACTATCCGTACGTCGTTACCAATACTGCAAACTGTTCGAGCACGGCACCCTGCCTGAGTACTTCGACGGGCATTCCGAACGACAGCAGCTCCAGCGTGCTGCCTCAGGCCACCTACATGCCGCTCGACTTCCCCACGTCACACATTCACCAGTGGAACCTGACACTTGAGCGTCAGCTCTCGTCGTCCCTCGTTGTGCGTAGCTCTTATGTCGGAGCGCACGGACAAAATCTCAACCTCGCTTACAACGCTAACGTTGCCTATCCTGGCGCCGGCGCGGTCGCATCGCGTCAGCCCTACAGCAACTTCTCGACCATCAATGCCTGGGCCCCGATCGGTGTCTCGAACTACAACGCGCTGCAGCTTTCGGCAGAAAAGCGCATGAGCGGCGGTCTCTACTTCATGTCGGCCTACACGTGGAGCCGCAGTCTCGACATGGGACCTGGTGGCAACTCTTCCAATAGCGAAAGCCGCGCAAATATGCAGGATCCGCGGAATCCGCAAAAAGAGTACGGCCTGTCGGATTTCAACTACTCGCAACGCTTCACCGGCAGCACGATATACCAATTGCCGTTTGGCCGTGGCCAGCGTTTTCTTGCGAACGCGGGCACCGTGGAAAACGCGATTCTGGGCGGCTGGCAGGGTACGGGCATCGTGACCTTGCAATCCGGAGCGCCGTTCTCTGTATCGATGGGGACGTCGCAGGCGAACACTGGTACGTTTACGCGTCCTGACCGGGTGTGCAACGGCAACCTGCCAACCTCGCAGCGTTCCATCCAAAAGTGGTACGACACATCCTGCTTCGTAAGCCCGGCGCAGTATGCGTTCGGCAACACGGGGCGCAATGTGCTCATCGGGCCGGGCCAGCAGAGCGTCGACTTCAGCCTGGGCAAGGATTTCCAGATGACGGAACGGCGAGGCCTGCAGTTCCGTGTCGAGACCTTCAACCTCCTGAACCATGCCAACTTCGATATGCCGGGAACGAGCATCGGCTCGGGGTCGGCAGGAAAAATCACGGCGGTGATTTCGCACTCGCGCCAATTCCAAATCGCGGCTCGTCTCCACTGGTAGTCCAATAACAAAAGTAAAAGGACGGAAAATGCAACGTAGGACGTTTTTACAACTTGCAGGGGCGACGATGGTCGCTCCTGCCTGGATCTCGGCCGAGACCACATCAACTCGAGTTGATCTCCGGGAGGCTGCGGTGGTTCTCAGCGAAGCAGCCTCTGCTCGAGAATCCAAAGCTGCCCAGGTGCTGGTGGAGGAAGCGGCAAAACGGTGCGGCATTACCTGGCCGACCGGTAAGGCGAAGAAGGCAAACGCAAAGGTCCATGTTTACCTTGCGACGCGGCAGTCGCTCGGCAAACTGGCGCAGCGGAATCTCGTCTCGGATTCGATGCTGGGCGGGCTCAAGGCAGAAGGCTTTCTGATCAAGAGCGGTCAAGATGCTTCAGGACAGTGGATCGCTGTCATCGGCAACGATGAGCGCGGCCTGCTTTTCGGCGTGGGCAAATTGCTCCGATCGATCGATTTCACGCGCCAGTCGGCCACTCTCCGCGGCGGCGCGCTCCACATCGAGAGCAATCCGGAGTATCAACTGCGCGGTCATCAGCTTGGCTATCGCCCCAAAACCAATGCCTACGATGCGTGGACGGTCGAAACCTGGGACCAGTACATTCGCGATCTGGCTGTCTTCGGCACCAACGCCATTGAACTCATTCCGAAGCGTTCGGATGATTTGCCCGACAGCCCCCACTTCCCGCTGCCTCCCGATCAGATGATGGTGGAGATGTCGCGGATCGCTGACAGTTACGGTCTGGATGTATGGATATGGTATCCCGCGCTGGATAAGAATTACGGCGATCCGGCAACCGTCGAGTTTGCACTCAAAGAGTGGGGCCAGGTCTTTGCCATGCTGCCTCGCGTCGATGCAGTGCTGGTGCCCGGCGGGGATCCAGGCCACACTGAACCGAAGTACATGTTGCCGCTGCTGGAGAAGCAGAGAAAGAATCTGCGCCAGTACCATCCCAAGGCGCAGATGTGGGTCTCACCCCAGGGCTTCGATGCGGCGTGGATGGACGAGTTCTTAGAGATTGTTCGGCAGGAGCACACGAAGCAGTGGCTGGATGGTATTGTCTTCGGGCCGCAAGCACGCTTGCCCATTCCGGAGCTCCGTAAAGCGCTGCCGTCGAATTATCCGTTGCGATACTACCCCGACATCACGCATAGCGTGCAGTGCCAATACCCGGTTCCGGACTGGGACGTCGCTTATGCAATGACCGAGGGCCGTGAAGTTATCAACCCGCGCCCACAGGGCGAAGCGAATATGCTGCGCCGCTACTGCCCCGGCACGGTCGGTTTCCTTACCTACTCCGAAGGCTGTAACGATGACGTGAACAAGTTCGTCTGGAGCGCTCTGGGATGGGATTCCAAGCAGTCGGCGGCCGATGCAATGCGCGACTTTGCGCATTACTTTGTCGGGCCGCGCGACGCCGAGGGCTTCGCCCAGGGACTGTTGAGCCTGGAGACGAACTGGGTCGGGCCGCTGGCCACCAACTCCGGTGTCGAAGTTACGCTGCAGCAGTTCCAGGACATCGAACGTACGTGCTCGCCGCAAGTGCTCGGCAACTGGCGCTTCCAGCAGGCACTCTATCGTGCCTACTTCGATGCCTACGTTCGCCGGCGGCTGCTCAATGAGATGGCTCTGGTGCAGCAGGCGAAGAATGTGTTATCGACGGCGTTGGGAGTCGGATGGGGCGCGGTGCCGCTGGGCATCGGTGATGCACCGTCGAAGCGCTCGCCGAACGGATTGGATCCTGAGCCGTTGCTCGCAGAGGCGCAATCCATCCTCGACCAGATCATCACCAGGCCTGGATCTGGCGAATTGCGTACCCGTGTCATGGAACTGGGCGCTGCTTTGTTCCAGAGCATCCAGATGCAGCTCGATGTGGAACGGTACCAGGGTGAGGCGGTAGAGCGCGCGACCAATCTGGACACGCTCGATGCACCAGTAACCGATGGGATGTGGATGCGGCGCCAGATTACCTGCATCCGAAAAATGACTGATCCGATGGCGCAGATTGCCGGAATTCGTGACATGTTGTTCCGTACAGATCCGGGCCCCGGCGGCTTCTACGATCAATTGGGCAACGTGACCAACCGTCCGCATCTGGTGCTCGGGCCCGGGTCAGTGGAAGACCCTGACTTCCGGAAATCGCCTCTGATCGGGTTCAATTATCCCGACGAGTTCGGCGATGCTGCGCCCATGGCGTGGAAGAGCTGGGCGGAATCCATCTCCGATGCGCCGCTCACGATGCGCTACACGAATCTCAATCCGCAGACGCAATACAAGCTGCGAGTGGTGTATTCGGGGGATGCGCCGAAGAAGAAAATCGGGCTGATCGCAAACGATAAGATTCAGGTTCATCCATATATATTGCGAGCCTGGCCACCCGCTCCGCAGGAATTTGCAATTCCGGCAGAAGCGACAGCAAACGGTGAGCTCAAACTCGTCTGGACCCGTGAGCCGGGGCTGGGTGGGAATGGCCGCGGTTGTCAGGTGGCCGAAGTGTGGCTCATTCCGGCAACTACGACGGAGCACTCTTAAATATGGATGGCACCTCGGACAACACTCAATCGAACGGATGGGGAAACAATCGTCTGCGAACTCGCCTGGAGGCAGGCGAGTTCGTGGTCGGCTTGACCATTACCACCAGCAATCTGGAAACCGCGGTTCTCGGTGCCAGACTCGGTTTCGACTTTCTGTGGGTCGAGATGGAGCATTCGCCGGTGTCTCTTGATGCATTGCGAGCCATCGTTCTTGCAACGCGAGGACTCGATGCGGCGGTCCTGGCTCGAGTTCCGGTTGTCGGCTTGTGGACTGGAAAGCGAGTGCTCGACCAGGGTGTAAGAGGAGTTATCTTTCCTTTTGTCGGAGATGCAGAGCAGGCCCAGACTGCTGCGGCGGCTTGCCGATATGCACCAGCGGGCCTGCGAGGTTCCGGCGCCGGACTCGCAGCCTCGACATGGTTCGAGCCCGGCACCTACTACGATTCCGCGGACAAGCATATGCTAACGGTGTGTGTGATTGAAGAGAAGCGTGCTCTGGACCATGTGGATGCGATCGCGGCCATACCGGGAGTCGACGTTCTATTCATCGGGACGAGCGATCTTTCCTTCTCGTTGGGTTTGCGCGGACGACAGCAGAATGAACCTTTACTGGATAAAGCAATCGACACGATCCGGGCTGCTGCCCGTCGTCACAACAAGTTTCTCGGCCGTCCCGCGGGAAGCGCAGAAGAAGTTCTTGATTTTCACCGTCAAGGTTTTCAATTTTTCCAGTCGGTAACCGAACTGGGTTTGATGCGTCTTGGTGCTCAGAAAATTCTTCATCCGCTTGGTATCGACCGGATGAAATCGGACGAGAGCATTCTGTATTGAGTTTCTAATTTTGATGTTTGCAAAGGAATGGTTATGAGCACAGCAGAGCAAGGTCGTCCCCTCAAAGGCATTATTCCTCCCATGGCCACTCCATTGGCATCCATCGATCAGTTGGATGTCCGTGGGGTTGAGGCTCTCGTAGAACACATTCTGAACGGAGGTGTGCATGGTCTCTTCCTGTTGGGCACAACCGGAGAAGGCCCTGCGCTTAGCTATAAGTTGCGGCGGGAACTGATCGAGCGTGTCTGTCACCAGGTGGGCTCGAGGGTTCCAGTACTGGTTGGCATTACGGATAGTGCCTATGTCGAATCTCTCCACATTGCCGACGTTGCCGCGAAGGCAGGTGCGTCCGCTGTCGTGATGGCGCCACCTTTTTATTACCAATTCAGCCAGAGCGATATCATGCGTCTCATCGAGAGCACGGCCCAGGCATCGGCTCTGCCGTTATATCTGTACAATCAGCCAGGCCTCACCAAGATAGCGTTTGATCCCGAGACAGTCGTCCGTTCGACAGAAATACCGAACGTGTGGGGCATCAAGGATAGCTCCGGGGACATGAGTTATCTAAAAAAGGTGCTGGAACTGGTCGGCAAGCGCTATCCGGATTTCGCTGTTCTGGTAGGGCCTGAGCATCTGCTTGCCGAATCGCTATTGTGCGGCGCACATGGCGGCGTATCCGGTGGCGCCAACATCTTTCCCCATCTCCTCGTTGGTTTGTATAACGCATTCGTCGCAGGCAGGTACGAGGACATGTATGCATTGCAAACGGAGATAAACAGCATTGGCGCACCGATCTGGAATGCGGATGAGACTGAGCCAGGTCATTTGAGGCGCTTGAAAGCAGCGCTATCGATCATGGGCATTGGCAGCGGTATTCCCACGTGGCCTTATCAGCCTTCAACGCCCGAAGAATCCAGGCAAATCGAAGCTCACCTCGAAAAGTGCGGAATGCTCGCTACAAAGCGATAGTCACGAACGCAATTTGAAATGGCTGATCTACAGCCCGGAGTAACTGTTATGTCGATAAGTTCCGGATCCCCTGTGTACATGGTTGCCAGTGGAGATCTTCGATCCTCAGCAAACCAGGTTTGCTGGCCGGCCCAGGAAGCATTTGAGAATGCACTGACTCAGACGATCCGATCCTTTGGGCGAGAGGTCGTTCGCGCTCACTCCTATGACTCTACGAAAGGTCACGGCTTTATTGACAGCCAGCGCTGCGGCATGCAGGTTTTCGCCAACATTCCCAAGGACGCTCCGTTGATTGTGGCGGAGGCCGTCTGGCAATACACCCACCACGTGCTTGCGGGGCTAATCCACCACCGGGGGCCGATTCTCACAGTGGCCAACTGGAGTGGCCAGTGGCCGGGCCTGGTAGGTTTGTTAAATCTCAATGGTTCACTCACAAAGGCAGGTGTTCCTTATAGCAGCCTCTGGAGTGTCGACTGTAAAGACGACTTCTTCCTGAAGAATTTGCAGCAATGGTTACACAACGGCACGGTGGAGCACGACCTGTCGCACGTCCATCCATTCCAATCCGACTCCGTCTCTTCGTCCGCACGTTCTATCGGTGTGGCAGTTGCGGAAAAGATCCGGAGATGCCACGTAATCCTTGGCGTTTTCGATGAAGGTTGCATGGGAATGTATAACGCTATTGTTCCCGACGAACTGCTGCACCCGATCGGCATCTTCAAGGAGCGCTTGAGCCAGTCAGCTCTTTACAGTGAAGTGCTGCAGACGGCCGATAAGGACGCCGAGGCTTTATATGCCTGGCTTCTCGACAAGGGAATGCACTTTACTCTGGGATCCGACGAAGCGACTGAATTGACGAGGCAGCAGGTTCTTCTCCAATGCAAGATGTACATCGCGGCTTTACGGATTGCCGACGATTTCGGCTGTGATGCTATCGGAATTCAGTACCAGCAGGGACTCAAAGATCTCCTTCCTGCTTCCGATCTTGCCGAGGGACTTCTCAACAATGTGGATCGTCCGCCCGTAAGAGATCGCGACGGCAACCGAATCCTGTTCGAAGATGCTGCGGTCCCTCACTTCAACGAGGTGGATGAGTGTTCCGGAGTCGACGCGCTGATTACCAACCGCGTCTGGACTGCGATGGGTATGGATCCCGAAACGACCTTGCACGATCTCCGCTTCGGAGAAGAGTACGGCGGGAAGTTTGTGTGGGTTCTGGAGATTTCCGGCGCCGCTCCGCCGGCTCACTTCGTTGACGGATACCGGGGCGCAAGCAGCGAACGGCAGCCCCCCATGTATTTCCGTCTCGGAGGAGGAAGCCTCAAGGGCATCAGCAAGCCGGGAGAGATTGTTTGGAGCAGGGTTTACGTCGAGCACGGAAGGCTGAAGGCCGATCTGGGTCGTGCCAGCGTGATTGAACTGCCTAAGGAAGAAGTGGAGCGGCGGTGGAATATGACCACTCCACAGTGGCCCATCATGAACGCGGTCTTGTCGGGCGTAACTCGCGATCAGATGATGGCGCGCCACAAGGCGAATCACATTCAGGTCGCGTATGCCAGCAGCGCACAACAGGCTCTCGAAGCGCTGGAGGCCAAGGCCACATGCTTCCAGGCTCTTGGGATCGATGTCTTTGTATGCGGGGTTGTGTCTTGATGAATTCGATGATCGAGCAAAATTCATTGCCTCCGTCTGAAGGAAGCGCAGAGATGCGCGTCGTGAAAACTGATTCTGCACTCCCTGGTGTCTATGGTTGGGTCATCGTTGTTCTGTTATGGCTGGTCTGCTTCTTCAGCTACGCGGATCGGCAGGCTTTCTTTTCTGTCTTTCCCCTGTTGCAGAAGGAGCTGAGCCTTACAACGGTACAGCTCGGCATGCTGGGGTCATCGTTTGCGATCGTGTATGGAATCGCCGGTCCGTTCGCCGGGCTTGTTGCTGACCGTATTCGCCGCAAAACAGCGATCCTGAGTGGGCTCCAGTTCTGGAGCGTCGTTTGCGTGATCTCGGCATTCTCGCGCAATTTCTTTCAGCTCCTGGTCTTTCGCGGATTGGAAGGCCTCGGCGAATGCATCTACAGCCCCGCAGCCATGTCGATGGTAAGCGACTATCACGGTAAGCGTACCCGTTCGCGGGCTATGGGAATTCTGCAGACCAGCGTCTATGTCGGTACGGTGGGCGGCGGCTACTGGGCAGGTGCGATTGCCCAGCGGCACGGATGGCGCCTCGCGATCTTCTTCTTCGGCGGTTTGGGGTGCCTGCTTGGCCTGGTGCTCATCCGGCTCCTGCGCGAGCCCGTGCGCGGAGCGGCGGACGCGCTCGATGGCGTGGATACGGCGAAAAAGCACACGGAACAGTATGGGATAAAGCGCGCCCTGCGTTCGCTCGTAGCGATCAAGTCGTTCCTTATGCTGATGGCCGTGTTTGCCTGCGCCAATTTTGTTGCCATGGTGCTGCTCACATGGATGCCCATGTACTTGTATTCGCGATTTCACCTGAGTCTCAGCATGGCGGCATTCGATGCTGCGATCTATCCGCAGGTGGCCAGCATGGCGGGTGCGGTGTGTGGCGGTTACCTGGCCGACCTGGGCGCGCGGCGGACCAGCCGCGGACGCATGTTGGTGCAGTGTGCTGGCGTCATGGCGGGCGCTCCGTTTGTGGTCCTCTGCGGCCTGGGTGGCTCTCTTCTACTCGTAAAGGTGGCGCTGATCTGCTGGGGGTTCTTCAAGGGAATCTATGACTCCAATATCTTTGCATCCGCGTTTGATGTCGTCCCGACGGAGACACGGGGTACGGTGAGTGGCTCGATGAATTGCGTAGGCTGGCTGGTAGGAGGTGGAATTGCTCCTGTGTTGATCGGCTTCATCGCGGGGCACCTCTCGCTGGGCAAAGCCATCGCCGGCTCATCCATCGCCTACGTGATTGCTGGCATCCTGCTTCTTCTCACCATGCGACGCTTCGTTGAGCATGATGTGAACAGGCGGGAATTGTCGAAGCTTATCACTGGCCCTCGTCCTATTGAATAAAGAGACCGAAGCAGAAGGACATCAACATTGCCCATGTGGCCGCCTCACCAGAAGCAGACAGTAAACGATCATGCGCGATTCTCGTCGGTTGATTTCTTCCCCCTGGAAAACCAGTAATATCGTCGCCAACAGTTGACGCAACGAACAGGGGTAAGTGCAAACCAACTCAACGGACTATCCATGGCACCCGCCTCGGCTGTCCGAAACTCGATCGAGCTACAGAGAGGACACTCTCGACGGAACCACAGTAACCGTGGAAATCGACTGGGCCAGCTTAAGCTTGAGGCATTCATGTTGTGATCCTCGCAGTTGGATAATTGCGTTAGGAGCCGTTTCGGGACATAGGTAATTCGAGGATCTTCGATACCCAGATCTCTTCGAGAAAGATGCTTCTTTACATCAGATACTGGGGCGGGGGCTCATTGAGACTCCAGTCGTCCTGTTGCTTACTAGAAGGGTGCTCGTCTGGAGCGAAGCAATAGACAGCTAGAGGCGAGAAACAATGATTCGAACTACTGCCCTGATCATACGCTTGAAGCGGTTGCTGCACCGTGGAAGCGATGAATTGATCTTTGGGTGAACGCGAATGTTGCTCCTGCTATGTGATAACAGGAGCAACATTCGAGAAGGAAATGCAGTTTGGAAGCCTTCGCTCAGGCTATGCAGCTTTTCTATCCTTTGCTATCGCAGGACTCCTACCGTTGGGTTGGCTGGACTGCCGATGGCATCGCCGGATACGAGAAGTTCCACTCTCCTGTTCTGCTGCCGTCCCGCCGAGTTTTCATTCGAAGCTGTTGGTGAGGTGCTACCAAACCCTGATGGTCAAATTTGATCAGTATCGGGAAATTGAGATCCCAGTGTTTTCATAGGTATGAAGACGATCTGTTTCATGCGCCGCGATTACACAAGTATTACTGGGCACTCAGGCTCCACGAGTATACCCTCACCATCCAATGGCTATTCGGGGGTGGAGATATGCGAATCCCGGGCATCTTTGGACATGACAGAACGTTTACGCAGCCCATCGTGTGGGTCACTACTTTTTTCATGGTGGCATTTCACATCGGCGCGTTGGCTGCATTGTTCGTATTCAGTTGGAAAGGTTTCCTGCTCGCGATGGTGCTGTGGTGGGTCGCCGGGAGTCTCGGCGTCGGTATGGGATACCATCGCCTGCTTACGCATCGAAGCTACAAAACACCGAAGTGGGTGGAGTATTTTCTGACCGTATGCGGAACATTAGCCTTGGAAGGCGGTCCGATTTTTTGGGTTGCAATACACCGCATGCATCATCAGAACACGGACAAAGAGGGTGATCCGCATTCTCCTCACGATGGCGGCTTCTGGTCCCACATGGGTTGGATTCTGACGGGACAGACCATGCACAACGACGCGGCAGATCTTCTTCCTTACGTTCCCGACCTCCGCAAAGATAAATTTCATGTGTGGATCAGTCGGTGGCACTGGATACCCATCACCGCGCTGGGTGCGATCCTTGTTGTTGCTGGTGGATGGCAATACTTGTTGTGGGGCATCTTTTTTCGTACGGTTATTGGCCTGCATTCTACCTGGCTGGTGAACTCTGCCACTCATATGTGGGGAACGCGGCGGTTTCCCACCGGCGATACCTCCCGAAACAGTTTCTGGGTAGCTTTGCTGACTTTTGGCGAGGGTTGGCATAATAACCATCACGCCCATCCGCAAGCGGCCCGTCATGGCTTGACCTGGTACGAAATAGATTTCAACTGGTACGGAATCTCCGCACTCCGAGCCCTTGGGCTTGCCTGGGACGTGAGGAGCTGAGACTCAACCCTGGTGAGGACAAAAACACTAGCAGTTCCACGAAAACTCGCTGCCTGGGAATTAAGTAAGGCAAATTGGTCGCAGTACTTGGACAACAAGAGCATCGCGATCGTTATTCTTCAAAATGCGAGCTATCTTGCTCAGACACGACCCATTTACAACTGTCATTCTTTAATCTCCTGAGTGTGTCGGGAGGGTGACGATGCTAATTTCGTCACTTCTGTTCCCAGTGCCGTGGGTGAGACGTAAAACTGTCCATATGGACGAGACCACATCCCAGCCGATTGGCACTTTGTCCGTTATTTTCCTGCCCTCTGGCGGATACGATTCGAATCCGAAAAGCTCTCAAACCTGGGAGTGAGGGCAGCCCTTCGGGGCGGATTTAACACGCATGATAAGAGCTACCAAATAGAGGTTAATTGTATGAAAGTAATTGGAATCACCAGTAAGGCCCTTCTGCCTTTGCTTTTCGGAATTGTTACTCCTATGTATGCATTGCTCAACCAGCAGGACGAAAAGCAAGACCACCCTGATAAGCCTCAGGCGGCCCAGCATGAACAAGCCAGACCCGAACAGCAGCAGCATGCCCAGCAGCAACAGCAGGATCAGAACAAGCAACAGCATGCCCAGCAGCAACAGGACCAGAGCAAGCAACTGCATACACAGGAACAACGGCGCGTAGAGCAAACCGCGTGGCAGCAGCATCGCGCAGGAAACTGGCAGTCAGACCATCGCACTTGGCAGCAACGTGGTGGCTATAACGGCTACCGAATCCCTGGCAACCGGTTTGATGGGTACTTTGGACCAGGCCATGCGTTCCGAATTGAGGGCCTGCCCTTCCTGGTCGTGGGCGGATATCCGCGCTTCCAGTACGGTGGTTACTGGTTTAGCCTTGTTGACCCATGGCCAGGGTACTGGGCGAATAACTGGTATGGTACGGACGACGTCTACGTCAACTACGTTGACAATGGCTATTACCTGTTCAACAGTAGATATCCCACCGTCGGAATTGCGATCAGCATCTCTCTGTAACTCCCCCCAGTGCGGCCTCTCTTTCGCGGTCGCACTGAATGGGTTGAAGAGACAAATCCGCTCAAAATCTGCAATGGCATGCCGAACAAATCAATCTGCCAAAGTGGTCCAATGTGAACAGACTACGGCCTAAGCCGCTTCGTAGGATGTTGTAATAAGGCAAAGAAGTGAGACGACTGCTAAACGACTAGCCCCGCTTCCTCTTCTAGGGAGAAGACAACATGGAAACCATACTGATTGTTCTTTTAATATTGTTTTTGCTAAGTGGCGGAGGCTGGGGATACTCTCGGTGGCGCCGTCGTTAGTGATCACAACGTGAGCGCTGACCCGAGTGCTTGTTTCCTTTTTGTAGCCAGTTTGAAGCTGCCCTGTCTTTAGATCACAGGAAAGCGGGGACGCAATGCCGTCGTCCGCAATGCTGCAGGAAGCCCGGACCGCTTTGACTCGCTCACGGAACAGGATCCTCTCGTCGCAGCGGTACCCATCACCATCTCAGGAAACGGCGCTCTGAAAGGAGGGTGGCCAGGTGGCGGGCGATTTGGAAGATCGAATCTCAAGAACTGGGGAAGCCGGCATTGACCGGCTCCACCAGAACATGTTCATGGTTCTTACGCGTGTGCGGGAACGGCGATCTTATGGAAGGTCGAGTTGACAACCTCACACGTCTGAACCTTAGGAGTTCCTTCGATCACTTTCGAGAAGGTCTTCACCACTTCGGGATAAGTATTGGTGTTATAGGCTTCTGCATCCGCCTTGTTGTCCCACAAACTGATTGCCATGACGTCCACCCCGTTGGAATTGGCGAACGAGATTTCGTCCCTAAAACCCTTCTGTTTGCGAAGTAAGGGGAGAATTTGGCTCTCAAGTACGTGGCCGTACTCAGAAAGCATGTTGAATTTCAGATGAATAGAGACATTGCGTGCAAACATAGATCCTCCTGATGAGGCTATTGTTAGCTAAGAAGGAAGAACTTCAGATGGGCTGACTTAGTTCAGGGAACCTGAAAGAGGAGGAGGTGTAGTAACCCCCTACTTCGGACACTACCTGAACATAATAGGTTTGTCCATTGGTGCAGCTAAGTCAGTAGATTCTATTGTGCTAGGTTTTAGTATCTCGCTAGTATCACGGTTCTCGCGCTGCTGAGATCGAGCATCAAATTGAATGCCGGACTCGATCGGCTGGAAGAGACGCGCTCACACCTTTCGGTGGCGAGAATCGAGACCGTCGCTTCGAGCACTCGGGAACACGAAAGATATCGGCACTCGCGCATATGTATCGTCCTGGTGTTTTGTATATACGAAATATCACGCACCCCCAGCTAAAGGGCGTAGACTCGCAAGTATGTCTACAAAAGAATCACTAAGTGCCCAGATGCATGATCTTGATCGCAAGATTTTTTTGAACCACTCCAGACGGGGAGAGATTGTCTTCGTCCGGGATGGAACGCGAGATTCCGCTCTTGCGATGAATGCCCTCAAATCTGAGATGGAGGGTCTACAGATTGGCCGGGCGCAGGTCCAGGCAGAACTCATTACCTTGCGAATGTTGTTGGTTGTGCCATCTGCTGTAGCAACCAGAGACTGATTGGCGGTAGCCCCCCCGGAAGATTCGGTTTGGCCGAGGCTGTCGTGTTCAGCTAAAGTCAGTCTCATGTCCTGTGTAAAGTGCGGTACGACAGTATTCGCCTTGTTCTTTGTTGGCCTCTCGTTTGCGATCGCTCAATCAGGAAAGACACGGTACTTGCAGCCACAGCCCATCGGGGCTGCGACTCGCGCCCAGGAGCGCTGGGCCGACCGGACGCTCAAGCGTCTGACACTCGAAGAGAAGATCGGTCAGATGATCGAGGTGCGCGGCATCATGGGCTATTACAACGCCGATGATCCTGCCTTCCGGCAGCTCATCACCGACATCCGCAAGTATCACCTCGGCGCAGTGCATCTCTCGGTTAACACCGACGGTCCTCTGCTTCTTCGTACAGAGCCCTACGAAGCGGCGATGACAACCAATCTGCTTCAGCAGGAGTCGCATTCGAAAGTTCCTCTCATCTTCTCGGTTGACTTTGAACGTGGCCCGTCCATGCGCCTCACCTCCATCGAAGCCTTCCCTCCAGCGATGGCCTTCGGCGCCACGCACAACCCTGCCTATGTCGAGCAGTTCGCGAAGATCGTTGCGGAGGAATCGCGGGCCCTCGGCATCGACTGGAACTTCTATCCCGTAGCGGACGTGCAGATTAACCCTCAGAACCCCATCATCAACACGCGCTCCTTCGGCGAGGATCCTCAAGAGGTCTCCTCCATGGTGACGGCCTACATCCGCGGTTCGCACGAAGGCGGGATGCTCACCACGCTCAAACACTTTCCCGGCCATGGTGACACAGACACTGACTCGCACCTCAATCTGGCCCGTGTGAATGCTCCCCTCCAGCGCCTCAATACCGTCGAGCTTCCCCCTTTCGAAGCTGGCATCCAGGCCGGCTCCGACGCCGTGATGATCGCGCACGTCGCATTCCCCGCGCTTGAGCCTGACCCCACGAAGATCGCCACCACCTCGCGACAAGTCGTCAGCGGCCTACTGCGAGAGCAACTCGGATTCAAAGGCGTCATCGTCTCCGACGCATTGGAGATGAAGGGTCTCACCAGGCTTTATCCGGAGGGCGGCGGCGATGCCGCAGGCCGCGCGGCCGTCGACACGGTCAAGGCCGGGCAGGACATGCTCGAGTTGCCCTCCGATTTGGATGGAACGTTTAACGGTCTGCTGAAGGCAGTGAAGTCCAGAGAGATTTCGCGCGCGCAGATCGATGCGAGCGTGCGCCGCCTTTTGCTGGTGAAGGCCAGGGCCGGCCTCGATAGTCGCGGCCGGCACCTCGTGGACCTGAACAAGATTCAGGACAGTGTGGGCAAGCCCTCCAGTTACGCGCTCGCCCAGGAGGTCGCCGATCACGCGGTGACGCTGGTTCGCGACGACAATCACATGCTTCCGTTGCACCGGGGTGAACCTACACCTACCCTGGTCGTGATCTTTGTGAGCGATGCGCACGGTGATGACGGCCGCGTGCTCGAGCGTGAGATCCGCTCGCGAATCCAGGGAGCGACGGTCATCTATGTCGATCGCCGCTCGGCTGCAGTTGAAGCTGAGGGCATTGCCGCGCTGGCGTCGAAGGCACAGCATGTCATCGCTGCGGTCTACAGCGTGTCCCAGCCCGGGCCGGCAGAGATTGCCGCCACGAGTGCGAGCGGCCTTTCGGCGCAGGGCTCGGTTGGGATTCTGAAAGATATTCTGGATACTGCCGGAGACAGAACGGTTGTGCTCGCGCTCGGTAGTCCTTACGCCATGCTCAACTTTCCATCCATCCGCAGCTATCTCTGCACCTACAGTTGGGTACCCACTTCCGAGAGGTCTGCGGCCAAGGCTCTCTTCGGCGAGATCCCCATCCACGGGAAGCTGCCGGTAACACTGCCAGGTATTGCGAAACGAGGTGACGGAATCGAGAGGCAAGCTGGCACGTCCCCAAATGCAATGACCAATCAGTGATCGTTTGGGTTGGGTTCAAGTTCGAATGATGCGGCCGCCAACATGATGTTGTTGCGATCGCTGACACGCATCATATGTACCATGCAGATACCCAGTCATGTTCAAGAACATATCGAAACGATAGCGCGGCACGAACAGGAGTTTTATGCAAAACGTTCACGCGCGGATAAGATCGGTGACGCCGTAGCGGGATTTGCCGGCAACTTCGCTTTTGTCCTTATCCATCTTGCTCTCTTCATCGTTTGGATGCTCGTAAACACGGCTCGCGTCGGGCCTGTCCCTCACTTCGACCCAGCACCCTTCCCCATGCTCGATACGGTCGTGGCCCTTGAAGCAATCCTGCTTGCAAGTTTCATCCTTATGAGACAGTCGGGGCTCGCCAAGCGCGCTGATGAACGAGATCACCTTATGCTCCAAATTCTGCTGCTCACCGAGCGTGAAGTTTCTGCGATCGTAAAGATCAATCAACAAATCGCTGAGCGGATAGGACTCGGGGCAATTTCAACCGATGAAGAGATAAAGGAAATGGCAAAGCCCACATCAATCGATAACGTGGCGCAGATCATCCAGGAGAATCTGACAGGTGAGTAGGTCACCCCTTCGCTTCGCCCTCGTCCTCAGCACAATCGGCGCGAATCTGAGTATATTTTTCGTGGATCACGTCGAGTTCTTCGTCGCTCAAGTTCTCTATATCCATCATCTGGTTCTTGGCAGTGTCGGTTGCGTGGATTAGCTCGTCGAGCTTGAGGTTAATCGCTCGAGCGTCACGATTCTGGGTGTTTTGGATGATGAAGACCATGAGGAACGTGATAATGGTTGTCCCGGTATTAATGACCAGCTGCCAGGTATCGGAGTAGTGAAAGACCGGCCCCGTCAGCGCCCAAACGATAATGATGATGATTGCGCCGACAAACGCCCACTTCGAGCCGAGCCAACTCGAAGCGGACGCTGCAAACTTACCGAAAGCGTCGCCCTGGCTCTGCTTACGACCGCTATCGGCCACAACCTTTGCAGCTTCGAGCCGGTTGGCATTTTTTACATTTTTCATTTGAAATGTCGAGGGAACCGGGTCCATCGACCCTCCTGTCTAGCTTGGATGTTCACTTGCTTCGACGCGCCGGTCAACGTCTTGTCTTTCTTTTCCGCCAACGTCTATCGTGCAGCGCAGCGGTGTTCAGATCATTACCGCAATTCCTCCGGGGGTTCCCTCATATCAAGGGAATAGCTTTCGGGAGATGAGATATGGAACCGGACCCAGGAGTTGTACTAACGCCAAATTCGGACGCGATAGAGTTACATGCATCTAACCTTCACAGGTTTTCGTCATGGCTACGCCTCCGCTGCCTTCAAATCCGTCGATCGATAATCCGCCCCTCACGCCGGAACCAATCCGAGAGGATCCTCAACCCGACCCGCCTGACGATCCTGCAGGTGACCCCATCGAGCCAGACCCCAGCCCGAAGAAGGTACATGGGCGAGGTGAAGCAGGTCTGTGCCTGGAGAACCCCTTTTGCCTGCCGCCACTCTAAGAGTCAGGACGGTACGCTTCATCGTCGGCGTCGCGCTACCGCTAAGCTACCTGTTTTGTGATGGAAGGCAGCTTCAAGGGCAGCTGCCTTTCTACACCGATGACACCGCGGTCACCGAACGTGGAAAGGGCCATCTGGAGTTCTTCAATGAGTATGACAGTCTCCAGCTTCAGGACCCCAATCGAACTCAGAACACAGCGAACTTCAAGTTCAACTATGGCCTGTCGCATAGCTTCGAGGTCGATGTGGACTTCCCGTATCTCTCCATTTACAGGGCTGAAGGGAACGCCTCATCCCATGGTTTTGGAGACACAAACCTCGGGATTAAGAAGACCTTTCGAAACGAATCTGCTGGCTCTCGACTCCCAGCTTTCGCAGCCAGTTTTTACATCGAGTTCCCAACAGGAGACCCAGGCGAGCAGCTCGGATCCGGACTGCATGACTACTGGCTCAACCTGATTGCGCAAAAGTCTCTATCCCCCGCGACCCGAATCACCGGGAATGCGGGATATCTCTTTGCCGGTAACACCAGCACCGGTGTCATCGGAACAACGACACGGGGGCATGTTTTTCCGGGCGGTATCTCGCTGCAGCACGACTTTCTGCCTTCGCTCACCCTGGGAGCGGAGATCTTCGGCGCTTACGCCGCGAACGGAAACCTGTCGAAATCGCAACTCCAGGCTATGGCCGGGGGCCACTATGTCATTCGCAATGGATTGAGCCTCTGCTTCGGCCTGCTAGGAGGCAAGTATGTCGCGAGTCCTCGCATCGGTGGTCAAATCGGCATCGCAATGGATTTCCCTGACATCTATAAACTCTCTTCCCACTAGAAGGCATTCGCGTGTAGGAACATTGGCTTCTATACGCGAAGCCACCGTTTCATTATCTCGATGCATCACACTAGGCGTTGACGTAATAGTAGACATAGCTCGGAATACCCGCTTTATCGAGAGGTACCAGCTATGGATTCCTGCGAGCTTGGCCCAAAGCCGCCGTTCCCGAGACAGCGGCAACGTTCAGGTCGTCGAGGCGAAGACGGACCACCGGCAATATTTACAGCAGACAAGGCGCCAGTCAACAATGCACAATCAATTGTTCCAGCAGCTCCTTCGATGGCTCCCACTCGCCAATGGCTGGGTAAAGCAGCATTGCCTTCCGCGCCGTCAGTTCACAACCCGTAAGCGCGGCTTCAATCGCTGCACGTTCGTACGCTTTGACAGCCAACACTAGCCCGCGCACAGCTTCCGGCAGATTCCCGCACGGCTCCGGAACGATCTCCCCGGCTCCGATCTGGCACGGGACCTCAACGATGTCTCCAGAGTCTATGTCGGCGATGCTCCCATTATTCTCGGTGTTGACGATAATCCGTCGCGATTGATCTCCACACAGAGCGCTCATTACATCGATCGCGATCCGGTGATAGCCGCTCGCCGCGCGAAATGGATCTTCATCGTTGACTCCGTTTCCACTAAGCGCCGAGCCAGCACTTCCCTCAAGCTTCATATACGAGCCAGACCGGATATTGAGATATGCGATATAAGCGGCAACGGCCTGTTTCGCGTCTCCCGCTTGAAGATGCGTTGCCAATTTAGAGAAGAGCTTGCCGTTCAATACCTCGACTTCAGCACCCCTTGTGCTGCCCTGCCGTCTCTGGTTCTCCAGCGCCCGGCGGCGAGAGTAATAAAAGAAGAGATATTCAGTCGGAATCAGCTTCAACGCGCGGATGAGGTCATGCTCGAAGAGCGGCACGGAGTATAGCTTGCTCAAAAATGCATCATCCGCCAGCACGCGCTCCGTTACGTCCTCACCGCGACGGTAGATCCGCCTGATCCATCCAAGGTGATTGAGCCCCACATACTCGCAGCGAACTTCATCTTGCAAAGGGCCGAAAGCAGTCTGAATGCGATGAAGCATTTCGCTCGGCGTATCGCAGATCCCCACGACCTTCGCGCCGGTATTGTGCCGAATCGCCTGCGTGATAAGACCTGCCGGATTCGTAAAGTTGACCAACCACGCATCCGGGCTTAACCGCTCAACAGTCTTCGCTTGCTCAACGGCGATCGACACGGTCCGCAAGCCCATCGCAACCCCGCCTGGTCCTGTCGTCTCCTGCCCTGGATAGCCGTTGTCGATCGCAACCTTCTCATCATGCGCACGGGCTCTGATGCCGCCCACGCGAATGCTGTTCATCACAAATGAAGCGCCATCGACCGCATCTTCAATCGACGCGGCCTCACGGACGCGGAGCGAGCCGCCCTCCTGCGCAACAATGGCCCTGCCCAAACTCGCCATGATGCCTACTCGCTCATGGTCTGGATCGTAGAGCACCAGTTCCTCAGCGCCGAGGTCCTGCGCCGCCTCATTCACGCCAAACACCACCAGCGGTGTGCGAACACCACCCCCACCTATAAATGCAATCTTACGACGCGTAGGTTTGCTCATAGATATCGCTGACCTCCTCGCGACGTGGCAGTGCACTCAGGGCGCCCGACTCACGTGTCGAGAGACCTCCACAGATGCAACCGCGACGCAGACACTCTTCAGGATCCGCTTTATCCAGGAGTGCATCGATAAAGCCTGCATTAAATGCGTCTCCTGCGCCCGTCGTGTCGACGACCTCGACCACCGGCGACGCAACGCTACAGGCGACGCCGTCAACATGCATCACTGCGCCCCTCGATCCCAGCTTGACGACAGGCCTCCGCAACCCGTTCCTCTCCGCGAACGCCAGGTACTCCTCAACAGCGCCGCCCGAGAGCAAGCTCGCCTCTCTCTCATTCGGCAGGAAATAATCCGTTTCGCGACAGGTCTCAAGATTCGTGTTCGCTCCAAGCCAGGAAGGATGAAACCCGACATCGAGCGAAGTCGTGCAACCCGCTGCTCTCAGTGCCGGAAGCAACGTGCGCGCGAGATCACGGCTCAGCGGCAGCGCAAAGTGCACATGGCTCGCGGTCTTCAGCGAAGAAGACACGCGGTCCGAGCCAAGCACCTCCGTAAGTCGCGCGTTCTCTCCCACATAAGTGAAAAACGACCGATCGTCGGTCATCGAGACACTGGCCGTCACTCCCGTGTCTCCTGAGCCTCGTTGAATCCCAGCTGCGGGCACACCAAACTCCATCAGACGGTGCTCAAACCATGGGGCGTCTGACTCTCCAACTATGCCAATGAGATTTACGCGCCTACCCAGCCGTCCCAGCGCGCACGCCGTATTGGCAGCACCACCGCCAATCTCTCGGTGGTAATGCCTGGCAAACGCCTCTTCGCCTGGCTGCGGCCACGCATTGAAGCCGGTAAAGACGTGATCGATATAAATCTCACCGACAACCGCGACATCATATTTGTTCATATGCATGAAACGGCCATTCCTGTCTTCTGCTCGCCTGTAGCAGATACACGGCCGCCCCCAAAGCTGACATGGCGATCCCAATAAACACGTGCAGCATCTTGCTGCTCACAACGATGTACGACCATCCGATCAGCGCAACAACAGCAGGCAACGGATAGAGCGGCATCCGAAAAACTTCCCCGGTGGATAGGTTTTTGCGGTGAAGACGAATCGCAGCAATGCACTGCGGAATGAATTGAGTCATCGTCTGCACGACAATAAGCACCGAAATCAGATCGGTCAACGAAACAAAACACGCCACTGCAGAGAGTCCTCCGATCACGAGCAACGACGTGGAAGGAAAATGCTTCTTCGGATGCAGCCGCGCGAACGGCTTGAAGAAGTGACCATTGGCAGCAGCTGTGTAAGGAATCCGCGAGTATCCCAGCAGAATTGCAAAGACCGAACCCCAGCTTGCAATCAAAATCAGGACCGAGACAAACAGCCCGCTGCGCCGGCCATAGAGCGCCTCCATATAGTCAGCGACGATTGCCTTCGAATGCTGCCCCTGCTGCCACGGAATGGTTCCCAGAATAGACAGGTTCATCGCCAGGTAAAGAATCGCGATCAGCACGATGGAGTAGATCACAGCGCGCGGAATCGTCCTGCTCGGCTCCGTGATCTCTTCACCGATCAGGCATACGTTGTTGTAGCCGCCGTAGTCGTAGGTCGCGATCAGCGTCGCCGAACCCAGTCCCAGCCAGAATGCGCGGGAAGGATCAAAGGCATGCGCAGGAAAGCTGAAAGCAGTTGCAGCGTGAAAGTGAAATATCCCGCTGACAACAATCCACCCACAGGTTCCGAGCACAGCAGCAGTCACAAGAATTGAGATCGCGCTGATAGAACGGATATTCCGGTAGAGCAGCGCCGTGGTCACAAGGCACACCGTCATCGCAATTGCGACCAGCTTCCAGTGAGCAAGATGCGGCACAAGAAAATTCGCATACTCGCCGAAACCGACGGCGCCAGACGCAATCGAAATGGGCCCAATCAGCAGCGACTGCCATAAGAACAAAAAGCTGATCATGCGGCCCCAGGTCTTCGCGCCGAATCCCTCCAGCAGGTAATGGTACGGGCCGCCAGACCGTGGCATCGCCGATCCGAGCTCGGCCCAGACCATGCCATCGCACAGGCATAACAGCGCGCCAAAGATCCACCCTAGCATCGCCTGTGGTCCGCCCATCGCCGCTAGTGCAAGGGGGATAGTGAGGAACGGTCCTACGCCAACCATATTCAGAATGTTGGCCGACACGGCTCCCGCAAGGCCCATGCCTCGTTCGAGTTTCGCTCCCGCGGCAGCCGTCTGAGTTTGCATGTTCCCCACAGTGTTCACGAGCGGTGGAATTTCTTCGCGACGTAGTCTCGCTCGTTCGCCACTCCGCACAACAAACTGCTACTTCCCCTCGCGGAGGTGTGGATTTTTCGGGAGGCTGAGCATATTTGCAAAGAGCCTATATGCACCGGGCACGCCCAGCGGAAGCTGACGATAGAAAGCATACGCGTTGTAGATATAAACACCCTTGCCGTAACGCGCGTACAGCAGGCCGCCCTTTTGCGGGTCCTGCTCCGCATCATGCGTTTCGAGCAGCGGGTCGTACTGCTTATCCCACGTGTTCATGAATTTAGACCCTCGCTCCTCAATCCAGCCATCGAAATCCTTCGACGTAATCGCGTTCGGCCACGTAAAGACCGGGTTCTTCGGATCAAGAATCGTCACTACCGACTTCTCGTCCGTAACCTCCTCAGGATCATTCGTCATCGTATAAGGATACGGCCCATAATTGTGGTCGAACTCCGGTGTGTTGTACTGCACAATGACCACTCCGCCGTTCTCGACATACTTCAGAAGCCGGGCATTGTTCGAGATAAGGTCCGGTCGTACGGCATAAGCACGAACGCCAACCAGTATCGTGTCGTACTTGCTCAGATCAGCGCTCGCCAGGTCCTGTGCCGAGAGAAACGACACATGCACTCCAAGCGACTCCAGTGCCGCAGGAACATCATCGCCGCTACCCGTGATGTAACCGAGGTTCAATGAAGGCGCGACCTTAACATCCGCGCCGGTTGTCTGATACGAGGCCGGGCTATAAAGAAAGTAAGGACGAAGTCCTGTGTAGCCTACAGATACGTAGCCCTCTTCATATTGCTTGCCGTTGTAGTCCGCAACAGCCGTGACCTTGTAGGGCTTCTCCGAGATCGACTTCGGATACACGGTGAACGATACGGACTGTTCCTCCCCGAGATGTGTGAACCCCACTGGTGCCGACGTGGGCTCTGAAGTCCAGCCCTCGGGAATATTGACATGAATGGCCGTCTGTACAGCACCCTCAACGTTGCTGTGCGCACGCACACTCACATGAAACGACTTCTGCCCAACCGGCACAACCCCCGCGCTTGGACTAACCGTGAGCGAGATCGCCGGGCCTACCGGCATCGGGAATCGCAACGTCCCCGGGCCAACAACCTTTTCGATCACCTGCACAGCGTTCGCGGTCTCCAGCATGACACCCTCAAACTGATACCGCACCGTAGCGATGAGAGGATATGGCGCAAACGGCTTGCCGCCCAGCGCCTTGTTGTGGATGTCGTAATAAGGCTGTTCCATGCTCGGGCGAGTGAAGTACGGCCGCGTGTAGGGCTCATCGGCTGGTACCTTCACAGCGAAGCGAGCGTCGACCGCTTTTCCCGAGCCAATCTGTTCCGGAGCCGGAGTTTCAGGTGACGCACCCCAATCCTTCCCGGAAGACGAGGTCAACCCAACCGACGTAATCTGCACCGCCAGCTTCCCACCATCGTAGATGTGCACGCCCACATGGAACGCCAGCCCCGGAGTAGCAATCTGGAAGCTCTGCTGCGCACCCCGAAACTCCGCAGGGATTCCGTTCGCCTGCGCAGCGGGAACCACATCCGCTTCGACGCTCAACCCAAGCGCCGCAACAATTGCAGCGTTGAACTGCTGCTGCTTCACCTTGAGTTCATGCAGCAGGTTATACTTCTGCTCTGGCGTCAGCGCGCTCTTTTCCACTTGATCCGCAAGTTCGTTCGTGGCCTTCAGGCCCTTCGTCAGGGTGCTCGCAACTGCTGAGGGATTCTGTGCAGAAAACTCCGCCGTGGCATTCTCAACAGCAGAGTTCATCTCCTTCAATCCGGACGTAAGAAATTCCGGCGGAGTGCTGCCCGCCAAATTTGCAATCCCCGTCAACGAGATATCGATCCCGTCGAAGAAACTCTCCTCCTTATCTTTTGCATCGATATGCGAGCCGAAACGGTGATAGCGCGAAACCTGGTCCGTCGGCATTGGAACATCGGAGCCTCCGTTTTGCGACTTCTGAAAGCCAAGCCCCTCGCGCGAAATTTGCGGATACGTCAGACCAGCAAAGCTCTCATACGTTCCCACAGGAACAGACACTGTCGTCGAAACCTGTCCTGCCTCCCACTTGCCTGTGATATGGTTCGTCACTCCGACCGGACCCCACCGATGAGTCGCGTAGTCATAGGATCCCTTCTCTGACGTACGGAAGAACGGCGCACGTGCATACTCCTTCACTGGGGTCCACGGTAGCAGTCCTTCCCTGATCTGCTCGGGGAACATATTCGGATCGCCTGCCGCCGTGTAGACCTCCTGCGCCATCAGCCCTGCGGTCGCATGCTGGCCGTGCCCGTCCGTCGGACCGCCAACAAAGACCGAACAAACTACCAGAGGCCGCACCGTCCGCACTACGCGAACTGCATCCGCCAGAACGCGGTCATGCCCCCACTGGTCAAGCGCCTCTTTGAGGGATTTCGAAAACCCATAATCCGCCATCGAAGTAAAGTATTGTCCGTCGAGACCGTAGTAACGACCCGCCTGCAGCAACTCCTCTGTGCGCACGAGCCCCAGCGCGTCCCAAAGGTCCGATGACATAACGTTCGCGCCGCCCTCACCCCGGTCGAGCGTCAACAACTCAGTTCGAGCACCGAGTCCTCTGCTCTCGTAAGCGAGTGCCGCTCCATCTTCATCATCAGGATGCGCGACAATCATCAGCACACTGGCGCGAGTATGCAGCTTCTTCAGTGCGAGCCATGTCGCGGCTGCACCGCGGTCCACAGGAATCGGACGCGCATCCTCCGTCGTTTTTGTAGGAGGCGCGGCAACACCATTTAGCACAAGGACGGGAAGCAGGCCCAGCGCAAGGATCGCACGGGTTACATCTTGCCAAGCAAAAAACATATCTCTCAGACTCCTGCCGCGTGTGCCTTCGAGCTAGTCACCCGGCTGCTTATTCGCGGTTAGAAATAGAACTTGCCGGCCATCTGGATCTGTCGTGGATCATTAACGGTCGAGCTTACCTTTCCAAACGTAGCCGTATTGGCCATGCTGGTCGCAGGATTCGCGAAGTTTGCATGATTGAACGCATTGAAGAACTCAAACCGCAACTCGATCTTCCTCACGTCGCCAAGGGGGAACTGCTTGAAGAGACTCAGATCGACGTTGCGTGCGCCTGGGCCATGGAAGAGCCTCGGCCTGCAGCTTCCAAACGTTCCCACTCCCGGGACCGAAAAGCCACTTGGGCTGATGAAGACTCCCTGTGCGCTCTGAGTCGAGATGATCGAGCGATCGGTCGTTGTATTCGCAAAAGGATTGCTCACACAATTCGCGTACGCCGCGTGACTTCCGCCCGTCTGGCTGTTGTCCGGAGCAGTGATGTTCATCGGGAGGCCAGTCTGCAAAGTCACGATACCGTTGATCTGCCAGTTTCCAAGCAGTCGCGCGGCAATCGTGTCGCTGTTCATAATCAAACCGTCTTTGCCGAAGGGTAGCTTCCATTGAGCGTTCGTAACAAAGCGATGCCTCTGGTCAAACGGCGACTGGCTGCGCTCGTGCGCATAGTCGTACGCATTCTGCGGAGTCGACCCACCAGTCAGATTGTCCACAAAGTTCGCCATGTTATGTGCCCACGTGTAGCTGAACTGATAACTCAGTCCGTGAACCCAGTTCCGGCGCAGGCTCGCCTCCAATGCGTTATAGCTTGTGTTGCCATCGTTGGTCGCATACTCGAGAAACGAATGCGTTCCCGCTCCGGCAATCGCCGTGGTTGCAGTGTTGAGGTTGGCATATGGAAACTGAACAATCGCCTGTGTAGGGCTGGCGAATCCGGTCACCACACCCTGGTTTGCATTGCGTAGCCGGTTCATCTTTCTGCCCCAGTTACCCACCCACACCAGTTCGAATATCGTGTTTGGGCTCACTTGGAGCTGAGGACCAAAGCTTGCCTGCTGAATATAGCTTGTTCGCTGATTTGGATCCTGCCAGTTGTTCTTCTGCAGCGTAAGCGGAACAGGCAGGTTCGCATAGGCATTTCCGGGAAATCCATTCTTCAGTTGGAATACGGGAGTTACGCTTCCCGCGGTCTGAGTCGTTTGAACAGCCTTTAGAAACGGCTGATTCAAAGCCAGCTGCGATTCCGAACCAATGCGATTGATGAATTGATAGAAGACTCCGTAGCCGCCGCGGAACACAATCTTCTCCACCGGCTGATAGCTGAACCCAAATCGCGGAGCCCAGTTGTTCTTGTCCGCAACGATGAGCGTGCGGTCCGTCCACCCCGATGCGTTGCTCGTCGCTGCAACCAGCGTTCCCCCACCGGCAGGCGAGAAGTTTGCGACCGAGTTCGTGCGGTTCAGCATTGGCGCGTAAAGCTCATACCGAACGCCATAATTCAACGTCAGATTTCGTGCCACACGCCAGGTGTCCTGCCCGTAGAACGAGTGTCCCGGCAAAAATTGATGCACGTCAAGCGGAGTGTTATAGATCGTCGATGCCACGTCGCCCAGCAGAAAGTCCGCAAAGCCAAAGCCTGACTTATTCGTATAGATTCCAGTCGATTGCATATAACCCTGCGGGGCCTGCAGATCAAGGAAGTTGTCCGAGTTGCGGTGATACTGGTACCCGAACATCAGGCTGTGGTTTCCCCTCAGCATCGTGAAGTTGTCAATGAATTGAAAGACCTGCGCCACCTGGAACTGCGGGCGAAAGCGGTCCGTCCCCAGAGTCACAAGACCGGAGATGTAGATCGGCGGAAGTCCCGCGGTAAATGGTGAAGGCGGAATTCCGGTCAGCCCGTAATCCGTCGCATTCGAGGTCCCCAGCGTGACCCCAATCGGATTGCTATGGGCGTTGTCCCGAAGAAATCCGTAGCGCGCCTGGTTGATCTTCGTCGACGAAAACACATGCGTCCATCCAAGAGCTACACCCTGGTTTCGGATCGCATAGTCCGTCGCGAATCCGCCGTTACCGGCGATGTAGTTCGACGTCCATGGCGGGTCCTGGCGATGCTGCTGCAGAAAGCTGTAGCGCGCAAAGATCGAGTCCTTGTCGCGAAGCTTGTGATCGACACGCACATCGAACGAGTTGTTCTGCGCAGGCGAATGATAGACGAAGTTGTAGTTCGTCGCGCCGTTCCAGACGGGCACAGCAGGATCGTTCGGATCGGGAAACAGCGAAGCAAGCTTAACTCCGACCGGATCAAGACAACTCGGCGCTATCACTCGCGTCGCCGGCGCGATACAGCCCGCTTGGCCAGTCGCCAGGCTCGTAAGCGGATACGTAGTGGCGCTCAACTCGCTGAAGTCCCCCGTCTTCATCCTCGCAGAAGGAACCACCGAAGACTTCGTCACGTCTGTGCCGCTGCGCAGGCCCTGATAGTCGCCGAAGAAAAACGTGTGGTCGCGATAGATAGGGCCGCCGATCGTTCCGCCAAACTGGTTCTGGCTGAACGTCCCCTTCGCAAGCCCCTTCTGCCTGTTGAAGTAAGTGTTCGAGTCAAGCACGCTATTCCTGGCGAATTCAAACGCATCTCCATGGAAGCGGTTCGTCCCGCTCTTGATCGAAGCGTTGACCACCGCACCAGCGGACGTGCCGAACTCAGTCGAGTAAGTCCGCGTCTGCAGCCGAAACTCCTGGACCGCATCCGGCGGCGGCTGAACATTCTGTGTCGAGCCTTCCTGAAGATTGGTAGAACCGGAGTTGTTGTCCACGCCATCCAGAGCAAAGTAGTTTTGCGTCTCGGAATTGCCATTCGAATTGAAGCGGTCAGGCGCCGGGTTCGCAACCGACGGGTTCTTTGAGATGCCGGGCGACAAAAGCGCCAGGTCGGCATAGCGCCGACTGTTCAGCGGAAGATCATTCACCTGCTGCTCACCCACAACCGAACCCACGTCGGCCGACTGCGTCTGTAGCGCAACTGCTGTGTCGGTCACCTCTATCTGCGTCTGCGTCGACCCCACCGCCAGAGTGAAATCGATCTGTGCGCGCGTCTTTACATGCACCTCTACCGACGAATTCTTCGAAACGCCAAATCCCTTCGCCGTAGCTTCAACCGAGTAGCTTCCTGGAATCAACCCCAACGCCTGATAATTTCCGTCGGTGTTGGTCGTTTGAATGACCTCGATGCCCGTGTCCGTGTTCTGGATCTTCACCGTCGCGCCGGGAATGACCGCTCCCTGCGCATCCCGCACAACCCCGGCGATGGTTCCTGTATCAATCTGAGCGGACGCACTCATAGCGCCTGCAAGGAAGAGGACCAATAGGTTCGTGAAGAGCCTCGACGCCCTCACTGCCTTATGCATCAATGAAATCTCAAATTGACCTGGATTCATGGCAAAGCTCCTTCTGTCTGGCTCCTCCTCAACAGAGAAAGACCACTCACGGATTCAAACCATCAACAGCCAAATCAAAACAGAACCAATACTACTGGCCACCAAAAACCCTATCGTGACCGGTAACGTTATCGGTAACGTAAAGTGTGCTAACGAAATATCAGCCACAGCTAGGCCTGTCAAGGAAAATTAAGAAAGCCGCTTAAAAAGCGGGATGACAAATAACGGTACGCCATTAGTCTTGGCCAATCGATGGAGGCTTGTGGTTGATCAGGACAACTGACGCACACTGTTGTCCTATAGAGCAGCAAGGAATTCCGGCGACTCCTGCGCGGTACCTATAGCCAACGCATCCACCTGCGGGAAAGCCGCAACTCAATCTCGGAATCCTCTTCAGCCGGTGAAATCATCACACGGTAATCCCTCATCCTGACCGTCTTCACCAGACTGCGCGAGGTCTGCATAATACGAATTAGACAGCACGGGAGTCACCAGCCCAATGCTGAATGTACATGGCTCAGAAGACGAAATGGCGGAGGGAGAGGGATTCGAACCCCCGTTGGACTTTCGCCCAAAGCGGTTTTCAAGACCGCCTGTTTCAACCACTCACACATCCCTCCGCGCGGCGGACCAGACTCCATTGTAAGCCACGGGTCCCATACTTTGGCTGAATACTGGCGGAGGACCCCGCACCGCTGCGATACTGTAAGGCGTCTAATCTTGCAAGAGTATGGCGACAGCCCAGACCACTAAGCCGATCTCGAAGCCGAGCTCCTTCGACCGCACGCTCGCCAGTGCGCGGTCCACCATGATGTTCAGCGAGATCGTGCATCTCGCCATCGACAGCTTCAAGGCCAGCAAGGTGCGTTTCCTCCTCACCATGCTCGGCATGATCATCGGGTCAGCCTCCATCATCCTCGTCGTCACCCTCGGTCTCACCGGCAAGGAGTACGCCCTCAATCTCATTGCCTCCATCGGCCCCAACATGATCGAGATGCAATACAACGGCGGCAACATTGCCGGGCCTGACAACACAACCACCCCCGACTTCATGACTCGTGAAGACGAGGCCGCCGTCAAAGAGCAGGTCCCCGGCATCGTTGCCTCCTCACCCATGCTCGAAGATCACGACAACGTCAGCATGGGCAGCGGCATCACCAAGAACACGATGATCCTCGGCGTCTCGCCGCAGTATCGTATCGTCCGCAACCTCGCCGTGGTCGCCGGGCGCTTCTTCGATGACCAGGACGCCACCACTCATGCCAAGGTCGCCGTGATGGTCGAATCCTTCGCCCGAGAACTCTTCGGGTCTGATTCAGCCGCCGTCGGTCGCTCCATCAGCATTCACGGCATCCCCTTCACTATCATCGGCGTCTTCAAGATGCGCATCGATACCTTCGGCCAGTCCGAAGTCTCCGACCAGACCATCCTTATTCCCTATCCAGTTGCCCGTTACTTCACCGGCACAGATACCGTCAAAGAGATCTTCTTCAGCATGAAGAACACCTCCGATGTCACACCGGCAGCTGATCAGACTCTCGCTGTCATCAAGAGCCGTCATCGCGCCAGCTCGGTCTACACTGCTTTCACGATGCAGCAGGTGCTCAGCGTGATGGCGCGTATCGCCAACATGCTCACCGTGGTTCTCACCCTTGCCGCCGCCATCACCCTCGTCGTCAGCGGAGTCGGCATCATGAACAGCATGCTCGCCAATGTCTCCGCACGCATCCGCGAGATCGGCATCCGCAAAGCCCTCGGTGCCACCAGTCGCGAGATCCGCCTCCAGTTCCTCACCGAAGCCGTGTTCCTCTCCCTCTCCGGAGGCATTATCGGAACCCTCCTCGGCCTCGCGATCCCGCTCTCCGTCAGCTTTCTCACGCCCTTCAAGATCCCGATCTCCCTCTGGTCGGTCGTGATCGCTCTCACCACCTCGATCCTCGTCGGAATCCTCTTCGGAACCATTCCCGCGAACCGCGCCGCACGCCTCGATCCGGTCCAGACGCTCAAGTACGAGTGATTCCTCGGCTGTCAGCTCGCTCCCTAAAACCTCGTATTGAGGCGAAGCGCAAAACTTCGCGCGGCACCGATCGCGTTTCCTGAAAACAGCCCGCCAAAATCGATCACATTCAGCCTTCGGAGCCACCACAGCCACAAGAAGAACGTCCCATACGGGAAATACAGCCGACCCCAAAGCCATAAAGACTTACCCATCAGCGGCAAATCGTTCTAGCTCAGCAATAAACTCTGACCTTCCCGTTTACGGGTCTGCAACAACACTCTCCATCGTGGCGTGTTCCGCATATAGAATGGCGCATTCTGCACATCATCCTTAATCGCAAAGGTCTACATTTGACCCATGTACAACGCAAAAGCCTACGCCGCTGCTAGTGCAACATCGCCGCTTGCATCCACCACGATCGCGCGGCGCGATCCAACCGAGAACGACGTGCAGATCGAGATCCTCTTCTGCGGCATCTGTCATTCCGATCTTCACCAGGCCCGTAATGAGTGGAGCGGTGTAATGCCCACTGTCTACCCATGCGTCCCCGGCCACGAGATCGTCGGTCGTGTCACCAAAGTTGGCCCCGCTGTCACCAAATTCAAAGTCGGCGACATCGCCGCTGTAGGCTGCATGGTCGACTCCGACGGCACCTGCCCCAGCTGCAAAGAGGATCTCCAGCAGTTTTGCCCCAACATGACCCTCACCTACAACTTCCCCGACAAGCGTTCCGGAGGCGTCACTTACGGCGGATACTCCGACTCCGTCGTCGTCCGCGAGACCTTCGCCCTCAAGGTCCCCTCCAACCTCTCGCTCGCCGGAGCCGCACCTCTCCTCTGCGCCGGCATCACCACCTTCTCGCCTCTCCACCACTGGAGAGTCACCAAAGGCAAGAAGGTCGGCATCGTCGGGCTCGGCGGACTCGGCCACATGGGAGTCAAATTCGCCCACGCCCTCGGAGCCCATACCGTCCTCTTCACGACTTCGCCCAACAAGAAGGACGATGCTCTCCGCCTCGGCGCCGATGAAGTCGTCATCTCGAAGAACGCGAACGAAATGGCGAAGCACGCCGGCAGCTTCGACTTCATTCTCGACTGCGTCTCCGCCGATCACGACATCAACGCTCTCCTCGGCCTGCTCGGTCCCGACGGCAATCTCACCCTCGTGGGCGCGCCCGAGAAGCCTTTTCCTGTCTCCTCATTCAACCTCATCTTCGGCCGCCGCAGTCTCTCAGGCTCGCTTATCGGAGGGATCGCCGAAACCCAGGAGATGCTCGACTTCTGCGGCAAAAACAACATCACTGCCGATGTCGAAGTCATCCCTATCCAGAAAGTCAACGAAGCCTACGACAGACTCCTGAAGCAGGACGTAAAATATCGCTTCTCCATCGACATGGCCTCGTTGAAAAATGCGTAATCTCTCGCTTGTCAGGGGCACGGCCTTTAGCCGTGCCCCAGGCGTGAGTTAAACTTCCCCGGACCCTGAACTCCTGATGAAGGGAGCATCTTCAGCGATTGGTCGGCCGCCAAGATTGTAAAAAGGAGTCGCGATGAAGAGCCTCACCGTCGGCATAGCATCGTTGTTGATCGGCTTGACGTCCGTATCCGGTCTAACGCAATCTGCCAGAAATCCCGCCGACGGCAAGGATGTTCAAAACCAGTTCGTCGGCGCGTGGCGGCTGGCCTGGCTCGAGCAGCCCGGTTCGGACGGAAAACTCCGCCGGATCGACTGTTGTGGGATGCTCATCTACACACGCGACGGCCACATGTCCGTTCAGGTTATGGATCGCAATCCGCCCACACAAACTTCCACTCCATCGGAGCAGTACTCGCAAGGAGGATATGAAGCCTCCTACGGTACATACACCGTCGACGAACGCTCCCACGCCTTCACCTTTCATGTCGAGGGTGCGCTCGTGCGGAACGTCATCGGCAAAGACCTTCCGCGCAGCTACGAGTTCTCTGGCAATCTTCTCGTCGTCAAATCAACCAACCCGGACGAACACTGGCGCGTCGCCTGGGAACGCTACTAAACTGCCGCAAATTGGGTACTCGAATCACAAGGAAATAGAAAACATGGAAATCAAGAGAGCAGGAACCCAGGCCTCCACAAAAGGATCCTCTGACTGGTTCACCGGTACAGTCCGGGTCGATCCCCTCTTCAACGTGCCCGAGCCTGCCCGTGCTGTAGGAGCCCACGTCACCTTCGAGCCCGCCGCGCGCACCGCCTGGCACACGCATCCCCTCGGCCAGACTCTCATCGTGACCTCCGGCTGCGGTCGAGCCCAGCGTTGGGGCGGATCAATCGAAGAAATTCGTCCGGGGGATGTAATCTCTTTCGCTCCGGGAGAAAAGCATTGGCACGGAGCAGCACCAAACACCGCAATGACTCATATCGCGATTCAGGAGCGCGTCGACGGCAAAACCGTCGACTGGATGGAGCATGTCAGCGACGAGCAGTACCAGTCATAATTCAGGAACGAACACCATGAGCAAACACTTCCGAGTCCCCGGCCACCTGCCGGCAAAGTTGAGAGAGCAGGGTATTCGCCCGTCCGCCGTTCTCGAACACGCTGGTTTGCCATCGGAGCTTTCGCTACAGAAGTGTCATCCTGAGCGGAGTCCGCCGCGGCGGACGTAGTCGAAGGGCCTGCCCTGAGCTTGTCGAAGGGACCTGCAGTTGCTTCTCGCATCTCATGCGAGCCTGGACGTTCATCGTTCAGCGCTCCTTCTTTAATCAATCGCCATAAATTCATCATCACGGACCGATGTCTTTCATTTAGACTTCACATGCTTCCATTCCCAGGAGAAAACTGCATGTCTGCCACGCCACCCGGACCGCCCATTACACCCGAGCGCATCTTCAACACCATGAACGCCTATCAAAGGACTGACGCGCTCAAGGCTGCCATCGATCTCGATGTCTTCACCACCATCGCCGATGGCAAAACGACCGCCGCCGCAATTGCCGCCCATTGCAACGCATCGGAGCGCGGTGTCCGTATCCTTTGCGACTTCCTCACCATCAACGGACTTCTCTCAAAAAACGGCGATCAGTACGCTCTCGCTCTCGACACAGCATTCTTTCTCAGTAAGAAATCGCCTGCATACATGGGCGGCGCCACTCAGTTCCTCCTCACGCCGCATCTGCGGGAAGGGTTCGGCGAATTCACCGAAGCCGTGCGCAAGGGAGGCAGCGCCATCGGCGAAGGAACCCTCGTACCTGAAAATCCGGACTGGGTGCAGTTCGCGCAGGCAATGATGCCGCTCGCTCATATGCCCGCACAGATGGTCGCCGGCGAACTTCAGAAAGGCGGACCTTCGGAAAAGGTTCTCGACATCGCCGCCAGCCACGGCCTTTACGGCATAGCAGTCGCCCAGCTCAACCCAACAGCTCAGATCTACGGTGCCGATTGGAAGAACGTCCTCGAAGCCGCCATTAAAAACGCGCAGGCCATGGGCCTCGGCGACCGCTACCACCCCATCCCCGGCGACGCATTCGAGACCGAATTCGGCATCGACTACGACGTCGTCCTCATCCCCAACTTCCTCCATCACTTCGACCCGCCCACCTGCACCACCTTCATGCGCAAGGTGCACAGCGCACTCAAGCCAGGTGGCCGCGCCGCGATCGTCGAATTCGTTCCCAATCCCGACCGCGTCAGTCCGCCCACTGCCGCATCCTTCAGCATGATCATGCTCGCAACCACGCCCTCCGGCGACGCCTACACCTTTGCGGAGCTTGAAAAAATCTCCAAAGATGCCGGCTTCGCCCGCGCAGAACTCGTCCCCCAACCCATGGGCATCAGCAGCCTCGTCATCGCCTACAAGTAGTCAGGCAGAATTGACTTCAACTCACGGCCCGATTTACCGTGGACTCCAGCGCGAAGGGCGCATCCAGTCCGCGGAAAGGGCCGTGCCCACCTTACTCGAGGTTCGCCACTGATGGTGCGGCTGCGGTAACCGTCAGTGCCCACCTTAAGTCACTCAACTTCACGAATCTTCTTTCAGCCTGTCTACGTGCGGACTCCAGGCGCTCACGAAAGGAGCTTCGTATGAACAAGCAGCTACCCGCCCGCCCCAACCTCGAGCAGTACCGCAAACAAGCCAAAGAACTCCTCGCAGCCCATCGCGCCGCAGAACCCTCTGCGCTCGAACGCATCCGGCAACACCACCCAACCCTCCACAAACTTCCGCTCAGCGAAATCTCCATCGCCCCCTTCGCCCTCACCGATGCGCAACTCATCCTCGCCCGCGAGCACAGCTTCGAGAGCTGGCCCAGATTCGCCGCGCACATCGAAACCCTCACCCTCATCCGCAACGTGGCCGAGCTCAAAGATCCAGCCGCTGCCTTCATCGAAGTAGGCTGCGTCCCCCGCCACTCCGGACACGGCACCGGCACTCTCGAATACGCCGAACTCATCCTTGCCCGCTACCCGCACGTGGCCACAGCCAACATCCACACCGCCGCCATCCTCGGCGACGACGCCACCCTCAAAAAACTTCTCGCCGAAAACCCGCACAATGCCACCGCCAAAGGCGGCCCCCACCAATGGGACGCCCTCACGCACCTCTGCTTCTCCCGCTACCTGCGCCTCGACAAATCCCGCTCCGAAGCCTTCGTCCACACCGCAAAACTCCTCCTCGATGCCGGAGCCAGCGCCAAAACCGGCTGGTACGAGACAATCGACCAACCCAATCCGCGACCCTGCTTCGAAAGCGCCATCTACGGAGCCGCCGGAATTGCAAAACACCCCGCCCTTACGAAACTACTGCTCGACTATGGAGCCGACCCAAATGACGAGGAGACCCCCTACCACGTCCCCGAAGGGTACAACAACACTGTGATGGAGATCATCGTCGAGAGCGGAAAACTTAACCAGGACAGCCTCACCACGCTCCTCCTCCGTAAATGCGACTGGCACGACTACGAAGGCATCCGTTACCTCCTCCAGCACGGCGCCTCCCCCAACAATTCCTCGCACTGGAAGAACGCACCCTTCCATCACGCCGTCCTTCGCGACAACAGCATCGAAATCATCCAGCTTTTCATCGACCAAGGAGCCGACCCACGTATTAGAAATCGCGATGGCATCTCGGCCGTCATGCTGGCCACCCGCCGTGGCCGCGGGGATATACTCGACCTTCTCCAGCAACGCGCCGTCCCTGTCACTCTCGAACCCCTCGACCAGCTCATTGCCGCCTGCGCGCAAAACAACTCAGCAGCCATTCGCTCGCTCACCACCAGCGACTCTGAACTCATCCCTCAACTCCTCGCCGAAGGCGGAACTCTTCTCGCCGAATTCGCCGGCAACGGAAATTCCGAAGGCGTCCGCAAACTCCTGGGCCTCGGCATCAATCCCGCATCCTTGTATCGAGGCGACGGCTACTATCAGATCGCAAAAGACAGCACCGCTCTCCACGTAGCCGCATGGAGAGCGCGCCCTGCCACCGTAAAACTCCTCATAGCCCATGAAACCCTCATAAACGCTCTCGATGGCGAGGGTCACACCGCGCTCCAGCTAGCCATCCGCGCCGCAACCGACTCCCCCTGGAAAGACCGCCGCTCCACCGAATCCATCGAAGCCCTGCTCCAGGCCGGGGCCTCCACCACCAACATCGTCCTCCCCACCGGCTACCCGGAAGCCGACGAACTCCTGAGGCAGCACCAGACCATACTCTAAATAAATCAACCAATCTGGGCTGAATCAAACAATCCGCCCCCCCCCGGCGCGGTCATTTCTGAACGATGTGCAGCAGAGTGAAGAATCCCCGCATTTCGCCTGAAGCGCCACATAGGTCAAGAGCACAACCCAATGCCCACTCCGGCGGTCCCTCACTTCTGTCCACTCTCCGGTTCAGGAGCAGTCGCATGACAGTAAGAGCACCCACGGTTCGGAACTCCCAACGGAGGATCGTTCGAAAGATCACCGTCCGCATACAGCGCCGCACGCGCATTCAGGTCCGAGCTAGCCGCCTGCTCCAGATAACTCCTGTACGGCCACGTCGAGTAGTTGTCTGCATACTTCGCATTCGCATACATCACACGCGCCGCATCAATCTGGCCGGCCTTCACAAGCCCATTCGCCAGGTTCAGCATGAACCCTTCAAAGCTATGCGGCGCAATCGTTCCCTCTGACCAGCAAGCCTTCTTCCGCCCCACCGCCGTCTGCAGATAGAGATAGGGCTTCAGGTCCGGATTCGCGCGATCGATCGTGGTCCCCGCGCATGTATCCAAAGCCTGCCATAAGGAATCGAGCGCCTTCTTATAACCGTCGCTGTCCTTCTGATCCATATTGTGCGCGGCCCAACGGTTGAAGTTGTTGAACTCCGGAAACTGGTACACCGCAAAATCCAGCATCTCATCGCCCTTGGCAATTAGACTCGGATCACCATTCTGCTGCCCAAGATGCACCGTCGTAATCCCCAGGTACCCCGGCAAGTGATCGTCGTTGATATACCCAATCGGATGTTTGCTGTAATAGTCGAGCTCCAGCGCTTGTCCGAACGCACCGACTGCATTCGGCAGATCCTGCATCAGCGCGCTCAGATTCAGATTGGTGTCCCGCTTGTATTCTCCATAGTGCCAGAAGTATGTCGCACCTAGCAGCGCATACAGATTGGGATTATCGCGGTCGTGCTCGATTGCGCTCCGCAACTGCTCCTGCACCTGCGGAATCGCGCTGTACTGATTGCCGTGATACACCTGCCAGAAGCGCTTTATGGCAGCATCGCTCGTCCCTCTGTCTCCCCAGGGATCATCTTCCTGGACAGGCCTGGCGCTGAAACCGGCTGCCGCGAACAAGGCAACGCAAGCAAGCATTGCAAGCATGGCCGGTCGCGCCTTCCTGCATACTCTAACAATTTGAAGAAACGTGGCGGATTCGGAAATAGTCTTATCTTTCATCGCGAGTCTCCTTCGGATTTCCATTTATGTTGACAGTGGCAACATCAAAATCGTGCTGCCATCTTCACTCATTATGTTGTCATCGTCAACATTGGATGTGAACAATTTGCTAGGCCTGAGGTATCAGATGTTGCCGCTGTCAACACCAAGGACGTAGAATCGTCCCCACATGGCAAAACCCAAGTCGTACCATCATGGCAACTTACGCGAGGCCCTGCTCCAGTCCGCCATAGTCCTCATCGCCGAAGTCGGCCCCACTGCCTTTACGTTGCGCGAAGTTGCCCGCCGGGCAGGCGTCTCTCACAACGCCCCTTACCGTCACTTCCATGACAAGGACGACCTTCTCGCTGCAGTCGCCACACAGGGCTATGTAGAACTGACCGATGCCATGACAGCCGCCGCCCAGCGGCACTCGATTCCACTGGCGCGTCTGAAGCACGCCGGCCTGGCCTACGTCTCATTCGCGCTGCGCCGTCCCCAACACTTCACCGTCATGTTCGACGCACCCACGTCAAAGCAGCAACGCCCCGATGCTGCCGAAGCCGCCAGGCGCGCCTTCGCAGCCCTCGTAGGTTTTGTGCAGGAGTGCCAAAAGCAGAATCAGTTGCCGCCCGGAGATCCCCTGGACTACGCTCTCCTCGCCTGGACATGGGTCCACGGTATCGCAAAGCTCGCAATCACCGGCCGGCTCCCCTACCGCTCAAAGGCCAGAATCCTCCGCTTCGCAGAGTTCGTGATCGACCAATCGCTGCCGTCCAAAATAAGTGGGACTCACGCCTAAGGAGCAGGCAAGCCATTTTGTGATGCGGTACTCCCGCATCTCCCATTCCTCGCATACGTTTCCGCATTAATAAAAAAGCACCCGGCACCGCCAGCCCAAGGGCCAGCGAACCGGGTGCGTCAGATCTCGAAAGATCGAAAATCGTTACTCTGCGGTTGCAGAGCCGGTGACGGCCTCAGCCTCAGGCTGATCGCTCTTCACCACAACCTTGATATGGCTCGTCACCTCGCGGTGCAGCTTCACCGGAACGAGGTACTCGCCAAGTGACTTCAGAGGATCGTCCAGCGCAATCTTGCGGCGGTCGAGCGTGAAGCCCTTCGCCTCGAGCGCATGCGCGATGTCGCCCGAAGTCACCGAGCCGAACAGGTGCTCGTGCTCGCCAACCTTGCGTTCGAATACAAGCTCGACCTCATTGAGCTGTGCCGCCAGCGTCTCAGCATCGACCTTCTCCTTCGCCGACTTGCGAACAGCAGAAGCCTTCATCTGCTCGATCACTGCCTTGTTCGCCGCCGTCGCCTCAATCGCCAGCTTCTCCGGCAGCAGGTAGTTGCGCCCGTAGCCGTCGGCTACCTTCACCACATCGCCGCGATGTCCGAGCTTCAGTACGTCTTCTTTCAGAATTACTTCCATTGCAATCTCTCCGATTCCTTTGGCTCACTCATTCGTCGAGCCGCAAAAAGTTACGGGATCTCCGGCAAACCGCTGGCTCGCCGGAGCCGCTTAGAAACGCGCTGCAAATGCAAGCAGGGCGATATTACGCGACTGCTTGATCGCCTGGCTCAAACGGCGCTGATGACGCGTGCAGACGCCAGTCAAACGGCGCGGAACAATCTTGCCGCGCTCCGCCACAAACTGCTGCAGCAAACGAACGTCGCGGTATGAGATTGCGTCAATCTTCTCTGTGCAGAACTTGCAGACCTTCTTACGGCGGAAAAACTTCCGTCCACCGCCGCCTGGGCCTCCAGGACCGCCGCCCCCTGGGCCGCCCGAAGGACGGGGTCCACGGGGACCGCTGGAAGCGGGGCGAGCCGCCGGTGCCTGCTCACCCGATTGCGTGCTGTTGATTTCATCAGACATTTTTTTCGTTTCCTCTCGAGTAACGTTTTGTGCCTGCCTGCGCTCCAGACACGCGATGTTGTCTCTGGATACCCGGTCCCGAAGGAACAGGGCAGAAGCGCCATGCAAGCGGATAATGGTGCATCACGCGTTGCCTCCCGGCAACGCAGAATCAAAAATCTCTAGACCGCGGCAGCTTCCGTAACGGCAGGAGCAACAACCTCTTCCGCGCTCTCAGCAGCCGCAGCAGTAACAGCAGCAACCGAAGGCTGCGAACTGCGCTTCACTTTGGTATCGCGAATCGCCTTGACCTTTGCCAGCCGCTTCTCTTCCTCATCGATCCGGACCGTGATGAACTTGATCACCTGTTCGGAGACGCGCAGGCGGCGCTCGATCTCACCAACCAGTTTGCCCGCGGCCACAATCGTCATCAATACGTAGAAGCCGTCGTCGAACTTGCGGACCGTGTAAGCCAGGCGGCGCCGGCCCATCTTCTCGGTCGACTTCACTTCGCCGCCGCCATCGGTCACGTTCTTCGCAAAGCCCTCGATCAGCTTGTCGATATCTGCTTCTTCCGCGTCCGGACGGACGATATACATCACTTCATAAGTGCGACTCATGCGTTTCACTTCTTTCTGCGAAGTTCTGCTTCGCACCGCAACCGCGTCTGTTCTGCCGCTGCGGTATGGAATCTACAACATCTACTGCCTTACTTCTCCTTCGGCCCGTCGTCGCCTTCCGGCTCTTCGGGCCTCCGGTTGAACTCATTCATCGCGGCGCTGACACCCTTCGTCAACACCGCCTCAACCGCAAGCTTCACGCGATCGAGCACCTCATCCAGCACCGCAAGCTCCTGCTTGCGCATCGGCGTCAGCAGATAATCCCTGCCGCCCGACTTGAGCTCTCTCTCGGACAGGGCAGGCTTGCCCACGCCAATCCGAATCCTCAACCACTCCTCGGTCCCGAGCGCGCCCGAAACCGACTTCACGCCGTTGTGCCCATTCGCCGAGCCGCGCTGGCTGATGCGAAACCTGCCCAACGGAAACGCCAGCTCGTCGTACAGCACAATCACATCCTGAGCGGCGTCCTCAATCTCAAGCTCCTGAACCAGCGCGGCCACGGAAAGCCCGCTCAGGTTCATGTACGTCTCCGGCTTGGCCAGCAGAACATCCTGCCCTGCAAACCTCGCCTTTGCCGTCAGCGCCCGTCCTCGCCGGTTCGTCACCGAAACACCGCAATCCTCCGCGATGCGATCGATGGCCAGGAAGCCGGCGTTATGCGGCGTGAACTGATACTCGATCCCAGGATTCCCGAGTCCGACAATCAACTTCACGCCACGTTCTCCAAACTCGCCAGGACCCCAAACAGGACCCAACAGCCCTTACTTCTTCGCGCCGCCGGCAGCCGGAGCAGCCTCAGCCGTCTCCGTCTTGCCCTTCTTCGCAACCTCAGGCTCCGCCGGTGCCGCCGCAGCAAGTTCATCAGCAGCCGGAGCAGCCTCTTCCTTGATGATCGTCACGTGCGCAACCGTCGCAGTCTCATCCGCAAGGAACTTGATGCTGCCCGAGTGCGGTAAGTCCGACACGTGAATCAACCCATGCAGATCAAGACCCGTTACATCCACATCCAGGTGGCTCGGAATGTCCCCCGGCAGGCACTCAATCTCAACCTCGCGCAGAATATGCTCGAGAATGCCGCCCTGGTTCTTCACGCCGGTCGGAATGCCAACCAGCTGGATCGGCACCGAAACGCGCATCACCTTGTCCATCGCGATCCGCTTCAGGTCGATGTGGAGCAGGTGGCCCTTGATCGGCTCATTCTGCCAGTCAACGATCATCGCCTTCGTTCCCGCGCCGCCCTCGATCGTAAGATCGAAGATCGTGTTGTGGCCCGAATCCGAGTGAAGGATCTTCGTGATCACCTTCGGGTCAACCGCCACCGCCACCGGCTCCTGGCCCGCGCCATAAACCACCGCGGGAATCTTGCCCGCTGCGCGAACGCGCCGTGCCGCATTCTTGTTGAACTTGCCGTCGCGAGGAGTCGCGATTACTGTCTCTGTTGCTGTCGTTGCTGCCATTGAACTTCATCCTTTCGGGCACAAGCTTCAGCTCGCTCCCTTTTTGCTTTATCGGTGCCCTGAGCCCGAAGCTCTGAGCCCTGCCTTAGTCAAAGAGCCGGCTGACGCTCGTCTCCATATGAATGCTCTCGATCGCCCTGCCCAGAAGCCCGGCAATTGAAAGCACCTTGATCTTCTCCACCTTCGCTGCGTCTTCCTGCAGCGGGATGGTGTTCGTCACGATAACCTGCTCCAGCCGTGACGCCTTGATGCGCTCCACCGCCGGCCCTGAAAGCACCGGATGCGACGCGCACGCATAAACTTTCTCCGCGCCCTGTTCCAGCAGCGCATCCGCCGTCTTCACCAGCGTCCCGGCGGTATCGATAATGTCGTCGAGGATCAAACACGTCCGGCCTTCCACATCGCCGATGACGTTCATCACCTCGGTCACATTAATGTCCGTCCGCCTCTTGTCCACGATGGCCAACGGCACTTCCAGCTTCTTGGCGAAGAATCTCGCCCTCTCCACGCCTCCGGCATCCGGAGAAACCACCGTCAGATTCGGCAGATCCAACTCCCGGAAGTAGCTCACCAGCACCGGGCTGGCAAACAGATGGTCCACCGGAATATTGAAGAACCCCTGAATCTGCGCTGCGTGCAGGTCAACCAGCAGGGCCCGGTTCGCACCGGCAGTCTGCAGAAGGTCTGCCACCAGCTTCGACGTGATCGCTACTCGCGGCCGGTCCTTGCGGTCCTGCCTCGCGTAGCCGTAGTACGGCATCACAACGGTGATCCGCCCGGCCGATGCGCGCTTCAGCGCGTCGATCATGATCAGCAGCTCCATCAGGTGCTGATCCACCGGGTGGCTCGTAGGCTGTATCACGAAAACATCCACACCGCGGACGTTCTCGAGCAGCTGAAAATGTACTTCGCCGTCGGAGAATCTCTGCAGCCGGGTCTCGCCCAGCGGCACACCGACGAACTTGCAGACCTCCTCGGCCAGTTGCCGGTTCGAAGATCCGCAGAAAATCTTGAAGCGCTTCGGCTCGGGAATACGTCCCGCGCGCTTCCTCTCCGGACTTGCCTTAGGTCCGGGTTGTCCGCCAGGCTGACCCTGCGCGGAGCCATCAGATGAGGAGTCCGGTTCCGGCTCCTCAATCTGCGCTGATATCGGGGGAAGAACTGCAGTCGTGTCTTGTTTGCTCACGTTTTGTGAAACCTCCAGGCTGGTTGACCTTGAATAGTTCCTGCTGCTTACGTCTCTGCGGAGCCTCGTTGCGACTCCGTCTACTTCTCAAAAATCCTTGTTGCGAATCCTGAAAACCGAAAGACTTCTCTTCCTTCAAACCACTTGACTCTGTGTTCCCGGCTTCTTCTTTGTTATGGTCTGCAGCCGGCAGAACTTTCGTCGTTCAATCCTCTGCGGCCCGTTATGGCCGCCAAAGAACCCAAAACCTTGCTCCTCGCATCGGCGAGCGACTTTATTGGCTGGGCGACTAGGATTCGAACCTAGACAAAGTGCTCCAAAGGCACTTGACCTACCATTAGTCGATCGCCCAGTAATCGGTTGGCGTTTTATCGCCAGCCCAGGTCACCCTGCGAACATTCTCGTCCAGTAATCCCGCCGCGGCAAGGTCTTCGTTATCAGAGCCTTCACGCCTGCGTTCTGAACGCGTTGTTGAGCCGCCTCTGCATCCGTCTCGGACCGGTAAAGTCCAAACAGAGCCGAACCCGAACCCGAAAGCGCAGCATAAAGCGCGGCCTCGGAACCGGTACCCATCAGTTGACGCTTGATTTCACGCAAGGAGGGATAAGCAGGAAAGACGACTCGTTCAAAGTCGTTTTCAACCCCGGTGCGGACAAGCGAGAGAAGGGTATTCTCCGCCAGATCATCCCCTTGGCCGCTCTGAGCAAATTCGCTTTCAGAGCCTCCCTGTCTGTTGGCATACGCCGCATCAGGGTCCGAACCACGGATGATACCGGAAGTGCCTGGCTCCGCATACAACGATGCGTAAGCGAGACTCAACTCATTTAGTCTATCGGGGTTACTCACATCAGTCAACCCGGCCGCTCCGGACGCCACCGAACTGGGTGCCCCATATCTGGCGGCTTCATCGCCAGATGTGGGTTTCGCAGGATGCTGGGAGGCCACCGAACCGGGTGCCCCATTCATGCGCGTACTTTGCGCATGGGTGGGGTCCTCTTCTAAGCCCTGTGCCCTAAGCCCTAAGCCCTGCTCTACCAAAGCATCCCAGTCCCGAAACGCCTGCGGAGTACTCACCCCCACCTCCGGAACCGCCACCACGCAGAAAACACTAGCCATATCCGGCAGCGGAACCACCATCTCCCCCCGCCCCAGCCCCAGCACCGTCCCGCCCAGCAGAAACAACGGCACATCCGACCCCACCTCGCCAGCCAGCCGCAATCGCTCCACTCCAGACAAAGCCAGCCCCAGTTCCCACTCCAGCCCAATCAGAGCCGCCGCGGCGTTAGCCGAACCCGCCCCCATCCCACCCTGCACCGGCAGCCTCTTCTCTATATAGATAAAGACCTCAGCCGCCAACCCCATCCGTTCCAGCGTCCGTTCCACCATCTTCCAGCACGTATTCCGCCCATCCACCGGAACCCGCTCGTCATTCGTCGTCAGCGCAATCTTCGTAGCCGAAGCCCGCCGAGCTTCCACCGTCACCAGGTCATGCAGCTCCAGCGTCTGGTAAACCGTCGTCAGCCCATGAAACCCATCAGGCCGCACCGGCCCAATCGCCAACCCCAGGTTGACCTTCGAATACGAACGAACGCGCGTAGACATGCGCCTCTGATTCTACCCGCCCACTGCACGCTTCTACCCAGCCACAAAACCGGGTGCCCCATATCTGGCAGCCTCATCGCCAGATGTGGGTTTGCAGGATGTCAATCGACGGCTTTCAATCCTTAGTCTCAGACTCAAAGCGGGCAAAATCCTTCCACCGCTCCGTCTGAAGTTCATCAGCCATCGACTCACCGCCAGTGAACATCCCGCACGTCTCCTCCACAAGCCATTCCGTAGCGGACGAACCGGTATTCACTTGTCTATGCACTTTACGTAGAAGAATTACGCATATTCAATCAAACCCTTGGCGACACATCCACCATCAGCGGGCAATGATCGCTATCCGAACCCCAGTCACAATACCTTCCCACATCCATCTTCCTGATCCGCCATCGCTCCGGCAGAAAAATATAGTCGAAGTGGTACCGATATCTCTCCTCAGCCCGCCGGTACAGATGAAACGTAGGCATCGTTTCAATCCCATGCTCCTCGCCATGGTGCGCATGATAGGCGCTCACCATACCGCGCCCCTTCAACTCGCGAACCATCGAGCTGTGGTTCCATTCCGGCCGGTTCTTGTCGAAGATCGCGCTGCTGTTGAAGTCACCAGCCATCACCATCGGCGTCCTGCGAAACCATCCTGGACTCTCCTTCATCGCCCTGCGTATCTGCCCGACATAGCTCTCGCGCCGGGTCGTCGCAGCGCACGCCCACACTGCGATCAGCGTAAAACTCACCGGCCCTTCCACCTCGAACGGAACCACCCATCTCACGCCATCAAGCCGCTTTCTCGCCCTCAGCGCCCTCAGCCTCCAGCCCGCCCTGCAGAAAACCCCAATCCCCTTGTTCAGGTTCTCCCCCACCCACAAACCGGAGTAGCCATCGAACGCCAGCCCCTCCGTCGATCGCTTCGAGCACTCCTGAATCACAGCAATATCCGGAGCGCCGCAAAAGATGCGTTCCGCCTTCCGCGCAAAGGCCTGCTGGCAATTCCATGTCACGATCTTCATCGCACTTGAAATTCTAAGCCGCTATGTCCCGATCTTCTTGCGCATGAACAAGGTTGCCTGCGGATTGTCGTTGTATCGTCCGCATCGCTCATATCCTCGCCTCTCGTACAAGGTGATAGCCGCCTTGAGATCGTCATAGCTATCGAGATAGATCCACTGCACACCTTGTTTCCGGGCGTATTCCTCCTGCGCATCCAGCAGCATGTCCGCAATGTGATGCCCGCGAGCCGCAGGCTTTACATAAAGGCGTTTGCACTCGCTGGCATGCGGAACCGATTCCAGTTTGCGCAGCACAACACACCCCACGACATCCTCTCCCTGGTAAGCCAGCCACATCCCGGACGCGGGATCGTCAAGAATCTTCTGAAGACTTCCGGGCCTGTCGCGCTGCACTACATGAACCGCCTCGTAATACTCATGAAGAATCTCAATCGCATCGTCGCTGGCCCCCGTCAAACATCCCGTCAAACGCACGATCCTCACCGGCGGCTTCTGCCCGCTCAGGATCGTGCGGACCTTTGCAAGCGACGAAACCAGCGCCTCGCGGTCTGCCGCGTTCACCTTCGCAAGCATTCCCTGTATTTGTATCGTCGACTGCTCATTCAACCGGGCGACGGCCTTTTCTCCCGTCGCCGTCAGAATCAGCGGCTTTTCCCGGCCGTCCCCCTTCGAGAACTTCTGGCGCACAAGCTTCCGCCTCTTCAGCATCGTCAGCAGCCGGCTGATATAGCCAGCGTCCAGTTCCAGAGTGTCCCGTAAAGAAGAAGCCGTGATCTCCGGGTTGGCCCCAATCTCATAGAGAATACGGGCCTCCGTCAGCGAGAACTCTCCGCCCAGGTGACGCTTGCGCAGCAGCCCGAGCCTCGCCGTGTAGTAGCGATTGAACTCCCGAACCGCCGAAATCTGCTTCCACGCCTCCGGCTCGATCATGCCGCGGATCGTCACGTATCCACGCTATCTTTAATTGATTGCTTTTAGCAACTAATTTTGCCAGGCTCTCTGGAGGAGAGCCGAAATCAGAATCCAAAAAGACGTTCCGCGTTTCCATGTGCGATCCTCGCCTGATCGGCGCTGCTCACAGGCAGTTTGTCCAGGAAAGCGCGAGCGTCTGTCATCGAAGCGTACGGGTAGTCCGTTGAGAACATAATCCGGTCAACGCCTACTTGAAGCAGCAGGTCGAGAAACGTGGGCGTGAAGTTAAATCCAGAGAACGTGTAATGCACATTCTCGCGCAAATAGGCGCTGATCGGCCGGGCAAGTCGGGTCATCCTCGTCGGCATGACATCAAGTCTCTGCAACATAAAGGGCAATCCTTCCCCCATGTGGCCGACCACAATCTGGAGTTTCGGATATCGGTCGAAAACTCCTCCGAGGATGACGCGAATGACATGGATCGCAGTCTCGATATGCCAGCCCCAACCGGCGCCCGCGAACATATCCGTGACGATCGGCGCGAAACCGCCATACGATGCCTCAATCACCGCCTTCGGCGGAGGCGTGGGGTGGAGATAGATCGGGACATTCAGCGCTTCCGCGCTCTCGAAGATCGGCCAGAAAAATTTGTCATCGAGATAGCGTCCGTGATGATGGCCGTTGATCACCGCTCCTTTGAAGCCATGGCCGCGGACCATCCGTCCCAGTTCGTTGGCAGCCTCATCCGGCATCGCGGTTGGGAGCGCGGCAAATCCGGCAAGCCGGTCCGGGTTGCGTTTGATTGCATCGGCGAGAAAGTCATTGGACTCCCTGGCAAGCGCCATCGCATCGTCCCCATCCAGCTGTTCGGTGCCGGGAGAAGTGAGCGAAAGCACCTGCACATCGATCCCTGCGGCATCCATTTCCGCAATCCTTTTCTCGCCGGCATCGCAGAGTTGTTCAAACAGCTTCGCCGCAGCCGCTCCGAACTTCAAGGCTTGTGCCTTCAGTTCGTGTCCCGGGCCATCCAGAAAGCCCGGACTTGCGAAATGTTCCTCAAGCGCTATCGTTCGCATACGATTCACCTTCCCAATCGGAGTCGCCGGGTGTTCGATGCTGAAGGGTTTTCTCAGGATGCGGAATTTACCCATCCATCCCAACGGGGTGCCCCATTCATCCCAACCGGGGTGCCCCATTCATCCCGCGGCCTTTGCGGGATGAGTGGGCTCCGCTCTGCCGAAGGCAAATCCAACTTCATACCACAGCCAGATTCCAAATCGCTCCGCGCCACAGATAGAAGGGCCAAATCAAGCTATCCTGTCCTTGAGTACCCATCCAGCCCCGGAGCATTTCCTTGCGTCTCGCAACCCTACGCACCACCGTCTCCCTCCTCACCCTCACCGCCCTCCTCGCCTCCGCAATACGCGCCCAGCAGCCAGATCTCGAACCCACCCGCGCCCCCCACGCGATGGTCGTCACCATCCACCACTCTGCCTCCGATGCCGGAGTCGAAATCCTCAAGCAGGGCGGCAATGCAGTGGATGCCGCCGTGGCCGTCGGCTTCGCCCTCGCCGTGGTCTACCCCTTCGCCGGAAATATCGGCGGAGGCGGCTTCATGCTCATCCGCGACAAGCACGGCAAAACCCACTTCCTCGATTACCGCGAGATGGCCCCCGCCGCTGCCTCCCGCGACATGTATCTCGACGCCCACGGCAACGTCGTCCCCGGCATGTCCCTCGTCGGCTACAAAGCCAGCGGAATCCCCGGCACCGTCGCCGGCCTCGCCTACGCGCAGAAGCACTACGGCAAGCTCTCCCTCGCACAGGACATGGCGCCCGCCATCCGTCTTGCGAGCGAAGGCTTCGTCCTCACCCCCGAAGAAACCCGCAATCTCCAGAACAGCCGCAACCTCCCCCGCTTTGCTGCCTCCAAACGAATCTTCCAGCGCGACGGCAACTTCTACAAAGAAGGCGAGACCTTCCGGCAGCCCGAACTGGCCGCCACCCTCACCCGCATCTCCAAAGATCCCGCCGACTTCTACCACGGAGCCATGGCGAAGCAGATCGCCGGCTTCGAAAAGGCCAATGGCGGCGACATCACCGCCGAAGACCTCGCCAACTATCAGGTGAAGGAGCGCGCGCCCATCCGCGGACGCTATCGCGGCTACGACCTCATCACTGCGCCGCCACCCTCCTCCGGCGGAATCATCCTCGTCGAGATCCTCAACATCCTCTCCGGCTACGACCTCAAAAAACTCGGTCCCGCAGGCTCAGAATCAAAAGACCGCAGCGCCCCCCAGGTCCACATCATCGCGGAAGCCTTCCGGCGCGCCTATATGGATCGCGGCGACTACCTCGGCGATCCCGACTTCAACATCCTCCCGCTCAAACAAATGGCCAACCCGAAGTACGCCGCAGCCTGGCGAACTTCAATCGACCCCGCTAAACCCACACTGAGCTCTGCCCTCGTCCGCCCCGCGGGCTTCCTTCCACCCCCGCCGCAGGCCACGCAGGTCCAGGAATCCACCCAGACCACCCACTTCTCCATCGTTGATAAAGATGGCAACGCCGTCTCCAGCACCTACACCCTCAACGGCGGCTTCGGCTCAGGAGTCACCGTTGAAGGCCTCGGCTTCCTTCTCAACAACGAGATGGACGACTTCACCTCCAAGGTTGGCGTGCCCAACGTCTACGGCCTTCTCCAGAGCTCGGCCAACTCCATCGCCCCCGGCAAGCGCCCGCTCTCCGCCATGACCCCCACCATTGTCACCACGCACGGAAGCTTCTTTCACCGGCCTAAACTCGCCTACGTCATCGGAACCCCCGGCGGCTCCACCATCATCACCACCGTAGCCAACGACATCATCAGCGCCGTCGACAACAACCTCAACATCCAGGCAGTCGCCGACGCCCCGCGCTTCCACCATCAGTACCTGCCCGACCGCCTCGACTTCGAAAAGAAGTTCCCCGACGACGTCGTCAACCAGATCAAGGCCATGGGCTACACCACCAACCGAAACCAGGCAGCCGACGAGCGCAACCCCGGCGTCTGGGGCGACAGCGAACTCATCGCCGTAGACCCTAAAACCGGCGAACTACTCGGCGGCCACGATTCCCGCCGAAATTACGGCAAAGCCGCCGGCTATTGAACCGCCACAAAACGGGTACCCGACAAGACGGGTGCCACAAGAGGGGTGCCCCATTCATGCGCGTACGTACTTGGCGCATGAGTGGGCTCCACTCGCCGAAGGCAAATCTAAAATCTGACTCACCACAACTGCCAGATCGCACCGCGCCACAACGTTACCGTCCCACCTGAACTACCCCATGACTCTCGCTCCCCACCGCCCGGGAACGATCTCTCGAAGACAGCCCGGCCAGCAAAAACGCGATCCCGCTGAATGCCGTAGCTTCGAACACGCTCGTCCACTCATTCCCAAGCTGCCCCCGCGGATCAGCCATCGCCCGCGGAATATGCAGCATCGGAACCCACAAAAAGATCATCCCGCCCACCAGCAGCGAAGCCAGCCGTGACACCGGCTTCAGGCAAATCCCTAGACCACCGGCAATCAGCGCCACCGCCGCAAAGTAAGTCCAGAACATCGCACTGCCAGCCCACTTCGGCACAATCGTCGCCACAAACGGTGCATACAAAAAGTGGTCGATCCCAAACAGCACCAGCATCAGCGCGAAGAAGTACCCGCCCGTCGGCAACAGCCTCTCAAGCCATCCCGGCAAGCTCCCATCGCCATCGCCCAGCGACCGCGCCACCACCCACGCGCCGCCGCACATCGCCAGCGCCTTGATCGCATTCGTCCACGAACCCAGGTGCTTCGGATAAAGCCGCAGCACCGAAGGAACATCATCCACGATCACCAGAACCAGCAGCGCCAGGCCCGTATAGGCCGCCACAGTCCGCGCCTTCACGCCAAACAAAATCCCCACCCCGGCCGCCACCAGCAACGCGCCGGTAACCAACACCCAGAACGGGTGGCCCGGAATCCCGGCCGGCCACAACGGCACGATCACCGGAATAAATTCGCGAAACAAAAAGTGCTGTACCCCGATCCCAATCAGCCCAATCGCGAAAAGTGCCCGCCCAAAAGGATTCAACCAACTCTGCATAATAAAGGCCTCCGGGTATTGCGGAAATTCTATTGGTAGGAATGCCCGCTGCCACGATCCATTTAGCGTATGCAGGCATGGTCCATTTATCCCCCGATCCGTATCTCTCTTCCAAGTCCACTCGTCACACTCTGCGAACTGTTCATCACATTGCATCGCTCAGGCAGCGATATCCCATGGGTCGCGAGGCAACCGGCACGTTTCGTTTTTGCCGTTGCCTTTCGGGTTGCCTTGACAAACCAATAGCCATTTGGCTATGGTTTCTTCCTGTGAAGCCGGCCAATGCCAATCACGTGTTCCGCGCTCTCGCCGACCCCACTCGCCGGGCAATCTTCGAGCAGCTCACCCGGCAGGGCGAACAAACCGTCCACGCATTGACGCGCTATGCGGGCGTGGCCCAGCCTACAGTCTCCAAGCACCTCACCGTGCTCAAGCGCGCAAAGCTGGTGCGGCATCGCCGCGAAGGACGCGAGACGCACTATCGCGCGCAATCCGAAGCGCTGGCGCCCGTAGTGGACTGGCTCAATCTCTACGGAGCCTTCTGGCACGATCGGTTTGATCGTCTCGAAGCACTTTTGGAAAGGATGAAACCATGAGCAGTCCAGCAGCAGAGAGTGCCCGTACCCTCGTCATCGAGAGGCTATTCCAACACCCCCCGGAAAAGCTGTGGCGCGCTCTCACCGAGAACCCGCTCATCGCGCAATGGCTCATGAAAAATGACTTCGAGCCGATGGTCGGGCGAAAGTTCCAGTTCCGCTCCGAGCCCGTCGCAAACTGGAACGGTGTCATCGACTGCGAAGTGCTCATCGTCGATCCTCAGAAACAGCTCTCCTACAGCTGGAGTTCCATGGGTCTCGACTTCGTCGTGCTCTGGACGTTGACTCCAGCCGACGGCGGCACTCAACTTCGCATGGAGCAGTCCGGCTTCGGCCCCGATCAGCAGAAGGCTTATGGCGGCGCAAAATATGGCTGGCGGCGCTTCCTCGACAATCTCGAGCGCGTGCTCAGCGGCGGTGCAGGATGAAACCCTCAGGAATGGGCTTACGCCGGTAAGCGCCTGACCGCGCACGCCGTGCTCTCAAAACCATCACCTCAACCGATCCATCAACACGAACGAAAAGGAGAAAGAACGAAATGAAGATCAAATTGACCAGCGTTCACGTGGACGACCAGGAAAAGGCCCTGCGCTTCTATACCGAAGTGCTCGGCTTCGTGAAGAAAAACGATTTCAGCAATGGGCCGTATCGCTGGCTCACCGTGGCCTCGCCCGAAGACCCCGAAGGCACCGAGCTGCAGCTGGCGCTCAACAACAATCCGGCAGCCAAAACCTACCAGCAGGCCCTGTTCCAGCAAAGCCAGCCCGCGGCCATGTTCTTCACCGACGACCTGCAGGCCGATTACGAACGCATGAAAACGCACGGCGCCCAGTTCACCATGCCGCCAACCGACGTGACGGCCTCCACAATCGCCATGGTGAACGATACCTGCGGTAATCTCATTCAGATCACGCAGCTGAAGCCTTGGTAAGGCGCCGCGAAAGTGAACTGCGACAGTTGGAGGTGCATATGAAGAGCGGCATTTCAGGGGAATCGGCTTCTGCATTCATCGACGCCAGGATCAACGAACTCGGGGACTGGCGCGGAAAGATGCTCGCGAAACTGCGCAGGCTCATCCATGCGGCAGACTCTGAGATCGTCGAAGAGTGGAAGTTCATGGGGACTCCCGTCTTCTCCCGCGGCGGCATCGTCTGCACGGGAGAAACCTACAAGAGCGTCGTCAAGATGACCTTCGCCAAAGGAGCTTCCCTTGACGACCCCGCTGGTCTCTTCAACTCCAGCCTCGAAGGCAACGTCAGGCGCGCCATCGATATCCACGAAGGCGACAAGATCAATGAGGCTGCCTTGAAGGACCTCATCCGCGCAGCAGTAGCCCTTAACCTCGAGAGCAAAACGAAGCCGAAGTCACGACAAACGAGCAGCAGGAAGGCCAATTAGGTTTCACACCTCTCGTCCCCAACTCGGCAGAGTCCGGCCTTTTCCACACCAGTGTGGAAAAAACCGCTGTCAAGTACCAAAATCGTTCATCCCGTTTCCCATCAACGAGTTGGCCGTGGCAGAAATACCGTCTCCTACCGCTACAATTTAATCAGCGGCCAAAGCTGCACAGCCCAGGAAATTATCCGGGCTTCGTTCTTTCAAATCAATAATTTGCCGGAATCTGGGAGTAGATTCCCTGGAAATTTGGTCTTTGGCGATCCGCGGGCATCAGTATGTCAGATCTAAACCATGTAAATGGAGCAATTTGCACCAAAAGATAGGGGAGGGGGGAGGGTACCCTTCCACACGCTCACATCGCCGAGCCTGTCCGAGCCTGTATAGTTCCGTAGAAAACCTGAAACGGATCTTTCCGCGCTCCCAAGGAGAACCCCAGTAGTGAAGCGTCTCACCCTCCCTGCCTTACTCGCCTGCGCCCTGCTCATGCCTTCTCTTCCCGCCCAGACCTTCACCAACACTCTCCTCCCCCAACCCGCGCACCTCACCCCATCCGAGGGTGGTCTTGCATGGAACTCCGCCCTGACCATCGGTACCGCACACTACCGTGACGCGCGCCTCGACGCCGCCGTCCAGCGCGTCCTCCAGCAGATCCAGAAACAGACCGGCGTCTCAGGGCCGGCTCTCGCGACCGGTGCCGGCGCCACGGTCATCCTCGACGTTGACGGCCCCGGCCAGACCATTCAGTCCCTCGACGAAGACGAGTCCTACACCCTGACCGTCACGCCCGCCAGCGTCCGCATCCACGCGGCCACCGTCGTCGGAGCCATGCGAGCCCTCGCCACCCTCCGGCAGCTCATCCAGCAAAATCCGGCCGGCAAAAACTGGTTCCTTCCCGCCGTCCGGATTGAAGACTCACCACGCTTCCGCTGGCGCGGCCTCATGATCGACACCGGCCGCCACTTTGAGCCCGTCGAAGTCATCAAGCGCAACCTCGACGCCATGGCCGCCGTGAAGCTCAACGTCTTCCACTGGCACCTCACCGAAGATCAGGGCTTCCGCATCGAGAGCAAGGTATATCCGCAACTCACCGGCAAAGGCTCCGACGGCCTCTTCTACACCCAGGCTCAGGCCCGCGACATCGTCGCCTACGCCCGCGACCGCGGTATCCGCGTCATCCCTGAGTTCGACATGCCCGGCCACACGCGCTCCTGGTTCGTCGGCTACCCGCTCCTCGCCGCTGCCCACGGCCCCTACACCATCCGCCGCGAGTTCGGCATTGACGACGCGGCAATGGACCCCACCCGCGAGTCCACCTACCAGTTCCTCGACAAGTTCCTCGGCGAGATGGCCGCCCTCTTCCCCGACCCCTACATGCACGTCGGCGGCGACGAGTCCAACGGCAAGCAGTGGATGTCCAACCCGCGCGTCCGAGCCTTCATGCGCAGCCGCCACCTCAAGGACACCGCCGCCCTCCAGACCTACTTCGAGAGCCGTGTTCTTGAGATCCTCACCAAACACCACAAGCACATGGTCGGCTGGGACGAGATCCTCAACCCCGCGCTCCCTAAGGACGCGATCATCCAGTCCTGGCGCGGACCCGAAGGCCTCTTCGCCGCCGCCCGCGAAGGCCATCAGGCCATCCTCTCGCAGCCCTACTACCTCGACGGCATGAAGTCCGCCAAGGAGCATTACCAGTCCGATCCGATCCCGGCGAACTCCGGCCTCACGCCAGAGCAGCAAACACTCATCCTGGGCGGCGAAACCTGCATGTGGGCCGAGCAACTCAACCAGCTCTCCATCGACTCCCGTATCTGGCCCCGCACCGCCGCCATCGCCGAGCGCCTCTGGTCCCCGCAATCTGTCGACAACGTCGACGACATGTACCGCCGCCTCTGGATCGAATCCGCACGCCTCCAGTTCCTCGGCCTGACCCACCTCTCCCACACCAACATCGCCCTCCGTCAGCTCACCGCCGACCACTCCGCCCTCACCGAACCCCTCACCGTCCCCCCCGGCACCAAGCACGCCATCCACGCAACAAATCCCGGACTCAGCGAAAGCGCCCAGGCAGTTGCAACGCAGATGCCCGCCTCCTCGACAATCGACATGAGTTCAGTCACCAGCGAGCAGCTCGCAGCCCTCCGCACCTTCGCCGAGGCACTCGAACCCGTCCCCTTCCACGACCGTTACCAGGGCCAGCGCACCGACCAGCTCACACCGCTCAACAACTTCGTCGACGCCATCGCCCCCGACCCGCCCACACGTCACAACATCGCAAAATTCACCCGCGAGTTTCTGACCAGCCCCACGACCGCTACCGAGCAACGAGCCCAATTGGCCCGAGACTTCCAGTCCTGGATCATCTCTGTCCCCGACGTCGAATCCCTGATGAACAACTCCCCTCGCCTCGCCGAAGTCCGCCCCCGCGCCGAGCAACTCACCGCGCTCTCGAACATCGGCCTCGAAGCCCTCAACTACATCTCCAGCGGAACCACCCCGCCCGCCAACTGGAAACAAAACGCCCTCGCCCAGATCGAAGCCGCCAAAAAGCCAGTCGCCCTGGTCCGCTTCACCTTCCTGCCGCCGTTGACCGACCTCGTCAACGCCGCAGCAAAATAATGAGCCAGAACCGAATGAGGAGAAATCAAATATTCACGACGATCTGAAGATCTGAAGGAACCATGGAACACAGCCTTCCCGACACAATCGCCCTCCTCAGCCGGACCCCTGCCGCGCTCAACGCCCTGGTCCGCGATCTCCCCGAATCATGGACCCGACACAGTGAAGGGGACAATAGCTGGACCGTCTACGGAGTCATCGGCCACCTCTGCCACGGCGAGCGAGTCGACTGGATGGCTCGCGCAAAAATGATCCTCGATTTCGGCGAGACCCGCACCTTCGAGCGCTTCGACCGCCTCGCCCAGGAGCGGGAGAGCCAGGGCAAGTCGCTCCCACAGCTACTCGACGAATTTGCCGAACTCCGCGCCCGGAACATCGCTCTAGTCCACTCCTGGAACCTGCAGCCCGGCGACCTCGACCGACGAGGAACGCACCCGTCCTTCGGCCCCGTCACCCTCTCCCAACTGCTGGCCACCTGGGCCACCCACGACATGACCCACCTGCACCAGATCTCCCGAATCATGGCCCACCAATACCGCGACGCCGTAGGCCCCTGGATTAAATTTCTCGGCGTCCTCCAATGCAACGGCCATAGTTCCTGAATAGGACCGGCTTACCGCCAGCGAACAAACAACAGCCGCTCGTCTCCTTCACCGTGCGCCATCGCAATCTCGGCGTCAGCGCGTCTGACGATACTCTCAAACCGTTCACCCCACTCGACGAGCATGAGCGCGTCAGACTCAGCAGCCATCTCCTCGATCCCGAGCGTAGCAAGCTCCTTCTCGGTTTCGAGACGGTAGAGATCGAGATGATAGAGCCGAACCTTCGGTCCTGCATACTCGTGAATGAGCGTAAAGGTCGGACTGGTAACGTCCTCTTCGGTAGCGGCCCCGAGAGCGGTGGCGATGCCTTTCGTGAGCGTCGTCTTGCCGGCGCCGACCTCACCCCGAAGGATGACCAGTTTTGGCGGAGGCAGCAGGATCTCGGCGATGGTTGCGCCAAGAGCGAGTGTGCCCGCGACTGAGCGAGTGCGAAAACGCTTCTCACGGGTAAAGTTCAACGGCGCAGCCCGGTAATCCACGTTGTCCCGTTCGCATCCGTCGTACGGTAGCGAAAAGCGGCGGAGAGATGCCGGACCGTATCGGTTGCGAGCACGGTATGTTCGTCGGCCTCGAGCGCGGCGAAGTCGCCTGCCAGTCCGTGGAGATAGACGGCGGCTTCCACGGCGCGCGCCGGATCGTTTGGGAACTGCGCGAGCATCGCTGCAACGATGCCGGTGAGGATGTCGCCGCTGCCTCCCTTGGCCATGGCGGGATTGCCCGAAGTGTTGACCGCGATTGCGCCGTCGGGGTGCGCGATGAGGGTGCGCCAGCCCTTGAGGACGAGTGTGAGTTTGTGTTCGGTTGCGAAGCGGCGGGCGAGACCGATGCGGTCGGCTTCGACGTCCTTGATGGTCATGCCGGTGAGCCGGGCCATCTCGCCGGGATGCGGGGTGAGGACGAGGGTGCGGCCTGCTCCGTTGAGGAGGTTGGCGCGTCCGTCGAAGGCGTTGAGGGCGTCGGCGTCGATGACCATGGGTACGCGTGCCTTTGCGACGAGATCGCGGGCGACGACGGAGGCCTCCCCCTTTTGCGAGAGGCCGGGGCCGAGGGCGATGACGGTGATGCGGTCGAGCAATCGGCCGATCTTGTCTTCGGCGAGGTTTTCGAGCGCGACCGCGCCATCTGGGCCTTGTAGCAGCGGGCGAACCATCAGCTCCGGAGCGACGCCACCCACGAGCGAGACGATCGAGTCCGGTACCGCCGCAGTCACAAGACCCGCTCCGGTACGCATTGCAGCCAGTGAGGCCATGGATGGCGCACCCGCGGTGCCGTAGCTTCCGCCGATGATGAGCACATGGCCGTATTTGCCTTTGTTGGCGTTTACGTCGCGGGGCCTTTCGGCGATGACCTTTGCTGAGCCCGCCCAGTTGAGCCCGTTCGAGGACTGAATGGCATCGTCCGGTGAGCCTATGGGAGCGATAACTACCGGGCCGAAGGTCGCCGTGGTGAGATGCCCGAAGACGTGCGCCATCTTTGGCGCGGTGAAAGTGACAACTGCGTCCGCGCGAAAGGCCCCGTCAACCGTCTGAGCGGTTGAGTCGGCGTCCCACCCTGAAGGGAGATCGACTGCAATGACTGGAATGGACGTACGGTTTACGACATCGCGTGCCGTCGCCGCGAGACCGCGCAAGGGAGGCTGAAACCCAGTGCCGACGACAGCATCGATCAGGAGATCGCCATGCGCGAAAAGTGGTGCCAGTTCGCTCGCATCGGAGATCTCGTGAAGTTCGGTGTGCGGGGTCTCGGACCGCAGGCGGGCGAGGGCTTCGGCCGCTTCGCCTGCCTTCACGTCGACGGCTCGACCGAGGAGAGCAATGGTTACGCGTCGCCCCTCGCGGGCAAGACGCCGTGCAGCGACGAAGCCGTCGCCACCGTTGTTGCCTTTGCCGCAGAGCGCAATCACGTGCAGGGCATCTGGATAATGTGTGAGGCAGAAGTTCGCCACCACGGTTCCGGCGTTCTCCATGAGCGCGTTCAGCGGGATGCCGAACTCTTCGGCGGTTCGCCGGTCAGTGGCGCCCATCTCGGCTGCGGTAAGAATTTTCACTTGAATTGTTCTACCTGATTTCTACCACTGATTCCTAAAGGATCGTCAGGACGCGGTCTGCAATCGCGGCCGCTTCGGCCGCAGCGAGGACATCGTGAACACGGATGATGTGGGCTCCGGCGAGGATTGCTGCAACGTTGGCGGCGGTGGTTGCGTTGAGGCGCGCGTCGGTGCCGGGAGGCGCGTCGTGGAGGTGGGCGATGGTTTGGGCGAGGAAGCCTTTGCGCGAGGCTCCGAGCAGGAGAGGGTGTCCGAGCTGGTGGAGCTGGTCTAGGTGCGCGAGCAGGGGGTAGTTCTCGTCGCCGCGTTTGCCGAAGCCGACTCCGGGATCGAGCACGATGCGGTTGCGGGCAATGCCGGCGTGGTGGGCTGCGTCGAGACGTTGCGCGAGATCGTTGAGCACCATGGGGACGACTGCCTGAGGCGCGAGCGAAGAGAGTTCGCGCCACTCTTGGGGGCGGCCGCGTGTATGCATGATAACAACTCCGCAGACGAGCGCGGCGCAGGTTGCAGCCATCGCATCGTCCCAGGTCAGGCCGCTGACGTCGTTGACGATCTCGGCTCCGGCTTCGATGGCGAACCGCGCTGTTGCGGCGTGGAAGGTATCGACCGAGAGGATGGCGTCTGGCCGCTCGGCGAGTACGGCATTGATCACCGGCAGGATACGGGCCTGCTCTTCTTCAGGAGAGAGCGGCACGGCACCGGGGCGCGTTGATTCGCCACCGACGTCGAGGATGGTGGCTCCCTCATCGAGCATCTGCAGCGCTTGATGGAGGGTTCGCTCGGTAGAGTTTTGGGCGGAGTAGAAGTGTCCACCATCGGAGAATGAATCAGGCGTGACGTTGAGGATGCCCATGATGAGGGTCCGCTGCCCAGGATTCAGGGTGCGGGTGCGAAGATGCCAGTCGAAGTGCGGACGGGGCAGAAAGGGCATGAAGGAATTTTAGAGGTCTTAGGGCTTCTTAGGGTGCAGGGCACAGGGGGGTAGGGCATAGGTTTTGGAGACGATGCTAATTCTGAGTTCTCGCTTAACCCTATGTCCTACGCCCTTAGCCCTGGCCCACCTGTTAGACTTCGCGCATGACTCGATGGTTGCGATGCGCGGCGATGGTGGCGGCAGTATGTCCGGTTGCGGGATGGGCACAAGGCGCTCTGTGCGATGGCGAGGTAGCGAAGGCTGGACACAGCGGACAGTGCACTGAGCTTGCGAGGCAGGTGGATGCGTTGCTGGCCGATCCGCAGGTGGCGCGGGCCCACTGGGGCATCAAGGTGACAGCGATGGATGGCTCACCGATTTACTCGCTCAATGATGGGCAGCTTTTTCAGCCGGCGAGTAACACGAAGATGTTTACGACGGCCACGGCGCTGGCGTTACTGGGCGCGCAGACGACGTTTGAGACGAAGGTACTCGCGCGTGGTGTCTTCAACGGGGCGGACAAGCTTGCAGGCGACCTGGTCCTCTTTGGGGCAGGCGATGCGAATCTTTCGGGACGTGTAATTCCTTATGTTCCCCCGGCAATGCGGCCAAAGGTGGCTCCCGGGCAGGAGCCTCTTCCCGGGCCTCCAGCACTACGGTATCTGGAGGACATGGCGGATCAGATTGCGAAGACTGGACTGAAGGTCGTGAACGGCGATGTTGTTGGGGATGACACGCTGTATCCGTGGGAGCCGTATCCGGAGGATTGGTCCGTCGATGACACAGTGTGGGGATACGGCGCGCCGGTCTCTGCACTGACGATCAACGACAATCAGCTTGTGGTGAAGGTGTCGCCTGGGGATGCTCCGGGCAAACCCGCAACCGTAACGATCGATCCGATTACGCCGTACTACGCAGTCGATATGACTTCACTGCTTACAGGGCCGGCGAAAAGCGGCAGCCATGTGCAGATTGAGCGCGCTCTTGGGTCGAAGGTGCTGCGCATCTACGGGTCGATTGCGGTGGACGCTCATACGGATGAGGAAGAGGTTGCGATTCACGACCCGGCGGAGTTCGCGGCGGCTGTGTTAAAGCAAATGCTGGAAACGCGCGGGATCGTGGTGACCGGTGCGGCGAAGGCGAAACACAATATCCCTGTAGATTCTCGGGGATTCATGCAGGCCTCGCACGAGCCTGCTCCGAGTATCGACTGGACGAAAAGCTATGGCGCGCCGAAGCTGCTGGCAGGCTGCGTGAGCGATTGCAGCGTAATGCAGACTGCGCTGGCGAATCCACTGGCGAGACATACTTCGCCGACGCTGATTGAGGACATGACGGTGACAAATAAGGTCAGCCAGAATCTGCATGCAGAGATTTTTCTTCACAATGCAGGAGCTGCAGTGCTCGGGGATGGCTCGACGGTCGGTGGGGTGCGCGTGGTGCGGGCATTCCTGACGACGCAGGCGGGGATTGATCCGGATGACTTTGTCTTCTTCGATGGCTCCGGATTGAGCGGTCATAACCTGGTGGCTCCACGTGCCACGGCGCGGCTGCTGCAGTACGCGACGACACAGCCGTGGTTTGCAGACTGGAAACGTACGCTGCCGGTCGGCGGCGAGGATGGTTCGCTGGCAGAGCGGTTCCCCAAGGCTCCCTTGAAGGATCATGTGTTTGCGAAGACGGGAACGCTTGGTGAGGCGCGGGCGCTGAGCGGGTATCTGGATTGCGCGAGCGGGAAGACGGTGATCTTCTCGATCATGGTGGGGAACCATATGCCGCGGTCGAATGCCGACCGGGACGTGATGGACAGGATTGTGGCGGCGATTGCGGCGGCGAATTGAATACCCGGAATGCGAGAATAGATCTGTGAGAGTTGCGATGGTTTTTGCGGCTATCGTGGCCGTGATGCTGATGTCAGGATGTAAGTCGACGCCTCCTCCGGTTCCGCTGGAACAATTGAATGCGCAGCAGATGCATGGGCACGCAGTGTTTCAGGCGCAGTGCGCTCGCTGCCACAACGACCGCAAGGACGCTCCGTTGAATGGGCCGGCGCTGATTGGCGTATTCAAGAAGCCCTATCTTCACAGTGGCGCGCCGGCGAACGATGAGCGTGTGACCGACACGGTTCTGCACGGCCATGGCCTTATGCCGGCGATGGGGAATACCATCGACCAGCAGGACCTCAACGATCTACTGGCTTACTTACACACGTTATGAGTGACGAGAACGAAATCCAGAAACTTGAAGAGCGGGCCAGGGGAATGCTGCCGGGGGTGGCGGGGATCGCGCTGTTCCTGCTGGTGGTGGTGATGGTGAACGCCTTCGCGGCTCTGCGCGGCGTCTTCGGCAACGGCAGCAGCAAGTATGGCGTGCTGGCGATCTGTACGCTGTTCGCGGCGGGAATCTTTGGTTTGTTGCGGCTGCGGCGCTGGGGGTGGGCGCTGGTGCTTGGAGGCTGCCTGACCCTCAGCCTTGGGAATTTCTTTGTCTTCGCGCGACTGCATGCGTTCCCGTTTCTTCTGCAGGCGCTCTTCGCGCTGGTCTTCTTTCTGTATCTGGCGCGGCCCGAGGTGCGGGAGCGCCTGCGCTGATGATGTATCGCGGAGGAGACCACTTGCTTAGCCGTAGGGTTTTCGGGAAGTTGATGGTGCCGGCGGTGCTTGCGCCAGTGTGGCCGCTTCGTGCGTTCGCGGCTTCTCCAGAGCCGAGCGACCGGTTCTCGGTGATGATCTGGACTCTGAGGAGCCGGGGGAGTTTCGAGGAGAATCTTGGGCGGGTGGCACAGGCGGGATTCCGGCATGTTGAGCTGGTCGGAGAGTTTCTGCATTGGTCGGGCGCGGAGTTGCAGAGCGCGATGTCGCGCATGTCCGCACTGGGGATCAGCGTCGATGCGACTTCGGGGATGAAGCTCGGGTTTGCCGAGCCGGGCGGTGGGGATGCATATATCGCGGAGCTGAAGCAGTTTGTGGAGGCGGCGCGCCGTGTCGGGTGCAGCAGGTTGATTCTCCTTTCGGGCAAGAAGCTGGCTTCGTCGACCGATGAGGCGCAGAGGCAGGCGTCGATCGAGACTCTGAAGCGTGCGGCGGATGTTCTGGAGGCCGCGCAGATGGATGCGGTGATCGAGCCGATTGACCGGTTGGAGAATCCATCGATCTGGATGGACGGCGTCGCGCCGGCTTTCGAGATTGCGCGCGCGGTCGGGAGCTCGAGGATCAAGGTTCTTTACGACCTGTATCACGAGCAGCGCAGCCAGGGAAATCTGATCGAGAAGCTCGAAAAGAACATCGACGCGGTCGGGCTGATTCATGTGGCCGATGTTCCGGGGCGTCATGAGCCCGGTACGGGGGAGATGAATTACGGCACTATCTACCGGCGGTTGGGCGAGTTGCACTACAACGGCATGATCGCGATGGAGTTTTATCCAACGGGCGATATCGTCGAGACGCTGCGCCGCGCCCGCGTGGAGGCCGCGCAGGCATTGGTACAATCAAAGGGATGACGCCCGTCTCCGAGCTTGTGCAGATCGACCTTTCGCCGAGGAAGCCGCAGCCGAAGCCGGCGTGGCTGAAGGCGAAGGCTCCGATGGGCGAGACCTTCCACAACCTGAAGAAGATGGCTCGCGAGCTGAAGCTGCACACGGTGTGCGAGAGCGCGCAATGTCCGAACATCGGCGAGTGCTGGAACCAGAAGGCCGCGACGTTCATGATGCTCGGAAATTTGTGCACACGGCGCTGCGGTTTCTGCGCGGTACCGAAGGGCAGGCCGGAGCCGATCGATTTCGACGAGCCGCGGCGGGTGGCGTATGCCGTCGCGCAGCTTGGGCTGCACCATGCCGTGATTACGAGCGTGAACCGCGACGACGACAACGTCGGCGGGGCACGGGCGTTCGTGATGGTCGTCGAGGAGATTCGACGCCAGGCGCCGGGGTGCCGTGTCGAGATTCTGACGCCGGACTTCCAGGGCAACGAGGAATCGCTGCGGCTGGTGGTGGCGGCGCGGCCGGAGATCCTGAACCACAATATCGAGACGGTGCCGCGGCTTTATCGCGTGGCGAAGTCCGGCGGGCGATACGAGCGATCCCTGGAATTTTTGCGGAAGGCCAAGGAGATCGCGGCGGAGTCGGGTGAAGAGATTGTGACCAAGACGGGCATCATCGTCGGGATGGGCGAGGAGATGCATGAGCTGCTCTCGGTCTTCCGGGACCTGGCTGATCGGCGAGTCGATATTCTGACCATCGGGCAGTACCTGCGGCCTTCACGGGACCATCTGCCGATGACGCGGTATTACACGCCGGATGAGTTTGCTTTCCTGAAGCACGAGGCGCTGGGTATGGGCTTCAGGCATGTGGAGTCCGGGCCGCTGGTGCGGTCGAGCTATCACGCGCAGGAGCAGGCGGAGTCGACCGGGCTGGCGTAACTGCCCAGGCTTGTTCTCCACTTTGGCGTATCCCTCATGAGGTACCCCCTCTATCTTTTGATGCAAAAATCTGAAAATAAAGTACTTAGATTCTAAATTGCGCGTGCATTTCTGATGCCAAACTCATAATCCGGGAAATTCTGCGTGGGACGACTTGTAAAGTCTTCATCTCTATGCGGTTAGATAAATCAAATTTCGGGAGTTCTCCCAGATAAAAAAGAACAAACCCCGGGGACAGGCCGGGGTTTGTTCTTCCTGCTATTTCAATTCTAACGAATGAGAGGAAACTGTTCTGCCACTGGGGGAGTGAATTTTTTCGGGGCAGAAGTCTTTTGATTTGTTTTCGATAAGAGATTTTGGGGACGAGAGATTTCGAATCGGGGCCTTGACAGTGGATTTTCCACAAAACCGATTCCAATCATTCACCGCAAAATGTGGGGGGCCGGTTCGGTGCAGGGATTTCCTTGGAAATCCTTCGTGGCTGTCGTGTATATATGTCTTCATTCAATCAGTTGTGGGTTTCCAGGCGCGTGGAATTGTATTTTCTCCATTAAGGAGTCTCGATGAAGAACTGTCCGTTCTGTCGAGAAGAGATCAACGACGAGGCGGTCAAGTGCTACTACTGCATGTCCTCGCTTTCGTCTGCCGCCAGTTCTGAAAGCGCGTTTGCATCTCAAGCGTTGGGACCCCGTCGGGTGGTTTACAGCTTCGATCGCGACCTGATTCGGGCGGGGAAGGTCGCGGCAGTGATTGTCCTGTTCTTTATCGTTGTGGGGATACTGATGTATCTCTACGGATTCAGCTTCAGGCCAGAAATTTCCGGATCAAACCAGACCGTCGCGGTAGGGGCAGGCCAAGCGGTCTACGTTGTCGATCAGGGCCTGATCCGGTTCGGCAAGTTTGCGGGAGCGGTGCTTGCGTTGTTCGTGACACTCGGGCTGTTTCTTTATGGATTCAATCTGAAAGAAGTGTCGAAGGAAGTTCGTGAGATCGCTGAAGACACACAGAAGATTTACCGCCAGGCGACAGGCTCGGCGGATGAAATCCGCAAGGCAAAAGATGCGGTGATTGCGATACGAACGGAATTGGACCAAATGCTGGTTACCACTCGAGCCTCCATCACGGAGATCCGTGCGATGGTCGAGGACAACAAACAGCGGCTCGATGAGTTGTACCAACGTGGCCAGGTTTTCATGTCGAAGACAGAGCAATGGGAGGCGGAGCGAAAGAAGGCAGAGCAAGAGAAGGCGGAGCAAGGGAAGGCAGAGCCAGAGAAGTCGAGGCAAATTACAGGAGTTCGCAAAAAGAAGCCTGCCGACCTCCAATTCCGTTCCATGACCGTCCCGGAACTTGTGCAGTTCTATCGGTTACCCGCTGAATATGACGGAAGCGGCCAGTGCATCGCGCTGATTGAACTGGGCGGTGGGTATCTTAGCAAAGATATTGAGGTCTATTTCAAGAAAATAGGTGTTCCAGCACCACGAGTGACCTGGGAATCCGTGCTGGGGGCAAAGAACAGACCTTCTGGAATTCAAGGTCCTGATGGACAGGTTGCAATCGACATTGAGGTGGCTGGGGCCGTAGCTCCGGGTGCGGATATTGTGGTCTATTTCGCGCCAAACACGAACGAGGGATTCCTCGCGGCGATAAAAGCTGCCATTGCCGATACAAAAAATCGACCGTCGATTCTCTCTATCTCGTGGGGCGCCCCTGAAATCAATTGGCCAATTGAGGCGATGACGGCAATTGACGAGGCATTTCAGGTGGCAGCAACGAAAGGCATCACTGTAGTTTGCGCGGCAGGCGATGGTGGTGTGACGGATGGGGTAAATGACGGCAAACTCCACGTTGATTTTCCTGCATCCAGTCCATGGGTACTTGCCTGCGGCGGTACATCGATCACGCGATCGGGGGAGGTGGAGTGGACAGGCGGCGGCGGAGGCGTGAGCAATTTCTTTGCGCTCCCGGATTGGCAATCCGATGTAAATGTTCCGCTTCGTGAAGATGGGAGCAAGGGGAGGGGAATTCCAGATATTGCGGGCAACGCCGCTCCCGAGAGTGGGTACTCGATCTATCTCCATGGCAAGTCGCTGGTGTTAGGCGGCACGTCCGCGGCTACACCGTTCTGGGCAGGGCTTGTCGCGCGCCTCAATCAGGGTTCAGGCCGAAATATCGGATATATCAATCAGGCGCTTTATCGGGATATAGGTCCATCGGGAGCCCTGAACAGAGTGGCGCCGGAGGCGAACGACGATTCCGATGGCCAGGCACATGCCGCGGCTGCGACGTGGAATGCGCGTACCGGATGGGGTAGTCCGAACGGTGTCGAGCTACTCAAAGCCCTTCGTTCGGTTGCAGAGCATTCCTAGAAGTGTCGTTGGGCATTCATTGAGCGACTTTTTTGCGGAACAAAAATGGGCTCGATTTTGCGACTGTTGTGGCCGGGTTATGGGTCGCGGTATTCGCGGCGCTTGAGTTCGCGAAGCGCCTGTTCGTGGCCCTGGAGTGCGGCCTTTCGAATCCAGTGGCGGGACTGGGTGTAGTCGTGCTCGACGCCCTGGCCGGTGGCGTAGAGATGGCCGAGCTGGAACTGGGATTCGGCGTTACCTTGATCGGCGGCCTTGCGGTACCACTCGGCGGCTTTGGTGTAGCTGAGGGGGACGCCCTGGCCGAAGTAGTAGAGGTCAGCCAGCTTCTGCTGGGCTTCGGGAAAGTTCTGAGTAGCGGCGAGCCGATACCAGTAGGCAGCGTCGGTGTCGCTTTGCCGGACGCCTTCGCCTTTGCGATACATGAGGCCGAGGTTGTACTGCGCCCAGGCGAGGTTGCTGTAGGCGGCGCGCTGGCACCATGCGAAGGCTTCGGGGAAGTCGTTCGCGGCGTAGCAGCGAAAGCTGAGGTTGGCCTGGGCGTAGGCGTGTCCCTGCTCGGCGGCCTTGCGCTCCCACCAGGCGGCCTGGGTGTCGTCGTGTGGCAGGCCCTTGCCCTCGTCGTACATGGTGCTGAGGATGTACTGCGATTCGGCGTGGCCTTGCGCGGCGGCGAGGCGGAAGCCGGTTGCGGCTTCGGTGAAGTTGCCGGTGTTGTAGTCGGCGATGGCCTGCCGGTAGTGGGGGTTGGAGGCTGCGTTGGCGGCATCGCGGCGGCCGCGGGCGATGATGCTCGCGCGGGTGGGATTGAGCGACAGCGCGGCTGCGGCAGGGATGTGCTGCAGGCCTGAACCGGGTTTATCGTTCATGGCCCGGCTGTTGCTCCTCGTCACTCTGGCGTCGTTCCTCGTCGCCCTGCCGTCTCTGCGCGTTGACCTGGCGGTCGACGAACTCGAGGCGGTAGCGGGCATCGGCGATCTGGTCGCGGAGACTGGTTGCGAGTTCGGTGAGGAGATCGCGATGTTCACGGGCTGCGGCCTCGGCCTCGACGTACAGCTGGGCGATCTCGCTGGAAAGCAGGGTATGCCGCTCGGCGTCGAGGCTGGCGATGTCGCGCTCGGCGTGGAGTATCTGGCGTGCGATGCGGGCGAGCTCGGCGATGCGGCCTTCTCCGGCGATGGAGGCATTGATCTCGCGATGATCGTCGAGGAGACGCTGGAGGGTTTCGGTGTCGCCGAGGCTGTAGGCCTGATTGGCGCGGGCCATCAGCAGAGTGAAGTGTTTCTGCTCGACGTCGTCGCGGGCGAAGTCGGGGTGGATGCGCCGGGCGACCTCGCGGAAGAGGGTCTTGAGGCTGGGCGGCGGGTCGAACTCCTCGGCTTCACGGGCAGCGGCGAATGCGGCATCGTGGGTCTCCTGCGCTTGCCGGCGGGCCTCCTGGGCGCGGAGGCGTGCGGAGTCGGAGTCGTAGAGTTCGACTTCGCGTTCGGCGATGCGCGCTTCGATGTCGTCAAGCTCGGCATAGAAGACGCCGACCTGGCGAAGGTAGCGGCCTTCAAAGGTTTTGAGCTGGGCGCGAAGCTGGGCAAGTTCGGATTCACGCTCTGCGAGCCGAGCGCGCACGGCTGCAAGCTGCTCGCGCTTGTCGAGGAGGTCGATGTCGTCCGGTGTCTGCTGGAGGATGATTTCGGCTGGCATGCGGCTTCCCGTGGGTGGAACTTCCAGTTTAGCCGAGCGCGATCGCGCTTTCGAAGAGGGGTGCGTCTCTTGTGGGAGAGTGAATCCCCTAAAAAGGCAGCAGGTTGCCGTGCGTATCAAAGTCGAGGCTTTGCGGTTGGCTGCCGATCTCGATGGGGAGTGCCGGGTCCGCGTCGGCGGCGAGAGGTTCCGACACGAGGATGTGGTCGAGGCTGAGGGTGTTTTTGATCCATGCGATCTTCAGGCCTTTTGTGGATGCGAATGCTACAGAATCGATGGCATGGCTGATCGCTTCGCGGTCGGTGTCGAAGTACATTGGAATTTTCGCGGTCGGCAGGCCGAGCGAAGTCAGCACATTGGTGTACATGTAATCGCGATTGATGGCATTGACGAGCCGCGTCGTGGTGAAATCCGCGAGGCCTATCCCGATGGCATTTCCATTGGTTGCGTGAGTCAGGTCCCGGACGAAGATTCTGCTGATGTGCGGTTGCGTGTTGTGTTGCGGCAGAAGAGTAGAAAGATAGCCGAAGACTCCCCTGCCGATCACGTTGGTGTCCATTCCGGTTCCGCTGATCTCTTTGCCGATCTCGTCGACGATGAGGAGGTCAACCGCGGGAAAGGGCAATCGAGGGAGCAGTTCCCGGGACTTTGCAAACAGCGCATCCTCCTCTTTGAGGATCTCATCACCGCGAACGACGTGCAGGTCGTGGGTCTGGTGATGCTGATCTTCCAGGATGGCAACTGCGAAGAGGACGGGGACCTTTTCCAGGATGACCTTTGCGCTCTCACGAATGGCTGATTCGTGTCCTACTTGCATTGCCGCGCGGTGAGTATTGCTTGCGCCCACATGTTTCCCGAAGCCGATGGCGAGCATCTTCTGGATGCCGCTGCCGAGGTTTCCGAAAAAGTCAGTGTGCGGCTTGATCCTGTTGATGACAACGATGCCGTCGGCTTTCAATGCGGCGCTGCTGAAGACGACAGGATAGCCATGATCGAACTTTCCGATCTCTTCAACATCCATGCTTGTCTCGAAGCGCGCATGCGTGGATTCGGGTGTGATGCCAAACTCGGCGAGGAGTTGTTGCTGACCGGATGGCGTGGCTCCGCCATGGCTGCCCATGGCCGGCACGATGAAAGGCTCTGCTCCGGATGCACGAATGCGGTCGAGTACAGCAGTTACGATCTCAGGAAGGTTCGCGATTCCACGGCTTCCGACTCCGACTGCGATGCGCATGCCCGGTTTGAGTTCCGACGTGAGGGACTTGCGTTCCAGGCCTTCCCGGAGCAGGGTGTCGAATTGGAGTTGTCGCGAGGAGGGAAATTGCTGGTAAAGATGAAACATTTTTGGCAGGCTCTGGGACATGGCGGCAATGATAATGCAGATTCCTGAACGCTGAAGAGATCACGTTCGATTGTGCAGTTGAGCAATCCTGGCTGCGAGCCGAACAAATTCCTCGCGCTCCCTGGCCGTCAACCGGAGAAGCATATTGCGGCAATTCAACAGATGAGCTTCACGCAAGCGGGCGGCCAGTTGTTGGCCGCGAGATGTCAGTTCGGCGCGGACTATACGGCGATCAACAGCAGCACGGGTGCGATGGATCAGTCCACCGCGTTCAAGACGATCCAGCGCCGAAGATATTGTTGAGACCGGAGCGCCTACGGCGTGCGCGATGGCGGCCACATTCCATACACCAGGTTCGGTCAGCAGTTCAAACAGACTGATGTCATTCGCATGAAGCTCGGCATAAGGACTGCCCGCGAGCATTCCGGGCTCCAGGCGGAATTCCCTCATGAGCGCTCCGATGCTCTTATGCAGAATGAGTTCCTGCTCTGCGACATGTTGCGACGAGGTGGACTTTTTTTTCTGCATGGCCTAAGGCCTTTCCAGCATAGCGCGTGGAGCCTTGCGAGAGGTATCTTTTGACAAAGATACTCCGATCATCGTATATTCCGATCATCGTTGTATCGGGAACGTTGAAAGAGAGCATTTATCTCTGTCAAGGAGCAGTGCGATGGCGTGTCGCCCGGCAATCATGTTTGCTGTTTTCGCGTTTCTTCCCTTCGGCGCAGCTCGCCTTTGTCCTGCAGCCGCGGCCTGCATGCCGCCTCCTGGCTTCCACGATGCACCTCATCCCGCCATCGCACCGGCAGAGCAGCTGGTCTCGCATGCTGAAGAGATCATCATCCCGCGGCCCTTTTCGGTCGTTTCTGCTGCGATGCACAAGCCGCTCGAGAAGACCATTCACAAATCGGACTCTCTGCCCGGAGTGGCGGGCGATTCCATGCTGACCAAAGGCGCTTTTGGAGCACCCGGGTCCAGGCACATCGTCTGTCTCACGGATGGCGGCAGCACCGAGGAAGAGGCGCTGGAGCGGGAGGATTCTCCTACGTCATCGCACTTCCGCTACATCGTATGGAACTACTCCACGCCCAAGGCGAAACCCATCGCTTACGGCGTGGGAGAATTTCGAAACGTCCAGCTGGACAGCGGACATACGCGGATTAGCTGGACCTATTCCTTCAAGCTCAAAGAAGACACATTTCCCGGCGACCTTGGCGCACTGGGCCGTTGGCTTTTCAAAGTTGGTTTCCTTGATCGCGACTATGCCGACATGATGAAGAGCGTCCTTCGCGGATATCAGGTGACTGCTACGGAGCTGCCGGCGGTTTCGACAACTGCGTCATCTAGTCGCAGGGGCCAGTAATATCGAGTTCAAAGGTGCTTCTGCGTATTTTGGGCATCTGCTGAGACAGAAAGGACGAGACTCTATAGGATCGTCGCAGGAACTGGGAAAGACCTTCCGCGCGGAGCGTCAGCGTCCTGACAGGGCCCTCAAGGCGCGTTTTCCGACAGAGGCGCCTTCGTTTGCAAGAAGACTCTATGAGAAGGTTCATCATCACCGGCGCGCCGGGTGCAGGGAAGACTGCGATTCTTCGTCGGTTAGAGCTCGACGGATTCAGCGTGGTGGAAGAGGCGGCTACTGACGTTATCGCTGCCGCGCACGCGCAAGGTACGGTTGAACCCTGGCGAGATCCCTCGTTTATTGATGCGATCGCCGATCTGCAAAGAGAGCGTCAGCTTCGAGCGTCTCATCGACCGGATGAGGTTCAATTTCACGATCGCAGCGTTGTCTGTACCGCGGCGCTGGCGATCTATCTTGGATATCCATTTTCACCCATTCTTACGAGCGAACTGGAGCGCGTGAAAAAAGAAGCGATCTACCAGAATCGAGTCTTCTTTATTCGCAATCTTGGCTTTATCACGCCTACTGAGGCGCGGCGAATCAGCTTTGAGGAGACGGTGCGTTTCGAGAGAATTCACGAGGAGACCTACCGCGATTTCGGTTTCGAGCTGATGCCGGTCGAGCGAGGAAGTCTGGCGGAGCGGGTCAGCACGATCAAAGCGGCGATTCATTCGTAGAGGCGGCCAATTTGCTTATGCGCGCCTGTCCGCGGGGCTTTGCCGACTGAAACAAATACACGGCAAAGACGGTGAGCAACGGCTCCAGTGGATGGCGGAAGCGTGCCTGCACGAAGACGGTGTAGTAAGGGATCGGAAGCAGCAGAAAGACCCAGGCGAGCAGGCCTGATGCGGGGACCCGGTTGCGGAGGGCGAATGCCAGGCCCAAGAGTCCGGCGAGACTGATGAAGCTGTAGTTCAGGACGCGTGGCAACTCAAGTGCCAAAGGAGCGTCAGACGGGACGCTGACCCAGAAGAAGTAAATGCGCTTGAGGGTGTTCGCGATGAAGTGGGTTGGATGGGCGCGCATGTAAGCGCGGGCGAGATCTCCGCGCATCTTTGCGTAATGCAGCTCTCCCATTTGCTGGTAGAGGTAGAACTGGTCGGAGGCCATGTTGGGGTGGTCGTAGACCATAACGAAGCCGCGCGAGCCGGGGCCGTTGCCGAGGTAGGTTTCGACGCCAAGATTCCCGCGGATGGGAACGAAGGCGTGAAAGACGCGGTAGTTGCGGATCTCCCACGGCGTGAGGCAGAGGAGGAAGACGATGCCGGCGAGCACGGCGTTGCGCAGCGCGTGCGGCCGATGCCAGGTGCCGATCAGAATCCAGAGGCCGCATACGGGCAGGAACAGCAGGAGCGTGGATGTGGAGAGCGCGATGATTCCCCAAAGCAGGCCGAAGAGGAGCCATTGGCGCGTCTGGCTCTGGTCATCCTGCGTTGAGGTTGCTTGTGCGTTGATGTTGATGCCGCGCATGCGCAGCGCCAGCACGATAACCCACGCGAAGAGGAAGGTGGTGAGGCACATCTCCCACACCCAGCGTACGGCGTACTGCATGGCTGCGGGATAGAGCGCCCAGAGCCATCCGGACCAGACGGCGGTTGAGCGGGAGATGCAGCGGAACGGCGATCTCCCATACGGCCAGGGCGGTTGCGGCGGAGAGAAGGCAGTTGATGGCGAGCAGCATCCACGCGGAAGCGGGAGTGTAGATGCCGAAGAGTTTGAAGGCTCCAGCGATGAGAAAGGGGTAGGCCGGGGGAACCCATGCGGTGGGGCCGGTGAGGCCGAGATAGGAGGATGCGAAGGGGTTGGCAAAGCCGTGTCCGAGGACGAGGGAGCGGGCGATGCGGCCTGCCTCCCAGCCGAACTGGAAGTGATCGACGTAGGGGCGGAAGCGGTAGGTGTGGGCCAGCGTCATGTAGGCGACGCGGACGAGAAATGCCACCCAGAAGAGCCGCCATGGGGCTCGCGGGTCGCCTTCGGAGAGGGTTCCTTCAGCCTTCATCCACTGCCAGATGCGATTGCCGGCGGGCTTGCTGGTTGTGGTGTAAGGGCGTTCGGCCATTGTGAGATCGATTCTAGCTTTCCGGCCCGGAGGCCGAAGGGAAGAGTTAGGATGAGTGCACATCTCGGCATCTCGCAACTACCTCGGAGGGAGCATCGTCATGAGCGCATCGGTCACGGAATCGTCGAAGGCAGAATGCCGTTTGTTGGGGTCGGGAGAGCCGTTCATCGGGAAGCAGGGCCTGCAGTACAACGTGGGCATCTCGGCGGAGTCGGTGGGCTCGAAGGCGCTTCATATGCAGCTGGTCACGATTCCTCCGGGCGGACGCGCGAAGGCGCACAAGCATGAGACACATGAGAGCGCGATCTATGTCCTGAGCGGCGAAGGCAGCATGTGGTACGGAGAGCGCCTGGAGCATCACGTTGTGGTGAGGCCCGGTGACTTCTTCTACATTCCGGCGGATGTTCCTCACCTTCCGTACAATCCGAGCGCGACGGAGACGGTGGTGGCGGTGATTGCGAGGACCGATCCGAACGAGCAGGAGAGCGTCGTTCTGCTGCCGGAGTTGGACAGCATTCATCCGGCCTGAGCGGGCAGGATATGCTGTCTGTGAGGTGGTTCGTTTGGTTCGTATCAAAGTGATGAAGTTAAAGGCTGAGGCACAGGTGCCTCGCTATGCGCATGTGGGCGAGTTCGGGGATCTGGCGGCCGATCTCTACGCCGCTGAAGCGATTGTGATTGCGCCGGGAGCGACTGTGCCCGTTTCGACCGGCGTTGCGCTCCAGTTTCCTTCGACCCATGGAGCGCTGGTCGAAGATCGCTCCGGGCTTGCGGTGCGGGGTGTGACGACGCTTGCGGGCGTGATCGATCCAGGCTATCGCGGAGAGATCAAGGTTGTGGTGACCAATCTGAGTGCGGCTGCGGTTGAGGTAAAGGCTGGAGACCGTATCGCGCAGCTCCGTATTGTGCAGCGGATCCAGGCTGATTTTGAAGAGGTTACGGAGCTTGCCGCGGCGACGCGTGGAGCAAACGGCTTCGGCAGCACCGGAGCCTGAAAAACAGCTTACGGCCCGTAGCTTTCAGCCTTTCGCTCAAGGGTTGCGGCTGAGGGCTAAAGCTATGTTCATGCGACAATTAAGGTAGCGAGCCATGGCCAACCTGCAAGCTGAACAGCCTACGACTGTCCCCACTCCAGCCACGATCACACCGGAGCTGCTCAAGCAGCACAGCATTACTGCCGACGAGTACAAACGCATCGAAGAGGCCCTTGGCCGCACTCCCAGCCTTACGGAACTGGGGATTTTTTCGGTGATGTGGTCGGAGCACTGCTCCTACAAATCGTCGCGCGTCCATCTCAAGCGACTGCCGACGAAGGGCGAACGCAAGACCGGGCCGGGGAGCGTGGTCCAGGGACCGGGTGAGAACGCCGGCATCATCGATGTGGGCGACGGCTGGGCGTGCGCGTTCAAGATCGAGAGCCACAATCATCCGAGCTACATCGAGCCTTATCAGGGCGCGGCGACCGGTGTTGGCGGCATTCTCCGCGATATCTTCACGATGAATGCGCGGCCACTTGCGGTGATGGATTCGCTGCGCTTCGGGCCGCTGGATGAGGCTGAGCCCGATGAGGCGCTGCGGCGTAAGAACCACCAGGTTGCGACCGGCGTGGTGCATGGCGTTGCGGGTTACGGCAACTGCTTCGGCGTGCCGAACCTCGGCGGCGAGACTCGGTTTGAGCCTTGTTACTCGGGCAATCCGCTGTTGAATGCGTTTGCGCTTGGCCTGGTGAAAAAGGACGAGATCTTCTACGCGAAGGCGGTCGGCGTCGGCAACCCGGTGATCTACGTCGGCGCAAAGACGGGCCGCGATGGTATTCACGGTGCCACGATGGCGTCGGAAGAGTTCACGGAAGGCTCGGAGCAGAAGCGTCCCAACGTGCAGATGGGCGATCCGTTTCTGGAGAAGCTGTTGCTCGAGGCCTGCCTTGAGGCGATGGCGACGGGCGCGGTGCTTGGTATTCAGGACATGGGCGCGGCGGGCCTTACGTGCTCGACGTGCGAGATGGGCGCTCGCGGCGGCCTTGGCCTGACCGTGGAACTCGATCGCGTTCCGCAGCGCGAGACCGGCATGACGAGCTACGAGATCATGCTGTCGGAGTCGCAGGAGCGGATGCTGCTGGTGGCTGACAAGGAGCGGGCGACCGAGGTGCTGGACGTCTTCTCCAAGTGGGGGCTTGATGCTTCGATTGTGGGCCACGTGACGGCAGAGCCGCGGATGCGGATTTCGCAGGGCGGCGTGCTGGTGGCGGATATTCTCAACGAGTCGCTGACGGACGATGCTCCGGTGTATCGGCGTCCGGTCGGCGAGTGGAAGGCTCCGGTGCCGCTCGATCCTCCGGCGCACGTGCTGGAGGAGTTGAAGAAGCCGCGCGACTACACGGCTGATTTGAAAAAGCTGCTGGCGAGCGCGAACATCTGCGACAAACGCTGGGTGTACGAGCAGTACGACTCGATGGTGCAGACGAACACTGTACAAGGCCCGGGGGGCGAGGCCGGCGTGATGCGGATTAAGGGCACCGGGCACAGGGCACAGGGCACAGGGCCGAGAGTTCAGGGGCTTGATCCTGTTGCTTTCTCGCATAGCGCTACCGGCAAGTTAGCGACTGCGGTTGCGGCTTCCACGCCTGAGGGCGAGGCTGCTCTGGCCAGCAATCTGCAATCTGTGACTGACGACCTGCCTTGTGGTGACCGCGGTCTGGCGATGGCGCTGGCGGGCAATGGACGCTGGTGCTATCTCGACCCGAAGCTGGGGGCGATGCACGCGGTTGCCGAGGCGGCGCGCAAGGTGGCTTGTACTGGTGCGACTCCTGTTGCAGCCACGAACTGCCTGAACTTCGGCAATCCGGAGAAGCCGGAGATTATGGCTCAGTTGTCGGCGGCGATCGATGGGATTGCTGAGGCTTGTACGGCGCTTGGTACTCCGATTACCGGCGGCAATGTTTCGCTTTACAACGAGACGAAGGGTGTTGGGATTTATCCGACTCCGGTGGTTGGGGTTGTCGGGATTATTGATGATGTGACGAAGGCTGTGCCGGCGAGCTTCCAGAAGGCGGGCGATGCTGTTTTGTTTCTCTCAGCGATCCGGGGCGAGGACAGAAAGGCGCTTCAGGACATGGGGGCGACGGAGTTTGCGAAGAGTGTGCTGGGTCAGATGTGGGGCGCGCCTCCTGTCCTCGATCTGAACGAAGAGGCTGCTCTGCACAAGGCTTTGGCTGCGCTGGCTGAGAAAGGGTTGCTGAAGTCGGCAAGCGACCTTTCCGACGGAGGTTGTGCCGCCAACTTTGCCAGGGGGTGCTTCCCTCGAGAACTCGGTGTGAAGGTTGCTATGCGGCTGGATTCGGATGATCCCTTCCACATTACTGAGCGACTGTTTAGTGAGGTTGGTTCGTCGGTCATTGCAACTGCGGATCCGGGAGATATCGAAGCGATCGAATCGGCGCTTACGGAGCAGCCTGGTGTTTGGGCATTCCGTTTGGGAGATGTGGCTGATGGCCGGTTCACAATCGAGATCAACGGCAAGGCAGTGATCGATGTTCCCGTGGAGTCCTTGAAGGCGGCATGGTCTGGTGCTTTGGAAGAGCAGGTTGCAGGTGAGGTGGTGACGGCATGAGCGAGAGATTCGTGGCGACCGAAAAAGAAATGCGGGGGTCCTTCGCTTCGCTCAGGATGACGACTGGTATGGGGCACTCGGAAGATGTGATGGACGACGCGACTCCGCGTGAAGCCGATGAACATTTCGACAAGCTGCGCGAAGAGTGCGGCATCATGGCGATTTACAACCATGCGGATGCGGCGCGGATGACTTACTGGGGTCTGTATTCGTTGCAGCATCGCGGGCAGGAGTCGGCGGGGATTGCTACGGCGGATGGGCAGACGGTCAACGACATGAAGGGGATGGGCCTGGTGTCGGAGATCTTTACGGATGAGGTTTTGGCGAAGCTGCCGGGAACGATGGCGATTGGGCATACCCGCTACTCGACGACGGGAGATTCGGCGCTGCTGAATGCGCAGCCGATTTCGGTGGACTCGACGAAGGGCCTGATTGCGATTGCTCATAATGGAAACCTCGTGAATCTTGGTAATTCGCGTGAGCGGTTGGAGCGCGATGGCGCTGTGTTTCAGACGACGTCGGACACCGAGATCATCGTTCAGCTGATTGCGCACTCGAGGCATGCGACGCTGGTGGACTGCATGGCCGAGAGCCTTGCGCAGGTTGAGGGCGCGTTCTCGATCGTGATGATGACGCGCAACCGGTTATTTGCGGCGCGTGATCCGCACGGGCTGCGTCCGCTCTCGATGGGGCGGATTCCGGGCGTGAACGGCGGTGCGGACACGATCGTGTTCGCGTCGGAGACGTGCGCGTTCGACCTGCTGCATGCGAAGTACGAGCGCGACGTGAAGCCGGGTGAGCTCGTCATGGTCTCCGAAGAGGGCGTGACTTCGCGCTACTTCGACACGACGCAGCGGCAGGCGAGCTGTGTCTTCGAGCATGTCTACTTTGCGCGGCCGGACTCGAAGATCTTTGGCCGCTGGGTGCAGAAGAGCCGCGAGGAGATGGGGCGGCAGCTTGCGCGGGAGTCGCATGTCGATGCGGACATCGTGGTTCCGGTTCCGGACTCGGGCGTGACAGCGGCGATTGGTTATGCGACGCAGTCGGGGATTCCGTTCAACCTTGGATTGATTCGCAATCACTATGTTGGCCGCACGTTTATTCAGCCGGAGCAGCGCGTGCGCGACTTCGGCGTGAGGATGAAGCTGAATCCGGTGCGGTCGCTGCTTGAGGGCAGGCGCGTGATTCTGATCGACGACTCGATCATTCGGGGCACGACGTCGCGCAAGATCGTCCGCATGGTGCGCGCCGCGGGAGCGACCGAGGTGCACATGCGCATCTCGTGTCCGCCGACGATCTCGCCTTGTTTTTACGGAGTCGATACACCGAGCAAGAAGGACCTGATTGCGGCGAACTTTTCAGTGGAAGAGATTTGCAAGTACATTGAGGCGGACTCGCTGGCGTACCTGTCGCTGGTCGGGCTGACGCATGCGTGCACGATCGGCGAGCCGGTGGGCGGGCTGGCGCCGGGAGACTTCTGCACGGCGTGCTATACGGGCGACTATCCGACGCAGTGGGTGGACGTGTCGGAGATTCTGCCGGCCGAGGCGGTTCGCTAAAACAGAAGCAGATTCCTCCGCTGCCTTGCGGAATGACAACCCATAGAAGCTAAACCCGTTCGACTCCCATCATGAGGTAGTCGTGGAGCCAGTTTGGTTTGTAGCCTTTCTGGCGGACGAAGGTGTTCAGTTGAGCATAGTGCCGTACACCGTGCAACAGAGCATGGAAGAAGATTGTATTGAGTGGCGCGCGGAAGGTCCCGTAGCTTCGCGTGGCGAACTCGATGGTCTGACTCCAATCGATGTTATTGGCGAGACACCCTTTCAGGAGTTGGATAGCGCGGTCGTGTGTGGCGTAGATGGTCTCGACGGAGTCGAAGGGTATCTGCTCGTAGGAGGTCTCGGCGACGCCGGCGATGCGCTCGGCGTAGCGGAGCTCGACGGCGACGATGTGCTGGAGCAGCTCGGCGACATTTTTAGTCCCCGCGATGTCGATGTCGAGTGAGAGGATCTCCGGATGCTCCGTGAGGAAATTGCGCCAGTTGCCGGAGATGGTGTCGTGCCATTTGAGGGCGTCGTTTGCGGTGAGGACGGGCTCGCTCATTTTGCTCCTTTTGTAAGTACAACGCTGATGTCTTCCCAGAGGGGATGTCGGCTCGTTCGGCTGCCCGTATCTGATTCGGCAGAACCGGCTATGACGCGGCTGGCCCCCCACCCCCTATCTTTTGGTGCAAAGACCTCATTCTAAATGGTTTAGATTGTTAAGTCTCATGTAAATTATTCCATTTCAGTAGCTTAGAGATAAAGATATGAAAATGAATGGCTTATTTCCGTTGAGAGTGCTTACGCACTGAGCTTTGTTTGTTCTTCCTTTATTTTAGTGAATTTACGAAACTGGTCTGCCATTGTGAAGTCTTTTTGTTTGTGTTGGTTGAGGGTTTTGGGGCTTGACAGGGTTCTCGCCGGGGGATTTGAGGAGAATTCTGTCAATCGTTGGTAAATTGTTGGTTTTCCTTGATAAGCGGTGGCGCTCCGGGGAGAACTGCGGGTCCTTCGACTCCGCGCTGCGCTCAGGATGACGTCGAGAGGGCGGCGCTGCTCGGGAGGGCTGGTTTTAATGACAGTCGGAAGGGCGGCTCAGAATGACAGTCGATTGTTTGGTGATTTAGGGGGATCGAGCGTCAGGGCTGGTGGACGCCGTGGGAGAAGGGGCGGATGTTGGAGCGGTTTCCGAGGGCTCTGTGGCCGATGTCGCGGCGATAGTACATGTCTTCGAAGCGGATGGTTTCGAGGCAGGCATAGATGCGGTCGAGGGCGATCTGGAGATCGGGGGCTGCAGCGGAGACGGCGAGGACGCGGCCGCCGGCGGTGACGAGCCGGCCATCCTTGATGGCGGTTCCGGCGTGGAAGATGACGACATCGTTCTCGATGTTGCTCTCGGCGTCGAGTCCCGAGATGGGCTTGCCGGAGGCGTATTTTGCGGGGTAGCCTCCGCTGGCGGCGATGACGGTGGCGCTGGCTCCGGGCTTCATGCGGATTGCGAGGCGGTGGGCAGTTCCGTCGATCGCGGCGTTGAAGAGGTCGAGGATGTCGGTTTCGAGACGAAGGACGATGGCTTCGGTCTCGGGGTCTCCCCAGCGGGTGTTGAATTCGAGAACCATGGGCCCACGCGGTGTCATCATGAGGCCGATGAAGAGGATTCCTTTGAAGGGATTGCCTTCGGAGCGCATGCCATCGACTGTTTTCTGGGCGATGAACTTGGTGACCCACTGCTGCATGGCGGAGGTGAGGAGTCCGTCGGTGGAGTAGGCTCCCATGCCTCCGGTATTGGGGCCGGTGTCGCCTTCGCCGATGCGTTTGTGATCCTGTGCGGCGGCGATTTGCAGAGCATGGGTGCCGTCGCAGAGGGCGAAGAAGGAGACCTCCTCGCCAGTGAGGAACTCTTCGAGGACAAGCTCGGTTTCCTGCTCGCCGAGGAGGGCGCCGGAGAACATCTGCGCAGCGATGGCTTCGGCCTCCTGATGAGTGTTGCAGATGACGACGCCTTTGCCGGCGGCCAGGCCAGAGGCTTTGACGACGACGGGAACGGAGAATCGGACGAGCTGATCGCGGACTTCTTCGAGGGTGGTACAGATGGCGTGAGCGGCGGTGGGGATGCCGTGGCGCTGCATGAACTCCTTGGCGAAGGCCTTGGAGGATTCGAGCCGGGCGGCGTCTTTGGTGGGTCCGAAGACGCGGAGCCTGCGGCGCTCGAGCTCGTCGACGAGGCCGAGGGCAAGGGGAACCTCGGGGCCGATGACGGTGAGAGCGGGGTTCTCCAGGGCGACGAGATCGACCATCGAGGGAAGGCTGTTTACATCGACCGGGGCGGTGCGGGCAATGGCGGCGATGCCTCCGTTGCCCGGGGCGCAGACGACCTCGGTGACGGCGGGAGATTTCAGGAGCGACCAAACGAGGGCGTGTTCGCGGCCTCCGCCGCCGATGACGAGGATTTTCATGGCTGCTTCGAGGGTAGCATTCCACATGAGTTGAGCGAAGCGAAATTATTTTCGTAAGTTGTTCATTCAGTATTGCTTAGGTGGTGGCAGAGGAAGGAATTTCATTTTATTCGATCTCGAAGTGAGACGAGGCGACGGATGGGCGCTCCTTGTTTTTGTGGAGGTTACGAGAGGGCTGGCATGGCTCCTGCAAGTCATTATTTCCAGGGAATTAAATGAGATACATCGTCCCTTGATGTGCTTCCGGTAGAAAAGTAGACAACATATCAGGCTTTTTTTTGCATGTTGGCAGCAACCGATGGGGCAATGGAAGTCTCTTAGTTTTTGACGAGATTTTTTTCTGCCGACTTTTTGAGGACGCCACCAAGGTGTTTTCTTTGACGGATATTGCAATCTCTGCCACGCACCACTCTCTGCAATTTGTGTGTTTATGAAACCAAAAACGATTTGGGCAGGCCTCTATGACAACGTCTTCTTTTCCGCTTCGTCCGCGTGCTGAGACCTATACGAGTGCAATCACTTCCCCTTCGCTGCTGGATGGGCGAGGCCATGACTTGTCGAACAAGCAGGTCGATGGGGAGGTCGTGGAAGACCTGATCGCTGAAAAACGTATCGGCGAACGGATTAAAGCTCTGCGTCTCAAGAAATCGATGGGACTGGTCGAACTGGGGCGGCATACGGGGTTGTCAGCGAGCTTTCTGTCTCAGCTCGAGACGGGCCGGGTGGTGCCGACGTTGCGAAACCTGGCACGAATCGCGATGGTTTTTTCGAAGGACCTGAATTACTTCTTTGAACCGGAGCCAGTGACACTATTCCGCCTGCATCGGCGTAAGGATCGTGTAAGGCTTCCACAGACGGGCGTGGATGATCCGACCTACTTTTTCGAAAGCCTTGGATATCTGGTTCCCGACCGGCAGCTCGATCCGTACTATGCCGAGTTTCTTCCAGGCAAGGAAGGATGCGAGCGCCGGGCTCATCAGCATGTGGGATGCGAGTTTCTGTATGTGCTGTCGGGGGTGTTAGAGGTACGGCACGGAGATTCGACGCATAAGCTGGAGGAAGGCGACTCGGTGTACTTCGATGCGACGACGATCCACAGCTATGCGTGCTCGGGGGATGCTGCGGCAACGGCATTGATTGTGACGCTGCAGCAGGCGATTCCCGCGGTGAGCAACCATCGTCCGGCCGCGGTAGCACAGCAACGCGAGCGAAGCCAGGCTGCGACACTGCAACCGGTCGCGGGAGCTTCCCGCAACGGTGACAACGGGAGCCGATTCGTGCGAAAGGCAGTCTGAGAGTCTCTCAACAATTTTTTTGCGGCAGGGGAGGCGGAGACATCTTAGAGTGAGGAGATGTTCCCTGAGATTCGTCCGGTTGCGACTGCCGATGCGCATGCGATAGCAGAAATCTATGCACAGTATGTTCTGAGCAGTACAGCGACGCTGGAGCTGGAGGCTCCGGGTGCAGAGGAGATTGCGCGGCGCATGGAGGATGTTCTTGCGCACGGCCTGCCGTACCTGGTTGCTGAGGTGGATGGCGTCGTGGCGGGTTATGGGTATGCGGGCACATTTCGTCCGCGGGCGGGCTATCGGTTTACGGTGGAGGATTCGGTTTATCTGCTGCCGGAGTTTGCAGGGCGCGGGATTGGGCGAAGACTGCTGGGCGAGTTGATCGGGGCTGCGAAGGCGGCGGGCTGTCGTCAGATGGTGGCGGTGATCGGCGGGGAGAATGCAGCGTCGTCGGCGATGCATCGCCGACAGGGATTTGTGGATGTGGGTGTGCTGCGCGGGGTTGGTTTCAAGTTTGGGGAATGGGTAGATGTGACGTTGATGCAACGGGAGCTGTAGCCGAGCGGTGACGCGTTCATCCGCCGCGGCTGCCGCCGGGAGATCTACTCGCGGATGATTTTGACGAAGACTCCGTCGGGGAGGGTGTGGTTGCCGAGGATGTGGATGACTCCGTCGCGAGTAAAGCCTCGTAGCATGACTCCGGGTTGGTCGGGATTGGGTGGGGCTTCGGATTTTTTTGGGTAGGGTGTGGCTTTGAGTGGTGCGGGGGCCGGGGATCCGGGGGCCTGGGGCCGCTTCGTGCCGCGGTCCATGGCTTCGTTGGCGAGGCGGTCGGCGTCTTTGTTCTTGTGGCGGAGGGCGTGGGAGATCTCGAAGCCTTTGAGGCGGGCGATGCGGGATCTGGCTTCCTGCCAGAGAGGTTTGAGGTCGGGTGAGTTGACCTTGTACTTGCCCTGGATCTGCTTGACCATCAGCTCGGAATCGGAGACGACGCGGAGGCGCGGGTGGTTGTGGTCGATCGCATACTGGAGGACGGCGAGGAGGCCGGAGTATTCGGCGTAGTTGTTGGTGCGGAAGCCGAGGAATTCGCTGAGTTCGGCGAGGAGTTCGCCGTTGGGGCCGGTGATGACGGCTCCGTAGCCTGCGGGGCCGGGGTTGCCGCGTGCTCCGCCGTCGCAGTGAGCGGTGATCCAGGTGTCGGCGGGCTGGGGGACTTCAGCGAAGAGTGAGGGGGCCGTGGTGCGTTGGGGCATGAGAGTGAGTTTACTTCCCGAGAGAGTTGGTGGTGGTTTTGGCATCGCACCCACATCTCAAAATCGAAATGTGGGGCACCCCCGCTGATTTCTGCTCAGGCTAGTGTTGCCAGGGGTTTGGTGCGGTCGGTTGTCATGGTTGGGGCGGAGGCGAGGAGGCGGCGGGTGTAGTCGTGTTTTGGGGAGTGGAAGAGTTCGTGGGCGGGGGCTTGCTCGACGATGTGGCCTCGGTGCATGACGGCTACGCGGTCGGCGATTTGCGAGACGACGGCGAGATCGTGGGAGATGAAGAGCATGGCGAGGTTGTGGGTCTGGCGCAGGCGGTTGAGGAGCGCGAGGATCTGGGCCTGCACGGTGACGTCGAGGGCGGTGGTGGGCTCGTCGGCGATGAGCAGACGGGGGCGGTTGATGATGGCCATGGCGATGAGGATGCGCTGACGCTGGCCTCCGGAGAACTGGTGGGGGTAGTCGCGGACGCGGCGCTCGGGGTCGGGGAGGGCGACTTCGTGGAGCGCTTCGATGACTCGTTGGCGAATTTGCCTGCGGGTGAGGGTGGGTTGGTGGGCTTCGAGGGCTTCGGCGATCTGGCGGCCGATGGGCATGACGGGGTTGAGCGCGGTCATGGGCTCCTGGAAGATCATGGCGATGTTGCGGCCGCGGTGGCGGCGCATGGCTTCTTCAGAGAGGGTGAGCAGCGGGGTTCCGGCGAAGGCGATGCTTCCGGCGATGGTGGCGGTGGGAGGGAGGAGGCGGAGGATGGCGAGGGCGGCGGCGGATTTTCCGGAGCCGGATTCGCCGACGAGGCCGAGGGTTTCGCCTTCGTGGATGTGGAAGGAGATTTTGTCGACGGCGGGGGTGTTTCCGAAGACGATGGCGAGGTCTTCGACACGGAGCAGTGGGACGCGGAGCAGGGGATGGGGGATGGATGTGGATGTCATCGCAGCGTGTTGTACCCCCTCTATCTTAAGATGCAAAAGATCTCAAAATAAATGATTTAGATCTGGACCAATCTGTGCATGCGTGATGCCAATCTTGCGGAAAGTCGAAAGCCCGGCTATGTGCCGGGCTTTGCTTTGCTCATGATTTAAGGTTATCAGGGGTGTCAAGGGTGGGGTGTGGAAAAGCGGATCGCGCCTTCGCGCGATTGGCCCACATCTGGCGATAAGGCCGCCAGATATGGGGCACCCGATGTGGTGGTCCGGTCACATGTGGCGACCCACCCTCAGGGGTTTCTGATGGGGCGCGACCTCAATCTCACCTTCGACAGGGCGAGTCCGGCCATTCCGAGGGCGGTAAGCATGATCGAAGCCGGTTCGGGGACCGGGGCGGCTCCTGTGATGATGCCGGCGGAGGGGTCGAAGCCGGTTACGAATGTAGTCTGGCCGTTTGCCAGGTTGAGCGTCACTACCTGGCTGGTTGCGTCGTTGAATGCGTAGACGGTTCCGTTTACGTCAGTTGCCGCGCCGAGGTTCAGATCGGTGGGGCCGATGAGCGTCGCGAGGCCGGTTATGGGATCGATCTGATAGAGATTGGGGTCGATCACAGCGGTGTTGGTGAAGGTCGAGAAGTCCAATATGAATGCGTCGAATGTGGCGTAGAGGTTTCCGTTGGCGCCGAAGAGCGCCTCGTCGTAGGCGTTGAAGGTGCCATCGGGGTTGAATGTGGCCGGCGTAAACGGCAGGGCCGGGATGCCGGTGGGGCCGATGAGCGTTGCGGCGCCTGTGGTTGGATTGACCTTGTAGAGGTTATTGGAGAAGTCGGTCGCATAGATTTGCCCGCCTACGGCAGCGAGTGAATTTGAGCCATGCGGACCGCAAGGGGATGCAGGCGGTGCAGCACAATCGGCGAAGCCAGTTGGGCCAATGAGGGTGGCTATGCCGGTAGACGGGTTGATTGAGTAGAAGTTGCCGGAGAAGCCCAGAGTGAGGAGGGTTCCGTTCGTCCATGGAACCAATCCCTGCGAGCCCTCGGGCATGTCCGAGATTTGAGTAAAGGCTCCGGTGGCGAGGTTTACCGTGCCGAATTGGCCTGCGCCACTGGGTGAGCCGTTGACAACATATACGATGGAGTCGGCACTTGCGGTCGCGGCGAGCAAAGACGCCGCGAGGAAAACAGTCAACTTTAGCCGAAGCAGCATTTCTCAATTCCTCCCTTATGACAAAATCGGTCGCATATTCCAGCGAAGGCCTGCAGAGGCAGGGCTGTTCTTCCGGATGAGCCGACGATGTTGGGGCTATACTGCCTGAAACCATTCTGAGAATCGCCGGAAGTGGGCTTAGAAACTCTTTAGAAATTTATGAGAGTCGGTAACTTGTTGGCGGAGAAGCGCGTTTATGAGTTCGGCAAGTTCCGGCTGAATACAGCAGAGCGCGTGATCGAGAGGGATGGCCACCCGCTACCGCTGACTCCGAAGGCCTATGAAGTTCTGCTGGCGCTTGTAGAGAACCAAGGCCACATTGTCGAAAAAGAAGATCTGATGCGTAGGGTGTGGCCGGGCACCTTTGTGGAGGACAGCAATCTCGGATTCAATATCTCGGTTTTGCGGAAGCTGCTTGGGGAAGGAAACGGTAACGGAAACGGGCGTTACATTGAGACGGTTCCCAAGCGTGGGTATCGGTTTGTCGCCGAGGTGGTCGAGGTTCCGGAGAAGGAGTTACCCGGGACCGAGCCGACTGGGAGAGATGGCGACGAGAAGATGCAGGCGATGGGAACGCCAGGGCCTGTTGCGCGGCTGGGGTTGCGGGGCAGGTTTGCCCAAAGATGGAAGCTGATTGCGGGGACCGCGATGTTGTTCGTCGTGGCGGCAGTGGGCGTCCTTGTCTACTGGTATCAGCATCGTGCTCTGAAGCTCACGAACAGCGACACGATTGTTGTGGCCGATTTCGTCAACAAGACGAGCGATCCGGTATTCGACGAGACGCTCGACCAGGGCCTGGCGGTGCAGTTGGAGCAGTCGCCCTTCCTGAGCCTGATCTCGGAGGCGCGGATACGGCAGACGCTTCGTCTGATGGGGCAGCCTGCGGATACACGGCTGACGGCAGAGGTTGCGCGCGAGGTCTGCGAGCGAACCGGGAGTTCGGCGATTCTGGAAGGGTCGATTGGGAGTCTCGGGAGCCAGTATGTGTTGAGCCTCAGCGCAACGAACTGCCGCACGGGCGATGTTCTGGATAAGGAACAGGTGCAGGCGGCGAGGAAAGAAGATGTGCTGAATGCACTGAGCGAGATGGCCCGAAAGTTCAGGTCGCGGGTAGGTGAATCGCTGACGATGATCGAGAAGTACGACACTCCACTGGCAGAGGCGACGACGCCGTCACTGGATGCTCTGAAGGCTTACAGTGCGGGTTGGAAGACGGTCAGGTCGGGTGGCGCTACGGCTGCACTGCCGCTTTTCAAACGCGCAGTCGAGATCGATCCAAATTTCGCCATGGCGTATGAATGGCTGGGGCGGATGTATGCGGACCTGGATGAATCGGACCTTTCGGTCGAGAACACGACGAAGGCCTGGCAGTTGCGGGAGCGCACGAGTGAGCGCGAGAGGTTCTGGATCACCGCTGCCTATGAGTTGCTGGTAACGGGGAACCTGGAGAAGGCGCAAGAGACCAGTGAGTTGTGGGCGCGAAGCTACCCTCGCGACGTCCTGGCACACGCCATGCTATCCGGGTACATCAACAAAGGCAGAGGCCGGTATGAAGAGGCGCTGACAGAGGCCCGAAGGGCGAACGAGCTCGATCCGGATTTTGCGATCATGCATTACAACATCGCGGTCAACCAAGCGTATCTCAATCGCCTTGTTGAGTCTGAGGAGACTCTGCGGCGCGCGCACGCCCGCGGACTCGAAATCGACGAGTTCGTGATGCTTGATTATGATCTAGCCTTTTTGCGAGGCGACGAAGCGGGAATGGAGCGGGAGGCCGCTCGAGCCCGACGGAGGCCTGGGGCGGAAAACTGGATCTCTAACCGAGAGGCCTTTGCGCTGGCGTACGCGGGCCAACTTCACGAGGCAACACGCAAAACGCGGCGAGCGGTAGAACAGGCACTGCAGGCAGAGCAACGAGAGAGAGCAGGGCTGTGGGAGGCCGGAGGGGCGGTGCGGCAGGCGCTCTTTGGCCACGCTGCAGAAGCGCGGGAGGAGGCAAAGGCAGCTCTTGTACTTTCACGGAACAGTGAGGTGGAGTACGGAGCGGCGCTCGCCCTGGCTTTCTCAGGAGATGATTCAAAGGCCCGGGCACTCGCGGATGATCTGGAGAAGCGGTTTCCCGAGGACACCACGGTCCGATTCAGTTACCTGCCAGTGCTTCGCGCACGTCTTGCCATGAACGACGGCAAACCGCAAGAGGCGCTGAATGTTCTGGATGCCGCGGGTGCCTTTGAACTCGGCCTACCGCGGAGCAGTGTGAGCGGGTCGTTTGGCGCGCTGTATCCGATCTATCTCCGCGGCGACGCCTATCTTGCATTGAACAAGGGTGAGCAAGCGGCCGCCGAATTCCGTAGAGTCCTCGATCATCGGGGGATTGTCGTCAGCGATCCTATTGGGGCTCTCGCACGCCTGCAGCTGGCGCGAGCATTTGCTTTGTCAGGAGAGAAAAGCAATGCAATGGCGGCCTATGCGGATTTTCTGCACTTATGGAAAGACGCAGACGGGGATAGCCCCATCCTCAGCCAGGCCAAAGCCGAGTACGGGAAGTTGCAGTGAATGAACGCGATGGTTTGTGAGGAGACGCGGCGGCGGTTGATCCGATGGAGGCTTTGCGGGCGGAGTAGACTGTGGCGCATGGAAGACTTTGGGCGGAAAACCGCGTCTAATCTGATACGGATGAGGTATCGGATTCTTCCAGCGGTGGTGGGCGCGGCTGTTCTGGCCGGGTGGGCCGGTTTTGCGCAGATGCACAAGGTGGCGAAGCCGGAGCAGGTGGTGCGCGCCATCGGGGTGTATGAGTGGACGGGCGATCTGTCGAAGCCCAAGGCGAGCCGGTTTATGCCGGTGTCGGTGTACATCGAAGGCGAGTTTCAGGACGCGGGTGTTTATATTTCGCGACCGGTTCCTTTTGCGCTGCAGACGGGGAATATCTATGAGCTGCAGGATGCGGGAGTGCCGAAGGGCACGGTGGAGATGGAGTATGCACGGCATGTGCAGGCGACGGACTCCTCGGGCGATCCGCTGTTCAACGATGGATGGATTGGTTATGGGCCGTATCATGCACCGCGGCTGACGATGGCGAGCGCGGCGCTGAGGCCATCGAAGACGCTGCCGGTGATTACGACCTCGGACGGGGACTCGAGCAAGCCTCATCTGACGGACAAGAGCGATTCGAGCGCGAAGGGCAGTTCGGACGATCCGGACAAGCCAACGATGAAGCGGCGGGATTCCTCGGGCGACAGCAACGGCACCGGTTCTTCCGCGGGGAGTCAGAGCGGAAGTGCACCGGCGGATGATCCGGATCGGCCGACGATGAAACGGCATACCGGCGATGACACGACGACGACGGCGTCGAGCGGTGGAAGCCCGGGCGGCGAGGCGGGCGGAGGCTCAGGCGGCGGGGCGGGCGGAGGCTCGAGCGATGACGCGGACCGGCCGACGCTGAAGCGGCATTCGCCTGACGAGATGAAGAAGGCGCAGAAGGACCGTGATTCTGCGTCGGTGATGAGTGCCGGTCACTCGCTGAATGACGATCCGGACAGGCCTAACCTGCGACGGAAGACGGAGAGCGCGGAGAGGGAGCTTCCGGAGCTGCGCGGGATTCCGGGGGACATGCACCAGATGGTGGCGGTATCGGATGCGAAGTCGCGCGATACGCATGCTTTTACGCGGGCGTGGGAGGACGATACGGAGCGGACGATGGTGCTCGAGAAGATGCGGGCGCTGGCGCGGGCTCAGCTTGCGGCGTATAAGACTCCGCCGGGAGGTACGGTGATGGTGGCTTCGAGCGGAGCGGCTGGTTCTGCGCCTGCGGCGAGTTCTACGCCTGCGGCGAGTGCAGCGCCTTCGGAGTCGGCTGCGGCTGCGGCGGCGAAGGCGGAGCAGGACCCGGGGGCTCCGACGCTGAAGCGCGGGGTTCCGCAGCAGCATAAGGATGCGGCGGCGGCTGCTGCGGCGCCGGCGGCTGCGACACAATCGGCGGCAAAGACCAGGACAGCGGCGTCAACGTCAACGGCGGCGTCACGCTCGAAGAAGCCGGTGAAGGCTGCTCCGGCGCAGGTGGTGCTGCTCGATGAGGAGCTGCATGGGTACACGCTGAGTTATGGCGGGGCGCCGACGTTTGTGTATACGGCGCATACGGACGGCACGGGTCCGGCGTTTGCGCTATGTGACGATCGTGGCCCAGGACAATGGGATTAACACGAGCGGGTCCGGCGGGCTTGGCGAGTTGAAGGTGGCGCTGGCGAATGTGACGGATGAGGCGCACCTGGATCGGACTCCAAGGATGCGCCTGATCGATGTCGTGGATGCGGAGGCGAGCAATCGCGCGAGCCTGCTGTTTGAGCTGCGGGCTACGCGGTCGCGGCAGTTCGCGCTTTATCGCGTGATTGCGGCAAAGCCTGAGCAGATCTTCTCGACGGGCACGACGGAGTAGTTCGGCTTAGTGCTTCTTTGGCATTGCTGCGGGCGGCGGCGGTGGTGGTGGCGGCGGTACCTCGGAGCTGGCGATGTCGGCCACGGCCTTCCATGAGCCATCTGCCTGCTTGCGATAGGTCGTGACGTAGCTGCCGTGATCGTTGATGACCTGTTTGGTCTGGGGGTCGGTCATCGTCATGGTATAGGTGCCCTGCGTGTAGGCGACGTCGCCCGACTTCGCAACTTCAACTTTGGAAGACTGAAACTTCAGTGACAGTGCCGGGTCGGAGGTCATTCCCTTAATGACGTTGCGTATGGCGTCTTTGCCGGAGGCGGACTGCATGCCGGGCGACATCAGGACGGCATCGTCCGCGTAGTGCGCGATGATTTTGTCTGCGTCTTTTGCGGCGAAGTCCGCGTTCCATTGGGTTTCGTTGTCCTGCACGGCCTTGACGTCGGCGTCGTGGGTGTCGGGCTGGGTGCAGGCAGTGAGTGTGATCGCCAGGGCTGTCATGGCGCAGAGTGCGGCGAGTTGCTTCATCTGGTGTTTCCTCCTGAACTGGTCTATCTACCGCGCGCGGAGATGATGGATCGCGTCCGTTGACATAACGGTTTCTCCAGGCGGGAAGTATATGCCAGATTGGTGAGGGTCGATGTAGTTTTGATTGAGTCTTTCGCTAAGAGCGGTCATCTGAAGGAAGGCTTACGTTTGCCGGAGGAACCATGCCGAGATTTGCGTTGTGGGGAGCCGCAGGGGCGATTGGGCGAAGCATTGCGGATGCGTTGCGGGCGCGCGGGGAGGAGTATCGCGTTGTGGGCCGCGATACAGCGCGTTTACAGAAGACGTTTGACGATGATCCGAAGGCGGAGATCGTTGCGTGGAATCCGGACGATGCTGCTTCCGTACGGGCCGCGGCGCGGGGTGTCGAGACGCTGATTTACCTGGTGGGGGTTCCTTACGACCATTTTGAGCTGCATCCGCAGGTGATGCAGAAGACGCTGGACGGCGCGATTGCGGAAGGTGTGAGGCGGGTTGTGCTGGTGGGAACGGTGTATCCGTATGGGGCGCCGGAGAGCGCGAAGGTGACGGAGCAGCATCCTCGGAATCCCACGACTTTCAAGGGGAAGATGCGCAAGGAGCAGGAGGAGATTTTGTTCGCTGCGCATAGGGCGGGAAAGATTCAGGCGACGGAGATCCGGCTGCCGGATTTCTATGGGCCGGGCGTGGAGTCGAGCTTTCTGCACGAGGCTTTCAAGGCTGCGGCGCAGGGAGGCACGGCGAATATGGTGGGGCCGATCGATACTCCGCATGAGTATGTGTTTGTGCCGGATGTGGGGCCGGTGGTTCTTGCGCTCGCGGAGAAGCCGGAGGCTTATGGGCGATGGTGGAATTTTGCCGGGGCGGGAGTGACGACACAGAAGCAGATGGCGGAGATGGCTTTTGCCGTGACCGGGAGGAAGCCGAAGCTGCGAATCGCGGGGAAGACGATGCTGCGGGTCGTGGGGTTGTTCAACCCCCTTATGAAGGAACTGGTGGAGATGCATTATCTGCAGACGACCCCGGTGCTGATGGATGATTCGGCGCTGGAGAAGTTGCTTGGCGGGCTGCAGAAGACGCCGTACGCGGAGGGCGTGAGGCGAAGTGTCGAGTATCTGAGCAAGGCGACCGGATAAGAGAGATTAACCTGCCCAGGCTCGATTGTCGGCGTCGGATGGGCAGTGATTTATGTCGATGGACGCGAGTATCGCTGTGGTTGCTTTTGTAAACCACATTCCGCCAATCTCGGTTGGATATTGTGGGTGTTGCACGGTATAAGTTCCATCGACACGCTGGCCTGCCTTACTCCCGAGAAATTCGATGACAAATTGCGGGTCTTTCTCCTCGAACACGACGGTGGAAGACTTATCGATTCCGCCATGAAAAGGTCCGCTGCCTCCCAAAGGAGGGTAGACCAGCAGACATCCGCGGAACTCCTGGCCGCTCTGCTCGAAAAATAAGGCGATTTTGGATTCCTTGTTGAATGTCGTGTTGTGAGAGCGCCCTACATACCATCCAGCGATTTCGGGATTGCTCTCGGCGGGTGGAGTGACGCTGCTCGAGCCTGAGAGATAGCGCTTGTAATCGTCGGCTACATTTTTATCGGAGCTGTTGAGGTTGTAGGCGCGTGTGAGGTGTTGATTGGCTTCTTCGGTATTGCCCTGTGCCCGGAGCGCGAGGGAGAGGACGTACTCCGCGTTATAGTTGTCGGGCTTCAGCTCGAGGACGCGGCGCATCTCGGAGATGGTCTGGGGGTAGTCTTTTGCGGCGTAGTAATAGACGTTGCCGAGCCAGTTGTGGGCGTAGTAGTCGTTCGGGTTGGTCTGGACGGCTTTTTTGAGCTCATCGATCGCGGGCTGCTCCTTGTTGTTTTTGTAGAGCACGGCACCGAGCTCCACCTGCGCGCGATAGTACGCCGGCCGGATATTGATGGCCTGCTGATATTCAGCCGCGGCCTGATTGAGCATCTGGGTTGCGTTGGTGTTCTGGCTTCGAGCGATGGCATCGTTGGAGGCGTCGCGGTATAGGTCACCCAGATTTTTGTGGGCGTCGGCGAGGTTCGCGTCGAGTTTAATGGCCTGGTTGCATGCGTTCATTGCATCCCTGCGGTCGGATGTTTTTCCTCCAGGTTGTTCGGAGCGCGAGCCGATGGCGTTGCAGAGATTGTTGTAGGCGACTGCGGAGTTCGGGTCGAGCTCGATGGCTTTGCGGCACTCTGTAATAGCGCGATTGAAATCTCCCTTGAGGTCCATGGTGGAGACTTCGCGATCGTTCAGGGCGTTGCAGAGATTGCTATGAGCTTCAGCGAGATTCGGATTCAGCCTGACCGCTTCTTCACACTCTGAAACGGCGGATGCATAGTCTCCTTTGTCGACGGAAGCATCTTCGCTGTTGAATGCAATGGCATTGCACAGCCGAGCGTGGGCTTCGGCGTTATCCGGGTGGTTTTCAATCGCAGCCTTGTAGTGGGTGATGGCTTCTTCGAAGTTCCGGGAGGCCATGGCCAGATTGCCCAGTTCCATGTGGTCGCCTTTTGTTTTGCTCTGGTTGTTCTCGATGAGGAGACCAATGATCAAGAGCACAAGCAGGACTGCTCCGATGATGCTGAATACGATGATGATGGTGTTGCGCACCCGATGCGGCTTCTTCGGTTCGGGAATGGATGCGAACGGGGCCGGCTTCTGATATGCCGGAGGTGGCGGTGGGGCGGCTTTTGGCCTGGCCGCTTCGTCGCGGTCTTTTTGCAGGCGCTGAGCCTCGGTCTCGCGACGGGCCGCTTCGGCGCGGGCCCGTTCCTGCTCGCGATACTGCGCTTCGGCTTCGCGGCGGGTCTGCTCTTCCCGGTCGCGGCGAAGCTGCTCTTCGCGCCGCTGCTCTTCTTCTCTTCGCGCCTGCTCTTCGCGCTTGCGCTGGGCTTCGGCAGCGATGCGGGCATTGGCCTGTTCCTGCTCGAAGCGAAGACGTTCTTCTCTGAGCCGCTCTTCTTCATTGCGGCGGCGCGCCTCGGCATCGGCTGCGGCACGTTCGCGCTGAGTACGCTCGGTTTCCAGACGGGCTTTTTCCGCTTCGAGTTTGCGGCGTTCGGCTTCGATATCGAAGGCGGGTTTTGGCGGCGGCGGCGGCGGCACGACACGTTGCGCGGGCGGCTGTTGCGGCGGTGCTGCCGGTTGTTGCTGCTGCGGAGGTTGTTGCACGGGCTTTGCGGGCTCGGGCTGGACGGCCGGTTTTGCGCGCTTCTGGATATCGAAGAGCGCTCCGCTGGGCGAGCGCATGTAGAGGACGGGGGTCGCCCACTCCTGTCCGAAGCGTCCGCTGTAGAGGGCTTTGCGGGCTTCGGAGACGGCTGCGTCCACGGGAAGGCCGTCGCCGATGGCTCCGTAGAACTCTTCGGCGAAGGTTTTGGCGGCGTCGTCGGAGATTTCGAACTGCATTGCGATGACGGCAGGCATGCGCTGCTGGCAGAGGCTCTGGGCTACGCCGGAGAAGGGATTCTGGTTCGATTGGCGTGCTCCTTCGCAGGCGTTGAGTACGGCGAGGCGAAGGGTCTCGTGATCGCGCAGAATGTTGCCGAGCATCACGCCGGGGATGGGGTCAGAGAGGCCGGTTGCGTTTTCGAAGTGGAGGACGCCGTCTCCGGCGACCTCGTCGAAGCCGCCGTGACCGACGAAGTGGAGGATGTGGAAGGGCTCTCCACGCGCTCGACGGCGCAGGGTTGCGAGTGTGCCGTCGGACAGGCGCTCAAGCACGATCGCTCCGCTGGCTTCGAGCGGGGCGAGTGATTTCTTCAGGCGCTGCCATTCTCCTTCGGAGTCGAGCTGGGGCAGGTTGCGCGGACCGGCGATGACGACCAGGACATGCAGCGGAGCGCGGACGCGAAGGGTGGAGACGCTTTGCGGAAGGTCGAGGTAGCGGACCATCGGGGTCATGGTCGAGGTGGCGATGAAGTGGTCCTGCTCGTTGTCGTAGAGGAACTCCCAGGGGAGTTCGCCAAGCTCGGGAACACCTTTGAGGCGGAGGCGGAGGCGAAGGCCGTGTCCGTGGTCGTGCGCGTGATCGACGCTGCAGCGGAGCTGGCTCAGCAGCTCGCCGGTGAAGATGGTGCGGAAGAGCTGTCCGCCGAAGCGCTTTGCGGCTTCGAGATCGGGCGAGTCGGCGCGGCGAGTGGCGCGATGCGCCTGGCCTATGCGGCTGTAGAAGTTTGAGAGCTCCACCTGCGTGAAAGGCAGCACGAATTCGCCGCTTGCCTCGCCTGCATGGACGTTGAAGAGCTGAACGACGTAGCGTTCACCGGAGCTCTGAATGACGAGTTCGCAGTCGTCGTAGTTTCGCGCGGCCATGGCTCACTCCTTAGCTCCTGTGGATTGAGTTGCCCCTGCGCGCGACCACTTGAGGTGGATGGTGAAGTTGGCTTCGGTTGCGGCCTTCGCGATGACGGCGCCGGTCTCGGCGTTGAGCTTGACGCCGAATTCCACGGTCAGCTCGTCGGGAGGCTGCGTCAGGGAGGTGAGGCGGATGAGCATGGCGTCGGCAGCGGAACGGATGCGTTCGAGAGCTGTGTCGAAGGTGTCGTTGGCTCTGACGACGAGCTCGGTCGCTACGGCGGAAGCTGCGGCAGGAGCGGGGTTGAAGCCTCCGCGCATGAGCCTTCCGGGTGAATCGCCCTCGGCGGACGGGGGCAGGATCGGCGGGTGGTAGGAGTCATCGTCGACCTCAGCGACGATGGAGCTGCCATCGGGAAGGACGAATTTTGCGAGTCGCGCCATGGGCCCTCATATCTCGTCCGTGCATAGGGGCCGGAGGAACAAGGAGAAAAGGCACAGACAGGGAAGTGTGAATGAGGTTACGCCGTCCGAAGATTGTCCGCAAGTGTTGTGTTGACAGCAAATCGGGACGCTGGAGCGCGATGTGAGCGGTTTTTCTGCTTTGGGGAACCAAGGCCTTTGCTTTTGCGTAATCCCGGCCAAGGCGAACTATGAGACCTGACCGGGAGTTGCTGAAGGCTGCGTATCGCGAGTTCAACGCGAGAAATGTCGATGCGGTGCTTGCGCTGATGCAGCCTGACGTCGACTGGCCGAATGCAATTGAGAACCGCCGCGAGATCGGGCGGGAGAATGTGCGTGAGTACTGGATAAAGCAGTGGCAGATGCTCGATCCGCATGTTGAGCCAGTGGGCTTTTCGGATGATCGCGAGGGGCGGACGATTGTCGATGTGCACCAGGTGGTGCAGGATCTCGAAGGCAAGGTACTGGTGGACCAGATCGTGCAGCATGTGTACACGATTCGCGATGGGCTGATTCAGAGGATGGAGATTCGACAAGAGACTGCGGTGCCGCAGGAACCGTGATTCTTAAATAAAGAAGGGCGAACCCGAAGGTCCGCCCTTGTGGTTCAGATGGCTCAGAGCTGTCCGAAGCGTCCGGAGTTGAAGTCCTGGACGGCCTGGAGGATCTCTTCGCGGGTGTTCATGACGAAGGGACCGTAGCTGGCGATGGGCTCGTTGATCGGCTCGCCGGTCAGGACGACGAGTGCCGTGTCGCTCGTTGCTTCGAGCGTGACGGTGTCGCCTTCGGGGCTGAGGGTTGCGATCAGGGCTTCGCCTTTGAGAGCGGTGTCACCGTTGATGGTGACGTCGCCCTTGCGCAGAACGATGGACGTGTTGTGTCCGACGGGGAGCGGGAGTTCGACGCGCTCGCCTGCCTTCAGGATGACATCCCAGAGGTTTACGGGCGTGAAGGTTTCAGCGGCGCCTTTTGTTCCGTTGAAGTCGCCGGCGATCACGCGGACGTGGCCTCCGGTGCTGAACGCGATGACGGGGATCTGCTCCTTGGTGATCGCCTGGTAGCCGGGTTTGGACATCTTCTTTGCCGCGGGCAGGTTCACCCAGAGCTGGATCATCTCGAAGATGCCGCCCTTCTTTGTAAACTGCTTCTCGTGCTTCTCCTCGTGGAGCACACCGGAGGCCGCGGTCATCCACTGCACGTCACCGGGAAAGATGACGCCGGAGTTGCCTGCGGAGTCGCGATGCTCGACGGCGCCCTGATAGGCGATGGTCACGGTCTCGAAGCCGCGGTGCGGATGCTGGTCGACGCCGCGGGGTTTGGTGCTCGGCGTGAAGTGAGTCGGGCCGGCGTAGTCGAGCATGATGAAGGGATCGACCTCGCGCTCGAGTCCGTTGGAGGGGAAGAGGTTTCGCACGGGGAATCCGTCGCCGACCATGTGGTTTGAGCCGGGCTTGTTCACTCCGAGGACCTTCTTCTGGTTGATGGCGGTTGCGGTGGTTGACATGGTTTTAGCTCCCTTTCTCTTCTCCGCGCGAGCTTCGCTCGCCGGAGCCGGCGTACCTTCAGGCTGCCGGGTTGCTGGTTGCTGCTGCGTTGATAAAGTTGTTCTCGCCGGTGCGCCCCAACTGCTTCAACAGGGGAATGAGCACGGCGCGGTCTTCTTCGCTGAACCCTGCGACTGCCTGCTCCATCGCCTCGCGATGCTCGGCGAAGGCGCGCTCGATGAGCTGCCGGCCGACCGGGGTGAGACTGATGATTCTTGCGCGGCGGTCTTTGGCGTCGTTGCCCCGGAGGACGAGTCCCCGGGCCTCCAGACGGTCGACTGCGGTGGTCATGGACCCGCTGGTGAGGAGGACCTTCTCGCCGATCTGCGTTACGGTCAGCGGCCCTTTGTGCAGGAGCACTTCGAGGACGGCAAAGTCCGACAGGCCTACTTCGAACCGCGTAATGCTTTGCATCGCGAGGGCTTCGATTGTCCGGGAGGCCTTCCAGAGGATGAGCCAGAGATGAATGGCACTCAGATCGGGTTTTGTTGGGTTCGACATAGCTTGATATAAAGATGCTTGATATCAAGCAAAAGATTCATGGGCCGGTTTCTTATTGGAAATGAACGGCTTGCAGGTGAGGCTACTCGGTCCGGAGGGCTTCCATCGGCTCTACCATGGCGGCGTGACGGCATGGGACGAAGGTCGCCGCCGCTGCCGCGACTATAAACAGGCCGATCACCGGAACGATCACTCCGGGATCGGTTGTGGCGGTTTCGTACAGCAAGGCGGCCAGACTTCTGCCGATTCCGAGGCTTGCGACCCAGCCGAGGAGGAGTCCTGAGGCGACGGGGGCGATGACGGTCGCCAGCATCAGCCAGTAGACGCTCTGGCGGGTTGCGCCGAGGGCCATGCGGATACCGACCTCCTGGGTTCGGGCTTCTACGGCGTAGCTCAGGGTTCCGTAGATTCCGAGGAGGGCGAGGAGGAGTGCGGCTCCGCCAAAGGCGACGAGGATTGCGGTTTCGAGGTGCTCGGGAGCGAGGGAGTCGCTGACCTGCGATTCCATGGTGTGGACGCGGGCGATGGTGACGTTGGGGTTGTAGCTCCAGATGGTGGTGCGGACGGATTCCATGAGGGCGGCGGGTTCCTGCGAGCCACGGACGAGGAGGTAGGTTGCGCGGGGAGGGTTATCCCAGAAGGGAAGATAGACCATATTCACCGGGGCGGCGCGGAGGGAGTTATTGTGCGCATCGGCGACGACTCCGACGACGGTGGACTTCTGGCCGTTGCGGGTGAATTCGTGGCCGAGGGAGTCGCGGTCACCCCAGATGGCCTTGGCGGTTGCCTGGGAGATGACGGCGTTGCGGGTGCCGCGGTCGTGTTCGTTGAGAGCGCGGCCGGCGACGATTCGCTGCTCGAGGGTTTCGAAGTAGCCGGGGCTGATCCAGCGGTAGTTTGCGAGCGGATGCGCCTGGCTGGAGCCGTCGGCGGGATTGACGCCGTCGATCCAGGTTTCGCCTTCGAGCAGCATGGCGCTGGCGAGCGCGGCGGATTGGACTCCGGGAAGGGCGCGGAGTTTGGCGAGGACTCCGTCATCGAAGGCGACACGGGTGTCATTGGAGAAGGCGTGGCCCTGGAGGAGGATGTCTGCGGCGACGACGTGGTCGGAGGAGAAGCCCTTGTCGAAGGTGGAGAGTTTGACGAGGCTCCTGGCGAAGAGGCCGGAGACGAGAAGGAGGGTGGTGCAGAAGAACACCTGCGCGCCGACGAGCCAGCGGCGGAGCTCGTTGCTCCAGCGGGAGCCGGTGGCGCGGCCTGTTGCCTGGAGGACCTGCTGCGGGCGGATTCGCAGGAGGCGCAGAGCCGGGAGCAGGCCGAAGATGAGGGAGGCTCCGACGGTGAGGGCGACGGAGAGCGCGAGGACGCCAAGGTTGATGGAGATCGTTCCGGTGCGGGGAATCGCGAGCTTCGCGTACAGAGAGAACCAGCGAACTGCGGCGAATGCCAGCGCGATGCCGAGCGTGCCTCCGGCGAGGGAGAGGAGGCAGACTTCGGCGAGGGCGCTCTGCAGAAGGCGGGCGGAGGAGGCTCCGAGTGCGGAGCGGACGGCGGACTCGCGATCACGCGCGGCAAAGCGGGCAAGCTGCGCGTTGGCGAGGTTGACGCAGGCGATGAGGAGGACGCTGGCAACGGCGGCGAGGAGCAGCCAGAGACGGGCGGCGGTTTTGCCGACGATGGCTTCTTTCAGGGGCTGGACGTAGGCTCCAAGCGCGCCGTGGGGGTCGCCGTCGAGCTGGTCGGGAGGAGTCTGACGGACGATGCCGTCTGCGATGACGTTGAGCTGCTCCTGCGCCTGCGCGACCGTGACACTGGGTTTGAGATGGCCGATCACGACGTAGTTGCCGAAGTCGCTCATCCAGCCGAAGTTCTTCGTCGGGTCGATGGCGAGGGGCGAGATGAGCTCGATCTCGGGCATCTGGCGGGCGATGGAGGCGGATGCGAGTTCGTTGGCCTTGGGGAAGTAGAAGTCGCGCGGGAGGACGCCGACGATCTGGTAGGGGGCTCCGGCGATGTGTACGTTTTCGCCGATGGCGTTGCGGTCGCCGTTGAAGAGACTCTGCCAGAGCCGCCAACTGATGATGGCAACGTTCTGGTGTCCGTCGGTGGCCTCATCGGGACGGAAGTTGCGGCCGAGGAAGGGCTGGACGCCGAGGACATCGAGGAGATTGGTCTGGGTGATGAGGCGGCCTACGAAGGCGGGGTGATCGCCGGGGCCGCGGCTGATGCCAGCAGAGTTTGCCTGCAGCAGGCTCATGTCGCTGAAGGCGGTTGCCTGGTGCTGCCAGATGTCGGCGTGGCGCGGATTCGGGCCGACGAGGGGGAAGAGTTTTTCGAGGAAGCGGACGCGCTCCCAGACGGCGACGAGACGGCCGCTGTCGCGGTAGGCGAGAGGTTTTAGAGGACTCCGTTGACGACGCTGAAGAGGGCGGTGGTGGCTCCGATGCCGAGCGCGAGCGTGAGGACGGCGGTGAGGGAAAAGCCGGGCGACTTGCGAAGCTGACGGAGGCCGTAGCGGAGGTCCTGCAGGATGGACTGCATCGTGTTTCCCCTTTTGCCGTATTGAGGAAGGATACGCAGGCGGGAGAAGTTTGTTCAAAAACAAACTGTAGCGCTGGTTGCAATGCGGCGCCGATTTTCTGAGTGCCCTATGAGACGGGTTGCTCCGTCACGCTGGGGATGGGGAAAAGGTATTCCCAGCGCGAAATCAGGTTTCGGATCTGCCGCCGCATCTGCCAGCGCGAGACGCCCAGCATGAGGAGCTTTCCAGCTACGGCACTGCCGATGCAGACAGCAAAGGCATAGCCGAGCGAGCGAAACGATAAGGGCAGAAATCCGAACAAGGCCAAGGCGACGGAGGCGATGAGAGCCGCGAAAAAGGCGATGCCCCCGGCTACACACCCGCATTCTTCATACAGGTGGAACAGGCGGGCTATGGCATTCGTAGCTTCGGGAGACGGCGGGAGCGCTTCGTCCAGCGCGATACATTCGATGGGCTGGCGTGAGCGCAGGAGCGCGTGCAGATCGGAAGGCCTGCGCACCAGCAGCGTCCGGTTGCTGTAGGGCGTTTTGCCGCATCCCTGACAGCCGCCGGCGGGCGCGCTATTCATTTGATGACCTCGCCTTTCGGATTGCAGCCATCAATCAACGGGTGGAGACACCACCACAATTGAGGCTCATTCTGCTTTTCGATGGTTTCGGCCTGCTTGCCTTCGGCGATGGCCTTGCACCATCGGTCCCAGAAGGATTGCACGTCATTTCTGAAGGCAGGAGACTGGAACGCGGAGTCCTTGTCGGGACTCGTCGGCATCGAGGGGCAGCAATCGGGGTCGTACTTATTGGCTCCATCGAACTCGGCATGGCCGCAGATCTTCTGAAGATGCTTGACGGGATGAATCTCGGCCCAGCCTTCCGGGTGGCCGGCGTCGTAGACCTGATCGCCCCACACCGCGACGCAATCTTCCTCCTCGATGTTGCCGGAATTCACGTCGTTGAACTCACCGTTGTGCCGGAACGCCAGCCCGATCAGCGCGCTGGTGAGCAACGGCGCCAGACCCGGGATCGCGCCGAGAACAGCGCCCACGAGAGCGCCAACATAACCGGCGGCTATCGCCGCGGCCGCCGCGGCAATGAAGCAGACGATATCGCACAGGATTGGAATTTTGCACGCCTTCCGGCATGCGTTATGGACTGCGTTGTAGGCCTGCACGGCCGCGTAGGCTGCTCCGACAACCGCGCCCGCCACAGCGCCGAGTGCGCCAAGCACCGGCGCGAGGACTCCAAGAGCGTTGGCCCAGTCACAGAGGACCTTCATGCCATTGCCTTCGATCTCGCAGTGCAAGCTCCAGCGGCCGCCAGGGTGGTTGGGATTGTCGCCGTCTTCGTAGCCTAGCCAGCTCAGGTCCCAGCCGGTTGGTTCTGCGAGGAGCTTTGCGGCGGGGAAACCGTCCGTTTGAATCTGACCGATTCCGTAGTCCTTCTGGACTTCGCGCGGGAACTCGGGCGCGGAGGAGCCGTCGGGTCCCACGATTTTGCCGTTGTAAGGCACGAGGCGCACGTTGAAGGACAGGTCGTTGTCGAAGAGCCAGTTAATCGGATCATCGAAGAACTTGTGGCCAGGCCACTCGATCCAGCCGACCCGGCCCAAGGCGCACTGGTCTTTGTTGATGCACACGAGGCGCCAATTCAGCCATTGATCACAGAAGCCGTTGATAAAACCGTAGGTAAAGCCGTAGTAGCCGCCGAGCAGGGCTCCGATGAGTACGCCAATCGGACCTCCGATCGTGCCCAGCAAGCCGAGTATCCCGCCCACCATAAGGGCCCTCTTGAGCCCTTCGACCACACCATTGACGGCGACCGACTGGAGCGGGTCCTGTGCGCGGCCGTGCTTCTTGAAGTCGCCAAAGGTTGCGCATTTGGTGTACTGAGCCATTACGAGCCTCCTCAGCTGCGTATCACGTACAAGGTCACGCCACCCAAAGGCGCATTGGTACCTTCGTCGAATCCATTGATGTTGATGGCCTGCTTTCCCTTCCAGCTATCCGGGGGCACGATCGTGACCTTCACGGTGGTCGTCTCCGCTACGTTTTGCGCAAACTTTTGGGGCTGGATGTCTACCTCCCAACCGGCTGGCACGGGGAACCGCTCAGGATCATGCCGGCGCGCCGCTGCGACGCACCAGCTACGCTTTGCCGCGTCCAGCGCATCCTGATTGCCTTGCTGGTCCTGCGGCTCGCGGCCTTTAAGATACGGGTCGTCGCTCGCCTCCGCGAGTTGCTCGCAATCAATGAGGCCGGGGATTTGATAGGCGTCGCTGGTGAGCCGCACTGTGCGCTGGCGGCCTGAGCCGTTGTAGGTTGAGAAGTCGAACAAGGCGGGCGAGTGCGCGATACCTACGTTGGTGTTTTCCTGGCCGAGGTTATTGTTGGGATTCGCGTCGTCGTTCCAGATGAGCTTTACCTGGAGGCAGTAATGCCCCGCTTCTACCGGGGTACGCCAGAGCATGCGGGCGGTGGCGGGTTGCAGTGGCGACCCCTTGACGTACACGTCAACTTTTGTGGCGCCGATCGGGTGGCTCTGAGTGCCGATGCCGAAGCTCAGGTACGAAAACTCCACGGGCATGTTGATGGCCGGAGCTTCCGATGAGCCGTTGTAGATGGTCGCGCGGACCTCGTACTCGGTATCAGGCTTCAGATCGGATGAGGAAATGGGTTTGGGGACCGGTCCGGGTTCGTAGAGCTGGATGTCCGGGTTGTCCCAGGTGATGGCCAAACCCTGGGCCAGCAGGTAGTACTGAGAATAGATGAGGGGATCCGGGCGCTTATAGACATCCGGAGGAATGGGCTGGCAGCGCACGTAGCGCTGGCCTTTGTCGAGGCGGCGCTTCGTCTCGGCGTAATAGCGCGCCCCGTCGCGGAGGACGCGAATCAGCGCGAGCAGCCAACCGATGAAGATGTCATGGAGAGTGGTGAAGACCCAGTTCAACGTCGATCGCATCGCCGTCCTCTCTCGTCGCGAGTGAGTGAGCCCGATGAATTCTAGCATTGAGCATGAGGCGATGCCGGGGTATTTATAGTCCGGCGAGAAATTTTTCCAGAGCTGCGTTGAAGCGGTCGGGGGCTTCGAGGTTGGGCATGTGTCCGATGCCTTCGAAGACTTCGAGGCAAGCGTTGGGGATGGCCTGCTGCATGGCGGTGGCGGTTTCGACGTTGGTGTAGGCGTCTTCGGTGCCGACGAAGACGATCGCGGGGATTGCGATGTGTTGCAGGGTGGGAGTGTAGTCCTTGCGCCGGGCGCGTCCGCGGAGAGCGGCGGCGGCGCCGGCGGGCGGGGTGTGCGCGATCATGGTGTAGACCGCGACGGCGAGCGCGGGGTCGCGCCGGATGGAGGCGTGGGCGAGGAGTCTGGGAAGCATCTCACAGCCGGGGAGTGCGGAGCCTTCGTTGACGAAACGATCCGCTGTCGCCCTGCGGGTGGCGGCGGCTTCGGGGGTGTCGGCCTGGGGGAAGGTTGCGGCGAGGACGAGTCCGGCGAGACGCTGCGGGTACTGCTCGGCGAAGGCCATGGCGATCTGGCCGCCCATGGAGAGTCCGGCGATGACGGCTTTGTCGATGGCAAGGTGGTCGAGGAGAGCGTCGATGTCAGCGGCCATGGTTTCGAGCGAGGTGGCGTCGACCGCGGGGACCTCGGATGCTCCGTAGCCGCGGATGTCGTAGGTGATGACGCGATATTTGGCGCTGAGCGCGGCGACCTGCGGGTCCCACATGGACTGGTTGAAGGGGTGTCCGTGGATGAAGAGGATGGGAAGGCCGCTGCCGGTCGAGCGATAGGCGAGAGTGACGCTGTTGATTTTTGCGGTGGGCATGTGTGGTTAGAGTGTGTGGTTGGTGGGGAGGATGCGAAAAACGGTGATTTAGTCCGCGAGGTTCTATGCGAAGTGGAATTCTCACTGATACTCTGGGCGTCATCATCAGGCCATCAAGGAAACTTATGCCGGACGTACCGCATATTCCGGGAGAGCCCCCGCTCGCTGGTGAGAATATGCCCCCTGAGAGGACGTCACTGCCGAGCGAAGGTGAGACGGCGAAGAGCACTGAGATAGTGGACGTTCCGGAAACGGCGAAGGAGCACGAAGCCATGCTCGATGTACACCCCGCGCACCACGCGGCCAGCAGCTGGAGAGAATTCTTCGTACACATCGCGACGATTGTGCTTGGGTTGCTGATCGCAATCGCTCTGGAGCAGACGGTTGAGTACTTCCACCATCGCCGGGAGGTCGCGGAGGTGCGGGAGGAGCTGCGGGGCGAGCGTGAAGCGAATAAGGAATCCTTCGGGACGGAGACGAGCAACTGGCGCTGGGAGACGGCGGAACTCGAAAACAACCTGATGGTGCTGGCTTATCTGCAGAAGCAACCAGGAACTCCGGATGAGAAGCTGCCCGGAAGCCTCGTGTGGTTCCATAGCTCCGCTCCTCATAGCCAGGCCGTCTGGGATGCGGCCAAGAGCAGCGGTGTCACCAGCCTTATGCACCGTGAAGAGATTGAGCAGTATGAAGACACCTACAACCAGCTTATGAAGATCGATGATGCACGGTCGCTTGCGTGGGACGCGATGAATGAAGCCTCACGGTACCAATTCACGGATAACCGGCTTTCGCACCTGAGCCGCTCGCAGATTGATGAGATCGTCACCCTGACGCAGATCGCGCTCACCAAGCATTGGCTGGAGGGTGTTGCGCTTGAAAACGCGGTTCGGAAGTTCAAGGATTTCCCGCCTTCGATTACTTCAGACGAGCTTTCTCAGGTCCGTAACCGAAAAAGTGTAGCTGAGGCGATGAAGGACCCGGCTTTTGCTCAGACGATCTCGCGGATGAAGGCGGCGGGGTATGTCCCGTAGGTGACGGTCAGCGTCAGGAGACTTCAGCCGCCGACTTCCTACCCGATTCGATTCAGGCTTGCCCATATTCCGCTCTGCATGTATCTTTGAGGACAAGATGATTATCTCCTCCAGCCGATTTACCAGCTTTATTTACCGCTACTGGCGCACGGTAGCGGCATCGGCGGAGTAGGTTCCTCTGAGAGATAGCTAAGTAAAGCTGAAGTTCAGACGAGATCGAATTCCACACGAGCCGCGACCGAAAAGGTTGCGGCTTTTGCTTTTGCAGGGCAGTTAGGGCTTGGGGATTGGGGATTAGGAGGCTTATGACTACTACAGCGGCGATGGTGAATCCGGCGGGGCCGGTGAGCTCGGCGGTGGGGCGGTTCGGTGTTTATGGCGGGCGGTATGTGCCGGAGACCCTGATGGCTGCGCTTGAGGAGCTGGAGGCGGCGTATGCGGTGGCTAAGGTCGATGCGGAGTTTCAGGCGGAGCTGGATGATCTGCTGAGGAATTATTGCGGGCGGCCTACTCCGCTGTACTTCGCGAAACGGCTGTCGGAACAGCTGGGCGGGGCGAAGATTTATCTGAAGCGCGAGGACCTGCTGCATACGGGAGCGCACAAGATCAACAATGCGCTGGGACAGGGGCTGCTGGCGCGGCGGATGGGGAAGAAGCGGATTATTGCGGAGACCGGTGCGGGGCAGCATGGGGTGGCGACGGCGACGGTGTGTGCTCTGCTGGGGATGGAGTGCGTCGTCTACATGGGCGAGGAGGACATGCGGCGGCAGGAGCTGAATGTGTATCGCATGCGGCTGCTGGGAGCGGAGGTTCGCGGGGTGAGTGCGGGGTCGGCGACGCTGAAGGATGCGATCTCGGAGGCGATGCGCGACTGGGTGACGAATGTGCGGACAACGTACTACGTGCTGGGGAGTGCGCTGGGGGCGCATCCTTACCCGACGATGGTGCGGGACTTTCATCGCGTGATCAGCAAAGAGGCGAAACGGCAGATTCTGGAGCAGGAGGGCAAGCTCCCGACGGCTGTGGTTGCCTGTGTAGGCGGCGGGTCGAATGCGATTGGAGCGTTCTACGAGTTTCTCAATGATGCGAATGTGCAGTTGATCGGGGTTGAGGCCGGTGGGCGCGGTCCTGCGCTGGGCGAGCATGCGGCGCGATTTGCGAATGCGGGTGGCGGGATTCCGGGGGTTCTACAGGGGACTTACAGCTATGTGCTGCAGGATGATGCCGGGCAGATTGCTTTGACGCACTCGGTGAGCGCGGGTCTGGACTATGCGAGCGTGGGGCCGGAGCATGCGATGCTGCATGATTCGGGAAGGGCGACGTATACGTCGTGCACGGATGCGGATGCGCTGAAGGCGACGGTGACGCTGGCGCGGACGGAGGGGATTCTGCCGGCGCTCGAGAGCGCGCATGCGGTGGCGGAGGCGATCCGGCTGGCTCCGACGATGGGGAAAGCGGATGTGCTGATGGTGAATCTCTCGGGGCGCGGGGATAAGGATATGGGGATTCTGGCTCGGGAACTTGATTTGAAAGGGGCGAAGAACAGCTAAAGGCTGGCGGCTATTTATGACGATTGCATTCAGCAGGAAGCCCGGTATTGTGGCTTATTTGACTGCCGGTGACCCAGACCTCGCGACGACGCGGGAGATTGCGCTGGCGGCGATTGATAACGGTGCGGACGTGATTGAGCTGGGGGTTCCGTTCAGCGATCCTCTGGCGGATGGGCCGGTGATTCAGCGGGCGAGTGAGCGAGCAGTGGCGAAGGGTGTCCGGCTTACGGATGTGCTGGGGCTGGCGAAGGAGTTGAGGGCGGCTCGGCCTTCGGCGGGACTGGTGTTGTTTTCCTATTTGAATCCAGTCATTCGGATGGGATTGAAGGTGTTCTGCGAGCGGGCTGCCGAGGCAGGTGCGGATGGCGTTCTACTTACAGACATGATTGTGGAAGAGGCCGGCGAGTACCTGGAGGCGATGCACGCGAACAGGCTGGCTCCGGTTTTTCTGGCTGCGCCGACGAGTCCTGATGCCCGGCTGAAGGCGATCGCGGAGTGCTCGCAGGGGTTTGTGTACGCGATCTCGCGGACCGGGACCACGGGGACGCAGGCCAAGGTTGCAGGCGATGCTTCGGAACTTGTCGGGAGGCTGCGGCGGTTTACGAAGCTGCCGGTTGCGGTGGGATTCGGGATTTCGAATGCCGAGCACGTGAAGGCTGTTGGAGAATTTGCCGATGCGGCTGTGATCGGAAGCGCGATCGTGGCGCTTATTGAGAAGACCGCTCCGGCTGAGGCTCCGATGGCTGTGGGGAAGTTTATAGCGGAGTTGCAGGGATGAGGGTGATGCGTTCAGATCGGTCGAATCCCACACGTGCCGCGATGAAGCTGCGGCATGAATGGGGCACCCGAGCATCCTGCAAAACCCACATCTCAAAATCGAGACTCTTCGACAGGCTCAGGGCAGGTTGTGGGGCACCCGAATGTAGGGCCACTCTGGCTGGCATTTATGATGAGAAGTACGCAAAAACCACTCATATTGAGGACACACGATGGAGATCTCTGACTGGCGGCGAAAGATTGATGAACTTGACGAGCAGATTGTTCGCCTTATCAGCGAGCGGGCTGCGGCAGCGCAGGCTATTGGCGATATTAAGAAGAAGACCAGCCTGCCGATCTATGAGCCGCAGCGCGAACACGAGGTCTTTGAACACGTGCGCACAAAGAATCCCGGTCCTCTTACCGATATCGAGATGCAGGACATCTATGAGCGCATCATCGACGTCATGCGGGGCGTGCAGAAACACGAGAAGTAGCCGCCGGACAGCGATTGCCCGGCGGGGTGGTGCGGAGATATTTGTATCCAAATTAGTTACATATAAGAAAGCGAAGCGAAGACCATGATTGTAGCGATGGAGAACCACGCAACAGAAGAGCAACTGCAAGCAGTGATTGAGCGCATGGTGGAGCTGGGTTTCAACGTCCACCGCACGACAGGCTCGAGCCAGACGATTCTGGCAGGCGTTGGAACGCCGGAGCACTTCGAGGTTGCGGAGTTCAAGGTGCTGCCCGGAGTGCACGATGCCTATCGCATCTCGTCGCCGTACAAGCTGGCGGGGCGGAACTTCCGGCCTGAGGGCACGAAGGTCAAGTTTTCGAATGGCGTGGTGGTAGGCGACAAGGAAGTCGTGATCATGGCCGGGCCGTGCTCGGTGGAATCGCGCGAGCAGATTCTGGACTCGGCGAAGAAGGTAGCGGCGGCTGGCGGCAAGTTTCTTCGTGGCGGAGCCTTCAAGCCGCGCAGCTCACCGTATAGCTTCCAGGGCATGGGCCTTGAAGGGCTGAAGTTGCTGCGCGAGGTCGGGGACGAGACCGGGCTGCTGGTCATCACCGAGGTGATGGAGATCTCGCAGATCGAGCCGATGCTTCCTTATATCGACTGCTTCCAGATCGGCGCGCGCAACATGCAGAACTTCAACCTGCTGCGCGAGCTTGGGCATGTGCGCAAGCCGTGCCTGCTGAAGCGCGGCATCTCGGCGACGATTGAAGAGGTTCTGCTGAGCGCGGAGTACATTCTTTCGGGCGGCAACTACGACCTGATGCTGTGCGAGCGCGGGATCCGGACGTATGAGACGTACACGCGCAACACGATGGACATCTCGGCGATTCCGGTGCTGAAGAAGCTGACGCATCTGCCGGTGCTTGGCGATCCTTCGCATGGCGTTGGGATTCGCGACCTTGTTCCGCCGATGGCGCTTGCGGCTGTGGCTGCGGGAGCCGATGGGTTGCTGATGGAGATGCATCCGAATCCGGACAAGGCGATGAGCGACGGCGCGCAGAGCATGTATCCGGACCAGTTGGCGAAACTGGTGTCGCAGTTGCGGCAGCTTGCTCCGGTGGTTGGGCGAAGCGTGGCTTAGAAAGATTGGTTGCGTCAATGATGGAACGAGTGCTCATCATCGGAACAGGGCTGATCGGCGCGTCGGTCGGCCTGGCGTTGCGCGCGGCGGGGTTCATGGGGCGCATCGATGGATGGGACCAAAGCTCTCTCGAGCTGAGAGCTGCGCATGCGATGGGAGCGCTGGATGGTTGCGCGGGCAATGAATGGGGCGCGCTGGAGCTTGCGCGGCAGGCCGACGTGATTGTGCTCGCGGTTCCGGTGCTCGCGATTAAGGACTGGATGCAGAAGCTGGCCGAGGTTGTGAGCGAGGGACAGCTCGTGACCGATGTGGGGAGCACGAAGCTCGAGATCGCCGAACTGGCTAAGTCGCTGTACGGCGGGGAAGGACAGGCGACCTTTCTTCCGGGACATCCGATGGCGGGCAAGGAGTCGGGCGGCGCTTTGTTGGCAGAGGCGGGTCTGTTCAACGGGGCGATGTGGCTGTTTACTCCGGTGACTGCAGCTCCTACGGAGTTGGAAGAGGTCTGGAAGAGCTGGATTGGTTTTGCCGGCGCGCGGATGCTGGATATCGATGCACGGCGACATGATGAGCTGTGCGCCTGGGTGAGCCACCTGCCGCAGATGCTTTCGACGGCTCTTTCGGCGCTGCTGGAGGACAGGTTTGGCGATGATCCAGAGATTGCGGCGATTGGCGGGCGGGCGTTGCGCGAGACGACACGGCTGGGAGCGAGTCCTTACAGCATGTGGCGCGATGTTGCGCTGACGAACACACGGCCGATTGCCGATACGCTGCTCGCGCTCGAGCAGAGATTGACGCATGTGCGTGAGAATCTGCGAACGCCTGAGTTGCGCGAGGAATTTGAGCAGGCGAATCGGTTTCGTTCGAGGCGATAGCTCGCACGGCGATTATTTTTATTTGTTCGTAAGGAGATGCGTTTGAGTTCTACGGAGCAGGCCGTGAGCGGTTTGAGTATCAGCCTTGCCGATGTTGTAGCGGCGCGCGAGCGGCTGCGCAGTTCCATTTATTGCACGCCTTGTGCGCACTCGCAGATGCTGTCGGCGCTTACGGGGCAGCAGATCTATCTGAAGCTCGAGAATCTTCAGATGACGGGCTCGTTCAAGGAGCGGGGCGCGCTGAATCGCATTGCGCTGCTGACTCCTGAGCAGGCGGCACGGGGTGTGGTGGCGGCGAGCGCGGGCAATCATGCGCAGGGGGTGGCGTACCACGCGACGAAGCGCGGGATTCGGGCGCTGATTGTGATGCCGCTGGCGACTCCGCTGGTGAAGGTGACGGCAACGCGCGGGTTTGGCGCGGAGGTTGTATTGCACGGCGCGAACTATGACGAGGCGTATGAGGAAGCCCGTCGTATCTGCTCGCTGAACGAGATGACGTTCATTCATCCGTTCGATGATGGCGCGGTGATGGCCGGCCAGGGAACGATTGCGCTGGAGTTGCTGGAGCAGGTTGAGGGGCTTGAGGCGGTTGCGGTTCCGATTGGCGGCGGCGGATTGATTGGCGGCATTGCGTGCGCGATCAAGGAGTCGCGTCCGGAGATCAAGGTTGTCGGGGTGCAGACTTCGCGGTTGCCTTCCATGGCGGTTGCGATGGAACGGCATCATCCGGTGACGATCGATCCGGCGACGACGATTGCGGACGGTATCGCGGTTCGGCGCGCGGGCGAGGTGACGTTTCCGGTTATCGAGAGGTACGTCGACGAGATTGTGACCGTCGATGAGGATGAGATCGCATCGGCGATTCTGGTGCTGCTGGAGCGCGAAAAGACGCTGGCCGAGGGCGCGGGCGCCGCGGGTCTTGCGGCTCTGCTGCAGAAGAAGACTTCGCTGAACGGTGCGCGGACTGCGGTGGTGATCGGCGGCGGCAACATCGATGTGACGCTGCTTTCGCGGATCATCGAGCGCGGTCTTGTGCAGGACGGCCGTATGATCCGGCTGCGCATTCATCTGCTGGACAAGCCGGGCGCTCTGGCGGAGTTGACGAAGCTGATTGCGCAGCATCGGGTGAATATCGTCGATACGCTGTACAACCGCGCGTATTATGGCGTGAATCTTGGGGATACGACGATCGACATTACGCTCGAGACTCGGGGGCCGGAGCAGGTACAGGAGTTGCTTGAGGCGTTGAATTCGGGCGGTTATGTGTATAGCCGCGTGATTTGATTTTTCATAAAAGCAAAAGCAAAAGCAAAAGCAACGGCAAAAGCAAAAAGCAACTGCAACTGCAACCGCAACGGCAAAAGCAATAATTCAGTCGCTTCGTCCCTTCGGACTTCGCTCCGGCCTTCGGCAGAGCGGTAGCCGCTTCGCGGCGGCGATTAGACGCGGGGCTGAAAGCCCCGCTCTATCTCAAAGGCAAAGGCAAAGACACAAGCGAACAGCAGTTCCCCTTCGGGGATGACAACAAGAAAAGCAACGGCAACCGCAACGGCAACCGCAAAGGCAACAGCAAAGGCAACAGCAACCCGCAACAGCAAAGGCAACAGCAAAGCGCAATAGCAACGGCAACCGAAACGGCAACCGCAACGACAACTGCAACCGCAACGGCAACGGCAACGGCAACGGCAACGGCAAAAGCAATAATTCAGTCGCTTCGTTCCTTCGGACTTCGCTCCGGCCTTCGGCAGAGCGGTAGCCGCTTCGCGGCGGCGATTAGACGCGGGGCTGAAAGCCCCGCTCTATCTCAAAGGCAAAGGCAAAGACACAAGCGAACAGCAGTTCCCCTTCGGGGATGACAACAAGAAAAGCAACGGCAACCGCAACGGCAACCGCAACGGCAACGGCAACGGCAAAAGCAATAATTCAGTCGCTTCGTTCCTTCGGACTTCGCTCCGGCCTTCGGCAGAGCGGGAGCCGCTTCGCGGCGGCGATTAGACGCGGGGCTGAAAGCCCCGCTCTATCTCAGAAGCAAAGGCAAAGACACAAGCGAACAGCAGTTCCCCTTCGGGGATGACAACAAGAAAAGCAACGGCAACCAGCGCAACGGCAAAGGGCGACGGCAAACCGCAACAGCAAAAGCAACGGCAACCGCAACCGAAACGACAACGGCAACCGTAACAATAAACGACAACCCCGCAACAGCTACGACAACGCGACCGCAACTGCAACCGAAATGACAACGATAGCGGCAACAATAAACGACAACCCCGCAACAGGTACGACAACTCCAACCGCAGGTCCCTTCGACAAGCTCAGGGCAGGCTCTTCGACTACGCGACTGACGGTGAAGCTGTCAGTCGCTTCGCTCAGGATGACAGTTCTCCTGGAGTTCGCTTTTGGATTTGGTAGCCGTTAGCTTCGGGTGAAGGTGGTTTGTTGTTTTTCTTTGTGGCGTTCGATGGCTAGTTGGATCAGGCGGTCTATGAGTTGTTTGTAGGGGAGGCCGGAGGCTTCCCACAGTTTTGGGTACATGCTGATGCTGGTGAAGCCGGGGAGGGTGTTGATCTCGTTGAGGTAGATGCGGGGTTTCTTCCTGCTTGATGCTTTCTTTCCCTTTGCCGCGGCGCTTGCCGGTTCCATGAGGAAGTCGACTCGGGCGAGGCCGGCGCAGTCGCAGGCTTTGAAGGCTTCGATGGCCATCTGGCGGATTTGTCTGGATTCGGCGGCGGTTAGTTTTGCGGGGATGATGGGGATGGATGTGTCGCTCTGGTATTTGGCTTGGTAGTCGTAGAACTCGGCTCCGGGGACGATTTCGCCGACGACGCTGGCCTCGGGGGAGTCGTTGCCGAGGACGGAGACTTCGAGTTCGCGAGGCTTGGCTCGGGGGCCTCCTACGCCCTGCTCGATGACGAGCTTGCGGTCGTAGCTGGCGGCGAGGTCCATGGCGGCGGCGAGCTCGGTGCGGTGGTGGACTTTGCTGATTCCTACGGAGGAGCCGAGGTTCGCGGGCTTTACGAAGATCGGATATTTGAGGGCGGCTTCGATTTTTTTGGTGACGGCTTTGGGGTTGGCGCGCCACTCGGTTCGGAGCATGGAGAGCCAGGGGGTTTGCGGGAGGTCGGCAGCGGCGAAGAGGCGCTTCATAGCGGCCTTGTCCATGCCGGCGGCGGAGCCGAGGACTCCGGAGCCGACGTACGCGATGTCGGCGAGTTCGAAGAGGCCCTGGATGGTTCCGTCTTCACCGAAGGTTCCGTGGAGGACGGGGAAGATGACATCGAGATCGAGAGCGGACGGTGCTCCCTCACGAGTGGTGAGGTTACTTTGGCTGCCGATCCCACCCGATTCTGCCTGCGTTTCGAGTAGCTGGAGCGACTCGGAGGGGACGGGCGGGATGATGATGGCTTCGTCGCCTTTTTTAAGGACGGCGGCGGTGGGGGTGGCCTCGGGGTCTCCGGCGAGGCGCGGGTTTGCGGGGGGGTAGGTGCCGGTGAGGAGGGCCTGGGCGTCGTGGGCGGTGACCCAGCGGCCCTGCCTGGTGATGCCGATGGGGACGACGTCGTATTTTTTCTTGTCGATGGCTTTGAGGATGGAGGCGGCGGAGAGGAGCGAGACTTCGTGCTCGCCGGAGCGGCCGCCGAAGAGGATTCCGATGCGCAGTTTTTTCGGCAAGGATTTGTCCTTCGTTTTTAACTTTCTCTCTTCAGTCTCCGACAGAATGGTGTGGGTTTGGGGCTGGTCTTTGGGACGTGAACATCGGGGGTACCCCCTCCCCTATCTTTTGGTGCAAAGTGTTCATTTCAGAATGTTTAGATTATGGCCTGATGGGTAAAATATGCCATCTAAACGGGTTGTTTGTAAGGTATTCAAAATGCCAGGGTTAGTTGCGGTAAAAACCCTTGAGTTTGCCCCCTTTTTCTGTCTGCTTCTATTTTAGCAAGTTGGGGAAACTGGTCTGCCACGTGGAAGTTATTTGATTTGTGATGGTTGGGTGGTTTTTGGGCTTGACAGGATTTTCTGTGCGGACGGTTTTTTTATGCCATCCATGAAAATTCAAGATAAAAGCGGCATAAGGGACCTAACCAGAGAGGACTCCAAGAACAGAGCCCCTTATGCCTGTCGGCAAGACGCGGTGTTGCCGATGGGGGTGACGATAGCGGGGATTGATGGTGGCGGAGTATCCCCTGAAATGGGGATGAGTTTCGAAGGTCTAACGGTCTGGGCTGGTTTGGCATCGCGGTCGCTACGCCCTTTGGGCTTCGCTCCAGCCTTCGGCAGAGCGGTAGCCGCTTCGCGGCGGCGTCTAGACGCGGGGCTGGAAGCCCCGCTTTACCTCAGAAGCAAAGACAACTTCAAAAGCAGGTTCGCCGTTGTAAGACGAGTGACTGGAATGGCTAGTCGCTTCGGAATCTTCTCTTCAAAGTGCTCTAGAGGTGGTTTGGCATCGCGGTCGCTGCGCCCTTTGGGCTTCGCTCCAGCCTTCGGCAGAGCCGGAGCCGCTTCGCGGCGGCGTCTAGACGCGGGGCTGGAAAAGCCCCGCTTTACCTCAGAAGCAAGTGCAACAGACGCCCAAGGCTTTGGGTTACCCAGGAGCAAATGCGGCGTGCCCTTCCGCAGGGCGATGTTTCTGGGCGGTCGGTAGGGCGATGCTTCTGGGCGATTCTGTATTTGCAAGCTGTTGGGTGATTCGTATCTATAAGTGGCGACCGGGGAGACCGAGGCTGAAGCATCGCGTGACCAGCCCCCGCTACCTCTGAAGCAAAGACAACTGCAAAGCTGGGAGAACGGCGATGCGTCCTAATGGGTGGGAGATTTCGCCATTGCGGCTTTGAGGAGGGATTGGCTCGTCAGGAATTCCGCACTCTTTGATGGGCACGAGGGAGGATCTTTGGGAATTATTTCGGTGATCATGCCTCCAGGCGATTTTGGCAGGGGAATGAGGGGTTTGTGGCAGGAGGCGGCGCGGAGATAATCGAGTGCGGTGCGGCCGGCGTTGTCCTGAAGGTTGGGGTCGGCTCCGGCGTCGAGAGCTCTCTTCAGTGTGTCGGCGTCGCTGTGTTGCGCGAGGAGCATGAGGGTGGTGACGCCGTCGGCGTTGCGCGCGTTTATCCGCGCACCCTTTTTGAGCAGGACGTCGGGCAGGTAGCCGCGATAGGCGGCCATCATGAGTGCGGTATCGCCGTGGAGGGACGAACGGTTAACGTTGGCGTGGGCATCGACGAGGAGTTGCAGTTCGGCATCGTTGGAGGGAGCGAGTTGGGCGGCGTACATGAGTGCGGTCCAGCCGCTCTCGTCGGCTGCGTCGATGTCTGCTCCTGCGGCAATGAAGTGTTTTAGAGGCTCGAGGGTCTGCTGGGCATTCGATTCGCTGAAGCGAAGCGTGGAACGCATGAGCGCGGTGATACCTGGTTTGGGCAGGTCGAGATCATCCTGCATGTTGTCGTAGGGTTCGATTGCGGAGTCTCCGTGGCGCCAGCGATGGGTGTTGGCGGCTTTGTCGACGGCCCAGGCTAGTTTTCGGCCTTCGTTTGCAACGTTGAAGAAATCGCGACTTGTGTTGACCGATTTTGTATGGCCTCCGATTGTTACGGTGAGATAGTTGCCGAATGGGAAATCTTCATCTATTTTCTGCTCTGATGATGGCAACTGAGCGGCACAGGCGGCCCAGAAGCTGGTTGTTTGAAACCGAGCCAGCAATGAAGCAGCATCTTGTAGCGAGATATTCGCGCTGAGGTCGCCTTTGATTGCTACCTCTTGTTTGCCGTGCCATTCGATATTGCCGTCGCGATAGACCCGCACCTGATAGGCGAGACTTTGGGTGCCGTCGATTCGATAGAGTTCGACGAAGTCGGATGAAGTGGTGTTCGAAGGTGGTTGTCTCTCTTTGTCCTCAGGGCAGCGGTCTGTGGGTTGCGGAGGCGCGGGAGTGGTGTCGATGGTTTGTGAGCCGTCGGTGCTGCGAACTTCGGCGGTGATTTGTGTAGCGCCTGCTGGGAGAGAGATCGAGTCGCCGCAACATGGGGAGTAACTAGGGGCGTCGAGGTCGTCATCGAGGTTTTCGTCGTTGGAGTGGAGGCGGAATTTATAGGTGGCGACGAAGTCATGCTGCGCGGCAACGGGGAGAGGAGCGTTGAATGTCCATTGCCTGATCTGTTGCTCGACGGACTGCGAGAGCATGTGCGGACCGGAGATGGTTTGGACGGAGACGGTACGACCTTCGGAGTCGATGGAGAAGCTTACGGAGACGTCGCCCTCGACGTGCGCTGCGCGGGCGATGGGAGGGTACGGGATGTTCGGCGGCGTTTTGAGAACGGGCGGGGTGGTTAGCTGTGCGAATAGAGATGTTGTGAATATCGACAAATTCAGGATAGAGAGCTGGGACCGGAGCCTCATTGCGATTTGATTGTAGAGGTATGGGTTGGGTGCGGTTGTTTTGGAGAGGACATTTAAATTGTGGCCCAATTTGGCATCGCGGTCGCTGCGCCCTTTGGGCTTCGCTCCTGCCTTCGGCAGAGCGGTAGCCGCTTCACGGCGGCGTCTAGACGCGGGGCTGGAAGCCCCGCTTTACCTCAGAAGCAAAGACAACTTCAAAAGCAGGTTCGCCGTTCGTCCTCCTGACTCCGTTCCTGCGTTACACCTCAACGAGCAAAGGCGCTCGTTGGGAACCCAGCCTTCGGCAGAGCGGTAGCCGCTTCGCGGCGGCATCAGACGCGGGGGCTGAAGCGCCCCGCTCTATCTCAAAGGCAAGTGCGGCAGCCCAAGGCTAAAGCCCTGGGTTACCTCAGGGAGCAAGTGCGGCGTGCCCTCCACAGGGTGATGTTGTTGGGCGATCCGGGAAAGAGTTGGCATTGCGGTCGCTCCGTCCTTCGGACTCCGCTCCTGCCTTCGGCAGAGTGGTAGCCGCTCCGCGGCGGCGGCTTTTACGGCACGGCTGAAGCCGTGCGCTTCCGCAGGGCGGTGTTTCTGGGCGATCTGCAGGCGATGCTCTTGGGCAGCGCGGTCCGGCTTGCGGAGAGGCGGGAATGTGAGCAGGGTTAGCCTTCTGCGTTGATGTGTTTTGAGATGGCCGGGTTTGTGCAGGAATAAAGGCTGGTAGTTTTGCCAGTTTCCGGTTTCGGCAGAGGGCTTTATTTTGTCAGCTTGCCGAGTTGCGCCAATTACGTTGCAGCGGGAGCCAGCAGCGATTTATGAAGACCAAAGACGTTATCAAAAAAGCCCGGGCGTTTGCGAAACCGTATCGCGTGACGAATGGTGCGAAGTTCAGGCTGAAGGATTGCGATCCGGGCGATACGATGGGTCTTCAGTCAGAAGACAAGCCTCGCGCGAAGGAGGCACTTCAGATTGGCGTGGCTGCGCTGACGGAGCTTCAGGACATGCTCTATGCCCAGGACAAGTGGGGGGTGCTGGTGATCCTGCAGGCGATGGATGCGGCGGGGAAAGACGGCGCGATCAAGCATGTGATGTCTGGGGTTAATCCGCAGGGATGCCAGGTGTTCTCGTTCAAGGCTCCTTCGTCCGAGGAACTCGATCACGATTATCTGTGGCGCTACATGAAGTGCCTGCCCAATCGCGGGAACATCGGCATCTTCAATCGCAGCTACTATGAGGAGGTCCTGGTGGTGCGTGTGCACCCGGAGATCCTGCGAAAGCAGAAGATTCCGCCTTCGTTGATTACCAAGCGGGTCTGGGAAGAACGTTTTGAGGACATTCGCAGCTTCGAACGGTACCTGGTTCGCAATGGTATTGCGATTGTGAAGATTTTCCTGAATGCCTCGAAAGAGGAGCAGAAGAAACGTTTTCTGGAGCGAGCCGATAATCCGGATAAGCACTGGAAGTTTTCGGCTTCCGACATGGAAGAGCGCGAATTCTGGAATGACTACCAGAAGGCGTTCGAAGAGCTGATCCGCGAGACTGCGACGAAGGAGTGTCCGTGGTATGTGATTCCGGCGGACAACAAGTGGTTCACGCGAGTGGTTGTGGCGACGGCGGTGATCGACACACTCGCTGGCCTTGGCCTCGCCTACCCGCAGGTGGACAAGGTGAAGCTCGCGGAGATTGCCAAAGCGAAAAAAGCTTTGATGGCTTCGAAGTAGGTAGCTGCGCGCTTTAGGGCGGTTGTCCTATTGCGGAAGTATGCGCGGTTGCGGGAAGCTGACCAGGCAATCGTTTCTCTACTTCACAGTTTGAAGGCGGCTTTGCCTGTATGCGAATCCAGAGATTTTTAGTGCTGCTTGTTTTTGTCGTGGGTGGAGCGTGCGCGCTGGCCCAGGGGACGGTGCCTACATTTGAGGTTTCCGCGGGCGCGGGCAAGTACACGCTGATGGGGAAGGATCCGGCGCAGGGACATACGACGACGATTCCTACGGTGGTGGTTCCGGTGACGCTTTCGTTCGAAGCGAAGAAGGTCGCGGGCAAGCCGTTTGAGATGGATGGAGTGCAGGACCTTCCGCGTGTGCTGCAGTCGCCGGTGTTTGGGCGTGTCCGTTATGAGACAGGCGGAGCGACGCAGTATGCGGATGCGTTGTTGCGCAGCACGTTTCCGAGGGCGACGGAGTGGCATACATTGCTGGGGCGGCCGGAGATCAAGTCGGTGAAGGTCACGGTTCCGGTGGGGTATGGGTACATTCTGACTTCGAAGAAGGATCGTGGCGCGGCGTTTGCGGTTGTGGACCTGGAGTTTCTGCAGCGGGAGATTTTCAAGCAGGTTCCCAAGCAGGATGGGAAGCTGGTGATCGCGGTGACGCACAACACGACGTTCTATGCGGATGGGGATGCGACGATCTGCTGCTCGTGGGGGACGCATGGCGTGGATACGGCGACGGGGAACTCGTTCGTGCTGGGGTCGTATATTCATGGGGCTCCGTCGGTGGTGGAGGACAGCGATGTTCAACCGCTGACGCAGCAGCTCGCGGAGTTTGTGAATGATCCGCTGCACGACACGTTTGTGCATGGGCGCAATGTGACCCAGCCGGGGAATAATTTTCCGGCGTGGATGCGAGTCGGCGATCAGACGGGATGTGGCGGGACGGGAGTGGGAACTCCTTACTTTTTGCTGGAGCCGACGAATACGAACCGGAAGAATAATTTTCCGGTGTCGAAAGGATTTGCAGCGCATCGCGGCGGGACGACGTACCACCTGCAGAATGTGGCTCTGCTGCCCTGGTATGTGGGAGCAGCGGAGGGGCTGGGGACGACGTACAGCTTTCCGGATGCGAGCGTGCTGACGGAGGCGGCGAAGCCTTGTCCTACTGGATTTGGGAGACCTGGCGGCGGACAGCAGGCGCCGGCGAAGCCTACCGCGGAGGCGATTGCGGCGAACGGGAAGGACAATGGTCACAAGCTGATTGGGTATTGGGCCGGGTATGGAATGGCGGGGTCGACGTTTCCGCTGAGGGAGGTTTCGCCGCAGTGGGATGTGGTGATTGTGGCGTTCGCTACTCCGGACAAGAATGCTCCGGAGGGGACGATGCAGTTTCATACGCCGGCGGGGCTGGATACGGATGCGTTCAAGGCGGACATCAAGTATCTGAAGAGCCAGGGCAGGAAGGTGATGATCTCGCTGGGAGGCGGCGGGCAGCACTTTACGCTGGCGAATCCGGAGAGAGTGCCGAACTATATTGCGTCGGTGACGAAGATTGTGGACGAGTATGGGTTCGATGGGATCGACATTGATTTTGAGAGCCCGTCGTTGTCGATCGATCCGGGCGATACGGACTTCAAGCATCCGACCACGCCTTCGATTGTGAATCTGATTGGTGCATTGCGGCAGTTGCACGATCACTTCGGGCCGGGGTTCATGATCAGCCTGGTGCCGGAGGGGACGCAGATTCCGGCGGGGTATCCGAGCTATGGCGGGCAGTTTGGTTCGTACCTGGCGATTACGTATGCGATCCAGGACATTCTTTCGTTTATCGATGTGCAGGATTACAACACGCCTCCGCTGATGGGGCTGGATGGGGAGATTTATCAACCGGGGTCGGTGGATTATCACGCGGCGATGACGGAGCTGCTGCTGCATGGCTTCGATGTGGGCGGCGATGGGGCGCACTTCTTTCCGGCGATGCCCGCGGACAAGGTTGCAGTGGGATTTCTGACGGGAGATACGAATCCGACGATTGTGAGCCAGGCGATGGATTACATCATTACGGGGAAGGCTCCGGCGGGGACGACGTACAAGCTGCGGAAGGCGGAGGGATATGGCGGGATGATCGGCGCGATGTTCTGGACGATCGATGCGGACCGGCGGGGGAATTACAACTACTCGAATGTGGTAGGGCCGCTGCTGCATGGCTACAAATGAGCGAGCGCTCAGCGGTGAAGTAACGGAAGGGCTTACATTAACATTACAAATAAATAGGTCACTCGAGAGCGCCGATGACGGTTCAAGTGATATCCTGAAGAGGATCGAAGAATCCGATCTGGTCTATTTGCCTGTTCCGGCTTGCCTCTACTCGCAAAAACACACCACATTGCGTTCGGCGGTACTTTCAAATGTATACGAGGAATTTAGTCATGGAACAAGGATCAGTAAAGTGGTTTAACGATGCAAAGGGATTTGGTTTTCTTAGCCGTCAGAATGGCGACGATGTTTTCGTTCACCACACGGCAATCAAGAGCAATGGATTCCGCACCCTGCAGGAAGGCCAGTCAGTACGCTTCGATGTAGTCAAGGGCCCTAAGGGCTGGCAGGCAGAAAATGTCGAAGTCGCCTAAGGCGAAAGACAAAATCAGAGAAAAAGGGAGCGCCAGCTCCCTTTTCGCGCTTAAGCGTTCTTCAGAATCGACTGGTGTTCCCGCTGGCCAGTCAAGGAGTTCTATGCAAAAGCCCGCGAAAGTGCAGGACAAATATTATCTGAAGTCGCTTCATGAGGAGATCGATCTCTACGACCGCAAGCTCGCTCATATGGCGAAATATGAGCTATTTGCTTCGGACGCGGAACGCAATGCGGCGCTTGGCAAGATGACGACAAAACGAGCGACTCTTGCCCGGACAGCGAAGAAGCTGATGGAAGATGGTATCGAATTTCAACCATCGGATCTGCCACGTTCGTTTCGCCCACAAACGGAAGACGCAGAGCTCGTCAACACTGTTTAGCCTCCGTTACGATCCAGCAACGGGTAGACGCTACCAGGTTGTTGGCGGCTTCAGACAAGCAGATACAGCCGTACTCTCTACCGGCTCGCCTCTGAAGGAGGCTTCTATGTATCCGCGGTTTTACCCAGCCGAACCAGGACTTGCGAATCACTTCGCCTTTCAGACGATTCCCGAGTTTTTCGCGGAATCATTCGCAAATCCGTATTGCGCCAACAGTGGACCTTCAGCCCCGCGGCTCCACTGAGGAAATAAAAGATTATCTTTTGGAACCCGCCGATGTACCGCGATTGAGATCCAGATCGATCCGGGATGTCGCGACAAGCTGAAGATTGCATCGCTCCAATTCATCGCGTTCGCCTGAAGCCGAATTAAAGCATCAGGCAAATGCCACAAGGAACACCTCGAAAGGATTTTTACATGCGCTCAACCCAGGTCTATCGTGCTCTCGATCTCGTTCCGTGCCGTTATACGCTGTGCCAGACAGTTGCTCAAAGCGCGCGGCGCATCCACGTTGATGGAAATCCATTTGAGGAGACCGTCACGGTAATCCTCAACGGGATGGGAGACGGGTTGTTTCATGGTCAGCCTGAAGCTTATGTGCCTTTGGTCAAGACAAAGTAAGCCGCAGAAATCATTTCATTCGCTGACCTTTCAGAGCCAGGGCGGAACGTCGACGTGAACCACAAGGACGAAACCCCAGGGTAGAACTCTCCTTAGAGGGCGTTTCAAAACCTCATGCCGGGACGGTTTACCGCCGACGCTTTGCGTCGACGCTCCTGGCGGCCACTTTGCTCGCCGATGGGGCGCCTTGCTTCGCCATCTGCGCCTGCCCCGCCCTGGTCTTCAGGCGCGATTGTTCGTACATCTCGATCCACTTCTCGCTCGAAATCGACGAGATCAGCTTGCCAATCGCTTTGAGCGGCAAATCATCCGGCGACTGGAAATGAACGCAACACTTCCCCATGTCGAGCTTCTTCCCCGCCGCCTTGAACGCCGCCTTCAGCTGCTCGAGCTGGCTCTCACTCCAGAACGCGCCCATCAGGTAGAGCGAGTAGAAGTTCTTCTGCGACGAGAGCGCGACATAGGTGATCGGCTGCTTGTTGTAAGTGTCTGGATATCGAGACAGGGGGATCGTCCAGCCGATCGTGCCCCAGACGAGACACTCATCGTAGCCGCGCGGAATGTGCGTGTTCACGAGTGCGCGCACCGTCGCGATCGTCTTCGCACGATCGGCGGGGAGTGAGGCGATGTATTGCGCTGGCGTCTTGACGTTCGATGGCGGTTTCATGGATTCGTCGTCTTCGCGACGAAGTGTATCACCGAACGTTTGAAAACCAGCCGCCGATGCGAGTAGCGAGGCTGTGGTTTATCTGCCCACAACGAGGATGGAGAAGGTGCCGGGGACCATCTGGCCTCGGCCGGGGCGTTGTCCCGGGGCGGCTGGCGGGGGCGGCGTGAACTCGGCGGTAATGAGCGCGATGTGATTGGTTTTGGCGTCGAGGGTGAGGGTCTTGGCTCGGGGTTGAGTCTGGAGGGTCTGCTCGACGGCGAAGCTGGTGGGGCTGTTTTCTTTGACGATGGTGAGATTGCCTTCGCCGTTGGAGCTGAAGGCTTCCATGGTCTTCGGGTTGAAGGTGGCTCCGTCGGTACCTCCGCCGATGGGGAGGGCGTCGATGATTTTTCCATCGGTGGTGAGGATGACCATGTTCTGCGGGTTGCGGCAGGTGGCGAAGAGGATATTGTGCTGGCGGTCGATGGCGAGGCCGGCGCAGCCGTCGCCTTTACCGGCGAGCGAGTAGGTGGTGAGGAGCTTGAGGGTCTTCGAGTCGAAGACGGCGATGCTGCCTTTGTCTTCGAGGTCGACGTAGATGCGGCCCTTGTCGTCGGCGACGGCCTGCTCGGGTGCGCCGCCAAGGTCGAGAGTGCCGGTGATGGAGCCGTCCTTCGGGTCGATGACGGTGACGTTGGGTGCGCTGTGGCTGAAGATGTAGACGCGGCCGTCGGATTCCATAATGCCGTCAGGATTGCCCTGGACTTCGATGGTCTTGATGGGGGCGAGAGACTTTGCGTCAAACATTGCGACGGGCTTGCTGCTGGCGAAGCCGTGGCCAGACTTTTGATCGACGGCTACGCCGTGGGCGCTGACACCGGGGATTTCGCCGAGGGACTTGAGGGAATCGAGATCGAAGACGGAGATGCGGCCGGAGGGCCCGGAGCGCGGGACGTAGAGCTTGCGTGCGGCGGAGTCTGCGTAGACGTAGTCGAATCCGCCGTCTCCACCGGCTTTGGTGTTGCTGAGAACTTTGTATGGGCCGGATTGGGCATGGAGGGCGAGGCCGGAGAGCAGGAGTGCGGCGGCAGCACAGAGGGAGAGGGTCGGGCGCATGAAAGGCTCCTTTGGGTGTGACGCCATGATAGGACCAAAGGCTTAAACGAAGCTGAAATTGTGTGTTCTTATTGGGTGTTTATCTGAGGGAATGGATTCAGAGGATGGCTCGCTCGGGCAGGCTCTTCGGGGATGACGACAAGAAAAGCAAGAGCAACTGTAAGAGCTTGACGTGGCTGGGATACTGGATTCTTTCCCACCCATGCCCTGGGCAGGAATGGGGCACCCGATTCGTGGGTGGCGGTTTGGGCGAAATGCGGGGGTTCTTCGCTTCGCTCAGAATGACAACAGGAGAGGGAGGTGGCTGGTGGTGGTTCTTCCCATTCATGCAGCGATGAGACTGCGGCAGGAATGGGGCACCCGATTGTTGTGGCTGTCATTGGTGCCGCAAAAGCAGATCCCCTTCGGGGATGACAACAAGAAAAGCAGACCTTCTCGACGGCGTTGCTGGTGCAGTACGACGAACGTCAGTACGCATTTCGCAGTCGCCTTCGCTTCGTGTTGAAGCGACGCCTCCACCCAGACTCCCTCGAATGGCAAACCTGAGATCCCCTATTCGGCTTCGCTCAGGGCAGGCTCTTCGGGGATGATGACAAGAAAAGCAAGAGCAACAGCAAATGCGATCGTCGATAGAGAGAACATGAGTTATTAGACAAACGTTTGTGTAAATATGGGTTGCTGCCGTTTTTGAGGGGTTATCTGTCTGTTGGAGGCGAGATGCGGGTACGGTTTTGTTTTGCGGTGGGGGTGTTGTTTCCTGCGGTTTCGGGTTTGTGGGCCGCGGGGCAGGATTTCGGGCCGAATGTGATGGTTTTCTCGCCGAAGATGCCGGCGGCGGAGATTCAGGCTCAGATCGACAAGGTGTATGCGGTGCAGCAGCACAACGAGTTCGGCACGGAGCGGAATGCGCTTCTGTTTCTGCCGGGCGAGTACAAGGTGAATGTGCCGATCGGGTTTTATACGCAGGCGCTGGGATTGGGCGCTACTCCGGATGCGGTGCATGTGGATGGAGATTTGCATGTGGATGCGGCATCGCGGAATGACAATGCGACGACGACGTTCTGGAGAACGGCTGAGGGAATCTCGGTGACTCCGCCGAGCGGAACGATGCAGTGGGCGGTGTCGCAGGCGATTTCGTTTCGCAGGATGCATGTGAAGGGCGGCATGGTGCTCAACCAGAAGAAGGGGTGGTCGAGCGGAGGGTGGATGTCGGATACGGTGGTCGACGGGCAGGTGAATTCAGGGACACAGCAGCAGTGGATCTCGCGGAACACGGAGTGGGGGAGTTGGACGGGATCGAACTGGAACATGGTGTTCGTTGGAGTGAACCGGCCTCCTGAGGGCGAGTGGCCGCAGCCTCCGTATACGAAGGTGGCAGAGGTTCCGGTGGTGCGGGAGAAGCCGTTCGTGGTGGTGGATGCGAAGGGCAGGTTTGGCGTGCGGGTGCCTTCGCTGCGGATGAACAGCACGGGAGTGACGTGGCATGGGGGCGAGACTCCGGGGACGACGATTCCGCTGAGCAAGTTCTATATTGCGAAGCCCGGCGATACGGCGGCGGCGATCAATGCGAAGCTGGCGAAGGGAAAGCATCTGCTGCTGACTCCGGGGATCTATGAGCTGGACGATACGCTGAAGGTAACGCGCGCGAACACGGTGGTGCTGGGGCTGGGGTTCGCGACGCTGAAGCCGGTGAAGGGGACGGCGGCGCTGACTGTGGCGGATGTGGATGGAGTGACGGTAGCGAGCCTGCTGATCGATGCGGGAGAGACGAAGTCTCCGGTGCTGATGGAGGTGGGTGGGGAGGGGAGCAAGGCGAACCATGCGAAGAATCCGATCTGCCTGAATGACGTGTTCTTTCGCGTGGGCGGGGCGGTCGTGGGGCGCGCGGGGGTGAATCTGCGGATCAACAGCAACGACACGATTGTGGACCACACGTGGATATGGCGCGCGGACCATGGGCGCGCGGCAGGGTGGGAGAGCAATGTGAGCGCGAATGGGCTGGTGGTGAATGGGAACAATGTCACGATCTACGGCTTGTTCGTGGAACATCACCAGGAGTACCAGGTGTTATGGAATGGGAATGGCGGACGAACGTATTTTTATCAGTCGGAGATTCCGTATGATCCGCCAGACCAGAAGAGCTATACGAGCGCTCCGGGTGTGAATGGATGGGCATCGTACAAGGTCGCTGACAATGTGACGAGCCATGAGGCGTGGGGACTGGGAATCTACAGCGTGTTTCGGAAGCCGGATGTGGTGTTGACGCGGGCGATTGAGGTTCCGAAGACTCCGGGTGTGAAGTTTCATGACATGATTACTGTGGCACTGGGGAACCTGGGATCGATCGACAATGTGATCAACGATGCGGGTGGAGCGACGTCGATGAAGCCGAGGGTGACTCCAAAGGTTACGAATTATCCGTGAGGCCCACTCATCGCGATGAGACTGCGATGAATGGGGCACCCAGGTTTTGGATTTAGCGCTGGTGGATTATTTGAAGGCGATGACCATGGAGTCGGGGCCGACGAGGTGTTCGACGCGGGCGTCGCGGAAGCCGACTTCTTTCATCCAGCCGATGCAGTCTGCGCCGGTGTAGTCGAAGCCGCCGGGGGTTTCGATGAGCATGTTGAGGCTCATCATGAGGCCGAAGGCGTTCTGCGAGCGGTCGTCGTCGATGAGGGCATCGTAGGCGACGAAGGCTCCGCCGGGATTGAGCGCGTCGTATGCCTTGCGAATCAGCATCTTTTTCTCGTCGAGGTTCCAGTCGTGGAGGATGTGGCCCATGGTGATGACGTCGACGTTGGGAAGCGACTGGGTGAAGAAGTCTCCGGGCTGGAAGCGGACACGGCCGTTGAGGCCATGGGCTTCGACGTACTCCTCGAAGATCGGGGCGCACTCTGCGAGGTCGTAGCCGATGCCGTTGAGGTGCGGGTTGGCAAGGGCGATCTGGACGGCGAGGTCGCCTTGCGCTGTTCCGACGTCGGCGTAAGTTTTGTAGTTGGACCAGGGGACCTTTTTGGCGATGGCGGCGTTGGCTCCGCGGCTGATGCCGGACATGGCGGAGAGGAAGTTCCTGAGGCGCGCGGGGTCGGCGTAGAGGGCGGCGAAGGTCGATTCGACGGCACCGTCGCGAGATTCGTTCTGGGGGCGGCCGGTGCGGAGAGCCTCGGTGAGGTGTCCCCAGAAGGGATAGAGGCGGAGGTTTGCCATCTCGAGGATTCCGCCGATGTAGCTGGGTTTGTGGCGATCGAGGAAGAGATCGGTTTCGAGGGTGTTGGAGTAGGTGTCGCCGGTGCGGTTGAGGAACTTGAGGGCGACGAGGGTATCGAGGAAGTCGTGCGCACCGCGCGGGTGGAGGCCGAGACGGCCGGAGAGATCGGCAAATTTTTGAGGGCCGGTTTGGGCGAGTTCGGTGAAGATGCCCATTTCCACGGCGCTGAGAAGCGTTTTAGCGGGCCAGAAGGCCAGGCCGGTTTGAAGGATGTTCTCGGGAGAAGGTGCTGCAGCCGTAGTCAAATTTTCGCTCCGTAATCTATGTTGTTTGGACCAGAGCGGCAATTATAACTATCCAGGAAAATAGCTCTGCAATTTATGTAAGCGAAAAGTAATTGCGAATGAAGCCCCCTGATTGCAATATTTTTCATGTAGTATCGCTCCGGAACTGCAGCAGGCCCATGTGACGATCCGAAGATCTGTACAACAGGAGGGCAGCTATGGCAACAAGCCGGCAGGACAAGCACAGTAAAAGCAAGGCAACGAAATCGCATAAGCCACCAGTCTCAAACGGAGATCCAATCTTCAATCAGCCGACTCCGTCAAAAGATCCGACAGGCTTCAAGAACCCTGTCACCGACCAGAAAGAAATTGCACTCAACGTCGTCGAAGCCGTTCCTATTCCAGCCGGGAACGTTGTGGAACCGACGCTGACACTCGCGCAGGCCTATGGCTCGATGGGCGCGGCGAAGGCAGCGGCGATTCAGAAAGCGGGGCAGATCGTCTTCCACTCAGCTGGAGATACCGGCAATGCGAAAGGACCGGCGACGCAGTCGCTGGTTGCCGACAAGATGGTGTCGGATTTTACTGAAGCCAATTCGGCGGATGTGCCGTCGTTCTTCTTTCATCTTGGCGATGTGGTGTATTACTTTGGCGAATCGAACTACTACTACGACCAGTTCTTTGAGCCGTATCGTCTGTATCCGGCGCCCATTGTTGCGATCCCGGGCAATCATGACGGGGTGGTGTACACCGGAGATCCGGAGCCTTCGCTCTCGGCCTTTCTGCGGAACTTCTGCGCATCGAGCTTTGCGCAGTCGCCGGACTCCGGCGGACTGTTGCGAACGACGATGATTCAGCCGGCGGTCTATTTCACCTTCGATGCGCCCTTTGTGCGGATTCTTGGGGTCTACAGCAATGTGATGGAAGACCCGGGCATCATCTCCGACCAGGGAGGGATGTATAAGACGCTCGACACGCGGCAAGTAGACTTTCTAACGGCAGCGTTGAAGCGGGTGAAGAGCGACAAATTCACAGGCGCGGTGATCATTGCGACTCATCATCCAGCTTTTAGCGGAGGCGCGGTGCACGGGGGCAGTCCGCTGATGCTTGCCGATATCGACACGGCGTGCAAGGCCGCGGGAGTGTGGCCGCATGCGGTGTTGTCGGGTCACGCACATAGCTATCAACGCTACACCCGCACGATCAACAAGATGCAGATTCCGTTTCTTGTTGCGGGCTGCGGTGGGCATGCGCCGCTCTCTACCATGCGATCCGCGTTCCGAACGCCGTATGTGATCGACAACACGCTGACGCTGGAGAACTACGACAACAAGGACTTTGGATATATGCGCATTGTTGTGAATGCGCAGACCCTGAGGATTGAGTTTCACCTTGCAAGCGACGGTCCCACCGCTAAGACGCCGAACGACGTTGTCACGGTGAATCTTGCCGATTACACGATCAGCTGAGGCGGAGCATTATTTCTCAGCGCTCGGAGGCGTAAGGCCTTTCAAGCGGAGATAGAGCGCGAGCGCGGCGTATTGTTCGTTATCGTGCGAGGCGGTGCCCCAGAGCAGGCCGATGCGCGAACGCTTGGCTGGGCCAGCCTGCACCATGTCGGAAAGGTTTGTATCCGTCACGGTTGCAAATGCCTTGTCGCACTCGGCGAAGGAGGCCTTGAGGGCTTCGACGATCGTGGCTTTGTCTGCGGTATCGGCCGGCGGCTTCGCGGGGTCCTTTGTACCGTTGATCGCGCCGCAACTGCGGAACTGGGCTTCGGTGACGTGGTTCAGCACGCGGGCGAAGGTTCGGATGTCGGGTTCCGGCTTGTAGGAGTAGCCTTCCGCGGGCATTGCGTCGGCGGACTTGAGGATGTTCGCCTTGACGGTGGAATAGTTCCGATTCACTTCAGCGGCGGGTCCGGTTGGTCCCGCGGGTGCCTGGGCCAATGCTGTGCCGGAGACCATGGTTCCGGCCAGAACACACATCATCCATACGCGCATCATTTTCTCCTGGGGTTCGCATCAAGAGTAACCGGGAAAAGCCGCCGCAGCAAGATTGTTCGTCACACGCGAATGGACGATAGGTTCGACGCATTCGGCAGTCATGCCCTGGAAGGCTTGTTGCTGCGGAGAATCAGGAACACGCTTAGCAGCACAAGGGCAGCGCCGATGAGCGTGCGGACGTTGATTTGCTCACCCAGGATGAAGTAGCCAAGGGCCACTGCAACCACGGGATTCACATAAGCGTAGCTGGAGATCTGCGATGCCGGCATTCTTCCAAGCAGCCAGACAAAAGCAGTGAAGGCAAGCAGCGAGCCACAGGTGATGAGGTAGGCAAGCGCAAGTGCGGAGCGCAGAGAGATGTGGGGAAAGGGATGCATCTCTCCGAAGAGGGCGGAGAGCAGGAGGAGGCCCGCGCCGCCGAGCATCATCGTCGCGCCTGAGGTCAGCGGACGGGATTCCGGGACGACTATCTGTCGCTGCAGGATCGATCCCAGGCACCAGCCTATGGAGCCGAGGAGAATGGCGACGCAGGGGACAATGGCAACGCTGCTGTTTCCATTGGGCAGCATCAGCACTGCCACACCGAGGAAGCCCAGCAAGGTTTCTGCGAGGATGCTCCATCGGAATGGCTGAAGGCGGAAGGCGAACATCTCAAGCACGATGGTGATGAGCGGGATCGTCGCGGCGAGGATGGAGGTCACGCCGGAGGAGAGATATTTTTCAGCCCAGAAGAGGGGGCCGTATTCGGCGACGAACATGACGAGGCCGATGAGGGCAAGGTTTCTCCACTGTTGAGCGGTTGGGGCAACTCTTCCACGCAGACGCATGAAGCTGTAGAGGATGATTCCGGCGGTGAAGAAGCGGATCCCGGCGGCGAAGAGCGGAGGAACCTCCTGGACCGCGATGCGGATGGCGAGGAACGTTGTCCCCCAGAGAATGTAGATGGCCAGAAAGGCCAGAACGACACGAGGGTCGAAGGAGAATCTTCCGGTGGAGGCACGCGCCGTACTAACCTGTGTATCCGGCATAGATGGTTACCACTTTACGTTTGACTGAATAACCTGTAAATATGCCTTTGCAGGTTATCGGGTAAAAAGTGACGAAACCGTTTCAACTCGTTGCAGGTCATCCGGCGCTGGACCTGGTGAACACGCTCGACTGGCGCTTTCGGGAGAGCAGGCCGAAGGAACTGCTTTGTACTTACGATGACGTATTGCGCTTTTCCGAGCAATCGAAGGTGCTTACGGCAAGTCAGGCACGACGGCTACGCGGAGTGGCTCGTCCGGCAGCTTCGCAAGCGATGCAATCGATGAAAAAGTTTCGCGAGACGCTGGCTGAGATTCTCTACGCTATGACGGATGAGGAAATCCCTTCCGCAGGTGCGATAAAAAGATTGAATCAGCATGTTCAGGAGGCGCAGACCGCGCGAAGATTCCGGTGGGGTGAGTCGCGTCTGGAGATGAGTTGGGCTGCCCGCGAGGGAGACGCGCGGCTTCCCGTGTGGCTACTCGCGCAAGCGGCATTCGAGCTGTTGACGGGCGATGAGGCGGAGAAGATTCGTGCATGCGCCAACGAGGAGTGCCGCTGGCTGTTTCTTGATACAAGCAGGAACGGTTCGCGCCGGTGGTGCGATATGACGATCTGCGGCAATCGCATGAAGGCACGGCGTTTCAAGGCCGTGCACAAAGCGTAGCTCCGCGCAGAGGCGCGCGATGCACTATTCTGTAAGAGACAGCTTTTATCCAACGGATTTTGTCCAATCGACGGGCCTGCGGGCCTTTTGTCCAAAGAAGAAGGAACTACTCTCTTGCCATTGAATTGCGGAATCGTCGGGCTGCCCAACGTGGGCAAGTCCACCATCTTCAACGCGCTTACGTCGGCGAAGGCGCAGGCGGCGAACTACCCCTTTTGCACAATCGATCCGAACACGGGTACGGTGACGGTGCCTGATGAAAGGCTTGCGAAGATCGCGGAACTGATTCAGCCGAAGTCGCTGGTGCCGACGACGATGGAGTTCATTGACATCGCCGGCCTGGTGGAAGGCGCGAGCAAGGGCGAGGGGCTGGGAAACCAGTTTCTAGGGCACATTCGCGCGACGGATGCGATTGCGCATGTGGTGCGCTGCTTCGACGATCCCGAGGTGGTGCACGTGGCGGGAGGGGTCAATCCGCTGCACGACATCGACATCATCAATACGGAGCTGATGCTGGCCGATCTCGAGACGGTGGAGAAGCGCGCTCAGCGCGTGGAGAAGGCGGCACGAAACACGCAGGATGCGAAGATCAAGGCGGAGGCTTCGGCAGTCGCAAAGCTGAAGGCGACACTGGAGGCGGGCAAGCCCGCGCGTGCGGCTGATCTTACGGACGACGAACGTGCGGCTGCGCGCGAGTTGTTCCTCATTACGGCGAAGCCACAGCTTTATGTTGCGAATGTCGACGAGGCCGCGCTGACGAGAGGCAATGGTTACACCGATGCGGTTGAGAAGCGAGCGGCAGAGGAGAACTCGCAGGTCGTGCGGATCTGCGGGGCGCTGGAGGCTGAGATTGCGCAGCTCGAGCCTGCGGAGAGAACGGAGTTTCTGGAATCTGTCGGGTTGAAGGAGCCGGGTTTGAATCGGCTGATTCATTCCGCTTACGCACTGCTCGATCTGATTACGTATTTCACGGCGGGAGTGCAGGAGGTTCGCGCGTGGACGATCCGGCGGGGAACGAAAGCTCCGGGAGCCGCTGGCGTAATTCATACGGACTTTGAGAAGGGCTTCATCCGCGCCGAGTGCTATTCGTGTGACGACCTCTTCACGTACGGAAGCGAGCAGGCGGTGAAGGAGAAGGGCCTGCTTCGCTCGGAAGGCAAGGAGTATGTCGTCAAGGATGGCGACATTCTCTTCTTCAAGTTCAATGTCTGAGTGTTGTGGCCCTGAGTCACGGGTGTCTGCACGAGCCAGCTCAAGCCAGGTCGCCGGCGGTTTCCTCTCCCAGCAGGATGCTTTTGAAGTTCAGTGGGTAGAAGAACTGCAGATTGATCGCCTCGAAGACTTTTGCCTCGGCCTTTGCGCGATCCACCTTCAGAAGAGCCTTGATCTCAGCCTGCCTTCCTCGTAGCTGCGAGAGATTCACGTCCTGCAAGGCGTAGAGCAGGGCTGTTCTGACCCGCACGAGCTTTTCCTCCGCGGTGTCAGCCTTGTGGGCAAAGGTTTCGGCATCGTCGCTGCTTTTGTTATAGGCGTGCGTGAGCTTGCGGTAACTGTCCTCGGCGGCAAGGAGATAGGGCAGAGCCTGCAGCAGGCTGCCATAGTAGACGTCGAGCACGAGCTCGGGATGACCTTCGGGATAGACACCGTCCTGGGCGATGCGGATGATCTTCTCTCCCATGCTGCGCATCGAGTCGAGAGCCTTCGTCAGAGGGTCCTTCAACCCACGCCACCAGGCGTCCTGAATCATGCGCGAGGCCAGTTCGGCAAGCTCACGGACTTCGATCGATGCCGTTTTCGCAAGCATGGCAGAACATGTCTGCGGGTCGGCTGCTGCGACGGCCTCCGCGATCGATGCGACGATCAGGACTCCGGCTACGTCGTATCCGCGCACCTTGCCTGCGAGCAGCTCGGTGCCTGCCATCTGCTGCGAGGCCTGGCGCAGAAATCGCAGCTGCTCCTCCGCAATCGCGGGCGCGGAGGCCAGTGTTTTCTGAAAGTTTTCGACCAGGCGCTTTGCCCGCTCCTGTGACGGAAGATCCTTGAGGACGACGATCGTCTCCACGGCCTGCGCGCGGTTGGGCGCATCCGGAGGGACGTCGTTCAGGATCGACACCATGTGATCGAGGAGGGTTGGTACGGGCTTGCCCCTGGGAATGACGATGACGCGTGCCGGATCGATTCCGTCGGGCAACCTGCCATCGGGATGCCATTGCCCACTGCCATCGGGCTTCAACTCGATCAGGCTGTCGGAGCCTTCGTAGCCATACCAGTGACCCGGCTTTTTCTGGTCATCGCTCAGCTGCGCAAACTGCTGCGACTCCTGCCATGCATCTTCGGCATGCTGGGGAGTGAGGGCTACATAGAGGCGCAGGAATGTGCTGTAGAGATGGGCTCTGTCTCCAGGACCCTCTACTAACATCTCAGGCCGCCGCCGCCATCGTTTTCAGCCCCTCGACCTTTACCCGTTCCGCTACGCGGGCGCTGATCTCGACATCGGATCGTTTCGCCAGGGCCGCGGCCATCGCCTGTGCCACGGCTTGTCCGATGGCATCGAGTTCGGCCTGCGACAGGCCGTGCTTCTTTACGGCCTCCTCGGCCTCTGCGCGTGCCTTCAGCAAGTCGTTCTCCGAAGGAGCCGGTTCTTTGCGCCGCAGCCGGTTCAGCAGGCCGGCAAAGGCGTCGCCGATCGCTGTTCCGATTGAGTCGCCAACCTTTTCCTGGGCTACGTCGCCTGCCTTTTTCGCGACTCCCTTGAAGAACGCGAACAGGAAGGAGCCGGCCATCTCAAACAGAGCGGCTTCGGCGACGAAGTTTTTCTCTCCAGGTGGCGTAAACTCAGCGACGTCGGGGCCTATCTCGGACGCGATGGCGGAGCGGGCCTGATTGAGATTTGTCGACATCGCGGCAGTGTAGCATTGGCCGTGAGTAGCTGGACGCACCAGAGGTATTGACAGAGGCTTAACCATGCGGTCCGTCCGACCCATCGCGTACCATTACGCGCATGAGTTCAGGCTCTCTTACACGTCGCGAGTTTCTTCAGACCACTACCGCCGCCGGTGCAACGGCAGCGATCGCACATGTTGCTCCCTCGTTGCTTTTGGGGCAAGCCACGGGCCCGATTTCGTCCGAGCCTGTACCTGCGTGGGCGACGAAGCCGATGCGCTGGGCGCAGCTTACGCTGGTTGAGGACGATCCTCTTCATTTCGATTCGGCGTTCTGGCTGGACTACTTCAAGCGCACGCGTTCGGATGGCGTCTGTCTCAGTGGCGGAGGCTGCGTCGCTTATTATCCGACGGCGATTCCTTTTCATCACCGCAGCGCCTGGCTGGGCGATCGCGATGTGCTTGGCGAATTGGTTGCGGGCTGCCGGAAGCAGGGAATGTCGGTGCTCATTCGTACCGATCCGCATGCGACTTACGATGATGCAAAGGCGGCGCATCCAGATTGGATTGCAGTTGATGCGAAGGGCGATCCGCGGCGGCACTGGTCTTCGCCTGAGATGTGGGTGACATGTGCGCTGGGGCCATACAACTTCGAGTTCATGACCGCAGTGCACGGAGAGATCATGTCGCGGTACCGGCCGGATGGACTCTTCTTCAACCGCTGGGATGGTTCGGGCGATTGTTATTGCCAGCACTGCCGGGAGAATTTCAGGGCGGCGACGGGGCTTGATCTTCCTCGCACGAACGATCCACAGGATCCGTCGCGCCGCGCCTATATTGCGTGGCGTTCGCAGCGGCTTGTCGGTCTGATCGATGTGTGGAACGCGGAGATTCGCAAGATCAATCCGGAGGCGAGTTCGATTCCGAATAACGGGAGCGGAGCGCGGAATCCGCTGGATACGATTGAGATCAGCAGACGGGCCCCGATGCTGGTCGCGGACCGGCAGGCTCGGCGCGGGCTTCAGCCGCCGTGGCTGATGGGGAAGACGGCGAAAGAGTATCGCGCCACGATGGGGAACAAGCCCGTGATCGGGCTGTTCGGCGTCGGGCTTGAGGAGCCCTACCGGTGGAAGGATAGTGTGACCAGCAATGCGGAGATACGCATCTGGACGCTGGATGCGATCGCGAATGGGATGCGTCCGTGGTTCAGCAAATTTTCAGCGACGCTGCATGATGAGCGATGGCTTGGCGGAGTTGAGGATATTTATCGATGGACTGAGAAGAATCAACGGTACCTGACGCAGCAGCAGCCGCTCGCACGGGTGGGATTGATCTACTCGCAGCAGACCGCTTTGTATTATGGCGGCGAGCACGCCCAGGCGAAGGTTGAAGACTATGCGCTTGGCTGGTACCAGGCGATGGTCGAATCGCGTATTCCGTTTGAGATGGTGCATGACCGCAATCTCGATGCTGCTCATCTGGCTGGATTCAAGACGATCATTCTTCCCAATATTGCTTCCTTGAGCGATGCACAGTGCGAGCAGCTTCGTGACTTTGTGAAGCGCGGCGGCAGTGTGATCGCTACCCATGAGACGAGCCTGTTTGATGAGCTTGGCGTGGCGCGCAAGAATTTTGGGCTGGCCGATCTTTTCGGCGTCGATTTTACCGGTCAGCGTCAAAGCCCCATGATGAATTCGTATATCCGGCTTGAGCATGAGATGTATCCGCAACATGCGCTTTTTACCGGGCTTGAGGATGCTCCGCGTGTCATCAATGGTGTCTCGCGGGTTGAGGTGAAGCCGCGGGCGCGTTTTGCGGAGACTCCGCTGACGCTCATCCCAAGCTATCCCGATCTGCCAATGGAGAAGGTCTATCCGCGCCAGGCGAAGACGGATATTTCATGTCTCTATCTGCGCCAGCCCGCGGGCCGCGTTGCTTACTTCCCGTTCGATATCGACCGCACGTTCTGGGAGGTGCTGTGCGCGGATCATCTCAAGCTGCTTCGTAACACAGTTGCGTGGGCCAATCATGAGCCGTCGATGGTGGAGGTCGTCGGTCCCGGTTTGATGGATGTGACGGCGTGGCGCAATCCGGATTCGATCACGATCCACATGGTGAATCTGACGAATCCGATGGCGATGAAAGGACCGTACCGCGACTTCTTTCCGGTTGGCCCGCAGATATTGAAGCTGCGGCTGACTGCCGATCATCCGGTGAAGCAGGCGCGGCTGCTGGTCGCGGACAAAGTTGTGGCGATCGAACGCAATGGTTCGACTCTGACCGTTACAGTACCGTCAGTGCTCGATCACGAGGTGATTGCGATCGAGCTATGAGCTACGAATGAAGGCTTGCGCGGAGATGTGGCTAGCGCGACTTTCCGGATCCCGCAGGCGCGGATCCGCCAGCTGGGGCGCCGCCTGGTGCACTCGGTGCTCCTCCGCCTCCGCCGCCGGCATGAGGACTTCCGGCGCTGCTGCCGCCTTGCGGGGAACCTCCACCGCCCCCGTGCTGACCTCCGGAGGCGTGATTGTCATGCATGCCGCCCTGCTGATTTCCTGCAGGCTGGTTCCCGGACTGACGGGCCCAGTTCCCGTGCTGTTGAGGATTGTCCGCCATCGAGCCCTGACGCAATGCGGTTGGAGTGTGCATGGGATGACCACCCGCCACTGCTGATGCGCCCGGTGCGGCCATGGGCTCAGAGTAGACGGGCCGGTTAACAAAGCCGTGGTGTACAGCGTCGTTCGACACGCCGTGCAGGTTTCCCAGAGAACCGCGCGGAACTCCCATGCCAGCGGAGTCTTTCTGGAAGACGAAGTTGCCGGGCTGGATTTCTTTGGAGACAACGAGGGGCGCACGATTCTCGACGATGAAAGAAGACCTTGCCGTGGCAGGCGGCCGCGGAGGACCAACGGGCCGGGGACCCCCGGTCACGATTTGCGTGCCTTTGCCAGCGAGCGTCTGTGAGGCGATGTTCGTCCCGTTTGCCAGGCCTTGCCATGCGCCTCCGGGTTGCCATCCCCACCCTGATCCCTGGCAGAACATCCACGTGCCCGTGTGATAGGGCAGCCATCCCCAGGGATAGGGGGAGACCCAGGAGTATCCCCCGCTGGGATAGTAGGCCCATGCGCCGTTGGCGTATGGATCCCATGCTGCGCTGGCAAAGTATGGCTGCCAGTACTGGCCGCATGAGGTGTTGATGAAGCTGCCGAAGTAATTCAGGTCGCTGACTCCGTAGCTGTAGCCCCCGCCGGCGAAGGCTTTTCCTCCGGCATAGCGCTTGTGGTAATCGATCTGCTGCTTGTCCCATCCGTCGTAGGTAGCCTCGGCGATCTTCTTCGTTACGTCGACTTTGCTTGCGTCGGTTGCGTCGAGAGTCGCTGTTTCCTTTTTGCCGACGGCTGTGGTCGTCCCACCGGACTGCACTGCGACATTTCCTGAGAAGACCGAGAGCACCGCCTTCGGCCACGTAATCTCGACTCGGAGATGAGTGGAAGGAGGAACGGTCATCGAGGCCTGTCCGGTTTTGAGTATGAACTCGTTGTCCTTAGAGTTCTCAAGGTTCAGGTAGAGGGTGCCACGGATGACATTTACGGTCGAGGCTTTGACGCCATTGCTGTGCAGGACGAGTTGCGGGAACTCGACGCGCGAATCAGGCGTCAGGCGCATGGAGCTGCCGTCCTCAAGTTCGATCTCCGCGTAGCCATCGTCGGTTTGCAACTTTGCGCCTTCGACGATCGGCATGTTTTGCATGGTCGCTTCATAGCCCTTGCCGGTGCCGCGATCCATCGTGACTTCACCATGAACTTCGCTCAAACGTACGATGCGCACGTGCGAGTCACCGGGTGCGGCAGGTGCTTTGGCTGGTGTTGTCGCTGCCGTTGTGTCGACTGTGACCGCAGTTGCGTTGGGTAGGGCTTGAGCTGAGTTCTGGTCCTGAAATGCCCAACCTGCGATGGGTGCGCTGAGTAACGCGAATGTGAGTGCGATGCTGGAAATTGAGGACGCCTTCATAGCCCCTCCTGCGGCTGCATTGGCCACTTTGCAGTCCGCCGAAAGTATACGCCCGAGGAGAACGCTCTGTGTTTCGCGGGAGTTAGCAGAATCATATCTTTTACAAAAATTTTGCCTTTCCGATTTGGCTCAGGCGGCTCATTCGATGATGACGGTGACGCTGCAGGTGCGGAGTTGCTGAAACAAGAGGTTCACTGGACAGAGCTTCCATCTTCCGTCTTGCTTCGCCGCGGAGGTCTAGCGAAAGCCATTCATCCAATCGTCGGGGGAGAAACGAACGACACCCAGATTCGCAGCAAGCTGCTTTGGGATGGGGTGTCTTTCGGGTGCCTGCAAGCTGCACACAAGGATCAATGTGTTGGACCAGCTGATGTTGGACCAGCTGAATTTTTGTGCGAGAGATTTATTCTTACGCCGTTTCTTGACATGCATGCACCAGTGTAGTAATTACTCACTACTACAGGCGCTAGTACGGGCTGGAGTAAACGAGATGCGTCGCCCCGGAGATAACGAACCCGAACCACCCGGCGGAAGAGCCGCCGAAAGGCTTCGTGAGTTTCTTCGCGAGCACATGGACGAAAGCGATGCAAAAGAGCAGGAGATCGAGCACGGCATAGACTCCTCTGAGGGCTCTCGCGAAGGTTCGACGGATCCAGGCAGCAAGCGTAAATCAAGCTAAGACTCCGGCCATTCCAGGTTCAGACAGTTGATGTTTCCACCGGGCCCCTTTCCGCATAGAAAGGACATGGCAGATGCGTGGTCCAAAAGACAGTGAACTTCCGCCGATACCCGTTGCAGCAGAAGGCGCAGTTACGTCAAGAGTGAAGGCAGAACGTCCAGCAGGCGGCAAGGCACTCCTGCGGTTGGTCGACCTTCTCGTCAAGAAGGGGTACACCGAGCTTGCGACTGAAGCAGTGGAGGCTGCTCTCCCTGACGAGGTCAAAGAGAGCTTCCTGACGGCGTATGAGATATCTCCCAAGAAGAAGGCGCCCGCTGGTAAGCGCGGAGCGAAGAACGACGCTTACGCAGGGCCGGACGACGCAATCGCGCAGGAGTTCCTTCGCCTGGCTGAGAGCGGGCCTCCGCCAGGGCCGCCAACCGGGTCGGGTCCGTTCTGGCGCTCGCTTGGACCGTACACGATTCCGAACGGGCAGACGTACGGCTCGAGCCGTGTGAATGTTTCAGGGCGCGTGGCGGCGATCGCTATCGATCCATCGAATGCGGCGCATGTGTTGTGCGGCGCGGCGAACGGCGGCGTTTGGGAGAGTTTCAACAGCGGCGCATCGTGGGCTCCGCGCACGGACTACGCGACGACGACCACCGTTGGTGCGATTGCTTTCGATCCGACAAACACCAAGATCGTCTACTGCGGAACCGGTGAGGGCAACTGGTGGTCGTGGCTTGGCGTTGGTGTACTACGTTCGAACGACGGTGGAACTTCGTGGTCCACGCTGGCGACAAATCCGTTTGTCGGCCAGGGATTCTTTGACCTGAGGGTGCATCCTTCGAATCACCTGCTTTTGCTTGCGGCGACCTCGGGCGGCTTATACACGTCGACCGATGCAGGCGCGACCTGGACTCAGCGACGCTCGACGACGACGTGGTCGATCTCGATCTCGCCAACGGGCGGGACGGCGGCGGAGATTCTCGCGGCGTGTGGCGATGGTCTCTATCGCTCGACGGATGCGGTGACCTGGACGAAGGTAACACTGCCTGGATCGCCAGCGAGCTTTGGTCGCGCGGCGTGCTCGCATGCCCAGTCGAACACCAACGTGGCTTACGTCTTTGCCTCGGGCAATCCTGTGGTGAGCAACAAGCTGACGCCCTATGTTTGGCGTCGCAATGGAGCGACGTACACGGCGATCTCTACGCCGACGGGCCTTGATACCGGGCAGCAGTGGTACGACTGGTACTGCGCGGCTCCTCCGGATCGTGATAACCAGGTGTTTATCGCGGCGATCGATGCTTATCGCGGCGATATGTTGCCGAGCGGAGGATGGGTCTGGACGGACATCTCGTCGAAGTCGAGCGGGACGAATACATCGATCCATCCGGATCAACACGCGATTGCGTTCGAGCCGGGCAATGCGAACAACATCTACTGCGGCAGCGATGGCGGACTATTCCGCAGCACGGACCGCGGACAGACCTGGACGCATGTCAACAACGGGCTCGTCATCACCGAATTTGAATACATCGCGCAGAACGTTGGTTCGTCGCGGTGGATTCTCGGGGGGACGCAGGATAATGGCACGGACCGGTGGACGGGGTCGTCGAGCTTTGATCATGTGGCGGACGGGGACGGGGGGTATTGCTGCGTCAACCACGATCTGCCTACGACGGCATTCCACACTTACTACAACATGAGCCCGGAGGTTTCGACCTCGAGCGGCGACTGGGGGACGTGGAGCTACAAGCCTCCGACGCTGCCTTCGGGCGAGGGGAGCCCGTTCTATCCCCCGATGCGGTCGAGCGACTCGACGGGCGGGACGGTGGCGCTGGCAGGACAGGCGCTTTACCTGTCGCGGGACAACCTGGCAACGTGGGTTCGGCTGGCGTTTCCGGCCGCGAATAACGCGACGGCGCTCTCGCTGCCGAACGGGGACGATGTCTTCGTCGGCGTAGGCAGCGGAGCCATCTACCACACGCACTGGAGCGGCTCGTCGTGGTCGGCGTTGACTGCGCTGACTGCTCCGCGGACGGGTGCGGGCGTGAGCGACCTGCTGGTGGCTTCCGGGAATCAGCGGATCTGGGCGAGCTATGGCGCGACCTCGGGCGGGCAGGTTTACCGCTCGGATAACGGCGGGACGAGCTGGACGAACTGCTCGGCCGGACTGCCGGCGCTCTCGGTGAATGCGCTTGAGGTGGATTCACGCAATGCGGCGAGGGTGTGGGTTGCGATGGATCGGGGGGTTTGGCAGAGCCTCGATTCGGGCGCGCACTGGGCGGACTTCTCGAACGGGCTGCCGAACTGCTATGTCGGCGACCTGGCGTTTCATCCGCATGCGTGGGTTCTGCGCGCCGGTACGAGGAATCGCGGCTTGTGGGAGATTCCAGTCGATGGCTGGATGACGGTTCCGGTGTGCGGCGTGCAGTGGAACGGGACGCTGACTCCGAACCAGACGCAGACGTGGTTTACGTTCAACTGGCCGGCGACGTGGCATATCGTCTGGACGGTGATGCCGACGAGCTTCACCAATGTCGGTGCGGAGATCCAGATGACGACGCAGGTGCAGCGCGCAAGTGCGGAGTTCGCGACGTATTGGCTGAAGGTGCAGAACCTGACCAATGCGACGGTAACGTTTGAAGGACGGTTCTGCATTCTGAGCCGTTATTAGAGGATTCAGAGGAGAGATCGATTATGACGACGGGCGTGCAATTTACAGGTTCTCTGCCGGCGAATGCGACGCAGCGCTGGTACACCTTCAACTGGAATCCGGCGAATCATATTGTGTGGTACATGATGCCGACTTCGACGACCTCGGTGGGGACGGAAGTGACGTGGTCGGTCGCGGTGCAGCGGGTCGATGCGACGCACTGCACTTATTGGCTGACTGTTACGAACCAGACCGCGGCGGCGATTACGTTTGAAGGGCGATACGCGATTCTTGCGTGAGGAGAGAGCGATGACAAAAATTACAATTGAAGTGAATGGGGCGGCCTCGGTGAGCACACCTGGGCAGGGGACGACAGGGGCGCAGACGCTGGGGGTCACCTCGTCGACGACTGGCGGCAACGACGGGGGCACTGCGACTTCGGCGGATAGTTCGCACACTGGTCCGGTGCCGTTTACGGGCGCGGCGGGCGGGGCGACGTCGTCGCTGAATCCGGCGTTCAATCCGGAGGGAGCGATTTCGGCGGGCGCGGCTCCGACGCACCTTATGGGAGGTGCGGAATGATGTCCCCTGAGGTGCTTCCGGTTGCCGGCGGTTTGGTGGTTGGCTGTGTTGCGCGTTTTGCGTACCAGCGAAGCGGGCGATGGTTTTATGCTGCCGCGGTTTTGTTGATTGCGCTTTGCGCTACGGTCGTCTCGGGAGAGTTCCGGCTGAGCTGGGGGTTCCTTGTGGATGACCTGCTGCTGGCATCGCTTTCGGCATGCGGGGCTTTTCTGGTTGCGGGACTGGCGATTTCACGGCGGGGTTCCCGGGCCAGGAATGGAGGCTGACGAGCCCCTGCTTTCGGGAGATTCCGTGGCGGCGCTCCCAGCGCGTCGGTACCTCCCCCTCCCCCTATCTTTTGATGTAAAGTCTCGATAAGATTGGGGTTAGGTTTGTTTTCGCGAAGGGCAGAGGGCAAAGGGTATAGGGCCGAGGAAGGCCCGTGTAGAGGGTCTCAAGGCTGTCTCTCCGAATCCCCCTCTTTAATGTTAGCAAGCCAGGCGATACTGCTCTGCCGGGTGGCTAGAACTTATTTGCGCTTTGTTTTGTGTCGATTAGGAGTTTTTCCCCGGTTTTGAGGGCTTGACAGGCGATTTGCTGCGTTTTTGGGGGAAGTCCCGCTGTAAATCGCAGATTCCCGGGGGGATCAGGGTTTTCTTTCAAAGATAAGGTGGCAGATCTCTTCCCTCTCCTTGAACCCTTCGGGTTTTTCTCCACAGAAGGCGTGAGTCAGCCGATAACCGTCGGCTTCCAGCAATGAGCTTCGGGAATTGGGTAAGTCGCGGTTGACGTTAAAGAGGTGGCCATCATTGGCATGGAAGACGCCAACGACGATTGGGGGTCGTTCGTTCAGCGCTGCAAGGAGTTCCTCATCGGTATGCTCGCGCGTGCTCCATAGCCAGAAGGGACGCTTCTGATTCATAAAAATTGGCTGGGAGAAGTAGGGCGCAATCCCGATGGAGTGATAGGCGTCCAGATCAGGGTCGTTTATGTATGTCAGAGCGATCTGTTCCCCTGCGGCGACGTGGGGCGTGAGAAATTGGGCGGTCGCAAGATCCGGTGAGTAGGCCTGGGTGTAGTCAAACGCGGCAGCATGGATCGTCCAGCCAAGCTGCAGGGCAATGCAGTAACCGGCAAAGAGCGGAGCGAACTTCGCAAATGATTAATCTCCGGCCATGTTATCCAGCAGATTGCAATCACGGTTGGGACAAGAAGGCCGGTATGCCAGAAGTTGTAGTGATAACCGGAAAATAATGCGAATGCGACGACAGGAAGTCCATAGAACAGGAGACCCGCCCGGCGCAAAACGAGTGCGAAGTATATCCAGCAGGGGATAGCAAAGATGGCGAGTCCCAGCGGAGTTGCGACAGGAACAATGGGCGCAAGTATGGCGCGCAGAGAGAATGTCTCCACCCGCTGGACAAGAGGTATCGAACGAAACGGCCAGGGACGACTCAAATCCATCGGTCTCGGGAGCACGGTCCATAATGCAAAGCTATAGAACACTGCGAGCAGGATCGCGGCAAGAATCAACTTGTTTTCTCGCAAGTCGCGACGTTGACGGAACAGATCGATGCAATAAACGAGAGCGAACCCTCCCGAAATTGCCAACGAGTGCATAGAAAGGTTTCCCAGAAGCCCGAGAAACAAGGCGACGAGGACGGGATTTCGACGCCAGTACATCGCGGTGGCAAACAGCAGGAGCGGCACGAGGACATAACTTCTCGCGACCACGGCGTATTGGAAAGCCAGAAAATAGGTAAATGGGAGCGCTAATCGAATATAGCGAGGAAAGGGCGCATAGAAGACAAGGACGAGGATGCCGCACAGAGCGATTGCAGCTGAAAACCAATGCATCCCGGCATAAGACACGTGCAACCTATTCAGGATTGCGAGAACGAAATGCCAGAAACCGGGAGTTCCTTCATATCGCAGGTAGTGTTTGAACAGATCCGCAAGCGGGACAGAACGAGCCAATTGCCATGACTGGGCCTCATCGGCCCATGGCTCGTGAAAAGGAATTATGGAGACGAGAAAGGCTGTGTAGCCCGCGATTGTGAGCCATTCTGGCCACGGAATTGTTCTCTTCCTAGTACTTGGCATCTTTGGGCGAATTGAAGGAAGCCTTACGGGAGATTTCTATAGAAGCCTAATATAGAGATGTGCGACGCGGTTATTGACTGCGTGAGTGCCTTTAAGTTTTATCCAGCCACTTGTATCAACGCCATTCGGAATCGTGTCTGCTGCAATGGCTCTTATACCTGAAGCTTTTAAGCGAGCATAAATTGTCTGCTTGGTGGCGTCATCGCTCTTCCAGAAGTCATAAGTGTTGCTATAGTCCACGATGACATAGTTGTTCAGCGTACCGTCTCTGGGAAATGTCACTGGAATCTCAGCAGTGATTTTCAAGCCGTCGAGCAATGCCCAGTAAGCATTCATCCCGACTCCGATGCAGGCGATCTGATCATTGGGCTTCAATCCAAGGTCTTTAACTTCCGTAGCAATCAAAATCTGATGATTTGAGGCTGCCAGCCCTTTCGGGACGAATATTTGTCGCAGGATACCCCCTCCAATACCCCAGCCCACGAGCGCCAAACAGACACCACAGGCAGCCCAATTTGTCAGGTCGAACTGCATCTTTGTTCTGAGAAAAGGAAGTACGTTGCAAAGAATGACGAGGCCGATCACGAGAACAGGTCCTGCAATGTACCTGCTATCAACATAGACCAGGCAATACACAAGAATTAGAACGAATGACGGTACGAGAAGAAACCAAAGCGCACGGCAGGAGTTTATGAACGAACGGGTACGGCGCGAAATCGTTACGATCAAAACGGCTGGAAGAGCTCCGGGAATGAGACAGAAGAGAAGGGCGACATAGCGTAGGTATATCGCCAAAATCTGTAGTTGGCTTTTCAGGTGAAATCCTGGAGCTATGCCGCCGTACCAGTATGTGGGGTCAAACCATGGCGGGTAGGTGGCATTGATAGGAGACCCGAATTCATAGATGTCTGGATGCGAGAATATGCGCCGGGTGGGATGAAGAGGGATGCCTATATTTCCGGGCTCGCCCTGCCAGTGGATGCTTCTAGCAGCACCGTCAACTTCCCAGGCGTAATTTATTTTTCCGGATTCACCGAATGTCCAATGGCCTTCATGGCGATGAAGCGCGATCACCCAAGGCGTGCACAACACAATAAACGGAAGGAATAATGACGCAAATCTTTTGAGCGGCACGGCTTGTTTGTGGCCGATCCATACAATTATGGCGAAATAGATGAAAGAAAGGGGCAACAGGACAGCTTTGGATAGATAGGAAAGGGCGAGAATAACTCCCAACTGCACAAGTGACAGAGAGTTGTATGGCCCTCTGTGAATCTTGAGCAGGAGAACGGCTACGCCGAGATGCAATGCCAAAACCAGCATGTCCGGCGACACATATGCAATGCCAATCAGGTGCAGTGTGGCCCAGAGAAAAAGACAATATGCGCATGCTCTGAAGGATTTGCAGTGAGCGGAAGAGTTTGTATTACAGTCTGGCCACAGATACGACAGCAGGCGTTCAAAGAGGACGAGAGCGGCAAGATACGCCAGCAGGTTAATGAAGTGGAGTGAGATTAGTTCCCATCGGTCGTTGTTTCTCAGCAACAGCCGAGCGATTGCGAGAACCCAAGAATAAAGGGGGCTCCAATATGCATTGACGGCAAGCGACCAATCTCCACTCGCATATCTCCGAGCGATTTCGAGGTACGAAACCCCATCCGAAAAAATGATAAATCTGGTTGTCCAAAAATCAAGTAAGCCTAAGGTGAGAGCGACAAGGAAACCTTTTCGACGTAATAAAGAGACCATCTCCTGCGAAGTCGGGGCAGCGGAGATAGTGTGCGCTCCCTTCTGTGTTGCGACGTTGGTCATAGTTGGCCCGCAAGAATAAAGACTGGCATCTGTCTCCAGTCCGGTCAAGATGAAAACGATTGCGGGGTTCCCCTTTATTCCTTCTTTTCGAAAGGGATCAGATGGGTTGAGTTTTAGGTTCAATCCCAGTTGACGTCAGATTTTTCTCTAGACGCCGTCCAGCCTGGATACAAGGGCGTTCCACAAGCATGTAATTTGCGACAGCTGCACATGGCACGCAGGCAACCATGAGCCAAGCGAGTGGGCCCCAGTGGGGACACAGAAATATCTGCTGCCATACATAAAGGCTATAGGATATGACCCCTATACGTTTGAGCCATGTAGCCTCAAGCACCCTCCCGATGAGTGAAGTTGGTGCGAGCGAAGTACTAGCGATCAGAACGGCGATGACAATAGATTCCGATAGTGGAATTAAAGTGAGGAGGGTAAAGCGAACGATATGCCAGATGAGTAGCGGAAGACTGACTGAGAACAATAGCATTGCGTGTCGCGCAATCCATTGTCGAATACCATCATGCCGAAGCAGCAACGCGAGGATGCAGCCTGTCAATAAGGAATCCATACGAACCTCAGAACTGAAGAGTAAGCTCGGGTTGGAATAGTGATTCCAGTGGTAAAACCTATAAACCGCGCAAGCCAAGGTCGCCAAAGTGGCGAGTGGAAGAATCTTACGCGGACCTAGCAAAACAAGCAGGCATGGCCAGAAGATGTAAAACTGCTCCTCGATCGAAAGCGACCAAAAGTGTCCTGAAAAGGCGATTTTTGATTCGCTTCCTGAGAATGAATAGTAGTTCCGAAAAAAGAAAAGGCAGCTTAATGCGTCACGAGTTGTAAGTAGATTTCCATGGTCGAGTGGATTGAGGAGAAACAGGACTAAGAGATAAAGCCATGTTGAGGGCATCAGTCGAAAGAAGCGCCTTAGATAAAACCTTCGCAGATCAATTTTGTTCTCGGACAGGAGCCGGGAAGTAATCAAATAGCCACTTAGAACGAAGAATATCGTTACGCCGTGTTGGCCTGCTTGAAGCCAAACGTACTTTTCTAACCAGAGCATGCCTTTCAGGAAGTGATCCGTCAGGACGATCAAGATGGCGATGCCACGCCAGCCGTCAAGAGTGGGAATGTGACGATCGGACTGCGTGCGGGTCGTCTCTGAAGAGCTCGCTGTGGGCACTTCGATTATTGCCTTTCAATATCTGTGAGGCCCAAATCTACCACGAGTCCAGTTCTGCTGTTTTTTCCGGAGGTGCTGACGGTTTTCATGATGGGGCGGGGGCCGTGGGTGATTCTGCTGGCTGGTCTGCCCTATTTTGTTGCGGTGTGGATGGTGCTTTGGTCGTTTATGCAGGGTGGGTTGCTGGTTGATCGTTGAACGATATTCTTCTGGTGAGTGGGGGTGTTCTTTCCCACCCTTCCCTGCGGGAAGGATGGGGCACCCGGTTTGTAGTGGCCGGTCTGGGGAAATACGGGGGTTCTTCCCATTCGACTTCGCTCAGGGCAGGCTGCTGCGCTCAGAATGACAACTAAAAGAACATGCGTTCAGAATGACGACTCAAAGAACAGAGGAGCAGACGATAAAGGCTGGGTTAGAAGGCGGTGACTCCTTGCTCGACGACGAGGTGGTCGACGTTGATGTTCATGGCTTCGCCTAGTTTCTTGAAGCCTTCTTTCCACTCTTCGGTCCAGTAGCCTGCGCCGCTGCGGCGGAGGAGGTCGTTCCAGATGTTTTGCGCCTGCCAGACGTTGATCTCGAAGGGGAGCTTGCGGAGGGAGGAGGCGATGAGGACGGCGTCGTTGAGGGACTCGGTGACGGGGGAGTCGCCTGAGGCTGCGGCTTCGAGCCGGATCATGGCGCGCTTCATGCGCTGTCCGGCGATGTACCCGAGCTGCTGGGAGTTGAGCTCGGTCTGATGGTGCTCGGCGCGGGCGATGAGGTTTTCGATGAGGTCGGAGTCAAAGGGCTCGGCCTCGAAGGCGTGGCGGAGGCCGGCGTTGAGGGCGTAGTTGGCGGCGACGGCGAGCGCGGGGGGCGGGGCCATGCCGGTTTCGGTGAGGAAGTCGAGGAGGGAGGCGTGGTCCTCGTAGATTTTGCGGAGGGAGTCCTCGGTCTCTTCGATGGTCCGGTTGAGGATGATCTGGACGATGCGGTGCTGCTCGTCGGCGAAGAGGGAGGTGAGGGAGTAGCTGGTGGCTCCGAGCGGGCCGGCTCCGGGGGAGATCTCGCGGGGACCGAAGAAGCGGTCGATGAGGCGGATGATCTCGGGAAGGTTGGCTTTGCGGATGGCGGCGGCGACGTCGGCGGAGAAGGCGTTGAAGGCGTCGATCTCCTGCTGGCTGGAGGGATCGTAGCTGCGGACGGCGGCAGAGAGGTTCTGGTCGCCGAGGTGAAGGACGGCGTAGCAGATGGACTGCTGCTCTTCGGTGATGCGGGAGCGGAGGCGGGCGCGGCCGAGGGCGAAGCGTCCGCGGCCAGAGGAGAGGACCTGGTGGCTCTGGCGGTGGACGTCGAAGCAGAAGATCTCGCCGTCTTCGGGGTAGGGGCGGAAGATGGAGCTGATGGCGTAGTGGGCGCCGACCTGCTCGAGGCCGATCTTCATGCCGGTGACGAAACGGTTGTAGACCTCGGCTCCGTCGCTCATCTCGGGGACGTTGCTTTTGGCATTGGCGAGGATGCCGAGGAAGTGCTGCTCGAGATCGGCTCCGGGTTCGCCGAAGAGCTTGGCGGCGAGCTGGAGGACTCGGCCGGCGTAGGCGATGACCTGGACGGTCTCGATGCCGGAGATGTCGTCGAAGAACCAGCCGCAGGAGGTGTACATGAGCTGGGCGTGGCGCTGGAGCTCCATGAGCTCGAGCGCGGTGACGCGCTCTTCGGGGGAGAGGGTGTGGGTGGCATGGCTGGCGAAGAATTTGTCGATGTTGGCGCTGGCGCGGTCGAGGATGACGTTGATGTAGGCGTCGCGAGCGGCCCAGAGGTCGTTGAAGAATTGGGCGGCGAGCTTTTCGCAGAGTGGATTGACGGCGTCGCGGAGGTTGTCGAGGGCGCTGCGGAGGGGAGTGCGCCATTCCTGGTTCCAGCCGGGTCGTCCGCTGCTGCAGCCGCAGTTGGAGCGCCAGCGCTCGATGCCGTGGGCACAGGACCAGGAGGTGTCGTCGACGATCTCGGCCTCCCATTGCGGGGGAAATTTCTGGAGGAAGTCGGCGTAATTGATGAGGCTGGCGGCGTGGTGGTCTTCGAGGAAGTGCATGGCGTAGGAGAGGGCCATCTCGCCGTGCTTGTGGTGGTGTCCGTAGCTCTCGCCGTCGGTGGCGATATGGGAGAGCTGGGCGGACGCGCCGTCATCGGTGAAGGCGGAGGTGAGGCGGTTGGCGAAGTTGACGCCGGAGTCGAGGACTCCCTCGAAGGCGACGGCGCGGGAGATGGGTCCGTCGTAGAAGAAGACGACGAGAGAGCGGCCTTCGTTGAGCTGGACGAGATAGGCGCGGCGCGGATCGACGGAGGCGTTGGGAGTTTCGTTCCAGGCGGGGGCGGCGGCGGTGTGGTCGATCTCGCCAACGGGAGGAAGGGTTGCGGTTTCACCGCCGAGATCGGGATGAGGCCGCGCCATGGATGGGGTATCTGTGGCTGCGCCGGGAGCAGGTGGAGGGATGGGACGAACGCGGGCGCACTGGTGCGGAGCGAGGACGGTGAACTTGATGCCTTCGCGGGCAAGGAGGTCGAGGACGTTGCGGTTGGCGGCGGTCTCGGAGAGCCACATGCCTTCGGGCTTGCGATTGAAACGGGATTTGAAGTCAGCGATTCCCCAGCGGATCTGGGTGAGGCAGTCGCGCTCGTTGGCGAGGGGCATGATGAGGTGGTTGTAGACCTGCGCCATGGCTGAGCCGTGGCCGCCGTAACGCTCGGAGGAGACGCGGTCGGCGTCGATGACCATGCGGTAGGTGCGGGGGGCGTTGTCGTTGAGCCAGGAGAGGAGGGTTGGGCCGAAGTTGTAGCTCATCCGCGCGTAGTTGTTCATGATGCGGATGATCTGGTTGTTCTCGTCGGTGATGCGGGAGGCGCCGTTTGGGGCGTAGCACTCGGCGGTGATGCGGTCGTTCCAGTCGTGGTAGGGAGCTGCGGAGTCCTGGACCTCGACGGTTTCGAGCCAGGGATTTTCGCGGGGCGGCTGGTAGAAGTGGCCGTGGATACAGACGAATCGCTGGGGCTGCTGGGTCTCCGGTTGGGGAGGCTGCTGCGTTTTTGCCTGGGCTCGTGATTTTGCCATAGTTCCTTATTCAGTTGAGATTCGCGTATTCGAATTGCTCTTTCGCGAATCGAATTTCTTCGCGTGTCGAAGTCAGGGGCCGTCCGAAGAGGATAGTTCTGAATATGTGCTCGAGGCAACGCGACGAATGGGTTAGTGGACGGACCTTCCTTGCTTAAGATTCAGCTGGGAGTGGTTAGTTTGCCTGCGGGGTTTGGGCCGGGTTACGGCGTCCGGGGGCAAGGTATTGATCTATCAGGGCACAGCAGCCGATGGCGAGCAGGTAGGCGGCGATGTTTTTGAAGGAGAAGAAGCGACCGAGGAGGAGCTGGCCGGGGAGGGTGAGGCGGAAGTTGTCGATGGGGCGGATGGGGGTAAGGCGGGAGAACTCGACCGTGAGTGCGGCAAGTGTGGCGATGGTTACGAGGGCTTTGGGGTGAAGCCTGGGGAGCAGGGTTGCGATGAACCAGTAGAGGGCAACTGCCCAGAGGAAGGAGCCGAGATATTTGTAGAGGAACCATGGGAGATGGAGCGGAGCGTAGCGGACGGCGAGGCCGAGGGGGATGGTGAGGAGAAGGATGAGGACAGTGGTTAGGGAGCGGCGCATCAGTCGACTGGGGATTGCGAGCAGTTTACATTCCCACCTTTCGCGATGAGGCTGCGAACGATGGGCACCCGAACTTGTGTGGCGGTTCAGGAGCCGGGGAGGACCATTACTTTGCCGTTGGCGAGGTCGCAGGCTCTCCACATGTACCAGCTTGCTACGGAGCGCCAGGGTGTCCACTTTTTAGCGCGGCGGTGCATCTCGTCGGGTTTAGGGAGGTCCATGGGGGTTACTTTGTCGGTGGGTTTTAGTTTGCCGAAGGTGAGGGCGAAGCCTTTGCGGACTCCGTAGTCGGAGACGGGAAGGATGTCGGGGCGGCCGAGTCGGAACATGAGCAGCATCTCGACGGTCCAGCGGCCGATGCCCCGGACCTGGGTGAGGTGCTCAATGATATTTTCGTCGGACATGCGACGGATCTGCGAGATTGTGGGGACGGTGCCGTCGATGGTTTTGGCGGCGAGGTCGCGGAGGGCGAGCATCTTGTTTTTGGAGAGTCCGGCGGCGCGTAATTGATCGTTGGGTGCGTCGAGGATGTGCTGCGCGCTGAAGTGCTGGGGGCCGTGGGTGGGGTAGAAGCTTTCGATGAGGCGGCGGTGGATGGTGGCGGCGGCCTTGCCGTGGAGCTGCTGGTAGACAATGGATTCGACGAGGGCCTCGAAGGGGGATTGGGTGGAGGCGAGGCGGAGGGTGAAGGGGCCGGCTCGCTGGATGAGCCTGCCGAGTTTGGGGTCGGCGGCGGAGAGGTCAGCTATGGCCTGGGACGAGTCGTATCTTGGGGCGCGTAGGGGCATGGGTGTCGCCGTTCGTTGTTGATATCTGATGCCCCCTCCCTATCTTTTGGTGCAAAGTGTTCAAAGAAGAGCGGTTAGATTGGGCTTATTTGCTAAATTATTCCATCTAAATGGGTTAAGCGCAGAAAATCTTCGAGAGCTTTGTATCTATTTCTATTGTAACGAGTTTGGGAAATTGGTCTGCCAGTTAGAAGTTATTTGTTTTGTTAGAGATGAGTTGTTTTGGGGCTTGACATGGGTTTTGTAAGTGATTGATCTTGTCCTTCGAATAGGTATCTGTGGCGACCGGGGCTGAAGGCAAAATCCAGTCGCTCCGTGCTTCGCACTCCGCTCCAGCCTTCGGCAGAGCGGTAGCCGCTTTGCGGCGGGCTTAGACGCGGAGCTGGAAGCCCCGCTCTATCTCAAAGGCAAGTGCCTTAAAGCCATAGTGCCTCAGCCAAAGTGCCTCAAAAGCAAGTGCAGAAAGCCAAAGTGCGGCAAAGCCAAGTGCGGCAAAGCCACAGTGCCTTAAAGGCAACTACAGCACGGAGCCCTAAGGCTGAAAGCCTTGGGTACCTAGATGCGGCTGCCGATATGGAGACCCGAGGCTACCAGCCGTACCCTTAAGCCGGCGGTTCGCGCTTTGCGCGAATGTTCCCACTCGGCACGATAGTTGCTTCTTATTTTTTGGGTTTGTAGCAGACTTCAACTTCTATGCTGCACCCACCGAAGTTTTTTGTAGCCTCTGAAGTTCCAGTGGTGCAGTAAAGCTTCATCCCGAATTGGTACCGGGTGCCTCCCGCGGGATCGTTCACGCTCGTAAGCACCGGGTCGCTGACGGCCCATCCTTTCTCAAGATCGGTGGATCCGTAGGGAATGATGTGTATACCTTTCGGGATATCTTTTGGAAGCAGATTGGAGTGCGCATTTTGGTTGCCTTGTGAGGCGCGAACTCGTGTCTGTTGGTAAGAGGGGTCGATGGTCGCATTCTGTGGCAGATAGAGTTCGCGCCTATCTTTGAAATCGTTCGCATAGGAGCCGGTCCCTCTCAGTGTTCCTGCATATTTGAATCCCTCCGGACAGCTGTGTTGGGCGAGGGTCGAGGCAGACAGGAGAAGGGTTGCGAACGCCGTTAAACTCACTCGCCTTGTCATAGAGTTTTTCTCCTAACTTCGTTCGCATTACGGGCTCTTAAATGGTTAAACGATAGATGAATTGAATATTGTTCAAAGCTGTCAGAATTGACAGACGTGGGGATGCAGAGGCCGCTTCTGGCCTCTCGACTTTGTTTTGGGGTGTGAACTGCTTTCAAGAAGCCGACGGGGGCGGCGTGATTCTGGTGCGACCGGGGCTGAAGGCGAAATTCAGTCGCTTCGTGCTTCGCACTTCGCTCCAGCCTTCGGCAGAGCGGTTAGCCGCTTCGCGGCGGCCTTAGACACGGGGCTGAAAGCCCCGCTCTATCTCAAAGGCAAGTGCTTTAAAGTCAAAGTGGCCCTCAAAGGCAAGTGCGGCAAGCCAAAGTGCCTCAAAGGCAAGTGCCTTAAAGACAAGTGTCTCAAAGTCAAAGTGCCCCAAAAGCAAGTGCGGCAAAGGCAAAGTGCCTCAAAGGCAAGTGCCTTAAAGACAAGTGTCTCAAAGTCAAAGTGCCCCAAAAGCAAGGGCGGCAAAGGGGCAAAGTGCCTCAAAGGCAAGTGCGGTACCGAGACTCAAGCCTGCCAAGGGGCGTCGGCAGCACGGAGATCGAGGTTTGCAGTTTTGGTTTACTCTGCGCCTCCGGCTGCTGCCATATCGGCCTCGACTTCGCCTCGGTGGATGGCGTCGACGAGGGCGGCGTGGTCGCTTTCGGTTTGATCGCCGTAGCTTTCGGCCCAGGTTGCGAGGGCTTTGTCCAATACATCGGCGTTGCCGCAATAGCCGGCGATGCGGGCGGGGTCGCCTGTGCGGGCGTGAGCGCGGGCGAGGATCGCGCCGCATACCCAGGCGTAGAAGTTGAAGGATGCGCCGGTCAGCCATTCCACCGGGATGGAAGCCTTGAGGTTCTTCATCTGGCGGACATAGAAATCGCGGCCGTCGATGGTGGTGTAGCCGAGCATTGGATCGGATGAGGCCTGAAGCGCTCTTTGCCCGAGAATGACTCGCTTTCCGTTGTGGCGCAGTTCCTTGTCGAGCGGGGGAAGGAAAGGTGCGTGCGCGGGGTCGAGGGCCTCTTTGACCTGTAGGAACAACGGATCGTTGTCGCCGTTTCCGAAGAGCAGCACCAGATAGGCCCGGGTTCCTACCGAACCTACACCCACGACGCGGTGGGCCACATCGGCGATGTGATAGCGATTGAGCATGACGCGTCGTTCGCGGGACAATGTGTTGGAGTAGTCGTTTAGCGCCGCGCTTACTTTCTGCTTTGTTGCCTTGTCGACCGTCGTCAGAACCGGCGGGTCGTTGCGGAAGGTCCACGCGCCGTCGCCCTGGCGGTCTGCCACTTTCGGAAGCAAAGCGCGATTGTCGGTTTGTAACGCCTTCCCGAGAGTTTTACGGAACACCGCCCTGGATTTTGGATCTGCCTTGACGAGAGGATTGTCTCTTCCGGGATAGGCATGCAGATACCAGATATCGAGGACGCCCATGTTCTGGAGCCTGCGAGCGTTGAATCGATAACCTTCGGCGGAGCGTTTCACGGCGACCGCTCGCTCGCGAGCATTCAAACCATTCTGGCGCCCGGCGACATTGACGCTGGCGACGAGGCGCTTGAGGTCCCATTCCCATGGTCCCACGACCGCTTCATCGAAATCGTTGAGGTCGAAGACGACTTCATGCTGGGGTGTGCCATACATGCCGAAGTTGTTCAGATGGGCGTCGCCATCCATGACGGCGGGGATTCCGGTAATCGGCGATGTCGACAGGTCGGATGCCATCACACAGGCGGACCCGCGCAGAAATGCGAATGGTGACGAGGCCATTCGTCCCATGCGCAAGGGTATGAGCTGTTTCTGCCGTCCGTGGTTGTTGGCCATGATCGTCTTGACCGGATCAGGGCGATTCTTGGGTGGAACCCAGTCGGCGTGTGCCTCTCGCGGAACAGACGTTCGCAGCTTTTTGCCTTCAGCGCGGCGCGCTTCCCAAGGCACCGCCTTACGGCTCAGATCAAAATCGGGCAGGTATTCCAGTTTGGCGACCGCCATGTTTTCCTCTCCTCATGCAGTTCATGTCTACGAGGAGCCCGGTGTTTCAGTGGCCGAAAAGTCAAGTGACAATCGTACACCCATGCATTGCAGCGGAATGGAGGGCGTAGATTTGCGGCTCGCTATTTCTTTGGTGGTTTCGGCGGCGAGTGAAGCAGATCGAGAAAGGTGATTCCGAAGACGAAGATTTCGCCTGAGGTTCTGGACAGCACGCCGAACTGCTTTCCCACCCATGCCGCGATGAGACTGCGGCATGAAATGGGGCACCCGATTCGTGGGTGGCGGTCTGGGCGAAATGCGGGGGTTCTTCCCATTCGACTTCGCTCAGGGCAGGCTGCTTCGCTCAGAATGACAACAGGAGGGGGAGGTGTAATTCGGACTGAAACGGTTCGGATTTACAAGAGCGATTCTCTTCGGGCAGGGTAGATGTAGTGGATTTTTCCTGCCTAGGCGTTGTGATGCACGAGATATTGTGCATGGTGATTGTTGCCGAGTTTCGATAATCGGATGTGATGGCAGCAAAAACAGTTGCGAGTATCGCACGACCCTATCAGGAAAGGTTTTTCCACTGCTATACTCGAAATTTCCGGGACACGTTAACTCCGGGCTGAGTGAAGCACGCCCTAACGGCCGACCCCAATTTTTTTTGCCGTTCCTCCTTGTTGCAGGAGGTTCGGTTGATGCAGTCTGAATCACCTCCCGGACCCACGGGCCGGTAAAGAAGAGGAAGCAGGAAAGCACTCATGGCGCAAGTCTTTGACCGTAGTTCGAACGCGCTGGTTCGATTCAGCCTTGTGTTGACGGGCCTGATCGTCATCGCGCTCGGCGTTACGCTGAACGAGTTGCAGAGGTCACCGTGGGTGACCAAGCAGGGTCAGCGGCCGGACCAGCCGATTCCGTTCAGCCACAAGCACCACGTCGAGGGGCTTGGGCTGCAGTGTCAGTACTGTCACGTGCAGGTGGAGAAGGCTGCTTACGCGGGTATTCCGCCGACGAAGACCTGTATTAATTGCCATGCGCAGATATGGACCAACGCCGACTATCTGGAGCCGGTACGACAGAGCTGGGCGACGGGTGAGTCGATTCAGTGGATCCGGGTGCATGATCTTCCGGACTTCGTTTACTTCAATCATGATATTCACGTGAATAAAGGCATCGGCTGCGCGAGCTGCCACGGCAGGGTGGACGAGATGCCGCTGATGTATGAAGAGAACACGCTGCAGATGGAGTGGTGCCTGAACTGCCACCGCAATCCTGCAGTGAATCTGCGGCCAACGAGCGAGATCTACAACATGGCGTGGGCGGGACCGACGACTGACAAGCCGGTATGGTGCGCTTCGACCGGCGCCTCGGGACCGACGGCCCAGGGCGTGACCTGCACGGCGACCGATCCTGCAAAGGGTGCGTCGGAGGTCGCGGCGATGCAGTTGAGCCCAACTCCCGAGGGACAGGGACGGCCGCAGTCGGGAACCAACCTGCAGCCTCATCCTTTGACCGGTGAGGGGCAGACGGCAAGCGATGTTCCTCCGATGAAGGTGATTCCAGTCGCGAATTACACGAAGTTCACTGACCAGATGGATCTGGGCAAGTACCTGACGGCGCAGTATCACATTCGTACGCCGAACGAGCTCTCGAGCTGCGAGACGTGCCACCGATGAAGACAACGGGAATGAAGACAGAGACAATGCCGGAGACAATCACCAAATCTGAGGCGCAGGTCGTGACCAGTATTAAGCCTGCGGCGCCCGCGGCTTCTACCAATAAGATGACGCTGGCCGAGGTCCGGGCGAAGCTGGACGGCAAGACGGGCCGCCGGTTCTGGAAGAATCTCGATGAGCTGGCGGAGACTCCGGCATTCCATGAGTTGATGCGTGAGGAGTTTCCCCGGCAGTCGGGCGCCGGCGAGTGGGTTGATTCTGTGAGCCGGCGCGGCTTCCTGAAGGTGATGGGAGCTTCGCTGACGCTGGCCGGGCTTGCGGGTTGCACGAAGCAGCCGGACGAGCCGATCTTTCCGTATGTGAAGCAGCCGGAGGACCTGGTCCTTGGCAAGCCGATGTACTTTGCGACGGCGCATCCGTTCCCGACGGGCGCGATACCGGTGCTGATCAAGTCGGAGTCGTTCCGGCCGATCAAGGTGGACGGCAATCCGGAGCACCCGATGTCGAAGGGCAGATCGGATGCGTTTACGCAGGCGACGCTGCTGGATTTGTACGATCCGGATCGTTCGCAGAATGTGAAGTATCGCGGGCAGAACTCGAGCTGGGGTGAGTTCCAGGCAGCGTTCGGCGCGGCAGTGAAGAAGACCGGCAATGGTCAGGGCGTCTATTTCCTGAGTGAGACGGTTACTTCGCCGACGATGGCGGCGCAGTGGAAGCAGGTTCAGACGAAGTATCCCTCTGCGAAGCTGGTGCAGTGGGAGCCGGTGAACCAGGACTCGTCGCGTGCGGCGTCGAAGCTGGCGTTCGGCACCTACACGGATGCTCAGTACAAGCTGGAAGACGCGGATGTGATCCTGTCGCTGGATGCGGACATCTTCGGCGGGATCGGGCATCCGGGCTTCCTTCCGATTGCGGCGGCGTTTGCCGAGCGGCGGAAGTACGAGGAAGACAAGGTGATGAACCGCCTGTACGTCGTCGAGACGATGCCGACGGTGACGGGCTTCAAGGCAGATCACAGGCTGGGGCTGAAGCCGAGCGCGCTGGCGCAGTTTGCGGATGCCCTGGTGTACGGGACGGCTCCGTCGGGTTTGAGTGCGGACCAGCAGAAGTGGTTCAACGCGGTGCTGGCGGACCTGAAGAAGAACTTCGGCCGCGCTGTGGTGATTCCGGGCGAGCAGGCTTCGCCTTCGGTTCACGCGGCCGCTTACTCGCTGAACACGCTGATCGGCGCAGTGGGCAAGACGGTGGTGTACACCGAGACGGTGAATCCGCTGCCGAGCGAGCAGGGCGCCGATCTGAAGGCGCTGGTTGCGGACATGAACGCGGGCAAGGTGCAGTGGCTGGTGATCATGGGTGTGAACCCGATCTACTCGGCGCCTGCAGACCTGAATTTCCTGGATGCGTTCAACAAGGTTCCGGTGGCTGTGCACCTGGGCTCGCATGTGGATGAGACGGGCTCGCTGTCGACGTGGCATGTCAACAAGGCGCACTATCTCGAGAGCTGGTCGGATGCGCGTGCGTATGACGGCACGATCACGATTATTCAGCCGATGATCGATCCGCTGTATGGCGGCAAGACGGGGCACGATATCTTTCAGTCGCTTCTGGATGCTCCGGTGGCCTCGGCGTATGACGCTGTGGTGGCGAATGCGAAGACCTATATCCAGGGCGACTTCGCGGCCGGCTGGCGCAAGGCTCTGCACGACGGATGGGTCGCGGGCACGGCATTTTCGCCGAAGGCCGGGGTTCCGGCGAGGATCACGACGCTCTCTGCGAGTGCGCCTTCGTCGGCGAGCGGATATGAGATTTCGTTCCGGCCTGATCCTTCGCTCTATGACGGCCGTTATGCGAATGTGGGCTGGATGCAGGAGCTTCCCAAGCAGGTGACGAACCTGAGCTGGGACAACGCCGCCCTGATGAGCATGGGCACGATGGCCGACCTGAAGGTCGAGGAGACGGAGCTGATCGAGCTGGAGCTGAACGGCCGCAAGGCGAAGGTTCCGGTATTGATGGTTCCGGGGCATCCCGATGGCGTTATCACGGTGCACCTGGGCTTTGGGCGCCAGGCGCAGGCCGGCCGGGTAGCCGCGGGCGTCGGCGTCGATGTCTATCCGCTGCGCACCTCGGATGCGATGCTTTCGGCGGCAGGTGCGTCGGCGAAGAAGGTTTCGGGCTCTTACGACCTCTGCGTGACCAAGGTGCACAACGTTGAGCACCGCGGTTCGTTTGCGCAGCACGATCTGGAGAAGCCGCAGTACGACACGCGAGGGCACCTACTCGCTGGCCGGACACGAGGCGATGGAGCGGTCGATTATCCGCTACGCCACGGTGGAAGAGGCGAAGAAGAATCCAAAGTTCGCCGAAGAGGGCGCGAGCGGCACCCTGGTGAACAAGGTGGGATATGGGCCGCAAGGGGAGAATCCGGTGCACGGCGAGATCGGCTGGCAATCGGAGAAAGAAGCCAACATCAGCATGTTCCCCGATGCGTGGCGATACGACCGCAAGGACCCCTCGTCGCTGAAGATTCAGAATTCATGGGGCATGACCGATCGACATGAACTCCTGCATCGGCTGCAATGCCTGCGTGGTGAGCTGCTATGCGGAGAACAATATTCCGGTTGTGGGCCGCGAGCAGGTGAAGGTCGGGCGCAACATGCAGTGGCTGCGCATCGATACGTACTTCGAAGGCGACCTGCATGCTCCGAAGGCGCACTTCCAGCCGATGATGTGCCAGCACTGCGAGAACGCGGGCTGCGAGCAGGTCTGCCCGGTGGGCGCGACGGTGCACACGCCGGAGGGCCTGAACATGATGGTCTACAACCGTTGCGTGGGCACGAGGTACTGCTCGAACAACTGCCCGTACAAGGTGCGCCGGTTCAACTTCCTGCTGTACTCGGATATGTGGGACGGGGATGAGAGCAAGAAGTTCATGCGGAATCCCGATGTGTCGGTTCGCTCGCGCGGCGTGATGGAGAAGTGCACCTACTGCGTGCAGCGCATTGAGGCAGCGAAGATCACGGCCGACAAGGAGAACCGAGCGATTCGCGACGGCGAGATCATGACGGCGTGCCAGCAGGCGTGCCCGACCGATGCGATTGTATTCGGCAATATTAACGATCCGGCGAGCAAGGTTTCGAAGCGCAGGAGTACAGAGCGTGAGTACCAGGTGCTTGGGGATCTGAACTATCGTCCACGCACAACCTACACGGCTGGCGTCATCAACCCGAACCCGGAGCTGGCATAAATGGCGACCAAAACTCCCATCAACGACCCGATGATTGATCCGCGGACCGGCGAGTACGCGCTCATCGCGCCGGGCCACAACTTCAAGTCGGTGACGCAGAAGATCGCCGGCCTGGTGCTGACGGCGAATACTCCGCTGGGCTGGTTCTTCGGCCTGATTGTGGCGGCGGGCGTCGCGCAAGGCGTTGTGATCGGCGTAACGTGGCTGTTTCTGAAGGGCGTCGGCATCTGGGGCGTGACGATGCCGGGCGCGTGGGGATTCGCGATCATCAACTTTGTGTGGTGGATCGGTATCGGCCACGCCGGAACGCTGATCTCGGCGATTCTGCTGCTGTTCAAGCAGACGTGGCGCAACTCGATCAACCGGTTCGCGGAGGCGATGACGATCTTCGCCGTGGTCTGCGCCGGTATGTTCCCGCTGATTCACGTGGGGCGTCCGTGGCTTGGATACTGGCTGTTCCCGTATCCGAACACGATGAATGTGTGGCCGCAGTTCCGCAGCCCTCTGGCGTGGGACGTCTTTGCGGTATCGACGTACGCGACGATCTCGGTGGTGTTCTGGTACATCGGCATGATCCCGGACCTGGGCACGCTGCGCGATCGCGCGAAGATGCCGCTGGCGAAGTACTGCTACGGCCTGATGTCGCTGGGGTGGAGGGGATCGACGCGGCACTGGATCCGTTATGAGACGGCGTCGCTGCTGCTGGCGGGCCTTTCGACGCCGCTGGTGCTCTCGGTGCACACGGTCATCAGCTTCGACTTCGCCGTGGCGGCGATGGCGGGGTGGCACACGACGATCTTCCCGCCCTACTTCGTTGCCGGCGCTGTGTACTCGGGTTTTGCGATGGTGCTGACGCTGGCGATTCCGATTCGCAAGTTCTACCACGTGGAAGACCTGGTAACGCTGCGCCACCTGGACAATATGGCGAAGGTGATGCTGGCGACTGGGTCGATTGTGGCCTACGGCTACGGCATGGAAGTCTTCATGGCGTGGTACTCGGCCAGCCACTGGGAGTTCTTCATGATGTGGAACCGTATGTTCGGGCCGATGGGCTGGGCGTACTGGATCCTGATCCTGACGAACATCGCGATTCCGCTGACCACGCTGTGGAGCCGCAAGCTGCGGGTGAATGTGACGTACCTGTTCATTCTTTCGCTGATTGTGAATACGGGCATGTGGTTTGAGCGCTTCGTGATTGTCGTGACCTCGCTCTACCGCGATTACCTGCCGTCGAGCTGGGGCACCTACAAGGCGACGAAGTGGGACTACATGATCTACGTGGGAACGTGGGGACTGTTTACGTTCCTGTTCCTGCTGTTCGTGCGGTTCCTCCCGATGATTCCGATGTCGGAGATTCGGATGATGCTTCCGCAGACCAAGATCACGCGCGCCGGAAAGACGGCTGAGACCGCAAGCGAGGAGATGACCTAAATGCCGCCGAGAGAAGGAATCTACGGACTGCTGGCGGAGTTCAATACTCCGGGCGAACTGGTGCTTGCCACCGAGGAGGCCCATCGCGCAGGCTACCGCCGCATGGAGTGCTACACGCCATACCCGGTCGAGGAGGCGGCATCCGCGCTGCACTTCCACAAGAACCGCGTCCCGCTGGTTACCTTGCTGGGTGGACTGATTGGCGTAACGACGGCGTTTTTGATGGAGACGTGGGTTTCGGTGTGGGCTTACCCGCTGAACATCGCCGGACGGCAACTGTTTTCGTGGCCGGCATTCATCATCCCGGCCTACGAGTGGACGATTCTGTTTGCAGGACTATCGGCCGGATTCGGCATGATTGCGCTGAACGGGCTGCCGCAGCTTTATCATCCGGTTTTCAACGCGCCAAATTTCCGCAACGGGGCGACGACGGATAAGTTCTTCCTCTGCCTGGAGGCGATCGATCCACAGTTTTCGGTAACAGGGACGCGCGAGTTTCTGGAGAACTTCAACCCGGTGTCGGTGGTGGAGGTAGACCACTAATGCTCAGGGCACAGGAATCAGGGAGCAGCATGCTGAAGCTCAACAAATTCGCGGCGCTGGGTGCCATGGCGACGACACTGGTCCTGGCCGGATGCCGGCAGGACATGCAGGACCAGCCGAAGTTCTTTCCGCAGCGCGGGACGACGCTCTTTGTCGATGGCCGCTCGGTGCGTCCGCAGGTTGCGGGTACGGTTGCGCGCAATCAGCTCCATGAGGACTCGTACTTTTACACCGGAATGGTGAACGGCAAAGAGGGCGACGGATTGCCGTTCCCGGCAACGATACAGGTGCTCGAGCGCGGGCAGGAGCGATTCAACGTGTACTGCACGCCGTGCCACTCGCGCGTGGGCAACGGCGAGGGAATGATTGTTCAGCGCGGATACGCGAAGGCGGGCGACTTCCATACGGACCGTCTGCGGTCGGCTCCGCTGGGGCACTTCTTCCATGTGATCACGAACGGCTACGGCGCGATGCCGGACTACGCCTCGCAGGTCACTCCGGCGGACCGGTGGGCGATTGCGGCCTACATTCGCGCGCTGCAGTTGAGCCAGAATGCGACTCAGGCGGATGTTCCGGCAGGAGCGCATGCTGAGCCGCTGGCGAGCATTGCCGAACGCGAGGGACTTCCGGCGTCGTTTGGGCAGGAGTGGACGCTTCCCGCAACGGCGGTGACCGGAACTCCGGACGAGAGACTTTATGTTCTTCCCACGCCGGGCAGTGAGGCAGGCGGGGCCAACAAGACACCAGCGCCCGCGGCGCAGCAGAGACAGAAGACTGCGGCTCCGGCTGGAGCAGCACAACCGCAGCAGTAATCTCGGAAGCTTCCGAATGAAGGCTTGAAAACGAATGTCACCTGGCCACGAACATCACGGACACGAAAATCACGGAGACGCAGGGCATTACGGCCCTCGTCCGCTTCCGGCATCGCTGGCTGCGCCTGAGGTGATCTCTGCGTGGCGGACACGCCTGCTGATCGTCGCCGCAGTCGCGGCGGTGCTGTCGCTTCCATTCCTGTTTGTCACAGGCGGCAAGACGCATATCCTGCGCGCCTACCTGCTGGGGTCGATGATCTGCTTCGGCTTTGCCGGGGGCGGCCTGGCGATGCTGATGCTGCAGTATGTCTCGGGCGGCAAGTGGGGACTGCTGCTGCGGCGGCCACTGGAGGCGATGTCACGGACGCTGTGGGGTGTGGCCGTGCTGTTCGTCCCGGTGCTGGTGCTGATGAAGCACCTGTACCAGTGGGCGATGTTCTCGACGCCGCAGGCGACCGCATGGGCCCATGCCAACGGATTCATGACCCGGGAGCAGCAGCTTACGGCGGATGCCAAGAGATTTATGCTCAACCCGGTCTCCGCGGTCGTGCAGTCGGTGATTGTCTTCGCGGTGCTGCTGCTGATGATGACGCTGCTGAACAAGTGGTCTTTGCAGCGGGACGCCGATCCTGAGGCGGGAACACAGGGAAGTTTTGATCACTGGCGCATCAAGTTCGAGAACCTCTCCGGAATTGGCATTGTGATCTACGTGATCATGCTGACGGATGGCTGCATCCTGTGGATCAAGTCGCTGGACGTGACCTGGTACTCGTCGGTGTACGGATTGCAGTTCCTTGTGGGGCAGGGATATGGGGTTCTGGCGCTTGGTATCCTGAGCGTGATTCTGCTTTCGCGCTATGAGCCGATGAAGACGTTGCTGCGTGTGACGGAACAGCATGACCTGGGCAAGTTTGCATTTGCCTTCGTGATGCTGAACATCTATCTCACCTTTGCAGAATTCCTGATCATCTGGTCGGGCAACGTGCCGGACGAGATTCCCTGGTACCTGGCGCGCATTCAGGGTGGATGGTGGACGATCTGCTCGCTGGACTTTATCTGCCACTGGCTGATTCCGTTCGTCCTGCTGCTTTCGCGCGACATCAAGCGCAACAAGAAAAAGATGATCTGGCTGACGTGCTGGATGATCTTCGCACGATGCCTGGATATGTTCTGGCTGATTGAGCCGAACTTCCCGGATTCCGCGGGGAACCTGCATATCGGCGGCGGCATGCTGGCGTATGTCACCGTTCCGGTTGCGGTGATTGCGGCCTGGGGAGCGTATTACCTGACCGAGTTGAAGAAGCGTCCGCTGATGAACGTGAACGATCCTCATTTTGAGGAGATTCTGGAGCCTGAACATGCACACTAATCCACACGATCCGACTCCGCGTGACCTGCAGGGTGCTTCAGATCCGGAGCATCCTGGATATGAAGTGACCGATATTAACGTGAACGGTCTTGTGGTCTTTATCGCGGGACTGGTTGGCTCGCTCTTTGTCTTCTTTCTGATCTGCTTTCTGCTCGGCAAGGTGATCAACGGCCAGATTCAGAAGGCCGATGGCCCCGCGGACAAGTGGCACGAGACGGAGACGAACAAGCGCGAGAATCTTACGACGAACCCGGAGTTGCAGCAGCGCTCCCTTGCGCAGATTTCGAAGACCTTCCCGGAGCCTCGGCTGGAGATGGATGACGGCTTGCAGAACACGGCTGATTTGCATGCGCGGGAAGACCTGTTTCTGAACTATTACTCGCGTTCCGTGAATGGGCAGACGCTTCGAATTCCGATCGACCATGCGATAGAGCTGATTGCGCAGCGCGGACTTCCAGTGAACGCGCACGCGACGACCGAGCCGGTGATGGCAGGCGACGCGGTGCCTTCGGTATCGGCTCCTTTGACCGACGGGTTTGCACGGACGGGCTACGAGATTCAGCAGATCGAGGCCCGCGAGCAACAGATGAATTTCAACCGGGCAGAGAGTGCTCGCGCGGAGAAGTAAAGGAAGTAAAGAAAGATAAGTAGAAGCTGTCTTTCCGAGGTAACGATATGGCGATGTGGCGAACAATTCGAGGCGGTCGGCGATGGGCGGCAGTGTGCGCTCTGCTGGCGTGCTGTCTGTTTGCTGCGCCGTCCTATGCGCAGGTATCAAGCTATGGCGACAAGCAGGCCGGCGAGAACTCCGGCGACCAGTTGCCGCAGGTCCTGCAGAAGGTAGGGGTTACGCAGCGGCTGAATCAGCCTCTTCCGCTGGATGCGCAGTTTGTGGATGACACCGGGAAGACGGTGAAGCTGGGCGACTACTTCGGCAAGCGTCCCGCGATCGTGACGCTGGTGTACTACAACTGCCCGATGCTGTGCTCCGAGGAGCTGGACGGCCTCTCGGGTGCGCTGGAGATGGTGAAGCTGATTCCGGGCAAGGACTTCGATGTCATCGTTATCTCGATCGATCCGACCGAGACGCCTGCGGAAGCCGCAAAGAAGAAGGCCTTCTACCTGAAGCGTTACGGCCATCCGGAGACGGCGGAGGGATGGCACTTCCTTACCGGGCAGAAGCCGGCGATCGATGCGGTGACGGATGCGACGGGATTCGGCTATGTCCGCGTGCCCGGCCCGGACGGCAAGCTGAATCAGTTTGCGCATGCGAGCTCGATTGAGGTTGCGACGACGGACGGAAAGCTGGCGCAGTACTACCTTGGCGTGGAGTACTCGCCCAAGGACATCATGCTGGGGCTGATTGAGGCCTCGGGCAACAAGATTGGTTCGCCGGTCGCGAACATTCTGACCTACTGCTACCACTACGATCCGCAGACCAACAAGCACTCGCTGAGAGTTGCGCGGGTGGTGCAGTTGGGCGGCATGGTGACAGTGGCCGGTCTTGGCGGCTTCATGTTTGCTGATGTTCCGCAAGGACGCTTGGGCGCGACCACGATTTGACGAAGAAAGAGAATGGATAAAGGGTAACGATGCATATCAGTCCCGTACTGTGGCAATTTCTGGTGAAGTGGCTCACGAACTCGGCGCTGTTTCCGCGCGAGGCGTCGACGATTGCGCCGTGGGCCGACGCGCTGTACTTCTTCCTGCTGCTGATCACCATCGTCGGCGTGGTGCTGGTGACGACGCTGATCGTGGCTTCGCGATCCGCTACCGCAAGGAAAAGCATCCGGTCGCCGACGCAGATCGAGGGGTCGACGCTGCTCGAAGCGACCTGGACCATCATTCCGCTGGCGCTCTTTCTGATCGTCTTTGTCTGGGGCGCGTTGCTGTACTTCCGCATCTACAACCCGCCGACGAACTCGATGAACATCTACATCGTCGGCAAGCAGTGGATGTGGAAGGCGGAGCATCCGGGCGGGCAGCATGAGATCAACAACCTGCACGTCCCTACCGGGCGTCCGGTTCAGTTGACGATGATTTCGCAGGACGTCTTCCACAGCTTCTCGATTCCGGATTTCCGTGTGAAACGCGAAGTGATTCCGGGCCGCTACTCGACGGTATGGTTTGAGGCGACCGATCCGGGAACGTATCACATTTTCTGCACGCAGTACTGCGGCACGAAGCATTCGGGGATGATCGGCGAGGTCACTGTGCTGAGCCCTGAGGACTACAAGAAGTGGACGGAGACCTCGACCAGCGGCATGTCGCTGGCGCAGAACGGCGAACGGCTGTTTGCCAGCATGGGCTGCAACGCCTGCCATAACGGGAACGCCGCAGCGCGCGGTCCCAGCCTTGCGGGTGTCTATGGTTCAACGCTGCAATTGACGAACGGCTCGCAGGTTCGGGTGACGGATGCGTATCTGCGCGATGCGATCCTGAATCCGTCGCAGCACATTACAGCGGGCTATGCGCCCATTATGCCCACCTACCAGGGGCAGATCAGCGAAGAGGGCCTGATTGATCTGGTGGAGTACATCAAGTCCCTGCAAACGAACTACCGTGTTCAGCAAACACTGACCACGTCGGAGTCCAACCAAGCGGCGCCTGTAACGCCAGGAGTGGTTAAGCCATGAGCGCAACCAATTCGACCATTCTGAATCTGCCGGACCAGACCACGGCGACGATCCCGAAGGTGAACTATCTCACGAAAGAGCACGGCCTATGGAGCTGGCTGACCACCGGCGACCATAAGCGCATCGCGATGCTTTACCTGATCTCGATTACGTTCTTCTTCTTTATAGGCGGAGCGTTCGCGGGCCTCGTGCGTCTGGAGTTGTTGACCCCTCAGCCTGACCTGGTGGCTTCGGACACGTACAACAAGCTCTTCACGATGCATGGCATCATCATGGTCTTCCTGTTCCTGGTGCCGTCGGTTCCGGCGACGATCGGGAACTTCCTGATTCCGATCATGATCGGCGCGAAGGACCTTGCGTTTCCGAAGATCAATCTGCTGAGCTGGTATCTGTATATCATTGGCGGCGTCTTCACGCTGACGGCCCTGGTACTTGGCGGCGTGGATACGGGTTGGACGTTCACGACCCCGCTCTCGACTCACTACCTGAACACGCACGTGGTTACGGCAGGACTGGGAGTCTTCATCATCGGGTTCTCCTCGATCTTTACCGGACTGAACTTCATCGTAACGATCCATCGCATGCGCGCGCCGGGAATGACCTGGTTCAAGATGCCGCTGTTTGTGTGGTCGAACTATGCGGCGTCGATTCTGATGGTGCTGGGCACTCCGGTTCTGGCGATTACGCTGGTCCTTGTGGTTCTGGAGCGCACGATTCACATCGGCGTTTTCGATCCGACGCTGGGTGGCGATCCTCTGCTGTTCCAGCACCTGTTCTGGTTCTACTCGCACCCCGCGGTGTACATCATGATTCTGCCCGGCATGGGTGTGATCTCGGAGGTTATCTCAACCTTCAGCCGCAAGCGCGTCTTCGGTTACACGGCGGTAGCGTTCTCCTCGGTGGCGATCGCGGTGTTCGGATTCTTCGTCTGGGCGCACCACATGTTCATCATGGGAATCTCGAACTACTCGGCGCTGGTGTTCTCGTTGCTGACGATGCTGGTTGCGGTGCCCTCGGCGATCAAGGTCTTCAACTGGGCCTTCACGATGCAGAAGGGATCGATCACGTTTGAGACTCCGATGTTGTATGCCTTCGCGTTCATCGGATTGTTCACCATCGGCGGCCTGACGGGCGTCTTCCTTGGTTCTCTGGGTATGGACATCCACCTGACCGAGACCTACTTTATCGTCGCGCACTTTCACTATGTGATGGTGGGCGGAATGCTGATGGCTTTCCTGGGCGGCGTGCACTTCTGGTGGCCGAAGATGACGGGCCGCATGTATCCGGAGTCGCTGTCGAAGCTGTCGGCGGTGACGAGCTTTATTGGATTCAACCTTACATTTATGCCGCAGTTCATTCTGGGCTACCTTGGCATGCCGCGCCGGTATCACTCGTACCCACCGGAGTTCCAGGTGCTGAATGTGCTTTCGACTGCGGGTGCGACGGTGCTTGGCGTGGGCTTCCTGCTCCCGCTGATCTATCTTGGCTGGTCGCTGAAGTACGGCGCGATTGCGGGCAACAATCCGTGGCAGGCGACCGGACTTGAATGGCAGATTCAGTCGCCGCCGCTGACCGAGAATTTTACCGAGATACCGGTCGTGACGCAGGAGGCGTACGACTACGAGTGGCTCGCCAACAAGACCCGACATGAGGTGACGACCGTTGGATAACGCGATCGCAACAGTACAAGAGCACGAGGAGCACGGAGAACACCACGTAGCGCTGCCGCAGCACCGTCATCACTTTGAGACGCCGGAGCAGCAGCGTGAGGCCGGAACTTTCGGCATGTGGCTCTTTCTGCTGACCGAAATTATGTTTTTCGGCGGGTTGTTCTTCGCCTACCTGCTCTACCGGAACTGGTACAACCCAGCCTTCGTGGCAGCTTCGAATCAGTTGAGCATTCCGCTGGGCACGACCAACACAGCGGTGCTGATCACGTCCGGTTTCTTCATGGCGCTTTCGGTGTGGGCTGCGGAGGTGAAGAAGAAGAGCCTGCTGGTACTCTTCCTCATCCTGACGACTTTATTCGGCGTCGTCTTCCTTGGCGTGAAGTATTTTGAGTACAAGGAGAAGTGGGAGAAGCACCACATTCCGGGCGCGAGCTTCGACATCTCGGAGTTTGTGAATCCGAAGGCGTTTGGCCTCGAGAAGGAGCAGCCACTTTCTCCCGACATGGCGCAGAAGACGCAGGTCTTCTTTTCGCTCTACTTCGCGATGACCGGTATGCACGCGCTGCACATGATCATTGGTGTCGGCCTGCTGCTCTGGTTGATTCCGCGCTCGATGCGAGGTGATTTCAGTTCAGGATACGTGGCTCCGATAGAAAACTTCGGGCTGTACTGGCACTTCGTCGATATTGTGTGGCTCTTCCTGTTCCCACTGCTCTACCTCATCAACCGTCATCCGTAGCCATTCGCAGGAGAAGATTTATGTCGTCTCAGTACCACGACCCGGGTAACATCACCAATCCCGAACATGCCGAACATCACATCGTCACGCCGAAGACGTACGGCATTATCTTTATCACGCTGTTGACCTTCACCGGAATCACGGTTGGAGCGGCGTTCATCAATCTCGGGATCCTGAACCCCATCGTCGCGCTGGCGATTGCCTGCACGAAGGCCGTTATCGTCATCCTCTTCTTCATGCACATCTACTATCAATCGAAGCTGATCAAGATGACGGTTGGGGCGGGGTTCTTCACTTTTCTGGTTCTCATCACCATGACGTTGAGCGACTACATCAGCCGCGCCTGGGGGCTCTGGTAGCTGATAGCAAGTTCGTTGATTTCAAGGTGCGGCTTTCGGGTCGCACTTTTCCTTTTGGCATGCCGGATTGATTCGATTCCCATCCATGCCGTGATCGCATTGCGACATGGATGGGTTAATGGCAAAGGATGCATTGCATCGCTGGCTAATAGATCATCAAGCCACGACGGGCTGAGTCTGCGTCTTGTGCGAGGTCATTGAGCAGCTTAAAGAATCCCGATGACTGCCCTCGGAACAGGCCCATGTCTGTAAGGAATTTGACGACGCCTTTGGCGATGCCGGTGGTCTCGGTTGGACGGATGATGGAGCATGGGGGGAGTTTGCGGCTGAGGAAAGGGCAAGGCTCCGGCATGATGAGATTGGTTTGGAACTCGTCGCCGCCAAAGGGTGGAGAGTTCAGGTCGGGAAAGCTGGCGAACACTCCTGTGACAGGGTCCGTAGCGGACTTTACGGGTGCATTACCTGCCTTGTCCTGCCAGGTCTGGAAGTGCATGGTTTCAGTGGGTCCGATGCTGATGAGGATTCGCAGGACCTCCACGCTGGTGGCTCGTTGCGCCATCGCGGGGTAAAGGCTGTTGCCGCCTTGTTCGATGGTGGCGAAGTGGAAGCCGGCGGTGTTGGCGATCACCTGGAGAAAATTTGGGTCCTTGGTGTCGTTGTCTGTCCGAGGGATTGCGGTGTGCTCTCCGGTGAACAGAGTGGGAATGGCCTGTGGGAAGGTAAAGTTGGGATCGAGGTCGGGGTTGTGGGAGTCGTCGCGATAGCGAGTCCACCAGCTGGTATCGAGCGTGAGCTGGGTGAGGTTCGTGATGCGCAATTTTCCGCTGGAGCCTGTGGCGCTGCTGCCTTGAAGGGTGCGGAAGGAATCGAGGTTTATGGTGGCGGCTCCCTTGGAGGCGAGGTAGGCGTTGAGAAAGTTCTGGTGGGTGAACTCGTCGTCGGTGTTGTCGTGGATGTATTGATCCATGTCCGAATCGAGTTGTGAGACGGCGTCGTGATAGGCCTGATTGCCGGTTCCACCGGAGACTTCGCTGTCCTGAATTCCGGCAAGTTCGTTGTACTGGACCCAGAAGTCGGTTTCGATGATTTCGGCTGCGGCGGCGAAACGAAGGATAGCGGCGTCTCCGCGAGTGAGACGTCCGCTGCGATCGAAGTCGTCATCTGCGAGGGCAGAGGTATTGGCTGCAATGAGTCCTGCAGCACCTACTGCCAGCCCGCTCTTGAGAAATGAACGCCGATTGGTTTCGGCCTTCATGTTGCTCCACATGGATTGCATAGAAATAGCCCTCCTTGGAAGAGAGCATGGACTTTGTGGTGGAGAGCTGGTGTCAGGCGCAGGTAAAAGTCTGGTCATCTTCCGGCTATGCTAAAGCCGTGTAAATACGCTCCGATGCGTACTTACGCGCATATTTCTCAGCGGCGAGATGCAGTCAAAGGAGAAGTGAGAGGGAGTAGATCCTGCTCTGGCGCAGGGATCTGCGCATAACCTGCAGGAACTTCAAAGAGTTTCGGGTCCGGGTCTACACGTCGCAGATCCGTCACAACCATGATGTGAGTGAGAGACTGAAGATCTCTCACGGGTGGATTGATGTGGTCCGATTTCTGGAGCGTAGACATGATCAAACCGAGATCGGACCGCCATGTATCCCGTAGCGTTTCTTCTCCTGTACTGGAAGTCATCTCGTCTCTGACTCCACATAGATTCATGTCTTTTTCCTGTCGACAGCCAAGTGGCGTGAAATGCCACCGTCGCAAAGCGACCGTCGGATGGTCGGGAGATTCGATCCAATGTGCTTGCTCGTCCTGCAATATTTTGGAGACCTCCTCCATTGAAAGCGTTCGCAGCTTACCTTCAGGAGCATTGATGGGAAGGTAGAAATACGTGGAGTCCTGCGGATGGACTTCGATCTTACGGTTCTTCAGCACATCGACGATCGAGATGACGATCACGGATCCATCTTTCATCCTTGCCTCATAGGTGCTGCCATTCTTATCTCGAGCCAACTGCGCTGTAGCGATGATGGTTCTGGTTTCAGTGGGAGGCCACGATCTTGATTCCACTTGCGTCCATGTCCATTTAGCTGTGAATGGCGCGCCCTGGACATTTGCTGTCTGTGCGCGTTGTATGGCCGGAATAAACGGCAGCGTGATGGAGAGAAGTGCCGGTAGCAGTCTCATGGGAAACTCCAGAAGCAATCTTCAACGATGCATCAAAACTGCGAAAGACAATTCAAGCCAATGGAATCGGCGCAATATCCACCCTCGAATTTACGCAGATCTTCGCGCGAGGGCTACACGGGGAATCTGCTGAAGATCGTTAACAAAGGAGACTTCATTCCAGCCAGCGAGGAGAGCGGCGATCGCTTCGCGTTGTCCCTGGCCTATCTCCATCGCCAGAAGACCCGCGGGCTTCAATGCGGCTCGGGCCTGCGGGATGAGGCGGCGGTAAATATCGAGCCCTTCAGGCCCGGCGAAGAGCGCGGCGGCCGGTTCGTATTGGCGCACTTCGGGGTGGAGGGTCGGGAGATCGATGGTGGGAACGTAGGGTGGATTGGAGACGATCGCATCGAATCGAGGTTCGATGTGGTCAGGAGGGGACAGTGCATTGAGGAGATCGGACTCGATGAAGCGGATGCGGTCGGTAACTTTGTGAGTCTCAGCATTGATTCGAGCTATGGCGAGGGCTTCAGGAGAGATGTCTAGTGCGGTAATAGTGGCAAGGGGGAGGTGTGAGGCGAGGGCAATGGCGATGGCTCCGGAGCCCGTGCCAACGTCGGCGATCGCGGTGGGGGTGCCGTGGGGAAGACGTGCGAGGACAGCTTCCACGAGGTGCTCCGTTTCAGGCCGCGGGATGAGAACTGCAGGAGTAACGCTAAGGCGAAGACCGTAGAACTCCTGATGCCCGGTGATGTATTGGATGGGCTCGTGATGGGCACGCCGCGCGATGGCTTCGAGATACAGGGAAAGCTCAGCCGAGGTGAGCTCGCGGGTGGGGTTGGCGAGATATTGCGCCCGGGTGAGACGGAGAGTGTCGAGGAGGAGCAGGTCGGCGTCTCGCGGGGCGGTCAGACGAAGTGACTCTATCGCGGCGAGGTTTTCGGTGGCTCGGGCCAGAGCTTGGCGAAGGTTCATAGCAGACACCGCGGGGACGTTTCCTAAGTCTACGCCGGTTTTTCGCGGTGCATCAATCCGAAGCAACGAGTGATTTGAGTGGAAGGGTGGAATTCCTCCATTCGTCACTTGAGGGTTGACATAGTTTATCTATGTCAGGATATAGTGCTGGCATAGTTTGTCTATGTCACCGCTGGGCATGTGAGGTCCGCTTTGAAGAGAGATGAGATTCCGCCGGGAACTTTGTATCTGTTGATTCTTAAAACACTGGTTCGGTACGGCGAGCTGCATGGGTATGAAATTGCTAATTCCATCCAGCAGACATCGGAGGACGTACTGCAGGTAGAAGAAGGATCGCTGTATCCCGCGTTACAGCGGATGCTGATCAAAGGTTGGGTGTCAGCGGAGTGGGGAGTAACAGCGGAGAATCGCCGGGCGCGTTACTACAAGCTGACCTCCGCAGGCCGGAAGCAGCTCATTGCGGAGCTGTCGCAATTCAAACGAGTCATGAGCGCAATTGATCGCGTGATCGAGGCGGTTTAAAGACGACTGAGGGAGGCTGGCTATGGACAGGCTTCGCGAGATTCTTCGCAGAGTGCGGATGATGCTTCATCGGGAAGAGCTTCAGCAGGATCTCGAAGAGGAGATGCGTCTGCACCTGGAGTTGCGGCAGCATGAGCAGGTAGAGGCAGGGGTACCGGCGAGCGCGGCGCGCATGGCGGCTTACCGCGGGTTCGGTAATCCAACTGCAATCAGGGAGAGGAGCGTGATGGCCTGGGGATGGGAGTGGCTGGAGAGCCTGCTGCAGGATATGGCGTATGGTGTTCGATCGATGATGCGCAGCCCGGTTCTGACGGCGGTAGCGCTGCTGTCGCTGGCGCTGGGGATCGGAGCGAACACAGCAATCTTCAGCTTTCTCGACGCTGTGATGTTGCGATCGCTGCCGGTAAAAGACCCCTCTCAATTGGTGCTGCTGGGTACGGGAGAGTGGCGCGGCATCAGCGATGGATTCTGGGTGACGGAGCTCTATTCCTATCCGTTCTATCGCGCGTTGCAGAAGGACAACGCCGTCTTCTCGGACGTAGGCGCTTCATTCAGCATGATGAACCGTGTGTACGGGAGAGTGGATGGCCGCAGCGAGACCGAGCCGATGAAGGTCAGTGCGGTTTCCGGCACGTATTTTTCGATGCTGGGTGTTCCGGCGTACATGGGCCGAACGTTGATGGACGAGGACGACAGAACAGAGGGCGATCATCCTGTCGCGGTGGTGAGTTATGGATGGTGGAGGCGGAGTCTCGGTGGCGATCCTGATGTGCTGAACAAGAGATTGAAGCTGGGAGATACGGTGTTCAACATTGTTGGCGTTGCGCCGCCGGAGTTCTTTGGGACGAGAGTGGGAGAGGCTCCTGATATGTGGGTGCCGATGTCGATGATTGCGCTGGTGCCTCCGCACTTCGGAAGCTACAAGGGTAAGTGGGATGAGGAGTTGTACGTCATGGGGAGGCTGAAGCCCGGAGTGACGCTGGAGCAGGCCTCGTCGAATTTGGATGTGTTGTACCGGCAGATCATGCGCAGCTTTCCGAACTCTGAGGTGAAGCTGGATGATCTGGTGAAGCTGGACAAGATGCATGTGCCGCTGACTCCGATGACCAAGGGGCTTTCGTCGCTGCGGCGGCAGTTTTCAGAGCCTCTGAAGATCCTGATGGGGCTTACGGCAGTTGTTCTGATCATTGCGTGCGCGAATATTGCGAATCTTCTGCTGGCTCGATCGACGGTGCGTGTACGGGAGTTCGCGGTGAGGCAGGCCCTGGGGGCTGGCAGGATGCGGCTGATACGTCAGCTGCTGACGGAGAGCTTTGTGCTGGCGGTCGCTGGCGGCGGGCTCGGCGTAGGTCTTGCCGCTGTGGCGAATCGCGTGTTGTTGCGGATGGTTTCGGGTAAGCGCGAGATGCTGCCGCTGGATGTCTCCATCGACACGAGGCTCCTGGTGTTTACGCTCGCGGTGACGGTGCTCACGGCGCTGTTGTTCGGCATTCTGCCGTCGCTGCGCTCGACGGAGTTGGATCTGACGGATGCCCTGAAGGATGGTAGAGGAATTGCGGGGAAAGGCACGAAGAGCCGTCTTGCGAAGAGCATCGTCATCACGCAGGTGGCATTCTCGCTTGTTCTGCTGGTGGGCGCGGGACTGTTTGTACGCAGTCTCATCAACCTGAACAAGGTGGATACAGGCTTCAACCGGGAGAGCGTGGTGCTGCTGAGGATGGATGCCAGCTCTGCCGGGTACAGGGAAGGCGAGCCGCGGCTGACGGCGATGTACAAGCAGATGGAGGAGCGTGTCGGTGCTGTGCATGGAGTCACTTCGGCGAGCTTTGCGTCCTTCATCTTCAATGAGGGGAGCTGGAACGGCAGCATCATCGTTCCGGGAGTTCAGTTCGACCGCAATCTGGATGTGAAGCATAACGTTGTCGGAGATCGATACTTCGAGACGATGCAGATTCCGTTGCTGGCTGGCCGCGCGTTCGGGCCGCAGGATACGGCGGACTCGCACAAGGTGGCGATCATCAGTGAGCGGCTGGCGAAGAGGTTTTTCCCGGGGTTGAATCCGATCGGCCGGCGCTACAAGATTGGCGGTCCTGACAGTCCGTGGGACATGGAGATTATCGGCATCGCAAAGGATGTGAAGTTCGGATCGTTGTCGGAGGATCCGGAGATTCTTGACTACGTCGCTTATGCCCAGCGCAAGCAGTATGAGGGCGATTTTGTGGTGCGGTACACGGGTGACTTCTCGACGGTGTCGGCCGATGTGCAGCGCGCGATTCACAGCGTGGAGCCGAATCTTCCGATCACGGCAGTGACTACGCTGGATGCGCAGGTTGCGAACTCGATCACACAGCAGAGAACGGTGGCGCAGCTTTCGACGTTCTTCGGTCTGCTGGCGGTGTTTTTATCGTGCATCGGGATCTACGGGTTGATGTCGTATCTCGTTGGCCGGCGGACGAACGAGATCGGGATACGCATGGCTGTTGGCGCGGCGCAGTCGGACGTGCGCTGGATGGTGATGCGCGAGATTGGCGCGCTGGTGATTGCCGGCGTGCTGATTGGAGTTCCGTTGACGCTTGCCGGCGGGCGCGTGATCTCGAATTTATTGTTCGGCCTGAGTGCGAACGATCTTGCGAGTTTGTTGATTTCTGTTGCGGCTCTGCTGGCGGTCGGTTTGCTGGCGGGATATCTGCCGGCGCGGCGGGCTGCCAGAGTGGATCCGATGACGGCTCTGCGGTGCGAGTGAATTTTTCTAGTCGGCGCGAATCACGAGGACGTTGGCGTCGGGATCGGCGAGGGTAAGGGTGGTGGGGGACTTGATGAATTTCAGGTCCTGCTTGTGGAGGAGGCGGGCGGACCTCGACAGGTTGGAGGTTCGCAGGGTGAGGCGGGCTCGCGTGGTCAGGGTGGGGTAGGAGGCGATCTCGATCTCCTGGCCGGAGTCGCCGGGCATGTGGAGGAACATCGGGTCTCCGGCGATGGACTTGAACTGGAGCTGGTTGAGGTAGAAGTCGCGCGCCTCGGCGGTATTTTTCATGGAGAGAGCGACGGCAAAGATCGATTCGGCTACGCGGTCGGAGCCGACGTGCTTGCCCTGGTCGTTGGAGTGGAGCGAGCCGGGCTGGTACTGGGTGTACTCGATATTCTGGTTTTCAGGGCCGCGCAGGGTGAAGAGGAGGTTGCCGGCTCCGGCCTTACGGACCTGGGTGGGTGTGAGGCCGTGGGAGACGTAGTCGTCGTGGATGACGTTGAGGTCGACGCCCTCGAAGCAGACGTGAAGGAAGGCGGGGTCGGGGTTCTTCTCGTCGACGGGGTAGAGCTCGATGAACTGGTGGTCGTTGATCTTGATGAAGGACTCGTAGGGGACTCCGTTGCGCTCGAGATCGAAGGCCTGCTGGAAACCGAGCTTTTCGTAGAAGGCGCGTGAGGCGGCGAGGTCCTTGACGCGGATGGCGACGTGGGCGACTCCGGCGAGCGGCGGGGTGCTGTTCTCCTGTGCGCGGAGAGTGGGGGCGAGCAGGGCAGCGAGGACAAGCAGGGTGAGGCGCAGGAACAGGGTACGGCGTCCGGAGACGAGGGGCATGGATAAGGTCCTTGATGGCGCGAGGGCGTCCTTCAGGATTTTCGCCGACTTGAGGGAGAGATGCCAAGGATGCAGTGCATTCTCCTGAAATAAGGCTGTCCGGAGGGGTTCAAGCCATCGCTTCAGCGTGGTCTTCTGAGCGTTTGCGCGTGGTGAATCCATCCCACCCCTCCCCCCCTTTGAATCGTGTAAAGTGTCCCAAACATAAGACTTAGGTCTGGACCTGCTTGTGGACGTTGAAAGCCATTCCTCGTAAAAAGGAAAAAGCCCGGCGATTCGCCGAGCTTTCTTTTCTCCTGATTTAAGGATAGCAGGGGTGTCAATAGAGGGTGTGGAAATGTGCTGGCCGGACGTCCTTAGTCTTCACGCTCGCCCTACGACTGAGGGAACGAAGTACATCATCTCACTACGGACATCCGCAGGAGGGATCTCCTTTTTCATGGAGAAAGGTATAACCTCTGCGTGTCTTCGACTGAGTTGCCTCCATGGCGTGGGGTAGTCGAGCGGTACCACTGCGATCAGGTTGCGGACTTGCAGTACGCCGACGACGGCTTCGGCTGCCCGCTCGGCGCTATCGCGCTGGAAATTCCAACGCACCTGCCCTCTCAGAGTGACAACACCCTCACGCACGGTCACCATTGGAAGTCCTTCCAGAACAAAGGTGATTCTTTGGAGGCTGTCGGCGACCTCGCCGACGATTTCGTCGTCAGTGCGTGCGCATATTGGTTCGACCCTGATGTTATTGGTGACGGAAGAGACGCCAAAAACGGCCTTGGCGGCACTCTCAGCCTCCCGACTTTCCAGGCAGGTTTCCACTCGGCCCGATAGGACCACCGCCGAGTTCTTCACCTCAACGACGATTTCCCGGGACTGAATGTCAATCTGCCACATCAGCTGGCGGCAGGTATCGTCGTGGATGCGCTCATCCTGTGTCTTTGGAAAGATGCTGTGGAGTGTGACCATGGTGGCGTCCCTCCCATCTGGCATTCAACATAGGCTTTAGCCAGGGTTTTCTCTGTGACCTGCGTACGGTCTGTTTGTGACCGGGATCACAGAAATTGTTCTCCCGGGTAGGAGAGTCTTGTTTTGGAGGCTCCTATGATCTCGAATCATCACGATGGGATGAGCACAACGTCGCGTATCCACAGCTGTACCTTTGCGGGGGTCTGTCCGGCATGCCTGCACGAAGAGCCGTGTCCGCCGCTGATTGTGCTCGCCGTGCTCGAACAAGAGAGCCGTCTTGTGGGCAAAAATGAAAGCCACACGGAGATCCCGGAGTGGCCGGCCTAACGCTCCGCATACAGGCGTATGCGGAGCTCCACCGACTTTGTAATTTACACCGCTTTGGCGGATGCATTTGACTTCGCTACAACGAGGCGCGCGGCCACCGGCGAGACCGTGAGGACTGGGCACGGTGCTGTCGCGATCATCTTGTAGGTCAGGTGGGGAGGCAGATGCGAGGAGAGGACGGGCCCGCGGCGGACGCCGAGCACGATAAAGGATGCCTTGTGTTCCTTCGCGTAGTCGACGACTGCGTGCGAGATCTCGCTATCGTACATGATGTTGAACGAGATCTCCGACTCTGACTGGGCGATCTGCGCGTCCTTTGCGACCTGGCGCAGCGCCTCTTTCATGATGGAGGGCAGGACGCCGTCTTTTGCTTCGTTCTCTTTCGAGTAAGGGAGCACGTGGAGACAGTGGAGTGGCAGCGATTCGGCTTGCGCGAGCGCAGAGGCATAGCGCATAGCCTGCATCGCCGGTTCATGGAAGTCCGTGGCAAAGAGGACCGGACCGTGGCCGTTTTGTTTGCTGACGGACACTCGAGGCCCAATGATCATGACCGGACAGCTGGCATGGCGAAAGACCGCTTCGGCTGTTGAACCGAAGATCATGCGCTCCAGGCCGCCTAATCCGTTCGTTCCGACGATCGCCAGGTCAGGCTTGTGCGAGGCGATGAACTCCACAATGGATACAGGAGGATGTCCTGTCTCTGTCGTTGCATCGACGGCGATGCCTTCCCTGCGGATGCGGTCGACAACATCGCTGAGGTTTTGCTGCTCCCGCTGCATGCCCTCGGAGACATAAGCGGCTTCGCCTTCCGTGGGCGCGTTATAAAGTCCGTACTCACAGATATGGAGCACGCACAAGGTTGCGCCGACACGTTTGCATAGATCGATTGCGACCTCTGTGGCGGTCTGGGAGGCGAGCGAGAAGTCGGTGCAGAGCAGAACGCTCCGGAGTGCAGGCAACTGCCCGATTTCGTTTCCAAAATTGATGGCTGTGTCGTTCAGATCTGTTTGCATTCCAATCATCGCTGAGGTCATGGCACCCTCCAAGTTTGCTGTTTGAGGACAATCTATCCGCATGGCGATGGAAACGCTGTGACCGCCATCACGCGTGTGCAAAGCGCTTTGCCTGGTTTGTCAGGATGCGAGTAAGGACAGATTGTCGGGATCGAGGATCGTGAGGGAGGAACCGTTAATGCGAATCAGTTTGTCGCGCTGGAATTTGCCGAGGGTGCGTGTCACAGTCTCGCGCGATGTGCCGGCGAGGTTGGCGAGGTCTTCGTGGGTCAGCGCCATGGTGAAGCGCATCTCGGGCTTGCCGCAGGAGGCGGTGCGGCCCCAATCGAGCAGCACGGAAGCGAGCCGTCCGGCGGCTGTTGGCGAGAGAGCGAGCCTGCGAGCATCAAAGAAGACGGACTTGTACTCCTCGGAGAGCGACTTCGCCGCGTGCATACTTGCCTGGCCGTGGCGCTCGAGGAAGGCGAGAAACTCCTCTTTTCGGATGTTCTTGATCAGCGTCGGCTCGAGGGTCTCAGCGGTGGCCTCGTACCGGCTTCCTGAGATGACCGCGCCGAGGCCAAGAAGATCGCCCGGAACGGCAATCTTCAGGATGAGCGTCTTTCCTTCCCTCGATGTGCAGGAGAGTTTCACCTGCCCATCGCAGATGACGGCGACGTTCTGGCTTGGGTCGTCCTCCTGGAACAGGACGGCTCCCTTGGGAAGCCTCATCTGCATGCCTATCTTGTTGAAGTCTTCCAGCTCTTCCGGCGAGAGATTGCAAAACATGCGCAGGGTCCGATACTCGCAGTTTGTGCAATTGGCAGGAGCGCGTCGAGTTTGGGGTCCTGGCGACATGAAGTTCACTGTGAAACGAAGTTGAAGTCCGGCCCTCTGGGCACAAGGCTAACAGATACAGAACGCTGCTAGCTGGTGCATACCGTCATGACGGGACACGTGGCTTTGGCAAGTACGTGACCCACAACGCCTTCTGATAATGTCGCCAGCCAGTTCGTGCTGCGTCTTGCGCCCATGACGATCAGGTCGGCATCGACCCTGGCGGCCGTCTCGAGGATGTGCAGAGCAGCGTCTCCGTGTTCCACGACGCAGTTCGTGTCGCAATGATCGTAGGCTCCCTGAGGGACGAGCTTGCGCAGGGAATTCTCGCACTTCAACTGGGCCTCCAGGGTTCGCGAGATGTCATTCGCGGGATTTTCCAGCGCGTAGCACAGGTGAATCTTCGCCGAGCTGTCCTCGCCGATGGTCAAGGCAACCGCGGCCTTCTCGGCGGAGTCGTGCCGCAGGTCGGTTGCGAAGACGATATTGGAGAAAGAAAATGGTCCCTTCGCAGGAGGTTTCACGTAAGGACCCACCGTGAGGACAGGACACGCTGCATGGCGTATGACGCCTTCCGCACAGGAACCGAGGATGGCTCTTTTCAATCCGCGGCGGGCGTGGGTCCCCATCACGATGATGTCTGCCTTGACCTGCTGCGAAAGGCCGATGATGGCGGCTGCGATATTGTGCGCCTCGACGGTCTGGCCGGTCGCACGAAACCCGGAACTCTCAAGCTCGGTAAGTGTTCGTTCCATGTTCGCCGTGGCGGAGCGCCGCATCTCGTCGATGGGGAAACCGACGACCGCGCTCTCGGATCGTGTCGCCACCGAGAGATCGACCACATGAGCCAGAACAAGGCGGGAGGAGAAACGCTTAGCGAGCACCCTGGCGTATTCAAAGGCGAAGGTGGAGGGGCCTGCAAAGTCGGTGGCGACCAGAATACGGTCCAGCGATAAACCAACGCTCGTATCGATGACTGGCATAAGGCACCTCAGGGAAAACGGTCTCTGGAGATCCGTTATCTGGCTGCAATCCTAGTAAGCCGTGGCATTCGTTTCGGTGAAGGGCCTCACGCTCGATTGTGACGGCTGTCACAGACAAGAGGAGTATGGTGGGGCGGCTTTGGGGGATGTGACGGAGATCACAGTTGCCGATGGCACTCATCACAGCGGGAGCAGGACCTTACGCAGATGATTGCAGACAGTTGCAGGAGGCTCCCATGAGAAACGACATCCATTTCTGGAAAGCGACTTTAGTACGCGGCGGGTTGGCTCTCCTTTTCGGGAGTGCGGTGATGGTGATCCCAGATATGGCCCGCACCTTGCTGCTTCTGCCGTTTGCGGTGGCGATCTCGATTCTGTGTCTGGCTGCATACGGGGTGCTCGACAGCGCCGTCGTGTTCATCACCAGCTTTATGGCGTCTTCGCGGGTTCCGAAGATCGCTCTCCGGCTTCAAGGCACGTTTGGGGTGATGGTGGGCGTAACGCTGTTTTTCATCGTCTACAATCGCGTGCGTCTGGAATGGTTTCTCTACCTTATTGCCCTCCAGGCGCTCTGCGCGGCGATAGCCGAATACGTCGTCGGACGGCATGCATTTACGCGAGGGACCTCGATCTGGAACTATGCTGCGGCAGCTATCGCCTTTGCCGCAGCCGTCACTTATCTACTGGTGGCCACCGTTCCGGAGCCGTCTCTGGATCCGCGGCAGATCGCGTGGCTCGTCTACGGATACCTGATCGCCTTCGGTATGGCGCAGTGCCTCACGGCGGCGCGCATGCTGTATGCGGACCAACAGATTGTCGCGGTGGCACAGGCGCATTAAGGCTGACAGGCACCAGGGAGCGGGCATGCAAGAGCATAAAGGCGTTGATGCTTGCTAAAATCGCTGCCTATGGCAGCTGCTGAACAACCCGCTCCCCCACAGGAAAAACGTCATCCACACCACAACCGGCTGGCGGAGCTGGCTGCGCGCCACGCGATTGCCGAGGAGGGTGGCGGGCCGGAGCGTCGGGCTCGCGAGTCGGCGGCGGGTAAGCTGTCGGCGCGTGAGCGCATCGATCTTCTTCTGGATGAAGGCAGCTTTGAGGAGACGGACAAATTTGTAACCCATCGCGCTACAGACTTCGGCATGGACGCCACGAGGGTTCCCGGCGACGGGTTCATCACCGGGCATGGGCGCATCGATGGGCGTGTGGTGTTTTGTTTTGCGCAGGACTTCACCGTCTTCGGCGGCTCGCTCTCGGAGTCGAACGCAGCGAAGATCGTGAAGATGATGGATATGGCCATGAAGGTGGGCGCGCCGGTGATCGGGCTGAACGATTCCGGCGGGGCGCGCATTCAGGAGGGCGTGGTTTCGCTGGCGGGGTACACGGACATCTTTTTGCGCAATACGCTGGCAAGCGGAGTGGTGCCGCAGATATCGGCGATTCTGGGGCCGTGCGCGGGGGGCGCGGTGTACTCGCCGGCTATTACCGATTTCACCCTGATGACCGAGCGCACGAGCTACATGTTCGTCACCGGGCCGGATGTTATTAAGACCGTGCTGCATGAAGACGTGACAAAGGATGCACTCGGCGGTGCGGTAACGCACAACGAGGTTTCGGGCGTTGCGCACTTTATGGCGCACGACGACCGCGAGTGCCTGGCGATGGTTCGCGAGCTGGTGAGTTTTATCCCGTCGAACAATCTCGACGATCCTCCGCGTAAGGCGACCGGTGATGATCCGAACCGCGCGAATGCGGCTCTGGACACGATCATTCCTGAGGAGTCGAACCAGCCTTACGACATGGTCGAGGTGATCGGGCATATTGTCGACGACGGCTACTTTTTCCAGGTGCATGAGCACTTCGCGCGCAACCTGGTGGTGGGCTTTGCGCGGATGAATGGGCGTCCGGTCGGGATTGTGGCGAATCAGCCGGCCGTGCTCGCAGGTGTGCTGGATATCGATGCCAGTGTGAAGGGAGCGCGTTTTGTGCGGTTCTGCGATGCCTTCAATATTCCGCTGCTGACGTTTGAGGATGTTCCGGGATTTATGCCCGGCACTCGCCAGGAGCATGGCGGAATTATTCGCCACGGCGCGAAGCTGCTATATGCCTTTGCCGAGGCGACGGTGCCTAAGCTGACCGTGATCACGCGGAAGGCCTACGGCGGAGCGTATTGCGTGATGAGTTCGAAACATCTGCGCACGGACGTAAATCTCGCGTGGCCGACAGCGGAGATCGCGGTGATGGGTCCTGAAGGCGCGGTCAACATTGTTTACAGGCGCGAACTGGATCAGGTGCTGCGGCGAGCGGCGGCGGTGATGCCTCAAGGTGTGTCGCTCTCGGAGGAGCAGAAGCTGGAGATTCTCGCCGAGGCACGCGCTGAGAAGGTGGAGGAGTTCCGCGAGCGGTTTGCCAATCCTTATGTCGCTGCCGAACGGGGATACATCGATGCCGTCATTCGTCCGAGCGAAACGCGGCGGCGCTTGAACAGCGCACTCGATATGCTGGCGACGAAGCGAGAGAAGAATCCGCCGAAGAAGCATGGGAATATCCCGCTGTAGAGGAAAGGGCTAAGGGCACAGGGCTAAGGGGTAAGGCGCGCGCAGGGCTTAGTCGGCTTAGTTCAGGCTGAGATTTTTTTGTTGATCTTCGTATGATCGCAGGGGAGTGTTTCTACGCCCTACGCCCTACGCCCTACGCCCTACGCCCTACGCCCTGTATCCTCCTTGCATGCCTGCCAAAGTCATCTCTGCTGCCAATGCCGAGCACTACACGTGGGGCGACAACTGCGATGGCTGGCATCTGGTCAAAACGCCGGGTCTGAGTATTATTGAGGAGCGCATGCCTCCGGGCGCGAGCGAGGTGCGGCATCACCATACAAAGGCGCGGCAGTTTTTCTTCGTGCTGGAGGGGCAACTCACCCTGGAGGTGGAGTTTCACGATTTTTTGCTGAAGGCCGGCGAGGGAATCGAGGTGGTTCCCGGACAGAATCATCAGGCCAAAAACCAGAGCGCGGGGAATGTGCGATTTGTGGTGACGAGCGAGCCTCCAAGCCATGGAGACCGAGTGGAGAGCCCGACTACAAGTTACTAGTTGGTAATTGGTCACAGCCAAATGTTACTAGTTGGTAATTGGTCACGGTAAAAGGACAGTTCATCATCGAAACTTGCAGTTCATAACATTTTTTTATTGACCTTTCATCTTTCAATCTATAACTTCTGCTCCATACAAAAACTTTCCCGCAGGCAATCCTGAGGGAGAACCTGTGGTTTCGCTTCATTTCCATCGCGTGCACGATGGCACACCAGAAGTGTGTCTAAGGGCAAGCTATGGACACTTTCGTCCGGTTTTGCCACCGGCCGAAATTTGCATTTTGAGAGGTATCGCCAGATGACGAAGTTTCGAATGAAGTTCACTTGTTGTACAGCTTCCCTCATGAGCCTCTTGCTGCTCATGTTTGCTTTTCTCCCAAGTGCAAGGGCCCAAGAGACCACTGCCGGCATCGAAGGAACGGTCAAGGATAAGACCGGTGCTTCCATTTCCGGCGCAAACATTACGGTCAAGAGCGATGTGCTCATCGGTGTCAAAGCCCTGGAGACCGACAAATCCGGCTACTATCGCTTCACCAACCTGCCGCCCGGAACGTACACTTTGATCGTTGCCGCTCCCGGCTTCGCAGAAATGAAAAGGGACGGTATCGTCCTCCAGGCGGGACGCCTGCCAACCATTGATCTGTTGCTCTCGATCGGCTCCGAGACGACCGTTATCGACGTCAGCGCTGAAACGCCGCAGATCGACGTCACGCAGAGCCGTGCACAGACGACCATCAGTAAAGATGAGATCAACTACGCTCCTCGCGGGCGGTCCTTTCAATCCGCTATCGCCTTCGCCCCCGGCGCTCGCAATGAGCCGCTGCAGGGAGGCTTTCAGGTCGATGGCGCTGCGACTGCCGAAAACTCGTACCTGATCGAAGGTCAGGAGACGGCAAACATGGTCACCGGCAAATCTGCCGCAAATGCTCCGTTCGAGTTCATTCAGGAAGTCCAGGTCAAGACCTCGGGTATCGAAGCCGAGAACGGCGGCGCTCTGGGCGGCGTCGTCAACGCAATTCAGGTTCGCGGCGGCAATACATGGCACGGGCAGCTCTGGACCTACTACGAGGCGGATCCGATGGATGCCAGTGGCGCCCCGAACGCGAACTCAACGACCACGGTAGGAAGTTCGAACGGCAGCCAGCCCTCGCTCCGCTACGATCCGGCAAGCTCGGCATACAGTACAGCGACCCGAACCGACTATCCGGTCCAGTTCTACACCCCGAAGAAGGACCACTTCCGCTACGTGCAGCCAGGCTTCCTTGCATCCGGTTACCTTGTGAAAGACCGGCTTTGGCTCGCCCTTTCGGCAGCCCCACAGTTCAGCACGGTTCGCCGCACGGTTAACTTCACCAGTTCAACCTGCCAGGCGGCCGGTAACTGCGCTGGTGTTCGTCAATTCAACTACAGCGAGCAGCAGTACTTCAGCTTTGGTCGCCTCGACTACAAGGCAACGGACAAGATCCGCCTCTTCGGCGCGTGGCAGTATGCCTACGACCGCACGACCGGCAACACCTTGCCGAATGCCGATGATGTCTATGGCCTGGTCAACGCGTCCATCAGCAACCCGGTGGATGCCTACCAGGGCGCACTTGGCTCAGTTGCTCCTAACACGATCTGGACAGCAGGAGCTGATATCACCCTTACCTCCAACCTCGTCGCGACGACCCGGTTCGGCAACTTCTTCTATAACTACGCTGACCGCGGTCTTCCGGCTGGCGACCGTTTCCTCTGGGCGACCACGACGTCGGCCACGACCGCCAGTCTGAATGGGACGAACCTCGCGAGCGCTTACGCGAATGCGGCGCCAAAGCCGTCTGGAAGCTACACGATTGGCGCAAACGAGGGTTATCAGTTCAATGCTAATTCGCGTACATCGTTGTCGCAAGATATCGCTTATTTCAAGAAGGGGTTTTTCGGAGCTCACAACCTGAAGGGCGGTTACCAGCTCAATCATCTCTATGAGAACGTCAACCAGATCTTTACCAATAGCCTGATTCGCCTTGGCTATGGCACGACCTGGTCGGCAAACACGACCACAGGTCAGGCTAACTGCGCCACAATCAATGCCTACAACGCGGTCAACTTTGGTTCGGCCGGCAGCAGCAGCAGCGGCGCCTGCCGCGGTAACTTCGGATACGTCAACATCCGTGACGGCAATGAGGTCACCGGTCAGGCCAGCAGCAACAACCATGGCATCTATATCCAGGATTCGTGGCAGATTGCGAAGGGCTTTACGGCCAACGTCGGCGTCCGCTTTGAGAAGGAGAACCTCCCGGCTTATAACCAGTATCCTTCCGGCATCAACTTCGGATGGGGCAGCAAAGTGGCTCCCCGTATCGGCGGCGCCTGGGACGTCTTTCAGAATGGCAAGTTGAAGGCTTTTGCCAGCTACGGAGCCTTCTACGACCTCATGAAGCTCAACCTGGCCATCGGCTCCTTCGGTGGCAACTACTGGCACGATTGCGTGTACGCGCTCGATGTGGCGGACTACTCGATCGTGAAGCCGCAGAAGGACGCGACCGGACACTACTGCCCCAAGGGAACAGGAGCTACCCAACAGGCCAACTTCGTCGGCGGTAACACTCCGGCCGGTCTGCGCTTCATCGAGAACGTCGACTACCGCATTCCGTCGAACGATCCCTCGCAGGGTGCGGCCGTCGATCCGGCGATCAAGCCCTATCGTCAGCACGAAACCGCTGCCGGTCTGGACTACCAGATCTCGAAGAGCTTCGCCCTTGAAACCCGCTACACCCGTCGCCGTCTGGACCATGCCATTGAGGACGTGGGCTACGTCGGACCAAACGGTGAAGCATTCATCATCGCCAATCCCGGTGAGGGTATCGACGCCGGCGGAGCGACGGCAACCTGCCCGACCTGCAAAGCACAGCCCAAGCCAGCTCGTAACTACGATGCCGTGGAGATCCGCCTTACCAAGGTTGCCAACAGCCATTGGTTTGGGCAGTTCGCCTACACGTACAGCAAGCTGCGCGGCAACTACAGCGGTCTGACCAGCACGGACGTTTCGGATGCCGGCGGCGCGCGTGCCAACCCCAACAACAACCGCTCCTTCGACGAGCCCTACCTCCAGTTCCAGGCGAATGGCAATACGGTCAACGGCCTCCTCGCTACGGATCGTCCGAACTCGTTCAAGGCTGCGGGCTACTACAGAATCACCCTTCTGAAGCGGCACGACCTGACTGTCGGCGGATTCCAGCAGGCTTCGTCAGGAGCTCCGCTCAGTTCCTTCGCCGACGTCAACGGATCCGCTGGAAGCTATGGCGTGTTCGTTGTGGGCCGCGGTAACTGGATCGACGTAACCCGGGGAGCCAGCGGTCAGTGGGTCTACGGCAACACTTATGTTCGCCGCACTCCATGGTATGTCCAGACCGATGCGTCCTTCATCGACGAGTACAAGATCAACGACGCTCACGAAAAGTGGAGACTTGGCCTCGAAGCAAACTTCACCAACCTCTTCAACCAGAAGAAGGCCGTAGCTTACTCCTCTCGTATCAATTCTTCGGCAGGCACCTCGGCGAATTACATTCTCCCGAACGGAAGCACTGCAGGAAATCCGAACTACGGAATTCTTGAGAACGGCTACGACTGGCAGTCCATGGCGAACTCAACACAGACCGGAAATGGTTCTCCCCTTGTGCTCAGCAGCCAGTATGGGCTGCCGACCGCATGGCAGGCAGGACGCTCCATCCGTCTGAAAGTGAAGTTCATGTTCTAACTAAGCTGTAAACCAACCTGAGGGGACTGCCAAAAGGCAGTCCCCTTATTTTTTGATGCGATGAGGCTGGAAGGCAGCCCCTTCCTGAATGGGAGCTTTTGAGAGCTTCCGGTTTCTACTTGTCGATCTTCAAATCGATATAGAACTGGTTCTTGCTGTCAAACGAGCTGATGGTCTTAACATTGCTCTTTTTGCCGTCGCTCTCAGCCCAGATCTCGTAATCGGTATTCTGGGCGAGCTGGCCGAAGCGGTAGGCTCCTTCATCGTCGGCGATGAAGCTTTTGACGGAGAGGGAGTGACCATCCTTCAGGTAGACGATCGCACCCTTGATCCCCGCATTGGCCTTGTCGACGACCTTGCCTTGTACGATACGCTGCGATGGACCGCGTTGCGCAAACGCAGATATCGGCTGGGATGCCAGCGAGATAAGTGCCAGCGGAGAGCTAACCAGAGCCAGGTTGCAGGCAAGGGACCGAACCAGAGACGGGGTCTTTTTCATACGATCAGTATAAAGGCCCTCTCTTGAGGCAATACCGTGGACTGCATGGGACGGTGGTTATTCTTCGTCTTCCTCGACCAAGCGAGGAGTATCCTCATCGTCATAACCGGCCTCGTCGATCGGGGACAACTCAATTGGATCCACCGAGACGACTTCAAGGTCCATCCCACACTCTTCACACTGCAGAGTCTCACCCTCTTCTACCTCGTCGACGTTGACGGCGATCGGGTTATCGCACTCCGGACAAACTACAGCCATGATCTTCACCCCTCCCACGCTTCGGATTGCCGCGCTTTCAGTCGCCTGGTCCCAGGCTTAGGATGCCGGAAGAGCGCCAACGATCCTTCCGATATTTTTTTAGTGGTCCGCTGCCGGTTCGTCAAGGTTACGATGAAAGCAGCGCGCAGGTTCCTGAAAGGAATTTTTACCACACCAATGGATCGTCCCTCATTTAAGCACGGGTGTCTGGCTTTTGCCACAGGCGGGGTGCTCGGTTCCTGTTTGCTGATTGCGCAGACACCCGCTCCGATTACCCCGGCTCCGGCCGATCCGGCGATAGCCGGAGCGTTGCGTCAGATCTCAGCCGACCACATTCGCGCGACGATTGAAAAGCTGGTGAGTTTCAATAATCGCAGCACGCTCTCCAGCATGGAAACCGACCTGAAGCCCGGAACGGGAATCAATGCCGCAGCGGACTGGATCGAATCGCAGTTCAAGAGCATCTCGACTGATTGCGGCAATTGCCTCGAGGTCAAGCGCGATGAATTCATCGAGCCTCCGCAGACCGGCCCCGCATCTCGCATTCTGAAGCCGACAAAACTGACGAATGTCTATGCGATTCTTCGCGGAAGCGATCCGGCGCAAGCTGCGCGCATGACACTGGTTACCGGTCACTATGATTCGCGTAACAGCGACACGCTCAACACCCACGATCCGGCTCCCGGCGCCAATGACGACGCGAGCGGAGTGGCTGTTTCGATTGAGTGCGCCCGCGTGCTCTCCAGGCTGAAGTTTCCTTCGAGCATCGTCTTTGTCGCTGTGGCGGGCGAAGAGCAGGGGCTCAACGGCAGCCTGCACCTTGCGCGGCTCGCAAAGTCTGAGGGCTGGCAGCTTGAGTCTGTGCTGAACAACGACATTGTCGGCGGCGACACGACGCCCGGCGTTGCCGGCCAGGACAAGAATGTCGTCCGTGTTTTCTCGGAGGGCATTCCCGCCGCGGCGACGCCTGAGCAGACACGCGCCATTATCGCAGCCGGGGCGGAGAGCGATTCTCCCTCGCGCGAACTTGCGCGCGCGATCGCCGATGCCAGCAGGACCTACTTTACCGGAACGCAGCAGCGACTCGATGCGGGAACTCCGCCCGGCCAGCCGCGCAGCAACGCAATACGATACATGCCGGCGTTTCATCCGGTGTTGATCTTCCGCCGCGACCGCTTCCTTCGCGGGGGCGACCACACCAGCTTCAACCAGGAAGGCTTCACGGCGGTTCGCATTACAGAATGGCGCGAGAACTACAACCATCAGCACCAGAATGTGCGCGAGGAAAACGGCGTTCAGTACGGCGATCTGCTGCAATACGTTGACTTCAACTACGTTGCGAACGTAGCGCGCATGAATGCCGCAGCGCTGGCCACCCTGGCATCGGCTCCCGGCGTGCCGCAGCAGGTGCGCGTGCAGACTCAAAATCTCGACAACAACACTGAGCTGACGTGGACCGCCCCGGCTGGCATGCCGGCCGACGCGAGCTACGAAGTGGTGTGGCGCGATACCGAGGCTCCCACCTGGACGACATTTGTCGACGCAGGCACGGCGACGAGCGTCAAACTCCCGATCTCAAAGGACAACGTGATCTTTGGTGTGCGCTCGGTCGACAAGGCCGGACACCGCAGCATCGCTGTGCTGCCGATGCCGTCGCGTCCGCCGCGTGAGTTCGGACGGCCGGCACAGCAGAGCCAGCCGCAGGGCGCACAACCCCCACGCTCCTGAGGACGCGCTGCAAGGTTCGGGGGGCTGTGGTGAAATAGAGGCTGATGCCCCGCTCCAGCCCTACCACGTTGGCTCTTCCGCCGTTTGCCGGAGTTACGCGTAAGCTCGTTCTGCTTAACATCGGTGTTTTCTTTACGCTGGCGGTCCTCGGGTGGGTTGCGCCTTCACTCGCCAGCCGGCTGGTGAATCACCTTGTTCTGGAGCCGCTGGCAGTGATCCGCGGCGAGATCTGGCAGCTTGCGACCTACTCCGTCATTGACCAGGGTATCCTCTCGATTGCCTTCAGTATGCTTACCCTGTGGTTTACGGGCTCGCTCCTTGAGGGAGCCTATGGCAGGCGCTGGTTCGGCGAACTTTACTGGACCTCGGTCGTCGGTGGCGCCATCATCGCCACAGCCGTTTCGTTCACACATATCTTTGGCTTACGGCCGGACGTCGTTGCTGCGACCGCGTGGGCCGGGGTCTTCGGCCTGCTGGTGGCCATCGGCATGCTCTTTGGCGACCAGGAGTTCTACCTCTGGTTTCTCGTTCGCATCAAGGCGAAGTACCTTGTCGCCATCTACATCCTCATCAACATCGCGGTCCTGCTCAAGCAGGCGGACAGCTTCGGCGCCTTGCTGCAGCTCTCCGGCGGCCTGTGCGGGTTCCTCTTCGTGCGGTACGCTCCGCGCCGGGGATTCGTCCTCGGCACTTCGGAGCGGTTTTATGGTCTGCGCAACACTTACTATCGCTGGAAGCGCCGCCGCGCCGCGCGCAAGTTCGAGGTGTACATGCGCAAGCAGAACCGCGAGGTGCACTTCGATAAGGACGGCCGCTACATCGATCCGGATGAGTTACGCCGCGATTCCAACGACCGCAAGTGGATGAACTGATTTTTTCATAAGATCCGGCTGCCGAAAGCGGCGGCTTCAGCTCTTCTGTAAAACCCGCGATCTTGATAGCCGCGCCCGCCTCCGGTAACGTTTGAGCATGCGCAGACCGATGGATTCGTTCGAATCAGCGGTGCAGGGATGAATGCCGGCCAATCGAGTGGCTCGATGCGCGCGCAGATCGGAACGCTCATCGTCGCGACGAGCGTTATCCAGCTCGCCAATGGCTTCTTTACGACCTTCATCTCCCTGCGGGTGGCTTCCGCGAATTTCAATGCGACGCTGTCTGGTCTGATACTTAGCAGTTATTTCGCCGGCTTTACCCTGGCGGCATTGCACAGCGCACGAATGATCGAGCGGATCGGATACATTCGCGCTTATGCTGCCTTCGCCGGGCTGGGCGTCGCGGCGACCGCGGCGATGCCCATCCTCACCGGACCGATCTTCTGGATCATCCTGCGTGCGGTTGTAGGTTTCGGCTGTGCCGGAATTTTCGTCACCACCGAGAGCTGGCTCAACGCGAAAGCGCAGCCGTCCGATCGCGGGCGAGTCTTCTCGATTTATATGGTTGGAACCTTCGTTGCCCTCGCCGTCGGTCAGCTCCTGGTCGGCCGGATCGAAATCGAGGGATCAAAACCTTTCCATGCGGTTGAAGCTCTGTTTGCCCTGGCGCTGGCCATGGTGAGCACCACGCGAGCCGAGCCACCGATAGCAACTGTTACAGAGAAGCTGGCCTATGGCGAACTCCTGCGCGCAACGCCGGTCTCTGTCATCGGCTGCGTCGTGAATGGTCTGATCGGGAGCGCATTCTATGCACTCGTTCCCGCGTGGATGCAGGATAAGGGAGTGGATCGCGAAACCATCGCGCTGCTGATGCTGATGGCCGTGCTTGGCGGGCTCGCATTTCAGGTTCCGGTGGGCTGGCTCTCAGATCGCTTCGACCGGCGCGCTGTACTGGCCGCGCTTGGTTTCGGCTTAGCGGGCGCTGCTATCGCCATCGTCTTTTTGCCTCGCTCCCTGCATGTCCTTCTGCTGCCCGCCGCGCTGATTGGAGGCTTCATCTCGACCCTTTATCCAGTCTGCGCTGCCAACGCGCATGACTCCATGCCAACCGACAGGGTCCTGGCAGTGAGCGGACGCCTACTCCTCATCAGCGGGCTCGGCTCGGTGATCGGGCCGCTCATCGGCACGCGGATCATGGTGAGCTCCGGCATCAACGGCCTGCTCTACTTCATGGCTGCGGTTGCAATCCTTTTGGCGGTGATCGCCGCGATCTCAAGCCTGGTTATCGCCGCTCCGCGCCATCTCCAACGGACGTTCGAGATTCTCACGCCGCAAGCGGCATCGCTCGCGCACGACCCGCTCGACGCTTCCGGCGATATCCCGCCCGGTCTGTAGGAATCACTTCAAGGGGGACGCCGATCGCCGGATTAATCCGGCGCTATGCTGTTGCTGCCAGCTTCCGCATATAAATCAACACCTTCGATAAAGAATGCGAGTCCGCCTGCGTGGCGACGATCCACTTCACGTTGATCACCTGATACGTGGTTAGTTCACTCTCACCGCGATCAATCGCGATCTCTTCTCCGGCTGCCGGCACGCGCGAACGCCACAAGGGAGTCAGCTCCGGGCCACCCTCTTCCGGAACAAGAACAATCTGTATCAAGCGGTGTTCTTCTCCGATCCTGGGTCCAATGCCGGGGCGAACGCTTGATTGCGCGCCTTCTTTAGCCAAAGTCTGGCGAACCGTAGTTGCGTCAATGCCTCGCTCTGCGAGCATCCTCGCCACACGCGATTCCGGTTCTCGTAACAGTGCAAGGAACAAATGTTCGGTTCCGATCTGTTGATGAGAGAGTTGTTCTGCCTCCTGTGCGGCGTAGCCGAGAACCCGCTTGGCGTCCTCTGAAAGCGGCAGATCGACAGAAGTAGAAGTCTTCGGCCCTTTGTGAACACGCTTCTCCACGTCCTGCCGCAGGATCGCCTGCCAGTCGCCTTTGCCGAGCCAGCGGAGAACGGCATGCTTGTCTTCCCGCAGGATGCCGAGCAGGAGAAATTCGGATTCAATGTAAGGACTGCCGAAGGTACTCGCTTCATACCGGGCGAAGAAGATCACCCGTCGCGCTTTCTCTGTGTATCGTTCGAACATAGGCCCTCTTTCGGAACAGCAACGATGCTCCTGGAAGCAAACCCGGCGATGCCTCAAAGCCTATCACCACGCCACTCTTTACACATCAAAGGGAGACGCCCGGACAGACCCGTTATACGATGAAGGGCCATATGGAGAATCCGCGGAAACCTCCGATTACTCTGCGCCTGCCCACCCGTGGAGAACTCCCACCCAAGACTGCGCTCGAACGATTTCTTCTCTCAGGCGCTCGTCTCGACCTCGAAGACGACACTGCCAAAACTCACCCGTGGCACAAGATCCTCTGGCTCACCGGCGTCGATTACTTCTCCACGCTCGGCTACCAGCCCGGTATCGCTCTGCTCGCCGCGGGGGCACTCTCCATCCCCGCCACCGGCATCCTCGTCATCGTCACTCTTCTTGCTGCAGTCCCTGTTTACTCCGAGGTCGCGAATCGTTCTTACGTTGGCCAGGGCTCCATCGCGCTCCTCGAAAATCTCTTCAGCGGGTGGTGGAGCAAGCTCTTTGTGCTCATCCTTCTCGGCTTCGCGGGCACAGATTTTGTCATCACGATGACGCTTTCTGCCGCCGATGCCTCCCGCCACGCCATCGCAAATTCTTTCCTTCACCAGTACGCCGGAGACTCGCCCATCCTGCTCACGCTCGGGCTCCTCGTGCTTCTTGCCATCGTCTTCTTTATCGGCTTCAGCGAAGCCATCGGGCTTGCGCAGGCAGTCGCGGTTCCTTACCTCGTCCTCAATGTCATCGTTCTCCTTCGCGGTGTGTGGGAGATCTTCCGCCACCCCGAACTCATTCACGGCTGGTCCCGCGTGCTCGCGAGTCACGGAGACTGGACAGCAATCTTCATCGTGTCTGCGCTCGTCTTTCCCAAACTCGCTCTCGGCCTGAGCGGCTTCGAAACCGGCGTCTCCGTCATGCCGCTCATCAGCAACCAGGACGACAATTCCGACGACGGAATTCCTCAAGGGCGAATCCGCGCCACCCACAGACTCCTCCTCACCGCTGCGCTCATCATGAGCGTCATGCTCCTGCTCTCCAGCGGTGTCACCAGCTTCCTCATTCCCGAATCCGAGTACCGCATCGGTGGAAATGCTTCCGGCAGGGCCATCGCCTACCTGGCGCACCGCTATCTCGGCGCTACCTTCGGAACCATCTACGACTTCTCCACCATCCTCATCCTCTGGTTCGCGGGAGCCTCGGCAATGGCCGGTCTTCTCAATCTCATCCCCCGCTACCTTCCGCGTTTTGGAATGGCGCCTCGCTGGGTCTCGTTTCGAAGACCTCTCGTTCTGGTTCTCCTCGGGATCGATATCGTCATTACCCTGATCTTTCGCGCCAGTGTTGAGGCGCAGGGAGGAGCCTACGCTACCGGAGTTCTTGTTCTCATGCTCTCCGCCGCTGTGGCCGTATGCATCGCGTTGTGGAAAGAGTGCTCGCTCAGAAGTCCACTGACCATTCTCCGTACCTTGTACTTCGTTGTGCTCTCGCTTGTGTTCCTCTACACCCTCATTGACAACATCATCGAGCGCCCGGACGGCATCTTCATCGCCACCGCATTTATCTTTCTTCTCCTGCTAGCCAGCGCACTCAGCCGCTCCGTTCGTTCCACCGAGATGCGCATCACGGATGTCACACTCGTCGATGACGAGTCGGCCCAGCTGTGGAGCACCCTCGTAGGAAAAAAGGTATGCCTCGTTCCCTACCACCACACAAGCCCCTTCACGCGGGAGCAGGTCGAAGAGAAGATCCGGCAGTACTATGTCATCACCGAACCTTTGGCATTTCTCCACGTCAACCTGCAGGATAACCGCAGCGAATTTCTCGCTAAGCTTCGCATCCACGTCACGCGCGAGGGAGAACACTACCATCTGGAAGCGTACGGCGCCGTCGCCGTCGCCAATACAGTCGCTTATATCTGCGAACTCATGGATCCTATCAGCGTCATCCTCTCTCTTACCAGCCGCAACCTGATGAAGCAGTCGGTTGCTTACCTTCTGTTCGGAGAAGGAGAGACCGCTTTCGTCACGTACTCCATCCTTGTGCGCCGTTGGGAGTGGACCGGGAAAAAGACAAATCGGCCGCGCGTCTTTCTGATGAGCGGCTGATCCATCCTCTCACCGTTCCGGTGGAAGCGCTCCATCCAGCATCATCTCCACGATTTCCGCTACGCCATCCTGATCATGCCGTCGCGCCATCGCCCATCCGCGTCCCCGGCCAACCTCCTTCAAATCCTCCGGAGCATTGCCCATCAGTACCGCGCGTCCTGCCGCCTCCAGCATCGACACATCGTTCCAGTTGTCTCCGATGGCGACGACGTCTTCAATCTTCACCCCGCGGTCGGCGGCGAGCTGCATCAGCGCCAACCCCTTGCTGCATCCCGCCGGCAAAATATCCACGATGCTCAAATCTCTCTCGGGATACTCCGTCCGGTGCAGCGCCGCCTCTGCTTCAACCGCAGCCTGTGGCACCGTCTGCATTCTCTCCGCAGACTCCTCCTCGCGCTCGTCGTCCTGCACCTCGCCTTTGCGCAGCGGCGTCAGCCCGACCGCCTGTACCTTCGGACTCTTCAAAAGCAATCCCTCGGCAGCACGCATCTTCTCGATCGGCCCGGTCAGCATCATCTGGATCAGCCCTTCGGAGTCCAGCGCCAGCTCAATCGGAACGACCCTCTCGATGTAAGGCTCATTGGCCGCCATCCATCGGCCGATGCTTGCATTCAGGTCCTCGATCTCCTCAACGACCAGGGCACCGCGCGAATCGTCTCCGTCCGGCTTTACACGGTCGAAGGTCAGCAGCAGCGAACTCCGGTAGATTCCGAGATGTCCGCACAGCCAAACTGCCGTTTCTTTCGGCAACAGAGTCCGCTCCAGCAGCCTGGCCCCGAGCGTCCGCGTAACTGCGCCGTTCGAGCTGATCAGTCCATTTTCTTCCCGCAGCCCTAATCCGCGAAGTACACGCATCGCGTAGCTGTGCCGTCGCCCTGTCGCGACCACGACCTCCACGCCTGCCCGCTCCGCCGCCTTCAGGGCCGCGAGGTTCCGCGGGCTCACCCGCCCATCGCCGCCGAGCAGCGTCCCGTCCATGTCTACAGCCAACATCCGCATTCTGATCGCCAGGAACTCCCTGTCTCCATCTTAGGAGTTCCCTAGGCCTGTTTCCGAATTCCTGCGGCGGCTTAGAAGTCCTCGTCATCTCCAATGGGCATGCCCGGTGGAGCGTCCATGGGCTTTGCCGGAACAAACTTTGCCGGATCCTTCTGAAACTCCTGGATACGGTCAATAAGAGCAGCGCGGTGAATCGCCTCCGCCGTGTCGGTCAGCGGCGGAGCCGAAGTCATCTCCTTCAGCACATCGGCGATGTGAGAGCGGGCAATGGCCCGGGCCTGCGTGGATGCCTGCGGGTTGACCGCCAGCGCAAGCATGGCTTCCAGAGCTCGGAACTCCACAGCGCGCTCCACCTCAGACGACATCGTATGCCCGCCCTCGGGACGCTCCGCCGTAGCCTTTGAGACCGCTTCCAGCACCCCGCGAAGCGAAGGAGACGCAGGAACGCGCATGTGGTACTGGACCAGCCGGGAGGCTCGCGCAGGATCGAGAAGCACCTTGAGCGTCAGATCGGCAGAGCTCTCGGCAGCAGCGACAGGGTCGAAGGTCAGTCCCGTCTGCGAGGGAAGAGATTCGCGCGTGCGCACAACATTGTCGGGCCGAGGCGGAAGGATCTTCAGCAGAGACTCCGGCAGGGTGAGAGTCTCCGGCGAGAGCGTTTTGAGAACAGCCTGCAGAGCCTTCTTCTGATCGTCCGGCGCAACGATATCGGCGACGAGTTGTCCATCGCCACGAAGCGCATAGCGGTAATCCAGCCCGCCGATCTCCTTGATCGCAGCTTCGGTCTGGTAGCGATGGAGCAGATACAGAGGTACGAGCGTATCTTCAAGCTGTGCCATCGGCGTGCCGGTCCTGATGGCGTTTTCGCCGAAGCGCGCAAGTGCGGCGGTACGCACCGTGAGCATGCGGTTAAGCTCATCGGCCGGGTCCGTGCCGTTGTCCCAGAGATGCGCATGCGGGTGGGCTCCGGAGAACGGACGCGCATCTGCGTCCGTAATAAAAATGAGCCCCCGCTTCTGCGATGCTTCGAGGATGCCGTTGAGAGCCGCGGCCTCTTCCACAGGCTTCGATGCCCCGTCGAACGCCCGATAACCGTAGTCGATCGCTACCTTGTCCCACTCACCGATATTGACGGCATAGGCGTGGGAGAGGTCAGGAATACCGTCTTTGCCAAGCGCGATGTACGGGTGCGGATAGTCCATCACCGAGGTGCCGTTGGGTTCGTTGCTTCCGAACGAGCTGGCCGCGAAGTTGTGGGCCAATCCAAGCGTGTGACCGGTCTCATGCGCGGAGAGCTGCCGTATGCGGGCGAGCACCATCTGCAGCATCGGGTCCTGCTCCGCCGCAAATGTCTTGCCGCTCGTATAGGGCGAAAGAAGCGCTTCCGCGATCAGGTAGTCCTGCCGTCCGCGAAGCGAGCCCAGGGTGACATTGCCTTTGATGATCTCGCCGGTGCGCGGGTCGGCGACCGCTTCTCCGTAACTCCATCCGCGTGTATAGCGATGCACCCACTGGATGATGTTGTAACGAACGTCCATGGGATCGGCATCGGCAGGAAGCAGGTCCACCCTGAAGGTGCCCCTGGCCCACCCGGCAGCCTGAAAGGCCTGGTCCCACCAGCGGGCGCCCTCCAGCAGAGCCGAACGGATCGGCTCCGGCGCGCCGCGATCGACGTAGTACTGGAGGGGTGCCACAGGTTCGCAGTTGTTCCTGCAGTTCGGATCCTTCCTGATCAGCCTGTGACGCAGAATGAAGTTCTGGTTGAGCGAAGAGCCCAGGGGAGCGGAGTAGTCGCGGTAGGTGCTTGGAAAATAGCCGGCGCGAGGATCGAACCGCCGCGGAGTGTACCCAGCCTCGGGAAGCTTGATGAACGATTGGCGCTCGCGCACCGTCATGGCGTGCGGATCGGGCGATACGTTCGAGACAAAACTCGTGTCGACCGGAGCCTCCGTGGTGAAGGTCAGGATGGATTCGACCTCGGTGTTCAGGGGAAAGCCTTTCGTGCTGTCGATCGCGATGGCCGAGCGTGCAGGGTCCAGCTTGTAAGTGCCTTGTTCCGTTTTGCTGGACTTGGCAACGCTGGCGATCTGTTCGGCAACGCCGTGAGCGTCGCGAAGAAAGAACTCGGTGGCATCCACCAGGACCGCACCGCCGGGATTCTCCGCGGAAACGGTGAAGCCGAAGAGAACAGACTCGGGAAAGGACTGGAGAACGGCCAGCTGCTCGGCTGGATCCGTCGAGGAGGAGCGAAATTCCTGGTTCGGCTGCACCAGCAGAACCTTATTGCCGATGCGCTCGAATCGAACGATCTGACCGGGGTTGATCTGACCGCGGTCGAGGCCGAGATCGTTCGAGCCGGTGCCGTACGGAAGCGAATGCGTGTAGAGCAGTTCCGCATGGAGAAGGGGAATCTCGACGTAGAGTTTGCCTTCCCTGGAATCCCAGTCCAGCGGAAGATAGCCCTCGATATGCCTCATGCCGGTAGTTTTAGCGGCAATGGACGGCACCGTAGAGGCCGCGCTCGTGTTTGCCACGGGCACCGTCTGCGCACAAAGCGACGCGGTGATGAGGAAAGACAATACAGACAGTTGGCTGAATCCGGACGTACCCATGGAACTCCTCGGAAGAAAATGACTCCCTCAATGGAGTCAGGACTTATTGATTTCTACCCGGTCACCCATACAGGTGCCGTGCCTGTTGTTGAGGAAGAGATGATGATAGATCAGTGGAGGTTCCGTCGGCGCGTCCGGACCAGAATTACCCCGATCGTGAATGCGCTCAGGAACACGAACGCCGCGAAGAGAATCTTCTCCACAAGCTGCGACCGCGAATAGAGCATTCCCAGGACAAGCGCCAGGTTCAGCACCGCGCCTTGCCATCCGTTCGCAATCGCATTCATGCGGCCATGCTCTCACGGCCATAAGCTCGGAGCTGTACAACTCACGTGCCATCGCACCGGGTGCGTTTTCCACAGAGAGAGATGTCAAGCCCTTGATCGAGGGTAAGTTTATAAAAACAAGGTATTTGCGAGTGGCAGAATACCTCCTTCTTTTCGTTAAAGTGGAAATAGAAGAAGTCCTGGAATAGTCCCGGGACTAAATCGGTAAGTTAATGTTTATCAGTAACTTACCGATAAATCATTGAGATAGAATACTTTGCGCGTGAAGTCCAAGCCTAAGCTAATTGCAATGAATACTTTACCGAAATAACGGGGGAGGGGGTTGAACCGTCTAGTACGATTAGAAGGACCCATGGCCAAGATCTCGTTTCTCGAGTGCTCCCGCTGCGAAAACCAAATCTCTGCTGACAGCCCTCAGACGCTCTGCCCCCTCTGCGACGGCTCCCTCTACGTGCGCTACGACATGGACGAGCTGAAGAAGACGGCAAAGCGCGAGGACATCGCTGCCCGTGCCGCCGCCAGTCCGGCGAGCCTGGGCATGTGGCGCTACGCCTCTGTTCTGCCCGAGGTTACGCCCGTCACGCTCGGCGAGGGATGGACGCCGATGCTCAAGAGCAAGCGCTACGAGGGCCTCTACATCAAGGAAGAGGGAGCGAACCCGACCGGAACCTTCAAGGCCCGCGGCCTCGGTCTCGCCGTCACGATGGCGAAGCACTACGGCCTCAAGCACCTCGCCGTGCCCAGCGCCGGAAACGCCGCCGGAGCGCTCGCGGCCTATGCCGCCGCCGCCGGAATCGCGGCACACCTCTTCATGCCCAAAGATGTACCCTTCGCCAACTACGTCGAAGGCGTCGTCTACGGAGCCGATGTCAACCTCGTCGACGGCCTCATCTCCGACTGTGCCCGTATCCTCGGCGAAAAGATCAAGGCCCAGAAGGAAACCGGAACGCCGGCAAGCGACGTCTGGTTCGACATCACCACCCTCAAAGAGCCTTACCGCGTCGAAGGCAAGAAGACCATGGGCTACGAGCTCGTTGAACAGCTCGGCTGGACCTACCCCGACGCCATCTTCTACCCAACCGGCGGAGGAGTCGGCCTCATCGGAATGTGGAAGGCCTTCCAGGAGATGGAAGCTCTTGGTTGGGTGACCGGCAAGCGCCCGAAGATGTATGCCCTGCAGGCCGTCGGCTGCGCCCCCATCGTTCGCGCTTACGATGAGCACCAGCCCATCAGCGAGTTCTTCGAGAACGCCCACACCTTCGCCGCGGGCCTCCGCGTGCCCAAGCCGTACGGCGACTACATCATCCTCGATATTCTCGAGAAATCCGGCGGAAAGGCGATCGCTTCTCCCGACGACAGGATACTCGCGAGCATCCTCGATTGGGGGAAGAACGAAGGCATCTTCCTCTCACCCGAAGGGGCCGCCGCAACCGCCGCCTACGACCAGCTCCTCGCAAACGGCGAACTCAAACCAACGGACAAGGTCGTCCTCTTCAATACCGGAGCCGGCCTCAAGTACACCGACATGACCGCAGAGGCGATGCATCTCCGCCGGCCGGGAACTCTGCCCACCAGTCTCCCGGTCGGCGGAATTATCACACCGCAGTAAAAGTCCTTTCTCTGTTCTGAAAATGACAGGGAAAGGGACCAACAGCTGTTACTCGGGGCCTCCAACCGAATCAAAAAAACTGAGAAGTATGCCTATCCGCCAGCAAATCCGTCCGGTACTCACCCTCGCTCTGCCCTTAATCGCAGCGGAGCTCGGCTGGATGTCGATGGGCATCGTCGACACGATGATGGTCGGGCACATGCAGAACGCAGCCGTTAACATCGCCTCTGCGGCGCTCGGACAGGTTCTCTATAACACGCTCGCCTTCGGCATCGCCGGAGTTCTGCTCTCGCTCGACACTTACCTTTCTCAGTCGCACGGAGCGGGCCGCTACGACGAAGCCAACCGCTGGCTCTATCACGGACTCATCCTCGCCGCCGCGCTGGCCGCGCTGCTCTACGCCCTCATCGCCGCTGCGCCGCTCGTCATGACACGCCTGCCGATCGACAGACGAGTCCTCGCGGGCGCTGTCGCCTTTTTGCGCGCTCTCAACTGGGGAACGCCGACGCTGTTCCTCTATTTCACCCTGCGCCGCTACTTGCAGGCCTTCAACCACGTCCGCTGGATCGCTGCAGCACTGGTGACCTCGAACCTCTGCAACGTGGCCGGCAACTGGATCCTCATCTACGGCCATAGCTGGGGCCCACTCCACATTCCCGCGCTCGGCATCGTCGGCGCCGGACTCGCAACATCGATCTCACGCGCTTATCTCGCGATCTTCCTCGTCGTCGGGATCTGGCGAGTCGAGCATCAACACAACTACGGCCTTCGCGAAATGCTCCATCACATTGAGAGCTCGCGCCTCCGCCGTCTCACAATTCTCGGAGCGCCTGCCGGAGGACAGATCTTCGTCGAGATCTCCATCTTCGGCGCGGTCACCTATCTCATCGGAATCATGGGACCCTTGCCACTCTCAGGCCATGAGATCGCTCTCAACTGCGCCAGTTTCACCTTCATGGTGCCGTTCGCCATCTCCGCGGCTGCGGCCGTGCGCGTCGGCCAGGCCCTCGGCCGTGAGGCTCCCGAAGAAGCCGCTGCGGCAGGCTGGACCGCCATTCTCCTCGGAGCCGCCTGCATGGCTACCTTTTCAGCCGTACTTGTGGCCGCGCCCCACGCCATCGCCCGCGCCTTCACGCCCGACCCGGCGGTCATCGCTGCAACCATTCCGCTGCTGCTGGTGGCCGCAGCCTTCCAGTTCTTCGACGGCTTGCAGGTCACGGCCACGGGAGCGCTTCGCGGGGCAGGGAATACCCACGCCGGCCTCATCGTCCAGCTCATCGGCTACTGGGTGATCGGCCTTCCCATCGGCTACGTCCTCGGGTTTCGTTTGCACTACGGAGCGGTTGGCCTCTGGCTGGGGCTCTGCGCCGGCCTCGTGGTCGCAGGGATCGCCCTTACCGTTACATGGCGCCGCACGACGCGAACGCTTTCGACGAAAAGCCTGGTGACCTAGATAACTGGTTACACAGATAACTTACGCTGCTGTAACGAAGGCTGCAGCGGCCCTCTCAAGCACGCCCGCCTGGCGTTCCATGCGCCTCAGCTGCTGCTCCGCGAGATCATCGGGTTCGTTTACAGCAACTGGCGGATCGGATTGTGGGGATATCGATAATTTTTCGGCTGCCAGGTCGGCGCTCAGAACCTCCAGTCGCCGAGCCACAGCTTCGGCACGCTGTTCGGCCAGCGGCGCAGAAGGGCCAATCACTGCAAGCGTCGTAACCGCTCGAGTGACACGCCGGAGATAGGTCACGAAGGTCAAGGCTTCCTCCAGGCGTGCAGCACTCGCTTCTCCCGCTCGAAGAGGCACGCGCGGCTCAAGAAAGATCCGGTCGAGAGTCTCTTCGGCGTCATTAAGCGCGAGGCCGCACTTTCGCCGCGCGGCCGCAAGAATCTCGCGGTCGGCAACCACGCGTTCGGCGGCAGGCGCTGCCCAGAAGCGAAGCATCGCCCGAACGTAAGCTGCATCCGCCGCCGCTCCCTGGCTGAGCCGGCGGCCAAGTTCGATCCGTTCGCTCTCCGGCCATAAAAGCCGCATCGCGGCCACCGCCACGAGCGCGCCCACGAGGGTGTTGAGCATGCGAACTTCGGCGAAGTGCCAGTCGCGTAAATGTGGCAGGCTCATCAGCACGAAGGTCGGTGTCAGAAAGAAGCAATACCACGCATAGTCGACAGCATAGGTCGCAAGCGTCAGGATGCTGGTGATGGTAATAACCGCAATCACTCCGGCCTCACTGTGGATAGAAGCAGCAAGAATGGCAGCAAGAAGACCGCCGGCGATGGTGCCTCCAACTCGCTGAAGACCGCGGCGCAGAGTGCCTGAGCTATAAGGTTGCAGGACGATGATGGAGGTCATCGCCAGCCATGAGCCATGGCGAACATGCACCTGATGCAGGAGCAACACGTCGACTACAGCGACAACCAGCATGCGAAGCGCATGCCGCATCATCACGGACGTCCTCGTCCAGTTGGCGCGAACGGCATCGATGGGTGAGGGCTTGAATGACGGAGCCGCGGCCTGCGTGAGTGCAGTCTTGCGGGAATCGTTGGTTGAGGAGCTTCGAAACTCAACTCCGCTCCAGAGAGCGCGGACCGATTCAAAGGCGATCTCAAGGTTTTGCCGCAGATCCCGCTGGTCCGCTGCAAGGTGCGCCAGTAACGAGCCAGCAGGGACATCTCGGAAATTCAGAGTCGGATGTCCGCGAAGATGCTCAAGGGAATCGGAGCCCTCCGGTGCGAATGAAGATCCGCCGTCCTCCGGCCGCTGGCGAAGTCCTCGCTCGATTGCAGCTTCAGCTCGGCTTAGCCAAAGCAACTCACTTGTGAGGGCGTTCTGTGAGGCCTGATCCGGTGCAGTCTCGAATAGCTCGGTCCAGCGTATGGTTCCGGCGAAGAGAATATCGACCGTCTCAAGAAGAACGGTGAGACTGCGGGCCCGGACCGTACGTGCAGTCGTACGTGCGCCAACGGAGCTGATCGCGCCCCGGGCCGTCTCGATGCGCTGACGCATCTGGCGTTGCAGCTCATTCATGCGCTGCCGCTGGGCCGCGCGTTCAGGGCCGTGTGGCACTGTATCGCGAACCCTTGCCGTGAACGCCGAGAGAGCAGCGTAGCAGTCTGCCACGGCATTCCGCGCGGGGCGAAAAGGATCGATGGGCCATAGAAAGAGACTCAGGACAGCCGCCCAGATGCCTCCGAGCAGAAACAGAACAGCATTGCCTAGAGCAGAATTGAGATCGTGCGTTCCGGAGCCGAAACCGGCAAAGTAGATTACCAGGATCACGACGCTGGTCGATGCGAGCGGCTGCGAGATCACTCGCGCGAATGTGACGGCGAAGCAAAACGTTCCGGTAACAATGACCGAAAGCAGAAGATTCTGTGCGGCAAGTGTTCCAGTAACGCAGGCAATCACTCCACCGGCAAGAACCGTGAGGATCGTGTTGAACCGGCTGCGATAGGGGCCGCCATTATCGACGAGGATTGCTTCAAAGCCGCCGAGCGCCGCCCAGCCCATCGGCTTGCCCAGCATCTGGCAGACGATCATCGCTACAGCGACGGCAACACCGGCGCGCAGGCCCCGTTTCCAGTGGAGCCCCCGTATCACTTCCGCAAAGGGCATAAGGACAGTCTAGCCGTGCAGAAAAAGTGCTTATTCTTTGGACAACCGGTACATCAACAACGCTATTCGCCTGGACTGCTTCGGAATCGAATCCAGAAACACCGTTTCGCCTTCTGCATGAGCGCCTTCGCCCATGACTCCTGTCCCCACTAGCCCGGGAACATAAGGGGCGACAAAGGCGATGTCTCCGGCCCCGCGAAGCATCGGGTCCATCTCCGCCATTATGGGGAGTCCGAGCGTCGTATTGACTTCGTTCAAATCCTTAAGAAGCACCCGGCTTGCATCCGTCGGCGCCATCGCGGGATAGCCTTCCTCGAAGGCAATCGTCGCTCCCGTCCTCGGAAGATGATCCGCAAGGATGGCCCGCATCTTTGCCTGTACCCGCGCTGTCTGGTCGTTGTCGAGAGTGCGTATGTCGCCAATCGCCAGTGCCGTCGGCGGAACGACGTTCGCCTTTCCGTTCACCTCGCCTCCGGTTCCGGTTGCATTCATCGCAGCCGTGGAGCCGCCAAGGACGAGTCCAACGTTGTAGGTAAGTCCCGGTTCCTTCAACTCCTTCCGGAAGGCGTCCAGAATTCGCGCAAGCTCATAGATGGCGCCATCCCCCATTCTCTCGCTGAATATCTGCGACGAATGCCCTGATCGGCCGGAGGTCTCAATCTTCCACGGAATGGCGCTTCTTCGGCTGATACTCTGCATCTCTTTGCCATCGACGATGCCGCCCGATTCGAATTCCAGGGCCACGTCGCTCTGCTTTGCGGCATTGATCATGTCTCTGCGCGAGATGCTGACTGGCTCTCCGTGGTGCTCCTCGTCGCCGCTGAGCACGATTCGCATCTCGGTGTTTTGCAGGACGCCCGCGGTTTGCATGGCCTCGAGGGCGGTCAGCATTACGACCAGGCCACCCTTCATGTCGTTCACACCCGGGCCAGTCGCGACCTTCCCATCCGTTCCCGGAACGATCGCATACTTCTGGAAACTGCTGTTCGGTTCAAACACCGTATCCAGATGACCGATCAGCAGAAGGCGCTTTCCGCATTTGCCCGAACCTGCAGGGCAGGGATGCTCGGCGACCAGATCGCCTGCGCGACCGACGAGGTTCTGCATTGGCTCCCATCGCGTCTTGAAGCCGAGGGCCTCGATTTGCGGCATCACAACGTCCCTCACCGCAAGCACACCGGGGAAGTTCATCGTACCGCTGTTGATATTCACCAGTTTTTCCAGCAATGCGATTGCCGCCGGGGCCTGCGCGTCAACGGCCTTTACCATGGCATCTTCTGTGGGAGCGATCGTAGAGTTCTGCGCGGCAGCGAACGTCGTGAAGATCGCGCCGGCAATGGCGAGAAGGGAACCGCCTGTGATTTTTGTCATGATGGCGGGAGCATATCATGCGACCGCGCGATCCATTACCGGAAGTTATTCCCAGCCGGCGTGAACCTGCTCGCGCACTCTTGTCTTGGACCGCGTCGTCAGTGTGATGGCTGCCGCAAGAATCAATGCACCGCCTGCTCGCGCAGCAGGCCCAAGATGCTCGCCCAGCACGAAGACGCCGAGCAGGCTGCCGATGAGCGGTTCCATGTTGAGCAGCACTCCGGCCTGCGATGCCGGGACGCGCGTCATTCCCCAGTTCCAGAGGAGCGTCGTCGTGGCGGTGCATAGAATACCGCTTGCCGCCAGCGCGAGCCAGGCTTTGGTCGAGACATGCGCTATCGGAGGCGGGCCATACCAAAGCGGCACCCACACCACCAGCATGATGGTGCCAAGCATCAGTCCATACGCCGTGACCACGACCGGAGAGTGGCGCTTCATCAGTTGCTTGTTGAAGAGGATCCAGAAGAGCGCAATCGCGAGCGAGAAGACGACCAGCAGGTCTCCTTTGAGCGAAGCCTGACCAGCGCCGGAACGGTGCGTCCCGCCGAGGGCAATCATTGCAGCCCCCGTAGTTGAAATCGCGAGGCAAAGCCAACCGGTCTTGTCGATGCGTTCGTGCGCAAAGAGGGTCGCTCCGACGGCGAGAGTGACCGGCATCGTGCCAACCATCAATGCCGCATGGCTTACGGTCGTCAGGGAGAGTCCGTAGAACTGGAAGAGAAATTGTAATGGCACTCCAAGGAAGGCGGCGGCGGCCAGCACGCCCCACTCACGCCGATTGAGCCCCGGCCGATGCGTCGCCAGCAGCGGCACTAAAGCCACCATCGCAAAGAGAAAGCGATAGAGGACCATATGGGCGAAGCCCATCTCGGCGAGAGCGATCTTGCCGAAGAAGAAGCCGCAGCCCCAAAGCGAGCTCGCCACAGCACAGGCTGCGAAACCGGCGGCACGCTGATTTGGACGGGAAGCCATACTTCCACTGTCGCACAAAGCGAGAGAGCGCAGCGTTGGCTGCGCCCTCATCCTGTCACGCCGCTGTCAGTTACCAGACGCGGCAGCTGTTGACTGGAACCATCGGCGTCCCCTTCTTGCAGCTGAAGGCGGCGGCGAAACCAGGCTGGTTGACGATGACTCCGTTTACGCGGAAGTGGTCTGGCGAGTGCGGATCCGTAAGCACCTGTTGACGGATGACTTCGTCACGGGAGTTCTCGCAGTAGTTCTGCGCGAAACCGATGTAGAACCGCTGCGGCGAGGAATAGCCGTTGATCTTCTTCGAGAGATCGACCTTGTTCATCTTCGCCCGTTCAAGATAGGCCAGATACGCGAGCACCAGGCCGCCGTTGTCGGCAGTGTTTTCGCCAAGCGTCAGCTTGCCGTTGATCTTCACATCGTCCACGGCGGTGAACGAACCGTATTCCTTCACGATGCAATCGGCCCGGTCCTCGAATTTCTTCGCGTCTTCGGGAGTCCACCAGTCGCTCAGGTTGCCTTTGGCGTCGAACTTGCGTCCTTCGTCGTCGAAGCCGTGGGTGAGCTCGTGGCCGATGACGGCGCCGATGTGGCCGTAGTTGACGGCGTCATCCTGGCTCCGGTCGTAAAAAGTCGGCTGCAGAATCCCGGCAGGGAAGTTGATGTCGTTCATGCTGGGGTCGTAGTAGGCATTGACGGTCGGCGGAGTCATGCCCCATTCGCTGTGGTCGACCGGCTTTCCGATTTTGTTGAGCTGGCGATCATTCTCAAACGCGTTAGCGCGGAACTTGTTGCCCAGGGCATCGTCAGCCTTGATCTCGAGCTTGGAATAGTCGCGCCACTTATCCGGATAGCCAATCTTGTTGGCCACGATGTGCAGCTTCTCCTTGGCGCGCGCGCGGGTCGCAGGCGACATCCAGTCGAGTTGATCGAGATCGTGCTCCATCGCGTTCTCGATGTCATGAACCATCTCCAGCGTCTTCGCTTTGCTGTCACCGGCAAAGTATTGCGACACGTAGACTTCGCCCAGTGCTTCGCCCAGCGCTGCATTGACCGCGTTCGAGCAGCGCTTCCAGCGAGCGGCCTGTTCGGGCTGGCCAGTCAGCTTGCGGCCATAGAAGTCGAAGTTCTCATCATCGAACCGCTTGGGCAGGCGATTGGCGGCCGCCGAGAGCAGGTGATAACGCATGTACGCTTTGAGCGTTGCCATGTCTGTATCGTGAACAGCCTGCATCATCGCAGTCATGAATGCAGGATTGGTGTTATTGATCTCCGAAACGTGAGGAGACCCGACCGCGGTCTGAAACGAGTTGAAGCCATCGGCTGGGAACGTCTTGTTGAATTCCTCGATCGTCTGGAGATGGTAGATCTTCTCAGGGTCACGGCGCTCGGTGACGGGCATGGAGGCCTTCGCCAGCGCTGTCTCAAAGACCATGATCGCCGCGGCGTCTTTCTGGGCCTGCTCCGGCGTGCTCCCCGCCAGGGTCAGCATCTTGGCGACGTGGTCGACATACTGCTTGCGGACTGTCTCGTCCTTCGCGCCGGTTCGCAGATAGTAGTCGCGCTCGGGAAGTCCCAGGCCCGCCTGATCGACGAAGGCGATTTGCTTGCTGGCATCCTTGAAGTCCTGCTGCTCGCCATAGCCGAAGAAGACATCCACGCCGTAGCGCTGGAGCTTGCCCATAAGCGCGGGAAGATCGGAGCGGCTTTGAACAGCGTCGATCTCTTGGAAGGGTTGCTCGAGCGGAGTCAGGCCCTTGGCTTCGATCGCTTCCGTGTCCATGCAGGTCTTGTAATAGTCGCCAATCTTCTGCTCATTCGCCGTCCGGTTGACTCCTCCCGCTGCAGCCTTCGTGAGGATTCCATTCAGCGACTGTGTGTTGACATTGAAGAGCGCGTAGAACTCATCCACTGCAGGCTGGTCGGCGGGAATCGGATGGTTGCTGGCAAACTTGCCGCAGGCAAACTTGTAAAAATCAGTACAGGGATCGACGGAGACGTCGATCGAAGACGCGTCAAACCCGGGAATTGGTTTATAAACCTCCACAACCGGTTTGGCGTTTGAACCGGAAGCGATGGCGCCCTGCTGGGCAAACGAAGAATTAGCGGCGGCCAGGGTAAATACAGCACTGAGTACGGCTCCGCCGATACGCCCGGTAATGATATTTCGATCTATGCTCATCTTCCTCTCCCTCAATCCTTTATGGGGTCTGTGCCTTTGTATCACTGGCCGGGGGTGGCCCTACAGTCTTTTCTGACTCCGAAGGCCGCCATTGGCGAGCAGTCGGAGTCTGTGAAACAGTATTGCTACGCGCCCAGGATGGTTTGTACGCGTTGTCCGTCATGATGGTTCCCATGACTACTGCCGCCTGCCTTCGAGTCTGTCTGCTGCTGGGCATAACGATGATTGTGTCTGCAGCGCACGGGCTTGGGCGCGGACCGCAACCGGCAATCACCATCCCGCTTCAGTCTCTCGGTTACGACACTCTCCCAACGCAGTTTATGTTAGCCGGAAGCTCCATGCTGACGGTGCACTTTGTTGACGAACAGCATCTTTTGCTGACGTACAACACGAAGCGGCTGCTGAAACGCCTGCCGGAGTGTCCTCCGGAAGATGAAGATAGAACGATCGATGCGCTTTTGCTCGAATTGCCATCCGGCAAGGTGCTGGCGAAAACGGAATGGCGCGTTCATGACCGCGGACAATATCTCTGGAGCCTTGGCCATGGACGCTTCATGCTGCGTACCCGGAACACTCTCTCCACCTTTGCGCCGCTGGCCAATCTCGCCTCGGGCCAACCGTTCCTCGAGCAGCCTATCATCTCCACCCGGCGCAGCATTCTGGCGGTTCTGTTATCGCCGGACGCGGATCTCATGATTGTTGAATCGCGAGAACCGAAGCCCCTGCCTGGGGCTCCCAAAACATACTCGGATGAAGAGAATGATCCCGTACAGGTGGATTTCTTTCGCGTCGGAATTCCTGACAACTCCCGCGATCAGGTTGCGCTGCAGCGTGCCGGCCAGATCTTTGCGCGAAGCACCGGAAGAGTCCCGGCCAACTCGTCAGGATACGTCGCCATCATCGACCAGGGCCGCCAGCATTGGGCCTTCGACTTCAGAGGCTTTGCCGGCAAGGTCAAGGAGCTCTCCCCTTTTGACTCAAGCTGCCGCCCCACGCCAATCCTTGTAAGCCGCAGCGAGTTCATCGCGTTCGGCTGCCATACCACCCATACCCAGCAGGTGATCGGCGGCTTTAACCTCCGTGGCGAGGAGATGTGGGAGCAGAACCTCAGCGACGCCTACATTGCTCCCATGTTCGTCTTCGCTCCCGCTGCAGGCAGATTTGCGATGAGCCGGCTGATCTCCCACGATCCCTTCATGCGGGAGGAAGCATCTCTCACTCCGCAGCTGGTGGGTCCGCAGACCGTAGTGGTTTACCAGACGAATAGCGGCAAACAGATACTGCGGGTCGATTGCTCTCCCATCGAGCGCGCCGGGCAGAATTTCGCGCTCTCTCCCGACGGCCTGAACTTAGCCGTCATCCGCAACGAGGTTATCGAGATCTACAATCTTCCGCCGCTCACTGCGGAGGAGAAGAAAGCCGTTCAACTCGCCAGGGCATCGGAGCCTGAGGCGACAGACGCCATCGTTCATTTTGCGCAGGCCGCTTCAGCCGAGCCCGAGACTCCCCCCGACCGGCCCGAGCCGGTTTCTCCTCCACCTTCAACTGCATCGGGCGGAGGCCCAGCCTACACAGGAAACAACAACGCAAACCCGGATCAGAATACCCGCAGCCCGGCTGGAGCCGGTACGGATTCCAGTTCTTCGGTTCCTGGTTCACCCGCAGGAAAGCCCCCGGAGACGCCCTCGCCCCCGCCCGCGAAAGGAACACCAGACACTTCGGCTGAGAATCAGTCAGGCGATCAGACCGGGCCGCGCAGGCCTCCCACGATCTATACGCTGCCAGCAGACAAACCGGGAACAGCTTCTTCCGGAGATAACAAACAGCCCAAACAGTAAAAAGCCGATGCTCGAGGAGAGCACCGGCTCTTAATCTGAATCTGCAGAGGCTTAGGCGGCCTTCTTGGTCGCAACAGCCTTGACACGGGTGTTCAGGCGGCTCTTGTAGCGGCTGGCCGTGTTCTTGTGGATGACGCCCTTCTGAACGCTCTTATCCAGCACGGAAACGGTCTGGCTGTAGGCTGCCTTCAGCTCCTTGGCATCGCCCTTGGCGATGGCCTCGCGCAACGAGCGCAGGGTACCGCGCAGCTTGCTCTTGTTGGCGCGGTTTACCGCGGTCTTGACCTCTGTCTGACGTGCGCGCTTCAACGACGAAACATGATTTGCCATTCTGAACTCTTTCTCTCACCCGCAGTTTGTCGGGGGAATATCGGGATGCAGACCGGAGGCTGGCCATATTCACAGCACGGCTCATCCCCTGCAATCTCTTAAAGACTACGGGAATATAGCCATAAAATCAATCATTTTGACCGAAAACCCCTCTTTCCCGTCCCCGTAGGCTCTAAATCCATGTATTTCATATGATTCATCCAGGGCTTGACGTTTGCCATGGAGCGTTCTACTCTTTGCGCATCTTCGGCATAACGATTGGCAACTGTCGCCATCCCGGTCGCAGCCTCACAAAACACCGTGGGAATTGCCCGTGCCTCCTTTTACTTACCCCATTCGCAACTACTCTGCCCCGCCATGTATCTAATTGGTGGAGAACTTAATTGTGTATTCCTGACGGAGGTCAGCTGCCCAATTGATTAGACAAGCCATCGACATCACTCCCGGAATCGAGCCGCTCTACGGCACTCACGACGAAAACCTTCGCCTCCTTGAAGATGGCTTGCATGTAACCATCGATCTTCGCTCCGATGCTATCCACGTTACCGGCCCGGCTGACGCCGTCGCCCGCGTGGAACGTGTCTTCAGCGACTTCGACGCGTTGCGACGAGGCGGCGTCAATCTCCACAACGGCGAACTCAACGGGATGCTCAAGATGATCGTCGCCGATCCCTCGGTGTCGCTGCGCTCCCTCGTCGACTCCGGCCGTCAGCGTTCCGCTGGCGTGAAGAGGATGGTCCAGCCGCGCTCCCCCAACCAGCGCAAGTATGTCGAGGCGATCGAGCAGAGCGACATGACCTTCGGCCTGGGGCCGGCCGGTACAGGCAAGACTTACCTGGCCGTCGCGATGGCCGCTGCAGCTCTTATGGCGAAGAAGATCAGCCGCATCGTCCTGGTTCGTCCGGCGGTCGAAGCGGGTGAACGGTTGGGATTCCTCCCCGGTTCGCTGCAGGAGAAGGTCGATCCCTATCTCCGGCCGCTCTACGATGCGCTCTACGATCTTCTCGATCCGCAGAAGGTCGACAAAATGCTCGAATCGAACGTCATCGAAGTTGCCCCGCTCGCGTTCATGCGCGGACGCACCCTCAACGACGCCTTCATCATCATGGACGAGGCGCAAAACACGACCGTCGAGCAGATGAAGATGTTCCTCACCCGCATGGGCAACAACTCCAAAGCCGTAATTACCGGCGACCTCACGCAGATCGACCTGCCCAATCCCAAGAGGTCAGGCCTGCTGGAAGCCCTGCACGTGCTCGATGGCGTCGAGGGCATTCGCTTCTGCCACTTCGAAGACACCGACGTCGTCCGCCATCACCTGGTGCAGCGGATCGTCCGGGCCTACGACAGCTATGGTCGCGCCCAGCAGGAACTTCCACTCTCAATCGGCGAATCGGTCTTGTCGGAGCCGCGAATCTCTGCGGACAAGAACAAGCTGGTCGCAAAGCCTCAGTAGCTGCAGTGCGATACCATCGTCTTGGAGGGAGCCCCTGGCTCCCTCTTGACTTCACGCGATGATTACCATCGAGCCTCCAGGTAGCCTCTCCAACTCGGCGCTGGCGACGCTCAGCCGCAACGGTCTGGCGCGTTTTCTGAACCGCGCACGTGAGGCGGTCAACCTTGAGGGCGAGGTGGATGTCCTGCTGACCTCGGACGCCGCCCTGAAAAAGCTGAATCGTGACTTTCGCGGCAAAAATAAACCGACCGACGTGCTCAGCTTTCCTGCACCGCGGGAGATTGCCTTCCAGCACGCGGGCGATCTCGCCATCTCGCTGGAGACGGCGGCCCGCCAGGCAACAAGCTTCGGCCACACGCTCCGGGACGAGGTTCGTATCCTCATGCTTCACGGTCTGTTGCACCTCTCCGGCATGGATCACGAGACCGACAAAGGCGAGATGGCTACGCGCGAGGCCGAGTTGCGTCGCGAGCTGCGGCTGCCGGTGACGCTCATCGAGCGCGTCACAATACAGGCAGGGAGGCGAACGGCTTGAGCGTCGCCTACGGCATCACGCTTGCTTTTCTGCTCGCCGTTTTGTCGCTCGCTGCGTACGTGGATCGTGTTTATTCCGAGATGGGCAAATTTCTTGCCCGTGAATATCAGGACAACATCGACTCATGGGAACAGGTGATCGAGCCCCGGCTGAGGCTCGGGCGCGAATCGATCGCCTTGTCCGCCTCGGTCTTGCGCCAGCTGACACTCGCAGCCATGGCCTTGCTCTGGGGCCTGCATCTCTATCGCCTGACCAGCGGTTTGGTCGAGATGCCCGGCGCAGCAGCGATTGCGAGAGCGGTCGCCGAGCTCATCCTGCTCATCCTCATCTTCGACAGGCTGATTCCACAGATACTCTTTGCGCGAACCCGGGGCCTGTGGCTCCGGCATATCCGGGTTGTGCTCCAGGTGCTGTTCTACCTCATCCTGCCGGTGACGATTGTTCTGCAACTCCTCCTTTCCATCGCTGCTCTCGCCGAGCCCGAAGACGCTGCCGAAGACGAGCACCCGGCCGAGGCGATGGAGGCTCTCCTCGAGGCCGGCGAGGAGGAAGGAATCCTCGAAGAGTCAGACCGCGCGCTGGTACGTTCAGTCGTCGAGTTCGGCGATAAGGTCGTGCGCGAGGTCATGACGCCCCGTCCGGAGGTCTTCGCCGTACCCACCACACTCACGCTCCGCGAGTTCACTGCCGAGATCAACGAGCATGCGTTTTCGCGCGTCCCCGTCTACTCTGGCACCCTCGATCATGTCACCGGTATCGCCTTCGCCCACGATCTGCTGAAGGTGCTGGACATCGAAGCCGGAACCCGGACCGTCGCACAGATTCAGCGGCCCGTGGCGTTTGTGCCGGAGACCAAAAAGGTTGCGGAGCTGCTTCGCGAGATGCAGCGTGAGAAGCAGCACATGCGCATCGTCATCGACGAGTACGGCGGAGTCGCCGGTCTGGTCACCATTGAAGACCTGCTCGAAGCCATCGTCGGCGATATCGCCGATGAGCACGATGTGGCCGAAGAAAACAGCTCTCCGGTGCGCGAAGAGACTGGAGCTTACGTTGTCCCGGGCAGCTTTGAGGTCTCGCGGCTGCGAGATCTCTTTGCCGACCAGATCCATGGAGCGACGCGTCCGGATGAGTACATCGAGCCAGGGGAAGGTTCCGGAGAACCTCATGAGGAGGAGGAACCGAACCCATTACGGCTGCTCGACGAGTACGAGTCAACGACCGTCGGCGGACTGGTCTCGGAGATCGCCGGGCACATTCCCCTGCCGGGTGAGGTCGTCGAAAGGGAAGGTCTGCGAATGGAGGTGCTGGCCTCAACCGATCGACGTATCGACCGCGTTCGTGTGAGTGTTCTCGGGCAGACTCCGGAACACGCCTGATCACGCCATTTATAAGAATCGAGATTCCATGTGACACTCCCAGGTGACATTCCCCGTGCAGTGCAGGACGAGAACCGAGTGTCATCGTTCCGTCATCGTCCTGCTCCACACGTGATTGGACCATTGGCCGCGATTCATGCTGGGGAGGGGCTTATCCATGAATCTCCCATATGCGGCACACCGGCCCAATCGTTCGAATCCAGCTCACACAAAATCCGGCTGGATCACGAAACAAGCGTCTGCTTGCGCTCGGCTGCCTGTTGCTGCTTTGAAGCGACGCCCGGCACCAGCATCGGCACCTTGCGGCGATACTCCGCATACTCGCCGTGCAGGCTCACCAGGTCGCGCTCCTCAAACTGAATCGCGATCAGAATGTATGCGGTCGTCATCAATGCAAAGACCAGGTGCGCCGCGGTCATCCTCGGAGCAGCCCAGAACACCATCAGCCACCCTACATACAGCGGATGCCGTACATACTGGTACATTCCCGGCGTACGGAAGGCGAGTGCGGTATAGGGCTTGCCCTGCAGATAAAGCCACACCTGCCGCAGGCCGAACAGATCGAAGTGGTTGATCAGGAACGTCGCAACCAGCACGATCAGCCAGCCGAAACCATACAGCGCTTCAATCGCCAGCCAGCCGTAGAGGTTCTGCACATCCCAGATCACGCCGCCCATCGGCTGCCACTTCCAGAACAACAGCAGCAGAGCCACGCTCGAGAACAGCACATACGTGCTGCGCTCCACCGGAACGGGCACGAACTTCGTCCACGCCTTCTTGAACCATTGCCGCGCCATGATGCTGTGCTGCAGCGCGAATAAGCCAAGCAGTGCCAGGTTCACCGCAAGGGCATACATAAGAGGCATCTCCGGGCCCGAGTCGATCGACTTCGGGACCCCGAAGTTGCCGAGAAAACCAACGGCATACAGAAAGCTCGCCAGAAACGCAACGTAGCAAAATACTCCGTAGAAAAACGCAGTGATTCGTTTCAACATGTCTATTCCCTCTCGTTCAAATGCCCCGCAGGTTGCTGGGCGAAATCAATCGTTGACGCATGCATGAACGGCCAATCGAACTCAGGATCGAAGCTATTGGCGCCATCGAACTGCACGGCAAAGTCGATCGCATGAAAGGTTGTGAAAAGTGCAAGAAAGCAGGCGGTACCCAGTAAAAGTGCAGTTGTCCGGTTCAACATCTTTATCCGTTATCCTCCCGTTCGGCGGTCCGCTTCGGCCGGCGCTCAACAACACGCTGTCAAAGCATCTCCGCATCCCCCTATTACCTCTCGTCAACGCTGACGGAGTCCTTTGGCGGCCCTGACTTTTTTCTGCTATTTTTCTGACTAGCGTGAACTCAGACCAGACGAACGCAGTCTATGAGTTCGGCCCTTTCCGCCTGGAACCTGGCGAGCACCGGCTGTTGCGCAAGGGCCACTCAATCCCGCTTACCGGCAAAGCATTCGAAACACTATGTGTTCTGCTGGAGCGGCAGGGAAGACTCGTCTCAAAACAGGACCTGATGAACGCCGTCTGGCCCGAGACCCGTCGTCGAGGAAAACAACCTCGATCGCAACATCTCCGCCCTGCGCAAGACCCTCGGCGAGCAGGAGACAGGCCAGCCCTACATCGAAACCGTCCCCCGCGTCGGTTACCGTTTCATTGCGCCAGTTACCATTACCGCGCCAAAACTCAACCGCCGCGCCGAAGATCGCCATCCCGAGCCACGGCAGGAGATCCGCTTCTGCGCCACGCCCGACAATGTCCGCCTCGCCTACGCCACCGTCGGCACCGGATACCCCATCGTGCGCGTCGCCAATTGTTTCAACCATCTCGACTTCGAATGGGGAAGCCCCATCTGGCGCCACTGGGTCCGCGATCTCGCCCGGGGACACAGCCTTCTCCGCTACGACGGCCGCGGCAACGGCCTCTCCGAGCGCAACGTCGACGACTTCTCCCTCGACGCCTGGGTGCAGGACCTCGAGACCGTCGTCGATGCAGCAGGACTCGATAAGTTTGCCCTCATGGGTCACTCGCAGGGCAGCTCCGTCGCCATCGACTACGCCGTGCGCCACCCCGAACGCATCAGCCACCTCATCCTCTGCGGCCCCTACTCCCGTGGAGCCTGCCATCGCGGCAATCCAGAAAGCCTCAAGGCCCGCCGAGCCCTCGAAACCCTCGTCGAGCTCAGGTTCGGCGAAAGCAACCCCTCCTTCTTCCAACTCGTCACCGACTTCTACATTCCCGATGGAGCCAGCCCTGAAGAGCAGGACTGGTTCAGGGACCTGCAGCTCATCTCCGTCTCCTCGCGCAACCTCGTCAAATTCATGCGCGCCTGTGACGAGATCGATGTGCGCCCTCTCCTGCCAAAGGTCACCGTTCCCACCATCGTCTTTCACTCCACCGGAGACCGCGTCGCTCCGTCCGAAGAAGGCCGCATCGTCGCCACCGAAATCCCCGGCGCACGCTTCGTCCCCCTCTCCAGCGGAAACCACTTTCTCCTCCCTGAAGAACCAGCCTGGAAGGTCTTCCGCGAGGAGCTCGCATCTTTTCTGAAAACCAACCCAACCAACGCCGATACGTCCAACCAAAGCGTGTCATCCTGAGCAGGCAGAACGAGCCGAAAGGATCTGCCATGAGCTTGCCGCCTTTTCTAGTTGTCATTCTGAGCGAAGCAGCTTGCCCTGAGCGAAGTCGAATGGGAAGAACCCCCGCATTTCCGCCCGAGCAGCCGATACCACTAAAGGGGAAAACGACGGCACACTAGTAAACTCATTAAGTCATGTCAGAAACCGCAGCAACCGCCCCCCTCGCCACCATCTCAACGATCGGCCAGCACGAAGGCCAGACAGTCACTCTCCGCGGATGGCTCTATAACATCCGCTCCTCGGGCAAGCTGCTCTTTCCCACCTTCCGCGACGGCACCGGCACCATCCAGGGCATCGTTCCCAAGGCTGCCGTTCCCGAGCACGTATTCGAGACCCTCAAAAACCTCCAGCTCGAGTCCTCGCTCACCGTCACCGGCAAAGTCCGCGCCGACTCACGCGCTCCCTCCGGCTACGAGCTCGACGTCGAAAACATCGACGTCATCTCCGCCGTCTCCGCCGACGACCCCTTCCCCATCACCCTCAAAGAGCACGGCGTCGACTTCCTCATGGAGCACCGCCACCTCTGGCTCCGCACCCCGCGCCAGTCCGCCATCCTCCGCGTCCGCGCCACCATCATGCGCGCCGCCGCCGAGTACTTCGACACCAACGGCTTCATCCGCACCGACCCGCCTATCCTCACGCCCAACGCCTGCGAAGGCACCTCCGAGCTCTTCGAGATGGACTACTTCGACGACGACAAGGCCTACCTCACCCAGTCCGGCCAGCTCTACATCGAAGCCACCGCGCTCGCCCTCGGCAAGGTCTACAGCTTCGGCCCCACCTTCCGCGCCGAAAAATCCAAGACCCGCCGCCACCTCACCGAGTTCTGGATGATCGAACCCGAGGTCGCCTACCTGCAACTCGACGGCCTCATGGACCTCGCCGAAGCCTTCATCACCCACATCGTCACCCGCGTCCTCGAACTCCACCGCGCAGACCTCAAAGTCATAGGCCGCGACGTCTCCAAGCTGGAAGCCATCATCGCCCCGGCCACAGATAGCGCCGTCATTCTGACCCTGAGCGAGCACAGCGAGCCGAAGGGGAAGGACCCCCGCATTTCGCCCGAAGCGCCCCAAACGCCTTCAGCGGCCAACGCTATCAACCTGACCGAGAATGGCGCAGAAGCCGCGTCTGCCGCACGCAGTGCCTTCCCGCGCCTCTCCTACGACGAAGCCCACGCCATGCTCGAAAAGGCCTTCGCCGAGGGCAAACTCGAAAACCCGCACAAGTACGGCGACGACTTCGGCTCACCCGACGAAACCTATATCAGCAGCCAGTTCTCGAAGCCCGTCATCATCCACCGTTACCCCGCCGCCATCAAGGCCTTCTACATGCAGCCCGACCCGCACGACTCCACCAAGGCCCTCTGCATCGACGTCCTCGCCCCCGAGGGCTACGGCGAAATCATCGGCGGCTCCCAGCGCGTCGACAGCTACGACCTCCTCAAGCAGCGCATCGAAGACCACAACCTCCCGCTGGCCGCCTTCCAGTGGTACCTCGACCTGCGCAAATACGGCAGCGTCCCCCACGCCGGCTTCGGCATGGGAATCGAACGAGTAGTAGCCTGGCTCTGCGGCCTCGACCACGTCCGCGAAACCATCCCCTTCGCCAGAACGCTGAACCGAATTTATCCATAGACTGTGTTCAGAGGACTTTCGCGATTTAATGATGAATCTCTGGGCTGGCTGTAAAAACAACGCGTGAAGACGAGTGTTCCTAAATGGTCGATCGTAGCCTTCGAGGCATTCTTATGCTTTCTGCACGCCTCGAGCCGGTCTTAGGGCTATCGAGTAGAGCCGCATTAACATGGTCGGTCTTCGACCTCGCCCAGGTCAAGCAAAGCTCACAAAAAAGGCATCCAAAACAACGTTGAAGATTCGTTCGCTTCGGCAACGGCAGGGTCAATGGCGACACTCGCGGAATGTCGAACGCGACAAAGACTACTCAACATATTCCACGCACAGTTTGCTGTCTCGCTTTGGGGGTCTCTGGAAAGTTCAGGGACGTTAGATGCGGTCGCTGACTTGGACTCAATCAATTGAGGTTAGCAACCACCACTCGCGCGTGGCGGGCAACACTCTCAGGGTACACGTGAGCGGTCAGGCAACGAAATGCTTGAACCGAGCAAAAGGCGATCTACTGTAGCGACTTCGATGGATCAATGCGAGCACTATACAGCTTGAACCCCTGAAAGGAGGCGTCACCGGTTTGAGCGCTGAATGGAAACCGTCGGTCTGAAGGGTACTGTTTCTAGCGTATTATCCGGGTCTGCACAGACGCTATGGGAATTACAACAGGTGATGAACATAATCCGCTCACAAACGAGGGATCGGCAGATAGCAAGTCGTTTGTGGAGCATCTCCATGGCTCGCTTCAAATCCGAGGCGAGTATCGTTTCCGTAGGAAAGGGGCGGTGTCGTTGTCTACGACGATGTATAGCTCGTTCGCAAACGATGCCCGGAAGCGACTGGAGTTGGCCCCATCGACTCGCTCATTTGGATCCGAACGGACAACATCTTTAGGGTCTCAATTACGGAGACTGTGTCTGCTCTCTACATCATGACGGTCAGTTCCGCAGGCATCCAACAACCAGTGCAGGCCATCGCTGGCGCATCATCCTACGGCAACCATCTGCAATACGACTCGACCACCGGCTATCGGTACAGCGACACCGGTAGGTCATCGACCCCGCGACGGCCGACATCGGTAGCTTCCCATTGAACGCCCTCCAGGGAGGGTTCAATGGCAATCCCATCATGGTGCCAGATGGCAAACTGAATATCGCCTATTTTCTCGGTCAAACGATTAACGGAGGTGGAACAGGCACGTACGTGATCGAGGCATTCGATCTCACCCACTTGTAACCTCATCGGCGCAATCTCCATACCGAACGTGTCGGGAATTCCCTCCAAAATGATTCGCTGGGGAAGTAACGGACTCGCTTTTCTGACCGATAACGGTGTCTATCTGGTCAGCGGAGGCTTCGTCACCTCACCCGCACGCGTAAAGAACGGACGGCGAGTCACATTCCTCAACGTGCCACGGCCACAACCCTCGAAATTCGGCAGACATTCCGACGCGGACATCCTTCGACGTCCGCGTCGCGATACCTGAAACAACCAGGAAAAACTTAGGGCCGCACAATCACCTTGCCAACCATACCGAGATTATCGTGCAGCGCGCATTTGTAGTCGTACGTCCCAGGCTTCAGGAACGTAACGCGAAACACCGGGATCGTCGGAGGAGACTGGGCCACGCCAGCCTGGTTCATCGGCACAGCACCGATAATCCCTGAATGCGTACTGTCTCCAGGGGCCTTGAGCGTAGCGTGCCGTCCGCCATCCGCATCGAAGCTCACGTTTGGGGAAGGCGGCCCGGGATTCGCCGGCTCTGTTCCGAACGTGATCGTATGCGGCTCCGCCGGGTCTAAAACACTCCACTCAACCGTATCTCCCACATGAACCTCGATCGTTCCCTGCAGGAAACGCGCGACGGAAAGAGACTGAAACCCGCCAGCTGTCGCGTTGATCTCTCCAACGCCGGCTGCCACGCCGTTTCCGTGCCACACGCGTGCGGAGAGCATGTCCTCCATTTGTTGATGGCTGTGATGCTCGCTGTCCTGGTCTGAATCGCTCAGCAGGGCGCGCGTCTGCTTCTCCGCCTGCTCGTCGTAGAAATACTGGTCATGCGGAAGAACTGCCGAAGAGGCAAGCACGTGGATAACCCCGCTCATATGCGGGTGAACGAGGCACAGAAGTTTGTAATTGCCGGCCTTCGGAAACTTCACCATAAAGCTCTGCCCCGCGACCAGCGGAGGTGAGCTGACGCATTTGGAGCCGTCGAAACTCGACGGGTTCGCTGTGAACCCTGGGCAACCCGTGTTGAAGTCTTCATACAGTTGACCCGCTACCAAAAAGGACACCGTATGAATATCCCCAGCTGCGAAAGTCCACATGATGCTGTCGCCCGCGTGAATCCAGAGTTCGTTGGGAAGGAAGGCGATCGCCTGCTTCCCCATGTCCTTGCTCTGAGCACCAACGGTGGCTTTCCAGGTCTGTTGCGCTTCAACTGCCCGGGATGCAGCTAAACTCACTAACGCCACAGATAACGCTACTGTGGCAAACGTCGTGCCTTTGAATTTCATCGTTAACCTCACGTTCGAGAACTGATTTTGACAGGGGAGGAATACAGGCCGCATGGAGCGCGCAGAATATACAGCGACCGCAATTCATCGTCAAGAAAATCTTTCAGGCCCACCCGTCGCGTCGGTTCCATCCTCGCCAAGGCAGCCCCATTCGGCAGGTGGCCCACGCATCAAAACTCACCAAACATCGGGTGCCCCATTCATGCGGTCTCATTGTTCAGTCTCATCGCATGATTGGGTCATTCGCGCGAAAGCGCGAACCGCAGACACAGATCACCCCACGCGCGTACCATACCAACCCATGCGCATCCGAACCACCATCCTCGTCCTCACTCTAGCCGCCACTCTCCCCGCCATCGCGCAGACCGCACCCAACACCCTGACCGCGACAGAAAAAGCCCAGGGCTGGCATCTCCTCTTCGACGGCAAGACCTCCACAGGCTGGCGTGGCGACCACAGCCCCACCTTCCCCTCCACCGGCTGGGAGGTCAAGGACGGCATGATCTCCGTCACCGAGCACGGCGGCGAAGAGGGCGGCAACGCAGGAGACATCATCACTACCCGCAAGTACGCCAACTTCGAGCTCCTCGTCGACTTCCGCATCACCCCCGGAGCCAACAGCGGCATCAAGTACTTCGTCGACCCCGACCTCAACAAGGGCCCCGGCTCCGCCATCGGCTTCGAGTACCAGATCCTCGACGACGCCCTCCACCCCGACGCCAAAAAAGGACAGAACGGCGACCGCACCATCGCCTCGCTCTACGACATGATCCCCGCCGCGGCTCCTAATGGGAACGCCAAGCCCGTCAGGCCCATCGGCGAGTGGAACACTGCCCGCATCGTCGTCCGCGGAGCCCACGGCGAGCACTGGCTCAACGGCGTCAGGGTCGTCGAGTACGACCGCTTCACCCCGCAGTTCCGCAAGCTCGTTGCCGACAGCAAATATCACGTCTGGCCAAACTTCGGCGAGGCCCACGACGGCTACATCCTGCTTCAGGACCACGGCTTCCCCGTCTCCTTCCGCAACATCAAAATCCGCGAGCTTCCCCCAACGAACTAAGCTCGGGTGCCAGGCGGTCCATGCATCAAACTAGCCCATACCTCGGGTGCCCCATTCATGCGGTCTCATCGCATGAGTGGGCCATTCGCGCGAAGCGCGAACCCTAAAAACTAACCCGCAACTCAAACCTCTTAGCCACCGGCTCCACAATCTTCACCCGCCCATGCCCCGGATTGATCTCTTCCCGCGTCCGAACCACACCGTACTTCTCAAGCTTCGCCACGTCCCGCCGCACCGATTTCGGATCGCGCTTCAGCTTCTTCGCCAGCGCCGTCACCGAGTAAGGTTTCGTCCGAGCCACCTCCACCACCCGTAACCGCTGCGCCGTCAGCACCTCGAACATCTGTATTGGAGACTCGAACGTTAGACCCCTCGAAGGCGTGATGCGTTCTCCGCGCGTCAACTTCCTGGCACGCTCCAGCGAACGTTTTTTGAAACCCTCAAATCCGTCAGTATGTATCGTCAGATTCATCGCGTCTCCTTCGCTTCCGCAACTCGGCAACCTCATCCAGGAAGCGGTCAATCAACACAGCGTAGTTCTCAGAACGTATCGTCTCAACCGTTCCATAAAAATGCCGGTGCGGCTCGCCGTGAGCGTTGTCATACCCCAGCACCCGTCCGTTGTCTTCACGCGTCATGAAATGGTTAATAAACGCAAGATTGTAGCGGGCCACTTTACCATCATCGTCAACCCAGACCTCTTCGCGAATCAACCCGGGGCCACTCGCACAAGACACCAGAGCTTCATCATCAATTGTCTTCCGCAACCTTCTCTTCGGCGGCACAGGGCAAGAGTATCACAGGTAGGTCATTTGAAGCCCTATCTGCCGAAGCAGCATTCCAAATTATGTACACCTCATCCCGGTGGAACATCAGCCTCCCTAAATTGAGTCAGACAATACCTAAACAGCATCTCTAAAAGCACCTGCATTCAGGAGCGCCCATCATGTCCGAACTCGCCCAGGCTCTCATCGCCGACAGCTACGCCGTCGCACCCTCCCACATCCTCGAAGGCCTCACCGACGATCTCGTCCACCGCACATTTCCCAACGTTCCCCACACGATCTACGGCGAACTCTGGCACATCGCGTTCTGGCAGAGGATCACCCTCCACTGGATCGCCGGCCTCGAGATTCCCTACCCCACCAGGGCCTCCGACGGCTTTCCCCAGGAGTCCTCGACCGAACTCCCGCAAGAACCATGGGGACAACTGTGCCGCCGCTTCCTTCACGGAGCAGAACACGCCGCCGCAGCCGCACAGGACATCGCTCGCCTCGACCAAACCATCCGCTGCCCCTCACGCCCCGCACACCCCGTCCGCATCATGACCGTCCGCGACCAGCTCATCTCACTCGCCACCCACAACGCCTACCACTTCGGACGCATCGTCCTGCTGCGCCAGCTCCTCGGAGCATGGCCACCCCCCTCCGGCGGCTTCACATGGTGAGACTCATCGCTCAACTCACCGACCAGGGCGCGCCACGCGATTTCCACACGCCGCCCTTGACAGCCCTGATAACCTTAATGAGGAGCAAAGGAAAGCCCGGCACACCGCCGGGCTTTCGTCTTTCCATGACTTTGGCATCGGGCGTGCGCCTGGAAATCCGAATCTAAGTCATTTATTTTGAGGATCTTTGCATCTTAAGATAGGGGAGGGGTACAACACACCCGCGAGGACAGCGCCGCGTGCCCGGCTCTGTCTTTCGGGACAACAAAAAGCTCTCCATTAACTCAGCCTCACCGTTTCTCGCGTACGATGACCTGATCTGAGAGCAGCGAATCCCCTCACACTCGTAATACGACTCATCCCCCACATCCTCAAGGAGAGAAAGAACAATGGCCTCAGTTCTCATCACTGGAACCAGCAAGGGAATCGGCTTTGAGACGGCGCTCGCGTTCGCCCGTGCCGGCTACCAGGTCCACGCGACCATGCGCAATCCATCGCAATCGCCTGCCCTCGCCGAAACCGCCGCGCACGAAAAGCTGCCCATCGCCGTCTCCGCGATGGACGTGGATTCCGACCATTCGGTCAGCGAAGCGATCGCGGCCATCCTCAGGCACGGCCCCATCGACGTCCTCGTCAACAACGCAGGAGTGGAAGCCCGGGGCTCCGTCGAGGAACTGCCACTCTCCGAGTTCCGCTCCATCATGGAGACCAACTACTTCGGAGCAATACGCTGCATCCAGCCGCTGCTTCCCCTGATGCGTCAGCGCCGCAGCGGTTGCATTATCAACGTAAGCTCCGTCGCAGGACGCCTCTCCTGTCCGCCCTTGACTCCTTACTGCGCCTCGAAGTGGGCTCTCGAGGCCCTGAGCGAAGGGCTCGCAGGCGAGATGAAGACCTTCAATGTTCGTGTCGCCCTTGTCGAGCCCGGCATCATCGACACCGCGATGGCGCGGCGCATCGGAGAACCCGCGAACAGCTCGCCCTACGGGCAGACCGCGCGCTTCTCCGTGATGTTCTCGAACTCATTGGCGAACCCGGTGCCTCCATCGCTCGTAGCCGCGAAGATACTCGAAGTCGCCCGGAGCGAAACCTGGCAGCTCCGCCATCCGGTCGGCCCGGACGCCGTCCCGTTCCTGCAGATGCGTGCCCAGCGGACCGACGAAGACTGGATTGATATGAACGCAGCAGACGATGCAACATTCTTCGCCCGGTTGACCGGATCGAACTGAGACCACTCATCAATCGCCCTCCACCCATGACAAACCGGCCCAAATAACGTCCAATAGTGTTGGAGCGAAAAACGATATCTATGAACGACTACCGTCTCAGCCAAAACTACCCCACCATCATCGACGCCCCCCGCGAGGAAACATCCTCTCTCCTCGCCAAGGTCCTCGGCATCACCTCGCTCGGCTTCTTCATCACTTCGATCGGAGTCGCCACCGCGCCGCCCTGGGGAACCTTCGTCGGCTTCATCGTCGTCATCGGACTCATCTTCGCCATCAACTTCACCCGCAAGGCCAACCCTGCCGTAGCGCTCGGCCTCTTCCTTACCCTCACCTACTTCATGGGCTGGGAGATCGGCCCGCTCATCCAGCGCTATATCCACACCTTCGGCACAGGCATGGTCTTCAACGCCGCCGCCACCACCGGTTGCGGTATGGCCGTCATGGGCTGCATCGCTTATCTCTTCAACATCAACTATCGGCGCATCGCCGGAATCGGAATGGGTGCGCTGCTGCTCCTCATCATCGCTGGCATCGCCAGCATGTTCTTCCACTTCCTCTCGCCGGACACCTACTCCTGGCTTACGCTCGGCATCTTCACTCTCCTCACCGTCGGTGACTTCGCCCGCATCCGCGCAGGCGGCGCCGGAGCCTCTGCCGTCTCTCTCTCCCTCTCCATCTATCTCGACGCCATCAACATCTTCATGGCCGTCCTGCAGTTGATGGGTGGCCGCCGCAGCCGCAACTGACCTGAAACGTCCACGATTTCCGGAAACACGCTTCATGGTGTCATGCTTGATCCATGAAGCGTGTTTCTCTTTTAACTGCATGGCCACCGCCATCCTGCTCTTGACTCTCACGGCTCAGGCCCAAAACGGGGCCCAGAACGCGTCCCAGAACGGGGCTCAGGAGCACGGCTACTGGCGGGCCGCAAGCAACACCGCCCGATCCATCACCGGAGACATCTCCCTTGGCAATGAACGCCTTACCATCAACTTCTGGACGACGCCCATCTCCCGCGCCCACGACCTCACCGGCTCAGAGCTTAGCGCCGTCTTTGACACCGACTCCAACGCCGCCCGCACCGGCGGCCTCTACCGCCTCAACATCCCCTCCGCCAGAAAATTCCTGCACAAAAACTCTCTCTGCGGAGCGGAAGACGTTCAGTGGATGGCAGCCTACGCCGCAGGGAAACTCACTCCAGCTGGCTTTCTTCTCTGGAGACAAGCCACCCGTCTTCGAGTTCGACGCCATCAGGAACTCGACCGACCTCTGCGGCACCTTCACCTATGTAAAGTAACTGCACCGCGCCGGATGGCACGCACCTCTGTGGGGTAGCTCCAGAGCACCCAGGGAAGTGGTTGCCGCTCAGGCGGCGGAGGAATCTGCGGCAGCTTCGGTGGCCAGCAGGAACGGCTTTTGCAGAAGAATCTTGCCGCGGCCCTTCTTCAAAACACCGTTGCGCTGCCAGTCGCTCAATATCCGGCTGACAGTGAACGGCGTCACATTCGCTCCAGCGGAAATATCTTCGTTCGTGATCTGGAGTTCGATTCCGTTGGGAGTCGCCCGACCAACTCCGCAAGCCAGGCTCGCCAGCAATTGGCTCACGCGACCGTGCGCGTCGTTGCCGGTCAATGAAAGCTGTGAAGAGATAAACCAGGGGATGTGCTCAGTCGCCGCGATGGACAGGCAATTGTCCAGCAGGCGCGGGCAACGCAATACAAACTCGCGCAGCGTCTGGCGATCCCATGCCCAGACGCAGCCGTCAGTCGACAGCTCTGTGTTGGCAAGATATCGGCCGGGACTGCTCAAAATCGCAGAGCCGCCGAAGATCTGCCCGGCCGTCAGCCAGAACAGAAGTATCTTTCGCCCCGTCTTCGTGGTCATGAAGTGCCTGCCCTGACCGCCCGTGAGCAGGAAAAAGTGATCCGCGGGATCCTCCTGATGAATAATCACGGTGGACGCGCGAAATTGCCGGTGTTTGGCTGTAGACAGCAAAAAATCCAGATCAGCCTTCGTCAAACCACAGAGCAAACGAGGTTTGAGATGGCCGGGAAGGCTGAGGATCTGGTTCTTCGGCGACAATTCACAGTCGCATTTCATGGCTTCTTTTATCAAAATCCTCGATCAACGTTCACTGGTAGAACTGCCAGTATCTTGCATGCCGTTTCTATCCGTACCGCTACAGCCCTCTTGTATAGTGGTCGCCATGGTAGACATCGACCTTCTAGTCCAGCAGCTTCGCAAGCGTGGCCACACCGTTGAGGGCGTTCACCAGGTTCCCCCCAACGCGGGCGAATACGAGTTTATCGTAGACGGAAACTTCCTCAACCTCGACGAAACAAGGCGTCTGCTCGAACTCGACGAAGAAAAGACAACTTCCTGATCCCCGCGGTACAACACTGCGCACCAAGGCATGCGCCCCTCCGACGGAGGTAGGGACGTTCGCGCCACGCCCGCCAGGCGAATGCTGCAATCTGATCCACGCTAGCATCACTCTCTCACTTCCGACCATCCAAACAATGGGAGAATAGGACCCGCCATGAAGATCCTCCTGGCCGGCGCATCCGGAGCCATCGGCCAACACCTCGTCCCTCTTCTCGTCGCCCAGCAGCACGAGGTCTACGGAGCCTTCCGTAACCCCGCCCACACCGAGCTCGTAAAGTCCCTCGGCGCCACCCCCGTACTCTTCGACGCCCTCGACGCCTCAGCCGTCGAGAAGGCCGTCGCCGAAATCAAGCCGCAAGCAGTAATCCACCAGCTCACCGCGATCCCGCAACACATCGACATCCGGCACATCGACCGCGACTTCGCCCTCACCAACCAGCTCCGCACCGAAGGTACGCGCCACCTCACCACCGCTGCAGTCAACGTTGGAGTCGAAAAGTTCATCGCCCAAAGCTTCGCCGGCTGGCCCTATGCCCCAAAAGGCATCCGCCTCAAAACGGAGGAAGACGACCTCGACAACAATCCGCCTGAAAAGCTCAAGCACATGCTTGATGCCATCCAGACTCTTGAGCACACCGTCCTCCGCGAGCCCGGATTCACGGGCATCGTTCTCCGCTACGGCCCGCTCTATGGCCCGCACAGCAACGTTGCGCTCGACGGGGCAGTCGTCGAGGATATCCGCAATCACAAGTTCCCGCTCATCGGCCAGGGCACCGGAGTCTGGTCCTTCCTCCATCTCCACGACGCCGCAACGGCTACAGTAGCCGCGCTTACCCACGGCCAGCGCGGCATCTACAACATCGTTGACGACGACCCCGCACTCGTCTCTGACTGGCTCCCATACCTCGCCGAGATCGTTGGTGCTAAACCCCCCATGCACGTCCCCAACGCCATCGCAAAGCTCATGGTGGGCGACCACGCCGTCGCACTCATGAACGACATCCGCGGAGTCTCCAACGAAAAAGCCAAACGCGAGCTCAACTGGACACCAAAATATTCAAGCTGGCGAAATGGCTTTCGCGAAGGTCTCGGATAATCGCCCTTCACCGCCTCGCTACCAGCTTCGCATTCCTCGCCCCACATGCCAGCGGAACATTCGTCATCTGTTTCGCGAACACCCGATAGCTCATGGTCCCCGGTCGCAGTGTCGACCAGTACCCCGTCTGCGACAACAACGCCTTATGCTGCTCGATGATCTGCTTCTCCAGAATCTTCACGCCGCACTCAAGATTGTTCTTAGGCTGCAGAATCGTTTTCGTTGCGTCCTTCGGCGCAAGTTGCTTGTCGTGCTCCCAATCGAAGTCGCATCCATACCTTTCCTGGTCCTCATACCTGAGCTGCAGCAATCCCTCCTGCCTCGCTGTCCGCTTCGTCACTCCATCTTTCACTGCGACCTCGGGATCGGTGTGCATCACGCGAGTCTCCGGCTTCAGTCCGGCCTCTGCTCCCGCCAGCGCCTGAAAGAAGTAGGCCCAGAACGACCGTTTGTCCGCCTCGGTCATGTCGTAAAACCGCGGACAAAACCGGCGCACATCCGCCGGAACACGTCGCGTCAGCATCTCAGGAGCCAGCGCGAGTTCCACAATCTTGTCCCACTCCGGATCCCAGGTCCGGCCCCCCAATTCAACTCGTTTCGTATCAATCGGAGTCGCCGGCGCGGGCTTCAATGGCACTGCTGGCGGCTTTGGCGGAGCCGCACCCGCCTGCTCACGTTTGCCGCATCCCGCCATAAACAGAGTTGCGGCTACTGCTGCGATTCCAAGCGCATTTCGAACAGGATGTCCCATCGTTCACATGCGAACGCCATCTCATTCTGATGCCAAAATGCCCCTTGTTGAATCGCCTGAAAGAAGAATGATCCACACCGATTTTTTTCGGCCAACTCAACCCGGCCTTCGTACGTCTCAACGCCTAGCATTAGATTTTCTCCTCTGATTCACTTGATGGCCTCTGTCTCCCAGGCAAAGGTAGAGGCCCTTTTCCTTAGCTTGTCGCTCGTTTAAGGACGTAGCCCTCTAATGAACTATCAGCTCCGCCAGTGCAGCGTCATCGGCCCTTGCAGCGGATGCTCACTTGTTCCTTTCAGCCTCGCCTGCTTCAGCGCGAAGTACCACTTCGCCGGTTTGTCTGCGTCATCGATCAGCATCAATCCCGGATGAAATCGCAGCCCCTCGGCCTGCTCGATCATCGTCTCCTGATCCTGTCGCACAAACCGAGCTCCGAAGAACGTAGCGATCGGCGTTACAAATGGTACCCGATAAAAAACATTCCACGCCGCGATCACATCGATCCGGCAGGTCGAAGGCGTCACCGGAGTCACCGTCGTTAGACTCGCAAACCACTTGTCGCCCGCGCGAATCGTCTCATACCGGCGATTCGGCAGCACAAAATCGATCGTCGTCGTAATCGGCTCGCCATAAACCCCCAGCAATTTGTAAGGCGCCGAGTTCGCGCTCGGAGCATGCGACGACATCCGAAAGCCCTGTGGAATCGGCTCGAAGTGCTTCTCCTTCTCATGAATGCTCGCGCGGCTCCGCCACCACCACGCCTGATGCACAAACGGCCCATGCGCCGGATCCATCAGCCCGATAATTCCGTGGTCCACATTGCACGGCAGATCCGCCACCAGGTGCGCCGAACGAAAGTTCTTTGAAAACTTAGGCAGCTCCGGTACCGGAGGCAGCGCGTCAGCGCCCGCGGCAGATTCATTCAAGGGCCGCCCCGTCCCCGGCTCCGGCAAATAAACCCACGCATACCCATCCTGCTCCACGCACGGATACGCACCGGCATAAATCTTCCCCGGCTCCAGCGAATCATGCGAAGTCAGCGAAGGAATCTCTTTGCATTGGCCCGAGCAAGGCTCAAATCTCCAGCCGTGATACTTGCACTGCACCGTCTCCCCATCGAACCACCCCGCCGACAGCGGAATCCCACGATGCGGACAAAGATCGCGCATCGCAAAGATCTTCCCATCCCGCTTTCGCCCCAGCACCAGGGGAACACCCAGCAGCAGGGCAGTCGTCATCTTCCCTTTGCGCAAATCCCGCACACGCAAGGCTGGATACCAATCCCCAAAGATCAGCTCCGTCGGAGGCCCCGAAGCTCCACTCACTTGAACAAGATCACGCATCAGCAGTCAGCCTGAGTCTACGACAATTCAGGCGGGTGGCGAAGCACATCGGCAAGCCTTACCGTAGCCACGACCAACGCAACGGCAACAGCGACCCAAATGCCGTCCAAAACGTGAACGGCCCACGGCGGCGCAGCGCCTATATGACGCAGCTGAGAAGGCAGAAAGTTCCAGGCGCCGAGACGAGCCGCATCCCATGGGTCTTGATTGATGTAAGGCGTGTTGAGCCCCCATGCGTCCCGCCGGCCCATCATGAAGGCAGCGATGTTTTTGAAACGCAGAACCACCACAAGGGTGTGACCCCCGAATGTCTTCATCTGGCAGATCTCAAGCGGAAGCCAGAAAGCAACCGAGGCGCACTGGATGGCGACGCTTCCGGCAGTAATTGCCAGCCCGAAGAGCCACAGGGCTCGGTGCAGGAATCGCCGGTAGCGAAGCAGAAGGGGTATCGAAAGCAGCGAGGCTAGTTCCACTGCGCTTGAGACATATCGATCACCCCATGCGTAGTCGCCGGCCCACGAGCCATACCGCGCATAAAACATGATGTACAAGGCAATCAGAGCAAACGAAGCTGCCAGAAAGGCCCGGACTCCGGGCGCAAGCCGCTTCCAAAGCACGATCGTGAGCACCAGCGTCAGCAGCAGCATGGGATCAAACAGGAAGATGCTCTTTTCAGGCGCAAAGAGAGGGCCGAGAATGCCTGAATTGAGACCCCCATGAAACCAGTGTCCATCGAAAGGAAAGTTAGTGGGGAGCAGGGGATCCCTCTGCCTCTGTTCGCGCGCCAGAACCGATACATACGTATTCGTCCACGAGCCGAAACGGATGTACTGATACACGCGATCGAGCAGGAAAAACGACGCGTATAGAGGAAGTGCCGTTCGCAGGTAGACGCGCATACGGGAAGATATTGGTTCAGGATTCATATGCGGCTCAACTTTGTATCGAGCGAACATCGCGGCCAGCCCAACGAAGCAGGCAGCGCCAGCAAGATCCAGAGCAGTGGTAATTCGCGTAAGCAGATTGAGCCCGAGCGCGGCCGATCCCCACAACAGCGAACGGCGGTTACCAAGGACGAGCCACCTGTACTGCAACAGGAGACCAGTCATGGTAAGCAGCAGGATGTAGTTGTTCTCCGTCATGTTCTGCGAGTAGTGCAGGTGCGTCGTGGCAACGAGCAAACCCAAGGTGCCTGCCGCGGACTCTGTCGCAGAGAAGCCGAGTAAACCAAGCAGACGATGCACAACCAGCGCCGTGAGCACGCTGATGAGAATGTTCGTGCTGATGCTGACAAGAATGTTGCGGATCGTTGGGTCTGCTTCGCTGCCAACGTAGCTCCGCCACAAGGGCAAGTGGCTTGCTGCGGTAGCGACGATGTCGGCCGGCAGCATGAGCAGCGATTGCCCGATTCCGTATGAAGCATAGAGTCTGCCACCACGCCCATGCAGCCCGAAGTCCGGATATTCGTAAGGAAAGACCTGCGGCTCACCGGTCCAAAGAGAATGTGTCACCTGCAGGCGATGCGCCGTATCAGACGTACCGAGCTCACCAGATTGGATCAGGAAAGTGAAGAGAGCTGTGACAAGCAGGAGCAGCGGAAGCGGGCGTGAGAACCAGCGGAGACCCATGAGCCTTTATCGTACAGAGGGCAGACAGGCGAGCACGCCAATACACTGGTCACGTGCCTCTCGACGTCAGCTCAAAGAACCGCAGCCGCCTCATCCTGCTCGCAATCTGGTTCGTCCTCTACTGCAGCTACAGCCTCGTCACACCGCCGCTGCTCGATGACGCAGACTCTGTCCATGCCGAAGTCTCCCGCGAGATGCTCCTCCGCCACGACTGGACCACGCTCTACGCGAACGGCATCCGCTACCTCGAGAAAGCTCCGCTGCTCTACTGGTCGATGGCCGCAAGTATGAAGCTCTTCGGTGCAAGCGCGCCCGCAGCGCGGCTCCCGCTTGCACTTACCGTTCTCGCACTTGCGCTCATCGTGGAGGCCTTCGCCAGAAGAGCCTTCGCAAGCACCCGCGCAGGACTCTACGCCGGCCTCATCCTCCTCTCCAGCTTCGGCATCTTCATCTACACCCGCATCACCATCCCCGACGCGATGGTCTGCCTCTGGCTCACCCTCGCCATCCTCTGCTACTGGCACACAGAGCAACCCAGCCAGTCACAACCGTACGTCATCTCGACCGAAGCGAAGCGGAGTGGAGAGCCCCCTCTATTTTTCGCAGGATTCAACCAGCACCAACGAGCCTCCGATCCACCAGCACGTTGGCCCTGCTTCGGCTTCGCCGCCGCCTGCGCCCTCGGAGTCCTCACCAAGGGCCTTATCGGCCTCGTCTTCCCCATCGCCATCGTCGCCGCGCACCTGCTCCTCACCCGCGGACTCCGCGGAGCCATCGCACGCATCCTCCGCCTCCACCCCATCACCAGCGCCGCAATCTTCTGCGCCATCGCCGCGCCCTGGCACATTCTCATCGGCCTCGCCAATCCCACCCAGGGCAATCCCGGCCACATCGCCTTCTCCCACGGACACTGGCAGGTCCCGCAGCCCACCGACGGCAACGTCCACGGCTGGACCTGGTTCTACTTCGTCAACGAACACATCCTCCGCTACCTCAACCTCCGCGTCCCCCGCGACTACGATACCGTCCCACTCTTTCTCTTCTGGGGACTCGTCCTCGTCTGGCTCATGCCCTGGAGCGCTTTCCTCTTCCACGCCATCTCCCGCATCGAAGCACGAGCCGCACTCGTCGCCTCGCCGCTCCTCACCGGCTGGAAATGGCTGCAGGCCCGAATCAACCCGGAAAAGCAGGAAGCCTGGCTCTCACACGAAGAGAGCACACGCCTCCTCCTCGGCATCTGGGCCGCCGTCCCATTGCTCTTCTTCTCGCTCTCCACCCGCCAGGAGTACTACGTCCTCCCCGCGCTCCCCGCGCTCGTTCTCCTCATCGCCGCCTGGCTTAACGACGAAGCCGTCGAAGCCGAATCCTTCGCCGTCCCTAACCCGCTCGTGACCTCAGGGCAGCGCATCGCCGTCCTCATGCTCGTCCTCGGTTCCATCGCCGCACTTGCTGCCGGATTCTTTATCATCCATTCGCAGCCACCCGACCCCGGCACCGACCTAGCCTCGCTCCTCAAGCAGAACCCCGGCGACTACGCCCTCTCCTTCGGTCACTTCCTCGACCTCAACGCCCGTGCCATGGGAGCCTTCCGCACCCCGCTCATCCTCACTGCCATCGCGCTCTTCGGCAGCACGCTCGCATCCCTGCTTCTGCGTCGAGCCTACCGCCCCCACGCTGCCAACATCGCACTCGCCGCCGGAGCCTTCCTCTTCCTCCTGGCCGCCCACCTCGGCCTGCAGATATTCTCCCCGGTCCTCACCTCAAAGCAACTCGCCGACGCCATCGCCCCGCTCATCAGGCCCGGAGACATCATCGTCATCCACGGCGAATACGAAGCCGGCAGCTCTCTCGGCTTCTACCTGCACCGAAACGATATTCACATCTACGAAGGCCGCTCCTCCAACCTCTGGTACGGGAGCTTCTTCCCCGATGCTCCACCCATCTTCGAAGACAAGCTCTCCCTCTCTCTCAAATGGGACGACAATACACGCCGCATTTTCCTCTGGCAGGATCTGGGCGATCCGCCTCCAGGCCTCCCCGGCAAGACCTTCTTCGTCGCACAGAGCGGAGGCAAGGAGATCCTCAGCAACCAACCCAATCCTTACTGAAGCATTGCTTCCCGGCCAATCCTCTACTGCGTCTGCAAGCCGTATACGCTTACGGTGCAGTTGGCGCAGCCTTTGGGCTGTTCGCTGCGAATCTGCGACTCTTCCAGCGCCACCTGCTTCGCCTCCGGCCCGCGATGCACTGCATCCAGGTATTTGCGGTACTGCTCCATCGCGCCAAGAACATAAGCGCGCCCGCGAGCATTCTGGGACCGGAAGATCTCAATACTCTCCCGGATCTCCTTCTCGGGACCTTCTTTCATCCCTGCCTTCCACTCGGCATTTCCCAACGCCAGCAGCGCCTGTCCAATCATGATCGGATCCCCTGGACTAGCGCCGCGAGCCAGCGCGAGCGACTGTTTCGCATGCATCACGCCATCGTCCCCGCAGCTTTGAAAACACTCCGCATAAGTAAGCGTAATGAGGGCCGATACCAGGTCTTTCGTCTCAGGATCCTTCAGTGCAACCATCTCGTTGTACGCATCAAGAGAGGTCTGCTGGGCTTCCTTCGCTTTGTGCCGGCCTAGTTCCACCTCGGCCAGATGCCACCTTCCCCGCGCGATCTGGAGTCTGTCACCCATCCTCTCGCGCACTGCGAGTGAGTTCCTGCTGCACCGTTCCGCATCCGGCAGGTTCCCCACCATCAGGTACATCGACCCGAGATTGTCGAGCACATTCTCGTAGTCCTCCGTTCCCGAGGGCAATGGTTCAAGAATTTTCAGGGAATGGTTATACGCCGATTCAGCCTTGGCAAACTCGGCCTCATCTTCGTAGTCGATCCCAAGGTGGGCCCACAGCCGGCCCATCTTTAAGGGCTCAAGCCCATTCCGCTCGCCGTCGTGAATCAGCACAAGCTCTTTGGTAATCCTTTGCTCAACTGAAGCCGTATCAAACGGTTGCCACGCAAATGAGAGCCTGGGAAGAAAGACAAGTGCAGCACAAGCTGCTGCGCGGACGCAGTGCCTCGGAAAAAATCCTTCGGAACGCATAACTTTCAATGCCGATTCCTCATGGTTAGGTTTTGATGAAGGAGTTGATTGTGCGCTTACTCCATACGGAACACAATCCTTTTTCCTTGCGAATTTCAAATGCGGAGCCCGGAGTGCAAACGTCATGGACCACCTCCAGCGTGCTCGATGGTTCAAATGACGCAGCCTGAACAGTCCCGGTTCACCCAATGTGACAACCTGCGGATTTCCGCCTTGGAGTGCAGTTTTACGCGGGCAATCGTTTTGCCTGTTGACCCAAAAAAGACAAAAAAACAAGCGGAGACAAGATAGGTCTCCGCCCTGGCAAACTCGCAATTTTTATCAAATCGACAAATTGTCCTTGAAACTCGAACTCAATGGGACCGCAGGCTATAGACACTCACCGTGCACTCCGGGCAGTCTCCTCGCTTTGCCGTTAACGCGTGCTCCTGCTCCGCAACCTCTTTTGCCTCGAGCCCGCGATGCTCAGACTCCAGATAAGCCCGGTATTGCTCCATCGCGCTCAGCACATAGGGATGCCCAGGCAATTCCTGCGATGTCATGATGCGAATGCCCTCGCGCATCTCTTCTTCCGGATTGTCCTTGATTCCGTTTCTCCATTCGGCATACCCAAGCGCCAGGTGTGCCTGCCCCAGCGCCAGCGCATCCAAAGGCTTCGCGTCGCTGGCATACGACACCGCGGTCCGCGCGTGGTCCACCGCATCTTTGCACTGATTCAGCTCGCACTCCGAGTAAATCAGCGTCACCAGCGCGGCCACCACGTGGCTCGCCTCAGGCTCCTTCAGCGCAATCATCGCTGTGTAAGCCTCCTGCGCCTCCTGCCTGGCGTCCTTGTACTTGTGCCGTCCCAGGTACACCTCGGCCAGGTGCGCCTTTCCGCGCGCGACTTCCTGCTTGTCCCCCAGTGCGTCGCGCACGGCCAGCGCCCGCCGGCGGCAACGTTCCGAATCGTCAAATTTCCCTGACATCACGTACAGTGACCCAAGATTATCCAGCACGATCGCATAGTCTTTTTGCGCATCGGGCAGCCGTTCGATCAGCCGAAGCGCGTGGTTGTAAGCTGCCTCGGATCTCGCAAGCTCCATCTCGTCCTGATAGTCCGAGGCCAGACGGGCCCACAACCGGCCCATCTTCAGCGGCTCCAGTCCTTCTTTTTCTCCCTGCTGAATCCACTTGAGATCGTCGGCGATGTGCCGCTCAAGCTGTGTCCGCCCGGTCAGGCTCTGTGTCGCGTATGCGGATTCAGTGAGTCCGCCCGCCAAAGCAAGCCCCGGCAAAACACACAGACTGCAAATACTCCTGAGTGCAGATAAGGCGACCGATAAGTGCCACATGGAACCACCTCCTGTAGAGGCCCGATGGTTCATCGACGTTTGCAGTCAGGCGCTGTCTTTACAAATGTGACAAAGGCGCCAAATACCGCCACGAATCGTCAACCATGACCTACTTGGCCCGCAAACCATAAACGCTTACCGTGCAGTCGTTACATCCCGCAGCCGGAGCTAACTCAAGCTGCTTCTCCTCTTCGGCGACCTGTTTCGCTTCACGCTTCCGATGGGTCTGCTCCAGAAACGCGCTGTACTGCCGCAAGGCGGCAAGCACATAGGGATGTCCCGAGGTTGTCCACGAGCGCAAAGCCTCGACGCCTGCGCGCATATCGCGATCGGCATCGCCTTTCTTGCCCGCCTTCCACTCCGCGTAACCAATGGCCACCTGGGCCCCGCCCACCTGCAGCGAATCCGCCGCGAACGCCATGCGGGCCCGCGACAGAGCGGCCGAACCGTACCCCAATGCCTCCACATGTTCCTGGTTGAAGCTGCTCGCGTAGGTAAGCGTAATCAGCGCCGACACAAAGTCTTCCGCAACAGGATCATTCACCGCCGCCATTTGCTCGTAAGCCTTCGAAGCCTCCGCCTCGGCCTCCTTGGACCGATGCCTCGCAAGCGAGATCTCCGCCAGGTGCGCCCATCCTCTTGCAATTTCAAGTTTGTCCCCGGTCGGCTCCCGCAGCGCCATCGCCCGTTTCCTGCATTCCGCTGCCGCGTTCAATTCGCCCTTCAACACATACATCGAGCCAAGATTGTCCAGCGTGATCGCATACTCCGCTGCTCCAGCCGACGACGACGCGAACAGCTTCAGCGCGCGATTGTACGCATCTTCCGCCTGAACATATGCGCCCTCGTCCTCGTAGTCCGACGCCAGCTTTGCCCACAATCTCCCCACGCGGAGAGAATCCATTCCGGCCTTCTCTCCCTCGCGAACCAGTTCTTTTCCACGCGCAACTCGCTGCTCCAGCGAAGCCGGCGGCTCAACCGCCTGTAACGCCCTCGCTCTCGCAACCCACAAATGAAGGACGACAAGACCCGTTAGCCATGCAGCCGCCCGGATACGCTGTACAACGCCCAACCGGAAGAACAATGTCACCTGCGTCATAAATCACCTCGGCAATGCTCGCTACCATGACGCTCGAATAAGAGCTGTTTCGACATTCACTGGCGGCAAACCGGCCAGCATTGCTGGCACGGTGCGAAGTGCGGCAAGGGGATCACGACAGCAGCTACGCAGTTCAGGATGCGAAGTTCAACGCGAAGTTCCACCATGTGACGAGTCGCCGCTTTTCATGTCATGAACCGCAGTTCAACGTCTTCGCCGTCGCGCTATCGCGCACGCAGGCTGTGGACGCTCACCGTGCAACTGCTGCAGGCATTCGCCAGCGTGCCTCTCAGCGATTCTTCTTCCTTCGCGATCGCGTCGGCCTCTGCTGCTCGATGTTCCTCCCTCAGATAATTGCGGTAGACCGTCAATGCTCCAAGCAGATACGGATGACCCGGCGAAGGCCGTTTACGCAGAATTCGCACACCCTCCCGTAAATCCTCATCCGGAACATCCTTCATCCCGGACTTCCACTCCGCGTAGCCCAGCGCAATCAAAGCCTCGCCGAGCAGCACGTCATCCGCCGGAAGCACAGCCAGTGCAAGCCTTTTGGCCTCCTGCCCGCTCTCCACGCCTAAGGCGCACTGGTCGTTCCTGCAACTGCTGGAGGACAACAGTGTCAGTGTCGAGACGATCTCGTTCACCAGGGGATTCTTCAGCGCAACCATCGCCTCGTACGCCTCGGAAGTCTTCTTCTGCGCGTCCTTATACCGCTTCTTTGCCAGGTCCACCTCGGCAAGCATCCACTTACCTCGCGCAATCGACAGGCCGTCACCGCTCTTTTCGCGTAGCGCGTACGAACGCTTGCGGCATGTCTCCGCTGCGTCGAAGTTCCCTTCGCTCAGATAAAGCGAACCCAGATTATCCAGTGCCGCCGAGTATTCAAGGACGCCGTGCGGCGCTTGTTCCAGAAACCCCAATGCACGGTTATACGCCGCTTCGCTCTTTGCAAACTCCCCTGCCTCTTCGAAATGGACTGCCAGTCGGCCCCACAGCCTGCCCATGTCCAGCGGCCCAAGCCGCTCATGCTCGGCGGCATGAATCAGCTGCACATCCCGCGCAATCCGCTCTGCTCGCGTTTGCTCAAAAGCGCCTTCCTGTGAAGCGCTCGCACATAGCGCTGGCCCAGACAACAGCGCCAATCCCGCCAGACCCAAGCCAAGTCGGTAAAACCATGCATTCCAGGCCATGGAGCACCTCCGGGTGTACCTGAGACAACGAACGATGTCGGCAGTTACGCAACCCAGAGGGCGTTTTCCCTGGCTTTGTGACGAATGGCAGCGCGTCTTTTCGATGAACCCTCGCACCAGACAAGCAGCCATTCCAGCTGCAGACACCGTGCGAATCACAATGTACGAAAATTTTCGTAATTAGTCAACGAAGAGTTTCGTAGGTCGTCACTTTTTCATAGCGGGTCGCTTTTACATAGACAGTCGTTTTTTCGTAGTTGGTCACTTTTCACTTCTTCTAAAGCCGCTGCAGCCCCACGCACTTCATCAACTTACGCGGCTCAGCCGTCCACCCTTCAGCCGGAAGTGTTCTCCCCGCCACACAATGGTGTCGTCCGCGAAACTCCACAGCCAGAACCCCAGCCCAAAGCAATCGCGTAACGGAATCAGCCAGAAATCCCGCAGCACCTGTCCATCGCGAAGGATGCCCACCCCAACGCTCAGCGCCACAGCCATACGAGCGAGCGCGACAACGCTCAGCAGAGTGAAGCTCCATAGTTCAAAGCCACTGGCGATACACGTCATCATTGCCCACGGCAACGCATACGTGATTGCGAGCCCCAGGTATCCTGCCTTGCGCGAATCCCGTACCGTGCGCGCCCACCGCAACTGGTGCTCCGCAAATCCATGAAACCCGTACGCAGGCACGGTCGTCTCCACAATCTCAGGCGCAAGTTCCACCCGATACCCCGCCGCCGCAATTCGCGCGCCCATCTCGTAGTCGTCTGCAAGACACTCCACCAGTGGCTCCAATCCGCCAGCCTGCTCCAGCGCTTCCCGCCGCATCGCCAGCGTCGATCCAAGCCCGAACCGGATCCCGCCCTCGAGCTTCCGCGCCGCGAACACGCCCGGAAAAAAATCTGTCGAGATTCCCAGGGCCTCCAGCCGCGCCCACAACGTCGCTCCGCGTTCGGCTGTCATCCCGCGATACGGAGCCGTCACCATTCCCACGCGCGCCTCGGCAAAACAACTCATCACCCGCGCCAGGTATCGCGGCCCCACGCGAATATCGCTGTCATTGATCAGCACAAAGCCATAGCTCGCCTCGCGCAGCATCTGCACCAGGTTGCTCACCTTGCCGCTCGTGCCCAATCGCTCGCGGCACTCCACCAGCTTGATCGAGCATTGCGGAAACTCCGCGCGCAGCCGCTCAACCTCCTGGACCGCGGGATCACTCAGGCTGCTCACACCAAACACAAGCTCAAATCGCCCTGGATATTCCTGTCGGCAATGGCTCGCCAACCCTTCATACATCCGGGGGTCGACACCCTTCACCGGTTTCAGAATCGAGACATCCGGCGAAAATCCTTCAGGCTTTTTCCCGCGCCAGTAATGATTGAAATCCCGCGCTCCCCAAAGCGCCAGCATCAGATAGGCGACTCCCGCCAGCGCCAGCAGCGCCATAAACACTTCAACTGCAATCGCCAGCATCCATCCAGTCTACTAGGGCAGAATTTCGCGGTCGTCACTCATACCGAAGCGCTTCGATCGGGTTCAGATTCGCAGCCTTCCACGCCGGATAGATCCCAAACACCAGCCCAATCGCGCACGAACACAGAAACGAAGCAATCACCCACCACGGAGACACCAGCGACGACAGGATGTACCTGAGCCCCAGCGCGAGCGCGCTGCCAATTAAAATCCCGAGGATTCCCCCCACGGCGCACAGCGTCACCGCCTCAAGCGTAAATTGCGCGAGGATGGTCTTCTTCGTCGCGCCAATTGCCTTCCTGACCCCAATCTCGCGCGTTCGTTCCGTCACGCTCACCAGCATGATGTTCATCACGCCCACCCCACCTACCATCAGCCCCACCGCCGACAGCCCGAACATCAGCAGAAACAGGCTCCCCGTAATCTGCTGCCACAATCGCGTCAGCGAGTCCGACCCGAAGATCGCAAAGTTATCCTCGGCCTCGTTCCTTACCTTCCGCCGCCGCCGCAGCAGTTCAGTAATCTCATCCGTCACCAGGGCCTTATTCTTCTGGTCGTCAAACTTCACGCTGATCCAGTAGTCCAGCACCTCGGGATGCAGCTTGTGAAATGTCGTCACCGGGAAATAAGCAAAGTTGTCGTCAGGATTCTTCCCGCCGCCGAACGGGGCCTTTCTCTTCTCCAGCGTTCCGACCACAGTGAAGGTCCTGCCATCGACCTGTACCTCCTTGCCGATCGGATTCTCCTGGCCCCCGAACAGATCGTCGGCCGTGTCGTGACCCAGCACCACGACATCCGCGGCGCGCTCTTCATCCTGCTCCGTAAAGTAGCGTCCCATGTGAATATCGAAGTCGTACACCTGTGTTACTGCAGGTGTGTCGCCCTCAAGCGAAACATTCTCCGACTTGTGTATCCCATACTTTGCTGTAACCGAACCTTGCCCGAACTGCTGGTTCCGGTACTGCAACCCGGGAGACACCGCCGCCACATGCGGAAGCGTCCCAATCGCCAGCGCGTCATCCAGCGTCAGCTGCTTCCGGGTCAGCATCTCCGTCGTTGGCCTTACGCCGATCACCGGGAACCGGAACACCCACAGCACATTCGTTCCCATCGTCGCGACCCACGCCGAGACATTCGAGTTCAGCCCGTTGATCACCGACGAAATCGCGATCACCGTCACCACACCAATCACAATTCCCAGAATCGTCAGCCCGGAGCGCAGCTTATTGGCGCGCAACTGATCGAACGCCATCTTCACCGCTTCTTTTTGATCGCCAACCTTCATGGTGCCTCCAGCTTTCGGCAATTTCCTGCGTGATGGATAGATGTGTCATCCTGAGCGGAGACGCGCGTCTTTTGCGCGTTGCAGTCGAAAAACCCGTGGTCTGCCCGAATCTGCCGTCCTCGCTTCATAGCTCCGACCGCAAAGCCACAATCGGATCCAGATCCGCGGCCTTCCGCGCCGGATAAACCCCAAAGAAAATCCCAACGCTCCCCGCCACAATCAATCCCGCAAAAATACTCCAGATCGCAATCGTCGAGGGGAACCCGAGCAGCACCGTCACCACCTGGGCCACGCCCATGCCGCCGATCACGCCAATCGCTCCGCCAATCAGCGCCATCGTCGCCGACTCGATCAAAAACTGAATCAAAATATCGCCGCGCCGCGCCCCCAAAGCCTTCCGCACTCCAATCTCGCGCGTCCGCTCCGTCACGCTCACCAGCATGATGTTCATGATCACAATCCCGCCCACCACCAGCGAGATCGCCGCAATCGCCACCGCCACGGCTTCAAAGCTCGAGCTGATGTTCTTCCATAGCCCTACAAACGTGTCGCTCGTCTCCAGCGTAAAGCTGTCCGGAACCCCTGGAGCGTCGTGCCGGATCGACCGCATCAGCACCCGTCCCTGGTCGCTCGCCGCCTCCAGCCCATTCGTCCCGCCGCCGGCCTTCGCGTAGATCGTAATCGTCTTCGCCGTGCCGTAGGTCCTCTGGAACGTCGAGAGCGGCACTGCTACCCAGTTGTCCTGGCTCTGCCCCAGCGTCTTGCCCTGCTTCTCTCCCAGCCCGATCACCGTGTATGGCGCACCGTCTACTCGAATCTCCTTGCCGATCGGATCGTCGCCCTTCATCAGGTTCTCCTGGATGTCGGAGCCAATAATCGCCACATGCGACGCATGCTCATCGTCCGTCGGAGTAAACCCGCGCCCCTGCACGATATTCAAATTCTGCATCTCCGGCATCGCATACGTCTGTCCGCGAATCACCGTGTCCGTGCTCGACTGTATCCCAAACACAATCTTGCCCATTGTGGTCTGCTGCGCGCCCACCTCCGCACAGTGGGTGCAGTTCTCCGCAATGTACTTGTAATCGTCCAGCAGAATGTTCTTCCGCTTCTGGCACTTCACATACTCGTCGTAGTTCGTAATAATCTGCGGCTGCTTACTCAGCGTAAACACGTCGGCGCCATACTTGTTCACCTTACTCGCCACATAGTTGTTGGCGCCGTTCACCAGTGTCACCACCGCAATCACGCTGGCAACCCCAATCACCACTCCCAGCAGCGTGAGAATGGTCCGCAGCTTATTGGCCCAAAGCGATTGGGTGGCTATCTTGACGGCCTCTTTGAATTCCATTGACATTGATTTCTCGGAGCGTCCAGTCTACAGCCCGCAGTCCTTATCTACGCATACCAACCGTCCCAAAGTTCCCTGTTTCCTTCGCGTTAAACTTCGTGCCCTCGGCATGCGCCTTTCTCTTCAACCTCGTACAAATCCCGCAAAATAGGTTGTCAAGAGGCGGATCCATCTAACCCCAGGAAAACAGGCAGCTTCCACCTGGCAGACCAGTTTTGCGAACCTACTAAAATAAGAAAGGGAAAGAAACAGAAGCTCCGGACTGATCCTGAAACAACTCGAATAAAACAGTCATGATGAATAACTTAAAGATAAACCATTGATATTGAATAATTTACGAAATAGTTCCGATCTAAACCAAATAAAATGAACACTTTAGACCAAAAGATACCGGGGGAGGGGGAGCCTCCTAGAACGATAATCTGGCCCCGAACTGGAACTGCCGCGGGTCATACGCTGCCGTCTGCTGCCCGGCCCCGGTATAGAGCAGATTGACGTCCAGCGTGTTGTTCTTATTGATCAAATTGAAGATGTCGGCCGTCAACTGCAGCGAGATCTCATGGGAGAAGGTAAATGCCTTCCCCAGTCGCAGGTCAGTGAACACCACATAGGGCTTCGTCCCGATATTGCGGCCCAGGTTGCCGTTAAAGTAGCTGCTGTTCGCCGCAGCGCTCACCGGCGAATCGATGTAACAAGGCAGGTTGAAAGCGCCCGTTGGCGAGTACTTCGACAGCACCGGAGCCGTCCCGCAGCCATTGATGCCACTCGACGGCGAAACCGCATCCGGACGGTCCGTCAGCGGATTGAAGTCGAAATTCGTGTCCGTCCCGGTCAGGATATTGAATGGTCGCCCCGAAGAGATCTCAAAGATTGGAGCAACCGTAACGTTCGAGAACACCGCCGGCACAAACCCCGAACCGCCGAGCCGCCCGGAGTTGTACACGCCGGAAAGAACGAACCGATGACGCTGGTCGAAGGTCGAGTTGCTGCGCTCCGCGTTCGGATTGAAGTTGTTCTGCGGGGCATCCGAGGTCGATACGACATCGGTCGAATCATCCACCGCATGCGACCACGTGTAGCTCACCAGGAACTCGTACTTCGTCGAGAACCGCTTCCTCAGATTGACGCTCAGCCCGTTGTAGCTCGACGTTCCCGTCGTCAGGTTCGGAGACATATCGCCAAACGGAACCGGAATCCCAACGCCGAGCCCGTCCGCGGCCGCAACCTGGCTCGCCAGCGCAACGCATGTTCCCGCGCCTTGGCTCACCAAAAACGGCGCCAGCGACTGGTTCAAGCCGGATTTCCGGAAGAAGTTCAGCAGCGGAGGAGCGACATACGGCCCCCCGGGCCCGAACCCGCACGGAATCGTGCCGCTCGCCGTCGCCACCGTGAGTGGATTCGACGTCGGTCCCGCAACGGCAGACTGCGGAGTACCCGGCAGCACCGAAGCCGTGCCGGCCTTCACTGCTGCTGCCGCCGCGCGCCAGTTCGCCACCAGCAGCGCCGGATTCACCGGATTCACATTGACGGGCCGATTCAAATGCCGTCCGCCAGTGGAGTTGTACGCGATATTAAGCAGGAGATTATGCCCCAGGTCCTGCTCCACCCCGAACGAGATCTGCTGCACATAGGGCGTCACATAATGCAGATCGGCGAGCAGGCCCGAAGGCAGAATCGCAAGCGGAAATCCGCTCGCCAGGTAGTTCTGATTCACAAAAATCGACGCCGTGTTATTCGGATCGAATCGCTGCTGCGCCGACAGATAGTTCAGGCTCGGGACCGGAAGGCAGTTCGTATTCGTGAGGGAACCCTGAAACGCATTCGTCGCATTCAGATTCAGCGGGCTCACGGTACTGGCCGCAGTGCACGGCGCTCCGCCCGCGATAATCGTCAACGGCACTGTCGTGGAGTTGAACACCATCGACTGAGCATCGAGGTTGCCGGGAGCGCGGTCGTAAAAGATGCCATAGTTCGCCCGCACAACCGTCTTGCCGTCTCCGCGAACGTCGTACGCAAGGCCGATGCGCGGCGCAAAGTTGGTCTCCTGCAGCCGAATGCCCTGGCGGATTCCGTACGCCCGCTCAGCGGCATAGGTGTTGGCGTTCAGCGCCCCCTGCGTCGGATACGACTCAACGTCATACCGGATGCCGGCGTTGAGCGTCAGCCGTGGCGTGATGCGCCAGCTGTCTTCCAGGAACGCGCCCAGCACCTTGAGGTCGTATTTGAACGTGGTTCGCCCGATACCCTGCACGAACGACTGCGGTATCCCAAGTCCGTAGGACTGAATCGGCGAAAAGCCCGGCAGCCCTGCGAGCAGCGGCGAAACATCGGTCGCGTTCAGCGCTGCAAAAGTGTAGTCGCCGCCGGCGTAGAGTTGGCCTTGTTTGAAGTTGATGGGAATATACCGCAGATCAATGCCGAACTTGATCGTGTGGCGACCGCGCGTCCAGGTGAAGTTGTCCTGCAGCTGCGTCTGGTTCTCGATGCGATCGACGATCGAAAAAGGTGTCTTGCCGAAGTAAGCGAAGCCGGGAATATTCACCGCGACGCCACTGCCTCCAGCAGAGTTTGAGGGCGAGAAGAGAACAGGATGACGAGCGTACTGGAATCGTAATTCGTTCATCTTGTCCGCCGCGATCACATACGTGTGCTGCCCAACGATGGCGAAATCATGCAGGCTCTGCGTGGCCGTGCGCGAGAAGGAGTTCTCGCCCAGGTTCTGGTTCGCCGCACTCTCCTGGATGCCTGTGATGTAGCTCGGAGTCACACTGCCGCGAACAAAGATCTGCTGGCGGTCCGTGATCTTGTGATCAAGCCGAAGCGAATAAGTCTCGGTCTTTTCGGTCACAGGAAAGTTCCCGATCAGCGTATTCAGCGGAACATACGAGCCCGGAGTTGTCTGACCCGAAGTAACAAACCGGTTCGCCCCGATGGTCGGCTGCAAAAATGCTGGATTGCGCCCCGTAAGTGCGAGCGACGAGCTCGAGCCGACCAGCGCGACATACTGCTGAATCCCAGGGGTCGCTGCCGGAACAGCCGCCAGAAACCCCGCCTGTTGCGGCGTACCCTGAATCACAAGCGATCCCGCGGGAGCGCCATAGAACTTGCTCACATCGATATTGGTGAATCCGAAGTTATTGCGGCCAATGATCGAGAAGCCCGTCTCCTGTCGCCGCGTAATCTCGGTCGAAAAAAAGTAGAAAGTCTTGTCCCGCACGATTGCGCCGCCGATCGTGAAACCTGCCTGCACCCGCGTATAGGCAGGCTGGTAAACAGTCGAAAACGGGTTCGTCGCCTGGATGTAGCGATTGCGAAGAAATCCGTAGGCGCTGGCGTGCGTCGCATTCGCGCCTGTCTTCGTCACGATATTCACCACCCCGCCCGATGCGCGCCCGTACTCCGCATCGAACCCGTTGGTGACGATCTGGAACTCCTGCACCGCGTCCTGCGAAACCGTTGTCCGCGCACCGCCGGAGACATAGTCGCCTGCATCGGCGCCATCGACATTGATCGAGTTGGAGCGGGCGCGAACGCCGCCAAAGTTCAGGCCGCTTGTCGGAATCGCGCCAACCGCAGGCGCGGCATCGCGCGCGATCTGCGAGTTGGTCAGCGTGAAATTAATGTAGTTGCGGCCATTGATCGGCAGGTTGTTGATCCGTACCTGATCGACCGTGGTCGACTGCGAACTGCGCTGCGTCTCGATGATGTCAGAGCTGGCATCTACATTCACCGTTTCACTGCCGCTGATCGCGAGGTTGAGCGACAACTGCGCCTGTTCGCCAACGGTAAGAACCACATGTTGCGCCGTCAGCTTCGCGAAGCCTGGCGCAGACGCCGTGACCGTGTAGGTTCCCGGCGGCAGCAGGTGGAGTTGATAGTTGCCCTGCGCGTCGCTGGTTGTTGAGCGGGTGAAGCCCTTGGAGGCGTCTTCAATCGTTACGGTCGCATCCCGAACGACCGCTCCCGACGGATCATGGACCGCGCCGCTGAGTTCAGCGGTGGAGATGTTCTGGGCGTTCGCGCCGGGCGCGATAAGCTGCAAAATCAAAAGCACCGCGATGAAGACCGCGAGCCGCAGGTGAAACCTGACCATAGATAACCCCTCGCAGGCTGCTTCGGCGACAGAATTCACGACCGCACGGCAGCCGATCTTTGCGACGCGATGTTCTACATGAATACCGATTCAGTTTGCAAGAGGCATGACTAAGTTATGGTTCGACGTAATTTACTCGATGAGTCGCCGCATGCTTCTGTCCGTAAGGGCAGAGCTTGAGGAGCGGGCATTGCGAGCATTTCGGCTCTTCGAACGTGCAGAGTGTCTGGCCAAGCTTCTTGATGAGCTGGTGGTGCTCATCAAGCATCTCAGCGGTCCACGTCTCAGGGACGAGCCGCATGAGGCGCTCTTCCGTCGTAGCCGCGTCGGCGCGCGGGGTCAGGCCAAGTCGCTGCGTGACTCGAAGGTGATGCGAGTCCACGCACATCGCACGCCGGCGTAGTGTGCTGAAGTTTACAACTGCGGCGCTGGTCTTAGGTCCGACTCCCGGAAACTGCTCCAGCCAGGCGCGGATCTTGTCCGTGCGGTAGCGGGCCAGAAAGTCGAGCGTCAGTTCGCCGACTCGTGCGGTAATGGCTTCGAGCGAGGCCTTCAGATGCAGTGCCTTCTGCTCGGGAAAGGTGATGCCTTCGAGCGCTCGTTCAATCTCGGCGAGCGGAGCGTCGCGAAGGTTTTCCCATGAGCCGAACCGCGCGCGCAGGTTGCGAACAACCTGGTACGTTGTCTCGGTCTTCGTGCGCGGCGAGATGAGCGAGTAGATGAACTGCGAGAGCGGGTCCCAGGGATCCCGCATTTCAGGCTGGCCGAAGTATCCGAGCAGAAGACGATGGATGTGCGCGAGGCGGTCGTCGGGTTCAGTGTGCGGATTGGGAAAGAGCGAATCCTTCATGTTGCTGCTGATTCGATGCTACAGGTTGCGGGTGACTCCCAGCTGCGCGCCGGCCGGCGTCTGGATTCCCCAGGCCATGCGCGGTGTATTGTGCGCGAGTCCAACGCGTCCATCGGGTCCAAGGAGGATGATTCCCCCGTGGCCTCCGAGGCGCGCGAAGAGATAGGCAATAGCAGCTTCAGCGGCCTCCTGCGGAGCATGGCCTGCGGAGACACGATCGACGGCCCACTTTCCGAGGACGAGCTTCATGATGGGTTCGCCCCAGCCAGTGAGAGACACCGCGGCGGAGTGGTTGTCGGCGTAGCAACCGCAGCCGATGAGCGAGGAATCGCCGACTCTTCCCGGCGCTTTGGAGAGAGTTCCTCCGGTCGAAGTAGCGGCAGCGAGGTTGCCATGCCAGTCGAGAGCGACCGCTCCAACCGTGTCGTGGGAGAATGCGGTCGGATCTTCCTGCTCGACTTCTTCCTTCTCCTTGTCCAGCCTGACCGGGCCGGAGAACGTAGTATCTTTGGCGCCTTCACGTTCGGCTTTCTGGAACGCCATAAGCCGTTCGCGCTCGCGGGGCACGATGAGCTCAACGTTGTCGATGAGCTTCATTCCGTGTTGCATCGCGAAGCGTTCTGCGCCGACGCCGACAAAGTAGACATGCGGACTCTGATCGAGCACGAGGCGCGCAGCGCGAATCGGATTTTTCAACCGCTCCACACAAGCGACTCCTCCGGTCCGGAGGTTGGCTCCATTCATCAGCAGCGCGTCGAGTTGGACGCGACCATCCCGCGTAAGAAAGGAGCCACGTCCGGCGTCGAAGGTGTCATCGTCCTCCATCACTGCGACTGCGGCCTCGACGGCATCAACGGAACTAGCTCCTTCCTCGAGGAGTTTGTATCCGGCGGCAAGGGCATTGGCTATACCCGCTTCATGGGCGGCGACCGCGTCATCTGGCATCGCCCAGGCTCCGCCGTGGACGATGAGGATTGGTTCTTTCATCTCCTGGTAATTCTATGAGGAGTGCCCCCGGGAGGAATTATCTTTAGAATTCATGATCGAACCGGTCGAAACTGCCAGTCCTCGTAAGCCGATTATTTTGTGACAGATGCCTGATTCAAACGAGTGGAGGAGCGATCTCTGCTGTCCTGGGCATTTGGCTCTGTAAAGAGTGAATTCCAGAGGGCATAACGCAATCGAAAAATTGCCGAATCGACGTTTTTTTGGTTGATTTTCTGGCGCAATATGGCGTACTTTCCGAGCGCATAGGAAGTACACTTGGTACAGATCTTCTTCCAAAGATTTCCCACCTGCAGTTATTCGTCCTCTCAAGGGCGTTCTACCGATCGGTTCTTCTCTCTGCCAGGAGCTTGAAAGATCGAGGCCCCATGCCAGACTTACGTTGTCCGAAGCTTGACCTCCTCGGTAGGGCTCTTATCGAAGCCTATCGGCGCCGGGAAGAAAACCTTGCCTACTCTGTCGATCCGGAGCAAACCGCTTTGGCGGAAGATAAGATTGCGCGTCTGCACGAACTGATCGCCGGTCATCGCACTGACTGCTTTCTTTGCCGGAAGAAGACCCCGACGCCGGGATTGGCATCGGACGGCAAAATTCACGTGCGCCATGTAGCGTGAAGCGCTCACAGACACGCCATCGTCGCCTCTTATCTCTCGATCTGCAGGGGACCTTTTACTGAATCATCAGGTTTGTTGGTCTCTCCCAACCGGAATTCTTTCAAGAGCCACTTCTTCGAATAAATAAGCGCGGCCATCGCACAAAGTCTGATAGCCGCGCTTATTGTTACTTCGAATCGCGATGCCGTTTATGGATTTAAGGTCAACGTGTAGTTGTTGAAGTTTCCGGTACATATCTCCCGCATACCAACCCAACGCGCATCGGTGGAACTTGTACTGGAGCACCAGTCGAATGCAGTGGAAGGAACCAGTTCGCGAATTGGCCCGGACCACTGAGTGCCATTGGCTCCGTGAGCATAGTAGTAGGAACAGGATTGCAATGCGGCAAGATCGCCGCCGTACACAACTTTGGATTGGCCCGGCGGAATCATCCACCAGCCCTTTTTCTCCCAGTTTCCGCCGTCCGGACAGTTGGGTCGATGCCACTCGAACATGGCCCAGATGGTTGTTTGGGTCCCGTTGGCAATTGTGAACATAGCTTTTCTCCTCGGAATAGTTTTTTGGGGGCCCAACTCCTTGTCATGGCTGATTTACTTTTCCAGATCGTGTGCGGGAGAACGCCTCGTGATTCCAGAGCCCTGGGACGCGAGAGGGTTGGCGCTGTATTCCTCCACTCCCGGTTTGGCAGAGGAAGATCCTCCCTTTTCTGTCGAGCGTGCCGCAACATCGGATGGTTCCGTTTCACCGAGACCTACTACTCCGTCCACGTGCCCGACGGTTTTCTGCGATGGGGAAAGGGGCCCGGTCAGACTTTCGTAAGTTTGTTTTTTTTCTGGCATCTGATCTCTCCTTCTCGGGATGAATGTTGAGCGGAAACTACGCTTATCCAGTACTTATGTCAAAAGCCTGTAGAAGAGGCCGATCCCAGGCGCTTTTCGCGGGAAAGCCGGTAGCTTTAACCAGAACTGAGCAGAATCGACGCTGGTTTCCTTGACACCGGGGTGCGGTTACGCGATGCTAAAGGGCTAGGCACCCTATTTCCGGCCTGTGAGCACGGTCGTGCGTTTTTCGCGCTCGAACGGGGTGTTGTTTTGCAGTTTATGGAGCGCTTGATGTTGGCAATTTGGTTGCAGAACGTGCCGTCCGCGTTTGGCGGTATCGGCGGACTGGCTCTGCCGATCCTCTTCTTTGTGGTGCTGTACGTTCTGATGATCGTGCCGAACCAGCGGAAGCAGAAAAAATGGCAGGAGATGTTAAGCAAGCTGAAGTCCGGTGACCGGGTGACCACCAATGGCGGCATTCGCGGAACGGTGCTGTCAGTCAAGGATGATGCGGTTATTCTGCGGATCCAGCCCGATGGTGTGAAGCTGGAGTTCGTCAAGCAGTCCATCGCTTCGGTGACGACCGACGAGCCGGAGACGAAGTAGTAACAGTGATAAGGCAGTATTGAAGGGTAATAAAGATTCAGCCGTCTGCGGACGCGGACGGAACGAGGAAGAAGCAGGAACAGCAGACCGACAGGCTGCTGCTTCGATTCAAAAATCATGGGTAAAAATCTCGCCGGCAAAACGGCATTTATCGTTGCGGTTCTGGTCGTATTCATCTATGGCATCGTGGGAATCCCTCACGGTGGGCTGAAGCAGTCGATTCTGGATCGCATTCATTTGGGCTTGGACCTTAAGGGTGGCACTCACCTCGTGCTTGAAGTTCACGTCAACGAGGCGATTGTTTCGGCGGCGGATCGCGACGCGGCACGGTTGACGCAGGATCTGCAGACGGCGGGAATTACCGGCGTGACAGCGGCGCGAAGCACTGACCCCGCTACTCCGAGCAAAATCATCGTCTCCGGGATTCCGGCGAACAAGATGACGGATGCCCGCAGCGTCTTCAATGGCCTGAATTACAACGATTACGACATTGCGACCAACGCTGACGGCTCCGTCGCCCTCACCATGAAGCAGGCGGCGGTGCGTGCCCTGGCTGACCGTACCGTGGAGACCTCAATTGAGACGATCCGCGAACGCGTCGATAAGCTGGGCGTGACTGAGCCGACAATTCAGAAGTTCGGCCTGGGCGAAAACCAGATTCTGGTGGAGTTACCCGGCGTCTCCGATCCGGCGCGTGTGGAAGAGATTATCCAGTCGACGGCGAAGCTCGAGATCCACGCGGTGGTCGGAGGTCCATACGAATCCGAACAGGCTGCAATGCAGGCGAACAGCGGCATGATTCCGCCGGACGCGATGCTGGTGCGTGGCAAGGCTACGTCGGAAGCACCGGAAGCAGTTTGGCTGCTGAAGCGTGTGAGTGAGGTGGAAGGTACGGACTTTCGTGATGCTCAGCCTTCGAACGACCAGAATGGGCGTCCGAACATCACATTTACGCTGACGACAGAGGCGGGTGACCGCTTCTACAAATACACCAGCGAGCACTCGAGTACGAGCGCGAGCCCGGGATCGATGGCGATTGTGCTGGACAACAAGGTGCGCGAGGTGGCGAGCATTCAGTCGGCAATTCGCGACCGTGGCGAGATCACAGGCGCCTTCACGAAGCCGCAGGCCGCCGATCTTAGCCTCATGCTGCGCACCGGCGCGCTTCCGGCGTCGATCTCGTTCCTTGAGACCCGTACCGTTGGACCGAGCCTTGGAGCTGCCTCCATTCGCCAGGGCGTGATTGCGGCCGTGGCCGGCATGCTGGCTGTCATGCTCTTCATGCTGGTCTACTACCGGGGCGCGGGGATCAATGCTGATCTGGCATTGGTCCTGAACCTGATCATTCTGCTTGGATTCATGGGCTTTACCGGCTCCACGCTGACTCTGCCGGGTATCGCCGGCGTCATCCTGACCATCGGTATGGGCGTCGACTCGAACGTGCTGATCTTCGAGAGAATCCGCGAAGAGTTGCGTGCGGGTAAGTCGTCCGCGATCGCCGTGCAGCAGGGCTTTGCGCACGCGTGGGTCACCATCATCGACACGCACGTCACGACCATCGTCTCGGCGCTGATTCTGTTCCTCTTCGGAACCGGCCCGGTGCGTGGATTTGCCGTGACGCTGGCGTTCGGTCTCATGGCCAACCTGTTTACCGCGGTCTTTGTGTCACGCGTGATCTTCGACTCGCACCTGCAGGGCAAAGAGCGGGGCGCGGCGCTGTCCATCTAGTTTTGATTTGAAAGTGCGGAGCAGATTGAGCTTCGCAGAGGAATTACGAGCGTGGAATTTTTTCGTAGCACTAATATCGACTGGCTGGGGAAGAAGTGGTATTTCCTCGGGTTTTCGCTGATCTTCTCTGTCGCCGGCCTGCTCAGCATGCTGTTCTGGCATGGCATTCCCAAGGGTGTCGATTTCACCGGCGGTACGCAGATCCGGGTGAACTTCGACGCGGCACCCAATGAAGACCACATCCGGCAGGCCATGGGCAGCGCAGGCGTCCATAACGCCAGCATCCAGCGTGTGAGCGACCCCAGCGGCCATGCGGCGAGCAAGGTCATCATCGCCCTGCCCATCTCTTCGGCGACCGACCAGGCGCACGACGCCGGACGCCAGGCGGTAGAAAGCGCGCTCAGCGCCAACTACCATGACTCCGGCTTCCAGGTTGAGCAAGTGGAGATCGTCGGTCCGACGGCCGGAAAACAATTGCAGAAGCAGGCGATGCTGGCGACTATCTATTCGCTCATCGGTATGCTCATCTACCTGTGGTTCCGGTTCGAGCTGATCTATGGCCTGGCGGCCGTTGTCGCGGTCTTCCACGACACGCTGATTACCGTCGGCGCATTCAGCCTTACAAATCAGGAAATTACGCTCACCGTCATCGCAGCCATCCTGACGCTGATCGGCTACTCCATGAACGACACCATCGTGGTCTTCGACCGTATCCGCGAGAATCTGGGCACTTCCCGGCGTGAATCGCTGGCCGACGTAGTGAACAGGTCCATCAATCAGACGCTGAGCCGGACGGTGCTGACCTCTGGTCTGACCTTCCTGACAGTGCTCTCGCTATATTTATTTGGCGGCGAGGTGTTGCACGGCTTCTCATTTGCGCTGGTTATAGGTATTCTAATCGGCACATATTCATCCATTGCAGTCGCTGCGCCCATGCTGGTGGCATATCAGGATTGGCGAGCCAGTCGGGGTAAGGCGGTAGCGCTCCCTGCTGGGAAGCGGGCCAAGGCATAAGTGCTGGCAGATTTGGCATCTGAAGTTAACAGACCTGGGAACAATTTCTGACGATGCGGTGTCTATAAACGAATAGCTTTTCTATCTGAAAAGAGGCTGCACATGTTTGAAGATGCATTGATGGAGTCCGGCGGAAGGATCAAGACTAAGTCAAGGTACTGGATGATCGCTACCTTTGCTTTCAATGCCGCGATTCTGGCGACTTTGATTCTGATTCCGCTACTGTACCCAGAGGCTCTGCCGAAGACATCCTTGACGTCAATGTTAACGGCCCCCCCGCCTCCTCCGCCCCCGCCACCACCTCCCCCTCCGCAGCAGATCGTGAAGCCGATCAAGATGGTGTCGGAGATCGATCAGGGCCTCCATGCCCCGACCAAGATTCCTAAGGACATCAAGATGCTCAAGGAGGACGCTGCTCCTGCGCCTTCGATGGCTGGCGTCGCCGGTATGGCAGGCATGGGTACAGGTGGTGTTCCAGGCGGTGTCGTAGGTGGCTTTGGCACAGCTCCTGCCCCGGTCGTGAAGGCCGTCGAGAAGCCGAAGGGGCCTGTGCGCGTATCGAGCGGTGTCGTCGCCGGTATGGCCATCTCGCAGCCGAAGCCGATCTATCCTCCTATCGCGAAGGCGGCTCACGTCTCCGGTGCGGTTGTATTGCACGCCGTGATCTCGAAGGCAGGTACCATCGACAAGCTTGAAGTTGTCAGTGGGCCTGAAATGCTCCGCGCCTCTGCGCTCGACGCCGTCCGCAGCTGGCGCTACAAGCCATATGTTCTGAACGGCGAACCCACCGAAGTCGAGACGACGATTACCGTCAACTTCAACTTCGGCGGCTAGGCCTTAAATTCTCGCGCTACGACCTTGTCCGCGTGCTCCTCAATTGTGACCCGTTTGGGGAGTACACGGGCTTAGATTCTGAAAGTTAGAGTTCCATCAGGAGGAAATACTCAGTGATTCTCGCTCATCTCACCAACCTCGCTCATGTACCGACTTCACTCGCCCTGTTTTTCCAGGAGCAGCAGGTTGGTTTCAGCCCGCTGCAGCTCTGGTCCAACATGGGAAACCTGGCCCGGGCGGTCGTTATCATTCTCTTCATCATGTCGATCTGGTCGCTGGCTGTGATCATCGATCGCGCTCTCTATTTCTCGGCTGCCCGTAAGCAGTCACGCGAATTTGCTCCGAAGGTCGCCGGCGCTCTCAAGGACGGCCGCCTCGACGAGGCGATCAAGATCGCCGACCGCAGCAAGAAGTCGCACCTCGCCGAGGTCGTCACCGCCGGTCTGCAGGAGTTCCGCAGCTTCGGTTCGGGCGGCGGCATCACCGCCGAGCAGATTGAGAGCTCGAAGCGCGCCCTCGAGCGCTCCGAAGCTATCGTTCACGCGAAGCTGAAGCGCGGTCTCGGCGGTCTTGCCACCATCGGTTCCACCGCACCGTTCATCGGCCTCTTCGGAACCGTCGTCGGTATCTTGAACGCCTTCCAGCAGATTGCAACCCAGAAGACCTCCGGTATCGGCGCAGTCGCCGGCGGTATCTCGGAAGCTCTGGTGACGACCGCGTTCGGTCTGCTCGTGGCCATCCCCGCCGTTATGACCTTCAACTACTTCACCAATAAGGTTGAGGCGTTCGACGTCGAGATGGACAACAGCTCGTCGGAGCTGGTTGACTACTTCATCAAGCAGAGCCACCGGTAAGGCCTGGTTTGAGAAACAACGCAACCCTGCGAGAATCCTGATATCTCTCAAGGCTCTCCGGATGCCGACGGCATCCGGAGAGCAGAGCGATAAGAAAAGAAATCAGATAAGAAAAGAAATCAGCAAGAAAAGAAATCAGCCGCAGGCGAATTACAAAGGCACCGGACGGAGCATACGTTATGGGAATCGTAAAGAGGGATGAAGGCAAGAAGGTCAACTCCAACATCAACGTGACGCCGATGGTGGACGTGATGCTGGTGCTGCTGATCATCTTCATGGTCATCACCCCCATGTTGAACAACAAGGTAAACGTCGACCTGCCCAAGGCAGACGCCGCGGTGGTGATGGAAAATGCCAATAAGGAAGATGCGGTCGTCGTCGCTGTGACGCGCGATGGAACGGTCTTTCTGGGCGGCGACCAAATCACAATCGACGACCTGGGAGCAAAGATCTCGGCCAAGCTTGAGAACAAGACCGATAAGGAGGTCTACATGCGCGCCGACGTCCGTGCCAACTACGGCAAGGTGATGGACGCAGTCGACGGAATCCGTTCGGCCGGCGTCAAGCCAGCTCGGTCTGCTGACCGAAAAGCGGGATGATTCCGGAGCGTCACCAAAGAAGTAAAAAGATAAGAGCGGCGGCTTCGTCTGTGAGCCTGCCGGGAGTTCAAGGAGAGTTTGCTATGGGAATGGGCGGAGGAAATAAAGGCGGGGCGATGTCGGAGATCAACGTGACTCCGATGATCGACGTGCTGCTGGTGCTGCTGATCATCTTCATGGTCATCGTGCCGGTAACACCAAAGGGCCTGGACACGCTGGTTCCCCAGCCGCCCAAGGACAAGTCGAATCCGCCGCCGAAACGATCGCACCATCGTGGTGCAGGTGCAGTCGAATGGCACTGGAGCTCCCTCGTACAAGATCAACGAGGACGCCTTCAACAAGAGCGACATCGAGCCCAAGCTGACGGAGATCTTCGCGACCCGCCAGGAGAAGGTGATGTTCGTCAAGGGCGACAAGGACCTCGACTTCAGCAAGGTCGCCGAGGTCATCGACATTGGACATCAGGCCGGCGTCGACAACATCGGTCTGATCACTCCGCGGGTCGAAGCGGGTCAGTAATCTGTCCTGCACAAGGTTTGTTTCTACTCGGGCGGCTCGGCTAGGATAGGGGCCGCCCGAATCGTTTGCTAACCCAGGGTCCCTGTGCCGGGCAATCTTACGGGACTTGAAAAAAATCGCGGTAAGTTTCAGGAATAGGCTGTGGCCTCTGGTCATCAACGGTGGTATACCGTTACAATCAAGCGACAAGCGTAACCGTTTTACAACTCCCAAAGCTCGACGATACGCGCCCAGGAGAAGGAGATACCACGCCCCATGAAATTAACCGCACGGATTCCGGTTACGGCCGCCTGCTGGCGCTGCTTTTAATTTCTGTAACCGGGTGCAACCGCCTCAAGGCGCGTGACCAGCTGAACAAAGGCGTGCAGGCATTCAAGAATGCGCGCTATGAAGAGGCGGTGAACCACTTCCAGACGTCGATTGAGCTTGATCCCAATTACGACCAGGCAAGGCTCTACCTCGCGACCGCCTACTCGTACCAGGTCGTTCCGAACCTCGATACGCCAGAGAATCTGAAGATCGCGCAGAAGGCCATCGATGGCTTCCAGCAGGTGCTTGCCAAGGATCCGAACGACCTGACCGCGCTCAAGCAGATCGCTTCGATCTACCGCAATACGAAGAAGCTCGATCTGGCGAAGAGTATGAGAAGAAGGTGATCGCAGTCGATCCGAACGATGCTGAAGCCTACTACACGATCGGCGTTATCGACTGGACGCAAGGAGCACTACCAGAACGCTGTCCCCATTCTCGCGGCCGATGGCTTGACCGACGACGGCCAGGGCAACGTCAAGAAGAGCAAGGCTGCTTGCGCGAAACTGCAGGACGGCTAACACGCAGCTCGTGAACGAAGGCATTCAATACTCTCAACAAGGCCGTTGAGCTGAATCCAACATACGACGATGCGATGTCCTACCTTCAGCTCACCTATCGCCGCAAGGCCGATCTTGAGTGCGGCGACGACGCGGCCCGTAAGGCCGATCTTGCCAAGGCCGATGAGTGGGTCCAGAAGGCCATGGGCGCCCGCAAGGAAAACGAGCGCAAGAAGGAAGAGAAGACAGGCGGCGGCGTCACCATGCAGTAGCCTCCGGGCCTGTTTCGCGAATCAAAGAGCCTCCCAGATGAGCCTGTTACGGAACTAGGATTTAGACAGGAATAGATGAGAAGATGCCTTCGCGGGAGCGAGGGCATCTCTGTTTATGAGCTATATCCAGGGCGAAGGTCGGAGTCAGGGAACGTTGTTTCCGGTGGTGCTGGACGATCTGGTTCCAGCCGACCATGTGTGTCGTGTGATCGATGCGTTCGTGGACCGTCTGAGACGGGAGGCTCTTTCGTTTCTGCTGCGCATATGGATGAATCTGCTGCGCATATGGATGAAGTAGAATTGGCCCTCGATGAAGAAGGTCCTGATCGCCAACCGTGGAGAGATTGCCCTGCGTGTCATTCGTGCCTGCCGCGAGATGGGGCTCGCCACCGTTGCTGTTTACTCCGACGTTGATCGCGCCGCGCTGCACGTTCTGCACGCCGATGAGGCGTATCGCCTCGGTCCCGCACCCGCGACAGAGAGTTACCTCCGGGGCGATGTGATCCTCGATATCGCCCGTCGATCCGGCGCGGACGCAATCCACCCTGGCTATGGCTTCCTCTCCGAAAACGCAGACTTCGCCGAAGCATGCGAAGCGGCGAGAGTCACCTTCATCGGCCCTCCCGCTTCAGCAATGCGCGCTCTCGGGTCAAAGACCCGCGCCCGCCAGGCGGCAGACGCTGCACTGATGCCACGCGTTCCCGGCAGCGTCAAAGGGCTTGCTTCGGTCGATGAAGCGGTGCGGGTTGCAAGTGAGATCGGCTACCCTGTGATGCTGAAGGCTGCGGCTGGCGGAGGCGGCAAGGGCATGCGCGCCGTCACGCACCCGGATGACCTTCCTTCGGCCTACACGGCCGCCAGCAGCGAGGCCGAGCGCAGCTTCGGCTCCGGCGAGGTCTACCTCGAAAAACTCATCGAGCGTCCACGCCACATCGAGATTCAGCTCATCGCAGACAAGCATGGCAACTGCATCTACCTCGGTGAGCGGGAGTGCTCCGTGCAGCGCCGCCACCAGAAGGTCATCGAAGAAGCGCCATCTGCTGTCGTCAGCGAAGACCTGCGCCGGCAGATGGGCGAGGCTGCCGTGCGTCTCGCGCTCTCCGCCGGCTACGTCAACGCCGGCACAGTTGAGTTCCTCGTCGACGAACAGAAAAACTTCTACTTCCTCGAGATGAACACTCGCCTGCAGGTAGAGCATCCCGTCACCGAGACTGGTCACCGGCCTTGACCTTGTGCAGATGCAGATCCGGATCGCAAAGGGCGAGCCGCTCGCCATCCGGCAGGAAGACGTCAAACTGCGCGGCCACGCCATCGAGTGCCGCATCTACGCCGAAGACCCGGAGAACAACTTCTTCCCCTCGCCCGGCCTGATTACGAAGCTCATCCAGCCCGCGGGCCCGGGTATCCGCGAAGACTGCGCCGTTTACGCAGGCTGGAACGTCCCTCTCGACTACGACCCCATGCTCTCCAAGCTGATCGCCTTCGGCGCGACGCGTGAGGTCGCCATAGACCGCATGTTGCGAGCGCTCGATGAGTACGTCATTGGTGGCATCCGTACAAACGTCTCCCTCTTCCGCCATATCCTCGAGGACAAGGATTTTCGGGCAGCCCGCATCGACACCGGCTACCTGGAGCGGCTGTTGACGGCACACCCCATCGGCGCGAAAGACGCGCAATCCGACGTTCCCAGCGAGATAGTCGCCCTTGCTGCGGCACTCTTCTCGGCTTCCCCGCAGAAAGGCGCGGCCACAATCAACGGTCAACAACCCGTCGAGAGCAGATGGACGGCTTCCGGCCGCCGGGAGGGTCTGCGGGCATGACCGTATGGATCGTTCGTGATGGAGACCGCCAGCGAGTGGATCTTCCTTCCACCTCCGAAGGCCTGCAGGAATATGTCGTCGATGGAGAACGGTTTCCGGCAGATGCTCGTGTGCTCGAGCCGGGAGTAATCTCGCTGCTCGTGGCAGGCCGGCAATATCGCTGCATCGTCGACGGAGATGCTGTGATCGTAGACGGCCGCAGATATCCTTTTGAGGTGGACGATCCGCGGTCGCTCGCGGGACGCCGCCGAAAAGGCAGCGGAGCCGCAGGGCCGCGCCCGGTGAAGTCTCCCATGCCGGGGCGCGTGGTGCGCGTGCTGGTAGAAGTGGGAGACGAGGTACTCGAACATCAAGGAGTCGTCGTCATCGAAGCCATGAAGATGCAGAACGAATTGAAGGCGCCCAAAGCCGGGCGCGTCGCCAGCATTGCCGTTGGTGTTGGAGATACCGTTGGTGCCGGTAAGATATTGCTCGTCGTGGAGTAGCCTGGGGCTCCGAACTCCCTCCCATTTTCTCTTTGGCAACTTCCCCTGGCACGCTACAATCCCTGAGCCAGAGCTTTTTGTCCGAGACCGTTTTCTGTAGTCGTACTGGAGGACAGGGAATGACCGAAGCAACTGTCACTGGAAACACCGGCACTGGACTGAGCGAAGTAGAACGCGTCGTCGATGTCTTCGTCGCCCCAGGCAAAACCTTTACAGACATCCTGCGAAGCGCAAGCTGGTGGCTGCCATTTCTGATTCTGCTCATCTTCACATTGATCAACGCCTTCGTCGTGGAGAAGCAGGTCGGCTTCACTCGCGTCGCTGAAAATCAAATCCACCAGAGCCCCAAGCAGGAAGACCAGTTTAACCAGCTTCCAGACGATCAGAAGGCTGCACGCCTGCGCGGAATGTCCGTCGGCTACAAGTATTCGACCTACGGCTCCTTCGTCATCATTCTCATCTTCGTGGCCGTTGCCGCTCTGCTCTATTGGGCCAGCTTCAACTTTGGTCTCGGCGCGCGCACAACCTACAAGCAGATGTTTGCGTTGTGGATGTACGCCTCTTTACCGAAACTGATGATAGGTTTGCTTGCCATCGTAGTCTTGATGTTCGGCGGCGGCGCTGAATCCTACAACATGCAGAACCCCGTGGGCACAAACATCGGCTACTACATGCCGGATGCCGCTCCATGGCTGCGCGCGTTTCTCAGCTTCTTCGATGTCATCGGCATTTGGGTGCTCCTTCTTCTTATTCTCGGCAGCTCCATCATCGCGAAGGTATCCCGCGGAAAGGCCGCAGCCGTCGTTATCGGATGGTGGCTCTTCGGTCTGCTGTTGAGCGTCGGAATGGCGGCCGCCTTCAGTTAGCATTAAGCGTCTTAAGAGATAAATAGGAAATGCGACGATTGTTGTGGTTGCTCGCACTGTCTCTCGCGGCGATGCCGCATGCGCGGGCCCAGCGCACGGCAGAAAAGCCCCACTACGTCGGCTCCGAAGCCTGCAGGAAATGCCACGCTGACCTTTATGCCGGTTGGAAGCAGACTCGGATGGCCAACGTCGTCACCGATCCCAAGGCGCATCCCGAAGTCGTCCTGGGCGACTTCACTCACCCTGATCCGCTCGTTACCTTCGACCTCAAAGACATCGCCTTCGTCTACGGCACCCGTTGGAAGCAGCGCTACTTCACCAGGCGCGGCGACGACTACTTCGTCGAACCCGCACAGTGGGACGTCGCCAAAAAACGCTGGATGCCGTACCACGCGGAAAAGGGCACCGACTGGTGGACGGCGTTCTATCCCGAAAGCAACTTCGAGCGCCCTACAGGACCGCTCTGCGACGGATGCCATTCCGTCAACTACAACATCGACACGCACACGGTCACAGAGTGGAACGTTGGCTGCGAGAAGTGCCACGGCCCCGGCAGTTCTCATGTCGCGAAGCCAACAAGGAAGAACATCGTCAACCCCGAGACAATCGACTACGTGCGCGCCAGCGACACCTGCATCCAATGCCACAGCCAGGGGCGTCCGCTCAAGGAAAGCTTCAACGGCAGGCGCTATGACTGGCCTGTCGGATACACCGCAGGCGACTTGCTCGCCGACTACTGGCAGCTCGAGGAGCTCAAGCCCGGTGTTACCAACTTCCTCCAATTTGCCGATCTTTCAGCCCACAAGAATCGCATGCAGGGCAATGACTTCGTGCAGAGCAACATGTATCACCGCCAGATGCGCTGCTTCGACTGCCACGAGGTCCACAAAAACGACAACCGCGGCTTGCTGCTCGCGAAGGGCAATGCGCTCTGCCTCGAATGCCACGCCCCCAACCTGCAAAACGCCGCCGGTCTGCGCACTACGATCAGCGAACATACGCACCACGTCGCGGGCAGCCAGGGCAGTGAGTGCGTGGCTTGCCACATGCCACGCATCGCGCAGACCATCAAAGACAACTACGTCTCCAGCCACACCTTCCGTTTCATCACGCCAGGCCTCACGGAGTCGTCGGGGATTCCGAACCCCTGCACGTCATGCCACAAAGACAAGTCGAACGCCTGGGCGACGGAAGAGCTCAAAAAGTGGAAGACCGTCTCGCCATGGCGCATGACCGGCGCGCTGATGTAGCCGCTATGGAACCGGATACGAAGTAAACGTGGACGCCGGCAGTCCGGCACCGTTGAGAAGAAGGGATTATTGTTTGAAGACGAGTGCTGGGCCGCTGACGCGCTTTCCCTTGAGGTCGACAGTGACCTCGACGCGGTCTGCGATCTTGATGAAGGGAATGCCGCTATTCATCCCATAGTCCTTACGGTCGAATGCCATCGTTCCCTTGATCGCGCCTGAACCTGTCCCCTTGCCCTCGATCGTCAGTGTGAGAGTCTCGGGCTTCGAGACTCCGCGAATCGTAAATGTACCCTGGATGTCCATGGTAGTCGGACCCGTCTGAACGACCTTCGTCGAGTGGAAGGTGATCAGGGGGTCCTCTTCGACATCGAAGAAGTCTTTGCTCTTGAGCTTGCCGTCTTTCATGCCACTTCCGGTATTCACAGAGGCCGCCTGAATTTTGACGTCCAAAACGCCTGTCGTAACATCCGTCGACGAAAACTTCATGGTAGCGTCCCATTTCTCGAACTTACCAGTCAGATCGACCGAGGCCTTCACGTGAAAGGTGATGGAGCTGTCCTCTGGCGTGATCACGAAGACGGGGACCTGCGCCCGGCTCACCGATGGCAGTAGCGCAGATGCTGCGAGGCAAAGAATCGCTAGTCTCATGACCGCGAGTGTGGGCCTTTTTTCGGGGAGTGTCAATTCAGACTTGCAAAAGACCGGCACAAGGGATCTTCGGCTGAACGGAGCTGTTACTCCGTCCAGCGCTTGAAGACAAGGGAGCCATTCGTCCCGCCAAACCCAAACGAGTTCGACAGGGCATAATCGATCTTCGCCTGCAGCGGCTTGTTGGGGACATAGTTCAACCGGCACTCCGGATCGGCATGCTCCAGGTTCATCGTCGGCGGAGCGATCTGGTTCTGCATCGCAAGAATCGTGATGCCTGCCTCAAGCCCCCCTGCGCCACCGAGCAGGTGCCCGGTCATCGACTTCGTGGAGCTAACCAGCAAAGTGTGGTTCAATGCGCGCTCGCCGAAGACAGTCTCAATCGCCTTCGACTCCAGCGCATCGCCGAGAGGTGTCGACGTCGCATGGGCATTCACATAATCGATCTTGTCCGGTTCGATTTTCGCTGACTTCAGAGCGTGCCTCATCGACCGCGCACAGCCCTCGCCTTCGGGAGCCATACCGGTCATATGGAAGGCATCGGCGCTCATACCGTAGCCGATAACCTCCGCAAGAATCTTCGCTCCGCGAGCCTTCGCAAACTCCAGTTCCTCGAGAATCAGGATTCCCGCACCCTCACCGACCACAAATCCATCACGGTCCTGGTCCCAGGGACGGCACGCGTGCAAAGGATCTTCATTCCGCGTCGATAGCGCCTTCATCGCGGCGAATCCTCCCACGCCCATCGGAGTAATCGCAGCCTCCGCTCCGCCCGCGATCATTGCGTCCGCGTCACCGCGCTCGATGATGCGGTAGGCATCGCCGATGGAGTGTGCCGAGGTCGTGCATGCCGTCGCCGTTGCTTCGTTCGGCCCCTTTGCGCCATACCGGATCGAAACATGCCCGGCGGCAAGGTTCACGATCGAGCCAGGGATAAAGAACGGCGAAATCTTGCGCGGCCCCCCGGCCAGCATATTAGAGTGCTCGCGTTCGATCACATCGAACCCGCCGATCCCCGAGCCAATGTGAACACCGACAGTATCCGCGTTCTCCGGCGTTATCTTCAGCCCGGAGTTCTGCATCGCCTCATCAGCGGCAGCCAACGCGAAGTGGATGAAGCGGCCCATCTTGCGGGCCTCTTTCTTGTCGACAAACTTGAGCGGATCGAATTCCTTCACCTCGGCGGCAAAACGAACCGGGTGGCCCGTGAGATCGAACGCCTTGATCTCACCCATACCACTCTTACCGGCAAGTAGCCCCGTCCACACCTCAGGCGCAGTGTTTCCCACGCCACAGATGAGCCCGAGGCCGGTTACGACTACTCGACGCTGTTCCATTGGATTTACTTCGCCTTCTGGTGCTTCTCGATGTAATCGATGGCGTCCTTCACGGTCTTGATCTTTTCGGCGTCCTCGTCGGGAATCTGAATATCGAACGCCTCCTCGAACTGCATGACAAGCTCGACCACGTCGAGTGAATCAGCTCCGAGGTCCTCCTGAAAGCTTGCGCCCGGGGTCACTTCGGCCTCATCCACCTGAAGCTGCTCGACGATAATCTGCTTTACCTTTTCATCTACTGCTGCCATGTCGTTCTCCTGTTAGCTTCTGAAATCAAACCTTAGACGCAAGTCTCTCGCTGATACGGCTAGACTCAAGCATACTGAGCGCCTTATCGAGTGTAAAGCAAAGTGCCGCGTAGGAAAATCAGGGAAATCCACTCTTGTCAATCGTCTTCGCCCGAAGCGGCAAGGAAGGTGGTAATTCCAGCCGCCTGGTCAAAATCGATCAACTGCGACGTTGGACCGCCTTTGTCGATCTGTCCGACCTCGCGCAGCGTCCGGTTGATCGCCCGGGTACGCACGCCAAGCTTCTGAATCGTGTTCTGAACGGTGCCAACCTGCGACTCCATCTTCGTCATCAGCGTCTCGAAGTTACCAAATTCCTTCTTCGTGCCCTCAAGCACCTTCCAGACCTCGTCGCCTTTCTCCTGGATGGCCAGCATATGGAAGCCCATCTGGAAGCTGGTCAGAATCGCGGACAGCGTACTCGGTCCGGCAATCGTAACGTGGCAGCGCGACTGAATCTCCGCCTGCAGCGAATCCCGGCGCATTACCTCTGCATACAGGCCCTCAGTCGGCAGAAACATAATCGCGTGCGGAGTCGTCACCGGCGGGTTGATGTACTTCCTGCAGATGCGTTCGCCTTCCGTTCGAATCGCCGCCTCAAACGCCTTACCCGCTGCGGCAATCTCCTCCGGTAAATTGCTCTCGTACGCCGCCTCCAGTCGCTCCCAGTCCTCGCGCGGAAACTTCGCGTCGATCGGCAGCAGCGTCTCCCCCTCGGGCCCGGGAAAGCGCACAGCGAACTCCACGGCCTCCTGCGAACCCTCCTTCACCTTCGCATTGCGAATGAATTGCGACGGCGCCAGCATCTGCTCCAGCAGCATGCCAAGCTGCACTTCGGCGAAGCCACCCCGCGACTTCACGTTCGTGAAGATGCGGCTCAAATCGTTCACTCCATCCGAGAGCTTCGTCATCTCGCCCAGCCCCGCATGCACCTTGTTGAGCTGGTCCGTCACCTGCCCAAAGCTCTCCGTCAGCCGCGTCTGCAGCGTGTCGTTCAGCTTCTCGTCCACCGTCTGACGCATCTTCTCCAGCTCTTTTGAGTTGTCTTCGTTCAGCTTCGTCAGCCGCTCTTCCACCGCATCGCGAAGCTGCTTCTGCAGCGCTGTATTGCTGTCCATCAACTGCGTCAACTTGCCGTTCATCGACTCACGCAAACTCGTATGCTGCAGGTTCGTCTCCTGCGTGAACGACGAGATGCGCTGCGTGATCGCCTGCATCTGCCGCTCCACCGCCTCGCGCAGCAGGTTGTCCGAAGTCTTGTTGTCGCTGCGAAATCCGTTCAGGCCCGTCTGCAGAAGCTGGCTCAACTCGGCGATATTCTTCGTCACCTCACCGCGCAGCTCCCGGAACGCCGTATCGCTCGCCTCGCGCGAACGTTGTGCCTCGGCTGCAATCTCCTGGCGCATCTGCGCCAGGGAGCGCTGCGACTTGTTCTTCCGCCGTCTGACTCCGCGCATCCATACGCGTCAACTGATCCGGAATCTGCGCAAGCCGCGCATCGGCCTGCGGAGCCGCCGGACGCCGAAACAGCAGCACAACCACAGCGACAACCGCGATGATCTGCAAAACGAGGAGAAGGTTTAGATCAGACATATTCGATTTTCCTTCGCCTCCAGCATACCACTTCAAAAGACTGCCTCTCCGCCTCAAGATTGAGGAAATCGAGCGCTGAATGTTGATAATCAAGGCCCTTACCTGTTGTCTTCTGCAGCTTTCTTGGTTTTATCGAGAACCTCCTTGATACCCTCAACTCCATGATGCGCGACCGGCTCCCGTACATCCTCATTCCGTTGGTCGCGCTCCTCGCCATCCTGCCGCTCATCACCAACGGCTGCTCCTGTGGACACGACTTCGACTTCCACATCGTCAACTGGTTCGAGGCCGCCCACCAGCTCGCCCACGGCCATTACCCGCAATGGGCCGCAACACCTGCATGGAACGCCGGCGAGCCGCGTTTCGTCTTCTATCCCCCGCTTTCCTGGCTCATCGGAGCGTTGCTCGGAGCCGTCATGCCATGGACCTGGACCCCCATCGCCTACACCTGGCTGGCTCTCACCGCAGCCGGACTCGCCCTCTACACCGCCGCCCGTGACCTCAACACCACACCCAACGCCGCGCTGTTTGCCGCCGCAATCTACACCGTCAACCCCTACACCCTCTACACCGCCTACGAGCGCACGGCCTACGCAGAGCTCCTGGCCGCCGCCTGGCTCCCTTTATTGTTCTCCGGAATCCTCCGCGACCGGCCCACCATCCCTCGCATCGCAGTTCCGGTCGCTCTGCTCTGGCTCACCAACGCACCCGCAGCCGTCATGGGCTGCTACGCCCTCGCCCTGCTGGCGATCCTCCGCATCATCCGTTCCGTCACAAATCCGGGTGCCCCATTCATGGCGCGGTCTCATCGCGACATGAGTGGGGTGCGAAATTTCACCATCGCAACCACAGCCGGCACCCTCCTTGGCCTCGGCCTGGCTGCCGTCTACATCATCCCCGCCGCATACGAACGCCAATGGGTACAGGTAAAGATGGCCATCCTCCCCGGCCTGAGCTTTGCCGACAACTTCCTTTTCCAGCGCGACGGCGACGCCGACCACGATAAAGTACTCCGCACTGCCTCCATCGTCGCGGTCCTCATGATCGCGTTCACGGCGGCAGCGTTATTCTTCGCGATCAGAAAAAACATTCATCGCTCACGGCTCCTAGCATTCACGATCCTCGCAGCAACAATCGCCTTCCTGCTCACTCCACCCTCCGCACTTCTATGGAGACACACCCCCGAACTCCCCTTCCTTCAATTCCCCTGGCGACTCGTCGCCGTCCTCGCCGCCATCTTCGGCCTCGTCCTCGCGCATCTTCCCGCTCTCTCCAATCGCTGGCTCTCCAATCGCCGGACGCTCGCACTCCTCGCCTTCCTCTTCGCCGTAGCGTTCACCCGCCCCGCCTACAGGGCCTTCCAGCAACTCTGCTACCCCGAGGACACCGTCTCCGAACGCCTCGCCGTCTTCCGTTCCGCAAACCCCGGCACCGATCCCACCGACGAATACACCCCTGTCCAGGCCGACAACGACTCTCTCGCCCACGACAACCCGCAATGGTGGCTCGCCGATCGCGTTAACGGAGCCGTGCCTGAAACCTCTGCGCAAGAACCCGGCACTTTCAGTCGCGATCAAAAAACCGAACCCCCGCGGTCGCTCGACCTCGTGCTCAATCACCCGCAGGCACTTGTCCTCAACCTGAGGCGCTATCCGGCATGGCAGATCACAGTCAACGGCACCCCCGCCACGCTGACGAGCCGCGGCGACGGGCTCATCGCTATTCCGCTCCCCGTCGGTCCCGCCTATATCCGCGTCGCCTGGCGCAACGGCATAGACCATATCCTCGGCATCCTGATCAGCGCCCTTTCATTCGCTCTGTTACTCCTTCTGTGGCAGCAAGCCGCCAGGAATAACGAACCAGCGAACAACCATTTATCATCATCTTAAAGATGTCTTCCACCGTACAAGCCCTGTTGCACTCCGGCGCGCAGCTCACCGACGCTGCTCTCGAACGCCTTCTGCCTTCGCCCGACACCCTGCCGCACTCCATCCATCGAGCCATGCGCCACAGTGTCTTTGCCGGAGGCAAGCGTCTCCGCCCCATCCTCTGCATGGAAGCAGCCCGCATGGTTGCAGGAGGTGCCGGGATTCCCGAAGGCGTAGCCGACCTCGGCGCCGCCATCGAGATGATCCACACCTATTCCCTCATCCACGACGACCTCCCCGCGCTCGACAACGACGACCTCCGCCGCGGCAAGCCCACCTGCCACGTCGTCTTCGGAGAAGCCATCGCCATCCTCGCCGGCGATGCCCTCCAGACCCTCGCCTTCCAGACCATCTCCGCGCTTCCCACGCCTCCTGCCACCACCGTCGCCATCCTGCGCGAGGTCTCCCTCGCCATCGGCACAGGAGTCGGTACCGTAGGCGACCTTCACACCGCGCTCCCGCCCGGAATGATCGGTGGTCAGGTCGTCGACATTGAATCCGAAGGCACAAAGCCCACCGCCGAACTCGTCGAGTCCATCCACCGCGCCAAAACCGGAGCCCTCATCACCACCAGCATCGTCTCCGGCGGCCTCTTCGGCCTCGGCCACCACAAAACACCCGAGCCCCTCGTTATCCACGATCACGGGGACGTAATCACCCGCCTGCGCACCTTCGGCGAGAAGGCCGGCCTCGCCTTCCAGATCGTCGACGACGTCCTCGACATGACGCAAAGCTCCGAAGAACTAGGCAAGACCGCCGGCAAGGACACCGCAAGCATCAAGGCCACCTGGCCCGCCGTCTTCGGCATCGAGCGCTCCCTCAGGGACGCCGAAGAACTCATCGCCGACGCCTTCGAAGCCCTCGCTCCCTTCGGTCACGCCGCCCACCCCCTGAAATCTCTCGCCACATACCTCGTCGAGCGCAAACACTGAAGCGTGACACGGTACTGGTGACTGGCGGGTCACACCATTTTTCGCATCAGTAGTCCAGAGCCGAAACGAGTCTCAGTCGTTCCGATAACGTTGAAACCACATGCGCTGTAAAAGTCGTAGGCTGGATCGTTCGCCTCCGCTCCTGCAAACTATTTTGCCAGCGCTGCCTGCCCTAAGTGAAATGAGGCGTGATTGGTCCGGCTCATCACGACGGCGAGGCGGTTGCGCGTGGGATCTTTAGCGAAGTCTTCGTCGGAGACCGCCGTGTGCTTTTGCAGCCAGTCAACCGATGTGAACCTTTCGAAGGCGGCGGTGAGCTTGCTATTGACCTCAGCCCATGCTTTTTTAAGGTCGGAAGCCGAAACTGGATCGGGAAACGCTCTGTCCGGATTCGTGATGTAGGGCTCATCCAGTTCGGGGTGTAGCCTCTCGCCGAGGCCGAGCATCGGAAACATACGATCATGTACGGCGGTCAGGTGACCTACGAGGTAGAACAGACGATTCTTGCCGTGGGCAACCTGCTTCTGGAGCTGCTCGTCGGTCAGCGTTGCAAGGTTCTGGTCAAAGCGTCCGATGACGAGCTTCCATGAATTGAGCGCGGTAATGCCGAGGAGTTCTTCGTTTGTCATTTTTTTGCCAGCTTTCTTGGGCGGTGGGAATACGACGATTTGATGCCGTCCGAAAAGACAGGATGCTAAAAATCCCGAGAGATGTCGCTCAGCGAGAGCCTGTTGTAATCCACCGCCAGGCGCGATGTCGCGGTGCTGCCTCCGCACAGGAATACGAGCGCCTGAACGCGAGGGCCATTCCATTTTCGTTGCATCTTTCGCTATGGTGTCAACACAAACGCCAGCAACGACGAAGCATCGTACTGGCTCTGCCATCTGCTTCACCGAAAGCAAGCATTCATTCATTTTTCTCATCAATTGCACGTGTTCAGTGTTACCGTCTTCGGCGGGCCCCAATCCTTGTCTTTCTGTGAGGTCGATGTGTCCGACGAAGTCGAATCGATGCAATCTCTGTCTGCAATTGCAAACTCCCGAGTCGCAGACGTCCTGAGCCGCCGGCAGGCGTCTCGCGCAATGCGCGCCGATGCGCTCAGGCAACACGCAACCCCGCTGAAGATGAACCTTCAGCTCACGCTTCAGGCCGAAACCGTTGCTTCGGCCTCAACCGAAACCGCGGGCTATCTCGTAGCGGCTGGCGACTCCTGGTTCGACTACCCCTTTCCCTTCGATGACGACATCCTTGTTCAGCTGCATGACCGCCACGGCTATAACATCGAGTCCTCGGCCCATCATGGAGACCGCGTCGAAAGCATGCCCTACCCCGGCGGTCAGTTGGATAAATTCAGGCGTTGCGTCGACAAACTCCACGACCAGGGAATCACGCCCAAAGCCGTCCTTCTCTCCGGTGGCGGAAATGATTTCGCCGGAGGCGAGTTTGGAATGCTGCTCAACGTCGCTTTGTCCCCGATCAAAGGATGGAATCAGCAGATACTTCAGGGTCTCATCAATGAGCGCATCGGCAACTCCTACCAGGTATTCATCCTCGCCATCAATGCCCTCTGCAAGGACATCCTCGGCAAGACCCTGCCAATCCTCATACACGGTTATGACTACCCCATTCCCGATGGCCGCGGCTTTCTGGGAGGAGGCCTGTTTCCCGGTCCGTGGCTCAGGCCCGGTTTCAACGAAAAGCTCTTTGACGACCTTCAGGGCAACACCACCCTCATGAAGACCGTCCTCGACCAGTTCAATACGATGTTGGACGGCCTTTCGCACAACCCTGCTCTCGGTTCGATTCACTACATCGATCTCCGCGGCACGCTTTCGTCCGTCCTTGCCAACGACGCATACCAGGACGACTGGAACAACGAACTTCACCCAACCGAAAAAGGCTTCATCGCCGTCGCCGAAAAATTTGCCCAGGTTCTCGGAGCACTGTAAATTTCCACACCCACCCTGACACCTACCCTTGACACGCCTGATAACCTTAAATCAGGAAAAAGAAGAGCCCGGCCAAATGGCCGGGCTTTCTGCTCTCTGTGGATTGGCATGCAACGTGCGCGATCTAGGTCGAGATCTAAGTCATGTATTTTGAGGATCTTTGCATCTTAAGATAGGGGGAGGGGTACAACCGGCAATGCTGACCGAAACCGACATCCTCACCGCCCTCCGGGACTGCTACGATCCCGCGCTGCCCTGCAATATCGTGGACCTCGGCTTGGTCCGCTCCATCACCATCGCGCCCGATCCCGAAGCTCCCGGTGCCGGCATCCCCGGAGTCCCGCCAAAACATCGCATCTATATAGAGATGGTTCCGACTAGCCCCGCCGAAGAGGCGGCGGCCCAACTCACCGCCCAGATCCGGAACCGCCTCGCCGGACTCGAAGAGGCAGGCGAGACGACCATTGTCGTCCTGAACGAGCCGCAATGGACCCCGCAGCAGATCACTCCCGCAGGCCGCCGCATCCTCGGGCTCGACGGCAACCCAAACCTCGTTCAGATCAGGTAGCAGTAATGGCCGCTCCAGAAAAATCGATTCGCCCTCGAGATCTGCTCCGCGCCACTTCGACGCCAATCCATCCCTTCGACCAGATCCACGGCACCGACACCAGCGGCCTCGTCCCCGCCGCAGACCTCCTCACCGGTCACCCTCATGACGACCACATCACCGCCTACTACGCCGTCGCGCCCAGCATCCTGCGCGAACTCGTCCAGCGATGGCGCGACACTCCACCCCCTCTGCCACCCTCCCGCTACACCTTCCTCGACCTCGGCTGCGGCAAGGGCCGTGCCCTCATGATCGCAAGTGAATTCTCTTTTCAAGAGGTCGTCGGAATCGAACTGAACGCCGCGATGGTGGCGACCGCGCAGCACAACGTAGACCTCTGGAACCGGGCACACGCCGAAGACCCCACAGCGCAGCGTATCGCTCCGATTCGCGTCCTGCAGGGCGACGCGCTCGAGACTGCGTTTCCACTCACCCCGACGGTCGTCTTCCTCTTCCACCCCTTCGAGGAGCCGGTCGTGAAGCCGCTGCTGCGCCGTATCGAATCAGCCTTCGCGCGTCGCGCAGGAGCACTCGACATACTCTACGTCAACGCCGAGCACGGACCCACGCTCGACGCGCACCCAGGCTTCGGCCTGCTCTGGAAGGGCAGGTTGATGATGACTCCCGAGGACCACGCCGCTGACGCCGAAGCCATCGCACAGCAGCCCGAGTACGGATCGACCGGCGACGAACTTTGTGCAATTTATCGCTACACCGGTCGAGGCGCGGACATCGCAGGCGATTCATGAAAGATTCACCAGCCGTGCGAGAAAGTAAGTGCTATAGCGAGACCATCTTTAGCGGCCATACATCACTGTAAAAACTAGCAGTTGTTTTCTCCCCTGCCAGCATCCAGCTTTAACTCAAATATTCGTCTGCCTCAATGAGGACCCGTGGCTCATGAGTACTCGCCGTGTCGATTCTCCATGTGTGGCTCACTGAGATGATTCGTCGGGATCCCAAGGAGACAGCTCATGAAATCCAGCGATAAGTCCTCTCCCATTACTTACATTGAAACCAATGAGCAACGCAGGCTGAACGCTACACGCGAAACTGGCATTCCTTGGAAGAAGTGGGGACCCTATCTCAGTGAACGGCAGTGGGGAACCGTACGCGAAGACTATAGTTCAGATGGAAACGCATGGGACTACTTCAGTCACGATCAATCTCGCTCCCGCGCCTATCGCTGGGGAGAAGATGGCCTGGCCGGTATCTCTGACGATAAGCAGCAACTCTGCTTCGCACTTGCTCTCTGGAATGGGAAAGATCCCATCCTGAAAGAGCGCCTGTTTGGCCTCACCAATAGCGAAGCCAATCACGGCGAAGATGTGAAGGAATACTACTTCTACATCGACAGCACACCCACGCACTCCTACATGAAGTACCTCTACAAGTACCCACAGGGGGAGTACCCCTATAGCGATCTCATCACCACAAATCGTCAGCGGTCACGCGACGAGTTCGAGTACGAACTCGTCGATACAGGGATCTTCGATGAAGATCGGTACTTCGACGTTTTCGTGGAATATGCCAAAGCCGATCCGGAAGACATATTGATTAAAATCTCCGTGCACAACCGGGGTCCCGAGGCAGCAACGATTCATCTGCTTCCAACTCTCTGGTACCGGAACACATGGACATGGGAAAAGGACGCATCCAAACCCCTTCTGCGTCAGAGCAAAGACGGTACGATTCTGGCCTCGCACGCACAACTTGGCAACCGCACGCTCCATTGCGAAGGTGATCCGGAACTGCTGTTTACTGAAAACGAGTCCAACGCAGCCCGTCTCTGGGGACAGCGCAATCCTAAGCCGTATGTGAAAGATGCATTCCACGAATATGTCGTTTCGGGCAAACAGGAGGCCGTCGATCCGGGCAAAGAAGGCACCAAGGCGGCCGCTCACTACAAGATGGAAATACCCGCAGGTGGGAGTAAGGTAGTCCGTTTGCGGCTAAGTCCAGAACCATTCGCAAAGCCGTTTGACAAGTTTGAAGAAGCCTTCTCCGCGCGACTCGGAGATGCGAATGAATTTTACGACCGTATCACTCCCAGCTCGTTGAATGAGGATGAACGCCGGGTTCATCGCCAGGCTCTCGCCGGAATGTTGTGGACCAAGCAGTACTACTATTTCGATCTCAACCGCTGGCTGGAAGAGCATAAGGCTCATCCACTGTTGGGTACGACTCATCGGAATGTTCGAAATACCCAATGGTTCCACATGCTCAACAGCGACATTATCTCGATGCCCGACAAGTGGGAATATCCCTGGTATGCGGCGTGGGATCTTGCATTCCATACCATCGCGTTGTCGTTGGTGGATTTTGATTTTGCCAAGGATCAGCTTTTGCTCATGCTGCGGACGATGTATTCCCATCCCAACGGACAGATGCCGGCCTACGAATGGAACTTCAGTGACGTGAATCCGCCGGTGCACGCGTGGGCGACACTGTTTCTCTACAGCATCGAAAAAGAATTGGGCCGCGCCGACATACGTTTTCTGGAACGCTCCTTCCAGGGCTTGATGTTGAACTTCAATTGGTGGGTCAACCGGAAGGACCCCGATGGGAAGAATGTATTCGCTGGCGGATTCCTTGGGCTTGACAACATCGGCGTATTCGATCGCAGCGCTCCATTGCCGACCGGCGGCCACCTCGATCAGGCAGATGGTACGGCCTGGATGGCTTTTTACTGCCAGTGCATGCTCGAAATTGCGCTTATCCTGACCGACTACGACTCTAACTACGAAGACATCGCATTCCGTTTTCTTGACAATTTCATCTGGATCACCTACGCCATGGACCGCATAGGAGACTGCCATGACGAAATGTGGGATCAGCAGGATGGCTTCTTCTACGATCTGCTGCACCTGCCGAATGGCGATGCCAAGCGCCTCAGAGTCCGGTCAATGGTGGGGCTGCTTCCGTTATGTGCCTCGACTGTAATGGAATCGACGGGGGTGTTAGCGCGCCATCCGCATTTACAGGAGCTGATCGAAGTATTCAGGAAGCGTCACGGCGATTTGCTGAATCACATTGCCCCGGCAGACGGTAAATTTGTCGGATACGCCAATCGGCGGCTTCTCTCGGTCTGCAACAAGGAGAAGATCGAGAGGATTTTGAAGTACATGCTCGACGAAGAGGAGTTTCTTAGTCCTTATGGCATTCGCTCGCTATCCAAGTTCCATCAGAAGCATCCATTTATCTTCAATCTCAGCGGACAGGAATACAGGGTCGAGTATCTCCCGGCCGAGTCGAATACAGGGATGTTTGGCGGCAATTCCAACTGGCGGGGGCCCATCTGGATGCCTGTCAATGTTCTGCTGATCCGCGGATTGCTGAACCTGTATCAGTTTTTTGGCGATGACTTCAAAGTGGAATGCCCTACTGGTTCAGGAAAATACATGACTTTGTTCGAGGTCGCGAAGGAAATTAGCAGTCGCCTTGCGAAGATCTTTCTTCGCGATGAAAACGGCGAGCGTCCCGTTTATGGCGGAACGAAAAAGTTCCAGGAAGACCCGTATTGGAAAGACTACATTCTGTTTTACGAATATTTTCACGGCGATAATGGCGCTGGCTTAGGGGCCAGCCATCAGACCGGATGGACCGGCGTTATCGCACGTTCGCTCGACGTCTTCGCAAGGATAACCGCAGCCGATGCGCTTCAAATCGATAAGTCAGAACTTGCCTCTAAGATGACGCGTGAGCAGGTGGCTGGGTAATGATTGCTATAGGGGCAGCGTAACTCTGGCAGAAATGACAGTTGCAAGCAGGTGAACATTTTGGCATCTTCGCCTGAACGGAGAAGATCGTCATGAGAAAGATCTGGATTCACACGCTTGGCAAAACGTGTCTGAAGCTGGCAGTCGTTCTTTTTTGTGCGGCATCGGCACGTGCGCAAGGTGCAGACGCTACAAATCCTCCAACCTCGGATCCTCCGGTCTCAGAGGTTCAGCAACTCAGAGATAAGCTCACGTCGTTGGAGCAGTCGATGAAGGAAGTAAAGGGGCAACTCAATGCTCTGGAAGCGCAGCACGCCGTGCTCAATGCAGTTGTGACATCAAAATCACCAGCGCCGGCAGCAGCCTCGCAGGACACGAAGAAATCGAGCGGTGCAGAAGGAACGGTCGAACTCTATGGCTTCGTCATGATGGACTCTGGCTATAACTTCGGCCAGATCGATCCGAATTGGTCGGATGTTGTGCGTCCGACGAAACTGCCAGCATTCAACAATGAGTTTGGGGAAAATGGGAACGTGTTTTTCGGCGTTCGCCAAACACGATTTGGAGTAAAGACGTCCAATCCCACTCCAATGGGCGATCTGAAGACTCAATTCGAATGGGAGCTGTTTGGTACCGGCGTTGATGCAGGTCAAACCACCTTCCGCCTTCGTCACGCTTATGGAGAACTGGGGCAGTTTGGCGCGGGTCAATACTGGAGCCCATTCATGGACATCGATGTGTTTCCCAACTCAATTGAGTACTGGGGCCCCAGCGGAATGGTCTTCTTCCGCAACGTGCAGTTCCGCTGGATGCCAATCAAAGGCAATAGCCGCCTGACCTTTGCCGTCGAGCGTCCTGGAGCCAGCGCGGACGAGGGAATCTATCAAGATCGGATCGAGCTTCAGGGGGTGAAGCCCAAGTTCGATATGCCGGACTTTTCCATGGAAGCAAAACTGGGAAGAGAGTGGGGTTATGTTAAGGGGTCTGCGATCTTCAGAAAGATCAGCTGGGTGGACCTGAACAAAACAGCAGCGCGTGATCTTAGTGGCGATGTTTTCGGTTGGGGTGTGACGTTAAGCTCGAACCTTAAGTTCAGTCAAAAGGACACTGGGAGATTCCAGGTGATCTATGGACAGGGTGTCGAGAACTATATGAACGACGCACCGGTTGATATTGGCGTCAAGAATAACCTGAGCAATCCGCATACGCCGGTTCTGGGAGAGGCCTTGCCGGTTCTGGGTGTCGTGTCGTTCCTCGATCATACCTGGAGTGAACGCTTCAGCAGTTCCGGTGGCTACTCGCTCGTGAATATCTCAAACTCCAATGCTCAGAACGCGTCGGACTTTCACCAGGGACATTATGCGCTCGCTAACCTCCTCTACTACCCCGTAAAAAACGTCATGATGGGAGGAGAATTCCAGTTCGGCAGACGTGTGAATTACAAAGATGGATTTGACTACAACGACTACCGTCTGCAATTTTCGTTCAAATACAACTACTCGAAGATCTTCAGTTACTAGCGATTCAGCTAGCGGTTCAAAAGGTACGTGCCCGATTGGTAGCAGAGAACTTTGAAGCAACCGTGTAGGGAAAAGGAGTTTCGACCATGTTCGTGAAACGAATTGCCGTCGTATTTCTCGCAACGATCGCCTTCGCGGGAGTAGTTGCCCCGCCCGCAATATCCGCACAGAGTGGATCCGTCAGTCCGGTTGCTCCGAAGCGCGAGCTCGTGGAATCCGCCGTTCGCGAAGCCTATGAGAAGTTTCGCAACGATACCGGGGGAAAGAATGCTGATTACATCCCTTACCTGGCTCAGGTGGATTCCAAGCTGTTCGGAATCGCCATCGTCACAACGGACAATCAAGTTCTCACGATGGGAGATGTAAAGTACTCGTTCTCCATCCAGTCGATCTCCAAGGTCTTCACTCAGGCTCTTGCGATGAAAGAACTGGGCGCTGATAAGGTCTTTGAAAAGATCGGATCAGAGCCCACAGGAAGGCCCTTCAACTCCCCTGTCGCGGTTGTGGATATGCCAACGCATACTGGAAATCCTTATGTGAATGCGGGAGCAATCGCTACGACGAGCTTGATTACCGGAAAAGATGAAAATGACAGGTGGAATAAGATTCTCGACTTCTATAGTAAAGCCGCGGGAGAGAAGCTGACGCTGATCGACGAAGTGTACAAGTCTGAGGCTGCTACAAACACAGGCAATAAGGCACTCTCGTATCTTTTAGCGAAATATGATCGAATTTATGATCCAAATCCATTCGAGTCAGTCGACATTTACACGAAGCAGTGCTCTGTCGGAGTAAACGCAACTCAGCTTGCTCGTATGGGCGCAACGCTCGCGAACAATGGCAAGAATCCAGCGACCGGCGAACAAGTGATTAATCCCGAAGATATTCCGCACATCCTCAGCACTATGGCGATGGCCGGCCTCTACGACGGCTCTGGTGGTTGGGCATGGCACGTTGGCCTGCCGGCGAAGAGCGGTGTTGGTGGCGGCATTCTGGCCGTCGTACCAGGAAAAGGAGCTATCGCTGTGTTTGCTCCTCCGCTCGATGAAGCGGGCAATAGCGTCAAGGCTCAAAAGGTTATTGAGTATGTCACCCAGAAGCTCAACTACAACCTCTTTTCCCCGAGTTCAGTTGGCTTCAAATAAATTGCGCCATGAGCGGAAGTCAGCGTGCCTCAAACAGTTGGCGAGAGGACATGTCGGGGAAATGGTCGCGTGGAAAACAATCCGAGGCTTGCTTTTTCTGCTATTCGCAATTGCTGCCTCTGCCGTCTTGGCAGTTGCTCAAGCCAAGGATATTCAGGGTGCCGAAATCAGTGCCGGATACGACAGCACTGCGGAGTTATTGAAGAGGGTCGACCTGCTCGTTGAGCAGAACGTTCAACTTGAGAAGCAAAATCGACAGCTGATGGAGGAGATTGGGGTCCTGCGGCGAGCCGTTGCCACGAAACCTTCCCCGACAACACAGGCACTCGAGAAAGCTGTCGTTGAATCAGTTCCTGCAGAAACAACCTCAAGTTCTGTCACAACTCCTCCAGACACTGGAAGACTGAGCTACGTCAGTGCGCTAGCTTCGAATCAGGAGGAACAAAAGACCTGGGGTTCCTACACGCCCAATTTTGGATTCAAGTTAGCCAATACTGAGTATGGCGATGCAAGTCTTAGCATCTACACCTATGCGCGCTATCTCAACCAATTAGGTTTGCAGTCAACTTATACCAACGCATTCGGAGTTACGACCCAGCTTCAGCGACGCCAGGATTTTCAACTTCAAAAGCTGCAGATAAAGTTTCTTGGTTGGATAATGAGCCCTAAGTTACGTTACTTCCTTTACGCTTGGACCTCGAATGCCAATCAGGGACTGGGCGCTCAGGTCGTCCTCGCCGGAAATATGAACTACAGCTTCACCAAATATTTCAACATAGGAGCAGGCATTTATTCACTGCCAGGCACACGAAGCCTCGAAGGAAACTTTCCCTTCTGGCTTAGTGTGGATAGTCGCCATATCGCCGACGAATTCTTTCGGCCCTCCTACAGTTCAGGTGTCCGAGCCAGCGGTTCATTTGGTAAAGGCATGAGCTACCAGGTGATGATTGCGAACAACCTGAGCACACTCGGCGTCGCTGCGGCGCAGTTAGACAATAGCTTTAATACGATTGTCTCATCCTTCGTGTGGACACCGACTACCGGTGAGTTCGGCGCAGGTTTGGGAGACTTCGAAAATCATGAGAAGCTAGCTACGCGTCTGGGCGTCCACTACACTCGCAGTCACGAAAACAAAGAGAGCCAGCCGAACACGGATCAGTTCGAAAACACGCAGCTTAGGCTCTCCGACGGCAGCATCATATTCACGCCCAATCTCTTCGGCCCGGGTATCACGATTACTGATGCGAATGACCATATGACCACTTTTGACGGCGGTATAAAATACCACGGGTATGCGCTTGAGGGTGAGTACTATATGCGGTGGCTCAATCATTTCAATGGGCCGGGAACAGCAGGTCTGCATCCGGACTTTTCCAATGGCTTTCAGCTTCAGAGTTCTGCCATGTTGCTTCCAAAAACCCTGCAGGTCTATCTGGGAGGGTCGTACATCATGGGGCATTACGGACGTCCCTGGGACCTTCGCACAGGCCTGAATTACTTCCCATTCAAGAACAGAGTGATTCGATGGAATAGTGAGTTTCTCTATCTGTACAGGTCTCCCGTTGGATACACGTCCGTTCCTTTCCCATTCGGGGGCACGGGACCAGTCTTTCACACGACTCTCGAAATGGCGTTCTAACAAGGAATCCGTGCACAGAGAACGCCTATATCGGTGTCGAAAGTTTAGCTGGAAGAAATGAGGACCTATATGAAACGCGTTTCTGTACTTAATCGCCGGATCGCGTTTGGAGTGGGCATCTGGTTACTGCTGGCCTGTACTTACGTGACCGCACAGGCGAATCCAGAAGAACCCATCATCAATGATGTCCACTTCCATCTCACGAATTACATTCAGCAGGGGACGGACATTCATGATTTTCTGAAGATCATGGGAACCAAGGTTGGTCGTGTAGCCTTATTTGGCATTCCTCTGCAGCAGCAATGGTCATATCAGAATTCAGGCGACTTTGCCCCAACCTACTACCTCCAAACCGACGCACCGCTTTACTACTACTCCTTTACTGACGCCTATATCGCTATGGCTTACCGGTCGCTCACGAAAGAAGAGCAGGGACGATTCGATCCCATGATTACCGGCTTCAACCCTACAGACATGTATGCCGCTGACCACATACGCAGGGTGCTGCTGACATTTCCCGGTGTATTTTCAGGAATTGGTGAATTTACGATCCACAAGGAGTTCGTCTCAGCAAAGATAGCGGGAGAAACGGCCTCACTTTTGAATCCAGCCCTCGATAGGATTTTAGACTTTGCCGGGGAGGTCGGCCTGGTCGTCCTGATCCACAACGACATGGATGTCCCATTCGCGAAGCCCGGCGCGGAACCCGTATATCTCGCTCAAATGAGAGACTTGCTGAAGCGCCATCCTAAGACCACAATCATCTGGGCACATACAGGAATGGGCCGAGTTGTCCGTCCCGTGCAGGGGCACGGCGCCGTACTCGAGGCGATTCTAAAAGATCCCCAGTTCAGCCACGTGTACTTCGATATCTCGTGGGACGAAGTAGCGAAATACCTTATGGCCTCTCCGGAGTCAATCAAAGTCTCAGCGGATCTGATCAACCGCTATCCTGACCGCTTTCTCTTCGGAACAGATGAGGTAGCGCCTTCAGATCAGGAAAAATATCTCAAGGTCTATTATCAATACGAGCCGCTGTGGAAGCTGCTAACCAAAGAAGCAAGCGAAAAAGTCCGAAAAGGAAATTACGACCACCTCTTCAATGAGGCCAGGCCAAAAGTGCGAGTATGGGAGAAGGCTAATCTAAGGAAGTAGCCCTTCATGCTTGCTCCTCTTCCTGAACTGTCTGGGAACGCGTCTCTCCAAGGACTTAATCTTTTGGCGATACCCGACGGTATATGAACTCCCCGGAAGCGTGCTTGCATTTTGGCAAATGAGAGCATATCGTCAAACTTCTCCCATGGTTGGATAGGAGTAGTTTGACGAAGTCAGAATCAGTTCGCTAAAGTTCTGGCAAACCGATGGATCGAGGGTAGGGTTACCTGAACCATTTGCAGTTGTGGGCCTGCAATCTCAGCACAGACCAGTAATTTGAAGAGTTGGGGCTGGTTTTCTCGGTTCCCGAACTCTGAGTGCATGGAGGTTTTCCTATGCTGGCTCAAGCAGAGCGTCGCATCGGAAATTTGATTTCCGGGCGGTATTCCCAATCGGGAAGTGACAGTATCGGAATATCCGATTGCTTAGTGAACTGCCTTTTGGTTTTAGCAGCGGCTTCAGCTGTTTTTTTCCCGTTCCGGACGCAAGCGTCGCGGTGGACCATCCTGGCCGGCATCTCTGTCGCATCGATAGGGACATCACCCGACCGCAAACGGATGATTCAGCTTGCAAAACGGACAGATGCCGATGCTCAGTCCGTCGACCGTGAACTCGCGGATGAGCCGTTTCATGTCAGCAAAGAAATTCTTTCAGGCATTGTTGCTTCTTCGATGGATGCAATCATTGCTATCAGTGAGGATCAGCGAATTGTTCTGTTCAATGAGGCTGCGGCAAGTATGTTTGATTGCGCCGTAGAAGAAGCTCTCGGTAGTTATATCAACCGCTTTATTCCTGAGCGCTTTCACTCGATTCATGAAAAGCACATACGTCGCTTCGGCATCTCTGGTGTAACCAGTCGAGCCATGGGGAGTTTAGGTGCCTTATATGGGATGCGGGCAAACGGTCAGGAATTTCCGATCGAAGCGTCGATCTCACGAATGGAAGCAAGAGGAGAAAAACTATTTGCCGTCGTCATTCGAGATATCACGGAACGCAAACTGACTGAGGAAGCTCTTAGCCATACGAGCCGCCGTTTGATTGAGGCGCAGGAAGAAGAGCGGCGTCGCATCGCTCGCGATATTCACGACGACTATAACCAGCGACTTGCTGTCATTGCCATTGATTTGGAAGAATTAGCCGCGAAGATTGAGCGTGCAGATCCAGGAGCGAGTGCAAAACTGCACCAGCTGTGGAACTGTGTCAACGAACTTGGAACTGATCTGCACGCCCTGTCACATCGCTTACATTCCTCAACGCTGGAAAGCCTCGGTCTAGTGGCAGGTGTCAGAGCCTTCTGCGAAGAATTCGCGGATCAGCAGGAGATACAGGTTAGCTTCACCTACAAGAATATTGTTCCCGGAACCTCGGAAGAGGCATCACTTTGTCTCTTTCGCATTACGCAGGAAAGTCTGCGAAACGTAAAGAAGCACAGTGGTGCTGATCGAGCCTCGGTTCGTCTCGAAGGACAAAATGAAAAACTCCATCTGTCAGTTATCGACCACGGACAGGGATTTAACCCCAAGGAGCGGTTGCATCAAGGAGGCATTGGTATTCGAAGTATGGAAGAACGACTGCGGCTTTTAGGAGGAAGTCTCGAGATTCACTCACGCCCAATGGATGGCACCAGGGTCGATGCGTGGGTGCCAATTTCGACGACGGCTCGAAACGCGAATTAGAAGCGTTGCTGGTCTCATCCAGCCAGGAGTGTGATGCCCAATCTAAAACCAACATTGCGTCCCCGGGTACTTATCGCCGATGACCATAGCATCGTGGCCGAAGGTTTGCGTTCGCTGCTTGAGAAGAATTATGAGATAGTCGGCATCGTTCCGGACGGCCGTCGATTGCTGGACGAAGCGCCCAGATTAAAGCCTGACGTCATCGTTCTTGATATTGGTATGCCTCTGCTAAATGGTCTCGATGCAGCTGAGAGATTGAAAACATCGCTTCCAGCTACCAGGTTCGTATTCCTGACGATGCAGGATGATGCCAACCTTGCGGCTGCGGCTCTCAATCTGGGATCGGTGGGCTATGTACTCAAATATGCCGCGATGGCGGAACTTCTGACAGCTGTCTCCGAAGTACTCCACGGCAGATCCTATATAACGCCGAAACTTCGGCCCGAAAATTGGGCGGTCCAGGAAGCCCGTGCGCGGCAATTTTCAAAGGAGTTCACGCCCCGTCAGCACGAGGTGCTTCAATTGCTCGCTGAAGGACGCTCGATGAAGGAGATCGCGGGCATTCTGAATGTCAGTGAAAAGACCGTTATGTTTCATAAATACAACATCATGGAAGCATTCAATCTAAAGAACAACGCCGAGCTGGTCTTATTTGCCTTGAAACATCATCTGATCTCCTCCTGATATGCCCTCCCCGAACAACTGTCAATTCATCTAGTGGCAAACCGACACAACTTATTCAAGACTACGGGTTGATTCTCTAGTTCGGATATTAGTTAGCGGGTAGATCGTGGTAAGCCCGCTGACCTCCGCGAAAGAGAGGCTAACCATGGCCCGGCCACGAGTCCTTCTCGCCGACGACCATCCCCCCGTACTCGATCGGGTCGCCTCTCTTTTGAAGAATTCCTTCGATATCGTAGGGACCGTGAGTGATGGTGGAACCCTGGTTAGCGAAGCACTCCGCCTTCAGCCCGATGTAATTGTGCTCGACATTACCATGCCCGTACTCTCTGGTATTGAAGCGGCACATAAACTTCATGAGGCTGGTTCGATGGCCAAGCTCGTCTTTCTGACGGTTCATCAGGAATCTGCATTCGTTCGTGAATGTTTCACCGAGGGAGCGCTCGGCTACGTCATGAAGTCGCGTTTAGTGACCGACCTTATTCCAGCTATCAAAGAGGCGCTCGCGAATCATCACTTTGTCTCGCCGTCGACGCGGTACTGATGCCAGGCAAAGGAGCCAATTTCATAAACTCCATCCGATGAGTCTCCTAGCCTCAATTTACATACTTATTACTTCGGCTAGGAGTTTTCCTAGTTTCGCCTCCCCATCGCGCTCCTGTAGAAAAAGTAAAAAAACAGGAGAGAGACCATGTCCACCCGTCCTCGTATTCTCATTGCTGACGATCACACCCTCGTTGCCGACCTTTGCAAGCGGTTGCTCGAAACGGAATTCGAAGTAGTCGGAATCGTGAACAACGGTCGAGCTTTGGTACGCGCGGTTGCGGAGTCCAAGCCCGACGTGATCGTCGTCGATATCGCTATGCCAATTCTGAATGGACTCGATGCTAGTGCGCAGGCGAAACAAATAGCTCCGCGACTCAAGGTTCTCTTCCTAACCATGAATTCAGATCCCAAACTGGCCGCGGAAGCATTTCGTCGCGGAGCGTCTGGATATCTGCTGAAAACCTGTGCATCATCCGAAATGCTCACTGCAGTCCGGGAGGTCCTCCGCGGCAACTCCTATCTTTCCCGCACTCTCCGCAAAGATGAGATCGATTGCCTTCGCTGGGAACACAACAAATTAGCTGACGAAGATGCTCAATTGACGGAGAGACAACGCGAAGTCTTGCAGTTGCTCGCAGAAGGAAAGGTCATGAAGGAGATCGCTGACGTTCTGAACATGACCACGCGAACGGTCGCATTTCACAAGTATCGGATCATGGAGACGCTTGGGGCGAAGTGCAATGCGGAGCTTGTACGGTATGCCGTCAGAAACCACATGATCCCCGCGTAACAAACTTAGCGTAAGAGGCACGCCGCCACAGAGGCTGGAAGGTACAAATAACCTCTGTCAAGACTGACAGTTCACAGCATGATGCCTGCTCTCATAGCATCTGCACAAGAATCGGTTGAGATTCAAGCGGGACTGTTATCAAGTCACGGGAGTTGATAGAGGGAGAAGAATATGAAAAAACTTCTGCTTGCCTGCATGGCGGTAATACTTATGACTGCTGGTGCCGCTCTCGGGCAGGACGTTCGCTATAACTTCGATAAGAACGCCGACTTTACCAAATTCAAGACCTATAAATGGGTGGCCATTAAAGACGCTAATCCTGTAGATGATCTTACGGATAAACAGATCAAGGAAGCGATAGACGCGCAATTAGCGACTAAAGGGTTGTCGAAGGTTGATAGTGACAACGCCGACCTGCTGATCGGCTATCAGGCAGGTATTGGCACCGAGAAGCAATTTACGTCCTACAACACCGATTGGGGTTACGGACCCGGCTGGAATCGAGGGGGTTGGTATGGCCCGAGCGGGGGAATGACGACTGGGCAAACCTCCACCATCTACACGGGACAACTGGCCTTGGACATGTATGACGCGGCTAACAAAGACCTGGCATGGAGAGGAGTTGCTAGCAAAACTCTCGATCCAAAGGCCAAACCGGAGAAGCGTCAGAAGAATTTGAACAAAGCAGTCGCAAAGCTACTGAAGAACTATCCGCCGAAAGCCAAATAGGCGTTTCGTAAAATTCAAAGTTTCGCTATCAGAAAGGGGATTGCAAATGAGCCGGAAAGAAAAATGGATGAAACATAAATTCATACCCGCAATAAGCCTCGTCAGTGTTGCCTTTTGCTTGAGCGCCCGCGCCCAGGTTGAAACCACGAGTCAAACGACAAACGGTCAAACTACAAAGCAAGTCAGTGTGGAGCGTGCCACGGTCGAGTACGTCAGTGGAAATGACCTGGTGGTAAAGATGCAGGACGGTACAGTCCGCCATATCTCAAATGTTTCAGAAAGCGCGCGCGTGATCGTTGGTGGTAAAGAACTGGGTATTCATGATCTGAAACCCGGTATGACATTGGAGAGAACAATCACCACGACGACGACACCGAAGGTCGTCACCACGGTGCAAAGCGTAACTGGTAAGGTATGGCAGGTATCGCCGCCGAGTTCCGTGATTCTCACTCTTGAAGATGGCACCAATCAGCGGTTCACCATTCCCAAGAACCAGAAATTCAACGTTGACGGCCAGATGGTCGACGCGTGGGGCCTCAAGAAGGGAATGAAGGTCAGCGCGACAAAAGTCGTCGAAGAGCCCATCACGCACGTTGAGCAGCAGCACAAACTCACGGGTACATACCCGCCCCCCCCTCCGGCGCCGCCTGCAGATGTGCCAATTATCATCGCAACATCTGCTCCTCCAGCAGCTCCGGCTGCGGCTACAGAAGCCGCTCCGACTGCGTTGCCGAAAACCGCAAGCGACCTGCCGCTGTTCGGTCTGATCGGAGCATTCTCGATGTTGATGATGTTTGGAGTCAGACTAATCAACAAGAATCTCTCGCACTAGGGCGATTTCCTCCTCAAGACAGCCGGATCCCTTCACGTCTCTCGACCGGGCACATGAAGGGCATCCGGCTTTGCTTTTAAAGGCCTGTCACTCAGCGCTGATTTCTCGAGTCTGAATCGTAACCCCCTTCATTCGCATCTATGCGTCACCATGAATGTTTCACCAGCGTTTCTCTCCTATTTGGAGTCCTATTCTTCCGATAACAATCCAAAGGATTTATCTCCTGCCGGCGATGAGGTTCTTCTTGACGCCTACTCATCTGCGGTAACGGGGGCAGTCGAGCGTGTAAGTCCCGCAGTCGTCAAGATTGATGTGAAGAAGGCGGGGCGAGAACGCGGAGGCTCTGGATCCGGCTTCGTCTTTACACCTGACGGCCTGGTCATGACGAACAGCCATGTAGTGCATGGCGCTGCAACCATTCACCTTGCCTTTGCCGATGGTCAGAGAGCTTCAGCAACTCTGCTGGGTGAAGATCCCGATACCGACACCGCCGTTCTGCGCACAGATGCCGTGGTGTTAACACCCGCCGTACTCGGAAAGTCGCAAAACCTCAAGGTTGGCCAGTTGGCCATCGCGGTCGGAAATCCGTATGGGTTCCAGTTCACCGTGACAGCGGGTGTGGTCAGCGCTCTTGGCCGCAGCATGCGCGCCGCAAGCGGACGCATGATGGACGACATCATCCAGACCGACGCCGCCCTGAATCCCGGCAACTCTGGTGGCCCGCTGGTCAATTCGCAGGGAGAGGTCATCGGTATCAACACCGCCACCATCCTGCCCGCGCAGGGCCTCTGCTTCGCCATAGGTATCGACACCGCCAGGTTCGTCGCGTCGCAGCTGTTGCGGTACGGTCGAGTCCGCCGCAGTTGGATCGGCATCGCCGGACAGAGTGTTCCTCTTCCCCGCCGCCTGGTCTACGAATTCAAACTTACGAATGACACAGCAATTATGGTGAACGAAGTCTATCCGGAAAGCCCTGCAGCTCACGCCGGGCTGCTCTCCGGAGACATCATTGTGGCATTCGGGGCAAAGAACATCGCCGGGATCGACGAATTGCATCGTCTTCTTACTGCGGATGCCGCAAATCAGCCGACATCGCTAACCATCCTGCGCGGTGTCGAGCAAAAGCAGCTGCAAATAACTCCGCTCCCGAAAGAAGACTGACGCCGCAAACAGAAAATGCAACACTGCATTCCTTCGAACGGGTATTGTTGAAGAGCGATTGAGACCAGATATCTCATTCAGTCCAACGGTCATAGTTCGCAGGAACAGGAATGATTCGACTCGGTGTAGACACAGGCGGAACCTTTACTGACCTGGTGCGCCTCGATGCCGACGGGCTACGAGTCCATAAAGTGCGCTCTACACCTGACGATCCAGCACGAGCCATCCTTTCCGGAATCGCTGAACTAGCAGATGCAGATCCAGTCGCTGAACTGATTCACGGTTCCACGGTGGCCACAAATGCCCTGCTTGAGCGCAAAGGCGCTCGCGTCGCCCTGGTCACAACCAGGGGCTTTGAAGATGTCCTCGCAATTGGCCGTCAGACCCGGGCCGAGCTGTATAACTTTCAGGTCTGCGGCAAATGTCCCATCGTCGAGGCGGACTTTATCTTTGGCATCACAGAACGGCTCGACTGCCACGGCCATGTGCTCGAAGCTCTTCAAAACAAGGAACTCGAAGATCTCACAGAAAAGCTGCGCCGGCTGAAAGTAGATTGCATAGCCGTCTGCCTCCTTCACTCCTACGCCAATCCGCTCCACGAGCAGTTAGTCGTCCACCATCTTCAGCGGGCAGGGTTCATAGTCTCCGCATCACACAGTGTCCTGCCCGAATATCGCGAGTACGAGCGTTGGAGCACAACCGTCGTCAATGCCTACGTTACGCCCATTATGTCGCGCTACCTCACGACTCTTGAGCAGGGACTCATTCAAACTCCGCTGCGCATCATGCAATCGAATGGTGGTTCGATCTCCGCCGCAACGGCCCGCAACTCCGCCGTGCGTACCATTCTCTCCGGCCCGGCGGCGGGAGCAATCGGAGCCCATGCGGTCGCCCGCGCCTCCGGCTTCGACCGCGTGATTCTCTTCGACATGGGTGGAACCTCTACCGATGTCAGTCTCATCGATAGCCAGTTGAGAACTACAAACGAATCCTCCGTTGGCGACTTTCCCGTTCGTCTGCCTATGCTCGATATCCACTCGGTCGGCGCGGGCGGAGGCTCCATCGCCTTCATCGACACCGGTGGAGCATTGCGCGTCGGGCCGCGCAGCGCAGGAGCCGATCCTGGACCGGTCTGCTACGGAAAAGGAGATGAACTCACCGTCACCGACGCGAATCTTCTCCTTGGCCGCATCGATCCCGATTATTTCCTCGGTGGCCGAATGCAGCTCGACATCGAACGAACAACGCATCGCGCCGAAGCCTTCGCCGGCAAACTCAAGCTCACCACAACCCGTCTCGCCGAAGGAATCATCCAGATCGCCAACGCCAACATGGAGCGCGCTATTCGCGCCGTCTCCGTACAACGCGGCTATGACCCGCGTGATTTCGTATTGCTGGCCTTTGGCGGAGCCGGAGGTATGCACGCCTCTGAGATAGCAGACTCTCTCGAAATAAAAACCGTACTCATACCGCGGCACGGAGGCGTTCTCTCCGCACTCGGCATGCTCCTCGCCGACGTAAAAAAGGATTACTCACAGACCATCCTCAAGCTCTCAAACGCTGTTACATTCTCCGATCTGCAACATCAGCTCGATCCCCTCGTCGAAATCGCGCAGGTTGATCTCGCAAACGAAGGCTTCGGATCTCAAAGTGTCGTCGTCGAGTGCTCTCTCGACATGCGCTATCAGGGCCAGTCGTACGAGATCAACGTGCCGTTCACTTCCAGATTCGTCGAAGAGTTCCACCGCCGCCACGAGCATCTCTACGGCTACTCCGATTCGTCGCGTACAACCGAGATCGTCAACGTCCGCGTCAGCGCTGCAGGCATCACGCAAAAGCCTGAGTTTCCTCCATCACAGGCCACGAGCAAGCCGTTGCCTCCGCCCGCCACCCGTTCCGCATGGTTTGATGGCCGCTGGCATGACACGGCAATCTATCACCGCGAGAACCTGCTCCCCGGTATGGAAGGAGAAGGCCCGGCCATCATCACCAGCGGTGAATCGACCGCAATCATCACGCCGAACTACCGCTTCCGAATCGACGGCACGGGCACACTCATTGCCACCCGAAGCGTAATTCCTGCGCACCAACTCATCTCGGCATCCGGGTCACATCAGGCAGTCATCGATCCTATCGAGTTCGAGATATTCAAAAACATCTTCGTCTCCATCGCCGAGGAGATGGGAATCACGCTCTGCCGCACAGGCTTCTCGCCCAACATCAAAGAGCGGCTGGATTATTCCTGCGCCATCTACGATGAACGCGGCCAGACCATCGCACAGGGCGATCACATGCCGGTCCATCTAGGAGCTATGCCGCTCTCAGTCGAAGCAGCTATCAAACATGTGAAGATGGAGCACGGCGACGTAGTCATTCTCAACGATCCCTTTCGCGGTGGCACCCATCTACCCGATATCACGCTTGTGCAACCCGTCTTCCTTGAAGGAGAATCCACGCCGTCGTTCTACGTCGCCAATCGCGCCCACCATTCCGACGTTGGCGGCATCAGCCCCGGCTCCATGCCGCTCGCGCAGGAAATCTTTGCCGAAGGACTCATCCTCCCGCCCATCAAGCTTGTGCGCCGCGGCCAGCTCTGCGGAGATGTGATGGCGCTGATCCTTGCGAATGTGCGCACTCCCGTAGAGCGCGAAGGTGACTTGAGTGCACAGATCGCATCCAATCGTGTCGGCGAAACCCGCCTTCGCGCGTTGGTGGTACGCTACGGGCTCACACGCGTCCGCAAGCAGGCTCGCGCCGTTCAGGACTACGCCGAGCGCATCCTGCGCCGAACCATCTCCGCTATCCCCGATGGTGAGTACACCTTTGAAGACGTCATGGATGACGATGGCTTCGGCAACGAACGCATTCCTATCCGCGCAACGATTCGCATTACTGGGGATCAAGCCGAAGTGGACTTTGCTGGCACCGGCCTCCAGACCACCGGCGGTGTCAACGCCAACTTCGCCATTACACTCTCCGCAACGCTCTATTGCTTCCGTTGTCTCGTTCAGGAAGATGTCCCGTACAACTCCGGCATCTCGCGTCCCGTCCGCGTCCTTGCTCCGCAAGGCACAATCGTTAACGCAATGCATCCTGCCGCCGTAGCAGGCGGCAATGTCGAAACATCCCAGCGAATCACGGACGTTGTCCTGGGAGCGCTCGCCAAAGCCCTTCCCCAAACCATTCCTGCCGCAAGCCAGGGAACCATGAACAACGTCACGCTCGGTGGAAAGCGGCCCGAAGACCGCTCTCCCTTCGCCTACTACGAGACCATCGGCGGCGGCATGGGTGGACGCAACGGCCAGCCCGGTCTCAGCGGTGTCCACACGCACATGAGCAACACCCGCAACACGCCCATCGAGGCCATTGAACACTACCTGCCGCTTCGCATTCGCCGTTATGCGCTGAGGCAGGGCAGCGGAGGAGTTGGCAGCTATCCCGGCGGAGAAGGTATCCTGCGCGAATACGAGATGCTCACCGACACTTCCATAACGTTGCTCACCGAGCGCCGCGCCAGCCGCCCCTATGGAGCACAAAGCGGCCAGCCCGGGGTCTGCGGAAGCAACTCCATCGTCCGCGCCGACGGTTCCATCGAACCCGTGTCCGCAAAGACGCGTCTTGAACTCAGGCGTGGCGATCGCCTACGCATCGAAACTCCCGGCGGAGGCGGATTCGGCGCCCGATGAGCGAGATCTCCCAGATCAGCGAAGTCGCCTCGCCCCGCCCCCTCGATTGGCTGCGTCAGTCCACACCCGAAGCGCGTCGCGCTCTCGCTGCCGCCTCCTTCGGCTGGATGCTCGATTCCTTCGACGTGATGCTCTACGCGCTCGTCCTGGCCTCGCTCATCCTTGACCTCGGAATCAGCAAACAGACCGCTGGCATCCTCGGCTCCATCACACTGCTCGCCGCAGCAGTCGGAGGCCTGGCCTTCGGCGCAATCGCAGACCGGTATGGCCGCGTCCGCGCTCTCATCGGCAGCGTGCTCGTCTACGCCACCTTCACCGCCGCCTGCGGCTTCGCGCAAAGCATCGTCCAGCTCGCCATCTTCCGCATCCTGCTCGGCCTCGGCATGGGCGGAGAATGGGCCAGCGGAGCAGCGCTTGTTGCCGAAACCTGGCCCGACAAACACCGTGGCAAAGCCCTCGGGATCATGCAAAGCTGCTGGGCAATCGGTTACGCCCTCGCCGCTCTTGCCGCCGGCCTCATTCTGCCGTGGAAGGGTTGGCGCGCTGTCTTCTTCGTTGGAATTATCCCCGCCTTCTTCACGCTCGCCGTCCGCCGTCGCGTGCAGGAGCCCGAATTATGGAAGCGCCGAACAACCCTTCCCGGCGAATCGACCAATCCTCCAACCGGCTTCCTGCACGGCTTCCGCCGCATCTTTCAAAACGACCTGCGGCTCATCACCATCGCCATCACGCTCATGAACTCCTGCACCCTTTTCGCGTGGTGGGGCTTCAATCTCTGGGTTCCGGCCTATCTCTCGCTGCCGCACGAGCGCGGCGGAATCGGCCTCTCCACCCACGCCATGTCCGCAACCATTATCGCCATGCAGGTCGGCATGTGGTTCGGCTACGTCACCTTCGGCTTCCTCAGCGACCGCTTCGGACGCAGGCGCTGCTACGTCCTCTACCTCATCCTCGCAGCGTTCCTCATGTTCCTCTACGCCCGCATTCATGAGCCATGGCTGCTGATTGCGCTCGGCCCCTTGGTCGCCTTCTTCGGAACCGGCTACTACACCGGCTTCGCTACCGTCACCGCTGAGATCTACGAAACCCGTTTTCGCGCCACCGCGCAGGGCTTTGCCTACAACATCGGCCGCGTCGCCAGCGCCGCCGCCCCATTCGCCGTCGGCAGCATGGCGCAGCAGCATGGATTCGGCGCTGCATTCGCCATCGCCGGAAGCGCGTTTCTCATCGCCTCGGTTTGCTGGGTCTGGATCCCCGAAACCAAAGGAAAATCGCTCAAATAAGTTCGCGTCTATTCGAAGGCTGAAGGACCCCGTCTGTTCCACAAAATAGTTGTGGTCTTCTACTGTCCCTGGGGAGAATGCTGCCCGCCACCCTTCTGCGCCGCGGTCCACTGCCCTGAAGTCATCACGCAGCGAAACCCAAGGTGGTTCGTCCCCGTATCTGCCTCGCCCTTGCCGCGCGTGCCCACGATATAGCGTGAGCAGTACTGGTCCGTACACAAAAACGATCCCCCCCGATGCACCTTCTTCTTGGTCCCCGGCTCCGAAGGATCATACGAAGTATCCGGGCCCAGTGGATTCCGCACCACGCCACCGGCCTTCACGAGCGTCGCGTAGTAATCCGGCCGATACCAGTCGGTCGTCCACTGCCACACATTGCCTGCCATGTCATACAGGCCATACCCATTCGCCGGAAACGTCCCCACCGGCGCAATCCCAACATACCCATCCGCCCCCGTGTCCTTATCCGGAAAATGTCCCTCATGTGTGTTTGCCATCCACTTGCCATGCGGGCGAAACTCATCGCCCCACACATAAGGCTTGCCCGTCAACCCGCCACGTGCCGCGAACTCCCACTCAGATTCAGTTGGCAACCGTTTGCCCGCCCACTTCGCATACGCCAGGGCATCCTCATACGCGATATGCACCACCGGATAATTCCCCTTCCCCGCGATGGTGCTGTTCGGTCCCGTCGGGTGCCGCCAGTTCGCGCCCGGAACATACGTCCACCACTGGAAGTAGTTGTTGAGCGGCACCGGATGATCCGGCGGAGCAAACACCACCGAGCCCGCCACTAGATTCTCCGGCGGAGCCCCCGGATAGTCTTCCGGCCGCGGCTTCCTCTCCGCCACCGTCACATAACCGGTCGCTTTTGCGAACCTCTCATACTCCGCATTTGTCACATCCGTCTTGTCCATGAAAAATCCATCGACATACACGCGATGCACTGGCCGCGAATCCAGCGTCGCCTTCATCCCCACATCATCCATGTCCGGAGGATCCGCCGCCCCCATCGAAAACTCCCCACCCGGAATCCAAACCATCCCCTGCGGAGACTTCCCCGGTGCCGAACCCGTATTCGGCACCGTCGGCTCAAATACCACCTTCTTCATCTCATGGGCCGACGTCGCATCCTTCTTTTTGTCCGCCACAGAAGCATCCTTCGTCTCAGTCTGACTCGCAGACTCAGGTGCTACCGCCTGCACTGGCGCTGAGCGTTTATAGATTGCAACGAAGGTAGCCGCCGCCAGCAGAACCACCAACCCAATAACCCACAGTCTCTTCCCCGGCTTCGTCTCGATCTGCTTCTTCGGCACGGCACGCTTTTTCATCGCAAAATCACCTGAAATCCTACAGGCCTGATTCCGGCATAACGGAAGGTTATCTTCGGCTTGGTTGCCCCTCAACTTATAGAATGAGATCCTAAAATAGGCCCGAATCGGAAAGTAAAGGTCCCTTTTATAGTCGTTTGTAAGAAAAGTGCTCGTAAAAGTCTGAGCAAATTTGCATGTCAAGCCCCTTAACAAGCTAAACCGCTCAAACAAAATAGCTTACATGTGGCAAACTATCATGCTCTATCCATTAAAATAGAAATAGAGTCGGCTAAACCAAGCAGCTCCCGAATTAGCCTCCCTCAATAACCTTATTATGAGTACCTTCCAGATAACTCATCTAGATGGAATAATTTACAGTAGGACCTCCCATCTAAGCTAAATAGAATGAACACTTTACGCCAAAAGATAGGAGGGGGGCAGGCGACGTGATCCATCAACTCCCTTCCTGGCAGCGAACACTAAAAGGTTTTGAGGAATTCGATTAAAGCACGCTTGTCATCGTCGCTAAGCGGAGGCTCTTCGGCAAAGTAGCTGGTGCCGAAATAGTGACCCCGATTGACGACGAAGTCCGGACATTTATTTAGGTCCAGCAAGGGCTGCTTCAGGTTCGCGAATGCCTTGTTGACATCATCGTCGGATGCTCCCGCGGGAAGCGATTTAAGGTCGTTTTTCGCCTGGACGAGCAGGTCGAGGACGCGCTTCTGGTATGCGGCGCGCTGAATGGGGTCATGAGTTTCAGGCACTACGTTGAGATTGGTCAGTAAGCCGACAGGGGTTCCCTTGGGAATGGGGCCGATCTGGATCCCGTCCTCTCCAAAGAGCCATGGAAACCATCTTGAAAATGGTCCTTCGAGGTCCTGCAGGAAATCAGGCACGTAGCCTGGGGCTACACGGATATAGCTGCGGTCGGTGGTGCGGTCGATGACGCCGGGGACTTTGTCGCCGAGGAGTGAGTCCTTCGGACGCTTCTCGGGCCAGAGGAGGAGTTCGATCGAATCCTGGAAGGAGTCGAGTCGCGCCTCGACCGATGGGCTGGAGTTGAATTTGCCGAGGCTGTTGTTGAGCAGGAAAGGCGCGGTAGACCAGATACTGATCAGCGAAGGCGGACGAGTGTAACCACGGCCTCCGGCCGGAAGCTTGTAGGGCTTCGGCTCGCCAGTGTATGGGTCATAGATCGTGATGGTTCCGGCCGATGGAAGCTCTTTGTAGGACTGGGAAGAGAAGTTGTCCCAGATGTTGCCGCCCAGGGCGTTGGTTGCGAGCGGGCTGCACGCGTTGGTCTGAAGAAGCGTGACAGGTACGCGTAGTTCGGTTGAGAGATAGTTGCCCTTTGTGAAGTCCGGCGCAAGGACGATCTGACGCATCTTCGACTTGAAGTCGTCGGTCTTGGTCCAGTCCCAGTAGCGGTTCCAGCAGTCCATATAGCCGGCGCCCGCGCAGTTTGCCGGATCTGCGTTAGGCGGCGGAGTGGGCCCTTTGCTGGAGTGGCAGCGTGCGCAGCGCTCGGCGAAGGCAATCTTGCCGCGCTTGAGTACCGCTTGATCGTTCGTAAGGTGTACGGCTCCTCCCGGAGCATCCTTGAGCAGATGCGGATCGGTGCTCTTGAGGAAGAAGAGCGCCATATCCAGAGTCTGATTCTCAGTCGCCTGGAAATAGACCGAGTTTGCGCGCGCGACCTTCACCTCGATCGGCGTAACCTCTTTGCCTCCGACGAGAGCGTTGAAGTGCAGCAGCCACTCTTCGCTGAAGGTTCCGATGTTGAGATAGACACGATTCAAAGCACCGAGGGCACCGACGGAGTCGGCGCCGTCCTTGAGGACCCGTGGCGTCTGCACGATGTCAGGTGCGGTATAGAAGCGCGTGAGCGGGCCGGAGGAGACAAAGTCATTGAACTGCTTGTTGTCCTTCTGGCCGTCCGCAAGGTGCTCCTTGCCCCAGCGGAGCGCCTGATCAAGACGCGGGCCGAGGTAATAGACGGCGTTCATGGTGCGAGGGTTGTTGATATTGTCCGTCGAGATGAGCGATGTATCGAGCGTGCCGGGACGTGAGGTATGGAATAGCTGAAAGACGAAGCTGCTCGACTCAGGATTCCAGTCGAAAATACGATCGATCCAGAAGTACTGTGCGCCAACATTTGAGCTGAGGTTTTCCCACTTGGGGTTGTTCGGGTCAGCGGGAGGCTTCACAGGGTTGGGCCCAACGTGGCAGAACGCGCACGACATGCCGATGCGATATGGACGAACGAGATCTTTCGAGAGGTAGTACTTCGGGTCGGTGTAGAACTTGTTTGCGTCCCACTTCTTCGCAGCCTCTTCATTGAAGTCGGGATTTGGCAAGAGGCGAAGTCCGACGATGCCGGTCGGCTCTCCGTAGAACGAACCGACTTCGATGTTCTTGCCGCGCGCGCCAATGCGTACGCCGGGGTACTTCTGTTCGTTGGCGAAGGGATCGGGCGGGCATTTGGGATCGCGCTGATCGATCCAGAGGCCGTAGTGCTTGGAATCAGGGCCAGTGGCTTTGATCATGCACGGCTCGTTGAGGAGACCGAGGTACTCCCAGCGATTGTCGCGGCTGGCTTTGAGACCGGGATAGGACGAGATGGTCTTGAGAAAGTCGAGATTGCCGACACTGGTTCTAACGAGGAAATCCCACAGGCGGTCGTTGCCGGCCGTCCAGACGAGCCAGGTGTTGCGGCCTTTGATCTCGTCGGCGGTAAGAGTGATGCCCCCGTCCATATCATGGAAGTAGTCTTCGTCGGCAGCGGGAAAGCTTGCCGCCGCGCGTCCCGCGAGATGGGGCTCATCGAAGACGAGGCCGGGGATTCCGGTGACGCCGATAGTGTTATGGCAGCCTTGCGGCAGAACCGCAAGCGCGAGGATAGCGAGTCCTGCCGCAATCTGCGTAATGCGACGAAACGAAGAGGTGTCTCTGAGAAATCTGGTCCCGGAAAGTCGTTGCATCGTATCCTCCGTTTGATCAAACTTTGCCTGTGCGGGCGAGATAGCGTAGCGCCCGTACGCCGGGCAGAAAGAAATACGCTCCGCCACGAACCGTGGTGAAGCGTGGAACATTGCGAAGCTGTTGGCGCAGACCGCCTGCGGCCGGAAGGGAAAAGTTGTCGGACGGACAGCCGGCGACTGATTCGCGATTACCGAGAAGCGCGTCGCTCTCGCAACCAAGATTGTCGAATTTCGTGCTCTGAATCCAGGCCGACTGCACGAACTCAAACTGGCGGCCTATGTTGGCATTCAAACAGATGAAGTTAAGGCCGCTTGGCGTCTCATTCGGCGGTGCAGGCTCCAACCGCTGTACAGACGTCAGTAGAGGGCCATATTCGCGCCCGCGTCGCAGAATGCGGTGGAAGCGCGTGGAGGCCACGCTATCGTTGTGGAGATCGCTGTCGTTATGGTTGAAGACGCGTTCGAGCGCGAGTATACGTGAGAGGCGGCCGACGAAACTGGATGGAGTTCCCGGTGGCAGATCGGCATTCCGAGGATTGGCGCGCCGTATATGCGCTCCAAAGGGACAAGCGACGCCCTTGGGGTCGGACTCGAAGGTGAATTGATTTCGGCGAATGTCGTCGGCATCCGGTCCGACGCCGGGAATTTTATTCAGGGACAGAGCAAGCATGGGCTCGCCCGACATCCTGCGGCCGACGAGTTTTTCCGCCAACTCCTGCGTGCGGTGGTCATCCCCATTGGACTGTTCGTGAAGGAAGCCCCAGAAGCCGCGGATGTCCTGATCGATCTGCCGCATGACGACGTAGGTTCCGTTGCGGCCGATGTCCTTCAGCCCGGGGGTGTCTTCTGCATTGGGAAGATCGGCGCTGCTGTCGTCGATGGTCGGGCGATTGGTGTATAGGCTGTATTCGTTGGGATAGCCGAGCACAAACTCGCCGAGCATGACTGTGTTTTCGTAGGTGAGATGATCGCCTGCGGGATTGCGTCGCCGTTCCCAATCTATGGTTGGGCTGCTGACACCGTCGGCAAAACCGAAGGGCTCGACGCCATTCATGTCGGTTGTAGGCAAGCATTGCAGCAGAGCAAAGCCGGAGCGGAGCATTTCGCCCTGAAGCGTATTCTTCCATTCTTCAAAGTGTTCCGGTAGCGCGTAGATCATCGCCATAACATCCGGCAGGTTGTGTTGTGCTCCCCAAGCCCAGGTATCGGGTGCGTTGGCGCCTGTGTCACCGAGTCTTCGTGAGCGGTTATCCTCCCCGACCATACCGGAAAGAAATTCGGCGGAAAAGCCACTGAGAATTGCCGATGGAACGCCCAGCCGTTCCAGGCCCTGCCACGTGAAAGCGATCTGCAGTGCGCGTGCCGGTGGCGGTGTTTGAATCTCAGCGGTTGAAACAGGTGCTCGCGCTAACCACTGTGAAGCGGCGGAGGGATCATCAACGCGGAGAAGCAGGAAGCACGCAGCCTTGAGACCGGCGTAGCCGAAACGCACCAGGCCCTGCATGTCCTTGAAGTCCGCATTGGAGACGGCTGCCATTCCCTTTGTTCCGTTATCCCTCTCTACTGCACACGTTTCACAAAAGGCTGACCCACTGTTGAAGTTCGACGTCATTGATCGACGGCTTTTCAAGGCCGGCGCGAATGAGCGCGTTGCGCTTCATCTCGGGCGCTGTGAGGCTGGGGGAAGCGTTATACCAGACCTGTGTCGGAAGCTGATGGCGGCGCAGGTAGTCCTTGAAGGTGATCTCATTCTTCGCGCCATCGACGATTAGCCACTTGGTCTTCGGATATCCGAGACCATTGCTGAAGACGATATTCAAGCCCCACGCGACCTTATTGATGAAGTCGCCCATGTAGGCTTCGAGGCTGCCGTCGTAGTTGCTCGCGAAGAAGGCGCGCTTGTGGTCGTCGAGGAAGACCCAGCGCGCGAAGTGAATGGTCGTAACCCGAGCGAGGAAACCGCGATTGAAGATGTGACGCGCTGTGTAGTCGATGGCGAAGAACACAGCGGTGATCGTCCAGCGGCGAAAGGGGCCGGGCTTGATATTGCCGTATGCGCTGAACTGGTTGGCCGGCATACGATCCTCAATCACATCGAGCTCGTGAACGTGCTCAACAGTGGGGCGAGGAGCAATGACCGGATCACTGTCTTCGTGGATTCGCAACTGAATGAGGAAGAACGGCAGATAGATGAGGACGAGCGGAGAGAGCAGCAGCAGCACGAGGGGTACGCCGATGCAGTGGAGCAGATTACGAATCTTCCAGCCGAGAGGCGTGGGTTGGGATGGCGTAAGGCTGATGCGTCCGGCGGCCTGCTCCTGTGATACGAACGCCCGCAATCCGTTCCAGATCTGTCTCGGAGTTCCGTCACGCAACTCTGTGGTTGTGAGCTCGTCTTCGATTACACAATAGAGCCGGTCTTCCTCGCGGACCTGCGATGCGGTGCGACCGATCCAGTTCACATAGGAGGCGGAGGACTTCTGCTCGCGACTGCGGAGCCATGAGGCGAGATCCGAGGACGACGGTGGAGATTGACAGCAGGAAAAGATGCGGGTGAGCCCCTGCCCTGAAACTGTAACCAGTCGATCGAGGAAGGCGTCGGAGGAGCCATCGAAGTCGCAGAGCAATGCAAGAGATTTTGCCGCGCTCGCTGGAGGTTTGTTATAGAGGAGGAGATCTTCGCGAGTGTCGTCTTCGAGGATGACGAAGCGGGCAAAGTGCAATGTGTCGATCTGCTCAAACGGCACGAGTGGGTTGCCCGGGTCGACGACTCCGGGTTCGAGGTTCATGCCTGCGAGCAGCTGACGCAGTTCGGCCTCGCGGCTGGGCTCGATCGGTGCAACGACCATGATGTTGGCTTGAGGAGTCATCGCAGGCCTGCGTTTTCTTCGCGCGTCGGCAGAAAGATACCGCTCGACTCCTGTCGCTATGCTTCGGTAAGCAAAGGAGTTTTAACGGGGCCCGGTTCGTTAGTTGATATCAGAAAATATCGTTGACGGCTTGTCAATCCGATTTCACGGACTATGGGGACTTCGCTGTTTCCTCAAGGATGACCTGCGCAGCTTTTTCAGCTGCCAGATAGATGGCGCTTGCGATGAAGAAGCCCGGAATGCGAGGGAAAATTGAGGCATCCACAACGCGCAGGCCCTCCGTTCCGTGAACGCGGAGGTCGGTTGAGAGAACCCCCCCGGCTTCGCGCTGTCCGATGGCGCAGGTTGAGGACGCATGATGCCCCCAGGCGCGGTTGCGGACGAAGTCGCGGAGCTGCTCGTCGGACTGGAGGTCGTCGCCGGGGAGTTCCTCCGCTTCGATCGTGCCGTCGTCCTTGAAGTGCTTCGTGATTTTGCGGGCGAAGCGTATTCCCTCCACGACGGCGGCGATGTCGTCTCCCTGGGTATCGCTTCCTTCGTCGAAGTAGTGGAAGTTGATGAGCGGGGGGTCGCAGGGATCGGCGGAACGCAAGGTTACGCGTCCTGCGCGGTTGGCGGTGTGGGCCTTAAGGACGACCCAGGTGAGATAGTTGAGGTTTTGAGCAAAGAGCGCGGAGTAGCTGGGGAAATATCCGCGAAAGAGGCCGAGGATTGCAAGACAGAAGATGTCGGGGACGGGCCTGTCGGCAAACGATCTGCGAAAGGCCGCGAGCACGCCGCCGTTGGTCATGTAGGGGCCCTGACGCATCTGCTTCCACTGGGCGAACTGCGGATCGTCCCTGGCGAAGCGGGCTCCGCGGAAGATCTTCCACTGCTTAAAGTTCATGCGGTTGACGACGGGAACCTCGTAACGGTCCTGCAGATTACGGCCGACGCCAGGGAGATCGACGCGCAGCGGAATGTTGTGTTTCGCCAGCTCTTCCGCTGGGCCTACGCCTGAAAGCATGAGTAGCTGCGGGGTATTGAAGGCCCCTCCACAGAGAATGACCTCGCGGCTGGCGAAGGCTCTTTGCAGCTCGCCAGCTGATGAATTTGCAGCGGGCGATGCGCGATAGAGGTGCCTGCCCTTGAGGTATTCAACACCGATGGCGCGATTCTGTTCGTCGAACAAGACCTTTGTCACCAGCGCATCCAACTCGATCCGCAAACAATCGGGAAATCGATCCGCAACGTCGAGTACTCGCTCACGAGTGCTTATCCGCGCATGGTCCTTCGTGGTGAGGGGCAGGTAGCGAACGCCGCCTGCGTTTTCTTTGACGAGACGCCAGTCGTTGGGGTCGAAGGCTCCCTTCCACAACCAGCGGAGATGATCGCGACGGCTGCCTGCGTGCCTGAAGGCCTCCCAGGCCGAGATCAGGATCATGCGGACGAGTTGAAAATCCAGCAGCGCAGCGAGCGGGATGGCTCGTTCGGTGGAGAGCCATCCGTTCCAGCCATGTCTTGTTGGATTGAAGCCGAAGAACGCCAGGAAGCGATGGAAATGCCGGTGGTGGCATGATTCCATTCGCTCGAAGAGGCGGCGCATGTTTTCTGCGTTCCACGAGGAGTCACCGGCCAACTCCGAGAGTTCGTCCCAGTCCGCGTTGTGCGGATAGACGAAGATCATTGCGTTGTGGGCGGTGCAGCCACCGAGCGTGGCCGAGCGCGGATAGAGTACGCCGTCGATATGCCGGCCATCCAGGTTGTCGATGTAGTTGGGGTCGCGGCGCTGGAGTTCTTCGTTTGCGTAGTGACGGACGAAGAAGTTCCAGGCCATTTCCTTGTTTTCGGAGGCGTACCCGTGGAAGACGGGCACGTCGTAGTCGTTGGGCAAGCCGCCGCTGGGAGCTTCGGGCTGAGAGAGGTCTGGCGCTTTGGCATCGCCTCCTGCTTCTAATAGCAGCACGCGGTGGCCGGACTCAGCGAGCCGCGCGGCCAGAGTTCCTCCGCCGGCCCCGGAGCCGACGACGATGAACTCCGCGCTTGCGGCGCGTGGGTTGTTTCCGGTCACCAATGTTCTCCAGTTTCAGATTTGTTTGCAGGTCTCGATGTTGTCGCTGCGAAGCAGTATAGGCCCGATTACCGATTGACAAATCGAGAGCACGCGGTCATAGTTGGCCATATTCTCACGGGCCCTCATTTTAGCGATGCCACGCTCTGGTGGCACCAGGAGATTTCACGATGGCCTACACAGCAGAGCAATTGCTGGCGATGTCCGACAAGGAACTCGACACTCTCTTTTCGAGCAGTCCGGCAGGCGACATTCCAAATGGAGATGCCCAGGGGACGGCGATTATTGCCCCAGGAACGCCGTTCTCCTCTAAGATTGCTTCTCTCATCAACATCTTTACGTGGCACGGAAAGAGCTTTGACGCAGCGCACGGAACCCTGACCAACCGCATTCTTCCTATGGGGATTAACGCCATCGTCGCCCACGTCTACAAGGGCGAGAGCTGGTTTGACGGCAAGGAGTGCATCGTCCTCGACTACTCGAAGACCTCGTTTCTGGCCGAGCACGTCCGGGATGAGATTCGACTGATCGGTCCGGGCTTCTATCTCGGACTCGTTTACTGGAAGAAAGACAAGACAATTCACTTCGCGCTCCAGTTCCCCAACTAATAGTTTCAGCGAGGTTGCTCGGTGACCTTGAATCCGGATCGTCCTATTCCAAAGGCCAACACCGGTTCGGCCTTTCTGAACATGATCGCCGACCTCTCCACAAAGCTGGTGCAACTGGAGCGGCGGTTCGACCCTTTCTTCCGACCTGCATTCGACGCAATCTTCAAGGATCCTCTGGCCCGCTTCGTCACGGCTCTGATCAACAGCAAGCGACGAGACGACGGGCTCAAAATCGCGGAAGAGAAACCCGAGCCAGACGAAGAGGCTTACCTCGACTCCATCATCGCCAGTTTTGAGACACAGCTGAAGGGCCTCTGGAAGCCGGGAGCCTACGAGCGCGGAGGCAATACGAAGACCCAGGGAATCGTCCGCGGCGAATTCATCGTTCACGAGGGCCTCGCGCCTGAGCTGCGGCACGGTATCTTTGCCGAGCCGCGCACGTACAAGGCATGGGTCAGATTCTCCGGCCCCGGCCCATATATCACTCCCGACATCGACGACGTCGGGTTCATGAGCATCAGCGTGAAGCTGATGGGCGTGCCCGGCCCAAAGCTGATGGAAGAAGAGAAGTTCACGCAGGACATGTTCGGTGTCTCAGCGGCCACCTTCGTCACGCCGGACACGAAGGCCAATGCGCAACTCCAGGTGGAAAGCGTGAAGAACGCGCAGATCTTTTATTTCATCAACTTTCATCAGTCCCACGTTCTCGACTTCATCATGCAGGGACTCTACCTCAAGACGCAGAGTAGCCCGCTGGAAGCTCCTTACTTCAGTTGCGTGCCGTACCTGCTCGGCGAAGGCCAGGCGATGCAGTACTCGTTCTGGCCGATGACGACAAAGAAAACGCCAATCCCGCGGCTGCCGCTGCGTCCGCCCGATGACTACCTTCGCAACGCCATGGCCGGGACACTCGCGAGAGAAGATGCGTCGTTCGATGTCCGCGTGCAACTTCAGACCGACCCTTTCCTGATGCCTCTGGAAAACAACGGTGTGCTGTGGCCTGAGAAACTCTCTCCCCGGAGATCGGTGGCGACGCTGCGGATTCCGAAGCAGACATTTACGTCCGAGGCTCAGCTTGAATTTGCCAAACGGCTTTCCTACAACCCGTGGCATTGCATTGCGGAGCATCGGCCTCTGGGTAACCAAAGCCGCGCGCGACGGCGCATGTACGACTCGCTTTCGAAGTTACGGCACCGGATGAACAACGTGCCCCTTTATGAACCTAATGGGGATGAGACGTTCCCATGATACCCCCCCCTCCCCCTATCTTTTGGGGTAAAGTGTTCATTCTATGTGCCTTAGATTATGGCTTCCCATGCAAAATGTTCTAAATAAAAGAGTTACATCTAAAGTATTCAAATATAATGGCTTATTGAAGGCGGTGCGTGTTCCCGTATTTCCAGTTTATCGAATGGAGTAAAACTGTTCTGCCACCTGGAAATCCAGTGATTTGAGTCAGTTAGATGATTCAGGGGCTTGACAGGCGATTTTGCTGAGGTTTTCATGTACTTTGTCTGTAGGTTATTGTAATTACTGTATTTACCTGCCGAGGGCAGTGTTTCCTTTTCGACGATGCGGCTATCTATTGGCACGCCTGAGGTGTGCCCTCCACGACGGCTCGGGCGCATTGGCGATTGAGGTGGGGATGTGGCATTCTTTCCCGCCCTTGCCCGGTTCATAAGTTTCGAGTCTGCCGGATAGAAGTGGTGACATTGGCATCGTGTGTCGTTCCGCCCTTCGGGCTCCACTCCGGCCTTCGGCAGAGCGGTAGCACCCTTCGGGTGCGGCTGTCTATTGGCACGCCTGAAGGCGTGCCCTTCCGCTTACCGAAAGATTCAAGCGGAAGGCATGACCCTTCTGGTTGGATCTTTCGGTATGTCTGAAGGCGTGCTCTACTGGTTGGATCTTTTCGGTATGTCTGAAGGCGTGCTCTTCCCGGTTGGGTCTTTCGGTGTGCCATAAAGGAGAGCAGAGCGCATGCTCTGATCCCCCGGTTCCGGACTAGAAGTAGAGTTTGGCTCCCAGTTGAATGACACGGATTGCGTAACCTCCGCTGACTCCGCCGGCGATGGTGCCGAAGGTTTTGGAGTTGAGCGCGTTGACAACGGTGTTGGGGTCAGGATTGTAGTGCTGGAAGAGATTGAAGAAGTCGGCGCGGAACTGGAGGTTCATCGACTCGGTAAAGATGAAGCCTTTGGTCGCGGAGAAGTCGTCGTTGATGAGGCCGGGAAGACGGAAGGCATTGGTACGCGGGGAGTTTCCGAAGGCCGCGGGCTGGGCGGTGACGAATGCCGCGGTGTTGAACCATCGTTGGGGGTTCCGCTGGCCACTGGGAAGATTACCGGGGGCGATCTGATCGGGCCGCGAGTTGATGCCTGTGGCGGTGGTGTCGATGTTGTTGGAGACGTTGCTGGGGAATCCGGACTGTGCTGTGAAGATGGTGGAGAGTTGCCATCCGGCGAGCGTGGTGCGGACAAGCAGGCCGCTGTTACGGAAGAAGGGCACATCGTAGAGCACGGTGGCGACGAAGCGTTGCGGGAGGTCGAAGCCCGAGACGGCGCGCTCAAGCTGCGGGTAGTAGATCGATTGCGGCGCACCGATGAAGTTGCCGCCGCCGATCTGTCCGCCTACGTCAGACGGGCCGGAGATGGATTTGGCCCAGGTATAGGAGGCGAGGATGGTGAGTCCGCTGGCGACGCGGCGATCGACTTTGATCTGCAACGCGTTGTAGTTGGAGGCTCCATTGGATTTGTCGCCTGCGACGGCTCGCTGGAAGAACTGGTTGGGACGGCGGGAGTTGATGGATGGATTGCAATTGGTGGTAACGGTGGCGGTGCAGGTTGGGAGATGGTAGTTGAGGAGCTGGATGGGCTGGTTGAAGTCGGGATAGGTGATGGTGAGGTGCGTGTCCTTCGCGCCGACGTAAGAGACATCGACAAGGAATTTGCCGGGAAACGTCTGCTCGACCGTGAAGTTGTATTGCTGGATGTAGGGATCCTGGAGGTGCTGATCGTTCGAGACAGCGAAGGGATAGGTGTTGGGTCCTCCGGTGGCGGCAGTTCCGGGGAAGGGGTTGGCCCAGGTGAGGTTCGGAGCGCCTACGTTGCCGATGAGCGTGGCTCCGCCGACGGCCTGTCCGCCTTCCGCCATGGCGAAGTAGGCGTTGGATATCTCAGTGGTGTAGTAGATGCCGTATCCGGCGCGTAGAACGGTGGAGGGGTTCGGGAGCCAAGCGAAGCCGATGCGCGGACCGAAATCCTTCCAGTTGCTCTGGATGAGGCCGCGGCCGTAGAGAGAGCCGGACTGCGGAGTGGCGACGATACTGGCTACGTTTCCGTTCTGGTAGATGTCGGCGTACTTGTCGTCGCTCTGCGTGTAGGGCTGGAAGTAATCCCAGCGAATGCCGAGATTGATGGTGAGATTGCGCAGGAGCTTGTAGTTGTCCTGAAGGTAGAAGGATGGGTAGAGATCAAAGAGATTAGTGCTGGTGTGAGTGGGGTTGCTGCTGTCGTTCTGAATATAGCCGAGGAGATAGTCGACCAGAGCGGAGCCGGTATAGGAGCCGTTGAAGGTGAAGCTGCCGCGCGGATTGCGGATCTGGTCGAAGGTGACGTTGCGGTAGAGGATGTCGCCGCCGAATTCGAGGAGATGTTTTTTGAGCTGCCAGCTCACGTGATCGGTCCAGTCCCAGTTGTTGTTGGAGCGATTGCGCGGCCCGATCTGGCGCTGGAGGTTGTAGGTGCTGTAGACGCCGTCGGCGCCGCTGATGGTGACGGTCGGCGGCCCGTAGTAGCGGGGATCGTTGGGGGCGAAGGGGATGCCCATGAAGGTCGCAATGTTGTAGGTGGAATCAGCGGTTGTGCCGAAGGTCTCGACTTCGGCGAAGTCGTGGAAGCCGAACTCGAATGAGTTGACGAGAGCAGAGGAGAAGATGTGGGTTTCGGTGAAGTTGTAGTTGCGGGTGCGGGCGAGGTTGTTGTCCGCGTCGTGACCGAAGACCTGCGCGCCGGCGTTATAGGTGTTGTTCCAGATGTAATAGAAGGACAGGGTGTCTTTGGAGGCGAGGCTGTGATCGACGCGGAAGGTGTAGTCGTACTGGGTGGAGGTTCCGCTGAAGACGGGAGTGGTGAAGTTGTTGGTGCTGTTGATGGGCGAGTTTACGACCGGGGTGTATTTGAGAAATGTAACTGACTGAGGAGCAAATGCACTTGGATTAATGTGGTTGTTGGGAAATGGCAGGCCGGTAAAGGGATCGCGGAGGGTAATCAGGGCTCCTGAGGTATTGCGGAGGCCTGCGAAGTTTCCGTTGGTTACTTCGTCAACGGTGGGGACGGTGAGCCGGGTGGGCGAGGTTCCGTTGACGGCGGTGCCGGACTCCCAGTTGAAGAAGAAGAAGCTTTTGTCATGGCCGTTGTAGATGTGGGGGATGACAATGGGTCCGCCGATGTTGGCTCCGTACTGATTGCGGTTGAGGCGTGGCGAGGGCGCTTCGGTATGAGCGATGGCGTCGTAGGTCTGGGTGAGGGCGTCGTTGCGATTGAACTCCCACAATGTACCGTGGATGCGGTTGGTGCCGGATTTGGTGATGAGGGAGATCTGGGCTCCGGCTGCTCCGCCGTTGCCCGCGGAGGTGGTGCTGCTCTCGACCTTGAACTGCGAGATGGAGTCGACGGAGGGCGAGAAGCTGAAGGTGACGGCGTCGTAATCCATGCTCTCGAGGCCGTCGATAAAGTAGCGATTGAGGAAGTCGCGCTGGCCATTGACGCCGACGGAGGTGGAGCCGAAGCCAGAGTCGGACTGGCCTACGGAGCCGCGTCCCCGGCGGACGGTGATGGAGGCAGGGGTTCCGGGATTTGCGCCGGGGATGAGTTGCGCGAGCTGGACGAAGTTGCGGCCGTTGAGCGGGAGGTCAACGATCTTGTGAGAGTCGATGACAGCGCCGACGACTGCATCTTCGGTCTGCTGGGCGACTGCGACGGAGTTGACCTGCACGGTCTCGGTCACTCCGCCGATCTTGAGTTGGGAGTCGACGCGCGCGGTCTGGCCTACCTCGACAGTGATGCCTTCGATGGTGCGGGTCTGGAAGCCGGAGGCTTCGACGGTGACGGTGTAATGCCCGGCGGGAAGGAATGGCGCGTTGAATTCACCGGAGCTGCTTGCCGTAACTTCGCGAATGGTGTTTGTGGCCACGTTCCTGATGTGGACGAGTGCGTTGGGAACGGCGGCGCCTGAGGCGTCCGTGACGAGACCGACGATGGTTGCTGTGCTCTCCTGGGCGCGAACCGGAGTTGCACGGATGAGAAGCGTGGTCGCTATCGCCACACCGAACAGCAGATAGACGAATGGACGGGAAGCGCGGGTGTTTGCAGGCATCATCTGGATCTCCTCGAAGCGGTGTGACATTTCGCCGCTGTTTGTTCGCGGCGGTGTTTTCATGCTGAGTTCTGGAGCCGATTTATTGATGCGCGAGCATTCGATACCTCGATTGATTCGGTTGTCAATGAGAATGAGAGGAGGCGGATGGAAATGAGTTTTTATAGGTAACAGCTGGGATGAATGGCTTTGAGAGAAGAATTGGACGTTTTTTGTTGCGGTGTGTCGTTATTCTTATAGGAGAGGTAGGTCATGGGAGTGAGCGATCGGCCGCGATATATCCAGGTGCATCCGGCGGACAATGTTGCGATTGTTGTGAATGAGGGCGGGCTGCCGGCGGGGGCGGAGTTTGATTCGGGGCTGAGGTTGAAGGAGGCTGTGCCTGAGGCGCATAAGGTGGCGCTCGAGGATATTGCCGCGGGCGTAGCGGTTATTCGTTATGGCGTGACGATCGGGTTTGCGCAGCGGGATCTGCCTGCGGGTTCGTGGGTGCATGAGGGAGTGTTGGAGGAGCCTGAGGCTCCGGAGTTGGGGAAGGTTCGCGGGCGTGGAGAGGTTGGTGCGGCGGAGCCTTTGGAAGGGTTCACGTTTGAGGGCTTCGTGAATGATGACAGCTCGGTGGGGACGAAGAACATTCTCGCCATCAGCACGACGGTTCAGTGCGTTTCGGCGACGGTTGAGTGTGCGGTGAAGAAGATCAAGTCGGAGTTGTTGGCGAAGTATCCGAATGTGGATGACGTGATTGCGATCACGCATTTGTATGGCTGCGGTGTTGCGATCAATGCTCCGGGAGCGGAGATTCCGATTCGCACGCTCAGGAATCTGAGTTTGAATCCGAACCTTGGCGGCGCTCCGCTGGTGGTGAGCCTGGGGTGCGAGAAGCTGCAGCCAATGACGATGCTTCCGTCGAGTACGCTGCCGGTTTTGGCGCAGCGGCCTTATGTTGTCCGGCTGCAGGATGAGCAGTATCGCAGTTTTGGCGATATGGTCTCGGCGATCATGCAGGCTGCCGAGGTGAGGTTAGTGGAGTTAAATTCGCGGCGGCGGCAGACGCGTCCGGCTGCGGACCTTGTTGTGGGTTTGCAGTGCGGCGGGAGCGATGCGTTTTCGGGTGTGACTGCGAACCCGGCGGTGGGGTATGCGGCAGATCTGCTGGTGAGGGCGGGGGCTACGGTGATGTTCTCCGAGGTGACCGAGGTGAGGGACGCGATCCATCTGCTGACGGCTCGGGCGGCGACGGACGAGGTTGCGGAGCGGCTGGTGCGGGAGATGGCCTGGTATGACGCGTATCTCAAACGCGGCGGTGTGGACCGGAGCGCGAATCCTACTCCGGGGAACAAGAGCGGCGGGTTGGCGAATATTGTGGAGAAGGCGATGGGCTCGATTGCGAAGTCAGGGACGAGCCCGATTGCCGGAGTGTTTGGGCCGGGGGAGCGGGTGACGGCGAAGGGGCTGGTGTTTGCGGCGACTCCGGCGAGCGATTTTGTGTGCGGGACGCTGCAGCTTGCGGCGTCGATGAACATGCATGTGTTCACGACGGGGCGGGGGACTCCGTATGGGCTGGCGATGGCTCCGGTGATTAAGGTTTCGTCACGGACGGCATTGGCGGAACGGTGGTCGGATCTGATCGATCTCGATGCGGGGACGATTGCGACGGGTAAGGCGACGATCGAGGAGGTTGGTTGGGCTCTGTTTCGGCTGATTCTGGATGTGGCGAGTGGACGGAAGGAGACGTGTGCCGATCATTGGGGGCTGCATAATGAGTTTGCTTTGTTCAATCCGGCTCCGATCACTTAGTGCACCCTCATTGGTTTTACGTTAAAAGGAGAAGCCCGGCCTTTGAAGCGGATGGATCGGGCACCCGGTTTGTTGCGGCGGTTGGAGGTGAGCTTTTTGAATTCCAGGCGACAACGAATGGTGGTGGTGACATGGGCATCCCGAGTCGTTCCGCCCTTTCGGGCTTCACTCCGGCGTTACACCCCAACGAGCAGAGACCGCTCGATGGGGACCCCGTCTTCGGCAGAGCGGTAGCCGCTTTGCGGCGCGATTAGACGTGGGGAAACCCGAAGCTAAAGCATCGGGCTAACCAGCCCCGCTCTATCTCAGAAGCAACGACAACAGCAAGTGCAAATACTTAACAACAACGGCAAGAGCAAATACTTTATGTGGCTGAAATATGGGATTCTTTCCTGCTCATGCCGGAGAAGGCCACGGGATGGATGATGCAATCGTCGGTGGTCCGTGTTGACCTGTGGGGGTAAGGCAGGACTAGTATGGGCGGACGCGTGCAAGCGGGCCTTGGGAGCAAAATTGCTTTTGGTCTGAGAAGGACGGTTCTATGGCCCTTGATATTGTTGCGTGGCATGACCGCACTGCTGCGGATCATCAAACACAATGGAACAATGCGAGGGCTGGTGGATACAGCACGAGCTCGATCTGCGTTTATTGGGACCGAAACGATCCGCGGTATGCGGCTGCGATGGTGAGGCGCGCGACACAGACGGCGGAGCAGATGTTTATCGGGATGAGCGCCGCGGACTGGCAGGCGAGGTTCAATTCAATGGCGGCGCAGGGGTGGGGACCCGAGATGGTGACCGCGACGGGGCCAGCGAACAACCCGCTGTTCGCGGCGTGCTTCCTTCATACGGGCGGGATTCCGTTGACGCGTCATGGGATGACGGCCGGAGATTTTAATACGCTTAACCAGCAGCAGATGGCGGCGGGAAATATTCTGCGCTGGGCGGATGTTTATGGGAACCCGGGAGACCTGCGCTATACCGGCATCTGGGTGGCAAACCCGGAGAATCGAGCATGGAACTGCGACGGGATTGACGACAACGCGGCGGTGATGCAGCAGAGATTCAATGCACTGGTGACGGGAGGCGCGCGGCCGGTTCATATTGCGACGACGCCGGACCTGGGCAACCTGATTCTGTACGACGACAGCACGCAGCAGCAGTGGCAGCTGTGGGATGGAATGACGAGCGCCGACTACCAGGCGAAGTTCAATACGCTGTATCCGCAGGGCCTGCGGCCGGTGCGCGTGAGCGCGAAGGGCACGGGCAGCAATGCAAGGTTCGGCGTGATCTTCTCGGTGCAGGAGGATAGCGATCCGCCGACGTTCCGGGTGCGTGGGCCGAGTGGATCCTCCGCTGTGCCGGCGATCGATGCGGCAATGGAGTCGATGATGACAGCGAACCTTCTGCATGGGGCATCGCTGGCGGTGGTGGTGGGGACGCGGCTGGTTTACGCGCGAGGATATACGTTCGGGTCGTCGAAGTATCCCGATGTGCAGCCGACGACGTTTTTCCGGCAGGCGAGCGTGTCGAAGTCGTTTACGGCGGCGGCGATTTATCAGTTGATCGATCAGAAACTGGGGTTGCCAGGGGGCGGGACGTTCACGCTGGACACGCATCTGCACGATGTGTTGCCCGCGATCGCGAATGGCGCGCCGGTGGCGAACTGGAATGACATAACGATCCGGCATCTTCTGGAGATGACGAGCGGAATTACGTCGAGCGTGCTGGGCGAGGACCTGAGCGTGTCGTCGACGCTGCCGGTGACGGCGGTGCAGCTGGGGCAGTGGCTGTTCCGACAGAAGCTGTTTAATACTCCCGGAGATATAACGAAGGCAATTTACAGCAATGCAGGGTACATGTTGCTGGGGATGGTGGTGGCGCAACTGCGCGGGGCAACCAGTTTTGCCGCGGCGCTGCCGAGTTTGTTACTCAATCCGTTACATATCACGCGAGTGCGGTCGGCGGTGTCGGTGGCTGCGTCACAGCCGGCGGATGAGGCGCGGTATCATCCTCGTCCGCTGACAACGACTGCGTCGGTGATGGCAACGGGACAGCCGATGTGCATGTTCGGGTATGGGGAGAATAACCTGGAGAACTGCGGCGGCGGCGGTGGGCTGTCGGCGGCAGCGACGGATGTTGCGCGGCTTGTGGCTGCGCTGAGCGTGACGAAGAACAATCCGATGATGAGCGTCTCGACACTGCAAAACTGGATGCAGAATGCGTCGCATGCAACGGCCACGCTTACGGGACCGTTTCCGAATGAAGTGCACGGTTTCCATGGGTTTGATTCAGTCGCAACGGTGGATGCGGCGAACCATATCTTCAGCGGAGAAAAGGGCGGGTTGTTGAATACGAGCCAGAATGGATTCCAGTTTGTGACAGGAGGAGTGTCCACGGTGCTGTGCTGGAATGGGTTGACGCCAGCGGCGAAGCCGGTGTGGTTTCCGATCTACCAGGCCTTGCTGGATGCGATTAATGCGCAGAACTGGGGGGTTATCGATCTGTTCCCGACATTTGGGATGCCAGTATTTCAGGTGATCAAACCGCCGCCAGTTTACAGTCCACGGGCACTGGCGGCGCGGGAGATGCCGGCTTATATGGTTCCGAAGAAAGAGCCGGTGAAGAATATGTAGAGGTGTTTGAGTCGTCGTGGTGAAGCCAGTCGAGGGTGGTGGTGAGTCTGGCATCGCGGGTCGTTCCGCCCTTTGGGCTCCACTCCGGCCTTCGGCAGAGCGGTAGCCGCTTCGCGGCGCGATTAGACGCGGGGCTGAAGCCCCCGCTCTATCTCAAGAGCAAAGACCGGATCTTCGGCACGGCTGGAGGGTGCCCCCTTGCGGTGAAGGCTTATCGGACCCGTCGAAGGATTGTTATTGGAATGGAGCCGTCGGGGCGGGCGGCGACTTTCCAGGAGAGTTCGTCACCCCTCATCTCGTAGGTACGCATCTGAATGGTGTTGTCCCAGTTGGGAAAGGAGGCACGGTCGATCCGGAAGCTTATTGTGTGTTTGACGGGGTCTACCGTGTAACGGCCAAAGTGGATGCTCATACTGAGAGCGGCGTCTTTGTATTCTTCTGCAGTTCCTTTGAGCCTGTCGCCGGAGGAGAATTTCAGGCGGTCGGCGCGGTAGATCTGGATTGAGTAGTAGCCATCGGGCGTGAAGATGACGAGCCCATGCGGGTTGACGCCGTAATCGGAGACGCGGGTGCCGTCGGGGAGCAACTTGTCGGCCGCGGTGAGGACCCATGTGCCTGTGACGGGGGGTGTCTGGGTAAGGACAGGAAGAGGAGCCATGAGGACTGCGAGGAACAAGAGGCGCTTCATCATGCGGTGAATGTAACAACACACCGGATGGCGCACAATTTGATTGTTTTCAACGAATCGTTGAGCGTCGCTTATGCTTTTCTGGCCTTTGTTCCGTGCCTGGCGACACCATTGCCATTCCTGCGAGGCGCAATTCTTTTTAGCCGCGAGAGCTTCGAGAGGAGAGCTTCGGTGAGAAGCAATTCCATGCGATCGGCGGCTACTCCGCCGGTGTGAGCGGCGCGGTGCAGCGTGACGGGGAGGCGTCCAAGCAGAGGCAGACCGTACAACGATCCGGCAGATACGAGGCCTTCGGGAAGGTTGAGGGCAGTGCGCGCGGTGATGCCGAGACCGCCGAGCAACGCGGTCCACAGACCTTCAAGACTCGGGCTGGCGGCGGCGATGCGGTACGGGATGCTGGCTGCTTCGAGATGCTGGATGGCGCATTTCCGAAAGACGCACTGCGGGCCGAGCATGGCGAGGGGTAGAGGTTGCTCGGGGGGCAGGAGGGATGAGGAGGCGATCCAGACGAGATCAAGGTGTCCCACCGTTTGGACGGCACGGTCTTCGTGGCCGATGACGACGGCGAGGTCGATCTGCGATTTCTCAATCGCATCCGCGAGGGCTCCGTTGCCTTCGATCCGGAGTTCGATCTGCATGCGCGGATAGAGCGAGGCAAAGTGTGACAGAACCAAAGGCAGAATCGAGGCGAAATCCTGTGTGCAGCCGATGCAGATGTGGCCTGCGAGGTTTGCGCCGTGCATGGTATCGAGCAGCTCGTCGTTCAAGGTGAGGATGCGGCGAGCGTAGGAGAGAGCGACCTCTCCGGCTTCGGTCAGCGCGAGACCGCGTCCGCGTTTGCGGAAGAGTGGGGAACCGAGATCATCCTGCAGGCGCTTCATCTGAAGGCTGATGGCGGAAGGAGTGCGGCCGAGGTGCTCTGAGGCCTGCGTCAGTCCGCCAAGGTCATGGACGACAGAGAGGGTGCGCAGGGTGTCCAGATCGAGATTGCTTCGCACCGGCATGGTTGTGCGTAGTTTAGATGAGTGGGGTGGATCGTTGGTTCTTATGTAGAGGTAGGGCATAAATCGGATCGCGCGATTGGGCGCTTCGCGTCGAAGATGAGGCAGTGATTTGGGGGCTGCTTGGAAGTTTGGTTTTTTTGTTTTGGGACATCGGCGCTTCGAGGAGAAGACAGGGGTCTCTCCACTGCGCTTCGCTCCGGTCGAGATGACGTATTTTGCGTGCTTTGAGTTTTGCGGCCTTTTATTTGGTGCCTGGGACTCAGCAGAGGCAGGGGCGTTTTGGGTTGAAGGTCCAGTTGGGTTTCAGGAATTGCATGGCCGCGGCGTCGTCCCGGGCTCCGAGGGCGTGTTGCTGGTAGAGTTTGTGGGCGGCTTCGATCCGGGGCATGTCGAGGTCGATGCCGAGGCCGGGTTTTTCGGGGATGGTGAGAGTTCCGTTGGTGATGCGGAGGGGATCGCGGGTGAGGTGTTGGCCGTCCTGCCATATCCAGTGGGTGTCGATGGCGGTGATGTGGCCGGGGGCGGCTGCGGCTACGTGGGTGAACATGGCGAGGGAGATGTCGAAGTGGTTGTTGGAGTGGGAGCCCCAGGTGAGTCCCCATTCGCGGCAGAACTGAGCGACGCGGACGGAGCCCTGCATGGTCCAGAAGTGCGGGTCAGCAAGGGGGATGTCGATGGCGTGGAGTTCGGCGGCGAAGCGGAGCTGGCGCCAGTCGGTGGCGATCATGTTGGTGGCGGTGGGGAGGCGGGTGGCGCGGCGGAACTCAGCCATGATCTCGCGTCCGGAGAAGCCGTGTTCGGCTCCGCAGGGGTCTTCGGCGTAGGCGAGCACATTCTGTTTATCAGCACAGAGGCGGATGGCTTCTTCTAAGGACCAGGCTCCGTTGGGGTCGAGGGTGATGCGGGCGTTGGGGAAGCGCTCGGCGAGGGCGGTGACGGTTTCGATTTCGGCGGCCCCGGCGAGGACTCCGCCTTTGAGCTTGAAGTCGCGGAAGCCGTAGCGGGCCTGGGCGGCTTCGGCGAGCGCGAGGATTGTGTTGGTGGTGAGGGCTTCTTCGTGGCGCAGGCGTTGCCAGTCGTCGGTGGCGTTGGGTTCGCTGCGGTAGGGAAGGTTGGTTTTGTTGCGGTCGCCGATATAGAAGAGGTAGCCGAGGACAGGGACGGCGGTGCGCTGGATGCCTTCGCCGAGGAGCGCGGCTACGGGGAGGTTGAGGAACTGGCCGAGGAGGTCGAGCATGGCGGACTCGACGGCGGTGAGTGCGTGGATGGTGGTGCGGAGGTCGAAGGTTTGCTGGCCGCGGCCCTGGGTGTCGCGGTCGCCAAAGCGTTTTTGGATGGTTGCCAGGATGGCGTGGTAGCTGGCTATGGGCTGGTTGAGGACGAGAGGGATGGCTTCTTCGAGGACGGCGCGGATCTTTTCGCCGCCGGGGACCTCGCCTGCTCCCGTGTGGCCGGTGGTGTCGGTGAGGATGACGAGGTTGCGGGTGAAGAAGGGGGCGTGGGCTCCGCTTAGGTTTAAGAGCATGGAGTCGTGTCCGGCTACTGGGATGACTCGCATGTGGGTGAGGGTGGGGGTTGAGTGGGGCATGTCTGCGGCTTCGAGTCCTTGTTGGTTTAGTGGGTGGGAACCGGGGTGCTGTGGAAGAAGCGGATGAGCCAGCGGCTGTCTTGCTTCGTAAGGATGGCGGACTCGAGCCAGGTACGGTCTTGTTTTGCGCCTTCGGGGGTGGTGAGCGAGCCCTTGTTGACGTAGGCGATCCACGCGGTGTTGCAGTCGATCTCGATGGTGGGCGAGGGGACGGTCCAGAGATATTTGAAGCCTTGTTTTTGCCTGTCGATGATCAACTTTAGAATGGCATCGCCGTCGAAGCGCATGCCGCCGTCGTAGGTGTAGAAATTGGGTGTGACGAGGGCATCGAAGGCGGCGATGTCGTTGTTCATCGCAGCTTCGAACATCTTTTCGAGAGTACGGGCGATTGCGGGTTTGTCGGCTTCGGTTGCGGTACAGGTTTTTGTCTGGGCGTTAGCGTGGGGCGTCAGAGCGATCGCCGAGAGAAGGAGGATGGCTTTGCATTGTGCGCGGAGTGTCATCACGGTCATGCTCTCATGCAGGATGAGATTTTGCTTCCCGTGTTGAAGATGTCGGCATTTTGGGGGGAATACAGGGGGTCTCTCCACTCCGCTGCGCTCTGGTCGAGATGACGTTTGGGGGGGACGGAAGTGCGGAGGAGCTATGCGGTTGTCGGTTTTAGTTCGAGGCGTTTGATTTCGCCTACGATGACGACGTAGCTGAAGATGGCCATGAGGGCGGCGAAGGCTACGAAGACGAGGGCTCCGTTGAAGGAGCCGGTCTTCTGGATGATGAAGCCGATGATGATGGGAGTGGTGATTCCGGCGGTGTTGCCGAAGAGGTTGAAGAGGCCGCCGTTGAGTCCGATGAGTTCTTTGGGTGAGGTGTCGGCGATGACGGTCCAGCCGAGGGCTCCGACGCCTTTGCCGAAGAAGGCGAGCGACATGAGGAAGAGGACGACGGACTGCGCGGTGGTGTAGTTGCAGGCGATCATCGTGGTGGAGAGTAGCATGCCGGCGATGATGGGGAGCTTGCGGGCGAAGGTGAGGGAATGGCCGCGGCGGAGGAGGGTGTCGGACCAGAGGCCGCCGAGGACACCGCCGATGGAGCCGCAGAGGGCGGGGAGCGCGACGGCGAAACCTCCTTTGAGGACGGACATGTGGCGGGCCTGGATGAGGTAGACGGGAAACCAGGTGATGAAGAAATAGGTGAGGGTGGTGATGCAGAACTGTCCGATGTAGATGCCGACGAGCATGCGCTGCTGGAGGAGTTGGGCGACTCCGGACCAGGTGAGTCCTACTCCCGGTTTACCTCCGGTTTTGCGGTCGATGTTGACGAGGCCGCCTCCGCGCTCGATGTGTTCGATCTCGGCGGGAGAGATCAGCGGGTGGTCGGTAACGTTGTAGACGAGCTTCGACCAGGCGAAGACAAGGACGAGTCCGAAAAAGCCCATGAACCAGAAGGTCCATTGCCAACCGTAGGAGTGGGTGAGCCAGCCGAAGACGGGGGCGAAGGCTACGAGAGCGAAGTATTGGGAGGAATTGAAGATGGCGGAGGCGGTTCCGCGCTCGGCGGTGGGGAACCAGGCGGCTACGATGCGTCCGTTGCCGGGGAAGACGGGGGATTGGGCGAGGCCGGAGAGGAGGCGCAGGACGAAGATGGTGGAGAAGATGTAGGCGGTGGGGAGATAGCCGGCGAATCCGATGAGGAAGGCGCAGATGGTCCAGAGAAAGATGCTGATGCCGTAGACGCGCTTGGAGCCGAAGCGGTCGAGGAGACCTCCGGAGGGAAGCTGGCCGCAGACGTAGGCCCAACTGAAGCCGGAGAGGAGGAAGCCGAAGCGGACGGGGTCGAGCGAGAGCTGCTTCTGCATTGCGGTTCCGGCGACGGAGAGGGCGACGCGGTCTCCGTAGCTGAAGCAGGAGGCGATGAAGAGCATCGCCACGATGAGGTAGCGGACGTGGGTGGTCTTTTGTGGATGCGGAGGCGCGAGCTCTGCGCCGAGAGCTGAAGCAGGCATCAGCGGCGGTCTCCGATGAGTTTTTTGAGGTCGGCGAGTTCGGCGTCGGTGAGATCGATGAGCGGCGTGCGGACGGGGCCGGCGGGGCGGCCGATAGCGGTCATTCCGGCTTTGACGATGGAGACGGCGTAACCTCTACGCCGGTTGCGAATGGAGATGTAGGGGATAACGAAGTCGCGGAGCGCGGCGTAGACGTGCTGGTGATCGCGACGTCGGACGGCGGCGTAGAAATCCTGGGCGAATTGGGGAAGGAAGTTGAAGATGGCGGAGGAGTATGTGGTGACTCCCATCTCGAGGTAGGGGAGCGCGAAGGTCTCGGCGGTGGGGAGGCCACCGACGTAGGTGAGGCGGTCGCCGAGGCGGGCGTAGATGCGGGTCATGAGCTCGATGTCGCCGACGCCGTCTTTGAAGCCGATGAGGTTGGGGCAGCGGTCGGCGAGCTTGGCGAGGGTGGTGTCGTCGATGATGGCGTTGTCGCGGTTGTAGAAGATGACTCCGACGGAGGTGGATTTGCAGACGGCTTCGGCGTGGGCGAGGAGTCCTGACTGCTCGGAGTTGAGAAGATAGGGCGGAAGGAGGAGGATGCCGTCGGCTCCGGCCTTTTCGGCGGCCTGCGCGAATTCTTTGGCGATGGCGGTGCCGTATCCGCAGCCTGCGAGGACGGGGGTTCGGCCTGCGGTCTGGTTTACGGCGGCGGCGACGACTTGCGAGAACTCGGCGAGGGCGAGGGAGAAGAACTCACCGGTGCCTCCTGCGGCGAAGAGGCCTGCGGGCTTGTGTTCAAGCAGCCAGGAGATGTGCTCACGGTAGCGGGGCTCGTCGAAGGAGTAGTCGCTGGCGAAGTGAGTGACGGGGAAAGAGAGGAGGCCTTCGCCGATCTTTTTGGCGAGCTGGGTGGGGCTTAGCTTCGGCATGCTTGAGTCCTGAGTCTTAAAGTTGATTTCAAGACTATATCGGAGGGTGTGGGGATGTCTTTGAGTGGTGTGGGGGTTTTTGGTATTTGAAATTTTGGATGCGGGTTGATTCTGCGGCTTCCGAAATGAACTGCAGGTCCTTCGACTTCGTTCAGGATGACACTTCTTCTCAAGTTTTCTTTTTCAGCGACATCAATGGCGAGTCAGACAAAATGCGGAGGTTCTTCCCCTTCGACAAGCTCAGGGTCAGAATGACCGCCGATGTAAGGGTCGATGGCGGTCGTTGTCGAGTTAGTCGCGGGTTAGGGTACCGTTGACCATACGTTGGATTTTGTAGGGGTTTTTGCGCTGGAGTTCGGGTGGGAGGGCGGCGTCTGGGAAGTCCTGGTAGCAGACCGGGCGAGCGAAGCGGAGCAGGGCGCGGGTTCCGACGGAGGTGAAGCGGCTGTCGGAGGTGGCGGGGAAGGGGCCGCCGTGGACCATGGCGTGGCAGACTTCGACTCCGGTGGGGTATCCGTTGAAGAGGATACGGCCGACTTTGCGCTCGAGGACGCGAATGAGTTCGGTGGCGTTGCGGAGGTCTTCTTCGGTGCCGTGAATGGTGGCGGTGAGGTGGCCGTGGAGTTTTTGCGCGGCGTCGATGAGGTCGTCGGGCTGGCCGTAGTGGATGAGGAGCGTGGTGGGACCGAAGATCTCTTCTTCGAGCTGGTGGTCTTCGAGGAAGCGGTTGAGCTCGACGCTGAAGAGTTTGGCTTGCGTGTCGGCTGCATCGTTGTTGGTTGATGGCTTGCCGGTGGCGATGGGAGCGAGCTCGCTGATACGTTCCACGACGGCGGTGTTGTAACGCTTCGCGATGCCCGCGGTGAGCATGCCCTGGGGGTTGAGTTCGCTGACTCCGGAGGAGAGGGTTTTGACGAAGTCCTGGTTGCCGGACTCGGGGAGGAAGACGAGGCCGGGCTTGGTACAGAACTGTCCGGAGCCGAGGGTGAAGGAGTTTTGCAGGCTCTGGGCGAGAGCAGAGGCGCGCTCGCGGAGCGCTCCGGGAAGGATGAAGAGCGGATTGGTGCTTCCCATCTCGGTGAAGCAGGGGATGGGCTCGGGGCGGGAGGCGGCGAGCTTCATGAGGGCCTGGCCTCCGGCGGAGGAGCCGGTGAAGGCGGCGGCTTTGACGAGGGGATGTTTGACGAGGGCTTCGCCGACGTGGATGCCGGAGTCGAAGAGGAGAGAGAAGGTTCCGGCGGGGAGGCCTTGCGCACGAACGGCGCTTTGGATGGCTCGGCCGGCGATCTCGCTGGTGCCGGGATGCGCGGGGTGAGCTTTGACGATGACGGGGTTTCCGGCGGCGAGGGCGGAGGCGGTGTCTCCGCCAGCGACGGAGAAGGCGAGGGGAAAGTTGCTGGCTCCGAAGACGGCGACAGGGCCGATGGGGCGAAGCATGGAGCGGATGTCGGAGCGCGGGAGCGGCTTGCGGTCGGGGAGCGCTTCGTCGATGCGGGCGTCAACCCAGGAGCCTTCTTCGACGACGTCGGCGAAGAGTTTCAATTGGCCGGTTGTGCGGGCCAGTTCGCCTTGCAGGCGCGGCATGGGGAGGCCGGTTTCCAGATGAGCGCGCTCGGTGATGGCGGTGCCTTCGGCGGTGAGGGCGTCGGCGATGGCGCGGAGGAGGGTGGCTCGGGATTTTCCGTCGAGCGCGGCGAGTGTTGGGAGGGCGGCATCGGCGGCTTCGACGGCCTTGTTGATTTCGTCGGTGGTGGCGGTGTGGAAGCCGGGTTCGAGGGTCTCGCCGGTTGCGGGATTTTGTCCGTGGAAGGGCTGACCTGCGGGGGAGCCTTGCCGATCACCGATGAGCGAGAGTCCTGCGAGTTCCATGCTGCGAATGCCCTCCAATAGGGACGATAGCACGGGGATGTGAGGGGGTGTTTATGAGGATTGGAGCGGTCTCAAAATGGGGTGTGGCGGCATTGGCATCGTGGGTCGTTCCGCCCTTCGGGCTCCACTCCGGCCTTCGGCAGAGCGGTAGCCGCTTCGCGGCGGCTTTAGACGCGGGGCTGAAGCCCCGCTTTACCTCAAATGCAACTGCAACAGCAACGACAACAGCAACTGCAACAGCAACAGCAACTGCAACTGCAACTGCAACTGCAACAGCAACAGCAACAGCAACTGCAACGGCAACTGCAACGGCAACTGCAACTGCAACTGCAATAGCAACAACAACTGCAACGACCTTACGTGGCTGGGATGAGGCATTTCTTTCCCACCCTTGACGCGATAGTGCTGCGGCGTGGATGGGGCACCCGTAGATTTGTGGCGCTCTGGGCGAACTACTGGGATTCTTCGCTCCGCTCAGAATGAGCCCTTCGACAAAAGGGTTGGGAACTTCAGGCGTAGTGGAAGAGGGCTTTGAAGCCGTAGTCCATGTGCTGCTGGATGTGGCAGTGGAAGAGGGAGTGGCCGGGCTGGTCGGCGGTGAAATCTACGATGGCGCGGCCGTAGTAGGGGACGACGACGGTGTCCTTGATGAGGCCGGAGGTTTTCTGGCCGTTGATTTCGACGAGTTCGAGCTGGTGGCGGTGGAGGTGGAGCGGGTGGGCGTCGTCGGTGCGGTTGCGGAAGACGAGGCGGTAGCGGGCTCCCTGATGGAGGACGAATTCGCGGTCGTGGGGGTAGGGTTTGCCGTTGACGAGCCAGGTGTTGAATTTGCCGGAGCCGCCGGGGATTTTTTCGAAGACCATCTCGATTGTCTGGTCTGGGATCAGGCCTGGGGCTCCGGTGGGTTTGCCGAAGATGGTGTAGTCCCACAGGGCTTTTGGCGGCTGGATCCACGTGGGCTGGTGGTGCTGGCCGGCGTATTCGACGACGATGCCGAGGCCGGATTTGCGGACCATCTCTTCGGTGCCGCCGAGAATCCAGACGCCGGGCTGGTTCATTTCGACGAGGACGTCGGCGCGTTCGCCCGCGCCGAGGAAGACGGAATCGACGAGTTGCGGTGAGGGAACGGGGTTGCCGTCCATGGAGATGACCTGGAGCTTGTGGCCGGCAAGAGCGATGCGGCGGTTTTCGATGGCGCTGGCATTGAGGAGATGCAGGAGGAGACGCTGGCCTTCCCTGACGCGAATGGGCTCGCCTCCGCCGAGTGCCTTGTCATTAATGGAGTAGGTCATGGAGTTGACCTCGAGGCCGTTGGGGTTGGTGTTCAGGACCTCGGGCTTTTCGGGGAGCGGGCCGTGGTGGCTGTCGTCGTCATCGTCTTCCATGGTGGAGGTGAAGAAGGGCTCCCAGTCGCGGAGGGAGAGGAAGTGCTCCTGATCGTAGTGGCCGGGGTCGTTGCCGGAGTCGATGTAGACGAAGCCGTATTGACCGGTATAAGTGCCTTTGTGGAGATCGTCCATGGCCATGGCGTGGGTGTGGTACCAGCGTGAGCCGGAGGGGCGGGGCGTGAGTTGGTAGCGGCGGCGGCCGTGGGGAGGGACAAGGGGAGTTCCTTCTTCTTCGACTCCGTCGACGTCGGGGGGGATGAGCATGCCGTGCCAGTGGACGAGCTCGGGGACATCGGTGTCGTTGATGACGTCGACGGTAACGGATTTGCCCTCGCGCATGCGGAGGATGGGGCCGGGGGCGCTGCCGTTGTAGCCAATGGTTGAGAGGATACGGTTCTGGTCGAGCTCGACGGTGACGGGGGCGATGCGGAGCGTGTAGTCGGCTTTGGTGGAGGGAGTGGGCGAGGTGCCCATCTGCATGGATTGTTGCAAGGCAAGTTGAGCGGAGGCAGAGAGATGGGATGCGGCCGCGGCCTGCGCGATCGCCATGCCACCCAGTTTCATGAAGTCACGCCGTCTCATTGCGATTCGTTCCGCTCCTTCGCACTGATGCCAAATCGTCTCATGCAGGGAAAGACGTTACAAGCCGCGGAAGTTGAGGCAGGGGTGCCACCGGTCACGAAATTTCGTGCCATTTCGGGAGTGTGGGACGGCGCTCACAGCAAATCCTTTGTCTTCTGAGACGTCCTGGTATCAACGACCGTCTATCAGTGCAGAGCCATATCCGTTCTGATAGTCTCGCCGCACAGGGAGGTTTCGCCGTGAAGCTCCTGCAGTCCGTGATGATTACGGTGATTGCGCTGGTGTTCTGCACGGTCGTGCTTGCGTTCCAGCGGACGGCTGACTTCGGGTTTGGGAATGGCGAGGGGCAGGCGAACGAGAAGGCGGAATTTTACTGGTCGCGGCTGAGTTACAACTCCACGATGAGCGGCTATGGGGGCTACGGGTACTGGGGACGGTATACGTGGTCGCGGGATTATCCGAAGGCAGACCGCCAGTTCCTGATTGCGATGCATCGATTGACGAGGATTCAGGGGCGCTCGTTTGAACAGGTTGTGAATCTTGATTCAGACGAGATTTTTAATTATCCGTGGGTTTATGCCGTGCAGGTTCAGACCTGGTCGTTTACGGATGCGGAGGCGAAACGTCTACGTGAGTACCTGATGAAGGGCGGGTTCCTGATGGTGGATGACTTTCACGGGACGGCAGACTGGGAGAATTTTATGAACGGCATGCGGCAGGTACTGCCGGACAGGCCGGTCGAGGACCTGGAGAGCGGGGATGAGATCTTTCATGTGCTGTATGACGTGGATGAGCGGATGCAGATTCCGGGAGAGCAGTATGTGCGCACGGGCCGCACGTATGAAAAGGATGGTTATGTTCCTAAGTGGCGGGCGATTCGCGATGACAAGGGACGCATTATTGTGGCGATCTGCCACAACATGCACTTAGGCGATGCGTGGGAGTGGGCGGACGATCCGGATTATCCGGAGCCGTTCGCTTCGATGGCGTTTCGAGTAGGTCTGAACTACATCATTTACGGCATGACGCACTAAGACTCGCGGCATTGACCGCAGAGCACGTTTTACCAGCTGCAGAGAGGCATTAGTTTCGAATTTTCAGGCAAGCGTGTCTTTGACCATGTTTCAACTTCTGTTCCGGTATCCGAGCACGGTGTTTACGAAGGGTCGATTTGTCCTGCTCGGAAGCTGGCCGGTGTGGCTGCTTGTTGTGTTGATTGTGGTGTCGAGTTTGGCGCTTGGAATTTTTATACGGTGGCGTATGCGCGATGCAGCTCCGAAGATGCGGACGTGGCGCGCGGGGGTGGTGTGGCTGTTGCAGTCGCTGATGGTTGCGCTTGTGCTGGTGTTATTGTGGCAGCCGGCAGTGACTGTGGCGGAGCTTTCGTCGCAGCAGAACATTATTGCCGTGCTGCTCGATGACTCGCGAAGCATGGCGATTGCGGATAGCGGGAGCGATGGGAAGACAACCCGCGAGGCTGCGGCGATCCAGGCGATGCAGGGTGGTGTGCTTGCAGGATTGCAACGCAGATTTCAGACGAGGGTGTATCGGCTGGACAGCAGAGTGGCGCAGGAGAACTTGTTGGATGGGACGAAGCCGGACGCGGCGGCGACGCATATCAGCGCCGGGTTGAGGCAGTTTGCGACGGAGACGGCGGATCTTCCGATTGGCGCCGTGGTGCTGCTGACGGATGGAGCAGAGAACGTGAGTGGGCCGGAGGGTTCGAGCATTGCCGCCGAGACGATGAGCGCGCTGCATAATCGGCGGCTGCCGGTGCATACGGTGGGGTTCGGCAAGGAGCGGGCTGCGCATGACATTGAGTTGAGCGCTGTGAATGTGGCTTCGAGCGCGGTCGTGGATGCAAGGCTTACGGCGACGCTGAGTCTTCGGCAACGCGGGTATGCGGGGACGAAGGCGACGCTGACGGTTAAGGATGGGGACAAGACGCTGGCTTCGCGCGAGGTGACGCTGGGATCGGATGGAGAGCTGCAATCGGAGCCGTTGTACTTTTCGGTTGGAGCGGCGGGAGCGAAGAGCCTGCAGTTTGGCGTGGCTCCGGTTGCCGATGAAGAGAATGTGCTGAACAACGTGATATCGAAGCCGCTGCGGGTGAGCGATGAGAAGCGGCGGATTCTCTATGTGGAGGGTGAGCCGCGGTGGGAGTACAAGTTCATTCGCCGCGCGGCGGAGGATGATGCGACGGTGCAGATTGTGTCGATGCTTCGGACGACGGAGAACAAGACGTACCGGCAGGGGATCAACGATCCGAAAGAGCTGGCGGACGGGTTTCCGGTGCGTGCGGAGGATCTGTTCCGGTACCAGGGGATCATTATCGGATCGGTCGAGGCGAATTTCTTTACACCAATGCAGCAGGAGCTGATTCGCGAGTTTGTGGATCGGAGAGGCGGCGGGCTGCTGTTTCTTGGCGGGAGGTTCTCACTTGCGGATGGCGGGTGGGGGTCGTCAGGGGATGCGAGTCTGCTGCCTACTTTTTTACCGAGCGGGCGAGGGACCTTTCATCGCGAACCGGCGACGGTGCAGTTGACCTCGGCGGGGACGGATAGTCCGATTACGCGGCTGACGGATGATGAGGCGAAAAATGCGGATCGCTGGAAGAAGCTGACGTACCTGATGGATTACCAGGAGGCGGGGACTCCGAAGCCTGGAGCTACGGTGCTTGCGGAAATGAATGTTGGGCGGCGGCGGCTTCCGCTGCTGATCACGCAGAACTATGGCAAGGGCCGAACGGCGGTGATGGCGACTTCGGGCACATGGAGATGGCAGATGAGTCAGCCGCTGGGGGACTCGGCCCACGATCTCTTCTGGCAGCAGCTGCTGCGCTGGCTTGTGGCGGATACGCAGGGGCATGTGGCGGCTGCAGCTTCGACGCAGACATTGAGTGATGATGGAGCGATTGAGCTTACAGCGCATGTTCGCGACAAGGAGTACATGCCGACTGCTGGCGCGAATGTAGCGGCGCACTTTATCGGTCCGAATGGCGTGAGTGCAGTGGTCGATATGCTTCCGGTGCCGAACAGTCCGGGAGATTTTCAGGTGGAGTGGACGGCGGAGAAGCCGGGAGCTTACCTGGCGGAGATTACGGCGCAGAGCGGGATGCAGACTGGGGGGCAAGGCAGTGAAGAGCTCGGACACGATGTGGTTACGTTTCAGCGGACGGATGGCGTAGCGGAGAACTTTCATACGGAGCAGAATCGCGAGCTGCTGGAGAATCTTGCGGCTCAGACGGGAGGACGTTACTGGAAGCCGGAGGAGTTGGGTAAGCTGCCAAGCGAGATTTCATATTCTCCGGCAGGCATCTCAGTGAATGACACGAAAGATCTTTGGAATCTGCCGATCGTGTTCCTGGTGTTGATGGCGCTGATGTTTGGCGAGTGGCTGCTCCGACGAAAGTGGGGCGTGATATGAGGGCGATGTTGCTGGGAGCGGCTATTGCGATGTGTGCGCTGCCGATGCGGGCGGATACGTATTACGTCACGGTTGCAGGGCTCGGGGGCGAGCCGGATTATGTGCAGCGATTTACGGCGAGTGCGAAGGACTGCGACAGAATCTTCAAAGCATCAGGTATTAGCGCGCATGTGACGACGCTGACCGGAGATCAGGCGACGAAGGAGAAGTTGTCTGAGGCTTTGAATACAGTTGCGCGTACGGCGAAGACTGAGGATGACTTTGTGCTGGTGCTGATTGGTCATGGTTCGTTTGATGGAGTGGAGTACAAGTTCAACCTGGTGGGACCGGATATTACGGCGGAGGAGTTGGCGAATCTCTGCAATCGCATCCAGGCACGGCGGCAATTGATCGTGAACACGACGAGCGCGAGCGGCGGCTCTGTGGCGGCGTTGGAGAAGCAGGGGCGTGGAGTGATTGCGGCGACAAAGTCGGGCACGGAGAAGAACGCCACGGTGTTTGCGCGGTACTGGGTGGAGGCGCTGCAGGATCCGGCGGCTGATCTGGACAAGAGCGACTCGATCAGCGCGATGGAGGCGTTCCAATATGCCAGCAGCAAGACGGCGGCTTTTTACGATTCGCAGAAACGTTTGGCTACGGAGCATGCGGTGTTTGAAGACACCGGGCATAACGAAGCTGTGCGTGCGGCTTCTAACAACGAAGGAGCGCTGCTGGGGAGTTTTACGGTGCTTCGCATCGGGGCGGCACAGAAGGCGGCGAACGATCCGGCGCGACGCGATCTGCTGGCGAAGAAGGAACAGCTCGAGCAGAAGATCGATGGGTTGAAGTACCAGAAGGCGGCGATGGATCCGGCGGAGTACAAGCAGCAGCTTACGGAGGCGCTGGTGCAACTGGCGCAGGTACAGCAGGAGTTGGATAAATGAAGCTGACTCGCACAGCTCGGCGTGCAGGTGCGCGGGTGTTGTGCGCTGCTGCGTGCCTGGTGTGCGTGCAGGGCTTGTATGCGGCGACTTGGCAGGACTGTCAGAGTCTGCGCAAGCATGGCCATGGCGCGGAGGCGACCGGATGCTTTGAGGCGCTGGTGAGAAGCGGGGATCCTTCTTTGCGGGCTGAGGGGTACTGGGGGCTGGAGCAGTATGAGCAGGCGAATGAGCAGTTCCGTATAGCGAATGCGCGGCCTGATAGTACGGCACTGGACCGGGTGCGGTGGGGGATATTGCTGCATGAGAGGTTCAATGATGCGGAGGCGGTGGATCTGTTCAAGGAGGGACTGCAGAAGGACCCGAAGAGTGCAGACGCGTACCTGGGGCTTGCGATTGTGAGCGCGGATGGATTCGATGGCAAGGCTGCCGAGTATGCGGTGAAGGCGCTGGAGCTGAATCCGAAGCTGACGCAGGCACATGAGTTTCTCGCTGAGCTTGCGCTGGAGAACAGCGACACGAAGACTGCGACGGCTGAGGCGGATGTGGCGCTGGGGGATTCGCCGGATGCTATGGATGCGATGGCGATCCATGCGGCGGTGGAGTTGCTGGCGGATCGGTCTCCGGATGAGTGGCTGGGCAAGGTGCGCAAGGTGAATCCCGGATATGGCGAGGCTTATGCGCTGGTGGCGCATCAGCTGGAGCTGCATTACCGGTTTCACGATGCAGTTACGTATTACCGAAAGGCGATTGAGATGGATCCGCGGCTGTGGCCGGCGCGGTCGCATCTGGGCGTGGCCCTGATGCGGCTGGGGGAGCAGGACGAGGCCCGGCAGCAGTTGGAAATGTGCTACAACAACGGCTACCGGGACGCGGCGACGGTGAACAGCCTTCGTCTGCTGGACAGCAACAGGAACTTTGTGACGTATAAGGATGGCGCGAGCGTTCTTCTGCTGCGGAAGAGCGAGGCAGAGCTGCTGCAGCCTTATTTTCAGGATGAGCTGAATCGTATACTCGCGACCTACGAGAAGAAGTACAAGATGAAGCTGCCCGCTCCAGTGCAGGTTGAGGTGTATCCCGATCACGAGGACTTTGCCGTGCGGACGATGGGTATGCCTGGGCTTGGGGCGCTCGGGGTGACGTTCGGCGAAGTCGTGGCGATGGATAGCCCTTCGGCGCGCAGGCCGGGGGACTTCAACTGGGGCAGCACGCTGTGGCATGAGATGAGCCATGTGTACATCCTGACAATGACGAACGATCGTGTGCCTCGCTGGTTTACCGAAGGGCTTGCGGTGCATGAGGAGGGAGAGGCATCCCCGGAGTGGAGCAACCGGATTACGCCCGAGGTGCTGGTTGCGATGCGCGACAAGAAGCTGTTGCCGGTGGCGCAGCTTGATCGCGGGTTCGTGTTGCCGGATTATCCGGCGCAGGTGGTGGTTTCGTATTTTCAGGCGGGCAGCATCTGCGACTACATCAAAGAGCGGTGGGGTGCGGAGAAGCTGCTGGCGATGGCGCATTCGTATGGGCAGGTGAAGACGACTCCAGAGGTGATTCAGCAGGACCTGGGTGTTTCGGCTGAGGATTTCGACAAGCAGTATCTGCAGTGGATGGATAAGCGTTACGGCGCTACCGTTGCGAACTTCGATCAGTGGCGGGCCGGCCTGAAGAAGCTGGTGGGGCTTGCGAGCCAGAAGCAGTACGACTCTGTCCTGACGGAGGGTGAGGCTGTGCGGCGCTTGTATCCGGAGTATGTGGGCGACGCGAATACGTATGAGCTTCTGGCCGAGGCCCATCTTGCCAGGAACGATAAGAAGGCTGCGGCGGCGGTGCTGACGGATTATATGAAGATGGGCGGACAGAATCCGGCGACGCTGCAGCAGTTGGCCACGTTGCAGGAGGAGCTTGGGCAGAAGCAGGACGCGGCGGCTACGCTGGAGCGAGTTAACTATATCTACCCGGTGAAGAATGAAGGGCTGCATCGGCATCTGGGAGACTTGTTGCTTGCGCAGTCGAAGTATGACGGCGCGATTCGGGAGTATCGGGCGGTAGTTGCGTCGAATCCGCTGGACAAGGCGGGAGCGCAGTACAACCTTGCACAGGCTTACTATGCTGCGGGGCAGAAGGATAAGGCAGAGGAGAATGTTCTGCTGTCGCTTGAGACGGCGCCGGGTTACAGGCCAGCGCAGAAGTTGCTTTTGCAGATTAAGAATCCGGAGAACAAGGAAACAAACAAACCTAACTGAGAAGGGATTTCGCTGAATGGCTACCGTTGCTGAACTGAACCCCGAGGCGGCTGAACTGCAACAGCGCATCGATCGTTTTCATGCGGTGCGCGATGGCATTCTGGAACAGGTGCGACAGGTGATCGTTGGTCAGGAGGATGTTCTTGACCAGATCCTGATTGCGCTGTTTGTTGGCGGGCATTGCCTGATTACCGGCATGCCAGGAACGGCGAAGACCCTTATGGTGCGGACGATTGCGGAGACGCTGGGGCTGACCTTCCGGCGTATTCAGTTCACGCCGGACCTGATGCCTTCGGACATTACCGGAACCGACATTATTGAAGAGGACCTGGCGACGGGGCATCGCAAGTGGACGTTTGTGCAGGGGCCGATCTTCGGCAACATCATACTTGCCGACGAGATCAATCGAACTCCTCCAAAGACGCAGGCGGCACTGCTTGAGGCGATGCAGGAACACTCCTGCACGGTTCGCGGGCATATGTACCGGCTGCCTGCTCCGTTCTTTGTGCTGGCTACTCAGAATCCGATTGAACTGGAGGGGACGTATCCGCTGCCGGAGGCGCAGCTGGATCGCTTTCTGTTCAATACGGTGCTGGATTATCTGAGTCCGGCGGATGAGTTGAAGGTGGTGGACCTTACGACGACGACGCGAGTTGCCGAGGTGCGGGGGGTCACGTCGGCTGAGGAGCTGCTTGATTTCCAGCAACTGGTGCGGATGGTTCCGATTGCGGAGTCGCTGGCGAAGTACGTTGTGGACCTTGTAAGGGCGACCCGATACAAGAGCGATAATGCGCCGGAGTTTGTTAAGAAGTATGTGAACTATGGCGGGAGCATTCGCGCCGCGCAGTTTATTGTGCTTGCGGCCAAGGCGCGGGCGCTGGCGTTTCGGCGGTATCACGTGACGTATGAGGACATCCGGTTACTGGCGACACCGGTGCTTCGGCATCGCATTCTGCTTAATTTTCATGCGGAGTCGGAACGTATTGATACTGATGAGATTTTGCGGCGGCTGATTGAGCACATGCCTCCTCCGAGCAAGAGCTAAAGGAGATTTATGCTGCAGCGTTTTCTCGATCCTACGGTGTTGGCGAGCATCTCGAGCCTCGATTTGCTGGCGAAGACGGTTGTGGATGGGTTTGTCGCGGGGCTGCATCGTTCGCCGGATTTTGGCTTCAGCCAGGAGTTTGCGGAGTATCGCGCGTACACGCCGGGGGATGATCTTCGTCATGTGGACTGGAATCTTTTTGCGCGGACGGAGCGGTGCTATCTGAAGCGGTATCGCGGAGAGACAAACAGCCAGTTGACGATCCTGCTGGACGCCAGCAATTCGATGAGCTTCACTTCGGGTCGGCCGGGAGCAGGGGCGCCGAGCAAGATGGATTATGCGCGGTTTCTAGCGGCTTCCCTTATCTACCTGGCGATTCATAATCAGCGCGATGCGGCTGGGCTGATTGTGTTTGATGACGAGGTCCGCGATTACATACGGCCTTCGACGCGGCAGGGGCAGATGCATCGATTGCTGGCGGGGCTGGAGAGAGCCGAGCCCCGGGCGCGCACGGATTTTCTGAAACCACTACGGCGATTTCAGGAGCTTCTGCATCGTCGCGGCATTGCGATTTTAATTTCGGATTTTTATGAGGACCCTGAATCGATTGTGCGGACGATAGAACCGCTGCGCTTCCACGGGAACGAGGTGGTTCTCTTTCATGTGCTCGATCGAGAGGAGATCAGGCCGGAGTTACGAGGGCCGGCGATTCTTGTGGATATGGAGACGGAACAGCGGTTGGAGGTGATTCCGCAGTACACGCGCACGGAGTATCGCAGGAAGATGGACTCACATATCGATCGGCTTCGGGAGCGGGCCCGTGGAGCGGGCATGGATTACTTCCTGCTGGTTACGGACCAGCCGCTGGATGAGGCGCTGCGCGAATATCTCTCGATCCGGCAGGGAGGCAGATGATGGGCTTTCTGTCGCCATGGTTTCTTGCGGGGTTGGCGGGCATTGGGATTCCGGTGTACATCCACCTGTTGCTGCGCCATACGGCGACGCCTCGTCCGGTGAGCTCGCTGATGTTTTTTGAGCGGGGAACACAGAGTTCGACGCGGCATCGGCGGCTGCGGTATCTGCTGCTGTTTGCTCTGCGGGCGGCGCTGGTTCTGCTGATTGTCCTTGCGTTTGCCAGCCCGTTTATCAAGCGGGCGAAGGTGGGCGCGAATGATCGGCTGCTGGTGCTTGTTGTGGATGATTCCTTCAGCATGCGGGCGGGGACTCGGTTTGTTGATGCGAAGCAGGCTGCGCTGAAAGTGCTGGCCGCGAAGCCGCCAGGGCAGCGCGCGCAGATTATGTCACTGAGCGACAAAGTGGCGGTGCTGACACAGCCGATTCAGGATGGCAAGGCTCTGCGAGCGGCGATTGAGGGGATCCAACCGACGGATTCGCGCGGGAATTTCGGCGAGTTGGGGCGTGGTCTTCGCGCGCTAGAGGAGGCGGTCCATACACCGGTGGAGTTGCATCTATTCAGCGACATGCAGAAGGCTGGGATGCCGGCGAATTTTGCGGATATGGTGCTGCCGGGGAATGTCTCGCTTGTGCTTCATCCGGTGGTGGACAGCAAGGCTCCGCCGAACTGGACGGTTGAGAGTGTGGAGGCTCCCTCGCAGCTTGCCGATCCGAAGGACACGAAGAAATCGCATGCGAAGGCTGTGATTGCTGGCTATGGAACGCCTGCTGCGACGCGGGCGGTCTCACTCGTGATTAACGGAAAGACGATGGCTACCAGGAAAGTGGATGTTCCGGCGAGTGGGCGGACGACGGTGGAGTTTGCTCCGCTGGATGTCCCTTACGGGTATAGCCACTGTGAGATTCGGATTGATTCGGCGGATGGCTTTGCGGCAGATGACGCCGGATATTTTGCGGTGCGGCATTCCGATCCGGAGCGTGTGCTCTTTGTGCACCAGGGAAGCGATACGCGTTCACCGGTTTACTTTGGGGCGGCGCTGGGGGCGGCGGCGGAGTCGTCGTTTGTGATGCAGTCGATCAGCGCGGAGCAGTCGACGGATGTCGATCCGGCGAAGTATGCGTTTGTTGTGTTGTCGGATGCGCTTGCTCTGCCTTCGATCTTTGAGAATGCGCTGGCGCAGTATGTTCGCGGCGGCGGCGGGGTTCTGATTGCCACGGGGACTTCGGGTGGACGGCGCGGGCGCATTCCTTTACTTGAGGAGCAGGTTCAGGGGACGCGAGATTATTCGCGCGCTGGCGGGTCGGCTGCGATTGGACAGATGGATCTGACGCATCCCGCACTGCAGCAGACGACCGAGGAGGGTTCGACAACTGCGAAAGAGACAGGCTGGCGTGATGTGAAGTTTTACTACGTGTCGTCAGTCGATGGAACGAAGGATCGCGTTGCGGCGCGAATGGCGGACGGAGCACCTCTGCTGCTGGATCGGCAGATCGGCGAGGGGCATGTGCTGCTATTGACTTCAGGGTTAGAGAATCTGACCAACGATCTTCCGCTGCATCCGCTGTTTGTTGCGTTCGTCGATCAGACTGCGAACTATCTTTCAGGAAACTACAGGGTGAGCGGGGCGCGGCTAGTGGATTCGTATATTCCGTTGCGGGCGGCGACGCAGACGCAAGGGGCAGGGCGGAAGCGTCGAGGTGGTTGATCCCAATGGGCAGCGGCCTTTGTCGCTGAGCGAGGCGCAGTCGATTCAGTCATTTCAATTGAAGCGAGCCGGGTTCTACCAGATTCGGTTTGCGAATGGGAAAGAGGCGCTGGTCGGGGTGAATGCGGACCGGCGCGAGTCGGATCTGCAGCGTATGCCTGACGATCTGCTGAAGTTATGGAGCGGCGGAAGTTCAGGAGGGCAAACGGATGCCGCGAAGGAGCCTTCGGGAGCTTCGGCGCCGGAGGCTGCGAGTCGGTTGAATCTCTGGTGGTACGTTATGATGCTTGCACTGATGGTTGTAGCGGCGGAGTCGATTGTCGCCGGGTACCATCTGGGCACGCAGCGGGAGGAAGTATGAGCAAGCATAGCGAGCTCAATTCCTATATTGGCCGTCTGCAACAACGGCTTCGTCTGGGTGCGTCGCTGCGAGGACTCGCGGTGCTCGCGGGAACCGCGCTGGTGACGACGGTCGTTCTGGTGCTGATTCTCAACAGGTTTGCGTTTCCAGAGCGAAGCCTCGCCGGAGTTCGGACGGCACTGCTTGTGATTCTGGCGGCGACGGCTGCGTTTGGATTGGCGATTCCATTGATTCGCCTGGATCGCAGGCGCTCGATTGCGACTGCGGAGGCAGCTCAGCCGGAGTTTGAGCAGCGGCTGCTGACCTTTCATGAGCGTGCACAGGCGGGGAACGATCCGTTTCTTGAATTGCTTGCGGCGGATACTCTCGCGGTGACTCCGGATGCGGCCCCGGAGAGCCTGGTTCCCAGCAACAAGCTGTTTGCGCTGAGCGGAGTTGGCGTTGGGTGTCTTGCAGTGCTGGTGTGGATGATTGCAGCGGGACCGGGGTATCTCGGTTATGGCGCGGCGCTTTTGTGGACCGGTTCGAAGCCGCATGCGGCTCCGTTGTATGACATTCAGGTGACGCCTGGCGATGTTGCTGTCCGGCGCAACAGCGATCAGCTGATTGCGGCGAACATCATTGGATTGAAGCCGGAGAAGGTGAGTTTGTTTGCGCGATACAAGAGTGCAGAACAGAAGTCCGGGCCTGAGGGTGGTTGGGAGCCGGTGAACATGCAGCGGCAGCCGGATGTGAAGGGAGCTGTGCGGTATCAGTTTGTTCTGGCGGGCCTGCCTGAGGATGTGGAGTATTACGTCGAGGCGGGGCCGTTGCAGTCGAAGCGCTACAAGGTGCGTGTGGTCGATCTGCCTTCGGTGAAATCGATCCAGGTGACGTATCACTATCCCCGGTGGACTGGGCTGAAGGATGTGACGGAGGAGCATAGCGGCGATCTGCGCGCGATTGAAGGAACAGATGCGGACATTGAAGTGGTGATGGATCGTCCGCTGCAGAATGGGAACCTGACGTTCGATACGGGAAAGCAGATTCAGCTTACGGGTGCGGAAGGAAGCCATTACAAGGGCTCGATCCACATGGAGAAGGATGGGGCCTATCATGTCGCGGCGGTGGATGAGGGACAGCAGGTTCGACTGTCGGAGGACTACTTTATTGCGACGGACAAAGCGAATCCGCCGGAGATAGCGATTGAGCGGCCGGGACGGGATTATCGCGCGAGCCCGATTGAAGAGGTGACGGTGGGGGTGAAGGCCACGGATGAGTTTGGCCTCAATAATGTGACACTCCACTACTCGGTGAATGGCGGGCCAGACCAGAGTTTGAATTTGCTGAAGCAGCCGGGTGCGAAGAATGCGGATGGATCCATGACTCTGCGGCTGGAGGACTTCAAGCTTGTTCCGGGAGACCTGGTGAGTCTGTATGCAACGGCGCGGGATGGGCACTCGGAGGGTCGCACGGACATTATGTTCATCCAGGCAGACCCATTTGAGCGCGAGTTTTCGCAATCGCAGCAGATGGGTGGTGGGGGCGGCGGTGGTGGTGGCCAGGGACAAGGCAATCAGACAGACATTACGCGGCGCCAGAAGGAGCTGATTGCGGAGACGTGGAAGCAGCAGAATGCAAAGAGCGCGACGGCGAAGGAAGCGGAGGACGCGGGCAAGTTTCTTTCGGAGGTGCAGTCGAAGCTTCGCGATCAGGCTCTGGCGCTCTCGGCTCGTATGCAGGCGCGCGATCTCCCGCAGGCGAACGAGGAGTTCAACAGCTTTGAGAAGGACATGCAGGCTGCGGCGAGTGCTATGCTGCCATCGGCGGACAAACTGAAGCAGAAGCAGTGGCAGGAGGCGATTCCGGCGGAGCAGAAGGCGCTTCAATATCTGTTGCGGGCGGAGGCGACGTTCCGGCAGATTCAGGTGGCATTTGGGCAGCGTGGCGGAGGCGGTGGTGCTGGCGGAGGCGCTGGGCGCGACCTGGCGAGTCTCTTCGATCTTGAACTGGATACGGAGAAGAACCAATACGAGACGGCGCAGACGGGTTCACCAGAGGAGCAGAAGGCGAAACAGGTGGACGATGCTCTGCAGAAGCTCGATGCTCTGGCACGAAGACAGGAAGAGCTTGCGCAACAGCAGCAGAAGACGGCACAGACGTTTGAGCAGAAGTGGCAGCAGGAGATGTTGCGACGCGAGGCGGAGCAGCTTCAGCGCCAGCTTGAGCAGATGACGCAGAACGGCCAGCAGGGCCAGAGCGGCCAACAAGGTCAGAGCAGCCAACAAGGTCAGAGCGGACAGCAGAGCTCGAGCAGTTCTTCCGGACAGCAGTCGTCGCAGTCGGCTTCGTCGCAGTCCCGGTCGGGATCGCAGCAGTCGGGCCGCTCGGGTGCTAATGATCCTCGAGTGGAGCAGGCTTTGAATCGCCTGCGGCAGGCGAACGATGCGATGAAGCGAAATTCGGGACAGTCGAGCCAACAGGCTGCACAGCAGGCGGCGGATCAGCTGCGCAGCGCAACGGACCTGTTGAGCGGAACGCAAAAGCAGCAGGCATCGGGGAAGATGGACAACATTGCCCGTGAGGCCGATCGTTTGAGCCAGGAAGAGCGGGCGCAGGCGGAGCGGATTCAACGGCTCGCTTCACAGCAGGAGGCTGCGGCGAACGGAGATGGATCGACCACACAGGAGCAGTATTCTGCGCGAATGCAGGAACGCAACAAGCTCGCTGGTGAACGGCAGCAGCTTTCGGACGATCTCTCACGGCTTGAGAAGAATATGCGCGATGCTGCGCGAGAGATGGCTTCGACGCAGCCGGGGACTTCGTCGAAGCTGCGTGATGCTTTGACAGGAATGGATCAGTCGGACCTGACGAATCGCGTTCAGCGGACGGCGGACTGGTTGAGGCGCGGCGTCAATCCGAATACGAACGGGACAGAGGCTGATATCAGCAGCGGTTTGCAGAAATTGAATGATCAGATTCGGCAGGCACAACAGGGGATGTCGAAGGAGTTGGCGCAGGGGAGACAAGGGCGCGCACCTTCCCAGGAGCAGACGACTGCGGCCCTGGATCATGTGGAGCGGCTGCGGAATCAGCTTGAATCGATGAGATCCGGCGATCAAGGTGCAAATGGCCGACAGCAGGGCCAGGCACAACGTGGGGGACAGTCAGGGAATCAGTTAGGGAATCAGCCTGGACAAGATGGACGTCCAGGGCAGCAGGGTGGCCAGCAGGCCGGGGGGGCGACCGGGCAGACGGGAAGCCGGAATGGACGTGGCGACAGGCTGAACGATTCGGGCAATTTGAGCGGCGATCTTGGAGACCGTAGCAACGCAGGAGGCGGAGGTACGGGGACGGTGTGGGGGAACATTAACACGGGGAACAATCGCTTTGACCGGTCAGGCAGGCCGGTGACGCCGGAGCGTACTCCTACGATCGGTGGCGATACGGAGCAGGCTTACCAGAGCAGCATGAGAGAGCTGAATCAGCTACGTCAGCTTGCACAGAGCGATCCTGCGGCGCAGAAGGAGATCGACGAACTGATTCGCGAGATGCAGCGGCTTGATCCGAAACGCTTCCCGGGGAATCCGGAGCTTTTTGAGCAGCTTCATTCGCAGATGCTTGGCAGCGTGGACAGGCTGGAGTTGCAGCTTCGGCAGGATGCGGGACCGCAGACGAGTCAGGCGCGGACGGGCAAACCAGAAACAGTGCCTCCGGGGTACCAGGAAGCTGTAGCGGATTACTACAGACGGCTCAGCAAGAACGAGCATTGAGAGTATGGCCAGCGTCTTGTAGTGTGTGAGTGCGGTGCTATCATCGTACTTCTGCTCCGGGTTGTGCGCTGGTAGAACTCCGACGGGTCGGTGCGCGATCCATTCGATTGGCCCTGGATTTTGGGCCACGAGAGAGTGGGTGGAGATGGCGTTATGACAGTCAAGCAGCAAGAACACCAGCAAATCCTTACGAATACTCCCATTGAATTGAATGGGCGAGCTTTGGAGCCGAATCGGCGGATTCCTCTCAATCTCGAGTGGGTGGAAGAGATTCGTGTGAACACGAGTGCCGTGGAGCGGCGTGCGGCCACGATCGACGCTCGACGCTCAGTCAAGAAACAGTGGCAGGCCGCATGGCTTCTGCGCGCCATCGCGTGCATGGACCTTACGACGCTGAGCGGAGATGACAGCGCGGAACGCGTGAAGCGGTTGTGTGCGAAGGCGCGGAATCCGCTGCAGAGGCAGCTGGTGGAGAAGCTTGGGACTGAGGAACTTAGCCTGACAGTCGGAGCTGTGTGTGTGTATCACGCGTTCGTTGAGACCGCGGTGAAGGCCCTGGAGGGTACTGATATTCCCGTGGCTGCGGTTTCTACGGGATTTCCTGCAGGGCTTTCGCCGCTGGCGGAGAGAGTGCAGGAGATTCGCAGGTCAGTGGAGGCGGGCGCGCAGGAGATCGATATTGTTATCACTCGCGCTCATGTCTTCAACGGTGAGTGGCAGGCGCTTTACGACGAAGTTGCAGCGTTTAAGGACGCGTGCGGACCGGCGCACATGAAGGCGATTCTGGGTACTGGAGATCTGCTTACTCTGCGCAATGTTTCGCGGGCGAGTGTTGTGGCGATGATGGCCGGAGCCGATTTTATTAAGACGTCGACGGGCAAGGAAGCAGTGAATGCTACGATTCCAGTTTCGCTTGTGATGGTGCGGGCGATTCGCGATTATGCCGAGAAGACTGGCATGTATGTCGGCTTCAAGCCGGCGGGGGGAATCAAGACTGCAAAACAGGCGCTGCAGTGGATGTACTGCATGAAGGATGAATTGGGAAGGCCGTGGCTGGAGCCGAATCTTTTCCGGTTTGGGGCCAGCAGCATGCTTGCTGACATTGAGCGGCAACTGGAGCACTACGCAACTGGAAGATATTCCGCTGCCTACCGCCACCCGATTGCATAAGGAGAGAATTTCGTGAGCAATCTGATTGTTGAAGAGTTCTACGCAATGGACTATGGTCCGGCGCCTGAGGATCCGAAAGAGGTGGAGCGCTGGCTCGATGGCCACAAGCGTCGCTTCGATCTCTACATTAATGGCGAGTGGAAGAAGCCAGCGTCGGGGGAATACTTTGCGACGAACAATCCTGCGGACGGCGAGAAGATTGCAGACGTCGCGCAAGCTGACGCTGCGGATGTAAATGCCGCGGTAAAGGCTGCGCGTAAGGCACTGCCCGGCTGGCAGGCGTTGAGCGGGCATCAGCGTGCGCGGTATCTGTATGCGCTTGCGCGCCAGGCGCAAAAGCATTCGCGGCGGCTTGCGGTGCTGGAGACGATAGATAACGGCAAGCCGATACGCGAAAGTCGCGATATCGATATTCCCCTTGTCGCGCGGCACTTCTATCACCATGCGGGGTGGGCGCAGTTGCTGGAGAGCGAGTTTCCGGGATATACGGCGTGCGGTGTGGTGGGGCAGGTGATTCCGTGGAACTTTCCGTTGCTGATGTTTGCGTGGAAGGTAGCGCCTGCGCTGGCCGCGGGCAATACCGTGGTGATCAAGCCGGCGGAGTACACTCCGCTGACGGCGCTTGCGATGGCCGAGTTGGCCGATGAAATTGGTTTGCCGCCGGGAGTGCTTAATGTCATCAATGGCGATGGGCGCACCGGTGCGCTGCTTGTCGAACATGAGGGCATCGACAAGATTGCATTTACAGGATCGACGGAAGTGGGGCGCATTATTCGCAAGGCGACCGCGGCCTCGAGCAAGAAGCTTTCGCTTGAGCTTGGAGGGAAGTCGCCGTTCATTGTGTTTGATGACGCGGATCTTGATTCCGCGGTTGAGGGCCTGGTGGATGGGATCTGGTTCAACCAGGGGCAGGTTTGTTGTGCGGGCTCGCGATTGCTGGTGCAGGAGCGTATTGCCGAGGCTTTTTATGAGAAGCTGCGCACGCGGATGAAGACGCTGCGGATAGGCTCGCCGCTGGATAAGTCGATTGACATTGGAGCGATTGTTGCGCCGGTACAGCTTGAGCGAATTCGCTCGCTGGTGGACCAGGGGATAGCGGATGGGGCAACCTGCTGGCAGCCGGACTCGCCGATGCCGTCGAAGGGCCTTTACTACCCGCCGACGCTACTGACCGGCGTGCATCCGACGGCGATGGTTGCGCAGGAGGAGATCTTTGGACCGGTACTCGCGGCGATGACGTTTCGCACGCCGAGCGAGGCGATAGAGCTTGCGAACAACACGACCTATGGCCTGGCGGCGAGCGTCTGGAGTGAAAGCATCAACGTTGCGCTGGACGTTGCCTCGCAGATGAAAGCGGGTGTTGTGTGGGTGAACAGTACGAATCTGTTCGACGCTTCATGCGGCTTTGGAGGATACCGCGAGAGCGGCTATGGCCGTGAGGGTGGCCGCGAGGGAATGTATGAATATCTCGAGCCTGCCTGGGCACACAATAACTTGAAGCAGAAACGTGCGACGAAGGCGGCGGCTTCGAAGAAGGCTGCGGCAAATCATGAGGGGGATGCGATTGACCGCACGGTGAAGCAATATATCGGTGGCAAACAGGCGAGGCCGGATTCGGGGTACAGCTTCCCGGTGTATGGCCGGGATGGCAAGCTGCTTGGTGAGGCTCCACTGGGGAATCGGAAGGATATTCGGAACGCAGTTGAAGCGGCGCACAAGGCGGAGAAGTGGGCGAAGGCGACCGCACATAATCGCGCGCAGATCCTGTACTACGTCGCGGAGAATCTTATTCAGCGGCGTGATGAGATTGCGGAAAAGCTCGCGCGCATGGTCGGTGGGGAACAGGCGACGGCGGAAGTCGAGCTTTCCATCGACCGCATCTTTACGTATGCAGCGTGGGCCGACAAATACGATGGGCAGGTGCATAATCCGCCGATGCGGAATGTCACTCTGGCGATGAACGAGGCGATCGGTGCGGTGGGTATTATCTGCCCGACGGATTCTCCGCTGCTGGGATTTTTCTCCCTGGTTCTACCGGCGATTGCAGCTGGCAATGTTGTGGTCGCGGTTCCGTCGGAGAAGCATGCGGTGATTATCAGCGATCTTTACCAGGTCTTTGACACGAGCGATCTACCGGGTGGAGTTGTGAACATTGTGGCCGGGCGGCCGCACGAGCTTGCGAAGACGCTGGCTGAGCACGATGACATCGATGCCATCTGGAGTTTCCGTGATGCAGAGGATGCGACGCTGGTGAAGGCAGCCTCAATCGGGAATCTCAAGCAGGTCTGGACGAATGACAAGTACGACATCGACTGGTTCGACGCAAAGCAGTGCGATGGGCGTTTCTTCCTGCGTCATGCAACACAAATTAAAAACATCTGGGTCCCGTACGGGGAATAGGAGCCGGTGAATGTACGGGAGACGAATCGGTTGTGCTTGTGCGCTTGCCTGCGGGTTGTTTGCGCATGCTTCAGATACCGGGGATCAAAAGAAGCAGCAAACGGAGACTTATACGAATCCGATACTTTTTTCGGATTACTCGGACCCTGATGTGATTCGTGATGGGAACGACTACTATCTCGTCGCATCGACCTTTCATTTCGTGCCAGGGCTTCCGATTCTCCAGTCAACCGACCTGGTCCATTGGAAGATTCTTGGGCATGCGCTTCCGCAGATTAAGCTCGATCCTCGCTATGACATGGTGGGTGGGAACCGTTATGGTCGAGGAGTGTGGGCACCGGCAATACGGAAGCACAATGGGCTTTTCTATATTTATTTTCCGACTCCGGATGAAGGGATATTTGTGATCACGTCGTCGAAGATCACAGGTCCTTGGTCTGAGCCGGTGGCGGTGATCGCGGGGCCGAACCTGGAGGATCCTTGTCCTTTCTGGGACGACGATGGGAAGGCTTATCTTGTGCATTCGCGTACTGGCGCCGGGCCGCTGATCCTGCATCGCATGGCTTTCGATGGGAAGTCTGTGCTTGATGAGGGAAAGGAGATCGTGCGCGACCCGAAGAACCTTCCTACGCTGGAGGGTCCGAAGTTCTACAAACGTAACGGGTACTACTACATTTTTGCTCCGTACGGTGGCGTTGGTAAAGGCTCACAGGCGGTATTGCGTTCGCGTTCGATTGACGGGCCGTATGAGTACCGGACGGTTCTTGCTCAGGGGTCGACTGCGATCAACGGGCCGCACCAGGGAGCCTATGTTGAAACTCACGATGGACAGCCGTGGTTTGTGCACTTCCAGTCGCGAGGAGCGCATGGGCGGATCGTGCATCTGGAGCCGGTGCGTTGGGAGAATGACTGGCCTGTGATTGGGGAGGCCGCACCGGGTTCAACCACTGGAGAACCCGTCAGCACATGGGAGATGCCTCGTCATGCGGGACGACCATCTCAGGACCGTCCGCAGACCTCGGATGAGTTCAGCTCAGCGCAACTCGGGTCGCAGTGGGAGTGGAACCATAATCCCGTGAACGATCATTGGTCGCTGACCGAGCATCCTGGATATCTGCGTTTGAAGTCGATGAAGGCAAGCTCTCTGCTGGACGCCCACAACACACTTACCCAGCAGATGCAGGATGAATCGCTGGATTTTACAGTTCGGTTGGACCTGCAGGGAATGCGGGACGGGGTCTATGCGGGTCTTGCAATGTTTGAAAAAACTCCCAGAGGATTACAAGTCATTCAAAACAATGGCAAGCGAATGCTGGAGCTTTTCCACGACGATCAGAGCGTGGCTGGGCCTGCGGTGACTGGCCAGGCGATTATCCTTACGGCGAGAGTTCGGGGCGAGCTAGTCACTTTTCTTTACAGTGTCGATGAGGGCAAGTCTTTCCATGAGCCAGGCGAGACGCTTCCGATTGCATTTAGCTGGTGGAAAGGATCGAGGCCCGCGGTCTTCGCATATACCACCGCGACGGCGGATGAAGGTTATATCGATCTCGACTGGGCTCATTACGCGGCGCGATAAGGTTATCAATGCGGAAGGGCAGCGCAGAGGATGTCTCTAAATTGTCACCGAGTTGTCATTTGATGTCAGAAAGCCTGTAGTTACGGCCTGTTTGTCTCCTATTTGAGTTTTACGGGTATATAAAAGTAGGGACATAACCGATATGCCTGGAAACAGGCCGGCGGATAAAGGGGCAAAGTCGTGAGCACTATTCTGGTGATTGAAGACGATCCGCGTATACAGAAGGCTCTCCACCGGCAGTTCACAACAGAAGGGTATGACGTCTGTCTGGCTTCCGATGGAGAGCAGGGATTGGCGAGCTGCAAGAGTCTCAAACCGGCAGGTGTTGTTCTTGACCTGATGTTGCCGGCGATGTCGGGTCTGGAAGTCTGCAAGGGGATCAAGAACTGGTCGGCGAACACGCCGGTCGTGGTGCTCAGCGCGGTGTCGGAGGTTGCCGATAAGGTGCTCCTGCTGGAGATAGGTGCTGATGATTACGTAACCAAGCCCTTCAGCCCGCGGGAATTGATGGCCCGCGTGCAGGCTGCGATTCGGAGATCGCAGCGTCCTGTGAATGCTACTCGCGTAAGCTTTGGCAATATCACCGCTGATTTCACGGGGATGGAGGTCTTCAGGGAGGGAGCGCTTATCCCTCTCACTGCCCACGAAATCAGGCTGTTGCAGCATTTTGTGGAGAATCCCGACCGTGTCATCACCCGGGAAGAACTTCTTAGCGATGTCTGGCATTACACCTCTTATCCCACGACGCGAACTGTCGACAATCACGTGATGAAGCTGCGCCAGAAGCTCGAGCCGGATCCAGCCAAGCCGATTTATTTCCGCACGATGCATGGCATTGGTTACAAATTCGTTCGTGGCGACTGAGGCGAAAGTTATCAAGCCAAACGAAAATTCGAGAGGGGCAAGGCTAATGGACAGGCTGCGAATGAGGACGGCGCTGCTCATTCCTCTTATCCTTCTCTCGTTTGGCTGCAGCTTGATGAGCCTTTTGGTCATACGGATTGTTCTGCAGAGGCAGATTAAGGCCAGCCTGGCTGCGGACCTGCAGCGATCCGTGATGACCTATCAGAATCTTCAGCATCAACGCAAAGAACTTCTGTCACGGGAATCCTCGCTTCTGGCAGACCTTCCCCCTTTGAAGGCGCTGATGACGACTGCCGACGCCCGGACGATTGAAGACGGAGGAGTCGAGTTCTGGAAGCTCAGCGGGAGCGATCTTTTTGCTTTGTTGAATCAAAGCGGCAAACTGGTTGCTCTTTATGATCGAGGAGCTGGGTTGGATCGGGCGCGTGTGGAACAGGAACTGATTCAGTCTCCTCATGCGCCGGAAGAGCCGGTTGTACTTACGCTCGACGGTCGCCTCTACGAGGTGGCTACAAAGCCGCTATGGTTTGGAAATCAGGAAGGTGGAACCCAACTAGGCTTTATCGCCGTTGGATACGCAATCGATACGCAAGTCGCGCGCGAAGTGAGCGAGGCCGCCGCAGCCGATGTGGCGTTTGTTGCGGATAACAAGGTTATTGCGAGCACGTTGAAACCGGAACTTCTGCCCTTGTTGATGCGACAGGTGACGGAGCCGTTCTTGCGATCTTCCGGTACAAACCTGAAGATCACTCTTGGCGACGAAGATTATCTGGTTACTACAGCAGATCTGTCGAGCGTTCAGTCTCAAGAGCAATCCGGTGGACCTCGGCTGGTTGTTCTGAAATCTTTTGAGCAGGCTACTCAATTGATCCACCAGGTTAACAGGTGGGTGCTTACTCTTGGTCTGCTGACATTGCTGGTGGGAACGGCGATGTTTATCTCTATTTCGCGTACGCTGACCCGGCCCCTGGATGTGCTCGTAGAAGGAACGCGGGCGCTGGCTCAGGGTAACTTTGATTACAGATTGAGCGAAGACGGAGTTGCCGAGATCCGCGAGCTGAGCCGGGCCTTTGAGCGGATGCGTGTAGAGCTTCGCCGCACACAGGCGGAACTGATCGATTCGGAGCGACTGGCCACCATAGGGCGTATGGCAAGTTCCATTTCGCACGATCTCCGGCACTATCTCTCTGCGATGTACGCCAACGCCGAGTTTATGAGCGATGGGTCAACACCCCAGATTGAACGAGAGGATCTTCTGGAGGAGGTGCGTATGGCTGTCCAGGGAATGACGGATTTGCTTGATTCGCTCCTTCTGTTTACGCAGACGGGGCGTGCACTTCATCCGGAGTATCAGTCGCTCGACACAATCGTGGAGAATGCCGCGAACATGGTTCGTTCTCATCCAGCGTCTCGTGATGTGAGGATTGTGCTGAACGGTCTGGTACCGTTGATGACCTGGGTCGATGCGAAAAAATTGGGCAGAGCCGTTTACAACATTTTGCTCAACGGCTGCCAGGCGGCAAGGCGCGGCGGAAATCCTCCTACGGTTACACTGACTCTCGTTGATACAGAAAAGAGTGTTCATATCCAGATTGCGGACAACGGTCCAGGTGTGCCCGAAGGTATTCGACATAAGATATTTCTGCCATTTGTAAGCGAAGGGCGGGAGAGCGGAGTTGGCTTGGGCCTGACTCTGGCGCAGCAGATTGCCCAGGAGCACGGCGGCAACATTGAGCTAAGTGAAGATGCCGAACACCACACGGTTTTTGTGATTGCCCTGCCAAAAAACCTATCACGGCCACCAGACCGGGTCATTCCAAGCAGAACGGGGCGGCCGCAAGCCCAGATTTACTGAGGTTGAAGAATGAGAGACCTTGCCTGCAGACTTCTCGTTTGTTTCATGTTGTGCTGGTCGATGCGGACTCTTCCAGGGCAAAGCACTGCCCAGGCTGATGGAATGTCGTCGTCAGGCTCGGGGACCGGAATGGTTCCACTAGAGCAGAAGCTCGAAGTGATCTCTGCCGCCCTCAATACGACACGTCAGCAATTGGAACAGTCGCAACAGCAGATCCAGCAACTTCAGGAAGAACTGGCTCTCGTGCGTAAGCAAATGAGTGCAACCTCGTCTCAACCAGAAAATGCCTCAGCGGCAACAGATTCACAGACTACAAAAGACAGCGACCTTCAAGATCGGGTCGTGGCTTTGGAAGCGCAGGTTAAGCTTCATGATCAAACCAAGGTCGAAACCAGTTCAAAGTATCCAGTACGCGTCAATGGTCTTATTCTGTTGAATGGCTTCGTCAATCGAGGCGCAGTCGACAACCTTGATCTGCCTTCAGTGGCTGTGCGTACTTCGACCGGTAACACGGGGAGCGGTGGGGCAACCATGCGGCAGACGATTCTTGGTGTTCAAGCGTTCGGTCCGCGAATCGCCGGCGCCAGAACCTCTGCCGATGTCAGTTTCGATTTCTATGGAGGGATTCCCTACAACAATTACGGGACGGTCTCGGGTATTGTGCGCATGAGAACTGCAGGCATCCATTTCAACTGGGAGCGCGATCTGCTGGAAGGGGGGATGGAAGCGCCACTCATCTCGCCTTTATCGCCGACTTCCTATGCGACCGTCGGAGAGCCCAGCCTTGCCTGGGCGGGCAATCTATGGACGTGGGCGCCTCAACTGCGCTATGCCCATCAATTTACAGGTGCCAGAGAACAACACTACCAATTGGAGTTTGGATTATGGGACCCTCCTCAAGCTGGATATAACACCACCGATGTGTTGCGAGGTCCCAGTGCAGGCGAGCGATCAAGCCAACCCGCCTATGAGACACGCGTTTCCTATGGATCAAGCGATTCCGAACACGATCTGCAAGTGGGACTAAGTGGATACTACAGCCGGCAAGTTTATTCCATGGCAGCGACCTCGTCGGCGAGTGCTTATTCACAGGGCAATGATTCCTGGACATTTGCAGCGGATTGGCGTGTTCCGGTCGGCCGTCGATTTGAGGTTAGCGGTGAAGGCTATCGCGGCAAGTCCTTGGCGGGACTTGGTGGCGGAGTCTACAAGGATGTTTTAGCCGGAGCGGATCCTGTCTCTGGAGCTCCGATAGTTCGTGGCGTAAATGCGATCGGAGGATGGTCCCAGCTTAAGTGGAAGCCACGGAATTTGATTGAAGCGAATGCCGCCATTGGCCTCGACAATGGCTTTGCCCGCGATTTTCATTCCGTAGTTCTTCCGCCAACGGCGAGTTCGACCCAGCTGCGAGCGAGGAATCGCATGGTTGTTGCCAACTTGATTTACCGTCCGAAGACATATCTCATCTTTTCACCTGAATATCGCAGAATCTGGACATGGCCTATCTCCGGTACGGGAAGTACCGCCGACATCTTCACCCTATCGGTTGGATACCAATTTTAAAGATGGTGATGGCACGCTCTCGACTTCGTCTTATGACTCTCGCATCCTGCCTGGCGCTGGTAAACACGGCTGTTTGGGCGCAGGGAGTCGACGTGACGGCGAAGATCGTTGTTCGTAGCCCAAGGTTGTCGGGAGAGTCCAAAAAGGAGACGCAGGTGTCGGATGTTGTGGTCTGGTTGTCGCCACGGCAGCCGCTGGCCTCAAAGCCCCTGCCGCAACCTCATGCTCCATACAGGCTCTTGCAGAAGGACAAACAATTTTCACCGCATCTGCTGGTTGTACCGACAGGAACCAACGTTGAGTTTCCCAATGCAGATCCCTTCTTCCACAACGTCTTTTCATTATTCAACGGTAAGCGATTTGATTTAGGTCTTTATGAGTCTGGTACTACTCGATCCGTACGGTTCGACCGTGAGGGAGTTTCTTATATTTTCTGTAATATTCACCCCGAGATGGGAGCTGTCGTTCTGGCGTTGAGCACGCCTTTCTATGCTGTATCTGGTAAGAATGGTGAGGTCATTATCCACGATGTACCGCCAGGGAATTATCAGATGAAGGTGTGGAGCGAACGAGCCACGGCACTGAATCCGTCTAAATTGCCACGAGATGTTCAGATCACTGCCACCTCGGCAAATCTGGGTGAGATTGAGATGGAGAAAGTCGCAAGTCCTTTAACAGGTCACGAAAATAAATTTGGCGAGGATTACAAGCCTGTTCCCGGGTCTCCGTACTAATGCGCTAGCCTGAGATGTCATCCAGTACAGGTGAGGATTTGGGCAATCGACGTTCCCGCATGTTTCTAAAAAGACTCGCGGCCAACACTGCCATCAAGGCAATTCCACGCAGAACAGCAGGGTATCCGTAACGTAAAAAAGCGCTTCCTGCCAGCGTCGCCGCGGTAGCATTGACCCCGGACGTTACCAGTCCATTTGACGCTGCAGCTCCACTTCGTTCTTCAGCAGGAACCATGTTCATGAGCAGGCTATAAAGGCCGGGTTCATTCATCCATTGGAAAGCAGAAAAGCAGACGTAGGCCGCGGCTGCGACGAGGGGCTGATTTGTAAACGCCATGACGAGCAGGAGACATGCCGCTGCCACTTGAGTGAAAACGATACTGTTGATCAAACCCAATTTGCGAAAGAGCGCCGGCGCAAGCAATACTGCGCCTACCTGAACGAGTTGCGATGTTGCGAAAGCGTTGCCGATCTGCTGTAACGAGAGATGTACGTGTTTCGCGAGGTAAACACTTGCGAGTGGAGAGAATGATCCTGTAACAAGACTCCACACGGCGATGGCTGGAAGATATCGAAGCAGGAAAGGAGAAAGAAGAGGTCGGGATTTTTCAGTGATTTGAGGACGAACGAACCGAAGCCGTGTTGCCGGCCATATACCAAGCCCGACTATTGCGCAGGAAAAGAGCAAAACAAGTTGGCCGGGGTCAAGCCCTCGATGATGTGGATGGAGGTCTGCGATGACTCCAGGAAGTCTGCTGCCGGCAAGCCCGCCGACGGCACCCAGGCCGATACCGAGAGAGAACAAAAGACTGAAGGCAAGAGGGCGCTGTTTTTCTGTTGTGACCTGAGCGACAGACAATGGCAGGCATACCGCCCAAGCTGACAGCGTTGCGCCTCCCAGAAATGCCAGCAGCAGTTGCGCAGGAAAAGAGAGCAGAACCGCCCGCAGGGAGAAAACTATAATTGCAAGCACAAAACAACCTGGTACAACTCGTTGAAGACCGACGCGGCGTACCAACATTCCTGCGGGCAAAGCTCCCACCAGGTTGCCAATTGCTATGGCGCTCGTAAAGACGCCAATATTTTTTTCCGTATATCCGCGGCCGAGCAGAAACAGATTGAACAGAAAGTAATAAGTTGACAGCCCGAGATCGAAGAAGAACGAGGCCGCAAGAAAAATCCAATATTGGGAAGACAGCCGGCTTTGTGAACACCACCAAAAGAGTCCCACGGGCGAGAGCCGTGAGATCTGCTTGCAGGTGTGAACTGGACCTGGAGACCAGATAAGAAACGTATTGAATCCAGCGAGAGTTGCTCTTCGGTTGTATGTGTCTCTTATTTCGTGTCAGCACTGCGGGTGAACTTACTGAGGAGACGCTTGATGGAATGAAAGTGCGTACTAACGTTGCTCCTTTCGTTTGCAGAGACGAAAGTAGGGTCATGTGCAGCCAGATTGAATCCTTGTTCTGGCGAAACATGTGTTCGAGGCCTGTCCTGGCCGTTCGGCTGAGCAGGTGAAGCTGGATGGGACGGAGACTTGCGATTGTTTCTTCGACCAGAGGGTGCAGAGAGCATCCGAACCACTCACGAGCATAGTAAAAGGCAATTGCTTCGTACGATCTCAATTGTGAATCGTGCAACTCAGTCCATTCGGTCCAAAACGAATTATCGTTCGCGTGCGAGTGAAGGAATCCAGCTAATTCCCGAACAAGATGGATTATCCATTCGCTGCGCAAAATGTTCCGAAGGATATGCAAAGTAAGATATCCGAGCTGATCGACAGGATGGAAAGTGGGAAAGGTTAGACCTTCGACAGTGCGGGTGGTTCGACGCTTCCAGAAATCGTCAACTTCTATGGAAAAGCGCATTGCCGGCTCGTTCCATAGGCAAAAATGAAGATCGACTCCCAGAGGTATATCTGGATCGAACGGGTTTCCTTTCCATTTCGCACCGCGATGACGGACCAGTGTGGGAACATGATCAGCGCGGCTATCCTTTTTAAGTTGATAGGGCTGATATCCGACTCTCTCAAGCGCTGCCTGTGCGATTTCGATCTGTTCTGGCAGGCACACGATATCGAAGTCAGACTGTCCGCGCAGCCGTGGCGATGCGACATAGTCGGGAGCTTGCGTGAATCCTTTGATAACAATATGTTCGACGCCGGCAAGGCGGAGGGTTTCGTCAATCTCGCAGTAAGTCGCTCGCAATCGTTCGAAGCGCTGCGCATTATCCGTGAGGTTCGTGCTGAGCCGCTTGCGCACCCATTCGGGGAAATCATTTGTGGCTAGTTGGGCCAGGGGTAATGTGAGGTGTGCAATGTCGCAAAACGCGATCAAATCGGTCCACTGTTCCTTGCTGAGTTGCTCGAGAGGGTTGATGTCGGGTTCACTCAAGTGCAGACCAGAGAGTAGTGCTACCACCTCGCTTGGCATGCATGGAACGTGCGCGAATTTTTGATTTGTCGCAGACATTGCGGCTCAGTATCCAGTTTGTGCAAGAGTGTTCAGGCGATCGATGGCCCAGTTGAGATCCTTGTATCGCAACTCAAGAACCTCGGCATGAAACAGGCGCCGAAGTACATCATCCTGAACGACTTGAGAATTGACTGCTGTGAACGTTAAAGAACGTTTCAGCCAAGGCAACACAGCTTGTCTTGATACAGGGACAAGCTCGGGGCTACCAGTCCAATCTCGATTGAGAAAGATCAAATAATCGATTACCGCTGAGTCTGCTGTAGTGATCTCCGGCAACTGGGAAGTAGGAACCTCGATCGATGGTTTGCTCTTGGGTACACGAGGTGTCACTCCACGGCCTTCGAGTTCTGGAAACAGCTGGATCGCGGAGCTACGAAAACGAAGGCGGTGATAATTCCCCACAACCAGGCGATCTTCGCGATCCAGCGGCATGAAGCTGGCATCATCGCAGACCAGCGTCCAACCTGCGCGTGCTCCGGCATAGGCCAAAGTCGATTTGCCCGCTCCCGTGTTGCCGCAAAGCAGCATACCGCGTCCAAATGGAGACACACACGCCGCGTGAAGGCAACCGGCCCGGAGACCGCTCACCAGTCCTAAGGCGGCTGAATCAAGAAAGTAGTAGCGCAGATATCGCGGAGACTCCGCGATGGACTGAGTGATCCATCCAAAGGAGCGACCGGCCTTGAAGTCAGTTGTGACGAAGTTATGCGCGTCCGCGATGTTTACGAGCTGGCCCCATTGCATTCTGACTGTGGGAGCGGGAGGCAAATCGACGGCGTCATTGCTGTCTTTCGTAACACCAATCCGAAGCTCAAGAGGAGGATGATCAAATTTCTTCTCGAAATAACCCCAACTTATATTGGCAGCTTCCAGCACGGCAGATGAGTTAGTAGAGAGCTTCAAAGGGAAGCCCAGGGGAAAGAGTATGGATTGCAGCGGAAAATCGACCTTCGACAATAGCGGATCTTCCGCATAGATCGCTTCCGCATCGATTGCCGAGACTTCTTCTTCTACTTTCACCATCGATCTTTCTCCTCAGTCACTTGCTGTCGTTATTTTTGTTGGCGTCGCTGTACTCATCGCCCGTGTAGGTTTTGGGTTCGCCGAGACTGCCTGCGGGCGGTAAATGTCTTATGTACACAACGAGCGTCCACACGTCTTCGTCGTTCAGGATTCCCTTTGAAGCCGGCATTCCCGAAGGAGCTAGCCCGTTCTCGATAATCCACTTGAGTTGACCGTCGGTATACTTCTGCACCTGCTGCGATGCCAGCGATGGAATGCGAGGGGAGATCGTTGCCGCGAATGGCACACCTGTATTTTGTCCATCCCTGCCGTGGCAAACGACACAATAGAATCCGAAGGTTTGCTTTCCGCTTTCGATCTTCTCTGCGGTTGGTTGAATGGGGTTTTTGTCATGTTTCCCCTTTACGGTGATGTCGTGCTTTACCCATTGGACTATTGCTTCCTCGGTACGCCCTGGCGGAGTGGCCTTGCATCCGCAGAGAGCAGCAACGCCGGTGAGAATCGCCACGCTGAGAGATCGCCTCAACATAGCTACTCCTTCACGCGAACCACAAATGTCATTGATCCATGGCCGCTGCCGCAGAAGCGGCCACACTTGCCGCGGAAATCGCCAGTGCGAGTGGTGGTTACCTTGACGTCGACAGGATGTCGCTTGGTCACCTCCTGGTTGACCTTGAGTTCTGAGATAAGCAGGCTGTGAGCTACATCGTCCGAGACCAGGTGAAGGGTAACGGTCTCGCCGGGCTTCAAGTTGATCTCCGAGGGCGTAAATGCAAATCGTTTAGCATGCACCTCGATGGTGCGGGTTGGTTCCTGGGCAGCCGCGATCAGGGAGCTGCCTCCTACGAAAAAACAAGCGATCAAAGCAGGAAATACTCTAGTAATCTGCTTCACCTATTCATCCTCCATCTGTTTCAACGATGCGATTTTGACCTGGTATTGATTAGGGCGCCATATATTTGAGCAACAACTGCTCATCCTGCCGAGAGAGTCGTGCACGGACGCGCATATGCATGATTACGGTTCCGGTAATTCGCGGAGATATCGTCATAGGAGGCATATGACATCGCCCGCAGTGATTATTAAAGACTTCCTCTCCCGTTGGGGCTGCCGGAGTTTGGGTTGCTGCGGTAGTTTTCGAGTTGGCAGGGTGTGGAACCGCAGTCTGCGATGCTACTGCAAGTGAAGCAAATGCCACGATGCAAATCAGCCAGAAGACCTTCCAAGTGTTTTGGTTCATTTTGTCCTCGCGGGCCATAACGGAATCATGAATCGGTAGGTGAAGCCGAAGTTCCAGACGTTGGCATTTCCCTGCGAACTGAAACGCCGCCCGTAGCTCGAGACAAAGCGCAGATCATCGCGAAAGTAGTAATTGAGTCCGAAATCAAAACGTTCCGTACTTACTGTTGGAAGGCCGTTTCCTCCTCCATTGATCGGGAAGAACTGCTGCATCCGGGCAACGACCTGGGTTCGGCGGAAGAGTTGAGGAATGGGAAGCTGCTGAAAGAGATAGGCTGATTCAATCCAATAGCCGCGACCATAGTAGCTGTAGTCGCCCTCTGCTTTGATGTCGAGTGGGATTTGACGTGGCTGCCAGGACACGTAAGTCGCCACACTGTTGATATGGCGACCCTGCAGAAAGCGTTGATATGAGACTCCCGCTTCCAACCTGAGGTGATTGAGAAAGATGCTTGAGTCTCCTCCAGCAGTGCGTGCCGCTTCGAGCTTGTGGATATTGCTGAAGGCCGAAAAATAAGTGTTGTATTGAATCGAATAAAGGGCCTTTTGAACAACAACTCCTCGGAGCATCAATCCATCGCCGGCGCCGCTGGTACCATCACCGATCAAAGCGGTCGTTGGCGCATCCTGGAGGTTGCGGGTCCAGACCGGAGTAAGCCGTTCGTTATAGAGGCCAAAGGGAAGTATGTATCGTCCCCCGGTGGCGATCAGATGAGTGTTCGCCAACCAGTCAAGTTGAGCGTATTCGATGGATTTGAAGACCTTGCCCTTATACGGTCCGGTTGTCTGGTTCTCTCGCTGAAAGAAACCGAAGAAGTCTGTTCGAGACTCAAGCAATACGTGTCGACCGAAAGAGACTAGTAGTACAGGATTGATCTGTGGCTCGAGACTGACGACACCTGAGTCTTCGTTTTGGATGTAAGCGACACCTCCAGAGAGTACTGGGACAAAACCTGCATGCATCTCGGGTTCCGGCGAAGCGGTATCTTGCGCATTTGCGTCTCTGCCAGGCACCAGCAAGAGGCCGAGAAGCAATGTAAAGAAAGCTGGTCTTCTGTAGTTTCGCGGTAGCACGAAAAGCCCTTCCGTCTCAGTTTTTCGACCCCTGAACACCCGCCATTGAGCAGGTCGAACGAGGTTGAGTATAGGAAATGGCTCAAACCTGATTTGTCATGTTCTCGTCATGAACTTGTCAAAGTCTTCTGGCTGACAAAGATTGCGTGTAACCCTGACATTTTCATGACAAATGCAGGCGACATCGTGGTCAATACTTTGGTCTCGGATGCTCAATTTCTACAAAAGTGAGACGAGGCTATGCGAAGGAATCTGACTCAATGTGCGCGCGCAGGAAGAGCGGCGATTCTCCTGATGATGAGCCATGTCCTGTGGGCACAGACCCCAGGGACTGGCGCAATCTCCGGCACTGTGTCGGACCCTTCAGGTGCCGTGATCGCCGCCGCAAAGGTAACTGTAACCAATGACGAAACCAGGGCGGCGCGATCTGTGATGACAACCAACGACGGTGTATTCCGTGTTTCACTGCTACCGCCGGGATCCTACTCGATCTCTGCGGAGGCCTCGGGTTTCCGAGCAGGAGCGATGCATTCTGTGCATGTAGGCGCTAGTGAAGTCGCATCAGTAGAGATGAGGCTGGCCGTAGCGTCCTCTCCTTCAAGCGTAGAGATCAGCGGCATATCCGATCTGGCGCAGACAGAAAGCTCAACTCTCGGTGGAGTTGTTAATGAAGAAGCAATTCGAACGCTACCTCTGTCGAGTCGTAACTATACCCAGATCTTGGGACTGTCTCCAGGAGTGATTGCAGACCTTCCAACGGCGACCGTGTTGGGTAATGGAACGCAGAACGTAGCTGCTAACGGGGCAACGCCAACGGCCAACAATATTCAGTTCAACGGAATCGATGCGAACAACTTGCAGGAGAATTCTGCGGCACTGGCGCAGAATTATGAGGTAGGGACGGCAATTCCAGCCCCGGACACCATCGAGGAATTTCGAGTACAGACCGCGAACTACGATGCGTCGTATGGACGCGGAACCGGAGCGAATGTTGATCTGGTGAGCAAGAGCGGAACCAATGAGTTTCATGGCAGCGCATGGGAGTTTGTTCGCAACAATATCTTTAATGCGAACGACTTTTTTTCGAAACTAGCCGGCCAGCCGCGGGCTGATCTGAAGCAAAATGCATTTGGAGGAACGATAGGCGGGCCTATCAGAGAAGATCATGTGTTTTTCTTCGGGTCTTATCAAGGTGTTGCCCAGTCAAACGGCCTGGGAACTTCCAGAACGGCGATTCTTCCTTTGTTCACCTCCGATCGTTCGGCCGCGGCTTTAGGCGCACAATTCTGTCCGGTTGGACATCTGAACAGCAGCGGGCAGCCCTCTGCGGGATATCAGACTACGGCAGGTGGGACGCAGGTTGCGTGTGATGGATCGAACATTAGCCCGGTTGCGCTAAAGATTCTGAATACCAAGCTGCCGAATGGGCAGTTCGCCATACCCAGCCCACAGATTGCGTTGCCCCCGAGCAGCGGATCGGATTCTCTCGATCAGCTGCCTCAAGGTCTGTCGATCTTTACTCCGGCCGCGCATTATCGCGAAGACCAGTTTTCCGGAAATATCGATAGTGTGTTGCGTCAGAAGAACACGCTGTCAGGGCGTTTCTTTTACTCTCGCGCGACGGCGAACTTGCCGTTTTCGCCCAATGGGGCCAATGTACCGGGATGGGGTACAGATGCGAGGAATCGCAACACGATGTTCGTTCTGGCGGACACACATGTTTTCAATCCGAACCTGGTAAATATTGCGCGATTTGGCTACACGCGCTTCGATGGACTGGCAGCGGTGCAGAATCCGATCTCGGCTCAGAGTGTTGGAATCGGCGTACCTACGGGAGCACCAGCACCTGATTCCAATTTGCCGTCGCTCACGATAGGCGGATTCGCGATTGGCAGCGGCGGAACCCCGTTTAATTCATCGGTGACAAATTCATTCATCTGGCAGGATACCGTTGCGTGGAGCAGAGGGCGTCACAACGTTCGCTTCGGGGTTGAGTTCAAGCGTCACCAGGTTGATGAGAATCAGCCGCAGCAGACAGATGGCAATCTGATGATTGCAGGCATCGAAGACTTTCTCGTCGGACAGAGCGCATCACAGAATAACAGTCCCCTGGGGCTTAGTAATGTGGGATTGAGTATCGCAGGTGGCGGCATCTTCCGCAGAGACGAGCGCTATACCAATTTTGCAGGGTTCGCACAGGACGACATAAAACTTACACGACAACTCACAATCAACGCCGGTCTGCGGTATGAAATCTTCGGCGCTCCAACCGAGATCCATGGCCGCCTCACAAATTTCGACGCGAACATCGCCACGATCGGACCGATTCCGAATAGCGGAACGTACGCCGGTTTTACCGTCCCTTCCAATTTTGTGGGCGATGTGCCGGCCGGTGTCATGAGGAATTCGTATGCGGGCTTATATAAGACACCGTACGGCGATGTGTCTCCGCGACTTGGATTTGCGTGGCAGGTAACGAACGAGCCGGTTATTGTGCTGCGCGGTGGCTTCGGCATTTACTTTGACCAGCACTCGGCCAATATTGCAGAACAGACATTATCCCAACTACCGTTCGCGTTATCGCAGTTTCAGTCGGGACCACCGAATGGGCCGGCTTCTCTGACGAGTCCATTTGTTCCTCTGATGCTGCCGCCGTCGAGTTTTCCAGTATTTCAGCCCTTGGTGCCGGGTGGTTTCCCTTTCATCATCGGCGCAAATCCGGATTTGAAGGACGGCAAGACATATGAGTACAACCTGAATATGCAGTATGCGATAGGACGTGGATATTTGCTTCAAGTAGGGTACGTCGGAACGAATTCGGTACACAGGCCGGGACAGTTGCAATTCGACCAGGCACTTCTGGCAAGCCCCCAAAACCCCATAAACGGAGAGACGACAAACTCAACGAGCAATGTGATCGCTCGTATGCCGATTCAGGGCGTGAGCCCGGGGTCGTTGTCTACAGATTCGGTGTTTGTTGCAAACTACAATGCCCTGCAAACCAGCGTGATCAAACGCCTTGGCCACGGATTGCAATTTGAAGGAAGCTACACGTGGTCAAAAAACCTGGACCAGGTAAATGGAGAGGGGGGTACGGATGTTTTTGAACTGCAACTGCCGACGAACAACCAGCGCGATCTCCGTAATTCCTCTTACGGGTTGGCAAATGATGATCGTGCTCAACGCCTGGTGGTGAACTTCATCTGGTCAACTCCAAAATTCGAATCGGCTCCAGTAATGGCACGTCAGTTCATCTCGAACTGGCAGTTTTCAGGAATTGGAGTCATTCAGTCGGGCGCTGCACTCAGCATTTTCGATGCAAACGCAGGTTCCGTCTATGGGCTTCTCAGCAGCCAGGTGAGAGCACAGCTGGCGCCGGGAGGGCGCCCGGCAACAGACGGATCGTTGTTCGAGCGCGTGGTAGGGACAGGACGCTATCTGGACGCGAGTGCATTTACTCGTGCACCTGAGGTCGCGAATGGGACAAGCATTGCCGATCAGGACTTCGGCAACAGCGGAGTAGGCTTTGTGCGCGGACCAGGACAGCACAATCTCGATCTGGCGATTGCAAGGATATTCCCGATCAAAGACACGCACAGCTTGCTCTTCCGGACGGAGTTCTTCAACGTGACGAATACGCCGCAATTTGGCAACCCAAATACTAGTCTCGGCTACGGGAATCCTCTCGGGCCGGCGGTGGCAAGCTCCGGCTTCGGACAGATTACGAGCGAGCAGGGCGGCCCTCATCCTCGCATTATTCAGTTCGCACTGAAATATTCATTTTGACGCAGGGCCGCGCTACACTTCTTCCGTAATTTGGCGCGGCTCGTTTTTTGAAACCACAAAGAAGAGCAGCGATCCGATGAACCGCAAAGCATTATGGCGGTGGATCGGCTCCGCGTTCTGGCGCAATCGCATCCGGATCAGAGCGGTTTGGTCGATTGGGCGGTCGAAAAGATCCGTGCTCTGGGCTTCCAATAGATTCGCCCCTCTCTGATAGGAGCTGTGGTTAGATAAGAAGCAGGGCTCTTGCCGGCTCTGTTTTCCTTAAAATCCCGAATCACTATCAGTTCAAGGGGGCTTTAGTGCGTCGTCTTATTGCAGGTACGCTTCTCTACACGCTTTTCTTCCCTGGTTTTGCCCAGCAAACAGCAACACAGGGTGAGGCCAAATTACCTGGATACAACGATGCTTCTGCAAAGACAGAGCTCGATTGGGAGCGTCGGTTTCGTGAGATTCCAGAGGCCAAACGCGCCCACGAGAACATGCTTTTTCTTGCTGCTCATCCTCATAATGTAGGGTCCGAGGCTCAGCGCAAGAACGCGGAATGGATACTCGCGAAGTATAAGGAGTGGGGTTGGGACGCACACATCGAACAGTTCGATGTGCTGTATCCAACTCCAAAGACCATGGAGCTTGAACTCATTGCTCCGACAAGCTTCAAGGCCAGGCTGACGGAAACTCCTCTTGCTGAAGATCCGTACACTCACGAGACGAAGACCCAGCTTCCCGGCTATAACATCTATTCGGCCGATGGTGACGTGACCGGTCCGCTCGTCTACGCCAACTACGGCATGCTCGATGACTACGCCGAACTGGAGCGAAACGGTATCTCCGTCAAGGGAGCTATTGTAATCACACGGTATGGCGGAGGATGGCGCGGTCTCAAGCCCAAGCTTGCGTACGAGCACGGAGCCATCGGGTGCATTATTTACTCTGATCCCGCAGACGACGGCTTCGGACAAAACGATGTTCTGCCGAAAGGGCCGATGCGTCCACCGCAGGGTGTGCAACGCGGGAGTGTTGCCGACACCTCACTGTATCCGGGTGATCCTCTTACTCCTGGAGTCGGATCCGTTGCGGGAGCAAAGCGCCTCGACATCAAAGATGCGCAGACGATTATGAAGATTCCCGTGCTTCCAATCGGATATGGCGACGCACAGCCTCTATTAGCGGCGCTTGATGGTAAGACGGTGCCTGCGAACTGGCGCGGAGGGCTTCCGCTGACGTACCACTTCGGACCCGGGCCGGCCAAGGTGCATCTGAAGCTGGCGTTCAATTGGGATACGAAACCCGTTCTCGATATCGTTGCAACGATGAAGGGGTCGACCGAGCCAGATGTGTGGATCGTGCGCGGAAATCACTACGACGGTTGGGTCAACGGTGCGGACGATCCGATCTCCGGTCAGGCAGGCCTGCTTGAAGAGGCACGCGCTTTGGGCGAACTTGCAAAGCAGGGATGGAAGCCGAAGCGCACGCTCATCTATACAGCATGGGACGGCGAAGAGCCTGGTTTGCTTGGCTCGACGGAATGGGCTGAGGCTCACGCAGACGAGCTAACGAAACATGCTGCGCTCTACGTCAACAGCGACGAGAGCAATCGCGGCTTCCTCAATGCAAGCGGTTCGCATTCGCTGGAGCGTCTCATCAACGACGTCGCCAGGGACGTCACCGATCCAGAGACGAAGGCCAGCGTGTGGAAGCGGCAGCAGGCGGCGCGTCTTGTTCGCGGCGGTCGTCCGGGTGCGCGTCCTGTCGATGCAAACAGCGAACTCATTCCCATTGGCGCGCCGGGAAGCGGTTCCGATTTTGCAGCCTTTGTCGATCATCTGGGCATCGCGTCGATGGAACTTGGCTTCGGTGGCGAAGACCGCGGTGGTACCTATCACTCGGCTTATGACACTCCGTGGTTCATCGAGCACTTCGGCGATAAGGACTCGTTATATGGGAAGACCCTCGCGGATACAGCCGGAACGCTTGTGATGCGCTTTGCCGGCGCTGACATTCTGCCCTATGACTTCCGCGATCTTGCGGGAACGCTGAAGGAATACACGGCTGAACTGAAGTCCCTTGAAAAGCAATTGCAGCGCGAGGCCTCCCTGCGTAAACGCAATCTCGACCTGGGCGTATATGCGCTGGCCGCTGATCCAGAGAACAAGACAGAGCTGCCGAAGCCACTCGTGGCTCCTCCCGGCCTCGATTTTGCTCCGCTGGATAATGCATTGGCCGCGCTGGATGCAGCCGGATCGAAGTTGAATCAGGCTCGCGAGCAGACGGTCTCCGCTTCACCTGCCAAATTGCAATCCCTCAACGCACAACTCGCAACGGCGGAGCGCAAGTTCCTCAGCCCCGGTGGACTTCCGCGACGACCCTGGGTTGAGAATGTCCTTTACGCTCCAGGATGGTACACAGGCTATGGAGCCAAGACTTTGCCTGGTGTTCGCGAGGCTTTGGAGGATGGGCGATACCAGGAAGCGGCTGAGCAACTCGTCATTCTTACCAAGGCCGTGGAAGCTGAGACGGCTTACGTCAACTCGATTGCCGCACAAATGGCACACTGAGTTTTATCAGAGCCTCTGGACCGCCTTCTTCTACTGGAAGAGATCCGGGGGCTCTCATTTTTGGTCAATCCACGACTCCTTCCATTATTTCTCTATGCAAATAAATTCCTGATTTTGCACGAGACAAGGTTTCGACATCAGGAGTGTAATGGGGCAACCCTCCTCTTTCAGTAGAGGTAAGACTTCTCCCTTGAAATAAGTTATTTACGGGATTATTAGGTTGGTATCGGCCTGCAAAAAATACAAGGACTGCGTGACACTTTGAATTTGTTGTAGTAAAAGTTGAAATGCATTTTAGTTCTCCGTTGCCCCCACGGGTAGATTGTGAAGGCATCACTTCCAGATGAGTCGCGCGCTCGAGGCGAAGACGGCGGTTGTTATCGGCGGAACGAACGGCATCGGCCGGGCGATCGCTCTCGGTCTGGCCTCTGCTGGTGCCGATGTTGTGGCCAGTTCGCGGTCCAGTGACGGGGTCGCGGGGGTGGCGGCTGAGATTGAGGCGCTGGGAAGACAGACGATTCGTGCGACCTCCGATGTTGCCGATCGGGCGTCGCTTGAGGCACTGCACGATGCGGTGCTGGATCGCTTCGGCAAGGTCGACATTCTGGTGAACTCGGCCGGCATTACGAAGCGTGTTCCCACGCTCGAGTGCCCGGAAGAGCTTTGGAACAACATCATGAATATCAATCTGACGGGCACTCTGCGTGCCTGCCAGGTGTTTGGGCGCTCGATGCTCGAGCGGCGGTACGGGCGGATCATCAATATCGCCTCGATGGCCACGATGGTGGCGTTCCACGAGGTGGCGGCTTATGGGGCCAGCAAGGCCGCAGTGGGTGCTTTGACGCGGTCGCTGGCGGTGGAGTGGTCGAGTTCAGGCGTATGTGTGAACGCGATTGCTCCAGGGATTATTCCGACGGCGCTGAACCGCAGCCTGCTTGATTCTCCGCGAGGGAAGGAGCTGATGCTGCGGACTCCGATGGGGCGTTTTGGCGCTCCGGAGGAGGTTGTGGGCGCCGCGATTTATCTGGCCTCCGATGAGGCCGCTTATACAACCGGGCAGATTATCGTTGTCGATGGCGGACAGCTCGCCAGCGGCGTGAATCAGTAAGGACGTGAAGGATGAGCAAGACACCAGCGAAGACAGCACGCGGCGGACAAGGCATTCGGAGGATCGATCTTGCTTATGTGGAGCTGGCTTCGAGCGAGGTGGCTCGTGACATCAACCGCGATGTAGTGCTGGAGCTGATTCGCACCAAGCAGCCGGTTGCGCGCGCGGATCTCTCGCGGCTTTCGGGACTGCAGCCGAGCACGATCTCGCTTATTGCAGAGCAGCTGATTCGCGAGAAATGGATTGTCGAGGGCGCGGCGGCGAAGCGGCCCCGGGGGCGGCGACCGACGCTGCTCTCGTTGAATGCGGACCTTGTGATCCTGGTGACGGACATCCGGCCGAAGCAGGCGATTGTTGCGGTTGTTGATTTGAATGGAAGATTTCTTGCGCGGGAGTCGATTCCCATTGTGTCGGACCCGGAGCGGGGGGTGGGTAATGTGATCGACTGCATGCTGTGGTTGCAGTCGCGGCACCCGGACAAGTCGTTCGAGGGCATTGGGGTCAGCCTGCCGGGGCGTGTCGATCCGGTGACACAGCGGTTGATCATGGCTCCAAACCTGAAGGTATGGACGGATTACGACATCAAGTCTGCGATAGAGCGGCGGATTTCGCTGCAGGTGGAACTGGATAATGCGGCGAACGCCTGCCTGCTTTCCGAGCTTTGGTTCGGGCGCATGGACGGGGTGCGCAACGCGGTGCTGGTGACCATTTCGGAGGGTATCGGCACGGCAATTCTTGCGAACGGGCTGATGCTCGCGGGCAAGTCGGGGCTTGCAGGCGAGTTCGGTCACATTCCGATCGATCCGGCGGGGCCGCTTTGCGGCTGCGGAAGGAAGGGGTGCTGGGAGATGTTTGCGTCGTCGCGGGCGGCTCTGCGGTACTACTCGGAGATTGTGCCGTCGGCTCCGGTGGCGACGATCCAGGATCTTTTGAACATGGCCGAGGACGGCGATCCGAATGCGATTGCGGCGCTTTCGAAGCAGGCGTCTTACCTTGGGCAGGGGCTGCGACTGATTACGGCGGCGCTTTCGCCGGAGGTGATTCTGTTTACCGGCGACCTGACTTCGTCGTGGGCGCGGTTCGGGCCGGTGGTTGAGGCGGAGTTGAGCGGCCAGATGCTGGCCGGGACCCCTCCGAAGTTGATGACGACGACCGACGGCGAGCTTTCACGCCTGCGGGGCGCAGGCGCGCTGGTGCTGCAGCGTCACTCCGGGTATCATCGGTCGACGCACACGGCGGCGAATGAGTCGTCGATCCGCAAGCGGCGCGACCGGACGATTACGACGGCTGCTGGGGGCCGGAGGTAGGGGGACCCCCCCTCCCCTATCTTTTGATGTAAGTATCTCATTTCAGTAGAGTTAGATCATAACTGCCGTGCAAATTATTCCATCAAAATGGTTTACGGCAAGTTATTCAAAGGAAACAGGTTATACCTTATCTCCTGATTCCCAACGAAACCACTCTCTGCCTGCCGGATTTTCAATCTACTTCTATTGTAGCTAGTTCAGGAAACTAGTCTGCCACTGTGATGTGGTTTGTTTTGTTTAGGTTGAATAATCAAGGGGGTTGACAAGATTTTTCTGGCGAAACTTTGTGGTTTCAGACGGATTCAACCAATCCGCCAAAGCAAGGCCATTACCAATGGCAGCGATATTAATGCGCGACAACCATAGGAGAAGAACTGGCTGAAACTTAACACTGCTTGTTGCGACCCTCGCGGCGTCACCGCTTCAGTTTTCAGGTCAGGCACAATCTGAAATAGGAAGTAATTGGTTTGGCATCTCAGAAAGGCCAACTCAAATGAGGTGAGTTGATGCTTCCACCAGAGACGCAAAAGAATGCGCTTGACTGAGCTTCACTGCCAAATGTAAGTTACTGATTCGCATCATTGAATAGACGCGTATAAAACATTGCTTAAGGGCATTGTCAGCCGCTCGGCTGGGGTATGCATATCGCACCGTTGCGTTCCAGAGAGGCAAGAATGGGCCCTGAGTACCCCCCAAAACTCCAGACAAATGCCACAAGGACTTCCCCTACTTTGGGGGATTCCCGGCAGCAATCTTCACCTTCCGAATCCTGCTCTGAATCACAAACTAATGGTCTTTACGGAACGGTCGGAAGCCACCCCGGCAGCTTAAGCAAATCACACGGTGTCGCAGAGTCTGGGTTCCGAACTATGGTCGCGAGCGTTTGTGTGTTCCTGGTCCTGTTCGTTACGATCAGACACGCTAAACCGACAGGCATTATCCTCTACCAGGGAATAGTTCTAGGTCTCTTTATTTCTCTGGGTCAATACCGTCTGGAGACGAAGCGGCTCATCAGGCGGGGTGAAGCTGTAAGGAATGGTCTCCTGGTATTTCTATTGATTTATAGCTTTGTGTTCACAATTCCCACAACGGTAGACCGGGCGTATTCGGTTCGAATGCTCATAGGCCTCGACGAATCGCCCACAGGTCTCACTCGCGACGAAATCACAACCCTTTTTGTTCATGGCTTCCAAAGCGAAGGAGGGGTGGACAAGCGGCTGGTCGAACAGACCTCCATTGGATCGATTCGACAGCGTGATGGGCGCTACTCGGTTACTCCAATTGGCCACCTTCTTAGTGTCACGTTTCACTTCACACGAATTGTTTTCGCGTGCCAGGGGAAACTGTGATCCAGACACAAGATGAGGTTCGTTCGGCTAAAAGAAAGTCATCCAAGGTTCAGCGCGAGTTTCATCTTGAAACGAACGCAAATGGGGTATTCGCGCTTGGCCTCTGTTACATCGCGGCCCCTTGTCTTATTTTTCTTGCGTCTTTTGTGCGCCCGCTGATCGGGTTCCCTCTTGCCGCCGCGCTTGCATGGCTTCTGTACACGGCCCTCAGAACCCGTTGGAACTGGTCTCCTGCACTGTACGGGGTGGCTGCAATCTTCGCGGCGGCGCTTGTTATGGTTGTAGGCATTCCTAAAGGTCATTCTGCGTACGATTGGGTGAAGCACTGGGCCTTGATTAATGAAATTGCCGACCATACCTGGCCCGTATGCATCAAACTACACGGGATACCCTCCTACTTGCGCTTTTATTTGGCGGCTTATCTCAGCCCTGCACTCATACATAAAACTATTCCTCTGATACCGGTTTCAGTCCTAGCAACCGTTTGGTTTCTCCTCGGTTATCTTCTGGTCTTCCGTGTCAGTGCCGTTCCATATGAGCGACGCTCTTTGGGGGTTGCAGCCGTTGGAATGGCAGTGCCGATGGTCCTATCGGGAGCAGATGCATACCTCAGACATCTCCCTTACACGACTATGGGTCAGATGCACGGATGGATCGGGTTTCACTATGGAAATCGGGGATCACCGCTTGAGTTTGCATCCGGGTTAAGCAGTCTGGCCTTCGTTCCTCATCAAAGCATCCCGATTTTCATCGTGACTGCCATGATCGTTATGGATCGTGGCGAAAACAGCTTGGCCAGGGTCATTTTGGCATACAGCCTTCTAGCCCTCTGGTCCCCTTACGGAATGATTGGGCTATTGCCTGTGATGCTGCTCCGCCTGGCGCAGGCCAGGAACCAACTAATCAGTAAGCAAAACCTGGTTGCGATCGGTGTGGGAGTTACCTTCACCCTACTTGTGGTGTCCTATCTGTCGACGGAACTACCCCAAGCGGGTCCTTGTGTGACTTGTATTGTGCAACGAGCAGACGAGATTTTGCCCGTCATACTTTTCTTACTCATGGAACTATGCGCCTTCCAACTTCTTCTTGGGCAGAACCTTTTCACTGATTCGTTTTGCGCGATAGCATTTGCCACGCTTGTGTTGATCGCGTTCATGCATGGTGAGACCGTAGACTTTGTGGCGCGGGGCGCAATTGGACCTCTCTTCATACTGGGATTGCGGGGTACCGAATTCTTGTTGGATTTCAAGGCTCCGCGGATGCGCTTACTTCCAGTCACACTCGCGGCCCTTATTTGTTTGCCTACGGCTTTGAGCGAGATTGCTTTTCATTACCAAAAAGGTGCGGCATATCGTACACCGGACGGCAAGAAGCTCCAAGAAGCAGAGTGGTTGTCAATTTTCTCGCCCAACCCGAATGTCAACGCCGAGCAGTTTTTTGATACTTGCGGATGGAAATTTGAATCACAGTATTTTAGCCATACGAGGCCCAAAGTTTTGAAGCCCTGAGTGGATCATCTGCCTGGGAAATGCTGTCCGGTATCTGTTTTTTACGAACACGATGAATGCCAGAGCCCTCATCAGGGCCTCGGAGATGCGAGATTGCTTTCGATAGAATTGAGTACTGCATCGGCCGCCGACGTGTAGCAGCCCAAGCAGCGGAGCTAATCGATGGACTGCATAGAGGGGTTGGATAAAAGCAAGAACTGAGGAACAAGAGGTCGCGCTTGCGCGCGATTGGCCAGTTCAGGCTTCGCGCCGAAGGTGGGGCACCGGGCAGGCGCTGGAGCGACAGTATTCAAAGCACAGAGACTCGGTTACAATTCCGCAAGTTTTATTCTTCCAGCAATCGGAGATGCGAAACGCGTCTTAGGCCCTTGTTTCAGGTGTATTGGGGAGCGGTTGCCAGGCAGACCGGATGTTGTGGCGTGCCGCAATCGGTTCCCCCAGAAAAAGGAGAGCGCCGATGAGACTCAGAACAATCGCTACGTGCCTTGCAGTGATGCTGCTGGCTACCAACTTCGCAAGCGCCAAAGATTCCCCGGACAAGCAGCGGGACAAGACTCGTAAGATGGCGGATAAAACCCTGCAGGAACTGTACAAACTGAAACCCACCGCTCAGGGGGCTATCCAGAAGTCTGCCGGATATGCCGTCTTCGACAATATGGGGACGAACCTTTTACTGTTGAGCACCGCGCGTGGCTCAGGAATCGCTGTCGCCACCGGTTCCAAGCAGGAAACCTTTATGAAGATGATTTCGGCCGGCGCGGGGCTGGGCATCGGAGTGAAGGACTACCGGGTGATCTTCGTATTCGAAAACGATAAAGCGTTTAACGATTTCCTGAATTCCGGCTGGTCGGGTTCAGCGCAATCGGACGCGGCGGCCAAGGCTGGTGACAAGGGCGGAGCTTTGTCCGGAGCGGTCGAAGTTGCCCCAGGGGTCTGGGTCTATCAGATTACGAAGAACGGTGTCGCTCTGCAGTTGACGCTGCAGGGTACGAAGTACTACAAGAACGACGACCTGAACAAGAAATCATAGCTCCGGTTGCGAAGCCGACGCTGCATTTACGCAGCGTCGATCGCGGCGATTTTTGCCCTCGGTGGGCTTTGATGTCTTGAATTGGAACTTCGGTCAGTCAGGGTAGCTAACTAATTTATTAGTTGAGCGTCAAATGCTCAGAAGGCCTGATTTCAGGGGTCTTCGGGAGATTTGATTCTTTGCCTCCGAAGCGATCCATTACGTTGACCGAAGCTGAGCTGAGGCTCATGAAGGTGTTGTGGGAGCGTGGGGAGTCGGGTGTGGCCGAGGTGGTAGCGGCGCTCGAGGAGACGACTCCGCTGGCGTATACGTCGGTGCTGACGACGATCAGGATATTGGAAAAGAAGGGGTATGTGCGCCATCGGCAGGTGGGGCGGGCGTTTCTTTACTGCCCCTGCGTCGAGGAGCGTGAGGCGGGGATCTCTGAGGTTCGGCATGTGCTGAACCGGTTCTTCGGGAACTCTCGGGAGCGGCTGTTGCTGTCGCTGCTCGGCGACGACGAGGTGACTCCGGAGGAACTGCAGCGTCTGAAAGAGGCGATAGCGAATGCTCCCGATGAGGGTGAGGAAGCCCGCGACCACGACGGAGAGGAGCCTGGCGGATGGAGCAGATGATGCACACGATGATGCAGTTTGCGGCCGCAGCTTCGGGGTCGCTGGTGAGCGCGATTGCAGGTGGTGTGCTGCTGGTGGCGGCGGTGAGTTTTGTTCTGCGACTGGTTACTGGAATGATGGGGGGTATTACGGCGGCGGCGCGGTTTGTGGTCTGGATGGCAGCATTGCTGCTGGTTGTTCCGCTGCACTTTTTGCCGGCGCTGCGTGGTGGTTCGGATGTTGGTGTTGCCGGCGGGAATCTTCTGCATGTGGATGCTCGCTGGGCTTTGTTGATTGCCGGCGTGTGGGTTGCGCTCTCTCTGGTTCGGGCGGTTCAGCTGGTTGCGGGTGCGGTGCGGCTGCGGGCCGTAGCGCGCAGGGCTGTTCCGGTTGCGGTTGAGATTGATCGCTCGCTGCTTACGAGCGGAGGACGGACGGCGGAGCTTTGCGTCTCTGAGGATGTAGACCGGCCGAGTGTGGCGGGATTCTTTTCGCCGCGGATCCTGCTGCCTGAAGGGCTGGTGGAGCGGCTTTCGGCTCGTGAGCTGGAACAGATCGTTCTGCATGAGATGGAGCACCTGCGGCGCAGGGATGACTGGACGAATCTGCTGCAGAAGGTGAGCCTGGTGTTGTTTCCGCTGAATCCGGCGATGAGGTGGGCGGAGCGCCGGATGTGCGTGGAGCGGGAGTTGGCGTGCGATGACTGCGTGCTGCTGGCGACGAAGTCAAAGAAGGACTACGCGGTGTGCCTGACGAACCTGGCGGAGCACTCGCTGGTGCGTCGCGGGGTGTCGCTGGCGCTGGGCGCGTGGGAGCGGCAGACGGAGCTTTCGCAAAGGGTGCACAGAATTTTGAGCCGTCCGCAGGCGATGCCAGGACGCAGGCAGGTGCAGGCAGTGACAGGGGTTTTGATTGCGGGCATGATGGGCGGCGCTGTCGTGCTTGCAGGCAGTCCGGAGTTTGTGAGCTTTACGCCGGCAGCGGGCCATGGGCAGACGCGGGCTGAGAGCAGAATTTCGGCTTCGGGGTTCAGGGGACGCTCCGAGAGCTCTGCTGAAGCCAGCCCGATGGGGCGCGTCTCCTATCCAGGCGGAGCCGCGCCTGTGCTGGTGAAGGCAGTGATCCACCCGAGCGAGCCAAGACCGCTCGCCGGGGACCCCGGAGTGGTGCCGGAGCGTAGTCAGGCTGCGGCGCGGGCTCTGCCGAAGCCGCGCAGCTTGAACGCTCCGGCAAATGTTCCAGTGAAGGCAGTGAAGCATCGGGCGACGACGAAGCGGACGGCTTCGTGGGTGGTACTGACGGACTGGGAAGACGAGATGCCGCAGCCGCGCCTGATACTGACGAGATCTTTGGTGGCCGTCGTCCCTGCAGGGGACGGCTGGCTGGTGATTCAACTCTAACGATGTTGCAAGACGCCTGTAGGAGGGCGAATTCATGGCTGGAACAACTAATGAATTAGTAGCAAAGGGAAGGAAGCTTGCCGCTCCTGTTGCGGTGGCGGGCGCGTTTGTCCTTGGTGCAGCTTTGTTTGTCGGGCATGGGGGAGTGAAGGCCGCGGTTTCGACCGGGGCTTCGCCGATCGACGACCAGAGTGTGTCGGCGCTGACGTCGCTGGACAAGGCGATGGAGCAGGTTGCATCACGGGTGACTCCGGCGGTCGTGAATATCTCGGTGACGGCGAAGGACAGGGAACAGGAGATCTCTGACGACCAGATGCAGAATGTGCCGCCGGAGTTCAGGCGATTCTTCGGCGGCGGCAATGGAATGCCGCGGCAACCACAGATTGAGCATGGTATCGGCAGCGGCGTGATCCTCTCGCCGGATGGATATATCGTGACGAACGGCCACGTAGTGGATGGAGCGACGCAGATCAAGGTAACGATGCATGATCGTCGCGTGTTGAATGCGAAGCTGGTCGGCGTGGATAAGCTGAACGACCTTGCGGTGGTGAAGGTGGATGCGAAGGACCTGCCGAGCATCGCCTGGGGCGACTCGACGAAGCTGCAGCCGGGACAGACGGTGCTGGCATTCGGCAGCCCGTTCGGGTACTTCCAGTTCTCAGTGACGCGGGGCATTGTGAGCGCGGTGAACCGGCCGAATCCTTACTCGGACGATGCGCGGAAGCCGGGTGCGTTTATCCAGACGGATGCGGCGATCAATCCGGGCAACTCGGGCGGCGCGCTGGTGAATGCGCATGGTGAGCTGGTGGGTATCAACACGTTCATCATCTCGAACAGCGGATCGTTCGCGGGCGCTGGGTTTGCAATTCCTTCGCAGATTGTGCGCGCTTCGGCCGAACAGCTGATGAAGAACGGCAAGGTGGAGCATGGCTATCTGGGCATCAGCATGAACGATGTGACTCCGGAGAATGCTCACTTCTTCAACCTCGAGAATGCTGAGGGCGCGGTGGTCGCGCAGGTGACTCCGGATTCTCCGGCGAGCAAGGGCGGGCTGAAGCAGGGCGACGTGATCGCGAAGGTCAACGGCGAGAAGATCGTGAACGGAAGCGCGCTGCAGGTTGCAGTGAGCGAGATGACTCCGGGCACGAAGATCGAGCTGGGGATACTGCGCGATGGCAAGCCGGTGACGCTGAACCTCACGCTGGGCGAGTTCCATGGCAACAAGGAGGTCGCGAGCAACGATGGCGCCGAAGGACAGCAGAAGGGCAAGCTTGGGCTTGCGGTTGCCGACCTGACGCCGGATGCGCGGCAGCAGATCGAGGCTCCGGACACGCTGAAGGGCGCCGTGGTCGAGAATGTTCGTCCGGCAAGCCCGGCGGAAGAGGCCGGATTGCAGCCGGGTGACGTGATCCTTGAGGTGAACCGTCACGCGACAACTTCGGCCGAGCAGTTCATGAATGCCGTGCATCAGAGCCCGGCGGGCAGGGATCTGCTGTTGCTGGTGTGGTCGAAGGGAAATGCGAGCTATCGCACGATCCATCCTGAAGACCAGAACGGGTAATTCGAGTTTGTAGCGCTTAGCCGCCGCAAGAACCTCTGCGGCGGCTTTTTCTGTTTAGAGGTTCTTAGAGAAACGCGACGAGAGCATCCATTGTTTCTTTGCGGTTCTCTTCCATCAGCCAATGGCCTGTGTTTTTGAGCACGACAACCTTGGCGTTGTTGGAGACGAGCGGGCCCTGCGCGCTGAGGGTTCCGGCGCTGGCTTTTTCTCCGGCGATGACGAGCAGCGGCATGGGGAGTTTTGTCTTGCCGAGTTCGGCGAAGTCTTTGGCGGTTTGAGGGAAGGAGACGAAGTAAGCCCAGCCGGCGCGCATGCGTCCGGGAGCTGCGTAGGCGGCGGTATAGGCGGCGCGGTCGGCTTCGGGGAGTGAATGAGTTTTGTCGGCGGCGAAGTCGTTCCAGAAGTGCTCGAAGTAGATGCGCTCGCGGCCTTTGACGAGGGCTTCGGGAGTGGGGCCGTTGAAGCGGAAGTGCCAGATGGAGGGATTGTTGTAGTAGGCCTCCCAGGGGCCGATGCCGGGGAGGAAGGCGTCCATGAGGACGAGCTTTTCGGTTTCGGAGGGGAACTGCGCGGCGTACGCGTAGGCGACCATCAGGCCGATGTCGTGGCCGACGACGCGGGCCTTCTGCACACCAAGCTGTTTGGCAAGATCGTGGATGCGGACGGCGGCCCACTTCATGGTGACTTCGCCGGTGGGGATGTCGGAGTCGCCGATGCCGGGAAGGTCAGGCGCGATGACGGTAAACTTCTGCGCGAGGACTGGAATGGCGGGACGCCACATGCGCGAGTTTTCGGCGTAGCCGTGGAGGAGGATGACGGTGGGGCCGTGGCCGGCGGTGAGGTAATGAAGTTTGAGTCCGTCGACGGTGGCGAATTTGGAGGCGATGCCGGAATCGGCGGTTTGGGCGGAGAGCGGAATCGAAGTGAGGCTCGCGAGCGTGAGTAGCACGATCAAGCAGAGCACATGGAGACGTGTCTTCATCTGTATCCTTCCGGGGTTAGGCCAATCGCGATGCTTTGATAGTGCTCTAACTGTACATGCGATTTTGAGCTAACCCAAGAGGTCGAGCAGCGTGGCTTCGTCGATTACTTTGACGCCAAGAGAGTTGGCTTTGTCGAGCTTGGAGCCGGCCTCTTCTCCGGCTACGACGTAATCGGTTTTCCTGCTGACGGAGCCTGAAATTTTGCCTCCTGCGGCTTCGATTCTTTCTTTGGCTTCGTCGCGAGTGAGGGTAGGAAGCGTTCCCGTGAGGACGAAGGTGAGGCCCTCGAGTTTGGTGCCGCGCACGCGCTTTTCTGCCGTGAACGTGAGGCCGGCTTCGCGGAGCCGCTTGACGAGGTCGAGGTTGCGCTTGTTGTCGAAGAACTCGCGGATGGCATCGGCGACCTTGGGGCCGACGTCGTTGATGCGGGTGAGGTCGTCGATACTGGCGGCGATGAGGGCGTCCATGCTGCCGAATTCTTCTGCGAGTGCCTGCGCGGTGCGCTCGCCTACGTGGCGGATGCCGAGGCCGAGGAGGACTCGGTTGAGCGGCTGCTTTTTAGAGTTTTCGATCTGCTCGAGGAGTGAGTCTGCAGTTTTTTCGCCGATGCGTTCGAGCTTGAGCAGGTCTTCCTTCTTGAGGTGGTAGATGTCGGCGATCGAATGGACGAGGGCCTTGCGCGTGGGGGCTTCGGTGGGAGCGTCGCCATTTTGTCCCATGGATGCTTCGGCTTCGTGTTCGGCGATGGTGTGGCCGAGGAGTTGCGCGACGAGGACTTCGCCGAGGCCTTCGATGTTCATGACGCCGCGCGAAGCGAAGTGGCGCAGCTCTTCTTCGAGGCGTGCCGGACAGCTTGCATTGACGCAGCGCCAGTCGACCTCACCCTCTTCGCGGACGAGTTCGCTCTTGCAGCGCGGGCAGTGGCTGGGGAAGGTAATGTCGCGTCGCGGAGTCTTCGAGTGAGGTTCTTCTACGACGCGAGTGATCTTGGGGATGACGTCGCCTCCGCGTTCGACTTCGATCAGGTCACCGATGCGAACGCCGAGGCGCTCGATCTCGTCGGCGTTGTGAAGCGTGGCGCGGGTGACGGTGGTGCCTCCGACGAAGACAGGCGCGAGCGCGGCGACGGGCGTGAGCTTGCCGGTACGGCCGACCTGGAAGAGGACATCGTCGAGGCGCGTGGTTGCGGCGCGAGCGGGGAACTTATAGGCGATGGCCCAGCGCGGAGCCTTGCCGGTGAAGCCGAGACGGCGCTGCTGCGCGATGGAGTCGACTTTGATGACGACGCCATCGATCTCGTAGCCGAGGGTCTCGCGGAGGGGCTCGGTTTTATGGATGAACTTGAGGACCTGGTCGATGGTGTCGGCGGTGCTCCAATGGGTGTTTACCCGGAGGCCAAGTTTGGCGAGCGCTTCGAGCGCCTGCGAGTGATGCGGGAGCAGCGGTTCGCCTTCGCGAAGGAGAAAGTAGGCGTAGAAGTCGAGGCGGCGCTGCGCGACGATGTTGGGCTCCATGGTGCGGATGGTTCCGGCGGCGGCGTTGCGCGGATTGACGGCGGGTGCGAGGCCTTGCGCGACGCGGTCGTCGTTCATCTTCTCGAAGGCGGCCTGCGGAAGGATGACCTCGCCGCGGACTTCGAAGGCGGCGGGTACGTGAGCGGCTTTGAGTTTTGGCGCGGAGATGCTGAGGGGCACGCTGCGGATGGTGCGGACGTTGGTGGTCACATCCTCGCCTATTGTCCCGTCGCCACGGGTGAGGCCGCGTTCGAGGTGGGCCGCGCCGTTGGCGCCGGCGGCATAATGCAGCGCGAGCGAGAGGCCGTCGAGCTTGAGCTCGCAGACGTAGCGCAGGGTTTCGCTTGGCGGCAGGGCGTCGCGGACGCGTTTGTCCCATGCGCGGAGCTCGTCCTCGTTGTAGGCGTTGTCGAGCGAGAGCATGGGGCGCGAGTGCGCAACCTTGGGGAAGCCCTCGCGGGGCTTGCCTCCGACGCGCTGCGATGGCGAGTCGGGCGTGACGAGTTCGGGATGCTTCGCCTCAAGCGCCTTGAGTCGGTTCATCCTGTCGTCGTATTCGGCGTCGGAGATGGAGGGTGTGTCGAGGACGTAATAGAGATGCTCGTGGTGGCGCAGCTCTTCGCGGAGTGAGTTGATCTGTTGTTCGGGCGTGGCCGCCATGAGGAGGATTATAAAGTTCGGTGGACGGTGAGGTGGTTGCGGCTCATCACAGGAACAGCAGGTTCCCCCGCTGTGCGCGTCGCGCTTCGGTCAGATACTTCATGGGCAGGGATGCTTAGTCGAAGTCGCGCAGGTTGGGAGGGACCCAGCGCGCGCGGGCCTCGGTGGAGTGTACGAGGTCGAAGTCGTAATATTCGCGAAAGATGCTCTTGTTGTGGGCGAAACGTTCGACGGCGAGTGTGGCGAAGTCGGCGCGGGTGATGGGCGCGGAGTCGCGGACACTCCGAAGGAGGCGGTCGAGGAGCTTGATCCAGGCCACGGTGATGGTCTCGTGGTAGCCGCTGGTGGGAGTGTTCTGGCCGCCGACGGCCAGGTTGTATCGCTTGATGCGCTCGCGGATGAGGTCAGTGGCGAGCGCGGGGCCGTGAGCGTGGACGTAGCAGGCTCCGGTGAAGAGATGGGCGCTGTGCGTCCAGCGGGATTTGGGGAGTGTGCAGTCCTCGAAGGCCGTTAGGAAGGCGTCGATCTCGGGTTCAGTTGTGGGAAGTGGGTGCATCACTTTAAGGATAGAGCAGAAGTCCGGCAGTTCTCGGACTGCGCACGGCTCACAACAGAGCCTCAGCCCGTTGTGCCGTCTTGTTTCTTTTCCTTCACAGCGATCAGCCCGTATTCCGCAATCCGGCGCTGATGCCGTTGATGGTGGCGCTGATGGCTCGGTTGAGTTCGGGAGAGTCGGGTTGGCCTTGCGTGGTCGCGGTTCGCTTGCGCCGGATGAGCTCGACCTGGATGAGCGACATGGGGTCGACGTAGGGGTTGCGCAGGCGGATGGAGCGCTCGAGGACAGGATTGGTTTCGAGGAGGCGCTGCTGTTTGGTGATGGCGAGCAGCATGCGGCGGGTCAGGTCGAACTCGGCTTCGAGGGTGGTGAAGACCCGGTTGCGGAGGGCTTCGTCTTCGACGAGCGAGGCGTAGAGGCGGGCGATGCCGAAGTCGGATTTGGCGAGCGCCATCTCGACGTTGCGGAGGATGTCGATGAAGAGCGGGAAGCCGCTGGCCATGGATTGGAGGAGGGCGAGGCCATCGGGGGTGTTCTTTGCGAAGGCGTCGAGGGCGTGGCCTACGCCGAACCATGCGGGGACGAGCTGGCGCGACTGCATCCAGCCGAAGACCCAGGGGATGGCGCGGAGGTCGGCCATGGTCTTTTTGCCGGTGCGCTTGGCGGGGCGCGAGCCGATGCGTGCATGTTCGAGCTCGGCTACGGGCGTGGCTTCCTGGAAGTAGGTGAAGGTGTCGGGGTTGTCGACGATGTGTTTGCGGTAGAAGTCGTAGGAGATGGCGGAGAGCTGCTCCATCGCGGCTTCCCACTCGGGGGTGATCTCGCCGGTGAGATGTGGGATGGTCTCCGAAGAGTTCTGTGTTGCTTCGAACGAAATGCGGGGGTTCTTCGCTTCGCTCAGAATGACGGCGTTATTTTTGGCTGCCATATCTGCTGCGGCTTTGTGCTGGATGACGGCGTCGGGGCGGGCCAGGGCGTCGAGGGACGCGGCGATCATCAGCTCCAGATTGCGCTCGGCGAGGATGACGTCGGAGTACTTCCAGTTGAGGACTTCGCCCTGCTCGGTGAGGCGCAGCTCGCCGGTGAAGCTGTCGACGGGCTGGGCGTAGAAGGCGCGGTGGGTGGGGCCGCCGCCGCGGCCTACGGTGCCTCCGCGGCCGTGAAAGAGGCGGAGCTTTACGCCGCACTCGCGCGCGACCTCGTGCAGGGCGCGGTGCGCCTTCCAGATCTCCCACGTGCTGGTGAGCATGCCGCCGTCTTTGTTGGAGTCGGAGTAGCCGAGCATGACCTCCTGCTCGTGGCCCCAGCTTTTAAGCAGTGGCTGGTAGGCCTCGCTCGACCAGAGCTGGCGCATGATGCCGGGAGCGTTTTGCAGATCTTCGATGGATTCGAAGAGCGGGACAGGGAGCAGGCCAGGGTCGGCCGCGTATTTGTCCGTTTCATATGTGGCTTCGACGCGGACTCCGCCAAGGCGAGCGAGCCAGAGGACGTCGAGGACATCCTGTGCGCTGGTTGCGCCGCTGATCACGTACTGGTGGATGGCATCGGGCGGATAGGTCTGCTTGAGCTCGGCGATGGCGCGGAAGGTTTCGAGGACCTCGGAGGTTTGAGGCGAAAGAGCTGCCGGAAGACGAAGCTTCGATGTGGCACCGGCCGCTTCGGCGCAACCGGCAATCTCAGCGACGGCCGTGGCGTGGACGCGAGCGTGCTGGCGGATGTCGAGCGTCTGCAGGTGCAGGCCGTAGGTGCGGACCTCGACGAGCAGAGGGTCGATGAGCAGCTCGGCGAGGCGGTGGCCGTGGTTTTCGACGAGGCTGTTGCGGAGAACGGTGAGGTCGGCGAGCAAGTCGGTGGCGCGTGCGTAGGGCGTGAGCGCCGGGTTGGGCGGCAGCGGGACGGAGCTTTGCGGCGTGGTTCCGAGGCGCATCATGATGCATGCGATGAGCAGGCGAAGATGCTCGAAGTGGAAGCGCTCTTCAAGAGCGGTTTGTCCGGCAGTGCGGAGCCGGTCAAGGTAGCGCGCGAGCACCGCGTTGACCTCGTCCGAGACGGGGACTTGCTGAGTCGAGCTGCCGAGCTGCTCGAAGATGTTCTGCAGGCGTCTGCGGTAGTGGTTGTTGAGGAGCGTGTGTGCCATCGCGAGTGCATCGCGCGTGGTCTGCGGGGTGACGAAGGGGTTGCCGTCGCGATCCCCACCGATCCACGAGCCGAAGGAGATCAGCTTGGGGAGGTTGGCGATGGAGGGTGCATTCGCCTTCGAAGAAGCCCCCTTCGTCTCGCGACGAGCAGAGTCGTCACCGGTTTCTGTGGTTTCCGGATATTCCGCTGCGAGCGCGTTGGCGACTTCGGTATAGAGGACCGGAAGGGTATCGAAGAGGCTGGCCTCGTAGTAATCGAGCGCCATGCGGATCTCATCGCGCACGGTTGGCCTGGCGCTGCGGACGTCGTCGGTCTGCCAGAGAGCGGTGATCTCGGCGGTGAGTTCGCGCTCGAGCGCTTCGAGCTTTTCCTCGGGAACGGGGACCCGGTCGAGCTGCTCGAGCAGATCTGAGATGCGGCGGCGCTTGAACATCACGCTACGGCGGGCGACCTCGGTCGGGTGCGCGGTGAAGACGGGCGTAATCAGGATGCGGCTGAGGAAGTCGTAGGCCTGCTCGGCGTTGAAGCCGGCCTCGCGCAGGCGGCGGAGCGTTCCGCGAAGCTCTCCGCGCTGAGGTTTGCCGTGTTCGTTCATTGAGGTTGAAAGACGGCGGCGCTTGCGGTGGTTGGTCTCGGCGAGATTAATGAGCTCGAAGTAGAAGCTGAAGGCGCGGGCGAGCCGGTAGGCGGTGGTGAGGTCGTTGGAGTGGGCATGGACGCGGCCAAGGGCCTGGTCGAGATGGGTACGGGCAGTGGTGGCTTCTCCGCGAGCATCAGCTTCGCGTCGGGCGATGGCAGTGCGGCGGAGTTCTTCAACTGCTTGGAACAGGGGTAGACCGGACTGTTCGCGCAGCACTTCGCCCAGCAGCATGCCGAGCGAGCGGACGTCGCGACGCAGGGGAGCTTCCTTGAGCTCGCCGGTGGGGGCCAGCAACTCGGCAAGTCGCTGCGGCCAATTGGCAGGGGTCCAGAGAGACGGCATTCTTTGATTATGCCTTGCGCGCCAATGCAAAGGACACAGCCGAAGCTGTGCCCTTTTCCTTAACCTTATTTTCCGGTCTACATCACGAGAGCGATCTTCTCAAGCTCTTCCTGCATGCGCTGGACGTTGTAGCCTGCGGATTCAAGACGCGTCGCAGTATGACGAGCGGCGTGATTGGAGACGCCGTAGCCGCGTCCTGAGAGGTAAGCGCGAATGAGGTCCGCGGCCTGCCAGGAGTCGAGGCCGGAGTTCAGAAGCTCTTCGCGCAGACCCGCAAGATCCGCAACTGGAAACTTCTCAATTTCGGGTGTCTTCGCTTCTGTCATGTCGGCTCTCCGTTCTGGTAACCGCTTGTCCATTAGACGCAACCGGAAGCTTCGGGTTGCGGAGATTGAAGAAAAACGACCTGATTCAATTACATCCATTCAATGGCATCAAAACTGCTTTGCACTCGTTTTTACGTAAATAATTTGTGCAAAGTTCCCAAGGTCAGCGGTTAAGACCGCGCACGCTCTGCGATGAGGATTGGAACGCCATCGAGCACAGGATAACAGCGCGCACATCCAGTGCAGACGACCTGTTCCGCCTCAAGACGAAGAATCATCCGACAGACTGGACAAACAAGATGCCGGAGATCATCGGAGGTCAAAGTGCGCTGTGCCATATCAATGATGTTAGATCAGTTGACAGAGCCGAGACAGCACCGCGATACGGATGCGATAACACGCCGCTCGCGACGGCACGATACCATGGAAAACGGTATGAAGAATGTTCCGCATGTACTGGATGGAGTAGCAATCGCCTCGGAGATTAAGGCTGAGGTCGCCGTTGAGGTTAAGGAGTTGGCGGGCACGGGGATCGTTCCCGGCCTCGCCGTAATTCTCGTGGGCCATGTGCCTGCGTCGGAGATTTACGTTCGCAGCAAGGTAAAGACCTGCGGTGAGCTTGGAATCTACAGCGAGATGCTGACGCCGCAGGAGAGCATCACGACCGAAGAGATGCTGGCGCTCGTGGCAGAGCTGAATGCGCGGCCGGAGATCGACGGCATTCTCATTCAGCTTCCGCTGCCGAAGCATGTCGACACGAAACGGCTGCTGGAGGCGGTTTCGCCGGAGAAGGACGTGGATGGCTTCCATCCCGTGAACGCAGGCAGGTTGCAGGCCGGACAACCGGGGCTTACTCCGTGCACGCCGGCGGGGATTATCGAGATCCTGAAACGGAGCAATCTTCCTATCTCCGGACAGAATGCCGTGGTGGTAGGCCGGTCTGACATTGTGGGTAAGCCGGCGGCCATGATGCTGCTGAATGAATCGGCGACCGTGACGATTTGCCACAGCAAGACGCGGGACCTCGCAAAGGTGACGCGCGAGGCGGATCTATTAGTGGCGGCCATCGGGCGGCCGGGATTTGTGACCGCCGAGATGGTGAGGCCGGGAGCCGTGTTGATCGACGTGGGCATCAATCGCGTGACGAACGAGGCCGAGGTGAAGGAGTTCTTCGGCGACGATCCGGCGCGTGGAGCCGCGTTTGCCAGGCGAGGCTCGGTCGTCGTCGGGGATATTCATCCGAAGGCATTCGCGATCTCGGGCGCGTATACGCCGGTCCCCGGAGGCGTCGGGGCTCTTACGATTGCGATGCTGATGCACAATACCGTGAAGGCGGCGAAGCTGCGCCGGGGAATCGCCACAGGAAAGTAAGCATGCTACGCGTTGGATTGACAGGCGGGCTGGGCAGTGGCAAGTCGACGGCGGCTCGTCTGTTCGCAGCACGGGGGGCGCACGTGCTCGAGGCCGACGAGATTGCGCGCGAGATGATGCAGCCGGGCCAGCCGGTGTACAACACACTCGTCGAGGCCTTTGGCGCCTGCGTGGTGCACACGGACGGCACGCTCGACCGGAGTGCGCTGGCGCGGATTGCATTCGCGGAGGGTCGCGTCGAAGAGCTGAACGCCGTCGTCCATCCTGCCGTGATCGCCCGGCAGGCGGAGATCACTCGCGAGATCGGTGCAAAAGACCCAGCCGCAGTGGTGATGGTCGAGTCCGCGTTGATTTTTGAGACGAAACATAGTGAGAAGGGCTATGAGCATGAGTCGTGGAAGAGCCGGTTCGACTGCATCGTTCTGGTGACAGCTTCTGAAGAGGTGAAGATCGCGCGCTATGTCGAACGTGTCTCGGGCGGCGCCGTCCTGGCTTCGGAGCGGCGCAAAGAGCTGGAGGGTGAGGCCCGGCGGCGGCTGGCGCAGCAGATTCCCGATGAGCAGAAGATTCCGCTCTCGGATTTTGTGCTCCACAACGATGGGCCGGTGGAGGAGCTGGAGTTGCAAGTAGAGCAGTTATGGCCGGTGTTGCGTTTCGCAGCCGAGGCCGCTCGTTCCTGAGTGCGAACTCCGCGTCAGTCCCCCGATACACACGCCAGTCCCGATACACACGCGAGTCCCGATACAATAGACAAATGCGATATTCGCGCAGCCTCCATGCGCAATATCCCGAAAGAGGAGCTTTCAGGTTCACCATGAAACTTCGCCCTGTAGTGCTTGTACTTCTTCTTCTCTCTGGCTTCTACTACCTGACGACACACATGATGTCGACCGGGACAGTGGGTCCCTGGCTGCACCAGCATGTGCTTGGCAGCGCAAAGGATGCAAGCCTCACAAAGACATCGTCTGTCTCAGGCCCGATGGGAAGCTTTGAGCTGACGGAGGCTTCGGCCGCACCGGCATATGACGCCGAGGAGCAGCAGAACATCGCGGTCTACAAGAAGGCCCTTCCCTCGGTGGTGAACATTACATCGACCGCTGTGGCCTTCGACTTCTTCTATGGGCCGGTTCCGCAGCAGGGCCAGGGCTCCGGATTCATCCTCAACAAGGATGGACTGATCCTGACGAACAATCACGTTATCGACAACGCACAGCGGGTTGAAGTAACGCTTTCGAACAAGAAGAAGTACAAGGCGCAGGTGCTGGGCGTGGATAAGAACCACGATCTCGCGCTGATCAAGATCAGCAACGTGCCTGATCTCACAGCGGCGACGCTGTCCGATTCGCAGAGCCTGATCGTCGGCCAGCGCGTTTATGCGATCGGCAATCCCTTCGGCCTGTCCGGGACGATGACGCGCGGCATCATCTCGGCCATCCGCTCGATTCGCGGGCCGCAGAACAATCCCATCGAAGACGCGATTCAGACCGACGCGGCCATCAATCCCGGAAACTCCGGCGGGCCGCTGCTGAACTCGAAGGGTGAGGTCATCGGCGTCACCACGCTGATCGCAAACAACGGCGCCGACCAGAGCTCCGGCATCGGTTTTGCGATTCCCATCAACACGGCGAAGGCTGTGCTCGACGATTTTGCGAAGTATGGTTACGTGCGCAGGCCGACGCTCGACGTGGTTACACTCCCCATCGGGCCGGATATTGCCGAGCAGATCGGGCTGCCTGCGGACTACGGAATCCTGATTGAGCGAGTGCTGCCGGGCGGAGCCGCCGAGCGTGCCGGTCTGCGCGGCGGAACGCAGCGGGCCTACCAGGGCAATACTCCCGTGATGCTGGGCGGCGACCTGATCGTCGCGATGGATGGACAGGAGATTACCAGCCCGCAGGACCTGCAGGCTGTGATGAATTCCCACCGTGCCGGAGACACCGTGACGGTAACGATCTTCCGCGGGCGGCGGCGCATGGACATGCCCGTGAAGCTCGGAGACGCGCGAGACCAGCAGGGACAGCTGGGCCGGCCGACATAGACTAGCTGGCTTCGCGGCGGGTGACCAGCGATAGAGGCGCGGCCTGTTGCGGCGCCCCGACAGTCTGGAAGGGCGTTGTCTTCTCGAGCGTGGCCCTCGCGCAATCCAACACAACCTCACGAAAGACATTCATTGCGGCGGAATCATTGCTCTCCATGGCAGCAAGCCCAAGCTGCATCTCCGGCAGGCGCTCGACAAACGGCAGGGCGACGACATGCGGGAAAGCGCACTCCGCCATGGAAGCAGGTGCAAGCGCGATACCCTCACCCGCGGCTGCATAGGCGAACTGCACCGAACAGGATTGCGGCGATTCCACAATGCGAGGCGTAATTCCGTGAGGCGCCAGCAGGCTATGCAGATAAGGCTGATGGAAACGGCAGTCTTTCAGGCGCGAAGCAATGATAGGAGTATCGCGCAGGTCTTCAACCGAGATTGCCCGCCGTGAAGCCAGTTTACTGTCGTGCGAGACCATCGCGACCAGGGGCTGCTGGCAGATGGGATCGAAGCGCATTCCTTTTACGGGCAGTGAGCCCACCATCAACAGAGCATCCACTTTGCCCTCGGGCAGGCGCTGCATCATCTGCTCCGTGGTGAGTTCGCTGACCTCAAGGTCGAACTCCGGGTGTTCGGCGGCCAGTGCTCGAATGACAGACGGGAGAAGAATGAACTGGCCGACGGGTCCGCAACTGACGCGCAGGCGCAGCCGTGTATGCAGGCCGCTCAGGCACTCCTGCGCGGCATCGACCGTGTCGATGATGCTCTGGGCATACTCGCGGAAGGCGAATCCGGCATCGGTGAGACGCACCTGCTGGCGATCGCGGTCAAAGAGCTTGACCCCAAATGCCTCCTCCAGCGACTTGATCTGGAAGGTGATTGTGGGCTGGCTCATGTAAAGCGCACGCGCTGTCTTGCCGTAGTTGAGCAGATCCGACAGCGTGAGAAAACACTGTAATTGCCTGATTCGAAAGTCCAACATGAGGGCCTCGTAGAGAAACCTGTGCTCTGTTGCAGACTGAGGAAGCAACGAAGGGTGCTATTGATTTGTCGGGAAGTGAGTTACGCGGCGAGACATCGTGGTCTTTTAATGCCGGCGTAATGACATATTAAAGGTTGCTGACGATTTGTCAACGGAAACCATGCCGTGGATTGGCGTCCTGAAACTGTTTTTCATCGGCAATTTTCTTATCACGAACGAAAATCTTTCGATTAGACACCCCGTCGGAAAGCCTCTAGGCTCAGGGTATTCACTTCAAGAGCAAAAGATGCAGAGCAGTATGCCGCGCACCTATTCGTCGTATACAGCGACGGCATGCTCCAGGACTTCTCGCCGGGATATCTTTCTCTCCCGCAGAACGTTAGTAGCTGTACTCCCTCCTTTAAGTCAGCCGCGATCGACCTGGCTGCAGCCGTAGCGACCCGCGACGCTCGCCTCCGGTGAACTCCGATAACCCGATTCTTTTCTACCAGCACGGGTGACGTGTCTTTACCGCGAACACCCGGCAGTCGCGGACTCTTCCGCTCGAGGTCAGTTGGATATGAAAATTCTCTTTCGCAGTCTCTTTGCGGTTCTTCTTCTCTCAGCCAGTGTTGTTTATGCCCAGCAGACGGGAATCTCCGGCCGTGTTACCGACTCGCAGGGAGCCGTGCTTCCAGGCGCCTCGGTGGAGGTAAAGCAGGTAGGCGGAGCCACGTTCACCACGAAGACCAACGATGCCGGAGCCTACCTCATGCCATCGTTGACGGCCGGAGACTACGTCGTGACTGTCTCCATACCCGGCTTCAGTACGGTGAAGATCAACGTCTCGATGCTCATCGGCCAGACGCCAAATATCGAAACCGTGATGTCGCTGGCGAGCACGAGTCAAACGGTGATTGTGGAGGCCAACGACGTGGTCGTCGACACAACCTCATCGACGGTCGCCGGGAACATTACTCCGAACGATGTAAAAGACATGCCTATCAATGGCCGCAACTATATGGAGTTGGCCACGCTGGTGCCGGGCGTGCGGGTCAACGCGATTACGAACGACACGCCGATCGGCGGCAACAACTCCGGCAAATTCCAGATCAACCTCGATGGTCTGCAGGTCACGCAGGACACCGCCGATGCAAGCTTCGGACAGCCGCGCTTCTCTCCTGACGCCATCACGCAGTTTCAGATCATCACCAACCGGTTCGACGCGACGCTTGGACGCTCCTCGGGCGTGTACGTGAATGTGCAATCGAAGGTTGGGACCGACCATATTCATGGCTCCGTCTTCGGCTACTTCCGTAACGACGCCTTCAACGCCTCCGATCCTGTGGCCCACATTGTGACGAAGCTCTCTGACCAGCAGTATGGCGGAGCCTTCGGCGGCCCGATCAAGAAGGAAAAGCTGTGGTACTTCGGCTCCTACGAGGGAGAGCATCAATCGAGCGGTGTGCCCAGCAGTCCGCTTCTGCCGGGAAGCGTAACGAGCGTGGCTCCTCAGACCCTTCGCGTAAACGAATATCTCGGCCGCGGCGATTGGCAGCTCAACGACAAGAACCGCTTCTTTCTGCGCGGCAATGGCTTCACATTCAAGAACGACAACGTCGTTTCCAGCGGCACCGCCGACCCCAGCACCTTCTCCTACGCCACCCGCATGAACTGGGCGATCCTCGGCGATTGGAACCGTCAGATCAATACCAAGCTGATCAACGACCTCCACGCAGGCTTCAACCACTTCGAGTGGCAGAACCTTCCTGAGGTTCCATCGCAAGCCATCACGCTGGGCGCAGTGACCGTGGGGGGCCCGTACAACTACCCGCAGATCTTCTACCAGAACGTACAGCAGTACCGCGATGACGTGTACTACCTCACAGGCAAGCACAGCGTGAAGGCGGGTGTTGAATACCTTCATACCGCGCATACCGGATACTTCCAGCAGAACGTTCGCGGGACCGCAAGCTCCTGCGCCGGAATCGCAGCGAAGACTGTCAACGGAGTCACGTACACCTCCGCCCAGGTGGCTCATGACCTCTTCCCGAACGGCACCACCGATTACAAGAGCTGGAACTACTCCAGTCTCGCCAACCCAACCCAGAGCGACCTCAACCAACTCTGCGCGACCGGCACGCTTACCCAGGGTGCCGGAAACTTCAACGTCGACATTCCTCGCAATCAGCTCGCCTTCTGGGTGCAGGACGACTGGAAGATTTTCACGCGCCTCACGCTCAACCTGGGCGTGCGGTATGACAACGATCTCGGCGCCTTCGCCCCGAATCTGAAGCTGAACAACGGCCTGCTCACTCCGAAGAGCAACGACAATAACAACTTCGCTCCGCGGCTCGGCTTCGTCTACGATCTCAACGGAAGCGGCAAGACAGTCATCCGCGGCGGAGCCGGTATGTTCTACTCCGACATTGCCGCCAACCAGACGATCGACATGCAGATCTTCAACGGAGTCGCTTCGCAGCAGAATTCCGTGACAGGCTCGGCCGGCGCTCCGCTGAATCTGCAGAACCCCTTTCCCAATGGAACGACAGCCGCGCGGCAGGCAGTCCAGCCGCTCGGGCCCAATGTCTCCACGCCATATGCTCTGCAGCTTTCAGGCGGCGTGCAGCGTTCTCTGCCGATGCGCACCACGCTTACGGCCGACTACGTCCACACCCGCACGTATCACGACTGGATCCGCCTTAATTCCAACCTGTTGCAGAACCCCAGCAATCCCCAGTACAACCTCAACCCCTCCACCAAGTGGACGACTGGACAGCAGACCCTCTGCCCGACAGGCGGAGTTACGCAGGATACGACCTACACCACCAGCAGCTTCAATGTCTGCTCGCAGGGCTTCACCAACATCAATCAGTTCTTCACTCCCAACGACGCGGGCGGCATCTACGATGCTCTGCAGCTGGGTATAAGGCAGTCCCCGGTCAAGGGCTTTACCAGCGGAGTGGCCTACACCTACTCGCGCTATAAGGCCTCCACCGAATCGCCCTTCTACTATCCCAACAAGCCTTTCGTAAACGGTATCCACGACGAGTGGGCCAATTCACAGGACGATCAGCGCCACACCCTCACCGTCAACGGCAACATGGCCTGGAAGTACGGCCTGTCGCTCTCCGGCCTCTTCCACTACGGCTCCGGAAATGCGTTTCCCACCTATCTGGGAACGGCGCAGACGGGGAACTACGCTCCCTCCTATAACCGCACCTTTGCGCTCGGAGCCGTGCCGTTCTATCCGAAGCTCGGTCAGACGACCTGCACGGGCGGCACGTCCTGCGTGGCGGTCTACAACGACCCCTCCAACAACTACTTCGACTCTGCGACCGGATACTGGCTCACGAAGCGTGATGCTCTCTACGGCCGCAACGTCTATCGCTTGGATACACGCCTCCAGGAGCGCTACAAGCTGAGCGAGCGCTACGCCGCGGTTGTTGCTGTTGAGGCCTTCAATCTCTTCAATCACTCCAACTACGGCACCTACAACGGCGTCGTGACCACCTCGGCCTACGCTACGCCTGTTCAAACAACCGCGGCAGCAACCGGCATTCCCGTCGAGTGGCGGCCACGCTCGCTGCAATTTCTCGCTCGATTTGAGTTCTGATGTCGTAAGCTGTATCTCTTTCGGAAATCAAACCGCGGCGTGCAGTGTGGGCAAGCACTGCGCGTCCGCCTGAGGGCTCTTCATGCATCTCGTATCACGCCGCCGATCTCTGCACCGCTCTCGCTCTCTTCGTAACCGCAGCCCCTCTCGCCGTCGCCGACGGACCGGCGAAACCGAAGACGATCACCGTGACCGAAGGCACGGACATGGCGGTGACGGTTTCGCCTGATCGCAAGACAATCCTCGCCGACATCCAGGGTCTTATTTTTGCAATCCCCTTCACCGGCGGAGCAGGGAAGCAGCTGACGACGCCAATGCAGGAGGCCTCGCATCCTGACTGGTCGGCGAAGGGCGGCCTCGTCGCGCTGCAGTGCTATGCCGGAGGCACATTCCACATCTGGACCATGAAGCCCGACGGCACGGGCCTCAAGCAGGTCACCACGGGCCACGGCGACGACCGCGAGCCGCGCCTTTCGCCCGACGGCACCACCATCGCTTTCGCTTCCGACCGCGCCTTCAGGAAGTCCTACGACATCTGGACCGTCAAGGTCGACGGCAGCGATCTCAAGCAGATCACAACCAGCGACGCTGACGAGTTCGAGCCCGCCTGGTCGCCCAACGGCACGCACATCGCCTTCGTCTCCGGCACAGGAATTCAGGGCAAGTCCATCGAGTCGATCGATCTCGCCACCGGCAAGCAGACGACGCTGACCTCGGTCGATCCCGCAAAGGGCCGCATCGACGCACCTAGCTTCTCGCCCGACGGCGCGAGCTTCTCCTATGTTCAATTCTCTGGCGCAGGACTTTTCGTCAACAGCGCACAACTCGTCGTGAAGAAGATCGGCTCCGCAGACGCAGCTTACACAGGCAAGTCCAGCGACGCATTTCCTTTCCCCGCAGTCTGGCTCTCGAACTCCGAATTGCTCTACACCGCAGAAGGCAAGATCCTGAAGACAGATATCTCCGCCGCAAGCGAAACATCCGTCAGCTTCAGCGCTGGGATTCCGAGCATCCGCCCGCAGTACGCGCACAAGAAATACGACTTCGACGAGACCGCGCCGCACCAGGTGAAAGGTATCTACGGGCCCGCGCTTTCGCCCGACGGCAGGCAGGTCGCCTTCGTCGCGCTCAACCAGCTCTACGTCATGACCATCGGCAAGGCTCCGGTCGCGCTCACGCACGACAGCTTCTACAAGCAGGGGCCCATCTGGTCGCCCGACGGCAAGCAACTCGCCTACATCTCCGACCGCGACGGCATCGAAAACATCTACGTCCACGACCTGTCGAGCGCCGATGACTCTGCCGACAAGCGCATCGCGCCAAGCCAGAACGCGCAGATCATGCCCGCATGGTCGCCCGACTGCAAGCTCATCGCCTTCCAGGACCAGACCGGCGCAACGCTGCTCGCCGAGGTCGCGACCGGCAAGATCACTCCGCTCGCGCCCGCAACCTTCTTCCCGGGACGCCCCGCCTTCGCTCCCAACGGCAAGACGGTCGCAATCGCAACGATCAATCCCTACACAAAGCGGTTCCGCGAAGGCACAAGCGATATCCTCACGGTGGATCTCACGACCAAAGCGACGAAGTTCTATCCGCCCGCACCGTTCGAATCCGTCACCACGCGCACCGAAGACGGTCCCATCTACGCGCCCAATGGCAAAGAGATCGCCTTCGTCATGGACGATTTCCTTTACACCATGCCGGTCGATGCCGACGGCCATCCCTCCGGTCCAGCCGTGAAGCTCAACGACGAGACCACCGACGCACCTACGTGGTCCGGCGATTCGTCCCACATTCTCTATCTCTCGAACGGCAAGCTACGCCTCATCGATCGCGCGACAAAGAAGATCACGCCGGTCTCGGTCGATCTCACCTATACACAGGCCAGACCGAAGCAGAAGCTGCTCATCCACGCCGCCCGCTTCTGGCCGGGCAAAGGCGCAAGTGAGCAGACGGACGTTGATATTCTCATCACCGACAACCGCATCACCAGTGTGACTCCCCACTCGGCAGCTCCACCCGCAGGAGTCACCCGCACGGTCGAGGCTCCCGACTCGACCGTGCTCCCCGGTCTCGTCGAGAATCACGTCCACGCCGACTCCGACAACGGCATCTACTACGGCGACCGCATGGGCCGCCTGTGGCTCGCCTATGGAATTACCGAGCTGCGCGGCATCGCCGACAACGCCTACCGCGCCGTCGAGCACAAGGAGTCCTACGTCGCAGGTGCGGCCACTGGCCCACGCGTCTTCAACACCGGCGAAGCCGTCGACGGCGAGCGCGTCTACTACCCGATGATGATCGCGACGACCTCCGAGGCACAGCTTCATCGCGAGTTCGACCGCCTCAAGGCCCTCGACTTCGACTTCGTGAAGCTCTATGTCCGGCTGCCCTACGCATGGGCGAAGCAGGGCATCGACTACGCGCACTCGCAGATGGGCGTTGAGACCGCATCGCACTATCTGCTTCCTGCAGTCGCGCTCGGCGAAGACGGCATGAGCCACCTCTCCGCCACGGCACGCACCGGCTGGGCCTACTCGCGATCGCTGACTGGCCACTCGTATGACGATGTGCAGAAGCTCCTCGTCGATTCCGGCATGTGGACGATCAGCACCACCTTCTCGCAGGCGGGTTATGCCGACGACCCCGGCATAGCCACGGATCCCCGCCAGCAGATTGCTCCGCCGTGGGAGAACAAGCGCCTGCGCACCGCCGTCGACACCGCGACCCACACTGACATCTCGCCGATGTGGCAGCACCTCAAAGACGAGGAGGCAACCGTCGGCCATATCTATCGCAGCGGCGGTCTCGTCCTCGCCGGAACTGACTCACCGCTCGACATCCCCGCAACCAGCCTGCACCTCAACCTGCGCGCACAGGTGAAGTACGGCCTCGAGCCATGGCAGGCTCTTGAGACTGCTACCAGCCTGGCCGCAAAAGCCTACGGCCTCGAAAAGGACCTCGGCACGCTCGAGCCCGGCCACCTCGCCGATCTCATCATCGTCGCCGGCGATCCGCTCAAGAACATCAGCGACGTCACACGCGTTCAGTGCGTCGCCAAAAACGGCAAGCTGCAATCCGTCGCCGACATCATGGCGCCGTTCGGCAAGTCCGACATCGGCGAATCCATCTGCCCGGCGAAATAAACCGGGCTTGTGACAAATCCGCGCCGTCCCGCATACGATGGTGGTGACCTTAAGCCCTCAAGGACACCACCGAATCCACATGGACCTCCTGGATATTATCGCCCGACGCGACTTTCTCAAGACTGCCGGCACACTTCTCGCCGCCTCCGCTCTTCCCGCCGTACCTGCGCTCGCTGAACCTGCTGCCGCCAGCCGCACAATTCTTCCCATCAATCGCGGCTGGCGCTATCACCCCTCTAAAGTCGAGGGTGCGCACGATCCCGGCTTCAACGACGCATCCTTCGAGCGCGTCGTCATCCCGCACACCAACGTCAAGCTTCCGTGGCACAACTTCGACGATAAGACTTACGAGTTCGTCTCCACCTATCGCCGCCGCTTCAAGACCCCGCCCGAGGCCCGCGGCAAGCGGGTCTTCGTCGATTTCGAAGGCGTCATGACCGCCGCCACCGTCTGGATCAACGGCGTGTCGCTCGGAGAGTACAAAGGCGGTTACACGCCGTTCTCCTTCGAACTCACACAGCACCTCAAGGCCACCGGCGACAACATACTCACCGTCTATGTCGATTCCACCGAGCGTCCCGACATCCCGCCCTTCGGCCACCAGATCGACTACCTCACCTTCGGCGGTCTCTACCGCGAGGTCTCACTCCGCATCGTTCCGCAGACCTGGATCGATAACATCTTCGCCCGCACCCGCGACGTGCTCAGCGGCAAACCGGCGCTCGACGTCGACTGCTTCCTCGCCGGCGCACCATCCTCCGCGCTCACACTCGAGATCGAGCTTCGCGACGGCGACCGGACCATCGCCAAAACCTCGCGCACCATCAACCACACAGGAGCGCCCGATCCCAACGCCGCGGCGAATCCCACGACCTCCGCGCCGGTCTACAACAGCACGCAGACGAAAGACGATCCCGCACGCCAGACCATCTCGCTCGAAAACATCGAAGGCATCAGGCTCTGGGACCTCGACAGCCCACAGCTCTACACCGTGCATGCCCGTCTGCTCGATTCAGGCCGCGTCATCGACAGCGGCCGCGCCCTGGATGAAGACGCGCGCCGCATCGGATTCCGCGAGGCGGTCTTCACGCCGCAGGGCTTCTCGATCAACGGAAAGATCGTCAAGCTGCGTGGGCTCGACCGCCACCAGACCTTCCCCTTCGTCGGCCAGGCGATGCCCGGCCGCGTGCAACGTAAAGATGCGAAGATTCTCCGCGAAGACCTGCATTGCAACATCGTCCGCACCTCGCACTACCCGCAGTCACGCCACTTCCTCGACTGCTGCGACGAGGTTGGCCTTCTCGTCCTCGAAGAGATCCCCGGCTGGCAGCACATCGGCGACGAAGCCTGGAAGCAGATCTCCATCGACAACGTCGGCCGCATGATTCGCCGCGACTGGAACCATCCCTCCATCGTCCTCTGGGGAGTCCGCATCAACGAGTCGCACGACGACCACGACTTCTACACCCGCACCAACAAGCTCGCGCACCTGCTCGACTCCACGCGACAGACCGGCGGCATCCGCAATCGTTACGAGTCGGAACTCCTCGAAGACGTCTTTACGATGAACGACTTCGGCTTCCCGCTGCGCAAACCCGATCATCCCCTCTACCTCAATACCGAGTTCATCGGCCACACCTTCCCCACCAAGACCACCGACGATGACGAGCGTCAGCGCGAGCACACCCTGCGCCACGCGCGCATCCACAACCAGCTCGCCTCCGACCCGCAGTACGCCGGCGGCATCGGCTGGTGCGCCTTCGACTACAACACGCACTCCGACTTTGGATCGGGCGACCGCATCTGCTACCACGGCGTCCTAGACATCTTCCGCGAGCCCAAGGCCGCTGCGGGCTTCTACAAATCGCAGTGCGACCCAGCAAAGGAGATGGTTCTCGAGCCCGCATTCCACTGGGCCATCGGCGATGAGTCGACGCACTTCACCAAGGCCGTTATCTGCTCCAACTGCGACCACCTCAAGCTCTTCGTCCGTACGATGAGCATCGAGAGCAACCCCTGGACTCCTCTCCTCGAACTCGACCCCGACCGCGATGAGTTCGAACACCTCAAGTACCCGCCCTTCATCTTCGACCGCACGAAACAACCTCAGGGCGCATGGGGAGGCTGGGGCGATCTGCGCATCGACGGCTACCTCAACGGCAAGCTCGTCATCTCGAAGACACTCTCCGGCAGCGGAGCCAGCCGCAAGTTTGTTCTCCTCGCCGACGACACCAAACTCCTCGCCGACGGAGCCGACACGACGCGCGTCGTCATGCGTGTCACCGACGAGTTCGGCGCCACACGCACCTATGCCAGCGACGCGATCACCTTCAGGCTCGAAGGCCCTGCCGACCTCATCGGCGACAACCCCTTCGCTCTGATGGGCGGCACTGGAGCAGTCTGGATTCGCGCCAAAGAACAACCCGGCACCGTACGGCTAACGGCAACTCACCAGCAACTAGGCTCGCAGACGGTCGAGATCGCCCTGACCGCCGCACCTCCTGAACGCGTCTAGACTGAAAGTAAATGCACCCATGGACCCAGCTTCCGAGAGAAGTTGAGACTCTCGCAGCCTCGACCCCCAATTCCATCCTCCTCAAAACCTCCCGCTTTGACGAACAAAACCATCACAGCTATCTCTTCCTGAAACCAATCACCATCCTTCGAGCTCACCAGCTCGACGACATCCCCGACCTGTTCCGCCGCATCGAACTAGCCCTCTCCCAGGGCCATCACGTGGCCGGATACATGAGCTATGAATGCGGCTATCACTTCGAGCGCTTCGCCGAATCCCCATTGCCACAAAATCTCCCGCTCGCATGGTTCGGTGTCTACAGCAAGCCCTTCCTCTTCAATCACGCACAAGGAGCCTTCGAAGGTCAGGTCCCCGATCTTACCAGCGCACCTACACCCGAGCCGATCCCCGAAGCCTTCGCTTCCAATGCCGAACTCAACATCACCGAAGACGAGTACACCGCAAAGATTCAACGCATCAAGAACTACATCGAGGCCGGAGACACCTATCAGGTCAACTTCACCGACTCCGTCACCGCCCGCACACAACTCTCGCCTGCGCAAGCCTTCGCCGCGCTCTCTGCCTCGCAGCCCGTGGCCTACAGCGCGCTCCTCAACGTCGCCGATCACCATATCCTCTCGCTCTCCCCGGAGCTCTTCTTTCGAATCGATGGACACATCGGCTCCAGAACCCGCACCATCACCACGCGCCCGATGAAGGGCACCATGCCTCGCGGCCTCGACGTCCACGAAGACGAGCAGCAATCCCTCCGCCTCAAGAGCGACGAGAAGAATCGCAGCGAGCATGTCATGATCGTCGACCTGCTGCGCAACGACCTGGGCCGCATCTGTATCTCCGGCAGTGTGCGCGTTGAAGATATCTTCTCCGTCGAGCGTTACTCCACGCTGCTGCAGATGACCTCCACGATAGCCGGCACGCTACGCCCCAACCTCAGCTACTACGAGATCCTGCGTGCGCTCTTTCCCTCGGGCTCGATCACCGGAGCGCCAAAGATCCGCACCATGGAGATCATCCGCGAACTTGAGCGCAGCCCGCGCGGAGTCTACACCGGCTGCATCGGCCACCTTGCGCCCGATGGTTCTGCGGCATTCAACGTAGCCATCCGCAGCATCGTCCTTCAAACCGGCCTCGCACACATGGGCGTAGGCGGAGGTATCGTAGCCGACTCCAGCCCCTCAGACGAGTACCGCGAGTGCCTGCTCAAAGCCAGCTTCCTCACGCGCCGGCGCCAGGAGTTCCAGCTCATCGAAACCATGCTCGTCGAGCACGGAGAGATCGCTCTGCTCGATCTTCACCTCGACCGCCTCGAAGACTCAGCCCGCTACTTCGACTTCGTCTTCGACCGCACCGCAATCGAAGCCGCCATTCGCTCGGCCATCAATAATCTTTCCGCTGCCGGGCACTATCGCCTGCGCCTTCTGCTCGATTCCTCAGGCACTCCCTCCATCACCTCCACCGGCTTCGAGCCTGGCAACACCGATGCTCCCCTCAAGATCCGCATCGCGGAGCACCGCACTCATCCCAGCGACGTCTTCCTCCGCCACAAGACCACTCACCGCGAACTCTACAACCGCAGCTTTGACGAAGCAAAAGACGCAGGCTACGACGAAGTCCTCTTCCTCAACGAGCGCGGAGAACTCACCGAAGGCGCGATCAGCAGTCTCTTCATCGAACGCAATGGCAAGCTCTTCACCCCGCCGCTCTCTTCAGGAGTCCTCCCCGGCATCTACCGCCGCCACATCCTCGAAACCAATCCCCGGGCCGAAGAGCGCGTCCTCACCCTCGCCGATCTGCATTCTGCTGAAGCCATCTACCTCTGCAATTCCCTCCGGGGCCTGCGCCGCGTCACCTCGGTCACGCCGGAACCACACGCTCAGGTATCCATGGGATAAGCGTGTCATCCACGTTGATACGTGGTAGGTTGTTTCTTCAAGATGCCGTCGGCCTCGGGAGATTACTCTCAATCTATGTCCACCACGCAGTCCCCCTTCGTCCTTCTCCCCAGCTCACATGCCCGCTGGCACGAGACCTTCCCCGGCGCGCAGCAGGTCGAGGACGAACTCCGGAGCACCATCCGCGGCGAGGTCCGCTTCGACACCGCCTCCCGCGCCCTCTATGCCACCGACGCCTCCAACTACCGCCACATCCCCATCGGGGTTGTCATTCCACGTGACGAAGACGACGTCATCGCCACCGTCGAGATCTGCCGCCGCTACAACGCTCCCGTCCTCTCCCGCGGAGGCGGTACCTCGCTCGCAGGCCAGTGCTGCAACTTCGCCGTCATCCTCGACTTCTCCAAGTACATGAACAAAATGGACGCTGTCGACACGGTGTCGCGCACAGTGCGTGTGCAGCCGGGCATCGTGCTCGATCGCGTTCGTGAGGCCGCCGAAAAATTCGCTCTCACCTACGCGCCCGACCCCGCCACGCACAGCCGCTGCACCATCGGCGGCATGATCGGCAACAACTCCTGCGGCGTCCACGCGCTCATGGGCGGCAAGACCGTCGACAACATCCACTCCCTCGACATCCTCCTCTACGACGGCACCCGCCTCACCGTCGGCCTCACCACCGAAGAAGAACTCGCCGCCAAAATCGCCTCCGGAGGCCGCGTCGGCGAGATCTACGCCGAGCTCAAGCGCATCCGTGACACCTACGCCGACCGCGTCCGCCAGAAGTTCCCCAACATCCCCCGCCGAGTCTCCGGCTACAACCTCGACGAGCTTCTCCCGGAAAACTCCTTCAACGTGGCCCGCGCACTCGTCGGCTCCGAAGGCACCTGCGCGATTATCCTCAGCGCCACACTCAATCTCGTTCAAAGCCCTCAGTTCCGCACGCTCGTCGGAGTCGGCTTCTCCGACGTCTTCCTCGCCGCCGACAACGTCCCGCACGTCCTGACCCATAAGCCCATCGGCCTCGAAGGCATGGACGGCCTGCTCCTCGAATGCCTCCGCCGCAAACACAAGTCGCTCGATGAGATCGCGCTCCTCCCCGAAGGCGATGGCTTTCTCCTCGTCGAGTTCGGCGGAGCGACACAGCAGGAAGCAGACGACCGCGCCCGCGTCTTCGCCGAGGCAATCCAGTCCGTTGCCATCCCGCGCATCTACAACAAGGTTGATGCCGCGCGTGTCTGGGCCGTCCGCGAGTCCGGCCTCGGAGCCACCGCCTACGTCCCCGGCTTCAAGACCGGCTGGGAGGGCTGGGAGGATGCCGCCGTCGCACCCGAGCAGCTCGGCTCCTACCTCCGCGCCATCTTCGCGCTCATGAGGGAGTACGGCTACCACAGCCCCATGTACGGCCACTTCGGCCAGGGCTGCGTCCACATGCGCATCTCCTTCGAACTCGAAACCGAGCACGGCATCCTCCGCTTCCGCGAGTTCATGGACCTCGCCGCCGACATCGCGCTCGCCCATGGCGGCTCGCTCTCCGGCGAGCACGGCGACGGACAGTCCCGCGCCGCCCTCTATCCCAAGATGTTCGGCCCCGAGCTCATGGAAGCCTTCCACGACTTCAAGCGCATCTGGGATCCCGGCAATCGAATGAATCCCAACAAGCTCATCGACCCGCACGAGATCCATGAAGATCTCCGCCTCGGTGCCGACTACGATCCCTGGCAGCCCAAAACTCATTTCAGCTTCGCCGATGACGACGGCTCCTTCGCCCACGCCACGCTTCGCTGCGTTGGCGTCGGGGCCTGCCGCAAAAAAGACTCCGGCGCCATGTGCCCCAGCTACATGGCTACCAACGAAGAGCTGCACTCCACGCGCGGCCGCGCCCATCTCCTCTGGGAGCTGATGCAGGAGGAGGTCCTGCCTCACAAGTGGCAGAACGAGCAGGTCCGCGACGCCCTCGATCTCTGTCTCTCCTGCAAAGCCTGCAAGTCCGAGTGCCCCGTCTCGGTCGACATGGCCACCTACAAGGCCGAGTTCCTCGCCCACCACTACGAAGGCAAATCCCGCCCGCTCTTCCACTACGCCTTCGGACGCATCGATCGCTGGGCCAAGCTCGCCTCCTATGCCCCAGGCCTCGTCAACGCCTTCAACAACGCCCCCGGCATCAGCAGCCTCATCAAGTCACTGCTCCACATCCATCCCAAGCGCCGCTTCCCGCGCTTCAGCAGACCCTTCACTCCCGACCGACGCCTCGCCCGCGACCCCCAACGCCGCCGCGATCGCCGCGTGCCTCTCCCCAAAGAAGCCCGCGAGGTCTTCCTCTGGGCCGACACGTTCAACAATTACTTCCACCCCGCCGCCATGCGCGCTGCGCACCGCGTCCTCACCTCAGCCGGCTTCCGCGTCTGCGTGCCCGACCGCCACCTCTGCTGCGGTCGCCCGCTCTACGACTTCGGCATGCTCGACACCGCAAAGAAATACCTTCTCAAAGTGCTCGACGTCCTCACGCCGCAGATCCACGACGGAACTCCCATCGTCGTCCTCGAGCCAAGCTGCGCCTCCGTCTTTCGTGACGAGCTCACCAACCTCCTCCCCAACGACCCGCGCGCGCAAAAGCTCCGCGACCAGACCTTCCTCCTCAGCGAGTTCCTCGTCAAATTCGCGCCCGACTACCAGCCACCCAGAATCGAGGAGAAGATCATCGTCCACGGCCACTGCCACCACCGCTCCGCCATGGGCATGCACGACGAGATGAAGCTCCTCCGCGCTACCGGAGCCGACGTCCAACTCCTCGACTCAGGCTGCTGCGGCATGGCCGGGCCCTTCGGCTTCGAAGAAGATAAATACGAAGTCTCTCAAACTATCGGCGAGCGAGTGTTATTACCCGCAGTCCGGAACAACAAAGACGCCATGATCGTCAGCGATGGCTTCAGTTGCTGCGAGCAAATCACCCAGAACACCTCTGCCCGGCCGAAACACCTCGCTGAAGTCTTAGCCCAGACGTCGCAGCCGTGACTTATCGCACTTCAATTGCCCTCTTTTGCGCATTCTGTTGCATACAAAGCGGTTAGAGTCGTTATTTATCTGCATCTTCCGGTGCAATTTCATTGCGGCCCACCGAAGCTTTGCGTATATTTCTATTTCTCCCCGATCATCTTATTGAAAAGAGGTCGTGCGATGTGGACTCCACTCTTGCAGGCGATTCACCCTGCCTGCGTTGAATCACGGATTTTGGCATCACGCAGTAGAAGGCTGCTCTTCGGGCTCCTGGCAACCCTGCTCCTGCTCTACCCTGCAGGCGCTCGCGCTGATATTTACAACATCACCTTCATCAATGTGACGTTCACGGCAACGTGCATTGGCGGGGGCACATGTACAGAAATCATCAACGGTTCAGGTCACTTTGATGCGGTGAACGACATCGCCTCAAATATATCGTTTACGCTGACAGGGACCCTGAATGCATCCCTTAACGGCTTCGGAACTCACATTTGTAACGCGCCTGGCTGCCTGGACTCTCTCAGGCTCTGTTTTGTACGACTCCAACGTCCAACCCGGATTCAATCCGATAGAATTTTTGCCGAACCTGCCAACACTCAACGCGCCAAGTCCCCAGTCACTCTCGGGAGGCCCGAACGGTTCCTTGTTGTTCGTTCCCTTCCAGTGTGGGGGCGATCAGCCGGCGTGCAACACCCCCGGCGCATTTCCAGGTAACGGAATGATGGACTACATGCTTACTTCAGGCACATATACATCGGTGGACCTGGGTCCCAGCCCTGTCCCCGAGCCCGGTTCCGTCATGCTTGTGACGACAGGAGTGAGCATGTTGGGATGGATGTTCCGTCGCAGGGGTCTGACAGCCCGTTAGGAGCAGGCCGGGCTTCATCCCATTCGCAATCCCTGGTTTCTCTCAACACGCCAAACAGCAAGGGGGCGAAGACTCTTCTGAGTCCTCGCCCTTTCTTTCAAGAACCTGACGCCCTCACATCCTCACGCCGCGCTCCCCAATAACGACGAAGACATCCCAGAGATTGGTCAGCCCCAGTAGCTCCTTAACGCGCTTGCCAACCTTCAGAAGCTGCAGCTCGCAGCCAGCGCCTTTCGCCGACGTGTAGAGCCCGACAAGCGTGCCGAGACCCATGCTATCCATCCAAACCACTTCAGACAGATCCAGCACGATCCGCTTTTTATTTGCAATCATCGGCTTGATCTTGGAGTAGAAGCCATCAGTCATTCCGGAGATCAGATACCCACGGCATCGCACAATGGTAGCGTCGTCGGTCTGTTCTGTCTCAAGAGTTAGGGTACGCGGAGCTGCTTGATCTGCCATCAGACTCTCCCATTTCAGTAACAGCACTTATGAGTTGGGGTTTCCGAAATGAGTCTCTCACAGAGCAGTAATCCGCAATCAAAAAAGCGAAGGGGCGAATCCTCTTGCGAGTCCTCGCCCCTCTCTTTCCGAATTTTCGAAGATCTGGTACGGCACCCAGATCACAAACGATTGCTGTCCCGAACTTAGCTGGGCTTCGCACGCCGAAGCCTGCGTCGTCCATCCACTTCCGATACTGCTCTCGCCGCACGAGTTCTCTCAGTTTCATCGCCAGGCCTTCCAGTTGCCCGGTCACCTGGTTTGAGTCCCGTTGCCGGTTCTCGCCGATTTCTCCTTGTTTACTCTCTCCTTCTAGAGGATTTCTCCTCCGGTGAAATGAATATTGCTCCTGTCCCTCCTGCGAATCAAGAGGTTTTAAACAGCTATTTGTGTGGAAATAATCATCCTTTTGTGCAAAAGCGCTAAGGCCGAATGCGTCACCCATCGCTAACAAATCTGCCGCCATAACTTACATGCAAAGTCGCAACTTTCACCTGCATTGCCACCCTTGTTGAAAACCGGGTAACAAACCTCTGGCTATCCGCTATACGTTTTTTCTTTCCGCTTCTTATTGCACTGTGATACCGTGACGCCCTCCCCGAGAGTAGGGAGGGGCTATTTATGCAGGAAACATTTTCGATCTTCTTGCCCGCAGTCATTGGGCTCGTAGTATTGTTCGTCTTTGTCTTACTTCACTTCGATCGAGCCGACCGCGATTCAAAAAACCTCGATCCTTCGCAAGAGCCAGCCGAATCCCTGCCGGGCCCCAAACCCACTCCTCCGGAACGCTGACTTCACGAGTTTCGTTGCCAGTTCCGCCGGTACTTACCCGGAAAGCCCACGCTCCTTCAAAACGCTCATCGGATTCTGGTGCATCAGGTAAAACACAATCTTCGACCCATCGTCCGAACGGTGCACCACAAACGAAGACCGCAAGGAAATCTCTTCCGTCTTCTCGCGTTCGAAGTGCACGCGCCACTCCGTCTCCGCCAGCACATACTGCTCGCTCAACTCTCTCGTCTCCAGCGACACCAGTGAAGTAGACCTCTTTCCGGCTCCATCGAATACCTGCTTGCGCTTCGCAATCCCAGCTGCCAGCTCTGCCCTGGAGACAACCCGGCACCCGGATGCATCCGCCGTCATGAAAGGCTCGGCAAACTGAGAAACAATCCCGCTCGCATCGTCCGAGTTTGCATACCGCTCATACTCCTCAAAGAATCGCTGAATCTCCGTCCTGACATCTTCCATATGCAGTTCCTCCATAGTGATCTATGCGACAAAAGCCGCTTTAGTATTATACCACATCCGAACAAATTAATCAAGGTATCTCCTTTATTTACAGCTACTTGCAAGGATGATCTCCAAAGAGCCGAAAAAATCGCCTGGGGAGTCTGACGCTCGATGTGTCCGAAGTCCAGATCTAAACTAAACAGAATGAATACTTTGAACTAAAAAAGGGAGAGGGGTAGGTACGCACAACCGAACGCGATACCATCGAGGTGCATGACCCTCCCGCAACAGACAGCTGACCTGCTCGCCGGTTTCGGTGTCCCCGCCTCCGACTACACCGAGGGCACACTCGCCGTCACCACTCCCGTCACCGGCGAAACCATCGCGCATGTGGCCGTGGCCAAAAATCCTGCGCAGACCATCGCCGCTGCCCACAAGGCCTTTCTCGAATGGCGAACCGTTCCTGCTCCACGCCGCGGCGAACTCGTCCGTCTCTTCGGCGAAGAGCTTCGCGCCGAGCGCGAGCACCTCGGCCGCCTCGTCACCATCGAGGCCGGAAAGATCCTCTCCGAAGGCACCGGCGAGGTCCAGGAGATGATCGACATCTGCACCTTTGCCGCTGGCCTCTCGCGTCAGCTCACCGGCCTCACCATCGCCTCCGAACGGCCCGCGCACCGCATGATGGAGACCTGGCACCCTCTCGGTGTCGTCGGCGTCATTTCCGCCTTCAATTTCCCCGTCGCCGTGTGGAGCTGGAACGCCGCCCTTGCCCTCGTCTGCGGCAATTCTGTCATCTGGAAGCCTTCAGAAAAAACGCCGCTCACCGCGCTCGCTGTCCAGGCCATCTTCGAGCGAGCCGCCCAAAAACTCGGCAATGTCCCCGCAAACCTCTCGTCGCTGCTCATAGGCGACGCAAAAGTAGGCGAACAGCTCGCCGACTCGCCGCTCGTCCCGCTTGTCTCCGCGACTGGAAGCACCGCAATGGGCCGCGCAGTCGGGCCACGCCTCGCAGCCCGGTTCGCCCGCAGCATCCTCGAGCTCGGGGGCAACAACGCCGCCATCGTCGCACCCACCGCTGACCTCGACCTCACCCTCCGCGGAGTCGCCTTCGCCGCCATGGGAACCGCGGGCCAGCGCTGCACCTCCCTGCGCCGCCTCATCGTGCACGAATCCATCTACGACACGCTGCTGCCAAAACTCAGGAAGGTCTACGCCGGCGTCTCCATCGGCGACCCCCGCAAGTCTGGAACCCTCGTAGGCCCCCTCATCGACGAGCGCGCCTTCCGCGCCATGCAGCAGGCTCTTGAAGCCGCAAAAAGCGCAGGCGCAACCATCACCGGCGGCGAGCGCATTCCCCAGAAGGGCGCGGCCAACGCCTTCTACGTCCGCCCCGCCCTGGTCGAGATCGCGAAACAGAACGATTTCGTCCGTCGCGAAACCTTCGCGCCGATCCTCTACATCCTCAAATACAGCACGCTCGAAGAGGCCATCGCGCTCCACAACGACGTCCCGCAAGGACTCTCCTCCTCCATCTTCACGATGAACATGCGCGAGGCCGAAATCTTCCTCTCCGTCACCGGCTCCGACTGCGGCATCGCCAACGTCAACATCGGAACCAGCGGGGCGGAGATCGGCGGAGCCTTCGGCGGCGAGAAGGAGACCGGCGGTGGCCGCGAGTCAGGCTCGGACGCATGGAAGGCCTATATGCGCCGAGCCACCAACACCATCAACTACGGAACCGAACTCCCCCTCGCCCAGGGAGTCACCTTCGACATCGACTGAACGAACCGCACGGCCGCCGTCGGCCTTCTCCTCCGGACGGCCGCTGCTTCGAAGTCGGCGGCTACTCACGGAAAGTCGATTTCCTTCCTGCCAGCTTGCCATCCATATCGGCCAGCACGTAAGCCAGAACCGACAGCATCGCCGTGTTCTTCCGGAACGAATCCGGATCGACCTTATCCAGCGTATCTGCCTCCGTGTGATGCCAGTCGAAGTAATGTTCGCCCACGGTCCGCGGAGCGAGCGCCGGAACACCGTCCGCAGTGATCGGTCCGATGTCGGATCCGCCGCCACCCGGCGAGACGCTGTCAGCCCCGATCGAGCTCAGCAGCGAAGCGATATCCTGCAGATACACGAACGATTGCTTCTCCTCCGCGCTCAGTGAGCTCAGATCAAAGCCCCCACGCGGAGCCGCCATCGGAGTTCCAGGAGCAGGGGGAGCGGGCCGCCGAGGCCCACCAAAGCCGCCATAGCCGATACCCAGCGGCTTCTCCGCGCCGCCGTCCATCTCGATCGCGGCAACCTGATCGCCGATCTTGTCGCCGATCATCTCGCGATATGCGCGTCCGCCCGCGCCGCCGTTCTCCTCATTCACCCAGAAGACAATGCGGATCGTCCGCTTCGGCTTCAGTCCGAGCTTGTGGATCAGCGACACAGCCTCAAACGTCGCCATGATGCCTGAGCCATCATCCTGCGCGCCCTGACCGACATCCCACGAGTCAATGTGTCCGCCGAGCACAACCACCTGCTCCGGATGCTCCGAGCCGACGATCTCGCCGATCACATTGCCGGCCTTTGCATCCGGCTCCATGTGCGCGTCCATCTGCAGATGAACCGAAACCGGACCCTCTTTCGCGAGCCGCTCAATCAGCAGAGCATCCTCAACCGAGATCGCCGCCGCCGGAACCTTCGGAGCCGCCTCGTCATACCGCAGTGTTCCTGTGTGAGGAGTCTGCATCGCAAGCCCGGTCGCCGACCGCACCAGCACCGCAACCGCGCCCTTGGCCGCTGCGCGCGAAGGACCTGCCGTTCGATAGACCGAGTTCACCCCGTACCCGTGCCAGCCGGGATTATAGACAACGATCTTCCCCTTCACCTGCTCCGCCGGCAGTTGATCGAGTTCGCCGAAGTCATGCACAAACACCACCGGAGCGGTAATGCCTTCCTTCGCAGTCCCCACACTCATGCCGAGGCCAAGCATGTGCAGCGGCTTGGAAATCGGGCCTGCCTCGCCCTTGTAGAGCAACGTGCCCGATTCACTGCCGCGCACCCAATGCGGAACCATCACCGGCTGCACGCGTACATTCTGCAGCCCAGCCTTCCGCATCAGCTCCGCGCCCCATTCCACCGCAGTGTTGAGCTGATCGCTGCCGCTCAGGCGCTTGCCGATATGGTCAGTCAGGTACGCGAGGGCAGCATAGCCATCGTTGTCGGTCGCGGCTGCAGCCAGAATCCTGTCGGCGTCCGCCTTATACTTCGCAGCAAGCGGCCCGGCAACAGCAGGCAGCGCGGGAGTGCGCTCTCCGGGTGCGCCCATCTGGGAAAACAAAGGTTGGGCAGCCAGCAACGCGGCGCCTGTTATGAGAGCGGTCAGACACTTCATTTCGAATCCTTTCTTGAAAACGTCGCTAAGCAAAAACTCAGGCTGAGAGTAGTTGCTCTCAGCCTGAGTTGTCATATGCCAATTGAGCTGTTCGCTCAGAAGACGATTTTGGCTGCAAATTGTACGTTGAACGGTTCGCCCGATCCGATTCCCGGAGCGCCGGCGTTGTCGCCTACTGTGGTGGTCGAGCGGCCAAAGTTCGACGACGTGAAGCTGCCGCTTGGGTTGGCAAGATTCAGGCGGTTGAAGATGTTGAACATCTCGCACCGCAGCTGAAGCTTGATGTTTTCATGCAGCGTTGTGTTCTTGACGACCGACGCATCAACCGTTCCGAATCCAGGGCCGCGAACCGTGTTTCGCTCGGATGGACTGAAAGTGCCGGCCGCCGGAACCGCAAATGCCGCTGGATTGAACCACTGAACAAAGCCCGTGCCGGAAGAGTTGCGTGAGAAGGAGCGGCTGCTGGTATACGGATCCGCAACCTTTGTCACGCGATCCTGGAACTCTCCCACGCCGCTGTTGTTCGCGCTGGTCTTCGTCGCCACCGGCTTGCCCGTGTAGAAGGTCATGAAGCTGTTGACCTCCCATCCCTGCGTCAGCGGCTTAAAGCCGCCGAAGGTCGGAATCTCGTACACAATGTAGCCGTTGAAGGTGTGGCGAACGTCGAAGTCCGCATTGCCGTATTCAGCCGCGAGATTGAGTGAGTTCTGCGGGGCGAAGCCACGAGTACCGGAGACATTGTCCAGTGCGTGACCGTACGTGTACGAACCCTGCGCCGTAAGGCCATGAAAACCACTGGTGCGAATCATGGCTTGCAGCGAGCTGTAGTTGGACCCTGCGCCCGATTCATACTCGTTGATCGCGGCAAACGTCGGAAACTTCGAGTAGTAAGGACGGCTGCTTTGAACCGTGCTCTTGGTTGCGTTCGGCAGTGCCTGGTTGATGTCCCGCAGGTTGAACAGGTGACGCCCGTTGGAACCCACGTAGCCGATCTGAATGATCGTGCTGTTGTTCAGCTGATATTCCGTGTTGAGGTTGAAGTTCTGAAGATAGGCGTTCTTGAAGTCCGGAGAGACCGTCGAGACGCCGAAGGTCGCGCCTGCTGCTGGAGAAGACGGCAGTGGATCCACGTTCGTGATGATCGCGAACGGCGCTGACTTCGAAACCGTAAAGACCGGATTCGGCCCGGTATTGTTGGCCTGGACTCCGACCGAAGCTCCGTTGCCGGGGCGATTGTCGAAGAAGCCGTTCAGGTTTGGAAGGTCGTAGAAGAGTCCATAGGTTCCGCGAACCACAAACTTGTCGGTGACCTTGTCGCTGAATCCGACGCGTGGCGAGAAGTTTGTGTACCGCCGCGGATAGAGCGTATCGATGTCCTGGCCTACGATGGAATATCCGCTCGCAGAATTCGGATTGAAGTTAGAGAACGTTCCGTCTGTTGTGTAGACCGGGCCGGAAAAGTCCCAGCGAATGCCGTAGTTCAAAGTGAGACTCGGTGTCAGCTGGAACTGGTCCTGCGCGAAGACGTCCCACTGATTGACCCATACATCGCGTTGAAGCGTGCCGCGGACGATTGTTCCCGAAGCGGCATAACCCGCCAGGAAGTCCGCAAGCGTTCGGACTGTAAAGTCAGACGAGCTCGAATCCTGCGATGCGTCCGCCGCATAGGAGGTAGCTCCCGGACCTGTTGCCGGCAGAATAGTGCCCGAGGCCTGACCGTTATAGGTGAAAGAGCCGCGGATATTGCGCTGATAAAGAAGGTTCATGTAGTTTCTGCGGAACTCGCCACCGAACCGGATCTGGTGCTTCCCGACCACATAGCTGGCTGTGTCCGTCACATGGCCTGTATAGTCCTGGCGTCCGAGAGGCGGTGTCACGCCAACCTGGTCGAACGGTGTCAGCGTTATGGTCGGGGCGCCGTAAAGGGTGGGGTCGGTTACGTCCGTATTCAGGCCAAGCGCCGGGATGTTCTGATTGTGAATGTTGTCGTTAAAGGTTTGGCCGAAGTAGTTCACGCCAAACAATAGCTGGTTCGAAAGGTGGTTCGCGATCGCCCAGTTGTGCGTGATCGCATAGTTATTAACATGGTCGGGAGCCACCTGGTAGTAATCCCACACGTTCGTGCCTGCATTGCCAAGCTGCCGCCCCGAGCCGATGAACGCGCGAATCGAAAGCGTCTGCCTGGAATTGATATTCCAGTCGATCTTGCCTACCGCGTTATCGCTGTAGCCGTTCTGGGGCCGCAAATCGAAGAAGTTATTGGTAGTGGCAGCGCCTGGCTTATTGCCTTGCGGCCAAAGGGCATTCAAAAGATTCAAAGAGGTCTGGCTGACGGGGACGTTGTGTGCTGCCATCAGGGTCTTCGCCTTATTCACCCATGCATCGGTTGGCTCGGTGGCAGCCGATTGCGCGCCGATGATGTACTTCTGCCGCTCGTAGTTGACGAAGAAGAACAGCTTGTCGTGCATGACCGGGCCGCCGACCGAACCGCCCCACTGGTTGTTGCGAATCTTCGGAATGCGGGCCGTCGGTGCAAGGAAGGCGCTCTTGACCGCAAAGGCCTCGTTGCGAAGGTAGTAGTAAGCGCTGCCGTGAAAGCTGTTCGTGCCGCTCTTCACAACCATGTTGACAAGGCCGCCGCCGTTGCGGCCGACTTCGGCATTGCCCTGCGACTGCACCGAGAACTGGTCGATTGCTTCAATCGGAAGCGTCACACCCGCGATACCCGATACGCCGCCCTGGTTCGCGCCCTGCGAATTATGAAAGATGTCGTTATTGTCGACTCCGTCGATCTGCCAGTTGTTCTGGTTGGTACGCGCGCCATTCATCGAACCCGCGCCGTTCACGCCCGGAGTGATCTTGATCAACTGCGTAAAGTCACGGCCATTCAAGGGAATATTGGCGACTGCCTGACCGGGGACCACGGCATTGTTCGTCGTCGACAACGCATCAATCGCCACCGAGTCTGCATTTACATTGATCTGCTCCGTCGCCGATGCAACGCCGAGCTTGATATCCAGGGCATAAACCTGGCCTGGACGCACCGCAATGTGCTCTACCTTTGTCGTCGTAAATCCGGAAGAGGTTACCACGACGCTATAGTCGCCAAGCGGAAGGTCCTGAAAGCTGTAATCGCCCGAACTTGTCGAAATCATCTCACGCTTGAACCCCGTATCGTTCCCCGTGAGAAGAATCTTGGCGTTCGGGACTGCAGCGCCGGTCGAATCCTGGACCGATCCCGCAATACCTCCACGAAATGTCTGCGCCACAAGGGATGTGGTAGCGGCGAACGCCAGTACCAGAAGAAAGAGAGAAAGATGCCTCAAAAGCGACTTCATGGTAGTGCTCTCCTGTACAACATTTTGCTGATGTAAAACGAAGGGAAATTGGCCGTAAAAAAGCTCAGCTATGGCAGCGCGGCTAAAAACAATGCCGAAATGGGGCCTTCAAACGCATCTGCGTCGATGCGGTGTCCCCCAGCACAGGTGCATCTACGTCGATGCACAACCGCGCGTCAGTGCAAAAAGCTCTGCGTCATGATGTGAAAAGGTGATAAAAGCACGATAGCTTTTTTAGATTAAACACAAGGTATACCAATCGTACACAGTAGCGGTTGGTCACAGAATTCATGCCTTTCGTCACTGTCGGGAAATGCGTGTCCCGCACGGGGCATTCCACCTGATTCTCCCCTCTTTCCGGTCAATCCGTTAGCATCAGAAATCGAGCGATGACCTCACTCCTGCTAAACCTCCGCCGAGTTGCTCTGATTGCTCTTCTTGCCGTTGCGTCCGCCGGAACCACACAGACGCTCGCCCGGCCAGGATGGGCTGGTTCGGGAATGAGTTCGGATTCATGGTGGCGCCATGCCGTCGTGTATCGAGTTGATCCGAAAAGCTTTTCATCCGATGGCCTTCAGGGAATCGCAAAACGCCTTGATTACGTCCAGTCGCTTGGGACGGACGCGATCCTTCTCGATTCCATAACCTCCGGCACGATCGATCCGGCGCTTGGAACGGTAGACGATCTTGACGACCTCATCCATCAAGCGAGCAGCCGCAACATCCGTGTTCTGCTTTCGCTCGATCCCGGCGCGGCCGGCTTCTCTTCGGTCGCACGTCTCTGGCTCACGCACGGCATCGCAGGCTTCTACGCCCCGGGAGCCACTGCGGACCAACTCACGGACCTGAGGAAACTCCTCAATTCGTTCGTCGGCCAGCGTATCCTCGTCGCTGATCTCGATACGAACGATCCCCAGAGCAAAGCGACAGTTGTGCAGTTACTCGCCGATCCACGTGCGGGCACAGCGCCGCAACTTTCTGCCGCGACGATTCGCGCAGGGATGGAAGCCTCACAGCAGCTTCTGCAGGGCGGCCGTGTCATACCGCTTTTGCTGAGCGATGGGCCAACCTATACACGCAGTTTGAGCCGTTATGGCGACAGCAGCCACGATATGGCGATTGCAAAGACGTTGGCCGCCGTTCTTCTGGCGAGCCGCTCGGGGACGCTTCTTTACTTCGGGCAGGAGCTTGGTCTCGGGACCCGGCAGGCAATTCACTGGGACGCTCCCCCAAAACCGAAGCCGGGAGCCGCGCCCGCGCCGCCGGAAGATGGGCCGAATGCCGCGGTTGAAGACGGTGATCCGGCTTCGCTGCTGAACTGGTACCGGCAGCTGAGCGCGCTCCATCACGGCAATCGCACCATCGGCTCGGGCGAGGAGATTGTCCTGAACCACGACGACAAGAACGTCTTGGCATGGGTGCGCAAGCCGCCCTCAGTTTCCCCGCAAACGCCCGCCATCCTTGTGGTATGCAATCTCACCGCTCAGCCGGTGACGGTCTCCCTGAAGGCCGATATGCAGAAGCTGCGGCTGCGTGGAAGCTTTCTGCGTCCCGTCCTGCGATCGGACCGCGGTATGGGCGCAATGCATCTGGACGGAATGACGCTGGCGCCTTACATGGTCTATATCGGCGAGCTTCGCTTCTAAATCCCAGCTTCGTTTCTAAATCTCAGCTTCGCTTCTAAATTCCCGATTCTGCGAGGATTGGCTTTGGCTTGGGCAGCGCGGTCCGATAGCCGTCGTAGACGCTTCCAAAGACCGCATCCCAGCTGCATCCCAGCGCATAGTCGCGTGCGGCCGCGCGCATCTGGGCGAGTCTTGCGCTGTCGCGAACGAGCGCCGCGATCGCCTGTGCGAATCCCTCATCAGTCCTTACGAAGCCAGTGACATCGTTGCGGACGATGTACTTCGGTCCGCCGTCAGGGGTAACGACGGCGGGAACTCCGCTGGCCAGCGCTTCGAGCACAACATTGCCGAAGGTATCCGTGTGCGACGGAAAGACGAGGATGTCCATATTGGCGTAGGCGCGTGTAAGGTCTGCGCCGCGCAGCACTCCGGCGAAGTCGGCCTTCTTCAGCGTGGCACGCAGCGATGCTTCTTCGGCCCCATGCCCGATGATGAGGAAGCGCACATTGACGATGCCCATCGCCTCCAGCTCCTGCTCTACCCTGGCGAGGAGCGCCACATTCTTCTCGATAGAAAGCCTTCCCACATAGCCAAGGATTACCGTCTCGTCCTCTCGCGGCCGTGTCCGCAGGGATGGCGAAAACTGCTCCGTCTCAACGCCGCGCTGCATGAGGTAACAGGGCCGGCCAGTAGTGCGCTCCAGCATGGCGCAGAGCTCTTCGTTGGGAGCGTAGAGCACCCTGGCCAGACGGTAAAAGCGCGAGGTGGCCCAGAGCGTTCCTCCCTCCACATTTCGCTCAATTGCGTCGCCTTGTCTCTTCTCCATCCGTGTCGTCAGCCAGGCCATTCTTCGCGCGGCGTATTCGTGCACATTGGTGTGCCATGAGGCTGCGAGCGGCAGACCAAGAGCCCAGGAGAAATAGGCCCCGAGGATGCCGAGCTCGCTCGGACCGGTGATATGAAGGATCTCCGGTTGGAAGCGCTCCAGTTCCCGGCGAATGAGCGAGGCGTGACGCCAGAAGAGCGTGTCAAACTCAAGGTCCTTTTCCATGCGGACCGAGGCCCGGCTCCGGCCTAGTTCAAGAGTCCGTAACTCTCCCGTCTGCTCGAACGCGTCAGCTCGTGAGCCTGCGCGCACACACAGGAACGGCAGCTGATGCCGTTGCGCGTACGCGACGAAGTTCCGGCTGGTGTGCGCCACGCCGTTGATCTCGTGGAAAGAGTCGGGAAAATAAGCTACACGCGGCACACGCATCCGCTCCAGACTACAGCGTACCTTCCTGCGTGACTACGAAATCCCTCGCTTCAGGCGTCCTGTTTGGCCAGCGTCGTCCGCATCTCGCCCGTATTGGTCCACGCGAGGCGAAGCCCTCCGGAGACTGGAGCCGCGCCCATCATGCGGACGCCGCTGAGAAGCGCTCGCAGGTAGACTGGCGCGCGGCCTGTCGTCCAAAGCTCCGAGAGCGGACGGATCGCGCCATGAGCATCCGGGTGATAGACCCGCTCATCCCAGCGGCGCGAACCATCCGGGAACTGTGGGTAGTCGCGAATCGCATCCAGCGTCGATTGCAGGATGCGGTGCTTCCAGGGCTCGGCATACTGCGGCATGAACAGCACGTGGCTCTGCCGCTCGCGACGAACCTCGTGGACGAACTCGGTAAAAGCGGTTGCGTTCGTCATGTTGATGTTCGCGTTGGGCTCGATGCCGTGGCGATCGCCTCCGCTGATAACGAGTTGATTCCATTTGCTCGCCAGCGTCGCTGTCTCGCGATTCTCCTTCCAGTCGCGCAGGCCGTTGAGTTCGAGCGCGTGGACATACTGGCCGTACACGGCCATAAATTCGTTGACCAGAACCTCATGACGATTCCTGCCGACACGATAGAGATCCCACAGCGGATGGTTGAAGATAATCAGCACACCCGGGATTTCATCGAGGTCCGCAAGAATCGCTCGCAGAACCTCCGGGGTGCGCTCCTCTTTCGTGGCGGCCGTGAATTCTTCGAAGGCGATCCATCCAGATCACCGCGGATGCGCTGGGCAGGTTGTGGATGCCCAGGTGAAAGGCCGTCTCGTGGAAAGGGACGGTCCACTCAACCGAAACCGGGATGTGGCGCGCCGAGGAAACAGAGCGTAGCAGCAGCGGAGCATTGATGTCGTCGTGATCGGTCAGTGAGACCAGCGCTGGAATCTGCAGCTTGTTCTCAATCTGATTCCGCTCAAGGTCAAACGCGAGTCGTGGAGTCAGCGGTGGGGTCCAGTAGCTGCGGGCGTAGTCGGGATGGATGCCCGAAAGCCGCTGGCTGCGCTGCTCGGCCCAGCGCATGATCGGCTGCAAAACCCCCCAATCCGTCGAGAGTTCCGCGATGAAGTCGAGCGTCTCCCTGGACTGATTGGTGTGGCTGTGCAGTGAGACTCCGGTGATGAATCCCTTCGCCGCGTTTGGTTCGCGCCACAGGTATGAGATGCTCTGTCCCATCGTGCCTCCATTTGCCTTTCTGCGAGGACAGTATGGGGTTAAATTGTGAAGCTGGGGTAACTGCACCGAGAATGAGGCTTCAATATTTGTAAATCCAGGTAACTTAGATGGTTACAAGGTGACACTTTTGGGTCAGCCTGAACCATACGTTACCGGGTCTTGGCGATATCCGGACCAAGTAACTCCTCCACGCTCGGCACAGGTTGCGTGGTATCCATCGCCCGCTGGCGCGCCTGCTGCTGCCGCTCGAACTCCGACTCCAGGTGATTTTCGGTCAGCCCCTTCTTGAGGATTTCGAATGCATCCTCGGGCGTGTCCGCGAAGTGAAAGAGGTCGAGATCGGAGACCGCGATCGCTCCCTTTTCCGCGAGGATGTCGAGATTGATCACGCTCTTCCAGTAAGAGGAACCGTAGATGACCACCGTGATCTTCTTGGCAAGTTTTTTGGTCTGCACCAGTGTGAGGATCTCGAACATCTCGTCGAGAGTCCCAAAACCGCCCGGGAACACGATGAGCGCCTTCGCGAGATACGCAAACCAGTACTTGCGCATGAAGAAGTAGTGGAAGTCGAAGTTCAGCGCGGGAGTGATGTAAGGATTCGGCTCCTGCTCAAAAGGCAGCTTGATGTTCAGGCCGATCGTCTTGGCTCCGGCCTCGTACGCCCCGCGATTGGCAGCCTCCATAATGCCGGGACCGCCCCCTGAGGTCACGACGAAGCGGTTGCGGTTGCCGGGCAGCGTCTTGGCCCAGGTAGAAAGCAGAAAAGCGAGTTTGCGGGCGTCTTCGTAATAGCCGGCCATCTCGATCGCGGCTCCTGCGCGCAGCAGCTTTCGCCCTGTGATCTCGGTTCCTTCTACGGCCTCGATGTCGACCGGTTGTTCTTCAGGCGGAGCCGGTTTTGTGGAGCCGGTATTCTCCAGCAGTTCAAACTGTGCGCGAGCGATGTCGAGCGCCCGAAACCGGGCCGACCCGAAGAAGACCACGGTGTCTTGAATGCGCTCGCGGCGAAAGCGCGCCATTGGCTCCTGGTACTCGGCCATAATGCGGATAAGGCGTCCGTCTGCCGAGTTGATGAAACCCGGGTTCTCGTATGCAAGCGGCGCTTCCGCCAAGGGTTTGGGCCTCTGGTCTGACATGGTCGTTCTCTTCTCCGGTTACTGCGAGCGATAGTCGCGATAGTTCACAGCCTCTGAGATGCCGATCCAGATATCCAGCAGCCCAAGACCGGAGATGATACCGCGCACCGCGCCATTGTGCAGGATGGAACTGAGCCACGGCCGCGACACAATGAACAGATTGTGGTCCCACACGCGCGTCCACCACGGGATAATCGTCACCAGCACACCCAGATAGACACAGAAGAGCACCAGGACGAAGAGCGACAGCCGTTGCAACCACACGGGAGCCATTCGCCGGGAGTTCTCGCCGTTCGGTTCAGGAGGCGGCAACACAGCGGGGGAAGAATTCGGAAAAAGTTGTGGCTGGCCTGGCATCAAACTCTCTACTGTTTGAAGGTAGCAGAGCGGCTTTATCGTTGTCTCTTTCACGGGAGCGTCAATACGTCCTCGCGAATCCACGCCTTTCCCGTTCTGTCGTTGACATCTCTGATCAGTGAGTGGGAGAATGACGCCTCCCCCGGGTATCCAGACTGCGAGGCTTTATGCCGATACCTGTTCCAGTCACAATCGCCACCGGATTTGCCGACGCCGGTGGCAGCGATTACCGCCAGATTACCGATCAGCTCCTCATCGCCGATGCCGGCGCCGGAACCATCGTCTCCGTGGCAGCGCACACCCATGTCAAAACCACGCTGGGCACTGGGTTCAACGCGCCACACGACATAGAACTCAGCATCGACGGCATTCATGCCTACGTCGCTGAAAGCCCCGGTACGCTTCTGCGTCTCAGTCTCACCAATCTCAATCGTGCTGCCGCCACCGTCGTCGCATCCGGCTTCAACGGGATCGACCAGATCGCCCTCGACGAGGCTCATGGTTTCGCCTATGTCTGTGAATTCACGGCAAGCCAGATCCAGCGCGTCACTCTAAGCGGTGGTGCCAAAAAAGTTGTGGCCGGCGCCTTCGCCCCGCGCGGAGTGCTCGTCACCTCCGATGGCCGCTTCCTCTACGTCAGCAGCGATGCGGGAACGATCACTCGTTATGATCTGGCCACCAGCACCAGCCTCGTAATTGCCAGCGGCCTGAAGGGTCCCCGGCATCTCACTTTTGCCGACGCCGGCGAAAGCCTCATCCTCTTCCCGCAGCCTAACCCGACAGGCACTGTTTTCAAGGTGGATCTTGCACACACTCCGCCGGCTGTTACAGCCATCGCCGGTCCTACGGCATTTGCTCCATACAGCGTCAATGTTCTCTCGCCCAACCAGATCCTCATTGCGAGCGCTACCACCATTAGCGAGGTGGATCTCTCTTCCTCTCTCATCTCCGCTGCCGGCCCAATCCTCTTGGGAATAGGCTTTGTTCCCAACGACGCCATACATCTTCCCAACGGATTCGCCGACACATCGATGGACCCGACGTACTTCTATCAGGTGAAGGATTCCCCCTTCGGAGGCACCCTTCCCCTGATGATTAATTGGCAGAGCGCCCGCGCAATGGGGGCGAACTTCTACCAGGTCTATATAGGCGGCGTCCTGGTCACGCAGCCGTTCTCCGACTATCTCTGGAGCGTTCCGTTGAATGTCTTCGAGCTGCAAACCACTGTTCCCATTAGTGGTTTCTATCCTTTGCGCGCCGCGGGACAGATATGGCTCAACAATTGGCTCGGTCTTCTGCTCAACACCGCAGGACAACCCAACGCGCTCAACAACATCAGTGTCAGGCTCTTTGCGACGCAAAACCTGGCCAGCGAGATTGGGCACGGAACCGACCCCGGCCGCTTCGCCAATGTAATGATCGATAACACTCTGCCCACCGCGATCATCGAGCAGATTCTTCAGCAGCCCGGCAACGTCGCTATTAACACCTGCGCCATTGTCACCACCGGAGCGCCGACCTTCACCTTTGTCGTCACAGCCTCCGCCCCGGCTCACCTTCTTTCCTGGAGCCTGGCGGCTTACTGGGGAGACAACAAGTCCGTGGGCATCTCCTCGGACACCTACGCCAATCACATCACCCCATCCCGCATCTGGACCGGTATCGCCATCGTTCCGGTCCCGCCCCCGGGCCCGACTCCGTGGAATGCAACCGTCACGGGCGATCCAACCTCGACTCACTGCGCCCACTCGTTCTTCCTGAACGCGTGGGACCGCGTCATCAACGGTTGGGGTTACGTTCACGGCCCCGCTACGTATCAGAAGTCGATCACCATCATGCTTTAAGAAACTGCGGCTCAGCAGATAGGAAACCCGGCTCCGCAGATAGGAAAGATGGCCGCAAAAAATAAGAGCTGTAGACTCCCGTATCTACAGCTCTCATCGCATCCAGCCAAAGAGTCTGCTATTGCGAGTTGCCCTGGATCAGGTCTGTTTTGACCGGAACCAGGTATCCGAAGAGCCCCGCCGTGGCCTGGTTTGGCCCCGCTGTAAAGTAGAGCTCCGAGGCAGGAGCCTCGTCAGGATCGTAGCTGTTCGAAGTTGCGCTGTTGGCAAAGCTGATGGACCAGATGCCGTTGATGGAGAGCGGTTTTCCGTTCTCACCCTGCAACTGGCCATCAAGCTTGCCGGTGGAGAGATCGTAGGCAGAGATAAATCCGGCCGACTGCGTGTTGCCGCCGGCGGAAAAGTTCGAGACCAGCAGGTCATGGCTGAAGCGGCCGAAATCCAGAGGCGCGAGCGCCACTCCCCAGGGAGCATTCAGCCAGTCGCCGTGTTCGAGACGGCGAAGCAGTCTGCCCTTCGAGGTGTAGATATCGACATAGCCGAGGCCCGGGCCTGGCGTCTCAAACGGATTGCCGGCAAAGTGCAAAGCATAGGTCACGACGATGTCGTTGCCGATGGCCTGCACATTGAACGGCATAAAGTTGCGCGGGAGATTGTCGTCGGTAAATGGCCGGTCGTCGTCTCCGAAAAACTGATGGCTGTCGTGATCGTAATCGTCAGCCTTCAGCTTCACGGGTCCGAAGTTGCTGTCGAACACATCGATGCGTCCCTTGAGGAAGTTCGCGGCATAGAGATAACGCTTGCCATCGATGAACGCCGTGGTGATTCCCGTGTAGCCGGAACCATCCTTTGTGTGTACGACCGTAGCAGCGTTGGTAGACGGAGGATTGGCTCCTGGCGCCACTCCCACAGTCGGGTTCCACGCGGCAATGCTTCCATCGAGCGTGGCGAAGATAAACACTGCCGGCTTGCCTGGAATGACAGGAAAGTCCGTCGTGCTGCCGTTGGAGATCATCCCGGTTGGGGCGCCCTGTGGGAACGTCGGATCGCTGGGGTTGTTTTTGGGAATCGTGACGACGAGAGATTGTTTGTGGCCAGGGCCATCGTACAGAGTGGCCACTCCCGTAGCTTCGTCCGATACCCACCAGTCGCTGCCTGAGCCTCGGGCGAGTCCCCACGCATTGACCAGTTGTGAATCGGGCGCCTCGGCGTTGCCGGCGACATTTGCATCTAGATTAAATTGTTCATAGCGCTGTGCGAAAGCGGCAGACGATAACGATAGAGCAAGCGTTACGCCTGCAGCCATACTCGGAAAAACTTTCATTTTTACTGACTCCTCTTTCTGATTTGCCCGCGGGCCCAAAAGCTTTCTGTAGCGCCAAAGCGGCGCGCGAAAGGCTCGGAATCAATCGCAGGCGGGGAGGGCTGCTTTCGAATCTTTCGCAAGCCTAGTGAGTGCGACGAAGCGGCATGTCAAGAGCTTGTCTTCGCGTTGTCAAGAAAGATTGTGATGTGACGAAGCGCAATTGAAACGTGACGAAATGAGAGAATGAAAGAGAAATGCTGCAACTCATCTCGGCCGGTAAACGCTTCGGCCCCAAACTGCTATTTGAAGACGCGAACTGGCTCATCACTCCGAATGAGCGCACCGGACTTGTCGGCGGCAACGGCACCGGCAAATCCACCTTGCTCAAAATTCTCGCCGGCATCGAATCGCTCGATTACGGCCAGCTCACCCGCGTCAAGGGAATGACACTCGGCTATCTGCCGCAGGATGGACTCGCTCTTCGAGGCAAAACCGTCTTCGAAGAATGCCTCTCGGTCTTCGATCATCTTCACGCGCTCGAGCGCGAGGCCGAGGAGATCACCCACACTCTCTCCTCCGCCGATCCCATGTCGAAGGAGTACGCGGCCGCGGCGGAACGCTACTCCAACATCGCCGATCAGCTTCATGTTCACGACATCTATACCCTCGACGCGCAGGTCGGCGCAGTACTCGGCGGTCTCGGCTTCTCCAAGGAAGACTGGAACCGCAAGACCGAGGAGTTCTCCGGCGGCTGGCAGATGCGCATCGCGCTGGGCAAGCTCCTGCTGCAGAAACCCTCCCTGCTGCTCCTCGACGAGCCGACCAACCACCTCGATCTCGAATCGCGCAACTGGCTCGAGACCTACCTGAACGACTATCCGAATGCCTTCATCCTCATCTCGCACGATCGCTACTTCCTCGACGTCACCGTAAACAAGACAATCGAGATCTGGAACAAGCGGATGCAGATCTATCACGGCAACTACGAGAAGTACGTCACGCAGAAAGAAGAGCGCAAGACGCAACTGCTCGCCGCCTACAAGAACCAGCGCGACCGTATCGACGCGCTGGAGGCCTTCATCAACCGCTTCCGTTACCAGGCGACCAAGGCCAAGCAGGTACAGTCGCGCATCAAGGAGCTCGAAAAGATCGAGCGCATCGAAATTCCGGAAGAAGAAGCGACAATCCACTTCACCATTCCGCAGCCTCCGGCCTCGGGTCGCACCGTGATCGAAGCGCACAACCTGACGAAGATTTACCCAACGCCCGACGGTGGCGAAAAGCTCGTTCTCAACGACATCAGCTTCACCATCGAGCGTGGCGACCGCATTGCCCTCGTCGGCGCGAACGGCGCGGGCAAATCCACGCTGATCCGCCTGCTGAGCGCACAGGAAGCGCCCACCAGCGGCAACGTCCGCCTCGGTCACAACGCTCTGGTCGATTTCTTCGCGCAGGACCAGTACAAGGTCCTCGACCCCAACGCTGTCATGCTCGAAGACATCGCCGCCGCCGCCCCCAAAGTTCCGGTCGTCGAACTCCGCTCGCTCCTCGGGTGCTTCATGTTCTCCGGCGACGATGTCTTCAAGAAACTCGGCGTGCTCTCCGGCGGAGAACGTAACCGTTACGCCATGGCCAAGATGCTGGTCTCGCCCTCGAATATGCTCCTCCTCGACGAGCCGACCAATCACCTCGACCTCCGCGCCAAAGACGTCCTCCTCGAAGCCATTAAGAACTTCACCGGCACCGTTCTCTTCGTCTCGCACGATCGATACTTCATCGACGGCCTCGCAACCCGCGTCTTCGAGGTCGAAGATCGCCGCCTCCACATCTACCCCGGCAATTACGAGGACTACCTGTGGCGCAAAGAAGGCGGCCCGGAGAAGGTCATCCAGTCAATCGCGATTCCCGCAGTCCCGGCGCCTGTCCCGGTCGTTGCCGCCGCGCCGGAAACCGAGGCTCAGGCCATTGCCGTCAAACGGCTGAATCCGATCAAGCTGAAGCAGCTTGAGGACCGCCTCCGCTTCGCCGAAGAAGAAATCCTCCGGCTTGAGTCCGAAATCACTGCGGCCGAAGAACGGCTGGGCAACTTCGTCTCTGCAGAGCAGTCGCAAAAGGACGCTGCCGAACTCGATGTCCTCCGCGAAAAGCGCGCCTCCCTGCTGGCCGAATGGGAAGAGTTGGCCCTCACCCTCGAGGAGCAAAAGACGGCCTAGGGCTTACCGACCCGCCCGCAGCCGTTCCGCCAGGCGCTCCGGAAGTCCCGCCATGAGGATTTTGCCCTGCGCCGTAGTCAGGTCGTACGGGACTCGGTGGAAGATCACCTCGCACGCCTCTGTGTCGTAAATCGCGAACGCGGCGCGCCAGTCGTTATCGCGAGGCTGACCCACCGACCCCGGATTGATCAGGTGTCGCGTCCCCGCCGGTATCGGCAGCGTCCACGAAACCGCCTCGTTGCGATTGGCGTAGCGCGGGCGGATCTCGTGCCAGTCATGGTCTTTCTGAAAAAAGCCGCCCTGCAGATGGGTGTGGCCGATAAAGGTGATGGCCGTCTGCATCTGCTGCAGCGGCGCCCACGCGTCACGCATCGTGAGGATGTACTGATCTTCATTCAGCGGCGAGCCATGGGCGAGGGTGACACAGGCGATATGACAATCTTTTTCAAGATCAATCGGACCCTGCGGGACTGCCGCAAGCCACTCGCGGTTCTCCCTGGTCATCTCCTCACGGGTCCAGTTGGCGGCGGCGCGGGCGACCGGATTGAATCCCACCGCAGACGTAAGCCCGCAACACACCCGGTCATGGTTACCGCGAACGTTGAACTGGGCCTTTTCCCGCATCAGCTCGATGGTTTCGTTGGGACTCCCCCCGTATCCCACGATATCTCCGAGGTTCCAGAGAACGTCAAAAGGAGCCGCCGCTTCGAGCACCGCCGTCACGGCCTCGAGATTCGCATGGATATCGGAGAGAACAAGGGCGCGCATGGATACGGTTTGGCTTCGCGGCCAAACCCATAGTCTACACGCCATCTGCCACTTAAGTGGGAGGCCTCGCGAGATGCGCCCCCGCCTGTCGCAACTGTCATTTTTGACAATTTGCTTACCTTTGGCCAGGGTAGGAGGTCTATAGGGGTAGAAACAGCAGTTTCCCTGACTCCGGAGTCAGAACAATGGAAGAAGCGATCGGGATTGATCTTGGCGGGGATTTGACATCTTCGCTTGCACCAACTTCTCGTGGACGGCGGCCGAGCCCTTTTGCACTCGGATTCACCGCCGGGACGGTAAAATCGTTGCCAGGCATGGCCAAGGCAGCGAGCCAACCCGGGGCCCGAAACAACAAGCTGACGCAGGCGCAGCTTGATGCACGCGCCCAGCAGCGCATCGAGGACGATGAGCTGATCCGTCAGGCGCAGAAGGGGCAGCGTGCGGCCTTCGATACCCTCGTCCGCCGTTACGACCAAAGCGTCCTCAGGCTCGCACTGCACATGCTGGGCAACGAACAGGATGCGCAGGATGTGCACCAGGAGGCCTTCATCAAGGCCTACCGGCACCTGGGGAACTTCCGGTTCGAGTGCAGCTTCTATACATGGCTATACCGGATCGTGACGAACCTTTGCCTGGACCAGCTTCGCCGCCGCAAGAGCCGCCGCGAAGACCCGTCCACTGTCCTCGACTCCAGCGGCGACGAGATGGACCTGCTGGCGAATGTCTCCGACGAGCGGGCCATGTCGAACCCGGCCCGGGAGCTTGAGCGCAAGAGAATGGGCGAGCGCATCAACGAGGCGTTGAGCAAGCTCACGCCAAGAGAGCGCACCGTCTTTGAATTGAAGCACTATCAGGGTCTGAAGTTACGCACCATTGGAGAGATGTTAAGCACGACTGAGGAGACTGCCAAAAATACCCTCTTCCGCGCTACACGGAAGCTTCGGGCGAATCTGGCAGAGATGAAGGGCATTTCTTAATGTCCCGCAGGTACGGAATTAAAAACAACAACGGGCAAAGACCCGAAACCGATCAAATTTTTGAGGCTGGTAGAGGTAGAGAGCAATGAAGTGTGAAGCAGCGCGAGACCACATTATCCTGGCGTACTATGGCGAGCTTCCCGATGAGCTTGCCGGAGCATTGGAACAGCACATCGAAGGTTGTGAAGAGTGTCAGGCCGAGCTGAACGCGATGCGCTTCCTCGATGAGCGGATGGCCTTCCATCCCGTCACAGAACCATCGCCGAATCTTCTGACGCAGAGCCGGATGCGGCTCGACGAAGCCCTCGACATGATTCCCCCGCACGGCTTTCTGTCCAGCCTCAGGACAAACTTCTTCGCATGGGTCGGCCACGTCCACAGCGCGCCCGCCCTGGCGACACTACTCGTAGGGGTTGGGTTTCTGGGCGGAAATCTCCTCGAGAAATACCATGTCCAGCTCGCAAACCAGCATAAGACGCCGCCCGTGCTTTACACGAACCCTACCCAGGGAACGGTGGCCAACGTTACCGGAATTGAGCGGACACCCAACTCCGAGCTGGTGCAGGTGCACTACAACCGCATCGTGCCCGAAACGATGGAAGGCTCGCTCGACCAACCGGAGATTCGAGAACTTCTCCTCAAGGGGATGGAGGCTCCAACCGACGGAATCCGCGCGAATTCGGTGAGTCTGCTGGCTGGCGAGTGCAAGGCAGGTCATGCGTGCACCTCGGGCGAAGACGGAAAAACCGGCGTCCGCAATGCCTTGTTGGTTTCGTTGCGCTACGACAAGGACTCCAGCGTGCGCATGAAGGCGCTCGAAGGGCTCGAGCCCTACGTCGGTCAGGACCAGCGCGTCCGCGATGCCATCCTGGAAGCTCTCATGCGTGACCCCAGCGCGCAGGTGCGCTCGGCGGCAATCGACCTGCTCCAGCCGGTCCATCAGGACTCGAGTGTCCGGCAGGTACTCCGCACAGTCTCCACGCAGGACGAAAATCCGTACATCCGTACGGCGTCCTTCAATGCGCTCCAGGGCGCGGACTCAATTCAGTAACGCCATGCGCGGCCTGAGGCAGGTAGTACGATGAAGAACGCAATCATGAAAGCCCGCATCCCCGCTGCCGTCATCGCTCTCGTTTTGGTGCTTGGATACGTCGCCCCCGCATCCGCCTTCGGCAGCCCCGCCAAAACCCCGCAGGGTTATCTCGGCGTCGGTCTCCGCGATGTAACCGAGGACCAGGTCGCTCCCCTCAAGCTCAAGGAGGCGCGGGGTGCCGAGATCATCTTCGTCGACCACGATGGTCCGGCATGCAAGGCAGGTCTCCAGGCTCATGATGTCATCGTGCAGATAAACGGCACGCCCATCGACAACGGGGAGCAGCTTCGCCGCATGCTGCACGATGCTCCTCCGGGCCGCGAGATAACCCTCGTGATCAGCCGCGATGGACAGGAGCGCACCATCGTCACCCAACTCGCCAATCGCGACGAAGTAGGACGCAAGGCATGGGAGGAACGCTACATCGTTCCCGAACCGGCCGATTCCTCTTCATCGGCCTATAGTCACGCGGGCAATGGATTCTTTAAATCCTCCCCTTCCTCTGCGACAGGGGCCCTCAAGGGAACGCACAGCCTCCTCGGAACCACCCTCATCGTCAGCTCCTCTTACACCGGGGCCAAGCTCGAGGTCATGGGGCCGCAGCTGGCTGAATTCTTCGGTGCGCAGGGAAGCGCCGGTCTGCTCGTGCGCAGCGTCGATACCAATAGCCCCGCTGCAGATGCGGGACTCAAAGCCGGTGACGTCGTGGTTAAGGTGAACTCCGTTCCCGTAACCAGCGGTACCGACTGGGTAAAAATCGTTCACGAAAATCGCGGCAAGCCCATCAACGTCGTTGTCATCCGCGACAAGAAGGAACACAGCCTTACCATGCGGCCCGACGACAAGAAGCGCTCCAGCATCGCGCCCGGCGTCGATCTCGAAGAGTTCTTCGGTTTCAGCGATGAAGCCCGGCAAACCCGCGAGGCCCTTGCCAGGCTTGAGCCGATGTTCAACGAGCTGACCGGTCAATTCCAGCAAAGCTTCCAGCAGGTGCGTTGCTCCCCCGAGATGCAGCGGCTCAAGGAGAAGATGGAGAGCTTCGCAAATGACCCTGAGTTCCAGAAGCAGATCGATCAGGCGCGCGAGCAGCTTCACGCCGCCGCCAATGCGATGCGCAGGCAACTCTCCATCGCTCCCTTTCAGATGCAATAGTCCAAATCGAACGAATGGCTAAGCAGCCCCCCCGGACGGGAAGGGCAAACATTTTCGCGTGCCAAAGGCGCTCGCACAAATGCTTTACCTAAACCCGGGAAGAATCCGAACCCGGACGGCTACGAAAGAGGGAAGGGCACGACTTCACAGGCTGCGGAAAATCCCGTCTTTGCTTTAGAGAGAGAGCGGGGCTTCAGCCCCGCGTTTAAGGCCGCCGCGAAGCGGCTACCGCTCTGCCGAAGGCCGGAGCGAAGCGACTGAATAATTGCCTTTCCTCTTTTGGCCACACAAATTTCCACAACCACCCCTTGACACCCCTGATAACCTTAAATCAGCACCAACGAAAGCCCGGCAAAAAGCCGGGCTTTCTGCTTCTGCAAGGAAATACGCGGGGAGGTAGAACTCAAAACGTTTATTTTGAGATCTTTGCGTGCGACCGTACTCCAAACGCCGGGATTTCTGAGGCCCGGCAATGGAATTGCACCTTAAACTGTCATCTAAATCCTTTATTTTTTAGTCTTTACATCAAAAGATAGGGGAGGGGTAGGCAGCCTTCTCAAAGAAGCTTCCACCCGTAACTCAAACCCTCGCGGCACTGAGTCCCTACAGGTAAAATAATCAGAGAGTTATGGCCCCCAACACCTCAGAGACTGCCCTGCCGCCCGTGACCCGCCCCATGCCTCTCCGGCGGCGATGGCTCGCCATGCGCCGCAAGGCCCGCGAGATCCGCTCCATCGGCGACGCCCTCGGCGCGACCGACCACCCCTACATGGCGCACATCGTCCCCATGCGCCGCTGCAATCTCGCCTGCACCTATTGCAACGAATTCGACGACTTCTCCGACCCCGTACCGCTCGACGAAATGTTCCGCCGCATCGACCACCTCGGCCGCCTCGGAACCTCCGTCATCACCATCTCCGGCGGAGAGCCGCTGCTGCACCCCGACCTCGACGACATCATCGCCCGCATCCGCAAAACCGGCGCCATCGCCGGCATGATCACCAACGGCTACCTCCTGATGCCCGATCGCATCCAGCGCCTGAACAAGGCCGGACTCGATCACATGCAGATCTCCATCGACAACGTCATGCCCGACGACGTCTCGAAGAAGAGCCTCAAGGTCCTCGACAGGAAACTCCAGATGCTCACCGAGCACGCCGACTTTCACGTCAACATCAACTCCGTCGTCGGCGGCGGCATCTCCCAATCCGGAAGACGCTCTGACCATCTCGAAGCGCGCCCTCGGCCTCGGATTCAGCTCCACCATCGGCATCATCCACGACGGCTCCGGTCAGCTCAGGCCCCTCGGCGAGCGCGAGCGCAACGTCTGGGATCAGGTCCGCCAGCTCACCCGCCGCAGCTACTCCCGCTTCAACCACTTCCAGGAAGCCATCGCCAACGGGGAGACCAACGACTGGCGCTGCCGCGCAGGCGCACGCTACCTCTACATCTGCGAGAACGGCCTCGTCCACTACTGCAGCCAGCAGCGCGGCTACCCGGGCGTCCCCCTCGCCAGCTACACTCGCGAAGACATCCAGCGCGAGTTCCTCACGGAAAAAAGCTGCGCCCCGAGCTGCACCATCTCCTGCGTCCACCAGGTCAGCTACATCGACCACTGGCGCGCCCCGCAGAACTCCAGCGTGACCCCCAACTCCGGCTCCCACAAACCCGAGCCCGAACTCGTCCAGATCCGCTAGAAACATTTCATCAAGTCCTTCGGCGTGTACGATGGCTGCTGCAAATTCGCAGCACCACGGAGCACGCCGATGGGAAAAACCTCACTGCGAGCCGCCGCGATCTTCGCAGCGTTTTGCATGACCTTGAGTCTCAACGGACAACCGCTGCCGCCAACGCACGTCGACGACTTCACCGGCCACCCGCGCGTCATCGTCATCAGCGATATCGGCAACGAACCTGACGACCAGATGTCGCTCGTCCGCCTCCTGCTCTACTCCAACGAACTCGACATCGAGGCCCTCATCGCCTCCACCTCGACCTGGCAAAAGACCGCCGTTCACCCGGAAACGATGCACACCCTCATCACCGCCTACGGAGAAGTCCGCGCCAACCTCCTTCTCCACGCTCCAGGCTGGCCCGCAGCCGAAGACCTGGACCGCCGGGTAGCCAGCGGTCAACCAGCCTACGGAATAGCCGCCGTAGGAGAAGGCAAGCTCTCCGAAGGCGCACAGGCCATCATCCACGCAGTCGATCGTGACGACCCCCGGCCCCTCTGGATCAGCATCTGGGGCGGAGCCAACACCTTGGCGCAGGCGCTCCTCGAAGTCCGCAGCAAGCGCAGCGCCGAGGAATTGGCAAAGTTCGTCGCGAAGCTCCGCATCTACTCCATCTCCGATCAGGACGACGCCGGGCCATGGATTCGCCGCGAGTTCCCCGGCCTCTTCTACATCGTCCAACCCTCCACTCCCACCGGAGGCGAGTACTACTACGCCACCTGGACCGGCATCAGCGGCGACATCTACTACCGCAACGGCGCCGGAGCCGACACCACCACCGTCACCAACGAATGGCTCGACACAAACATCCGCGGCAAGGGCCCGCTCGGCAAGCTCTACCCGAAGTTCGCCTTCATCATGGAAGGCGACACGCCCGTCCTTTCTCGACCTCATCGACAACGGCCTCAACGCCTGGCGCCGGCCGGACTGGGGCGGCTGGGGCGGCCGTTACTCTACCGCCAACCCTACGGCGAAACCCATCCCATCTGGACGCAGGGTGGCGACATGTTCACTCGTGTCACCTCGCAGGACACCGTCACCGGAATCGATGGCCGGCAATACACCTCCGATCAGGCCACGATCTGGCGATGGCGCGAAGCCTTCCAGAATGACTTCGCCGCACGCATGAGCTGGACGGTCGCCGACTACAAGCACGCGAACCACAATCCCGTCGTCGAGGTAAATGGCCACGCCGGAACCGCACCGATCGTCATCGATACCGAAGTCGGCAAGGCCATCGTTCTCGACGCGGGCCGCAGCCGCGATCCCGATGGTCAGCCGTTGCACTTCAAATGGTTTCTCTACGGCGAGGCTGGCGTCGCCTCGGGTAATCCAGCCGACGTGACGATTACGCAATCCGAGACCTCAAAGGTCACGGTGACTGCGACCTCCGCATGCCGCGCCCGATGGCTGCCGATCCCCTGCAAAGGAGACGGCGTAGCCCATGTCATCCTCGCAGTAACGGACGAAGGCTCACCTCGACTGACGTCTTATCGAAGAATCATCCTCAACGTACATCCGGCGGCGCGTTGAGCTATTGCCTCTGGTCGCCGTCCACTGTGATGTTGCCCGGAAGGTCCAGTGCAACAACCCCAAACTTCGTTCCCGAGCCCTCAGGATCGATGCCAACGATGTGCTGGTGCTGCTTCGAGCCAGCCTTCAGCTCAACTTTGCCCGAGGTGTCTGTGTCTCCGTTGTACTGTGCTTTTCCATGTTCGTCGCAGGTTAGCCCCTCGTCGGTCATGATTGGTGTACCGATAGGTTTGTCATGACTGCACTGAATCACAGTGCCATAGCGTTTCAGGGCATTCATGTAGAACGCCTGGACCTTGTCGGTCGAATCGGGCGTGCGATAGCTTGCCGCTTTCACTCGAAGCTGGAATTTGCCGAAGCTGAGATTCACGTCGGCCGATCCGTTGTTCTTATCTTTCTTTACAAGTTCCGCCCCGGGATAGATCGCAAGGCCCAGTCCCTGCTCCACGCTGGCGTCGTTCGTCTTCACCGACACTCCTCCGAACGGAGTGGCAATCTTCACGTTCTCATGATCGCCCTGCTTGTTTGAGTCGATTCTGCAACCTCCGATCATCAGAATTCCCGTTACCACTGTCACCAGAACGACACTCTGCTGTGTCCGCATCGCGTGCTCTCCTTCACACAGAACGATACGACACTTCTGTCTTTTCAGTTCCAATTTGATGTTCTCGCCCGATATCGATGCATCGGTCGAAAGAAAGGCGATGGGAAAGCTGCTCTTTCAGGCCGTAGCTGTCCTATACTTGTCAGCAAGCCTTTTGGCTTTCGGGAGACTTGGCATGGCGCAGCACCAGCCAATTCGAAGAGAACCTCCCTCCTCGGGATCCGAGATCCCGGACAAACTTTATTTCCGCATCGGCGAGGTTGCGAAGCTCTGTGCTGTACCCGCCTATGTCCTTCGCTTCTGGGAGAGCGAGTTCCCGCAACTGAAGCCGCATAAAGGCGGCACCGGTCAACGGCTATACCGTCGCCGCGATGTGGAGACAGCGCTGCACATCAAGACGCTTCTCTATGAAGAGGGCTATACGATCCCTGGTGCTCGGCAGGTCATCAAAGCCGAACTCAAGCAGAAGGCCCCTCAGCTTTCTCTGGGAATCGACGACGGCTCTGCGGTCAGTGTGCCGCAGCTACGCAAGCTGCAGAAGGAGCTTCGCGACCTGCTGGCGATTCTTTCCAAGACTCCGGCTCGCCCGAGCGTCCATCCGATTCGCGCACCCCGCCAGACAACGGGTCCGCGCCGCGTCTCGTCAGAAAAGCTCTTCGACGTGCATCGCTCAAACGATACGGATCGTCCGAAGTCCTAGCCCTTAAATTGCGATCAGTCCAGCATGGATAGCCCAAAGCGATACTGTCGCGACTGCTATCCACAAAAGAATGCCCTGGACGAGTGGCCGCGCCCCTACCTGGCGAAGCGTCTGCTTCGAAATTCCCGTCCCGATGAGGAAGAGAACCACCGTCAATCCAGCTCTGCCGAGCCGGTTCAGCCCGCTGAGGAGCGGCGCCGACTGAGGCATCCAATGCGGCAGATAGCTTGCGGCAACGGCCGCAATGCAGAAATACAGAATGAACCAGGGCCACTGCACCTTTGCTTTGCTCTTCTTCAGCATCGCGGTGGCGATAGCGAGAGGAACGATCCAGAGCGCGCGAGCTAGCTTTACGGTCGTTCCTACTGCCAGCGCAGTTGCGCCATAGCGCGCACTCGCGCCGACGACTGAGCTCGTGTCGTGAATCGCAAGCGCCGACCACAGCCCGAACTGCGTCTGCGAGAGGTGCAGGCCCCAGCCTATGAACGGAAAGAGCAGCAGCGCGACTGAGTTAAGTACGAACACGGTGCCAAGCGAGACCGTCATCTCTTCTTCATTAGCCTCCAAAACCGGACCCATGGCGGCGATGGCGCTTCCTCCACAGATGGCAGTACCTACACTGATCAGCAGCGACTGGCGCTTGCCTACAAGCAGAAGTTTGCCCAACGCGATGCCGAGTGTCATGACGAAGAGGATGCTGATAGCGGTATAGAAAAAGCCCGAACGTCCTGCATGGACGACCTCGTTCAGGTTCATTCCGAAACCAAGGCAGACCACCGATGCCTGCAGCAACAATTTACAAAGGTGGCGGCTCTCCGCATGGAACCGGTGGGCAACCGTAAGGCCATAGAGCAGACCAAGCGCCAGAGCAAAGGGAGGGCCTATCAGACCGCTTGCTGCAACAATGATTCCGATAAAGAAGAGATTTTGCTTCATTCCATAAACAACGATGAACGCTCCGGCGAAGCGAGTCGAGACGTTGTTTTGAATAGCTGATAAGTTTCGCTTATGAGCCTGATGGTGCAGGAGTTGCCACCGCTGAGGTGGCGAAGCGCTGGAAGGCTCCGGCTGTACCGGTCGCCTCGGTTCCGGCAAGCCGAACGAAGCTGAAATCGCGCACGATGCGCAGGCCCTGTACCCGCGCGACGCGAACCGTGCCCAGCCTCAGAACTTTGCTGATCGCCCAGCGAGAGACGAACCCTGCGCCCAGCTCTGCTTCGACTCCTGAGATGATGGCCTCGGTGGAGTCCAGTTCCATGGCGACTCGCAAAGATTTCAGCGAGACGTTCGCCTGTTTCAGCGCGCGTTCGACAACCCTTCGAGAGCCGGATCCACGCTCACGCAACAGCAGCGGAACCTTCGTCAGCTCTTCCACTCGGATGGGAGATTTACTCGTCGCCCAGGGATGCATGGGGTTGACGATCAGCACCATCTCATCCTGAACCAGCCGCTCTGTCTTGACATCCCGCCGCATCGCAGGGCCTTCGATGATGCCAAGCATCACCTGCTGCTCTGCCACAGCTTCGGCGATCCGCTCGGTGTTTCCGCTTGTGACCGACATGTGGACATGAGGATACTGGCGCAGAAAGGCTCCGAGGATCCGAGGCAGGACATACTGCGCGATCGTAGTGGATGCCCCGAGCCGAAGTTCGCCCGCGACCTCATCGTTCAACTCCGCCAGAGCGCGCTGTGCCTCCAACATGATTTGCGCCGCCTGGTTGGCATAGCGCAGCAGGATACGTCCGGCCTCCGTGAGCGCAATCTGGGTCCCGTGGCCCTCTCCGCCGGCACGGTCGAAGAGGCGCGTCCCGGCCTCCTCTTCGAGCGCCCGAATCTGCTGGCTCACCGCCGGCTGGCTCAGGTGAAGCGATTCGGCCGCCTTACGGAAGCTCATCTGCTCCGCGACAGTGCGAAATACCTTCAGCCGGAAGTTCTCCACCTTCTCTCCTCTTGTGAACCAGCAACGCTAACGACAGCATAAAGCTCCGCGCTGGCATAGCCCGATAGAATCATCTCAAGTCTTCAATTTCAGTGAACGGAAACAACGATCCCAATCCGGACGTCCAGCTTGCCAGTGAGCCAAAGCCTCGGCGCAGCCGGCTGGCATTCCTTCACCCTTCGGCCTCGCACACTGCCTTTTCGGCGACGCTGCTGTTGATGCTATCGACGCTTTTGTCGGGAGTACTCGGGCTTGTTCGCCAGAAGTACATCAACTACATCTTCGGCGCGGGACCCCAGACCGATGCTTACAATGCAGCGTTTCAGCTTCCCGATATGCTGGCCTACTTCCTGGTTGGCGGAGTGGCTTCGATCTCACTGGTCACCATTCTCAATCGTTACCGTGCCGAAGAGGATGAGGCTGGGGGCGACCGCGCGTTATCGATTGTGCTCAACGCCATGATTGTGGTGCTCGGTACAGGAATCATTGTGGCAGAGCTGTTGGCGCCCCTTTATGTACGAATTGCCTTTCGCGGTTTTGATCCGGGACAGGCATCGCTCTGCACATCGCTAACCCGCCTCCTGCTTCCGGCGCAACTCTTCTTCTTCATCGGCGGGGTTGTCGGCTCGAAGCTGCTCGTGCACAAGATATTCCTCTATCAGGCGATCTCGCCGCTGATCTACAACCTCGGGATCATTCTGGGCGCTGTCTTTCTTCACCAGCGCTTTGGAATCTACTCGCTGGCAATCGGTGTGTTGGCAGGTGTCATCGTGGGTCCCGCTGTCCTGACAGCGTTCGGAGCATTCCGCGAGGGGCTTCGCTATCAACCCATCCTCAATCTGCGCCATCCGGCATTTCTGGAATGGCTCCGCCTCACGTTCCCTCTCATGATCGGCGTGTCTCTGGTGACAGCGGATAAGTGGATTCTCGCCTACTTCGCCTCCAATGATGCCGGTGGCATCTCTCGGCTGACTGTAGCGAAGACGCTCTTCAATGCGCCAATGGGAATTCTTGGCCAGGCGGCTGGAGCTGCTTCACTGCCGTTCTTTTCTGCTCTGTACAGCCAGCAGCGCCTTGACGAGTTTGCCGGCGCAGTCAATCGGGCAGTCTCGCGCGTCCTTGCGGCCTCCCTTCTCTTAGGCGCATGGATGATCGGCCTCGCAGCCCCTGTTGTCGACCTCTTTCGCGGAGGATCGTTCACCCTCGCCGACGCGCAGTCAACCGCCCTGTACTTCACGATCTTTACTTTTTCCATTGCCTTCTGGGCGGCGCAAGGGATTTATGCAAGGTCATTCTATGCAGCGGGGAACACTGTGACTCCCGCAACGGCCGGATGGGCGGTCACCTTGCTCTCGATCCCTGTCTACAGCGTTCTATTTCGTTCAGCCGGAATTACCGGGCTCACGATTGCCTCCGATGTTGGAATCCTCATTCAGACCCTGACGCTCGCCGTATTGCTGAATAAGAACCGGCTGGTGCGTTTCTCGAGCCTCGAAAGGGGTGAGATCGCCCGTGCTCTACTTGCAGCGTGCGTCAGTCTTGCCGGGCTCTACGCGCTCACCCATCGGTTTTCTCTTCATAGAAACCACAACCTCGACCTCGCCCTGATCGCTGGAGGCAGCATAATTTGGGCTTTTTTAGCAGTCCTTGTGCTTCGCCTCACGGGTTCAGGGCTTTTGCGGCAGGTCACTTCCCGGTTATAACCCTCACGAGGGTACCTAAATCACTTCACTCGAAGAATAAGTCTGCTTTCGAACCCAAAACCTCGTCCTATAATCCTGTTTACCCACTGCCGAGATTTATTGGGTAGCCATTCAGCAAAACTCTCTCTTTCCCTCTCGATTCGCGAGTAGGGATCGAGAAACCGTCTGACTGAATGTTGATGATCGTGTCAGGGGCCCTTTGTGAAGCAGAGCGTTTGGCTGTAGTCCGTACTGTGAGCCATTATGGTTACGACCTCCTACGAATACAGGGCAGCGAACGCCGAGGTGAGCCACGGATATCTCTTTCCTGTGATCTCACGCTTCTCAAGGACCTCCCTGCAGGAGCGGTCGTGGTAGATGCCGGTTGCGGCAATGGGTCCTTTCTCTCACTCTTTCGCAATAGAAACTGGCAGCTCAAAGGTTTCGATACATCGTCAACAGGGATCGAGATCGCGCGCAATACCTATCCCGAAATCGCCTTTTATCTCGCGGACGGTCAGGTGATTTCTTCCGATCTTCCGAAGTTGATCGGTCAGGCGGATGTAGTCATCTCCACCGAGGTCATCGAGCACCTCTACGATCCACGCGGCTTTCTCAAAAGTTGCTTTGAGTTATTGAAGCCCGGCGGAGTGCTGCTCATCACCACGCCATATCACGGATACCTCAAGAATCTTGTTATGGCCATCACCGGCCAAATGGACCGTCACTTCACCGTGCTCTGGGATCACGGCCACATCAAGTTCTGGTCGCGCAAGACCCTGGAGCAGGCATTGAGAGAGACGAACTTTACAGACATCGAGTTTGCAGGAGCGGGTCGAGTGCCTTACCTCTGGAAGAGCATGGTCCTGAAGGCCCGCAGACCGATTTGAGTTGGTCAGCTGAAACCCGGTCTCTACTTGGCGTCTTCATACTCTTCATGCCACGCGGTTTGAATCGCTTCCAGGATGCCTTCATTCGACTTGGCCGGGTCGCCCACAAAGCCGGAGAGTTCCGTTACGTAACGGTGAAGATCGGTGAAGCGCACGGTGTACGGATCGATCTCCGGATATTTCTCCTGCAGTTGAATACCGATCTCTTCGGAATCCGTCCAGTTGATCTCACGCGGCATCGTCTCATCCTCCACGAGGATATTCTACGGTGTCGACGATTCCGGTCCTACAAAGACGGCGTAGGCGCCAACTCTCCGGCAAGGCTCGACTTCGCCGGACGCTGCTTGAACATATACATCCTCTGGTCCGCGATGCGGAGCAATTTCGTCGCCTCCTGGGCATCCTGGGGAAAGAGCGCGATTCCCACGCACGCCGAGACCGTCATCGTTCTCCCATCGACCAGGATGGGCTTCTCAACCACTCCCTGAATGGTTTCAGCCAGCCGGTCAACGGCCTCGAATCCTGTTACGTCGCAGGCAATCAGGGTGAATTCGTCTCCGCCGAGCCTCGCCAGCGTCTCGCAGCCATACAGGTCGTCGCGAAGCCTGCAGGCGACAGCGCGTAGAACCTCGTCGCCGGCATGATGCCCGAAAGAATCGTTGATCAGTTTAAACCCATTCAAGTCGAGCAGAAAGACGGCCAGCTGCCCGTTCCTGCGTCGCAGACGCTCCAGAGAGGCAGCCAGCTGATTCTCAAAAGAACGGCGATTCGCCAATCCCGTAAGTTCATCGTGCAGCGCGAGCCAGCGATTGTTCGAGACCTGCTCCTCCAGTAGTACGAGGATCATTCCAATCGAAATCAATGACTTCTGCATGTTCCAGATATGCGAAGCGATATCGGCATACGTCCGGTACTGAACAATCAGGGGATGGACGAACAGGAACGCTGTCCAGATCAGAAAGCCTGTCAGAATGGCGACCCGGCCGGTGCTGGGGCGAGGCAGGCGCTTCTTGAAGTTGAACCATGCGGCGGCATACACCGCGCATAGGCTCCAGTAAACGGCCTCGCGGTAATTGCCCCGATGGACCAGGTATCCGACCGCCAGCCACCCGCACGCAAACAGCGCCGCCCTCACCCAGCCTCGTTTGTAAATGATGGTCGTCGTCACGCTGATCAGCAGCCCGGCAATCACGCACGGGTAGAACGAACCCCTGTCGAACAGGTGCATGCCATAAGCGGTTGCCATCGCCAGCAGTGGCAGCGTGTTCCAGGAAATATAAAACAGCCTCGACCGGCGCATCCGGGTATCACGGTCAATATCCCCTGAGGCCCAGACGAACACAATGCCTGTCATCAGATAGCAATCCATCACAACGACATGCAGGATGGTACTGGGCAGTCCCTGGGGCGCGTAAAAAATATGGGCGACCGCCTCGACCAGCGTAAAAAACAATCCCAGCAGCCACATGTCCAACTGTTCCTGCGGATGCCGCTTACGCAGCAGGATCAGCAGAAAAATTAGAATCGCTAGCGCGGAGAGATCTGGTAGAAAAGCGTAGTTCATCTGGTTCAAGTACCGCCTGGGGTAATAAATGACACAGAGATGAAACTTGGCCCGTTGAATTCTGGGGACGAAATGTCCTTTTCTGTCGATTATCCGGCATTCCGGGCCAAAGATGTAAAAATCCTGTCCTTTGTCTGGACCTGAAACAGGATTTTTTTCACCATTTTGCGCACTGGAAGTTCCTCGTCAGGGGCCGGAAAAACCGGCCTCCCGGAACATGCTTTAAATCAATACTCAGTCGTTCTTCACGACAGCTGCCGGTTTACCTTCCTGCACATAGTTCCGGTTCCACTTGGGAATCTCCACGACGTAAGTGCCCGGCTTTTCGATAATTGCCTGGCAGCCAAGCCGCGAGTTCAACTGAACGTCAGCCGCCGTTTCCATGCGGTCCAGCTCTTTATCTTCGGGCTCCGAAATCCCGCCTGCGCCTTCTTTTACCCACAGGTGACAAGTCGTGCACGCACAAACCCCGCCGCACGCATGGTCCAGAAAAATATCAAAGTTTTCCGCAACATCCAGAAACGACATCGGTTCGCCATGCCCCTCGTAGGGCAGCGAATCGATGGGGAACTCCACCGTACGCCCCTCCGGCTCAAACGTCACCCTCACCACGCCCTCGGCGGGAGGCTTCGACAAATCCACGACCTGGTTCTTATCAATCTCGCTCATTATTTATATCTTTTCGCAAACTCAGTCTTCCGTCGACTCGCCCGGAGTCTCTTCGTCTTTTTCTGACTCTTCTATCCAATCGGCCTCGGCCTCGGCCACTGCGATATCTGCCTTTGCAAAGGGGTGCGGCGCCGTCGGTGCTTCCCCTATGCTCTCACTCGCGGACTCCATTGTCTTGCCGCCCAGCGCTCCCGTCACCGCCGAATCCATCATCAGTTCTGCAAACCGCCGCGTGGCCTTGTCGAGCCGCTCGATTGCCGTGCGGATAGCCCTATAGTCCCCGCCCTTGATCGAAGCCTTCAACTCCGCTTCGCATTGATGGATCGCTGCAACCTCGTCGGCACTCAATTGCTGCCACGACGCATGGCTTCTGCCCTTCTCCACAGCGGCAAGAATCGTCTCTGCCTCATTTGTCGCCTCGATCGCCTGCCGCGCCCGAATGTCTTCCTCTGCGTTGTCGAAGGAGGACAGAATCATCTCCTCCACCTGCTCATCCGTCAGCCCATACGTCGGCTTTACCTCAACCTCGGCCTCTTTGCCGCTGCGCTGCTCTCGCGCGCTCACATGCAGAATCCCATTGGCGTCAATCAGGAACTTCACCTCAATCCGAGGCAGCCCCGCCATCATCGGAGGAATCCCTTTCAGGTCGAACCGCGCCAGCGATCGGCAATCCTTCGCCAGCTCGCGCTCGCCCTGCACCACATGGATCGCCACATTCGTCTGCCCATCCACGCCCGTCGTAAAATGCTCGGTCGCGCTCGCCGGAATCGTCGAGTTCCTCTGGATAATCTTCGCCACCACGCCGCCCAGCGCCTCAATCCCCAGCGACAGCGGCGTCACATCCAGCAGCAGTAAATCTTCCGTTGCCTTCGATCCCCCAGCCAGAATCTGCGCCTGCACCGCAGCCCCCAGCGCGACCACTTCGTCCGGATTCAGCTCCGTATGCGGCTTCTTCCCCCGCCCGCTTAGCCCGAAAATCTCGTCGACCAGTCGCCGCACCGCGGGAATCCGCGTCGACCCGCCTACCAGCACGACCTCGTTGATCTCCGCAGGCTGAATTCCCGCATCCTTCAGTGCCTGCTTGCAGGGTCCAGCCGTCCGCGCAATCACACCCGCAATCAATCCCTCAAACTGCTCCCGCGTAATCTCGCGCGTGTACCGCCTCCCGCTCGGCAGGGTCACATCCAGTCGCGCGGCGTCATTCGACGAAAGCCAGATCTTCGCTTCAATCACCGCCTTGCGAATCGCCTGGACCGCCTCGCCGTTTCCGCGGACGTTCTCGCCCAGGTCGCCCGCAATATCGTCCACGGCAATTGCAATCAGCAGGTTGTCGATATCGTCGCCGCCCAGGTGCGTATCGCCGCCCGTCGCAACGACCTCAAAGATCCCCTCGTGCAGCTTCAAAATGGAGATATCGAACGTACCGCCGCCGAAGTCATAAACCGCAATCAGTCCGTCTTTGTTCTTGTCCAGCCCATAGGCCAGCGCCGCCGCAGTCGGTTCATTCACCAGCCGCAGAACCTCAAGCCCGGCGATTCTTCCTGCATCTTTCGTTGCCTGCCGCTGCGCATCGTTGAAGTAAGCCGGAACCGTAATCACAGCCTTCGTCACCGGAGCCCCAAAGAACCGCTCCGCATTCCTCTTCAGCTGCCCCAGCACATACGCCGAAATCTCCGGCGGGGTCAGTGTCACTCCGCCGATCTTCAGCTTCAGAACCTCGCCCGGCTGCAACCCGTCCACCAGCTTGAAGGGAAAGAGCTTCAGCTCCTCCTGAATATCCTCCACGCCGCGCCCCATCAGCCGCTTGGCCGAATAGACCACGCTTCCCGCATCCTCCAGCAGAGTCGCGCGCGCCGCATTTCCCACCACGACACCATTCCCATTAACCGCAACAACCGACGGAACCAGCCGGTCCCCATCCTCGCCGGGAATGACCGTCGGAGTCTCCCCCTGCATATACGCCACGAGAGAGTTTGTCGTCCCAAGATCGATCCCAACTACCCGTTCTTCTGCCCGCTCTTCTGCCATCGATAAATCCCTTTATCTCTATTGTCCTACAATCGCACCAGAGTGCCCCACTCGGGGGTGCCTCATTCATGCGGTGGTCTTATCGCATCATGAGTGGGTTGCCCAACGTTGGATGCCGCACCGTCAAAGGCCGATGCCATGCTCTACCTTGAGCGCACGCCACATCCCATACTCGCGCCCTACATCAAGACGCTTTGGTACGCCCACGACCCGAACGCCGTTCACGGCCATCAGCGCGTACTTCCCGCCGGCCATTCCCAGGTCGTCATCTCGCTCGCTCACGACTACCTCACCGACGCCAACCACCCCATCGACCCGCTCCGGCACACCGCCCCCGCGCTCTTCCTCGGTCTCTACTCCCGCTACCAGTGGATCGACGCCATCGACTTCGCCGAACTCATCGGCGTCGTCTTCCGCCCCGGCGGCACGCTGCCGTTCTTCCAGCACGCGTCACATCTCTTCAGCGACCGCGAAACCTCGCTTGAAGACCTCTGGGGCGCATCATCCCGCTCCCTCCGCGACCGCCTCCGCGAAACCCCCACCCCATCGGCAAAATTCGCTCTGCTGGAAATCGATCTTCTCTCCCGTCTCCAAAAGCCGGGTGCCCAATTCATGACGCGCAGCGTCATGGGTGGGGTCTTGCGCAATTCCGTAGTCGACTTCGCCCTCGCAACCATCGACCGCGCCCCTCACACCGCCACCGTCGCCCATCTCACCCGCAGCATAGGCCTCAGCCCCCGCCGACTCTCGCAACTCTTCCGCGAGCAGGTCGGCGTCTCGCCCAAGCTCTACTGCCGCATCCAGCGCTTCCAGCGGGCCGTGCAATCTCTGTACCGGGGCGAAGACCTCCCCTGGGCCGAACTAGCCCTCGCCTGCGGCTACTACGACCAGTCGCACTTCTCCAACGACTTCCGCGCCTTCTCCGGAATCAACCCCTCCACCTACGCCTCTGCCCAACACCCCTGGGCCAACCACATCACCGAGCCCGACTAGAACCTGAATCAGCAAGCCGGTTTGCTCTCTCCCTCTCTCTCTCGGTGAACTTCCGTATTGCCGGTCACTCGGCGCTACTCAGGGCCATTTCACCGTGAGCGCGTAAATCTCCTGCGTGCCGATGTTGCGGGTGAAAATCGGTGAGCCATCGGGAGCGACACTGATCTGTATGTGACCTCCGGGGCCCAGTGCCCATCGGAAGTCTTTGAGGTCGGCGATGAACTCAATTTTGCGGTCGGCCAGGCGAATACGCATGGCCTTGGGTTCCGAGCCCGCGGTTACGTAATAGACGTACTTGTAGTCGAGCGAATGGGCATAGCAACTGACTTCTCCCGCACCCAGGTCCGACCACGTTTTTGTCTTTACATCGAAGATCATCAGCCTTCCATTTTTCTCCGACTCTGCGATCACCTGATTCGGGCTGACCCACTGGCCACCGGAAAAACTGCTCGCAGAAAACACTGGGACAAAAGTTCCGGCCTGCAGGTCAAACAGCTGGAGGGCGCGATCGGCGGGGGTTCCCATAGTCGTCGCGGCCAGGTGCATGCCATCGGGCGACCAGTTTGGCGCAAGAAAGCGGCCATTACCAAACTGCTGTGGCGTGCCGCCATCCATGCTGATGACATATGCCTGCCCCCCGGGATTGGTGCCGAAGGCCACCTGCTTGCCGTCCGGAGAGATGAAGGGGTAACGGGGTTTCATGGGGGGATAGGTTAGCTGCATTCGTTCGCTGCCGTCGGCACGACTGCGCCACAGGTCTCCCTCCGGATAGGAGAGGTAGGCGACCCACTTCCCATCAGCGGAATAGGTGACATCGAAGGCCGAGATACCGGAGAGAACAGGAACGAATTGCTTCGATTGGGAATCGTAACGCACCAGTTCGCCCCGGTTCATAGTCCCTACGGTAAAGAGCTGTTTTCCATCGAGGCTCGAAACCGTCTGGGAAAAGCGAAGTGGACCGTTGGTGAGTCGAACCGGAGTTCGGGAACGTCGCATGATTCCGCCCTCCGCCGGCCAGGCCCACAGGTCTGCCGATTCGCGGCGCGTGGTGGTATAGACGAGGTACCTTCCGTCTCGGGTCCAATTAGGACAACAAACATATGTGTCGTCTGTGCTCTTCGCGATGGTGTGCAGGTCTGAGCCGTCGGCGTTGATTTCCATGATGGATCCGACCAGGACGTGGGTTTGTCCCCCAGCAATGAAGGCGATATGCATACCATCTGGCGAGACTGTGGGCCGCTCCAGATTGCGGAGGCTGCTATCGGTGCCGATCAGCTTGTGACTGTTTGAGCCGTCCTTTTCGGCCACGTAAAAGTCGGTCCCGCGTATAAAGAGAATGCGTCCATCCGGTAGGTAGGTGGGGTCGGCGTCTGTTTCGATATCGCCGATTGATCTGGGTTCTCCCGCCGGTAACGGGACCGTCCACAGAACTATTTTCCCCTCAATGCCGCCAACCAGCAGAGAGGAAGCGTCGGGTGATATCGCAGCGATGAACGAGCGTGGAATTTTGCCCGGAAGGGGAGCAGTCTGCCCTCCGGTTGCGGCGACCTGGGCGATGCTTGCATGACTTCCGCCTGCACCTTCGGTGAAATACACTCGTGGGCCGTCGGTTGCCAGCCTGGCAGAACCATCTTTGGCAATTCCGTCATCCGTGAGTTGGGTTACTCCCTGCACCACGGGGACCTCTGGAGCACGAGTCCACCAGAGAATGAAAGCACCAACGGTTGCAAGTACCGCGGCGGAGGCAGCAATCCACCTCCGCTTTACGGGTGAGACCGCGGCGTGCGCCCCGGTGACTTGGCTACCCGTGCCTGAATCACTCAGAGCATCCAGCGCGAACTCCAGGTCAGTCGCATGCTGAAGTCGTTGGGCCGGGTTCTTGGCCAGGCAGCGACTTACGATCCTCTGCAATCCCGGCGGGGCGCTCGGAGCAGTCTCCGAAACCGATGGCGGGTCTTCGTTCAGGATCGCAGTCATAGTCTCCGCCGAAGTCGCCTTGCGGAACGCGGGCTTTCCGGTCAGCATCTCGTACAGAACTACGCCGACTGCGAAGATGTCGCTGCGTGCGTCCGCAACTTCTCCCCGGACCTGCTCGGGCGACATGTAGCCGACTGTCCCCAGCACGTGTCCCGGGACGGATTCCTGCCCGAAGCTGGCCGTTGGGCCATCTACGCTTGCGGCTTTGGCTGGATGGAGCTTGGCCAATCCGAAGTCAAGGATCTTGATCCGCCCATCCTTCGTCACCCAGATGTTTTCCGGTTTTAAATCACGGTGGACAATCCCGGCATCGTGAGCGGCAGCCAGTCCACGTGCCAGTTCCACCCCATAATCCAGCAGTTCCCGTAGCCGCATCGGGCCCTTGCGAAGGTGCTCGCGCAAGGTCTCGCCTTGCAGCAACTCAGTGACGATGTACGGCGATCCGTCGTACTGACCAACGTGAAAAATCGAAACAATATTGGGATGATTCAGGGCTGCGGCAGCCTGGGCCTCCAGGTCAAAGCGGCGAAGGCGCTCGGCATCTCGTGACCACTCGGCGGGTAGCACCTTGATTGCCACATCGCGGTTCAGCGCGGCGTCGTGGGCACGATAGACCTCGCCCATACCACCCGCACCCAGGAGCGCAATGATCTCATAAGACTCCAGACGGGATCCCGCGATCAGGGGCATAGGCGCCAGATTATATTAGCGAATCGCGATGCTTTCTATAAGTAACCCGAAGACACTATCATTTTCCCCACATTGAAGTCGCATTCGCATGGCTCAGTACCTCGTCAACGCTCCAGTTGTCTTTGGCATGGGAACCGTATTTACACGCCACAATTCGGCCAATCAGGAAATCCGCCGGCAATCCAAATCGACCGCCGGGCGGATTCAGGGAAGGAAGAGGCTGTCTTCTTCGCACAACTTCGCCAAGGCTGCGAGTCACTCCGCGCAATATCGGCAGCCACGCCTGAGGACTGAGCAGCGAATACACCGATGACTCTAACTCTCTTCCGGCGACTGGCAGTTCCCGCCATCAGGGCGGGAAAAGGTTAAGGGCCACTGTCTCAACACAGGGCAGAATCTCGGGTGAGTGCATCGGGATTTAGCATGAAAGAAATGGCTGGTACGATCTCACAATTCGCAGGCATTTACCAGGAGCGCCCGCCGCATGCAGCGTTGCGTGAGCATGTTCGTTGCGTCTGGGTGAACGATCTTCGCGAATCGCCGAACGAGTGGGTACGCGTTGTGCCCGACGGTTGCGCCGATATTGTCTGGACTGGCAGGAGCCTCGTCGTGGCCGGACCCGATACCCAGTCCATTCTCGATCGCCTGCCGCGGGGAGCCGTGGTTGTGGGCGTTCGCTTTCATCCTGGGGCAGCCTCATCGTGGCTCGGCCTGCCTCTTACTGAAATCGTTAATAGCCGGGTTCCGCTTGCTGAGTTTTGGCGCGAGGATGCAACACGTCTCTTCGCCGAAGCTTCAGCAAGTGGCAGCGCACCAGAGATTGCACTTGCTCTGGAAGCTGTTTTGCGCAACAGGCTGGCCGAGGTTGGCCTCGCCGACCGGCGGGTCGCATTTCTGCGCCGCGCCGCCGGCGACCATTGCTGTCCCGCGGGAATCAGGCTGGATCGGCTCGCTGCCCACATGGGCATGAGCGAGCGAACCCTGCGTCGCCGATGCCTGGATGCGTTTGGTTACGGGTTCAAGACCCTTGATCGCGTGCTTCGCTTTCAGCGATTCTTCCGGCTGGCGGCTCAAACATCCATTGCCGGACTGGCAGAGCTTGCGTCGCGCGCCGGCTACGCCGACCAGGCACACATGACTCGCGAAGTGCAGCGCATGAGCGGGGCGAGCGCAGGCGAATTTGTCGCGCAGGTACAGGGCTAGTTTGGCCGATTTGTTCAAGACCGCCTGCGCCTCGGATCTGTAGTGTTCTATGCATGTTCAAATTGCAGAACGAGCTGATTCATACGATAGCGGCGGGGGTGGTGGGCTGGGTATTTTGCGGAATACCCGCATTGCCTGCACGGGCGCAAAGCCGCGCAGCCGGCGGGTCGGAGACGGTCGAGTCCCGGACCATCACCGTGCGCATCGAGCGGCCCTTCGATCAGGTCTATGAGTTCCTGGCCGACCCCGCCAATTGGAACCAGTGGGCCTTCGGACTGGGCAGGAACATTCGGCGGTCGAACGATGGTTGGATTGCCGACTCCGATGGGGGCGTCGCGCAGGTGCGCTTCACGCCACGGAACAGCTTTGGCGTCGTGGATCACACCGTCACGCTCCCTTCGGGGCAGCGTGTGTATCTGCCCCTGCGATTGATTGTCAACGGCGAAGGCTGCGAACTCCTCTTCACGCTCTATCGCGAACCAAACATGTCCGATGCGCAGTTTGCCTCCGATGCCGGATTCGTGCAGCGCGACCTCGATGGACTGAAGAAGCTCCTGGAAAAATGAACAGACCGAACAACCCAATAAAAGCCGTCCGATGGTTTCTGGAACGGCCTTCGCCAGGGAGGCGACAGATGAGCGGCGATTTCAAGATGCGGATTGGAGCATGCCGCTACCCCATCGTTTCCGCAATGTTCCTGCTCGTTGCGGCTCTGCAACTCCACGCACAGTCTGCAAAAGGCAACTCTTCCGAGACAGGTATCCGTCCCGTTCTCGTCAACACCTGCATGGTCACGGAAAGCGTAAGGCGCCTCGTCGAATTCTACGAACCGATTCTCCAGCAGAAAGCGAAATGGTCCGGCGACGATTATGCAGAATTCGCAACTGGCGTGGGGGTGCTGACGATCTTTTCCTCCGCGGAACAGGAAAAGTACTTTCCTGGATCGGCTGAAGGGGCAAAGAACCGAAGCGTCATTCTCGAATTCAAAGTCGTTGATGTGGATGCGGAATACCGGCGCCTGAGAGGCATAGTGAAGACCTGGGTCAAACTCCCAACCACGCAGTCGTGGGGAACGCGATCCATCTATTTTCGCGACCCGGATGGAAATCTGGTGGACTTCTATTCGCCCGCGCCGCCTTCGTAGCGGTTGGTAAGGATTCGACCTCAGGGCATATATACTTCTGCCGCAAAGCTGGAGGAGTTTTCTATGTCCCGTACCACGATCGCTGAAAAGCGAATGGAGAAGTTCGACTTATATCCTGAACCACGCTCCACAGGCATACTTCGCCTCTGCATACTCGTATTTTTCATGGCGGCGAGCCCTCTCAGCGTTATCGCGCAATCGAGCAGTGCAGCAGCACAGCTGAATCTCGACGTTACCCGGATCGTCTCTCCGGTTAGCCCAACCTTATACGGCTTGATGACGGAGGAGATCAACCACGCTTACGATGGCGGCCTTTATGCCGAAATGATCCAGAACCGCGCCTTTCACTCCGATTGGGAGGGCACGCCACCGTGGGATCTGGTGCGCCGCGGCAACGCAGTCGCCAGCAGATCTCTTGACACGTCAAACGGACCGAGTAAGGCTCTGTCGTACAGCATGAGGCTCAACGTTACATCTGCATCCGATGGCAACGAGGCCGGTTTGACCAACCCGGGTTTTTGGGGCTATGGACTTCGTCCGGACACCACGTACTCAGGCTCGCTTTATGCCCGCGTCGAAGGTACGGATATCGGCCCCATCACGGTTCGAGTGGTCAGCAACGACACTGGAGCCTTGCAGGCTCAGGCTCAGGTAATAATCAGGCCCGGGCCATGGGCTCGATATGAATATAAGCTCACAACCGGAGCGATCTCGCCTTCAATAGCCAACCATCTGGAGTTCACCGTCAGCCATCCTGGCACTGTGTGGCTTCAGTTGGTTTCGCTCATGCCTCCAACCTTCAACAATCGTCCCAATGGCAACCGTCCTGATCTGATGAATCGCATGGCCGCCATGCACCCGAAATTTCTGCGTCTCCCCGGGGGCAACTATCTTGAGGGGATGACGGTCGAAGATCGCTTCGACTGGAAGAAAACCATTGGCCCCCTTGTTGACAGGCCCGGCCATCAAGGACCTTGGTTTTACTGGTCCACCGACGGGCTTGGCCTGCTTGAATTTCTGGAGTGGTGCGAAGACCTGAAGGTCGAGCCGGTGCTTGCTGTCTATGCCGGTTACTCGCTCGGTGGCAGCCATGTGGCTACCGGCAAAGACCTTGAGCCATACGTGCAGTCGGCGCTCGACGAAGTGGAATACGTCACCGGCGATGCGAGCACCCGATGGGGAGCAGAGCGAGCACGCGACGGGCATCCCGCGCCGTTCCCATTGCATTACATCGAGATTGGAAATGAGGACTACCTCGACAAGTCAGGCAGCTACCCTGCCCGCTACGCACAGTTCGCTGAAGCACTGCACAAGCGCTACCCCCAGTACAAACTTATAGCGACCGATGGCAACAGCGAATACGAGACCAGGGTTCATCCCGACATCTCTGATGAGCATTACTACAAATCGCCCGCAGACATGATGGATATCGCGCATCACTATGACAAGGTTTCGCGAAGTGGGCCGAAGATCTTTGTCGGCGAGTGGGCGACACGATCCGGATCGCCCACTCCAAACTTCGGCGACGCTCTCGGCGATGCAGCCTGGATGACCTCCATGGAGCGCAATAGTGATCTCATCATCATGGCGAGTTACGCTCCCTTGCTTGTGAACGTAAGTCCCGGCGCGATGCAGTGGCCTACAGATCTCATCGGCTTCAATACAGGTACGACCTATGTCTCCCCGAGCTATTGGGCTCAGGCTCTCTTTGCTGCGCACCTGGGCGACGGCACCGCGGATAGTTCCATCTCGGGTACGAACCAGCGGTTTTTTTACTCGGCCACGGTGAGCTCAAACGAGAAGGTGCTGCACCTTAAGCTGGTAAACGCGTCGACTATGGGCCAACCACTGTCGCTAAGATTGACGGGCGTCAATGGCGCGCGTACGGCCAAAGTGACATCGCTGCATGGTGCAACGTTTGAAGCGACGAACACAATCGACAATCCGGAGGCGATCCATCCGATAGAATCGACCGTCCCCATCTCTGACGGCCGTTGGGCCCACACCGTGCCCCCGCTCTCAATTGAAGTCATTGATCTGCCTTTTTAGTCTCCGTTCGGAGCTCTCTGAGGTCAGTAGATGCGCCTTCCGGTGATGGTGTATTTCGCATCGGGAGGATCCTCTGGGGCGACCACCTTCTCCTCCGCAGATTTCTTCTCCTCCGTAGCTTTCATCGCCTCTGCAGGCTTCATCGCCTCTACAGGCTTCATCGCCTCTACAGGCTTCATCGCCTCTACAGGCTTCATCGCCTCTACAGGCTTCATCGCCTCTACAGGCTTCATCGCCTCTGCGGGCTTCATCGCCTCTGCAGGCTTCATTGTCTCTGCGGGCTTAATAGTCTCTACAGGCTTCATTGCTTCTACAGGCTTCATTGCCTCCGCAGGCTTCATCGCCTCCACAGGCTTGATCGCCTCCGCAGGCTTGATCGCCTCTGTAGGTCTCAATGCCTCTGCAGGCTTCTCTGGGATCATCGCCCACGCGAAGCCGTGCGCCAGCCATAAAAAGAAGGAGGCGAAGAGGCACACCGAAACAAGGCCAGCGACGAGAAATACTACCTGGCCTTCATTTTTGGCGGCGGCAAACAACCCGATTAAGAAGAAGGCGAAGGTTGCAATGGAGAAGCCGACCGCGAAGCGCTCAAGTCGACGCGATAAAACACTCATGCGATTACTCATTCAGGTCCTCCGTCGCTCGCCAAAAATAGACCCCCGGAGAGCTATCGAACAGAGCCGCTACCTTGCCCAGATAGAATGCACCCTCCGTCCAGGACTTCCAAGTCTATCCCGAATCTTCGAGGAGGTTTACTGTTCCAATTAGCAGTTCATGGACTTGTGAAGAGGCGGAGGTTCGGGAGTCGCGGCGGCCGGCTGCACGCTTCGATTCTGAGCGGATTGTCGGCGATTACGACATTTCGACCCGGTTTCACGAAACTTCCGGGTTGCCGGTGATACGGCAAAAAACAGTGCTCAAAGCGTGGTTTTGACAGCTATCGCCTGTTAGCGTCCGTTGACATTAACCTCCGGTTTGCCCGTCGTACGTCCTCGGTTGGGTCGTCCTTGGATTTCCACTTCATATGTTGGACTGTCGGATTCACCATGAGTACGATTCATTCGGAAGTTTGTCTTCCCAAAAAGGAGAGCGTTATGAAGCGTGAGCGCGCTTTGCAGATCGTCTTGATCTTGGTGGGCTTGTTTTATTCCTTTTGGGGTTACATCTTGTTCGATGCTCTGTGGCGTTCCAGGTGGCTAAATCGGAATGACGACGTTTTGCCGATGTTCGTCAGCCTTAACTTTGTGCTTGGGATCTTTCTGTTGCTGGCCGTTAAGGAACCCGCCAGTCATCGCTCGCTGATCGCCTATGGGGCTTGGTCAAGCCTTGCCCATGCGTTCACGATGACGATCCAATCGGCGGAGGCCTGGGCGCACGGGATTCACAGGAAAGATAGTCCCCAGGACATTGTGATCATTGGCGTGGTTGGAGTCGCGCTCCTTGCACTCCTTCCGGCAAAACAATCAGCACCGGCCGATCCCGTTCCTATCAGTCAGCCGCGTCTTGCCTAACGCTGGAGGACCTGGTCCACCGCCGCGCTTGTATCGAGATGCAGGAACTCCTCAGCGGAGGGCGGCGATTCGCTCCGTTGAATATGCCTGACGTTGCCGCTGCGTTACTTTGCATTGTCGGCAATACGGACATTTCGGCGTTACTTCCGTATTGCGGTGATACGGCATGAATGGTGATCGAAGCGCGGTTTTGAGCGCTATCGGCTGATCTGACAGGAAGATTCAATCCTCGAACATCTTCAGCGCGTCCCGCAAAGCCTTTACACGCTCCGATCTGTTCACTTGGCCACGGAATTCGCTGCCGCAGTCTGCGGTACTACGGCATTATGCCAGCGCCAGACTCGCATTGCTGATGGCTTCGTCGATCTCCTGTGTGCTCTTGAAGCCGACCGTCACGCAGTCTACACCAGCATTCTGGAACGCGAATCTCATCGCCTTCACCCGATCGTCATGACTATGCTCGAACTGCCCCCCGCCGCACAGCTTCATTCCGATCACACCCAGCCCTTCCTTCTTCAGCTGGTGGATGTGTTCGACCACCTCGCTCACGTTGTCAGGATGGTTGGTGTCTTCATAGGTCGGCCCGTCCATGCGTGAGCCGTTATGATTGATGCGGATCAGCCCTACATCGAGCCACGTCGTGCCCGGCATCTGCCGCAGCGCCGGAAGCCCGTGCACTGAGGCGCCATGCGTGCGGACGATCTTTCTCTGCTGTGCCTCAAGAATCCCATCCTGCCAGCGCTTCGTTGTCTCCGGCCAGTCTGCCGTATGCTGCCAGTGCAGCAGCATGATGTCAAAGTATTCAGTCTGGGAGGTGCGACGCAGCTCGTCGAACTTGGCCTGCGGGTTAATGCCCTCGTGGAACGTGGTCACTTTGCTCATCAGCTGGTAGCTGTCGCGCGGCAGGCCTTTCAGCGCTTCGCCAAGCATTCCCGGAGTCTGGTACGCCTCAGCCGTTTCGAAGAAGCGGACGCCGTGGTCGTAAGCGTAGTGCACGAGCCGCGTGAACTCCTGCTGACCCAATGAGGCCTGTACCGCACCGTTATTCGTCCCGGTACCGAAGGCCAGCCGAGTCACCTTCATCTTTGAGCGGCCGAGCACCACGGTATCGGTCGCGGTGCGCTCGGCGCCGGCCAGGGGCCCTATGGTTGCCATGGCTCCGGCGGCCAAACCTGTTTTGAGAAAACTACGCCGTGTGGTTGGACTCATTTCGACCTCCGCGGCTCAAGCCGGCGGGCGAGACTGATGAGTGGATGTTAGCATGCACCCGGCCACAATGGTGGCCAACAAGCTCTTGTACACGGCAAGGCGCTTATTGGCCGCGAAGCGGACGTATTGTTTGAATCCTGAACCTGTACACCCTGCGCGCTCTCCCGAGCGCGCCCCGAACACCCGTGTCTCCGCTTGACAGATGACTTACATGGATGTCGGCAATAAGGAACTTCGAGGTAACTTCCGTATTGTCCGTAATACAGGAGCTATGTGCTTTTCGGCTTGGGTATATTAGGCGAATGAAGCAGATGCCAATCTTTGAAATCCGGATATTCATCCGCGGGATCAGTCTGGGCGCTTTAGCTTCGAGTTTGTTGGTGGCCCAGAATGTGGCTCCGCATCGACCGGCCAATGCCTATCATGCCCCCGACCAGCCGTCCCGTAGCCCTTGTTTCTCCGGAGCTTCACGCGGACCGCACAGTCACTTTCCGGATCCGCGCGGCCAGTGCGCCTGACGTGAGGTTATCGTTGGACGGAGATTATGCGATGGTGAAGGACGCTGACGGTATTTGGAGCGTGACGCTCGGCCCGTTCGAGCCTGAGATCTATGAGTACAGCTTCCAGATCGGCGGCGCGAAGGTCATGGATACCGGAAACAGACTTCTGAAGACGGGATTATTTCCCGCCAGTCTTCTCGACGTGCCTGCGAATCCTCCGCGCTTCGATCAGACGCAAGATGTGCCTCACGGAACGATTCAGATCCGTTCGTATACGTCCACACCTTACAAGAAGCAACGAAGTCTCTACGTTTACCTCCCGCCGCAGTATGATCGTGAGCCTGCGCGCAGATTTCCGGTTCTCTATCTAAGACACGGCAATGGTGACGACGAATCGGCGTGGACCATCGAAGGACGCGCGGGCGTGATTCTCGAAAATCTGATCGCCGAGGGTAAGGCGGTTCCGATGATTGTCGTGATGCCGTACGGCGAAAGCGGTGCGTCCGGAGGCGGCACACCCGAAGGAATCGCGGCACTCGGTAAAGAGTTGCTTGACGATGTAATTCCGTTGGTGGACAAGAATTACCGCACGCTGACTGGGCGTGACAACCGCGCAATTGCGGGGCTCTCCATGGGTGGCGGGCAAGCCTTCACCATTGGTCTTCAGCACCTGGATCGGTTCGCCTGGGTTGGCGAGTTCAGCTCGGGCGTAGTCAGCGACGCCAACTTCAGAATCGAGAAATACATGCCTGGCCTCGTTGAAAATGTCCCGGGTCTTAACCAGAGACTTAGGCTGCTCTTTCTCAGTTGCGGCAGCGAGGACCCGCGATATCAAGGCCAACTCGACCTAAGGGATGCGCTTACCAGGTACAAAATCCGATATGAGTGGTACAGCACGCCCGGCGTACACGAATGGAAGGTGTGGCGCCATTCTCTCCACGAATTTCTGCCGCTGATTGTTCCAGTCCTCAAGAGCCTAAGGCGTTCCGTCCTGACGGAAAGGGGGCGTTCCAGTGGCTTGGCTGCTGGTCCACTGCCATTTGGGTGGATCAAGCGGTTGTGTCATGGAGGTCGGCAATACGGAAGTAATTCTGCCAAGGTTCGCCGGCCAGTGGCATTGATGAAAATGGATTCGAGTCGTTTTCCACCTGACCTTGACGCCGCTGATAAGCCTTAAACAGGGAACAAGAAGAGCTCGGCACACATGTGCCGGGCTCTTTCCCTTTTGGATTCAATCGCAGCCAGGTCATTCCGATTTTTCCAAGACGCACTTCGCTTCAAAGTGGCACTCTTCTCCCATGAAAACCGCAGAAGTCAGCTACGCCAAAGCCTGCACCTCAACCGTCATCCCGAGCCTCCGTTACCGCGACGCCCTCGCCGCCATCGACTGGCTCGTCCGCGCCTTCGGTCTTCAAAAGAACGCCGTCTATATGGGACCGAACAACACCGTGGCTCACGCCCAGCTCACCTTCGGCAACGGCATGGTCATGCTCGGCTCAGCCTCTAACGAAGGCGAGTACTCCAGACTGATGGTTCAGCCCGACGAGATCGGCCACCGCGAGACCAGGGGCATCTACCTCGTCGTCTCCGACGCCGATGCCATCTACGCAACCGCCAAAGCCGCCGGGGCCGAGATGGTTCTGGACATCCGCGACATGGACTACGGTGGCCGGGCCTTCACCTGCCGCGACCTCGAAGGCCACCTCTGGAGCATCGGCAGCTACGACCCATGGGAAACGCAATCCTGACAAAAGCAACAAAGAATCCGTGATAGTTTCACCTCATGGAGCTAAATCCGTATGCGAAGTTTCTCGGTGGCAAGGACCCGCTTCCCGTCCTTACCACCACGGTCGAACGCATCCGCACCCTGACAGCCCCGCTTTCGCCCGCCAGACTCAACAGTTCTCCCGCGCCCGGTAAGTGGAGCATCACGCAGATCATCGCGCACCTGGCCGACTGCGAGGTCGTCTTCAGCTTCCGCCTGCGCCAGACCCTCGCCGAAGACCACTACATCATCCAGCCCTTCGACCAGGATCGCTGGGCCGAGCGCTACGGCGCCTACACCTTCGAGCCGGCGCTGGCCCTCTTCGCGGCCTCCCGCAATTGGAATCTCAGACTGCTCACCACGGTCTCAGACGAGGATCGCCACCACCCCGTCACCCATCCCGAGCGAGGCACCATGAACTTCTGGACCATCGTCGAAACGATGGGTGGCCACGACAACAATCACCTCTTGCAGATCGAGCGATTGGCCGCGAATCACTAAACTGGACGGAGGCCTTAGCCCCGCGCCTTTTTGAGGCGCGCCTCGGCTCCTTTCGCACACAAGTTCTCACGCATGCCTTCGCTTCCCGCCATCGCCGCAGCAACTGCTACCGCCACCGTCACCCTTGGCACGCTCGCCTGCATGGCCCTTTCGCCACAGTCGCAGATATTCGGCCCCACCCTGGTCGCCCCAGCCCGCCCCGGCGAGATCGCCCTTACATACGACGACGGCCCGAACCCCGCCGCGACGCCGCAATTGCTCGAGGTCCTCGCCCGTCATCAGGTTCGAGCCACCTTCTTCCTCATCGGCCAATACGTCCTGGCCGAACCTGGCATCGTTCGCCAGATCGCGGCTGCGGGACACCTCATCGGCAATCACTCAACCACGCACCCATGGCTCCCCTTCCTCTCAAACGCCCGCATCCGCCAGGAACTGCGCGATTGCAACGCGGCCCTCGAAGACACCCTCGGTGCTCCTATCCGGTACTTCCGCCCTCCGTACGGAGCACGCCGCCGCTATGTCCTTCGCGCCGCCCGCGAACTCGGTCTCACACCTGTCCAATGGAACATCATCTGCGGCGACTGGAACCCCGTCGGTGCCGGCACGATCTTCGAGCGAGTGGCCCATGGCATTGCGCGCAACGAGCGCAACAATAAAGCTTCCAACATCGTCCTCCACGATGGCGGCCATCTCACCCTCAATGCTCCTCGCCTGGCAACAGTCGACGCAACAGATCGCCTCTTGCAGCGTTTTTCGTCCGCCAAAACCTTTGTGACAGTAGACGCCTGGGCTGGTTAGTCTCTCGGCCGCAAATTTAGCGTCCAGCCCACCGAATCGTATTTCGTAGCGCGACCGGACGACGTCGAGCGATCTGTCAAGAGGCCCAACAGGGAAAAGAAGTTGCGGCGTCCCCATAAGCAGAACAAATCAAAAAACTTATGTGGGAAAAATAAACCAGCCCGAACTGGCAGAGCAGTTAACCCTGATTCTCTAAAATAGAATCAGGCCTCGAAAACACCGGACGTACTCTGGCAGTCCCTTTGTGTAGGTTCGTTTCGAATCAGGTAGGTACCCCTGATAACCTGTTTATAATTAGCATCTTATAGATAACTTGTTTATATTGAATAATTTGCATAAATCAATCAATCTAACTATCATATAATGAACAACTTACATCAAAAGATAGGGGGAGGGGGGGTACCCTACACCAAAGCTTTCCGCGCTGCCTCCAGCGTCGCGGCGATCTCCGTCTCGCCATGAGCGGTCGAAACAAATGCCGCCTCAAACTGGCTCGGAGGAAGCCAGATGCCTTCCTCCAGCATCGCTCGATGGAACCTCCCGAATGCCTTGGTGTCTGACTTCGCAGCGCTGGCAAAATCCGTCACGGCAGACGAGGTAAAGAACCAGGTGAACATCGACCCGATCCGGTTCGTGGTCAAAGGCACTCCCGCTTCACGTGCAATCGCGGCGACCCCATCGGCGATCGCAGCCGTCGTCTTTTCCAGCTGTGGATAGATCTCGTTCTCGTGGGCAATCAGCTCATTCAGAGTCGCGATCCCGGCCGCCATCGCCAGCGGGTTTCCGCTCAGCGTTCCCGCCTGGTAGACAGGCCCCAGCGGGGCAAGATAATCCATAATCTCGGAGCGGCCGCCGAAGGCTCCGCAGGGCAGGCCCCCGCCGATGATCTTCCCAAGCGTAGTCAGGTCGGGAACAACACCATATCGCCGCTGTGCTCCGCCAAGCGTCACGCGAAAACCCGTCATCACTTCGTCAAGAAGGAACAGCGCACCATGATTCCGAGTGATCTCGCGCAGCCCCTCGAGATAGCCCTCTGCCGGAGCGATTGTCCCGGCGTTACCCACAACCGGTTCCACGATGACACAGGCAATCCCGTCCGGACGAGCCGCAAACGCCGCCTCGACCGCCGCCAGGTCATTGAACGGCAGAGCAAGCGTGTGCTGCACCGTCTCCTCCGGAACGCCGGCCGAACCGGGGATACCCAGCGTCGCGACGCCCGATCCAGCCTTGACGAGCATCGCGTCAGAATGACCGTGATAGCAGCCCTCAAACTTGATAACGAACTTGCGTCCGGTAAATCCCCGCGCAAGCCGGATCGCTGTCATGCAGGCCTCGGTCCCGGAGCTGACAAACCGAAGCTTCTCGACAGACGGAAAACATCTCCGCACAAGCTCGGCTAATTCGCTCTCCGATGCAGTCGAGGCCCCAAAGCTAGCTCCCCGCTCAGCAGCCTTCTGGATCGCCTCAACCACTGTGGGAAACGCATGACCGAGGATCATCGGTCCCCACGAGCCGAAATAGTCCAGGTAACGATTGCCGTCTTCGTCGAAGAGGTAGGCGCCCCTGGCCTGCTTCACAAACGGAGGATCTCCGCCAACGGAGCGAAACGCCCGCACAGGGGAGTCAACCCCGCCGGGAAGTAACTGTTCAGCGCGGCATTGCAACAGACGGGAGCGATCAAGAGAAAGTGCCATCACCCTGAGTATAAAAGTCCCGAAGCGGGAACCCGTGAACGTACCTGAATCCATTTAGGTTCGAAAGACATTCCAGTCCGGTGAGCTGGTGTTCCCCGCCCGGCGGCAGTCATCTCCATCAGCCCTGCTAAACTTAAAACTCCTCGTTTAGAGCAAAACTTCCCTGGAGAGCCCCTTGCCGGAGAACTTCCCCCCTCACGACGTAGCTGTCAAAAACAACGTAAAGCCCTCTGCTTCCTCGAAAAAGTCGATCAGCTACGCCGATGCCGGAGTGGACATCTCGGCAGCGGATCGTAGCAAGCACCGTATCAAGATGCTTGCGCGAAAGACGTTCAATAAACAGGTTATCTCGGAGATTGGTGGATTCGGCGGGCTCTTCGGTCTTGATCTGGAGAAGTTCCCGAATCCCGTGCTTGTCTCCTCCTGCGATGGGGTCGGGACAAAGCTGAAGGTCGCCTTTGAGCTTGGAATTCATCACACCGTGGGCCAGGACCTTGTAAATCACTGCGTCAACGACATCGCCGTCCAGGGCGCGACGCCTCTCTTCTTCCTCGATTATCTCGCCACCGGAAAGCTTGAGAACTTAGTCGTCGAGACCGTTGTCCAGGGGCTCAGCGAGGCCTGCCGCGCCAACGGGTGCGCGCTGATCGGTGGCGAGACAGCTCAGATGCCCGGCTTCTACGCTGACGGGGAGTACGACCTCGCCGGTACGATCGTCGGCGCCGTGAGCCGCGACAAGATCATCACCGGCGACACCATTCAGATTGGCGACGTTCTCATTGGGCTACCCTCGAATGGTCTGCACACCAACGGTTATTCGCTCGCCCGTAAGCTCCTGTTCGAGGTTGCCAGGTACGACCCCGACCACTACGTCAATGAGCTGAAGGACAAGACCGGCGCTGCACTGATGCGCATTCACCGGAGCTATCTTGCCATTGTCAAGAAGTTGACCGCCGGAGAAGTCGTCAGTGGCATGGCACATATCACCGGTGGGGGCATTACGGAAAACCTGCCTCGAATTCTGCCCAAGGGCATGGGAGCACAGGTGGATCTCGCGTCCTGGACCGTCCCACCGCTTTTCGAACATCTCCAGAAGCTGGGTAATGTCGAGCAGGAGGAGATGCTACGCACCTTCAATATGGGTATCGGCCTTATTGTCGTGGTGCCGGCCGAGAGGGTGAAGAAAGCGAAGGCCATTCTCAATCGTGCCAATGAGCGCCATCACATCATTGGCCGGATCGTCAGGGGAGAGCGCAAAGTAGCCTATAGCTGATCGCACCCCGCGGCTCTACTGGAATGGATCGAGGTCAAAGATAAGGCTTCCAATTTGCTGGGTCTGAAGGATAAGATGCGCTCGGCAATACTGGAGGCTCGCATGCTGAAGCCTTTGCTGGCTGTATGTTTTCCGCTCGTGTCGTTCTTCGCGTTTTTGGTGCAACAACCTGCCAGCCCACCCGCTGCGTCAGCTGTTCCTGCCGACGCAGCGAAGATGGTAAACCCGGTAAAGCCGACTTCCGAATCTCAGGCTCGTGCAAAAAAACAGTACGGCTACGATTGCGCTTTATGTCACGGCGAGCATGGAGATGGTAAAGGCGATGTGGTCGCGGATCTGAAGCTCACCCTCAAGGACTTTACAGATCCGGCCGCGCTGAAGGATTTTTCGGACGGAGAACTTTTCTACATCATCAAGAACGGCAAGGGCCAGATGGTTGCCGAAGGCGACCGCATGAAGCCGGAGGAAGTCTGGAACATGGTGATCTACGTACGGTCGCTTGCTAAGAAATAGTTGAGATTGCCAGCAGATCTCTGGTTTGCGCTGCACTCTACAATGGGATGAAACCCCATGCGCAGACTCGGTATTCTCCTCTCTGGACGCGGCTCAAACTTCCTCGCAATCTACCGCGCTATTCGTGAAGGTCGGCTCGATGCCGAAATTGTGGTCGTTCTTTCCAACAAGCCTGAGGCCGCCGGTCTCGAGGCGGCACGGTCGCTTGGACTCAAAACCCTTGCGATCCCGCAACAAGGCAAAGGATCTGAGGCCCGCGAAGCGCATGATGCGCAGATGATTGCGGCCCTCAATGACGATTCAGTCGATCTTGTTTGCCTGGCCGGCTATATGCGTATCGTTACGCCGGCGTTTATTCGGGCCTTTCCGAATCGCATTATCAACATCCACCCTTCACTTCTGCCTGCGTTTCCAGGTCTCGAAGCGCAATATCAGGCCTTTGAATACGGCGTCAAGGTCGCTGGTTGTACGGTTCACTTTGTGGATGAGGCCGTCGATCACGGAGTGATCATTCTCCAGCGTACCGTCCCGGTCTATGACAACGACACAGCCGACATTCTGGCAGCCCGGATTATCGAGCAGGAACATATTGCTTATCCGGAGGCGATCGCGCGCGTTCTTAGCGGCAACTACGTGGTTCAGGGACGCCGTTATGTTTCAGCGTTTCCATTGCCCTGAATTACACCCTTGGTGCAACCTCAGGCAGAGACGATTCAGCGTACTTATGTCGCTCTGAAGGGATGAGAGGAGATTCGGTTGAGCTGAAGGATATAGACTCAGGAAATTATGGCCTGGACCACTGGAACGCGCGTCGGTTCGTATGAAATTGTCGGCCCGCTTGGCGATGGCGGGATGGGACAAGTATTTCGTGTGCGCCACTTGATCTCGGATCGGGTGGAGGCGATGAAGGTGTTGCTGTCAGCCTCGTCTGCCAATCAGGAAATGCTGGACAGATTTACCCGCGAGATACGCGTGCTCGCAGGACTGAATCATCCGAACATAGCCGCTCTGTATACGGCGTTTCATCACGATGAGCAGATGGTGATGATTATGGAGTATGTGGAGGGGATGGACCTTCGGCGAAAGCTGGCCGAAGGCGTCACGTTAGAGGAAGCGGCAGCATACGCCCGCCAGATACTGACAGCGCTCGATTATGCCCATTCGCGAAACGTGATCCACCGCGACATCAAACCGTCGAACATCATGGTGATGTCCGACGGAAAGATCAAACTGCTGGACTTTGGTTTGGCGCTTGCGGTCCCTGATCCGCGTCTGACAATGACGGGAGTACTCCTTGGATCGATGCACTACATAGCCCCGGAGCAGATCGCTGGTGAAGAGAGCGACGCCCGGTCCGATCTCTATGGGGTTGGTGTCACGTTGTACGAGATGATCACCGGGAGACTGCCCTTTGAAGGGGTAAGTTATCCGCAGGTCATCGCGGCCCATCTGCAACATGCGGTTGTCTCGCCTAGCGGAATTAATCCTCAGATTCCGCCGAATTTCTCTGCCGTGGTCATCAAGGCGCTCGAAAAAGACAGGCGGCAACGGTGGCAAACCGCCAGTGAATTTCTCATGGCCCTCGAACAGTCTGAGTTAGGACAGGCGTCGCAGGTGAAAGTACGCACATCGCATGCGGTGGCGGGGTCTGCACAAGGACTTCGAGCAGGCAAGGACCCGTATTCCCGCGAGCAACTGAGTCATATCGCGATGAAGCTCGCGACTTATGTCGGACCTATTGCAAACATTCTCGTGAAGCGGGCATCCAGCAGCACGCAGGATCTAAAGACACTGGTGGAACAAGTAGCAGGAGAAATCGAATCCGACGAGGGCCGGAGAAAGTTTCTGGCATCTGTCCAGGAGCAGCTTCGAGGGAAAGAGTTCTTCTGAAATTTAGCCCAGCATGCGCAGGGCTTTCGCTACAGTAACAACCAGGCGGTTGAAGGACGCGGTGAGTTGAGCCATCTCATCCCGGCCGCGGACAGGCAACTGTGCGTCTTCAAGCTGCCCGAGGCTTACACGATCAGCCACTGCAGAGAGCCTGCGAACTGGCACAATGATAAGAAAGTAGAGCACGAAATTGACGATGAGAAGAATAGCTGCGAAGGTTGCAACGAGCGACCACATCAGCGTTTTGAAGGCCTGATTGGCAATTTGGATAGGTAGAGCCATCGGTACGGAGACGATCTGGGCACCGATGATTTCGTTAAGCTTCCAGCCAAAACCGTTGGCTGTGCCATATTTATCGATCATTACTCTGGGGGCGACCGAAGGAATCGAGTGACATTCCATGCAACTGTTGTCTGCGCCTATTGGATGAGCAAGGTATAGTGCAGTGCCTGTCGCTGTCTCGCGCTCGCCTACGATTTCTTTGAGATCGGACTTGTTGCGAAAAGCCTCGATGATGTCGGCTTCCCAGTCAACTGCGCGATCGCGAAGGTTAGTAGGGTTCAATGCAGCTTCCTTGTAGATATAGTCCGGAAACTTTTGGCGAAGACGAGCGAAGGTAACCGTGGCTCCGTAAGCAGGAACAGTCTGTGGGAGAAATTCCTTATGGTTGAGAGGGGAAGTGACGATAAGAGGCTTGAGTTCCTCGGTCGTATAGTTGCGAGTGGCGCTTGCGCTCTCCATCATAAGCTTTGCCTGCTGAAGAATTTGATTGCGGGCGTTTTCCAGCAGGAAAGAGCGGGCCACCCAGGAGACTATGCCCAGGCCGATCGCAACGAGCGCGATGGAGATCAGGTTGAATTTCAGAAGGAGTTTCATAGAATCGCTTTTGGAGCAGACGCAGTTTGTCTATTCAATTCTGTCAATCACAAGAAGGGTACAGTCATCACGAGGCGGCTCGCCACCGCTGAATTGATGCATGGCCGTGAAGATGGAATCGATGGGTTCGGCGTCTGCCAGTTCGCCCAGGAGTCCAGTCGTGCCGAATTGATCTCCCTTGGAATCTTCAATTTCGCTGATACCGTCGCTTAGCAAAACCAGTCTGGCTCGAGGAGGCAAGGTAAATTGAACAGCGTGAAAAGTAGCTTTGGGGAAAAGGCCAACAGGGACGTCACCGTCGGAAATAAGCTCTGCTACACCGTCTTCGTGCACAAGGTACGGCAGGACATGACCGCCATTCACGAGCTCAATTTGACCTGATGGCTTATAGTGCAAAGCGATCAGTGTAACGTAACGCTGGCCAAGGAAGCGGGAATAAAGAAAGTCATTGACGGAAGCGACGGCTTCCACGAGTGAGGGACAGCTTTTAACCTGCGCGTACATCATCCCATGGATGATTGATGCAAGCAGAGCAGCAGACATGCCTTTGCCGGAGACGTCAGCAATGATAGCAACGAAGCCATCACTGCCATTATTGCCTATAGGGATGGCATCATAGAAATCGCCTCCAACCTCGGTGCTCTGCACAGTTCGGCCTACGAGGTTGGCGTAGGTAAACACAGGAAGTTCGCGCGGAATGATGCTCTGTTGGATCGAGGCAGCGATCTCCAGTTCATTGTGCAGCAGGTCCGCAGCTCGTTGAGCCTGGACCATGCGTGCGTTCTCGACGAGCGTTGCCGCCTCATTTGCGATGGCGTGAAGGATATCGCGACCGATGCGATTGAGCGTGCTCGTCTGGACGCGGCTGTCGAGATAGAGGATGCCGAGAAGGTTGGTTGAGCCGCGACCTCGGAGAGGTATAGCAATGATGCTACGGAGTTCGTGAGCAACGATACTCTCACGACCGATGGGCAGCCCTTCGCCACTGACATCTCCAATAAGGAATTCCTGGCCTGATTCAGCCGCATCGCGGAGGATGGATCGCGAGATCTTCGAGTCATCGACCAGCAGTTGACCATCGGAGGATAGCCCGGTTTCAAGGGCGAGCCTGGCAGGAGTATCGCCTAAGAAGACGAAGCCGCGCTCAGCTCCGGTGAGCCGAAGGGTATATTCGAGCATGGTGCTTAGAATGTCCTTTAGAACCTGCGCATTGTTGAGGCTTTGAGCGGCTTGCAGAAAAAGGGAGAGTTTTTGAAGCTTGGAACCCGCTGGTGCCATTGTCAGCTGGCTGAGAACATTGCGGGTTGTGGAGCCAAGTGGGTCCTGCGGGGAGAAGAAGAAAAGAGTAATACCCGATATGCCGAGCTCGATGCGGTCACCCGACTGCAGACGCGCAGTCTCACGGCGCACTCCATTGACAAATGTGCCATGCCGGCTTCCGAGATCCTGAAGAAAATAACCACTTCCATCATGTTGAAGAATGACGTGTTGGCGGGAGACCTGGCTATGAGCCAGAAAGAGATCGCTATCCGGTTGGCGACCGATAGTAAAGGGAAATGAAGCGATATTTGTGCTTCGAGGCTTGTCGCCTTCGCGAATCACCAAACGGGCTGGATGAGCGGTTTCCATAGAAGCTGACCGCAGCCGTTTTCCGGAGGGGTCCTGGACTGATGCGCAGTCTATCACCCCTGAAATTTCAGAGCTGCAGCTCTCGAATGTCGCAAATAGAAAAACTGGGAAATGACCAGTCACAAGGAACCATTGAGCTGAAGGGCCTTCTGGTGGTAGCATCCGTTCTCCTCTGGAAGCCCCCTGTTTCCGGAGCTGAAGGTCGGCCACTCGTTTCGATGAAGAGGGAGGACTTTGCTATGAGGGTTTATTCCGGAAATGAAGTTCGTAACGTCGCCGTGGTGGGGCATGCTCACTGCGGGAAAACAAGCCTGATTGCAGCTATGCTGCATGCTTCAAAGATGACTCCAACGCTGGGGCGCGTGGAAGATGGCTCGGCGGTTACAGCATACGACGAAGAAGATGTGGCCAGGCAAACTACGATGGCAAATGCCGTTGCTTTCGCAGAATGGGATGGGGTCAAGGTAAATCTCGTGGATACGCCGGGCTTTCACATGTTCGCGCACGAGGCTCGTGCCGCCATGATGCCCGTGGAAACCGCATTAATTGTAATGAATGCGCGATCTGGTGTAGAGGCGATGACGGATCGAGTATGGAAATATGCGGCAGAGCTGAATTTGCCCAGAGTGATCCTCATCAATCAGGTCGATCACCCCAAGACGGACGGCAAAGTTGTCCACCAGATGATCGAGGAACTCCAGCGCAGGTGGGGGCGGCAAGTCGTTCCCGTTGAGTTACCCATTATCGATGGGGATGGTTTCCATGGGGTTGTCGACCTGGTGACGATGAAGGCGTTCACCTACCAGCCAGATGGCAGCGGCCGTGGCGAAGCGGAAGAGATTCCCGTCAATATGGCCAGCGATGCGAAAGCCGCACATGAGGCTTTAGTTGAGCTTGTAGCCGAAGGGAAAGACGAACTGATGGAGGAATTCTTTGCAGTCGGGACGATTCCCGAAGAGCATCTGATTGGCGCGTTGCATGAAGCCATTCGCGAAGACCGAATCTTTCCTGTCCTGTATGCAAGCGGACTGCGGAATGTTGGAACCGATCATCTGCTGGACTTCCTGAAGGTCTATGCTCCGTCTCCAGTGGAGCGCGAGCCTGTGGCAGCGCGGGGAATTCGTGCAGGCAATGGAAATAGCCATACCCTTCCGGTGCAGGAAGAAATCGTAATGCGCAAGGTTGATGATAAGGAGCCGTTGGCGCTATATGTGTACAAGACGATGTCTGATCCCTTCTCCGGTCGAATCTCGTTTTTCAAAGTGGTAAGCGGTGTAGCGAAGAATGACATGCCTGTTGAAAATTTCTCGCGGCACGAAGCGGAAAAGCTTTCTCACCTTTCCGTAGCGCAGGGACGAAAGGCAATTGAGGTTCCGGAGCTGCATGCAGGCGATCTCGGCGCGGTGCCAAAGCTTCGTTCCACATTGACAGGAGACATGTTGGGCGATAAGGCGCACGAGGTTTTTCTCGACCCACCGCCTATGCCTGATCCAGCCATAACCTACGCAATCGAGCCAAAGACGCGAGGCGATGAAGACAAACTGGCGCCGGCGCTGCACAAGGTGATGGAAGAAGACCAGATGGTTCGGTTTTACCGCGATCCACAAACAAATGAGTTTCTCGTATCGGGTGCCGGACAACAGCATATTGAAGCGGTGGTTTCGAAGCTCAGACGTCGTTATCACACAGAAGTCACTCTAAAGGCTCCAAAGGTGCCGTATCGCGAGACGATACGTGGCAAAGCCGAGGCGCAGGGGCGGCACAAGAAACAAACGGGAGGACACGGTCAATTCGGCGATTGCAAGATACGAATGGAACCACTGCCGCGTGGCAGCGGAATTGTTTTTGTGAACGACATCTTTGGCGGCGCGATCCCGCGCCAGTTTGTTCCGGCAGTCGAGAAGGGGATTCACGAATCGGCAGCGAGAGGATTCATGGCGGGCTATCCGGTAGTCGACATGAAAGTGACGGTCTTTGATGGAAGCTATCATGATGTTGATTCGAGCGAATTATCGTTCAAACTGGCTGCAAGACTTGCGTTTCGCAAATGTATGGAGCAGGCAAAGCCAGTGCTGCTGGAACCGGTTATGCGAGTCGAAATAGAAGCACCTGATGAGTTTGCTGGTTCGTTGATTGCAGACCTGAATGGCCGTCGCGGACGTGTGCAGGGAATGGAGAGCTCCGGCTCGGGTACCACAATCAAAGCTGAGGTTCCAATGTCCGAGATGCTGACTTATGGAGCGACATTGACCTCAATGACCCAAGGTAGAGCCGTCTACCGCATGGAAATGGACCACTACGATATGGTTCCCCAGCAACTCTGTGAAAAGATAGTTGCCGGCACTGCCAAAAAAGCCGTTCATGACGAGGACGAATGAATGGAACATGAACCGTTGCGGGCAGCGTTGGAGGTCTTTGGATGACATAGAGTGCCTCTTACCGTTGAGATGGTCATAAATGGCACACTCAGCCTTACAATTTACAAAAATGGAACGAGACAGGGTAGTGTTGCGTATGCTGCCGACCCTCTACCCCAAATCTATAAAGCAAGGTGAGAAACCATGTAAAACGCAGACCAACCGTAGCCACGAGGAGGTACTATGGCAACTTCAATCATCGATAGCGTGATGAGCTTCATGGGTCCACAGGTTCTCGGTCCCCTGGCCTCGCAACTTGGAATATCAACTGATACGGTACAGCGAGCCTTGCAGGGCGGTTCAGCGGCAATTCTCTCCGGGCTGGCGGCAAAGGCCGAGGAGCCAGGTTTCCTAAGCCAGATCTTTGGGATGGTCACAAATCCAGTCAACAATCCCAGTGCACTCTCAAGTCTCACCTCAAATATTGGTTCGGCGGTTTCAGGCGCTGCATCGCCGTTGATGGATATGGGAAGCCGGCTCCTTTCGACAGTTTTTGGGTCACGCTTGTCGTCGGTAACAGATGCAATCGGTCAATATGCCGGCCTCGGTAGCGGGAAAGCTGCCACATTGATGAGCATGGCCGCCCCACTCGTTCTTGGCGCGCTCGGCCAAAACATACGCGAAAACAATCTAAATGCTAGCGAACTGGCTAGTGAACTGAAGAGTGAAGCCACAGGTTTTCAGCGCTTCCTTCCTGCTGGCCTGAGTTCTATGTTGACGAGCGCGTCCAGCGCAGTTACCGGCGCGGCGGCCGCAGCCAGAGGTGCTACAAATCGGTGGCTGTGGCCCGTGGTGCTTCTGGCCGCGCTGTTGCTGGCTGCGCTCTGGTTCTTCAACCGGGCAAAGCAGCCTGTAGCAGAAACGATGCAGAATGCCGCTAACACGATGTCATCGGCCGCATCTGCGCTGGGAGAGTTCATCAAGGTCAAATTGCCGGATGGTCTTGAACTCAATGTTCCCCAGAACGGAATCGAAAACAAACTCGTCGCGTTTATCAACGATTCATCCAGACCTGTCGATGACACCACTTGGTTCAACTTCGATCGTCTGCTCTTCGATACTGGCAAAGCAACTCTTCAGCCATCGTCAGAGGAGCAGTTGAACAATATTGCCGCAATTCTGAAGGCTTATCCCAGTGTGCATGTGAAGATTGGGGGATATACAGACAACACCGGCGATCCGCAAGCGAACATGACCCTATCGTCGGCACGAGCGACGAGCGTAATGAATGCTCTTGTAAGCCAGAGCATCGATCCGTCGCGTCTTACAGCCGAGGGATATGGAGACCAGCATCCTGTTGCCGATAACTCCACAGAAGAGGGTCGCGCGATGAACCGCCGCATTGCTTTGCGTGTTACCCAGAAATAAGAACACGAGAGAGTTGCAGGTTGACAATATGTCGGCCTGCAACCCTTCGCTCATAGCGCGTAGCGGTCATCCAACGCGATTGGGGCTTCGGGCATCCCACAACCTAGAATGGGTGGGAAGGTCCTGGCTTCTGACTGGCCCGATATGAACGACTCCAATGCAACCAAAACGCAGAGCCCCTGGCTTGAACGCTTGCGCGCCCTGCGAAATGTTCCTCCTGTACTGCGTATCCTCTGGGAGTCCGGGCCCTCAGTAGTGACCTGGGGACTGTTACTGCGTGTAGTGGTTGCCATACTGCCGTTCGCGATCGCAAAGGTTGCGCAATATATTGTTACGGACATCGCTGATGTGTTGCGAGGCAGGCCATTGGCGGCGAACTTCTGGTCGCTTGTTGCCGCCGAAGTCATACTGAATGTCGCCTTGGGGCTGCTGCTACGATCCGTCGACTATACGGACGCATTGCTCGCAAACCGATACACACAATACGTAAGTGTTAAGGTGATGCAGCAGGCGGCACGTCTTGATCTCACAACATATGAAGATCCGGCCTATTACGATCGGTTGGAGAGAGCGCGCGTGCAGGCCACCGACCGGTTGGCCATGATCCAACAGATGGGGCGACTTGTGCAGCAGGTCATCACCACTGTCATCTTTTCTGTGGCGCTGGCGTGGGCTTCTCCGTGGCTTGTGTTGCTATTGGCGGCAGGTGTACTGCCATCGTTTCTGGGTGAAACACACTTTGCTTTTCTGGGCTACGCCAAGAACTTTCGCCAGACTCCCGCGAAGCGACAAATGGATTATCTGCGGCAGGTAGCAGGAAGTCGAGAGGGCGCGAAAGAAGTGAAGCTGTTTGGCCTTCACGATTTCTTCCTGAACAGATTCAAGGCAATCGCTTCGCAGATCTACCGTGAGGATGTCGCACTTGCACGAACGAAGCTCATTATTGGCGGCCTGCTGGGAATAGTTGGGACACTCGGATACTACGGGGCTTACGTCTACGTCATCTGGCGCACGCTGCAAGGTGCCTACGACATTGGCTACTTCACCTTTTTGACAACAGCGATACAGCAGGCTAGTTCAAACCTTCAGCAGGTATTCTCAACGGCCTCAGGTATCGCGGATCAGGCGCTCTTCCTGACGGACCTACTGGCGTTCTTTGAGATTCAGCCTGCGGTACAGTCGAAGGCGAACGGTCTGTCTTTTCCTTCTGTTATTCGTCAGGGATTCGAGTTTCGCAACGTTTCTTTTGCGTATCCCGGAACCACTCGCGCCGTTTTGAAGAATTTCAATTTCACGCTCGGACGCGGACAGCGGGTTGCTCTGATCGGTGAGAATGGAGAGGGAAAAACCACGGTCGTCAAGCTGATCACGCGACTCTACGATCCAACAGAGGGGCAGATTCTTTTAGAAGGAATTGATTTGCGCGAATACGCGCTGGATGATCTGTACCGAAACATCGGCGTAATTTTTCAGGATTTCGTGCGTTTCGAAATGACCGCCCGTGAAAATATCGCAATCGGTCGCACGGAGAAAGAGCATAGCCAGAAAGATCTCGAAATCGCCGCTGAGAAGAGTCTCGCAAATACAGTAATCAAAAAGTTGAGGGGCGGCTACGATCAGATGCTGGGTCGCCGGTTTGAAGGTGGTGTAGAACTTTCAGGAGGCGAATGGCAAAAGATCGCTTTGGCACGTGCATATTTGCGCGATGCACAGTTGCTTATCCTCGATGAGCCGACGGCCGCCCTCGATGCTCGCAGCGAGTTGGAGGTCTTTCAGCGGTTTGCTGAGTTGACTGAAGGAAAGATGGCTCTTCTGATTTCCCACCGTTTTTCTACAGTTCGTATGGCTGATCGCATTGTTGTTCTCTCCGGAGGGCATCTAATTGAAGAGGGCAGTCACGACCAACTGATGGCTCGAGGCGGCGTTTATGCGGGGATGTTTGAGATGCAGGCCGCAAGTTATCGCTGATTACCTCTTTGAGTAGTCTCAGCACTAAGTTTTAGAAATAAAGGAACATTTGAATGGCATCGTTTTCTGAAGACCCAATGTCGGTTCATGCTTTGCCGTTGACCGCGCCGATTGAGGAACTACAGTCAAAAGGTCTTCCTGAAGAGACGGCCGTGCCTGATCACGAACTTCAGAGACAAGCGGACCTTTTCGTCAATCGATGGCAACCCGCTCCTGCCGGGACTTCGCTGGATCAATTTCTGCTTTCGATCACGCAGTTGCGGATTCGGATTGAAAGGAATCTCCATATTTGGAAGGACGGTGTTACAACGACTGAATTGACACCGCGACTTGAACTTGTGGAAAGTTCAAGAATGTTGGAGGCTGCGGTACCTCGTCCATCTGAGGCAGAGCAGATTTTCCGCAAACTTCCGCAGATTCAAATGGAATCCAGGGGAGAGCGGCCAAGGGTTCTGCAAATAGCTAGAGCGTATCTTGAAGCAGCAGATGGTATCTGGTCACATAGATCGCTCGAATTGTATGTACGGCAAGTACAACAACACACACCCCTTCTTCTGAAAGAGATTCTGGCTCTCCCTTCGGCACTGCGAATCGCCCAGGCGGAGTTTTTGCTCGATCGAGTAGAGGCGGTATTTGCGGCGGGAAAGCTGCCGCCAATTGAAAGATCTCCCTTTTCGGCTCCCATCCATAGCATGAGACGACTGAATCAAGCGGAATGGAAGTTCATTCTTGAACCTCTGATTCCATTTGAGTCGATTCTGCGGCAGGACCCGTGCGGGATTTACGTCTCCATGGACGATGCAACCCGGCATGAGTATCAGCTTCGCATCGCAAATTATGCGCAACACTCGGCGGCCAGCGAGATGGAGGTTGCCACAATTGCTCTTCAACTCGCACACGAGGCATTGGATTCAAGGTTTGCTGATCCACGTCTGGCAAAGCGGCAGACGCATATTGGGTACTATCTGATTGCTGAAGGTAAAGTTCTGTTAGAACAACGTATTCGTTATAAAGCGCCGTTTATTGATAGGTTGCGAACATTGGTCCGCAGGCATAACCAGGAGTTCTATACTCTTGGCACGTTTTTGCTCTCACTGGCTCTCATTACGGCAATTCTTCTACCGCTTGTACCGCATCACGAGTTCTGGGCAGTCATGACGGCTCTGTTACTCGCACTCCTCCCCGCAACGCAAGGAGCGGTTGATCTGGTAAACGGCATTGTTACGGCCCTGATGTCAACGGAAGCGCTGCCTAAGCTTGATTTCTCTAAGGGCGTGTCGGAAGAGGCGGCGACATTGGTCGTCGTTCCGACACTGTTGCTAAACCAAAAGCAGGTTGATGAGCTGCTCTTAGATCTTGAGGCACGCTATCTTTGCAACAAAGATCCAAATATTCATTTTGCGCTTCTGTCCGATCTTCCCGACTCTCCAACGCCGCCTCCTTCTCCCGATAATGGTCCGCTGTCAGAGTATGCATCTCAAGCGATTCAGTCTCTCAACGAGAGATATGCCGGCCGTGGCGGCGGAGCATTCTTTCTTCTCCATCGTCACCGCGTCTTTAATCCTCCGCAGGGGGTGTGGATGGGATGGGAAAGAAAACGTGGAAAACTCCTCGACCTGAATAAGCTTCTTCTTCATGAATACGACAGTTTTCCTCTCAAGATAGGTCCCTTGGACATTTTGAATCGAATTCGCTATGTCATCACTCTGGATTCGGACACGCAACTTCCTAATGGCACTGCGGCGAGATTAATTGGCACGATCGCACATCCGCTGAATCAGGCCATCATCGACCCCCGCTTGCGGATTGTGACTCAGGGCTATGGAATTCTGCAGCCGCGCGTTGGGGTCAGTGTGTCGTCTGCGTCAAGCTCGCGGATGGCCGCACTTTACTCCGGCGAAACCGGATTCGACATTTATACCCGGGCTGTCTCGGATGCCTATCAGGACTTGTTTGGAGATGGCATCTTTACGGGTAAGGGTATTTACGAAGTTGATATCTTTCACAAGGTATTGGATCGCCGTTTCCCACGCAACGCACTCTTGTCACACGATCTGATTGAAGGCGCATATCTCCGGGTAGGTCTCGTCAGCGATATCGAGGTCATCGACGACTATCCTTCCCACTATTCAGCGCATACACGGCGTAAACATCGCTGGCTGCGTGGCGACTGGCAGATTACCCGCTGGCTGTTCAATCTCGTTCCGGATGAATCCGGACGACTGGTGCTAAACCCTATCAGCACAATCTCGCGCTGGAAGATACTGGACAATCTTCGCCGGAGCTTGATTGAGCCGATTACGTTTCTCTTGTTCGTTTTTGGGTGGTTTTTTCTACCTGGCGGCGCATTTTATTGGACAGCGACAATGCTGTTGCTGCTGCTGCTTCCGGGAATTGTGCAGTTGGGATTCAATCTCAGCCGCGCAGTCCTGCAACTGAGTATCACAGGTGTGCTTGAGGCATTAAGAACGTTTGCTTCTTCATTAGGGCTCACGTTGTTGAATCTCATCTTTATCCCACACCACATGTTTCTCGCGCTCGATGCTATCGTGCGCTCACTAAATCGCGCCTTTATTTCCGGACGAAATCTGTTGGATTGGGAGACGGCCGCGCAGTCTGAAGCCGGAACACTCGCAGGTCCACTTGCCGTTTACCTCAATCTTTCGCCAGTTATCGCGTTGACGATTACTCTGCTGCTGGCTTTCATACATCCATCTTCTTTGATGGCAGCCGGTCCAGTATTGCTTCTCTGGGTATTGGCGCCAGCGATGGTGCTGTGGCTCAATTCGCCGGTACAGCGCGCTGACGGACCCTTGAGCCGATCAGATGAGATTTTTCTGCGCGAGCATGCTCTGCTGACTTGGAGATACTTCCTGGAATTTGGCGGCGCGGAGAATCATTGGTTGATTCCCGACAATGTAGAAGAACGAAACCGGCTGCAGATTCGCAAACTTTCGCCAACAAACCTCGGCATGCTGTTTAATACTCGCCAGGCAGCGCTTGAAATGGGGTTTCTCACACTTCCGGAGTTTGCTGAAGCAACCCTTGGAACGTTGAACACTTACAGGGTGCTTGAGAAGGTAAACGGGCATATATACAACTGGTATGACATTGAGTCGCTTCAGCCAGTGGCTCCTTTCACGGTTTCCGCGGTTGATAGCGGCAACCTGGCTGCATCGTTCTATACCCTGCATGCGGGTGCGCTTGATCTGATGAAGCGTTCTCTTTTACGGGCACAGACTCTGGAAAACTTAATTCGGATGTCCAGCCCGGGACTCGCTGAAGAGAGTGGCAAGCGCTCGATTCGAGAGATCCTTCGCAGATTAATTGATGAAACCTCTTCAGTTCGTGAAGGCTGGGTCCAGATGGAAGCTGCCCGTTGCCGAACAAATACGATTCGATTTGTCGAAGAATATCTACCGTGGCTTTTACCACGCTTCAGCGTTCTATTTGATTCAGCTTCTGGTGAAGATGCAGAGGTGCCATCGCTGGAAAATGCTGCCGGATATGTGACTGATTTGGAAGCACGTATTAAAGAAGAAGATTCACTTTCGCGTGAGTTGTGTGCTTTGCTCAAACAAGCATGTCGGCGCTTGGCCCAACTGAAGGAATCGATCAGTCACATCGCGATTGAGGCAGAGCAGCACGCCAGAGCGATGGACTACAAATTTCTTCTGGTTGAGGCAAGACAACTTCTTTCGATTGGATACGATGGCGCTACTGGCAAACTGCATTCGGCCTGTTATGATCTGCTCGCATCCGAAGCTCGCATCGCTGTATTTCTCGCCGTGGCTAAGGGCGATATCCAGCAGGAAGCGTGGTTCAAACTCGATCGCACTCATGTTCTGGTGAACGGCAGAGCCTGCCTGGTGTCTTGGACGGGAACGATGTTCGAGTACATGATGCCGGCACTCTGGATGCAGATTTATCCAAATACCTTGATCACGAAGTCGCTCGATGCCGCCGTCAGGGTTCAGAAGGAGCAGGTGCGCGACATCCCCTGGGGAATTTCCGAATCGGGTTTTGCGAAAACTGACGCGGCCGGACGATATTCTTACCAGGCGTGGGGAATTCCCGAACTTGCGCTGAAATACGGTGCTGAAGATGGTCCCGTAATCTCTCCTTACTCGACGTTTCTGGCACTGCCAATGCTGCGAACGGAGGCAATTGCCAACCTGCGCCGGATGGCGTCGCTTGGCTGGGTGGGCGACTATGGTTTCTATGAGGCAGCGGACTACACCCAGGGACGCGAGCCAAAATTAGTCCGTTCCTGGATGGCGCATCATCAAGGAATGAGTTTGCTGGCGCTCACAAATCTATTGGAAGGTGACATCTTCCAGAAGTGGTTTCATGCCAACCCCATCGTGCATGCTGCGGAGTTGTTGCTGCACGAAAGGCCATTAAGCAAAGAATCAGTCAAGACGCTTTCTAAGTCGAATGTTCAGGAAGATGAAACAGAAGATGTTGCGGATGAAGAAATTGCGCGAAAGCACCTCAGTGGGGACGGAAGCCGCATAGCTTCATAGCGGAGATGACCTCTGGGTTTTGCATGAAGGTATTCCAGACAAAGCCTGTGCGAAGGTTTTCTGCCATCAACAGGCTGATGCCGAGATCAATGCCGAGTACATCGGGGTCATACCAGTAAAGGGTGGGGTGAAAAGCATCGCACGGCCCATATCGCCCCCAGGCGTCTTTGCCATAGTTCTCCTTGAGAGAGCGCAGTACACGCAGACAATCCTGAGGAAGGAAGGGTAACGAGCCGGCGGTAGCGCACGGTACGACGGATCCGTCGATGGGGCCCATGAGCGGCGGTCCTCCCCATGCAGCGTATCCATGCATCCAGTCGGAGGCGGTGACTCCCCAGTAGTCGTCGTTGTAGCCGCGGTTGAGGCTGAACAGGAATGCCTTGTGTGCGCGGACCGCGGTGACGGAGTTCTCGAAGTAGTCGGCATAGGCATCTCGCTTGTGGGAAAAGTCAAACCATGCATGCGAGTACAGATGGATGAAGAGGGGATCGTGCCCGCTGATGTATTGGTAGCGTCCCCACCGCATGCGCGGACGGGAGAAGTCGTTCCAGCACGACGGGTCGATTGCATTCTTCCGGGCCCCAATGGCAAAGAGATAGAGCATCATCATCTCCGCGTAATGGTCCCAGCGCGGCGTCAGGAAGCCGGTCGCCGGTAGCCAGCCGAGCGAGAAGGTCTTTCCTCCGTCGAGCATCCACTGCCAGTCAATGCGATCGTAGATTTGCGTTGTGAGGTTCGTGATCTTTGGATCGTTGAAATAAGCGCGGCAGGTGAGGATTCCGCACAGCAGGATAGCTGTGTCGATTGGCGAGACCTCGCTGTTCAGTAGAGGGAGGCCTGTTTTGACATCGTTGAAGTGATAGAAGAAGCCGTGCTCGTTAGGCATCGGCCGCACGTGAAATTGCAGGGTCGTGAGGACGCGCTGAAGGATACGGTCCAGTGGCAAATACTTGCGCCGATGCGCGATGCAGAGTGCGGTCAGGCCGAAGCCTGTTGCGGCGATGCTGGAGACGAAGCGCCTGTCGCGCTCGCCGGTCGAGGTTTTGTTTACCGCACGATCGAGGACCTGTCCTGTGCCTGGGTCTGCCTGCTCGTAGAAGTAAAGGCAGGCACTTCGCTCCATCTCGTCGAGGAAGGCATCATCCTCGGGAGAGAGGGCGTTCTGCGTCCGTGGCGCGGCGAGCGCGAGTGCTGGCTTTGAACGCTCGTACAGGAGCGACCCGGCGAGCATCTTCGCTGCGGTGCGGCGGGTGATCCCCTTCGAGCCGGACTGCATGATAACGCGCAAATCTCCTGAACTATTAGTGTACTTCGGCAGTTGAGCCAACAGTTACGAGAACGAGTCCCTGAGCAGGAATCCGGATCGTGAGTACGCCGTTGGTGAGGTGTGCGTTTTCCGGTTGAGCGGCTCTTCCCGCAGCGCGAAGTTGCAGAATCTGTTCGCGTGTAAGGAAGGCAGGACGCCCCATGGCGTCATAGGCTTTCAGCACGTTTCCATGGTCTGCGTCGAGGCGCTGAATCTGGACGGGTGACCCAGACGGCACGTTCGCGAGTTTGAGAGCGTAGGTTCGGGTGGGCGCCGGGGTGGCCGGGGGTGGGGTGTAGCCTGCACCGGTGCCATAGGGAGCGGCGTAGTTCCAGAGTGCGATGGCGAGGGTGCCGTCTTTGCGTTTGGTGATGAGCGCGGAGTCGGAGTCCAGCTTGATACGCTTGTCGCCGAGTTGGTGCAGCATCGCGAAGGCATTGAAGGCGGGCTTGGGGATGCCGTGTTCGGCAAGGATGCCGAAGCCGCCGTAGAAGGGAGAGCGAATGACGCCCTGCTCTTCGAAGACATCGGAGAAGGTCCAGTAGCTCATCGCTTCCGTCAAGCCGTCGCACTGGCTGATGGTGGTGGCGAGCCATGGACCCATGTAAATCGTGTCGGTAACATCGGGCTCGTTGGCGTAGCTGGCGTTGTACTCGCTGAAGATGAGGGGCATGTGCGGAAAGGGCGACGAGATGATCTCGTGGTGGACCTTCTGCACGCTGCGGGCGACCATGCGATCGCGAGGGATGTTCTCATCTGTGTGGAAGACGTCCTTGGCGGTGTCGTTAGCGTAGACGTGCGAGGAGGCGAAATCTACCGGGATGTTCTTGTCATGGCAGTGCCGGAGGAAGTCACCTACCCAGGCGGCCTGCGCGGTGGATGGCCCTCCGATGCGGAGGCGGGGGCTGACCTTCTTGATGGCGATTGCGGTGTGGTCGTAGAGATCGAAGTAGGTTGGCTGCCTGGGGTTGCCGGCCCAGAAGTCGATGTTTGGCTCGTTCCAGACCTCGAAGTACCACTGCGAGACTTCGCCGATTCCGTAGCGATCGACGAGGTGCTGCGCGAAGGCGGTGATCATCGCGTCCCAGGCTGCGTAGTCCCCAGGCGGAGAGACGTTCTGCTTGTACCAGAAGGCGTGAAGCGCGTTGGGGTCGGAGGCGAGCTTCTTCGGCATGAAGCTGAGTTCGACGAAGGGGCGGACACCGTTTGCGAGCAGGCCATCGTAGATCTGATCGATGTAGGAGAAGTTATAGATGCCGGTGTTCTCCGCGCCTTCGACGCTGGCCTTCGTCATCTGGGCGAACTGGATGGGTTTCCGGTCAGGATCGTAGAGGCCGACTTCGTCCATGAAGATGCCATGGAAGCGGACGGCCTGGATATCGGTGATCTTCTTTGTGGCCCGCAGATCATCGCGGTAGCTCTCGCGCAGAGTGAGGATGGCACGGCCGGAGCCGAAGATGGTTTCCCAGAAGTGCGGGAATGGAGTTGCCGGGGTGTTGGCGTCGATGGTGATGGTCTCATCGATGTTCTGCGCGAAGCCGCGCGATGGAAGAAGCAAAAGAGTTGCCAGCAGGAACAGGATGACTTTGCGGGTTGGCTGGCGCTTTTGCATGGTCTTCGCGAGAACCATCCGATGGTAATTCCTTCGATATGTCTTATGATGCAAATTGTTCGTCCGGGACTTGAAAGGAAGCAGTGAGCGCAGCAGCTTCAACGAGGCATAACAGGTTGTGTCTGAAGGTCATGGATGCCGCGCGCATTTTTGTTCTTCCGTGTTCAGGCCTTCTCCTTTCTTTCTTCGTCACGCTGGCTGCACAGGCTGCTTCGGCTTCGGCTCCATTGGCGGCGCCGCAGCTGGTGGATATTACAGCGTCGACGGGAATTCATTTTGAACATCTCTCGAGCCCGGAGCAGCGGTATATCGTCGAGTCGATGGGCGGCGGGGTTGCGCTGCTTGACTACGACGGCGACGGCTGGCTCGATATCTACTTCACCAATGCTCCCAGCGTTTCGATGGCGCTTGCGGGCAAAAAGGCCCGCAGCGCGCTCTATCATAACAATCACGACGGCACGTTTACGGATGTGAGCGAGAAGGCCGGCGTGGCGTATCCGTGCTGGGCGATGGGGGCCGCAGTCGGGGATTACAACAACGATGGCAGGCCGGACCTGGTTGTGAGCTGTTTTGGCGGCGTGGTGTTGTATCGCAACAACGGCGACGGAACATTCACGGATGCGACGAAGGCTTCGGGGCTCGACAAGGACACGGGATGGGCTACCGGCGTGGCGTTTGGGGACTACGACGGCGATGGCTTTGTTGATCTGTTTGTACCTCACTATGTCGATCTCGATCTCAAGGACCTGCCGACGTTCGGCTCGAAGCGGACATGCCAGTATCACGAGGTTCCGGTGCAGTGCGGGCCGCGCGGTTTGAAGGGCTATCCCGACACGCTTTATCACAACAACGGCGATGGCACGTTTACCGAGGTGGCGAAGCAGGCGGGCGTGGACGATGCGAAGAGGTTCTTCGGGCTGACGGCAGTGTGGTCCGACTTCGACAACGACGGCAAGCTCGATCTGCTGGTTGCCAATGATGGCGAACCGAATTACCTGTACAAGAACAATGGCGATGGAACTTTCAAAGAGGTTGGTTATGAGTCCGGCATCGCGGTGAGCGAGGACGGAGTCGAGCAGGCGAATATGGGTGTTGCCGTGGGCGATTACCTGCACACGGGAAAGATGGACGTGTTTATTTCGCACTTCAGCGACGAGTACGCGGTGCTGTATCGCAACGACGGCGCGATGAATTTCACCGATGTTTCGCATGCCGCGGGAGTGAACCGTTCGACAGTGCCGTTCGTCGGGTGGGGCGATGCATTTGTCGATCTCGATAACTCGGGCTGGCTGGACCTGGTGCTGGTGAACGGGCACGTTTATCCGCAGGTGGACAACGCCAGGCTTGGCACAGCGTACAAGGAGCCGAAGATCGTTTTTCAGAATCAGCGCAACGGCACCTTCAAAGATGTCAGCGCGCAGGCGGGTGCGGCGCTTGCCATTCCGCAGGTGAGCCGCGGGCTGGCGGTTGGCGATCTGTTCAATCGCGGCCGGCTTGACCTTGTGATCGAAAACCTGACAGGCGAACCGATGATTCTGGAGGCAAAGAGCCCGGCGCAAAATCATTGGGTGAGCTTCGAACTGGAGGGCAGCCCCGGGAATCGGCTCGCCCTGAACGCTCGCGTTTTCGTGACTACCGGATCCGTGCGGCAGATGGATGAGGTCCGCAGCGGCGGGAGCTACCTTTCGCAGAACGATCTGCGGCTCCACTTCGGCCTGGGCGCGGCGGCAAAGATCGATTCGGTCGAAGTGCAGTGGTCGAATGGCAAGACGCAGACGTTTAAGGATGTTTCAGCGAACCAGTTCTACCGGTTGAAACAGGGTGGATCGTTGCTGGTATCCGGCGCCAAAAAGTAGGGCTCCCCCCTCCCCCTATCTTTTGGTCTAAAAATCTGATTCTATGCAGGTTAGATCCCATGGTGTTTCGCAAATTACTCCATCTAAACGGCTTAGATCTAAAGATTTGTAAACAAAGCAGTTATACGGTGAAAACCGAAAAAGCCGGGGACTCTTCCCAATTCGTTGTTTTCCGGGGCTTACATTCATTTTAACAGGGTCGGGAAACTGCTCTGCCACGGCTAAATGATTTGGTTATAGAGACTTGGGTGATTCGGGGGCTTGACAGGATTTCTGTGGGAATTGCTAAAGACGCCGGCGTAGCTGCCACAGGAGGATGCTAAGGATCATCCAGGTGATGGCTGCGACGGTAAGGATGGCGATGGAGGAGTGATCGGGGAGGAGGCGCCAGACGATCAGGGCGAAGACTCCGAGTGCGAGGGCCCCGAGGGAGGTTCCGGCGGCGTCGACGCTGGCCATGGCTCGGCCGCGGCGAAGATCGTTGTAGCCGGCCTTTCGCTTGCGTTCTTTTTCGTGTTTGGCGATGAGGGTGGCAGTCGCTGGGAAGATGGCGGGAAAGGCGAGGAAGAGTCCGGCGATGGAGGGGCCGTATTTTATTGCGATGAGACCGGTGGTGGCGGTGACGAGGCCTCCGAAGAGGAAGCGGATGGCGTACTCGTGGGGTTTGGTGATTTTTACGGACGTGAGGTCGATCTGGATACTCATGTCTGGGTTGCCTTGTTGTGGTCGGGCTTTAAAAGCGAGAAGCAGATCCCCTTCGGGGATGACAACCAGAAAGACAAATGCGAAAAGCAGATCCCCTTCGGGGATGACAACCAGAAAGACAAATGCGAGAAGCAGATCCCCTTCGGGGATGACAACCAGAAAGACAAATGCGAGAAGCAGATCCCCTTCGGGGATGACAACCAGAAAGACAAATGCGAAAAGCAGATCCCCGGTTCGGGGATGACAGCCAGAAAGACAAATGCTTCCGGGCTGGGGTGTTTTTGTGCTTTCCCACCCATGCGCCAGGTGCGTGCGCATGGATGGGGCACCCTTTGTTGTGGGCTGGGATGTTGCGGGAGCTGCGTTTTGCTGGACATGATTCTCACCCCAGGAAGAGGGTCCAGAGGCCGAAGGCTACACCGAACCAGATGGGCATGAGGCCGATGGTGGCGACTGGGGTTTTTGGCCGGTAGCGCATGAGGACGTAGCTGACGGTGTTGGCGTAGACGAAGAAGGCGACGGCTCCGAGGACCATGGAGCGGGCTTCGGTAGCGGCGTAGTGGTGGCCGTGGCTGTGGATGGTGAGGCCGAGAGTGGCGAGGGCGATGGAGGGCGCGGCTCCGAAGAGTCCTGCGAAGGACTTGGGACGGAAGATATCGCCGAGGATGGCGAAGAGGCTGACGACTGCGCCGCCGATGAGGAAACGCAGGAGGAGGTCGAGCATGGTCAGGCCGCCTTCCGGGCTTTCCTGATGAGGGAGCGTGCTACGTCCTCACCTTTGCAACCGAGGAGCTTGTACTGTTTGCCTTCGAGGCGGTGGTAGTTGACGAAGAAATCTTCGAGTTCCTTGAGGAACTTTTTCGGAAGGTCGTCGAGGCGCCTGATGTTTGCGTACTGATGGTTGGCCTCGGCGACGGCGACGAGGCGGTCGTTGCGTATGCGCTTTTTGCCGTCGATCTGCTCGCCTTCAATGACGCCGATGAGGCGGGAGCTGACGAGGACTCCGGGGAAGGCGGGTTCATCCATGAGGAGGAGGACGTCGATCGGGTCGCCGTCGTCGGCGAGGGTGCGTGGCAGGAAGCCGAACTCGTAGGGGAAGACCATGCCGGCAGGAAGCACCTTGCGGAGGGTAAAGATCTGCTGGTCAGGGTCGAAGGCGTATTTGTTGCGGCTGCCTTTGGGGGTTTCGATGATGACCTGAAAGAGGCCGCTTTTCTTGTCGAGAGGCTGAAGTCTGGTTGGATCGGCGAGTGCTTTCCTGGTCACGGGTTCTCCGGGGAATTGTTAACGTTACGGTTAATAAGAGGGGCTTGAGGGGTGGAGTGTTGCTTTGCCTCGTTTGAGACGGAGTGCGGTGTAACGCTTTATCTTGGATTGGCGAGGAACTTTCGATGGCGATGGGGAAGGAAGAGCAGGACCGGTTGAAGATGGAGGCGGCGCAGAGGGCGCTGGCTCTGGTTGAGCCAGGGATGACGGTAGGGCTGGGGTCGGGTTCGACGGCGACGATGTGGATCAAGCTGCTGGGCGAGAAGGTTCGCGAGGGAGGGCTGAAGATTCGCGCGATTGCCAGCTCGGACGATAGCGAACGGCTGGGGCGGAGCTACGGGATTCCGTTTGTGAGCTTTGATGAGGTGAAGAGCCTGGACCTGACGGTGGATGGGGCGGACGAAGTGGCTCCGGGGCTGGCGCTGATTAAAGGCGGCGGAGGAAAGCTGCTGCGGGAGAAGATTGTCGCGAGCGCTTCGAAGCGGTTTGTGGTGGTGGTGGATGAGTCAAAGGTGGTGGAGAGGCTGGGACGGTTTCCGCTGCCGGTGGAGGTGATCCAGATGGCGGAGCCGCTGGTGAGCGCGGAACTGAAGGAGATGGGGTTTACGGCGAAGGTGAGAACGAATCCGGATGGGACGCGTTACATCACGGATGAAGGGAATCTGATTCTGGATTGCACGGGAGTGTTGATGGACGATCCGGGGGCGGTAGGAGCCCGGCTGGATTCGATGGTGGGGGTGGTGGAGCATGGGTTGTTTCTTGGGATGGCGGATATGGCCTTGATTGCAGGAGAGGGTGGGATTGTGGAACGGCGGCGGTAATTGCGGGGATGATCCTGAAACGCGTTGCAGGTGGTAGATTTTGTCGGCTCCGAGGCCGAGGGTGATGATTGCGATGGCGATTTCTCCGAGTGCGCTGACGATGCAAGGACGTATCGCCCAGAGGAGTTACTCGATGTTGGGGAAGGTAATGTGGTGGGCCTTGGTGTAAACAAATTGGATTCGCGCACAGTGCCAAACCAGGAGACAAAAAAAGGAGTAAGCGCCTTGTGTTGGCAAGGGAGCTTACTCCGTTATCGGGGGTTAGCTTCTTTGCAGCTTTTTCCTGGCAGCCCCGGCGAGGCCGAGGAGGCCGGAGCCGAGCAGGAGGAAGGTTGCCGGTTCGGGAACAGTTCCGGTACCGGTGAGCTGGCTGGTGAGGTCGGCGTCTTCGCCTATCGTGAAGGCGTAGAAGTTCTCGTAGTTGGGTGTGGTGAAGGTGATGCTGTCGTAATTGCCGACGAACTGGACGATGCCATTTCCTTCACGGCCGCAGGCGGTATTTCCGCTGATGGTGAGCGCGGTGCCGCCGTACTCGGCCGAGCCGCCTCCGTCGAGGACGTTGAAATTCTCAGACGGGGTGAAGTCGAAGCAGGCCTGGGTTCCCGGCTGGCCGAGGCTCCAGATGGCGAAGATTGGATCGGCGACTGTCTGAGAGAAGTTGACGGTTTCGGTATAGGTGACGCCACCTTCAATGCCAACGGAGTTGAAGTTGGCTGGGGGAGCGTTGCCGATGATTCCACCGGCGAAGGTGCTGGCTGGATTCCAACTGGGATAGTTGCTGAGAAGACCGCTGGTTTGACCGGAGTAGGTGACGGTGATCGTGCCGCCGATGTTTCCAGTTGCCGAACCGGGAGAACCGAACGTTCCACCCGTCCAGTGAGTCCAGGCGATGGTATCTGCGGAAGCGGGGAGGGTGGCAAGTACAAGTGCCAACACAGCCGCTCCGCTCGAACGCGCCGAAATGGGGCTTTTCATAGGGTGCTCCTTGTCTTTGAGCAGAAATGACGATTCGAGGGGCCGAGGGGACCGTTCTTTAAGGCAGAGCAGGTGCCGAGGATTTTTTTGCCACTTCCGGGGGCAAAAGTGGAAATTGCAAAAATTCAGTCACTTTTCTGTCAAAAAAGATGTTTCGGTGTCTCAGGAAGGTTGCATGAACAGGATAAAAATTGCGCGACGCGACCTTGACTGCAACACAGTGGCGGCGAAAAGTTGTTCGCAACTGCGGAAATGAATGGGGGTTCAGTGAGATGTAAGCAGGAGGTTGGGTCATGAAACTCACGAACGGAAAAGGAATCATTACAAAGGCGATGATGGTTGGTTTGGCGGCGGGAGCGCTGGCTTTAGCGGCTCCGCAGAAGGCACAGGCCCAGGTGAGCTTTGGGGTGCAGGTTGGGTATCCGCCAGTTTATGGGTATGCGCCCGGCTACTATCCACGGGACTATTATGCTCGCCGCGACTACTATGAGCGCTTGCGCATCCAGCGCGAACGTGAGGCCTGGGAGCGTCATGAGGCGTGGGAGCATGCGCGTGAGTTTGACCGCAGGCACGACCGGGACTGGGATCGTGATCGTGATCGCCGGTAAGTAAAACGAGGTTATGCATGGCCGGCGCGGAGAGGTTTTCCGCGCCGGTCTTTTTTTGCACCTGCTCGTTTGTGGCACTCCAAGCAAAACACAGCGTTTCCCATTCGACTTCGCTCAGGACAGGCTCTTGGCTCCACTGCGTTTGGAATGACGTTCGATGGAGGTTAAAGAGGCTGGTAGTAGCGGGTCTGGGGTGAGGCGCAGGCCTCGCACAGGATTCGGTCATCTGTCGCGGGTTTCGCGGTCGTAGTTGATGCCCTCGCCGCAGACCTCGCACGCGATGCGCTGGGATTTGTAGCCGGGCATTTCGCGCGGGTGGATGGGGACCCGGACCCATTCTTCGGAGAAGAGTTCGGTGTCGGGGAGTTCGCGGTAGGCGAGCATCTGCTGCTGATTTTTGTTTTCGATCTGCGGGTAGAGGTCGCGGGCCCGCTGTTTGGAGGATTCAAGGGCCGCGATGCGGACGCCTTTGTAGGCTGGTATGGCGCTGGTGTCTTCCAGCGGCGCGTTGAGAGGTGTAATCGGAGAAGCCAAATCGACGAAGGTGGCGGCCATCTTTCCCCAGTCGCGGAATTTGAGGGCTCGCTTGCCGAGGCGGCAGCCGGTGACGACTCCGATGGCGTCGGTTGCGCAGCGGTCGATCTCGACGAAGGTGACGAGGCGCTTGCGGTCTGCTCCGCGGGGATCTTCGATGCCGAGCCGCCGGCAGCCGAGCATGGCGAGGCGGACGCCGAGGATCTGGCCGGCGCAGAGGTGGCCGTGGGCGAGCTCGGCTTCATGGAGAAGTTCGTCGAAGGGGAGCATAACGAGATGATACGAGACCCACGCGTTCTCCGGGGCGGCGGACGACGAGTGAGGGTAACCCGTGATGCGGTATTGTGGCAGGAGCCTGTTATTCGTTCCGCGGGAGTGGATGATGCCGGTAGAAGTCTTATGGAAACACCTGGCACTGGGGTTCAGCGCGCTGCTGCCGGTGGTGAATCCTCTTGGCTCGGCGTTGGTGTTTCTTGGGTTGGTGGGTTTGCAGCCGCCGAACGTTTATAAGTCACTGGCACGGCAAATCTCGATCAATATGGTGTTGTTCTTTGCAGCGATCGAGTTGATCGGCTCGTATGTGCTGAGTTTTTTCGGAATTTCACTTTCGATCGTGCAGCTTGCGGGAGGAATTGTGGTCGCGGCGATCGGTTGGACGATGCTGAATCAGCCGGACAGCGATAAATCGAAAGAGGCTGCCGGCGCGCAGGTCGTCGCGAGCGGAAATTTGCCGGATCGCTGGGCATCCAAGACGTTTTACCCGCTGATGTTTCCGATTACGGCGGGACCTGGCTGCCTGGTTGTGATGCTGACGCTGAGCGCGCATGCGACGGGCTCAAGCCTGAGCGAGAATGTGCTGGCGCGCGTGGGTTTGATGATCTCAGTGGTTGTGCTGTCAGTGCTGGTGTATGTGTGCTATGCGTACGCCCCGCAGATTACGCGGAAGATCTCACCTTCGACGGCCCATGGGGTTCTGCGGGTGATTGCGTTCATTCTGTTCTGCATTGGGGTACAGATCGGATGGAATGGTCTGCAATCCCTGCTCGCACCTCTTCTGCATAGAAGCTGAAGAGGCGTTTCAAACCTGTTGCGGGTCGATGACGATTACGGTCTTGCCATGGCTGGGGGCGGTGAGGTCTCCGGAGTAGGCATCACTGGCCATCGAGAGAGGAAGCGCAGCTTTGACCCATGTCCGGAGCTTGCCGGTGTCGAGCCAGTGGGCGATCTCCATGAGCTGCCGCTGGTTGGGTTTAACAATGAAGAAAGCTCTTCTGATGCGTTCGTCGGCGGAGTTCTCGTTTGTCGAGGAGACGGTGATGGCGCAGCCGCCCGGCTTGAGGAGCGGAAGTGAGCGCCGGAGCATGTCGCCGCCAACGGTGTCGAAGATGATATCGAAGGGTCCCTGGACGACGTCTTCGAATCTTGTGGAGTGGTAGTCGATGATTTTGGCTGCACCGAGCCGATTCGCGAATGCGGTGTCGCGCCCGGAGGCGGTGGCGACGACGTTCGCCCCGTGCAGATTGGCGAGTTGAACGGCGAAGAGGCCGACGGAGCCAGCTCCTCCATGGACAAGGACGCGGTCGCCGGGACGGAGCTGTCCGTAATCGAAGAGTCCCTGCCATGCTGTGAGTCCGCTGATGGGTGCAGTCGCAGCCAGCGTGGGGCTAAGAGTGATGGGCGCGGGGGCGATGGCGTCGGGTGTCGTGAGGCAGAATTCGGCGAGTGCGCCGTCGGCGTACCAATCGTTCATACCGTAGACGCGCTGGCCGACGATGAAGTCAAAGACTCCTCCGCCAAGGGCGGCGACCGTTCCTGCAAATTCGTGAGAAGGGATGGCGTTGCTGCGGGGTTCTCCGGACTTTGTATGGGTCGTGGGGTACCAGCCAAGTTCCGTGCGGATGACTCCGGCGGCGGCGACACGGACAAGGATTTCACCAGGGCCAGGTTGCGGCTGGGGAATGTTTGTTTCGACCAGCCTAGGGGACGCGCTGGAATCTGCAAGGCACATCGCCTTCATGGGATTCTCCAGTGTCGCTTTGAGTCGGGTGGTGCGGTGAGTTCAGGTCCTACGTCGTGTTGATTGAAACGTACCATAAGTCCTCTCTGCTGTGTGTTTATAGATGTGGTGTTTATTGAGAACACCTCAAGCGAAACTTTGGGATTCGTTCCGGTGGTGGAGAGATGAGATTTGGGCGTAAACTTTGCTTCATACCGAGACGAATCGAACCGGAACGCGGAAGGCCAAGCCAGATGGAAAGACGTTGGTGTCCAAAGGGAAGGCTATGAAGAAAATGAACCTGATTTCAGGTGCTTTCCTTGTTTTGATCGCCTGTGCAGCCGCCCCGGGCGCCAGTGCGCAGGCCGCGACTGAGTACGGCCTGGCCTCAGGTTCCAGCGCGACGTCGATCTCGGGCGCCGGCAAGAATTTGAGCCAAAGGCTGGATGTGCCTCGTACGGCTCATACGATCTCCCATAGCACGACGGTGCATCCCTCCGGTTCGAGGCCGAGAAGCACGAGTTCAGGCACGGGACTGAAGACAGCGACGACAGGGACCGATCGATTGCCAAAACAAGCGGGCGCGGTTGGGTCGCAAACTGCAAAAGGAGTTCCTCCGGGTGGCTTCGTTATCGTGGGAGCGGAGCATGCTTCCGGCGCCGCGCCCGCTGTGACGCATCCGGTGGGGACATCTCAATCGGGACTTACCGTGGTGGGGACAGAGCCGCAGTAGCGAATCCTGTTGTGCCATGCGATGGGTCAGTTGCTGTCGTCGTTGTCGCCTTCTTCGATGAGGGAGGAGATTCCCACGACGTCATAGGTCGAGGCGTCGCCGCCGGTGGGCTGGATGGTGACGCGAAGGGGTAAGCGTTCCCACCGGGCGGGCTGGCAGACTGGAATAAAGTGATTTGGTTCAGGCCATTTACCAATGAGCTTTTGCACAACGGGGCGGTGGGCTCCGAGCTGCGCGACGATGACGTAGAGGCTGCCGCCCCTGGTGTTGGTGGCTGTTCCGCAATAGGCGGCATAGTCGCGGAACCAGATTGCGGTGGAGACGACGGGATCGAAATCAGGCAGGTGGAGCGCAGTGATATGGCCGGTGACGCGGTCCACGGTGATCCAGGGTCCGGGCTGCCAGATCCAGCGCGGAGTGGTATCGGTGGGGAGCGCGTCGTTGATGTGAAGAGCGCGGCGAATGGCGAAGGTGCGGTCCGTGATGTCGTGGACTTCGCCGGTGGTCCATTCCTTGAGGCGATCGTCGACGAAGAGCGGGCGGACTTTGAGGGTTGAAGTCTCGTCGGTTTTTTCTTCGGGTTTCGCGTCGGGCTGCGTGTAGGGGACGCGGCGGATGGATCCGAGCGAGACGCTGTGGACCTTTGGGGCTGCAGCGAAAAGAGGTGAAGGGATGGAAAGAGTGAGGCTCAACAAGAGAAGTAAGCGGATTTTCACGTTGGTTTTGCTCTGCGGGTTGAAGGGATGGAGTGGAAAACGCGTACCAGCAAAATATTTTTTATGGTCTGACAGAATTTCTTGTTGAGAAATGCTACCTGAGTGGGAGTGGAATTATGCATGGAATGGAATAAAAGGGGTTACGAGCGGAAGAAATTGCTTCTTTGCGGGAAGGAGTTTCTGGGGGTGCTGAAGAAGGTTCTAAAGTTGTGGAATACGTTGCGAATCGCGCTCCAAATGCGGTCAATCGCGGAGTAGTATCGTGAAAAGAGCGCGTGAGCCCGTAGTGGTGCGCGTTTTAACAGCCCGCACGGGACATTTGAGCAGTCACGAAAGGACATTAAAGAATATGTGGAAACCGAATCAGCCGGGAGGCACCACTCCCCAAACTCCTGAACCGTCGCGGCCGACTCCACCGGTGGCGAGCTTTGAGCCCTCGCGCCCGGCGACTCCGAGCGGCACGACCGGTGCGGCTGTGCCCACGGGCGAGCAGGCTACGATTGGCAAGTCGCTCGTCGTCAAGGGCGAACTGACCGGATCCGAGTCGTTGTATATCGACGGCAAGGTGGAAGGCGCGATCAACCTGCCGGGCAACCGCGTGACTGTAGGACGCAATGGCCAGGTCGCGGCGAATATCGTTGCACGCGAGATTGTTGTTCTGGGCAAGGTGCGGGGCAACTGCCAGGCGAGCGATCGCGTGGACATCCGCAGCGAAGGCTCTCTGACGGGCGACGTGATTGCGGCGCGCATCTCGATTGAAGACGGCGCGTTCTTCAAGGGCGGTATCGACATCCGCAAGCCAGGCGGCACGGACCTGAAGGGCGGACCGGCGCAGCCTGTTGCAGAGCCGGTCGCAGTCGAAGCGTAAATCAGGGCGGCTGCGAGCCTGCTCGTCAGGCAAGGAAGTCGCGTGTGAAGTAATGCGGCCTCGGCGATTGCCGGGGCCGCGCTGCATTTGTGCGCAGCTTAGAGATTGCGAGCGATCGTGAAGAATGCAGTGAGCAGCAGCGCCGTGCAGATCGCCGGCTGCGAAAGGCCAGGCCAACGGAACCGGCCCTCCGCAGGAAAGCGCAGATAGTTGCGCGTGCTCCAGAAAACTGCAAAGGGAAGCGCCAGCACGAAGAGCGCGTTGAAGCGAAGAGCCTCGCTGAGATGGCCGTGAAGCAGCGCGGCGAGAGCCCGGGTCGCTCCGCAGCCCGGACATTGAAGATGGAAGAAAACGTAGACCGGACAAGGCGGATAAAAGCCGAATCGCTGCGGTGGATAACGGAACAGAATTACGGCCGCGAATGCGAGAAGAGCAATCGGCGCGATTGCGCGCAGGCCCGGGGCGATTGGAGATCCTGGCGCAGCCATCTCAGTATCCCCGGTAGTAGCCCCGTTTGATCTGGTTGATGCGGCTCAGGTGGTACTGGAAGTAGAGGCAACCAAAGAAGAAGGTCATGACGCCGTTAAGGCGGAGACCGATTGGCTCGGGGCCATTGAAATGGCGTTCGAGAGTGGCCTTCATGGTGAAGCGAAAAATGATGACGAATATAACAAGGCCAAGCCAGCAGAGAGCGGTGATCGGAGAGATGGTGGGGGTTTGGTTGTGCATCATCTGGGGAGCCATCGTAGCGACATAGGTGATGAAATAGAGCACCCAGAAGACGGCGTAGATGATGAAGTAGAGCAAAGCCTTTGTAGTCGGCTCGACGCGCTTTGCCCAGAGAGCCTGGACGAGATCCCAGATCACAAAGAAGAGTCCGCAGGTGAAGAAACCGAAGAGCAGGACAAGCGCCCAGTGGAGGTTGGGCGGATCGGGATAGACCGCTGCACCGGTGGGAGCGACATAAGCCGGGGTGGCAGCATAAGGCTGAGGAGCGACGGAAGGGGTATATTCGGCGGCAGGCTCCGTGTACGCTGCGGCTGGCGCAGGTGCGGACGATAAAATCTGCGAGACCGGGACCCAGCTGCCCATCTCTTCGCTTTTGGCGAGGTCGGTGAGAAGGACGTTTCCCGAGGCTACATAACGCTGGAGGTCTTCAAGCGTGTAAGGACCGTAGAGCTGACCGTCACGCGATATCTGGTAAGGCATTCCAGGCTCCTGTCGTTCAAGAGAATGAAATCATGGAGTTTGTCGCAGAGCAAATGATTTAGCGCGGTTGTGCACCGAGGGATTCATCGCCGAGAAGTATTTCACATGCCATGGCGAGAGGTTCAGATCAGCGGAAGGAGGCTTTCGATGGGGCGCAGAGCGCACTGGGAGGATGTTTATCAACGCAAGGCCCCGACCGAGGTGAGCTGGTACCGTCCGCATCTGGAGACGTCGCTCGCGCTGATTGAGAACGCGGCGAAGTCGCGGCAGGCTTCGATTCTTGATATCGGCGGAGGAGCGTCGACCCTGGTGGATGACCTGATCGCCGCGGGGTTCGCGGATGTTACGGTGCTTGATCTTGCGGAGCCGGCGCTGGAGGTCGCGCGGGGGCGGATGGGCGAAGCCGCGAAAAAAGCGCGGTGGGTGGCCGCGGATTTTCTTGAGGCGGAGCTGGAGACGGAGAGATATGACATCTGCCACGACCGGGCGGTCTTCCACTTTCTGACCGATGCCGTCGAGCGCGAAAGGTACTTCGACCAGGTGAGCCGAATCCTGAAGCCCGAGGGAGTGCTGATCGTTGCCACGTTTGCCCTTGAAGGGCCGGAGCGGTGCAGCGGGCTGAATGTCTCGCGATACGACGAGGACGGCGATGGTGCGGGCGGCTGGCGGGAGGTTTAGCGTTGCCGGGGCGCAGCGGGAGCGCCATCGCACGCCCTGGGAGAGTGTGCAGGAGATGATGTATTTCGTACTGCGGCGAAGCACATCCTCTCCCGCGGATTGACTATAGCGACTGGTTGTCGACGCTGGCGAGTTGGGTGTCTTTTGCTGCTCGGCTGAATGCGATGCGCAGGTCAGTGACTTTGTTGAGCGCGAAGGCTGACGGGGTGGTGGGGGCAGTGATGGCCAGGAAGTCTGCGCGGTTGATGGAGTCGAGGTAGAAGCTCGGGCGCGCATCGGCGGCGGCGGGCTGAACCTCGACGTGGCTCATTTCCAGATTGTTGATGTGGCGGAGGAAGAAGCCCTGCGAGGGAGTATCCGTGCCGAACCTCTGTGGGTCGGGATAGACATCGATGGCCTCAGGGACGACGATCTTCGCGTGCTCGGCCGTGCCCCCGCCCTGATGCTGGATGTAGACGTTGGAGATTTTGAGGTCCTGGATGGGATAGTCCGGGATCCCGCTGATGATGGACGAGATGTGCGAGACGGTGTTGAAACTGCTGACGTTGTCGACGAGCACGCGGCGCAGGGTTCCGGTTTTGGTGGTCTCCTTTGGTCCGCGGAGGCGTGCTCCGAGGCGGAAGAAGAGAGGGGCGTTGACGACGTCGCGCATGGTGATGTTGGAGATGGCAATGTCTTCGCAGAGCGCGCCATCCACGCTTTCGAGGGCGAGGCCGCGGCAGCCTTCGACGACGCAGTTGGAGATGGTGATGTTTTTGAAGCCGCCGTTGGACTCGGTACCGCACTTTATGCGACCGTTACGGGGCACGCGGAAGTCGGGGGCGAACTTCTTGAAGGTGCCGTCGAGGAAGGTTCCGAGTTCGTATATACCGGAGACGTAGCAGTTGGTGATGGTCATGTTCTCGGTGGCGCGTGCGTAGCCGAGAGCGTAGGACGATTTGGGGCAGATGCCGTCGTCCCAGGGTGAGTTGACGAAGCAGTTGGAGACGCGGACGTTCCTGCAGCAGTCGATGTCGATGCCGTCGCGGTCGGTGTCGATGGTGATGTTGTCGATGGTGAGGTTGTCGACGCCGGTGAGCAGGAAGCCGAAGTGTCCGCCCTTGAGGATGGAGAAGTCGCGGAACAACACGTTGCGACAGTTCTTGAGAGCGATGGCCTTGTTGCCGACTCCGGCTTGTTCGGCAGAGAAGCCGGGGGCACCCGCAACGGCGCTGCTTCGGGTTCCGCGGCTGAGGCCCTTGCCCCAGATAAGGCCGGGGCCGGTGATGGAGATGTCGTTGATGCTCTCGCCCCAGATGAGGGAGTTGTGCCAGTGGTTGTGACCGTAGTCCTGGTAGGGGGTCCAGGGGTCGTTGGGCTCGGCGGCGTCGTAGGTTCCGCCGTTGTAGCCGGTGGTCTCGCCGGGCTTTGGCGAGTCGGCGGCGAGGATGGTGGTGCCCTGCGAGAGATGCAGGTTGACGTGGCTCTTGAGGCGGATGGAGAAGGTGAGCCAGGTTCCGGCGGGGAAGTAGACGGTGCCGCCGCCGGCGGCTGCTGCGGCCTCAATAGCTTTGTTGATGGCGGGAGAATCGACGGTCTTACCATCGCCGACGGCTCCATATGCGCGAACGTCGAAGATAGCTCCGCCGGGATAGGCAGCGGCGGGTTTGTTTGGGGCGGCAAAGGCGGAGGGCACGGCGGTGGCAGCGGCGGCGGCCAGTCCCATGCCGCTCAGCCTGAGGATTTCGCGGCGGGCAGGATTGAGTGGTTGCATAGCGTTGTCATGCTAGCAGAGAAGAGGTCCGACCAAAAAGTGCGTTTCAGCGGGTGAAACTGCTGGGGTTGCAGGGGGCGGGGAGGAGGGATTCTTTCCCACCCATGCCGCGATGAGGCCGCGGCATGGATGAGGAACCCGATCGATTGTGGCTCTGATGGCGAAATGCGGGGGTTCCTCGACTCCGCGCTCCGCTCGGAATGACGCCGTTGGAGCTATTTCGTCGGCAGAGGAGCCGAGCGGTCGAGGTCGAGGTTGAGTTCGAGGACGTTGACGCGCGGTTCGCCCAGGAAGCCGAACTGGCGGCCCTCGGTGTGACGGTTGATGAGCTCACGGACGGTTGTTTCAGAGAGGTTGCGTTCGTGAGCGATCCGAGGGATCTGAAACTGGGCCGCGGCGGGCGTGATGTGCGGGTCGAGGCCTGAGCCGGAGGCAGTGACCAGGTCAACCGGAATGTCCGACGAGGGGTTGTCCTGCTGGAGGCTGGCGGCATCTCCGGCTACGCGGTCGATGAGCTTCTTATTCGTCGGCGCATAGTTTGAGCCGGACGAGTTGCCGGCGTCATATCCGTTGCCCGCAGCCGATGGACGCGAGTGGAAGTAGCCGGGCGCTGAGAAGGGCTGGCCGATGATCTCCGAGCCGACGATCTGGCCATTCTGCTGAATCAGCTGTCCGTTGGCTTTGTTGTGGAAGAGCAGTTGTGCTGCTCCGGTGACGGCGAATGGGTAGAGAACGCCAAAGATAACTGTGGTGACGATGGTGTAGAGGATCGCGGTGATGATGTGGCGGCGCATGTGTCTTCCTTATGCCAGGTGAATCGCTGTGATGAGCATGTCGATGAGCTTGATGCCGACGAACGGGGCGATGATGCCGCCCAATCCGTAGATGATGAGGTTGCGTTGCAGCAAGGACTCGGCGGACATGGCGCGGTAGGTGACGCCGCGCAGCGCCAGCGGGATGAGCGCAATGATGATGAGTGCGTTGAAGATGACGGCTGAAAGAATCGCCGACTGGGGCGTTTTGAGATGCATGATGTTCAGCGCGCCGAGGACGGGGAAGGTTGCAGCGAACATCGCCGGGATAATGGCGAAGTACTTGGCGACATCGTTGGCAATGGAGAAGGTGGTCAGCGCGCCGCGCGTCATGAGGAGCTGCTTGCCGATCTCAACGATCTCGATGAGCTTGGTCGGGTTCGAATCGAGATCGACCATGTTGCCGGCCTCTTTGGCTGCCTGGGTTCCGGTGTTCATGGCCACGCCTACATCAGCCTGGGCAAGCGCGGGCGCGTCGTTGGTGCCGTCGCCCGTCATGGCGACGAGCTTGCCGTCGGCCTGCTCCCGCTTGATGAGGTCCATCTTGTCCTTTGGCTTGGCTTCGGCGAGGAAGTCGTCGACTCCGGCCTCACGGGCGATGGCCGCTGCGGTGAGCGGATTGTCGCCGGTGATCATGATGGTCTTGATGCCCATGGCGCGTAGTTGAGCGAAGCGCTCCTTCATGCCGCCCTTGACGACATCTTTGAGGTGAATGACGCCGAGGGCCTGGCGATTTTCTGCGACGACGAGAGGAGTGCCTCCGGTTCGAGAGATGGCTTCGACCGTGGCGCGTACTTCGCTGGGGAGCGTGCCGCCATTCTGCTCGAGGAATCGCGCGACGGCGTCGGTTGAGCCTTTGCGGATCACGCGGCCGTCGAGGTTGACGCCGGACATGCGCGTGGTTGCGGAGAAGGGCACGAACTCGGCGTTGAGTTCGTGCAGCTCGCGTCCGCGGAGACCATAGAGCTCCTTGGCAAGGACGACAATGCTGCGACCCTCAGGGGTTTCGTCAGGCAGAGATGAGAGCTGGGCAGCATCGGCAAGCCGATCCTTGCTGACTCCCGGTGCGGGAATGAACTCGGATGCCTGGCGGTTGCCGAGGGTGATGGTGCCGGTCTTGTCGAGGAGCAGCGTGTTGACGTCGCCTGCTGCTTCAACGGCACGGCCTGACATGGCGAGGACATTGTGCTGGACCAGGCGATCCATGCCGGCGATGCCGATGGCTGAGAGCAGGCCGCCGATGGTCGTCGGGATCAGGCAGACGAGCAGCGAGATGAGCACGAAGACGGTCTGCGGCGCGGTGGAGTAGATCGCGATGGGCTGCAGCGTAACGACGGCGAGCAGGAAGATGATGGTGAGCCCGGCGAGAAGAATATTGAGCGCGATCTCGTTGGGGGTCTTCTGACGCTCGGCGCCTTCGACGAGAGCGATCATGCGATCGAGGAAGGTTTCGCCGGGGTTTGAGGTGATCTCGATCCTGATTTCGTCGGAGAGGACGCGCGTGCCTCCGGTGACGGCGGAGCGGTCGCCTCCGGCCTCGCGGATGACGGGAGCAGACTCGCCGGTGATGGCGGATTCGTCGACGGAGGCGACGCCTTCGTAGATCTCTCCATCTCCGGGAATCATCTGGCCAGCGACGATGACGCAGCGGTCGCCGGCGCGGAGGGCGGAACTGGGGCACTGCTCCGTTGTGCCGTCGGGGCGGAGGCGAATGGCGGTGGTCTCAGACTTGGCGCGACGGAGCGCGTCGGCCTGGGCCTTGCCGCGGCCTTCGGCCATGGCCTCAGCGAAGTTGGCGAAGAGGACCGTGAACCAGAGCCAGAGGGTGATCTGGAGGTCGAAGCTGAGCGTGTGGCGATGCGCGGCGAGATCGCGGAAGAGATAGATGGTCGTAATGACGCTGCCGATCTCGACGACGAACATGACGGGGTTCTTCATCATCGTGCGCGGATTCAGTTTCCTGATCGCGTCGATCGAGGCGCGGCGGACGATCTTTGCATCCCAGAGAGAACGTTTGCGTGACTTGGACATGGGTAGTTTCCGATTCTTTCTACTTAGAAGGTCTTGCCTGCATGCATCAGCAGGTGCTCAAGGATTGGGCCGAGCGAGAGCGCGGGGAAGAAGGTGAGCGCGCCGACGATGAGAACAACTCCGATGAGCAGCACGGTAAAGAGCGGCGTGTGCACAGGGAAGGTTCCCGGCGAGGGCGGAATGAGCTTCTTGCGCGCGAGATTGCCTGCGACGGCGAGCATGGGCACGATCATGCAGAAGCGTCCGACGAGCATTGCCGTGGCAAGCGTCAGGTTGTACCAGTGCGTGTTCGCGCTTATCCCGGCGAAAGCAGAGCCGTTGTTTCCGGTGGCCGAGGTGTAGGCGTAAAGAATCTGTGAGAGGCCGTGCGGGCCCGGATTCGTGATGCCAGGAAGACCGAGGGTCGGCGTCAGGAGCGAGACAGCAGTGAACCCGAGAATGGAAAGCGGGAAGATGAGCACGTAGAGCATCGCCATCTTCACGTCGTAGGCCTCGATCTTTTTGCCCAGGTACTCGGGCGTGCGTCCGACCATGAGTCCGGCGATGAAAACGGCGAGGATGACGAAGACGAGCATGCCGTACATACCGGCTCCGACTCCGCCGAAGATGACCTCGCCGAGCATGATGTTGACCATGGGAACGAGTCCGCCCAGAGGCATGAAGGAATCGTGCATGCTGTTGACGGCTCCGCAGCTTGCATCGGTCGTAACGGTGGCGAACAGGGCGGAGTTGGCGATGCCGAAGCGGACTTCCTTGCCCTCCATGTTGCCTCCGGCCTGAAGCGGAGAGGCATGCTGATCGATGTGTATCGTCTGCGTGTGCAGCAGCGGGTTGGGCTGCGACTCTGCCCAGTACGCGACGAAGACGCCGACGAAGCAGAGCGCGGCCATCGCGGCGTAGACAGCCCACCCGTGGGCCGGCGAGCGCGTCATGCGGCCCAGAGTGACGGTGAGCGCAGCGGGTATCAGGAAGATGGAGAATATCTCCAGAAAGTTCGAGAAGGGCGTGGGATTCTCAAACGGATGCGCGCTGTTGGCATTGAAGAAGCCGCCGCCGTTGGTGCCGAGCATCTTGATGGCTTCCTGCGATGCAACCGGACCCTGGGCGATGGTTTGTGTGGTGATGGTCTGTGTCGTGGATTTGCCATCGGCTCCCGTGGTCGTCACAGACTGCGGCTGGACGAGCCTGGCGGTGTCGTAAGGGCGGAAATTCTGGATGACTCCCTGCGAGACGAGCAGCAGAGCGTAGATGAAGCAGGTGGGAAGAAGCACCCAGAGCGAAGCGCGGGTGGTATCGACCCAGAAGTTTCCGAGTGTCTTCGATTCGCGACGGGAGATGCCGCGAATGAAGGCGACGGCAAGCGCAATGCCGACTGCAGCGGAGAAGAAGTTGTGGTACGCGAGCGTGAGCATCTGGGTGAGATAGCTCATCGTCGTTTCCGGCACGTAGGACTGCCAGTTGGTGTTCGTTGTAAAGGAGGCCGCGGTGTTGAGCGCGAGGTCAGGCGCTACGCCGGCGAGATGCTGCGGATTGAGCGGCAGAATGTGCTGCAGCCGCTCGATCGCGTAGGTGGCGAGCATGGTGACGAGGCTGAAAAGCAGCATCGCGATGCCGTACTCGGTCCAGCCCATCTCGTGGTTCTCGTCGACTCCGGTGAGGCGATAGATGAGCCGCTCGATGGGGCGGAACACGGGGTCGGCGAAGGTACGCTGGCGCTCAAAGACGCGCGCCATGAAGGTACCGAGAGGCTTCGCGCAGACAAGGATAAGGAGGAAGAACAGACAGATTTGAAACCAACCGTTGGCGGTCATTTGCAACTTTCTTTGGTTGAGTGTTTAGAACTTTTCCGGACGCAGAAGTGCGTAGACGAGATAAACGAGCAGTGCGATCGTAACCATGCCCAATAGAGTGATTTCAAGCATCAGCGAGCCTCCCTGGGGGCGAGGCGCTCACAGCCCGCAATGTAGGCAATGCTGATGAGGAAAAAAGCTACGCTCGCGATGAGGCATCCGAGGTCCCACATGTTGTTACGCTCCAGTCTTCAGGCGCGCACATTCTTGCAGGTGCGCCGATTCTTATGGGAAATGCCGGCGCGTAAAGAGTGGGTAGGAAAGTTATAAAGAATTCGTAAAGAGCCCTGGCCGTGGCAATCGTGTTCGGCCTCTGTGCAGGAACCGCAATCTAAGGAACAGGACGAGTTTCAAGCCCTTCCGCCAAAAACACATGGAAGTCGGTGGCTACCGGCTCGGCATTCAGTTGCCGCATCATCAGGGAGATCTGGCCGCGATGGTATGTGGAATGGTTGGCCATGTGCTGCATCAGATGGACGAGTTCGAGCGGTATGCCGCGAGCGGGAAGCTTTGTTTTCAAGCGTTCGTCTGTAACACCGCTAACAAACGCGAGCTGTTCTTTTTCGACCTCGACCCACTTCAGCCGCACCGAGGAGAGGTCGGGCAATCGGTTGGGATGGATGTGCGCGTCGCGTTGCGTCCGCAACTCCGCGATGACCTCTGGGCTATGGGACGGCGCTTTCCAATAGGACAACCAGAGCCACTCGCCTCCAATGATGTGGACGAGCGTGTCTCGTATGGAGGAGAAGCTGCCGCGCAAATCACGGATGAATTGCTCATCACTAAGCGTAGAGACGGCTTGTATGACTTTGTTGTTCGCCCAGCGGTCGTACTCGAAGAGCAGCTGAATGTCCTCTTTGGTCATGGCAGTTCCTTTGGATGGAGTCTAGATTAGAAATCGTCGTTGCCGGTGGGACGGAAGCGATAGCCAATCCACGGCTCCGTGAGGATATAGCGAGGCTCTTCGGTGGTTTCGATCTTTTTGCGGAGCTGGCCGATGTTGACGCGGAGATACTCGGGTTGATCGGCGTTCGTTCCCCATACGGCATGAAGCAGAGCGCGGTGAGTCAGGACCTGGCCGGGGTGTTTCGCAAGTTCCACAAGCAGGTCGAACTGCTTGGGGGTAAGGTGCACCTCCTGTCCGCGAACGGTGACGCGATGTTGCGGAATATCGATGACGAAATCTCCGGCGGAAAGAATCGATCTTGTATCGGCGGTGGCGTTCTGGCGGCGAAGCTGCGCGCGAACGCGGGCCTCCAGCTCCTGAATGCTGAAAGGCTTGGTGACGTAATCGTCAGCGCCGGCGTCGAGGGCTTCGATCTTCATACGGTCCTGGCTGCGGACAGAGAGGATGATGATTGGCACCCTGGAGACGGCGCGAAGTTCGCGGCAGAATTCGACTCCATCCATCTCCGGCATGGCAACATCGGTGATGACGAGGTCCGGCTTCCATTCGTGAGCGGCCTCGAGGCCTTCAACGCCGTTCGCGGCGATACGCAGAGAGTAACCCTGCGTGGAAAGCGCCGTACGGAGAACACGGGTGATTTGCGGTTCGTCGTCGACAATAAGAATCTTCGCGTGATTGGTCGAGTCGTGCTGAGTCATTCGCGCTCCGCGTTCTGAGTGACGATATGGACGTCTACGTTGGGCGCCTCGTTGAGGAAGTGCTGGATGGCCCAGTAGTAAAGATACTTGCGAAGGCCGTGAACGGGGGATCGGCCGAAGATGACATGGGTAATTCGTTTTTCACGAACGAAGTCGGCGGCCGTGTGAGCGATGCTCTTGCCCTTGACCGTGAAGATCTGCGCGTTGAGATTGCGTGCAAATTGCAGGTTCGCTTCAAGCGTGCTCTGTTCCTCTTTATCGCGATCGCGGTCGGTCTCGATGTGAAGGATGTAGAGTTCTCCGCCAACGCCTTCGGCAACCCGCGCTCCGCGGGCAATGAGCATCTGCGAAGCGCTACTGGAGCTGATGCAGACGAGGACGCGCTCGCGCACAGCCCAGTTCTCGCGGATGCGCTTGGCGTCCATGTAGGCGGTGAGGTTGCGATCGACAGCCTTGGTCACGTGCTGCAGCGCGAGTTCGCGGAGGGCGATGAGGTTGCCGCGGCGGAAGAAGTTGGCCAGGGCTTTCTCAGCGCGGTCGGTGCCGTAGATATCGCCGCGACGCATGCGCGTCTGCAAGGCCTCCGGGGTGAGGTCGGCCATGACGATCTCATCGGCACGCTGAAGAAACCAGTCCGGCACCGTCTCACGGATCTGGATTCCGGTGACGCTCTGGACAGTAGGCGCGACGCTCTCAATGTGCTGGACGTTCATCGTGGCAAGCACGTCGATGTTGGCGGCAAGAATCTCGAGAACATCTTCGTAACGCTTTCGGTGCTTGCTGCCCTCGATATTGGTGTGTGCCAGCTCGTCAATCAGAACGATCTGGGGCTTGCGTTCGAGGATGGCGTCGAGATCCATCTCTTCGAAGAAAACGCCCTTGTATTCGATCTTTCTCTTCGGAATCTGCTCCAGTTGAGCAGCCAGCTCGGCCGTCCTGGGGCGTCCATGGGTCTCGACCACGCCAATGACGACGTCCTCGCCGCGTGCATACCGGCGGATAGCCTCGCTGAGCATGTTGTAGGTTTTGCCGACACCGGGAGCGTAGCCGAGGAAGAGCTTGAAGATGCCGCGCGTCTTTTCGGGCGCGACTTTCTCCAGCCACTCTTCAGGGCTCTTTACCGGCGGTGTCGATGGTTCTCGGGTTGGCATACGGCTAAGATAAGTGCGTGCGACGTTCGGTGAAATGGAGTCTGATTCGGTATTGCATCTCGACAGCAACTGTTGCTGCCATTGTAGCGGTGTACTTCCGCTGGCCGCACGTCAATGAGTTGACGGTTGCGTTCACGCTGCTAATTGTAATTCTGCTGGTATCGGCGAATTGGGGTTTGCGGCACGCGGTGTACCTTTCGTTTCTCGCCTCTGCCGCGTTCAACTTTTTCTTTCTCCCGCCGGTGCTGACGTTCACCATACGCGATGCCAGGAATTGGGTGGCGCTGGGGACGTTTCTGTTGACCGGTATCGTCGCAAGCCAGCTGGCGGAAAGGGCACGGCGGGAGGCAAAGGCTTCCAGGCGAAGGCAGCGTGAGGCAGAGCGGCTGTATGAGTTTTGTCAGCAGATGCTGGTGAAGGGCAACGTGGTCGAGCTGGTAAGCGCGTTGCCGCAGATGATTGCGGGGACCTTCAGTCTGATGGGCGCCGCGATGTACCTGCGCGAGAAGGACCGCGTGTATCGATCCAGCCCCAACTACATGGATGTTTCGGCGGCCGAGCTGCGCGATGCGGCGTTCTCGCGCGAGCACCGCTACGAAGAGGAGCGCAACGTAACCCTGGTTCCGATTCTGCTGGGAACACGGCCAATCGGTGCGCTTGGGGTTACCGGCAGAGGGGTTTCGACGGAGGCATTGGACGCAGTCTGCGGGCTTGCGGCGATCGCGATCGAGCGTGCCGGCGCTGTGGAGACGCTGACGCGCGTCGAGGCGTCGCGGGAAAGCGAACGCCTGAGGAATGCTCTGCTCGATTCTGTAGCGCATGAGTTGCGGACTCCACTGACTTCAATCACGGCGGCGGTGACAAGCCTGCAAACGGCGCCTCTCGATGGGCGACAGCGTGCAGAGATGCTGGAAGTCATCGAACAGGAGGCGGCACGTTTAGATCGGCTCGTTGGCCAGGCGATGGAGATGGCGGAGTTGGATGCGCATGCGATCCATCTCGATCTGCAGCCCCATTCGATGCGCGAGGCGATCGACAATGCGATGGCTGAGCTGGAAGGGCCATTGAAGACGCATCCCGTGGACGTGCGTCTGCCGGATTCGCTGCCAAAGATAGAGATGGATCTGGAGCGGATCGCAAAGGTATTGCAGCACCTGCTGGAGAATGCGGCGAAATATTCGGCTGACGGAAGCCCGATCTTTGTGAGCGCAGAGGTCACGAAGGGCAGACTCTGCACGAGCGTGGCGGATCGCGGCTCAGGCGTCGACGATTTCGAGCGGATGATGATCTTCGACAAGTTTTATCGCGGGCAGGGGCAGCGGTATCGCGTGCAGGGGACCGGGATGGGGCTGGCAATCGCGAAGGCCATTGTCGAGGCGCACGACGGGACGATTGATGTAACCAGCCAGGCGGGCCAGGGTTCGGTCTTTACGTTCTGTCTGCCGTTGCAGCGAACTGCATCTTAGCTTATGGCGGAACAACCGCACGAGGTGACAGGCGGCATGCACAGGCCTTCCTTTCTGGTGATCGACCGGGAGTTTCCCGGCAGCATCTCTACGCGCAAACTGGTGCTGGAGACGGCTAAGTTCAATGTACTTACGGCATACAGCGGCCGCGAAGCGCTGGATATTTTCAGGCGATTTCCGGCACTGGACGGCGTGGTGATGGACGGAGAGCTTGAAGATATCTCTCCGGAGGAAGTGGCCCGAACCATCAAGTCCGTTGAGCCGAAATGTCCGGTGATTGTCATCTGCCCGCCGGGTTATGGGGGCTGTCCCAGCGCAGACATTCAGGTTGAGTCGTTTCAGCCGGCAAAGTTGCTTGAAACGTTGCAAAGACTGAAGCCGAACGAATCAGAGGCGATTGAGAAAAGGAATGAAGAACTCAGTCTGGAGAAGTTGTCGTAACAGCGTTTAGGAAATGGACTTCATCGCGCCTATTTTTCATTGCTTCCCAGCGGCTTGCGCGCGAAGTAGTAGAGCGAGTAGGCGAGCAGGGCGAACATGACAACGCTGACCCAGTCGTGATGGAGCAGGTTGTGTTCGCTGAAGCGCGGAATGGTCTTGTCGGTGGCGGCTTCGTAGAGCTTGACCGCGACACCCATAAGACCAACGATGCCACCGGCGGCGATGAGACCCGACGCATAAAGTGATCCGGACGAGATCTCCGATTCGGTTTCGGATTGCAGGATGCCTTCCTTCGCGATTGCCCGGTCGACCATCCAGCGCATGACTCCGCCGACGAAGATGGCGAGAGTGGTCCCAATCGAGAGATACGCTCCAACAGCGAGTGTCAGGGACCGAACACCGAGCAGCTCCACCATGATCACAAGCGCTACGCCAAGAAGCACCAGCGACCACGGAAGTTTGCGGCTGAGGATTCCATTGATGACGGTGGCCATCAGCCGGCCTTGCGGGGCTGCGGCTTTTTCGCTGCCGATGCCCTGTATCCACTGGACCTCGATCTCTCCGGTGGCGGGGTTGTAGAGGTACTTGCCGTCGGCGAGGGTGGCCGAGCCGATGGCGTTGAGCAGGAGGTAGCTACGTGCGTTTTCGAGTTCCGTGTGCGCCGCCGATGGGTTGGAGCTGTTGGTGAGGGCGATGCGGTCGCGGGTGAAGCTGCCCTGGTTCTGTACGCCGTCGGGGAGTGCGGAGAGCGTGATGGCGATGGGCTTGGGTAGGCGCTGGAAACTCTCAAGGCCCTTGTTCATGGCGTTGAGCGTGGTGCCGATGGAGAAGACGGAGATGATGACTCCGATCATGATGGCAAGCTGCTGCTTCCACGGAGTGGCTCCGATGAGATAGCCGGTCTTGAGGTCCTGCGCGGTGTCGCCGGCGTTGGAGGCGGCGATGCAGACGATGCCGCCGATGGTGATGGCGAGCGCTCCGAACGCGGGCGCGGTCCAGCCTTTGACGAGGAAGATGGCAGCGGTAGCCATCAGGGTCGCAATGGTCATGCCGGAGACGGGCGAGGCGCTGGAGCCGACGATGCCCACGATGCGCGCAGAGACCGTGACGAAGAGAAATCCGAAGATGACGACGAGGATGGCGGCGGCGAAGTTGGCGAGCGCTCCCACCTGCGCTCCGGGAACCGGTTTGAACTGGAGGAAGAACCAGAGGAGGACAACGAGGAGAATCGAGCCTCCGATCACGACGGACCAGGGCAGGTCATGTTCGGTGCGTGGTACGCCAGAGGATGTGCTGTGCGCTTCGCCTTTATTTTTGCCGATGGAGCGGACACCTTCGGCGAGCGCGGCGAGAATGGTGGGGCCGGTGCGAAGCAAGGTGATAAGTCCGCTACAGGCCACGGCTCCCGCGCCCATGGGACGGACGTATGTTCGCCAGAGGTCGGAGGGGGACATATCCTTAATGAGCGTCGTACCTGGGTAGAGCGGGGCGTTGAGATGCGACCCGAAGAAGTAGATGGCCGGCATCAGCACGAGCCACGAGAAGACGCCTCCGGCGAGCATGACCGCAGCGACGCGCATGCCGATGATGTATCCGACGCCGAGGTACTCGCTGGTGACGTCGGCGCGAATGGCTCCGCCGCGCAGGAGATGCTGCTCGCCAAGATCGGGCGAGTAGTTCGGGGTACCGGGAAAGAGGCCGAACAGGTTCTCGTTCTGGAAGAGGGTGTAGAGTCCACCGAGTCCGAGTCCGAGGAAGACGCGCGAAGCAAAAGAGCCGCCACGTTCGCCTGCCATGAGGACGTCGGCGCAGGCGGTGCCTTCAGGGTAAGTCAGGGTTCCGTGTTCTTCGACGATGAGCTGGCGGCGGAGCGGGATCATGAAGAGCACGCCGAGCCATCCTCCAAAGAGCGCCAGGGCAAAGATGCGTGTGGATTCGAGATCGAAGCCGAGGAAGATCAGGGCCGGCAGGGTAAAGATGACTCCAGAGGCGATCGACTGGCCTGCGTTGCCGGTCGTCTGGACGATGTTGTTTTCGAGGATGGAGGCCCGGCCAAACGCACGCAGGATGGAGATGGAGAGGACGGAGATGGGAATGCTTGCCGCGACGGTGAGGCCAGCGCGGAGGCCGACGTAGACCGTGACAGCTCCAAACAAAATGCCGAAGAAGGCTCCGAGGATGAGAGCACGGGCGGTGAACTCGGGGCGGGACTCGTTGGCCGGTACGAAGGGTTGAAAGGTGGGTCGGGTGATGGTGGCCATGGCAAGTGTCTCCGCTATTTTGTTGGGTCTAAAGCTGGAAGGGAGTGTAACAGTCGTTGGCAGCAGCTTGTCAGCGGATTTTTTCATGCAGTTACTCTGTGAGTCCGGGAAGAACTCTCAGTATGTATTCATAAATTCCGCGCACACCGGAAGCTCATGTGCGATGTGGAACTGTCCGGTGTATTCGAGCTTCGAGCGGCTACCCGATAACGATTGCAGTATGACTTGTGACAGAGAAACGAGCCGCCTTTCATCACCCGCGCCTGCCCGGAAGGTGGTCCTTGCGGGTTCACCCTGCCGGCTGTTGCATGAAACGTCGTATGGAACCAGTCGGCGCACCACTCCCAGGTATTTCCGGTAATGGAGTACAAACCGAAACCATTGGGTGGAAACGCATCGACAGGATTCGTTCCGGTAAATCCGTCGTCGCCTGTGTCTTTACGGGGAAATTCTCCCTGCCAGATGTTGCAGAGGTGCTTGCCTTCAGGCCTGAGCTTGTCGCCCCACGGATAGAGCTTCTGCACGAGACCGCCGCGCGCGGCATACTCCCACTCTGCTTCTGTCGGCAGGCGCGTTCCCGCCCACTCACAGAAATGAACCGCATCGTTCCACGACACATGGACTACCGGATGCCTTGCTCGCGAGTCGATATGAGAGCCGGGACCTTCGGGCGACTTCCACGCAGCGCCAGAGACCTTGCACCACCAGGGAGCCGCCGCAACTGTGTCCTCGACCATGTCGTGGAAACGGTCCTTCGGAATGTGCGCCCAGAAGACGAACGACCAGCCGAATCTCTCGGCTTCGGTGACATACTTTGTGTCGTCTACAAATTGCTGGAAGAGCTGATTGGTGACAGGGTAGCGATCGATCCAGAACGGCGACAGCGTTACTTCGCGCACGGGTCCTTCCCCGTCGTCAGGAAACGCCTCTTCATAATCGGTCCCCATCAGAAACGAACCGCCCGGAAGCTGGATCATGCGTTCCGTTGGGTTCGACCGGGAGCGGATGGGTGAAATCTCCGGAGCGTGCGATGGTTCTTTTTCCGGCGCATGAGGCGCGCAGCAGGCTTTCTTTATCGCAGCCGGGGACGAACCTTCTGTTGTGGAAACAATGTCGCTCATACTTCGCGTCTTCGGCCGTTACCGGGACACCTTCTGATTTTAATGTTCCTCAGGAAGCTGCAGGACCTGCCTTACCTGATTGGGGTCGCGTGTGCAGCGGCATACCGGTAGGTTTGTATTCGTAGGTGTCGTTGGTCTCTTTGCGCAACGCCTGCAACCGCTCCTTCAGTTTCTTCGTCAGCTCCTCGTAACCCTGCTTGCCATAGAGGTTGTTCTTTTCGTCGGGATCCGTTTGCAGGTCGTATAACTCAAACTCCTCCGGGTCGAGAAAGAAATGAATGAGCTTATACCGCGTAGTGCGGACTCCCCGGCAAGGCCGTACATCTTCAAAGCCGGGATACTCGTAATACTCATACAGCCAGTCCTGTCGCCATGCGGGATTCGCCTTCCCCTCTGCGAGGGGCATCACACTCTTCCCCTGCATCTCCGGGGGCACCGGCACGCCCGCAAGATCGAGCAGGGTTGGCGCCATGTCCAGGTTCAGGACCATCTCCTCCGGTCGTCTTCCGCCACGGACACGTTTGGGATACCGCACAATAAATGGGACGCGAATCGAAGGCTCGTACATCAGCCGCTTGTCGTAGAAGTGATGTTCTCCAAGAAAGAACCCATGATCGGAGCTGAGCAGGATCGCCGTTCGATCCAATGCCTTCTGACGTTCAAGCTCAGCCAGCACCGCGCCGACATTGCGGTCGTTGTCCTGCACTCCTACATAATGGTTTTTGACAAGCTCCTCCAGCGATCGCGGATCGTCGTTGTAGACCTCCGCGCTGCCAATCTGATTCTCGGCTTGCGCTACCGCTCGCGGCTTCCCGGCATAATCAGTTTTGTCTTCATCGAATGTGGAAGGCACCGGGATCGCCACCCCGTTCAGATCGTTCACCATATCTTTCGGCCGGTAAAACGGCGAATGTGGCGCATAAAACCACAGAAAGATCACGAAAGGCTTCGTCCGCGGCTGCTTCAGCCACTCCACCGCTTTGCGAGTCAGCAGCGTGTCGACATACTCGCCGACATATGTCTTCTGCGGGCCGTACTTTCCGCGAATCCCCTCGGTGATCACCGGCCGGTAGTAGTCGGCCTGGCCTACGAAACCAAAGTAGTAGTCCCAATAGTGGTCCATCAGCGCGCCTTCGATGTGGGACTTGCCGAGGAACGCAGTTTCGTATCCCGCGTCGTGCAGCAGATCGGAGACGAGACGGATACGCGCCGGCAGTTTGCCTTCGACGTTCGACACGGCACCTGTGGTGTGAGAATACAAGCCGGTCAGGGTGGTCGCGCGAGAAGGCAGACATAAGGCATTGACCACGAAGGAATTTTTGAAGGTGCATCCTTCCTGGCCAAGCCGATCCATATTCGGAGTGTGCAGAAGCTTGTTTCCTTCCATGGAGAATTCGTCAGACCGCAATCCTTCTCCCACGAAGCAGACGATGTTTGGCTTTTCGCCACCGCTATCCATCTGCCGGGCGTAGGCCTCAAGACTGTTCAGGTTGCTGACGGCGGCGCCAACGGCACCAGCCATGTATCTCAGAACTGTTCTGCGAGTCTCCATGATTCCTCTTTGTGATCAAACGACGTAAAGATAGGGCTTCGGTTGGCCGCATCGACCATATCACTACATGCGAATGTCCACTAGAGATTGCTTATGTCGTCAGCACGATTTGGGCGAGGAGTACAGACCTAAGATATGTAGATGGAATACTTAGCATCACTTCGAGGGGAGGGGTAGGTACAACTTTAAACCTCGATATGTTCCTCTTCGGTTCGCGGTCGCCCGGTGATACTCCGCCGTAAGGCGACCGCCAGGGCGCATGCCATAAGGAACAGCATGGGCGCCGTAAAGACGAATCGGTCGGTTCCCCACTTCGGATCGACAAGGCTCGCGTTCTGCATATTCAGGGTTCCGAAGAAGCGCGTGAAGCGGCCGGTGGTGATGGCTCCGTGAGGGTCAAAGACGCTGGAGTTCTTGGAGCTCCAGGTAAAGTAGCGGACCAGAAAGGCGATGCTGACCGGAACCCATGCCCAGAGGATGGCGGGGACGCGGTCGATCCCGGTGGGGTGTTCGAAGAGAGGACGCGACGTGAGTGCGGCGAAGGCGCGGCCGAGCCGGTGGAAGGGAATGAGGCCGACGAGGAATCCGGCGATGGTAAAGATAATGAGGAAGTAGTTGAGGGAGTAGACGACTCGGTTTTGCTGGGTCCAGTGGAAGCGGGTGGCGATACTCCAGACCGGGAGAGTGAAGATCCACGCAAGGCGGGTTGAAAGAACAACCACGACCAGGTAGATGAAGAGACATTTGGCACACCAGGTGATGGCTTTAAGCATGGTTCAGGTTTAGCACAGATTTGCGGCTGGAGAGCCAGCAAGTCAGCAGGTTAGCAACGAAGGTCGGCAAATGGAATGACCCATCTTTGGTGCAGGTTGATTGACTTGAAGCCAAGGGGCGGAGCTATACTGCTGGCAAGAGCACAGGAAATTGGTCTTGTGCGCGCGAGTGAGGTGCGTCTTCAGCCAATACCTGAATGACAATTCGCTCGGATGTACGCCCGGAGCTCCGCCTGGACGGCAACGCGGGGTGGAGGAATGGCGCGCGGTTTCCCGCGTGCTTCGCAGTATGGGGTCCCCGGGCAGGGTGGCTCGGGCGGTTTTCGATGATCTGGTAACGACTTTCTTTCCAGCGGATTGCAGGGCTTGTGGGAGCCCGTTGCTACATGCTGGTTCTTCTTCGATATGCCATGAGTGTTTAGGCAAGCTGCAGGAGCAATCGGCGGCGTTGTGTATGCGCTGCGGCGAGGCCCTGGATGTCGATGGTGTCCGGTTCGCCCGGCAATACCCGGCGGAGGGCTTGTTATGCGCGCCCTGCCGGATGGTCCCGCCGGAGTTTGAGAAGGCTGTAGCCTACGGCGCCTATGAGGATGAGCTGCGGCAGATGATCCACCTGCTGAAGTATGAGGGTGTGCGCGGGGTAGCGAAGCCGCTGGGACGACTGCTTGCTCGTGTGATGGAGAAAATTCAAAGTGACGCTGCGACTGAGTTGACCGTCGTTGCGGTTCCGCTGTTTATGCCGAAGCAGCGACGGCGTGGATATAACCAGACGGTGTTGCTGGCGGATGCCGCGATGGCGGAGCTTCGGCGCACAAGACCTGAATGGAAATTAATGGCGGCGCACGGCTCGCTCAAGCGGGTAAAGGACACGGAGAGCCAGTTTGGGCTGACTGCTTCGGGGCGGCGGAGAAATCTGCGCGGTGCATTTGATGTGGTGGATCCGTCTGCCGTGACTGGCCGCGAGGTTCTGCTGCTGGACGATATCTATACGACGGGAGCCACGGCGCGGGAGTGTTCGCGAGTGCTTCGTCGCGCGGGAGCGAGCAAGGTCTGGGTCGCCACGGTGGCTCGCGCGCAGAAAGAGATGGTTGCGTTGTGGAGTTCTCGGGATGAAACGTAATCGTGTTACGTGCCGGGAGGCCTTATTGATGGAAGCTGGATTTGAGACCGGAGGATGGGAACGATGCATTCGGTGACGATGAGGAAGCAAGGACTGATTGGGAAGCGGCATGGCCATGCGGGGACGGGGCGCACGATTCCGCATGGCGATCGCAAGATGGAGAACTTCGGACGGCACTCGGTCATGCAGACTCCGGTGCTGGTATTGAACGCATCGTACGAGCCGATCAACATCTGCGGGGCGCGCAGAGCCTTGGTGCTGGTGCTGAAGGGAGTGGCACGCACGGAAGAGGCGCAGGGCGAGGTTTTGCATGCGGCGCGGATGCGGATTGAGATGCCGAGCGTGATTCGGCTCCTGGAGTACCGAAGGATTCCGCACCAGACGCGTGCGTTGAGCCGGAAGAATATCCTGCTGCGCGATCGCAATACCTGCCAGTACTGCAGCATCACGCTGACCGCGTCGGAGTTGACGCTGGATCACGTGCTTCCGCGGTCGCGAGGCGGGCAGTCAACCTGGGAGAATCTCGTCGCATGTTGCCATAACTGTAACCGGAGGAAGGGCAACTCACTGCTGCATGAGCTGACAGAGATGAAGCTGCTGCGTGAGCCGCGGCCGTTCTCGCTCCACACCTCGCGGCATATCATGCGGATGATCGGCAGTGGAGATGCGGCCTGGCGAAAATATCTCTACTTCGAGCACACCGAACCGGCGGCTTAGGCCGCCGTTGGTTTTTCACTCTTGTAAAAATCGGCGAGCCCATTCAAAAGGCCGCCATGGAACCCGTGCCCCTGAATAGAGGAAAGAAATCGTTGTCATGAACCGAGAGGCAGGTCACGGACGTATCGACATGGCGTGATGAAAGATGTTGTGTGGATCGTAGCGCCGCTTCACGTCCTGCAGGAGCGGATACAGGGTGTCCCCGTAATAAAGCTTCGGCCAGAAGGAGTAGTCGAGCATATCCTTGTCCGGGTAATTGATGTAGCAGCCCTCGTAGCGGTCGCCCGGATAGGGCGTCTCCTTGAAATCGGGAGTGGCATCGGAGCCGGAGTAGAGCTCTTTATAGAACTCGCGAATCCACTGCAGATGACCGGCGTCATCCTCTTCATTTGACCAGTAGGAGATGAACTGGAGCTTCATCGCGGAGGCCCTTTGCGGCATTGCGGTCTGCTCGATCATCTCTTTGCGATTGATCGCACCGCCATAAGAGTCGATCAGCAGCATGGAACCGCCGAGGTTGATGCCCGGAATCGTGCGGGTCATATGTTTGAACAGGCAAGCCGCTTCGTATTTGGTAAAGGTCTTCTTCATGTAGGTGGACTTGTACTTCGCCCGCCTGCTTGGACCGCTGCCGCCGCCTGCCAGAGTAATGTCGAGCCATCGCTGATGTGTCATCGTCTGAGGCGCCCAGCAACCTTGCTGCCCTGCCGGAGAAGCTGATCTTTCCACGACCGGCTTGCAGGGATGAAAGAGCGCGAGAAATTCGTTGAGCACCTTCAGATCGGAACAGGAGCCATCCGGGTTGCAGAACTGTACCGATAGACCGAAGCGGCCTCCACCGGAGCTGTGCGACAGAACCAGCACCGTAAACATACCCCAGGTATTCGGATCGCTGCCTCGTGTCTCCCAGAAGTTGCTGTAAGTCGTCAGTATCATCTCCAGGCGCTCGGGCGTCATGTCAGACCATGGAAACGATATGTTCGCCTGCACGATCTCCTGCGGCGGCTTCGGGAGCTCATCAAAATAAAAGCTTGTGATGATGCCGAAGTTTCCTCCGCCCGCACCTCGGCACGCGCGAAACAGATCCGGATCGTGGTTGCGATCTACTCTTCGCAGCACGACGCGCCCATCGCTATTGACGGTCAAAATATCAACTGCTGAAACCCAGTCCACCGTCAGGCCGTAAAGGCGCGACAGCACTCCATAGCCACCGCCGCTGATATGACCGCCCGCAGCCACGGAATAACAGGAGCCTCCGGGTAGCGTGACCCCATAGCGTTTGTAAAGATACGCGTAGGCCTCTCCGAGTTGAACTCCGCTGTCGATTCGGTATCGGTGACCGCTTCCCGTTGGATTCATGCTGTTGAGCATGCTCAGGTCGATCAGAGCGCCCTCCGGATTGACGGAGGCGAAGTCCTCATAGCAATGTCCTCCGGAACGCACGGTAGGCCGCAATCCTGCATTGACGATCTTCTGGAGAGTTTCCGTTGCATCGGCTGCGTTGTCGCAAAGCTCGATGCGACTGACGCCGTCTGTCTCGGATAATGGCCACCGCGCGTTGTGGCCTCTCTTCAACGTGTCGTATCGCGCATCCTTCCGGTCAACTGTGACTGACATATCGCTCCTTGACGCAAAGCAGTTTTCGAGAGGGCTGATTCCAGGGCTATTGTTTGTATGACATTTCAACACAACGAAGCGCATGGGATGAGGGGCAATTGATTTGATTCAAGATAGGTCAAATAACCTAAGCCCTTCGCTTAGGGTTTCTTCCAGCGCACAGGAAGTGGCTTTATTTGAAGCAAATGTCCCTTGCACATGCTGCGATGAGACCGCTAACATCGGTTACTACTAAATTCGAGATCAATGCTGGCCTTTCGGTGAGCACTATAGTCGGCTTCGCATATCGTCAACTTACGGAGCGAGATGTTTGTAGAGCGTCGTACGCGGGTTCGTTTTTTCCTTGCCTTCTGGCTGTTTGTTCTCAGTGGCGTAGCCTTTCTGGATCGCACGAATATCTCGATTGCCGGTCTTCAGATCAGCAACGAGTATGGACTGGGCAATCAGAGGCTGGGATGGATCTTCAGCTCATTCCTCGTAGGGTATGCGGGATTTCAATTGCCCGCCGGTTGGCTCGCAGCTCGCTTCGGCCCGCGAAAGGTGCTGACACTCGGCGTGCTGTGGTGGGGAGTGGCAACCATCCTTCCCGCACTGCTTCCCACGGGAATATCGCACGCCGTCCTGTTGCTGATTGCGATTCGTTTCGCTCTGGGTGCGGGAGAAGCAGTCATCTATCCTGGCGCGAACCAGTTCGTAGCCCGCTGGGTTCCGATGAAGGAGCGAGGCTTTATCAACGGCCTTATCTTCGCAGGAGTTGGCGCGGGCAGCGGTCTCACTCCGCCATTGCTCACATGGCTCATCACCAATCATGGGTGGCGCGCCGCATTCTGGTTCAGCGCTGTCATTGGCATCTTCGCGGGTGCGGTCTGGTGGTACGCGGCGCGCGATACTCCTGAAGAGCATCCAAAGGTTTCCGCTTCAGAACTGCGCGAGATTCGCGAGGGGTTGTCCTACGGTCAGGCGCCGGCGGTCCCTGCCGCGGATCCGTCAAAGACTGTTGCCGCAGATCCACGGAAGGCCAGCAGTGCGCCCGCGGCGATCTCCTGGCGTGCGATCTTCCATCGCCGCGATCTTCTGGCCCTGATGATCGGCTATTTCAGCTTTGGTTACATTGCATGGATCTTCTTCAGCTGGTTCTTTCTCTACATGGCCCAGGTGCGCGGGTTCAATCTGAAAGCCAGCGCCAATTATGCGATGCTGCCGTTCCTTTCCATGACCTTCTGTTGCCTCGTGGGTGGAGTGTTGAGCGATCAGCTCACGCGGGCATACGGTCTTCGCGTTGGGCGATGCGGACTGGCTGCGGTCGCACTGATTGCCACTGCCGGGTTTCTCATCGTGGGTTCACAGGTTCACAGCCCTCAACTGGCCGGTATGATCCTTGCAGGCGGAGCTGGAGCACTCTATTTATCGCAGAGTTCCTTCTGGTCCGTGTCAGTTGATATCGCTGGCCGCAGCTCGGCGGTGTTCTCCAGCATGGTGAACATGGGCGGACAGATCGGAGGCGCCATCACTGCTTCGCTCACACCCTGGATTGCGCAGCGGTTTGGGTGGACAACATCGTTCGGAGTTGCCGCAATCCTTTCCGTCATCGGTGCCGTCTGCTGGTTAACGGTGCATCCGGAGCGGCCGCTCGATGCTTGATTCCCAGGAGACAGGTAGCAACCGCAGATATATGATGCGCAGGTAACAGCAAGAGTTATGAGGTCCCTTCAAGCGAAGTCGCCCGAATCATTCTGTTCGAGGGTATTTGGCATACCCTCCTCTACGGTGGGCTCCGTCGTGCGCGCGATCTCTGTCTTCGCTCTTGCCGCGATCTCGTATGCATCGCCGCCGCTCTCGACCCTCCGCCTGTCTGAGTACCAGAAACAGGATTGGCAGGTCGAAGACGGCCTGCCCGAGAACAACGTCCGCATGATCGCCCAGCGTCCCGACGGGATGCTGGTGTTAGCCACCTCATCGGGGCTGGCGACATTCGATGGGCAGCGATTTCAAAGCGCGCCGGTCGAGGCAGGCAGTCTCAGCGCAAACGAAGCAGTCAATGCCATCGTCTACGGCCATAACGACGATGTATGGATTGGTACAGACGGACGAGGAGTGTTGCATCGCACGAATTCCGGCACAACCAACATCAGTGAACAAGCCGGCAGGCTGAACGAGCGAGTGCGAATGCTCACACTGGATGTTCGCGGGAATCTCTGGATCGCAACTCAGAACGGCATTGAGCGTTTTGTCAACGACCGTCTGGAAATCCTGTCCACAGGCGGCATGATCTCCGGCGACATCATCTCTCCGTTCGCCGAAGACAACTATGGCGGAATGTTCTTCGTCACGTCGAACGGCTTGTTCCATTGGGAAAATGGAGATATCAAAAAAGTTCAGCTCCGTGCCTCATTCGGAGCACCCTCGGCTGTGTATCGCGACCCCCAACATCGCATTTGGGTGGGCACGATGAACTCGGTCATTGAACTGACCCCTCACAGCGCCGATTCACAGAATGCGGCGGAGGATCTGTCGCTTCGTTACGACCAGGTACCTCGAGCCACGACTGTGAGTCCCGTGACGGTGATGCAGGGTGATGTTACTGGCAATCTTTGGGTAGGCACACGCAGGGATGGAATCCTGCGCATCGGCCAGGATGGAGTTTCCCGCTGGTCCACACAGGATGGTCTTCCCGACGGCGCTATCCGTTCCATGTTTTTCGACGATGAGCGCAACCTCTGGATCGGAATGAATCAGGGAGGCCTGAGCCGATGGCGTAAAGGTCCGATTGCCCCATTCGGCGATCCGGAAGGATTTCATGCGAGCTACTCTGCGGTTACATTCGCCGACAGCCGAGGTGACCTGTGGCTAGGCACCTGGGACAGAGGTCTCTTCCGCCGCCACAACGGACAACTTACGCAAGCCAATCCGCCGGGCATGGATCCATCGATGCCCATTCGAGCAATCGCAGAAGACCGTAACGGGCATATCTGGATCGGCACCTGGTTTGATGGTATCTATCGCTACGATGGGCGCGAATACCGCCACTATGTACTCGGCGTGGAATCGCCCGGGAATGCAGTCAGCGCGATGCTGTTCGACAGCGACGGTGGTTTATGGGTGGGCACGTATACAGGAGTCTTCCATTTTCCGTCCGGCGAACCCGATCCCGAGCTGCGGTTTCACCTGCTTGAATCCCGGCTGACGACCTGCCTCCTGGCTGACCGCGATCGATCGGTATTGGTGGGGACAAGCACGGGCTTATATCGCATCCGCGGCGATAACGTCTTTCCCGTCTCCGGGCTGCCCAATCCTCATATTGTCTCTTTGTCCGCCGACAGCAAGGGATATGTGTGGGCAGGAACGAAGGCAGGCGGTCTTAGCCTGGTACAAGGTGAACAGACGACACCCATCCCTGCCACAAGCGGGCTGCCTCCTTTGCTGGTCAATACCGCCATTGAGGATGATGACGGTCATCTTTGGCTAGGTACATCGCGCGGCATCGTCCGGCTTTCGATTGCAGAGATGCGCGCCGTAGTCGATGGAAAACAGCCGCAAATGTCGTCCGTCGTGCTGGGCAGGGGAGATGGCATGCGCTCAAGCGAGATCGGGGGAGTCTCTCAGCCTGCGTCAACTCGCATGCCCGATGGAACTCTCTGGTTCGCCACCACGAAAGGATTTGTCCACACAACGGACGTGGTTGAAAGTGCAGGTCCTTCCACCCCGATCGCAAACATCAATGGATGGACGCTTTCCAACGATCCCAGCGCCGCAGATTTAGCAACCGGCAACAAAGTCGATCTTGAGGCGGGGCAACCAGACGTCCTGTTCTTCTTCAACTCGCGGCTGCTTTCAAACCTTGGCCACGTAGAGTTCCGTTATCGGCTCACCGGGTATGACTCCGAGTGGACAACGACGCGATCCCACGTAGCGCGCTACCGCAGACTTCCGTCAGGCAAATACACCTTCGAAGTTCAGGCACGCAATAGCGGTGAGGACTGGATCTCGCCCATCTCGCAGTTGCCAGTCCGTCAGCATCCTCACTTCTACGAGACCTGGTACTTCTATCTGGCTTTGGCTATCGTTGCCACCATCCTTATCGCCCACCTGGTTCGCCGCCGCGTGGAACACATGAAAGGGCGAATTGGCATTGTGCTCGAAGAGCGCAATCGAATCGCTCGCGAATGCCACGACACACTGATGGCAGGCTTCGCGGCAATCTCCTGGCAGCTTGAGGCAACCGCGAAGCTCTTTCAGGACAGTAATACGGAGTCCACGCCTGCGGCGAAGTCATGCGCTCTGGCACGCAGCATGGTGGCTCATTGCCAGGCTGAAGCGCGTCGAATTATCTGGGACCTCCGCGATAGTGATGAAGTGACGAATGTCCTTTCACTCGCCCTTTCAAGAACTCTCGAATTGAACCCCCTCCGTGACTCCATCAAGACAACCCTCGATGTGGAAGGGGATGAAGTCCCGCTTGCTCCGGGATGCGTTCACCATCTCGTTTGCATTGGCCAGGAAGCAGTTTCGAATGCAATACGACACGCTCAGCCGTCGAGGATTACCATTCATCTGAAATATGACGCCGATGCCCTGAGCCTGTCGATTCGTGATGATGGAATGGGCTTCTATGCGTCTGATCGCCAGATATCGCGACGTGGACATTTCGGAATTCCCGTCATGGAAGAGCGTGCGCGTAAACTGGGGGGCACGCTTCGATTGCAGACTTCGATTGGCGGCGGCACCGAGGTTACCGTTAAGGTCTCCTTTAACGCACTCAACAGGCCGATCAACCAGGAGCATCACGTCATAAGGTGGATTGGAATATGAAACAGATCCGTGTTCTCTTGATTGAAGATCACTTCCTCGCTCGGATGGCCCTTCACTCCGTGTTGTCCGGGCACACGCAGATTCAGATTGTCGGCGAAGCCGGCGATGGCGAGCTCGGCGTCTCGATGTATCGTTCGCTGCGCCCGGATGTGGTCGTGCTCGATCTTCGCCTGCCCAGGGTGAGTGGCTTCGACGTCATCATTCAACTTAAGAAAGAGTTCCCCAACGTACGGATTGTCGTGCTCTCGAACTACCAGGGAAGCGAGGACATCTATCGCGCCGTCCGTAGCGGAGCCATGGCGTATCTAACCAAGGACGCCAGCGGAGAAGAACTGCTCAATGCCATTCAGAGCGTCGATCAGGGACTCCGATATCTGCCCCATGTGGCGCTTGATCGCCTTGCGGAACGAATGCCTGCCGTCGACCTTACGCCGCGGGAGGCGGAAGTGCTGGCGCGAATCACCCGTGGACGCAGCAATCGTGAGATCGCCGAAGACCTGAAAATTGCGGAGAAGACGGTTCGAATCCACGTAAGCTCTCTGCTCGACAAGATGGGCGCGCGGGATCGCACTCAGGCTACGATTTATGCGCTCCAGCGTGGGCTTGTGCACCTGGACTAGTCAGCTTCCTCTGGATTTAAACGATTCAGTACGTAAGAACTCGTGTCTCATCGCAAAAAATAAAAGCAGATATTTTCTTATAAAAATAATCGGAATTAGGGCATTTGCCCTACCTAAGTAGCTGACAACTGCCTCATGACAGATTGGCGGCTCTGTAATCGAATGGGTGCACTCAGGAAACAATCGCAATTGAGTCGCGATCGCAGAGATCCCTCATACCGCCGCTCATATTGTTGATGACCAACAATACGCCCGGCTTTTGGGTCAAAAATTTAGGAGAGCCAACTGTGAAGAAAGCGTTAGTTTACTGTCTCGCCATTCTGTTGAGTCCCCAGTTTCTTTGGGCGCAGATATCCAACAATACAGCTCTCGTGGGTACGGTGGTTGATGCGACTGGTAGTACCGTAAGCGGAGCTAAGGTCACCGCAGTGGAGGAATCCACGAAGGTCACCTCTACGGCGACAACGAACAACGAAGGATACTACGCGATCACCTTCATCAAGAGCGGAATTTATGACGTCTCTGTCGAACAGAAAGGCTTCAAGAAGGTGACAACCGTCGGTGTGACTGTTGCCACCGACACATCCGCGCGTACGGACTTCACCTTAAATGTTGGATCGGTGGCAGACGAGGTTACAGTTTCAGCGAGCACCCCGCCGATCTCGACCGACGACGCGAATCTCGGCGAGACCTTCGCCACCAAGCAGGTGGATGAGTTGCCGATTAACGGCCGGAATGCAATGGAGATCGCCGCTCTCGCCTCAAACGTTACGATTGGAGTCAAGACGAGCTACTCCGGCAATCCTCCCGGAGAAGATTTCAACGGAGCAGGACAGCGTGAGACGCAAAACGCCATCACGCTCGACGGTGTTTCCATCATGAACAATCTCGGCAACGTCACTCCGGCGCGTCCGAGCACGGACATGGTCTCTGAAGTTCAGATGCAGAGCGGCAACTATCCGGCGCAGTACGGTGCCTACCTCGGTGTGCACATCAATCTCGTCAGCAAATCCGGAACGAATAATCTGCATGGCACCGCATACGAGTACTTCAAGAATACTGTTCTCGACGCGCGGTTCTTCACCGATCGGCAAGCGACCTCAACAACTGCTGCTACTCACAAAGCTGCCCTTAACTACAATCAGTACGGCTTTGCCCTGGGCGGTCCCGTATTTATACCGAAGGTATTCGATGGGCACAACAAGGTCTTCTTCTTTGGTTCTTACGAGAAGCTGAATCAAAAGGCTCAATCCACCGGTACCTCCACTGTTTTGACTGCGAAGATGAGAACGGGTGACTTTTCTGAGTTGCTTCCCAACACCATCGTGCGCGACCCCAACAACGGAACGCCGTTTACGGGAAACATCATTCCTGCCAGCAGACTAACGACTGCTGCTGCCCAGATCGCGCAGAAATATATTGCTTATGTTCCGCTGCCAAACGCTGGAGGAACGACAAACAACCTGGCAAGCGCAGTATTCCCAAATAACATCTGGATCGCTCAATCGCTTGACCGGGTAGACGCCAATATAAGCGAGAAGGTTCGTCTTTTTGCACGCTACCACTGGCAAAACCTCACCTATTCCAATGGGAACCAGGTTCCCGTCAACAGCAGCTTCGGCCCCGCCAACAGCCGCAACCTGGCAATTGGCTATACCCATATCATCACGTCGCACTTCATCAATGACTTTCACGTCGGCATCAACACGCTGAGCACGAACTTCGTGAACTACTGGTATGTCAACGGTCCCAAGGATGCTGGAACACAGCTTGGCATCCCGGGATTCAACTACGACACCACGACCGGCAATCCTGGCATTCCCAATATTCAGGTCTCCAACGCCACCGGCATGAACATTGGAAACAACGGCACGAACTGGTTCCAGGATGATCGCACGATTGACGCCTTCGATCAGGTCAGCTACACGCGTGGCAAGCACAACATCATGGCCGGCATTGAGTTTCGCAAGTTGACGCTTGGCCGTGCCGCAACTAATGTCTCGCTCGGTCAATTCAACTTCACCGGCGCGAGCGCTGGAACCGGAACCACGACTGGTTGGGCGCCGGCGGACTTCCTGCTTGGTATCGCCAATAACGACCTCACTCCGGTCGCCACAATCAAGGGATCGGTGGCGGAATGGCGCGATGGATTCTTTGTTCTGGATAACTGGCAGGCACTTCCAAACCTCACCATCAATTACGGCCTTCGCTACGACCTTCCCACTGTTCCATACAGTCTCAATGGATTCTCTCGCATTCTGAATCCGGCGCAAACGGCCCTCCTTCTTCCGTCCACCGCGTTGACGCCAAATACCTTCGTTCCAACTCCGGGCCTGAAGTTCGGTAATCCGACACACGATAATTGGGGTCCGCGCTTTGGATTTGCCTATCGCGCGACCGACAAGCTGGCTATTCGCGGCGGAGTCGGCTTCTACTACAACGCGAATCAACTTAACAGCTTTACCTTGTTGACCAGCAACTATCCGCTCGGCGCAGCAGTGACCTACAGTACGTCTGCCGCAAATGTGCTCACGTTCACCAACCCCACTCCGGGAGCCGGAAGCGCCTCTCCGGTGGCTGGCGTCGCCGGCACCTATGTTGCCGTGGTCAACTACGATCCCAACAATAAGACTCAGCGAAACTACCAGTGGAATCTGAGCGCCGGTTATGAACTGTGGAAAGGCGCAGGCGCCGAGGTTCAGTATCTCGGATCGCACGCGCTGCATCTTGATCGCAGCTATTACAACAATGAACCGCTGACGCCGGCCGCTGGCACCGTCAATTCACGGCGACCGAACCAGCTCTTCGGTTCCATTCGCACGCTTGAGAATGATGCTTACTCGAACTACAACGGCCTGACCGCAATTCTTCGCCAGCGGATCTTCCATGGTCTTTCCGGACAGGGAAGCTACACCTGGGCGAAGAACCTTGATCTGTCGTCGGACTCCAACGGTGGTGGCACGCTCTCGCAGCAATACAATCCGCGAGCTGACTATGGTCCGTCGAACTGGGATATCACGCATCGCTTCGTCGGAATTCTCAGCTACGAGCTTCCGAAATTCAACAGCTCAAATCTCCTGACGAGAGAGACGCTGGGAGGCTGGCAGGTCAATGCATTGGTTAACCTGCAAACTGGCGTGCCAATCAATGTCGTCCTCAACTACAACTCGGCCAACATGAGCCAGGGAACTCAGCGTCCCAGCTTCGTACATAAGCCGAACCAGAACTGCAGCACGCAGACATACATCAAGGGCAATACGCAGTCCTGCATCGATACGACTGCCTACGTCCTTCCTGTTGCTCCGCAGTCCGTGGTTAATGGCGTAACAGTCAATAATTACGCATTTGGCAATACATCCAGAAACACACTGCACGGACCAGGCTTCACATACACCAATCTCTCAGTCTTCAAAAACTTCGATATCTTTGAGCGTGTGAAGTTCCAGTTCCGTACCGAGGCGTTCAACGTTTTCAACCACCCCAGCGCACAGAATCCCACTAACAGTGCTCCTGCACTAAGCCAGTCGTCGAACCTGACCACCAACGCGGTCGGAATCACTGGCTTCGGTCAGGTCACCGACGTTCAAAAGATCCCCGGTCAGTTGTCTGGAGCTCGCGTCCTTCAATTCTCCGGCAAGATCATCTTCTAGCTAACCTGCGAGCCGTCGAAGAAGATTTGGCGGCTCGCCCTCTCAAGGAAGAAAGCGAAGAGCCGTGTTTCGCTGATGATGCGGATCTTTCCGGTAGGATGGCTCTCAGTTATCGTGAGGTTGTTGCAGTGAAATCCATCCTTTTCGTACGCCGAACTGGCATTGCAGTGGCGGCAACTGCCGTCTGTGCCACGGTCCTTACCCTTATCGTCCACGCAGATGCTCCAAAGACCGCCGCCGACTACAAAGCCGATCCGGCAGCCATGCTCGACGCCTACCGTCACGTCGAAGCAGCATCCGTCTCCGATGCGATGGAGCAGCTACTCCACGAGAAGCGCTACATGTCGCATCGCATGCAGTCGATCTTTCCCACAAAATTCGCCGGCACGGCCATCACAGTTCTCCTGTCCAGGCAGGAAAATCACGATCCTGACGCCCTCACGGGCATGCTCAAGGCCATCGATAGTGGAGGCGCAGGTTCCGTCTACGTCATGAAAGTCGAAGACGGAGCAGACATCGCAGGCATGGGTGGTCTTATGGGGACCGCCATGTTTTCTCGCGGATTCGCCGGCGCTGTGATCGACGGTGGTGTCCGTGATCTCCCGCAGCTCAAAAAAATCGGCTTCCCGGTCTACGCCACCGGCCCGGTGCCTTCCACCTCCGTCGGACACTATCGCTTCGCCGGCATGAACATCCCGGTCGACTGCGACGGAGTGAAGGTCAATCCCAACGACATCATCGTTGCCGATCAGGACGGAGTCGTCGTGGTGCCCCGCGACCGCGCTGCGGACATTCTCGTTCTCGCTCAGAAATTAGATAACAGCGAGCATTCCATGTACCCATTCATCGAAAAGTTTCATTCCATCGAGGAGGCGGTCAAACAGTTTGGCCGAATATGAATAATGGCGGCGATTTAAGCCATTTGTCCCATGACAATCGTTTGACTCTCGATTCAGATGGTTGTCGTTTCAAGACGCAGCATCCGCGATTGCGTTTTTCGTGAGAGTGGATGAATTTGCAAAGCAATACGAGGTAAGCAATGTTCCCCAATAGTAGCGGCAGTCTCACCCGGCGCAGTTTTCTCCGCTGGTCGCAATCGGCGATGGCCCTTCTCGGAGCGGGCTCCGTTCTCGGCCGGACACCCGAAGCCCTGGCCTCCTCCACTCCGGCAGCAGAACCCTCCATCGACTACTACGACAAGCTGGGCGTCGACAAGATCATCAACGCTGCCGGGACCTACACGACCCTGACCGCTGCCTGCATGCCTCCGCAGGTGCGCCGTGCCGTCGAGCTGGCCGCGCACCATCCCGTTCAGCTTCACGATCTCCAGGTGAAATCCGGGGAGTATCTCGCGAAGAAGCTTCGCTGCGAAGGTGCCCTCGTCACATCGGGTGCTGCCGGAGCCATCACGCTCGCCACGGCTGCCTGTATGGCCAGCGCCAACGGAAATAAGCCCGGAGCCATTCCGCAGAATGCCGGTTCGATGAAGAACGAGATCATCGTTCAGAAGTCCCATCGTTACGGTTACGACCACGCCATGATGCTCTGCGGCGCCGTCATCCGCGAGGTGGTTACACTCGACGACTATAAGAACGCCTTCAATGAGAAGACCATCATGACCAACTTCTTCAACGCAGCTGAAGAAGAAGATGGCCCGCCCGCGCAGATCGGACGTGAGCAGTGGCTCGAGATCGCGCACCAGCACAACGTGCCCTGTCATATCGACGCCGCTGCCGACATGCCGCCTATCGAGAACCTTTGGAAATACACCCAGATGGGCTTCGACCTTGTCTGCTTCTCAGGTGGGAAGGGAATTCGAGGACCACAGAACGCCGGCCTTCTCCTTGGCAAAAAGCATCTCACGGATCTCGCGCTGGCGAACACCAATCCCAACGGCGATGCGGTCGGTCGCGGTATGAAGGTTGCCAAAGAGCAGATCGTCGGCATGGTCGCCGCCATCGACTGGCTTCTCGAGCAATCCGACGAGGAGAACGCTGCTGAATACAACCGCCGCTGCAAGATCATCTCCGATCATGTGAAGGACATTCCCTCGATGCAGGTCAGCGTGGTCACACCCAAGATTGCCAACCACGTTCCCCACCTGCTTCTGAAATATGACCCCGAAAAGGTTGGCGCGACTGTTCCCCAGGTCCAGGAAAGGCTTCGCGCGCAGAAGCCACCCATCGAACTGAACCCCAACACCGGCCACAAGCCCAACCAGGGGATTCCCTCCGACGCCAACACCCTCGTCGTCGGAGTCTGGATGCTCCAGCCCGGCGAGCCCGAGATAGTCGGCAAGCGTATCCGCGCCGCCCTTACCCAGAAGGCGTAGTCATCATCTCTGTTCTCACAAAACACAAGGAGTCAATACGATGGAAAAGCAATCCCGCCGAGGTCTTCTGAAGAACGCTGCAAGGGCTGCGGCTGCCGTCACCGCGGGCGCCGCTCTTGCACCCTCCGCCAGGGCGCAGGTCTCCGGCAAGCTCGAGAAGAAGTCCGTTCCGCCCAAGACTCAGGCCGATAAGGTTCCAACCAACGGCAAGAAGCCTCTCTTCTCCAGCATCATCACCTACGGCAATATGGTCTTCCTGGCTGGTGTGGGCGCGCATTTCAAAGGCACCATCGAGGAGCACACCAAGCACGTGCTCGACGAACTCGAGAAGAACCTCATCAAGGCCGGCTCTTCGATGGAAAAGGTGCTCAAGGTCAACGTCTACCTGAATGACCTCAAAGACTACACCGCAATGAATTCCGTCTATGGAACCGCCAACTGGGGCGATACGCCTCCTGTTCGCACAACGGTCGCACCTGCCGGCGGCATTCCCGGAGACTCGCTCGTTGAGATCGACATGATTGCTTACATCTAACTCGAAACCCTCCGCGTCATCGCAACACGAAGCATAGGAAAGCAACTCCATGTCCCTCTTTCGCAAGGCTCGCTTGTCCCGGCGTGATGTTCTCAAGCAGACCGGAATGCTCTCTGCTCTGGGCGCTGCCAACGCAGTCTCTCCGCTTGCCGCGAGCGCGGCAGCAATGGCAGAACCCGCGCAGCACAAGCTTCCTGCGAAAGAGGGCACTGCAGACGACAATCTCTTCACCCGAATCGGTGTCCGTCCTCTCATCAATGGCCGCGGTACTTTCACCATTATCAGCGGCTCACGCTCGCTGCCCGAGGTGAAGCAGGCGATGTACAACGCCTCCCTTTACTACGTTCATCTCGACGAAATGATGGACGGCATCGGCGCGCAGCTCGGCAAGCTGATGGGAGCTGAGTGGGGAATTGCCACCACCGGCTGCGAAGCAGCCATCTGTCTTGCGACCGTTGCCTGTATGGTCGGCACTAATGTTGAGCAGAGCCAGGCCTTTCCTTACATTAAGAGGAAGGATCAGGTCATCATTCCGAAGCATTCGCGCAACCAGTACGACTTCGGCGTGCGAATGACAGGCGCCGAGATCGTCGAGGTCGACAGCATCGATGAGTTGGCCTCAAAAATCTCGCCTCGAACGGCGATGATCTACATCATGTCCAATCCCGACAACGCAAGCGGGCCAATGAGTATCAAGAGCATCTGCGATGTCGCGAAGCAAAAAAGCGTCCCCGTCTTCGTTGACGCCGCGGCAGAAGAGCCACTCAACCCGAACATTCACATTCAGGCAGGCGCAACGCTCGTCGGATACTCGGGAGGCAAATGCCTTCGCGGACCGCAGTCCTCCGGAATCATGATCGGTCCGAAGGATCTCTGCAAGGCTGCCTACTTCCAGGCCGCACCGCATCACAACTATGGTCGAGCCTTAAAGTGCTCGAAGGAAGAGGCAATGGGCATTCTGGCGGCAGTCGAGACCTGGTACAAGCGCGACCACGCCGCCGAGCAGAAGATGTGGCGCGAATGGCTTAACAATATCGAGAATCGCCTGAAGAGCCTGCCTTCCACCAGCTTCACCTATCACGAGCCAGTCGACCTCTCCAACCGCGCCCCTACTCTTCAGATCTCCTGGGACGCCAACGCCCTCAAGATCACCGGCACCGAACTCGCCGCGAAACTTGATGCTGGAACCCCGCGCATTGTCCTCGGAGGTGCTCGTGGCGTCCGTCCCGACATGATGCAAAGCGGAATATCGGTGATGCCTTACATGATGGATCCGGGCGAAGACAAGATCATCGCCGACGCCATCTACGCCGCACTCACCAATCCCGGCGAATACAGGAATCCTGTCATCCCCGCTGGTACACCCGCGGACGTTCACGGCACATGGGCCGTCACCATTCAGTATCCGCGAGGCGCCGGCGAGCAGAAGTTTACCCTTGAGCAGAACGGCAACGACCTCACCGGCACGCATACCGGCGAGATCTACACGGCCACCTTCAAAGGCGCCGTTCACGCAAACCAGATCGAACTGCACAGCGCTATGAAAGTTCCCGGTAACACCGTTCAGTGGACCTTCAAGGGCAACGTGACGGGCAACGAATTAGCAGGAACTGTCAATATGGGCGAGTACGGCAACGCAACATGGAAGGCCATACGCGCATGACGGACCAGCCATCTCTGAATCTCCATGAACCTGAGGACCTAAAATGAAAAAAATGTTCAGAAGACAAGCTATCGCGGGTTGTTGCGTAAGCTTCTCGCTCTTCCTTGCGACCAATTCCTTCGCCCAGGCGCCAGCCGCCCCTGCGTATGACCTCATTCTCCAGGGTGGCCACGTCCTCGACGACAAGAACCACATCGACGCCGTCATGGATGTAGCCATCAAGGACGGCAAAATCGCCAAAGTCGCCAACAGCATCCCCGCCAACTCTGCTCTCAAAACCATCAATGTCAAAGGCCTATACGTCACTCCCGGTCTCATCGACATTCACTTCCACGCCTTCATCAACCCCGGTGAGCGCAACTCCTACGCGGGTGACAACAGCATTCCGCCCGATGGCTTCACCTTCCGGGCAGGCGTTACGACCGTAGTCGACGCGGGCTGCTCCGGCTGGAAGAACTTCGAAGACTTCAAAGACCGCATCGTCGATCGTTCCAAAACCCGCGTCCTCGTCATGCTCAACATCGTCGGCGCTGGGATGCGTGGCGACAAGTACGAGAACAACACCTCTGACATGGACGGTGAAGCCACCGCGAAGATGGCGCTCAAGTATCCCGGCGTCGTCGTCGGCATCAAAACCGCCCACTACACCGGACCCGACTGGACGCCCGTCGAGCAGGCCGTCATCGCTGGAACCAAGGCCAACATCCCCGTCATGGTCGACTTCGGCACCAACCACCCCGATACCCGTCCGCTCTACGACCTGCTCAACAAGAAGCTGCGTCCCGGCGACATCTACACCCACATGTACTCTGGCCTTCGCAACGAGCAGGACCCTGACACCAAGGGACCCAGCAAGGCTTTCATCGACGGCCGCAAGCGCGGCATCTTCTTCGACACAGGCACCGGCGGCGGCAGCTTCAAATTTTCGCTCGCCGTCCCCATGGTCAAGGATGGCTTCATTCCTGACTCCATCTCCACCGACCTCCACATCGGCAGCATGAACGGCGCAACTCACGACGAGCTCAACGTCGCCAGCAAGATGATGGCAATCGGCCTCTCGCTCAAAGAAGCGGTTGCCGAGATGACCTCGCATCCTGCCCGCGAGGTCAAGCACGAAGAACTCGGCAACCTCTCCGAAGGCTCAATCGCCGACGTCGCTGTTCTGCGCCTCGAAGAAGGCCACTTCGGCTTCACAGACATGGTCAACGGCCGCGTCGACGGTACGAAGAAGCTCATCGACGAAATCACCATCAAGGACGGCAAGATCGTCTACGACCTCAACGGCATGGAAGCCAGCCTCTGGAACGCTCCACCCGACCCGCACGCTGCCGAAGCCTACAAGTGGACGACGTTCGCTCCCCGCCCACGTGCACCGAGGCCGGAGTCAGCAAGTCACTAATCCCATCAGCAATATTCGCAGCAACCGTAAGAGCGTTCATCATCAGAGATGAGCGCTCTTGCGTAGCTTTACATAAGCCCGTACGTCGTTACTATCCGGTCAATCGAGGTCCTGGCCGTCGGCTGCGGGCCCTCGCGCCAGCTGACGAAGATCCTGCCTTACCAGATCGATTTGCATCGAAAGCCGTTCGAAAGCCTTTCTCGCTCCGGCCAGGTCGGCATATTTCGCAGATATTTCCAATTGGTTCGCAGCATCCTGCGCGGCCGAGGCCTGAAATGTTCCCACAGAGCCCTTGAGTGCATGAGCCGCCCTCTGGATCATAACCGCGTCACCTGAATCGAGACCCTCTCGGATTTGGCTTTCCTGCTTTGCGCTGTCTTCAAGCCATAACTCAGCCATTTCTGTGAGGAGGGCTCGATCTCCCATGACGGAGTCGAGAAGCAACTCGAGTTGACCAATTGCCCGAAACGCTTTCTGCTCTGGAGATTGACCCGTATTCGGTGTCTTCTTTACTTCAGACATTGTCCGCTTCAATTCGTCAATTCGAATCGGTTTTGAAAGATACCCGTCCATGCCGGCGCTTAGGCATTTTTCCCTGTCGCCTTTCATTGCATGGGCAGTCATCGCAACGATCGGTACATGTTTTCCGGTGCTTGCTTCTGCGTCACGGATGGCCATTGTGGCCTCCAGTCCATCCATCTCGGGCATCTGTACGTCCATCAGTATCAGGTCAAAGTCTTCCGCTTGAGACCGTTCCAGCGCCTCCCTGCCATTGTTGACGATCTGTACCTTGTGGCCGAGCTTCTCCAGAATTCTCATCGCCAGCGTCTGGTTCACCGGGTTATCCTCCGCGAGCAGAACTCGCAAGGAGCGTTCCGGAGCCTGGATGAAAGCTGATGCGCTCTCAGATCGTTCACGTTTCCGACCATGTTCGGCCATTGTCGTCACGATTGCATCAAAGAGCTCGGACTGCTTGATCGGTTTGCTGAGATAGTCGGATACTCCCAACTCACGACAGCGCGCAGCATCGCTGGGCCTCGACGCGGAGGTCAGCAGAATAACTTTGAGCCCTTGCTGTTTATAGCTGTTTCTTATTTGCTCCACCACTGCAAAGCCATCCATATCCGGCATGTGGACGTCGAGTAGCACCAGGGCGAAGCTATTCTTCGAATCCGCCTTCCTAAGCGCACTCATCGCTTCAGAGCCGCTGCTGGCGAGTGTCGGCTTCATGTGCCAGTTCGTCAGGATTTCCCTTAGGATGCGCCGATTAGAAGCGTTGTCATCAACAACCAGGACAGGCAAATCGACGAGCTTGTAAGCATCTTTCGTGGGAGGTTCCGATTCTGACTCCTTCATCTCCAACACCACGGTGAAGTGGAACTTGCTCCCTTCTCTCACCTTGCTTTCCACCCACATCGTTCCACCCATCAGCTTCACCAGTGCGGCGGAAATTGAGAGTCCCAATCCGGTTCCGCCATACTTTCGAGTAGTCGAGCTGTCGGCCTGTTCGAATGCTTCGAAGATCGTCCGCTGCTTTTCTTCAGGAATGCCGATGCCAGTATCTGACACAAAGAAATGCAAATCGAGAGCCGACTCACTTTGGCTTTGTCGCTCAACGTGCAGCATCACCTCGCCTTTGTCGGTGAACTTGATGGCATTACCGACCAGGTTGATGACGATCTGTCGGAGACGAATCGGGTCGCCGAAGACGCGATCAGGAAGATCGACTTGAATGTGGCATCCCAGCTCCAGTTCTTTCTGGTGTGCCCGCGGAGCAAGCAAGCGAACTGTGTCTTCGAGAGTGTCACGGAGATTGAAATCTCTCTTGTCCAGTTCGAACTTCCGCGCCTCGATCTTCGAGAAATCGAGCAGATCATTGATCAGCGCAAGTAAGGCATCAGCGGAGTCCTTGATCGTGCTCAGGTATTCGCGCTGCTCGTCCGTGAGCCGGGTGTCCAGCGTAAGCTCGGTCATTCCCACAATCGCATTCATCGGCGTGCGAATCTCGTGGCTCATATTGGCCAGGAACTCGCTCTTCGCTTTTGTCGCTTCTTCAGCGACGTGCTTTGCAGATTCCAGTTCGCCTGCATAGAGCCGCAATGCTGCTTCTGCCTCGGTGCGCTCAATAAACTGGCCGATTTGGCTGCCAATTGCCGACAAGAGCTTAAGCAACTTCGTATCAGGCTGCCGGATTTCGGGACTAAAGAATTCGAGTACCCCGAGCACTTCATCGGCGAGCAGAATGGGAAAACCAAACGCGCTGTGCAGTCCTTCTTTCGCAGCGATCGGAGCACGCGGAAAATTAGAGTCTCTGGTCAGGTCCTCAATCCAAAGCGCATCGGCTCCCTGCCAAACTCGGCCGGGCAGGCCAATGCCGCGATCGAAGGTGTAAGAGCGAGTGAGCGCCGAAAACTCGCTTACGTTCGCGGTTGGAATGTGCCAGGTTTCGACGCAACGCAGGATGCCTTCCTTCTTGTCAAGCTTCCACACAGTGCCTACGGCCCATTCCAGTGTTTCGCAAATGCTCTTCAGGATTTGCGGTGCCGCTTCATGCAGGGATGGCGCCTCCGCCAGCACCTTGGTGACAAAGTACTGAGCGAGCAGGAGGTCCTCGTCTCGCTTTATCTCCGTTACGTCGCGGCCAGTCGCATAAAAAAACTGTCCGTCTGCCGGCGCGGCCGCTGTCCAGAGAATCCATCGGAAGGAACCGTTCTTGGATAAACAGCGGTTCCCGAAGCGCATTGTTTTATACCCTTGAAAAACCTTCGTGGCCTCCGCAATCGTCGCCTCCCGATCGTCCGGATGGACGAGGTTGATCCAGGGTTGCGTAAGCAATTCCTCTTTTGGGTAGCCGAGAACATCTGTCCACGCTTTGTTCACCCGTTTGAAATATCCGTCGAGGCCGCAAACGCAGATCAGGTCAAGGGCAAGATCGAGCAGCTCCGTGACTTCAGTGTCATGGGCAGGGGGTCTCAATGGTGAGGGTGCGGACATGTTCGCTCTCCGAGGGCAGGCAGTCTTGGCTTAAGTTCGTGTTGACGCTAGCAGCAGACCAACATAGTATTCAACCGATACCGGTCTCGATGATAGAGGAGGAGTGTATTATGTCCGACGCCGCCCCCACTCGACATCGAGTTCTGGTTGCTGACGATGATGCAGCGATCCGCCACGGCATCTCCAGACTGCTCGAAAGCGCGGGATTCGAGGTATCAGAAGCGGCAGATGGGATTGCAGCACTGAGCGCTATTCAGGAAAAACAGTTCGATCTTGTATTCCTGGACATTTGGATGCCTCACCTTTCAGGACTTGAGGTGCTGGCGCGCATTCGCACGGGGCCAAGTCGACCTAAAGTCATCGTAACGACCTCCGACGACACATCCGAGACCCTGTTACGTGCGGTGAAGGAACAAGCCTACGATTACTTGAGCAAACCGTTTCCTCCCCGCAAAGCCGTCGAAGCCGCGCAGCGGGCGCTTTCTGACAATCAGGAGCTGACCATAGAAGTCTTGTCGGCCCGTCCGCACTGGGTCGAACTCCTTATTCCTTGCACAAGCGAGGCTGCCAGGCGGATTGAGACCTTCATGATGAAACTGGAGGCGGATCTTCCGGACGATATGCGCGAAACGATCGCTTCGTGCTTCCGGGAACTGCTGTTCAATGCAGTTGAATGGGGTGGGCAGCTCGATCCCAATCGAAAAGTTCGGATCGCATCTGTCCGTTCGCCGCGAATGCTCATGTTCCGAATCGCCGACCCGGGTCCTGGTTTTTCATTCGAAGGACTATCTCATGCAGCGGTTGGCCAACCGGAATCGGAGCCTACAGCCCACATGTCCGTTCGCGAAGAACGCGGGATTCGACCAGGTGGATTTGGAATCATGATGACAAAGGCGGGCGCCGACGAACTCCTGTATAACGAAGCCCAGAACGAGGTCATGTTCGTGAAGTATTTCGATAACGTACAAGCCATGCCGACAGAAAAAGCGGAATGAATCGATCGTACAAATAGACCGACAGGTGGCCCACCCATCTAACCAGCCAATAATCGGGTGCCCCATCCATCGCGTCTTTTCGTGCGATGGGTGGGCTCCACTCTGCCCCGAGCAACGCCGAGGGGCCGGAGTGAAGGCGGCAGCCGGAACGACCGAATTGCATTCTCCAGCCAGCAACTAAAAAGAGCGTTCATCTGAGGAGGAACGCTCTTTCTCTGCTCTTCTCTATAGATCAGCTTCAGGATAACGAATCCGTGCTTCAGTCCCCTCCTGGATTCGTAAGTCCATTCGCGATCGTTTTTATGTCCCGGACAATGGCCGAAGGAATTTGGTCTGCCGCGTAAGCCCTGGTGTAAAGACCTTGTTGGATCAGCAACTCAACGAGTTTAATAGCCTGCAAATCAGCTGTTTTCGGGTCAATTTCCATCTGCCCTTCCTCTCAGAGGAATCGATAGTACTGAGACCCAAGATACACTACATATCACAGAAAACAGGGTATTTATAGGGCAACAGTTTACCGTTAAAAACTACGCGAACAGTGTTTTCGAAACCTGTCATTTCTTCCCCCTGCCTTACTCTCTGAAAATTCGGTGTCAAGCCCTTAAATATTCGATATTACAGAAAATAAAGCATTTAGCAGTGGCAGAGCAGTTTCGCAAATTCTGTAGAATAGAAATGCACAAAGAACCCCGGAGTTCGAAGCTCCGGGGTTCTTGTTTTTACCTGAATGCCTGGGTATCTAGGCCCAATCTAAGTCAAATATAATGAACAATTTGGGCCAAAAGATAGGGGAGGGGGAGACCCTCCTCGTCGTTGCTAAGCCTTGGGAGCCGCGCCGAAGATCTCCACCAGCCGGTCGGCGATAAGCTTGTCCTCGCCATCCTTGAGCTGCCACATCGCAAAACCGAACGTTGTTGGGTCCCCCTGACGCCGGTGGCGCTGCTGCTGTTCCGGCGACGGAGGCGGCGCATCCGGATTCCGGCCTCGCATGCCCATCGAATCGGCGTTCATGCTGCCGATGCCCACGGGCTTGGTCTGAGCAAGCTGCTTCATCACATCCTGGGCCGTGATGTTCAGCTTCGTCTGGTCGATCTTCCAGCTGTAGTGCGGAGTCACATTGCCCAGCGCCTGCGGATCGAACTGGCGCGGCTGCGCTGTCACGCCATACTTCGCAACGGCCTTCGAAATAACATCGGCGCGCGCATCGTACATCTTCAGCACCTCGTCGTAGTCCTGTTCGACGAAGATCTCCAGCGCCTTCAGCAGCGCGAAGATCTGTTCCTTGCCCACCTTGCAGGCGCGGCCGATGCGGTCTTCCTGCGGGCTCATGTTCATCTGCGCCCAGCGGATCAACTGCTCCTTGCCGATCAGCACGCCTGTCGACTGCGGACCGCAGATGTCCTTGCCGCCCGAGAAGGCGACGAAGTCCCAGCCCTGCGCCGGGTACTCCCACAGCCGCTCCTTGGGAGGAACGTCGGCCGAGGCATCGTTGAAGGTGTAGATGTTGGCCTTCTTCGCGAGCTCGATCATCTCCGGCCCGCTCACCTTGCCGAGGTTCGACTGGATATTGATGAAGTGCATCGCCAGCGTCTTCGGATTGATAGCGTTGACCATCTGGTCCTTCGTCTCCACCTCGACGAGCGTCACGCCCGTCTGCCGAACCTGGTGATCGAAGGGATTGCGATGCGCCTTCTGGATAATGACCTCCGTCTTCGGGAAGCCCGTCAGGTCAGGTACCTTGCTCAGTCGCGGCTCCAGATCCTCGGTCAGCATCGCTGCATAGCTGACCACAATGCCCGCGGCCACGCCGCCGGTGACGAGGCCGGTGTAGCCCGGAGGCGTCTTGCACAGCTTCTCGATGTAGCGGCCGGCAGCAACCTCAAGCTCGTTGATCAGGACGAAGTGCTGGTTGCCCTGCCGCATCAGTTCCATCACTTCGGGCTTCATCACCGAGCCGCCGATCACCGTGACGGTGCCAACGATGTTGACCAGTGGAGTCACGCCAAGCTCGGCGTAAACATCGCCGGTGGAACCCAGTCCCTTGGTGATCGGTACGATGGGATGGCCATCGGCAGAGGGCATCGCCGACTTGCTCTTGTTGCTAAACATTCCCTCGGCATTGAGCTTGCCGGGGCCGAAGATACTGCCTGCGGTAGCCCCGAGCATCGAGAGGAAAGAACGACGATTCCAGCCAGATTTCAAATTCATTTCTTGCTCCTTCAGGTGTTCTTGGAAAATCTTATGCGCCGGCAGGCGGAGTTGTGGGAGGCGGCCCGACGACCAAAGCGCTGCCGACAAGTTCAATCAGTGAATCGCCGGGAATCCACTCCACCGCCATGCAGGCGCGAGAAGGCGCCTTCCCCGGGCTGAAGTAGGTCCCATAAATTTTGTTGAGAGCATCGTACTGCGCCTTGTGTGCGTCGAACCGTGCCTTGCCTGTAGGCATCGGAACGCCATCGGCATGAGGCAGGCAGATAAAAACCTGCATATTGACGATGCTGTCCATATTGGAGCCGGCACGCTCAACCGACTTCTTGAGCGCATCCATCGCGCGCGTAACGTGCTTCTCAAACGGATCGGTTACGAGAACGTGGTCCTCTTTCGGATAGCCATCATTGGAGCCGGTCCCGGAGAAGTAATAAGTCCCGTTGACGATATGACTGCTGCGACGTCGTTGGCTGTCCCCTCCAGGAACCTGGGGAGCAACCTCAGTCGGTGCCGTCGAGGTGGGAGCCTGTTGAGCAAGAACTTCAGACGCGCCCGTCGCAACCGCCATCATCGCGGCAACCTTGCCGAAGAAATTGCGTCGAGTGTTGATCTCCATGGAATCTCCTTTGGTGAATTCCTACGAACAGAAAGGCAACAAAGTCTAAACAAATACCAGGCATTGCGGTTTGGACAAAGGAAAGGTCTTCACTTCGCTCGATAACTTGCCTGTCTTGGTGTTGCGCGCGATCACCGCGATCGTGTCCGTATCCTGGTTCGCCACCAGCAGCCAGCGATCGGTAGGATCGACAACCAGGTGGCGCGCTCTCTTGCCGCCGTTCGACGACTTGTCGATCATGGTAAGTTTTCCGTCCGATGCGACCGAGAAGGTAGCCAGAAAGTCGTCAAGCCGGCTGGCTTCATAACCAAAGCTCCACTTGCTGTCGAACGCGATATCCGAGGGCGCAGCAGGCCCCTGGTAGCCGTCCGGCACGAGCGATACGTCCTGCAGGGTGGTCAGGACCCCACGCTGTGCATCCCAGCCCAGCACATTGACGTTAGGCTTCAATTCGTTGACGCAATAAGCGATTCGTCCATTCGGATGAAAGTGCAGAGCTCTTGGACCGTAGCCGGTCTTCGCCTGCCACAGAGGCGGATCGTTGGGAGTCAGTTTCCCCGTCGCGGCATCAAGGCGGTAGACGTGAATCACGTCCAGCCCAAGGTCGTTCACCAGAAGGAAGCGATTATCTGGTGAGACGGTCACGCGGTGTGCATGCGGCTTTCTCTCATGTTTCTGCTCATCGGCCGTGTATTGGAAGAACGAAACAGCCTCGCTCAACTGGCCATTGCCGTTAACAAGGAACGAGGCGATACTGCCGCCGCCATAGTTCGCCGTGAAGACACATCGTCCTGTATGGTCAACCGCGATATGAGTAGGACCGCCACCGTTCGAGGAAACCTTGCTGATTTCCTTCAGCTTCATCGCGTTTTTGTCGAACGAGAAGCTTGAAACTGCACCTTGCTTTACTTCGTTGACCGAGTAGACAAATTTCTCCTGCGGTCCCACCGCAAGAAAGGTCGGATTATCCGCCTCCACTGCGAGACCAGTCTGCGTAAGTTCGCCTGTGTCGGTGTTGAAACGATAGCTATAGATTCCTTTGCTTGTACTCGGATCGGCAGTCTGGGTTCCCACTAACAGCAGACGCTCATGCCCTGAAGCTGGGGCAAATGCCCTTAACCACGAACTGGTCCCAAAAGCGAGCGCGGAGGCGCTGCCCAAAAAGCTGCGCCGAGTAATTCTCTGCATTCCTTCTCCTTCACTTGGTTTAGACAGCAAGGCCCGCCTCTTGCGAGGCGGGCCTTTGCCGTCGGTTAGAAGTGGTACTTGATCGATAGCTGCATCTGGCGCGGCCCGGAGCGAACCGGGGTTGTCTGGCCTTGAATATCACCGAAACTGGCAGAGGCGACATTGCTGACCGGATTGCCCAGGTACGCGCTGTTGAAGAGATTATCGGCATCAGCACGGAAGTTGATCTGATGCTCATGCCAGACGGTGAAGTCCTTGGTGACTGAGCCTCCGTAGGTCTGGAAACCCGGCGCTCGTTCCGATGTCGGGCGAGTGGTGCCGAAGGTTCCCTGGGATGGTTGACCGTAGGCGCAGACACCGTTATCGACCGCGATATCGTTCCCAAATGCATCCTTAGCCGTTCCGCAAGGAGTAGCAGAGGGATCGGTTCCAAACCAGTGGCTGTTGGAGCGGCCGACAATCTTCAGCTTGCGGTAGTGATTGGCGCGTTGCGAGTTGCCGTTCACTCCTGAGTTATTGCTGCTGGTGTTGATGTTAACCGGGAAGCCGGTGTAGGTGACGCCGGTCATTCCGACCTTCCAACCGCCGAAGAGTTCGTCGAGGATGAAGGGCATGTCGGCGCCGAACTGACGGCCGCGTCCGAATGGAAGGTCATAGACCAGGTTCCAGTTGACCGCATTGCGCACGTCCTGGCCGGCAGGGCCGTACTCCGAGTGCATGTCATAGACATTTTCGGCATAAGCGCTGCCCACCGTGACGCTGGGAACGCCATAGAAGCCAACACTGTTGGTCATCGCATGGCTCCAGGTGTAGTTGACGGTGTATTGCAGGCCGTGCGAGAGGCGCTGGCGAACAGTGGTCTGCAATCCGTTGTAGTTCATCATGGCGTTGGAATCCGTGAAGCGGATGACGCCGTTGTAGCCCACGCCCGGTGTTGCGTAGAACGGGGCGGGAGCAAGGGTGAGGCATTGTGAATTCGGAGATGCGGTTGCTACGTTTTGAACCACGCCACCGATGACGCATGGATTATGGAGCTGGTTGCGCTGGTTGGCGGTGACGAGATGCTGTCCGGATTCACCGATATAGCCAACCTGCACGGAAGCCGTATTGTTGACCTGATATTCCAGAGTCAGGTTGTACATGTGGATGAACTCGGGTTTGATCTTCTTGTTCCAGACGTTGTAAGTGTTGGACCCTGCTGCGCCACTGCCAAAGCCGTCCTCAATCTTGAAAAAGCTGCCCGTGGCGCTTGAAGTAGGCTGGACTCCACTTAGCTGGAACGCGGATTGGAAAGGAAGGTTCGTGGTCATGCGCAGGTTCGCGCCTGTGCTCTCCATGAAATTCTGCAAGCCGTATCCGCCGCGGATGACCCAGCGAGGTGTTGTCTGCCAGGCGAAGCCCAGGCGGGGCATCACGCTGCCATAGTAGGGGTCAACCAGGCCATGGCCGTAGCCGGCGGCTTTAGCCGTCACGCAGGGCGCCAGGCCGACCTTTTGGCATGGGGCCGTGCTGTCGCCATCGATGATGAAGACCGAAGGATTGTTCGGATCGATGGTCGACATCTTGTGGTTGACCTCGTAGATCGGCTGTGAGTATTCATACCGAATGCCGATATTCAAGGTGAGAGTTGGCTTGATCTTCCAGTCGTCCTGGATGAAATAAGCATCGCGCCACTGCCGCATTCCTACAGGACCGGCGACGCCGCCGATGCTCTTGAAGCCTGCGCGGTTCAGGAGAAAATCGGCTGCAGCATATCCATTGGATCTGAATCCGCCCGTGTTCGTAGTTCCGTTAGAGGTACCAGCGCCGAGGAAGAAGAAGCCGCCGAGAGAGCCGTCGTTGCCCGGATAGAAGTTGTTCTGCTGCTGACGCAGGAACTGAACACCGATTTTGAAGGTGTGGCGGTTCTTGAGCCAGGTGAAGTTGTCGCCGTAGAGGAAGGTATTGAGGGTGAAGTTGGTGCCGGTGTTCTGGTTGCCGAGGTTGCGTGTATTCGGTACCTTGGGAAGCGGTGAAGCCCTGCGGGCTGTTTGAGTTGCCGAACGCAAGGACCGAAAAACCTGCAAAGGCCTGTGTAATCGGATTGTTTGCTCCAATGCCCAGGACCTTATTGCCATTGAGGCCGAAGGCACCGGTTGGGTCGAGCAGGACAGCTCCGTTGTTCTTGACGCGGGTATAACCTGCACGGAATTCGTTCACCATGGAGGAGTTCAAGGTGTGGACTTCATTGATAGCCAGACCCCATACCGGGAAGGTAGGTGCACTGGCGAAGCTGGTTGGCAGCGGGTTGATCGTGGTCTGGCCGAAATGTCCCCAGGTGTAGCGAACCGAGAGGTTGTCTTTTCCCGTGGCCTTCCAATCGGCTTTGACGTCGAACTGATCGCCGTAGTTGCGGAGCTTTTGTGTGCCAGTATAGTTACCGGAAGCGGGTGAACCGGGCTGAGGAGCCGAGTTAGCATGGGGATAGAGCTCTGGATGTTGAAGAAGATAGTTGGCCGCGGAGTTGGCGCCTATTGGAATCTTGTTGTTCGGATAAGCAGGATGGCCCGCCGTAGTTGCATCGTAAAGTTGAATCAGTTTGCCAGCGGCGGCAGTAGTTCCAAAGCACTGAGCTTGAGTATCTGTAGAGAGACACATCTTGCTGGGATCAAGCAGTTCTGAAAAGTCTCCCGTACGCTGCTTCTCCGTCAGTACGGTCGCAGTGGCTGGGCCGCCAAGGTGGTAACGGCCACCCTGGTAATCGGCGAAGAAGAATAACTTGTCGTGGAAGACTGGCCCGCCGAAGGTGCCACCGAATATGTCACGCGTGAATGAGTTCTTTGCGGTAGGAACGGCCCGGTGCTTGTTGAACCAGGTATTTGCGTTGAGGTTGTAGTTGGTGAGGTAGAAGAACGCGCTTCCGTGCCACTGGTTGGTGCCGCTCTTGGTCTGATAAAGGATGTCGCCACCGAGGACGTTCCCGTACTCTGCGGGCGCATTGGCGGAGATGACCTGGATTTGCCCGATAGCATCGGGGCTGGGGTTATAGGCTGAAATGTTGTTGAGGTTCTCGTCCACGGGCATACCGTCGAGCAGATACTGGTTCGCCTGCTGACGATTGCCGTTAACAGAGACACTCTGGTTGGCGCTCTGGGGACCGGAGACGGCTGCGTTGCCGACGAAGCCGTTGGGGTTGGTGCTGATCGCGCCGGGAAGGAACATCGTCAGAGCGATGATGTTCCGGCCGACCAGAGGCGCGTTCTCAATAGCACGAGTATCGATCGTCGTAGCCAGAGTAGGATTCTCCGTGTTCAACAGCGGAGTCTCCGTCGTAACCGCCACAGTCTGCGCCTGGCTTCCTAACTGCAACTTCACATCGATTTTCGCGTTCTGGCCGGTCTCGAGCACAAACGGGCCAAATGTTGATGTGGCGAAGCCTTGACCCTCGACGGTAATTTTGTAGTTTCCAATCTGCAGGAAGCGAATGTTGTAAATGCCGTCCCCGTTAGTGGTTGTCGGCGTAACAACGCCGGTATCCGTGTTGGTTGCTGATACATTCGCGTTGGCGACGACAGCTCCACTCGGATCTGTCACGGTTCCGTTCACACTGCCTGTAATTGTCTGGGCCACTAAAGCTGCGCTGCAACAAAGCAACGCCAAAGTCACCTGAATCTTCCGGATATGTCTTTTCATCGTTTTCTGACCTCGCAGAATTAGTTTTTTGGGACCGGGGTGAAGCCTCCTAGCGGAAATGCAATGCCATCAATCCGTGTCAGGGTGCGACGGAGTTGTCCGGAAACGATGCAATTGCCGGACAAGTCAGAGCCTTTCAGCACATGCACACGTAGACTGAATGCGATTGGCGCCAATTCTAGTCCTGGTTGTCTAGACAACGCTACAGACAAATGACCTATTCTTCGCCTTGTGTGATGAACCGATTAATGCGTGCTAAAGTTATGGATTTGCTGCCTGACTGATTAGCGTGCGGGAGCAAAGAAGCGGTAGCGTAGCGTCCACCGGCTGGTTTCGCCCGGAGCAACACTGAGGTGTATGTAACCCTCAGGGCAGATCGTCTTTTGCGTAGACCAGAAATAGACACGCGCTAAAGGATGGTCCGACGTCTGCTCAACTCCTACCTTCGACGGGGTGTCTTCTACTGTGAAGTCGTAGTCGCGAACGTCTTCTGAGTATCCCTTGAGGTACCCGGCGACTCCCTTGCGTGGAGCGAGCGTATCGACGTAAACCAGATCATCGCCGTCAATTCTGGCCGATGATCCGATGTTGCCTTGTGGCTGCGGCGCAAATTTGAAATGTACGACCATTCCGGGGCCTGTCGGTTTCCCGTCAAGCATAAAGAAGTCATGATCGTAGACATAAGTGTCGATCGCCTTCCTGCCGGTATTCCTGAGACTGTGTTCGAGTGTCATCACAGGCTCATTTTTGTCGAGTGTCAGAGTCTTCTCGTAGACATAGGCATAGCCATCAGGTCCGCGGAGTACCTGCTGAAAACGGATAGAGCGCTTTCTTGCCTTTGTAGTCCATTTGCCGGTATCAACGATCGGATACGATACGGCGAACTGGTATGGTTTGTCGTCGACCTTCCGCAACACGCCGACCCCGGGTTTCAGAAACGTTTCTCCTGGCTTGGCCTCTTTGTACCCGATCGCTCCGGGTTGAACGAACATCTCGCCCCGCTCGTTATATCCCATGGGACCGTCATCGGTACGAAATTCTTCAACTGGTCCTGTGATGGAGTCATTCTTCTGCGGATCATATTGTGAAAACCACTCTCCGAAGAAGGTGTGTCCGTTGAGCGAAACACAACCGACTACGCCGGACCAATCAAACCGGCTCGATCGGTAATAGCCGTTCTTCGCGTCAGGAAGAAAGACCAGGGCGTTCAGTTTTCCATTTGTCAGCAGTACCTTTGGATGATCTCCATGGGGGACTTCAGTGCAAGCCGAAGTAGACTCTGCCAGAGCCAATGGCATCGTAAACATAACACCGAGCAAAGCTACATAAGCGGACCTTGTCAGAGACCTTCCCACCGCATTCAAACTCCCATGTTCATCGATAACGATTGAACCGCAAAGCTCATTGGGGCAGCGATGGAAGCCAGCTCTTTGCCCCGGTCAAGTTGCCCATTCGTGACATCCCAACTGAACAAACCGTTCGCTTCGCGGCTTAGACCGAGCAAACGTCTTCCGTCGGATGTCATCATCATCTTGTGCAGTTGAGGCACGTTCTCGTCTACGGTTTGGAGGTAATTCAGCGCGCCTGTGTTCTGCTCAATCATCCATGCCGAGATGCCTCTGGCCTTATTCCGATGAGAGGTATACAGGAATTTCCCGGACGGATCCATCGCCATCACTACTCCACTGTAGGTCTCTGAGCGCGCCGTTCGGATATGACTAAGCCTTGCAAGGATTTTTCCTTCATCGGCGTTGTACTCATAGCAGGCGAGGGACGAATCGAGCCCATGAGCGACAAACAGCAACCGCCCATTCGGATGAAATACGATTTGCTGCGGACCCTCGCCTGGCTGCGTTTTATGTCTTCCTGCAATTTGAAGCTTTACGCCATCGAGCGTCAGCACATTCAAGCGATCACATCCAAGATCAGCGCTCACAGCCCTTCCGGAACGATCGAACACGACCATCTGGGGATGCGCCGATCTCTGGTTCTCGCCGGGGCCTGCTCCAACCTCTTTCAAAATCGAGGTAACCGGAGCTAAATGGCCATCCTTTCCAAGAGGTAGTACGTTGTATGCCCCTCCACCATGGGTCGAGACGATCACCGCTCGCCCGTCGGGAGCAATCGCAACATGCTCCGGTCTTGTCGCCGACAAGGACAGCCGCTGCCTGTTCAGGAATTTGAGGGTTCCTTCCGTGGGATGGATTGCATAGGCTTCCATGGTCCCTGAGGGAAGACCTTCGTATTCGTCCACTGCATTTGCCACGTACAGGAAGCGTTGGCTGGCATTCAGCACCATCGAGGATGGGGCAGAAGTTAGCGTTGTACTTCTCCGCGCCCATCTGCCGTTCTTTAGGGCAAAAACAGCAATCCCTTCGCTCGCGCTGCCGTCGCCACCGAATCCGACAAAAATAAGTCTTGGTTCGTTATTGCCCCTAGCCGTCATTGCAGCCGCAAGTGACTCAGGCGCGAAGCTGACAGCACCAAGAGACGATGCCGCAATCTGAATAAACTCTCTTCGATTCCAGCGTGCCCGATCTTTCATGCCAAATCCCCCAATCGTCTTTTCTACGGACGAATCGACATTGCGTGATGAAAGATATTGTTTGGATCATACTGTTTCTTCACGCGCCTCAGTGCTTGAACCAGCCCTGCCTCTCCATAGTAGAGTTCAGGCCAGAAGGGATAACCGAGCATATCCTTGTCCGGGTAATTGATGTAACAGCCTTCATATCGATCGTTCCAATACGGCGTTTCCTTGTATTTCGGATTGGAATCCGGTCCTGAATACAGTTCTGTGAAGAGTTCCCGAATCCACTGAAAATGCGCTTCATCGTCTTCGGGTCTATTCCAATACGTCAGGAACTGCAACTTCATGACAGAGGCGCGCTGTGGAATGGAACTCTTATCGATCAAATCCTTTTTGTTTGTCGCGCCTCCATAGGAATCTGCCGAAACTGTCGAGCGGCTCAGATCGACCCCCGGCATCGTTCGCGTGAGGTGTTTGTAGAGGCAGGCAACTTCGGCTGAAGTAAAGTTTCTCTTCATGTAGCTGGACTTATACTTCGCCCGCTGCTCGCCGCCGGCGCCTCCGCCGCCACCTCCTCCTCTCACATTGGCATCGAGCCAAAGATGTTTGCTCATCATCTGTGGTCCCCAGCAGTTCTCGGGGGCTGCGTGATGTATCGCTCTCTCACCGCCTGTTACAGCCGCAGTCGCAGGTGTTGTCTGAACAGGCCTGCAAGGTTGGAAGAGTGCTAGAAACTCATTGAGTACCTTCAGGTCATTGCATGTTCCGTCCGGACTGCAGAATTGGATCGAAATCCCTAAATGCCCAGCCGATCGATGCGTCAGGCCGAAGATCGTAAACATTCCCCACGTATCGGAATCTTTGCCGCGAGTCTCCCAGTAACTACCGTAGGTCTTCAAAATCGCTTCGAACTTCTCCTCGGTCATGTCAGACCAGGAAAAGCTGATATTTGCGGTAATAACCTCTTGGGGAACCTTAGGCAACTCTTCGAAAAAGAAGTTGGTGATGATTCCGAAGTTCCCACCACCAGCACCGCAACAGGCACGAAATAATTCCGGATCGTGCTTTTGATCAACTCTACGCGGAACGACTTTGCCGTGAGCATCCACCGTCAAAATATCGACTGCTGTAAGCCAATCCGAGGTGAGACCGTAAAGTCGTGAGAGAAGTCCATACCCACCTCCGCTGATATGTCCGCCAGCTGCTACCGAGCCGCATGTTCCGCCCGGCAGTGTCACGTTAGATCTCTTAAGAGATCGCTATAGACCTCACCTAACTGCGCTCCCGACGAAATTCTGTATTTGGGCGCCCCTGCCAGAGGAGTTATCTCCCCGACCATGCTCATGTCGATGACGACACCGCCGGGGTTGGTATAGACAAAGTCTTCATAGCAATGCCCACCGCTGCGCACCGTGGGCCGAAGTCCTTCACTGACTGCACGCTGCAATGCCGCAGCTACGTCTTCCGCGTTATCGCAGAGTTCGATACGGCTGGCGGCTTCATCCTTTGATGCGGGAAAACGTGCATTTTTCCCTTTCACCAGGGTGGAATACCGCGGATCGCTGATGCTGATAGTTTCTATCGCCATGATCTGCTCTGGACTGATTGTCTTTTCCACAAAAAGACTAATCTTGAAGACCGTTTCTCTGTATAGGCCATAAGGCCTACTTAGTGCTGATTAAATTGGCGACTTCCTCAAGCCTCAGGGGAAGATATACTTCCACTCACGATCAATGTGGTTTAAGAGGAACAAGACTTAGCCGCCAGCCGCTGCTGATCGATATACTTTCGATTAATTTGACGGGAACGACTCGATACTGCGGCTCTCGACACGGTTCCCGAAACCCCAACGCACCTCAGGACGTTAGCTCATGACAGCGACTAATCCACTTCCAACTATCGTGACTCCATTGCAAGCTGTCGGGCGTTCGCAGAGATTGCTGTCGCTCGATGTGCTGCGAGGTCTCACCATAGCCTTCATGATTCTCGTGAACAACAATGGCAGCGAGGCCGCTGCCTATTGGCCCTTGAAGCACGCAGCGTGGAACGGCTTTACTCCGACAGATCTCGTCTTTCCGACATTTCTCTTTCTGGTGGGCGTCACCATCGTTTTCTCTACGGAGTCACGTCTCGCCCAGGGGGCAACCAGGCAATCCCTTCTTTCGCACATCATCCGCCGCTCAGTTGTTCTTTATCTTTTAGGTTTGGTCGTGAACAGCTTTCCCCACTTTCATCTCAGTACGATGCGCTTTTATGGAGTGCTTCCGCGCATCGCGATTTGTTATCTCATCATTGGTTCTCTCTATGTTCTTAATACGAATTGGCGCAACAAGGCCGTTCTGGCAGTAGCCGCGCTCATAAGTTATTGGGTGATCATGCGCTTCGTTCCGGTTCCCGGGTACGGAGTTCCGGGTCGTGATATTCCATTGCTCGATCGAGATGCCAATCTCACCGCATGGCTTGACCGGCAGATTTTCTCCGCGCCGCACCTTTACGAGCGCACCCGCGATCCCGAAGGATTGATCAGCACCATACCTGCTCTTGCTACGACATTGATGGGGGTCCTCACTGGAATCTGGCTTCGAACAAAGCGATCATTGGCTGCAAAAACAACTGGCATTGCCATAGCGGGAGTGACGTGTGTGCTGTTGGGCTCGCTCTGGAATCTTTCATTTCCGATTAATAAAAAACTCTGGACAAGCTCCTATGTTCTTTTTGCAGGTGGTCTGAGCCTGCTGTTGTTAGCGCTTTGTCTGTGGCTCGTCGATTTGCCGCAGGAAGCCTCAAACAGGAGGGAGCAACCAAAATGGCTGATGCCATTCCTTGTCTTCGGGACGAATGCAATCACAGCGTATGTTTTTTCTGAACTGTTTGAGTCAACGCTGTCGTCCATCCATCCATACCCAGGCGTCAATCTGCCGCAATTGCTGTTCCGGTCCATTCAGCATGTAGTTCCAGATGCGGCGTTTGCTTCGTTGCTTTACTCACTTGGATTCGTAGCCGTCTGCTGGCTCGTCATCGCAGCGCTCTATCGACGCAAAATCTTCATAAAGATCTAGGCCTTCTCTCGGACTCAGCGAAAAATGCCTGTTCCCGATGCTGCTAAGATGGTGATGCATGGTCTGGCCTCGAAATTTGAGGTTCAATATCCCTTTGCTTCCTGGTTCCGAACGGCCTCCAGAAAGGAGATTCGGTATTAAGCTTTCTGATTACGTTCTGGCTCAGTTGCGCAGTTGGGGCGCGCAGCATGTCTTTCTCGTCACGGGCGGAGGTGCTATGCACCTCAATGATTCCATCGGAACCTCGGGGCTCCAATATGTCTGTACTCACCACGAACAGGCAGCTGCTATGGCTGCCGAAGGCTATGCGCGCATTACAAATACACCTGGCTTGCTGAATGTAACGACTGGCCCAGGCGGCATTAATGCGCTCAATGGCGTATTTGGTGCGTGGACGGACTCAATTCCAATGCTGATTCTCTCGGGGCAGGTAAAGCGAGAGACATGCATGGCCACATACGCAATCACCAATATGCGCCAGCTTGGGGACCAGGAGGTCGACATCGTCCGCATGGTTCGAGGAATCACAAAGTACTCGGTCTGGATAGACGACCCCGAAACCATTGCCTATCATCTTGAACGAGCATGGCACCTCGCGCAGTCCGGTCGCCCCGGACCCTGCTGGCTGGACATTCCTGTTGACGTACAGTCTGCGCAAATCGATCCCGATAACCTGCGCCACTACGATCCATCCGAAGATGCCCTCGTCTTTCCTGTAGAGAAGGTGGCAGAGCAAGTCGCCGACACACTCACTCGCATTCGTACCGCGAAGCGGCCGGTGTTGCTTGCTGGAACCGGCGTTCGTCTCGGTAATGCTCTGGCAGAATTTACTGCAGTCGCACGCCGTCTTCGTATCCCCGTGGTCACAGCGTGGACACACGATCTCATCGGTTCCGATGATGAACTCTTCTGCGGCCGGCCAGGAACAATAGGTGAGCGCGGAGGTAATTTCACAGTTCAGAACTCAGATGTTCTGCTGGTCCTCGGCTCTCGTCTGAATATCCGTCAAACCAGTTATAACTGGCCGTCGTTTGCACGCTTTGCGACAAAGATCCAGGTCGACGTCGATGACGCTGAGTTGGCAAAGCCAACGGTCCGTCCGGATATCGGAATTCACTGTGATGTGAAGCAGTTTCTAACTGAGATGTTGCGCCAAATTGAGGCCAGTTCCTGGCATCCGTGCAGGGAACATCAGGAATGGCTTCGTTGGTGCAAGGAGCGCCAGGCAAAGTTTCCCGTTGTCCTGGAAAAGCAAAAACAAAGCGGTCCCCCTCTCAATCCCTATTACTTCATTGACCGCCTCTTTAGCACTCTTGCTCCCGACGACGCAGTAGTCTGCGGGAATGCTACCGCCTGCATCGTTCCGTATCAGGCCGGTAAACTCAAGCTGGGTCAACGGCTTATCTCCAATTCTGGTTCGGCCTCCATGGGATACGATCTTCCGGCGGCAATCGGAGTCGCCCTTGCAAAGGCGGGACGGGTCATCTGTCTCGCCGGCGATGGAAGCATTCAGATGAATATTCAGGAGTTGCAGACCGTTGTTCACTACAACCTTCCGGTCAAAATTTTTGTCTTAAACAATGGCGGTTATCTGTCAATACGCCAAACCCAAACCGGCTTTTTTCAAGGTCGCCTGATTGGCACAGGAAATACAAGTGGAGTCAGCTTCCCCGATATGGTGAAAATTGGAAATGCCTATGGCATCCCATCTTTTTCCATCAAGAGTGTCGACGATTTTGCTCTTATCAAAAGTGGAATGGATGCGCCCGGTCCAGCTCTCTTTGACGTATCGCTTGATGTCGCGCAGGAATTCGAACCGCGCCTCCGCTCCCGCATAGGTGCGGATGGAAAAATTCAGACGCCCAATCTTGAAGATATGTATCCATTTTTGAACCCTGATGAGCTAGCCGCTAACATGCTTGTCAAAGACGATGTCTAGAGTCTGTGCATGCCCGAGCCTATCTCACAACTTCCTCAGGCAATCCTCTTCGATCTCGACGGCACATTGCTCGATTCGTTGCCGGGAATCGCATTTTCTATTGAAAAAGCTTTCCAGACCTGCGGTTTGCCCAGGCGCCCCATCAACCTCCGGGAGGTAATCGGGCCTCCGATCCGCACGATCCTTTCCTTTGCGGCGGCCTCAGCATCGGAAAACGACCTCGATCTTCTCGAACGTGCCTTTCGCAGCAGCTACGATTCAGAAGGATGGCAAAAAACCCTGCTTTTTCCCGGCTCAAGCATAATGTTGCAGGATGCGCACGTTCTCGGCATCCAACTATTCGTTGTGTCTAACAAGCCGCGTCACATTGCCACAAGGATACTCGAGCGGGAAGAGATACTTCCTCGCTTCAGCGCGATCCTTACACGTGATTCCAATGATCCTCCATATGCTGGTAAAGCAGAGATGATCGGCCGTGTTCTGAGCGATTTTCGTCTGGAAGCTGCCCGCTGCATTATGGTTGGAGATACAACAGAAGATGCACACGCGGCCGCAGAAATGCGGATACCATTTGCATGGATTAGCCACGGCTACGGAAAGCCAACCCCTTTAGATGCAGTTTCTTTCCACATCCATTCATTTGCTGAATTTTTACCAATGCTTACCAAGGAGCCTGTTCAGTGATTGACAACGACATCTTTGAAGACCTGTTTGTACTGGAACTGGCCAATAACCACCTCGGCAGTGTCGAGCGAGGCCTCAAGATTATCCAGGAATTTTCTCAGGTCGTTCGCTTCAACAATGTTCGGGCGATGATCAAGCTTCAGTTTCGCGATGTCGCCCATTTCGTCCATAAGGATTTCGTTAGCCGATCCGATCTTCGTTACATAAAGAAAACTTTGGATACGCGCCTCACGGATGATCAGTATGCAACCCTTGTCCGGGCAATCAGGAACGCCGGCTGTATTCCGTCCGCGACCCCGTTCGATGAGCGTTCCGTTGATCTTTGCGCCGAACTCGGAATTCCCATTGTTAAAATTGCGAGCTCGGATCTAAATGATTGGATGCTGATTGAAAAAATCGCAAAGACCAAAAAGCCCGCGATCGTATCCACCGGCGGTTCGTCGTTGAAGGATATGGATGACATCGTTACCTTCTTTGCCAATCGCAATATTCCATTGGCGATCAATCATTGTGTCTCCATCTATCCCGCAGAAGATTCTGAGTTGGAAATCAACCAGGTGGATTTTCTAAAGAACCGTTATCCGAATAACACGATCGGCTACTCCACTCACGAATTCACGGACTGGTCCAGCTCAATGCTCATTGCGTATGCAAAAGGAGCGCGAACGTTTGAACGTCACATCGATATCGATTCCGATGGTGTCAAGGTAAGCCCCTACTGCACCCTGCCTTATCAGGCTGATCAATGGTTCAGGGCCTTCAAAAAGGCAAAAGAGATGTGTGGTGCGCCAGGCACACAGAAGCGCCAGCCACCAAAAAAAGAAATTGAATATCTTGATGCCCTCGTGCGAGGTGTCTACGCCAAAAACGATCTTCCGGTAGGACACATACTCGCCGACGATGATGTTTATCTAGCTATTCCACTCCAGAAGGGACAACTTTCCTGCAGAGAACTCATGCGTGGCGAGGTGTTGATCAAGCCCATTGAGAAGGATGCACCGGTGTATATCGATGACATCGACAGCCCTTATTCGCATATACCTTCACTGCGCGAGACGATTTACAATCGTGGTTTGCAGACCACGCCTAAAACCTAACCGGCTTTTCGTGCTCATTTGGGCAGAATGGCAGTGCCTGTAAAGTCGGGCAGTTGCACCAGGGGCACTCCATTCGCCTCGACGAACTCCTCCACCGCGCTGCGTACGCCCATGTATCTGCGATTGTTGTAATCGTGTATGAAGATACATCCACCTTGACTAAGCCGAGGATAGAAGTAATCAAGACCTGCAACGGTTGGCTTATATAAATCCACATCTAGGCTGACGAGCGCGAAATTTTCTTCGAGGCCTTCTGCGGTGGCAGGGAAGTAACCCTTCCGAACCACAATGTTCTTTTTATGCGGCATTCGCGAAAGAACGAAGTCGAGGCTGGTGTCCTGGAAGTCTCCAACGGCAGCTTGCGAATGTCTTTCTTCTTTTCCATCAGATAGATCTTTTTCCGAGAAACCTTCAAACGTGTCAAAAAGATAAAGAGTTCTATCCGGGAAGAGCCAATTCAGTGCCGCCGCCAATTCTCCGCGATACACGCCAAGTTCAGCAATGGCTCCGGGTATTTTCTTCTGAGCGATACGCTCCGCGGCGAGTCGGATCGACATCATGCGGCAGTAGTCGTCCTCGGAAGGCATGATCTCCAGCACACCTTCCGGCCAGACAGGCATCGTACAGAGGGATAACGGATGCAAACGGAGTCCAAGATTATTGTTAAGAGCATTAATGTCTTTATTCACCAGGGTGCGAAGATCTTTGTCGAAACTGGGATAGAACAAAAGAATCTTTTCCCGTTCAATGCCCAAATTAGCCAATTGAGAACGAATCATCTCGCCAGCCCGGGAAGTCACGATAACGTAGTCGAAATCGGTTCTCGCGATCGAATCAGGAGCAAACACGGGATGTCCCAGAATCACACGTCCATGCTTACGGGGATCATTGTCCGCAAGGCCAACAATCTCCACATCTTTGGGCACAATACTCAGGAAATCATTCAGCCCGCTTCCCACGCCGAAAAGCACTATACGCATCCCATGTACACTTCCGTTTTTGTTATTCGCAATCATCGTGGTGGTTACTATATCTCACAATCCAATAAAATCGCTTAAACCCATCTCATGACACAGAACCCTTTACCTGCTAGAGATCTTGATTTCATTGAGAACGAGACGAAGCCTATCTGGAAAGAGATGCAGGAACAGCGCATTTTTATTACCGGGGGCACAGGTTTTTTTGGCTGTTGGTTACTGGAGAGTTTTTGCCACATCAACAAAAATTTGCTTCTTAATTCCAGGGCAACAGTTTTGACGCGCAATGTAGCCTCTTTCTTGAAAAAGTGCCCTCATCTTGCAGCAGAAAATTGCTTAACTTTTGTAGAAGGAGATGTTCGCAGTTTTACCTTTCCTGAAGGTAATTTCTCGTATGTCATCCATGCTGCAACGGAAGCGAGTGCCAGGCAGGCTGCTGAGCAGCCGCTGGAGATGCTCACAACGATCATCGACGGAACAGAGCGCGTACTCGAATTCGCGCGAACTCACGGAACACGTAAATTTCTTCTCACCAGCTCGGGGGCCGTCTATGGAAAGCAACCCGGAAACCTTACCCATATTTCTGAAAGTTATGCGGGAGGTCCAGATCCTTTGAATCCCGCCAGTGTTTATGCCGAAGGAAAGCGCATCTCAGAACAGATGTGCGCTCTCACGGCAGTGCAGAACCCTATAGAATTCAAGATTGCCCGTTGCTTTGCTTTTGTTGGTCCGCACCTTCCCCTGGATGCTCATTTTGCAATAGGAAATTTCATTGGAGATTTTCTTGCTGGCCGGCCAATCCTGATTGGAGGAGATGGAACTCCCCGCCGTTCCTATCTCTATGCCGCAGATCTAGCGATCTGGCTATGGACCATGCTTTTTCGAGCCCCCTCCCTCGTTCCTTTCAATGTCGGCTCTTCTATCGATATGAGTATCCTCGACATAGCGCAAGCAGTTGCCGAGGCTCTTAGTCCGAAAATTGAAATACGTGTTGCCAAACAGCCTGTTCCCGGTGCTGACATTGCCCGGTACGTCCCGGCGGTCGACCGTGCGCAAGAGGTTTTGGCTCTTCGTCAGTCAATCGATATTCGGGAAGCCATTCGCCGAACGGCGGCATGGTACGGTGTAGGTGGGAGGCAGCGTGAAGCTCATTAGTGTTATCAGCCCCTGCTATAACGAAGAAGGCAATGTTGAGGTCTTAATTGATCGCGTTCGCACGATATTCGCAGGCCTTCCTCAATATCGTTACGAGCACATCATCATCGATAATCACTCGACAGACCGCACAGTTGAGATTCTCCGCTGCGAAGCGAGCAAAGATCCTCATGTCAAAGTAATTGTGAACGCGCGCAATTTCGGCCACATCCGTTCCCCTCAACATGCCTTTATGCAGGCCGGCGGAGACGCCGTCATTGTTCTGCTTTCCGACCTTCAGGATCCACCCGAAATGATCGTCGACTTCCTTCGGGAGTGGGAGGCAGGGTGGCCAATTGTGGTAGGCATCAAGAGCACAAGCGACGAAAGTAGTCTTATGTATAAGATACGCTCTGTTTACTACAAAACAGTCGCGCGTCTTACCGATGTAAAGGTGCTCGAGCACTTCACCGGCTTTGGCCTCTATGATCGGCGAGTCGTGGATATTTTGAAGAGCGATTTTCGAGATCCCCAGCCTTACTTCAGAGGCCAGATAGCGGAGATTGGCCTGCCTCACAAGGCACTCGAATACAACCAGAAGCGGCGTACGCGCGGAATTACCAAAAATAATTTCTATACACTCTACGATCTCGCAATGCTCGGTATCACAAACCTCTCCAAGGTGCCGCTTCGATTAGTGGTCTTCGGAGGTTTTGTGTGCGCCGTGCTCAGCCTGATTTCAGGCCTTCTCTACCTGATTGCCAAGCTGATCTTCTGGAACCAGTTCCAGCTCGGTCTGGCTCCAACGATGATTGGCCTCTTCTTTCTCGGCTCTGTGCAATTGGTCGCGATCGGGATCATCGGAGAGTATGTCGGTTCGATACACACGATCGTTCAGGACCGCCCGTTGGTCACCGAAAAAGAACGGATCAATTTCTAGCAAAACGACGAAAGTACCCTGGTGATTAAGCGATTCTTCGCTCATATACCGCATACTCAACTCATGCGTTACCTGCTCGTAGGCGCATGGAACACATTCTTCGGATTTGGCTGCTATTTCTTACTGGTAAGACTTTTACTTCGCGTTCTGCCCACTCCGCCGTCACTTACGGCAAGCATCGCGCTGGTGGTAGCCACAATCATTAACATTACGGTCTCTTTTCTTGGGTACAAATGGTTTGTCTTTCGCACAAAAGGGAACTATTGGCGCGAATATATCCGAAGTATGACCGTTTACTTGCCAAGCTTATTTCTGAACGCGGTTGTGATTGCTCCATTAACCGCCATATTCCGGTCGTTTCATCCGATCCGAAACCAGGCGCCCTATATCGCCGGTGCCTTATTAACGGGCTTCACCGTTATTTTGAGTTTTTTCGGTCACAAACATATCTCTTTCAAGCGGCATGATCCGATCGGATGAACTATTAAGGAATCTTGTTTGATTGCAAAGATTAAAATTCATTTGAAGAAATCATCTATCCCTGGTCCGAGCACTGAGGTCATCTCACGGTGAAGATTGCTGAGCAGCCTTTAGAACGTAGTTTCTCCCCTGCCAATACAGCCTATCCGGCTTTTTCACGGTTACTTCTCGTCTCTCTTTTCGTGGCCGCGTACGTTTATTTTGTCGTAGCGACTTACCATTGGCCTATTTTGTGGGACGGGCAAGTTCTTCACTATATCAACTTCCTCATAAAGCATGGCATGGCTCCTTATCGTGAAATCTACGATATGAACTTGCCAGGGGCATATTTGATCGACGGCTGGCAGATGCGTCTCTTCGGTCCCGGTGATCTGGCCTGGAGGCTCTACGACTTTTTCCTTCTCGGCGCCATCATTGTTGCCATGATCGTCATTACGCTTCCTTACGATTGGCTTGCAGGCCTGATCGCAGGTGTCCTGTTCGCTCTCTTTCATGCGGCGGATGGGCCAGGCAATGCAGCACAGCGCGATGAAATTGTGACGATGCTTCTCCTCACTGGATCTGCCTTCCTTTTTCAGGCGGTGCGCAGTCATCGTGCATGGTTGCTATTGCCAGTCGGCGCGTGTATGGGTTTGGCGATTTCTGTTAAGCCAACGGCTCTTCCATTTGCTTTTGCCCTGATTCTGACGACGCTTTATGTTCTAAAAAGAGAAGAACGGCCAATCGCCGGCTATCTTGCTTACGCTATTCTTGGCTTCGCAATTCCTGCAGCTGTCGTACTCGGTTTTCTTCAGCGTTGGCATGCGGTTGGCCCTCTTATCGATCTTTCTCGGCGATTGACTGCCTTCTATGCCACTCTCATGCCAGTGAGCAAACTCGGCCTGTTTTTGAGTAGTCTTCCGCTTTCAGTGTTTGCTTTGGTGCCTCTTGGCCTGATTCTTACCTGGATGAATCGGAATCAGGCCACATGGGAACATTGGGCCATTAGGCTTGGAATAGTCTTCGGTTTCGCTTCTTACTATCTTCAGAATAAGGGTTTCAAATACCACCGCTATCCTTTCCTTGCTTTTGTATTGCTTTGGCTCTGCATGGAATTTACCCAGGCAATTCGAACACAAAAGCAATCATCAAGGACTCTCGGATGGGTCGGCCTGTTCTTCGCTGCTTTCGTGATGCTCCCGTTGGGGATTTATCACATTCGCATCATTCGCTACTCTGACGAATACGCCTTGAATCTGCAAAGCGATCTGACGAAACTAGGTGGCGCTAACCTGCAACGCCAGGTGCAATGCCTCGACATGGTTGACGGTTGTTTCAGCGCACTTTACCGTCTTGGCATCGTACAAAATACTGGCTTTACTGGAGACACGCTCTTCTTTGTGCCTCAAAGCGCTCCAGCGGTAGAACACGAGCGGCAAATTTTCTGGCAAGGTCTGCAAACAAATCCTCCAAAGGTCTTTGTGTTATCTGACGAATGGTTCAATTGGCCAAGGGGGTTTAGCAAAATCAACCATTGGCCGGAGTTTGCGACCTATCTCAATTCGTTCTATACCCCGGTTCAAACCCGAACATTTCAAGATTCGGCTTATCGAATTTACGTCAGAAAAGAGTAGGGAATCTCGCGAGGCCCGTTCACTTCTCTCCTCCGGCCGCTGTCAAATATGGCGACTCACAGTAGCTTCCAGTTATCCTTCCTTTGCATAAGAAGGAGGAAGGATGTCTCTCAGTCCGGATCGAGTAGTCTCCGATCTCGAAGAACTTCGCTCGATCTCATCTGACGAGAATGGAGCACAGCGCTTAGCCTGGAGCCCGACGTGGCTCAAAGCGCGTTCCTGGTTTCAGGATAAGGTCGAGCAATTGGGTGTCGAGCACCACTTGGATGCCGCTGGAAATTCGTGGATCACATTGCCCGGAGAATCAGAGCGCACGCTGCTGCTTGGTGGCCATCTCGATTCAGTCCCGAACGGCGGCTGGCTCGACGGATGCCTTGGCGTTCTCACCAGCTTCGAGATTCTGCGCAGCCTCCAGGAAGAATTCAAGGGGCGCCCTCCTTTTACGATTCGTCTTGTCGATTGGGCTGATGAAGAGGGTGCGCGCTTTGGGCGAAGCCTCTTTGGCTCATCGGCCTTTGCCGGCACGCATACGATTGAAGCGGATCGTCATCGTACCGACCGGGATGGCAATTCCCTCCAGGACGCTTTACGAAACTGCGGAGTCAATATAGAGAACATCTCGAATGCCGCGCTCGAACGCCGTAACGCAGTTGCGTACCTTGAACTGCATATCGAGCAAGGGCCTGTGTTGGAATCCATGCAGCTCCCCCTGGGCGCAGTTCTGGGCACAAAGGGAGTCGAACGTCACGCCATCACCTTCCGCGGTCAGGAGGCACACTCAGGTTCAACTCCCATGGCGGTACGTCGCGATGCGCTGGCCGCGGCCGCGAAGCTCGCACTTGAAATCCGCCCGATCGCACGCAAGCATCCTGATTCAGTCGCTACCATGGGCAGTGTCAAAACCTTCCCGGGTATTGTCACAGCGGTCGTTGGACGCTGTGAGACAACTCTGGACATGCGCGATCTCGACGCTGGCGTTCTTGCCTCGATGTTGGCCGAAGCCCATGCTGCTAGTGAGCGTTTCGCAGCAGAAGAACGCTGCAATGTGGAGTGGTCCAGGATATGGAACATCGAGCCCATTCCGTTCCATCCCCACCTTGTCACCCTGTGCGAAGAAGCAATTCGAGATACAGCCGGCCGGTCGCATAGTCTTCCTTCAGGCCCTCTTCACGACGCTGCAGAGGTCTCAAGATCTGGCATTCCCACGGTGATGATGTTCACTCAATCCCTCGCAGGGCTAAGTCACAACAAGGAAGAAAACACGAAGAAAGAGCATCTGGAGCTTGCCGTGCGAGCCTTCGATCGTCTGGTTCACAAGACATTGAAATGGTTGGAGTCCCGGCAGTGACGATTTGCCTGCGAGCTGTGGCTTCGGACTGAACGTTTCTATAACGCTCAGCCGCTCGGATGATGCATAATGAACACTCCTGAATTGAATGAACGGTTCAAGGAGGGTTATTGCCAGAATCCGTGATCAATCGGCCTCTCATGGCGTTCCGGGAGACCCTTGCGCCATGAGTGAAAAGGTCTCGTTCCGTCTTCAGGTTCCTTCCATCCCAGAGATAGCTGCGCGCTTTGCGGACATCCATCCCCCGCTTGATAGTCAGGCTGCTACCGTTGAGGCAAATCGGTGCCTGTATTGCTTTGACGCGCCTTGTACCGCGGCTTGTCCTACTCACATCGACGTGCCCCGATTCATTAAAAAGATTGCAACCGGTAACCTCCAGGGATCTGCTCGTGCCATTCTCGATGCAAACATCCTTGGAGCCAGCTGCGCTCGCGCGTGCCCGGTCGATGTCCTTTGCGAAGGTTCCTGCGTGATGCACCGTTATAACAAGCAACCGATCCAGATCGCTCGTCTGCAGCGGTTCGCAATGGATTCGCTCTACGAAAATTCAGACACAATTCCATTTGAGCCCGGAGTCGATACAGGGTATTCCGTAGCGCTTATAGGAGCCGGTCCTGCCTCACTGGCGTGTTCAGCTGAACTTCGCCGTCGAGGAATTCGCGCAATCCTCTATGACGCCAGACCGCTGCCTGGCGGTCTCAACACCTATGGCATCGCAGAATATAAACTTCCACTCGCCGAGAGCCTTCACGAAATCGATATGCTGCAACGACTCGGAGTTGAGTTTCATTTCAACTCGATCGTGGATCCGGCAATGTTGGCTGAGCTTGAACGAAGCCACGATGCAGTCTTCCTGGGTGTTGGTCTCGGAACCATCCATCGGCTCGGCATCGCCGGTGAAGGACTCGCCGGTGTAACGAATGCTCTGGACTACATCGCCGGCTACAAATCGGGAGAAATTCTTACTGCGCCGCCACGGGTTGCGGTCATTGGCGCCGGGAATACTGCAATCGATGCCGCAATTGCCTCCGTGCGCCTCGGCGCGTCTGAAGTTCACCTTTTTTACCGTCGCGGTCCTGAAAATATGTCCGCATTTAAGTTTGAGTACGAGCATGCCATGCAGGAGGGAGTAAAGTTTCACTGGCATGTGCTGCCGTCCGCAATTCAGGGTGCTGTTTCAGTTGAAGTGATTCACCTCGTACGCCTCACCCCGGCGTTGGATGGCTCATTGATTCCGCAGCAAGGCTCAGAGTTCAGTCTGCCCGTCGATCTTGTCATCATTGCCATTGGACAGGGAACTCAGGCGGCATTTCTCGATACAACCTCGGGAGACAAGATTGCTATCGAGCGAGGGCGTATATTGATTGACCGGGAGACGGGCCAAACTTCGAATCCGAAGTTTTTCGCGGGCGGAGATTGCACAAACGGCGGCCGTGAAGTCGTAGACGCCGTCGCTGATGGCAAACGCGCCGGAATCGGTATTGCCGCTTGGCTGGAGGGGAAAAATGTCCAGGTCTAAGCCGACACTCGAAACGACATTTTGTGGAATAAAGTGCCTCAATCCATTCTGGCTCGCTTCCGCCCCGCCAACCAATTGCGGTGAGCAGATTATGCGGGCCTTCGACGCGGGATGGGGAGGAGCCGTCTGGAAGACCATTGGTGAACCCATTACCAATGTGAGCTCCCGGTACTCTTCCATCGACTGGGAAGGCCGCCGCATGATGGGCCTGAACAACATCGAACTCATCTCCGACCGCCCCATTGACGTTAATCTCCTGGAGATTGCCGAGGTTAAACGCCGCTACCCTAAGCACATTGTCATCGCATCGCTCATGGTTGAGAGTAAGCGCGAGACTTGGCACGACATCGTCCAACGCGCTGAGGATGCAGGAGCAGACGGCCTCGAACTCAACTTTGGTTGTCCTCACGGGATGAGCGAACGTGGTATGGGGTCCGCAGTTGGGCAGGTTCCTGAGTATTGCGAGCAAATCACCTCCTGGGTAAAAGAAAAGGCACGAACTCCGGTCATCGTTAAACTCACCCCCAACATATCGGATATCCGCATGCCCGCGCGCGCGGCCAAGCGAGCCGGGGCGGATGCGCTCTCCGCCATCAACACCATCAACTCCATCACCGGTATCGATCTCAACACCTTCGAAGCAAGGCCCAATGTCGATGGCAAAAGCACTCATGGAGGCTACTGCGGCCCCGCCGTCAAACCTATCGCGCTTAACATGATCCAGCAGGTGATGTGCGATTCTTCCGCCGCTCTTCCGTTCTCAGGCATAGGGGGCATTGGATCCTGGCGCGATGCGGCAGAGTTCATTCTTCTGGGCTGCAGCACGGTGCAGGTCTGCACTGCGGTCATGCATTACGGCTACCGCATCGTCGAGGACATGCAGGATGGCCTCCTCACATGGATGTCGGAGAAGGGCTTCACTACGCTCGACGACTTCCGTGGTCTCGCAGTTCCTAACGTGACGGACTGGAAATACCTCAACCTCAACTACAAGATCGTTGCTCGCATTCACGAAGACCTCTGTATCGGCTGCCAGCTATGCTACACAGCTTGTTGGGACGGCGCCCATCAATGTATTCACCTCGATCGCACAGCGCCTGCAATCGATACCACTCGCACTCCTGCGATGGTATCTGCCGAGTCTGCACGCCGCATCGCAACCACTCCTATACCTAAGCTGGATTCCATCGGTACCGGTTCTTCCCATGGAGTGACCCCTCTTGAACGCATTCCGCGAGTGGATGAGGAGCATTGCGTCGGCTGCAATCTTTGCTCGCTTGTCTGTCCAGTTGAAAACTGCATCACCATGGAACGCGTCGACAACGGGCTTCCGCCCGAGACATGGGAGCAGCGCACCGAAGGTGCTCGCGAAGTCATGAGTTCGAATCGATAACGGAGAGCATCATGGGTATCCTCGTTCAGAACGGAACTGTGATCAATGCCAACGGTCAGCAGAAGGCGGATGTCCTCATTGAGGGCGAAACAATTCAACAGGTCTCACCGCACATTCCGCACGCGGACCACAAGCGCGTCGACGCAACCGGCCTCAATGTCATGCCGGGCGGGATCGATGTTCATACCCACCTCGATATGCCCTTTGGTGGCACTGTCTCTGCCGACGACTACAAAACCGGCACCATCGCGGCCGCTGTAGGAGGCACCACAACCGTTATCGACTTTGCTCTCCAGTCCATGGGACACACAATGGCGGAAGCCCTCGAAACATGGCTGGCTAAGTCCCGCGGCAAAGCATGCATCGACTACTCGCTTCACATGGCTGTCACAGATCTCGGTCCCGGCGATGGTTCCCGAGGACTCCGCGAGATGCAGGATATGGTCGATTTCGGGATCTCCTCATTCAAACTCTTCATGGCTTATCCCGGCGTTCTCATGATCGACGACGCCCTCATGTTTCGGGTGATGCAAAAGGCTGCAAAGTTGAATGCGCTCTGTTGCGTTCACGCGGAAAATGGCAGTGCCATCGATGTTGTGATCGCTCAGATGCTTGCCGAAGGCAAAACCGCTCCCCATCACCACGCCCAGGCGCGTTCTCCCAAAGCAGAGGCTGAAGCCACACACCGCGCGATTGCCCTCGCCGATATGGCTGGAGCGGCCGTCTACATCGTCCATCTCTCGAACGAATACGCGCTGGACAACCTCAGGTTCATGCAGGCCCGTGGAGCTCGTGCTCTCGCCGAAACCTGCATCCAGTATCTCGTTCTCTCTGTCGAGGAGCAGATGCCCGGCAAGAGTTGGGATGAAGCGAAATATGTCTTTACTCCACCACTGCGCGAGAAGCGCCATCAGGAACCCCTCTGGAACGCGCTTAAGGATGGATCTCTCGCCGTTGTCTCGACCGACCACTGCCCTTTCCGTTTCGCCGATCAGAAATCGCTGGGCCGCCACGATTTCACCAAAATCCCAAACGGAGGGCCTGGCATTGAAAACCGTCTTCAGATTCTCTGGCATTTCGGTGTCAACTCGGGCCGCATCACTCCTGAGAAGTTTGTCGAGCTATCCTGCACCGCCCCGGCGCGCATCTTCGGCATGCCTAAAAAGGGAGCTGTCGCTCCTGGTCGTGACGCTGATCTCCTTCTCTGGGATCCGAATGCCGACTACACCATCTCCGCCGCTACACAATGTATGGCAACTGACTACAACATGTTCGAAGGATGGAAAGTGCGAGGCAACGCAAAACATGTCTTTTCTCGAGGCGAACTCGTAGTCGAGAACGGCAAATGGATTGGTGAAGTTGGCCGAGGCCGTTTTATTCGCCGCGAAGCCAATGCAGGAGGTCTCGCCTAGTGCTTCAGCCGGATCTCGCATCAACAACAAGCCCCAATTTGCCATTGATCACCAACGCAGATCCTCGTCTCTACAACCGCGATCTCGCTCCTACTCCTCCCGAACGCCGCACCTGGACGACCTACAACTACATCGCTCTCTGGTTTTCGATGTCGATGGAGATCACGACCTACATGCTTGCCTCTTCGCTCATTGCTGGAGGAATGAACTGGAAGCAGGCCGTCTTCACCATTCTCCTGGGCAACCTCATCGTCCTCATCCCCATGATTCTCAACGCCCATGCCGGCGCGAAATATGGTATCCCATTTCCAGTCTTCGTCCGCGCCAGCTTCGGCACTCGCGGAGCCAACATCCCCGCCACGCTCCGCGCCATTGTCGCTTGCGGATGGTTTGGTATCCAATCGTGGCTCGGTGGCCAGGCCATCTATGCCATGCTCAACGTGATTTGGCCCGCGACAGCGTCCGTGCCATGGGTGCTGTGGGCCTGCTTTCTCAGCTTCTGGCTGCTCAACATGATCGTTGTCTGGCGAGGCGTGGAATCCATACGTTTCCTGCAAAGCTTCTCTGCGCCCTTTCTGTTCATCATGTCGCTTGTGCTCCTCTTCTGGATGCTTCACAAGGCGGGCGGTTTTGGCCCCATGCTATCTGCGCCCGGCCAATTCAAATCGACTGGCAGTTTTCTCCGCTTCTTCTTCCCATCGCTCACCGCAATGGTTGGGTACTGGGCTACGCTTTCGCTCAATATCCCCGATTTCACCCGTTATGCAAAGAACCAGGATGCCCAGATCGTCGGCCAGGCCTTCGGTCTGCCTATAGCAATGACGCTTTACTCCTTCATCGGCATCGCCGTCACATCCGCTTCGACAGTGATCTTCGGCGAACCCATCTGGTCTCCCATTGCTCTCTTGGGCCGCTTCCATCAGCCCTTCATCGCTTTTCTGGCGCTTATCAGTATTCTTGTCGCGACTCTGAACGTAAACATCGGCGCTAATGTTGTTTCACCCTCGAACGACTTCTCTAATCTGGCCCCGCGCTACATCTCTTTCCGCACCGGAGGCTTGATTACCGGTTTCCTCGGTCTTGCCATGATGCCCTGGAAACTCATGTCCACCTTCGGCACATACATCTTCGGCTGGCTCGTCGGATACTCCGGTTTGCTTGGTCCCGTCGCGGGCATCATGGTTGCCGACTATTTCATCTTTCGAAAAAGAAAGCTCGATCTTCCTTCTCTTTATCGCTGCGATGGGCTCTACGAATACTCCAGGGGGATTAATCCACGCGCCATCATTGCGCTGGTCGTAGGAGTTCTTCTTGCACTGACTGGAATCGTGCTGAGTCGTCTCGGAGTAGGTGAAAACTGGACGATTGCTGATCGCCACGTTGTGAGAGCTCTGGTTCTTTTATATGACTACGCATGGTTCGTCGGATTCTTTGCAGCGGGCGCCGTCTATCTGATTCTTATGCGCGGCCAATCGGTGGAGTCATCTCTGCCGAAAGACCATGCAATGGCAGCCTGAGTTCGGCCCGGCATCCTGACTGGCCGCCGGCACGATTGGCAAGCTGCACCGATCCATGATGTGCCTGGGCGATCTGCTGTGCGAGCACAAGGCCGATGCCGGTTCCGTTCGGCTTCGTTGTATAAAAAGGCACAAACAGGTTGCTTGCATTGGACAGTCCAACTCCGTTATCGAGGACAGCGATGATGGCCTCGCCTCCAGTGATCTCCCAGGCCATCTCGACTTCAGGGGAACCATTGGCCGTCTCTGGATTCTGAGCTGCATCCACAGCATTGCGTACAAGATTAATCAGTGCCTGCTGCAGCTGATCTGCATCGGCCATGAGGGTTATGTCGGCGCCGGATCTCACCTTTACGTTCAAACGAGTCTCTAATCGCGCCACACGATTAACCAGCTCTTCAAGAGTCACGGGACCAAGTCTCGGCGCCGGCAAACCCATTAACTGACGATAAGCCTGCAGAAAGCGGTTCAGCGACTCTGCGCGATTCTCGATTACCTCAAGCCCGCTCGCAAAATCACTTTTATCTTCATTCATTCCATCTCGTGAGCTGAGTCTGAACCGAAGACTCGCGGCAATCGACTTGATCGGCGTCAGGGAATTATTGATCTCATGCCCAAGCACGCGAATCAGCCTCTCCCACGCCTGCCGTTCTTCTTCTCGCAAAGCCGCGCTCACATCGGCAAGCACAAACAAGCTGTGCGGGATGCCCCGCAACCGAAAACTGGCCCGTTTTACAACCCACCGGGCAGCCTGCTGCGCTCCTTCAAGCGAAAGCAGATCATTATCCTGGGCAAGCAACAGGTGTTCCAGCTTCAACTGTGCTGCAGTCTGACCGACGGCCTTCCTGGCTTCCAACCCGAAGGCTCGTTCGCCTGCAGGATTTAAGAGCTTAAGTCTGTCTTCCGGATCGAAGGCCACAACAGGCGATTGCATCGCGTTCATCACGCGCTCTACTAAGGCCATGGCTTCCAGGGCTCCAGCCCGCTGCGATTGCAGCATCGAAGCCAGGGCATTCACCTCAATCGCCAGATCGCCCAATGCATCGTTTCGCCGAGCGCCTCTCGCACGAAACGAATAATCATCCTCGCGCAACGCGGCAACGACGTTGGCAAGTGTCTGCAGTGGTTTCGTAATCTGCTCGACCAACACCGAGACCGCCAACGCCCAGCCAATGAAAAATACAAAGAGCAGAACTCCTTGCATCATCGGATCGACATGCCGCAGCTCCATGACAAACCAGATCAACAGGAGAGCTGGAATCCCCATCAACCAGAGCCAAAGTTTTAGCCGCCGCTCGAAGCTCAAACGTCGGCCTGATCGGCCAAGCGGAATGCGCTTCAACTGGCGTGTCTCGTAAGACTCTTGTTCAGAGGCCATACTTTTCCATGCGACGATAGAGCGCGCCTCGGCTCAGGCCAAGCGCCTCCGCCGCGTGGCTCACATTTCCTCCGGCGCGGGCCAGCGCCTTTCGAATCAGGATCGCCTCAACCGTCTCGAGGCTCATCTCATCCAGATTCCCCACGGTGCTTCGTTGCATATTCAAGCCAAGGTCGGCTGCTTCAATCCGCTCGCTACGCGCCATCAACACAGATCGCTCCACGGTATGATCCAGCTCCCGCACATTTCCTGGCCAGCTATATTGCAGCATCTGTTGCATAGCTGCCGTATCAAATCCGGCGAGTGCCCTCCGGTAGCGAGCAGTGTATCGCGCAAGAAAGTGTCCGGCCAGCGCAGGAATATCCTCGCGGCGCTCCCGCAGCGGGGGGAGGCTGATCTCCACCGTGTTCAAACGAAACAGCAGGTCTTCGCGAAAACGGCCGGCAGCGCACTCCGCTCGCAAGTCGGCGTTCGTTGCCGAGAGCATCCGTACATTCACCTTTTGCGTCTTGGACGATCCGACCCTCTCCATTTCGCCTATCTCCAGCACGCGCAGAAGCTTGGCCTGCTGCCGCACCGGAATATTCGCAATCTCGTCGAGAAACAGCGTTCCGCCATTTGCCAGCTCAAAGCGGCCGATGCGGTCCGTACGAGCATCCGTAAACGCACCCTTGATATGGCCAAAGAGCTCGCTTTCAAACGTCCCCTCAGGAAGCGCTCCCGTGTTCACTGCCACAAGTGTTCTGTGCGCTCGCGACGAGAGGCGATGCAGCGTCTGGGCGACGACCTCCTTGCCGGTGCCGTGCTCGCCCGTAATCAGCACATTGGCATCCGACGGTCCCACCCTTGCCATCGTCTCGACAACAGGACGCATCGAAGCAGCGCTGGCAATAAAATCAGGAGCGCCGCTCGCCCGCAGGATACGGTTCTCCGCCTCCAGCCATTGCGCCCTTTTTTGGCTGCGACGCAACTCCATCTGCGTCCTCAGGACGCTCAGCAATCGCGCATTCTCCCAGGGCTTCTGAATAAAATCCCCGGCGCCGCGCCGCATCGCTTCAACCGCGAGATCGATATTGCCCCACGCGGTCATAACAACAATGGGAAGTTGGGCATCGATTTCTTTGATACGGGCTACAAGATCGAGACCCTCCTGGCCGGAGGTCGTGTCGCGAGTGTAGTTCAAATCAACCAGGATGCCATCGAAGCTTTCATTCGCCAGAGCATCCAAAGCAAGGGCCGGCGTCCGAACCATCTCCAACTCATAGCCTTCAGGCTTCAGGAGCAGTCGCAGAGCCTCAAGAATATGGGGCTGGTCATCGGCGACCAGCACGCGATAGGGAGTCTCTGCCCCCGCACTCTCGCGCGCATCGCTCTCTATGCCGTCCGCAACCATCTTCGACTGCTCCATCTACTGACCATCCTGAATGACACCTGTCCTCGCCGATTCTATCGAAATATGATTCGCCTCCAGCGTCGAACCCACTGCCCGGTCCAGTTCAATCTTCGATTTCTGATAGGACGTCATCGCTGCGACCAGCGCCGATTCAGCTGCCGACAGATCGCGTCGCGCCATCAACGTCTGGTAATTGGAGCCGGCTCCCAACTCCTGCTCCTTCGCCGTGATATCAAAAGTCTTCTGGGCCAGGTCACGAGCCTTCCGCGCCGACTCGACACGCGCCGCGCTCTGTTCCAGGGCATACTGAGCATTCCGCACCTCAATGCGGATCTGTTTCTTCAGCTGCTGTAACCGAAGCTCAGCCTGGCGTGTCTCCAGCTCGGCTCGGTACTGGTCCGATTTCGCAATGCGGTTCCGGATAGGCACATTCACTTGCAGGCCAACATAATAATCCGGAGCGGAGTTATTGAATGCATTCCTCACCGCGCCAGCCCAGTCCGGCGGCGCAGTTGAAGTCGAATTGGACAGTGGATTCTGGATGCCCGCCAGTCCTGTCCCACCGTAGTATCCGGTTACCGCAACCGTCGGCAGCAATGCATTGCGGGCAGCATCGCGGCTGATGCGCCGGCTCTCGAGATCGATATCCGACTCGCTCAATTCAATCCGGTCGCGAAGGGCCTGCGCAATAATATCTTCGGTCGAACCGGCCTTTGTATCGCCACTCATGATCGAACTCTGATCCGTTGGCTTTACAGGCATCGCCTCCAGGATCGGATCATCGAGGTTCTTCGTCACTGCATTCTTAATCAAAAGCTCTTGAAACTGCAGTGTTGCCTTGGCGATCGTCAAATCCTGTTCGCGATTGGCTACTTCAGCCTCATCCTTGATCACATCCATTGCCGGAATGGCTTGTAATTCGAGTTGCTTTCGTCCACTGTCAAGTGTTTGCTGTGCAAAATCCAGCGCTCGGCTCTTCACCTGTTCGTCTTCGTACGCCGCGACCAGATCCCAGTACATGTTGGCAATCTGAGTCACCGTACTGATGATCTGCAATTCAAAGGCTTCATCAGAAATCTTCTGGTTGTTCTTGGCAATTCGCAGATATCGCAAATTCGGGCCAAACCCAAAGCCAGCCAGCAACTGCTGTTGCAGTGCGATGTGGTAATACGAATTCAGTGACGGACTGAGAAAGTTGTTTGGGCTGTTGGTCGTATCGCGGCTATTCTGGAACACTGCTGAGATCGTTGTGCCGGTCGGAAACGCTTCAGAAAATGAGATGTTTCCATTGGTCGTGTTTTGTTGCAGAGTCGGTGTTCCATAGATCGTTGTATTCGAAAGCGGCTGGGTGTAATGTTCGTCATTCACAGAGCCCGAAATCATCGGATCAAAAAAAGGAACATTGGTTCCAGCGCCGAGAGTGGACTGCACTATTCCGGAAGCGCCCGAACCCGCGCCGCCTGCGCCGCCTGAAGTACCTCCGGCCCCCGCTCCGTTTGCTCCTGCGCCGAAGCCCCCGACGCCGCCGCCGGGAGTGTTCTGCACCACGCCGGTGTTGACGCCGCGAAATATCCCGCCCGCGGCGGTCCTCAGAATATCGGCCTGCGCAATCGGAATGTTGTATCGGGCAATCGCAATGTCGAGATTGTTCTCCAGCGCGAGCGCAATCGAATCTTTCAGGCTCAGCTCAAGCACGCCATCATGAACGAGCGCGTCGATTCTGGGCGTATTCGCCAGGTTCGGCTGAGGCACCGACGTCGCTCGATACGCATGGAATGGATTGCTCGAATGAGGAATATCCAGTCTCAAAACCGGTGTCGACGAGGTCTGTGCCAATCCGGCTGCACTCATCAGCCAGAATCCAGCGGCACAACGCAGAAGGGAAGCGGTTCTCACCCACGTACCTCCGGCTCAGCCTTCTCAACCTCGCCCGCTGTGTCGTAGCTCACCCAACCATCCCGCAGCTCGATCGTCCGTGTTCCATAGGCTGCATTGGCCTCCGAGTGGGTCACCTGCACAATCGTTGTGCCCTCTTCATTCAACTGCCGGAACATCTCCATAATCTCCTTCGCTTGCTTCGACTGCAGGTTTCCTGTCGGCTCATCGGCCAGCAGCAGGGAAGGCTTATGGATCATCGCTCGCGCAATTCCAACCAGCTGCTGTTGCCCGCCGGAAAGCTGATGCGGATAAAGATCCTTCTTTCCGACGATCTGAAATTTATCGAGCGTATCCGCAACCAGCGCCTGCCTCTCCGTTTTTGGAATGTCTTTATAAGAAAGCGGCAGGTCGATGTTCTCCGCTACTGTCAGATCGTCGAGCAGGTGATAGCTCTGAAAGACCATGCCGATCCTCCGCCTCGCCAGATCAGCTCTCTGCTTGCGATTCATCGCATGTACAGGCTCGCCGTCGAAATAAAATTCGCCACGCCATTGATCGTCCAGCATCCCCAGGGCATTCAGCAGCGAAGACTTTCCCGCTCCCGAAGGCCCCATGATCGTAATAAACTCCCACGGCTGGATAGTCAGGTTGACTCGACGAAGAACCCAGGTCTCGGTATGGCCAGCTCTGTAGCTGCGCTCGACATTTTTTAGCTCAATCATCTCTACTCCGTCCGCAACGCCTGTACGGGATCGGTGGACGCTGCCCGTCGCGCTGGAATCAGGCCAGCCGTGGCTGCCGCGATTGCCAGCACAAGAACGGCTCCCGCCAGCACCGTCACATCATGTCCGCCGACGTTATAAAGCTGTGACTGCACAAACCGCGCGCACATCCACGCCACTGGAATTCCAATCGCAAGTCCCATGCCTGCTTGCATCATCGCCTCGCGCAGCACCATGGCGATCACGCTGCCGCGATTCGCTCCCAATGCCATTCGTACGCCAATCTCCGACGTCCTCCGCGCAACCGAGTATGCTGTCACGCCATACAGGCCCACCGCCGCAAGCAGCAGCGCGAGTAAACCGAACATCAGTGTCAGTCGCGCGATCAGGCGCTCCTGGTTGAATTGGCCATGGATCTGTCCGGCGAAGGTGTCGTACCGCGTCACGGTAAGATTCGGGTCGATGTTCGCTAGTGTGCGGCGTATCTGCGACTCCAGACCATCAATCGTTCCCTTCGTCTGCAGCATGATCGCGCCGGCGTACAGCGACCGGATATCATCTTCCGGCTTCGTATGCGCAACCTGCAGCAGGGGCCTGAAATACATCGCCCGCGTGGGCTGTCGCAGGTTGTTGTACTTGATGTCGGAAACGACACCCACGATCTCCCAGTCTCCCGAGCTCTCCACACCGGAAATACCAAAGTGGACGCCGATGGGGTTCTCTCCATGGGTGAAGAACTTCTTCACGAACGTCTCGTTCACCACAACCACGGGAGTGGAGGTTGCCGTATCATGCGCCGTGATTCCGCGTCCGCGGAGCACGCGATGTCCAACGATGTCGAAATATTCTGGTCCGACGCGCAGCCACGAAGCGCCGGTGTTCGCGTTTGCCCCAGGTTCAGGCCGTCCCTGGATAAACACGCCCTCACCCCAGTTGTTACCCTCAAGCGGCGTATACAGCGAAAGCGCAGTCCGCTGCACTCCCGGCAGCGCATGCATATTCTGGTCGACCTTATCGTAGAGTCCCTGTAACTGCTCTGGCTTATAGCCCGCATTCTCCGGGCTGAAATGCACGACCACACGATTGTCGGTGACAACTCCAAAGTCCTGGTTCTCCAGTTTGTTCAGGCTCTTCGCCATCAGGCCTGCGCCCACCAGCAGCACGAGCGAAAGCGCCGCCTGCAGGATCACCAGCGAACGCTGCACCCAGCCTGAGCGGTCGCTCGTCGTCCGGTTGGAGCCGCGCAGTGCATCGGCAGGCTGCGAGTGCGAAGTCACCCACGCCGGAGCTACGCCGAAGATCAGTCCCGTCAGCAGGGACAGTCCAAATGCAAACGCAAGCACAGGCAGAGAAGGAGTGGCATCAATCGGCAGGCTGACTGCGTCTGGAAAGGCCATTCCCAGCAGAACCCTGCTGCCTCCATAAGCAACAGCGAGCCCTGCAATGCCACCCAGGCCCGAAAGCACGATACTCTCCGTCAGCATCTGACGAATCAATCTCGATCGCTGAGCTCCAAGCGCCATGCGGATCGAAGTCTCCGCGCGCCGTGCCATTCCCCGCACAAGCACCAGATTCGCAATATTCGCGCACGCAATCAGCAATACCAAAGCCGAAACAGTAATCAGCAGCTTCAGCCCCGTCCCGAACTCCTGCTGCATGTTCTCAATTCCCGCTCCGCCCGGCGTCAGAACCACATGAGACTCCGCAAGGTTCTTCGCCTCATCCTGCTTCTGATACACCGGAAGTGTCGCAAGATAATTACGAAGCGACGCGCTCATCTTCGCCTGGAGCCTAACGACGTCGGTTCCCGGCTTCACTCTGCCCAACAGATAAAGCCAATTCGCGCCACGGCGGTGCAGCAAACTCGTCGGATGCGCCGGCCCAAGCTGGGGCTCCAGCACCATGGGGATATAAAAGTCCGGCGGAGTATCCGTCATGCGGTCTCCGTAAAATCCCGGAGGCGTGATTCCCACAATCGTAACCGGATACGTGTTCAGGACGAACGTGCTGTTCACAACCGAAGGGTCGCCTGCATAGTCACGTTGCCAGGTCTGGTAGCTCATCACCACGCTCATCGGCGCCCCGGGAACATCGTCCGAAGGTGCAATCAGGCGTCCTGCATACGGAGTCAGGCCAAGTACCTGAAAGTAGTTGCCAGTCACCATCTCACCGCGCGTCGCCTTCGGCAGGTCGCCATTTCGGTTGCTGCGTGCCGTAATACTGCCGTAGCCAATGCCGGACTGCATCGCCGCCAGGTTTTCAAACTCTGGCGAATTGTCGTGCAGGTGCGTGTACAGCTCCGATGCGAACAAGGAATAGTCATTCCCGTCGGGAGTACCGCCGTTCACGCAGCAGTCGTCTCTGTCCCCCACGCGAACCAGCATCTTCGGATCCGCCACCGGCAGGTTCTTCATCAGTACCGCGTGCACCAGCGTGAAGATCGCAGCGTTCGCTCCAATCCCAAGGGCCAGCGTAAGAATCGCCGTAATCGTGAATCCCGGAGCTTTTCGTAGCTGCCGAAGCGCAAATGTTACATCCTGCATCAACCGGTTCATCGTTGTCTCCTCGCCTTCGCGCAGATCCGTTAGGCTGTTCGCCTCAACTCAAGTGGATTCAGCGAACCCTTCATACGCGTCCGCGCATCGTCCGTCAGCGAGCGTACCTTTCCCATGGGCACACTCAATTCCAGGCTGTACCGCCGCAATGCCACGATCACCGTAAAGCCGGGAATCTTCTCCGTCGGACAGCGATGCAAAAGTCTGCTCTTCACTTCCTCAATGGAGCTTGTCATAGCAGTATCGGCGTGGCTTGTTCTCACTCGCACATGCTCTTCTTCGGCTTCATCGAGAACCGACGCATTCACACCCACGCAGATCGCAACCGACAAAAGCACTGCCGCCGCGAACCACGGCATCTCCTTCGCTACGTTCCGCAGATCATGGATCGTCTCACGCACCATCGCTACACCTCAGCAAGCAGTTGGTTCAACTCACCCTCAGCGACTACCTTTCCATCGAACAAATGCACCTGACGCTCCGCATGCGCCGCAAACCGCGGATCGTGCGTCACCATGCAGATCGTTGCGCCCTCCTGATGCAGTTCCTGCAGCAGCCGCATTACTGCCTCGCCGTTCTTCGAGTCCAGGTTTCCCGTAGGCTCGTCCGCCAGCAGAATCGACGGAGACCCGGCCAGCGCACGCGCAACCGCCACCCTCTGCTGCTGACCGCCCGAGAGTTGAGCCGGATAGTGACGCATACGGTGAGCCATATTGACGCGCTCCAGCGCCTGCTCCACTCGCCGCTTCCTCTCTGCCGAAGGCATGCCTGTGCGATACGTCAGAGGAAGTTCCACATTCTCCGCCACGCTCAGGTCGCCAATAAGATTGAAGCTCTGAAAGATGAACCCGATCTCCTGGTTCCGAATCCGGGAGCGCTCCGCAAAATCAAGGTTCGCGACCTGTTTCCCGTTGAGTTGATAGCGGCCGTTCGTCGGTGTATCCAGCAGCCCGATGATCGAAAGCAGCGTCGATTTCCCGCAACCCGAAGGCCCCGACATCGCCACATACTCGCCACGGTCCACTCGCAGGTGAATGCCCGAGAGAGCGTGCGTTTCAATCTCGTCCGTGTAAAACACCTTGGTCAGGTCTTCAATGTCGATCAGAGCATCTGCCATCGTCTTCGTCTCCTTGCCTATTCCAGGCGAATCTTGTCCGTGTTGTCCCATCGGCTCATGTCCGAGAGAATGACTGTGTCCCCTTCATTGAGGCCTTCAATCACCTCAATGCTGTTTACCGAAGCTTTGCCAACCTTTACCGGAACCCGCACGGCGGTCTTGCCATCCGGACTCAACTTGAACAGCGAGATGGTGCTGTTCTCATTGCCGAACGCCGGCCGTCCGACATTGATTACATTCGTCATCCGATCGAGATCAATCGTTCCGTCCACGCTCAAATCCGGACGAGCGCCCAGCGGCAGGTTCCCATCTAGCTCTACGTCAACCGTCACCGTTCCGTTCACTACCGCCGGATCAATTCGCATCACCTTGCCGTTAATCACGCCATTATGCGTATCAATCTCTGCCGGTTGATCGATCTGGATATCTCTCGCCTGCGTCTCGGCAATCTTCAAACTGGCCTTCAGCTGGTCAGGTTGGACCACCTTCGCCAGCGTCGCTCCGGTGTCGACATGCTCCCCCACCTGGTGGTCCAGCTCTACAAGCACACCGCTGATACCTGCGCGAACACTCAGTGCATCCATCTCCTTTTGCTTCAGCGCAAGCAGAGCCCTCGCCTGATCGACCTTCGTCTGCTGCACCGCAAGCTGTGTCTCGATCGCCTTTTCGTTCAGGGTCAAACGTTGCTTCTCGAGGTCGTTGCGTGTAGTCAACTCATCTGCCTTACCCTTCGAAGCGTTATAAGTAAGGCCGCTGATCACCCCAAGGTCATACAGCGACTTATCGGTCTGAGCCTGTAACTGAGCCTGGTTATGGTCCGCCACCACCGTCGCAGCGACCGCCTTCTGGTCCATCAAATCGCTCTGCACCTTGGCCCGAGTATTGATGTAGTCCGCCTGTGCAGCCTTCACCTGCAACTGCGCATCCAGCAGCTCCTGTTGCAACTGCGGATCGACCAGGTCCATCAACACCGTATCCGGCTGAACCTTCGCGCCCGGCAACACCCGAATCCGAACCACCGTCGCCGCAGTCTCCGCCGGTATCAATCGAATCTTGTCCTCGCGAGGAACCAGCGATCCCGGTCCGCGGACTTGCCGCAGCATCGGCCCACGCTTCACGGTATCGGTCCACACGGTTGCTCGGTCAACGGTCGGTGCGGCGGGCTTCAGGCGCAGGACAAACAGCGCAGCGGCTCCGAACACAACAATTCCAACAGCTCCGACGATCCACTGCCGCCGAATCCTCTTCTGCTTGATATCTGGTCTGGCGATGTCCATTTCGCATTAAGAGAAAGCACTCGCCCTGCCACTCAGAAGCATGCACTTTCAATCACTTGCAGACACCGCCCAGCGGCCGAATGTCCGCATCCGGAGCTAGGTGTTCATTTATGGACAGCGAAACGAACCATTTCGCAACATAAGTTACGATGCAAACAACAAAATGACTTCGAAAAGATTCTTCTTCTATGCGGGACTCATCTTTGCCGCGCCCTTCTTAGCTGCCCAATCCAACCCGAAATCATTGGCCCTTGCCTCCCCTCTCGACTACCAGGTCTTTCAACGGCAGACCATAAACTCTGGCCTCATCGCAGTACGAGGGCATGCGGCGCCTGAGGCGAATAACGTTCGCGCCCGAATTTCCGGTCAATCGCTCACAGGTCCCCTCTCCGGCAAATGGACGAAGCTCCCGCTCGATCGCGCAACCGGCGAATTCAACTCCGGCATCCCGGCAACCGCCGGTGGTTTCTACCTCATTGAGGTTCAGGCCCGCAAAGGCCATCACGTACTCACCGGCGTCACCGTCCCTCACGTCGGCGTAGGAGAGGTCTTTGTCATCTCCGGCCAATCCAACTCCACCAATTACGGCGAAGTCCCGCAGACCACCCAGACAGGCATGGTCACCACCTTCGACGGAAACGCCTGGCGTATCGCCAACGATCCCCAGCCCGGCACCCAGGACAACAGCAAAAAGGGAAGCTTCATCCCCTCCTTCGGCGACGCGCTTTACCGCAAATACCACGTCCCCATCGGCGTCGCTTCGGTAGGCCACGGTTCCACCAGCGTGCGCCAGTGGCTGCCGGCCGGTGAGCCCGTCGAGGTCATGCCCACCATGACCAGATATGTCATCACCAACTCCGACGGCGTCCTGGTGAGCGACGGCACTCTCTTCAACGGGATGATGCATCGCATTCAGCAATTCGGCCCCCACGGCTTCCGCGCCATCCTCTGGCATCAGGGCGAATCCGACTCCCACCAGAAACCCGACCACGAAATCTCCGGCCAGACCTACCGCCGCATGCTCGAGCACTTCATCCTCTCCGTGCGTAAGCAAGCCGGCTGGGAGATCCCATGGTTCGTCGCCAACGCCAGCTACGGCACGCCGGAGATTCCCGCCTGGCCGCCGGTCCGCGAAGCCCAGCAAAGCCTCTGGAACAGCGGCGTCGCCCTCCCGGGGCCGGACACAGACACACTTGGCTCACCCTACCGCCAGAACAATGGCAAAGGCGTCCACTTCAGCGATGCAGGCCTCAAAGCCCACGGACAACTCTGGGCTGATGCAGTCGGGAAGTGGCTCGATACGATCCTCCACTAACCTCCGCCCATAAAAAGATGCGCCCTCCCCCCAGGGAAGCCCTTCGCCCTTTATCCACAGGTAAATGTATACGTTTACAGGTAAACGAATCTAGTTTTACCTACAAAAAAATGTGGCAATGAGTAAAAGTTTCCTTGACAGTCGTTTTTTGCCGCCGATACGATTTCGCCCGTCAACTTCTTCCGCAAAACAGCGCTATCCAGGAGAGCCAACATGCATTTCCTTCAAATCTTCCGCAAAAAGGCCGCCATCAGAGCGGCGATCATCGTAAGCCTGCTCCTTGCCGGTGCCGCTGGTCTCACTCCAACCCTTCTCGCGCAGAGCTCTTCCTCGTCCGTCAACGGCGTCATCACCGATCCCGTCGGAGCCGTCGTCGCCGGTGCAAAGGTCACTCTCCGCAACGTGGACACCAACGTCGAACGCTTCACCGTCTCCAACAACGCCGGAGACTACTTCTTCACCAGCGTTCCGCCCGCCCACTACACCCTCACCTTCGCCTCGAAAAACTTCCAGACCGAGACAATCTCGACCTTTGATGTCTCCGTCGCACAGGCCGTCACCATCAACGCGGCCCTTAAAGTCGGTGACGTCACGCAGTCGGTCACCGTCGAAGCTGCCGGCACGCAGGTCGAAAGTTCAACCGCCCAGCTCGGCACGGTCATCGACGAAAAGGCAGTGAACAACCTCCCCCTGAACGGCCGTAACTTCACCCAGCTCCTCACCCTCACACCCGGAGTCACTCCCGTCAGCACTGGACAGAACTCCAGCGCGGGCAACACTGCCGTCGTAGCCGCGAGCACAACCAACTATTCCTTTCCCTCGATCAACGGCGCCGGCAATCGCTCCACGATCTATCTCATCGACGGGATGAACGACAACCAGGCCTGGTACAACACCTACGCCGTCCCTCCCATCATCGACACCATCCAGGAGTTCAAGATCAACTCCCACAACGACGCCGTGTATGGCGGCTCTCTCGGCGGCGTCGTCAATATCGTCACCAAGTCCGGGACCAACTCCTACCACGGCTCAGGCTGGGAGTTCATCCGCAGCAACAGCTTCGACGCCAAGCCCTATTTCTCTGCTCCGCCCTCGTATCACCTCAACACCTTCGGTGGTCAGATGGGCGGCCCCATAAGAATTCCCCGTCTGTACGATGGCCGCGATAAGACCTTCTTCGAGATTGGCGCCGAAGCCACCCACTACTCAAAGGCCGGAGCCACGCCTATCCTTATCCCGACGCAAGCCCAGCTCAATGGAGACTTCAGCAACACGAGCGCCGGCTGCTCTCCGGGCGATACCGTCGCCAAAACTGCGCCGTGCCAGTTATACGACCCGACGGTTGCCAATAACGCTCCGACTCCGAATCGTCCGGCCTTCCTCGGCAATCAGATTCCAGCCTCCAAGCTGAATCCCTACCAGTTGGCCTTCGTCAAAGCCGTCTTTGGATCGGCCACGCCCACGGTCATTCCTGGATACCCGGTGACGACCTACAACTACCAGATCACCAATCCCACTCGCCAAACTGTCTACAACTACACCGGACGAATCGATCAGCACATCGGCACCAGGGACTTCATCTTCTTCCGGTACTCCGGCATTCAGTGGACTCAAACTGCCCCAAGCACTCTTCCCACCCTGTTCACCTCCACGCAGATCCCCGCTCAGCAATACGGCGTAAGCTGGATGCACATCTTCAGCCCTACCACCAGCATGCAGGTTCAGTACGGCAGAACCCATGTTGAGGACAACGTACTCACCCAGTTCAACGACCATACCCTCTGGCAGAAATACGGTTGCTCCGTCGATATGTGTAATTCCTTCGTCGGCGGCGCCGCTGTGCTTGTAAGCCAGGGCGTCACAGGGGGCTTTACTGGTGGAGAAGTCAACAGCCCGTCCATAAATCTCTCGAGCATTCATGAGTGGGCCGGAAGCGTCATGAAGACCCTCGGCAACCATCAATTCCAGGCCGGTGGCGGTTGGGATCAGGTCAACTACACCGCCGAACTCCGTCAGGGTGCCGTCAACTTCACCGGAGGCGCAACATCGAACTTCCTGGGAAATCCGAGCTCTCCCGGCGGCATGACGAGCTCGCAGATCAGCGCGCAGTCCGGCTTTGGCCTTGCTGACTTCCTGCTCGACTATCCCAACAACGAGAACAAGCGCAACGTCCTCCTCACCGAGCGTCCCGGCGGCATCGCCAACGTCTACCTGCAGGACAGTTGGAAGATGACCCGCAACCTCACCATCAACTACGGCCTCCGTTATGACCGCAGTGTGATCCCTGCATTTGGTACGGACGCCTCCATCGGATTGCAGGGCAGCATCGAAACCGGCGACTTCGACTTCAACACCGGCGACTACATCCTTCAGAAGTTGCCGCCTCTTTGCAGCGTTCGCGGTCACGCCCCCTGCCTGCCCAGCGCCACGCTCCCCGCTCACGTCCGCGTCGCCACCGGCAGCAAAATTCTCCACGGCAGCAAAGACAACATCGCTCCCCGCTTCGGCTTTGCCTATCGCGTCAACGACAGGATGTCCATCCGCGGCGGCTTCGGCATGACCTATGACAACTGGGCCGCCATCATCCAGATGACCCAGAACTACCAGGGCTCCTGGCCTGACACCGGCACGCTCCAGATCAACAACACCAACACACCGGGCACGCCGTACACCTCGGCCCAGAATCCCTTCGCCGACAACGGCGGCAACTTGCCTGCGGCAACTCCCTTCAGCTCCTCCAACGTCAACTACATGGTCGATCCCCTCTGGAAGAACCCGTACTCCGAGCAGTACAACATCGGCATCGAACAGCAGCTCGGCAGTCGCACCATCCTTTCGTTGAACTACGTAGGTTCCGCATCGCATCGTATGGACGTCGGTGGCTACTACAACACCGGCACCCCATGCCCCACCTGTAAATCCTTTGCCACGCGAGGGACGAACACCGGTCAGCCCTTCCCCTACACCGTCCCCGAGAAATCCTGGGACCACAATGCTGCCAGCGCCTCCTACAACGCCCTGCAGGCGTCTTTCGCGCGGCAATACAACACCGGCTTCGGCTATACCGTCGCCTACACCTGGAGCAAGACGCTCAATGAGGGCGGCGATGGCTACTTCGGCGTAGAGGGCGGCGTTCCCGAAGATCCCTATAACCCCAAAGGCAGCCGCGGGCCCGCCAGCTTCAACATCCCGCAGATCCTCACCGCGAACGTGATCTATGAGCTTCCCTTCGGTACAGGAAAGCGTTTTGCTACCGGCAATCGCTGGGCCGACTACGCCATCGGCAACTGGCAGGTGAACGCAATCCTCTCCGGCCGCTCCGGTCAAAACATCAACGTCACCGCCGCAGGCGATATCGCCAACACAGGAAACGCAGGTACCTACGAGAGAGCCGATCTCGTCGGCGATCCCTTCCAGAGCGGGCCGGTCGCTGGAAATCCAACCTGCACGCCGCCCTCCGGTCCAACCCGCACCCGTACCCAATGGTTTAATCCTTGCGCCTTCAAGGCTCCCGCAATCGGGACCCTCGGCAACGCGCCCCGCAACTTCATGCAGGACATGCCTTTCTGGAACCTGGATACCTCCGTTCACCGCATCTTCCCGATCAGGGAGAACCTCTCCTTCAAGATCGACGTCGAAGCCTTCAACGTTCTCAACCACCCGGTCTGGGGTAGCCCGGCCTCCAGCGTCACAACGCTGTCAACCTTCGGCCAGATCAACACTCTGGCCTTCAGCAACGCATCACGCATCATCCAGTTCGCCGGAAAGATCCAGTTCTGAAGAACTGCACAACAAGCCCTCAGCATCGCTGGACAACAAGAGTCCAGCATCGCTGACAACAAGGAACTGGCCTCGCTTAAGGGCACGGCTTCACAGGCTGCGGAAAATCCCGTCTTTGCTTCTGAGGTAAAGCGGGGCTGGTTAGCCCGATGCTTTAGCTTCGGGTTTCCCCGCGTCTAAGCCCGCCGCGAAGCGGCTACCGCTCTGCCGAAGGCCGGAGCAAAATCTGAAGGTAGGGGCACGCCTGTCGAAGGCAGCAGAAGAAAGCATTTGCCTCTGAGGTAACCCAAGGCTTTAGCCTTGGGCCTCTTTAGCCAACCGCGAAGCGGCCTACCGCTCTGCCGGAGACGGGGTCCCCGGCGAGCGGTCTTTGCTCGTTGGGGTGTAACGCCGGAGTGGAGCCCGAAAGGGCGGAACGACACGGGGTGCCAACGTCAACACTTCTGTTCATTTGCCTGCAGGCTCGAACTCATGAGCCGGGCATGGGCGGGAAAGAATGCCTTCAGCCACACCAAAAGATCCAAGAGAGAGAGCATGCCCCAGGCCTACCGAAGGATCGAACCGGAAGCGCACGGTTTTAGCTGCGACAACGCGCAATGTCAAGCCCCCAAAGCACGAAAAACGACGTACTCAACTCAAAATAAAGGAGAAACAAATCGAGCCAACCTGGCAGAGCAGTTTCCCTCAATCCGTTAAAATAAGAACTGCAGAAAAGAAAAGCCCAGCTAACCGGGTCTTTTCCTTTGACATAGCAGATCCCAATAAATAAGCCTTCTATTATGAATGATTTACATATCAAGCACTAATCTAAACATAATGGAATGAACAATTTGCACCAAAAGATAGGGGGGAGGGGGGTAGCCCGCCCTCAATACCCGATATTCTTCAGCGCCTGCGGCCCAAGCCGCTCCTTCAACTGCTCCAGATACAAACTAGCCGGAGCCACCGGCTGCTCCTGCGAATCGATCATCCCTTGCGGAAGCATCGGAAGCTCCGGCCCCGGATCGAACGTCGGCATCTTCGCCAGCTTCTGCTCGCCGCGATTGCCGATCCCCCAGTTCGCCGCTCCCGGAGGCATCTGAATCACAAACGACTTCGCCATCGAGTTCCATACCACCGCCCAACCCATCGTCCACCCATGGCCCGAACCCATCGCTCCCCGGTTCATCAAATCGATTCCACCCTCCGGAGCCTCCGTGCTGTCGACCAGCAGCCCCGTAGACCAGCGCTGATGCGGCTGCACATGTCCATCGCCATGGAAGACGCAATGGAGCACTACGTTCGGTCCCTGCTCCCTCGCGCCCGTAGCAATATAGAAGACGTTGCTCTCATTGGCAGTGCATCGATCGATCAGAATCTGCGTCCCATCCACCGAAAAATCGGCGGATTTGGCCGCGCCAACCAGATCGATGCTCTGTGTCACATCAACCTTCGTCACCGTAACCCGTCGGGTATCGTTATCCAGGTTCACCGGCCCGGTCGTGTTGAGAATCCGAAGATTCCGCACCCAGCCATCCTTCACGCTTTTAAGCGCCACACCATTGAAGTGCTTGTCATTCAGGGTCACCTTGCGGGCAGGAGCGACAATGCGAAGGTCCTCGACGCCGACCTGCTCCACCTGTCCCGTATGCAGCACCTTTGAAACCGAAACGCCATCTGCTCCGAGATACTTCGCGTCGTAGGAGTCCGCCAGCGGCACATCGAACTGGACCTCGCTTCCGCGCACCGCAACAACGGTACGCTCAGTCTTCAGGTCCGTTCCAACCCAGGTCTCCTTCTTCCCGTTACGAACGAGAGTATCCATTCCCATAAGGTGGATCCACTCTGCTGTAGCCGGCCGCACAATCTCAACCGTATCGCCGGCCTTGAGCCCGGCGGCATCGCGAACATGGAATGACATCGCACCCGCCGGCACATACGCATCGGCCACGGCCGTCTTGAAACCGGGCTGCTCAATCTTCTTCTCACCGGTCAAAGCGATCGCAAGATGAGGCTCTCCCGTCATCTCGAGGACTGTCTCGCTCTCGCCCGGCCCGCCGCCGCGCAGCACAACGCCGTTCGCTCGAATCTCCAGCGTCCCGCTGCAATGAAAATGGCCGCGCTCAAGCAATACCGCGCCCCTCAGGCCATTCACCAGGGGCGCCTGCGAAACCTCATCAATCGCCGTCTGGATGGCCGCTGTATCGTCCTGCCCCGAAGGAGACACTCTCTTGCTCACCGGAGCCGCCGGAATCGCAACGCCTCCACCCATATACCCCGCATAGGAGAAGTCCAGTACCCGGTCACCCTTCTCCAGCGTGCGATAGGCCAACTTGCCTGCATGATCGAAGTACACCCATTGGCTATGTGCCATAGGCTTCTCTCTGGCCCCCAGAGGCAGGGTGATTGCAGCCAGCACAACCGTTGCAGAAGACCGAACAAACCAGGATGAGCTTCCTAACAGAGTCAACGTTGAATTCCTGTACCCGCCCCCACAGGAACCCCTTCGCGCCAGGCCTCTCCGCCCGGGAATCGATATCTCTCAAGAGACTCCGCGCGAATCTCGATGCTGTATCCCGGCATCTCCGGCATCATGTAATGTCCGCGCTCAATCCGCACCGGGTCGATAAAGTGCTCATGCAGATGGCCGACATATTCAATCACTCGGTCCTCCATCGTGCACGAGACGCCGGCAAAGTCGAACGCCGACAGATGTTGCACATACTCGCATAGCCCCACGCCGCCGGCATGCGGACAAACCGGAACGCCAAACTTCTTCGCCATCAAAAGAATGGCAAGGTTCTCATTGACGCCGCCGACTCTGCAGCTATCCAGTTGGCAGACGTCGATCGCCTTCGCCTGGAAGAACTGCTTGAACATGATCCGGTTGTGGCAGTGCTCTCCCGTCGCAATCCGAGTCGGTGCCACTTCCTTGCGAATCCTCGCATGCCCCAGAATGTCGTCCGGATTCGTCGGCTCTTCCATCCACCACGGCTGCAGTTCGCTCAGCGCCCGTGTCCGGGCAATCGCCTCATCGACGCCCCACTTCTGGTTGGCGTCGACCATCAGCTTGTTCGTCCACCCAATCTCCTCGCGGACAATCCGTCCGCGGCGCAGATCATCGGCAGGCTCCCCGCCCACCTTCAGTTTGAACTTCGTCCACCCCTCCTCCAGAGCCTCGTGGCAGAGCCTGCGAATCTTTTCATCGCCGAAACCGAACCAACCAACCGATGTCGTGTACGCGGGATAACCCTCCCGCTCCAGCAGAGCAATTCGCTCAGCTTTTCCCGCCTTGGCGGCTTCAAGAATCTCTCGGGCCTCTTCACGCGGAAGCGCATCGTCGATGTAGCGAAACTCAACGGCCGACAGAATCTGCTCCGGCTCCATGTCCGCCAGCAATCGCCAGACCGGCTTACCCTCGGCACGCGCATAAAGGTCCCAAACCGCATTGACCAGTGCGCCGGTGGCGAGTTGAATGACGCCTTTCTCCGGGCCCAACCAGCGGAACTGGCTCTCATCGGTCAATTGCCGGCTGAACCCCGCCATGTCCCCGGTCAGCGAAGACAGCCTGCGCCCCTTCACAAAACGGCTCAGGTATTCAAGCGCCATGACGCACAACTCGGTACCGCGGCCCAGGGTAAACGTAAGGCCGTGCCCCTCCAGCCCTGTATTCGTCTCCAGAATGCAATATGCCGCCGAGTAATCCGGATCCTTGTTAACCGCGTCCGACCCAATATGTTCCCGCGACGTGGGAAACCGCAGGTCGATTACTCTTACGTCTTTGATAATGATTTCGCTCACGTCTGAATCCAGCGCATCCTTTCGGCAGGTTTCTGCATTTCTATGTGTGGAACTGAACCTTTGTCAATGAAATCAGGCCGGCGAATCGAAGAAAATGCATAACCACATCATAGCGCGGAGTTTACCTTGTTTTATTTTATAAAACCAAATTTTTATTCTTGACAGTCTTCGAAGGAACCCGATACAACCCTTCCTGTTACGATTGCGGGCCTCTCCGGGAGAAAGACCGTCCTCTTTTCTCCACCGTAAATCGCAACACCAAATCAATCTCTCGGAAATAAACCAAAATGGATGATTTTCTTGTAAGCCGCCGGACCTTGTTGCGTGGCGCCGGAGCCTCCCTCGCCTCGCTCGCCGTACCAGCCCAGGCCCAAACTGCTGCTCCTCCGGCTCCCGCAGGAGAGCGCGACCCTTATCCCGTCGCCGCTACACCCGACCAGATCCGCCGCATGGCATGGTGGCACCAGGCTCGCTTCGGAATGTTCATCCACTTCGGGGCCTACAGTCAGTACGGCCGCCACGAATGGGCCATGGAAACTTCCGCCATTCCCATCGATGAGTACCAGCAGTTCGCGAAGGAGTTTAAGCCCAGGCCCAACTCCGCCCGAGCCTGGGCCAGGCTCGCCAAAGCAGCCGGCATGAAGTACATGGTCATGACCACAAAGCACCACGAGGGCTTCTGCAACTGGGACACGAAGCTCACCGAATACAACGCCGTGAAGCAGGGTCCCGGCCGCGATCTTGTCCGCGAGTACGTCGAGGCGGCACGTGCCGAAGGCATGCGCGTCGGCTTCTACTATTCGCTTATGGATTGGCACCACCCCGACGGCGCCCGCTGCGCCCACGATGAAGAGGCCCGCAAACGCTTCGTCGCCTACACTCACGGCCTGATCCGCGAACTTCTGACCAACTACGGCAAGATCGACATTCTCTGGTACGACGTCTCCTGGCCGCTCGACGCCAAAGGATGGGAGTCCGAGAAGATGAACAAGATGGTCTTCGAACTCCAGCCCGACATCATCGTTAACAACCGCAACAAACTCCCCGGAGACTTCTCTACTCCTGAGCAGAAGATCGTCGCCGAAACCGGTGGCCGCGCATGGGAGTCCTGCATGACTCTCAACGACTCATGGGGCTATCAGCGCGCCGACGACAATTGGAAGTCCTCCAGGACCGTCATCCGCAATCTCATCACCTGCGTACACGACGGAGGCAACTATCTCCTCAACATCGGTCCGCGCGGAGACGGCTCCATCCCCGAGGAATCCGTCCGCATCCTCACCGAAGTCGGCCGCTGGATGGAGACCAACGGAGATACCATCTACACGGCGGATGTCTGCGATCCACGCCGCTCCAACTACGCCAGCTTCACCCGCAAGGGAAACACCCTCTACATGCACGTCCATTTCTGGCCCGGTGGCGACGTCGCCATCAGCGGCCTCATGGTCAAGGTCAACTCAGTGCATATGCACAAGACCGGACAGCAGATCAAATTCACCCAGGATCCCTACCGCGTCCACGTGACCGGCCTGCCGATGGAAGCCCCCGACTCGCCTCTCACCACGATCGTCTTCGAGTGCGATGGAGAGCCAAAGCAGGACGTTATCTTCGTGCGCAACAATAAGCCGCGCGCCGGCGTATAGCCACAATTCAAGTGTTGTAGCCTCCAGAAAGCCCTGTCGGTATCCTAGGCAGGGCTATTTTTTTGCCTTTGCTGCCCGGCCCGAAGCCGACTCTGCCTCATCTCCCTCCGGCACAGCCCCAAGAGCCTCACTGATATCCCTGCTGGCTTTCTTCAACGCTGACACGATCTCCTGCACGCTGATCGTATCTTCAATCCTCTTTACATAGGGAACCGTCAATCCAGCGACAGCATTCCCCTGCGCATTCAGGACAGGGAAGCTGATATTCGTTACCGCCGCGACCTCGTAACTCGCGCGCCGCTCATAGCCTCGCTGCCGGATCTTTGCGAGATGATCGTCCAGATCTGCAGGCTTCTTCTTCTTCGTCTCATTCGCCCACTCCTGAATCGCCCGTTCCCGCGCATCCTCCGTGTGATGCGCCAGAATCACGTGTCCGGTCGCCGCGTGCATCAGGTCAACCTTCGATCCTACCTTCACGTAAAACCCGGTCGGTTCCGGCGAATCCACCTGCGCCAGGATCACCACATGTCCGCCATCCACCACGCCGAGGTGGCAGGACTGCCGCGTCTCATGCGCCAGTCTGTGCATGATCGGCAGCGCCTCCATCACCATTCGTTTCGTCGGCGGATGCTCCTGTCCTAAACGGAACAGCCGCAGCGTCAGGTGATACTTGTCCTTCGTTCCCGACTGTGTGAGATACCCGCGGTGTTCCAGGCACAGCAGCATCCGGAAGATCTCCGACATGGTGCGATTCAACCGGCGCGCCACCTCGCTGACGGTCAACCCCTCAGGTGTGCTCGCAAACAGTTCGAGAATGTCCAACCCCTTCTCGAGCGCCGGGGTGGGATAGTAACGTTTGACTCCGCTTTTCACGGATGCAGTACGGGCAACAGCAGATCGCATTCACCACAAGGTAACAAAGGTCTCTTCGACTGTCGAACAATTCGTTTCCATACGTGAACAGTTTTCTTCGACTCCCTGCTATAGCATGGGTGTCGCGTGACAACCGCCCCTCGCCTGAGACCCCTACCTCGCCGCCGCTGGCGCATCGCCTGGCTCCTCGGCCTCGGAGTCCTCGTCAACTACTTCGACCGGGTTAACCTCTCCGTCTCTCACGACGCGCTCAAGGCCACCTTCGGAATCTCCGCAGTCACCTTCGGCTATCTTTCCGGCGCCTACAACTGGACCTACGCCCTCTGCCAGCTTCCCATCGGAGTCATTCTCGATAAATTCGGCATCCGCCGCATAGGCCGTATCAGCATCTTCCTCTGGAGCATCGCTTCATTTGCCGCTGCCGTTACACCCAGCATCAATGGATTCTTCTCCGCCCGCTTCCTCCTTGGAATCGGTGAAGCATCGACCTTCCCCGCAAACGCCAAAGCCATCGGCCTCTGGTTCCCGACGCGAGAGCGCAGCTTCGCCACTTCCATCTTCGATGCCGCTGCTAAATTCGCTTCAGCCATCGGAGTCCCTCTGATAGGCCTCCTGCTCCTTCACATCGGTTGGCGGCTTAGCTTTGCCGCCACCGGCGTCATCAGCTTCCTGTACTTCTTCCTTTTCACTGCCATCTATCGCGACCCTCGGGAAGACGCGTCCCTCACGGTTGAGGAGCGCGTCTACATAGAAAGCCCTGACACTCAATCGCTCATTCCCAACCCCACAGGTCATGCCTCTCTCGGCTATCTCCTTCGCCAACCCAAGATCATCGGCATGGCCCTCGGCTTCGGGGCCTACAACTACGTCTTCTATCTCCTGCTCACCTGGCTTCCTACCTATCTCTCCACCGCTCTGAACATCGATCTTCTGCACTCCTTCCTCTACACAGGAGTCCCGTGGCTCTTCGCCACCATAACTGACCTCATCATCGGAGGCTGGCTTACCGACGCTCTCGTTCAGCGCGGATTCGACGGTAATCGTGTCCGTAAATCCATCCTCATCGGCGGCACAGCCTGCGGACTCGGCATCATCGGCGCAGCCAACGCTCACACAGCGCTGCCCGCGCTCTTTTGGATTAGTATCTCCATCGGTGGACTCTCCGCCGCCGCACCCGTCGGCTGGTCTGTCCTCTCCCTCATCACGCCAGGCTCCAGCGTCGGCACCGCCGGAGGCATCATCAACTTCTCGAATCAGCTCTCGGGCATTGCAGCGCCCATCATCACCGGATACCTCGTCGCTTCCCGCAAATCCTTCGCCCTGGCCTTCACTGTTCCTGCCATCTACCTGTTTCTCGGTATCGCTGGCTACGTTTTTCTCCTCGGACGTATTGAGCCTATTGCGCCGCAACCTGACCAGGCTTAGCTACCGCATAGTGCTTCGCCTGTTTCGTCCGCGAGTTCATCACATCGAAGCTACCGTCGCCGCTCCCGATCAGTTCCAGATAATCCCCCTCAACTCCCTGCGGATTCGCGATATATTCCTTCGCCGTGTTGTGCTCCTCGCCTCCCTCTTCCGAGTAATGCAACTGCCACAACGTCTCCAGTCCAGGAGCCTTCGAGACCGTATCCAGCGTCGGAGTCGACCCGCCTTTCTTAGCGCCATTGTCCATAATCGCCACTCGCGCACCCACAGCATCCACCAGAGCCGGGCTCGAACTTTGATACCAGCCGTGATGCGACACAATCAGCACGTCCACTTTCCCCAGCCGGTTCGTGGGACACATCAAGTCCATCTCTTTGTCCCAGGTCAGATCGCCCAGGTCAACCAGCTTTAGCTTGCCAAACACAATCTGCACACCAACCGAGCGCGCATTCTCTGTCTCGTCCGCAGGCCGGGTCTCCGAATCCTTACAATACGGATTCGTCTCTCCTCCACCCTCCAGCGGATTCTTGATCAACTCTCCGTCCGCGCTTACCACGGTTGCCTTCATTCCCACAATCGGCAGCACATCCCCCGGATGCGCCATAATTCGCTTGATATTGGCAGCCGCAACCGCCTTCTCGTAAGCCTCGTAATTCCGCTGTACGCGTTCTTCCATCTCACGGTTCTGTCCATGATCGATCACCGCGCCCACCGGAATCCGTTCCAGTAACTGCGGAAAACCGCCAACATGATCGTCGTGATAGTGCGTAGTCAGCACATAATCGATCTTCTTCAATCCTGCTTTCCTGGCGGTTGCAGCAATCCGGTCTGCATCGCGATGCTCATTTCCGGGCCAGCCTGCATCGATCAGCAACGATCGCCGCGCCGGAGTAACAAACAAGGTAGCTTGTCCGCCCTCGACATCGATGAAATAAACCTTCAGCGTGCCCCCGCCGCCCTTCGTACTCTGAGCATTCGTTTTTGCAAGGGCAGGCAAAACCAGCAAGACGATGACTGCAATTGAAAGAATCCACTGCTCAAACCTTGCTCGTCTTTCCATCGTTCACCTTTTTTGTACTGTAGCTCGCATTGCACCGGTAGAGATTCCTCCATCCACCAGCAACGTCTGGCCGGTAACATACCGGCTGGCCTCTGAAGCAAGAAACACAATTGCACCATCAAGGTCGTGCGGCTGGCCCGGTCTTTTTACCGGAATCCTGTCCACCAGATAATCCACCCATTCCTTGCTCTCGTACAGAACTTTATTTTGTTCCGTCCTGAACCATCCCGGAGCAAGGCAGTTTACCGTAACCCCATACTTACCCCAATCGTCCGCCAGGCTCATCGTCAACTGCCGCACACCGCCCCTGCTCGCGCCATACGGTGCCAGTCCCGCATAGCCAAACACACTCGTCACCGAACCGATATTGATAATCCGCCCGTACTCACGTACGACCATTCTCTTGGCGATCTGCTGCGCTACAAAAAACGTCCCTCGCAGATTCGTTTCCAGCACGAGATTCCAGTCCTCCCACGTCACCTCCAGCGCTGGTTTGCGAACGTTGCACCCGGCATTATTCACGAGAATATGGACCTGCCCCACCGCTTGCTCTGCCGCTTCAGCCATCCGGGCGATGCTGCCTTCATCCCGCACGTCCAATTCCAGCGGAACAGCCTTCCGGCCTAGCCCCTCGATCTCCGCAACGAACCCCCGCAGATCGTCTTTCTTCCTGCTTGTAACAACAAGGTCCGCGCCTGCCTTCGCCAGCGCTCGCCCGAGATACTGCCCCAGCCCTCGGCTTGCTCCCGTTACTACCGCAATCTGCCCTGTCAAATCGAACAGCGGATCGTTCATCGCACCGCACCCTCGATCCTCGGATCGAGCACCACCTTCATCAAATTCGGTTCGCGCCCATAAAGCCGCTCAAACCATCTCGGCCCGTCCTCCAACGGAGCTACAGCCGAAATCAGCGGTCCAACTTTAATTCTTCCCGTAGAAACCAACTCCATCGCCTCCGGATATTCCCCGGCGGAAGCGCAGGACCCTTGCAGCCGGATCTGTCGTGTCACCACCTTCTGCAGCGGCAGCGTTACTTCCTTCGCAATGTTTCCCACTAACACCACGACCCCACCCTTCCTCACGCAATCAATCGCCATCCCCACCGTCTCATCTCGACCAACGGCCTCCAGTGTCACATCCACGCCCCGCCCGCCAGTAAGGCGCAAAATCTCCGCGACCACTTCCGGAGCCGAACCCTGCACCACCGAATCCGCCCCCATCTCCTTCGCCAGCTTCAGCCGGCTCGCATCAATATCCGTGACAATCACCTGCGAACATCCCGCCGCCTTTGCCGCTTGCAGCGTCAGCAATCCAATCATTCCCGCGCCAATCACCAGCGCCGTTTCGCCGCCCTTCAACTCCGCCAGCCGAACCCCATGCAGCCCCACCGAGACTGCTTCCAGCATCGCTGCCTCTTCAAATCGCAATCCATCTGGCAATCGATACAAAATCCGCGCCGGAACCACAACATACTCCGCAAACGCTCCAGCCCGTCTGTAATCTCCGCATGAAACCCCCAATACCTGCCGGTTCTCGCAAAGATTCACCTCGCCGCGCGCGCAGAACTCGCAGTCCCCGCAATATACCGTCGAATCAAACGTCACCCGGTCTCCCACCGCAAATCCCGGCACATCCTCACCCACTACCGCGATCACCCCCGCAGCTTCATGCCCCATCACTACCGGTGGTATCCGCCTTCCCGAAGATCCGTCATATCCATGCACGTCGCTTCCGCAAATCCCGCACGCCGCCACCTGCACCAGCACCTCACGCGCACTAACACGAGGTACTTCCACATCCGTCATCTCAAGATGTTTATATTCCGAAAGAAGCAAAGCCTTCATGATCGCCACCCTCACCTCGGTCTCAAAACTATATATCGTGCGCTCCGCATGATTCGTCATCATTCAAGGCGAGCGCCCACATCAAGTATCATTTCCCACACATGCGACTTCGCCTTCTCGCGCTCTCCCTGGCTCTCTCACTCTCCGCCTCCGCCCAAAGCCGCTGGACCGAGCAGCAAGCCGACGACTGGTACGCCCGCCAGCCATGGCTCGTCGGCGCGAATTACGTCCCCTCCGATGCCATCAACCAGTTGGAGATGTTTCAGGCCGAGACCTTTAACCCCAGCCTCAATGATCGCGAACTCGGCGCTGCTGAATCCATCGGTATGAACACCATGCGCGTCTTCCTCCAGGATCAACTCTGGACCCAGGACCCCAAAGGTTTCACCCAGCGCCTCGACACCTTCCTCTCCATCGCAGCAAAGCACCACATCCGCCCCATCCTTGTGCTCTTCGACTCCTGCTGGGAACCCAACCCACACCTTGGCCCTCAACACCCGCCTATCCCCGGCGTCCACAACTCAGGCTGGGTACAAAGCCCCGGTGGAGCGGAGCTCTCCGACCCCTCCTACGAGCCCAAACTTGAAGCCTACGTCAAAGGCGTCGTCGCTGCTTTCGGCAAAGATGAACGCGTCCTCGCCTGGGACGTCTGGAACGAGCCCGACAACACCAACGACAAGCGCTTCGGAGAACCGAAGAACAAACCTGAGCTCGTAGCCGCGCTCCTTCCCAGGGTCTTCGCCTGGGCCCGCGCCGCCCATCCAACGCAGCCGTTAACCAGCGGCGTCTGGCACGGAGACTGGACAGATCCCGCCAAACAACTCCCCGTCACCAAAATCCAGCTGGCCGAATCCGACGTCATCAGCTTCCATAACTATGGCTGGCCCGAGGAGTTTGAGGCTGCCGTCAAATCGCTTCAGCCCCTCAACCGCCCCATCATCTGTACCGAGTACATGGCCCGAGGCAGTGGCAGTACCTTTGACACCGTCCTTCCCATCGCAAAACAACTCCATGTAGCGGCCATCAACTGGGGACTCGTCGCCGGAAAAACCCAAACCTTCTACCCCTGGGATTCATGGCAGCGCCCCTATGTCCTCTCCCAGCCCACCATCTGGTTCCACGACGTATTCCACCAGGACCTCACTCCTTATCGTCAGCACGAAGTTGACCTCATCCGTGCCCTCACAGGTCGAGGAACTCCACAACTGTCGTCAAACTAATAGGCCTGTCAATCACTTACGCTTTGTGACGAACAGCAAGGATCATGGGACGAACAGCATTTTCGTTCGCTAAGCTCGCCTTGGTTGGGGATGAACGGCAGTTCATCGCGGAACTCTTGTGATAACGCAACCGTAGTCCTTTTCGTCCCACGGCTATCAGCGGCACATTCTGGGCACCTCTCTGAGCGTTTTTGCCGCGCTGTTCGCCAATCGTTTGTCCGGGAAGGGAAGGCAGGACCCTTTATGTCTCAGCAATACAGTTTTATTGCAGCGATATTTTTCGCCGTCGTCGCGTACGTTCCCTCGCACCATTTTTTGACCCCAAAGAATTGCTCCCCGACAGCATTGCCTGTCATCCAACCTGTGGAGCAAACTAAGGTCAATCTCAGGTCGGCCACGCCCGCCGTCCCATCGCAGAGTGCCTCCGTCGAGTCCTCACCCTGCCATGCGCGGCGGCAGGTCCGATAACACTGGGAAGAAAGACGAGGACCACACCCTGACCTTTTCCGCCTGGAAGCGCGACTTCAACCAACCCCTGTTTATGCACCCCCTCCTCTTCATCGGAGGAATGACGATACTGGGCTTTCTTTTTGCTATTCAGGAATGGATCGACTCGCGCTTCTGGAACTACCACGTCCATCTCAATCTTCTGCTCCTTGCCTGGGGAGCCCAGTATTTTCTCTGGGGAACGCTGCTCTGGGTCATGTGGCTCCTTCTGCGTCCCCAGATAAACGACGGTGGTTGGCGAAAAATCCTTTTTCTCTTTATTCCTCTTAGCCTCGTCGTCTGTATCTTTGAGGAGGTCGTCTGGGTCCTCCTCTTCCCCAACGTTCCCATGGGACATGCTCCCATGGCCTTCTGGCCCCGCTTCCTCTTTCAACTCGATGCCGAATTCGTCAGCTCCCTCGTCATCTTCTGGTCAGGATTCTTCCTCTTTCGCGGACTCGGCTACTACCAGCGCTTTCGCGAGAAGGAGCGCGCCGCCAGCCAGCTTGAATCCCAGCTCGTCCAGGCCCAGATGCGCGCGCTCCGAATGCAACTCAATCCCCACTTTCTTTTCAATACAATGAACTCCATCTCCAGCCTCATGCGCATCGACGTCGCCGCCGCCGATCTCATGCTGGAACAACTCAGCCGCCTCCTGCGTATCACTCTCCAACGCGGAGATGCCCAGTTCATTCCTCTCAGCGACGAGATGGAGTTTATCGAGATGTATCTCGCCATGCAGGATCGTCGTTACGCCGGGCGTGTTGAGCAACAGATGGAGATCGACCCGCATCTGCACGACGCGCTCGTCCCTACCATGATTCTGCAGCCGCTCGTCGAGAACGCCTATCGGCACGGTCTCTCACGCGTCACTGCTGGGGGGCACCTCAACATCGAGGCCTCCCGTCATGGTTCGCGTCTGCGTTTGGCTATCACCAACTCGGGCCACGGTCTCTTCCACCTGAACGGCGACTCCTTCAATCAGGGAGTCGGAATTGAAAATGTACGCAGTCGTCTGCGCATGCACTACGGCGCAGAGCAGAGTTTCTCCATAGCCGAGGTTAGAGATCACGCGGTTCAGGTCATTCTCACGCTTCCGCTTCTCTTCGCCTCCCGTCCAACAGACTCAGACAACGAAACAAGGTATGGTGTGTCATGATTCAGGCAGTTTTAGCTGACGATGAAGTCCTGGCACGGCAGAAATTGCGCCAGTTGCTCCGGGAAATTCCTGAGATAGAAATCGTAGGTGAAGGGGCTACCGCGGCCGAAACCATCGATGTCGTTCGAGCCACAAAGCCCGATCTCCTCTTCCTCGATGTGCGTATGCCGGATATGGACGGCTTCGATGTCATCAACCATCTCGCTACAGCGGATGGTGTTCCCATGCCGTCCGTCATCTTCACCACTGCCTACGATCGCTACGCTCTCCGCGCATTCGATATCCACGCCATCGACTATCTCCTCAAGCCGTTCACGTTGGAGCGATTCCGCGCCGCCACGCAGCGTGCCTTGCAGCACATCAAGAACCTGCGCCAGAACCCACAGGCTGCCACAAAAGAGCAGAATGGCTCGCTCTACACCTCACGCATTGTCTTCAAGTCCAAGGGCCGCATCCTCTTCCTGCCCGTCTCCGAGATATGTTGGATCGGTGCCGAAGAGAACTACGTCCGCATCTGCACCCAGAGCGAAACCCACCTGCTCCGCGAGACCATGTCCCGTCTCGAGGAAAAACTCGATCCCAATATGTTCCTGCGTGTCCATCGCTCCTCGATCGTCAATCTGCAATACGTAAAGGAAGTGCGCCCGGAAAACGATGGAGACTACGGTGTCGTTCTTCGTAACGGTCAGAAAATTCCCATGAGCCGGAGCTATCGCGCACGCATCCGCAACTGGATGGAACGGTAAAAAGTCACCGGATCGGTGGGCAAAAAAATAAACGGCCGCATAGAGCGGCCGTTTTTTTTTGGTCTGATATTTTTGGTCTGCTTTTTCTGTCTAGGGTCTAATCGTGATCGTGCTTGTCGTGCCCATAAGCATGGCCATTGCCATGATGGTCGTCCTCATGTTCATGTTCGCGATGCACCTCCCGGTGCTCCCAGAAGCCTTCGTGGTAACGATAGCCATGTTCCCCACGCTCCCACATCGCAGGATGCCAGGCGGCCCCGCCATAAGGCGGACGCATCCAGTGTCCCGGAGCCCATACATAACGGGGTCCATTCGGAGCCCAGTAACCCGGCACCCAGACATAATCCACCTGTGGAGGCGCAGGAGTGACCTCATATCGGATCGGCGGAGGTGGCGTACCGATCGTCACTCCAATGGAAACCTGCCCGAACGCTGGCGCCGATAAACCCGACGCTAAAAGTGCTGCACCAAGGAACCAATTCGCTTTCATGTCTTTCCTTTCAAGGCCCTCCGCCGTACCGGCACCTTCCTGCGACTAAGTAAATATCTCCGGTCGTGCGGTCTAATTTTCCTTCAGATATCAGCTAAATCGCTGATTCTGCATCTGCTACAGACCTTTAAGTGCAACTCAACCGCCATCCAGTCATGAGAACCTGATAAATCATCAGGCGGGCGAAATCCCAACCGTCGAACCAGAGAGAGACCCGGGCCGAAGCCCGGGGTCTCTCTTCAACGACGTTGGCACACAAATCAGGATTAGTGCTTGTGATGGTCCCAATAGTGGTTGTCATGGTCCTCGTGGGTCCAGTACCCCTCGTGGACATGCCATCCGTCGTCATAGTGGTCGTAGTGGGAATGCGCCCAATAAGCGCCTCCATAAGGAGGACGTCGCCACTCTCCGCGATGCCATACCCACCGTCCGCCTTCAGGAACCCAGTAGCCTTCCGCCCAGACATAGCCGGGAGCGGGCATCGGTGGTGGGGCCTCATACCGCATAGGAGGAGGAGGAGTGCCGATCGCCACCCCGAACGAAACCTGCCCAAGAGCTGGGAGGGAAAGAGCCGAAGCTAAAAGCCCGCCGTACAACCATTTTATTTTCATCGTATTTGGTCCTCCATTACTGCCGTCTTGCTAACCTCTACGATGCAGACACTGCTGCCGGCCGTTTGTTTTTCTTCGGTTCCTTTTTTGAACCCACTTCAAAACCATCTCTCAAAATCAAAAAGACTGCCGAACCATGCGGTTGGCAGCCTTTTCAAAACTCAGGAGTTACACCTGATTAGGGGTGGAACACTGATCTGCTGCCCCACCTTAATCAGGTCCGGATTCGAGATTCCGTTCGCCTCCGCAATCTCGTTGTACTTGTTTGCATTCCCGTAGAACACTTTGCTTATCTTCGACAGGCTGTCTCCCGGCTTCACTGTATAGGGCTGCTCTGCGCCACCCGTCGTCGCAATCTCATGCTTGAGATCGGAATAGCTGGGGTCAATCTGCTTGATTGTGTCCCACACGCGGTTGGCAACGACCTGTGAAGGCACCGATCCCTTAATGTGCAACTGCTCACCGTCGAGGTCGACTGAGTCGATCTTGGCGCCGTACTCTGAAAAACTCTGGATCAGGTTAATCACTGGTGCGTACTTCTGCTTCATCTGCTCAAGATCAGCCATAGCATCTCCTTGTGGTTGGCCGAACCAACCCGTTGGTGCTGATAAGTTGACGTGCTGATAATTCGATCGAACGCCTTCTCAGGCTTTGCCGGTGAGCTTGCCCAGAAACTGCGTCGCCAGTCCGCCGAGGCTGCTCTGTTCCGCTGCCTGTCCGTTGGGCGCAAAGTGCTGAATGGCCATCGGAAGAATGGTTGCCAGCGCTGTCGAAGCGATAGCAGGCGAAACGCCAGCGTGCTCCGCGATCTTCTCCAGGAAGCCCGATCCGCCAAGCCCCTGCTGAATCTGCTCTGGAGTAGCCTCCCCTTGTCCGCTGGCCCAGTTGTTGACGTGCTGCCCCATGCCGTTGGCGGTGAGGCTGTTGAGGATGCCCTGAATGCCTTCAGGATGTGAAGATAGCGCTTGGATGAATCCGCCCGCGACTTTGGCCGTATCGCTGTGCGAGTCATCGCCTGCCTGTCCTGCCAGCGATTGAAGCGTATCGAGAATTCCCATCGTTTTCACCTCAGGCTCAAATCATAGGCTTTGCGTGCAGGTGCCTGTGTTGCTGGGGGAAGAATTTTGGGAACCTCCATTTGGAGGCTCTTTCTCCTCCTCCGAGTTGCCGCAGCCTCCTCGGCCCGGGCACGATTCCATCGCGTAGACTGCTGACATGGGAAATCAGAAAAAGACAGCAATTTCCACCAGGGAAGCCCCCGCCGCCATCGGTCCTTACTCACAGGCCGTCAGGGTAGGCGACACCCTCTTCGCCTCCGGGCAGGTCGCCCTCGACCCCGCCACCGGCCAGCTTGTCGCCGGCGGTGTAAAAGAGCAAACCGTCCGTGTCTTCGAAAACATCAAAGCCGTGCTCGCCGAGGCTGGACTCGACCTCACCCACGTCGTCAAAACCACCGTCTTCCTTAAAAGCATGGGCGACTTCGCCGTCATGAACGAGATCTACGCCACGTACCTCGCCGCCGATGGCGTTATCCCGCCGGCGCGCTCCACCGTAGCGGTCGTGCAGCTTCCCAAGGATGCGCTCGTCGAGATCGAGGTCATCGCCAAAGACCCCGCCTGAAATCCTGAATCCTCAAAGCATCTAATCTTTGGAGGGAAAGAATGGCTGACACAACGAAGACTGAAAAGATTCACAAAACCGAGGCCGAGTGGCGAGAGCTGCTGACTCCCGAGCAGTTTCAGGTCATGCGCGAAAAGGGAACCGAGCGCGCCTTCACCGGAACCCTGCTCAATAACCACGAGACCGGCGTCTATCACTGCGGCGCCTGCAACACACCGCTCTTCACCTCGGACAAGAAGTTCGACTCCGGCAGCGGCTGGCCCAGCTTCTGGCTCCCCATCTCTGCCGATGCCATCGAGGCGCACGAGGATAGCTCTCACGGCATGCGCCGCATCGAAGTCACCTGCGCAAAGTGCGGAGCGCACCTGGGACACGTCTTCCCCGATGGCCCCCACCCCACAGGCATGCGCTACTGCATCAACAGCGCATCTCTGGCCTTCGAAAAGGAGTAAAGCCCGAACCAGGGGTGCCGAACCGAGGGGGTGCCCCGAACCAGGGGTGCCCCATTTATGCCGCTTTTCGGCATGAGTGGGCTCCACTCTGCCTAAGGCAAATCCTCCTCCAGAACACCCACAAAACCTGAATCGCACCGCGCCCGGAAATCCAGCTGGGTACCCCATCCCTTCGCGAAGCGAAGGGTGGGAATGTAAACGTTCAACCAGCGATCCGTTCACGCCACCTCGCAGTCCATTCGGATTCGATCTCTCGTTTCTCCTGTCGCGTGAATAGAGCAATGCGCTCATCGAGCAGACGAGATTGATGCGGCAGAGCGCCAACTCCCTAAGAAACGACCTTAATGACCAGTCCCTCCGAACCTCGAAGCTCGACAAAGTTGTCGACCCGCTCTGTGTCACGGCGAGCATCGATACCTGCGAGAACGATCCCGGATTCTGCAGCCGCCTGTATAGGGTTGTCACCGAAATTGAGAAATATCACGAAGCGTTCGTTCTCTGTGGCGCGTTCGTAACGTAATAAATTGCCCGAAGTTGTAAGGGAACGCAACTGACCGCCTGCCAGCATTGGGTGCGCGCGCCTGAGAGCGACCAACCTGCGATAAAGGTTCAGGATGGATTCTCCGTCACCTTCCTCAACTTCAACATTCACCGCCCGGTGATCGGACCCGAGAGGCAACCAGGGCCGGCCGCGCGTGAAACCGGCCATCGCCGAACAATCCCATGCCATGGGACTGCGTTCCGGATCTCGTCCCATCCCGATTCCCGGCTGCCTCTTTTCCGCTGGATCTTGCACATCTTCGGGACGAATGAACGCATTCGTCATGCCGATCTCTTCGCCGTAGTAGATTGTCAATGTTCCGGGAAGAGTCAGCAGCAGCATAGCTGCTATCGCGGCTTGTGAAAGGCCGACTCTGGTCGCAATCCGCGCATTGTCATGATTTCCTAATACCCAGTTTGGCCATGCTCCCTGCGGCAACATTGTCATATATTCGGAGATAACCTGGGCGACGGCTTGCGCGTTCCATTTGCATTGCAGCAGCAGGAAGTTGAACGGCAGATTTGCGCCGTTCAAATCCTGTCCGTAATAAGTCATCAGATCCTTTAGGGGAAGGTATATCTCTCCGATCAGGACTCGTCCGGGATAGCCGTCAATCACGGCCCGCATCTCTGCCACAACCTCGTGCACCTCCGGACGATTGGAGTTGTACACCGGTAGCAAGCTGTTACCGGAGGATTGGGCCGGGCTGAAGTCAGGATTCGGTGGGTTATCGCGATACTGATCGTCCTTGATGATCAGCCACATGACATCGACGCGAAATCCGTCTACACCCTTGTCCAGCCAGAACCGTAGAACATCGTACATAGCCGCCCGAACTGCGGGGTTGCGCCAATTCAGGTCTGGCTGCTCTTTCAGGAACGAGTGATAGTAGTACTGGTTCGTAACCTCATCCCATTCCCAGCCCGGACCCCCAAAGTTGCTCATCCAGTTATTCGATTCATCGCGCCACAGATACCAATCGCGTTTGGCATTTTCACGCGAAGATCGACTCTCCAAAAACCACGGATGCTGATCGGAGGAATGGTTGGGAACGAAATCAAGAATCAGCTTTAGACCTCGACGGTGAGCTTCGTTGAGCAGACGATCGAAATCCTGCATGGTTCCGAAGATTGGATCGACGTCACAATAATCAGCGACGTCATATCCGAAGTCGGCCATAGGAGACCGATACATTGGCGCCACCCAGATAGCGTCGATCCCGAGGTTCACCAGGTAGTCGAGTCGCTGGATGATGCCATCCAAATCTCCGATGCCATCTCCGTTGCTGTCCTGAAACGACCGGGGATAAACCTCGTAGATCACTGCGGATTGCCACCAATCGAGATTGCGCATCTAACTTGCTCCAGGAAGAATCTCGATCTGAAAGATTGCCCACATGATCAATGACCTCTGGTACAAGAACGCAGTCATCTATTGCCTCTCGGTCGCAACTTATATGGATGCAAACGGAGACGGCAGCGGCGACTTTCAAGGCTTGATGCGACGCCTGGATTACCTGCAGGGAATGGGCATTACGGCGATCTGGCTCATGCCGTTTCAACCGTCTCCAGGTAAGGATGACGGCTACGATGTCGCAGACTACTACGGCGTCGACCCGCGCTACGGTACCCTTGGCGATTTCGTTGAGTTCACTCATGGCTGCAAGCAGCGCGGACTGCGCGTGATGATCGACCTGGTGGTCAACCACACCTCCAATGAACATCCCTGGTTCCAGGCCGCACGTCGCGATCCACAATCCAAATATCGCGACTGGTATGTGTGGTCAAAGAAGAAACCGAAAAACGCCGCTTCAGGTGTAGTGTTTCCCGGGGTACAGAAATCTACATGGGACTATGACCAGGTTGCCAAAGCCTACTACTTCCATCGCTTTTACGATTTTCAACCGGACCTCAATACTTCCAATCCTGAAGTTCAGGCTGAGATTCTCAAGATCATGGGCTTCTGGTTGCAGCTTGGAGTCTCCGGCTTTCGCATGGACGCTGTTCCATTTGTCATTTCGCAGAAGGGCGCAAACGTCGCCAAACCTGAAGAGCAATACGATATGCTTCGCACCTTCAGCCAGTTCCTGACCTGGAGAGATGGAGAAGCAATTATCCTGGCCGAAGCGAACGTGCTTCCAGGTACCGACATGAAATACTTCGGCTCCGCTGGCGAGCGCGTGCAGATGATGTTCAACTTCGAGGTGAACCAGCATCTTTTCTATGCGCTCGCCACCAGCGATTCTCGATCACTCGTCAAGGCAATGCGGTGGACGAAATCGAGACCCCCTACGGCACAGTGGGGGCAATTTCTAAGAAATCATGATGAACTCGACCTCGGACGTCTCGAAGTCAAGCAGAGAAAGGCCGTCTTTAGGAATTTTGGTCCCGATCCGGACATGCAGCTGTACCAACGTGGCATCCGGCGTCGACTCGCTCCGATGTTGCAAGGTGATCGTCGCCGGCTTGAACTCGCCTACAGTTTGATGATGACATTACCCGGCACGCCCGTGATTCGTTATGGCGACGAGATTGGGATGGGAGACAACCTCGCTCTGCCTGAACGAAACTGTGCCCGAACGCCGATGCAATGGTCTACAGAGCCGCAGGCGGGCTTCACGAAAAGTGATCATCCGGTGCTGCCTGTTATCAGCGATGGCCCCTACGGTTTTCAGCATGTCAACGTCGCTGATCAGCGCCGGGATCCGAACTCGCTTCTCAACTGGATGGAACGTATGATCCGCATGCGCAAAGAAGTCCCCGAGATTGGCTGGGGCGACTTTTCTTTTATTTCGGCAGGTAATCCAGAGGTCCTGGTCATGCAGTACATGTGGCGCAATAACTCCGTACTATGTGTACACAACCTTAGCGGAGAGCCGCGAGAGATTCGATTCTCGATTCAAGCCGAAGAAAAAAAATGCATATTGGCCAATCTCTTATCCAACGATCACAGTCAACCCGACTCGCGTGGCCGGCACTCCATGCTGCTTGAACCGTATGGCTATCGCTGGTTTAGGGTTTGTGGCTTGGACTATCTGCTCAAACGATCGGAGATTTGAGGCGCAATATTTCGCTCTTCGATGGTGATTCAGAGATTCTGTCCGTATCCTTAAGGCGATTCGCTGCGTAAAGATAGATATGGACAATCCACGCGACATGGAAGCCTCCGGCCCCTTCGAGGCACGCTATCTGGCATTCCTTGAGACAATCACTCAACTGCGTCCTCGTCTGCATCGTTACTGCTCGCGCATGACCGGATCCGTCCTGGACGGCGAAGATGTTGTTCAGGATGCGTTATTCGAGGCTTATCGCAAGCTGGACCAGTACGACGACAGCCGTCCTCTTGCCCCGTGGCTGTTCCGGATTGCCCACAATCGATGCATCGACTTCCTGCGCAGGCGCGGTGTCCGCGTCGAGGCCGAAACGAATGCCATGAGTCCGGATTTCGTAATGCCTGCCGATCCCCCTGTCCTTGGCGTGGGTCGAGCAGTGGAACAGCTGGTGATCAATCTGCCTCCCATGGAACGCGCCTGCGTCCTGCTCAAAGATATTTTTGATTACACGCTCGAAGAGATCGCCGAACTCGTCAGCTCCACCGTCGGCGGCGTCAAGGCCGCGCTCAACCGGGGCCGAACGAAATTGGCTGCCTCGCCCAAGCCAGTGACATTACGCCGTGAAGTGAGCCCGGAGTTGTCACGGCTTTTACATCTCTATGTCGACCGCTTCAATAAGCGTGATTGGGAGGGACTCCGCAAACTCATCAGTGCCGATGCTCGGCTCCGCGTAGTGGATCGCTTTGCCGGATCTATCGACGAATCGCCCTACTTCGGAAACTATGATCGTCTGGCAGTGCCGTGGCGCCTGGCAGTGGCTGAGGTCGATGGCGACCTGGCAGTCGTCGCGCTGCGCCAAGACGGGGCCGATTGGACGCCTCACGCCGTCGCTCGCCTCGAAGTGATCGATCAGCACATCGCGCGCATCGTGGATTACTGGCATTGTCCGTGGGTTCTCTCAGCGGCGGCCTCGGTAGTCGTTGCCCAACCCTCCTGAGGAATGTCGCGGCGGCATATCGCAGCGGTCCGTATCCTCGATCGCCCCGGGGCCGTAATACAGAGCAGAAGGGCAATTCAAGGAGAACCTGATATGCACATGAAAGACGCTATTAAATTTGCGTTGAACGTCTCGAATTGGGCGACGCTGGGTCTAATCGACGATATGAGCGACGCTGCAACGACGTTTCCGACGCCGAACGGCGGGTGTCACCCGCTCTGGGTCCTTGGTCATCTCACGCTGGTTGAGGGCATGATTCCAGCGGCACTCTTCGGGGAAAAAAATCCCGTCGCAGAGTGGCAGCAGTACTTTGGCGAGAACTCGGTAACCGTCGCCGATGCCGGCGCATATCCACCCTTCGCTGAGGTTCGAGAGAAGTATCTTCAACTGCGGCAACGGAACCTGGACCTCCTGGAGTCGCTGAGCGAGGCCGACCTCGACAAGCCCACCAAGGCGCCTCCCAAGGGACGGGAGAAGGAGTTCGCTACCTACGGGCAGAGCTTCCTTGTGCTGGCCCTGCACCAGACGATGCATCGCGGCAACTTAACTGACGCGAAGCGTGCCGCTGGCCGCACAGCGCTCGCAGCGCAGGCCTCCTGAAGCTCGGCTCATCCGGAGCTGCTGACGAGCTTAGGCCACGGCCTGAGCTTCGACCCGAATCCGGCCAACAACTCCGCAAGTGTAAAAACGCTGGTCTTCGGCAACAAACGCCTATAGAGAATCACCATCTGCACCAGTACCCACCCTCTGAAAGGGGGTGGGTACTGGCGCGCGTGGCGTGGTGTTGTCGCAGGGGAGCGCGACGGAAGCGTGTTCTGGGTCGATGACAAGATTCACTGCCTCGATGTTGCCCGCCATCAATAGAATGGGTTGAGTCAATCTGTGACCATTCAACAGAGAGGGTCTTCACTGCAGCGTCAGACACTATGAAAAAGAGACAAATCGAAATTGCAGCCAGTGCGGCGGATTCATCCCCAATCGCAGAAACGATGGAATCGAACTCTCTCTTCACCCGGCGTGAAATGCTGGAAATAACCGGTATGGCCGGTCTGGCGGCTTTGACCGGGATCGTGCCCGCCGCGGTTGCTCAGACTGCGCAAAAACGGCCTCGTATCGCCTGTCTCGTCAGCTATTGGGGTCTCCCCACGTCACACGCGGACTGGATCGTAAACAAGCTGCTCGACGGTTATTGGTGGCACGGCGCCCACACTCCTTCACAGGTGGACGTGGTGTCCGTTTACATCCATCAGTTCGACACCAGCTTACTGGCGCAGAAAGTCTGCAAAGCGAAAAACATTCCCATCTTTAAAACTGTAGGCGAAGCCGTCACGCTTGGCGGTAAGGAACTTGCGGTGGATGGTGTTGTCATCGTCTGCGAACACGGGAACTACCCAACCGATCTCAAGGGACACTGGCTCTTGCCGCGCTGGTGGATCTACCAGCAGGTTATCGGGGTCTTCGAGCAGAGCAAACGCTCCGTGCCCGTCTTCAACGACAAGCACCTCTCTTACAACTGGGACGACGCCAGGTGGATGTTTGACAAATCCCGTGAACTGAACTTTCCCCTCTCCGGGGGTTCCTCCATACCACTCTACTTCCGCAAGCCCGAGATAGATCTCGCCGCCGATACTCCGATCAGGAACTCGATCGTGGTTGGAAGTTCCCCCGACGAGGGAGCCATCTTCCATTGCATTGACGTGCTCCAGTCCTTTCACGATCGCCGCAAGGGTGGTGAGACAGGCGTCAAATCGGTCCAGTCCATTCGTGGGCCCGAAACATGGAAGTGGATCGAAAGCAATCCCTGGGCTGGCAACCTGCTTGAAGCAGTGCGGAAAAATTTTGACCTCAAACCGGGACACTTTCAGGAGGGCAGGCGGCCAAACGTCTGCATCGTGGAGTACAACGACGGAACCAAAGGGGCCGTAATTTCTGGCGAGGGTGTGGGCTGGACCTACGCCGGCGAAATCGAAGGCCAGAAAGACCCGACGATCATCTCCATGCTCGACTTTCCCGGACCCATCTCGCAGTACCACGCTACGAACGCCTTCGCGCACTGGATCATCGAAATGATGCTGACCGCAAAGGAACCGTTCAATGCGGAGCGGCTGCTGCTGTCAACCGGCATTACGAATCACTACATGGACTCAAACTGGCAGAACGGCCGTTACTCTGCCGTCGGACGCCGCATTGAGACGCCGTATATGAACATGAAATATCACTCGACACACGGACCCATGTTTGAAACCGGACCGCGGCCGCCGAATACCCCCTACATACGGGGTTTCACAACCGTGTGAGCGCCCTTCACGCTGGAATCTCACGCAGTCTATCCCAGCCCTCATTACAAACTGTACGTCCAGAACGCATCTTGAAGACTCAATGAGTGCATTGGCGATTTATCGCTCATCCAGACTCAGACGAAGTGCCAACTTCCGGATACAGACCATCCGGGAGTTCGCCCTATTAAACCGGCAAAGAAGCATCATCAAGACTGATGCCCTTGGCTCCGAACGTGAGACATAAAGCGGCCTCTGAAGGCATTGCTAAAGAGCGGTGTGATGCGGATTGTTTACTCCGCAAAGACAAGTGTGGCTGGGGGAGAACTGGTGTAAGTAATCGCGATCGTTTCACCCACGCCGAGCTTAAAAGTGCCTGCAGTCGATCCAGTGGCGACGCCGTCAATCAGAACCGCAGTGACATGGCCACCGGTAACAACGATTGTCTTGGGCGAATGCCGAACCGTGTACACTCTACCGCTGGCCGGCGCCGGACCCCCCGAAGCCACCTGGTTCGTCAAGTCTGCGCCGCTCGCCGGCCAGGGATTGGAGATACGGCCAACCGGGTTGTACCCAAAATTATTTACGACCACCGATCCGACGCCGGAAAGAGCCACGCCGCTATCGCCGACAAAGTGGTTTCCAATGATTCGCCAGTCCTCGGAGGTCCCGCCCATAACGAGAGCGGGACTCTGGGAGTTCGAGCCGATGTTGTTGCCAGAGATGAGTACGCGTGTAGTGTTCGTCAATTGAATAGCCGAACCGCGAACAACGGTATTTACGTTTTGAATGATGTTTCCGGCAATGACGAGATCATTGTTAGACCCACCGTTCGCGACGGCCGATCCTTCACAATTCTTAATGACGTTCCCCGTGATCGAATGATTGGAGGTCCCGGCGGAGTCGAAGTAGATTCCTGTCCCCGCCTGACCGCCGGCAATCGCCTTCACGTTCGCGATCATGTTGCCGCTGATGACGGCGCCACCGGACACTGGGCCGAATATCATGATCCCCCTGCCATTGGCCTGCAGCACCGAACACCCGATGATCGAACAGTTGCGGCCGCGCATCTGAAAACCGTACGCCCCGGAGGTAGTAGGTGCAGCGGGTATGCCTCCATCAGCGACACAGCCGATGAACGTGACATTTTCGGCTGGCTGGTGGGTATCGAAGTGTCCGGTATCGGAGAGCATCGAAGTGCAATGAGTCACGACGATATTGCGCTGCACGCCATTTTGGTTCGTCCCACTGCTCCCGCCGGTGGTCACCGCATGCCGGGTATGAGAAAAGCGGCAACCGCTGATGCTCACGTTTTGCGACGCGCCACCAATCGCAATCCCGTAGCGTTCGTTCGCAGGGTTGGGAGGATTGACAGGCACGATGTCGCTAATGTGGTGAACATAGCAGCCCGAAATCGCGGAGTTACGGATCGACTGGACGTGGATGCCGGTGAAATAGGCATGGTGCACTTCGAGCCGCTCGATCTGCAGATTCTCGACGAACCGGAAATGTGTAAAGCCCACTCTCAGTGTGGACGAGGGAGCCAGAGAGGTAATCGAAAAGTCCGCGAACGTTACGTTCTGCAGCATTGTGATGCGAACCATCTGCGCCGCGTCCAATTGCAGGTACTCATCGAAGATCTGGTCGTCCATCGTGACCACGCCCGCGCCCGGCTCCACGGCGACGATCTGCTTTACCTCGCCCGCATGTTTGCCGAGTTGCTCCGTATCGACTTCCTTATTGGAGAACAACAGGACATAATCGCCGACCGTGAACGACGACGCATCCGCAGGACTAAGCCGGATTGTGATATCACCTCTTGCTGTATTGCCCACAAGCGCTCGAGGCGTTCCATCGGAAGCCGAGCTAAAAGCTTCCAGTGCCGGAGTATTCCCCGTCATCGTGCTGGCCGCGACGAAGTTGGTGATGCCCATTCCTTCGCCCTGAATTTGAATGTTGCTCTTCGTTATGCGAACGCTGTCTAAGAGCGGATAGTCTCCCGCCTTCACGAAGATCTTTCCGCCAGACGCGGGCAGCGCGTCGATCGCCGACTGCACCGATGTAAAGTCTCCTTTGGAGATATCCTGGCTTACTACGAATGTGGATTCGTACCGGTCTATCGTGGCTTGGCTGGAGGTAGACTGCTGCGATTGAACTGCCATAAATCCCTCCTTCGATAGGCGCATTTCCCAAAACGTCGGTGGACTCGCCACAATGCTACATCGTTTCGCATCGAATCGCCGCTACCAGGTCCAGGTCGAAGGGGGATTCGCTCCTCCTCCTGGATTCTCCCCAATAAAACCACTTCATCTTGCGAATTCCGCTGAATCGGCTCTATGGTCGTCCCACTAGTCAGGTCCGTCGCCGTCAGCGACTCATCATGGTCGCTTCGCCCACGCAAGACCATCCGGTCCGCCGCCTACATCCAAATGGCTCGTGACCGTCAGCGACTTCAGATCAACCACAGCAACATAGTTCGCAGCGGTGCAGCCCACGAACGCGCGTGAGCCGTCCGGATCCATCAGGATGCCGGCGCACCCTTTGCCCAGGCTCACCCGGGTGACCTCTTTGCGCGAAGCCACGTCGTACACAAACAAATCGCCCGTCGAAAGGATGGAGATCAACACGCGTTTGCCATCGGGCGTGAATTTAAGGCGATTGGCGCCGTTCAACTTTGCATCGATCGATGCAGCCACCTTCCGCTGCGCCGTGTCGATGATCCAGAGCTTGCCATCGCCTGCAGCAGCGGTCCAAAACTCCTTCCAGTCGGGCGACACATCGAAGCCCTCCGTTCCCAACGAGGTCGGAATTGTCGTCACGAACCAATCACGCTGCGCCGGTCGTCCGGGCGGGGCAGGATGCGTCGGATCACGCGGCATCTCACGATTTTCGATGATGCTGACGGTCGCTGAATGCGCGTTCGACACGAAGATTGTTTGACCGTCCGGCATCACCCGGATCAGATGTGTAAAGTCCTGTCCGGTCCCCATGATCCAATCCATCTTGCCCGTCGCCGGATCCAGCCGGCCGATTGCCTTCGCCCCCTGCGCGGTAAACCAGACCTTACCGCCCTGGAAGTCCAGACCATGCAAACCGACCATGGGTGCCGTATCAATGCTCGGCAGCGCCTTGTGGTTCACCAGGTCCAGCACATCCAGCTCGTGTCCCTGGCTGTTCAGCATATTGGAGACCCACGCGCGCGTTCCGTCCGCTGACGCGATCACCTCGTGCGGATCCGGGCCGACCGGCATCTTCGCAATGACCTTCAGCGTCACTGGGTCGACGATCGACAGCGTGTGATCGGTCTTCGAGAGCGCGAGCAATACAGGGTGCTCTGCAACCTGACCCCAGCTTCTGGGCGCAGCAAACACCGCAACTGCCAACGCAACACCAGCCAGCACAGAACGGGACTTCCTTGTACGCATCGGTCGCTTCTCCTCAAACTAAATAGACGCGTCTCGCAGATGACGCAAGTGCACGATCACCTCATTACACCTAATTCTGCGGCCGCCTACAAACCTCAATCCAAGACGGTAAGCCAGATGATGGTTGTTCGCTGCGGGCTATCAACGTCAATTGGGGGATATCAGGGCAACGCACTCATCGAGCTCTATTTGAACCGACCCGGGATCGTTACTCCCCGGAAACGCTCATCTCGTCACTTGACTACCGGTTTGTCGGCAATCGGGAAGTAATTCTGCCAGGCTTCGACCAAACTCCTTACCAGAGGAGTTCAACTCTTGTCCCGCAAACCTTCTCCTCCGAACACGAAAAGCCCCAGCAACGCTGGGGCTTTTACTTGTTCCTGAAATCCGGGGTAGCTATCCGCGCCAAATCTGCGGTAGAGGTTATCCCTTAAGGATTTTGCCGGCCTTGATGCAGCTGGTGCACACGCGGATGCGCTTGCTTGTGCCGTTCACGAAGGCCTTTACAGCCTGCAGGTTCACGTTCCAACGGCGCTTGGTGACGTTGTGGGCGTGCGAGATGTTATTGCCGAATTGCGGTCCCTTGCCGCAGAGTTCACATACTTGTGCCATGCTCAAAAGCTCCAATATTGGGGTCCCAGACCAGCTTGGCTGACTGGGGCAGAATCCTGAACAGCAGAGATGATCCTGATACGCAAACTGCGCTTATGTCAGGATTTGGCAGCCAAGAGCGGAATCCCGCTGGGCCTCTACCGCGTCGCGGCAGTCTGCCGATTCATCTATCCTACCACAAAACCACTGAGACCCATCGCGCTCCCGGCCTCACCACAGGATTTGGCGACAAATTTTGTCAAGCCCCCTATCGTTCTAACCACCACAAAACTAAGAACATCGTCGTGGCAGAGTAGTTCCGCTCCCCTGCTAAAATAGAATCAGTCGAAATGAGAAAGCCCCGGTTCCCAACCAGGGGCTTTCTTATTAGAACGTCGATTTAGATCGTCGATCATAAGAATCGTAGGATAGTGCTATAAGCATCCTGTTTTCTGTGTCTTGCCAGTAAGCCACTTAGAATGAATAATTTGCGTATCTGACTCCAATCTAACCATCATGGATTGAACACTTTACGCGAAAAGATAGGGGGAGAGGGGGTATCCCCCTACTGCGCTGGTTGCAGCCATTGGCCGGGAGTCGAGCGGGATATCTCTGTCTCCTCCTCCGTCATGTCCGCCGAAACATCGCCAAACAGCGGAGTGCTGAGATACCGCTCACCCGTATCCGGCAACATGCAGAGAATCGTCGACCCCTTCGGAGCCTCCGCCGCAACCTTCAACGCCGCGGCAAACGTCGCCCCCGAGGTGATCCCGACAAAGATACCCTCCTTCCGGGCAAGCTCTTTGCTCCAGCGCATCGCCTCGGCATTTGGAATCCGCAGAATCTGGCTGATGACTCCGGTATCCACCGCATCGCCCGTCAGCTTCGGAATAAAATCCGGGCTCCAGCCCTGCAACGGATGCGGCTTCCACGATGGATGGCTCGCCACCGCCGATCCATCGGGCTTCCGGTCCTGCGGCAATCCGCTCGACAGCATCGGAGCATCATCCGGCTCGGCAACAACGATCTTCGTCTCCGGCCGCTGCTTCGCCAACACACGAGCAACCCCCTTCAGCGTCCCGCCCGTGCCAAACCCGGTCACCCAGTAGTCCAGGGCCTGGCCATCAAAATCTCGCAGAATCTCCTGCGCCGTCGTGCGGGTGTGCATATCGGCGTTCGCCTCATTCTCAAACTGCCGCGTCAGAAACCAGCCATGCTTCTCAGCCAGCTCAACCGCCTTCGCTACCATGCCCGACCCGCGAGCCGCTGCGGGAGTAATGATGACCTTCGCACCCAGGAAGCGCATCAGCTTCCGCCGCTCCACCGAGAACGTCTCCGCCATCGTGACCACCAGCGGATAGCCCTTCGCCGCGCACACCATCGCCAGCCCAATACCCGTGTTGCCGCTCGTAGCCTCAATCACCGTCTGGCCGGGCTTGAGCTTGCCCGTCCGCTCCGCGTCCTCAATCACGCCGAGCGCAAGACGGTCTTTGACCGAACCGAGAGGGTTGAACGCCTCAATCTTCACAAACAGGTTGATATCAGCAGGTGCGAGCTTGTTGATCTTGACTACAGGAGTGTTGCCGACAGTTTCAAGAATGTTGGCGAACTTCGCCATGGGTCGATTCCTCCGGGACGCGAGATGCGCGCAATATAGCCATTGTCGCCGAAGGAAGGACCTGTTGGAGACTGCGAATTTTGTAATTTGTCTGTCGCCGTGATCAGCTGTCTTTGCGGTAAAGCAGGTCTCGAATCGCCTTCCGGCGCTCGGCGTTCATCTCGGCGTCGCCCTTGGCCTTGCCCGGCCGGGCTGTCGTCGCCGTATCGTCCTCGTCCGGAACGCTGCACTCCGGACAACGATTGGCGAATCCCGGCTTGCCAGGCTTCAATTCAAACTCATCACCGCAAACAACACAGACTTTGATAGGAAACGGCATTGCGCCTTCTATTTTAATAGAGTCAGGTCCACAGGAAAAGAGTCGCCGCTATTGCCTCTTACCCTGAGACTTCAGAAGGTGTTTGCGCTCTGCAATAAGGGCTTCGCGCTCGCGTGGAGGCAAAGCAAGAGCTGCTTTGGTTCGTACCGGCAGCTTGGTGTAGATCAGGTTGTGTGCCGCCGTAAGTTCGCTCTTCCACTGCGAAGGGCGAAAGACACTCCACGCCCGGACCGCGACCCAGTGCATGCGCGCCATGTAGGGTGCAGGCGTCACTCCATCGATCTCCAGGAGGTCCGCATAGCGCTCCGGCCCCGCCGCATAGCCGATCACCTGGCTGTTTTTGACGTAATCGAGATTGAGAACGGCGAACATCTTACCGCCGATGGCCTTGTCTCCTACCCAGAAGACAAGATTGTCGCCCCACTGCATCGTCTCAGCCACGTGGGGTAAAGAGAGGAGGAAGGCGCGAATGGCCTCGACATCCATGCCGAAGAGTATAGACCAGAAAAGAGTTCGCGATCATCGCGGCCGGTCTGTCGCATAAAGAACAACCCGGTAGATATGTATATGATGCGCATCCATCAATAACTGCCGGCCCTGGTTGCTTTGATCGCCGTTCAGGCGCCGTTCCGTCTTCCACTGCCCGTTGACGCGGTCAACTTCTTCAATACTTGCGATTCCGGCCGTTTTCCCGTCGCCGTCAGGGTCCCGATAGAACGTCACGGTAAGTCCCGTGCCCGCGATATAAAACTCGTTTGGAGCCGACTCCAGGATGAGCATAGCGCCGTCGTCCGTCGCCAGAGTTCTCGCAGGCCATGTCCGTGAAAGTGTTGCTTCAAAAAGGTAACCGCCAAGCGCGACCGTTTGTGTCGGGCGCGGACTGCTCGCATGCAGCACCAGTCCGCGAGTCATTCCCTCGGGCTGGGCCCGCAGCAGCATGTTGCTCAGGCTCTCCAGCGCCCCGTAGGCCTCCATCAGCGCAGGTTTCTGCCCCTCCGCCGTAGATGGAGGATCCAGGCTATCAACCGCGAAGGGAGAAAAACCAAACGCCTTTCCCTCTCCATAAGCGTAGAACGCATTGAATGCGCCGGCTTCAAGTCGTGCCTCGGGAATGAACACCGGGTTCCCCGGAATCCCGTAGCGCTGCACCCAATATTCGAAGTTCGGCCAGTAGATGTCGGGCGAATAGAAATCCACTGCAGGAGCAACGCTGCGGTAGACCTCCAGGTAGTACGGATGCGGGCCCCCGCTCGGATACTCTCCCGCACGTTCACCCGGTGCCGGCAGCTGTGCATTCACATACATCGGCAACGCATACTCGCGCTTGCCCGCTTCGACAACGGCCTGAATATACCGCGCGTAATTCCAGGTCATGAAGACCTCGTCCGCTGCCTCGCCAAACACCTCCTTCCAGTTTTTTCCATCTGGATTGAAGTGCGCTGCAAGCTCCGGCGAAAAAGAGTCGCGCCGCTGCTTCAGCTTATTCATCAGGTCGGCAGGAACGGGGCCCTGAAACAAACGGTTCGCTTCAGGGGAGCGATCGCGGCCACGGCCAAGATAGCCGACCTCGTTCTCGACCTGCACCATCAGGACGGTTTGCTGTTCCTGGTCCTTCTCGCGTACGTGTTTCATCAGCGCAGTGAATGCGCGTGAATCGCACTTGAGGCTCTCTGGACCGAGAGTGGAAAGTATCTCGGTCTGGCCGCCATCGACGGAGATCGCACGCGGAAAACGCTTGGTATCCTCCTTCACCCATCCAGGCGCATAGTTGGAGAAAGCATTCTTCCAGCTGCCGAACCAGAGCAGAACGAGACGAACGTTCTGTGTGCGAGCAACATCGATCCAGTGGTCAAGGATGGTGAAGTCATAAACCCCCTCGGTCGGTTCAAGCTGCTCCCACGCAACTGGCATAAGAACGGTATTGATATGAAGGCGGGCAAGGCGTGGGAGGATGGTGTCTGCCTGCGCGGCGGTTCCCGCAGACGAGTTGCCGAGTTCGCCGCCGAGGATGAGGTAAGGTTTGCCGTTGACGACGAGCTGGCCTCCATTGGCAGTTTTAGCGATACTCGGAGGCGTGGAGGCGCTGACTGCGGTTGTGCACCATAGAACAGCCAGCATTAGAGAAAGCGTGGTCCTGATCTTTAGCAAAGAGAATTCCTCCGAAGCCGAAAACTGCCGTTGAAAACGTAACACTTACGATCTGATTGGGATAGTATCGAACCTCTTCCCAACAGATGCTCGCTGATCTTGCGAGGTATGATTCGAGCAACGGAGCAAACGTGGAAACTGCCGATATCGCCATTCGACAGGCTGAGCTGATCCTAAAGCTGTACGAGCTACGGCGCGAGACTGTCATGCGCGAGGCACGGTCGTATGTTGGAGGCGAATTTCTGCCCACATCAGTGCAGGAGCTGGTTGAACTTGTCAGCGCTGGCGGAAAATCAACAGGTTTTATTCTGCAGGTCTACGGCTATTGGGATATGGTTTCTGCCTTCGTGTTGAACGGCTCGCTGACGGAGAAGCTGGTGTATGACACTTGCCAGGAAATGTATTTCCAATATGCGAAGATTCAGCCGTATCTCGCAGAATTTCGAGAGAAGATGAATCTGCCGGAATGGATGATCAGCCTTGAGAAGGTGGTTGAGGGCTCGGAGCGGGGCCGGATCCGTTTGGAGAACATGCGCAGAAATCTCGCAGCCATAGCTGAGGTAAGGACTCCCCGGCAGTAAAACCCCGGCAGTAAAACATGGAGAGCGAACTTCGCTCGAACCGAAATCTTTATACTTAAACGATATGTCTGCTTCGGTCCCAATGAATCAATCTACGTTTCCGCCACTCGAAGATCAGCTTGATCTCATTGCTAAAGGTGCTGCGGAGATTCTTCCGCTGGACGCCTTGAAGGAACGTATCTCGCAATCGATTGCCTCCGGCAAACCGATGCGTATCAAGGCCGGGTTCGACCCCACCGCGCCAGACCTGCATCTCGGCCACACGGTACTGATTCGCAAGCTCCGGCACTTTCAACAGCTTGGACACACGGTGATCTTTCTTATCGGAGATTCGACGGCACTCATCGGCGACCCGACCGGACGAAACGTGACCCGAAAGCCGCTCACTCCCGCGGAGATTGCAAACAATGCGGATACCTACAAAGAGCAGGTTTTCAAAATCCTCGCCCCGGAAAAGACCGAAGTGCGGTACAACTCCGAGTGGCTCGACAAGCTGAGCTACTACGACATGGTGAAGCTGCTGGCGCAGTTTACCGTGTCGCAGATGCTCGAGCGCGAGGACTTTCACAAGCGGTTTAATGAGGAGCAGCCGATTTCTCTGCACGAGATGATCTATCCCATCGCCCAGGGGTATGACTCGGTAGCGCTCCAGTGCGATGTGGAGCTCGGAGGAACAGACCAGAAGTTCAACCTGATGCGCGGGCGCGATCTGCAGAGACACTTCGGCCAGCTGCAGCAGATCATACTCATGACACCGATCCTTGAGGGCCTTGATGGTGTACAGAAGATGTCCAAGTCTCTGGGGAACGCCATCGGAATTCACGATCCTGCTAATGAGATGTACGGCAAGCTGATGTCGATTTCGGATGAGCTGATGTGGCGCTACTGGACGTTGCTGACTGATCTGCGCGCGTCGGAGATTGCGGCGATGCAGGCCGAGGTGGAGATGGGCAGGCTGCACCCGATGGTGGCGAAGAAGAATCTCGCACACACCATCACGGCCGGCTTTCACTCAGAGCCCGAGGCTGACGCTGCCGCGCAAAGCTGGGCGATGCAGTTTCAGCAAAAGGGTATCGCAGCAGATTTGCCGGTAATCAAGGTAAACCAGAAGGAAGATGGCCTGGCGGCTGCCGATGGTGCAGGACACATTCGCATGAACAAACTTCTGCATCTTGCTGGACTTGCTGCCTCCGCCGGAGAAGCCAGTCGCAAGCTGAAAGAGAACGCCGTAAGCGTCAATGGCGAGAAGTTCAGCGCGACAGTGATTGCCTTGGATCAGTTAGGCGAGGCCCCCGTCTTAAGGCTGGGCAAAAAAAGCATTCGAGTGGAGTGGAGTGAATAGAAGTCTTGTGAAATCTGTAATTTTGCAGCCGTGCTATAACGTTCCTGCAATGGCTGCATCCAATAGCTAGGAGTTCCACTAGAGGGAGTTCCATAAACGATGCGAGCAAGTTCGGTTCTATGCGGCTTTGTACTTCTTCTTCCAGTCTGTTTATGGTCTCAGCAGAAACAGGACCCGCGAGCGCAGTCCGTCGTGAGGACAGCGACGCAGACGGAATTGGCAGCCGACAAGGCTGACCATTCACGCTGGCAATACAAGGATGTCGACCGAAAGCCTGACGGCGAGTCAGTCTATATCGTCGTCGAGACGGATCATGGATCCGTGAAAAAGAAAATTCAGCAGGATGGACGAGCGCTGACGCCGGACGAACTGCGTGCAGAGGATGACAGGATTCGTTCCTTTGTCAATGATCCAAGACAACAGGCGAAACAAAGAAAAGATGGCGAGCAGGACGACAGGCGTGCGGAAGATATGCTGCGAATGCTGCCCGAGGCCTTTCTCTGGTCGGTAAAGAACGAGACCGCCGATTCCATAACGCTGGCTTTTACCCCCGACCCAGGCTTCGACCCGCCGACCATGGAAGCGAGAGTGTTCGCTGCGATGGCAGGTGATATTGTCGTAAGCAAAAAACAGAACAGGATGCAGACAATTAAAGGCCGGCTGATCCACGATGTGAAGTTCGGTTTTGGCCTCCTGGGAAAAATGGATGAAGGCGGAACCTTCAATGTGGAGCGGCGTGAAATTTCTCCCGGAATATGGTGCATTACGGAGTCCCATGTGCATATTAACGGCCGGGCTCTCCTTTTTAAGAGCATCGGGGAACAGGACGACGAGGTAAAAAGCGAATTCCGCAGAACGCCTCCCGCAACCACGCTGGAACAGGCAGCGAATATGCTCAAGGCGCAGCCGACATCGCTCGAAGCCAAACGATGAGGCTCTAAAATCAGTGCTGGAAACTCAGCGGAAATGCCTGCGCGTTATGCTTGGGTAAATGCCCGGATATCCTTACCCACAAACCGATCATGAACTACTGCGGCGTATCGAGCGCTCGCCAGGACAACGCGCGGGCTACAAACAACTCGTTCGCGAACTCGGGTTGGGCGGAGGTCGCGAACGGCGTTTATTGCTGGAGCAGCTTGCGCGCATGACAGCGCGTGGGGTCTTGGTGAAGCTGGACCGTGAGCAGTGGGCACTCCCTTCGGCCGCTCCGGAAAAGACAACTCGGGCAAACGCCTCATTGAGGGATGCAAGCGTATCGGCAAATAGAGCCACGCGGGATCGATTAATCTCCGGAAAGATCGATCTGCACCGGGATGGGTATGCCTTTGTACGGCCAAACAATGGTGCAGGGCGAGAGGACGATATCTTCATTCCGCCAAACGAGCTGAATGGGGCAATGCAGGGAGATGAGGTTCTCGTCGATGAAGCGCCTCGCGGCCGCGATGGCAGACGCTCGGGACGTGTGGCACGTGTTTTGACACGACGGAATCCCACAGTGGTCGGCATCTTTCACTACGCGCGGACGCACCGGCGTTCCCCATGGGAGAACTCCGTGCTGCAAGGGAATTATGTAACTCCCCTGGATGAGCGGATGACCCAGGCAATACTGATTCCTGATGGTGCCGAAATTGTTCCTGCACCCCGGAACACTCCGCACCGCGTACTGGGCGATGAAGCTCGTCAAAGCTTCGAATGGGATGCAAATGCGGAAGATTCGCTCGAAGGGCTCGCGGTGGATGTGGAGATCACAGATTTCCCCACCACGGGGCGGCCCGCGCGGGGAAGAGTCATCGAGGTACTCGGACCTCCGGATGCCTTCGGTGTCGATGTGGAGATCATCATCCGCAAGCATCATCTGCCGTATGTCTTTCCTGCGAATGTGCTGATGGAAGCAGAGGATGCCGCTCTGCAGTCTGTTCCAACGCTGAGCGAAAGTGAACGTGCACAGAGGAGAGATTTTCGCGGGTTGCCCATCGTGACCATTGACGGTGAGACTGCCCGTGACTTTGACGACGCGGTCCTCGTGCGCCCTCTGGCGAACGGCAACTGGGAACTGCAGGTGCATATCGCCGATGTGAGTCACTATGTTCGCCCGGCAACGGCCCTGGACCTCGAAGCCCGCTTGCGTGGAACGTCCGTGTACTTCCCGGATCGCGCGGTCCCGATGCTGCCGCCTCAGCTCTCGAGCGATATGTGCAGCCTTCGGCCGAATGAAGATCGCCTCGTCATGAGCTGCGTCATGGAGATTGACGAACGCGGAGAAGTGCTGGGGTATGAGCTCTGCGAGGGCATCATTCGCAGCGTGCGACGCATGACGTACACGCAGGTTCAGGCGATTCTCGACGGCGATGTGGCTGTACGGGAGGAGTTCCTCGATCTCGTGCCGGACTTCGAGCGCATGCACGAACTCGCGCTGAAGCTGAATCGTAAGCGGCACCGGCGCGGATCGATCGATTTCGATCTTCCCGAACCGGTCGTGCAGTTCGACCCCGACGGAAACATGCAGGCGATTGTCCGATCGGAACGCGGATGGTCCCATCGGCTGATTGAGGAATTCATGCTCTCCGCCAATGAATGCGTAGCGCACTGGATCGAAGCCCGGCAAGTGCCAGGAATCTACCGCATTCACGAAATGCCCGATCCGAAACGCATCGTCGAGTTTGAGGAGACAGCAGTACAGTTCGGTCACACGCTCGGTCTTGGCAATCTTCCGGTTCGCCGAATGCAGATGAAATCCGATCGCAGAGAAGCGAGAGGCATGGGGCGGGCAGCGAAGGTGCATGAAGTACCGGAATCGATCGCCGTAAGCCCGCAGATGTATCAGCGGCTGACTGCGAAGATTGCCGGAAAGCCGGAGGAAAGAATTCTGGCCTATCTCATGCTGCGGTCACTCAAGCAGGCGAAATACAGCGAAAACAACGTTGGCCACTTTGCGTTGGCGAGCCCGAGTTACACCCACTTCACTTCGCCAATTCGCAGATATCCCGATTTGATCGTGCATCGCTTGCTGCGCGACCTCTTACATGCAGGCGTCGATCCCCGGGGCGAAGCGATCCTGAGCAGCGAACCGCAACCTTGGCAGAAAGATGGGAAGGAGCATGCGAGACCGAAACCTCACGACGACGGTCCGTTACCGAAGGAGGAACTCGAAGCAATCGCGCGCGAGTCGAGCGAAGCCGAACGCAGGGCCGACGACGCAGAACGCGAATTGATTGAGTGGAAGAAGATTAAATTCATGGAGGACCGGGTTGGCGAAGACTTCAATGCCATCATTCTGTCCTGTACCAAATACGGATTCTTTGTAGAGCTCGGTGAGCTGTTTATTGAGGGTCTGGTCCCCATCGGCACTCTTGCCGATGACCGTTATATCTTTCGCGATACAGATCGCCAGATCGTAGGCATGCGAAACGGGCGCGTCTTCAGAATGGGCCAGAAGGTTCGGGTACTTCTGGACCGAATCGATCGCCAGCAGCGGCGGCTGCAGTTCGCCCTGCTCTCGAGCGAATACGACGATACGAGCGCGCCGCGATCGCTGCGGCGATCGAAGAAGGAAGTGACCGAAGGCGAAAGGCCCAAAGCGAAGTCCAGGACGAAGCAGCGTCTGCGGAACCGCAAGGCAAAACCAAAGCGACGATAAGCGAGATCGATAAAGCTTGTGCAGCATCCGAGCGGTGTCACAGGAGGGTTCACTGTGGCGTCAATTCGCCTGGCGATGCTCAAAAGGCGTAGCGTCGGCGCACAACCCATGGAACCGCGTTATTCTAGGGATATGTTTTGCGCATGGTGGCCATTGCGAGTGGCTCGTCAGCGCTCATCTATTTACAGGGAAGCTGAAGAACCATGGCGCATATGGTGTTTTGCACGAAATACAAGGCAGAGATGGAGGGGTTGGACGAGCCCCCCTTCGACTCCGATTTTGGCCAGAAGATATACAAGAACGTTTCGAAAAAGGCGTGGGGTGAATGGGTGGAACGGCAGAAGATGCTGCTGAACGAATATCGCCTTCAACCTTGGACGCGCGAGGCGCAGGAATTCCTCGTAGAGCAGATGAACGAATTCTTCTTCGGCGAGGGTGGAGCTTTGCCCAAGGAATACGTGCCACCCACGCCCTAGTCTACGTTTAAAAAGACGCGATTTCGGTGTAAACTGAATACTGCGGTAAACCCCAGCGCTCATCCCCAAGATGACGCACAACAAGAGTCGGGACGTGGCTCAGCCTGGTAGAGCGCACCCTTGGGGTGGGTGAGGTCGCTAGTTCGAATCTAGTCGTCCCGACCATTTCTTCCGAAAAAGCAACAGATCATAATGCCTGATGTCGTCTCTTACGGCTGGCAAAACCAAGGTCAACTTTGGCCTTTTGACGAATCACCTCGATATTGGTGTCGAGAAAATCGAGAAATGTGCCGAGCACGACAGATGATTCGCCGGACGGCCACGCTGCGATGAGATCAAGATATAGATCCGGCTGAAGCCGAACAAACTGTACGCCGTTCGATCTCAGATTGCCGGTGGATGCGGGTACGATGGCCACTCCTTCCTCAGCCTCGACGAGAGAGAGGACAGTCTGCATTGAATTCGGCTCATTCTCAACCCTGGGAGAAAAGCCTTGAGCCCTGCATGCTCCAACGATGGTGTCAAAGACGCCCGGTGCCCCTTGCCGGTGAAAGAGTACGAATCGCTCATGGGCGAGGCCGGCCAGCTGAATCTTATTGCTCTTGATCTGCCGCGATCTGGGTAAGACCGCCACCAACGGATCACGCAGAAGTACTTTTGATCGAAAATTCTTGCTCCTTTCCAGCGAAAGCGTCCGAGTGATTCCTATATCGATCGTCCCCTTATCGAATGCGTTATCGAGTTCGACAGGGTAGAGCTCCTGGAGCAGGAGCTTTACATTCGGATATTCCAATTTGTATCTGCGTATGAGATCGGGCAGAAAAGAAAGAGTTGCTGAACCTATAAATCCAATGGAAAGCCTTCCTACCTTCCCCTGCGCGGCCCGCTTTGCAGTAAGGATGGCAGTCTCCGCTTGCCGGAGAGTGCGAACGGCCTCAAGATAAAATATCTCGCCTTCAGGCGTAAGGCGCGCAGTCCGAGTGGCTCGCGAAAAGAGCTTAAGACCGAGTTCAGACTCAAGGTCCGAGACAGCTTCGCTGATGGAAGGCTGTGCGATATGCAATCGACGCGATGCCTCCCGGAAGCCCTTGCACTCCACGACTGCTGTGAAATAACGCAGATGTCTGAGTTCCACTGATAGGCCCTCCCTATCAATCCGATTGGAACATACGACGAATCCGATTGACACGTACGAAATCTACTTCTATGTACGATCTTCGAATCGATAGTTCTTTTCAGAAAGATGATTCCGAAGATGGAACACGCAGAGCCCTGTCATATAGAGCCCTGCGAAAACTCCAGGAGCTAACTATGGCAAACAAAAAAACAGTCATCGTAACAGGCGCCTCCCAAGGCATCGGCTCAGCCGTTGTCCAGGCATTTCTGGATCGTGGCTACAACGTTGTCGCAACGTCACGCACTGCATCGAAGGCAGGCTTCGCATCCCTCCCGAGCCTCGCGCTCGTCGACGGAGACATCGGTCAGACAGCTACCGCTGAGAAGGTCGCGCAGACTGCAATCAGCAAATTCGGATCGATCGACCATCTCGTCAACAATGCGGGTATCTTCTCAGCCAAGCCGTTCACGGACTACACTATCGACGAGTTTCGTCGTTTTGTCTCCACCAATCTTGAAGGGTTCATCTTCATTACCCAAATGGCGGTCAGGCAGATGTTGTCACAAGGTGTCGGCGGCAGTGTAACCACCATCACGGCATCACTGGCTTCAAACCCCATTGCGGGTGTGCCGGCTTCGATTCCAATGATCACAAAAGGGGGGCTGAACGCCATCACGGTGAGCCTGGCGAGCGAGTACGCGAAAAACAACATTCGCTTCAACGCGGTTGCCCCTGGTGTCGTCGACACTCCGCTTCATAAAAATAATCCGGCAGACTTTCTAAAAACTCTTTCGCCGATGGGCACGATCTCCGAAGCGAAAGACATCGCCGACGCTGTAGTCTATCTAACCGAAGCTCGCAACATAACTGGGGAGGTGCTGCACGTGGACGGTGGTGCGCACGTAGGCCGATGGTGAGCTCGAAAGGTTCGCAGCCCGGCAGCGTAGAGCGGCGGCTGCGAGACCTTGGCATCCAGCTCCCCTCCGCACCAACGCCGTTCGGCCCTTATGTCGAAACTGTGCAGACAGGCAACCTCCTCTTCCTGAGCGGAATGCTCCCGGTAGTGGATCACAAGCCGAAGTATCTGGGCAGGCTCGGCAGGGAACTCGATATCGATGCCGGACGAGATGCTGCATATACTGCGGCCCTGAGTGCTCTCGCAGCAGCCAAAGAGCACTTGGGTTCGCTCGATAGAGTGACACGCGTTGTCCGACTCGGTGTATTCATTGCAACCGCAGGCGACTTCTTCGATCAGCCCAGGGTCGCGGACGCTGTGTCGGACTTGTTCCAGCAGATATTTGGCGTTGAAAAAAATCCGGTTCGGCTGGTGCTCGGCGTTGCCAGCCTTCCCCTCGGCATGCCGATCGAACTCGAGGTCATTTTCGAGGTCACAGAATAACCAACCTCAGAATAGGCGCTAACCTATCCCCATTTCCGGGGAGGAATAATGGAACAACCGTCCATGAATTCGCTGCCGCCCTGGAATAAGACACGCGTCTCCACGCGCCTGGGAATCGACTACCCAATCATCCAGGGCCCTCTCGGCGGTCTGTCAACGCAGCGATTGACAGCAACAGTCGCTAATTTCGGCGGCCTTGGCTCATTCGGCGCCCATGGTTTGACCCCATCGGCGATCAAAGACGTCATCGCTGAGATCCGTGCGCTGACTGCGAAACCATTCGCAATCAACTTATGGGTTTCTATGGAAGACAACGGCGCATGGACTTCAGGCAGCGATGCATTCGCGCGAAGCCTGGCCCCGCTCGCGGAGCACATTCGAGCCCTGGGTGGCACACCGCCGACATATAAGCCCTACACCCCAATGAAGTTTGAAGACCAGGCGAAAATTCTGCTCGATGCCAGGGTTCCTGTTTTCAGTTTCATCGCTGGAATTCCGCCAAAAGAGATCCTCGAGGAATGCCGCGCACAGGGGATCCTGACGATCGGAGCAGCAACGACTCCGGACGAAGCGATTGTTCTCGAGCAAGCGGGTGTCGACCTGATTGTTGCTTCTGGTTTTGAAGCAGGCGGACATCGGGGCTCTTTTCTTTCTCCGGCCGAGGAGTCGCTCACCGGAACATTCTCTCTGGTGCCCCAGGTTGCCGACGCCGTTTCGATTCCAGTCGTTGCCGCCGGAGGCATCGCCGATGCTCGTGGCATAGTCGCTGCTTTCGCTCTGGGAGCTGAAGGTGTCCAGATCGGCACTGCCTTTCTCGCTTGCGAAGAATCTGGTGCAAGCGCTCTTCATCGCGCTGCAATCCTCCGTGGGAACGCCCGCAGAACGGGATTGACGCGAGGATTTACCGGAAGACTTGCCCGTGGAATACAGAATCAGTTACTCAGCGAACTCAATCGCCCCGGCGTTGAAATTCTCCCCTATCCTTTGCAGCGCTTTCTTCTGAGAAACCTCACTGTCCTTGCCGAAAAAGCTGAGAAGCCTGAGCTCCTTCAGCTGTGGGCAGGGCAGAGTGCGAATCTTGCCCGGCATGGTAATGCAACGGCATTGCTGCAGGCCTTGGTATCCGAGGTCTCATCCATCACCGCGCCAGTTCTGGGTTCCGGCGAGGGCATCGGAAAATCACTCTGAAGTTTGTCCTGCTGGCCGGCGTCTTCGGAATGCATAAACAATCACTCCGGCAAGCAGGATGATGCCTGCCGTTCGTATCTCTTTGGAAAAGTTCGGTCGGGAGATCAGGATGAACGTAAATCCAATAATTGCCAGCAACGCCGGTAACGGATAAAACGGCATCCTGAAACCTTTGACTCGGCGCTCTTGCCGATGCTTTGGCAACATCACCGCGATTCCTTGCAGAAGGAACTGAAACAAAATTCGGATGACCACCAGTGCAGAGATCACCTCCTGCAGCCGGAAAATGCAGCAAAAGAGCGTCATCGCACCCAGCCACAGCAGCGCATGGTGTGGAATCCGCAGCTTGGGATGAACAACGCCGAACCATCGGGGAAAGTTGCCATCACTGGCCGCCGCGAACGGAATCCGCGACTGACTGAGCAGCAACGCAAAGACCGAGCAGAGAGCAGCCACAGCGATCAGAACAACGGTAGCGCCCGCCGCGCCGTGTCCGTAGATACGCTCGATGAAGACCGCCATCACGAACATCCGCGCATGATTATCCGTGTCGCCCATCAGTTCGCGCCAGGGTATTACGCCAAGCACACTGATATTCATCAGCAGATAGAGAGTTCCAACGATGACTACCGACCCGAGAACAGCGCGGGGAATCGTCTTCTGTGGATCACGTACCTCGGCCCCCAGAAAGCAGACGCTGTAATATCCACCGTAGTCATACGTCGAAATCAGCAGGCCCGCCCCCATCCCGATGAAAAAGGCGTTGCTGAGATGAAAGGCCCCTGCTGGAAAATCGAACGCCATATTCGCATGAAAGTGAGTGAAGCCCGCAAAGATAACGAACACCAGCGTCAATACAACGACGACACCCAGCCACCGGACGATCTTGTCGATCTGAATAATGCTGCGATACAGAAGCGCCAATGCGACCGAGCATGCGGCCATCGCGATCAATGTCTGCACACTCAATACGATCGGAACACCCAAAAACCTTGTAGAGAAAAAGGGATGTACAGCATCCGGGAAAAAGAACGATACGTACTGAGAAAATCCGATACATCCCGAAGCGATCGACAGTGGCGAACTGAACAGGATCTGCCACGCATAGAGAAACGAGAACCATCGCCCCCATCCATGTTCGCCGTAGAGGTGTTTGAGATAAGCGTACGAACCACCGGCCTCTGGATACGTCGTCCCCAGTTCGCTCCATACCATGCCGTCGCATAGAGACAGAGCTGCGCCAAGTACCCAACCCAACATCGCCTGTGGCCCGCCCATCGCCGCGACGATGAGAGGCAGGGTAACGAAAGGGCCAATCCCCACCATCCCAATCACATTCAAACCAAGCGCGGATAAGGTCGACATCCCTCGCTGTAGTTCGGCCGGCTCTGCAGCCTTTGGCTTGACAGGCTCAGTCAACGGAAGGTGGCTCATGTCCATGAGACTATCGTCCGCCTGCACGGGCGTGAAGAGAATCGCTCTCCAGCCTTAATCGCGTCTTCGCATCCACGATCTTTGCGGTGATCTCATCGATCCACCGTTGGTCCGTGGCCGCCTGTTCCCGTGCGCGCTCGATCTCCGGCTCCAGTACCTCAATGGCAGGACCTCCGGGAATCTTTCGCACGGCAACAAAGTTTCTCGCACGCAGTGACTCTCGAATCTGCTCGCGCCTCACCTTGAACTCACCCGTCGAGAGCTCACGGTCCACGATATCCGTCAACATCTCAGCATCGTAATTTCCGTTCATTTCACGCACGGCTCTGCTCACAATTCCGTGCGCTGCATGAAAGCTCATTCCCGTCGTCCGCACCAGCGTATCGGCAAGCTCCGTGACAGAGAGAAAGTTCTCATCCGCCGCTTTCGCCATACGGTCCGTATGAAACTCCGCCTCGTCCAGCACGCCGGTCAGCAGACGGACACTGCGCTCGCCGTCTTCAAAGGCCGCGTACACCAACGGCTGTAGCTCGTCCTCGGCATCATTCATGTCAGCGAAGGGTGTATTGTGCAGGCAGCCGAGAACGCCCTGTGCCCCCACGAGGGCGCGGCTGGCCAGAATCCGAACATGCTCCAGCGGCACCGGGTTGCGCTTCTGCGGCATGATGCTTGATATCTGTACGTAGGCATCGCTCAGACGCAGGTATGCGAACTCCGCTGTGCTCCAGAACAGCAGATCCTGCGCGAATCTTCCAAGGCTCAGCATGGAAGTCGCCAGCACGGAGCAGCTCTCGGCGACATAATCAACCGCGGCGATGGCGCCATAGGAATTCGTCTGCAGCCCTTCAAATCCCAGCAGCTTCTCCGTGTAGTGCCGATCGATCGGAAAGCCCGTCGTCGTAATCGCGCAGGCGCCCAGCGGGCAGCGATTCACGCGAACATAAGCGTCGTGGATCCGTTCGGCGTCGCGTTCGAGCAGTTCGATATACGCCATCAGATAGTGGCCGAGGGTTGTCGGTTGTGCAGGCTGGTTATGCGTGTAAGCGGGCATCAGCGCCGCGCGATGTTGCCAGGCAAGATCTACAAGCCGCTCTCGCAAAGCGAGCAGCGCCGTGAAGATCTGGGCGAGGCGCTCGCGCAACACCATGCGGTACATCGTGAGGTCGATGTCGTTGCGGCTGCGGGCCGTGTGCATCTTCCCTGCAACGTCTTCCCCGCAGATGGCGGCAAGCTTCTTCTCGATATAAAAGAAGAGGTCCTCGAAAGTCCCGTCATACTCCGCCGCGCGAATCTCGTCCACCTTCAGACTGTCCAGCGCGCCGATGCACATGGCAGCTTCCGCGTCCGTCATGATGCCCTGGCGAGCGAGCATCAGCGTGTGCGCATATTCGATCTCAATCAGAGGATTGAGGAAGTATCGTTTCGCATCAGCGAAAACAGGGGCCAGCACAGTATCGCGATAGATTGGCGCAGGGAACTTCGCCGATCGCTCGGACGTCTTCATCACTTCCTCATCTACTCTCAAGGCAAAAAATAGGTGGCGTAAACCATTATCGATTTACGCCACCCGGTTTGACTACCAGCGGACCGCAATGCCGAACTGCACAATGCGTGCTTCCAGCACAGAGCCCCGAGTAATCGTCGGACTGCCGATCGCCGTTCCAATCGGGCCTCGCGGGTCGTTCGCCGTCTGCACCACGGTTTGGGGCACAGAAATGCCTGTTCCCCCTAAGTACGTCACGTTTGTGTGATTGAAGATGTTATTCGCCTCCAGAAGGAACGACGGCGCAACGCGATCCCAAAGCTTCGGGAACGTGCGGGTGTAGCGCCCGTCGATCTGATACACATTCGGCGAACGCAGCGAGTTTCTCCCCACATAGAGCGGCCGAGTCACTGAGGCAACCGAGGAGTCACCGTTGAGCGATGCGTTGGTGATGATGTTCTGCTGGTCGCCTGAACTGATGTTCGCCAACAGGGCCACCATGTTGTGATTGGCAAGCGTGTTCCAGAAGCCATTGCTTGCGCTGAACGTTGGCTCCATCACCGCTGTCAGGTTGAACGCACTCGGATGGTTCACGATGCTGTTGCCGCGATCGCGCTTCAGGTTCGTTGTGTCCTGAATGGCTACGCTCTGCTCGAAGGTGTTGACCTCAGGGCCGCCTGAGATCGTGTGCGACCACGTGTAGTTCGCATTGATCTGAATGCCGCGCGACAGCGAGCGCGTGTAGTTCAGTATCAGGGCGTTGAAGCTCGTATTCGCTCCGGATTCGACCTGGTTGATCTGGTTGAAGCGGGTATCGAGACGGGTGGAAGCATTTGCGGTCGAACTGAAGACCGGCCGTCCATCCGCAAGCTGCCCAGTCGGGTTGATCGGATTGATGTTGTGCAGATACATCAGATTCCGGCCGTTCGTCATGATGTAGCCGATCATGAATGTGTCATAGCGGCTGAATTCGTGCGATACCTGCAGCGCACCGTTCCACGTGTACTCGTTCTTGAACCTGGGCGAGACCGTCGTTACGTTCTGCAATGACGTCGTGCCGCTCGAAGGAAGGTTGGGGAATGCCAGCGTGCCGCTGGTAGCGCCCGCCGGCTGCGTGATCGTGAAGCTGTTGGTGCGATTCGATCCATCCAGGTTCAGCGCATTGAACCAGAGGTTCGTCGGGGTCGATTGGTAGAACATGCCGCCCGAGGCCTTCAATACAGTGTGATCATCTACGCGGAAGGTGAAGCCGAGGCGCGGAGCGAAGTTGGTGTTCGGTGTATTGAAACTGCGTGAATTCACAAACGGAGCATTCGGATTGGCCTCCGGTCCCTTGAACCGGTCATACCGTCCACCGTAGACCACCAGAAACCGCGGAGTGACCTGCCATGTGTCCTGCAAGTAGGTGCCGAAGTACATCGACGCATACCCGATACCGTTCTTGTCCTGCTGGCTGCGGAACTGGCTGTAGCCGTAGGGATTCGTCCCGTTCTTCGCCGCAAGATAGGTATTGAGCGAAGTGAACGTGTACTCGTTGAAGCTCACCAGGCGCTGACGGTTGATGAGTTCCGCCAGATTGAACCCTCCCTTGATGGTGTGCTTCCCGCGAACATAGGTGATATTGTCGCTGCCGCTGGGAACCTTGTCAGTGTACTGGTCGCCAGCATTGCTCGAGGCGCCGATGTTGGCGACGCCCGAGATCACGATAGCGGGATCAGCGCCTGCCGTTGGCCCGCGGAAGTGCGTGTTGTTGCGGAACGGCCATGAGAAGCGCAGCTCGTTCAATAGGTGATCGTTGATTGTCGACGTTAGCTGTCCGCCAATCACGTGGGCGCGATCGAGGAAGTCAGAAGCAGTGCTGCGTGCGTTCAGGCCGCCCACCTGTGTGTTGTAGGGAAAGTTGTTCTTGAAGTAGTTGTACCGGACGAAAAGCGAGTTCTTATTGTTGATCGTCCAGTCGCCCCTGCCCAGAACGAAGGTGCCATGCAGAAGGCCCGGGGCCGGAGCAACCTGATCGGCAGTTAGTCCGAGCGCGGCAGCGTTTGCGGGCGTAATCGTGACCGACGCGGGCTGGCCGCGTACTACGTGCTCGTACGAGCCGAAGTAGAACAGCTTGTTCTTGATGACAGGTCCACCCGCATTGACCGAATAATCCGTAAGCTCCAGGTTCGGCTTATCCTGGCTCTTGTTGGCAAAGTAGGGATATGCGGTTGCATCCTGCCAGCGGTGAATCCACTGGAACATGCCGTGAAGATTGTTCGTTCCGTTGTTTGAAATTACGTTGTAGACGTTGCCCGATGTCCCGCCAAACTCCGGGTTGAAGCTGTTAGAAACCGTCTGGACTTCCTTTACGAAGATGTCGCCGATCGGAAACAGACGCAGACCGATACGGTCGCTCTGTGTGTTCACCATGCCATCCATCTGGTAATTAATGCGGTCCAGCAGGCCGTTCGTGTTAATCGTGCGTGGGATGCCTAGCTCCTGGTTCGGATGTCCGCTCACGCCCGGCTGGAAGAGGATGAAGTTGTACGGGTTCCTCGATGTCAGAGGAAGGTTTTCAACCTCGCGCGAATCCAGAGTGCGCTGCACGTTCAGCGACGTAGGATCGATCGCCGTCATCGTTGCGCTAACGTCGATCTGCTCGGCCGTATTTCCCACCTTGAGCGAAGGATCGAGAACAGTTTCCTTACCGGCCGTCAGCACGATCTGATCGTAGGCCGCGGTCGAAAACCCTTCCTTCGATACGGAAACCTTATAGGTTCCGAGCGGAAGATTCACGAGGACGAAGTAACCATCTCCCTCCGTCGCTATTGTCCTGGTGTAGCCTAACTCTGCGTTTGCCACAGTGATGGTTGCTCCGGCAATCGAGGCGCCGGTTGCATCGGTTACATGCCCGCGAATCGTGCCGTTGATCGACTGCGACTGCGCCCACGCAGGCTCACTCATCGCGGCGGTCATCAAGCCGGCCGCAAGCGCGGAGCCAAGAAGAGAGATGCGGATCGTACGAAACATAGACAAAGCGTGCCTCCTGGGAAGTGCTTAGCTTCAATTCATTCAGTGAGTGCGAGGCTTCTTACCTCTGCCTTCACCGTTTTAAGCCCCGAAAACTTAGTAAAACCTGTTTAGGAAGTGGGAGTGGCCCTTACGTTAGTGAAACATCACAGCCCTGTCAATACGAATTCTTCAGGAAGTCAGCGGTAAGAAACATTAGCGAAGTGAATCCGTGACCAGCTACCGCTCCTGCAGCAACTAAGCCAGCAGTGTGATTTCACTCGCTGCCAGGCTTAGAAAAATGGCGCCGTACAACTGCGCCTGTGTTCCCAGCGAACTCGATCGGATACTCGGCCGGGCAAATTCGTTTCGCTCAAGAATCTTCTTTGTGGCCTTACAAAGCTCAGCATGTGCGCCGACTCCGCCGCCCAGAATCACGACCTCGGGGTCAAGGACCAACGCGAGGTCGCTGATACAGTGCGCCAGAATCCACGCGGTATATTGGACTACCTCGCATGCCAGTCTGTCACCTTCAGCGGCAAGATCGAAAATCTCTGTAGGGCGCAGCTTCATCAGGCTTGCGTCATTCGCCTTCCGGTCCCGCGTCAACAGCCGCTGCCACTCGCGTTCAATTCCTTCGCCGCCAACCGCTCGTTCCAGTTGTCCGGTCGACCGCACTCGCATTGGCTCGCGAGTGTTGCCGTTGATGCCCATGTAGCCGATCTCGCCCGCGCTCCAGTCCGCACCGTGATGCAGCCTGCTCTGCAGAAAAATTCCCGCGCCGACACCCGTCCCCATCGCGATGAAGATGAAATTCCCCACACCCTCTGCGGAACCGCGCCAATGTTCTCCAACTGCGGCCAGGTTCGTGTCATTCTCCACTGTGGTCGGAATGCCGGTCTCTTTTTCCAGCATGGCCCGCAGTGGAACATCGCCCCAGTCCTTCAGGTTCGGCGCGGAGAGCACAATTCCAGAATCGACATTTGTAATTCCCGGAGCGCCCGCCGTCAGATACAGCACCTTCTTCAGCGAAGTGCTGCCCTCCTGGCACATCACCTTCAGGCCGTCATGTATCAGCGCGCAGACAGATTTTGGCGTGCGCTGCTTATCGGTGAACTGCGTGGACCACTGCGTAATCAGCTTGCCATTCAGATCGGCAAGCACCATGCGCAAACGCGTACCACCGATATCCACGCCGGCAACGTACCCATGCGTCGCGTGAAACCGCAGCAGTCCCGGCGGACGTCCTCCGCTCGACTCCCCCTCGCCCAGGTTCTCAATCAGCCCCAGCGACTCCAGGTGCGACACCGCGCTCGATACCGTCGGCGCGCTCAGGCCGGAAAGGCGCACAAGATCCGCCTTCGAACAGGGATTGTGCTCGCGCAGAAGACGCAACAGCCCCCGCGCATTCACCTGCCGAAGATGCGACGGCCGCGAAGGCTGTGTCTCGGTGTCCGAGAGATATTGAGGAGATGAGGGACTCAAAGTTCGCATTCGTCTCTGCTGGTTTCGAAAACGATAATACCCTAAATTACTTAATAAACTTTACAAAGTTGAAAATTTCATGATATCCCCTTGTATATTCGAGATTCACACCATCTTCGCGATAATCATCACCAGGGAGTTTCTTGCGAATGAGACCTGACCGCCTCCGCATCTCCGCCGGTTCCGCCGCCATCAGCCTTTTGCTGCTCTCGCTCACCGGCACTCAAAGTATTGCCCAGCAGGCGCCAACTCCGCCCTATCAGTCGGCCTACGCTCGTCCACTGCCAATCGATCAGGGCTCAGCCGCGCTCTCGCAATCCTTGCAGCGGCTCCACACCCGGGCGTCTCTCGCCATGGTCACCGCGCACCCGGACGATGAAGACGGCGGCATGCTCACGTATGAGTCCCGCGGCAAAGGCGTCGACACGACACTCCTCACCCTCAATCGCGGCGAAGGCGGTCAGAACGTCATGACCTCCGATTACTGGGATGAACTTGGAACCCTTCGTACGCAGGAACTCCTCGCCGCCGGCAACTACTACGGCGTCCATCAGTTCTTCACCCGTGTCGCCGATTTCGGCTTCTCCAAGACCATTGAGGAGGCCCTCAAGACCTGGGGCGAGCAGCGCGTCCTCTATGACGCCGTCCGCGTCATCCGTATGCAGCGCCCCCTTGTCGTCACCTCGGTCTTCATCGGCAACGTTTCCGACGGTCACGGCCATCATCAGGTCGCCGGATACACCGCGCAGATGGTCTATAAGATGGCCGGCGACCCCAAAGTCTTTCCCGACCAGATCAAAGCCGGTCTCCTCCCCTGGTCGCCGATCAAGGTCTACGGCCGCGTCCCTTTTGCGCGCGTCAGCAAAGAGGGAATCTACGACTACGCCACCGGTCACTACGCTCCGGTGCGCTTCAGGAATTACGTCACCGATACCTGGATCGAAGCAGTCCCCTCCACGACCGTCGAGATCCAGACAGGCGACTACAGTCCTCTGCTCGGCGCCACGCATATGCAGATTGCGCGTGAGGGCCTGAACAACCAGAAGTCGCAAAATGGAGGCATCGCTATCCCCCTGCCTCGCCCGACCTCCACCCCGTACCACCTTTACGCGTCACGAATCAAAACCTCTGAGCGCGAGTCCTCTTTCTTCGACGGTATCGACATCTCACTCACTGGCATTGCCTCGTACGCTCCTGCCGGTGAGCAGGGACCCTGGCGCGAGAAGCTGAACGCGCTCAACGCTACAGTCGAGGCCGCTATCAGGAACTTTGACGCGGGCAAACCCTCCGGCATCGCTCCCACTCTCGCCCAGGGCCTCGCTCAGACCAACGCTCTCCTCGATGAACTCGCCAAAAGCAAGCTTCCCGAAGAAGCCCGTTACAACATGGTGCACGAACTCACCGTCAAGCAGCGGCAGTTCAACCTCGCTCTCCAGCAATCTCTCGGCCTCACCCTCCTCGCCAACATAACCGATGGTCCCGGCTCCAGCCCCATGCGCTCCAGCCCGTTCGGAGATATGTCCGTGCAGGTCCCTACATCGCAGACCGTCATCCCCGGACAGTCCCTCTCGGTTGCCGTACATGTCTCGAATGAGGGCAGTGATCCCGTCTCGCTCAGCGACGTCCAGGTCATCTCGCAGGCCGGCACCGGCTGGACGATCACACCCAAAGCATCGATCGCCGGAGACCTCCCCTCCTGCGCCACGAAGGATCAGTCCTTCGACATAACGATTCCCCAGAACGCTGAAGTCACCAAACCCTATTTCAGCCGGCCAAACCTCGAGCAGTCCTACTACGACATCAACGACCCGCGCTATCTCAACCTTCCAACGCGGCCTTACCCGCTGCTCGCCCGCGCCACGGTTGCGTATCACGATGTCACCATCTACATCGACGGCGTCGTTCAGACGGTCAATCACGTCAACGGAATCGGCCCTGTCCTCCAGCCTCTTCTTGTAGCTCCGGCAATCTCCCTCACCGTCACGCCGCAGGCGGGCATCGTTCCTCTTAACGACGGCGGTTTCGACCTCCATATCAAGCTTCACTCCAGCGTCAAAGGTCCGGCGAAGGGAACAGTCAGCCTCGATCTTCCTAAGGGCTGGACGTCTGCTCCCGCATCGTCAGATTTCTCCACCAGGCGCGAAGGCGAAGACGAAAACCTCTCTTTCCACGTTCAGCCTGCCACTGTTGAAGCCAGGCCCTACACCATCACGGCAGTTGCCGAATACGAAGGTCAGAAGTACACCGAGGGCTTCGAGACCGTTGGCTATCCCGGCGTCCGACCGTATCCGCATTACCGCGCAGCCACCTACCGCACGACGGGTGTGGATGTGAAGACCGCGCCCGGCCTCAGGATCGGCTACATCATGGGCACCGGGGACGACGTCGCCATGTCGCTCGAGTACCTCGGCATTCATCCCACCATGCTCTCCGCCGAGGACATCGCCAAAGGTGATCTCTCGCACTACGACGCCATCGTTCTCGGCATTCGAGCCTACGCCGCGCGCCCCGAGCTCAAAACATTCAACAACCGCCTTCTCGAATACGCCCACAACGGCGGCACCGTTATCGTTCAATACCAGACTCAGGAGTATGACCGCAACTACGGGCCTTACCCGCTCACGCTCTCTGGCGATCCCGAAAAAGTCGTCGAGGAGAACGAAAAGGTCCAGCTCCTCGTCCCCAACGATCCAGTCCTCAGCTGGCCCAACAAAATCACCACAGCCGACTTCGAGAACTGGGTCGAAGAGCGGGGTCACGGCTTCATGCGTCAGTGGGATTCCCACTACATCGCCCTCACCGAGATGCACGATGTCGACCAGGACCCGCAGAAGGGCGGTCTCCTCTACGCCCGCTACGGCAAAGGCTCCTACGTCTATCTTTCCTATGCCTTCTTCCGTCAGATGCCCGAAGGAGTCCCCGGCTCCTTCCGCATCATGGCCAACCTGATCAGCATGGGCAAAAACCCCGGCATCGCGAAGGCGGCATCTGGCGAATAATCTCTGCTTCTAACGGACCAGCAATACGGGGGCCTCATCCCATGCGCGCTTTTTGCGCATGGGTGGAAAGAATCCAATATCCCGGAGAGTCCTTGTCTTTGCCTTGATGAGTAGGACCACGTCTGAGGTAGGCTTCTTTCAGCCAACCCTTATGTGACATAACTCCCATAGCCGAATTGTGGTATAGAGGTATAGACAGGTTATGACCACTCGCCAGTTTCCCCACGCGATGCTCCGCGAGATCTACGAGCAGCCCCAGGCCCTCACTGCCACACTTGCCGCGTACGCCGACGGGCTAAGCCTCCGTGAAGAGGTCTTCCACTCTGCTCGCCAGGCCCTCGTCGGTCGCGAGAGCATCCTCATCTCTGCCTCCGGCTCCAGCCGCCACGCAGGCCTCGTCGGCGAAATCCTCTTCGAAGACCTCGCCGGAATCGCTGTCGACGTCGAGTACGCCAGCGAATACATCTACCGCTCCACCCAGACCCTCCACAATCCCTGCTTCCTCGTCATCTCCCAATCCGGCGAAACCGCCGACACCACCGAGGCGCTCCGCGAGGCCACGGCCCGTGGCTCCTCCACCATCGCCATCACCAACAAGCCCGAATCCTCGATGGCCCGCATGGCCTCCAGTTCGCTCCCCACCCTGGCCGGAACCGAACGCGCTGTCCCTGCCACAAAGAGTTTCACCAGCCAGCTCCTCGTCCTCTCGCTGCTCGCTCTCTACACCGCGCGCATACGAGGCCGCATGACCCGTGCTGTCGTCGAATCACATCTCGCCCAGCTCTACAAAGTTCCTGACGCACTCGCTGGCGCACTCCAGGCCTGGGAAAAGCAGGTCGCCCATCTTGCCCGCACACTCCAGCACGCTGAATCCTTCCTCTTCCTCGGCCGTGGAGTCCACTACCCCATCGCCCGCGAAGGCGCGCTCAAACTCAAAGAGTCTGCCTACATCCAGGCCGAGGGCTACCCAACCGGAGAGCTCAAGCACGGCCCCAACGCTCTCGTAAATCCGCAAACCGCGCTCATCGTCCTCGCCACCCGCGATCCTCACGCGCCCGACTCCGTCCTCCGCTACGAAAAGACCCTCAACCTCCTCCGCGATCTGCAAAAGCAGAGGCCCGAGATCATCTCCATCGTCGCCGAAGGCGACACTGAGATCGCCCAATACAGCAGCCACACCATTCAGGTTCCTCACGCCCCTGAATACATCTCGCCTCTCTACGAAGTGGTCCCTCTGCAGCTGCTCGCCTATTTCATGGCAATCGAACGTCACATCGATGTCGATAATCCGCGCAACCTCGTCAAGGCCGTCGTCGAGGAATAACGAAGGGACGCTCCACTCATGACGCGGTTTTATCGCGACGCGAGCAGCAATCGCCGAACCTCATAGGAACAGATCCTTCTGTGTCCCGTTCCATATCCTCATGTTAGACTTCGGTCACTTCAGGAATAGAAATCCTCAAGAGCACGCGAGGCATTGGAAAAGATCATGGCCCCTGCTTTCGAAGCTAATGATCTCAGGGCGATCCTGCCCCAACAATTCAGCGAAGGGTTATCGGAAGCCGAAATGCGTCTGCTGCGCGCCGCTCCCGACGGCGACTGGGCCATATGCGGAGCAAACTCCGACGACAAGAACAAGGACAACGATCCCGCGAATAGCCAGAGCTGGGGCAAAAATCGAGAGATTCGCACCGGCCTGGTTCGGTGGCTGTGTACCGACGCTGAGGCTGTAAAGAGAGTAGATGCTCGCGGCATCAATATTTACGGCGCAAAGATCGTCAATCGATTGGATCTGTCTCATTTAGCTGTTCCGTTCCCGCTTACGTTCATGCGCTGTCGTTTCTCCGATGAAATCGATGTGCAATTCATTAAGGTACCGTTCCTTTGCCTTACAGGCAGTCAGGCGACTTCAGTTAACGCGAACGATGTCGAGGTCAGAGGCTCCGTCTTTCTCGATGGCGGTTTCTTGTCGCAGGGGGGCGTCAACCTGTCAGGCGCCAAAATCGGCCACGATTTGAATTGCTACAAGAGCAGATTCATCAATGCCGAAGGCACAGCGCTGGGGGCCGATCACGCAGTCATCGGAGCAGCCGTCAGTCTCTCTGGCAGCTTCTCGGCAGTGGGCATGGTCGATTTGTATGGTGCGCGTATCAACGGCAATTTGGATTGCACTGGTGCGAGCTTCAAGAACTCAGTCAAAGAAGCCATCAGCGCGGATACAGTCGAAGTCAACGGCGCGGTCTTTTTCGCGGAGGGCTTCTCTTCGGAAGGAGAGGTGAGACTCTCAAGCTCCAAACTCGGCAGTGTTTTGAATTGCAGAAAGGGACACTTCCAGAATCCCAAAGGTGCGGCGCTGACCGCGGATCAGGCCGTCATTGGAGCGGCTGTGTATCTCTCCGACGGTTTCTCGGCGGCGGGCATGGTCAATTTGTACGGTGCGCGTATCAACGGTGATTTGGATTGCAGCAATTCGAGCTTCAGGAACCCAGGAAACGAATCGATCAACGCCGATACAGCCGAAATCAAGGACGCGGTCTTTTTCTCCGATGGCTTCTCTTCGGAAGGAGAGGTGAGGCTGTCGAGCACTAAAATCGGCAGCGTTTTGAGTTGCAGAAAGGGCCACTTCCGGAATCCGAAAGCCACAGCCCTGACGGCGGATCAGGCAGTCATCGGAGCGGCTGTGTATCTCTCCGAAGGTTTTCTGGCGGTCGGCGCGGTCAATTTGTATGGCGCCCATATCGGCGGCAATCTGGATTGCGGCAATGGGAGCTTCAAGAACGCAGGGGGGGATGCGATCGACGCCGATATTGGCGAAATCAAGGGCGCGGTCTTTTTCTCCGAGGGCTTCTCCTCGGAAGGGGGAGTCAGACTCTCCAGCGCTAAAATCGGCAGCGTTTTGAATTGCAGGAAAGGAAACTTCCAGAATCCCAAAGGCGTAGCCCTGACGGTCGATCTGGCAGTCATCGGAGCGTCGGTTTACCTCTCCGACGGTTTCTCAGCGGTCGGCACGGTCGACTTATTCGGAACGCAAATCAACGGCGATCTGAATTGTAGTGGTGGCACTTTTACAAATCCGAATGATCTGGCGCTGGATGCCGATCACGCCATGGTTACCGGGTACGCATACCTCGACCGTGCAACGGCAACAGGCGGTGTCAACTTTTCGGGCTCTCACATCGGAAAGGATTTGATTTGTAATCATTGCAGCGTAACCTGCAAGGCAAAACCGGCTCTGGACGCCGATTCGGCCGAATTCGGGGGAAATGTCCGCCTTACAGAGAAATTTTCCGCCCAGGGCAAAGTCAACTTTCTGGGCGCTCATATCGGCGGAGATCTGGATTGCAGCGACGGTGCTTTCAATAACCCAGGAGACGTTGCCCTCAATGCCGAACGCGCCGTAATCGGCAGTGCTGCATTTCTCCGGCAGGGATTTGCAGCAAATGGCGACGTCGATCTCCAGAATGCTCAAATAGGACGCGACCTGGATTGTGGGAGTGGACGATTTACGAAGCTAGTCCTCACGGAGGCGTCCATAAAGCAGACTTTTTATTTGACCAGCGTGAAAGGGATCACAGAACTCTACCTGGATGACACCAGCGTCGGAGACCTGGTCAGTGACAAGCCAAGCTGGCCCAGTCAGAAAGGCAGCCTGCATTTAAATGGCTTCGTATACGGCGGCATCTCCGATGATCTGAAAGACCAGTCATGGAGGCTCACATGGCTCGGCCTCCAGTCGGAATTTACTCAGCAGCCCTATCGTCAGCTGGCAAAAGTGCTGAAGGACCTCGGCGACGAGGAGGGAGCCAAGCAGGTTTCCATGGAGCTGGAAATCCGCACAAGGGTTGAAGCGCGTCGAAAACTTTTCACAGCCCCGGCACGCTGGTTCCGAACTGCGACAGACGATGTCTCAAAAGCGACAATCGGCTATGGAATATATCCTGGCTGGGCGATATGGGAACTCTGCGGCCTGACGGCATTGGGGTGGGTCATCTATCGCAGAGCGAACCGCAAGGGAGCAATGGCGCCAACCGACAAGGAAGCCTATTCAGCGCTTCGCACCTCCGGCAATCTTCCTGTTTACTATCCGCCCTTCAATCCGCTCATCTATTCGATCGAGAACTGCATTCCATTGATCAAGCTTGGACAGGATGAACATTGGCAGCCTGACCCATCCCCTGCGCCACGAACAACCGGACCCGTACCTGCCGGTCGGTTGGGAAAGATCAGGAAATTGATTGTGGGGCATCTGCCCAATCTGCTCATATCTCCAGCGGCTCTCCGTTGGTTCCGCTGGATGATGATTATTTTGGGATGGGTATTGGCGACATTTTTCGTCGCCGGCCTCAGCGGGATCGTGCGAAGCAGCTAGCCGTCTCGCTAGGCTGCGGAGAAAAGTGATGCGTCTTCTCGGCTTTATCCTTGCCTGCCAAATTCACGCGCTTGTAACAGCCCACCTTCTATACTCCGCTCTATATGTCCGATCAATCACTCACCTACACCACAACCAATGGTGCGAAGGAAGGCACTGTCATCCTCACTCTCTCAGGGCCCCTCGTTCTGAACAACTTGTTCGGTCTCCAGAATGAGTTGCGCACGCTCAGACCGGACTGTCTCATCATGGATCTGTCACAAGTCCCTTTTATGGACTCCGCCGGTCTCGGCGTAATCATGAACTACTACGTCAGCGCGGAGAACCACAACCGTCGCTTCTTTCTGGTCGCCCCCACGGAGCGTGTCACTGCCCTGATGGAGATGACCAAGGTCGACAATGTCCTCAAGGTCTTCGACACTCTCGAAGCCGCCGAATCCCACGCATAAACGACGGAAGTCGGAAGGCCCGGCTCTCTGCATCCGCAGACAGTTTCCGCGTATTTGCGAATGCGAGCGTACGCTGGCATCTATTTCCTTTCAAGTAGCTGCGATCCAATGAGTTACAGAATCCATCCGGCAAAATCCCCGTAAATTCACATGTCAAGCCCCAAATCACTCAAACGTCTATAAATCAAATAGATAAGCGTGGCAGAGTTATTCTCTGAATCCGTTAAAATAGAACTTGTTTCTCATACTCTGCCTCACGGTGGAGTATTCCGTCTCTCATGGCGGCGTTAATGGAGGGGCTTCACGTCTCTAAGCTTTGACGGGCGAAGACATGGGCCAGAGGGTGAGTTTCGGGTTCAATGAGAACTGCCTGCATGGCCCCTTCGGATTGCTACGGATGGAATTATTTTCTAAGAAGGGAAGCTTTTGTGGGCCTTAAGGGCTTTTTCTATAATGGTTACAATTAGTTAGCCCTACGACTATTGTTGCATCCAGAAATACTTGATATTATGTCAATAAATAGCTATCGTCCTCCATATCTAAGTGAGGACGACTTGAAAGCCCTCGTAAGACAAGCTCTGGACAAGGCCCCAGGGGAAACTAACGAAACTTATCATGCACGCTTTGACCATCCTGAACGAGGAATAACGTTAGACGATGTTATTCATGGACTCGAACGAAATTGGAAATATGAGCGCATGCCTGAGTTCAATCAAGACGAGTGGCAATGGAAATACAGAATAGTGACCGAAACCGTTGACGGTGACAATTTAACGATCATCATAGCTGTGGACACAGCTAACAGGAGTTTTGAGGTCTTAACAAAATGGTAACGCCAAATGAAATCAAAGTAAGCCCGATTGAATACTTTGCAACGGATGAGAAACCATTCCATTTTGTCGATAGTGGATTGGAGAATGTTTACTTGGTAGGGATCAAGTATTTCGTTTATCCGGATGGTCGCGTCGTGGCGGAGATACCGGCAATTAAACAATTGATGCAGCTAATCGCGCATGACATTGTCAAATCCACATCTGATTTAACTGGGAAAGAGATTAGATTTTTGCGAAAGAGGCTCGGAATGAAGGCGAATCAATATTGCAAATACCTTGCTCTGGAACCAGAAACGCTTTCGCGAATCGAAAATGAAAGCCAAGTTATATCAGAAGCCACCCAGACTCTTGCTAGGCTCACTTACGCTGTCGTTTCCCAAGACCCCAACCTTCAAGAGGCCGCATTAGGAATACTTAAAGCAATGGTGGATGCCATGAAGAAACCAGACAAGAAAAAGATAGTTCTTCAAATGACCAGGAACAATGAGTGGCACGAACTCAAGAAAGCCGCCTAAATAGGCTCCCGAATCGGGGGCCTGTTTCTTTCCTATCCAATTCCATATCTGCTGCTCTGTCACGGCAAACCCAGCCTTTCAAATTTGCTGAGTCTGGCATATCTAGACCGATCTAAGTCATTTTAATTTAGATACTTATGCCAAAAGATAGGGGGGAGGGGGTCTCCCCTTGGAGGAATAACGCTAGATCATGCTGAATCCACGGATCGCAGCTGCGGCCAGCATGGCTCCAACGATTGGTCCCAGCACGGGGATCCAGGCATACCGCCAGCCCGAGCCACCCTTTCCGGCAATCGGTAGAATCGAGTGCGCCAGCCGGGGCCCCAGGTCCCGTGCCGGATTGATCGCATATCCTGTCGTTCCTCCGAGCGATAACCCGATCCCCCAGACCAGTGCTCCCACAAGCATCGGCCCCAGCCCCGGAGCCACACCCGCCGGAGCGATCCGCTTCGAGAACAGCGCCGTCGCCACCAGCACCAGCACAAACGTACCAACGACCTCGCTCAGAAGATTCCAGAACGGCGCATAGACTGCCGGAGCTGTGGCAAAACACGCAAACTTCGCGCCCTGATCTTCGGTCAGCTCCCAATGCGGCTTGTATTGCAGCCACACAACCGCCGCGCCGCAAAGCGCGCCCAGAATCTGCGCCGGAATATACGTCAGCAACCGCACCGCATTGCCGGTCATCAGCACCGAAGCCACCGTGAACGCAGGATTTAGGTGCCCATCGGAATCGCCCAACGCTGCGCTCACCGCAACACCGGCAAACACGGCAATCGCCCAGCCGGCCGTGATAGAGATCCAGCCGGCATTCTGCGCCTTCGACTTGTTCAGGAGCGCGCCTGCAACAACGCCGTTGCCCAGCACGATCAGCACAAACGTACCAACGAATTCACCCACCACAGGAGCCAAATCAGAGGAAAGCCCGATCATAGAAACTCACTCGCCCTCGTAAAGATAACCACTCGCTACCGCACCAAACTCCTCAAGCTGCCGGGCCTTCCACGCCGCATCGCGCCCAAGCTCCTTCGCCAGCACATCAGTCACTGCAGGCGCAGCCTCGATCGCAGCCCGGGCATCGAGGAACAACGAGCGAGTCCGCCGCGCCAGTACATCTTCCAACGTCCGCGCCATCTCAAGCCGCGCCGCCCACACGACCTCGCGCATCCGGTAGGGAAGCCGCGGATGCATCAACTCCAAAAGGGAGGGATCGTCCTGCGACAGCTTCTGCAGCTTCGGAAGATCGCTCCCATACACAAGCTCATGTTCCGCAACATCGGCCTTTGTATCGGACCAGCCGTGCAGCTTCAGCTCCAGGGTCTTCGAGGCAATCCTGGGAAACCCGCCGGCTTCGGCCGCCCGATTCACCGCGTCCTCACCCATGCGCCGGTAGGTCGTCCACTTTCCGCCGGTCACGGTGACCAGCCCGGTCTTCGAGACCAGCACCGTATGATCGCGCGAAAGCTTCGAGGTCGCCCCCCCGCTCTGCTTCACCAGCGGCCGCAGCCCCGACCAGACGCTCAAAATCTCGTCACTCGATGGCCGCCGCCCAAAGTACTTCGCAATGTGATCGAGCAAAAATCTTCGCTCCGCGTCCATCGGCCGCGGCTCGAGAGAAGCATGATCCACAGGCTCATCCGTGGTTCCCACAACCGTCGCTCCATGCCACGGAATGGCAAACAGAACCCGGCCGTCCGACGTCTTCGGAATCATCATCGCCTTCCCGCCGGGAAGCCACGACTGCGGCAAAACAAAATGCGAGCCCTGGCTCACCGAGAGCAAATCGCCCTTCTTCGTTCCATCCATCGCGACAATCTCTTCGGTGAAAACCCCCGTCGCATTCACGACAGCCTTCGCCCCAACTTGAAATTCATGGCCGCTCTCAACATCGCGAGCCTTCACGCCGGCAACTTTGCCGCCATGCAGAACGAGGCCTGTGACCGCAACGTAATTCAGTGCCGTTCCACCCAGATCCTCAAACGTCCGCAACAGCGAGATCGCGTATCGAGCATCGTCGAACTGCCCGTCGTGATAAAGAACGCCCCCTGTCAGGCCTTCCCCTGCAATGCCCGGAAGCATCTGCATCGTCTGCTCTTGCGACAGCAGCCGTGAAGCGCCGAAAGAGAGCTTCCCCGACAACAGTTCGTAAACCTTTAGCCCGAAACCGTAATAGGGAAGTCCGAAATATCCAAACACCGGAACCACAAAGGAGAGGTCATGCACCAGGTGCGGCGCGTTCCTGAGCATGTGCCCGCGCTCGCGCAAAGCATCCAGCACTAGCGTGATATTCATCTGCTCCAGGTATCGCACGCCGCCGTGAACCAGCTTTGTGCTCCGGCTCGATGTGCCCTTGGCGAAATCCGAGCGCTCCAGCAGCACTGTCCTGAAGCCACGCGATGCAGCCTCAACGGCAGTCCCGAGTCCGGTCGCTCCGCCTCCAATCACAATCATGTCCCATGGAGACGACTGCTCCTCCAGTCTCCGCAGCATCCTGTCGCGTTGCGTCACGCCTGGGTCTCCAGGTCAGCAGCCCAGCCGCCCGCGCGGCTCAGGGCACGTCTCCACCGCGCCCGAACGGAGGAGCGAGTCTTAGCATCCGTTGTCGGCTTGAACACGCGGTCTACTTGCCACTGCCGCGCGATCGTCTCTTTGTCCGGCCAGTATCCAACTGCGAGTCCTGCGAGATACGCTGCTCCAAGCACCGTTGATTCCGCATTCTTCGGTCGAACCACCTCGATCCCCAGCACATCTGACTGAATCTGCATCAGGAGATTGTTCGCGGCCGCTCCGCCATCGACTCGGACCTGCGCGAGTGGCAGGCCGGAATCCGCCTGCATCGCTTCGAGCACATCCGTCGCCTGCAGGGCGATCCCCTCAAGCGCCGCCCGCGCAACGTGGGCACGCGAAGTTCCGCGTGTCATGCCAACAAGAGCGCCGCGAGCGTACTGGTCCCAGTGCGGCGCACCAAGCCCCGCGAATGCCGGAACCAGCACCACGCCATTCGAACTATCGACTGACGCCGCCAACTCCTCAATCTCGGCCGAAGTGCGGATCATCTGTAACTCGTCACGCAGCCACTGCACGACCGCGCCGGCCATCAGCATGCTGCCCTCAAGGGCATATTCAACCTTGTTACCGATCTTCCACGCCACGGTCGTCAGCAGCTTGTTCTTCGAAGCCATCGGTTGCTCGCCAGTATGCAATAGCATGAAGGCGCCGGTCCCGTACGTGCACTTCGCCATCCCGGCCGTGGTGCACATCTGGCCAAACAGCGCGGCCTGCTGGTCGCCGGCGATCCCTGCAATCGGGACACCGCCGATCAAGCCAGTCGCCGTGGCGCATATGCCGCTGGACGCTACAACCTCCGGGAGTATCGAGCGCGGCACGTCCATCAGGCGCAGCAGTTCGTCATCCCAATCCATCGTGTGGATGTTGAAGAGCATGGTGCGCGATGCGTTGGTCACATCCGTGACATGCTTCGTTCCATGCGTCAGCTTCCAGATCAGCCAGCTATCCACCGTGCCGAACGCAAGCTTTCCTGCCTCAGCTTTCCGGCGCGCACCATCGACATTCTTTAGAATCCAGTTGATCTTGCTGCCGGAGAAATACGCATCCGGAATCAGCCCCGTCTTCGCCTGAATCGCCGCGCCATCGCCTCCATTGCGCAGCGCATCGCAGAACTCGGCGGTACGGCGGTCCTGCCACACGATGGCGTTGTACACCGGCTCACCCGTCTCCCGATCCCAGACGATCGTCGTCTCGCGCTGGTTGGTGATGCCGATTGCTGCAATGTCTCGCGCCGTAATATCCACCTTTGCCAGCGCTTCGGTCACGACACCGCTCTGCGAGGACCAGATCTCGACCGGGGAATGTTCAACCCAGCCTGGCTGCGGATAAATCTGCTTAAAAGGATGCTGTGCAATGGAGACAACCGCGCCAGCCCTATCCACCACCATAGCCCGCGAACTCGTCGTCCCTTGGTCCAGCGCGAGAATAAACTGTTTCTCTGCCAAGCACTCCTCCGCGACTCAACTCGAGTTAGTGTTCACGCCAACCGGCACGAGCCACTGTACATGAAGTCAACAGATTCATAAACAGCAGAGAGTGATGGAGTTGTTGAGAAACGAAATCAGCGCCCGAGGTAGATCTTGTACTGTGTCTCGACAACGCCAGTATTGCGAGCCAGTGTAAGCTTCGACTGGTTGTACTCGTACAAAGCCTCTACCAGCCTGCTTTGCGCGTCGGCGAGAGTTGCTTGCGCCTGCACAACGGGAAGATTGTCGGACACTCCAGCCTGGAAGCGGTCGCTTGCATCCTGTAACTGCTGAGTCGCAAGATCGACATTGGAGCGAGCCACGTTGACCAGGTCTTTCGATGACTGCACGTCGAGCATCGCAGAGCGAATCTGCTGCTCAATCGTAACCTTCAGGCTGTCGATCTGCTGTTTGAGCCCAGTCAGTTGAGCTTGTGCAACCTCGCGTTCCCCTCGTAGCTGGCCCTCTTCAAAGATCGGGAAGCTAAGCTTGCCTGCAGCCGAAAAGACCCCGTGGTAAAGTCCGCCGATTTCGCCCAGTACGCCGTAATAGCCATTGAAAGAAAGTGACGGATAGCGCTCCGCACGTACCGCCTTAAAAGTTCGGTCCGCAACATCCCTTTGTGCCTCAAGGCTTAGATAATCTTTGCGGCGTTGGTACGCGAGAGCCTTGGCCTCTTCAATCGGCATTTGCTCGAACTCGGCAAATGGAGCCGTATCTGTCAACGCGATCTCCTGGTCGGCAGGAAGTCCAATCAGGCGGTTCAGCGCGATCTTATCCTTCGCGAATATGTTCTCTGCGTTGATTAACGCCTGCTGTTGGGTCTGCAGTTGCACACGCGCCCGAAGCTCATCAAGATGGGTACCAACGCCAGCCTCATGCGAGGCTCGCGCCTGCTCGAAGGCAACCTGGTCGGCTTTTAGAAGTGCGCGTGTGTTGTCGATCTGAGATGCGTCGGCCAATGCACGAAGATACTGGGTGCCGACGGACAGCGCCACCGTTCCTCGTGAATTCAGAGTTGTCAAAGACGCAACGTCCTGTGATTTCTGCGCGGCGCGATAGAGATAATAAGCCGGGACGTTGAAAAGCTGTTGCTCCATGCTGAGCTGAGCTGTCGCAGTGTCCACTTTCACGATGGTCGGAAAGTTACTGGTGCTGAAGCCGGGGATGGAAATGGCACCTGGTTTGAATCCAAGCGCGGCAAGATTAATCTGCTGCGCGGAAGCCTTGCCTTCGGCGGTCATGCTGGGAAGAAGATTGTTCTTCACTGTGAGCATCAGTCCGTGGACGCGGCGTTCATTCTGTTGATCCAACTCGATCTGAAGGTTGTACTTTAGACCCCGCTCGATGGCATCATCCAGGCTAAGTGGAAGCATTCCCGGAGTTGCTTTCTGTACCCGAACATCTCCTGGAAATGCCATTACTGACGGATTTGGCATTGGAGCCTGCGGCAGGTCCTGCGAGGTCGCCCGTGCGGTCTCGGTTTGCGCGGCCGCACCGACGCTCAAACAGACCACTAAAGCGCCAAACAGCACTCCTGGTCCAAGCTTAGGCAGAAATTCTCTCACGATCACCAGAATTTTAGATTACCGGCAATGGCTGGAGGTTGCGAAATATCTGTTATTTGCAAAGTAATCAAGGGCAAAGCAAAAGACAGGCTTACGTCAAAGTTGGCAGACATTCCTACGGCCTGCTCGTCTAAAATAGGACAATAGCCATGCGCTCTATGACCTTGACTCGTCTCTCTTTCGCCCTTGCAGCCGTCCTTCTTGTGGCCTCACCAAATGCCTCGCACGCTCAATACTCGGCACCGCCGGGAACCGGAAACACATTTAAAGACACATCAACGCTGAAGCCTCCTGCTGGCGCAAAGATTGCCATCGTTAAATTTGAGGATCTGGAATGCCCAGCCTGCGCACACGCCTACCCCATCGTGCATGCCGCGGCGGATCGCTACAAGATTCCTATCGTGCGGCACGACTTCCCCTTGAAGATGCACATCTGGAGCCGGGACGGCGCAATCACCGCGCGGTACCTGCAGGATAAGGTCTCGCCGCAGGTTGCCGAGGAGTTCCGTGGGGCCGTTTTCGCAGTCCAGACTTCAATTGCGAGCAAGGAAGACCTGGACCGCTTCACGCAAAAATTCTTTCAGGCGCACAAACTCAACCGTCCTTTCGTGATTGACCCATCAGGCCTGTTTGCGGCAGAGGTAAATGCCGACTACACGCTTGGCGAACGAATCGGGATTGCGCAGACTCCTACGATCTGGGTTGTGACGCAGAAGAGCTGGGTTCAGGTGACGGATACGAACCAACTTTACGCAACGATCGATAGTCTGCAGTCACAGGTTGCCTCGTCAACTCCGGCGCCTAACTCGAAGCTGCGTCACGCGCCGACCCCGCAAAAATAAAGTTTGTTTGATAATTTGGAAAGAGGCCCGGTCTCTTGAGGACGGGCCTTTTGCTATGCAAAGGAATCCGCGAGCTATTTGGCCACAAAGATGAGGAAGTAGTCCTCGCCGTCGGGTTTTGTGAAGTCGTAGGCTCCGGTGAGCTTATAGCCGGCCTCATCCATTTCTTTTACGACAGTATCTTTGTTGACGCCGTGGTTTGCTCCGGTGCCGTTGCGGTCGATGATGCCTATCTTTGCTCCGGAGCGAAGAGCGGGCATCAGCTTCTTCATGAAGGCTACTGAGTTAGCGACCTCGTGATAGACCTTGAGCAAAAGCACAGCGTCCACGCTTCCGGGAGGAAGACGAGGGTCATCGGGCGCGCCGAGCACGGTCCTTACGTTGGTGAGTCCTGCTTTCTGGATTCGCTTGCCAATGTATTCGATAGCGAGCGGGTTGATGTCTTCTGCAAGTACTGCTCCTGTTGCGCCGACTCGCTTGGATGCAATGACGGTGAACCAGCCCGAGCCGGCTCCGATGTCGGCCACGTTCTTGCCTTCGGTGATGCCAAGCAGGTCCATGACGCGATCGATCTGGAGTTTTTTGGCTCGGTCGGGGTAGTCAAAGATGGAGAGATCGCCGGTGTAGGGAGTGCTGGTCGGCCGTATCTGCTGCTGGGTTTTGGCCCAAGAACAGAGATTGAACGGCAGCAGAAGGAGTATGACGGCGACAGTGAAGCCCCGGCGACGCATCGACTATTTTTGATGCGATTTGAGGAGTGCGAGGACTTCTTCGGCATGGCCCTCGGGCTTTACATCTTCGAAGATATGGATGAGCCGTTGATCTGGCCCTATAAGGTAAGTCGTGCGCTTCACTCCTTTAACCAGTTTGCCGTACATATTCTTCGGCTTAATCAGATCGTAGCGGTTGATAAGCTCCATCTTGTCATCAGCTAACAGGTCGTAGGGCAGGTCGTACTTGTCCTTGAACTTCTTCTGCGCGGCGACAGTATCACGGGAGATGCCAAGGACGACGATACCGGCCTTTTTGAACTTGGTGAAGGCATCGCGGAAGCCGCAGGACTCGATCGTGCAACCGGGAGTATCGGCGCGGGGGTAGAAGAAAAGAACTACAGGTGAACCCTTGAAGTCGGAGAGGGAGACATCTTTGCTGTCCTGATTCTTGAGGGTGAAGTCTTCTACTTTATCGCCGGGTTTCATATGGTTCCTCATTGATTGGGTTAGATGATTTTCTGATGGATTATGACCGTGCAGCCGAACATAGTTCATTGGAGTGATGTGAGAGTTTTCTCCAGCGAAGCCGAATCCTCAACATTGAGTGAAGGAATGGGTGAATCCTTACCAAGGATCTGCCGATTGAGCCCGGAAAGCACTTTCCCGGGGCCTACTTCGATGAAGTGAGTCACTCCTTGTGTGGACAGAAGTTGAATACACTCAACCCAACGCACAGAACCAGTGACCTGACGGACAAGACAGTCTCGTGATTCGGCCGCAGTGGTGACAAGACGGGCATCAACATTCACCGCGACGGGACGTGCGGGATTGTTGAAGGCGAGCTCGGCCAGGTCTTTTGCGAGAGCGTCCTGCGCTGGTTGCATGAGGGAGCAATGGAAGGGTGCGCTGACCGGAAGCATCTTTGTGCGTTTTGCTCCGGTTTCTTTGCAAAGCGCAGCAGCGCGCTCAACCGCCGCTACTGTACCCGAGATCACGGTCTGATCGGGAGAATTGAGATTGGCAGCTGAGACGACCTCGCCGGTCTCGCTTGCTGCTTGGGCGCAAAGCTCAACGATGCGCTCTGCAGGGAGCGCCAGGATGGCCGCCATTGCTCCCTTGCCTGCCGGCACTGCTTCCTGCATGTAGCGGCCGCGATTGCGCACAGTGCGGACAGCGTCTGCGAACTTCAGCGTTCCGGTGGCGACATGCGCAGAGTATTCGCCGAGCGAGTGACCGGCCGCGAATGAGGGGAAGATTCCCTTTTCCGCGAGCACTCGGTTTGCGGCGACTGAAACGGTGAGAATGGCTGGCTGGGTGTGCTCGGTGAGTTTGAGCTGGTCCTCCGGGCCTTCGAAGATGAGTTTTGAAAGGGGGAAGCCGAGGGCAGCATCGGCCTCGAAGAAGATTAGGCGGGCTGCGGGGTAATTATCGTAGAGATCGCGACCCATGCCCACAACCTGTGAGCCCTGGCCAGGGAAGAGGAAGGCTGGTTTCATGTCTGGACTATCTTAAACGAACAAGGTGGTTTAGGGACGAGCCGTGAATTTCAGTCTATGCCTGTTGCTTTATATTGCAAATTGCGATATAAATATCGCGATTTGCAATACGAATAAAGTTATGAAACTGGCAGACAAAGTTCGTTACCTTCGCGAGGTGGAAGGCTCCCTGCGGGGGTTGAACCGGGCGATGACGCAGCAGGAGTTATTGCGGGCTATTGAGACGGAGAGCGGAGCGAAGCTGTCGCAATCGTATTTATCGCAGATTGAATCCGGAGCGCGGCCGCACCTGACGAACACAACACGGCAGTTGCTGGCCAGATTCTTCAAGGTTCATCCTGGCTATCTGGTGGACGATCCGGAGGGATACCACGCGGAACTTCTATCGGACGCGCGGACTCTTGAGGACAAGCTCGATCTCTGGCTCGTGAGTGGAGCGGAGAGGTTTCGTCAGGACTTTGAGCTCCGCCGCGCTCTGCTTACCTTGGCCAGGCATGAAGATTCGCGGAAGTGTCTTCTGCTGCTGGAGTCAATTCTGGAGACGCCGTCACTGGCGGAACGTTTACTTCATCTGCTCCGGCCCAGTGCTGCAAGTGCAAAGAATGCACATGCAAAAACGGCACATTCGCAGATCAAGGACAGAGCTGTTTCTGAAGATAAGACAGCAAGGAGGCTGCGATGAACTGGGAGACATTTTATTTGACGTGCTTTGTCGTTGGGCTTGTGCTCAGTGTGTTGTCGTTCGCCGGAGGTTTTGGGCATCTACACCTTGGAAATCTTCATATTGGGCATTCGCATAGCATTCATACCCATAGCGGTCATGTGTCGCGGTTCAACGTCTTCGCCATGATGGCGTTTCTGTGCTGGTTTGGCGGTGCAGGCTATCTGTTATCGCGGCGTCATTCCATAGCGGTGTCAGCCGTACTTCTGGTTGCGGTTATGAGCGGGCTTATTGCAGGCACTGCCGTCTCAGCTTTTCTCGTAAAGGTGCTGTTGCCACATGAACGCGCGCTCTTGCCAGAGGATACGGAGATGCGCGGCGTCGTCGCGCGTGTGAGCTCTACGGTGCATGCGAATGGAACGGGAGAGATTCTGTTCTCGCTGAACGGTACGCGGCGTTGCGCTGCGGCACGAGCGGAAGATGGCCACTCGATTGAGCGAGATACGCAGGTGCTGGTTTTGCGATATGAGCGCGGGATTGCCTGGGTTCGTCAGTGGACGGAACTCGACGAACTGGAGTTGTCGCAGCCTCCGACCTGACAAAGATCTCCCTGTAGCTCTCTTTTAGGGATGCAAAGTATCGCGTCCGATGCAGTGCACGCTGGACAAACAAAAGGAACGTTATGTCGAACGTTATTTATTACGTCATTCTTGGACTTGCAAGCGCTGCTGTTCTTCTGCTGATCAGCATGCTCGCACGACTGTTTCGCAAGGCGGGGCCGAATGAGGCGCTCATTGTTTATGGTTTTCGCGGACCTCGCGTGATTCGTGGCCATGGCGCCGTCATCTTTCCCGTGGTTGAAAATTCTCGATTGCTTTCGCTGGAACTGATGAGTTTTGATGTGGCGCCGAAGCAGGACCTCTATACGAAGCAAGGCGTTGCTGTCACGGTGGAGGCTGTTGCGCAGATCAAGGTGCGGTCGGATAACGAGTCCATCCTGACCGCAGCAGAGCAGTTTCTGACTAAAACTCCTCCGGAGCGCGAAGGTTTGATTCGTCTTGTCATGGAAGGTCATCTGCGCGGCATCATTGGTCAGCTTACGGTAGAGCAGATCGTGAAAGAGCCGGAGATGGTTGCCGATCGCATGCGCTCGACCTGCGCTGACGATATGAGCAAGATGGGGCTCGAAGTGATCTCGTTCACGATCAAGGAGGTTCGTGATCAGAACGAGTACATCACCAATATGGGCCGCCCGGATATTGCACGGATTCGCCGCGATGCCGAGATTGCCGCCGCCGAGGCCGAGCGTGATACAGCGATTCGCCGCGCAGTAGCATTGCGCGAGGCGGCGGTGGCCAAGGCTGCCGCGGACCAGGAACGTGTGATCGCTGAGACGGCATCGCTGGCGAAGCAGGCAGAGGCGCAGCGCGATCTGGACATCCAGAAGGCGCAGTTCAGTGAGCAGAGCAAGCGCCAGCAGGCTCAGGCCGATAAGGCGTATGAGATCCAGACCAATGTCATGCAGCAGCAGGTCGTCGCTGAGCAGGTGAAGGTGCAGCAGATTGAGAAAGAGCAGCAGATCAAGGTGCAGGATGCTGAGATTCTGCGTCATGAGAAGGAGCTGATTGCCACCGTTCTGAAGCAGGCCGAGATCGAGAAGCAGCGAATCGAGAATCTTGCGTCAGCTGAGCGCTCTCGTCTTACGGTCGAAGCTGAGGGTAGGGCAGCTGCGATTCGAACGCAGGGTGAGGCTGAAGCGGCCGTCATCTTCCAGAAGGGCGAGGCTGAGGCCAAGGCGATGAATATGAAGGCCGAGGCTTACCAGGAATGGAGCCAGGCTGCCGTCGTCGACCGCCTGATCAGCAATATGGCTGAGGTCGTGCGCGCGATGTCGGAACCGTTGTCGAAGGTGGACAAGATCACCATCGTTTCGGCTGGCGGAGACAACACGATCGGCGCCCACAAGCTGACGGGCGAGATGACGAAGATCGCGGCGCAGGTGCCGGCGCTCTTCGAGGCTCTCTCGGGTATGAACCTGCAGGACCTCATGGGCAATGTGAAAGCTATGAAGCCCCGCGATGGAGGCAACGGCACGGCTAACTAACGTATTGGTTGCTGCGGCGATCAACCGGATCGCCGCAGCGCTCACAGGAGAAGGAGGACGACCATGGCACTGCTGGAACGAGTTTCTACTTTACTTCGCGCGAATGTGAATGACCTGATCGACAAGGCTGAAGATCCGGAGAAGATGCTGAAGCAGCTTCTTCTGGATATGGAGAATCAGCTGCTGCAGGTGAAGACGCAGGTGGCGATTGCGATTGCCGACCAGCATCTGCTGGAGGGCAAGCGTAAGGAGCATGATGATGCCGCGGCGAACTGGCAGCGGAAGGCTGAGCTTGCGGTGAGCAAAGGACATGACGATCTTGCTCGCGCTGCGCTGGATCGCGGCCTTTCGCATCAACAGCTGTCGGCGGGGTTTGCGCAGCAGATTGAGGATCAGCGCATGGAGGCGGAACTGATGCGTTCAAACTATAACAAGCTGCAGCAGAAGCTGAAGGAGACCGAGGCGCGGTGTGAGCTCTTAATTGCTCAGCAACGCCGGGCGCGGGCTGTCGGCAAGGCGAACAAGGCGCGCTCGGATGTTGAGGGCAGGAGCTTCACTCAACCTATCGACCGGATGCGCATGAAGATCATGGGAACTGAAGCCGAGAACGCAGCGACGAGGACTCTGCTTGAGGATTCGATTGAGAACGACGATTTGAGCGATCGCTTTCGCAAACTTGAACGCGAGGACAAAATTGAAAATCTGCTCAATGAGCTCAAGTCGCGTCAGAGCAAGTCGGCTTGATTCTACTTCTGTGAGAGGCCAAGATCATTCTTTCGCTGACTCATTGTGAGCGAAAGAATGATCTTAGACGCCGAGCCCGAAATCAGCTTCCTGCTGTTCGTCGCCGGAGTGCGAGTAGAAGTCGTAGGGGGTGCGGCGGTTGAACTTGTAACGCTGGCGCAGCTCGCGACCTACGAAGAGACCAAGTGCTACCGCGCCGAGTCCGGCGGAGACCCAGCCGACTGTTTTGAGCAGGGTTGATTCTTCTTCTTCGTCTTCAGGAAACGGGAGAGCTTCGGTTGTGAGGTCTTCGGTCTGCGCCGGATCGTCGTCGCTGCCGAAGATGCGTGATTTTGAGAAGGGCCTCATAGTTCGATGATAGCGCAGGTCCTGAAGGGTTGGCCGATGACACATTGGTGTAACGTAGGCCGGACTCTTCGGTGATTCTGGCGCGTCCGACTATTGGACGCGGACGGTCACAATTGGTTGCCGCATTATTAAGATCAAGTGACATCGACGTGGCTGAAACCCAGACTATAGAGGAGCGTGGTGACGGTGGCTTTCGCATTTTTGCTGGCGGCGTCGAGGATTCCGTCGGCCAGAGCGGTCTGCTGGAGTTGCTGTTCGGCCCTGGCGCGAGTGTCGGTTTCGAGGTTCTGGTCGGCAGGGACGAGCAGGCCCGTGGAGCGGGCGTAGACGCGGGTGTGCTGGTTGTCGATGGTGGTGAGGAAGAGCTGGGAGGGCGGCAGGGTGACGTGGATGGAGCGTGTGCCGTTGCTCTCGGTGATCTGAACGTCCTCGCGCTTGAGCTGGGCGAGGTCGATTCCGGCGATGGATTGGCCATGCACTACGAGCAGGATTCGATCTCCGGCGAGGAGATCGGGAAGGACGGCGTTGGTCCTAGAGCCTTCGACCACGGTATCGATGGAGTAGACGACGGCTTCGAGGCGGTTGAGGCGCTGGATTCGCTGGACGACGGCGGGAACGGAGGTATCGTAGGTCGTCTGGCGGTCAGTGATCTTGTCTGCTACCCGGGCGAAGAAGCCGGTGGTGGCGTGTCGTATAAAGACGACCATCGCGGCGGCTCCCAGGATGAGCGCGAGGAGGAAGATGAAGAATCCGCCTGAAGAGCGCCGGCCGTAGTTGTACTGCGTGGTCATGCGGAATCTCTTCCTTCCTGGTTTCGAGCGCTATTTGAATTGATTTTAGTGCAGTTGATAGGGTGTGGCGGGCGCCGGGATCGGGTCGGGAACTTTCGGTAGTTCCACCGTTGCGGCTCCGGTGATGCCGGTTCCGGTGACGTTGGCGGTGCTGAGGAGGGGACCTGAGTAGCCGGTGACATTGATGTCGCGGATGACGGCGTTGTTGATATTCGCGAGAGAAATGCCTTTGGCGCAGCTTCCGGTGATATTGGCCAGGGTCAGTCCGTCGAGAGGTTTGCGGGGGTGGACGGCGGTGCCGTCGACGAGGACAGGGACATTGTCGACGCGGATGTTGGTGAATTGGAAGTTGCGGATGGTCGGGATACCCTCGTCGCCCGGGACCGGGTCGGAGTCCTGGATGCCGGAGTTGAGGATGTTGAAGCGGAGGAAGCCGCCGGTGGTTCCGGAGACGTCGAGGTTGTCGCAGACGATGTCTTCGATGAAGGCGCCGCGGCCGGGACGGGACTTGATATAGATGGCGAAGGTTTTGGCCGCGGTGAACTTGCAGTCGCGGATGCGGACGTTGCGGATTCCGCCGGAGGTCTCGGAGCCGATGCCGATGCAGGCGAAGATGGAGTCGGCGAAGGTGCAGTTGGTGATGGTGACGTCCTCGGTGGTGTTGAGCTGGGCGTAACCTTCGGCTCCGCGGCCGGATTTGAGGGAGATGCAGTCGTCGCCGGTAGAGATGTCGCAGTTGTCGATGACAACGTGCTGGCAGGAGTCGATGTCGATTCCGTCGCCGTTTCCTCCGGTCGAGCGGATGGTGAGGTTCTTGATGGAGATGTTTTTGCTGCAGGTGGGATGAAGCGACCACATGAGGTGGTAGCTGGTGGAGAAGTTTTCGAAGCGCAGGTTGTTGCAGTTGATGGTTTCGATGAGGGCCGGGTGGCGGAGGGGGCTGCCGGGGCGGGGACGGCCGCCGAGGGCAGGGTTGCCGACGATCTTGCCGGGGCCGATGATTCCGATGTCGCTGGAGTCGAGGGCGTAGATGAGGGCAGTGTGGCCGGGGATCCATTTGCCTTCCCAGCGAACCTGGGTGACGGGATAGTCGTCGAAGTCGGATGTTCCGGTGATGGTGGCGTCCTGATCGAGTCGAAGGATGGTCTTCGTGCGGAGAGCGATGGCGCCGGTGAGGTAGTTTCCGGCGGGGAAGAGGACTTCACCACCGCCAAGTGCGGAGCAGCGGTCGATGGCCTGCTGGATTGCGTTGGTGTCTTTGGCGGCGCCGTTGCCGAGGGCTCCGAAGTCGCGGATGTTCAGGGTGAGATTTGGACGCGGTGGCGTTTTTGGGGCTGTGGAACGGGCGCGAGATGGAGCGGACCTGGTTTTCTTTGCCTGCGCCGGAGCGATGCGGCTGAGAGCGCTCGCCGCTATGAGACCCTTGCCGATTTGCTTGAGCAGTGTGCGGCGTTCGATCCGTTCCATATAGGGGTTCCTTTGAGATGCGATTCCTCTGCAACAGGAAGGTTAGTCGAGATGGTGGTGGTTAGACCAATGCCCCCCATCCAGGGTACTCCCCCTCCCCCCTATCTTTTGATGCAAAGTGTTCATTATATTTGACTTAGACCTGGGATTATATGTAAATATTCTATATAAAAGGGTTAGATTTTAAATTGTTCAAAATAAAACAGTTAGGCATTTGAAAAGGGGAAAAGCCCTCCTTCCTCCTTCTATTTTAGGGGATTTGCGGAACTGGTCTGTCAATTGTAAGTAGTTGTATTGATTTGGTTTGAATGATTTTCGGGCTTGACAGGCGTTTTTCCTGAGTTTTTGAAGAGTTAGTTGTTTAAGTTATTGATAATTCATTCGTAATGATGCATTTGCGGCATGGCTGAAGCCGTGCCCTTCCGGTTGGATGTTTTGGTGCGGCTGAAGGCATTCTTTCCCGCCCATGCCCGGCTAAATGAGTTCGAGTCTGCAGGCAAATGAACAGAAGTGGTGACATTGGCACCCGGTGTCGTTCCGCCCTTTCGGGCTCCACTCCGGCCTTCGGCAGAGCGGTAGCCGCTTCGCGGCGGGCTTAGACGCGGGGCTGAAGCCCCGCTTTACCTCAGAAGCAAAGACGGGATTTTCCGCAGCCTGTGAAGCCGTGCCCTTAAGCAAGACGCGCGTTCACGTGACTGTGACGATGGCGTTGTGTGTTGGAGATCGATGGGTGCGGATCGTCTGGTCTGCGCCTAGAAGCAGGAAAGCAGTAGCCGAAGCGGAATGTTGAGAAAATCTCCTGCATCGCGAAAGGAGTACCTCAGCGGCTAAAGCCGCGTCAATATTGCGGCATTTACGGCACGGCTGAAGCCGTGCCCTTAAGCAAGACGCACGTTCACGTGGCTGCGGCGATGAAGCCGTGCCTTTGAGCAAAGCGGGGTTTAGATGAATGCGACGATGAAGCTGTGCCCTTCTGCAAAGCGCAGGTTCACCTGGATGCGGCGATGGTGTCGATGGTTACAGATCTTCCGGTCCGCGCCTGGAAGCAGGAGCCTGAAACGTGCACATTGGGACGAACTAAAAATATTTCGTCTGCGATCCTAAAAAAGGCTTCTCTGGGCCTATGTGCCCAAGGTTGCGGATTCCTCGTGTGAGGTTGCGATTGCGGCGTTCTGGGTGAGGCGATTGCGGTAGCTGGCGGCGATGAAGTCGCGGAAGATGGGGTGCGGCTCGAGCGGCTTGGATTTGAACTCGGGGTGGAACTGGCAGCCGAGGAAGAATGGGTGGCCGGGGATCTCGACGATCTCGACGTAGGTGGCGTCGGGGGTGGTTCCGGTGAGGCGCAGGCCGCCGCCGGTGAGGATGGCCTCGTACTCGCGGTTGAATTCGTAGCGGTGGCGGTGACGCTCGGAGATTTCGGTGGTGCCGTAGGCCTGGGCGGCGAGTGAGCCGGGTTCGAGGACGCAGGGCCAGGCCCCGAGGCGCATGGTGCCGCCCATCTCCTCGACGCCGGTGAGCTCGCGGAGTTTATAGATGACGCGATGCGGAGTGGCGGGGTCGAACTCGGAGGAGTTGGCGTCCTTGAGGCCGCAGACGTTGCGGGCGAACTCGATGCAGGCGGTCTGCATGCCGAGGCAGATGCCGAAGTAAGGGGTACCGGTTTCGCGGGCGTAGCGGATGGCGTTGAGCATGCCCTCGATGCCGCGCTTGCCGAAGCCTCCGGGGACGAGGATGCCGTCGAAGCCCTGGAGTTGCTGGATGTAGTCGCTGGTGGGGCGGCCGTTTGGGTCGGTGGTCTCGAGGCCTTCGGCTTCGATCCAGGTGACGCGGAGCTTGAGATTGTGGGCGAGAGCTCCGTGGACGAGGGCCTCTTTGAGGGACTTGTAGGAGTCTTCGTACTCGACGTATTTGCCGACGATGGCGATGGAGACTTCGTCTTTGGGGTTGTAGGCGCGGTAGACGATGTCCTGCCACTTGGAGAGGTCGGGCTGGGGAGCTTCGATGCGGAGGTACTTGAGCGCGAGGGCGTCGACGCCTTCCTGCGCGAAGTTGAGGGGGACTTCGTAGATGCTGGGGACGTCGCGGGCGGCGATGACGGCGGCTTCCTCGACGTTGCAGAAGAGGGCAATCTTCTGGCGCATCTCGCGGGGGACCGGGCGCTCGGTGCGGCAGAGGAGGATGTCGGGCTGGATTCCGATGGAGAGCATCTCCTTGACGGAGTGCTGTGTGGGCTTGGTCTTGAGTTCCTGGGCAGCGGCGATCCAGGGGATGAGGGTGACGTGGACGAAGACGGTGTTGTCGCGGCCGAGGTCCTGGCGCATCTGGCGGATGGCTTCGAGGAAGGGCAGGGACTCGATGTCGCCGACGGTGCCGCCGATCTCGACGATGGTGACGTCGCTGTCCTGTGCGACCTTGCGCATGGCGTTCTTGATTTCGTTGGTGACGTGGGGGATGACCTGGACGGTCTTGCCGAGGTAGTCTCCGCGGCGCTCTTTGAGGATGATCTGCTCGTAGATGCGGCCGGTGGTGAGGTTGTTGTCGCGGGAGAGGCGGGCGTGGGTGAAGCGCTCGTAGTGGCCGAGGTCGAGGTCGGTTTCGGCGCCGTCGTCGGTGACGAAGACTTCTCCGTGCTGGAAGGGCGACATGGTGCCGGGGTCGACGTTGAGGTAGGGGTCGAACTTCATGAGGTTGACGCGGAGTCCGCGGGCTTCAAGCAGGCAACCGATGGAGGCTGCTGCGAGGCCTTTGCCTAATGAAGACACAACACCGCCCGTTACGAAGATGTACTTTGCAGACATTTCCGCGACCTCTTTAAATTGATTGGAAGTTTGTGCGTGGTGTGCACGATTAAGTATCGCAGAGTTGCGGAAGGGAATCAATGGAAGTGAACTGTCGTGCTGGTGTCAGGTTGGTTTCCGGGTGCGAAAGATGATGGAGAGGCAGAGGTTAATTCGGCGGATACGGGTGCTCTCTGTAGTGATCGTGGCTGAGTCTGCGGGATGTTGGACGGCTCGAGCGGTTGAATCAGGTTGCAGTCTAGCTGGTTTTCACCGGAGAAGGAGTGCTCCGGAACGGTATGCTTGCTGTGCGGAGCAAATTAAGGATGGGGTGGATTGACTGGCAGGCGAGTGCGTTGCGCAGGATGGATGCGCTTGCTCTACGAATCGGGCGCAGGCGGTCGGCGGAGCATCTGGCTACGGGTGCGAGCGGAGAACGGGAGGCATTGTTTTATCTTCGCAAGCTCGGGTATGTGGTGGTGGCGCGGCGGTGGCGGAGTCCAAAGCTGCGCGGGGATGTGGATTTGATCGCATGGGATGGCGAGTGGCTGTGCTTTGTCGAGGTGAAGACGCGGAGTTCGCGGGATCTGGTGACGGCTGAGGCGGCTATCAACGAGGAGAAGCAGAAGATGCTCCGGCGAATGGCACGGGCTTACCTGCGCGGATTTGCAGAAGAGGCGAGAGACGCAATTCCGGTGCGGTTCGATGTGGTTTCCGTGTATCTCCGCCCCCGCGAACATGTTCGCGGGGGACCCAGGAATATGCAGTCCGGCGGTTATGAGTGTGAGGTGCAGAAAGGGGCGTTTCGATGGGCGTGACATATGCACGGGGGACGGCTGTGGCTCAGCTGGAACCCGTTGAACTGGGAGAACGGCTGGAGAAAGTGATTCGGGACGCGGTGTCCTGGCTTGTGACGTTGTCGGATGCGGATGCGAGTGTGCCGGAGCGGGAGGGGAAGTGGTCAGTGAAGGAGGTCATGGGGCATCTGACGGACTCGGCGGTGAACAATCTGGCGCGGATGGTGAAGATGCAAAGCGTGGAACCGCAGACTCTTCCGGGATATGAACAGGAGGCCTGGGTGGCGCGGCAGCACTACCGGGAGCGTGAGTGGGCTGGCGTGCTGGGGCTTTGGTTTGCGTTGAATGAGCATATTGTCTGGACGATTCGGCATGTCGAAAGGAGCAGGCTTGCGAATGAGGGCGTGATTGAGGGCGATAGGCTTACGCTGGGATTTCTGATTGCGGACTATATCGCGCATATGGAACACCATATGAAAGCGACGAAGAACTGGGCTCGTCCGGGTATGGGACGGGCGGAGTCTAATATTAGTGGGTACGTTCGATGAAGGATGAGGTGAGGGGACGATGACGCTGCTGAATGCTCCTGAGTATGACGAGCGAGGAGAGAAGCGAAGGATCGGGTTGCTGGTCGGGGCGGGGGTCGCTCTTCTGCTGACGGTGGTGATTGGGCTTGGCGGATATCTTTTAGGGCATGGATGGTTCTTTACGAATCTGCGGGCGGAGCATCGGGTGGATAGTTTTTTCAAGGCGCTTGAGGCGAAGGATTTCGATAACGCCTATGCGATGTGGATGAACGACAAGGATTGGAAGCAACATCCGCAGAAATATGACTACTCGTTGAAGCGGTTCACGGAAGACTGGACGACGGAGAGCCCGGTGAACGGGCCGATTACTGAGCATCACGTCGATATCTCGAAGACGGATGGCACGGGGACGTTCGGGACGGGGATTATTGTGGCGGTGCGAGTGAATGGAGATCACAAGCTGTTTATGTGGTACGAGAAGAAGGATGGGACGCTGACCTATCCGGCTCCGCATGAACTGGAGTACTAGACGTTTTGCGTAACCAGTCAGGGTTGTTTTTGTGACCTGGTCGAATACAGGCTAACCAATCGCGCGACCAGTACCGCTAAAAACAATTGTCCGCCGACGGCTTCTACGACGGCCAGGCTTCGGGCTACGTCAGAGCGAGGCACAATGTCACCATAGCCAAGCGTGGCCAGGGTCACGAAGCTGAAGTAGATTGCGGCAAATCTGGAAAAATCGCCTGACATTGTGAACATGTCTGGCCGGAGTTGTTCGAGGACCCAATACAAAAGGCCGAAGTAAAGTCCCGCAAGGAGATAAGCGCTTAGAGCCGCATAGACATGCTCGGCATCGACGGTTCTTGCGCGAAACGCATATAGCAAAGCAATTGCCGCAGCGAACAGACCAATCAATGTCCATATCCCGAACGTGATTACGGAGAGCGTTCGATGATTAAGCCAGAGAGCCAGCGGGCGGGCAAACCACACCATAAGCATGGCGATGAGCAGGATGGAGCGACTTCTCCCGGCATTGGCTGGCATTACTGCAGCAATCAAGTTGGCGCCAAGCATGGAATCAAGGAGAATGCCTCCGGAGTGGAATATGTTCAGGATAGGAACTGCGACCAGGGTCAACAGGAGGGAATAGAAGAGGATCGAATAGCGATGACGCATGTAAGTGCGTCCAAATTTTCGCAAGCCACCTGTCGCAACTTGTGCCAGATCGACCATCGCTCCCCAAGAATTTAGCTGTTCCTGCGCGGAATCGCATCCGTCAGTATTTACAGGGCCTTCAGCAAGGATTGCCTCAGCGATAGAGGAGGGTCGCTAAGCTACTGGCAAAAGTTACAGTTTCATTTCAATCCACCGGGCGCGCAAATTACTATCCAGGGCAATCGTGACCATGACACTGCCTCACCATGCCGGATTGGATACGTGAATATCAAAAGAACTGGCTGCCGCTCGACATAATCGCTGGCCTTACCGCGGCCGCAGTGGTTATTCCAAAAGCGATGGCCTACGCAACGATAGCGGGGCTACCCGTACAAGTGGGGCTCTACACGGCGTTTCTGCCGATGATCCTCTATGCGGTGCTGGGGACTTCGAGGGTGCTCAGCGTCAGCACAACCACGACGCTCGCCATTCTCGTTGCGGCCCAACTCAACGAAGTCGTTCCGAAGGGAAATGCTGAAAGCCTTTTGAAGGCTTCAGCCACTTTGACCCTGCTGGTGGGAGCCATGCTCGTGGTCGCGTCGCTCCTGCGGCTGGGCTTCATTGCCAATTTCATCTCCGAACCTGTGCTGATCGGCTTCAAGGCTGGAATCGGGCTTGTTATTGTGGCCGATCAGATCCCAAAGTTGCTGGGCATCCACGTACCGAGAGGCTCCTTCGTTCACGATGTGCTTGGAATCTTTGAAGGATTGTCCAAGACATCGCTGCCGACGCTGGTTGTCGGACTGGTGATGATCGCAATTCTTTTGGGGATCGAGCGGCTCCTTCCCCGGGCGCCGGCGCCGCTGGTTGCGGTGGCTGCTGGGATTGCGGGGTCAGCTCTTTTCGGGCTGCAGGCACGGGGTGTCGAGCTGGTGGGACATATCCCCAGGGGTCTGCCGTCTTTTACGTTGCCGGATATTTCTCTCGCCGGGCAGCTCTGGCCCGGGGCCCTGGCGATTGCGTTGATGAGCTTCACAGAAACGATCGCCGCAGGGCGCGCTTTCGTCCGGGCCGACGAACCGAGTCCAAACGCAAATCGGGAGTTGCTGGCAACCGGACTCGCAAACGCGGGCGGTGCTTTGCTGGGAGCGATGCCCGCGGGAGGCGGCACTACCCAGACCGCAGTGAACCGTCAGGCGGGGGCGCGTACGCAGCTTTCCGAACTGATTACCGCCGGCGGTACGCTGGTGACGATGCTCCTGCTTTCCGGCGTCATAGCGCTGATGCCGCAGGCCACGCTGGGGGCTGTGGTGATCGTGTACTCGATCGGATTGATCAAGCCGAAAGAGTTCCGCGCAATCCTCGAGGTTCGGCGAACGGAATTCATCTGGGCCATCGCCGCGATGGCGGGCGTGGTGTTGCTCGGAACGCTGAAAGGAATTCTCGTCGCCATCGTTGTATCGGTGATTGCGCTCGCGCACCAGGTCGCCAATCCGCCTGTCTTTGTCCTTGGGCGAAAGCCAGGTACAAATTTCTTCCGCCCGCTCTCGAAGGAGCATCCCGAGGACGAGACCTTTCCGGGCTTGTTGCTGCTGCGGCTGGAAGGGCGCCTCTTCTTTCTCAACGCAGAACACATCGGGGAGAAGATAAGGTTGCTGATTGCGGAGAAGAAACCAAGGATCATCGCAATCCATCTGCGCGGCGTGTTCGACCTGGAGTACACCGCGCTCAACATGTTGATCGAAGGGGAGAGGAAGCAACGGGAGCGTGGGGTGTTGCTGTGGCTGGTGGGGCTCAATCCGCAGGTATTGACTATGATCCGACGGTCGTCGCTGGGCACAACCCTTGGCCCGGAGCGGATGCACTTCACCCTGGAAACGGCGGTTCAGAAGTACCTGGAGTCGATCGCAAACCAACCTCCGCGGTAATTCAGCCTTTGCGGTGCGATGCGACCCTGACGGATACCGTTAGGTGAAGATTTGTGGTGGGCCCGGAGGGATTTGAACCCCCTGACGGATACCGTGAGGTGAAGATTTGTGGTGGGCCCGGAGGGATTTGAACCCCCAACCAAGGGATTATGAGTTTCCGGACATCTCTGTAAGTCTATGATAATACAAGAAAAACGAGCGTAATTGAGCGTAACCCTAAGTAATTGAGCGACCGTAATTTAGCGCAATTTGTCGTAGCGGGCAGAAGCTGATGAGTGTACCCCTATTGCACCTCAACTCATCTGCCGGGGACTCTGAGTCGGCCTGTCAAACATGCTGAATCTACCTACTGAATGGATCGACATGGTCTTAGATAGCGGCGTCACCAACGAGGGTGCGGAATCAGCTTCGCGATGCGATTCTCATATACCTAGAAGATCCACTATTTTCAGCGGGTCATCGGCTGAAATCGTATCAAGGGCAGTCCGTGCCCGACCAGCCAGTTGAATGGGCCGCAGATCGCCAACAAAACGAGCGTGTGCGATTCGGTCCAATCCTGCACCTACCAAGGGGGTCGCTCGACTCAGGGTTGCTCGCAACGCAACAGCCTGCGTTTTTCCCGCATGGAGAACCAAGTTTCGCTGACGATACAGTCGCTGGAATGTATCGAGAACGTGGTCCCTAATTTTCGTTATGGTCTCTTGCGGATGTTGGAGAATTTCCCGAATGCGTTCAGCCGCCGCACGATCGGACCACGTCGTCAGGTCTGGAAGAGTGCCGTCAAGAATGGCCTTTGCAACGTGCCCAGCCTTCTCCTTGTTTGTCTCTAAAGTCTGCAAGGTTTGTGCAAACTGGTCTTTGCGCTCGATCAGAGTGTAGGCAAGGTCTGTTAGCTCGGCCCGGGGAAAAGAACATGCCACGATCGTGGCCAACCGTTCCGCAGGATTGACAAGCCTTTTGCTACGCGGTTCGGACAGAAGGGACTCGATGGCAGCCCATCCACCTGCTATCGCAGCACTCGATGATCCATTTTGGAGAAGAGCAAGCAATTCTATTGCGGGATCAATATAGGGATCTGGTTCCGATTCCAGCCAGATCCGATTTTCACGGTGCATAGCCCCGATCCTGATACCCCGAAGCCTCCGTTCAATTGAGTATGCTTTGGCTTTCCCTTTCACGCAGGCGAGAGGAAAGTGCTCGACTTGTTTTCTCGTACTAAGCAGCACGCGTGCAGAAAAGAGTTCCACGCGTTCAGCAGCAAAGAGCACTGCTGCTTCAGGGTCGCATGCCTAAGACTTGAGGAGTAAACCTCCTTGTTGTCGTATCTCCATGGGGTATCACCGAATTATTCGCACGGAGCCACTCGCCGACTGCTGTGGAGTCGATCCAGCTAGCGGGAGGCAGAAGATCGCGGGGAGCCTGGAGAGGAGTCGGAAAAGGAATCAAAACCTCAAAGTCCACGTCTGGGCGCGATGCCAGAGCGGATGCTTCTTGCAAAACTGAAGCTAACGGGGTTTCAAGATCGGGTGGATTATTGAACCGCCAAGTCCACCAGCGATGCAGAAAGTCTGAGTGAAACCCGCGATCTAAGAGATGTGAGGCGATGGCTCGGGACGTTCGCTCTGCCGCTGGAGGATTTGTAGCACTCAAGGCAGTGGCCCATCGTTCCAGGTATTGCGGCGTCGCTTTCTCGACTATTTCCTTGATAGCCTCGTACTCCAACCCTTGGAAAGGGACCTCCTCGCGCGGAGCGCCATTGAACGTGAGCAGTGCTTCCAAGGCAGATCGATCTAGCGGCGTGCCAAGTCCTGGGTCATCGTGGAGGAGGCGCAATGCAGTCGCAACTACGCCGCGGATCGCCGTATCTTTCAGATGGCCCTGATTTTGCGCCTCGCTAGCCTCAAGAACCTCGCGGAGGGCAAGTAGCGTTCCCACATTCCAAAGAGAGCGGTTCCAATGGGTGCGGGAGCTGAAATAATCAAAGAGACGGGCACAGATAAGCTGCTCATATGCGTTGACAGTCGATATCATCCGATATAAATTATAAGCAGGATCGAAAGGTCCAAGACATATACGGGGCACGTCCTTCCCGAACAGCCTTCGGGCCTAAAAGGAAGCACAAGCCCCTTTTCCATCAGAACATCGGGACGCCTAAGGGCGTCCCGATTGTTTTGGGCGCTCGATGATGTCATCCGAACAGCCCAGCACAGCCCTCTAAAAGGAGTATGCCGACATTCTCAACGACATCCCCGAATTGGTTGAGTTTCCTCGGATTGAAGAGGACGATGATGGGGAACCCTTTTCAAAAAAGACTAAGCCCTCCGCCCAGGCGCCTCCAGAATCAAATTCCGCCCAATAATTCCACTGTGGAAGATCTTCGATTTCCACGCATATCGAGGGTACGGATTCACGCATAAGCGGGGTATCGAAGCCGATCAAACACGCATAACGGGGGTATCATTTCACGCATAATTGGGGTAGAAAATTGTCCGTAATTCCTTGCAGATCAACGCCTTACGTCGTCTCCTATATCCCTGTATTAACATCCTATAGTTACTAGCCTGTAGTAGGTCAGGGGCAAGCAGTGGAATTCCCGCTGAGGCGCCAAAGGGCTCGCGAATACCGCAGGATTCCGAGAACCTCCGCCCCTGACGGGGAAAGGTGAACTGAACCGCTATGCCTACGCGAGGGATACTTTGGGAATGTGAGTCAGCGACGGATACAGCAGGACTCCATCTCGCTGAATCTCGATTTTCAACTGCGGATAAACAACTTTCACTCTGCGTAATGCTTCAATTGCGTTTCCCCGGAACCGAGACCTTCCTTGCGGCGTTTCAGCATAGCCAGCCCCGAAACTCAACTGGAAGGATGCCCATGAAATGCGCAGCGGCCTTTTCAAATAGCTGACGCGCCTGGTCGCCCAGGCATACAGATCGAGTGACAAGGGCGACCTCTTTAGAGCTTTGATTGCTCTCAAATCGAGTGGGACTGGAGCCTCGACAAGCTGTTCAAAGAATCTTTGTGAAAGCGTGACGCTCGACTGCCCAAGACCCGCTTGCGGCAGCTTCTGCGGAGTCCACCAGAGGTCGAACTCCTCCGCCAACAGGAGATTGGAGCCTCCAGTGTGGCTTTGACCGTCTTGGTCCCGTCTCCATCGTGTGGAGATCGCAGCACCGAATAGCCGTTCCATCTGCCCTCTAAACCGCGGAATCGTTCCCCAGTGACCACCCGTACACTGCAACCCGAGTTGCCCCATGAAGCTGGACAGCGAACGTCCAAGCTCCAGCTTGCGTTCGCCGGTTCGCAGAGCTTCGGTCGTCATCCAAACGAGAATCAGGCGCGGGTACGCGCCATACGGCAAGCCTGCACCCGCCGAGATCTGTGATCGAGAGCGTCACGTCGCCATCGGTACGGGTGTATTGCTTTCCGGGCTGAGCCCGGTGAGGGAGAGTGGTCTGAACAAGCATCTTCGCCATAAACCCGAGCGCGTCTGCATCGACAGCGCATTCGGAGTACATAGCTTCCGTCAACGAGAGAATTGCCTCAGAATCTCGTTTTCGCCGTTGCCGGCGGGCTCTTCCGACGCACTCTGTTCCTCAAAGGCCGCTCAGAATGCTGTCTCCCTTCCGATTCAGGAGTGCCCTGCTCGAACCGACGGTCAACTTCCAGCAACGGTCGGTCTCCCCGTTCGATTTGCCGAAGTATGGACTGAATGCTTGTCAGATCAGAGGACACTCTTCGACGTCACCGTGCGTCCAGTACGTTTGCAATCTCTGAGGTACGAAAATAGACCCGACGACCGAGCCGCAAACGAGCAGCGTTGATTCGGCTGACCCATTCGCCTGACGATCTGAGGCTGATCCGGAGTCCCTCCGGAGAGCGATCGAGAATCATCGCCAACTCAGCCAGACTGAGGAGTGGACCATATTGCTTGACCAGAACTTCTTCAATAGTCATTGCTGTTCTCTCCGAAACCATGTGCGACCTGATTCAGTCTGCGATAGAATCATAAAGCAATGTACATTTCACTACATTGCGACTGCGCCTGCACTTCAATATGCTTTTATACATTATTGATGTGTACATTTCAATAGCGACGGTGGAAAATACTCTTGCCTATGCCAAATTTCCCAAATCTGGTGCGGCTTAACGATCGTCGATCCGGTCGAACGGATGGCATATTTCTTCTTCAAAACCTTTCAAGGGGAGGAAGTATCCTCCCTGTCTCCTGCCGGCTTCGCCGTCATCCGCCACCCACCTCTGCGGGCCTGTTCCTGCCCGCAACGCCGACCCTAAAAGCAACCGCCAAACCCTCTAAGGGGAGCTCCGCCCCTCGCGCCCGCAAGCCGTTTCCCCAATCTTCCGCGCTGCGCTTGTGCAGACCTCCGCTGCGCTTCGCCCTTTCCACTCCGCTCTGCTCCGTTGCAAGGGTGGGGATACCCCTCAGCTTGCAGTTGCTACCCCCCGCCTTCGCCAGGTGGCGTTCGGCATGTATGTCACATGCCACTGCCACAACAACGGCAAAAGCAAAGGAGCAACGACCATGACAACTAAGAAGAACAACGTAGGATTCCAGACCCTCGCCCTAACGGACATTCACGAGTCCACCACCAACCCCCGCCGCACGTTCGATGAATCCAAGCTGGCCGAGCTTGCCGAAAGTCTCCGCACCCAGGGACTCATCCAGCCCATCACCGTTCGGCCCAACAGCGAAGGCTATGAGATCGTCGCAGGAGCGCGGCGCTTCCGTGCCGCCCACCTTGCCGAGATGGACGAAATACCCGTCCGCGTCGTGCAACTCTCCGACGAGCAAGCCCTTGAATGGCAGTTAATCGAGAACAGCCAGCGCGTCGACGTGCATCCTTACGAGGAGGCGCAGGGCTTTCAACGGCTGCTCGACCTCCCCGGCTATGACGTTGCCACGCTTGCCGAGAAGACGGGCAAGAGCGACAGTCTCATCTATGCCCGCCTCGCCTTGCTCCAACTCATCCCCGAAGTGGCCGAAGCATTCCAAGAGGAGCGCATCACAGCCAGCCATGCCAACCTCATCGCACGGCTACCGCAGGACTCCCAAAAAGAAGCCTTCGCGCAATGCTGGCGCAAGGACTGGCAGGACAACGAGCCGCATCTGCTCCCTGCCAAGTACCTCTCCGCATGGATTGCGAACAACGTCTATCTCCCGCTGGACGAGGCACCTTTCGACCGCGAGGACAACACCCTCAATCCCACCGCAGGTGCTTGCTCCAACTGCCCACGCCGCAGCGGATACAACACGTCACTCTTTGCGGATGTGGCTGGCGATCAGTGCCTCGATGCAAACTGCTATCACGCCAAGCTCACCGAGCATGTCAACCGCGAGGTAGCGGCGCGACCTGAGTTAGTGCAGATCGAGACGGCGCATCGCAACCCAAAGGAACGGCGGCCCGGTACGCTCTCGCGCAACGAGTACACCGAGATTCCCAGCACCCGAGGACGAGAACGAAGACGCCGAACCTGTGACGCCCTGCGAATCGTCCAAGACCGCAATCGTCGTCTACGGCGAAGGCGCAGGAAGTACACGCACCGTCTGCACCGACCCCGATTGCCCCGTCCACCATCCGCACCGTGTCATTCAAATCGACCCCGACGCAGAGGCGAGACAACGAGAGCACGAAAAGGAACAGGCCCGCCGCAAACGTCTGCTCAAACGCCGCGCCGATTCCTTCAACCGCATCCTCGACAATGCCCCGGCCACCTTCACAGCGCCACAGCTTCGCGTCTTGCTCCGTGCTCTCATTCACATCGACCCCTATCAATTCACCGACGACGTAGCTGCGTACTTCGTGGCCGACGAAAACAACCAGCAGACGGCAGAAGAAGTGCTGACCTCAGTCGTGGATGGGTTGGAGGACGAGAAGCTGACCAGCTTCGCTCTCCGTCTCGTTCTCACCACCCACGCAGGAATCCCGCGCGAGAACGAAATCGATTCTCTGACCGAGGCAGAGCAGGTTTTCGCTCCACCGCAGCCCAAGAAACTAGAGGCGAAGAAGAAAGTGGCCACCAAGAAGGCCGCGAAGAAGCCAACTCCCGTAAAGACCAAATCCGCCAAGAAGAAGACGACCACCAAGCGACTCGCAGCCTAACCCGCAGTCGGGGCCAGCAATGGCCCCGCTGCTCCACCCCGGAGGAGACCATGTTGCAATTCACCTACAAGCTGAAGCTGACTGAGCGGGTCAAGGCCAAGTGCAGCCGCCATCCCCGCTACAACCCCGAGAAAGATGGCCGCGCCGGCATCCGTGGCGGCTGCTCCACCTGTTTCTCGCTCTACGACCTCCACCAGGCTCGCCTCGCGCTCGATGCCGCTCAGCGGGAGTTCATCCGCAGAGCTGCGCCGTGGGCACGGCGACGCGAACCGCGCCAGAAAAAAGTCCCGACCGCCGTAGAGGACCAACCATCCCAGACCTAAACTTGGAGACCACAAGGGGGCTTCATGAAACAGCCTTCTCGACCGCAAACGCGAGTTGCTCAGCGGTCAGTAGCGATCCAAAGCTTTGAGATTATCCGGTTCTTAAGCACCAGGGCACTGACCGCTTCGTCCAATAACCAAGGCCTTTGTCGACCCTGATGCACTAGGTATTAGACTCTACGCCCCGACTCCGAGCTTATGCTATCGTCGGAGAATGCTTGTCAGCGTAGAGCACCGGCAGCGGGTTCGCTCTGGGAGAAAGGGCCTGTGTAGATGGACAACCACGACGCCTATTCGTTGGAATGGAACCTGGGGTGATCGAGGAATACTATCTTGGTACTTGCGTTTGCCTCTAAACCGCTCGCGAGACGTGCGAAATTGAGGCACACGCAAAACGACGCTTAAGTTCCAACGCCGCTGACAGTCTGAAGCACAGATTGGCGGATATGGAAGCAGCTGCATCTGTAGAGGATCTTATCGTGGGCACTCCTCGAAAGCGCAGGGCATCCGACACCTACATCGTGAATCTCGCGGACGACTCGCGGTTTGCGGACTCTCTGTGGCAGGAAGTTGAGGATGGGGCTCGCGAGGATTGGAATTCGTTTTCCTACTTCATTGTGACTGAGAATAGGGTAACGCGGAAACAGTCCCGCGTTTCGTGTCACCGGACTGGCCAAGCGCAGAAGCTTTCGCAAAAACACTGCTCTAAGCTGATAGTCGCAAGGTTGCAGGCTTCTCCGCCTCGTTTGTTCGATGTTCTACGGATGTGGCTGACGTGGAGGCAAAAGTATGCCGCCTTGCAACGAAGTGTTGCGTTCAGAGCCTCAACATCTTTTGAATCACGGGCTGGTGCGGTTGCTGCATGGCTGAGAAAGGGGAGATCGAAGCGCGGCCGGTCCGATGCAAACCCTGGAATCCGGACGCTTTCTCTGCGGTCTCGTGAGTGTTCGGAAGCTCACGCGCCAAAAGAACCCTGCTCAGTTCCTGCGCGGAGCTGTGCGCGCTATGTGCAAGCGCTGGAGTCGCCGTCGTTATCGTTCGTGCACCCAACGGCTGCCGCGCAAGTGGCGCGACCTATTTTCTGTCCGACAAGAAGGCAGTCCTGCAACTCAGCTTTCGACACCTTGCCGACGATCAGTTCTGGTTCAGCTTTTTCCACGAAGCGGGCCATCTTCTATTGCATGGCCGCGACGGCTTCTTCCTAGAAGGAATTAGTGCCGCTGCAACGCTGGAGGAACAACAAGCCAACGACTTTGCCGAACGCACTCTGGTTCCTCCAGAATGGCGCCCGAAACTGTTGGCTTTGGAGGAAAGACTCGCGAGAAATAATAAAGTTCGCACTCAAACTCGGTATATCGCCGGGTATTGTCGTCGGCCAACTTCAGCACCATGGTCGAATCAAGCCGAATCATCTGAATGCGTTGAAAAGACGGTTTACGTGGGAGAACTAGCTGCTAGCCGCGGAAGGGCTTGAAGATTCCAGGACTCTTCTGCCAGTTGCATAGCGCGTCTTCCATTACCTGCATTCCAACTCCCAATTGATTACCCAGTTGGGCCGTCAACACCTCCAGAGTGGCCCGCGATCCGACCCCGAAAAGGAGCTGGGCTCCTTTGAGAGGACCGGTTGATCCGGAAAGATAAGCCGTGCCAGGTTCAATGTTCGCCAGTCCGAGCTTGCCGATCATTGTCAGGTAATCAAACCGTGCTGTTCTCCCAAACCGTCTGAGAGCGTTCATGGACTGATACAGACGGTCGAATGCCTCATGAGGATCGTTTTCTGCTTCGGCCAAAGCATCTGCCATGAGAGCTTCGTGACTTCTCGGTGGATTTACCCACTGAACATAGGATTCAATCACTGCACCTGTCCCGTTCTCGTGAGCGCGCATCCAGGCTTTCGTATTTGCGATGGTTGCCAAACCCACCCGGTACGCCTTCCCGCCTAAAGTTTGCCTTATGCGCGTGCAGCCAGGCACGAAAACCCTCGACATCTGCGCTCGTGCTTGCCCAATCCCAGCGTCCGCCTCGCCAAACTTGCCGTAGATTCGCGGATATAGCGCCATCCGCCATGATGATGCTTACCGAAGTGAACAAAAAGAACAACAAGCCAAAATGCTTCGTCTGTATTTCCGTCTGCGTCGATGCAGAATCGCGGCTTTCAGCGGATCGAAGCATTCGTTCGCGGGTCAGCACATGAGGCGCTGATCTCACGGGTCTGAATCGCGACGACGTACTGTATCCGGCGGATGCTCTCGATAAGCTGTTCCACGAGAGGCGAGTCGGCTGCCGTTTTCACGGATGCCCGGGAGGGACTGGACATTCCATCGAAGTCGATCAGCGCACTTTCGAGCTTGGTCGCTGCCTGCTGATCGCGCGGTCTCAACGAAGCACTCCGCACTCTCCTCGGCAACCCAGTCGCGATGGCGTTGATGCCTTCGATGTGACACCGAAGCTGCTCTGGATATTGTGATTGTAGCCAAGTACAAGAATTTCACGATTCAACCGAACGTTCGCCAATCGATCGATCTTCGCCTATGTACGCGAACCCGCGACGCCGCGACCGGATTCGCGAGGCAGAGCCCAAGCAGGCATCTCCTTTCGACAAGAACACCTGCGATGTATTGGAATTGCTCGACAACGGTTTTTCCGTTCAAAATTAGAACGCGAACCGGAGAGTCTCTGAGCAATAGCCCAAGAGCATCCGCCGTGGCGTTCAGACAGCCCGTTCGCGTCTGACAGTTCCATCCATTTGAGCGACGTGGCATAGGGGATGAGATCAAGATGGCACGCGGGATAGAGGTCGGAGTAGAAAGACTGCGCGGTGCCGCGACGATTTGATCCAGCTTCTTGAACCATCGGTCATAGGGATTGTGGCTGAAATACATGCACAAGACCGTACGATCAACTGCAAATGTCGCGCATCGCATCAGACCAAGAGCTGAGTCCGAGTGAACGGAACGTATGAAATCTTCTGTCATTGTCCAGCAGTTCTTACCAGAGTCGTCGACGAACTCTCGATTGCTTGGGTTGAGGCCGATTGTTGCGACAAACGATGACGAGAGATCGCCAAAGGAAGGCACCGGCGCGCCCCACTTGATCACATTGGAATCAGCGAGAGCCGGACTGTCCATTCGGTTCAACAGAGCTGTCAGCGCAACGTGCATCAGCTCACCAACCAGACATCAATTGCAGGAATCATTTCGGGCCCTTACCGACGTTATCAAGAACCCTTTCAATATACGTGTCGAAGATGGGAGATGCCATCCTCTGCCTTGTCTCCTGAATCAGTTTGCCCTTGGTTCCTCGCTTGTAGCTGAAGATTTGGAGCAGTCTAACAAGATCTGTCCAATAGGGGCTCACTCTCTCCAGCATCTTTTGATCAACTTCGCTGCATGTTCGAATCGCCACCTCCGCCTTCAGGAGCACGGCGATGGAAGCACGTGGATCACCGAGGGGCATCGGGGGCATGATCGATTTGGTGGATTGCCAGCCTTCGCCCAAGAAGCACTGCGCTTTTTCCCGATCGACATCGTAAAGATGGAGGCTGCCGACACAATGTTTGTACGTACCCAACTCGACCCCAAGAGTTCGTGCAGCAATTTCCTGCAACATGGTAAAGCAGAATATGTCGTGTGGCAGCCCCTTGATGACATCGTTCGATCGCATGTACACAATGAGATGTAACTGGTCACCGCGTAGCAGAAACTGCAATGTGCAGGTACATGGAACATCTTTGTGTGGTTTCGCCAGGTCTTTTGAGTCGAAGAGTTGAAGGACTGCCTGGCGCGTTGTCGGCTTTTTCCTCAAGATCTCGATCACATTATCGAACTGTCGTACGCCCTTCCACCGCTTGAAGAGACGTGGACCGTATCCGCCGAATATCCTGCCTTCCTCGTCAAACTTCCGATACTCCCGAATGTAGTGAGCTACAAACTCAGTCCGGTTTGTCTTCGCGAGGTACCAGCAGAGCTCACCGACGCAGCTAAACGGTTTACCTCGTGATTCTGTTCGGCTGAGGCGGGCGCGCGGATTGGTAAGTTCGAGCACAACTCCTCTGATCTCCGTTGTGTCGCCTTTTGACGCCGTGACAGAATCACCGTGTTTCTGGATGCTTTGGAGCGCATAACGGAGTATGTCATCGAGTGTCTTGCCTCGAAAGTAAGAGTCTCGCATACCCATTCGTATCTACCGGGAGAATACAACCAGTTTTGGTCAGGGCCGAAAACCTTTCATTGCAGTGACTTCAGATGGTACTGGGTAGCGGGGCTGTACAGGAGATTTGTGCGTAGCCGACATCCTGATGTGGCGTCAGACCGCGACGGTTACGACTATCAATCCGAATTCAAATTCGACTTGAACGAACGCCTTTCCCTCATAAGTCAGACCCACTAGGGGGCCAGCCCCCACGCGCCCGCAAGCCGCTTCCCCAATCTTCCGCGCTGCGCTTGTGCAGACCTCCGCGTTCGCTCCGCCCTTTCCACTCCGCCCTGCTCCGTTGCAAGGGTGGGGATACCCCTCAGCTTGCGCTTGCTACCCCCCGCCTTCGCCAGGTGGCGTTCGGCATGTATGTCACATGCCACTGCCACAACAACGGCAAAAGCAACCACAGGGAGGAAGCACCAATGAGCAAACAAGCAGCAGCAACCGCAAAGCCCAGCGTCTACCAGATCGTTACCGACCGCATCATCGCAAGCCTCAAAGCAGGAGTGATTCCGTGGGAGAAGCCTTGGCAGACACCCCACTTCGCGGGAGGCCCATTTCCCCGAAACTTCCGCACGGGTAAGCCCTATCGCGGTATCAACATCATGCTCTTGTGGTCTTGCAGCTATAGTTCCCCATTCTGGCTTACGTTCAATCAGGCCAAAGAGCTAAACGGCAGTGTTCGCAAGGGTGAAAAGGGTACGCAGATCGTTTTCTACAAGCAGTTACGCGACCGTCAGAAGACTGACGACGAGCAGACAGCAGAGGAGGACCGCCGCGCCCCCTTCGTTCTCACCTATCACACGGTTTTCAACGTCGAACAGTGCGACGGCCTCACACTTCCGCAGATCGAGCAGCCGACGCAGCCCAATGAAGTTGAAGTGGACGAGACCTGCGAAGCCATTGTCAGCGGATGGAGCAATCGGCCCAGCCTCCAATTGACCAGCGAAACGGAATACCGCGCCTACTATCGGCCGAGTACCGATTCTGTACACATGCCAGCCCGTGCCCGTTTCGTGGATGCCCCGCACTACTACAGCACTCTATTTCACGAACTGATCCACAGCACCGGCCACGAAACCCGACTCAATCGTACCTTTGGGGCGCACTTTGGAGACGAGCTTTACAGCAAGGAGGAACTGGTTGCGGAGATGGGAGCCGCATTCCTGTGCGCAATCGCCGGCATCGCAAACGAGAACACCGAGCGCAACACGACGGCCTACATCCAGAACTGGATATCCAAGCTGGAGGAGGATAACCGTCTCATTGTCCACGCCGCCGCGAACGCACAAAGAGCCGTGGATTTGATTCTCGGCACTTCATTTGAGAATGTCGACGCGAACGAAGAACTGACAACCGAAGCCGTTGCAACAGCCGCTGCAATCGTGAATGCTCAATGTGAAGCTTTAGCAGCATGAAATCTGTTTCGCGCCCTTTCAAAGTGGAAAGGGCGCGATTGCGTTTATACGGAAATGCCCGGCTTCCGAGCGCAATCGACCGCAAGTAGATCGCGAAGTCATCATTTGAGGCTGGCCTCACAGGCGGAAAGCCGTCCCTCCAGATCGACAATCATGGGTTCTACTACAGTGAGGATTTCCGTGGCGCTCGCGAACTGACGATCCTCTCCGAAGATCATGTAGCCTGCATGGTTTCGAGAACGATATGGGTAACTCGCGCGAAGCGCTCTCCCGAGCAAATCTCTCGCGAGCTCAACGACTACATTTCCAGAATAGCCACTGCCGCCGCTGGGCCGGAGCCCAGTGTCGATGCGTGCCTCTTTCGGAATATTCCAGTAGCGCACTCTGCAACTCTCTGCACGGTCGAAGAGTTCACGTAACTGCATTGCTGCGATCTCCGCGCTCGCGGTACCGCGAAGTGCTGCTAGCGACGTGGCGTGTACATTCGTCAAGGTTGCGGCTTCCAGAGCACCGCTTTGGAAACCAGCCTCACAGAGCAGAATGCCTCCGGTCTGCGACCTACGTCGGTCACGATTGTCTCGCAGTGCGAGCACATGAAGCTTACTCCACCGGTGTGCTCCAGTGCTTGCACTCGGACGATCCAGATAACGTCAAACCCCACATGGTGCGACTGCGAACAAACACATCGATATCCATGGCTCGTCCGCACGCCCTGTACGCTGCGATTGGTTGTTGCGTCTAGGCCGAGACTCTTCGAGAGAATACCGCGACCTCTTCTTGATACTCCTGCCATGTGGTTGCCATACACTGCTCCGGCTTCTTTAGCCAATAATATTGGCGAATGCCCGAACGATCGGTTGAGTACTCCGATGTAGCTCTGTTGATTTCAGGCCAATGCACTTTTCCTGGCCGCGCTGTCGAAACGCGCTTCGGCGATGATGGCAGTCGTTACGATTTGGCCATATGTGACAAACTGCGGGTGCGTCACGCCTCTCGCACCACTTTGCGCGGATCCTTGTCATCACGCAGGCCGACGAACTTCGTGTGTCGCAGATGATTCGCTCCCGTCCATTCCAAAAACTCTATCTGCGCTACGGCTTCCGGCATCAACCACACGCATTCCTGCATCTTCTCCGCCGTCAATCCCTGGCCCCATCTTCCTGCCTCTTTCTCTGGCAGGTTTACGAATGGGCATTTCGGCGTCTTCAGATGCTTGATCGCCTCGAAGACCTTCAGGCGCGTTGCGGGGATAAAGCCGGCACGCACGCGCGCTGCATAGTAGAGATCCTTGCCTCGGTAGAACCCTACAACGAGCGAATCAACGCCCAGGTGACTTGGCACATAGCCTCCGACGACGAACTCCTGGCCACGATTGAGACGTTGCTTGCACCAAATGCCGGTTCTCAATCCGGGCTGATAAACACTGTCATCACGTTTCGCAACGATGCCCTCAAGCCCATGCTCACGGACGAACTTCACCATTTCCGAGAGCGGTCTGTCGGATGCCTCTGAGATTTCAACATACGTATCCGGCTTGATGACTGAGGCGAGAACCTGCCGGCGCTGTGAAAGCGGGAGGCGAATCAGCTCTTTACCTTTGTGCATCAGGATGTCAAAAGCGAAATACTGAATGTTCGTGCCGGCTGATCGAAAGTTTTGAAGGAGATTGAAGTTTGGTCTGCCGTTTTCATCGATTGCGACAACTTCGCCATCTATGACCGTCTCATCGGGAAGATAGATCAGAGCATTGGCGATGTCACTGAATTGGGAGTTGAAGGACTTGCCGCGTCTCGAGTAGAGCATGACCTTTCCGCCCGTTTTCACGGACTCAAGCCTCCAGCCGTCGAGTTTTATCTCATATAGCCAGCCCTGGCCTGCCGGCAGTTTCGGCACGGGCAGACACTCCATCGGCTCAATGAATCGTGCCAGACTCTTTGCGACCTTACCTGCCACCTGGACCCGCTTTTCATTGATAGAGAGTCTGGCCAGATTCAGCTGGGCAGAAATCCTCGCCGCGCGCGAATCTCCAGCCGTAGTTCTTCCCTAAGGGCTTTGCTCTTCTTGAGCCGTTTGAAGAACTCTTCCAGGACGCTTACGACGATCGCGTTGACGCTGACGCCTTCCTCTTCAGCCCATTCCCGGAGAGCGGTCCGAGCCTCAGCTCCAACGTGAAGCAATTGAGGAGAACATAGCGGTAGACCCGCTTTGCGGGTCTGCTGGATTTCCACATCTTTGCGGTCAACGTGGCTCAAAGCAAAAAGGACGATCCTGGCTAGATCGCCCTTGACGCGAGCCTCTTCTGTGACTGCTTCTCTCAATTCGAGGGGGAGTCGGAGGGTCATTCCGGCCCTATCGTCTGTCCACCGTTGGCCTTCGCGATTCACTTTCCGGACTTTCTTCTTTTCGGCCAACCGTTTTTCCCCTTCTAAAGATTATGCCTTGTTCATTCCCTGAGAGGCATGGCGGAGTACGGAGCCTTGAAAAGCAGGTCCTTTTCGACCCTCACGAAGAACCTGTATCCCGGTCTGACGATGATCGTCGGCTGGATGTTCAGATTCCTCCGTGTGACTTCTACTCCGACCTGGCCGACCTGCTGCCCGACCGCTTGCCCTATCTGTTGCCCGTAGCTGGGCTGTGTGAGAACAGAGGAATTTTGCCCTTGGCTAATCTCGATTCCCGCAGCAAATAGAGAGGTAAGCAAGGCCCCGGAAAAGATTCGTCCCCAATGGTTGTCCACCTGGTCTCTGAATCCCGCCGCGCCTTCGCTATCGTCCCCTTCGAATCCGCCAAGGGAAAGCGAGCTGCCGTCGGGGAAGATTACCCGCCGCCAAACAGCCTGCAACGCTTTCTGACCATATCCAACGTGCGAATTATATATTCCCACAAGCGTGCTACCGGCCGGAATCAGAACGTACTTGCCCGTAACCGTGTCATATACGTTTTCCCGAACCAAAGCACGGATGAGGCCCGGCAAATCGGAGTTGAGCTGCTGCTCCAGCACCGCGGGGATCAGCCACCCGGCTTTGACCTCATACCTGCCGCGGGCGGCCTCTCTTTCTCGGCCGAGGTATTCCGACTCTTCCTTATTGTGCTGCTGTCTAAAATCGCCCTTTTGCTCCTGATCGTTCTGACGTTCGTATTCTGTTCGCTGCTCTTGTGACCCCAATCCTCCAGCCTGAAGGCTGGCAGGTTGCACGCCGCCTCCAGCGCTTTGCGCGGCCCGCGCATTGATGAGGGCAGTTTGTATCGCCTGAAGAGGGTCATTGGGCTGTTGCACTGATCTTTCAGTTTCCCCGCTCGGCAGATTGCCCTTCACCGAGGTTGCCGCTTCCATCGCCTCCCTCTCCCGTTTGTACTCGTCCAGGCGCATTTGCTCGGCAAACGACAAGGAGCCATTTGCTGCTGTGGAGACCGGGCCTTGCCTGTATTCGATCGGCGGCACGGAGCTTGCCCGAGTTCCATTGGCCGATCCAGGAACGGGGTCTCCAGGTCTGTTTCCGCCATCCGTGTTCACGATGGATGAGCGCGGAGTGAGAGAGTCCGGCACGTGCATTTGGCCGGTGTCGAGTCCGTTTCTTGCTTGATCGGAGAGGAGACCCTTCTCGACATTCGTTGCGGGACCGACGCCAACTTTGGCGATTTCAGCCTGCTTTGTGGTCTTCTTATTGCGGTTTGCCATGCCGTGTCGCATGTACAGCGCTGCCAGGACGACAATTGCAATGACGATGATGCCAGCCAACGGACGCAACTTGCGCGCCCGAGGCACGACACCGCCGTTGACGCCTCGCACGACCTTATCGGTCTGTGCGGCTCGCTTCAGGGCCTCTTGCTCCTGCTCTCCCCCTTGGTTCTCTAGATCGAGCGCCTTCAGCTCCTCATCGTTTGTCGCCATTACTTAGCTCCTTTCCCGGCAGCGCCGGAATAGGGTGTGGCCCGGGTGATCGTCACCCGAGTCTGTTTCTTCCCAACTCCCACCACGAGAATCGCTTTATCGAACAGCCGATCCACGATGTAGCGCGTTCCGTCGACGCGGAAGTTGACCAGCTCCGTTTTGCCGTTCACCAACATCAGCAACGTCGGCAGCTCGCGGAAGCGCCCATCGTTGGGATAGATCAGGTATGTATGCTGGCCGTCGTCCAGAACGCGCTCTGGACGATATGCAGGATCTCCACTGAGTTTGTAGTCGAAATACAGATTGTCCAAAGCGTTCTCTGCCATTGGCAGCACGCCCGCCTGTTTGTCTTTCGCCTGGTCCTCCTGCGCTCTCTTTTGCTCCGCAACCGCTTCCGCATCTCGCGTCGCCGCGTCCTGTTGCGCTTGGAAAGTTGCCCACTTGGCCCGATCATCAGCGGGATACTGAAACGCCAGCCGGGAGATGAACCGCGTGGGGTCCGATATCAACCTGACAACGTATGTGCGTCGATCAGTCGGAATGATAAGGTCTGTTTCGAGTCCAGCCTCAATCGGCTTTACAACTAAAAGCGGAGTTTGGTCGAGCCCGGAGCCACTCATAACCGGAGTGATTTCCCAACGCCGCGAGTCGCCAATCTGTGGCTGGCTCTGCAAATGCTCGCCGGGTTGCAGTTCCACCGCGCAGACTCTAAGTGGAGCGCACACCATCACCGGCATACCCTGGCCGAAAACATAGAGCACCCGCCCATCAGGGCCGGGTGTGGGCGTTCCCACTCCTGTCTCCCATTGATGCGCGACGGCAGCTGCAGTCATGGCAGCGTTGTTCAGCTCGGCATGTGGTGGTTTCCAATTTGGGGGAACTTCAGAACCCTTTTCTGCCGGCGTCACTCCATCCGGAGAGGACTGCACGGTCGGCCTTTGGCCGGTAACCGGAGGTACTTGGAGAGGCGGTATTGGAGTCGACGGACTCGGTTTGGGAACCGCTTGATTTGTTTGTGCGTTCAGTGCTGCCGCCGCAGCCTTGAAGTTGTAGTTGGACAGCTCCTGCTTCTGCTGAGCCGTCACTGCCGGGGATGATTGAGAGGCCCCCGTCGCTGCTGCTGTTTGCGCTGCCATCATCAATGCCGCGATCCAGATCATTTGCCCGAGCCTCCATCTGTGGTTTGATCATTGGCTACGGCGGAACTAGGACCGCTCGTGCTTACAACCTCACCCCATGTCAGGTTCGTGACATAGAGCCCTAGCGGGTTTATCAACGCCTGCTTCGCATCTGTGACTTCTTGCGTCGTCACCGACACGAACGCTCTGTATCGATGACTCGCAACGAACTGACCCACAAGATCGCGGGTCACTTCCGTCCAAGTCACTTCATAGGTTTTGGGTGACTGCTGGACGATGGATTCCACCGACGCATCTACCGTCTGCTTTTTCAGAAGGTCGAAGGGCGAGTTTTTCGAGTAGAACTCCGTCACTGTGGCGGAGGCCGCCGAGTTCTGTCCCGTCTGCGCGTAGACTTCATCGACCAGTCGCCGCTGTGCTACCGCATCCGTGACAATCATGCGAAGGTCTGTAACCCATCGCGCTACAACTGCCTCCTGTAGCCGGACATCTTTCACTGCAACCTGTTTTGCGGGAATGACCGGAACCGCTCGCCCCACGTCATCCAGGGCCACGACGTACGGCACAGTATTTGAGCGGTAGCCGATGGCGACCATCCCCGTCACACAGAGGAACGTCGTTGCCATCGAAACGAAGGCCGCGAGACGCCAATTGTTCTTGCTCTTGATTTGATCCCCGAACCGCTCATCCCACTCCTGGCGGGCGCGGACGTAAGGCGATTGAGTTTTCGTTGCTTCTGCCACTGTTTATTCCTCCCTGTCGATTCGCAGTTGTGCGGATGATCCATGTCCGCTCCCGTCGTGTGGAACCTCAATGTTGCTGGCCCGCCTCGCAAGGTCCTGGGCCGAAGTGTCGCCTTGCGGCGGCGCCGGGGCTGGAGGAGCTTCAGGGCTGGCGCTTGCAGCCGCAGTTGGGGGAGGAGGTGCCGGCGGCGATTCAGGAGACGGAGACCCTTCACCAGTCGGCACAGGAGGGGCAGGGACGTTACCCACTGCCTCGCCTGCCTCCGCTGCCCCAATCGCACCCGACGCAGCCGATGTTGCTGCTCCTCCGGCTTCCATTGCTCCCGCTGTCTCGGTTGCGGCAAGAGCGCCACCAGCAACGGCGCCAGCACCTCCCGTGGCGGCAACTGCGGCCACGGTCGCAGCCCCCAGAGCAACACCCTTCCCGATCTCCGCTGCCATTCCAACGAGGTCCCCGCCACCCATCCCCAGAGTTCCCGCTGCGATCGACCCCGCCATCTTGGGGATCATCCACGATGCAAACGCAAAGAGAAGCATCGACATCAGAGTTGGAAAAATCTGAGTGATCGGCTCATCGGCCGTGTAGCCGTTCATCGTCGCGATCCAATTGTTCGAGACTGTCTTGAAGACCCCCAACATGAGGTAGATCAGCATCAATCGCACGCCCGTGCTGACCGCCAGTGAAATGTACCTTTCAAAATAAGGCGAAGTCCAACGACTACCTCCGAAGCCAAGGAAGATGTAGCCAGCAGACATGACAATGATCGCCTCCAGCTTCGTCACCACATAGTGAAGCGTGATGATGATGTATGAGGCGAGAACGATACATGCGGCGAGAATCGTGGTGATTGCCCCGCCTGGCTGCGTCAAAAGGTCCGTTGCAGACACTTTCGTGAACAGGTCCGAAACAATCTGAATCCCCTGCGTCATGATGTCTGAGGGATTCTGCGCCAGCGGTACACCCGCCGCTGTCGCCCCGAGCTGGGCGAAGCTGTTCACAATGGCAGGAATCCAGACCTGGCCATTGATGAGAACTGCGTAGAAGAACGAAATGACAAGCAGCTTCTTTATCAGGCTCAGGAAAAGGCCGTTAAAGTCGCTTTCGCGTAGAAAGGACGGTGCTCCCCAGGCGAAGTCCAAAGTCGCCAGCACGTAGAACAGGAAGGCCGCTTCGTGCATGATGGCGGGAATCCAAGCATTTGCCGCCTGCCCTATTTGCTGGAACGTCCCACCCACATCGACAGGCGTTTGTGCGTGTGCTGTGACGACCGAGGCGAGCGCCACGGCCGTCACAGACAAGATTCTCCGCTTTATTGCCATGCCCTCACCTCAGAAAGCCACACCGTCTGACTTGATATCTGGTTTTCCGAAAAAGTTGGCGCGGGCATTGCCCGCGCACACCTTTCCTTCATCAGTGGTCGTCCAGTCTGCCGGGGCATTCGCCTTCTTCTGTTTGCAAAGTGGCGTGAGTTGCTTCCGGACATCCTCGTGCTTGGCTAGAAATTGCCCAATGCTGTCGGGCGTGGACTGATCTACGTCCCCGCCTCCAGCCTGTTGAAAAGCCGCGACGATCGGGCTTTGCTCCACATGGCGGCATCCCGCCAACATCGTCAGACCCGCAATTGCCAACCAAACACTCATCCGCTTCATTGCAAATCTCCTTTTAGAACGTCACGCCATCGCTGGTTACCTGACTCTGGCCGAAGAACTTGTCGGAGTTTGCCTGCCTTGTCGCATCCGCTTGAACCTGTGCGCCCTGGAAAGCTGCTTTGCTCTGCATATCGGCCATCATCAGTTGTCGCAGCTTCATCAGCTGCTCTGATTGATTTTCCGCTATCTGGTTTCCAACTTCCAGAGCTTGCATCCTTCCCACCGAAGACGTGCTTTGGTTCTGCAACGTCTTCAGCAGCGCCGCGTCGCTGTCAAACTGCGAGTTCTGCAGTCCGGCGGCTTTCAAAGCCCCGAGAGTGCTATCGAGGCTTGTCTGGCTCCACTGCTGATACGACTGACCGTAGTTGGTAGTTGACGAGTAGCCGGGGAATCGAACTTTGAAAGCCCCGTCCATATTGCTCATTGTGTAGGAGAGTGCCTGGCCCGTGTTCACGATCTGTCGCAGGTTTGCGATATCTGAAGCCACGGTTCCGAAGAGTTGGTCGGAGATGGTGAGGCCGTGCTTTGTCATGTCGGAAATCTGGGTGAGCTGGTTTTCAACCATCGACACCTGTTTCTCCAACTGTCCAACCAGTTCCGCGTAATTGAGGAGCTGGGTGTACTCGGTTGCGAATACGCCCGGTACCCCTGCATGAGCAGGAGGCGGGCATATCGTCGCAGTCCCCATGACGGCGATCATGGCGACTGCACTTGTGCCTTTAGCTAGCCATCTGGATTTCATGTTGTCTTACTCCTTCGTAGTAGTCGATCCAGCTTTTCTCTACCTTCCTTTCTTTCATCCACACCGAGATCCAGCCGTCGCCATACTCCTTGGCTAGGGCGTCGATTCGGGCTCTGTCCCTCTGGCCTGAGACCCCTAAAAATGCGAGAGCCACTGCGCCGAGACGGAAAGAGATCATGCGCCGTCCGAGACGCTGGACGACGTAGTAATCACGCTTGGGCGTTGCCGTCTGCAACAGTTCAATTTCTCGACTGTTGAGACCGGCGTATTCGTAGAACTGCCTCATGCCCTCGTTCCCTGCTTCGCTGTTGGGCAGATAGATCTTCGTTGCTGTGCTCTGAAGAATGGCCGACGCGATAGGGGATTCCTTGATGTCAGCCATGCTCTGAGTTGAGAGAACAACGACCGCATTCTTTTTCCGAAGGGTCTTCAACCAGTCCTGGATTTTGTCTCGCCAGGCCGGATGCTTCAGGAAGAGCCATGCCTCATCAATCGGGACCAGCGTAGGGCTGCCATCCAAGGCACGTTCCATGCGACGGAACAGATAGAGCAGGACCGCCATGACGGTAGCTTCGCCATAGGAACCGCTCAGGAGGGTCTCCATTTCGCAAACAACGAAACGTGAGGTCGTGAGACCGTCATTGCGAGAGTCCAACATCCCGCCCAAAGGACCGTCGATGACATAAGGCCGAATCCCGGCTTTCAGCTTTTCGTCCTGAAGGTTAGCCTCCAGCTCTGTCAGTGTCCGTCGTTCGCGGGGAGCCGTCGCTAGCTGCCGCAACGCATCGTTGATCGTGCTTCTTTCAGAAGGGCCGATCTCCACGCCCTGCAAACGTAAAACGGTCTCGACCCATTCCTGGCCCCACCCGAACTCCGCATCGTTGTCAATATCGCGGAGTGGCTGGAATGAAAGTCCGCCTTCACCGATGTCATAGAACCGGCCACCAGCGGCTTTGCAAAGACCGTAGAGCGAGTGACCCTTATCGAACGCAAAGACTTGTGCTTTCGGATATCGGAACCACTGCGCAACCAACAACGCCAACTGTACTGACTTGCCGGCTCCAGTGGGGCCAACGATGAGAGTGTGTCCCACATCGTTGTCATGCAGGTTGAAGCGATAGGGCGTGCCGCCCTGAGTGGCGGCGTAAATGAGAGGCGGAGAATTTGGCGGCATCAGCGCCGAAGGGTTAGTCTTCTCTCCCGCCCACACGGCGGAAATCGGCATCAGGTCAACGTAGTTGCGGGTGTGTGCAATCACTCGTCGCACTTGCGCGACACCGTTTCCGGGGAGAGTTCCAAAGAAGGCATCGACTGCGTTGATGTCTTCGACCCTAACGCCGAATCCACGATTGATGAGCACCTTTCGGAACTCGCCAATCATATTGTCCAGAAACTTCTTATCCTTCTGCTGCAAGACGATCGAGGACGACAGATAGCAAAAATGCACGTCCCCCGATGTGGCTTCGGCCAGCGCCCCATCAGAGTCCGCGACCATCGACATTGCAAAGTGATTTAGTTGGCCTCCGCCCTTGCCCTTGAAAACCTGATCTTTCAAACCTCGCTGCTGAAACTTCCACTTCTGCCCTATTTTCGAGATAACCCCTTGTGCTTCCGAAGGGTCCATAAGAATTGCCCGTGTATTCCATCGATACTCACACGGAATCGTATCCAGTACAGATAGCGCGCCTGGGTAGGTGGACCTGGGGAAGCCATCCACCGACAAGGTACGCAAGTGGCGGTCTCCCATCATTGTGTCCATACCGCCGCGGAAGTCTTCCATTGCGAGAAGGTCATTTAGAAACACTGGAATCTCAGGCTGGAGAACAGGGCCTTTGATCCCGGTCAAACAGCGCCGGAGATAAGCCAGCAGATCGTCATCGACCCGCTCAAAGCCACCGCCGAGATTCGTGACAACAGCCTTGAGCCGAGTTACAGGGAACTGAGCTGCAAACACATCCTCGAACTGGCGGACCTTTGCCTTGAAAAAGCGAAGAGCCTCTGCACCAGAGTTCGTTCCGTCGCTGATGTCCTTTTCAGCTCCTGTCAGCATGAAGCCTTGCAGTCTTTCCGTCGCTGCAATGGGAGGCATATACGAGAGCGTCAAAAAATACTCATTTTCAAAATGGCTTCCTTCTTGTCCGAATTGCTCCCGTCGCTCCCTGTCAATCAGAGCTGTTACGTGATCGGGAAAGGCGCCATCTGGCGAGTAGCCGCTGGAATAGGTTCGGAAGGAATCAACCTGAATCATCCAGCTGCTGCCAAGACGAAAGATCCTGTTCAGCCGCCGAGCTACAGCCGCCATCTCCGCATGTGTCGCGGACTGAAGGTCTGGTCCCCGGTACTGCCATGCTGCCAGCAGAGAGCCGTCTCGTTGCAACACGATTCCGTCATCGACAAGTCCGAACCACAGGAGCAAGTCAGCGAGCCCTTGCGGCTGTTTCCGCGTCTCTCCGAACATTCCTACCTCCAGCTCCGTTTTGGAGTTTTGCCGAGCGACGTGACTCCGCTCTTCGCCGGGTAAAAGTCCTTGTATTGCAGGTGGCGGCTGTACACCTTCCTCATCATCGGGTCGGCCTTGCCAATCCTCGCCAGGACCGCAACGATGGCGCCAAAGCCAAGGAAAGCTATAAGGAACGACAGGAAGGTCATGACGCTAACGGCCATCAACGCGGCCCCGAGGCCCGACAGAATGACCAGCTCTCTATCGCCACCGAGAAGCTGTTGCGGCCTGCTCAACGATGTCCGCATGATCGTCTGCTCTGGTTCTTCCATGGCTCACTCCGAAAGGAAGGGAGGAGGCTTGAGTGTTCAAGCTCCCCCCGGTGAATCGCCTATTGTTGTTTACCCCCGAGCAATCGCATGGACCGGTTGGAGCATGGCAATCTCCGCGCTCTGGCCGATGAACGAAGTCATGACCTGAGCCGCAAAGACGACCAGGCAAACCGCGATGCCAGCCTGAAGGAGATGCCGCATCGTCTCGCCCATCTCCCCGCCACGGAACGCAAGCGTGGCTCCGAGCGCCACGATTGCGATGACCGAAATGGCGTATGCCACCGGCCCGGTCAGTGATGTCACAAGCGTTGTCAGCGGACCTTCCCACGGCAGGTTGGTTCCCGTCTCGGCAGCAAAGGCTCCGCTGGAGCCAACTGCCACCATGAACGCAAGCATCAGGGCTACCCGAAGGGTCCCTGGCCGCTTCGCAATGAAAATACGCATACGATTCATCTCATTTCCTCCAGTGCCCTTCGGCACATCGTTATGCGAACGACTTTCGTCCTCCGCGACCTCAGAAAAGCTCTGCCTCAACAGCTCAGAGCCAAAGCACTCACACTTGCGTCAGAAGATAGCGACCGTCCTGGTATCCAGTGACCACCGCGACCTCCTGTACCTTCCGGCCTTCAACGGGATCGTTGACGACCGAAATCACGACATCAACAGCGGCTCCGATCGTCCGCTGTTGGGGTGCCTCTGTTGCTTCGCGCACCAAATCTTCCAAGCGAATCAGCGCCTCCGCGGCGCTATTGGCGTGGATCGTAGAAACACCTCCGGGATGGCCCGTATTCCAGGCCTTCAGCAACGGCAGAGCTGCCGCTCCATCTCTGACTTCGCCGACGATGATCCGGTCCGGCTTAAGCCGCAGCGCAACCTTGAGGCACTTGAGTTGGTCGAACTCCGTCGTCGCCAACATGCTCAGACTGTTGGCAGAGTCGAGCAGAAGCTCTTGCGTGTCTTCGATCACCAAAACCCGGTCGCCGGGCGTCAGAGTGCCGATCTCTTCGAGGATGGCATTCGCAATGGTCGTCTTCCCCGCACCCGTTCCGCCGACGATGAGCATGTTCTTTCGAGCCCGGATGGCTTCTTGAATCACTTCAATGTGGTCCAGGCCCTGCAACTTTGCGATGAAGTCTTCCTGCACTGCCCGACGATTGCGAGGATCGTCCTTTCTTGGTGAGAATCCCCTGCGCTTGCAGATCGCGGAGACTTCGCTTTCTGTCCGGCTTGACGCGGATTGCGAACGATGGCGACGGCACAACAGGTTCAATCAAACCCGCAAATCGAAATTTCCAGATGGGAAGCTGCGTTTCCAGAACAGGCCGCAACTCTGTCACGGTCGTTTTCTGCATCGAGGCAATCGTCATCATCGCCCCGCGAGCTTGCCGGCTGGACAGTTCTCCTACCTGCTCAAATGAAGATCCGGTCCGCTTGACCCAAATCCGCGAGTCTTCGTTCACGATGATGTCTTCGAGCCCACTGGATTTATCGAGCAAACCCACAATCACCGGCCCCAGCTCGTCCCGCAGCTTCTCTCTGAGCCGTTCCTGTTTCTCGTCACTGTGGGCATCTGGGTGCATACGCTAATGCAATGAACCTTTCACAATGTCTGACCACCGAAAACCGAATGCATTTCAAAGAAACCTGACGCAAAGGACTTGCGGCTCAATTATAGTGCAGTGTACATTTCAATACAGCATCCTAGCACTATTCGGGGTGAATTTGGCAAATCCTTAGTTTTGGGCATCGAAAATGGACAGAACTCTCATCGCCGTTCGGAAGATGCTCGCTGCGCTCGACGCACCCGCGTATGACATTGGCATTCTGAGCGATCGTGGGATGCTTCCTGGCCTGTCGGATCTTCCAGCTCGATCTCGTCATGTCTCGTCTTCCGCTCCTAAAGGCCCACAATTCGCGCGGGGCACACATCTACATACGTCCTTCAGGAGCGCACCGATTCACAGTCTTAGACGACCTGAATCAAAGCTCAATTGACCGGCTCACAGCGGACGATTTCGAGCCATGTGCAGTCGTTGAGACCAGTGCAGGAAACTTTCAAGCGTGGCTCAAGCATGACGATGTTTACCCCACAGATCTCTCAACATTCATCGCTCAGACACTCGCTGGCAAATATCAGGGAGACCCCAGCGCCGCCGACTGGCGACGTTTCGGCAGGCTTCCCGGTTTCACGAATTGCAAGCCGAAGTATCGCAAGGACAACGGTCTCTATCCATACGTACTGTTGCGGAGCTGCACTGGCAATCAATACCGGATGGCGTCGCTCCTTCGTATTGAGCTGACAAAGCAATTCCAACTGCAAGAGCATGAACGGCAGGCTCGTATCGCGCAACACCGGGCGGCAGTCTTTCCCCCTGGCAGGGGGATGAGGTACTCGCACCTTTCGTTGGAGAAGTTCCGTACCGCGCCGAAATACCACGACCGACCGGCCGCCGCGGACATCGCCTTCTGCGTGGCCGCTTATTCGCTCGGGATGCCCGATGATGCAATGGCAAGCACCCTCGACAGTGAATACCTATCCCGCGATCCAAACCCCGCAAGGAAGGCTGCTTACATTCGGCGCACTATGGCGAAGGCGAGATTATGGGCGAACAGATAGTCGCTCAAATGGCGCGGTTTTCGTGGCCTTTCATTCCAGCCAGGTCGTTGCGGCGTTCAACATCCTGTTGCGATCGTGCGACCTCTGCAATCGGAGACGAGAGACATGAAGAGGTTGAGCACTCAGCTCCATTTCCGTTTGCCTTTCTGTTTGCGTTCAGCGTGCCGCGCTAACGACACCCCCGCCCTTCGGACGCACGCTCTCCTGCCAAAGATTCGCTCCGCGCCTTTCAGGCGTGGACTCCTCCCCCGAGACAAGCTCGGGTCCCCTTCCACGAATCGTTTCTAGTCGCCTTGGGAGTGGGTCGCGTCGGCACACCCTTCGGGCAAGCATGTACCGCATCCAGCGGACAAACCCAAATAACGGAGCTAAAGACAATGGTCAACAAAGTCATCTTCATCGGTCGTCTCGGAAAGAATGCAGAAGTCAAAACCGCGCAGAACAACAAGGAATACGTTGTATTCAGCCTGGCGACAAGCGAGAGCTGGAAGAACGAAAAGGGCGATTACGAAAACCGCACCGAGTGGCATCGCGTGTACGCCTGGAGCAATCTCTCCAGCTTCGCCAAGACGCTTCAGAAGGGGCAGCTCATCACCCTTGAAGGGAAAATCAAGTATCGCGAGGTCTCGGAAGAGGTCGAGGGCGTTACGTTCAAGCACACCATCGCCGAGATCCACGCAACGAGCATGAAGCGGCTCTCGAAAGTCGAAGTCGCGGACGATCCGGCAGACGGTGCGAGCGAGGACGACGGCGCAGCCCAAACGGAACCGGAGATTATCTCTCCAACGAAGAGGCGGAAGTAGCCTCTTAAACCAGGGGCCGGCGCCGCCGGCCCTTTAATCTTGACAAACCTGGGCCAGCCAGGGCTCCTTGGCGGCGGGTCTAGCTTACTCGGGGAACAGTGACGGCGTGACTTGCATTGCATCAGGTGGGGTTTTCAGAGGCTCCAGCAGTTGCGGACCGTCGTCTTTGAGCGGCGCAACCCTCCACGCCTTCATGCCCTCGGCGGGGTAAGTCCGCACAAGGTCAATCGGCAGGTGTGACGGCTCGGCTGGGGCAAGCCATCTTGAGTAGTCCTTCGGCTCTATGATGAGTGGGCAGCGATTGTGGAACGGCTCTAGGAGCTCATTCGGGATCCACCGTGACGATGGCAAAGCTTTCAAGTACGTTGCCGGTGGCTCTATCCTTCCACCTATCCCAGATGCCGCCGAAGGAAAAGAGCCGGTCGTCTTTGAGCGCGACTGCCCACGGCTTTGTGACCTTTCGCTTTTTCTCTTCTGGCGTGAGGACTTCCCATTCGTAAAAGAACTCACCAGGAATCAGACAACGACGTTGCTGGAACGGCTTAATCCATGCCCCGTTACTGGTGAGTTTGTCATCGCGGGCGCAGTTCGAGATCATCTTGTGCATGTTCGACCAGTACGGAACCAGCCCCCACTCCATCAGCACCATTTCGCGCTCACCCGTTTCTTCGTCGAGGCGCACAACTGGTTGAAACGTGCCAGGGGTGATGTTGTAACCGGGAGGCATGGGCGGCAGGTCAACCACCTTACGACGCATGGCGTAGTGCTCCGCGATATATTGCTTGTCACTCCGCCGTCCGTATCGTCCGCACATAGAGTTTCCGTCTTGATTCGTCGCCGAGGCGACAAATCCGCACATTTCGAAACAGAATATCAGCGCACCACTTTGTCGAGGATCGCTTTCGCCAGGGCGATTGAATCTGCGATGACTGTGGCTAAGCGGGGGGAGGGCCGACTGATGTTCTCATCCCGTGCGAGTCTAATCCCCGCGATGATCGATGCCGCGATTACAAGTGTCGAAGAAAATCTGTCTCTCGTCCGTTGCTCCTCCTCGTATCTCGTCGCTTGTTCTCGCGCGATTGCCCGCTTCATCTCCCCCATGAGTGTGCGCTAAATTCAGCAATTGACAAACTGCAATAGACGCGCCTAGAGTCTTCCCCACGCAGAATCAGTCATAAGGGTGGGGGCGGCCTATGCGGTTCTTCCTCGTATTATTGTTCAGCCTTAGCGCATCGGTAACCTGGGCCGACGTCCGATATGACGCGAGCAAGGGAAATTTCCCCCAGGATCAAGGGTTTGCTTACAGCGGTGATATCAACCCCGACACCGGCACGAATCCATCGCCGACTGTAAGTGGGGGGATTCTATACGAGGATACGGCCGCTGGAAACCAGTACTGGTACGCGAACGACCCATCCGTCAACTTGTCTGGGCACCTTGTCCTTCAGGCTGTTCTCAACATCATCTCCTCGAATTACATCGCTAACATCGGAACTGGAACGAGAGAGGGTTATTACCTTGAGGTCGTGGATTCTAAAGGGAACGTCTTTTCCGTTGGTTTAGCTGATGCCGGATACAGCATCAACACAATCGGCACTCCTAACGCGGCACTGACACCGTATCCGATCAGCGTCGTGGGCTCCTTCCATACGTACAGACTTGAGGTCAACAACTTTGTTGCCACGTTCTTTATCGACGGGACGCAGGTCGCTGGCGGCATAGGCCCCAACAACTTCGGTAACCCTGGTGGCCCCACCGTCTATTTCGGTGCTGCAGCGGGCCGAGCTCGCAGCGTCACCGAACTCAAATCGTTTTGTTACGGAACTTCTGCCGTCTCGTGCGGTTGTCCGCGAGGAGTTACCTCAGCTTCGCCCTGTATTTCGAGTCCAATGGACGGCGCAAAGCCGCAGTCCCAGTTTGTTGCTGTTTCGGGGACAGGCACACCGAATGATACGCTCGATGTTCTCGTAGCCGGCGCTTCTGTTGGCCAAGTGCAGGTCGATTCCGAAGGTAACTGGGAGGCGCTGCCCTATGTATCGCTTTATGGTTCCTCAGTTACGGTTCAGGTTCAGGATCAGACTAGCGCCAATTCGTCAAACACCATCACCATCCACCCCTCGCCCGCGGCGTTTTTGCCTGGTCCCTCCAGCCCGGTCAATTCCCTTACGGCTCTTCTGCCACTCCGAAAGGCCGATATTTTAGTGACGGCGTCCAACACATCACCCCAATACGTCCTCTATGGTCCCAACTACACGCACGCGGCGCTTTATCTTGGGGGCGATTCCAATGGCAATGGAACGCCCCTGATCGCGGAGGCGATCACCGCGACAGAGGCCGGCTCCTCCATCGGTACGGCCGGGCAGGTACGCTCCATACCACTGGATCAGAGTCTCGCGTGGACACAATCGAAGAGAATATCTGCGTGGCGTCCTAAGCCGGCATTTGCGTTACCAGAAGCAACGCGCAACGCGATCATTACATGGGCCCAGACTAAAACCAGCCAAGGCCTGCCTTACTGGACTAATGGTGATTTTGGCCTGATCGCGGCCGCAGCTAAGCTCTACGGCTCTGCCCCAACGTCTCTTTTAGTACCTGCATACTTGAACAAAATCTATACCCTCACGACCTCCACGAGCACGTTCATTTGTTCCACACTTGTTTGGCGGGCGTATTACGAAGGGACTGTTCACACTTTAGACATTTCGCAGCCGAATCTGATGGATGCTCAGCCTGGGTCGCTCCTAGAAACGTTCAGTCCAGGCTTTATGCATCTTCTTGCCCAGCCGCCAGCCGGGTGCACGGGCTGCGACGGCAGCGTTTTGATCGTTCCTGAGACATTTGTCCGGTCCCCGTTTTTGTCTCAAATCTTCTGACCGAAAGGATCTCCCGATGCGTTGGTACGCAATTCTATTTGTTTCGATGCTGATTAGTTTGGTTCCTTCGCCAGGGGCGCGGGCAGACACCATTTCCGTCCATCCTTCCGTATTAGGCTCGCCAGGTGCCTATACGTATTCGTATGAAATCGAGAACCAGACCTCCGTCGGCCTTCTCCTATTTTCGTTGTCGATCACCGGCGACGTGGGAACCATCGACGCCCCGAATGGCTGGCTTACGACTACGGAGGTCCTCACTCCTGGAGAAATCCAGGTGGAATGGATTTCAACCGACGTTCCCTATGACGTGCCTGCGCTTGGAACTTTGTCGGGTTTTTCGTTTGCTTCCGACTCGGGGCCTGGCACCGTGGAGTTCTCAACGTTCGACGAGAACTTCAACGAGTCTGTCGGTCAGACGACGGGCCCCGTTGCGCCCTCCGTGTCAGCCGTGCCGGAACCGCCGAGCCTTCTTCTAGTTACTCTCGCATTAGTGGCGTCTGCAACCTGCCGGTGCCTACATCTCAGGTGGACATGAGGTAAGACTTGGGTCGCCCACAGTAAACAAAACAAACAATTGGACGGTATTGTGCCGCCCAGCCGTACGTACCGCGCACGGGAGTTCGCCTCCGAGAAGCTGAACTATTGGAGCCGCGGCAGGCGAGTTCGCAGCCTACCCCAACTCCGGAGCACTTTCCTGAGAACCCGCAGGATCACAGCAAAGGTCCCTCCCACGATCACGTAAATAGGTATGCAAGCCAAACAACACCGATCACCGTAAATAGGTATGCAAGCCAAAACATACATCTCCCCTTCTACCTTTGATGCCGTTCACCAATTTACCAATGTCTGCCTAGCCAGAATCCGCCCACAAGAAGGAGGGCGCCGGCCAGGACCCCGCCACCGATGCAGCCCCAGAGTAGCTGTCCCCATGCCCCTCCCAGCTTGACTCGAAAGTCCGTCGTCACCGACGCCAAGGACTTCTGAGCGTCACGAATGGAGTTGTCCAGCGTCCCCTTCATCCACTCGTCCATGCGCTGTTGTGAAAGCGTGAGCGCCCTTACGAGGGTGTCCTCAATAATTTCCTTTATAACGGAGGCGAATTGCTGCCTTGTTTCATCGGTGTAGCTCTTGAGTATGGCTTCGCCTGAGATCGCATCATGAAGGCTGAGCTGCACATCCTCCAACAATTGCCGAGTCTGTGAGGCCGCGGTTTCGATTGTCCCCCTGATCTGAGTCGATGCAAAGTCCGCCATCTCACGAGTGACGCCACGGAGCTTGGCTTGCTCTGTGGCAGCTTCGTTCAGCGCCCGCGCCATGTTCTCCATCGCTCTGCACTCTACGACGTTCAGTTTGTAGCGCAACCATTCAGGGTCTTCCGGGTCCATTTTCGAGAACTGCTTGACCAGATCGAATAGAACGCGTTCTCTCGCCTCACCCTCTGGGAAGGCGAGATACACGAGGTCACGAATCCAGGCGGAATTGTCGATTGCTGTCACAGGCACAGTGCTCATGGGAGAAGCACCTTTCTCGCTTCCGTGAATTGGCTGAAAGCGCGAAAGCGGTATGTTCTTGCCCGCAGGGTCATGTCCGGCGCTCTCAACTCCGGAACATTGGTTTTGCGGTCGCCCACGTCGCCAAGGGTGACATTCATCGTCCGCATCATGCGCTGCAAGTCAGGCCGTCTGGCATCCATCCGTATCTCGACAGGCGAGAATGTCTCCCGAAAGGCCGTCACATCCGGCTCCAGCTTCGGGTTCTCCCAGGACGAAGCGACACCATCCTGAAAATGATTGTGAACAATGACGTAGTCCACGGTGTTCTGCAACTCGCCGCCCCACTCGATCACCGACCGTGCGGAGGCAATGTCAGCATCGACGACACCCAGAGCCGTCCATCGAAGATCAAGACCGGAGTCCTGCATCACCTTATAGAAGTCTCGAAACCACGGAATCAATCGATGGCCCTGTGCCGCGCCCAAGTCAGCGAGAATCACGTCGGCGCTGGATTCCAGCGAGATTCCCAACAGCTTGTCGTATGTCCAGCTCTCCAGCGCCGGAAGTTTGTGCGCTTTGGCAAACAGTGCCTTGAAGCACCCCTCCGCTTTATTGTCGGGGTCCATATCAAACAGGTCAGCGGTGTAGGCAGTGCTCGCGTACCACTCCGCCAGTGTGGCCATGACGGTCGTCTTCCCCACGCCGCCCTTGCCGGCGATCGGAAAGACGACACGCTTGGGTTTCAATTCCAGGGCCGCGGTCAATCCTCGCTCCTCCCCACAAAGACGCTCGGCTTGAAGACCTTCGTCGGTTGCAATCGCGACTCTCTCTGGCGATTCACTTCCGCTTCGCGATCCAGCCTCGCCATTTCCTCTTCTCTCCGTACTTGCCATGCCGGTTTCTCCTTTTTCTCTGTGTTCTCGCTGCTCAGACCGCTCGCGCGGACCGTCTGTTGACGAACCTCTCTTTCCACCGCAGGGGGCGGGAGGTTCTCGCCATTACCCGCGGTAGGCGAACGGGCGCCTTCAATGACTCGGTTCGCCGCCTTACAAAACTGCTGGTATCCGCCGGGATACCCTTCATCTCGGAGCGTTCCCCAGATGACACGCCAGGTCAATCCGCTGTCTTTTGCGGCTTGCAACTCGGAGCGCACTGACTTGAGAAGCCTAGCTTTGAGTTGAAATACACCCCTGCGAAGCGTCAGTGCTTCAACCAACGCGACCAGTTCGGGGGGCCGTTCATGTTGTGAAATGCACATTGCAGTAGCAGAATGCCAGACCCACAGACAAAATTGCAAGCGCACAAGAACGATTCCGTGAGAGTAAAGGCGAACAACCACGACAAAGGACGAATTGCCACGAATAAAGCCGAACCACGGATCGGAGGCGCATCGATCGTGGATAGTCTGCCTTGTTCGTCTTTGTTCGTGCTTTTGTTGCAGCCGAAGGCTGCGCTTTCGGGGTCGCAGACCCACGGAGGTAGGCTGCGAAAAGCAGCCGTCTTTCTACGAAAGTGCAGTAGTGGAACATAAAGCGCAGCGCACTTTGAAGGTTTGCTCTTTCTATCGGATTTGCGTAATGCGTTTTATGGTTGACGCACCTATGTACCTTTTAGAAGGCCAGTGTGCGTCACGTTGCTATAGAAATGTACATTGCTGTATAGTGCATCCATGCCGCGACCGAAAGAGCCCAACATCAGTTCGGTACTACAGTTCGCCTGAGTCGCGCTCAGGGCGAGCGTCGTCGCTGCGCTAAGACAGCAGCTTCATGCTTCGAAGCGACAACGAAGTATTCGATTACCTTGTCACGGTCGGGACCAACCAACGGGACGACCTTGAGCAACTTGTCTACTCCCTGTTTGGCAACCTGGCCGACTCCTTGGCTCACAGATTCCAGAGCCTGGAGACTGTCAGCCAGCTCCATCTCGCGTTAACTGACACGTACATCAAGTACGCCCTCACCGCCCTCCCAGAGGTTCCCGGCTCCCTGCTTGCCGCGGCGCGCATTCGTGCGACGAGGATCTACGAACAGGTCAATCTCACGGCTGCGCGGGAATTCCAACGTCGCCGCCAGTCGGACGCCTACAACCCTGCCCAGCTTGGGATTGAAGACGAGCCAAGCTATTCAGCCACACCGTCAGATGAGGTCTAAAGTCAGCCATGCCATCCTCTGCGCGACAGCGACGAAATACTGGCGAGGAACGCGAGCGCTCGACAAAGGTTCGTCCTGGCCGGGTCCGACCCACAAATACATCTCCGCGCCGGGTGACAGGCACGGCAAAGAATCTCCTGCGGCTTGCGCGCCTAGTCAGTAGGTCATCCTCGCGATCGAGCCGGGCCGGTAACGTCAAGGGTTCGGGAAGCGGTTCCTCGAAGACATCTCCGTTCCAGCGCCGGGCTATTGTGAATGTTCGGTACTCCAATGCAAAGACCCCCGGAGGGTGGAAGGCTCACGGGACCTATGTCGAGCGCGAGAGCGCAAAAGGCCGGGACGTGACCGACGGGAAGCAGTATGGCGTTGAAGACGAGGTACAGACACCCCACCCGGACCGTTTGGGTTTAGCCCAGGAGCACTCGCTGGATTCTCTGGCCGGCCAATGGCAGAAAGCCGGGGACGAGCGCATTTTCAAAATCATCATTTCCCCGGAAGATCCGACCGTCAATTTTCAGCGCACGGCAAGCGACATGATCGCTCGCATCGAGCAACACACCGGCGCTCCGGTCGAGTGGGCAGGAGTCGTCCATCGGAACACGGATCACCCGCATGCCCATTTAATCGTGCGAGGCAAGCTCCCGTCAGGAGAAGCCCTGAAACTCCCACCCATGCTCATCCGCAAGGGCCTTCGTGAAGCTGTCCAGACGTCTCTCACGCAGCAGCTCGGCCCTCGCACGATGGAAGACATTCAACGCCAGAAACAAATTGAACTCACCGCCAATCGAGTTACGCCACTGGATCGGCGAATTGCCGGACGCGCGAAGTTTCATTCCAACGACCAGGGGTACAGTGACGCCGGAATCGCAGCCAACCCCGGTGAGCTGGCTCGCTTTCGACACTTAAAGGAGCTGGGACTCGCGAAACGACACACAGCAGACAGTTGGCTCGTTCGCTCCGACTTCATCGGCCAGCTCCAGCAAATGAAGGACGTGCAGGACCGCGCAAGAACACTCTTCCGCAGCGGCGTTGCCATCAGCGACCCTCATGCGCCGATGGAGTTTTCTACCAGCTCCAAGAAGCTGATTGGGCGTGTGTTGCTCAATAGCGAAGACGAACGCACCGGCGCTCTGCAAACCATATTCGAGACGACCGAAGGGAAAATCGAGGTCATCCGACACGATGGAACCCTGCGGGCGGCTTGGCGGCGCGGAGACCTGGAGCCAGGCAACGTAGTGACCATCGACAGCCTGAGGAGCGATCCAAGCAAGCTCTATGCGACGTCCGTAGGCGCGGACAAAGACATTCTTGCGAATAAGCAGGCTCTTGATTCGGTGGCGCGGCGGATGCGAACAATGGGCCTCGTTTCCAGTGAGAGCGACAAAGGTTGGATGGGGCAATTCAACAACGCGCTCAGAACCCGCATCGCAGAGCGGACCCACGAGCGAGGGCACTGATTTTCTTTCATCATTAGTGCAATGTACAGTTCACTAGCGCAAGGAGGTCACGAATGAATAACGGAACCACCGCACCCCCTGGATACGTTCTCCCCTCGCGCCCTCGCTGGCAGGGCGGGTGGAACGTTCGGGCTCTGTTGGGCGCTGTCGTCGCCTTCGTCATGGCAGCCAGCGCCGCGAGCCAATGGCTTGCAGCACAGCTCAACAATCCAGTCGAGATGGGCGACCCGATTGTGTGGTTTCACGGCGTTGCTGTGTTCCAACCATTTGCGGGCCTTGTGCTGTGGAAGCACTTTGCGGGCAGTCGCCTCATCAGTTCCGCCGTGCGGAAAGAGATCTGGATTGCGTTCGGCGCGACGATTCTGGGTGGACTCTTTCTCGCCTATCTTGCCTATTGGTTCCTCTCCCTCATACGCGATCGCAAGAGCACAGATAGTTTAATGAACCTTCACGGCTCCGCAACGTGGGCCAAACGAGATGACATTCAGAAGCTCGGTTTATTCGATGCGAACGATGGCGTCTATGTCGGCGGCTGGCGTGATCCAGATACGCAGGAGATTCACTACCTGCTCCACTCTGGCTCTGAGCCCGTTTTGCTATTTGCTCCCAGCCGAAGCGGTAAGGGCGTATCGGCGATCATCCCCACCCTGTGCCAGTGGCGGCAAAGCGCCTTCGTCTATGACCTGAAGGGTGAGAATTGGGACCGCACCGCCGGTTTCCGGCACGCTATCGGCCAGCGCGTTCTGAAGTTCGCTCCTACGCTGCCATTCGAGAGTTGCTGCTACAACCCGCTCTCAGAGATTCGGTGGGAAACCGACTACGAGGTCGCCGACGCACAGACCATCGCGAATGCAGTGATTCGCCACGGGAACGACGACAGTCTCTATAAGCACTTTGAGGATGCCGCAGTTGATCTCGTATCCGCTGGCATCATCCACTTGGGGTACGTTTTCAGGAACTTGGACGCCCCGCGCGAGCCAACGCTCCCCGATGTGCTCGCACTTTACTCCTCGCCGGGCATGGATTTCCAGGACGTGCTCAAAGAGATCCAGAACACAGTACACATGCCAGGCGGCAAATCGAATCCTCGCCTTGAGTGGTTCGACATCAACGGCAAGCCTACCTTTACCCATCCTTTCGTCAGCAAAGCCGTCCAGAGACAGCTCAATAGGGCCGACCGCGAGGCTTCAAGCATTCAGTCCAGCATCGTCACTCCGATGACAGTCTACGACGACCCAATAGTTCAGAGGACCGTTTCCCGCTCCGATTTCGTTGTCCGAGATTTGGTTTACGGAAAGGAGCCCATGAGCTTGTATTTCAAGGTTCCGCAGCCGGATCGAGAACGCCTGAGACCTCTGGTAAGGCTCATGCTCCAGCTCATCTTCAATCGGCTCATGGAACGGCTCGACCCCAGCCGTCACCATCTGCTGCTCATGCTGGATGAGTTTCCGGAGTTGAAGAAGATCCCGAACCTCGCAGGCGCGATGAGCCTGATGGCCGGGTACAAAATCAAGCCTAATTAATGTATGGACGTGATCACGTCACCATCTGCTGCTCATGCTGGATGAGTTTCCGAATTGAAGAAAATCCGAATCTCGCAAGTGCAATGAGCCTAATGGCCGGGTACAAAATCAAGCCCTACCTCATCGCACAGACGCTTACCCAGATCATCGAGGAGTATGGCCCGAACGAATCAATTACCGACAACTGCTACATCAAAGCAGCCTTTCAGACCGACAATCTCCAGACGTGCAAGAACCTTTCCGAACTCAGCGGCAACATGACCGTGGAGAAGGAGACCGTCAACTATAGCGGGCAACGGACGGATTTCTACCTCAAGCACATCTTCCGCAGCGTCGAACAGGTCCAACGGCCTCTCATCACCGTCGACGAAATTCGACGCATCAAGCCGCCGACGAAGGCCAGCAACGACCCCGACAGCAAGATCACCGCGCCCGGCGACATGCTCATCTTCATCAATGGCGTAGCTCCGATCTACGGCGTCCAAAGCCTCTACTTCCTCAATGACGCATTGCTAGCGAGAACCAAACTCAAACCTCCCGCTTTCAAAACGGCTGCCCAGCCACACGCACAGCCCGCGCCAGCCCGACAGGCGGCGCTCGACATCAGCTCAATCGCCGCTGCTGCGATTGATCAACAGGCAATCGAGGAGAAGCTGAATGGAAATTCTTAATCAAGTGACCCTCGCCGGAAACCTGACCGACAAACCTTCGGTCGATGACGCCGGCGGCCGCGTCTTCGTGCGCGCCCGTCTCGCGCAGAACTGGTTCTACGACACTCACGGCAAGACCGTAGAGCACCGGCAGTTTCTCCCTCTCACCTTCCTCGGAGAAAGTGCCTCAGTGGCGAAGAGCTTCGAAAAGGGCGACAACATCCACGTTACCGGCCAGCTCATTCGACGTGACCCCAGAGCCCGCTCTGAGGACGCATCGCGGCCCCGCGAAACAGGAAGCATTTTCGAGATCCACGTCATTCGAGCATTCCGCATCGCAGGCATCTCCAAATCCGACACCGCCGCGATCCACCAAAACGAAATTCGGCGCACCAATGATGCGAAACAGGTTCCCGCATTTATTCAGGAGGGCATTCATGATTGGCCTGTCTAATCCGAAGCTCCGTAATCGGCTCGCCCGTCTCTCCCGCTTGAGCTACATCGTGGTCGCGTTCGCCGTTGCGTTCGTCGGGCTCACTCTGGCTGGCGTTGGCTTCGGCTTTGTCTTCAACTTTACGCACTCGGCACCCTTCGGCCTCTACAAAGAGATTTCCGATCCAGCCAAAGCGCCGCACACTCCCGCCCCCTACGTTTTCTTTTGCCCCGATGTTCGCTGGCCTGGCATGAAAGGGGAGCCCAATTATCGAAAGCCCATGCGAACCTGTCCGGACGGATTCGCGCCCCTCATCAAGCCTGTTGTGGCATGGCCCGGTGATACCGTCGAGACCTCGGCCCAAGGTGTCACCGTCAACGGGCAATTACTCGCCAATACGCTCACGATTGACCACGATTCAACAGGTCATCCGATCCGCCCCTACGCATACGGCACCTATCACGTTCAGCCGGGACAGCTCTGGGTAGTCAGCTCTTTCAGTCCCAAGAGCTTCGATTCCCGTTACTTCGGCCCAATACCAGCTCGGTCAGTACGGCACTGGGTCCAACCTTTCCTAGTCGAGAAGCAATACCACCCTGAAACAAATACGAAGTAGGCGGCAGTTTGGGCGACTCGTACCGAATGGAGTCCAGGGACTATGAAAATCACGGAATCTATAGAACCATCACGAGGGAAGATGACAACTCATCTTCTCTCCGTTCGGATTTCCCCGAACCTCCGAACGGCGCTACTTTTCGCCGCCGCCTTCGCCTTCGGCGCCGCCGGATGGAGCGGCAAGCCGTCTCTGAACTTCCTGGCCCTGCTATATCCATTCGTGTACTTACAGTCACGGCGTCGACTGGACGCCCTCAGCTCTGCGCTCTACTATGCGGGGGCCACATGGAGCGTCATTCCAGGTTCAGAGAGCTTCTTCGGCACCGGGGGCAACCTCCTCCTGCCTCTGCTCATCTGGGTCGCTCTTCTAGCCCTTGAGTGCGGCGCCGTGGATTGCTTTGTACAATCGTGCGTTTCTTCCCGTGGCAACCGTCGCGGCCATCATCGCTACTGAGCCTCCCCCCGTTCAGCCTTGTCACGGTTGCACATCCGCTCATCTCTGTGGGCCAGTGGTTTCCTGGAACTCGATGGTTCGGGCTCTGTCTACCACTAATCCTGATATTGGCCTACCGTCGTCTCGGTACCCCTTTTACTCTGGCGGTGCTCGTAGGTGCGTCGCTCGCGGCACATGCTCGTTTTCATCGCCCACCGCAAGATCCGCGCATCGTTGCTGTGAACACTCGTTTTGGAGGTCCAGCGACACGAGACATCCTCGGCTCAACATTGCAAGGCCAGGAAACGGCAATGCAGCGAATAGCTCTTACGCACCCGGATACGCTCATCCTCTTTCCGGAGTCAATCATCCCAACGTGGACTCCGACGCATGACGAACGCTGGGCCGCAACCTTTGCTCAACTGCAAGCCCGGCATACCGGACTGCTCATCGGCACGACAATTCCTGTTGCAAACACCCAGGCGAATCGCAATGTTCTCCTCTCCCGTGGCTACACGGAGCGCCTGTCATATGTGCAGCGCGTTCCCGTGCCTCTCGGCATGTGGCGCTTTGGCGACGAGCGCAACGGCTTCCCGTTGATGCTCCGCTACCCCGCCACAATCCGCATCTGGGATCGACGCGCCGGGGTCCTCATCTGCTACGAACAGCTCCTTGTTTGGCCTGCTCTCCAAACGCTATCGCGAAATCCTGACATGCTTCTTGCCCCCTCAAACTTGTACTGGGCGTCCGGCACGATCATTCCATCTGTCCAGCACGTCTCCGCTCAAGACTGGGCAGACCTTTGGGCAATTCCTTTATATGAGGCCAGCAACCGATGAAGACTTTCCTGGTCATGACCCTATTGCTTCTTCCGCCCGCAGCGCTAGGGCAGAACACGGACATCACCAGGCTGCAATCGACCTGTCTCCCAACTGCTCCGCTGAGTACGCTTCGCGCCGTCGTTCAGGTTGAATCAGGCGGCAATCCAAACGCTATGCAGATTGACTTTCCGAAGGGGCTACTCAAGCGTTGGAGGCTCGCCGAGGGAACATTACGCCTCAAACGCCAGCCCACCAACCAACGCGAAGCGTTGGATTGGTTGGCATACTTCCAGAGCTACGACATCTTTGTGGACCTTGGGCTGATGCAGGTCAGCACCGCCGAAGCTAAACGACGGGGTATATCACCTGAGTCTCTGCTGGAGCCCTGCACGAATCTCCGGGTAGGCTGGCAGATTCTTGAGGACGCTTATCAGATTGAGAAAAAGACCTATGGACCAGGCCAGGAAGCCTTACAGCACGCAATTTCACGTTACAACACTGGAGATCCGCAGCAAGGCATTGCCAACGGCTATTTAGCCCGCGTCTTTGCAGCAGTCCGCAGGCTGCAAGCCGAGCCACCAATGGAGAGGCGATGAGTGTTCTATCTTCCGAACGTCCACATGACCAGGGCGTTGAACACAGCATGGCAAACAATCGCTGGAATGACGCTGCCGCTCTTCAAGCGACACAGACCATAGACAACGCCAGCAACGGTCGTCAATGTCAGATAAATTCCGGTGCGAGCGTGAGCAACTGCAAATACGGACGCCACGAAGAGCATGACGAAAGTCTCAAATGCTCGTTTCGAGCGCAGCTTTCGTCCTACAAAGAGAAAGCCGTTATACATCAGGCCGCGAAAGAAGAGCTCTTCTGTTATTGGAGAGATGAGTACCGACCACAGCACTTTTCCTGCGGGTACCTTTCCATAGACAGGCAGATTCCACTTCTTCACACAGACCCAGAACAGCGCGAAGAGGGTGATCGCCGCAAACGTCGCCCATTGAATAGCCCTGCTGTTCACACGCTCCAGCGACAGGATCGGAGCCTTGTCCGTGCCGCTCATCTGCCAAGTGAGTTCCCAAAATGCAATTGCAAGCAGCCCTATGACCCACCAATAGGGAACAGCCACACTCATCACTGCGAGGCCCCACGTCGCCAGCCACGCAATTGGCAGCCACTTCCGCCGCCATTCCACTCCGAGAGATTGAGAAATGACTACTTCTGACAAGGAACGCATCCTCCGGCTAAAAGCAGTGCAGTCCGCGCTCGCCTCGGTGCAACTCGCTGGCCTGCAGCCATCGCAACATCTCGAAAGCCTCTTCGCTTCTTGGATTGACGGTAAATCGACACTCGACCAGGTCTACGACTCTCTCTTAGCAAAGGTGAGAACAACCAATGATTGAGCACACTGACATAACAATACTCGGCACTACAACTCTAAAAAACAAACTTGGCATCACTGACCCGCAGCAGCTCGCGACAGCAGAGGCCGACCTCACCGCGTTTCGACTCGCTGAGCTTCGAATCGCTCCTATCCCAGGCGGCTTCGACTCCGTACACCTTCAGGAGATCCATCACCATGTTTACCAGGACCTCTACGATTGGGCCGGAGAGCTGCGCCGCGTGGACGCCGGCAACCGACCCGCGTCCGATGTTGCCACGTCGCTAAACGCCGTCTTCGACCGGCTGGGACGTGAGAATCACTTGAAGGGTCGTAGCCCCGAAGAATGGTCGCATAGCGTCTCTGCGTACATTTATGAACTTGGAACAATCCAGCCGTTTCTCACTGGCAATGAAGTCGCACTGCGTGAGTTTGCCGATGAGCTGGCACGTAAGAACAATCTCAGTCTCCAATGGGACACGGCCCCAGAGATCGGCACGAACGACGTAATGAGACACCTCGATCAGTCGGAACAATCTGCAAACATTCGACGCATGGTCATGTTGGCAATGGATACAGATCCCGGTTCATTGCGGCCAAGTCGCGGCACGGTAGTGGAGCGTGGAATTGAACGGCTCTTCTCAGCAGGTAGTCCACTCCCCTAGAGCAGAACGAATTGAATGGACGACTATCGTGCCACTAGGAGTGAGTCGACCTGTCGCCATCAATCGAGAATCGCCACAACAGCCGACTTATCTTTATCGACCGCTCTGAGCTGAAATGGAGGCTTCAGAGAGCCACAAGCAGGTTGAAACGGTCGGTTCAATGTCAGACCGCCTGCTGACTTTCATAGGTTGGCAATGGAGAGCTCTAAAATAGATTTAAGGCGAGCTCTAAAGACTTCTGGCTATTTTTACGGAGAGCTGCTAATACTTAATCCAGCAGCTCTCCAAAACCTTTGAGCGATTGTCGCTCTTCCAGGAAACTGAGCTGCATTGGAGCAAAAACATGCAAGTACACGTACCAGCCATGCGCGGGAAAATGGGCACCCGCACCTACTACGCCTGCCTTATGCCTCTGGAAGCCATTGAAAACATGTTCCGGTTCGATCCGGAGGCACGCCAATGGTCCGAAATGAGCCCAGAGCAGCGGGAACAGCGCACACTCAATCGGAGCCGTGTGCCGGCGATCACCTCATACATTCTGGACAACGAGGATGACTACCTGTTCGCGTCGATCACCGCTTCATACAAGAGCGAGCCGGGGTTCGTGCCCTACCAAGATGGCCAAGACATCGGGACGCTCAGAATCAAGCTGGGTGACGAGCTGACCATCAACGATGGACAGCATCGGTGCGCGGCAATCGTTGAGGCGGTCAGAAAAAACCCAGCTTTGGCAGAACAGACGATCTCGGTGCTGCTCTTTCCTTGGGAGAACACGGGCCGTGTCCAGCAAATGTTCACTGATCTCAACCGCCACGTCGTCAAGACCTCCAAGTCGATCGACGTTCTGTTCGACAAAAGAGACCCCATCTCGATCGCGACCATTTTCTCGCTTGATAAGGTGCCGGTGTTCAAGGAGTACACGGAGAAGGTCGACGCGTCTCTCAAAGCCAAGTCGACAAAGCTCTTCACTCTGGCGGCTCTATATGACGCAAACCACGATCTGCTGCGTGATTTCAATGAAAAGGACACCGAGGAAAGCGCCAAGCGCCTAACGGAGTACTGGTCAGTTGTGGCGGATAACATCCCGGCATGGGGCAAGGTGGTCGCGGGTCATACGACCGCACAGGAGCTGCGGTCTGAAACGATTGCCGCACACTCGACCGTCCTGCGCGCCCTGGGTGGCCTGGGTGCCGATTTGATGAAGGAGCCGGACTGGAAGGAACGTCTTGCCCGACTGTCAAATATCGATTTCTCCAAAGCAAATCCGCAGTGGCAGAACGTCTGCATCGTGGCCAACTCGGTTGTTTCCAACCGCCAAGCCCGGGCAGCGACAAAGGCCTTCATCAAGAACGAGCTCGGATTGCCGTTGTCGGAGGCAGAAACCAAAAGCATCGCCCACGGGGTGGCTCTGGACGCAGCTAATCTTCTGGCGGCGACAACGGCGGCATCAGCAGCCTCGGAAACCGAGGTGCTGGCATGAAACGCTTCCCTTGGAAAGGATCGTACCGTTCAGTTCCCTCGGCGATTACAGCGGCCCTCAAAGCCATTGGTTCCGACCTGATAATCGTCTCAGCGGTCAAGAAGATCCCAGTTCAGGTGATCGGAGAGCGGCAATATGCTCATCTCGGGATTCACTATGACGGGGCAGCTGTAATCGTTGGCGAGCCTGCGGTACCCGATTCCGACGTGGGCCGGTACGCGGCGCGAAACCGGGATGGATGGGAGGTTAAGCGCACTGATCTTCCGAAGGTGGAAGAGCTATTCGTGGGAGACACCGAACTTCGGCGATGCGTCGACGTACGGCACACACACGCATTACCAGGATCGGGAGGTGTATCAGGTCGAAGCGTTCGAGCCGAGAATGTTCCCCATCAAGGCTGAACTCCTGAATGCTCGAGGGGCGGACGCTGCGCTAGTGAGGTTCACTGTTGATCAGGTTTTCGATAAGAAGATCTGACGGCTTTGAAGCCGATCTGCTGTTCTGCCTCAACCTGTTGTACAGGAGAGCACGGGCGTTGTAGGTGTATACGCCAGTGACACGACTCGCGATGACTTCATCAGGACAGTGACACTCGATTGGGAAATTTTCCCTCCAGGGCATCGCGACGAACTGATCGCCGCTATGACGAGGCAACACAACGGGCATGCCGCAGCAAAGGCCGGAATCGTGGCCGCCAGGATCAAACTGTTTGATCGGCTCCCGGTCCAGCAGTTTATCAAGGGCTCCGGGCCTTTTGGTTCGTACATAGGTGCGCTGTACGCGGATGATCTCGTGGTCTTCGAGAACATGAACTACGGCAACGCTATGTATGTCCTTTATGACGACTGGAAGGACGTGTCTCAACGGTCGCGTCTGGAACTTCTGCGTGGCACAACGGCGAAGTTTGACCGCATTGTGCATACAGAGGGTTGGGAGGACCGTTCGAAAACCTTGATTGATTCGGAGCTGGAAAAGCGCGATTAGTCGGGCTTGATCTCAACAGCTCGGCTGTCACTAGGACGAGCAGCGCGGCGGTAGCAAGCTGCCGTGCTATTTTACGTTTCGAAAGAGTTCAGGGCCGGACCTCAAGCTGTTGCGATTACGGGATGCGTACCCGATAAGGCGGCGAGCTGCGCCGCCTGGTCACGTCAGCCTATGCCTTCGAGGTCGTAATCGAAACTAGGCAACCCGTTTCGAACAACGAGGAATCCAAGCCGAAATGCGCTGCTACCAGCTCAGGGGGATGCCTGTCCTCACAGGTCTCTCCTAATTCCTACAGCGCCGGATGGGCTCTTGAGGGCTACGCGAAAGCAACTCTTCACTGCGTCTATCGTTCTGATTCCATTCGTAGTTATAACCTTCGTTAGCGTTCGATCCAGCAGTTCAAAACTCGACGATCGAGATCCCGATTCGCTCCTGAAAAGAGCGGATTCGTTGTCATGGAACAACAACTGGATTCGCGCCGAGCCACTCTACCATCGCGCGGAATTGCTGTATGCGCAGCAGCACCGCCCGTCCAGGTCGCTCTATGCGCACGTGAGCCAAATCCCGCCCAATGCTGAATCCTCCAGCTTGACCGCTACCATCTTTGGACTGACGGAAGACCTGGCCCGGCCTGAAGCTGCCGACCCAGAAACGCGGCTACGAATCCTGACGATCCGGGGGATGTTGGAAGTCAATTACGACGCGGCATCCGCCCGGAGCACTTGGACGCAAGTCGCCGAACTTGCTCGCCATCTCAATCATTTCGAATTGGCCAGCCGCGCGGTTGGCGAACAGGGCATCGCCGCGTTCATCCTCGGCGACATCGGTGCAGCGAAGAAAGACGTGCTTGAGGCGTGGACGCTTGCCAAGGTGTTGCACGACCCGGCAGCCAGCGTGCGGTATGCGAGCGTCTACGGCGCGGGCCTGGTTGAACTGCGCCGGTACAAGGAGGCGCTCACTCCCCTCGACGAAGCCATCAAAATCACAACAACACATCCAGAAGTCGCCTATCCCACGATCGCGGTGAATTCCAAGATCGATGCGCTGCGCGGCCTTCGACGGTACAACGAAGCTTTGGCTCTTTCCCGCGATGCATTGGCGCATCTGCCAAATGCTTCACTCAAAGGCCACGAATTTCAGATTCTGATGTCCCGCGCGGAGATCTACGAAGATCTGAATCAATGGGCTCTGGCCATTGCCGACTGCAACAAAGCCCTCGACGATGCACGGACCCTCTCCTTTTGGAGAGGCATCACCCAGGTCGGCGGGTTTCTGGCGCTCGCATATGAGCATCGAGGCCAGTTGCCGGAGGCTCTGAAGGCCATCGATGAAGCAATTGAGGCCAACACCCATATTCCCGATGAGCTGTACTTTGTTCCGAAGAATCTGGCCATCAAAGCGGAAATCACACAGAAACTCGGCAACGCGAAGGAATCAGACGAACTGTATCGCAAGAGCGCCGCCCTCATCGATGTGATGCTTGCACACGCGCCGACCCAAAACGTCGAGCGCATCGTGCTTGGCGAGATGGGGTCAGTCTACTCTGGCTATTTCGCATCTCTCTGCGCACAGAAGAAATACGACAGTGCATTCCGCACTCTCGAAGAAGCTCGCGGACGCGTCGAAGCCGAGGCCTTGCAGCATCACGGAACAATTGCGCCACATGCGCCGACGCCGAGGAGCAGAGGCTAACAAAATTGAATCTGGCTCTCATCGACACCGACGATCCCAAACAGCGCGCGCAAATCACGGACGCCATCTATCACACGGAGCTGACGGTTGACTCGACCTCTCTTGAAGGGCAAACTGCCACGCGCCCCATTGCCCTTGCAGAGTTTCAGCGCGATCTCAGTGATTCAGACCTTGTTGTCGAATACGTCGTGGCAGAACCTCAGTCACAGGCGCTGGCGATCACGAAGACCACCGTGCGACCCGTATACACTGCCGGCCAGGCCACGCTCGAAGCCGATGCCAGCAGGTATCGCCATGAGCTCCGCGCACAGGGCGTTGATCCCGCCCTCGGTCAAAAACTCTTCAATGAATTGTTAGGACCCATCGACAGAGCTGCGCGAGAAGTCCCATCTGATTCTGATTCCAGATGGCTCGCTGCATCTGCTTCCATTCTCAGCGTTGGTCGACCACAACCAGTATCTTCTGCAGACGCACGAAGTCAGCGTGACGCCGTCGTCCACTGTTCTTCACATCCTGAAAACACGGGCGCGTGACCGGAATGAGCAGTCACTTCCGTATGTCGGCGTGGCCGCGTGGACTCAAACTGCCGATACTCGCAATTTCATCACCCGCTCCATCTCCGGTCCCGAGCGGAGCGAGCTTACGCCGCTCCCGGACAGCCAGAGAGAAGTGCAGTCGATTGCGACCACACTTCCCAAGCCCAGCACCATTCTCCTGGGAGAGGACGCGACCAAGACTCATTTCGAGAGCTTGCCACTGGACAGATTCAACGTGCTCCACCTCGCTTTACACGGCTACGCCGATATCGACTATCCCGATCGCTCAGCGCTCGTCTTTGCGCCCAAACCCAGCGAGAGCGACGACGGCCTGCTTCAAGTGCGGGACATTCGCAAGATGCATCTGAATGCAAAACTGGTGACGCTCTCCGCGTGCAATACCGGCGTTGGGCCCGGTGGGCGAGGCCGGCGTCGCAAATCTCGTGAACGCCTTCATCGAGGCCGGCGCCGAGAGCGTCGTCTCGACACTGTGGGAGCTTGAAGATCATTCAACCTCGCGATTGATGACTGACTTTTACCACCACGTCGCAATGCACGAACCGGAAGCGCAGGCACTCAGAGATGCGCAACTTCAGCTGATAAAGAGAACAGATCCACCGTACTTCTGGGCGAGCTTCCAGCTCGTCGGCAACCCCGATACCTCGCTTGTAATCCATCCCCTAGAGAGGACTCGAAATGACGCTTACCCGCTCTGACCGGCAGAATCTTCTGGGCAAGATCACAACATTGGTAGCGCAGAAATATTACGATCCAACGTTCGGCGGCAAAGACTGGGAACAGATTGTATCGAAGCACACGGACTCAATCGTTCAGGCCGAAACGGTGGACGGATTCGAGGCGGCCGTGACAAGCATGCTTCAGGAGGTCCGAATTCGAGCGGCATGGGCTTGCTCGGTCCCACGACCAAGATCACTCCGCGCAGCGCGATCAATGCGAGTTTTCGTAGGGTTGAGACCAGCGCCGATGGGAGCCGCTGGGTCTTTCAGGATGTGCTGCCGGGAGGCGTGGCCGCTCGTGCCGGCGTACAGCCTGGCGATGCACTGATTTCAGCCAATGGAATCGATATCGCGTCTGCTCAGCCGCCGGCATTTCCAATGGGCGAACGCATTCCCATTGTCGTCTCCAGAAACGGAGACAGAACAGAGAAGCGTTTGGACCTGGCGACGCAGGACCCGAAATACAAGGACAATCCCTATTCAGAGCCAGACAGCGTGACCGCGGAAATTGCGTCCGACTCGCTCGGCGCGGTGAAGGTGAGTCTGTTTCCCGGCAAGATCGGCATCGATTTCGCAAATCATGTCGATGCCGTTTTCCGGGAGAAGATTCCGAACGTCGAAGCGATTGGTGATCGATCTGCGCGGAAATCCCGGCGGGGGAATCGGCGGCCTCCATCTGATGAGCTATCTCACCCCTTCGAAGGTTCCGATCGGTTACAGTCTGGATCGTCCAACCGCGGAGCGCGGCTACGACAAGGCAAGCCTCCCGAGGCTTGACCGCATTCCCAAGTCGAAGCTCGAGATTCCGCTCCTTGCGCATCAAGTTTTTCGGGAAGAAATCCGTCGTGCTCGAAACGTCGGGCTTGGGAAGCCAGAGCTTCCACGGTCGTGTGGTGATTCTTGTGAATGAACACACGACCGGAGCGGCGGAGATGCTCGCTCAGTTCGCCCAGGAAAATGGGCTCGGCACCATTGTTGGAAACAAAACGCCAGGCAGACTCGTTTCACGTTCTGCCTTCAAGATCGGGAACGATTACCGAATCGTCATTCCAATCGGCGCGTACGTGAGTTGGAAAGGAAATCGGATCGAGGGCAAGGGAATCACTCCGGATGTGCCGGTGGATTGGTCCTACGAGGAAGCGCTCCATGGGCGCGACAATCAACTGAGCAAAGCCGTCCAGGTCGCCCAGGAATTGAGTTAGCTCTCCGTTTGGTCTCTCTTCCAGTGCGGCTTTCAAATGGGACAGGGTGGGTGAACATCGCAGCCGAAGTTTCCGAATAGGGGGTGATACATCCAGAATGCGATGCAGACAGTGAATCAAACTGAAACGTACACTGCGGACCCAGTATTCAGCACAATGTGGGTGTCTCGAAATGCATGTCCGAGGTGAGGTGTAGACAACGGCACCAACGCCATTCCAGATTCGTCTTCTGTATGAAGCATCTCTTCTTTGTGAGGGGATTCGAGGAGTCTCGAAAACACATGAGCTTCCTTGCCGTAAATAATTGCGCCCTCCTTCACGGCGAACCCGTTTCCTGTCACACCGAAATTGGTCCAAGAATGTTCCAACGCAAATCCGCGAAGCTGAACCAATGGAAAATCCGTGTAATAGTTGAGCCACACGTCACCCGAAGCTGTCACGTTCAAGGCGTAGCAGTCCGATATGAATGGCAGTCCATTCCGCTCAGCAAAATCACCATATTGAAAGACGGGATTACCGATCGAATCGAAACAGACGGCCCCTTGTCTCCCAATTCCGCCGCCGAATACTCCTTCGTCGAAGTAGCTCACCCAAATCCGATCGTCCGGCGTCGTTTGAACGTCTTCGCTGGCATCACCGAGATCAATCGAACGAAGGAACAGTCCCGCCTCGTCATAGACGTTCCCGCAACCCCCTCTGCGATCTGCCAACAGCCATCCTATTCCAAGGGGCTGAAGGTGAAAGGTTGATACGCCATGAGACCGCTCGAAGCACACCGTGCGGACTTCATTGCCGCGCAGATACATGGCATAGTGCGCTGTCGGAGGCGTCTGATACCAACGTGTGTAGACCCAGGGATCGGCGGATATCGCTGCTTGACTCGGCCGAGCGGGCTTTCCATCAACGAAGAGCAGCAAAGGAGAACCATTCCATTTGAGGTAGAGTTCGAGGATTTCTTCCTTTGAGTAGGCGGATTCGATTCGGATACTCAGCAATATCTCGCGGATCTTGCGCTCGAAAGTGCGGTCCGAGTTGAGGAGGAAGTTCTTGGCCACTTGCTGGGTGATGGTCGAGGCGCCCTGAATGCGGCGGGAGCCTTGCATGAAGATAATGCCGGCCCGCACGATCCCCTCGGGATCGAAGCCCCAGTGGCTGTAAAAGTTCCTGTCTTCGGCGGAAATAAAGGCGTGCTTGACGAGGTCGGGAATTTCGGCTGACGGAAGATAGAGGCGCCGCTCGCGCGAATATTCGGCGAGCAGGCTGCCGTCCGCCGCGTGTACGCGGGTCGTGACCGGCGGCTCATAATTCTTGAGCTGCGAGTAGTCGGGGAGGCCCTGCTCGTATTTCCACACAACGGCGGCGAGAACGCCGGCCGCCAGGACAAACAGCATTGCTCCGGTAGCGAATACGAAGCCTATAACACGAGCTATCCCATGTCTGAACCAAATCCCTTCCGGGACCCCCTATCCGACATTCCCGAGATGGCCGCCAGTTGGACAGAAAGACTGCACCGTTCCACCGGCAGCGACAAGCCGAAACCGCAGCGGCAAGAAGTCGATGACGTTCAAATAAATACCTGGTCCGCGTACGCGCCACCGCCCTGGGGAGGGGCGGAAGCTCTCGCCTCCACGGCACATCTCAGCCGATATTTCGAGAAGCATGCCCGCCGGCCGAGTTTTCAGCGTGCTTTGCCGCCTGCAGGACCGCCGGGACGGTCTAAGGCGATCTAACGCGTCAGAGAAACGTCGGCGTTTTCAAAGCGTTGGGGCGGATGCGGACGGCCATCGTTTCAACTGGAAACGGTTTGGTCAGCACAGCCGTGCCGGGCGCGAGTCGCCGCGCGCCGTTGAGGAAACGCGTCGGCGATGATCGGCAGCGAACGCCAGAGGCTAGGGCGGCGATTTGTTTTCGGCCCAATTTCTTAGCAATGTCGCCAGTTGGGTCGCGAATCAGGGCGACCGGGCAGAGGAAGAGCATGCATCTTTCGGACCAAGGGCTGCTTGTCATTTTGGTCGTCGGGGTCATTGCCGGATGGTTGGCGGGCAAGATTGTTAAGGGGCACGGGTTCGGTCTCGTCGGCGACGCGGCAATCGGTATTGTCGGGGCGCTCATCGGTGACTGGCTCTTGCATCGCCTTGGACTTCATTTCGGGGCTGGAATCATTGGCCTCGTCATCAACGCCACAGTCGGAGCGATTGTGTTGCTCCTGGCTTTGCGGCTTCTGGGCGCGAGCGGATGGGGCGGTCATTCGCGATGAGGCTAGGACGCGAAAGCGATTAGAAGCCCGACCAGCAAAGCGGACGATCCCGTAACTCGCATGAGGCTAGCGGCAGAATCATCGACTCAGGAAGTGCTCGCCGGGCTCGTCGAGCGCGTCACCTTCCACAACGCCGAGAACGGCTTCTGCGTGCTCAGGGCGAAGGCGCGCGGTCACCGCGATCTGGTGACCGTCGTCGGCCATGCCGCGATCATCTCCGCCGGCGAGTGGATCACCGCGTCCGGCGAATGGATCAATGATCGCGCCCACGGTCAGCAGTTCAAGGCGCGGTTTCTCAAGACCTCGGCGCCGAGTTCAATCGACGGGATCGAGAAATATCTCGGCTCCGGGATGATCCGGGGCATCGGGCCGGTCTACGCCAAGAAGATGGTCAAGGCCTTCGGGGAGAAGGTCTTCGACGTCATCGAGGCCGAGCCCGATCGGCTTCGCGAGGTGACGGGCATCGGCGCGGTTCGAGCCAAGCGGATCACGGACGCCTGGGCCGAGCAGAAGATCGTCCGGGAGATCATGGTCTTCCTTCACAGCAACGGGGTCGGCACCGCCCGGGCGGTTCGCATCTTCAAGACCTACGGCGCGGACGCCGTGCAGGTCATGACCGAGAACCCCTATCGGCTTGCCCGGGACATCCGAGGCATCGGTTTCAAGAGCGCCGACGCGATCGCGATGAAGCTCGGCATCGAAAAGACCGCGATGATCCGATTGCGCGCCGGGATATCGTACGCGCTTGACCGAGGCGATGGACGAGGGTCACTGCGGACTGCCGACGGATCAATTGATCCCGCTCGCCGAGGAATTGCTCGAAGCGCCGAAGGAGTTGATCCTGACGGCCCTCGAGCTCGAACGATCCGACGGCGCCGTGATCGCCGACAAGGTCGGCGACACCGCCTGCATGTTCCTGGCTGGCCTCTACAGGGCGGAGCAAGCGATCGCCGATCGGCTGATCCGCATCGTCAACGGCAGGCTGCCCTGGCCATGGATCGACGAAGAGAAGGCCGTGCCTTGGGTCGAAAAGCGCAGCGGCCTGCAACTTGCCGACAGTCAGAGGGCGGCGATCCGCCTGGCGCTGACGGCGAAGGCGCTGGTGATCACCGGCGGGCCAGGCGTCGGCAAGACGACGATCGTCAATTCGATCCTCAAGATTCTCGCGGCCAAAGGCGTGCGATTATTGCTTTGCGCCCCCACGGGCCGCGCGGCGAAGCGCATGACCGAAGCGACGGGCGTCGAGGCCAAGACGATCCACCGACTCTTGGAGGTCGATCCAAAGAGCGGCGGTTTCAAACGCAACGCCGACAATCCCCTCGATTGCGATCTGCTCGTCGTCGACGAGGCCTCGATGGTCGATGTCATGCTGATGCAAGCGCTCATGAAAGCGACGCCAGATAACGCGGCGCTGCTGATCGTCGGCGATATCGACCAGCTGCCCTCCGTCGGACCCGGGCAGGTGCTGGCCGACATCATCGGCTCGGGCGCTGTGCCCGTAGTGCGATTGACCGAGGTGTTCCGGCAAGCCGCCGCGAGCCGGATCATCATCAACGCCCATCGCATCAATCAGGGCGCGATGCCCGATCTCAGCGCGCCTGCCGGCGACAGCGACTTCTACTTCGTTCCGGCCGAGGATCCCGAGACCGCCGTTCAACGCATCTTGGAATTGGTGAAGACCCGCATCCCCAAACGCTTCGGCTTGAACCCGATCCGCGACATCCAGGTGCTCTGTCCGATGAACCGCGGCGGCGTTGGCGCGCGTTCGCTCAACATCGAACTGCAGGCGGCGTTGAACCCCGCCGGCGAGCGCAAGGTCGAGCGTTTCGGCTGGACCTTTGCGCCCGGCGATAAGGTCATGCAGATCGAGAATGACTACGACAAGGAAGTCTACAACGGCGACATCGGCTATATCGACGACGTCGATCCCGAGGCGGGCGAACTCAAGGCGAGCTTCGACGGGCGCTCGGTGACCTACGGCTTCGGCGAGCTCGACACGCTGGTTCCCGCCTATGCCGCCACCATCCACAAGAGCCAGGGCTCCGAGTATCCCGCCGTGATCATCCCTGTCCTCACCCAGCACTACGCGATGCTGCAGCGAAATCTCCTCTACACCGGCGTCACGCGCGGCAAGAGGCTTGTGGTTCTCGTCGGCCAGAAGAAGGCCATCGCGATCGCGGTTCGCAACGTGTCGGGCCGGCGACGCTGGTCGAAGCTCGACGAATGGCTTCGGCTCGGCGCGCCCTCCCGATCGTCGAATTCATCGAAGGCGGATTGAATTTATCGAAGGTTGATTGAAGCGCGGTGAGACCAAACTTCCTGCAACAACCGGAAGTTCGTCGCCGGCTTGGTGCTACGCCGCCTTTGCTTGCGACGAGTCGGCGCTCTCCATGGCTCTGAGATACAGGTCGAGCAGGGACTCCTGTTCGTCGCGCTCGTCCTTGTCCTGCTTGCGCAGGCGCAGGATTTCCTTGAGGACTTTCACATCGAAGCCCTCTCCCTTGGCCTCAGCGAAGACTTCCTTCTTGCCCTCATTCAACGCCTTGATCTCTTCGTCGATGCGTTCAACGCGCTCGACGACGACGATCACGCCAGTGTCGCAACGGCGACTTCGTGGTCGGCGACATAGTGATTGACGCGCCCGAGGTTCAGGCGTTCGCCTTCCTGGTGCCACCTCACCTCGCCGATGACGCCGGACCGTTTCAGCTCGCCAAGGATGAAATCACGCTCCGCGTTGGTGTCGGAATCGGTCGCGTGGGTGACCTGGAAGGTCAATTTCGTCAGCGAGATCCCTGTGTCCCTCGTGCCGGCGCCGATCCACAGGACCGGCGCGTCGAGCGGCGGCCGATCGATGTTGAGCCAGAATTCGGCTTTGTTGAGCGTGTCTTCCGCGCGCTCCAGGCTCAACGCCCAGAAGCGGATGTGGTGGCGCTTGCGCGGGCTCATGTCGATCGCTTTCTGGAAGCCGACATCCTGCTTGCGGCCGAACAGGTAGAGCGAACTGAACGGCGCGGCCGGATAAGGCCTGTTCAGTACGAAGGCGACGGCCATCCCCCATGAGCTTCTGAGGTTGAGCGGATCGGCTTCGATCCAGCCGGCGCGGGCGAAGGCCGCGCGCAGCCTCTCGAACTCCCCGATCAGCGCCAGATTGACCGGGTCACCCGGCAGGCCATCGCCGGTCAGGGTGAAGCTCGGCACGCTTTTGCGCTGCAGGATCTTGAGCCCCATCCGCACCACGCGCGGCAGGATCACATAAGCCGCGATCGCGTAGGTCAGGCTCAGCGCCAGGATCGTGGGCAGTCGGCGATCGGTAATTCTGAGAACGAAAACGATGAACCAGACGCCGACGATCCCCAGCCCGAGAACCGCGAAGCGACGAAGCCAACGAATTAGAAGCCTCAATCTCTCCGCCCTCCGCGCCAGGCGGCTGCTTTAGGCCCAGCCTGCCTGCCTTAGCCAATATCACCGCGCCGCGAAAGCAGTCTTGACGACAGCAGTTGTCATTGCCGACGATCGCACGGGCGACCGATCGGGAGAAGCCGGTCGTTCGCGACGCACGCACCGCCAAGATGACGCCTGCTCAATTCGACGGCGGCGCTTGGCTCTATAGCCACCCACGTTCGCCGAAGGCAGCAAGTTCGACGCCCGCGGGGGCATACCACCCGCCTGCTCGATAGCGGGCGCCAAGTCTCAGGGCGGCATCCTTGTTGCCGTAGGGAATCCGCAGTGGGGTATCGGTTCCCGAATTCCCCCGAGCCGGCGTTGACGGAGTAGCTGTGGCAACGACATTTGCCGCGCCTTTCCGAGATCTCTTTCTTTGAACCGCGGATTTGGGAGCGATTGATTTCGTCGGCGTGTTGACACGCTTGCGACGGCTCTTGCCACTCTTCTTGACCTGATTGGAGTCGATCCACGTCGACATGGCAGCCGAACTGGCCTTGGCCTCGTCGGGAATAACGATGCCTTTCTCCTGTGCAAGCTTCTCGGCAAATAATATCTGCGCCGGACTTGCGGGCTTGGAGCCAGACGCTCCAGGTATTCCAGCGTCGGCTTTCTTGGGCGCGTGCTGATCGAGGAACGCGCGGCAGATCGATCCCGTTGTCGCATAGCCTGGCGGAGGCTTGACGCCTTTCTCCCGAGCGATGCTGTCGGCAAAGCGTTTCATCGCCGGCGTTGGTGGGCGTGATCCCGCATCACCGGCGATGGCGGCGCCGAGCAACGGCGGTCCTCCGATGGCGGCGCCTTCCTGCAGCTTGCCGATAATTCGTTGAGCGACGTCGCACACCGCATCAATCGCACCGATCATCTGCTGCTTGCCGATCACGACCTCGTCGAGCAGGCATTCGAGTTGCGCGGTTAACCCGGGGTCGACCAGCGAGGGATCCGCCTGTTTAAGAACCCCGAATAGCGACAGCCCAGTCTCGGTGGGCACGATGTTCTTTCCCTGGGCAATGAGGAAGGCCTGCTTCTTGAGTCCGCCAATAATCTCGGCGCGGGTGGCCGGAGTGCCGATCCCTTTGGCGTCCTTCAGTCGCTCCCGCAGCACCTCGTCGTCAACGAAACGCCAGGCGTTCTGCATCGCCTCGATCAGGGTTCCTTCATTGTATCGCGGCGGGGGCCGCGTCTCCTTGTCCTCAATGGTAGGGTTTTCCAGCTTCGTGATCTCGCCGTTGCGCAGTGCTGGCAGCAATTGCGCTTCATCGCCTTTTTCGTCGGCGGGTTGCCACTCCGGGAATGCCGCGCGCCAGCCAAGATCGATGGGCTGGCGACCAGTGGCGCGAAAAGGGAATCCCCGGACGTCGAGCGTCGCGGTCGTCTGACGGTAACGGAAGTCGGGCATGACGGCGGCCAGATAAGCCCGCGCGATCACGTCGAACAGTTTCTTCTCGTCGATCGAAAGACGCGGCCAGACCTCCCGCAGGTTGTCGACCGTGTTGACGTTCGGAATGACGGCGTGATGGCTGGCGCCCTCAAGTCCCTTGTCATGGAAACTGCCGCTTGCGCCCTTCCTGATGATCGGGGGATCGGGCACAGGGATTGCGCTGAACGACTTGCCCGCCTGCAGGCCGGCGACGATCTTCGGAACATCCGATATCAAGCTCTCCGGGAGATAACGCACCTCGGCGCGGGGATAGGTGATGATCTTCTTGCCCTGGCCGTCATAGAGTTCCTGAGCGACTTCCAGCGTCTTGCCGGCCGGCCAACCGAAGCGCGAGCTGCACAATTTCTGCAGCGAAGGCAGATCGTGGAGCTTTGGCGGCCCTTGCCGCTTGTCTTCAACACGCACGCCCAGCGCGCCCTCGAAATCCCGGGCCGCTTCGACGACCGCCTGGGCGACCTCCCGCCGGACAATTCGCTCCTGCGGCGCGTGCCGCATCTGGAATTGACCTCCGGATGCGATCGCGGTGGCGACAACTTCGAAATACGCCTGCGGCACGAAATTCCGGATTTCGAGCTCGCGCCTGCACACGATCGCCAAAGTTGGCGTCTTGACCCGGCCGACTCCGATAACGCCCCGCGCCCCTCGACCGAGAATGACGGTCGCTGTTCGCGTCAGCGACAGGTTGTAGATCTGGTCGGCTTGTCGGCGCGCGACGGCAGCGGCGTAAAGCGGAGCGTATTCGGCATTTGGCTTCGCTCGGCCGAATGCGTCGCGGATCGTCTGAGAATCCTGCGCGGTAAATAGCACCCGCATGACCTGGCCGCGGTAATTGTAATGCTCGAGAATTTCCTGACCGATGAGCTGCCCCTCGCGATCGCAATCGGTGGCGAGCCAGACCCGCTTTGCAGTGCGCAGCGCCTCACGGATAGCTTTGAGCTTGGCGGCTTTGTTGCCGCCTTCAGCGGGGCGGGTGCCATAAAGGCCTTCGGGACGAAGCAGGATCGGCGACCAGCGCTTCCAGGCCGGCACGACATCCTCCGGCTCGAGAAGGTCCAGCAGATGTCCCTCAGCTGGGAGGATGTCTCCGTAGCGAGAGCCCACGGCGGCGCGCACGTCTTTTGCCTGGCTGGTTTTCTCGGTGATGACGATCTGATCCGCCATGCAGGTCTCGTTCAGGGGGCTGTAGTCAGGGCCCGGTGCCGGAAGAACGTATAGAGAACACGTTTGAGTTGCAAGTGACCTTTTGGAGTGGGCGACAGTCGCGAAAACGCTTGAGAACCGGGGAGCAGCGCCGCACCGCCAAGGTGGTGAAGCATCTAATTCCGTGCGAACCAGAAGTGACCGGTCAGGCTGAAGCGTCGTCGCCCTTGGTTGCTAAAGGTTGGACTCGCCAGGACGCCAGCGCGACAGGGCGGCCTGGATGGCATGCCGAAACGGTTCCCGGCCTGCCGCGCATTGTTGCTCCGCTAGCTTGCCGAGTTCTCGCAACGCCCACTCGACCTCCCCAATCTGGCGCGAAGCAGAGAGAAGGTGCTTCACGGCGTCGTTGGCTTCCGACACGCTTGGGTCATAGCCCCCGCCAGCGAGAAGGCTCGAGAGCGCAAGCAGCGCGACGGTGGCGGCGAATTTCGGCTCCTTGCCGCAGAAATCTCGGGCTGCTCGGACCAGCGTCGATGGGTCTGCGCCGTGCGCGGCGGCACACTCGACAGCGATGTCGAAGAACCGGGACTCTTTCGCAGCCGCAAACCATTTGCCCTTGTCGCCGCGGGTTTCGATCAGATCCAGGAGCATCCGGCGGTGGTCCCGGTCCGGGTATGTGCGAACCAGAGAGCGGTAGACCGATAGGTTCGTCGTGCCGCTGGCCGCACGCAGGCCATAACGTCGATAGGCCTCACCCGAGCGACCGTGGTCGATCAATAGCTTCTCGCAAAACCGGTCGATGGAGATATCTGAGAAATCGGGATTTGTGCTGCTGCGCGCCGCTTCTGCAAACGCGATCGCGGCTTCCCACAATCCCTGACGAACCAGCGCCTCGGCGCCGAATCTGTGCGAGGACCAAAACTTCATCCGTCGTGTGGCCAGGAGTTCTTGAAGTTCGTCGTAACGGCCCCCGTCAAGCAGGCACGACAAGCAGATCGATGTTCCGACTACATGCTGGAAGGTTTGGTGATCGGCCCAGGCGCGCCGCACCATTCCGATCATTCGGTCTGCATATTCGTCGATCAGGTCCGGGTATTGGGCGATCTCGCCCCAGCGATCTTCGAGCGGAGCCAGATATTCGACGCCGTCGTTTTGCACCGCCTCGAACAATCTCTCGAGCCACTTGCCTCTGGTCGCGTGGTCCGCCGGCGCGACGGTTAGGATCGGGATTAGCTCATTCACGGTGCGAAAGACCGCAGCGCCAAGGGCGCCGGACGAGGTGTCAATTCCCTGGAACGACGGCCAGATGCGCTCCATCAACGATACGACGCCGTCTCCCGCCGCGACCGGATCGAATTTCGCCACGGACCTGATTTCGGCGGCAGCTTCCTTGAGGCGGCCGATGGCAAGAACTCGAGGCGCGCCAGCCGTAGGCATTGGTGCGAAACTTCCGCTTGAACTGCCACTCGCGAACAGACGCCATCGGCCCTGCACTCAAGTTGTGCGCCTGCTGCGCGCCGGCGGTCTTGAGGTTTTCGAGGGCGGTCCTTTTCGGGCCGTCCTCGATTTGGAAAACCCCTTGCCTTCCGATCATCCCGGCGTCCAGCGGTTTTCGTCGGCGGCACGTCTTCATCCCGCAGGCGATGGAGGCTGCGATGAGTGGCTCGCGCGCTCGCTCGGCTGTTACGACCATGGCTCTGGCGCTCGCGGTGGTCCGCGAAGCCGCTCGGTTACGCGCTATCGATCGTGGATAGCGTGGCAGACGCCTTCAATGCTGAGCTTCGCCGGAATTGGGCCGGTATTCGCAGAGCCGCCGACTGCTTAGTCAACATGGCCATCAGACGTTCGCTCCACCGTTCCTTTCTGTTGCCGAGCGCCCCTACGCCGCCCATCGCACCAGTGGTGACGTCGAAGCGACCAGAGAGTTTCATCCCGCCTTTGGCGCACCTTCCACGTCCAGTCGCCTTCGCGCCTCGGCAAAGCTCGTCTCTATCTCGCGAGCCGCCAGCCGGTAGAGCCGCCTATTCCAGCGAGCACGCATTTGCTCAGAAAGTCCGGCCAAAAACAGGGCTTCATCACGCGCATGAAGGCCGAACCGAATGATCAAGTCGCTGGCGACTACTGCGACCTCTTCTCGAGGCGGGTCAAAGAATGGCAATCGCATCGGGGCGCTCGTTGTAACTCCCGGTTCGCGAAAGCTCGACGTCGTTCCGCGTCAGCTTCTCGGTCTGGTTCATGCTCGCCTCATTCATTGCAAATCGACCACCCTAACAACTCCGTTTTCACCAAGCAGATCGAGCATGGCTTCAGCGGCGGCCTGTTTCATCAACGCCATAAATGCTTCCTTGATTTCTGGACTACGATTCGTAATCCGCTTGGTGATTGAGCCGATTTTGTAGCCCTTTTCGCCGACGGCCCAAGCTTCGATCTCAAGGCCGTCCTTACTTTGGAGCCACTTCAGCCGCCACGCTGCATCCGGCTGCTCGTTCATGCCCGCATCTCCTCATCGTGCGGCTGGTTCGCCCCCAGCGACTCGGCCCAATCCTTCAGTTCGAGCGCCACGCACAGGATTAGGCGCGGCTTCAGGTCGCGCATGACCTTCTGGCATTTGGCCACCGCAGCGATGACGGCGTGGTTGTCGGCGTCAGACGTGTCGGCGTCCGCAAGCGCCTCCAATTCCTCTGGGGTCATGCGCTCGAAGGCCTCCTTCCGCTTGGCCTCCTTCTTGAGGCGCTCGACGTTGCGCGGAATATCCGGCTGAGGCAGCGTCATCAGTTCATTCGTGTCTTCGCTGTCGAGATTGAGCTTAATGATCTCAGTGGCGCAGGACACGGTCACCCGACCCTGCTCGACCGCCTTGACCACGGCGGGGTCGGCCTTGTCCAAGACGGCCGACGCCGACGCCACGCTGCGCACGCTGACGCTCAGCAGCCTCGCCGCCTCATTGCGGGAAGTATGCAAATTTGCATCCTTACCCGCCGGTCGGTGCGGCGGCATGTTTTCCACCCGCGCCGCAATCATTGCCCGCTGGCTGTCGTCCAGATGCCTCCGGGCGACGTTCTGGCTCACCACGAACCCCAAAGGATCGTCCCCGTCATAGCTGTCGTAGAACGGCTCCACGCCCGCCTCCTCGCAGGCGCGCTCGCGGTTGCGGCCGTCGAGGATCTTCGTCTCGTAGAGGGTGATCGGGTTGTGGAGGCCATGCGCCTTGATATCGGCGACCAGCTTCTCGAACGCTGCGCCTTCCATCAGCGGGAACAGTTCAGCGAGCGGGTGGTATGGGATCGTCATTGGCGTCGTCCTCTTGGGTCAGTGCTTGGTGCTGGGGATCGGCCCACAAGGCGTCGCCGCGCTGGCTCGACGCGCACTTGGGAGTCGGCGAGCCGTCGTCCGGGAACGGGCCGGCGGCCGGCTCCAACACCCGGCCCTCGATCGGAGCCGACCGCAGCAACGCCGGCACAACCCAATGCGCGTCGATAGTCAGATAGCCGTCGCCTTCGATGCGCCCATAGCGGGATGGCGCGATGTCGGCGCGGCCCTGAGGAGGCGTCCATGTTCGCGCCTCGCCGGGCGTGATGGGCTCCAAGAGGGGCGTCGTGACGTTCATCCGCGACTCCTGCTGGCGCTTAAACGCCGCGATCGCCCGCTCGATCAGATAGGCTTCGATCAGGTCGCCTTGGCGCTCGATCGTAAGCCTCGCTGCGGGCGGCGGGATCCTCGTCGCGTGAAAATGCGCCTTTCCGGCTTTGTCGAGCTCCACGGTGACGCCAAGCCGGTTGAGCTCCTCGAGCGCCGATGCGGCCATGCGCCGCGCTGCGACCGTGAGCTCCGGTGGGTGATTCATCGGCGCCGAGCCGTCCGGCCAGTAGCCGACGTGACGCAATTGCGATCGTGTCTTGCCCATCAGGCGCTCAACCCTTCACCGTTTTGAACTGGCGCCGGCGCGCAATGGCCTGCGCCTCCCTCATCGCCCCCCTCCAGGCTGCTTTCTCGTCCTCATCCGCAACCCCGACCTCCTGCACGTCGCCAGTGAAAGGCTCGACGATCGCCTGCACCCAATTGAAGAAGGCGAGGTTGTCTAGCTCGGAGCTGGCGAAGACCGTTATAAAGACCGTCGGTCCGGCCTCATCGATCCTGTCCTCGTGAATCAGGAACTCGAACCCGTGCCCGACAAGCTGGTCGATCGCCGGTTCCACGAAGACCGGACAGAGGATGAGAAGTTCGGCGTACATATCGCGAGCGGGCAAGTTGGTTTCGATTCGCATTATCGTTTTTCCTTATTGCGGTCGCTCTGGGCGGCGTCGCTCTTCCCGCAACCGCCGCTTCATCCGTAAGATCTCCAATCGACCTTGACGCTCCGCCTCGGCGCGTTCGCGCTCCACCTGCTGCGCCGCGTCAAGGCGCGCCTGGGCGAGGAAGGTTTTGATGTCATAGTTGCTGAGACGGGCCATTCGTTCCCCCTTTCGCGCTCAAATCAGCCTTCGGCCTCGATGCGCCTGTCGCGGCTTAGGGTCCGAAGCCGCTCGGGGCTCGCGAACTCGCCGCCGTCTGTCACGATGTGTCTCTGGTGTCAGGCCGTCGATCCCATGGCTCGACGAGCCTCGCCGCCAAGCTCGACGCCGAGGACTGGCGCAACCTCGTCAATGCCTATCTTGATGATGCGTCGAAGGCGGTGACCGGCTTCGGCGGCCACGTGCTGAAGCGCCTCGGGGACGGGCTGATGGCGCTTTTCGGCTATCCGCTGGCGCAAGAGAACGACGCCGAGCGCGCCGTGCGCGCTGCTCTCGCCATCCAGCGCGCGCTCGCCGACCTCAACGAGAGAAACGCCCGATCGGGCGCGCCCGAGCTCTCGGCCCGTATCGGCCTTGAGTGCGGCTCCGTCGTAGTGGACGCTGCGGGCGAAGTGTTCGGCGAAGCGCCGAACGTCGCGGCGCGGGTGCAGGCTGCTGCTGAGCCAGGGTCGGTCCTGGTCACGGGAAACGTCCAGCGCCAGGTGGCCGGGCTCTTCGTCGTCGAGGAGAAGGGCGCGCACGAGTTGAAGGGCGTCGCTCAACCCCTGTCGCTTTATCGAGTCGTTCGCGCCAGTGGCGGCGGCCGAAGGGGTGGCATGCGGGCTCTAACGTCCTTCGTTGGGCGTGAGGAGGACATTGGGACGCTGCTCCGTCGCTGGGACCGCGTCCGCGCCGGCGAGGGCCAGTTTGTCCAGATCGTTGGCGAGCCGGGGCTAGGAAAGTCCAGGCTCGTCGAGGAGTTCCACTCCCGACTCGGTGAGACGCCGCACACCTGGGTTGAATGGAACTCGTCCCAGCTTCTGCAGAATACGCCCCTGCATCCAGTCGCGGAGTGGGGCCGGGCTCGCTTCGGCGGCCAGGACGTTGCGGCCGAAAGGCGGCTCGCCGACCTCGAGACGACGCTCGCCCAGGTAAAGCTCGACGTCCAGGAAACGGCGACGCTTCTTGCGCCGCTGCTCGATATTCCGCTGCCCGCGGAACGCGCCCCGAAATTTGGCCCCGAAGAGCTGCGTAGGCGGCAACTTGCCGCGATGGTCGCCCTACTTCTGGCCGGGGCTAGGACCCAGCCTGTTGTGCTCGCGTTCGAGGACCTTCATTGGGCCGATCCGACGTCGCTTGACCTGATCCAGGCGCTGGCCGAACGCGGCGCGCAAGCGCCGCTACTTGTCGTCGCCACGACACGGCCCGAATTTCGCGCGCCGTGGGGGATGCGTTCACACCATGCAGTCGTTGCGCTTGCGCCACTCGACCGGACTGAGGTTCGACAGATGGTAGGCGAGATCGCCGCGCAGCACGTTCTACCGCAAGAGGTTGTCGAGCGGGTCAGCGAGCGCACCGGAGGTGTGCCACTATTCGTTGAGGAGGTTACGCGCCTATTGCTCGAGCGCGGCGACACCGGATCGCATGCCGTCCCTCCTACGCTTCAGCAGTCGCTCGCCGCGCGCCTCGACCGACTGGGCGATGCGCGAGCGATCGCGCAGGTTGGCGCGGTTCTAGGACGTGATTTCGACTATGTGTTGCTGCGCGACGTTGCAGAAGCCGATGAACCAGCGATGCAAGTATCATTGGACCGGCTTGCCCACGCCGACCTGCTGTTTGTCGAGGGCGCCGCGCCTGAGGCCAAATATCGCTTCAAGCACGCGCTGATCCAGGATGCCGCCTACGACAGCCTTCTCAAGAGCCGCCGGCGGGCGCTGCACCGTCGCGCCGCCGAAGTCTTGCGCGACGATCCCGAGCGCGCGGCGGCCGAGCCCGAAGTCATCGCGCATCACTTCACGCAGGCTGGCCTCGACGATCCGGCGATCGAATGGTGGGGCAAGGCGGGCGACCAGGCTTTGCGCCGTTCGGCCTTCCAGGAGGCGATCGCTCATCTCGGCAAGGCGATCGCGATGGCGGACGGGGCAGGCGCGGCGGCGCGGCGAGCTCCAACAAGCTCAGCCGCCCCGAACCAGCGACTGACGCGCTTGCAAGTGGCCTATGGCAACGCGCTGTTCGCGGTGCGCGGTTTCGGCGCGCCGGAAACTATGGAAGCATTCGCCAAGGCGCGCGCGTCGGCGTCTGGCGACAAGGATGCGCCGGGTCGGTTGGCGGTCGACTTTGGCTTGTGGGCCGGCAGCTACGTGCGCGGCGAGTTGCCGTCGATGAAGGCGCACGCAGCGGCCTTCCTCAGCGACGTCGAGGCGAGGCCCGATTCGCCGGAGGCCGGCCGCGCCCATGCCGCCGCCGGGCTCACATGTTGGTTCGCCGGCGAGTATCGTGAGGCGCGTGATCATCTTGAAGGCTCGCTCGCCTCGTTCCGACCCGGCCGCGACGACGATCTGGCCTTCCGCTTTGGAGTGGACTCAGGCGTCAGCGCAATGTTTAACTTGGCGTTGGTGTCGTGGCCTCTCGGCGAGGTCGATCGCGCGATGTCGCTCATCGACCGCATGCAGACGCGGATCGCGGACCTCACTCATGTCGGCACGCTCGCGTTGGGCAGAATGCACGCGGCCTTGTTCGAATTGATGCGGGGCGTCCAATCGCGCGCCGCGCCGAACGCATTCGAACTCGCCCGCCTCGCACGTGAACACGAGCTGACCATGTATAGTGCATTCGGCGTGTTTCTGCAGGGTTTTGCGACCGCTGCGGGCGGCGCGCCGGGGAGCGGGCTCGAGAACATGCGCCTCGGCGTCGAGCAGCTGCGCGAGCAGAACGTTCTGAGCTACGACGGGCTCTTGAGGATTGCGCTGGCCGAGGCCGAAGCCCGGGCGGGCGATCCCGACCGCGCCGTCGCGATCCTCGACGAAGCGTTGGCGACAGCGGACCGCTTGGGCTATCGCGCGTTTGAAGCAGAACTGCATCGGGCGCGCGGCGAAATCCTGCTCAAGCGCGACCCCGCCAACCCCGCGCCTGCGGAAGAAGCCTTCCTGACCGCCATCGCGGTCGCGAAGCAGCAAGGCACGCGCAGTTTCGAACTGCGCGCGGCGCTGTCGCTCGCCAAGCTCTACCAGTCGACCACTCGGCCCGCCGACGCTCACGCCGTCCTCGCGCCCGCGCTCGACGGCTTCGCACGAACGCCCGAAATGTCGGAGATCGCGGAAGCGCAGGCGCTGCTGGCGGAGCTTGCCGAGACTGACGAGGTCAAGGCCGACGCGGCGCGGCGACATCAACTGACGCAGTTGCACGTTTCCTACGGCAACGCGCTCATAGCTGCGCGCGGCTTCGCTGCGCCGGAAACAACGGAAGCTTTCGTAAGAGCCCGCGAATCGGCATCCTCGGACGCGGATGCACCGGGACGGTTGGCGGCGGATTACGGCTTGTGGGTCGGCAGTTACGTGCGTTTCGAGCTCCCGTTGATGAAAACCCATGCGACGGCCTTTTTGCGTAACGTCGCGTCGAGACCTGATTCGCCTGAGGCAGGCGTCGCGCATCGCGCCGCCGGGGTCACATGTTGGTTCGCCGGTGAATATGTCGAAGCGCTCGATCATTTCGAGCGCGCGCTCGCGCTGTTCCAACCCGGCCGTGACGACGATCTCGCCTTTCGCTTCGGACAAGACGCCGGCGTCGCGGCAATGTTGTTCCTGGCGATCGCGTCATGGCCGCTGGGAAACGTCAGGCGCGCGATTTCCCTTGTTGACAACGCGCACGAGCGGATCGCGAGCATAGCCCATGTCGGCACCCACGCGTATGCGAAATACCATGCGGCGTGGTTCGAATTGATGCGAGGCGACTTCGCGCGCGCCGCGCAGAACGCTTCCGAGGTCGCTCGCCTCGCACGTGAGCATGATCTGCCGGATTGGCAAGCAGTCGGGGCGTTTCTCGAGGGCTGGGCGACCGCCAAACGCGGCGCGGTTGGCCAGGGCCTCAGCGACATGCGCCGGAGCGCAGAGCTGCTCCGGGAGCAGAATCGTCTATTTTTCGATGGGCTCTTGAAGATCGCGTTGGCCGAAGCCGAGGCGCGGGCGGGTGATCCCGATCGCGCTCTTACGGTTCTCGATGAGGCACTCGCGACGTCCGACCGCACCGGTTTTTGCGCGTTCGACGCGGAACTGCATCGCGCGCGCGGCGAAACCCTGCTGAGGCGCGATTCGGCGGACCCTGCACCCGCCGAGGAAGCCTTCTTAAGCGCCATCGTGGTCGCGAAGCAGCAAGGCACGCGCAGCTTCGAACTGCGCGCCGCGCTTTCGCTCGCCAAGATGTACCAGTCGACCGGCCGACCCGCCGAAGCCCACGCCGTCCTCGCGCCGGCGCTCGAAGGATTTCCGCCGACGCCGGAAATGCCCGAGATCGCTGAAGCGCAGGCGCTGCTGGCGGAAGGATCGCACGCTTGATATGAGCTCCAGGTTTTGCGTCGAGCGCCGTCTACACTGCACAATTTGTAAGCCGCTTCGGGCGGTGAGCTATTTCGTGCTCGGTATGGAAAGACTGTTATTGCGGGCACTCCGGTCCTTCGCGAGGCGACCCTTCAAGGCCCGCTTTCCGCCCAATCGAGGCGTTCAAGATCGTGGTCGGTGACGTCCGCTCAACGTCGACTCCGACCAGAACGCGCAAATAGCGGTCGTTGCCAAATGTATCTGTAAGAGACAGGCGGATATCGCCGTACAACTCCTCCAATGCGCAACGGGCGTTCGTGGCGTTCGGGCGTAAGAAAATTATGAATTGCCAGCGGTTTTTGCGGTATCTTGAAATGCCGCTACCCATCCTGCCGGCGATCGCAAAGCAAGGAGGATTCGCGATGCCCTCTCTCGTCTGTTTGCGCCACTCCCGCTTTCTGCTGCTTGTCGCGGCGCTTGTATTCGCATCGGCAGCGCAGGCGACTACGATACTCTACACGGAAGTCATCTCCGGGTATGGCGGCCCCACAGACGAGTCCCCGTCAGGCACGCTGGGCGGCATTGCGTTCGGCGGGCTTGGCGGCACGCCACAAGCGGCGGTGCTGGAGCTTTTCTTTCAGAGCGATACGGCGGACGTCGTACCTTTCTCGCTCGGCGGGGTTCACGGGTTCGAGAATCTCACCGGAACGGCTTCGGTCGAGGTTCTCGATACCGGCGGCAACGTACTGGTGCGGGGAACGTTTCTGGCGAGCGACGGCATCTTCATCAGCGTCGACAATACCAACCAGGGGATTGGTTTCGGCTCGCAGGGAGTGCTGCCGTCCGATCCAACGTTCCCGGGGCAGCCTCTGTATCCATACTCCATCATTCTCAACGGCACCTCCGACGTCGGTACCTACGATTTGAAGGGCAACGACGTCATCTTCAGCGTCAACGCGGCCTCCTGCGTCAATTTCCCCGGTCCTTGTGGCGCGCCGTTTGCCCTTGCCACGACAGCGGGGGATCTGTTCGTCAACGAAAACTTCGGCGGACAGTTCGGAACGTTTACCGCGACTTTGGTTCCGGAGGCGTCGACATGGGTGATGATGCTGCTCGGCTTCGCGGGCCTCGGCTTCGCGGGGTATCACCGGGCAAAGAGCGGGCAGAAGACGTCTTCCGCCGCCTGATAATCAACTCCTCGACGTTTTGAAGAGACTGCCGCGAGGCGATCCTTCCTTTTGCCGAGGGAGTGCGCAGCCCCGGCCGTCCAAAGTTGAATCGGGGATGACCGCATCACGTCGATTTCGTTGAAGAACCCCCTCGACCGACGAGGGGGGATAGCGGTTGCGACGACGGTCAGGGCGGCCGAGTGGGGCCGTTCCGCCTCATGTGGCGAAGATCGGCGCCGGAAGGGGGATGAGCTTCGCCAGTTTCCGCAGATTTTGGGCGATCGAGCAGCGCCGTCGTCATCTTCGGATCGCCGATTACGCTCGGCCATTCGCCGAAGGCGAGGTTGGTGGTAACGATGATCGAGGTCCGCTCATAGAGACGGCTGATCAGGTGGAACAGCAATTGCCCGCCGGCCTGGGCGCAGGGGAGATAGCCGAGTTCGTCGAGGATGACGAAGTCGAGGCGGGTGAGATAATCGGCAAGTCGTCCCTGGCGACCGGCGCGGGCCTGGGCCTCGAGCTGATTGACGAGATCGACGGTGGTGTAGAATCGCCCTCGTGATCCGACGCGAACGCAGCTTCTCGCAATGGCGATGGCGAGATGCGTCTTGCCCGTGCCGATTCCACCGACCAGGACGACGTTGCGCTGCTGGGCGATGAAGGCTCCAGCGGCGAGATCGCGTACGAGAGCCTCGTTGATCGGCGTGTTCTTGAAGGCGAAGTCGTCGACACGCCGTCTGGTCAGGACAAGCATCTGCGGGACTGAGATGTTCACGTGCTTAAGAGCGGCGTGTACGAAGTGCGCACCTGGGGATCGTTGCCCCGGCCCTTGCCCTTGCCGCCCGAAATATCCTTGATTGCCTTGAGCAGCGAGTTGGCCGTGGCCCTGGGGTCGGCACCCTCGCGCTGTCCGCCTCGTCGAGGTAGAGGAGCATGTTGTTGTAGACGGCGGCGCATTTTTCGAGCGCGTAGTCGTGTTCTTCCAGCTGGTGCCGGAGCCGAGGCGATGATTGGGATCCGGGTCGCCGCCCCAGATAGATGAGATGGCGACGGCGCCCGATGTCTTGCCGTCCCGGGATCGCCGACCAACCCCTCCGGCGCGGGCCACGAGCTTGGCGGCTTCCTCAGCCCGGCCAGCAAGCGCCACCGTCGATCCCAATGTAAGGGTGAAACTCTGTAATCTTGTGGATCGCCGCCGCGATAGCTGGGCGGGCCGGAATTGGTGTCATACCGCAAATAACTGTTCTGCCTTCTTTAAGACGTTAATATCTTTTTCCAATTTGCCTTCATCCTTCACAAGTGCTTCGTGGATTTCTTTGCTCTCCTTGTCCCCACCGTCAACTTTTGGCTGTAACTCGATCAACTTCTTTCGAACGTTCTCCTTCATTTTCTCCATTTTCTCTCGCTGTGCGAGCGGTTCCTCGTAGGCGGAATCAAAAACCACCAGCAGACGTGACTTTGACGATCGCTTCGCGCGCTCAAGTACTTCGTAAGCGTCTGAGAGTGACAGCTTCCCCTGGCCAATTACGGCGGCAGAGAATGACAATTTGAAGGAATTAACGTCATTCTCTGTCAAATAGCGGATCAAAATTGTTTCGCGAATCTTAGATTGATAAGAGTAGACCCTGTCTCTCAGCCGGTTAGCAAAACCAATCGCATCGAAAACGTCGCCGTTGATTACGAAGAAGAACTCGTCGCCACCTTGATAATTCCTATACATCTTCGCTGACGATTTATATATCTGTTCATCACGGCGCATTGAGTTTATGGTTTCCTGAGCAAAATACCTTAGCACCAAATCAGCACACTCCCTATTTCTCTCGTTTAGCCATTTAAGTTTGTCTATGTCAATCAGTATCAGAGACAGAGTGTCAATTCTGCCGGTTTTCGTCCATTCTGTTAGGTCAGCGCTCCACGCTAGAAAATTTGGAACACCAGTAATAAGATCAAGCCTTCGCGATCGCTCGCTTATCTCGTAGTCTCGCTTCAAGTTCTGCAGCGAAAATACATTGGTCTGAAGGTCTTTCTCTAGTGTTATTTTTTCTGCTTCGATGCTGGATTTTTCTTCGGCGATCGCCTTCAGTTGCTTCTGCGCGTCGTCAGCGGCCAGTTTCAGCTGTTTCTCCGCGTCGTCAATGCGCTTGTCATCCCAAACCTGAAGGAGCCAGATGAACGCAGCGCTGAGGCCGAAGATGGCAAAAACGCATGGCAACAGTGTCAGCCAAAGAGGCCAAGGCGGATTGTTACGCAGCAGCCCCAGTGTTGCTTCGCTAACGGGCGTGTCCCTTAGAACTTGCAAAAGCACAAGCACCACGCCCATCACAAAGAGCGCACTGGCAACCCAGCCCTTCCAAAGGCTGGGGGCCCAAGATTCAGGCCAATTTCCTAGTCTCTCTCTCGTTTTCACGCCGAATGGGTCCGAGCGTAGGTTAGCTCTTTCCTTTCCGGAACCATGAATAGAAGGCTTTCCAAGTTGCCCTCGCTAAAAAGGGGCTATGGCTATTTTGGGCGGACACGCGCTCGCTATGAGTTCAACTAAGGAAAGGCGACAAGATCAGTTATCAGGTATAAGTCACGTTTTTCGTGGCGCGCATTCAGATATCCGTGGACAATCTTCCTTCCGTAGGAAGCCAGGGCGTCCCTGGTAAAGCCTTCATAAGATCTACTATTTTCCACCGCGTCCGGGCCCGATAAATTGCTGTAAATAATGACAGGAGGCAATCTAATAGAGGTCATACTTGACATGGAAGGCTTTGGCAGGTCACGAGCGTGATCGACTAAATCGAAACACTTTTTAAGAAGCAGGGCGCCGCCGTCTTTAGGAAACGCCCCCAAATAAAAATCAGTGACGTTCTGGATAGCAGTTGGTACCATACGAAACCAAAATCGTGGGTCTTCTTCGCAAGATATTTGGACGGAACCTTCGTCTACCCTGGTTGAGAAAGTATATTTGGCAAGGATGTCATGCATCTGGTTTTCTCTTATTGGTCCGAAAATATGAATCCTACATTTTCCCACCGCTTGCCGCCTAGTTCGTTCCCCGTTGAAACGACGGTGTGGCTTGACAAAAGCGAGACGTTCAAACCGCGCCGACGGGCGTGCTTTAAAAACCGCGGCCGTAGCTTGGCTATAACGCCATTTGCCGCAATCATACCCTTGCTATGGGCACAAGGGAAATGTCGGCGACTTAATCGAGCGAGCGGACGGTCGTCACGCCGCAGGCCGCCACAGGACCCGGCGGCGGCGAGGCCGCTCACCTCGATTTCCATCGGCTCGGGCATCAACGCCCCCTCAGCCCGACCCGAACGCCGCGTTGCTGGCCGAGACTCGCCTCACCCAGCCCCTCGCTGCTGGGAACGGCGCGACATGAGGCGCTAAAGCTTAAGCGGCAGGCGCCCAACGGCGCTCTAAGGATCGAAAGAAAGAGGATAGGCCATCTGAGGTCGGAGCGCGGTTCGAAATGAGGATAAGCCATGACTGACGGGTCGAGCGACGCTCAGCGAGCTCTGTGATGACGGCCGATGGCGTCGCCGGATTGGCAAAACATTTTAAAACCCCGGCCTATCGGATGCGGCTACATCGTGCCCGGCGCGAGAGGGGCCTGCGCTGTCTCACTACAAGATCGGAGCATATGAATTGGAACGTCTGCTCAGGGCGGCAAAGCCACTTTCGCGCTCGCAACGGAACGACGGCTATGGCGCGGACATCGACAATTCCCGAGGCCCCCCCTGTAGGCCCGCTCTCCGCCCTGAGCGGACCTCCTTTGAGACTCCCCCAGAGCATCTCGGAGATGATTCGAAGCCGTCACGCGAATTGGCTGCTGTGCGCAAATTGTGTTGAAGAACCCGCTTGGCCGACGAGAGCGAATAGCGGTTGCGATGACAGTCAGGGCGGCCGAGTGAGGCCGCTCCCCCTCATGTGACGAAGACCGGCGCCGGAAGGGGGATGATCTTTGCCAGTTTCCTCAGGTTTTGGGCGGTGGCCGCCAACAGGAACTCATCCTTCGTTCCGCTCGGCCCGCGCAGGCGCAATCGGTCGAGCCTGAGGATCCGCTTCAGGTGAGAGAAGAGCATCTCAACTTTCTTTCGTTGGCGGCGTGAGACAGCGTAGGCCTCGGTCTTGGCGATCAGGTCGGGCGTGGTTCGGGGCTCATATGCACGGTTTGAGACGATGTGATCCTCCGTTGCACGCAAAGGAACCACCCCCGCACGATTTAGCCAATCATGGCGGCCTGAGGCAGCATGGCGTCGGATCGCATCGATCTCGCTCGGCAGAAACCGCAGACGCGCCAAACATGAACGCATCGCTCTGCCGCGCGATGACGTCTGCCAGTCGAGAAGCCACCTGAAGGAACCCCATTCGCCTACGCGGCCGCCCCCGGCTAGCCAATGGGAACCACCCACTCTCCCGCCCGTTATAGTCGGTTCAAAGCATGGAGTACGAAGATGCGAACAATATCGTTAGCGGCCCTTTCCCTCGTGTTCGTTGGCGGCCCGGCGCTTGCCGACGACGTCACCGTTGTCCCAAGGGCCCCTCAACCGGGGATTGTAATCCACCACGACGCTGACCCTGATGCGACGAATAAAAAGGTGGTTATTCACAAGGAAGACGGGTGCGCCACGAAGACGGTGACCAAGTCAGACGACATGGGCAACAGCGTCTCTCACACCAAGACTAATTGCTAGGAACTGGAAGGGCGTTGTTGTCTGCCGGCTGACGCGGGTATGGCACCCGCAACGTGGAAAGCTCGAGGCGGCGGTGGTGAAATTGGCAGCAGCTGCGGGCGCAACGCTTCTGCCCGGGTTCACGCGCACGTCAACCGCCATTCTTCCGGCGGAACCACCATCGCCTCGGCCCCTTAGGCGTTCTCCCTGGCTTCGAAATGCTTCGATCGTGTACGCGGCGCGGCGGGGCGCCACGTAGGGTAATGAATTATCCTGGTTACAAAGTCTATGCAGCGTGATTGTCACCTCGCCGTCGAGCTAAAGAGCGATTGCCCGACATGTCCGCGCGGTCTCGAATCGGCACTTCTAACTTGAACCAGCTTTGACCATGTTGGCCTCGCCGCGCGTCGGAATGTCCGACGTAAGCGCCTTTGAGACAGCGTGAGGTTTTCAAGTAGGGAGGATTTCTGCATCATCGCAGCCGCAAGGAGCGAAGATGAGACAGAAATCCGGGCCGGAAAAGCAGCCGGCGGAAGACGCGATCCGGGACATTCGGCGCGCGACGCGTCGACACTTTTAGCTGAAGAGAAGATCCGCATCGTACTGGAAGGGCTACGCGGTAGGAGAAGCAGGCGAGGCCCGGCGGGAATAGCGCGAGGCCAAGAAAGCGGCCCAGGCCGAAGGAGAGCTGGTCGAGGGCGACGTGGAAGGTCGAAAGATAGGGGTTACGTTCCTATTTTTTGGGGGAGGCATTCCTGTCGGCGATGCCCGAAGTGGTCCCAGGCCACGATTTGGGTGATTGGCTTGTCAACCACGACAAGTGGAGGCGGGGACGTGTGCTCGATACGAGCGGCAAGCCGTCGCCCAGACCACAAGATGTCCACACTGTCGGAAGTCTAGTGTGGAAGAGAGAGAATCGCCTTCAGGGGCCGAATCTTCCCGATCGGACCGTGCCGGCCACTTCAGGGCATTCCGTCAGCGGCCTGTAGTGGGCGCTATCGACTGGAGGAGTATCGTGGCAGCGAGGCTAGGGTCTCCTTCGCGCAAACAGCGGCCATACCGGACGAGGGTCGATGATTGCGCCACGGGGTTTGTTGACGCGCGCGGTCCAGCTGTCATCGGACCGCAATTCTTGTGTCGTATTCTCTCGGTCGCCGCGCCGCTGGGTGACCTCCGGGACCGCGCCCCTCCGCCCCGCCCAGCCGCTCCCGTCTGGGCGGGGCTTCGCCTTTCAGCCTTGGTCGCGCTGACCGGCGTGGTATGCTCCGCTTATGGGCTTTCGCGTCATTTCTGGGACAGCGATCCAGGAATTCGTTGAACACGTCGAGAGTGCGACAGCCGCCCTCGACCAAGTCCGCATGCTAGTGAAGTCTGGCTTGCCCAATGTCCGGATTCTCACCGAAGACGGGCGCGCCTTATGCCCGAGCGAACTCGAGGACCTAGCGGAAAACGAATCCGACGACGCATGACCCGGGACCCCTCTCAGCCTCGCCTTCGTGTCGGCGGTGCTTTAGTCCGCTTCGGGGCCTGGGGTTTCGGCTGCCGTAAAATAACGGCGAAAGGGGGATCGCATGAAAGATCTCGCCATCGTCCACTATCCCCGCAGAGGGGGCGCCACGGCCGTCGAATGCGCGCTCAACCTCTACTTTAGCAGCCGAGCGAGAGTCGCTCGCGTCCTTGCATTGTCGATCGTCATTTGGTTGATCCCGCCCGTCGGGATCGCTTCAGAGGCTCCTCGAACAGAAGTTCGACGGCGTCGTCGTGCCACGCCAATGGGTGCAGGTCGTGCCCCAGATAAACGGCGTCGTAAGTCGGATCTTGTTTGTGCCCGGGCAACGCGTTTCGAAAGGGGACGTCCTATTCGAGATGGACGCCGATGACTTCGCAATTGATGTGCGCATCGCGCAATCGGAACTGGACGAGGCACGCGCTCGTCTGAGCTTGGCTCAGGATGCAGCCGAACGTCAGGCGCTACTGCTAAGGCAAAATGCCACCGCCCAACAGCTAGCGCGGCAGACCGAAATCCTGGTCGAAATTGCCCGCGCGAGTGTTGCCCATAAGGAAGGCACGCTTGCCAAAGCCCAGTTAGCACTGTCGCGAACGCGCGTGGTCGCCCCGCTTGCGGGAACCGTCGGGCGGCCACTGGTAGCTCCTGGCGCTTTCGTCGAGACCATAAAAGGCATGGTCCTGGCGGAAATCGCTCAACTCGATCCAATGCTGGTCTCTTTCCAAGTACCTTATGTTGAATGGCTGCGGGCTCTCGACAAGGCGGGGACGTCCGACGCGGACGAATTATTCCAAAGGTCCACGCTCTCGTTAGAGCTGCCGTCTCAGCGCATATACGAACTTTCTGGCAAGCTAGAATCCCACGGCGAGCAAATCGATCAGTCAAACGATGTGATGACGGTATGGGCCGTGTTCCCCAATCCACAAAACGTCCTCGTCCCGGGTCTCAAGGTTCACGTCATATCTCGCCTCGCGGACGAGACACGTTAGATTTCTCCCCTTGTCCTGCGCGTCCGTGCCGAGCATTTTCTCGACAGTCGGTCCCCGACTTTGCGGCCCGCCAGGATCGACGCCGGCAATCACGGGGGGCGGCTAACCCCGGCTACAACGAACATGAATTCGCGCTAGCACCACACGGTGTCGGAGTGGTCTGAGTGGCTTGGTGTAGGTTCGATCTCAAGCGATCCGCGAACTTGCTGGTACTAGGGTCTGTACCCAGTTGAATTGAGTGATTTGTCGTGATTTAAGTCTGTATGGAGGGCTTGGTTGTGGCGGGCAATTTTTGGCTGACGGACGAACAGTTTGCGGCGCTCGCGCCGCATCTTCCGATGGTCCATACCGGGCCGAAGCGGCAGGATGATCGGCGCATCATCAGCGGGATCGTCCACCGGTTGCGTGAAGGCTGTCGATGGCGTGCGCTTCCGGATGAATACGGGCCGTATACGACGGCGTTCAACCGGTACAATCGTTGGAGCCAGCGCGGGCTGTGGCAGCGTCTGTTCGCCGCTCTCGTCGAATGCGCCGATCCTCCCCGCGCTCACCATGATCGACAGTTCGGCGGTGAAGGCGCATCGTTCGGCGAGCGGCGC
>CAWFXF010000003.1:0-1555759 GCA_963819765.1 uncultured Acidobacteriaceae bacterium
CAAGCGTTGCCAGAGGTTTTGTACCGTCAGGGTCGTAGGCGGCCTTCGCCTCAGCGCTGCCGCTCGCCGAGAAACGGGCCCACAACTGATCCTTGGTCGTCGCTCTGATCCGATTGCCTGCGGTATCGGCGCTGTTGCTTCCGAGCATGAGCGGAACGCGCGGCTCATGGTGGGCCTTATAGGCAGTCTCGGCGGTCTCAGTCACGAGCTTCCCGTCGAGAATCGGCGTTGTCTCAAAGACGAGTGCTGCCACTCTGCGGGGAGCGCGCGCCGCCAACAACTTGTTCGGCGCTGAGCGCACGCAGTTTTGCCAGCGCGGCCTGATCCGTTCCCTCGATTCCCATGGATTGCGCGAATTTGATTCCGACGGTTTCAGCCGATACCGGATAATTTGGATCGATGCCGTCTTTGCTCATCAGGGCGGGCGGTCAGCACGCTGTCACGCGATCCGCCTGACTCGACGATCGCCTTCTGGAACAGCCCTCGCGCCATGGGCGAAGCCAGCATGCTGTGTACCGAGACACCGCCTGCGGAGAATCCAAAGATCGTGACGTTCTTCGGATCGCCTCCGAACGCGGTGATGTTCTGCTGTATCCACTTCAGTGCGGCGATCTGGTCCATGTAGGCGTAGTTGCCCTTGGGCTCTTCAGGATGTTCCTTGCTGAGCGCTGGGAAGGCGAAGAATCCGAAACGCCCCACGCGGTAATTGAAGGTAATCAGCAGGACGCCTTGTTTGGCGAACTGCACTCCCGAATTGCTCGGTGAGGAACCACTCCCAAACACGAAGCCGCCGCCGAAGATCCACACCATGACCGGCAGTTTTGCGGCTGGCGCAGCATTCGCGGGCTTCCACACGTTGATAAAGAGGCAATCCTCCGACGATGTCGGAGCCATCGCTGCAGCGCCTGGCCCAAACGCGCCCTGTGGACAGTCCGCTCCGTACTTGGTGGCGTCCTTCTCGCCTTGCCATCCAGCCAGCGATTGTGGCGGACGCCAGCGATATTCACCAACAGGAGCCGCAGCAAAGGGAATTCCCTTGAAGCTCGATACATCTCCTTCGGTCACGCCGCGCACGGTGCCGTAGTGCGTCCGAATCGTGGGCGCCGCGGGTGCGTTGGAAGCTGCGGCTGGGCCTGCAGGATTGGCCTGAGCAACGGCCGATTGAAGACTCATGATGGAGAGAGCCAGTGTCACGCCGGTGAGCTTCGATTTCATTTCGATGTCCTTGCCTTTCGACTTCTGTTGCAGCAATTGAAAGAGAAAATGATCAGAGTCCCGTCATCTTCAACACAGCTTCAGGCAGGCGAGCTCCTTCGAGTTTCATGCTGGAAGATGCTTTCTCGATCTGCTTGAGGTCAGCCTCGTTGAGCAGAACATTCGCTGCTCCGAGGTTCTCCTCGAGCCGGTGCAGCTTGGTCGTTCCAGGGATCGGGACGATCCACGGCTTCTGGGCGAGCAGCCATGCCAACGCAATCTGTGCAGGCGTCGCTCTCTTGCGCTCCGCCACGCTCTTCACCAGATCAACCAGCGCCATGTTGGCCTTGCGTGCTTCGGGGGTGAAGCGCGGCACCATGTTGCGGAAGTCAGTAGGATCGAATTTCGTGTTCTCGTCGATCTTTCCCGTGAGAAACCCAGCGCCCAGCGGACTGAATGGGACGAAGCCGATGCCGAGCTCCTCGAGCGCCGGCAGAAGCTCCGCTTCCGGGGCGCGGTAGAAGAGCGAAATATTCGCTTTGCACTGCGGTAACCGGCTGAACGGCGTGTGCGCGACGAATGGTCTGAACGGCCGCTTCCGACATGCCGAAGTGCTTCACCTTGCCCTCGGCGATCAACTCCTTCACCGCACCCGCCACGTCCTCGATCGGCACGTTCGGATCAACGCGATGCTGATAGAACAGATCGATGGTGTCGGTCCGCAGGCGCTTCAACGCGGCGTCCGCCACTTGCTTGATGTGCTCGGGCCGGCTGTTCGTTCCACCCCGACGGGCGCCCGTCTCGAGATCGATGTCGAAGCCGAACTTGGTGGCGATCGTCACGTTGTCGCGGATCGGCTCCAGCGCCTCGCCCACCAGCTCTTCATTTACGAATGGACCATACGCTTCGGCGGTATCAAAGTGCGTTACGCCAAGCTCGTAGGCGGCTCGGATCAACTTGATCATTTCGCCCTTGTCTGCGGCGGGGCCATAGGCCGAGCTCATGCCCATGCAGCCAAGCCCGATTGCAGATACTTCAAGATCGCCCTTCCCTAGCCTTCTCTTCTCCATACTGTTACCTCCCCGACCACACGCGTGATCGGTCGCGAATTGTCCGCCATTGCGGGTTGATTTCATCACCACGAACTTCCAACCTGGTGGCCTGCTTCTCTGCAATTAGCAGTCGTCTGATTACCTAGCGATCAATCATCTTCTGCGCACCCTCGGAATAGCGGGCACCTTGCACCGCGATCGCCGCAGTAGCCTCGTTGAGGCGATGCAGATCGTCTGGTGTCAGTTCCACCGTGGTCGCGCCGAGGTTCTCTTCCAGCCGGTGCAGCTTTGTGGTGCCCGGGATAGGTACGATCCAGGGCTTCTGCGCCAGAATCCACGCGAGCGCAACTTGTGCCGGAGTCGCATTCTTCTGCTGCGCAAAACTGCCGACCAGATCTACGAGTGCCTGGTTCGCTTTGCGATTCTCCTCGTTGAAACGTGGCACAGTGTTGCGGAAGTCGTTCGCGTCGAACTTTGTTTCTTCTGTGATTTTGCCCGTGAGGAATCCCTTGCCGAGCGGACTGAACGGTACGAAGCCGATTCCAAGTTCTTCCAGGGTGGGCAGGATCTCTTGTTCCGGCTCTCTCCACCACAGAGAGTATTCGCTCTGCAGCGCTGTGACAGGCTGCACGGCATGTGCGCGACGAATCGTCCGCACGCCTGCCTCAGACAGACCGAAGTGCTTCACCTTGCCCTGCTGGATCAGATCTTTCACCGCACCAGCGACGTCCTCAATCGGCACGCTCGGATCAACACGGTGTTGATAGAAAAGGTCGATCACGTCGGTTCTGAGGCGCTTCAGCGAAGCGTCGGCCACCTGCTTGATGTGCTCAGGCCGGCTGTCCAAGCCCGCGCCTTTTCCGTTTTCATCGATCTTGAAGCCGAACTTTGTGGCGATGACGACCTGGTCACGGAACGGCTCGAGAGCTTCGCCGACAAGTTCTTCGTTCGTGTAGGCGCCATAGATCTCAGCCGTATCGAAGAATGTCACGCCGCGTTCGACGGCGCCGCGAATGAGCGAGATCCCCTCCTGCTTATCGGTGACCTTGCCGTAGCCAAAGCTTAGTCCCATGCAACCGAGGCCCAGGGCCGATACCTCAAGTCCGCTCTTTCCTAATTGTCTCTTTTTCACGATTGTTCCTGCCTTTTCTCTCTGAAGTCGGGAACGCTTCACTTCAGCATCCCAATTGTCTTTAGCCAACTTTGAACTTCGTTGCTGGCTTCTTCTGCCCTGGCATCTTTGATCACAAGGTTGTGTCCATCGATCTCCGATCCGCCCCTCGTCGTGAAACCCTGCAGGATCATGCTTTGCGGACATAGTTCCTTAACGGTCTCGAAACTGCTGCCGACGCCATAGCCGCCGTTTGTGTTGAACGGGATAACGGTCTTTCCCTTCAAGTTGTATTGGTGCAGGAAGCTCTTGACTGGTGGCGGCAGTTGCATTCCCCACGTCGGAAAGCCAAGAAACACAAAATCGTACTGGTCTATGTGTTCGATCTTTGTTTTGAGAGGCGGCAAATAGCCGGTCTCATTCTCGCGGACGACCTGTTGCACCGTTGCCCTGTAGTCCGCGGGATAAGGCGTTTCCAATTCGAGAGCGACAAGTGTGCCGCCGACCTTTTGATGAATGATTTCCGCGATGGCCTTGGTGTTGTTGGTTCGGGACAGATAGACAATCAGTAGTGTTCTTTTCCGTGGGCACTCGCTGAGAGTTCGCCGCTGGTTGCTGCGCACGCGAAGCACCAGAAGCGAGACAGAGGACTGTCAAAATGGTCAGCAAAAGAACAGCTATGCGTTTCATCATCCTGAAGACCTCAACTTTGCCGCATCATCCTGCGCGCAGCCTCGTGCCCCGATGCCTTCGGCGGCTATTTCTTATCGCCATTCATTTTGACCGGCCTGAGCAAATGCGAGAACGTGAGTTGGGCGAGCTTCCACTTGCCGTTTTCCTTCACGTAAACCTCAGTCACCATAAAGGGATTCGTGACTTCGTGCTCACCTACTGCCGCCTGCAAATCGAGGTCCTCTAGCAGGATGGCTGTGTTGCCAAATATGCGAGCGTCAACGGCGTAAACTACGGCCTTTTTGTACCAGATGCCCCCGCTCTTGATAGTCGCTAGTTCTTGCGTTTTTCCCCAGGTTCCTCCCATGTGAGTGAACATGGCTTTGTCATCAAATAGCGTCTCCAAGGAATCGACCTTCTTCGCAGCCATCCAATCCCATTTCGTGTTTGAGAGATCGATGACTTCTTGTTGCTCGGGTGTTTGAGTTGCGGCAGTTTTGATCGTCTCCGTTGGTGGCGCGGGCGACTGCTGTGCGTTGGACGACGGCGCAATCAGCGTTGACAGAAACAGACCAAACATTAGGGTTTTCATGGTCCTCCTTCGATATGTGTGGTTGAATTTTCGGTATCCGTAGTGCATCGTTCACGTTCTATTTCTTCTCCGGCGCCTCTACACCCGAGAGTGCGAGTATCCCGTCCGGCAGTCGCTTTCCCTGAATCTGAATACTCGACACTGAGGCGTTCAGTTCTTTGATCTCATCAGGAGTGAACGCAATCGAAGTCGCGCCGACGTTCTGGGTCATGTGCGCCATTTGCGTCGTGCCGGGGATTGGCACGACCCACGGCTTCTGCGCCATCAACCATGCAAGAGCAATTTGACCCGGAGCGGCCTGCTTTCGCTCGGCCCATTGCTTCACGAGCTTTACGAGCTCTATGTTGTGCTTCATGTTTTCCGGCGAGAAGCGCGGTTCCATGCCACGGATGTCGCCAGGCGCAAAACGAGTGTTCTCGTCAATCGCTCCGGTCAGGAATTGCACACCGAGCGGACTCCACGGCACGAATCCAATGCCTAATTCCTGGCACAGCGGGATAATCTCTTCTTCCGGGCCGCGCCACAGCATCGAATACTCGTTCTGAACGGCCGTCACAGGAAGCGCCGCATGCGCGCGACGAAGAGTATTCGGCCCCATTTCGCAGAGACCCCAGTGCAGGATCTTGCCCTCGGACATAAGATCCTTCACCGCGCCGGCAACATCCTCGATCGGAACCTGCGGGTCAACGCGGTGCTGATACACAAGATCGATGCGGTCGGTCCGAAGCCGCTTGAGCATCCCTTCGACAGCCTTCTTGATATGGTCAGGCTTGCTGTTCAGCCCCATTTGGAAACGGCCGGTCTCCGGATCGATATTCCAGCCGAACTTCGAGGTGATTGCGACCTTGTTGCGGAATGGTGCGATGCTCTCACCGAGGATTCGTTCGCATTCGAGAGGCCCATAAGCCTCAGCCGTATCAAAAAACGTCACGCCATGGTCATAGGCTGCGCGGATGATATTGATCATCTCCGGGCGGTACGGCACGAGCGTTTCATAACTGCGGCTCATGTTCTGGACGCCCAGACCCACGCTCGATACCTCGAGCGAACCCAGCTTCCGTCGCCCATTCATTCGCACTTGCGTGCCTCGTTCGGCTGCTGCCGAAACTGCATGGCCGCCCGCAACCGTTGCAACTGCGACGGCTCCGGTGACGCCTAGGAACGAGCGGCGGTTCATGCTGCGCTTTGTGCCCGCGTCATTGAATTCCTGCATATCTGAGCCTTTCGTCCATCGTGGAAGGGTGTTTGAGACCGATTGGCTGACTGCGCCCAGCACCAATATTCCCCACATTAGCCTCGATGTGATCGCGGCGCTCTGCCAGACGCGCCAATATGGCTTCGAATCACGCCAATCTTTTTTGGCGCCTTCTGCTGGCATTCTGGCGCGGTCTGAATGGTGCACAAATCGGAAATCCAGTACGCTACTAGCTGGAGGATTCCGTCATGCTGAAGCGCTTTCGGGTTCCGGGCCGTCTTGCCCTCAAGTTGAAGGAGCACGGTGTGTCAGTTGCCGCGGTGCTGCGCAAAGCGGGACTTCCCCGAGATTTGTTTGAGCAGACGCGCGTTCTCGTCTCCACCGAAGAGCTTTTTGCACTCTGGAACGCGGTAGAGGTGGTCAGTTCCGATCCGCTCATGGGTGTGAAACTGGGCATCGAAACAAAGACAGAGCGCTTTCACCCGATGGCTATCGCCGCTCTCTCAACTCAGAATCTCGTGACCGCCACCGAGCACCTGGCTCGCTACAAAAAGCTGACCGCGCCAGAAGAGATCCTGAACAAGCTCGGCAAAGAGGAGTTCAGCGTTGCGTTCCGTTGGCTGCTCGCCGTCGATGCAGAGCCGCATGTGCTCACGGACTACTGTTTCTCGTGGATGATTTCTCTCGCTCGACACGGAACCGGAACGCAGCTGAATCCACTCCGAGTGGAGTACGTGCAACAACGTCAGAATCTGCGCGTGCTTGAGCGCAGCTTTGGCTGCAAGGCGGTATGCGGCGCTCCGCGCAACGCAATCATCTTCCGTGCCTCCGATGCCACCACGCCATTTGTCACCCGGAACGTCGAACTGCTCGAATTGCTCGCGCCGCAGTTTGAAGAGCAGTTGCGACAGTACACGGATAAGGAAGAGGACAGTTTCATCGAACTGGTGCGGCGTGCCATTCAGGACCGACTGACCGGACAGCGCCCCTCGATGGATGTGATCTCCGAGGCGCTGCACATGAGCTCTCGTACGTTGCAACGACGCTTGCAGGAATCCGGTTCCAGCTTCCAGCGCGTCTTGGATGAAGCCCGGCACCAGATGGCGCGGTATTACCTCTCCAACTCTGTATTGGAGTTGAATGAGGCCGCGTACCTGCTTGGCTTTGAAGACCCGAACTCGTTTGGCCGTGCGTTTCGCACCTGGGAAGGTGTGCCGCCGAGCGATTGGCGTGAAACTCATCGAGCTTCCGCTATTAATTGAGGCAGGTCGCGACCAAGAGAATCATTTAGATTCGCGGCTACACCGCTCGACCGTTGAATTGTTCAGATCAACCTCGACCCTCTGCCGATAGGTATCTGGATCGTGAATGCCGGCAAACGCCGAGAACGTGATCGACGATCGGCGGACTATTGTCCGAACGTGTTTAGCGGAACTGGGACCTTCCTCCCGGCCCGGTGATTGGTTGAAATCGGATTTTCAATCCGCCGTGTTTTTGGTCGATTTGCCTCACTTTTGGGGCAGATTCCGGTGGCCGTTTTGATGGCTGTTCGTTGCCAACTTTCGTGCATTCTGCTGCTACGGACTGCAAGAAAGGTCGCAATCGTAACTTATTCACATCAAATTGTTTATGCGACACTTTGCGAGCGGCTGCAACGCGCTGCAAAACCTCAAAAAACAGACTCAAAATCCGCCGGGCTTCGGCCCGTGGGGGTTCGACCCCCCCTCCCGGCACCACTCTACAAAACTAAAAACATCACACTTCTCAAGTGCGTCCGTGTTGGTTCAGCCCATGCCGGAAACAACACCGTGACCAATTCCGTGACCTTAAGTTCATTCTAGAATTCTGCGATTACTTAGTTGGCACACAAATCTCGTCCAACCATTGCCGCCCAAATCCCAGGCTTCTCCCGCTGCTTTCGGCGTCTGCCCTCACCAAATAAATGCCAGAAGTTTGCTGTGGAATTACCCAAGTATATGTCTGGGAAGAAGAATCGCGTGGCGAATACCGTTTTACAAGGTTCCCATGCCCAAACGTATGATCATATTGAGGACTACTATCTTGAACGGCATCTACGTCAAAATAAGATAGCGTGTTCGTTGTGGGGAGGGGCAGGCTGTCACGCCAAACACGCACCCGAACCTGATCGATATTAAACGCAGACTTTCCAACATTTTCGATCGATACATGGAATGACATCAGGCAGTTGCTTGTACTGCTGCTACTCTTTTCCCAACTTAATTTTCCCTCAACCGCAGGAGTAGGCGCTAACGAAGGCGCTTCTCCCAGGTTGAAGGTCCTGTACGTCCAAAACCCCGCCAAGCACAACGCGAACACCTGAAGCCATTTCGTAATCTGATCGGTGTTTGCCCAAATCTTCCCGAGACTGTCAGCTACAGTTACAGTCCAGTTGTTCATTTTGCTTTTCTCCTAGTTGACGATGGCGGAAGTTGGGTTGGACGACTGAAGGTCAGTATCATGACGTTGCTCGTGTTTGACCGGGATCCCATTTCGCTCATTAAGGAATGATTATGGCGCAGAACACTGTTACTAACTGGTTTGGCAATATCGTCTCTCATCCGCAAGTCGTTGTGGATGCGAACTCTGTAGACGATCTTGTTGCGATTATGCGGGACGTGTCCGTTTATCCGGCGCCTGTTCGGGCAGTAGGTTCCAACCACTCGACATCGCCATGCGGAGCGGCTGATGGCGGGACGTTGATTCGCATGAAAATGAATCAGATTCTCAGTGTTGGTCCCGAGACGCTCACAGTTGAGGCCGGCGCTACGCACCTCAACATGGCAAAGGCGCTTGAAGCGAAGGGCCTGCAGTTTTATGTGAACACGGAGATTGGAAGTCTTACAGCAGGCAGCGCGGCGATCGCCGGAACGAAAGATTCTTCTTTCCCGGGTGAATATGGCCAGGTCGGTTCGTACATCATCGGAGTGAAGATGGTGCTTCCTGGAGGGAACCTTCTTGAAGTAACCGAGGTAGCCCAGCCTGACCTGATGCAAAAGATTCGGTCGAGTTATGGGCTCTTTGGCGTCGTCTATGAAGTCACTTACAAGATCCGTCCGCTGACGCCGATGGCAGTGCATCACGTGACTTACAGCCTGGATGAATTTCTCATGGCGCTTCCGGATCTGAAGAAGCAGGGCTGTTCGATCATGTATTACATGTTTCCGTTTGACGATAAGATTACGGTTGAACTTCGGAAGTACAACCCTTCGGCGACGGGTGATCCGGATCGCTGCGCGTGGGCGATTCGCAATCACATCTGGGGAACATCGGGGCCGAAGCTGGGACATGATGTCGAACAGAATATCTCTGTTCCGTCGATTCGCTATGGGATCATCGACGCCTTCAATGCTTCATGGAGGCTTACGCTCGAAAATATTGTTTCAAGCGATAACACAGTACCTCCCGACCAGATTATTGACTATCCGCCGGTCTCGAACGACAGCCGATATACCTTCAGTCTTTTTGCGTTTCCTGAAGAGCAGTTTCCGGCGGCGATCACGGATTTCTACAAATTTTGTAACGACTATTATCAGCAGAAAGGGTATCGCTCTAATCTGCTTTATGTAGGTTATTTGATCGCGCAGGACCAGAAGGCCCTGCTTTCGTATTCCAGAGACGGAAATGTCATGACCCTGGATCCGGTTTCTACAGCGAATCCCGGATGGTCTGATTTCTTGTCTGCCTACAATCAGTTCTGCAGCGACCGTAATGGTATGCCGTTACTGAATCAGACTCCTGATCTCACGCCTGCTATCCTGAAAAAAGCTTTTGGCCAACGCCTGCAGGTTCTGGAAGAGACACGGAGACAATACGACCCTGAGGGCCGTTTGCTGAATGATTACTTTCGAACGCTTTTCAGTGAGTAGCTTTTTCTGCGTTATGTGCGGCGAAAGCCTCGTGCTGGATCAGGCGCAACTCCGGTAACAGACGGCCAAGGGAAGCGGATGGAGCATCCGGTGTGCCGAGTGCAAAGTAGGCATCGCGAAAGAGTGCATAGAGGCGATCGTACCTGGCAGTCTCGTCCGGCTGCGGTTCGAATACTTTGAACTTTGGACAGAGCGCATCTTGTGCTTCCTCGATGCTTTTGAAGTCTCCTGCCGCTAAGAACGCAAAGATGACAGAACCCAGACTGGTCACATCTCCGTCCGGGACAAGTACTGGTTTGTTCAGAGCGTTTGCGTAAATCTGATTGAGCTTTGCATTGCGTTTCGGAATGCCACCACCGTTGATGACACGTTCAATCGGAGTGCCGTGCTGCAGCATTCTTTCGAGGATGATGCGTGTGTGAAGGGCGGTTCCTTCGATTGCCGCAAACAATTCATCGGCGGCAGTGTGATGCAGATTCCATCCGAAGGTGACGCCTCCGAGTGCCGGATTGACGAGGACGGTTCGGTCGCCGTTATCCCATGTGAGGCGGAGAAGTCCGGTCTGGCCGGCTTTGTAGCTGCCAAGGGTTTCGGATAACTTCTCGACGGTCGAGCCGGCGCGTTTCGCAATGGCATGAAAGATATCGCCTACAGCGGAAAGTCCAGCCTCGATGCCAATTCGATTTGGATAGACGGACCCGGGGACGACACCGCAGACGCCGGGCACAAGTTGCTCCTGCGCACTCATGCCGATGATGCAGGTTGAAGTGCCGACCACATTGACCACGTCCCCTATGCGAATGTTTGCGCCTACTGCATCCCAGTGAGCATCGAACGCACCTGTTGGGATGGGAATGCCGGCTTTGAGGCCGAGTTTTTGGGCCCATTCTTCGGAGAGCCTGCCGGCTAGCTTGTCGGACGCCTGGAAACGCCCTTTGATTTTTTCGCGTACGCCCGCAAGGAGAGGGTCGACGCTGGTGAGGAAGTCTTCGGGGGGTAAGCCGCCCCAGCGCTCGTTCCACATCCACTTATGTCCCATCGCGCAGACGCTGCGCGGTATTTCGTCCAGTGATTTGATACCGCAGAGAGTAGCAGCAACCATATCGCAGTGTTCGAGAGCGGTGACGAACTTGTCGCGGCTCTGCGGGTTGTGGCGGAGCCAATGAAGGAGCTTCGACCATCCCCATTCGGAGGAGTAGACGCCGCCGCACCAGTTGATTCCTTCGAAGCCTTGTCCATTGCGATAGGCGTGTGCTGCGCGCGTGATCTCTGCGGCTTCTCCTGCAGCGCGGTGGTCGCACCACAGGTAGTAATCGCCGAGTGGAACCAGGTTTTCGCCGACGACGACGACACTCGATCCGGTTGTATCGAGAGCGATCGAGGCGATTTCCTTACCCTCGATGCCGCTCGCCCGCAGGGCGTCGTGCATGGCACGGACCAACGCATTCATCTGGTCGTCGTGGCTTTGGGTTGCAAGATCGGGATCGCCTGGTGAACGGTGAAGAGGGTATTCCGTCGTTGCCGAGCCTAACTTACCACGTTCTTTGTCAAAAATTGAGATTCGAACGCTCAGCGTTCCAAAGTCGACCCCAGCAACTACACTCACAAGATATCTCCCTGGCTTCTGAAATGATTTGATTCATTCTATCCAGAGTTATCGAGTAAGCCTTACCAGTCCCGTCCACTGTGTGGAATTCGGTCGCAATCGCCCTCGGTTAGATAACAGCGAAATAGGCCGCAACTTACCGCGATGCCAGCGCCGATAATCATAAAGAGGATACCTGCTGTGATTCTGCCTGTGAGGTAGGGGAAGAGAAAGACCGCGACCCCGGCGTACATCAGAATCGTAAGCAGCGTCCGAAGCACTCTCCTCATTTTATTGACTCCCAGTCTCCCGACGATTTGACGTTTGTCTGTCGATCACTGCCCTGTGGCTCGTCATTTTATGCCGAAAACCGGAGATAATCACGAAAATTTGTATGCTGATCGAGCCAATGTAACCACCTAATTTCATTGAGGAGAAAGTAAATGTATGCTCAGAGGCTCAGGAGTCCAGTGAAACCAGAAAGGGCCATCATGCGGACCTCAAGAAGGGTACGGTGGTATCACTTAGCGTTTTTCGTTGTCGTGATGATCGGCGGTATCTTGAGTGGGCAAACCGGTTCTGCGCCCACGGATGATGGCCTTACCTCGCTGCTTATCAAATTGAAGAGTGGAGTTACGCTGAACTATGTCGTGCAGGGAGATCCCCACGGGTCCGTTGTTGTTCTTCTACATGGCGCCGGGGACTCGTGGCATTCGTACCAGAGAGTCCTGCCGCTCATCCCTGCGAGTTTTCGAGTTTATGCGATAACCCTGCGAGGGCACGGGCTCTCGGATCATCCGGAGGCGGGGTATGCGCGAGCTGACTTTGCGGCGGATATCCTTGATTTTCTCGATCAATTGCAGATTCAGCATGCAACTCTGGTCGGGCACTCGCTTGGAAGCTTCGTGGCTCAGAAGGTTGCAGAGCTGGACCAGGGCCGGCTTGACCGGGTGGTGCTGATTGGCTCGGGCCCGGGGACAAAGAAGGCTCCGGGCACGCAGGCTATTACCAGTCCATTTATGGGATTGAAGGATCCTATCCCGTACACCTTCGCGCGCGACTTTCAGGCGAGCACGATCTATGGACCGGTGCCGGCGTGGTTCTTTGAGATGATGGTCGCGGAGGCGATGCGCGTGCCGGCGGCTACCTGGCATGGGTTAGGAAGCAGCATTAATGCAGGCAATCCCCTCGAAGACCTGAAGAAGATCCGAGTTCCTACTCTGCTCTTATGGGGAGAAAAGGATTCAATCTTTACCCGCGCGGACCAGGATGTGCTTCTGAAGACGATTCCTCGGGCCAGCCTCAAAGAATATCCTGAGACCGGGCATGCCCTGCATTGGGAGCGTCCAGAGCGGTTTACCCATGATTTGCTGGAGTTTATCCAGCAGACTCCGCATTGAGTTTTGCTACTTCTTGAGCAAAGGCTGGATCAGCGTGAGGACGTTTTTCGCGACGATCCTATTGCCTTCAGCAGTAGCGTGAGTACGGTCTCTCTGCATCATTCCATCGACTCCGAAGACTCCCTGGAGGAGGAACTGGAGAAGGGGGACGTGGAACTTTTTGGCGAGCAGGACGTATGTTTCATTGAACTGGTGGATATAGTCCTGGCCATAGTCGGGAGGCAGGGTAATGCCGGCGAGAACGACTCGAGTGCCGCTCGATTGCAGAGTGGCGACGATCTTGTCGAGATTGGCCCGGGAGTCTTCGATGCGAAGGCCGCGCAGGCCGTCGTTTCCTCCGAACTCAACGACAACGATTGCGGGCTTCATGGCGACGATGGCATTGACGCGCTCCACGCCGTCTTTGGTGGTGTTTCCGCTGATGCCCGCGTTGATGACACGGTATTTGTACCCGGCGGCATCGAGGTCAGCCTGCAGGTAATCGGGATAACTCTGTCCTGCTTCCGTTCCGTAGCCAGCGGTGAGACTGTCGCCAAAACATACGATCACAGGCCGTTGGTCGGAGGCGTCGGCTTTGGCAGGTGTGACAGATGACGTATCCGGTGTGGGGGCTGAAGCATCTGGTACTGCAGTGTTGCTCGGCCTGGAATCGATGGTCGAGGATTCCCGGGAGGCCCGATCTGGCTTGCAGCCGCTGAGAGTTACTGAGAGAGCCGTTAGTATAACGACAATGAATCGCCGCATGAGTACGAATCTACCAAAGCAAGGAACCAGCCTGGAGGAATCGCAAGGTGAATGTGTCTGAAACATCTGCACCGATGATCTCGGTCGAAGGACTAAGTAAGTCAATTCGGAACGGGTCGCGCACGGTCGATATTCTGAAAGGGCTTGACTTTACGGTTCCGCGTGGCCAGTTTGTGGCGATCATGGGCGCCTCGGGTAGCGGCAAGTCGACCTTGCTGGGGTTGCTGGCTGGGCTCGATACGCCGAGCGCCGGCGAGGTGAGGCTGAATGGCACGGCGATCTCGTATCTGCCAGAGGATAAGCTTGCCCAGGTTCGAGGCAAGACGGTTGGGTTTGTCTTTCAGTCGTATCAGCTGATTCCGACGCTGACGGCGCTTGAGAATGTTCTTCTACCGTATGAGCTGAATGAGGATCGGGGCAGCAGCAAGGTAGGGCTTGAGCGTGCTCGCGAGTTGCTGGCCAATGTCGGGCTGGCGGCGCGGTTCGATCACTATCCTGTGCAGCTTTCCGGCGGGGAGCAGCAGCGGGTCGCTTTAGCCCGGGCCTTTATTCAGAGGCCGCCGATTGTGCTGGCCGATGAGCCGACAGGAAATCTCGATACGACGAATGGAGCGCATGTGCTCGAACTGCTTCTGAACCTGAATCGTTCGGAGGGCACGACGCTGGTGCTTGTAACCCATGATCCGACGCTTGCGGGCTATGCGGACAGGCGCATTGTGCTGCGCGATGGGCTGATTGTGGCCGATGAGATGGGATCGCGGGAAGACGCGGCAGAACTCTCGGTGAGCCGAGACTAAGGATTCGACGATGGCTTCGCTCTCTTACACCTCTGCTGCAAAGATTGCCGTTCGCGAGATGCGTTCTTCGCGAGGCAAGTTTCTGTTTGTTGTTTTATCGGTGGCGATTGGAGTTGCGGCGCTTACCGGAGTGCGGGGTTTTTCATCTTCGTTCCGGGGCGCGCTGCTGGATCGTGCGCGGTCGATCATGGCGGCGGACCTTTCGGCGAGGATGTTCCAACAGCCTACGCCGGAGCAGCAGAAGGGGTTGGATGCGATTGAGGCGGAAGGAGTTGAGATTGCTCCGGTGACGGAGATGCTCTCGATGGCGAGTTCTCCGAAGACGCTCGATCCGCTGCTGGTTTCTCTCAAATCTGTCGATCCGGCGAAGTATCCGTTTTACGGCGAGGTAAAGCTGTCTCCCGCGGGCAGCCTGAGGGATTCGCTCACCGGAGATTCTGTTGTCGTTGCCGATGATCTGCTGGTGCGGCTGCAGCTGCAGGTTGGCGATTCGCTGAAGATTGGCAATCACGTCTTTCGGATTGCTTCGGTTGTTGTCGATGAGCCGGATCGGCTCTCCGGTAACTTTGCTGCCGGGCCGAGGGTTTTGATCTCGCGTGAAGGGCTGGACAAGAGCGAGTTGCTTGCTCCGGGAAGCCATGCGGGGCAGCGGTATCTGTTCAAGGTTCCGAAGCCGGGGAATGGAGCGCCGATCTCGGATAGCTCCGTGGAGCAGATGAAGGAGCGGCTGGAGAAGCTGCTGCCCGAGGCGCAGGTGATTGATTATCGCGAGTCGAATCCGGCGCTGACCGAGGGTCTGGATCGGGCGACGAGCCTGTTGTCGTTGATGAGCCTGGTGGCGCTGGTGCTGGGTGCGGTTGGGGTGGCGATGGCGATGCGGGCTCACCTGCAGCAGCGGCTGGACACCATTGCGATTATGAAGTCACTGGGGGCGCGGTCGGGGCAGATCATCAAGATTTATCTCCTGCAGACGTTGATGCTTGGGTTGCTGGGGGGAGTGTTGGGGGTTGCGTTGGGAGCGGGCGTGCAACTGGCGTTTCCTTACCTGCTGGCGAAGTACATCAATGTTCCGGTCAGCGTTCATGTTCAGGTTCGGACGGTGCTGACCGGGCTTGGCGTGGGGATTCTTACTACGTTGCTGTTTACGCTGCCTCCGCTGCTTGATATTCGCGGTGTGCGGCCGATTCTGATTCTTCGGCGCGCGGTTGAGGACAGCGAAGATCCGTTTGTGACTGCGGTGTTGCGCAAGCTGCGGAAGAACCTGGCGCAGATGATTGCGTTTGCGCTGATTCTTGGCGGCCTGGCGGCGATTGCCACTACGCTCTCGGATTCGGCTACCGTGGGCAAGGTGTTCTCCCTTGGGCTCGCCGGCGTGCTGGCGGTGCTGCTGGCTGCCTGTGCCGCGGTGCTGGCCGGGTTGCGGTGGTTGCTGACGCGGACGCGGTTGAATCTGCCTTCCGCGGTGCGGCACGGTTTGGCGAACCTGTACCGGCCGGGGAATCCTTCGGCGGCTTTGCTGGCTGCCGTTGGGATGGGCGTGATGCAGATTACGACGGTTTACCTGGTGCAGCAGGCCGTGGTGCGGGAACTGCATATCTCGAGCGCGCCGAATCTGCCGAATGTCTTTCTTGTCGACATCACGAAGGATGAGGTCGATGGCCTCCGCAAGCTGCTGAAGTCGCAGCCGAGCGTGACGGTGGAGCCTGAGTTGTTGCCGGTGGTTTCATCGCGGATCGTTGCGATCGATGGGGTTCCGGCGAGCAAGGCTACCTTGAAGAATTTTCCTCGGCGGATGCTGCAGACGATTTCGGTGACGTGGTTTGATGCTCCTCCAGTAGGGACGAAGGTTATGGCCGGGGCGTGGTGGAAGGCCGGTGAGAAGCAGCCGGTTGTGGCTGTCGGCCAGCGGACGGCTGAGCGACTGGGCGTCAAGGTGGGGTCAAAGATCACGTTTGCCGCCCAGGATTCTCAGATTGTGGCCACCGTGGCTGCCTTGACGAAGGCGGATGGGCAGCATACCTACGCGCGGGCTGAGTTTGTGATGCCTCCGAAGGTGCTGGAGGGGTTGCCGGTGATCTGGTACGGCGGCGTTCATGCCGATCCGGCCCGAGTGGGTGAGTTGCAGCGGGCGCTCTTCAAGGCGTATCCGACGGTGACAGTGATCAACGTGGCGCAGGCGCTGGAGACGGTGCGCTCGGTGGTGATTCAGATTACTTATGTGATTCAGTTTCTGGCGGCGTTCAGCATCTTTGCCGGGATCGTGATTCTGGCGAGCTCGATTGCGGGTACGCGGTATCGGCGGATTCGCGAGGTTGTGGTGCTGAAGACGCTTGGAGCGACTCGGCAGCGGATTGTTACGGTGTTCTCCATTGAATTTGCGGTGCTGGGGTTGGTGGCGGGCATCGTCGGTGTCAGCTTTGCGAACCTGATTGCACGGACGCTGTTGAAGCGGATGACGGTTGCGTATCAGTTTCGCTGGGACTGGACCGCTTCGATTCTTGTGGCAACTGCCGTCCTGGCGATTGCTACCGGATGGATTGCGAGCCATCGCATCCTGGGGCAGAAGCCGCTGGAAGTGCTGCGGGAAGAGTAGTCCCCCCCCGGGGGTATCTTCTCGTGTAAAGACTTCATTTTATTAGACTTAGATCGAGCAATTTTTGTAAATTACTCCATCTGAAAGGTTACCTTCAACGTATTGAAAAAACGTTAGTTGTGGTCCGAAGAAACGAAAGCCCCAGCTTTGCGCTGGGGCTTTCGTTATTTCCATTCTAGCAAGTTGATGAAACTGCTCTGCCACGAGTAAAACCCTTATTTTATGTAACTTACAGGGTTGAGGGCCTTGACAGGGATCGTTGTGGGAAAAGCAAAGGCCATGTTTGCGGATCCATGGGCCTTTTGTGAAGCGACACGGCCTGCTTCGCCTTTGGCGATGTTGGGCGTGGTGGCTGCGGCGATGTTGAGTTGGTTGGTCCAGTAGTCGCGGGCGTTTTGTCCGGACGGGTTGATGAAGTGGGCCTGGCCGCCGACATAGTTGACGGAAATGGTCATGTTCCGGGGTAAGACTGCGTTCGATGCCGAGGTTGTAGAAGACGAACTCGGGTGCGCTGCCTGAGATGAATGGATCAGCGAAGGAGACGGTGCTGGCGGTGGCGAGCGATGCTGCGGTCTGGGCTGGAGGAGCGGGATAAACGAAGCCCTTGCCCAGGCATTTCGTCACTTTGGAATAATTTTTCTATTGACATTCGTTTCTTCGTTCCCGTAGATTTCCGGTCGTTGGTGGTCGAACCATTTGTTTAGACAGAACCGCCCAGAAGCAAATTGAAATTTTCAGGAGACCAAGATGCGAAAGAGAATCCAGACTGCCAGGAGATTGGGCATCCACAGGTTTGTGAGTTGGGGGACGAGCCTGGTTGCAGGGCTGGCAATGTTGAGCGTGTTGACTATTGCCGGACTGGCACAGACCGGTGGAGACGGCGCTATCAGCGGTACGGTTACGGATCAGACAGGGGCTTTGGTGCCGAACGCTATCGTGATCGCGGCGAATAACGGTACCGGTGTTCTGACGAAGCGAACGTCCTCGTCCGATGGGCTCTACAACATCTCGCCGCTTCTTCCGGGCAGCTACACGGTGACGGTGACCGCAGTCGGTTTTTCGACGTTCAAGCAGGAAAACATCACGGTTCTTGCGTTGAATAACTTTGGCCTCAACGTCACGTTGAAGACAGGCGCGCAAAACGAGACGGTGACGGTGACGAGTGCTCCGCCGCAGCTTGAGACGACAAACGCGACGCTCGGCGGGACGATTGAGAACAATCTGATCACGAAGCTGCCGATTATGATCGCGGGCCTGCAGCAGCGGGATATCACGCAGTTCTCGAACCTGCTGCCGGGCGCGCAGGTGCCGCCAGGCGGGCGTTCCTCGATCGTTGGCGGAACGGGGCAGCGGTTGGGCGAGCTGTATGTGGACGGCCTGCCGATTACGACGCAGAGCCAGCAGGGCGACAATCGGCCGGTGTTCAACATCATTCCGCTGGAGGCGATCGACCAGGTCAAGGTGGTGACGAGCGGCTTCTCGGCGGAGTATCAGGGCGCGGGCCTGGAGAACTACAACCTGAAGTCGGGTACCAATACGTACCATGGCGCGGTCTTCGGATATTTCCGGAACACGGTGTTCGATGCATGGTCGTTCTCGTCGAAGCCAGGCGGGGGCAACACGAAGCAGGTGGTCCAGAATGGGCAATTGGTCACGGTGCCCGGCGATAAGCCGGCTGAGAACCAGAATGAAGTTGGTTTCTCGGTGGGCGGGCCTGTGAAGATTCCATTTCTGTTCAATGGCCGCGACAAGCTCTTCTTCTATGCAGCCTACGACAAATTCCATTCACGGCAGGCGGCGAATCCGAGCGCTACGACGGTTCCCACGGCGCTGATGCGGCAGGGCGATTTCCGGGAGTTGCTCTCGGCCAGTGCGACGACCGGCGGATTGGGCAACAGCGCGAATGTCAATTATCCGATCTACGATCCGACGACGCTGGCGAGTTGCTCTGCCCACAGCACGAACGGGCCATGCCGGTATCAGTACGGTTATGGGCCGGGGGCGTCGGCGGGCGCGAACGGCAACCCGGTGCTGGTTTCACCGGGGAAGGCGAATGTAATTCCGGCGAGCCAGATCTCGGCGATCAGCCAGTACCAGCAGAGCTTCCTTCCGGATGCGACCATTACGACTCCCGGGACTATCCAGAACAACTATCTCGGCGGAGTACCGCAGGGGTTCGACAACTGGCTCTATTCGGGGCGCGCGGATTACAACATCTCTCAACGGCAGACGCTATCGTTTGCGATTACGGGAGGTAACCGTCACGCAGTGCCCTATACGTCCAGCAGTGCCGCGCCTTTGCCGGTGCCCTACTATGCCAGTACGATCTCGACTGTTGGCGGCCACTGGGCAGATCTTCAGCACACGTTTACTTTGACCCCGCACCTGGTTAACCAATTCAAGTTCGGGTTTATGAACTTCGGCGGTCCACCGGTACAGAACATCGTTGGAAGCATGGCAAACTCGAAGTATGCCTTGAAGGCATCGGGGATCACGGGACTTCCGGCAGGACAGGCATCGGACAATGCAGCCAACACAACATTCAGCGGCAGCAATCCGCCCTCGGGTCCGACTACGTCTGCAACTGCATTCGGATGGGTGGGGAATACTCCGACCACGACGAACGTCTCGAACACCTACACGCTGCTGGACAACCTGAACTGGCTGAAAGGGAAGCACTCGATGAACTTCGGCGGCCAGTACCAATGGCTGGAGAACAACGCCAGCACGGCGGACGGGCCTTCGACTCCAACGAACATCACCTGGAGTCCGAATGAGACGGCGAGCATCGGCGGAACGACCTACACGGCGAATACGGGCTATTCGTATGCCAGTTTCCTTCTCGGCGCTGTGAATGCATCGACCGGGACATTGCAGCCGTTCAGCCTGGTGGGCGGACGCTTCCATCCGTTTGCAGTTTATTTTCAGGACGACTACAAAGTGCTTCCGAAGCTGACGCTGAACCTCGGGCTGCGATGGGATTATTCGCCGACTTATAGGGAGGACCAGGATCGGTGGTCATTCCTGAACCCGAACATCGCGAATCCAATCACGGGCAATCCAGGCGCGCTGCAGTTTGCGGGAAACCGCGGCGGCACAGTGGGCTGCAACTGCCGGACACCGGTGGATAACTATTACAAGAACTTTGGACCGAGGCTGGGCTTTGCGTTTTCACCTGACGACAAGACAGTTTTCCGCGGCGGATGGGGAGTTCTTTTCTCGCATGCGGGCGGCACGGGCGGCGCAGGTGGAGCAGGCACAGGCACAGGGCAGGCAGGATTCAACACAGCCCTTTCGTTTACTGATAATGCGGCGGGTTCGAGCGCGGGACCTGCGTTCTATCTGAACAACAGCTCCTACTTCCAGTCGATCGGCCTTGGCAATACCAACTACGGCGGTCCGGGATATACCTTGCCTGCGATTACGCCGATCGGGCCGGTGAGCCAGACGATGGGGACGGGATACTATGTCTGCTCGGGCCAGGCGTATGCGCCTTGCAATGGGACTACAGGCGGCTCTGCCGGGAATGGCACAGGCATCGCTTATCCGGACCCATATCTGGGAGGCCGAGCGCCGCAGTTCATCTTCTGGAACTTCGGTATCCAGAAGGAGGTGGCCAACGGCATTACCGTGACGGCGAACTATGTTGGCAGCCAGAGTCACTTCATTGCGGGCGCAGGCAATATGCGTGGTTTGCAGTCGGGGCAGATGGATCCCAAGTGGTTTGCTTTGGGCTCCTTTCTGACCATGAGGGCAACACAACTGAATATCAATGCAGCCCAGGCGGCGACAGGCCTTACGCTTCCCATTCCATATACCAGGTATATCGATGCCGCGGGGGTCAACTCCAACGCGACGATCGCGCATATGCTGACGTGGATGCCGCAGTACTCGGGTTCGACGGACACATGGGGCAACATCGCCAATGCCAACTACAACGCGTTTCAGCTCTCGGTTGGCGCGCGCGAGTGGCATGGGCTGACGATGAACGTCAATTACACCTACTCGAAGAATATCGACGATGCGGGCACGGCACGCAGCGGCTGGGCAATCCCGGCATCGGCGACGCTCGCCGGACATGCATGGGCGCAGAATCGCATCGATCGTTCTCTGAGCGCTAACAGTCAACCTCAGAATCTGAGTATCTATGGTGTGTATTCGCTTCCGTTCGGCAAGGGGAAGATCGGAGGGGAGCACTTCCTGGTCCGTGCGCTGGCGGGCGGTTGGGACTTCTCGAACATCTTTCAGTATTCCGCGGGCCTGCCGCTGGCCATTGGTTCGACGTGCGTCAGTCCGCAGAGCATCGGGCAGGGGACGTGCATGCCAGATGTCAACCCGAACTTCTTAGGCTCTGTGCGGGTCAATGGAGGCTGGGGTAAGGGTGTTACGGCGAAGACGCTGGGCACCATGAAGTACATGACGGCAAATCCTGGCGACGCGGTCAACACGTCCCTTAGCGGCACTGCGGGTACGGGTTCGGGCAAGGTTGCCTGCCTGTCGTCTACCGGACCCTTCTGCGATTCCGGGAACTATATGATCGGCGACGCTCCACGCGTTGCTCCGTATGGCCTGCGAGGAATGGGTGTGTATCGCTGGACGAGCGCTCTGCGGCGCACGTTCGACATCACGGAGCGGGCGAAGTTCATCTTCGGCGTGGATTGCCAGAATGTGACCAATACCGTGACGTTCGGAAATAATGCTGCGAACAACCAGATCCAGGTGAACGTGGATAATGCGTCCTTTGGCACACTCAACTTCGCCAGCGGCGATCCTCGGGCGTTTCAGTTCTCGGGGAGATTTACGTTCTAACAACAAGGGCGTCTAAAATCACAGGCTCGATCCACACGATGTTGTGGGTCGAGCCTTTGTGTTGTCGCGAGATTTTGCTGAGCGAAATGAATCTGTCGCGGTTGGTAGGATGGTGAGTGCACTGTATTTCTAACTCCGCAAGGATCGTGGATGGCTGAGATCGGGATGGAGCTGATGGGTTTGCATCGGCTGCGATTTGGCGTGGATGGGGTTGCGTTTGCGGCTCCGGCGCGGGTGAATCTGATTGGCGAACATACGGACTACACGGGCGGGTTCGTGATGCCGATGGCGATTGGTTTCCGTACGATTGCGGTGATCAGTCCGCGCGCAGACGGGCTGGCAGTTTTTTATTCGGACAACTATGAGGAAGAGGCTTCTTACGAGATCGGAGCGGTGGTGCGCGCCCGGGGGCACTGGAGCGATTATCCGGCAGGAGTGCTGTGGAGTCTTCGGCGGGAAGGGATCGCAGTCAGTGGCTTCAGTATGAGCCTGAAGGGGAATGTTCCGCTGGGTGCGGGGTTGAGCTCTTCGGCCTCGGTGGAGGTGGCGACGGCGATGGCACTGCTGTCGCAGTCTGGTGTGGAGTTTCCGTTGGAGCAGCTGGCCACCGTGTGCCGGCGGGCGGAGAACGAGTATGTCGGGGCAAAGAGCGGGATCATGGACCAGTTCATTGTTGCCGGGGGAGTGGCGCATCGTGCGATGCTGCTGGATACGCGGTCGCTGGAGTTTGAGCTGCTTCCGCTGCCGGACTCGGTGAGGGTCGTGATCTGCAACTCGATGGTGAAGCATGCGGTGGCAACGGGGGAGTATGGCGATCGGCGCGATGAGGTGGAGGCCGGGCAGGCGGTGATTCGGCGTGAGCGGCCGGGTACTGAGTCGTTGCGCGACGCGACGCTCGCGGATCTTGAGGCGTGCAGGGAGAAGATGAGCGCGGCGAGTTTCGCACGGTGCAGGCACATCATTACCGAGAATGCACGAGTGATGGAGGCGCGTGAGGCGTTGCTTGCGAGTGATATGGAGCGTTTCGGGGGGTTGATGGTAAAAGCGCATGCGAGCATGCGGGATGACTTTGCTGCAAGTTGTGCTGAGGTGGATAGGCTGGTTGAGATTGCGACGCGGCAGCCAGAGTGTTTTGGCGCGCGGATTACGGGTGGTGGATTTGGCGGTTGCACGGTGGATGTCGTGAAGGCAGAGATGGCTGATGGATTCGTTGAAGCGGTGCGGCGCGAGTATGAATCGGCTACGGGAATCAAGGCTGACTGCTTTGTGTGTGCGCCCGAGGATGGTGCTCTGGCGCTGGCGAAGGCAGGTGCGCGATGAATCCCTTGATGCAACAAAATCCTCATCGCCGGTGGAATCCGCTGAAGCGGGAGTGGGTTCTGGTGTCGCCGCACCGGACGCAGCGTCCCTGGCAGGGGCAGGTGGAGAAGCCGGCTGCAGTGGCGGCGTTGCAGTATGACCCGGATTGTTATCTGTGTCCGGGGAATGTGCGGGCGGGTGGTGTGCGGACGGAGAAGTATACGAGCACGTATGTGTTTGAGAACGATTTTGCGGCGCTGAAGCAGGATGCTCCGAAGTTTTCGTCGGATGAGGACGGGAAGGGGCTGCTGGTGGCGGAGGGGGAGAGCGGGATTTGCAGGGTGATCTGCTTCTCGCCGCGGCATGATCTGACGCTGGCCAGGATGGCGGTCGAGGATATTCGCAAGGTGGTGGATCTCTGGGATGCGCAGTGCCGGGAGCTTGGCGGGCGCGAGGACATCCGCTACGTGCAGGTGTTTGAGAATCGCGGCGCGATGATGGGAGCGAGCAATCCGCACCCGCATGGGCAGGTCTGGGCGAGCCGTTCGCTGCCGAATGAGGCGGTGCTGGAGGCGGCGGGGCAGGCCGAGTATCTGAAGGCGCATGGTTGCTGCCTGTTGTGTGCGTATCGCGAGATGGAGATCGCTCTCGGAGAGCGGGTGATCGCGCGGAACGATCATTTTGTGGCGGTGGTGCCGTTCTGGGCGGTGTGGCCGTTCGAGGTAATGATCCTGCCGATGCGGCATGTGGCGGACCTGGAGGAGATGAATGACGCGGAGCGGGACGGATTCGCGGAGATGCTGCGGAGTGTGACCGGGACCTACGACAAGGTCTTCGATACTCCGTTTCCGTACTCGATGGGGCTGCACCCCCGGCCTTATGACGGAGTGGAGCATCCGGAGTGGCATTTCCATGTGCACTTCTATCCTCCTCTGCTGCGGTCGGCTACGGTGCGGAAGTTTATGGTCGGGTTTGAACTGCTGGGTTCGCCGCAGCGGGATATCACGCCGGAGTCGGCGGCGGAGACGCTGCGTCAGGCTGCGGCGCGGTAGACCCCCCCCTTCCCCCTATCTTTTGGTGCAAAGTGTTCAATTCAGAGCGCTTAGATCTGGATTTCCAATGCCATCGGAAGGGCGCCACGAAATAAAGAAGCCCGGCTGGTATGCCGGGCTTTGCTTTGTACAGCTCCTTCTATTTTAGCTTCCGGGCAAAATTGAACTGTCACCTGAAAGAGCTTTTTATTCAGCTTGTTTTCTTATGGTTGCCTCAGTTTCTGATCATCGGGGGGCTTGACAGGGGAATCCGCTGGCGCGTTGTTGGCCAACAGCACGCAGGGGCGGATGTCGAGAATTGAGAATGCCAGGTTGAGATACGTTTTTCAGCTTTCCGATTTTTTGAATCTTATTTGCTTGATAAATATTCTTATATGGGAATATATTTTCTGATATGGCACGAGCAGCGACAACAACGGATGTCTTCAACGCGATCGCAGAGCCGAGGCGGCGGGAGATTATTGGCATTTTGAATGATGGCGGGGAGTTGGCCGTGAATGATGTGGTGTTGCGATTGAAGCTTCCGCAGCCTGCGGTTTCGAAGCATCTTGGGGTGCTGCGCAAGGTTGGAGTGGTGACTGTTGTGAAGAGAGGTCAGCACCGGCTGTACCGGTTGAATGGAGCGCAGTTGAAGCAGGTGCATGACTGGGTGAAGGTCTTCGAACAGTACTGGACAGACCAGATCAACCGCATCAAGGAGCGGGCAGAGCAGAAGGCTGTGGAACGGATATTGCGGGCAGGGGAGAAGAGAAAGCAGATCCCCCATTCGACTTCGCTCAGGGCAGGCTCTTCGGGGATGACAACTAGAACTGCAAAAGCGTCTCGGGCAGGGGAAGGAAAACAGATCCCCTTCGGGGATGACAACTAGAACTGCAAAAGCGTCTCGGGCAGGGGAAGGAAAACAGATCCCCCATTCGACTTCGCTCAGGGCAGGCTCTTCGGGGATGACAACCAGCAAGGCGAAAGCGGCAAAGCGTCTCGGGCAGGGAGAAGGAAGCAGATCCCCTTGCGGGGAGAAAAGTGAGAAGGAGAAAGGACAGAAATGGCGACTATTACAGAACAGACGGTTCATACGCTGGAGATTGTGAAGGAAGAGGAGATCGCGGCTCCGATCGATGTGGTGTTCGAGACGATTCTGGAGCAGATGGGTCCTGAGAACGAGGTTCCCGAGGCAGGCAAGATGCCGATGAAGCTGGAGGCGTGGCCGGGCGGACGATGGTTTCGCGATCTTGGGAACGATACCGGTCACTTCTGGGGTCATGTGCAGGCGATCAAGCCGCCGACACTGCTGGAGATCAGCGGGCCGCTGTTTATGTCGTATCCGGCGATCTCGAATCTTCAGTACCGGCTTAAGGAAGAGAACGGAGTGACGAAGCTGAGATTTGTGCATCGGGCGATGGGCCAGATTCCACACGACACCCGTGTGGAGCAAGGCTGGAACTATCTGCTGCAGAGGATTCGCCAGGGAGTGGAGAGTCGCGTGACAAGCCGCTAGCGATCCTACAGCAATTTTCAATTGTGACATTCCGGGCAAGGAGAAAGACCGACTGCCATGTCGAATGGTGAACGTTGAAGAGACAAGTCAAACAAGGAGATGAGCGATGAGCACTGCGACTTTGACACACCCCGTTGTATCGAATGCGGAATGGCTGGAGGCGCGCAAGGCGTTTCTGGCAAAGGAGAAGGAGCTTACGCGGCTGCGAGATGAATTGAGCCGCCTGCGCCAGGAGCTGCCGTGGGAGAGAGTCGAGAAGGCGTATGTTTTCGACACTCCTGAGGGAAAGAAGACGCTGGCTGAGCTTTTCAACGGACGCAGCCAGCTGGTGATCTACCATTTCATGTTTGGTCCGGAGTGGAAGGAGGGTTGTGCGCGGTGCTCGATGGCAGCCGATCACTTCGATCGCAGCGTGGTGCATCTGGCGCAGCGTGATGTAACGCTGATGGCCGTCTCGCGTGCGACGCTGCCGCAGATTGAGGATTTCAAGAAACGGATGGGCTGGCAGTTTTCGTGGGCCTCGTCGTATGGCAGCGACTTCAACTTTGACTATCACGTTTCGTTTACGCCGGAGCAGATGGCGCATGGGGATGGCGAATACAACTATCGCAACCAGGGATTCCCGACGGGATGAGGCGACGGGAACGAGTGTGTTCTGCAAGGATGCGGATGGGAATGTGTATCACACCTACTCGGGTTATGCTCGCGCGGGCGAGGGGATGCTGACGCCGTACCACTTTCTGGACCTGGCACCGAAGGGCCGCGATGAAGAACAGTTTGGCAAGGATGCGATGGCGTGGGTGCGACACCACGATCGCTATACCGACTCGCGGCCGTCTGCGGGTCCGGGCGTTTCGGTGAAGGCGGCTCACGAATGCTGTGGGCCAGCGGAGAGGTAATCATGAGCTCCGCATGCTGCGTCATGCCGCGGAAGCGAATGAAGGCACGACGGTGGTTTGGAGCGGGAGGCAGCGTGGGACCGGCAGTGTTGCTGGTCCTGCTGCCGAAGTGTCCGGCCTGCGTTGCGGCTTATGTTGCCATCTGGACGGGGGCTGGGCTGGCTGCTCCGATTGCGGAGTACCTGCGCCCTTTTCTCGCGGTGGTCTTTGCGGCGTCAGTGATTTATCTGGTCGCGGCAGGATTTGCCGGCAGATGGCGCCGGTTGCGGGTCAGCTAGAGTTTCTTCAGAACAGGTTTCTTTTGCCGGCGATTGCCCTATTTGCGGCGTGCCTTGATACGGGCGCGAGCGGAGGTGAAGAGGGCTCCGGCAGAGCCGACGAGCGCCAGGATTACGGTGGGATTCTCAGGCGAGTCGGCGCATCCGGTTTGTGCGTGAGCCGGAACAACGGCGGCAAATAGAACAATCAGACAAGCGAGCAAGAATGACGACTTTTTCATGGTCCCCCGGGGAGCGATCTGGCCTGAAGACAGAATAGGCCAGATGATTGCAGATAGGGAGTGTGCAAGATGGAACCTTTGGGTCATTGACTTGAGGTTGCGATACCGGCTCCCTGGGAGGCTTTAAGGTAGTTTCCGTAGCCGACGACGACGGTGGAGCTGATGAGGAGAAAGAGGCCGGCCGAGACGAGGAGTTTCGTTCGGCGGCTGGTGCCTCTCCACTCGTGCAGGATGATTCCCCAGAGCGTGGCGAAGATGATGATGCTGGCCATGTGGAGGGTCCAGGAGGAGAAATCGTACTTGCCCATCTTGGTCTGGCCCATGGAGTAGAAGAAGAACTGGAAGTACCAGACGATGCCAGCGAGCGCGGCGAAGGTGTAGTTGGCGACGAGGGTACGCGGGGCGAGACGGTCGTAGGTGGAGGGATCGAGCGGGTCGAAGTCGACGAGGGTGTCGCCTGAGGCATGAGTGGCGCGCATGGGGTTCATGCCGGGCTCGCCGGTGAATTGTTTGACGGAGCCGTTCTTGAAGATGAGGATGGCGGACCAGATGAAGTTGGTGAGGAAGCCTCCCCAGAGAACGATGATGAGGACGGGGAGGTTGGCCCAGAGGTCGAGGCGATTGTGGGCGAGGAGCTCCTGCTTTGCGATGCTGGCGACGGGTTTGCCGGCATCGAGACCGAAGGCGAAGAAGCTGCTCATGAAGCCGGCGAAGATGGCGACGGCGAGTCCCTTGCCGAAGTTGTAGTCGGTTTCGCCAGCCTCGGCTTTCTCTTCCGGGGTGAACTCCCGTTCTTTGGAGACGCCGGCGGCTCCGTTGACGGCGACGCCGATGACGCAGATGACGACGCCAAGGAGGATGATCTGGCCCGACGTCTGGTGGAGGATGGACAGGATCTCCCCGTGGAAGATGGGCGGGACGATCGTTCCAAAGGCAGCGCACAGGCCGAGGGCGACGGCGTATCCGAGAGCGATGCCGAGATAGCGGATGGCGAGGCCGAAGGTGAGGCCGCCGACTCCCCAGAGGATGCCCCAGAGGAGGGGGTAGTAGATGCTTGCGGGATCCTGTAGATACGCGGTGTGCAGGATGGAGAAGAGATTGGGGACGAAGATGGAGGCAAGAAGGGTGGGAGCGATGAGCCAGGCGGCGATACCCTGGATGATCCAGTAGATCTCCCACGACCAACGCTTGATGCCGCGGAAGGGAATGAAGTTCGTGGCGGAGGCGAAGCCGCCGATCCAGTGATAAATGACGCCGATAAACGGATTGGGTCCCACGCAGTTCCTCTGGGTTGAAGGATAATGGATGCTCAGCCGTACCATCGTACCTGACAGGGATTGCGTTGGGGAAATAGAATCTCTATTGAACTTTGCAAGATTTTGGCGGAGGGTTGAGTTCTGCGAGTTTCCTTATTTATTACCTGTTATAACGACACGCTGTTTCCTGAGACAGGCAAAGCTGTGGTGAGGGTGCTGGAGCGGCTTGGCCATACGGTGGAGTTCCCGGCGGGGCAGACGTGCTGCGGACAGATGCACTGGAATACGGGGTATCAGCAAGAGGCCCTGCCGCTGGTGGGGCGGTTTGTGGAACAGTTCCAAGGCGCCGAGGCGGTGGTGGTGCCGTCGTCGAGCTGCGTGGCAATGATGCGGGACCACTATCCGAAGATGGCGGAGGAGATTGGGGATCCGAAGCTGATTGCCGCAGTCAATGAATTGCTGCCGCGGGTGTTTGAGTTTTCGGAATTTCTGACGAAGCGGCTGGGGCTTGAGGATGTGGGGGCATACTATCCGCACCGGGTGACGTATCACGCGAGCTGCCATGGGCTGCGGAATCTCGGGTTGGGTGATGGGCCGCAGCGGCTGCTGAAGGCAGTGAAGGGAATCGAGCTTATCGAGTTGAATGGGCTGGAGCAATGCTGCGGTTTCGGCGGTACCTTTGCCATAAAAAATGCTGATGTCTCGAGTGCGATGCTGGCAGAAAAGACGACTGCGGTTTTGAGCACGGGCGCTGAGGCCTGTACGGCTTGCGATAACAGTTGCCTGATGCATATCCAGGGGGCGCTACACCGGCAGAGTACGGGGGTGAAGACCGTGCACCTGGCGGAGATTCTGGCGGGCCAGGAGGCAGGGCTTGACTGAACTAGTGGTTCTCGATCCGAAGACGTCGCCTACGTTTCCCGTTGCTGCCAGGACGATGCTGCGCGATACGCAGTTGAGGAAAAATGTGCGGCATGCGACGGAGGTCATCCAGAACAAGCGCGCGCGGGTTGTAGCAGAGATGCCGGACTGGCAGCAGTTGCGCGAGGCGGGCAGGCAGATTCGCACGCACACGATGGAGAATCTGGATTTCTACCTGGAGGAGTTCGAGCGCAACTGCACGAAGGCCGGCGGTGTGGTGCACTGGGCCAGGGATGGCGCAGAGGCGAAGCGGATTGTTGCGGAACTGGTGAAGGCGAGTGGTTCGGATGAGGTCATCAAGGTGAAGTCGATGACCACCGAAGAGATTCATCTGAACCAGGCGCTGGAGGCTGCCGGGATTCGCGCATACGAGACGGACCTGGCGGAGCTGATTATTCAGCTTGGACATGACAAGCCTTCGCACATCGTGGTTCCGGCGCTGCATAAGAACCGGCAGCAGATTCGGGAAATTTTTCAGCGGGAGATGAATCTGCCCGAGCTTGGCGAGCGGCCTGAGGACCTGGCGGATGCTGCGCGGAGATTTTTGCGCGAGAAGTTTCTGCGCGTGAAGACGGCGGTGAGCGGAGCGAATTTTCTGATCGCGGAGACAGGCGGTGTCTGCGTGATCGAGAGCGAGGGCAATGGGCGTATGTGCGTCACCTTGCCGGAGACGCTGATTACGATTGCGGGAATCGACAAGGTGCTGCCGCGGTTTCAGGATCTTGAGGTGATGTTGCAGTTGATCCCACGTTCGGCTACGGGCGAGCGGATGAATCCGTACAACTCGATCTGGACGGGCGTGCATGAAGGGGATGGGCCGCGCACATTCCACGTTGTGCTGATGGACAATGCGCGGACGGAGGTTCTGGCCGACAAGGAGGCACGGCAGACGCTGAACTGTGTACGCTGCGCGGCGTGCCAGAATGCTTGTCCGGTGTACCGGCAGACGGGCGGGCATGCGTACGGGAGCGTGTATGCGGGACCGATTGGCGCGATTCTGACGCCGCAGTTGCAGCAGATGCACCATGCGCAGAGTCTGCCGTTTGCGTCTTCGTTGTGCGGGGCGTGCTATGAAGTCTGCCCGGTGAAGATCAATATTCCGGAGGTGCTGATTCATCTGCGGAATAAGGTGGTGAAGCAGAAGGGCGCGCTGGACCCTGAGGCGCTGGCGATGAAGATGATGGGGTTGATCTTCCGCAGCGAGAGGAGATTCCGGGCGGCGCAGCGTATGGGGCGTATCGCTGAGGCTCCGCTGGTACGAAAGGATGGCCAGGGAGGCGGATGGATTCGCTGGCTGCCGGGGATTCTTGGAGGATGGACGCAGGCGCGCGATCTGCAGGAGATGCCGAAGGAGACGTTCCGTGACTGGTGGGAAAAGCGAGGTTCGCGTGGGAACTGAGGGGATGGCGATTTCATCGGAGGCGCGGACTGAGATCCTGCGACGGATTCGCGCTGCGAAGGGATCGACTTCGGAGGCTCCGGTTGTAGAGCGCGAGTGGAACGCGGTTGAGCGTAACTATCGGCGTAAGGCAACACGCGAACGGGGCAGCGTGCTGGAGTTGTTTGAGGACCGATTGCGGGATTACGACGCACATGTTGTTCGGGTGCGGCCGAGTGAAGTGCGGGAAAGTGTCGCGGCGATGCTGGCGGCGCGTGGCAAAAATCGGCTGGTCATTCCTGCGGGACTTCCGGAGGAGTGGTTGCCGGATGGGTTTTCCTTTGCTGTCGATGAAGGCGCCTCCTCAGCGGAGCTGGATACTTTTGATGGCGTCGTGACAGGCGCTACGGTGGCGATTGCAGAGACCGGCTCGATCGTTTTACAGAATGCACCGGGTCAGGGGCGGCGTGCCATAACGCTGGTGCCGGACTATCACCTGTGTCTTGTGAAGGTGGAGGACGTTGTGGAGACGGTGCCGGAGGCGATGGATCGCTTGCAGCCGACGGTCCATCTGCCGACGACGTTTTTCTCGGGGCCGTCTGCTACAGCGGACATCGAGATGACCCGGATTAAAGGGGTCCATGGGCCGCGGTTCCTGGATGTTGTTCTCATTCAGTGAAATTTCCGATGCAAAAAGCCTTTGACAAGCGGCCCAGGAGTGATTCAGCCTTGCTCTTGTTTCAATAGGGAGTATATTTCTACTTATACAGCACCTTTGCGGGACGAGGCCGCATACGATGACAACCAACGGCGCGGGCGGAGCGGAACAATCAGCAGAGAAGATATGGGGTGCTCTCGATAGTTTTCGGATCGAGATTCCATCCTGGGGTTTCGCGAATACCGGGACGCGTTTCGGGAAGTTTATCCAGGCCGGTGCGGCGACGACCGTCGAGGAAAAGTTTGCAGACGCGGGACAGGTGCATGCGCTTACGGGCGCGAGCCCCACGGTCGCTTTGCACGTACTGTGGGACATGCCGGGCGGCACCAAGGATGTTGCCGCGATCCACTCGCTTGAGGCGAAGCACAAGGTCAAAGCGGGTTCGATCAATCCGAACCTGTTTCAGGACCAGGAATACAAGTTTGGCTCTATTGCGAATCCGGATGCGGAGATTCGGCGCAAGGCGCTGGCGCATTTGCTGGATTGCGTGGAGATTGGCCGCGAGGTAGGTTCGCAGGATCTGTCCTTATGGATTGCAGACGGGTCGAACTATCCGGGCTCGCAGAGCATTCGGCGGCGCATCGATTGGGCCGCAGAGGTCTTGAGCGCGACGCACGCTGCATTGAGCGACGGCCAGCGCATGCTGGTGGAGTACAAGCCGTTTGAGCCCGCCTTCTATCACACCGATATCGCCGACTGGGGGATGGCGCTGGAACTGGCGCGGCGCGCGGGCCCGAAGGCGCAGGTGCTGGTGGATACCGGGCACCACTACCAGGGGACGAACATCGAGCAGATCGTCGCGTGGCTGCTGCACCTTGGAGCGCTGGGTGGCTTCCACTTCAACGATCGCAAGTATGCGGATGACGATCTGACTTTGGGCTCGATCGATCCGTACCAGTTGTTCCGCATCTTCCATGAGATTGTGAGTGCGACAGAGGCGGAGCGAGCTGGGGTTGCATTCATGATCGACCAGAGCCACAACATCAAAGGCAAGATGGAAGCCATGGTGCAGTCGGTGGTGTCGGCGCAGGAGTTGTATGCGAAGGCGGCGCTGATCGATCAGACACGGCTCACGGAGTTGCAGGATGCATGCCGTGTCCTCGAGGCAGAAGAGTGCTTCCGCGATGCGTTCTGGACCGATGTGCGGCCGATCGTGAAGGAGTGGAGAGCGGCGCGTGGTTTGCCTGCGGAACCGCTTAGGGCGCTGGTCGAAAGCGGATATGTGGAGCGGATCGCGCAGGAGCGCGGGGCCCGTAATGCGAAGAGCGTTTCGAGCTACGCCTAGACGGTGACGCTAACCCGCATCGCATTCTGAAGCGGGTTTGGCTCGCAATGACGACGGCAGCAACGCTCTTAGCTGATCGAGCGAGGTTGAGTTGAGCAGGACGAGTCCTGCGATGACGACAACAACGCCGAGGTATGCGGTCCAGAGTACGGGTTCGTGTGCGAGAAATCCCCAGAACAGACCCCAGACGGGCAACAGGTAGGTCACTGCGGCGACGTGCGTGGCAGAGATGCGGGTGAGCAGGTCGAAGTAGAGAAGGTAAGCGAGGCCACTGCCAGCTACGCCTAAGAGCGTGACCGCGAAGATCGAGCTGCGGTGAATCTCTGCGGGGTGAGTGCCGAAGATTGCGATGGGCAGGATCATCAACCACGCGAAGGAGAGCTGGCCCGTGGCGAGGCCGATGGGGTCGACGCCTTTGAGTTTGATCTTGGCGATGACGGTGGCAATGGCGTAGCCAAGGCTGGCGAGGGCAATAAAGAACACTCCGCGGAAGAACTCGGCGTTGGTGACATGCTGGGTGATGCTCTGGCCGTGGCTGAAGACGACGGTGATCACGCCGGTGAATCCAAGCAGAACTCCCCAGATGGTGAAACGACCGGGGCGAGTGCTTTGCACGGCAAGCGTGAGAAGGAGCGCCCAGATGGGAGTAGTGGCGTTGAGGACGGCGGCGATGCTGCTGGGAACAGTTCGTTCTCCGAGAGCAAACAGAGTGAACGGAAGAGCGTTATTGAAGAGTGAGACGATGGCCAGCGCCGGCCAGAATTTCTTTTGCGGAAGGGAGCGCTTGCGGAGGAGAAGAACGGTCCAGAGAAAGAGAGCTCCAAAGGTGAGACGAAGGAGTGCGACCCATGCAGGAGGAAAGCTGTGTCCGGAGATTGCGATGAGGATGAAGGAGGCTCCCCATACGGCGGAGAGCAGAAAAAGCTGAAGAACATCGCGCCGGCCCATGTGGCTCCTCGGGATCAACAAAAATGGAGATACCGATTGGAGTCGCGAACAGACGCAAAAGTAGCGGGTTTTTCTTCGCCTTGTTTTCGGCTAGGGCGACAGGCGTTGTGGAGGGCTGCGATTGCAGCCCTCTTTGTGAACGTTAGAAATCCAGCCTGAAGAAGAAGTCGATGACTCGGCCAGCATCAGCTCCGGAAGAGACACCGAAGAGGGTGTTCTCAATGGTGGCGTTTGCCGTGCCGAAGAGAATGGGCTGCAGATTGGTTTTGTTGAAGGCGTTATAGAAGTTTGCCTGGAAGCGCGCCGAGATCTCGTGACCGGCGATGCTGAAGGGTTGTTGTTTCGCGGCGCTGAGGTCAGTGTTCATGTAGCAGGGGCTATTCCACGAATTGCGACCGATGCCCGGAGGTCCGGGCTTGCCGATGAGGAAATAGCTCTTGCCTCCGTTGGGGAAGTTGGTGCCGTTGATGTAGGCGCTGTTCGAGCAGGAGTTATGCGCTCCACCGAAGTACGCGAGCGGGCGAGTGGGAGCGATCGTTGCTGCGCTTGTCACGACGGCGACAGAAGGCTGGCCGGTCACGGGAGTCCATGGGAAGCCGGTGTGGTATTGGAAGATGCCGTTGATCTGCCATCCGCTGAGAATGGCTCCCACAACACCACGGCCATTGTTGTATTTGGGCAGGTCCCAGTTTCCGGCGATGGCGATGCGGTGGCGATTGTCGAAGTCCGATGGGCCGTATTCGGTTCGAAGATGAGCGGGGTCGGTTTGGTTCGAGAGAGCCCCGGGGCCTTCGTTGGATAGCTGATCGAGACTCTTGGAGTAGGTATAGGTTGCGTTGATGCTGTATCCGTGCGAGAAGCGTTTGTTGAGCGAGGCGTTGACTCCGTTGTAGTTGGTGTAGATGTCGGAGGTGGGGATGTAAGCCGCATAGAACGGTGTACTCACCGATCCCGCGACGCAGTTGCCTGCGGCGTCAGTAGGAGAACATGCGGGGTAGAGGAAGTTCTGGTTAACGAGCCGCATGAAGTGATGCCCGACTGAGCCCTGATAACCGAGGATTGCAACCATCTGATAGGGGAGCTCGCGTTGTACCTGAAGAGAGTAGCTGTAAAGGAGCGGTTGCGATGTGTGTGGGGCGCCGGCGTAAATTTCGATTGCACCTGCGCCTTTGGGCAGGCCGGTCGCGGGATCTACGCCGACCGCAAGGCCAGGGTTGGCGGGGTAACTGAAGGGGGACTTGGTGGCGCCTCGGGCGAAGAGGATGTTTGCCTTTGCCGCAGAGGCCGGGTCGGTTCCGCAGCACAGGTTGAAGAAGGCATAGCCGGGGCCGTTCTCGAAGCCGGGAAGATAGAGGTTGTCGTCAATACGGTCGTAAGAGGCGCCGAAGCCTCCGCTAAGCACGAGCTTGTTGTTCATCGGTGCCGGAGACCACGCGAAGCCTAATTTCGGAGCCCAGTTGTTGTAGTTCGAGTTGGTGATGTGATTCGCAGGAGAAAGGCGCGCGCCTGTCAGGTAGGTCGCGTAGGTGGAACCGAAGATGGGTTGGTTGATGCCGAATCCCTGGTTGTAGAGAGGCTCGTAGTACTCCCAGCGCAGGCCGCTGTTGATGGTCAGGGTTGGAGTCACCTTCCAGTCGTGCTGGACGAAGAAGGCGAGGTTCTTGTTGCGGAAGTGGCGCTGGCCGTTTGCTGCGGCTCCAGTATTGGGATCGGCAGCGACGGCTTCAAAGATGGGAGCATCGTTGGCGTAGTTCCAGATGCCCTGGAAGACATAGTCGGGGCGTGAATTTCCGCTCTGGTTGTCGTTGTCCTGCTGCCAGCGGATCAGTCCGCCGTAGCGGATGGTGTGAGAACCAAGGGTATGGATAAGGGTTTCGCGGAGTTCGTAGGTGTTCTGCGCGAGGATGCCGGGAGTTGCCGCGCCCTGAGACGGGCCGGAGTAGAAGCGGCCGAAGGTGTAGCCCTGGACTTCGAAGCGCGGTATGCCGAAGTCGACGGTGTCGCCCGCATCTTCGATCTGGTTGTCGGAGAAGCGCGTGAAGTTTCCGCGCAGTTCGTTGATGAGCCGCGGGCTGAAGGTGTGGATGTAGACCGCTGTTGCCGCGGTGTTGAGCGGCTTGAAGGGAATGTTCGAGAGCGGCTGCGCGCCTGTGCTGGCGTCGCTGCTATGTTGCGCGAGTTTCACGTAAAAGCCGCTAAGAGCAAACTGGTCGCGAGCGGTGATGTTCCAATCGACGCGTGCGTTCCATTGATTGCCGCGGTAAGAGGCGGGTGTCTGCACCTGGGCGAATTGAACATCAGGAACGCCGTCAAGACCTCCTCCAACGAGGACGTTTGGTGTGGTTGCGGTGTTGCCGGACAGGTAGGTGCCGCGGCTGCCCGCGAAGGAGCCGATGTCAGCGCCGGTTCCGACTTGTGCACATGGAGTCTGGAGATTTTTGCAAAGAGTCGGAAGCGCCTTGACGATGGTGGGCTGTCCGCCGGGGCCGTTTACAACACCGTTGACGATGCTTGTCGGTCTCGCTGAGTTCAGCGTGCTGTAGTACTGCGGCGTAAGCACATACTGCTCGGAGTAAGTTTTGTTGGCATTGGAGACGCCCTCATACGAGGCGAAGAAGAAGAGGCGATCTTTGATGATGGGGAGGCCCAGGCTGGCGGCCCACTCGCGCTGCTTGTTCTGGACGCGAACCGGTAAGGCTCCTGCGGGGCCTCCGTAGGCCTGGTAGGCGTTGAGGCCGGGCTCGTCGTACTGGAAGAAGAGGCTGCCGTGCAGCTGATTGCTTCCGGACTTTGTGACGACCCGAGTGTGGAGACCGACGTTGCGGCCTTCGGTTGCGTCGTAATTCGTGGAAAGCGAAGTGATCTGCTCTACGGATTCGGGATTCGGCGTGATCACGGCAGCGCCGCCGTGGGAGAGGCTATCGACGCTGACTCCGTCGATGAGGAACGTGTTTGAGGTGAGGCGCTGTCCGGCAGCGGAGGCGTTAATCTGGTTTTCCGTCTGGAAGATGCCGTAGTTGGACTGGCCCGTTCCCTGGGAATTGGGAAGCGCAACCGAGGCTCCGGAGCCATTGCGGGCGGCGTCGGAGATGACGCCGGGAGTGACTCGCAGCAGTTCATAAGGATCCCGGCCAAAAGCCGGCAGCCGCGTCACATCTGCGGACGAAAGACTCGTGCCTACGCTGGCATCGGAGGTGTTGAGAACGGGGATGTCGCTCGCCGAAACGGTAATTGTCTGGTTCGATTCGCCGATCGCGAGCTGGATATCGATGTTGCGTGGGGTCTCGGCAACGAGATTCACGCCGTCGAGCGACCAGGTCTGGAAGCCTTGCGCCGTTGCAGTGACAGCGTAGGTTCCTGGCGGCAGTTCACTGAATTGATAGGTTCCGGCGGCTCCTGTGGTTGTCGACCGCGTCGTTTGCGTGGAGGTGCTTCTCAGGGTCACCGTCGCCCCGGGGACGAGTGCTCCTGTCTTATCGGCAACTGTGCCTGAGAGCCTTGCGTTGAACTGGGCCAGGAGAAAGGGAGATGCGAGGAAGGTAATGAGCGCAAGGAGAACTGCGCGCGGGAATTTCACGGGTCCGCGCAACAACCCGTATGGGAATGACATTTCAAGCCTCCGAAAAAGTGCTTCACTGTTCGCTTTCGGACATGGCTTTCAACGGTTCACCAAAGCCGGATGAATCGTTATGCACTGTGAGTCGTGCAACATGGTGAGAGTTGCCTAGTGAGGACCGATCGGACCAGGAATGTCATGAAAGACAGGCAAAGCGAAGTTTTCATGAGAAACATGTAGCCCTGTATATTTCATTAACGAAACAGCTTTGTTTTGCCTCATAATGAAGCGTCAAGATGTTGGATTTGCGAAGGAGATTATGGCGGTACGTAAAACAGCAAAAAGACTTTATCTGATTCCGGTTCTGTCCAAGGCGCTCGACATTCTTGAATTGTTGCAGGCGGAAAATCAGCCGATGACGCTGGAGTCGATTCATCGCCGTACCCGGATTTCGAAGACGACGGTATACCGTGTCCTGAAGACATTTGTGCATCGCGGCTATCTTGCGCAGTCGCCTGATGGCCTTTACCGGCAGGTGACCCGGCCGAAGAAGATGCGATTTGGTTTTGCGGCGCAGAGCGCAGACATGCCCTTCTCTGTCGAAGTTGCGGAGAGTCTGAAGAATGCGGCTTCCGCAGTGGGCGTGGATCTGCTGATTCTGGACAACAAGTACGACGCCGCGACGGCGCTGAAGAACGCAGAAGAGTTTGTCCGCAGCAAGGTGGATCTCGTGATTGAGTTCCAGGTCGAGGAAGAGGTTGCGCCGATGATTGCAGACAAGATTGCGGCCGCGAAGATTCCTCTGATTGCGATCGACATTCCCCATCCGCATGCCACGTATTTCGGCGTCGATAATTACCGCGTAGGCATCGAGGCTGGGGAGACGCTTTCGTCGTATGCCAGCACCCATTGGGAAGGCAAAGTGGACTGGGTGCTGGGGCTGGATCTGCCTGAGGCAGGACAACTTGTACAGAGCCGCATTACCGGCGCGTTTGAGGGTGTGCGTCGGGGGATTCCTGAGCTGCCGGTAGAGGTTTTTGTGAGGATGGATGGGCGAGGGATGCGCGACCGCAGCAAGAAGCTGGTGTCGGAGTTTTTGCAGCGTCATCCCAAGGACAGGCGCATCCTGATTGCCGCGGCGACAGACACGAGCGCATTGGGCGCTGTCGACGCGGTCAATGAGCTGAAGCGCGACAAACATGTCGCGATTGTGGGACAGGATTGCATTGCCGAGGCGATAGCAGAGATGCGGAAGGAGCGCTCACCGCTGATTGCATCGGTCTCGCATGAGACAAGCTCTTATGGACCGAACCTGATCCATCTTGGGCTGTCGATTTTGCGAGGCCAAACGGTGCCGCCGTATAACTACGTGGAACACAAGCTGGTAACGAGAGAGTCGCTTCAGTAAGCGCGCCTTTCCTTAAAGACGTGGGAAAAGTGTGGCCTATTTTCACATAGGAAATAGTTGCCGTATTGGTCTTGCTTGTGGAATGATGGAGAGCGCAGACTTAATCGGCTGGAAATAAAGGACTGGAAAGCGATGCCAGTGAAGAGTGAACTCCGTTTTTTAGAAGACAAGTGGGATGAGAGCCTGGCTGCAAAGCTGGACGAACCGGAACGGTTGCGCTACCGGTCGAACCTGCTCGGGTCGGATCTTCGTATCACCAACTTTGGCGGCGGCAATACAAGCTCAAAGATCGCGCAGGCGGACCCGCTGGACGGCAAGACGAAAGAGATTTTGTGGGTGAAGGGCAGCGGCGGCGATCTGGGCAGCATCAAGCGAGCGGGTTTTGCGACGCTCTATCTCGACAAGTTGCTCGCACTGGAAAAGATCTACCGCGGGGTGGAGTTCGAGGACGAGATGGTGGAGTTGTATCCACTGTGCACGTTCGGGAATAATCCTACCGCGGCTTCGATCGATACCCCCCTGCATGGTTATCTGCCGTTTCCGCATGTGGACCACCTGCATCCGGACTGGGGAATTGCTTTGGCAGCCTCGGCAAACGGCGAGCAGAAGATGGAAGACTTCAACAAAGAGTTTGGCCACAAACTGGCTTGGCTGCCGTGGCAGCGGCCGGGTTTTGAACTGGGCATGATGCTCAGGAAGGTTGTGGCGGAGACCCCTGGATGCGACGGCGTCGTGCTTGGCGGTCACGGCCTGTTTACGTGGGGCAATACTCAGCGCGAGTGCTACCTGAACACCATCACCGTCATCGATCAGCTTGGTCAGTTTATTGCGAAGCATGCGGAGAAGGGCTACAAGGTCTTCGGGGGCGTCAGGGTAAAGGCGCGTGAGGACCGCGACGAGATCGCCGCTGCCATCATGCCGTATCTGCGCGGAGCCGTTTCGCGCAAACAGCGATGGATTGGAAGTTTTTCGGATTCAGAGCATGTCCTGGACTTCGTGAACTCGGAGCAGGCTGAAAAGCTCGCTCACCTCGGTACAAGCTGCCCCGATCACTTTATCCGCACGAAGATCCGCCCGATGTTCGTGAAGTGGAACCCGGCAGGGGATCCGTCCGAGCTGAAAGAGCTCATTGAGGATGCGCTCGAGACGTATCGCGCGGAGTATGCCGAATATTACTCAAAGCATGCCGTGAAAGATTCACCGGCAATGCGCGACGCCAGCCCGACGGTGGTGCTGGTTCCGGGCCTGGGGATGTTCAGTTTCGGCAAGAACAAGCCTGAGTCACGCATCGTCGGCGAGTTTTATATCAATGCGATTGGCGTGATGCGGGGCGCGGGCGCGCTCGGCAACGGGGCCAACAGCAGAGAGATACCCCAGGCCAGCGCGGCGGTTTCGGCCGATCAGTTCGCCGTGCATGCGAACTACGTCGCGATGCCTCCGAGCGAGGCCTTCCGGATTGAATACTGGCTCCTTGAAGAAGCGAAGATCCGCAGACAGCCGCCCGAGAAGCAACTGAGCCGCAGAATTGCTTTGATTGTGGGCGGAGGAAGCGGGATCGGACGAGAAACGGCTCTCCTTGCTGTGCAGGCTGGCGCGCATGTGATGATTGCGGATCGCGATGTGAAGGGCGCCGAGGCTGTTGCGGGAGAGTGCAGGAAGATTGCCGGCAATGAGGCGGTGGGCTGGACCAGCATCGATATACGCGATCGCAAGACCATCAAGGCTGCGCTTGAGGCGACGGTCCGCCAGTTTGGCGGGCTCGACATTCTCATCAATACCGCCGCGCTGTTCCCCTCATCGCCGGATGGCACCATCACGGATGCGCAATGGGCTCTGACATTAGAGATCAACGTGACCTCGAATTATCTGCTGGCAGATGAGGCCGCGAAGATCTTCAAAGACCAGGGAATCGACGGAAGCGTTGTGCTGACAAGCTCTGCGAACGCTGTCGTTCCGAAGCGCGGAAGCGAAGCCTATGACGTCAGCAAGGCGGCATTGAGCCATCTGGTGCGAGAGCTTGCGGTGAGCATGGCTCCGATCGTGCGTGTGAACGGCATCTCGCCGGCGACGGTGGTGAAGGGGTCGACGATGTTTCCGCGCGACCGTGTGATTGCTTCGCTCAAGAAGTACAACCTGCCGTTTGAAGAGAAGATGACGGACGATGAGTTGCGCAATGTGCTGGCGCAGTTTTATGCCAAGCGTACGCTGACCCATCAGCCCATCGATCCGAAGGATTGCGCGCAGGCGATCATGTTTCTCGCGGGACCGCTTGCACGCTGCACAACGGGCCATCTCATTCCGGTCGATGGCGGCCTGACCGAGGCTTATCTGCGATGACGTCGGCGCCCGCAACGGCGTTGAAGCCTGTCGACACCCGTGCCCTGATCGCCGTGGATCTGGGAGCGGAGAGCTGCCGTGTCTCCTTGCTGCGCTGGATGGATGGCCAGCCGAAGATTACGCTCGTACATCGTTTTGCGAATGCTCCGCGTGAGGTGGAGGGTTGCCTGAAGTGGGACCTCAGGATGATCGGGGCAGGGCTCGATGAGGGCCTGCGGCGCTGTGCTGCGATTGCAAAAGAGGGTGTGCGGTCGATTGCAGTGGATGGATGGGCCGTGGACTATATCCGGCTTGATGTGGAAGGCGAGCCGCTCGATGATCCGTTCTGTTATCGCGACGAGCGCACCGTTGAAGGGGAACGTGCGCTTCATCGAACGAATCGATCCAAAGCGGCTCCGCGAGTTGACGGGAGTTCAGTTGCTCCGCATCAATACGCTGTATCAGTTGTACGCCGATTCGTTGGAAGGCCTGTCTGCTCGACGATGGTTGAATCTTCCTGAATACATGCTGGCACGCTGGGGCGGAACTCCGGTCTCCGAGTTTACCAATGCAACGCACACACAGATGGTGGGGCTTCACGACAAACAGTGGTGCCGCGAAATCTTCGATGCTGCGAAACTTGAGCTGGCTCGTGCGCCGAAACTGGTTCCTCCGGGGACCGTAGTCGGAAAACTGGGCGGTCCGCTGGCTGACCTGCCCGCATTGCGCAATACGGCTCTGATTGCACCCGCGTGCCACGATACAGCTTCAGCGATTGCGGGCATTCCGGCTGAAGGTGATGACTGGGCGTATATCAGTTCCGGGACCTGGTCGCTTGTTGGAGCGTTGATCGAGAAGCCCTGCAATGACGAGGCGGCCGCGGAAGAGAACTTCACCAACCTGGGCGCGGTGGGTGGCCAGGTCTGCTTCCACAAAAATGTGAATGGAATGTGGCTGATCAAGCAATGCATTGACAAGTGGTCCGCTGACGGCCGGGCCTGGACTGTGCCGGAGCTGATCGAGGCTGCTGCGAATGTGCCATGCCCCGAGGGACTGCTCGATGTCGATGATGCTGATCTGTTGCTGGCAGGACGAATGCCGCAACGGATCAATGCTCAGCGGGAAGGCAAAGGATGGAAGCGGCTTGATGAAGATCCGGCGAATGCTCCTGAGTTTGCCAGCCTCATCTTTCACAGTCTGGCGGCACGTTATGCGCAGGTTCTGGATCGGGTAGCGGTGCTCACAGGCAAGAAGTTCAGGCGCTTGTTTGTAGTCGGCGGCGGAAGCCGGAACGAGTTTTTGAATCGGCTGACGGCAGAGTCAACCGGGCTTGAGTTATATCGCGGATCTCCTGAAAGTTCGACGGTGGGAAATTTTGCGATCCAGATGGCGGTGCTGGAAGGAAGCTGCGATACAGCGAGAGGAGTCTCTCGCGAAGCGGTCTCGCGATGGGCTGGCTTGTTTGTAACTGCGCTCGATCAACGCGTGTAAATCCACGCATGATAGCCTTGCTGCTGCATGTCCAATCATTCTTTTGATCTTCCTGCCTCTGCCTATGCCGAGATGTTGCATCAAGGGTTTCAACCGGATTTTCCTGACGGTACTGATGCTCAGATTGAGCAGATTCGCTCTTCACTGAAAAATTCGCAGGATGGCCTTCGCGATCTGCGCGATCTGTTCTGGTCTTCTATCGATAACGACACATCGCGCGACCTCGACCAGATTGAGGTGGCGGAGCGAATGGATGGCGGAATTCGCGTACGAGTAGGAGTAGCGGATGTTTCTTCTTCCGTGAAGAAGAACACACCGATTGATCGGCATGCCGCTTTTCAGACAAAGACGGTTTATACAGGTGTTCGCAACTTTCCCATGCTGCCGAATGAGCTATCCACAGATATGACATCGCTGAATGAGAACGTCGACCGCTCGGCGATGGTGGTGGAGTTTGTTGTCGATGCGCAGGGCATCCGCAGCCAGCCTTCCATCTACAAAGCGAAGGTGCGGAACAAGGCGCAGCTTGCTTACAGCCGAGTGGGACCGTGGCTTGAGGGACAATCCGATCCCGATGTGAAGATCGAAGGCTCGCCTGAATTGCAGACGCAGTTGAAGATGCAGAATGAGGCCGCCCAGGCGCTGCGCGAGCATCGGGTGAGCGAAGGTGCGCTGGAGTTCCACAGGATTGAAGCCGATCCGGTGATCGTGGATGGCGAGGTTCGTTCGATCGTCACCGCGCCGAAAAATCATGCGACGGAATTGATCGAAGACTTCATGGTCGCCGCCAACGAGACGATGGCGGAGACATTGCAGGCCGCAGGCAGATCGTCCATCCGCCGCATCGTCCGCACGCCGGAGCGGTGGGACCGCATTGTTGAGTTGGTGGGCAAGTATGGAACACAGTTACCGGCCGAGCCGGATTCCGGGGCGTTGAATGCATTTCTTCAGAAGCAGCGGAAGCTTGATCTGATCCACTATCCCGATCTCTCGCTGGCCATCATCAAATTAATGGGGCCGGGCGAGTATGTGCTCTCGAGTGGCGCCGATAAGGAACCACTGGGGCACTTCGGTCTTGCGGCGCGCGACTATACTCACTCGACGGCGCCGAACCGGCGGTTTGCCGATCTGGTGATGCAGCGGCTGGTGAAGGCGTTGCTGGCGAACGAACCTTCTCCCTACACCGATGCTGAGTTGCTTGCAATTGCTGCACAATGCAATCTGCAGGAAAAGGCCGGACACAAAGTGGAGCGCGCCATGCAGAAACGGGTAGCGGCGGTCGCCCTGCAGGACAGCATTGGACACGTCTTCCAGGGAGTCATTACCGGAGCAAGCGAGAAGGGGACGTATGTCAGGGTTTTCGATCCTCCGGTTGAAGGAAGAGTCATGCGCGGGGAAAAAGGGCTGGACGTTGGAGATCGTGTGAGCGTGAAGCTGCTGCATACGAATCCGCAGATGGCTTTTATCGATTTCGGATACGTCTCACGACGCTGACTTCTAGTTCAATACAGGCAGGGAAGAATCCTGCTCGCTGGCTGCTCCGCCATCGAAATGGCTGCGAATGCGCTGAGCCGTTGCTGCATTAACGACGGCAGTAAGGGCGTCTGTACTCGCCTGCCTGATACCGCGGACGCTGCCAAAATGTTCAAGCAGGCGCTGGCGTGTCCGGGGGCCTACTCCGGGGATGGCCAGCAGTTCGCTGTCGCGGTCGCGCATTTCGCGACGCTTGCGATGGTAGGAAACGGCAAAGCGGTGGCTTTCATCGCGGATCTTCTGGATGAGATGGAGCACCGGAGAGCGGCGGTCAAGGACGATGGGATCGCTCTCCTGCCCGTGAACGTAGATGATCTCCTCGCGTTTCGCGATGGAGGCGAGCGGTTGCAGTGTGAGGCCCAGTTCTTCAAGGGCAGCATAGGCAGCATGCAATTGGCCGAGACCGCCGTCGATGAGGATCAAAGAGGGCATCGCTTTTTTGTCGTCGAGCAGCCGTTTGTAGCGACGATGGACTATCTCCCGCATGCTGGCGAAATCGTCGACGCCAGTGACAGTTTTGACCTGAAACTTGCGATACTCGGACTTCTTCATCGCGCCGTCTTCCCACACGACCATGGAGGCGACGGTTTCGGCGCCCTGAATATGAGAGATGTCGAAGCACTCGATGCGCCGAGGAGGCTCTTCGAGGGTGAGTGCATCCTGCAGGGCTTCCACGATGGCCTTCTGCGAAGGGATGAGGACGCGGAAACGCTGGTCATAGGACTGCTTGGCATTCTGGCAGACGAGATCGACCAGGGACCGTTTTTCGCCACGTTGCGGCACCGCTATCTCGACGCGGTGTCCACTTTGCTGGGCAAGATGCTCGGCCAGGAGAGCGCGGTCAGGGAAATCGACAGGGATAAGGACAGACCGGGGAACATAGTTCTGGTCGAGGTACAGCTGCTTGAGAAACGCAGAGAAGAAGGCCCCAGGACTGAACGTGGATCCAGGCTCTGCCAGCGATGACTGCTGGAGAAGAGCGATGCCTTCGCCGACCTCCGGTGCGGACAGGTTGGGATCGGGTTCCAGATTGGGGAGCGCATCGTCCTCGTCGGCGGAGTTGATCTGTTCTTCAGCGATCTCATCGACAGAAAAAGAAGAGAAGTCCGGCAGGTCTTCCCAGAAGAAATCGCGGCGATCGACGATCTTGCCGTGCCGCATGTGGAACAGATTGACGGCAAGCATCTCGTTTTCGAAGTGGAATCCGAAGACGTCGGCGTCTTCGTTCTCAGCCGTGGCGATGCGCTGCTTGTCCAGCATCTGGTGGACCGTTGTGACCTGATCACGGAGGCGAGCGGCGAGCTCGTACTGCTCGCTTTCTGCCGCTAGTCGCATCCGTTTCGTGAGGCGCTGCTCCAACTCGCCGGGTTTACCTTCCAGAAAGAGTTGTACGTCGCGGACAGCCTGCGCGTAGAGCTCTGGCGTCGTGAGGCCTTCGACGCAGGGTCCAAGGCAGCGCTTGATGTAGTACTGCAGGCACGGACGCGGGTGATAGCGTGACAGGTCGACCTTGCAGCTTGGAATAAGGAAGCTGCGGTGGACGAGGTCGACCAGGCGGTGAGCAAGATTGCCGGGAAAGTAAGGGCCGAAGTACGCGCTGCCATCCTTCTTCAGGCGCCGGGTGACGAAGACCTTGGGGTAGCGATCGCCCATGGTGAGCTTGATGTAGGGATAGGTCTTGTCGTCGCGCAGCAGGATGTTGAACCGCGGTTTCCGCTGTTTGATAAGGTTGTTTTCGAGCGCCAGCGCTTCATGCTCGTTGGCGACAGTGATGTAGTCGACATCAACAGCCTCGCGCATGAGAGTGCCCGTTTTGGCGTTGGCCTGGGAGGCATCCAGAAAGTAGGAGCGCACACGGGCGCGGAGGTTCTTCGCCTTACCGACGTAAATGACCTCGCCTTCAGCGTTTTTGTAGAGATAACAGCCGGGGGAGGTGGGGAGCGTCCGAATTTTCTGATACAGATCCATAGGCAGGCGTAGGCCGAATATTCAGTTTAAACCGTCGGTCGAGGCCGTGCCGCTGAGTAGATTTGACGCAGCAAAGCATCAAAACTTCCGGCATCTTTGCTCTGTGCAAGAGTTTTCAGTTGGATTTATCGGGCGTAAGTAAGCCTGTACGAGCGAGTTACGCGCTTCTGCGTTTTGGCATCCTACGTGCACTATGACTGTGCGTTGATTGCTGCAAACAGTAAGGAGATGACTCGAATGAGCGCCTTGAAGAAGTTCTCTGAAAATCCCGGTGTTGCGAAGGTTGGTTCTGTCTGTGGTGTAGTTTTTGCCAGTGCTCTCATCATTACTTTGACGGTCGGCTGCTCGAGCAAGAATTACGTCCGCTCGCAAACCGGCCCCCTTGTTCAACAGACGAATGATCTGGACGCGAAAACTGCGACCGATCACCGCAACATCATGGATACCGACCAACGTGCCCAGGATGGCATCGCCAAGGCGCAGAGCGCCGCAGATACGGCCGATCAGCATGCGGTTGCGGCTGGACAGTCGGCAGATGCTGCGGGCAAGTCTGCGCAGGAAGCTTATAACCGTGTCGATACCCTGACCGGCGTCGTCGCTAATCTGGACAACTACAAGTCCATTGCTGATGTAAGCGTCACCTTCGGTTTCGACAAGTCAGCTTTGACCACCGACGACAAAAAGACCCTTGACGACTTTGCGGCGAGCCTTACCGGCAAGCGCAGCTACATCCTTGCGGTAACGGGCGGCACCGACTCGACAGGCGACGCGAATTACAACTATCAGCTCAGCCAGCGTCGCGCCGACGCAGTCGTAAATTATCTTGCAGCGAAATACAACATCCCACCGCACAAGTTCTATCTAATTGGTATCGGTAAGGACCAGGAGGTAGCGGACAACAAAACCGCTGCTGGTCGCGCGAAGAACCGTCGCGTTGAAGTGAAACTGATGACCAACATGGAACAGCCCTCTGGTGCTACGCCGAGCGGTTTCTAGCAGGGATTTAACTCCGCAACACCAACCCGCAAGACCAATCACTCCTTGGGACGCCGAGGCCACGGTGCTGCGGCCTGGCGTCTCAAATCCTCTCCCAGCGGCGGCGGGGCAGCATCCTGGAACGACCCCGCCTCCACCTTCCTCTTAGTTCTTGGTTAGTTCTTGGGATCCCTCAGCTTGAAATAGACGATGCCCAGCAGAGCGGATGCGAGGATGACCCACGCGAACTGATACCAGTAAAAAAATGGAAATCCCCACAACGATGGCGTGTTGCGCGCGTAAAGGGCGGGGAAGCAAAGTCCGAGATAAGGCAGAAGAAGAAGCAAGGTCCATTTGCTTCTTTTCGATTTTGGGGCGTTTGCCATTGTTCCTGTTCTTCCCTTAGCGCATGATGCTATCACGCTGCTTATGATGGCGTGATTCGGGTAAAGTGGAGATATGGCTTCATCACAGAAGGAAGGAGCGGCCCATCCCTTGTCAGAGGCCGTGGCCATCATGGCCAGGCTGCGAGCTCCGGGTGGGTGTCCCTGGGACCGGGAGCAGACCTTCGATACGATCAAGCGCTACACGCTGGAGGAGACCTACGAGGTCTTTGACGCAATTGAGCGGCGAGCGTGGCCTGAGCTGAAGGATGAGTTAGGCGACTTGCTGCTGCAGGTGCTCTTCTACGCGCAGATGGCTTCGGAGGCTGGCTACTTCAACATCGAGGATGTCGCGGCCAATCTGAATGAAAAATTAATTCGCCGGCACCCGCATGTCTTCGGCGATGTAGAGGCGAAAGATTCCGGCACCGTGCTGCGCAATTGGGAAGAGATCAAGCGCGAAGAGAAGAAGTCCGCTGCTGCACTGCCAAACTCGCTGCTGGCGGATATTCCCCGCTCAATGCCTGCGACGATGGAAGCTGGAAAGCTGGGATCCCGTGCAGCGAAGGTTGGCTTCGACTGGCCGGATGCGCAGGGGCTGTTTGAAAAATTGAACGAAGAGATACTGGAACTGAAAACGGAACTCCAGAAAATTAAGTCACAGTCAGGGTTACAAATTCAAACGAAAGCTGTAGAAGAAGAAATGGGTGACCTTCTGTTTACGGTCATCAATCTCGCTCGACATCTTAAGATTGACCCGGAGTCTGCTTTACGCGTCACGAATGCGAAATTCCGGCAGCGTTTTGCGGCAATGGAAACAGAGGCTGGAGGCCCGGAGGCGCTGGCGACACGCACACCTGAGCAACTTGAAGACTTGTGGAGCCGGGCAAAGGGCCAGCAAACAGCGGAGCAAGCGATTCATGAACGTTAGCGTTACCGCCTACGACAAGATCGAGATTCGACACCTCATAACATTGGAACAATTTGAGCGCTGCGTCGTTCTGCAACTGGAAGTCTGGGGTTACAGCGACGGCGACCTCATTCCGCGCCGTGTTTTTTTAGTTGCGCAACGTATTGGCGGCCAGGTAATTGGCGCATTTGACGGAGAGACGATTATCGGTTTTGCGATGGCACTCCCCGGCTTTCGCGATGGGCGCTCTTATCTGCACTCCCACATGCTCGCTGTGCTGCCGGAGTACCGTAACTTGGGGCTGGGCCGTAAGTTGAAGCTGGCACAGCGCGACGATGCCCTGGCGCGTGGATTTGAGCTGATGGAATGGACGTACGATCCGCTGGAGATCAAGAACGCGCATTTGAACATTTCCAAGCTGGGTGCGATCTCCCGCCGCTACAAAGCGGATTTTTATGGTCCTTCATCTTCTCCCTTGCAGGGCGGACTTCCGACAGATAGGCTATACGCGGAATGGTGGCTGCGTTCTCCCCGGGTGCTGAGCGTGTTACGGGGGGAGTCTCAGCCGTTGGAAGTTGTGGAACGCGTTACTGTCCCGCACGCCATCTACCAGTGGAAGCAGGACTCCCAAAAAAGATCCATGGCTGAACAGTTACAGTTACAAAATCGTATTGCGCTTGAAGCTGCGTTCGAGAAAGGTCTCGCCGTGATCGGTTATGAACGTGATTCAGAAGGCAACGGCCAGTTTCTGATCGGCCCGTGGAGTGAGCCAAATCGCAGATAGGATTCGGACGAACTCTGGGATATGATTACCGTCCCACAGAAAACATGGAAGAACAGGATTCAGACATGCTCAACATCGATGCCATTCACCTTCGTGAAATTAATATGCCGCTGGCCTATCCGTTCGAGACCAGCTTTGGCCTGACGACCGGCCGGCGCATTTTGCTCATAGAGCTCGAGGCCGATGGACTGACCGCGTGGGGCGAGTGTGTGGCGGGTGAGCATCCCTATTTCACCGACGAGACGATCGATACCGCGTGGATCATCACCGAGACGGAACTGGCTCCTGCTTTGCTTGAAGCAAATATCGAATCCGGCGGCGAGGTTACGCAGTTATTCAAACAGGTTCGGGGCCATCGCATGGCCAAGGCAGCGCTCGAAAACGCTGTCTGGGACCTGGAAGCGCAGGCCGAAGGGATTTCCCTGGCGGAGTTGCTTGGTGGAACCCGTGACGTAATTCCTTGCGGCGTTTCCATCGGGATTCAGCCAACACTCGAGCAACTGATGGAGAAGATAGAACTCGAACTCGCGGCGGGATATCAACGCATCAAGTTGAAGTGCAAACCTGGCTGGGACAATCACATTTTTGAGGCGGTCCGGAAGCGTTGGCCGCACATTCTCCTGAGCTGCGACGCAAACTCGGTTTACAGGTTGAAAGATTTCGATCACGTCTCCACGTGGGATCAGTTCAAGCTGCTGATGATTGAGCAACCGTTGTGGTACGACGATTTTTATTTCCACTCCATGCTGCAGAAGCGGCTCGATACGGCGATCTGCCTCGATGAATCCATTCGGAACCGTCGCGACGCGCTTGCGGCCATCGATATGTCCTCGTGCAAAATCATCAACATCAAAGTCGGCCGCGTCGGCGGATTCAGTGAGGCGATCGCCGTTCACAACGTCGCGGAGGAGCGCGGGATTCCTGTGTGGTGCGGCGGCATGCTGGAAACAGGAATCGGCCGAGCTCACAACATCGCGCTCTCGTCCCTGCCTAATTTTTCGCTGCCCGGAGATGTTTCGGCCTCGAAGCGTTATTGGACGCGAGACATCGTTGAGCCCGAGATTACAGTCAGCGGCGCCGGCGAAATTGTCGTTCCCACAGGCGTTGGTTCCGGCTATACGGTCGACAAGGCACGCATTGAGGAGCTTACCGTCCGCCGTCACACACTGCGTGTTCGCTCTCGTGTGACCGCATAAGTCTGCCGCTTAGTTTTTGGGTAAGGGTGTATCGAGCAGTAGTTTGATTGCGTCCTGATATTTCACGGCTGGCATAGTCTGGAAATTGCTGGCGTCTACGGTAGTGTTGATGGTGAGCGTCTTGACCATCAAAGCGCGTACTGTGACTTGTTCGGTGAAATGAGAAAAGATCCAGCGGCCATTGCCAGCATCCACCTGATCCAGCGTCAGTCTTCCTCCAGGATAAATGTGCGCCAGTAACCCCCAGCCGAAATTGACGCCCTGAAAGACGTCGCCCTCCATTCGGACCAGGTGCTTGGTCCTGGTATCGATCCAGACGCGTCCTTTCAATCCCTTGAGAGCCTCTGCCGCAGTCGTCGGAGGATTGAACTTCGGATTGGGCTCATAGTCAAAGACGACTTCAAGCGATCCTGGATTCCTGCCCGTCTGCGGCTGGCCGGGAACATAGGTGTAGATCATGGCATCGGGCATTAAGCGCATAAGCGAGTCGGCGATCTTCTTGCCTGAGGAATCGTCTTTGACATGCTTATAGTAGACGGATGGGGAACGCACCATGTCATTGAGGCGTTGACGTTCGGCTTTGTCCATCTCTTCTGTCAGCGGCTTGCCATCCTTGAGAATGAGTCGTGCGACGGAACCATCCTCACTCTCAATGACATCGCGGACCTGGTCGCCTTTGGCATCGACGATGTGCATGCGGTACCGCAGATACGAGCCTTTATGGTGAAGCGCCTCCAGCTCATTGTTGACGACCTCGACGGCCCATGTCCGCGGCGGAAGGGAGGTTGGCGAAGCTGCGGTTCCATCGCGAGCCGGTGTGTTGGCCTGAGCCTGGAACCCGTGTGCGCTCCATGCGAAGGTACCTGGCAGCATGGTGAGCAGAAGCCACAAAGCCACTCGAGGTCGCTTAGCGGGTCTTCTTAGCAGTGTGTACCGCTGTGCCTGATTGCACGTCACCCGCCCCACCTCGAATCCAATCTTCCACACTCCATTCAAAACCGGCTACCGAATATCTTACGTAAGACGTTTCCAACCGAAACAAAGTTTTCCGGTTTGCCTCATGGCATTGCCTTGGGTATAGTTCGGGCAAGACACACTGTAATGAAAGCTTTACCAGGGAGAACAAAGAACACATGAAGACAGCTGATGGTTCCACCGTTATTGGGAAGTCGGTCACGATCCGAGGCGATCTCTCCGGTAAGGAAGATCTCTTTATGGATGGAGATATCGAAGGGACCATTACCCTTCACGAAAGCACTCTCACCGTGGGGGCAAATGCGCGTGTCGTCGCAGATATTAATGCCCGCGACGTTATCGTGTTAGGCAGTGTCAGCGGAAATCTGCTTGCCTCCGGGCGGGTCGAATTGCGACAGACTGCCACGGTCCAGGGTGATATCTCTGCTGCCAGACTTTCGATTGAAGACAATGCAATCCTGAAGGGCCGGGTTGAACTCAAGGCCTCTGACGCAGCATCGGCTGATCGGTCACCGACATCGCGTACAACGCCCTCTCAAGAAGCTTTCGCTCTCGAGCCAAAGGCATAAGGCGGGAGGAGAAACGAGTTCATGCGCAGTATCTTCCGCAATAGTGAAGGCCAGGGAACATCCCGGGGAGCAGAAGCGGCGAAAGTTCCACGGCATTCCAGTGGATGGAAGGACATGCTCAAGCATCTGCAGTCGCAGGAGGCTTTGCGCGTTCTCGATATTGGGCCTACTTCCTCTACGAATATTAACTACATTACGAATCTCGGCCATAGCATCTATATGGCGAATCTGGTTGAAGAGGCTGCAAAGCCCGAATGGACAGTTTCGGGCAGCGATGGGGAAGCCACATTCGATGTAGACCGGTTCCTGGCTGCCAACCTGAACTTCTCCGGGCGCAATTTCGATGTAGTACTGCTTTGGGATACGGCCGACTATTTGCCGGAACCATTAGTGGTGCCCATCTTCTCGCGCATTCACCAGGTGATGGAGCCCGGTGGGCTCATGCTCTGCCTCTTTCACGCCACGACTGATCCAACCACGACCTTTTGCCGCTATCATCTTACCGACACAGATGTTATAGAAATGCAGCGTGCAGGCAATTATCCTCTGCATCAAATCTATAGCAACCGCAAAATAGAGAATTTGCTGCGCGATTTCAGCAGTTATAGATTCTTCCTCGCAAAAGATAGTCTGCGCGAAGTAATTGTTACTCGATAACAGAAAAGGCGCCGCCTCACGATGAGGGGCGCCTTTTTGCGGCTAAACCTTTTCTTACTTGGTGGCTTTCGCCTCTTTTGCGTTCTGTTTTCTGCGCTCTGCCCAACGCTTCTTCATTGCGTCCGCAATGCGCTTGCGGCCCTCTGGACTCAACCTGCGTTTGGGAGCTGCGCTTTTGCTGCCTTTAGGCCGTCCAGGACCAATTCGGGCGGTCGCCGTATCGGCAAGCAACGAGCGTGCCTGCTGTAGCTTCAATATCTGCGCATCGATTTCGGCAATAATTCGGCTAACTTCCACGTGTTCCTCTCCAGGTCGGCATTAATTTACCTGAATCTCAGAGACAGGCCTGCATCAGATGCCGTATAGAAACAATACAGGCCTAAACAGTAAGTGGCAAATAATTTAAGTACTTTGTCGGCTATTTTTGATAAGTCGGAGAGATTTTTTCGTTCTCCGAACCTTGTTCGGACCGAAGGGTACGAATAGCATACCCAGGCCCTTTATCGTCGATTTCTTCATGAAACGATCTGCCAAGACCTTTGCGATTATGAACTTGTTCTATGGATTCGCGAAGGCCTCTCAGCGTCTCGTGTTTATCTCTCGCGAATTCGCTGGCCAATCTTGTGAGTGCATAAGTAACGATGTCGCTGTGATGTAAATGCTCCATCTCGGGGGAACGCCGAAGATTTAGCCACAGGCGATGAACAAGCTGTACCTCATCCGGTTGAATCGTCGTAGCATGAGGCCCGATGTGGAAGCTAAGTGCTTCACCGTCCGGTTTGATGACATAGAAAGTAAATTGCCGTTTCGGCTCCGGCAATGCTTCCCATGCCTGTCCCACATGGTAGGCCTGTTCCTGCGCTGTCAACTTACTCGAAAGACCTGAAACTACAGCTGCCGCATCCAGAGAGTTCGCGGTCTGAACAAGGGCTGCAAAAATATCTCCGGCAGGTACAACCAGCAGCGAGATATGTTTGCCGAAGCTTTCCGCAACCGAAACAGCTTTTGTAAACAGCATCTGCTCGTGTTCGCTGAATAGTTGCTCTGAGGCATCCACATATTCAGGTCCCCCGACTCCCATCATGCGGGCCGCCAGAACCACGATATCCTGCTCATCCATGTTCGTATGGGTAAGAGCCCACTTAAGAGCAAACGGGGAAGCTGCATCCCGCATTGTTACAACGACCGCTCCAGGGCGAATATCCAGGGATTCTCTGCCGACCTTATCCTGATGCTCCAACTGGAAGTGTTCCTTCATCTGCCGCGCAGCCAGGTCGTGTCTGCGCTTGTTATCTCGTTCCGACAGAGAAAAAATAATGAAAAATGCCGCGGCAAATACAATGCCACTTACTGTCGCTACCGACTTAGTGAATAAATTCACAATCGCCGTCGTCAGAAGCACAAGGAATACGGAAATAAGTCCGAAGGGAATTTCTCTATTTCCAATCCGGATATTGAGCGGAACCTTCCAGCCACGTTCGCCATGGTACTTCCATCGCAGGACAAGCATGGCAAGTGAGTTGAAGGTGAAGCTCCAGATCACGCCGAACGCATACGCCTCGCCCAGCATGATGACATCGCCGCGCGATGCGATGATGGTAAACATTTGCAGGCCGGCGACCAGGTTGACGATGCGATAACTCGTCCCATAGCGCCGTTGCGGTTTCCGAAACCAGTCGGCCAGAACACCATCTTCGGCGACACGCATCAACACACCCGTTGAGCCCACAATCGCCGTGTTGACCGCACCTCCAAGGATCAGGAAACCGACGATAACAACGAAGACGCGAAACGCGATCTTGAGGGCCAGCGGGCCAACCATGTACATCGCGATTCCGGCGATCAGATTGTCGCGGTACACCGGCACGCGGACCGAGTCCGGAATCAGCATCACGGCGAGCAGGGAACCAATGCCCGTGAAGATGAAGCTATAGAGAGCGATTACGATCGCGGCGCGTTTTAGATTCTTCAGCTTCGGATGTTCTATCTCCCGGTTTACCTGCGCCAGGGATTCTTCTCCGCTCATCGCAAGGACGGAGTGACCGAAAGCCATGATGATGCCAAACAGGCCGAAGGTTTTTGCGAAGTTCGTATTCTTCAGGAAACCAAAGGCATCCTTGCTGAAGTGAAGATTTTCCGGCACAGGCGCTGGCGGCAAATGGGCTCCCAGTCGAAATACGGAGAAGAAGCCCCATGCAAGCAGAATCACAACCATGACAGTCGTGATCTTCATGACCTTCAGTGCCTTATCGCTGGACTCCTCAATTCCCTTGGTGTTTTGCCACCAGAAGTAGATCGTAATGAGGGCTGCGATAACAGCGGAAGTGCCGTCAACCGGAAGCTGGCGTGGTTCACCGTTTACATGAGCCGCCAGAATGCCTGCCCAATGGTGGGCCGTAACGAGTCGCAGAAGTTCATTGATCAGGCCAACGATGTACTGGCCGGCAGATACGCCGGAGATCGGTCCCGTCAGGATATAGTCGAACATCAACGCGGAGACGCTGACTTTGGCAAACGTGCCGCCGAGCGCCTCCTTCACAATCCGGTAAACGCCCCCGCGGGTGAACATGCTGCAGCTTTCGACATACACCGCGCGCACGGCGAAGCTGAAGAGCATAACCCCCAGGATGAACCAGGGAGCGGATTTACCGACCGCCTCTTCGGAGATCCCGGCAGCATAAAAGGCCGAGGAGCCTAAGTCGTTGAGCACAATGGCCGCCGCCCGCCAGAAAGAAATAAAGGTGAGCATGACCGAAGAGGCCACAACCAGGCGGACCCGGTTAGGTAGAGGCTTATACGTAGTTTGCTTCGAAGCCATTATTTATATGCGTTCTAAAACGCGTTCTGCCACTGCTGGTTATTCCTCATCTTCCAGCAAATCCCGTAAATCTTCGATAAAGGTTGCGACAACCACAAAAGCCGAACCTGCCATGCCAATAAAAAAGAGTGGCACGACAATCTTCGCAACGAGATGGATAAGAATCTCCATACCCACTGTGCATTGTATCGCCAGTTTCGTTTCCCGCTAAGTCTCTGATGGTAGACTGCCCCTGCATGCGAGCGATTCCACCGCGGCTTTGGGCCATTGCAGCGATTTCCGGGTTACTTCAGATACTTCCGTTTCCCATCGCTGGTCCGACGCCACCCTGGCGCACTCTCTTCTGCTGGATTGCACTATCGCCTCTGCTCTGGGCCGTACTTGCCGACGACAGGCAAAAGAGACCTCTGACAACCTTCCAGAGTGCGATGCTGGGTTACTTTTGCGGGTTTCTCTGGTACTTGGGAAATTGCTACTGGATCTACCAGACCATGTACCTCTATGGCGGGCTCGCCAAGCCGATCGCCATCGGTATCCTGATTCTCTTCTGTCTTTATCTCGGCCTGTATCACATGCTCTTTGCGGCTCTTGTGGCTGCCTCTCGATTGCGATTCGGCCGTCAGATTGCGCTGCTTCTGAGCCCGTTTGCCTGGGTCGCGATTGAGCTGGCGCGCGCGCGCATCACAGGGCTGCCATGGGACCTCCTCGGTATCTCGCAAATTGATAACCCTCTGCTGACGCGTCTCGCTCCATTCACTGGAGCCTACGGGCTCTCGTTTGTGATCGCGGCGGTGAATGCACTCTGGCTCGTGCGCGTCCGCGTCCGGGAGCGGCAACACACGCGTTTCGTGCTGACTCTTACCGGAGTGGTCCTCCTCCTCTTCTCCGCAGTGCTTCTGCGACGCGTTCAGCGTCCGGCCGTTCTGCACACCGACGCCGTCGCAACGCTGGTGCAGGAAAATCTCGAGGTCGGAGCAGCGGCCGTCGGACCGGAACCCACAACCCGGCAGCTGCTCGAATCCTTCTCCTGGCTCAGCCGTCATCCGGGCAATCGCCTCTATCTCGGTATCCCGGAGCAGCGAGGCACGGACATAATTGAATTCCTGCCCAACCCCGCTCCAATCACGACTGATCTGATCGTTTGGCCGGAGTCACCCGCGCCCTTTCAGGAGAACGACCCCGAATTCCGAGCCGCGCTCTCCTCCCTCGCGCGCGAGGCCAACGCGCCCATCATCGCGGGCAACATCGGTGTTGAGCGGACCACCGAAAACAACCGCGGCTATCGTCTCCTGAACTCAGCATCGTTCATGACCCCGCAGGGTGAATTTGCCGGTCGATACGACAAGATGCACCTCGTCCCCTTCGGCGAATACGTCCCATTCCACCAGTTCTTTTCCTTCGCTAAGAATCTTCTCAACGAAGTCGGAACCTTCGAACCCGGAACCAGCCGATCCATCTTCAACGTCAACGGCCACCATTACGGCGTCTTCATCTGTTACGAATCCATCTTTGGCGATGAGGTCCGTCATTTCACGCAAGAGGGAGCCGAAGTCCTCATCAACATCTCCAACGACGGCTGGTACGGCGACACCAGCGCGCCCTGGCAGCACCTCAACATGGCCCGCATGCGCGCCATCGAAAACCACCGCTGGGTTCTACGCGCCACCAACACCGGCGTTACCGCCTCCATCAACCCCAACGGCCGTGTCGTAGCTGCCGCACCACGACACATCCGCACCAGCATCCGCGTCGCCTTTGGCTACCAGAACGACCTCACCTTCTACGCCGCCCACGGAGACCTCTTCGCTTACGCCTGTGCGCTCGTGACTGCTGCGGCACTCGCTCTTAGCCTGCGAACGAAATTGCCGTAAACTGAAAGAGACATGATTACTGACCTCGAGTACACCTACTCCCCGGTTCGCGAGAAGGTTCGCGATCTGCGGGAGTATCTTTGACGCCTCCCGCCTTCGCCGTGAACTAGCCGCCATCGAAGAAAAGACCGCCGACCCAGCCATCTGGGCCGACCCCGCGCGTTCGCAGCCGCTGATGCGCGAACGCAAGCGCATCGAGTCGCTCCTCGCCGACGACCAGGAGCTCGCGCGCCGTTCCGACGACATCGAGACTTATTTCGAACTCGCCAAAGAAGGCGAGAACACCGAGGCCGACCTCGCCCGCGAGATTCCCGCGCTCACCGAGTTCGCCGACAAGCTCGAAGCCAAGACGATGCTCTCCGAAGAGAGCGACCCCCTCAACGCCATCGTCGTCGTCCACCCCGGCGCAGGCGGCACCGAGTCCCAGGACTGGGCCGAGATGCTCATGCGCATGTACATCCGCTGGGGCGAGCGCCAGAACTTCAAGGTCGAGATTAACGAAGTTCAGGACGGCGACGAGGCCGGAATCAAATCCGCTACCTTCACCATCTCCGGCGAATTCGCCTACGGCCTGCTCACCGGAGAAACCGGCGTCCACCGCCTCGTGCGCATCTCGCCGTTCGACTCCGCCAAACGCCGCCACACCAGCTTCGCCAGCGTCTTTGTCTCGCCTGAGATTGACGACACCATCGTCATCGACATCAAGCCGGACGACATTCGCATTGACACCTACCGCTCCGGCGGCAAGGGCGGCCAGCATGTCAATACCACCGACTCCGCCGTTCGTATTACGCACCTCCCGACCGGCCTCGTTGCCGGTTGCCAGAACGAGCGGTCGCAGCACAAGAACAAAGAGAAGGCGATGAAGCTGCTCCGCTCGCGCCTCTATGAGTACGAGCTGGAGAAAAAGAAGGTCGCCACCAAAAAGCTCGAAGACTCCAAACTCGACATCAACTTCGGCTCGCAGATTCGCAGCTACGTTCTCCAGCCCTACCGCATGGCCAAGGACCTTCGCACTCGCGTCGAGGTTGGCGACGTGGACCGCGTCCTCGATGGCGACCTCGAACCCTTCATCCGCGGCTATCTGAAGATGCGTCGCGAAGGCAATATCCCTGCCGTCGTTGCTGCGGACGACGATCTGTAAACCACATGGAAAAGCTGCCGGCCGGCGGCATCCTTTGTGACCCATCGATGCCGTAGAGCATCCAACCTCTGGAGAAGAGGAACAAACCATGGCAAAGACGGCGGTCAGCACCGTTTCAAACGACCCGGGCATCGAAGAACTCCGCAAGCAGCTCGTCGCTTTACTCCGCGGAGGACAGGCGCACACAACCCTGGATGAGGCCGTCAAAGATTTCCCGGCAGAGCATCGCGGCACCGTCCCCGCAGGCCTGCCGTACTCCGCATGGCAATTGCTCGAACACCTCCGCATCGCCCAACGTGACATTCTGGATTTCTCCGCTCCGCCCACCGGCGGCTATCAGCCCATGGCATGGCCGGATGACTACTGGCCCAAATCTCCCGTGCCGCCATCCCCTCATGCATGGGACGCGTCCATCAACGCCATCCGCAAAGACCTCGAGACCTTCGAGTCCCTCATCGCAAAACCGGCAGCCGATCTCTACAAGCCATTCCGCTGGGGCGAGGGGCAGAATCTTCTCCGTGAGGCGCTCCTCATCGCCGACCACAACGCTTACCACATCGGCCAACTGGTTCTCATCCGCCGCATGGTGGGTGCCTGGGACAAGTAAAATCAGACAGATGAATGAGCCACAGACCATACGCGCCATGCTCGGCAACCCACCCGCGGACCCTCGCACGATCGCCGTCGTTGGCCTCTCCGAGGACCCGGACAAGGCCAGCCATTACGTCTCCGCCTACATGCAACGGCACGGCTACCGCATCCTTCCGATCAACCCGTCCGTGGAATCGGCCCTCGGTGAAAAGTCCTATTCCTCGCTCAGCGAACTCCCCGTCAAGCCAGACGTCGTCAATGTCTTCCGCCTGCCGCGGCACCTCCCGGCCATCGTCGACGAGATGATCCAGCTGGGCCTCAAAAATATCTGGGTTCAGATGGGAATTATCAACCCGGAAGCCGCGCAACGTGCAGAATCAGCAGGCATCCATGTCGTAATGGACCGCTGCATCATGGTCGAGCACCGCCGGGCGGGCCTGTGACACTACGATTTCTTCTTCGTCCTACCCTCACCTAAAATTAAAGAAAATGATCGTTCGCCGCCATCTAGCCAGTCTCCTCGTTCTCCTCTGCGCTGCCTTCCTCTCAGCGAATGCGCAGATCCAGCCTGTCGGCGACGGCGGCCCCGGCCCGGTCAAGGCGCAGCACCTTACTGCGGAGCTCGTCTCGCTCGCCCCGTCCATCGCGCCCGGTGGAACCCTTCAGGTAGGCCTCGTCCTTACCCTCGAAGAAAAGTGGCACGTCTACTGGATCAACGCCGGCGACTCCGGCGAACCGCCCAAAATCGTCTGGACGCTGCCCACCGGCATCACCGCCGGGCCCATGCAGTTCCCCATCCCCAGCCGCCTTCCCCTCGGCCCCCTGATGGACTTCGGTTATGAGGACGAGGTCGCCTTCCCCGTCCAGATCACCGCAGCAAAGAACCTCAAACCCGGCCCCATCCACCTCGACGCCAGAGTCAGCTGGCTCGTCTGCCGCGAGGTCTGCATCCCGGGTAAAGCGCACCTCGGCCTCAACCTCAATGTTGATCCTGCCGCAACCCCCGCGCAGCCGGTCGGCGCAATCGGCGAAGCCCTCGGCCAGCTTCCAAAACCGCTGCCGCCCGATATGAAAGCGAGTATTACCGGCGGCAAGCAGGAGTTCGTCCTCAACTTCGTCAACGGCAAGCGCGTCACCGATGCCCAGTTCTATCCCTTCGACCAGGAGCAGATCGCCAACGCCGCCCAGCAGACCATCGAGCCCCAACCCGACGGCGTCCGCCTCCGCATCACCCGCGCACCTGAACTGACAAAGCTGCCACGCGAACTCCACGGCGTAGTCAAGCTCAGTGACACCGAAGCCTACGAGATCACCGCGCCGGTCACCCCCGGAGAAGTGCCCGCCGCAAACGCGAAGCATCGCGCCGCAGGCACCGCCGAACTCACCACCATCGCCGCCATCGGCCTCGCCTTCGTCGGAGGCATCATCCTCAACCTGATGCCCTGCGTCTTCCCCGTCCTCTTCCTCAAGGGACTCTCGCTCGTCCAGTCATCCGCCGGAGAGCGTGCCCACATCCGCCGCCACGGACTCGTCTACACGCTGGGCATCCTCATCTCCTTCTGGGCCATCGTCGCCGTGCTGCTCGCGCTGCGTGCCGAGGGCAACCAGGCCGGATGGGGCTTCCAGCTCCAGTCCCCGGCCTTCCTCGCCCTCCTCGCCTCCGGCATCTTCTTCTTCGCGCTGTCGCTCGCCGGACTCTTCGACATCGGACTCTCCCTCACCAGCGTCGGTGGCGAGCTCGCGCAAAAGCAGGGCTATACCGGCAGCTTCTTTACCGGAGTCCTCGCCACTGTCGTCGCCACACCCTGCACCGCGCCCTTCATGGGAGCCGCCATCGGCTTCGCCCTCGCACAATCCGGCTGGATTACCTTCGCCGTCTTTACAGCGCTCGCTCTCGGTCTCGCCGCACCCTACCTCCTGTTAAGCTTCCAGCCCGCCTGGACACGCATCCTCCCGCGGCCCGGCGCATGGATGGAGACCTTCAAGCAGATCACCGCGATCATCTTCTTCGCCACGGTCATCTGGCTCACCTATGTCTATGGAAGCCTCTTCGGAGCCAGCGGACAGGGCGTCTATCACGCCGCACTCCTGCTCACCTGCTTCCTCCTGCTCGCCATCGCCGCATGGGTGCTCGGCAAATGGCCCGCGCGGTGGGCGAGCTCTATCGCGGCCATCATCATCGGAGCGATCGCTCTCACCGTCCCTCTCTACCAGCCCAAAGACACCACCCTCACCTGGCAGGCCTACTCGCAGCAGACCCTCGATCAGGCCCGCGCCGCCGGACACCCCGTCTTCATCGACTTCACCGCTGCCTGGTGCCTCTCCTGCCAGGTCAACGAGCGCATCGTCCTCAAGTCCTCCGAGGTGCAGCAGCAGTTCCGCGACAACAAGGTCACACTCATCCGCGCCGACTGGACCCAGTACGATCCCGAAATCACCAGACAGCTCGCCTCCGTAGGCCGCAGTGGTGTCCCGACCTACGTCATCTACCCCTCTGACCCCAGGGCCCAGGGCGACGTCCTCCCCGAACTCCTCACCAAAGACATCGTTCTCACTGCCCTCAAAAAGGACACGAAGTATGAGTCAGCAGACCGACGAACAGCAGATTCGCGCCCTGATCGCTAACTGGATGGAGCTCTCCCGGGGAGGCGACTTTGAGGCCCGCATGAACCTGATCGCCGACGACGTCCTGTTCCTGACTCCGGGCAATCCTCCCATGCGTCGCGAAGACTTCATCGCCGCCACCAGATCCATGGACGGCAAGGTCCGGATCGATGGTCACGCCGACGTCAAAGAGGTCACCGTCGAAGGCGATCTCGCCACCTGCTGGACCTGGCTCGAAGTCAGCGTAACCCCGCTGGCTGGAGGAGACACCATAAAACGAGCCGGAAACGTCCTCTCCGTCTTCCGCCGGGGAACCGACGGCCAATGGAGAATCTGGCGAGACGCCAATCTTCTGGCCCCAACGAACTGAGGCACACCCACCGCTTTTGCCGTTGCCTATCTTGTTGTCATCCCCGAAGGGGATCTGCTGTTCGCCAGGCAGCCACGAAAGATCGGCCGCCCATCAAACCCAAATCTAAATAAATAAAACGAATACTTCGCACAAAGATAGGGAGGAGGTTCAAGCCATCCGTCACGAAATCTCCACTCCACCAGCGTCAAAACCGGCTCGAAACCCGTCCAAACACACAAACAGTTCGTGGAGGTGACCTGCATATGTCTCACCGCCGTCTTCTCGCCTGTGTCTTCGCCCTGGCCACCCTATCCGCCGTCGCCCTCACCCCGGGCACGCAGGCCCCCGACTTCAAAGGCACCGACTCCAACGGCCAGACTCACACCCTCTCCCAGTACCGCGGCAAATGGGTCGTGCTCGAATGGGCCAACCAGGGCTGTCCCTACGACCGCAAGCACTACCTCAGCGGCAACATGGAATCCCTCCAGCGTGAGTGGACCGCCAGGGGAGTGGTCTGGCTCTCCGTCATCTCCTCCGCCCCCGGCGAGCAGGGCTACGTGAACCCCGCGCAGGAGAATGACTACCTCAGGAAGATGAAGGCCGCACCCACCGCCGCGCTCCTTGATCCCGACGGAACCATCGGCCATCTCTACCAGGCCAGGACCACACCGCATATGTTCGTCATCGACCCCACCGGCAAGCTCGTCTACCAGGGAGCGATCGACGACAAACCCACAACCGATCAGGAAGACATCAAGACCGCACGCAACTATCTCAACGAAGCCCTCAACGCCGCGATGGCAGGCAGATCCGTTCCAACCGTCACGACCCGCCCCTATGGCTGCTCGGTGAAATACAAAGACTGAGAAGCTGCGGTTTTCAGACGGTCATTCTGAGTGAAGCAGTTTGGCACGGTCATTCTGACCCTGAGCCTGTCGAAGGGGGAAGAATCCCGGCATTTTGCTCGAAAGTGACGATGATGCTTCTGGAAGGCACGAATTCAGAAACGGCGGAGTTCACCTCCGCCGTTTCTCCTGCTTGATCCGTTCAATCTCGTCCATCCGCTGAGCCAGCAATTTCTCGCGTCCCTCGTTCGTCGGATGGTAATAACGACGCCCGGCAAGCGAAGCCGGCAGGCACTCCATATCCGCCACGCGCCCCTCGACATCGTGGGCGTACTGATAGCCCTTGCCGTAATCCAGTTCCTTCATCAGATTCGTCGGAGCGTTCCGCAGATACAGCGGAACCGGTTCCGCCGCGGTCGCCTCGATATCGCCAAGAACCTCGCCATACGCCGTATAAACCGCGTTCGACTTTGGAGCGAGCGCGAGATAAACCACCGCCTGTGCCAGCGCCAGATCGCCCTCCGGCTGGCCCAGGAAGTGCAACGCATCCTTCGCCGAAAGACAAAGATTCAAAGCCTCAGGAGCCGCCAGACCAATGTCCTCGACCGCCATTCGCACAATCCGCCGCGCGCAGTACATCGGATCCTCGCCCGCCGCCAGCATCCTTCCCAGCCAGTACAGTGCCGCGTCAGGATCGCTGTTCCGCACGCTCTTGTGCAGCGCCGAGATGATGTCGTAATGCTGCTCGCCCCTCTTGTCGTACAGCAGCACCCGCTTCTGCAAAGCTTCGCTCGCAAGCTCACGCGTAATCCGACGATCGCCGCGTCCCTCGGCAAGTCGCGCTGCGACTTCAAGCGCATTCAGCGCATTGCGAGCATCGCCGCTCGAGTACGAAGCAATCGTCGCCAAAGCATCTTCGTCAGCCTCGATCCCCATCGCGCCCAGCCCGCGCTCCGCATCGCCGAGCGCGCGGCGCAACAGAACCAGAATCTGTTCTTCAGTCAGTGCGACCAGCGTGTAAACCCTGCATCGCGACAGCAGCGCGGCATTGATCTCAAACGAAGGATTTTCCGTCGTCGCTCCGATCAGCCGGATCGTCCCGCGCTCAACGTACGGCAGAAACGCGTCCTGCTGAGCCTTGTTGAAGCGGTGAATCTCATCGACGAACAGAATCGTCCGCGAGCCAAGATGCGCGGCCTTCTCCGCCTCAACCATCACCTGCTTGATCTCTTTGATCCCGCTCAGCACCGCGGAGAACTCAATGAAGCTCGCCTGCGTCCGATGCGCGATCATCTTCGCCAGGGTCGTCTTCCCCGTTCCCGGAGGACCCCAGAAGATCATCGACGTCGGATCGTCATTCTCTATCGCCAGCCGCAGTGGCTTCCCGGGCGCGAGCAGATGCTCCTGCCCCACGTACTCATCCAGAATGTGCGGGCGCATCCTATCGGCCAGCGGAGTTTGCCGCGACTGCCTGCCGGCCGCTGCAATCGGACTCGTATCGAACAGACTCATCGTACTTCTTTCGATGCACTCCTCTGGCGCGAAGCCTCATAGAGCAGCAACGATCCGGCAACCGCCGCGTTCAGGCTCTCCACAGGGCCCGGGCAGGGAATCGTCACCCGCGCATCCGCCATCTCCATCCACTCGACGGAAAGCCCCGCGCCCTCATTGCCGATCATGAAGGCGTACGCCTTCCGCAGATCGAAATCCTGGATCGGAACAACGTCTTTGCCCGGAGCGCCAACCGCGGCCAGCAACTGAACGCCATGCTGTCTCAGACCTCTGACCTCATCAGGAGTAGCGTGGACGACCGGCAGCCGAAACGAGCTTCCCGCGCTCGCGCGCAGTGCCTTCTGGTTCCAGACATTCACCGTTCCCGATGCCGTCAGCACTCCGGATGCTCCGAATGCTTCCGCAGACCGAATCAACGCGCCCAGGTTGCCCGGATCCTGCAGCCCGCAGGCAACGATGATGAGCGGTGACGGACTCTTGAGCATATCCTCGACCCGAAAATCCGGCGGCGACATCAAAGCCGCAATGCCTTGCGGAGACGATGTTTCCACCGCGCTGACGAACGTATCATCCGTCAGTCGCAACAATTCGGTCTCGCTCGGCAAGTCGGCAGGAACAGGCTTTCGCCCGCCGATAAAAACAGTTTTGAGGTTCATCCCGCTCCGGATCGCCTCTTCCAGCAGATGCTCTCCTTCAATGGCAATCAGGCCTTCGCTCAGCCTGGCGTTTCCTGCAAACGCGCCCCGCAGCTGCTTCACACGCGCATTGGTCCTGCTGGAAATCGTCGTTTCATTGGTCATCCCCAAATCTTACGCTGCATCCATGGCAGCATTGCGCCCGGATCAGGCCTCGTCATCACTTTTTGAGCGCAGCCCACCTCTGTGCTATGTTGCGAGATGGCCGCATCCCCGGCAAAGGAGTTCCCAAAATTCTGACGGCCGAGACACTTCGCATCCATCCGGACGAGCCCGAGCCGGAGCTCGTCTCCAAAGTTGTCGCCCGCCTTCACAACGGCGATGTCATCGCTCTGCCGACGGACACCTTCTACGGACTCGCCGTCGATCCGGTCAATCTCAAGGCAGTCGATCGCATCTACGAGATCAAGACGCGTGCGCGGCACAAGCCGCTCTCGCTGCTCATCGCTGATGTCGCTCAGGCCTATGAACTCGCCCGCCAGCTCGATACTGCCTTCGACCGCCTTGCCGAGCGCTTCTGGCCCGGACCTCTGACGATTGTCGTCAAAGCCGGCTCCAAGCTGCCGTTACGCGTTACGGCAAACACGGGGAATGTCGCCCTCAGGGTGCCGGAGACCGCCATTCCGCGGGCCGTCGTCTCGGCGCTGGGCCTGCCCATTACTGCCACATCAGCCAATCTTCGCGGATTGCCTGAGTGCACCTACGCCAATTGCGTACGCGAACAACTCGGTGATCAGATTCCCCTGATTGTGGATGGCGGCCCGACGGCACGTTCCGTCGCAACCACAATCGTCGACCTCTCCGGAGGCAGCAGATCGTGGATGATCCTGCGCGAAGGCGCCATCCCCACGCATGAGATCGCACTCACCTTGAATCGATAAAAATTAATTGCGACAAATTTTAATACTCCTCACGCTTCGGCGAATACCGTACACTCAACTGTCATCTCTTCATGATCGTCTCGGCCTCCAATCTGCGGAAACCTCCTCGTGCTCGCGGAGGAATGTTTCTTCGCCGCCTCTTCGGCATCTTCCTGTTCATCGCGCTTGGCTGGTTCATCTACGTCTACCAGCAGATTGCGGATGTTGCCAGCCGCGATGAAGCGCAACCGGCCGACGCCATCGCCGTCTTTGGGGCAGCCGAATACTCTGGCCGTCCGTCCCCGGTACTGCACGCTCGTCTCGATCACGCTGTCGATCTCTACCACAAACAGATTGCGCCTCTGATCATCACCCTCGGCGGTGGCAGCGACAAAGACTCCGGAAACACCGAGGGCGCCGTTGGCAGAGACTACCTGCTCGCCAACGGTATTCCATTCGGCAATATCATCGCCGAGACACGCTCCATCGACACGGAGCAGCAGGTCCGGCGCCTGGCCGCAATCGCGCGCGAGTACAAGCTGCACCATATCGTCGTGGTCTCTGACGCCACCCATCTTTTCCGGATTCGCGAGCTGTGCAATGCGGCAGGCCTCGACGTCTATACCTCGCCGCGTCCGCCTCTCGGTCACATCAGCAACTACGATCTCACCATGCGTTACTTCCACGAGATCGTCAGCTATACGGGGATGAAGCTGCACATCGACGAAGGCTGGCTTCACTGGCTCGAGGGCAAAGAGGACTACTGACGCGCCAGCACATCCGCAATCACAGCGGCAAATAGGGTGGAGAAGAAGTTGACCAGGTCGTTGCCGATCCAGCCTCGACGCTCTGCAGTTGCCCCCAGCAGGCTGTCGAAGAACAGGCCTGAACATGCTCCAATCATGACGGCTGGCGCGTTCGGCCATAGAGCGTGCCGCACTCCGCCGATAGCCACAATCGCTGCCGCTCCGAAGATACCGGCAAGAGTTCCCGCGAGACTCACTCCGCCATCGATTCCGCTCCTGACCGGCCTCAGCGTCGTAATCATCACCGTGGGCCCGCTCAGGGCCTGCCCGATCTCAGACGAGACAGTATCCGCCGTCGCTTCGGCCAGCGCGGCGATGCAGCCTGCATAACTTCCGGCGGCAGCGAAAAGGGCGGCTACACCGAGATTCGCTGCAATTTGTGACGCGCTTCGTCCTCGTCGTGCCTCAGCCACCCCTCGGACCTCTTTTTTTGCTCTCCGGAACCTCGTGGCCAGAAATGTCAGCACAAACAGAGCCGCCAGCGACGGAAGAGCCGTCCCTCGTACTGGCGACGGGGAAAACGGTGCCCATATCTGAGGCGACTGCGCCAGAATGAAACACACTGTCCAACCCATAGCCACGCCGCCGGGTGTTGCTGCCCGCAGAACCCAAACCAGGGCAGCGAAGATGCTGCTGAAGAGCAACGGGCCCCGCAACGGCCACAGCGGGAGCCCCAGCTTGAGCGCTCCAATCAACGGAATGGCTGCCGCCAAACCAAGCAGCGCTCCCACAGTCCAGGTCAGAACCAGGGACTGCCTTCGGTCCCGCTCCCGGGGAATTGTCTTGCGCCAATTCTGTTGCAAACCCTCCATGCAGCCTCGATGCCCATCAATCATTTACAATCGAGTATTGAGAATAGCCAACACAGCACCACTGCGGGAGAAGTTTTGTATCAAGTCGGTAACGAAGCAAAGGGAATCACTAAGCCACGGTCTAGCCGTAGCTCCTTCCTCTTAGGAGTTCGGTCCGTATCCACTCTCGCTCTTGCAGCAATTACAGTGTCGTTGACTGGATGCGGGAACACCTATCGCCCCGTCGTCTCCGCGATCAGTCCCGTGGGACCTGCAGCTCAACCGCTGAAGTACGCAGTCGCTATCTCCAGCCCCAGCCCGACCGCGCGCGGACTCGTCACCCTCATCGATTTTTCCGGCGACACCGTGCTGATCACCGCGAATCTTGGCGTCGATCCCTACTATCTGGCGGTCAATAGCGGCGGCAATACTGGCTATACCCTCAATCACGATGGCACGCTGACCAGCTTCGATATCTCCAATCAATTGCAGACCAAGGACGTTCTCCAGAGCACGCTGCTTCCTGGAGCGAATCCGCTCACCGTTTACCCTGACAGCTCCTCCACCTACATCACCGAGAGTTATTCGGGCAAGAATCCGCCCACCCCTGCCGTGGCCCAGCTTCAGGGATCTCCCCCTGCCCTCAAGCAGGAATTCCCCATCGCATCGGGTTACACCCCCGTCTATATCGCAGGGGTCACAGGTTCTGCGCGGGCCTATATCCTCAACCAGAGCACCTCGGGAGGCAATGGGCAGGTAACTGCTATTGAAACCGCGAGTTCGAGCATCTCCAACACGCTTCCCGTCGGGCGAGGCCCAATCTATGGCGTCATGACAGCCGACGGCAAACGCGCCTTTATCCTGAATCAGACCGACGGCACTGTCTCGGTGATCAACTCGCAGACAAACACACTCGACGTTGCGCCCGCCGGCAGCACCAATCCAATCGTTGTCGGAACAGCGCCCGTTTGGGCTGATTTTGCTCCTACGCGGAATGAACTGGTTGTAGCAAATGCCGGCAACGGAAATTCGCCAGGTTCGGTGAGCATCATCAACATTCCGCTCTGCTCGGTTGCGGCGCTCCCGACCAATCCCAACTGCGACCCGACCAATCCCGTCGATGCGAACGGCTTCGGCCAGGTATTGGCGACGATTCCCGTCGGTGTGAATGCCCAGATGGTTGCTGTTCTTCAGGATGGCACAAAGGCTTACGTCATCAACCAGCACGACAGCACCGTTTCAGTGATCGATCTCACCCATAACACCGTCACGGCGACGATTCCGGTTCCGCTAACGCCAAATCCGACCTTTATCGCTGCCACCACCGGAACCCCGACCGGCAAAGTTTACGTGACCTCGCCGACCTCAAACGCCATGACGATCATCCGCACCGACACCGATCAGATCGACACCACCGTCAATCTTCAGGGCAAGGGCGTCATGGTTCGAATCACGCAGCCTTAAGCGCGCGCTAACTCCCAGCCATGATGATCGGCATCGTAGGAGTCTGCGATCCGCCATCATCCTCAATGGTCACGCCAAACGCCTTCGCCTCAACTCCCTTGGGCAGCGGCGGCATGATGACGCTCGCATTGCCGCGTTCATCGGGATGGAACGTCCCTGCCGGAATCGGGTCGCGTCCATCGGTCGGGATCAACCAAAGCTCATAGGTCTTGTAGACCTGCAGCGGCTCCATATTGCTCGCCATAAAGATCAGCGTGCCCTTCTCCGGCATATACGTCACGCGGCCCAGCGGCTGCGGAGGAGCCTGTGGGACTGAAGCCTTCGTCAGCGTAAATCGCTTCGCGCCGGGGTCTGTCATCGCATCGATCAGTTGCTTTGCCGATGCGGCATCGGCGCTCAGCCTGTCGATCTGTCCCGATTGGGCCGTCATCGAACTGCGCAGAGCATCGCGCTCATGGTAGAGATTTCCCGCAGCTACTGCGAGTCCTGCTGCCACGGCCCAGCCAATCCACGGAAAAATCTTTGCTGCAAGATTCGGCTTCGGCTTCGGCTCTTCTTCATCGAGATATCTGCCGCTGCCCAGCCGGCTGCCCAGGCTGGTCGGTTCCGGGCTGGTGAAGATACTTGCCTGGCGATTGGGACGCGCCAACGGCACCGTCGCCACCGGAGCACGTTCTACCGGTACGGCCTTCTTCTCGCGCGCCACCTGTTTCATCAGCCGTTCGCGCGCCAGCGCCGGAGGCGAATGGATCTCCGTTGTCATGCCGTAAAGCGCAAGGTCCCCCTGCAACTGTGCAACCTGGTGGCGGCACACCTGGCACTCGGCCACATGGGCCGCAATGACGCCCATGTCTTCTTTCGACAGCAGCTGCATGGCGAACAGCGCCAGATCGTCCGCTTCGTAATGTCTGGCTGTGTTCATGCCTGAAATGCCTTTCTCAGCGCCATCAGCGCGCTGCGAATCCTCGTTTTTACCGTGCCCAGCGGATCGCCCGTCATCTCTGCAATCTCCGAGTGCGTCAGCCCGTCAAAGAAGGCCATCTCGAGCGTCTTTCTCTGCTCTACCGGCAGGCGATAGAGCACGCTTCGCGCTCGTTCCATCAGCGTATTGCGTTCTGCTTCATCCGCGACGTCATAAGGCGCAGCCAGCACAATTTCATCGACCGGATCGCTTGGTTTCTTCCGTCGCAGCGCATCGATCGAGCGATTGCGCGTAACCACGGTCAGCCACGCACCCAGACTCCCGCGTGTAGCGCTGAAGCTCTCCGGGTTCCGCCATATCTGCATGAACACTTCCTGAAGAATGTCTTCCGCCGATTCCGGATCGCGCAGAACGCGCAACGCGACCGAGTACACCACCTTCGAATATCGGTCGAACAGCATCGCCATCGCATGCTCGTCCCCTCGCCGGAGCAGCGTCAGCAATGCGGCATCATCCTGCGACGGCTGTGGGGAAGAACTCACGAATCCGGTCTCTCTATACATACAACGCACCTGCCCGTCGCGCTGGATTGCTCCAACACAACGATTCAGCCGTCTCGACAGGATTCAGGAAACACTTCATGCAGGCGAGTCACTCCGTTACCCTAGTCACTCACTCTAACAAGAATTTGCGTCTCAGGTCTCACCACAATCTGCACCGAACGCGGCATGTACCCTTAGGAGTGAACAGTAGCGACTGATGAAAACACGTCTCGACAAATTTCTCGTCGATCAGGGACACGCTGCTTCGCGCGAACGGGCGCAGGCGCTCATCCTTGCCGGACGAGTCCTCGTCAACGAGCAGCGGATCGACAAGCCGGGAGCCCCGGTTTCACCCGATGCCGTCATCAGGCTCCTCGGCTCCGATCTCAAATATGTCAGCCGCGGCGGCCTCAAACTCGAGCACGCACTTCAGCACTGGAAGATCGATCTCACAGGCGTCCACTGCGTCGATATCGGAGCCTCCACCGGCGGCTTTACCGACTGCATGCTCCAGTCCGGAGCCGCATCTGTCCTCGCCGTCGACACCGGCTACGGGCAGATCGCTCAGAAGCTGCGTGCCGACCCGCGCGTCACTCTGCGCGAGCGAACGAACGCCCGCCTCCTCACACCGGGCGAGCTCCTCTCACCCCCCGAGCTCCTCTCATCCCCCGAGCTCCTCTCATCCCCCGAGCTCCTCTCATCCCCAGACCCCGTACGCGCCTTCCTCGCGATGGATGTCTCATTCATCTCCGCCACGCTCGTTCTGGCGCCCGTCATCGCCGCACTCGGCACATCGGAACGCCCATGGCAGGGAACGGCTGTCATCCTCATCAAACCGCAGTTCGAGGTGGGCCGCCAGAACATCGCCAAAGGAGGCATCGTCCGCGATCCGGAGGCACGCAAGGGCGCGATCGAAAAGGTCACAGCCTGTGCCGCAGAACTTCAGGCGACCAGCCTCGAAGTCATCGACTCGCCCATTCAGGGCATGGAAGGAAATCACGAGTATCTCCTCCGCGCCATCTTCAATGTGCCCTGAACCAGCTTTAATGTGTTCCGGCCCAGCGTTGAAATCGCAGTATCCTCACATCAGATGCCTCCAAAGATAGCCCCCCCGCTCGCCGGCAATGTCATCGGTTCCGTCAACGGTTCATTTGTCGTTGCCGAATGGAGTGACCCAGGTTCGCCACCCGGACCACCTCGTTATATCGCTCCCCTGCACACGCACCACAACGACGACGAAGCCTGGTACGTCCTCGAAGGAACCTTGCACGTGAAGGTGGGCGAGGACGTGGTGGAGGCGAAAGCTGGTTCGGCAGTCTTCGTGCCCCGAGGCACACCGCATACCTACTGGAATCCCGACAGCAAGCCGGTTCGCTATCTGCTCATCATGACGCCAAAGATCTCTCGCTTGATTCAGGAGATCCACGCGATGAAGGATCGGTCCCCATCCGCGCTTCAAGCCCTGTTCCGCAAACACGACTCGGAATTCCTCGACTCTTAAGGGCCCCGGAAAGTGTTCAAAGCTTCTGAACCTCGAAGATCAGCCGTTACACTAAAGACTCATGTACAAGGCAGCCATCATCTCCAAGCCGCAGAAGCCCGAGCTCGAGTCCATCCTGCCCGAACTCCTCGACTGGCTGAAGGCCCATCATTACGAGGCTCTCCTCGACCCCGCCAGCGCCGCCTACATCAACGCTACCGACTTTGTCGATCGCGCCAGCCTTCCGCAGCTCAAACCGAACATCGCCATCGTCCTCGGCGGGGATGGCACTCTCCTCGCGGCCGCGCGCGCCTTCGCCCATTCCCCCACGCCAATCCTCGGAATTAATCTCGGCTCGCTCGGCTTCCTCACAGAAGTTCCCCTCTCGGAGCTTTACTCCGCGCTCGAAGCCTGGTGCGGCAACTGTGCTTCGATCGAAGAGCGCGACATGATGCACGCCCAGCTCGTTCGCGAGGGTCGCGTCATCCAGCATTGGGATGCTCTCAATGACATCGTGGTCTCCAAGGGCTCGATCGCGCGCATGGCCGACTTCTCGGTCGAAATCGACCAGCAGTTCGTCGGCGCACTCCGTGCCGACGGAGTCATCGTCGCCACCCCCACCGGCTCAACCGCCTACAATCTCTCCGCCGGCGGCCCCATCGTGATGCCTACGGTCAGCGCCCTCGTCGTCACGCTAATCTGCCCCCACCTGCTTACCGTAAGACCCTTTGTCGTCCCCGGCGACTCCACCGTCACCGTCCACATCGAGGGCGTACCGCAGCTCACCTACCTCACCGTAGACGGCCAGCAGGCAGTCGAACTCCAGCTCGGCGACCACATCGTCTGCCGCCGCTCCGAACACAGCGTCAGGCTCCTCCGCCCCAGCCGCAACGGTCTCTTCAATGTCCTGCGCAACAAACTAAGCTGGGGCGAACGGTAGAGGCCCAAAAGATAACGGCCGAAGGCCCGCTCCATAAGCTCGCTGATTCGGTGTGAGGCAGGTTTAGAGGCCCTAAAGGGAACTGCTTTCCAGCGCCAACGGCGCGATCCCATACCAGCATGGGGGCGAAGCCCCATGGGATAGAGCCACCCAAAAGATAAGAGCCGAAGGCCCGCTCTATAGGGGTGGAAACGCCCACAATCTGACGAAAACTCCTGTCAAGCCCCTGCCCACTTGGAAAATTTCTTTTTCAATCCGCAACTAACTAAAAACAAGGTGCTTCCGCTACAAAACTAAATTTCAGACAAGTGGCAGAACAGTTTCGCACCATCCGATAAAATAGAACCAGAGCAACAAAGAGGCCCCTATATCTTCCGGGGCCTTTGCGTTTTAAGACGGTGCTCGGAAACCCCAGGTCCCTTTTCAGAAAACCCGTCTAACCCATTTGAATGGAATAATTTGGCAAATGGTCCCGATCTAACCCCAATCAAATGAGATCTTTACGCCAAAAGATACCCCCGGGGGGGATCTAACGCCGCAGGGTAACAACCGGCCCGCCCACGGGATGACAGAACACCTTCCCATGGCTCAGCGCAATCTTCCGCTGGGCTAGTGCGGCCATCTCCGGGTCATGCGTCACCATCACGACGGTATGCCCCTGTGCGTGAAGACCCTGCAGCAACTCGACCACAATCTTCTGGTTCGCTGCGTCGAGGTTTCCGGTAGGCTCGTCCGCCAGCAGAATCGGCGGGTTATTGATCAACGCCCGCGCAATACAGACGCGCTGTTGCTCGCCGCCTGAAAGCTCGCTCGGCAGATGCTCCGCTCGCGGGCCCAGTCCGACCCGCTCCAGGGCGGCGCGAGCCTCGGCCTCGTCCGTCATCGAGTGGAAGTACTGCGCCAGCATCACGTTTTCCAGTGCCGAGAGATAAGGAATCAGATGAAACTGCTGAAAGATGAATCCGATCTTGTCCGCCCGAAACCGGTCCAGCTCCGTCGCCGACATCGTCGCTACATCCACCGCATCGATCAGAAGTCTCCCCTCGGTGGGCCGGTCCAGACACCCGATCAGGTTCACAAGCGTGCTCTTTCCCGAGCCCGAGGGTCCCGTAATCGCCACCCACTCGCCCGCTACGATCGAAAACGAAGCATGGTCCAGCGCCCGCACCACACCGGCGTGACCCGAATACTCGCGCGTCACCCCATGCAGCGCAATCACCGCACAGTCATCGCGCGTCTCCAGATCAACAGGACTTTCCATGACGCTTCCCATCATCTCACTCACCCTTCAGCAATGCAGCCGGTTGCAGGCCGCGCAACACGCGCAGCGGAAACAGCGCGGCCAGCGCAGCAATCAAAAGATTCAAAAGCAAAACTGCCGGTAACACTCGCAAAGAGGGCAGGGAAGCCGTGTGGAAATTCAACTGGCTGATCGCCCACGCCGCTGCCGAGCCCACGACAAAGCCAGCCGCAACCCCCGCCAGCGCCAGCACCAGCGCCTCCAGCAGGAACATCCCCATCAACTGCGCCTGGGAACCGCCCAGGGCCTTCATCAGCGCAAAGTCGCGCCGCCGCTCAAGCACGCTCGCCGACAGCGTAGCCAGCACGCTCACCGCAACCGTCAGCGCAATCAGCACCACCGCTCCATACATCAACGCATGCGTCTTATCCACAATCCGCGACTCGCCCTCCACAAGCTGCCGCACCGCATCCACCTTCATCTCCGGCAAAGCCGTCTGCATCCGCGTCATCGCGGCCTCCACCTGCGCCGCCCCACCCGGAACCTGCATCTCGATCACACTCGGCCCAACACCCGTCCACGTGGTAAACGCAGTCATCGGCATATAAATTCTGCTGTCCTCATCGCCGCCGGTGCGCAGACGCCCAACGCCATGCAGAGTGACAGCCTTCCCCGCATAGGTGAGCGTCACTGCCTTCTCATCGGCAACAAACTGCGCCGCGCGCTGTCCCAGCAGAGCAGCGTTGGAGTCGCTCGCAGCCGGCCACGCATCCACCTGCCACCAGGAGTTCAAACGCCTCGCCGCATCGAAATCCGTCCCGGCAACCACCACCGCCGTCCCCCGATCCGTCGTGGCGACGGCATACCCAAACTCAGCCGCCGCCGCATCGGCTCCCGCAGCGTTCTTCGCTTGTGTCAGAGCACCTGCAGGCAAGCTCTTCCCGCTCGGAGCCGTAATGACCACGTTCGCTCCAAAGCTCCGGAATTCTTTATGCAGCTTCGCATCCAGATCGGCATACAGCGTCAACAGGGCAGTAGCCACTCCCGCCGAAACTGTCATCGCGACCAGTGCCGACAGGCTCCGCGCCCGCCGATGGACCAGCGACCGTCGCAGAATCGCACCTGCACTCAGACGCCCCTTCATACGTCTGCCCGCAGAATTCCCGCTGGATCCATCCGCAGCGTCGACCGGATCGAAGGCGTCGATCCCGCCGCCGCCACCACCAGCGCCAGCACGATCACCACCGGCAGCAGCACAGGATTCAACGCCGCCACATGCGCCGCGCCATCGCCCGCAAAGATCCTCGCCCCCAGCCACGCCGACAACCCGGACCCCAGCAGATACCCCAGTCCACCCGCAATCACCGCCAGAATCGCCGTCTCTGCATAAAAAAGCATCGCAATCGCACCCTTGCTGGCCCCGAGCGAACGCATCAACCCGATCTCGCCCCGCCGCTCAAGAATGGCGGTAGCCATCGCCGCGCTCACCGCAAACCCGGCCGCCAGCAGAGCCGCCGCACTCACCAGCCACATCAACCCGCTGATGCGCTTCAGCACCGTGCCTTCGCTCTGCTCCACGCGCCGGACCTGTTCCGCCTGCGCTCCGGGAATCGCCTCACGGATCTGGTAAGCAATCGAGTTCGCATATGGCCTGCAGTACCAGATCTCCTTCTGCTGCGGCGAAAGCGCATCCGGATCCTTCCGCGCAAAAGCATCCTCCGGCTTCGTCCGCGCCGAGATATCCACGCGCGAGACGGCGTTGGGTATGCCTGCAAGGGCCTGGGCTGCATTCAAAGGCAGCAGAAACGACTGGTCGTTAATATCGTCCGTGGAAGCGATGCCGGTAATACGCAGGACAAACGTCTTCGCCGAGCCGTCGCTGCTCTTCAGCTTTGTTTGAAGTTTATCGCCCAGCCTGATCCGGGTCTGCGTAGCCAGCGTCCTTCCAACGACAGCGTCGGCGCTCGTTGCCGTGGTGTTCTGCTCATCCGGCCACGCCCCGTCGATCTTCCACAGGGGATGAAGTGCATTGGCGCCGGTCTTGAAGGACGCTCCACCATTCGAGAGGTCGTGATTGAACCAGAAACCTGTTCCTTGTGCATTGAAGACGTGCCCGCCGAACCACTCTCCGGTAATCCGGATCGGTAATTCCGGGCTGATGCCGGTGATGTTGTTCGCCCAGAAGATGGTCTTTAGCTTAGCTAGGTCGCTCTCCTTCAGATAGGAGCCGCCGGAAGCCAGCTTCACATCCACGCCGCCAACCTTGACATCAAGCTGCTCCGCGGCGGGGTAGACGACGATATTCGCCCCATACACCGCCAGCTCCTGATGAATTCGGTCCCCAACCGAAAGAGCCAGCGCAAGCATCGCCGTCACAGCCGTCGTCCCCAGCAGAATCGCCAGCCCCGCCAGCGTCTTCCTCCGCCGCTGCCGCCTGAAGCTCTCCATCAGAAGACGAAAGAACATTGCCCCACCTAGCGCTCAAACACTGGAATCAGCGTCTTCAAATCCGCTGCCTGAATCGTCACAATCCCGCTCGCAATAGAACTCTTCAGAGGAATCGGATTACAACCGCCCTCCTGCCCCATCGAAGCCGCATTCAGCGGAGAGGCACACATCTTGCACGTAATCCCCTGGCTGCCGATATAGAAACCCACCGGCCCGCAGATCCGGCAGGCATCGCCAACCGCCACGATGTTCCCATCCGGCTTCTTGAACAGCAGGAACCGAACCTGAACGCTGCCGCCCTTGCCGTCATCCATGTACACGCCATAACGATGCAGCGTGTTGTCGTTGACCTCGGCGGCCTGCACTGTAACCTGGCTTCCCACCAGTGTCACAGTGGTAGTGGGAGAAAGTGCCGTAGTACTCTTCGCGTAAATAAACTCCGCTGTGGACAGAAAGATGAATACAAAGCTCGTAACCACAACGGCATTCATCCACATCTTCTCGCGCCGCTGGCTCCACTGCGCTCGCCGCTTGTCAGCCGAGGTGGCATTTTCAGGTAGCGCTACGGGACCCCGACGCCGGTACTCCATCAGGATCATCAACCCCGCCAGCGCCATCATCGTTACAAAGAAGAACAGATCGTTCCGCACAATCGGCCCGATCAGCCGCATCTCCGTCGTGCTCGAGGGCAGCACGCCGTTCTCGCTCAATTCATGCAAACCGCTCACAACCAGCTGAAACGCGACGAAGTACAGGATGACCGTCGTCACCCGGAAGAACCGCTGCAGGTTGATCTTTACGCTCCCGCGTACAAACAGCACACCGAAGACCACCGCCACCGTTACCCCAAGCAGCGTCCCTGTAAAACTCAGCAGTTCGGTGGAGTTCAGCGTTACCGCCGAAAGAATCAGAACCGTCTCAGCACCCTCGCGCAGCACCAACAGAAACACGAAGAAAAACAGCCCTATCTTCGAGACACCCTGAGGACCCGTGTACCGTGCAATCTTCTGCTCGATATTCCCCCGCATCGTCCGGGCAGCCTTATGCATGAACCAGATCATGCCGATGACGAAGAACGCTGCCGCCAGCATCACCCAGCCCTCAAAGACATCTGTATTCAGGCCCAACCGGGACATCACCACAGCACCGGCTACGCTGGCTGCTATCGCCGCCCCCATCGCCCAGAAGACCGTTTTTTTCAGATCGTTCCGGCCGATCTTGGTCAGGTAGGCAAAGACAATCCCGACGATCAGTGATGCCTCCACGCCCTCGCGAAGCGTAATGATAAATGCCTGCAACATAAGGTGATTCTCTTCTTTCGAGGAACCCACCCTCGGCCGGATAAGCTCCCAATCGCATCTGCGCGGTTTTCGTTGGCGGGCTGCAATCGCCATTATCCAGTCTAAAGAGGACTAAATTGGTCGTCAATCATTCGGACTGATTTGGTCTTGAATTATTTTGAGCTGTGGAGATATTGGAAAACTCGAAACCGGGGCAAAATTCTCCTGACATTCACAAACAATCCCGATGTTCTCGGCAATGCTAAGCTCTGACATGACCCGGCAAGCCTTCAGGCAAATCTCCAGTTTTCTGCTAGTTCTCGCTCTCGCGCTCGCCTCTTCCCATGCACAGGAACCAGCGAGGCCTGCCAAAGCACCTCGCCCAACTGCTACAGCGGTCCCCATCGCCGGACAGCCGCCTGCAACCATCCTTATCTTCCGCCACGCCGAAAAGCTTACCGACGGCCAGATTCATCTCTCCCCCACCGGCTTTAAACGAGCCGACCGTCTCCGCGACCTCTTCGTGCCCCCGGGAGTACGCCCTGACCTGCCCGCTCCGCAGATCATCTTCGCCACCCAAGCCAGCGCGCATTCCGACCGCCCTGTTGAGACAGTAACCCCGCTTGCCCAGGCTCTGCATCTGCCTATCGACAACTCCATCTCCAACGACGACTACGCCACCCTCGCGCGAACGCTCCTCAGCGGAAAATACGCGGGCAAGGTCGTGCTCATCGCATGGCATCACGGCACCATTCCCAGTCTCGTCATCTCGCTCGGTGCGAAACCACCGGTCGAGACCTGGCCAGATGAGCAGTTCGATCGCATCTGGAGAATCGATTACGTCGACGGCAAGGCGACGATCAAAGACTTGCCACAGCACCTTATGCCAGGCGATTCCAATTAGCGGAATATTGATGTGTTTAGGGGAATTGAGGAGAAATGGTGCGCCCGGAGCGATTCGAACGCCCGACCTACTGGTTCGTAGCCAGTTGCTCTATCCAGCTGAGCTACGGGCGCACATTGCGTTGGATGCGACCCTTTAAAGATACCGGATTTAGCACAGGAGAGCAACCGCGCTGTCGTGCCACGCAGCGGGTAACTTTGAATTGACCACCACCTTTGTGTCATAGCAATAAGTGGCGAACCATATGACAGAATGTAAATAGTTTCTGACTGGAACACTTCCTGCCAATACACAAGTAAAAAGAATTCAAGTACAAGGGATGGTCACAGAGAAGCAGAGTTAGTCCGGGAGTATTCCTCCGGTCCTAAAAGGAACGCCGCTTGAATCTGGAAGTTGTCTGTGTTGAAGATACAGGTTGTCGTCAGGGCTACGAAACCAAATATCCAACAATTGGATACGGGCCCCATCTGAGAGAAGAGACGCCCGAGATGCGTCATCTCTTTGTCGACAACGTGCGTTTCTGGTCGATGGTCGCAATTGTCGCCATACACGGAATAACAATGGGGAATATTGGCGGAGTTTCGCCATCGTATGTTGAGGCGCTCACAACGCCCTGGAAATTCGGAAGTATCGCATTCTTTCTAACCTCAGGTTTTCTTCTCGGTGAACGCATCGAGAAGTGCAGCCCAATGGGATATCTCGGCAGACGCCTGCAGCGGGTGTTTCTTCCCTGGCTCGCATGGATATCCCTGCTCACTGTCATTCTGTTGGCCAGCGATATCGTGCACCATAGAGTCGTTTTGGGGGCTGGCATGTCGGCGGCACTTTGGCAAAAGTTCTACGCCTGCCTGACGCAAACAGCCTTCTGGTTTGTCCCCAATCTCTTCGTCGGGTTAACGATTCTGCTGATATTCCGCAGGCACCTTCGCGATCTGCGATTGGGAGCCGCGCTGCTTGCGATCAACCTGATTTATGTCGCAAATATCTACGCTCGTTGGTGGCAGACCAGCCATACGAAAGCGGTTTTCGGTTTCGTCTTCTATCTCTGGCTCGGAAGCTATGCGTCTCTTCATCATCGAAAACTCACGCAGTGGGTCTCCCGGATCAGGATGAAAGCTTTTGTAAGTTTAGCCGTGCTGGCTGGCCTGGCAGCCTTTGCCGAGGCTCGCTTGCTCGATCATCGCGGTTCTACCGACCCCTCTAACACGTTGAGGTTGACGAATCAGTTCTTTTCGATCTTCGTCGTCTTCATTTTGCTTAAGCTTCGGCGTCCCACTTGGCCCGGGTTCGTCAATGTGCGAAACCATACATTCGGAATCTATCTCTCGCACACGATCATCCTGATAATCCTTTGCGATTGCTTGAGTGTCGTTTCGCGGCGTTTCAGTGGAACTTCAGCAGATGCCTTCAGGAGTAGCCTGCCGGTAGGGATAGCCGGGCAAATCCTTTTTTCTGCTGTCACATATACGCTGAGCTTAGCTGTCGCTAAAACATTTTCTGCAAGCCGATCCTTCGGGTGGGTGGTTGGTTCTCCCTCGGAGAAGCAACCAAAGATGAATTTGCAGTTAGTTCGCCGAGCAAAGGAAAAAGATATCAGCCCTATCTTCGAAAAAGGACTCGGCTGAAATGACGATGTACCTTCAAGCTGGATCGCGGTTCAAAAAAACAGTACAGCTTTCTTTCCAGTCATTTCTTACTCTGTCCATCCTCAACATTGCCCTTGGATGCGGGAAGGGGACGCTAAGTACCCCCGCTGCTGCTGTTCCTCCGCCGACGACCTTCAGCCCGCAACTCAATAGCACGTCCATTTTTATTGGAGCGTCGATCATCCAGTACTGGCCTATGCCTCTGCACAACGCAGGAATTGCCGGTCAGACGACGTCACAGGTTCTGGCTCGCTTCCAATCGGACGTGGTAGGCCATGGCTATGTCCGCGTGATCATTCTCTGCGGGACGAATGACATCCTGCAAAACACACCAGACCTTATTGCAGAGGCCACTGCGAACCTGAAGGCAATGACCGCAATCGCGGAGAGCGCCGGTATTGAAGTTGTTCTTAGCGAACTGCCCCCGGCCCTCTCCGGTGGAACCGACCTCAGTTCGACAGTGTCGGCATTGAATGCCTCGATTGCACAGTTGGCAGCTACCCAGGGCTACCTCATGGTGGATTATTTCACCCCGATGTCGGGCCATCCCGAGTATTTCGTCGATGGAATCCACCCGACTCCAGCAGGCTATGCCGTTATGGAAAAAGCGCTATCTGCTGTCGTGCTGCACTGAAACTTTGCAACCACAAACCTATGGGGCGCGCTGAAGGACTCCAATCCTCAACCCTCTGATGCTAGATTGGAGCATCGACGAATTTCGCGAGTCGAATGCCAAGCGCTGAGGAATTCCGATTCCAATGACAGTACAGGTTGAGGGAACAGTTCAGCCACGCCTGAAGAAAAAGCCTTTCTACAGAAATCTCTGGGCTCAGGTCCTCATCGCCGTCGTGTTGGCTGTCATCGTCGGCTATCTTAAGCCCACCTGGGGAATCGCACTCAAGCCGCTTGGCGATGGCTTCATACGCCTGATCTCGATGATCATCACCCTGGTGATCTTCTGCACCGTCGTCTCCGGCATTGCCGGCATGCATGACATCAAAAAGGTCGGACGCATCGGTGGAAAAGCGTTGCTCTACTTCGAAGTCGTCTCCACGCTCGCGCTCCTCATCGGACTCATCGTCGGCAACGTCGTTCATCCTGGAACCTCCTTCCACGTCAACCCCGCAACTCTCGATCCCAGGGGAGTCGCCGACTATGCCGGTCAGGCGAAAAATCAAAACGTCACCGAATTTCTCCTCCATATCATCCCCACGACGGTTGTCGACGCCTTCGCCAGAGGCGATATCCTCCAGGTTCTTTTCATCGCAATTCTCTTCGGATTCGCCCTTACCATCGCTGGTCCGCGCTGCCAGCCGGTCATCACCTTCATTGAAGCATCGACAACCGCCGTCTTCAGCGTCGTAAACCTCGTCATGCGTTTCGCCCCCGTCGGCGCCTTCGGCGCAATGGCATTCACCATCGGCAAATACGGCATTGCATCGCTGGGACCGCTCGCCAGGCTCATTGCCCTGTTCTACGCTACGTGTATCGTCTTCGTCTTCCTTGTGCTCGGCACAATCTGCTTCCTTTCCGGTTTCCGGATTACGCAGTTGCTGGCCTACATCAAGGAAGAAATCCTTCTTGTCTTTTCAACCAGTTCCTCCGAAACCGCACTCCCGACACTCATGGAAAAGCTGGAGAAGCTGGGCTGCTCGAAGTCGCTGGTCGGCCTGGTCGTGCCCACGGGATATACCTTCAACACCGACGGCTCAAGCCTTTACATGACCCTGGCGGCGCTCTTCATTGCACAGGCCACGCAAACACACCTGACCCTCACGCAGCAGCTGACCATCTTCGCCGTGGCAGTCCTTACCTCGAAAGGCGCCAGCGGCGTCCAGGGGGCAGCCTTTATCGCACTCGTCGGAACCCTGATGGTCGTGCCGACGATTCCTGTTGCAGGAATGGCTCTCATCCTTGGCATCGATCGTTTCATGAGCATGGCCCGTGCCGTCGTCAACATGATCGGCAACGCAGTAGCGACTCTCGTCGTAGCACGGTGGGAGCGCGAGATCGACCCAGCCACTCTGCGGCAAAAACTAATCGAGCAGCCAGCGCTTTCTCTGGAATAGGCCTGCATCACTCCTCAACAAAATTTCAATCCATGGGTGAATATCTTGAAGAACTACACAATAGCCGTGATCGAAGGCGATGGCATCGGCCATGAGGTCGTTCCGGAAGGTCTGCGCGCGCTTGAAGCCGCGGGCCGGAAATTCAACATCGACTTCTCATGGACACATTTCGACTGGAGCTGCGAGACCTACAAAGCCACAGGCCGCATGATGCCCGAAGACGGCCTCGATCAGCTCCGTCCCTTCGACGCGATCTTTCTCGGAGCCGTAGGCTACCCCGGCGTGCCCGATCACGTCTCCCTCTGGGGCCTGCTCATCCCTATCCGACGCACATTTGAGCAATACGTCTGTCTCCGGCCCATCAAGCTCCTTGAAGGCGTCGAGACGCCTCTCAAGCGCTATAAAGCTGGAGACATCGACTTCTGCATCGTCCGCGAAAATAACGAGGGCGAATACTCAGAAATCGGTGGCCGTCTCTATCGCGGTACCGACGCTGAGTTCGCCGTCCAGGAAAACATCTTCACTCGTCGCGGCTGCGACCGCATCATGCGCTACGCCTTCGAACTCGCGCGGAAAAGGAAAAAGCACGTCACCTCCGCGACGAAATCGAACGGCATCGTCTACACCATGCCCTTCTGGGACGAGCGTTTCGCTGCCGTCAGCCAGGAATTCCCCGGCTTTCGCACCGACCAGTATCACATCGACATTCTCGCCGCCCACTTCGTCGCCCATCCCGATTGGTTCGACGTCGTCGTCGGCTCCAACCTCTTCGGCGACATCCTCTCCGACCTCGGTGCGGCTGTCGTCGGTTCCATCGGCATCGCTCCCTCGGCCAACATCAACCCTGAACGCAAGTACCCCTCGATGTTCGAACCCGTGCACGGCTCAGCGCCCGACATAGCTGGCAAGGGAATCGCGAACCCCATCGCGCAGATCTGGTCGGGAGCCATGATGCTCGAGCACTTCGGTGAAGTAGAAGCTGCTCAGGCCATCGAGCAGGCCTTCACAAAAGTTCTGGCTGAAAGAGGGCCGCGCACACCCGATCTGGGCGGAAACGCAACGACTCGCGAGGTTGGAGAAGCGATTGTGGCAGCGATCTAAATCGCTAGGTCTTCCTTCACATTCGGATCGGACGATTGCAGTTCCGCCATCAAGCCTTCGTCGGAAAGATCCAATGGGTGCGAGTTCTCCCAATCGTAATGAAGGATCTTCTCGATCCGATCGATGATCGGCTCGTCGCGCACTTCAATCGCAAGCTCTCGCCGGCTGTCAAAACTTCCCGGAGCCAGGTTGATTGACCCGACAATTGCCCGGCTTCGGTCCGCAAACAACAGCTTCGCGTGCAGCTTAATATGCCTCAGCTTGTGGATCTTCACGCCAACATCGGCAAGCGTGCGCAGGCCGCTGACTCCTTCCACGAGCTTCTCCTTCTTCAGCTTGTGCGGAGGCCGCGCCATCACGTGGATCTTCACTCCACGTTGATTCGCCCTCACCAGATGCTCGATGACCGTCGGGTCCTGATATCGTTCGTTCTGCAGGAAGAGAGTTTCCTTAGCCTCGTCGATCAGCTGACACAAGCGCTGTCTCCCATTACCGATGCACCAGATCAGGTGAGACTGCTCGTTTGCCTCGAAAGAAGTACGATTCCAGTCCGCATCAAAGCAACGGGTCACCTCATCCACCTCATGCTTATGCGACGTGACGATCGCGTAATCGCGCGTGCTCGTCAGGTTTTCCGTCTCCCAGTTCAGGGACTGAACAAAGGCGGTCTTTTCATCGATGACCATCGACTTCTCGTGCGTCAGGGCGAACGCAGGATTGCTGTCGATCACCTCAATACCGGATTGAGCTAAGGTCTTTCGTATCGCGGTGTTTTCCTTTTTTCCATCTCGCCGTTCCGGGTTCAGCATCACCTTCACCTTCACGCCTCGCTGGTGAGCAGCCAGGAGGGCCGATAGCAGGCTCAGGTCCGAAAACACAAACATCTTCACCCGAATCGAACTTTTGGCTTCGGCAATCGCACTCAGGATCGGCTCTGCGGAATCGTCAGGCAAAACAATAAGCGAACGTGACATGGTCTCCTGTCCTGCGCCAGTTTCTAAGACACTACTCTATCCGCACCGGTGTCAAATTGCGTCCTGTGCAGCTCTGCATAGATGCCGTCGCGTGTCATCAACTCATCATGCGACCCGCTCTCAGCCACAACGCCCTTGTTGATGACGATGATCTCATCTGCGTCGCGAATCGTGGTCAGGCGATGCGCGATGGCAATGACCGTCTTGCCCTTCATCAGTCGCTCGAGCGCATCGATCACCAGCTTCTCCGATTCGCTGTCCAGCGCAGCCGTCGGTTCATCGAGCAGCAAAATCGGGCTGTTTCGAATCATCACCCGCGCAATGCCGATACGCTGGCGCTGTCCGCCGGAAAGCGTCGAGCCGCGATCCCCCACCATCGTGACGTAATCAAGCGGCATCGCGGTAATAAAGTCATGTGCGTTTGCCAGCTTTGCCGCTTCAATCACCTCTTCTTTTGTGGCTCCTGGGCGGCCGAATGCGATATTTTCGAAGATCGTCCCGTGAAACAAAACCGTATCCTGCAAAACATAGCCAATCTGGTCGCGCAAGGGCTTCAGTTTGTAGTCGCGAACGTCCTTTCCGTCGATTTGAACGCTGCCGGAAGTTGTGTCGTAGAACCTCGGAATCAAGCTGACCAGCGTCGATTTCCCGCTCCCCGTGGGGCCGACAATCCCAACAAACTGGCCTGCTTTAATTTTGAAGTTGACGTCCTTCAGGATCTGCTCGGCGGGGTCGTACCCGAAGGCGATGTGATTGAACTCGATCGCGCCCTGTAGCTTTTCAGGTTCCAGGCCATCAGGTCTCTGCGGAATCACTTCATCCGTGTCCAGAATCGAGCGAACGCGTTCAGCTCCCACCGCTGCCTGTGCAATCGCATTTGTCGTCGTAGCAAGGTCCTTCACCGGCTTGAAGAACTTCGTAAGGTAGGCGAGATACACCGTCAGTTCGCCTACCGTCATCGTCCCGCGCAGGATAAGCGCGGCGCCTCGCCACAGAACAATCGCGGTGCAGATAGCCACGGTAATCGTCACGACCGGTGAGAGCAGCGCCTTGATGCTTCTCGCCTTCAGAGCCGCGCTGACCGTTGCTTCGCTGACGCCCTTTAAAAGTTCTTCCTCCTCCTTCTCCTGGCCAAAGGCTTTGATCACTTCAATCGATTCCAGCCCTTGCTGTGCTACCGAAACAATCTCGGCCTGCTCTTTACGCACCTCGTGAGTGGCCTTCTTCACAGATTTCTTGAACCGCGACACAAAAAGCAGCAGGACCGGAGTAACTGCGACAGCGATCAGCGTAAAGTCCCAGTTCAGCCAGAACATCAGTCCCAGCATGCAGACAATCGTCAGCATGTCCACCAGGATGTCGAGCGTCGACGATGACGCAAAGCCCTCGATCGTCTGAATGTCCGTCGTCAGCGTGCTGAGAATCGTTCCGGTCTCATGAGTGCTGTAGTAACCCAGCGACAAGCGTTGCAGATGGTGATACATCTTCATGCGCAGGTCGTGCGCAACCCACTGGCCCACGCTCTCCGTGTAATAGTTGTCCAGGTACGACGCTGCAGCCCCGATCACAGAGATCAGTACAAAAGCAACTGCGCAGAGTCCCGCTACCTGCAACCGCGAGCCGCTCTCGAGCAAAGGCCCAAACAGATGATGCAGCCACGGTGTCAGGCGGTGATCCCCGACGACGCTATCCAGGATGATCTTGAGTGGCCACGGCGATGCCAGGCTCATCGCCGTCTCGACGAGCATGGCCCCGAAGATAAGAACCAAAGTGCCGCGATAGGGCCGAATTAATCCACCAATGAAACGGAGCACCTTCAGGTTCCTCCGAAAATACTTGTGGGCCGAGTATCGCCATCCTAATGGATGGTCGAAATTCCGGGATTAAAGTTTTCGCTGGAGGACGATCGCGATGGGAATATGAAAATAATGGTGCGCCCGGAAGGACTCGAACCTCCGACCCTCTGGTTCGAAGCCAGATGCTCTATCCAGCTGAGCTACGGGCGCACGTCGAACCTTCTTAGAGATATCCGATTCAGCTCGGAAGAGCAACCCCGCGCTGACCCTGACTACTTTGTGGCAGCCGCTGCAGCTTCAACTGGCGCTGGTTCAGGCGGAGCTGCCAGAACGACCCGCTCCGTCAGATCGAGGCCGCCCCGCCGAAGAAGCTGATGAATCATCGCTTCGTTCAAACGGGTCGCGTCATACTCCACGCGCACGGTCTTTTCCGCCTCGTCGAACGCAATCGCCCGAACCCCATAAACCTCGCGCACCCGCGCAACCGCAAGCACAACAGCCTCTGACGGAGGAACTTCGTAGCGATACAAAACGTCAAGCTGAGTCATACTCCCGATGATAGCAGCGGAATGATTGCTTCCCGCTCCAACGCCTACGCAAGAAGGTCATGATTCAACCAAGTCATCCAGGAAGGTCATTTCCATTCAACGCGGTCATGCAGGAGTCATTCCATCCAAACGCAGGGATACTGGAACGTCGCTCCCTCTAACGCGGTCATTCTGAGCGAAGCGAAGAATCCCTGTATTTCGGTCGTGCAGCCACCATTGCATGATTTTCCACAGAAATTCCTGTCAAGCATTACTCTACTCAAGTCAATAAAAACAAATAACTTATGAGTGGCAGAGCAGTTATGCCGATTCGCTAAAATAGAAATAGGCCAGGAACCCGGCGCCCTTCGGGTTCTTCATTAAAAATCAGTAACTCCAACATTTTTAATACTTCAATATCTAAATCATTGATAATGGAATACTTAGCGAGATGCTCATATCTAAACCTAATAAAATGAACAATTTGTACCAAAAGATAGGGAGGGGGGGCCTGAAGATGGGGACACACAAAGACGATAAAATGACTGGTTATGGCTACCGCAGATATTGCCCCTCCACCCGCAACGCGAACCGCGCAAACACCCTTCACGAACGAGCCCTTCGTCGACTTCTCGCTCGCGGAAAACAAGCGAGCCATGGAAGCGGCTCTTGCCAAAGTTGAAAGTGAACTCGGCCGCGAGTACGACATGATTGTCGGCGGGCGCCGCCTGAAGACGGAAGGCAAAATCCGCTCCATCAACCCGGCGAAGCCCGCGCAGGTCGTAGGCATCCACCAGCGAGCCGAAGCGGAGCACGCCGAAGGCGCCATGCAGGCCGCCCTGGCCGCCTTCCCGGCGTGGAGCCGTACTCCCGTCACCGAGCGCGCCGCGCTCCTCTTCCGCGCTGCCGATCTCATCCGTGAGCGCAAGTTCGAATTCTGCGCCTGGCTCACCTTCGAGGTCGGAAAAAACTGGGCCGAAGCCGACGCCGATGTAGGCGAGACCATCGACTTCCTTGAGTTCTACGGCCGCGAAGCGCTTCGCCTCGACCAGGCGAAGACGCCAATCCAGTTTCCCGGCGAGCGCAACCAGCTCCGCTACATCCCGCTCGGCGTCGGAGCCGTCATTCCGCCCTGGAACTTTCCCTTCGCCATCATGGCCGGGATGACCGCGGCCTCGATCGTTTGCGGCAACACCGTCGTCCTCAAGCCATCGGTCGACGCGCCCACCGTGGCCGCGCTCTACGTTGCCCTGCTCGAAGAGGTCGGCCTCTCCGACGGCGTCGTCAACCTCTGCCAGGGCGAGGGCCCAGGCTTCGGCTCTGCAATCGTCGAGCACCCCCTGACACGCTTCATCGCCTTCACCGGCTCCAAGGCAGTCGGCCTCGAAATCCACGAGCGCGCAGCAAAAACGCGGGCCGGACAAATCTTCATCAAGCGCACCATCCTCGAGATGGGCGGCAAAGACGCCATCATCGTCGACGCAGATGCGAATCTCGACGCCGCGATCGAAGGAGTCGTCGCCAGTGCTTTCGGCTTCAACGGCCAGAAATGCTCCGCCTGCTCCCGCGCCATCGTCGACGCCGAAATCTACGACGTCTTCGTCGATCGCCTGCAGGAGCGAGTCAAGAAGATCAAGACCGGCGACCCGAAAGACAATGTCTATACCGGTCCCGTCATCAGCGACAAGGCCTGCAACAAGATCCTGAGCTACATTGAAATCGGCAAGACCGAAGGCCGCCTCCTCAACGGAGGCCACGCCATCCAGACCCCCGAAGGCGGCTACTACATCGCCCCGACGGTCTTCGCAGACGTCGCACCCACGGCACGCATCGCGCTCGAAGAGATCTTCGGCCCCGTCCTCGCGGTCATCAAGTCAACCAGCTTCGACGAAGCCCTGCAGATCGCCAACAACACCGAGTACGGCCTCACCGGTGCCATCTACTCCACCTCACGCGAAAAACTCGATCGTGCCAGCCAGGAGTTCCACGTAGGCAACCTCTACCTGAACCGCAAGTGCACCGGAGCCATGGTTGGAGCGCACCCGTTCGGCGGCTTCAATATGAGCGGCACCGATTCAAAAGCCGGCGGCCCCGACTACCTCCTTCTCTTCACGCAAGCCAAGAGTATCGCCGAGAAGATCGGCCACGCCTCCCCGGCGGCGGATAACCAGGAAGATCACATGGGGCTGTAAATTATTTTTGCGCGGAGGCCGTTCAAGCAGATTTCATCTCAATGAGATCGCCGGCCTTCGCAGCGGCCTCTGCCAAAACACGGTGGTGAATCGTAAATAAAGCAAGTTCCAGTCGATCAGAGACACCGGTCTTGTCGTAAATGCCGCGCAGGTAATTCTTGATGACCTGTTCCTTCGTGCCAAGCTGCAGAGCAATCTCCTTGTTCTTGCATCCCTGTACGATAAGCGCGATGATCTGCATTTCGCGCGGCGTCAACCTGTCCCGAACCCGTGCTCCGACATGGTCGGTCGTGTGAATCGGTGTTACATTGGCCCTCTGCATGTAACGTTCTCCGCGACCGACACGCCTGACGCAATCCACCAGATCGGCGCCCCCAATATTTCGATGGAGAATGCCATCCAGCAGCAGGAGCACATCTTCAGGGAACTCCTCAGAATTTTCTGCAATGAGAACGACGTGACTGTCCAGGCTGCGCGCCTTAGACACAAGGGCCTGGATATCAGTCTTGAGACTGGAACCTACCAGGATAATTGAGCCGCGTAGCGCCTCAACTGAAGCCGACAATTTCGCAGTATCTTCGCACTGAGCGACGATACGCATGTCGTCTTCCAATGCCAGGACACGTGCAGCGCCCGCTCGAAAGATAGTCTGATTGTCAGCCAGGATGAGTCGATTCATTTCTCTGCTTTTCTCCTCAGAAGCTCAATCCCCTCAGGTTCCTAATCGGCTGTAAATAGCGGGTATTACATGCTGTTCCAATTTCGGACGAATACTCATGCAGCACACGGGACTTGGGAGCCTGATTTGTCAATAGTTTATGTCGGATAGTTTTTTGCACCTCTTGGTTATCAGGCAGAATCAAATCCAATGTGGGGTCTATTTCGCGACGCGTGTCAGCGAAGTATAACAATGGTATGCCTAAGCCAATTCTGCTAGCCATCGACGATGACACAAGCGTACTGGAAGCTGTGGTCCAGGACCTACGCCGGCACTACGGACAGGACTATCGCATTCTCCGTGCGGCTTCAGGCGGTGCAGCGCTCGATATCTGCCGCCAGCTCAAGGAGCGAGGTGATACGGTAGCTCTCTTCCTCTCCGATCAACGCATGCCCGGAATGAGCGGTGTGGATTTTCTGGAGCAGGCGATCAAGATCTACCCCGACGCCAAGCGTGTCCTGCTAACCGCATACGCTGACACAGAAGCTGCTATTCGCGCAATTAATGCAGCCAAGATTCACTATTACCTCAACAAGCCCTGGGACCCACCTGAGGAAAAGCTCTATCCGGTTCTGGATGATCTTCTGGAAGCTTGGAAGCAAGGATATAAGCCACCCTTCGAAGGTATCCGTGTAGTCGGAATGCGCTGGTCGCCTAATGACCATGCCGTGCGCGAATTTTTGTCGCGTAATCGTATTCCATATCAGTGGTTGAATCCTGAACAGCACCCTGAGGCGATAGAACTCCTGAAGGCGAAGGGTCTCGACGATACGAGACTTCCAGTAGTTATCTTTGGTGATGGGACCGCGCTGGTGCAGCCTTCTTCAAGCGATCTTGCGACGAAGCTGGGAATGCCACGGCAGGCGCAACAGAAGTTTTACGACGTTGTAATCGTCGGGGCGGGACCAGCGGGTCTGGCTGCGGGAGTATACGCTGCCTCCGAGGGATTGAGCACATTGATCGTGGAAGGCGAAGCGATTGGTGGCCAGGCGGGATCCAGTTCAAGAATTGAAAATTACCTCGGCTTTCCGCAGGGATTGAGTGGAGCTCAATTGGCCGATCGGGCCTACATTCAGGCTCAGAGACTCGGAGCTGAGTTTCTTGCGCAGCAGGTCACATGCATTCGCCGTGACAATCAATATCAAATCGTACAGATGGCAGATGGTCAGGAAATTACCTGCCATGTTTGTCTCATTGCCACAGGTGTCTCTTATTGCAAGCTCGATGTTCCGGGAGCGGACCGGCTCACAGGTTCGGGCGTCTATTATGGCGCTGCTCTAGCCGAGGCAATCTCCTGTGCCGACGAGCTCGTTTATATCGTAGGTGGCGCGAACTCTGCTGGTCAGGCAGCGATGCATTTCTCCCGCTACGCGGGCAAGGTTCATATGCTGGTCCGCGGTGATTCCTTAACCAAGAGCATGTCGAAGTATCTGATCGATCAGATCGCTGCAACGCCGAACATCGTGGTTGAAACCAACACCGAAATTGCCTCAATAGGTGGAAACGGGCATCTTGAGAGCCTTACCCTCAGGACTCCAAAAGGAGAGGAGACACGAGCAGGGTCCTCAGTGTTCATTTTCATCGGCGCTGCTCCGAAGACTGACTGGCTGCCAAAAGAAATTGCTGTGGACAACAGAGGTTTTATTCTTGCAGGGCCCGACCTCAAGCAGAAGGCACCTGCGTCATGGAAGCTCGATCGTGATCCATACCTGCTGGAAACCAGCGTTCCTGGAGTTTTCGTGGCTGGCGATGTTCGCTACAACTCGGTTAAGCGGTGCGCTTCGGCAGTTGGCGAGGGCTCTATTGCGATTCAATTTGTACATCAATACCTTGCGACCCTTTGAAAGGCAGTTCACTTAGACAACAATGACTAAAACCCAGATCGTCGATCCCCAAACAGCGGAGCAGGTAAATGAGGCTCTCTTCGAGAGGCTACGGCAAGCTCCGATTCTGTCCTCGCTAAAAGACGGCGAGCTCCGCTGTCTCAAGGGTGTTCACGAGATCCTTCTCAACAACGGCGATGTGCTGGCCCGGCAAGGGGAAGCCGCGCATCACTTCTGGATTCTGCTGGATGGAGAGCTTCGATTTTATCAGGCAGATGCCAATGGAAAAGAGATCGACCTGGCCACAGTCCCTGTCGGTAATGCCTTTGGAGAGGTTCCATTGCTGGCTAACATTCCAAATGCAGTGAGTATCCGTGCAACAACTTCCTGCAGTTTGGCGCAATTTGATGAAGATGCGTTCTGGAACCTGATGACGAGCTGCCCTCAGGTACGCAAATCGATTCTTGGAAATATGGCTTCTCGCTTCCAAAAGATGCAGAGCCATATTGTCCAGCAGGAGAAGATGGCGTCTCTTGGCACGCTGGCTGCGGGTCTGATGCATGAACTTAATAATCCTGGAGCTGCTGCGCGGCGTGCAGCTTCGCAGTTGCGGGAAAATCTGACCCGGTTAGTCCAGCTTTCTGCAAAGTTCAGCAAATCCGGTATGTCTTCGGAGCAAAAGCAATGCATGATTGCTCTGCAGGAGCAAGCGCTTTCAAGGAATCAGCCGGTCATGATGAATTCCCTTGAACAGAGCGATGCGGAAGAAGCCCTTGCCGAGTGGATGGAGAACCACGATATTGAGAACGCGTGGAAGATGGCCCCGACGCTTGTTTCCATGGGCATCAGTGCTCAGGATTTGGAATGTGCCCGGGAGGCATTTCAGGATGACAATTTGTCAGACGCATTAAGTTGGCTTGATGCCCTTGTCTCCAGCATGCAGTTAGTTGGGACAATTGAAGAGAGCATCGGTCGCGTGTCCGATCTCGTATACGCGGTTAAATCATATGCTTATGAAGGCAAGGGAAAGAGTCAGACTCTCGACGTAAATAACAGCATTCACGCCACACTCGTAATTCTCGCCCATAAACTTCGTGCGAAAGAGATTGTCCTCGAAAAAGATTTTGCTACGGATCTTCCCCTTCTTCAAACCGAGTATTCGGGCCTGAATCAAATCTGGACTAACCTTCTGGACAATGCAATCGACGCCGTACCGCAAGGTGGACATATTGGGATTCACACCTGGGTGGAGAGAGCAAATGGCGATTCAAAGCATCCTTTTACGGAGATCTGCATCAGCGTCAGTGACAATGGGAGCGGCATTCCACTTGAGTCCCAGCCCCACATCTTTGATCCCTTTTACACTACTAAGCCTGTAGGAGTTGGTACGGGCATCGGATTGAGTATTGTCCATCGAATCGTTGAACAATATCACGGATCAGTCCACTTCTCCTCTGTTCCAGGCAATACCGAGTTTGTTGTCCGACTTCCCGCAACGACTGCATGATTGCGAACCGTCGCATGTCTTTCCCGCACATTTATGATGGCTGTGGGAGAGAATTTCCAACCTTATGCTGACGCCGTTCCACATCGCCTTTCCAGTCGATAATCTTGAAGCAGCCCGCCAATTCTATGGCGTCCTTCTCGGATGCCGCGAAGGACGCAGTTCCTCGCAGTGGATTGATTTCGATCTCTTCGGCCACCAGATTGTCGCCCATCTCAAACCTTCGTCAGGTGGAGACAAAGTGCACCACAATCCGGTAGACGGGCATGATGTTCCCGTGCCGCACTTCGGAGTTGTGTTGACGATGGAACAATGGCACTCCTTAGCGGAACGGTTACGTGCGGCCGGTACCCACTTCATGATTGAGCCGTATATCCGTTTCAAGGGTGAGGTGGGTGAGCAGGCAACCATGTTCTTTCTCGATCCATCTGGCAATGCGCTGGAGTTCAAAGCGTTTGCCGATATGAATCAGCTTTTCGCAAAATAGTTGACTGTTTGGCAAGAAGGGCCCTTCACGTAAGCCCGAACCCCGGGCCTCATTAAATAAGTCCTTTACTATATCGATTTAGTTTGGTTAGACTCTTCACGGCTCAGCGGCAGGAATGCGGAGTCCAGCTTTACATTTCGAGGGAGTTCGGATGGGTCGCCGAAGGATTTTGAGAGGTGGGAAGTGCTACTTCGCCGCCTTGTTGGCTGCAACGTTTGTTTTTATTCTGCCCTCTGCTCATAGTCAGCAGAACACGGCGAACACTGCAAAGATGCCGTGGATGAACAAGTCACTTTCTCCGGATGAGCGCGCAGATATGGTCGTCAGGGAGATGACTTTGGATGAGAAGATACAGATGGTCCATGGAGACGGCTGGGGTGTGCTCCGTAAGGGATCGTATGTGGATCCTCGATCTAACCTTGGCGCAGGCTTTACTCATGGCATCGATCGTCTGGGTATTCCGGACATCAATCTTGCTGATTCTGCGGTGGGAATCAGGATGGCGGCACTGCAGAGTCGATATGCAACACTGCTTCCGTCGGGTATTGCTGCAGCATCAAGTTGGGATCCGGACGCAGCGTTCCTCTATGGCTCCGTAATCGGTCGAGAGCTTCGTGCTCAGGGCTTCAACATGTCGATCGGAGGCGGCGTCAACATCATGAGGGAGCCTCGGAATGGCCGCAACTTCGAGTACGCAGGGGAGGATCCAGTCTTAGCGGGAACGACCGTTGGTCAGTTGATGCGAGGCGTGAAGGCGCAGCAAGTGATGAGTGATATCAAGCACTATGCGCTCAACGACCAGGAGACCGGGCGAACCGTCGTCAATGTTCAACTGGACCACAAAGCCATGCGCGAATCGGACCTGTTGGCATTCGAGATCGCGATCGGCATTGCGAAGCCTTCTGGCGTGATGTGTTCTTACAATCTGGTCGAGGGGGATTGGGCTTGCGAGAATGATTATCTGCTCAATCACGTGCTGAAGAAGAATTTTGATTTCAAAGGGTGGGTACTCTCGGACTGGAGCGCGACTCATAGCACAGTGAAGGCTGCACTTGCGGGGCTCGATCAGGAGATGCCGGGGGACGACAATTACTTTAACCAGCCGCTCAAGCAGGCGGTGGAGAGTGGCAAGGTTCCCATGTCGCGTCTGGATGACATGGTGCATCGCATCCTGCGCAGCATGTTTGATGCGGGAGTCATTGATCATCCGCCCGTCCGGACGGTTGTCGATCCGTTCCGTGGATTGGAGGATGCGCAGCACATTGCGGAGGAGAGCATCGTCCTGTTGAAGAATGATGGCATTCTTCCACTTCAGGCATCTTCCACGAAGTCGATTCTGCTGATCGGCTCGCATGCGGATGTTGGGGTGTTGTCCGGCGGAGGCTCCGCGCAGGTGGATGCACCGGGAGGGAATGCTGCTAATCCACTACCGGGTCCTTCGGTATGGGGCGAGCCGATCTACTTTCCGTCTTCGCCGTTGAAGTATATCTGTGCGCATGCTTCGCACGCAGATGTGCAATACAACGATGGCAAGAACCGCGCCGAGGCTGCGAAGCTTGCCCGTTCTGCCGGTACGGTCATTGTTTTCGCGAATCAGCCGATGCGCGAAGGGCAGGATGCTCCGACACTGTCGTTGCCGAATGATCAGGATGGTCTGATTGATGCTGTTGTTGCAGCAAATCCTAATACCATTGTTGTGCTCGAGACCGGCGGCCCGGTCTCGATGCCGTGGGAATCGCGGGTCAAGGGTGTCGTTGAGATGTGGTATCCGGGCATTGGCGGCGCCCAGGCCCTGGCAAATATCCTGTTCGGGGACGTAAATCCGTCCGGTAAACTCCCCGCGACGTTCGCGAAGTCTGAGGCCGATCTTCCGCATCCTGTTGTCCCCGGATTGAAGACCGCTGGCGAAATTGATTCAGACGACCAGCATCGGAAGGTTAAGGCGTTCGATCTGCCTTATACCGAGGGGGCACGGGTCGGGTACAAGTGGTTTGATTCCACAGGCAAGCAACCGCTCTTCCCATTTGGCTTTGGCCTTTCGTATACGACCTTTGCCTATTCCGATTTTGCCGTGAATGACGCGGCTCGGACTGCCAGCTTTACGGTGAAGAATACGGGCTCGCGACAGGGAACGGAGATCGCTGAGGTTTACGCTTCGCTTCCTTCAGCCGCGAAGGAAGACTACAAGCGGCTGGTTGCGTTTCAGCGTGTGAAACTTGCTGCCGGCGAATCCAAAACGATCACTCTGAATTTGAATCCAACCTATCTTTCAGTCTTCGATACGCAAAAAGACGCATGGCAACTACTTCCCGGTGACTACACGGTGGTTGTGGGGGCTTCTTCCCGCGACACGCCGTTGCACGCCACTTTGCACGTGCGGCCCTGATAAATCGGACCGGCGATTCTTCCACTGCCTTCCAAAACCGTTACCATCGGATGTGGAGACCTCAGTTGGATGAATCGCCGTCGCTTTCTTACAGCTTCAGCTGCAACTGCTGCATTGCTTTCCCAGAGAACGATCTTTGCGGATGCCCAGGAAGCTGTAGCAGCAGACGAAGCCACGCCCTATAAGCTGTTCTTTGCTCAACCTGCGAGTACGTGGCCTGACTCGCTGCCAGTTGGCAACGGCCGTCTTGGGGCCTGCGTCTTCGGGAATCCATCCAAAGAGCGGATTCAGCTTAACGAAGAGTCCATCTGGGATGGCGAGGTGCGGGACCGCAATAACCCGAACGCAGGAGCCGCGGTGCAGAAGATGCGGCAGATGCTGTTCGCCGGGGATGTCGCGGGTGCGGAGGCGTTAGCTCTTACGGACTTCCTTGCCATTCCTCGCCGCCTGCCCTGCTATCAAACTCTTGGCGATCTCCATCTCGATTTTGGCTCGCTTGGCGATGTTACGGACTATCGTCATGAACTCAATCTCAATACTGCTATTGTCTCTACTACCTTTACGGTGCAGGGGGTGCAGTACCGGCGTGAGGTATTCAGTTCCGCAGCCGATCAGGTGATCGTGATGCGGTTTACGGCGAATCAGGCGGGAAAGATCAGCTTTACCGCGACGCTGGATCGCCCTGCAAACTATCGGACAGCGGCTACTGCTCAGAACCGGATCACGCTGGATGGAGAGGCGCTTCCGGTGAATGACAATCCTGGTTTGCCAGAGAAGGAACGGCAGGTCGGGATTAAGTATTACGCCGAATTGTTTGCTTCCATTACGGACGGAACGGTCTTCACGCATGACAATGCTCTTTCGGTCGCGAACGCCACGGCCGTTACCCTTCTGCTGGACTGTGCGACAAGCTATCGCTATCCCACGGGCGAGAGCACGATGCATACAGCGGTCACGAAAAATCTGCTTGCCGCCGCCGCGCGACCATTCCTGGATCTGCGCAACCGCCACATTGTCGACTACCAGCAGTATTTCCATCGTGCCGATATCTCGATTGGTCCAACTTCGGATCCGAATACGAATGTGCCGACCGATCAGCGTCTTCAGAAGGTGAAGCAGGGAGGGGAAGACCCAGGCCTGCTGAATCTCTATTTTCAGTTCGGCCGCTACCTTCTTATATCCAGCTCGCGGCCGGGGACTCTTGCTGCGAACCTTCAGGGCATATGGAACGAGTCGGTCGATCCTCCCTGGGGATCGAAGTATACGGTCAATATCAATATTCAGATGATCTACTGGCTGGCGGAGCGGGCGAACCTTTCGATGCTTCACGCGCCATTCTTTGATCTGATCGATCGCACACGCAATCTGGGCTATACGACCGCGCAGCGGTATTACAACGCTCGCGGCTATGTTGTTCATCACAACACGGACATCTGGGGCGACTCCGTGCCGGTGGATGCGCTGGGCGGCGGAGTGTGGCCGATGGGTGCGGCGTGGATGTCGCTTCATCTGTGGGACCACTACGACTACACGGGCGACCACAACTTTCTGCGCGACCGGGCCTATCCGCGGTTACGCGAGGTTGCACTGTTTCTTCTGGACTACCTGGTCGAGGATCCTGTGACGGGGCATCTTGTGACGGGACCCTCGTGCTCTCCGGAGAACAAGTACCGGCTTTCGGATGGAAGTGCGCATAGCCTCTGCATGGCCCCGACGATGGACATCGAAATTACTCGCGCGGTGCTCACCCGGCTGCTGGAAGCGTCTGAGATTCTGGCGGTTTCGGCCAGCTGGGACTCGACGGCGGATGCCGACCTTTACACTCGTGCTCGCGGCACGCTGATCAAGTTGCCGCCGTTCCAGATCGGGAAGGCGGGCAACCTGCAGGAGTGGCAGCAGGATTATGCAGAGAATGAGCCGGGACACCGGCATATCTCGCACCTGTTTGCGCTGTTTCCAGACGATCAGATCGCTCCGCATCGCACACCGCAGTTTGCAAAGGCGGCGAGAGTGACGCTTGATCGCAGACTCGCTGGCAATGGCGGAAGCACGGGATGGTCGCGCGCCTGGATTGTGTGCTGTATGGCCCGCCTTGAGGACGGAGAAGCTGCTTATCAGAATCTGCTTGCGTTGCTGCGGAATTCGACACGGGGAAATCTGTTCGACATCTGCGGCACGAAGGACAATTCTCCGTTTCAACTTGACGGCAATCTTGGCGGGCCGACGGGCATGGTTGAAATGCTGCTGCAGTCGCATGCGGGCGGGTCGAATATCGACCTGGCCAGGGCACGCCGTACCGATCAGGGCAATGTGATTCGCCTGTTGCCTGCGGTGCCTAAGGCATGGGCGAATGGTTCTTTCCGTGGGTTGAATGCGCGTGGCGGGCTGGAGATCGATCTCGTGTGGGAGAACGGTAAGGCTACCACCGCGACGCTGAGGCCGAGGCTGGATTTCACGCATCGCATTATTGCTCCCAAGGGGCAAAAGGTCGTTTCGGTTACGCCTTCGCCTGCGACGCCTATTCCGGGCGAAACTCCTGACGAGATTGTGTTGCCGGTGAGGGCAGGCCAGACTTATACCTTGCGCTTTGCCTAGGGTTACCCCTCCCCTATCTTTTCACGTAAGGTGTTCATTCTAAATATCTTAGATTGGTTGCTTCGCGTAAAGATCTCTATCAAAATGACTTACGGGTAAAGTACTAAAAATAGAAGGTTTAAATGCGAAAGGCCCCGGGATTTCCCGAGGCCTTCAGGTATTTCCAGGATAGCAGGATTGAAAAACTCGTATGCCACTCGTAAGTATCTGTTATTGAATGGGTTGAACGATAAAGGGGCTTGACAGGACTTTGTGGAAAATCCCATGGCTTGTGGCTCGATTGTGGGATGTCAGGGGGAGGAGATTTTCGCTAGCCTCCAAGGGTCGAGGAGGGATCGGTATGTCGTCGTCTTCTGCCACTGGACTGACCGGAGTTCGTACCGGAGCAATACTTTCGATTCTTGGTTGGGCGCACTCATTCATTTTGAGGCAGACCAAGGAGGGATATGAACTCACCGATCCGGACGGAGATGGGGCCGTCTATTGTGCGGATTGGGCGCAGGCGGAGAGAGTGCTGGTTCGACTCGGATTGCCTCCTCATAAGGTCGATGAGATTCAGAATCTCCTTGTGCCTGGCACGGACATTGTTGTCCGCAGGAAGGTTGGGTAGGCTGGACGCGATTTCAGCCGCTGCGGGCGTTCCAACCGTTTCCATGTGACTTTCCAGAAAAAGTTGAAGGCGATGGCCAACCGTCCCGTTGATTTGCCACGCGAGTTGGGTGGTGATGGAATGTTTGCAGGCTGAATATTCCCGCCGTCCGTTGAACAACGCAACCCAAAATTTCGTCTATTAATCGAAGATTCGCAGTTGGGCTCCCTTCGTTTGCAGGAAATTTCATTTCTTAGCGGAGGCGGTGATCGGTGAATTCATGGACACGGAGAGCAGTTTTGTCCTTTGTGGTGTGTGGGCCTCTCACGGGTTGGGGGCAGACGGGAGCCGCAGCCGGTGCTGCTTCGGGTGCCGGCTCATCGGTAGAGATTTTTGGCGCGACTGCTGATTTTGAGCGGAGCAATGTCGATCGGGGTGCGAGCCTGGGACTGGCAACACCTCCGAAAGAGAAAGACGATTCCCAAAAGACGTCAGACAAAGAGGGCAAGGGTGAGTTTGCAATCGCTCCTATTCCCATGGTGAATCCGACGATTGGAAACGGGGCTGGGGCAGTAGTGCTGTATGCCAGGCATCTTGGCGCGAAGGACGAGTCGCCGGATTCTACGTTTGCGCTTGCAGGATTCGCGACAGAAAGTGGAACCTGGGTGTTGGGATTGGGGGCAAAGTTATACCTGCGAGATGACAGATACCGTGTGTTGATTGGCGGAGGAGGTGGAACGTTCAACTATAACTTCTTCGGAATTGGATCATCTGCAGGTGCGAGCGGGATCAGTATTCCGCTTTCGCAGCGGTCACAGGCTTTCCTGATTGAGCCGAAGATACGGGTCTTCCGGAGATGGTATGTGGGACCCAGGTATCACCTGATTACGAATGACATTTCGCTGGGTGACACCAATCTCGATCCCAACAACCTGCCGATTCCACTTCCTGAAGACAGGCAGTTTACGACTGCAGCGTTGGGGATTCGGGTGCAGCGGGACACGAGCGACAGTCCTTTTTATCCAAGGCACGGATCGCTGGGAGATCTGATACTGGACTTTTTTGACCCGGCGTTTGGAGCTGACCGTGCCTATAAAAATATGACGCTGAGTTATAACCAGTATCTTTCCGCGGGGAAGAAGGACGTCTTTGCCTTTCATGGATCGGTGTGCGCGGCGAACGAAAGGACTCCGTTTTTTGATTTGTGCCTGCTCGGAATATCGAAGGACCTGCGTGGTTATCAGATAGGACAGTTTCGCGATCATCGGATGCTGGTGGGGCAGGCGGAGTATCGACGCGAGTTGTTTTGGCGCATTGGCGCTGTCGCGTTTGCCGGCGCCGGAGCGGTGGGCAAAGCATTTGATGATTTTGGCGATCCCGAACCGGGAGGCGGGCTGGGATTGCGGCTGCTGGTTGCGAAAAAGAACCACATCAATCTCAGGATGGATTATGCGTGGGGCAACAACAGCCATGCTTTCTATGTAAGCGTCGGCGAGGCGTTCTAACAGGCATTTGGATATCTAGTGGCTACCGGTGGTAGAAGCTGTACGCCGCGTTGTTGCGGTGCAGTGGCGATTGTGGGTTGTTCTCTTCGGTCGAGAGGGCGCGTTGTCGTGTTCGCTGAAGGAATAGAGAAGGAGACAATGTATAGATTTCTGTGATAGCTTCATTAGTTCTAGTTATGAGGTTTTGGAGGGACGATGTTTGGTCTGACGGATGAGCAGGAGCAGTTGCGGAAGGAAGTGAGAGCTTTTGCGGAGCGGGAGGTGGCTCCGCAGGTGATGGAGCGGGATGAGAAGAGCGAGTTTCCGCATGCGGTGGTGAAGAAGCTGGGAGAGATGGGGTTGATGGGGGTGATCTTTCCTGAGGAACTGGGTGGCGCGGGGCTGGGATATGTGGAGTATGTGCTGGCGATCGAGGAGCTGTCGCGGGTGGATGGCAGCGTGGGGATTATTGTGGCCGCGCATAATTCGCTTTGCACGAACCACATCATGATTGGCGGGAATGAGGAGCAGCGGAAGCGGTGGATTCCGAAGCTGGCGAGCGGGGAGTGGTTGGGCGCGTGGGGACTGACGGAGCCGGGGTCGGGGTCGGATGCGGCAGGCGCGAGGACGACGGCGGTGAAGCGTGGGAACAAGTGGGTGCTGAACGGGTCGAAGACGTTCATCACGAATGGAACGTATGCGAACTGTGCCGTGGTGCTGGCGGTGACGGACAAGACGAAGGGCGCGAGCGCGGGCATCTCGGCGTTTGTGGTGGAGAAGGGAACGAAAGGATTCCGGCCGGGAAAGAAGGAGAACAAGCTGGGGCTGCGAGCGAGCGATACGGCGGAGCTGATCTTTGAAGATTGCGAGATTCCGGAGGAGAACCAGATTGGCGAGATTGGCGATGGGTTCAAAGATGCGATGCGGGTGCTGGATGGCGGGAGGATTTCGATTGCAGCACTGAGCCTGGGGATGGCGCGCGGGGCGCTGGATTCAGCGAAGAAGTATGCGCTGGAGCGGCGGCAGTTCGGGAAGTCAATCAGCGAGTTCCAGGGAATTCAGTTCAAGTTTGCGGATATGGCGACGGAGCTGGATGCAGCGTGGCTGCTGACGATGCGCGCGGCGAAGATGAAGGACGCGGGCGAGAAGGTGACGATGGAGTCGGCGATGGCGAAGCTATATGCGAGCGAGGCGGCTTGCAGGATCTGTGATGAGGGTGTGCAGATTCATGGAGGGTATGGGTTCATCAAGGACTATCCGGCGGAGAAGTTTTACCGGGATGTGCGGCTGTGTCCCATTGGCGAGGGTACGAGCGAGATTCAGCGGATGGTGATTGCGCGGGAGCTGCTGGGGAAGGCTCCGAGCAGAGGCTAGTTGATGCCGAAGGGCCAGACCTGCTGGACGGTTTTGTAGAGAATTTGTTCGTGGTCGGCGGGTGAGAGGAAGCCGAGGTGGTCGCGGAAGAGGGCGACGGCCTGGGCGTAGGTGAGGTTTTTGAGGCTGACGGGCCAGTCGGTTCCCCACATGAGGCGTTTTGCGGTGAAGTGCGGGTGGAGGCGTTTTACCTGCGCCTGCGCGTCGGGGTAGGGATAGGGCTGTTTTGAGAGCGACCACATGTGCGAGATTTTGACGAAGACCTTTGGGTAGCGGGCGAGGGCCAGAAGAAGGTCGAGTTGCTCGGGGTGGTCGAGGGGTGAGTCAGCCATGTGGTCGATGACGACAGTGAGGTCAGGGTTCTGCTCGATGAGCGGAACGAGGTCGGGCATGCGGGTGACGGGAGCGAGGATCGTCATGGGGACTTTGAGCTGAGCGCATCGTCGCCATAGAGGGGGCATGAGCGGGCCGCGGATCCAGTCGCCGTCGGGGGTGGCGTAGGGGCTGAGGCGGACTCCATGGAAGCCTTGTTCCTGCGTGAGCTTCGTCAGATGGTCGGGTGCGGCAGGGTCTTCGGGGTTGACGCGGCAGACTCCGTGAAAGATGCGCGGGTAGCGCTTGAGGACACTGGCCAGGTAGGAGTTGTCGTAGCGGTAGTGGCTGACCTGGATGATGACGGTACGGGAGACGTTGTTGGCGTGCATGAGGTCGAGGAGCTGCTGGACGGTGGCGTCTTCGGGAGGCGGGGAGGCTCCGGGCGCGAAGGGAAAGGCGGGGTCGTGCCTGAAGACGTGGACGTGGGAGTCGATGAGGGTTAGCCGGTCAGGAGAGGAGGCCACCGCGCTTGTGTAGCGGGCCGTGAGTGGCAGTGCAATGGATGCGGTGAGGAAGCGGCGGCGATTCACGTGAGGATTGTATCGGGATGCGATCGGCCGGCGCGGGCGATTATTTCGGAGTTGTGGTTGGCGCAGGTTTGCCGGGGTTGTACTTTGCCGCGAGCTCTGGCGTGGAGCAAATCTCCGATGGGCTGGGATTGACGGCTTTGTCCACTTCGACTCCGAAGAGATAGCTTTGTCCGAACATGTTGCTGGTGAAGAAGACGATCTTCTTGTCGGGCGAGAAGCGGACGTTAGGCTCGAGGCGGTAGTTGTGGTGGGACATGTTGACGAGGTGCTCGGACTGGAAGGCTCCGGGCTGCCAGAAGTCGGGGGTGTTGAGGGCGGCTGAGTCGCCGGCGATTATCTTCGGGTGGAAGAGCTCGATCCATTCGCCATCGGGAGCTTTTGCGACCTGGCCTGGATCGCCGCCGTCGCCGGTGAAGATGTCGAGGTCCCGGGTGAGGTTGAAGTGAATGGACCACTCGTTGCGCTGCATGTGGTAGGCGGCGTGCTTGCCGGTTTCGAGGTTATAGCCGGCGAGGAAGAAGTCTTCGCCCTTGGGGTACTGCCAGTCGTACCAGATGGTTTTGCCGTCCAGTCCCCAGAACTCGTGGCCGGCGATTTCCATGTACATGGTGCGCTTGTGGATGAGGGTGTTGTGTGTGCCGTCGGTGTGGATCATCCAGATGCGATCGACCTTCTGCCAAGGACCTTCGTGGCAGTACATGAGCAATGTGGGGTCGATGGGGGAGAAGAGCAGGTGATTGATCCAGTCGGTGGAGTGCAGGAGTTCGGTGACTTTGCTTGTTTGCAAATTGATTGTGAAGAGCACGAGCGGAATACGGGCGGCGAGACGCTGCTCCATCATCTGTCCCTTGTTCTCTGCCTGAACGAGAAAGCCGGGCTGGGTGGGCGGACGGGTGCTGTTGGCGGCGGCGTTGTGCTCGGCTGGAGTGGGAGCGTTGCGGCCGAACTCCTTCTCGGCGTCGGCGGAGTTCTCCATGTACGTGCCGGCGGCGAGGGTTTCGTCGGCGTTGACGGTGGCAATGCTGGCGCGCAGAGGAAGTGTGGCGAGTCTGGTTATCTCTCCGGTGTGAAGATCGGCCTTGTAGACGGTGCTCTGGTGGGTGTCGGGATCAGCTTTGGTGAAGAAGACACTGTTGGTCTTGTGGCCGACGACGACGGTGTGGACTCCGTTGCGGAAGAAGGCCGGTGTACCCGGCGCGGCGTCGGCGGGTGCGGGAGGATTGGGGACGAGCAGGCGGGTCTTGCGAGTCGCCAGGTCGAGGGTGTGAATGCCATCGTGGGCGTTGTAGACCATGAGCTTGCCGTCTGGTGAATAGGCGTTCACGTTGAAGTAGAAGCCGGAAGAACCAGGTTCGTCGGTGAAGCGGATGACGCGATGGCCAGTGTCCTTGTCTACCCAGGTTTTAGGAATATCCTGGGCGAATAAGAAGGTGGGAAGGGCGAGGGCTAAGAGAGTGAATCTTCTCAGGCGGGCCATGGTTCTGCTCCAGTACCGGTGTAACGGTCGCTTTATGCGAAGAAGTTATACATGGTGACGGATGCAATTGAGAAATAGTTTCCTTGAGGGAAATAAGGAAATGGAGATTTACCGTGGACGGGCCCGATGGTATTGGGTGTGTAAGGTGTTCAGACCTCGAAGGCTTCCCACTTTTCGCGCATGCGATCGATCAGGTCGTCGAATGCGGGGGTATAACGGACTGGCGCAAGGAGAGGGTCCCAGCGGCTGACCATGGGGAAGTTGATGAAGCCCTTCTGGAAAGCGGTTTCAAGCCATGCGGCAGCGTTGTTGGTATCCCCGAGGAGGGAATAGCATTCGGCCAGATTCCAGGAATAGTGGGGGTCGCAGCCAGCCACTTCCTTGAGGTCGGCGGTAGCTGCGAGGTCGGCAGCATTGCGGTCGCCACGGAGTGCTGCCTGCATGAAGTCTCCCATTTGCGCGAAGAAGTGGCCAGGGTGGGCAGCGGTGATCTCGGTGAATTGAGCAATCGCGTCATCTTTATGCTGGGCAAGGGCGAGTGCCTGACCGCGGCACCACAGAAGCATGGCGTTGCCGGGGTCGAGCTTGATGGCGTCATCGAACGAGGGGATGGCATCGTCAAATTCGCCGCCCATGAGAGAGAGCAGTCCCGGAAGAAAGCGGTAGACCGGGGTGAGTGGATCGATCTCGACGATGCGGCGGGCAAGGGGCATGGCGGCGTGCGCTTTGCCGCTGAGCCCGCAGAGAGCGGAGTACCAGCTGAGTGTGTCGGAGTCGTTGGGGTCCGAGAGGATGGCCTTTTTGAGAAGGTTTACGGCCTTCTGGCTATCGCCTTCGTGAACGCTGATAAGGCCGAGAAGACGGTTGGCATGCGCTGAATTGGGATCGATCCCCAGAGCCTCGTCGGCACACAGCTTTGCTTTCTCGAGGTACTCGACATTGCTGGAGATTCCGGCGTTGACATATTGCCAGTAGACCTGTCCCCTGGCGGACAGCAGCAGAACGTTTTTGCCGACGACGCGCTCGCCGGTTTCGAGGTATTCGAGCGCGCGTGACAGAGCAGCCTCAGAGTAGTTGAGGATTTCGTGCTTGGCCATGAGGTAGTAGCGGTACGCTTCAATGTCTGGAAGGGGACGGGCGAGCATTGGGGTTTCCTCTGGCCTAGATGAATACGTCGTGAAAGGACGTATTCGGATTTTGGTTCAGGCATAGGATGCAGCGAGTAGCTGATCCGCTTCGCTATTCACGGAGTGTTGTTCGAGCAGTTCTTCGAAGATGGAAGAGACGGCATCGATGGTGTGGAACGCGCTGAGAGCGATGCACTTCTGCTGTGCAGGAGTGAGAGGCATGCTGTCGAGTGTGTGGTTGAGGTCGGCGATGTGGTGCGGGTCGTTTTCGGCGTGTGCGTGGAGACAGCGAAAGGCTGTGGCAGGCAGTCCGCTGTGGACGCGGATAGCCTCAAGCTGCGAAGCTACGGGAGGTTTTCCTTCAAGCACGATGAGATAACCGAAGACGGCGACGGGATGGACGTGCAAGGCCCAGAAATATTGTGCGCCGAGGAGCGAAACAACGGAAGGAAGAGGCGTGGCCTCGGCAACCTCTTCGGGCGATATGCCGATTGTTCCGATATCGTCGAGGAGCCAGGCGTCATGATCTTTCTCTTCGTCGATGTGCTGGGTGAGATAGGGTGCGACGATGGCGGCGACGGGATCGCCGGAGAGAGAAAGGGCTCGGTCACGCGCGGTGCGCATGAGTCCAATGCCACCCTGCATCACGCGATGAAGCTGGACCAGAAAGGCTGGAAGTAATTCGCCGAGATCGGGATGGTTCCAGAACTGGTTCGTCACGGAATTGAGCCGAGATTCAGCGAGACGGATTTTGCTCCAGAGAAGATCGCTGTTTGAGAGGGGCATGGAAGAAAGGACTCCGTGGGAAGGGCCAACTGGCACTCTGCCGGATGATGAGCCGGCAGAGTGCGTATTTTGCAGGAGGCTAGACAGGAAAGTTGGGGGAGAGATCATCTCCGTCGTCGTGGGGAGCGAGCGCTCCAAGCTTTTTACGCAGTTTGATGAGGGTCTTGACCTCGTCTGCGGTGAGCTTGTTGATGACCCTGTGGTCGTGCTTGTCCACGTTTTGCGGAAGAATGACGCCACCTTCGGTGAGCAATTGAATATTGGATTTGCCGGGTGCTTTTTTCTTTGCAGGAGCCTTCTTTGCGGGGGCCTTCTTAGCTGGTGCTTTTTTCTTTGCTGGGGTTTTCTTTGCAGGCACGATCTTCTCCTTGAATTTCGAACGTTCGAACCGCAGATGTACGGACAGACTCGCGTCAAGTCCGGTCACAACTGTAATGCCATTGGAAAGCTGCGCTCATTGTATATGGGCTATGCAAGCCAAATAATGAAGGTATTGAAGAAGTTACGAAACTTTGGGATGGGCGTTGGGAAAGCAGAGGTGGAAGATGGCTTACTTCGGGCCTGATGTGGTTGAGGCCGACACTGCTCCCATCGGGATTGCCTTGAGAATCCTGCCTCCCTCCTGGATGACATAGAGGCGATTGGCGGCCAATTGCGGGAGTTTGTCGATCATTCCGGAGGGCCAGCGGATCTCAACATCTGCACTGGTGGCATGGTCGAGACCGAAGTGGATGCGGAGGTCGTTTTGCGAGAAGTAACTGCCGCCGCTGCGTACTTCGTCGATCTGAACGAAGGGTTTTTCGCCCGGCAATTGGGTGGTCACCATAAGACGGGCGCCGATGCCGGTACGATTTGATTTGGCGCCGACGGTGCGGATCTTGATCCAGTTGCGACCGGTGACGGAGTCGCAGCGTATGAGTTGTGGCAGGCTGTTGACGCAGTTCACGACGATATCGATATCGCCATCGTTGTCGTAATCACCAAATGCCGTGCCGCGAGCGGCAGCGGTGGCGCTGATTCCGGGACCCGCCTGAGCGGTGACCTCTTCGAACTGGCCATTGCGGAGGTTGCGGTAGACGTACTTGTGCTGGGCGTAGGGAGCGTCGACGTTGGTGCCTTCGACCTCGGGGTAGACGTGGCCGTTAGACATAAGAATATCGAGCCAACCATCGTTATCCATGTCGAAGAAGCCTACGCCCCAGCCGAGAAAACGCGTGTTGACTCCCAGGCCGGAGAGATAGGTCTGGTCATCGAAGTTACCTCCCCCAAGATTCAGGTAGAGAGAGTCGGTGTCGCCAGCGAAGTTGGTTTTGACGATGTCGAGGAGGCCGTCGCGGTTGAAGTCACCAATGGAGACTCCCATGCCAGCCTGGGGTTTGCCGTCGGGGGAGTAGGCGACGCCTGACTCGATGGCAATGTCTTTGAAGGTGCCGTTCTTCTGGTTTTGGTAGAAGGTGGATGCGGTGGAGTCATTGGCGACGTAGATGTCGGGCCAGCCATCGTTATCGAGATCGGCTACGGCGACGGAGAGAGCGTAGGTGCCGATCGTGTCCCACATCCCGCTCTTTTCGGAGACATCGGTGAAGGTGCCGTCGCCGTTGTTGCGATAGAGGATGTTTTTTCCGCCTTGCAGGCCAGGTGGACCGCAGGCTACCTGAATGCCTTTGTAGGCACAGCCCGCGGCTTCAGGCAAGGGAGCAGTCTTAATGTCGAAGTCGATGTAGTTGGCGACGAAGAGGTCGAGATTGCCGTCGCGGTCGTAATCGAGAAAGGCGCAGCCGGTATTCCAGCGCGTCCTGGGCTGTATGAGACCGGCCTTTTGGGTGACGTCAGTAAAAGTGCCGTCTCCGTTATTTCGGTAAAGGACGTTCTGGCCGTAGCAGGTGAGGAAGAGATCGTTCCAGCCATCGTTGTTGTAATCTCCGACGCAGCAGCCTTGTCCCCAGCCACTGTGGGCGAGGCCGGATTTGAGGGTTACATCGGTGAAGGTGCCGTCGCGATTGTTTTTAAAGAGGCGAGAGATGGGCTCCTGACCTTTGGGAAAACCTTCGATGCGCGATCCATTGACGAGGAAGATGTCGATCCAATCGTCCTGATCGTAGTCGAAGAAGGCAACGCCGCAACCGGTGGTTTCGAGAAGGTAGCGATTTTTGTGTTCGCCGCCGTAGATGGTTTTGGCATTGAGTCCAGCCTGACGGGCGACGTCAATGAATGTGACGCCGAGAGGGGTCCCGGTGACGGGCGAAGGCAGGCGTTTAGAAGGAGCCTGCGGTTTGGTGTCGTATGTGGGGCGGGAGCCGATATGCGGATTTTGCTGGGACTGCGCCAGCGAGAGAACATCTTCCAGCGAGAGCACCAATGCGGTGCGAGAGAGCGAATTAAGAAATGTTCGCCGAGACCAGATCAACAGAAGCCCTCATCAGCCTGGAATGCCAATTCTTTAGTCGTTTGTCCGGCTGCCACTTTCGCAGTGGAGCGAGTATAGAGAACTGACGGGAAGGAGGCAATTCCAGCCGGTTGCTCAGGGGCGTGGAGAAGCTGAAGTTTTCTGCGCGGAGTTTTGCGAGAGCCGCTCTGCCTGCTGTCGTTCAAGTGCGGCATCGGCGGTGCGGCCCTGACGAGTAAGTGCTTCGGCCAGGGCCTCGTGGGCTTCGGAGTAAGTGGGATCGGCGGCGACGGCGGTCTGGAGTTGCGTGATGGCTTCGGGGATCTGTCCTCGTTTGAGCAGCAGACGGCCGCTGTCGAGAGCGAAGTTGGCGCGCTGCCGACTGACGGCGACTTTGGTGAGTTCGGCCGCTTTCCTGCGCTCTTCTGCCGCGCCCGCGGTGTCGCCCTGGCGGATCAGGATTGAGGCGAGCGAAATGTGAGGGCTTGGCTGGTCAGGTTGGAGTTCGATTGCGCGGCGCAGGGCTGCAACAGCTTTGTCTGATTCGTCGTTTTGTTTGTAGACATTTCCCAGCATTGCCCATGCGTCGGCATGATCAGGGCGCAGGGTCGTCGCGCGTTCGAAGGATGTTTGTGCGTCAGAGAAGCGTCCGAGCTGCATGTAGAGGACGCCGAGGGTGTAAGGCGGGTCGGGAAGGGAAGGGTCGAGCTTTGCGGCCTGTTCGAGCTCGGCGATGGCGTTGTTTGTATCGTCCTTGAGTTTGAAGGCGAGGCCGAGATCGTAGTGGAGCTGCGGATTGGCTGGTTCTATAGCCAGCCCTGCCCGGAATTGTTCCATCGCATGATCGAGGTCTGCCTGCTGGAGATAAGCGACCCCAAGGTCTTCGCGGAGAGTGCTGCTGTGGCTATTGATTTTGAGCGCCTGCTGATAAATCGGAATGGCGCGTTTGGCGTCTCCGACCTGGACCAGCGCGAGTGCATAGTTGGTGAGCACACCGTCGTCTTTAGGACGTGCGGATGCGGCTTGTTCAAAGAGAGGAAGAGCGTCTTTTGGGTTGCCACTGGCTTGAAGCGTGAGGGCAAGCTCGTATTTCGCATCGACGGATGCCGAGGCCAACTGCAGCGCATGTTTAAGTACATCGGTGGCTTGTTCGTCCTGATTGGCAGCGCGAAGGGCGCGGCCGAGTTGGAGGGTGTAGTCCAGGTTATCGTTGGCGAGATTGTTGGCCAGTGTTAGTTCCTGGACGGCTTCTGCCGGATGGAACTGGGCCAGATAGACGGAGCCCAGGTGATAGTGAGGAGCAGCCGTCGACGGAGCCAGGTTAATTGCCTGCTGAAACTCGTTGGCTGCATCGCTATAGCGCTGTCGTTGCGCAAGCAGCGATCCCAGCGCGTCGTGGAGCGAGGCGTTGCCGGGCGAGGAAGAGAGCGCTTGTTGAAGCAGCTGCAGCGCTGCGTCATGTTTCGAAGTTGCAGCGAGGGCTCCAGCGTACGCAATGATTGCGTCGGGCGTGAGTGCCTGGGGAGCGGCCTGATTGACGAGTTCGAATAGGGGAACTGCCTTTCCGCTCTCGCCGAGATGCGAATAGGCCAGGGCCAGGTTCAGTGAAGAGTTGGTATCGCTTGGATTGAGTTTGTGAGCCTGTTCAAGTTCGGAAGCAGCAGCGCGAGCGTCACCTTCGGCCAGCAGGACGGTTCCGAAGGCCGCGTGACCAGCGGCGATGGCCGGTGCAAGACGCACGACTTTGGCGAATTGCGCATGTGCGGTCTGCAGGTCGCCTTGCTGGTATGCCGCAGTGCCCGCTCGGAAGGCAGCGTCTGCGGCTTTGACGTTTGTGGCTGCTGCGCTGTTCGATTGGCAATAAACAGGATGGGCCAAGCTGAAGACAGAGAGGAACAGAACACATGCCGACAGCGCAGCTCGTGGCGGACGGATCATCTGATTGGTGATTTTAGCCGGATGCCGCTGCGTGGGTCACTATGGCCGATCGCTCAGTGGGAATCGATCTTTGTGAACTCGATGTACGAACGGCTTGCGTAGAGCCGGTAGCGATTGGGAGCCGGGCCGGCGAGAACCTGCAGCGGCATGGGACGGCGCATTTCGGTATCGCGAGCGGACTTGATGGTGAAGAGGTCGTGACCTCCGATGTCCATCACGAGGAAATTGTCGTTTGCGATGAAGCCGCAGCCGTAGGCACCGGGGGGAAGGTGGTGGCCGGCAAAGTCGAGGGGTACTTCCGTAATGAGGTATGCCTGGTATTTCTCCTGGATTGTGCTCGAGTAGCCGGAGGTGTCTACGAGGGTTGCGAGCATGAGAGTGTCTTTAGAGAACTGCACACCGCCGGAGTTGCGCGTTTGAACGGACGCACTTTGTCCGCGAAAAAAAACGGCGGGAGGCAGGAAGGGCGTGGCCTCCGCGGCGGTGAGGACATGCGGAGTCGAGGCGGTTTGTGCAGATGCGGTCTGGAAGAAGGCATGTGGGGCGACGAGAGATAGAGAGAGGACCAGTGCGGCGACGCACAGACGGCGGTTCATACGGCTCCTTGGGTGACAGAAACATCGTATGTTGCTTGTAAGGGTTGTCGCAATGGTAGATTGGTGAGTCTTTGGGGAGGCGAAATGCGCGCTACGGCAGTGGTCTGGACACTTTGCGGAGCGATGGCTGCTCAGTCTACTCCGCAGCAAGGTCAGTTGGGTCTGGTGCGGTTTTTCCCTTTGAAGGAAAGTGGGCCTGTGATTCGCCGCAACGTGGGCGTCGGCAAGCCTTTTACCGTGGCGGGAATTCAGGGAGTAATCGTAGGCCAGCAGGACGGCGGATTCGAGGCATGGGTTCTACCGGTGAAGCTGCTCAGTAACTTCAGCATTCATGCCGAGGTGGATGGCTATCCAGTTCCGATCGATCTCAAGGCGCAGTCGGCGGAGATCGAGGTATTTGCCGATCACACGACGATCACCTACTCGCACATAGCTTTTACGGTGCGGCAGATCATGTTCGCGCCGGACGATACAGAGGACGGTACTGGCGCTGTGGTGCTGTTTCAGATCGACTCGGTGCGTCCAATGGAGTTGACGTTCAGCTTCACAACGGAGATGAAGCCGATGTGGCCGCAGCCAGCGCAGGGTGTGCCTTCTGCCGAGTGGGTGCAGCGAATGAGCGGTTATGTGCTGCATACAGATTTTCCGAATCTTGCGGGGGCGGTCGCGATGCCGGGAGCGCAGCCTGGAATTTTGGCTCCGTATCAAGAGAAGCCACATTTCTATCCGCTAGAACTGAAGCTGCGATACGAACCGAAAAGAGATGGCAATCGGTACTTTCCATTACTGATGGCTGTGGGCACGACTTCGGAAATGGCGGCCAGCGCGCAACTGGAATCAAGGGTGAACCGGCTGGGGATGTCGATCGAAAAGGTATACGCCGAGCATCGTTCGCGATACGAGAAGATGCTGGAGCAGGCGACTTCGATTCACACTCCTGATGAGGGGTTGAACGAGAGTTTTACGTGGGCCGCTCTCTCGATCGAGCAGTTGCGGGCGAAGGCGCATCCGACTAGTGAGATCGCGCTGGTTGCGGGTTATTACTCTTCGGGAGACTCGGCGCGTCCCGGATTCGGGTGGTTCTTCGGGCGGGATGCGCTTTACACACTTTATGCGGTCAATGGATTTGGAGACTTTGCTCTGTCGCGAGAGGAATTGGAGTTTCTGATTCGCAGACAGCGCGACGACGGCAAGATTATGCATGAATATTCGCAGACAGCATCGTTTGTTGATTGGAAATCGCTCCCCTACATGTACGCCGCCGCGGATGCGACGCCTCTATTTCTGATGGCAATGCTCGACTACGTGCAGATGAGCGGCGATCGGGATTTCTTGAATCGAAATAGAAATGCAGTTGAGAAGGCGTGGCATTTTGAAGTGACGCATGATTCGGATGGCGACGGCATTTATGACAACTCGCAAGGCACCGGCTGGGTGGAGAGCTGGCCACCGGGTATGCCGCACCAGGAGATTTACCTTGCTTTGCTGGATCGGCAGGCGTCTTCTGCGATGGCGAAGCTCGCCGCGATGCTCGGAGACGCGGATGCATCAGATGCTGCCAGCAAGCGCGCATCGGCTCTTGAGGCCCAGATTGAGAAGGAGTATTACGATCCGGATAAAAATGCTTACGCCTTCAGCTATAACTCCGGATCCATCGACCGCACTTCGACGGTTTATCCGATGATTGCGTGGTGGAGCAGCAGTCAGGGGCTAGCGCATGCCGATGCAAGCTTCGCTCGTTGGGCCTCGCACGATTTTTCGACTGACTGGGGTTTGCGTGACATCGCTGCGAGCGACACGCTCTACGATCCGATCAGTTATCACCAGGGCTCTGTCTGGCCGCTGTTTACCGGATGGGCTTCGGTGGCGGAGTATCGAACGGGGCGATCGCTTTCCGGCTTCGCGCACTTGATGCAGAACGCAGATCAGACGACCACTCAGGATCTGGGAGCGGTGACTGAGTTATTGTCCGGGGATTTCTTTCAGCCATTTGGGCGAAGTACGACTCACCAGCTTTGGTCTTCAGCGATGGTTGTGACGCCTGCGTTGCGAGGGCTCTTCGGAATCGAGGTTGATGGATTGTCGCATGCAGTCCGGCTCGATCCGCATCTGCCCGCTGACTGGGATCGCGCGACTGTCGATCGGTTGCATGTTGGCGATTCGGTCTGCTCCCTGGAATTTAGCCGTGCTGCTTCAAAGCTCAGCGTGAGGGTCCATATGGTGTCCGGACCACAGGTTCGATTAATGGGAGGGTCGGCAGCTCTGCCGGCAGGTGGCAATCTTGTTGAATTCAGCCTGCCGCCGGTTGAGGTTGCGATATCGCATGGGTTGCCGTTGCCTGGCTCTCGAACAGCGCAGATGAAGGTTCTGGCGGAGAGCAGGGGAGAGCATACTTTGACGCTGGAACTCGAAGGGATGGCCGGCTCTACGGCAAGTCTGAAGCTGCGAAGGAATCAGCCAAAGCTTGATATCCATGTGCAGGGTGCAAACCTCGTGGGCTCAGACACCGTGAAAGTGAGATTCGCAGATGGCGAGGGCTATCAGCGCGCGAAGTTGATCCTGAACTGGTAACTGACTGGCGCCGTCCCCTTTCCTTGACGCGGAATGGCGGCTGCATGCGGTTGGGCTTTGTGCATCAGTAGCTCATTCATTTGCAGATAGACGCCGTTCGTCCAACCAAAACCGACGACGTTGCTCTTATAGCCAGTCGCTACCTCGACGTTGGCAGAACCGCTGACGACGTTATATTTTTCGCGGATCGTTCCGTCGTGGAGGAAGTTTTTGAGTATGGTGTTGGAAAATTTCGTGGCGACCCGTCTCGCGTCGGCGGTATAGCCATATTGCGAGAGTCCTTTGGTGGCGAGCCAGATTGTGGGCGCCCAGCCGAATGGGAGATCCCACTGCGTGCCGGAATCGAAATCACTCATCGCGATTCCGCCATCACGCTCGAGGATGGCCAGATGATGTTCAACAGCGGCTGCCTGCTGGGGTGTGGCTAAACCAGCCCAGAGAGGGTAGAAGCCCGAGATGTAGTTGTAGGTTGAGAGCTGGCGGGTGGTGAAGTTGTAGTCGTAAAACATGCCGCGGGCCGGATCCCACAGATATTTGTTGATTGCCGCGCGGCGAGCGGAAGCGCGATGGGTCCACTCGTCGGCGTCGTTCTTCAGGCCGAGCAGTGTTGCGAGATGTGCCATGTCCCGCTCGTATTTGTAGAGAAGACTGTTAAGGCAGATGGGAGCGTAGTGGTCTGTCGATCCGCTGAAAGGGCCGAATCGAAAACTTGTATCGAAGCCGGACTCACGCATGGCGCGATCGCCGCGGTAGAAGTCCGCGCTCAGGCGATGGCCGTTGAGATGGGCATGGGCGCAGACTTTTGAGGTCGTGATATTGCAGCTTGTCTTTGCCAGTTCCTCTGCTTGTGCAGGGGTGGGGTTGTCAGGCGCGTCGACCAGGTAATCGGTCTGTACGGAGGGATGGTCGAGCAGCCAGCGGATGACGTCGGGGTAGTAGGTGCTATCGTCGGCCATTTCCGGAACAGGCCCTTCGCCAAGATCGTGATAGCGGGCGAGACCTGTTTCCCCCGCGAGATGCGGGGCAGTTGTCCATGTACTGTAGTCGCGCCTGGCATAGTCATATGCCTTCAGCAGCCACGTTCTGGATATGGGAGTGTTGCCGCGGTGCTCGTAGACCTCGCGGATCATCGAAGTGAGAAACGGTGGCTGCGAGCGTGTGAGGTAGTAAGTGCGGTTTGCATTGAGGACAGAGCCGTAGTTTTCGATCTCAAAGAAGAAATTCTCAATCATGCCTTGAGCAAGATCAATGCGTTTGTCCGCGACAAGACCAAGAATGATGAAATAGCTGTCCCATCCGTACATCTCATTAAAACGCCCGCCGGGGACGACGTAACGGTGGGGAAGATAAAGGAGGCCTTCGGCGGGAATCTCGGAGACGCGAACATCACCGAGATGGGTGATTTTTCGCGGCAGCCTGCGCACTTCAACCTTGCAGCGCCTTTCGAGTGTGGCAACTGCCTTTGGCGTCTCTGCTCCTTCCGGCAGATAGAGCACAGCGGCCGTGGTGACTTTGGGATCGACCAGAGATTCACACTCAGCAGTCGACCGCGATAGTGTGTTCCATCCGGTGCTGATGTACCGAAGTATCTTTGCCTTATCGGCCGCTTCAGAAGATGCGGTCTGGCAGAAGAGATAATCTGGCGTGAAGATGCTGCAAGCGATCAGCAGCAGAAGAGCGGAGCTGTGGAGTGCGCGTCTGATCCTCATCTCCGTTTTATTTTAGGCTGCCAATCCAGGAGGCGTATGGCGGCAGGTTAATGGTCAGGGTTGATTGTTGTTTGAGCGAATCGGCGTCGGTGAGCAGCGTGCTTACATTTTTGCCGCTTACCCCGTATTTGCCCGGATCAAGGGTGACAGTTTCCTGCTTTCCCGTGCAGTTGACGGAGACCAGTACCGAAGGTTGTCCTGCAGGGCCTTTGCGAAGATAGGAGAGAACCGAAGGATTGGTCTCGTCCAGCATGACCATGGCGCCGTCGCGCAAGGCGGGGTTGCTTCTGCGCATGGAGATAAGTTGCTTGTACCAGTTCAGCAGGGAAGTTGGATTGCTCTCTTCCGTCTTTACATTAACGCTTGCGTAGTTGGCGGCTAAAGGCAGCCAAGTCGAACCAGCTGTGCTGAATCCTGAGTTGTTTGAACCGTCCCATTGCATTGGAGTTCGTTCGCCATCACGGCCTTTTTCGCGTGGCCAGCCTGTGATTCCAATCGGGTCCTTGACATCCTCCTTGCGGGCCGGGGGAGTGGTGAGCATGCCGAGTTCCTGGCCGTAGTACATCAGCGCCGTTGCGCGCGAGGTAAGCAGCAGAGTTGCGACGATGCGTGCGATGGCATCGTTGTGCTCGCCGTCGCCATAACGGTCCCAGCTTCGCGGGTTGTCATGATTGTCGAAGACAAACAATGGCTGATTGCCATTGATCTTCGTTTCAGCATCGGAGATCCGTTCCCTGAGAAGAGAGACATCGAGCTTGTTTGTGAAGCCAACCTGCATATCCATGGGGAGATGAAGTTCGTCTCGTTTTGTTCCTCCATACCATTTGTCGAGTTCCTGGACATTCGGCAGGTAGGTTTCGCCGATCAACACACGATCACCCGGATATTTGTTGGCTACGGCGCGAAGCCTTCTCATCACGGTATGGACCTCGGGAAGATTCTCATAGAGGTCTACCTTTTGAAGGCGGTCCCCGTAGGCGTTCGTCCCTTCGAGTTCCTCAGCGTCGCGCAGTTTAGGGTCTTCAAAGAGCGTGGGGATGGCGTCGAGACGAAATCCAGCGACTCCGCGATCGAGCCAGAAACGAACAGCGCCGAACATCGCGTTTTCGACGGCAGGATTTCTCCAGTTCAGATCGGGCTGTTGAATGTAGAAGCGGTGATAGTAGTACTGGCTGGTCTTCGGGTCGTATTGCCATGCGGAGTGCCCGAAGATGCTGGTCCAGTTATTCGGAGGATTATTGGGTGGCGTACCGCCGGGTTTGCCGTCACGCCAGACGTACCAGTCGCGCTTGGGGTTGGTCTTCGAACTGGCGGACTCGATGAACCACGGGTGCTTATCGGAGGTGTGGTTCATCACCATATCCATGATGACGCGGATGTTTCGCTTTTTGGCCTCAGCGACGAGGTGATCGAAATCAGCAAGAGTGCCGTATTGCGGGTCGATGTTCTCGTAGTCGGAGATGTCGTAGCCGAAATCGACCTGTGGTGAGGGATAGATGGGTGAAAGCCAGATCGCATCGACACCGAGAGATTGCAGGTAATCGAGTCTTTGCGTGATTCCGTTGAGGTCGCCTATGCCATCGCCGTTGGTGTCCTGGAAGCTGCGGGGGTAGATCTCATAGATGAGAGCGTGCTTCCACCAGGTATCTGCCGGGACGTTCTGAGACTGCGCCAGCGACAATGCCGGAGACAAGGCAAGGAAAAAATAGGAGAGGACGAATCGAAGGCTGATTCGGCGAGCAATGGAACGCACGGGACTGATCCTCCTGAATCGCAAAACACTATAGCAATTGCACCGGTGTTGCAAAGAAGACCTCTCTTCACGCAGGTGCGCGTCGTCGCAGGGTCCACGAAATAGAACAAGCCTTGGAGACTTCGATGTAGAACCGCGCACCATGGTTGTGAGTGATTCGTTTTGATCGATCAAACATATTCAGATGGAAATACAGTTTCGTTGCCACGGATTGCGGGGGAGGAGGTCAGACCATATCAGGCGATATGGATGCCAGGAGAGAATCTATGGATTTTGGGTTTATTTTCCTGGTCTAAAGTGCCGTCGAAGATACCTCAGGAGTTGACAGTTTCATGATGTTGCGCGTAACGTTCGATGCGTTTTTAGCAAGCATAGCTTTCTTGTTGTAAGGCAGAGCTGGATTCCCAGATCGAATTATCCTGTCTCAACCGGAGGAGCTTGCGAAGACGAGTACCGCGTCCGACGTGTTTCGCAACAGCATCCCCAGGGGATGAGACAAGACATAGCAGCACCCTTTCAGGAGAGTCTTGTCATGAGTGTGTCGACGCAAATCAGATTATTTTCTGCAGTGGTTCTGGCAGCGCTTTTCACCTCCACATATACATACGCACAGGCCGTCTATGGATCGATCTATGGCACGGTGACTGATGCCAGCGGAGCCGTCGTTCCGGGTGCAACGGTGACGGTGGAGGATGTGGCAAAGGGAACGTCGTCTACCGTGACGTCCAACGGCAGCGGCGAATTCGCAGCGGACCACCTCATCCCCGACGTCTACAACGTAAAAGTGACCGCGCAGGGGTTTCAGAGTTATCAGCAGACCGGAATCACGGTCCTTGCCGATACCTCGACCAAAGCTCAGATTGTGCTGCAAGTCGGGGCGTCTGAAACGACTGTGGAGGTAAATGCCGATAATGTTCCGCAGCTGAAAACGGACCGCGCGGATGTATCGACGTCGTTTGTGTCGAGGGAGATCCAGGATCTGCCGGTGTCGGGTACGCAATTTCACCGGACTGCAACTCCTGCTGCCTGGTGCACAGGAGATGGGCTGGAGCCATGCTGCGAGCGAGAACCCGCAGGGCAGCAAACAGATCATGGTCGACGGGCAGGCATTCGCTGGAACAGCCTATGAACTGGACGGAACCGATAATCAGGACCCGATCCTCGGCATCATCGTTGTAAATCCTAATTTCGACTCGCTCTCCGAGTCGAAGATCACCACGCAGAACTTCGACGCGGAGTTCGGTAAAGCTGTTTCGGCGGTTGTAACGGCGCAGACGAAATCGGGTTCTAATAACTTCCACGGTTCGGCGTTTGACTATCGGCAGAGCGGTGCGAACCTGGCGAGGGATCCGTTCACACAGGGGCCAACGCAAGGCTCGATTCCGCAGGCTCTTAAAAACCAGTTTGGCGGTTCGATCGGCGGACCAATCTTCAAGGACAAACTGTTCATTTTTGGAGACTATCAAGGGGTTCGACAGAAGGTCGGAACTTCCAATACTCAAACGGTACCGTCGTCTCGATTGGTAGAGACATGTCTTGGCAAGCAAGCGACGGTAACCGGGGTTCCGGGATGCGACTTCAGTGAATATCTGACCAACGTAACCCCTGCTGGCACAGGGACAATCTACCAGGCAAACGGCACGCCTTATCCCGGCAACGTGATTCCGGCATCACAGGTATCCACGCAGGCCAAGAATTTTCTTACTCTTCTGGAGCCTTACAAGCCGAATAATCCGGGAACCTTCAATGGGCTCAAGAACAACTACAGCGGCGGCGGCACCGGAGGCCTGAACAGCGATCAGTGGGATGTGCGCGGCGACTACCAGATGAATGACAGAATCCACTTCTTCACGCGATTCAGCCGATTCACAGACACACTAAGCGGAAAAGTGATGTTCGGTGACGCCGGAGGAGCGGGATTTGGTTTGGGTGGATACGGTGGCACCTCCCAGGGAGCGAATGACAGCCTTGCTATAGGCATGGATTATGCTCTCAGTGCGAAGCTGGTAACCGACCTCCGGTTCGGTTACTTCCGCTACAACATCATCACGTCTAAGTATGACCAGACCGTCCAGCTCGCCAATCAGCTCGGCATTCCCGGCATGAACACGTCAGATCCAATTACAAATGGTGCACCAAGCTTCCAACTGGCTGAGGTTGGGGCCAGTACTGGAGCGGAGCCTTCAAATGGCCAAAATCAGGGTCCGCAGTACGGCGCTGGCCTGAACGTCGATCGCTGCAACTGCCCGTTGAAGCAGAAGGAAGACCAGTTCCAGATCGTAAACAACTGGACAAAGATCTTCGGGAACCATTCCTTGAAGCTAGGCGCTGATCTTCGTTATGCGCGCAACCTCCGTGTCCCCAGCGATAACGACCGCACCGGAATCCTCTACTTCAGCAATCAGCCTACCTCCAACGGCGCAACAGGTGGCTTGGGCTTTGCGACTTTTGTTCTCGGTCAGGTAACTGGCTTCAAGCGTTATGTCAGCACCTCGACCAATGCGAAGGAGTTCCAGAAGCGCGACTTCTTCTATGCGCAGGACACCTGGCGCGCGACGCAGAAGCTCACTGTGAACTATGGCCTCCGCTATGAGTTCTACTTCCCGGAGACGATCAATGCAGCTACCAACGGTGCCCTGCTCGATCCAAATACCGGATATCTCAACGTGGCGGGAGTAGGCCAAGTTGCCAGTAATATGAACTGGGGCAGGGATAACAAGACCTGGAGTCCAAGAGTAGGGGTGGCCTATCAAGTGACTCCAAACACCGTTGTCCGCGGAGGATATGGACGCAGCTTCGATATAGGCGTCTTCGGTTCGATCTTTGGACACGCCGCTACCCAGAATCTGCCTATACTCCAAAATCAACAGCAGGACGCCACCGGAAGCTATCTCAACTCTTCGTTTACACTTGCGCAGGGTCCTCCTGCCCCGACTCCAATCCCGGTGCCTTCGAACGGCCTCTTGCCAAATCCGGGTTATGCAGTGAACTCACGCGCAAGGCCCAACCCGCTTCGCCTGCCTAGCCTGGACGCGTGGAATCTGGCTCTTCAGCAGTCGTTCACACCGACGCTTTCATTAACGGTAGCGTATGTAGGGAACAAAGGTACTCATACGCTCGGCGACAACGCCGGCAACACGACGAATCCTAATGAAACAGCCGTCTTCCTCCCGGCGCAGTACAGCATCACCGGTCAGCCGCTCCATTACGAGCCGGCAACCAACGTAAACCCAAGTACAAATTATGGCGTGAAGGCACTTAACGGTCAGCCATTACCTGGTGTCTCGCCCTCTGGAGGAACCTCAATTACCAACTACTTAACGCGTTACTATGCAGGCAAGTTACCGGCATGCGCCGATCCTGCTTACCATATCACTCCAGCCAATCCGCTCCTCGGAAGCGGCCAGTGCGGCTGGACGAACGGCATCACTGACTACAGCAATAACTTCGATTCGCACTTCCACGCACTTCAAGTCACCCTTACCAAGCAGTTCACGCGTGGACTTTCTCTCAATGGGAACTATGCATGGCAGCGGGCTACGAGTTACGCCACCGGCTATTCCACCTGGAGTAAACCGGCCGTGAAGGGCCGCGACAGTGCGCTCCGGGAGCAGCAGATCATTGTTTATGGTTTGTATGAGTTGCCCTTTGGAAGAAATAAGCCGTTTGCCAGCGATGTCAGCGGTGTTGTCAATCAATTCATAGGAGGCTGGCAACTCAGCCCGGTGCTCAACTACTCCAGCGGCCTTCCCTTTAGTCTTAGCTATGGTACGTGCGGTGACGTGATCCCGGGAGGCGTTCCCTGCCAGGTTAACGGAAATCCACATGCCTTCCACCCTCACATTACAGGTTCTCCGGGGCACAACCTGCAATTCTTCAGCAAGACGGATTATCCCCTCACGGGTTCCGGGGCACTCTTCACCAAACCTGGTCTTGACCAGATTGGCACTGTAGGCAGGAACAGTGTCTACGGCCCGCATCTGTTCAACACGGATCTGGCGGTTCAGAAGAACTTTTCGATCCGTGAAAAGGCGACCATTCAGTTCCGGACAGATTTCTTCAATGCCTTCAACAAAATTAACTGGGGCACACCGGGTGGCAATCTCGAAGCAGATGGATCGATCAGCAATGGACCGTTCCCAGACGGTTCCTCTCATCCGCGTCAGTTGCAGTTCTCGCTGCGGGTGCAGTTCTAGAGTAGAAACAGAATCCTGGTAACAATGGGGGAGCTTCGGCTCCCCCGTTGCTTGTACACTTGCTTCGGGTTGCCGATGGATAATTTCATGGTCCTCGGGATTGTTGTGGCTCTGTCAATGATGGCCGTTGCACCTGTCGGTGAGGGACAACAACCTTCGGCCAGTTCAACCCAGGTAGAGAGTCCGTCGAGCGCTGCGAACTCTCTTGCTCAGGTTCGACAGATGATTGATCGAGGTGAATCAAGCGAGGCCTTGAAGCGTCTCGATCAACTCAAGGCACAACCCTCTCCGCCGGGATTTGATCGGCTACGTGGACTCGCTCTTTATGCAGAGAATCGCTTTACAGAGGCAGATGCTGCCTTCGCAGCGGCCGTCCGGATTGACGGACACGATGAGGAAGCGATGCAGATGCGCGGCCTCACACTCTTTCGTCTTGGCAAGCCCGCTGAGGCAATCCCTTTACTGGAGGCAGCGCATCAGTGGACCTCTGAGACGAAGTACGATCCGAACTATATCCTTGCTCTCTGCTATATCGATACCCGGCGGTACGATGACGCCCGTCATGCCTTCGCTGCCCAATACGCCTTTGCGCCGGATTCTGCGCCTGCCTACCTGCTGACGGCCAGGATGCTGTTTCGTCGGGAATACCTTTCAAACGCACAGGAATTTGCGACGAAGGCACTGCAACTCGATCCGGGGTTGCCGCTGGCGCATGGTTTGTTGGGAGAGATCTCGCTGGCGTTGGAACATCCGGATGTCGCCATTGGCGAGTTTGAAAAAGAACGCGCTCGCAACCCGCTTGAGGGCGGAATCTACGAACGTTTGGGGGATGCCTATACCCGCACTGGAGATTATGCAAAGGCAGAACGCGTGCTCCAGCAGGCTCTTTTGCTGGAGCCAAATGCGACGGGACCATACATCCTGCTGGGCAAGGTTTTGCTCCGGCAGAAAGACCCGGTCAACGCCGCGATGTATCTGGAAAGGGCCCAGAGGATGGATCCTCAAAATACGATGACCCATACCCTGCTTGCGCAGAGCTATCGGGCGATGGGCCGCACCGAGGATGCCACCCGCGAGATGCAGATCGTTCAGAAACTGCAATCCCCGAAAGAATCGAATTCCGAGCCACGATATTAAAGGGGTGAACCCTCGGTGCTGTGGAACGCTGTCAAGGGCCCGAAACGGTGGAAAATCTCTCAGCTGACACAAAATAAAGGGAAAATCAATTTCCGTTGCATGGCAGAGCAGTTTCACCAAATTGCTAGAATTTAAAGAGAGAAAGTCCTGGCCCGAAAGCCAGGACATTGCTTTTAAGCAGAGACACTTGCGAGCGTAACGTATCTGACCGCGATTCTCGGGCCGGGAATTCCCAATCTAAGCTTTATAGAATGAACACTTTACACCAAAAGATAGGGGAGGGGGGTACCCCCTTTGCAGTCCTCGGAACGGCGTCAGTAGGCAGCGATTCCTGTCACGCTCTGGCCCACGATGAGGGTGTGTATGTCATGCGTGCCCTCGTAAGTTTTGACCGATTCGAGATTCATCATGTGACGCATGATGGGGTAATCGTCGGCGATGCCGTTTGCGCCGAGGATGTCGCGAGCCAATCGCGCGCATTCGAGGGCCATCCAGACGTTGTTCTTCTTCGCCATCGAGATGTGCTGGAATGCTGCCTTTCCCTTATCTTTTAGCCGGCCCAACTGGAGCGACAGCAACTGCGCCTTGGTGATTTCAGTGATCATCCAGGTCAGCTTTTCCTGCACGAGCTGGTGGCTGGCGATAGGCTGATCGCGGAATTGCTTGCGTTGCTTTGCGTATTGCAGCGCAGTGTCATAGCAGGCCATCGCCGCACCGATGGCTCCCCAGCTGATGCCGTATCGTGCCTGGCTGAGGCACATCAGGGGAGACTTCAAGCCGTCAGACTGGGGTAAGAGATTCTCGGCAGGGATGCGCAGGTCCTGCATCGAGAGTCCGGAGGTCACCGAAGCACGCAACGACCATTTGCCGTGCACATCGCTTGCGGAGAATCCGGGGCGGTCGGTTTCGACGAGGAAACCGCGGATGCGCCAATCCTCCGGAGCAACGCCGCCCTCTTCGACTTTTGCCCAGATAACAGCAACATCAGCGATGCTGCCTGAGGTAATCCACATCTTTTCGCCGTTGAGAATGTAGTCGTTACCGTCTTTGCGGGCACGCGTTCGCATTGCTCCCGGATTGGAGCCGAAATCGGGTTCGGTGAGGCCGAAACAACCGAGTTTTTCTCCGGTGGCCAGTTTGGGAAGCCACTGATTCTTTTGCTGCTCCGAGCCCAGGGCATAGATGGGATACATGACCAACGCGGACTGCACGCTGACGAAGCTGCGGATGCCGGAGTCGCCTCGCTCAAGTTCCTGCATCAGGAGCCCGTACTCCACGTTGTTCATGCCGGCGCAGCCGTAGCCTTCGAGCGTAGCGCCGTAAAAGCCGAGTTCGCCCATTGGACGAACAAGTTCGCGAGGGAAGCGGCCGTCGCGGTTGCACTGCTCAATGATGGGGATGAGCTTATCTTCTACGAAAGCCCGGGAGTTGTTGCGGACCAGAAGTTCATCCTCGGAGAGGAGGGTGTCAAATTGGAGGAAATCAACGCCTTGAAACTTGAATGCCATAGCAGTACATTCTATTCGAGACTTGAAGCGGTGCTTTTCACCCCGGGCCCATCCTATTTTTGCTGCCGACCATCCGATGACTCATTCGCCAGACCCGGAGGAGCACATGACGCAATCTGCAACGACTCGCCCTGACGAAGGGATGCGCAAAGGCGCAGAAGAACACGATGCTCCGCACCGTGACCAGAAGAATCGATCGCAGCACGGGTCTTTATCAGGCCAGTTAGGCCATCGCGATCAGGACGAAATGCTTAAAGACAACGATACGGATTATCCCGAACCCGATGCCGGCGCCGAGCACAGCGGTAAATAGATCAGCCACTAAATAGATCAGCCAGACAGTTGGCTACATAAGCCGCTGCATGTACTCCTCGAGAACCGCCTTGCCCGGCCGTACCCGTTCATCTGGCAAAGTGGCAAGCGGCTCATCGACCAGATTGAGCAGTTCCGTGAAGCTGGGCTTGGTGGTTTCGAGATAGAAGATACCAGTCAGGACTTCGCCGCTGGCGTGTGCCGACATGAGTGCTGACACTGCGGCAACGCGATCCGTCGGGTCGAAGTTCTCGTGCAGCTTGCGCAGGCGCAGGTGGCTGCCATCATGCATCTGAACTTCAATCGTTGTGCCGGGGTCGTATTCGACGTCGATCTCCTGGAAATGGGGCACGAAGCCGACCTCGGAGATGGCTTCCTCATGCTCCTGCATGTACTTGTAGCTCTTGGTGGAGCCTTCGTGGTCGTTGAAGGTGACGCATGGCGAGATCACGTCGAGGAGCACGGTTCCGTTGTGCGAAGTGGCGGCCTTCAGCATGGCGAGCAATTGTTTTTTATCGCCCGAGAAAGAGCGTCCGACGAAGGTTGCGCCCAGCTGGATCGCAAGCGAGCAGATATCGATGGGTGGCAGGTCGTTGATGACACCGGTCTTCAGCTTCGAGCCAACGTCGGCAGTTGCGGAGAACTGGCCTTTGGTCAGTCCGTATACGCCGTTGTTCTCGATGACGTAGATCAAGGGAATATTGCGTCGCACCATGTGCACGAACTGCCCCATGCCGATGGATGCGGTATCTCCGTCGCCGCTGACGCCAAGAGCCTTCACGGTGTGGTTGGCCAGCAACGCGCCTGTGGCCACGGAGGGCATGCGTCCGTGCACGCTGTTGAAGGAGTGCGACCGGCTCATGAAGTATGCCGGGCTCTTCGAGGAGCACCCGATGCCGGAGAGCTTCATTAATCGCTCGGGCTTGATGCCCATCTCGTAGAAGGCATCAATGATGCGCTCCGAGATGGCATTGTGGCCGCAACCGGCGCATAGCGTCGTCTTGCCGCCGCGATAGTCCAGAACCTGAAGCCCGATACGGTTGGTCTTCACGGCTGGTTTCGGTGCTTCTCCCGAAGTGGAAACAGGGGTCGTCGACATTAGAGTCCTTCCTGCGTGACAAGATCGTCGGTGATGGAGCGCGCGTCGATGGGCAGTCCGTTGAAGTGGCGGATGCTTCGCAGTCTTACGACATCCTCCGCGCGGACATCCAGCTTGATCAGGCTCAACATCTGCGCATCACGATTTTGCTCAATCACATAAACCCGGTCGTGCGAAGCGATGAATTCGTACAACTCGCCGGAGAAAGGATATGCCCGGAGCCGAAGGTAGTCCGTCTCAAGCCCAAACTCGTTGCGTAACTGATGGCGGCTTTCATGCGTTGCAAAATCGGAGGTGCCAAAGGCAATCAGGCCAATCCGTGATTTGCCGGTCTGCACGACGTCAGCACGCGGCACAAGTGAGCGCGCCGTCTCGAATTTCTTCGCAAGCCGCTCCATATTGTTAAAGTAATCGTCAGGCCGCTCGGTGTATTGGGCCTTTTCATTGTGCCCGGAGCCCCGTGTGAAGTAGGCCGCCAATGGATGATCGGTGCCCGGCAGGGTACGGTAGCCGATACCATCGCCATCCACATCCTTATAGCGCGCAAATCCGCCAAGCTTGTCCAGTTGCTCGGCACTCAGTACCTTACCCCGATTCAAGGGCTTGTCAGGATAGGCAAAGGGCTCGGACATCCAGTTGTTCATTCCCAGATCAAGATCGGACATGACAAAGACAGGCGTTTGCAACTGTTCGGCCAGGTCAAACGCAGCCAGAGCCATCTCGTAGCATTCCCGGACATTGCTCGGAATCAGCATGACATGCTTGGTGTCTCCGTGAGAGAGGAACGCGACGGAGAGCAGATCGCCCTGCTGATTTCGCGTGGGCAGGCCGGTCGATGGGCCGGTTCGCTGCACGTCAAAGATGACTCCGGGCAATTCCGCGTAATAGCCGAGTCCAGCGAACTCGGACATGAGCGAGATTCCCGGGCCGGAGGTTGCCGTCATCGCACGCGCTCCTGCCCAGCCAGCTCCGAGCACGGCTCCGATTGCGGCCAGTTCATCCTCTGCCTGCACGATAGCGAAGGTGGCTTTGCCATCGGCTTCGACACGATAGCGCTTTGCGAGGTCGATAAAGTTCTCGACCAGCGACGACGACGGTGTGATGGGATACCACATCGCCACGGTGCAACCAGCAAAGACGCAACCCAGCGCGGCAGCGGTATTCCCATCAATGATGATCTTGCCCGCGGTAGCGTTCATGGGTTCGAGCACAAAAGGATCGTGCTTGGTGAGAGTTGTCGATGCGTAGTCGTAACCTGCCTGCACGGCTGCCCAGTTGAGGTCTGCAGCTTTTACTTTCTTGGCGAACTGCTTGCGCAGGGCGGCCTCGACGGCAGCCATGTCCATCTTCAGAAGATGAGCGGCGACGCCGACATAAACCATGTTTTTGACGAGCTTACGCAGCTTCACCTCTGGGCACACTGCAGCCGTGAGTTTGTCGAAGGGCACCGGGTAGCAAGCCACATCGTCGCGGAACTGCCGCAGGTCGGCGGATTCTTCGTAGATGGCCGCGGCACCGGAGGGCAGGGAAAGCATGTCCTCCTTCGAGGTCTCGGGATTCATCGCAATCAGGAGGTCAATTTCCTTTTTGCGGGCAATGTAGCCGTCTTTGCTGGCGCGGATGGTGAACCACGTCGGCAACCCTGCAATATTGGAAGGAAAGAGGTTTTTGCCGCTGACCGGAATGCCCATCCGGAAGATCGAGCGAAGCAGGACAGAGTTAGCTGACTGCGATCCCGACCCGTTTACGGTAGCGATCTGAATGCTGAAGTCGTTGATGACTTTTTGCTGCGAAGGCTGCTGCGTATCTGTTGCCAGCGCGACGTGTTCTGTCGCCATGAGTTGTTCCCCCTCCTTGGGTGAAACTTGGGAGTTCCGCGAACAAGCCACAATACCATATTCATTCTAACTCCCGGTCGTAGTGCGATATCCGCGCAGACGGAGGAACTCCTGAAGGTATCCCCGGCTCTAACTCTCCTGGACGCAACATCTCTTTCTTGTGTTTTGGAGCAACCATGCAGGAATTGTTTTTGACGTGCTCCAGTTCAGTTGGTAAGGTGGTCAGTCGTAAGGCGGTGGAGGAGTTGAGTTCGCTCAACGCTCCATATTTTATGAGTGCGACGGATAAGATTCACCATCTCAGGTGTTTATGAATTCTCCGGACTTCGGCCCCTATCTTCCCATCATCGTGCTTGCGATTGCGGCCGCCGGTTTTGCCATCGCTCCTTTGGCTTTGGCATGGATGTGGTCAAAGAAGTTTTCTCCCCGGAAGCCCGGGCCGTCTAAAAACTCGACCTATGAATGTGGCCTGGAGACAAAAGACGATACTTTGATCCCATTCCGACCGGAATATTACTTGTACGCAATTATCTTTCTCATCTTCGATGTAGAAGCAATCTTTCTGCTGCCGTTCGCCGTGTCATTTACCGGTTTAACGATAGGAGCGTCTATTGCGATGATGGTGTTTTTGCTCCTGCTGGTCGAAGGACTGGTATGGGCGTGGCAAAAAGGTGTATTGATCTGGGTGTGACGGCCCCGACAAAACAGATTCAGGCGGAACAGTTGCGATGGACCAGAAACTGAAGATCGAATTGAGCAAACAGGGAATCGTGACAACGACCCTCGAAGAGCTCTACAACTGGGGCCGAAAGAACTCTGTGTGGCCGATGACGTTTGGCCTGGCCTGTTGTGCGATCGAAATGATTGCAACATCGATGGCCCGTTACGACCTGGCGCGATTTGGCGCTGAGGTCTTCAGGCCATCGCCTCGGCAGGCAGACCTGATGATTGTCTCCGGGACGGTCACCAAGAAAATGGCTCCCCAGGTTGTGCGTCTCTATAACCAGATGGCGGAGCCAAAATACGTTATCGCGATGGGGGCATGCGCGATTTCAGGAGGTCCGTTCAAGCAGGGTTATAACGTGCTCAAAGGAATTGACCGCTACATCCCGGTGGATGTTCACATTCCAGGATGTCCGCCCCGCCCCGAGGCGCTGATTGACGCGTTTATGACGCTGCAGAAGAAGATTGACGAGCAGGTACTGACCGGTGCCGACAGGCCCCGGCATCTCAATCCGGAAGCGCCGAGTGAATTTGTCGTGCCTCGGTATGGCGCTCACGATCTGGAACCGCCGAACAACCCGGGTGTGTTCCCAATCCTCAACAACCAGGATTCCTGTACGGACAGGGAGATTCATGATCGAGAAGATTAAAGCCGACCTGGAAATAGCGATTCCGGGATGCCCCCTCGAAATCATCCCGAATAGCAGCCCGTCTGCCCAACATTCACTTTTGATGGATACTGCTCACGCGATCGAAGTAGCGACGTTTCTGAGAGACGACGCGGAACTCCGGTTTGACTACTGCTCCAATGTCACTGGTGTTGATTGGCTGCAGACGGAGCAGTCTCCCGGATATCTGGAGGTCGTTTACCACCTGTATTCCATGGAGAAGAAGCATGGACCGGTGATACTCCGGTTGCGTACCGAAAACCGGAGCGATAAGGTGCATCTTCCCTCACTAACGCCGGTCTGGCGAAGTGCGGAGTTTCAGGAACGCGAGATATTCGATCTGTACGGGATCATCTTCGATGGACATCCCGACTTGCGGCGCATTTTGATGTGGGATGAATTTGAAGATCATCCGATGCGCAAAGATTATGTTGAGCCGGATGATTACGAATACGAACCGACACCGCATGATGAGGTTCTGGCAAAGGCAAATACGCACCTGGCGAGGAATTCTTAACAAGAAATGGCAGATTTAACCACAGTGCCGGTTGAGGAACAGATGCTGCAGACGCCTCACGACGAGGACGGTGAAGGCGAGTTTCTGGAAATCGCATTGGGTCCGCACCACCCATCGACTCATGGCGTCTTCCGCATGGATGTCGTCCTCGACGGCGAACGCGTCATAAAACTCAAGCCGGTGTTTGGCTATCTCCATCGGAATCACGAAAAAATCGCTGAATCGACGAGTTATCTGGCTTCGATGCCATACACCGACCGGCTCGACTATATCTGCTCTCTTACGAATAACTGGGCATACGCCCTTGCCGTTGAAAAACTGGCTGGCCTTCAGGTTCCGGAACGCGCCGAATATATTCGCGTCATCACTGCGGAACTCACCCGCCTAGTGAATCACACGGCAACGATTGGCTTCCTCACGCAGGAGATGGGAGCAAGCGGAACCCCCTTGATGTATGCCTTCCGCGAACGCGAGAAGATGCTCGATCTCTTCGAATCGCTGACGGGCTCGCGCATGATGTGCAACTACATGCGCTTCGGTGGATGCCGCGTGGAATTGCCATCCGGCTGGCTCGAACAAGCGAAGAAGATTGTCGATGAGTTTCCACGCTTCCTCGACGAATACGAGCAATTGCTGACTGGAAATGAGATCTTCATGGCGCGCTCGCAGGGTGTTGGCGTGCTCAAGAAAGATCTCGCGATCAATGCTGGAATTACCGGACCGATGCTGCGTGCTTCAGGGGTGAATTACGACATCCGCAAAGTCGACAGATACGGCATCTACGATCGCTTCGATTTCAAAATTCCGCTGGGTGAACATGGCGATGTTTACGACCGCTACATGATCCGAATGCTGGAGATGCGCGAGTCTCTGAAGATTCTGAATCAGGCTCTGCGCGATATTCCCTCCGGTCCGATCATGGATCCGAAGGCGAAGATTCGTGGATTCCGTCCGAAGCCCGGAGAGGCGTACGGCCGAATCGAGGGCCCAAAGGGCGAGTTGGGCTTCTACCTGATCAGCGATGGTTCACCGAATCCGTATCGCTACCGCGTTCGTCCGCCGAGCTTGATCAACCTGACTGCATTGGAAGATATGTGCCGAGGCTATAGCGTTGCAGACGTCATTGTGATTTTTGGAACTGTGGATATCGTCCTGGGCGAGGTGGACCGTTAAGGCGAACACAAATCAGCGAGATCGCACGAGGGAGTTGAGCGATGCTAGGTGAAGGCATTCTGAAAGGTCTGGTGGAGACGGCCAGGAATTTCCTTGGCAGTTACGTCAGCAAAGACCGTCTGACCACCGTTCAATTTCCGGAAGAGCGCCTTCCACAGGCAGAGGCGGCGCGCAATTTTCCCTTCCTGGTCTATGACAGTAACGACTGGCAGGCTGGCCTGCGCTGCGTCGCCTGCCAGATATGTGAGAAGGAATGCCCGCCCAAATGTATCTATATAGAGAAGAGTAAGGACAAGAAGCCCGACGCACTGGGGAAACCGCAGTTTTACCCCGCAGTTTTCAACATTGATGTCTCCGTCTGTATGAGTTGCCAGATCTGTGTGGAGGTCTGCCCCTTCGATGCCATCGAAATGGATAACGCGTTTGAGTTGAGCACGTGCGATCGTTACGGAGGACTCCTGTGGAACAAAGCGCATCTTGCAAAATCGAATCAATACTTCCACCAGATCCATCCAGTAGCCGCCGCAGAAGTTGACGAAAGACTTGCTGCTGCCGCCGCTAAAGCCAAAGCCAAACCTGTAGCGGCGCCAGCATCGCCAACCGCTCATCCAAACCCTACACCTGCGACTACTAACTGACAGCCGATGACCGAAATGATCGATCAAATCTTTGTCATACTCAAACACTGGCTTGTCGCGCAGTTGCCCGTTTGGTTGCAGCCACTGGCGGGAGCAGCTCTTTCCGCTATCTCGATTCTTGCAGTGTTTGCCACGCTATTTGCTGTTACGACCTTGTTGGAGCGCAAAGGGCTAGGTCGTTTCCAGAATCGGTATGGTCCAAATCGAGTAGGACCGTATGGTGTGTTACAACCTGTCGCGGACGGCGTGAAATCCTTAACCAAGGAAGATATTGTGCCGCATTCAGCAGACGCGATCGTACATCTGCTGGCGCCGATTCTGCTTGTGATGGCCGCCTTTCTGGGCTACGCAGTTCTGCCGATAGGCCGCAATATGGTTGCTGCCAACCTGGATGCTGGCCTGGTGTACTTCTTTGCAGCCGGAGCAATTGTTGAGATCACGATATTCATGGCGGGTTGGTCCAGCCGGAATAAATATTCGTTGCTGGGCGCCATGCGCGCGGTCGCCCAAATGATCAGCTACGAGGTTCCGTTGATCCTCTCATCCGTTACGGTGATCATGGCAGCCGGTACTCTCTCGACCGTGGCCATCGTTGAAAAACAGGCGGCCTACACCGGGATTTTGCCGCACTGGTATGTGTTCACTCCGTGGGGTTTTGCGGGATTCGTGTTTTTCATGATTGCGGCGACAGCCGAGTCCAATCGCTCGCCGTTCGATTTACCGGAAGGTGAATCCGAAATCATCGCCGGCTACTTCGTGGAGTACTCCGGATTCAAGTTTGCTTTGTTCTTCCTGGGCGAATACATCGGTATGTTCGCGATTTGTGGCCTGGCTATTACTTTGTTTCTCGGTGGATGGTCCGCTCCGCTTTCGTTTCTAAGCTGGATTCCATCCTATGTCTGGTTTTTTGCGAAGCTTCTTATGTTGATTGCAGGCCTTATATGGGTCCGCAGCACTCTTCCACGACTTCGCATGGATCAGCTTATGAACTTTGCGTGGAAGTTCATGCTTCCGATGGCCCTGATCAACCTTGTCGCTGCCGGAGTCTGGCATTACATTCCGTCCGGGTTGATTCGGTGGATCGTTTGCACAATTCTGATTGTCGTTCCGTATGTTTTGCTTGGTCGTGGCCTGACGCAATCGGGGAAGTGGGAAAAGAGAGCCTATCGATTCGCTGATTAGGAGGGTTTATTGCGGTTTGTGGTGCGATCTCTAAATAGACAGTCTGTTTCCTGTGGACACATCCAACATGATGAATACAATGCCAACTAATTGTGATAGAGCGATAATTTGCGACGTGAAATGGGGATGCATCTGAATTGACCCTGCCATTTGTCATTCTCGCCCTTCTGGTGATTGCCGGAGCAGCTGCGGTGCTGACACTACGGAACCTGATCCATTGTGTCCTGGCACTGACCGTGTCTTTTGTCGGTTTGGCGGGTTTATATCTTCAATTGGGAGCGCAATTCGTCGGATTTGCGCAGGTCCTGGTCTACATCGGTGCCGTCGCGATTCTCATTGTCTTCGCAATTCTTCTGACGCGCGGCGCGGGCACTGCCCCACAGCTGACCCTCTCGCCTACGTGGATTTTCAGTAGCATGGTAGCGGTCGCGGTATTTGCGTTGTTGACCTGGACGATCCGTTCGAGCGTGATAGCGCGGCGTGAGCTGCTCCCGCAATCGGACAGTACGGTCAAACAAATTGGCGATGCTTTAATGTCGAGATTTGTGCTCCCGCTTGAAATCATTGGCGTCCTCCTGACGGTCGCTCTCGTTGGCGCTGTTTCGATCGCCATGCGCGATAAAAGGGAGGCACGATGAGTCCACTGGCAAATTATCTTGTCGTCTCCGCTCTTCTCTTTGCCATCGGACTGGCCAGCGCGCTGGTCCGGCGTAACGCCGTTCTCGTTCTCATTGGAATCGAGATCATGCTTAATGCGGCGAACCTCAACTTTATTGCATTCTGGCGGTACGGTCCCCACCCCGAAGCACTGACCGGCATGATGTTTGTCATCTTCTCGATCGGTGTTGCGGCAGCCGAAGCCGCCGTAGGTTTAGCCCTCATCATTTCCATCTACAGGCACTTCAAAACCACCGATCTGAATCAGATCGATTCGATGAGGGGATAAGCCGCGAAATGCCTTGGATTGTCCAAAATCTCTGGTTGATCCCCGCCCTGCCGGTGCTGGCGGCAGGTATTACTGCGCTGACAAAGAGGCCGAATCGAAGGTTCGCTGCTGCGGTCGCGATTGGTGCCTTATCTCTATCCTTACTGCTCTCCTTTTCAGCATTCACAGAGGTACTTCGATCCAGTGGTCACGAAGGGACGAGGCAAGTATTCAATTTTCCGTGGTTCCAGGTCGGAAGTGAGTGGCTCCGGCTCGGTTGGGTGCTCGATCCGCTAACAGCCGTGATGCTGGTGATGATCACCTTTGTCGGGTTGCTGATCTTCATCTATAGCGTCGGTTACATGGCTCACGACGAAAACTTCACGCGGTTCTTTTGCTTCCTATCCTTGTTTGCCGGTGCAATGCTGGGATTGGTGATTTCCAACAGTCTCTTATTACTCTTCATTTGTTGGGAGATTGTCGGGCTCACATCCTACTTACTCATCGGCTTCTGGTTTCAGAAGCCAAGTGCAGCGGCCGCTGCTAAAAAGGCCTTCATCACCACTCGAATTGGGGATCTGGCTTTTTTGCTCGGTATGGTGTGGCTCTATTCGGAGGCTGGAACACTGCTCTTCTACGACCACGGCGCGGGTTGCCTGGAGCAGGCATCCCTCACCCGGCTCGTCGCTCTAGCCGCAAGCACAGGCATAGCAGCTTCCACTGGAATCGCATTGCTGATCTTCTGCGGCGCAGTTGGAAAATCGGGACAGGTCCCTCTCCATGTCTGGTTGCCGGACGCCATGGAAGGCCCCACGCCGGTGAGCGCTCTTATCCACGCCGCCACAATGGTTGCCGCCGGTGTATTTCTTGTGGCGCGAGTCTATCCGCTGATGGCTATCCAAAGCGGAACCACTGCGATGGAACCGACTACAGCATTGAAGATCGTGACGTGGATTGGCGCCATCACCGCCGTATTCGCGGCAAGCATTGCCGTGGCGCAGGATGACATTAAGCGTATTCTCGCCTATTCGACCGTTTCGCAACTCGGCTACATGATGATCGGCCTCGGAGTCGGCGGCGTGGCTGTGGGGATGTTCCATCTCATCACGCATGCGTTCTTCAAGGCTCTCCTGTTCATGGGCGCGGGTTCTGTTATCCATGGGAGTCACGAGGAACAAAATATCCGCCGCATGGGTGGCTTGGGAAGATTCATGCCTGTAACGTTCGCCACGTATGCAGTTGGCATGCTGGCACTATGTGGATTCCCACTGTTCTTCTCGGGATTCTGGAGTAAAGACGCTATCCTGCACGCTGCCTCTGTTTGGACCGTCTCACAGGTACCTTTCTACTTAGGTCTCGCAGGCGCAGCTTTGACCGCGTTTTATATGACTCGTCAGGTCAGCTACGTATTTTTCGGCAGTCCACATTCTGGCGAGAAGCATGCATCTGCGCACGAAAGCCCGGCGGTGATGACGTTTCCACTATTGATACTGGCGGTCTTCTCAATATTGCTGGGATTCATCGGTACGCCGGCCTGGCCATGGTTTGATGCATTCATCAACGGCCATTCAGCAGCATTCGATATTCATGGGTTCGCAGAAAACGGCGTTCTTAGAATCATGCTTTCGTCTACGGTGATCGTGCTACTTGGTCTCAGCATCGGCTGGTGGTGCTATGGGCGTAAGCCGGTGGAAGGTGTCGAAACCCCAGATCCTCTGGCTCGGCTTCAGCCGCAAATATTCAACGTGTTGCGAAATGGCTATTTCGTCGACGCACTTTACCAAAACACCATCATTCGCTTCGTTGCGTGGTGCTCCCACTTCAGCGACTGGTTCGATCGCTGGATTTGGGGCGGCGCAGTACAGCTCGTCTCCTCTCTGGTATTAGCGCTTTCGTGGCTGAACCGTTCACTGGATACATATGTCGTTAATCGAGGCTTTGATCGAAGCTGCCAGGGTGTAACGTTCGGCGGCAAGATGTTTTCTCGTCTCCAGGCAGGGCTTACCCAAAATTATCTGCGTATTGTTGGGATTGCTTTTGTGGCGCTTGTTTTATTTCTGATCTGGGGTCATCACGGATGAACGCATTTCCGTTGATCACAGTATTGACTGCGGTGCCTTTGATCGGCGCTTTTGCAATTCTTAGCCTGGACATGCAAAAAGCTGCTCTAGCGAGAAAGCTGGCGATGGGGTTCAGTCTGGTAGCGCTCGTGCTGGCGCTCATGATGTGCCATCGCTTCAATTTTGCGTCGGGTGATCTCCAGTTTCAGGAACTCCATTCCTGGATCCCTGCGATTGGAGTCGACTATCACGTGGGAATCGATGGCCTTGGATTGGTAATGTTGCTGCTTTCAGCCATTCTTGTACCGATGGCGATCGGCGCATCATCAGAAATTAACGAGAAACCGGGACTTTACTTCTCGCTTATTCTCTTCCTTCAGGCCGGTTTGTTCGGAACTTTCACAGCACTAAATTTTTTTCACTGGTTTATCTTTTGGGAACTTAGCCTCATTCCAGCTTTCTTCCTGATACGCCTCTGGGGCGGACCGCAGCGAGCTTCTGCGGCAACTCAATTTTTCGTCTACACGATGGTGGGAAGTATTGCGTTGTTGCTGGCATTTCTCGCGATCTTTCAATGCACGGGAAGCTTTGACTTTATTCATATCTCGGATCTCGCGCAGAATGGACAACTTATCCCTGCCTTTGCTGAGAAGTTGGGCACGCACAACTTAAGTGCAGAACATCTCGCGCTGATTCTTTTCTTCGGAGCTTTTCTTGGTTTTGCTGTCAAAGTACCGCTTATGCCATTTCACACATGGCTGCCATCGACCTATGCCGAAGCGCCCACCGGCACAACCATGCTACTCACCGGTGCTATGTCGAAGATGGGTGTGTACGGTTTTCTGCGAATTCTCTACCCAATTTTTTATAAGGAGATGCAGTCGTTACGGACGCCGCTTTTATGGCTGGCAGTGGCGACGGTTGTTCTTTCTGCATTGACGGCGCTTGCGCAAAAAGATCTGAAACGCATCCTCGCATACTCCTCGATCAATCACCTGGGATATTGCATGCTCGGAATTTTCGCGGCAGCGAAATTTACCGGTGACAACAGTTCACTCACATCGGGCAAAGTCGCATCGCTCGATGGTGTCATCCTGCAGATGTTCAATCACGGACTGACCGCTGCTACGTTGTTCTGGTTTGTGGCTCTGCTTGAAAAGCGCAGCGGGGGCCTGCGTGGCCTGAATGACTTCGGCGGCTTACGCAAGGTTGTTCCGGTTTTCTGTGGATTGATGGGCATCGCACTCTTCTCTTCCCTCGGTCTTCCGGGGCTCAATGGCTTCGTTGGTGAATTTCTGATCTTCAGAGGAGTCTTTTCTTTGGCGGCATGGAGCGCCGCAGTGGCAGTCATAGGCCTGCTTCTAACGGCAATCTTTATACTGACGATTCTTCAGCGCGTCTTCTTCGGTCCTCTAAACGAGAAATGGTCTGCTATGCCAGATCTGACGATTCAAGAGCGGATCGCAGTGTCGTTTCCTATAGCAATCATGTTTGTAGTGGGACTGTACCCGCAGATTATTCTAAGTATGTTCAACAGCACCGTTATGAAGATGATGCAACAGGTGAGGTATTAGCTGCCGATGCTCGCCTGGACGATCTACATCTCGTTTGTCGGAGCCCTGACGTTGCTCGTTGTAAAAGTAACTGCACGAGCAGCGCGCGTAATCGCACTTTTAGTGGCGGTTGCAGGGTTTGGTGTAACGATCGCAGGGTTTCCGGCACTCAAAACTGGCGTGATGCTGCCCATTGTTCGTGCGTCATGGATTCCATCGCTTGGGATCGAATACCATCTGGCGGCAGATGGCATCAGTCTGACACTACTGCTCTTAACCGGTATCGTAGCGATTGCAGGTGTTTTGTTTTCCTGGAACATCGAACATCGCGCGAGGGAGTTTTTCGCTTTCTATCTCGTTCTTATCGGCGGTGTGTACGGCGTGTTTCTGAGCGCTGATTTATTTCTTCTGTTCGTCTTCTACGAAATCGCCATTATTCCGAAGTATTTTCTCATCGCGATCTGGGGATCGACGCAGCGCGAATACGCTGCCATGAAACTCGCGCTCTACTCGTTCGTCGGCAGCGCGATGGTGCTCATCGGATTGATAGCGGCATATGTGGTCGCCGGCGGCAAGACGATGGACCTCTTCATTCTCGCGCAGTTTTCCTTCCCGCCGCATTTCCAGATGTGGGCATTCCCCTTGGTCTTCGTTGGTTTTGGAATCCTGGCTGGTTTGTGGCCTTTCCATACATGGGCTCCCACAGGCCATGTTGCAGCGCCAACGGCTGCTTCCATGCTGCTCGCTGGCGTGGTGATGAAGCTTGGCGCCTACGGTTGCCTGCGAGTGGCCATGGTGCTTTTCCCGCATGGCATGGATTCGTGGGGATTTCATGTATTAGGCTTCGGTTCATGGCGCGATGTCTTCTCTCTGCTGGCGCTTATCGGAATCGTGTACGGCGCGATGGTGGCATTGATCCAGAAGGACTTCAAATTCGTCATAGGCTATTCCAGCGTGAGCCATATGGGATTTGTGCTCCTCGGCCTGATGACGTTGAGCCAGGTGGGCCTGACGGGCGCAGTGTTACAGATGTTTTCACACGGCATCCTGGCCGGACTCCTGTTCGCTGTAGTCGGTCGGATGGTTTACGACCGGACACACACGCGTGATCTCAACGCGCTGGAGAGGATGCATCTATATAGATACATTCCCTTTGCAGCCGTCTCTTTTATTATCGCCAGCATGGCTTCTATCGGCCTGCCCGGATTTAGTGGCTTTGTGGCAGAGATTCAGGTGCTCATTGGCGCCTGGCATGCCTTCCCGATCTACGCGGTTCTCGCTGGAGCTGGCATCGTGGTCGGTGTCGCCTACAGCTGGCGTGCCATGCAAAGGGCATTTATCGGCGAGCAGGGAAGTGACAGCCCGCCTGAACATTTCCCGCCAATCTCCCTTCCTGAGCGCATCGGCGCCATCGTGTTAATAGGAGCAAGTCTTACCATCGGACTTTATCCACAGTTCATCCTGGATCGGATTATTCCGGCTTTGAACTCACCGTTGTTTGACGGTTTGCGGAAGGGGGGCTGGCAATGACAACCGTATCGTATTCAGAGCTTTTGCAACTGATTTTTCCGGAAGTTATTGTACTGATTACAGCGCTCGCGGTTCTCAGTGTAGATCTTCTGGTGATGCGCGACGCCGGTTTGCGTTCTCGATTCATCGCGGGAGCCGCCATCTCCTTCGTCGGCTGCGCGGGTGCAATCACTCGAATCTTAACTCGACCGCAGCAAGCGAACATTTTCGATGGAGCATTGCTCGCAAACCCACAGACACAATTTCTTCAAATCGCTCTTCTGGTCTTAACCATCCTTATAGTTGTGATGACGATCGAGTCGACGTTTTCTCCCCATGTCGGAGAGTACCTTGCACTGATATTATTCGCGACGATCAGCATGATGTTCCTGGTCGCAACACAAAACATCCTTCTCATCTTCATTTCTTTAGAACTTCTGAGCCTCTCGTTATATATTCTGGCGGCGTTCAACAAGCGAAGTGATCGATCGGCTGAGGCAGCCCTTAAGTACTTTCTCTTTGGCGGGATTTCAGCTGCTTTCACATTATTTGGGCTTAGCCTCATCTATGGCCTGTCGAACTCACTCAACCTCCCCCAAATAGCAAACGCAATTACAAGTTCTTCTCTCGATCCGCTTCTAATCGTCGCGATCGTGATGACAGTCATCGGATTTGGCTTCAAGGTTGCCGCAGTCCCATTTCATTTCTGGGCGCCAGATGTTTACGAAGGAGCGCCGACGACTAGCGCAGCATTGATCGCATCCAGCTCAAAAGTTGCAGGCTTTGTCATTTTCTTTATGGTGATGACGGTCGGTTTCAGGGGCGCCGAAGGCAGCGGTGGCTGGGGAAGTTATAGCCCGGGCTGGGTCCCAGTAATAGCCATCGTAGCCTCGCTGTCGATGATTCTCGGCAATCTAGTCGCGATTGTGCAGATCAGTGTCCGCCGCCTCCTCGCCTACTCGGCAATCTCGCACGGCGGATATGTTCTGCTGGGATTCGTGTCGCATACACAGCAAAGCTTTAGTGCGGTTCTTTACTACATCCTGACGTATGCCCTCACTATTGTTGGTGCGTTTGGTGTAGTTGCTGTTGTTGAAAGCAAAATCGGCGGAGACAAACTCTCTGACTTCTCCGGCCTTAGTCGCCGCGCACCCGTCTTGTCCTTCTGTATGTTGATCTTTCTGCTCTCTCTTGCCGGAATCCCACCGTTGGCTGGATTTTTCGGTAAGTTTTATCTCTTTACTTCGACGCTTGCCGCCGGAACGCCAAATCTGAATCTGCTTTGGCTTATAGTCCTCGCACTTACCATGAGCACGGTATCACTGTATTACTATTTGCAGGTGCTCAAGCGAATCTATGTATCGGACAAGCCTTCCCATGCAGCTTCCATTGAATTGCCGATCCTGAGCCAGGTTGTTATATGTCTTATTGCCGGGGGTGTGGTCGTGCTCGGTTGCGCGCCGAATCTCCTGCTGATGCGGCTGCAAGAGGCAATCGGAATCGCCCAATAGCGGAGAGCAGGCGGGCCGCTACGAATCCAACTCAGATCTCTTTTGATAGCGATCTGCGATCTGAATCACTGATACCAATTCTTCGACGGTCCGCACATCGGCCTCAACCTCTCCAACCTTCAGTCTGGCCGTACGGCCTCGTCGGGCTTGCAACCATGTGCGAACCGGCTTTCCCAGAAGTGAGGCTGTAACGGGATCAAGTCGGACTAGCCACTCTCCCTGGATCATTGGTTGGGTCTCGGCGCGGACCGGGCGTGGGTATACATCGCAAATCTCCAAACCACTTGCCCTGAGAGTCGATCCAAGATTATGCAGTTCCAATTGATAGTCGTTGCTCCTCAGTGGCGGATCTTCCGGCGAAGGAATCATGCAGATCTGAAGTTCCATGACCATCTCCCTAATTGTGCGACCAGGATATGAATCCTGCTTATGTGGAGCAAAAGCTTAATCCTTATAAAGGTAGTTGAGCAACTGCTTTTCCCGGCTTGGGTTATCGGATTGCTCGTAAACAAAGGAGTTGTATCAAGCCGAAGAGAATCGTTGGAATTGGCTGAGGCAGACTATGACGGCTATGTTGTAATCCCAGCCAACAAAATATATGTCGTTGTTTATCTTTGTGTTTCGACAGAGGGCTTCATTTTCCAATTCATTGCGTTATATGCAGCAGCTATTGCATAAAGGCAGACGATTGTAGGAATATGTCCCGAACATGTGGACCTTATTTTCAGGAACTTTATCTACAGAAGGGAATAAATGTTTCAGGACGAACCTCTTAAAGGAAAGACTGCGCTGATTACCGGGGCTTCACGCGGTATCGGGAGAGCCGCTGCCCTGGCACTTGCCAAAGCTGGCTGTGACGTTGCCGTAAATTACCAGTATGCCAGTCAAGAGGCCGAATCCGTCGCGGTATTAGTCCGAGAAACTGGCCGACGCAGTTGTGTTGTGCAGGGAGATGTCTCACTACCTAAGGATGTGAAGCGTCTCATCGCGAAAGTCGAGCAGAAACTCGGCTCTATCAACATTATTGTTAATAATGCGGGCATCAACCCAACAAAACCACTTGCTAAACTTGGGCTTTCCGATTGGCGCCAGACCATAGACGCAAACCTGACCTCAGCATTTCTTGTTTCACAAGCGGTTATTCCTGGCCTGCGCAGACGCCGATGGGGCCGCCTCATTTTCATCTCTTCCGTGGCGGCACAAACAGGAGGAGTCGTCGGTCCTCACTACGCCGCAAGCAAAGCGGGTATGGTCGGTCTGATGCATAGCTACGCGAGCCTGCTTGCTCATGAAGGCATCACTTCAAACGCGATCGCGCCCGCGCTCATTGAAACCGATATGATTCGCAACAACAAAGCGATCCGTCCGGACCTGCTGCCGGTTGGCCGATTCGGCCAAGTGGAGGAGGTCGCGGATGCCGTAGTCCTGCTTGCGACGAATGGTTACATCACCGGCCAAACCCTTAACGTTAACGGTGGCTGGTACATGAGCTAAACGCTCGATATGGAATCACACACAATCTACTCTTCGATGCGAAGCACCAGATATCGTGGTGTATCTTGCAAGGCCTTCTTGTATGTGTGTTGCATCTGCCGGCCTGCCGAATCGCGTGCAGACGTTGAATTCACGATATTTGTCGTTTTAGATTACTGAGCGCGCTCAACCATCATAGTTAGATAACGTTATGGCCGCCAAAGGTTAGGGCTCATCGTGTTCATTTTAGATCTCGGATCGATTGATCAAGGTTTGTGTAGTAACCGCCCGCGCTGGTGAAGGCGGAGGGTTTTACTAGCACTTTGGGACGTACCGTCAGTCGTCGATAAAGCGGCAATCACAACGCTCGCGAGAGATGGACCTATTATTCGTTAACTTTTAATGTCCTCGAACGTTGCTACGGTCTGACGATGCAGTGTTACCTAAGACTGGTAAGCACTTGCATTTCGATTGCAATGTAACTTGGATGATTCGTTCTTACGTCTGCCAGCAAGTTGAAAGAAATTGACCTGCACCGGCTGAGGCTTCTGTTCGACAGGTTGGACGATACGAGCGTTGAGACGCTTGCGCACATTCCAAAAACACAGGTGTGGGGAGCATACTTTACGAACCAGAGAAAATTTGTAGAGCCACAAGCTTTGGGAAGGCTAATTGACAGGAGAGCCCGATGAGTCAGGTCTTTGTCTTGATACCGCTGTTGTTCGTGATTGTTGATTTCACCCGGAGGAGTACTGTGTCGCGTTTAGTTTGTAGCTTTACTCTCATATTCATGCTTTGGCTTTCGACGAGTCATGTCCAAGCGCAAGGCACAGCATCCATCGTAGGAACAGTACACGATTCGAGTGGTGCTGTCGTTGCAGGCGCAAAAGTCACAGCTCGGAATCAGGACACCGGCATTTCTCGTACAGCCGTCACGAATGCACAGGGTTTCTATAATATTCCCTCCGTATTGATTGGCCCCTACACCGTTACTGCGGAACTCAAAGGCTTCAAGCAATCGCGGGTGCCTAATCTCGTCCTCCAGGTAGCGCAGCAAGCTCTTGTTGATATCAGTCTTACCGCTGGAGATGTGACTGAGACTGTTACTGTAACCGACGCGCCTAGCTTGATCCAGGCGGAAACCTCTTCACTCGGTCAGGTTATAACGAATCAGCAAATTCTCGATCTTCCGCTGAACGGTCGCACCGTAATTCAACTTACCTCACTCACCCCCGGGGCAATGACAAGTAACACCTTTGGCGGGCCACACGGCGCCAGCAATACCGGCTTTGCCACGGTTGCGATTAGCGGTGGTTCGAGCCAGAAGACGGAGTTCCTCCTCGATGGAGTAAGCGATACCGAGCAGTTGTATACCGGTATTCAATTCCAGCCATCGATCGACTTTATTCGTGAATTCAAGGTACTGTCGAACGCTTTCTCGGCGCAGTATGGAGGTGGTTCAGCAGCTGTTGTGATGAGTACAAAAAACGGGGGCAACCAGATTCATGGAACAGTCTTCGAGTTTATCCGCAATAATGCAACGGATGCGTTACCTTACTTTGCTGCCAAGGGAACAACGACGGCCCCTTTGCACCGCAATCAGTTCGGAGGATCCTTCGGTGGCCCGATCATCAAGGATCGCCTCTTCTACTTTTTGAATTACGAAGGAACACGGCTCTCTCAGCCCTTTGAGCAGAATGTACCCGTCCCGACCGCTGCCGAGCGAAGCGGCATCATCACAGCGAGGGAGAAGGGGGCTGTCGATCCTTTTACTGGAAACCCCTTTCCTGTCAACGCTAGCGGACAGCAGCAGATTCCTGCGAGCCAGTTGGATAAAGCAACTCAGTTTTTCTTAAATTCATCGATTGTTCCTTTGCCGAATTCGGCTGACGGCCAGACGTTTATCTGGGGAGGATCTTCGACGACGAACACTCATCAAGGCAATGTTCGTGTCGACTATCAACTCAGCCCTAATGATTCGGTCTTTGGTCGTTTCTCAGTCAACGACAGTTCAATTTATAGTCCCGGTGCGTTCCCTTCGAATGGGGGTACAAATAACACCGTCAATACCAAAAATATCGGGTTCAGCTATACGCACATCTTCTCACCTCGGTTGTTCAACGAGGCCCACTTTGGATATGGACAGTTGGACTACTCGAATGCTGCTCAAGGAGCAGGTACGAATTACACGGCGCAAGCTGGCATCCGCGGATTCGACCAAACTTCTATTTTGTACCCAGGGTTTCCTTTTCTCGTATTCAATTCTGGCGACTTTACCAATATTGGCGGTCCTAATTTTTCACCGCTCGTCAATCCCACTTCCACTTATGACTTCGCCGACTTGGTGACCTGGAACAAGGGGCGGCATTCAATCACGGCGGGATTGGATCTGCGTTGGAATCACGTTCAATCGACGAATGCTGCTTATTCTCGCGGTTTCTTTGTCTTCTATGGTGGTTATACAAAGAATGATCTTACGGATTTCTTGACGGGTTTCCCCGGTCTTGGATTTCGGGACTATCCGCGGAATCCTTTCGGCGTAAAGAATTTCAGCAGCCCAATCTTCTTCCAGGACGATTGGAAGATGACTAAGAATCTAACCTTGAATCTTGGTCTTCGTTACGACCTTCAGAACGCTCCCGTGCAGGACTATGCACAAAACTCCTACTTTGACATCAATCGCGGTAAGTTTATCGTCTCTACATACAAAAACGGCTTGCCTAACTTAGAAACGCAACAGGTGGCGCAATACGCTTACAATCAGTATTCGTCAATAATCGAAACCGCGAGCCAGGCGGGGCTGAGCAATAACCTGCAGAGCATCAGCAAGAAAAGCTTCGCGCCGAGGATTGGTTTTGCGTACCGGCCATTTGGCGACGACACAACGGTAGTTCGGGGTGCTTATGGAGTTTTCTATTCTCCTACGCCTGGCAACCAGACTGTGTCCCAGTCTATTATCAACCTGCCGTTCATTGCGGATTCGGCTTTGGGTGCCCCGAATAAAGCTGACCCTAACTTCATTCTTGAGAATTACTTCAACTTTCCGTTTGGCGCTACGGGCTCATCCTACTCTATAAATGCTAAGGATCTACAGATACATCCTCCGTACAACCAGGAATGGAATCTGGCTATCCAGCGTGAGATGATCAAGAATCTGTCGTTACAGATTGCGTACGTCGGCAGTAAGGGAACGCATCTAGAGAAAGATGTGCCCCTCAACTTTGCCACGCCCGCGGCCGCTTCGGACACTACATCAACGGTCGCATCCAGGCGTCAGCAGCCAACGTTCGGTCCGGGAGACAATTTCACAAACGTTGGGAACTCTATCTACCATGCATTGCAGGTTACCTTGGAAAAGCGCTATACATCGGGTCTTACCTTTTTGTCAGCCTTTACCTGGGCGCATTTGATGGACAATCTGCCTCTCGATGGTGAAGGGACTTGCTCAGGCTGCGCTACTCCGCAGACACTCGTTGAAGATCCTCTCCGCCTTGGATTGGATCGTGCAACGGCAACGCAAGACGTACAGCTTAGATCCGTGACCAGTGCTACCTATGCATTGCCCTTCGGGCGTGGAATGCAATTCGGATCGACGATTCCACGCGCGCTAGATCTGGTAGCGGGCGGTTGGCGCGTTGCTGCAATCTTGCAAATGCAATCCGGTAACCCCTTTACCCCATCGATGGGTCCCGACCCACTTCGTGTAGGAAGTGAATATGGCCGACGTCCCAATAGAAACGGTTCGGGTACAGTCGCCAATCCAACCAAACTTCAATGGTTTGACACTTCGGCGTTTTCGGTTCCCGCAGCTGGTCAGTTTGGTACTGCAGGAAGAAACATACTGCGTGGTCCTGGATACAGTAATTGGGACGCATCCGTGTTGAAGAATTTTCACTTTACGGAACGAACCTATGCCGAGTTCCGGGTTGAAGCATTCAACACTTTCAATCATCCACACTTGGGGCAGCCGAACACAAGTATCACATCTGGAGGAGTAATTCGGTCCGCTCAAGGTTCACGTCAGTTGCAAGGTGCGATCAAGATTTACTTCTGAGAGCAAAAGCAAGGGGTGAAAGAGCTGGCACAAAGCCAGCTCTTTCACCCCTTGCGGCTGTAGTAACAGTGATTGAGTTCTCTAAGAAGCTCATTTGAGTCGCCGGTTCGTCGCTTCAGGAGAGCCATGCAGCGTATCTACCTAATTTCTACAGGCGGAACAATTGAAACGTCATTCGCCAACGAGTCGTTTGCTGTACCAAGAAGCGTTAGCAAGATTGATGAGTATTTGAAGAAGTTGCGTCTACCAGACTGTGATATTTGGCTGGTTGCAGTGATGAACAAAAACAATCTGGACAAATCATCAGAAGCCAGAGATGTTCTGATGTCGAATCTGGAGCTGCTAATCCCACACGGTGACCCTATCGTAATCACTCACTGTACCGAAACGATGGTGGAAACAGGGCTCCATATTAAGGGTGCCCATCCTAACTTGATGGCGCCCCTCGTTCTGACAGGAGCGATGACTTCGTTCGAGTCTGACAGCAGTGATGGTCTGCAAAATCTTACCGAGAGTTTATTTGCCGCTCGCTTCTTGGAGCCAGGTGTGTTCGTCGTCATTCATGGCCAAGTGTTTCCGATAGATAGCGTGCGTAAAGATAAAGAGAAGGGAAGGTTCATTCTGACATGATCGAAAAACCTGGAAGTGCGACGAAGAGAGGAAGTCAATAATGGGGGCTTCCGCGCTCTAAACGAGGCTTTCTGTTTTTGATGTCCGATCATTCTCTCCACTAACCCTGGAACCAGACTGAATCAAGGGTTTATGCAACTCGCGCACATGAAAACGCCAATTAGAGAAGCAGTGCTTATTACCAGCGGAGACTTGCGTCAGCCTGCAAACCGAGTTTGCTGGCCAGCACAGGAAAAACTGGAACGTGAAGTGACGCAATGTTTTGCGAATATAGGCGTTACATTACGGCGTGCCTTTCCAGTTGATTCTGAGATGGGACATGGTTTCATCTCCAGTCAGCGGATGGGGATGGATGTCTTCACCGGCATCGATCCTGAAGCAAATCTCGTCTTCGCGACTGCTGCGTGGCAGTACACCCATCATGTACTACCAGGGTTGCGTAGCCATCGTGGACCAATTCTGACAATTGCAAACTGGTCTGGACAATGGCCGGGTCTCGTTGGCTTGTTGAATCTCAACGGCTCTCTTGTTAAGGCAGGAGTGCGATTCAGCACGACCTGGAGCGAACATTTCCACGACGAATACTTTCTTCGGGGGCTGCGTGAATGGATCGGGCAGGGAACCGTCACCCATGACCTCTCTTTGGTGCGGAATCTGAATATTGAGGAACTTCCTGCCAACGCGCGACAGATAGGCTGCCATTTGGCTGAAGTTTTGCAGCGACGAAAGGCCATCCTCGGGGTATTCGATGAAGGTTGTATGGGCATGTATAACGCCATTATTGACGACGAACTTCTCAACCCTACAGGCGTTTTCAAAGAACGCCTAAGCCAGTCCGCTCTCGTAGCCCGGATGCGAACCGTTTCGGACAGCGAGGCAGCCGCAGTGCGTCTCTGGCTAAATACAAAAGGACTGCGATTTATTACCGGTACGGACGAGAAGGTCGAACTCACGGACAGACAGGTCCAGGAACAATGCAAAATGTATATTGCCGCAGTGCGAATGGCGGAGGAGTTCGGTTGTGATGCAATCGGCATTCAATATCAACAGGGACTAAAGGATATGGTTCCGGCATCGGACCTCGTTGAAGGCCTGTTGAACAATCCTGCGCGGCCCCCCGTCTACCATGAGAGTTCTAACAACGAACTGTATGCCGGTAAGGCGTTGCCTCACTTCAATGAAGTAGACGAGTGCGCAGGGCTTGACGCTCTTGTGACCAATCGTTGTTGGGTTGAACTCGGACTTGACCCTTCCACTACTTTGCATGATTTGCGCTGGGGTGAACATTATCGAGGTAACCGAATCGACGATTTCGTCTGGGTTTTACAGATATCCGGAGCGGCTCCGGCGAGCCACTTTGTCGATGGTTATCGTGGTGCATCGAGCGAACGGCAGCCACCTATGTATTTCCCCCTTGGGGGCGGGACTCTGAAGGGCATTGGCAAGCCTGGGAAGATCGTCTGGAGCCGAGTTTTCGTTGAAGGTAATGCATTACATATTGATATGGGACTTGGTTCCGTTGTGGAACTACCGCCGGAGGAGACAATGCGCCGTTGGAATCAGACGACGATTCAGTGGCCAATAGTGAGTGCTACTTTCGATGGTCTCTCACGCAATTCCTTCATGGCGCGACACCGGGCAAACCACGTCAACATCGCTTATGCTCCGGATGCAAAAACCGCAGTCAAAGCTCTTGCTGTGAAATCCGCAATGTTCTACGCGATGGGCGTGCAAGTGCACCTCTGCGGTTCCATTAATTTCAATTGATCCATAGCCCAGGTGATCCGAGAAAAGAGTATCTGTGAGCTTCGTAGCAAAAGTTAACTTTGGAAGGCTGAATGCGCACATATCGTTTTTTGATAGGAGTGAAGATCGTCTGAAATCTGGAGTAACGGAATACTCGCTGAACCGAGCCGTAAAGAGTCGAAATTTCGCGTCCTTGAATTTCAGCGGACAGATGGATAGCTCAGTTAACGCGGCATGCAGGGCGCTCGAGAAAAATGCAAGGCGACGACATAAATGCACTCGCGATCCATATTACGAGATCCAGGCCCAGCCCCATTCCTGCTGGAAAGATCCGCAACCACCCGACGAATTGCACACGCGGCACCGGGCTTGCGGCAGACAACAATCGAGACATGGACTCTAGGAGAATAATGGCCCTCAATGTTCATGTAATCAAAAGCACTGCCATCGCCGCGTTGGGTGGGCTGCTCTTTGGTTTCGATACCGCGGTAATTTCAGGAACTACAAGCGCCTTGACGAAGACCTACCACCTTTCACCTGCGCTACTCGGAGTCACGGTATCAAGCGCCTTGCTAGGTACGGTCCTCGGGGCAATGACAGCTGGTTATCCCGGACAACGATTTGGACGCCGGGATAGTCTTCGCGTAATGGCCATCTGCTATGTCATATCGGCATTAGGTTGCGCCTTTGCGTGGAACTGGTACGCTCTAATTCTTTTTCGCTTTATTGGAGGGATAGGGATCGGTGGGTCGTCGGTTTTAGGGCCCATGTATATCGCCGAGATAGCGCCAGCCGAATGGCGCGGGCGCCTGGTCGGCTTTTTTCAAGTGAACATCGTAGTCGGCATCTTGCTTGCCTACGTGTCGAATGCTTTGATTGCCACTATGCAACTCGGCTCTACCGAGTGGCGCTGCCAACTCGGGATCTCTGCCATTCCAGCAGTTCTTTTCCTTATCGCCTTATTTGGAATTCCGCGCAGCCCACGATGGCTGGCCATGCAATCAAAATTTGATGAGTCTCTTCATGTGCTTCGCCTTACAGGTATTCCACATCCGGAAGGCGAGCTCGAAGAAATTATTGCTTCTCTCCACCTGGAACGGGATGGATCGGCGGATTCACTGTTCTCGCGGCAATATAGATTCCCAGTATTCCTTGCGGTCACTGTTGGTATGTTCTGTCAGCTATCGGGCATTAATGCCATTCTTTACTACTTGAATGATATTTTCAGCCTCGCAGGAGCGACCAAAGGCTCTGGTGCTCTTCAGGCGGTTGCCGTGGGCGCGACCAATCTTTTAGCCACATTGGCCGCGATGTCCGTCATCGATAGGTTTGGTCGAAAGAAGCTGCTTCTGGCTGGTACTGTCGGGCTCGCCATATGTTTATCGGCAATCTCTTATGTGTTTATGACCCACCGGCATCTTCGCGGGCTTGTCTGGCTACTGATGGCATATATTACCTGCTTCGCGATATCTCAAGGCGCCGTCATCTGGGTATACGTCAGTGAGGTATTTCCCAACCGGATGCGAGCCAAAGGCCAAAGTCTGGGAAGCTCGTCTCATTGGGTAACGAATGCGATTATCTCTCTCATATTTCCCGCGATGGCACAGTCTTCTGGCGCATATCCATTTATATTTTTCGCCGCAATGATGGTTTTAGATTTCTTCATCATCTGGTTCTATTATCCGGAGACTGCCGGAGTATCGCTGGAAGGAATGCAGCGTCGTCTCGAATCGATTGATTCCAATCCTAAAGAAGTTGCGAGGTAATTCCAAATATGCGTTCCATTGTAACGATGTTTCTTTTCAGCTTTTACACCGCAATTGGCCTGGCTCAAGTAACGCCATTGGAACCAGATGTAACACGGCAGCAAAACTATACGGTGGAACGCGAGTCGAGCACCGATCCAACCGGTGCAAATTCTGACTGGCGGGTTGTGGCTCCCGGTGCAACACAAACCGTATTGGACACAGACGGACCCGGGATTATCTCGCATATATGGTTCGCGATCTCTACACTCGAGCCCTATCACTTGAAACGCATCGTTCTGCGTATTTACTGGGATGGAGAATCAACGCCCAGCGTGGAGGCTCCCATAGGTGACTTCTTTGGACTCGGACTAGGTACATATCATAACTGGGAGTCTGAATTGTTATCGGTAGGCAGCGATAAAGCACTCAATAGTTATTTCCCGATGCCTTTTCGGAATCATGCTCGTATTACTGTGACGAATGAAGGCACACGACCCATTAGCGCACTTTACTACAACGTTGACTATCGAAAGCTGACTTCAAAGTTGCCCTCTGATACCCTCTACTTCCACGCGCAATACAACCAGGCCCAACCTGCCCATGGATGGACCTCCGACTGGAAGCAAAATGACGAAAAGAGCATATCCTTTAAGCCGAATCTGGATGGAAAAGACAATTATGTCTGGCTCGACGTTAAAGGCCACGGCCAATATCTTGGTGTGACCATGTCTATCCTGCAGAACCAGGATGGCTGGTGGGGTGAGGGTGATGATATGTTCTTTGTTGACGATGACTCAAAGCCAACGATTGTCGGCACTGGTTCCGAAGATTATTTTCTTGGAGCGTGGGGTTATGCCGGGCGGCCCTTTTCACACAGGCTCTACGGCGCGCCCGTTGTAGGTGACGAACTCGCAGGGAGCCGATCAAGCGTTTATCGCTTTCATGTCGACTCTCCAATTCCTTTCAAGAAAACCTTTAAGGCCACAATCGAACACGGGAGTGCGAATGCGCGATCCGATAACTACTACTCAGTAGCTTATTGGTATCAGGCTGAACCACACTCGCCCTTTCCCCCCTTACCCCCTGTAGAACAGAGACTGCCTGCATTGCAGTTTGTGGGAGGGCCGGGAAACGGACCTGTCGTTACGAAGCAGGAATTCAGTAAATAAGGGGAGCCCTAGATTGATAAGTAAGTCCGTTGTGCAGGCTAGCGAGATTTTTTAGAGCGAAATTCTCCCTTGGATTTGATGAAATGCTATGGATAACAGAGTCAGGACAAAGGTTCAATGTTATGAGAGAACGTTAATCCTACGGATGCCATCGTTTAAGCGGGGCTTTCTAACACGCATTCTGATATTCATCCTGGCAGGTTTACTTTCTGATGTAAGCCTGGGACAGGGAGAGCCGATGCAGGCCCGAATCTGGCGGGCGCAATGGATTTCTTCACCTGAGGTATCACCGTATTCACCGGCCCTTTTATATTTTCAGAGGTCCGTAGAGCTTAACGCAGTGCCCTCACATTTTCTCGTCAGTGTCAGTGCAGATAACTCATTTGTGCTTCATGTAAATAGTCAACTTGTTGGACGAGGCCCGTCGCATGGCGATCTTAGCCATTGGCGCTTTGAGACATTCGATCTTGCGCCATTTATGCATGTAGGATCGAACACGATCGCCAGCGCTGTCTGGAACTTCGGCGAATTTCGCGCCGTCGCACAAATCACGGACAGAACAGCCTTTCTTCTAGAAGGCATTTCTCCTGGCGCCGAAGTGGTAAATACGGGCGAAAACTGGAAAGTGGAGCATGATAGTGGAATTTCTATATTTCCGGTGAGTGACCAATTACTACACGGATATTATGCCGCAGAGCCGATAGAAGTTCTACATGCCGAACACTCGGATCCCGGCTGGGATTTCGAAATCTCTGACCCAAATCGTTGGAAGAGACCGATATTACTTGGCATGGCGAATTCGAGAGGATACCGTGACTCTCATAATGCCTGGCAACTTGTGCCTGACCCATTACCCCCAATGGAGGCTGTACGGCAAGTTGGTGGCAGGGTAGTTCGTCTGTCTGGAATTGAATCTGCCGGCGGATTTCCGGATGCTCCTCTTCTAATCCCCGCTCATTCCGCGGTAAAGATCCTTCTTGATAACTCGCAACTTACGACCGCATATCCACATTTGTCCGTCGGCGACGGTAAAGGGGCATCAATCCGGCTGATTTACGCAGAGGCCTTGCAGGGCAAGAACGGAGAAAAGGGCGATCGCAACGATATTGAGAATAAAGATATTGCGGGAGTCTACGATGAATACTTTTCTGACGGCTCGCCACATCGAATCTTCGAACCCCTTGTTTGGCGCACCTGGCGCTATTTGGAGATGGACATCGTTACGGGAGACCAACCCCTAAAACTCTATCAATTCAATTCCATATTTTCGGCATACCCGTTTAAAGAGCAAGCACAATTCGCAAGCGACGATCCGACGCTTGCCCAGTTGTGGAAGATCGGATGGAATACTGCACGTATCGATGCCCACGATACTTATATGGATACAGCATACTGGGAGCGCCTTCAGTACGTTGGGGATACTCGTATTCAAGCGTTGATCTCTTACATCGTTGCAGGAGATGATCGTCTTGCACGGCAGGCGATAGAAGCTATCGATGAATCGCGAATACCAGACGGTATTACTCTTAGCCGCTATCCAACCTCGCTATTTCAAGCAATTCCACCATTCTCGTTGCTTTGGATTGGCATGTTACACGATTTCGCCATGTATCGAGATGACCGCCAGTTTGTGCGGGCTCATCTGGACGGGGCTCGCACGATTATTGATTGGTTTCTAGAGCACGTGAATTCCAATGGAATGGTTGGTCTCCTACCCTGGTGGCCCTTTGTAGATTACGCCCCCGGTTTTGATCAGGGAGTTCCACCAATGGACGAAAAGGGTGATTCTACGGTAATCACGCTCCATTTCATAGAAGCGCTGCGTGAGGCCGCAGATTTAGAGGAGGCTTATGGTGATGCCGCTCTGGCTGCAAAATATCGAAAAATCGCAAGTAGATCTGTATCTGCGATACAGCATCTCTGTTGGAATAGCCAGTACGGTGTGTTCATGGATACTCCACACGGAACGCACATCAGTCAACACGCCAACGCCATGGCCGTCTGGCTTGATGTGGCCCCTAAACATGCCCAAAGAGAAATCATGAATAAGCTCCTCTTTTCAGCCGATAGTACGAATCCCGCTATAACTCAGGCAACTTATTACTATCGATTTTATCTTGCTAGAGCGCTAGTTCACGCGGGTATGGGAGATAAATATTTAGACACTCTGGGACCGTGGCGAGACATGATCAAGCTTGGTCTCACTACCTGGGCTGAAAAGCCAGAACCATCGCGGTCTGACTCCCATGCATGGAGCGCTCATCCTACTGCGGATTTGATGACGATTGTTGCAGGCATCCAACCAGCCATGCTGGGTTTCCACTCGGTGCTGATCGCGCCCCATTTGGGGAGACTTAACCATCTCAACGCTAATTTCCCTCATCCTGACGGCCGTATCAATATACAAATTGCTCGAAATCATCTGACGACGACGGCAATCATACGTGCGCCCGAGAGTGTTCCTGGGACTTTTATATGGCGCAATCACTCCTACATCCTTCACCACGGCTATTTATGTATTTCGATTTCGAATGCAACAGGCAATGAATCACCAATCCAGGAATGTTCAGTTAATTAATTACAGTGGTCTCGTCACCATGATTGCGTCGGATACTTTTGCGGAAAATAAACGCGATCGATCGCGTGAAAAGTCATTGCTGAATTGCGCTGCACGTCGCGGCATCAGCACCTCCTTATCAGACCGATTGAACGTCTCCGCTAAACTCACCAAAGAGCGTACAGGGCGCGCTATCGAGACCCTCAAATAACCACGGAATTAGATAAACTTTATCCAGTGCTGGCAACAGGTCCGGAAGACAGATATCCTCTACGAGCAATATTGATCTGCCGTTATTGCTACTGCATCCCAGGAAGACACGATGAGCTTCGCATCCTTCTTCCATATGGGCCATCGCAGCGATCGAGACAAAGTCGACTGCGAGAGCTTTCAAATCTGGCAATTGCTTCATCAGAAAGTCGGCAGCAGCGGCGGAGAAGCCCGGACTGTGCTCGACATATTCGGTGGCGTCATTACGATATTTCCCGAAACCCGAGCGCACGAATAAAAAATCACAATCGCTTCGGCATTGCGGATAACCCCCGAGGTGTTCCGGGATTATAAGCTCATCTCTTCCGACCCGAACATCGAGCAAGGCAGGCTTGCTGAACACGAGATCGCTAACTTCGTAATCCGTAATTTTGCGTCCATTGGGATTGAAATGATTAGGAGCATCGACGTGTGTGCCAGCATGATTGCTGGTCGTCAAATAAAACGAATTACACGTGTCACCCTTCGCGAGATCGTATAGTTGTTCAAGTTTCGGGCTTTGAAGGCCCTTGTAGAACGGTGTGGTCTCAGATAGAGGGTAAGAAAGTTTAATGAACATTGCCTATATTGTAGGGTTAGGGAAGCACACCAACCAATTGAGCCTTGAGCCACTCTGGATTTTGTCCGCTGAATTGGAGCTAATTCTTCTGTCCGCCTTTTATTTGATCAAACTCGTGATCACCGTCAGGACGCAATAACGACAGCCGTATGTTCCTCCGTTGACTGGATATTCAGCCGAAGTTTGAAACGATGTGCCTCATGTTCCATCCAACTGCTAGGACGCAAAGTAAGTCAGGCTTAAAAGTAAACGGCTACTATTCTTACAATTGAACTATAAATTTCCGTCATCCCATATCAGAGGAACACAAGATTTGGTTCGGATCAACAACGAGACATTTAGGGCAATCGATCTAACCAACCCTCAGTTGGCCCGTTGTGCGACTTTCCGTCCAATTGATTTGAATCTAACACGAGTCGTATCGACGGCTGATTGCCAGAGGGCGCCATTCGGAAGGTAGCACATCAGAAATATGATCGTTCAGGCGCCTGCGCAAAATAAGATTTCTCGCATTCTCTCACTTGATGTGGTCCGAGGCATCACCATCGCTTTCATGATTCTGGTGAATAATGAGGGAGATAACCAGCATACCTACCGGTTGTTGAAGCATGCCGAATGGAATGGTTGGACACCTTGTGATCTCGTCTTTCCGTCATTCCTGTTTATAGCCGGCACGGCAATCGTCTTTTCGACTGACTCGCGCCGCGCTCGCGGAGAATCTAAAGCAACACTCATTCTTCATGCACTTCGCCGTGCGATTATTCTCTTTCTACTGGGTTTGGTTGTGAATGGTTTTCCACATTTTCCTCTATCTACTTTGCGCATTTACGGAGTCTTACAGCGAATCGCGATTTGCTACTTTATCGGCACCGTTCTATATGTCTTGAAGCCGCGTGCAGTGTGGATTTGTGCCGTTGCCGCCACCGCACTGCTGGGTTACTGGGTTTTGATGCGATACATTCCAATACCGGCCTATGGTGTGCCAACACATGAGTTTTCGTTGTTGGATAGGGACATTAATTGGGTTGCCTTTTTGGATCGCAAGATTTTCCCGGGACGGCTCTATGAACGAGTGAGAGATCCCGAGGGCCTTCTGAGCGACATTCCCGCCCTTGCCACACTTCTGCTCGGAGTATTGGCGGGGTCTTGGTTGCGCCGCAAGCAATCGCCGCAACGAACGGCAAAGGGGCTCCTTCTAGCCGCCGCCTGCGGCCTTATGCTAGGAACGCTCTGGAGCATCTGGTTCCCGATCAATAAAAAGCTATGGACCAGCTCCTATGTGCTATTTTCCGCCGGCTGTACGTTACTTGTCCTATCGATCTGCTATTGGCTCATTGAGGTCAAGCAATGGAAACGCGGTTGGACCTTGCCATGGATCATTTTCGGATCCAACGCCATCGTAGCGTATGTTTTTTCTGAGCTTCTCGCGTCTTCGATCTACAACATCCATTTCCTGTCCGGCGGCCACATCGTTACTCTTCAGTCGATGATCTACGCCAACTGCTTCTCCTCGATTGTGAATCTTTCCTTTAGATCGCTCGTTTATTCCCTGGCTTATGTTCTTGTCTGTTTTATCCCGATTGCGATCATGTATCGCAAGAAAGCGTTTATCAAACTGTAGGGAGGCTGGAGTGCTGACTGAGAAAACCGGATGTAAATGTTCTGTCCAGGTATGTGAGGACCCATGTGAGGCGCGGCACAAGGATGTCAGTGGGCGGCACCGCTGTACGCTCGTTCCTCGAGTGTTATCGCGAAATAGTGCATTGACATGGATTCAGAGTGTACTGGCGTGGAGCCTTCTCTCCAGCGTATGCATGGCCCAAACTAACCTGTCCTCGCATTGGGAAGAACTGACGGCCGCCGACTTTGTCACCGCCATTCAGCAATCTCAGGGGGTTTGCATACTGCCTTTCGGCATTCTCGAAAAACACGGGCCCCATATGCCGCTCGGTACTGATCTGCTCAACGCACGGTACATCACTGAGAAGGCGACGGAAGTGGAGTATGCCGTCATTTATCCAGCCTACTATTTCGGCCAGATCGCCGAGGCGCGGCAGCAACCTGGGACGGTATCTTACAGCAAACACCTGCAACTCGAACTGTTACAAGAGACGACTGATGAAATGGCCCGAAATGGTTGTAAGAAGATCATTATCGTCAACTCTCATGGCGGCAATCTGTACTTGCTGCCCTTCTTTGCTCAGTCGCAACTCGAGACACGACACGACTACGTAGTATACGTTCACTGGTGGAACCATAATCCCTTGGGACGGCCCGCGCTCCACTCCTCATCGGACGGGCATGCAGGTGAGGCCGAAACCTCGGATACCATGGTGTCGCGTCCCGATCTGATTCACCTTGATCGCGCAACAAAGGAATCCCACGCAAATCTTCATCGTTTGAAACTCCCCGAAGATGTCTTCACCGGCATCTCCTGGTACGCTGACTTCCCCAATCACTACGCTGGAGACGCAAGCACCGCTAATCTGACGCTTGGCGAGTTTGACATGAAAGCCTGGACTGCGGATGTTATCCAAGCGATCCGTGCTGTCAAGGCCGACAACAATAGCCTGCAGCTTCAGAATCAGTTCTTTGAGGATGCAAAGCATCCGCTCGACACCAAGCAGTGATGTACAGCGTGACCGAGGAGATGGGCTACTCATCGAGTGACATCTGAATGTTGGAGGATCGTAACCGCTGATTCCATCTTCTCTTTACAGACGACTATACCTGCCAAAGAGCCAATAGATTACTTTCGCTCTCTCATCTCACGGCTTCGCAGAAGCTGACAAGAGCGCCGCAGAATCAATGTCGACGTATATACGAGCGTTTGCATGTGTTCGCACGATTGACCCAGGGCATTTTGTCGAAATTGGACCTTCAAGCGCATCCTTTACTGCTTTTGCCTTGCGTTGCTCCGGAGCGCAACAAATCACGTTCTCAGAATTCATCAACTGAGGAATTGTGATGGTTACAGCTTCCAGTGGAACGCTTTCGAGGTTCGGAAAGTGTCCTTCGCCAGTCTGCTGCTTCCGGCACGCTTCATCCAGATCCACCCGCTTTACAGCGACGGGGTCCTGAAAGTCTGCAACATGAGGATCATTGAAGGCCAGGTGTCCGTTTTCTCCAAACCCGAGCAAGCACAAAGTGATTGGCCGTTCGCGCAGGAGTATTTCATATCTCCGGCATTCGGCCTCGAGGTCAGCTGCGTTCCCGTCAAGATAGTGCGCCTTCCCGGGATGCACTATCTCCACAAGGCGGCTATTCATCCATCGGCGGAAGCTTGCCGGATGCGTTTCAGATAGTCCGATATATTCGTCCATATGAAAAACCTCGACACAGGACCAATCGATATCTTCAGTCTGAACGAGTGAAGAGATGAGATCTTCTTGCGAATTTCCAGTTGCCATGATCAAGCGAGCCTGGCCGCGCCTCGAAATCTCCCCTTTTAGAATGCCAACGGCAAACAGAGCTGCCGCCTTCCCCGCCGCAACTTTGGACGGATAAATTTCGACAACAGAACGGTCACACTCAAACCTGCGAATTAATGATTGCAATGACACCATGCCTCCAGAAACGAGTCAGAAACGCTACGCATTCGGGCCAGACTGGATGATCCGGTCCAACGTCAAGATATTCGATATCAGTTGCCGCAAAGGATGGTAATTGTCTTGTCGAGCAACATGGGCCTGGGGAGTGATACGCCGGTCGGCGAAGAGAACGTAACCGGCCGGGTAGCCGCGATTTTTCTGTGAAAACTTTTCGTTGACAATGTTGAACGCCATTTCGAAATAACGTGCCGCCCACTCTTCGCGCGTTCGTTCGAATACATTCAAAGTCGCGATCATCACCTCGTTCTGCGCCCATAGAGGCTTCAGGTATTCATACTCGCCGACGAAGTGCAATTCAAGTTTCGTTCCCGGCGGAGTCTCGACGGGCCACTGATAACAGGGATGGTCCACATTGATCCATTGAGAGAGTCCACCATAGATATAGTCCCAACCCGCATTCAAATGATAATGAATCCGCTCGGCACAAGTCTTCCAGAGCGCCTTGTCCCCGCGCCGGTCAGCTTCCTCCATTGCCATCCACAAAGCCTCAACGCAGTGACCGAAGCGCGACTTTTTCGCCTCCTCTTCAGGCCTGCTGAAGTCAAAATACAGCACCTCCGTATTCAGGCCGATCTCGGGGTTGTAATGCCGATTCATGATCGCGTCCAGGGCGCGGTCTGCGATCGCCGCGATTTCCGGATCATACTCGCGCTCGAGCAGATGAGTAGCAATATTGAGATTCAGGAACCACAATCCCTGGGGCCTCACAGCCCGTTCACTATTCCACAAATAAGGGAAGTCCGCTCCAAGGTAACGAAAGTTTGGGCTGTTAAATTGTCGAAAGAGTTTTTTGAAGAGATCCACAGCGAGTTCGCGGGAATGGCTATCCCCACTCGCAACGGCGTATTCCTGAAGGCCCTCGACGACGAAGTACATCCCTTCCATGTCGCCGCTGAATGGTCTTAGCACCGCACCTTCACGTGACAGAGTTTCAGCCCACCATCCGTCCTTCTGAAGAGCGTATTTGAAAATGAACTCTTTCGTCCTTCTTGCAATCTCCAGGAACTGAGGATTACTTTCCAGGTGGTTGTACAGGAAGCTGTAAACCCAAATCGCCCGTGCCAGAAACCAGAGGTTTTTTTCTGTGTTTACGAGCGTTCCATCGTAGTCCAGACTGCACATGATTCCGCCGAATTCATGGTCAATTCCGTGCTGATCCCAGAATGGCAGAAGAATTTGGAAAAGCTGGTCATGCAATCTTTGGCGTAATTCAGGTAGGGGCATGCCAGCCAGGTGTAGCTCGGAGTTCGAAGGTGCATGAGTGCGCACCTCGCCGATCTTCAGAGTTCTTGTAAGGCCAGCAGCGCCGAGCGCTCCAGCCCCAGCCAATTGGATAAATGAACGACGTCTCACCTTGGGCTCCCTTTTACGGTTGAATATGTACAACCGCGGCATGGTCGGCAGGGACGTTCAACGTAAACACGGCCCGATTCTGCTTGCGCTCAATCGACACGGAACGGCCGGAAACCATGTCTTTACCATGCAGTGATGATTTTCCGTCCCAGGGCAGCTCTGTACTGACCTGCGCCTGCTGATGGCCCCAATTTAGGATGTAGACAAGCCGTTCATTCTCATGTCCGCGAGAATGAACTACAACCTCGATTGGTTCACCGCTGGGGGCTGTTGAGACCCGGGCCGCAGGTTCCACTCCTGCTGACTGCCAGACCGCTCGCAGCAGTGCAGCGGCGCCGGGATCGTGGTTCTCCAGCAGGGAGATCCCCAGGGAGAATGCCAGAAGAATGGTTTGTCCTTTACCTGTATGCCGTACCACTACAGCCGGGGTTCCCGTTTTGTCGAAGACTCCAGCAACTTCGCCCTCGCTGCCTTTCTCAAGCTGTAGCTCCTCGCGAAACACCCGGCCTACCAAATGACTTGGAAAGGGCGCGTTGTTCATTAGCCCCGTCGGTTGTGTGATCCGGACCTCGAATGGATTATGGCTGGCCACGAGATCATGACGTCGCGCCCCAAACAGCTGTGCCATTCCGAGCCCAGGATTTATTGCGTAACCCCGATCCAGTTCATTAATGATCCCAAAGCGGGCATCAGCCAGAACGGTTCCGCCACCCGCAACATAAGCCTCAATGGCGTCAGCCACATTCTTCCGAAGGCAGAGATAAAAAGGGAAGATAACCAGTTTGTATGGCTTGAGGCTCTCTGCTGTCAGTTGGCGTCCATCGAGGACATTGACCCGTACCTGGTCGCTCCACAATGCATGGTAGATCCCGATCATGTTGCGGGCGGTAAAAGATCCCCAGTCGCGCCCCTGTGCGTTGGCTTTTAGTTCACCATTAATGTCGTAAACAATGGCAACTTGGGGAGGCAGTGGCTTCGAATCCAGGAAGAGTCCCGGGTCAGAATTCAAGACCCGGGCGGCATCTCCTGCGGCGGTTGCACGCGGTGTGATGCTCCCATCGGAAGCCGCAAGTCCACGGCCGAAGCCCTGCCACTCGTCCATATGCGGTTTCCATTTCCAGAAGTAGAGCCCTTTGGTGTCATGTGCAGCCATTTGCCAGACCAGCAAGTGAATCCGGTTATAGTCGAACACCGCTCCAGGCTCGTCCCCGTATCGGGTAAATCCTGTCTGGGGACCGCTCTGCACCTCAGGCATTACGAAGGGTTTGCCAGCTGCCGCATCGTGCGCCGTGGTCAGTTCCAGGCTCGTCGTCCAGGGCGTGTCCCAAAGGGACTTCGCCTTGGCAAGCTGCTCTGGATTGTCCTCCATAGTTCGCGGGGCGGTGCCTATGTGATCAGGGTAGTAAGACAATCCATATTGGTCGACATATTTTGATAACGTCCAGTCATCTTCTTTATCTTTCACCACTCCGGCAGTGACCACGATGCTGCCTACGGCATGAGTTCGTGTTGGATGTACCGGATCAATCGACTTTACCAACTCATTCAGATGGCGAAGTATTTCCCCAGTTGCATACCAGTAGAACAAAGGGCGATCAAACTTCTCGTATTCCTGATTCAGGGCCACGTCGTTCCACTGGCCGTACCATCCGGCGGAGCTCCCATATTTCTGAATTCCCCATTTCTCGAACCAGTGCGTGAAGTTAGGATTGTCGATATGCCCTACGTCCGTTGAGAGTGAGAAGCCCTCCATGTGCGGTTCATCCCAGATGTTGTAGGCGATCACACAGGGGGCATCCTTGAAATGCTGCACAGTGGCTTTGGAGTAATAATCGATGAGTTTGATAACTTCGGGGTCAGCAAAGGACAACGAGACTTCCCGGTCATCGGAATTCACGATAGGCGAGAAGCGATCTGGCCATTTCGCCTCTGCATAATCCGAAAGCAATCCGGTGTATAGAACAGTAGGCATCACGCGAACATGCAGACGCTCTGCAGTCTTCAAAATAAGATCCATCTTGGAAAAATCGGGCTCAGGATTTCCTGGCTTCAGCAAAAATGACGGATAGGGATTAATCGTGTTGATGCCCGCTGCAGCTATGGATTCCAGGTCGTGAACAATCTGTTCGTCGGATGTCCACGAATAGTACAGATATACGGATCCGACTTCGTACATTCGTTGGCCACTCGTCGCGCCACATTGGCCACTCATCGTGTTGGCAATACAGAGGAACAATGAAAGCAGCGCGGTTGCGAAGTGTCTTTTCACACGGTCTCCTTGCAAACGATTTGGTATACACGCGGGCAGTTCGTAACTCATAACACCGGTTCGATAGCACGAACTAACTGGTCAGCCCATCATCCGTACCGAATACGGAATCTCCTGGTGGCGGGAGGCTTTGCCAAAGATAGGGATGCGCGATACCACTGCGGTCTATCTAACCAAAAAATAGGGCTGGATTTTAATGTCTGTCTCACAATTGGGTACGATTGTGTACAGCGGATCGTACAAATTTAAATAGAAGCCGGAACGATAGAGATTGCGAGATGATGCCGAGTGGTTTCATCAAACTAATGAAACCTGTCAAGCATCTCCGCTGGTGGATTGTATGGACGTTGTTTTGTTCCACTGTAATCAATTACATCAATCGCCAAACGTTTTCTGTGCTCGCACCAGTTATCGCGCAGCAATTGCACCTTAGTCATACCGATCTTTCGAGAATCCTCTCGTCCTTCCAGATTTCCTACGCTGTAATGTGGCTTGTAGGCGGCGTCCTCCTCGATCTCATTGGGACGAGGCTTGGGCTTGCGCTGGCTGTCATTTGGTGGTCAGTCGTAAGCATGCTGACTGGCATGGCCAACTCGGTAGCGTCATTCTGTGCCTTCCGCTTTATGATGGGAATTGGTGAAGGTTGTAACTGGCCTGGCGCAAGCAAAACGGTTGCGGAATGGTTCCCGGCCAAAGAGCGTGGTATAGCCGTTGCGATTTTCGACAGCGGTTCGAGCGTTGGCGGGGCGATTGCAGCGATCGCTATTCCATGGGTTGCCATCCTGTTCGGTTGGCGATATTCATTCTTGCTTTCCGGAATTCTGGGTTTGCTCTGGCTGGGGATTTGGCTTTGGGTCTATCATCCGCTGGAAACCCACCCACGTGTTACTTCCGAAGAACGCAGTCTGATTGTCGAAGGCCGCGATACGCCGGCAGGTTCCGGTGAGCGCGGTGCAGCCCGCTGGTTCGCCTTACTGAAGCAACCGAATGTTTGGGGAATCGTCCTGGGGCGCTCCTTGACTGATCCAATCTGGTGGTTCTACGTCTTCTGGATACCGCAATACCTAAGTGAAATCCGTGGATTCAGCCTGAAGCAGATCGCAGCTTTTGCCTGGTTGCCCTTCATCGCCGCCGACATCGGCAATTTTACCGGCGGGTTTGCCTCTGGCCTGCTCATCAAACGCGGAATGCCCGTAGTCCGGGCGCGTAAGTGGGTGTGCGTGCTCAGTTCTTTGCCAATCCTGGCAGGCATCCCTGCCGCCACGGTTCACAACGCGTACTGGGCCCTGGCGATGATCAGCCTTGCGGTTTGGGGGTACGCGGCCTGGTCAACCATGGGACTGACATTTCCTTCAGATCTATTCCCCCAGGATGTCGTAGCGTCCATCACTGGTATCAGCGGCCTCGGAGCAGGTTTGGTGGGCACTGCATTTACCTTTGCCGTAGGATGGCTCGCCGATAAATACTCCTACTATCCCGCTTTCTTTGCGGCGGCTACAATTCCGCTGCTCGCCACCGCTTGCGTTCTGATCCTGATTCATCCCGCAGAAGAGAAACGCCCAGGCATTGAATAAATAAACCCCCTTGGTGTCTTTGATTGGATGAGCCCCATGCTATCGTCATGCAATCCATCCTATGCGGTTGACCATCTCGCCCACACACTTCAACCGAGGCTTAACAAGACAAGCGAAAGAATACCCATCAGAATACCGGCCACCCCATAGATGCCGATCTTTTCACGAAATATGAAAACCCCTGCCAGGGCTACGACGAACAAATTGCCACCGGTTGTCATTGGGAAGACGATGTATCCCGGAACACCTTGCTCGAGCGCCAGCAGACTAAAGAGCTGACCGCTGAAGCTTCCTACGCCGATTCCAAATGCCATGACTACGTCTCGCATATAAAACCGGCCGCGAGTCAGCATGAAGGATATTAGACCGAATGCCAGGCCCCCCGCATACCACCACAATAGATATTGATAGTGGTATTTCTCAGAAAGACCCTTTTCAGTCATGATCTTCAATCCGAATGGCCCTAAGCCATTAGCCAAAAAAGCGAGCAGCATTAGCCGCAACCACGTTGATGAGCGATTCATGCCACACCCTTCGATCGAACCACTTCGGCGACCTCATCGGATTGCTTATCCTTCCATAGCAGGAACACAGAAACAATAGCGAGCGCAATCACACTAATTTTTCTCGCAGTCACATGCTCATGGTAGAGAGCAATCGAGCCGAGAGCAGGCAGGGCTGCCGACAGGTTGATGATGAGCCAGCTCGTCGATAATTTTCCATAGCGAATCCCCGCCATGAATGCAATGCCGCCAATTACACTCGCAACACCGAATGGCAGAGCAATCGCATAAACCGTCATCGGTACGTGGAAATCCGCGCCAAGATAGAAGACAACAAACAATATCCCGAAAAGCAGGCACCAACCGTACGCCAGGGTAAAAACCGAGATGGGCTTACATCCACGTGACTCAGAAAATTTCGCAATGATCCCGATGAGACCCAGGCTCGTCAAGGATAAGAACATGTAGAGGTAGCCCAGCATCGTATGTCCTCCTTCTTACTCTTACAGGGAATTCAGTTACGCGGTACTAAAGTCAGCCATCAAAAGGAGATAGGTCAGGAAGACCGGGACCCGGTAATCACTATTCCTTCACTAAGCCCAGACAATTCATTCCAAATCTAGCATCTATCATCGGTTTGAGAGACCACAGTCGATTGCTTTGCAAATGAAAATATTCAGTAAATCGGACAGAAATATTCCTATAGGCAGGATAGAGATCGCGAAATCAGATCAGAAAGGCAAGAATAAAAGAATGTCTCGACAGCACGAAGGCGCGAAGAGTGAGAGTACACCGATTATTCTTCATCATCCGGTAGAGGTAGATTTCGACAAGCCGGGAAAGCACCACTACCGCCTTGCATTTCACCTGGATTCCGGGTGGGGGTATTCACTGGTGCCCTTAACTGTCATTAACGGACTTCGGCCGCCGATAGCCGGATCGACTTCTCCGGGGTTGGCCGTGTTTGGCGGAACGCACGGAAATGAGTGGGAAGGGCAAGTCGCGGTCAAGCGTCTGTGTCAGGACCTGGATCCTGAGGAGATCAGTGGGCGAGTCATTCTGATGCCGCAATTGAGTCAGAGTGCATGCGCTGCCAATCAGCGAATCTCTCCGCTCGACAATGTAAATATGAACAGGGCGTTCCCGGGCAATCCACGCGGAACCATATCTCTCCGAATAGCAGATTTCGTGAAGTCTCAGGTTTTTCCCAAAGTTCGCATCGTTGTCGATATGCATGCCGGAGGACGTGAAAGCGGCTTCGCGCTTTGCACTTCGTTTCATCCCGTGCCGAACTCGGCGCAGTTCGCTGAGATCATTCAGGTGGCCTCACTCTTTGATACACCTTTCATGCTGATCTACTCCAGCCAGATGGCATCCGGACTCCTGACCGATGAAGCCGAGGCTGACGGCAAAATTGCCATTGGAGGAGAATTTGGTTTCGGAGAGGGAGTCGACCGTAAAGGAGTATTGCACGGGTACCAGGGCATCCTCAATGTTCTGCGGCACTACGGAATGCTTGATGGCGAGATCACCAGGATCGACCCCGCCCGGTCTTCTGCTCCGCGCCTGGTTGACGCACGAAACCTGGAGGATTACGTTCCTTCGCCCTGCACAGCTATCTGGGAGCCGTTGGTCGATCTTGGAGAAGAGGTCTGCGAGGGCCAGTTGATCGGCCGCCTGCACGACTTCTCGAATCATGCGGCAGAACCTTTAAACATGCATGCGCACCGTGACGGCATCGTGATCGTGATGAGTGTTGCAGCGAACTGCCGGGAAGGAACAACACTCTATGTGATTGCGCGAGACGCCAGTTCCGGCAACACGTAATGGTGGTCGAGAAAGGCCGCCTGCTGCCCCCCTGATTTGTATTTGCAAATAGGCGGATATTCGCCCCATAAATGCGTCATAGTAGGCGAGCTGTAAGCCACGCGCTTGCAGCGTTTGGTCGAACAGTAGGTAATCGCACTCGAAGAGAAGTGTGACCGATGGAGAGTTGACAGGAAAAAACGATGAACAGTATGCAAAACATATTGCGATCAGGCACAAGTTGCTCCGCTGTTCTTTCGCGAATGGCCCTCGTGCTCGGAGCACTCACCGCGATTTGCCATGGACCAAGTGTATGGGCAGCGGTTGGAACCGGAGAGAATGCTCCAATCGTGCAGAGCAACGAGCTACATCTGATCCCGCAACCCCGGGAGACAGGGACGCCGATCATCCTGTCGCTGGCTTCGGGTGTCGTGGTGCGGAGTACCAATGATGCCGAGGATCGCTTTGCAGCGCAGGATTTGCGGGAGGCCCTTCAGGAGCGAGGGATCCGGGTGGAAAAGGCGGCTAGCGCACGGCCAGGTCACGTAACGATCGAGTTGTTACGTTTGAGCGAACCACGCGCCACTGGATTGTTGGAGCGAGCGCACGTGAAGTTTGACGATGTCATGCGGTCAGAGGGCTACGTGATCCTGCCGAACCATTCAGCCATCGCTATTGTAGGCAATACGGCCGAGGGTGTTTTCTACGGTGCTCAAACGGTAAAACAACTCGTGCAAGGCAGCGGCTCGAATGCCCGCCTGCAGGCACCACTGATCCGCGACTGGCCAGCGATGCGGTTTCGCGGTCTCAGTGACGATCTGTCGCGCGGACCGATACCGACACTGGAGTTTCAAAAGAAACAAATCCGGACGATCGCCGCATACAAACAGAATATCTACTCGTCTTACTTCGAACACACGTTGGCATATGCGTCGAATCCACTGATTGCGTTGCCCGATGGCGCAATGACACCTGAGGAGGTGGAGGAACTGGTTCGCTATGCCCGGGGGTATCACGTCACCATCGTCCCCGAGCAAGAGGCCTTTGGGCACCTGCACCATGTACTGACGTGGGAACAATATTCTCAACTGGCAGAAACGCCTCACGGACACGTACTGTCGCCCGGTCAGACAGGCACGATGCCTCTGATCGAGCAATGGTTCGGCGAGATGACACAGATGTTTCCCGGGCCGTTCATCCATGTGGGCGCGGATGAGACATTCGAACTGGGTCGCGGGCAAACCAGCGCCGCAGTGAAGGAGCGCGGCCTGGGTTCGGTTTATGTTCACTTTTTGAGCCAGATGTATCAAGGCTTGCAGCCGTTACACAAGCGCATTCTTTTCTGGGGTGATATCGCGAGGAAAGAGCCTCAGTTAGTCAAGATGTTGCCCAAAGAAATGATCGCCGTCGCCTGGACATACAACCCCAATCCAGAAGGTTTTGACGCCTTCATACTTCCGTTCACTCAGGCAGGGATGGAAACCTGGGTAGCGCCTGGAGTGAATAACTGGTTGCGCGTGTATCCGGACAACACGCATGCGCTCCCCAATATTCAGGGCCTCGTGCGGGACGGGCAAAGGCTGGGCAGTACCGGCATGTTGAACACCGTGTGGAATGACGATGGCGAGGGACTCTTCGACGAGGACTGGTACGGCGTGCTGTTTGGCGCGGCGGCGTCGTGGCAACCCGGGCAAAGTTCCATCGAGGCTTATCAGCGGAGTTACGGGTCCGTATTTCACGGGGACACGACCGGCAAGGTCGATCAGGCACAAAAAGAGTTGATGGAGGCGCATAGGCTCTTGGGTCAAGTGGATGATCGGGGCGCCAGTGACGACCTCTTCTGGGTGGATCCGTGGAGCGTCGTCGGACAGGCAGACGCGAAAAAGATGCGGCCGATCGCGCATGATGTACGCCTGCACGCGGAGCATGCGCTAGTACTGCTGGCAGAGGCCCGGCGGGCCTCAGTGCTGCGCGAGCAGACGGCTCTCGCCGCGATGGAGTTGGGAGCGCGGCGTATCGATCTCATCGGGCTGAAGTTTCAACTGGCAGATGAGATCGTGGCGGCCTATGCGCAGATCAATGCGGTTCAGCACGATCCATCGCAAACGCAAGACATTGATCGGCTATTGGACGACATCAGCGAAATGAACGGTCGTTGTCAGGATCTTCGCGATGGATATTCGCTGATACGCGATCAGTATGAGAAGGCATGGTTGCGCGAGAACCATCCATATTGGATGCACAATGTGCTGGAACATTATGACGTTGCAATCCAGTTGTGGATCCGGCGTGGCGAGGCGGTGGACGGTGCACGGAAGCAGTGGCAACGGACAAAGGTATTACCGAAGCCAGAGGAATTAGGAATACCGGCGAATGCTGTGGAATAAGAAATGCGCCTGGGAAGGGAACCCGAATCTTGCGGTCAGATAGTCTGAAGAATCTTTGTGTATTTGCCCTGTGGATCAATGCTCTCGAGAGGCTCGTGCAAACTGGAATGGCACGAGTAACTCGTTCATGCTATCTCCTGATTCTGGTTTGCTCGCTGGGCATCTCAGCTCCAGTTTCCGTGGCACAATCTCCGGTTCAGGAGAGCCCTGCTATTGAACGAAAAGTTGACTCAATGCTTTCCAAACTAACTCTGGAGCAGAAGGTCGACCTTATTGGCGGTGAAGACAGTATGTACATTCGAGCCATTCCCGCCATTGGCCTCCCGCGCTTGAAGATGTCCGACGGGCCTGTCGGCATTAGCACCTCGGGGGCTGCTACCGCCTATACCGGCGGCATGGCTCTTGCCGCAACATGGGACCCCAGCCTGGCCAGACGGATGGGAGAATCCATCGGAAATGATGCGCGCGCCCGGGGAGTGCACTTTCTCTTGGGACCGGGGGTAAATATCTATCGTGCACCCATGAACGGGCGCAATTTCGAGTACTTCGGCGAAGATCCTTATTTAGCATCCCATACCGCGGTGCCTTATATTGAGGGTGTCCAAAGCAGGGGAGTGGTCGCTACCGTCAAGCACTTCGCTCTGAACAACCAGGAGTGGGACCGGAACAACGTCAGTTCCGATGCAGACGAACAAACCATTCGTGAAATCTATCTGCCGGCCTTTGAGGCAGCCGTCCGCATTGCGCACTCCGGCGCGGTAATGGACTCCTACAACCTCATCAATGGCATTCATGCCACTCAGAACGACTGGCTGAACAATCAAATTCTTAAGGAGGAATGGGGTTTCGACGGCATTCTCATGTCGGATTGGGGTGCAACTCATGACGGCATTGCCGCAGCCAACGGCGGTCTCGACCTCGAGATGCCCGGCGCCGGTTTCATGAATAAGGAAACGCTTCTGCCAGCGATTCGCGAGGGTAAGGTCACCGAGGCTACGATCGACGACAAGGTGCGCCGCATCCTCCGTACCGCGATCCGCTTCGGCTTCGTGGATCACGAACAGCAGGATCTCAGTATTCCGTACTTCAATCCCGAAGGGCGCGAAGTCGCTCTGGAGGAAGCGCGCGAAAGCATTGTTTTGTTGAAGAACGAGGGCAATCTCCTGCCCCTGGACCCGAACAAAGTTCATACCATTGCGCTTATCGGCCCTGATGCATGGCCCGCGATTCCGGGGGGAGGGGGCAGTTCCAACGTGACTGCATACGAACCGGTCAGCTTGCTGGGCGGGCTCTCTGCAGCGTCTGGCAACGTCAATGTTCTTTACGCGCGTGGTTTGCCAAGCTTAAATGAACTCATCCACGGAACCCGATTTGACCACGGAGTAACGGTCGATTCCTTCGATAACCCTGACTTCAACGGCAAACCCACTACGGCGGCGAGTTTGCGCCTTGACAGTCTGACTTATAGAGGTTGGTTACCCAAGGCTGAGAAGCCAAAGAGTCTCCGCTACACCGCCGAATATACGCCCAGTACTACGGGCAATTATCTTTTCATCGTTGCTTCGTCGGGTTTAGATTCCTACACTTTGGCCGTGAATGGGAAACAAATCATTCAACAGCCTATGTACGAGGGGCAGGCACCCCGTGTCACAGAATTGCCTCTAAAAGCGGGCAATTCTATCAGGATTATCCTTGACTACAAGCCCTATTCGTCGGAAATCAGCATCGGACTCGGCATCCGCGCCAAGGACGAACTCATATCATCCGAGGCCAGAAAGATCGCCGCAATGGCCGATGTCGCAGTGGTCGCCGCAGGCTTCGATCCTTCGACCGAAAGCGAAACATTCGATCGGAGTTATGCACTTCCCTGGGGACAAGATGCACTCATAGAAGCCGTAAACGCCGCCAACAAAAATACGATCGTCACTCTGACAGCAGGCGGGGGCGTGGACACTCATCTCTGGATCGATAAGGTGCCGGCTCTATTGCATAACTGGTACCCGGGCCAGGAGGGTGGTACGGCATTCGCGGAGATATTATTCGGTCGGCGTTCGCCGGAGGGAAAGCTACCTTTCAGCTTCGAGCGCACATGGGAAGAGAATCCAGTCCACGACAACTACTACGCACCATCGACTCCGGTTGGCCAAACTCCCCACGTGAAATATTCAGAGGGGGTTTTTCTTGGATATCGCTACTACACCACCTCAGGCAAGAAGCCACTATTTCCTTTCGGGTTTGGACTCTCGTATACGACATTCTCCTTCAGCAACCTGCAGGTTACGCCTGCAACGACTGCAGCGTCCGGCAGCGTAAATGTCTCCTTTGACGTGACAAATACAGGACAGCGCGCTGGAGCAGATGTGGCACAACTGTACATTGGCGATCCCTCTGCTCACATCAAACGGCCGACCAAAGAGCTGAAAGGTTATGAGAAGGTACGGCTGGAGCCCGGTCAGAGACAGAAAGTAACTCTGACGCTCGATAAACGATCCTTTGCATACTGGGATCAGCAGGCGCACAATTGGCGCGTCGACCCTGGCCAATTCACAATTTCCATCGGTGATGCGTCAGACACAACGTTGCTCAGCCAAACCTTGACTGTAAGCGAATAGCATCCCACTCTTAGCTGATATCTCAGATATGGCACGAATTCATTTGAGTGCCACTCTGGCGCGTTTTTCAACGTGTCCGATTAGTAGGATCGGCACTGTCTTTCAACTTGTAATAGAGCCTTTTCGTTTCGCATTCCGATGCTAGATTAGGGTATCCGCATTAAGAGGTTTCAATTTGCTAGTCGATTGTCACTCACATATTTGGGCTTATCCCGGTCATCTTTCCGATGAATTTGTGAATGAGGCCAACACCAAGTCGCGCGGACATAAGATGGATCTCCACGTCCCGCCTGAGAGACATCTCCAGGCCATGGCAGGAGTAGACAAGGTAATCGTATTCGGACTGCGAGCACATCATTCGGGATTATGGGTTCCGAATGAATACATTGCGGCGTATGCGGCGAGTCATCCGGCAAAGATCATCGGGTTCGGCGCAATCGACCCTGCAGTCGATCCGATCGCGGAAACGCTCAATGAGATAGTCCGGCTGAAGTTACGCGGAGTAAAGCTAGGACCGATCTATCAGAATATCCATCCAACTGATCCGCGAATGATGGCCGTATACGAGTTCTGTCAGGCCAACCAGTTACCTATCCTGATCCATCAAGGCACTACCTTCGTCAGAACCGGACCTTTGAAATATGCTCTGCCAATCCTGCTAGAGGATGTAGCTTTGGAATTTCCACGATTGAAAATGATCATTGCCCATCTGGGACATCCGTGGATTGCAGAGACATTGGTTCTGATCCGAAAGCATCCCAATCTCTACTCGGACATCTCGGCGCTGCACTATCGGCCCTGGCAATTCTATAACGCTCTCATCATGGCGAAAGAATATGGAGTCCTTGACAAAATTTTGTTCGGCTCCGACTATCCTTTCACTACACCTGAAGCGCAGATAAATGGAGTGCGCGGCATTAATCACTTTGCCGTGGGTACCAACCTTCCGACCCTTACCAGTGAGGAAATTGAGGGAATAATCTATAGTCCGACATTGACATACCTTGGGTTGGAGAATTCATGAAGATCACTGATGTCAATGTAATAGTCCTTGAGTCGCCGGCAGACTACGGAACTTCGGGTGGCGGCGAAGAGGCTGACGGGATCAAATATCTCGGTATCGTCAAAATAGAGACCGATGCTGGAATTACGGGTTATGCCGATCTTGAAACACAGCCCCACGTAGCTCGGGCAATTGTAGATGCTCCTTCGGCAGGAGCAGTATCCGGATTTCACGGCCTTCGATCCGCTCTTATAGGAGAAGATCCCTTCGAAGTAGAACGTCTTTGGCACAAGATGTACATGGCGTCGGTTTACTATGGCCGGCGCGGTGCCGCTCTGCAGGTGATTTCAGGCATTGACATCGCTCTATGGGACATCATCGGGAAAAGAGTCGGGCAGCCAATCTACAAGCTGCTGGGAGCAGGCTATCGTGACCGTGTTCGAGCTTACGCAAGCACCTTGTTTCGTGCGACTCCCGAGGGAATGGCTGAAGCAAGCCGATACTATCTCGATAAGGGTTTCTCTGCTGTAAAGTTCGGCTGGGGTGTCTTCGGGGAAGACTCCAAGCGTGATGTCGAACTGGTAGCTCAGGCGAGGCAGTCCCTGGGCAACGATGTGGAGTTGCTGATTGACACGGGCTGGTACGTTCATCGCACTGCCAAGGAGGCGATTCGAATGGTGCAACAGCTCGAGCCGTATCGTCCCTTCCTGATCGAAGAGCCGCTTTCGCCGGAGGACTACGACGGGTATGCAGAACTCTCCGGAGCCGTTGACACCCTCATTGCCTGCGGTGAACAGGAAGCTACGGAGTGGGGCTTTCGGACGCTGATTGAACGTGGCAAGGTGGACGTAATCCAGCCCGACCTATCCCGTTGTGGAGGATTCACGGCGGCTCGCAAAATCGTACACCTGGCCGAATTGCATAACAAGCTCTGTATACCCCATGCGTGGATATCCGATCTTCTCACCGCGGCGTCATTGCATCTCAACGCCTTCATGCGCCGGTCGGTATTTCAGGAGTTCAACGTGACGAAGGGGCCTTTGAGCCGTGATTTGTGCCAAACCCCGATAACGCTTGAGGATGGATTTCTGCCTGTCCCGCAAGGACCAGGATTGGGCGTTGAGGTAGACGAGGCAACGATTGAGAAATACCGCGTGGGATGACGGATGAACAGAATAAGAGACAAGGTTGCAATCGTCACGGGTGGCGCCAACGGAATAGGAAAGGCGATCTGTGAATTATTTGCCGAAGAAGGCGCGTGGGTCTTAGTGGTCGATATCGACGAAAAGGCCGGGCAGTCCGCTGTGGCAGCTATACGAGCTCATGGCGGAGGCGCTGAATTTTACAGGGCGGACGTCTCAAATCAGAAGGACGTTCAGTCCGCAATCGAAATGGCCGGGAAGCACAACGGCAAGATCGATATTCTTTGTAATAATGCCGCCTATCTTTCCCCGGACTTTCATGCGGCGTTGGAATCGACTGAGGAGGAGTGGCGCAACTGCATCAACATTGCGCTCCTTGGGACCCATTACTTCACGAAGGCAACGTTGCCATATATGCTCGCACAGAAGCAGGGGTCGATCGTAAATGTCGTCTCTATTCAGGCGATGGAAGGCATGATGACATCGGCTGCTTATACTGCGACCAAGGCTGCGCTGCTCGGCTACACCATGAGCGTCTCCTATGACTACGGGCCCCACAATGTCCGGATCAACTCTCTATGCCCAGGACCAATTCAGACCCGGATCTCAGCTGACGTAAACGATCCTCACTATCTCTGGCAGTGTGATCAAACCACTCTTGGCCGGGTCGGTTATCCAAAGGAAGTTGCCTGGGCCGCACTGTTTCTGGCTTCAGATGAATCGTCTTTTGTAACTGGCATCACGCTCCCGGTTGACGGAGGTTGGACCTCAAGCTCCGCAAGAAAGCGATGCTAAGGAATAGAAGACATCTCCTGCAATCAGCCTGGCCCCCCAATACCAATCTGCCCTGGATGGCATATAGATGAAGCTCGCTTCAATATTCGTACTCACGGCCGCAATAGTCACAGGCGCTGTTACACAAGTGCCGGCGCAGACGCGGTCCACCACACTAACGCTCGATTTCAAAAAGAATCTTGGTCCTGTAGAGATGGACCACATCTCCCTTGGGCAGGGAGGATTATCGCCGTATCCTATGTGGGACGAGCGGATCGCCGAAATTCGCGCTCTGCATCCTCATCTGATTCGGCTCTTTGTGCAGGAGTACTTTCATCTCTTGTCCGCGGACGGACAATACCATTTTGAAACACTCGATCAATCCGTTGCTGAGATCGTGCAAGCTGGCGCTCAGCCGCTTATGTCCATCACCATCAAACCTGAACCGCTGTTTCCCAAAGTGAACCAGGATGTCGTTGACCCCAACGATTACGCCAGGTGGGAGGCGTTGATCTCTCATCTGGTCAATCACTACAGGCAGCGAGGGCTGCATGGTCTCTACTGGGAGGTTGGGAATGAAGGAGACATCGGCGAGTTAGGCGGCTCGCCCTATCGTTTCACCTCGGAGAGCTATGTCCGCTATTACCGGCACACGGTCGCAGCGATCCTTAAAGCTGATCCGGAAGCTCGTGTCGGAGGTCCGGCGGTATCTAATTATCAGTCGCCGATCCTGCCGGCGTTGATTGCTTTCTGCGACAGAGCGAACGTGCCTCTCAATTTCATCTCATGGCACACCTATGACAGTGATCCCAAGGCCATCCAGGCGACCATTGAATATGTCAACGGCCTGCTCGCTGAACATAGGTCGTTGCATCCGGAAACGATACTCGATGAGTGGAACATGGCTCTGACCACTCCACCCAAAGACCCACGCATTCAGCCTGCCTTTGTCGCTGAAACGGCGTGGAGGATGAAAGAATCTAAGTTGACGTATTCCTGCTATTACCAGATTCGCGATTACCACGTGGACCGCGATAACTTCACACCATTCTTCTCCCCTGAAGGCGCTTCGCTCATGGCAAATTGGTGGAACCGGGAGCCGCAATATTCAGGACTGTTCGACTATCAAAACATCATGCGGCCAGCCTATTTCGCTTTCAAGTTGCTCGCGCGAGTTACTGGGGCCCGGCTTGAAGTGACCTCTGGCGACGAAAACGTTCATGCATTTTTGTCGTACGACAAGTCTTACGGTTCGTATAGCCTGATGTTCTGGAATTTCTCGGCAACGCCCGTTTCCATCAAGCTGGAATCGCATGGTCTTCCTGAGACGTTGAATGCCCATCGCCGTGCTCTGGACGCCGAAGCAGCCTCCGGCGATGAAAATATACGGCTCCGTCCGTTGGATGACGTGACACTCGCACCGAGCTCTCAGCCAACGGAGATACATCTGGAGCCGTATGGCATAGAATTCTGGTCTCTGAAGCCGCTCCGCTCGGCAGCTCCAAACATGGCTCAGGACCCAGGACACTTAACACTCAAATAAATCTTTGATAGTGGAAGACTGTCTAAGCCGGCACGCCGAATTCAAGATAGGCCCCATTGGATTCCAGGAACCACACGATAAAGTATGTGCGCTGGGATGAGTGCCTATAACACTCCATACTTCGCAAAAACGTCTTTCAAATAGGCTCCCCGTAGAAGTTCGGCACGGCTTCCGTCCTCTTTGGTGACTTTATCCGTGGCCATCTTGATCACGTTGGGCAGAACCTCTGACGGTATTGCGATTACCCCATCATAGTCGGCAACAATGAGATCTCCAGGAGAGACACGAGCCCCGGCACATTCAATTGGTACGTTGTAATCAATGATCGTGCCCCGGCCTTTTGAATCAACCGGTTTGATGCCGCGTGCAAATACCGGAAAACCAATGTCCTGTATTTTTCTGACATCACGGACAAGACCGTCGATCACGGCTCCTCTGGCCCCACGCGCCCGCGCCGCCGTCGATAATAATTCACCCCAGGGCGCGTTTTCGAGCGAATTAGCGGTGGACACGACTACGACTTCGCCAGGCAGGATAGAGTCAATCGCTTCAATCTCCATGGCATAGGGTTCTGGTGGAATATGGTAGATATCGACGTAGGAAAGAGTGCGAGCCCAACCGGCAAATCGATCACCCGCAGAGAGCGGTCGAATAACCTCCCGTAATGCTTGATGTCTGTACCCAAGCTCATCAAGCGAGTCGGAAATAACGGCAGTGTAAAGGTGCTCTTCGATTTGCCTGAACAACTCCAAATCTGCATCGGTCGCAGGAGTTCTTAAAGGGTGAATTGACTTGTTAATCATGGACTTCAGATTAACGGCAAAGGGAAGTCAGCACAGGATTAAAGCGACGAGTGTATTACCAAGTGTCCGATATGAAGGATGATATTCCAAATATCGCCGTAATCAATTACGTCCTCCAAGACTCATAAGCGAAACGGAACCCTTTTGAGGGGTTGGTGTGAGGTGGCGGGATAGTGCTGTAGCGATCCCTTTGACATGCGCCGCCTTGGTCGAAATGTCCTCAAGCTGGGCTTTAGTCCCGGATATGCTGATCGCTGCCACGACGTCGCCTTTATCGTTGCGGACCGGCGCGGCAATACATCGAATCCCAATCTCCTCTTCTTCGTCATCGACAGCATAACCTGTCTGTCGAACCTGATCGCAAACCACTCTCAACTTGCGCGTAGAGGTAATCGTATTCTCGTTATACCGAATCAGTCCTTGCTTATGGAGAAGCGGTTCGAGTTCGGTCGAGGGCAGATGAGCAATGAATGACTTTCCGAGGGCGGTGCAGTGAAGCCCCATTCGCTTTCCGACCCAGGTAGCGACTCTGAGCGAGCCCGGAGGTTCGATCCTGTCGATCAGGATGACCTCGCCTTCCTCCATGACGGCGAGATGCACCGTCAATCCGGTATCTTGCATCAATTGGCTCAGGAGGGGAGCCGCATGTCCGCGTAGGCTCATTCCGTTCAAGGCCATGTTGGCGAGCACATGCAGGCGAAATCCAAGACAATAACGGCCTGTCTTGTCATCTCGTTGAACGTAACCGCATCGCTGATAGGTCAGTAGAATCGCGTGACACGTACTACGTGGCAGTTGAAGCTTCTGCGTCAACTGGGATAAGGTGACACCCCGCCGCGACTGGGCAAGGTATTCTAGGATCTGAAGGCCTCGTTCAAGCGCCGGAACAGATCGTGTTCTCGGTCCGGTCAAAGAATCCATAGCAGTTTGCACTCCGTGCCGGAATTGTAATCTCTGGAAATGGTGTAACCACGGGGAGAGCGCTTAATCTGTCCAGCCTATAGACCAATTTATCCAAGAAAAACGAGAACAGACTGTACAAAATCAGAACCTCATTGTTTGGCTCCCTGCGATCGATACAAAATGCCTTTGAATCCGGCATGACTTCCCGACTGTTTATTGGCTGCCAGCCGATCCCTTTCAAAATCAAGAAAATGTAGATCGTTTCCGACTACGGGAAATACCCGCTTCCAGCCTCCGAAAGAGAGTTTCGATGATCTCCAAAACGCGAAATCGATTGCGGTTGTGAATCTCCAGCTGCACTTCGTCACATTTGTTCCTACACATTCGCCGCCATCCTCGGACGCACCCTCAAATGCCGCCACAGTATCCTTGGCGAATAGCGATTTCTCAGCGTACCGGCACTAGTCCGCTTATCGTCAGCACGTACACCTTAAGATCAATCTTTCAGGGAACCGCTGACTGAAATATTGAAGGAGTTAACTCAATTTATGACAAACTTGTTTCCTTGAAGGAAGCCGATGCAAAAGCCGACATTACGCGCCTACAGAATCAGATAGACCAACTCGTTTTCGCTCTATATGGGTTGATTGCGCCCGAAATCGATCTGGTGACGACATCGCTCACGTCGAGAGATGAACAACGAACAACAGCAGACAGGAGAAATTCAAATGAATGAGTCGGAAATGAAAGCCGAGTTGGAGCGCCTGCGTGCAGAAAACGCTCAACTCAAGACGAAAGAAAAGGGCGGAATCAATTTAAAGGTGAGCGAGAAAGGCGCGATCTCTCTGTACGGTATGGGCCGCTTCCCGGTCACGCTGTACAAGGAGCAGTGGCTTCGCGTCCTCGAGAATGCAGAGGAAATAAAGGCGTTTATCCACGACAACGAAGCCAAGCTGAAAACGAAGGACTAGGCGTTCAAAGACGAATCGTCACACGTGGCTGTGGGTTGACGGCTCCAGTTCTGGACTCAGTTGGACGTTTGGGAACAAGTGACGGGAGTCTGACGCGCAATCAAAAGAAGGACATCATTGCTCTACGATGGTCCAACTGGAATCAGGATCGAACTGGGTCATTGCGGTTGCGGTCTCTGTCGTGGACTTTCCAAAATCTCTTTGGAGCAGCACGCCATCTTGGTTGATCATGAACGTCATTATCCCCGAGTTGCCGTACTCCGCAGGATAGGCGACGAAGGCGAACCCACCCGTCATCTTTCCATTGACCACATACTCCTTCGCACCGCCTGGCGCCTTATTGCTTTGTCCTGTCAGCGCATGAAAGTAGTAGCCGTGGAATGGCATGTGCGCATCTGGCTTTAAGCTATATCCTTCGGCGGTCGCGAACGCCGCCTGCGGCCCGAGCGGACTCGCAGGCTGGCCGTCGGCCGACTTCCAGTACAAGCCGTTCTGCCTGCCGGGGTCGCTAATGAACTTCGCCGCATATTGTTTCGCCTTTTCGCCATCGTGAGGGTGGGAGAAGTACTCCGCCTGCGCGTCCGCAACCGCTCTGCAGACCTCGATGATTGCAAGTTCATTCCGGCCAATGCGGCGGTTCAGAACCTCATCCTTTCCCGCAGCCGTATCGAAGAACCACTTCCCCTCGCCGTTCTTCTTCAGCGGAATCGGGAAGGGAAAATTGTCAGCTCCAATCAACAGGATTTCATCACCATCCTGCATATTGCGCCAGCGGTGCATCACCCCATATCCAGCCACGAATGCTTCCTTGGCGTTTTTGTCCTGCACGGGATCGCCGGAGACGAGTATATCTTTCGCATCTGGACCAAAGATTGCCAGCAGCGCGTTTTGATCGCCTGACTTTGCCGCTGTGAGCAGCGTATTGCCCGCGTCGTCAGGTGAGGCAAACACACTGATCGCAGGTTTTTCGAGCGTCTCGGATTTTTTGCAAGCGGCAAGGGGGACAACTGACGCCAGAAGGAGTAACCGGATCGTAAACGCAACTCTGCGGTGTTTGAGCGACATTCCGTCCTCCAAAAGCTTCGTTCGTAAACTCTCTACCTACCGTTCACTAAACTTGACTTCGTCTGCGTCAGCACCGATGGCCTCACCTGCGTCTGCCGCCGCCGCCACCGCCACCGCGGCTCGCCGAACCACGAGCACTCGCCTGCCGGGACTCCCAACCGCCCCCTCCTCCGCCTCCACCAAAGGCCGATGACCCGCTGCTCCTCTCCTGCCCTCCATAACCGCGAGCAGCAGCAGCGTTGGTTCCCGAGTAGTTTGATGTGGATGCCTGGTGAGGGGTCCCTTGGGTTTGCTGCCAGCCGCTGCCAGTGTTCTTGTAGACATTGCCGCTTGACGACGCCGCATACTTATTGCCATTCGCAGTTTGTCCCACAACAGCGGAGCCATTCGCGCCGGTTGCGGCAGCACCTTTTGCCCCCGTCGTAGTCTGTACTGTTCCGACAGACCCTTGCGCGGTGGTTTGATGCTGAGTGTACGCAGCCTGGCCATTCTTCGAGACAACCGAGCTTCCGTAACTCCCATTGGCGTTGGAGGCTTGACGTGTCGCGCCATAGGCTCCCGTAGATGGGTTGTATGCCTGCCCAGCCACCGCGCTTCCATAGGCCGTTGACGCCGTTGCACCACGGGCGTAAGTCCCCGTGGACGGATTGTAGCCGCGGCCGGCCTGCGCGGCCCCGTAAGGGCCATACGCAGTGGCAGTGGAACCATAGTAGCCGCCGTGCCAGGCATTGTTTCCGTAGTAGACGTTGCTCCGGTACACCACCGTACCGCCGTGCCAGTTGCAGTTCCAGTAGCTATAGCCCCATCCGCAGCAGCTGTTGTTATTGATCGCCGCGCCCACAGCGATGCCAACACCAAACGCAAGAATAGCGGCCGTTGCCATGTCCGCAGAGCTGTATCCGGGAGTCTGAACTGGTTGGCCATAGACAACAGTCGGGTTGTATTGCGGGACGTACACCACCTGCGGATTGGTAGGCTGAATCACAATCACCTGCGGCGACTCCTGTACTACGGTAATCTCTGAGCCTGATTTCAGATTGCCCGCAGCCTTTGCCTCGGCGCGCAATGCCTGCACCGCCGACATCACATCGGTAGCCTGGGTGTGGTACGCCTCGCCTAAAGAAGAGGTCCAACTGAGGTTCTTCGCCATGTTGCCGAGGACTGAGGGAAACTGCGTGAGCGCCTTCACACTGGGATCCCACGGCTGCTTATCGACGGCCTGCATTAAAGCCGAGCCGGTCAGCTTATTGTTCTGCTGAAGCCAGCCGTTGGCGGCGGCAACCTGGTCCGGAAAGGTGGCTGCCCCTAGAACCTGCGCAACTAGGGCGTCAGGGTACAGCGCGATGGGCGCCACCAGTTGTCCCAGGTCAGCCGCGGAGAGGGGCGCACCTTGTACCGCAGATGGGGGGGATTCCGACGGTGGTGCCGGTTGCTGACCTGCAGCCTCAACCGCCCCAGCAGGGATCATCAGAAGAAGGGATAATGCCGCTGCCAAGAGTTGTTTCAAGAAGATCATGACCATTCCCCTCCATCCGAGAAAAGACATCGAGCTTCGTCTGATCTGCTAATGATGAGAGACCGAGGTACAAATGCAACCCGAAGTGCATGGACCCGAGGTAGCCATCATAACCCTTTCTCAAAGCTTATACGGGAGAGTCGGAAAGACGGAAGGCGTCGCCGTATCGCCGTGTGCTAGCTTCCTGGCAGCCACACTTGAAGCACTTCTTTGCTTCCGGCGGAATGTGGTGGGCACTACGTTGTAATCGGGAGGCAGGATAAAGTCATCGGGCAGCTTGCCGAGTTTGAATGAGTCGGCGATGCGTTGTTTGTCTGAACGGCGATCGTAGCGGCCACACATGGGAAAAAGTCTCTAACTCGATCGAGCTTTTTCTTTGTCTCGAAAGTATATAAAAGCGCCGACGCTGAAGAAATTAATCAACACGCCGATCACATTCCACATAACCACGGGTCGCGAAACAATCAAGATGCCATAGTAGATCCAAAGGATTTGAAAGAGCCCTATGATAGCCGCCATCCTTGGGTTCATGCCCGCACTCGATCGGCGCCTGAGCATCGTCAACAAATCCGGCAAAACGGCAAAGGTGGTGCCCAAACCGGCGACAAAGCCGAAAATATCCGAACGTTGGAAATCGGGAAGCAGGAGACTTTGCGTGTCATGGTAAACCTCTTCACAACCGGAGAGCTACTAGATGGGGTTTATGCCGAGAAGCCGAAAGCACACGAAGCCGAGGAGTCGCAACAAACCGAAACCAAGCCAATTTCGGTTCTATCGTTACCACAGCGTAACCAGCCCCAGAAATTGAAGTGGCTGCATAACGCCTAAGTAGTTGATTGCTTTTGGCGTCCCCGACGGGATTCGAACCCGTGTTATCGCCGTGAAAGGGCGGTGTCCTGGGCCGGGCTAGACGACGGGGACGCTCACTCGAAAGTTCAAGATACCTCGCCCTCTTGAACTTTATTTATAGTAACGGTTGGAAAATTTTCCTGCACCACGATCATCCCGTCATACTCAATAAAAGAACCTCTGCCTAGCCACTATGCCTGCAAATTCGCCCCGCTACAAATATCTGGACGCACTCACCACCGCCTTTGTCGTAATTCTTCTCGTCTCGAATCTTGTGGCACAGAAGGTCTGCCAGATAGGTCCGTTCGCAGTCAGCGGCGCGATCCTTCTTTTTCCCATCACCTATATCTTTGGCGATATCTTCACCGAGGTTTATGGTTTTGGTGCGTCACGCAGAGCCATCTGGCTCGGATTCTTCGGTACCGCACTTCTTTACCTCATGGGTGCTATTACCATCGCCTTACCGCCAGCTTCCGGGTGGCATAACCAGGCTGCCTTTGCTTCTGTCTTCGGATTTATCCCTCGCATCCTCGCCGCGAGTCTTATTGCCTTCTGGGCGGGCGAATTTGCCAATTCCTACACCATGGCACGACTGAAACTCTTTACGAACGGACGCAAGCTTTGGACCCGCACAATCGGCTCCACCGTCGTAGGGCAAGCTGTTGATACTGTGATTGTTATTGTCCTCACCTTTGCTGGAACCGTCCCATCCACCACAATATTGAATATGATCGTGACAGGCTACTCACTCAAAGTAGCGTATGAAGTCATAGCGACACCGCTTACCTATCTGGTTATAAATTGGCTAAAGCGCGCCGAGCAATCGGATGCCTTTGATCGTCAGGAACACTTCAATCCGTTTGTGTTCTCCTAAAGCTAGAGATAAACGACAATCGTCGTCTAGCGGGAGATTCCAAAGATGCTGACTTCCGATTTACGAACCCTTCATCCTTTCAAGGGCATCTAAGAGGAAATTCCGAAATCACCGTTTTTCTTGTTTGTGTTTGATTTGGCGAATCCGATCTCGACGGCAGGTATCAAATCTCCGCAGGATCGAAGTGGTTGGCTGAGTTAGTGTTGCCCGCTTGAAGGAGATTGACCGTGTCTGTGAAACTCACTCCCCGACGAGTTGCATCAATTCTTATTGCTGCGACGCTCTCGTTTACAGTAACCGGGTGTAAGAAGGCCCCGCCGCCAGCTGCGCCCATGCAGGCAATGCCCGTGAAGGTCGCTCAGGTAGCTCTGAATCCAGTACCCCGTACGGATACGTATGTCGCCACGATCAAGAGTCGGCGTTCGGCGACCATGCAGCCCCAGGTTGATGGTTATATCACTAAGATTCTCGCCAAATCCGGAGACATCGTAAAAGCTGGCCAGCTTCTGATACAGATTGATCCTCTCAAGCAGGCTGCAACCGTCCAGTCACAGATCGGAATCCAGGCGCAGAAGAAAGCCCTCTACGACTACGACAAGATTCAGGTAGAGCGGCAGCGCAAGCTCTTTGAAGCCGGGGTAGTCTCTCGTGATGCCTATGATCAGGCCATTCAGGCCTATGAAAACTCCAAGGCTGACTACGAAGCGAATGCTGCGCTCACCGACACGCAGAAGCAGCAGTTGGGGTACTACCAGATTCGCGCGCCATTCAACGGCATCGTTGGTGATATCCCCGTCCATCTCGGCGACTACGTCTCCGCCAATACCCTCCTTACCACCGTCGATGAGATCGCCGATCTCGAAGCCTATATTTACATCCCCACGGAGCGCGCGACGCAGGTTCGTACCGGCCTGCCGGTCGAGCTTCTCGACACGGATGGTAAAGTCCTCGCAAAATCGACAATCAGCTTCCTTTCTCCTCAGGTTGATAATGGTCTGCAAAGCATTCTCGCGAAGGCGGAGATTCCAAGAAGCGTTGAGATTCTTCGTCACGCCCAGCTTGTTCGCGCTCGCGTTACTTGGAATGCAGAACCGGCTCCTGTCGTTCCTGTTCTTGCCGTCTCGCTGGTTGGAGGGCAAACTTTCGTCTATGTAGTACAACACAAGGGAGACGGGTACGTCGCCCACCAGATTCCCGTAACTCTGGGTGAAACCGTCGGAAATGAATACCCGGTAATCAGCGGTCTCAAACCAGAGGACAGAGTCATACTTTCAGGTCTGCAGTTCTTGCAGGACGGAGCGCCCGTGCAGCCGCTTAGTTAGAAAGTATCGCGGAAGTGAATAGCAGTCGCGGCGCCATAATGGCCGCCGCTCAATCTCTCGTTTTACCGCGGACTGATCGTCCCGGCAGGGGTTCAAAGTGGTAGATTTCTTCATTCGCCGCCCGATCTTCGCTACGGTATGCGCGCTGCTCATCATTCTGGCCGGAGCAGTTTGCATCCCAACGCTGCCAATCTCCCTCTATCCGCAGCTTGCACCGCCGCAGGTTATCGTTACCAGCAACTACATCGGCGCGAACTCGCAGATCGTCGAATCGGCTGTCACCATCCCGCTTGAGACGGCTATTAACGGCGTTCCCGGAATGCGGTACATGAGTTCGACCAGCTCCAACGATGGAACCTCCGCCATCACCATCACCTTTCAGACCGGCTACGATCTCTCAATCGCCGCCGTCGATGTGCAGAACCGTGTTGCCTCGGCGCAAGGCCGCCTTCCGGCAACCGTCAACGCCACCGGCATCACCATCACCAAGGCGAACAGCAACTTTGTCTTCGCCGCCGGGGTCTTCTCACGAGACAAGCGCTATTCTCAGGCATTTATCTCAAATTACCTCGACGTCTATGTCAAAGATGCTCTTAAGCGCGTCCCCGGCGTCGGCGATGTCATCATCTTCGGCGAGCGCAAATACGCCATGCGCATCTGGCTCGACCCCGCCCGTCTTGCTGCTCGTAGTCTCACCGCTCTCGATGTCACCAACGCCTTGTCTGAGCAAAATGTCGAAATAGCCGCTGGCCAGCTGGGCCGTCCGCCATCCGACTCGAAGCAGATATACCAGATGGCTGTTCGCGTTGTCGGCCGTCTCTCCGATCCACGCGAGTTCGAGAACATCATCCTTAAGAAATCCCCTGACAATGGGGGTCTCGTCCTCCTCAAGGACGTGGGACGGGCCGAAGTCGGCGCTGAAAACTACGACACCAGCCTGAAATTCTCCGGCGGAGATGCAGTCGGTATCGGCGTGCAGCAGCTCTCCAACGCCAATGCTCTGGCAGTCGACAAGCAATGCAAAGCGGTCCTCACGGAATTAGGCAAATCCTTCCCGCCCGGCCTTGAATTCGTCATCGCCTTTGATACAACGACCGTCGTAGGCGATTCCATCAAGGAAGTTGTCCAGACGATCATCGAAGCCATCATCATCGTCATCGTCGTCATCTTCTTCTTCCTGCAAGACTGGCGCGCGACGATCATCCCGGCCGTTACCATTCCGGTGTCGCTCATCGGAACCTTCGCCTTCGTCAAGATATTTGGATTCTCCATCAACTCGCTCACGATGTTCGGCATCACTCTCGCGACCGGCCTTGTCGTCGACGACGCCATCGTCGTCATCGAGAACGTCCAGCGGCATATCCACGAAGAACATTGCGACAGCCATCGGGCAACGTCCGAAGCCATGGCCGAGGTCACCAGCGCCGTTATCGCAACATCGCTCGTGTTGATCTCCGTGTTCATCCCGGTCAGCTTCTTCCCAGGGACCACCGGCATCCTCTACAAGCAGTTCTCGCTAACGATTGCCTTCTCCATCGCCATCTCAGCCTTCAACGCGCTTACACTCTCCCCGGCACTGGCTGCCATTCTCCTTCGCCAGGAACGTGAGCACGGTGGCCTGCTCGGTCTCTTCGAGAAGGGGCTCCAGAAAGTTATTAAGTGGTATGCCTATCTGGTGACGCACGTCGTGAAGCAACCGATGCGTGCCATCATGATGCTGCTCTTCGTCGCTGGGCTGGCTGGCACGGTCTACATGTACAACCATGTACCAACGGCGTTCGTCCCCTCGGAAGACCAGAATTACTTCATCAATATCGTACAGACGCCTCCGGGTGCATCGCTTGCGTACACCACTGATGTGGCCGACCGCGCAGCTGCGATCATTCAGCAGGACGATGACGTCTTCGGCACCTTCTCCGTGATGGGCTTCTCGCTCACCGGTGGAAGTTCACCGAACGCAGGTATCATCTTCGCTCCGCTCAAGCCCATCGACGAGCGCAGAAAGAAAGGTGCGGGCCACTCTGCGCACGACATCGTCGCCAGGATCGCACCTAAGCTCTTCCAGGTTCCCGGTGGTATCGTCGCCGCCTTCGAACCTCCCGCTATCCAGGGTATCGGCGCAGTCGGTGGCTTCCAGTTCATGCTGCAGGATCAGGGCCGCAACACCTTCGGTGACATCGACCGCATTGTTCACACGATGGTCGGACAGAGCCGCGATCCCCGATCCGGTCTCGTTGGCCTCTACACACCATTTACCTCCAACGATCCGCAATTGTTCGTGACCATCGACCGTGAAAAGGCAAAGGCCATCGGAGTCCCGCTCGTCCAGATTAATTCCGCGCTCAGCACCTATATGGGCTCCACTTATGTCAATGACTTCGACTTCAACAATCGCTCCTATCGTGTCTACGTTCAGGCCGATCAGATGTTCCGCCGTAACTCCAGAGACCTCCGGCAGTTCTACGTCCGTTCCGATACTGGTCAGCTCATTCCACTTGACAATCTCGTTAGTCTCAAAGAGGTCGCCGGACCGCAGGTCATCTATCACTACAACATCTTCCGCTCAGCGGAAATCGACGGCGCCGCGGCTCCCGGTCTTAGCTCTGGTCAGGGAATCGAAAAAATGCAGCAGCTCTTCGAGAAAAACAAGATCCAGGGAATGATGTACTCCTGGAGCGGCCTTGCCCTAGAAGAAGTTGAATCCGCTGGCAAAGCAGTCGTTATCTTCGGTCTCGGCCTTCTCGTCGTCTACCTCACACTTTCAGCCCAGTACGAAAGCTTCGTTCTCCCGTTCATCATCCTTCTAGCCGTACCGATGGCCGTACTCGGAGCGCTCAGCCTGGTCTCCGCACGCGGACTCGTGGACGACGTCTACGTGCAAATCGGCCTTGTCATGCTCATCGGTCTTTCCGCGAAAAACTCCATTCTCATCGTTGAGTTCGCCGAGCAGCAGATCGAACACGGCAAGAGCGTCGTCGACGCCGCCATTATCGCGGCGGAGCTTCGACTCCGCCCCATCCTGATGACCTCCATCGCCTTTATTCTTGGCGTCCTCCCGCTCTATTTCGCCTCCGGTGCCGGAGCCCTTGGCCGTCACTCCGTCGGCACTGCGATCGTCGGCGGCATGGTGCTGTCCACCTTCCTCAACCTCTTCTTCATCCCCGTCCTCTATGTTGTCGTCAAGAGTATTCTGGTCAGGATCGCAAGCAAGCCAAGGCCGCGTCCTGAGGGCTGCGATGAACCCGAAATCGTAGAGTCGGAAGAACGCCAGCTGACCCACTAACGATGACGCTCTTCTCTTCTTTTCGAATTTCATAAAAGGAAGAGAAGAGCGTTCGTTCACTCCATCGCCAAATGGAGCTATCATTCCCCATGGCCAAGCGAGATCTTGCGCATAAAAGCTGGCTCCCCGAGGCCAATCGTCCAAACATCGGCTTCCCACTCACACATCTTCCATACGGAGCATTTGACGCCAACGGAGAGCAGCATCTCTGCATCGCGGTCGGTACACATCTCCTCGATCTTCACCATTGTGCTCAGGCCGGCCTCCTCCCTCACTCTCTTGCGGTTGCATGCCAGGCTCCGGTTCTCAATCCCCTCATGTCCCTTGGTCCTCGCGCGTGGGCGCTTCTGCGCGAGACAGTCACGCAACTCCTTCATGCCTCGGCAAAGCCACCTCTCCGCCGCCGAGTGGAAGAAGCTCTCCATTCCATCGCAGGGGTCACTCTCTGCAAACCGGTCGATATTCCCGATTACACCGATTTCTACGCCTCCATTCATCACGCTGCTCGAGTCGGCAGCATCTTCCGTCCCGATAACCCGCTGCTCCCGAACTACAAATACATCCCCATCGGCTACCACGGACGCACCTCGTCCATCCTCGCCAGCGGCATCCCTGTATTCCGTCCACGCGGGCAAACGAAGCCGGCGATGCCTTCAATCTCAAACGGTCCCAACTTCGGCCCAAGTCATCAGCTCGACTTTGAACTTGAACTAGCCTTCTACATCGGGCAATCCAATCCGCTCGGAACACCCATCCCTCTCGCAAAAGCCGCACAGCATCTATTCGGAGTAAGCCTGCTCAACGACTGGTCCGCGCGCGACATCCAATCATGGGAGTATCAGCCGCTGGGCCCCTTCCTAGGGAAAAACTTCGCCACGACCGTCGCCCATTGGGTTACTCCGATGGCCGCCCTCGATCCTTTCCGTTGTCCTCCTGCTCCGCGCCCCAAAGGAGATCCCCGGCCCCTCCAATATCTCCGCGGTGCCGTCGATCAAAGACAGGGCGCCCTCGACATCAAACTCGAAGCCTTCCTCACAACCCGCACCTCTCGAAAAAACGACCTGCCGCCCTTCCGAATCAGCCTCACCAACTCACGCGATCTCTATTGGACGCCCGCGCAACTCGTCGCTCACCACACCAGCAACGGTTGCAATCTGCGGATAGGCGACATCCTCGCGACTGGCACCATCTCCGGCCCCATGGTCACCTCTGCCGGCTGCCTCCTCGAACTCACGCGCAACGGCGCACAGCCCCTCGCCTTATCTACAGGGGAAACTCGCACCTGGCTCGAAGATGGAGACGAGGTTATCCTGCGCGGCTACTGCGAAGCTCCCGGACACCCTCGCATTGTCCTCGGCTATTGTCATGCCACCATCCTTCCTGCCCACGAGTAACTTACTCACGGCCGGTCCCAGGACTCGCTATCCGCGGGTCTCAGCTCTCATGCCTTTTCTAAACCTCACAAAAACATTTACATCTGATTCAAGAGCGAATCCGGGAAATGATCGGATCTTTCGCTAGCCAACGTCGCCCCAACGGTCATATCCTCATGCGTGGAAAGAAACACACACACGGAGAAATCTCCCCATGGCCTCACACGCACCAGTTCAAAACGAGCAACTTCAATCCACTGACTTTCTTCCTCTAAAAGGAACCGACCACGTCGAGTTTTACGTCGGCAACGCGCGCCAATCCGCCTACTTCTATCGCGCCGCCTTCGGTATGACGCTGGTAGCCTATGCCGGCCCTGAAACCGGACTGCGTGACCGCGCCTCTTATGTTCTCCAGCAGGGTAAAGTACGCTTCGTCCTCACCACAGCTCTTCGCTCCGACAGCGACATCGCCCGCCACGTCCACACTCACGGAGACGGCGTCCGCGCCATCGCCCTTTGGGTAGACGACGCCCGCAAGGCATGGACCGAGACCACGAGCCGCGGAGCGCGCAGCATGCAGGAGCCCACCGAACTTTCCGACGAACACGGCCACGTCACCGTCTCCAGCATCGCCGCCTATGGAGACACCGTCCACACCTTCGTCGACCGCACTCACTACAACGGCTCATTCCTCCCCGGCTTCCGCCCGCATGAAAACGACGTCGTCGCCCGCCCCACCGGCCTCATCCACATCGATCACATGGTCGGCAATGTAGGCTGGCATGCCATGAACGACTGGGTCGACTTCTACGGCAGGGTCATGGGCTTCTCGCTCTACCAGCACTTCGACGACAAGGACATCTCCACCGAGTACTCCGCGCTGATGTCGAAGGTCATGGCTAACGGAAACGGCTACGTCAAATTCCCCATCAACGAGCCGGCAGAAGGCCGCCGCAAATCGCAAATAGAAGAGTACCTCGATTTCTACCAGGGACCGGGAGTGCAGCACATCGCGCTCGCCACCGGCGATATTCTTTCCACCGTCTCGAAGATGCAGCAGCAGGGCGTCGACTTTCTCTCCGTCCCGCATGCTTACTACACCGAGCTGCAGAGCCGTGTGGGCAGGATCGACGAACCCGTCGAAGAACTCGAACGCCTCGGCATCCTCGTCGATCGCGACAACGAAGGCTACATGCTGCAGATCTTCACGCGTCCAGTCGAAGACCGTCCAACCGTCTTCTTCGAAATCATCCAGCGCAAGGGCTCACGCAGCTTTGGTAAGGGAAATTTTAAGGCTCTCTTTGAAGCCATCGAAAGAGAACAGGCTCTTCGAGGCAATTTGTAACAAACAACGTGTCACTGCATGATTATGCATGTATGCGTGCATAATCATTAGCATTGACGCGGGTTTTCGCGATCATTCATTCTTGGGTTGAGAGAGGAAGATGAGCACTCAACCCATCGAACTCACCAGCGTTGTTACGCCGATCGTGGCCTCTCGGCCAACATACCTGATGTGTCCGCCGACGCTCTACGATGTCGACTATGTCATCAATCCATGGATGGCCGGGAACCTCCATGCCTCTTCGCGCGACCGCGCACTGGAGCAATGGAGGTATCTCCACCACGAGCTGACCGCAATCGCCGACGTCGAACTGATCGATCCTCAACCCGGGCTGCCGGACATGGTCTTCACCGCCAACGCCGGCCTCGAACACAATGGCACGGTTGTTCTTAGCAGCTTCTTCCACTCGCAACGTCAGGGAGAAGAGAAGCACTTCCGCAACTGGTTCCAATCATTCGGATATGCCGTAGCCGAGCTCCCTCGCGAGACTCCCTTCGAGGGCGAGGGCGACGCGCTGTTTTCCATCGACGGTAAGCGTCTCTGGGCCGCTCACGGCCCACGTAGCGTCAAAGAAAGTCATCGCATCATCGAACGCTTGTTGGAAATCGAAGTTGAATCGCTCCATCTCGTCGATCCACGCTTCTATCATCTCGACACTTGCTTCGCGCCGTTGGAAGACCGTTTCCTCATGTACTATCCGCAGGCCTTCGACGCTCGATCGCTCGCAAAGATTGAAGCTTATTATCCTGCTGAAAAGCGCATCGTCGTCACAGCCGCCGATGCCGTGCGCTTCGCCTGCAACGCAATCAACATCGAACGCAACATCATCCTCAACCAGGTCAGTAGGGAATTAGCCGGACAACTCGAAGCGAGGGGCTTCAAGGTCATTCAGGTTGCACTTGGCGAATTTCTCAAGGCAGGGGGAGCAGCCAAATGCCTGGTCCTGCGTCTCAGCCTGCCAAGCGAGCAGGGAACTCGTACTTACGCGCTGGCGCGCAGCCGCCCTGCCTGAACCTGCTGCTTCACCTTCGCAATATCCTTCCACGGATTTTTCTTCAACCGCGCCTTCCATTCATTAAGCTCGGCAGCATGAAACACCGGCCGTTCTTTTGAAGCCTTCAGCTCCGCCCAGCTCAGAGGCAAGGAAACCGCCGCTCCGGCTCGTGCACGGGGAGAATAAGCTGCCACAGCCGTTGCCTCCCGCTGATTGCGCAGATAGTCGAGAAAGATTTTTCCTTTGCGCGCGGACTTGGTCATCTTCGTCAGGTAGAGCGCTGGATTCGCCCTCTCCAACTCCAGCACAACACCGTGAGTAAACTCCTTGATCGCAGGCCACTCCATCTCCGGCTCAATCGGAACCACCACATGGAGTCCCTTGCCGCCCGTCGTCTTCACAAAGCTCTCAAGACCCTTCTTCTTCAATAGCGCCTTCAACTCAAATGCAGCATCCGTCACAACACCCCACCGGAGCTCTTCATCCGGATCAAGATCAAAGATCAGACGATCCGGCCGCTCCAGATCATCATTGCGCGAGCCCCAGGGATGAACCTCCATCACACCCATCTGCGCCAATCCAGCCAAAGCCTCGGCGTTATCCAGCGTGATGTAGGGCTCGATCTTCCCCCTCTTATCTGCAATATCAACGCTCCCGATTCCTTTCGGCAGAGTCGCATTGACATGTTTCTGGAAGAAGCAGGGTTGTCCCGCGCCATCCGGACAGCGCACCAGGCTCAACGGTCGTCCGGCAACGTGCGGAAGCATCCAATCCGCGATCGCCCAGTAATAGTCCGCAAGCATCTGCTTCGTGAGTCCGGACTCCTCATCCAACACTTTGTTGGGATGGGTCAATCGAACCGGTGCATGCCCTCCATTGCCGTTGGATGCTTGTTTTGCCGATGCCTTCTCGACGCTTGTCCTATGTCGCGCCTCCTTCGGCTGCGGTCCGGCAGTCTCGCGCACAACCTCCTCAGGAGTCTTGTCCTCGCGCACTCCCAGGAACGCCGACTGGCGAACAATGTTATCGGTGGACCAGTTGGAAAAATGCACCTGTACGACCATCTCAGGCTTCACCCAGCGAGCTCCCTTTTTCCCATCGGGTGGCACACTGACAAAGGGATTCGTCTTGCTCTCCAGCTTCTCCAGCCTGTCGCGAAGCATCTTATGCGTCGCCTGCGTAAAACCCGTGCCCGTCCGGCCTGCATAAACAAGTGCGCCATCCTTGTAGTAACCAAGCAGCAGAGCCCCAACTCCCCGAATGTCATTTATTGGAAGTGTGTAGCCGCCCACCACGAACTCTTGCTCATGAAGGCACTTCATCTTCAGCCAGTCACCGCCTCGGCCTGAATCGTATGGGCTGTCGGCTCGCTTCGAGATGATCCCCTCAGCGCCCAGTTTGCATGCTTGCTTCAGCAACTCCGGCCCGCCCGTCTCAATGTGTTCGCCCAACCGGACGACCCCATCACCTCCGTGCCCCAGCATTTCTGCCAGCAGATCCTTGCGTTTTCGCAGCGGCAGCCCACGAGTGTTGTACCCATTCAGATGAAGCAGATCGAAGCCAAAATAGGTCAGGTCGTGCTTTGCGCCCTCCTGCATGGAAACCTGCAGATCGGCAAAGCTCGTCGTCCCATCCTCTCGGAGAACCACGATCTCTCCATCCAGTGTTGCGGTCTCTACCGGAAGCTTGGCCACTTCGCTCGCAATCCCACGCATCCGCGCAGTCCAGTCCAGCCCCTTGCGCGTCAGCATCTGCACCCGCGACCCATCTTTGCGCGCCTGCATTCTGTAGCCGTCCAGCTTTAGCTCATGCAACCATCCTCCACCCGCGGGAGGCGTCGTCGCCAACTGTGCCAGCTCAGGGGAAACGAACTTTGGCTGAGCCTCTTTCGGCAGACCCTTCAGGCTCTTTTCCAGATCGAGGGAAGCGTGGGTCTCCTTCGTCTCCTGTCGAAACCACGCTTGACCGCTCTTCGCCGTGTCCTTCGAGTTCCACACATGATCTTCGTTGTGCGCGATCTCCTCCATCGTCCTTCCCGTCACAACGGAGTTCTGCTCCTGTTCCGTCACCGCCGGATCTCCGGCCTTGCGCTCAAATTCATCGTGCTCTTTGATCAGCAGCCAATTTGGCTTCTTCTCCTTCGCCCACTTTCCACCCATGCGGATCAGGGCCCACTTGCCCTGGAGCTTCGTGCCGTGCAGCACAAACTTCACGCTTCCATCGCGCAGCCCGGCATCGACATCGGTGTGTCCCGCCTGCGGCTCCCACGTTCCCTGGTCCCACAGCATCACGGTGCCGCCGCCGTATTGTCCCCCGGGAATAATCCCCTCAAACCCGCCATATTCCATGGGGTGATCCTCTACCTGCACTGCCAGTCGCTTGTCGGCAACCACGTAACTCGGTCCCTTCGCGACAGCCCAGCTCTTCAGAACGCCATTCCACCCAAGCCTGAAGTCATAGTGCAGATGCGACGCGGCATGTTTCTGCACGCAAAAAGGCAGGCCCGAGGACTTGGTTGTCTTTGCCGATCCTCCGCTCGGCTCCGCTGTCACGCTGAAGTCGCGCATCGACCGATAGCGCGCAAGCTGCTCATCGACCGCGTCAGCCGCTGTCTCTGTGCTCGAAACGTTTTGGATAGCTGGCTTCTTTTTCGGAGTCTTTGCAGCTTTTGCTGCTGCTGTTTTTTTACCGCCCGCCATATCACTCCTCCGCCTCGCCAGAAGCGAAGGCGCTCTTATGCAGACTTCCGCTTACCGGCAGGCTTCACTAACGAGATGCCTTTCTTGCTCGCTGCCTTTGCGCCCTCGGCCTTCTGCGAGGCAGCAGGCGTCTTCTTGCCACTGCTCGCCGCCGCATCTTCGCCCACGCTCTTTCTCAGTGCATCCATCAGGTTGATCACCTGTCCGCGTCGTGGAGCAGCCACCTCTTCCTTCGGTACCGGCAGATGCTTGAGCTTCGCCTCAACCAGCTCACGGACCGCAACCTCGTACACGTCCTTGAACTTCTCCGGCTCGAACTTAGAGGATTTCCTCTTGATCAGCTCCATCGCCAGCTCCAGCGAGTCTTCGTTCACCGCTGCCTTCCGGATATCCTTGAAATACTCCGCCGGATCGCGCAACTCCTCCTGGTACCGCATCGTGTAGCCCATCATCCCGCCCAGCTTGTCGTCCTCATAAGCCGTCACGGCAAACACATGCTCCCGTCCGCCGAAAGCGATCTTGCCCAGAGCCGCTTTCTTCGTCTTCTTCAGCGCCGCCCGAACCACCGCATAGGCCTCCGCCTGAACATCGTCCTCTGGAACGATGAAGTACGGCTTCTCCATGAACTTTGGCTCTAATTCATCGAGCGGCACAAACTGCGACACTTCAATCGCATGTTTCGAAGGCACGCGGAGCTCGTCCAGCTCCTTCGGCTCAATCGTGACGTATTGGCCCTTGCTGTACTCGTACCCTTTGACGATCTCGTCTTTCTCCACCGGATTCGCCGACTCACCGGGGTTGTCCTCAATCGCCGACGCCAGCACCTTCTGATGACGCACTCGCTCACCCGTACTGCGGCTGATCTGGTGAAAACGTATCTCGCTCTTCGATTCAGTCGCGACAAAGAGCTTGACGCCAAACGAAACCAGGGAAATCTGGATCTGACCAGACCAGTAAGGACGTGCCATCAGCCAACCTCTCAAACGGCGAAAAGCCGTCTTCAGAATCAGATTCGTCATACTCCCCGTAGGGATGCTCTATTTTCGCTGAACGAGAGGCCTCTGAACAGTTGACTAAATTGCTGTTAACAAAACAGCTAACAAATGGCCTCGGATCAGGCGAAGTGCAGATAAGCCCGTCCCGCCGTCGAAAACTTCGCCTCAGCGGTCGAATTCCCCGTAGCGTGGGTCGCGCCGGTCCAGCTTCCGGTCGTAATCCAATCGCCCTTCTTCAGGCCTTCGGTACGGTAAGCTCCTTCATTTGCCAGCCATGGCAGGAGCCGCATCAGATCACCCGCGGTGTTCGAACCGGTCCGTTCCACCCGTATCGTCCCATCCACCGACATCGTCACCGACTCCTTCGAGAAATCGATATCGTGCCAGTTCGGAACGGGATCGCCATACACAAACCCGCCATGCACCGACAGATCGGCAATCGTCGACATCTTCGAGGCCTGAGCCGGATCGGCAAAGGCAGTCTCCAGCACCTCGATCGCCGGATGCATACTCGCGATCGCCATCACGACCTCATCCAGCGTGTAAGGTTTCTCCCGCGGAGGCAGGTCTGCGCCCATGTGAAACGCGATCTCCGCCTCCAGGCCGCGCCATCGGTGGTTCACGCCCCGCAACTCGCACCCGCTGCACGACATCCATGCCGCAGGCATCGGCGCAAACGTTGGCGTGGCATCCGGGCTCGAAGCCCCGATCTTCCAGCCGCCAATCGCATCGTAAGCCCACGACATCCTGTCCTGGACGACGTAAGCCTCTTCCAGCGTCATCGGTCTGTACTCTTTAGGTAGATCAACGATGGGTCGATTCGTCCTGCGGGCATCCATCAGCAAATCGGCCGCATTCAGCATGTCCTGTTTACGAGCTCCGGTTATCATGCCAGACAGTTTGCACCAACTCCTCCCTTTCTGTCTCGCCCGATGCCTCAAAACAGGTCTTTTGCGCAACATTCCGCCGTCGCGTTCCCATCGTTTTCGCGAGATCCGTGACTGTGGACTGCCCAAATTCCACTACATCTCCGTCATGAAACGCGCCATGCCGCTGAAGGTCGAATTTGATGGCGAACCGTACAGCAACCCGCAATTCGATTTCGACTTTGAATCACCCATGGCGACGGGCTTCTACACCGGCGGCGTTGGCTACAAAGTCGGCATCGACGACACAGTTTCCTACTCCGGCCGCCAGAGCCACAAAATGCAGTTCGTCGGAGACGGAGTAACCCAGAAGTAGTCTTTCTTTCATAAAGCCCCTGGGATCAGGCGGGCGACTCGTTTCACAAAGGGTCCTTTACGGGACTGACGAGAAGTTTCCGAAAACGAGACTTCGCGGGCACTACGGGATTTAGTTCCGGTTTGCCAGCAATACTCAGCAACTGTTATTTCAGCAGTGCTCAGTCCAGGTGGCAGCAGTGGCGAAATTGAAGGTTTGCAACCGTAGTTTGATCTAATTGACGATGAAAAGTAAGATACCGGCGTTCTCGACTAAATGGCGCAGAATGCACTGAAAAGAGAATCTTGTGAATTGTGTCTGCAAATTCTCGTCGGGAAACCAGAATGTCGGGCTTCCCGATGGGCTTAGGCCCCGTTTTTTGTCGGGATTGCCGAAGGGCCAACTCGACTCTGTGCTTTCCGTCGCCAAACATCGGCAGTTTCGCGCCTCTTCTGTGATCATCAATCAGGAAGACCCTGCGGAACGATTATTTCTGCTCACCAGTGGTCAAGGCAGGCACTTCGTGATCACGGGTGAGGGTCGAAAGATACTTCTCCACTGGTTGACTCCCGGGCAGATTTTCGGTGGCGCGGCAATTCTCTCTACTCCGTCCCAATATCTTGCCAGCATGGAAGTGTTGGTGGACAGTTGTGCACTTGTATGGGAGAGGCAGACCATCCGGGAACTAACGTCCAGTTGTCCGGCACTGTTGGACAATGCCTTGTCAATTGCGGTGACAGAAAATATTGCGTGGGATATCGCAGCCCATATCTCGTTGAGCGCCGATGATGCGCGTGGCCGCGTTGCTCACTTACTGGTGAGTCTCGCAAGTGCAATCGGTGAAGCCACTCATGATGGCGTTGATCTGCGAGTCCTGAACGAGGATCTGGCTGAGGGAGCGAACGTGACGCCGTTTACAGTCAGCCGTTGTTTAAGGGACTGGGAACACGCAGGTCTGGTAGCGAAGAGGCGTGGTGGGATCCTGCTGCGAAGACCTGAGTTGCTGCTGGCGGGCTGAAATTCACGTATTCGGGGCTTTCAGGTTGAAATCCAGCTTCCCTTAAAGACCCTACTCTCAGCCGTTTGACCTTCAACTTGCTTCAGAGCAAGTACATACCCTCTGTTGAGCAACGACTGAATACTCATTCAATGCAAACATTAGCTCTAGAGAAGAGTTCTGAAAGTTCCCTTGTGTTGCTCTGATCAGAATCGCCATGGTCGCGATTACCGTGCGACCCGATGCGCCGGAAGATCGCCGGAGGAGCTGAACAAGTTCCGCGATTCGACCAGTCCGAGCTCGTCAGGAACCTCGACACTCTTCAGGCCCAGATCGCAGCCGGTCGGAGCTGTTGACGGAGCACAAAGCAGCCGCAACAGCCCAGTCGTCACGAGGGGATGATTCCCCCCGCTCAACTTCCCCTCAACCGTTTTTGAGGAGTCTCTGTGAAAAACCTCGCAAAGATCACAACCTTATCTCTTTTGCTGTTTTCCCCTGCCTTGTTCTCTTCCGTCGCGAAGGCTGACACGCTGTCGTTCGTAGGCGTCAACGGATCCGTAACCCCGAGTGGAGGAGAGTACACCGGACCCTACACCATCTCGGTGGACGGAACCGACCTGCAGCTCTTCTGCCTCGACCTGGACCGCAACATGGGTGTCGGTGAGACCTGGACCGCGAACGCATCGCAGTTGTCGAGCAACTCTCCGCTGGCCGACAAGGAAGCTGCGATCCTCTTTTCGTTGACGAACACCAATCAGCTCTCGAACGTAGACGCGCAACTCGAAATCTGGGCGATCCTCGACCGGCCTGACGCCGTCCAGAATGGATTGACGCCGGATATGGAGCTCCAGCTCAAAGGCGTTTTGGTTTCCGCCATGTTCAACCCGGGGAATCTGTACAACGACGCCTTCTACAGTCAGTTCACGCGCTTCACGGCGGAACCAGGATCGCAGTCGAGCGGCGGAACGGCTCAAGACTTTCTCGGCTATAACGTTCCGACGGCCCCTGCGCCGGAACCGAGCTCGTTGCTTCTGCTCGGCACGGGACTCTTCGGCTCCGCCGGGTTGCTCTACCGCCGCGTCCGCAGCAAGTAAAACACAAAACTCCCGGGAGTGAACCCTCCCGGGACCTACCCTTGCGACCCCATGCGCCGGAGGTTCGAAGAGAACGGCTTCGGCGTCTCGGATACGAATGACATACGGCCAGCTGTTCGACTGCGAGCGTATGCGGAGGGAACCGTCCTTAGAACGGCGGGGTGGAGCCTGAAGGAGAGTTGATATGACCGTACAACGTAGTGGCCCGAATACTTCGATCCGCCGTGTTGTCTTTGCATTGGTAATTTTTCTGGTCTGTACCTCCGCTGGTGTTCAAGTGCATGCCTCGACGGAGTGCGAGCACTGGATGGCCGAATATCGCGCTATTCTGGCTCACTCCGATACCGTGAAGCGTGCGAACGCGGCGCGACACCGGCTTCATCGCTACATTCACCGCAAGATCAATGGGTTGACGAAGCCCAAGACCGCGCGTAAGTCACGTGTTCTTCCGGCTCGGCACCGCCAGCCTCAGATGAGCCGTGAAGAGGTGCTGCGTAAATTAGAATTTGCGTGCGAAGTTCCTGTGGAGACTCCTGCCCTGGGGAATCTGCCGAATGAGCCGATGCCGGTGTTCATCGCGGAGAGCAAAAAGTCGGACGAGGAGCTTCCCCTCGACACGTATACTCCCTCGACGCTGCTGGCGTTGAACCAGGCGTCGAGCTATGCGGGCGGCGGTCTGCCGATCGACGGGTATGGGCCGGGTTTCTATGTTCCGGGGTTCGGAGGATTGGGTTGGGGTGGCGGTGGAACGAATGCGAAGACGCCGACGACGACAGGAACAGGTGGAGAAAATCCACCGCCTTCTTCGCTATCGGTTCCAACGGCCGAGGCACCGGAGCCCGGCAGCCTGCTGCTCATGGGGACAGGGCTTGTGGTAGTAACGGGAATGATTCACCGGCGGCAGGCCCGAAAACGTGGCATGCACGGCAGTGCGGGGGTATCGGCTGAGCCATAAAGATGTCTTGGGAAGGTCCTCCCCAACCCGTTCTGTTCGACCTGGCTCCTGCAGATTCCAGCATAGCAACCTGTCTTTCCCGCAAAAACGGCGTTTTGAGAACCTTCGGGGCGAAGGCCCACTTCCGTCTCGAAAGGGTTGCTTTGTGAGAAAGTCCTGCCACCCTGTTACCTTTGCGGGGAGTACCCTATCCAAGGAATAGGAACAGGGAAAGGGAAACCGCAGATGCTTTTCCGCAAGTCTGACAACACAAAGATTCCGTCCTCGGAAATCACCCCGCAACGAGCCTTCGAAGAGTTCAACCAGGATCGTCGCCGCCTCATCGTCGGTGCAGCCGCCACCGTCGGTATCGGAGCCATCGCCGCCACTCGCATCCCCGGGCTCATTTCCCCCCTGACCACGGTCCACGCCGGCCAGCAACTGCCGGCTGCAGCCAGCAAATACACGGTGACTGACAATATGACTCCGTTTGCCAAGGCCACCAATTACAACAACTTCTACGAATTCGGCTTCGATAAATCTGACCCTGCCAAAAACGCTCACACCCTGCAGCCCCGCCCCTGGACCGTGCAGGTCACCGGAATGGTCAAAAAGCCCCTTACCCTCGATATCGACAACATCCTCAAATACCGTCCCATCGAGGGACGAATCTACCGCCATCGCTGTGTCGAAGCCTGGTCCATGGTCATCCCCTGGGAAGGCTACTCGCTCTCCGAGTTCATCAACTATTGCGAGCCTCTCCCCAGCGCCAAATTCGTCCAGTTCCTCACTCTCAGCGACAAGAAGCAGATGCCCCACCTGCCCGGTGGCTACGACTGGCCCTACAAAGAAGGCCTCCGCCTCGACGAGGCCATGAATCCCCTCGCACTCCTCACTTTCGGCTGCTACGGCCAGGTCCTTCCCAACCAGAACGGAGCGCCCATCCGAGTCGTCATCCCGTGGAAATACGGCTTCAAGAGCGCCAAATCCATCGTCGAGTTCCGCTTCACTGACAAGCAGCCCAGGACCACCTGGAACCAGCAAAACGCCGACGAGTACGGCTTCTATTCCAACGTGAACCCAAAGGTCGACCACCCGCGCTGGAGCCAGGCCCACGAACGCCGTATCGACAGCTCGCCCTTTCCCAAAACCATTCCAACCCAGATGTTCAACGGCTACGCCGACGAAGTAGCCAGCCTCTACACGGGCATGAACCTCGCAAGAAATTACTAGGTCATGCCGGATTCACCGTACAACAGAACCCAGCCAGGAAAGTGCCATCCTGAGCGAAGTTTGACGCGCTCTTTTGCGTCAAACGCATCCTCAACAGAAGAGAGCTTTGCAAGCACATGTCGAAGCGCACCATCATCCTTCTCAAAACCATCGTTCACATCCTCTGCCTGCTGCCCCTCTTCTCGCTCCTGCACTTCTATACCTCGGGCGCACTCGCCCTCAATCCTGACCCCGTCAACTACATCACGCACTTCACCGGCGATTGGACACTCTGGATACTTCTCGCCTGCCTCGCCATCACGCCGGTCCGCCGCCTCTCGCCGCGAATCTCGTGGCTCATCCGCTTCCGTCGGCTCATCGGTCTCTACGCCTTCTTCTACGCATCGCTTCACCTCGCCACCTACATCTTCCTCTTCTCCGGTTACGATCTCCCAACCGTCCTCACCGGCATCCGCGAAGGTCACCCCGGCATCGTCGTCGCCGAATGGAAACACGTCTGGCCCACCATCTGGGACGACATCCTCAAGCGCCGCTTCATCCAGGTCGGTTTCTTCGCCTGGCTCATCCTCCTCGCCCTTGCCATCACATCGCCCGCCTTCATCATGCGAGCCATCGGCGGCAAAAACTGGCAGCGCCTCCACCGCCTCATTTACGCCGCAGGCATCCTCGCCGTCAGCCACTACTGGTGGCTCGTCAAAACCGGAGTCCGAACGCCATGGAAGGACACTGCCGTCCTCACGGTCCTCCTTCTCGCCCGTATCGCATATAGCGCTTACAAACGCCTGCGCAAACCCACTCCAGTCGCGCAAGCAGCCTCAACTGACAACCGAAGGCTGATGACGAACTTCCAGAACAACAGCGATTTGCTATCCCGGAACAAGCATCCAACCACAACTAAACCATCGCAATCCTGTCTAATCTGAACAGGAAACGTATGCGTGCCCTTTCCTCAGGCATCACTCTGACGCTCGCCTTCATCTTCGCGACAAGCGGAGCGCCCGCACAAACCGCCTCCAAACCATCCGCACATGCGAAGTTAGGAAAATCGCGGCCATCCTCTACGACAAAAGAAGTCCCGCTCACGCAACGAGAGCGCGCCGTCCAGCTCCTCAATCGTTTCACCTTCGGCCCGCGCCCCGGCGACGTCGAGCGTGTCCTCTCCCTCACACCTGAAAAATGGTTCGAGCAGCAGTTCAACCCCGCCTCGATCAACGACGACGCCCTCAACAAGCGCCTCGCCGACTACTCCACACTCAACATGTCCCCCGAGCAGGCCCTTTCCATCTTCCCCGACCGCGGCATCATCCAGGCTGTAGCCGACGGCAAGCGGCCCATGCCCACCGATCCCAACCTCGCTGCCGTCTACGAGGTCCAGCTCTACAAACTCAATAGAGAAAAAGACGCTAGGAAGACCAACCCGGACGGCAAGCCTGCAATCACTCCTCCCACCGAGGCCGAGCTCGCCGAGCAGAAAAAGCAGGACCAGGCCACCGCGGCCCGCATCGCAGGAGATCTCTTCGCCCTCCCGAAAAATCAGCGCATGGCTGCCCTCATCAAGCTTCCCGTGCCTGACCGCATCGCCTTCACTACTCATCTCGCCGCTGGCGGCGCACTTGAAGCCCAGCGCAATCTCCTCCTCGGCGACTTCACCCCGCGCGAGCGTCAGCTCTTCAATGCCATGGGCGGAAACATCGGAGCCGCCTATCAGATCACAAACGAGCTCTCGCAGGCCAAACTTCTCCGTGTCATCCTCTCCGAGCGCCAGCTCCAGGAGATCATGACCGACTTCTGGTTCAATCACTTCAACGTCTACATCGGCAAAGACTCCGACCAGTGGTACACCACCAGCTACGAGCGCGACGTCATCCGCAAAAACGCTCTCGGAAAATTCCGCGACCTTTTGCTCGCCACCGCCACCAGCCCCGCCATGATGGTCTATCTCGACAACTGGCAATCCATCGGCCCCGACTCCATCGCCAACGGAGTCAACCCAGCCAACGCCAAATCCAAAAAAGGCAATCGCGGACTCAACGAAAACTACGGCAGGGAAGTGATGGAGCTCCACACCGTCGGCGTCAACGGAGGCTACACCCAGTCCGACGTCACTGCGCTCGCCGCCATCCTCACCGGCTGGACCGTGGACAAGCCCAACGAAGGCGGCCCCTTCCAGTTCGATGCCAAACGCCACCAGCCCGGTCTCAAACAGTGGTTCGGTTACACCATCGAAACAACCGACCTTCGTGCGGCAAATCTCCCGGCAGATATTCCCACCGGCATGAACGAAGGCGTGGAGGCACTCACCATCCTCGCCGCCAGCCCCAAAACCGCCCACTTCATCAGCTACAAACTCGCCCAGCGCTTCGTCGCCGACGACCCGCCACCCGCCCTCGTCGACCGCATGGCCGCCACCTTCCTCTCCACCGATGGCGACATCAAGGCAGTCCTCCGTACCCTCGTTCAATCACCCGAGTTCAACTCCAGAAAATACTTCCGCAACAAAGTTAAAACTCCGCTCGAATTCCTCGCCTCCGCCTTCCGCACCACATCCACCGACCCCGTCAATCCCGGAGCGCTCGTCAACACCATCAAGACCATGGGCATGCCGCCCTACTACGCCCTTCCGCCCACCGGCTACTACATCACCGCCGACCGCTGGATGAACTCCTCCGCCCTCGTCGACCGCCTCAACTTCGCCTACGCCCTCACCGGCAACAAATTCGCCAATCAGAAATTTGACTCCGCCCACGTCCTCGCCTTCGGCCTGCTGGCGCAACCCACACTTACTTCATCGCCCCAGGCGACCCCGACCCATCCCCCGAACCGCCCACACTACGCAGACGCTGTCCTCGCTGAAACAATACCGCCTGCTCCCACAACCGCAACCCCCGCCGGCACCGACCTCGTCCTCCGCGTTCTCGAGTCCTCACTCATCGGAGGCGACATCTCCCCAAAGACCAATCAACTCATCCACAACCAGATCTCGCAACTCATCACTCCAACCACCCCACCCACCGACACCCTGAACCTCCTCACCGCCCTCCTCATGGGAAGCCCCGAGTTCCAACTCCGCTAGCAGGGATCAATGCGTTTATCTCCGCGCTGGTGGCGTATATTCGTCACGCAACTGCGTTTGACGGCTGGTCATCGGGATTGCGACACCGTCGATAAAGACCTGTTTAACAGAGGTCCGAACATCCAGGGGGTCGCCATTCGCCACGATAACGTTGGCTACTTTACCGACATCGAGTGAGCCGAATCTGTCGCCAACTCCAAACATCTCCGCCGGGTTCAGAGTAATGGCCTTCATCGCCTCGTCATACGGAAGACCGTACGCGACGGCATAGCCTGCTGCATACGGAAGGTTTCGACTATCCGACACCGGACCGTTGCTCAACGAGGAGAGAGCAATTTTCACGCCGCGTTTCTGCAACTCCGCCGGTAACGAATACACCGCGTCGTAGCGCTCATTCGCCCGGGGGGCGTCATAGATGGAACCAACGATGACCGGCACCTTGTACGACGCGATCGTATCGAGAAGATCCTGAGCATGGGTAACGTGATTGAGAATCACCTTAAGGTTGAATTCCTTCGCAATGCCCATGGCGACCTCGACTTCGTAGCTTTCGTAAGCGCCCAGCACGACCGGCTTTTCACCCTTCAGGTAGGGGATCAGCGCTTCGTACTTAAGGTCCTTCTTTACTGGAGGACCCTTGTGGTCGGGTTTTGCAGCCGCAGCCCTCTCATTCACATAGTTCTGTGTATCCAGAAAAGTCTGGCGTAGCTGCGAGGCCAGGCCCATGCGCGTCGATGGAAACTTTCCTAATCCTGGCGCATTGCCCCTCCGGCGAACGTCCCCCTGGAAGTTCATCGCAAGCGCAATATCCGGAGTGACAATCATGGCATTACGCTCTTTGCCATACAGTTGGATTAAAGCATCCTGCCCCGCCATCGAGTCCTCTGAAGCTGGTGCAACGATTGCGTTCGTGACGCCGTTGATACGCTGGACCGGAATCCGTACCGTCTCTGCATGAAAGGCATCGACGACATGCATCTGCGGTGAGATCTCGTCGCTATTCTCGACAAGGTCATTGCTGTTCTGATCGGACTCGACCTCCGTGAGGCCCAGATGGGTCTCCGCATCGAACAGGCCGGGATAGACGACCATCCCTTTAGCGTCGAATATCTGCGCATCCTTCGGCACGCTCGTCGAAGCAGCAGGGCCGGCCGCGGCGATCTTTCCGTTCTGGAGAACAACAACTCCGTTTTCAATGGTGCCGTGTGTGATCGTCAGCAGTTTGCCGCCCACGATCGCTACGGTCTGAGGAGGATCAATAACGGTGCTGTTAGGTCCATCGGATGCAGGCGCGGCGGCGGTGCTCGCAGGCCGGCCTTTGGGGTGACCGGCAGCTTGACCGCGCGCATGATAAACGCCCGCAACGCCGGTAATGAGAGTGAGCGCCGCCGCGGACATAAATCTTTGCGTCATGAGAGTCGCTGGTTGGGGCTGCTTCGAGATCACAGTCCACCTCCATCTTCGTCGTCTGCTCCCGAAAATCCGCTGCTATGCATCACTCCGTGAAACCGGGGAGTGCCGAAGCCGGCGAGGCTGCTGTCGAAGAAGAGATCGCCATCGATATAAACCTTCTCGGCGCGGGCGTAGGTCGACAGAGGATCCACATTCCAGATCACAAGGTCGGCATCCTTGCCGGTGTCGATGGAGCCGACCCGCTCATCAACGCCGATAATCCAGGCAGGATTGAGAGTAATCATCCTCAGCGCCTCCTCCTCGGTTGCTCCCCCGTAGTGAATCATCTTGCCCGCCTCCTGATTCAGCCGCCGTATGTGGTCGTTCGAGTCGCTCTTCAGAGCAACCCGAACTCCCTCTCGCATGCTCATGGTGGCGTTCCATGGAATCGCGTCCCACGCCTCATCCTTATATCCCCACCAGTCCGCGAAGGTGGCGATAGCTGTACCGGTCGGCGCAATCTGATCCCCGACCTTATACATTTCAAGCGCGTGGTGGAAGGCCCTGATCTTGTAACCGTACTCCTTCGCGATGGCCTCTTCCGTCAGGAACTCGTCCGCCCGGTAACAGTGAATCTGGACCAGCAGTTTCCCCTGCAGAACATCGGCAAGTGCTTCAAGTTTGAGGTCGCGCTTGGGCGCAACCGCCTCTTTGTCCCCCCTGTCGACCTTCGCCCTGTAGGCGTCCCAGTTCGCCATATAGTTCTTCGCATCTTCAAAGGACTGGCGCATCACCTCGAAGTTCCCCATGCGGGTCGACGGCAGCTCATTCCTTCTCGCGTAGACACGCTTCGGATTCTCACCGCTCGCAAACTTGATCGATCGTGGCGCGTTAGGGAAGAGCATTTGGTCCCGCGAAAGACCAAATTTGTTCTTTATTACGACGGCCTGTCCGCCGATCATGTTCGCCGAACCGTGCAGAAGAAGTTCTGTCGTAACTCCCCCGGCCAAAGCCTGATAGAGCGCGCTGTCGCTGTTGTCAAAGGCATCGATCATCATCATCGACGGGGTTACGGGGCTTGTTGCCTCGTTCACATCATTTCCAAGTGCCGAGTGGGAGTGTGGATCGATAATCCCAGGTGTGACAAATTTTCCAGTGGCATCGACAACCGTCGCGTCCGCGGGTGCGCTTACCGTTGCCCCAACTCCCGCAATCTTGCCGTTATGAACCCAAACGCTGCCGTGATCGATGGTGCCGTGCGAAGCCGTCATCACAGTACCGTTCCTGATGACCAGATCCCGTGGAACGTCTGTCTTACTCTGCGCATGGAGCGGGAACGGCGAGAGGAGGAAGGCGATCGAAAAACTTAACGGAAAACCGTTTCTGAATGAGTAGGTAGACATACCACGACCCTTCGAGAAAATGAGGATATACGGCGTGAGAGGTTCCCAACTTTGTATCACAAGCGGAATCGCTCGAAGCAGGTCGGCGTATCAGAAAGAGCAAAGACTTCGGACAGGGATGGCCCACATCTGGCCAAAACCACCACAATCGGGTGCCGGGGTTGTGAGTGTACTTTAACGTTCGTTACATTTTGGACCAAGGACCTCCATTACAACCCTTGAGGTCTAAAGGCCTTGGACTCGGTCTCTCATGCTCTTGCATCTTGAAATATGCCATCAGTCGGGGCCGTGGGAATGTGGTAATCCCGAAGGGATTTCCAAGGAGTGTGGGAAGGGTGGAAAGCCGGCTTCTTGGCTTTCCATGCTTTCCACACTCTGTCATTTCCAATGGCCTGCTTTGGAAGCGCATTTCACAAAATCACAATCACCGCGAAGGCCATGCGTGACCGCACAGCCAGCTCCGATTCCTGACGCACGGTGCTCGCCCAGGAATGCTTTCCACTTCCACCCTTAGCTGGGGTATCGGGATGGACCCGCGTTTGCTTTACGTTCAGTATCTCGCGCATGACGATCATGAAAACTTCAACCTCTTATTTCGCCTGCGCTAGCCCGGCAACAACTGCGGCAACTTTATCGAGTATCTGGATCCAGCCCTCCATTTGACCGCTATTTTTCGCGCTCTCCATGGGTTCATTTCCAATGAAGGTGAGTTTCGTCTGGCCGTTTCCTAAGTCCTCAAAAAGAGTCACGTCGTAAGCGCCCTCGATGGCCTCATCTTCGATTCCCAATTGCGCAGGGTCAATCTTGTTTCCCTCCGGGTCAGAAAAGTACATCAGGGAAACAATCTTCTCGTACGGAACAATCTCGTGGTATTCAACCGCATTCCAGCCCTCCTGCCCATCCGGCGCCTTCATGCAGCAGAGAAGTTTTCCTCCCACGCGAAAATCCATCTTGCAAACAGGCGCGGTAAAGCCCTTCGGTCCCCACCACTGCATGATGTACTTCGGGTCTGTCCATGCCTTCCAAACCAACTCGCGTGGGGCATCAAAAACTCGTGTTATCGTCATCCGCTCTGTCTCGTTAACCGTGTTATTTGTCATCTCTGACCTCCTCTTTTTTCATTTGCTTCACGACCTCTTCCAGCTTGTCGAAACTCTCTTCCCAGAACCGGCGATAGCTGATCGCCCAGTCGCTGACCGTCTTAATCGCCTCTGGCCTGAGCGTGCACACACTCTCTCGTCCACGCTTCGTCTTGATCACAATCCGCGCCCGCACCAGGTAGGCAATATGTTTTGAAATCATCTGCTGCGAGAGTGCAAACGGTTCCGTCAATCCATGCACAGTCGCAGGCCCATGTGAGAGTCGTTCGAGCATCGCTCGCCGGGTTGGATCAGACAAAGCCGTAAAGGTTGTACTCAGATTATCCACAACCATATGGTTGTGGATAATCTGGTTGATGTCAAGTGTGAATTTTCGATTCCTCCTTCGCGAAGCGAGGCAGCGGGCCATTCTGCATTTCACTGAAACAAATCCGGGTATCGAATTTCGATTTCCACACCTGAATCCTTGACACGCCTGCTAACCTTAAATCAGAAGAAAAGAAAAGCCCGGCCATCAGCCGGGTTTTTCTACTTTTATACAAATGGCATCAGACGCGCACCAGAACGCTCGAATCTATCTTCTTTGTTTTATAGTCTTTAGGCAAAAAGATAGGGGGGAGGGGAGGGTGCGCTCTCCAAACTCAGGACCACTTGATTCTCTTCAAAACTCAACGCTACATTCACATTTCATCGGTACAGTGACGTTCACAATGACACGCGTGTTTCTCGCAGCAGCCTCTCTCTTCCTGCTAACCTCTGCCTTCGCCCAAACCGCCGCAACTCCGCAGCCCAAGCCCGCGCGTACCCCATACTTCATCGACCCTTCTCTCATCAACCTCTCCCTCCTGATCCCTCCGCCGCCCGCGCGAGATTCCGTCATTACCCAGTCCGAATTAGCCGAGGTCCACCGCAGCGAGCAGACCCGGACCCCCGCCCAGATCTCTGCCGCCAGATTTGACGACGCCCACGAGGATATCTTCATCTACGCAACCATCCTCGGCCGCAACTTCACCCCCGAGGCTCTTCCCATCACCGCCGCCTTCTCCGCGCACATTCGCAACGACGCTGGCGTCGTCGATCCGCCGCTCAAGACCCTCTACGCCCGCCAGCGGCCCTTCGTCTCCGACACCACCCTGCACCCCGTCTGCGAAGCCAAACCCGAGGGCTCCTACCCCAGCGGCCACTCGCTCAACGGATACCTGTACGCCTACGCTCTGGCAGAAATCATCCCTGAGAAACACGAAGAAATTCTCGCCCGAGCCGACGACTACGCCCACAATCGCATCGTCTGCGGAGTCCACTACCCAAGCGACATCGAAGCCAGCCGCCGCGCAGCCTCAATCGTCTTCGGATATATGCTTGCGAATCCACGCTTCCAGCATGATCTCGCCGCCGCCCGCGAAGAGACCCGCAACCACCTCAAATTGCAATGATGCTCCACCTAAGGGAAGTTTAGTGATGAGCGCAGCCAAAAACTTCTGTATATCAGCGGTCCTGATCCTGTTCGCATTCCCCTTGACGGCACAGGCGCCCGAGCCTCAGTTCTCCGTCATCTCCGACGTCCAATACTGCACCGGCGGAGGGAAGCCTCTGCTGATGGACGTGTTTATCCCGAAGCGACGCAATCGCACGCCAACCCCGGCAATCTTATGGATTCACGGCGGAGGCTGGGAGCGCGGCGATAAAAACGGAAACTCGGGCGCTCAGTTTCTAGCGAACGAAGGTTTTGTCACCGCGAGCCTCTTCTACCGCCTCAGTGGAGATTCACCCTTTCCCGCCGATATCGAGGACTGCAAGTGCGCCATTCGCTTCCTGCGAGCCAACGCCACAAAGTACGGAATCGATCCTGACCGAATCGGACTGGCCGGTGCCTCTGCAGGAGGTCATCTGGCTGAACTCGCCGCGACGGCGGATCAGGCGGCAGGCCTGGAAGGCGTTGGCGGATGGCAAAGCATCTCCAGTAAAGTCCAGGCCGTGTCAGCGTACTACGGAGCATCTGACTTCACCGTCGGCGCAAATCAATTTCAACATCACTCCGGCCAGGTCATCGTAAAACTCTTTCGAGGCACAGAGAAAGAAAAACCGGACCTCTATCGCCAGGCGAGTCCCATCTTCTATGTGTCAAAGGATGACCCTCCGCTATTGCTCGTCCACGGTGAGGACGACGATCTGGTGCCTTTTGATCAATCCGTCCGGATGGCCGACGCGTACCGGCAGGCAGGCCTTCAGGTCGAACTCATTCCCGTAAAACATGCAGGACATGATTTTCAGCAGGTGGGTCCAGTGCCCATCTCGCCCTCCGTCGAGATCATCCGCCAGAAGACGATCGAGTTCTTCAAAAACTCCCTGCTTCGCAGATAGTTTTAGCCCCTTCCGTGCTATAGAACAGATGCTACTGCTTCGGAGTCTTATCTGTCCGCCAGTTCACCACGTGATACTGCGCCGGAGTTTCACCGACATTTCGCAACCCATGGGTCACATTCGACGCATTAAGAATGATCGAACCCTCTCCCACTCGAACCCACGAGCCATTGATCAGCGCCTCCACGGTCCCTTTGTCAACGATGATCAACTCCTCGTTCGGATGATGATGCGGCTCATGCGACATCAGCCCGGGATTCAGCGTCGTCACATGCATCTCCAACTCATCCAGCGTCGCGGTAGGCCCCTTCACAATCTGCCGCGACTCTCCCACAGCAGTCTTCTTCGCCACCATCTTATTCCAGTCCCAAACCGACTCCCCGATCACCGGAGAATCCATCGCAGCCCTCGCACCCAGGGTAACCGCCACCGCCACCAGGCACACAACAACATCCCGCTTCGTGACCATCGCCAATCTCCTCGCCGGTTACGCCCAGCTGCTCTGTTCAAACGTGTACGGAGAACGCTGTGGCCGCGACAGCATCGCATTCGCCGCATCGTCTCCAACAAACCGTTCACGCTCCGGGTCCCACTTCAGATGTCGGCCCGTCTTCATCGCGATATGATGCAGCAGGCACGTCGAGCACGCCCTGTGACCAATCTCAATCGGGGCTAAAGGCTTCTGCCGGGACTTCACGCTGTCCAGCCAGTTAGCATGGTGCTCGTCCGACGTAGGCAGATGAATCTCGTTCGGCCCGATCACCGAGTCGAGAATCTTCGGATCGCTCGCCTGCAGCACCTCCACCTTCGGCACCGGATCGCCTGGTTTCGCAGTTGGCGAGTTCATGCCGTCCCTCTGCACAAACAGCCACCCCTTGGTCCCGACCCACTTGATCCCATTCGGAAAGTCACCCGAGATGTCCATCGTCATTCCATTCGCATACCGCGCATGCGTCAGGAATTTCCCATGCACATCCCAAAGCCCGCTCTTCGGAAACTCCGCCGTCCCCCAAATCTCTACCGGCCCTGTGTACTCCGTATTCATCCCCCAGTGCGCCGTATCCACATGATGCGCGCCCCACCCTGTAATCATGCCTGCGCCGAATTGCTCCATACGCAGCCAACCCGGTCTGTCGAATCCCTGCTGCGGCATCACACGATCAACCGTGTACGCCGCCTCCGGCGTCGAGCCAAGCCACGCATCGTAGTTAAACCCCGCCGGCACCTTCATCGGCGTAGAGTCGCCCCCCGCCGGATCCCCCGGCAGCCCAATCTCAACATGTTTCACCTCGCCAATGCGCCCGTTTCGCACCAGTTCACACGCGCGATGAAACTGCTTCCACGACCGCTGCTGGCTGCCAATCTGCAGAATTCTTCCCGAAGCCTGCACCGCATTACTGAGATACCGGCCCTCCGCAATCGTTAATGCAGCCGGCTTTTGCAGATAAACATCTTTGCCCGCCCTCACTGCCGCCGCCGCCACAATCGCATGCTGGTGGTCGGGAGTCGAAACCACCACCGCATCGATCTCCGTATTTGCCAGCAGCTCGTGATAGCTGTGGTAGACCTTCACTGCGTCATAAGGCTTACCGAGCTTCTTCGTGTAGGCGTCTGTTACGAACTGCCGCCCAAGCTCAGCCCGATTCGTATCAAGATCACAAACAGCAATCACACGCGCGCCGTTGTATTTGAAGATCGCTGGCAGATCATGCCCTCGCGAAATTCTCCCCACGCCAATTGCGCCCACCTGAATGCGCTCACTCGGAGCCATCTGCCCGAAGACCGTCGAAGGCACAATCGTCGGAAAACCCACCGCAGCTGCAGTCCCCGCCACCGTCTTCAGAAAACTCCGCCGCGAAACTCCCCTACTCCTTGCCATGACTTCCTCCTGCTGCTAAGCCTTCAACTGCACATGTGCGGCCTTCATTTGTGCCCGCACCACAAGCTCCGCCGCCAGCAGACACTGTGTCTGGTCCTGCGCCGTGTGCGTGCGATTCACAATATCTGAGACAAACTGCGCCCCAAACGGAAGCTCTACATTGTTGCAGTCGATAAACCGAGCCTGATTCTTATCCACAATGAACAGATTGTTTCCCTGTTTTGCTCGCGCCACATCGGTGTACTTTCTCACTTCGATATAGCCTTCAGTTCCCAAAATGAAGAGTCGGCCATCGCCCCAGGTTCCCAGGCCATCCGGGGTGAACCAGTCCAGACGCACATAACCAAAGCCTTTATCGCCGCGCAGCATCATATCGCCGAAGTCCTGAAACTTCGGCCGCTGCGGATGCGCAACATTCGCTACTTGCGACGCCACAACTTCAGCTGACGTCGATCCCGTATAGAACAGGAACTGGTCAACCTGGTGCGACCCGATGTCGCAAAGAATCCCGCCATACTTGACCGGATCCCAGAACCACTCAGGCCTGCCGCCCGCGCCCCCTGCATAGGGATCTGCCCCACGCTGCACAATCTGGTGCGGCGCAATGTTGATCGTCTGGATCACCTTCCCGATCGCACCCGACTGCACCAGTTCGCCCGCCTTCACCGCGGCCTTTACCTCCAGTCGCTCGCTGTAGAGAATCGCGTAGATCCGCTTCGTCTCCGCAATCGTCTTACGGATCTCCTCGATCTGCTCCAGGGTCGTCGCGCCCGGCTTATCGCTCAGATAATCCTTCCCGCGCTTCATGGCCTTGATGCCCAGCGGAGCCCGCTCATTCGGAATCGTTGAGCTCAGCACCAGTTGAATCGAAGCATCATCCAGAATCTCCTGCTCCGAGTTCACAAACTGCGCGTTGGGAAATCTCTTCTTGAACGCGGCCACCTTGTCCGGCTCTGCGCCGTAGACCTTCGTCAACACTCCGCCGCCGCGCTGCACTGCCCCCACCATCCCATAGATGTGGTCGTGGCTCATGCCGCACACCGCAAACTTGATCGAGTACTTCGGCTTCGCATCCGCGTCCTGCCCAGCCTCCGCCACCTCATGCACAATGCGCGAAGGATCGACACTCGCAAAAGCCGGCACACCAGCCATCAACCCTGTCATCCCGACTCCACGAAGAAAATCCCGCCGTCCAAACCCTTCGAATCCCATACCAGGCTCCAAAACCCGAATTTTTATGTATCCCGAAATATATCAACTTCGATCAACAATATGCACCTTTAGAAGTCATGATTTTGCTCCCAAAGCGATTCACTAGTCCAGCCTTGTGAGGTCACAAAAGCAGGAGCACATGAGGTCACAAAAGCAGGAGCACAATAGTTCTTGCGACCCAATCCGTACAAGTGCTCGCCAATCCCTTCTCTCACCGTGGGTCGGCTTTTTCGTATCGATGGCGATTTCGATTTCTAAGCCGGGTGCATTCTTGAGGCGCTCAGTCAATGACCCTGATCTCCACGGGGAATCGACGCGATGAAGACAGCTAAGTCAGGCAAAGATCACGGAAACAACCGCCGCTTCATCCAATCATTCCCATTGCGCTCAAATAGGATTCGGTCATGCAGCCGGTCTTGCTCCCCAATCCAGAACTCGACCCGCTCCGGCCACAGCATGTATCCCTTCCACCAATCCGGCCGTGGAACCTCACCTGCCGTCCTCTCTTCCAACTCCCGCACCATGTCTACCAAAGTTTCCCGGCTTTCCAGGGTCTCGCTCTGTTGAGATACGGCCGCCCCTAACTTGCTCCTCCATGACCGGCTATGAAAGTAAACGTCAGTCTCTTCTGGGGATATCTCGTCGACTCTACCCTCCACTCGCACCTGTCGCCGCAGTGACTTCCAGTGAAAACAAAGTGCTGCTCGGGGATTTGCCGCCAATTCTCTGCCTTTTCGACTTCGAGCATTCGTGTAGAACCCAAAGCCCCTCGCGTCCACCGACTTCACCAGCACCATCCGAACGCTGGGAACTCCATCCGGCGTCGCGGTCGCAAGTGCAGCCGCATTTGGATCATTGATCTCTGACAGTGCCGCCTCGTCCAACCATTTCCCGACAACTGGAATCGGATCTGTGGCCGCTTCAACCGCCTTCACATCCATAGACCCAAGCATAGTCGTGATTTTCCAGAGAATGTTGTCAAGGCCTGTTTCAGTCTAAACTACACAAATCAAATAAGATGAACTTGGCATAGCAGTTTCTCTCAACTTGCTAAAATTAAATTAAGCTGATCGCAAAAGGCTTCCTGACTTCGGACTCGGGCTGATCTGGCGCGATACTCCCTGTTTCGAATCTCGGATAGTTTAAATCAGTTGTGTGGAATAGTTTGGAGTAAAGGTCCAGATCTAAGTCTCGAAGATTGGACACTTTACGCAAAAAGATAGGGAGGGTGGCAGGCGAAAGCCATTCGGTATCTGTATTGGCTGGTTTGCGAAAACCTGCGAATTCCGCGATACTTAGTTGTTGGGTTTATTGCACTGATCTGGTTTCCGGCTCTTAGGGCCGAAGCATCAAGTCGCCCCCAAAACTTAAACATCCTGAGAGGCATTTCAAGTGTTGATGATTCGTTTGGCGCGCGTAGGCGCGCGTAAGCAGCCCCACTACCGCATCGTTGTTATCGAGAAGGATCGTGCACGCAACGGTCGTTCGGTTGAAGTCGTGGGAATCTACAATCCCCGCACCAATCCGGCCACCGTTGAACTGAAGCGCGATCGCATTGACTACTGGACCCGAAACGGGGCTCAGGTCTCAGATCGTGTGGGCAAGTTGCTCGCGAAAACGCCTGCCGTCGAAGCCGCGCCAGCTGCCTAGTTACGTTCGATTACATCTTTGGGAACGTAAAATGGTTCCCAAAGATTGCTGACCCAGCTGATTCTCCTTATCGCTTCCTGTAAAGTACTCACGTAGACTTCTGAGTAAGCGGCGTCGGATTGGTCGGCGTCGCCCATCAGGGCAATGCTTCTTTGGGGCTTTGTCATGAACGCTGCAAAGCTCGTTTCAGCACATTCCTGAAAGATCTCGCTACAGACGGGGCCGAAGGTTGAGCGTGAGCCTGCATCGTGACTCCAGGAGGTGTGTGTAATGGCCCAGGCCACGCAATTGGCAGCAGAGAACGACCATATAAAAAAAATGATTGAGCTAGTCATGGATCTCGCTCGTGCCTTGGTCGATCATCCGGAAAGTGTCTCGATTGAGACCATTCCCGAAAATGACGGAACCGTTCTTCGCCTCCGCGTCGCGCCAACCGATGTTGGCAAGATCATAGGAAAGCAGGGAAGGACCGCCCGCTCGCTGAGAACCATTATCTCGGCCGCCAGCATGAAGATGAAGCATCGCTTCACTCTGGACATTGTTGAAGAAGGAGAACGATCCGCTCAGCTGTAGCGGCTCCCTTCGAGGGTTTACCCTCATCTTCATGCAAAACGAAAATCCTTCATGGATCGTCCTCGCTCATCTTCTTCGCCCTCAAGGACGAAAAGGAGAGTTGTTGGCGGAACTCCTGACGGACTTTCCCGAACGTTTCAAACAGCACCCGGATATATTTCTGACCCAACCTGACTTACAGGGGGAGCAGGACGAAGCTCGAAGCGCGACGGTAGTTTCCTTCTGGCTTCCGGTCGGTAGAAACAAAGGCAGGATTGTCCTGCATTTTGACGGCATCGACTCCATCTCAGACGCAGAAGCCATTGTCGGCCTGGATGTTGTCGTGCCCTTCGCAGAACGCTTGCCCTTGGATAGCGAATCGGCCTATATCAGCGACCTTGTTGGGTGCACGGTCTACGACAACGGTATTGCTATCGGCGTTGTTAGCGATGTCCAGTTTCCAACGGCTTCAGATGGGACCACCAGGCTTGAGAACGGCACACCAATACTTGAGGTACAGTCACCAGAGAGAGATGAGATTCTGGTTCCGTTTGCCAAAACGATGATTCAAAAGATCGATATCGCCCAAAAGCGAATAGATATGAATCTGCCGAATGGTTTGATCGAAATCAACCGTATGCCACCCAACCGCTAAAACCGGTAGGCGATTCCAGACGATATGATCGGGTAAACAGGAAATCTTTTTAGAGTTTCATTCAAATCATTCACTTCCTTCTGAAGGCTCGCTTTAGCTTCCTGATTTTGGGAGAACGCAAAGCATCCTTCCTGGGTGCAAGCGGTTCCATCGAGAGTGAAATTGATTCTCGGTGCTCCGGTATAAGCCACGCCAAACTCAATCGGAAACGAAAGATGTCTGCCATTGCGCGGAATCATATTGCCGAAACCGATGGTCAACGAAGGGGCGAATTTGTGAGGTGAAATGATTGACGCCGTTCCATTCATCGGATCATCGATGCTGTTGATAAAGCCTTGACTGCCGAGTTCAAAATACTGTCCAGCGGGAACCCCGGTTAACCCTGAAAGGTCATTCCTTGCATACAAAAGGCCGGGGCTGATATGAAAACTTTTGTGCCTGGGAAACCAGTCGAGACTGAGTTGTCCCGAGTGAAGATGCACCCCGGAGTAGTAATTCACACCATCGATATTGAAGTTGTAGCTAAAGTTGATGAGATTAACTCCGCCTCGCAGGTTGAAGCTACGTGATAGCGGAGTTGCAAGATCAATGCCCGGACCGAGCGAGTTCACTTTGGATGCAATTGCGACGGTGGAGAACAAGTGAACGCGAAACTGCTTCTTTGTCGGAACAGCGGCGGAACGGATTGCTTCTGCCTTGTCAGCTCTTTCGTAAGAGAAACTTTCTCTGCTCAAGGAGTAGGCTCCATCGCTTACAACGGTAAGACCTTGACAGAGTGACCACCGGGGCGAACAGCAGGTCAGGAGCAGCAGCAGCCCGTATTTGAGCACCGGGCTTTTGGAGCAGGCAAATTGAAGACCTTTTACTCGCATAGAACAGTTAAGTTATTCACGTTTTCGGAAGCCGTGCATCACTTGGCCTCGGCACGGCTAAGATCAGATAGACATGGTGCGTTTCGATATCATTTCGATCTTTCCCAATTTCTTCCATAGCACTTTCGAGTATGGTGTTTTGAGCCGTGCCCGTTCGGCTGGATTGGTCGAGATATTTACTCACGATTTACGCAGCTTTACGCATGATCGCCACAGAAGCGTAGATGACCGCCCGTTTGGCGGTGGTGAAGGCATGGTGCTGAAAGCGCAGCCCATTTACGAAGCCGTGGCTTCGCTTCATGTCACGCCAAAGCCAGACAGAGTCACATCTTGCGAGACCGTGGTTCTGCTTTCGGCTCAGGGCAAACCGTTCACCCAGTCCACTGCTCAGGAACTTGCCAGGGCTGAACGGGTCGTCTTGATCTGCGGGCGCTACGAAGGCGTAGATGAACGTGTAAATCATTTGTTGTGCGACCGCGAGATATCCATTGGAGATTACGTTTTGTCCGGAGGGGAATTGGCCGCTGCAGTGATTGTCGACGCTGTTGTTCGCCTTCTTCCGGGAGCACTGGGACATCCGGATTCAGCGCGCTTCGAAAGCTTCGGTGCCGAGGAGACTCAATCGACCGATGGAGGGCAGGAAGGACCTCCGAGGACCACGTATGGGGCTGGTGGCATTCTCGACTATCCGCATTACACACGTCCGGCCGAGTTTCATGGTTTGACAATCCCGGAGACGCTGATGGGGGGCAACCATGACGCGATTCGTCGCTGGCGTAGAAGGATGGCGCTGGAGAAGACGCTTCGCAATCGTCCGGAGTTACTCGCTCGCGCTACGCTCAGCGACGAGGACCGTGAGATACTTGCCGAATTGAAGCATGGATTTTGAGCGAGTTTTCCCTCAAGTACCGCAAAGTGCTGCATTTTCGTGTAGAATCAAGAATTGAGTTCATCATAGGAAATTAGTCATGTCTATTCATCCGATCATGCAGAAGCTGTCCGCGAAGTTGCAGCGGACTGATCTCCCCGACTTCGGTCCCGGCGATACCGTTCGCGTACAAGTCAAGATTCGCGAGGGCGAAAAAGAGCGTCTGCAAGCCTTTGAGGGAATGGTGATTGCAACCCGTAAAGGGCCGCAGGGCACCTTCACGGTTCGAAAAATGAGCTTCGGCCAGGGGGTCGAACGCATCTTCCCTTACAACTCCAAAGTGGTCGACAAGGTCGAGAAGGTACGTTCCTACGAGGTCCGTCGCGCCAAGCTGTTCTACCTGCGCGGTCTCCGGGGCAAAGCTGCACGTCTTCGCGAAGTCGAGCGCTCGAACTAACCTTCCACGGTTTCCACAGAAGCCACAGCTTATGCTGTGGCTTTTCTCTGCCTGGAAGGCGGTACACTCTCTTACATGCCGCGTGTCTCGGGAACTGTAACGGCCGCCACTGCGAAGCAGCAGATGCTGAGGCAGCTTATCTGCAGCGATGCACCTGAGCAGGCGCTACGGTACCACGGTTACCGAGTTATAGCGGGTGTTGATGAAGTCGGCCGCGGGGCGCTGTTCGGCCCGGTCGTTGCTGCGGCAGTGATCCTGCCCGAGCGAATGAGCAGTCTTGCACGCGCGGGGTTGAAAGACTCAAAGCAGCTGGACCGCAAACAACGCGAGAAGCTGGATCGCAAGGTCCGCCGTGTGGCGTTGGCGATCAGTGTCGCTGAGGTAGGTTCGGAGACGATTGATCGGGTGAATATTTACCAGGCAACCCGTCTGGCGATGCTTGCTGCGGTCGAGGGTCTCTCGATCGCTCCGGATCATCTGCTCATCGATGCAATGCGGCTGGATCATCCGTGTGCACAAACGAAACTTATTTACGGCGACTCGCTGAGCCTCTCCATCGCTGCGGCCTCGGTGGTGGCCAAGGTGCATCGCGATGCCTTGATGCGGGACCTGGATAAAGTTCATCCGGGCTACGGATTGGCGAGCCATAAGGGCTATGCGACACCTGCACATCGAAAGGCTCTGGTTGCGCAGGGGCCGTCGGTGTTGCATCGAAGATCATTTGCCCCGGTACGGGCGGTTGATCCTGATGCTGTGATTGAGGAACTGGTGTCGGGAGAGCTCTTCGACATGGAGGGTTTCGATGCTCAAGCAGGGGAGGACACTGCGTGGGCCAGCGACTGATGTGCGTAGTAGCCCATCCGGATGATGAGTGTTTTGCTTTTGGGGGTGCCTTAGCTCTTGCGTCAGATCGCGGTATACAGACTTACGTCGTTTGTCTGACGGACGGTCAGGCGGCGACGAATCGGGGGAGTGCAGGCTCTGGTGATGAACTAGGTCAGATTCGCCGGCAAGAGTTTGCAGCGTCCTGTGAGGTACTTGGTGTTGCTCAGTACGAATTGCTTGGCTATCAAGATGGACAGCTGGAGTCAGTTCAGTTTTCGCAGGCAGCTGGCTTACTCGTTGAACGTATGCGTAAATTCTCTCCTGACGTGGTGGTTACTTTTGGTGGGGACGGCGGGATGAATGCGCATGCAGATCACATGCTGGTTTCGGCACTTACCACGGCAGCCTTTCATTGGAGTGGGCAGGCCAATCGCTTTCCGGAGTTTGGAGCGGCACACCAGCCAAAGCGACTCTTCTATGTGACGACCAATGTTTTTCTACCCGGCAGGTTACCGCCGAAGCCTATGCCGTGGAGCGTCGAATTGGATGTTCGCGGCGTAAGAGAGCGTAAGACTGAGGCATTCCGGCAACATGTTTCTCAGGCAGCATTAATGGTACGGACGAGAGCATTCTTTGAAGAGCATGGCGCCATCGAGTTTTATGCCCTTGCGGCAGCGGTTGAACCGCAGCCGACACACAAGATGACAGACCTCTTCGAGCACCTCATCTGACCCACTCCCCTATCTTTTTATGCAAAGTGCTCTAAATAAAGGATTAAGATTGGTACCACTTTGTAGAATATTCATTCTAAATTGATTATTGGCAAATTATTGTTTCTAAAGGGAAACCCCGAATCCAGGAGGTTTTCGGGGTTTCTTTTCTATTCACTTCTAATTTTAGCAAATCTAGTAAACTCATATGCCATATACAAACTTATTGTTTTCAATTACTTGCAATGAATGGCTCTTGACAGTTTCGGAAACCGGATGTTTCTAGCCTTTTGGAGGCAATTTAGATGCCTGAAGTGTCGAAAAATATGCCAAAGTGGTTACCTTGTGCGATAGACTCCAGTGAGTAAATCTCAGCAATAAAGAGTCAAGGGCAATGCAGGAAGGCCAATCCATGCAGGAACGAGAAGACCTGGGCCAGGGGCCGAAGCCAGATGGAGACAATCCGGTACGAACCGCCGTGCGTTTCCCGATGAAGCTCGCATTACGCCTGCAGACTGAGCAAGGCGAACTCGATGCGGTGACTGAGAATATTTCCGCAAACGGTCTGCTTTTCGTGAGTGACCGGCTGCCCGATGTCGATAGCAGAATTGAGTTCACAATTTCCATGCCCTCCGATGTGATGGGATCGACTAAAGATGTGCTGATTCATTGCATTGGCCGAGTCGTCCGCCACTATCAAGAGGGGGATGAAAAGAAGGCCGCTGCAGTGATAGACGAATATTTTTTAAAGGCTTGAAGCTATGACAGTCGTTCATTTTGATCATTCCCGAGGCAGTGAGGAAGTTCCGGAAGAAAATCCGAATGCTTCAAACATTCGCGTCATTCTTGCCGATTCGCAAGCGATTTACCGTGTAGGCATGAAAAAGGTCTTCGCGCTTGAAGATGACATCCGTGTGGTGGCACAGGTGGAAACCCTGAATAACCTTTATGCCGCCCTCGAGCGTTATCCGACCGATGTGGTTGTTCTTGAGGGCCAGTTAATTGCTGGTACGGTCAATGCAATTCCCGAGTTGGTGCGACAGGCTCCCGACGCAAAGCTGATTGTGCAAGTGGCAGAGGCGGATGAAGCAAATACGGTAGAGATGTACCGGCGCGGCGTACGAGGGGTGGTTCCGCGGTCGATTTCTCCAGACCTGCTAGTGAAGTGCGTGCGCAAGATTGCCGAAGGTGAGACCTGGATCGACAATAAATCGATCAATTGGGTGATCGAGGCCTATCGAGCGCAGGCGACAACGTTGACCGATCCCAGAGTGCAGCCGAAGCTCTCCAAAAAAGAGCTTGCGATCATCAGCTGCATTACACGCGGCATGCGCAATAAAGAGATTGCCTATCAGATCGGAACAACCGAGCAGGTGATCAAGAATTATCTGCGCAAGATTTATGACAAGCTGGGTGTGTCGGACCGGCTAGAGCTTGCACTTTATTGCCTGCACCATGAGCTATTGAAGAAGTATGCGAATGAGTCGGAGGCGGCGATGTTGCCTCAACAGGAGCCTCCGCAGCCTTTGCGGGCAAAGATGTAAAGGTGTTTATCAGAAGTGAAAGGGCCGGAGAGATTCTCCGGCCCTTCTGATTTCAGCGCTTGAAGAAAGGTTCCGGACTACTGTTTGTCGATCTCTACGTCGATGGAGAACTTCACGTCGGTGCCCACGACGGCGCTGGGGACCTTGGAGCCGATATTGAAGTCAGTACGATTGAGAGTTCCCTCTGCAGAGAAACCGCTGCGCGTCTTACCCTTGGCGTCGGTCTGCGGGGGCGCGGGGCCGTCGAGATCGAGGGTGACGCTCTTGGTGACGCCGTGGAGGGTGAGGTCGCCGATGAGCTGCAGCTTACCGCCGCTGTTGGTAATGGATGTGGATTTGAAGGTAAGGGTGGGATATTTTTCAACCTCGAAGTAGTTAGCGGACTTCAGGTCCTTATCGCGGGCGTCGACTCCGGTAGAGATGGTGGTGGCGTCGATAGTGGTTTCGACTGAGGATTTCGTGATGTCCTTTTCGTTGTAGTTGACGGTACCTTTGACGCCGCCGAGAGAGCCGTGGACGTTGGAGACTCCCATGTGTCGGACGGTGAAGTTAACACTGGAGTGTGCGGGATCGATGGTCCATGTAGAGCTCTGTGCGTAGACGCCGGCGCTCGCGAGCGAGAGTACAGCAGTAGTGAGAGCAAACAGAAACTTGTTTTGCATGGGCTACTTCCTCGTGCTTTCAGTTTTGAATGTGCTAACCAGTTTTGGATGCGACTTATTGCCTTGCCGATGCTAACAATCTACTCTGCAACAGCGGACAGGGCCACAGGAATCGAGACGGGCGGATTGTTTCTTTCGTTTCATAATTTGGTGAGGTGATGTGGATTTGCGTCGCCAGGTGCTAGCATCTGGCGATATGGCCTTTCTGAGTGAACTGCGGTCGCTGAGCGCGGCCCAGCGGCGAACGTTTACAGCATGTTTTCTCGGGTGGACGCTGGATGCGTTTGATTTTTTTCTGCTGACGGTTTGTCTTAGGGCGATTGCCGCGGACTTTCACACGGGCATCAAGCAGATTACGGAAGCGATCTTCTGGACGCTGGTGATGCGTCCCGTTGGAGCCCTGCTGTTTGGCATGATGGCTGAGAGGTTTGGCCGACGTCCTACGCTAATGCTGAATATTTTGTGCTTCTCGGCATTTGAGCTGGCGAGCGCTTTTGCACCTACCTTGCAAAGCTTTCTTGTTTGCCGCGCACTGTTTGGGATTGCGATGGGAGGCGAGTGGGGCGTCGGGGCGGCTCTTGCTCTGGAGTCGCTGCCAGCGACGGGCCGAGGTCTCTTTTCAGGGGTCTTGCAGGAAGGGTATGTGCTGGGGAATCTTCTGGCCGCCGCGCTTTATGGGACGGTGTTTCCGCACCTGCATGGAACGGGAATGCTGACAGGTTGGCGTGTGATGTTCATGATCGGCGCTCTGCCGGCATTGCTGGCCTTCTATATGCAGTTCAAGGTGGAGGAGTCTCCGACGTGGAAGGCGGCAGAGATGAAGCGGCGTGAGGAGGGCGCGGCGAGAAAGCAGATACCATTTGGCGCGTTTCTGACCTATTTGCCGACATTTCTTTTCCTGGTGCTGCTCATGACTGCGTTCAACACCTTCAGCCATGGGACGCAGGATTTGTATCCGACCTTGCTGGAGAAAGACCATGCCCTGACTCCGGGCAAAGTAGGGCTCGTGATTGTTATCTCGAACCTGGGAGCGATGGCTGGAGGAATATGCTGCGGGATGTTGTCGGAACGCCTGGGAAGAAGGAAGACGATCGTTCTTGCGGCTCTGGCGGCGATTCCGATGATTCCGTTGTGGGCCTGGTCACACACGATTCCACTGTTAGCGCTGGGCGGATTCCTGATGCAGTTTGCGGTACAGGGAGCTTATGGGATTGTGCCTGCACACTTGAACGAGCTGTCTCCGGGTTCGGTTCGGGCAGTGTTTCCGGGTTTCGCGTACCAGCTGGGAAATTTGTGTTCGTCACGAAATGGAGTTTTTCAGGCGCAGTTAGCGAACCATTTTTCCGGCGGAGTTTTGAATGTGGTGATGTCGTGGAGCGTGGTGGTGGGGGCTTGCGCGGTGGCGCTGGTGACTGGCCTGGGGCGCGAGGCTAAAGGTGAGGTCTGGGAGGCTGAGCCTCGGGTTGCGCGCGAGGTGAAATAGATCAATCCCCTGATGTGGATGGTTGCCTGTAGAGGGTAATCAGCAGAATGCAGGCCAGGGTGAAGATGAGCCAGCAGAGATGGGGACCAAGGAACGCTTCCGTGAAGATGGGAAGATGGCGCCCTATGGCATCGTCGATGTGAGCGGTTCGAAGGAACGCTTCGGTGTTTGCGAGGAAGACGGCGCTTAGAGCGAGGAGCCAACGGGCGGTTCGGGTGGCGAGATTGCGGAAAGCCCAGAGGATGGCTGGGATAAGAAGAATCGCCACGTAATAGCGCTGATAGACAGGCAGCAGACCGATGACGAGCAGAGTGGAGATGCTTTGGAGCTGGAAGTCGATCCTGTGATCGAAGCGATGCTTACGTTGGCATGAGAGCCAAATGATAAGCAGAGTTGCTGCAACGAATCCAGCTAGAAACGATGCGGCGATTCGGTTATGGGTCAGGGCGAAGAGAGGCTGCTGCAGATCGATACGGTCGAAACGATTGTGATTCAAGGGGGAGGGATCGGTGGCTCCGCCGTTGGTGGAGAGGAAAGCGAGATTTTGCTTAAGGCTAGTGAGCCAAGGGGGGCCCAGTTGCAGAAGGGGGTAAAGAGCTATTGCTGCGATGAGGGTAGAAACCGCCAGCGTCGCGATGAGTGTCCGACTGGCTCGAATGAGGAGCCAAGGGAGGATGAGGAGTCCGATAGTAGGTTTCAGACAGATGGAGAGAGTGATGCAGAGAGCAGAGAGCAGATCCGGATCGCGGGGTTTGGCAAGCAGGCGGTAAAGAGCCAGGAAAAGGAGGCTGGCGGAGAGGCAGGCGACGTTTGAGACGTGAAGAGATGACTGTGCAGGAGCGAAGGCTAATCCGAAGGCGAGGAAGAGAGGTTTTTGAGGGGTCCGCCATGTTCCACGGAGCAGGGCCGCGAATTGGATCAAGGCGATGATGTAGGCAGTGGCGCTGAGAATGAGGAGGGAATGGACGGCGGCAGCCCAGGGGAGGATTGCGATAGGGAGGAGGACGACAAGGCTGGGTGGAGGGTATACGGGGTGAGATCCAGAGGGATTGCCAAGGGCTGTTTGCGGAGCTCCGGCGGCGTGCCAGGTGGGGAAGAAGAGAGAAGGATCGTAAGGATTCTGGTGGTGGAACCAGAGACGAGTGGACACATAGGGTGCGGCGAAATCATTAAGGTAATCCGTTTGCGCACGCAAGGGGCCGCGAACGAGAAAGATGGCTGAGGCGAGCAGAAGGGCCAAATATGCCAGCAAAAGATTGCGTTTGCTTGAGATAGCTCCTCCGAGCGCGCCAGGAATTCGTAGTTGCAGTTTAGGATATCGGCGCGATCCGCGAAATGTTTTACATGGTGCGGACGGGGAGGTGACAACCGTTGATGTTGACGATGTATCCTTTGGCTGGCCGAAGTTGGCCGGGGCAGGATGGCATGGGGATTGCGGAATCGAGCGTAAGCACAGCGCAGAGGCAGTTGACAGTGGCTGCGCCTTATCTGATTGAGCAAGATTGGAAGGCTTATACCCCTGAGCAGCATGCTCTGTGGGCAGAACTGGTGAGAAGGCGGATGCCGCAACTGAGAGAACACGCTTGCGAGGAGTATCTGGACGGATTTGAGGTCATCGGATTGAAGGAAGATCAGCTTCCGGATCTGAAGGCGGTGAGTGGGCGGCTGGCCTCCCGGACGCAATGGCAGTCGACCCCAGTGAGTGGGTTTTTGCCTGCAGATGCGTTTTTCGAGATGCTGGCGAACCGGATGTTTCCGACGACGACTTGGTTGCGGAGCAGGGAGTCGCTGGAGTACACGCCGGAGCCGGATATCTTTCATGATGTTTTCGGGCATGTGCCGATGCATGCGCATCCGGTGTTTGGAGATTTTCTGCAGCACTATGGGAAGGTATGCTCCGGGCTGATCGGGGATGAGGTGGCGCTGGAACGGATGGGGCGGCTGTTCTGGTTCACAGTTGAGTTCGGGGTGATCCGGCAGAAAGGTGAACTGAAGGTGTATGGGAGCGGGCTTATCAGCTCGCATGGCGAGTGTACGCGAGTGCTTGAGGGTGGGGCTGAGGTCCGCGAGTTTAACCTGGACCAGGTCCTGGAGACGAAGGTGGATACGGGCTCAATGCAGCCCGTGCTGTACATTGTTGAATCGTTCGAGCAGATCTATGAGGCTACGAAGCTGGCGGAGACGCGGGTGGTGGGGTAGGTCGCAATCCCGAGACTCCGTGATCTTCGTTACCTCTCTTGTGCAGTGCGAAGCGCCGGGCCGATGAGAAGGATGACCGGTGCCGGACCGATGGAACTGCTGGCGAGGTCAGCAAGGGTTGCGGAATGGAATTGCTCTTCGGCCGTAGATGCTTTGGAGACGGCGATGCAAGGAGTGTCAGGGGCGATCCCCGAGTGGATGAGGCTTGCGGAGAGCGCTTCAAAGTCACGACCGGGCATGTAGATGACGAGCGTGGAGTCGTCGGGAACTGTACCGTTCCATGAAGAAGAGAGTTCAACTTTACCGGCCGCATGGTGGGCTGTAGCCAGGATGAGCCTGGAGGATTTGGAGCGGTCCGTGAGCGGCGTTTTAAGGGAGGCGGCGACGGCGAACGCGGCTGTGATGCCAGGGACGATCTCGAAGGGAAGGTTGTGTTCGCGGAGGAAGGCTATTTCTTCCCCTGCGCGCCCGAAGATCAAGGGATCACCGGATTTAAGACGGAGAACAGAGCGATCAGCCGAGGCATGGTGAAGCATGAGCTCGTGAATTCCGTCCTGGGTGATGCGCGGCTGGCCGCAACGCTTGCCTACGGGAATAATTTCGGCGGTGGGACTTGCGATGGAGAGAATCTCGTCGGAGACAAGGTCATCGGGGAGGATGACATCCGCAGTCTGGAGCAACTGGACGGTGCGGACGGTGAGGAGATTGGGATCGCCGGGGCCGGCTCCTGCGAGGTAGACGTGTCCGGGCTGGGCTTCGTTGCCGTGTTCGAAGGGTAGGGGCATGGGTAGTTGTTTGTTGTTGGTTGTTAGTTGCCAGTTGTAGGTTTGGGGTTGGTAAGGGCGTGGGCTCGGGCCAGCTGGCGCGAGGGACATTGGTCGTAGGCACAGACTTCGCGCTGGGCGAGTTGGTGGAGGAAGAGGCGTCGCTTTTCGTTGAGCGGTTCGGCGGCCACGACCTCGCGCCGGAGATTACCCAGTTCGGTGAGCCAGTCGCCGAGATCTAACGGAAGCTGCTCGTTGAGTTCCTTGCGGAGTTGTTGCGCGAGCGCGGGTGAGTTGCCGGCGGTGGAGACGGCGATCTGGAGGTCTCCGCGGCGGACGACGGAGGGAAAGTAGAAGTCGCAGAAGGGTGGGTCGTCGACGGCGTTGCAGAGGACGCCGGTGGCGGTGGCCTCGGCGAAGACGGCACGGTTGACGGCGGGGTCGTTGGTGGCAGCGACGACGAGGAAGGCTGCTGAGAGGTCGCCGTGCCGGTACGGCCGGCGTTGCAGCGTGAGTTCGCCAGCGGCCTCCTGCCTGGCGATGGCTTCGCTGGCCTCCAGAGCGATGACGGTGACGGCGGCGTCCGCGGCGCGGAGCGAGGCGATCTTCGACTCAGCGAGATGACCGGCGCCGACGACGACGCAGCGGCGGCCGGTGAGCTTGAGGAAGATCGGAAAGAGGGACATGGTTAACGCTCCATCTCGATCATAGATTCCATGGGTAGTGTATGACTGCCCCTCCCCTGGGGGAATTGAGCCAAAGTGTACCAAACAAAAAAGATAGGTCAGCCAGGTCACTACTTCCAAGCGAAATTATGGAAACTACAGAGTAATTAAGTACAAACTGTTCATTGCGTTTGGTTTGAAAATGAGAAGAGGCTCCGGTTGCTGCAGGAGCCTCTCGTCATCCTATTTCTATTTTATCGAATGGCCGAAATAGATCGGCAACTTATATCTCGTTTTAATTGAGGAATTTACGCCAAACTGCTCTTGACACGTTTTCTGGCGATTATGAGCGATTACCGGATGTGTCCTTCCGCGGATGCTTCCAGACGAACAGATAGTGGTCGTCGCTGGAGGTAGCCAGATCGAGATTATTCTGACGGCCAGCACGGCTGAGGGCAGAGCGGATGTTTTCTTTGGAGTCGGGCAGCTCGGCGAGAGGGATCTTGAGGGCCGAGTCGGCGGGCAGTTGTGCGATGTCACTCAGCAACTGCGTGATGATCTTCTTGTGTTTTCCGTCTCTTCCTTTCGGAACCTGGCCCTGGAGAATTGACTCGAACCGCATTGCTTTAGGGATCTGTTCTTCATGATCGCCCATAACGTTCTCCTTGCGTAATCTTTCCGCTAACGTGACGTAAACGTGCCAACAACACAACGCCAATTCAGATGCAGAATAAGTCCGCCGGGTTGACGTCTTAAATTTTTCTGCAAGTGACAGATTTTAAAGAGTTAACACGTATGAGTCGGAGTGCAGTAGCGTGAATGCTGAGGTACTTCCCCGATGAAACTCACATTGCACAGCCAGATCGTCCCGCTCAAGGATGTTCCACAGAACGGCTCGGAGAAGCGAGATGGGAAGGAGAGGCTCGACGTCCTTATTGTCGACGATGAGCAGATCATCGCCGATACGTTGGCTATGATTCTTACGAAGAGCGGTTACCAGGTGATGGTCGCTTACAGGGGCAACACGGCGATGGAGATTGCCCGGGAGTATAGACCGACACTTTTAATCACTGATGTGGTGATGCCTGGAATGACGGGAATCGAGCTAGTGTTCGCACTGGAGACGGTAGCTCCGGATTGCAGGGTGCTGTTGTTTTCAGGGCAGTCGGCGACGGTGGATCTTCTGGCAGAGGCGCGTGAGCTGGGGCGGGATTTTACAATCCTGAACAAGCCGATCCATCCCGCAGAGATGCTCTTTCGCGTGTCGGAGATTGTTCAACCGGCGAGGCAGGACTGCTATGCGACGGTGAATTAGAACCGAGTGATCGATGCATCACTTCCCGGTGGCGAGAGCCAGAGATGGTGGCCGCGGTTTACTACTATTGCTTGCTAGCAGTAAAAAGCTGCGCAGACCGTGTCTGAGTCTTTGCAATCGCTGACTTCATGATGAGTCCCGCCCGGGCGGGCATGCAGACGCACATGGACTCAATGGATCTATTGATGTTTCCGCCGTACCGGTTGTCCGCACCAATGGTGACGATTGCGATCAGGACGACTGCCAAGAGAGCGAAGCGGCTCATGGGATGACCCCCCTGATGTGAATAATACGGAGGGCGTGTCGTGGGAGTTCCCGAATAGTTCAGTTACCTCAGTAAAAAGGCTGTTTCTTCCATGGCGTTTGTCTTGCAGGTGACGTCGATGTGCTTCGTCGTTGATTGACTTCATTGGATTTGCGGTCCTATGATGCTGCAGCCAAGGAGGTATCATCTGTGCCGACATATATCTCACTCTGCCGCTGGACGCAGCATGGCGTTCAGCACATCAAGGAGAGCCCGAAGCGGCTGGAAGCTGCTAAGAAAGGTTTTGCCAAGGTCGGGGCGAAGCTCGTGAACTTCTACATGGTGACGGGAACGCATGACATGGTGATTATCTCCGAGGCGCCGAACGACGAGACGATTGCGAAGGCAATGCTGACCGCTGTTGCGGCCGGAAATATTACAACGCAAACGATGCGAGCCTTTACCGAGGACGAGTACAAAGCGGTCATCGAGAGCCTATCGCCGACTGATCGTTGAATGTAAGGGCATTACATAACAGGCCACGACGGTTGTCGTGGCCTTGATTTTGGAAAGGTAGGTGTGTGGGTCTTACTCGGCCGGAGCGAAGCGGCCTGCGCCCACGGGCGGGGCGTCGCGCTCGACTGGCTCGATGACCTCACCGGCGAGTTGGGCGCGAAGGGTGGCGTCGTCGGTGCGGTCGAAGTAGCTGCGCAGGTCTTCACCTTCTGCCCGTTCGGCGAGGTAGCCGTTGAGGAGGCGCTCGATGGCTGCGGGAACGTCTTCAGCGGCTGCGCGGTAGCCCAGAGGACGAGCAGGGCGGGCAAACCTGCCGACGGAGCCTCCGACGCAGAAGAAGAAGGCGTCGACCATCTGGCCGTCCTTCTTAATCTTTTTGCCCTCGAGGCCGATGTCGGCGATCCAGTGCTGGCCGCAGGAGTTGGTGCAGCCGGTGACGTGGAGGCGGATCTGCTGATCGAAGCCGGGGAGGCGCTCTTCGAGCTCGGCGACGAGCCAGGTGTTGAAGCCCTTGGTCTCGGCGATGGCGAGCTTGCAGAACTCGGTTCCGGTGCAGGCGATGGCTCCGCGCCAGAAGGGGGAGACGTCGACGTTGAGGCCGAGGGTGTTGAGCTCGACGACGAGGCCGGCGGTCTCGCGGTCGGGCACGTTGACGATGAGGATGTTCTGGCCGATGGTGGCGCGCAGGCTGCCGTTGCCGTACTTGTCGGCGAGGTCGGCGAGCTTGATGAGCTGGTCGCCGGAGAGGCGGCCGTTGAGCACGGAGGCTCCGACGGACGAGAGGCCGGGCTGGCGCTGCTGCCGGATGCCGATGTGGTCGCGGTAGATGTCGGCGGGTGTGTTGTCTTCCGAGAGGGGGTTGGGATCGAGCTTGTAGCCGAGCTTCTCTTCGAGTGCGACGAGGAAGGATTCGGCGGTCCAGCCGTGGCGCATGAAGAGGTACTTGATGCGAGCGCGGGTGCGGTTCTCGCGGAGGTCGGTCTGCTCCTTGAAGATGCGGACGACGGCGGTGACGACCTCGAGAGCTTTGTCCTGAGGGATAAAGGCCGGGATTCGCTCGGCGATGTGCGGCTCGGTAGAGAGGCCGCCGCCGACGCGGAGGGTGTAGCCGATCTCTTCGACAGCGTCACCGATCGATCGGTCACCGCCGCTTGATGGCGGTGAGGGCGACGTCGTTGATCTCAGGGAAGGTGCACCAGACGGGGCAGCCGGTGATGGAGATCTTGAACTTTCGGGGAAGGTTGTAGAACTCGGGGTTGGCGGTGAGGTGGTGCGCGATCTCAACGGCCAGAGGCGAGGCGTCGATGATCTCGTCGTGGTCGAGGCCGGCGAGCGGGCAGCCGGTTACGTTGCGGACGACGTCGCCGCAGGCTCCCTTGGGGGAGAGGCCGACGGCGGTGAGGGCGTCGACGACGTCGACGAGGCCGCCGAGGGTGAGCCAGTGGAACTGGATGTTCTGGCGCGTGGTGATGTCGGCGAGGTTGTTAGCGTACTTTTTCGCTAGCTGGCCGATGACGCGGGTCTGCTGCGAGGTGAGCAGGCCATTGGGCAGGCCGATCCGCATCATGAAGAACTCGGTGGCCTTGCCTTCGCCGTTGGCGCCGCCGGTGACGCCTTTGCCGTCGCCCTGGGTGTAGACGCCCCACCATTTGAAGTAGAGCCCGGTCCACTCGGGCAGGACGGTATCGCGGCCGTTGCGGGAAAACTCGCGTACCTCGTCCCATGCCTCCCAGGGGTTCTTGGCGAGCTTGAGTCGCTCGGAACGCTGGGCCTTGGTCTCTTTGATGGCGGGGGTCGCCGGGGTGGTGGACATGATGGAATCCTTTTGGATGTGATTAGGGGCGGAAAATAAAAATCCCACTCGGTAGGAGTGGGTGCGGGGCGGCTTTGCTTGGGAGTGTTCGCTGACTCGAAGGAGGTTGAGTCTACGAAACAGAGCAAAGGCGACAGCGCACCCGGTCGCAACAACACATGCGACAAACAGAGGTAACGAGGGTGCGGTCGACTGCCATTCCGAATAGGTTAGTTGGAATAGAGAGGTTACGTCAAGCCGGGTGGGAGGGCTTTGGTCCCGTCCGGAGAAGAAAGAAGCACCCTGCACAGCCCGCGACTAGGGATGCTGCCAGGGTTCCGATCTTTGCAATATCAAGGATCGTACCGGCAGGCAAGGCGAGGGAAGCGATAAACAGCGACATGGTAAAACCGATGCCGCATACCCAGCTGGCACCGAATATCATCCGCCAGCTGGCGCCGATGGGTCGTACGGCGATATGAGCCTTTTCGGCAGCCCAGGAAAACGCTGTGATTCCAAAGGGCTTGCCGAGGAGCAGGCCGATAGCCACGCCGATAGCCACGCGACTTGTGGACGCCGCACGGAGATTTCCGATCACCGGGACGCCAGCATTTGAGAGGGCAAAGAGCGGCATAACGACAAAGCTAACCCAGGGTTGGAGGGTGTGCTCGATGCGATGCAAAGGTGTTTGCACCCCTTCACAGAGGTTTTCCATTGCGTGGATCACCGCGTGCGCCTCGTTCGAGTCAGGCTCCGCTGCGGTGAAACGATTGGCGAGCCGGGTCATTCTGAACTTGAAGTATTGCTTGTCGATCTTGCTCTTGCAGGGAATGGTGAAGGCCATGAGGACTCCGGCGATGGTGGCGTGGACGCCGGAGTGCATGACGAAGAACCAGACCGGAAGACCGATGCAGGCGTATATCCAGGGACTTCGGATGCCGGCCCAATTCGCGGCGGAGGCGATGCCCAGACCGAGAGCTCCGAGGATGAGAAAGTGGAGGTCGAGATTGGCTGTGTAGAAGAACGCGATGACGAGAACGGCGAAGATGTCATCGGCGATGGCCAAAGCGGCGACGAAGAGCTTGAGCGAGAGGGGAATTCGATTGCCGAGCAGGGCGAGGACGCCGAGGGCGAAGGCGATGTCAGTCGCCATGGGGATGCCCCAGGCGTTGGACTCCGGGGTTCCATGGTTGACCGCAAGATAGAGCGCTGCCGGGACAAGGCAGCCACCGAGGGCGGCCAGAAAAGGAAACGCTGCCTGCTTGAAGGAAGAGAGCTCCCCGATCAGTAGCTCGCGCTTGATCTCCAGCCCGACGACGAAGAAGAAGATGGACATGAGTCCATCGTTTACCCAGAGATGGCGGCTCCAGTTGAGGATGTTCCGACCAACACCCAGTGAGACATCTGTCTCCCACATGGTGTGGTAGCTATGTTCCCAAGGGGAGTTGGCCCAGATGAGCGCGATGAACGTGGTGGCGAGCAGGAGAATACCGCTGGAAGCCTCCATTCTTGCAAAACGCGTGAAGGGACTCGTGAGAGTATCAATCCGAGCCCGCGTGGGTTTGATGGGGGAGGTGTCTCCAGTCAACGTACTCTCCTGACGACCGTCCGAGTGGGGAAAATGGTGCGGATTCTCCATTTCCGGACGGAGACATCCTCTCACAGGAACATTGAGATGGGCGTCGAGTAAGCCTACTCCGCTTGTGCTAGAGAGAATTTATGCCGCACATCCGAGCCGCGGACCCAGAAGATGACGTCTTCGGCGATGTTGGTGGCGTGATCGGCAGAGCGCTCGAGGTTGCGGGAGACAATGATGGCGTTGAGCGCCTGCTGGCTGATCTCCGGCTGGCATTGCATGAGCTCGACCAAGTCGGCCTGCACGTCGCGGTTGATGTCGTCGATCTCGTCGTCCATGGCGAGAACGGATTCGGCGAGGCGGGCATCGGCTTCGAGGAGCGACTGGATAGCGCGGCGGATCATGATGCCGACCTTCTCGCCCATGTCGGGGATATCGATGGGGAGCTCGATCTGGGCGAGGTTCTTTTGCGCAACTGCTCGCTGGGCGATGTTGGAGGCCTGATCGCCGATGCGCTCAAGGTCGCCGTTGATCTTGATGACGGAGAGGATGAAGCGCAGGTCGATCGCCATGGGTTGTTCTTTGGCGAGCAGGTCGTAGGCCATCTCATCGACTTCGCGTTCGGCGGCGTTGATGGCAGCTTCGATCTCTTTCACATGATCGCAGAGGCCCATGTCGCCGGTGAGGTAGCCTTCCAGGGCGAGGGAGAGGGTCTGCTGCGAGAGAGCAGCCATAGCGAGGAGTTTGTCTTTCAGGGCAGCGAGTTGCTGCTGAAAATTGATGCGCGGCATTGGGGAGTCCCTCTCTAAAAACAGGGTTGTTCTATTGTGCAGCAATTACGATGCAGTTGTTGTGAAATTTCTGTCCGCGGTATTGCGAAATGGATACGTCTTTTGGGGGAAGGAAGAGCACGGGGCGTTTTTAGTAGAGGAGATACGGTTCGCGTCGCTGCCTGAACGCGTTGAGGTCCTGTTGCCAGGATTTTGCGATGGCGCGAGGATCTTCATTGTTTTGCAATGCGAGCATGGTGTTGACGCTGAGAATGAGGCGCGAGGCACGGTCAAAGGTGAACTGTTTGGGATAGAGGCGGTGAACGGCTGAGATGAGCTCGATGCCGAGTTCGGGTGAGTCGAGTGCGTTGCGGTCGGTGACGGTGAAATGGATGGCCGGCATTGTCTGGCCGTGGTAGGGATAGTGGTTGGCGTCTTCGGCGATGGTGACGGTGGAGGGGGAGAAGGTGACGCCGGGTATGTTGCGGGCGTTGAGCGCGGCGGCGAGCGCCGGGGCGTCAAAGAAGGGTGCGGCGATGTTCTCAAAGGGAACGGCGGTGCCTCGGCCTACCGAGACGTTGGTGAACTGCAGCAGTTCGATGCCGGGGTAGAGTGTGGCGGCGTTGACTGAGCGCAGATTAGGGCTGGGGTTGATCCAGGGCAGTCCGGTCTGGTCGTAGTACATGGAGCGCTGCCAGCCCTGCATCTTAATAACGGTGACGGCCGCACCGAGGGGCTCGCGGACGTTGGGAGAGGCGCTGGAGGGCAGGCGGCGTTCGCCGTTGATGTAGCGGGTGAGCTCGCCGAGGGTCATGCCGTGGCGGATGGGGAGGGGCATGTAGTTGACGTAGGCTTCCTTGCCTTCGTCGGAGACAGGGCCCTGCACGGCGAGGCCGCCGATGATGTTGGGTCGGTCGAGGACGATGATTTCGAGCTGGTGTCCGAGCTTCTTTTCGGCGGCGGCTGCTTCGACGAAGTAGCCAGTCTGGGCTTCGTAGGTGTAGAAGCGGACGCCGGCGTCCTGGAGGTCGACGATGACGGCGTCGAGGTCTTTGAGCTGGTCGTGGGTGGGGTGGCGCGACTCGGGTGTGGTGCCGTAGAGCGAGGTGACGGCGATGTGGGTGGCGGGGTCGACCTCGCCGTTGATGCCGGCTTCGTCCTTTACGCCGAAGAGGCCGTGCTCGGGGGAGAAGATGGCTTTGAGTTCGAGACCGGGGACGGCTTTGGAGGCCTCGGTGGCGAGCAGGTCGATGCTGCGGTGGCCGTGGGCGTCGACTCCGGATTGGTTGGTGAGGATGCCGAGGCGGAGATGGTTGCCGTGGTGTTTGGCGGCGTCAGCGAGGTCGGCGTAGTGGGTGGTTTCGAGGACGTCGATGCCGGTGAGAGTGGTGGTTGATGCTGTACCAGGTTTGCTGTTGTAGAGATGCAGTGCCTCGGCAGCAGCGGTGGCGACCTGCCCGCGTAGTGCGGAGATGGGTGGATTGCCGCGTGGATGGACGGCGTTTGAGAGAAGGACGACGTAGGTGTCGGACTGCGGGTCCATCCAGAGGGTGGTGCCGGTGAAGCCGGTGTGGCCGAAGGAGCCGATGGGGAAGATGCTGCCGCGCGGGCGGGAGAAGGCGGTGTTGATGTCCCAGCCGAAGCCTCGTGTGGCGACGCCTTTGGTGGTCTGGCCGTCAGGCGTGAAGATGGTGGCGTCGGACAGCGCGCTTGCGGGCTGCTCGGGTTTAGTCATCAACTGCAGCGTGGATTGCTTGAGAGGGAAGGGGCCGGTGTCGCGGAGGAGCTTATCGAGGAGCGCCTGGGCGTAGAGGGAGACGTCGTGCGCGGTGGAGAAGACTCCGGCGTGGCCGGCTACTCCGCCCATGCGCCGGGTGGTGGGGTCGTGGACGGTGCCTCGGAGGAGGTGGTCGAAGTCGGGGTTGGCGGCGGGGTTGTCCTTGGATTCGTCGTCGTGGGCGGTGGGTGCGATGCGGTTGATAAGGGCTGTATATTCCCAATCTCCGGGCTTACATTCCAACGTGACGCCAGAACTATCCATATAGCTTCCATCGGGCATACGGGCTCCACCGTATCGGGGCATGAGGCCGCAAGCTTTCTTAGCTGGTAGATAGCGAGTCTCAGCCATATGGAGAGGCTTGAAGACATGCTCTTGGACGTACTCGTCTTCAGGTTGGCCGGAGAATTTCTCGATAAGTGTTCCGAGGGTGATGAAGTTGATGTCGGAGTAGACGAACTTTGTGCCGGGGGGATTGTCGAGGGTTGATTCCATCGCTCGCTTGATGCCTTCGGCTTTGTCGGGGGCGGCGAGGCCCCACGGGTCTTTGAGGGAGACGTCGGGTGGGAGGCCGGAGTAGTGGGTGAGGAGTTCGCGGATTGTGACTTTTTCTTTGCCGTTGGCGGCGAACTCGGGGAGGTATTTGGAGACGGGGTCGTCGAACTGGTACTTGCCCTGTTCGTAGAGCTGCATCATCGCGGTGGCGGTGGCGAGGCACTTGGTGAGCGAGGCCATGTCGAAGATGGTGTCTTCGGTCATGGCCTCGGGCGCGGTGGAACCGTCAGGGCTGGGTTCGCCGGCTATTTTTCGGTTGCCATAGGCGTGCTCGAAGACGACTTTGTTGTCGTGGCCGATGAGGACGACTGCGCCGGGGAGTTTCTTCGCGGCGATGGCTTCGTTGATGAGGGTGGAGATTTGGGTGAAGTCGGGCGCTGCCTGGGAGTTTTGTGGCTTTGAGGAACTGCTGGAAGGGTCGGCTTCGCCGATGCCCACCTTAGCGCTTGCAGCGCGAAGATGGGGCACCCGGCCCTGGGGCTGGGCGAATTGCGTGAGGCTGAGAGAGAGAATGAGAGCCGTGACGGCGAGTTTTTTTGGAGCGGCTTGTTTGCGGAAGATCAGGCTGGCGAGTGAGCCCACGGCGAAGGTGACGATGGCTCCGATGAGGACGTACCAAGTGAAAGCGATGGGCGGAATGGTGATTCCGCCGATGTGCGTCGGGGTGGTTTTGAGCCAGAGGAACATGTTGAGCGAGAAACCGACGATCATGCCGATGATGGCTCCGGTCTGGTTGGCGTAGCGGGTGAGGGTGCCGAGGAGAAAGACTCCGAGGAGGGCTCCGTAGGCGACAGAGGCGATGGAGAGGCCGATCTCGACGACGTGTCCTTTGCCTCCGGCCTGGATGCTGTAGATGGCGATAGCAAAGAGGACGAGTGCCCAAAGGACCGTTGAGGAGCGAGAGATCATCATACGTTCGCGCTCGTCGGCTTGAGGTCTGAGGTGCATATAGAAGTCTACGACGGTTGTGCTGGAGAGCGAATTGAGCGCTGCGGAGAGGTTCGACATGGCGGCGGCGAGGATTGCGGCGATGAGGAGTCCGGCGATGCCGACGGGCATCTCGCGGACGATGAAGGTGGGAAAAATGTAATCGTTGGTGCGGAATGCGGTGCCAGGATGAAGGCCGTAGAAGACGTAGAGGCCTGCTCCGATAAAGAGGAAGAGCGCGAACTGGAAGAAGATGACGAGACCGGAGGAGAGCAGGGCGAGTTGTGACTGGCGCAGGTTGCGGGCGGCGAGCATGCGCTGGACCATGAGCTGGTCGGTTCCGTGGGAGGCCATGGTGAGGAAGGTTCCGCCGAGGAGACCGGCCCAGAAGGTGTAGGACTGGGTGAGGTTGAAGGCGAAGTTGAAGAGGTGGAACTTGCCTGCGGCGCCGGCAACCTGGTGGATCTGGCTCCAACCGCCGGGAACATGTCTGCCGAGGGTGGCGACGGCGATGAGGGTTCCCGCGATGTAGATGGCCATCTGGACGACGTCGGTCCAAATGACGGCTGCCATGCCGCCCTCGAAGGTGTAAACCAGCGTGAGGGCGGTGATGAGGGCGATGGAGAGGACGTCGCCGGTGCCGATGGCGATGGCGACGACGATGGAGACGGCGAAAACGCGTACGCCTTCGGCTGCTGCCCGGGTGATGAGGAAGAGGCCAGCGGTGGTTTTATGGAGAGCGGGGCCGAAGCGTCGGTCGATGAGCTGGTAGGCGGTGAGCATCTGACCCTGGAAGTATTTGGGGAGGAAGAGCAGGGCGACGACGATGCGGCCGACCATGTAGCCGAGGACGATCTGGAGGAAGCCGAAGTCTCCGGCGAAGGCTACTCCTGGGACACTGATGATGGTGAGGGTGCTGGTTTCGGCGGAGACGATGGAGAGCGCGATGGCCCACCAGGGAATGGAGCGGTCGGCGAGGAAGTAGCTTTCGAGAGAGCGGGAGCCGCTGCCTTTTTTGTCGCGGAAGCGAAGACCGAAGAGAGTGATTCCTACGAGATAGACAACGATAAGCGCGAGATCGAAGGAGTGAAGATGAGACGAGGGTACAACGTCGGGCATGCATGCGAGTTTATAGCGGCGAAGCCGTGGATTGTCCTGGAAAAGACAAACGCAGCGCCCGCTACGTTTCCGCAAAGGACTCCAAGATAAAGAGGTGCTGCTGGTGAGATGGCTGGTTGTCATATGATGGCAGGAATATGAGCTTGTTTCTGGCGATCGACGCAGGTGGGACGAAGACGACGGGTGTTCTGGCGAATGAGACGAAGATTCTGGCGCACGGGAGCACAGGGACAGTCAAGCTGATGCGTGTAAGTGAGGCGGAGGCGAGCTCGCGGTTGCGGAGTCTGCTGTCGGAGCTTTCGCTGCAGGCGAAGATGAGCTTGTCGGATGTGAAACGCACTTGCGTGGGGCTGGCTGGTCTTTCGATTGACGCTGTGCGCGAATGGGCTGAACGGGAGATTGGCGATGTGGTTGGAGGCGACCTGCTGTTGTGCGGAGATCAGGAGATCGCGCTGGATGCGGCATTTAAGGGGGGTGAGGGGATTCTGCTGATTGCGGGAACAGGTTCCAACATTGTCGGGCGCTCTGCAGACGGAACACTTTATTGCGCGGGAGGATGGGGGCCGGCACTTGGAGATGAGGGGTCGGGTTATTGGATCGGTCAGGAGGCTTTGCGCGGGGCGTTCTGGGCTAGAGATCGCGATATTCCGACAATTCTGCTGGATGAGATCGGAGCGTACTGGGAGTTGGATTCGGTTGGGGAGATCGTTGAGAAGGCCAACGAGCGTCCGAGTCCCGATTTTTCTGCGCTCACGCCAATTGTCGTAAAGTGCGCGGAACAGGGAGACGATCTTGCGAACGCCGTGCTGGAGCGCGCCGGAGAGGAGCTCGCTGAGCAAGTGGCCCTGGTTGCATTGAAGATGATTGAGACTGGCACCAAGGGCGAGGTGAGTCTCGCTTATACGGGAAGTGTGATCGAGCACATTGGGATGGTGCGCGAATCGCTGGCGAAGGCTTTGGGTAAATCAGCTCCGCGCGTGAAGGTCATGACAGGCGCGGTGGACTCGCTGGAGGGAGCATTGTGGCGTGCCCGCGGAGGCGGCAAGGTGGCTTAGGTCGCGATTTCGACTCCGTTCAGGATGGTTTTCGTCAGCGCACCCGCTGCATCGAAGACGTTCAGATTAGCTGGCTGGCCCACTGCCAGGTTTGCGACGTTGCTTGATACGCCGAGCATCTCGGCTGGATTACGCGAGGCCATCTCGCTTGCAGTTTGCAGTGAGACGCCGGTGAAGCGTTGCAGGTTTGCGACCGCGCGATCCATGGTGAGGACACTGCCTGCGAGGGTGGATTTGCCATGAGCGAGATCGTCAGCGGCGAATGCTCTGCCATCGGCGACCTTGACCTTGAACATGCCGAGGTTGTAAATGCCCTCCGGCATGCCTGTAGCGGACATGCTGTCGGTGACGAGAATGCCTTTTTCAGGCCCCTTTGCTTTAAACCACAGGCGAACAAGTTCGGGTGCAACGTGGATGCCGTCGCAGATGAGTTCGGAGTAAAGGGATTCTGTATCGAGAACGGTGCCGAGGACGCCGGGGTCGCGGTGATCGAGAGAGCGCATGGCGTTATAGGTATGGGTTGCGCTGGTGGCTCCGGCATTGATTCCAGCCTGGGCTTCGTGGGCATTTGCGTTGGTGTGGCCGATGCTCACGCGTATGCCCAGGGAGACAGCGTGAGCGATCATCTCGATGGCTCCTGGGATCTCGGGCGCGATGGTGATGAGGCGGATGTGTCCGCGGGCGGCCTGCTGGAAGTGGTCAAGCAGGGCGATGCTGGGCAGCTGAATATCGTTAGGCGGATGGACCCCGCGCTTGGCATGCGAGATGAAGGGGCCTTCGAGGTGGACGCCAATAGGGCGAGCTTCGTTTGATGGAGTTGAGGCTTCGATTGCGTTGGCGATGCCTTCGAGCGAGCGCAGGGTCTTGTCGATGGGAGCGGTGACGGTGGTCGGAAGGTAGTGTCCTACGCCGCGAGTGGCAAGGAACCGGCCAACGCAGCGCAGAGCGGTGGATGTGGCCTCCATGACATCGTGATTGGCCGCGCCGTGAGTGTGAACGTCGAAGAAGGTTGTCGTCAGGGTGGTATCCGCGGCTCCGTTTTTGGGATCGGAGTCAATCGCAGTTATGGAGCCGTCCTTGATGTGAAGGACCGGATGGTCGATGACTCCGGTTGGTGTGATCAGGCGGCGTGCGGCAATCGTATGAAGCATGGGGTTTCCAACTCGGAGAATGTTCGTTAGGTTATGGAGCAACGCATAAGTATATGGCGAAGAGGGAGTGGCTGACTGCTCGGGATAGATCAGTGTCCGCCGGGTGCCACGGTAGTCCCTGAAGGTGCTGGAATTCCAACGTCCGATGCGGGTGGGAGAGTCTGCGAGTTTGCCCATTGACGCTGGGCTATCCGGACGCGGTCGCTTCGCTGCAGCCATAGCTGAATGGTGAGGTCATAGCGCTCGAGGTTGTTGCGCAGGAAGTAGGGGCGATAGCTTTTGAGCCAGGCTTGCTCATAGAGATCGCGGAGCAGAGAGTAGTTGTTGCGGAGGTCCTGGAGCTTTCCGTTGACGCTGTTGATGTTGCCGAGCTCCCGCACGAGGTCCTGGCGGTCATCTTTATTCTTCGAGGTTTGCAGGGTGAAGGCACGAGCATAGCTGGTGGCGATTTCGTCGGTGACCTGAAACTTGAGGCCGATAAGGTCCATTCGGCGTGCGCCTAATTCGAGGGCATCCAGGGCATCGGTTTCGCGCAGGTTCGGGTTGGCGTTTCTGGCTTCGGCTACGAGCGAGATGGCTCGTTCGGCATGGAGGCGAAGTTCGGAGAGAACGGGGCGAAGCTGGCCAGCGATACGCTGTCCGTCAGCGTTCCAGGGGTCCTGCCAGAAGAGCAGGTCCTGTCCGTCGGTTTTGTAGTCAGAGTCTTTAAGGAGCTGGTGGGCGGCCATCAGCTCTTTTTGTGCCTGGTCGATTTTGCCTGTGAGGTCGCCGTGGAAGTTGGCTCCGAAGGTCGACTGGAAGGCAGGGATGGAAGCCTCGCCCTGGTGCCATGCGGCCTCGGCGCCGAAGAGAATTCCATACCAGTTGTTATTGAAGAGGGCCTCGCCATCGTCGTCCCAGATGGTGTTGAGCTGCCCGGTGGCCCCCATTTTCTGGCCCTGGGAGGTGAACTGCTGAATGTTCGGCAGTGCGTTGTTCCAGTTGGGATAGACGCGAGACCAATTGTTGATGCCAGGGGCGACCCAGGTTTCGAATCCTGCGTCAGTGAATGGCTTGATAAAGCGCTCGAAGCCCTTCGGCTGCGGGTTGTACTCCCATGGAATGGCGATCGTGTCGCGCTTGAAGCTGTCAGGAAGCTGCTTGAGGAGATCCGGCTCCTTCATGGCGATGTCGCCCCAGAAGAGCAGTTTTCGGTTGAGCGGCTTGAGGTCGGAGACGATGCGCTGTAAGTAGCCGAGATAGACCTGGCCCAGTCCTTGTGCGTCTACCTGAGGTTTAGTTTGCCCTTTGCCTAGTTCTGCTGTCTCGTCGGCGCCGAGATGGAGGAATGGCCCGGGGTAGATACCGGCCAACTCGTTGAACATGTCATGGGTAAGCCTGGCTGCGTCGGGCTGTCCGGGAGCGAGGACCTGTCCGTGCAGTGTTTCGCCGAGCTGGCTGTACTGCTCCCAGTTGAGCAGATAGTGCAGATGACCGAAGGCCTCCTGCTCGGGCACGACGGTGATGTGGTACTTCGCTGCGTAGGCGACGAGTTCGCGCGCCTGTGCCTGGGTCAGGGTGCCGCCTGGAGGGGCCATCAGCGGGTGGCCGGTGTACTGCATAGTGTGCTCGAAGTAAGGCGAGTACATGTTGACCTTGTATGCAGCGAGCATCCTGATCTGTTTCTTCTGGAATTCCAGGGTAGGAACGGGCCCGCGGGAGAGGTCATCGTGCAGACCGCGATACTGCATCGCCGGCCAGTCGCGGATGATTGCGGTGTGCAGGACTGCGTTCGAACCTGCGCCCGTGATGAGTTGCTTGACTGTCTGCAGGGCATAGAAGACTCCAGCGTCCGTCGCTGCTGTGATGGCGAGTCCCTTGCCGTCGGGGATGATGACGTAGCCCTCGGGCTTCATTGCCGGGGGGAGGTCGGCGGGCGGCTCTGCTATGGGCTGCGTTGCGTCGCGATAGATGGATTTTGACAAGGATGAGCCATAGCGAACGATCAGAACACTAACGGGAGAACCTGGATTGACGGCGATGTTTTGCGCCGCGAGGTAGCTCTTGAGGTCATCGATCGCAAAGGTATCCTCGGGGGCGCAGGCAGGGGAGCACGTAATCTGCACTCCGTTCGCAAGCGACTGGACCGCGCCTGCCCGAACTTCGCGCGGGACGGGGATAAGGTTCAGCTCTGCGGTCGATTGTGGAAATGCGGAGACGAAAGAACAGAGAAGAGCCAAAGGCCCAACGGCGGTACGAATTACGTGCATGAAATAACGGTAAATCAGTTAGCGCTTCCTGGGAATTTCTTAGTAACTTCGCAGGATTTAGTGTCCATTTCAGAGTATGGAAGTTTTCAAGGTTGAAGTTTTGGCATAGTTGATAGCTCAAATTCTTCTTCTATTCACATAACTCTGAAAGTATCTGGAGCAAAGCAAAAGTAAGAGCGTTCGTGAGGACCACCCAGGTCAATCTGTCGCTCTGTCAATCTCCAGTTTTAACCTTTGCGAGGGTCCATGATGAAGCAATTGAAGGTCGCAATCGCCGCGCTGCTGGTGGCGACCACTGTTACGATGCCAGCCCAAACGGCATCAACGACGGCGAAACCCAGGACAACAAAAGCTGTAAAAAAGGCGCCCGTAGAATCGCCAACTGAACGCCAACTGCGTGAACTGCGGGAGCAGATGACCAACCAGCAGAACCAGATTAACGATTTGAGGCGTCAGCTTGCCGATCGTGATGCCAGATTGGCGACCGCAACGAGTGACGCGCAGGCGGCCAATGCAGCGGCTGCAGCAGCTACAGCGCAGGCGCAAAGCGTGAGTTCCAGCCTCCAGCAGAATAACGAGGCAGTCACAACCCTCAATGCAACCGTTACCGATCTGAAGAACACCAGCTCGGGACTTGCCCAGACGCTGAGTGATACCAAGAGAGACATTACGGCTCAGATTGAGTCGCCCACGACCATACGCTACAAGGGCATGACCATTACACCGGTTGCCTTCTTCGCGTTTGAAACTGTGTGGCGTGCCCGTGCGCTTAATGCCGATGTCAACACGCCCTTCAACGCGACTCCATATCAGGGCGCTGGGCAGGCGCATGTCAGCGAACTGAACTTCTCGGGCCGTCAGAGCCGTCTTGGCGGACTGTTTGAGGGCAATACAGGTCCCTTCAAACTGGCTGGATACTTCGAGGCTGACTTCCTCTCAGCGGGCGCGACTTCGAACGAAAACCAGAGCAACAGCTACACGCTTCGCCAGCGGCAGATCTGGGGACAGGCTGCGACGAAGAGCGGCTTTACGCTTACCGGCGGACAGATGTGGTCGCTCGTAACTGAGACCAAGAAATCCACTGACAACCGAACTGAGAACCTGCCGATGACGATCGACGCTCAGTACCATGTCGGTTTCAGCTGGGCGCGTCAGGCAGCACTTCGCTTTCAGCAGAGGCACGGTGGTTTCACTGGTGCCGCTTCAATCGAGCAGGCTGAGTACATCTATTCGGCAACCAATCCGCCTTCCAACTTCTTTATCGGAAACGCCGGTGCAGGCGGTGGTCTCTTCAACGCTACTGCAAACTACTCGAACAACGTTGCCCCTGAAGTAATCGTCAAGGGCACCTACGATGGGAAGCACGGTCACTTTGAGGTGGGCGGCCTTGCACGCTGGTTCCGCGGTCGCTATTACCCCAATTTCACAACGACGGCAGGGGCCACCAACGATACGAAGACCGGCGGCGGCTTCATCGCTAACCTTCGCATGCCTGCGACGAAGTATCTCGATGTGGGTGTACACATGCTTGGCGGTACAGGCGTAGGCCGCTATGGTACCTCGACGTTGCCTGATGTGACCGTTCATCCGGACGGAACGCTTGCGCCGATCAAGAGCTACCAGGGTCTGATTTCACTCGAGGGTCATCCGACACCGAAACTGGATATCTTTGGCTATGCCGGCGCCGAGTACGCGCAGCGCACCACGTATCTGGCGACATCCGGTCCTCAGATCGGCAAGGTAGTTGGCTATGCTCCGATTACCAGCGCAAACACAGGCTGCAACGTGGAGACACTCCCGACGAGCGCTGGCAACGGTTTTGCTGGTGGTCCTCCGTACAACCCCGGTACTCCGGCGAACTGCCTCGGTGCAACTCGCGATGTCGTCGCAGGCACGGCCGGCTTTACCTACCGTGTCTACAACAGCCCCAAGTACGGTCGCTTACAGTACCAGTTCCAGTACACCTATCTCACCCGGAATGGATGGGTCGGCGTTGGTGGCGGTCCGACGGCGACCAACAACATGGTGTTCACGGGAATGCGTTATTACATTCCATAACGGTTAACGACTCCTTTCAACTCAGAGCGCTCGGTTCGTCCGGGCGCTTTCTTTTTGCCGAGATAGAAATTTGCACCGGGCAGGTTCCGGGCTTCAAAATTGGTGGAACCACCGGAACGCCCCTTTTGATACAGTTTGTGAATTGTGTTTTGTTCAATGTCACACTTAGTTGTTCTTTTTTGTTGTTGAAAAGTTTGAGGTGTTTTGCATGCTTGATCCAATGCGGTTGTTTCCCCCTGATTCGAAGACGCGAGCCATTGCCGCAAAGCTTTACGAAGTTGCCCGCGACCTACCCATCGTCTCTCCTCACGGGCACACTGATCCCGCGTGGTTCGCCAAAGACGAAGCCTTCTCTAATCCGACCGCGCTCTTGATTCAGCCCGATCATTACATCTTCCGCATGCTTTATTCGCAGGGTATTGCGCTGGAGTCCTTGGGGATTCCTCAGAATGATGGCAGGCAACAGGCTGATCCGCGCGAGGTCTGGCGCCTCTTTGCCAAGAACTATTACCTGTTTCGGGGAACGCCCACTCGTCTGTGGCTTGATTATGCCTTCGAAAATCAGTTCGGTTTTGAAGAGCGGTTAGATAGCAACAATGCGGATCACTACTATGACGTGATTGCGGCGAAACTGCTGACTCCTGAGTTTCGCCCCCGCGCACTTTACGAGAAGTTTCGCATTGAGGTCATCTCTACGACCGACTCGCCGCTCGATTCCCTTGAATATCACAAGGCAATCCGCGCTTCGGGTTGGAAGGGCAGAGTTCTACCAACGTTTCGTCCTGACTCCGTCATCGACGCCGAATACGCAGGTTTTATTCAGAACATTGAGAAACTCGGTGAGATTACGGGAGAAAACATCGGGTCGTATAAGGGATATCTCAACGCACTCCGCAAACGCCGTGAGTACTTTAAGTCGCTTGGAGCGACGGCGACCGATCATGGCCATCTCACCGCAATGACAGCGGATCTGGATCTATCGACGACGGAGTCTTTGTATCAGCGGATTCTTTCGGGCAAGTCGGTGCCTGAGGAGCAGCAAATCTTCCAGGCTCAGATGTTGACAGAGATGGCGGGTATGTCGGTAGAGGATGGCCTCACTATGCAGCTGCATCCAGGCTCGGTTCGCAATCACAACGAACTCGTGTACAAGAAGTTCGGGCGAGACAAGGGCGCTGATATGCCTTCGCCCACCGAGTACACGCGCAGTCTGCGCCCGCTGCTCAACAAGTACGGCAACGATCCGCGCCTGACCTTCATTCTTTTCACGCTGGATGAGACGACCTATTCTCGCGAACTGGCACCTTTGGCAGGACATTATCCGGCACTGAAGCTGGGGCCGGCATGGTGGTTCCACGACTCACCAGAGGGCATGATGCGCTTCCGGGAGCAGGTTACGGAGACGGCCGGCTTCTATAACACAGTGGGATTCAATGACGATACTCGTGCCTTCCTGTCTATTCCGGCGCGCCATGATGTTGCTCGCCGCATCGATTGCGCATTTCTTTCTCGGCTCGTTGCGGAGCATCGGCTGGATGAAGATGAAGCTTTTGAACTGATCGTTGACCTTACGATTAATCTGGCGAAGAAGGCTTATAAGCTGTGAATCACAGGGGCTGGAGGGGATCCGGCCCTTATGTGAGATTTCGTTTAGCTGAGCGCAGCTTTGAAGAGTTCAGTTAGCTTTTTATTTGCCCGCTCGGCCGCTGGTTCGTTGTAAGCGGGACTATCAGGAACCGTCCACCCATGGCGCGCTCCTGCGTAAGTCTCGCTTTCGTACTTGCCGCCCCAGTTCTTCAGAGCTTCCTCGAAATGCGCGATGTCTTCCGCCGTCATGCTCTGGTCCTGATCTGCGTGGCCAAAGTAAAGTCGTGCTTTCACATGTGGAAGAACAAGATGTGGGCTGCCAGGTTCAATTGCTTTGTAGAGGCCTCCGCCGTGGAATGATGCCATTACGCGGATTTTGTCTGGCCGAACTGCCGCAGTTCGCAGCGCATACCCTCCTCCGATGCAATAGCCGACCACGCCAAGCTTGTCAGCCTGAACCGGTTGTTGTGATGCAAGGAAGTCAATATAAGCGCCCATGTCCTGTTCCTGAGCCTGCGGAGTAAGGGGGCTGATAAGCTCCTTCATGCGCTCCGGTACTCGCGGATCGCCGGGCTTTCGTTCGAAGCTGAAGACTGGCGGCGGGCTCGTCCGGTAGAACGGGTTTGGCATGAGAACGACAAAACCTTCTTCTGCAAGTCTGCGTGCCATTTTGCGATGTGTCTCGCGGATGCTCCCGATATCCGGGATATGCAATACAGCTGGAAGCGACCGAGGTGAATCGGGGGTAAAGAGAATGGCGTCGGCGGTGCCGCCGGGCATTTGCAGCTGCAGGTCCTGTTCCTTCATGGTGTCTCCGCTGGCGAAGAGATATATCACACTGATGCCAGAGTAAGATGAGATGCTATGAGCCTTTATTTCGCTGCAGGAAGTCCAACCACCGAGATATCTCAGGAAGAGCTGCGGACAAACCTGTTCACCGCGCTGGATTCGATTGGAAAGAAGAATAAAGTGCTGGCCGTTCCGCCGGACATCACGAGGTTTTACTCCCAGGCAGGGAGACTGACCGAGTACGCATGGCAGTATTACGGTGATCGGCTGACAGATATTCTTCCTGCGCTTGGAACCCACAAGGCCATGACCGATAGTGAGATCGCGACGATGTACGGAACGACGCCGCGCTCCCTGTTTCGCGTACACGACTGGCGGAATGATGTCGTTACGCTTGGCGAGGTCCCCGGCGAATTTCTCTATAAGGTGAGCGAAGGAAAAGTCGACTACACGTGGCCCGCGCAGGTAAATAAGCTGCTACGCGATGGTGGACATGACCTCATTCTGTCGGTCGGACAGGTCGTGCCGCATGAGGTCGTCGGCATGGCGAACTACAACAAGAATATCTTCATAGGCACAGGGGGGGCGATCGGCATTCATCGGAGCCACTTTCTGGGTGCTGTATACGGGATGGAGCGAATGATGGGGCGAGCGGATACTCCTGTCCGCCGCGTTTTGAATTATGCCAGTGACCACTTTGCGAAGAATCTTCCTATCGTTTATGTACAGACAGTGATAGGGAAGAATGATTCCGGCCAGCTCGTGATTCGGGGACTCTACATCGGCGATGACACGGAGTGCTTCGAACTGGCGGCTGCGCTGAGCCTCAAAGTGAATTTCCAGATGCTGGATCGCGAGATCAAGAAGGCGGTGGTCTTTCTTGATCCTCACGAGTTTCGCAGCACATGGTTGGGAAACAAGAGCGTCTATCGCACGCGTATGGCGCTTGCGGATGGTGCAGAGTTGATTGTGCTTGCACCGGGTGTTCATGAGTTTGGCGAAGATGGCGCGATTGACAAGCTGATTCGGAAATACGGGTATTGCGGAACTCCATGCACACTGAAGGCTGTGAGGGAAGATCCTGCCCTGGCCGGGAATCTGAGTGCCGCGGCTCACCTGATCCATGGTTCGAGCGAGGGGCGCTTCACAATTCGGTATTGTCCAGGGCATCTGACCCAGCAGGAGATCGAGAGCGTTCATTATCAGTATGGCGATCTCAAGACGATGATGGAGAAGTACCACCCGGAAACCCTGAAAGATGGGTGGAACGTGGTCGATGGCGAGGAGGTCTTCTACATCTCGAATCCGGGCCTTGGATTGTGGGCGTATGAAGGCCGATTCAAGGATTGAACCTTCCTGATTGCAGAAAAGTTGCCGAGGAATCACTGGAGCCGGTATGCTAGGACGGCTGGAAGTGGTTAGACCAATTAGTTGAATAAGGCATCGAGAAGGTTTTATGAGCGAAGGATTGAAGCTTCCTAAATATTCGATTGGAGTGGGCGACCGATTTGCGCATCAGGCGAAGGCGCAATTGATGGCCTGCATTCGAGCTGGTGAGGCAGGCGTAGAGGTTGTACCGGTTTGGAATAAATCGAACCGCGAACACATGATTATCGGATCTGAGCCGAGCCAGACGCGCGCGGCCGCTGATGCGGCGGTAAGGGAGCTCGGGTGGAAGAAGCCTTACTTTCTTGATGCCGATCACATCAATCTGAAGACGGTGGATCGGTTTCTTGCTCCGTGTGACTTCTTTACGCTTGATGTTGCTGAGATGATCGGCAAGCCGGCCGATCCGAAGGATGCTGCAGCATTTGTAAAGCGCCATCCGGAATTAGTGGGTACGGTAACGATTCCTTGCATTGCCGAGCCGTTCAAGACGGATGAGGCGTTTGTCACTCGTGTGGCGAACAAGTTTCTGGCTGCGGTGCAGGATGCCGGGCGAATCTACCGTTTTCTTGCGGAGAAAAAAGGGGAAGGCAAATTTGTTCCCGAAGTTTCGATGGATGAGACGGACTCGCCACAGACTCCGGTTGAGTTGCTGATTATTCTGGCTGCAATTGCGGATGAGAAGATTCCGATTCAGACAATTGCTCCGAAGTTCACAGGACGGTTTAACAAGGGCGTGGACTATGTCGGTGACGTGGCGCAGTTCTCGAAGGAGTTCAATGAAGACCTGGCTGCGATTGCGTTTGCGGTGAAGACATATGGGTTGCCTGCCAATCTGAAGTTGAGTGTCCATTCGGGGTCGGACAAGTTTTCGATCTACAAGGCGATTCATGATGCGGTGAAGCAGTTCGATGCCGGTGTCCATTTGAAGACCGCGGGGACAACGTGGCTGGAGGAACTTATCGGCCTTGCGGAGGCCGGCGGTTCCGGGTTGGAGATTGCCAAGGAGGTTTACTCCGAGGCTTATGCGCATGCGGAAGAGCTTTGTGCGCCTTATGCCACGGTGATCGACATCGACCAGGCGAAGCTGCCAAAGCCGGAAGAGGTTAATGGATGGACCAGCGAGCAGTTTACTTCGGCACTTCGGCACGATCAGGGCAACAAGGCATACAATCCCAGCTTCCGTCAGTTACTGCATGTCGGCTTCAAGATTGCAGCGAAGATGGGCGATCGCTACCTGAATGCTCTTGAGGCGAACGAGGAGGTTGTGGCGCGGAATGTGACGACGAATCTCTTCGACCGGCATATCAAGCCAGTGTTTCTTGGTTTGAAATAGCGGCTCATTCTTGATTTCTCCTGCGGCAGGTTGAGAGGATGTTGGAATGATTGTGGTTTTGATGGGTGTGTCCGGGTCGGGCAAGACGACGATCGGCATGCTGCTGGCGGAACGGACAGGCGCGGTGTTTGCCGATGCGGATGACTATCATCCAGCGGCGAACAAGGCGAAGATGGCCGAGGGCCAGCCGTTGAATGATGAGGACCGGCAGCCCTGGCTTGAGACTCTGAACCAGCTGTTGCTGGGCTGGTTGAGGGAAGGGAAGCCAGGAGTCCTGGCTTGCTCGGCGTTGAAGGAGAAGTATCGCTTGACGTTGTCCCAGGGGATTGCTGAGAGCGAGTTGCGGTTTGTGTGGCTGGATGGTCCGAAGGCTCTCATTGCGGAGCGGCTGGCGAAGAGGCATCACGAGTTCATGAACTCGAAGCTGCTGGACAGCCAGATTGCCACGCTCGAGATTCCGAAGGATGCGTTGCGGGTTGAGATCGACAGCGAGCCTGAGGAGATCGTGGAACGAATTCTGGAACAGGTTCCTCTGGCGCATGCGACGAAGAGCAAATAAGATTTTTGAGGTTCAGGAGAGAGGAAATTTTTGATGGGGCATCCTTTGTTTGATCTGAGCGGTAAGTCGGCTGTGGTTGTTGGTGGAACATCCGGTATCGGACTGGCTATGGCGATCGGGCTGGCTGAGGCCGGGGCCGATGTTGTCGCGAGTTCGCGGCGTACCGAGCAGGTCGATGAGGCGGCGAAGGCCATTGAGTCGAAGGGCAGGCGCTCGCTCCGCATCGCTTCGGATGTGAACGACCGCGCGTCGCTGGAGGCACTGCTGGAGGGCACGCTGAAGGAGTTCGGCAAGGTCGATATCCTGATCAACTCCGCGGGCAAGATCAAGCGCGAGCCTACGCTCACGGTCTCGGAAGAGACGTGGGACGACATCATGAACACGAACGTTACCGGAACTCTGCGCGCCTGCCAGATTTTTGGAAAGCACATGCTGGAGCGGGGTTACGGCAAGATCATCAACATCGCTTCACTGAATACGTTTGTGTCGCTCAAGGAAGTGACGGCTTATGCTGCGAGCAAGGCGGCAGTCGGCGCGCTGACGAAGTCGCTTGCGGTCGAGTGGAGTTCGAAGGGCATCACGGTGAATGCGATTGCTCCGGGGGTTTTTCGCACAGCCCTGAACCAGAAGCTGCTGGATGAGAGCGAGCGTGGCAAAGAGCTGTTGATGCGGACTCCGATGGGACGGTTTGGAAAGACGGAGGAGCTGGTTGGCTCGGCGATCTTCCTGGCCTCGGATGCCTCGGCGTTTGTCACCGGTGAGATCCTTGTGGTCGATGGCGGGTTCCTGGCTAGTGGTGTGAACCAGTAGGCCTAGCCCCCCCTCCCCCTATCTTTTAGCGTAAATTGTTCAAAACACAATGGTTAGATCTCTGAATGTGTGTAAATTACTCAAAACACACGGGTTAGACCTTTACCTTTGTGTAAGGTATTCCACGGAGATGAGTTGCAAGTAATGCCGCTTTCTAAAAGAAAGGGTTAAATGCGTAGAGAGAAGGGGTCCAGGAATCCGAGGATTCGGAACTCTTCTCTCTATTCCAGTTTAGTTGTTGTGCAAAATCAGAATGCCACTTTTGCCACAAATATTTTTGCGTCTTAAGTCCCGATTTTTGTTTTATCTACATATTCCCGATCAGGATTTCCGCAGAGGTTGAGACTTGACAGGATTCGAGAGGTCACCGAATCGTTGCCCGGGCCACCAAGGTCCGAAGCCAGAGGCTAATGCGATTGTCGATCCGCCGCTGCATGGTCCAGGCTCCGAAATCTCGGAGGAAGAAGGTGAAGCCGCGGATGTGATCCGCGGCTTCGGCAGGTGTATCAGCGTCTGAAAGATGAGACCGTGTGGAGGTTTCCTGTCAGAGAACCTTTCCATATCTGCGCCGAACCAGGAGCAGCAGTCCGGACATGCCTGATCCGATGAGCACGATGGAAGAGGGCTCGGGGACGGCGGCGGCGAACTCCCTTTCCAGGATGGCGTCCGCGGCTGTCGTGGGGTGGAAGCCATCCCAGAAGAGATACTGATCAGGATTCGCGCAGGGGGTTATGCCGACTAAACAAGGGTCAGTCACGTCGGTGAGACCGTACGCACCGGGGTTTGCGGTGATGCTGTGAAGAAGGCCGAAGGTATCGTAGTATGTCGCTCCCGACGGAAGAGTGGCCAGCAGCAAAGCATTGAATTGCTGGGCATATGCCGTCGCCAGGGGATTGCCATAAAAGTCAGGGGTCAATCCGAGATCGGGCATGTTCGGGACGAGGATGTTATGGGCGCCATCTGCCTGGAGCGTGGCGATGATGGAGTCGATGTTTGAGACGGCTGTTGTTACCGATCCGTTGGCGAGAAAGTCGTTGGCGCCTCCCCACACTATGAACAGAGCAGTGGAAGTAAGAGGCGGAGTCAAGATGGGAGCGGACGCAGCCAGTTCGAGTTGCATTCCCGGCAGGTTGAACTGGCCCGGAGTGGTCTGCGTACCATTATCTGCGTAGTTTCCGATGCCAGAGGTGGCTCCTCCAACAGCGAAGTCATAGAGAGGAACCCCCCATGCGGCAGCCAATTGTTCCACTGCGACGGGACCGTTGGAGAACCGCTGGGCATACGGAGGCGAAGGTGGATAGGCAGCGAGGGAATAGAGATTCCCGTTGTCTGAAAGGCTGTCTCCGTAGACGACAATTGCGGAAAACGAGGTGGCCTGGGCGAAAGACGCTAGTGTCGCGAGCACAACTGCAACAGATGCAACCATCAGCGTGAACCTGCGGTAAGGCATGGATCCTCCTGGGTGCGTGCAGTGAAACAAACGTGAGTGCGCACTACGGTCACACATTTCGTGCCCGGATGCAAGAATTCTTTCCAGGATTCTTAGCGAACTTAGCCCATCGATTCGGGGCGATGGGCCGTGCCGTCGAAGCGGGTGGTGGTCTTGAAGAGCTCATATTTGCCTTCGAGGGCGGCGTCGCGGGTGCGGGCAAGAAGGGCGGCGACCTCGGGTTGGGACATAGGTTTGAAGGTGCGCGCGGCGGTGAGGGCCTGTTCGAGGATCTGAGGCGAGTCGATGCCGGTGATGACGACGGAGACGGGCTGGGTGAGGCCGTAGTGGAGGGCCTCGATGGGCTTAACAGTGTTTGAGTCGAGGATGAAGTGATCGCCGAAGGTCTTCATGGCGAGGACTCCGATGCCTTGCTGGAGGGCTACGGGCATGACGTCTTTGGTGAAGGAGCGGAAGTGTGCGTCCATGACGTTGATGGGCATCTGGATGGTGTCGAAGTGGAAGTTGTGCTTTTTGGCCATCTCGAGCATGCGGAGGTGGACGAGCGGGTCTTTGTGCCCGGTGAAGCCGATGTAGCGGATTTTGCCAGCCTGACGGGCGGCGACGGCAGCTTCGATGGCACCGCCGGGAGCAAAGTAGCGATCGGGGTCTTCGAGGCGGATGACTTCGTGGAATTGGACGAGGTCGATGACGTCGGTCTGGAGGCGGCCTAAGGACTGCTCGAGTTGCTTATTGTAAGAGTCCCTGGTGCGACCGTTCATTTTGGTCATGAGGAAGACTTTTTGACGGTAGCCGTCGCGGAGAGCCCAGCCCATGCGGACTTCGGAGAGGCCGTCGTTGTAGTCCCATGAGTTGTCGAGGAAGGTGATGCCGGAGTCGATGCCCTGGCGGATGAGCTTGATGGAGGCCTGGGAGTCGGGGGATTTGCCGAGGTGGTAGCCTCCCATGCCGATGGCGGAGACTCGCTCGCCGGTGGCGCCCAGCTCGCGATAGATCATGCCTGGGGATTCGGCGCGTTTAGCGGGCGCCGGGGTTGCAGGGGATTGTGCGAGGGAATTGGAGGCGGCTGCGGCGATGGTGGTTGCGGTGGCGGATTTTAAGAAAGTGCGGCGCTCCATTGGTTTTCTCCGGTCGTGAGATTGGATGCCGGAGCGAAGTAGTGTGGATGGTTTTCGAGGGGGTTGGGGTTGGGGCGCGGTGCGATTTAGCGTTTTCGGCGGGGTAGATGTCTGTTTGCCTTCGGCAGAGCGGAACCCACTCATCGCGCCAGAGGCCGCGCGATGAATGGGGCACCCGGTTTGGGGCCGCGCGATAAATGGGGCACCCGGGGATGGGTTTGTTGGCGCTACCTGCTTTCGGCGGCTCTTGCGATGAGGGTGGCGGTATAGGCGGCGCCGAAGCCGTTGTCGATGTTGACTACGGTGACGTTGGGGGAGCAGGAGTTGAGCATGCCGAGGAGGGCGGCGGCTCCGCTGAAGCTGGCTCCGTAGCCTACGGAGGTGGGGACGGCGATGACGGGGACTCCGACGAGGCCTCCGACGACCGAGGGGAGCGCGCCTTCCATTCCGGCGCAGACGATGACGGCGTTGGCGGTGGCGAGCTGGTCGCGGACTGCGAGGAGGCGGTGGATACCGGCTACGCCGACGTCGTAGAGGCGGGTGACCCGGGTGTTGAAGAGCTCGGCAGTGACAGAGGCTTCCTCGGCGATGGGGAGGTCGCTGGTTCCGGCGCAGACTACAGCTATGTGGCCATGAGTTGCAGGATGGATGGACTGGCGGAGGGTGATGGCCCGGGCTTGCGGGTGATGGATAGCAGCGGGGACGGCTTCGAGGACGGCGAGGGCGGTAGGTTCGTCGGCGCGGGTGGCGAGGACGTCGTGTCCGGCGGCGGCCATGCGGGTGAAGATCTCGGCTGTTTGGACGGGGGATTTTCCGGCGGCATAGATGACCTCGGGCAGGCCAATGCGGAGCCCGCGGTGGTGATCGATGCGAGTGTGGCCGATGTCTTCGAAGGGAAGTGAGGCAAGGCGCCGGGATGCGTCGGCGGGTGTGAGGTTGCCCTGCTCTACGGCTGCGAGGATTTCGAGGAGAGTGGCCTTGTTCATTGCTTCTTCGATGCGTTCTGATATGCGGCGATAGCGGCTTGCTGGACTTGTTTAACGGGGACGTTGTGTTTTGCAGCGGCGGTACGGCAGTCTTCGAACTCGGGGGCGGCGTTGTAGATTTCGGTGTTGCGCGAGCCGATCTTGATGCGGATGTCACCGTATTGAGTGGAGACGGTGGTGTGAGTGCGGTCGAGGCAGGAGCGGCGTTCGTAGTGAATGCGGACGCCGAGGGTGCTGGTCTCGCGGAGGAGGAGGTCTTCGAGGGCGGGAATGTGGGCGTCGTCGGCGAGGATGGTGAGAAGGGTGCCGAGGCGGCCTTTCTTCATCTGGACGGCGGTGGACATGACGTCGAGGGCTCCGAGAGTGAGGGCGCGCTCCGTGACGTGGGCGAGGATCTGGGGGGAGAGGTCGTCGAGGGCGGTTTCGAGGATGGCTACGGTGGTGATGCCGGCATCGTCGTTCCCACCCTTCGCTTGCGCGAAGAATGGAGCACCCGAGCTTTCGGTGAGAGATTCTCCGATGGAGAGACGCAGGACGTTGGGGAAGTCTTTGGAGTTGCGAGAGCCTGCTCCGTAGCCGATTTGCTGAATGAGCATAGCGGGCTGGGGGCCGAAGGTGGGGTTGAGGGTGCGGAGGATGGCGGCTCCGGTAGGTGTGGTGAGCTCGTGCTGGACATGCGCGGAGTAGGTGGGGAGGCCGCGGAGAAGGTCGGCGGTGGCGGGCGCGGGGACGGGGAAGCGGCCATGGGCGCAGTCGACCATGCCTCCGCCGATGTTGATGGGAGAGCAGTACCAGTGACTGATGTTGAGCGCGTGGATACCGGCGGCGGCGCAGACGATATCGACGATCGCGTCGACAGCTCCGACTTCGTGGAAGTGGATTTTTTCGATGTCTACGTTGTGGATTTTGGCTTCACTGGCGCCGAGAAGTTCGAAGGTGCGGATGGCGGTTTGCTTTACGGGATCGGCCAGGTTCGTGGCCTGGATGAGGCTGCGGATCGCCGAGAGGGAGCGACCGTGATGATGATCGTGGGTCTCATGGGAATGGGTGTGGCTATGAGAGTGACCGGCTTTGTGGAGGTGCTGGGTTTCCGGGTGCTGGCGGTGTTCGGGGCTGTGCTGGTGTTGCTGGTGCGAGTGGTTCTGGAGGGGTGGGGCGGGTTCGGCGGGACGGCCGTTTTCGAGCACGATGATGCGGGTTGCGGAGATTCCGCTGCGGTCGACCTTTTCAACCTGGAGGGTGGCGTCGAGATTAAGGGCGGCGGTGGCTTCGTGCAGGACGTGGGGACCGAGGCCGGCATCGAGGAGAGCGGCGAGAAACATATCGCCGCTGATTCCGGCGAAGCAGTCGAGGTAGGCAATCCTCATGGGGGCTATTGTTTCATGGCACGAACCGGTTGGTGTGAAAGAGTCGGCTTGCACAAATTCCGGACGGATAGAGAGCGAATAGGTATAAAATTCGCACGTTCTCACTCCCCATCAATTTCGCGGTTTGTACTCCGTGCGGCCGTATCTGTCTGCGCTGTAGATTTAGGCTGCTTATCCGTATTCGCACCTGAACAGATTTTTCAAAACCCGAAAGGAGCGTTTTGAAATGAAAAAGCTTATTGGAGTTAGTGCTGGGCTGTGTCTTTTGCAGGGATGTATGGTTATGGCGGTTGCGCAGGAGATGCCAGCGCCGCCAAATGTGCTTGTCATTCAACGAGAGTACCTGAAGCCGGGACGGGCTGGGAGCGTGCACGAGAAGTCGGAGAGCGCGTTCGTTCGCGCAATGACGGCGGCGAAGTGGCCGACGCACTACTTTGGCATGGAGTCGATGTCGGGTCCATCGCGAGCGCTGTTCATCATGGCATACTCGTCGTTGGCGGACTGGGAAAAGGACAATATGGCCGAGGAGAAAAATGCGACGCTGTCGGCGGCGATTGATCGCGCGTCGGCGGCGGATGGCGAGCTGCTGACCTCCTTCGATCAGAGTGTCTTTCTCTATCGGGCGGAGATGAGCCTTCGCTCAAATGCCGATATCGCGCATTCGCGGTACTTCGAGATCACGTCCTTCAAGGTGAAGCCAGGACACTATAAGGAGTGGGAAGAGCTGGTGAAGATGTACAAGGAGGGATACGAAAAGATCCCGGGTGCGAAGTGGGCCGTTTTCGAGAGCGCTTATGGAGCAGATAACGGCGGATGGTTTGCGGTTTTCAATCCGATGAAGTCGTTGGCTGAGGTGGATCAGGAGTACGCGGATCAGAAGAAGTTCTTCGAGTCGATGGGTGAGGAGAAGATGAAGAAGCTGGGCGAGCTGGAGGCCGCGTGTGTCGCATCGGAGCAGACGAACCTGTTCCACTTCAACCCGAAGATGAGCTATCCGATGGATGAGTGGATCAAGGCCGACCCGGGATTCTGGAAGCCAAAGGCGGCGGCCGCCGCTCCTGCTGCAGCGAAGGAGGCTCCGGCGAAGCCTGGGCAGTAGATTTCGCGGTACTTGAGGCGACGGTCCTGCTCTATCTTTGATTCGATGGAGCGGGACGTTGTCTTTCAGCGAGCTGGAGTGATGGTATGAACAGGGAGGACGTCGTTCATGCTGCCGGAGCGGTAGCCCTGGGTGTCGAGTGTGACGTAGAGGAAACCGAGGGGTTTGAGCGCGGCGGTGATGCGATCCAAGGTTTCGATCGAGAGGGCGTTGGGTAGTTCGGCGCGTGAGATTTCGACGCGGGCGAGGTCTCCGTGGTGGCGGACGCGGACCTGGCGGAAGCCAAGGGCGTGGAGGGCTTCTTCAGCCTGCTCGACCTGGGAGAGATTTTCGCGGGTGACTGTACGGCCGTACTCGATGCGCGAGGAGAGGCAGGCTGAGGCGGGCTTTTCCCAGAGGGAAAGGCTGGCCTCGCGGGCCAGCTGGCGGATCTCGGACTTGGTGAGCTGCGCGGTGACGAGCGGCGCGACGGCGTTGTGGAGAGCGGCGGCCTGCTGGCCGGGACGGAAGTCTCCGCGGTCGTCGAGGTTCATGCCGTAGGCGAGGTGATGGAAGCCTCGGGTTGCGCGCTCGGTTTCCATCCGGGTGAAGAGCTCGTCTTTGCAGTGGAAGCAGCGCTGGGAGTCGTTGCGCTGGTAGTCGGGATTGTCGAGCTCGGTGGTGTGGAGGATGTGGGTGGGGATGTTGTGTTCGGCGGTGAAGGCGAGGGCGGCGGCGAGCTCGGCGCGGGGGAGGGATGGGGAGTCGGCGATGACCGCGAGCATTCCGGGCCCGAGAGCCTGGTGCGCGGCGTAGGCGAGGTATGCCGAGTCAGTTCCGCCGGAGTAAGCCACCATGACGGAGCCGAGGTCGCGGAGGGTGCTTTGGAGAAGCGCGTGTTTTTCGGCCAGGTCCATCCTGAATTAGATGGTAGCGACTTGCGGGCGGGATTGCGAGTGTTGCCGAGGAAGTTGGAAAAACGATTTACTGCTGGCGCGGGCTGCGTGATAAGTTGGGCGGCGGAGAAAATGAAGATGCTTATGCGTTTGGTAAACGGATTAGTGGCGGCGTTGTTGATTGCGGGGCCGATTTCCGGCTTGGCGTCGAATCCTTTGCAGGTGAAGACGGACAAGGGCAAGGTTGAGGGTGCGTTGACGGCTGATGGCAAGGTGCGCGCATTCAAGGGGATTCCGTATGCTGCGCCTCCCGTGGGGGACCTGCGGTGGAAGGAACCGCAGCCGTCGGCGAAATGGAAGGGTGTGAAGGAGGCGAAGGATTTTGGATCGCGGTGCATGCAATCGGCGACCTATCCGGACATGATCTTTCATGATCCGGGAGCGAGTGAGGATTGCCTGACGCTGAATGTGTGGGCTCCCTCGGATGCGAAGCCGGGAACGCTGCCGGTGATGGTGTGGATCTTTGGTGGAGGATTTGTTGCCGGAGGGACATCGGAGGCGCGGCAGGACGGGCAGTTTCTGGCGCATCGCAACGCGGTGATCGTGTCGATGAATTACCGGCTGGGAATCTTTGGGTTCTTCGTGCACGCAGGATTGACGGCGGAATCGCCGCATCATGCGTCGGGTAACTACGGTTTGATGGATCAGGCAGCAGCGATTGCGTGGGTGAAGAAGAACATCAAGGAGTTTGGCGGCGATCCGAAGAACATTACGATCTTTGGCGAGTCGGCGGGGTCCATCTCGGTGAGCGCGCAGATGGCTTCTCCGCTGACGAAGGACCTGATTGCGAAGGCGATTGGCGAGAGTGGCGGGGCCCTGGTTCAGACGAGCGGGTCTACTCCCACGCGGGAGTCCGCAGAGAAAGCGGATGCTGCCTTTGGAGAAAGTGTTTTGCATGAAACAACAGTGGCCGGCTTAAGAAAAATCCCGGCGGAGGATCTGCTCAAGGCCGCCGCGAATCGGGAGAATCATGCGCCGCGGTTCTGGCCAGTTGTGGATGGGTATTTTCTGCCGGATTCAGTGGCGAGCATCTACGTCGCAGGCAAACAGGCGCATGTGCCTCTGATGGCAGGATGGAATGCGGACGAGGGACGCGCGACGGTGCTGATGGCCAAGGAGAAGCCCACGATGGCGAGCTTCGGCGAGCAGGCTCGTAAGGAGTTTGGACCGGATGCCGACGGCTTCCTTGCGGCGTATAAGGCCTCGACCGATGAGGAGGTTCAGCGCGTCGCGGGTGATTATGCGGGCGACCGGTTTATCGCTTATTCGACATGGCGGTGGCTGGAGGCGCAGGTCGAGACGGGTGGATCTCCGGTGTACCGATATTTTCTCGATCTGGGATCGCCAGGAGATAAGTTCCACACGGTGGCCATGGGCGCGTTCCATTCGGACGACATTGAGTACGTTTTTGGAACGCTGGATTCGCGGCAGGAAGCGGTGTGGCGTCCGGAGGACCGGAAGCTGTCGGATGAGATGCAGCAGTACTGGACCAACTTTGCGCGTACGGGGGATCCGAATGGAGGCAGTCTGGCGAAGTGGCCTTCGTATAACACGGCAGGCGGGTGGCAAGTGATGCATCTCAATGCGGACTCCGCGGCGAAGCCGGACGGGTATCGCGAGCGGTATGTATTCCTTGATTCGGTTTGGGGCAAGGCAAAGACTCCTGCTGCAGGTCAGTAGGAGTTGATGAGTTGCTTCCAGATATCGGGGTCGACGGGGATTCCGAGGCGGAGGTTTTCCTGGTGCAGGCGGAGAGTCTGCTCGCCGGGATAGCGGATGGGTCTGGCGGGATCGACCGGTGTTGCCTGGCGGAGGGATTCGATGATTCCGTCGGCTATGCGGTCCAGTTCTTGTGCCGAAGCGAGCGAGGCCGGGTCGATCACGAGGAAGATCTGGGACTGGCCGGCTTCGCGTAGAGGCTCTTTCGGGAACTGATGGGTAGCGGTGCCTCCGGAGAGCATGGCTCCGAGCATGTCGAGGACGATGGCGAGACCGGAACCTTTCCAGTAGCCGATGGGGAGCGCGCGCTGCGTGCGCTCGATGGCAGCGGCGTCGGTGGTGAGGTTGCCTTGCTCGTCGTAGCCTCCGGGGACGGGGAGCGGCTGGTTGCGCTTTGCGTAGGAGGAGAGGCTGCCGTAGGAGAACTGCGAGACGGCCATGTCGATGACGACGGGGCCGGAGGTGCGAGGCGCTGCGATGACTAGGGGATTGTTGCCGATGGAGGGAGTGATCGCTCCCCAGGCGGGGACGTTGGCGAGGGTGTTGGACCAGCAGAGGGCGAAGAGGCCTGCTTCGGCGGCTATCCAGCCGTAGGTTCCTCCGCGCATCCAGTGGTTGGTATTGCCGAGGGCTACTCCGCCGATTCCGTTTTGTTTGGCGAGATCGATGGCGCGGTGGATGGCTGCGTGGGCGTTGAGGTTTCCGGGGCCCCGATGGCCGTCCCAGCGCTCGAATGCGCCGAGGCCAGAGACGCGTGCGGGTTCGGCGTCAACGTCGATGGTGCCGTTCCTGACCATGGCTTCGAAGCGCGGGAAACGATTCAGACCGTGGGTGTAGACGCCGTCGCGTGTGGTCTCCGCGAAGAGGCGGGCGCAGAGTTGGGCACGATCGTCGCGCAGGCCGAGGCCTAGCATGGCTTTGTACAGGGCTTCGTAGAGTTCTGTGAAGGGGACACGGAGCATTGAATTAGTTTATGGGCGCAGCGAGCAAACCGCAGGTCCTTCGTAGCCCACTTCGCTAGATCCAGCCGGCGTCGATGATGTGCGTCTGGTTGGTGATGGCGGAGCTGTCATCAGCGGCAAGGAAGAGCATGAGACGGGCAACGTCCTCGGGAAGGATGTGGCGCTTGAGGCTCTGGACCCGCATGATGAGGTCTTCGTACTCGGGGGTCATGTAACGGCGCTTCTGCTTTTCCGTGAGGACGGAGCCGGGAAGGATTGCGTTGACACGGATGTTGAAGGGGCCGAGCTCGTGAGCGAGGGAGCGTGTCATGCCTACGACTGCGGCTTTGGCTATGTTGTAGATGGGATTGTTTGGGCTGGGGATGATCCAGGAGATTGAACTCATGTTGACGATGGAGCCTGCGCGGGCGGCTTTCATCGCTGGAGCGACGGCCTGAGCGACGAAGAACTGGTGCCGGAGATTCAGGGCGATACGCTTGTCCCAAACCTCGGGTGTTACTTCGTCGAATTGGTGGCGGTCGTCGTTGGCGGCGTTGTTGATGAGAACGCCTGGTGGGCCGATCTTTGAGGCGATTTCACGGACTGCGGACTGTAGCGCGGGGACATCCGTAAGATCGCAGTGGACATAGACAGGCGCATATTTGCTGCGTGATTCGAGATCGCGGACGAGGGTTACGGCGGGTTCATCGGCGACGTCGATGAATGCGACGCGGGATCCCTGCAGAGCGAAGTGTTCTACGGCAGAAGCTCCGATGCCTTGTCCGCCGCCGGTGATCAGGACGGCTTTGTCGACGAGGCTAGGGTAGGTGGCGTAGATGGGCTGGCTCATGTTCTGACGCGGATTAGCTTACCAGCAGGCAGGCGCTCAGCGGGCAGGTTATCAGCGAACCAGGGCGGGTAGCTTATCGCTTGCGCCAAAGAGAAAGATGAATCCAATGATGAAGCTGTAGACCGCCGTGAGTGAGGTGACGAAGGTCTGGAGGTGGGGGCGGTTACGGCTGGAGGCGAAGATGCCGGAGGCACTGGCGGTCATCAGGGTGTTCATGATGAGCAGGCCAGTGATGAAGCAGAGGAGGCCGAGAAAACCGCGGCTGGTTCCTCCCAGATTGGCTGCGAGAAGGAAGAGGAGGAGTTGGGAGGGGGTTTCGGCGCCGAGGCCATGGATGATTCCGACGAGAAAGACCGAACCGCGATCGTAGCGGAACGCAAAGGGTTCGGGTTGAGGGGTGCCAGGGTTGCGAAGGCGCCGGATGCGCCAGGCGGCATGTTGGACTCCGGTGACCAGGAGTGCGATGCGGCTTGGGGGGATGAGATGAGAGTGGCCAGCCTGCTTGCGTCGGATAAAGCTGATGAGGACGTAGATGGCGAGGATGATGAGTGTGGCTCCGACGAGGCGCTCGCCGATGGCGTCGAGATGGGCAGGGAGGCCAAGGTGGAGGAAGATGACTGCGGCTCCGAGGATAGCGACCGTGAGGGCATGACCGAGAGCGTAGAGGAGGCCAAGGCGCATGCCTTCACGCCAGGTGCGTTGGACGCTGGTGATGTCAGTGATAGCGGCGAGATGGTCGTAGTCGAAGCCGTGGCGCAGGCCGAGAAGGGCGCAGGAGAGCAGGGCGAGTTCGAGCGCGGAGGACATTGGCCTTCTGGTAGGGTACGGGTGGCTGGAATGGCGCGCAAGTTGGCCGCCTGTAATTTGTGACGAAAAGCATCGGTGTTTTTGTGAATAGAATGTCACTTGAGCAGATGAAAGAGGATTCAGCGATGGACCTGACAAGTGTGATTGAGAACGCTGTAGCGCCAAGGCCAAAGGTGGCGCGGCCGATCGTGATGGTGGGTTCCGGTGGGATCGTGCACGATGCGCATTTGCCGGCTTATGCGAAGGCGGGATTTCCGGTTGCCGCGCTGGTGGATGTGAGTCAGGAAAAAGCTGAGACGCTGGCGAAGAAGTTTGGGCTGGGATTTGCGACGGACTCGATCGCCGAGGCAATCCGGTATGCCCCGAGGGATGTTGTGTTCGATGTGGCGGTCCCGGCAAAGGTGATTGCAGGGATTCTGCCGCAGTTACCCGATGGGGCAGCGGTACTGATCCAGAAGCCGATGGGCGAGACTCTGGGCGAGGCGATAGAGACTTTTACGGATCTGTCGGGCGAAAGGGCTCGTGGCGTCGATTAATTTTCAGTTGCGGTGGGCTCCAAACATGCTTGTGGCGCGCGCAATGACAGAGAGTGGAGCGATCGGCGAACTGCACGATATGGAGGTCTCGGTGAGTTGCCACATGCCGTGGGAACTCTGGAGCTTTTTACGGACCGCTCCGCGGCTGGAGATTCTGTATCACTCGATTCACTATGTGGATCTCGTGCGGAGCTGGTTTGGGAATCCGCGGGGGGTGTATGCGAAGACGGTGCGGAGTCCGCGCACGCCGGAACTGGCCCCGACGAAGAGTGTGATCACGCTTGATTACGGGGATGACAAGCGAGTTTTCATCGCTTCCAATCACAGCCACGATTTCGATCCGAAGATGCAGCGGAGTTTTGTGCAGTGGGAGGGAATGAAGGGCGCGATGCGTGCGCGAATGGGTGTGAATCTGAACTATCCTGTGGGTCTGCCGGATAATCTTGAATACGTGATGCGGGGTGAAGGTGAGTGGAAAGACGCTCCGGTAGACGGCAATTGGTTTCCGGATGCTTTTATGGGGTCGATGGGTTCGCTGCAGGCCTATGTCCAGGGCGATGCGAAGACGTTGCCAACGAGCGTCGAGGATGCAATCGACACGATGCGCGTGGTGGAGGCAGCCTATCTATCGAGCGAGCGCGGAGGCGTTGAGTTGCCGGGAATCGATTAGCGGCTACGGCTTCTTCTCTGCGTTTGCGTGTTTCATCGCGGCTTCGGAATGTTTGAGCGCCTCAAGAGAATGCTCATGAGCTTGTTTGGAAAGCTCATGAGCTGTCAGATGATCGCCTTTGTCGTGAGAGGCGGCTGCCACTTCGTGCATGTGGGCGGCCTTTCTGTGGAATTCAATCACTCGCTGGTAAGCATCGTAAGCCATGGTTCCTCCTTCACCTCAGCGGCTCATCCAGCCTCCATCTACGGTGAGGACAGTGCCGGTAATGTAGTCGCTTGCGGGAGAACTTAGAAAGAGCGCAGCGCCGGCGAGTTCGTCGGGTTGTCCCCAACGGCCTGCGGGGATGCGCTCGAGAATCTGACGGTTGCGGGTCTCGTCGGCCTGGAGCGGTTCGGTGTTGGTGGTGGCGAAGTAGCCTGGCGCGATCGCGTTGACCTGAATGTTTTTGGCAGCCCATTCGTTGGCGAGAGCTTTCGTGAGTTGGGCCACTCCACCTTTACTGGCGGCGTAAGCAGGGACCCGGATGCCTCCCTGGAAACTGAGGAGCGAAGCGATGCTGACGATCTTGCCAGACGCATTACGGGAGATCATGTCGCGGCCGACGAGCTGTGATAGCTGGAAGACGCTGGTGAGGTTTACCTGAAGGACTGTGAGCCAGTCTTCGAGGGGGTACTCGGCAGCATTGTGGCGGATGATGGTGCCGGCATTGTTGATCAGGATATCAATGCGGCCGAACTTTTCTTTTACCTGAGCGAAGAGCTCCTCTGCACCAGTGGGAGAGGAGAGATCGGCCCGAAAGGCTACGGCCTTGTCTCCGATGGTCTCGGCGGTTTCAGTGGCAGCACGGCGATTGCCGTGTACAGCGACAGTAGCTCCGGCCTGAGCAAGCCCTGTAGCGATGGCAGCTCCGAGGCCTGTGGCAGCGCCAGTCACGAGGGCGATCTTGTTGTCGAGACGGAAGAGATCAAGGATGGTGGTTTTCGTCGGCATAGTCAGGTTCAACTGTAATCGCCGTTTGTGAGGCGGAGCAACCGAAGCGCATGATTGCGCGAATACCGCCACAAATGGGTGAAAATTTGACCATGATGCTGTGAGATTTATATGGTTGCAACTGCGGCGTAATTTCCTGAGAGCATGGATTGAGGTGATTTGCTATGCGTCTGTATCAAATGGCGGATGCAGTCCGGTATGAGTTGATGAATACTGAGGATCTGCGGGAGACGTTCCTGGTGGAGGAACTTTTTCAGCCGGGCGAGATCGAGTTTGCGTACGTCGACCTGGATCGCACCGTGATCGGTTCTGCTGTGCCGACGGACAAACCGCTGAAACTGGAGACAGAACCTGAGCTTCGCGCAGATTATTTTCTTGAGCGGCGCGAGATGGGTGTGCTGAATGTTGGGGGCAACGGCTCGGTGGTTGTCGATGGAAAGACCTTCGAACTAAGCAAGCTGGACTGCCTTTACATCGGACGCGGCAGCAAGGAGGTATCTTTTGCGAGCAAGGATGGAAAGGCTCCCGCACAGTTTTATCTGCTGAGTTATCCCGCACATGCTGAGTATCCGACCGCGATGGTGAAGTTCGCCGATTTGAAGCCGGTAGAGTTGGGCACGGTAGAGACCTGCAACAAGCGCAAGATTTATAAAGCGATCTTCAAGGACGGGATTAAGAGCTGCCAACTGGTGATGGGCTTCACGATGCTGGAGTCAGGCAGTAACTGGAATACGATGCCTCCACACACGCATATGCGACGGAGCGAGGTTTACTTCTACTTTGATGTGGATCCGGCGCATCGCGTGCTGCACCTGATGGGGCCGCCGGATGCTACGAGCCATATCGTAGTGGCGGATAAGGAAGTCGTCATTTCTCCGGGATGGTCGATTCATGCCGGCGTGGGCACAAAGAATTACACCTTCTGCTGGGGTATGGGCGGAGAGAACCAGGTGTACGACGATATGGATCCTGTAACGATTGCGGAGTTGAGGTAAGAATGAGCGAGACGAGTTTAAAGGTTCGGAAGAAGGAAGAGTGCAAGTGGGATCTGGTCAGCCTGGGCGAGGTGATGCTTCGGCTGGATCCAGGCGATGTGCGTGTCGCGACGACGAGGCAGTTCACGGTGTGGGAAGGCGGCGGCGAGTATAACGTCGCGCGCGGACTTCGCCGCTGCTTTGGATTGAAGACGGCGATTGTGACGGCGCTGGCGGACAATCCGGTTGGACGGCTGGTTGAGGATCTGATGCTGCAGGGCGGCGTGGACCAGTCGCATCTGATCTGGCGGAAGTATGACGGTGTGGGCCGTACGACTCGCAACGGGCTGAATTTTACCGAGCGTGGATTTGGCGTGCGCGCAGCGCTGGGCTGCTCTGACCGCGGACAGACGGCTGTAAGCCAGTTGAAGCCGGGCGAAATCAACTGGGACGAGATCTTCGGCAAGGAAGGTTCGCGTTGGTTTCACACGGGCGGCATCTTCTGCGCGCTGAGCGAGACGACTCCTGAGGTTGCGAAGGAGGCGATGATTGCGGCGCGAAAGCATGGCGTGATGATCAGCTATGACCTGAATTATCGGGACTCACTGTGGAAGTCGATCGGCGGCAAGGCCAAGGCGACTGAGGTTAATCGCGAGCTTGCGAAGTATGTCGATGTGATGATCGGCAATGAAGAAGACTTCACGGCAGCGCTGGGATTTGAGATCGAGGGCGTTGGAGACGATCTTGGCGAGCTGGATTCAGCGAACTTCCGCAAGATGATCGAAAAGGCTGTCGCTACGTATCCGAACTTCAAGGCGGTGGCGACTACGCTGCGCCATGCGAAGACGGCGAGCGTGAACGACTGGGGCGCGGTGTGCTACTACGAGGGCAAGTTCTATGAGGCGCGGCCCATGCCTGACCTGGAGATTTTCGATCGCGTGGGCGGCGGCGACTCTTTCGCTTCAGGACTTATCTACGGGTTCCTGAATGAGAAGGGTGCGGACTGGGCTGTGAATTGTGGCTGTGCGCACGGGGCGCTGGCGATGACGACTCCGGGTGACACGACGATGGCGACCTTTGACGAGGTGCAGCGCGTGATGAAGGGCGGCGGCGCTCGAGTACAACGGTAAGGAATCAGGAGAGACGATGCAAAAGATTGCTGTACTGAAGGCGTTGAAGGAGATCGGACTGGTTCCGGTATTGCGTGCCGAGTCCGTGGAGAAGGCATTGGCTCTGGCTGAGGCGATTGCCGCGGGTGGCGTAACGGTGCTCGAGATCACGATGACAGTTCCGGGCGCGATCCAGGTGATGCGTCAGCTTACGGAGAAGCGACCGGACATTCTGATCGGCGCGGGAACCGTGCTGGATGCAGAGACGGCGCGGATGTGCATCCTTGAGGGCGCGAAGTTTGTGGTGAGTCCGGCGCTGAATCTGAAGACGATCGAGATGTGTCACCGCTATTCCATTGCGGCCCTGCCGGGTGCGCTTACTCCGACGGAGGTCGTGACTGCGTGGGAGGCTGGCGCCGATGTTGTGAAGATCTTCCCGGCGAGCGCGATGGGCGGGGCGAAGTATCTTGCTTCGCTGAAGGCTCCGCTGCCGCAGGTGGAGATGATTCCAACGGGAGGCGTCTCGCAGACTACAGCGATGGAGTTCCTCGAATCGGGCGCGTTTGCTCTTGGCGTGGGCGCCGATCTCGTGAACACGAAGGCGATGGCCGAGGGTAAGCCCGAGATTGTGACCGAAAGCGCGAAGAAGTATCTTGCGATCGTGAAGGAGTTTCAGTCTCGACCGAAGAAGTAACTTGAAATCTGTTGGAGCAAAGAGGCCAGGCGTCGCGCCTGGCTTTTGCTCGTTCAGGGCCGAGGCCGAGTGACCCACAACAGCGGCTGGCTGATGGGCAGGGTGCGTTGAAGTTCAGCAATAGCGGTGTCCGGCGGCAACGTCTTCCACAGGTCGGCATACTCAGGACGACTGTAGGCACGGGCAGCTAACAAGAGGCCTGGCCGGCGCAAGGGAAGATCGTGGAAATAATCGAGGTCGGCTCTATACGGCCAGGTACCTCGATTCAGAATAAAGGGGTAGAGCCGGGCGACGACAGAGCGCATCCCAGGACCATCCTGCAGGTCATAGGTCCAAACGGTTTCGAAGCGTGTGGAGAGGAGATCGCACACGGCGGCGAGCATATCGAGGTTAAAGAGCGAGTTTCGATAGGGATTTGGCGTGGTGAGTTCATGAGGGAATGCTCCATCAGCCGTGATCTGAGCGCGGATGGTTGTGGATTTGAACTGGTGGCGCAGCTCCGTCAGGGGGCGATCGTCTTTGATATTGAGCTTCGCGCATGCTGCCGCCTGCATGAGCCAGGAGGAGGCGTGATGGTTTTTCAGATCGCGGGCGAGGCCGGCCGTACGAGCAGTGTTGAGCCACTGGAAATACGACGTGAACCATGCCGTAGTCGCCTCGACTTTAGGTTGCGTGAGCGACTCTGACGAAGAGAGGAATGGGATACATTGTGCGATCTCGGCGAGAAAGACCGCTTCGATCACACCCTCAGAGCGACCGGTCTTTGCGGGCGGGATGACTGCGGCATTTGCCAGGGTCGGATTCATGCTGGTTGCCGGGTCGATAAACCATGCGTTCACGTGAGCGACTGCCTGCTGGGCGTAGCGCTCTTCCCGGGTGAGGGCGAAGGCGGCGGTGAGCGCGGGAACGGCAAGTCCAAGCTCGTGCAAGGCATCGCGGTGAGCGGTGAAGGCATCGGGGTTGGGTTTACCGGTGCGTTGCGTGTAGGGGGCCGTGGGGTCGGAGGAATCCGGCCAATAGTCGTCGGCTTCGGAGTAGTAGTCGTGGGGAGTGCCGGGACTGCGTGGTGAAGAAAGAGTGGTCAGAGGCCGGGGGACGAGGAGTAAGTATCTTTCAGCAGCCTTGAGGATACGGTCGCGATCGATGGCGGCGACATCCGGCCGTGAGGTGGAGGTTGATGCGGGCGGGGTGGCTTGCGAGCGCAAAAAGCGCGGCGTAAGGAGCAGTGTTGTGGCCGTGGAACAGAAGACTCTGCGAGTGGTGGACATAGCAGGTTTGGCGGAAGAGTAACACGTTGAGATGAGGCCTGCCGAGGGCGAGCAACGTCACAGCAGATAGGATTGGATTAAGATGCGGATCTCTGCTGGAACGATTGCTGTTGTTGTAGTTCTCCTGGGCTGGGTGCCTCTGCATGCGGCGGAGACGAAACTTCGCGTATGTGTACGCGATGAGAGCGGCAGCGTGGTCCCGGGAGCTGTCGTCCAGGTTCAAGGAGATGCAGCCCGTAGGTGGACTACCGAGGCCGATGGTTGCGTAAGAGTGAATGTGCCCGAGCCGCAGGCAAGGGTTGTCGTCACGCGAACAGGTTTCGATGAGTCTGTAGAGCCAATCGGCGGACGGAGTGAGGTCTCTGTAACCTTGAGGATCGCGGCACGGTCAGAGGCGGTAGAGGTGACGGCCACACGGACACCGCTGGCTTTGGACGCGAGCGCGAGCAGTGTGCGGACGATGTCGACACAGCAGTTGGAGGAGGCTCCGTCGCTGACGCTGGATGAACGGTTGCGACAGGTTGCAGGGTTTCAACTCTTCCGGAGAACGAGTTCGTGGGTGGCAAATCCGACGACCGAGGGGACGTCGCTGCGCGGGCTGGGATCGACGGCCGCGAGCAGGACGCTGGTGCTGAGCGATCTGGTTCCGCTCAATGATTCGTTCGGAGGATGGATTCATTGGAATGAGATTCCGCAGCTTGCGATGAGCGGAGTGGAACTGATGCGCGGCGGCGCTTCTGATCTGTATGGTTCAAGCGCAATCGGCGGTGTGATCGACGTAATGGCGGTGACTCCGGAACAGTTTGGTTATGCAGCCGATCTTTCGGGGGCAAATGAGGCTACTTCGAATCTGAGTGGGTTGCTTGAGTGCCGGGGACAGGAGATTCAGTGCGCTTGGAGCGACAACTTTGTTTCGGACAGATGGCTATATCCTCACGGCTCCTGAGGCGAGGGGCGCTGTGGATGTTCCTTCGAACGTGCATTCGCAGAGCGGGAGAGTTGAGTTCAGAAGTGGATTGGGAAGCGATGGCGCAGTATTTCTGCGCGGCAACCTGCTGAACGAGGCTCGAAGCAACGGAACTCCGCTGCAGACGAATGCCACTCGCATCTGGCGGTATGCTGCTGGAAGCGATTGGCCTTCGAACGATGCCGGGCGGTTCGTGTTGCGGTTGCATGGAATGAATCAGAGTTATCGCCAGAGTTTTTCGTCGATTGCGGCAAATCGCGCGACGGAGACGTTGACGCGTTTGCAGCAGGTTCCGTCGGCGCAGTTGGGCGGCGCGTTACAGTGGGCGAAGACCTGGGGAGCGCTGACAATTGTTGCGGGCAGCGATGTGCTGGACACACGCGGGACAGACAATGAGACCCCGGTGAGCAATAACGTCCTTCGGACTACGCAAAGCACGAGCGCGCGACAGAGAGATACTGGCGTTTACAGTGAGGCGCTTTGGCAGCCTCAAACAAGATTTCGATCGTGGTCGATTGCATTCTCTTCGCGGGTGGATCGCTTTAACACCTTCGATGCGAAGCAGATTGGTGTTGTTCCTCCTGCCGTGTTGCCAACTGTGTCGGAGACAATTTTCGATCCGCGGTTAGGGGTGGTGAAGCAGATGGGTGGCGGAGTTTCGCTGACAGCCTCGGGATTCAGAGCGTTTCGTGGGCCGTCGATGAATGAGTTGTACCGGACGGGACAGGTGGGGCAGCAAACTACACTGGCTAATGCCGGATTGCGGTCGGAGCGGGCGACTGGATGGGAAGTTGGCGGGTTGGTGAATGTGCGTCATTTGGGAGTGGTGCGGTCAAGCTACTTCTGGACGCAGGTGAATCGGCCGATTGCCGCGGTGGCGATCAGTTCGACTCCAACGAGCCAGTTGCTGATGCGGCAGAATCTGGGCCAATTGTTAAGCAAAGGTATGACGATCGAGGCGGAGATGCGGCCTGCGCGCTTTCTTGCCCTGACCGGCGGATATCAGTATGCGAATTCGACGGTGACGAAGTTTCAAGCCGATCCAACGCTTGTCGGCAAATGGACCCCACAGGTTGCGCACAACACGTTTACGTTGCAGACACGAATGGAGCGGCAACGATGGGGCGTATTTGCGGTGGATCTGCGGACGAGCGGGCAGCAGTTTGACGACTCGGCGAATCAGTTTCGGCTTGCCGGCTATGCTCAGGTTGATCTCTATGCCGAACACTCTCTGTGGGAGTGGTTGCGTGTCTATGGTTCGGTGCAGAACCTGGCGGATTCCCGTATCGAAGCTGGGCGAACACCTACGCTTACGCTGGCTTCTCCGCGAGTGGTGGTGTTCGGGTTGCGACTGCGCTAGATGTGACCTTCTGTGTGACCTGCCAGCATGAATATCTTTAAATAAAACAAAATAAACGATTTGCGATTCGGCCAAAAAACAGGTGTCCCAGTTCGCAGGAAAATGAAGACCAGATCCCAGGTACGTCTAATCCATTTAAAATGAGGTATTTACAGATGCAGTAGCGAATTTTCCGGCAATCGATTGAAGCTTGATGTACACAGTGACGGAACATCATGCCGATAATCGACAACGCTGCTTTCGTGGGAGGTGCAGCTAACCTTCGAAAGGTCTAGCATAAAAGAGGAGCGACGATCCCCGAATCTTTGCGCGCACAAATCTGCGCCAGACACCGCGTCGCCATCATCTTGAATCGAGGAAGCAATGGCCACAAAGGCAGCGCCCGTATCGCAACCGGCGACCGCAATAGAACAGCAGGACCGTGAAGCAGTTTTAGAAATCTTTCGCCGATGGGGATACCTGCAGGCCTCGCTTGATCCGCTCGGACAATATCTTCCGCCCGAGCCCTTTCCTGTGCCAGTGCCCGAAGGTGAGTTGGCCGCTGAAGCTCGCAGCTACTACTGCGGAACCATCGCCGTCGAGTTCACCCACATTCTGAACCCGGAGCAGCGCCAGTGGATCGAGCAGCAGATGGAGCAGAAGCCGCCTAAGCAAGATCAGGCTCATATTCTGACCCAACTTATCCACGCCGATCTTTTCGAACAGGTTATCCAGCAGCGTTACCTCGGGACCAAGCGCTTCTCGCTCGAAGGTCTCACCTCCCTCATTCCATTCCTCGATCACGTTCTGGAAGTCGGCGCTCGCAGCGGAGTTTCCAAGCTCATGATCGCCATGAGCCATCGCGGCCGCCTCAACGTGATGACCAATACAGTAGGCCGGCCCGCATCCGAGATCTTCACCCGGTTCGAAGACGTCGACCCGCGCAGCACGATGGGGGGCGGAGACGTGAAGTATCACACCGGCGCGACCGGTGACTACACCTCGCCTGAAGGCAAGGTGGTCAATATTCACCTCGCCTCAAACCCAAGCCATCTCGAAGCCGTTGATCCTGTCGTCCTCGGCCGGACACGCGCGAAGCAGGAGCGCATCGGTAAAGGTGGCAAGAGGGCCGTAATGCCTCTCATCATCCACGGAGACGCGGCTTTCGCAGGCCAGGGCATCCTTGCTGAAACTCTCAACATGGCGACACTCCACGGCTACAACGTCGGCGGAACCATTCACGTCATCGTCAACAACCTCCTCGGATTTACGGCAATCCCCGAAGAGTCCAACTCGTCACGCTTCTCCACCGACATTGCGAAGCGCCTGCCCATTCCTATCTTTCACGTCAACGCGGAAGATGCGGATGCAGTTGTGCGCGTTGCCGCAATCGCAACCGAGTGGCGTCAGCGCTTCCACTCCGACATTGTCGTTGATCTTGTCGGCTACCGCCGGCATGGCCACAGCGAAGTCGATGATCCAACCGTCACGCAGCCGCGCCGCTACGCCGCAATCAAGGACCATCCGCCGCTCTACCAGCTCTACGCAAAGAGTATCGGAGTCGATGCAAGTGCTGAAACCCAGCAGATACAGCAGGAGTTTCTCGCCGACCAAAAGGTAGCAACCAAAGCGGAGCACAAACCAAGACTCGCGGAATTGCCAGAATACTGGGACCCCTACAAGGGCGGCGAGCTCGATCCCGCCGATGAGGTCAACACCGGCCTTCCTGCAGAGCGCATTCTCGAACTCACGAAGAGTATTGTTAGCTATCCAGGCGATTTTCATATCCACGCCAAGGTGAAGAAGCTCCTCGAACAGCGCCTGGAGATGGGAGAAGGGAAGCGGCCCTTCGATTACGGCATGGCCGAACTTGTAGCCTACGCCTCACTTCTCGAAGGCGGCACGCTCGTCCGCCTCACCGGTCAGGACTCGCAACGCGGAACCTTCAACCAGCGACATGCCGTGATGGTCGATACTGAGACTGAACTTCGCTACACGGCGCTTCAACACCTCACCAAGGACCAGGGCCGCTTCGAAGTCTACAACTCGCTACTCTCCGAAGCCGCTGTCCTCGGCTTTGAGTACGGTTTCTCCCGCGACTACCCTGAAGCTCTCGTCCTCTGGGAAGCGCAGTTCGGAGATTTCGCCAACGGTGCCCAGATCATCATCGACCAGTTCATCTCCGCCGGCGAAGCCAAGTGGGGTCTGCTCTCCGGTGTTGTGTTGCTCTTGCCACACGGCTACGAAGGCCAGGGACCGGAGCACTCAAGCGCACGTATCGAACGGTACCTGCAGCTTGCGGCGAAGGACAATATTCAGATCTGCCAGCCTTCCACTGCCGCGCAATACTTCCATCTTCTGCGCCGTCAGGTCATGCGTTCCTCGCGCAAGCCGCTCGTCGTCTTCACCCCAAAGAGCATGCTCCGCCACCCCGACGCCTCATCCGCTCTCGCCGAGTTCTCGCGTGACCGCTTCCTGAATGTCTTGCCTGACAATGATGTCGAGAATCCGCGCCGCCTGCTCGTCTGCAGTGGAAAGATCGGCCACAACCTCCGTGTCGAGCGCGAGCGACGCAAAGAGAAGGGCGTCGGCATCATCTTCCTCGAGCAGATGTACCCCTGGCCTGAGGAGGAGCTGCAGGCTGCCCTCGATCAGCATCCCAACGCCGAGGAAATTGTCTGGGTTCAGGAGGAACCGGCGAATATGGGTGCATTGTTTTATGTCATGCCGCTGCTTCGCAAACTCGCCCGCGATCGGGCAGTTCTGAGCGTCAAACGCACCGCCAATGCCACCCCCGCCACGGGATCTGCCAAGGCTCATGAAATTGAAGAGAAGACCCTCATCGACCTGGCTTTCGGCACAGAAAACTAGTCAAATCAGGGATTAACACACAAGGGGATAGCGATGCCATCCCCTTGTTGATCTTTTCCGTCAAGCTAGCCTCGAAATCACTCCACAGCCGGAGATGCTCCGATAAAAAAGCGACTACCCTAAACTATCAACAATTTACAGAGGTTGGACGTCCGACGCCTGCCAGCCCTTGGGCCCCTTTACTACGTTGAACTGAACCGCCTGACCCTCCTGGAGGCTCTTAAAACCGCTCGAATTGATCGCCGAGTAATGTACGAACACATCCTCGCCGTTCTGGCGGCTGATAAAGCCAAACCCCTTGGCATCGTTAAACCACTTTACTGTTCCCTGTTCCATGATGTTTCTTTTCCTCTTTACCGCTGAAATTGCCGCAAGATTCAAATCGGGGTTTTGCACAAGTCGAACATTTGCAGAAAACCAATCTGTTTCAAACGATGTGTGAAGGTTAGCATACCTGGCAAGTTTTTTTTCACAAAATCTTTGCCTTGCACTATTTGTAGTGCAATTTTGAGTGAGGGTTTTCAATGAGTTAACGGTTAACAGGACGAAGCACTCGGCGAACCGATTGCGGCGGATAAGTTGGATTTACTTTTGCCTGCAAAAGTACGTGACCTGCTGATCCACGTGTTATTTGGTGGAGGCAGCGGTTTTGGAGAGGTGCGATCGAACAATCTCCTCGGCCCGGGCCAGAACCTCATCCAACGTCATGGACGTCGAATCGAGAATGACGGCGTCGGCCGCAGGCCTAAGGGGCGATTCGGTGCGGTTGCGGTCGCGCTGGTCGCGCTCTTTAAATCCCGGAGGATCGCCTGCTGAGTCTCCACCTCTTCTGCCGAAGGAAGATGAGACGAACCCGGCTGAGGCGTTATCTGGCGATAGCGTCGGTCGCCGCGGACTTCGGGTGCCGCGTCGAGGAAAATCTTGACCTCGGCGTCCGGGAAGACGGCTGTGCCGATATCGCGGCCTTCCATAACAATCCCTCCTGCGGCCCCCAAAGCACGTTGCTGTTCAACCATCCAGGCCCGTAGCTTTGGATGAACAGAGACACGGGAGGCGGCGGCCGTTACGTCAATGTCGCGGACCCGCCGCGAGACGTCCCGGCCATCCAGCAGAACCCGGTTTCCGCCTATTTGCGGTTCAAGTGCGATACGTGTAAAAGCAGCAAGCTCAAGCAAAGGACCTTCGTCATCGAACGAGAGGTCGTTTTCGATCGCCTTCAAAGCCAGTGCGCGATACATCGCTCCGGTTTCCAGGTTGAGGAAGCCAAAGCGGCGAGCAAGATGCGCAGCCAAGGTGCTTTTACCCGCACCGGCGGGACCATCAATTGCAATTATTGGCTGTTCGCGGCGCTGAAAGATTGGGGTTTTCTGAGAGGTTTCCGAGGTTTGGTTCATTCTGATTTTTGCTTACGCTTGCCGAAAGGTTTTTTACTACCCATGAATTTGCTGAACGGCCCCGATTTTCCTCCCTGCGCACGAGGAGACTTATCAGCAGATTTACTGAAGGGCTTTTTACCATATGGCTTCGAAGAAGCAAACCCTTGTTTTCCTTTGGAAGGAAAACGCTTTTTGTCTTCAAAGTTCTGCGTCTTGTCTTTAAAGTTTTTGGGTCCACGATCTTCGCGTTTGGCGAATGATCTGTCCTCAGTCTGCGGAGCAAAAGGTTTCGTTTTTCTGAACTCGCGACGCGGTTCTCCCCTTACATCAGGCTCGAATCGAGGTGACCTGGAGTCGGCCCTGCGAGAAAAGGCAGGCTTCGTTCCCGCGAAATCTCGTCCTTCACTCCTGGGCTTCGTTCCCGCGAAACCTCGTCCCTCACTCCGCGGCTTCGTTCCCGCGAAACCTCGTCCTTCACTCCGGGGCTTCGTTCCCGCGAAACCTCGTCCTTCACTCCGGGGCTTCGTTCCCGCGAAACCTCGTCCTTCACTCCGGGGCTTCGTTCCCGCGAAACCTCGTCCTTCACTGCGAGGCTTCGTTCCCGCGAAACCTCGTCCTTCACTCCGGGGCTTCGTTCCCGCGAAACCTCGTCCTTCACTGCGAGGCCTCGTTCCCGCGAAACCTCGTCCTTCACTCCGCGGCTTCGTTCCCGCGAAATCTCGTTCCTCACTCCGGGGCTTCGTTCCCGCGAAATCTCGTCCCTCACTCCGGGGCTTCGTTCCCGCGAAATCTCGTCCCTCACTCAGAGGCTTCGTTCCGCCGAAACCTCGTCCTTCACTCCGAGGCCTTGTTGCCCCGAAATCTCGTCCCTCGCGCCGAGGCCTCGTTCCGCCGAAATCTCGACCTTCACTCCGCGGCTTCGTTCCCGCGAAACCTCGTCCCTCACTCCGGTTGCCCTCGCGATCAAAGGGACGGGGTTTTTGAAACGGCTTCTTCGTAGTCGATTCATCGGCTCCTCCAGACTCGTTCGAAGACCGAGAACGCGAAAATCGTTCGCGTTTCTCTTCTTCCCACGGCTTCGTAAAGTCGGACTTACCTTCGCGATGAAACGGTCGGCGCTCGAATTCCTTGCGAGGTGTTCGGGTAGAGGGACGACCTTCCTCTCTACTCCGTCCGGGGCGAGGAGCGAACTTGTTAATGCGAGACTGTCGCGGCGCTTCTTCTACAACAACGACAGGGGTTTCAGAGACCTCAGCAACAGGTTCAATGATGGGTTCGAACGTGGGCAACTCGCCGGCAACGTGCAATGTAGTCTTACCGTCAATCGCAATGGTCTCGAGTTCCCGAGCAGCGATCAGGGCATGAATGACTTCACGAATCCGGGAGCGAGCAGCAAGCGGCGAAAGGAAGACTCCCACCTCTTCTTCGGTTGGAAGAATTGCCTGCCTTAGATAGAGCGAGATCAACGCTGAGAGAGCCGTCGGCTGGCCTGCGTTCGATCCTGTTTTGATCTGCCGCGAGAATCGTGTTGCGGTCAGTTCCCAAAGTGTGGCTCCGCCATCTGCCTGTGGAACGGGAAGGACCCGAAGATGTTGCCAGAGTTCACTGAGAGCACGCAGCACCGCTGTCTCCGTAACCTCCTTACCAAGTTCATTCACAAGTTCAGACGCAGCAAGTCGTCCTTTCGCGGCAAGAACGTTGTAGGTCGCGAGAGCCAGCGGAGACACTTTGACGGCACCACTAACCGAAGGAGGTTGTTTCCATGATTTGTCTCCGCGGAGAGTAAATATAAACGGAAGGACCGCTGGTGAGACCAGAAAGTCAGGCGTTTCGGTTGTCGAACCGAGCAGATTGAGTGGTACTCCCGCTCCTTCGCCGACAAGGCGGCTCAGAAGACCGCGCGCTTGCTCTATCTCTGCGAGTGAGGGAGCTGTATTTGCGGTTCCCAGAATCGCCTCTGCAAAGGAAGGGGCCGGAACGGCCAACTGAGGGCGAGGCATATAAAGCACAATGCCTAGATGAGCGACCCAATCGCGTAGTGCTTCCAGGGTAAGCAGCGGTTGTGCGTTGTGGTGCCAGTCTTTCAAACGAGCGGTGGCAAGCTGCGCTGCAGTCGGGGAGTCAGAGTTACTCAAGGTATTGCCTTCCTGCTGATATCGCGCTGCAAGCGCACGAACAGCAATCCTCAACCTGGGCCGAGGGAGATCAGAGGCGTCGAAAGCGCCTCTTTCAAGAATACCAGCATGTGTGGCCTAATCCGGCCAAGGAACTACAAAGTTGCGCTCTGCAGCCAGGGTTGAAATTCCTCTTCGCCGAACCCATGAATCTCGCTCCGCGTCGGAGTTCCTGAGGCGATCGCAAGCATCTCGTTGAAGATGCGTACCCCAGCTTCTTCGACCGTTTCCTTGCCCTCAATAATTGTGCCGCAGTTGATATCCATGTCATCCGACATACGGTGGAACAGCGTTGTATTCGAGGCAATTTTGATCGAAGGCGTAGGCTTGCAACCGAAGACCGATCCTCGACCAGTGGTAAAGCAGATGAGGTTTGCGCCTCCTGCGACCTGTCCGGTTGCTGAAACCGGATCAAATCCTGGTGAATCCATAAAGACAAGTCCACGTTCACGAACTGACTCAGCGTACATATAGACCTGATTCAGATTCGTCGTTCCTCCCTTGGAGACGGCTCCGAGCGATTTCTCAAGAATGGTGGTCAGGCCACCAGTTTTGTTTCCAGGCTGCGGATTGTTGTCGATTGAGCCTTCATGACGTGCTGTGTATCCCTCCCACCAGTGAATTCGCTCGATCAGGCGATCCGCGACTTCTGGTTTTGCGGCTCGACGGGTAAGAAGATGCTCCGCACCATAAATCTCAGGGGTCTCTGAAAGCATGGCTGTGCCTCCATTGCGCACCAGCAGATCAACCGCAACGCCTAATGCAGGATTAGCGCTGATGCCGGAGTAAGCGTCCGAACCACCACATTGCAGGCCGACCATCAGATTCGACGCAGGTACAGGAACACGGACGATCTCATTTGCATGCTCCAGGAGTTGAAAGACAGTGGCAATGCCTTTTTTGATCGAAGCAGTCGTGCCGCCTTCCTCCTGAATCGTTGCCGTTCGTAGACTTCCGTTCGTACCCGTAATGCCGATGAGGTGATTGATTTGATTCGTTTCGCAGCCTAGTCCGAGCAGGAGCACTCCCCCGAAGTTCACGTGTGTTGCGTACCCTGCGAAAACCCGTCGCAGGAGGTCTGCGGGTTCACCGTGCTCGGCCATGCCGCAGCCGGTTCCATGGGTAATCGCCACCACTCCGTCAACATTCGGGAAATCACCGAGCACCTCAGGCGTAAAGTGAGCAGCAATGCGGCGAGCGACGGTTGCTGAGCAATTGACGGTCGTCAGTATCCCTACATAATTCCGGGTCGCCACTCGCCCATCTGCCCGAACGATACCGAGGAAGGTCGCGGCTTCACTCGGATCGACAAAAGGAGTCGGCTTCGCCTCGGATGAGATGGAATAGTCCCGCTTAAAGTCTCCAGTCACCAGGTTGTGCGTGTGGATATGCTCGCCCGGCATAATCGGCTGAGTCGCAAATCCTATGATTTGGTTGAATTTCCGAATCGGAGTCCCCTCCGCAATTGCATGCGCTGCAAGTTTGTGCCCGGCGGGAATCGCACTTAACGTCGTCAGTCGTAGAGAAGGTAGAAACTGGCCAGCTGGAACAGCTTGCAGAGCAACCGCTACATCATCGGAGTTTCCGAGCATGAGAATCTGTGGCATCGACCTATATGATCTTACGGCGTCTAAGCAAATAGTGGTACGACCAAACTGTACTCTTAAGTTCGCTCAACGTGAAGTGGTACGTGACGGCAAGGTCCTAAGGCGGCAACTATAGTGGAATTATGGCGGTTCTATACAACGGGTTTGGCGCATGGTTAGGGCTCCTGGCCGTTCTGTCGTGGGGAGGGAACCTGCAGGGGCGGGCTCAAGTATCAACCGGTCGGGATGTGCCTGCCGAGGCCCAGGGATCAGGAAGCGTAGAAAAGCCCTTGCCCGATGTGGCAACGCTGATGCGTAGGGTCGAGGCCAATCAGCGGACTTCGGAGACACTCCTGAAGGATTACCTCTACCACCAGGTGGAGACTGGAGAGGAGAAAGACAGTAATGGCGGGATCAAGAAAAGTGAGTCACGCGAGTATGACATCTTCTGGCTCAACGGTGTCCAGGTCCGTAAGCTGACAAAAAAAGACGGCAAGGAACTCTCGGTTGACGAACAGAAGAAAGAAAGCGAACGGATCGACAGGGAAGTTGCTAAAGCGAAGGAGAGACGAGCGAAAGCCGATGCCGTAGGCAAGGAGACCGATTCACATGGACACGAAGAGGTCACCGTCTCACGCTTGTTAACCTTGGGAAAATTCACCAATCCCCGGCGCGTTACTCTTAATGGCCGCGATACGATCGCCGTCGACTACATCGGCGATCCGAAAGCCAAGACGCAAAACCGCATGGAAGAGGTCATCCGCGACCTCGCAGGTACGGTATGGATAGATGAGCACGACAGTACCATCGCCAGGATAGAAGGCCATTTTACGAATGCTTTCAAGATCGGCGGAGGCATGCTCGTGAGCGTCAAACAAGGAACAAAGTTCAGCGTCGAGCAAAGAAAGATCAATGACGAAGTCTGGCTGCCTGCTGGTGGCGAAGGTGAGGGCTCCTTCCGCGCCCTGCTCTTCATGAGCTTCAACGGAAAAATCCGGATCGTCGACTCCGAATACCGTAAGTTCAAGGCAACGGCGACCATCCTGCCTGGCGTGAGCACGGTGGAGCAGCAGGAGACTACCGCTCCACCGCAATAATCCTAGGTAACGCGAACGAACTCAACTCTACGATTGTTGGCCTTGCCTTCGGGAGTTCCGTTGTCGGCCATCGGCTTAGTATCTCCATAACCTTTGGCCGTGAGCCGTGAAGGATCGACGCCCATCTGCACAAGCTGTGATTTCACGGCATCGGCGCGTTGCTGCGAAAGCGTCAGGTTATGCGCCGCCGCCCCGCTGTTATCGGTGTGGCCGTCAATTTCAAACTTCAGATCCGGATTGTCGGCAAGGATTCGCTTGATCTGGTTCAGCGTTCCCATGCTTTCCGGGCGGAGCGTAGCTTTATCGACATCGAAGTTGATGCCGTGGGTCACGATTTTAGCCTCTGTGAATTTCTGGCCAACAAGGTTCATGCCTCCGCCTGAAGCAACACGAACATTGCGGAAGACGATTGGATTCTCCTGGTTCCCAATTCCACCTACGTAAAGTGAGGTAGGGGTCCGCTTCATGTCGGGAACAGTCAGAACGCGATACTGGTCGCAGTAGACCTTCAGCTGGTGATTCCTGACTGCGATGGCGATGTGATGCCAATGGCCGAAGTAGTTGTCTCCATTAATAGGCTCGGGGAGATTACCCGAGAGGCTGATCGCGTCGGTGTTGTAAGTGGCTTCGCCAGAGCCGACGGCGACCTCTGCGGTACTGTCGCCCTCCTGGAGGAAGACATGGAGCGGATAAGCGCCCGACGTGGCGAATGTGTCGTACTCGATAGTGAACTGCCCCGTGAGATAGGACTTGTTCTTCACCCGCGGACTGACCTCGGCATAATTACCATCGGTGAGCAGCAATGCTTCATAGCCTGCCTGTTTATTGACGACGCCTTGGCCTTTCATAAGCTCCCATTGTTCGGGAAATTCACCGTCCTGCGTCGTGGTGAAGTCGTCAGCGAAGAGGATGACATCCCCCGGAATAAAGTCATAGTTCTGGTAAGACTTGATGGAAACGGCAGCGGGGGTATCGCTGGACGCGGCAGTACCTGTAGTCGGTGGGCCGCTAGCCGAATCGCTGGCCGAGGTGCTCGATGAATTTCCGGATGAATTCTTACCGGATTTGGCAGTGCTTTTTCCCTTGTTAGTTGCGCCGTCCATGGTGGAGTTGGTCGTGTCGTCGACCTGCTGATTGGCTTTATCTTTGGCTGCATTCTTGATGCGATCAAAGACTCCCTGGGCAGAAGAGGAAACCGGCAAGGCAATAAGAAGAGCGGCTGCGAGCGAAAGCGGAAGGGTGGGTTTCATGGTGTCTCTCCATGAAGTAATTCGCATGAACGGCGAAAATGGCCGAAAATTTTCCGCTGGAGCAGCAAATAAGGTCTTTACGGTTTCTCTACGAGAAATATGTTTCGCTGGAATGATCTACAAAGAGGTTTGCCATGCTTAGCTTCCGCCGAATGTCCGGATTCCACGCCTGTTTGATCTTGGTGATGTCTCTTCCTACTGTCCCTGCATATGGGCAGGCTCACGGGCGCGATGCCGAGGTAGAGGAACTTCGGCAGATGGTGCGAGATCTCTCAGTTCGAGTGTCGGCGCTGGAGGAGCAGTTACAGCATCAGCAGAGTATCCGATTAGCTTCGGCTTCCTATACGCCTGCGCATTCGGCTGCGGCAAAGCTTGAGGAGACAGTCGCCGACAACCAACCCGTGCCTGCAGAATCAACAGAGGCAAAGGTAATTGTGCCAAATAGTGTTTCTTCCACCATGAGAAATACATCCGGATCGCAAGCTGTCACGGAGAACGAACAAAATCTGCCATTGCCGGGGACGCTTCCTGGCGGAGCGACCATCAACTACATGTTCGATGGCTACTATGGATACGATTTCAACCATCCGCTCGGACGCGTGCAATATCTGCGCGCCTACGACGTTTTGAGCAACGCTTTCAGTATCAACCAGGCGGATCTCGTTTTGGCTCTCGATCCCAACGTCTCCGAGGGCAGGCGCTATGGAGTGCGCCTCGACCTGCAGTTTGGACAAGCGACCGAAACCCTGCAAGGAAACGGCGCTAATGAGCCGCGGCCAGAAATATACCGCAATATCTTCCAGGTTTATGGAACCTATGTCTTTCCGTTAAAGCGCGGACTGACTATCGATATCGGAAAGTGGTCGAGTTCAATCGGGATCGAAGGGAACTATACGAAGGATCAGATGAACTATACGCGGTCCTTCTTCTTCAACTACTTGCCCTTCTATCACATGGGCGTCAGGTCCAACTACAAGGTCACCGACAAGTTCGCTGTGAACTACTGGATCGTAAACGGGACTGAACAATCCGAGCCCACCAACTCTTACAAAGATGAACTATTCGGCTATGTCTATAACCCAACCAAAAACATCTCGTGGACGATGAACTATTACAACGGCCGGGACCATCCTGACTCTGTTCCTGCTTCGAATTGCACCACTCCCGTGCAGCCGGGGTTGTGCCTTGCGCCGGTTACGCCAGCGCCAGACGGAAAGCAGCACATCTTCGACAGCTACGTAACCTGGAACGCCACGCCGAAGTGGAGCTTCGCGCTGGAAGGTGACTACGTCATTTCGCGGGAGTGGGCAAACGCCGGACCCAGTATGTCATCGGCTCCCCGGCACGTCGACGGCGGAGCAGCCTATGCACACTATCAATGGACTTCACATAACGCGCTCGCCGCCAGAACGGAGTACCTGTCCGATCGCGGCGGACTGTTTAGCGGCACGACTCAGGCGCTGAAGGAATTTACCGGAACCTACGAATACAAAGTAGGCGAAGGACTGATCACCCGTCTTGAGTATCGTCGCGACTGGAGCAATCAACCATTCTTTCTGACCAATAAGCCGGGAGTTCTGTCGTCCAATCAGGACACTCTAACCGTTGGTATGGTGTGGTGGTACGGAGGTAAACAAGGAGTGTGGTAGTCACTGATCTTTTGGATCCGGGGGCGTGATCTCCTTCGCGTAGATCTGGTAAGTCGTACGCGGAGGATTTTCATCCTGATGCAACGTCCGAACACGAGCACGAATCGCCTCATCAGCCGCTGTAATGCGCTCACGTGAGCGCAGAAAATCCAGCCACGATTCCATGATGAACGTCTCGTTGAGGTGTTCAGGATCAGTCGCATCGCGATAGATTCCCCAGCGAATCGCTCCATCACGCAGCCGTACATTGCGAAGCTGGTGGATTGCATGCGTGAATTCAGCGTAATTTTCAGCCGGTACTCGATAGTCGATTGAAATCCGCACTGGGCCGGCATGGAGCGGGTCTTCCGCAAGCTGAGGATCACTCTCGGGCCATGGAGCAGGTTGAGGCGCAGGCCGTCTTGCCGGGAAAGGGGTGTGATCCGGGACCGGTCCTTTGAGGATGTGAAAGCTCCGGATCAGCGGGTAACTGAGAGCCAGCCCCAACGCCGAGACCGTCAGCGCGATTGGAGTCGAGCTATGTTCAGCGATGTATCCCCACAAGATGGATCCCAGCGCCATTCCTCCCTGAAAAATCATCTGATAGGTGCCGAGCGAGCGTGCCTGCACCCACGCTGGAACCGCGAGTTGAACCGAGGTGCTAATCGTGGACATCGTACTGGTCCAAGCAAAGCCTGAGAGCAGGAGTGCAGGAATAATCACAACCGGGTAATGCGCAAAGGCCAGAATCAGGAGTGTAATGACGTCGTAAAACGTAGAGGCCGCGATGATCTGATCGGCCGTAAAGCGCTGGCGAAGCCAGGGCATCGTCATGGCTGCGATCACCGCTCCGGCGCCAAGCGAGCCATTGAGGATGCCATAACCAATGGCTCCCTGATTCATATCCTTCTTTGCAACGACAGCCAGGAGTGCCCAGATAGCCGAAACAAAAAACGTGAAGGTGAACGCGCGTGCCAACGAGGCCTGCAGCTCGGGGGCATAACGAACATACCGCAGCCCGGTGAAAATCGAACCTGCAATCCGCTCCGATGGAAGCGCCGATTTGAACAGAGGGACACGCTTCCAGTTGAAGAGGACCCAGATAACTGAGGCGAACGAGAGTGCGTTCAGCAGGAATACCGCTCCCGCTCCGATATAGATCCGTTGAAACGCAGCAACCAGCAAGCCGCCGAGAGCGGGTCCCACAGCGCGAGCCAGATTATTGGAGGCGGCGTTCAAGGAAACTGAATCCGGAATAAGGTCACGTGGAACCAGTTCAGGAATGATCGCAGCCCACGCAGGATTGTTCATCGCCGCGCCAACATTCAGCAGGCATGTGAAGCCGAGCAGCGCCCACGGCGAGATGTAGCCCACAAAGGTAAGCACAGCAAGCACTGCGACCGAGACAAGCATCCAGGTCTGCCAGAAGATCAGTAACCTGCGCCGGTCAAAGATGTCTGCAGTCGCACCGGCAAGGAGGCCTAATAAAAGAACAGGCAGGCTCGCAGCCGTCTGCATCAGCGCGATCAGCAGCGGCGACGTTGTGAGCGATGTCATCAGCCACGTGCCTGCTGTGTCCTGCATCCACGTGCCGATCGAAGAAATCGTCGATGCGATCCAGCGATCGCGAAAGAGTGGAATACGAAGTGGTGCGAAGCCACTCGGCCTGGGACTCGCCACTGCTACCATCGGGCCGGAGTTTGGAGTCTCAAGAGGCATGCAGGTTTCAGTTTACGAGATGAGATTGACAGGGCCTCGACCTCGGATGTTCATTACCTGTCAATGCACCGAGATGCGACAATGATGACAGACGCATGATCCTTCGTGTCCTAACGGTACTTCTCCTCTTAACTCTCACGGGCTGCGGCTATCATCAGGCCGGCTCGGCAACACATCTGCCTCCCAATGTTCGAACACTGGCCGTGCCTGTCTTCGCGACCAATGCACAGGCCTACCGAACGGAGATGGCATTTACGCAGGCGGTTGTCCGCGAACTGAACACACGCACAAAGTATCGTGTATTGACCAACGATTCCGATGACGCAGACGCTACGCTGCACGGAACGATTCTGTCGGAGACGATCGCTCCACTTACTTATGACGCGACGACCAGCCAGTCGTCGAGCTATCTCGTCACCGTCATAGCCAAGGCCGTACTGACCGGGCACGACGGCCGCGTCCTGTATGAAAACGACGCCATCACCTTTCGAGAACAGTATCAATCCACGCAGGACCTCAGCGGATTCATCCAGGAAGGTTCACCTGCTATCAACCGCATGTCGCGCGAGTTCGCCCAGACCCTCGTCAGCGATATCCTCGAATCTTTCTAAGCCATTTCAGTCGCCGCCAGGTTCACAGGAGCCGGCCGCAAGTACTGCTGCAACTGCGTAGCTGCAAGGACAGCCCAGGGCAACGACCACTCCAGCCAGATTCTCGTCTCGCCCCAAACTCCGAAATACAGCGTGATCGGCGCCGTTGTGAGGGTGCAGTAAAGAAGGATTCGCTCCCTGGCCGGAAGCAAACGCCGCTCCAGCCAGATGAAAATAATCAGATACCCTCCGGCACACAGGATCTGCGGCCAATGATGGATAAACAGTAATTCATGCAGATTATTTGCGAACCGCGCTCCGGTGTCGTTCGGATTGTGGGCGAACCGGCGCTGAATCGCCATCCGCCAGGCGAACCAGTACGCCGCCATACCCAAGCTCATGGCCGCTACCAGGAGGTTACGCCGCGACCGTTCGCGCCAGGCGAGATACGACATCGGTACGCTCACTGCCACCAGAAAGATCGATGTCTCTCGTACCGGGACATCAAGCGCGAAGAGTAGCAGCATCGCCAGCCATTGGCTCTGGAAGGCGCACATTACTGCAATCCCGAAAAGCGCCGCGTGAGGCAGGTCGTACGGCGTCCAAACATTGTGCTCGCTACGAACGGAAAGCGAAATTGTCAGGATGAGCAGCAGAAGCACACTTGGCAGCCACCAAGGCTGAAAACGTCGCCGCCTGCCATACCAGATCGCATATCCCACCAGCAGAAATGCTGCCAGGAGCCCGACCAGCAACGAGACAAATTTCTCGACCGTCACAGGCTCTTCGAACTTGCTCCCGGCTACCATCATGGTCTGATATTTTGCGGCCGCGCGCACCATCACGGGATTGTTTTCAGCCCATCGCAATACCGGCACCATTCCCACCCGCCCCTGGTAGGGCATGGAATAGGTCCCCGATGCATAGCTGCGCCAGTCGATTCCGCTGGATTCATTGACGAAGAAGTCACTGCGAACGCATTGGACGGTGAATAAAAGGAGAAACGCAAGGATCAGCAGATCGCGTCGGCCCCATTTGCCGGGACGGTGTTGGGTCATGGCCCAAGTCTATTAAGGCTTTTCCGGAACATCCAGTAACTATTAGCGTTCTATGCGCACCACTTTCTGGGCACAGTTGGCGAAATCCTCCGTACGCGTCATAGTAAATTCAGGTCTTCATGTCGTCCTCACTCCGCAGCTTTGCCGCAACCGATCGCTTCGTCAACGAGATTGCCTCGCCGTCTTCCATCAAGCCAGGCTATGTCCTCATCGGCGATGAAGTTTTTCTCTACGATCGCTGCCGCAAAGCCTTACTGTCCACGCTTGTTCCTGAAGACTCCCGCGACTTCGCTCTTCACGATCTCGATCTTGCCGATAACAGCATCTTCGAGGTGCTCGACCGCGCCCAGACGCCGTCCCTCATGGCCCCGTTTCAGGTGCTCTTCGTACGCGGAATCAAAGGTCTGTACGGTCGCGGCAGCAAGAAAGAAGAGTTCGCCGCGATCGATGCTTATTTCCGTTCGCCGAATCCGCAGGCCCTGATTCTCTTCATCGCCGACCACCTTCGCATCCCATCCGACCTGCGCAAGATGGATTACCAGGACAAGGAGCGCTACGACCGCATTCGCGAGACTCTCGGGGAGTGGTGCGGCATGATCGAACTCGCCCGAGTCGATGAGAACGACGCCATGCGCTGGGTTGCAACAACCGCCGAATCACGGGGAGTAAAGTTCGAGCCTGACGCTGCCCGCGAACTCGTCGATGCGCTCGGCGCCGACATGATGATGATCGCCAGCGAGTTTGAAAAACTCCTGCTCTATGTCGAAGGGAAGGGAAGAGTCACCCTCGGCGACGTGGAAACGATGGTGCTCGCCGCCAAGCAGCGTTCGCTCTACGAACTCACCGACGCCATCAGCGCGAAGGACCGTGCTAAGGCTCTCGCTCTGCTCCACGGCTTGCTCAACGCCTCCGACGGAGGAGAGGACGCAGCCATCGGCCACCTTTACATGCTCGCCCGGACCTTTCGCCAGATGCTCATCATCTCCGAAAAGAATGTCCGCGACTCGCGAGCGATCTGGCAGGCCCTGTGGCAAGGCTTCCGCATTCCACCTTTTGCAGCTGACGACCTCATCCGCCAGGCACGCCGTTATAAATCCCGCCGCGAACTCACGCGGGCCATCCGGCTCGTAGCTCGCGCCGATCTTGAACTCCGGAGTTCTCCCGTCAGCAAACTGCTCGTTCTCGAGCGTCTCGTACTTGATCTGTGCGCCGAGCCCAAGGCAAATGCGTTTGAGCCATCCTTGCAGTTCGCTATGGAGCTTTAGGGGTACCCCTCTCCCCCATCTAAAGTACGCAAAGTGTCCAATCCATAAGGTTTAGGTCTGGACTTCGATCTGTTGCGGGAACGAAAAAGCCCGGCATCTCAAAGCCGGGCTACTTCTTTACTCTCAGCTTAAGTTTAGCAGGCGAGTCAATAGGGACATTTCCTTGCACCGACAGCTGGTGTGAAAAAAAAACGACAGGGAGTGACGAGTGTCATAATTGGTTGGACCACATTGGAGCACTCATGGGCCGAGGCCTTACCCTCTTTTCCGTTATCACCGCCGCTCTGGCTCTTCCCCTTTCGGCACAAGACTCGCGGACAGTTATCGAGCCGACACTACCCCCGGTGTGCACAAGCCTTACAGCCAGACTCACCGCGACCGGAGGTGTTCTGGCGACCGAAGATGAATCGAAGCTCGACACCGGGAGAATTCAGCAAGCGATCGATACGTGTACCGCAGGCCGCGCGGTCGAGTTGAAAGCTGGGGACAGCAAGAATGCCTTTCTAGCCGGACCTATCGAACTTCGCCAGGGAGTAACGCTCCTTATCGATCATGGTGCAACGCTCTATGCGTCTCGCGACCCAAGGCTCTACGAGACCTCTCCGGGAAGCTGCGGAGTCGTCAATCAGGAGCGCAATGGCTGCAAACCGCTGATCTCGGTCAAGCATGTCTCCGGCGCCGGAGTGATGGGGGACGGCGTCATCGACGGTCGCGGAGGCGCGAAGCTGCTTGGGAAAGACGTGACCTGGTGGGATCTCGCCGAGCAGGCGAGGCCCGATGGCCATCAACAGGTGCCGCGCATCCTGGTTGCCGATTACGCGGATAACTTCACGCTCTACCGCATCACCCTGAAGAACTCGCCCAACTTCCACGTCGTCTACAGCCACGGAGATGGTTTTACCGTGTGGGGAGTAAAGGTCGACACGCCCAAACGAGGTGCGCGTAACACGGATGGCATTGACCCCGGGGGCTCACGAAACATCACAATTGCACACAGCTTCATCCGCGCAGGGGATGACAACGTAGCCATCAAGGGCGGCAGTGCGATCAGCAACATGACCGTCATTCACAATCACTTCTACTGGGGACACGGCATGTCCATTGGCAGCGAGACGAACGGCGGTGTGAGCAAGATTCGCGTTACTGATCTCTCGCTCGATGGCCCCGACAATGGAATTCGCGTCAAGTCGAACGGCTCACGCGGAGGCCTTGTCCGCGATGTCGTTTACGACGATGTCTGCATCCGCAATTCGCCCAACCCGATTACGCTGGACACCGGCTACACCGCGGCGGGCACGCTGAACGGGAACTCGCCGCCAACTTATCGCGACATTACTCTTCACAACGTCCGTGTCTCCGGCGGAGGGAAGATCAGCTTCAACGGCTACGATCACGAGCACCGTATCGCAGCGACACTTGATGGTGTGCTCACTACAGATGCGGCCCCCTACACCTATTCGCTACAGCACGCCGACATCACCCTTGGTCCCGGACCGGTAAACCTGAGGCTCCCTGCAGGAGCGGACTCAACAGTGCAGGGAAACGCGGGACAAGATCCCGCGGGACAAGATTCCGCAGGACAAGGTTCCGCAGGACAAGGCTCCGCAGAATCCTGCTCTGAAAAGTTTGTGGCTTTTCCGGCGGAATAGCGTAGAAAAGCGTCGGAGCAAAGGGCTTTTGACCCGGTCGCTATAATTTCAAAGAAGAGAAGAAATGAGCCCGGCAATCGCCGGGCTTTCTTCTTTCTATCGGGAATGATAAGAGAAGTAGGCAGGCAGATCCAGATCCAAGCGGTGTGAATTGAATACGTTGCAGGCTTTTGATGGGGAAGGAGCTATCTGGATTTGGTCTTGAGCGACGACATTTGAGCCGGTTTGGAGAGTTCCGTTCTCTGGATGTGGAAAACTCTTAGATCATGCCTGAATCGAACCATAGAGTGCGTCAACGCGAACAAATAACGCTGGAGTCGCAAAGCGGCGAATTCATCTGGAAGCAGGTTGCTTTTTTTCTGCTGACCATAGCCGTCCTGGTTCTCTGCGGCCTGGTGCTATACCCGTTCCTCTTTGCGATCCTCGGAGCGATTGTCCTCGCGGTGCTCATGCAGAGGCCTCACGAGTGGCTGGCAAAGAGAATGAATCGTAATCTTTCGGCCGCTCTCATGTTGATCATTGTTGTGACCCTCATCATTGCTCCCTCGTTCTTTGTGGCACAGACGATTGGTCAGCAGTTGGCATCGCTTCTCGCGGTCCTTAGCACGCAATCAACGCAAGACAAGATCGCCAATTTTATGGACACCCATCCCTGGCTCATGAGTCAGATACAAAGCATGACCGACGGTATGGATATGGGCCATGGTTTGCGAACCGTTGCGGTCTTTCTTGGCACGAAGGCAGCGGGTTTGCTGGGGTATTCGATCGTCACAATTACGCAGAGCGTTGTGTTGCTGGTGCTTCTGTTCTTTCTCTTCCGCGACTGCGATCTGGCGTTGGGATTCGCACGTACGTTTATTCCTCTTCGAAGGGAAGAGACAGACGATTTGCTCATACGATGCACGGATACCATTTATGCAACCGTGCTGGGAAGATTTGTCGTCGCCAGTGTGCAGGGAGTGCTCTCCGGGGTCGCCTATTGGTTTTTCGGTGTACCGGCGCCTGCCTTATGGGCGATTCTCACTTTGGTGATGGCAATGATTCCAGCCTTCGGGGCGGTGCTCGTCTGGGCTCCTGTTGCCATGTACCTGGGATTATCAGGTCACTGGGGCAAGGCGGCTCTGCTCGCAATATGGGGAGGAGGGATTGTCAGTTTGATCGACAATATTCTCTATCCGATTCTTGTTGGTACGAGGATTCGTCATCATACGGCAACGATTCTTTTGTCCATACTCGGTGGCGTAGCGCTGTTCGGGCCTCCGGGCATCATCCTCGGTCCGCTTCTATTCACGATCGCAGGCGCACTGCTTGAGTTCTGGCGCCGGCGGAGCAGCGTTGCCGATGAGATCTGACGTTTGACTGCGGCAGTGCGATCTTCGCCCACGCTGAGTTGACAGGCCCTCCAGGGAGGCGAAGACTTAATCCCTGAAGAAAGCAGCACCTCATCTATGAAGACAGAGACGGCTTTGGCCACCGCAGAACCCTTAACTCCCCCCACGACAAACAAACATCTCATCCGTTGGGTAGAAAAAATGGCGGACCTATGCCAGCCAGACGAAATCTACTGGGTGGACGGCTCCAAGGCCGAGTACGACACGCTCTGCCAGCAGTTGGTCGAGAGCGGAACGTTTACCAGATTGAACCAGAAGTTGTGGCCAGGATGCTTCTACGCACGGTCAGCTCCCAACGATGTGGCGCGTGTCGAAGATCGCACCTTCATCTGCTCGCTGTCGAGGGACAACGCCGGTCCGACGAACAACTGGGAAGATCCGTTCGTCATGCGCCGCAAACTCAAGCAGCTCTTTCGCGGTGCGATGCGCGGACGCACGATGTATGTGCTTCCGTTCAGCATGGGACCGGTCGGCTCGCCGATGTCGCAGATCGGTGTTCAACTTACGGATTCACCTTATGTCGTTGTGAACATGCGCATCATGGCTCGCATCGGCGCCCCTGTATTTGCGGAGATCGACAAGGACGAAAAGCGTGTCGTCCCCTGCATGCACACGGTTGGAGCTCCTCTGGAGCCGGGGCAGAAGGATGTCCCCTGGCCATGCAACGACGAGAAGTACATCGTCCATTTCCCGGAGACTCGGGAGATCTGGAGCTATGGGTCCGGCTACGGCGGAAATGCGCTTCTGGGTAAGAAGTGCTTCGCTCTGCGAATCGCGTCGAACATCGCTCGCGACGAAGGTTGGATGGCCGAGCACATGCTGATCCTCGGAGTCGAGTCGCCGACGAAGGAGAAGACCTACGTTGCGGCTGCCTTTCCTTCGGCATGCGGCAAGACGAACTTCGCGATGATGATTCCTCCGGCGGGCTTCGACGGGTGGAAGGTCTGGACCGTGGGTGACGATATTGCATGGATCAAGCCCGATGAATCGGGTCAACTCCGTGCGATCAACCCTGAGGCAGGATTCTTCGGCGTCGCACCGGGGACGAGCCCGAAGACGAATCCGAATGCAATGGCGACGTTGAAGAAGAACACGATCTTTACCAATGTCGCGCTGACGCCTGAAGGCGGGGTTTGGTGGGAGGGGATGACGGATACTCCTCCAGCCGAGTTGCTGGATTGGCGAGGAAATCGCTGGACTCCGGAGATAGGCAAAGCGACAGGACAGCCGGCGGCACATCCAAATGGCCGCTTTACGGCTCCGGCGAGTCAATGTCCTTCGATCGATCCTGCGTGGGAAGACCCGAACGGCGTGCCGATCTCAGCCATTATCTTTGGCGGTCGGCGTAGCACGACGATGCCGCTGGTTTACCAGGCCTTCAATTGGTCGGGCGGCGTCTATACGGGAGCCACAATGGGCTCTGAGACGACTGCCGCGGCAGAGGGTGCCACTGGGAAGGTTCGGCGTGATCCGATGGCCATGTTGCCCTTCTGCGGTTACCACATGGGCGACTACTTCCGGCATTGGCTCAAGATGCAGCGGTCGCTCTCGGTAACTCCGCGTGTGTTCCATGTGAACTGGTTCAGGAAAGATGCGGGCGGCAAATTCCTTTGGCCGGGATACAGCGAAAATATGCGTGTGCTGAAGTGGATCGTCGATCGCGTCCGCGGACGAGCGCTGGGCAAGGAGACCCCGATTGGGTGGACGCCGCACTTTGACGATATCAACTGGGAGGGCCTGAAGATTCCCAAAGACAGGCTTCGGGCGATCTTCGACGAGCTTCAGTCGGTGGACAGGGCTGCGTGGCGTCGGGAGGTAATGGACCATGAAGAGCTTTTCCTGGCGCTTCATGACCACCTTCCACCGGAGATGATCTATGAGCGTGAACTGCTCATATGCCGTCTCTAAGAGGACAGCTGGCCGAGGCATAAGCTCTCTAGAATGTGGATACTCGGAGTCTTTTAGGAAGGGAGAAATGGAGTTTAGACATGGCTTGACTGAGTCGGCAATTCACGCTATTGTAAGGGAGTGACAGGACTCCCTTCGGGTTGAGTCGGTCATAACGAAGTCCACCCACTTCGTTGCTTTACGGGAACACCCACGCAACAGCCCCCACCGCGCTGCGTGGGTTTCCTTTTTAACTGAGTTTAGTTGACGCGCCGAACCGCAGCCTTTAGTCTTCAGTTCATGGAATGGATGCGTAGCGCAGCCTGTAGCTGTTGTCCTTGTCGGGCATCAATGGCTGCTGCGCGGGAACATCCTTTCAATTGAGATTTGAATCGGTCAAGGAATACTGACCGTTAGATCTTAGAAGACATCGGAACCCACGTATCAGCCAGGTGGCGATACGTGGGTTTTTCTTTTCTCAATCAGCAAGTTTCTGGAGCCTGATATGCAAGACACAAATCGTAATTTTCGACCCTCCTTCGCAGAGATCGTCGTGATCAGCTGCCTGCTTGTCTTCTTTGCACTGACTGCATTCGTACGCTTCTAATCGACGCTGCTACAGTGGAGGGATATGTTCGTCCCTGTAGCCCCTTCTGGCCACATTTTGTTTGCACCTTCGCAGAGAATTCACTTTATTGGAATCGGTGGAATTGGAATGAGCGGGATCGCCGAGATCCTGTTAACGATGGGGTATCCCGTCTCCGGGAGTGATCTGCGTCGAAGTGCTGTTACGGACCGTCTGGTGGCTCTCGGCGCGAGGGTTTTTGAGGGGCATGTCGCCGCGAACTCTGCCGCCACCGACGTCGTTGTCACAAGTTCGGCTGTCAGCCCGAATAATCCCGAGGTCGCGGAGGCTCGGGCACGAAAGATTCCAGTGATTCAGCGAGCGGAGATGCTCGCAGAACTGATGCGTCTGAAGTATGGAATCGCCGTAGCCGGTATGCATGGGAAGACAACCACCACCTCAATGGTTGCGTCCGTGCTGGCTGCAGGGGGGCTCGATCCTACGGTGGTCGTTGGGGGCCGAGTCAATGCTCTGGGCTCGAATGCACGCCTGGGAAACTCGCAATATCTGGTGGCGGAAGCCGATGAGAGTGACCGCTCGTTTCTAAAGCTTTCCCCTGTACTGGCGATCGTGACGAACCTCGACCGCGAGCATATGGATTGCTATCGCGATATGGCAGATGTGGAAGAGGCCTTTCTGGAGTTCATGGATCGCGTGCCGTTTTACGGTGCGGCCACCGCCTGTGTGGATAACTCATTGTTGCGGGCGATTCTGCCGAAAGTGCGAAGGCGTCTCTACACCTATGGCGAGAGCACGAATGCAGATTTCAGGGTTGAGTTGCTGGAGCGTGAAGCAGATTGCTTCTCTCGCTTTGAAGTTACCTATAAGGAGACCCGCCTGGGACCGTTTCGATTGCACGTCCCGGGTCGGCATAACGTGCTGAATGCTACTGCGGCTGTTGCTATAGGGGTCCAGCTTGCAATCGCACCCGAACAGATTGCAACTGGTCTTGATAGCTTTCGCGGTGTCGACCGGCGTTTCCAGGTGAAGGGGACAGCGCGCGGAGTGACCGTTGTTGATGACTACGGTCATCACCCGACAGAGATTGTCGCCACACTGCAGGCGGCCCGGGAATGCGGCTATAAGCGGGTGCTGGTGCTCTTTCAGCCGCATCGCTACACGCGCACGCGAGACCTGTTACAAGAGTTTACCGAGGCATTCAAGGATGCGGACCTTGTCCAGGTGTTGGATATTTATGCGGCGAGTGAAGAGCCGATCGATGGCGTGACGGGCCAATCGCTGGCAGAAGCTATTAGAACAGCGGACGTGAGATATGCAGATTCAATGGCTGCAGGGGTGGAAGCGCTCGTACGGGATGCTCGGGAAGGCGATGTGATTGTGACGCTCGGGGCAGGGAATGTCTCGCAGGCTGGACACCTACTCCTTGAGGAGTTAGAGAAACGGGGAAGTGCTTTCTAAGGTACGAGCTAAGATGGGGTTAGCTTGTTGGTGCGTTCCTCAAAGGGTACGCTGTAAAGTAGAGGAGAGAGCCGGGTCCGCCAGCAGGATATAGTCAGGGTGGCGATTCTCGCGGCCTTGCTCAGGTTTGCGGCTTAGCAATTCATCTTCGAAGCGCGGAACTCCGGTGCTCGACGCACCGGAGCCGAACTATGCTTCCGAGCCTTCTGTGCCACGCAGGTCCGCGACGCCTGGATCGATGAGACGTGACCTTACTGAAGATTTTGCGGATTCGTATGATGACATGCCAGCGCGACGACGCAATGGCGTGCGGCTACGCGTCCGGGGAGGGCTCCCCCGCACTCGCTGGGGACGTATTGCTGCGGGTCTCGGCGTAGTCTTTTTCGTCGCTATAGGTGCGGGTGCTTTTTGGATCGCCCGCGATGCATTAATGCATGATGATCGATTCATGATTCCCTCATCAGCAGCGATCGAAGTTCAAGGTAACGAACATGTGACACGGGCTCAATTGCTGAGCATCTTCGGTGAGGATGTGGAGCGAAATATCTTCAAGGTCCCGCTGGAACAGCGGAAGGCTCAATTGGAGAGCTTGCCCTGGGTTGGACATGCAACCGTGATGCGGCTGTTGCCGAATCGCCTGAGAATCTCGATTGTGGAGCGAACGCCCGTCGCATTCGTGCGCCAAGGCAACCATATCGGATTGGTGGATGCCAATGGTGTTCTGCTTGATATGCCCACAAACGTACAGGCCAACATGAAATATTCCTTTCCCGTAGTTACGGGGATCGGAGAGAACGACCCCCTGTCTGTGCGCACAGCAAGAATGAAGATTTACCAGCGTTTTACGAATGAGCTGGATAGCGGAGGGGAGAAGATATCGCGCAACCTCAGCGAAGTCGATCTTTCGAATCCTGAAGATGTTCGAGCAATTATTCCGGACCACTCCAACGAGGTGCTGGTGCACTTCGGCGAAGATAGATTTCTGGAGCGATATAAGAAATTCGAAGAGCATTTACCGGAGTGGAGAGCACAATACCCGCGGCTATCTTCTGTAGATATGCGTTATGACCAGCAGGTGGTGCTTCAGATGCAGCCGGGGAGCGCAGTCCCTACAGGTGGCGCCAACTCGACACGGAGCGGATCAACTGCAACGTCTAATGTCGATGCGAATGTAAAACCTGCCCCTGCACCGAGTTCGGCAACATTGAGTCACGCTGCCACGTCGAAGGGGTCCCTGGCGCATAAGCAATCATCAAAGACCAGTTCGGTACATCCGAAGCCAGCAACAAAACAGGTTCCGCCCAAAAAGCCTGAGCCTCGCACGTTTTACCATCCTCCACAGGTGGTCCACCCATGAAGACACAGAAACCGGACAACCTGATTACGGTACTAGATGCGGGAAGCACCAAGAGCTGCGTGCTTGTGGCAGAGCTGCAGGACGGGGTTCTGCGCTATCGCGGTCATGGTGTCGAGCCCTCGCGCGGAATGCGCAAGGGGCTCATCGCAGAGCTTGGGCCCGCAGCCGAGGCAATCAATCGCGCAGCACTGACAGCGGAGCGTACGGCGAAGGCTGCCATCGAGACTGCGATCGTTGGCGTCGGCGGCACGCATGTTCGCGGACTGAACTCGCGTGGTGGCATCAGCATGGGCAGCCGCATGCGTGAAATCACGCGTGAGGAGGTACGGGCAGCCGTCGACAGAGCGAGAAGTGTAGCCCTTCCACCTGACCGCGAAGTGCTTCATCTGCTGCCCCAGGAATTCATCCTCGACGATCAGCCTGGGATTCACGACCCCATCGGGATGGTGGGAAATAAACTTGAGGTGAATCTTCACCTCTCCACTTGCTCCGGCGGGGTTGCTCAGAGCGTGATCACTTGTGCCAACCGCGCGGGGCTTGAGGTCCTGGATACGGTTTATGAAGGAATCGCTGCGGCGGAGTCGGTGCTCTCCGCAGACGAACGAGAGCTTGGCGTCTGCATTGCGGATATCGGTTCGAGTACTACTGAACTGGCGGTTTACTTTGAGGGCGCGGTTGCCCATACAGCTGTTCTGCCTATCGGGGGCGACCACTTCACAAACGATCTTGCCGTCGGTTTGCATGTGACCGTTGAAGAAGCAGAGCAGTTGAAGCAGACTTACGGCCATTGCGTGGTAACAGCCATACCGCAATTGAACGAGATAGAAATCGGTGGCAATCTTGCGATTTCGGGCGGACAGCCGGCGCGGATCGTGCGGCAGAGGTTCCTGGCTGAAATTCTTGAGCCGCGAGCCAGAGAACTGTTTACGATGCTGCGCGACAATTTACGGCAGGGGGGAGTGCTTGAAGCGCTGGGTGCTGGTTGTGTTGTTACCGGCGGCGGCGCATTGATCCCCGGGTTGCTGGATAATGCGGAGAGCTTGTTACGAGTGCCTGCCCGCGTTGGGTATCCAGTGCCGCTGTCACGGATGCCGGAGGAGTTGGCAAGGCCGGAGTTTGCGGCTGCAATCGGGATGCTGCTCTATACGCATCGAACCCAGGTACGTAAAGCCAGCGAAGAACAAGGCCTGCGTGCCAAGCTGAAGGCGATCTTCGCCGGCAGCTTCTAAGTCAATGACTATTCGTTCCTGGCGAATTCTTGATTGTTTCGCATCTATGATGGTCTGCTATGGCTACTCACTTTGACGCAATCGTAATTGGGGCTGGTCAGGCAGGCCCTTCGCTTGTAGGGCGGCTGACCGCGGCCGGGCGCAAGGTCGCGATCATCGAACGGAAGCTCTTTGGCGGCACCTGCGTGAATACAGGCTGCACCCCGACGAAGACGATGATTGCAAGCGCCTATGCTGCGCAGATGGCGAGGCGAGCATCATCTTACGGTGTAACTCTCAGCGGCAGTATGACGGTCGACATGAAGGCGGTGAAGGCCCGTAAAGATGCTATTACCAGTCGCTCACGCGGAAACATCGAGAGCTGGTTGCGCGGGATGGAGCGTTGCACGGTGTACACGGGGCACGCTCGCTTCCTGACGTCGCATGAAGTTGGAGTTGATGATGAGGTCCTGACTGCAGACCAGATATTTCTGAATGTCGGTGGCCGCGCGGTTGTGCCTGCGCTGCCAGGGGTGGACAAGATCAAATACTTCACCAATTCGAGCCTCCTCGAGTTAGAGGAGGTTCCGGAGCATCTCGTCGTTGTTGGAGGCGGCTACATCGGCGTTGAGTTCGCTCAGATGTTTCGACGGTTTGGAAGCCAGGTCACGATCGTAGAGAAGTCGCCTGCTCTGATGCAGCATGAGGACGAAGACGTGTCTTCCACGGTCTGCGAGATTCTCAAGAAAGAAGACATTCATGTACGAACCGGCGCTGAATGCATTCACTTTGAACCTCGAGGCTCGCAGGTTGCAGTTGGGGTGAGCTGCACCGATGGGGATCCTGAGGTCGTTGGTTCTCATGTTTTGCTCGCCATGGGACGCCGTCCCAATACCGACGATCTCGGCATGGAGAAGGCTGGCGTCAAGACCGATGAGCGGGGCTATATCGTGGTTGATGATCAGCTTCGCACCAACGTCCCGGGAATCTGGGCGATGGGGGATTGCAACGGTCGCGGTGCTTTCACCCACACGGCTTACAACGATTTTGAGATTGTTGCAGCGAATCTGCTGGACAACGACCCTCGTCGAGTCTCGGATCGGCTTCCGGTGTATGGGCTTTTTACCGATCCTCCGCTTGGGCGAGTTGGGATGACGGAGCGAGAGGTGCGCAAGTCCGGCAGACCGGCGCTCATGGGAACGCGGCCGATGACAAAGGTCAACCGTGCTGTTGAAAAGGGAGAATCGGAGGGCTTCATGAAGATCCTTGTTGACGCTGAGACGAAGCTGATATTGGGGGCTTCGATTCTGGGTGTCGGAGGAGACGAAGCAGTCCATTGCATTGTGGATGTTATGTACGCTCGGGCTCCGTATACGACGATCCAGCGCGCTGTCCATATTCATCCGACAGTGTCGGAGCTGATTCCGACGGTGCTTGGTGATTTGAAGCCGCTTCCATAGGTCTCCTTCCTTTTGAGGAAAATCAGCCAGTTTTGCGAGATTTGGAACCATCAGTGGTACGGGTAGTGGAAATCCAGGGGCGACTGTAAAGGCGCGATGATGGGAGAATTGAGATGAAAGAGGAGTTCTGATTTCATGCCCAATCTGCCTGAAGACGATATTCGCATTCACTATCACGACGAGATTCCTCGCGGCGCAAAGATCAAGGTCATCGGCGTCGGCGGTGGAGGGAACAACGCCGTGAACCGCATGATTGCGGCGAAGGTCGAAGGCGTCGAGTTCATTGCGGCGAATACGGATGTTCAGGCTCTGACGGTTTCCAATGCTCCAGTGAAGCTGCAACTCGGCGTCAAGCTGACGAGCGGTCTGGGCGCGGGTGCGAACCCGGACGTGGGCCGCCGCGCGGCGCTTGAGGACTCAGACAAAATTATCGAGGCGCTTGAGGGCGCGGACATGGTGTTTGTGACGGCCGGACTTGGCGGCGGCACGGGCACCGGGGCGGCTCCAGTGATTGCGAGCCTGGCGAGCGAGATGGGTGCGCTGACGGTTGCCGTTGTGACGCGGCCGTTCGGCTTTGAGGGCAAGCGACGCATGACGCAGGCCGAGCGAGGTCTGCAGGAACTGTTGGAGTCAGTCGATACGGTCATTGTCATTCCTAACGAGAAGTTGCTGGCGGTCGCACAGGATGCAGGATTTTTCGAGAGCTTCCGGATCGCGGATGACGTGCTTCGGCAAGGCGTTCAGGGTATTTCCGATATCATTACGATCCCGGGCGTCATCAATCGCGATTTTGCCGATGTGAAGACGACGATGGCCGGGATGGGGTACGCCGTGATGGGTACGGCGGTGCGCTCGGGCCAGAACCGCGCGGTTGAAGCGGCGATGGCGGCCATGGCTTCTCCTCTGCTCGAGTCCGGCGCTATCGATGGCGCGAAGGGCATTCTCATCAACATCACGGGGTCGAGCAGCCTGAAGCTGAGCGAGGTCAACGAGGCGTCGACGATTATCCAGAACGCGGCGCATGAGGATGCGAATATCATCTTCGGCGCGGTGCAGGATGAGTCGATGGGTGACGAGGTGAAGATCACCGTCATCGCGACCGGATTCAAGCAGCAAGAGATGCCTCAGCGGCGTGAGCGGATGCTGTCGGAGGCTGCGCTTCCGACGGTTCGGGTTGATGTTCCGGTTCAACCTCGGAGCCAAAGCACTCGCGTTGCGCCGTCTCCGCAGTTTCTGGAGGTTCCGGAGATTACTCCGATAGCGTCGGATCTGGTGATTGAGGCCCGTAAGATTCCCGTGACAGAGCCTCGGGTCGAGCCAGAACTGGTTCCGGTTCCGGCTTCGGTTTTTGATGATGAGTTCTTCAAGACCTCAGCAGGGCGAACGGGACCCTCGCATGTTGTTGATGAATCGAGCCGAGTTGATGGGGCTCACTTTGCGTCCACGAGCGGCGTCCAATTTGATAGCGGTGTTATTGAAGGAGTTCGTGCGCCCTTTGGTGGTACTGTTTTAGCTCAGGCCGAGCCTGCAGAGGCTGATGAACTGGATATTCCGGCTTTTCTGCGAAGGGGTAACTAACTGTGGGATTGCACAATTCCGCACCGGATGAGAAGGTTTAGTAACTGTAGAACGGGCTGGCGGTTGGATTGCTCAGTTTATTTTTGAGATAAGGGGCTCCTTCGTGGCGCGATTTTTACGATTTGTCAGCGTTCTTCTCTTCGCCTTGGTTCCTGGCGCGCATGCCTACGGGTCTACGCCGACCAGCAATGCGAAGCGTCACTCTGCCGGAACGACTCGCACGACGGCGCACGGGAAGACGCATGTGAGTTCGACGACTCACAAAGCAAAGAGCAGAAGTGTGACGACCACCAAGGTTACGACGACTCACGCACGCGGTGCGCGGCCAAAGCTGGCGGTTCGCCGAACGAAGCGGCGGTATTACGAGCATTTCACTGCAAGTTCCTTTGCTGACAATCTGACACTGGGCGATATCACCGATGGCGAGGATCCGGTTGTACGGGCCGCGGCGATCGATGCCCTGGGCAACATGAATGGCACCGCGGTCGCGATCGATCCGAGCACAGGCCGGATTCTGGCGATGGTGAACCAGAAACTGGCGTTGTCGCGTGGAGCGGAGCCTTGTTCGACCATCAAGCTTTCGGTTGCGCTCGCCGCTCTTGAAGAGGGCATCGTGCGGAAGGACACGCCGGTGAATCTTGGCGGCCGCTATCACATGACGATGACCGATGCGCTGGCGAAGTCAAACAACCTTTACTTTGAGACGCTTGGCCGCACTCTTGGCTTTGAGCGGGTGAAGCACTATGCCAACGAGTTTGGCCTGGGCGAACTTGCCGGTTACAACATTCGTGACGAACAGCTTGGCATCTATCCGGACGAGGAGCTTCCGGCCAAGCTTGGCGGCGTTGGCCGGATGTGCTCGTTTGGCGAGAGCATCTCGATGACTCCGCTGCAGCTTGGCGCATTAGTTTCGGCGATCGCCAACGGCGGGACTTTGTATTATCTGCAGCATCCTGAGACGCAGACGGATATTGAAAACTTCAGCCCCAAGGTGAAGCGCGTGCTGGACATCGCGCCCCTGATTCCGGAGATCCAGGACGGGATGCTGGGCGCGACGAGCTATGGGACCGCTCGAGCTCTGCGAGCGAACTTCAGCGAGTTCCCGGTAATGGGTAAAACCGGAACCTGCTCGAACGAGGGCACACGGTTCGGTTGGTTTGGTTCGTTTGCCGATACACCGAAAGGGCGCATCGTGACGGTTTTCTTCCTCGAAGGCGGCAGACCGACCTTCGGGCCGAAGGCAGCGGAGTTGACGGGCCAGTTCTATCGGGCGCTCTGGGACAAGAATTACTTTGTACCCAAGACCGAGCCAGGCACGGTGGCAGGGGTTTCTTCCGCTTCTGAGTAAGCAAATCAGATCAACGGGGTCGTGGAGAATTCGTAAACCCCTCCCCCCTCCCCTATCTTTTCGTGTAAATTGTTCATTCTATTTTATTTAGATCTAAATAGATACGTAAATTATTCAAACAAAAAGAGTTATGAAACTCATTAAGCCCCGGAGATTCCCCGGGGCTTTTATTTTCACTGCTTTTTCTATTTTAGACAATTCTTTTAACCTTTCTGCCAAGCCGATCTTGTTCTTTCTGCTTGGTTTAGGTGGTTTGGGGGGTTGACACGGCTTTTTGAGGACAATTTGCGTCATTATTATTGGACTTTAGTCTAAATTATGTACTAGAGTCTTCGATATGGGAGCCAAATCGAAGAGTCTTCGCGAAAAGCAGAAAGAGCAGACTCGGGATGAGATTCTGCTGGCTGCCTGTGAGCTATTCGCGCGGGATGGATATGACGTTGTGCAGATGGAGAAGATCAGCGAGAGGGCTGGTGTCTCGCGTGCGACGCTGTTCAATTATTTCCCGAAGAAGGAGCTTCTTCTGCAGCAGATTGCGAGGGCGCGGGTGGCCCGGTTGAGGGAGATTGTCGGGCAATCTGATCTGGAGGCGAGAAGTGCGACGTTTGGAGATGTGGTCTCGCTGGTTTTGAAGATCGCGCAGGAGAATGTACGCATTGTCGGCGGGGCGCGAAAACTTTTTCTGAAGGTGTGGTTTCACCAGGCGTCGCACGGCTACCTGATGGCAAACAGGGAAGAGGCTCTGAGAGTGCTGAGCGCGGTGGTTGAAACGATTCCGGAAAGAAAGCCGGTTGCAGCACGGCTGGTGGCTGAGATGATGTTTGGGATTTTTATGTCGACGATGCTGGAGTGGCTGATGCAGGAAGAAGCTACGGCGGAATGGCTGCCGAAGACGCTGCAAGAGCGGCTGGAGCTTGCGTTGGCGGGGGCGGCATGACGAACCGGAAAGTGATTGTTACGGCTGGCATCGTGTTGCTGGTTCTGGCGGGTGTTCTGGCCTATTACTTCACGCACAGAAGCAGAGCGCTTGTTTATTCGGGCACGGTAGAGACGCGTGAGATCCAGGTGGGGTCGAAGGTGGGTGGCCGTGTAACGGAGGTGGAGGTCGAAGAGGGCCAGATCGTGAAGGCCGGGGCGCCGCTGGTCCGATTTGAGGCCGATGAGTTGAAGTCGCAGCGGGCACAAGCGCAGGCTGAGGTCGAGCAGGCGCAGGCAGATGTGAGCAAGCTGCAGCGAGGATATCGTCCGGAGGAGATTGCGCAGGCAGAGGCGACGGCCCGGGAACAGCGCGCGATGTATGACGCGGCGAAGAATGGTCCGCGAGTGCAGGAGTTGCAGCAGGCCCAGGCTGACTATGACGCAGCGGTGGCCGATGCGGCCAATGCAGAGGCGACGTACAAGCGGATGCAGATGCTGATCCGCGGGGAGACGATTTCGAAGCAACAGTACGATGATTCGCTGGCAAAGCGGGATGCTACGGCGCAGCGGGCGGAATCGGCGCGTCAGCATATGAAGATGCTTCAGGAGGGAACCCGCAAGGAAGATCTGCAGGCAGCGGAGCAACGGTATCTGCAGGCGCAGGCGGCGGCGGACATGATGCGGCGCGGGTATCGGAGGGAGGATGTCGAGTCGGCGCGCGGACGATTGGCGCAGGCCCAGGCGCATGTGAAGGAGTTGGATGCGCGGTTGAGGGAGGCAGAGTTGGACGCTCCCGCGGACGGCGTGATCGAGACGGTGAGCGTGCGGACGGGCGACCTGGTTCAGCCGGGACGGATTGTGCTGACGATGCTCGAGCGATCGCAGTTGTGGGTGAAGATTTATATCCCGGAGACAGAGTTGGCGCATGTGCAGCTGGGACAGAACGCGGATGTGGTGGTGGACTCGTTTGGCGGACGCGAGTTTGTGGGACATGTCACGCAGATCGACTCTTCGGCGGAGTTTTTGCCGCGCAATGTTCAGACGCGCGATGACCGGGAGCATCAGGTATTTGGCGCGAAGGTGATGGTGGACAATTCCGACGGCGTGCTGAAGTCGGGGATGTCGGCGACGGTGCGGCTGAGATGAATGCGCAACCGAACCTTGCCGGGATCTCTGCGATTTCGATGCAGAGAGTGAATTCGCCTGTGATTACGGCGGATGGGCTGACGATTCGCTTCGGAAGCTTTACTGCCGTCGATCATGTGAGCTTTGAGGTCGGGAAGGGAGAGTTGTTCGGATTCCTTGGGCCAAACGGGTCAGGCAAGACGACGATCATCAAGACGCTGTGCGGTCTATTGGCTCCAACCGAGGGGACGGGAACGATCCTGGGAATGGATATTCGCAGACAGGCAGCGGAGATCAAGCGGCACGTGGGTTATATGTCGCAGAAGTTTGGTTTGTATGAGGACCTGACGGTCTCGGAGAACCTTGGGTTTTATGCCGGTGTGTATGGAATTAAAGGCGAGGAAGCGACGCGCAGGCGGAAGGAGATTATGTCGCTGACGGGGCTTGAGCCTTATCTGAACCGGAGAGTAGGCGCTCTTTCGGGCGGATGGAAGCAGCGATTGGCACTGGGGTGCGCGATTATCCACTCTCCTGAGGTGGTGTTTCTGGATGAGCCTACGGCGGGGATCGATCCGGTGGCGCGGCGCTCGCTTTGGGACTTGTTCTTTCAGCTTTCGGGCCAGGGGGTGACATTCTTTGTGACGACTCACTACATGGATGAGGCAGAGCGTTGCGGCAGAGTGGGATACATCTACATGTCGAAGCTGGTGGCGCTTGGTTCGATTCCGGAGTTGCAGCGGTTGCCTGCGGCGAATCCGGAGGGAACGTCGCGAGTGCAGATCGAGACGGAAGATGCTTCAAAGGTGCTGGGGCCGCTGCGAGAGATGGAGGGGGTTCGCGAGGCGACGATCTTCGGGAGGTCCATTCATGCGCTGATTGAGACGGATAAGCTCGATACAGTGCAACGGCGGTTTCCCGAGGCAAAGATGGAGAAGATTGTGCCGTCGCTCGAGGACGTGTTTGTGACGCTGACTTACGGAATTATGAAGGCATCGCAATGAAAGCACTGTTCTACGGACTTTGGCCGGTGTGCCGGAAGGAGTTCACGCATATCAGCCGTGACCCGATGACGTTGTTCTTTGCGCTGGCGATTCCGTTGCTGCAGATGTTTCTGCTGGGCTATGCGGTGGATACGAACATCCGGCAGATTCCGACGGTGGTGCTGGACGAGTCACGGACGCAGGAGAGCCGGCAGTTTCTGGACAAGATGGCGGCGTCGGATGTGTTCCGAATCACGAGAGTCGTTGATTCAAATGACGAGTTGTATGGTGATATGCGCGCAGCGAAGGCCCGGGTAGGAATCAAGATTCCTTACGACTATGCGCGGAGGCTGCAAAACAATACGACGGCGACGGTGCTGGTGCTGGTGGATGGATCGGATTCGTCGCTGGCGGGACAGGCGGTGAATACGTCGACGGGTGTTGCAATGCAGTTGTCGCTGAGCCAGCTTCTGGGGAATGGGACGCTTCCGATTGAGGTGAGGCCTTCGGTTTTGTACAACCCGGCGACGCGGTCGGCGAATTTCTTCGTGCCGGGATTGATTGCGGTGCTGCTGCAGATGATGGTGATCCTGATGATTGCGCTGAGCCTGGTGCGGGAAAGGGAGCGGGGCACGCTGGAGCAGTTGACGATGACTCCGGTTGCTCCGCTGGGGCTGATGGTGGGGAAGATGATTCCGTATGGAGTGCTGGCGTTTGGGGAGCTTTGTGTGATTCTGACGATTATGCGGGTGGTGTTCCGCGTGCCGATTCATGGGAACGTGTTTCTGCTGCTTGCGATGGCATTGCCATTTCTGCTGACGGTGATGGGAGTGGGGCTGTTGATCTCGACCAGAGCGCACACGCAGGCAGAGGCGTTTCAACTGGCGATGGGGACGATCCTGCCGTCGGTATTTCTTTCGGGCTATATCTTTCTGCTGGAGACGATGCCCCCTTTCTTTCGCGCGATCAGCACGCTTATTCCGACGACGTACTTCATTCGGATTCTTCGCGGGATCATTCTGCGTGGTGCAGGATTTACGGACCTTTGGATGAATGCGGTGGTGTTAACCGCGATGGGATGTGCCGCGATTGTGCTGGCGGCCTGGCAGTTTGTGAAGCAGAGCAGGGTGTGAGAGCACTTTCTCAGTTCGATGAGTGAGTGGTTTCTGATGGAGGCTGGAAGAGTGATATGGGCTGCTCCATGAGCTGGATGTTGTGAAGTTGATAGGTCGTTTCACCGTAGCGAGGATCGTTGGTTGAGGATTGAACGATGACTCCGAGGCTGGGAGCGGTCCAGGTTTCCGTGACGATGACGATGGGCTGATCATTGCCGATCTGGCCTGCGGGGATTGTGATGGTCTGCTTTGTACCGTTGCAGAGAACGCCCTCGATTGTTTTCTGGCCGAGATCTTCTTTGATGATGTCGCGGGTTTCGTTGAGGGCGGGCAAGTTGCGAATGGGCGGGTTGTTCTCTTTGTCGCTGTCGAGAGTGAATTTATAGGCGCGCGTAATTTTACGGGCCGACTCTTTGTTCTCGCTGCGTTCGAAGATGTAGGCGGCGTTCGCGACCGGGTCGTCGACGAAGATCTTTACCTCGTGGGGGCCGGGATTGGAGGGATCGACATTGCCGAAGGTCTGTTCTCGACGGGTGCGTCCGCTGCTGTCGCGGTAGAACTTGCTGAGGGTGTGGCGGCGGATGTGGTTACTATCGGCAAGCGTCTGGACGACGTCAGTGGTGGTGTCGGCGGAGAAGGGCTTGCCCTTGACGACGTTGCGGTCGAAGGCAAGGAGAGCCATGGCCTTATCTTTTTCCATGTTTTCCATGGTTTCGGCCCTTTCGGCGGCCTCCGCCCTGGCTTTTTGCTTAGCTGCTATAGCTCTTGCGGTTTGAGTCGCAGAGTCGACTTGCGCCATGTCGATGGCTGCAACTTCTGCAGCTTTCGCCGCCGTCTGTTCCTGCTGAGTATTGGTTTCCTGAGCGGTTGCGGCGAGCGGGAAAGCAACCAGTGAAGCAAGAAGCGAAGTGATGACAAGGTGAGATTTTTTTGCGCGTTGCATTGGTCGAGTCGTCCTTTCAAAGTTATCGGAGGATGCGAATGGAGCGGGGCAGGCCGTCTTCACCGACGATGAATTCGGCGACGATTGTTCTGGGCGCTGTTGTTGGCGGCAGTTCAAGACCGTACTGGCGAAGCGTGTCCGTGCGAATCTGCATCCGGATTACGCTTGCTGCTGATGGAGAGGGCAGACCCTCGCTGGAGGGAAGCGGGAAAAAGCCGTCGGACGGAGTGCCCGGTCGTATCCGCGTACTGCGTTTCGTTGCCGCTCCGGCTCCTGAGGGAGCAACGGCCTTTGGGGCATCGGTCGAAGGAGGCACCGGAGGCTGAGTATTGGGCGATGCGACAGGCAATTCCACATGTGCTACCGGCAGGGGCGGCGCAATTGGATGATTCGCTCGCCATGATGCGATCGCGATGATAGATGCCGCAACGGTTGCGAGGCCAAGTCCGCCAGCCCAAGTCCAGGTGCGGATTGATGGGCGAGCAGGGCGCATCCGGCGCGTTTCTTCGACAAGGGCGGCCTCCATCGATGCAGGTGCTTCGATGGAGCGGTGCTCCTGACGCAGAGTTGCCAGGATGTCATTGAGATCGTGAGAATGATTCATCGTCAGGATGTCTCCTTTTCTGCGCACAGAGCGCCGTCTTTCAGGAGTTGAGCGAGGCGGGCGCGGGCGCGAAATAGTCGTGAGCGTACGGTGCCAAGGGGTATCGTGAGTACCTGGGCAACTTGTTCGTAGGTGAGTCCTTCGAGTTCGCAAAGGACGATAACTTCTTTGAGTGGCAGGGAGAGGCGATCGATCCCGTCACGGACAGTTTCTACAGCTTCTCGTCGAGTAAGGCACTCGGCGGGGCCGGGCTCTGGAGAGATCGGATCGAACAATTCCTGCTCGGAATCGAGTGGAACGAATCGTTGATTGCGCTCCAGGTGCTTCCATAGCAGCCTGCGTGCGATGCCGCAGAGCCAGGTGGACAAAGCCGCCCGTTGCGGATCGAACTGATTGGGCTGGCGAAGCAGTGCGAGGAAGACCTCCTGGGTAATCTCTTCGGCGATGGTCGGGTTCTGGCTCATACGCAGGGTGAAGCGATAGATGAGAGATCCATAGCGGCCGTAGAGTTCGGCCATCGCTTCACTGTTCCCGCGGCCAATGGCTTTGGCCAGATCGACATCGGATTCGTGAGTGGCGATTCGCCGGAGTCGCTCAAACATATCTGTCCATGATTACGCCGGAAGAGGAAAAAGTTCCCACTTGTTAACCGAGGGTCGCTTTTTTTTCGCTTATTTGAGCCAGAAGGGCTGATTCCCATTGTGATTCGGGAGATGTCTCAAGCATTGCTCGCTCGGAAGCTTTAGCCGAGTATGCAGCGTACGCAGGACACTCCTGCACCGGATGCAGGTTGAATGGAGGGGGATTGTCGAATGCGTCGCGATGGAGTGCGGTGGCTTTATTCGAGCAGTGAGTCGATGAAGGAATTGCTGTCGAAGGGAATGAGGTCATCGATCTTTTCGCCGATTCCGGCATAGATCACGGGCAGCTGCAATTCGGTGGCAATCGCAAGAACGATTCCGCCTTTTGCAGTGCCATCGAGTTTGGTGAGGACGATGCCGGTGACGCGGGCTGCCTCAGTGAAGAGACGAGCTTGTTGGAGGCCGTTCTGGCCAGTGGTTGCGTCCATGACGAGAAAGGTCTGATGGGGGGCGCCGGGGATGAGTTTTTCTGCTGTGCGGCGCATCTTGTCGAGTTCCTTCATCAGGTCGGTTTTGGTATGGAGGCGACCCGCGGTGTCGGCGATGAGGATATCCGTGTTGCGCGCTTTTGCAGCGGTGCAGGCATCGTACAGCGCAGCGGAGGGATCGCCGCCCTGCCTGGTTTTGATAATGGGGACATCGGAGCGCTGAGCCCAGACCTCGAGTTGCTCGATGGCTGCGGCGCGGAAGGTGTCGGCGGCGCACAGGAGAACGGACTTGTTCTGATTGCGGAAAAGCGAGGCCAGCTTGCCGGTGGTGGTGGTCTTGCCGGTGCCGTTGACTCCTACCATAAGAATGACTTCGGGCGGCGCTGAGGGATGGTGGATGGGTCTTTGAACGCCATCGAGGATCTGCTTGAGTTCAGCCTTGAGGAGTTGCTTGAGCTGGGCCCCGCTTTCAATGCCTGTGCGGAGGGCGCGCTGGCGGAGGTTCTCCATGACGATGGCGGTTGTAGGCGCGCCGAGATCGGCGGCGAGGAGCATAGGCTCGAGTTCGTCGAGAGAGGCCTGGTCGACTTCGCGAGTAAGAGCGACGACAGAGCTGATGGATTCGGAGAAGGACTCGCGGGTACGTGTGACCGCCTGTTTCATGCGGTCGAAGAAGCCTAGTTTAGGAGCTGCTTCCGGCTGAGGACGATCCTCGTCCGGCGTTTCCTGCTTGTCGCGTTTTCCGAAGAGAGAAGAGAAGACCATGCTCAATCTAGTTTATCGGATTGGCGAGGGTATTCCCGTTGCCTGCGGCTAATAGCCAGCGCGTGCTGTGAGAAGAAGGTAGATGACGAGAATAGCGATCAATACCAGGGCGCCGATGATGACATGGAGCGGTTTGAATCCGAGGATGCGCTTTTCGCGGGGAAGGTCAGGCGGCGGAATGTGGTCTTCACCGTGATGGTGGCCGTGATTGGGTTCAGGCATAGATACACGATATTCCTCTATGGCTGGATGCGACCGAAAAAATGTAAGAAGTGGCCGCGGAACAGGCGGTGAGTGTATCGTTGCGCCATGACGAAGGCGGAGTTGTTCGAATTTATTGCGGCCCAGAGGTTGGCGGTGGTGGGAACAATCTCGCTTGAGGGCGAACCTCAATCGGCATTGGTTGGGATTGCTGTGACGAAGGATCTGGAGATTATCTTCGATACTTTGGATATATCACGCAAATACAAGAACCTCATCGCTGATCGGAGAGCATGCCTTGTGATCGGTTGGGAGGGAGAGAAGACGGTGCAGTTTGAGGGGGAGGCATTTCTGCCGAAGGGTGAAGAACTGGACCGATATAAGGAGATTTACTTCTCGACATGGCCGGATGGACCAGCGCGACAGAGTTGGCCGGGTATTGTCTACTTTGTTGTTCGCCCGCGCTGGATTCGGTATAGCGACTTCAATCAGGTGCCACCGAAGATTGAGGAGCAGACGTTTACGTAATGCTTTGACGTTGCTTTAGTATGACGGCAGAGACGAAACCTTGCCCGGATGACTGGGTTTCAAGAGACGATGCTTTTAATCATGACTTTTCCTTCTAGATTTTTTCTGCCCCTGGTGGTGATGGCAAGTGTTTTGGCTGGACAGATTCGGGCCCAAGAGGTTCCTGACGTACCGCAAGATACGACGACGCTACACGTAGCGTCCCGATTGGTTGTTCTTGACGTTGTTGTGCTCGACAAGAGCGGGAAGTTTGTGCCCAGTCTTGACCGGTCGCAATTCACTATCACGGAAGACAAAGTGCCGCAGGTGATCCGGAACTTCGATCCTCCGAGCGGTCACCTGATGCCTCCTGGATCTGCGAGCAAGATGCTGGTGCAGAGCAGCGCGGATCTACCGAAGATTGGTGCTGCCCCGGTGAACATTCTCGTATTCGACGAAGTGAATACGCCGTTCGTCCAGCTGGCGTATGCGCGACAGATGATGGAGCGTTATTTGAAGCGGATGCCGGAGGTGCTTCCCGTGCCGACGTTGTTTCTCGCGGCGGGTGCAAAGAAGATCGCGGTGCTGCATGACTATACGCAAAGCCGGGCGGACCTGCTGGAGAGTATCCGCACGCACACGTCTGACGCAGACTTTACTATGCTGACGAATACCTTGAACGGCGGCACGTCGGGCTCCGATAACGGGATGGTGAAGACGCTCGGTGCGTTGTCGCAGATTGCGAGCAGTGTGCGCGGGATGGCGGGACGGAAGAACGTTATCTGGGTGGGAACGGGCTATCGGAATGCCAGCGATCTGAACAATCTGAGCAATCGAGATAACGACAAAGTGAAAGCGACAATACAGATGGTGACGAACCGCATGCTTGCGGCTCACGTGACGTTGTACATGATCGATCCGGAAGGTGTTGTGGCGCAAGATCCTGGGGCGCCGGACAGTTTCGGAAATGGGATGCCGGGGGATCCGTCGAGCGGTTATGGTGCGTACGACATCGGACTGGGATTTGAGAACTTCGTCTCGGTAACGGGAGGGCGGATTTTAGCCGGGCGCAACGATGTTGACGCGGAGATTGGACAGACAGCTACGGAGGGGACGCAGTACTACACCCTATCCTATGTTCCGTCGAGCGGGAACGATGCTGCTCAGCCGTATCGGAAGATCCGGGTGACCCTGAACGATCCTTCGCTGCGGGTGATTACACGCGATGGCTACTTCGGAGGCGAGGAGAAGGTGTATGAAGTGGCTCCGAATACGGTGAAGAAGCAGCCGAAACAACTGCTCTTCGACCTGACGGCAGCAGCGAGAACTACGCTGGTCTACAACGGCCTGCATCTTGAGCCAGTGCACACGAAGAGTGGATTTCTATTGAAGGCGAAGGCGAACGATCTGACGTGGACGTCGCAGCCGGATGGTTCGCGACTGGCCGAGGTGACGGTCGTGGCGGTTGGCTATAACAATCACGACAAGGAGACGGGGCAACACGCTGCAGAATTAAAGGAGACCATTGAAGCGACCGACGTCATCGGTCCGCAGTCGCAGGTGGGATTTGCGTTTCCTTTTGCGGTGCCGCCGGGGACGGCGCGAATACGCTTTGTGATGCGGGATGCGACAACGGGGACGCTTGGGTCGACGGATGCGAAACCTTAGGGTTCCTCGTCGCGGCCCGGCCGGTTCATAAGATCCCGAATCGCTTCGCGCGGGCTCTTGTTGCGGTGGAGGATCGCATCGACCTGCTCGGTGATGGGCATCTCGACATCGTAGCGGGCGGCGAGGCCGAGCGCAGCGTGAGTGGAGCGAACGCCTTCAGCGACTTTGCCTCCCAGGCCGGCGAGGATGTCAGGCAACTTACGGCCCCGGCCGAGCTCTATGCCGACGGAGCGATTGCGCGAGAGCGCTCCTGTGCAAGTGAGTACGAGGTCTCCGATGCCGGAGAGGCCGGCCAGGGTTTGGCGACGGCCTCCGCAGGCGACAGCGAGGCGAGTCATCTCAGCAATGCCACGCGTGATAAGGGCGGCGGCGGAGTTGTAGCCAAGGTTCAGGCCGTTGACGACTCCGGCGGCGAGAGCGATGACGTTCTTGAGGGCTCCCCCGAGCTCGACGCCAGCAACGTCTTCGTTGGTGTAGACGCGGAATGTGTTCGAAGAGAATTCATGTTGGATGGTGAGCGCGATTTTGGGGTCGCCGGCGGCGGCGACGATGGCGGTGGGGACTCCGGCGGCGACCTCCTGGGCGAAGGATGGGCCAGAGAGGACGGCGCAGGGATTGTCGGTGATGGAGGCGATGACCTGTGTCATGCGAAGGAAGGTTGCTTCCTCGATGCCTTTGCTGGCGCTGAGGATGATCTGGTTTGGCGTGAGCATAGGCGCGATTTGAGAGATGATGCCGCGAAGATGCTGTGAGGGAGTGACGAAGAGGAGGATGTCGGCCTCGAAGATGGCGCGAGGGAGGTCGGAGGTGATGTGGATGGCGGCGGGGAGCGTGAAGCCCGGAAGGTAGGGCAGGTTCTCGCCGGACTCCTTGAGTTTGCCGGCGAGTTCGGACGAATGACACCAGAGGCAGAGGTCGTGTCCTCCCCGGCGAGCGAGGGAGAGAGCGAGTGCCGTGCCCCAGGCTCCGGCGCCGATGATGCTGATGCGGCTCAAGCAGCCACCCTGGGAGAGCCGAAGCGGTGTTCTGTTCCTGCCAGAAGGCGGCGAATGTTCTGGTGGTGCTTCAGGATGACGATGAGCGGGATGAGGATGTAGCCGGCGATGACAATCGGGGTTCGCGAGGGCGCTTGTGGGAGTGCGAGGAAAGGAAAGGCAGCCGCGGCAACGATCGAGCCGAGTGAGATATAGCGAGTGAGGAGCACGATGAGGACGAAGATGGCGAGAAGGTACCCCACGATTTGCGGCGGGACGAGCGCGAGGAAGACTCCCAGTGCAGTTGCGACGCCTTTGCCTCCACGGAAGCGGAGCCAGATGGGGAAGACGTGGCCGAGGACGGCCGCTACGGCAGCGGCTACCTCGATGTCATAGCCCTGCGGGAAGCCGTAAGGAGCGGCGATGTGATGGGCTAGGACGACCGCTACATAGCCCTTGAGGGCGTCGAGGATAAGTGTGAGAACGCCGAGGATTTTGGAGCCGGAGCGGATGACATTGGTGGCTCCGATGTTTCCGCTGCCGGTGGTACGGATGTCTTCGTTGCGGAAGGCCATGACGAGCAGGTAGCCGAACGGGATTGAGCCAAGCAGGTAGGCGATCGCAATCGAGATGATCCAGGGTTTCATGATTTCTCAGGTTGAGTTTAGCAAGCGGGGGATAGCGAGTCAGCAAGGCAGCGCAGCTAAAGCAGAGTTCTTCGAATGAATTCCAGCGCGTGCATGCTGGCCCACCAGCGTATGCGCTCCCGGTCTCCCATGAGTTTAAGTTCTTTGACGCGGGTTTGCTGGCCAACTGCGAGACCGATGTAGACGAGGCCTATTGGTTTGCCGGTATCGGGACCTGTGCCGGGATCGGGGCCTGCGAGACCAGTAATGCTGAGACCGATGGAGGCGTTGGTTTTTTGGCGGATGCCTTCGGCGAGGGCCTGGGCTACGGGTTCACTGACTGCGCCGTTGGCGTCGATGATTTCGGAAGGGACGCCAGCGAAGAGGGTCTTGAGTTCGGGAGTGTAGACGACGGCTCCGCCGACGAAGGTGCGGGAGCTTCCCGGGACTTCGGTGAGGCGCTCGGAGAGGAGTCCGCCGGTGCAGCTTTCGGCGACAGCGAGAGTGAGGTGGCGCATGCCGAGCATGAGGAGGACGATCTCTTCGAGCGATTCGCCTTGCGAGGAGAAGATGTCGTCCTGCATCTCGGCTTCGATGCGTCCGGCGACTTCGTCGACTCGGGCCTTCGCTTCGGCGAGGGTGGGTTTGGTGGCGACGAAGTGAAGCTGAATCTCGCCGCGTCCGGCGAGGATGGTGGTTTCGACGTCGGGATACTGCTGGTAGATGGGAGCGGAGCGGGCGTCGACGTGCGATTCGGCGATGAGCGCCATGCGAAGTATGCGGCGGCCCAGGAATGCTTTGGGAAGCGCATCGGCGAGCAGAGGTTTCGCCACATTGTCGAACATCGGTTTGAGTTCGGAGGGCGGGCCCGGGAGGAGGAGAACGAACCGGCGTTGGCCGTCGAACGTGATGTCGAGGAGCTGGCCGGGTGCGCTGCCGTTGGCGTTGTTGAGTACGGTGGCTCCCTCGACGACATCGGCCTGTTTGCGGTTGTTGGGGGACATTGCGATTCCGCGGGCGGCGAAGCGACGCTCAAGTGATTCGAGGATCGTGGGGTCGGAGTGGAGGGGAAGGCCGAGTGCGGCGGCGGCGGCTTCGCGGGTGAGGTCGTCTTCGGTGGGACCCAGGCCTCCGGAGAAGACGACGATGTCTGCGCGGGAGAGCGCAGCACGGGCGGCGGAGGTGAGGTGGTGGAGGTTGTCGCCGATGATGGTTTTGAAGGCGACGGAGATGCCGAGATCGTTGAGACCTTCTGTGAGATAGAGGGAATTGGTGTCCTGCCGGTGCGGTGTAAGCATTTCGGAGCCGACGGCGATGATTTCAGCCTGCATGTGCGGTGGGACCTCCCCCCTCCCCCTCAAAAGTATGCAAAGTGTACTATCCAGATGATTTAGATCCGGACCTGCCTATACATCCCTATACCGATCTTATGGCAAGAAGAAAGCCCGGCGGTTGCCGGGCTTCGCTTTTTTCTCCTGCTTTAAGGTTATCAGCGATGTCAAGGTCTGCTGTGGAAATTTGTGGGAATGATTTGGCTTAGGGGGCAATCCATCAGTTGCTTGACATTGATGTGACAACGGTCTCTGTGAGGTCGAGGCGGGTCTTCCATGGATCTACGACTGTGGCGGGCCCCCTGGGTGTGAAGTCGAGGATTTTGTCGGAATCCCTGGTGTATTGCGGCCAGCGGGGCAGACCGGGCGAATTGGGGTCGCCGGTTTTGGCGAAGGATGCCCAGTAGGTGTTTGCGGCGCGGGCGGTGTTTTCGTCAGCGGGATCGAGTGCGGTACCATAGCGAGCTTTGACGGTGTCGAAGACGAAGGGAATCTCGGTGGCGTGCGGGGCGCCGGGCCACTTCTTACGCATAGAGACGGCGACGTAGGAGAAGCGGTATTGGTAGGAGGGTTGGCCGGCGGCAGCGACTTCGCGGGCGATGAAGCGTGCGGGCTCAACCATCATGCGATCGGCGGCGACTCGGGCTCCGATGAGACGTGCGTTGGTGGAGTTCTCGGGATTGTAGGCGGCGGCGGCGCGGTCCTTGTTGGCGCCGAAGGGAGTGAAGACATCATCGACGGTTTTCGCGAAGCTGAAACCGATGTCGCTGTTGTTGGCGCCGATAATGAGGGGGATCTTCATCTGATGTCCGGCCATGAAGGCATTTTCAGGGGATTCGAGGACGATCTGGCCGTCGACCATGGGGCCTGGGTAGGTCTTCTCGGCCTGGAACATGCTTGCCATGTTGAGCCCGTCGACGATCTGTTCGGCGGGGAGCTTGCGCAGAGCCGCGAGACCGTCTGCGCCTGTGGAGGTGATGCCTTTGGCGGCGGCGAAATCGACGCCGAGTTGCTCGGCGGATGGTCGTCCGTGCGCGTTCGGTTTGCTGAGCTGCACGGAGCCGGTGAGGAGGTCACGTCCGCCGCCGGATTCGACGATGGCGCGGTGGAAGAGGCCTTTGGCCACTGGGGAGACCATGAGGGTGAGGACGGAGCCTCCGCCGGCGGATTCGCCGAAGAGGGTGACTTGATTGGGGTCGCCACCGAAGGCTGCGATGTTGTGCTGCACCCACTTGAGCGCGGCGATCTGGTCCATGTAGCCGAAGTTTCCGGTAGGCGCGCCGTTGGCTTCAGCGGTGAGTGCGGGATGTGCGAAGAAACCGAAGCGCCCGAGGCGGTAGTTGAAGCTGACGAAGACGATGCCTTGTCTGGCGAACTGCGAGCCGTCGTAGACGGAGGGAGAGCTGCCTCCGTTGACGAAGCCTCCGCCGTAGATCCAGACCATGACCGGGAGTTTTGCTGAGGTACGGCTGGCCGGCTCCCAGATATTGAGGACGAGGCAGTCTTCGGCGGGAGGTGTGCCGAGTGGAGCAGCGTCTGCGGGGAAGGGAAGCTGCATGCAGTCGTGGCCGTACTGGTCTGCTTTGCGAACTCCAGTCCAGTGATCCGCGGGTTGAGGAGCCTTCCAACGGAGGTCGCCTACAGGTGGCGCGGCGAATGGGATGCCTTTGAAGGAGAGGACGCCGTCGTGGATGATGCCCTGGACGTCGCCGGATTCGGTTTTGGCGGTGTCCTGTGTTTTGGTGGGGGCGGCGTGAGTGAAGGCGGTGATCGCCAAAAGAAAAACGGCTGAGGCACGAAAGAACATTCAGAGGGCTCCCGGAATTCCGGGCAAAAGCTTATCGCGACTAAATCGATTTTGGAAGGAGATTGGTAGGAGGCCTTGCGCCGTGTGCGAAATTCAAAGTTCGACGTGGCGGAAGGTCAGGTTGATGCGGCGAGAGCCGGTGAGGGGATGGGTGCCTGCGGCGATGGGAGCGACGCCGTGATAGATGAGTCGGGCGGAGCCTCCCCAGACGGCGACGTCGCCGTGCTCGATGCGAATGCGGCGGGGAGTGTCGGAGCGGCGGAGGGTTCCGAGGAGGAATGTTGCCGGCAGGCCGAGAGAGACGGAGACGATGGGTTGGGTATAGTCGTTCTCGTTCCTGTCCTGGTGGAGCGAGAGACGTGTGCCGGGTTCGTAGCGATTGATGAGGCAGGCGTTTGAGGCGAAGTTCGGGAAGCCTGCTACTGTCGCGGCGTCGGTGGCGAGTTGCTGGAAGATGGATGGCATGGCGGGCCATGGTTTGTTGGTGACGGGGTCGATTGCGGTGTAGCGGTAGCCGCTGCGATCGGTGATCCAGCCGAGGTTGCCGCAGTTGGTCATCGCGACGGACATGGTGTGGCCGCTGGGGACGATCATGTTGCGGAAGGGTGAGGATTGGGTGATGGTGTCGATTGCGCGGAGGAGTTCGGGAGCCTGGTGAAAGCAGAAGGCACGCAGGAGGGTGACGCCTTCTACAGGATGGTCGACGGTTGGTTCGGGTGTGGCGAAGAGAGAGTCGCTATCGTGCATCGTGGAAGATGACTCCTAAGGTGAAGCGCTGGCCGGTGCGGATCGTGCTGACTCCGTGACGCATCGCTACTCGATAGATGCCTCGGGTGCCGCGCTGGGGGCGGTGATTGACGGCGAAGAGGACGGCTTCGCCCTGATGGAGCGAGACGACCTCGACGCGGGACTGCATGCGCGGACGCTGCTCGGTGAGGACGAATTCTCCACCGGTGAAGTCAGTGCCGGGAGCGCTCAGGAGGAAGGCGGCCTGGATGGGGAAGACGAGGTCGCCGTAGAGGTCCTGGTGCAGGCAGTTGTAGTCGCCGGGGTGGTACTTGAGAAGGAGCGGGGTTGGGCGGTTCTGGCCAGCGGTGTGGCATTGCTCGAGGAATTGTTTGTGTTCGTGAGGGTAGTCGATCGGGTGGTTCAGGTCGCGACTCCATTGGGTGGCGATGCATGCGAGTTGAGGATAGAGGCTGTCGCGCAGAGTTTGAATGATCCGGGGCAGCGGGTAGCTGTAGTACTGGTATTCGCCGCGTCCGAAGCCGTGTTTCGACATGATGATGCGACTGCGGAATTGGGCTGGGTCGTTATAGCCTGCTGCGAGCTCGGCGCAGTCCGACGGAGTGAGGAGTTGGCCGGTGGTGGCATAGCCGCGTTCGGTCAGGGTGGTCTGAATTTGTGACCAATCGAGGTTTGCGATTTTGTTTTGAAGGGACTGATGGGAGGTCATGATTTCACTCTTTCAGTAAGAGTGAGAAGAAACACTCCGGTTTGTATCAGAGATGTTCGTACAAGAGATGAAGCTGCTCCGTGGAGCAGCTTCATCGGGTGAGATTTGATGGAAACCTAGACCTTTGGTTCCCAGCCCTTTTCGTACTCGCGGCCCCAGTGCTTCATGGCTTCGGCATCGTTTACGATGTGGCCATTGGTTTTGTCGATGTTCAGCCCGCGGTTGAGCTTCCATGCGACGTTGGAGAGTTGAAGCATGGTAACGGCTACATTGCCGACTTCGACGGGAGCGTTGAGCTTGGCGCCTGAACGAATGCCGGCGATGAAGTTGGCAAAGTGGAGGTCTGTCATCGAATCAGCGCCGACGAGATCCGCTGAGGCCGAAGATTTTTCAGCTTTGAACTCGGTGGTCTTGTTGCCTTTGAGGTCGTAGATCTCATATCCGCCACGGTCGACGACGACGGTGCCGGTTGTGCCCATGATGGCGGAGCCGCGGTCACGGTCGTAGAACTTCATTCCCTGGCAGCACTTGCCTTCCCAGGAGATGATCTTGTCGTCATACTCGAAGCTGGTAACCAGGGTGTCGTAGAACTGCCAGTCGTCCTTGAACTGATAACGGCCGCCGGATGCGGAGATGTGATTGGGAAAGCCGACACCGAGGGCCCAGCGGCAGACGTCGATTTCATGGGTTCCGTTATTCAAGGTTTCACCCGTACCCCAGTTCCAGAACCAGTGCCAGTTGTAGGGGTGGTAGTTGTCCATGTAGGCCTTGCGGGGCGCGGGGCCCTGCCAGAGATCCCAATCGAGCGTGGCGGGAACGGCGGCGGGTTTACCTTTGCCGATGGACTTGCGGGTGTTGCTGTACCAGGCCTTGGCGTAGTACGGGCGGCCGATAAGGCCGTCGTTCATCTTTGCGATGATGTCGATGGTGTGGGGTGAGGAGCGCTGCTGGCTTCCCATCTGGACAAGCTTTTTGTACTTGTCGCGAGCGGCGACAAGCATCGCGCCTTCGGCGGGGTTGTGGCTGCAGGGCTTTTCGACATAGACGTGCTTGCCTGCTTCTAGGCCGGCGATGGCCATGGGAGCGTGCCAGTGGTCGGGCGTGGCGATGGTGATGGCGTCGACGTCTTTGGAGGCGAGGACCTTGCGGAAGTCTTTCTCGGATTTCGGAGCTTCACCCATGGACTTCTGAGTTTTTGCGGCGAACTTTTCCAGGATTGGGGTATCGACGTCGCAGACATGGGTAATGCAGGCGTTTTTCTGGTTTGCTTTGAGCGAAGAGAGGTGCGCGTAAGCGCGGCTATTGAGTCCGATGACGGCGAAGTTTACCCGCTCGTTGGCTCCGGCGATCTGGGCGTAGCTTTTTGCGGTGGAGCTGACCGCAGCGCCTGCGGCGCTGACGGCGAGGGTGTCGAGAAATTCACGTCGGGTAATCACGGGGTCTCCTCCGGGAGAGTTAGTTCGATCTTTGGCGTAATTCTGCCATGAAAGGCAGATTTCAAGCGCGAAGACAATGTACACGAGACGAAGCACGATTCACCAGAGGGAAAGCGTTTGTCCGGGCGAAATGAAGAACAGCTATAGTAAAAGCCTGTTTTTCAGGGCCTTTGAGGTTCCGTTGCAAACGGTTCAGATTGAGCATCCTGGAGGGGGACATGGCGAATGTAGAACGCTATGACGTGGTTGTACCTGGCAGCGGTGAGGCGGCAAAGTTTACTGCCTGGACGCAGGCGAGAGAGGGGAAGAAGACGGTCGTTGTGGAGCGGCGATATGTGGGCGGATCGTGTCCGAATATTGCCTGCATGCCGAGCAAGAACGTCGTTCACGGAGCGAAGGCGGCGGACTATCTTCGGCGAGCGAGCGAGTTCGGTGATCGCTGAGGCGCAAGTACACAGAGCGGATGCAGAGGGCATAGGGATGCGCTCTTTTCATTTTTCATCCGAAAAGTATCGTTAGATGAGCGGGCGGCCTTCGATACCAAGATCAACGTGATAGAGGGAGTCGCGAGAGGCGAGAGCCGCGCAGCCGTCTTCAAGAAAGGCGAGGCCTACGAGGTTGTTTCCTGAAACGGCGACCGAGGCTTCGCGATGGGGGGTGATGCGGATGATGCCCCGCTGGCCGCGAAGGCTCGCAGCTATATATAGGTTGTCGTTTACATCGAAGGCGATGCCCTGGGCGCGACCCAGACCCTGATAAAAGACACGAGTGTTGCCGTCGCGGTCGATTGCATGAATGGACTGATTGCTCGAGGTCGTGGGCCCGGAGACGAAGAGCATTCCTTCGCTGTTGAAGGCGAGATGGTAAGCGGAGATAGAGGGTTCGAGGGTGGCGAAGACAAAGATCTCGCGGTTGCCGCTGATCTTGAAGATGGTTCCGGAGCGATCGCCTACATAGAGATTACCGTCTTTGTCGAAGGCGATTCCTGTTGCTACGCCCATGCCTTCGGCATAGGTGGCAATTTCGCCGTTCGTCGAAATACGGTAGACCGTGCCTTCGGCGCGGGAACTGGCGTAGAGGAAACCATTGGGATCAAAGGCGAGGCCGGTGGGATTAAGCAGATCGCGAACGAAAGGGGTTACCTGAAAATCGCGCTGGACTTTGAAGATGGAGACGGGCACGGCCTGGCCGCGGGCTCCGGAGAGAGTAGCGAAGACCTGACCGGTAGCATCGACGGCGGGATTGGCGACCGGGTGCAGGTTTTCCGCCATAGGAACGGCTACACGAACGTGAAGGGGATTGCTTGTGTCTCCGTTACGGTGGAGAACGAGGTCACCGGAGATGGAACCTTCGGGGACCTGAACCAGGGCGCGATTCGGGCGGCTAAGGGTAACGGGAGCGAAGGTGTCTCCGATGGTGGCATGGGGGACGTGATTGCCGGTCGGGTCGAGATGGGTGCCATGAAGTTCTATGGTTCCGCCGGGAAGAGCAGCGGGCGGAATGAGATTGGTGAGTCTGGGGAAGGAGTCGGAGCTACGGAAGAGATTCATCGCCTCTCTCAGGGTATGCGCTGCATTGTCAGAGTGTAAATGCTTCTGTGGATTTGCCGCTTCAGAGTTTCGTACGAAGACCCAGGCGACACTTCAGCTACCTGTATGTTTCGACAGGTTCCCGAGAAGACGACGAGACGTAATATCGCCGGTGCAATGTGACTCGTTCGGGAGGTAGCGACCCCCCTTGGAGAGGCTCACGCGGGCTTGATGGATGAGCTTTTTGTGTCAGGACCTTCGTGCGGTCAGAAGTGGATGGACCTAAGGTAATCGACTGGGATGCTCCTGGGATCGCCCGCGATTCACAGGGAACGCGGAGAAGAGGAGGCAAAATGAATCCGAGACCGAGAACATCAGGTTCCGGAATCCAGCGTCTGATTGGGGTAATTTGTGTCGTTGCTCTGATGCCGGGTGACACCCTGGCTTACCGGCAGTCTTCAGCGCCAGCGCAGGCTTCCAGTGCAGAGAAACCAGCCGCAAAGATTCCGCCCGATCAGCTTGATTCACTCGTTGCGCCGGTCGCTCTTTACCCTGACCCGATGCTGGCCCAGACACTTGCAGCCGCAACCTATCCGCTCGAAATCGTCCAACTCCAGCAATGGCTGACGAAGAACTCCGGGCTAAAAGACAAAGCACTCGCCGATGCTGTAGCGAAACAGCCCTGGGACCCGAGCATCCAAGCCCTTGCTGCCCTGCCTGACGTAGTCAAGCGTCTTGCAGACGATATCCAGTGGACCACAGATCTGGGCAATGCTTTTCTTGCGCAGCAAAATGATGTGATGGACGCTGTGCAACGTATGCGGAAAAAGGCTCAGGGTACGGGCAATTTGAAGTCGAACGAGCAACAGAAAGTCGAAACCAAGGTCATCGAAAGCAAGACTGTGATCGTGGTCGAACAAGCGAATCCGCAAGTCGTGTATGTGCCTTCTTACAATCCAACGGTGGTGTATGGTCCACCGGTGTACCCCTATCCCCCTGTTTACTATCCGCCACCGGGATATTATGCGGCGGGAATGGCGATCTCTTTTGGCGTTGGTATCGCGATGGGGGCGATGTGGAGCGGAGGTTGGGGTTGGGGTTGCGGCTGGGGTGGCAATAACGACATCACCATCAATAACAACAACAATTTTAACCGCAATACAAATATCAACGGAGGCAATCGGGTGAATGGTGGCAACCGACCGTCGCAGTTGCCAGCTCGTGCTGGCGGTGCAGGAGGGGTTGGAGGCGCGGGCGGAGCGGGTGGTGTTGGAGGCGCTGGAGGAGTCGGAGGTGTTGGTGGCGCGGGAGGCGTCGGTGGCGCTGGAAAGCCTGGTGGTGCAGGCGGTGTTGGGGGCGTCGGCGGTGTCGGCGGTGCAGGCAACCGTCCTTCGCAGCTACCTGCTGGCGGAGGGAATTCATGGCAGCACAACCCAACCCATCGCGGGGGTGCGCCGTACGCCGATCGGTCAACCGCCGACCGGTTTGGCGGTCAGGCTCGTGGAGACTCATTATCCAATCGGCAGGCTAGCGCCAAGCAACAGATTGGCCGACAAGGCGGCAATCTGCCGAGCAATAATCGAGCCGGCGGAGGCGTAGGTGATCGCGGAGGTGCTGGCGGAGGCAATCGTGCCGCTGGAGGCGCTGGAGGAGGAGTTGGCGATCGCGGAGGTGCTGGCGCAAGCAATCGTGCCGCAGGGGGCGCTGGGGGCGGAGCTGACCGCATCGGAAGCCGCGATGTCTCGCGTAGCAGTGGTGGGAACCGAGATGCTTTCGGAGGTGGTTCTGGAGGTTATAGCGGATCAAGCGCACGCGCGAGCAGCAGTCGAGGGTCATCCAGTATGGGGTCTCGAGGTGGTGGTGGTGGCGGCGGACGTGGAGGCGGTGGTGGACGACGGAGGTAGACGTGGAACGAACCAATAGGAGTATCGAAATGAAATCAAAATGCGGGGTTGATGGCCTTTCCATGCGCTCCTGGGTGATGAGCGCCGTCGCTCTGATTTGTTTGTGCCCGTCGGGTTTTCTGGATGCGCAGGAGCCCACGGCGAATACAGCTCCGGCTGCTACGTCGAGCATTCCTGCGGGTATCAAAACCTTCGGCACTCCGCAGCAGGCTGCTGATGCGTTAGTCAATGCGGCCGAGCAGTTCGACACGACTGCACTCGCGGAGATCTTCGGCCCCGACGGCGACGACATTATTTTTACCGGGGATACCGTACAGGATCGCCAGCGTGCAACCGATTTCGCCGCTGCGGCTCACGAAAAAAAGAGTGTTTCCGTAGAACCGAAGAACGGAGCACGCGCGTTCGTTCTGGTAGGGAACGAAAACTGGCCATTCCCGGTGCCAATTGTGAAGAAAGGCGGCAAGTGGTTCTTCGACAGCAAGGCGGGCAAGCAGGAACTTCTGAACCGTCGCATCGGAGCCAATGAACTCGATGCGATTTCTATCTGTCATGGCTACGTGGAGGCGCAGGAAGAGTACGCGATGCAAAAGCGCGAAGGTTACGAAGTCAACCAGTATGCGCAACGTATTATCAGCACTCCCGGCAAACAGGATGGTCTGACGTGGCGAAATGCCGATGGCACTATGGGTGGTCCTATCGCTGAAAAGATCGCCGAGGCGATTGCACAGGGCTACAGCAGCAAAGAGGAGCCATACCACGGCTACTTCTTCAAGGTGCTTAAGGGGCAGGGGCCTGCCGCTCCGCTGGGCCAGCTGGATTATGTGATTGAAGGCGCGATGATCGGGGGTTTTGCACTGGTAGCTGCGCCGGCTGAGTACCGCGTCACGGGAGTGAAGACCTTCATTGTGAGCAACGACGGCGTCGTTTACGAAAAAGATTTCGGGCCTGGTACGCTCGATGAGTTTAAGAAGATGGAGCGCTTCAATCCGGACAAGACCTGGACTCCGGTGCCTGAGGATCAGGAGGACGTCAATGTGGCATCGGTCGCTCAATAGCTGCGGTCAAGCGCATGCAGGCAAGAGCCAAAAAAAAACAGAGTGAGAAACATATGATTCCAGTAAGGTTTCGCCAGAATCAACCGGACGAGGTTGCCGGAGGCTTCATTGAAGACGATGTGACGGGGATATTTCCGTCGGGACTTGCGAGCGACGATGGTTGCGGCGGAAATCCTGTTGAGAGTGACTGCGATGGCGGCGACAGTGGCGCCGATCGCGAGATCTAGCGGCGGGATTGCAGGATGCCGGGCTGTTTGCCGGAGTGGACGCGCAAGAATCGAGTCGAAGGCTCCGGATCCAAGGAGGACGCGCCGTGACTACTGAACAGCCATCGAACAATCAACGGGAATATATACACCGCGCCGTCGAGGTTTCGATCCATATAGGGTTGCTGGTACTGCTCGTGACGGCCTGCTTTCTTATCCTGAAGCCTTTTATTCCATTGATCGCCTGGGGAATTGTTATCGCGATCGCGGTGTTTCCTGCGTATCGAAAGCTGCGTGATCTCCTGGGCGGGCGAGGAGTGCTGGCGTCAGTTCTCTGCTGTCTGTGTTTTCTTGCAATCCTGATTGTTCCGGTGGTGTTGCTTGCGGGGACAATGTTTGACGGCATCCAGATGCTGTCCAATCAGGTTAAGGGCGGAACGATCCATGTTCCACCGCCACCGGCGCGCATCGGGACCTGGCCGATGATTGGTCCTCCTCTGCTACGCACCTGGACGTTGGCTTCCACCAACCTGACCGAGTTGCTGAAGAGCTTTTCCCCACAGATCAAGGCACTTGCGCTAGGACTGCTCTCAGCTTCCGCCGGAATTGGCGCTACGATACTGCAATTTGTGCTCTCCATCCTGGTTGCCGGAGTTCTGCTGGCAAAGGCGTCGGGTTGTGTCTCTGTATCGCATTCCCTGGCCAACCGTTTCTTTGGAGATCAGGGTCCGGAGTTCGAGAAACTCGCTGGATCAACCATTCGAAGCGTCACGAACGGCATTCTCGGCGTTGCTGTGATCCAGACTGTTTTCGCCGGTATTGGTTTCCTGGTGGCCGGGTTGCCCGGCGCCGGATTGTGGACGCTCATCTTCCTCTTCGCTGCTGTCCTTCAGGTCGGCATGCTTGTGCTGATTCCTGCCGTGATCTACGTGTTTGCGATTGCGAGCACGACAAAGGCAGTCCTGTTTCTTGTGTGGTGCCTTGTGGTAGGCCTTATGGACAACGTGCTGAAACCCATACTGCTTGGACGCGGCGCGGCGGTTCCAATTGCGGTTGTTTTCCTTGGCGCGATTGGAGGGTTTCTCGCGCTCGGGATCATCGGGCTGTTCGTGGGCGCCGTCGTCCTGTCCGTGGGATATAAGCTCTTTCTCGCGTGGCTGGAAGGCCCTGCCGCCGCCGCGCAAGCGACCTGAATTGCGAAGCTCTTCAATGAATCAGAAATCGCAGTAAGCAGGTGCAGAGAAGAGCAAGGAGTCCAGCGGCTACGTCGTCGAGCATGATGCCTGTGCCTTCGGGGAGGCGTTCAAGCTTGCGTATGGGCCAGGGTTTGAGAATGTCAAAGAATCGAAAGAGGACGAGCCCAAAGAAGGCATAGCCCGGGACGGCGGGCGATGCGATGAGTGCGATGAGCTGGCCGGCGACTTCGTCGATGACGACGTGGCCGGGATCTTTTTTCCCGGACTCGCGAGCGACGATGGTCGCCGCGGGAATTCCGATGAGCGTGACGATGGTCGCAGCGATTGCGGTGCCGATTGCAAGAGTGAGGGGCGATGGGTTGAAGATGTGCGCGGCGGCGTACCAGAGCAGAAGCGCGGCTATCGAGCCGTAGGTTCCGGGGCCGGGTTTGAGGAGGCCGGAGCCGAAGAAGGTTCCTATCGTCCAGGCCCAGAGGGTTTTGTTTTTTGTGGTCTGGGTGGGCACTAGTTCACGTCTTCGTCATTGTTGGGTTTGTTGCGGTTGGAGCGGGCCAATTCTTCGAGCAGGTCGGGGTCCTGGATGGGGGCGGAGATTTTGTAGTCTCCGGAGGCCCATTTGCCCAGGTCGATGCGGCGGCAGCGGTCGCTGCAGAAGGGGAAGTCTTCGTTCCTTTCGAGGACGAGGGTTCGGCAGGTTGGGCAGCGTAGAGCTTTCGACATGACTTAATAATTTTATTGCTGTTGGCGGTGGGATCGCTAGTAGACGATAGAGCGCAGGGAACCGTCGCCCGCCGGAGCGGGCTTGTGGGGATTCCGTTACATGCTTCCAGTTATGCAGGAGATAGCTGAACGAGGAACCATGTGCCCGGTGTTCCATTACCCTTGCATAAGAAGAGATCTCCATTTCCATCGATAAAGAGTTCGCCTATTTGGTGTTCCCCAGTCGTCGGACTTCCGGAAGTAGCGGCAGGCAGCAGCCGCAAAGGCGCGCGTGCTCCGTGGAATTGTCCACCGTAACCGGATTCTGAGGATCCGCCCACGCCTGCGCCATCGGCCGAATCGGATATTCCGCTAACGCCAAAGGCTGCGTCCGTGGGTTGCGTGTTATGGCCAAAGACGCCGCTCTTGTGACCGACGCTCGACAGGCCGACGACTCCGTGATTGGAAGTGCTGGTTCCTTTGACCCCGATGCCGGAGACGGAGAACCCGTTTACTCCTGCGCCCAAAGGGGACTGGGATCTTCCACTGACGCCAAAGGCTGTTCCCGTCAAATTCGTGTTATCGCCAAAGACGCCGCTTTTAATCTCGACACTCGATATACCGACGACTCCATCATTGCTGGTGCTGGTCCCTATGACACCGTTGCCGGAGACGGAGAATCCGTTTACGCCTGCGCCGACGGGTGACTGGCATCTTCCACTGACGCCAAAAGCTACACCCGTGGATTGCGTGTGATCTCCAAAGACGCCGCTCTTGCGCTCGCCGCCCGATACACCGACGACTCCGTCGTTGGCGGTGCTGGTTCCTATGACTCCGTTGGCGGAGTCAGAGAACCCGTTTACGCCTGCGCCCGCGGCTGACTGGCACCTTCCACTGACGCCAAAGGCAACACCGGTGGATGGCCTATGGTCGCCAAAGACGCCGCTCTTGCGCTCGCCGCTCGATACGCCGACGATTCCATCATCGGAGTCGGAGGTCCCTTCCACGCCGGGATTTCCTTCCCCCTGCACGCCCCTTCCGGCATGGCTAAACCCGACAACGCCAGATTCCCCTCCGCCCGACTGGCCCTGGACGCCTATACCGAGCTTTGACTCTCCGAAAACACCCCAAGTCTCGGCATTCGAGTTAGAGACTCCCTCACCGATTCCGTGCACGCCAATGTTGGTTCCGCTGGCAACGACGCCGTTCGCGATTCCTGTGCCATTACCGCCAGTCCGGAATCCGATATCGGTTGGGCCATTCGCTGTGTAGTCTTGTGCATCTTCATGATCTGCCATGTTGGTCACCTCGGAAAAAATTGTTGGTTCAGCTTTATGAGTGACTAATGCTTTTCGCTGCTGGAGAGCGATAGAGATGGAATGAATATTGACCCTGATCGGTGCGCACGGAAATTTATTTCAGCTCTTTCCGGATATCAATGTCAGTCGATGCATGCGCTGTTAGGAGGGCCGGCTCGAAGCCTGCGGGCAATCTATTCGCTGCAAGCGGCTGTCTTCAGGTTCGGGACGAGAAGTCTAGCATATCGAGGATACAGAACGGTGCAACGGTGAGATGCTGTGGCAGCAGGTGCGTCTAATCAAGGCGAGGTGTTTTGTGCGTGCGATTTGGAACTCCTCTCATACGAAGTCGGGCATGTGGGGCGTTGTGCTGTTGCTTGCGTCGCTCGCTACCCAGACGGAAGCCTCGGGAACTTCGCAACAGAGCAGTGCAGTAACTGAATTGCAGCCGCTGCATGCGGGTATTACTTTGCCTGTGCAGATTGGGCGAACGCTCTCCGCCGGCAAGGCAAAGCCGGGAACGGTGTTTGCAGTTACGACGACGCAACGGGTTCCTGTCTCAGCGGATGCTTACCTTAATCGCGGCGCCAAGGTTCGCGGCGAGGTGGTAGCGTCCGACGGTGGGGATGGAACTGCTGCGCATCCTTCGGTATTGACCATCCGATTCACGGAGTTGCGCTATCGAGGCAAGACGGTCCCGATAGAGACAAGGGCGGTTGCTGCGGCTAACATTATGTGCGTTGATGATACGTTTCGTCCGACGAACGGTGGTGCTGACCGTGGCAATGCGAGCGAGGCGAGTTGGAACACCAGGCAGGTTGGCGGAGATGAGGTCAACCGGTCAGGCTGGGTTGGAGATGTCATCGACACGAGGACGCATACGGTCGGCTATGCCGATTACTACGGGGTTTACAGCTTGCCGGTGAAGCTCGATGGCGCGATGATGCCTCGGGCGATGGGCGTGTTTTCGACGACTGCCAAGGGACTCTATGGATACGATGAGGGAGCCCAGATGGAGTCATCGGGTGGATTGATTACGATTACGAATCCACAGAAGCGGGCGGTGATTAGGAATCATGATCAGTTGCTGCTCGAGGTTGTGGGTGCTCACGACTAAAGCGAATATCGGTAAAGCGAGCCCCTACTAGCTTCATCTCTTCACTGCAATAACTACTCGATGATACGGGCAACTACGTCGTAGTCGTGGGATTCGGTGATTTCGGCCCGGTAGAAGGTTCCGGGGACCAGTTCCTCGTAGGGACCGAAGTCGTTGATGAAGACTTTGCCGTCGATCTCGGGGGCGTGGAGGATGGTGCGGCCCTCCCAGAGGAGCTCGGTCTCTTCTGATTCGCCTTCGACGAGGACGTCGATCTCGCGGCTTACCCATTCGGCTTTGGATTTCGCGCTGATCTTCTGCTGGAGCTTCATCAGCTTGTTGCGGCGCGACTGGATGGTGCGTTTGGGGACTTTGAGTTCGTCGGCGAGTTCGAAGGCCCTGGCGCCCTCTTCGTCGGAGTAGGTGAAGACGCCGAGCCAGTCGATGCGGGCGGCCTTGATGAAATCTTCGAGTTCTTTGTAGTCGGCTTCGGTCTCGCCGGGGAAGCCTACGATGAAGCTGGTGCGGATGACGATGCCGGGGACGATGCGGCGGGCGCGCTCGATGAGCGAGAGGAAGATCTGGGCGTTGCCTCCGCGCTTCATACGTTTGAGGACGCTGGCGCTGGCGTGCTGGAGGGGGACGTCGAGGTATTTAGCGATGTTGTCGTGCTTCGCCATCGTTTCCAACAGGCGGTTGGTGACCTTGTTGGGGTAAGTGTAGAGGAAGCGGAGCCATCGGAGGCCGGGGAGCGCGGCGAGGACTTCGAGGAGCTGGGCAAGGCCTTCCTGCAGGCCTAGGTCTTCGCCGTAGCAGGTGGTGTCCTGACCGATGAGGGTGATTTCGCGGACGCCCTGGGCGATAAGCTTTTCGGCTTCGGCGACGATGGACGACATGCGGCGCGAGCGGAATTTTCCGCGGAGTTGCGGGATGATGCAGAAGGAGCAGGGGTGGTCGCAGCCTTCGGCGATCTTGATGTAGGCCGAGGCGCGAGGTGTCGCCAGGATCCTGGGGGTCTCGTCGGAGTAGAGGTAGCTGGGGAGGGTGGAGGTGGCTCCGTCCCATGAGGCCCGGGAGAAGCGGCCTTGTTGTTCGCGGAGGTCGCCTTCGGGGCGGGAAGAAGGAACCGCAGGTCCTTCGACTTCGCTCAGGATGACACTTTTTTCTTTGCCGTTTTTGTTTCCTGCTTCGAATTGCAGTTGCGTGCCTTGCTCGGTCGGGTGGGAGTGCTGGTGGACCGCGCTGTGGGCGCGGCTTACGAGGGAGTGGGTCTGTGCACCACTGCCTGGGGGGAGGATGTTGAAGGGGGAGCCGGTGACCGGTTGCGGTTTGGGGGCGAGGCCCGCGGCGGTGAGGATGGCTTCGAGTTCGCCCGTGCCGACGACGGCGTCGACATCAGGGATGTTCTTCTGGATTTCGTTGCGGTAGCGCTCGACGAGGCAGCCGGCGACGATGAGGCGCTGGGCCTTTCCTCCGTTGGCCTGCTTGTGCCGGGCCATCTCGAGGATCGTGTTGACGGACTCCTGCTTGGCGGAGTCGATGAAGCTGCAGGTGTTGACGACGAGGATCTCGGCGTCTTCGGCGTTGTGGGTGAGTTCGCCACCTGCCGAGTGGAGGAGGCCCATCATGACCTCGGAGTCGACGAGGTTTTTTGGGCAGCCGAGGGAGACGAAGCCGATTCTGGGCCTGGCCGACTGGGAGACAGGCGCTTCGAGCACACCAATGGCTTCGGGTTGGATGGAGGGGGGAGTCACAGTCTTATAGTTTACCAGTTTTCCTGCGTATTTTTCTTATTCCCCCCTCCCCCTATCTTTTGATCTAAAGTGTTCAAAAAATATAACTTAGATCTAGACTTCAGGGTGAACGCCGCATGCTAAACCGGCGAAATTCAAAGAATTAGTCGTTGGTTGTCTATAAATTATTCATTATAAACAGGATAATGCCGAGCTTTGCGCTCGGCCCCTGGTCTCTGATCCTGATTTCATTTTAATGGTTGAGCGAAACTGCCCTGCCAGTTTGCAGATGTTTATTTTCGGTTTGTAAGTAATTTTATTTCTGTGGTTTGTGGAGTTTCCTCTGCATGGCAAGGGGGAGAAGTCTATTGACAGCTTTTCCAGGGTGCGATGGGGCGCACTCATGCCTTCGGCATCAATGGGGCCGCTCCACGAAGTACTGTCATCACCCCCCATTACTCATCGCGTAATGGGGGGTGATTGGGTTGATAGCTATTTTCCCACGGGCGGGGGGTAGTTCTTGAGGAGCTTTGCGACTGCCTTGTCCAGGTTTTTTTGCTGTTTGTCAGGCTTGGCTTTGGTGTCGATGGTTTTGCTTACCACTCCTCGCCATGCAAGATCTTTTTTGCTGCTTTCGTACATATCAAGTGCGAGCTGGCCGATATAGATTGTTGACGTTGAGCCAGTGGTCATTCCGCCACCACCGCCGTACCATCCTCCACCCCAACCGGCACCGTATCCCCATCCTGGTCCCATGCCCGAGTTGAAGGAGGTAAATTCCTTTTCGGTCTGGATACCGACCTGATAGCCGATATAGAGATCAGCGCTATCGCTATCCACCTTGCTCAAACCTTTTTTCGCCAGTTCGGCGTCGATGGATGCTCTGATCTGCTTGTCGGTAATGTCATTGGGTTTTTGTGCGCCCTTGATGTCGACCCATTTATAGGTTTTGAACTTTGAGAAGTCGGTGCTTTTGTCGTAGTTGTAGCGGACATCCTGGCCGAGGGCGCTGGCGATCATGAGCGACAGGGCCATAAAGAGGAACGAGAGCCTTTTCATATCCATCTCCTATTATTCGCATTCTTGGGGGCCTCGCCGTGCGGCGCTTGAATGTCACCAGCCACTATTGGCTTTCCCTATCTTTTCGAAGGAAAAGACAGGTGGGCTAAAGACATCATGAGAACTGTAAGTCTTTCGAGTGCCGGACGGCAAGTTGCGGCAATGAAATGACATTTTGCTGACAAGTTCCGGACATAACCTTTTCGGCGAATCACTACTATTCCGGAGATTTCAGATATCACCAATTCCGGCAGCTCTCTCGGTTGTTATGGAGAGGAAAGTGAGTCACCGTGGCTACTCGAATTATTTCCCTTTCGTTTCTTTCTGCTGTTCTGGTTGTTGGATCGTTGCCTGCGGCAGCGCAGGCTTACAAGGTGACGAACATCATCTCGGATGGGTCGGTTCCGGCTACGACGATGGATGCGAGTTTTATTAATCCGTGGGCCATCTCAACCAGTCCCACATGGTGGATCGCCACAGGGGGGGCGGGCTATGACTACGTCGTGGCGGCAGCGGGAACGATTGGGTTCAAGGTGATTGTTCCGTCGGCGACGAACCAGACGAGTCCGGGATATCCAGCGGGGTCGGTGACGACGGCGGGGTCGACAGGGATGCTGCTGCCGAACCTAACGAAGGCGTCGTTTATCTTCTCGACGCTGGATGGGACGATTTCGGGATGGAACAGCAAGCTGGGAACGGCAAACGCGATCTGCCAGATTGTGGTGAACAACAATGCCGCGGGGGCGTCGTATCCAGGGCTTGCGATTCTGAATACGAGCACGAGGAGCTATGTGCTGGCGGCGAACTTCGGCACGGCCAATGCGATTGAGGTGTATGACGACACGTTCCAGCCGACGAAGCTTGCGGGGAGCTTTACGGACCCGGGACTTCCGTCCGGGTATGGCCCGTTTTCGGTGCATGTGCTGGGATCGCAGGTGTGGGTGAGTTATGCAAAGCGGACGGCGACGGCTCCTTACGGGACTGTGAACGGCGGGGGCAATGGATTGGTGGACATCTTTGATACTTCGGGAAATTTTGTGGCGCGCGCGGTGACGGGAGGAAATCTGAACGCTCCGTGGGGTGTAGCGTTTGCTCCAGCGAGCTTCGGGATCTTCAGCACCGATCTTTTGATCGGGAACTTCGGCGACGGGATGATCAATGTCTTCGATCCGAAGACCTATGCGTATCTTGGCCAGTTAGTGGACAACACGGGCAAGCCGCTGGTTTATGCGAGCCTCTGGGAACTGCTGACAAGCGGCACGACGGTGACGAACAGTACGTCAGTGAGCGGCGGCAACCCGAACACGGTTTACTTTACGGCAGGACTTGCGAACGGGGCTCACGGATTGTTTGGCGCGATCACAAACAGTACGACGTCGGGCAGTACTCCTACGTTTGGATTCAGCACAGGGGTGAGTACGGCAACGATGAAGGCAGGCGATAGTACGACGCTTCCGATCAGTGTGGCTCCGGTGAATGGCTTCAACGGTACGGTTACGTTGTTGTGCAGCAGCCTGCCTCCCCGTGCGAGCTGCATCTTTTCGCCGGCACAGCTTTCGGTTACGCCGACAGCAAGCGCGACGGGAACGGTGATGATTCAGACGATGAGTAATTCGTTGGGTGCTCAAAACCTTCGTCGAAGCAGGATCGGGGGGATTTTGTCCGCTCTGCTGGTGCCGCTTGGTTCCGTTTTCTGGGTATGGCGGCGGCGTTCGGGCAGGACGATTTCCATGTTGCGTTTGTTGAGTGGAGCTATTGGATTTTTCGTGATCGCGGGGTTTGCCGTTGGGTGCTCAAACTATCAGGCTCCGGGGCCACTGTCGACCGGGACTCCGAGTGGACCATCCAACGTTGTCATCGTGGCAACTTCAGGAGCCATTACGCAGCAGGCTACGGTCGCTTTGACGGTGCAGTGAGACTAGGTATGGTCAACCGTTTTTAGTGAGTCGCGGCTGTGGGTGCGCCGGTGGTGTCCTCGGGAGGATTCTCGTCGACGATTTTGTAGCCGGAGGGGACGGACATGAGGGCCGCCTCGGGTTCGTGGCGCTCGATTTCGCTGACGGCTACGATCTGCTCTCCGGTGCGTGGATCGTTGTGCTTGATGATCATGTAGATGGAGAGATCGGGTGAGTACCAGTACTCGTCGGTGATGACGATGTCTTTGCCGGTGGTGCTGCCGGCGGCGGGTATGATGCGGGTCTTGCGGATTCCGGTGAGGGTGAGGCCGGCCAGGGGCTGGGTGCCGAGCTGCTCCTCTTTGAAGTAGGGATTGTTGGGTGGGGTGCGGGCGGGCACGGAGTTGGCTGGCGGGGGTGGCGGCTGCTGGAGGTAGGTCTCGCGGGCGATGCGGGTGAATGGTTGATAGAAGATGTTGAGGCGGTTGGTGGGGTCGTAGATGTGAGCGGAGAGGAGCTGGGGGTCGCCCTTGTATGAGGATGGGACGAGCTGACGGAGTTCGTTGTAGATACGTCCTGAGGAAGAGCGGGCGATGTGCGCGGTGCTGGTTCGGATGTCGATGGAGCCGTTGGGCAGCAGCTCGTGAGAGATGATGTCGACCTTAGCGGTGAAGGGTGCGTTGGGGACGGGTGTGACGAAGATGCCTGGGACGCGGATCTGGACGCCGCGGTAGTCGCGGGGCATCTGCTGGGTCTGGGCGTGAGTGAGTGAGGCAGCGAGGGTGGTGAAGGCGAGGCAGGAGGCTAATCGGTGCATGGTGTCTCCGCTGTGCGATTTAGAGGATAGCGCAGATGGGGTGATTGTCTGTGAGAATTTGTGTGGGTGCTTTTTGAAGTTGTGGCGCTTCGGGTGAAATGCGGGGGTCCTTCACTTCGTTCAGGATGACGGCGTGAAACAGACAACGGCAACGACGACAGCAACTGCAACTGCAAGAACAATTGCAACAACAATTGCAACAACAACTGCAACAACTGCAATAACAACTGCAACAGCAGATCCCCTGCGGGGATGACAACAAGAAAGGCAACTGCAACAGCAGATCCCCTGCGGGGATGACAACAAGAAAGGCAACTGCAACAGCAGATCCCCTCCGGGGATGACAACTACAGCGAATGACCTGGCTGGGTGTGAGGTGCGCTGAATGCGCTAGTATTTTCACGCATTGAGAATTCTTAGAGGCGCGTTTCCCTAGATGACGATTTTGAAGAAGGTAGCTTTTCTTTTGTGTCTTATGCCCATCGCTTTTGCTTCTGGTCAGCAGAGTGAGGCCGTCACCGGATGGAGGATGCAGGATGTGGCGAAGGTTTCGGCTGCGCCTGCGGAGGTTTCGGGGGCGAAGTTCAGGCCGGAGGGATGGTATGAGGCGACGGTTCCGGGGACGGTGCTGACGACGCTGGTGAACAACAAGGTTTATCCGGAGCCGCTGTATGGCGAGAATATGCGGGCGATTCCGGAGAGCCTGAATAAGACGAGCTATTGGTACCGGACGAGCTTTGTTGTTCCGAAGAGTTACAAGGGCAAGTACGTTTGGCTGCACTTTGCCGGTGTGAATTATTCGGCTGAGATATGGGTGAATGGGCAGAAGGCGGGCTCGATGCGCGGGGCGTTTATCCGCGGCGACTTTGATGTGACGCAGTATGTGAAGGCCGGGCGGGAGATGGTGGTGGCGGTGCTGGTGGCTCCGCAGCCGCATCCGGGTGTGCCGCATGAGCATACGGTGGCGAATGGCGTGGGGAAGAATGGCGGCGAGACGGCGATCGACGGGCCGACGTTTCTTTCGACGATTGGGTGGGACTGGCTGCCTGCGGTGCGGGATCGGGACACGGGGATATGGCTGCCGGTGACGCTGTCGGCGACGGGGCCGGTGGTGGTGAGGGATCCGTTTGTGCGGAGCGATCTGGCGAAGGGAAATGATTCTGCCGATCTGACGGTGTCGGCGATGGTGGAGAACAAGTCGGCCAAGCCTGTGAGCGGGAGGCTGGTGGGGACGATTGCGGGGCAGGGCGAGCTGATCAACTTCAGCAAAGATGTGACGGTTGAGGCGAATAAGAGTGCCTCGATAACGCTGGATAAAGAGACGGTGGCTGCGCTGCATGTCCAGCGGCCGAAGCTTTGGTGGCCGAATGGGTATGGGCCGCAGAATCTTTCAAAGTTGACGCTGCGGTTTGAGGTGGGCAAGCAGGTGTCGGATGAGCAGACGGTGCAGTTTGGGGTGCGGAGGATTGAGTACCAGGTTGCGGACTCGGAGAATCTTACGCTGTCGGTGAATGGCGTAAAGGTGATGGCGCGGGGAGGGAACTGGGGGCTGGATGAGGCAATGAAGCGGATTCCGCGCGAGAGGCTGGAGGCGCAGTTCCGCATGCATGCGCTGGCGAATCTGAACATTATTCGGAATTGGGTGGGGCAGAGCACGAGTCCGGACTTTTATGACCTGGCGGATAAGTATGGGATTTTGCTGTGGGATGAGTTTTTTCAGCCGAATCCTTCGGATGGACCGGATCCGACGGATATTGATACGTACCTGGCAAATGTGACGGATAAGATTTTGCGGTATCGGAACCATCCCGCGATTGCGGTTTGGTGTGCGCGGAATGAGGGGTATCCGCCGAAGGAGTTGGACGACACGCTGAAGGGGATGATGACGAAGCTGGATCCGACGCGGCTGTATCAGTCGAACTCGGCGGATGGGCGAGGGGTTTCGTCGCATGGGCCTTACTTCTGGAGGTCGCCGCGATTTTTCTATCGGCTGAATGAAAGCTTCAAGACGGAGACAGGGTCGGTGTCGGTGCCGACGATTGAGTCGATCCAAGGGATGATGCCGGAGAAGGACTGGGAGACGATCAACGACGACTGGGCGCAGCACGATATGGCGAAGGGCGCGCAGGGAGGAGAGTATCCGTTTACGCTGGCGCGGCGGTATGGGGCGATTCGGAATCTGGCGGACTTTGTGCGGAAGGCGCAGCTTGCAAACTATGAGGCGTTTCGCGCGATGTATGAGGGGCGGAATGCGCAGATGTTCAAGGCGACGACAGGTGTGATTACGTGGATGAGCCATCCGGCGCAGCCTAGTTTTGTGTGGCAGCTTTATCACTATGATCTTGAGCCAAATGCTTCGCTGTATGCGGCGAAGAAGGCTGCGGAGACGGTGCATGTGCAACTGAATGAAGCGAACGGCGGAATTGAGGTGGTGAATAATACTCCGAATGAACTGACGGGGTTGAAGGTTCACACGACGATCTATGGGATCGACAGCAGGGAGAAGTCGGCAAAGGATTATGTTGTTGCGGCGGTTCCGGGAAGCACAACGGTGAAGGCTGTGCAGATTGATGTGCCTGCGTCGGTTTCGCCGATTTATTTTGTGAAGCTGGATTTGACTGGCAGCGATGGGCGGCTGATTTCGACCAATTTCTATTGGCAGAATGCGGTGCAGGATGACTTTACGGAGTTGGGTAAGCTGCCTGCGGCTGCGATCGAGGTAACGGGTGAGTCGAGGGTTGAGGGAGAGAAGACACTGCTGACCGTGACGCTGAGGAATCCTACGGAGACGATTGCGCTGATGACGCATCTGCAGTTGCATCAGAAGGGATCGGGGAAGCGGGTGCTGCCGGTGTTTTATTCGGACAACTACATTACGCTGGTGCCGGGTGAGTTGCGAACGGTGACGGTTGAGGCGGCCACGAAGGATCTGGCTGGGGATGCTCCGCAGATTCTGGTGGATGGGTTCAATGTGGATGTGCGGCCGGTGGAGGGGGCGGTTGCGGTGGGGTTGAATGTGAATGCTCAGCCTTTGCATTGGCCGGCTTCGGGGTTGGTCCCGGGGCGGGTGGAGTAGAGAGTTGACGAATCAGGTCGGGCGCTATGGGCGCGGTGCGATTTGAGATTTTGGGTGGTTCTGGATTCAGATTTTGCCTTCGGCAGAGTGGAGCCCACTCATGCCGCGATAAGGCCGCGTCATGAATGGGGCACCCGATGTGGCGGCGTGGCTCGTTGAATGGAGTGTTACAACATAACGCTTGATTTGACTCGGTCGATGAGCGGCAAAGATACTTAGGGTTTAGTTCCCGTAGAAAATCTTTGTTGCTAAGGCTGACCAACGTGTCGAATATTTTGCAAAGTTTGCCGACCGGAGAGAAGGTTGGAATTGCGTTTTCGGGTGGGCTCGATACGAGCGCCGCGCTGCACTGGATGAAGCTGAAGGGCGCGGTGCCGTATGCGTATACGGCGAACCTGGGGCAGCCGGATGAGACGGACTACGAAGCGATCCCGAAGAAGGCGCTGGAGTATGGCGCGGTGAAGGCGCGGCTGATCGATTGCCGGGCGCAGCTGGTGGCGGAGGGTGTGGCGGCGCTGCAGTCGGGGGCGTTCCACATTACGACGGCGGGGGTGACGTACTTCAACACGACTCCGATTGGGCGGGCGGTGACGGGCACGATGCTGGTGTCGGCGATGAAGGAAGACGGCGTCGGCATATGGGGCGACGGCTCGACGTATAAGGGCAACGACATCGAGCGGTTCTACCGGTATGGGCTGCTGGTGAATCCTGACCTGAAGATCTATAAGCCGTGGTTGGATGATGCGTTCATCGAGGAGCTGGGCGGGCGCAAGGAGATGTCGGAGTTCATGGTGAAGTCCGGGTTCGAGTACAAGATGTCGACGGAGAAGGCTTACTCGACCGACTCGAATCTGCTAGGCGCCACGCATGAGGCGAAGGACCTGGAGTTTCTTTCGAGCAGCGTAAAGATTGTGGTTCCGATTATGGGGACGGCTTTCTGGCGCGATGATGTTGAGGTGAAGCGCGAGGAGGTGAAGGTCCGGTTCGAAGAGGGCTGGCCGGTTGCGCTGAATGGGGTGGAGTATCCGGATCACGTGGAGATGTTGTACGAGGCGAACCGCATCGGCGGGCGACATGGGCTGGGGATGAGCGACCAGATTGAGAACCGCATCATCGAGGCGAAGAGCCGGGGGATCTATGAGTCTCCGGGGCTGGCGCTGCTGTTTGCGGCGTATGAGCGGCTGATTACGGGGATTCATAACGAGGACACGATCGAGCAGTATCGCGAGAATGGAAGGAAGCTGGGGCGGCTGCTGTATCAGGGCCGGTGGTTCGATCCGCAGGCGATTATGCTGCGGGAGTCTGCCCAGCGGTGGGTGGCGAAGGCAGTGACGGGCGAGGTGACGCTGGAGCTTCGGCGCGGGAATGATTATTCGATTCTGAATACAGAGTCGCCGAACCTGACATTCCACCCGGAACGGCTGACGATGGAGAAGGGCGAGTCGACGTTTTCTCCACGGGATCGGATTGGGCAGCTGACGATGCGGAACCTGGATATTGCGGATACTCGGGAGAAACTGCTTACTTATGCGAAGGCCGGGTTGATGACTCTGTCGAGTGGGGCGGAGATGCCTCGGCTGAAGGATGGTGGGGAGAAGTAGTTCGGTCTTTAGAGCGGATTCAGCAAGGTGTGCCCGACTTCCCGAAAGAGGGGATAGCCGCTATAGGCAAAATGCGGGGGTTCTTCGCTACGCTCAGAATGACGACGTTCTTCATCTTGCTACTGCACCAGTGAAGCTGGTCTCGACAGGCTCAGGCCTGGTGCCAGGTAACCCCAATTTGATGCAGTGAGTGGTCATATTTCTATAGCGGGTGGTGTTGGAGTTCGGCGGCCATTTCGCGGCCGACTCCCTGGAAGTCTCCGTTGATCTCGCGTGCTCGTGTGAGAGCAGCCTGGACGTGGGGGAGGATGTTTTCCTCGCCGACATGCTCGATAAACTCGGAGCTTGCAAGGAGGCGTGCGGGTTGATCGCGTGCGCCGCAGAGGAGGAGCGTTCTGCCGGATTGGCGAAGGCGTTTGGCGAACTGTTCGAGCGCGTGCAGACCGGTGGCGTCGAGGGCGGTCATGTTGCGCAGGCGGAGGATGACGACTGGGGCGAAGGGAGCGATGTCTTTGGTGGCTTCGGTGAGTTTTTCGGTGGTTCCGAAGAGAAAGGGGCCGTGGATGCGGAGAATGGTGACGTTGGCGGGAATCTCCTTGTCCTGCAGGATGTGGGGCTGGCCGTCGCGGAGGTACTCGCGGGTGACGGGGGCGACGGTGGTGGTTTCGGCGATGCGGTAGATGTAGAGGAGAGCGGCGAGCGCCATGCCTACTCCGACGGCGACGGTGAGATCGGCAAAGACGGTGAGGGAGAAGGTGGTGATCCAGACGGCGATGTCGGTTTTGGAGAGGCGGAGGATGGTGGGGATTTCGCGCCACTCGCCCATGTTCCAGGCGACGACGAAGAGCACGGCGGCGAGGGTTGCAAGCGGGACGAAACGGGCGAGCGGCGCAGCGACGAGCAGAACGAGGAGAAGCGTGATGGCGTGTGTCATGCCGGCGACGGGGGTCTGCGCGCCGGAGCGGATGTTGGTTGCGGTGCGGGCGATGGCTCCGGTGGCGGGGATTCCACCGAAGAGCGGAGAGGCAATGTTGGCGAATCCCTGGGCGACGAGCTCGACGTTGGAGTTGTGGCGGTCGCCGCTCATGCCGTCGGCGACTACGGCCGAGAGAAGGCTTTCGATTGCGGCGAGCAGCGCCACGGTGAACGCGGAAGGCAGCAGGGGAACGATGTGCGCTGCCTGGAACTGTGGGAGGACGAGGTGGGGAAGGCCTTGCGGGATGCCTCCGAACCTGGTGCCGATGGTTTCGATGGGCAGGTGGAGGAGTGGCGTCGCGATGGTTGCGGCTAACAGGGCGATGATGGTTCCGGGGAAGCGGCGAGTGATGCGCGGCCAGAGGAGGATGATGGCGAGCGATGCTGAGGCGACGGCGACGGTTTGCCAGTGAATGGTTCCGATGTGCTCGATGAGGAGCTTGATACGCGGTAGGAACTCGCTGGGGACGGTCGGTGTGGTGAGGCCGAGGAAATCTTTGATCTGCGTGGATGCGATGAGGAGCGCGATGCCGTTGGTGAAGCCGATGGTGACGGGGCGCGGGATGTATTTCACGGCGGAGCCGAGGCCGGTGAAGCCCATGATGAGCAGCATGACGCCGGCCATGATGCCGACGAGGGCAAGGCCGGCGACGCCGAATTTCGCAACAATGCCCGCGACGATGACGACGAAGGCTCCGGTGGGGCCTCCGATTTGCGTGCGCGAGCCGCCGAGAGCGGAGATGAGGAATCCGGCGACGACAGCGGTGTAAAGGCCTGCCTGCGGGGTGACTCCGGAGGCGATGGCGAATGCCATAGCGAGAGGGAGCGCGACGAGACCGACGGTGATGCCAGCGACGAAGTCGTGGGTGAAGCGGGAGAGCGTGTAGTCGCGGAGGCATTCGATGGACCTCGGCAGCCACTTGTTCTGCGTGCTCATACGGCCTTCTTGATTTTTACCGGCTTCTGAATCTCGTTGAGCATCTCGAGAGATTCTTTAAGGTGCGCCTGAAAGTATTGGCGCATGAGAGCGAGGACTTTGATGATGAGCGGGTCTCGGACAGAGTAGAAGACTTGATTCCCGGCCTTGCGGTTGACCACGAGTCGTTTGGAGCGGAGTACTGCGAGGTGTTGGGAGGCGTTGGCCTGCTCGACGTTGAGGCGCTCGATCAGCTCACCGGCGGAGAGTTCTCCATGGCTTAGCTGCTCGAGGATTGCGATGCGGGTTGGGTGGGCGAGTGCCTGGAAGATGTCGGCTTTAAAGCGTCTCAGGGCATCCTGCATGTTATGAGGCTATCTTTAATATTCGTATATTGCAATTTTCGAATATACGTTGAATGATTGATCGTATCCAAAGATACTGACTCAGGTTTTAACGCTTTTGCGGTTGAGTTCTCTGTAACTGGAGAATTTCTGCTTGAAGCTGTTGAATACTTACCTGAAGCTTTTCCACTTGAGCTCTGAGATCAGCATCTTTATTGGTGAATTCCGTTCCCTTCTGATTGCAGTAGGTTTTTCGCGCATTTTGAATGGGATCCGCCAATTTCACGTTGCAAAACGGTTGTATCGAATATTCATTCCGATTGTTTTGCCACCTGAGTTTCAGGATTGCGAGATCAGTTTGTTGCTCTGCAAGAGATTCCTGCTTCAGGGCAAGGTCATTTGATGTTTGAGAAGATGCTGAGTACAGAGGAGCGAAGGCCAGCGCTGCAATCAGCACGGACCTGGAAAACGTGTCAAAGCTGGTGCGTTTGCAACCATTGTCCGAAGTGTTCAACATTGAGCTCTCTCCTTTCAAAATGCGGAATTCCTTTACCGCGTCGCCCGGACCATCTGCGGTACTGCAGGGTGGTCCACGCGTATAAGCAGGGCCGTTCTTCCGTGAGCATCGCTCTTTCAGAGCGATGAATCAGGCCCAGGATGAATTGAGAAGATGACGAGAAATCTAGCGAACTGCCTGGAGGAAGTCAAACATCTTTGACGAGCAGCGATGGTGGAATTTTCGCTGCCCGTCAACGCGAGACGCAGTCTCAGGCGAGGCCATTGCGGGTAATGACTTCTTTGTAGAAGCGGGCGCTTAGTTTGGGAGTGCGCTTCTGGGTTTTGAAGTCTACGTAATGGATTCCGAAGCGATAGGCGTAACCGTCGGCCCACTCGTAGTTGTCCATGAAGGACCAGCAGAAGTAGCCCTTGACGGGGATGCCTTCGGAGACTCCGCGCTGAAGCTGGGTGAGGTAGTTGCGGAGGTACATGACGCGGTCTGAGTCGTAGACCTGGCCGTCGGGGGTGAGGGTGTCGGTGGAGGAGGCTCCGTTTTCGGTGATGTAAATTTCTTTGACGCCCCAGTTTTCGGCGATGAATTTGGGTCCCCAGTAGAGGCCTTGCGGTCCGACGCGGAGCCAGGGGCTCATCATGTGCGGATAGGACGACGGAGCGGGGACGAGGGCGTAGCCTGATGGGCCGCTGTCGGCGCGGACCCAGGTTGTGGTGTAGTTGTTGAGGCCGACGAAGTCGATGGGCGACCCGATGGCCTTCATGTCGGCTGGGGTGAACTTCGGCGCGTTTGCGCCATGGTGGGCGAGGTAGGCATCGGTGTATTTGCCTTCGAGGACAGCGGTGAGGTAGCCGGCGTTTTCTTCGCGCATGGCCTTGCGGGCGGCGGCGATGTGCTCGGCGGTCTCGATGACAGGGGCACAGGCTTCGGCGTTTTCGGCGAGGCCGACTTTGACTGCCGGATTTAGCGTGGGCGCGGATGGCCTGGACTCCGAGGCCGTGGGCGAGGACGGCGTGGTGGCGGACCTGGTTGACTTTGTCAGGGGAGAGCTGCAGGCCGGGGGCGTGGCGGCCGTCGCGGTAGCCGATGTCGACGAAGGAGCGCATCTCGTTGAGGGTCATGAAGTGCTTGACGCGGTCGGAGAGATGCTCGGCGACGTAGCCTGCGTAGTTGCCGAAGGCTTCGGAGGTGTCGCGCGATTGCCAGCCGCCTTTGCCTTCGAGGGCCTGGGGGAGGTCCCAGTGGAAGAGGGTGCAGTAGGGCTGAATGCCGGCTTTGAGGAGCTCGTCGACGAGGCGGTTGTAGAAGTCGATGCCTTTGGGGTTGGGAGTGCCGGTTCCGGTGGGGAAGATGCGCGGCCAGGCTACGGAGAATCGGTAGGTCTGAAGGCCGAGGTCTTTCATGAGGGCGATGTCTTCTTTGTAGCGGTGGTAGTGATCGTTGGCTACGTCCCCGGTGTCTCCGTTGTTGGTTTTGCCGGGAGTGTGAGAGAAGGTGTCCCAGATGGAGGGTCCACGGCCGTCTTCGTTGACTGCGCCTTCAACCTGGTACGAAGCGGTGGCGGAGCCCCAGAGGAATCCTTTGGGGAAGAGGTGTGCTGTTGGAGATGGCGTGCTTTGCGCTTCCGCCGATGAGGCCGCGAGTGTAGAGAGTGCTACTGGAGTGAGGGCGGCGGAGCCGAGAAGGCGCGCAAAGGCACGACGAGTGAAGCGATTTAGCACTGAGGTTCTCCTGGTTTTGAAGCGTCAGGGAAGTGTAGCCGCTTCTTCGCGGGGATTCCAATGGTCTCTACCGCTGAGGAAGTTTTGAGGGAGGTACTGGTCGGCCTGATCGGAGGTGAGCTGGTGTGACCAGGGGACACGATTGGCGACGTCAGCTCCGGGGCCTGTGTTGCCGAATTCGGCGTAGTAGGCCGTGTTCTCGTTGGCCGGATTGCCCCAGTTGTTCCAGCCTTCGGGTCGCACGTCAGCCGAGAGTTCGGTGTGGATATAGATGACGCGGGAGTAGGGGCGCCATGGGCGGCCGAGGCCGGTGGTGTCGTGTGCGGAGGCGGAACTCTTTGCACCGGGAGTCGATGCGTCCATGGGGGCGGCGGTGTGGTCGATGCTGCTGGTGACTCTGCTGTCGACGATGACGTAGCCAGTGGTCTGATCAGACGAGGTGCGGGATTGTGCTGTGAGGAATCCGGGGCCGTTGGCGTGGAGTTCGGAGTGGTCGAAGACGGCGGCGGCGTTGCCGAAGATGAAATCGACTCCGCCTTCGATGTAGGAGTCGAGGTAATACTGACGGCCGTAGTCGGCGAAGAGGGTGTCCTGATGGCCGAGGAAGCGGCAGTGCTTGAAGACGGCGCGGTCGCTGCGGACGGCGGCGGCTACGGCCTGGCCAGTGTTGCCGGCGGTGTTTTCAAAGGTAATGTTGTCGGCTTCGAAGGCTGTGCCGTTGATCTCGGCGGTTTCGGTGAAGAAGGTTCCGCCGGCCTGGTTTGCGTTGAGTGAATTCGTGATGACGACGTCTTCGGGAGATTTGCCCAGGCCGGTGAGGGTGATGTTGGGGTGGTTCTGGGTGATGATGATGCGTTCGTGATAGGTGCCGGGTGTTATGTCGATGTAGACACGACCGCCAGTGGGGCCCGGCCAGGGATGATGATCGAGGGCGTTCTGGATGGTGGGGAAGACGGTGCGGTCTTCGTTGCCGGGGTTGGCGTGAGGCGCAGAGGGATCGACGCGGACGTGGACGTCCTGGGCAAGAACTGTTGCGGTGAGGGAGATGCAGGCTAAGGCGAGAAGTGGCTGGACCATTCGCATGGCGAAAGGGTATCAGGATGTAAACGGCAAGGCTCTAAGGTTTTTTGCCTGCGGCTTTTTCGGCTTCAGCGATGGCTTTCCTGAACTCGTCTACGGCGGGAACGTTGTAGGAGTGGAGGCAGTCTTTGGCGACGAGTTTCCATGCGGGTACGCCGATGATTGATGCGTGTCCTGACTATGTTGTGGCGGTTTTGGGATGTGGATTTTTGAGTGTTAGAATGGGACGTGTGCCGGGTCCTACGCGACGTAATCCCGCCAACCCCGCCAGGTCCGGAAGGAAGCAACGGTAACGGGCAACTACGGGCGCAGTGGGTTGCCCGGTACATTTTTTTGCCCCACGATACTCCCGGTGGCCGTTGCGCAATGGCGCAGTGGGTCGCCAGGTACATTTTTTTACCTCACGATACTGCCGGTGGCCGGCGTGCAATGGCGCAGTGAGTCGTCCGGTAATTTTATGAGTGCCTCATTCCCAAACTCTTCCACGTTCTCGCTTCAACCACACTCAATTGCAATATGAGGGAAAAGTGTGTGAGTTGCCGGAGAATGAAGTGACAGGTTAAGCATTCTTAGAGAAAATGGTTAGCATCCTGTGAATGACAATTCATTGAGTTTTAATTTGCGAGGTACTGGTTTGAGTTTGACGTTGAAGCCGCAGGTACGAGTACGGGCGAAGATTTCCTCGGTTGGGACGTACGTTCCGCCGCGGCTGCTGACAAATGCAGATCTCGAAAAGATGGTCGAGACGAACGACAAGTGGATCATTGAGCGGACGGGGATTCGCGAGCGGCATCTTGTCGATAAGGGTGTGGCGACGAGCGATCTGGCGGTAGAGGCGGCGAAGTGCTGCCTGAAGAAGCGCGGTGTCGATCCGAGCGAGGTTGAGGCGATCATCGTCGCGACGGTGACCCCTGACATGCTGTTTCCGGCGACGGCGTGCCTGGTGCAGGACAAGCTGGGAGCGAAGGGCGCGTGGGGATTCGATCTTTCGGCGGCCTGCTCGGGGTTTCCGTACGCGCTGCAGGTTGGCGCGAAGCTGGTGGAGAGCGGAGCGCACAAGAAGGTTCTGGTGATTGGCGCGGATGTGATGAGCTCGATCATCGACTATACGGACCGCTCAACGTGCATTCTGTTTGGTGACGGCGCGGGGGCGGTGTTGCTGGAGCCATGTGAAGACGGCGAGGTGGGGTTGATCGACTTCTGGCATGAGGTGGATGGTTCGGGCGGAGTGGCGCTGAACATGCCGGGCGGCGGAAGCCTTAATCCGGCGACGTGCGAGACGGTGGAGAAGAAGATGCACTATGTGCACCAGGATGGGCAGGCGGTGTACAAGTTTGCGGTCCGCAAGATGGCTGAAGCGACGGAGAAGGTGTTGAACCGCAACGGCGTGGAAGGGAAGGATCTTGGGTGTTTTATTCCTCACCAGGCGAACAAGCGGATTATTGAGTCGACGGCGCATCGATTGGGAATGCCTCAGGATCGAGTGATCATCAATATCGATCGGTATGGCAATACGACGGCGGGGACGATTCCTCTGGCGATGAAGACAGCGCTGGATGACGGGCGGTTGAAGAAGGGCGATCTGGTGTTGCTGGCCAGCGTGGGGGCCGGATTCACGATTGGAGCTACGCTGTTGCGGTGGGAGTTCTGAGAGCAGGGCTTAGGGCGCAGGGCTTAGGGCACAGGGCTTAGGGAATAGAAAAGGCGAGCTTCGGCTTGCCTTTTTTGCATTTCGTCACAAATTTTTGAAGTGCTTAGGTCTTGTTAATGGCAATTGCATCTTTCAGATATATATCTTTTAGATATATGGAGCGAAAGAAGAGCAATCCGATTGGAGCTACGGCATATGCGCTGCTCGGGGCGTTGAGTATAGCGCCGATGTCGGGGTATGGGATCCGGATGCTGATTCAGGAGTCCATTCGGCACTTCTGGAATGAGAGCTACGGGCAGATTTATCCCACATTGAAGCGGCTGGCGAAGGACGGACTGGTTGAGAAGAGAACGGAGAGGCAGAAGGGCAGGCCGGATAAACATGTGTACTCGTTGACGGAAAAGGGACGTGAGGAACTACGGAATTGGTTGGAATTGCCGGCAGCTCCGAGTGTTCCGCGAAATGAGATGTTGCTGAAGCTATTCTTCGGGAGACAAAGTTCGATTGCGGTGAGCAAGCAGCATGTGAGGGAGTATCGGGAGCGGCATGAGATGGCGGGGAAGCTTTATCGGGGGATGATGAAGTCCATTCCGCGGGAGCGTGCTGGTCATCCGGATTTGCCGTATTGGCTGATGACACTGCGGCTGGGAATCCATGAGAGCCGGGCGCTGGTTGCGTGGAGCGATGAGACGTTGAGGGACCTGGAGAAGATGGAGCGAAAGAGAAAGGGGAAGTGAGATGAGCGCAGGCGATCCGTTGTGGATGAGGGCGTTTCTTGGGACACATATCGCAGCAGGCGTTTCGGCGTTTCTGCTGGCTCCAGTGGCATTGATGACGGCAAAGGGCGGCAAGCAACATAGGCGCTGGGGCAAGGTTTATCTGTGGTCGATGGGGATTGTGGCTGCGACGGCGTTGCCTATGGCTTTGTATCGGCCTGTGTTGTTTCTGGCGCTGGTGGCGGTGTTCAGCTTCTATGCGTGTTTTTCAGCGTGGCGAGTGCTGGCCTTGAAAGATCTTCCCAAAGGCGGCGGTGCGAAGCCAATTGACTGGGCTGCGGGTGTCATCACGTTTGTGACAAGCGCCTGCCTTGCGGGGTTTGCTGTATTCAAGCCGTCGATTGTGCAGAACCTGGGAATTGTAGCGATTGTGTTTGGGTTTATTGGAATGGCGCTGGCATTTGGCCAGCTGAAAAGCTTCATCGCCAAACCGAAGGAGAAGATGTTCTGGTGGTATACGCACCTGGGGAACATGATCGGAAGCTATATCGCGGCGTGGTCGGCGTTCTCGGTGGTGACGCTGTCGCGGTTTCTGGGGAATAAGTGGTATGTGTGGCTTTGGCCGTCGATTGTTGGGGTTCCGGCGATCTCGATGACGATTGCGTATTACAAACGGAAGTTCGCTCCGAAGCCGAAGACCGCGGCAGCTTGATTGTCAGGCCGCTGTCCGTGTGTGGGCGTGAGTGGCTTGCGGTGAGGTGAGGTCATGCGAGGTTTTGTAGAGCTTCCAGAAGGCGAATACGCAGCTTGCGATGATCGCTGACCAGATGACGATGAGGATGGGAGTGGCATACTCGGCTGCGGTCCGGTTCCACATGCGCAGGACGTGCCGGCCGTAGCGGATTCCGAGCCAGATGGCGAACGCGTGTCGTACGCAGCGGCTTGCCGCGAAGGTAATCAGGAATTTTTCCTTCGTCATATTGAGCGCTCCGGCTGCGAGGACGAAGGGTGAGAGCGGCATGGGTGGCGGGAGGATGGCAGGAAGTGCGATGGCGAGGATGGCGTGGCGCTCCATCCATCCGCGGATACTTTTGAAGATGCGTGGCGGAACCCGTTTTTCGAGGAAGGCAATTCCGCCTGCATGTCCGACGCGGTAGCTGAGGTATCCTCCGAGCGCAGAGCCTGCGGTGGAGACCGCCAACAGGAGAAGCCAGTTCGAGTGTTGTGCCGCGAAGACGACGAGCATGAGATCGGTGAGTCCAGGGACTGGCAGGGGAATAAAAGAGGAGTCGACGATGGCGACGAGAAAGAGGCCGAGAAGGCCAAAGCTCATGAAGAAGTGGAGGAAGGCAGAGTGATGGCGCGAATCTGGCGCGAAGGCTTTGACGAATGCAGAAGCAGTGCCGATGACTTCGCGCGCGAACGTCATGGTGGATAAGACGTGGAAAGCAGTCAGGAAGTCGCGGTCTGACGTAAGAAAGGTGCTTCAGGGACGGAGCTATAAGAAACGAAGGCCGGGTAGAGGGGGAAGTGCGCCGATTTCAGCGGCGTATCGGCGAAAGAGATGGATGGTCTGGATGCACTCAGGTTCGAGAGCGTAGTGAATATTGTGGGTGAGGTAGTCGCGAATGGTTTCGGCTGTGAGCGGGAGACGCGGGGTCCATTCGTAAATGATGTCTTCAATGTGGGCGATGCCGTGATCGCGGGAAAGGGTGAGGTCTTCAATGAGTTGGGCTGGAGTGATGTGGGCTCGTGGAAGAGATTCGGGGCGAATGGCCCAGACGGCAGCGACCCAGGGCAGGCTGGTGCGAGTGCGCCACAAGTGGGCGAGATCGAACCAGTGGCAGGGGCCGATGGCTTCCTCGAGCTGGGGACGGATATCGAGAGCGACGAGGGCTGGATCGCCGATGAGGACAGCGGCGTCCGCCAGTTTAAGCATGGCGACGGGGTCAGCCTCGCAGGGAACGAAAGTGGGTTGAAGGGAGAAGAATTTGCGGAAGAGGATGTCAGCGTAGACGAGGGAGCTGCGGGAGGCCTTGTCGCCTGCGATGGTGCGAACGGAGCGTAGCGCAATGTCGGGGTCAGATGTTTGGCTGCGAACGATGAGCTGGATGGAACGGACGTGGTCGAGTGAGGCGATCGTGCAGTTGGGGACGATGGCGAGCTCAGGAGTGAGGGAGGCGATGGGGATGAGGCCGAGATCGGCGCGGGCGGCGAGGAGCTCGTCGGCGCAGAGTGAAGGAAGGGTGTAGTGGAGTTGATAACGCTCGGCGAGCGTGGCGGCGAGTGGTGGGTGTTCGAAGTCCCACATGAGAGGAGCGGGGTTGAGGAAGCTGATGGCGGCTACGCGGACGGGATGGGACGTGATCGGGGCCAAGAGATTAGTTTATGGGATGAGGCGGGAAGAGCGAAGATGCGGCGTGCGATTACTGGATTCGAGAAGGATGAGGAGGGGCATTGGCGCGCCTTATTGGACTGCGGCCATGGACAGCATGTAAGGCACGATCCCCCGTGGATGGTGCGCGAATGGGTGATTACGGAGGAGGGACGGGCTTCGCGGCTGGGGAGCATGCTTGAGTGCAAGAAATGCGATGAAGATTCGAAGGGTGAAATCCAGCGATAGATATTTTTCCGGGTTTGCGTGATAGTGGTAGGGCTATGAATCGGCGTGAATTTCTTTCGAACTCAGGAGCTGCGGCGATTGCAGTTGGACTTGCCGAAACGACATCTGCAACTGCATCGGCTAAGCCTTCGACCTCTTCGTCGAAGCAGGCATTGTTCAAGCTTGGTTGTCAGAGTGCTCCTACGACGGATGCGCATCTGAAGTACCTGGCGCGGTATGGGGTGACGCATATCTGCGGGTACCCGGAGACATCGGAGGGGCGGGTTGCTTCGACGGTGGAAGAGCTTAGCCGGATGCGTGAGCTGGCGGAGAAGAATCGCATTACGATCGAGTGCGTAGGTCCGCCGATTCTGGAATCGAGCTATATCGACAATGAGAAGCATCCGGCGATCATGCTGGCGAAGAGTCCGGAGAGGGATCGTGACATTGAGCAGATCCAGACGCTCATACGGAATTGCGCGCAGGTGGGTTTGCCTTCGATCAAGTACAACATGAGCATTCTTGGCGTGCTGCGTTCGGGGCGAACGCCAGGGCGCGGAGATGCGAGTTACAGCCAGTGGAAATTAGCGGATGCGAAGCCTAAGACGCTGCTGACGATTGCGGGGCAGGTGGATGCAGATGCGTTCTGGGAGAGGATTACGTATTTTCTGGATCGGGTGATCCCGGTGGCGAATGAGTACAAGATCCGGATGGCGTGTCATCCGCAAGACCCGGGCGTTCCTCCGGAGGGATATCAGGGAGTGAATCGTGTGCTGGGGACGGTGGATGGGCTGAAGAAGTTCATCACGATTCGGGAGAGTGAGTATCACGGGTTGAACTTCTGCCAGGGGACGGTGTCGGAGATGCTGGCTGATCCTGGTAAGGAAATCCATGACGTGATCCGTTACTTCGGCTCGCGGAAGAAGATATTCAACGTGCATTTCCGCAATATTCGCGGACACCGAAATGATTTTGTCGAGGTGTATCCGGATGAGGGCGATGTGGATATGTGGAAGGCGCTCAAGGTTTATAAGGAAATTGGATATCCCTATATGCTGATGCCGGACCATGTCCCGCAGGCGGCTAGCGATCCGAACGGATTGCAGTCGTTTGCGTATTGCTATGGATATATTCGCGGGTTGATTCAGGTGGCTCAGTCGAGTTAAAGAGAACGGCCTCCTCCAGTGGTTGACGGAGGCTCGTGGTTTAGAAGCGGTTCAGTCACGTACTTTTCGACGGACAGCCTGCATGGCGCCGATCAGTCCGGTGCCGAGCAGCAGGAAGGTGCCGGGTTCGGGTGTGATCTGGCCGCGGATCTCTCCGCCGGGGAAGTTGGTGTTGTGGATATTGGCGTATGTCTCTCCAGCGGTGAAGGCTGCGATGAATCCTGCCTCTGCGAGGGCAACCGTTCCGCCTTCCTGAGTGATGAAAGCCGAGTTATAAGTTGCTGCAAGGGACAGGTCAACCGTCGCTATGAAGGTGCCTGAGGTGGTGTTGGGAAACGGAGTGAAGGGGACGGCGACGATTTCGTTGACGCCGCGCGGACCACAACAATGAATGTGCGCTGCACTTGCTGGAGCGGTGAGGCCGGAGAAGGTCTCATCGATCGTCAAGAGGTTTCCGTTGAGAATGAAAGTGCCAAATCCCGTCGCCGGGCTTCCGGTTGGGGGAACTTCGTTGGATCCAAGGAGAGTCGCAGTGAGGACCAACGGATCTGCCTTAGCTGGCAAGGTTAGGAGAAGTACAAAAGCCAGGGGCCCGGTAAGAAGAACGCGTTTCAGCATAGAGTCTCCTTCCGCGTTGGCGGGAGTTAGAGCTTTAGTGAGTGGGATGCCAGAAAGTTGGGCAGAAGAGCGTTTGGCGGATGTCAAATTTTTGTTTCTACGGCCCGGAGGATTTCGTTCAGGCGGAAGGAAGATTTGCTCAGGGCAGGAATGTTTCCATGGAAGTACTTATATATATTGATGAGGTCGGCGGTTGAGAATCAAGCCGGATGAGAGGGTAAGGAGAATTGGGCCGGGAGATAAGTGGGAATGGTTCAGCGCGGTTGGCGTGGCTGGCATTGTTATTGACGCCAGGTCTGGGGGCCAAGAGGATTTGGAAAGCGATGGAGCGGTTGGGCTCCGGGGAGCGGTTGTTTGAGGCTTCGTTGACTGAACTTGAGGGGCTGGGGCTCCCGGCTCATTCTGCGCAGTTCTGTTTTGAGGGAAAGGCTCACGAGGCGGCGGAGAACGAATTGTCGCGGGTGATTGAGGCGGGTGGAGCGATTCTGACGCCTGCCGATGACAGCTATCCCGCAAGGTTGCGTGAGATATACGATCCTCCCGCTGTGCTTTGGGTGAGAGGCAATGTCGAGTTGCTGTCGAAGCCGGGCATTGCGGTTGTGGGGACGCGGCATCCCTCGCCCTATGGAACGGGAATGGCGGAGATGCTATCCCGAGATCTCGCGGCGCGCGGGGTGGTGATCCTGAGCGGCATGGCGCGTGGTGTGGATACAGCAGCGCACAAAGGCGCGCTTGAGGTGAAGGGAAAGACGGTCGCTGTGTGGGGAACCGGGATTGATGTGATCTATCCGAAGGAAAATAAGAAGCTGGCAGAGGAGATTGTTACAAGCGGCGGAGCGATTGTGAGTGAGTTTCCGCTGGGAACGTTTCCTGCGCCGCAAAACTTCCCGATTCGGAACCGAATTTTAAGTGGGATGAGCGTGGGCGTTCTGGTGATCGAGGCGGCGGAATATAGCGGGACAAGAATTACGGCTCGACTGGCAATGGAGCAGAATCGTGACGTATACGCCGTGCCGGGCAATGTGACGAACAAGAATGCGTGGGGTCCGAATACGTTGATCAAACAGGGGGCGAAGCTGACTGCTACATGGGAAGACGTGTGGGAGGAGTTGTCGTCTGAGGTGAAGCTGCAACTGGCGGAACAGGCAGGGTTTGCAGGCGATGGTGAATCGAAAGTGGCCAATGCTGCATCCTTATTTAGCGAATCACCAATGTCTGAGCACGAGAGGCTTGTCCTGGAGCGGTTGCGACATGATGAAGCGACGCAACTGGATGAGTTGATCGAGCATCTGGAAGCCGAGTTGGGTTCGGCAGAGATATTTACCGCACTGTTCGAATTGGAACTCGCGGGACGCGTGAAACAGCTACCCGGCAAAAATTATGTTCGGGCATTTTGAAAGCAAGTGGGAAGACCGGGTAATGTGCGGTGGAAAACTTTCTGAAGAATTTGATTAAGTAGATTCTCTTGTTTGATTTAAGAAGGAGTCGGTAGAGAGTTTCTCGAGGTTGGACCAGTAGTATTTGCTGTGACTTTTTAGAGTTGCCTGCGTCAGTTGCTGCATTGCATAAGATGACGGATTCGAGAAAGCGTGGTAGGTTCGCAAAGGAATCAGGTGGAGGGAACTTTCCAAAGTTGTTAAACGTTCCCCTTGATGTTTGTGGTGGATGAAGGAAGAGAATGGCTAAGTCACTTGTGATCGTGGAATCGCCGGCGAAGGCGAAGACGATCAATAAATATCTCGGCAACGACTATACGGTGGAGGCCTCGCTGGGCCACATCATGGATTTGCCGAAGAATGACATCGGCGTGGAGTTGAAGAAGCGGACGTTTGAGCCGACGCTGATCGTGTCCCCGGGGAAAGAAAAGGTTGTCGACCGGCTGAAGAAGCTGGCTTCAAAGGCGGAGATGGTTTATCTGGCGCCTGACCCCGATCGCGAGGGCGAGGCGATTGCGGCGCATCTGGCGATGCAGCTTGAGCCGGTGGTCAAGGACAAGACAAAGGTCCGCCGCGTGACCTTCAATGAGATTACGCAGAAGGCCGTGAAAGCTGCCTTTAGTCATGCGCGCGATATCGATGAGAACCTGGTGGATGCCCAGCAGACGCGGCGTGTGCTCGACCGGCTGGTGGGGTATCAGATCTCTCCGCTGTTGTGGGATAAGGTTCGTCGTGGGTTGAGCGCAGGGCGTGTGCAGACGGTGGCGCTGCGTCTGATCGTGGAACGCGAGCAGGAGATCAACGAGTTCAACGCCGTTGAGTACTGGACGATCGATGCGGAACTGGAGCCCAGCGGGAAGCAGAGCTTTACGGCACGGTTTGTTGGCGTGAAGGGGATTCCGTCGCGAGTTGCGAATGGGACCGATGATACGGGCAAGGAGCTCTTCATCGCCAATGCTCTGCCCGACCGGGAAGCGGTCGAGGAAGTTATCGGCGAATTGAAGAGTGCGAAGTGGAGCGTGCGCTCGATTGAAAAGAAGGAGCGAAGAAATAATCCGAAGGCTCCCTTTATTACCAGCAAGCTACAGCAGGAAGCGGCGAGCCGGCTGGGTTTCAATGTTCGCCGCACGATGGGGGTGGCGCAAAGGCTTTATGAAGGCGTGGAGCTTGGCGACGAAGGCACCGTTGGCCTGATCACGTACATGCGTACGGATTCGACTCGTGTAAGCGCCGATGCCATTGCGGAAGTTCGCGAGTACATCGGGAAACTGGGATTGCAGTATCTTCCGGCGACTCCGAATGAGTATGCGAGTAAGAAACAGGCCCAGGCACAGGATGCACACGAAGCGATCCGGCCGACGGATGTGAAGTTCACACCGGATTCGATCCGCAAGTATCTCTCAGATGAGCAGTACCGGTTGTACAAGCTGATCTGGCAGCGCTTCGTGTCGAGCCAGATGACTCCGGCGATCTTCGATCAGACGACGGTGGATATTGTTGCCCAGGCGAAGCTGAGCTATGACTTCCGGGTGACCGGGAGCGTGCTGAAGTTCGACGGCCATCTGAAGTTCGAAGAGCAGGAGAAGCGCGCGAAGCAGGCCGCGAAAGAAGAGACTAAGGCCCAGAGCGATGCAGAGGGCGATGATGAGGCTGAGCGCCGGTTGCCGGAACTGAGCGAGGGCGAGGCTCTGCGGCTGGAGAAGCTTGATCCGCTGCAGAAGTTTACGCAGCCTCCGCCGCGATATAACGAGGCGAGCCTGGTGAAGGCCCTTGAGGAGAAAGGGATTGGAAGGCCTTCCACGTATGCTTCCATCATTAATACGATTCAGGATCGCGATTATGTGAAGAAGATTCAGCACAAGTTCGTTCCGACGGAGATTGGGACCGTTGTTACGAAGCTGCTTGTGAAGAACTTTCCTTACATCTTCGATACGCAGTACACGGCTACGCTTGAGGGCGAGCTGGATGCGGTGGAGGACGGGCAGGAGCGTTGGACCGATCTGTTGAATGGTTTCTATGGGCACTTTGAGAAGGAACTCAAGGTGGCAGAGAAAAGCATGGAAGATATCAAGCGGATGGAGGAGCCGACGAAGGAAGTGTGCGAGAAGTGCGGCGCGCCTCTGATCCTGAAGTGGGGCAAGTTCGGCAGCTTCTATTCGTGCTCGAACTTTACGAAGACGAAGCCGATGACGGTTGCGGCTGGTCCATGGAAGAAGGACCCGAAGGCTTTGGTGAAGAAGATTACGGCGGCGCTGCATTATCCGATGACGGTGAAGGCTTCGACGGATGATGAGATTGCTTTCACCAAGGAAGCGGCGGACGTGAAGGCCCTGGTTGCCACGATTGAAGAGGCCTTCGATGCGGGCAAGAAGGTGACAGTGGAGACATTCAGCTGCGACTTCACGAAGGAAAATTTTGCGGCGAAGCCGGATCTTAGCGCTCCAGGGGCGGATGAGGATGCGGAGGAAGAGTTCTGCGACAACTGCGGCCGGGTGATGGTATTGCGGAATGGACCGTTTGGACCGTTTATGGCCTGTCCCGGCTACAACGAGGATCCGCCGTGTAAGACGATCCGGAAGCTGAATCAGAAGGTACAGCAGAAGCCTCCGACGCAGCTGGATGAGAAGTGCCCGAAGTGCGGCAAGCCGCTGTTGCTTCGCACCGGGCAGTATGGCGAGTTTGTCAGCTGCAGCGGGTATCCGAAGTGCAAGTACATCAAGCAGGATCTGCTGGATGTGAAGTGCCCGAAGGATGGCGGAGATATCGCGGTTCGGAAGACGAAGCGCGGAGATGTGTTCTATGGGTGCACGAACTATCCGAAGTGTGACTTTGCGTCGAATCAGAAACTGATCGATGAGACCTGTCCGAAGTGCGAGAGTGCGTACCTGCTCGAGGTGACGAACGATAAGGGTACGTTCTGGGTTTGCCCGAACAATCATGAGGCTCTGCCGAAGCGCCGGAAGAAGAAGGGCGGGGAGGAAGCGGTTCCAACGGCGCCGCCCTGCAGCTATAAGAAGAAGATTGCCGGGCCAGTTGCGAAGACGCTCGTGCGTCCCGATGCTGAGAAGACGCGGCCCGTTGTTGAAAGTGTGGCTTAAGTACGATTTCGAAAATCAAAAGGAGAGTAAATGGCAACAGTTACGGATGCAGGGTTGATTTTGCAGTTGTACGAACTTCGGCAGGAGGAGACCCTGCGGCGGGCTCGCAAGTTCATGGTCTTCGAGTTCAATCCGAAGACACTTGAGGAACTGCGAGAGGTTTCGCGAAAGACCGGGACCCAGGAAAACGCATATTGGCGCCAGGCACTCAGCTATTGGGAGATGGCTGCTTCGTTTGTGCTGCGGGGGGCGGTGGATGCGGATCTCTTTCTCGATTCGGCGGCTGAGGGGATCCTGCTCTACGCCAAGTTTCATCATTTCCATGCTGTGACCGAGAAGGAGTCGGGGAATCCTTTCATGCGGCAGACGGCGGAACTTATTGCGAGATTTCCGGCAGCGCAGAAGTTTTATGAAAGCTTCCTGAAGGTATTTAGTGTTCAGTAGCTCCCCCCTCCCCCTCCCCCTATCTTTTTGCGCAAAGTGTTCATTCGTTGAGGTTTAGATCTGTAGTCGAGGTGTTGAATACATAGAGATTCACGTAAGATTCAGAAAATAAAGTAGTTATTGAAATGCGCCAAAAGAGGAAGGCCCTCGGGTGAACACCCGAGGGCCATCCCTTTCTTTCCACCCAGTTTTATTTTAATGATTCGGTTAAATCTTTATGCCACCGCTAACCTGCTTCGCTACAGCGAGATAGGTTATCCAGGGGCTTGACAGGAGGATTTTGGGAGGGTTCTTGAGGGATGATCTTGTAAGTAATTGATTTAAAGTGGATTATCTTTTCAAAAGGGTCCGGGTTTTGGATTTTTGCAACATTTCTGTTACAACAGAGTGAGGTTATGTGGGGCTTGGGGACCGCCGGCGAAGGATCGGACATTGAATGATTCTTCCCGTAAGTTGTTGAAAAGAAGGTAGTCGACGATGGCGAAGGCAGTTTGGAACGGTCAGACCCTGGCTGAGAGCGAGACTTACGAAACAGTTGAAGGTAACATCTATTTTCCGGACGAGACGGTCAAGCGGGAGTTTCTGAAGCCGAGCTCGACGACATCGAGTTGCCCGTGGAAGGGGCAGGCACGGTACTACACGGTGATCGTGGATGGTCAAGAGAACCAGGACGCGGCGTGGTACTATCCGGATCCCAAACCTGCTGCGCGAAGCGTGAAGCACCATATTGCTTTCTGGCGCGGGGTTGAGATTACGAAGTAGCGATCCGGCGGTTGTTCGCTTGATTTCCAACGACAAGTCTTAGTGTTCCCATTCGGGACCAAGGCGGCAAATAAGAGTCATACCACCCGCCCTGAGACCCGCTGATGGTGTATGGCAGCAGCTTCATGCTGCGGCTCGCTGTTTCGCCGTGCCGTTCCTGGCTTCGATGGCCTTGATGCTGTTTTCAAATGCGCTTTCAAGGACACGCTTGCCGATGGTCGCGAGCACGAAGCCAAGCAGACGTCCCTTGAGGTTCTTGCCTTCGCGAACGACAACCAGGTCAATGTCGGTGGTGCCGTCGGGACGACGCGTGAAGGTGTAGGTGTGGCCGGAGGCGCCTCCCCACAGGTTGGAGTCTGTCGTCGTGAGGACGACGTGTTGAGGATCGGACCAGTCGTAGAGCAGGCGTTCCCAGATGCCGCTTGAGCCTTCGGTGACGTCGGCCTGCGAGAGGCTTTTCTGATGCACCTTGAGGTACTCGTCGGCGCTGTTGCCAAAGAGCTTCGAGCGGCCGGGTCCGAAGTCGGTGAGCCCGGCGAGATACTGCTCGGGCGTCAGGGTGGTTGTCTGGTTTAAGTGGATGGTGGACATATATTTCTCCTTTCGGTATTGAGCAAAGCCGATGGAACGAATTCGGATTACGGCCAAGCTCAAAGTTTCGGTTCCTGCGCGAGTAACCCAGCAAAAACGTAGCGCATGAATGTTTCGAGCGGGGCGTCGCTCTTTTCAGCCTGGGAACGCAAAAGAGCGCCCTGCCAGCTATTGAGAACGAAACCCGCGAGCGACTTAGCATCTGTGCTCGGGGGAAGTTCCGTCTGCGCTACGGCCTGCTGGATGACCGTAGCGATCGTGTGCTGCCAGTGCGCAAAAGCATTGCCGATCTGTTTTTTCAGCCGCAGATTCTCAGGCGCGATCTCCAAAGTGAGGCGGCCCATCATGCATCCGGGAATCGGTCCGTTCTGGCCATAGATTTTCGTGAGATCGGTGAAGTAACGCTTCAGACGCTTCAACGGCGTGGCCTTCGAGTTGAGCAGGATGGTGGCGGAGTGCTCGGCCTCGCGCGCTGTGTACCTCTCCAGCGCGGCGGCCGCGAAGTCCTCCTTGCTGTCGAAGTGGTGATAGAACGAACCCTTGGGCACGTCAGCCGCCTTCAGGATGTCGCTCAGGCCGGTGGCGTTGTAGCCATGCTGATGCATCAATTCCCGGCCTACGTCGATCAAATGGTCACGCGTCGATTTTGCGGCCATAAACTTCTCCTCGGTTGCTGGTGGAAAGGCCGTTCCGGCTTTTGTGGCTTAGAGATGAGAGCCAGAACGGCTGGGGTCTATCGTGCACGAGATCAGCCCTGAAGGCTATAGCGAGCGGCGGGTTTCTGGCGAGAGAGGTTCGGACCGAGGGCTTTGCGCGCGGCTTCGAACGTCTTCCAGTCGGCGAGATCGGGCAGGGACGGAATCGTGATCAGTTCATGCTGGTCGAGACCTGCGAGTGAAGCATCCACCATATCCTCAGCGGTCATCACGATCTCGCTGGGCAGTTGTTGCACCGGCCTGCCTGCCTTTTCCCACAGAGGTGTTGCAGTCGCGCCGGGCAACACTGCCTGCACGGTTACGCCTTTGCCTTCCACTTCGTTCCTGAGTGCCTGGGTAAAGTTAACGACGTAGGCCTTGGTACCGCTGTAGGTACCATTCAGGAGTTCGGGCGCAAGAGCGACAACGGAAGCAATGTTGATGATGAGACCGCTCTTACGCGCTACAAAACCAGGCAGGGCGGCATGGGCCAGCCGTGTGAGAGCGGTGACATTGAGATCGATCATCGATTCGAGATCGTCGATTTTTGAATCGAGAAGTTTGTCCACGCTGGCTGAGCCAGCGTTGTTTACGAGCGCTGTGATTGCGGGATCTGTGCTCAGCCGCTCAGCCACGCGCAGAACGTCTTTTTTGTTCGTCAAATCGGCAGGAAATATCTCGATCGTGCGGCCGCTGGGCTTCAACTGCGCGGCAACTTCCGAGAGCTTCTGCTGGCTACGCGCAACGAGGATGAGATCGTAGCCGCGTTTGGCAAGGCGATCGGCATAGACGGCTCCGATGCCGGTGGAAGCGCCGGTGATGAGAGCAGTTCCTTTGGATGATTGTGCGGACATGGTGTTGAACCTCCTGAATCTATGAGGCCTTTAGGCCTCCTATCTTATATGTCAGTAGAGTAGACCAGTCGGTCTATTGATTCAGAAAATTATTGCCTGGGATTTAAATGCCAGGAATTGAAGTGTTTTAAGCGATTTTGATCATCGGATCTTGATTCGATGGTCTTGTGCGCAGCTTCAGAGGCTATACGGGAAATGCTTCGATGATTGCGAAGTGAGAGGCAGTGGGGACGATCCTGTTGAGCCGAAAGCCCGTGCTGGCCAGCAGTTCGCGATATTCATCGGTTGAACGCTCCCGGCCTCCTGTGAGGATGAGCATTACGATGTCGATGAACTTGCCGTTCGATGGAACATTTTGATCGAGAAGCTCGCACTCGACGAGGAGAAGAACGCCGTCCGCGGGAATCGCTTTACGGCAATTGGCGAGAATGATTCGCGCCTGTGCATCGTCCCAATCATGAATCACACTCTTCATAAGATATGCCCTGCAACCGGACGGGATGTGCTGAAAGAAATTGCATGGCTGCATGGTGGTGCGCGTCTCGAAGTTGGCGCCCAGATATCCCCGGTCACGGGTGCGTTCGAGGACGGGCTCCTGGTCTGCGAGGACGCCGTGCAGTCCGGGATGTGCGCGCAGGATATGCGACAGCAGAATGCCGTTGCCTCCGCCCACATCCATCAGGGTTCCCCAGGATCCGAAGTCGTAGGCCGAGGCGATTGCCGGGGCGACGAGGGTCGTCATCGTTGTCATTGCGTCGTCAAAGATGCGTGCCTGTTCAGGATCGCGGCGCAGATGCTCGAATCCGTCGGTGCCTGAAAGGAAGGTTCGCGAGGACTCTCCTGTTTGAACGGTATGCATGATGTGGCCAAAACTTGGGTAATGGAAATCGCTGCCCCAGAAGATGAAAAGAGATCGGAGCGAGCCGGGTACGCCCGTTCTCAAAAAACCGGAGACGTGATTGTTCCTGAAGCAGTGAACGCCGTTCTCTTCAAAGATTCCCTGGCTCGCTAACAGTCGCAGGATGCGATAGAGCGCATCTTCATTGACCTTCAATTCTCGGGCGAGTTCGGCAGCGGAGCGCCAAGTTTCGCCGAGTGAATCGGCCGCGCCCAGCCTGGCTGCGACGTACAACGCCTGATGCAGGATGAGTCCGTCTCGCGCGCGTAACAGCACCTCGGGCAGAGGATTGGAAGGGGCTTGCTGCATCAGGGATTCTCCTTAGTTTCGATGTTGAAGGAAGTTGCTAGATTTGTGCGCCGCTGGGCGCTTCGAGGGGATTCATCGGCGCATTGGTCTGCGGTTCGACTCCATATCGGTATGGCCCGAGGCGGGTGAGCAGGATCAGGGTCAGCACCATTGCCAGGCAGAGGCCTGCGAGGGGAACCGTATAGGAGTGAAACCGATCGTATCCGGCGCCCATGATGAACACACCGATGGATCCGGCGACCATGAAGGCGCTGAAGGCAACTCCGTAGGAGGTCCCGAAGGCGGCGAGGCCGAAGTAGCGGCTCATCATGTAGCCCATACTCTCTACTTCGGCTCCCATTCCGAGCCCGGTGAGGAAGGCGGCAAAGAGTGCGAGATTTTCGTGGACTCCGGTGCAGAGGATAGCGATGCCGAGCGCGGTTGCTCCATAGAAGAGCATGGCTACGCGAGGTGCAAAGATACGGTCAAGCAGATATCCGGAGCCAAGCCGGCCGGTAATGACAGCGGCGCCGAGGACCGAAGTCGCGGTGGCAGCACGCGCCGCGGAGACGCCTCTATCGGTAAAGATTGCAGCGAGGTGAAGCGCGGAGCCATGGACGCTTGCTCCGGCGAGCGAGAAGATGCAGATGAGAAGCCGGAATGTTGGACTGCGCCAGATTTCAGGCCAACTCAAACCAACCTTATCTTGTGAAGGCAGGTGAGAAAGCGAAGGCTTCGGGTCTCCATCCGGCTGCAGGTTTCGCTGTGCGGGATCGTTCTGGAGCCAGGCTGCCATGACTGGAAGCGGCACAAGCAGTATCGCGCCGCCGAAGATGGCAAAGGCGTTGCGCCAGCCGAACAATGCGATGAGACGTTGCGCGAGGACCGGGATGACAATGGAGCCGATGCCGATTCCCATCATCGAGAGGCTCAGGGCAAGCCCGCGATGGCGATTGAACCAATGCGACACCACGACTCCGTGGGGAACCGGCGCGGGACCGCTGGCCATGGCGATTCCGGAGAGTATGAAGAAAAGGTAAAGCTGCCACAGTGTTGCGCCGATCCAGACGGCACCGCACAAGGAGAGGCCGTAGAGAAGGGTGAAGACGAGGATGACGCGCTTTGCTCCAAAACGGTCGATGAGCATGCCTGTGAAGGGAAGCGAGAGGGCACCCACAAAGTTGAAAAGCGAAAAGGTAAGGGATACGGCGGCACGCGTGGCGTGAAAGTTCTCGACCATCGGCTTGAAAAAAACACCGAAGGAAAAGACCATGAGAGGCGGTCCGAGAAAGAGACCGATGGCGCTGAGGAAGACGATGAACCAGCCGTAGAAGAGTTGAGGCCGCTTGCTGCGCATTTAGACTCCCGTCCGCAAGGTGGGGAGTGTGGCCGCGGACTTATTGGTTGTTTGGATTGTTTGCCAGTTCCATAGACACTCTACGCGTATTGGGTTCGGAGTCAAGGACAGAGATCTCGGCAGCTCGCGGCTGGTGTTCGCTGGCGATGAACAAGTGTTCACTTGTTATGAAGATTGCGCTGGAGCAACGACGGGACGATGTTAAAGGCTCAACATCGATTCAAGTAACCATTCTTTTGATGTTGTCTTCTCCACTCTGTCGCTCGTCGCACGAGCGACAATTTTTTGTGCGGGGCGTAATTGGGACCAATTCGAGTTTTAGTTGTTGATGATTTTGAACCTTGGCGACGTGCTGTTCGTTCGATTTTAGGGAAAGATTCAGACTTTGAAGTTGTTGATGAATGCACGGATGGACCGGAGGCGGTTCGTAAGAGCGGTTTATTGCAGCCTGACGTTGTTTTGCTGGATGTTCAGCTGCCAGGGATCAATGGATTCGTCGCCGCCCAGCAGATCATGCAGATTTCTCCAAAGACGAAGATTTTGTTTCTCAGTGCGCAGCGTTCCTTTGAAGTGGTGCGAGAAGCTCTGAAGCTTGGCGCGGGAATGATTTCGAAGACAGACGCGCATCGGGATCTCCTGCCGACGATCCGGACGATTCTTCGGGACAAGCCATTTGTCCGGTTCGAGTTCCTGGAAGATCCTTTGGGCGGCGCTGACGAAGATCAGTGAATGAGTTCTGCGTTTTGATCGGTTAAGGTGATGGTGTTGTCTCCCGCCACGAAGTTGGCGGGGACATCCCAGATGAGAGAGCCGCCAGGTGTGCGCACGGCGGCGAAGAGGTAGTAGGCACCGGTCGTAGCTTGCGCGGAGAGAGTGGTTTTGCCGTTGGCGTCGAGTTTGGCGGCGGTGACAAAGTGGCTCTTGAGTGCAGTCAGGACGGGGCCGCAGTCGATGCCGCTACATGCGGTAGCGAAGGCTGCCCATGCCTGGGCGGGCGTAGCGGTCGCCGGGATCGGAGCACCGAGCTTACGCAGAACGTCATCCATACGCTCACGCATGACGTAGATGGTCTGTCCGGCGGTTGGGTTTGTACCCGAGGAGAAGGCGGAGGTGATGATGACGCGCATTGCTGCCCGCGTCGGGGCCATAGTTGCGGCTGGAGATGCCGGGACGGATGCAGGCGTGGTGGAGGCCTCTGCCCTTGGGGCATAGCCAGCGGAAGCTGCAGGCGTTACGGATGCATTGCCCGGAGCAGGTGCGGGATTGTTCGATGCGATCTTTGTCGATGTGGTGGAGTGGGAGCCGGTCTTTGGGCGGAAGTTATCGACGTCGCAGGTCTCCGGGTGCGGGCGGAAGGTAACATTTTCGCCCTGCATCCCGCTGACGAGGCGACCATTCACGGTGGTTGATCCCGAGCCGCGCAGCGAGTTGTCGGGTTCGACGGCGAGCGTGATGGGGCTACTGGTGTTCTCAATATGCACGAGGAAGCGGTCGGGAGCATTTTCGACCGTGTAAGGCAGCCGTACGTGCGCTTCGCCGCAGTCGAGAATGACCGAAGCGGGGCTGAAGTCCATCAGCAAGCGGCCGCCACCGTACTGGCCAGTCATGCGGAGGCCCGGAGGAATGGGCCACTTGAGTTCGCCGGTGTCGAGCGCGCCGGTAAGCATGCCCATCAGGCCGTTCGACTGCGCCGCCTCCTGCTGTGGCGACTGTCGCTGCGGAGGCGGAGGAGGGGCGTAGGAAGAGATGGGGCATCGTTCGATCTTTGGAGCATAGTCGGGCACCGACGTCGTTCTCTGACAGGTATTTGTGGAATTGAGGCACCCGTATGTGGAACCGACGGCGGGCGCGCCGTCCACATACAGCGTCTCCGTCACTGTGTGGTAGCCAATGATGATGCGACCTTTCACATCCACCGGTCCGGGACCGACGAGGCCGCCGTCGGGCCGCAATGTGAGCGTGATGGGCGCAGGCTCGTTGTTAACGACGACACGCACGCCGCCTGGACGCTTTTCGAGCGTATAGGCGTGGCCATCGGCCACCAGCTTGCCGCAGCCGCCGATGGTGACTGAGCCTGAGCCGAAGTCGAGAGTCGTCGTTGTCCCCGGATTCTTAAAGAATCCCTGGAGCACGATGCCGGCGTTACCAGGGCCGGTCAGATCAGAGGGGTTGAATCCGATGAGGTCCATCATGCCCGCGCCGAAGCCTTTGCCCATGCACGCGATGGAGCTGCCGCCAAGTTCGAGACAACGCCGTGTGGCTACCGCCGTCGGATCCTGCGACAGCCCGGCGCCGTTGCCGGATATCTGTCTGTTCGCCTCCTGCTGCGCCGCGGTGTCCTTCTTGTATTGGTCCATCTCCTGGTTGTAGTGCGCCTGCTGGCGCGAGCCCATCTCGCCCAAGGTGTTGTTGTAGGTAGCGGTGGCCTGCTTGCCGATGAGCCGTGTCGACCAGTCCTTGTAAAACGCGCTGTCGAACTCGTATTTGCCCTCGAGGTGGCCAAAGGCCTGCACCTCCGCCGGGGAGTGCGACTTCGCATAGTCCTGATTGATCTGATACGCCGCCAGCGAATACGCCGCCCTGAGATTGCTCTCCTCGGTCGTGTATGGTCCTCTGACGGTGCGGTTGTACTTGATGCGGTCGATAATCGTCTGCAGGTAGGTGAAGATGGCAAGCTGGCGCGCCAGCGTATCGGTCGGATCAGAGCCTTTGATCTCAGCCTTAATACGCTCGACCGAGGGCATATCGGTAAGGTTGCCTGGGGCGCCTTGTGCAAGGGCATTTGCTGCGACCAGACACAGGAGAACAACAAGAAGGGTGAAACGGGAACGCAAAGCCGAGAGGTTCATGGATCATGCTCCGCGACGCAGACGTATGGAAGATGGCCCGTTTGGCGCAAAGTTAGTTCTTCCCGGGCCTGTGCGTCAAGAAAAGAACACTTCATCAGCGCTGGGATTTATGGATGGGGCAGAATCCCGGGAGGGGCGGATTCAGATAACTTCATGCGAGAGAGTATTTAGCACGGTCCGATCAGGACAGCCGAAAGAGGTTGAACTGCCAGGGTTGAAGCTCCATGTAGATTCCGGGTGAGAGCATTTCGTTTCCGTTACGATCGTAGGCCTCACCGGAGAGTTGATCGGTCAATCTCCACGTCGCGCCTCCGACGTCGGACCATGGTAACTGGACTTGTGCTTGCGATTTATAGTCGCTGAGATTGACCACGATTACGTATCTCTCATCTTCTTTTCGCCATGCCCATGCGACGAGATTCTGAAAGCTTTGATTATCGGGCCAGCCGGTTCGATTGCACAGGGTCCATGCATGCTCGCGAAAGACTGGCCTGTCGATGGTCTTGAGGAGTTTTTTGTAGAACTTCTGAAGATCGAGATCAGGGGATTCGTCGGGACGCCTTCTGAGGAATACGGGAAGTTGCACTTTACGTCCCTCGAACTGGCCTTCGTAGAACATCCTTACTCCGGGAAGAGTGGATGTCGTTAAGGCGGCGGCTCGAAGTTTGGCTGCAGGGAAGGTTGCGGTCGCTCGCGGCTCGTCGTGGTTTTCGATGAAGCGGAGGAGCTTGTTCTGGTAGGAGAGATCGGCGCAGAGATGGAGTCGGACGTTTTCTGCGGAGCTATGCTCGAGGCGATCGTAGAGCTTTTTGTCGTAGCAGAAGTCAAAGCCCAGTTGCTGGAGTTGCCACTCAAGGTCCCAATAGGCTTCGGCGATGAAGAGGAAGCCGGGGTGCCGTTTTTTTACGGCAGAGATAACGTCGGACCAGTACTCGGTTGCAGGCAGTGAGCCGGCGCGGCTTCCCCAGGTGCGTTCGAAGACGGAGTTGAGGGCAAGCATGGCCATGTCGCAGCGCACGCCGTCGCATTGCTCGGCGATGTTTGAGAGCGTTTCGATTACGGCTTGCCTGAGGCCGGGGTTGAAGGCGTTCAATTGGAGGACATCGGGCCATGGAGCGAAGAATGGATCGCGCCCGCAGGCACAGACGGCTTTCTCCAACTGGATGAAGGCTGCGGGATGGTTTTGCGCCTCTTCGCGGGTTCCGAGGATGAAGTACTCGGGATGTTCGGTGGTCCAAGGGTGATCCGGGGCGACGTGGTTCGGGACGAAGTCGAGGAGAAGATTCATGCCGCGCTTGGAGAGCTCCCTGCGTGCGACGGCGAGGGCCTGGGAGCCACCGAAATGCTGATCGACGACATAATTTTTGATGGAATAGGGTGACCCCACATTGTCTTCGGACTTGAAGTCAGGAAGAGCGCGGTGAAAGCTCTCGAGGAGGCCGGCGTTCTGGTTGGCAATTGCGATTCCGGCGGGGCTTCGTTGCCAGACTCCCATGAGCCACACGGCGTCGAAGCCATAGGCGGCGATGGCGTCCCATTCGGCTGAGGGGACGGAAGAGAGATCGATGTTCTTCCCGTATTTTTTGCTGAGGTCAGAGAGCCAGACCCAGGTGCTGATCTCGTATAAGGATGGGTATTGATGCCACACCGACGCGGAGGGCGGCGCGGTGGTTACGGCAGCAGGTGCTATGCTCATCGGCGTGCTCCTGTGGCCCTACAGCATGATCCAATCGAAAGTCCCTGATAAGGATACTCGCGATCAAAAGATTTGGCGTGGCGTCTATTTTTCTTTTTCGAGTTCTACGACCATGACTTCGATGGGCTTGTCGCCTACGTTGACGTCGGCGTGCACGGTTCCGGGAGGCATGGCGGGAAGCCAGTAGGCTTTACCGGTCTCCCAGACGTGGCGTTCGGTTGGGCCGTTTTGTTCGACGAGGTTCATGACTCCGCCGGTGAGCGCGACGATGACTCGGGGGTGGTCGTGGTGGTGCATGGCCAGCGGTTGGTTGGGGAGGACGACGGACTTCCAGACCTTGACGGTTTCGTTTTCGAACTGCGGGAATCGCTGGGATTGCTGGGCAGTTTGTTGAGAGTGCATGATGCCGTAGACAGTGAAGGGCGGGATGAGGAAGAGCGCGGTACGGAGCAGGTGGGATTTCATTGCGGGAGGATAACACCGGGACCACTTGAGAAGATTTTCGATTCCCCAGTATGGTTAAGTCTTATGGAAGAGAGATTGGAAGAGTTGAAGCAGCTGGATTCTGAGGCCGTAGAAAAGACGTTGGACCCGTCGAGTGAAGCGGCCTGGCAAGAGCTGCGCGAGTTGGGGCATCGGATGCTGGATGGAGTGTTCGATCATCTGGCGGGGCGGCGCACTGAGCCTGTATGGCAGAAGGCTCCCGCGGAGACGAAGAGGGCTCTTACGAGTGAAGGAGTTCCGTGGGCGGGGCAGGGTGCGACTGCGGCTTACGAGAGTTTTCTGCGCGATGTGCTGCCTTACGGGATCGGGAACACGCATCCGCGGTTCTGGGGATGGGTGATGGGAGGCGGGACTCCGGTGGGTGTGCTGGCGGAGATGCTGGCGGCGGGGATGAATCCGAATGTGGGCGGATTCGATGATTCGGCGGCGCTGGTTGAAGATGCAGTGATTCGTTGGACGGCGGAATTGATGGGAATGCCTGAGGGAACGAGCGGTCTGCTGGCGAGTGGCGGGTCGATGGCGAATCTACTGGGGCTTGCGGTAGGCCGGCATGCAAAGGCGGGGTTCGATGTTCGTGGCGAGGGGATGCAGGGTGGGCCGCTGTTGCGGGTTTATTGCTCGACGGAGACGCATAGCTGGTTGACGAAGGCGTTGGAGTTGATGGGGATGGGACGGGCGAGTCTGTGTGCTGTCGGAGTGGACTCGGGCTATCGGATGAAGGTGAATGAGGTGAAGGAGGCGGTGAGGAAGGATCGGGCTGCAGGGCATCGTCCTTTATGCGTGGTGGGCAATGCGGGGACGGTGAATACGGGGGCGACGGATGATCTGGAGGCGATCGCGGATCTTTGCGCGGCGGAGGGGATGTGGTTTCACGTGGATGGTGCGTTTGGTGCCCTGGCTTACTGGAGCGAGCGGTTGCGGCCGATCGTGCGCGGGATGGAGCGGGCGGATTCGCTTGCGTTCGATCTGCATAAGTGGGGGTATATGCCGTATGAGATTGGGTGCGTGCTGGTGAGGGATGCGGAGGCGCATCGCGCGGCGTTTGCTACGGGCGCGAGTTATCTGACGGCGATGGAGCGTGGGCCTGTGGCGGGCGGGATCAAGTTCGCAGAACGGACTCCGGAGTTGTCGCGGGGGTTCAGGGCGTTGAAGGCGTGGATGAGCCTGAAGGCCCTTGGAGTGGACGCTCATGTGGAGATGATCGAAAAGAATGTGGAGCAGGCTCGATACCTTGCGGAGCGGGTGGAGCGTTCGGAGAAGCTGGAGCTTGCGGCGGAGGCTCCGCTGAATCTTGTTTGCTTCCGGTATCGCGGGGCCAGCGATGAAGAGAACAAGGAGATTCTGATGCGACTGCAGGAACGTGGAATCGCGGTGCCTTCGGGGACGGTGGTGGGCGGGAGGTTTGCGATTCGTGTGGCGATTGCGAATCATCGGTCCCGGCGGGAGGATTTTGATTTGCTGGTGGAGGCGGTGGAGAGGATCGGGGCTGAGGTAATGGGCAGGTCTCGTTGATCAGAATGGCCGTTCGGAATGTATTTACAGTGCGAAAGTGAAAACCCCAGGTCTCATAATCGAGACCTGGGGTCACTCAATTTGAAGTTCGTTGGAGTTAGTAGGCTCCGGCCTGGTCGATGGGGAGACGGACCTGGAAGCAGGTGGCTCCGGGTTTGGACTCTACGTGGATGAAGCCAGAGTGCTTGTTGACGATTCGCTGCGCAGTGTCGAGGCCAAGGCCAAGGCCGCTGCCGGGAGCCTTGGTCGTGAAGAAGGGCTCGAAGATGCGGGAGCGGAGTTCGGGCGGGATTCCGGGACCGGAGTCCCAGACCTCGACAAAGGCCATCTGTCCGCTCAGATGGGTTGTGAGCCGCAGGGTTCCGCGCGGCGTGCCGTCCTGGCTCTTGAGGCTCATGGCATCGAGGGCGTTTTCGATGAGCGAGGTCCAGACCTGGTTGAGTTCGCGTCCGTAGGCGGCGACGGGTGGTAGCGCGGGGTCGAAGTCGGTCTCGATGTTGACGTGCTGGAGGCGCGATTTGAACATGACGAGCGTATTCTCCAGCGACTGCGCGAGGTCGACGTCCTGAATCGGCGCCTGGTCCATGTAGGAGTAGTCCTTGATGGCGCGGATGAGGTCGAAGATACGCAGGGTGGAGTTGACGACGGTCTCGGCCATGCGCTCGACGCGGAGCGAACTGGCGACGGTGCCGACTGCGACAGGAAGGGCCTCAGCGGTCATGATCTCTGCGAGATCGTCGAGTTGAGAGATGGGCAGATTTGTTTCCGCCAGCGCGGGAGCGATGGCCCATGGATTGGGGATGTTATGAGCTTCGAGCCAGCTGATGAGTTCCAATTCGCGGTCGCTTTCGGCAAGGGCCGCTGTAGGGTTTGTGCCTTGCGCTTCGCGGTCGGCCACGCTGGCGCGAGCATTGGCGACCCATGCGCGATATTTCGAGGTGATGGCGTCGGGCAGACAGAGATTGCCCATGCGGTACTTTTGATCGCCGTAGTTCCGCAGCTCTGAGAAGAGGCTTGAGGCGGAACGCTGGGCGGCGGATGCCGGGTTGTTGAGCTCGTGCGCGAGATTCGCGGCGAGCTTGCCGAGCGCGGAGAGCTTCTCGGCCTGCTGCTCGATACGCGTAACCTCGCGGACGCGATCGAGGAGCGTGGAGACGCAGCGCTGTCCCATGGAAGGGATGGCAGCCAACATGGCGGTGAAGAGGTCCTGGTGAATGTCGAGTGCCCAGGATGCGCCGACGGAGAAGCCGTCGCCGCCGAAGGTCTTCATGCGTGAAAATGGCAGCTTGCCGGTCATTTGTCCGGCGCGGCCGATCCAGAGGAGGAGGGAACCGCCGGTTTTGCGGCGGACCTGTATTTCTCCCTTGAGAATGAAAGTCATGCGGTCCGCGGGCGCGCCGTCAGTGAAGAGCAGAGCGCCGTCTTCGCCCATACGTTCGTTGCCGTTGGTGGCGAGCCAGGTGTATTCGGTATCGGTAAGACCGTCGAGCGAGGGGATGGTACGCAGGGCAGCTACGACATGCGGGATGGGTGTAGGCGTGGCCGGAGGGGCAACGAAGATCTGCGGGACCTCGGGTGGTAACGCTATACCGGGGATGTAATTGTTGAGAGTGCTAATGGTGCACCTCCTACCTGTGCACTCGTTCGCGGGGGAACTAGAGAGCCGGGCATCTGTGTTCTATTTTTACAGAGTAAAACGGTGGCCTGTGGTGAGCGGTTCAATTTTTGTGACGAAGTGAATATCGTTTTGATGCTGATTGCATCGTTTTCGTTACACCGTGACGGTGGAAAATTTGTGGCCGGACCACTTTTGCCGAATAGTGGAAAAGCCCCCCTCGGTGGAGGGGGCTTCCGGTTCGAGATTGAAAGCGACTCAGGCTTTGACGACGGCTCCATCGACCACTTTTAACGGGATCGAGGAAGGGCATGGCTTTGCGGAGGTCGGCGCCGACTTTTTCGATGGGGTGGGCGGCTTCTTCCTGGCGGATGCGAGTGAACTGGTGGCGTCCGGTCTCGTTTTCGTCGATGAACTTTCTTCGCGAAGGAGCCATCCTGGATCTCTTCGAGGAGTTTCTTCATGGCCTTCTTGGTCTCGGCGGTGACGATGCGTGGGCCGGCGACATAGTCGCCCCACTCGGCTGTGTCGGAGATGGAGTGACGCATGTAGGCGAGGCCGCCGCGGTACATGAGGTCGACGATGAGCTTGAGCTCGTGGAGGACTTCGAAGTAGGCGAGTTCAGGCTGATAGCCGGCCTCGGTGAGGGTCTCGAAGCCTGCCTTGACGAGGGCGGCGGTGCCTCCGCAGAGGACGGCCTGCTCGCCGAAGAGGTCTGTCTCGGTCTCTTCGGTAAAGGTGGTCTCGAGGACTCCGGCGCGGGTGCAGCCGATGCCCTTGGCGTAGCTAAGAGCGAGCTCGAGGGCCTTGCCGCTGGCGTTCTGCTCGACGGCTACGAGGCCGGGGACTCCGCCGCCTTCGGTGAAGACTTCGCGGACGCGGTGGCCGGGGGCTTTGGGGGCGACGAGGGAGACGTCGACGCCTGCGGGAGGAAGGATGGTGCCGAAGCGAATGTTGAAGCCGTGGGCGAACATCAAAGTTTTGCCGGGAGTGAGGTTGGGCTCGATCTCGGCTTTGTGGACCTTGGCGGCGGTCTGATCAGGAGTGAGGTTCATGATGACGTCGGCCCATTTGGCGACGTTGGCGACGGTGTCGACGACGAGGCCAGCCTTGCGGGCGCGCTCGGCGTTGGGGGAGTCGGAGCGGAGGCCTACGCGGACTTCAACGCCGGAGTCCTTGAGGTTGAGAGAGTGGGCATGGCCCTGCGAGCCGTAGCCTATGATGCCGACTTTTTTGGATTGGATGAGGGAGAGGTCTGCGTCTGCGTCGTGGTAGGTCTTTGCCATTTTGTTTCTTCCTAACGTTGGTTTAGTTCATAGATTAATTCAACGAGCTCTGCATATGTCTGTTGTGCTCTTTGCTTATGCAGGGTCGCACATTTGTTTCTCAGGTCGGGTTTTTCGAAAATGTTGGCTGCTGCAATCGAAAAGATGGTCGGTTCGGGGAAGTCGGCGGTAATAAAAGCTGAAATCCATTTGCAATCGAGATATTGTCTCTGGCGCTCAACCGACAAGAGACTGAGACGGAAATTGAAATCGGGTCGCTTCCGTACGTTATAGTGTTCGAGATTCCCTAACGTATGAGCTGAAATTGCATTTAAAATCGGCCGGCTCGATTTTGGTGAGATTTTCGGGCAGATGCGAGACAGCAGATGCGCATGTAGGACGACTCCCTCGATAAAGAATTCTAGGGGGTCGAATGGAACGCCCTCAGGGACTTCATTTTGGAATTTAACGCAATCACCGAATATCTGCCCTGCAAGGCCTATCGCGAATATTTCGCAACTTGTCTTATCTTCATCGGCGTCTGTTCGGTTCCGTTTACGCCTGCGTTTGTCTTCATTAAATTGTGCTGTTCCTAAGTCTATCAACTTGGTCGCAATCTCAAAGAAAACAACTAGTCGATTAAGGTACCGAGCGAGAAACGTCGCATTATGACTGCCCGTGATGTCATGAGCTGCTTCCCAAAACAGCCAACCCTTTGGTGGCATCCCTTTTTCTGAATTGAGTGAAAATCTTCCCCAAGCAAGCTGTTTCGTGTTGCAAAGCTCAACTAAGTATTCCGTTCCTTCCGTATCGTCCTGGAGAAGATCTGCTCTGACCAAATATGGCGCTACGGTGGAGAGCATTGCATTCAGGAAGGCTTGACGAGACGTTAATCTCGCAAACGCAATCCTATCCAGCAGGTGCATACAGAAAACCGTTTCGTATACTTGGAAATCTGCGATGTCTGTCTTAATGAATTCCTCGTTGTCGAAGTAGAAGCGCCACGAGTCCGCCAAAAAACCCTCCATCAGGGACGAGCCCACGAAGCTACCGAGCAGAGTAGCCTGTTGATGCCCGTCTTTTTTCCGGAATATGAACGCCTTCCAAAGTCTTCTACTGTTCGTAAACACCTAGGTTTCGTCCTCGGCGAACTGATTGGATAAGTCTTCGTGTGGTTCGGGGCGGATGGGGTAGGCGGCGGGTTGCTCGCCGTTGGGGCTGCCCAAGGCTTTCAGGACTCGGCTGGTGTGGTGGCCTCGGCGCATCGCCATGCGACCGGTGCGGGAGACTTCGAGGACTTCGAAGCTAGATTCGCGGAGGACCTGCAGGAGGCCTTCGATTTTGCTGGCGGCTCCGGTCATCTCGAGCATGATGGACTCGGGGGCGAGGTCGACGACGCGGGCGCGGAAGACGTTGGCGAGCTCGAAGATCTGCGAGCGCGAGTGCTGGCCGTGCGGCGAGTTGGGGCCGGCGGCGACCTTGATGAGGCAGAGCTCGCGGATGACGGCCTCGGTGCGGCCAAGCTCGTCGACGTCGCGGGTGATCTCGAGCTTGTAGAGCGAGGCGCGGATGCGGTCGGCGGCGTGCTCGGGAGCGTCGCAGACGATGGTCATGCGGGAGACGCCCTCGCGCTCGCTCTCGCCTACGGTGAGCGAGACGATGTTGACGTTGAGACGGCGGAAGAGGGAGGCTACCCGGGTGAGTACGCCGGGTTTGTCGTCTACGAGGGCTACAAAGGTGTGGAGCATGTGTGTCCTATCTAAGCATCATGATTCTTGAAAAGATGAAACGTGTCGTGAGCTACCAGCGTCGGATCGTTCTGTGCTGCTTCATAGATGTATGCAATTCATTCGCTCTCCGCATCTGGGTCAGTGACTTCTGCTACCTCGTTCAACTCTGTAACAGTTAGCCCTTCTCCTTGCATCACTGCATGAATACGTCGTCTGAAAATTTCCTCAGAGTCTGCTTGGGCACCGAGCCAAACGAATGCTCCGACGTGACCATCTAGTATCGGATGATCTCTGGAGCCATAGATCTGAGCCAAGCCTTTCCAAACGGTACTCATTACTATTCATCCTCCGCAGTTTCGAGTAGCGGGTCTTTCTGTGGTCTGCGGACCATCTCGTGGAGCGCGGCGCCGGGGGCGATCATCGGGTAGACGCCGTCCTCCTTTTCGACGGAGAAGTTGATGACAAAGGCGGTTGGGCCGGTGCGGGATTTTGTGACTGTGGGGGTTACATCCCTACGCTGGGTGACGTGTGCGCCGGGGAGGCCGTGGGCTTCGGCTAGTTTGACGAAGTCGGGCGAGAGGATGGGTGAGCAGGCGTAGTTCTTGTCGTAGAAGGCCTCCTGCCACTGGCGGACCATGCCGAGGAAGCCGTTGTTAATGACGGCTACGTTGATGTGGATGTTCTCCTGGACTATGGTGGAGAGCTCGGCGGCGGTCATCTGGAAGCCTCCGTCGCCGGCGATGCACCAGACGTCGCAGTCGGGGCGGGCGATCTTCGCGCCGATGGCGGCGGGCAGAGCGAAGCCCATGGTGCCGAGGCCTCCGGAGGTGATGAGGGTGCGGGTGTCCTCGTGCTTGAAGTACTGGGCCTCCCACATCTGGTGCTGGCCTACGTCGGTGGCGATGATGGTTTTGTCGAGGCGGCCAGCGGCGCGGGCCTCCTGCCAGATGTCGTTGATGACGTGGGCGGCGTAGAGGTGGCCGTTGTCGGGGAGGTTAATGATGTCGCGGACGGCGGCGTCGCCTTTGATGGAGCGGATTTCGCGGAGCCACTCGGAGGTGTTGTTGGGACGTTCAGGGGCTTTTGTGGCGGTACTGGCGAAATGCGGGGATTCTTCCCCTTCGCGTTGCTCAGAGTCAGAATGACCGTCGTTTTGCAGCAGTGGCTCGATGAGATTGAGGACTTCTTTGAGGTCGCCGATGAGGGCTACGTCGACCTTGACGTTTTTGTTGATCTCGGAGGGGTCGATCTCGATGTGGATCTTTTTGGCATTGGGGGCGTAGTGGGCGAGATTCCCGGTAACGCGGTCGTCGAAGCGCATCCCGAAGGCGAGTAACAAGTCAGCCTGCTGGATGGCGTGGTTGACCCAGGATTCACCGTGCATCCCCATCATGCCGAGGGAGAGCGGGTGCGAGGCGGGGAAGGCTCCGAGGCCGAGGAGCGTGGTGGCGACGGGAATCTGGTAGCGCTCGGCGAAGGCGACGACCTCGCGCTCGGCTCCGGAGTGGATGATGCCGTGGCCGGCGAGGATGACGGGCTTGGTGGAGGCGCGCATGAGCTCGATGGCGCGGTGTAACTCGGCGGACTCGGCGCGGAGCATGGGGTGCGGGCGGGCGGGCGCGGGGGCGGCGGCGTCGAAGTTGAAGAGTGCGGTGCCCTGCTGGGCGTCCTTGGTGATGTCGACGAGGACGGGGCCGGGGCGGCCGGAGGCTGCGATCTGGAAGGCCTCGCGGAGCATCGGCGCAATGTGCTCGGCACGTGTGGCGACGAAGTTGTGCTTGGTGATGGGCAGCGTGATGCCGGTGATGTCGATCTCCTGGAAGGCGTCGGAGCCGAGGACCTTGGACGAGACCTGGCCGGTGATGCAGACGATCGGGATGGAGTCGAGCATGGCTGTCGCTATGCCAGTAACCAGGTTTGTTGCTCCCGGCCCGGAGGTGGCAATAGCGACGCCGACCTTGCCGGAGGCGCGTGCGTAGCCGTCGGCCATGTGGGCGGCGCCCTGCTCGTGGCGCGTGAGCACGTGGTGGATGGGGAACTTGCGCAGAGCGTCGTAGGCGGGAAGGATGGCTCCGCCGGGGTAGCCGAAGACCGTGGTGACACCTTCGCCTACGAGCGTGGCCCAGAGGATTTCGGCTCCGGTCAGGGTGGGGTGTGCATTTTTGTCGGTCATTTTGTCCTCCTTAGTGCAGTGCTCATCAAAAAGAGCTGCAGATCGATCCATCGATCGCCTCAGCATGAAATTACTTGGTGACAGCTCCTACACTGGCACTGCTGACACTGTTTGCGTACTTCGCGAAGACTCCGCGCTTGTAGCGTGGTTCTGGTTGCTTCACTTCCTTCAAACGCTTTGCGATCTCTTCGGCGGGAACGTTGAGGTTTAGTTCGCGCTTCTTGATGTCGAAGGTGATGGTGTCGCCTTCCTGCACGGCGGCGATGGGGCCTCCGAGCTGGGCTTCGGGGGCTACGTGGCCGACCATGAGGCCGCGTGTGGCTCCGGAGAAGCGGCCGTCGGTGAGGAGCGCTACGGTTTCGGAGAGCTCGGGGATGCCTTTGATGGCGGCGGTGACGGCGAGCATCTCGCGCATGCCGGGACCGCCGCGGGGGCCTTCGTAGCGGATGACGCAGACGTCGTTGGGTTTGATCTTGCCGGCTTCGACGGCGGCGTGGCAGGCGTCCTCGGAGTTGAAGACGCGCGCGGGGCCGGTGTGCAGGATGCGCTCGTGGCCGGCGACCTTGACGACGCAGCCCTCGGGGGCGAGGTTGCCCTTGAGGATGACGAGGCCGCCGGTGGCCTTGAGCGGGTGGTCGATGGGGTAGATGACGGGCTGGTTGGGCGTCTCTACAGCTTTCTTCGCTTCTTCGGCCAGCGTAAGGCCGGTGACGGTGATCTGGCTGCCGTCGATCAGGCCTGCGTCGAGTAGCCGCTTGGCGAGGAGGCGGGAGCCGCCTGCGTCCTGGTAGTCCTTGGCGGCGTACTTGCCGCCGGGGGAGAGATCGCAGATGTGCGGCGTGCGGTCGCTGATGGCGTTGAAGTCGTCGATGGTGAAGGGGATGTCGAACTCGCTGGCAATGGCGAGCAGGTGAAGGACGGCGTTGGTCGAGCCGCCGGAGGCGCAGGCGGAGACGTAGGCGTTCTCGATGGCCTTGCGGGTGACGATCTTGCGCGGGGTGAGGCCGGTGCGGGCGAGCTGCATGACGAGACGGCCTGCTTCGCGTGAGGCTTCGGCCTTGTCGGGTGACATGGCGGGGACGCCGGTGATCTGGATGGGAGAGATGCCGAGGAACTCGCCGGCCATGGCCATGGTGTTGGCGGTGAACTGGCCGCCGCAGGCTCCGGGGCCGGGGCAGGCTGCGGCTTCGAGAGCTTCGAGCTGGTCGTCGTTGATCTTTCCGGCGGCGTGCGAGCCCATGCCTTCGAAGACCTGAAGGATGGTGATCTCCTTTGTGGTGCCGTCGGGCTGGGGCAAGCTTGCCGGGAGCGATGGAGCCTCCGTAGAGCATGAGGCCGGGGATGTCGAGCCGGCCGAGCGCCATGATGGCGGCGGGCATGTTCTTGTCGCAGCCGGCGATGCAGATGAGGCCGTCGAAGGAGTTGCCGCGGGCGACGAGTTCGATGGAGTCGGCAATGATCTCGCGGGAGATCAGCGAGGCCTTCATGCCTTCGGTGCCCATGGTGATGCCGTCGGAGATGGTGACGGTGTTGAATTCCATCGGCGTGCCGCCGGCCTCGCGAACGCCCTGCTTGACGGCCTCGGCGACCTGGCGGAGGTGGAAGTTGCAGGGGCCGATCTCGGTCCAGGTGTTGGCGATGCCGATGATGGGCTTGTGCAGGTCTTCTTTGCTGAAGCCTACTCCGCGCAGGTAGGAGCGGGCGGCGGCGCGTGATGGGCCTTCGGTGAGGACTTTGGAGTGTTGCTTGGGATCGACGTTGCTCACTGCTGTTCTTTCCTCTCTAAGCTCTGTGGCGCTCTTGGCGAAATGCGGGGGTCCTTCGCTACGCTCAGGATGACGGCGAAAAGCTACACGGCCGAAGCCTTTGGTGCGGACCAGAAGTCTTTGTCGTGTTGCGTCTCGAACTTGTCGAGAGTTTCTTTGTGGCGCAGGGTGAGGCCGATGTCGTCGAGGCCGTTCAGCAGGCAGTATTTGCGGAACGGGTCGATGTCGAAGTGCGCGTTGAAGCCGAGGTCGTCGGTGACGGTCTGGGCCTTGAGGTTGATGGTGATGAGGTGGTTGGGGTCTTTGGTGCAGCGGGCCAAGAGTTCCTGCACCTCTTCTTCGGTGAGGCGGGCGAGGATAATGCCGTTCTTGCCGGCGTTGGAGAAGAAGATGTCGGCGAAGGTGGGGGCGATGACGGCGCGGAAGCCGTACTGGTTAATGGCCCAGGCGGCGTGCTCGCGTGAGCTGCCGCAGCCGAAGTTGCGCTCGGCGATGAGGATCTCGGCGCCCTTGTGCTCGGGCTTGTTGAGGACGAAGTCTTTGCGCTCCTCGACGTGGTCGGGCGTGGAGAGGTCGTAGCGCCAGTCGAAGAAGAGGAACTCGCCGTAGCCTGTGCGCTCGATGCGCTTGAGGAACTGCTTGGGGATGATTTGGTCCGTGTCGATGTTGGGGAACGGCAGCGGAGCGGCTTTGCTGGTGAGGATGTTGATGGGTTCCATAGATGAGCGAGTCAGCTGGTCAGCGAGTCAGGCAGTCAGCGAAAAACGCTTCGCTGCGGAATGACAAGCGAAATGGCTAACGCGATCCTCCTTTCGCGAGGGCTGGTTCGGATGCTTCGTTTTGTTTCCACTTGCGGATATCGGTGAAGTGGCCGGTGATGGCGGCGGCGGCGGCCATCTCGGGGGAGACGAGGTGGGTGCGGCCTCCGCGTCCCTGGCGGCCTTCGAAGTTGCGGTTCGAGGTGGAGGCGCAGCGCTCGCCGGGGGAGAGGATGTCGGGATTCATGCCGAGACACATGCTGCAGCCGGGCTCGCGCCACTCGAAGCCTGCGGTCCTGAAGATGTCGTCGAGGCCTTCTTCTTCGGCCTGGCGTTTGACCGCCTGCGAGCCGGGGACGACCATTGCGCGGACGGTGGTGGCGATGTGGTGGCCTTTGACGACCGACGCTGCGGCACGGAGGTCTTCGATGCGGGCGTTGGTGCAAGAGCCGAGAAAGACGGCGTCGACCTTGATGTCGGATATGGGTGTGCCGGGCTTGAGGCCCATGTATTCGTAGGCGCGCGCGAAGGATTTCCGGTCGGCTTCGGTCTGCGCATCTGCGAGTGAAGGGACCTTGCCGTCAATGGTGGTGGTCATGCCGGGTGAGGTTCCCCAGGTGACGGCGGGTGCAAGAGTGGTGGCGTCGATGTGAAGTTCGCGGTCGAAGGTGGCTCCTGGATCGGTGGGGAGGGTGTGCCAATGCGCGACGGCCTCATCCCACGCGGCAGGCTTTCCATCTTGGCTCAAGGCTGAGGGCGAGAAGCGGCGGCCCTTGAGGTAGGCGAAGGTGGTCTCGTCGGGAGCGATCATACCGGCGCGGGCTCCGGCCTCGATGCTCATGTTGCAGATGGTCATGCGGCCTTCCATGGAGAGAGCGCGGATGGCGGAGCCGGCGTACTCGATGACGTAGCCGGTGGCTCCGTCGGTGCCGATCTTGCCAATGATGTCGAGGATGATGTCCTTGGCGGTGACGCCGAAGGGGAGCTCGCCGTCGACGGTGATACGGAAGGTTTTGGGCTTGGACTGCGGGAGCGTCTGAGTGGCCATGACATGCTCGACCTCGCTGGTGCCGATTCCGAAGGCGAGCGCGCCGAAGGCTCCGTGGGTTGAGGTGTGAGAGTCGCCGCAGACGATGGTCATGCCTGGCTTGGTGGCTCCGAGCTCGGGGCCGATCATATGGACGATGCCCTGGGAGGCATCCTGTACGTCGAAGAACTCGACGCCGAAGTCAGCACAGTTTTTGCGGAGGGCGTTGACCTGCGCGGCGGAGATCTGGTCGACGATATGGAGGCGGTCGTAGGCGCTGGTGGTGGGGACGTTGTGGTCCACCGTTGCGATGGTGCGGTCGGGGCGGCGCAGCTTGCGGCCGGCCATGCGGAGGCCGTCGAATGCCTGGGGCGAGGTGACCTCGTGGACGAGGTGGAGGTCGATGTAGAGGATCGTGGGCTCGCCTGAGGGTTCGGCTACGATGTGCTGCTGCCAGACTTTCTCGAAGAGGGTTTTGGGTGCGGTGTTCATAGGTGTTGTGCCTTTGTCGGTTCTTCCTGCTGCGGCTGCGTAGCCGTTTCGGCGGGCAGATTATTGTGTGCGCCGATGGCGCCGGGGGTTACAGGGTGCGTCGTGCCATCGGGGTCGACGAAGAAGACGCGGGTGATGTTCTGGAGTTCTGTGCTGCCTGATGAAGGACGCGATGTCCAGCGGGTGATGCTGCGTGTAAGCGCCGAAGGCGGATGATTGGGGTCAAGCGAACGATTTGAGAAGACCCACATCGTATATGTAGCGGCGGATTCGTCTGTTGTTTTGTTGTCGGATACCCAGTCGATCGCAGCAAATACGACAAGGGGGTGGGTCATACCGAGATCTGCCCAGAGGAGCCCGCGGTCAGGACAGAAATGCGGAACGCAGCCGTCGGCGTTGAAGTACCGGTTGTCGTCTCCGATGACTTCGCCGGGAACGCCGAGAAACTCCATGGCGACTTCGCTGAGGGGCTGATTCCTGCCCCAGAAGGACTGCGGAGCGGTGAGGTGGCTTTCGAGAAAGGCTTTGAAGTGCGTGTCCCAAAGCATCTGGTTCTCGCGGCTGCCGGGCGCGGGTTTGGTGTACTGCCAGAGCCACTGGAGGTCTTCGACCTGAGGCTTGTCTTGCTTAAGGTGGATCTGCGCGCGGGTCGCTACTGCTCCTGCGATGATGAGGAGGAGAGTGGCGGCGAGTTGGAGTGTGCGGCGCATTTTATTTTTTCGATAATGCTGAGTTCTTTGCTGCGACGACTAACAGCACGTTGATCAGCGGGAACAGGATGATGCCGGAGATGACGAGTGCCGCGGTTGGTGCGCCGTGCAGCCAGCGATAAAGAAGCGCGACTGCCACGGCAATGTTCATCAGAATAAGTTTCGTGCGCGGGACCTGTGCTTTGCTCATACGGCGTGCAGGGCCTGACGACGATCAATGGACTCCGTAAGGGCCTGATGGACGCGCTTGCCCATCTCCTGTGTCGAGACCGTCTGTTTGTCGTTGCCGCGCGCGATGTCCGCGGTGCGATAGCCTGCGTCGAGAACGGTGTGGACGGCCTGCTCGATGGCGCGAGCGTCCTGCTCGAGATTGGCGGAGTGGCGCAGAACCAAGGCGGCGGTAAGGATGGCTCCGAGCGGATTGGCTTTGCCTGTTCCGGCGATGTCGGGAGCGCTACCGTGGACGGGCTCGTAGAGGTTGACCTTGCCGCCGATGGTGGCTGAGGGCAGCATGCCGAGCGAGCCGGTGATGACTCCTGCTTCGTCGGAGAGGATGTCGCCGAAGAGATTTTCCGTCAGGACGACATCGAAGTTGCGCGGGATGTTCATGACGTGCATCGCCATGGAGTCGACGAGCTGGTGTTCGAGAGTGATGTCGGGGTAGTCCTTGGCGACTTCGGTGACGGTGGCGCGCCAGAGCTGGGAGACTTCGAGGACGTTGGCTTTGTCGACGGAGGTGACCTTCTTGCGGCGCTTGGCGGCCAGCTCGAAGGCAATGCGGGCTACGCGGACGACCTCTTCTCGGGAGTAGCGCATGGTGTTGATGGCTTCGTTGGTCTCCTTGCTCCAATAGCGTGGCGCGCCGAAATAGAGGCCGCCAAGGAGTTCGCGGACGAAGAGGATATCGACGTCCTTGGTGACCTCGGGTTTGAGAGGCGAGCTTGACGCGAGAGCGGCGTAGGCGACGGAAGGACGGAGGTTCGCGTATCCGCCGAGAGCCTGGCGAAGCTGGAGGATTCCGGCTTCGGGGCGCTTGTCCGGAGTGAGGGAATTGTATTTGTTGTCGCCTACGGCTCCGAGGAAGACGGCGTCGGAATCGAGAGCGATGTCGACCGTGGCAGTGGGGAGGGGCGTGCCTGCTGCGGCGATGGCGACGCCGCCGATGATGGCTTCGCTAAAGGTGAAGTCGTGACCGCCGAGTTCAGCGACGGCGCGGAGGATGTTGACCGCTTCGCGAGTGACTTCGGGGCCGATGCCGTCGCCGCCAAGGACTGCAATTTTGAGACGCATGATTGAGTTCCTTCTTCGTTGCCAGGGCTAAAGCCCCTGTTGTGATTGGCGCTGCTTCAGCGGGCTAAAGCCCGCCGTTCCCTCTGAAGACTCAAGAGGCTGATTACGGGACGGTTTCGACGTGGACTGATTTGTGCTGTTGCAGCAAGCCGAGAATGTCCTGGTCGTAGATGGCTTTTTTGCGATCTGCAAGTTCTGTGAAGCGGTGATAAACGTCGTCTAACTGTTCGCGGGTAAGGCCGTAGCCTAGCTTTTCGAGGCGATCAGCAAGAGCGCGCCGGCCCGAGTGCTTGCCGAGGACGAGATTGGTGTGGGCTACGCCGACGGACTCAGGTGTCATGATCTCGTAGGTGAGCGGGTTGGCGAGGACTCCGTGCTGGTGAATTCCGGATTCATGGGCGAATGCGTTGGCGCCGACGACAGCCTTATTGGGCGAGACTCCGAAGCTGATGAACTCAGCCAGCAACTGGCTGGTTGGGTAGAGCTGGTCCACCTTGATGTGGTGAGTGTAAGGAAACTTGTCACGGCGAACCATGATGGCAGCGGCGATCTCTTCGAGGGCAGCGTTGCCTGCGCGTTCGCCGATACCGTTGATCGTGCATTCGACCTGCCGGGCTCCGCCCTGGATGCCAGCGAGAGAATTAGCGACTGCCATGCCGAGGTCGTCATGGCAGTGCGTGGAGAGGATGACGTCGTCGATGCCGGGGACGCGCTGCTTGACCATGCGGAAGATGGCTTCGTACTCAGCAGGTGTGGTGTAGCCGACCGTATCGGGGATGTTGATGGTCGAGGCTCCGGCCTGCACGGCGATCGTAATCATCTTGACGAGAAATTCGGGGTCGGTGCGGGTGCCGTCTTCAGTGGAGAACTCGACGTCGTCGGTGAAGGTGCGGGCGAAGCGCACGGACTCGCCGGTTTGATCGAGCGCTTGTTCGCGGGTGATCTTAAGTTTCGCCTGGAGGTGAAGGTCGGATGAAGCGAGAAAGACGTGGATGCGGTTGCTTTCCGCAGGGGCTACGGCGCGGCCGGCAGCGTCGATGTCTTCGCGCTTACAACGAGCCAGGGAGGCGATCCGGGTGCCTTTGACTTCGCGGGCGACGGCCTGAACGGCATTGAAGTCGCCTTCAGAGGCGATGGCAAAGCCTGCTTCGAGGATGTCGACGCCAAGGTCGCGAAGCTGGTGGGCCATGCGGAGTTTTTCGTCGTGATGCATGGTGCAGCCGGGGGACTGCTCACCGTCGCGGAGGGTGGTGTCGAAGAAGACGATCTGGTTTGGGTCGCGCATAAATCTGCTCACTCCCGTGTGTACTTCATTCTAGCGAGCCTTGCCTGGTCATTATCATAACTCGGGCTTATGATGGCTTTCGACAGTATCAGAACTTCTAATTGCCGTATAAAGCCGAATCATGTTCCGGCGAGGCGCGAGGTGCATCTTGGATCTGGTTCAAATGGAGACGTTTCTGGCCGTCGCCGAGGAACGCAGCTTTTCGCGGGCCGCAGCACGGCTCCATCGTACCCAGCCGGCGGTGAGTCAGGCAATCGCCAAGCTCGAGAGCGAACTGGGTGAGGTGCTGTTTGACCGATCGTCGAGAGACGGAACGCTGACGGATGCCGGGGAGGTGTTGAAGGATTATGCAGCTAAGCTGCTGAATCTTCGGGGAGAGGCGTCCGGGGCGCTGGCAGAGCTGCGATCGCTGCATCGGGGACGGTTAAATCTGGCGGCGAATGAATACACGTGCCTGTATCTGCTGCCGCTGCTGGATGAGTTTCGAAAGAAGAATCCGAGGATCAAGCTGGCGGTACAGCGGACGCTGGCGAGCCGGATCTCGGACGAGGTCCTGATGCACTCCGTTGAGTTGGGTGTGCTGTCGTTCCGGCCCGAAGATTCGCAGTTGAAGTCTACGGTGGTGTACCGGGACGAACTGGCGTTTGTGGTGAATCCGCGACATCCGCTGGCGCGAGAGGAGAAGGTCTCGATACGGCAACTGGGGGCGCAGAACTTTATTGCGCATAACGTGGCATCGCCGCAACGGCAGAAGGTGATTCAGACGTTCAGGAAGCACAAGACACCACTTCACATGGGGGTGGAGTTGCCATCGCTGGAGGCGATCAAACGTTTCGTTGAGATGGGCAATGGGGTGGCGCTCGTGCCTGGACTGACGGTAAGTCCTGAATTGGAAAGTGGGGCCCTGGTGCGGGTGAGAGTTCCTGAGTTGCAGATAGAGCGCAGATTACGGCTGGTATGCCGGCGACAGGCGAGTCTTTCGCATGCTGCGGTGGCGTTCTTGAAGGTGGTGGAAGAATATGCCGCGGCACACGGCGATCCGTATTGCTTTCAACCCGAACGAGGGATTTAGTCGCGGCGGTAAATTTCCGCGGAATTACAGAACTTCTTGATGGAGGTTCGCGTCTGTAAGGGCAGACTTTTCCAGGGGCGCCAGTTTGTGAGACCCGCTGGTCAGATGAGGTGCACTTATGACGAGGAAGTTGTTTCGCAGATTCGGTATGGCGGCAGCAGCGCTGGCATTTGGTGGCGCAATGTTGTGCGCAGTGCCTGCTAAAGCGCAGGACACCGCTCCAGCTACGCCTCCAGGTGGCGGCATGGGGCCACGGGGCGGCATGATGGGAGAGCATCGCATCGAGATGCTGACCCAGAAGCTGAATCTGACACCCGACCAGGTGACGCAAATCAAGGCAATCGATGACGACACGATGAAGCAGGCCCAGGCCGTACGGGCCGATACCTCGCTTTCGCAGCAGGACAGGCGAGGCAAGATGATGGATATTCACAAGACCTCGGAAGACAAGATTCGTGGACTTCTGACGGACGATCAGAAGACGAAATACGACGCTCTGCAGGCGGAGATGCGAGCCAAGATGCAGGAGCGGATGCAGAATCGGCAGGGAGGGACTCCTCCGCCGGCGCCTCCACAATAACGTTTCGCACTGTTATGTCAACAACCAGGCCGAAGAGAGGGTGGTCTCTTCGGCCCTGTTGTTTTTGCAGGGGGCCCGTTGAAGACCCTTATGCGGTTACAATGAAGAACATGTGACAGTTGACTGCGGCGGAAGGGACGAGCGCCCCCGGGATAGTGCAGGACGTTACGGACGAATTTGAAGGGGTCTAGCAAAGAATGAAGAAGACGATGTTGTTGGGGGCGCTGCTGCTGGCGGCTGCTGCAGGATATGCGCAGGAAAGTCGGCAGGATGCCAGCATAAGCGCGATCGGTGTTTTTACGCCGCAGATCAATGGCAACGCAGTGCAAAAGAATACGACAGCCACGCTAGGCTTTCTGGGCAGCTACCGTTATATGCTGACGCCTCGCAGCGCACTGGAACTGAATTACTCGTTTGCACAGTATTCGACGACCTATCGCACCAGCTTTCTTCCAAATGGCCGTATCCATACACGCCAGCAGGAAATTACTGGCGCGTATGTCTTCAATATGAACTTCAGGAACTTCAACCCATTCCTGGAGGCAGGCGTTGGCGGGTTTATCTTTACCCCTATTCGGGATGAGGGAACCAATCAGCTCGATGCAAAGCAGAATACAAACGTGGGCGCGTTGTTCGGCGGCGGCGTCGCTTATGAGCTAAGTCCCAGCTGGGACATTCGCGCGCAGTATCGGGGATTTGTGGTGAAATCTCCAGACTTTGGGTTTACACAGTTCAAGACCAATCGATATGAGGTTGTTTCAATGCCAGCGATTGGTGTGGCGTATCACTTCTAAGTTTTGAACAGCAGACGATAAAGCCCCGGAAGTTTCGGGGCTTTTTCTGTTTCGGCTATTGGGGTGTCAGGGTGAGGGTATGAACCATTGCCGCTCGGACAGCATCGGGGCTGAAGGGCATCGGAAAGGAGGTTCCGTTGTACCAGGCGGGCCACTGATCCATGAACCAAGGGCTGGCGGGATTTCCTGATTCACCGAGGACAAGATTGAGGGTGGAGTTGTCGAGGTCGTTGAGATCGGCCGTGAAGCGCTCGGATGGACCAAAGGTTCGGTCAACTTGCTTAACGGTGGAGGTATCGCCGCTCTGCGGGAGGACGCCCGTTCCTGTGCGCATCCCGATGAGAAATTGCAGGACAGGGGAGCGGGAGTAGATCGGGTGCTCGATATCGACAGGATGAGCTTTGCCCTGGCTCCAGCGGCTTAGGTCAGTGGGGGCGTTGGCGGTGGCAAGACCGCGCGCTACGGCCGCGGTGAGGAGTTCATCCCAGTTGGCGTAGTTGGAAGGCAGCCACCGAGCGGGAGCATGCATGATGATTTGCTCTCCCGCGTACCCTTTTTCACCCCAGGAGTAAAGCTGCCATAGTGGTTCGTCGTCGCCTTTCATCGGCGAGGTGACAGTAGCAGTACCCAGCTTCGGCGTGAGGATAAGAGACCACAGAGCGTTGCGCGCGGCGATGACGATTGGCGCCGCGGGAGAATTGGCGGTGACAGTTCCATCCCAATTGCGCAGCAGGTCAGCCGCCTGGCGAAGCCGGGGGTCTTTTGTTGTCGAGTGATCGATCGCGTAGGCGAGACGTTGTGCGATATCGTGATCGAGATCAGAGTAAATGTCGGTCTGCAACTTGAGCATGTCGGCTGGCGTGAGGTGATCCCGTGATTGGAGAACCTTCCAGAGGCGCTCATTGCGATAAGGAGCGGCCCAGTCGAGTGTGATGGGGAAGTTGTAACCGTCCGGGGTTACGCGGGCATTGGCGGTCGCGAGAACTCCGGAGGGTGGGTCAAAGGCTTGTGGGAGCTGACCGAAGGGAATGTTTCCTGCCCATTCGTGTGTGGTGTCGCTGGAAGGGAGCGGAACAGGGCTGAGAGGACTTGGAGAAGTGATGCTGCCGCGGACGGGGATGTATCCAACGGCGTGATAGCCGATGTGACCTTGATCGTCCGCGTAGACGACATTCTGGGCCGGGCCTCCAAACGTCGCGAAGGCAGCAGTAAAGCTGGCCCAGTCTGATGCTGAATTGATGGAGAGCATCGGAACCATGAGTGTGGGTGGATCGTAGATCGTCCATCGCAAGCTCAGGGAGCGCTTATCACTTGGCAGGAGCGGAGAGATAAGGGGGGTGATGCTGCTGCCGTGGCGCGTCGCGATCACGTCGAGTGTAACGTCAGGGGAATTATGTACGTGGATGATCTCTGTCTGATGAAGGATGGGTTGCCATGTTCCGTCGGGGGCGAGGAACTGCTCAGACGATCCGGTACCTCGTAACTGCTCAATGTAGAGATCCTGGACGTCCGCTCCGAGGTTAGTGAATCCCCATGCAATGTGGGCATTGTGACCGACGATGATGAAGGGGAGGCCAGGTAACGAGACTCCAGCTACATGGAATTCACCACTTGCTGAAGGCGAATAGAGATCTGCCTGATACCAGATGCCCGGTACGTTATGCGCGAGGTGCATATCGTTTGAAAGGAGTGGTTTTCCGGAGGAGGTTCGGGAGCCGGAGACGACCCAGTTGTTAGAACCCGCCGTGCACGCTTCGCAGAGCGGCATACGTAACGATTCCTGGAGTGCGATCAGATCCTGAACCGTCGCCGGAGATATAGTTGGCGTTGCGAGTTTGGTCTGGGATTCGTCGAGAGGAATATCAGGGATATTTTGTTGTGGGGCGGTCAGGTCAACGAGCGTTTGTGCCGGTGGATGATCGCGCCAGGAGCCGACAGGATAGAGGTCGGCAAGAAGATCCGGCGAGAGATGCGTGGTGAGCGCCTCGCGGCTGAGTTTTACGGGGAAGGCGTTGGTGAGGTCCTCAAACATAGCGAGACCGATGAGGATTGAATCGCGCGGTGTCCAGGGTGTGGGTTGATATCGGAGGAGGCGGAACTCCAATGGCAGGTGCGAACGCTGCATCTCGATCGATGCGTTGACACCACGCGTGTAGACCTGAAGATAGTGAAGCTGATCCGGAGGAAAGGCGGCGACGGCGCGGTCTGCGGCTGCACGAATCTGTAGAATACGCTGAGTACGGTCGTGGGGAAGAAGTGAAGGGCCGAGAACCTCGGCCAATTCACCTGCGGCGTGACGGCGAAGAACGTCCATTTGAAAGAGACGGTCACTCGCAGTGACGAAGCCTTGTGCCAGGATAAGATCGTCGAGAGAATTGGCACGGATGTGGGGCACACCGTGTGCGTCACGCTGGATGTAAACAGGCGCTGAGAGACCGGCCAGATGAAGGGAGCCATCGACCTGTGGCAGCGCATCCACCATGGCCTGCTGTGCCCAGCGCCGTACTGCAAAGAACGCTACAAGAACAACGATAAGAAGTATTGGGATGGCGATGGCGAAGATAGACAGGATTCGGCGCCGGAGATGTTTATGCGGACGCAGGCGGGAGGCTCTGTCCGAAGCGGAGACAGGGCGACGCGTAAGCAGGGTCGGCTCGGAAGACGGTGAGTCGCTCGGTTTCATAAGGCTAGTAGAAGTTTAACTGCACTGTTTCCTGCGTGCATGAACGACAGCGTTAAGAATGTTTTGATTTACTGGAGGAGATTCAAACGCGTAGAGGAGGAGGATTTGGAAACTTCCGCCCAGAGTCTTCATACATTGGAGACCGTGGTTCTGCTGCTGCTTGTGATGGTTGCGGCGTTCGCCGTTATCGCGCACCGGTTAAAGGTGCCATATCCGATTGTGTTAGTCATTGCGGGGCTGGTCTTAAGTTTCGTTCCGCACATGCCCCGAATTCCTCTGCATCCAAATCTGGTGTTCGCGATTTTTCTTCCACCCTTGTTGTATTCGTCGGCATGGGCGGTATCCCTGAGAGATTTCCGGCGAAACGGCGTAGTGATTGCGTTACTGGCGGTCGGTCTGGTTTGTTTTACGGTTTGGGGAATTGCGGAGTTTTCCGACCGGTTCATTACGGCGCTGGATTGGAAGGCGGGATTTTTGCTGGGAGCCGTCGTCTCAACGACGGACGCGATCGCGGCGTCTTCCGTGGCGCGCTCGGTAGGATTGCCGCGGAGGATAGTCGACATTCTTGAGGGCGAGAGTCTGCTGAATGATGCTACAGGCTTGCTGGCTCTGGAGTTTGGACTAAGACTGTTGGAGCGAGGCGAACTGCCCTCGCTGGGCGCAGGGATTGCCAGGCTTGTCTATCTGATTGTGGCAGGGCTTGGGATCGGATTGCTTCTTGGCATCGTCGTGGGTTGGATCGAGCACTTCATCGACAATGGGCCGGTAGAACTTGTAGTGAGTGTCGTTGTTCCGTATGCTGCATATCTCGCGGGCGAAGAGGTGAAGGCCTCAGGAGTTTTGGCGGTGGTTGCCTGCGGTTTGTATATGAGCCGGCAGAGCGCCACGTTTTTCACCAGGCGTGAGGATTCAAGTCTGGAACGTCTGGGAGGCGATGACGTTCGTCTTGAACGGTATCGTGTTTGCATTGATCGGACTGCAGATGCCATATGTGCTGGCAGGGATTCGCGGAGACTATAGCATGGCGACCTTGCTAGGATACGGTGCAGGATTCAGCGCCATATTGATCGCTCTGAGAATGGTATGGGTGATTCCGGCGGTGAAGGTAGCTAACGTCGTTGCGAGGTGGAGACACAAAGAGATAATCGGGCGTCGCGAGACATTTGTTATTGGCTGGACCGGTATGCGTGGAGTACTCGCACTGGCAGCGGCGATTTCGGTTCCGGAGCTCATCAATGGCCAGCCGTTTGGTTCGCGCAATCTGATCATATTTCTGGCATTCTCGGTGATCTTTGTAACCCTGGTGCTGCAAGGATTGACACTTCCGCCCATTATTCGTGCGCTTGGATTAGCTGGATATCGAGGAATGATACCGGAAGAGCGTTATGCGCGAAGAGTTGCCTTGCGTGAGGCTATTAAGTATCTCGAAGAAGGCAAAAAGGAATATGGGGAAGATCATTCGCATGTCTATGACGATCTGATTGATCGATACCAACATCGGCTAGACGAAATCGGAGAAGAGGGTACCGCGGTCAACGAGAAAAATCTGGAAGCATCCCAGCATTTGGCAAGGCTGGCCAAGGGGGCGCTCGAAAGAGAGCGGACAAAGGTGATCGAACTACGCGATAACGGTGCAATCAGCGATGATGTTCTTCGAACCGTGGAGCGGGAACTGGATTTGGAGGAGAGTCGGTATTGGACTCAGCAGAAGGACTGAGTGGAGAAAGAAGCGCTACGTACCTTCGCTTGTCTCGAAGAGTCATCACGATGATGATCGCTGTTAAAACAGCAATTGGGATGGCAACGAGACTGCCTTCCGGACCTGTGGCTCCTCCGCTGAGCAGGGGTTTCCCGACTGGGTGTGTCGCCAGCAAATGAAAGCGGACAGTAACTCCGCTGTCGGCGACGCCATAGAGGAAGGACTCCGCCCAATCCCACGCTGCGTGAAATCCGATGGCCCACCAGAGCGAGCCTGTGCGCCAGATACTGAGACAAAAGACGAGACTAATGAATGCCGCACAAAAGAGCCCAACAGGACTCTCGCCAGCATTGGAGCTGTGAATAAGTCCGAAGGCAACAGAAAGAAGAAGGGCGGCGGCCCAGAAACCCACAGAAGCACCGCGCGAAAGATTGCTTATGTGGCGATATGTACCAGCGAAACCGCGTGACAACGTATAGAGGAGATAGCCCCGAAAGAGATATTCCTCGAAGAAGGCAATGGCAAGGAAAGGCGGGATCCAGGCCAGGGCGTATCGGATCATATCGCTGCCGTGCAGTAATCGCGCATCGACGATGAGAAGGCCTGCCTTTATCAGGATGAAGACGAGAAGCGAAAGGAAGAGGAGTCCCCAGAACGCTCCAGCAAACAAGAGGGAGATGCGGTGCCGGCCTCCGAGCCCGTAGGTGGAGGCGGGGCGGCCTTCGATGCGTGACATGATCCAGGTGACGGCGGCGACTACCAGGAAGGCCAGACCTTCGGAATAGAGGACAGCGCCCGGTGTTGGCGATACTGCTTCCGCCCGAGGGGCGAGATGGACCAGGCGAAGAATATAGCCGCTCGCGGACATGAGACTGAAAAAGAGAGCGACAGCAAGAAGCAACGACCAGCCAGCACGGAGGCCGTCCGGGCCGAAGAAGATGGGTGAGGATTTTTGCATAGGTTGGATCACTGCCATTCTCTGCGAATCAATTCGACGATATACGAGACGGAGGCGGAAAAGGTTCCGGACTTGGCGTATGAAGGAAGGGCGACTATCCTAAAATCTTCGGCGCGGGAGGAATTGCGCCGTGACGGGGGCCTTTCGGTTTGGAATTTAAGGTTTTTTTTCATAACAAGTGTTTCGATGGGGCATGCTCGGCCTCCGTCTTTACCCGCTTTCATCGTGAGTGCGTGAAGACCGTTTCGCAATTCTCTTATCACGGTCTGGTGCATCGGGCGGGGGCTCTCTTCGATGAGCGAGAGTTTCTAGACGTTTCCAATGGGGATGAGAATGCCATCGTGGACTTTAAGTACTCGGCTTCCCCGAGGGTGACGTGGTGGTTTGATCATCATCTGAGCGCATTTTTGTCTCCCGCAGATCAGGCTGACTTTGAGCGCGGACAGGCGGACGGGTCCACGCGGATGCGAAAGTTCTTTGACCCGACATTTCCTTCGTGCACGGGTTTCATTGCACATATTGGAAAGACGAGATTCGGTTTCAATGTGGAACCACTCGCTGAGTTGATCAAGTGGGCGGACATTGTGGACAGCGCAAGGTATGAAAACGCCCAGGCAGCTGTTGAGATGGCAGCTCCCGCGATGAAGCTGACGATGGTGATCGAGAGCGCGACCGACGAGGGGTTGATTCCACGGTTGATTCCCTTGCTGACGGAGATGCCGCTGCAGCAGGTGCTCGATCAGCCCTTCGTGCAGGAGCTACTCGCACCTCTGATGGAGCGGCACTGGGCCGGGTTGGAGTTGATTCGAGACCGAGCAACGCTTGATCGTGGTGTGATTACGTTTGATATCACCGACCAGCCGACCGAAGGGTACAACAAGTTCATTCCTTACTATCTCTATCCGGAAGGGACGTACAATGTCGGTCTGAGCAAATCATCTTTCCGGACGAAGGTTGCTGTTGGAACGAATCCGTGGACGAAGGTTCCTGTGGAGAAGCTGGCAAATCTCGCTGTCATCTGCGAACGTTATGGTGGCGGAGGACACGCTCGCGTAGGTGCGATAAGCTTTCCTCCAGACCGTGAAGATCAGGCGCGGCAGGCTGCGGCTGAGATCGTGGAGGAATTGAAGGCTCGAAGCAACTGAACCGGAGGGAACGGCCTGTAGACCTACAGCAGAGGAGAGAGTAAAAAATGAGCCTCTACGTTTTGTTGATCGTGGTTGTTTTTCTGCTGGGATTAGTGGTGGTGGTGACTCTGAGCAAGACGAAGTGGAAGCGAGAGCTGACCCATCCACCCGAAGGCGGTAAATCGCTTTCGAATAACCGCGTGAGTGGCGGAGAAGATGACTGAATAATTTTGTGAGTCTGTTTAAACGAAGAGGTCGGCAGGTTGTTCCCTGCCGGCCTCTTTCATTTTCTGCAGAAAGGTTATGGTTTCAGCTTGGCGAAGATGCCGAGTTTGCTGATGTCGTTGAAGATGACCATGACAGCGAAGACCAGAATGCAGACGAAGGCGATCTGGTAGACGCGCTCCTTGAGCTGCTGATTCAGATCGCGCCGCAGGACGGTTTCGACGAGAAGGAAGAGAATCATCCCACCGTCGAGGATGGGAATCGGCAGCAAATTGAAGATTCCCAGATTCACGCTGATGTAGGCCATCAGGCCGATGATGGGGGTCCAGCCGGGCATCTCGATTGCACGGTGGACTTCCTGTCCGATCCCAATGGGGCCGCTCAGGCTGCGAACGGAGACGTGGCGGGTGAACATTCCCTTGACCACTTCAACAATCAGGGTGGCGTACTTGACGTTGACAGCCCATGCAGAGGCAACTGCCTTGCTGAAGGGAAGACGTTCCACCTTGATTGGAGGCTGGACCGGGCGGAAACCCAGGCGATAGTCTTTGGTGCCGTCGCCGACATCGGCGAGCTCAGGGGTGACCTGGAGCGGGAAAGTCTTGTCGCCGCGCTGGACGACCAGTGAAGCGGGCTTCCCGGCCTGATCCTGCATGTAAGCGAGCAGTGCCGGAACCGAGTGAAGCTGCAGGCCGTCGATGGAGGCGATCTTGTCGCCGGGCTTGATGCCAGCCTTCGCCGAGGGCATGTTGGGTTCGAGCGAGTCAACCTGGACGGGAATGCTTTGCATCTTCGGAATCAATCCGAGGCGATCGAGCGAGAAGTTATCGGCACCGCCCTTTGACTCTATCAAGAGATGGGTATCAATCCGCTGGCCATCGTGGGTGTATGAAAAGGGGATGGTCTGGTTGATGTTGAGCAGCGAGCGGGTGCCAATCTCGTCCCATGTGGGGTTTTCAACCGAGCCGTAGCGGACGATGGTGTCGCCGGGCTTAATGCCTGCCCTGGCGGCGGCGGTGTTTACCGGAACATAGTCGGTATAGGCTGGTCCGCTGAGATACTCCTGCACCTCGTTGTGGAACATCGCTACGCCAGTCATGAGCGCGAGGGCGAGGAGGAAGTTGGCGATGGGGCCTGCGAGAGCTACAAGGATCCGTTGCCAGCGGGGATGGGCGTTGAATTCGCCCGGGTCGCCGGTGGGAGCTTCCCCTGGATTATCGCCGGCCATCTTGACGTAGCCGCCCAAAGGCAGGAGAGAGAGGCGATAGTCGGTATCTCCCTTTTTGTAGCCGAAGAGACGTTTGCCGAAGCCGATGGAGAAGACTTCGACGCGGATGCCGCAGAGCTTGGCGACGGCAAAGTGGCCGAATTCGTGCACGAGAACCATGATTCCGAGCACGATGGCAAGTTGAATGACCGTTGACATGGGAGAGTTAGTCGACCTCGTTGTTGCCTAAAAATAGAGTGCTGTTTTCATCAAAGTGCACCGACGAACTGGCGGGCAATGACCGCTCGGGCGCGTTTCCGTCCGGCCAGGTCGGCTTCAAGCACTTCTGAGATGGACGCAGGATGATGGCTGGAGGTTTGCATCAGCACCTGCTCTATTGTACGCGGAATGCCGAGGAAGGGGATACGCCCTTCGAGGAAGGCGGCGACGGCGATTTCGTCGGCGGCGTTGAGGGCGATGCAGGCCTCGCCTCCGGTCTCCGCGGCTTCGTACGCAAGGCGCAGGCAAGGGAAGCGGTCGAGGTCTGGTTGCGAGAAGTCTAACTGGCTCAACGCGGTTAGATCGAAGCGCAGGCCGGAGTCCTCGGGAGCGTCCACCCGCTCGGGGTAGGCGAGGGCGTAGAGGATCGGCAGGCGCATGTCGGTGACGGAGATCTGGGCGAGGATGCTGCCGTCGATGAATTCGACCATGGAGTGGACGGTGGACTGAGGGTGGATGACGGTACGGACCTGGGATGGCGGAAGGGAGAAGAGACGGCAGGCTTCGATGACCTCGAAACCTTTGTTCATCATCGTGGCCGAATCGATGGTGATGCGCTGGCCCATGACCCAGGTGGGGTGCTTCAGGGCCTGGGCGGGAGTGATGTGCTCGAAGTCGGCGAGAGGCGTGTTGCGAAACGGGCCCCCGGAGGCGGTGAGCCAGATCTGGCGGACCTCGGTGGCGCGGCCGCCGCGCATGCACTGGTGAATGGCGTTGTGCTCGGAGTCGATCGGGAGCAGGGCGACGTTGTGCTCCTTCGCGGCGGACATTATGAGTTCGCCGGCGGCGACGAGACATTCCTTGTTGGCTAGGCCGATGGTTTTTCCGGCTTTGACGGCGGCGTAGGTGGCTTCGAGTCCGGCCACGCCGACGATGGCAGAGACGACGAAGTCTACTTCGGGCAGCGTGGCGACGTGGACGGTTCCGGCGGAGCCGTGGACGACCTCAATGCCGGTGATTCCGGCGGCTTTCAGGCGGCCTTTGAGCTCATCGGCGAGCTGCCCGGTGGCGATGGAGACGACCTGCGGACGCCACCGCTGGCACTGGGCGAAGGCAGCATCGAGGTTCTGGCCGGCGGCGAGGGCGATCGGGCGGTAGCGGTCAGGGAAGGACTCGCAGATGGAGAGGGTGGAGTTGCCGATGGAGCCGGTCGAACCGAGGATTGCAATTTTTTTCACGATCGTTATTTTCTCAGAGCATTCGCCTTTGCGTGGGGGAGATTCTCGGGGGGGGACCCCCCTCCCCCCTATCTTTTGGTGCAAATTGTTCATTTAAAGGTATTTAGATCTGGACCTTCGAGTGCACGTTACCGGTCAACCTCTGTTTTGAACGTCCGACAGAAAAGCCTTGTCCGGAGGAACAAGGCTTTCCGTAAGATTTTTATCCTCTAGCCAGTATAGCGGATAGAGATAAGAACTCTGCCACACGTATATTACTTATTTTCAGTAGTTTGAGGTTCAGGGGGGCTTGACAGGAATTTCGGTGGCCAGAACGAGAACATCTTTGGAAATGGCATCCGGGGGAATGCCGTATTTCTCGAGAGACGGCAGGGCTCCCGAAAATCGGGAGACCTACCGTTTTTGAATGAATGATTAGTAGTGAGAGCCGTTCATTAAGTGCTCGACACCTGCGTCGTACCCGCGCCGGAAGGCGGCACGGTACTCATCGCGCTCGGCTTCCGCTACTGAAGGATGCCGGTATTCGTCGCGATTCTTCACGTCCGGTTTGCGATGGTTTTCGAAGTCCTTTCGAGCACCCTCGATTCCATCATGGTAGCCGCGACGGCCAACTTCGTGGTAGTCACCGGGGGGCGTCTCCCAGGCTTCTCCTCGGTACTGGTCGTGTGGCCGGTCCTGAGCGAAAAGCACATTTGATCCACAGACTGGGACGGTCAGCATCAGTGCCGCAACAGCACTCATTGAATGTTTGAACCTCATTTTTTTCTCCTTTTGCCAGGGAGAGCGTCTCCCCTCGCCGATCTTGATGACCGGTCTGAGAGGTAGGAGTTCGAGAAGGGAGGCCGGTGTTGCTTCTTCTATAAATTGCCGGAAAGTTTTTATATCAGCGCGAAAAGGTTGCCTGATGTGCGAATCCAGGGCCAAGGCGCTTTTGATGGTGTATCAAAAGCGTCCCAGGTTGAAGCGGTCTTTGAGCAGCAGGCAGAACCAGAGAACCGGGGTAGCGACAAGGAGAGCGTCGATACGGTCGAGGATGCCTCCGTGGCCGGGGAGGATTGAGCCTGAATCTTTGACTCCGGCTCCGCGCTTGATGGCGGATTCGAGCAGATCTCCGACCTGGGCGGCGATGTTGAGAATAGCCGCGAGAACGAGCGTCTGCCAGAGAGGCTGAGAGATGTGGAGAAGCATATTTCCGCGTGCCGCGAGGGCTTCGCTTACGACGGTGAAGAGACCCGCGGCAAGAAGGCTTGCCGCGACGGATGCGATCGCTCCTTCCCAGGTCTTGCCAGGGCTGATCTGCGGGGCCAGTTTGTGCCTTCCGAAGGCCCGGCCGATGTAGAGCGCGGCGATATCTCCGAACCAGACGCAAAGCATGAGGAAGACGACGAGCGCGGTACCGTCCTCCTGCTTCCAGAGCACAGGGATGAGGGTCAGGGGGTAAGCAATCCAGATGAGACCGAAGAGTCCCTGGGCAGTATCGGGGAGGACCTGAATCAGTGGGGCGCTGAAGCCGTTCCAGGCGAAGAGAGCGAGAGTGAGCGCGCTAAGGACGGGAAGCTGCGCTTCGAGGGGAAAATTGGGCAGGGTTACGACGAAGGCGAGGACGGTTCCGGTGGCCATCCACCAGATAGGGATGCGGAGGGTTGCTCCGTGGGCCACGGCGCCGACGGCTGCGAGCCTGAGGTACTCCCATGTGGCGAGCACAGCGATGAGCATGGCAGCGAGGGTTATCATCCAGAGCTGGCCAAAGAAGACAAGGGCAAAGACAGCAAGGATCAGGACCGTGGCGGTGAGGATTCTTTTCATGAGGTCAGAGGCAAGTATAACTATCGAGGTTTGGGCGCGGGAGTGGCTATGAGCACGAGAGAGACCGGAAAGAACGCTAGCCCTTGAGGTTGATCAGACGGAGCATCTCGACAAAGAGATCGCCGGCTATCTGGAGTGAGCGCGCGCTGATCTTGTCGAGCGTGTCCTGGTCGGTGTGGTGATAGCCTTCCGGCATCTGCGCGGTGTGCGGGCCGTAGTCGATGTCAATGATGTCGAGGACAGGCACGCCGCGCTGCCGGAATGGGATGTGGTCGTCGGCGAGTCCAGGAACATCGTTTTTGTAGATGTAAGCGGAGTGGCCGGTGTTCTTCGCGGCCACTTTAAGCATGTCGCGAAGCCAGGGCGTGGACATCTCATCGAAGTCGATGTTCAGGTCTTTATCGCCGATCATATCGGCGAGCAGAAATGCCTTGATTTTGCCGAGTGTGCCGTTGGCAGACCATTTGGCGGCGAGGTGGCGTGTTCCGTAGAGAGAGTCGGAGTCAGACCATGCCGACTTGATGGATTCTTCTCCATCGTCAAAGACCAGCCAGACAGAATAGCCTTCGGGCGGGTGGGCGCGGAGATAGTTTGCGAGTTCGATGAGCAGGCCGGTGGTGGCTGCGCCGTCGTTTGCGCCCACGAAGCTGGTGTCTTTGAGCCAGTAGTTGGTCTCGTAGTGGGTTGCGACGACGATGATGCCGTCCTTTTTACCAGGGTAGCGGACGATGTAGTTCCGCATTGCGAGGCGGCCGACAGGGGTGTTGGCGGCAAACTCATCGGTCTCGAAGTCGCCCTTAGCGGCTTCCGTTTTGAAGTGAGACTTGATGAACTCTTCGGCCTTGCCGTGGTCCGGTGAGCCGATCCAGCGGTGGGGAGCAACCGCGACGAAGTCCCGGGCGTAGTTGTACGCTGACTGGCCGCTGAATTTTGCGGTAGAACCCTTTGGCTGAGCGATCGCGATCGTGGTCGTGAGCTGCGTCAGTGCCAGGATGGCGAAGAAGCTGACTGCATTGGAGGTCTTTCGGGCCCTCGAGAATATCATGCCGGTTTTGCCTCGTTTGCCTTGCGGCGGGAGGGATTGAAGATGTACGCGACTCCGACTCCGACCATGTAGAGCGCAAGCATTGGCATTGCAAACAGGCACATGCTCACAGGGTCAGGCAGCGGGCAGATAATTGCGGCGATCACGAAGATGATCAGGATGGCATAGCGCACGTGGCGAACGAGGAACTTTGCATCGACAATCCCGAGGATGGAAAGGAAGAAGATCAGGATCGGCAGTTCGAAGGTCACACCCAGTCCGAGGATTACGGCGAGAAAGAAGTTTGTGTAGTCCTCGATAGTGATAATGGGATGGAACCGCTTTCCGAAATCGCCGATCAGGACCTTGAGGGCTCCCGGCAGCACCCAGTAGTAGCCGAACCATGCGCCTGACAGGAACAGGGTGACGGTTGCCGTCATGAAGGGCACTACATACTTCTTTTCATTCGTATACATGCCAGGTGAGATGAACAGCCATAGCTGGTACAGAATGAAGGGCGAAGCAAGGATCGCGCCGCCGACTAAAGATGTTTTGAGATAGAGGTTCAGGCCGTCTGTCGGGTGGGTGTAGTTCAAGGGCAGATGGAGCATGTCCATCGGTCTTGAGACGATGCCGTAAAGCCGCTCGTGAAACGCATAGGCTACGGCGAAACCGATGAGCAGATAAGTCACGGAGCGAATGAGCCGTTTACGGAGCTCATCGAGATGCTCCATCAGGGTCATTCCAGGGAGTTCAGCGCGGTCGGTGACAGCGGCGCGAGCGCGGTCGACGATATCAGCCATGAACAGACGCCTCGCTGTGTGAGTGATCGGGTGCGTCGGGCGTGTGTCCCTCGGACCGGTCAAAGACCTGGTCTTCCGCAGTGGTTACCGCAGCAGTTATTGGTTGATCGGGGTCAGTGACGTGTGGAACCGAATCGAACGCGTGGGAGACAGAAGAAGAGTTCGCTACAGGCAGACCGGTGGAAGGAGGCATCATTTTCAGATCGCCCGATGTCGCAATGGGCAGGGGCTCGGGATCGCGGTCGTGAAAGGGAATTTCAGGCGGGTCGTCGACGGGGGCGACGATCGTGTTTTCGGTGCCGGTGCTTTCGGTCAGGGCCGGAGTGGCGGGCGCGGCTGCTTCCATTGCGGCAATTTTCTTTTGTTGTTCGGTCTGCTCCGCCACGCGAAGTTCTTCTTCCATCTGCATCTTGAACTCATTGGAGGCGCGGCGAAACTCAGCCATGAGCTTTCCCAGTTGACGCGCGAGTTCTGGCAGCTTCTTCGGGCCGAAGAGGATAAGAGCGAGGAAAAAGATAAAGGCGCTGTCGCCGAGGCTCGGCATAGTTGAGTTTCATCATAAAGGCTTCGGCTAAGAGGAACAAATATAGATGCGTACTTCATGCTCATGTAAAATGAGTGATGTAAAGCGGTTCGCCGAAAGGCTAACCGTGACGAAAGATCGAATCCTTCCGGGAACTTCTTTCGTCCAATGCAGTAAAGGCGGCGGTCTGGGCCGCAATGAAAGAAGGGATTGCAACATCCCCGTGGGTTGGGTGCCTTGTGCACAGCGAACTCACTGCAACCCGGTTGTGAATGCTTTCAACATCCCCGTCTCCTGGCAAGCAGTAGAGCCTGACGAGACTGAAGGCGGAGTACTTTGAGCGTGCTAATAGAAGAAGAGGTCGCAGTAACGTCTGCGACAGAGATGTGTTCACTCGATCATTACCTGAGCCAGCCGGACCATACGATGGATGACCGGATTGCCGCGGCTCGTGCGACGCTGGGAACCGATGTTGTTCTGCTGGGACACCATTATCAGCGTGACGAGGTTATTCGGTTTGCGGACTATACGGGCGACAGCTACAAGCTGTCGAAGATAGCGTCGCAGACGGACGCGAAGTACATGATTTTTTGTGGCGTGCACTTCATGGCGGAGACGGCGGACGTTCTGGCCAAGCCATGGCAGCAGGTGATTTTGCCGGACCTGAATGCGGGTTGCTCGATGGCGGACATGGCTGAGATAAGCCAGGTGGAGGACTGCTGGGACACGCTGGAGCGCGCAGGTGTAACGGAAGGGCTTGTTCCGCTGACTTATATGAACTCCGCGGCTGCGATTAAGGCCTTCTGCGGCGAGCGCGGCGGTCTGGTCTGCACGTCATCGAATGCCCGCGGAGCGTTTGAGTGGGCCTTTGCGCGGGGAAGCAAGATTCTGTTCCTTCCCGACCAGCACCTGGGGCGCAACACGGCGTTTGCCATGGGAATTCCGATGAGCGAGATGGTGGTGTGGGATCCGTATCAGATCAATGGCGGAGTCAGCCCAGAACGGCTTCGCACGGCAAAGATCCTTCTCTGGAAGGGGCACTGCTCGGTTCACCAACGGTTCCTTCCTGAGCATGTCGATCGGATTCGGCGTGAACACCCGGAGATGCAGGTGGTCGTTCATCCGGAGTGCCGTTGGGAGGTTTGCCAGAAGGCGGACGCGATTGGCTCGACGGAGCGCATTATCGATGTGGTGGAGAAGGCTCCTGAAGGTTCGAGCTTTGCTGTCGGGACGGAGATTCATCTTGTGAACCGGCTGGCGAAACGCTTCGCTCCGCAAGGGAAACATGTCATCACGCTGGATGACTCGGGCTGCCTATGCACGACGATGTACCGGATTTCTCCGCAGCACCTCGCGTGGTCACTGGAGAATCTCGTCCAGGGGCATGTGGTCAATCGGATCAAAGTCGATGACGATGTCAAACACTGGGCGAAAGTGGCACTAGATCGTATGCTTGAGGTGAAGTAGGGGGAGCCTCGGTTGAGCAGGATCTTTACACTGAGTGAAGCGCAGACACTTCTGCCAGTTGCCGAGGCCTTGCTGCTGAAGGCACAGGCCGCCGGGAGGCGAGCAGCAGAGGTTGAGCGCGAGTTGCAACAGCTGAATCAGCGAATTTTTCTGCTGGGCGGGATGCACGTCAATATTCTTGTCATCGCGCGACGTCGCGCCGAACACGACAAAGCGACGCAGGAGGCCCAGGACACGTTGACTGAGATTGATGCTATTGGAGTGAAGGTGAAGGATCTGGATAAGGGACTTCTGGATTTTCCGTCCGTACTTGATGGCAAATCGATTTTGTTGTGCTGGAAGCTTGGAGAGACGGAGATCGCATACTGGCACTCTCCGGAAGATGGCTTTGCCGGCAGAAAGCCGATTGATTCGCGCATGAATAAAGAGCGGGAGCGCTTGAATTGATTTACGAGACTTTTTCCTGCCTGGATTAGTCTTAAATGCAGTCGATGAAAATCCTTACAAGTTTGGGCCGCCCTGTTGGATTGCGTATCCTTTTGGGAGCGTTGTTGTTCTGTTGCGCTGTCGCACATGCGCAGGATAACTACGAGATACAGGTTTACGGAGCCGATACAGTTGCTCCGCGGACCACGATGCTCGAGCTGCACAGCAATTTCACGGTGGATGGGTCGAAGGCTATACCTGGCTCACCTTACGCTCCTGATGGAACGTATCCGACCAACCACGCACTACATGAAACGGTTGAGATTACCCAAGGCGTAACGAACTGGTCTGAGGTCGGCTTTTATATCTTTACCAGTGCCAGCGAACAGACCGGCTATCAATGGGTAGGCGACCATATCAGGCCACGAGTGCGTGTGCCGGACCAGTGGCGATGGCCGGTGGGCGCGAGTCTTTCGATGGAGTTTGGCTATCAGCGCGCCCGGTTCTCGCCGGATACCTGGACGCTGGAGATTCGCCCTATCATCGATAAGCAGATTGGCCGCTGGTATTTTTCCTTCAATCCCACGATGGACAAGTCGTTTCATGGGCCGGGTGAGAGCCAGGGGCTCAATTTTTCTCCCAACGTAAAGGTGAGTTACGACTTTACGAAAAAGATTACCGGAGGGGTTGAGTACTATGCGTCCTACGGCAACTTTACGAACTTTGACACTCTTCACAACCAGCAGCAACAGATCTTTCCAGCGATCGACCTGAATATCTCTCCTAAATGGGAGATCAACTTTGGGGTGGGTATCGGGCCGACAGCATCGACGGACCATTTGATCGTAAAGGGAATTATCGGCCGCAGGTTCAGCTGGGGACGCGGTACGCAAAGCGAAGTCCAGTAAAGGAGCTTCTGGTAAATTCCGGTGGACAAATCAGGTTGGAGCTTCGTTGGCGGTTCCTAAACGCTCATTTTGGCCACACGGCAGGTTTTCGAAAGAACCGTGATTTTGAAAGAAGGGCGACGGAATGGCACTTGAGGAACTGATTGGCGGACTTCCCGCTTATGCGAAGGATATGAAGCTGAACTACTCTTCCCTGGTGAAGCAGAACACCGAGCTTACGCAGCAGCAGCTCTGGGGCACGGTGGTCACGGCGGCCATTGCGAGCCGCAGTCCGGAATTGATCGCAGCGGCAATCGCAGAGGCCTCCACGATGTTGAGCCCTGCCGCTCTTGAGGCGGCGAAGACTGCCGCTGCGATTATGAGCATGAACAATATTTATTACCGGTTTCAGCACCTCACGACGAATCCGAAGTATGCAACGTTGCGGTCGCGTTTGCGGATGAGCGGACTCCGCAGCCACGGAATTGAATCGATCGATTTCGAGCTGTGGTGCACGGTTGTGAGCGCGATCAATGGGTGCGACCAATGCGTCGATTCGCATGAGCATGCGCTGCGTGAAAAAGGCGCTACAGAAGAGTTGATTATCGCCGCGATCAGAGTAGCAGCGGTGATCCATGCGATTGGAGTGATCGTGGATACTGAAAAGGCCACAGGCGGACACTGAAAAGGCCACAGGCGGACACTGAAAAGGCCACAGGCGGACACTGAAAAGGCCGCAGGCACACTCACTTCGATCCCAGCTCAGACATCCTAAGAACTCTTTCAAAGAGTCGCGGGCACAAAGCCCCGGATGTGTCCGGGGCTTTGTGCTTTCTTTATTGGAAGCCATCTGCTTCGTGGTTGGAGCTACGGCTTGCCACCAGGGTTCCATTCCGGCTTCCATTTTGTGTTTGCGAGCCACCGGATTGGTTCGAGCATCGAGGCGATCGCATTTGTCATGTGAGCGAAATTGATAGTTTTGATTTCGTCGGAGGGCTGGTGGTAGTCCTTATGGAGCCCAAAACTGGAGACGGTCTGCGCGACGATTCCCTGGCGCGCCAACGCGTAGTTATCGGAGCGCTGGAAGAAGTTTTCCCCGGGATGCGGATCGTTCACAAGATGGGCTCCATGCCTGTCCAACTCAGGTCCAAGATTGGAACGTTCAAAACCGGTAAGCCAGAGGGCTCCAGGTGAAATTGCGGGATCCGGGCGGCCGATCATCTCGAATTCAAGATTCGCAACGATATTGCCGAGGGGGATCGGCGGGTGCTGTAGAAAAGCTCTGCTGCCAAAGCCGCCGATCTCTTCCGAACCGAAGAGCGCAAAGACGATCGTACGCTTTGGCCGAGGTGCATTCACCAACAGATGCGCGAGGGCGAGGACGGCGGTCGTTCCCGATGCGTCGTCATCGGCGCCGTTGTAGATACTGTCGCCGTTGACTGGAGGGCCGATGCCAAGGTGATCGAGATGCGCTGTAAGAAGGACGACCTCCCTGGGCGATTCTGATCCGCGTAGAATTCCTACTGCATTCCAGGTTTCCTTACGAGGAGTGTCTTCGAATCGGGAAAGCCTGTGTTGTACGCGTGGAGAGAAGGAGGAGGGCAAGGCGGACTTTTGGAGAAAGGTGCCGTTGTCGCCGCCGGGTTCCAGCCTAAGGGAGGCAAATTGCGAAGCGGCGAAGAGGGCGGCGATATGTTCGTCACGTGTGGCTGAACCACGGCCGTGCAATTCATCATCGGCGAGGAAGGCCATATCGGCGCGAACCTCCGAGTCCAACGATGCAACGCCAGGTGCTGTTTTTGTTCGGGTTGAGTCCAATGAGGGGGTTTGTCCAAGCGAGCCTAAACAAACAACCAGAGACCATATGAGAACTATCGCGCCACCGGAGCACGAGAGATCGAATGAAGGCATATGAGGGCGATTATAGAGGGAGCAATTCATGGATTTACGAATTCCCCGCGGCTTGCGAAGATGAAAGGAAGAGGCCGGTCGAGAATGAGATGTGGGATTGCAAGCAGGAGGATGGCACTCGTCTTTCTGACGATGTTATTGGCCGTGACAGGGTGTGGCGACTTCTTCATCAACGAACCACACGGAAGCAGTGGCGGAACGACCGGTAATTACGTTTATGTTGCGAATTCCACCACCAATACGATCGCGGGCTATTCCATCAGCTCGGGAAAATTGACCGCTGTTTCCGGTTCGCCATTAACCGTGGGGTATTCGCCGAATGCGCTTGCAGTGACTCCGGGAAACACGTTTCTGTATGTTGCGGGTCCAGGGGCTATCTATGCATACAGAATCAACACCGATGGCTCGCTCAATTCTTCGAGCCAGGGCGCTGCTGTAGCCATTGTCAACGCGGCTTCCATTGATATCTCGCCTGACGGCCAGTGGCTTTTCGGGCTGGACAATCTGCAGACGCAGCTGCTCCAGTTTCAGATTAACTCTTCGACCGGCGGACTCTCGTCGGTCTCTGCCACACCTTATTCGGTCTCCAATGCGATTGTTGTGCCAAAGATGGTACGTGTCGCTCCGACCGGCAACTACGTCTTCGCAGCGCTGGGTACGGGCGGTGACTTTGTGTTCACGCTTAATACAACAACCGGCGCTGTCGCTACAACTCAGCAGATCACTCTAGGTTCAGCGCAGACGAGCGACAACGCTGTTGCGATCGACAGCACCACAGCGCATCTGTATATCGCTCGCAGCGGACTTAATGGTGGTCTGGCCGTGTACAACATTGGAGCGGCAGGCGCCCTGACCGCAGTGGCTGGTTCTCCGTTCCCCACAGGAACAACGCCCTCGGCTGTTCAGATCGATCGTACGGGGAAGTATATTTACGTGGCCAACCGCGCGGATGGGACCATCACTGGCTATGCGATCGGGTCCAATTCGTCGCTGATTGCACTTTCGGGTTCACCTTACGCCAGCGGGACACAGGTCATCTCGCTGGGAGCTGAGAAGACCAGCACCTACATCCTTGCGGGTTCATTTGGCGGCTCTCCCGACCTTTCGATGTACTCCATCGATACTGTAAGCCCGGGAAAGCTTAACCCCGCGACCAGTACGGCCACAGGGACCGACCCGACCGGCGTTACGGAGATCGCGGTTACCCACTGAGTCGAGATCCCGTTGACCAGGATGGTATCTCTTTGTCGCAATTTCTCGCAGATTACGGGCATATCCATTCGGCCTCGGTAATATGGAATGAGCGGCGGCAAGCCGCGGGGTTTCTAAACATCACCAGATCTTCGCGACAAATCGATAGAACGGCCGGGTTCTGCGCACTTGCGCGCCGGCTCGGAACAGCGTTGGTGCTGGCGGCTGCGCTTACCGGCTGTTCCCGGCTTCGTCCTAAACCTCCGACTCAATATGTTTATGTCACGACGAAGCAGACTTTTCTCCGCGATCGCGTCGCCGCAGTCTCGAATCGAGTTGGGACGGTCGAGAATGGAGATAAGCTGGAGGTTCTTGAGCACGGACGACGCTGGCTTCGTGTCAAAACGACCAAGGGGGAGCAGGGCTGGATCGACGAGAAGGCGGTTGCTACCCAGGAGATCTTTGATCAGTTTGAAACGCTGAAACAGCAGCACCTGAAGGATCCAGCTGTTGCTTCAGCCGTCGTCCGGGACGATGTTTACCTGCATTCGAAACCTGGCCGCGATACGGACCGCTTCTATCGGCTTGCTGAAGGGGAGAAGCTGAAGCTGATTTGCCGGGCAACGTTGCCGAAGCCGGTACCGCCTGGTCAGAAGCCTGCCAAGCCTGCTACTCCTGTTGCGGCCCAGCCTGGAGGAAAGACAGAAGCTGTTGCCGAACCCGCTCCTGCGGCGATGGAGGACTGGTGGCTTGTTCGTGATTCGAAGGGCGATACCGGCTGGCTCTACAGCCGAATGATGGATGTCGATGTTCCGGATGCGGTGGGGCGTTATGCCGAGGGGCAGCGCATTGTCGGGGCCTATGTGCTCACGACGGTTAACGATCCCGAGGCTCCGCAGGACGATAAGAATGTTCCCGTCTACGTCACTGTGCTGAACCCGTATAAAGCTGGCCTGTCTTATGACTTCGACCAGGTGCGGGTCTTCACGTGGAATCTCAAGAAGCACCGCTACGAGACAGGTTTCCGCGACAGGAATATTGAAGGCTATCTTCCGGTTGAGATAAAGACGGCCGCCGATCCTAACGGCAAGTCTCCGACTGCGTCGACACCTGCACCTACGTTCAGCTATCGAGTCCTTTCGGCGGACGCGCCGGTTGTTGTTCCCGATCCGGTGACAGGCGAGATTACTCCGGGGAAGACTGTTTTGAAGACTTTTCGTCTGGAAGGGAATTTTGTTCGCCGGATTGTTGCTCCGGGCACGACAGCCTCGCCGGAAGCGCGGCCTGAACCTGCCCCAGAAAAGAAAAAGGACGCAAAACAGGCAGGGAAGAAGAAGCGACGTTAGAAGTTTTCGCTGTCAGCGGTAAAAGGACCGGATTGCCTCGACTACGACTTCCTGCTCATCCTCGCGGAGTTCGGGATACATAGGGAGTGCGAGTACTTCCTGGGCGGCCTTCTCGCTTTCAGGAAAGTCTCCCTGGCGATAGCCGAGGTTTTGCAGGCTTTCCTGGAGATGCAGCGGCAAAGGGTAGTAGATTTCTGTGCCGATACTGCGTTCGTTCAGGTACTGACGTAGGGCGTCGCGTTGGGGAGCGCGAATAACATACTGGTGAAAGACGTGGGTTGCGCGCGGATCCCGTACAGGAAGAACCACGCCATCCGCGATGCTTGTTGCGGCAAGGCCTGCGTTGCGAAATAGATCGTCGTAGCGAGCAGCGCGCTGCTGCCGCTGCCGATTCCATTCCGGTAAGTAACGCAGTTTGACTTCGAGAATGGCAGCCTGGATGGTGTCGAGACGGGAGTTCCATCCTACTTCGTCGTGGTAATAACGACGACGCATCCCGTGAGCGCGTAGCATCCCTGCGCGTTCAGCGAACTCATCGTTGTTTGTTGTCACAAGGCCCGCGTCGCCCATGGCGCTGAGGTTTTTTGTGGGATAGAAGCTGAAGGCGGCGAGGTCGCCGAGTGCGCCGGCCGGGATTTCTCGCCATTTGGCTCCGAAGGCTTGAGCGGCGTCTTCGATGAGCAGGATGCCGTGCCGTTGCTTGAGGGAGGTGAAGCCGTCCCAATCGGCACATTGGCCGTAGAGGTGAACTGGCATCACGGCTTTGATGCCCTGGTTGTGAGAGGAGGAAAGAACTTTTTCGACTGTCTCCACCGAAAGGTTGAAGCTATCGGGATCGATATCAGCCAGAATAGGTTTTGCGCCTACCCTCAGGATGGAGCTGACAGAGGCAAAGAAGGTGAACGGAGTCGTGAGGACCGCGTCGCCAGGAGCGATCTTTGCAGCGGCCATCGCGAGCCACAGGGCATCGGTGCCGCTACCACAGCCGATCCCATGACGGACGGAACAGGCAATCGCTGCTGCCTGTTCAAATTGCTGTACTTCCGGGCCCAGAATGAAGCGCTGTGAGGTGCAAACTTTTTCGATTGCCAGCATAATCTCGTCCCGGAGCAGGGAGAATTGCCGGGAGAAGTCAAGCATTTGAACGGCTTGTGGCTTTTTTGACACATCTGTCATGGTATATCGGCCGGATGCGTCGTATTTCTCTTGACGTTCGTCTAAATAAGTGAGGGAGTTCTTATTGAATACTGGTACGGGCCCCCCGAGTTGAAAAAAACTACCGATACTCGTATCGTTTACCTCTTGGCACGCAAGCGGGGAACACGGCGCTTGCTGGTCATTTCTGAAGTCGATGGAGTACGGCGGGACTAGTTGTCAGAAAACTTTAGCTAAAGGAGATCGGCAATCATGGATTCAAAGCCGGCACAGAACATCCAGGACACGTTTCTCAACACGGTGCGGAAAGATAAGAGCCCGATTACGATTTATCTTGTAAGCGGTGTGAAGCTCACGGGCAAGATTCGTTCCTTCGATAAGTATTCCGTGCTGCTGGAGAATAATAGCCAGGAGCAACTCATCTTCAAGCACGCAATTTCAACTGTAGTCAGTGGTCGCGTTCCGACCTCGGCTCACATGGAAAGACCGGAGGCACGCACCTCGCAGCCGGGTCCAACGTCTGCTCCAGCCCCAATAGCGGAGGTTGCAGGAGCGACAGGCCGTTGATTCTCGTCTGAGTATCAACCAACTTCGTTTCCCGAGCCATTGACAGACACTCTCACCGGCGCAGACGTGAAGACCCCAGCTAAACGGAGGTCTCTCGTCGCGCTGCAAGAAGCAGCGGCGGCGAACAGCCGTCTGCTTCGCGACCATGCAGAACGAGCAGTATTAGTAGGTGTCGAGTTTACGGGGGAACGCCGCAAACTGAGCCATCAGGCGGCGCAGGCGCGCAAAGCCGCTGCTGTTCTGGCCGAAACAAACAAAGTACCAGCGCTCAAGGAGGCTGCAAACGCCGTCACACTGGATTTCGACGCCTCAATCGCTGAGTTTGAGGAGTTAGCTCGCAGTGCTGGTGCCGAGATTGCGGCTACTCTTGTGCAGCATCGCCCCCGTCCTGATCCAGCAACTCTGATCGGTCAAGGCAAGCTTGAGGAGATTTCGGGAGTCGTTGCGTCGAGCGATGCCGATCTGGTGATTTTTGATCATGACCTCACGCCTTCGCAACTCCGCAACCTTGAAGCGAAATTGCCGTGCCGGGTGATCGACCGCACGCAGCTTATTCTCGACATCTTCGCGCGTCACGCACGGACTCGCGAAGGCCAATTGCAGGTCGAACTCGCACAGCTGGAATACCAGCTTCCGCGACTCGCCGGACGGGGCAAAGCAATGAGCCAGCTTGGCGGCGGCATTGGCACCCGAGGTCCCGGCGAGACACAGCTTGAGACCGATCGCCGTAAGATCAATCTCCGTATCGATCACATTAAGGGACAAGTTGAGTCGGTACGGCGGATTCGACGCCAGCAGCGTCAGCGGCGAGAGGCTGTTCCTGTGCCGGTCGTAGCGCTGGTCGGTTACACCAATGCAGGTAAGAGCACGTTGTTTAATGCGCTTACTGAAGCAGGAGTTCTTGAATCGTCTCGAATGTTCGCTACGCTCGACCCCAAGCTTCGTCAGCTAGTATTGCCTTCGCGACGTCGGGTTCTGCTGTCCGATACGGTGGGCTTCATCCGTAACCTGCCACATACGCTCGTTACCAGTTTCCGGGCCACCCTTGAGGAGGTCGAACGAGCCGAACTGCTGCTGCATGTACGGGACGCCTCCAGCCCCATGCTGGAAGAGCAGAAGGTCCAGGTGGAACAGGTGCTTGGGGAACTGGACGTTCGTGGCAAACCCATGATCGAAGTGTGGAATAAGGCTGATTTGTTATCTGAGGACGAGCGTCAGCACCTGGAAGATATTGGTGCGGGTAAAGGCCAAGTGGCTGTTTCTGCGCTTACCCGCGAGGGGTTGGATCGTCTTCTTGCCGCCATTGATCGAGCCCTTACTGCGGACCCCATTGTCGAGATGCGATTTCGCCTCCCGCAGTCTGAGGGAGCGGTGATAGCTGCTCTGGAGGCGGGAGCAATCGTCGGGGAGAAGAGGTTCGAGGGCAACCTGGCTTTTGTTTCTGCGCGGGGTCCGGCATCTCTGCTGAATCGGTATCGACGATTTCAGGAGAAGGGAGCAATCTTGCAAAAAGTTGCTCAGAACTAGCATAGGTCGCCTGAAAGGGGAGCGGAGGTGGTGTCCCCGATCACGCGACCTATGTGACCCAGAGAAGGGTCCGGGTGGTATTTAAATTTTACGAGATTTGCATGGGAAGTCAAAGAATATGTCCGATGGACAGGACAAGCTTGTTTTGTTCTAAAATCGCGCTGTTTGGGCGGATATCGAAATGGACAGGTTTGACACTCCATGAAACGCTTTGCTAAAAGTAGATGTACCGCAAACGATCAAATAGACCATCTTTCAATCAGTTCGCTTAACCCAAAATGGCTATCTGAACGGCGAACACAGGACATCTGAACGGCTGCGGCCACCCCCTTCAATGGACGAGATACTCAATCAACTCGGTGGACTTGTGCTCGGCTCTGTGCCGACCATGATCCTATTCATTCTTCTTGTCGCAGCTTATGGGCTTCTTGTTCGCCGGCCTCTGGAGCACGTGTTGTCCGAGCGGCGCGCTCGTACATCCGGGGCGATTGAGCAGGCGCGGGGAGCTATTGCAACCGCTGAGGCTGAAACTTCGGCTTATGAGGAGAAGCTCCGTGCTGCACGAGCCGAGATCTTCGGCTCACGCGAGGCTCGAATCAAACAATGGAACGCCGAGCGCGAAGCGGCCATCGAACAGGCCCGCCAATCCTCGCAACAGCGTGTTTCCGCAGCCCGAAAAGAGATCGAGCAGAGTGCTACTGATGCGCGTACGCAGATTGAAGGGCTCAGCGGTGAACTCAGCTCCCGTATCCTGAACGCCGTCCTTCCGGCCAGCGTTCGTTCGACGGAGGTCGTTTAGTGATCCGCTTCAAGTCCAAATTTCTCTTCGCCCTTTTCGTTGCAGCGATTTTAATTGTGCCTGCTACGCCTCGGATGCTTGGGCAGGAAGCGACTCCTGCAGCCTCATCTCCCGGACAGTCCAGCACACCTGAGGCTCAGTTACCAGAGAAGAGTAAGAAGGAAGAGGATGAGAACGATGCTTTTCGCCATTCTGACTCGGTGAAGGCAATTGGGGCTAAGTTAGGCCTCAATGCCCAGCAGGCTTCGATGGCTTTCTCCTTCCTTAACTTTGTTGTTCTCGCGGCCCTGGTGGGATGGTTTCTTGTGAAGAACCTGCCAAAGGTGTTCCGCGACCGTACCTCGTCTCTGCAGAAGCATCTGGTAGAGGCCCGGTCTGCCAATGAAGAGGCAAATGCCCGCCTTTCGAGCGTAGAAGCGCGTCTGGCAAAGCTGGATGAGCAGATTGCCGCGATGCGGACCCAGTCCGAAAAGGATATTGCTCACGACGAGCAGCGCATCAAGGCTTCGATTGAAGAGGAGAAGCAGCGCATCCTTGAGGCGGCAGAGCAGGAGATTTCCTCGGCCACGGCGCAGGCCCATCGCCAGCTCAAACAGTATGCCGCTGATCTCGCGATCGAGCAGGCTGCGCGTAAACTAGCCATTTCTGCTGAGACGGATCGTCTGCTGGTTCAGGATTTTGCCCGTCACCTTCTCGGCGAGAAAGAAGGGCAGAACTAATGTCGGCTGTCGGTCTCCGTTACGCCCGGGCCCTCGCTGCGGTGGTGGCCTCTCACCAGCTAGATGCTCTGGCTACCCAGCAGCAGCTTGCAGATTTCGATGATGTTCTCGATGAGAGCCGGGCGCTTCGGGAGGTTCTCGCAAATCCTGCCATTCCCTCGGATCAAAAGCAGCGCGTGCTTGACGCTATTGCTTTACGCCTGGGGTTGTTCCCGCAGGTGAGGAATTTCCTGGCTGTTATAACGGACCACCAGCGCATGAACATGCTTAAGGAGATCCTGGACGAGTACCATACTCTGGCAGACGAGCGTGCTGGACTTGCCGAAGCTGAAATTACGACGGCTCGCCCCCTAAATAATGAAGATCGGGCCGAGTTGGAGACGCAGGTTGCCAGGCTTGCGGGAGGACGCGTTCGCGCGACCTATCGAGAGGACGCCTCCCTTCTTGGAGGGGCAGTGGTTCGCATCGGATCGACGATCTACGATGGTTCGATCCGGGCCAGGCTTCTGGGGCTCAAACAAAAACTGGTCAATGCATAGCGGGAATCAAGACAGCTTCAAGATTTAGTAGAGATCGATACGAATCGAGTAGAAGGAAGACATGGCAAAGCTTAGCGCAGGTGAAATTACAGAGCTGCTTATCGGTCAGATTGAGAACTATGAGCAGAAGATCCAAGTCGACGAGGTTGGCACCATCATCTCCCTCGGCGATGGTATTGCGCGTGTTCATGGCCTCGACAAGGTAATGGCCGGCGAGCTTATCGAGTTTCCACATGGAGTCTCTGGTCTCACGATGAACCTGGACGAGGACCAGGTAGGCGCAGTGCTTCTTGGCGACTACACCGAGTTGAAGGAAGGCGACCAGGTTAAGCGCACGGGTCGCATCATGTCGGTTCCGGTCGGCGAGGCGATGATTGGGCGCGTGGTTAACGCGCTTGGCCAGCCTATCGACGACAAGGGTCCTATCAACACGGATAAATATCTTCCTGTCGAGCGCCTCGCCCCCGGCGTTATCTCGCGTCAGTCGGTCCGTGAGCCGATGGCTACGGGTATCAAGGCCATCGATACGATGATTCCTATCGGCCGTGGCCAGCGCGAACTCATCATCGGTGATCGGCAGACCGGTAAGACCGCCATTGCGCTCGACACGATTATCAACTCGGCTAAAAACGACCTTATCTGCATCTACTGCGCGATTGGCCAGAAGCGCTCTTCCGTCGCGCAGGTTGTGCAGACGCTTGAGGAGAATGGCGCGCTTGCGTATACCATTATCGTTGCCGCCACCGCTTCCGAACCTGCGCCAATGCAGTATCTGGCTCCGTTCGCTGCGACCGCGATTGGGGAATACTTCCGCGACAACGGCAAGCATGCCCTGGTGATTTACGACGATCTCTCGAAGCATGCGGCCAGCTATCGTGAGATATCGCTGCTGCTCCGCCGCCCCCCGGGACGCGAGGCTTATCCCGGAGACGTCTTCTATCTCCACTCGCGCCTGCTCGAACGCAGCTCCAAGCTCTCGAGCGAACTCGGCGGTGGATCGCTGACAGCTCTCCCCATCATCGAAACCCAGGCCGGCGACGTCTCGGCGTACATTCCGACCAATGTGATTTCGATCACCGATGGTCAGATCTTTCTTGAGACGGACCTGTTCAATTCGGGCGTTCGCCCGGCCGTCAACGTTGGTCTCTCGGTCTCCCGTGTAGGCTTTTCTGCGGCTGTGAAGGCAACCAAGCAGGTCGGTTCGACGCTGAAGCTCGATCTTGCCCAGTATCGCGAGCTTGCCGCTTTCTCCCAGTTCGGCTCGGACCTCGATGCGGTGACGCAGCGTCAGCTCAACCGCGGCCAGCGTCTGACTGAATTGCTGAAACAGCCGCAGTTCCAGCCGCTCCCGTTCGAAAAGCAGGTTGCGATTCTCTTTGCCGGAACGCAGGGCCTTCTCGACGATCTTGAAGTCAGCGAACTGCGCGCCTTCGAAGATGGCCTTTATCCGTATCTCGAATCGGCCGGCTCTGTGCTCAGAGACATCGTTGAAAAGAAGCAGCTCGATGACGATATCAAGGCCCGCCTTACGCAGGGCATCAACGACTTCAAGGCCGATTTCATCAGCCGCCGCGCTGAGAAGAAAGAAGCGGTCGCAGCTGCGAGATAACCATGGCAAACGTACTTGATCTTCGACGTCGAATCCGCAGTGTGAAGAGCACGCGGCAGATCACCAAGGCCATGAAGATGATCTCCGCGGCACGCCTGCGTCGAGCGCAGGACCGTGCCTTGCAAGCTCGCCCCTATGCCCAGATGCTCTCGAGTGTGCTCGAATCTCTCGTCCGCCGCACGGACAGGTACAACGACGAGACCGGCGAGATCCTGCATGCTCTGCTGGAAGAGCGCGAGGAAAAGAACGTCCTCGTGGTGTTTGTTGCTGGTGACAAGGGATTTGCCGGAGCGTTCAACTCGAATATCGTCAGAGCGGGCCAATCTTTTATTCGCGAGCGGCTCGCGCAGGGAAAGACGGTCGATATGGAACTGATCGGCCGCAAAGCCGTCGCCCATATCGGCAAAAGGTTCGCCAGCGCAGTCTACGAAAAGAAGACAGAGCTCTACGATAACGAACTCGCGACGCACTATGAGATCGTTCGGCACCGCGCCGAATCGGTTGAGATTGCTGCAACTCATGCCGACCTTCTTCATAACTTTGACATCGATAAGGTCAGCGCCATTGCGCACTCCATTATTGAGCGTTATTCCCGCAACGAGATCGATTCGGTCTATCTTGTCTACAACGAGTTCAAGTCTGTGCTTACGCAGCGGGTTGTTGTCGAGAAGCTGCTGCCGATTCGCAAACTCGGCTCGCATGAGATCACTGTTGCCGAGGAGATGACCGAGGAGCAGAGGGAGGCCGAGGCCAAGGCGGCCTCGACGGCAGGTGTTTCTCTCTACGCACCCGAGGAGTCCGTGATCGAGTCCGAGGCAAGGAAGTTTGGTACGGCCGAGGTCGACTACATCTTCGATCAGTCTCCCGCGCGCCTGGTTCGGCATCTGATGCCGCGTTACATTACGACGCAGGTTTATCACGCGCTGCTTGAAAGCGTCGCGTCTGAGCATGCTGCACGCATGACGGCCATGGACGCGGCGACCAACAACGCGGAAGACATGATCGACGCCTATACCCTGCAGATGAACCGCGTCCGTCAGGCAGCAATTACCAAGGAGATTATTGAGATTGTGAGCGGAGCAGCAGCGCTCTAGAAACGAAAGAGACCTATGGCAGAGAACATCGGAAAACTAATCTCAATCAGCGGCCCAGCCGTTGATATTCAATTCGAAGAATCGAAGATGCCGTCCATCTATCAGGCGGTCCGGATTGTCAGCGACGGCTTCAATGTGCCCGTTCCCATGGATGTTGTCGTTGAAGTCCAGCAGCACCTTGGGGAAGGCCGCGTACGTTGCGTCGCGATGGTGGCTACGGAAGGCCTGGTGCGCGGCATGAAGGCGATCGACACCGGCGCGCCCATCACAGTACCCGTAGGCCGGGAAACGCTTGGCCGCGTGCTCAATGTGCTTGGTGAGCCCGTGGATGAGCTGGGCCCGGTCAACGCCAAGAAGTTCATGCCGATCCATCGTCTGGCTCCGGCCTTCGACGAACAGTCGACGGGCGAAGAGATGTTCGAGACGGGAATCAAAGTTATCGATCTCATCCAGCCCTTCCTGAAGGGCGGCAAGATCGGTCTCTTTGGCGGCGCCGGTGTGGGTAAGACCGTTGTCATCCAGGAGCTCATCAATAACGTCGCTTCCAAGCACGGCGGTTTCTCTGTCTTTGCTGGAGTGGGCGAGCGCACACGCGAGGGCAACGACCTCTGGCACGAGTTCCAGGAATCTGGCGTTATCGATCCCAAGGACTACACCAAATCGAAGGCCGCGCTGATCTTCGGCCAGATGACCGAGCCGCCAGGGGCACGTCTCCGCGTCGCTCTGACTGGCCTTACCGTCGCAGAGCACTTCCGCGACGAAGAGGGAGCCGACACGCTGCTCTTCATCGACAACATCTTTCGGTTCACGCAGGCAGGTTCCGAGGTTTCGACGCTGCTGGGCCGTATGCCGTCGGCCGTGGGCTATCAGCCGAACCTTGCGACCGAGATGGGCGAGCTGCAGGAGCGCATTACCTCCACAAAGAAGGGCTCAGTGACCTCTGTGCAGGCTGTTTACGTTCCTGCGGACGACCTCACTGACCCGGCGCCTGCGACCACATTCGCCCACCTCGACGCCACTACCGTGCTCTCACGCCCGCTGTCGGAGCTTGGGATCTACCCGGCCGTCGATCCGTTGGCTTCGACCTCACGTATTCTTTCTCCTCGCATCGTCGGCCAGGAGCACTATGACGTTGCCCAGGGCGTGAAGAAGATTCTGCAGCGTTACAAGGATCTGCAGGACATCATCGCCATCCTTGGTATCGACGAGCTCTCGGAAGAGGACAAGATCACTGTTGCCCGCGCCCGTAAGGTGCAGCGGTTCCTGTCGCAGCCGTTCCACGTGGCAGAAATCTTCACGGGTATTCCCGGCGCTTACGTCAAGGTTGAGGACACTATCCGCTCATTTAAGGAGATTATCGAAGGCAAGCACGACGATATTCCAGAGCAGGCCTTTTACCTGAAGGGCGGCATCGAAGACGTGCTGGCCGCTGCGGAGAAGATGAAGCAGATCGCGTAAGGAAGACATTATGGCAGATACGAACCAATCCGGTCTTCTCACCGTCCGCCTTGTTACGCCGGACCGCGTGCTGCTCGATGCGACAGCTGAGGCTGTCGAATTGCCGTCGATGTCGGGCTACCTTGAGGCTCTCTATGGGCATGCCCCGCTCCTTGCCGAACTCGGTGCAGGTGAAGTCCGACTGCACGGAGGGACGTCAGGTGACCAGAAATTCTTTGTCGCCTGGGGCTTCGTGGAGGTCCTTCCTGAGAGGGTTACCATCCTCGCTGAGACGGCACTGCATCCCAACGAGATCAACGTCGACGATGCTCGCAAGGAACTCGCCGAAGCTGACAAGATCTGGAACGAAGCAGGAGATGACGGCGAGAAGTACGATGAGGCCAACGCCATTACCCGTCAGGCGGAGGAGAAGATTGCCTCCGCTGAGGGAAGAAGCACTTAGGACCTCTCACTTGTAGTTCAGGGTCTTGCTTTCAAGGATTTTTTCGGTTCCCTGTTACACAAACTAAGGCCGCCCCGATCGAGGCGGCCATATTTTTGCCATGCAAAGTTTCTGGTTATGAGGCTTTTCTTACCCTGGTTTTTGCAGGTGCTGTCTTTGCCTTTACTGCCGCGCCAACCTTTGCCGCTTCAGCAGGTGCTTCCGCTACCGCTGCTTCAGCCTGCTGCCGCAGCGAATGAATCACGACGCGCAGCATCTCTTCTTCAGGAGCCGGTTTACCAGTCCAGATTTCGAACTGTCGTGCGCCTTGCTGTACGAACATCTCGACTCCAGTAATGATTGGAATACTCTGCTGGCGCGCCAACCTGAGCAAGGGGGTCTCCAGAGGGTTGTAGACAAGATCGAACACCAACTTTGTATTCAGATCTTTGGCTTCAAGAATCTGCGGAGCCTTCATGCCAGCCATTCCTACCGAGGTGGCATTAATGATTACGTCGAACGGCGTTTTTGCTACAGCATCTTTCTTGATCGTCTTCGCGCCCGCTTGCCGCGCCAATTTTTGGGCTGTCTCAGCTGTGCGATTCAGGATAAAGACCTCGGCGCCCTTGTCGCGTAGCCCGAAGACAGCGGCTCGCGCAGCGCCTCCTGCACCCAGTACGAGCGCTTTCGCACCGCGCAGTGACATCCGGCGTTCAATTGGACCAGTGATGCCGGCAACATCGGTGTTGAAGCCATATAGCTTCCCATCCTGGGCGCGTAACACGGTGTTGCATGCGCCGATTTTTGCCGAGAGGGGGTCTGTGTTTTCCAGATACTGCATGATCTCCTGCTTATGCGGCATCGTGATGCTTAGACCCTGAATAGGAATTTCCTGCACCAGTTTCAGCAGATCATTCAACCTGGCGGCTTGTAGCGCGAGGTAGACAGCGTTCACTGTCTCACGGCGAAACGCCGTATTCATCATGATTGGCGAGAGTGAGCTCCTGATCGGATTGCCAGCCACACCGTAAACCTTCGTCGCTGCATCGACCTGATCAATCCTGTAGGTCTCGATCAGGGTCCGAGCGGCAATCTGACCGGGCCCCGTCTCTTCACCAGAAGATGCGGCCGCAAAGGTAAATGCACTTCCAGCCCGCAGACCGAGCACACGCGAGATGATGCCGGCATCGCCCATGCAGATCCCGATAATGTTCGAGTGCTCATTCATGCGCTCGATGAACCGCATAAGTGTAACGTTGTCTGTCAGCGCTTTCGCTGTGGGAACAATCTTTAAAAAGTCCGGCTGAAACGGTTCAATGCGCTTGTAAATGCCTTCCAGGTCTTTCGTTGCCTGGAAGTCATGATGGCTGATGATGATTCCCACACCCGAATCACGAAGCTTTTGAAGCTCGCCCTTTTTGAGGGACTCGACCGATTCCAGTTCGATATCGACGAGGTGAAACCCCGCGGTTCCTGCCTTTTGGAGTATCTCCATCTCAGCGCTGACAGACCCAGAGAACTTTCCACCATTTGCGGTACGTCGACAGGTCGCAATCCCAGTGGCAACCGTATTCTCGGCGAAGAAGCTTTTGAACTTTGGCAGTGCCAGGAGGGGTTTCTCAAGGTAGTCGAGCCGGAACTCAAGAAAGGGTGTTTCCTTCACCACTGCGGTTGCTTTTTCAAGCATCTCCGCAGCTGTATTGCCAATAATTGCTACACAGATCTTCCCAACGCGGGAACGAAGAATTTGGGTGGAAATATTAGGCACGTTCACTCTCATGTCTACAATCGGGGTATCTTACAGACCCGTCAGTCAGGATGCAAATTTTGTTGAAATAAAACCACTTATCAGAGTTGAGGCGCGGTCAATATGACATAAATAATAGACTCAAATTTTGCTCGAAGGTCGCGTTTTCTCTCAGATTCTCTCATGGTTAGATTCTTTAGAATGAGAAGATTATGGCGGGAATGGATATTCTCCATCTAACAGGGTGGACTTACGATTGGCTTCGGCACGGATTCAGCACTCGTTTGGGAGGCGAATCCACAATTTATGGTGAAAAAAGCCTGAATTTAGGCTGGACCAAGGAGGACGATCCGAGGAAGGTTCAGTTCAATCGGAAAATCTTCGTTGCTGCAGTTGAGCGGGTGGAACCGAGTGAAGTCACCATGAAGCTGGTCACCGTACGCCAAATCCACTCCGGCGATGTGCGTGTGATTCGAGCGTCTGACGGAGCCAAGGATGGTGTTCTTGAAATGTTCGAAGGCAAGGCTGTCCTTGAAGGAGATGGACTCATTACCGATGTGCCAGGCGTCTTGATTGCGGTGGGAACAGCTGACTGCGTTCCTGTGTTCGTCGCCGATGTCGCAAACCGTGCCGTGGGAGCATTCCATGCGGGCTGGCGAGGGACAGCGGCAAAGATTGCAGAGCAGGGAATTGCCCTCATGCGCAAGGAATACAATTCACGGCCTGAGGACCTCATTGCGGCGATCGGGCCGAGCATCGGCCCTTGCTGCTATATCGTAGGCGACGAAGTTCGTGCGGCGTTCGATTCTCAGTTCAAGTATTCAGACGAGCTTTTCCATAAAACGGAGGACTCACTGAATGGCAAAAATCAGTTCTTCGTGGATCTATGGGCAGCGAATCAGCGCCAGTTCCTCGCTGCCGGGCTAGCTCCTGAGCGCGTCACCGTGCTTGGAGAGTGCACCGCCTGCACTCGCGATTCAGCCGGTCGAAGACGATACTTTTCCCACCGCGCCGAGGGAGGTGTGACTGGCAGGATGCTCAATGCGATCGGAGTAGCAGCCGAATAGACTTTACTCCGTCTCGATGCCATGGATGAGATGCCGGGGCGATTGGCGCAGCAGCAGCGGCAGCACGAAGAGAATCGCAATAATCGTCGTAATCATGCCACCCACCACAACGCGAGCGAGCGGTTGTTGTGCCTGGGCCCCAATGCCGTTCGAGAGTGCTGCCGGCAAGAGACCAAGGCCAGCAGCCATACAGGCCATAACGACCGGCCGCATCTCATCCACGCAGCCGTGTTCAAGCCCTGTGCCGTCAATGCTCTCGCGCTGTGCCCTTCGCACGCCGGACATGAAGACAACGCACCCGAGTGTTGCGACGCCGATCAGCGATGTAAATCCAACAGCTGCCGAGATGCTGAATGGCGTATGTGAGACAAACAACGATACCGTACCGCCTACAGCCGCAAAAGGAAGCGTGGCCAGCACGATGAAGGCATCTTTCCATGTGTTGAACTGAATGTAGAGAAGAACCACGATGATCGCCAGCGAGATTGGGATAATGAGAGCCAGGCGCGCCTGTTCTTTCCGCAACGAATCGAACTCCCCGGCCCACGTGTAGTTGTAACCGTTTGGCATTGTGACCTGCTGCTTCAGCTTTTCCTGCAATTCACTGATCGTCGTCGCGAGATCACGCCCACGCACGGAGAATTTGATCGGAATATACCTGCGGCCTCCTTCGCGATAGATCATGAAGCTGCCCTCACGAATTGAAACATCAGCGACCTGCCCCAGAGGAACGCGGCTTCCATCTGCTGTAGGAAGGAGAATGGCCCGGATTGCCTCGGGAGTCGACCGATTTGTCTCGGGATAACGGACCGTAAGATCAAATCTTCGATCGCCCTGGATGACCTGCGATACCGGAGAACCACCTACAGCTGCTTGAATGGCAGCGTTGATGTCTCCGGCCATAATGCCGTACCGCGCCGCCCTGGCGCGATCAATGCGGATAATGAGTGAAGGCTGACCGCCTACCTTGAAGACGCCAACATCAGCGACTCCCTGTACGGATTTCATCACCTGTTCGATCTTGCCTGAAAGCTCGGTGAGCGTGTCCAGATCATCGCCGAAGAGTTTGAGTGAATTCTCTCCCTTCACACCCGACATTGCTTCCTCGACGTTGTCCTGGATGTTCTGCGAGAAATTCAGTTCAATTCCGGGAAACCGCGATAACCGGCGATTCATTTCATCGATCAATGCAGGTTTCGTCAGGCCCGGTCGCCATTCCTCCGCAGGCTTCAACTGCGCGGAGATCTCGATGTTGTTGAAAGTGGAGACGTCAGTCCCATCGTCCGGGCGTCCCATCTGCGAGGTTGTCTGAATCACTTCAGGCGATTCAGCAATCACGGCGCGAAGTTGATCAGCCAGGTGCGCGGATGTATCGAACGAAATATCTTGTGGCAATGTCGCGCGAATCCAAAGATTGCCTTCTTCCAGAGGAGGCATGAACTCGCCACCTACGAGCACGAAGCAAAGTACGCCGATCGCGAGCATCGCTGCTGCGCCAATCCATACCAGAGCTGTACGACCAAGTGCGCGGTGCAATACCCGCTCATAGGCGTTTTTCATATGGCGGCTCAGCCATGTGTATCCATCGCCGACCTTCTGCTCTGTTGGCGCAGTGATATAGCCCAGCACGGGCGCGAAGATGAGTGCAAAGAGAAGCGCTCCGAGCAGAGCAAAGCCGTAAGTGACCGACATCGGTGAAAAGATCTGTCCCGCTACGCCCTGCATCGTGAACAAAGGAATGAAAGCGACCAGAATGATCGCGGTCGAAAAGAGCACGGGTCGCGCGGCGGCACTGACACCTTCGACGATTAGGTCGCCGGTCTGTTCGCCCGGCACCCTCCGCGTGAGCTTGCGGTAGATACTCTCGAGCACAATGATGGACGAATCGACGAGGATTCCGAAATCGATGGCGCCAATCGAGATGAGGTTGGCTGAGCGCCCGGTCAGTACCATCATTCCGAAGGCAAAGAGCACCGCAAACGGAATCGTCACCGCGGCGATAAATGTAATCCGCAGATCGCCGAGCATCGACAGCAGAACCAACGTCACCAGCACAAGTCCGGTAATGATGACCTCGCGCACCGTGTGGGTCGTTCGATTGATGAGCGTAGTGCGATCATAGATCGTGCTGATCTTCATGCCTGGAGGCAAAAGGCTTCCGCTATTGAGCTGAGCGATCTTTTCCTTAAGTGCCTTTAGCGCAGGTAGCGACTTCTCTTCTTTCTGGAGCAGTACGATGCCGAGTACGATGTCACTCTGTTTGTCTCTGCCTACCTGTCCAAGACGCGGCTGGAAACCCTCCTTCACCGTGGCGATATCACCCACCTTAATCGGCGCACCGTTCTTTTCGGCAACAACGATCGTGGCGATATCCTCCATACCTCGCACCAGGCCGACGGAACGAACATTGACATTCTGATTGCCGAGGGCTAGATAATTTCCTCCGGCATTGGCGTTCGAGCTTTGGATCGCGTTCGTCACCTGTGGAAGGGTCACACCATAAGCGAGCAGTTTGTCCGGGTCAGCTTCCACCTGGTACTGGCGTGTTGTTCCCCCAAACGTGGTGATATCGATGATTCCCGGAACCTGCTTTAATTCACGGCGCACGAGCCAATCCTGCGTGGCCTTGATCTCGTTGAGGGTGTATCCGGGACCGATTAATTGATAGCGATAGATCTCGCCGATGGGCGACCACGGTGAGAGCTGTGGCTGCAAATTATTCGGCAGAGTCAATGTCTGGAGGCGATTCAATACCTCCTGCTTGTCGCGGAAATATTCCGAATCAAAGCTGAAGTACAGCTTTACATCGGAAAGGCCGAAGATGGAGATGGAACGCACCTGATCAAGATGCGGTGTGCCATTCAGTGTCGTCTCAATGGGCACAGTAACCTGCTGTTCCATTTCCTCAGCAGACCATGAGGGGTTCTGTGTGATGACTTCGACCAGCGGAGGAGAAGGATCGGGATAGGCCTCGATGTCCAGGCGCGTCAGTGCGAATGTGCCGGCAGCCAGCATCACGGCGAAGATAATGAGAACGATGGCGCGAAAGCGAATAAAGAGCCGAATCAATGCCTGCACGCGTCACTCTCCGCTTGTAGGGCGAAGCAATGCTCCGCCGGTCGTGACGACGCGCTCGCCGTCGTTGATCCCACTGAGGACTTCAATGTTTTTGACGCCACCTGTTACTGAATCAAAGGTGCGTCCAATGGTTACAGCGCGCTGTTCAAATTTTCCTCCATTCGCCGGCACAAAGACGAAGGTCTTTTCTCCCTCATGCAACACCGCAGTCGAGGGCAGGATGACCGCATGGCGCGCCGCTCCCGGGACACGAATCGTAGCGAACATGTCGGTCTTCAGTGTGTGCCTTGGATTGGGAAGCACTACACGAAGCTTTAACGTATGTGTATTCGGATCGATCGCGTCAGAGATATTCGCGATGCGGCCTGTCAGCTTGAGTTCGGGAAATGCCGGCACCGAAACGTCAACCTCCCGACCTACTTTCAACGAAGCCAGGTCCCGCTCAAAGACGTCTCCGACGATCCATACCGAATCGATGTTCGCAATCGTTGCGATCGGTGTTGCGTTATCGAGCGAACGTTGCATCTCTCCTGAAGCTGTGCCGATGTCGGTTACAACGCCGCTGATCGGCGATCGCAAAGCCACCTCGTCTGAAGTTCCATCTTCGCTGAAACCTAATTCGCGGATACGCTGCCTCGTACGTTCAAGCTCCGAGTGGGCTGTGTTATCCGTGGCCTCCAGTTCGTAATAATCAGCCTGCGAGAGCACTTCGTGCTGCAGCAGAATCTTGCCGCGTTCCAGCGCACGATCCGCACGCAACACCTCGATTTTGGCCTTCTCAAAATCTGAGCGAGCCGCGGCAACGTCGCTGCTCTGAAGATCGGCAATCGCATCACCTTTTTTTACTTCCTGGCCGGGAAGCACCTTCAATCCAAGAATTCGCCCGCTCAGTGGAGGATAGATATGCACGACGTGCGATGGATCAGCCATCACGCGCGCCGGAACTTCGAGGTAATCCGTGCTGGTCTGCATATGTGCGACTGTCGTCTCGACGCCAACGTTGGCTGGTTGCTGTTCGGCGGAGGCTGGAGGAGCAGCATGCTTGCATGCCGTCAACGTCACGGCAACAAATGAAAGGGCAAGTAGCGATTCAATGCGTGTCATTTTCATGGAATGATGTCCGTTGCTGTTACAAAACCAAGTTGGTGGAGCGAGAGCCATACCTGGGCGTTCGCGTTGAGGCTGCTCAGGTGAATGACCCGATAATCTCGCAGAGCCTGCAGGTAATCGAGCAATGTCGAGTTGCCGTTGCGATAGCTGAACTGCAGGTTGTCGCGAACGTGCCCCGCTTCGTCGAGGTAATGTCCGTTGTAGCGTTGCGCCATCCGCTGGGCTGTGTCATACGCCAGCCAAGCCTGATCCACATCTGAGATCACCTGGTTTCGCGCCGCAGTTACTGCCGCACGGCTGGATTCCACCTCATATCTCGTCCGCTCTTTCTCTCCCTGGTTGCGGTCGAAGATCCGCACTGGAATCGAAAGGCTGAAGCCGAAGGTGTTGTCGGCGCCACTGCGCTCGTATTCGCTTGAGAGGGTTGGGTCTGCCGTTCCCTGTGCGTTTGCCAGCTTTGCGTTTGCCTCTGCTGCCTGCAATCCCTGCCGCGCGGCCAGGTAGTCTGGCCTTGCCGCAAGAGCCTTGTTCTCGGCATCCGCCATTGTCAGAGACAAGGGGGGTGGCTCCAACGTGCCGGTAATGTCCAATCCCGGAGCAGGCCTGTCGACTCCGAACAGGAGCTGCAATTGTGCACTCGCCTGGTCCAGATTCAGCTTTGCGTTGTCATAGTCTGCCTCAAATTGCGCAAGCTGGAGGTCGATTCTCTCGTAGTCCGTCCGCGTAATGTCGCCTGCGTCCAATCGCGCCTTGCTCAAATCCACTGTCTTTCGGTAGTCCGCCAGATTCTCCTGTGCAACCACCATTGAAGCTTTTGCCAGCAGCATATTTGTGAAAGCCTGTCGTACTGCCAGAACGACTTGCCGTTCGGTGTAGTGAAATTGGCTTTCTGTCTGATCCGATGTCGCGGAGGCACTGTCCAACCGCCAGCGGCGCTTCTGTCCGCGTTCAAAAAGTCGTGAGACATTCGCTGAATAGTAGTAGGGGTTTCCGCCGTAGTTATTGACCTCGGGGAGAGTCACTCCTTGTCCGAGCGCTGTGAAGACGGGGTTTTGCCGCAATCCTGCAGTAATCTTTGCCGCCTGTACGGCAGAGACATGCTGCTTTGCGGAGATCAATGTCGGATTGTTTGCCAAAGCCCGCGCCACTGCTTGATCCAACGTTAGTGGGGCCGCAGGCGGAGGTGCCGCAGTTTGTGCCAGTGCAACCGGCAAAGAAGCCAATAGGGCGCACACTGCATGAAACACTTTCAATGCCATGCCTACCTTCAGAGGGTGTAGTAAATGAAGCTTAGGAGAATGTCGAAGCAATTTCCGAGCAAAGACGGAAGATCACAGTCTGCTAGATGGTTACAGGAGGCGGCCGGACGCCTGTAGTAGTGCGGAAGAAGCCAGAAAGAAGCCTTAGCGAAGTCGAATACGGCCGCAACCGGACCATCTGCGAAGTGAGCCAAGCCATTCCTGCAAAGAGAAATATTGCACAGGCGAGCGCAGTACAGAGATCGACCGTCACAGAATGCGCCAGCGACATCTCTCCCCGGCGTACCTCATGCACTATCTCTGAGGGAGAGGTCATTGCGACAAGATCGTCTGTCATGGAGATGACCGGGAAGAGCAGCATCAGCAGGAGACATACCGTTACCGCAGCAGTCCAATCCTTACGAGCGCGTCCTCTCCGTACTGCACGAATCCACCAACTCGCCAGCAGCAGCGAGAGGGCAAGCCAGATGAGATTGAGGAGTAGCTCCACTTTCCTCAAGTATAGTGCAGTGGCGAATCGACTCCGTCCGCGTGTATGAACAGGAACAAGTCGAAGCCCGCGATTATCGTGTCGGTGAATGCGTAAAGGGGAGGCATAATTGCCTCCCCTCATGAAGAAATTGGCGGAATTACATTGCCGGTGGATGGTGCGGATCTACATTTTCTTCTTTCGCACTCTTCTTCGCTTTTGCAGGATCAGGCGGATTAACCAAATCTCGCAATTCCTTTGAGGGCTTGAAGAAAGGAACTCGCTTCGCTGGGACATCTACCTTTGCACCAGTCTTTGGGTTTCGCCCGGTTCGCGCGTTTCGTTGTCTTGTGCGGAAACTGCCGAAGCCGCGAATCTCAATCTTGTCGCCGGATTTGAGGGCGCCAATTACAGAGTCAAAGAGGGTATCGACGATTACCTCACCATCGCGGCGAGTTAGATCACCCAAGGCGGTCACTTTGTCGACAAGGTCAGCTTTGGTCATAAGCGGAATCCTTTCCAGCAGGGGAGGATATGTAGTGGTCGTGGCCGACTATCCCTTTGTTATTGATTATAGATGGGATGGAACCATTTTGGGAGAACAAAGCGCAACCCGGAATAAAGAAGTGAACATCTTGCCAATAGATGCACAAAATAGCACTGGAGTCTTCCCCCTGGAGCGAAAAGTCCCTGTTTCTAGAGCCTTAACGGTAACCCTTGAGCGTAAAGCCCGGCCCGCCATGCCTTACTTCCACATGAAGTAAAAGCCGGGAGCACGATTGAGGAGTTGACCGGGATTCGGAAACAGGTCTTCTCCATCGTCAGCGAGCACAGCCAAAAGGCCTCTTTTATTTTTGGGGGGGCGAACAATAGCAGGTTCCCCGGATATCCCAACTTCTCGTGCCGTGTCGATCAGCGCGGTCCTGAACCCGCCAATCTTATCAATCAGGCCGAGCGGAAGCGATTGTTCACCTGTCCATACCTGTCCGGTAGCCAATGGCTTGATTTTGTCAGCTGTTGTATGGCGGCCCACAGCCACATCGTTGACAAACTGCAAGTACATATTGTCGACCAGCGACTGAAAATAGGCTTGCTCTTTTGGAGTCAAGTCCCGGCTCGGATCGCCGGCGTCTTTTAATTCGCCCGCCGTGATGGTAATGTTCTTCAGCTTTGCCCAGCGCAGCAGGTCGCCATAATTGGTCCATTCCATAATGACGCCGATTGAGCCTACGACTGAAGCGTCGTTCGCATAAATCTTGTCGCAGCCACTGGCGATGTAGTAGGCGCCTGAGGCGCCTACAGATTCCACCGAAGCCACTATTTTCTTATGTTTTTCCTTACGAATCCTGATTACCTCGTGATAAACCTCCTGCGAGGCTGCAGCACCTCCGCCCGGCGAGTTGATGTGCAGCAAAATCGCCTTTATGGAAGAATCATCGCCAAACTTTCTGAGTTGAGCGTTGATGGCCTCGGGCGAAAGAATAACCCCCTGAATATCAACCACGGCGATCTGGCTTCCGCTTAGTTGAAGCCCGGACGCGTTGCCTCCCACCGAGCGCATGGTGGCCCAGACCATCAGGCTGATTATCAGGCAGATCGCCGCGAACGATCCGCCAATAATTCCGATGTAAAACCAGGCCGAGCGCTTCGGTCCTGGAGGCGGGGCCCCATAGGTGGGCCGGTAGGCATAGCCGGGATAGGTACCGGCTGGGGTCCCAAACGGAGGGGCGGGCGCTCCGTATGGAGCCGCGTAGGGGCCCGATGGCGGTGGAGGCGGTGCAGTGGGGGTCGGCTGGGGTTGCAGATGTTCAAAGTCTTCCGGCATGCGTGGAGTTTAGCAGGGGCGTCACGAGCTCGAAAAGTCTGGTATGCCCCTCGATTGCTAACAAACTCATGGGTCATATCAAATTCAATGAGTCTGAATAACTCTATGATTCGTCCAATCATTGCAGTATTATGAATTCCGTCTATCCCCTTAATCCATTACCCGTTTCGAGGGGCCTCCCGGCAGGGAGTTGAAAGGTCCTGGCAATTTCTCATGTCGCATCCGCAATTAAGCATAGTCATTCCGGCATATAACGAAAGCAGCCGCATCGAGCATGCGCTGGAACGCGTGACCTCCTGCGTGGCTCAGCAGGGATGGGATGCCGAGATTCTGGTTGTCGACGATGGCTCGAAGGACGCAACTGCCGGTATTGTGCAGCGATGGATGGGGGATCATCCGCGCCTCCACCTTATTCAGAATCCAGGAAATAAGGGGAAGGGGTACTCGGTCCGCAACGGACTCCTTCAGGCAGCGGGCGACATTGTCATGTTTACGGATGCCGATCTATCGGCTCCTATGGAAGAGGCTGAGCGTCTTATTGCGGCGATCAACGACGGAGCCGATGTGGCGATAGGCTCTCGCTGGCTCGACCGTACCCGCCAGACGATTCACCAGCCGCTTTATCGGCAGTTTTTCGGCCGCTGCTTCAACTGGATCACCCGGACAGTTATGGGTCTTCCGTTCAAAGATACTCAGTGCGGATTCAAGGCCTTCCGGCGGCCGGTAGCCCAGGTAATCTTTCGCCTCCAGACGATCGAGCGCTGGGGCTTCGATCCGGAGATACTCTTTATTGCTCGTAAGTTGAAATACGTCATTCGTGAGGTTCCGGTGACCTGGGGCCACGATGAGCGCACTCGTATCAGCTACATCAAAGACGGAATGAAGATGCTGGAAGACATGGCCCGCATTCGAGCCAACTCACTTGCAGGCCGCTACGACGAAGCCATCGCCGCGATCAAGGACACCAGCGCAATGGTAACCCCGCCTGTTGTCCAGTCACCAAAGATTGCTGTTCGCCAATAACTACCGTAAGCTCCCATGATGAAAATGCCCTCGCTGGAGGGCATTTTTTATTTTGGCGAAAGCCTATTTCGATGGGATCAAACATTATAGACAATCTCGTCTTCAGTACACTTAGCCTTTCGGCCTCTCCGTAATACCCCCTGATAACGGAAGTATGGCCCGAATGTTGTACGGCTCTATCCGATTTGGGTACAGTCATGCGTTATCTCTATTGCTACCTTGGTTTTGAATCCATTGCTGTACTTGTAGTTCGTCTCACAAGGCCTTGCAACTTTGGAGTATTCGACCAAGGAGTTTTATGTCGTATCGGGTCTCCCTTCGTGGGATGGGCTTGGTTTGTGGATTGTTCAGTATCCTGGCACTTACAGGGTGCGGTTCTGGCGTTGTTCCTCCCCTAAGTAGTTCTGGTTCCGGCTCAAGCGGTTCCAACTCTGGTGGTTCGGGCAGCTCAAGCGGTTCGGGCAGCTCAAGCGGTTCGGGCAGCTCCAGCGGTTCGGGCAGCTCAAGCAGTTCGGGCAGCTCAAGCGGTTCGGGTAGCGGTTCGGGTAGCTCAAGCGGTTCGGGCAGCGGTTCGGGCAGCTCAAGCGCTCGACTCTCCGGTACGGTGCAGGGCGGACAGCAACCGATCTCGGGATCCAATGTTTCTCTTTACGCTGCAGGCACCTCGGGTTATGGCACCGGGGCCACCGCTCTTTTAAGCGGTGCTGTCACGACTGATACGAAGGGGAACTTCACCATCTCCGGAAACTTTTCCTGTCCTTCCACCAGCTCCCAGGTCTATCTGCTTGCCCAAGGCGGAAACGCGGGCTCCGGCGACAACAATGAGGCTGTTCTGATGACTGCCCTGGGCAGCTGCAGCAGTCTTGATCCCAACACTGCCATCAAAGTTAACGAGGTCACGACAGTCGCAGCGATCTACGCTCTCTCGCAATTCATGAAGCCGGGCAGCACGGCCGTGGGCACGAGCAGCACCAACGTCACAGGTTTGGTCAACGCATTCCAGACTGCGGCGAACCTGGTGGATATCTCCACAGGAACGGTTAGAGCTGTCACCCCGGGCGGAAACGGAACGGTGCCGCAGAGCACGATCAATACCCTTGCGAATGTCCTTGCTTCCTGTGTCGATGCCGTTGCCAGTTCCAGCACCTGTTCGACGTTCTTCGGCGCTGCGACACCGTCAGGCGGAAGCGAGCCTACCGACACCCTATCGGCGATCCTGGACGTCGCACTGAATCCGGGCCACAACGTTGCGAAAATCTACGGCATTATCCCTGCTGCCGCGCCGTTTCAGCCCTCGCTCGCCGGAGCTCCTAATGACTGGACCCTCAGCGTGGAATATACGGGCGGCGGTCTTAACTACGGGCAACTCCTTGCTGTCGATGGTCAGGGCAACATCTGGATTCCCAACGCGGTCGATCCAGGTACGCTCAGCGAGTTCAGCGCAACTGGCAATGCTCTCTCTCCCAAGAGCGGTTTTACCGGGGGCGGTCTCAGTTACCCTTACGCTTTAGCTATCGATACGGTGGGAAATGTCTGGACCGCCAACTCCGCCAACAGCACCGTAAGCGAGCACACGTCCGGCGGGACTGCACTCTCCGGCGCAGGTTTTACCGCGCAGGGACTCGTCAAGCCCTACGCGATTGCGCTGGATAGCGCCGGGAACGTCTTTACGGCCAACGGAAATAACACCATCACGAAGCTCAACGCGGCAGGCACGACAGTCGCGCAGTTCGTCAATGGCGGCCTCGATTCACCTTTTGCAATTGCTATCGACGCGAATCAGAACGTCTGGGTCGCCAATTCCGGAGCCAGCAACAGCGTCTCTAAGTTTTCCAATGGAGGCACTGCCGCCTCTGTCACGGGCTTCACGGGCGGAGGCATCAACAGCGCATACGGCATCGCTCTCGATGCTGGCACGAACGCGTGGATCGGCAATTTCAATTCCTCGTCCGTCAGCGAACTCAACGGCACCGGTTCACCTTTGTCTGGGGGTGGCTACGCCACGCCGGCGCCAGTCAGCTCTATTGCCATCGATGGCAACAATACGGTCTGGACTGCCAACACCGATGGTTCCATCAGCCACCTCGCCGCGAACGGAGCAGCAATCTCGCAGGCTACCGGCTACATTTCAGCGGGAGCCACGGGCGAGGTCGGCATCGCTATCGACGGCTCCGGAAACGTCTGGACCACTGACAACTACGTCAACAGCATCTTCGAGTACGTTGGAGCCGCCGCCCCCGCAGTTGTTCCTCTCCAGCAAGCGGTTAAATACAACAAGATCGGCCAGCTGCCGTAGAGGTTCCGGTCGAGGGGGGTACCCCCCTATCTTTTGATGCAAAGTGTTCATAATAATTGGCTTAGGTCTGGGCCCGAATTGTAAAATACTCCATCTACGGGGGTTATCCGCAAAGATTTCAAAATAAAGGAGTTTTGGAATGAAATGGGAAGGCCCCGGGATGGCGAGGGCCTTGGTCTATTTCCATTATAACGATTTGGGGAAACTGATCTGCCACCTGGAAGTCTTTTGTTTTTAGATGGTTGAGTGGATTTGGGGGTTGACAGGATTATGTGTCCATCTGTTCGACCCATTGAACGCGGAAGGCGGGAGCCACGAATGGATCCGCAAAGTACTGTGTTTCCCGGGCGACTTTGCCGCCCTTGAATTCCATGATGCTTACGGTGTAGGACGGCTTGCCGTCATAGGTCAGGATGAATTCGGTGACCCAAAGATCACCGCTGCCGATGATGCGCCGGATAGAAAACCGTTTTTTGCTCGGCTGACCGGCGCGCTGGTTCTGTATGTTGGAACGACCGCGGGTTCGCTCGCCTGACTGCGGGTATTCGAGGACCGCGTCCTCGAGATAGATGAGATGCTCGGTTTCAAAATCGTTGGCATTGGACGCCGCCCAATGCTGATCGAGTGCCACACGGATCTCTTGATCCCGCACTCCAGAATCCTGCTCCTTTTGTGGATCGTCCATGTTGAGCCTCCCATTTGACGAGGAGCTAAATCATGCCAGAGTCTACACCGCGTCTCCTGATTCGCCCGATTATCGGCTGGAGCGATCTTTGCGGTGATCCCCGGCGCCAGATCGACAAGTGCGACAAAAATATGGATTGGCCGGCGCGAAGATTCAGTTGCACTGACCATTGATGCATGAAAGCTGAAGTCGTGGCGGTGAGGCGTTGCAATCATTTCAGTCGCTTCGGCTGCGCCTTCGCTCCGGCCTTCGGCAGAGCGGTGGCCGCTTCGCGGCGGTGATTTTAGGGCACGCCTGAAGGCGTGCCCTTCCGCGGCCAGAATAAGTGCTCCTTCCTGGCAGAACAAGTTCGTGGAAGTGGAGAGGCAATGACGTGCGGGTGGCGCTTTGCGTTGTTGTCCGCCTTCGGTTTCGCTCGGGGGAGGTTCTTTGGGAATGACAGAAAAAAACAAATACAAGTGCAAAGGCAACCACAGGTCCTTCGACTTCGGTCGCCGCGGCGACCTCCGCTCAGGATGACAGGGTTTGGGTGACAAAAGATACGATCGCGCTTGCGCAATTGCCTGGCGTTTCTGTGGCACTGGGCGTATCTATACGATTTGCGGTTTTGTGATGTTTGGCGTGTCTATAGGATCACCTGGTGTTCCGCAGTCTAGTGGAGGCCGAGGTGGGCCTGCATGCCTTCGAGGGTTTGGCCTTTGGTTTCGGGGTAGAAGAGGAGGACGGTGAAGAACTGCACCACCATCATTGCGGCGAAGAAGGCGAAGGGCAGGGATTTGGAGTAGACGGCTACGTAGGGGAAGACGTTTGCAATGATTCCGTTGGCGATCCAGTGGGAGGACGAGCCGAGGGATTGGCCCTTGGAGCGGACGTTGGTGGGGAAGACTTCGGAGAGGTAGACCCAGATGACGGCCCCCTGCGAGATGGCGAAGGAGACGATGAAGGCGACGAGGAGGGCGAGGAGCAGGTGAAGATGTTCGCCGGTGTGGAATATCCAGGCGACTCCGGCGAGGGAGAGGGCGCAGCCTATGGCTCCGATGAGGAGGAGGGGCTTGCGGCCGATCTTATCGATGATGGAGATGCCGACGAGGGTCGTGAGAAGGTTGGCGAGACCTACGATGACCGCCTGCACATTGCCGGACATGGAACTGAAGCCGGCATAGGCGAAGATGTCGTTGAGGTAGTAGAGGATTGCGTTGATTCCGGAGAGCTGGTTGAAGAGGCCGATGGAGATGGCGAGGAAGATGAGCTTTGCGTAGCGGCGCTGGAAGAGGGTGTGTTGGGTGAGGCCGCCCTCGGCGCGAATGGATTCGGCGATGGCGTCGACTTCGGCGCGAGAGTCGGGTGATCCGAAGTCGGCGAGGATGCGGATGGCTTCGTCGATGCGGTTCTGGCTGACGAGCCAGCGGGAGGAGTGGGGGACGGTGTAGAGCAGGGCGAGGAAGAGGAAGGCGGGAAAGACTCCGACGCCGAGCTGGAGGCGCCACTCGATGGCTCCGGTGTGGAGAGAGGCGATGATGGCGTTGGAGAGATAGGCGAGGAGGATTCCGATGACGATGTTGATCTGGAAGAGTCCGACGAGTCGCCCGCGCCACCTGGCGGGGGAGAGCTCGGCGATGTAGACGGGGCCGAGGACGGAGGAGCCGCCGATCCCGAGTCCTCCGATGAAGCGGAAGAAGAGGAAGCTTGACCAAGGGCCGGCGAGGGCGCAGCCAAGGGAAGAGATGACGTAGAGGATGGCCATGACGCGGAGGGCGGCGCGGCTGCCGATGCGCTGGCCGAGCGGGCCGGAGAAGATGGCTCCGATGACGGTGCCGTAGAGGGCGATGGCTACGGTGAAGCCCTTCTGGCCTTCGGTGAGGGCGTAGTGAAACTGGAGGGAGTGGGTGACTCCGGAGATGACGGCGGTGTCGAAGCCGAAGAGGAGGCCACCGAGTGCTCCGGTGAGCGCGCTTTTGGCGAGGAGGGCGAAGGTTTTGCTTTTGGTGTCCATGAAGAGCTTTGATCCTCTCGGAGACTGAGGAGACTAAGTTATCCGATGTGACGGGGAAAGGACAAAGGAGCCGTTCTATCGTGGCAGAGTATTCTTGCGAAAAGATCGCCTGCAAGCTGTGAACCTGACCAGATGGAGAAGATCATGCGACTTTGGCGGACTGTGACGATTATCGCGTTGTTTGTTTGCGTTCTTCCAGGGTGCGGTGGTGCGATACAGACAGCAGGGAGTGATTCGGCGAAGTCTGCTGCGGCTTCGGCAGGAGATTCGCGGGCGCGGTTTATAGGGACATATAAGTATGCCGGGGGTACGCCGGAGGATGAGGCGCGGAAGGCGGCGATCGATCATGCTGTCGAGAGCATGTCCGCTTTCACTCGATCGACCGCTCGAAACCGCATCTCGGCGACGACGCAGATTCCGGGTTTTTATGCTTTCTCATTTGAACCGGGAAAGATCAAAGTTCTGCCGGAGTCGCGGCCTGAGATGGTCTCGGGGGATAAGGGAGAGCCTGCGGATTATGTCTACAACGGCAAGACGAGCAAGCTGACGCAGGTGATTGCGGTGGATCGGATTACGCAGGTTTTTGTTTCGGGCGATGGCAGGCGCGAGAACGAGTTCACGTTTTCGCAGGATGGGAAGGCGTTGACGCTCAAGGTTACGGTATCGAGTGCGAGGCTTTCGACTCCGGTTGTTTATCGCTTGACGTATAAGAAGGGCTAAGGGCTAAGGGCTTGGGGCTAAGGGTTGGGGGCTTAGGGCTTAGGGCTTAGGGCTTAGGGTTTGGAAAAGGCGGATTCCTGCAGCATGAGAAGTAAAAGCGGCAGCAGATGCAAATGTGGGTATTTCGATTTTGTGCTGCGCTCAGGACGACATGTTTGTGGGAGCCGTATTTATCGGGTCATGCGCTCGAGGTGGCGGTAGCCGCCGGTGGCGATGAAGAGGTGCAGGAAGATGGTGAAGTTGTAGCCGGCGTGGACGAGGGTGGAGCAGGCTACGGAGTGCGTCTTTAGACGGACGATGGTGAGGACGACGGAGACGCAGAAGAGGAGGATTAGGACTGGCCAGGCGAAGCCTACCTGTTGACCGTGGAGCGCAGTGAAGAGAATGCTGGTGAGGATGGTCGAGAAGACGAGAGATGGGGCGGTGAGGTTAGTGGTGATGCGCCAGTGTTCGTGTGCGGCGGGAGTGCGGGGGAGCGAGAGCCAGTCGTAGGCGATGGCGAAGGCGGGGAGGAAGAAGCCGCGGAAACAGATCTCCTCGAACAGCGGGGCGAGGAGGACTCCGAAGAGGGTGACCAGCCAGACGTCGGAGGCGCTGCGGAAGAAGTCGTCCATGGGGATGGACTTGGGGACGGGTAGGACGGAGGAGATGGCCTGCACGGTGAAGCTAAGGACGACTCCGAGGGTAAGGAGTTTGAGTGCGTTGCGTCGTGCATCGGAAAGGTTCCATTTGATGCCGACGCTGAAGGGGCGCTGCCAGAGGTGAGGGAAGACGGCGAGCGAGAAGAGCAGTGTCGCGATGTAGGTGAAGATCTCGGAGGCGACGATGAGTTTGGGCGAGATGAGAGAGGTGAGGGTTTTGTGCGGATCGTGATTGGGGGCAGAGAATGCGAGAAGAAGGATTTCGCTGCCGATGAGGACGACTGCGGCGAAGGAGACGAAGAGCAGGGCGTGGCCGATGTGGGGGACGCGGGCGGGGACTCCGGGGCCGGCGGCCTGGACGGGAGGCGGCGCTTCGATGACGATCGCCTGTCCTCCTGCGGGTTGAAGTACGGGAGCCGGACCGGCGGGAGGGGCCTGGGGCTGCGAGGCGTCTACTGACTGGCCGTTCGGGATGGGCGCGGTGTTCATACCTTGGTCTTTGTTGTCTTCGCTGAGGTCCTCTTGGCGGCCTTCTTCGAAGCAGTTGGTTTTGCTGTCTCGGTCAGTTTAGACGCGCGCGAGGTGGGGACGCCGGTTTTCTTTTCGCGTGGAACAAACGCAGTCCTTGCTTTCTTTGGAGCGTCCGGGGCGGCGGCAATGTTTGAGGGTTGCGGTCCGGCGTGGGAGTTGCCAGAGCCATTGCGGCCGGCGAGTTGCGCGGGGGTGTAGTGGCGGGCGAGGAACTGTGCGGTGTAAGAGCCGGGTACGGTTGCGACCTGTTCGGGGGTTCCGTGGGCGATGATGTGACCTCCGCCTTCACCGCCTTCAGGGCCGAGGTCGAGGATGTAGTCGGCGTTGCGGATGATGTCGAGGTTGTGCTCGATGATGATGACGGAGTTGCCGAGGTCGGTGAGGCGGTGGAGGACCTCGAGGAGCTTGCGGACGTCGTCGAAGTGGAGGCCGGTGGTGGGCTCGTCGAGCAGGTAGAGCGTGCGTCCCGTCTGGCGCTTGGAGAGCTCGCGGGCGAGTTTCATGCGCTGGGCTTCGCCGCCGGAAAGAGTGGTGGCAGACTGGCCGAGGTGAATGTAGCCGAGGCCGACGTCGACGAGGGTCTGAAGCTTGGCGTTTACGGTGGGGATGTCCTTGAGGATGGGGAGGGCGTCCTCGATGGCGAGGTCGAGGATATCGGCGATAGAGTAGCCGTTGAACTTTACGGAGAGGGTTTCCTGGTTGTAGCGGCGGCCGTTGCAGACGTCGCAGAGGACATAGACGTCGGGGAGGAAGTTCATCTCGATGCGACGCTGGCCTTCACCCTGGCAGGCCTCGCAGCGGCCTCCCTGGACGTTGAAGGAGAAGCGGCCGGGTTTGTAGCCGCGCTCGCGGGACTCGGGGAGCATGGCAAAGAGATCGCGGATGGCGGAGAAGACACCGGTGTAGGTGGCGGGATTGGAGCGCGGGGTCCGGCCGATGGGGGACTGGTCGATCTCGATGACTTTGTCGATCTGGTCGATGCCGATGACTCGGCCGTGCTGGCCGGGCTCTTCGCGGGAGCCGTAGAGTTCTTTTGCGAGGGAGCGGTAGAGGATGTCGTTGACGAGGGTGCTCTTGCCGGAGCCGCTGACGCCGGTGATAACGGTCATGACTCCGAGGGGGAAGTGGACCGTGAGATTTTTGAGGTTGTGGGCGTGGGCGTTCTCGACGGTGATCCAGTTGCCGGTAAGCGGCCGAGATTCCTTACGGGCTACGATTTCGATCTTGCCAGCGAGGTATTGGCCTGTGATGGACGCGGGAGTGTCCATGATTTGTTGCGGAGTGCCATCGGCGATGAGGTGACCGCCGTTTTTTCCGGCTCCGGGGCCGAGGTCGAGGACGTAGTCGGCATGGCGGATGGTGTCTTCGTCGTGTTCGACGACGAGGACGGTGTTGCCGAGGTCGCGGAGGTTTTCGAGGGCGTGGATGAGGCGCTGGTTGTCTCGCTGATGGAGGCCGATGGAGGGTTCGTCGAGGACGTAGAGGACTCCGCGGAGGCGGGAGCCGATCTGCGTGGCGAGGCGGATGCGCTGGCCTTCGCCGCCGGACAGGGTGGCGGCGGAGCGGTCGAGGGAGAGATAGCCGAGGCCTACGGCGTTGAGAAATTCGAGGCGCTCGATGACCTCGCGCTGGAGGCGGTCGGCGATGATGCGTTCGCGGCCGGTGAAGTTCATGCTTTTTGCGGCTTGTAGCGAGCGCTCGAGCGAGAGGGCGGTGAAGTCGGCTATGGAGAAGCCGTGGGTTCGGGCATCCTCATCCCCACCCTTCGCTGACGGGAGGGATGAGGCACGCGGTTTCTTCGATTCACCCGGATTGGTGACGGGGATAGGAATGGTGACGGCGAGGGATTCAGGGCGGAGTCGCCTGCCGTGGCAGCGAGGGCAGGTGGTAGCGGACATGAACTGCATCATGTACTCGCGATAGCCCTCGGATTTGGAGTCTTCGAGGTTGGAGCGGAGATAGCTGAAGATGCCGTGGAAGCCAGTGCGGGAGCCTTCGCCTTTGGGTGGACCGTAGAGGAAGAGGTTCTGCTGCTCGGTGGTGAGCTGGTCGAAGGGCTTGCGGATATCGATTTTGTATTTTTCAGCTGCGAGCTTGATGAGCCGAAGGAGATATTGCGAGGCCGAGCCCGGACCCATTGCGCCGTCGAGAAGAGGTTTGGACCAGTCGGTGATTGTCTTGGCTGGATCGAAGTCGTAGATGGAGCCGAGGCCGTGGCACTCGGGGCAGGCGCCGTAGGCCGAGTTGAAGGAGAAGCTGCGGGGCTCGAGCTTGGGAACGTTGATGCCGCAGTCCGGGCAAGCCATGGAGGAGGAGTAGAGGGTGTCTTCCTGCTTGCGGGTTTCAGGGTTCTGGATGCCGATGAGGACGAGGCCGTTGGCCATCTGGAGGGCCTTGGCGACGGAGGCTTCGAGGCGGCGGGTATCGTACTTCGGAGGTGCACCTGCAAGGGCGGCACTGGTGTTTTCCGGGGGCAGCGGCTTGAGGATAATACGGTCGACGATGGCCTCAATGGTGTGGTTCTTCCGCTTTTCGAGGCGCATGCCCTCGGTGATCTCAATCATTTCGCCGTCGACCCGGGCACGGAAGCCCTGCTGATCGAGGGACTCGAGTTCTTCGCGGAACTCGCCTTTGCGGCCTCGGACGATGGGGGCGTAGATGGTGATTCGTTCACCGGGGGCGAGGGCCACGATGCGCTCGACGATTTGATCGGCGGACTGGCGGGAGATGGGGCGGCCGCAGTTGGGGCAATGGGGCTGGCCTACCGAGGCGTAGAGGAGGCGAAGATAGTCGTAGATCTCGGTGATGGTGCCGACTGTGGAGCGAGGGGAGCGGGAGGTGGTTTTTTGCTCGATGGAGATGGCGGGGGAGAGGCCGTCGATTGAGTCGACATCGGGGCGCTCCATCTGGTCGAGGAACTGGCGGGCGTAGGCAGAGAGGGTCTCGACGTAACGGCGCTGGCCCTCGGCGTAGATGGTGTCGAACGCCAGGGAGGACTTACCGGAACCGGAGAGCCCGGTGACGACGGTGAGGGTGTTGCGGGGGATGGTGACGGAGACGTTGCGGAGGTTGTGCTGGCGGGCTCCGCGCACGGTGATGTGTGTGATCCCCCGAGGAGATTTCTGGGTGTCCATAGACGGGTTTTGCTGCAGTGTGGCCAAGTCTCTAGGATACGGCATCCGGCAAACAGAGTGGGGTCGTGGGAGGGGAGCGCGTGGCAACTCCGCGGCGGGGATTATGTATCCGAAGTGGCAATAGCGTGGTCTAAATGGGTGATTGTAATCGATTGGCAATTTGTAAGAATGGAAAAGCTGTAATGATTCGGTTTGCCCGTCCTGAGGACGAAAAAGCTGATTAAAGATTTGAAGTGAGGGCAGTAAACGTGGCGTCGGTGGTGATGATCTCTGCGGTGTTAGCTTCGTTAGCTTCAGGCGTTCTGATTGCTTACGGAATTTGTGTAGCGATGTTCAAGGCTTTTCGTATTCATGCGCGGCAGGTGGCTGCGTTGCAATCAGCGAAGCTCGTCACAACTGCTTCTCCCATCGCAGAGAATTAGAGCCCTCCCCAAACAGTTAGGTAGAGAATTGAAAGCCCGGGAATTGATCCCGGGCTCTGTTGCGTTTACTGAGGTTTGGATTGCTGCTGTTGCTGACGGAGGCGTTGGAGCTCTTCGTAGATTTGTTGAGGAGTCTTGACTCCGTTGGGCGACTGTTGCTGATTGGAATCAGATGATGGTGAAGCGTTCGTATTCGTTCCGCTGCTGTTGCCTGCGGGATGCGGCGTTATGGGCTGAGGGGTGGCGTTCTGAGGCGCAGGCGTGGATTGCGATTCCGATGGCAGTTGGATGGGTGGAACGGGTTGTTCCTCGTCCCTGTTGTCTTCGAAGCGGGATGCGTTCGGATTTGGGGGGGTAGGCCCGCCCATCCGAGGCGTGAGGATAAGCTCAGAAGGTTTTTCGCCTGTGGCCTGGACGAAGATCATATTGCTGTTCGACCCATCGAGGAGACTGCGAAGAACTTCGCTGGCGGGGCCGGGACCGTACTTGCCAAAGACCCGTTCTTCGTTTATTCCGCCAGTGATTTTGATTCCTGTGAGGCGGGAGATCTCCCGCAGGATCTGATTGAGGCTGGAGTTGGAAGCCGCGACGACGAGTTCGTTGTTGACGTAAGAGACGTCTGCCCGTCGGGAGGGGAGTTGCCCAGGCGTAGGCGGAGGTGCCGGTGCAATGCTGGTCGCTGAAGTGGATGGCAACGACGAGTTTGCCGGCTGCTGCGCAAAGACGAGAGTAGAGGCGACGATGCCGGCGATCGCGGTAAGTCGAACTAGCACAGAATCTCGCATGGCGTTGGTGTATCACAGTATAGGACGGAACAGGCGAGGTGACGTTAGAAAGCGTTCCGGGGTCATTGCCTGCAATCGATCCGATCAGGGACGGTTCTGGATGTTTCGGTTGTACTAGACTGTGAGGGGCTTGCGAGGAGGTGTCTCGTATGCAGGCAATTGGGTCGGATATGGGTCAGTGGAACGGTCGGAGATGGTTCGCGGCAGCGGTTGTGGCGCTCGCAATTACGAGTGTGGCCCAGGGTGAGAAGTGCATTACGCAGTCCGAGATGACCGGGACCGATCGCGATGCTCTGGTAGCCACAGCCCGAGGTTTAGGGGAAAAGATTTATGCTGGCGACGCTGAGGGCGTGCGCGCTTTGACGGTTGCAGAGTATGCAAAGGACTTTAGCGCGATTCAGAATGCAGTCGCCAATACCTCTGTCAAAGTGAAGGGCTCGACCCTGCTCGTGGAACAGGTTTATCTGCTGGACGGGAGTGATCTGAAGCGCGCGACGGATGGTTCGGCTCCCAATTCGGAGTTTTTTTGTTCTTTGAACCACTCCGTTGCAGAAGCGGACTTCTTGATTCCTTCATTGCCTCCGGGGCGATATGGATTTGCGATTGTAGAAGCGCAGGGAGTGTCCGCTCCGTGGCGGTTATCGTTTCTATTGCGACAGGATGGAGGCAAATGGCTGATGGCTGGGTTTTATCCCGGAGCCATGACAGCCGCCGGACACGATGGCTTATGGTATTGGACACAAGCTCGTGGCATGCAGAAAAACAAAGAGCTATGGAATGCGTGGCTCTATTATCAGCAGGCGGAAAATCTGCTGAGTCCTGCGAATTTTATTCAGAGCACGCATATGGAGAAGCTGAAGTCGGAGACTTCTGCGGCTGCTCCGCCAGCGGTATCGCAGGGGGTGAGTGCGGATGTGCCTCTCGTAGTGAAAGGAAAGGATGGAGTGGATTACTACTTCACCGGGATGGGGACAGACGATTCGCTGGCGAAGGACAAAGTAGATGTGACGGCAAAGTTGAAGGTGGAGGCGATCGGAGATCCGATGTCGGCACGCAAGCGGAATGCAAATGCCATGTCAGCGTTACTGTCAGCTTACCCGGAGATGCGTAGGGGATTTCATGGAGTATGGATCGTTGCGGAGGCTCCGGGACAAAATCCTTTTGCTTCGGAAGAGGCAATGACGGATATTCCGTAATGCAACCGTGCTGCGATATGTAACGACGATGAGACGCGGCAATGATATCTTGAAGACGTTTGCGCACAATTGATGGGGACAAGGGGTCCCTGTATCTCAGGGACAGGAGTCAGCATCCTATTGTTTTGAATTGGTTTTTAAACCGCCTGGCAAGAAGCGCATGATGACAAAAAATAAGAAGACTCTGGTGCAAGCGATTGAAGAGCGGCGAGCCACTCCCAGTTTTGATGGGGAGCCGATTCCGGTTGAAGATCTGAAGCAGATTCTGGAAGCGGGACTGCAAGCTCCGAGCGGTTACAACATCCAGCCGTGGAGATTTATCGTGGTGCAGTCTCCGGAACAGAAGAAGAAGTTGCGCGCGGCGAGCTACAACCAGGCGAAGGTGGAAGAGGCTTCGGCGGTGATTGTCGCATGCGGCGATGCTGATGGGTGGCGCAAGGACGTGGACCTGATGCTGAAGCAGGGCCGCGATGGCGGTATGCCAGAGAGTTATGCCGCGCAGGCGAAGGTGAGCGTCTCGAATTATCTTTCGAGTTTTTCGACAGAGGAGATGCGCGGGTGGCTTAACAAGATGGTAATGATCGCCTTCACGCATATGATGTTGATGGCCGAGGTGATGGGATATGACACGGCTCCGATGGAAGGGTTTGAGCAGGAGAAGGTGCACGAGGTATTGAAGCTGCCGATGAGCTACTGGGTGGTGGCTCTGCTGGGGCTAGGACATCTGAAGGGGCCGGATAAGTACCGGGGTGGGCGATTTCCAATAAGCCATACGGTGTTTTCGGACGAGTATGGCAAGCCGCTGAAGTGACGTGGAGAACATAAGTACAGGGCGGGAATACCCTGCTGCGCCGATGGTGGGTGTGGCCGCGGTTGTGTTGGGCGATGACGCAATTCTTCTTGTGCGGCGAGGACGAGAGCCATTGCGTGGGATGTGGTCACTGCCTGGCGGTTTGTTGGAACTCGGTGAGACGACCGCCGAGGGCATCGCTCGTGAGGTGCTTGAGGAGACAGGTATACGCGCCAGACCGGTAGAAATTGTCACGACGGTGGATCGGATTCTGCGCGACAATGATGGCCGAGTGAGATATCACTATGTGCTTGTGGAGTGGCTCTGCTTTGTCGACGAGAATGCCAAAGGCAGATTGTTGTGCGGTGATGATGCGGATGAGGCGGTGTGGGTGAAGCTCGATGAGATTTCTTCTACGCAATTCGGGTTGGCTGAGCCTACACTAGGCGTTATTGACCAGGCCTTAAGGCTTGCGGAGACAATAAGGCGATGAAACTCGCGGCGCGGGTTCTTGGAGTAGCAGTACTTTTTCTTGTGGTTGCGGGTGCGGTCTTCTACTTCAATCCGCTTTGGGTGGCGGATCAGCAGCTCAGGTTTACTCTGTGGCGTGCCGGGGTTAAGAGCGAATACGTGGAGGCGGGCGGTTACCGGCTCCACTATTTTGAAGCGCCATCGACGAACAAGGTGAGCGGTACTCCATTAGTGCTGGTGCATGGGCTGGGGGCGCGAGGAGAGGACTGGGCAAAGATGATGCCGGCGCTGGCGGCGCATGGTTTCCATGTGTATGCCCCGGATTTGCTGGGATACGGGAGATCGGAAAGACCGGACGTTGACTATTCGATTTCGACTGAAGAAGACGTCGTCGTGAAATTCATGCAGACGATGCACCTTGTGCGGTCGGATGTGGGCGGATGGTCGATGGGTGGTTGGGTTTCGATGAAACTTGCACTGGATCATCCTGAACTTGTGGATCGGCTCGTGATCTATGACAGCGCGGGAATTTATTTTCCGGCTACGTTTGGGCCGGACTTGTTTATACCGGCGGACGCGGCGGGGATCGCGCACCTGATGAAGATGCTTTCACCTCATCCACATGAAGTGCCTGGGTTTGTGGATGCGGCAATCGTGCGGCGGCTTGCGGGGAACGGGTGGGTGGTCAACCGCAGCATGGTTGCCATGACAGATGGACGTGACCTGCTGGATTTCAGATTGCATGATTTGAAGCAGCCGACGCTTGTGGTATGGGGAGCGAAGGATGAGCTCATTCCACTTTCAGTGGGAAAGAGGATCCATGAGCTGATTCCGAATTCATCGCTGCTGGTGGTGGACGGCTGCGGACATCTGGCTCCGGCGGAGTGTCCTGAGCCGGTGGTGAAAGGCACGGTCGATTTTCTGAATGCAGAGGAACCAGCGGTAGGAGGGGAGAAGGATGTAGCCGGGCTTGAACCGCGCTAGAGGTCTAATCGTCGGGGCACCATTGGTAGGCGTCGGATTGGTGGAGGCCGATGTGGGCCAGGACTCGACACACATACTGGCGAGCCATTTCCGTGATGCTTTGCGGGTGATTGTAGAGCGTGGGGATGAGTGGGAAGATCACGGCTCCGGCGTCCGATGCGAGCTGCATATTGCGCAGGTGAATCCGGTTGAACGGTGTTTCGCGGATGCAGAGGATGAGAGGGCGGCGTTCTTTCAGAGTGACGTCGGCGGCGCGTTGAATGAGGTTGGAGGCGAGACCATTCGCGATCGCTGCGAGCGTTCCCATAGAGCATGGGAGGATAATCATCGCGTCGGTGGGATAACTTCCGCTGGCAATGTTGGCTCCGATATCGGATTCGACGTGTTGATGAATTTTGGGCGAGGACGAGCCGAGAAGTTTTTCAGCGAGGTTGTTGCGGCCGCTGAGCTGAAGCTCTTCTGCGAAGACGCGCAGCGAGTTGTCTGATGCGACGAAATTTATTTTGCGTATACGTTCATCGGCAGTCAGAACTTTGAGCATCTCAACAGCGTAGATAGAACCACTGGCTCCGGTGACAGCTAGTGTGATGTTGGTTGTTTCGGGCACGGAATTGATTATCGCTTAGATGGAAACAGGTTGCCTGCGCGACTTTTGAGGTTGCGAGTCGTTAAACGAAATATGCGTATTTGTTGGAGGGCCATGAGCAGGGGCGAACCCAGTGAGAAATGGAAAGGCGCGTGGCTGATTGCGACAGCTTTTCTGCTCTTTTTCTGCACGCGTTCGGATGCATCCGTTGCTCTTCTGATGGAAGAACCATACGGGGATTTTGGAGCGTTCAATCCCACAGGACATGCAGCAGTGTATTTGAACCATGTGTGTGCAGAGACGCCCACGCAACTGCGGATGTGCCGCAATGGCGAGTATGGCGTGGTGATCAGCCGGTACCACAGGATTCATGGGTACGACTGGATCGCCATTCCTCTGATTCCCTATCTGTACTCGGTGAACTCGATTGAAGAAATTCCGGCCACGATCGATAAGACGGAGGTCGCCACTCTTCGGGATCAATATCGAAGGGAGTATCTTCTTGAGCTGGCTCCAGATAAGAAGAAGGGCGGGATTCCGGATGGCGAGTGGACTCAGCTTGTAGGGTCATCGTATGACCGGACGATTCATGGATTCGAAGTGGAGAGCACCCAGGAACAGGACGAACGGTTTGTCGCGTATGTGAATGACAAAAGGAATGTTGGGCACTTCAACCTGTTGTTCCACAACTGCGCGGACTTTTCGCGTGTCGTACTGGATATTTATTTTCCGCATGCGGTTCATCGGAATTTTTTGGCCGATGCCGGATTGATGACTCCGAAACAGGTGGCGCGGTCGCTGGTTAAGTATGGCAAGGAGCATCCTGAAGTGAAGATGACGGCGTTCGTGATTCCGCAAGTGCAAGGCAATATGCCGCGGAGCCATGGGGTGGACGGTATCGCCGAATCACTGGTGAAGAGCAAGAAATATCTGATTCCACTGGTGGTGTTGAATCCTGAGGTGACGGGTGGGATCGTGGTGGCGTACCTGGTGGATGGGCGGTTGAAGCTGCCGAAGGATGCGCGCGTGTTTGCGGTGAACGATGCCGAGGTGAGGGATGTTCCGGGGTTGAATGATGCTACGAACGGAACGCGTACTCCGCTTTCGCAGTCTCCGGCGAGGACTGGTCCACCGAATTAGCGCAGAGCGTAGGCGATGATGGTTTCGCCGTGTAGGTTGTGGGAAGTGTTGAAGGCTTTATTGCTGGCGGCTTCCTGCGCGGGAATGGTGGGGTCAAGTTCGCAGGTTGCGATCTCTTCGGTGGTGGCGTGGATGTAGCAGAGTTCGCAGGTGGCGAGATCTCCCTCGCTGGTACGCATCGGAGGTCCAAACGTCCGGCATACGATGGGTCGGGCTTCGTAGAGGTCGCAGGTTCCGTTTGCGGGGTCGAGGACTGGGCAGGGTTCGTTATTGCCTACAGCTTCTTCGGATTCATCGGCGAATAGGCCGCTGGACTCGTAGTCTTCGTTGAGGATGCCGGTGATGGGATCGCCAGGGAAGAACGAGGCGAGGCGAGTTAGGGATTCGGCGGTGCGGGCCTGGATGCGGTGGGCTTTTTCGGGATCGAATTGCTTGAGGGCATGGAGGGCTTCCCGTAGACGGGCTGCATCTTGTTGTGAGATGGGGAAGACTCCGTGGCAGCATTGGGTGCAGCCGGGACGGCAGACCAGGTGTGGGCCGCTGCGTTGTGTGGCGGAGAGTAGAGCGGCGTCAACGATCTGGATGAGATTGGACAAGGAATAAGCACTTTCTGTTTCGGCCATTGCGTGCTACTGTGGGTCACTCGATGGTAGGCGTGAGCGTCAAGGACGAATGGCATCAGGCTGTTCGAATCTGGTTCCCCTTCACTCAGGTGTCAAGCAGAGAGCATACATCTCTCACCTCTGAAATGTTTAGAAAGGCGAAATGAAGAACATAAGGCTGGCTCTGGTTTTAATTTTAGTCGCAACCGCATCTCCATCCTCCTTTAGCCAACAGCCTCTATCCGCCACTGTAATGAAGGATCTGGAAGCGGTTGAGGCGAAGATGTTCGAAGGGATTTCAAAGCATGACCCTGAGTACATCAGGAATTATGTAGCGGAAGACTACATTTCGATCAATGCGGACGGGATCACACAAGACAAGGAGCAGATGGTTGCAGATTCAGCTCGCGCGAAGATGTTTGCGGATTCTTCGGTCAAGCTATACGACAAGAAGATTCGAGTGTATGGGAACACTGGAATCATCACGGGACGAGCGCAGGCATTTGTGCACGGCACCTATGCCGTCGAGTTTCTCTATACAGCGGTCTTTGTGAAGCAAGATAGCAAGTGGATGTTTGCCAGCTGGCAGGGAACGATTTCAAAAGACTCTCCCAAGCCTCCACCCATGCCTCAAAGCTGATTGCCTGAAACCTTAAGTACGCGTTCGAAGATGGCGTCCACGTTGGCCAGCTGGCGGTTGTAGTCGAAGGCGCGGGCGAGCTTTTCCGGGGTGAGGCGCGCGATGATCTCGGGAACCTTCGCGATCTCGTCGCGGAAGACGAGGTCGTTCTTCCAGGAGTTCATGGCGTGGGTCTGGACGAGGCGGTAGGCGTCCTCGCGGCTCATGCCGGATTCGGCGAGGTCGAGGAGGAGCTGGCCGGAGAAGATGAGGCCGCCGGTGGACTCGAGGTTTTTGAGCATGCGCGCGGGGTAGACGAGGAGCTTGTCGATGATGTTCTCGGTCCTGGCGAGGAGGTAGTCGGCGAGGATGGTGGAGTCGGGGAAGATGACTCGCTCGGCTGAGGAGTGGGAGATGTCACGCTCGTGCCAGAGGGCTACGTTTTCGAGCGCGATCTGCGCGTTGGCGCGCATGACTCGAGCGAGGCCGGAGATCTGTTCGGAGGTGATAGGGTTGCGCTTGTGTGGCATGGCGCTTGAGCCCTTTTGTTTTTCGGAGAAGAACTCTTCGGCCTCGCGAACTTCTGTGCGTTGGAGATGGCGGATCTCGGTGGCGATTTTGTCGAGTGAACTGGCGAGTACGGCGAGCGTGGAGATGTAGGCGGCGTGGCGGTCGCGCTGGAGGACTTGTGTGGCGATATCGGCGGGCTTGAGGCCGAGTTCGGCACAGATGGCTTCTTCATGCTCGGGCTTGAGATGGCCGAAGGTTCCGACGGCTCCGGAGAGCTTGCCGACGCGAAGGTCTTCGGCAGCGGCGTCGAAACGCGTGAGGTTGCGCTGCATCTCGGCGTACCAGAGGAGGAGTTTGAGACCAAAGGTGGAGGGTTCGGCGTGGATGCCGTGGGTGCGGCCGATGATGGGAGTGTTCTTGAACTCGAGGGCGCGGCGCTTGAGGGTTTCGGCGAGAGCAACGATTCCGGCGCGGATGATGGCAGTGGCCTCCTTGATCTGGAGGGCCTGGGCGGTGTCGACGACGTCGGTGGAGGTGAGGCCGTAGTGGAGCCAGCGGGAGTGCTCGGGATTGTTGATGTGCTCGGCGACCGTAGTGGTGAAGGCGATCACATCGTGCCTGACCTCGGCCTCGATCGCATTGATCCTCTCGACGGTGAAGTTACCGCGATCGCGGATGGCATCGGCAGCTTCCTGCGGAACGAGGCTAAAACGGGCGAGAGCCTGAGAGGCGGCCACTTCAACCTTGAGCCAGCAGCGGTATTTGTTCTCGTCGGACCAGATGCGGCCCATGGCGGGTCGTGTGTAACGGGGAATCAAAGTGACGCTCTCCAGTAAGTTGCAAGGGGATGGGTACAACTTCATTTTACAAGCGATCAACAACTATCGTGTTACGATATAGTCGTATTGCGATATTATGGCTCAGCTTAAGCGACAAAAGGCAGAATGGGTGAAGCCGGCCAGGTTAGGCGAACTGGCCGAGTTCCGCTATCAGCTTCGAAGGTTTTTGAACTTCAGCGAGGTGATCTCAGAAGAGGCGGGAATCCCGGCACAGCAGTATCAATTGCTGCAGGTGATTGCCGCAGTGCCAGCAGGGCAGGAGTGTTCGATCTCTTATCTCGCCGGGCGGATGGTTGTGCGTCACCATAGTGCAGTCGAGCTTGTGGACAGGGCTGAAAAGGCGGGATTTGTGAGGAGAGTTGCCGATGAGAGCGATCATCGGAGGTCTTTGGTTGAGATAACGCCAAAAGGCATGGAGGTTGTTTCGGAACTCGTGGCGAAGCATCTTGTAGAAGTTGAGACAATGGGACCGCAGCTTTTGTGGGCTTTACAGAAGCTTGTTGGAGCGAAGACTGCAATGTTGGCGAAGACTGCAATGTTAAGGAAGAGTGCACAGCGATGACTCGGGGTGACATCGTGCAGACACGGGAGCCTAAGGGAACCCAGTTACGTGACTACTCGGCCACGAACCGGATGCTGTTGATCAGTGGATTGGCGGCATTGCTTGGTGGGGCGGGTGCAGTTCTAGCGTGGGTATTGCTACGGCTGATCACGTTGGCGACTAATATTTTTTATTTCCATCGGCTCAGTTTTGCCGATGCCAGCCCTGCCTTTAGCCCATTGGGTTGGACGGTGATGTTTGCGCCTGTTATTGGCGGCCTGCTGATCGGCGTGATCGCGCGATATGGTTCGGAGAAGATTCGCGGGCACGGCATGCCTGAGGCGATCGAAGCGATCATCTTCAAAGGCGGGAAGGTGTCTCCGCGAATTGCGATTTTGAAGCCGATTGCGACGGCGATTGCGATTGGTTCAGGCGGCCCTTTTGGAGCAGAAGGGCCGATCATCATGACGGGTGGTGCGACCGGGTCGTTGCTGGGGCAGTTGCTACCCATGTCCGATGCGGAGCGAACAACCCTGTTGGTGGCTGGCGCCGCGGCGGGAATGTCAGCTACTTTTTCGTGCCCACTGGCGGCAGTCTTACTTGCTGTAGAACTGCTGTTGTTTGAGTGGAGGCCGCGGAGTCTGGTTCCGGTGGCGGTTGCGTCGGTGACGGCAGGTGCGATACGGAGACTGCTGCTTGGGCCGGGTCCCATCTTCCCAATGCAGCCCACCACTGTGGTTATGCACCACACGGCCATGCTGGGGGCACTTCTCATCGGGCTGGTGGCGGCGCTCCTTTCCACCGCATTAAGTCGAGTGTTGTATACGGTGGAGGACCTATTCGAACGGCTGCCGGTGCATTGGATGTGGTGGCCTGCAATTGGCGGCGCGGTCGTGGGGATTGGCGGATTGTTTTTTCCGCCTGCCCTGGGTGTCGGATACTGGGTCATTCAACGGCTTGTGACGGACGATGTGACGTGGAAGCTCATCATCGGCGTGCTTGTCGTGAAAAGCCTGATCTGGACCGTTTCTCTTGGATCGAATACTTCAGGGGGAATTCTGGCTCCGCTATTGATGATCGGTGGTGCGATGGGTGTGGCGATGGGGCATGTTCTCATGCCGATCTCGCAAGGTGCATGGGCGCTTGTGGGTATGGCGTCGGTTCTTGCGGCGGCGATTGGCGCTCCCTTGACGGCGGCGATGCTTGCAGTCGAGCTAACGCACAATGGTGGCCTGATGTTGCCAGTGTTGCTTGCCTGTGTCGTAAGCTATGCGCTCGGAGTGCTGATTCAGCCGCGGTCGATTCTTACGGAGCGGTTGAGCAGGCGAGGCCTTCATCTCAGCAGAGAATATGGGGTCGATCCTTTAGAGACGGTGATGGTGCGAGACGTGATGCACACCAGTGTCTTCGCGCTGCCGATTGAAGCGACTCGACAGGATGCGATTGAGTGGCTGGCGAAAATGAAAGAAAGAGGCAACGTGGCATGGTCGCATTGGCAGCGACTGTTTCCACTTGTAGAAGATGGGAAGTTGCGAGGGGTTTAACACGCGGCCAGATGATCGTTGCGGCTGAATCGACTGATCGTAGTGTGCCTCTTGTGCGAGATGGCGTTGCCAATCCGGCTGTAGTTGGGCCGTTGGATACGCTGCGTTCTGTGGCCGAGAAAATGGCAGAGACAAAACTAAGGTCATTTCCGGTAGTCGATGAGACGGGTTCGCTCGAAGGGATTTTGAATATTGAGGATCTTCTCGAGGCTCGTGGCAAAGCCAGCTTGCGAGACAGAGAGAGGCATCGCGCACTGACACTGCGCTGGCCGTTCGGGAGCAAAGCGCCTGCTCAGTCTACGATTAATGAACTTGTAGATCGTGCGCTTGTCAGCGCGGAGCGAGAGCAAATCGCAAGGGAAAGAGCCGAGGAACAGATTGAAAGTGGACTCGACTAGCGCGAATCAGGGTTGAGTTTCGGATTGCCGGGCGCCGAAAAGCTCTTCCATCTCGTCATAAAGAAAGCCTTCTCCCGGCCGATAAGGCTGTACCCATTTACCGTCGATGACAAATTGCGGAATGGCACGCTTACCGACATTCGCGAGAACCAAATCGGCTGCACCGGGAGTGGTCTCGATGTCGATTTCTTTGAAGGGAATGTTGTGAGTGGTGAGGAAGCGCTTGGCCTCGCGGCAGTCGCGGCACCAGGCGGCGGTATAGACAATCAATTCCATTAATTTATTTTACTGGTTGAGCTGGAGCAGATCCCAGCGGTTTCCGTAGAGGTCGCGAAAGACGGCGACTATGCCGTAGTGTTCGTGGCGTGGCTTCTCCAGGAAGACAACACCATTTGCTTGCATGCGTTCATAGTCTCGCCAGAAATCGTCTGTGTGGAGAAAGAGAAAAACGCGACCGCCAGTCTGGTCTCCGATGCGTGCTTTTTGTTCAGGGGTGGAGGCTTGCGCCAGCAGGAGTCTTGTTTCCGTAGCTCCGGGTGGTGTGACGAGAACCCAACGCTTACCGTCGCCAAGCGGAGTGTCTTCGAGGAGGCTGAATCCCAGCGATTCCGTGTAGAAGCGCAGAGCCTCGTCATAATCACGGACAAGCAGAGCTACACATCCGATGTGCGGCATGGCTTATTGCTTACCGTAACTGGCGAGATGTTCGGAGATGATCTTGAGGTCGGTGACGATGGTATCTCCCATATGCTCAAGTGTCGCTACACACTCCTCGGCAGCATCGAGGTCGCCTGCCCCACACGCATCCCGGACCAGGATAGGAATGATGCCGAGATCAGCCGCGTGACGACAAGTCGGTTCGATGCCGATCTCAAGCGCGATTCCGCAAAGAATGATGCTCCGGATCCCGCAGTCGCGGAGGGTAAATTGCAAGGGCGTGCCTTCGAACGCGGACATGGCCAGTTTGTCGAAGATAACTTCACTGGGAAGTGGCTGCAGTTCGGGGGCAAGTTGGAAGGCTGGGGAGTCGCGAAGGAAAGGAGAGGTGACCTCTGCAGGGTTTTGCTTGCGTTGCCACGCCATGGCCATGCGATATTGAAACGCGCCCATCATCTCAAGCGGGAGAGACATGTGGCGGGTGAAGATGGTCCGGATGCCTGCCCGGCGCGTTGCTCCGAGAAGTGCCTGGACTTTGCTTAGAATGGCCGCGCCCTCTGCGATTTGAGGGACGATCCCCACCTGCATGTCGTAGACGAGGAGTGCGGTTTGCTGTGGATGCACCAGTTCCTCGAGCGTGGAGAGAATCTCGATCCCGTTATCAGTTTTCATGTTTCTTGATATTCCTCTGGCAGTTCGGATTATTGCTCATGGTAGTTGCGCATGAGCCCGCCGTCGATGACGTACGTGGATCCGGTAATGTACGCGGCTTCATCTGAGGCGAGGAATGCGGTAAGTGCGGCGACTTCCTCAGGCTTGCCAAGGCGATTGAGAGGTATGTTTTTCAGAAGCGCTTCGAGTTTAGGCTTGTCCTCAAGGAGTGCTGTGTTGATAGGTGTTGCGATAGCGCCTGGCGCAATATCGTTTACGGTAATGTTGAGCGGGCCGAGTTCGACGGCCAGGTTGCGCATGAGCATGCGCACACCTCCTTTAGAGACACAGTACGTTGCGAAGTGAGGGAATGCCATGTCCTCATGCACCGAGCTGATGTTGATGATGCGACCGGGGAGTTTGGCGTCGCGCAGGCGACGAACGAAAGCCTGTGTGAGGAAGAAGGCTCCCTTGAGGTTGACATTGAGTACGGCATCATAGTCCTGCTCGGTGATGTCCCAGAAGTTGGCTTCTTTCTCAATACCGGCGTTGTTCACCAGAATGTCGCAATGGCCTAGCTGTTGCCACGCTTGCTCGATGAGGTTCTGGGTATCACTGAGTTTGGAGACGTCAGCCTGGACGAGGATGGCTTTTCCGCCCGCGGCCTCTATTTTCGCCTTCGTTTGGTTAGCCCCTTCAGGATGGCTGCGGTAATCGACGACGATGTTTGCACCTTCAGAGGCAAGGCGTATGGCAATGGATTGTCCAATGCCTGACGAAGAACCTGTAACGATGGCGACTTTCCCTTGCAATTTGGACACGGGAATCTTCTCCCTTGGACTTTGTTGTTGGATGATTGCGAACTATTGTGAGATAGAGGTGAATATTTCTTTGCTGGGGCGATGACGGTGAAGAAGCAGTGAACGAGCGAGCTTTATGCGATGAGCAAAAAGAAGTTTGATGTTATGCCGCTGCTTCAGGTTTGCGTTTCCTGATGATCTCAGAGAGAAGAGTCTTAGCTTTCCTGAGTTCGGCTTGTCGCTCTTCGGAGAGATTCCTGCCTGCTCGGTTGATGTAAAAGTTCAGCATGCGCATTCCTGAGCCAGGGCCTTTGGGTGAGACCTTCGTTGATGCGAGGGAGCGGGCAATGGTGGAGGCGCTTTTGTTGAACAGGCCCGCTTCAGGATGGGTTGAATCCGTCGTCACCTTCGCTGACCATTTTCTCTTCTTTGTCTTCCGGGCGGCCGATTTTCCCTTTGTGGCCATGAGGCCCTCCCGCGAGCGCGTCCTGCGCATCTATTGGATGCGGATCGAGGAGGGGTTTGCCGCGTCGTTCGCGGAAAAAGTTGGTGAGCATGCGGCCGCATTCATCGGCGAGGACACCGGTGGTGACTTCGACGCGATGGTTGAGCTGTGGGTGGTTGAGGACCGACAGGACAGAGCCGCAGGCTCCAGCTTTAGGATCGTCGGCGGCGTAGAGGAGGCGGGCGATGCGTGCGTGCAGGATTGCGCTGGCGCACATGGCGCAGGGTTCGAGGGTGACGTAGAGGATGCAGCCGCCTTCGGGGGTCGAGGATGCGGTAGTTGCCTAGTCTGCGGCCGGCTTCGCGGAGAGCTACGATTTCGGCATGCGCTGTCGGGTCGGAGTCACGGAGGACCCTGTTCTGGCCTCGTCCGAGGATTGTGGCGTCAGGACCAACGACGACTGCTCCAACGGGTACCTCGCCGGCGGATTGAGCGGCCTGGGCTTCAGCGATCGCGAGGCGCATGAACTGTTCGTCTTGAGACTGAAGGTCCATGGAGTTAGTGTATCGGGCTAGTTTTGTGGTGCCGGGTTAGGGATCGCCATGCCTTTGTGATAGACCGCTTCGATGCGACGCGTGTTGTGGATGTCCATGACGGGGTCAGCGGTAAGGATGATGAGGTCCGCGGAGTAGTTGGGTGCGATGAGGCCGATATTGAGTTTGGGATTGAGCATGCGGATCAGACGGCCGGTTTGTCCCGTTGCTATGGTGATGGCCTGGAGTGGGGTGAGTCCGGCGGTGACGAGGTCTTCGAGCTCACGGTGCTCGCTGAATCCGGGGATGCGGCCGGGAGTAGCGCCGGAGTCTGTGCCGAAGGCTACGCTTACGCCTGCGTCGTAGAGGGTCTTGAGGTTCTTGAGCGCAATTGCATGATCCTGCTGGGACTGTTTGGTTTGTGCTGCCGCGAGTGTGATGGAGGCGTAGTCGGGGGCCTGCAATCTGGCGAGGAGTTGCGGGCCGGCGGCCTGCTGGAAGAACTGTGTCTGCATCACTTCTGGATTCGTGGCGTAGAGGTAGAAGGCTTCGTCGAGCGCAAGAGTGGGGACGTACCAGGTATTGCGTTGAAGCAGCGACTGGATGAAGGGTTGGTCGACGGCCTGGTCGCGGACGGAATGAGCGAGGACGTCGACGTTGTCGTTGATGAGCTGGCGAGCGTCGGCGAGGGTGTAGACGTGAGCGGCGACGTGAAGATGGCGCTTATGGGCTTCTTCGATGATGGCGGAGTAGATGGCTGGATCCATTGCGGGGGCGCGGCCGTGGAGTGGATCGACCCAGATTTTGACGATGTCGGCGCGGTGAGAGGCGAAGTCGTCCACGTTGCGGCGGGCTTCGTCGGGGGTGGCGGGGCGGTAGACCTGATCGGCCGCTACGGCGAGGGGAGGGGCGCCGTTGGGGACGCCGATTCCGCGGCCTGCGGTGAGGATGGTGGCTCCGCCGAGTTTGCCGGCGTGCTGCTGGTCGCGGAGATCGTAGACGAGATCGCGGTTCAGTCCGAGGCTGACGATGGTCGTGACGCCGTAGCGCTCGAACTGATTGAGTGCGGCGGTGACGTTTTCAGTGGTGTAGGCGTTCGGTGACGGCTCGGCGTTGTTGAGGAGGATGCCGAGGTGCGAGTGGGCGCTGATGAGTCCGGGGATGATGGTTTTGCCGGTACAGTCGATTACGTTTGCGCCTTTGGGAGTGCTTGTCGGAGGCGGGTTTGACGTTGTCGATGAGGCCTTTTTGAAGCGTGATGTCGATGTGCTGGCGTGCAGGCGAGCCGGTGCCGTCGACCACGGTGGCGTTGTGGAGAATGATGGGCTGTTGCTGCGCGGAGGCTGCGATTGCGGCGGCGAACGTAAGACAGCTGACGGTGCGGATGATTGAACGCATCGGACCTCTCAAATCCCCGAAAATTATTCGGATGAGATTATGCGGGTTCCTGTTGCGTCATGCAGTGTAGCGCGCCGAGGCCCCAAATCAAGTCGACGGAGTGGATTCCGACGATCTTTCTTTCTGGGAAGCATGCGGCGAGGATGTTGAGGGCGCGGCGGTCGTTGGGGTCATTGAAGGTCGGGACCAGGACTGCTTCGTTGGCGATGTAGAAGTTGGCGTAGCTGGCGGGCAGGCGCTGACCGTCGAAGACTACGGGCGCGGGCATGGGAAGTTCGATGACCTTGAAGGGTTCGCCGCGGAGGTCGCGGGCGGAGCGTAGACGCTCGAGGTTTTCGGCCAGGGGGAGATGGTTTTCGTCGTGGGTGCTGGGCTCGACGCAGGTGACGATGGTGTCGTAGGCGACGAAGCGGGTGATGTCGTCGACATGGCCGTGGGTGTCGTCACCGGCGGTGCCGCGATGGAGCCAGATGGTCTTCTCGATGCCGAGATAGTCGTGGAAGGCCTGTTCAAGCTGCCCTTTTGAGATGCCTGGGTTGCGCTGCTGGACCTCGGAGAGGAGGCATTCTTCGGTGGTGATGAGGACTCCTTCGCCATTGACGTCGATGGAGCCACCCTCGAGAACGAGGCGGTGGTCGCCGATTTTCGGCTGGAATTCCAGCGTGTCGTAAAGCTTAGCGACAAGATGCGGGATCTGGTCGTCGCGATGCCAGTTGCTGTATTTGGCCCAGGCGTTGAAGTGCCAGTTGGTGATGGCGAGGCTGCCTTCAGGGTTTTTGATGAAGATGGGGCCGGAGTCGCGGAGCCAGACACGGTCGGTGAGCCAGTGGTGGAAGTGGAGGCGGGCGAGATTGGCTCCGGCGCGGAGGAGGATGTTGCGGGCGCGCTTTTCCGTGGTTTCGTTATTGACGAGGATGTGGATGTCTTCGCAGCAGGCGAGATGGCGGACGATTTCGGCGTAGACCCAGATGATGGGCTGAAATTTTCCGGGCCAGTCCTCGGCGTTGTGGGGCCAGGCAATCCACGTGGCGGAGTGGGGCGCCCATTCAGCGGGCATACGGTAGTTTTGGGCGCTCGGTGTCGTCATTGCGGTCTGTTACCAATGCTATCTGCTTCAGTTTTTTAGTGTGATGCGGTTGAAGAGATATTTTGCGCGTTGGCTTCAAGATATTCTTTTTCGAGCCGAGGTTGCCTGGCCGACTGACGGCGACGGCGCACGTGGATGCCGATCAGCATCGCAAACCTCGCGCTGATCGGAAAGCTATGCAACAGGATGATTGATATACCGTTGAGAGGGCCAAGCCCGATCAACTACCGCTTACTAGACCCCAAATTGCCGCAGGTGATGATCGAGATGCTTGTACATCAAGGTCGCCCACTCCTGCGGCGTTAGCCGGCCAAAAAAGCTATGCGGATGCGTGGTGCACCCACCCGGCCCGGCTGCGGCAAACCGATCGATCAACCCATACAGCCGCTCCCGTTCCGTTGCCAGGTTCCGTTCATCTTCCATCACAAGACCCGGCACAGTCGGCGAGTTACGACGCATCGGTTCGTCGTTTCCAAGCGCCAGGGGCTTCACGATCCACCCAATGACCCGCCCCACCAACAACCGTGGCGGAATCCTGGTTCCGGCAGCCAACTCCAGACCCGCTGCGCAGTGCGCTACGGCCTGTGCCGCATTCATCTTGCCCCACAGCCGCTGGCTGTCTGGCCTCAGGTGTGCGATCCGTTCCTTCACTTCTTCCACTCTTGCCGGCTCAAAGAGATTCTTCATGGGCTTCCTTCGGTCGTAGGTTCGCTGCTGTTATTTGCTGGCTCACGTATATATTTTTATATGGGAATAGATATCACGCTGTAGATTTCTCCATATGCCTGCGGCAAGTATGGGGCACCCAGCTTCCGGGGCTTAGTCCAAGAAGCGTTTGGCGATGCCTTCGTAGGCGTCGATGCGGCGGTCGCGAAGGAAGGGCCAGTGCTGGCGGGTTACTTCGATCAGTTTGGGGTCGAGGTCGGCGTAGAGAATTTCTTCCTTGTCGTGGCTGGCGAGGGCGATGATGCGGCCGAAGGGGTCGGCGATGAAGCTGCCTCCCCAGAACTGGAGGCCTGACTGGGGGGTGTGGTCGCCGGGGCCGCGGAGTTCTACGGTGGCGGGGTTGCCGTCGATGGCCGGGGCTTTGAATTTGACGTCGCCGTGCTCGTGGCCTACGCGGTTGACAGCGCAGACGAAGACTCCGTTGGCGATGGCATGGGCACGCTGGGCGGTCTGCCAGGCTTCGTATTGGGCGGTACCGAACTCTTCCTTTTCGGAGGGGTGCCAGCCGATGGCGGTGGGGAAGAAGAGGACTTCGGCTCCCTTGAGCGCGGTGAGGCGGGCTCCTTCGGGGTACCACTGATCCCAGCAGACGAGCGTTCCGACGGGACCGGCGGAGGTACGGGTGGCTTTGAAGCCGAGGTCGCCGGGGGTGAAGTAGAACTTCTCGTAGTAGAGGGGGTCATCGGGGATGTGCATCTTGCGGTAGATGTCGGCGATGGCGCCGTCCTTTTCGATGGTGACGGCGGTGTTGTGATAGAGGCCGGGGGCGCGGCGCTCGAAGAGGGAGGCCACGAGGACGACTCCGGTCTCGCGGCAGACTCGTGTGAGGACGTCGGTGGAGGGTCCGGGGATGGGCTCAGCGAGGTCGAAGAGGGCGTGGTCCTCACGCTGGCAGAAGTACTGGGCGCGGAAGAGCTCGGGAAGGCAGACGAGTATGGCCCCCTGGCGAGCGGCTTCGTAGACGCGCTCGGCGGCCTTGTCGAGGTTGATCTGGGTGTCCGGGTCGCAGGACATCTGGATGAGGGCTACGCGCTTGATGCTGTTGTTTTTTGCCATCGCAATGCCCTATTTTATAGAGCTTTGAGGGGTACCCACCCCCTCCCCTATCTTTTTATGCAAAGTCTTCATATCAGGTGCCTTAGATTGCGACTTCCTGGCGCACATCCCGCTGAGAGCAAAGCTGAAGCCTGCCCTGAAGCAAAATGAACTTTTCCAATACATTACTGGTCCAAGATGGGCTCAAGCACTCCTCCGCCGCGTTGCCTGTACTTCTATTTTAGAAGGTTTTCGGAACTGCTCTGCCATGCAGAACCTTTTTGGAGTGAGTGGCTTAGGTCATGTGTGAACTTGACATGCTATTTTGCTGAAGTTTTCCGCGAAGGGATCTGTAAATTGCTGATTGCGTATTACTTATGACGGGATGAGACGCCAGAGCTGTTGCGTTTGCAGGTAAAGAGTCCCTCAGCAGCTAAAGCTGCAAGACGCAAAGCGGTTGCGGCACGGCTGAAGTTCTGTATTGTGTTTTGGATATCCAGTGTGAAGTGAAAGTTGATTCAGTGTTGTGGCAGTTCGGTTCGTTATGGGAATAAGTCGTAGAAAAGGTTTCTTCTGGTCACATCTTACTTGCATCTTGTGTCTCGTCAGGAGAAGGTTGCACTGAAATCGATCATTGTTGTCATCCGCACTTCAAAAGTGGAGTAGTCCGAGATGCGAATGTTACGCGCCTTAGCCTTGGTAGGAGTTTGTCTGTGCTTTTGCAGTATCACAACGGCTCAAACAGTCACCGGTCATACACAAGTGGATGTTGATCAAGCTTCGGGAACTGTTACAGCGACCTGTGAAACCGATCTCGATCCTAACCTTGTATTTTTCTATCAAGCCACTGTCGCCTGCAAACTGCAGGACAGTACTGGAGCGGGGAGCTGGCATATCAATTCAATGAGGACTACGGGGAGTCACAAGGCTATGCGCAAGTGGTCCTTCACTGACTGGATTGACGCTGGCTGTCCCCAGACGATGCCGCCGTGCCGATTGTAAAAGGAGTATATGTCCAGAACCAGCCTGATTTCGGTTGTAACGAGTGTTGTGCTCAGCATAGTTCTTTCGCTGGGGAGCGTCTCTTTCTTTGAGCGTCACCGGGAAATGAGTGTGCCTGAGGTAATTCAGGCTAGAAAAATTGAATTAGTCGATTCAACGGGGAAGGTGCGAGCGACTTTAGAACTTGTCAAGCCTGCAAAGGGAGATGAGTTGCCTCGTCTTACCTTCAGCGACATGCGAGGCGATAATGTTGTGGAATTGGGCCTGGACCAGAGAGGTGACGGGTCCCTTTCTTTCAGCAATGACTATTGGGCGGAAGGTGCGGTAATCCTGGGGCATCTACAGAGTGTGGACGACACTAGTCAATCAAACAGCAAGGCGGTAGAAGATCGCACGGGAGCATGGGGATTACGAGTGCGAGGTCGTGACGGAAAATATATCGGGCTCGGGATGGCGAATTCCGGGGTTCCTTTTGCTCCGCTGCCTTCGACGATTGCTGCACAGAAATAGATTTCAATGGTTTTGACCTGACTAGAAGCGTTTCGCGCTTTTGTACGAGAACGTAGATTTTCTGGTCATGCGTAAGAGATTTCCAAACGGGAGCAGAAGAGAAGTTTATTGCAAGGAACGGTGTGCGGGTCCTGTTCCGGGGGGAAGCCCCATTGCTGAATGGGGCTTTGTTTTTGCGCGTGCAATCGAGAGCGGCTGCCTGATTTAGTCGTCGAATTCGGGATTTAGCTTGGGTTGAAGGGTTGTGAATACGACTTTGAGTGCTACCTGTCGGCCCAATTGCCTGCCTGCGATGTGGTCGAAGCGGAAGTGCTGACCGGCGTAGATGCGGCTTAGTCCGGCTTCTTCGGCTGCATCGGAGAAGGTGGTGAAGTGGCGTGTGATGCCGGGCAGGGACTCGGAGGTGACGTCGAGGTCGATGCGGTCGTGGAGATAGAGGAGGAGAACTTCGGCGCCGGCGGCGCTGATGGCACTGTGGGCTCCGGGGTAAGAGGGGTCGGGCGCTGTTTTGGTTGGGAGCGGAAGCCAGGTGGAATTGGCTTGGGTCGCGGGATTGCCGTCGAGGTCGGCCATCTGGATGGCGGTAACGGGTCTCCAGAGGTCGTAGGTGTATTTGGCCTCGAAGAAGGCGATGGTGGTATCGGCGAGGGTGATGTTCAGCAGAGCGAAGAGATGAGCAGTGTGCGAGAGATCGAGCCGGTGGGTTAGAGCGGCGGTTTGGGCGATCTCGTTCCAGAAATCCTGAATGTTGCCGTTCCAGAATTGTCCGATCTGGGTCTGGTCAGCGGTGCGAGTTGTGCTGTTGATGAAGCCAAGGCTTTGAACTTCATCGAAGGATTGGGTGTAGGTGTCGCTGGTGAGTTGAGGAGGCGGGACGGGACGAAATTCGTTGGCGCGCGCGAGAGCGAACAGCGAGACTTTAGGCCATTGGGTGAAGTCTGCCGGGGCGAAGTTGGGAGGGGTGAGCTGGTAGTCTCCGGGCTGGGTTTTGGGAACGAATGGAGGAGGAGTTGCGGCGGAGCCGTCGTTGCTTCGCAGGGCGAGAATTGCGGCTGCAACGGTGTGGCCGACTTCGATGCCGTCGGACTTGTCTTGTCCGTAAGGGATTTGGGCGAGGTCCTGCTGAAGTTGAGAGTCGAGTGTTGCGGTAAAGGATGGATAGAGAGAGACGAGGACATCGTGCGCGGCCTGGTCCGCCGCGGCCTGAGTGGAGGCTCGGCGAGAGATGTGGGAGAGGTGGATTGCGTAGGGCTTGAAGTCAGGGTGGATGTTGTTGACGGCCTCGAAGATGGCGATGTGGAGTATTGCGAAGTTGCGCGTGGAATGAATGGCGGGTGATTGAGCGCCAGGGGTTCTGACGATCTGGAGGAGGGTCCTGTTCCATTCGATGACGGGATTGATTGCTGGAGAGTCGTTATTGGCTGCACTGGCGTTGCCGGAGCTGTGGAAGCAAGCGCACACGAGTGCGAAGGTAAAGAATCGTTTTCCCATGGGTATACCTCGCGATGGAAATGGGGTGAGAACGCCAGGCGCTTGGCCGGACTGCGGGCGCAGTGGCGGATGATTCCCACTGGCTGAAATAACTGGGGAGGAGGGGAATTATTCCGGCGTTGGTGAAATTTGATTGAAATCTTTTGTCTACTGGGGATTTCTGTTAGGTTGGAAGTTGGGACCACCAACCCACGTCCGCTTGGCGCGTCTCGTTCATGACCACGTCCGTCATTTTCCCCTGCTATGGCAGCGGTGTATCTCAAAATGCATACGAAGGAGTGTTTACGTTGAGCGAATTTCGCGATTTCCTGGAGCTTCCCTACGCTGAGTTGGAAGATTTGAATTTGATGGCGAAGGAGCAGCGCCGGAAGCGTGTTGCCCTGGGAACCATTCAAGAAGAGCGGTTGAAGTATCTGACCGACGAGCGCCGGATCAAGGCCGTGACGGTTTTGTTCAGCGACCTTGAAGGCCGGCTGCACATGCTGGACTACGATAAGAAGTTTCTGGTGAAGAGCTACGACAACCTGACGTTCGACGGCTCGTCGATTCGGGGGTTTACGGCTCAGCGTGAGAGCGACCTTCGGCTGGGGATTGACTGGAGCGCGTTCTACTGGGCTCCGGCGGACGTGTTTGGACCGGGTAAGGTTCTGGTGTTCGGCGAGGTCATCGACAAGAACGGCACGACCTACAGCGCGGATATTCGGGGCGTGCTGAAGAAGTTCTCCACTGAGCTTTATGAGAAGCAGGGTTACACGCTGAACGCCGCCAACGAGATTGAGGGCTTCCTGTTCGAGGGCATCGATGCGGAACGCACATTTCATGAGACAGGTAAGTTTTCGTATGTAAACCAGGGCGGGTATTACCACTCGCTGCCGGGCGATCCTCTGCGTGAGTTTATCGATACGACCGCTGAAATACAGCGCTCGATGGGCTTCGAGAACGAGAAGGACCATCCCGAGGTTGCGCCTTCGCAGTTCGAGATCAATTACAGCTATGGCGAGTGTGTTGCGGCTGCTGACCAAATTCAGTTGTACAAACTGATCTGCCGCCAGGTTGCGACGCAGATGGGCATGTCGGCGAGCTTTCTTCCGAAGCCGGTTGTTGGCGTGAACGGAAGCGGCATGCACACGAACGTCTCCATTACGAAGAATGGCAAGAATCTTTTCTGGGACCCGAAGGGCGAAGAGAAGGTCTCGAAGCAGGCGTGGCAGTTTGTGGACCGCATTCTGACGCACGGCAACGATCTTTGCCTTCTGCTCAATGCGAGCGTGAATGCTTACCGGCGTCTTGACCCACACTTTGAGGCTCCGAACCAGATCAAGGCTTCGGCGGTGGACCGCGGCTCGATGATTCGTATTCCTATCGGGAACGAGAAGTCGGCGCGCGTCGAGGTGCGCTCGGTGGGTCCGGATGCGAATCCGTACATGGTGATGTACTCGATCTTCAAGACCGGCCTGGATGGCGAGACGTCGAGGATCAAGAACCTTCGCCAGGCGGAGCGATATCTGCCGGACAACATCTATACGGCCCTTGAGGATTTCCGCAAGGCAGAGTGGACCACGAAGCTGCTGGGCGCGGATGTGAAGGGACGCTATGCCGACCTGAAGCAGGCTTCGGCGGATCGCTGCCCAAGGCTGCTGGGAACGATTGTGAAGGCCGCCGAGGTTCAGTTCCATCACGATGTTTACAACCAGCTATTGTGGAACCAGTTCTAAGTTTCGCAGAAAGCGAGACGAGAAGCCCTGGCTGCGGCCGGGGCTTTTTGCTGCTCGTTGTTCGACTTTCGGTGAGGGAATGATGAGCGCGAGATGGGTTCGCAACATGACGGTCATGTTACAGGCGGTCTGGAACGAAGGAAGGATGGGTTCGTTTATCGAACTAACCGTGCGGTTATTGCCAGAGCTTCTTTGCGAATGATAGGTTGGACTTCTTAGACCTTCCAGAACTTCCACAGGAGAAGAGTGCGTATGCAGGATAGCTACAACGGAATTGCGGTGCCCAAGGATGGGAAAGCGATTGAGTATGCCAATGGGAAGTATGCGGTGCCGGACAATCCGATTATTCCGTTCATCGAGGGCGATGGGACGGGGCGCGACATCTGGAAGGCCTCGCAGCGCGTTTTTGATGCAGCTGTGGAGAAGGCATACGGCGGCAAGCGGGCGGTGAAGTGGTTTGAGGTGCTGGCTGGCGAGAAGGCCTACAGGCAGACGCAGAACTGGCTTCCGGATGACACGGTTAAGGCGACGGTGGATTTTCGTGTGTCGATCAAGGGGCCGCTGACGACTCCGGTGGGTGGTGGCATTCGGTCGCTGAATGTGGCGCTGCGTCAGTTGATGGATCTTTATCAGTGCGTGCGTCCGGTGAAGTACTACTCCGGCGTGCCGAGTCCTGTGAAGCATCCGGAGAAGCTGGATGTGGTGATCTTCCGCGAGAACACGGAGGATATTTATGCGGGCATCGAGTTCCGCGAAGGAACGCCTGAGGCTGCGAAGTTCATCAGCTTTGTGAATGACGAGATGCTGAAGGGCGGAAAGAAGAAGATTCGCACGGATTCGGGCGTGGGTGTGAAGCCGATTTCGATTACGGGTTCAAAGCGGCTGGTTCGTGCCGCGATTCAATATGCGCTGGACCACAATCGCAAGGTTGTGACGCTGGTGCATAAGGGAAATATCCAGAAGTTCACGGAGGGTGCGTTCCGCGAGTGGGGTTATGAGGTTGCGACGCAGGAGTTCCGCGAGCAGACGGTGACGGAGCGCGAGAGCTGGATTCTCGGCAATCTTGAGGCGAATCCTAAGCTGACTCCGGAAGAGAATGCGGCACTGGTGGAGCCGGGAATTGAGTTCGCGCCGAAGCAGTTTGTGGATGATGTGGTCGCCGAGGTGAAGTCGGTGATTGCTGCGATCGGCAAGTCGCATGGCAATGGGGAATGGAAGAAGAAGATTCTTGATCAATGACCGCATTGCTGACTCGATCTTCCAGCAGATCATTCTGCGTCCGGACGACTACAGCATTCTGGCGACGACGAACCTGAATGGGGACTACATTTCGGACGCTGCGGCGGCACAGGTCGGCGGGCTGGGCATTGCTCCGGGCGGCAATATTGGCGATGGCTATGCGGTGTTTGAAGCCACGCATGGCACGGCTCCGAAGTATGCGGATAAGGATGTGATCAATCCGGGATCGGTGATGCTTTCGGGCGTGATGCTGTTCGACTTCATCGGCTGGCCGGAGGCGGCGCGTCTGATCGAGTCGTCGATGGAGAAGACGATTGGGCAGAAATATGTGACGTACGACTTTGAGCGAGGAATGCAGGGCGCGACGAAAGCGAAGACGAGCGAGTTTGCTACACGGATGATTGAGAATATGGGCTCCTGACTTACGGGAGGTCCGAGGTGACAACGAACTCTATCTGTGGGAATCCGCGAAGTGGTCGTAAACGCGATTGATTTAGCAAGAGACAAGGAGAACGAATGCGGAAGAAGGTAACGATTGTTGGTGCTGGCAATGTAGGCGCGACTGCGGCGCACTGGATCGCTTCGAAGGAACTGGCGGATGTTGTGCTGATCGATGTGATCGAGGGCGTGCCGCAGGGCAAAGGGCTGGACCTGCTGGAGGCGCTGCCGATTGAGAAGCGCGATGTGTCGGTGATCGGAACGAACGATTATGCAGACACGGCGAATTCGGACATCGTGGTGATTACGGCTGGCATTGCGCGTAAGCCGGGGATGAGCCGCGACGACCTGCTGAATACGAACTTCGGGATTATGAGCGATGTTGCCTCCAAGGCGCTTGCCGCTTCGCCGAATGCGATCTTCATCATCGTTTCGAATCCTCTGGATGCGATGGCGCAGACGGCGTTCAAGAAGCTTGGTCTGCCGCGTGAGCGTGTGATTGGCATGGCGGGAGTGCTGGATTCGGCGCGGTTCCGGACGTTTATTGCCGAGGAGCTGAATGTGTCGGTGGAGAACGTGACGGCGTTTGTGCTGGGCGGGCATGGCGACACAATGGTTCCGCTGTCGCGGTACTCGACGGTGGCGGGAATTCCGATTACGGAGCTGATTCCAGCGGACCGGTTGAAGGAACTGGAGACGCGCACGGCTAATGGCGGCGCGGAGATTGTGAAGTATCTGAAGACGGGTTCGGCTTACTATGCTCCGAGCGCTGCGGCGGTGGAGATGGTGGAGGCGATTCTGAAGGACAAGAAGAAGATACTTCCCTGCGCGGCTTATCTCGAGGGCGAGTATGGGATCAAAGGGTTGTATGTGGGCGTGCCTTGCAAGCTTGGTGCGAAAGGGCTGGAGCAGATTATCGAGATCAAGCTGACACCCGAGGAGCAGGTTGCGCTGAACAAGAGCGCTGATGCCGTGAAGGAACTTTGCACGGTGATTGGCGTAGCGTAACGCGGTTATTTGTTGGAAGGAAAAGGCCCGCTTCACGCGGGCGTTTCTTTTTGCTGATGGAAGAACGTTATGTGCTCTCTGTGATCCCATACGATTTACCCATTCGCATTGGAACGTAACCATATGGAGAAAGAAAATGGCCCTCCGCTTGAGAGGGCCATTTGTTCGATGGAGGAACGTTCGAACTATGCGATGCGCTCGATGGTGACGGACTCGAGGACGACGGGGGTTTTGGGGCGGTCCATGCCGTCGCGGGCGACTTTGCTGATCTTCTCGACTACGTCATAGCCTTCGACGACGTCGCCGAAGATGGTGTGTTTGCCGGTGAGCCAGGAGGTGGGGCCTACGGTGATAAAGAACTGGCTGCCGTTGGTGTTGGGGCCGGCGTTCGCCATGGCGAGCTTGCCTTTTTCCTGGAAGCCGTGGCGTGAGCCGCGGGTTTCGTCGGCGAAGCGGTAGCCGGGGCCTCCCATGCCGGTGCCTTCGGGATCGCCGCCCTGGATCATGAATTCGGGGATGACACGGTGGAAGATGGTTCCGTCGTAGAGTTTGTCTCCCTTTTTGCCGGGACTGCTCCACTTCTTGCTGCCTTCTGCGAGGCCGATGAAGTTGGCGACGGTTTCGGGGGCGTCTTTCTCGAAGAGTTCAGCGACGATGGTGCCCTGATTGGTTTTGAAAGTGGCATAGACGCCTGGTTTCGTTGGCATTTTGCGGTTCTCCTTTTTACTGAAACTGATTGCCGTTAGTTGCGGGGCGCGTTGGGTGTGGCCGGCGCTGCTGGTGTCGCGGTGGGAAGAGCGGGTTCGGGCGGCATGGGTTGGCCTTCGCGAACGATGGTGATTTTGTTGATTGTCACGGGCGTCAGTGGCTTGTCGCTCTCGTTGCGGTTGACGCGGGCGATGGAGGCGACGAGCAGGACTGTGTGCGAGTCGCACTGGCCGAAGATGGTGTGCTTGCCGTTGAGTTGCGGGACGGGAACTTCTGTGATGAAGAACTGGGAGCCGTTGGTGCCTCCGCCGGAGGGTCCGGGGCCTGCGTTGGCCATGGCGAGGCGGCCTGGCTCGTCGAAGGTGAGTGACGGATCGATCTCGTCCTGGAAGAAGTAGCCTGGGTCGCCGGTGCCATCGCCGGCGCGGTCTCCGCCCTGAATCATGAAGCCTGGGATGACGCGGTGGAAGGTGGTGCCGTTGTAGAACGGCCTGGAGTGGACCTTATTGAGGCTGGCGGGATCGGTCCAGTCTTTTGTGCCTTCGGCGAGTCCGATGAAGTTGGCGACTGTAACTGGCGCCTGCTTGTCATAGAGCTTGCAGGTGAGACGGCCCATTGTGGTGTCGATAACGGCGGTGGGGCCAGAGGGTGCGACTGGGGGTTTGGCATTGCTTGCCGTGCTTGGAGCATCGGGAAGATCTGCCGGGGCGGGGGGCGGAGTCGATTGTGGCGTTGATTGTGCGATAGCAGCAGTACTGACGAATAGAGCGAGCGCGAGAGAGCGAAAGATCATTCGGTATGGAGCTCCATGAAACAGGCTATCGCAGACAGAGAGACGCCGCAAAGCGGCTCAGGCTTCGGTTTCGATCGGTGGATAAGAAGCGTGTACCTTCACCCTGCGGTTTCGTGTTTTATCCGCGATGCTGTTTGCCGATTCGCGCCAGCTGTTGAGGCGGTTCTCGCAATTGGTGGAAGGCGATTTGCCTGGTATGTCCCGCATCCTTTCTGCCTATTTCGTCAGACGGCGGATGATGCTTCGGATGAGTTCCAGGGAACCTCCGTAGACGACGTGGGCGGCCCAATGTTGAAGGTGGTCAAAGGGCGCCGCAGCTTCAGGTTTGGGAGCGAGGCGCAGGGCAGGGACGGCGACCCCGTCGGCTCCGAGGAAGAGGAGTGTGCCGAAGCCTGCTCCTCCGCCTGTTGTTGCTTCGGGAAGAACTTCGGTCGTGACACAGTAAACGACTCCCATGAGAGTGCCGAAGGCATAGTGGACGGCCTGGCCTGCCTTCTTCTTCTCGTGTCGATCGAGGGATTTTCCGGCGGTCTCGGCGATCTTGCGAGCGACGATCTCGGTGGAATCTTCCTGTTCGGCGGCTTGTTGGTCTTTCCGGTGTTGTTCGTGGTCGATTTGCTCAGAGGATTTACCTTCGGCCAGCTTTTGCTTTTTCTCGCTCGCCTTTTGGCTGGTGCCGGCGAGCTTCAGGAACTGGTCCATGATGAGGGTTGCGGCGATTCCGGCGACCAGGCCGGTGACGATACCTCGGGCAACCGATGGTTCAGAAGAACGCATGGGATCATCCTCCGGTTCAGACTGCTTTGATGCATTTTAGGCTTCATCGTGTGACGTATGCAGGATTACGGCATCTAACCGGCAGAAGTGATCCCTACCGGAGGTTGAGATGGCGAAGCTGGCGTTGTATGTGTCCCTGAAGGCGAAGCCTGGCAAAGAAGCGGACGTTGAGGCGTTTCTGGAGCAGGGAGCGCGGATGGCTCAGGATGAATCGCTTACGGTGAGCTGGTATGGGTTGAAGGAAGACGATGGTTTGTACAGCGTCTTCGATACGTTCGACGATGAGGCAGGGCGCGAGGCGCATCTCAATGGGCCGATTGCGAAGGCTTTGATGGAGAAGGCCGGGGAGTTGCTGGCGGAGCCACCCAAGATTCACAAGATCACGCTGATTGCGAAGAAGTGAAAGTACAACCGCAGGTCCTTCGACTCTGCGCTGCGCGCTCCGCTCAGGATGACACTTATTTTTGTTCCATCAGACGCGATGGTTTGTTTATGCGATGGCTTGTTTATCAGACACGGGTCTGATCGGCTACGGGTTGTGGCCGGAGGCGGCTTGTACTGCGGCGAAGACGCGCAGGAGGTTACCTCCGAGTAGTTTCTGCATGTCTTCGGCGGTGTAGCCTCGGGCCATGAGGGCGGCGGTGACTTTGGGGAGGTCGGCGGCGGAGTCGATGCCGGCGGGTGGAACGGGAATTCCGTCGAAGTCGGTGCCGATGCCTACGTGGTCGATGCCGGCGACTTTGATGACGTGGTCGAAATGGTTGATGAGCGACTCGAAAGGGGCGCGGCCGATCTTTTCGGCGAATTCGCGATCGATCTTGTCGGAGGCGGCGTAGGGAACGGGGAGTCCTTTGGACTTGTATTCGGCTTCGAGTGCGTCCTGGGCTTTCTGGCGCTCGGGTTTCTGCGCGTTCCAGGCCTGACGCCATTGTTCGTCGATGAAGGCAGGGAAGAAGTTGACCATGACGACACCGTTGTTTTTGGCGACGGCGCGAAGCATGTCGTCGGTCATGTTGCGCGGCGCGTTGGTGAGGGCGCGGGCGGAGGAATGCGAGGCGATGACGGGAGCCCTGGTGATTTCGATGACGTCCCAGAAGGTTTTGTCAGCGACGTGGGAGATATCGACCATCATGCCGAGGCGGTTCATCTCGGCGACGACCTGCTTGCCGAAGGGGGTGAGTCCGTTGTGGTGGGTGACAGTGGTGTCGTCGATGTCGCCGGAGGAGTCGGCCCAGTCGTTGGTGTTGGACCAGGTTAGGGTCATGTAGCGGACGCCGAGGCGGTAGTAGTCGCGGAGGAGGCCAAGGGAGTTTTCGATGGAGTGGCCGCCTTCGATGCCCATCATGACGCAGAATTTTCCGCTCTTGTGGCCGACGACGATCTGCTCGGGGGTGGTGCAGAGTTGAAGTTTGTCGGGATGCTTGCGGACCTGCTCGAGGGTGCCGTCAATCAATTCCAGGGTCCGGCGGGCGGAGGCGTTGGCGGCATACTGGCCGGGGTCGACCCAGATGGAGAAGAACTGCGCGTTGAGGTTGCCCTTCTTCGCGGTGTCGTAGTTGAGCATGCCGCCGTTGAGAGGATCGGTGAAGTCCCAGTGCTCGTCGACGAAGCGCTGCGGGGTGTCCGCGTGAGTGTCGATGACGATGGCTGCGGCGTGGACTTTGGCGGGGTCAGTCATTTGCTTTCCTGTAGGGGAATGGCTCTGGGCTTGAAGCGAGGCTGTGAGGAAGAGCGCGGATGTAATTGCAAACGCTGGCAATCGTTTGAACTGGGAAAGGGTTGTCTCGCGCATGAGAATTTAAGTGATTGTAGCAAGCGCGTCAGGGGGCAACCCTGACTTGTGGGGTTCCATCTGTTGTTCGAAGAGGTGAAACCTATGGCTCAGGGATTGAACTCGACCAAAACCGCTGCTCGACCCGCGCATGAGGCGATTGAACAGAACGCCGATGTGACTGTTGCCGGCAAGACAGAGCAGGAGAAGATGGACAAGATTGGTATGGAAGCCGCGAAGAGAGCGGGGAACCGGATTCATGCCGAGGAGGAGAAGAATCCGGAAGACACGATGTTTACGAAGTGAGGAAAGATGGATGAGATAAGAAGGCCCACCGGGGATTCGGTGGGCTTTTTTGTTCCCTTGACAAATGTATAAAAGGTACAGATTATAGTTTCTGAGGTAATTTATGGCGACCATTGCTTATACGAAAGATCATGTAAAGGTAGCTGACGAGCTTTTCTTGATTGTCGCTCTCTTGCATCGAGAGAATCCGCATCGAAGCTCTTTTACGATTGCAGAGATTTTGGATCGAGCTGCATTGGAGGGTTTAGGCAACTCTCGCCCGGATCAGAGGAGTCTGCGGCAACATGCCTATGAACATGCTGCTGCAAACGTCCCGCCTGGGAAGCAGGGTGGACGATATCGCATGGTATTTCGCGAGGACAACAATCGCATAAGGCTTCTCCGTGAGTCTGACTATGTTCATCCGGACAGACACCAGAAGATGCGTCCGAATCCTGTCGAGGTTCCAGAGCGATATCACGAACTGCTGCAGTGGGCGGAGCACTGGCAGAAGAAGGATATTGGAAAGAATTCCGGGACCAGGTGGTTGGCGGGCCTTCATGAGTTACGAGGCCTCGGCCGGGAGGTGTGGAATGGCATTGATGCCGATGAATATGTCAAAAGCCTACGGGAAGGGTGGGAATGAGTAAGGTCTTCTTGGATACGAATATCTTTATTTATTTAATTGAGGACAAGGGGCCGAATGGACGCAAGGCGGCGGAACTTCTGCAGAGAATGACAGAGCGGCGGGATCTGGTCTATACGTCAACCCTCACGCTGGGAGAGGTATTAACTCTTCCGTTGCAGAAAGGCGATGGGAAACTCGCTGATCAGTATGAACGGATCCTAACTTCACCAGGGGTGCAATTGTTGGATTTCGACCGCGTGGCTGCGCGAATTTATGCAGGCGTTCGGAAGGACAAATCGATCAAGGCTCCCGATGCCATGCAGTTGTCGATTGCGGCTGCTGCTCAGTGCGATCTGTTTGTGACGAATGATGACCGGCTTAGCCGCAAGATTGTTCCGGGGATCCATTTTGTTTCTGGACTGGATCGGGTCCCGCTGTAGACCGGACAGGAGAAAGTCGAGCATGAATAATCCGAAGAAACCGCGTTTGTGATGATTGCGTTGGAAAAGGGTCCGGCATCAATCGGCATGAAGTAAACGCAATTGCTCGCGTATTTCATTTTATTCACGATGGCAATTTGAAAGAAGGCGATTCGCTTTCGCGCGAATCGCCTTCTCATATGTGAAGAACGCGCATGAATGGGGCACCCGAAATTAGTGCCTGAATCGCCAGTTGAGATGAAATTAGCGGCTGAAAAAGTCTTTGACTTGTTGGACGAAGGCGTCGCGGCCAATGTCGCTGATGGCTTCGGTCAGGGGGAGCCCCTTGGGGCATGCCTGGACGCAGTTTTGCGCGAAGCCGCACTCCTGGATGCCGCCGTCTCCGGCCAGGGCGCGCAGGCGTTCTTCTTTGAGGACGGCGCCCGAGGGGTCGATGTTGAAGAGCTTGGCCTGAGCGATGGTGGCGGCTCCGACGAAGTTGGTCACGTCGTTGAACTGCGGGCAGACCTCCATGCAGCAGCAGCAGGAGATGCAGTTGGAGAGGGGGTAGCGCTGCTCCTGGATCTGCGGGAACTGCTTGGGGCCGGGGCCGAGGTCGTAGGTGCCGTCGATGGGAACCCAGGCCTTTACCTTCTTGAGATTTTCGAAGAGCACGGAGCGGTCAACCTGCAGGTCGCGGACGATTGGGAACTTCGACAAGGGGGCGAGGGTGATGGCTTTGCCCGGGGTTTCCTTTTGAAGCTTGTCGACGAGAGCGGAGCAGGCCATGCGGGCCTTGCCGTTGATGAGCATGGCGCAGGAGCCGCAGATCTCTTCGAGGCAGTTGGAGTCGTAGGTGATGGGTGTGGTCGGCTTACCGGTGACGTCGACCGGGTTGAGCGCGATTTCGCCGAGTACCGAGGTGATGTTCATGCCCGGGCGGTAGGGGATCTCGAAGGTCTCGGTGGTGACGGGGGCGTCAGGGTTGGCCTGACGCTTGATCTCGACTTTGATGGTGCTTGGCATTGTTGGTTGCCCTCAGGGAATAGATCGGGCTTTCAGCCCTTTGACTCCATCTTTGGAGACACATGGGACTTCGCCCCATGCTGATATGGAACGCGCCTATGGCGTTTCATTCGCTCAACGCTGGTTGCTGGTATGGTAACGGCGGTGGAGAGGTTTTTGCGGCATTTCTTAATGACAGAACTTTCCCCCAGCGCCATGACGCGTCGGCACTGAGTGTTCGTTACGCGCTGGCTGTCTTCCCGGAGCGCCGCTCCCTTTCGAGCGTTACGCTGGCGCAACCGGCTTCGACACTGTCGAGATGCCGGCCGGAGCCTGTCATCTGCCTGATCTTTGCGTTCACTTTTCGAATGTAAAACAAGCCCCAAGCCCAAGTGATGATGAAGAGCGCAGGCAGAACGAAGAAGACGAAGTACTGCGTGGCTGTCTCGTTCATGCCTGGTTAGACGGTGTCTGCGGGTTTTGGGTTGATCTGAGTGCATTGCGGTTTTGTCGGTTCGCGTTGTTGTCTTTTGTCGTGTCCCTGTTATCTCGGCGACCGAAGCGAAATACCGGTATTCTTCGCTTCGCTCAGAATGACCGCTGTTGAGTTATGAAGTGGCGTCGTAACGGCGTGGACGCGGCTTGATCTGGCTGATGTCGACCTCCTGCCACTCGAAGGCCGGAGCCCCGTCCTTGAAGCTGGCCATGGTTGTTTTGAGGAACTTTTCGTCGTTGCGCTCGGGGAAGTCGGGTTTGTAGTGGGCTCCGCGGGACTCGTCGCGGATAAAGGCTCCCTGGACGATGACGCGACCGAGTTCGAGCATGTTCCAGAGCTGGCGGGCGAAGGCGAAGCTGGTGTTGGCCCACTGGCTCTTGTCGGAGAGGTTGATATTCCGGTAGCGCTCCATCAGCTCGACGATCTTGGCGTCGGCCTCCTGCAGGCCGGCGTTGTAGCGGATGATGGTGGCGTGCTTGGTCATGGTCTCGCCGAGTTCGCGCCAGATTTTGAAGGGGTTCTCGGTGCCGGGGTTCGAGAGGAGGATCTGATTGAACTCCTTCTGGCGCTGAAGTTCGGCGGCGTGGCCACCGTCGCCTTCCTGTGCAGGGAGGAGCCTGGCGTACTGCATGGCCTGGGGGCCGGCGATGAAGCCTCCGTAGATGCAGGAGAGGAGAGAATTGGCGCCGAGGCGGTTGGCTCCGTGGATCGAGTAGTCGGCTTCACCGGCGGCGAAGACTCCGGGGATGTTGGTCTGCTGGTTGAAGTCAACCCAAAGCCCACCCATGGTGTAGTGCATACCGGGGAAGATCCTCATGGGGACTTCGCGGGGGTCGTCGCCGACGAACTTCTCGTAGATTTCAAGAATGCCTTCAAGTTTACGGTCCAAAGTTGCTCGATCGATATGAGTTAGATCGAGGTAGACCTGTGGCTGGCCGTCGATGCCCATGCCGTACTCGTAGACGACCTTGAAGATGGCGCGGGTGGCGACGTCGCGTGGGACGAGGTTGCCGTACTTGGGATACCACTCCTCGAGGAAGTACCAGCGCTCGGACTCGGGGATGGAGCGGGGGTCACGCTTGTCGTTCTTGTCCTTGGGGACCCAGACGCGGCCGCCCTCGCCACGGGCGGATTCGGACATGAGACGGAGCTTGTCTTCGCCGGGGATGGCAGTGGGGTGGACCTGGATGAACTCTCCGTTGGCGTAGTAGGCGCCCTGCTGGTAGAGCGCGGACTGGGCGGAGCCAGTGCAGACGACGGAGTTGGTGGACTTGCCGAAGATGGCTCCGTTGCCGCCGGTGCAGACGATGATGGCGTCGGCGGGGAAGGTGCGGAGCTCCATGGTGCGGAGGTCCATGGCGGAGATTCCGCGGCAGACACCATTGTTGTCGAGGACGGCGGAAAGGAACTCCCAGCCCTCGTACTTGGTGACCTTGCCCTCGGCCTCGTAGCGGCGGACCTGCTCGTCGAGCGCGTAGAGGAGCTGCTGGCCGGTGGTGGCCCCGGCGAAGGCGGTGCGGTGGTAGAGGGTGCCTCCAAAGCGGCGGAAGTCGAGCAGGCCTTCGGGGGTGCGGTTGAAGGGAACGCCCATGCGGTCGAGGAGGTCGATGATGGCTGGTCCCTCTTCGCACATGGCTTTGACGGGGGTCTGGTTGGCGAGGAAGTCGCCGCCGTAGACGGTGTCATCGAAGTGCTTGAAGGTGGTATCGCCCTCGCCTTTGAGGTTCTTGGCGGAGTTGATGCCTCCCTGGGCGCAGACGGAGTGCGAGCGCTTGACGGGCACGATGGAGAAGAGGTCGACCTTGCCGCCAGCTTCGGCGATCTTGATGACGGCGGCGAGGCCGGCGAGGCCTCCGCCTACTACGATGATTCTGGGGGTTGCTGCCATTCGCTGTACCTCAGGGGCTAAAGCCCCTTTCTATCTCTGGCGTTGGGTACGGCTGAAGCCGTGCCCATAACAAAACTCGTTCCGATTACTTTTGCATCGCTGCCGTGACCGGACTGGAAGTTGTTGGAACCGATGCTGCAGGCGCAGGCTGGACGACTGCAGGCATGACGTCTTCGGGGGCGGGTGGTGCGGTGACGACGGCGTAGATGCTGATGAGGCCCATGAGACACAGGGCGATTCCGGCGACGGCGCAGACATAGCCGAAGCGCTTGCGGGCCTTGTCTCCGGGTGTGATGCCCCACTTGGCGGCGAAGAGCCAGACGCCGTAGGCGAAGTGCCAGGTGGTGGCGACCATAGCGATGACGTAGATGGCGAGCATCCACGGGTTGGCGAGTTCCATCTGGACCTTGTGGAACGCTGCGCCGGGGTGCTCAGGGAGCGAGATGCCGCTGAAGCGCTGCCGCCAGACGTGCTGCGCTATATATAGGAGCGCGATGATGCCGGTGATGCGCTGGGAGAGATACATCCAGTTGCCTGCCCAGGGGTAGACGTTGACGTTGTTGCGTCCGCGGATGACGATGAAGACGCCGTAGAGGGCGTGGTAGGCGAGCGGAATGAAGATGAAGGTCCACTCGAGGACGCGGACGAGCGGGAGGGAGTTGAGGAAGAGCACCTGTTTGGCGTAGGCGAGGGGGCCGTTGACGGTCTCGTAGTTGGAGACGATGTGCTCGATGAGGAAGGCGCCGATGGGGACGATTCCGGTGAGGGAGTGGAGGCGGCGCCAGAAGAAGGAGTGTCCCTCGCCGGCGCGTAGGGGCTGTACGCCGCGGAGTGGCGGTGTGGCGGGAGGGGCTGGCGCGGTGGCTGCCATGAGGGCTCCTTGAAATATGTTGGGCCGCACCGTGGGAGGATTTTTTGCGGCAAGGCGATTATTCCGCTGTGCTCGGACTAGCGTCAAGGAAATCAGCAGGTAAGAGTGCGGTTATCGATACGATTGTGCGATTTTTGCCTGCCCAATTTCCGTTCTCAGTGTTCGGTGAGGTGAGGGTCAAGCTCTTTCAGGAGGGCGGCGAAGGCTCGGCCTCGATGGCTGAGGGTGAGTTTGGTTTGGAGATCGATCTCGGCCATGGTTCGGTGGAGTGCAGGGAGGTAGAAGAGCGGGTCGTAGCCGAAGCCTCCGGTGCCACGGGGTTCGGTGAGAATCTCGCCTTCGACGGCTCCGTGGCCGATGGCGAGGATGTGTCCATTGCGCGCGGCGGCCAGGACGCAGTGGTAGCGGGCGCTGCGCTGAGTGAGTGGGATGCCAGTGAGAAGTGAGATCAGGTAGAGGTTGTTGCGTTCGTCGGTGGAGTGAGGGGTGTCCGTTTCAATTGGGCGGAAATTGTGATCTTCAGCGAAGCGGGCGGAGCGGACGCCGGGTGCTCCGTGGAGTGCGTCGACTTCGAGGCCGGAGTCGTCGGCGATGACGATCTCGCCGGGGGCGTGGTTGGAGTAATAGCGGGCTTTGGCGATCGCGTTGGCTTCGAATGTGGGCTCGTCTTCCGGGGGTGGGGTGATGGCGACTCGAGATTCGGCAGGGGCTCGATGGGGATGTGCGCAGTGTTGGCGACTGCGAAGTCGCGGAGCTTGCCGGGGTTCGAGGTGGCTACGTAAAGGGTCATGATGACGTTGCCCTATTTTTGCATCGAAGGCTTTCGGATGGGAAAAGCAGATCCCCGTTCGGCTTCGCTCAGGGCAGGCTCTTCGGGGATGACAAGAAAAAAAGCAAAGGCCAGAGTGGAAGCTATTGCGTAATTCGGAGACGGACAAACAGAGCCACTCCGAACGGATGTGCTCCGTAGGTTGAGATGAGCGCACTGGGCGTGGCGTAGGTGGTGAACTGGGTTCCGGGGGCGGCTAGAAGGTGTGGGGCGATTCGATAGTCGCGGTCGTAGCCGAAGCTGTAAGCGGCCACGTGACCGATGGGAGATTCTTCGAAGTGGGGTGGGAGCGGGATGCCGGGGGTGAGGAGGAGTTCATCGGTGCGGCCTGCGTTTTCGATGCGTGTCCAGATGTAGTTGCGGTTGCGGAACTTCAGCAGGGATTCGAAGAGGTAGCTGTTCTGCTTGCTGGGGTGGTCGGAGAGCGATTTGGTGCGTCCCCAGATGAGTGTTGTGGACCAGTATCCTGTGGGTGGAGTGGTCATGTCCATGCCGGGCATGCTGGAGGTGTGGTGGCGGGTGCCGAAGGGACGGTTGTACATGATGGATGCGGTCTGGCGTTGCTGGTCTTCGTTTGGATAGAGAGCTTCGGGGCTGGTGATGTGTGCGATGGAATACTGCGCGGTCCAGTTGAGGCGGGGTGAGAAGGTGATGCGCGAGGAGTAGCTGTCAATGGTGTGGCCGTTGGGCGAGGGTTGGAATCTCCAGCGCTGTTCGGAGGGTTCGCCGCCGTGGAATCCAGAGGCTTCGACGCGGACGGAGTCGAAGGTGAGGCCGGCGGTGAAGACGTTGTAGGCGATGTGGGTGGAGTCCTGCTGATGATGACCAAGAGGGGCGATCGGGTTTTCGGAGGCGGAGAGTCGGTGCGGGTACGCGGTGGGGCCGATGGCGGGGTCTCCAATGGGCGCGGCGTAGAAGCTTAGGAGGGAGCGTTCGCCAAGGTGGATGTCGTAGAGTGCGCCGACCTCCATGAAGAAATTGTGCGGGTGCTGGCCGTCGATGATGGGCTTGCCGTAGGCGGTTTCGCCCTGCTGGAAGAGCAAGGGGTAGTAACGATCGGTGACCGTGGCGGGCTCGAGCGAGAACATGGTGCGCAGGGTGAGTCTGCCGGGGCCGAACTGGCGCTGGGACATGGGCATGATCCAGTTGGGGGAGAAAAATTTGTCGGCTCCGCGCGGACCGCTTTGTTGGTTATCGGTGATAAAGGCGGTGCCGTGGAGCATCAACGTCCAGCCATGACGCTGCGACATGAGCATGGGAATGGGGGTCGATGGAGGCTCGATGCTGGTGCCGGAGTCGACGTGGTTGAGTTGCGCTTCGATGAGATTGGTGGCGGACATGTTCACGCCTGAGTTCATGGATGATTTTTTATCTGTCGGCATCTGCATGCCGGCCATGTCGACATGTTGTGCCTGGACTGCGCGTATATCGAGGGCAAAAGCAACGATCGCGAGCAGCGACGCGTAGAGATAGCGGTGCATGTGTTTCCTTTTTCCTGAAATGCGGGGAGACGTGCGGGCAGTAGGAGCGTCGCATGGTAGCGATCAGGAAGGAATCAGATACGGAGGGAGAAGCGGGGTCTAGCGAGAGGCGGCGGGGCGGCCTGCGGATCGGGGATATAGGCGATCGCGATTGGAGGCAGGATGTGGATGTCCGCGGCGCTGCTTTTAGCGGAGAACTGCTCATCCTGTATGGATGCTGTGGCAACGGAAGGTTGCGAGTGATGGGCGCAGCATTTCGTGACAGGCTGATGAAGGGGAGTGTGAGCTGTGCAGTGGTCGCAGGGGTTCTGTTGAGGCGCAGTGTGGAGGAGACAGGACGTAGCTGGAAGCAGAAGCGTGAAAAGACAGAGAAGTGCAGCGATGGTGCGAAGATAAGTCGGATTCGCCGCTGCGTTGCTCATCGGTATTTTCGTGGTGTTCGAATTTCAGCTCCGCTGATGTCAGTATAAATCCGAGGAGAGTTTTCGATGTCGGCAATGAAGGCGCATACGGAGTATCTGACGTTTGAGACGAAACAACGTTACGAGATGGTACATATCACGCCCCAGGTGGAAGAGATTGTGCGGCGGAGCAGGATTGATGATGGTCTGTGTTTTGTTTCGCCGATGCACATTACGGCAGCCATTTATGTGAATGATCTTGAAGATGGGTTAATCGAGGATATTGGTGTGTGGCTGGAGAAACTGGCTCCGCGCTTGCCGGGATATAAGCATCATCGGACGGGTGAAGACAACGCCGACGCTCATCTGAAGGCTTTGCTTCTCCATCATGAGACGACGTTGCCGGTGACGAAGGGGCGGCTCGATCTTGGCACGTGGCAGAGGGTGTTTTATGCGGAGTTCGATGGGCAGCGGAGGAAGCGCGTTATTGTGAAGGTGCTGGGTGTCGCAAAAGAATAATGTCGACACGGCGGTTTTTTGCGCGACCTTCTTCAGAAGCGTTGGAGGCTATGGGATGGTATTCGGCGTAGCCCGCAGCGGAGACGTTTTCGGGGCGAAGGCGGCTGTACTCAAGTAACAGGCGGGTGATAGCGCAGGAGCGCGCGGCGGAGAGCTCCCAGTTGGTGACGTACTGCGCCGTGTGGATGGGCATATCGTCAGTGTGGCCTTCGACGCGCAACGGCCCGGACGGTAGCGCAGCGGCGAGGCTCGTCAGCATCGGTATAGATTCGGTGCGAACTTCGGCTGAGCCGGACGGGAAAAAGCCGATCTCGTGAAGAGATATGACAAGACCCTCGGGAGTTTCGCGAAGGGTTACGCTTCCGGGTGGAATTCGACCCGCGGCGACTTGTGTGTCGAGAAGTTTATGCAGCCGGCCTTCGGTGTCATCGCGTGACGTTGAAGTGGGTGCGGTGGGGAGGGGAAGCGCAATGGCGACAGGGATGAGCGAGGCGGATGCGCCATTGGTGTCGGTGAGCGGCGGTGTTTTGGAGTGAGCCTCGAAGGTCCCGAGTGGTGTGAAGGCAGTCTGCATCACAGCCGCTATCTGGAGTTGTTTCTTTTTGTCGGACTGGCTCGAAGCAAAGAGCACGACAAAAAAAGCGAAGAGCAGTGTAATGAAGTCCGCGTAGGAGACGAGCCACCGCTCGTGGTTGACGTGCTCGTGCTTTTTCCTGCGGCTCATGCTGCCGCCTCGGCGGTAGAGATTGGTTGCTTGCTGTTGGAAAGGAAGGTGCGGAGGCGAGTTTCGATCATGCGGGGATTCATACCCTCGAGGATGGAGATGACGCCCTCGAGCATCATTTCTTTGATGAGTTGCTCTTCGCGGTGGCGGATTTTGAGCTTGCCTGCGGCCGGGAGGCACACAAGATTGGCGAGCGCAACTCCATAGATCGTGGCGACGAAGGCGACGGCAATTCCGCGGCCTACTTCGTCGATGTTGTCGAGATGCTGCATGACCTGGATGAGACCGAGGACAGCTCCGATGATTCCGACGGTGGGAGAGTAGCCGCCAGCCGCTTCGAAGACCTGCGGAATTTTCTCTTCCATCTCGCTCTTGTTATCGATCTCCATTTGCATGATCTTGCGAACTTCAGTGGGCTCGGTTCCGTCGATCGCGAGCATAAGGGTCTGTTTGAGGAAGGGATCGGTGACAGAGGGGAGATCCTGATCGAGTGAGACGATTCCGCTCTTGCGAGCTTTGTTGGCGAAGGTAACGATTTGTTTGAGTACGTCCTCCCCGTTTGAACTTTTGGAGATGAAGATCTTCATGAGTTGTTGCAACGCCGCGAGAAAAGTTTTGAGGGGGAACTGCAACATGACGGCTCCGGTCGTGCCTCCCACGACGATGAGGGCGGCGGTGGGCTGCGTGATCTGGGCGATGCTGCCGCCTTCGATCATCATGCCGGCGAGGATGCCGACGATGGCGACGATGATTCCACCTATGCTGGCGATATCCATGGATCAGTCCTGGTTGGAGGTGGCAGTGAATCGCTGGTGACCTTCGAAGGCGGCTTTAGCGCTGAGTACCGCATCGGCGCTCGGCCAAGCGGCTTTCAAGGTGGAGGCCCGATATTGGAGAACTCGCGTTGCAACTTCGTCGCACGATTCGAGAACGACCAGTTTTTCGCCGTTGATCAATGTGAGCACCGTGTCCGGTGAAGCCTCGGCGTGCTTAATAAGCTCGCAATTGAGAATGAGTCGATGACCGTTAAGGCGCGTGAGATGAATCATGCGGAGGCTCTCCTCTGGTTCCTTCTTCGGCATTGCGGGCGGAATCGTTAGGCGGCGACGAACGATATTAATAACGAAAGGCAGAAATGCGTGCTCAAGTGCTGAATGGATACGCCGATGAGGTTAGCGAACGCAAAGCCTCTCGCAAGGGACAGGCGGCGCGGAAACTCAATCGAGTGGTAATAGGAGCGGGTCTCATGTCCTTGGGCGTGTTGAATAACATTTCAGCGATCTATGCGCAGACGAACCTGAATCAAACTCAGGGAAGTCTGCAAAAGGTTTTAACGGAGCTCTCTTCGGGTTCGCGTATCAACAGCGGTGCGGACGATGCTGCCGGCCTGGCCGTAGCAGATGGTCTTCATGCGAACGAAGCAGCGTTGACGCAGTCGGCTCAGAATGCAACCGATGGTGTCAGCTTATTGCAGACAGCTGACGGAGCTCTATCGCAGGTGACCAGCCTGCTGAATCGTGCGGTTACGCTGGCGACGGAAGCTGCGAACGGCACCTTGAACGCGAGCCAGGGCGGCTCGGCGAACCAGGAATATCAGAATATTTTGTCGGAGATTAACAACATTGGATCGACGACAAACTTTAACGGCAACAGCGTATTTACGAATACGGCGAAGTCGGTTTTCGTGAGCGACGGAACCTCCTCGGGTTCGACTACGTTCAGCGAGGTTATCGGGACGCTAAGCAGCACGAGCGTGGGTACTACTGCTCCGACAGGAACAACGACAGCCATCACAAATCCGACACCGACGGCCTCGACCGCCTCGGCAGGATCGACCGCGACGTTTGCGCTTGGATCTGCGACAGACACGATCAGCGGTACGCTGAGCGTGGCGGTGGGTGCGGGGTCTACGGTTTCGACGACGCTTGCCGCAGGTACCACTCTCTCGGCAGCGGTGAGCCAGTTGAACGGCAATTCGAGCTTCAGTGGTGCCGGCCTTGTGGCTTCTGTCGGTACCGGGGCTAATGCGAACAAGCTGATCATTACCGGGCCGGTGGACACTGGTACACCGGGTACGAATACACTGAGCCTGACTGGTACCAGCGTTTCGGATACGACTCCGGCAGCGGGCGGCGTCGGGGCGGGTGTGGACTTTACCGCAAGCGGCGTTTCGACGCTGTCGGCGGCGACGGCGAGCACGGTGCTGACCAGCCTTACCAGTGCAATTCAGGATGTGGCGTATCAGCGCGGCACTCTCGGGGCCAACATCAACCAGCTGAATGCGGCGTCAACCGTAGCGAGCTCGGAGGAGGTGAACCTGACCTCAGCCGAGAACAACGTTCGTGCGACGAACTACGGGCAGGCGACGAGCGATATGGCGAAGTACCAGGTGTTGAGCCAGACGGGTATCAGCGCGCTGGCGCAGGCGAACAGCACGCAGCAGGAGATTCTGAAGCTGCTGCAGTAGTTACGGCAGCCTGCGGAGGCAGAGGGTACATCACTCTTTTTCCGCGGGCTTTCCGCTTCGTGAGGATTAGGTTTTTCTGAGAAATAGTGCGCATCGCTGGCAAGCTGCTTGCGTGTCGCTGTTGTGAGAGAGCGCCATGGGAACGGTTGGGCTGAACTTCGGATCGGCAACAAGTGGTCAGGGCTTTGATGTGGCTTCGACGGTGACGCAGATTCTGGCATCGGAGCAAGCCATCGAGGCTCCGTGGAAGAGTCAGCTCACTGCTTTGCAGGCGCAGGATGCTGTTCTGAGCACGTTGGGTTCTGACCTCTCTTCTCTTACAACCAATGTCCAGGCGATTACGGACTTCACTGGCGTGCTTGCGCAGAAGCAAGGAGCGAGTTCGGACAACAATGTGCTGACACTGACCTCTGCTGCGGTGAGCGCGACGGCGGGCAATCACACGGTTGTGGTGAACTCGCTGGCGCAGACTTCGTCGGACTACTCTGATGCAGTTGCGAATGCGAACGATACGCTGAGGGGGAATATTACGATCCAGGTGGGCGCCGCGGGCGTTCCACAGACGATTACGGTCGACGACAGCAGCAATACGTTGAAGTCATTAGCGGCAGCGATCAATGCAGCAGGCGTTGGCGTGACTGCGAGCATTATTTCGGACAGCTCGGGGTCGCGTTTGTCGCTGGTGAGCGGAACCGGGGGAGCAGCGGGACAGCTTGCGGTTACGAGCAACCTGAGCGATACGGTGACGGGTAAGGACCTTGGTTTTCAGACCGGGGAGGCTGGAAGTGACGGCAGCATCCGTGTCGATGGAGTGAATCTTTCGGTTTCCAGCAACGCGGTCAGCACGGCGATTCCGGGGGTTACGTTTCAGTTGTTGTCCGCGGCTCCCGGGACGCAGATTCAGGTGCAGATTTCGAACGACAACTCGGCGGTGGCTTCAGCGCTGAGCTCTGTCGTGTCGTCGTACAACTCGGTGGTGAAGGCGCTGGCGGCGCAGGAGGGTAAGGATTCGAACGGGAATCCTGAGCCGCTTTATGGAAGTCCTACGGTGGCGCTGATCCAGGAGCAGCTGACGCAGGCGTTGCTTGGCGGAGCGAGCAGCGGGTCGATCTCTACCGTGGCGCAGCTTGGGTTGTCGTTCAACAAGGACGGGACACTTTCGCTGAATCAGGACCAGTTGAATTCGGTGTTGAACGGCAACTTCGCCGATGTTGTGGGATTTCTCCAGAATCCGGGGGGCTTTGGGCAAAAGTTTGTTGCGGCGTTGAACAATCTTGGGCCACAGGCTCCGGGGGGAGCGGTGTACCTGGCGCAGCAGCAGAACAGCGCGCAGGAACTGGCGCTGAACAAGAGCGTCAGTGCCGAGGATGCGCGGATTGCTTCGGATAAGACGAACCTGACGCTTCAGTTGAATGAGGCGAACCAGATTTTGCAGTCGATTCCGAGTCAGTTGAGCCAGATCGATGAAATTTACAGCGCGATTACGGGATACAACCAAGGTCATTAGAGCGGAGGCGAGATGGGGTATCAGGAGGAGGCGCTTGCGGGCGCCACCGGGGTTGAGTTAGTGATTGCGCTGTATGACGGCGCGGCCCGGTTTCTTCATCGGGCGATCCAGTGCGTCGAGGAGCGGGACGTGCGGGGGCGCCGGCTAGCGGTGAAGAAGGCGCTGGATATTTTGATGTACCTGCAGGCCAGGCTGCGGCCGGATGTTGGCGGAAGCATGGCGACGGCGCTCTCGGACTTTTATGCGGAGATGTTCACGATGGCGCTGGAGGCTTCGCACGCCGAGTCGGCAGAGCGGTTTCACGAGGTGATTTTGTGCCTCCGGAATGTCAAGGATGCCTGGGTTGTGGTGGCTCGAGATCCAGAGGCGGGACGGGTGCTGCCGCGTGAGCTTCGGATGAGAGGGGAGATGAGTTCGCCTCCCCGGTCTGGGCTATCTGGGCTATCCGTCACCAATGGTGCAGTGGCTTCGCGCTGGTCGGCGTAGACCCCCCTCCCCTATCTTTTGGCGTAAGATGTTCATTCTTTGGCGTTTAGATCTGTCCATGGTTCGTAAAATATTGATTTCATTAGGCCATCTTGCAAAGGATTCAAAACAAAAGGCATTTCTGTCAGGAAATGGACAAAGCCCCGCTCACCTGCGGGGCTTTGTTGGTCTCCAGTTCTATTGTAAGGACCTTGAGAAATTAGTCTGCCACGGATAAACAGTTTGTTTGGTTAGGCTTAGGAGATTTGGGGCTTGACAAGGAATTTTCCGGGGATTTTCTACGGATTTCTGTGGGAATCTTGCATTAAGGCCTCGACTCATGTTGACCACCGGAATCGCTCTTCGATCAGCGAATGCAGACCAATTGTCCGTCAACATTTGTAATATTGTTTCCGATCCGGCAGCTTGCCAGGTTCAGTCTGGGAATCGTCCCGATTCCGTTGCGATTTTTACAATTTGCTGAGAGGACAGTTCCCTTAACCTCTGCGTCTCCACAGCTTTCAAGATAGCTGCCACGAGGAACAGCGCGGCCAACGCCCCATGTGCCGGGTTTCGCGAGGCAGAAGAGCGCACCATCCTTGTTGGAGATATCGCTTCCGCATGCGCTGGAGTCGATTGTCGACACAAACGCCCCTGGATTGCCCCCTGTGGCGCAGGACGCGGTGAGCAACGTGCCATTCATCCGGAATTGCCCACACGACTTAAGGTAGCTTCCGTTAGGTACCTGCTGCCCTGGAGCCGGCAAGGCGGTAAGTAGCGGCAGCATGCCGCAGATACATAGAGTTGTTCTGAGCCAATTCGTCATTTTGACACCTCTGAGAGTTGAGGGCACAAGAAACCCTTACGGTTAGCAAAGTGAGAGTAAGCCGAGGAAGGTATCGCTCTAACAGGCCTGGGAAGGAATCACTCTAAATAGGCCGAGGAAGGTATCACTCCAGTAGGCCTAGAAACGTATCACTCTAATATGTTCAGCGTCAACAAGCCTCCGCCCCGAACCCCTGAAAATACCGGGGGATTTATCCAGAAATCAGCAGATATGAATCGATAACCGAGGGGCAGGTAACGATCTTGAGAAATTAGTCTGCCAAGCATAAACAGTTTGTTTGGTTCGCTTAGGAGATTTGACAGGATTTTTGGGGGTTTCTACGGATTTCGTGGGAATCTTGCATCAAGGGTTTCGACTCATGTTGACCACCGGACTCGCTCTTAGCTTTCTCGTAAATATTTTTTCGCCGGCGCTCCGGCAGACGGAGAGGCCACCCGAACTACCGCGGGTTATTTTTTCTTTTCCGACGGGCGTCGCTTCGGAAGACGTACAGATTAATTACTTCATGACAGGAACGTTTGGAGGGCATGGGGAGTATGTCAAAAGCGAAAAAGGGAAATCTGCTTACGAGGTTGTTGCCGGAGTAGAAGCAAGACCGGCACAGACGATGAAGGTGATCGCGTACCTGCGGGGATGTGAGATTGTCACGCTTACATTTCAAGTGCAGGACAGGAATGAGGAGATGCTGCCTTGCCGTCGGCTTGGATCCACTTTATTTCACGGGCAGATTGCGTTTGGCCCGGTTGTGCGTGGCGCACCTTCCGAGGTGGAGATTCGCTATGTTGCGGAGTGGGGGCATCGATTTTTCGGCATCACCGATGGACTTGTGACGACGATACGAATTGCGACGTCCGTTCCTGATGAGAGTGGACGATTCGCGGTTGAACTTCCTGATTTCTATAAGCAGACGGATATCGGGGAGGGGGAGTTTGAGTTCATCCTGCGGAGGCGCGGGAGTGGAAATATTCTGGGTATGCTTCGTCCACAAGGACAGGTTGGCAAATTTGTTGGAGTAAGAGTGAAGGAGTTGGATCTGCCTGTGGTCTTTCTCGTGGATCGAGAGTAGTGTTTGGGATAGCGGATTGCCGGCGAACCTGGATCTGCGGGCCATTCATACGAGACGCGTCACGCCTCTGTTCAATTTTCTGCATTCTCGTTTCGGCCCCCGGAGATAACCATGACCGCGATCAGCGACAAGTATGCCGCACTCGGCGGGGCCGCAGGCTTTCTCGGTCCTCAAACCGGACCAGAGATGCTGACCCCCGACCACACGGGCGCGTTCCAGCACTTCAAATTCGGCTCGATCTACTGGTCTCCACAGACCGCCGCCCACGAAGTGCATGGCGCCATTCATGACAAGTGGTCGGCGCTTGGGTGGGAGAACTTCGGCTATCCTTCTACCGACGAATCCGGGACGCCTGACGGCGTTGGCCGGTTCAATCATTTTCATAACCTGAAGTTCAACTCCGACTCGTCGATTTATTACACACCGCAGACCGGCGCACACGAGGTTCATGGCGCCATTCGTGACAAGTGGTCGGCACTTGGGTGGGAAAACTTTGGCTACCCTTCAACCGACGAGTCTGGAACCTCGGATGGTGTTGGCCGTTTCAATCATTTTCACAACCTGAAGTTCAACTCCGATTCGTCGATTTATTACACACCGCAGACCGGCGCGCACGAGGTTCACGGCATCATCCGTGACAAGTGGTCGGCGCTTGGGTGGGAAAACTTCGGCTATCCTTCAACCGATGAGTCTGGAACACCTGACGGCGTTGGGCGGTTCAATCATTTTCACAACCTGAAGTTCAACTCCGATGCATCGATCTATTACACTCCGCGGACCGGCGCGCACGAGGTTCACGGCGCGATCCGTGATACGTGGGTTTCTCTCGGATTTGAGAAGGGCCTCGGATATCCGACAACAGATCAATTTCGGACACCGGACCTTACGTGGGAGAACAGCCACTTCGAGCGAGCCTCGATTCTGTGGTCGCGCATTGGCTGGCCGACCGTGGATGGGGCGCAGGTTCATCATGCAGGCAGAGCTACCGCACTTACCGGAGCTCTGCTGTTCTTCAATCCGTCACCTCTTTGGGGCTTTATCGCGAATCCCGGATTCGAGGGCCGTTCGGTAAAGAGTTCTTACTTCTTTGCGGGCAATTGGAGGTTCGGAACCAAGATCTGGTATGAGTATCCATCCGATGCCAACGATGTGCTCTACACGCTGCATCCGTCGGATGCCCGCCATCTCGGCTGGTCCGAAAGCCAGGCGAACCGCGATTTCGCGCTTGGAACGATGGTTGATGCAGGACTGAATGTCATCAAGCTCTCCTACTGGGGCAAACGGGGAACGGATCGCTGGGCCTTCTGGGCTCCGATGCGCTGTTCGACCTTCGCTCACGATGAAGTCTTCGACACTGCTCTTGCCCACAACCTGCTGATTTCGCCCTGCATCGAGAGCGGGGCCGCCACGAATTTTAATCCTGATACGAAACAACCCTTCCACAGCGGAGTTCCGCCTAACGTACACACTGGCAACTCGCCCGCTTACTTTTTTGCGAACGATTTCCCCGGCCCTGTCACGAACCCGGCGCCGGACCTTATTGCGCAGATCGAAGACCTGATCGACCGGTATCTCAAGCAGCCTCGGAACAGTCAGTGGCCGTCGCGCTGGCTCCAGCTCTTCGACAGCTCCGGTAAAAAGCGTTACGTCATTTCCATCATTCAGGCCTCGTCCAATCAGCCCGGTGTAACCGATGAATTCTTCGCCCAGGGTCTCGATCGGGTTGCGGATGCGATTTCGGCATCGAGACAGGTCGATATCGGCTTTGTCCTCGACACTCTCCCGGGAAATGGTTACAACGTTACTCCCAATGCAAAGGGTTTTCTCGCGGCGACAAAATCGTTTCTCGCCATCGAATGCTTTATCTCCGAGATTGCGCTGGGGACCGATGATCTGCGCGACCTTATCCCCCGCAAGAATATCTTCGTCAGCAACTGGGTCCAGGCGGGTGTGCCCTTTATCCTCGACGTCTCTCCTGGCTATGACGCTCATATCGTCTTCCCCACAAAGGACGATTCCTACTGGCGGATTGCCAACAACGACATCTGGCACAACGGTCAGACCCAGATGATCACGACAACGGCAGGAGCGAACTCGATTCGCGGCATTACGTTCAATACATGGAATGGATACACCGAAGGCTATGCCGCTGTGCCTACGCTCGAGAACGGAGACCAGGCTTATGTCTGGCTGCAGAGCCTCCTGCAGTTAGTGCCGTAAAAACCTTCGTGGCGGTGGCGAGTTTTTTCGCTAGGTGGCGACGGAGAGTTCTTCTTCGAGGCGCTGTTTTTCGAAGAGGCCGGTGTAGTAGCCGTTGCGGGCGAGGAGTTCGTCGTGGGTGCCTAGTTCGGCGATGCGGCCGTGGACGAGGACGGCGATCTGATCGGCGTTGCGGGCGGTGGAGATGCGGTGGGAGATGAAGATGGTGGTGCGGCCCTCCATGACTTTGCGGAGGCCGTTGAGGATGCGCTCTTCGGTGTATGTGTCGACAGAGGCGAGGGCGTCGTCGAGGATGAGGATGCGTGGGTTGCGGATGACGGCGCGGGCGATGGCGGTGCGCTGCTTCTGGCCGCCGGAGAGGGTGACTCCGCGCTCGCCGACGAAGGTGTCGAAGCCGCGGGGGAATTCGAGGATTTCGTTTTTGATGTGGGCTACGGCTGCGGCTTCTTCTATTTCCTCGTCGGTTGCTTTCGGGGTGCCGAAGGCGATGTTCTGGCGGATGGAGTCGGAGAAAAGGTAGGTCTCCTGGGGGACGAAGCCGATGTTCTGACGCAGAGTTGCGAGGGGAAAGCTGCGGATGGGTTCGCCGTCGATGAGGACCATTCCGGGGGGTGCGTCCTGGAGGCGCGGAATGAGAGAGACGAGGGTGGATTTGCCGGAGCCGGTGGGGCCTACGATGGCGAGGGAGGAGCCGGCGGGGATGGTGAGGTTAATGTCGTGAAGGACGGTGGGGCCGTCGGGATAGGCGAAGGTTAAGTTGTGGAGTTGGATGTCGCCGGAGATGGTGGATTGCTGCGGTTGAGCTTCCTCGGCTTCGCGAGCGAAATGCGGGGGTTCTTCCCCTTCGACAAGCTCAGGGTCAGAATGACGACCCAATAGGACGGGGTCGTCGGCTATGTCGGGTTGTTGTTTGAGGAGCTCGTCGATGCGGACCATGGAGGCGGTTCCGCGCTGGAAGAGGTTGACGACCCAGCCTACGGCGATGATGGGCCAGATGAGCTGGACCATGTAGACGTTGAAGCTGGTGAATTCGCCGACGGTGATGCGGTGCTGGACGACCTCGTGTCCGCCGACCCAGAGGGTGATCATGAGGGAGAGGCCCAGGACGAACTCGAGCGTGGGCCAGAGCATGGCCATGAGGCGGACGAGGTAGAGGCTGCGGCGGATGTACTCGCGGTTAGCTTCTTCAAAGGAGGCGATCTCGGCTTCCTCCTGAGCGAAGGCGCGGATGAGGCGGGCTCCGGAGAAGTTCTCCTGTGCCTTGGCGGAGATGTCGGAGAACATGGCCTGGATGCGCTCGAAGCGGTGATTGATGCGATTGCCGAAGTACTGAACGAGGACGGAGGCTGCAGGCAGCGGCACGAAGGCGAAGAAGGTGAGCTTCGGGCTGATGCGATACATGAAGGGCAGCGCCGCCGCGGTGAAGACGACGGTGTTGAGGCTGTACATGATGGCCGGGCCGAGGAGCTGGCGGACGGCGTTGAGATCGTTGGTCATGCGCGCCATGATGTCGCCGGTGCGGTGGTTGTGGTAGAAGGTGGGCGATTGGCGCTCCAGGTTGGCGAAAAGGTCGTTGCGGAGGTCGTACTCGATCTCGCGGGAGGCTCCGATGATGACCTGACGGGTGATGTAGAGGAAGAGACCAGAGAGTGCGGCGAGGACGAGGAGACGGATGGCGTGAGAGAGAACCTTCTCTTCGGTGAAGCCGTGGCGCATGTCGTCAATGGCATGGCCGATGACGATAGGGACAAACACCTTGAGGACGTTGTAGACGACATCGGCAACGCCTCCCCAGGCGAGGGACCTTCGGTATCGCCTGAGGTAGGGAAAGAGAGGTTTTAGCTTTTCCAGCATGCCTGTTTATCGGATGATGCTACCGCGTCTCGGGGTGCGGAGGAGTTTTGGTGTCAGGATCGGGGGTTGCCGGTTTGGCTTCCGGATTCGAGGTCGCCGGCTTGTCTTCGGCTGGTGCTGCCGCTGGCTGAGCCGTTCGCGGGTCGGTTTCAGACTGGCTGACGAGCTCGATGTCGAAGATGAGGTCGGACTTTGGGGGTATGACGGGCGGGCGGCCAAGTTCGCCATAAGCGAGCTGATAGGGGATGAAGATGCGGCGCTTGCCTCCGACGTGCATGCCCTCGAAACCGGTGTCCCAGCCGGGGATGACCTGGTGGGCTCCGTAGGGGAAGGTGATGGGGGTGCCGCGGTCGACGGAGGAGTCGAACTTGGTGCCGTCGGTGAGCCAGCCGGTGTAGTGGACGGTGTAGAAGCGGCGGGACTGGGCGAGTTCGCCGGTGCCGACAGAGATGTCAACGTAGCGAAGGGCATAGAGGTTCTTTGGGGTGCCTTCGATCTTTGGGACGTTGGGTGGGTTGTCGGCGGGATTCGCTGCGGGGGCCGGAGGAGGTGTGGGCTTAGCCGCCGCGGAGGTGGTGGTGCGGTGCGTGGGGGTGGTTGTGGGGGATTTCTTTGGAGCGGTCGTGGTTTGGGCCGCAGCGGCCGTGGAGATGGCTGCGAGGAGAGCGAGCGAGAGCTTTAGCTTCATTGTGGATCTAGTTTATCGCGGGAATTTCTGGGTGGAAGAACAAGAGCCAGGTCGTTGGCGGGATGTACTGGTACTTTTCCACCCATGCCACTCAGGATGACACTTTTGGATAAGGGCTTACGTTTGGGTTCGGAGGAGGAGGTAGGTTCCGGCGATGCCGAAGAGGACGTCGGGGGTCCAGGCGGCCATGATGGGTGGGAGCGTGGCGACGTTTCCCATGGCCTGGAACAGTCCGTCGATGGCCCAGTAGGCGATGGCGAGGCCGATGGCGATGGCGACTCCGGCGAGCGAGCCTCGTTTGCCCATGGAGAGGGAGAACGGGATGGCGAGCATCGCCATCACTAATGTGATGAGGGGATAGGCGAGCTTGCGGTTGAGTTGGACGCTGAGTCGCTTGGTGTCAAAGCCGGATTGTTTAAGGTCGGCGATGTAGCCGGTGAGTTCGCCGTAGGACATTTCCTGCGAGGGGCGATCCTCTTTGACGAAGTAGACGGGTTGTTCGCGAATCTCGGGAAATGTAGTGAGAGTGAAGGGTTGGTAGGAGGCGATGGATTCGCCTGAGAAGGTTCGCTGCCAGCCATTTTCAAAGGCCCATTGGTTGACACGCTCGTTCCAGTGGGCGGAGGCCGCAAAGATACGCCGGCGCAGGGCAAAGGTGGCGGGTTCGAACTCGAAGACGGTGAGGTTGGCGAAGACGTTTTTGCTGGAATCGAAGAATTGGTAATAAAAGATGCGGGTCGGGTCTCCACTGCTTGTGGTCTGGCCTGAGATCCATTGGCGGTCGGGGCGGAGGAAGGTGCGGGCCGGTTTGTCCTTGATGACGGAGCGCAGGGCCTCCTGGCGGCGGTTGGCGGCGGGGAGGTAGAACTCGTCGAAGGCGAAGAGGCCGATGGAGATGAGCAGTGTCGTGATGAGGACAGGTGTCACGATCCGGTAGAGACTGATGCCGGTGGCCTTCATGGCGGTGATTTCGGAGGTGCGGGTGAAGGCTCCGAAGGTGATGAGCACGGCGACCAGGGCGCAGAGGGGTGTGACGTTATAGAGGATGTAGGGGATGAGATTGAAGAGGTAGTCGCCTACGGTGACGAGAGGAGTGCGGTTGCGGATGATGTCTCCGATGAGTTCGAAGAAGGTGAAGATGATGAAGAGTGTGCTGAAGGAGAAGAGAACAAGCGCGAAGTTGGTGGCGTATTCGCGCATGACGTAATCGTCGAGGAGCAGAGGGAATTGCAGGCGGAAGGTGCTGCGGAAACGGCGGAGGATGGTTCCGATGTCGAGTCCGCGGCCTTCGGCGCTGAGCTTGCGCCCGGATTTGGTGCGGGCGAGGAGCTTGTTAATGAAGACACCGATGGAGGAGACGATGGGAAGGGCGATTCCTCCGCGAGACATCTGGAAGAGAAGGAGGGCTCCGGCGGCGGCGAAGATGAGATTGGCTCCCCAGACTCCGAGGACGGGCGGAAGCTTGCCGTTTTTTGCGAAGGCGATGCCGATCTGGGAGACAAAGTAGTAGAGGAAGACGAGGGCGATGGTGAGGACGAAGCCGGTGGATTTGCCTCCGCGCTTGGACGAGATTCCGAGGGGGACTCCGATGAGCATGAGGACGAGGCAGGCAAAGGGGTAGGAGAAGCGGCGGTTGAATTCGATGCGATAGATGCGCGCGGGCGTGCCCGGGACGTTGCTGCGGGATGAGTTGCCGAGGCGCCAGAGTTCGGAGAGCGGAAGAGCGAGGATGGGGGTGTCGGAGCGACCGAGATGAGTGTCTTCCTGCGAGCCGGTCTGAATGGGGAGGTCAGTGGATTGGAAGGTGGAGATGTTGTATTGGTTGGGGTCGGTGGCCGAGGTCTGGTGCTGTGTTCCGTTGAGAAGGTGCAGGCGGATGGATTGGGGATCGTTGCCGACGACGACTGCCTGCTCCGCGGTCGTGATGTTGGGGTTGGCCGGCTGGGTGAGGTCGGCGAGGAAGATGTGGTGCCAGAGGGCGGCGCCAGAGGCAGGCTTTATATCCTGGATGTAGAGGACGTAGTTGCGGAAGTCTTCGTAAAAGACGCGGGGCTGGACCTCGAAGGAGGCCTGGGAGGACTTGAGAGAATCCTCGAGCTTCATGGTGGCGGCGGCGGCATGGGGCGCGAGGTAGAGGGAGTTGAAGAGGCCGAGGGCAACGGCGATGGCCGAGACGATGGAGACAATGCGGACGAAATCGAGGGCGCCCATGCCGGAGGCGCGCATGGCGGTGATCTCTGAGTCGGCGGCCAGGCGGGAGAGGCCGAGGAGGATGCCGACGAGCACGGCCATGGGGATGGTAACGATGAGGAAGTTGGGAAGGAGGTAGGCGAAGATTTTCAGGACGTCGGTGAGAGAGGCGGAGTCACGCACGACCAGCTCGAGGATATGGCCGAGGTCGCGCATGAAGAGCACGAAGGTAAAGAGGGTTCCGCCGAGTAGTGCGTGAGAGGTGACCTCGCGAAGAATGTAGCGGGTGAAGATGCGCATGCGGTGATGGGTGCTCTACGTTGAGTGTAAAGCACCCATCACGGCAAGGAGATCCGTCGAGGTTGCTCTATTCGGCACGAAGGGCATCGACGGGGTTGATGGAGGCTGCGCGGCGCGCCGGGATGAAGCTGGCCAGCAAGGCGGCGAGGGCAAGAAGAATTGCGACGCCTGCGAGGGTTGAGATGTCCCAGCTGCGAATCTGAAAGAGCAAGCCGCGGAGGAGGGTGGAGGCAAAGAGGGCGCAGACGATGCCTGCAGCCACACCGAGGGTCGTAAGGACGCCGGCTTCACGCAGGATGAGCTGATAGACGGAGCCGCGCTGTGCTCCAAGCGCCATGCGAACGCCAATCTCGCGGGTGCGCTGGCTGACGGAGTAGGCGATGACGCCGTAAAGCCCGATGACGCCGAGCAGCAGAGCGAGAACGGCGAAGCCTCCGACGAGCCACGCGGCGGAGCGATGCAGCCAGGCAGTCTGCGTTCCCGCGACGCGTTGCGTCATGGTCTGCGGATCGGTGGTGCCGATGCCGTGGTCTACCTCCCGCACAGCCGCCGTGAGTACTGGCAGCAGGGACTTGTCATTGCCGGAGGTGCGGACGATGAGAGCGTAAAAGCTGTCGGTGTCCTGATCGAAGGCCTTGTATTCAGCGGGCCAGATCTCTTCGTCGAGAGAGCTCTCGCGAACGTTATCCACGATGCCGACGATCTCCTTGATGGAATCAGGCGCGAGATCGCCGCCGCCGTATTTTTTGCCGATGGGATCTTCGCCGGGAAAATATTTGTCGGCAAATGCCTTGTTGATGACGGAGACCTTCGGCCGGCTCTTATCGTCCTGCGCGGTGAGGAAGCGGCCGCGAAGCAGGCGCGCCTGGATGGTCTTGAAGTAGTCAGGAGTGACGTCGCGCTCGTTGACTTCATTGTGTTCGCCATGGAAGGGATGGCCGACGACACGAATCCAGTCGGTGTTGCCGTTGCCACTCACGGGAAGCGTGCTGGTCACGGCAACGGAGGTGACTCCGGGGAGCGCGGAGACGCGATCCAGGATTTTATGGGTGATGGCGGCAATCCGCTCGTCCTTCTGATAGTTCGTACGAGGGAGCGAGATGTAGAGGGTGGAGAGGTTGGAGGGCTCGAAGGCGAGGTCGACGTGAAGCAGGCGATAGAAGCTCTTACCAAGCAGTCCCGCGCCTACGAGAAGAACGACCGCGATTGTGAGTTCGAGGACAACGAGGTTGGCTCCCAGGCGCCGCCAGAGTGTGCCTGCAGAGGCACGGTCTCCATCGTTGAGGGCCTCGCGCATGTAGGTGATGGGAAGACGCAGTACAGGAGTGAGCGAAAAGATGGCCGCAGCAATCAGTGCGATAACAACTGTAAAGGCGAGGACATGCGAGTTGAGTGTGAGGCGGCTAAGAAAGGGCATGCCGGCGAGCATGTCTTTCGAGACGAGGCCCAGCAGAAGCCGGGTGGCGAAGTATCCGGCAAAGAGGCCGATGATGGTGCCGGCTGCGACGAGAACGAAACCTTCGGTGATGAATTGACGGACCAGCCGCCGGGGAGAGGCGCCAAGCGCTCCGCGAACCGCGAACTCACGGCGACGGCTTTCAGAACGCACGAGAAGAAGGCTGGCGACGTTGACGCAGGCAATGACGAGCAAAAGACATGCCCCGGTGAGGAGAACGAGCAGAATGGGGCGGATCTTACCCACAATGAGCTCGGCGAGTGAGGCGATGTGCGCTCCCTGATCTCGATTGGAACCGGGGTACTGGATCTCAAGCTGTTTCGCGATAGCGGCCATCTCGGTCTGCGCGGCTTCGAAGGTCACTCCGTCTTTAAGACGGCCAATGGCGAAGAGGTTATGGCAGCTGCGACGCTTCTCACAGCCGCTGAGTTCGTGGACGGTAGCCCAGAACTCAGTGTTTCCGCGCGGGGCGAACTGAAAGTCTCCCGGCAGAACTCCAATGATCGTGGTGGGAGTTCCGTCCAGGCTTATGACCTGGCCGATGATGTCTTTGCGGCCACCGAAGCGATGCTGCCATGTGGAGTAAGGAAGGATGGTGGTTGCGGGTGCATTCGGCTGATCCTCCCCGGAGTAGAAATCGCGGCCGAGAATCGGTTTGACTCCGAGAGTGCGGAAGAAGCCGTCGCTGACACGAGCTGCGGGGACGGGCTCTATGCCTGAAGGGGTGGCGAGCAGATAGCCGCCACCGGTGTAAGCCTCGAGTGAAGAGAAGACCTTGTTCATCCGCTGCCAGTCGCGGAAGTCCATCATGGAGAGGTTGGAGCGTGGGAAAGCGACGCCGTGCTCTGCGACGTCGGCCAAGCGCGCAGGGTCGGCATAAGGAAGAGGTTTGATGAGAGCAGCGTCGACAAAGGCGAAGATCGCGATGCTGGCTCCTATACCGAGCCCGAGCATGAGGATGGCGGTGATGGTGAAGCCGGGGCTGCGGCGCAGCTGTCGCAGGGCGTAGCGAATGTCCTGCAGGAGGGTTTCGAGGAAGGGGATCGTGCGGCCTTCGCGATGGGCCTGCTTTGTGTGCTCGACTCCGCCGAGCTTGAGATGCGCTTCGCGGCGTGCCTGGTCAGGTGTCATGCCGGCACGCAGGTTATCGTCGATGTGCATCTGGAGGTGGCTGGCGAGCTCATCGGAGAAGTCCTGCTCCTGGCGCTGACGGGGAACGATGCCGAAGAGTTTGAGAATCCATGCACGGATGGCATTCATGATGCGTCCTCCGAAGGAGCGAGAAAGCGGGCGAGGATAGCGGTGGTCTGCTCCCAGTTGAGGGTTTCCTGATGGAGCTGGCGACGGCCTGCGCGTGTGAGGGAGTAGAACCTGGCTTTGCGATTGTTCTCGGAGAGTCCCCACTCGGAGGCAATAGCGCCTTCCTGCTCGAGACGGAGCAGAGCAGGGTAGAGCGTGCCGTAGTTAAGGGAGAGGAGGTCTCCGCTGGTCTGCTCGATGCGGCGCGCGATGCCGTAACCGTGAAGCGGGCCCATGGTTTCGAGGGTCTTGAGGACCATCAGCGCGAGAGTTCCTTGCCAGACGTCGGTTTTGTCGCCCATGCGTTCTCCTATTGCCTTGCCATAGGAATATGCCACGTCTTCCTATGGGAAGGCAATAGGTGTTATCCAAAACGTGACGAATGGAGGGACGGTGGAGATGCAGGCTATTTTTTTCAGAGGGAAAACTGCATGAAATGTGACGAATGGAGACGTATTTTCGAAGAAAACGTCTATCCACCAGATGCTCGTACTTTTAAGGGGATGAAGGCATGGCGGTCAGCATTTTCGGCGGTGAAGACAGCAGGGCGGTTGTGGCCGCCGCACAGGACCAGACTGCAACATCGGATGCAGCTTATGAACATTTCGTGAATCCGGAGTGGGTCCGTCTGCTGGATTTGCTGGGGATGAATGTCCGGTACCGTCGATGCCTGGGAACGGAGCTATTTACCGAGGACGGTCGTGTCGTTCTGGACTTTCTCTCGGGTTACTGTGTTCACAATACGGGGCACAATCATCCGTATATCGTGCAGTCGCTGATAGAGGAGCTGAGTTTCTCGGGCCCTGTGATGTTGCAGAGCCATGTGGCTTGCAGTGCGGGAGTGCTGGCGGAACGGCTTAGTGTGTTGAGCGGGGGAGCACTGACGAAGGTTCACTTTTGTTCGTCCGGGAGCGAAGGCATTGAAGCCGTCATCAAGTTCGCGAGGGTGTTTACGGGGCGTACAGGTTTTGTCTATGCGAAGGGCGCGTTCCACGGACTGACCTGCGGAGCGCTCTCATTAATGGGCGATCCTTTCTGGAAGGAAGGCTTCGGTCCGATGCTTCCTGAGACGCATGAGGTGGCATTTGGCGATCTTTTGGGACTTGAGGAGATTTTGCGAACCCGCAAGATTGCTGCGCTGGTTCTGGAGCCGCTTCAGGGTGAGGCGGGAATCGTACCTGCGCCCACTGGATATCTCGCCGGCGCGGAGCTGCTTTGCAGGAAGTACGGGACGCTCTTCGTGCTGGATGAAGTACAGACGGGGATGGGCCGGACGGGGAGGTTCCTTGCTGCACATCATGATGGGGTGAAACCGGACATGGTTGTTCTGGCGAAGGCGCTCAGTGGCGGGTTGGTTCCCGTGGCAGCCGTACTGATGCGCGATGACATCTACAAATCGGTTTACGGTTCGCTGAAGAAGTCCATTATCCATACGTCGACCTACAGTGAAAACGGGCTGGCGATGCGCGCGGGCCTGGCGACGCTGGATGTATTGGAAGACGAGGGGCTGTCTGCGCGCGCAGAACGTTTGGGTGAAGAACTGCGTGTTGCGCTGCAGGAACGGCTCAAGCGGTTCGAGATGGTGTCGGAGGTGCGAGGACAGGGCTTGTTGAATGGAATTGTGATGCGGACGCCCTCTTCGTTGCGATTGCGTGTTTCCTTCCAGGCCTTTCGCGCGATTCATGCGGGGATGTTCGGGCAGATGCTGGTGATGCGATTGTTTCAGCGCTACAACATTCTTTCGCAGATGTGCGGGAATAACTTTATGGTGCTCAAGGTGGCGCCACCACTGGTGATCACTGAGCCGCAGATGGAACAGTATCTCGATGCCATCGAGGCTGTGATGGAAGATGTCCATTCTTCTTCGAGTTGCTGGTCTGATGCAATGAAGCTTGCACAACGCGCTGTACGCATATAGAGGATGTCTCCATGGGATGCTTTCGATGTTTGATTGCGGGGATATTTGCTGCAATCGGAATGTCTCCGGTGTTGTTGAGCCAGGAGAAGCTTGTGATCGACCCGGCACACAGCGAGGTGCACTTTACGCTAGTGGATGTGCTGCACACGGTTCACGGTACGTTCCAGATTCAGCAGGGAGAAGTTTTATTTAATCCGGCTGATGGTCATGCGGGCGGCAGCGTTGCGGTGGATGCTATGAGCGGGAAAAGCGGGAACTCTGTACGCGACCGAAAGATGGCGAATGAAGAGTTGAAGACGGAGAGCTATAAGAGCGTGACCTTCGCGCCTACACGATTCAGCGGCACGTTCCATGACAGCGGACACTCGGATCTGCAGGTTCACGGGTTGTTCACGATTTTAGGAACAGCGCATGAGATCGATGTTCCGATGCAGATCGAAGCGAACGGCAACCAGATCCGTGCGACTGGAAAGTTCGACGTGCCTTATGTGCAATGGGGATTGAAGGACCCCAGCACGCTGATGCTCCGCGTGAACAAGGAAGTACAGATTGAGCTTTCTCTCACTGGAACCCTGGAACATTAGCGATCACGGGTTGGCGACGAAGCGATAGCCTATGCCGCGGACAGTGAGCAGGTGCTGCGGATTTGACGGATCGTCTTCGATGTAGCGGCGAAGGCGGACGATGAAGTTGTCGATGGCGCGAGTGTCGGTGTCTTCGTGTACGCGCCAGACCTGCTCAAGGATATCTTTGCGGGAGACGATCTGGCCTTCGCGTTCGGTGAGGTAGCGGAGGAGATCGGCCTCCATGACGGTTAGTTGCGTGGTGCGGTTGGGGGCGATGAGCTCGAGGTGATCAAAGCGGATGGTGCGGTGGTTAAAGGCGTATTCGGAGTTCGGCTCAGGTTCGGCGACGGTCGCGGTCTGTCCGCGCTGCCACGCCGTGCGACGAAGGAGCGACTTGACCCGAACGAGAAGAATGTTGAGATCGAAGGGCTTGGCGAGGTAGTCGTCAGCTCCGGCTTCCAGGCCTTCGAGGACGTCTTCAGGGCGTGAGCGCGCGGTGAGCAGGAGCACTGGGGTGTAACGTTGTGCTTCGCGAAGAGCCCGGACGATCGTGAAGCCGTCAGCGCCGGGAAGCATGCAGTCGAGGACGATGGCGGCGATGGGGTCTTCGGTGTTGAGGAGGTAGTTGAGCGCGGCATCGCCATCGGACTCATGGTGAGTGCGGTAACCCTCGGCCTTGAGATTGAAGATGAGGCCTTGAGCGAGATGTTCTTCGTCTTCAACGAGAACGATGAGCGGAGCGTCGGACATAAGGACAGGATACTCAGGTGGTCGTGCTGGTCGCGATGGCGGCAGGCGCTGTGGCGGGGTTGGCGAGCGGCAGCGTCAAGGTGACGGTTGTTCCATGGTTCAGGCCTGGGCTGGATGCGGTGGCGTCTCCTCCATGCTGACGCGCGATGTTGCGGACCAGGAAAAGTCCGAGGCCAGTGCCTTTGATGCGCAGCATGGTACGGCCGGGGACCCGGTAGAAGCGGCGGAAGATTCGCTTGTGCTGGTCGGGAGGGAGGCCAACACCGGTGTCGGTGATGCTCAGAGTGGCCCATGTGTAGTGCGTGATTGAAAGGGAGCAGCGGACGTGGACACCTTCGGGCGAGTATTTGACGGCATTGTCGAGGAGGTTGAGGACGGCTGTGCGGAGGTCTTCGGTGATGCCGAGGACGCGGAGGCGAACACCTCCGGAGACGGGATCGAGCTTGATGGCGTCCGGAGGGAGGTGGTGGCGTTGGAGGGTGATGGCGATCGAGTCGACGACGAGGGGTTCGAGGTCGATAAGGGTACGATTCTGCTGGCGCTGGCGTTGGCCGAGCTCGCCGGCTTTGAGTACCTGCTCGACGGTAGCGAGGAGGCGGTCGGAGTCGGAGAGCATTATTTTGTAGAACTGCTGGCGCTGGGCTTCGTCGATATTGCGGCGCTGGAGCGTCTCTAGATAGAGGCGCATGGAAGCGATGGGGGTTTTGAGCTCATGGGTGACGGCATTGAGGAAGGAGTCCTGACGCTCGTTGCGGCGGACCTCGCGGACGAGAAAGACGGTGTTGAGCACGACTCCGGCGATGAGCATGGAGAAGAGGATGACGCCGAGGATGGCGAGGGCAACGGTACGCTCGTTGAGGACGATCCAGCCGATGTTGAGGGTGATGGCGAGGCCGACGAGGATGACGCCGAGTGTAATGAAGAAGGCGATGGTTCCGCGCCGGCGAGTGATATTCATAGCTCTCTGTGGGGAAGTATAGCGGCAGCATGAAGGCTTGAATGAAAACAGCAGGCTTAGGACGCCTGCTGTTTTCGCCCGGCACTACTTTTCAGCGAACGCCGAACTTCTTCAGCGAATGCCGAATTCGGCACGGCAACCGCGATCGACCCAGATGTTATTACGATCGATTCCCCAGGTGTCGCCACGATTGCAGGGAGACCCGCTGATCTGGCGGGTAAGGACGACACTGTTCGGATTGACGTTGGAGGGCAGCGAACAGAAATTTCGCTTGCCATTGTCTGAGGAACAGGTAATGGTCTGGTATTGATTGCCCGGTCCTTCGGGCCTCCAGTTTCCACCGGCTCCGGTGACAAACTGAGCACGGCAGCCGCGGTCGACCCAGACGCCGCGATTGTCGAAGCCCCAGGTTTGTCCCTGAGTGCATGGGGAGCCGCTGATCTGGCGAGTGAGGCGGACGCCGCCGCGTGTGTCGACGTTACAGTAGTTGCGACGGCCGTCATCGGAGGAGCAGGTGATGGTTTGCGGTTGACTGTTGCCGGGGTTCCAGTTGCCGCCTCCGCCTGCACCGATGACGAACTCGGCACGGCAGCCACGGTCAACCCAGACGCCGCGATTGTCGAAGCCCCAGGTTTGTCCCTGGCTACAGGGGGAGCCGCTGATCTGCCGAGTGAGGCGGACGCCTCCGCGTGTGTCGACGTTACAGTAGTTGCGGCGACCGTCATCGGAAGAACAGGTGAGGGTTTGACCCTGTCCCCCTCCTCCCGGACCCCAGTTACCACCCCCGCCAGAGCCGGTGACGAATTCGGCACGGCAGCCACGGTCGACCCAGACGCCGCGATTGTCGAAGCCCCAGGTTTGTCCCTGGGTGCAGGGAGAGCCGCTGATCTGGCGGGTGAGGCGGATGCCGCCACGAGTATCGACATTGCAGTAGTTGCGCTTGCCGTCGTTTGAGGAGCAGGTGAGGGTTTGGCCGCCGGAATATCCGGGCTGACCATGGGCAGTGAAGGAGTTATTAAGACGGGGAAAGACAATCAGATAGAAGAGAGCCGCGAGCAGGAGAAGTCTTGATCGAGATTTCATGGAGCCTCTTTTGTCAGCAGATGGTTGCTGCAGACTGCGGGACATAGACAGCAATTTCTTTTCAATGGAAGAGATTAGTTCTCAAGGCCAAGCCTGTCGAGTGGGATGCGGGCAGGACAGGGATTCACCGGTGAAGAGAGCATTGAAGGGTTTAAATGCTGAAGGCGCAGATTCCGCTCTGCGCCCTTCAGCATTAGGTTGTGTCTTGATTAGTGACCGGCAGGTTTGGGGTTTACCGGGTCGAATTTGGCGATCTGAACTTTTTCTGCGAGTCCGATTTTGGAGAGCAGCCAGATGCCGTAGTAGTTAATATCGAACTCATACCATGCGAGGCCGTGGCGCGCGCTGACCGGGTGGGCGTGATGGTTGTTGTGCCAGCCCTCGCCCCCGGTGAGGAGGGCGACCCACCAGTTGTTGCGGGAGTCGTCGCGAGTTTCAAAGCGGCGCTTGCCCCAGAGGTGGGTGGCGGAGTTGACCAGCCAGGTGGCGTGCAGGCCAAGGCTGACGCGAAGGAAAGTTCCCCAGAGAACCATGCTGACGGCCCCGACGAGGCGATGGCCGGGAGCGGCGAGCGCTGCACCGAGGCCGAGTTGGAGGAAACCAGCAAGGGTGAGGGGGAGCCAGTGATACTTCGACAGCCAGACGTGTACGGGATCGCGGGTGAGGTCCGGAGCGTAGCGTCCGAGAAGAGCGGTTTCGGAGTGCAGAGCGCGGCCGGAGAGAATCCAGCCGGCATGGGCCCACCAGGTGCCGTCATGCGGAGTGTGGGGGTCGCCTTCGTGGTCAGAGTTCTGGTGATGGACACGGTGGGTGGCTACCCAGAAGATCGGGCCGCCCTCAAGGGCCAAGGTCCCGCAGGTGGTAACGAAGTACTCAACCCACTTGGGAGTCTTATACCCGCGATGGGTAAGAAGACGGTGATAGGCCATGCCGATGCCTACGTTAATCGCGAAGAAATACATCACAACGGCGACGGCGAGGTTCGTCCACGAGAAGAAGAAGAGTGCAGCGATTGCTCCGACATGGAAGGCCGCCATAGCAATTGAGGTGATCCAGTTGATGCGCCCTTGCTGGTACTCACGGCCCATGCGAAGGTCTTCGCGGATCTTCTGGGCTGTGAAGGTCGCGGCGAGGGCGGGCCTGGAGGCAACTGCCGGGTTTTCGGCGGTGACGATTTCTTCGGGCGTGATGAGGGAGGGGCTCATTGCTGTTATGCGTTCCTTTAGTGTTCCTGATAAAACGCTAACAGGGCTGAAGAGGTACGGATGTAAGACTTTTGTAATGCTCCCCGAAGGTGGGAGTTGATAGGGTGTAGGCATGACAAAAATGCGAATCGTGACCGCGATCCTGTTCACCGGTTTTGGGCTGAACATGTTGGGACAATCGATCGACCTGCCAACCAGCAAAGAGATTGTCAGACCGGTTCCTGGCAGTCCGCAGCAGCTGAACAGCCTTCCGATGACGATGGCGGTTTCGCCGGACGGGCGTTACGTTGTAACGGTCAATGCAGGTTACGGGACGTTCGAATCGAAATACATGCAGTCGCTGGCTGTGATGGATACGCAGACCGGCAGGATTGAAGATTTTCCGGATGATCGAACCCCAATCAGAGCCAAACAGACGCTGTACTCAGGGCTGGCATTCAGCCGTGATGGGAAACATGTCTATGCCAGCATGGGGTCGCTGGTTGACCCGGTGGGAAAAGGCGAAGGCGATGCGGGAAGCGGCGTGGTGGTTTATGGGTTTGATGGCGGGAAAATCACAGCAGAACGCATGATCAAGATCCCGCTGCAGAAGCTTGCGCCTGGTCGGAAGACAATGCTCGTCGGAGGAGTTGAGGGCGATCAGGGTGTACCGTATCCAGCGGCGCTTGTTGCGATTGGCGGTATGGCAGAGGAGAAACTGCTGGTGGCCGATAACCTCTCTGACGACGTGCTGTTGATGGATGCGGCGACAGGCGCGATTGAGAAGCGGTTCGATCTTGCGGAGAATGACGCAGTACCGTCGACCTATCCCGTGGCACTGAGTCTCTCGAAGGACGGTACACGTGCTTTCGTGGCGCTGTGGAATGCGTCCGAGGTGGTGGAACTGGATCTAAAGAAGGGAACCGTTGAGCGAAAGCTGGCATTGCTGAAGCCGACGAGTTCAACCGCACCCGGAACGCATCCGTGCGCCCTGGAGATGTCGGCTGACGGGAAGACAATGTATGTCGCGCTTGCGAATCGGGACACTGTCGCGGCAGTGAACGTGGGGGCCGGCGAATTCTCGGTGAAGGGGTATTTCGATACTCGGCTGCCGCACCAGAGCTACTTCGGAGCGGAGCCGGAGGCGCTGTCGCTGTCACCGGATGGCTCACGTTTGTATGTGGCCAATGCGATCTCGGATGCGATCGCCGTGATGGATACAACGAAGCTGACTGCGAAGTCAGCGAAAGATGGCATGGTGGAGCCGATCGGATTTATTCCAACGGAGTGGATGCCGATGTCGATGGCGTTTACCGGGGGCAAGTTGTATGTGGCGACAGCGAAGGGCAAAGGGACTGGACCCAACAACTTTGCTCAGCGACAGGCGGACTGGCAGAAGAAGCGTGGCACCAAGGCGAGTCCGTCGACCTATATCGGCACGCTGCTTTATGGTTCGCTGGCAGTGCTTGATGTGAAGAGCATGGAGAAAGAGTTGCCGCGATGGACCGATGAGGTCGTCGAGTCGAACCGGATGAAGGCGGGGGAGAAGACGATTCAGTTTGCGGGCGGCGGGGACAGCCGCATCAAGCATGTGATCTACATCATCAAGGAGAATCGTACCTTCGACCAGGTGTTTGGCGACCTGAAGCAGAACGGCAAGCAGGTTGGCAATGGCGACTCAAGTCTGACGATGTATGGGCAGGAGATCACACCGAATCAGCATGCTCTGGCGTTGCAATTCGGGGTGCTGGATAACTTTTACGATTCGGGCGAGGTCTCAGGCGATGGACATGTGTGGTCGACTGCGGCGATTGGAACCGATTATCTCGAGAAGACATGGCAGCTGAACTACCGGGGTGGTCAGCGCACGTATGACTTCGAAGGAGTCGTGGCGGAGGGATATCCGCTCTTGCAGAAGATTCCGGACGTCAATGAACCCGCCAGCGGGTATTTATGGGGAAATCTTGCGCGCCATGGGAAGACCTACTATCACTTCGGTGAATACATTTCCTCGACGTTCTGTGACGTGAAGAAGAGTGGAAGTTCACAGGAGGGCCCGTTGCTCGAAGGGCTGCACTGCCAGCGTTCTTCGATTAAGCAGGGAGAGGAGATTCCCGAAGAGTGGGGTGGCGGATGGAGCAAATGGCCCTGGCCGATTCCGTTGTTGGCCAAGAATATTGCAACCAAGCCTGAACTTGAAGGGCATTTCGCGCCGGAGCAACCTGATTTCAACTTACGGGTACCCGAGCAGATCCGCGCCGAGGTCTTTCTACGACACTTCAAGCAGTGGCTGGCTGATCGCCAGAGCGGTAAGGAAACGATGCCCAATTTCATCATGCTGCGTTTTGGAAATGACCATACGGCTGGAACTACTCCCGGAGGACCGACGCCGAAATCGTCTGTGGCAGATAACGATCTTGCAATCGGGCGCGCGGTTGAAGCAGTTTCGCACTCGCCGTACTGGGACGACACGGCGTTCTTCATTCTGGAGGACGACGCGCAGAATGGGGCAGACCATGTGGACGCGCACCGCAGCCTTGCACTCGTGATCAGTAAGTATTCGCCTCGGGCTGTCGATGGCGGCGCATTTGTGGATAGCCGGTTCTATTCAACAGTGAGTGTGGTCAGGACGATGGAGACATTGCTGGGGCTGCCTCCGATGAATAACAACGATGCGTTCAGTTCGATGATGGGGTCGTTGTTTACGGGCCCGGGAGATCAGGCTGCGTTTACAGCGAACTATAGGAATCGCGATAACGGATTGATCTATACCGCGAATGCTGCCGCGGCTCCCGGAGCGAAGGAATCGAGCAAGATGGATTTTCGTCATGCCGACAGGGCCGATGCGCAGAAGCTAAACATTATTCTTTGGAAGGATGCAATGGGCGATAAGCCGGTTCCCGTGATGTTGCTTGAGAAACGGAAGAAGGCAAAGAAGGATGATGACGATTAGCGAGGAGTTGAGATGCAGGTAGCGCCCTTTCGTTTGAAGGTGTGGTTTAGCGAGAGACCCTGGGGACGGCGAAGTCTGCAACCCTGGTATCAGGAGACCGGGACAACGGAGCTGGTGGGGGAGGCCTGGCTTACCGGTCCCCAGTGCGTTGTGGAGAGCGGCGAATTTGAGGGTAGGACGCTGGCTTCGCTTGCGGGGGAGCTGGGTGGTGAGTTTCCTCTGCTTGTGAAACTGCTGTTTCCGAACGAGAAGTTGTCGGTGCAGGTGCATCCGGATGATGCTCAGGCGAAGGCCGCTGGTGAGGTGCGCGGCAAAACTGAGTGCTGGTACGTGCTCGAGGCGGAGAATGGAGCTGCCGTTGCGCTGGGGTTGAAAGATGGCGTGACTGTTTCGAACGTGGAGCAGGCGATCCCCGGGGGCACGATGGAAGAGTTGATGCGCTGGGTTCCTGTATCGGTGGGCGACATGCTGTTTGTGGATGCGGGGACTGTGCATGCCATTGCACCGGGTGTTGTGTTGCTGGAGACGCAGCAGACGAGCGATATCACTTACAGGTTGTATGACTACGGGCGTCCGCGTGAGCTGCATCTCGAACAGGGGCTGAAGGTGATCAAGACGCAGACTGCCGCCGGCAAGGTTCCACCACAGGTGATGGATGGCTTTACGCGGCTCATCGAGCAGCACTATTTTGTAGTGGATCGGTTCGATCTCGGCGAAATGGACGAGAAGCGGGTTTCTTTTTCAGCCCCGGGTTGCCTGGTGGGTTTGAGGGGCAGTGTTGCGGTGATCACTCCGGAGGATGAGGTGGAGCTCCTGCCGGGGCAGGCAGTTATTGTTCCGCCGGGACATCGCGAGGTGATCGTGGAAGCGGAGAAGGGAGCCTCGTTTGTGCGATGCGTGGCTCCCAATGTCTGAGGATTTCAGCGGAGAAAGACGGCCAGTTCGTTAGCAGCCGCACGGAGGTGCGGGAGAAAGCGCGTCTGCATCTCGAGTGCAGAGATGCGTGGTGCGTTGCCGCTGAGGTTGATGGTGGCGACGCAGCGTCCGTTGGAGGTGAAGACGGGGACGGCGAGAGAGCGGAGGCCGATCTCGTACTCCTGATCGCAGAGAGCGTAGCCGTTGCGGCGGATGTTGCGGAGGATGAGGCGGAGCTTTTCGACTGACGTGATTGTCCTTGGGGTGTGGGGGGTGAGGACGACTCGGCCCAGGTAGTGTTCCAACTGCTCGGTGGGGAGATAGGCGAGGAGGATGCGTCCCATGCTGGTGCAGTAGGCGGGGAGGCGGCTGCCGATGTGGAGATCGACGGCCATGACGCGGTTGACGGTGGTGCGGGCAACGTAGACGATGTCGTCGCCGTCAAGGGTGGCGACGGAGAAGGACTCGCGGAGCGTTGCGGACATGCGCTCGAGGATGGGCTGGGCCGCCGAGGAGAGGGTGTTCGAGGTGGTGTAGGTGTGGGAGAGGGTGAGCATGCGCGGACGCAGCGAGTAGCGCGAGCCGTCTTCGGCGCCGGCAAAGCCGAGCTTGGTGAGGGTGTAGAGACAGCGTCGGACCGCGGCGCGGGAGAGGCCGGTGCGCACGCTGAGCTGCGAGATGGTCATCTGCGGGTTCTGCTGCGTGAAAGCCTGGATGACGATGAGCCCGCGTGCGAGAGAGGTCATGAAGTTCGGATCGCCGGTGAAGGCGTCGAGCGCGGCGGCCGGAGTTTGCTTGGTCGCTGGAGGATGAGCCACAGGAACGGCTGGAGGAGGAGTCTGGGGCAGAGGACGGCGCGGCGTAAGGCTCATGTTTTCCCTTCCAAAGCGGCTGTCGCGAGGACGAGAGCAGGGCGATAGCCGGACTCTCTTTACGATAAACGCACGAATCTCTTCTTTGCAAGGCGGGAGGGAAGGTGGACTGCCCGATTCAGCAGAGGTTCACGATTCGGCTCTACACTACATGCACGATTCACGCAGTGGAGACAGCTAAAGGAGAAGTAGAAGCTATGGCAACAGCAACAAAACCTGCACCTCTTGTCGAACGCGCGGCATGGAAGAGCCTTCAGGCGCACTCAGAGCAGATGGGAAAGCAGCATCTGCGCGATCTTTTTGCGGCCGATGCGGCTCGCGGCGCGCGTTTTACGGCCGAGGCGGCAGGGCTTTTTCTCGATTACTCGAAGAACCGGATTACTGATGAGACTGTGAAGCTGCTGCTGCAACTGGCCGAGGAGTCCGGGTTGCGGGAGAAGATCGAGGCGATGTTCCGGGGCGAGAAGATCAACATCACGGAGAACCGCGCGGTTCTGCATGTGGCGCTTCGCGCTCCGAAGGATGAGTCGATCTTTGTGGACGGCGCCGATGTGGTGCCGGAGGTGCATGCGGTTCTGGACAAGATGGCCGGCTTTGCGGACCGGATTCGCAGTGGCGCGTGGAAGGGGCACACGGGCAAGCGGATCAGGAATGTGGTGAACATTGGCATTGGCGGCTCGGACCTGGGGCCGGTGATGGCTTATGAGGCGCTGAAGCACTACAGCCAGCGCGATCTTACGTTCCGGTTTGTGTCGAACGTCGATGGGACGGACTTCGCCGAGGCGGTGCAGGATCTGAATGCGGAGGAGACGCTGTTCCTGGTGGCGTCGAAGACGTTTACGACGCTGGAGACGATGACGAATGCGCATACGGCTCGGGACTGGTCGCTGAAGAAGCTGGGTGATGAAAAGGCAGTGGCGAAGCATTTCGTTGCGATTTCGACGAACGCGAAGGAGGTTGCGAAGTTCGGAATCGATACGGAGAACATGTTCGGGTTCTGGGACTGGGTTGGCGGGCGCTATTCGATGGACTCAGCGATCGGGTTGTCGACGATGATCGCGATCGGGCCTGAGAACTTCCGCGCGATGCTTGCGGGTTTCCACGAGATGGACGTTCACTTTCGCACGACTCCTTTCGAGAAGAATCTTCCGGTGCTGCTTGGGTTGCTGACGATCTGGTACACGGAGTTTTTCGACGCGCAGACGGTGGCGGTGCTGCCGTATGAGCAGTATCTGAAGCGGTTTCCGGCGTACCTGCAGCAGTTGACGATGGAGTCGAACGGCAAGCATGTGACCCTCGACGGGACGAAGGTCGACTACGAGACGAGCCCGATCTACTGGGGCGAGCCGGGGACGAATGGGCAGCACTCGTTTTACCAGCTGATCCACCAGGGGACGCGACTGATTCCCTGCGACTTCATCGGGTTCTACAAGACGCTGAACCCGCTGGGCAACCACCATGACCTGCTGATGGCGAATGTATTTGCCCAGGCGGAGGCGCTGGCGTTTGGCAAGACTCCGGAGCAGGTGAAGGCGGAGGGAACGCCTGACTGGCTGGTTCCGCATCGGGTGTTCGAGGGCAATCGTCCTTCGAATACGATCCTGACGGAGGTGCTTACTCCGGGGGTGCTGGGCAAGCTGGTGGCGCTTTATGAGCACTCGGTGTTTACGCAGGGTGCGGTCTGGAACATCGATTCGTTCGACCAGTGGGGCGTTGAACTGGGCAAGGTGCTGGCCCAGAAGATTGTCCCGGAGCTGGAGAGCAAGGACGAGCCGAAGCTCGGGCATGACAGCTCGACTAACAGCCTTATTCAGCGATACCGGAAGAACAAGTAAGGGAGGGAGGGTATACTCCCCCCTCCCCCCTATCTTTTCGTGTAAAGAGTTCATTCCAGGCGGCTTAGATCTAAGATTGACTGTAAATTATTGCATCGTAATGGCTTAGAGGTAAAGTTCTGTTTCTAAAATAGTTATAAATTCGAAGAAGCCCGGTTTCTGCCGGGCTTTTCTTTCTCGCTATTTCTATTGTAGCGAATCATGGAAATTGCTCTGCCATGACGATGTGCTTATTTTTGTGTTGGTTAGGCGGTTTGAGCACTTGACAGGATTTCTTTGGGAACTGGGTGAGTGACGAGTCTGCGATCCCTGATCAGGGTGCAGGCGACAGAGTTTTGACCGCCGAGGGGAAGGAGGTTCGCGCATTGTGCGAATGCCCACATCTGGCGATCAGGCCGCCAGATATGGGGCACCCGATCTTGTGGAAGCCCTAGTCAAGTGAGTTGCAATTCCATGCCTCAGTTTGAGGGATTTTGAACGATGTAGCGAACTTCCTGATGGGATGCCCAGGCTCCTACGCCAAGGAGAAACCCGAAGTCATACCATCTTCCCTTGTTGCTGGTTTCGTATACCCGAATGTTCAGGTTGAGCAAACTGACCCAAAACATAAGCGGCGCAATGATGCCATGCCACAATCCAGCCCAGAAACCGGCGGGTGTGGCATTTGGCAACTTGTATTTTGAGTTGGGACCGGCAATCGCGAGTATGTTTGCCATGCGTTTTTTCACGATAACAGCAAGTTGCCGCGGACGAGGAGGGCAGGAGAAGGACTCTCAGGAGCCGCATCATCGTAGAAATTTTATTTGGGTTTTCGGGCTCAGAGGGGACTGGAAAGCCAAAAGGGCGATCGCAAAGATCGCCCTTTTGAGATTGGTTCTCGATTAGAGAGCCTGAACGTTCTCTGCCTGCCAGCCCTTGGGGCCTTTGACGACGTTGAACTGTACGGCCTGGCCTTCCTGAAGCGAGCGGAAGCCGTTGCTCTGAATGGCGGAGTGATGTACGAAGACATCCTCGCCGTTGTTGCGGCTAATGAAGCCGAAGCCCTTCGCGTCGTTAAACCACTTTACTGTTCCTTGTTCCATGACTTGATTCCTTTTTTTGATGATACAAATTTACCGCTGAACTCGAATGTTGGAATTGGTTGCGAGTAAAGCAGAACTGCCAGAACAAGCACGAACACCAGACCAGATTCGACGGGTCAGATTTTAATTTTAGCAGGCTTCGGGGCGCAACCTTGATCCGGAATCTGTATCGGTTTTGTAATATGTTCCCTGTCAATGAGATGGAGGTGCAATGTTGAACAACAAACGCTCGCAAAAGTGGTTCTCTTTCTGCAATTCTGCCTGCAGAAGGCTTGGAATCAGGCAGTACCGGGTACTGGCTGTGATGTGGTTTGTTGCGGGCCCGCTTTATGGCGCTCCAGTCCAGTTGCGCGTGGAACAAAGGGTGAATCCCCTGGGGATGGATGAGTTGCATCCGGTGCTTTCGTGGCAGAGCGATGCGACGGAGCGGGAGTGGAGGCAATCGGCATATCGGGTCCTGGTGGCTTCTTCGGCAGATTTGCTGACGCAGGGGAAGCCCGATGTGTGGGACAGCGGGCGGGTGGAGTCTTCGGAGAGCGTGAATGTAGCTTATGGCGGACCGGAGCTGAAGTCTCGACAGCGGTACTTCTGGACGGTGGAGGTCTGGGATTCGCGCGGGAAGATAGAGCGCGGGGCGAGCGGTGCGTGGTGGGAGATGGGGCTGCTGGGGCCGGGGGACTGGCAGGCGGCATGGATTCGACGGAACGATCCGGCTGCGGAGAAGGAGTTGCAGAGTATTCGCTGGATCGGGTTGCCGGAGGCGCGTGTGGAGGAGGTTGCGCAGCCTGCGTCGGCTGAGTTCAGCTACAAGTTTCATCTGGATAAGAAGCCGCTTTCGGCGAGTTTGCATGTATTGAGTCCGGGGAAGTTTACGGCTCGCGTGAATGGCGCGGAGACGGGGCATAAGTCGTCGTGGAATTCGTTCGATCGCGAGGATGTTCGCGACAGGCTTGTGTCTGGGGTGGGCGCGGCGGGCGACAATACGATCGTGGTGAGCGTGACGGCTCCGGTTTCGAGAGACAAGACGATTTCGCTGCCTGCTGCGTTGGCAGCGGTGCTTCGTGTGGATGAGGGCAGTGGCGCAGCTCGGGATATTGTGAGCGACCGGAAGTGGATGGTGCGGGGTGCAGAGGGCGCGGACTGGGTTTCGGCGAAGGAGCTTGGAGGAGTGACGGAGCTTCGGTTGGGGACGGGGATCGATCGCGTGTCCCAGGCTGTTGCGGCTCAGGATCGCGTGGATTCCGGCGCCTCTTTATTTCGGAAGGAGTTTGCTGTTGCAAAGGCGGTTGTGTCGGCTCGGCTGTATGTGACGGCGCTGGGGAGCTACAAAGCATTTCTGAATGGGAAGGCTGTGGATGAGGACTTGCTTACGCCGGGATTTACGGACTACCGCAAGCGAGTGCTGTATCAGACGTACGATGTGACCTCGCTGCTGACGAATGGAGAGAATACGCTGGCGGCGATGCTGGGAGCGGGATGGAAGGGGAGTCCGATGCTGTGGTCGGGGACGCGGCTGTTTCGCGGGCCTGATTTGTTGCGGGCGCAACTGGAGTTGACGTTTGCGGATGGGACACGGCAGACGATCGCGACGGATACGACGTGGAGGGCGGGGGCTTCGCCAATTCTGTCGTCGGAGATTTATGCGGGTGAGGCTTACGATGCCCGCCTGGCGCAGGCGGGGTGGAATGCAAACGGCTTCAAGAGTGGGAGCGGATGGAGCGCGGCGGTTGAGGATTCGATTGCGAATGGGGTGAAGGTTTCGGCGCAGCCCGATATGCCTGTTCACCTGGTGGAGATGGTGAAGCCAGTTGGCGTCACGACGGTGGGTAAGGATGCGGTGTTCGACATGGGGCAGAACATGGTGGGGACGGTTCGGCTGCATGTCCGCGGGCCGCGCGGGACGACGGTGCGGATGCAGTTTGCGGAGAGGCTGAATCCGGATGGGACAGTGTATACGGAGAATCTGCGGAATGCGGATGCGACGGATATGTACACGCTGAGCGGGGAGCGCGAGGAGGAGTGGTCGCCGGCGTTTACGTTTCATGGGTTCCGGTATGTGCAGGTGTCGGGTTATCCGGGGAAGCCTTCGCTCGGGGCGATTGAGGGGGAAGTGTTGAACAGCCTGCCGGATAAGCCTTCGTTTCGGCTGCAGACTTCGAGCGAGCTGCTGAACCGGATGTATGAGCTGGGGATTTGGGGGCAGCGCGGGAATTTTGTGTCGATTCCGACGGATTGTCCGCAGCGGGATGAGCGGTTGGGGTGGATGGGGGATGCGGGGGTGTTCTGGCGGACGGGTGCGTACAACTTCGATATCGATGCGTTCTCGCACAAGTTCATGGATGATGTGGTGGATGCGCAGACGGCGGGCGGGGCGTTTACGGATGTTTCTCCGGATTTGCTGGGGGTGACGGATGAGCATCCGGGTGCTCCGGGATGGGGCGATGCGGGTGTGCTGGTGCCGTATGCGACGTGGATGCAGTATGGCGATCGCGCAGTGCTGGAGCGCAACTGGACTGCGATGGAGCGCTGGATGGATTTCATCCTGCGCACGAATCCAAATTACCTGCGGCAACAGGCATTGGGGAATAACTATGCTGACTGGCTGGCTCCCGATCCGAAGAGTCCGAAGGATCTGATTGCTACGGCGTATTGGGCGATTCTGGCGCGGCAGATGCGGGAGATGAGCGTGGCGCTGGGGAAGAGTGCGGATGCGGAGAAATACGGGCAGCTTCATGAGCGGATTGCCGGGGCTTATCGGAAGCAGTATGTGCAGGCGGATGGGTCAGTGATGGGAGATACGCAGACGGCGTATTTGCTGACTCTGTATGCGGGGTTGGCTCCGAAGGCGCTCGAGGCGAATATGACGGACCGGCTGGTGAAGGATATTGAGGCGCATGAGAATCATCTGACGACGGGATTCCTGGGGACTCCTTTTTTGCTGTTTGTGCTGGATGAGCATGGGCGCTCGGATGTGGCTTATCGGCTGCTGCTGAACGAGAGCTATCCGTCGTGGGGATACATGGTGAAGAAGGGCGCGACGACGTGGTGGGAGCGGTGGAATGGAGATACGGGCGATCCGGCGATGAACTCGTACAACCACTATGCGTTCGGGTCGGTGATGGCGTGGGTTTACAGGCGGGTGGCGGGGATCGATACGGCGGGGAGTGGCGCGGGATTTCATGAGCTGGTGATTCGTCCGCATGTGGACGAGAAGCTGGGGCATGTTCGCGGGGAGTATGACTCGGCGTATGGGACGGTGACGACGGAGTGGACTCGGAGCGCGGATGGCGGGGTGGTGCTTGATGTGCAGGTTCCGGCGAACGCTTCGGCGAAGATTTATCTGCCGGGGAAGTCTTCGAGTTCGGTGACACGGGATGGTCAGGCGCTGACGGCGACGTATGACGGGGAGGCGTTTGTGACTTCGGTGGGGGCCGGGAGGTATCGGTTTGCTGTGAATTAGGTTTTCAAATTCATGAGTAAGATGGCGCTATGGAAAAGAAGAGACTTGGCAATTCGGATATGGAGCTTACGCCGATCGGGTTCGGCGCGTGGGCGATTGGCGGCGGCGACTGGGCGTTCTCGTGGGGACCGCAGGACGATAACGATTCGATTGCGGCGATCCATAAGGCGCTTGACCTAGGGATCAACTGGATCGATACGGCGGCTGTGTATGGGCTTGGGCACTCGGAGGAAGTGGTGGCGCGGGCGCTGAAGACGGCCTCGCAGAAGCCATATGTGTTTACGAAGTGCGGGCTGATATGGAATGAGAAGCGCGAGGTGGGGAACGATCTGAAGCAGGTTCGGCGGGAGTGCGAGGACAGCCTGCGGCGGCTCGGCGTGGAGACAATCGATCTTTACCAGATGCACTGGCCGAAGCCGGAGGAAGAGATTGAAGAGGCCTGGGGCGTGATGGCCGATCTGAAGAAAGAGGGGAAGGTACGGTGGATCGGCGTCTCGAACTTCAGTGTTGTCCAGATGGAGCGGGTGATGAAGATTGCTCCGATTACCTCGAACCAACCGCCGTACTCGATGCTGAACCGCGCGGTGGAGGGGGAGGTTCTGCCGTTCTGTCAGAAGAATGGTATCGGGACGATCAGCTACGCGCCGATGCACTCGGGGCTGCTGACGGGTGCGATGACGAAGGAGCGCGTGGCGAACTTTCCGGAAGATGATTTTCGGCGCCGGGCCAAAAACTACCAGGAACCGCTTTTATCGCGAAACCTTGCGGTGGCGGATTTTATCGGTGGGATCGGGAAGCGTCATGGCGTGAGTGCGGGCGTGGTTGCGATTGCGTGGGTGCTGCATCACTCGGCGGTGACTGCGGCGATTGTCGGTGGACGTAACGCGAAGCAGGTCGAGGGCGTGTTTCCCGCGGCTACCTTCCGGCTTTCGGAGGAGGAGTTTGCGGAGATTCAGGCTTATTTGGCGGGGCATGTTTCTTAGCGGATCGATTCGTGACTCGGAGACATCTTGGCGAGGCCGCCAGATATGGGCCACCTGTGAAGTTTCAAGAGGTTGTCCATCTGGCTGGAACCGAGGAAGCTGTTTGTGACGAGCAAATAGTTTCTTTGGAGGAAACCAGATGGACATTCATCAGAATGCCCGATTGACGCAGCGTAGTCGAGAGGCGTGAGCGTCCGTACGGCAGGCAAGTGGGTCGACCGTTTCCGGCAGGAGGGCCGGGCCGGGTTGAGGGATCGCAGTTCGCGTCCGCGGCGCAGTCCGCGGCGTGTTGCCGACGCGGTCCAGGAGCGGGTGCTGGAGCTCAGACGTCAGCGCAAGGCGGCCTACTGGATCGCACGCGAGACCGGGCTGAGCACGGCGACGGTGAGCCGCATGCTGCGCCGGGCGCGGCTGAGCCGGTGGCGCGATCTGAACCCTCGGCCCCCGGTGGTGCGCTACGAGCATGCCTGCCCGGGCGATCTTCTGCACCTCGATATCAAAGGCATGACGCGCTTTACCGAGGTCAGCCAGCGCGGCGACGGCAGGCTGCGCGGCGACGGCAGGCATCCTGGCTTCTGTGCTCTGCACATCGCCATCGACGACCACTCCCGCACCGCCTTCACCCGCATGTTGCCCGACCAGAAGGCCGAGACCACCATCGCCTTCTCCGCGACGCCAGGGCCTTCTTCGCAGAACGCAACGTGCAGGTGCGCGCCCTGCTCACCGACAACGGCAGCGCTTACCGCTCGCATCGGTTCCGCGACGCCTGCGCGGAGATGAAGATCAGGCATCGACGCACAAGGCCCTACACCCCAAGAACCAACGGAAAGGCCGAACGCTTCATCCAGACCGCCCTCCGAGAATGGGCCTATGCAGAACACTGGCAAAGCTCAGAGGAAAGAGACGCTCAACTGCAACCCTGGATCGACTTCTACAACCACCAACGACCGCATGCTAGCCTCAACGACAAGCCGCCCGTCAGCAGACTCCGAAATGAAACAACCTCTTGACCCTCTACAGCCACCCGCGGCGTTTGTGGCACACATCTGCCTCAGTCGATGTGCCGGCAGTGGAGCCGTTCAAGATGAGACCAGGTGATAGCCATTGACGCCGAGTTGCAGTTGCGACTGATAGAATGCACACGCTTTCCAGGGCCCGTTTCGAAAGGAGAATGCGATGAAATGGAATAGAGCCTTATTCGTAGTGACTATCGTGTCGCTGCTCAGTTGCGGCGTCCCGTCGTGGGCCCAGTCAGTCGCAGAGGAATTCTCTTATTCTGGCGATACCGGACCCGGCCACTGGGCGGAGATCGATGAGGGTTGCGCTTCAACGGCGACATCGAAACAGTCTCCTATCGATCTCGATAGCGTGGTTCCGGACCCGCGGCTAGAACCCCTGCGCCCTATCGGGATCGCGACAACGGTCAGTTTAGTAAACAACGGCCATACGCTGATGGCGACGCCGATCAATCCGGCTACCGTTGCAATTCAGGGCGTCACTTATACCCTTATGCAGTTTCATTTTCACACGCTGGCGGAGCATACGGTTGACGGCAGACAGGGGACGATGGAACTCCATGCAGTGTTTCAAAACGCGCAACTCAACTACGCGGTGATCGGAGTGGTTTACAGGATTGGGAAGCCGAATCAGTTTTTGCAGAGGTTGCTCAAAGCAGGGCTGCCGCAGAAGACCACTTCTCCGTCCGTGACAGTGGATAAGGTGAACATTGAGGATGGGTTTACTGACACTTCGAGTTATTACAACTATGAAGGATCTCTTTCGACGCCTCCGTGTTCGGAGAATGTGAAGTGGTTTGTATTGAAGCAGTGGGCTGAGATGTCGCAGGAACAATTGGATGCATTTCGGAACGTTCTCGGGAACGATTTTCGTCCGCTTCAGAAACGTAATGGGCGGATTATCCGGGCCACCGTGGGGCTTGGGCCGTTTTAATTTGTCGCTTCGGATCGCGCTTCCGCGCGGGTGCTCACCTTCGCGACGATAAAGCCGTCGCGAAGATGGGTACCCCTGCCTGGGGATCGCGAATAGATCGGTCGCTTTGGCTTCGCCTTCGCTCCGGCCTTCGGCAGAGCGGTAGCCCGCTTCGCGGCGGCGATTTTACGGCACGCCTGAAGGCGTGCCCTTCCGTTACCTGTGCTTTAAAGGCGAAGACAAAAGCGATTTCGGATCGCGCTTTGTGCGATGGCCCATGCGGCGGTAAAGCCGCGTTTTGAATGGGCCATCCGATTTTTGGCAGGGACTCGTTTTACTTTCCCACCCATCGCTTCGTGAAGGATGGAGCACCCCGGCGTTTGTGGCTCTCCAGGCAAAATACAGGGATTCTTCGCTGCGCTCAGAATGACCGATGTAGGGCAGCATCGATACCACTCAGAACCGACTCGGGACCGACGTAGGACAGTATTGACACCGGCTCAGAACGGCCGATGTAGGACCACATCAACACCGGCTCAGAATGAGCGTTATCTGTGTTCTGCGACTTGTTCGATTTGTTTGGACATCTGGGCGGTGCGTTCCAGTTTGTCCCAGTTGAAGGGCTTGCCGTCGATGGCTCGTTTGACGGTTTTGAAGAGAACCAGGGAGAAGAGCTGGCGGTAGGTGAAGCGCTGGATCCAGATGTGGACGAGGAGCCAGGCGTCTCCGCGGCTGGCGGGGTGTTTGCGCTCGAGGGCGAAGGCGAGGGCGGAGGCGAGGAAGTCGATTACGAGGAAGGCGAAGAAGAAGAGGAGGAGCTTGTGGAAGCTCTCGGCTGAGGCGGCCTCGGGGTGGAAGTGCTTGTCGACGAAGTAGTGGATGATGCTGGCGACGAACATGACGTCGATGAGCGGGGAGAGGAGCGGGAGCAGGATCTGGAAGATGAGGATGTTGGGCAGGGCGAAGAGTCCCATGGCGCGGTTGCGGGTGATGGCTCCGCGATGCTTGAAGATGGCCTGGAGGATTCCGAAGCGACCAGCGGAAGCGCTGGCGCATGAGGCCGTTTGCGTTGACGGGGGCTTCGGTGAAGGCGAGGGCCTGGTCTTCGTAGATGACGGAGTAGCCCTGCTCGAGGAGGTTCATGGTGAGGTCGGCGTCTTCGGCGACGGTGTTGGGGTGGTAGCCGCCGGTGGCTTTGACGGGCTGGGTGCGCCAGGCTCCGATGGCTCCGGGGACGACGGTGACGACGTCGAATAAATCCAATGCACGGCGCTCGAAGTTCTGCGAGGTGATGTATTCGAGGGCCTGCCAGCGGGTCCAGAGGTTGACGCGGTTGCCGACCTTGGCGTTTCCGGCGACGGCTCCGATCTCGGGGTTGGCGAAGTGGGGGACGAGGCGGGTGATGGCGTCGTGGGCGATGACTCCGTCGGCGTCGATGCCGATGTAGATCTCTTCGTCGGTGCGCTCGAGGGCGTAGTTGAGGGCTTCGGCCTTGCCTCCGTTGGGCTTGGTGAGGACGGTGAGGCGGCCGGTGTTCGATGTCGTGCGGGTAGGTATCGCGGACGACGCGGTAGGTGGAGTCGCGTTGAGCCGTCGTCGATGACGATGATGCGGATGTTTTTGTAGTTCGACATCATGACGGAGCGGATGGTGCGGACGATGACCTTCTCTTCGTTGTAGGCGGGGATGAGAACGGCGACGCGCGGGTAGTAGTCGGGGCCAGCGAAGTTTTTGCGGGTGCGGAGGCGGTCGATGATGGCGCAGATGCCGATGATGATGAGTCGGCCGCTCATGAGGATGTCGCCGACGAAGAAGAGGTCAATGACGAAGTTATTGAAGAAGCCGAAGAGGAAGAAGGCGACGGAGTCGGCGCGTGCCTGGCCCAGCTTTGCCGGGGGGTGAGGGGCGGCATGACTTCGGCGCGAGTCTTGCCGACGAGCTGGGAGACGGGGACGATCTCGTAGCCGTGCGCGCGGAGGGATTCGATGAGGACGGGGAGCGCGTCGACGGTGGCCTGGCGGTTGCCTCCGCCGTCGTGGAGAAGGATGATGGAGCCGCGCGTCCAGGGGCGCTTGTCCTGTGCAGCGATCTGGCTGAAGACGCTGTCGGTGATCTCCTGCGGGGTCTTGCGGGGGTTCTCGTCCCAGTCGTTGGTGTCGATTTTGTTGCCGACGATGACGTAGCCGAGGCCCTGGATACGGTCGATGGGAGCGGCCTGGTCGTTGGTGTCGGGTTCCTGGTCGATGGAGTAAGGCGGACGGAAGTAGAGGGGTTGGACGCCGAGCTTGGCGGCGAAGAGGCGCTCGGTAAGGTTGAGTTGAAGGTCAGCCTGGCCTTTGGAGATTTCGCAGATGTCGGGGTGAGTGAAGGTGTGGTTGCCGATCTCGTGACCTTCACGGTAGACGCGCTGCATGATGCTGACGTACTTCTCGGCTTCTTCGCCGATCATGAAGAAGGTGCCCTTGACGTTGTACTTCTTGAGGATGTCGAGGATCTTCGGGGTCCAGTCGGGATCGGGGCCGTCGTCGAAGGAGAGCGCGACCTGGCGAGGGTGATAGCCGTACTGACCTACGGTGTAGGAGAGCGGATAGGTGGACATGGACTCCTGGGTGACCATGCGGTATTGCAGGGGGACGGATTCGTCGTCGTCGAGGGTGACGATGCGCTCGCCGCTCTGAGGCTTGCGGGTGATGCGGAGAATGTCACCTTCGCCTTCGGTGTCGACGTCGTAGCCGGGCTCGACGTGGCTAAGGGAGGATTCGGGGTCGGTGTGGAGAGGTGTGTCCCATATTCTCCAGAGGGAGTTGTCTTCCTGGCCGAGGCGCCAGAGGGCGTAGGTCTGAATGCCGAGTTCGCGGGCGGCGCGCATCTCGTTGAGAACGGTGACGGCATCGAGGAACCAGACGTGGTGGCGGACGTGGGCGTCCTCGTCGTCGTAGGCGAAGTGGAGGTTGAGGGAGTCGTCGTCGAGGTCGATCTGGGAGCCGGAGTCGTAGGCTTCCTGCCAGGCCTCCTGAGTGGAGAGCGGGATGGCGGAGAGGATCTTTTCTGGCTGCGGCTTCCGGCCCTTCTTCGGAGCTGGAGGAATTGTGGTGGTCCAGTCGTAACCGTAGCTTCCGATGGAGCAGATGATCTTTTCCTTGGGGACGACTTTGAGAAGCGCCTTGAGGTTGTCGATGTACCAGTCCTGCGAGGCGATGGGACCGGGTTCGGAGTCGGTCTGGTGCTCGTCATAGTTCATGAGCAGCAGGCCGTCGGAGTGGTCGGCGAGGAACTTCATATCGAAGTCGTCGTCGGCGACGGGAACGTTGACGTAGAGGCGGAGATTGCGGGAATGGAAGTCGTTGTAGAGAGCTTCGACGAGAGCGTTGAAGCCAGGCTGGGCCTGGTCGGGTATTTCTTCGAAGTCGAGTGAGAGACCGCGGTAAGAGTGGTTAGCGGCGAGGAAGGTGTCGATCTGGCGGAGGAAGTGGGCACGGGCGGCGCTGCTGGAGAGGAAGTCACCGACCTGAGGGAGGAAGAGGCCCTTAACGGGATCGTAGTTGTTGACGAGAGGGAAGACGTCGAGGTTGACGTGGTTTTCGGCGATGGTGCGGGCGACCTTGTATTCGCGATCGACAGGTTGGGCGCTGGAGCCGGAGACTACGGGATAAGCGCGATTGTCGATGGTGTATCCGGTGAGCGATCCGTCGGGAGTAACGACGTGGAGCCACTCAGGAAAGAGGAGGTCAATCTGGCTGATGTGCTGGCGAAGGGAGGAGTAACTGGCGGGGTCGTCTTCGACATAGTAGGCGGCGCGCAGGCCTTCGCCAGAGTTGAGGGTGACATCGGAGGGTTTGAGGTCAGTGCGGCGATGGGCGGAGCGGCGAAGCTTCTGGTTTTTAAGCTGACTATCGGCGAGGGCGCGGTAGTTGCGCTTCTGCTGGGTGAGAAGAAGCTCGGGCAAAGGCTTCATGCGAATGAGGCCGATGACGAAGATGGCGCCGATAACGAGGCCGACGAGGGCAAGTACGTCGAAAAGGAGGCGGAGCCGCTTCCAGCGCTTTCGTTGCGGGTCGTAGAAGATCTGTCTGGTCATGGAAGAGGGGTTGCGCTCGCCTGCACTGGTTCGATGCTATGCAGGGAGATGCCGAGAGTCAACGAGTTGTGGGGAGGTCGATATAACACGCAGTATGATGCATTTGCATGACATGGAAAAGGACGCAAACAGGGTGGGTCGCGTTAGCGACGGTGGCGGGGCTTGCCCTGAGGGCCTGGTTCATTCTTCACGCGGCACGGATCGATGGGGATTCGCTGATTTACGGCGATATTGCGAAAAATCTGCTGACCCATGGGGTGTATGGGTTCAGCCAGACGGCCTCGGGACCGCTGCCGACTCTGATCCGGTTGCCGGGGTATCCGCTGTTTCTGACGATGTGTTTTGCGGTGTTTGGGGTAGAGCGCTATGTCGCGGTGTTGTGGGTGCAGGCCGCGGTGGATATGGCCACGTGCGGTTTGGCTGCAGGGCTGGCGGGGCGGCTGTTCGGGTGGAGAGGCGGGTTGGCGGCGCTCTGGCTGGGAGCGTTATGTCCGTTTACGGCGAATTATGTGGCTGCGCCGCTGTCTGAGACGCTGACTTTGTTTTGCATTGCGCTGGCGTTTTTTGGGTTGGAGCGTTGGAAATCGGCGGGGATGGGATGGAACCGGTGGGTGTGGGTGATCGGCGCGGCGCTGGGGTATTCGTTGCTGCTGCGGCCGGAACAGGGATTGCTGGCTGCGGCGGTGATTCCGGCGATGCTTTGGATGGCCTGGCGAGGGGGTGACAGGCAGGTGCGGGTGTTTGCTCCGGTGGTTGCGGCGGCGTTTTGCGTGGTGTTGCCGCTGGTTCCGTGGACGGCTCGGAACTGGAGGACATTTCACCTCTTCCAGCCGCTGGCTCCGCGATATGCGACGGACCCGGGGGAGATTGTTCCGGTGGGATTTCAGAGGTGGTTTCGAACGTGGGCGGTGGATTTTGCTTCGACAGAGAACGTGTACTGGAATTACAACTCGGCGTCGATTGATATCGGCAATGTGCCAACGCGCGCGTTCGATAACGATGGCCAGTATGACCGGACAGCGGAGATTCTGACGGACTACAACAAGGACGACAATGCTACTCAGGCGCTCGATGTGCGGTGGGAGGCGCTGGCGGAGGAGCGGATTCATGCCGACCCGCTTCGATATTATGTGGCGCTTCCTGTGGCCCGGTTGATGAACATGCTGCTGCGTCCACGGTTCGAGATGATGGGGATCTCGCTTGAATGGTGGAAGTGGAGGGAGAACCGGCGGTTCGCGATGTTCGGGTGGGCGTATGCGGGGTTGAATCTTATTTATTTTGTGCTGGGCGGAGTGGGGTTTTGGGTTTGGCGGAAACGCGCGTGGCATGGGGAACGTGAACTGGCCTGGGCGATGATGTGGTACGTGGTGTTGCGGTGTGTGCTGCTGCTTACGATTGATAATTCTGAGCCGCGGTATACGCTGGAGTTTTTTCCGCTGATTGTGGTTTGGACGGGTGCTTTGTTCGGGCGCAGGGATGTCGCCCGAGACGTTTGTGGCCTCTGAGGAAAACTACGGGGATTCTTCGCTTCGCTCAGAATGACCGGTCTGAAATTACGCTCAGAATGACAGCCTGAAATCACGCCGGAATGGGCGCTCGAATTAGTGGTTGTCTACGGTGGTTTTGCCGTTGGTTTTGATGGCGTAGGGTTTGGTGTCGACGGATTGGTTGTAGCGGATGTTGGTATAGGTGGCGATGCGGTAGTCGCCGGATGGGGTGAAGAACTGCTGCTTGAGGGAGATTCCGCGGGTGGGGTCGACCCAGATTGTGATGTGGGTGAACATGTTTCGGGCGCCGGGGTCTTTGGAGACGAGATCGAGTTTGCGGGTTTCGACCTTCTTCTGGCCGTCGCTGAAGGTTTCGGAACCGAGGTCGGCGATCGTCCAGGCTTTGGCGAGTTCGCTGCCGCTGCCTCCGAAGCCTAAGGTGAGGAAGCTCTCGTACTGAGCCTTGTTCTTACCGGCGTTAAGGACGGTGATGTGGTTGGAGTTCGGATCGTAGAGGCGGAGGATACCGTTCTTATATTCGATGAACTTGGTTTGCGGAGGGGCGACCCTGGCACCCATCTCGAGCTTTGTGCCGTTCTTGAGGAAGAAGATGGTTCCGGTCTGGGTGGTTGTTTCCTTGACGACGAGTTCGTAGAAGTCCCAGCGGAAGTCGGCCTCGGCGGATTTGAATTTTGTGCTGGCGGCGTCCATCTGGCGGATGACAGCGTCGAGTTCGCCGGGCCTGGGCTGGGCGGTGAGCGGCTGGATGGATGCGATGGCGAGGATTGCTACGGCGATTCGGTGGAGGATCGGCATTCGGATAAAGGCTCCCATCGATTTTGATGCATCTGAAGGGAACCGCAGGTCCCTTCGACAAGCTCTGGGCAGGCTCTTCAACTCGGCTGCGCTTCGCTCAGGACATAGTGTTCGTTCGAATCTCAACGCAGGATCCAGGCGTTGTAGGCGATGATGTGGCCCCGGGCGTCGTAGACGGGTTCGTAGCGCTCGAGGGTGACCTCGCCGGAGATGGGTTCGATGACGCGGAGGATCGCGGCCTGACGCTCGGCGTCGGTTTTGGCTCCTTGCATATCGTCTGCGCGGATCTGGAACATGAAACGGCTGCTTTCGCCGCGAGTGCCGGCTTCTTTGACGAGGACTTCGCTGGAGTGAAGGGCCACGGTTTCGACGGGGCGGTCTTTGAAGTCGATGAAGCGTGGGCCGAGGAAGAGGAAGAGCAGGATGAGCGTGACCATGACGTCGTAGTGAAAGCTGCCGCGCTCGTAGGTCCACCAGAAGTAGGAACGTAGAGTCTTAAGCATTAGGTGCGCTCCTGACGAGTTATGACGGTCTGGTTGTTCATGTAGGGGATGAGGACCTCGGGAATTTTGATGCTGCCGTCGGCCTGTTGGTAGTTCTCGAGGATCGCGACGTAAGTTCTGCCTACGGCGAGTGCCGAGCCGTTGAGTGTGTGGAGGTACTCAGATTTTCTGGCTCCGGCGGGACGGTATCGGATGTTGGCGCGGCGGGCCTGGAAGTCGGTGAAGTTGGAGCAGGAGGAGATCTCGCGGTAGAGATTCTGGCCGGGGAGCCAGACTTCGAGGTCGTAGGTTTTGGAGGAGCTGAAGCCCATGTCGCCTGTGGAGAGGAGCATGCGGCGGTAGGGAAGGTTGAGGTGTTCGAGGATGCTCTCGGCGTGGCGGGTGAGAGCCTCGTGCTCGGCGCCGGATTGCTCAGGCGTGGTGAACTTGACGAGCTCGACCTTCTGGAACTGATGCTGGCGGATCATGCCGCGGACATCTTTGCCGTAGCTGCCGGCTTCGCTGCGGAAGCAGGGTGTATAGGCGCAGAAGGAGACGGGGAGTTGAGATTCTTCGAGAGTCTCGTCGCGGAAGAGATTCGTGACGGGGACCTCTGCGGTGGGGATGAGCCAGTGGTCGCTTTCCTGGAGTTCGCCGGTCCAGGGACCTTTGTCGTCGCAGTGGAAGGAGTCTTCCGCGAATTTGGGGAGCTGGCCGGTGCCGAAGAGCGAGCGGGAGTTGACCATGAAGGGCGGGAGAACTTCGGTGTATCCGTGCTCGCGGATGTGGAGGTCGAGCATGAAGTTGGCGAGGGCGCGCTCGAGGCGGGCTCCGAGGCCGTAGTGGACGACGAAGCGGGAGCCGGAGATTTTTGCGGCGCGATTGAAGTCGAGGATGTTGAGGGCTTCGCCCAGTTCCCAGTGAGATCTGGGGGTGAAGTCGAAGGCGGGTTTGGTGCCCCAGGTCTTTTCTTCGCGGTTGGCGTGCTCGTCGGCTCCGACGGGGACGCAATCCTGCGGCAGGTTCGGGAGGGATTGGAGGATGGTTTTGAGGCGCTCGTCGGCTGAGGCTGCCCTGGCTTCGAGTTCGTCGACCTGGGTTTTGAGGGTGCGGGTTTGCTCGGTTTGAGCTGAGGCGTCGGCTCCGGACTTGCGGAGGCGGGCGATCTCTTCGGTGAGCTTGTTGCGCTGGGCCTTGAGGGTTTCGACCTGGGTGATGGCCTCTCGGCGCTCGCGGTCGATGGTGCTGAAGTCCCCGAGGACCTGGGCTGGGTTCATGCCCCGGGCGCGCAGTTTTTCCTCTACAACGGGCAGGTTGGCCCGGACGAAGGCTAGATCAATCATTTGTAATTATTTTACCGGGTTGGTGGAACAAGGCGTACATGAGCGCCGAAAGCCGTACGCGTCGCGATGGATGGGCACTTAAGTATCTGAGGCGCTACAAGCAAAATGCGGGGGTTCTTCGCTTCGCTCAGAATGACAACAAGAAAGAAGTTGCGACGCCGACGTTAGAAGATAAAGGCGAAGAGAGCGGTTGAATTAGCAGTCCGTTTGCATGAAAAGAAGCGACTCCATTTATCCTGCAAGGATGCGAAAGTCTGTGGCCCTTCTCCTGATGGCGGTGTTTCTGCTGCCTGCCGTCCCTTCTGCCTATGCCGATGCGTACCACGCCAAGCCGAAGCTGGTGGTGATCCTGGTGATTGATCAGTTTCGCGGGGATTATCTGGAGCGTTTTCGCGATGATCTGAAGGCAGCGAACGGGTTCAACCTGTTTTTGAAGCGCGGGGCTTACTTTGGCTCGTGTTACTACGACTATGCGAATACGAAGACGGCTCCGGGGCACGCGACGATCGGGACGGGCGCTTATACCGATGCGCATGGAATTGGCTCGAATGAGTGGTGGGACCTGAGCCGGAATACGGACCGGCCGATCAGTTCGGTGGAGGACGAGCGGTACAGGATAGTGGGGACGTTTGACGATCTGCCGGTGTTGCTGCCGCCTCCGGCGCCGAAGCCTACGGATGCGCGGATTGGAGCATCGCCGCTGAATCTGCGAGCAACGACGCTAGGCGATGAGGTGCGTCTTGCAACGAAGGGGGAGGCGAAGCTTTTTGGGATCTCGCTGAAGGACCGTGCCGCGATTCTGCCCGCGGGGCAGACGGCGAATGCGGCTTACTGGATCGACAATGCGACGGGTCGGTTTGTGACTTCGACGTACTACGTGGACAAGCTCCCGGAGTGGGTGACGAAGTTCAACAAGGGGCCGAGGCCAGCGCAGGCGGTGAAAGAGGCCGGCCTGGACGAAACGACGCAGTTTTATGCGATGGTGGGCCGGACTCCAGCGGCAAATAGTTATGAGCTGGACTTTGCGAAGGCGCTGATCGAGAACGAGCAGATGGGACAGCGCGGGGTGACGGATGTGCTGACGGTGAGCCTTTCGGCGAATGATATTGAAGGGCATCAGATGGGGCCTGATTCGTATGCCGAGAAGGAGATGGTGATTGGGCTGGATCGCGATCTGGATGGGTTCTTTGGGTATCTGGAAAAGAAGCTGGGGCTGTCGAATGTGATGATCGCACTGACGGCGGATCATGGTGTGGCGCCGATTCCTGCGGGGGCAGCGAGGCTGGGAGTGGCTTCGGCGAGGATTGATCTGGAAGTCCTGACGGCGGCGATCAATGAAACTCTGAATGCGAAGTTTTCGACGAAGGATGTGAATTATTTTCTTCCGGTGCAGGAACTGCCTTATCTCGCACTTGACCCGCGAGCGTTTGGGCCGGCTTCGGAGAAGGATGCGGAGGCAGCGGTAGCGGAGGCGATTCCGGCAGCGGTGCGGAAGCTCGGGGCTCCGGCGTTACCGCCGAACAATAATGACACGCTGGAGGCAACGCGAAAGTATGAGGAGAGCCGCGTCGATGCCAATCCGGCGTTTGCGTTTATACGGTCGAAGGTGGATCTTGCGGAGGGAAAGATTCCGCGTACGCAGTTTGGGGAGCTGATTGAGCATAGCTATACCGATCATGGGGGATGGTATGTGATGGCGGTGCCGACGGCATACCAGATGGAGTATATGAACGGGAGTCAGACGACGCACTTTTCGCCGTGGAGTTATGACCGGCACGTTCCACTGGCATTCTTTGGGTCGGAGTTTGTTCCGGGGTTTTATCGGGAGCGTGTGGCTCCGGTGGATATTGCTGCTACGTTTGCATCGATCCTGGGAGTGAATCAGCCTTCAGCGAGCGTAGGCCGGGTGCTGACGGAGGCGGTGCGGGCGGAGACGGTGAAGTAGTTCAAGCAGAGATTCGCGACCTGCGGCGGGATTGTTGGTTAGTCTATAGAGATGCGGAAGTTTTTGGCGTCTCTTATGCTGCTGGGGCTACTGGCTCCCAGCTCGGTTGTCCGTGCTGATGCGTATCATGCGAATCCTAAGCTTGTGGTGGTGCTGGTGATTGACCAGTTTCGCGGGGATTACCTGGACCGCTATCGCGATGACTTCAAGACGGCGAATGGATTCAACCTGTTTCTTAATCGTGGAGCATACTTCACGGATTGTTATTACGATTATGCCAATACGATGACGGCTCCGGGCCACTCTACGATCGGGACGGGAGCGTACACGGATGGGCATGGGATTTCGGTGAATGAATGGTGGGACCTGAAGCGGTCGACGACGCATGCGGTGAGTTCGGTTGAGGACGAGCGGTATGCCATTGTGGGTGATCCGGCATCGAAGGAACCGGGAGCTTCGCCGCGCAATGAGTTGGCTTCGACGCTGGGTGATGAGGTGGTGCTGGCTACGCAGGGAAGGGCGAAGCTGTTTGGCGTGTCGTTGAAGGACCGCGCGGCGATTCTGACGTCGGGCCATGCTTCGAATGGAGCGTTCTGGCTGGATCATGCGGACGGCAAGTTCATTACCTCGACCTACTGGATGGCGAAGATGCCGAAGTGGGCGGAGGATTTCAATAACAATGGCGAACGCGAGGCTGCGTTGAAGCAGGCAGGCGCGCGCGAGGGAAATTTTTACGAAGAGGTGGGGAAGAAGCCGGTTTCGGTGAAGTACCTGATCGACTTTACTAAGGCGCTGGTTGAGGGAGAGAAGCTGGGTAAGCACGAAGTGACAGACGTGCTGACGATCAGCATTTCTTCGACGGACATTCTGGGACATGCGATTGGGCCGGATGCTCCAGAGCAGCGGGCGATGATCGATGCTATCGACGTTCAGTTGAATGATTTTTTCAGCTTTCTGGACAAGTATGTCGACGGGGGATTGGGTCAGGTCTGGGTTGGTCTTTCGGGGGACCACGGGGTTTCGCCGGTACCAGCTGTCGCGGCGAAAGAGGGAATGCCCGCGGCGACGTTTAGTGTGAATAAAGTGATTCAAGAGCTGAACGCGAGGATGAACGAGCGTTTTTCACCCGGAGAAAAGAAGAGCTACATGCTGACCAGCGAGGCGTCATACTTGCAGCTCGATCCTCGGGCGTTCGCGGGAACGAAAGTGACGGAGGCTGAGGCGGAGAATGCGGCGGCCGAAATGCTTCCCGATGCGTTTGCGGCGACGCTTGGGCCGGAACCTCGAGGATTGAGCGAGGGCCGGGCGGCGGCTCGTTCTTATGTGCGGCATGTCTATACGCGAGCGCAGATGGCTTCGGGACAGATTCCGGATACGGAAGAGGGAAGGCTGATCCGGCACAGCTACTCGCCGAACGGAGGATGGTTTGTTCTGGCGACGTATGGGATGTATCAGATGTCGGCGAAGAACGGGACGAACCACTTCACTCCTTATATGTACGACCGGCATGTTCCGCTGGCATTTTATGGAGCGCCCTTTGTGCCGGGGACATATCACGGCCGGGTTGGTCCGGTGGATATGGCCGCGACGTTTGCCTCGCTGCTACGGATTAACCAGCCGTCGGCTGCAGTGGGACATGTGCTGACGGAGGCGATTCGTCCGGAGCGCGCCGCGACACCTGCGGCTGGCAATGTGGGGAGAGCGCAGTGAGCAAAGGACCGGATATGCGTGTCAACATCGCGGGCGTGGAACTGCGCTCGCCTGTGATCGCGGCCAGCGGGACGTTTGGCTATGGAGTGGAGTTCGAGGAAATTGTCGCGCTGGATAAGATTGGCGCGTTTGTGACGAAGGGTTTGTCACGCGAGCCGATGGCGGGGAATCCTGCGCCGCGAATTATTGAGACAGCGGGCGGGATGATGAATGCGATCGGGCTGCAGAACATGGGCGTCCGGGCGTTTGTTGAAGAGAAGCTGCCGAAGCTGGCGGCGATCAAGGGAGCAGTGACGTTCGCGAATATCTTTGGGTATTCGACAGAAGATTGCATCGAGGTAATCCGGGTGCTGAACTCGGCGCCGGGGATTGCGATGTATGAGCTGAATGCGAGCTGCCCGAATACGAGTCATGGGGGAATGGTGTTCGGGACGGACCCTTCGCTGTTGTATGAACTGGTATCGCGGTGCAAGGGAGTCTCGGGGCGGCCGTTGATGGTGAAGCTGTCGCCGAATGTAACGAATATTGGCTACATGGCGCGTGTGGCTGAGGATGCGGGTGCGGATGCGGTCTCGCTGGTGAATACGTTTCTGGCTTTATCGATTGATGTGCGGACGAGGATGCCCCGGATTGCGAATGTGACGGGAGGACTCTCGGGTCCGGCGATCAAGCCGATTGCGGTACGTATGGTCCATGAGGTGTTCAAGGCGGTAAAGATTCCGGTGGTGGGAATGGGTGGAATTGTGCGCGCCGAGGATGCTGTGGAGTTCATGATGGCGGGAGCTACCGCCGTGGAGGTGGGCACGGCTAGTTATGCGGATCCCAGAGCGGTAGAGAATATCGCAACCGGACTGCGGAAGTGGTGTGCTCACAATGCGGTGGGTGAAGCGAGATCGCTTACAGGCGCGGCATTGATATAACGGCGTCTGTTCCGTGCCTAGTGACGGATCAGCCAGACCATTGCGGCGAGCACGAGAGCCGCGCCGAAGACCCAGGCACGGGCTGAATTCAAACGGCTATGCCAATTGCTGTTCATAGTTGACCTCGGTTGCAAGTGTAGGCCGGATTTCTCATTGAGCCAATGTCCTGGCGCAGGTCGAGCTCTGAACCGGATAAAATACAGGTGATGATTGCTTCTCATACCGCTCCTGCTGCTGTTGTTTCCGTTGATCTTCGCCCTGTTCGCCGCGCGCTTCTTTCCGTCACCGATAAGACCGGTCTGGTGGAGTTTGCGCAGGCACTCACCTCGCATGGAGTGGAACTGGTTTCGACCGGCGGAACGGCGAAGGCCTTGCGCGATGCCGGGCTTTCGGTTCGTGATATCAGCGATCTGACCGGTTTCCCGGAGATGCTGGATGGGCGGGTGAAGACGCTGCATCCGAAGGTGCATGGCGGGATTCTGCATATCCGCGGAAATGAGGAGCACGTTGCGGCGGTCAACGAGCATGGGATTGAACCCATCGACATGGTGGTGGTGAATCTGTATGCGTTTGAGAAGACGGCAGGGAAGCCCGGGGTTGCGTTTGCCGAGGTGATCGAGAACATCGATATCGGCGGTCCTTCGATGGTGCGGTCGGCGGCGAAGAACTTTGAAGATGTCGCGATTGTGACTTCGGTGAAGGATTATGCCGGTCTTGCGGAGGAGCTGAGATTGAACGGCGGCAGCCTGAGCCGGGCAACGCGGTGGCAGTTGGCGAAGCAGGCATTCGCGACGACGGCGGCCTATGATGCGGCGATTGCTTCGGCGCTCGAGAGCATGGAGACTCCTGAGGGTAAGGCGGAGTTTAAGAAAGATGCTTTGCCGCAGACTTTGCGAGTGATTGATCCGCTGGCGATGACGCTGCGGTATGGAGAGAATCCGCACCAGAAGGCGGCGTTATATGTGGATGGCAGCGGGAAGGGAATTGCCGCGGGCGAACAACTGCAGGGCAAGGAGCTTAGCTACAACAATATTGTCGACCTCGATGCCTGCTGGGAACTGGCGAGCGAGTTTGATGAGACGGCTGTGGTGATCATCAAGCATACGAACCCGTGTGGCGCGTCAACGGGGGCGACGGTGCTGGAGGCTTACAAGCGGGCGCTGGAGGCTGATCCGGTTTCGGCGTTTGGCGGCGTGATTGGAATTAATCGCGAGGTGGATGGGGCGGCGGCCGAGGAGATTGCGAAGCTGTTCGTTGAGGCGATTGTGGCGCCGAGTTTCACCAAGGAGGCGCTGGAGCGGTTTTCGGTCAAGAAGAATCTTCGGTTGATCCGGATTACTCCGGCGGAGACACTGCGGGTGATGAAGCAGGTTTCGGGTGGGGTTCTGGTGCAGGATGCGGACCGGCTTAAGGTGACCGAAGCCGAGTTGAAGACGGTTACAAAACGCGAACCGACGCCGGAGGAACTGCGGGCGCTTTTGTTTGCCTGGAAGGTCTGCAAGCACGTGAAGTCAAACGCGATTGTGTATGCGCGTTTCGCTGAGGGGCATGGCCAGACCGTTGGGATTGGCGCGGGGCAGATGAGCCGGGTGGATGCGGCACGTTTCGGGGCGATGAAGGCTGTACTTCCGTTGGCGGGGTCGGTGGCGGCTTCGGACGCGTTTTTCCCGTTCCCGGACGGGCTGGAAACGATAGCAAAGGCAGGGGCTACGGCTGTGATCCAGCCCGGCGGATCGGTAAAGGATGCAGATGTGATCGAGGCGGCAAACCGGCTGGGTGTGACAATGGTCTTTACGGGCGTTCGTCATTTCCGGCACGGATAAAATGCAAGTCAGGCTATAATCACCGCCATGCCGGCAATGAGGCTGTAAGTGACGGCTGCATCCAAAAGGTGGGTCTCACGCGTCTAAAATCAGTGTCTTCTCTGGAGCATTATTCCGGCGGCACAGGAACTTACACATTTATGATCTTGCTCTTTCGTGCCTCCACACTTCGTTCTCTCCGAATGCTTCCTTTGACAGCGCTGTTGGTAGCTGGCCCTTTGTCGGTGGCCCAGACTGCTTCTAAAACAGCACTTGCACCTGCGAAAGAGCCTGATCGCTCTGCGGCCTACTACCACTATGGTCTGGCGCATCTCTATGAGGATCTGGCAGTAAACGCAGGACGGCCGGACTATGCGACACAGGCGGTGGAGGAGTACAAGCTTGCCCTCGACGCCGATCCCACGTCGACGGTACTGCAGGACGGGTTAGCGGACCTGTACTTTAAGATCGGGCGTATCCGCGAGGCTGTAAGTACCGCGCAGGAGCAGGTTAATAAGAATCCGAACGATGTAGCTGCTCATGAGTTGCTTGGCAAGGTGTATCTGCGGTCGTTAGGGGACATGCAGAGCCAGCAGTCAGGCCAGATGCTGCAGCTTGCGATTACAGAGTATGAAAAGCTCGCCCAGTTAAAGCCTAATGATCTTGAGACTCGATTGCTGCTGGGACAGCTTTACAGCCTGAACCACGATTCGGCTAAGGCGGAGGCACAGTTCAAGGCGGCGCAGAAAATCGATGGCGGGTCAGAGGATGTCGCCCTGAACATGTTCCGGCTCTATAGCGAGCAGGGCGAATTTAAGCGCGCCGCCGATATGCTGGCAGCGATTCCAGTGGAAGACAGGAGCGCGAGGATCGAGTTAGCACTGGGTTCTGCATACGACCAGTTGAAGGATACGAAGAATGCGATCGCTTCTTATCGGCGGTCACTGGACCAGGATCCAGATAATGTTGACGCGGAACGTGGCTTGGCCAACGCATTGTTGATGGATGGTCAGCTTGACGAGGCGCAGAAGATATTTGCGGACATCGTGACGGCAGAGCCGCAAGATGCGCAGTCACAGATTCATCTGGCGGAGATTCAGCGCAGGCAGGGGCATTACGATCAGGCACTGGATACGCTGAAGAAGGCCAAACCGCTGGCTCCGGATTCGTTGGAGTTGAGTTATAACGAGGCATTGCTCTACGACGCGTTGGGTCATTATGACGACGCGACAGCTCTCCTGAACAAGATGCTGGAGGGTACGGCGCATGCCGACGGCAAGTATTCAGACCAGGAGAAGAGCAACCGGGCGATCTTCCTGGATCGGATCGGGATTATTTATCGGGAGCAGAACAAGACCCAGGATGCGGTCAATGCTTACAAGCAGATGGTTGAGCTTGGTGGCGAGAATGTGAAGAACGGCTATCAGGGCGAAGTGGATTCGTATCGTGACGCGCACCAGTGGAAGGACGCGACGTCTACTGCGGCTGAGGCTGCAAAGGCGATGCCTAAGGATCGTGGCATTCAACTGATGTACGCCGGCCAGCTTGCGGATACGGGTGAAGCCGAAAAGGGAATCGCGCTGGCAAAGGCGCAGCTTACCGGTGGACAAGATGATCGTGAGACGTATCTGGCATTAGCGCAGATTTATACGCGATTGAAGAGATTTGACGATGCGAAGACCGTGCTGGATAGCGCAGAGAAGCTTTCGAACAAGTCCGACGAAAAGCTCTATTTATATTTCCTGCGCGGGACATTAGCTGATCGCCAGAAGCATTACGACGAGGCTGAAGCGCAATTCCGCAAGGCGCTTGCAATCGACCCGCAAAATGCCACGATTCTGAACTACCTGGGTTACATGTTCGCTGATCGTGGCGTGAAGCTGGATGAGGCGCTCACGATGATTCGGAAGGCTGTGGACCTGGATCCGCAGAATTATGCGTATCTGGATTCGCTGGGCTGGGTGTACTTCAAGTCAGGGCAGTTTGCGCAGGCCGAAGAGAACATTCGCAAGGCGAACGAGCGCAACAGCAGCGACCCGACGATTCACGATCACCTTGGCGAGGTGTATGAGAAGACGGGCAAGCTGAAGCAGGCAGTCGCGCAGTGGGAGCGATCGATGACCGAGTATGCCCGGTCGCTGCCGGCAGACGCTGATCCTGAAGATGTCGCCAAGGTGCAGCATAAACTCGAGAATGCGCGGGTGAAACTGGCCAAGGTGAGTTCCTCGACTGTGAAGCAGTAAAACTCATTCCAGCTGGGGCGGTCGTGTGACCGCGGCTCATTCGTTACACTCAAACCAGGCATGGTTAACGATCTGCACCGATGTGGTGTCGCCGGGGATGCGGGTGACCCGTTGGTGGCGCGTGTTTTTCCTGCGCCTCTGCGGCCATCGCGCACGCCTTTTCAGCGTGACCGGGAACGGATTGTGGGGTCGCGTGCATTTCGCCGGCTTGCTGGCAAGACGCAGGTGTTTACGAGCCGGGCCTCGGATCACTTCCGGAGCCGGCTTACCCACACTATTGAAGTCGCCGAGATCGCTCGTGCCACTGCTTCAGCTCTGAGATTGAATGAAGATCTGGCAGAGGCATTGGCCCTGGTGCACGATATTGGGCATCCTCCATTTGGGCATGCCGGCGAACGAGCTTTGGATCGATGCCTGCGCAGACATGGAAGCAGCTTTGACCATAATCTGCATGCGCTGCGCATCGTGGAGCATTTCGAGCAGCGGTATGCGGCTCATCGGGGATTGAATCTTACGCTGGGGGTGCGTGAGGGGATCATCAAACACTCACGCGATTACGATGCCGCGCGGTACCCGGAACTGGGGAGCTATTTTCTGGATCAACGGCCACCGCTCGAGGCACAGTTGATCGATCTTGCGGATGAGATTGCTTATCTGACGGCAGACCTCGACGACGGGGTTGAGTCGGGTTTACTTGAGATTGGGCATATATGCGAGAACGTCGATGTGGTCGCTCGTTGTTATGAGAGTGTGGCGAAGGAACATCCGGGAGTGGAGGAGAAGTATCTCTTCCATGAAGCTCTACAGAAGATGCAGAACATTCTGACGGATGATTTGATTCAGAACACTCGCGCGAATGCCGAGGCAATTGGTGCGAACACGCTCGAAGATATTCAGCGGCACCCGTCGCGCCTGGCGTTGTTTTCGCCCAAGGTGGAGGCGGAGAGACAGCAGGAGAAGCGATACCTGTATGACACGCTTTACACGTGCGAAACATTGGAGAATGAGCACAACAAGGCTGAGGAAGTCGTGACTGCGTTGTTCGACTACTGGATCAATGATCCTGAGGAGCTGCCACCGAGCTACTTCGAGGAGATTGAGCAGGAGGGTTTGGCGCGCGTGGTGGCGGACTACATTGCGGGTATGACGGACAGCTTCATTCTTCTGCAGTATGCACAGGTTCGGCGCACTGTACGGCGCTAGGCTACAACGTCATCTGATTCGGAGTAGAATCCTTTCGCGATGAGCTTCTCTCCGGCGAACATCACGGCGCTTATCATCGCGGCCAGCTTCGCCGGCGGGCTCAATATCTACGCGACCGTGCTGACGCTTGGGATCCTGGCGCGAACGCATTGGGTGGCGTTGCCCACCGGGCTGGATTCCTTAGGACATACATGGGTGATTGTCGCCAGCGCCATTCTGTTTGCGTTGGAGTTTTTTGCGGACAAGATTCCGGGTTTCGACATGATCTGGAACGGTCTGCAGACGGTAGTGAGAGTACCGGTTGCGGGGTTGATTGCGTATCATGCCGCCGCTCAGCTTTCGCCACAGATGCAGGTTCTAGGAACGATGCTGGGAGCTGGGATCGCGTTGGCGGCGCACACGTCAAAGACCGCGGTACGCGCGGCGGTAACGCCGAGCCCGGAACCGGTTTCGAACATTGCGCTGAGCACAAGTGAGGATGTGCTTGCAATCGGGTTGACGTGGTTTGCGACACATCATCCGTTTATTGCCGCTTCGATGGCTGTGATTCTGCTGGTCATTGCGGCGCTGGCGGCGCGGGCATTGCTGCGGGCGATACAAAAGCCGCTCAGGAAGATCTTGATGACGGATCTTGAAGAGGGAGCCTCGAAGCCTTCGTCTTAGGCATGCTAACGGAGTGTCGGAAGATTGAGAGCGTAGAGTTTGACGGGGTCGAGGTACGCTCCCTGCCAGCGAACTCCGAGATGAAGATGCGGGCCAGTCGCGCGGCCTGTGCTTCCGCTGAGCGCGATGAGTTGTCCACGAGTGACACGCGATCCTTCTTTCACATTGAAATGGGAGAGGTGCATGTAGAGCGTCATCAGGCCGAGGCCGTGATCGATGATGACGCAGTTACCTTCGTAGTAGAGAGGGCGTGCGAGTATCACGCGGCCTGAGTTTACGGCAAGCACGCGCGTGCCGGGGCGTGCATGGTAGTCCAGGCCGCGATGGACGCTTGCGAGTTTGCCGTTGAAGACGCGACGGGTGCCGAAGGAGTCCGACTCGGGTGCAATTTTGAGGGGCGGGTGGAATGGCCCGGACCAGAGTGGTTTCGGTGCGGTGCCGGCGAAGACTTTATTTTTGAGGGCTTGATCGGCGGCAATTTTTTTGAGGGCGGCGGCGCCGGGCTCGACGAATTTGTCGGGGACGGAGAGCGGGATTTCGACATATGGGGAGGGATCGACGTGAATTTCCTCGCGGAAGGTTTGCGTTGTTCCGTTGGGTAATGTTGCTTCCAGGGCGAGAGGGTAGTCGCCGGGTTTTACCTCGATGTCGATGCCTGCGAGAGCGTTCCAGGTGTTTGTGTGCGGGATTCGAAAGAGGACAAGATCGTGATCCTGCCAGCGGCCAGTTACCGTGGAGGTCTTCGCCGGAAGCTCGATAGCAAAGAGGATTGGCGATCCACTGGCCGGGCGTTCGGGCGACCAGGTAAGTGATGGCGCGTTGTTTTGCGCACAAAGCAATGCAGAGGGCGCGAGGAGTAGTGTCGCTGCGATAAGGCTTCGCAGGAGAGGTCTCATGACGAGACTATAGAGGATTGTTTTCGGAGGCGGGGCGCTCAAGTGCTGTGCGATCCCACTTTGCTAAATTGGCTGCGGCTTCATACGTGCTTTCAAGAAAGTCGAGCAGGGCGCAGTCGGGCGAAGGAGATGCGAGCAGATCATCGTACTTCAGGATGAACTCACCGAGCTTTGTGTCGTAATAAGCGGCCTCGGGAAGGACTTTTTGCTGGTCAAGCCCCGGGGGAGCGGGTGCGGCGTAGCAGTAAAAGGCTGGTGTTCCGAAGCCGCCATTGCCGGGCCAGAATCCAGCGCTGATGACCTCGTGGGAGTAGGCCTCCCGGGTGATACGGTCTGCACCTTGACGCGACGGCGCCGGACGCCCGGAGAAGCGGGTTACGGCCAGGTCGAAACTTCCCCAAAAAAAGTGCACGGGACTCTTTTTGCCGATGAAGCCGGAGCAGAATTCAGTAAAGAGGCAGTTCACCGACGAGAGCACGCGCCAGAAGCGGTGCGCGTAAACAGGATCGTAGGAGTGATGAATCTCGTCCTGGTGAAAGGGGATTGGGTTGGGCACTTCGACCGGAACCGGGTTGATGTCTACCGTGATGCAAAGGGCTGCCAGGCAGCGACGATACTCGGCATAGAAATCGGCGACCGATTGGGCGCGCAGAGGGACTGAGAGGGTGGTCCCCGAGCTCGTGCGGAATTTCAAGTCGTGACTGACGAAGTCGAACTCGATCTCCAGCAGTTCACAGTTGCAAGGCATGGCGGAGGTTGTGAGTCCGCGCGCGCTGAGATAGAGCGGGACGTTCCACCAGTGGTTCTGCAATGGAGTGAGCGCGAGACGGGTCTTGCCGACGATCTGTGTCCACATGTGTAACGTGTCAGCAGTATGCTTCCATGCTTCCCAGTTGAGCTTAGGCCACATCTGCGCTTCGTGGGGTGTTGTGGTCATACAGCCTCCATGCCTTTGGCAAGCTATGAAGGAGTACTTTACTCTATTCGGATTTCGGATTGGGTACAGCCATTGGAGTCTTCCTTTGGTGGGGGACCCCCCTATCTTTTAGCGTAAAGTGTTTCAAATAGGATACTTAGATCTGGTCTTCGTCGCGCATTCTGAATGCCAAAGCCCAGAACACGGGAGAAATTCACCATAGGAGTCCGCGAAATATTCTAAACAGGAGCGTTGTGAGCAAAGAAAAGCCCCGAGTGGCCCCGGGGCTTTTGCTGAACGTACAAGTCTGCTAGATCCATTTTAGCGAACCGGGTGAAACTGCTCTGCCACATCTCGGAGATTTATTTCCTTTTTGTTTTGTTTCGCATAGGAAGTGTTTTGAGATTTTGCGGGGTTGACAGCTTCTTCACCCGAAGTTTGATGAGGGGTCTGGATATTTCTGTTCGAGGCTATTACGAAACCCTTAACTCGTAACTCGCGGCGGCCCCAGAGATTGCTGACGATAAGCCGACTTGCCATTCGTAATCAGATCCAGTGCTGAATCACACTACTTCCGGATTGCCGTCCTCACCTTAGAATGAATACCGAAGACCGGCTGAAATGCTTCTCGGCGTTAAAAAGTGGGTTCCGGAGAAGGTTGACAGAAAGTTGTAAAGCGCACTCGTGTTGTTGAGGTTGACGACGTCAATCCTTACTCCAAGAGTCTGGTTTTCGTGATGAATCAGGTCGTCTTCCCCGGCGGAGATATCCATGGTGTTGCGGACAGCGATCCGTGGAGGATTCCGGTCGTCGTTCTCGGTTGCTGGTGGAGGAATACGGATTCGTGTGGCGCTGATGGGACCAGTGCAGGAACGAAGAGGCGTTGCGACGGTTGCGAGGACAGCGCCGCAGTGCAGTCCCATCTGTTGCTGCTCGTCTCCGGTGAGCTGCAGCGCTGTGGAGATATTGGGGACGGCCACGGCGACCAGTCCTCCGTCGTACCGATACGAGCTGTTGATCCAGGGACCGCGGCGACCGAACTGATAGCGGAGGTTCAGGTTCATGGCCAGCTCTTCGTCATGATCGGGGCGCGCGACGTTGGTGTAGGGTGCACTGAAGCTGATGCCTCCCAGCTCGGGGCCGAAGAGCCTCGACCGCACGTGGCTGAAGGTGAAGAAGCCGTTGATGCCATGGGTCGGGTTAAGCGTGAGGCGCACCAGTCCACCGTCGATCTTCGACTTGCGAAACTGAGTCGGAAAGGTGAGAGGGCTGTTGAGAAGGACGTCGAAGTCGTAGGCCCCGTAGGTGAACTTCCAGAGGTACTCCGCACTGAATGAGAAGCGGCTTAGCCCGGTCTGGAAGCCAACGTTGAATTGATTACGACGAGCGGTGTTGAGAACGGCGGAGTCGGCGGCGCCGAGGGAAGCGGACACAGAGCCGGGGCCGCTGGAGCTCGCGACGATGAGGTTCTCGTTATACGGCGTGAGGAAGACGCGCGAGTAGTTGAGGTGAACACTGGATTTGAGTGGAGCGGCAGTATAGATGATGCCCACGCGAGGTTGCAGGCCGTGATTTCGAGCAAGGCCGTTGTACTTGTCATAGCGAAGTCCAAGGTCCGCCGTGACGTTCCCGAACTTGATGAAGTCCTGGCCAAAGAGGGCGACTTGCTTGATGTCGGTCGATCCCTGAAAGCGATAGATCTGCCCTCCGCGCGTGAGATCGATAGCAAGCAGGCCGGGCAGGAAGGCGTTGTCCGGCGTCAGGCCGGCCTGGGAACACTGCGACGGATTCGTGAGGGAGGTATCGGGCGATGGCGCGCCGTCTACTCCCAGGCAGGGACTGTTGTAGGTGGGATCAGTCAAGCCGGTTGCGAACTGCTCGGCCAGGAAGGTGTGTTTGAATTCGACCCCGGCGATGGCGTTGTGACGGCCACGGTTGTAGGTCAACTCGTCGCGCATGCCCGCACTCGTCAACCGCCTTGCCTGCTGGAGATAGGCGGGGGTATCGGAGAAGATGTCGTCGGATGGGCGATAGCGGATCTTGTCCTGTCGCACCCACAGGTTGGTCTGGTTGAAGGCGTGGGGGTTGAAGGTGTGGAGGAACTGGGGAGCGATGTTGAAGCTCACGACGGTTTGGCGCTGGTTCTGCGCGAGCGCCTGCTGATCGAAGGTATTCGGCGTTTGAAACCAGGAGCGGCTGAGACTGGTGTTGAGCTGGAGGCTCGTCTTGTCCGTGGCCCTGTAGTCGAGTCGTTCGATCAGGTTTTCGGCGTTGCCGCCGGCGTGCAGGGCGACGGTCTCGGGCGTGTCGAGGAAGCGGCCGCTGTTCAACGCATCCACTGCGGTGAAGGAGCCGAATTTTGCCGTACCAAAGCCCAGTCTCGCGCTGCCGGTCGAGGTCGCGAAGGAACCACGGGTAAACGCCAGCGATCCATGGGGCGTACGCTGATCAAGGCCGGACCGCGTCTGCGCGATGATGACCATGCTGGTCTTGTCGCCGACGTCGACACCGGGCGCGCCCTCCCGGACCTCGATGGATTGCAGGGCGTTCAGTGAAACCTGGGTGGAGAAGGTTCGGCTCTGCTGATCGGTAATGGGCTGGCCGTCGACGACGAAGGAGGCCTCCGCGTGGTCTCCCAGGGGATGGAACGATCCGTTGGAGTCGGCTGAGACTCCAGGCGTTGTCATGGTGATCAGCGAGCTGAATGGCGAGCTGACGCTCTGGGTCGGCATGCGGTCGATCTGCTCCGGCGTGATATCGACGTGCGCCGGTTCTGTGGGATCGTCATTGGTAGCAGTCACCAATACCTCTGTACGCGAGGCTGCCATCGATAGCGCGATGTTCCTATGAATCGGTACCCCCACGTACGTCAATCCCTGTGTGCTTGTGGCAAACCCCGGAGCATCGACGGCGAGGATGTAGTCGCCGGTATTGAGCTGGAGAAAGAGAAATCCGCCATCGGCCCCGGTGCTTGCGGCCCGTTGCGCGCCGCTGCCGGTGAACGTCAAGGTGACTCCGGCGCCCGGAATAACAGCCCCGCTCGAATCGACCACCGTGCCCGAGAGGGCGCTCGATGTTCCGCTCTGTGCCCTTAAGCTCATGGCATTAGCCATGGTTAACAACAGGAGGAAGGCGAGCAATCTGCAGGTCCGAATTTGCATAGGAAGAAGCCCCAGATTGAGAAAAGGTAAGGGATCGTTCGCGCCGCACAATGGGGGGCGAAACCGGAATTTAGGCAAGCCTAAATTCCCCCCTGATTTAGGGTCGCCTAAAATGGGGTAGGTGTCAATTCTCTCAATGCGAGGTCTTTCATGTCGGTCAACCGACAAGTGAACCTGAATACCGAGTCTGTGGACAACTATCTGAAGGCGATCTTCACCCTGGGCGGCCCCGACGAAAAGCGCGTTGCCAGTACAGCGATAGCCGGCCATCTGGGCATCGCTCCTGCATCGGTGACGAATATGCTGCAGAAGCTGGCGGCTTCCCCAACTCCCTTCGTGGAATATGAGCGGCATCGTGGAGTGCGGTTATCCGTTCAAGGAAAGCGTCGCGCTCTGGAAGTGATACGCCATCATCGGCTGATCGAGACGTTTCTGTATCAGGTTCTGGACTATCCGATCGATGAGGTCCATGAAGAGGCTGAGCGGCTCGAGCATTTCATCTCGGAGCGGCTGGAGGAGCGGATTGCGGCCAAGCTGGGATACCCGGATCTTGACCCCCATGGTCACATCATCCCCGCCGTGGATGGTCGAATGCCAAAACCAACGTCGATGCCGCTAACAGAAGCGCAGTCGGAAAGAATATTTGTCGTGGACAGCGTTTCGGATAAGGATGCGTCGATCTTGAGAAGTGTCAAGGCCAACGGAATCGAACCCGGAGTTCGTCTCTATACAAAGTTGAAGACGGAGGAGGGAGATCGCGTTCTCCTCGTGGGGGATTCAAGGAGGACTCGGCGTCTGCCCTTTGAGGTAGCTAACGCTATCAACGTTCGGACTGTCTCCGAATCCTAGCGCCGAATCGGTCCTCATAAACGCGCTTGTGGTGAGCGACCGCCCAACTGCTTAGAAGCCGACCATCTTTGGAAAAGCAGATATGTCGCTGATGAATAAGGGCGGTGCTTACTCTGTCGCGCCAGTAACGAGAAACACCGATCTCGTTATTGGAATATTCTCGCAAATCAGTTGATCGATATGTGCCGCGTGATCGATGTATTTGTCGGTAAGCATAGTTAAAAATTGAGGCGTAAGGCGAGTTGTACTTGCCTGGGGTCTCCGACGGCGGTGGGTTGGGCGAAGGTTGGCAAGGGCACGGTTGGATATGCGCCGGCGTTTCGGGGGAACCATTCTAAAAAATGGTTTATGTAAAAATTTCTTAGACGACTTGTCGAATTCGGGTCCGGCCGTTCGACAAGATAGTAAAGGCGGTGTAACCGACCCGCCTGCTAGAGGTCCGATATGTCGTTCTTTCACGATTTGAGAATTGCCGTGCGTTCCCTTGCGCGAGTTCCCGCGCTGTGGATTACAGTCGCCCTTACGTTGGCATTGGGTATCGGAGCCAATGCCGCAATCTTCAGCGTAGTGCGCGCCGTGCTGCTGCGTCCGCTGGCGAATCGCGACGAAGGCCGGTTGCTTTACCTGCGCCAGAGCGCCCCCGGCATCGGCCAGGACAACGCAGCATTTTCGGTTCCCGAGATTCAGGACATTGGCCGCGGGCTGAAGTCAATTACGGAACTAGGCACATTTTCAGAGCTGGATTTTACCGTCGTGGGTCTGGGCACGCCACGCGAAATTCCGGCGGGCGTGGTGGATGGACACTACTTCGAGGTGATGGGCCTGCGACCAGTGCTTGGGCGCCTGCTGACTCCATCGGATGACGGCCCGAATGCCGCGGGAGCTGTGGTGCTGACCTATCACTTCTGGAGGGCATCGCTGCACTCCGATCCCAGCGTGATTGGAAAGGCGGTACGGCTGGAGGGCCCGACCGGCGCGCGCCCCGCGACCGTGGTGGGTGTTCTGGAACCATCCGTTCCCTATCCGGTGGCAACGGAGATCATCGCCAATATCGTCACCAGTCCGCATCATCTTTCCGCCACAATGGTGACGGGGCGCGAACATCGCATGACAGAGGTCTTCGCGCGGCTGGCTCCCGGCGCGAGTGTCGAGAATGCGCGGGCGGAACTGCGCAGCGTATACGGCGCCATGGTGGCGGCACACCCCGAAGTGTATAAGCCGGAGGACCATTTCAGAATTGACGTAACGCGCATGCACGAGCAGATTAACTCGCGCGCCAATGCGATCTTGTGGATCCTGTTTGGGGCTGCGGCCCTGCTCTTCGTGATTGCGAGCTCGAACGTTGCCAATCTGGTGCTGGCGCGGACGGTACGCCGCGAACCGGAGCTTGCGATACGCTCGGCGCTGGGCGCAAACAATGCAGTGCTGCGCCGTTCTCTGTTGGCGGAGAGCCTGGTGCTATGCGGGAGCGGGGCGCTGGCAGCAGTGGCCCTCGCCATACCGATGGTGGCTGTGCTGGGCCGTTATGCCTCGCGCTTCTCGGTGCGCGCCAACGACCTCACGCTCGATTTCAGTATGGTGTGGTTTGGGATTGCGCTGGCGTTGATCGCGGCCGTCTTCCTGGCATTGATTCCGCGGCTTCCCTCGGCTAACGCGCCGCAGGGCGGGCTTACCGGCCGGGGTACACGTGTGGCCGGAGGGAGCAGCCGGCGTCTCCGCACCTTTGCTGTCACGCAGATCGCAGCCTCATTCCTGCTGCTCGCCGGAGCGTGTGTGCTGATGAAGACTCTGTTTGTGCTGGAGCAGACGCGGCCGCCGTTCGATTCGGCCAACGTTCTGGCGGTGAATCTTCCGCTGATGTCGTATGGGAAGACACCCCAGCAGGTGGATGCGTTCTATCGTGAGGTGCAACGCCGCGTGAGCGCGCTGCCGGGAGTGGAGCATGTGTCTTCGGGTTTCGGCACTCCCTGGCGCGACGATCGGGGCCTGGGCATCAGCTTTCAATTTGCCGCGCAAGGCGCCAAACGGGCGGACGGTCAGGATTTTCGGGCCAGGTTCCGGGTGATATCGCCCGGATTCTTCAGTACGTTCGGTGTGCCACTTCAGCAGGGCCGCGACTTCAACGACGGCGACAAGGACGGTTCCGAACGCGTGGTCATCATCAGTCAGAGCCTTGCCAAGCTGCTCTACCCGGGGCAGGACGCGGTGAACCATACACTGTGGTGGACGGACGGGGTCATCAAGTTTGTCGGCATCAGCCCCGAGCCAAGGCGAATTATTGCCGTGGTACCTGATTTCGACGATGAAAATATCATCCCGTCACCAGCCATGACGATCTATGAGCCGGTCGAACAAGAACAGGGATGGACCGGCCGCCTATTCGTACGCGCCAATCAGGATGCGTACTCGCTGGTCCCGGCCATCACACAAATCGTTCGCGAACTATCAGCAGACCAGCCCGTTGAAAAGGCCAGCACGCTTGGAGATGTTCGCGCGGAGGTGCTGACGCCCGACCGCCTCAACGCGATTGTGTTTGGCGGATTCGCCGCCGTGGCCCTCTTAATCTCCGTGGTGGGCGTAGCGGGTGTTCTTGCTTTCTCTGTGAGCGGGCGTACGCGCGAGTTTGGAATCCGCATGGCCCTGGGCGCTCTGCCGCGTAACATTCTCACCATTGTTCTGGCAGAAGGCGTTGCGATGGCAGGCATCGGAGTGGGCGCGGGTGTCGTTGTAGGGTTTGCCCTCTCACGCGGGATCGCCAGGTACGTCACGGAGATCCATCAGCCGGGCGCACTTGCGTTTGTGGCTTCCGCTGCGGTCATTTTGGGTGCGGCCGTGATTGCTTCAGCTGTTCCTGCGGCGCGTGCCGCAAGAGTGAACGCCGTGGAAGCGCTACGTTCCGAGTGACTCGCTCATTTCATCGTTAAAAATTGAGGCGTAAGGCGAGTTGTACTTGCCTGGGATCTCCGACGGCGGTGGGTTGGGCGAAGGTTGGCAAGGGCGCGGTTGGATATGCGCCGGCGCCGAAGGTTCCGTTGGGGATCAGGTTATTTCTGTGATTGAGCGCGTTAAAGGCTTCGGCGATGCCTTCGAGACGGAAGCGCTCACCGAGGGAGAAGGTACGGCTGAGGCGAGTGTTCAGCGTGAATGAATCAAAGCCTGTGCCTGCATTGCGTCCGAGGACTGTTCCTGGAAGAAGTTGGGCGCAACTCGTGATGCCCGGAGCGCACGGCCGCATGGTTGTGCCCTGGATGCTGGTGGTGCCTGTGGTGATGTTGAAGGGGAGGGGCGAATAGTACTGAAGGATGCCGGTCAAAGTGAATCCGTTGCGGATGCGCTGCCATGAAGAGTGAGCAGGATCCATCGAGCTATGGATTATGCCGTCGAAGACGAGGCGATGGCGTTGGTCATCGTCGGAACGGCTGCGGTCCATGGCTATGTTGAAGTTGTTGATGGGGGAGCTGAAGAAGAATTCGCCGACGTCGTCGATGCCCTTCGACCACGTGTAGGAGACTCGGTAGCTTCCCCATCGGGAAGGCCGTTGCTGGAACGAGATGGACAGGCCGTCGTAATAGGAGTCAGCGGCCGACTGATACTGCTTGTTATTGCCATATTGCGGGTTTGGACGGCAGCCGTTGTTGGTTCCGGTGGCAGTGCAGGTGGGCGTGTTTTGATTGACGGAGGCGATGAGATGGAGTCCGCGGAGATGTTGATAGCTGACGCCGACCGTGGTCTGCGCTGTGAGCCGCTGCTCTACTTCGAGCGAGGCTTGTTCGGAATAAGCATTTTGCATGCGCGGATTCATTGTGGTGAAGTTGACGAGCACACCGGAGGGCAGCGTGGTGAGAATCTTCGGGAACATTGGGGCACCGGTCTGCGTGGGCGAAAGACTGACGGTGACAAATGTTGCAGGCGTGATGTTGACCGTGTTTCCGCTGGATTCGAGTGCATTTGAGAGAGCACGTAATGGGATGCGGTCATAAAAGAGTCCGAAACTTCCACGAACTATCGTGCCGTCGTTGCCGAAGGGCGACCATGCGAAGCCGAATCGCGGAGAGATATTGTTGAAATCGGTTTCGATGGATTTGAGCAATTGAAGGTCATAGCGCAATCCAGCGTTCAGAGTAAGTGCAGGGGAGAACTTCCATTCGTCCTGAATATAGAAACCGATATTGGGATTGCCTTGCGGTACGACTGGATTACCGAAGGATTGCGTAAAACCGGAGTTGTTGTAGACACCCCCAAGGAAGTTTGCCAGAGAGGAGAAGGAATAGTTTCCGCGATTCGATTGCGGGAAGGTGATGGTGAGGTCGTTGTACAGGAAATCCGCACCCGCGCGGAGGGCATGAGGGCCGGCCTGGTGCGACAGGTTGTCCACCAGCTCGTACAAATTGTTAAGGCGGCCCGTAGGAGATGCAGAGAGTGTGCCGAATGTGGCTACTCCGGAGATGCTGACAGCGGGTCCGACAGGATCGTTCGGTGGAGCGGTTAGATAGCTGTGAGTGTACTGTCCGCGGGTCTCGTTGACGGTTTTTGAAGAGAGCATAAGGACATTGCTTGCCGTAATGGCGTGGTCGGTATCGTGAAGTGCGGCCGCCGCACTCACCGCGCTCAAGCCTCCCACGCCTCGGGAGTTTTGGCTGTCGACCTGATAGAGGTTGTAACGGATGCTGAACTCATCACGAGAGTTGACGCGGTGATCCAGCCGCACGAAGGCATTGTTTGTGCGGACGGGGTTTGGATAGAGGCCGGTGCTGATGAGCGACCCCTGATACCCAATGCTCTGCAGCCGCGCATTGATGAGAGCTATATTTGCAGGCGAGATTGTGATGATGCCGTCCTGGTTGAGCTGGCGCCGCTCAAAGTTGCCGTAATAGAAGGTGCGGTCATGCCGGATTGGACCGCCGATCGATGCGCCGTACTGAGCCTGTGTGAGAGGAAGCCTGGTTTGGGAAAGCGCGTTGTTGGCATTCAGCCTTTGGTTGCGGAGGAATCCGTAGGCATTTCCATGCAGTGCGTTGGTGCCGCTTCGCGTGACCATGTTGATGTATCCGCCCAGGGCGCGCCCGAACTCGGCCTGACCTCCGGAGGTAACGACTTGAAACTCGCGCACGACATCGAGGCCGTAAAAGGTCCCGGTCAGTCCCGCGGCGTCGTCGTTTGCGGAGACTCCGTCAACGATGAAGTTATTGGAGAAGTTACGCTGGCTGCTTACGGAGATTCCCTGGCCGGGGACGGCTGAGGTTTCGGCGTAGAGCTGCGTGCTCGCCGTATTGGTGGGGGAGACACCTGGGACCAATAGAGCGAGATCGAGAAAATTGCGGCCGAGCAGCGAGAGATTCTGTACCTCGTCTGTAGAGATCGTTTGGGCGATCTGGCTTCGATTCAATTCCAGCGATGGGGATGTGCTGTTGACGTTAATCGTGGTCTCAGTGCCGGCTACCGAAAGGGTGATGGGCAGGTGGAAGTCAGCACCAACTGTAAGAGCGACAGTGCGTTTTACCTCAGCAAAATCGTATTGCTGGACCGTAATTTGATATGGGCCGATCGTGAGATAGGGGAAGCGAAACCGCCCCTCGCCATCTGTCTCGGTCATGTGAGCAAGTCCGGTGGTAGTCTGAACCGCTTGAACGGTTGCATGTTGAACCACGCTGCCAGATTGATCTGTTACACGCCCGCTCAGCGACGCGTTGTTGATCGTTTGCTGCGCAGAAAGCGTACAGGATGCGAAAAGTATTGAGGTCAGCAAAAGTAGTGAACGGCGTTTGGAGACCGTCATAGGAGCCTTTCAGATCAAGCCGACGAAAGAGAGCAATGTCATGATGGTGCGTTCCGCGATCTATGCGAAAGCTGACGCACACCAGGATGATGGATCGAGGCGGGAACTAGGCTGTGACGGAAGGAGGGCCGCGCTGCTGCTCCGAGCGATTGAAGAAGAATCGCGGGAGAGAAGTGGAATGGAATTCTGAGGCAGCATGAATAGCGGCTTTCGTCGATAGCTGAAAGACCGCTTCCAGGAAGACTTGATTTTGCCTGATGGGGGTGACCGTAGCGGGATAGGCATGACACGGTTGCCGGCTGCTTCGGATCGCGGTGCCATCTGAGACAGTTGGAGAGAATGCACGTTGCGTGCAATGGTGCGCTCCATTCTTCCGGCAGCAGATGGGGAGGCTGAGTTCAGCCGTGCCCTCAAGCGCGAAGAGCGGCGCAACGGCCGGAAGGCCGAAGAGCACCATCAGCGTGATGGCTAAAAGCCTACGCACATTGCGATTGTAGCCCATTCGAAGCAGCGTCAGGACTGCTGGCTTTCTCCAGTAGCGTGTGTTTTGGCGAGCTGTCGAAAACTTCGAGTCAGATTGCTGTCGCGTTTTGGCGACCAGGCCATGACGAACTCCACGAAGGCGTTCTTTGATTTGATGGGGCAGAAGGCCAGGTCGCGGGTGCGGAACTGTTGCGTGTTGAGAGGGAGAAGCGAGATGCCTTCACCGGCCTGCACCATGAGCACGACGCTCGACCAAACGGTGGAGATGCTGGCGATTCGAGGAGAGAAGCCGGCGTCGGAGCACAGTTCAATCACTTTGTCGAAGACGGCGGGGGACGTTTCCCGGGATGAGAGCACAAAAGCTTCGTTGGAGAGGTCTTTGATGTCGACGGGTCCGGGGGCAAGAGGATGGTTTTTAGGGAGAATTGCCACGATCGGATCCTGCTGGATGACCTCAGACTTCAATTCCCCGCGGAACTCGGGTTCAATGCGTCGAGTAAAGCCGATGTCAATTCTTCCATCGATAAGAGCGGGCCACTGCTGAGTAGGCGTCATCTCTACGAGTGAAAGCTGAACCCCGCGGTGGAGTTTACGGAAGTCGCGAATAAGACGGGGGAAGTTCACGCCGACTCCGCCAGCGAAGAATCCGACGCGGAAGGTGCCGACTTCTCCGTGATCGGCGCGCTGCGCTACCTCAACGGCGTGACGGGTCGCAGCGAGGATGCGATAAGCCTCTTCGAGAAAAAGCTCTCCTGGCTTGGTCAGAATTGTCTTTCGTGGTGACCGGATAAGGAGTTGGACTCCAATTTCGTCTTCGAGGTCGGCAAGCTGTTCGCTGATTGCGGACTGGGAAATATTGAGAATGTGAGAAGCCCGAGTGAAGCTTCCTTGTTCTATTACAGCAACGAGATAGCGAAGATGACGGAGTTCCATGTGTCTAGAGTAATCGGTTTTTCCGATAGTAAGCCACGGAAAGAACTGTGAAACATTCGGCTCCGAGGGCTAATCTATCTACTTAGATATCGTTTTGCTGCGAGGGTCAGGTCAGGACACATGTGGATTGTCAAGGTAGCTCTCAATCGTCCGTACACATTTATCGTCCTTGCTCTGCTTATTCTGATTGCGGCGCCTGTTGTGATCCTGCGTACCCCAACGGATATTTTTCCGAATATCAATATTCCGGTTGTCTCGATTGGATGGACCTATACGGGACTCAATCCGGAGGAGCTTGAAGGGCGTCTTACCACGCCTTATGAGAAGGCTCTCACGACGCTCGTCGATAACATCCAACATATTGAATCGACAACCTACAATGGCACTGTCAACGTAAAGGTCTTTCTTCAGCCCGGGGCATCGCTGGACACAGCGAACGCACAGATTACCGCAGCGTCCCAGTATCTTTTACGTCAGTTGCCTCCGGGAATTCTGCCGCCGCAGATTATTAACTTTTCGGCGTCCAGTGTGCCGATTCTACAACTGGGCATTTCGGGGCACGGGCTATCCGAGTCGCAACTGAACGACTACGCCAGCAACTTCATTCGACCGCAGCTCATCACGGTTCCCGGCGCAGTTCTTCCGCTTCCATATGGAGGTAAGCAGCGGCAGATCACGATCAACATGGACCAGGGGGCGATGCAGTCCAAGGGAGTTGCACCGGGCGATCTGCTGAGTGCGGTGGCGCAGCAAAACGTGGTAATGCCGTCGGGCACGATCAAGATAGGCCAGTCGGAGTACGACGTACGCACCAACGGAACGCCGCGCACGATTGAGGAACTGGCGCTCATTCCGATCAAGCAGGTGAACGGAACGACGGTTTACCTGCGTGACGTCGCCAGCGTCAGTGACGGCTTTCAGGTGCAGACGAATGTTGTCCGGCAGGATGGTCATCGCGGTGTATTGATCTCCATTCTGAAGAATGGGAATGCTTCTACGCTGGATGTAGTTAAGGGCGTGCGAGGGCTTCTTCCACGCGTTGCTAACATTGTGCCTCCGGAATTGAAGATAACGCCGCTCTCGGACCAGAGCGTGTTCGTTCGTGGCGCGGTGACGGGCGTCATCCGCGAGGCCATCATCGCGGCGGCGCTCACGGCGCTTATGATCCTGGTCTTTCTGGGGGACTGGCGATCGACGCTGATTATTGCGGTCTCCATCCCACTCTCAATTCTCACCTCGGTAATGGTCCTGAGCTTTCTGGGCGAGACGATCAATACGATGACGCTGGGTGGTCTGGCGCTTGCTGTAGGTATTTTGGTGGACAATGCGACGGTGACGATCGAGAACATTGAGCGGTTTCGTGAAGATGGCTATCCTTTGCGCGAAGCAATCCTTGATGGCGTCGCGCAGATTTCGATTCCTACGCTGGTTTCGACGCTCTGCATCTGCATTGTGTTCCTGCCGATGTTCTTTCTTGGCGGCGTTGCGCGGTATCTCTTTGTGCCGCTGGCTGAAGCAGTGGTGTTCGCCATGATCGCCAGCTTCGTGTTGAGCCTGGCGCTGGTGCCTACCCTGGCGATGTATCTGTTGCGCGAGCACAAGCATGGAGCCAGCAGCGCCGGTTTCTTTGCACGCTTCCAGAGGGGTTTTGAGCGCGGGTTCCAAAGAGTTCGCAGCAGCTACCATGGAGTGCTGCAGAAGCTTGTGGGGACGCGGCGGACGTTTGTGCCGGCGTTTCTCGGCGCCTGTCTACTGGTGTTTCTTCTTGCTCCGTTTCTTGGTGAAGACTTTTTCCCGAACACCGATAGCGGCCAGTTTGTTCTGCATGTGCGTGGCGTGACCGGAACGCGCATCGAAGAGACGGCGCGTCTGTTTGACCTGGTCGAAGCCGAGATTCGCAAGGAGATACCGGCTGACGAGATCGACAACGTTCTTGACAACATCGGAATGCCGTACAGTACGTCAAACACGCAGCGCATGATCAGCGGCACGATCGGCGCCGCGGATGGGGATATCTTTGTATCACTGAAGGAAGATCATCATCCAACGGCAAACTACGTGCGCTCTCTGAGAGCGAACCTGCCGCAGCTCTTTCCTGGCGCCACGTTCTACACTTTGCCGGCCGATATCACCACGCAGGTTCTCAATTTCGGTTTGCCTTCGCCGATCGACGTGCAGATAGAAGGCAATGACATCGAAGCAAGCCAGGCGGAGGCCGACAAGATGCTCGCGGAGTTACGCCAGGTGCCGGGAGCTGTAGATCTGCGTATTCAGCAGCGGTTTGACTATCCAACACTGCAACTGCTGGTCGACCGAACGAAGGCAGCGCAGGGCGGTTACACCGAGCGCGATGTTGCGACGAGCGTCCTGAACACGCTGAGCGGCAGTTTCCAGGTCACGCCGATGTTCTTCCTGAATTGGAAGAATCAGGTGAATTACAACATGGTGGCGCAGACGCCGCAGTACAAGATGAGTTCAATGCAGGATCTGGGGAACATACCGATTAATCGCACTACGTCGGGCGCTCCCTCCGCCGGCGCAGCTACGCCTGAAATTCTCAGCGATCTTGCAAAGCTGGAACGGGGCCATGAGATGGCGGTGGTGAATCACTACAATATCAGGCGAGTTGTAGATATTTACGGCAATGTACAGGACCGGGATCTCGGCGCTGTGAGCGGGCAGATCGAGAAGATTCTTGCACAGAATCGCAAGTCTCTTCCGCGCGGAATGTATATTACATTGAAGGGCCAGGTCGAGACGATGCGGACCTCGTACATCGGCTTGCTCGGCGGTCTTTTCTTTTCCATCGTGCTGGTGTACTTACTTATCGTGGTCAACTTCCAGAGTTGGGTGGATCCTTTCATCATCATTACGGCTCTACCGGCTGCGCTTGCCGGTATTGTGTTGTTCCTCTTTCTGACGCACACCACGTTGAGCGTGCCGGCTCTTATGGGCGCGATCATGTGTATGGGCGTCGCTACGGCTAACAGCATTCTGGTTGTGTCCTTCGCCAAAATGCGGCTTGAGGAGCATGGCGCCGCGTTGCGTGCGGCGATTGAAGCGGGCACGACGCGTTTCCGGCCGGTCATCATGACGGCGCTGGCGATGATGATCGGCATGGCGCCGATGGCGCTTGGACTTGGCGAAGGCGGGGAGCAGAATGCTCCGCTGGGCCGCGCTGTCATTGGAGGACTTCTCTGCGCGACAGTCGCCACGCTGGTCTTTGTGCCCTGCGTCTTTGCGCTGATTCATGGCCGGAGGACGGCAGAGGAGGCGCGGGCGCGGAAGCGCCTGACGGAGGAGCACGCATGAGCTCCGGGAGCGAAATACGAGATTCGGAGAAAGTGATGACCACACAGGAGCAAGTTGTATCGACTCAGACCCCGGACGACATCGTGCCGGCGCATGCCGATGTTGGACACATGAAGCCGCCGGTTGAAAGTCCGGGAGCCGGGAAGTTTATTGTGATTCTGTTTGCGGCAGCGCTTCTCCTTGCGATCGGCTACGGTCTGCATCTTCGGTCGTCGCATGAGAGGCAACTGACTCGCGCGACGACCGAGGCTGCGATGCTGTCAGTTAATGTTGTCCAACCTTCAGTGAGCGCAGCGGCGCAGGACCTTGTGCTGCCGGGCAACGTGCAGGCATTCATCGACACGCCGATTTATTCGCGTACGAACGGTTATCTGAAGAAATGGTACTTCGATATTGGCGCCCGTGTTCGCAAGGGGCAATTGCTGGCAGAGATCGAGGCTCCAGAGGTGGATCAGCAGCTCCAACAGTCGCAAGCAGAGCTGGAGCGGATGCAAGCCAACATGGAGCTTGCCGGTGTGACCAGCAATCGCTGGCAAAGCTTGCTGGCGAAGCATGCGGTTTCCCAGCAGGAGGCGGACCAGGCGCGCAGCAACTATATCGCCGCGCAGGCGGCGGTGGATGCCGGTAAGGCGAATGTCCGCAGGTTGGAGCAGCTGCAGAATTATGAGCGTATTGTTGCTCCGTTTGACGGAGTGATTACGGCTCGCAATACGGACATCGGCGACCTGATCAATGCGGGATCGGGATCGAGCAATCCGCGGGAGCTGTTCCATCTCGCTGCGCTCGGGAAGCTGCGCGTTTATGTTGCGGTGCCTGAGGTGTACGCCGAGTTTATTCACGATGGCGACGAGGCAACGCTGACGCAGGATTCCAATCCGGGAGTGAAGATTTCCGGCAAGATAGTTCGCAATGCCAATGCGATCGATCACGCGACGCGCACGCTGAATGTGGAAGTGGATGTGGAGAACGCGAAGGGCGAGATGTTGCCGGGCGCTTATGTTTTTGTTCACTTCCATCTGCCGGCGGGGTCGCATACGGTTACGGTACCTTCGAATACGCTGCTGTTTCGGTCTGAGGGACTTCGTGTCGCTGTGGTGCACGGTGAGCGCGTCGAACTGACTCCGGTCACGATCGGTCACGATTATGGCAACTCCGTGGAAATTACATCGGGCCTGACGCCTTCGGATCAGCTCATTCTTGATCCGCCGGATTCGATCGCGAGCGGGATGAAGGTTCGGGTGCGGCGAGTGTCGGGGCAGGGTCAGTGATGAAACGCGGGGCTCTCCACATTGGGTTAGTTGTTCCGACTACCGGGTTGATGGTTGTGCTTGCCGGTTGCCATGTCGGGCCTCAATATGTTCGTCCTGCGGCTCCGCTGGCTCCTGAGTTCAAGGAGGCTTTGCCGCAGAACTTCAAGGCCGGCGATGGGTGGAAGGCGGCTCAGCCGAGCGATGCTCAGCTGAAGGGCGAGTGGTGGACGATGTTCAACGATGCGCAGCTCAATGAGTTGGAGACTCAGATTGAGCCAGCGAACCAGACGCTGAAGCAGGCGGAGGCAAACTTCCAGGTGTCGCGCGCGGCGATTCGGTTTTTCCGGGCGGCGCAGGCTCCTACGGTTGGTGTTTCGTCGAGTCTTGGCGGCGTTCGTACTTCGGAGAATCAGCCGTATTTCAATAAGTCTTCCGCGAATAATGGTGTGGGCGCTTTCACGCTTCCATTCGATCTGGATTACGAGATCGATCTGTGGGGCCGGATTCGCAGGACGGTGACGCAGGCTCGTGAGCAGGCGCAGGCTTCGGCTGCGGACCTTGAGACTGCGCGGCTGTCGCTGCATGCGGAGCTGGCGGTCGATTATTTCAATTTGCGTTCGGCCGATGCTCAGCGGAAGCTGCTGGACGAAACGGTTACGGCTTTCCAGAATGCGCTGCAGTTGACGGAGGACCGTTACAACGGAGGGGCCGCTCCGCTCTCGGATGTGACGCAGGCGCGGACGCAGTTGCAGACGGCACAGGTGCAGGCGACGGACGTGGACATTCAGCGAGCCGATTTTGAGCATGCGATTGCGGTTTTGATTGGCAAGCCTCCGGCGTCGTTCAACGTGCCGCGGACTCCGGTGACGGTGGCGGCTCCTTTGATTCCTGAGATTCCCGGCGCGCTGCCGTCGCAGTTGCTGGAGCGGCGTCCGGACATCGCGTCGGAGGAGAGACGGATGGCGGCGGCGAATGAACAGATCGGGATAGCTGAGACGGCGTTTTATCCGACGGTGTCGCTGTCTGCGATTGCCGGTTTCACGGGAACGTCGATGGTGAACTGGTTTACGTGGCCGAGCCGGTTCTTTGCCGTGGGCACGACGATTTCGCAGACGCTTTACGATCACGGTCGGCGGCAGGCGAACTCAGATATTGCCGTGGCGCAGTACGACGAGACGGTTGCGAGCTACCGTCAGACGACGCTTACGGCGTTCCAGCAGGTTGAGGACAATCTGAATGCGCTGCATGGGCTCGAGATCGAGGCGGATCAACAGCGCGCAGCTACGGCTTCGGCTCAGCAGTCGCTGGATTTGTTCAACACGCGATATGAGGGCGGTGTCGATACGTATCTGCAGGTGATCGTCTCGCAGACGGCCCTGCTGGTAAACGAGCGGAACGATATCGATATCACGCGCCGACGGCTTGAGGCGAGTGTTTTGCTGATCAAGGCACTTGGCGGCGGGTGGAATAGTTCGCAGTTGCCGCAGAATCCTTGATGGTTGGGTGGGAGGGTTTCAGGTTGTGTTCCTTGAGCGAGGTGAGGGGCCAGACCAACTTTCTCTTGCATCGACCGAATCCCTGAGCGGCTCCGTAATTAACTTGTCACCGGTTTGCCGGATAGCGGACAATTTTCGCGCGTGGTTTGTTGGACCACTTTGCGGTTGTCAGCGACTACGGCGTTTAGTGGTCTGCCCTCTTTGAGTTGAAACGGATGGGTTTATGAAGGCTGCTTGGTTTTCGCTTCTGGTGTGGGTGTTGTGTGGCTCGATTTATGGCGTGGCGGGGGCGGTTCCGGATTCAAATGGAGCGCCAGCGAAGGAACCGGGATTGTTGTTCTACCTCTCGGGGGATCATGGATTTGAGGCGGATTATGCTGCGGGTGGGCAGCGGGCTCCGAACTTTTTGAAGGATGTGAAGATTCTGCCGGGGGGCGCGAAGGGATCGTATCTGCAGTGCGGGAACGATCAGCTGCTGTCGTACTGGGCTCCGGGAAACATTTATTCGCAGCGTGGGACGCTGTCGTTTTTCTGGCGGTCGCGCGATGCGGTGGATGCGACGGAGTTTCCGGTGTTTCGGGTGGGGTATGGAGACCATTCGAGCTGGGACATGGTTTGGCTGACGGATTGACTACAACGGGCATGGGTTCGATGCGTTTGTTACGGATGTGAATCTGGGGCGGACGCGGGTGTCGTACACGATGCCGAATTTTCCGAAGCCGGATGAGTGGGTGCACCTGGCGCTGGCGTGGGATGAGACACGGGGGATTCGGTTTTATGTGAATGGGAAGCTGGCGGAGGAGAAGGCGGCGACGGGGGCATTTGATGCGGCGCTGGATCAGTTTGGGCCGCACTCGCGGATTATTGCTCCAACGGGTGTTGAGAGCACCTACAACTATGACCGCGGCGGGGACATTGATGAGCTGCGGATCTATGACCGCATGCTTTCGGATGAGAATATTGCTTCGCTGGCGAAGAATGAGGTGCCGCAGGCGATTCCGGCGATTGGGAGATCGATTGCGGAGAAGAGCTGGAAGGATGAGTGGTGGTATCGGTATGGGTGGAATCGGGAGGGGGATGTTCCTACGCCATTGCCGCCGGGAGCGACAACAGTTCGCAAGGTGGAGATTCATGATGCGTACGATTTGAAGCGCTGGTGGTGGAAGGGGACGGACGGGATTCGGGAGACGACGTGGCCGGGAGTTTATAACCGGTCGCGGCTGGTGGGACGGTTCGATTATTTTCAGTTGCCGGACTGGGATTGCTATTCGCTCTCGGGGAAGTCGGTGACCTTTTATATGCCGGATGAGCCGTGGAATCATCTGGAGATTGAGGGTGGGGCGTGGGGGAATGTTTCGCTGCTGACGCTCGGGGAAGGGAAGCCGGGAGCGGTGGCTGATCCGGACCAGCATGATACTTCGCCGATGCTGGCGAAGACTTTGTTTGAGAGGCCGAAGGGGCAGGAGCGGACGACGCATGATTTTCCAACGCCTGTAGTTGGGGAGAAGGTTCGGTTTACGAATGTGGAGCAGGAGTGGCCGATTGGGGAGTTTTCGGCTTACTACGTGCATCCGGGGAATCCACCTGAGGGTGCTGCGGTGCTGCAGTACAGCCTGAATGGGAGGATTACGGCGGCGGATAATCCTTCGCTTGAGGAGCTGGTGAAGTACATTCATGGGCGGTTCGCTGCGGACGAGCGGTCGACTATGGTGGCGATGCCGGGTGTGGCGCTGGGCGGTGGAAGGACTGCGATTGGAGAGGGGAAGGCCGTGGACCGGTCTTCGGGGTCCGGGGAGCGGTCGCTCCCGATTGTGCATGTTCTGGTGCCGGCGGATTTTCGCGGATTGCAGGCGGATGCGGGGCATGGGACTTCCTATGGGTGGGAGAACATGCATGCGGGGCTGGATGGGATTGCGATTGATCTGCCTGCTCTGAAGGTGAAGCCGACGCATGGCGAATATGTGCCGATGAATATCCAGATCAAGGATCCGATCTGGCCGATGCGGGACATGCTGGATTTCAATTTTTCGGTAAAGCCGGGAGAGACGCATACGCTTTGGCTGGATACGCGCGACCGGATTCTGCCGAACGGGAAGAGTTTGTGGATCACGATTGCTTCGGCGAGCGATGAGTTTGGGCCGGAGGCTCTGGAGGGTGCGCGGCTGCGGCTGGTGTTCAAGCCGTGGAAGGATGCGCTTGTGGAGCATGTGAGCGACCGGCTGACTCAAGTGAGGGACAACTACGCGAATCTTGTGGAGGAGTCTGTGAATTCGCGGAAGCTGAATATCTTCAATCGCATCGATGCGGACATTACGGATTTGCTGCGGGTCGATCCGGAGAACGACCTAGGGCGGAAGTACTGGAACGAGATGAATCATGAGCAATTGAAGCCGCCATTTGCGGCTCCGGTTGTGCCGGCTGGAGTGCCGGCGTGGGCATATCTGCAGGTGCAGGATCTGGGGTATCTGAAGCGGCTGATTAATTGGTATGTCGACAATCGGCAGATCTCGAATGGGGAGTTTGGCGGCGGGCTTTCGGATGACAGCGACTTTCTGAACTGGTGGCCGGGTCTGGCGGCGATGGGAGCTACTCCGGACAAGCTGAAGGCCTCGTTGCTGAAGACGCTGGATGCGATGTACGACCAGCAGATGTTCGCGAATGGGCTGGCTACGGCTCAGTATGACGAGCTGCATGCGTATGAGGATGGGATCAATGTGCTGGGGCAGTCGATGCTGATTGATTACGGCAGCCCGAAGCAGCTCGAGAGGGCGATGGAGACGGCGAAGCGGCTGGAGTGGCTGACGGGGGTGAATTCAGCGGGGCAGCGGCAGATCCGGTCTTCGTACTACAGCGGAACGAAGATGGCGGAGAACGGGGTGTGGGGGTGGGCGAAATCGCGGTCGTACATGGTGTTTCATCCGGCGCTGATGCTGGTGCTTTACAACGGGACTCCGGAGACGCGGAAGATGGTGCTGGATGTGGCGGATGGATTTCTGGAGCATCGGCACAAGGATGCGAATGGGAAGTACAGCATGCACTATACGGTGAACTTCCATACGAATGAAGACCTGCCGGGTGGACAGGAGCCCTGGTTTGTTTTGTGGGCAGCGTATCGGTGGACGGGAGATAAGAAGTACCTGGCGCCGTTTGGGGATGATCCGGCCTGGGCGCTGCGGACGATCAATGCGGATGCGCTGGATTTTCTTGGAGTGCGGGATACGTGGGGGAAGGAAATCTTAGGGCAGAAGGCTCCGGATCGAAGGACGGATGCGGGGAATGCGAGTGAGACGACGCTGCATCTGGACTGGCAGCTGACGGGAGATACGAAGTATCTGGAGAAGTTGTATACGTCTCAGATTGAGACGGCGGTGGACCGGGAATTCATCAATAGGGAAGGGAGCCTGTGGATCGATCGCGTGTACTTCAACAATGGCGAGTTGCAGCGGGCGCGATTGGGTGGTGTGGCGCTGATGCGAAATTATGTGTATCCGGGCAATGCGGTGAGCTGGAATTTTAATGCCCCTGCGGATGATCAGAGCGTGGCGATCCTGGTGCCAGAGGCCGCGCCGGATCACGTGAAGGTCATTGCCTACAACCTGGAGTCGTCGCCGGTAACGGCACGGATGACGGGGTGGGAGGTTGATCCGGGGGTGTGGGAGATCAAGGAAGGAGTGCAGGATTCAGAGGCCGGGGCTTTACGCGATGTGACGACGCGGACGGAATCGTTTGAGCGAAGCAGGGATGTTGCGGTGGCGTTTGCTCCGCATGCGACTACGGTGCTGGAGCTGAAACTGGTGAAGAAGGGTGTACCTTACTGGTCGCGTCCGGATCTGGGAATTGATCCGGAGGATGTGAATGTTTCGGGCAGGCAGGTGAAGGTTACGGTGCATAGTCTGGGTGCGGTGGATGCTCCGGCGTCGAGGGTGGTAGTACGGGATTCGGCCGGGAAGGTTCTGGCGAAGGCGAATGTGCCTTCGCTGAAGGCCCCGGTGGATCTTGTGCCGAAGCGCACGATGGTGGAGATGAGTTTGCCGGCTGGGGCGGATCTGAAGGGCGGCAGCGTGACGGTTGAGTCGGATAGCAAGATGCCGGAGATTACGGAGAAGAATAATCGCGTGCAGTTTTGATCCGTAACCGGGCACGGTGAAGATTGAACATCCGTGGAGCAACTGCCTTGCCCAGTTGAATCCGGGTTTCCGGCCTTCCCTTTGAGGCAGCAGAGTGGCCGGAGGTTGCAATTTTCCTGAGATCGGTTGAGGATGGTCTCGTTTTCTGCGTGAGTGGCGGCGTTAATACGATGAATGCCGGTCTGCGCGGCGGTTCTGTCAGAGTTTGGGATGAGCATGATCCTGAGGAGTGTTCCTTAGAGTTGCGTGATGAAGAAGACAACCATCAGCATTTGCGTTGCGGTTTTTGTTTGTTTCCTGCTGTGCAGTTCTTTGTTTGCACAACAGGCTGCTTCCCAGGCTGCGTCGCAGACGACTGGCAATGCTGCTGACGTTGCAGATGCAGAGGGTGTCCCAGCGGGTCAAGTTGAGATTGAGGGCCGTCATGTTGTGACGGTTTATGAGCCCATTGGCAGGCAGACTCCTTCGGACCGGGCGGCGGCGATTGCGAAGCGGATTCTTCGTATCGCGCAGGACAATAGCATTCCCCCCGATGCGATCCATCTTCAGACGCGGGATGCGTGGACAGAGATCGAAACGGACGGCATCTTGATCATGGCGGTGACTGAAGCTGATGCAAAGGAAGCCGGCAAGGCCCGGCAGGAACTGGCGCTGGAGGACGCGGCAAACATCAGGCAGGCGGTCATAACGTATCGGCAAGAGCATAGCTGGAGGATGTTGTTTCGCGGAGCTGCGAAGGCCGCGATAGCTACGCTTGCTTTGCTGATTGGGCTTTGGCTGGTGCGATGGCTTAGCTCCCTGCTGCGGAACCAGGTGGGAATGCGAATTCGCACGATCATCCTTCAGAGGGAGAAGTCGACGTGGCATATCCTTGTCGGCTACATGGGACCGATTGTGCTGACGCTGGGATCGGTCCTGCGATGGTTTGTGATCCTGGCGCTGCTGGAAGCCTACCTGACTGTGGCGTTGAGCTTCTTCTCGTCGACGCGCGAGATATCGCTGACAACGACAGCGTGGGTGCTGTCGCAGTTGAAATTTCTGGCGACGTCTTTCCTGGACTATGTGCCAAACCTTCTGCTGATTGCTGTCATTACAATCATTGCGTTCTACGTCATAAAGCTGATACGGCTGATCTCTTTCAAAGTTCGTGAGGGTAATCTTACGATCCGCGGTTTTTATCCGGATTGGGCCGAACCGACTGAAAAGCTGATACGGGTGCTGGTGATTGCCCTTGCGCTGGTGGTGGCCTTTCCGTACCTGCCCGGGGCGAGGAGCCCGGCGTTCAGGGGGATATCCATCTTTCTTGGCGTGTTGCTGTCTTTGGGATCTTCTTCGGCGGTCGCGAATGCGATTTCCGGAATGACTTTGACTTACATGCGCTCCTTTCTGATTGGCGACTGGGTACAGATTGGAGACACGATGGGAGAGGTGATCGAGCGAAATCTACTTGTGACTCGAGTGCTTACGCCAAAGGCGGAGGTTATTACGATTCCAAACGCGACGATTATGAGTGGCCCGGTAAAGAACTACAGCATCGAGGCAAAAAAGGCTGGAGTGATTCTTTACACGACGGTCTCTATTGGATACGGCACGCCATGGGAGAAGGTTCATGAGTTACTTCGGAGCGCAGCAGATGCTACGGCGTACGTGTTGAAGAGTCCTGAGGCATTTGTTCTGCAACGGACGCTGAACGATTTTTATGTGAGCTACGAGTTGAATGCGTATACAGATACTCCGCGCGAGGTGCTGAATATTTTTTCGGAACTCCATCAGAATATTCAGAACAAATTCAACGAGGCTGGGGTGGAGATATGCTCTCCGCACTTTGCGGCTCTGCGGGATGGGAATGCGGTTTCGATGCCTGAGCAATATGTGAGGAGAGGCTACGAGGCGCCTGGTTTTCGAGTGGGTCCGATTGAACCGAACAGCGACACTGGTTATCGTGACTCTCGAGTTTCAAAATCGAGTGGAGAGTGATGAGCTGCGAGTTCGACGCAGAGCTTACTTCTGTTCCTGCATAAATCTATTCACCATCTCTGCAATCTCGTCGGATTTTGTGTCCAGGGCGAAGTGGCCAGCTTCGAGGACATGCACTTCAGCGTTGGGCACATCCTTGCGATAGCGTTCCGGTTCGCCGGAGTCGAAGGAAAGGTCATGCTTACCCCAGATCACCAGCAGCCGCGGTTGATTCTTCTGCATCCATGCCTGCCATTTCGGGTAGGAGTCGACGTTGGTGCGGTAGTCGTAGAAGAGGTCGCTCTGAATCTGCGCCTGGTTGGGCGCATTCAGGAAGTAGTACTCATCGGTCCAGAGATCGGGGTTGTAGAGCTCGACATTGGGATCGTCGCCTACATGGCGGGTCTTCGTAGTCTGCAGGGAGAGGAGGTTGGTTCGAAGCGCATCCTCACACGCTGGCCGATCAGCCCAGAAGGCACGTCGGGTCGCCCAGTTGGCTCCGAGCCCTTCGTTGTGGGAGACAGCGTCCTGCACGATGAGCGCATTCACGCGCTCGGGGTGGGCCAATACCATCCGGAAGCCGACCGGGCCGCCGTAGTCCTGCATGTAGAGCGTGTACTTGCTCAGATTCAGAGCCTCGGTGAAATGCGTCATGGCTGAGGCGATGTTGTCGAAGGTGTAGGCATACTGTTTCGGGTCGGGCCAATCGCTGTGGCCGAATCCTGGATAGTCAGGAGCGACGAGATGGTAGCGGTTGGAGAGACGGGCCAAGAGCGGATCGAACATGCGAGAGGAAGAGGGCAAGCCGTGGAGGAGCAGGATCACGGGTGCATTCTTCGGCCCGGCTTCGCGATAGAAGATGTTCAACCCATCGATCTTTACAGTCCGGTAAACGACAGGTTGCTGTTCCATAGGAGTTTCCTTTCATTGTGCCAGGGTGGCGAGTGGAAGTGTAACGAGAAGTATGAGCTGCAGTACGGAATGCATTGGGTTGCTTCGATGGCTCATGAGCGCTCCAAATGAACTGCATATGATTGGCGATGAACAATTAACGATGAAGATGAACGAGAGCCGGTTGCGGATCAGGTTCAGTTTTTTTAGTTTAGATGCGGTCCGGGGTTGGGATGGGATGGGGGCACTCGTGCGAATAGGGGCGCGGAACTTATACTGAACCCAGTTAGACAGTTGCAGACAGGAGACACTGATGTCGGACGAATCGAAGTGCCCGTTCTCGGGCGGCATGCTTCAGCAAACAATGGCGGGGTCGAACGGCAACCGGAGCTGGTGGCCCGAACAGCTTAACGTGGGAATTTTGCATCAGAACTCTTCGCTCTCCAATCCGATGGGCGAAGAGTTTAACTACGCCAAGGAGTTCCAGAGTCTTGACCTGGATGCGGTCGTCAAGGACCTCCATGCCCTGATGACAGATTCGCAGGACTGGTGGCCGGCGGACTTCGGACATTACGGTCCGCTCTTTATCCGCATGGCCTGGCATTCTGCAGGTACGTACCGGATCTACGATGGACGCGGCGGCGGCGGCAGGGGAACGCAACGGTTCGCTCCGCTGAACAGCTGGCCGGACAACGTCAGCCTGGACAAGGCACGTCGGCTGCTGTGGCCGATCAAGCAGAAGTATGGCCGCAAGATCTCGTGGGCGGACCTGATGATCCTGACAGGCAACGTGGCGCTCGAGTCGATGGGCTTCAAGACCTTTGGGTTCGGCGGCGGTCGCGAGGATGTATGGGAGCCGGAGGACATCGATTGGGGTCCGGAGAAGACGTGGCTTGGGGATGAGCGCTACAGCGGCGATCGTGAACTGGCGAACCCGCTCGGTGCTGTGCAGATGGGCCTGATCTATGTAAACCCGGAGGGTCCGAATGGCAATCCGGATCCGGTCAAGGCGGCGAGGGATATTCGCGAGACCTTTGCCCGGATGGCGATGAATGACGAAGAAACGGTGGCGCTGATTGCGGGCGGCCATACTTTCGGCAAGACACACGGCGCAGCTCCAGCGTCCCACGTTGGAGTTGAGCCGGAAGGTGCCGGCGTCGAGGAGCAAGGCCTGGGCTGGAAGAGCAACTTCGGGACGGGCATCGGCAATGACACGATCACCAGCGGCCTCGAGGTCATCTGGACCACCACGCCAACCAAATGGAGCAACGACTACTTCAAGAACCTGTTCGGCTACGAATGGGAATTGACGAAGAGTCCGGCTGGCGCGCACCAGTGGAAGCCTAAGGGAGACGCTGGCGCCAATACGGTACCTGATCCGCATGACCCATCGAAACGCCGTTCGCCTTCCATGCTAACCACGGATCTTTCCCTGCGGCTCGACCCGGCCTACGAGAAGATTTCGCGGCGCTTCATGGAGCATCCGGATGAGTTCGCGGATGCATTCGCCCGGGCCTGGTACAAGCTGACGCATCGCGATATGGGACCGATCTCCCGCTATCTCGGCCCACTTGTGCCTAAGGGACAGTTGATCTGGCAAGATCCGGTTCCGGCTGTCGACCACGAGCTTGTGAATGAGAAAGACATCGAAGCCCTCAAGGCGAAAATTCTTTCGTCGGGGCTGTCGGTCTCTCAGCTTGTGAGCACCGCGTGGGCCTCGGCTTCCACATTCCGCGGCAGTGATAAGCGTGGAGGCGCCAATGGCGCGCGCATCCGGCTTGCTCCGCAGAAGGACTGGGAGGCGAACCAGCCAGCCGAACTGGCGAAGGTGCTTTCGAAGCTGGAAGCGATTCAGCAGGAGTTCAATGCGGCGCAGAGCAACGGCAAGAAAGTTTCCCTGGCTGACCTGATCGTCCTTGCAGGTTCCTCTGCTGTCGAGGCGGCTGCAAAGAAGGCGGGTCACGATGTGAAGGTTCCCTTTGTGCCGGGCCGCACGGACGCATCGCAGGAGCAGACCGATGTGGCGTCGTTCGCTGTGCTGGAGCCGAAGGCGGATGGGTTCCGTAATTACGCTATCCAGGGACTCAACGGCCATGCTGCCAACCTGTTGCTGGACAAGGCGCAACTGCTGAACCTGACAGCTCCGGAGATGACGGTTCTGATCGGCGGGCTGCGTGCGCTGGGCGCGAACTTCGGGCAATCCAAGAACGGCGTCTTCACGAAGCAGCCTGAGACTCTGACGAATGAGTTCTTCCAGAACCTGCTGGACATGGGAACGAAGTGGCAGAAGTCCGAGACAGTGGATGGCGTGCTGGAGGGACGCGATCGGAAGACGGGCGAACTCAAGTGGACAGGCACGGTGGTTGATCTCGTATTTGGGTCAAACTCCCAGTTGCGCGCTCTCGCTGAGGTGTATGCAAGCAGCGATGCGCAGCCAACCTTCGTAAAGGACTTCGTAGCTGCCTGGACGAAGGTCATGAACCTGGATCGCTTCGATCTTGCCTGATCCGACAGTGCGGGTTTTGAAGCAGAGCAGTGTGAGATTCCGATAGGCTGTCCTTCCGTAATCGAATCGAGAAAGCGGAGGGCAGCCGTATTGGGAAAACATCTTCCGATGGCGTTATTTCACAGATGACCTTCCAGCTATGCTCTTGAATGCATTCTGCATTCGTTGGGATGATTGGTCATTTCGCGGGACCGACCTGCATGGACTTCAGGTGAACACACGGATTATTTCTATAGAAGATTTAATTCAAACGCTTGACTTCTCATCCGGGGCTTCGTATTTTTACACTTACATGCTCATTAGCACGAATCAGATATCGGCAGATTACTCACAAAGCCGCATTTTGTGTTGTCGCTAACGACTAATTATTCCCGTTAGATCTGTCTTGATATCCGCAGTCTGCGTGCCGCGACGCGCGTAGATTCTGCACATAGACACGTCTGTCTGTGACTACCACTACATTTTGACGCTTTATCAAGCTCATGGAGGCTGCCCATGCACCGTCTTCGTTGGACGTTCGTGTTTCTGTTTCTCAGCACGGCCGTGTTCGCTCAAACATTTCGTGGAACTTTGTCCGGAACTGTTACCGATGTTCAGGGCGCTGTGATTGCCGACGTCAAGGTTGTGCTGAAGAATCCGGCGACTGGCACCGTGCTCACATCGTCGGTTAACGGAGAAGGACAGTTTAGCTTTCCTGAACTGCCTGTGGGCAAGTACTCGCTGAATGTGAGTAGCCCGGGATTTGCTTCGAAGAAGATTGATGACATCGACATTGCGGTTTCCAAGACGATGAACCTGCGTATCGAACTGAACATTGGGCAGACCGAGACGGTGGTGGACGTCACGGCGAACGCGATCCAGACGGATACGACTTCGAGCGCGCTGGTTGCGGTTATCGATTCGAAGTCGGTGCAGGAGATGCCGATGAACGGACGAAACTTCACGCAGATGGTGAAGTTCGTTCCCGGTGCGAATGCTCTGACGAACTCGATTAATGGTTCGCGTACGGCGAGCATCAACTTTCAGGTGGACGGCGCGGATAACGTCGATCCCTGGCTGGGCATTGTGGCTTCGAACCAGGGCGGCATTGCCAGCGTGGCGGGCGGCCTGATTCCGATTGAAGCGATTGACCAGTTCTCGATGCAGTCGGCGGGCGAAGCTGACCAGGGTCGCAATGCCGGCGCCAACTCGAACATGGTGATCAGGTCGGGAACGAACAAGCTCCACGGCGACGTCTTTTACTTCGACCGCAATGAGTTCTTCGCAGCGATTTCGCCGGTGGCGCCGGTTGGGTCTCGCAAGCCGCTCATCCGCAACCACCAGGGCGGGTTCACTCTTGGCGGGCCGATCTGGAAGGACCGTACCTTCTTCTTCCTTGCCGGTGAGATCCAGATCGCCAAGGCGAATACCGCGATTGTGGATACGGTGCTTTCCGATGCCTGGATTTCCCAGGCTACATCGAATATCGCGAAGTACACCGATCCGGCCACGGGCAAGCCATATGCTGCGAATCAGTTGAGCCTCAACCTGTATAACCTGCTCTATCCGGCGAATACGAAGTCGGCGCCCAATACGACGAATAACATCACGATGAACAACACGGCCAACTACAACAGCTACAACGGCATTATCAAGTTGGACCACAAGTTCAGCGACAAGCAGACGCTCTCGGCGCGTTACCTGGGCACGACAGGTGACCAGACTGCTCCGACCAGTTCGTACTATGGGGATTACTTTCAGACCGCTCCGATGCATATCCACAATTTCTCGGTGGTGCATTCGTACATCTTTACGCCGCGTTTGCTGAATACGGTCACTCTGGCGACAAACTACTTCCTGCAGACGTTCAACGACGCGAACCAGAACTTCTACCCCGAGAAGAACGCGGGCCTGAGTCTCGGGATCACGAAGCCGGTGATTGCTCAGGGCGCACCGACGATTACGATCTCGCAGTTCGATACTGTCGGCGCGACGCAGCCCTCGGGCCGTACGGATGTTACCGGCCACGTAACGGATAATCTGCACTGGACGATTGGCCGTCACGAGTTGAAGTTCGGCGGCGAGTATCGCCACTCAAACGTCAACCAACTTTACTTCTCGAGCTCGCGCGGTACGTTTGCGTTCGATGGATCGCGCGGTCCGTGGGGTGGCTCGGGTACGGCGCTGGGTGCGCTGTCTGACTTCCTCGCCGGTATACCCTCGAACTCTTCGGGCGCTCGTTTGCTTCAGGGCAACGCGCAGCGTGTGTGGACCCTGAACACCGAGGACTTGTGGGCACAAGACAACTTCAAGGTGACGAAGCAACTGAATCTTAACTATGGTGTGCGCTACACGATTCCAGGCGTCATCCAGGCGGAGGCGAACGACATTTACATGTTCGTTCCGGGATCTACGCCGGGATTTGTGAAGGGCTACTATCCGAACTACTATGCCGGATTTGCGCCGCGCTTAGGCTTCTCCTATTCGCCGCTTGATGGCGACCGTACGGTCATCCGCGGTTCGTACGGTCTCTTCTACGACTTCCCGGCAATGAGCAGCTGGATCAGCGGCACGACCACGAATGGTGGCGGATCCTACGCCCAGAACAACCCTGCCGGCCCTGATGCGGCCGCGATCTTCAACCAATCCAATGTTCGCTGGGCGGCGGGGGTCAATCCGTTTGTAGGCGCGAGCGCTCCGCAGGTTGGTGCGTACGGTGTCAATCAGAACTTCAAGATGCCGCGCTCCTCGATTGTCAGTCTGAATATCGAGCAGCAGGTTACGAAGACTACGCTGGTCACCGTCGGCTACGTGGGTACCTTCGGCCGTCATCTTGAGGTGCTGTACAACATCAATCAGCCGCACATCAGCGATCTGCAGGCAGGGGTGAGCCTGGCGAATGCGCGGCCTTATCAGCAGACTTCGTTCCCGAATATGAACTCCACGTTCCTAGGGCAGAGGCTGCTGGCGATCAACCAGCTGAACTTTGCGGCGAACTCGAACTTTCACTCGTTGCAGGCAACCGTTCATCAGGCTGCATGGAAGGGCTTGATCACGACGATGAATTACACGTGGTCGAAGTCGCTGGACTACTCGTCGAGCAATACGACTCCGATGAACAGCTACAACCTGGCGGCTGACTATGGTCCGAGCACGTTTGACAACCGCCATGTGCTGAATGGTTACGTTTATTACAACGTGCCCAAGTTCACGAGCAAGGCGCCGCGCCTTACGCAGGGATACCAGTTGAATGCGCTGGTGCAGTTCACGACCGGCACTCCGATCAGCCCGCAGTATTCGACCAACGTGGATGGTACGGGCGAGTTGAAGGACCGTCCGAACTATACGGGTGTGAGCCCATATGTTGGAGGAGTGCAGCTGGCCACGAGCACTTCTTCGGGGCGTACGTATAAGTTCCTGCAGAACCTTGCCAGCAATCCTTCCTTCACCTGCCCGGATGTTACGAAGATCTCGGCTTCGAGTCCTGGATCGTGCACCGTCACGACGGTGAACCAGTACGGCAATCTGAAGCGCGATCAGTTCTTCGGACCGTTGTTCCACACGATCGACTTCTCGCTCATCAAGCGCACAACGCTTACAGAAAGAGTCACTAGCGAATTCCGTGCAGAAATCTTTAATGTCTTCAACCTGAACAACTTTGCCAATCCTACTGTTACGCCGACTTCGAGTTCCTTTGGTTTGATTACGAATACGCGTAACGCGGCCTCGGCGCCCGGTATCGGCGTTGGCGAGCCGTTCAATATTCAATTTGCAGTGAAATTGAGTTTCTAAGGTAAGGGAATCATGAAAAGGAAACTGATCGTACTGGGCCTGCTGGCGGTTATGCCGCTGGGGGCCCAGCAGTCTGAGCCAGTGGATTTGAATGTATTGAACGAGATCAAGTGGCAGGCGTTCAACAACTCGAAGGTAATGGATCATCTGTTCTACATCAGCGATGTGTATGGTCCGCGCATTACGAGCTCACCGAACCATCGCGCGGCGGCTGAGTGGATTGTGAAGCGGCTGGAGTCTTACGGCTTGAAGAATGTTCACCTGGAGCCGTGGGGGCCGTTTGGGAATTCGTGGCAGTATAAGAAGTTTTATGGAGCGCTGGTGGAACCGAATTATGCTCCGCTGATCGGGTTTCCCCTGGCATGGACCCCGGGGACGAATGGGCCGGTGACGGGCGAGGCGATTCTGGCTCCGATTCATTCGCAGGCTGATTTTGCGAAGTACAAGGGCAAGCTAAAGGGGAAGGTGGTGCTGATTGCCGATCCCAAGGTGATCCTGATGCATACAGAGCCAGAGGCCCATCGGCTGACGGATGAGGAGATTGCTGCTCGTGGGATTGTGGCTGATCCTTCCAAGCTGGGTGCGGGATTTGGAGGCGGGAGCAGGCCTACTCGCGGGGCTCCGGCGCCTCCGCCGATTCCGGCGAACTTCGATCGCAACGCTGCGCTGAAGCTGCGGAACGACACGAGCAAGTTCCTGAGCGATGAGGGTGCGCTGGTTGCCGTGAACTACGGCACGAATGGCGATGGAGGCACTGTGTTTGCGACGTTTGGCGGGTCGCAGAATCCGGACGATCCTACTCCTCCGCCGATGGTTGCGATTACTCCGGAACACTACAACCGCATTTCGCGATTGCTGGAGCACGGGATTACTCCGAAGCTGACGTTCGATATCCAGACGGAGACTTATAAGAACGATCAGATGGGTTTCAACGTTGTGGGAGAGATTCCCGGAACCACGAAGCCGGATGAGGTTGTGATGCTGGGCGGACACCTGGATTCATGGCAGGGCGGGACGGGCGCGACGGACAATGGCACGGGTTCGTCCGTTGCGATTGAGGCGATCCGAATCCTGACTACGATTCACAAGCCGATGGCGCGCACAGTACGGATTGCGTTGTGGGGCGGGGAGGAAGAGGGACTGCTGGGATCGAAGTTTTATGTGCAGCAGCACTTCGCTCCGCGCGACACGATGAAGTGCACGGATGAGTATTCGAAGCTGGATGCTTATTACAACGATGACTCGGGCAGCGGGCGTTTCCGCGGGATTTCGGCGAATGGGAATCTGCTGACGAAGGGAATCTTCGAGCAGTGGATTGAGCCTCTGAAGGACCTGGAGATTACGGCGGTTGTGGGTGGCACGGCGGCTCCGACGCGTGAGCCGGGCGGGACGGACTCTACCTCGTTCAGCTGGATCGGGCTGAATGGATATGGGTTTATGCAGGACCCGCTGGAATACGGAACGCGTACGCATCACTCGAATATGGACTTGTATGACCGGGTCCAGGCGGGGGATGTGATGCAGGGTGCGGCGATCGAGGCGTGGTTTGTGTACAACACGGCTACGAGGGCGGAGATGCTTCCGCGAAACCCGACGCCTCCTCCGATAACGAAGTGAAGAGCGATGCCGACCGGCGCACGCCGGTCCGCATCGCTCAAGGGCGTAGATGGGGTAGATTTCCTCTTCGACTACAGTCGTATTTGTTCATTCCTGATATTGATGGAGCGAAAAGCCGCTCCTTTTTAAGAGAAAGCCGCGGCAGCGGTTTTTTCGTCCGGATGGAGTTTGGTGTATTTGGTGATGCCAACCATAGTGAAGACTTTCTGGAAATGCGGCTTGAGGCCGAAGGTCTGGATGGTCTGGCCGTTCTTGTTGGCGGCGATCAACATCTGAATAATGAGGGCGATGCCGCTGGAGTTGAGGTAGTCGACGCCGGTGAAGTCGAGGATGATACGTTTGGCGGTTTCAGAGATTCCCTGATAGGTGCCGAGGACAGCTGCGTTTGAAGCACTGGTGATATCTCCCGCAAAGCGCAGAACGATGATGGGCCCGCTGTTGCCGGACAATTCTTCCACCTTAACCTGAGTAACCTTCTCCTGCATTCCGCTTCCTCTCGCTTTAACTGTTAGCTCGTTCGTTTATTGTGGGGACGGATGAAGACGTATGACCATGCGGGCGTAGCTGCCGGCAGGAGGTGAACTAACCCATTCGACTTCATCGACGAGCGATTCGATCAGAAACATTCCCATTCCGCGGGGCTCTTCTTCCTCGTGCATCTTTTTGTCAATGTCAGGAGCGGTTGCGGCGTGCGCCTTTGGTCCTTCTCCGGTATCGAGGACTTTGACTTCGAGCGAGTCCGGTTTCATGGACAGAATAACTCCAACGGACAGGGTTTCGTCGAGTTTGTTGCCGTGCTCCATGGCGTTGATACAGGCCTCAGCGATCGCGGTTTTGAGGTCCTCAATGCGGTCGTCGCCAAAGCCCATGAGTCGAGCTACGCTGGCCGCGGTATTCATTGCTACCTTTTCGAAGCCGAGTCGCGAGGGAAGCCGGAGTTCTATGCTGCTGCGGTGCTCATCCATCAATGGTTGTCTCCATTATGGTCTTCTGAACAATACCAGAGCAGTCATATCATCGGACTGGTCTTGCCCGTCTGAGAATGCCTCTAAAGTGTGCCAGAGCGAGGATAATGTCCGCTCTGCCGTGGGCTCCTCGCAGGCGAGAAACGCCTCGAGAAGCCGGGCTTCACCGAATTCATCCTGACCGTGAAAGACCTCAGTCATGCCGTCAGTGTAGACCAGAAGGCGGGAACCGGGGTCAAGGGTAAATGTTTGAGGTACATAACTGGAAAATGGGAGCATGCCGACGGGGGTTCCCGATGCTTTGATTTTAGTTAGGGTTCCATCGGGAGCCACGAGGAAGGCCGGGTTGTGGCCGGCGCTAAGGGCCTGGAGCGTGTTGGCGGCCGGATTGAGACGGAGGAAGATTGCGGTGACGTAGCGACGCCGGGCCTCGGATCCTTCGTTGTAATGGAGGAGATTCATTTGGGTGGCGATGTCGAAGAGACTGAGGTTGGAGTGGACCATCGCGCGGAAGGCCGAGCGAAAGGAGGTTCCGACGAGGGCGGAGGTAAGTCCTTTACCAGCCACATCTCCGACGACAACGACAATCTCGCCGGAGGGGAGGGTAACAATATCGTGATAGTCACCACCAACCTCGTAGCAGGTGAGGGCGCGTGCGGCGATTTCGTAACCGGGGATATCTGGCATCTCCTGCGGAAGGAGGCTAAGTTGCACCTGGCGGGCAGATGCGAGATCGCTTTCGACGCGTTGCCATTGGAGGGTACGCTCGTGAAAGCGCGCGTTTTCAATGGCGACAGCGGCCTGAACTGCGAGGGATTCGAGAAAGTCGGTTTCGTCCAGATCGAGCATGCGGCCGCGGGGAAGGAGGACGATAAGCTCGGTAAAAACATTGCCGGTCTTGTCGCGGAGAGGGAACTGAAGGACGGGTTGGCCGGGAAGATTTTCAGCAGCCGCCGACTGGAAGAGTGCCTGAAGACCGGGGGGCACGCTTCCATAGACCTGAGGGAAACCGATAAAGAATGCCCCCTCAAGTTCGAGTTCCCGGACTACAATTTCGAGGACGATGCGGAGCACCTCATCAAATTGGATCGTAGAGTGAATCTGGCGACTGGCTTCGAGGAGCGCCTGCAGTCGAACAACCTGTTGTTGTGCCAGAAGTGTTTCCGTGAACTCCATATCAATCGGATCCTCGTGAGGGTAAATGTGGCTTTGGATGAGTATATGTCTATCTGTCAAGCTCAGGAGACCGGCGAGGTAAGCGAAGACTTTTACATCATTTGCGCAAAATTTTGCAAAGGTTATCGATTGAAGGCCTCGCATGATAAGGACTTTCGCGAAATTATTCTTGGCCCATTACGTGCAGGTATTAGGGGTAGATTGCAAAATTAGTCTTATTTGACCCTCCTGGAGGAGCGCGAGATGAAGCTTTTTCGTTGTTTATTGGTCCTTACCTTGATTTGTGGATTTACAAGCTTCTCCAAGGCCGACACTGCCGATTTCCAACAGGGTGTGCTGGATCCGCCGCCGCTGCATCCGACACAGATCTTTGGAACAGGTCCTTTCAGCATCAAGTTCGGAGCCTGCCCAACGGGGTTCAACTTCGACGGGTGCTTCGAGGGAGAAAACGAATCCGGCCTGACCTTCAAAAGCCTCCAATTGACGTACCCGAACACTCCTTCTTTGGGTGGGCAGCCAGTGTCCTGCAACACGACCCTTACAGGGAGCATCTTCACAAATTCGATCTGCTTTCTCTCGTCGGACGACAAGACTTATTCGTTGGATTTCTTTGGAGGGCCGGGGCTCCCTTCCTGCCAGCGTGGCGATGGGGACGATGACGATGATGACAATGGCGGATGTGTCTTCATCATCGTGGAGAGCGGTGTACCTGCGGGTTCCTTCCCCACTGGTACGGGAACTTTCAGCACGACAGCTCCAGTACCCGAGCCGGGAACCGTGGCGTTGCTGTCAACCGGCATGACGGCACTCGGTCTGGTACGCATGAGGCGGAGATCCAAGTAAAAGCGGGTCCCTTTCCGCCAAGTGACTTCGTGGCATCTGCATAACTTCCGCGTAGCTGAAAACGAGAGAGCCCGCGCCTTTGGGTGCGGGCTCTCTTGTGTTTGGTTTGAGAGCCAGCACTCGGTGTACTCTTTGGTATTCGTAAATATTTCCGCAGAAAGAATCTCTATGCACTGCATCACGCGAATCTTCTTGTTTTTGCTTCTGCTGGGGAGCATACGGGTCTCGGGTCACGCTCAATCCTCAAGCGGAAACGTAGATGCAGTCGGAGGTCCTATAACTCACGTCACTCTGGGAGAGTCGTCGACCGCGTTGACCGGGCCATGGAAATTTCATACCGGCGACAATATGGCGTGGGCGCTGCAAGATTTCGATGACTCCGACTGGGCTACGATGGACCTCACTCCGCCGCGGGGTTCAGGCGATGCAAGTCTGGGGATGAGCGGGGATGTTCCAGGTTGGACGGCACGTGGGTACGCTGGTTATTCAGGGTATGCATGGTACCGGCTCAAGGTCGATGTTCAGGGTGCCAAGCGCAGGCTGGCCATCAAGATGCCGCAGAGCGCCGACGATGCCTACCAAGTCTTCGTCGATGGACAAAACATAGGCGAGTTCGGCAAGTTCGCCGACCAAGTAACCTTTTACCCCAGCTTGCCGCAGGCCTATTCTCTGCCACGGGGAGTAGGTAATGGCAAAATCACAATCGCTATCCGAATGTGGATGGACAGCGCCACGCCATTCAATAGCCCGGACGCCGGGGGACTGCACAGCCCCCCGATATTGGGATATGCCTCGATGATGACCGCCCTGGTCCGGCTGGACTTCGACGACATTGCCCATAAAATAACGGGCGCCGGTTATCTGGAGATGCTAATTCTGATCATGGCTCTGGTCATGGCGCTTGCGCTCTTCTGGCTGGATCCCCTGGAAGAAGGGTATCGATGGCTCGGGTTGGTCTGTCTGGTCACCCTTCTTGAAGATGCCGTAGTTTTGCTGATTAACTTCAAGCCATCCATCGGCCAAATTTTGTCGATTGCACTCCAGGATGTGATTCTTGCTCCCATCCGCATCGGCCTCTGGGTGGTGTTCTGGGGCTATTGGTTCCGTGTGTCACGCATCAGCTTGCTGCACCGTGCAGTGTGGTCGCTGGTCGCGCTGCTTGTGGTGGGTACCGCAATGATTCGGCCACCTTTGTATGGCGAGACCGTGCCTGTACATTATGCGGCGGTGATAGTGCCGTTTCTGCTGGTCGTAAAGTTGCTTTTAGGGCTGCTGCTGTTTGTTGTTGCGTACCTCGGATTCAAGAAACATAAGACCGAGGGTTGGCTGGCGGGAGCAGCGGTGTTGCTGGTTGTGATTGCGAACTATCAGCGCGAACTTCGCCTGATTCACGTGAGAGCGAGATTTTCGATCCTGGATTTTTCCATCTCGCTAGGCACGATGGCGACGATTCTTTCGCTATTGGTCATTACGGTAATGTTGCTGCAGAGATTCATTGAGTCGCAGCGCCTGAAAGAGCAATGGAAGCTCGAAATTCAGCAAGCGCGGCATATACAGCAAGTGCTGATTCCGCACCGGCTGCCAAAGGTGAAAGGACTCGAGATTGAGAGTGAGTATCGTCCTGCGCGTGAGGTGGGAGGGGACTTTTTTCAGATACTGCCGGGCGAGGAGCCGGGAACTGCACTGATTGCCGTGGGAGATGTTACGGGCAAAGGTTTGCAGGCTGGCATGCTAGTTGCGTTGATTGTTGGTGCGATTCGAACTGCGGTGCAGCACTCTGAGGATCCGTCAGATGTTCTGGCGGCGGTCAATGAGGAGTTGTGCGAGCGAGAGCATGCAAGCGCAACGTGTCTGATCCTGCGGATCGATCCGGATGCGAGTGTAACTCTTGCGAACGCGGGCCATTTACCACCTTATCTGAACAGTAAAGAGATCGAGATGGAGGGGGCGCTGCCGCTGGGAATTATTGCTGGCGGGGACTTTTCGGTCACTTCTTTTCAGCTTAGAGAAGGTGATTCGCTGGTGCTGATGTCGGATGGTGTGATCGAAGCACAAGACTCGCAAGGCACACTATTTGGATTTGAACGGGTTCATGAGATGCTTCGCCATGAGATGACGGCCCGGGATATTGCCGTAGCAGCGCAGAAGTTCGGCCAGGAGGATGACATTCTGGTACTTCGTGTGCAGAGGGAATCGGCGCATGTCGCGTCGCAGACGGAGCCGCAGTTTGCAGTCTAAATAAACTGAATAGCTGAGGATGGGAGTGAGCTAGTCACTAACGGACGCACGAAGATCCTGGAACGTCAGGATAGAGCGGCTGGTTGGGATCCGATATGGGTAGACGAGAGCGTGTCGAGGGGAGAAATTCAGCTTGTTCGCCAAACTGCAAACGCTATGAAGTTGCTTAATAAACTTGAGTAATTCGTGTTGCATTCGAGGAGGGGTGGGCTAACGCTCGTGTGTGCAAAAGCGGTCGATACAGAGGCCAGGCTCGAGTTGAACGACCAAAAACTCTACCAGGGAAGGTAGCGATGCATTATCTCTCTTAGCGGGGGAAATACCCCTGAGCTCCGACTAAAGTACCCCCGCGCTATACCGGCCTTTATAAAATTTTCGCTGGGGCGTTGAACACGAAATCCACTCTTTACTGGGGATGAGGAGAAACTACTTAGGCTCTGCTGGAAGTCTTTGGATGAGAATATGGCGGAGAGGGAGGGATTCGAACCCCCGATAGCCTTGCGACTATGTCTGATTTCGAGTCAGGTGCATTCAACCGGGCTCTGCCACCTCTCCGTTCTTTCCAGTTTACCCTTGATTCAGTGTCGAAGCCAAGCGCTGAAGGGATGGATTGATTGGACCGGGTGTGGACTTCCGAACTCGAAGAGTGGCTGCGGGAAGCTGCTGCAAGTGCGGGCTTTGACGCTGTTGGAGTGGCTTGCGTCGGGAAATCTGAGGATGCCTCGAATCAGGTTGCGGCTCGCCGTTTTACGGAGTGGATCGAATCCGGTCGAGCGGGCGAGATGGAGTATCTTAAGCGGGCTGATGAGCAGGGAGTTTTGCTTCGAAGCAGGGTGCAGGTAGCAATCCCGTGGGCGCGTTCTGTTGTTGTTTGTGCCATGAATTACAACGCCGCCGCACCGCGTTCGATTGATCCTGCGCCAGACGATACTGGATGGATTGCACGTTATGCGTGGAGCGGCCGGCAGGGTGAAACCAGCGAAACCATGGCTGATGCCGGGCTCGCACCCTCGGACTACCATGATGAGTTGCTTGAGCGCCTTCGTCGCATTGAGGCGGCCTTACGCGAGCGTGTTCCTTGCGAGACCCGGTCTTATGTCGATACCGGTCCGATTATAGAGCGGACTCTGGCTCAGGAGGCAGGGATCGGATGGATTGGGAAGAACACCTGTGTGATCAACCAGCAGTTGGGCTCGTGGTTGCTTCTTGCGGTGATGATTACCTCGCTGAGTGTTGCGGAAGATGATTCGACGTGGCAAATTGCGGCTGACCGCTGCGGCACATGTACCCGTTGTATTGATGCCTGCCCGACAGACGCTCTTGTCGCTCCACGACAGATGGATGCTTCTCGCTGCATTGCTTATCTGACGATCGAAAAGAAGACTGATATTCCAGAAGAGTTTCGTGAGCTGATGGGACGTCAGGTCTTTGGGTGCGATATCTGCCAGGATGTCTGCCCATGGAATCGCCGTGCTCCGGTGATGGTACGGGAAGGAATGGTGCCGCGGCGGGAGCTTATCAATCCGGCGCTCGAGTGGCTGGCATCTCTTGATGAGGCCGCCTTTCGCCGTTCTTTCAAGGGATCGCCATTAGAGCGCACGCGCCGCAAACGACTGCGTCGGAATGTCGCCATTGCGATGGGTAACAGTGGAAAACAGACGTTTCTGGCTCAACTGGAAAAATGGAGCATCGGTGAAGATCCTGTTTTGGCTGAAACCGCCCAGTGGGCGATTCGCAGGATTATCAGTCAGAACCGCAGATCCCCGTGACGAGTGAAAGACCGGCCTTCGCTCTGCTAGCATGCGAGTAGGTTAAGCTGCACTGCAATACCCTCTGGCTATGTTTTCGATCGTCCCCTCCAATCCAGCCTCTTCCAAGCGCACCGCTCCAGCTGCCGAACCGCAGACTGAGAGTAAAAGCAGTGAGAACGCTGCTGAGGCGGTAGCGATGGAGACCCTGGCAAGCCAATCTTCTACAGCGCCCGGGAAAGAAGAAGGAAAGAAGCCGATTGACGAAATCGAACCCGTCGTTCGGCAAGAGGGAGCCACAGCAGGGTTCGCAGCCCTGATTCGGTACCTTTCCCGGACTGATGTCCATACTTATGCCTTCAGTGTTGCGGCAAATGCCATCCTGTCGCTTTTTCCATTTATTGTTCTCCTGCTTACTCTTACGCGCCGTGTATTTCATTCCCGATCGATGGAGCAGGTTGTCGGCGAGATGATGAAGAGTTTTCTGCCGACGGGGCAGGACTTTGTGATGAGAAATATGCAACTTCTCGCACATCCTCGCAAGGGAACGCAGGTATTTTCGTTATTTATGTTGCTTGTTACTTCCACTGGCATATTTCTTCCGTTGGAGGTGGCGCTCAATCACGTATGGGGTGTGACGAAAAACCGCAGCTATCTCAAAAATCAGATGGTTTCACTGGGGTTGGCATTTGGGATCGGGGCCTTTGCCATGGTCTCGGTTTTCCTAACGTCGAATGCACACCATGTACTGACCTGGATTTTCTTCGGGCATACGGAAAATGCCTTGTTTTCTTTTGCGAGCTTCTGGTTTCTGAAAGCCTGTGCTCTGTTGACGGGCATATTCGTGTTTTTTCTTATTTACTGGGTGCTACCGAACCGCAAGGTGCCTGCGCGCGCAGTGTTTCCAACAGCGATCATCATTGGGTTGTTATGGCAGCTGGCAAAGTTGGTTTATATATGGTCGCTCCCCTGGCTTGATTTTCAGGGTGTGTATGGGCCGTTCTACATCTCGGTGGGCTTAATGATGTGGGCATTCTTCTCTGGCCTGTTACTGTTAGCGGGAGCTCATTTTTCCGCCACAAGTTACACGATCAAGCTGGCCCGGGAGGCCGAGCTCGAGGAGAAGCATGGAACGGAATGAAGCCAAGGGGTCAGCAGGGCTGAAACGATGGTTGCCCACCGGCCTTGCCGGAGCGGCCTTCTGGCTTGCCGTGTGGTTCGGACTGCTGTTTGGGCTGCGCTTGCTTCCGGGCGCGCTTGGAACGTTCTTCAGCGTCATCCAGATCTTTGTGGGGATTGCTCTGGCGATCGTGGCAATTCCTCTTGTGCTGCGCTTCGTTCGGCAACGATTGTTGTGGAGCCTTCGAAACAAGCTTGTTGTGACTTATCTGCTGATTGGTCTTGCTCCGGTGGTGCTGTTTGTGACCCTGGTGCTGATTTCAGCGTATGTCGCCGCAGGCCAATTCTCGATTCATCTTGTCGATTCTCGTGTGCAGGAAGAGTTAGGGCAGCTCGGCGGGGTCAATGCACACCGCACGGAGTTGATTACAAGGATCATCAATGAAGGGCTGCTGCTTCGCAATCCACAGGCAGATTGGACTGCGGAGGTGCAATCTACGAACGCCCGACTTCGGCGCGATACGGTTGCTTATATCAACGGAGCTCCTTTCGATCTTGGCAGGTCGCAGCAGAAGACGCCTCTTGGATTGCCTCCCTGGGCTGCGGAACTCAAGGACCATGATTTTCACGGGCTGGTTCTGGATGGAAGCGATCTTTATCTGGCAGCCATTCACCAGCAACGGCTCAACGATGGACGCGTGCTCAGCATAGTGAGCAGCATGCCTGTCGATGAAACACTGCTCGAAGCGTTTTCGAAGGGACTCGGAAGAGTCCGGCTTCTCGTCGAAAGGCTGAGCTCCAGTCAGGCTTCATCGGGAAAGAGAACGACAGACCAGGAGAGAAAATCGATTGCGGGAGGCACCACGCCGACGAGTGTCAATCTGGCCGACGTCCAGGTGCGTTTTCTTTCCACAATTTCGATGATCGACTGGGATACCGGCGACCACGACAACGTTCCTATCGAGGTTGATTCGCGCCCTTCGTTGCTTTACCAACAGCTCTTTGGAGCGTCGCTGGGAGGTATCATCACCGACGTCTACCGCGTTGGTCTCATTGTCCTTTGCATTGTCTTTGGAGTCATCGAATTGTTGGCTTTGATTATGGCGATTCGCCTAAGCCGGACGATGACTGCTTCGGTGGCGGATCTTTACGAGGCTACGCAGAAGATCGATCAGGGTGAACTTCACCATCGCATTGGTGTAAAGCGAAATGACCAGCTGGCTGAGCTCAGCCGCTCATTTAATAAGATGACTATTTCGCTGCAACGTCTTCTTGTGGAGCAGAAGGAAAAGGAACGCCTTCAGAATGAGCTTTCCATTGCGCAGGAGGTCCAGGCGAATCTATTTCCGCAGCGCATTACCAGTCTGGAACGCCTTGAGCTGCATGGTGTCTGTCGTCCGGCGCGCTCTGTCAGTGGTGACTATTACGATTTTCTGGTCTTCCATGAAGAGGCGCATGATGGGATTCCGTCCCGGCGGGAGACGGGCCTCGGTATAGCAATCGGCGACATCAGTGGTAAGGGGATTTCCGCCGCGCTGTTAATGGCCACGCTTCACTCCGCTGTGCGTGCATACAGATTCGCGAGTGAGGAGCTTGTCTACAGCCAATCAACTATTGAAGGACTGATGGCGAGCCGCGACATCAATGGTAAAGACTGCGATGAGCTATTTCAGTCTCCGGGCCGCATTCTTGCGCTGCTGAACCGGCATCTCTTTCGCAGCACGCAGCCTGAGAAGTACGCGACATTGTTCCTTGCACATTACAACGCCGACACGGCTATGCTTACGTATTCGAATGCCGGGCAGCTTCCGCCGTTGGTTCTGAGTCGCGATGGAGTGATTCGCCGCCTGGATCAGGGTGGAACGGTTGTGGGTCTCATAGATGGCATGCATTACGATGAGGATAGTTTTCAGATGAAGTCGGGCGACATTCTTATCGCTTACTCGGACGGTGTCACTGAACCGGAGAATGATTTTGGGGAGTTCGGTGAAGAGCGACTGATCGAGGTCGTCCGACAATACAGGGACCAGCCTCTGCATGTGATTTCCAGCCAGGTAATGCAGGCGCTCGATGCATGGATTGGTGCGGAAGAGCAGCCGGACGACATCACTCTTGTTCTGGCGCGCCAGGTCTGAGATGTACGAAGGTAGTAAGAAACAACGCTACCTTCTCCGAACGGGTCGATTTGTCTCGAATTAAGTTAATAAATCTGCCCGCGAGGTGATCGTTGATTGAGCCCGAGAATAGGAATGCGTCGGACTCGCTGTCGACAAGAAACTCGGCTTTCGCCGAGTTATTCATCAATTTATTCTCTATCAGTAAGTTACCCTAAGAATTGAGTTAAGAGGTTGCATTTTTAACTCTTCTCTACATAATTGGCTGGACTTACAGAATGTGTAGATCTCAGCCATCCTCGGTGATTGCGACGGAGAGGGCCACCTTAATTGGTGGCTTGTGGAGGCCAGCTCTTCAGGTTTCAACCGCCTGAAATCCTCGAATCGGCTTGGCCTAAGTCTCACCGCGTTTGACGGTATAACGTTGGTTGCTTTTCTGTGCGTCGATAAAGCGGCGGACGCGGTCGAGGGAGCGGGCTTTGCCGAAGACGATCATGCTTTCCAGCAGTGGTGGGGACATAGTGCTGCCGGTGATGATGGCTCGGAGGAGCATGAAGTTTTCTTTTACAGACCAGGACTCTTCTTCGCCTAGTTTCTTTAGCGCGGACTCGAGGGCTTCGTGGGTCCAGTCGGAGGCTTCGAGGACGGCTAGCTGGTTTTGCGCGAAGGCGAGGGTATCTTCGGGGGTGCGCTTTTTGGGACCCAGACCTCGGGTGGAGGGAGGATGTTGTCGGCGAAGAAGAAGTTGGTGAGGTCTCCGAACTGGCTGAGGGTCTCGATGCGGGTCTGCATGAGGGCGGAGATCTGGCGGAGGTAGGGGTCGGCGAAGACGCTGGTGCGGACGGCCTGGAAGAACTGCTCGGGGGAGAGGGCGCGGAGGTACTCGCCGTTGAGCCACTTTAGTTTGGTGAGGTCGAAGACGGGGCCGCCGACGCGGATGTTGGTGAAGACGAAGTGGGAGACCATCTCGGCGAGGGTGAACTTTTCTGGGATTCCGTTTGGGCCGTTGTTGATGTCGGCGGGCATGCCTCCGCCCATGAGGCCGAGGAAGTTGATGATGGCTTCGGGGAGGTATCCGGCCTGCTGGTAGTAGATGAGCGAGACGGGATTTTTGCGCTTGGAGATCTTTGACTTGTCGATGTTGCGGAGGAGCGGCATGTGCCAGAAGCGCGGGGCAGCCCAACCGAAGGCTTTGTAGAGCAGGACGTGCTTGGGCGTGGAGGAGATCCACTCCTCGGCGCGGATGACGTCGGTGATCTGCATGAGGTGGTCGTCGACGACGTTGGCGAGGTGGTAGGTGGGGTAGCCGTCGGACTTGAGGAGGACCTGGTCGTCGACGTTGCCGTGCTCGAAGGTGATGTTGCCGCGGAGCTCGTCGCGGAAGGTGGTGGAGGCGGTGAGGTCACCTTTGTGCGGCGGGACGGCGAGGCGGATGGTGTAGGGTCTGCCGGAGGCGAGGTTGGCGTCGATCTGGTCCTGCGGCGAGGTGGCGGCAGGTTCCGGGATAGCGCGGCGGAAGCTTGGCGGCGAGCTGCTGCTTGCGGACGGCCTCGAGCTCTTCGGGTGTGCAGAAGCAGCGGTAGGCGGTGCCGTTGGCGAGGAGGATGTCGGCGTGCTCGCGGTAGATTTCGGTGCGCTCGGACTGGCGGTAGGGTCCGAAGGGGCCACCGACGTCGGGGCCCTCGTCCCAGTTGAGACCGAGCCAGCGGAGGGAGTCGAAGATCATCTGCTCGGAGGTGGGGACGAAGCGGGTGCGGTCAGTGTCCTCGATGCGGAGGACGAATTTGCCGTTGCGCTGGCGGGCGTAGATGTAATTGAGCAGGCCGATGTAGGCGGTGCCGACGTGGGGGTCACCGGTGGGGGAGGGGGCTATGCGGACGCGGATGGGGGCTTCGATGTTGGTGCTAGTCATTGGGTTGGTCAAACTTAATGCTAGCAGAGGGGGGGAGTCTGTTTGCTGATTGAGGTACAGCGAATTGGACATAGAGCGCAGAGCAGCAGTCGCGGGAGGGTGCAAGTACGGAACGAATTCTTGGGTCTGAAATTTTCGGTCTATTTTCCAAACTGTCACTTAGTGTGCTATGTCGCGACTCTAGGCTAGTCGCTGCCGCTTCAGAGATTATCGAGCGGCGCACGACCTAAGTCATATCGAGGTCAGGCAAAATGCGACAGCATACTCCCCAAAGTGCAAGTCTGAAGGGCGGCGCGGCGATTCTTGCTGCGTTGCAAGTGTTCGCGGGTGTTCCCATGTCCGCGTTCGCGCAGGAAAACGCCTCAGCAACAGCAGTATCGAGTTCAGCGACGAAGACGCGGATCAAGCATGTGATTGTGATCATCGGCGAAAACCGCACCTTCGATCACATCTTCGCGACGTACAAGCCGGTTCATGGCGAGAAGATCGATAACCTGCTTTCCAAAGGAATCATTAATGATGACGGAACTCCGGGACCGAATTACTCAGTGGCACGCCAGTATTCCGCGGTGGACAACCACAGCGAGGGATACCAGGTGAGCCCGATGAGCAAGTCGTTGTACTCGAATCTGCCGACGCCGCTCGCTGGCGGGCCTACGACGGCCTTCGTTCCCGATCTGGCCACTGCGAAGGCTGTGGAGAATGGGCTGCCGGACGACACGTATTACACCTACCTTACGACGGGAGGGACGGGGCTGAAGTCAGGAACCCCGGACACGCGCATCGCCAATGTAAATAATCTGCCTGCAGGCCCATTCCAACTGACTCCGGGTGTTCCTTATGACGGGTATGCGGCGAGCCCTGTGCACAGGTTCTATCAGATGTGGCAGCAGCTTGATTGCAATGTGAACTACTCAGACAAAGGGAACGCGAGCGGCTGCAAGTCCGACCTGTTTCCCTGGGTTGAAGTTACCGTTGGTGCAGGAACCAACGGAAAGACGCGGCCTTCTCCTTTTACGCTGGCGACGACCGGCGAAGGCGGAACGGCGATGGGGTTTTACAACGTGCAGCAGGGTGACGCCCCTTACCTGAAGCTGCTCGCCGACAACTATGCGATGAGCGACAACTTTCATCAGTCGGTGATGGGAGGCACGGGAGCGAACCACGTGATGCTGGGAACCGGCGATGCTATCTGGTTCAGTGATGGCAATGGCAAGCCAGCTACCCCTCCGCACAACAAGCTGGTAGCTGCTAATACTCCAAACGCTGGGGTTGTGGACGAGATTGAGAATCCTAACGCCGCGCCTGGAGCGAACAACTGGTACATAGAGGACGGCTACGGCGGCGGTTCGGGTGGCTCGGCCTCCTTTGGAGGAGGCACTTATAGCAATTGCTCGGACTCGGACCAGCCCGGAGTACGCTCAGTGCTCGGCTACCTGAGTTCCTTGCCGTACGAGGTTGATCCGAAGTGCGCGCCGGGCCACTACTACCTGCTCAACAACTACAACCCGGGATACTTCGGCGATGGTTCTAACGCCTATACGGACACAAATAAGCTGAACACGGTGTTTACGATTCCTCCTTCGACACTGCGCAATATCGGCGACGAGTTGCTGGAGAAGAACATCTCGTGGAAGTACTACGGCGATCAGTGGAATGTTTATGTGAAGGATCCTTATTACACACTTCCGCAAAACGTCTACTGCAACATCTGCAACTTCTTCCAGTATTCGACTTCGATGATGACGAACCCTTCTGTTCGCGCGAATAATTTGAAGGACACAGCCGACCTCTACACGGATATTCAGAATGGGACTTTACCTGCGGTGTCATTTGTGAAGCCGAGTGGATTGGTGGATGGTCACCCTGCGTCTTCCAAGTTGGACCTGTTCGAGGGCTTCACGAAGAAGATTGTCGATGGCGTGCGGGGTAACCCCGACCTGTGGAAAGACACGGCGATCTTCGTGACCTTCGACGAGGGAGGCGGCTATTACGACTCCGGTTATGTTCAGCCGCTCGACTTCTTTGGCGATGGAACCAGAATTCCGATGATCGTCGTTTCGAAGTACACGAAGGCGGGACATATCTCGCACGATTACACGGATCATGTTTCGATTCTGAAGTTCATCGAGAAGAACTGGGGGCTGAAGCCGCTGACCGATCGCAGCCGCGACAACCTGCCCAATCCTAAACACACCAATGGAAATCCATATGTGCCGACGAACAGTCCTGCGATTGGCGACTTGATGGATTTATTCCAGTTCAATTGATTTGAGCCGCTCGAGAAAGGAATCGGGATCGCTGGTGGAGAAATCCGCCGGCGATCTTTTTGTGAGAGGATCCGGGAGGGTGAGCCCAGCGAAACGAGAGCAGGGAGGACAGGTTCTAGGGTGTTTCGCCGTGGATGGTTACGGTGAAGACGTGGTCGTCGAAGCGGTAGCTGCGGGAGAGGCGGAAGGAGGAGCTTCGTTTGTGGACCTCGTACTGGGTTCCGGTGACGACGGTGGGGACGGAGAGGAGGCATGCGGAGTTGAGGGAGGGGATGCGTGATTTCCAGGCTCCGGCGAGCATGTTGGTGACTTCGCCGAGGCCATCGTAGACGGAGTCGTCAAGGGTTTCGACTTCCATGGCCATGAGGCAGGAGGTCATTTTGATGGCTGCCGGTGCGGTAACGAGGACGGTGTAGGCTCCACTGAGTGCGCCGGCGAGGCCGATGACAGCAGTGAGAGTGATGGGCGGGATGGCGGAGGCGACGACGGCTTCGTCGGCGACGGTGACGGGCACGCCGAGCATGAGGCCGAGGACGTCTTCGACGGAAGCGTCGAGGAAGGAGGTGTCGTTTAGGTTTGCGGTGGCTCTTGGGGATTCTGCGATTGTTTGAACCATGATGCGTGTCTCGTTTCCTTTGCGCGATCTTGTTTCCTGTATCGGCGAATTGTGGATAAGGATGAGGCTCAATCGAAAGATTGAGTTGAGTGCCGTTATTTGGATGGGGGACAACGATCGCGGCTTTCTTTTTGAAGCTAGCGACGTTTGAGGGCTTCGAGTTCGTCGAGGGTGCGAGGCCAGTCGGAGCCGAGGAGACGGGAGAGGCTGCGGTCGGCGAGGAGCTTGCCGCCGGTCTGGCAGGTGGGGCAGTAATTGGTCTCGTTGTCGGCGTATCGGATGCGCTGGATCTTTTCGCCGCAGCGCGGGCAAGGCTGCCCGTAGCGGCCGTGGACGGCCATGTCCTTGCGGAAGGCGGTGACTTTTTCGGGGAATGCAGAGTGCGGCTTCGGCGCGGAGGCGGTCGATCCAGAGTTGAAGTGTTTCGCGGGTAGCCTTGTAAAGGCGTTGCCACTCTTCTGGCCTGAGCTTATGGGTTTGGGTGATGGGTGAGAGCTGGGCGGCGTGGAGGATCTCGTCGGAGTAGGCGTTGCCGATGCCGCTGAGGATGCGCGGGTCGGTGAGGGCTCGCTTGAGGGTGCGGTTTTCGGCGGTAAGCGCGTCGCGGAAGGCATCGAGATCGGAGGCGAAGACGTCGATGCCTCCAGGATCAATGCTGTGGAGGGGTTCTTCTCCGCTGAGGACGTGAAGGGAGGCTCGGCGTTTGGTTCCGGCTTCGGTGAGGACGAGCGAGCCGTTGGGGAAGTCGAAGGCGGCGAGGTTGTTTCGGCCAGCGAGTTTTGCGCCGGTGGGTTTCCAGTGGAGGCGGCCGGCGATCATGAGATGGAGGACGAGCCAGTGGCCGTTGTCGAAGCCGATGGCAATGCGCTTTCCGACACGGCGAAGTTTTGTGACGGTGTGGCCTTCGACACTGGAGACAGGAGGCTGCGCGGTGCGAAGGAGGAAGGCGCTGGCGATTCGGACCTGCTGGAGGGGCTTGCCGACAAGGCGTTGTTCGAGTGCGCTGATGTATGCCGCGATGTCCGGTAGCTCAGGCATGCGTAGGTTTCCTCACGATACAAACCTAATCGAAGAGGGCCAGGTGCGGCGGTGATTGTTCTGGATCGCGGAAGTTGGTGAGTCCTACGCCTACAAGCCGGAAACGCCGTTGCGGGCCGAGATCTACGCGAGCGCGAAGCGAGAGAGCGATATTGGTGAGTTCTTCGCAGGACGATGGAGGGGAGTTAGGAGTGTGGCTGCGGGTGAGGATGTTGAAGTCGCTGGTCTTTAGTTTGAGGACGATGGTGCGGGCAATACGGGTTTCGTTGCGGGAGGCTGTCCATACTCTCTCGGCGAGGCGGCGGATGGTGGATTCGGTTTCAGTGAGGAAGATGTCCTGTTCGAAGGTGTCTTCGGCGGAGATGGATTGGGTTGGGCGGTCAGGTACGACTTCGCTGTTGTCGATGCCTCGGGCGAGTTGATAGAGGCGGAGACCGTAGCGGCCCAACTTTGCTTCGAGGGCGGGGGCTTCGAGGTTGAGCAGATCGGCGATCGTGCGGATTCCAAGTTGTTCGAGGTGCGTTTCTGTGACTTTGCCTACGCCGGGAATGCGGCCGACGGGGAGAGGCGCGAGGAAGGCTTCGACGTCGTTTGGTTGGATGACGAAGAGGCCGTCGGGCTTGCGCCAGTCGGAGGCAATTTTGGCGAGGAACTTGTTTGGAGCTACTCCTGCGGATGCGGTGAGGTTGAGTTCGTCGCGGATTTGTTCGCGGATGGCGCGGGCGACGCGAGTCGCGGTGGGGAGGCCGGTCTTGTTTTCGGTGACGTCGAGGTAGGCTTCGTCAAGGGAGAGGGGCTCGATGAGGTCGGTGTGGCGCTGGAAGATCTCACGCGTCTGGCGCGAGACGGCTCGATAGCGAGTGAAATCAGGGGGGATAAAGACGGCTTCCGGACAAAGGCGTTCGGCCCGGACGGCGGGCATGGCGGAACGGACGCCGAAGCGGCGGGCCTCGTACGAGGCAGCGCAGACGACAGAACGCTTGCCACGCCAGGCTACGACGACTGGTTTCCCACGCAGGCCCGGATCGTCGCGTTGTTCGACGGAGGCGTAGAAAGCATCCATGTCGATGTGGACGATCTTACGGGTGGACATGAGAAGTTCATCTTAAAGCCTGAAAGAGGGTGCCAAGCGAGGTAGCGGGAACTGCGCTGAGTTTCTGGGGAGGGAGCGATTCAACATCGCGAAGTGAGATATCAAGCTTCAGGCTTGCGGGGAGCGCAGCGCTCGGTCCGGTTCTGCCCTCGTCAATCGGAGAAATTAATCCCCTCAGTTCGCAGTCAGGCAGAACTTATGAGAAAGGTTTGTCAGGAGCAATGGTTCTGCAGGAAGGAAGGGATAGTTACCATTCAGTAAACTTATCTCTTATTTGGTTGGTTGCGGGGGCAGGATTTGAACCTGCGACCTTTGGGTTATGAGCCCAACGAGCTACCGGGCTGCTCCACCCCGCAATATCAATATATCGTTACTTTGGGGGGATGGTCAAACCGCAGGAAGTGTTTGCAGCAGCGTAACTTTTTTGCCGAAGATAGGTTTAAACAGATGAGCGCTGCCGGACGTTATTTTCCTGCAGCACATGCGCGGTGAGCGCATGCGGACGGAGGATTGTATGGGCTTGAGCGTGGGGTTTTTACGGTACTACCGAACGGCGGTTTTAGCCGCGGGATTGGTAGCCGCTTCCGGGGTTGGTTTTGGGCAGGACCAGGGGGCTACTATCCCGGATGCGCAGATCGAAGCTAATGTACTTAAGGCGTTGGCCAGCGCATCGGAGCTTGCCGACCAATCCATCAGCACAACGACGGTGTATGGAACGGTGACGCTGAGCGGGTCGGTTCGCGATGAGGCGTCGCGAGTAAAGGCCGAGCAATTGGCTGCGCATGCGCCGGGTGTGAAGAAGGTTGTGGACGAGCTCGTGATTGGCGGAGGAACCGCTGCGCCGACTGGAGTTCCGCAATCCCCGGAAGGTGCGCAGGGCTCGAACCCGAATCTTCAGTCGGATGGCACGATGGCTCCCACCTCACCCCAGCCGAACGCGGGCCAGGACACAGGAGCGCAACAGGCTCAACAGGCGCCTCAGCAAAGTCCTCCTTACTACGGACAGCCGCAGGGGCAGCCCGGATATCCCTACCCGCAGACAGGAGGCCAGCCTCAACAGTACCCGTCTCAGTATCCTCCGCCTCCTCCGTACCGGCATGGGTATCCCTATGGACCGCCCCCAACCTATTCGCAGCCACAGCGTCCTGTCGTTCAACAGCAGGCAGGCCAGACGGTTGTGGTTCCTGTGGGAACAGTGGTTCGCGTGCGAATCAACCAGGCCCTCGACAGCAGAAAGACCCAGCCGGGAACCGAGTTTGACGGCATAGTTCTTGCCGACGTGATTGCCGGAAATCAGATTGCGATTCCGCGCGGCGCAAGCGTGCAGGGAATCGTTTCTGATACGCAGCCTGGTACACCCCTTCGCGGCCGCGGTGGGCTGGCGCTGCAGCTGACCCAGGTTGTCCTGGAAGACAGGGCGTATCCGTTAGCTACTGGCGAATGGCAACAGGCCGGAGTCGATAAGACGGGGCAGACCGTTGGAAATACGGTTGGCCTTGGGGCTATGGGAGCCATCCTTGGCGGAGTTGCGGGTGGCGGGCCGGGCGCCCTGCTTGGCGCGGGCGTCGGCAGTGCTGTCGGTCTGGGAATATCGTCGGTCGGGAGCAGTGGCGAGGCGAAGATTCCTGCCGAGGCGATCCTGGATTTCAGGCTGACTCAGCAGGCTGCTTTGATGACGGTGTCTCAGGCGGAGCTTGACCGGCTTAGTGCGGGGCTTCCGCAGCCGAATCAGCAGTTGCAGAGACGATATGCGTATCCTTACCCGGTTGCGTATCCTCCGCCGCCTCCACCGCCCGGATACTACTATGGGCCGGGGTATTATCCTTATTCCCCATATCCTTACTATCGGTACTACTACCGTTAAAGGAATTGATGTTTTCAGGGGGGCTCCGGACGAAACCGGAGCCTTTTCCTATGAAGTTGATTCACTTGCGGAGATGGAGCCTGATTTATACTTAAGGCTTGCCCTGCAACCGGCGTGACATCTTGTCTCGTCAGGCTACGCAAAATTCACGGGCAGCGTTCGCTCTCAACAGGAGAGTGCGTAAAAAGTAAAGGTTTTGAGTCAAGCATGATTCGCATTCTGCAGCAGGACACTCGCGCCGTTAAGATTCTGTTTGCCGTCATTATTGGATTCGCCGCAATCACGATGGTGATTACGCTTGTTCCCGGCGTCTTCGATAACACTGGCAGCAATAATGCAGCGATCTACGCCACAGTTCACAGGCCGGGATTTCTGGGCCGCCTCGGTCTGGATACTGAGCAGGTGAAGACCGTGGAGGTGAACCAGTTCGCAGCGCGTCAGCTGCAACAACAACGGCTGCCGGAGGCGCTTCTGCCGTACATGATTCCGCGCGCCGGACAGATGCTGGTGCAGCGAGCGATTCTGAAGCAGGAGGCCGACCGGTTGAACCTGCAGGTGAGTGACGAGGATCTTCGTCGCGAGCTTCAGACAGGTCCCTTCGCCCAGTACCTGTTTCCAAATGGCCAGTACATCGGCGACGACGCCTACATCAACTTTGTCTCACAGGCCTTTGGTGGCCAGTTGAGCCGCGCCGATTTCGAGAACCAGGTCAAGAGCGACATGGAGATTGGCCGCCTGCAGTCGTTGATTACGGGTGGCGTCTCGGTTTCGGATAATGCCGTTCGCGAGGCTTACAAACAGCAGGGAACGAAGGTGAAGTTCGACTATGCCGTGATCTCCGCCGACGAGCTTCGGAAGACGATTAATCCGACCGATGCCGAGTTGGAGAAGTTCTTCAACGACAACAAGGCGCGGTACGCGAACGCTATTCCGGAGACGCGGAAGATTCAGTACGCGGCCTTCGATGCTTCGAACCTGCCGGGCGGCAAGCCACAGGTGAGCGACGCCGATATTCAGGCCTACTACAACCAGCATAAGGATCAGTATGAGGTTAAGGACCAGGTGAAGGTCCGGCACATCCTGATTGCGGTTCCCACGGGTTCAGACAGCAAGAAGGATGCGGAGTCGAAGGCGAAGGCAGATGACCTGCTGAAGCAGATTAAGGGCGGTGCGAACTTTGCCGATCTTGCGAAGAAGAATTCCGACGACCCGGGCAGCAAGGATTCAGGCGGTGAGCTTGGATGGCTTGACCGCGGCCGTACGGTTCCTGAGTTTGATAAGACGGCGTTCTCCTTGCCGGTCGGCCAGACGTCAGACGTGATTAAGACGCAGTTCGGTTACCACATCCTGCAGGTTGAGGATAAGAAGACCGCGCACATGCGTCCGCTGGACGAGGTGAAGGGCGAGATTGTTCCCGTGCTTGAGCAGCAGAGGGTAGGCGCGGCAGAACAGACATTTGCTTCTCAATTGGCCACGGATGCAAAGAAAAATGGCATGGAGAAGGCCGCTGCTGCTCATAACCTGAAGGTTGTGACGACTGACTATGTCGCGAAGGACGGCGTCATTGCCGGCCTTGCAGACGGTTCGGGCCTGCTGACCCAGGCCTTTACCGTAGTGAAGGGCGCCGATCCGGCATCCGTTTCGACGGGCGACGGTTTTGCGGTCTTCCAGGTGACGGACATCAAGCCTGCCCATGCTCCGTTGTTCGCTGAATATAAGCAGCATGTGCTGGAGGACTATCGTGAGCAGCAGGTTCCGCAACTCCTGAACGCTCAGTTGGCCAAGCTCGATGACCGGGCAAAGGTGCTGAATGATCTCAAGAAGGCGGCAGCCGAGATGAATATTCCGGTGAAGACGAGCGACCTTGTCGGTAAGGACGCCCAGGTGCCCGATATCGGATCAATGAGTGGAGCCGGTGCAGTTGCTTTCTCTCTTAATAAGGGAGCGATCTCGGGCCCACTCAACCAGGGCCGGGTTGGCGTTGTTCTGTCGGTGATCGACAAGCAGGAGCCAACTGCCGAAGAGGCTGCGAAGAACTTCGACCAGACGCGCGAAGAGCTGATCAGCAGCCAGCGTGATGAACTCTTCCGCGTGTATGCGGGGAATCTGATGGACCGTTACCAGAAGAGCGGCTCGGTGCGGTACTCGAAGAGGCCGCAGGAAGGCTTGCCCGCCGGAAACTGATCGGCGTTGTTTTCGAAAGAAAAGGTCCCGGTTTTTTTCGGGACCTTTTCCTTTTTCGGTTGCTGATTTGGTTCAATGCCGGGCTTTGCTGTTCTGCTGACGTATGATTTTGGGACTGAGGGCCGCGAGACATACAGGGAGAGATCGATGAGTGGGGAAAGTACAAAACAGGAGCGCATCTCGGGAATACTGCTGCATGTCACCTCCTTACCTTCCTATGGTGGAGTTGGAGATTTCGGTCCGGCTGCGTATGCGTTCGTCGACTTTCTCGCTGCCGCGAAACAGAGACTCTGGCAGGTACTGCCTCTGAGCCCGACCGGGTATGGGAATTCCCCGTACTCGGCGCTTTCGGCATTCGCGGGAAATCCGTTGCTGATCAGTATGGAGCGACTGGTGGATGAGGGATGGCTTGCTCCGGAGCGCATCGTCGGGCTTCCGGGACACAACGGTCCCGCCGATTTTGAAGGGGCAATCCAACGAAAGGTGCCGTTGATTGAAGAGGCAGCCAGAAACTTTCTGGAGCGGGCAAACGATCAACAGCGATCAAGATTTCAAAATTTTTGCAAGGACAACATCTCCTGGCTGCCGGACTATGCCGCCTTCAACGTATTGCGGCGGATGCACCATTACGTGAGCTGGAACGAATGGCCCACGGAATACGCTCTGCGCAACAACGATGCAATGACCGCGCTGTTGAACTCACACGGTCGCGAGATTGCTACCGAAGAAGTCACCCAATTCTTCTTCAATGAACAGTGGTGTGCGCTAAGAAAATACTGTGAAGAGCGCAAAATTCGCATTTTAGGCGATGTCGCAATCTTCGTGAGCTATGACAGCGCCGATGTGTGGACTCATCCTGAGATATTCGAACTCGATCAGCAGCGGAAACCTTTGCGTGTCTCAGGCGTGCCGCCGGATTATTTCTCGAAAACGGGACAGCGGTGGGGCAATCCGCTCTACAAATGGGGGCTGCTGCAGGAGCGTGGATTCGACTGGTGGGTGGCACGGATTCGCAGGGCGCTTTCTTTGTATGACTCCATCCGGCTTGATCACTTCCGGGGTTTCGAGGCGTACTGGTCTATCGCAGCTGAGGAGGAGACGGCAATTAACGGCCAATGGGTTAAGGCCCCCGGACATGAATTGTTTCAGCGGCTCAAGGAGGTTTTTGGCCCGCTTCCTTTCATTGCGGAAGATCTCGGGTTGATTACTCCGGAGGTCGACGAGCTCCGCGAGCATTTCGGAATGCCAGGCATGAGAATTCTGCAATTCGGGTTCACCGACCGCGGTAGTCACATTTACCTTCCGCATCGTTTTGTGCAAAACACGGTCGTTTACACGGGAACACACGATAACAACACCACTCTGGGCTGGTGGCGTGAGGACGCGACCGAACAGGAACGGGCTCATCTGCAGACCTATCTGCAAGAGATCAAACACCCTGACGATGTAGTGTGGACGATGATTCGAACTGCCGCCCGTTCGGTGGCGAATCTGTGCATCTTTCCATTGCAGGATGTTCTCCACCTTGATAGTGAGGCGAGGATGAATACGCCCTCGGCCGGTGCAGGAAACTGGACATGGCGATATGGGCTTGGTGATCTGCATCCTGATTTTGCAACCCAGATGGCCGCCCTGATGGAGATGACGGACCGCGATGGCTATGACCTGCCCCAAGAAGGTGCAAATGGGGATAAGAAGGGGCATTAAGCAGAGCTCGACGTAAACATTTAGACTGAGAACATATCTTTGATTCAGGAGTTTCCATGCCTCTTTCCGGCGAAGCGATTCGGACGATGAACTATGTTGACGATATTTCGGTGACGCTGCGGCGAATCCTTGCGGTGTTGCCGTCGTTGACCGAGGAGGAGCGCAAGCGCGTGGCCGAGCACATCAAACACGCGGAGCCGAGCTACGACTCGGTGGTCGCGGCCGTCTCGGGCAAGCAGTGAGCCTTCCGGCGGGGGCTCTGTCGATCAGGCGGGTAGCGATCATCGGAGCAGGAGCAGCTGGACGCGGCTTTGCTATGGTCTGCGCATCAGCTGGATATAACGTCGCACTGGAAGACGTGATGCCGGCAAACCTTCGAAAGGCAGAGGGAGAATACTCAGACGCCAGTCTTGGCGGAGGGTATGGCTCGCTGGAGTTCGCCTCTACAGTGGAGGATGCGGTCCGAGAGGCCGATATCGCGGTGGATTTTTTGCCGGATGAACTCGAATCAAAGCTGGAGATCTTCAGCATGATCGATCGGATGGCACCTCCGTCGACAATTCTCTGTACGCCTACAGAGACTCTGAGCATCACGGATCTTGCTTCCTGTGTGTACCGGCCGGAGCGCGCAGTTGCGCTAAGCGGTGGGCTGTCAGCAGGCAGTCATGTCAAAGTGCTCTATCCGCCGAAGGCTGACAAGGGAGTTGTAGAGACTGTGGAGCGTTTTCTGGTTACTCTTGGATTAGAAGTTCTGGTGGAACTCGACCACGAAGAGCCGGTTCTATCGAAAAACAAGCGGCAGACTACGTTCTGAACGCGCAAATCGCTCATTGGTCACTTAAGGGAACTGTTTTCTAACCAATTTCGTACTGGATAACTGAGGAAGTAGTCCAATAATCGCCATGCGGACGCTGATCGACATCTTTGCACAGGTGTTCCGGTCGATTGGGGCCAATAAGCTCCGTTCGTTCCTGACGATGTTCGGTATTGCGTGGGGGGTTGCGTCGCTTCTGCTCCTGGTTGGTCTGGGAGAGGGCTTTCGTTCAGGACAGCGCCGCGGCTTGGCACAACTTGGAACGGACGTCATCATGATCTGGGGTGGCACGATTCCTGCCATGCCCAATCAGCACTCCGGCATGCGTCCTTACCGGCTGACGCTGAGTGACGCAGACGCGATTCGCAATGGAGCGCCTCATGTGCGAAATGTTACGGCGTTCATCAATCGTGGAGATCTGAAAGAAGTCAGCGAATTTTCCAGCGCCGGCGGCTCGGTGATGGGAGTCGAGGTGAACTACCCTCAGATTCGCAATCTGCCGATCGCTCAGGGTCGTTTTCTCAATGAAGAGGATGCAGCACAGCGCAGAAGGGTAGTGATTCTCGGGCAGAAGAACAACAAGATTCTTTTCCCAGGCAGACCTTCTCTTGGAACGTTTATTACCATCAATGGCGCCCGGTTCCAGGTGATTGGTGTTGCCGAGAAGATTGGGCGCGGTAACAACGATGGTGACAATCAGCGGATCTACATTCCTTTATCGACGATGATGGAGCTTTTCCCGATTACGGGAAACAACATTCCCCAGGATTCCCTCTCTTCTATCCAGTACCAGCCGCTGACGCCTGATTTGAACGAAACCGCGAAGGCAGAGGTACACCGCATTATCGGAGAGCGGCATGGATTCGACTCGACACTGAAGGATGCCTTCGACGAGTGGGACACCATCAAATCAGAAAGAACGGTAGGCCTGATTTTCACCGCGATGGATGTCTTTCTTGGTGGCGTGGGAATCGTAACTCTGGCATTGGGTGCAGTGGGCATCATCAATATTATGCTGGTGACAGTAACGGAGCGGACCAAGGAGATAGGTCTTCGCAAGGCATTGGGTGCGACGAACCGCAGCATTCTGATGCAGTTCTTCCTTGAAGGATTAATGCTGACCGGGCTAAGCGGAATGATCGGGATCCTGGCGTCTGCCGCGCTCATGATCGGGCTGCGCGCCATGATGGGCAACAATCAGATGGGGTTCGATCCGCCGAAGCTCGTGCCATGGTCAGCAGCAATGGCAATGGGAACCCTGACGTTGTGTGGAGTTGTCGCTGGGCTTTATCCAGCCAGCAAGGCCGCTGGTCTGGAACCCGTCGAAGCATTGCGCAAGGAGTAAGCCGATGTTGAAAGATATCTTTGGGCAGGCAATGGACGCGATGCGGTACAACGGTCGACGCACCGCGATCACGATCGTCGGCATGGCATGGGGAATTGCCACAGTTGTGCTCCTGCTCGCCTATGGTGCGGGCTTCGGTCGAGCCTTTGAGACAATCTTCGCTCAGTGGGGAACGCATATGATCGGTGTCTTCCCTGGAACCACAAGCGAACAAGCCGGCGGAACCAAAGCCGGTGTCAAAGTGCGCTTTCAGATGGATGATGTCGAGCGAATTGCGGAGACGGTTCCGGGAATCACCCACGTGTCGCCGATGCTGTGGAAGCAGGTTCCTGTACAGAATGATCTGCATACTTACACCTGGGAGGTGGACGGAGTCGCTCCTGAGTTGCAGCAGATCATGAATATGGACATGGATGAAGGCCGCTATCTGAGCACGGATGACGAGCAGCAAAGACACCATGTCGCCGTCATCGGTGCCGAAGCCAAGACCAAGCTCTTCTCAGGAATGTATCCGCTGGGACAGAAGATCCGGCTGAACGGGGTGAGTTTTGAGGTAGTAGGAGTGTTGAAGGCCAAGATGCAGGAGGGGGACGACAACATCAATCGCATCGTCTATATTCCGTTCCCCACCATGGGCGACATCAAGGATACGAAATATCTCGACGGAATCTGGATGAGTTATCACGGCGATCACATGGCCGTGGAGCGTGCATTGCGTAACCAGATGGGGGCCGCACACAGCTTTAAGCCAACCGATAAAAACGCCATGTGGGTCGCGAATATCATGACCCAGCTCTCCCAGTTTCGAATTGTCTCGCTTGCCCTGCAGGTGCTCTTGCTGTTTATTGGGGTCCTGACGCTTGGTATTGCAGGTATCGGCCTGATGAATATTATGCTGGTAAGTGTGCAGCAGAGGACGCGTGAGATTGGCGTCGAAAAGGCGTTGGGAGCGAGGAAGCGCCATATCCTGTTGCAGTTCCTGTCTGAAGCCATGGTGATTACAGGTGTGGGTGGGCTGGCTGGAATCATCCTTGCCTATACCGTCAGCATGTCGGTGGGTGGTATCAAGTTCTACAGCGCAATCGCCACGGGTGGAGAGAGAGCAGACATCTATCTGCTCATCTCGCCTCATATTGTCGTGATTGCTACCGCAGTTCTTGTCGTGGTTGGGCTTGTGAGCGGAATGGTTCCGGCTGTACAGGCTGCGAATCTCGACCCGATTGAAGCCCTGCGTTACGAATAAAACTGCATCGTGCAGCTTTTTAGTTATTTGAGCTTTCCCGTTTATACGGACTCTGCATCAGCGCGCGGGCCTCGTTGATCGCTCCCTGAGTATTGTCATTGGTCTGAATGGCGAGGCGGTACTCGTTCACCGCACGGTCGCGTTGACCCGTCAGGTCGAAGATACGGCCGAGCTCAATGTGGCTCCAGACCTCGACCCACTTCGGATCGCCATCGCCGCGGAGAGCGTCGCGGAAGGAGTTCGCGGCAGACTGGTAGTTCCGCTGCATGAAGAAGACCTCGCCAATGCGATAAGCCGCAAGGGAGCTGTTCTTATTGGCGTCGAGCGCCTTCTGGTACTCGATCAAACCGGCGGTGAGATCGCCCTGCGCCACTTGCTGTTGTCCACGCAATACAGCCACTTTGACCGCAAGATCGGGGGTGCTCTTGAGCACCCAGTTCTGCGGATCGATTGTGATGCGCCGGGGACGTCCAAAGGTTTCGACTGAGAAATGAGACTCGGTTCCGCTGACATCCACCCGGCGTATCTCGGTTTTGCCGTCAGTCTCGATGCGAAGCTCGACCGGCATGCGGAAGAGATCAAGGTCCTGCGCGATCGAACCGACTGTGCGGAAGCCCTTGCTGCTTCCGAGGCGGAAGACGGTGTATTTGTTCGCGAAGGCCGGCGCTCCTGTACCGTCGCACCATTGCGCGAAGAAAGGTGTGAGCTGCAATTGTGATTGCGCCTCTGCAACCGTCTGAACATTGGCGGTGCGGACGGACTTATCCATGTACTGCGAGAGCAGGCCGCGAAGGAACTTGATAAACACGTCATCGCCCATCTCCCAGCGCAGCATATGGAAGACCATCGCGCCCTTTTCCAAGGTCATCGACTGGAACTGTGGCGAAAAGGGATCCAGACGGCCGATGGTTGTGAGAGGCTCGGTATCGTAGGCAAGGGCACCGGCTGAGATGTCTGAGATGGCAGACTCGAATGCGTTTTTGCCGGCGGACTGCTCCAGGTACATGAGTTCCGCGTACCGCGACATTCCATTGGTGATCCACGCATCATTCAGTGTTGCGGGGGAGATCTCACTGCCCCACCATTGGTGAGCGAGGGTGTTTGAAAGCAGGCGCTGATAGTTTTTTGCTGCCATGCGGCCACCTGCAATGGCGGCAATCTCAGGAGCCCATGTCGCCGAGACGGTATCGTCGGGCAACTCTACCAGGTTAATGTGGGTGGACTCCGGCTGCCCGAAGGTATTGGCCATGAACTCGAACTGCCGCGAAGCATTGTTGGCGAAATCTGCGGCGTCGGCTTTGTGCTTTTCGAGTACGAAGACGCGCATGTTGTTTACGCCGGGAGCTGTGGCAGGGTCAAGGAACTTGCCGGCGATGATAGTGCCGGGAAACCCCGGCTTGGCCCACTTGAAGGTGTACTCGGTGCGATTTCCAGCAACACTTTTCGCCGCTGCAACACCGGAACCTGATCCCACGACGCGCTCATCTCCGGGGACGCGGATATGCATCTCGGCGGTAAAGCGGTTGGTATAGAGGCCAACCATGGGAAACCAGCGGCCGGGATAGAGCAGGACGGTGATCGGGTCATCGACTGAAGCGAGCTTGATGCCTTCAACAGGGCTGGTGTCAGACCCATGGAGTGTTCCTGAATATTCAAAGGTATAGGTCGTCGAGGTGCCCTTGGGGATCGGGCTTGCGAGATTGAATCGTACCGTGAAGTTATTCGTGAGACGCTCGGCTTCCAGAGGCTTTTTGCTGGCATCCGTGACCTTCGTAAGCTGCAGTCCGTTATTGAGTTCGAAGGTGGGTGAAGCCACATCATCAAGGGCGGTAAAAGTGACCTGAGCGGTAGCCGACAGGCGATGCGAAGAAGGGTCAAGATCGGCATCGATCACATAGCCGGTAATCTGCAACTGAGGCTTGGCCGGGGCGGCTAAAGCCGTGAAATTGAGGAAGTAAAGGGGGATCAGAGCCGCAATGGTGTGAAGAAGGCGAAGATAAGAGCGCATGCGAGCGAAGTTCCTCAAAAGACTATGGTACTGCCTATCGTCCTATTAGACGTTCTGAACCTCGTTTCGGCCAATGGATGGCGCCGGAGCCCTCAGCACCCCTAAAACCGCGTCAGCAACCTGGGCGACTGAGCCGGAAGTTGCTGGGGATAGAAGCTTTTCCCGAACTTCAGCAAGATCGGCGATCATCTGGAAACGTTCCGGGGTATCGTCGAGCAGCGTGCGTAGTTCGGTGGCAACATTGTCAGCCGTGAATTGCTGTTGAATCAACTCCGGAACAACGCGACGCCCTGCGATCAGGTTGACCATCCCGATCGGCAGGTTGCCGAACTCATCGGCTTGAGCCGGGATTTCAGTGGGATATCGGACGAGTCGTTTGGCGGCAGCGAAGGTTACCGGGGATACCCGATAGACGACGATGAAGGGATTGCCGATCACCGCCGCCTGAACTGTCGCGGTTCCGCTGGCCACCACGCTCGCTCTCGCGTGGAAAAGAGCCTCGCGTGCCTCCTCGACGATGTGCAGGTTCGAAACCAGGGGAGCAGAACTGTGCTGGCGCTCGGACATCCAGGGTGCAGCCTGCTCGACGACCCACCCGGTGTCAAGCGTCGAGGCGACTGGCAAGAGAAACTCGCAACCTCCTCCAGGGCTAAGCCGAGCGGCCGCATCCAGCATAGTCGGAAGATTGGACGCAATCTCTTTGCTGCGGCTCCCCGGGAGTAGAGCAATCCACGGACGGGCGGGGTCAAGGTTGTACTTTGCGCCGTATTCGGCACGCGTCGAGGAGGGAAAAGGCAGCTCTGTCAGTGGATGGCCTACAAAGGTAGCGTTCACGCCCCGGGCGCGGTAAAAACGCTCCTCAAAAGGAAAGATCACCATCATGCGATCGACCCGCTGCTGCACCCACTTCAGACGGCGGCGCTTCCACGCCCAGAGTTGGGGACTGACAAAATAGATGACCGGTATGTTCAGAGCCTTAAGCTCGCGCGCCAGGCGGAGATTGACGTCCGGAAAATCGATAAGGACAGCAGCATTGGGCTGGCGGGTTTTGATAGACGAGACAAGTCGCCGGTAGGATCGGTAGACCCGGGGCATATGCCGGATCACCTCTGTGATTCCCATATGGGCCACATCTTCGGCTCGAATGATACGGTCTAAACCCTCCGCCTCCATCTCACGACCACCCAGACCGAAGAAGGTAGCACAGGGAAGAGCAGCTTTGAGGGCAGAGATAACCTGCGCTCCATAGTGGTCTCCACTGGCTTCGCCAGCTGAGAGAAAAATGCGCGGATTCGATGCCGTGTCGATAACGATAAGTTTAGCCGAGGAGATTATGGTTCAAAGCTAATTGAAATTGCTGAACTGCTTACTTCTCAGGTGCGAGGCGGGGTATTGATGAAACCGATGTCATTGCTGACGGAGCTGGAAATGTCATGGACGCTCCGGCAGGGAGAGTCTGCGCGAAGTCAGCAAGCTGCGCCTGAAGATGCGGAAGGTCCGCTTCAGGAGTGGCATAGAACGTAACTGTAGTTCCGGCGACAAAGAGTCTCCGGCCCCTGGTCAGCTTGAGTTCTCCAATCTCGCGCCATGATGACGGAGCAGGTGGGAACCAGTCCTTGTAGATCATCACGAGACCAATTTGGTGGCGACGAGTAACATCGTCCATCCACTCTGTCGTTTTTTTGGCCTTCATTGCTTCGGGGGATGCGAGGCCGAAGAGGTCCAGCACATAATATTGATGATTCGCTGTGTAGCTGACCCAGCCGATATCATTCACGGCCACATTGCCGCGGTAATAATCACCGGCGAACCGGGCCATCTGGCGCTGCTGAACGAATATCTCCCGCGCAAATTCAGGGGTGTCGCGAAGGGGATTGAGATACGTTACTGCGGCGACGGCTGTGAGCGCTACCGCAGCCATAGGCGTAAAGCGTTTCATCCCGGAGAGTGCGCCAAGGAGAATCAGGAACGCAAAGACGCGGAGACAGACATCGTAACGATAAAACCAGCCGTAAGGACCGATCAGCATCATCAGGCCGCAGGCGAGAAGTACGGCAAGAAGGATGCGATAGCGAAGCGCATCATGACGCTTTTGCCAGGCAAGAATTCCCAGCAGGATGACCATGAGCGTAATCGGATTCCGGCCCGGATTTCTGAAGTAAAGGTAGAAATTCAAGGCGAAGCTTCGAAGATGAAAGAGAAGTGGGTTCGGTCCGGCGTAGTCCCCACCGCCCTTAAGGAGGACGGAGTTCGGCAGAAATCCGAGACCGTGCGAATGCAGGAACCATGCCATACCGGCCAGCGGGACAAGGCTGAGACCAAAGGTGAGTGCAGCGGCACGAGGGCGTCGTTGGGCCAGGCAGACCAGCGCAACCGCAAGCGTAAAGGCAAGGTCTTCGTACCGGATAGCGGGCGCAAGCACTGCCATGACCAGAGCGGAGCGAGGTACAGGATTGCCGTTGTAGGCCTCCATGATTCCGTAACAGCACCCAACGATAAGCAATACCTGGAGCACATGCTCCATGCCGATATAAGTAAGACCCACGAGATTGGCGGCTATTACCAAAAGCACTGCCAGAGCGAGCTGAACGAAAGCCGAGACCCGCGGATTGCGCTCAAAATACCAACGGCGAACATAGCCACTTAGAAGGAAGCATGCGGCTATAGAAAGGGCTGTATTCAGAACAAACGGGACCCACAGATTGAACGGCTGGTGGACGAACGGCGCAAGCAAAAACGGCCACAGGACACTCGATGAAGGAGAGGAGGTCTCGTCGGGGTTGATGCCATAGGTTCCGCCCGCGATACCCTGAGCCACCGAAAGGTGAATTAAGGGATCGTCGAGTGAGTAATTGAAGTGATGTCCCGTTGCTCGCCAGATGAGTGAAAACATGCCGAGCGACATCAGAAGATAAATGGCAATCAGGATATAGCTGAACCGGTCTGACAGGGGGGAACGAAGGGTCATGTCCAAAATTTGGGGAGAGCGTCTTTAGGCTCACTCTAGCATAGAGTTCTGTTATTGAATGAAGCGAGGTGATTCGATGGCTGGAGCGAAACGATTTCGCGCAATGCTGGAGCCATTGGGCGGTGGGCTTGGCTGGGTCATTGCACGGGTACCCTTTGACGTGGCCGCAACGTGGAAGAAGATGATACGTCTGCGCGTGACCGTGGAGACCGGAGGCGAGGTCTTCCGTTCGTCCCTCTTTCCGGATGCCACGCACGGCGGCCATTTCGTTCTGGTCAATAAGGCGATGCAGAAGGCCGCAGGGGTGCGGGTCGGTGGCACGATCGACCTTACGGTCGCTCCGGATCTGGAAGAGCGAGAGGCTCTGATACCACCGGAACTGGAAAAGCTGCTCAAGCAGGAAAAGGCTCTGGCGAAGTGGTATTCAAGGTTGAGTGAGCCGATGCGCCGTGAGATTTTCAAGTGGATTGAAGGCGTGAAGAGCGCAGATGCACGTCGGCGCCGGGCAGAGCAAATTGCCGAACGATTGATGCTGACGATGGAAGGGGAAAAAGTCCTTCCGCCTATTCTCGAGGTGGCGTTTCGAAACAATCCGACGGCTCGGAAAGGATGGGACAAGATGACCGCTGCGCAGCGACGGCGTCATCTGATGGGGGTGTTTTATTACCAGAGCCCCGAATCCCGTGGGAAACGTGTCGGCAAACTCGTGGAGGATTGCCTTAACCAGGAGGCGAGGTGAGGGAAGACATTCTGTCGTTGTTATTGGCATTGTCAGTCGTTTGTCGCATGGACGCGATCGGCTGAATGGAAGAATCGGCCGGCTGCAATCAATCGTTGCAACAGAATTGACCGTAGAAACTAGTCTGCGCTGAGCGGCTCGAGTGGGATACTCGTATCCGTGCCCGTGCCGAGCTCCTGGTCCTTGTATTGAAGCTGGTAAAGCTTCCAGTAAAGGCCGCGCTGAGCAAGAAGCTCCTGGTGCGTTCCACGTTCGCGCAGCTTGCCTTTATGCATCACGAGGATTGTGTCCGCGCGCTGAATCGTAGAGAGGCGATGTGCAATCAGGATGGACGTACGTCCAGTAATCATGCGCGAGAGTGCAAGCCGCACGCGAAGTTCGGTGTCCGTATCGACTGAACTCGTCGCCTCATCAAGAATGAGGATGCGCGGCGAGTGAGCGAGCGCCCGGGCGAAGCTGATCAATTGTTTCTGACCGGTCGAAAGCGTCGCCCCACGCTCTCGGACGGGCTCCTTGAACTGTTGTGGCAGCGTACGGATGAAATCGCCTACGTTGACTTGATCGCAGGCTTCCATCAGGCGCTCATCCGTAATCCAGCTGGACCCCAGGCGGATGTTGTCTGCAATTGTGCCTGTAAATAGGAACGGATCCTGCAGCACGACGCCGAAGCGGCGGCGCAGAGCATTGAGGTCCTGCTGGCGGACATCCACATCATCGACCAGGATGCTTCCGCGCTGAATGTCGTAGAACCGCATCATCAGGCTGGTGATGGTTGTCTTGCCTGCTCCGGTGTGTCCGACAATAGCCGCCGTCTCATCGGGTTCGATCACAAAGCTGACGCCGCGAAGAATCCATTCGATGTCGGCGAAGCTGTTCAGCTCATCGTCAGCGGCAGCCGCGATCCGGGCGAGTTGAGCATCATCGAGCCGCTGGTATGTAAACCACACATTTCGGAACTCCACCCGGCCAGAGCCATCGCCGGCGACGGGATGTGCAGGAGAGACAATTTCCGGCTTGGTATCAAGCAGCTTGAAGACACGCTCAGCGGCGGCCATGGCGGCCTGCAGGATGTTGTACTTGTCGCTCAAATCCTGAATGGGCCGGAAAAAGCGCTGCGCGTACTGCATGAAGGCAATGAGGACGCCGAGCGTTACCGTACCACGCAGAGCGCTGGCTCCTCCGCGCCAGATTACCAGGGCGATCGCGGTTGAACTTAGGAACTCAACAATCGGGTAGTAGAGCGCATAAGCGAAGATTGCATCACTCCATGCCTTCTTGTTCTCGGCGTTGACGGCTGAAAAATCCGTGAAGGCCCGTCGTTCCCGGTTGAAAAGCTGCACGACCGACATCCCGGAAACGTACTCTTGCGTAAAGGCATTGATCTTCGCTGTCGCTGACCGTTGGCGCCGGTAGCTGTCGCGCACATGGCGGCGGAAGATGCGTGTGACATAAAGAATCGCCGGAATGACCGAGATCGCGATCAAGGCCAGCGGCCAGCTCATCCGCAACATGATGATGACGATGAATGCGAGAACGAAGACATCCTCAAAGATCGCAAGAACGCCCGACGTGAACATCTCATTGAGGGCATCCACATCCGAAGTAACACGCGTGACCAGCCGCCCGACTGGATTGTGATCGAAAAACGCCGGATGCATGCGCTGCAGATGGCGGAAGATCTGGCTGCGCAGATCGAACATAATCTTCTGTCCGGTCCATTGCATCAGGTACGTCTGAATAAACTCAAGCGCAAACGTTATCAGGAGCGCGCACAGATACAGAATGCCCAGTTGTGTAATGCCGGTTATGGGAGAAGGGTTGAGGTGACGCGCAAGCCATGAGAGTTTCTCCGGCGGAGTGTCCGTCATATAAGTATCGACGGCAATCTTGACAAGATAAGGCCCCGAGACGTCCGTCGCGGCCTTGAAAAGAATAGCGAAGGCGGACAGAGCAGTCTGCAGAGTATATGGCCGAAGATAGGTCAATAGGCGGCGCATCAAGCGGCCGTCGTAGACCTTACCTACAACATCGTCATCCTGCGACGATTTCTTTGGGACGTCCTTCGTCGCGTCTTTAGCTTTATCCGATTCCGCCATCTCTCTTCATTCTAGATGTTCGCCGCAAGAGGGGGATTCCTGCATCCAGAAGGAATCCTGTAACTTTCGGGGGACTATGGCTTGGTAGAGATTGAAGCGGCACCCTGGATCGGTCCCTGGCCGGGAGCCTGCGCAAAGACAACAACGCGGAGATTGTCCGTTGAAACATTTGCCGGGACATTCAGGCTGAACTTCACCGCGCCGGCACCAAGATCCTGAACCTTGCCGATACGCTGCATGGACCGTACGACCCCAACGTGATCCAGGTGCTTGCCGCCATTCTCCCCAGCCTTCACCTCAGTCGTGGCAGTGGGTTGCACCACAACTGCGTAAAGATCGCCCTTCGGCAGGGGAGAAGAGGAGGTGGCAGAGACGGAACAGGCAATATGCCGTCCATCGATTGCCGGAGTAGCCAGCGTAAGTGCAATCTTTGGCGACTGAGTTGCCTGCGTGATGACATTCAGCGCCTTGGGGGCATCGCTGCCAAGCAACTGAGTTGACCCGTCCACAATCATTTGCGGAGTGTAAGGATCCTGAAACTTGAGCCTGGGCAGATAGTTATTCTGCCGGTCTGTGAACTGCGAGGAGGAAAACCTGTCATGCCAGCCGCCGCTCTCCCAGTAATCGACATGCTCCTCGAGAACGATGATGTTGGCGCTGTTGACTGGTTGTTCGCGGTCAAGCCGGCCGAGCAGAGCATCCGCAGGCGGGCAACTGGAACAGCCCTCCGAGGTAAATAGTTCGACCAGTACAGGCATGCGGGCAGGGGAAGCAGTCTGGGCCGAGGCAGCAGCAAGTGAAAGTGAGCCCGCCAGCAGACCGAAGGTCACGAGATCTTTGCAGGATAATGACATAAGGCCTTTCTCAACACTATTTAGACGTGGGTCTCCAAGGGCCGGTCACAGAAAATATGCCATCACATGAAACAATAGTGACGAGAATACTTTCGTGATGGGCAGTCCTCTTGGAATCTACATTTCTGTGCCATTCTGCAAGGCCAAGTGCACCTTCTGCAACTTTGCCTCAGGAGCATTTGGTTCCGAGCGCCTGGAGAGTTACGTCCATCGCTTGACGGTGGAAATCAACGAGGCCAGGTCGATTGTCAACGGTTTGAATGCGGAGTTGAACCCGCTCGTCGACACGGTATATTTTGGCGGCGGTACCCCAAGCCTCTTGTCGGATGCCCAGGTCATCCAGATATTTTCCGCTCTGCGGAAAAATTTTGAGATCGCAAAGAACGCCGAGATCACCCTCGAATCTGCTCCCGGTCAACTTACCGATGGGACGCTTGAAGAGATGCAGCGGCAGGGCATGAACCGCGTCAGCCTCGGCGTCCAGTCGTTCGTCGATCGTGAGGCGGCCGCTGTCGGCAGACTTCACACCCACGAGATTTGTGATACAGAGATCCGACGCCTCCGGGCAGCAGGTGTAGATGACATCAATCTCGACCTGATTGTCGGTTTACCCCTCCAGACCGAAGAGAGCTGGCGCCGTTCGCTGAACCACGCCATCGCCAGCGGCGCGCCTCACGTGAGTGTCTACATGCTGGAGATCGACGAAGACTCGCGCCTTGGTAGAGAGAGGCTCGCGCACGGGGATCGATACCATGCGTCCGATGTGCCCGACGAAGATTCAATCACCGAATGGTACGAGCTGGCCTCCCATCAACTCAACGCGGCAGGCGTACAACAGTATGAGATTTCGAACTTCGCACGCGCAGGATATCAATCGCGCCATAACCTGAAGTATTGGAAGCGGCAACCTTACATCGGCTTCGGATTGGATGCGCACTCAATGCTGCCTGCGGCTGCAGGAGCGGTACGGTTTGCCGGCACAGATGACCTTGATCGATATCTGGCCGACGGAACAGAACTCGGTCCCTTAACCGTGTTCCCTCCGCCAGAGAAAGCGCGCGAGGCAGAGGCCGAGTTCATCGGTTTCCAGGAGGAATTCGAAGAATCGCTCTTTCTCGGACTGCGGCTCAATGAAGGTGTTTGTCTTGAAACCTTGCGAAGGAATTTCAGCACAGAGTTAGTGGAAGGCATTATGCCGTCCGTTCTTGAAACGTGCGATGCCGGCTTGCTTGAACTCGAGCAGGACACGATTCGTTTAACCGCGCGAGGAAGAATGGCCTCAAACGAAGTATTCGGCCGGCTGTTGATTCCTGCCTGCGCTTGAATCTGGTTAAGAAATCTTTTTGAGGAGTAAATGAAGTTGATGATCGATCTGCGCAGCGATACCGTTACACGTCCCACCAAAGCAATGCGTGAAGCCATGGCATCGGCAGATGTTGGCGACGATGTTTACGGTGAAGACCCCACAGTCAATCGACTGGAGAAAGATGCCGCTGTGATCTTCGGCAAAGAGGCGGCAATTTTTGTCCCGACCGGGACAATGGGCAACCAGATTGCCATCCGTCTGCATACGCAGCATGGGCAGGAAGTTATCTGCGAAGCCCGCTCCCACGTACTCGACTGGGAGATGGCTACGATGGCAGTCTTCTCCGGCTGCCTGGCCCGTCCAGTCGCCGCTGAGCGCGGCATTCTGACGTGGGATCATATCCGGCCTGCGATCGGCGCGAAGATCTACTACCGTGCACAGACCGGTCTCGTGAGTCTTGAAAACACGCACAATATGGCCGGTGGAACCGTGACTCCGCTGGCTGTGCTGGAAGAGATATGGCACGAGGCCCGCAAAGTGGGCTTGCCCATCCATCTGGACGGTGCCCGGATCTTCAATGCAGCGACATTTCTCCGTATAGCGGTTGCGGAACTCACGCAGGGATTTGATACGGTGATGTTTTGCCTCTCAAAAGGATTAGGGGCGCCGGTCGGTTCCTTACTGGTAGGCAGCGCGAAGGCTATCGAGCAGGCGCGCGTGTACCGTAAGGCACTCGGTGGAGGTATGCGTCAGGCTGGGGTCCTGGCGGCAGCCGGATTGATTGCGCTCCATGAGATGCCGAAACGACTCGGTGAAGATCATGCTCATGCGCTATTGCTGGCTCGTGCCATTTGTGAAGCAGGGGCAGAGGTCGATCTTGATGCTGTCCAGACCAACATCGTGATCTTCAAACTTCGGGCCGGGACAGATGCAGCCGCATTCTGCGCGGCCTTGCGGCAGAGGGGAATATTGGCAAGTGCGATCGGTCCCCAGGCAGTTCGCCTCGTCACTCACTATGACGTCAGTCGCCAGGACTGCGAACAGGCAGCAGGAGTTTTGACCGCGCTGCTTCAGGATCAGGAATTCATACAGTAGCGGTGGCGATCACCGGCTTGGTGTTCAGAAGAACGGTGACAACAGTCTGGTGCGTCGATTCACCGGTATCGCTGTCAACAGCGATAGTTCCTCCATGCTTGTTGATAATGCCCTGGCTGACCCAAAGGCCGAGGCCGGTGCCGCGCTCTCCTTTTGTCGTGAAGAAAGGCTGAAAAAGATGCCGCCTTACCTCTTCCGAAATTCCAGGCCCATTGTCGGCAATCGTGACCTTCGCCCCCTGGGTCAGCTTGTGTCCATCGGAACCAATCGAAGACTGTATCGCTGAGAGGCCGACATACACTTTGCCCTGCTTTCCAGCCGCCTCAGCGGCATTCGTAATCAGGTTTGTGAAGACTTGTCGTAGCTCCGCCGGAAAAGCATCGACTTTCACCGGTTCCGGCAGATCGGTGTGGACGGTGACATTAAGCTCCGCGAATCGATGCTCCATGAGCAATAGCGTCTCTTCCAGCATCTCCTTCAGATTGACTGCAACGGGAGCCTTCGACTCGCGATAGAGGCCAAGCATAGCCCGGCTGATTTGCGTTACTCGGGCAAGCTCCTGTCCAGCCATCTCCATGAACTGCTTCGATTCTTCTTCGGAGCATCCGTTACGCATCAGGTAGAGCAGGTTCGAGACGGAATCGAGAGGATTATGAATCTCATGAGCGATGGTGGCGGCGAGGCGGCCGGCGACGGCCAATTTCTCATTGGCAATTAAAGCATCCTGCGTTCTGCGCTCCATGGTGATATCGCGGAAAACGAGTACGATCCCGACCGTAACACCATTCAGATCACGAATCGGCGCTCCGCTATCGGCTATGAGGAGCTCCGTGCCATCCTTGCGAATCAGAGCTGTATGGTTGCCGAGGCCGACAATGCTATTCAGCCGCATCACCTTGGCTACCGGAGTTTCAATGGGCTCACGGGTAGTCTCGTTGATAATGCGAAATACATCTTCGAGAGAACAACCCACTGCCTCTGTCTGACTCCAGCCGGTTAGTTCGCATGCAACTGGATTCATCATCTGGATGTGCCCGCCTGCATCGCAGGCAACGACGCCATCGCCGATCGAGGAAAGAGTTGTTCGAAGGCGCTGTTCCGACTGAAAGATTTCTTCGGCGCGTTTACTGAGAACCTCGAGCGAATTGCGGTAAGCAGAAGAAACCGCATGGAGCCGGTTGCGAGTAAAGAGCCCGATAAAGATTCCCATGCCCAATGCAACCGTAAGCAGGCCTTCCAGCATATTGCGTCCCTGCTGGTGCCACTGACCGATCCGAACCGTGCGACGGGCTTCATCCATCTGAATGATGGATCGAATGTCCTGCGTAACCTGGTCCATCAGGGATTTGCCGTAGAGGTTCAGGTCGACATCGCTGGTCTCTCCACCTGCTCGTACCGTAGCGATGACGGGAAGGGCAAAAGCATCGCGCCAGGTCTGGTGTTCGCTGCGAAGATCTTCGATGGTCCTTTTCTGGAGCGAATCGTCTCCCGCAAGAGACGCGAGTTTGTCAAACTCAGTCGTTAACTGGCGTTCTGCACTGTTGAAAGGCGCGAGGAATCTTGGATCGGACGTAGTCTCATACCCGCGCAGGCCGGATTCCTCGTCCACGACAAGCTTTGCGATCAGGGTCGCCTGAGCGATCCGGGCGTCCGATTCCTGAATAAGTTGCACGGTGGCATCCGATCCGCGAATCTGCCAGTACAGCGCGGTGGCTGTCACCAGCAGCGCAACGATAGGCAACAGGAAGGCCTGGAGAAGGATTCGTTTGAACTGAGTTAGATTCACAGCTCTTCTATCCCGCCTCTTCGGGTGGTTACGGCGTGCTTATGGGGTGCAGGAGGCTTCGCAACTTCTTCAAAAGCACGGGAGCGCCCTCCCCCTTGGTCATATAAAGATTCACAGTAGAGGTAACCTCGGCAGGCAGGCCAATATAGGCAGATAAAAGCAGAATGGGAATCTCGGGTTTTGTTTCGCGCATCAGATTGGCGACCTCGCCCCCGTGCATGCCTGGCATGGAATAGTCCAAAACGACAGCCTCTACTGGCTCTTTTTTGAAGATCTCAAGGCCCGCTGGTCCGTCCATTGCAGTGAGTACTCGATAGCCTGCACGTTCCAGTAAAAGCTTTCGTACCCGCAGGCCGACGAGCTCGTCATCAATACAAAGAATCAGGTGCGGGTTGTGACCCATAGGCATCTGAAACCGGCAGGTCTCTTTCCAAGTATACGTTTCATAGGGTTGGAGAAACCAGTCAACAAGGATTCATCGTCCATTTGCAAAGTATGCACCTGCCTTGGGGTAAGCTATTGACGGAATTGCCGCGTAATTTACCGAGGTTTTGAATTGAGTCAGACAATCGTTCTGCTGGAAGATGATGCAGATATCTCTCGCTTAGTGCAGTATCACTTGGAAAGTGCTGGATTTACCGTCCGTTCCTACCTTACTGTCGCCCAGGTTCTTCCCGATGCCGAGCGGCAGCCGCCATCTCTCTTTCTGCTGGATATTATGGTTCCCGGGGGAGATGGCCTTGACCTCTGCCGCAGGCTGCGCCAGAACCCCACTCTTAGCATCGTTCCTATCATCTTTCTCACCGCTCGCGCAGCAGAAAACGACCGGGTACACGGTCTGGAGATGGGAGCAGACGATTACATTACCAAACCTTTTGGTACCCGGGAACTCGTAGCTCGAGTCAAAGCTGTTCTTCGCCGTTTCGAGCGGCCCACAAGCCCTTCTATATTGAAATTCGAAAATATAGAGATCGACGCCGGCGCGATGCAACTCCGTGTGAACGGGGATCTGGTGACGACCACCGCAACCGAATTTCGGCTCCTCGATTACCTCGCGCGCCATCCTGGACGGGTCTTCAGTCGCGATCACCTCCTCGACGCCGTATGGGGTGACGCCCGATTCGTGACTCCGCGTTCGGTCGATGTCTACGTCCGCCGTATCCGCGAGAAGATTGAAACAGATGCAGAGACGCCGCGTTATCTTAAAACTATGCGCGGCGCAGGCTATCGGTTTGAGATTCCGAAGGTCGCCGCCCAGGTTTAGCAGAAAGGGCTGGTTGTGACTCGTAGTCTCTTCTTCTCCTTCTTCTTCCGCATGACGATCGCGCTCGCCTTCGTCGCGGTGATGCGTATCTGGTTTACTCCCAATGGCTGGATATGGGGAGCTTTCCTTGTGCTTGCCTGGGCTGCTATTAACGCCTACCTCCTTACCCGTTCCGTAAGGCAGAACATCACGCTTCTCGAAACATCGACAAGAGGGATCCCGCAAAAGCCTGTCGGCGAACTCAAGAGCCAGTTCAGCGACTTCGACGGCCTTGCCCATGCCATCTCTCAAACATCCGACCACGTGCAGCGTGCGCTCGACGACTCCGCCGAAAGCCGCAAGGAAATTGAGGCAATGATCGACAGCATGCAGGACCCGGTCGTAGCTGTCGACCCGGCAGGCCGGATCCAATGGACAAATCAGCGTATGCAGCGGCTGATTCCCGGTGCGTCTGTCAGCGGTGCCGTGCGTGTCGGACACTCGCTTGTTCAGACCATACGGGATCCGGACGTCCTCGACTGCGTACGTATCGCTCTCGAGCAACGCGTCGTCGTCGAGCGAAGATCAACCTCGATGGTTCCTGGAAAAATTTTTGAGATTGCCGCATCCCCTATGCCAGGTGGCGGAGCCGTTGCGGTGCTCCACGACATCACCCGCATTGAACAGGTGGAGCGAACCCAACGTGACTTCGTCGCGAACGTCTCTCACGAACTGCGTACTCCTCTCACATCAATCACCGGATACGTGGAGACCTTGCTCGATCACGAGGCGAAACTGAGTTCTCAGGCCCGTGAATTCCTCTCAACCATCCTGAAGAATGCCACCCGGATGAATCGCCTGACGGAGGATCTGCTGGTTCTGGCTCGCATCGAGTCCTCGGAGCAGGAACTGCATCCACAGCCGGTCCGCGCCGACGTCCTCGTGCGCGATGCTGTGGTTTCCATGAGCGGTCTGGTGCAGGACGCTGAGGCAGTGCTTGGGATCGGCGAGATGACCTCCAGCGAGGTTATGGCTGATTTCGATTCCGTAGTCCAGGTCCTCAGTAACCTGATCGAGAATGGCATCAAATATGGCCAGCCTCGCGGCGGAAACCACAGCCACATTATCGTGAGCGCGCACGAAGTCTCCGAGCCGGTAGAGTCGGTAGAGTTCCGCGTCCGCGATTTTGGCCAGGGAATTGCTTCCGAGCACCTCGAACGCATCTTCGAGCGTTTTTACCGTGTCGACAAGGCTCGTTCACGAGAGTCGGGCGGCACCGGGCTGGGGCTTGCCATTGCCCGTCATGTCGTTCAGAGCCAGGGAGGCACCATCCGCGCCGAAAGCGAACTGAATGCCGGAAGCACGTTTATCTTCACTCTGCCGAAGGTTCAGCACACCGCTATCTAGCTCTTTTTCTGCGTTTTCACTGGTATGTAACCTTCCCTTAACACTACGAAAGCAAACTGAGTACAAGTGCGTTTTTGACGGGCTATTTCGAGGGGGAAAGAGTGAAATTGAAATTGATTGCAGCAAGTGTATTGGCTTTGGCGACAGCGGGAGCCTTCGCGCAAAATCTTACCGGGGCCGGCGCGACATTCCCGTATCCCATTTACTCCAAGTGGTTCAACGAATACAGCCAGGCCCACCCAAACGTAAAGATCAACTACCAGTCGATCGGTTCAGGTGGCGGGATTCGCCAGGCGTCCGACGGCACCGTAGATTTTGGCGCTAGCGACGGTCCAATGTCTGACGAGCAACTCGCCGGTGCCAAGGTAAAGTTGATGCATATCCCCACGGTGCTTGGAGCTGTTGTCCCCGTTTACAACATTCCCGGTGTCACCAAAGATCTGAATTTCTCGCCTGACGTCATCGCTGACATCTATCTGGGCAAGATCGCTAATTGGAATGATCCCCGCATTGTGAAAGATAATCCCGGGGTAAATCTCCCGAACAACCAGATTCTGCCGGTCTACCGCTCGGATGGCAGCGGGACAACCTACATATTTACCGATTATTTATCGAAGGTCAGTCAGGAATGGGCGACCAGAGTCGGCAAGAATTCCTCGGTAAAATGGCCAACTGGGATCGGTCAGAAGGGCAATGAGGGAGTAGCAGGCATGGTGCGTCAGTCTCCTAACTCGTTCGGTTATGTCGAATTGATCTACGCAATTCAAAACAAGATGTCGTACGGTCAGGTGCGCAATGTCTCCGGTAAATTTGTGAAGGCGTCGCCGGATTCTGTGACTGCTGCTGCTGCTGCTGCCGCCAAGTCGATGCCAGCAGACTATCGGGTGTCGATTACAAATGCATCGGGCCCGGCCGTCTATCCCATTTCAAGCTTTACGTGGTTGTTGATTCCAAAGCACATTACTGATTCGGCGAAGGCGAAGGTTCTCGCGGACTTCCTCGGCTGGATGCTCGATCATGGCGAGAGTGAGGCTTCGTCGATGGGCTACGCTCCGCTGCCAGCGCAAGTGCAGACCATGGTCCGCAAGAGCATTACCGAGATCAAATAATTCAAGAGGGCGCCGCACGGCTCTCATCGTTTCAGGGTTCCGTGCGGCGGCTTTCTTTCAGTCCGGCTCAACATTCGTTGGGCCGGATACAATCAGCCCTTAGAATCACTTTGCAGGAATAGTTTCTGTCTTCCAGCCGAATGACGACCGAAAGAGAACCCGGTTCCTCTGTCCCAATGCCGTCCGCGTTGCCACATGTCCCCGCCGTGTTTGCACGGGAATCTGGTCCAGCCCCTGCAAGCCTGGCGCCTTCTCCTATCCGTGAATTTTTGAACGGCCGCGGGAGCGGAAAGTTGGCCGACGACAGCTTCGCCGCACTGATGCTTTTATGCGCCTGCAGTATCTTCGCGGTTGTTCTCTTCATCCTTTTCATTTTGATCCTTCGCTCTCACCTGAGCTTGGCTCAGTTTGGTTGGAAGTTTTTTACCCGTGCGGCCTGGGATCCGGTCGTTGGCGATTTCGGCGCGCTGCCGTTTATCTACGGCACACTTGTGACGTCGCTTCTCGCACTCTTAATGGCAGTGCCGCTCGCACTCGGGGTAGCGATTTTTCTCACAGAACTCTGTCCGAAGCCGTTGCGAGCACCAATCTCGTTTCTCACGGAACTGCTGGCCGCAATCCCCAGCGTCGTCTACGGAATGTGGGCCGCGTTGACTCTCGTACCGATCATGCGCACTACTCTAGGTCCCTTCTTGACCAAGACCCTTGGTTGGACAGGACTATTCGAAGGCGCAAACTTTGGTGTGGGCATGCTGACTGCGAGCATTGTTCTGGCAATCATGGTTCTGCCAATTATCTCGTCGCTAACCCGCGACATTATGACCGCTGTACCGAACAGCCAGCGCGAGGCTGTGCTTGCTTTGGGTGCAACGAAGTGGGAGATGATCCGCGTCGGCGTGCTGCGTAACTCGCGTATCGGCATCGTTGGAGCCATCATGCTGGGACTTGGCCGCGCTCTCGGCGAGACAATGGCAGTCACGATGGTGATCGGCAACCATCCTGAGATCCACAAGAGTCTCTTTGCCCCGGGATATACCTTGGCCAGTGTTATCGCAAATGAATTTGCTGAGGCCACCAGCGACGTCTACTACAGCGCACTCTTCGAGATTGGACTCGCTCTCTTTCTCGTCACCATTGTCGTCAACGCAATCGCGCGCCTGATGGTTTGGGCTGTTACGCGGGGCGCGCCATCGAGGGCCGCCTGATGAGTACACAACCGACTAGCGTCCAGCCCCTCGGCCTTCCCCGGAAGCCTTCGCGAGCCAGTAATATCCGTCGCGCCGCCGCCAACTATCTAGTAAGCGGGCTTGCGATTTTGGCCACCATCCTTGTAATCGCGCCGCTCGCAGCCGTCCTCTTTTATCTGGTCTATAAGGGCGCTTCATCGCTTAATGTCCCTTTCTTCACACACATTCCGGTTCCAGTGGGTGAAGAGGGTGGCGGCATGGCGAATGCCATCGTCGGCTCCGGTATCATTCTGGCGCTCGCCAGCCTGATCGGCATTCCCATCGGTATCGCCGCCGGTGTTTACCTGGCAGAGTTCGGCCGTGGAACACTATTGGCCAATGCGGTGCGTTTCACAGCCGACGTGCTCAACGGTGTCCCTTCGATTGTGATGGGCATCGCGGTTTACTCGTTAATGGTGCTCCTGCATCAGAAGCCCTACACAGCATTAGCCGGCGGTATTGTGCTGGGAATCATGATGATTCCCACCGTCACCCGTTCGACTGAGGAGATGCTGGCGACGGTCCCGCTCGCCATCCGTGAAGCTGCTTTGGGGCTTGGGGTCTCCAAGTGGCGCACGGCAGTTTCCGTTAGTCTGCGCACGGCATCGCCGGGAATCATCACCGGTTGCATGCTAGCCTTCTCCCGTGTGGCTGGCGAGACCGCGCCTCTGCTGTTCACCGCCTTCGGCAACCCGTTCTGGAGTTTCAAACTAACCGAACCTATCGCTGCGCTGCCGTTGCAGATATTTGTCTACGCGACAGGGCCGTACGATGAATGGCATCGCCTCGCATGGGCGGGTGCCCTCGTCCTTATCGCGCTCATCATGGTCTCGGTTACGCTCGTGCGCATCTATGCCAGCCGTGGCGTACTCAAGGGAGGAAGTTAGTGGGAGTAGGTATCCAAGTTCAGGATTTAAACGCGTGGTACGGTTCGAATCACACGCTGCAGGACATTAACCTGCACATTCCAGCGAACCATGCCACCGCTCTCATCGGCCCCTCCGGCTGCGGCAAGTCGACGTTCGTGCGTTGCCTCAATCGCATGCATGAGACCAATCCGATCGCCCGTGCCACAGGCACCGTCAGAATGGGAGACATCGACATCTACAGCGACGCCTCCCCTGTTGAAATCCGCCGCCGCGTCGGCATGGTCTTTCAGCGTCCCAATCCATTCCCCACGATGTCGATCTACGACAACGTCGCCAGCGGCCTCAAATTGAACGGCTTCCGCAACCGCCGCGTCCTCGACGAAACCGTCGAGCGTTCACTCAAGCAGGCCGCCCTTTGGGAAGAAGTCAAGGATGATCTCAAAAAGAAATCCGGCGCCAGTCTTTCCGGCGGACAGCAGCAGCGCATGTGTATTGCCCGTGCGCTCGCCGTCGACCCCGAAGTACTTTTGATGGACGAACCCGCGTCCGCTCTTGATCCCGTCTCAACCTCGAAGATCGAAGACCTCATCTTCCAGCTCAAGAGCCAGTACACCATCGTTATCGTGACGCACAATATGCAGCAGGCCGCCCGCGTCGCCGAGAACACAGGCTTCTTTCTTAACGGCAAATTGGTTGAGTTCGACTCCACTCATAAAATCTTCACGAATCCTCGCGACAAGCGAACGGAAGATTACATTACCGGGAGGTTCGGCTGATGCGGGTCAAATTCCATCTAAGCCTCGACGAACTCAAGGAAAGGCTCCTCGTCATGGCAGGTATGGCGGAGCAAGCTATTCAGCGAGCCATCGAAGCATACCGTACCCGCGATTTCACAATCTGTGATCTCGTCTTTCGCTCCGAGCCAGCCATCAACCGCCTCGAGCGCGAAATCGACCAGATGGCTCTCGATCTTCTGGCCATGGAACAGCCGATGGCCATCGACCTGCGGTTCATCCTCTCCGTCATCCGAATCAATGCCGACCTCGAGCGCGTCGGCGACCAGGCCGTCAACATTGCGGTCCGCGTGCGGGAGATGGGAGCATTCGCCAACATCGAGCTTCCCGTCGATATCCCCAAACTTGCCTCGCTCTCCTCCGCCATGGTGCGCAAAGCGCTTCAGGCCTTCATCGATGGTGATGCCGAAATGGCCGAATCCGTGCTGAAGATGGATGATGAAGTCGACGCGATGAACGATGCCGCCTTTGAAGCGCTCAGCTCGCTCATCAAGGAAAAACCCGATCTCACGCCACAGTCCCTTAACGCACTCATCATCGCCCGCAACCTGGAGCGCGTCGGCGACCATGCCACGAACATCGCCGAAGATGTTATCTTCTGGGTCCGCGGCGCAGACGTCCGCCATAATGCCTCAGCGATCGCCGCTCCCGGCTCCTGAACCAAACTGCCACCAGGTCAGCTTCGGAAGCATCGGATAGTACAAACCCAGCCGCAACCTGTCTGTTGCTGAGGAAACCTGGATCATGCGGGCGTAGGTCTCCATCTGAGGGCCATACTTCCTTCGCTCTTCCTCCAGAAATCGGTCCACGCCGTGGACGCCGTGCGCGGCTGTCTTATAGTCGACGATCCACAAGCAGTCCCGTCCTTCCATCCGAGGTTCGGTGGCCGCTTTGAAGATACGATCGAGACGCACGCTCCGCGCTCTCTTCTCCCATGTCGTCAACCCATACTCGCTGGCAGCGTCCTCATGCGCTGAGAGAATCCATAAACCGTCTGCATCCTGCAAAGTATTTTTAAGCGCGGTCTTTACCTGCGGTTGTAACTGCGCAATCTTGACGAGAGCCAGGCCTTCTCCCCGCAATACAGCCTTGATGCGGTTATCCCAACGATCGACATCTTCCAGCAATCTTCCTGGCGGAACACCTTGGCGAATCTGTCGCGCCAGCACCTCAAGGAAGGCATGAATTACGTTGCCGAGCGCCCGAGCCTCAAAGGAACCCTCTGGACGCCTGAAATCCAACGATGGTTCGGCGGCGCCGGTCTCTTCATCGTTGAAGGGTACCGTTGGCTGATATCGTGCTTTCGGATCGAAATCAAAAGGTACCCGTTCAACCAGAATAGGCGGTCTGCTCTCTCCCTCCGCAGCCATCTCTCCAACATAAACATCGTCCACTGGGAGCATAACCTCGAGTCCCGGAATACTCCTTTGTCCTTGCGAGATAAAATGCCGTTCCGCAGCTGGCCACGCAGCGTACAAAAGGCTGTTCCGCTCCGGTTGTATGGAACCATTAACGCTGGTCTTTGGAGCAGCGAATAGATGCAATTCCTCCTGGGCCCGCGTACACGCCACGTAAAACAGCCGTTTTCTCTCGGCCGCCTCTCGTCCATTCCGGACTCCCCGAAGCCACTGGTTTAGCCCCCCCGATTCCCCGCCTTTGCTCTGAATGGGTGCCAGCAACACGTGAGTCGATTCCTCTTCCCAGTTGACCTCGCCCCAGTTCAGCAGCCGTGACATATTCACATTGGGGACCTTTTCCAGCCCCGGCACAATCACGACATCCCATTCCAGTCCTTTGGATTTGTGAATCGTCATCAGATCCACCGCGTCCTCATACATCTCCGGCTCTGCGTAGAGCTTTGACAATCTGTCTTTCAAAACAACCGTATCGACAACGCCGGCTTCTTCTTCCAGTCTGTCCAGCAATTCAAAGAAATGCCTGGCATTGATCGTTTCTATCTCACTCAGATAAGCATCTCCGCCAAGAGAGCGCCACGTCCGTTCCACCAGCTGCGCTAAAGTCAGTCGTGCGCGCTGGTTCATCGCCGCCTGCATAACCTCCCAGACGCGCATCAGGCGCTGGCAACTCTCCTCCGTGAGTTCATGCCCTTGCTCCGCAATCGTCGTCTCCACTGAGCGCTTCGCCCACTTCGGATCGTCGCCGCCCGCCAGCAGATGAAGCTCCGCAAGCCCCAGGCCGCACCATGGCGCTCGCAGCAAAGCGAGCCACGCGACTCGATCAGCCGGATGCAATAGCGCACGGGTTAACGCAAAAAGATCCAGAATCTCAGGCCGCTCGCTCAACTCCTCGATTTCAACAGCTCGAAAAGGAATCGGCCCACCCTCGGCATCTTCCTTGAGGGCTGCAACAATACGGTTGAGGTGGCTTCGGCTCTGCACCAGCACCGCGATTCTCCACGCCTTCGTTCTTCCCTCGGGAAGCGGCCGAGCCCTCCAACCCCGAATGATCGAGCGAACCTCCCGAGCCTCCAGCTCTGCCCGTCGGCGCCTCTCCGCACGAAGGGCATCGCCCTGCAACCCGGCCGGAAGCGCCACTGCATGCCAGACAACATCTCGCACCTCGTCACCAGCCGGCTCGCGAATTGCCGATGCCCGAACAAAAGGAATGTCCTCAGGGCGTGATACATGGTCGGCAGGGAACACAAGGGAGAAATCTTTGTTGAAGGCATCGATCAACCGGCTCTGCGAGCGGAAATTGGCCCTCAGCCTCAGGGAGCCCAGCGATAACTCTCCAAGGAAGCGCGTGCGCATCGTCTCGACAAAACGCTCCACCCTCGCCTGCCGAAAAAGATAAATCGATTGCTTCGGATCACCCACCAGAAAAACTGTTTGTCCGCCGCCATGCCATCCTTGCGTTAACAACTCAACCAGTTCGTATTGACTCGTCGAGGTATCCTGCATCTCATCGATAAGCAGATGGCGAAAGCGCAGTCCCAACGCCGCCTCGAACGCAGCTACGCCATCGTTACTGCTGAGCGCAGTGCGGGCAAGAAGTCCCAGCTCAGCGAAATCGCATTCTCCTTTCTCTGCAAAAACGATCTGCAGCTCCGCCAGCGCGCGGCTCAGCACTCGAAACAGCGCCTTCGCTACGACCCACTGGTCGTTTGGATATCGCGATGGAGGAAGGCTGTCCACTCGACGCATAGCCTCCAGCACATCGTCCCGATGCTCAATACGTTCACGCAGTTCCTGCAGCCGGCGCCTTCCTTCTGGTGTCGGCTCAAATCCCAGATGCTTCTTTGTGAGCGATCGCCTCCATGTCCATTTTGACCGGGCCACGAGCAGATGAATCAGCGCCCGCCAGTGCTGAAATTCATGCGCCCCAATTCCGGGAACACCCCGCCCTCTGCAAACGGCGATGGGCGACACCGCCAAACCGTAGGGTTCAATCTCGGCAAGAGAACAGGCCAATGCCGCCAGGTCATTCATAAAGTCTGGCCGAATCCGTGCCGAAAGATCAGCCAGCCCCCTCGACACGATCCCTTGCAGCGTTCGCTCCAGTTTTCCTCGAACCACATCATCCAGATACTCGTCGCTCAACTCTTTTCCGCGTAGAGGAATCAGTCCGCCCCACTGATCCCGCCACTCGAGCATTTCGGCAATCAGCCGTTCCACTTCACCCAGGTTGCCATCCCGATGCAGCAGCACCGTACGCAGAGCATCGCTCAAGGCAGCATCCGCGCCTCCGAGTTGCTGTAAAGTTCGCCGCGCTGCTTCGTGGTAGAGAGGCCCTGGCACAGTCACTGGAGTCTGCAGGCCACCTGCGCCGGACAACACCGGCAGCGTCCTCGCAACTTCAGCGCATATCGAATCAATTGTGCGCACCTTCAGTCTGCGAGGTCGTTCAACCAGTCCCCATCCCGTCGCCGCATCGCGCTCAAGAACTGCCTTGGCAAGCGCGCGCGTCGTCCGGTCGAAGTGGCTCTTCGAAGTATCGGGTCCTTGTGCCGCTTCAAGCTGACCCATAACGCGCTCGCGGATCTCCGCTGTAGCCTTCTCCGTGAAGGTGATCGCCAGCACCTGCTCCGGCTGGTCAACCTGCTCGTCCGTCAGCAGCTTCAGATACCGCTGAATCAGCAGTCCGGTCTTTCCCGAACCGGCAGGAGCTTCCACGATCCACGACCGCGTAATGTCAAGCGCTTCTTCGCGCTCTTGATGATCGGGAGGCAACGTCTCAGGCGGCTCGAATTGAAGAACGGTCTGCGCAAAGTCGAACAGCTTAGCCATGTTCGGACTCCCCCGACTCGTTCTCTTCGAGATCATCTTCAAAGTCCGCCGGATTTAAGCGGCAAAGAATACGTTGCCCGCAATGAGTGCAGGTCGCCGGATATCTCTTCGGCTGCACACGGACGTCGCCATGATGAAAATCATTCGCGAGACTTACCAGTACATCGCGCCATCGATCGACCTGACCCTCGAGCGTCGGAGCCTCAGTAAGCTTCACGCGCTTGGTCAAGGCTCCCTCATTCGTCGCAAACCCTGTCAGGCCCATCTCCTTGCCAGTGCGGACCAATCCAAACGCAACCGCCTCCAGCCGCTCCGCCTCCGACAGCACCGTATACAGAGGAAGCTGCGGAGCATCGGGACGCTCCGTCAGCCAATCTGCGGGCTTCGCCTGCCCCGTCTTGTAATCAATCAGAATGTCTCCCTCTGCTCCTGCATCCACGCGGTCGACGCGCACATCCAGCCGCAGCGGTCCAATCCGCACATCGTTGAACTTCCTCTCGCTCAGCTTTACAGTGAAGGGCCGCCGCCTTTTCTCCAATTCAAGCCACTGGTGCATCAGGTTTCGAAGTCGAGCTCGCTGCACATCGACATAGGAAGCATCCCATGGCGTTGCGCATAACTCCGCTGTCTTACGGATCGCTTCTTCGATCGAGCGTCCTATCGTTTCATCAAGCTCTGCGCTCAACAGTCCCTTCAACTTTTCTTGTGTTTGCACCTCGTTCCAGAAGTGCTCAAGCGCTCGATGCACAATCGTTCCGCTTGCCCCCCTGTCCAATCCCATCTCAGTCTGCTTGAGTTCTGTCGACCACAACCGCCGCTCGGCAAAGGCACGGAACCCGCAGGCCGCCTGCACTCTTAAGACCTCAGCCCCGCCGCGAATCACCTCATCCGGCAAAGGTGGCAAAACTGCAGGATCTTCCACCGTTTCAAGCTGCAGGACCGTTCGTCTTCCTTCAGGCGGTAGAAATTCATCTGGAGTAGCCTCCTCGAACTCAAGCCCATCAAGCACAGAAGATCTCTGCTGATGCCCTCGCGCTGTCTCCGTTGCATAGCTGAAGATCGCCGTCGGCGCACTCTCCTTCAATCGCTGCGTAATTCGTCGCGCCTGTTCATCATCACGTGCCAGGTCGGCTCCGGGCATGCCAAGGTCTCGTTGCAGACTCCACGGCAGCAAAGGACTGCTCCGAGCCGATACGGGCCACTCCAGCTCGCCCGCGCCCAGAAACCAGAGAGCATCAAACCGGCTGCCCGCCCCCTCAAGCGGGCCCATCACCTGCACCGGAGCTTCCCGTGACTCAGGCGCGAACATCGTCTGCTCCGTGATCCACCGCAATCGCCGCAATGCATGACGAAAATCCATACGCTCTGATCCAAGATCGAGCGAAGCCAGCTCATCGAGCGCGCTTTCCCATTTCATTCGAGTCTGAAACTCAAGGCTGTCCTCGCTGCGCCCCGCTCCCCAGTCCGCCGCCTCCAGCAGGTCCCGAATCGCATCGGACCACCCCGCATACGATCTCCGCGCCTCCGGCATGAATCGCTCTTCTGCAACCCGCAGCATCTTCTTCACCGCCGTCAGCACGCGGGAGATTCTTCCATTCCGTCTCCAGTCTTCAATCGTCTCCCTCAATTGGCGCAGCGAAATCTCAGGACGCAGCAGGTCCTCCTCGCGCAGCACAAATGCATCGAACTCCGCACACGCAACCCGCTCATTTTCATCAGCTGCAAAATAACGGGAAAGCAGCAATCGGCTTACCTCTGCAAGCGGCAGAGCGGCCACAGTCCACGCCAGCAGACTCAATGCGGTCGCGACCATCGGTGTCTGGGCCAGTGCCGCTCCCAGCGAAAACTCATAAGGCACTCGATCATTCTTCGCCGCAATATCCTCGAGATCCGGCGCCAATATCTCGCGGAAGACGCGATCGATTCGAGCCCGCCGCTCTCCAGGGTTCGGAACAACGACAGCAATCCGGGCCTCTGGATGTTCCTCGAGGAATAACCGGATCCATCGAGCAGACATGCGCACTTCATCCATCTCATCCTTCGCCTCAACTAGAACGCGCTGACGAACAGGAACGTTTGTCCCCACCTCTTCAACCGAACTTCCGGCCATGCGAACTGCCTCGATCAGCGCAGCTTGCGCAGGAGTAAATCCATCGAACCCCACCAGCGCAATCTCGTCCGGAAGAGGTACTTCACCCCTGCCTTTGAGGGCCGCCACGAGCGACTCTTCAAGCTGCGCCTCGCTGACCACCTCGTCAACTCGGCAACGTCGCACAAACTCGTCGGCCCACCGCTGAAATGCGCGAGTATCTGCGTTTCCAGCCACGCTGCGCAAGCGCTCTCTGCCATTGTGCTGGCACAGTAATCGCCACGCATCCGCAGCCATCCCCGCCAATGAATCCACATTACGCAGAGCATTCACTTCTGCATCGGCGCTCACAATCGACCGCCAGACCGCGTGCTCCTGCGAGCGATTCAGCAGAATCGCTGTTGTATACCCATCCAGAATCAATTGCTGCCACAGCCCCGAAGTCCACGTCTCCCAGGCCATAATCGATGGCGGACGCCAACTCGCCAGCCCTCGAGACCGGCACAGCCAGTCATAGGCATGTCGCAGAGTGCGTGCGGCGCGCTGATTTCCTGTCACCACAATGGCTTCGCGCTCAAGCGCGCGCGTTAACTCGTCCGGCAATCTCTCAACAAGATCCATCTTCTCGGTTATACGCCCGCCACCGTTGGAAAACGCGGCCTAACCCATCAGTCCAAGTATCATCAATAAAGGAGTTGTTTCGTGTCGCGGAAGTCTTTCCTTTTGTCTCTCGTTCTAAGCTTCTTATTCGCACTCCCTATCGCCGGATGCCATCAATCCTCCCGCTCGCCGGCCCGAACCGCGGCATCGATCAGGCAATTTCAGGTACGCGGAAAGATCGTCAGTACTGACGCCACCCACGTCACGCTCGACCACGAGGCCATCCCCGGCTTTATGGAAGCCATGATCATGCCCTACAAGCTCAAAAACCCGGGCATCGTCAGCGAACTCCACCCCGGCGACCGCATCACCGCCACGATCCTTGTCCAGCAGGACGAGGGCGGCTACCACGATGCCGAACTCGACAACATCGTCGTTATAGCGCAGGCCAGACCCGACTACAAGCCCGCCGTCCAGTATCACGTTCCGCAACCAGGCGATTCCGTCCCCGACTTCACCCTCCTCAACCAGGGCGACCGCAAAATCCACCTTGCCCAGTTCAAAGGCAAAGTTCTGGTCGCAACCTTCGTCTACACCCGCTGCCCGCTTGCCGATTACTGCCCCAAAATGAGCCGCAACTTCGCCGAGATCGACAAAGCCCTCGCCGCCGACCCCAGGCTCTACGCCCAGACCCACCTCCTCAGCATCAGCTTCGATCCCGCCTACGACACTCCGGCTGTCCTTCGCAGTTACGGTGGCGCTTACACCGGCCGCTACACCAAAGAGACCTTCACCCACTGGGACTTCGCCGCGCCCTCTGAAAAAGACCTCCCCGCCGTCACCCAGTTCTTCGGAGTAGGAATCACACCCGGCGAAAACAGCACTCTCACTCACTCCCTCTCTACCGTCATCATCGGCAAAGACGGAAAAATCACTGCCTGGTATCCCTCAAACGATTGGCAGCCCGCCGATATCGTCGCCCAGATCAAAAAGGCCGCAGCCTGAAGAGGCATCGGCACCGCACTCGATTCTCATGAGGATCTCATCGTTCTCTCATCTCGAAGCGTTTCAGGAGTCCTAGACTCACCCTTGTATCTGCCACAGATACAGAGATAAACGCATTGGAGAACGATATGTCAGAGAAGAGTGCTGCTACTTACGCCGTATTGCACCTGCGTTTCAAATTGCGGGTGCCGCCCGATGTCCTGCTTGACCACAGCCGGGAAGCCGCTACCGCCATCGCCTCGGTAGAAGGTCTGATCTGGAAGATATGGGTCTTGCAGGAAGAGGAGTTTGAGATCGGAGGCATATACCTGTTTGCCAACCGTGAAACTGCCCAGGCTTACCTGAACCACCCGGTAGTCCGGGCCATATGCAGCGATCCTGCTGTAGTATCCACCCAGTCCCAGCTATGGGATGTGGAGAGCTCCCTCTCGGCTCTCACGCGGGCTCCTCTGCCGGATATTTGCATGCAATATTCAGAACCAGACGCCCTGGTCGTGGGAGGTCGGTGATGCAGAGTCCCGCTACAAATCTCATCATGGAAGACATGCAGCAGAGAATCGAGCAGTTCACTGGTCAGGTAGTAACCGATCTCGCGGCCGCTATGGCCGGTGTCATGACCAACCTTGGCCATAAGCTCGGCCTTTACCGGGCCATGGCAGAGAGTGGTCCCATAACTTCGGATGAACTGGCACGCCGCACCGCCACCCATGAGCGCTCTGTGCGAGAGTGGCTTAACGGGCAGGTCGCCGGCGGATATGTGCTGTTCGACACAAACACCAACCAGTACTTACTGCCACCTGAACACGTTTTTGTTTTGGCGAATCCGGACAGCCCCGTATTTCTTATGCCAGCTTTCGACGTAGCGGCTACGTTGTGGCACGACGAAGACCAGATCCTCGCCGCTTTCCGCTCTGGCAGGGGAATGGGCTGGCACGAGCACGATTGCCGGTTGTTCGCCGCGACGGAAGCCTTTTTCCGCAACGGATACCGGGCGCATCTGACTCAGACCTGGATTCCATCTCTCGACGGTGTGCAGGAGCGGTTAACCAACGGCGGGCGTGTAGCCGACCTCGGCTGCGGACACGGCGCATCGGCCATTCTCATGGCCCAGGCATTTCCGAAGTCGACGTTCGTGGGCATTGACTACCATGAATCATCGATTGCCGTGGCGCGGGAACGGGCGCAGCAGGCCGGAGTCGCCGATCAGATTCGGTTTGAGGTGGCAACTCCTCGGGTGCTCGCAAGCAGTAAGGAGAAATTCGACCTCGTCTGCTTCATGGATTCACTCCACGATATGGGTGATCCGCTGGAAGCTGTCTGGGCGTCCCGGCAGGCAATGGCTCCCGACGGCGCACTCATGCTGGTCGAACCGTTCGCAAAGGACCGGTCTGAGGAAAATGTCGGGCCTGTAGCAAGGATGTACTACTCGGCTTCCGCCGGTTTCTGTACCCAGCACGCCCTGTCGCAGGGAGGTCCCTATTCGCTCGGCGCGCAGGCCGGCGCTTCTAAGTTGCTTGCAATCCTCCACGAGGCGGGCTTCCGGAGCGCGAAAGTGGCCATGGAAACTCCGTTCAACCTGATTCTTGAGGCTCGCCCCTGAACCCACCATTCAACTCCGTGCGGGGAGCGCAAGTTCAGTTTGTTGGCCGATATCGGTAACCAACGCCCCGCACCGTCTCCAGCGCGTTCCGGTGCGCTCCCAGCTTTTGTCGCACGGAGCGCACCACCGTTTCAACTACGTTGCTGGTTGACGCTTCCTTTCCATATCCCCAGACTGCCTCCACGAGTTCGTAGCGAGCCACCGCCCTGTTCGGCCTGGCCACAAGATAGGCGAAGACTCCGAACTCAAGCGGGGTCAGGCCAATTCGGCTTCCGTTCGTCACCAATTCACGAGTTTGCTCATCCAGCAATGGAGAGGAAAACGTAGCCTCGCCAGTTGCCGTGCCGGTTTCCTGGGCAAGAAGATTGCTAAGCCAGCCATCTACGGAGTCCATTCCCATGTCGAGACGGAAGGTGTGTTGCGTAATCCCATCAAGGAGCGGGCGGCCTTCGTCGGCCAGCCGAAGTCCCAATTGCTCGAAGGAGCGGTGATATAGCTCAGCATGACAGTAGCAGGTATAAACCCAGCGCAGCCGCGGACGTAGTTCCAGATAGGTACGTTTGATGTCGAGCCAGCAGGCCGCCTGGCCGGATGAAGGTCCTTCTCCCGTGTCGCGATCCAGCGAACGCCGCAGCCAGAGAGTGGCGGCCCTGTCTTCTGCACGCGGCAGGTCTCTGGCCCAGCTCGCAGCAAGCGGGTCTCTTCCAATCACATTTTTGTGAACCTTCGATGCCACGATGGCTTGATAGAAACCCTGCACTCCGCCATGTTCATCCCTCACCACAAAAAACGAATCTGGATGGTAGTGCCACCATTGCTCCAGCGCCTGACGCGACTGTGGTCTATCGAAGTTCCGAAGGATCGCTGAAATTGCTTGCCAGTCATCGGCGCGGGCTGGTTCCACGGAAACCGGGCTCTCCGTCGTGGGGAAAAAACCTTCGCGCAGGGTCTGGTTTTCTAGCAGGTAGAGTACGTCCGCCGTGCAACGCCAGTGGTCAGATCGCGGTGCCTGCCTGTATTGGTCACGCGCGACCTGCGAAGCTGCGCGCCGATACGCCTGGTATCGCGCCGGATCGCGCGATTTGAGGGCAGCCGTCACCGGCCCCCGAACGGCTTCATGCACCAGCAATCCGTGAGGGCCTGTATTGACAAATGGCAGCGCACGCAGTCGATCCAGTGCCTCATCGGCCGGGATATCCGGCAACATGGCCGCCAGTAGCGGCGCAGTCGCCGTTCGGACCAGGCAGGCGGCTTGTACGACCTGTACGGTTTCCGGATTGGCATCCTCCAGAAAAAGTTCCGCCATATGCTCCAGCACCTCATGACGAGTAGCCGCGCTCCCACGCACCTGGCCGCCGGCAAAGTGGAGCGCCAAGCCCAGGGAAAGTGCCAGAGGATGCCCGCGTGCAACCCGATTCAACTCCCGGGCGCTACCCTCCGGCACACCCTCCGAGGTCAGATACTCCAGAGCCATTTCCGGGGAAAATGTTTCCAGAAGCATGGAATCAAACAGGCCTCTCCACGCCGGAGCAATACGCCATGCGGGCCGGGGTGGCTCGCGACTGGACAGGATTATCCGCACACTGTCGCCGAGCGAGGGTAGAAAAAACTGTCTTAGCCAGGAATCAAGCAGACGGAACGATTCGTAACTATCGAGCATCAGGAGCGTTCGCCTGGCGCCGCCCGACAGATTGGTCGCCACGATCGCGGGATCTTCAGACTCCGAGGCACCGATTTCTCTTGAAATCGCTCGACACACGCCGGCCGGGGAAGGTTCGCACCACCGGGCGTCTATCCGCACAACGAAAACGCTCTTTCCGCCAATACTTGCTGCCAGTGCATTCAGCAGGTGAGTTTTTCCTATGCCCGGGATTCCCTGAATATGCATCACGAGCGGTTCATCCCCTAAGGCAAATCCCTCCAGGCGCTCAAGCTCTGCGCGTCGGCCAGCGAGTGCTTCAACCGCGCGCCGTTCCAATCTGTCTCGTAGGCGCATGGCCACAGTCTACGCCGGTCTTCAGGCGTCTTGACCACTCTTGAAACACGACGCAATTTCTTGGTAGCCACTCAGCAGGAGCGGAAATCCGTGCATCACGTTCCGCCGCCACAGAGGCAATTACGGCAAACCAGAAGTCGCCCCCTTATCTTTACTCCGCGAGATTTCCACAGAAATCCTTGACACGCCTGCTAGCCTTAAATCAGAAGATAAAGAAGCCCGGCGATCGAGCCGGGCTTTCTGTTTGTTGAGGAGGATGGCCTGAAGGATATGCCGGGAGGTCCAGGACCTAAGCTTCACATTTTGGATACTTTGCACAAATAGATAGGGGGAGGGGTATCCGGGCCGCCGGCCTCAGCCAACCGTCCCGCAGATATACGCCTCCAGGTGCCGAATCGTCTCGCCCTGCTCTGTAATCACCCAGTTCACCAGGTCGCCAATCGACACCACTCCAACCATCTTCCCGGCCTGCTTCACCGGCAGATGTCGAATCCGGTGGTCCGTCATGATCCTCATGCAGTCGCCCACCGAGTGCTCTGGCGAAACACAGATCGCCGGTGCGCTCATAATCTCCGAAACGGCCGTCTCCTTCGACGAGCGGCCCTGCAGAATCACCTTGCGGGCATAGTCACGCTCTGAAAGCACACCCACCAGCTGTCCATCCTTGTCCATCACCATCAGCGCCCCAACACCTTTGTCCGCCATCATCTCGATCGACCGGTACACCGTCGTGTCCGGTGTCGTCGACCAGATCTCACCAACCTTCTTACCCTTCAGGACTGCACCGATCGTCGTTGCCAATTCACTCATGAACACCTCCTCCCGGACCTCGATACACCACTCCGAGGCCTGCAGCTTAGTCCTCAACAGCCTGTTTTGGCAAAAGATTTCCTTCAGCTTCAGCAGAGCGCAATCAGGTATCCTGAGCTTTCAGGTAAAAGGAGTCACGCAATCCATGGCTAAGCTCACCACTGTCTTCGGTATCCTGCTGATTCTGCTCGGCATCATCGGCTTCGTCGCCACCGGCAGCCACGCTCCCACCGCGCTCATTCCCAGCGCATTCGGCCTGCTCCTCACGCTCTTCGGAAACCTCGCCCGAACCGAAGACATAAAGAAGCGAATGCTGTGGATGCATATCGCAGTCAGCGTCGGCCTACTGGGGTTCCTCTTTACAACCGCCGGAGTCATCGACGTCATCCGTATGGCCCTTGGAGCCACCGTCAGGCGCCCCGCCGCAGCCATGGAGCAGGCCTTCATGTGGGTCATCTGTGGAATTTTTGTCGCCCTCTGCGTCCGCTCCTTCATCAACGCGCGCCGAAACCGTACAGCCTGAAGGACAAAGATTTTGCAAAGCCGCATCTGGGCTTAACATATATTCATCCAATAAAAGAAGCGCAAGAACGTCTTACCCTTGTAAGACCTTCGGCTATCGACTTTTCCCTATGGCATCCTTCGGACACTCAAACATGACCGGCAGCATCAAGGCGGCCGATCGCCCCTCCCGCAACGTGGGTAAGGCCACCTCCGCAGAACTCACCGCCTCGCGTCCCAAGCCAAAGCTGACGAAGGTTCTTCCTGAAGTCTGGAAGCTCATCAAGCCTCGCCGGCTGCTCCTCAGCGGCAGCTTCCTGCTGATGATCATCAACCGCTCCAGCGGACTCATCCTACCGGCCTCGGCCAAACCCCTGATCGACAAGGTCATGTATGGCAAGGACCTGACCCTGCTTCCCTGGATTGTCGGCGCTGTTCTCCTGGCCACCACCGTTCAGGGCATTACCTCCTACATCCTCACTCAACTTCTCTCCAAGGAAGGCCAGCGTCTTATCGCTGAGCTGCGCACGAAAGTTCAGGCGCACATCGGTCGTCTTCCCGTCGCCTTCTATGACGCGAACCGCACGGGAACACTCGTCGCTCGCATCATGACCGACGTCGAAGGGGTCCGCAATCTCATTGGTACCGGAGTCATCGACTTTTTCGGAGGCATCCTCACCGCGGTCTTCGCCTTCGCGTATCTCATCCGGCTAAGCGTTCAGATGACAGTTGTGAGCTTTATCGTCCTTCTCGTCTTCGGACTCATCCTGCAGCGCGCCTTCAAGACCATCCGCCCCATCTTCCGTGAGCGCGCCAGGATCAACGCTGAAGTTACCGGCCGCCTCACGGAATCGCTCGGCGGCGTCCGCGTCGTCAAGGGCTACCATGCCGAGGACAGCGAAGCGAATGTCTTCGCGACCGGCGTTCAGCGCCTGCTTCGCAATGTCATCTCCTCCATTACGGCGCAGTCGCTCATGTCGCTTGCCTCCACAGCGGTCCTCGGCATCGTCGGAGCGTTGGTGATGTATCTCGGCGCTCACCGGGTCGTCGCCGGGCAATTGACCCCCGGCGGATACATGACGTACGTCATGTTTCTCGCCTTCATGACGGTGCCAATCGTTCAATTAGTCGGTATTGGTACCCAGCTTACCGAAGCCGCCGCGGGACTCGACCGCACCACCGAAATTCTCTCTGAACTGGAAGAAGATGATAGTCCGAAACGGACAAAGGTTCTCGGGCCGATCCACGGAGATGTGGCCTTTCGTGATGTCACCTTCGAATACGATCCCGGCAAGCCAGTTCTTCACGGCATCAGCTTTGAGGCCCGGCCCGGCACCGCTACCGCGCTCGTTGGCTCCTCAGGCTCTGGCAAATCCACGATCATCTCGCTCATCTGCGCCTTCCACACCGCGACGACTGGCCAGGTTCTCGTAGACGGTGTTGACCTCGCTGACGTCCAACTTGCCAGCTACCGCAGCCAGCTGGGTGTCGTCCTGCAGGAAACCTTCCTCTTCGACGGCACCATCCGCGAGAACATCATCTTCTCCCGGCCGGACGCTACCGAAGAGCAACTCCTGGAAGCCTGCCGCATCGCACGCGTCGATGAGTTCGCCGAGCGCTTCACCGAGGGTTATGACACCATCGTCGGCGAGCGCGGCGTCAAGCTCTCCGGAGGCCAGCGCCAGCGTCTCTCGATTGCCCGCGCCATTCTCGCTGACCCCCGTATCCTCATCCTTGACGAAGCCACCAGCTCGCTCGACTCTGAATCCGAGGCCATGATCCAGACCGGCCTCAACCATCTCATGCAGGGCCGCACGACCTTCGTCATCGCCCACCGCCTGTCCACCATCCGGCGGGCAGACCAGATTCTCGTGGTAGAAGAAGGCCAGATCCTCGAACGCGGCACTCACGAAACCCTGTTCGCTCTGGGAGGTCGCTACTATGACCTCTACACCCGCCAGCACGGCCTCGAAGCGAATCTCTTCCTGGCCCCCGGGGAAGGCGATAAGATCGAAGAACCCGCAGATGTTAAGGCCTAGGCTTCCACTCCCAGCTGCGTCAGCAAAAACGCAAAGTCAAACGCAATTTCCTTTAGATAGTCATACCGCCCCGAAGCTCCACCATGACCCGCATCCATATTGATATGCAGTAGCAGGGGAGAGTCATTTGTCTTGAGTGTTCTGAGCTTGGCAACGTATTTCGCCGGCTCCCAATACATGACCTGCGAGTCGTTCAGGCTTGTCTTCACCAGCATCGCCGGATAGGGTCCCGGCTGCAGGTTGTCGTACGGAGAATACGACCGCATGTAAGCGAATGTCTCCGCCTCATTCGGATTCCCCCACTCCTCATACTCCCCCACGGTCAAGGGAAGGCTGGCGTCGAGCATCGTATTCATCACATCCACAAAAGGAACATGCGATAAAACCACGTGGAACAGATCCGGACGCTCATTGACCACCGCACCCATCAGCAACCCCCCCGCGCTGCCGCCTTCGATCGCAACGCGGTCCTTGGCTCCATACCTTTGAGCGACAAGCTGCTCCACAACGGAGATGAAGTCCGTAAAGGTATTACGCTTTACCATCATCTTGCCCGCATCGTGCCACGCGTCGCCAAGGTCGCCGCCTCCGCGGATATGCGCATAAGCCATCACCACCCCGCGATCCAGGAGTGAGAGGCGAGCCGGACTGAATCCCACCGGCAGCGGATACCCATACGATCCATAGCCGTACACATAAAGCGGACTGCTCCCATCCTTCTTGAAGAGGTCTCTCCGATAAACCACGGACACCGGCACTTTCACGCCATCATCCGCAATCACCCAGATCCGCTCCGACGAGTACCTTGCTGAGTCAAACCCTCCCGGCACCTCCTGCTGCTTCAGCAACTCAGAAGTCTCGCGATTCACGTCGTAATCGAAGATGGATGGCGGGGAAACGAGTGACTGATAGCTATACCGGAACTTATCGGTTACAAACTCGCGATTCACATTTCCCTGAGCCGTATAAGTGGGCTCCGGAAAGCTGATCTTCTTAGGTTCGTTCAGGCTCCCATCAATTCCAAACTTCAGAACTTCCAACACCGTTAAGCCGGATTCACGCCTGGAAACTACGCAAAATGAGCTGAATACATCGAAATCTTCAAGCGGAACTTCCTTATCCAGAGGGATGAATTCCTTCCAGTCCTCGCGTCCTCCGCCATCTACAGGAACTGTGACAACCCGGAAATTCTTTCCCGTGTCATTGGTTCGAATGTAGAAAAGCCCATCCCGATGATCGACGTAATACTCGTGCTCATCTTCGCGAGGAGCGATCACGAGGAATACGCCTCCCGGTGATGTTGCCTCCAGGTAGCTGTACTCCGTTGTCGTATGGCTCCCCGACTCCATCAGGAGGTACTTGCCATCCCGAGTCTTAGTTACCCCAAGATTGAACCGCTCATCTCTCTCCTCACAAATCAGGGCATCTTCGGACGCAGGATCCCCTAATCGATGCCGCCAGAGATGATCGTGCCGCTTCGTCACCTCGTCCTCGGTGGTGTAGAAGAGTGTGTGCGAGTCCGCCGCCCATGCCACAGAGCCTGTCCTCTCTGCTGTATCCGGCAGGTCTTCCCCCGTTTTCAGGTCCCGAATATGTAACGTGTACTGTCGGAAGCCGGTATTGTCCGTTGAGTAAGCGAGCTTCAACCCGTCCGGACTTACACTCATAACCCCCACCGACATAAAAGCCTGCCCTTCAGCAAGCTTGTTGACATCCAGCATGACCTGCTCTGGCTGGGAGTCGTCATAAGCGAGCCCGGCAGCTTCTTTGCGGCAATACACCGGATACTGGCTTCCTTCAAATGTCCGCATGTAGTAATACCAGCCGCCGTCGCGGTAGGGAACTGAGACGTCAGTTTCCTTAATGTGCGACAGCATCTCTGCATACAGCCTGGCCTGCAGATCATCCGTCGGTTTCATCACGGCGTTCGTGTAGGCGTTTTCTGCCTCGAGATACGCGATGAGCTCGGGAGAATTCTTGTCCCGCATCCAGCGGTAATTGTCTTCAAGAGTATGGCCGTGAACGGTAGTTGGGGTAAGTTCTTTGCGAGCGGAGGGGGGAGTGATTGCAGCTGTCGAAATTGTCATTCTGGCTCCGTCTGACAGAATACCGCGTTCCCGATTAGGCAACCTCGGGCCCGCACACTACACCAAAAGAGGAGGAACATCGGCGGCAAAACACGAGTACACTGAACCGCCGAAGGAGCCCACCATGATCATTCGTCAAATCAGGACTTTTGTTTTATGCACGGCAGCTTGCTCTCCTGCATTCATTTTTGCCCAGGATCCCATGGCCTCTCCCGCATCTCAAACACAGTCGAATCAGCCAGGTCAGGCACTCCCCGGCACGACCTCCATGCAGGACTCAAACACCGGCGGCGATACCGTCCAGAACATGCGTGACAAAACCTTTGTTCGTAGTGCAGCCGAGGGCGGGCTGGCTGAAGTTCAACTAGGTAAGCTCGCGGCAGAAAAAGGCGTCAGCGATGAGGTAAAGAGTTTCGGCCAGAAAATGGTCGATGACCATACAAAACTGAACGAAAAGATGGCGCCGGTCGCCGATTCTATGGGCGTGATGATTCCAAAACACCTCAACAAGGAAGATCAGGCCGAATACGACAAACTGAGCGCCCTTTCAGGGGATGCGTTTGACAAGGAATACATCACCTTTATGGTGAAGGGCCATCATGCTGATCTCCGCGAATTTCGCATCGAGGCAAATACCACAACCGATACCAACCTCCGGCAGGTAGTCACCGAGAGTGCCCAGGTGATCCACGACCATATGGTCATGATCGACAAGATCGCACGAAGCAGAGGAATAGAAACCCCGGGAGGACACCGCGGAGGCGCGCCACCACCTGCCAGCTAAATGGAATCAGCACGGTCAGCGTAGAATGACCTTCGATGAAGATCATCCAGCGGTGGCTGTGTGTCGTCCTCGTGCTTATCGCCCCGGCAACCGTTGGTGTAGCCGAGTCGGTAAGCTCACTCCCGGCTCCCACGGGGTACATCAGCGACTTTGCCGGCGTCCTTCGTCCCGACGTCAAGCAGAATCTCGAAATACTCTGCACTCAGGTTGAGCGGCAGGCGAACGCCCAGATCGCTGTCGTCACTATCAAAACCCTCGATAACGACCAGAACATCGAAGAGTTCGCCACCGAACTGGAAGACAAGTGGAAGGTCGGAAATAAAGAAGACCGTGGCGTTCTGATGATCTTCGTGATGAACCCACGCCGAGGTCGCATTGAAGTCGGCTATGGGCTTGAAGGCATCTTGAACGACGCGAAGGTGGGTGACATCGGCCGTTCCATGGCTCCTGCCGCCCGTGTGAACGATTACAACACCGCTATTCCTATCGGCGTCAGTCAGATTGCCAATGTCATTGCTCAGGACGCCGGTGTCACTCTGACAGCCCCCACGGTGCACCAGTACCACCGAGTACCCGCCAACCAGTCTGAGCCCATTCATCTTTCGCTCTTTCAGGTCGTTGTCGGCGGCGGGATTCTCCTGCTCATCCTTTTCTTTCTCGCCAAAACAGGCAACATCGGCCTTATCTTCTTTCTCCTCGGCAATCTGATGGGAGGAGGGGGCGGCGGCTACCGCGGCGGTCGCGATCGCGATGATGGTGGCGGTGGCTTTGGTGGTTTTGGCGGAGGCAGTTCCGGAGGAGGGGGAGCCAGCGGAGACTGGTAAGGCTCATCTCGGAACTCGGAAGCAACGGGCGGTAAATGCCGGTTGGTGATACATTACTGCCGGGTACCTCCATCAACTGCAACTCCAGAAAGAACTTCATAAAGAAGGGGATCAAACTAGATGAAACCATTGTGGGTTGTGCTTGGAGTCGTCGGCCTGCTTATTCTTGTTCTCATTTTCGGAGCGGGGAGTTATATCAGCACCAAAAACACCCTGGTCCAGAAAAATGAGGCAATCAACCAGGCCTACTCGCAGGTCGATGTCGTCCAGCAGCGCCGCCTCGATCTTATTCCCAACCTCGTGGCCTCGGTTAAGGGCTACGTCGCCGAGGAATCCACGATCCTTACGAACATCGCGAACGCTCGCGCGGGAGTCCTTGCCGCCGGCTCCGACCACACCGCTAACATCGAAGCCAACCGCAAACTGGACGTCGCTCTTGGCCCCTTCTTCCGCCTGCAGGAGCAATATCCTGACCTGAAAGGCAATCAGCAATTTATGCGGCTCGAGGATGAACTGGCTGGCACAGAAAACCGCATTGCCGTTGAGCGCCAGCGTTACAACAAGACGATCGAAGACTACAACGTCTATGTTGGCCAGTTTCCTAACAGCCTTTGGGCTGGAATGGCAGGGTACCACCGCAGGGACGACTACTTTAGGGGCAATCCGGAGAACAATGTTGCTCCGAAGGTCGATTTCTCAAAGTAGCTTGAACGGAAAGGCCGCCGCGATTCGCGGCGGCCTTTCTACGTCAATTTTTTTCTACGTCAATTATTTTTTGGTCTACTCCTTGGCGAAAGAAGAGATGGCTGATGCCTCGTCATCCTTCACGTCGAAGACGGTGTATAGCTTCGTAATCTGAAGCAGGTCGTGAACCTTCTTGGTCAGGTTCAGCAACTTGAGTTCGCCGCCTGCATTCTTCACGGTGGTGAAGGCGCTTACCAATTCTCCGATGCCCGAGCTGTCGATGTAGGTGATTTCGCCCAGGTTCAGGAGAATCTTCTTCTGCCCCTTCGCCAGAAGATCGCGAACTGCGTCGCGAATCGTGACGCTGCCCTCTCCTAGGGTAATGCGGCCGCTGAGATCCAGAATGGTGACGCCATCTACCTGGCGAGTCGATACTTTCATGCTCATGGTTACAGTTCTCCTTAAGTCCCCGACTGCGCGGGTGTGCGATGCTTGATCAAAGTCAGTTCGGTGCCCGGATGCAACATGCGAAAGTGTACCTCATCCATGAACGCCCGAATCAGAAAGATACCCCTGCCCGAGCCCCGTAGAATATTTTCCGGCGCCAGGGGATCCGGTAGCGCCTCAGGATCGAGTCCCGGTCCCTGGTCCGCAATGCGGATTATCAGATCCTCCGACGTCGTCTCGAACGACGCCGTAATGTGCTTATTCGTATCGTACGCGTTGCCATGCAGAACGGCATTTACCGCAGCCTCCCGAACCGCCATGGCGATATGAGGAATGGTCTCCTCGTCAAAACCTGCCCGTTGTGCACACTGTTCGGCAGTCTGCTCGATCTTGTTGACACTATCCAGTGTCGATTCTAGTGTGAAGCTGACGCGGCTTGTTGTGGGGTCGGCCAAAGCGGTCCTTGCAATCATCGTTTGCCAGTCGTCAGCGGCGGACAACAGCGATGATGGCAGTGTGCTTGTGGAAACCTCGAATGTCAAGAAGCACTCTCTTATCTTTTGATCTTCCGGACTTCTGACGAGCCATTTATTACCGTTTCGTGACAAGAGAAGCAGGTTTTTGTCCACCGTACGCTACTATGCGAAGACAAGGATTAAAACCAATGCGAACTGCCTTCGCCCCCCTCTTCGCCTGCCTGTTTCTTGCTCCGATCGTTCTTTCTGCCCAGCAACAGGCCCAGCCTCTCAAGGCGATGCCATACTCCCCAAGTCTCGATGTCACCTCATTGGACCGCTCGGTCGACCCCTGCGTCGATTTCTATAAGTTCTCCTGCGGTGGCTGGATGAAGAACAATCCCATCCCGGCCGACCAGCCTCGCTGGGATGTCTACTCCAAGCTCGCCAACGATAACCAGCAGTTCCTCTGGGGAATCCTCGAGCAGACCGCCAAAGCCCGGAACCGCACCCCAAACCAGCAGAAGATCGGCGACTACTTCGCCGCCTGCATGGACACAACAGCCATCGACAAGCGCGGCATCGACCCCGTCAAAACCGAACTCGACGCTATCAACGCCTTGTCTGACCGCAAGGCCCTCATTGACTACATCCCCTCAGCCCATCATCGCCTCCTCGGCACGTTCTTCTTCAACTCCGGTGCCAGCCAGGATCCCGGTGACTCCAACCAGGTGATCGCTGAGATCGAAGCCGGCGGCCTCGGCCTCCCTGACCGCGACTACTACACCAAAACGGACCCCAAAAGCGAAGAGACCCGGCAGAAGTATGTTGCCTACGTCACGAAACTCCTGACCCTCTCCGGAGAGCCCGCCGACCAGGCCGCAAAAGACGCCGTCGCCATTCTTCGCATGGAGACCACCCTCGCGAAAGCTTCACTCACCCGCGTCGAGCGCCGCGACCCCTACAAGGTCTACCACAAGATGTCGGTCGCCGATCTCACCAGGATCAACCCCGCCATCGCCTGGCCTGCCTACCTCACGACACAAGGCGTCGGCTCCGTGCAAAGCCTCAACGTTACCCAGCCTGAGTTCCAGAAGACGGTCAACACCGTCCTCACCACCGAATCCCTCGAAGACCTCAAGGCCTACCTGCGCTTCCACCTCCTTACCGCTTCTGCGCCTTATCTCTCCTCTCAGTTCGACACGGCCAACTTCGACTTCTACAGCCACTACCTCCGCGGCACCGAGCAGATGCCGCCCCGCTGGAAACGCTGCGTCCGAGGCGTCGACCGCTCGCTTGGCGAAGCACTTGGAGAAGAGTTCGTCAGCCGCACATTCACGCCGCCTACCAAGCAGAAGACCGTTCTCATGACCGACCAGATCGAGCAGGCCATGCAGTCCGAGATTGAGCACCTTGACTGGATGAGCCCCGCCACCAGGCAGGAGGCCCTCCGCAAGCTCCACGCCGTCCGTAACAAGATCGGCTACCCCGACAAGTGGCGCGACTACTCCTCCCTCGAGATCAAGCCCGGCGACTACTTCGGCAATGTCACCCATGCCGGCCTCTTTGAAGACGCCCGCCAATGGGCCAAGGTTGGTAAGCCAGTGGATCGCACGGAGTGGGACATGACCCCTCCGACCGTCAATGCCTACTACAACCCACAGATGAACGACGTAAACTTCCCCGCCGGAGTCCTCCAGCCGCCCCTCTATGACCCGAAGTCCGACGACGCTCCCAACTACGGCAACACCGGCTCCACCATCGGCCACGAGCTCACTCATGGCTTCGATGACGAAGGCCGCCAGTTCGACGCCCAGGGCAACCTGAAGGACTGGTGGACCAAAGAAGACGCGAAGGGCTTCGAGGACCGCATCAACTGCCTTCGTGACCAGTTCGCCGGCTACATCGTCGTCGATGACATCCACATCAACTCCAAACTCACCAGCGGAGAAGACGTAGCCGACCTCGGCGGCACCCTCATCGCCTACATCGCATGGAAGAAAGCCACCGAAGGCCAGAACCTTAAACCCATGGAAGGTTTCTCACCCGACCAGCGCTTCTTCATCGGCTTCGCACAATGGGCCTGCGAGAACACCCGCGAGGCCAATAGCCGTCTCCAGGCCGCAACCGACCCGCACTCTCCGGGCTTCGCTCGCATCAACGGCATCGTAACCAACATGCCCGAGTTCGCCGCCGCTTTCAGTTGCAAAGCCGGACAACCCATGGTCAAGGCAAAGACATGTAAAGTCTGGTAAGACACAATGACGAAGCACGCCCACAAAACGAGCGTCTCCACTCTCATTGGCACTCTCATTCGCGATGCGCGCGGCACCGTTCTCGGCCGCGTCCGCGAGTTCGCCGTCCTCCCCGCATCCGACTCATCTGTCGTCGACCGGCTCGTCGCCAGATTCTCCGGTCCCAACATCCCAGCCGCCGCCAACTCCGTAGCCGTCGAAGATCTCGTACTCACGCCCGACGGACTCCAGCTGAGTCCCGAAGCCTCCCCCTCCGCTCTGCCGGACGACCCCGCTCTCGTCCTTCTCGAACGCGACCTCCTCGACCAGCAGATCATCGACGTCCACGGCCACAAAGTCGTTCGCGTCAACGACGTCGACCTCATCTGGGAACAAAACGGAAACCATAATGGCGAAGCCGTCGCCAACGGCCACTCGCACCTGACGCTTCGTATCACCGACGTCGAGGTCGGCCTGCGCGGAGCCGTCCGCCGTCTGCTCAAAGGCCTCCCCCGCTCCACGGTCGAACGAATCGCTGCACGCTTCACCGCCAGCACCATCCCATGGGACTTCGTCGATCTGATCGATCCTTCCCGCCGCGTTCGCCTCAAAGTCGATCAGGATCGGCTCGCCCAGATGCACCCCTCCGACATCGCCGACATCCTCGAAGAACTCGCCCCCGCCGAGCGCCAGGCCCTCTTCACCTCCCTCGACGAAGAGACCGCCGCCGAGACCCTCGAAGAGGTCGAACCCAGGCTTCAGAAATCCCTCCTCCAGGCACTCGACTCCGAGCAGGTTGCGGGCATCGTCGAAGAGATGGACCCCGGAGCCGCCGCTGACCTCCTCGCCGAACTCCCTGAAGAAAAATCCGAAGCCATCCTCGAAGAGATGGACCCCGAAGAGCGTCAGGAGGTCGAAGATCTACTCGAGTTTTCACACGATTCAGCCGCCGGCCGCATGACCACCGACTACATTGCTCTCCCCGTCACCGCGACCGTCGCCGATGCCCTGAAAGCTCTCAACAGCTTCGAGGGGGACCTGGACCTCATCACCGATATCTATCTGCTCGACGAAGACAGCAGCCCATCTCTGCTCATCCCCATCGTCCGCATTCTCCTTGCTTCGCCCGCCGTACCGCTGGCCCAGGTCCCTCACGGACACCTCGTCACATGCAGCACAGATACCGACGCACACAAGGTAGCCGAGCTCTTCGATAAGTACAATCTCCGCTCCCTGGCTGTCATCGATGAACAGGACAGCCTCGTCGGAGTCGTCCACGCCGAACAGGTGATCGCTCTACTCCGAGCGAATCACTAACCCATTCGAAGATTCCCTTGTCGCAATGGTCCATTGCGCCCCTTAAAAAGCAATCTCTCCGACGCGGTAACAAACCCATCACCGCATCGGAGAGACACACCGTTGCCTACTGCTTGTCGTACACCGAAACCGATGACACCTTTTTGCCCGCCGAATTGGTTCCCGTCACGTTTAGCGTGCGGGTCTTGCCATCTGCCGATACAACAATGCGGCCGGTAGTCGTCGCCTTGCCTCCCTTTTTGTTTGCGAGTTCAAGGGTGCGGTCGTCAATCTTCTTGTACGATCGCGAATCTGAAGTCGGATCGCCGCTGAGCGGATAGTCTTTGCCATCGAACTTACCCGTCCACGCGGTATGCATTGGCTGGCCACTTCCGTCAGTCCCATCCGTGGTTACCTTCACATTGTCACCATCCGCTGTGTAAACCACAGTTGTGTTCTTCATAAATCCAGCCACGAGCTTCGACTTGGCTTCATTGAGTTTCCATGTACCCATCTCCGGACCTTGGGCCAGGCTCAGGGCTGTTCCGACGAAACACAGAGCGAGAGCTACTAGGAGCGTTCGTGCTTTCATGTCTTTCTCCTTGTTGAAGAAGTATTCAATTTTGTTTCTTGAATCAGCACGAGACTATACACGCCTCGATATTCACTGAACAGCCTTTTCAAATCGAGGGCCTCGCAAAGAGACTTCGTGCCCCTCGAGTCCGTCAACACACCTTATAGTTCTATCGAGGGGATCACTCGTGAAGTTCACCCGCCGCTCCTTTGTCGCCGCCGCTCTGTCCGGAGGCGCTGCCACAGCCCTTCCACGCACCGCCCGAGCGCAATTCCTCAACGCACCCCGTCACGGACTCCCCGGAACACTTCAGGAGCGCTACGCCAAACTCGACGCCATCCTCAAGCAACCGGTCTTCAAGCGCGAACTCTTCAAAGACCCCGTCATCATCGAGAGCATCGAACTCCTGCGCAACAAAAAGGAGTATCTCTGCCGCGTCCGCTCCAAAGATGGCCACGAAGGAATCTCCGTCTCCAACGCGCAGCAGATGTCGGTCCTCTATCCTCTCTTCGTCAAACACATCGCGCCTTTCTTCATCGGCAAGGACGCGCGTGACATCGAAGACCTCATCCCCGAAGCCACCGTCTACGAGAACAACTACAAAACTCAGGGCCTCGCCATCTGGGTCCCCATCGCCACCATCGAGTTCGCCATCCTCGACATGTTCGGCAAAATGTCGAACCGCTCCATCGGCCTCCTCATCAGCGACAAGATCTACAACCGCAGCATCTCCGTCTACCAGGCCAATGGAGAACGCGGCATCTCCGCCGAAGAGACCATCGACCACCTCAAGCGCGACGTCGCCATCTCCAACGCAAAGGCAATCAAATTCAAGCTCGGCGGCCGCATGAGCCACCCCGAAACGCCCATCGGCCGCAGCCAGAAACTCATCCCGCTCGTCCGCAAAACCTTCGGAGACCAAATGATCATCTCCGCCGACGCCAACGGCTCCTACGCTCCCGCCGAAGCCATCCCCATCGGCAAGCTCATGCAGGAGTACAAGTACGCCTTCTTCGAAGAGCCAGTCCCCTTCGACTGGTACGAAGAGACCCGCCAGGTAGCCGACGCGCTCGATATCCCCATCGCCGGCGGCGAGCAGGAGCCCAGCACACACAACTTCCGCTGGCTCATCGCAAACGGCGCTCTCTCCATCGTGCAGCAGGACATGTTCTACTTCGGCGGCATGATCCGCTGCATGCAGGTCGCGCGCATGGCCAACGCCTTCGGCAAGCAGTGCATTCCGCACATCTCCTCCACCGGCCTCGGCTACGTCTACATGATGCACTTCGTCTCCGCCATCCCCAATTCCGGCCCCTATCACGAGTTCAAGGAGTTCAATAACGAACTGCCATATCACTGCGCCACCTCCAGTCTGCGCAGTGACAGCAACGGAGCCATTCAGGTCCCCTCCGGCCCCGGCTTCGGAGTCGAGATAGATCCCGACTTCATCAGGAAATCCACGGCAGTAACTGCTTGAGGAGGAGTGCGACGACGTTGCTTGCGTGGAAATTGCCTTCCGGCCCGAATACAGGAAAGTGGAGGAACCCGTCTTTGCTTTTCTAGTTGTCATTCCCGAAAGGGGATCTGCTTCTCCAAAGATCGCCGGGAGTCACTATAAAATCGCGATAAGCTCACTTCTTCAGAGCCGCATCCCATCAGATAATCAATCCTGAATGAAGATTCTCTACGCCGCGGGCCTCACTCCAAACGACTCCTCGCTGTACCGGCTCTGGGCCCTCGAACGCCTCGGCCATCAGGTCATCCCCTTCAACGCCTACGACTACTCCCCACAAAATCCTCTCGTCGGCAAAATCGTCTTCCGCCTCGCCGCCGGCCCCCACGTCGACCGTCTCAACCGCGACCTTCTCCAAATCGCCCGGCAGGAAAAGCCCGATCTCCTCTGGGCCGACAAACTCCTCTGGATGCGGCCCGGCACCCTCGATACCCTTCGCTCACTCGGCATCGCTACCGTCAGCTACATGATCGACAACGCATTCGGCCCCCGTCAGGACCCCGGCTGGCGCCTCTACATGAAGGACATTCCCCACTACGACCTTCACGTCACCCAGCGCGACAGGAACGTCGCCGACTATCGCTCTCGGGGAGCCCGCGACGTCATCAAAATCCAGACTGCCTACGAACCCACCATCCACTTTCCCCCGCCGGCAAACTGGTCCGACAAAGATCGCAACCGCGATGTCTCCTTCATCGGAACCCCCTACGAGCAGCGCGCCGAAATCCTGACTCGCCTCGCCGAAGGGAATGGCTTCAAAGTCGCCATCTCCGGAAACGACCCGCTCTGGCGAAAGGCTCTTTCGTCGACGGCCTTCACCCAGTTCTACCGCGAAGGCGAACTCTACCAGCAGCAGTACCGCGAGGCCATCTGGCGCTCAAAGATCAACCTCAGCTTCCTCACCCACTCCAATCAGGACGAGTTCGTCCACAAAAGCTTCGAGATAGCCGGATGCGGTGGCTTCCTTCTCGCCGAACGTTCCGAAGGCCACCTCCAGCGATTCCGCGAAGACGAGGAGGCTGTCTTCTTCTCCACCTTTGAAGAACTCGCCGGCAAAATCCGCCGCTACCTCCCGGACGAAGCCGCCCGCACCCGCATAGCAGCCGCCGGACAAGTCCGCGCCCAACGCGACGGCTATCACAACGACCATCAGGTCTCCCTCATCCTTCTGAGAATGGAACCGCTGTTCCTTTTGAAGAGCCAAAATCCTGTCAAGCCCCTGAAGCAGATATCCCACACATAACGTGCGACTTACGCGTGGCAGACTAGTTCTGCCGATCCAGTACAATCGAAATAGGGGGCGGCGACCTCAAAGAGTCTTGACGCTACTCCCGCATAAATCGTTTATTTTCAATAATTTGCCCGTAAATTATTTAGATGGAATAATTTGCAATCTCGTGCAGATCTAAGTCTAATATTTTGAACAATTTACGCGAAAAGATAGGGGAGGGGGGTACCTCCCGATACCCTCCCGTCTGGCCTTCCCGACAGGTAACATAAACATAAACAACCGAGAGTCGGAATTAACCGAATCTCCACCAATGCTTCATCCGGGAAAGTTAGAGTTCCTTCTGTGACCAACGCGTTATCCACAATTCGCCTCAACACCGAGCAGTTCCAGGCTGCCGTCCTCGAACTGTCGCCCACCGTCGCCGTCTTCGACTGCGACGGCACTCTCTGGTCCGGAGACGCCGGCTCCGGCTTCATGAACTGGTCCATCGAAAAGGGCCTGGTCTCCCGCGAAGCCAACGACTGGATCGACCGCCGCTATCGCGGCTACCTCCGTGGCGAGGTCTCGGAACTCGCAATCTGCGGTGAAATGGTCCAGCTTTACCAGGGTCTCCGCGAAGACGAGATGCGCCGCGCTGCCCGTGACTTCTTCGCCTCCAGCATCGAGCGCAATATCTTCCCCGAAATGCGCGAACTCGTCGCCGGCCTTCAGAGCCGTGGCGTCGAAATCTGGGCCGTAAGCTCCACCAACGACTGGGTCGTCGAGGAAGGCGTAACTCGCTTTGGCATTCCCGCCTCCCGCGTTCTCGCCGCCCGTGTGGAAATCCACAATGGCGTCGTCAGCAACGTCCTCCGCGATGTCCCCACCGACGAGGGCAAAGTGGCCTCGCTCGCCCGCGTGGGAATCACATTCCCCGACGCCGTCTTCGGGAATTCCATCCACGACGCCGCGATGCTCGCCATTGCCCGCCGGGCCTTTCCGGTCAATCCCTCGCCTGCCCTGCTCGAACAAAGCGCCCAGGAAGGCTGGCCGGTTTACTATCCAGCCTCCGTCGTACCCGCCTGAACATCGATTCAGGCTGTACGATGGTATCGGTGAAGCAGACAATTCGAAAGTTGAACGGTAAGACCACTCCGGCCACCTCGAAGCCCGTCAGGTTTGTAGTCGCGGCACTGATCCTCCGTCAGGCCGAATCCGGCACGGAGATTCTCGTCTGCCAGCGAAAGCCCGATCAGCCGATGAGCCTCAAATGGGAATTCCCCGGCGGCAAGATCGAGCCCGGCGAAACCGCCGAAGCCGCCTTGGCCCGGGAACTTAACGAAGAACTCGGCATCACTGCAGTCATAGGCAACTGCGTCGCCCGACTCAGACACAAGTACCGCAATGGAGGGACCATCGATCTGCAGTTTTTCGCAGTTCGCGAGTTTACCGGAACACTGGAGAACCGGATCTTCAATGACATCCGTTGGACCAGCCTCGCCGACTTGCCGACCTACGATTTCTTAGCCGCCGACCTCGGACTGATCAAAGATCTCGCCGAAGGCAAACTGCTCTAGCTCGAGTGACCGTTCCACATCAGCATCAGTGAGAGCCCCGTGACCACAACCGCGGTAATCCATGCAATCGCATTAAACCAGCGCGAATTGGTGTAAGTCCCCATCAGTTCATGCTTGTTCACAAGCTTCAGCATGAAGAAAAGAATCACAGGCAGCAGCACACCATTCAGCACCTGCGACCCGATGATGACCTTAATCAGGGGAAAGTTCGGAATCAGAACCGTTGCAGCGCCGAGCGCCAGCAAAAGCGTGTAAAACCAGTAAAAGAAGCGAGCCTCGCCGAAACGCTTATCCAGACCGCTTTCCACTCCAAGTCCTTCGCAAACGGTATAAGCAGTCGAAAGTGGCAGTACCGACGCGGCAAACAGCGAAGCATTGAACAAGCCGGCAGCAAAGAGAATGAACGCATATTGCCCCGCAAGCGGCTTCATTGCCTCGGCAGCGTCGGACGCCTCAGAGATATTGCGCACTCCATGGGTGAATAATGTCGCCGCGCAGGCCACAATGATGAACCATGCGACGACGTCCGTGAAGATGGAGCCAATGATGACATCCAGCCGCGATGCCTTGTACTGCTGTACTTCGACGCCCTTATCGACGATGGAGGACTGCAGGTAAAACTGCATCCAGGGAGCGATCGTCGTGCCGATAATGCCAACCGTCATGTAGACGTAATTCCGGTCGTGCCACACCTCACGCCCGGGCAGCTTCACCGTTTGCACGATCGCAAGGTGCCAGTTCGGACCGCTCAGCACACCCGCGAGGATGTACGAAATATAGACAACGCTCGCCGCAAGAAAGACCTTTTCGACGCTCTTATAGTCGCCCTTCACGACCAATATCCAGACGACAAAGGCGCAAACGGGCACACTGATGTATTTGCTGATGTGGAATAGCTGCATGCTGCCGGCAATTCCGGAGAACTCCGCCATCACATTGCCAAAGTTCACAATGACCAGCAGAATCATGACGACGAAAGTGATGCGCAATCCATACTCTTCGCGGATAAGGTCGCTTAGGCCTTTGCCGGTAACCGCCCCCATGCGCGCGCACATCTCCTGCACCACGATCAGTGCAAGCGTGATCGGGATCATCGTCCATAACAGCGCGTAGCCGTATTGCGCCCCCGCCTGCGAATAGGTGAGGATGCCGCCTGAATCGTTATCGACGTTGGCAGTAATGAAACCGGGGCCGAGCACGGCAAAGAAGAACATCAGCCGGGTTCGCCATCTACGCCACCACGTCATTGGAAGGTCCTCTTGCGCAGTATTCGATAACCGTCCGGCTCAGCCGGACATGGTTTCGCAAGTTTTGAATTTCAGATCAGGTATGTTGAGTGCTTCCTTCGGAGGAGACCTTGTGAAGCACAGGTTTGCTTTCTACGTTAGCTGATGTTCCCCACAAAGAACCAATTATAACGACGGCCTTATAAATTGGATGCCGTTTCGTCGGCAAGACCATGCTTCCTTCGATTCCTGCTCGATCGAATAGTTGACAAGCTCAGGCAGGCCAACTAAAACGCTTCAAGTGTGCAGAAGCGATGGTGAAAAGAGATGAAAAAGGGTTTTGTCGTTGCGCTTTTCGTTGTATCCGCGTTCGTGAATGCAAAAGGCCAGAATGGCTTGGTTCTTACTCGTGGTGAGGCTACCGTGGCAGTGGAGCCTTACGCGACAAACATTGTCCGAGTGACACTGAGCCTGCGAAAGGAAGAGGCCCTCGGCAAACCAGGTTACGGAATCATTGCAAACGGGAATCGTGACGGTTGGACAACCGAAACCGGAGCGAACGGCGACGTTTTCCGGTCAGCAAGGATGGTCGTCTCTGTTAGGCCGGCAGGGAAATGGACCCCCACCGGAACCCAGGCGGACATTTCAAAGTTCTTCAATGGTTCAACACCTGGAGTCGGTATCTCGTTCAAAACTCCGGAAGGCAAAACGCTGCTGGAGATGCACGGATGGCAGATGTCTGTTCCGAATTACAAGGATGGCGACGCAGATGTTCTATATGACCGGAGGCCGGGCGATCCCGATTTTTTCAGAGTAGGAGCTACCTTCAGCTCGCCAAAAGATGAGCACTATTACGGTCTCGGTCAGAACCAGGAGGGATATCTTGACCGGCGCGGTCATGTAGTGAGATGCGCACATGACTACGACGCCCCATCCGGGCAAAGCGTATGTGTTCCTTTGGTTGTCACAAATAAAGGATATGGATTGCTATGGGACAACCCCTCGCGGACGACCGTGCAATTTGGCTTCAACGATCAGACGCGCTGGACTTCCGATGTCGGGCGGCGGGTCTCGTTTTTCGTGATAACGGGTAAGGATTATGACGAGATTTACGAGGGCTACAAACTTCTGACAGGTGACACGCCGATGCTGCCAAAGTCGGCCTACGGATACATTCAGTGTAAGCAGCGTTATACAACCCAGCAGGAAGTGCTTGATGTCGCGAGAGAGTATCGGAGACGTCATCTGCCTGCGGATGTGATGGTGGTGGATTGGTTCTACTACACCAAAATGGGCGAGATGGATATGGATGCCGCGAAATGGCCCGATCCTGTCGCAATGAATAAGGAACTGCACGATCTGGGTTTTCACAGCATGATCAGCATCTGGCCGCGGTTCGTGCCGGAATCGCGCTTTTACGATCTGCTCAAGCGGAATGGATGGTTGATGCACCTTGCCGATGGCACACCAACAAACGGTCTGCCGTACGACCGAGCGGGCTCAGACATCGATACAACAAATCCGGACGCGGCTCGCTGGTATTGGGATACCATCAGGGAAAATTTCGTTACAAAAGGGTTCGACTCGTTCTGGGCGGATGAAACGGAACCCGATCTCCCCCCGAACGGAAGCTATTTCCATGTCGGTCCGGGAACAGAGTACTTCAACGTTTATCCGCTCTTTCATACGGCCGCGTTTTATGACGGATTCCGCCGCGATCTCAAGAAACGGGCCTTGATTCTGGCTCGTGACGCCTATACAGGAGCACAGCACAACGGCGCCATCTTTTGGTCGTCGGACATCTCGCCCAACTGGGATACCTTGAAGCGGCAAGTTCCGACCGGAATCAACTTTGTTGCTTCAGGCATGCCGTACTGGAGTACCGATATCGGCGGCTGGCAATACTTGCCCGGCGTGCATGTGCCAGAGAGACCGCCGCTGCTTGATCCCGCTGACGCGCGGGATAATGTGGGACATTACGACGATTATCCTGAGTTGTATGTCCGATGGTTCGAATATGGGGTATTCCAGCCGAATTTCCGAAGTCACGGCAGCAGAAAACATAACGAAGTGTGGTCGTACGGCAAACAAGCCGAACCTATATTGGAGAAGTACCTGCGGCTCCGTTATGAGTTGCTGCCTTACATTTATTCTCTGGCGTACAGGACACATGAAACCGGAGCACCGTTCATGCGAGGACTGTTTATGGACTTCGGTTCTGATCCCAACGTGGCAGATCTCGGAGATGAATACATGTTTGGTCCGGCGATCTTAGTGGCTCCTGTTACTGAGCAGGGAGTGACGAGCCGCAAGGTATACCTTCCAGCTGGCGCGGATTGGTACGACTTCTGGACAAATCAAAAAATTAGCGGTGGTCAGACAATCACGGTGGCTGCTCCGATCGATCAAATACCACTCTTTGTTCGATCAGGATCCATCTTGCCCTTGGGAGCGCCGGTAGAAAGTACTAACGAACAACAAAAGATCGCAAAGGTAAGAGTGTATCCCGGAGCGGACGGGAAATTTACCCTTTATCACGATGATGGCAACACATACGACTATGAGAAGGGTGCCTTCGAAATTACGACGCTGAGTTGGAATAATTCGACCCACACGCTGGATTCCCAGGGTGTAAGGGCATGGACTGATAACCACATCATCGAAATTGTGGGAGAAAAAGAAGCGCAGACAAGGTAGTCCGCGCTTCTTTCCGTCACTTGAGATTCATGCCTGCAATAACCCCTCGCATGTAAGCGAAACTTTTAATGACGCCTGGCATGGGATCGTCAGCATGAATTTCGTACTCCAGATCGACATTCCCGGCATAGCGCATGTCGACAAGTGCCCGGAAGATATCGCGAACTGGCATAATGCCGTCTCCGACCGCGACCTGGCTCTCTTTTGCATTGCTTTCGGCGAGATCCTTCATATGGAGATCGAAGAGACGAGGACCGGCCTTATGGATGGCTGCGACCACGTCAGTTCCCGTTCGCATTGTGTGACCCACGTCGATGCAGCAGCCGATCCGCGGATCCATTGACTTTACTGCGTCCAGCACATCAAGCGGAGAGGGCCACTGTTTGTCTTCAGGGCCGTGGTTATGGATGGCAAGCCTGATGTCGTATTGCTTAACAAACTTCTCTACCCTGGGAAGAACTTGCCTGGTGGGAGCCCCGACAATGATAGGAATGCCGGCTGCCTTTACATATTCAAATTTGGAACGGATGTCATCATCATCATCCTTCTGGAAATAGATTGTTCCGGCTGCGGTGAGTTTTAGGCCTGCGTCGCGATATTGCGCGGCCCGCGGCGCTACCTGGTCAACCGGAGTCATCGGCAGATGGACGTCTTTGAGGTTGAGATAGGGTGTCTTCAACTCTTTCATGAACTCGATCAGGTGAGCCTGATCGAAGTTTCTGAAGGTGTAACTTGCGATACCCAGACGGATAGGCGAGGAAGAAACTGGTTGGGCCACTGCAAACTTTGTCGAACCAGCACATGCGACGGATGCCGCAAAGACGGCGCTTCCACGAAGCAGACTACGGCGGGAGATGGTTGGTTTCATGATTTTGCATAGTATCCGTGGGAAAAGGTGGTCGTCCAGTTCGTGTTTCTAGTGGCAAGAGAAAAGCTGTTGAATTTTTAGCTGTTGACGAAGCAGAACTAGGGCTGATACCGTTCGTTCGCTCTTCAAACAATAAGTTGAGTTGTGCGGCTATGTTTGAACCCTTTTCTGGAGGTCAATGCGATGGTACGCCAAGTTACGTTTCGTCTTCTCTTAGGTTTGGTAATTCTACTCAGTGTTGCATTTCATGCATTTGGTCAGGCGGTTAGCGGTAGTCTTCTGGGAACGGTACAGGACACCAGCGGAGCTGCGGTCGCCAAGGCGTCGATTACGGTCGTTGAGACGAATAAAGCAACAACGTATCAGTCCGTAACGAACGACACTGGTAACTACACGATCCCCAGCCTGCCCCCCGGCCGGTACAACATCACGGTTTCGGCCCAGGGCTTCAAAAAAGTTACTCACGAAAATATCGATGTTCTGCTGAACTCCTCTACACGCGTCGATTTTGATGTCGTTCCAGGCAGCGTGAGTGAAGAGGTGCTGGTTACAACAGCGCCACCGCTGCTACAGACCGATCGCGCCGACATCAGCACAACGATTGAGACGCGTCAGATCGCCGAGCTTCCGATGGGGACGAATCGAAACTTTCAGTCATTGATAAATCTGGTGCCGGGTGCTTCCCCGGCTACGTTCCAGCACTCGCAGTTCTTCAATGCACAGAGCTCGCTGCAGACCCAGGTAAACGGTATGCCGCGAGTGAGCAACCTGTATCAGATCGAAGGTATTGACGATGACGAGCGGACGGGGTTGCTGCAGATCATCATTCCTCCCGCGGATGCGATTCAGTCGGTCGATATCACGACGAACAACTTTGATGCGGAGCTCGGCCGCGCGATGGGTGCGGTCACTAATGTTGTACTGAAGTCAGGGACGAACGCATTCCATGGGTCTGCCTTTGAGTACATCCAGAATAATGCTGTGAATGCGCGGTCTTACTTCGGCGGCCCGCTAGGCCATCTCTCGTACAACTATTTTGGCGGAAGTATTGGCGGCCCGATTTTGAAAGACAGATTGTTCTTCTTCGGCGACTATTTTCATTCGTCGGACCATGAGACGACTGCCAGCACATTTACGATTCCAGATGCGCGGTACTTCACCCCGAATGCTCAAGGCTTTATCGACTTGAGTTCCACACTGACGGGCACAGCGAACGGAAATGGGTTTAAGACCGGGCAGATATTTGATCCGGCAACTGGTGATGGAACGGCCGCCCACCCGCGCACGCCTTTTGCGAATAACCTCATTCCATCCAACAGGATCAATCCCATTTCACTTTCAATTTTGCAGAAGGTGAATGCCGCGGCTGCACAATACGGCAAGCTGAATTCGACCTTGCCGTTGAGCAATCCAGCCAATAATTACACAACGACGTTGCCTTTCAGGAAGAGCGCCGACTCGTTTGATACAAAGATTGATTTCACGCTGAACGAGAAGAACCATTTCAGCGGTCGATATAGTTGGCAGCGTGTCAACACATTTCAGGCGCCGGCGTTCGGCTCGTTTCTTGGAGGACCTGCGGGAGGTGGCTTCCAGGGAACGGGAATCCAGACTTCGTACAGCACGGGGGTGAACTACGACCACATATTTTCACCGACTCTCTTTACCGAGTTTCGCTTTGGCGTTGCTCACCTTCGCAACAACGCTCAGCCGAGCGACTACGGCTCCAACGATGCAACGACGCTTGGTATCCCAGGCGTGAACCTCGATCAGTTCACCAGCGGCCAGGTCGGTCTCACCATTAATGGTGGGTTTACCGGCACGCTGATTGGATATTCGGCTTCGGTTCCGTGGGTCCGCGGCGAGTCGAACATCGACTTCGTGAACAATTGGACGAAGGTGCTCCGCAATCACACAATAAAGGCGGGAATCGACCTTCGCCGGGTGCGCGACGATCTCCTTCAGGATCAGACGTTCAGTCCTCGCGGAGTGTTTAACTTCTCTGAGCCACAGACGTCGGATTCGCGAGCCGGCGGCACGAACATTGCGAACGATATCGGTAGCTTCCTGCTTGATATTCCCAGTTCAACAGGTCGTGACGTAAACACATATTTTCCTGCGTATCGGCAGTGGTGGTTTTTTGCTTTTGCCAACGACAAGTGGCAGGCGACGCCGAAGCTGACCGTTGATTTCGGAGTGCGTTGGGATTTCTATCCACCTGCCACACCGAAGATTGCTGGCGGCTTCTCGAACTATGATCCGGTCAACCATAACCTGGTGATTGCAGGAATCGGGAACAATCCAAGCAATCTTGGAATGGAGACCCGTTATCGATATTTTGCACCGCGTACTGGTCTTTCGTACCGGGTGACGGACAACACAGTGATTCGCGCCGGATTTGGCATGAGCTATATGCCATTCTCGGACAACAGCTATGCGTATAACTATCCTGTACGTTCCAACAACAGTTATGGACTAGTCGGTTCCCAGTTCTCAGGGACGGTCCTTGGTGACGGAGTGACACCAGCCACGTTCCAGGCGGGCTTCCCCGCGCCTATTGCTGTCCCGGTTCCGTCAAATGGCATTATTCCGGTTAGTCAGGCGTTGAAGACGCAATCGTTCTTCGTGATTCCCAAGAATTTCAAAAACGCCTATGCGGAATCATGGAACGTAGCTATACAGCAGGCGTTGCCGAACAATATGTCTATGCAGCTGGCTTACGTCGGGAACCACGGCGTTGATCTCAACGTGAGTCAGAACGTCAACAACCCAAGCACGTATGGTGGTGGTGCAGCGAGTCAGCCGGAGAATGTCGCAGGCTACGGCCGTATCGCTGCGACAAATGTTTACTTCCTCGGATACTCTTCGAACTACCAGTCCTTGCAGGCTCAGTTGAACAAGCGATTTTCGAATGGGCTGATGTTCACGAGCGCGTTTACCTGGGGCAAGGGCCTTGGGTATGCGACTGGCGGTGATGATAATGGAGGTCTTGTATTCTTCATCGACCAGCACAGAAATTATGCCCCTAACGACTTCGACCGCAGGTTGAACTTCGAGGAGAGCTTTACCTATGAGTTGCCGTTCGGTCGTGGACATAGCCACCTGAATTCGGGTGTCGCAGCCCTGACGCTCGGAGGGTGGAGGGTTTCGGGCATTATCTCGATTCTGTCCGGCCTCCCATTCTCGGTTTACGCGAGCGGGAACAGTTTGAATACACCTGGCACCGCACAACTTGCCAACCTGAGCGGCCCGTACAAAGTGCTACATGGCATTGGGTCCAACTCGCCGTGGCTTGATACATCAGCATTCTCGCAGCCGAACGGATGTCCTGCTTTACCAGCACCTTGCCCAACACCAGATGTCGGTAACACGGGAAGAAACCAGTTCCGTGGCCCGGGATACATCCAGGACAACCTCTCAATCTTCAAGAGCTTCCCAATCTACCGTGAGGCTGCTGCAGAGATCCGCGTTGACGCGTTCCAGTTGAGCAACACGCCACAATTCGCGAATCCAAACGCAGGCAGCGGCAATCTTTTCACGGCCGGGAACTTTGGCCGCGTCACAAGCACACTGGGCAGCGGACAGGGAAGCGTCAACGGCATCGGAGGCGGACGCAGCCTTCAACTTTCAGCTCGTATTAACTTCTGACGAACTTCGGATTATTTCTTCCGGGGCCGGCGCTGTGCTTACAACCGCCGGCCTCATCTTATGATGAGATGGATCTCGAATGAGTGCTTTGAAAGATGAGGATTGCAATGAGAACAATCTCCCGTCGCAGGTTCCTTGCGCAAGCCGGGTTGACGACATCGGCGTGGATGGCAGCGAAAGCCTGGGCGATGACAGCAGGGTCGCCGTTCAAGGTGGCGGTGATCTCCGATGAGATCTCGCAGGACTTTGATCATGCCTGTTCGGTCGCGGCGAACGAGTTTGGCATGCAGTGGGTTGAGCTGCGCGGCATGTGGAACAAGGGCCTGATGTCGCTGAGCGATTCGGAGCTTGGCGAGGTTGAGAAGACGCTGGCGAAATACAAGCTGCAGGTAACGGATATTGCGAGTCCGTTGTTCAAAGTGGATTGGCCGGGGGCTCCGAAGACGGAGCACACGAAGGGGGCGGCTCCGGGCGCGGAGGCTGTGTTCAAGGAGCAGGATGAGGTGCTGGAGAAGAACATTGCCCTGGCGAAGCGGTTCAAGACGGATAAGGTTCGGTGTTTCGACTTCTGGCGGATCGAGAATGTCGCTCCCTATCGCGAGGCGATCGATCAGAAGCTGCAGGAGTCGGCGGAGAAGTGCGGGAAGCAGGGAATTCTGCTGGTTCTTGAAAATGAGTTTGCCTGCAATACGGCTACGGGTCGAGAGGCGGCGCGGACGCTGGGGGCGGTGAAGTCGCCGCATCTTGCTTTGAACTGGGACCCGGGGAATGCGGTGATGCGGGGTGAGTTCGATGCTTATCCGGTGGCGTGGAACCTGCTGCCGAAGGCGCGGATTCGGCATTGTCATGTTAAGAACGCGGTGAAGGGCGCGAGCGGGAAGGTTGAGTGGTCTCCGGTGGGTACCGGAGTGATTGACTGGGCGGCCCAATTCCGTGACCTGGCGAAGAGCGGGTTCAGGGACGCGGTGAGCCTGGAGACGCATTGGCATGGCGCGGCTACTCCCGAGGAGTCGACGCGGGAGAGCTGGGCCGGGATGAAGAAGGCATTGGAGGCGGTTGGGTAAAGGAGCCTACCCCCCCTCCCCCTATCTTTTGGTGTAAATTGTTCCATCTATTAGGTTTAGATTGGAGTTGCTGTGCAAATTGTTCAATCTAAAGCACTTATATCTAAACTATTCGATATAAATGGGTTGGTGGAAAGACAAGCTTCTTCAGGGTCGATAAAATGCAGAAGCCCCATTACTAGAGCTTCCGGGATCTGTAGTTTTAATTGTAGGGGGTTGAATGGGGTAATCCTGCCATGCCGGCAGGCTTTATTTTTCGATCCAAGGCTATTTTTTTCAGTTAGTTGCGATTTACCGTGGTAGTTCAGGGACTTGACACGTGGTTCTGCTAACGTTTTTTGAAGGGCGCGGTTGTAAGTCAATGGCAGTCAATGGTTTGGCTTGGTTTGCCTTAGGAGCAGTCAGTCTTTTGCTGATCGCCGCCGTTTCTTCCTTCGGACAGACTACGGCTGTTCCAGCTAACTCCGGATTGAAGCTGTTTCATGAGGTCCACAAGGCGATGGGGTCGGAGTTTTCGATCGACCTTTATGCGCCGGACCAGGAGACGGCTGAGCGGTGGATGGAGGCTTCGTTTGAGGAGATCGACCGGATTGAGGACCTGCTGAGCAACTACCGGCCGACGAGCGAGCTTTCGCGGATCAGCCGTGAGGCTGGGAATGGGCCGGTGACGACGGATCCGGAGACGTTTGCGTTTCTTGAGAAGGCGGTAGAGACGAGCAGGCGGTCTGACGGGGCCTTTGATATTACGGTTGGTCCGTTGATGCGGGTCTGGGGATTTTTCTTCAACAACGGGCGGATTCCGGATGCTGCCGAGCTGGCTCGTTTGAAGGGGAAGACCGGGTGGCAGCACATCAAACTGGATCCCTCTACTCGCACGGTTTACTTCACGAATGGCGTGCCGATGGAGCTTGATCCGGGTGGGATCGGGAAGGGATATGCGGTGGACCGCGTGGTGGCGCTGCTTCGGGAGAACGGGGTGAAGGCAGCGCTTATCTCGGGTGGATCGAGCAGCATCTATGGAATTGGAGTGCCTCCGGGGATGAAGGGGTGGCAGGTCAATGTGCCCGATCCGGAGCATGCGGGGAGTGTGCTGAGCACGGTGTGGCTGAACGATCTTTCATTGTCGACTTCGGCGTGCACCGAGAAGTTCTTTATTAAGAACGGGCATCGGTATTGCCACATTCTCGACCCGCATACGGAGAAGCCGGTCGAGGGCGTTTTGCAGACGACGATTCTTGCTCCTTCGACGGAGGACAGCGATGCGCTCTCGACAGCTACGTTTGTGATGGGAAAAGATGGATTCAGGCGGATTTTGGAGATGTATCCGGGGGCTGCCGGTCTGCTGATTTTGAAGGAGGCGGAGACGCCGGAGTATGTACGTTATCAGTGGCCTGAGCCAGTGAATGAAACGGGGATAGCAACCAAAAGCAGATCCCCTGCGGGGATGACAACCAGAAAGCAGATCCCCTGCGGGGATGACAACCAGAAAGCAGATCCCCCTGCGGGGATGACAACCAAAAGCAAAACGCCTGCGGGGATGACAACCAGAAAAGCAATAGCAAAATGCAAGTTGGGAGAAGTGGAATGATGGATCGGCGTAGTTTTGTGCGTGGGCTTTCCCTGTCGGCATTGGGAGCGAAGGTTGCGGCGGGCATGACTCCTGATGATGAGGCGACGGATGGATCGGCTACGCCGGTGAGGCTGGGAATTATCGGGCCGGGCAGCCGTGGCAAGGAGCTGGTTCGCTGTTTTCTGCGCGTACGAGGGGCGAAGATTGTGGCCGCGGCGGATGTGTATGCTCCGCGGTTTAAGGAGTTGAATTCGCTTTGCGGCTACGAGGTGCCAACGTCTGCGGACTATCGCACGTTGATTGAGCGAAAGGACCTGGACGCGGTGATCGTGGCGAGCCCGCTGGGCTTCCACAGCGAGCATGTGCTGGCTGCGTTGCAGAATGGGCACCATGTATATGGCGAGAAGACGATGGCATTCACGGTTGCGGAGTCGCAGGCAATTGTGAAAGCGGTTGAGGGCAGCAAGCAGATCTACCAAGTGGGACATCAGTACCGGTACGCTCCATGGATTCGCAAGGGTGTTGAGCGAGTGAAGCAGGGCGAGATTGGCGACGTGACGCACATTGTGGGGTACTGGCACAGGAACAGCGACTGGAGGCGGCCGGTTCCGCAGGCTGCGGGCTGGCAGGGGAACGCCATGTATCCGTCGCTTGAGAGGCTGATTAATTGGCGGCTTTATAACCAGTATTCACTTGGGCTGCTGGCGGAGTTGGGGTCGCACCACATCGATGTCGCGAACTGGATTTTTGGAGAGACTCCGAATGCGGCGCTGGCGACGGGGAGTGTTGCGGAGTACCACGATGGCCGCGAGAACGATGACAATGTGCAGGCGGTGCTGAGCTACTCGAAGGGGCGGCGGTTCCTCTTCAGCTCGATGACGAACAATGCGATGATGGGCGATCAGCTGTGGGTGTATGGGACGAAGGGAAGCCTGAATCTTACGCTGCAGGATGCGGTGCTCTACTATGAGCCGACGAAGGCGGCGCAGTTGCCGGCGAATGCCCTGGTGACGGAGAAGGGGATGACGACGGGCGCTTCGTATCGCGCGGGTGGGGAGATGCCTTATCGGGGATCTGGGAAGAAGCTGGATGTTCCGGTGGTGGAGGATCCTACGCAGACGGCTTGCAGGGCGTTTGTTGATTGCGTCCGGACAGGGAAGAAGCCGGTGGCGGATGTTCATGCGGGGCATGGGGCCGCGCTGGCGGTGGTTGTGGCGAATGAGGCGATCAAGACGAAGCGGGAGTTGCCGATTCCTAGTGCTTGAAGATTTTTGGTGGTTTGAACAAAAAATACAGGGGTCTCTCCGCTCCGCTTCGCTCCGGTCGAGATGACGTATTTGTGTTTGGGTTGGGTCGAGATGACGTGTTTGTGTTTGGGTTGGGTCGAGAATCCGAATCGGCGTCGGTCCGACATTTGGAAATCATCCCTCATGTCGGACGCTTTGTAACCCAATTGTCGTTTCATCCTGTCCCTGACTTCCACTTGGTGATATTTCATGAGGGTAGGTGGAGCGATAGCAATGCATCCACAATTACCTATGCGTGCGGATTGGCATGTGACGGCATTCGAGACGCCTCGGAACGATGCGGGGGCTTCCGTTGTGGAGTCTATACGTGAACTGCGGGCGAGGATATTGTTCGATGGAGGGCGGCGGCCCTCATTCTGCAGTGGAGAAGGTAGCTATACCGATGCTCAGGATCTCGACTTCGGGGCCTGGCACTTTGTCGGCAGGAGCGATCCAGAGGGGCCTCCTTTGGGTTACGTGCGACTATCAACGCCGGCTTCGGCGGAGCTGTTTCAATCGCGTGCGTTTCTCGGAGCCGAGGGTTACCGGCTGACCCTGGAGGCGGAAGGACTGGACGACGGTGACATGTTCGAGCACAGCAGATTGGTGGTCGAGCACCGGGCGCGGAAACTGGGCCTGGGCGTATTTTTGAACGCGATGGCGATCGCAGCCGCGCAGGCTCTGGGAGCGCGGTCGATGATCGGGATATCGGGAACCGCCGATGGACAGGACTTATTTCACGAACGATTCGGCTTCCGCCCGGTCGCAGGCACCCGCCGCTATGTGGATCAGTACACGGAGGACGTAGTCGTCATGTTATATCGCACCGGCGAGGGCGCGGGTGAACACGCTGCGCTCGTGGCGCGGCTGCGCGACGAGTTTCCGAAGCTTGCCTTCACAGGAACGATGCCCACGCTATCGCAGCCTGCCGGCGGCAGTCATTCGCGTCCGGCGGGTTTAGACGATGGCGCACCGGACCGGCATACGGTGTGGCAGCCGGTCCTCTATCGCCTCGCCGACGTCGAGGATCGCCATGGGTTGGAGCGGCTACTGGACTCTGGGCAAGTCCGCGATGTGTACGACACCATCGACGCCCAATTGGAGGAGCTTGTCCGCAGTCGAGATCCGTCGCGCAGCTTTGATGCGCAAGCGCTCGCTGCGGCTAAACGGCAGCAGCTTGCAGAGAAGAGCGAATGGGAATACGGGACATGGGTTTTCTATCCGTGGTCTGGACGGCTGGTGCACGTGCTTCCCCGCGATGAGTACCGCATGGTGCGCACCGACCGAAACCGCGGCAAGATCGAACGGCCGGATCAGCGGCGGCTGCTAAAACGCCGAATCGGGATTATTGGTTTATCGGTGGGCAACAGCGCGGCCCTGACCTTTGTATCGGAAGGTATCGGCGGAGCGTTCAAGCTTGCCGACTTTGACCAGCTTGGTCTGTCCAACCTCAACCGGCTACGCGTCGGCGCACATCATCTCGGCGTCAACAAGGCGGTGATCGCTGCCCGGGAGATGTTCGAGATCGATCCTTATCTGGACATCGAGATTTATCCCGAGGGACTCACCGATGAACGGATGAACGAGTTCTTCACGGGTGGGAACGGCCCGATCGATCTGCTGGTCGAAGAATGCGATACCCCTTATGTAAAGATAGCGGCGCGGGAAAAGGCCCGCGAGCTCGGCGTCCCGGTAGTGATGGATGCCAACGACCGTGGCCTGCTGGACGTCGAGCGATTCGACCTCGAGCCCGACCGTCCGCTGCTTCACGGCCGGCTTGGAGCGACCACCTCCGCCGAGTTACGGGATTTGAGTTTCGAGGAAAAAGTCGCAGTCATCGTGAAGATGGTCGACGGCGAGAGGATCAGCCGTCAACTGGCCGCCGCGATTCCGCGAATCGGCAAGACACTCAGCAGTTGGCCGCAACTGGCCTCCGGTGTTGCCCTGGGAGGCGCGCTTACCGCCGAAGCCGCCCGGCGCATCCTGCTGGGATCTCCCTGTGAATCGGGGCGATTCTATGTCGACCTTGAGGTCCTTATCTCTCCCGAGCGAAACACCGCCCAATGAGTCTCACTTCCGCTGCGGCACGCCTGGCGCAGACCCAGATTGCCTATCCCCTGCCCGCAACCGTAATTGGCACAGGTTTGTACATCCCGGACATCGTTGTTACAAACGCCCAACTTGCCGAGACGCTGAACACGACCGACGATTGGATCGTCAGCCACACGGGCATCCGGCAGCGTCATCATCTTGCCTCGGACCTGGCCGCATCCGATATGGGCCTGGCTGCCGCCCGGCCCGCGCTCGAGATGGCTGATCTCGCCGCCGCCGACCTCGATGCGATCATCGTTGCCAGCTATACCTATGATCAGCCGCTACCATCTACAGCGCTGATCATTGCCGACGCGCTTGGTGCGGACCGGGCGCTGCCGGTCGACCTTACGCAGGCTGCCTGCGCGTCAGGGGTACAGGCTGTACTGCTGGGGGCACAACTGATGGCCAGCCCAGCGTTCAGCAACGTACTGATCGTGGCTGCCGATTGCGCCTCGCGCGTCACCGATCCCAGCGACCGCACGACGAGGATCTTCTTCGGAGATGCTGCGGCTGCGGTCGTACTCTCCCGGTCTGACGGCGGGACAGGACTGCTGTCATTCGACTACGGCTGCCAATTGTCGTATGCCGTTCAGATACCGGCCGGTGGGTCCCGCCGACCTGCCAGCGCTGCCACGCTGGCGGCGCGCCAGCACTATCTTGTCATGGACGGGCGAGAAGTATGGAATGTCGCGGTCAAGCGCCTTCCCGACAGCATCGCCCTGGCCGCGAATCGGGCGGGTCTTGCAATCGGCGAGATCGACCATTTCTTCCTGCACCAGGCCAACCTCAACATGCTGACGCTCATCATGGATCAGCTAGGCATTCCCGCCCACCGCGTTCCCATCACGGTCGACAAGCTCGGCAATACCGGATCTGCGGGGATGTTCACCGCACTCCATCAGGCTCATGTCGCGGGTCGCCTCAAGCCCGGCGACCATTACATTCTTTCCGCAATCGGCGCCGGATTCCAGTGGGGCAGTCTTTGCCTCCGGCACGGCTGCCGGGTCTGAGCTTTTGCTGCAGTTTCTGCAGACTCGATCCGTGATCCGTACTCCTATCAGGGTTGGTGGGGTAGAGTCATGGCGGGGTTTTCGTCGAAGAAGTTCATGGGGCGGATGAGGAAGTCGTGCCACATGGTGGGCATGACGGGCCAGTCTTCTACGCGGACTACGTGATGGAAGCCGAGGGTGTACCAGGCGACGAGGTCGGTGTTTTCGAGGGAGCGGTTGGATTTGGTCCAGGCGGGGAGGCCTTCGAGGCCTTTGCTCGAGGTGACGTAGACTCCGGCGGCGTAGCGCTCGTCGGGGTTGTAGGGTGTGACCCAGAGCTGGTGAGCGGAGAAGGCTCCTACTTTCTGGGCGACATCGTCGGGTGAGACGAAGGAGACGGCGGTGGCTCCGGGCATGATTTCGTAGCCGGTGGGCTGGCCGGTTTTGGTGCGTTGCGTGGTGGAGATGAAGCTCCACATGGCGGGCTTGCGGAGGTCGATGTCGAGGATGGCGTCTTTCTCGCACTTGGCGAGGGAGGACTGGACGGCCCAGATTCCGGTGCGGGTGCGGGCCTTGATGGCTTCGGGGACGAGGCGGTCGATCATGAAGTTGTTGGTCGTGCCATCGACGTCGAGATCGATGCGGTAGGAGAAGTAGTGGTCGTGGTTGACGGCGGCGATGTTGGGGGCGACGAGGGTGGCGTGGCGGAGGGCGGACATGCCGTCATGCATGTCGGTGGTGGTCTCTTTGACGCTCTTGGTTTCGACTACTCCGGTGGCTCCGACGGCGACGCGGATGGTGCCGTCCTGCTGGAAGACCCAGTCCATGAGGTAGTCGTAGTTGCCGACAACGGCGGCGGTGCGGAGGACGAGGTTGCGGGATGGGCGGCCGGAGATCTGGTTGTTTTCGAAGTGACGCCAGGCGGAGGGGCCGAGCTGCTCGAAGAGGCAGGCGAGGTAGGGCTTGCGGATGGGGGCGGCGTGGTCGGAGGGGGCGTAGCCGGTGAAGTATTCGGCGTTGGCGGGGCAGTCGTCGGGGCCGATGGGCTTGATGAGGCCACCGAGGAGGAATTCGCCGGCGTCGAGGAAGGCGCGGGAGTTCCAGCCTTCATCGGGATCCATGTAGGGGACGAACATCTCGGAGAGCGAGCCCTCGTACATGACGGAGCGGAGCTTGTCTCCGTCCTGGTAGCGGACGAGAGAGACGACGGGGCCGACGCGGGGGTCGAGGCGGAAGCGGAAACGCCAGTTCTGCCAGGAGACTTCGCCGTTGTCGATTTTGTAGCCGGGGCCGTTGGGCTGGAGGAGGATGAGGGGCGAGGCGTTGGGGCGGCGGGCGACGTCGGAGTCTTCGAAGTTGATGGGGCTGGTGGGGACGGGAACAGGGCCGCGGTCGATGACCTGGAGGACTTTCTTGGCGGTGACGTCGACGAGGATGTAGATGCCTTCAACGGTGCGTCCCCAGGAGTGATAGGCGCCATGGATGTCGGTGCATTGTCCCCAGCCGATGCGGTGACCTTGTTCCTGCTCAGGGAAGACGATGAAGGAGAGCGGGCCTGCTCCGCAGTTGACGGTGGTGAGGTCAGTGACGCCGTGGGCTTTCAGGGCGTCGATGACGCGCTGGTCTTTCTTGATGATCTCGCCCATGGGCATGAATTCGGATGAGGAGATGGGTGCCTGGACGTTGGGGACGAGATTGAAGGATTCGAGCTTTTGTCCGGCGATGTCTACGCGGGCTTCGTAGGTTTTGCCTTCGTCGAGGAGGATAATGTCGGCCTCGCGGGGGATGGGGTCGCCGGTGTGCCAGGCGAGGACTTTAGCTTTGTCAGGCTCGTGGAGGAGGAGGCTGGAGACGAGGATTTTATCGTTGAGGTGTCTGGCTTTGAAGAGGACGTCGTGGACGGCCCAGTACTCGTCTGTGGTGAGGGCGTCGAGAGGGTGCTGGGGTTTCGTGGATTGGGCGAGGAGGGAGCAGGTGAGGGCGAAGGCAGAGAGGAGAGGTCGACAAAGGCGGCGATTCGATTGACGCATGGTGACGGCTCCTTGGCGGTTCTGGAAAAGCAGATTCCCCTTGGGGAATGACAACAAGAAAGCAAAGGCAAAAGCAGGCCTGCTGGCTTCCGCCGGTCGTTGTGGCGACGCGGCCTTCGCTCAGGATGACACTTCACAATAACGGTTCGTTACGTTTAGAGAATGCTCGCACAGGATGGCATTTCTGGCCATTGTCGAATGTGCATTACTCAGGCCTCCTGCTCGTCGTGGAGTCAGGTGGTTTTGACGTAGTCCTTGTAGGCCGGGAGATTTGGCGTGGTGAGGCTGGCGGCGTTCATGGCGGCGCGGACGATGGCGCGGGCCATGACGACGGCGGCGATGGCTCCGACTGCGGTGACGTCGGCGTGGCCGGCGCCGAGGCTGGCGGTGCCGGTGGACATGGCGAAGATGGTGTCTCCGTCGCCCATGGTGTGGACGGGGTTGATGGCGCGAGCGTAGCCGTCGTGGGCCATCTGGGCGATTTTGGTCATCTGGACTTTGGTGAATGGAGCGTTGGTGGCTACGCAGCCGATGGTGGTGTTGGCGGCGGGCTGGATGATGACGCGGTAGCCGTTGAGCATGGCGGCCATGGAGTCGCGGAAGCCTTTGCCGTCTTCGCTGCGCGCTCCGGCGACGATGTGGCCGTTCATTGGGTCGATTACGTCGCCGACAGCGTTGACGGCTACGATGGCTCCGACGACGACGCCGGTGTCCCCGATTTTGACGCTGGCGGTGCCGAGGCCGGACTTCATGGCGAAGTTAGGGCCGAACATCTTGCCGATGGTGGCTCCGGCGCCTGCGCCTACGTTGCCTTCCTCGATGGGGCCGGATTTGGCGGCGAGGCAGGCGTTGTAGCCGTCTTCTTCGGTGGGGCGAATCTTGAAGTCGCCGACGCCGAGGTCCATGAGGATGGCTGCAGGAACGATGGGGACGACGCCGAGTTTGCCGATCCGGTAGCCCGCGTTTTTCTCTTCGAGATAGCGCATGACTCCGGTGGCGGTGCCGAGGCCGTAGGCGGAGCCTCCGGAGAGGACGATGGCGTTGACTTTGTCGACCTGGTTGGTGGGAGCGAGGAGGTCGGTCTCGCGGGTGCCGGGGGCGGAGCCGCGGACGTCGACTCCGGCGGTGGCTCCGGCTTCGCAGAGGATGACGGTGCAGCCGGTGGGGCGGTCCTTGCGGGTCTGTTGGCCGACCTTGATGCCGGGGACGTCGGCGATGGAGCCTCCGGGGGGCATGGTGGTGTGGTCGAGGGCGGCGGCATAGGCCATGGGCGGGATGGCAGTGGCGAGCGGGAGGCCGAGGAGGGAGCGGGTGAAATCACGGCGTTTCATTAGAGTGACCTCGAGTAGGGCGATGACGATATGGGAGACAGTTTACTTCCCACCCTTCGCGATGAAGCCGCGAAGGATGGGGCACCCGAATGTTTGTGGCACTCATGACGAAATACGGGGATTCTTCGACTCCGCTGCGCTTCGCTCAGAATGACATTTCTTTGATTAATTCGCATTGGTGCCTCCGGCGAAGGAGATATTTTCCTGCGCCTGCTGGGGGTGGAGGAAGCGAAAGGCCAGCATGACGGCGGCGGCGGTGGCGATTCCTATAGCGGCAGGGGAGAAGATTCCGTAGCCGAGGTTGTTGGTGAGTTGACGGACGGTGATGGCTGCGGCAAGGGCGGCGAATATGCTGGTGAGCGCTGCGGAGGAGAGGACCCGGCGCGAGTAAAGGCCGGCGATGACGGGGACGAAGAGCGCGACGGCGATGAGGGAGTAGAAGATGCTGACGGCGGCGATGATGGAGGGGAGTACGGCGGCGAGGAGTATTCCGATGATGCCCGCTCCGACGGAGGCGATGCGGCTGGCGACGAGGAGATTGCGCGGGGAGACGGTCGGGTTGATGAAGGTTTTGTAGAGGTCGACCGAGAGCGAGGTGGAGAGCATGAAGAGGATGGCGTCGGTGGCGGAGAGCTCAGCGGAGAAGATGGAGGCGAGGGTCCAGACGCCCAGCCACCTTGGAAGGAGGAGTTTCATGGCGGAGGGAAGCGCGAGTTCGGCGTTCGGCAGGTGAGGGAGCGCGGTCACGGCGCAGAGACCAAGGATAGGTGGAACGAAGGCGAAGATTGCCTGGCCGAGAGAGTTGAGACCGACACCGAGGCGAACGGTGCGGGTGTCGCGGGCTCCGTAGATTTTCTGCACGAGGCCGGGGGAGATCATGAAGGACGGGGTGAGGATGGCGATCCAGGCGAGGACCTGACGCGGGCCTGCACCGACGATGCTGAACATGTCGATGGGGGAAGACTGGTTGGCGGCGACGAGGGTGTGGATGGTTGTCCAGCCGCCTATGGTGTGGATGGCGAAGGGGACGGCGAGGAGGAGTCCGGACATGGTGACGGCGAGCTCAAACATATTGACGAAGGACGAGGCCATCAGTCCGCCGGCGGTACAGTAGACGATGGCGACGAGGCCTCCGATGACGCAGCCCTGCCATTTGGGGATGGCGGCTACGGTTTCGAGGATCCACGAGATGGCGATGATCTGTCCGGCGAGGATGGCGAGGGAGCCGAACCAGAAGAGGACAGAGATGACGGCTTTGACGGATTTTCCGTAGCGGAATTCGAGGAAGTCCTGAAGGGTGGCGAGATTGTGCTGCTTGGCGATGGTCCAGAGGCGCGGGCCGAGGAACTGCGAGAGGATGAACGTGCCGATGGAGGCAGAGCCGACCCACCACCAGGCAGACATTCCGAAGCGATAACCGAGGCCGGTAGCTCCTACGGTTGAGCCGGCACCGATGTTGGCAGCGAGAAAGGTTGCAAAGAGACGGCCGGGGCCGAGGCTGCGTCCGGCAACGAGGAAGTCGGAGGAGTTTTTGACGCGGCGGCTGATCAAGATGCCGAGGGCCATCAGGAAGACGGAGTAGGCGAGCAGTGCGATGAGGTAGAGATTCATCGGGCGTTATGGATGGCTGAAGGCTCCGCTGGTGGATGAGGCTCCGAGGAGTTGCATAGCTGTCAGTGCCATGACCTTTGCTGAGTTTACGACGTCTTCGATGAGGCAGTATTCGTCGGGGAGGTGGGCCTGGTTGAGGATACCGGGGCCGTAGGCGACGCATTGGGCTACGTCGCCGATGCGGACGACATGTTTCTGGTCATAGGTACCGGGGCTGGCGGTGAGTTTAGGGCTTCGGCCGAAGATGGTGTTGATGCTGTCGCTGATCGTCGTGACGAGCTGGCAGGTCTCGTCGGTGTGAACGGGATGGACGATCATGAGGTCCTGCATATCGTATTTGAAGTCGGGATTTTTAACTTTAAGGTCGTCGAGCATTTTGAAGATTTCGCGGCGGACTTCGTCGAAGTTTTCTTCGGCAAGGAAGCGGCGGTCAAAGATTGCTCCGGAACGATCAGCTACGCAAGGGGTTTGTGTGCCGTTTTCCGGCTGGCCGCCGAAGACGGAGTTGACGTTGATGCTGGCGTAGCGGGAACCGGGCGGTTCTACCGGCGCGGCGGTTTTGCGTGTGGCGAGTTCGGGTTTGAGGCTATGGGTGATGGTGTGTAGGACATCGCCGATGTGATCGATGGCGCTGACGCCGAAGTACGGCATGGAGCCGTGAGCGATGCGTCCGTGGGTCGTGATCTTGAACCAGTAGACGCCACGATGGCCGAGACAGACGCGATCTTTGTCCGAGGGTTCGGTGATGATGACGAAGTCGGTTTTGTTTTTGCCGATCCAGCCGTGACGGGCCATGTAGGCGACTCCGGCGAAGCCTCCGCTTTCTTCGTCGACGCTGCCGCTTTGCTCGACGGTGCCGTGGAGGCGAATGCCGGCGCGCCGGACGGCTTCGATGGCGAAGATGGAGGCAGCGATGCCCGCCTTCTGATCGGAGACTCCGCGGCCGTAGAGCTTGCCGTCGCGTATGAGGCCAGCGAAGGGCGGCACGGTCCAGCCGTCGCCTACGGGCACGACGTCGAAGTGCCCATTGAAGTGGAGGGCGGGACGAGGAGTGAAGCCCTCCATGCGGCCCATGACATTCACGCGAGGGTGCTGGGCGGTGTGCTCGGGGAGGCCCTCGGCTGGGATGTAGTGAGTGTCGTAGCCGAACTCCTTGAGTTTGTCGCCGATGAAACTTGCTCCGGCGATGTAGTTTTCGCCTGGAGGGTTGACGGTTGGAATGCGGACGAGATCCTGAAGCCAGGAGATCATCTCATCGCTGATTGCCTCTACGCTTCTACAGGCGGCTTCCTGGAGATCAACCGATACGGCTTGTGCACCCATGAATAAAACCTCTGCATGGTTGGGGATTGCTGTTGCGGCTTAGAAGGCCAGCTTGATCGCCATCTGGATGACGCGGGAATCATTGCCGACGGTGCTGGTGATCTGGCCGAAGGTCGAAGAGCCGAAGGTAGCGACAGGCTGGGAGAAGTGTGCCTCGTTGAAGAGGTTGAAGGTTTCGAAGCGATACTCGAACCGGCGGGATTCGCCGAAGTTGACGATTTTGAAGAAGGAGGCGTCTGTTGTGTTATAGCCGGGTCCGTGTGCGGAGTTGCGGTGGGCATTGCCGCTCTGGCTGTTGTCGATGAGGCTTACGCCGTTGATTGCGACGGTGGGAAGAGAGAAGCATGCTGTGTTGATGTAATGCTGGGTGGGAAGTGTTCCGGCCTGATTCTGTGCGCCGGAGGAGGGATTGCAGGTCTGGTTGGGGCGGAAGGTGAGGGATTGCGCGGTCGTGGCAGAGTTGACGACGGAGAACGGATTTCCGGACTGAATCTGGAAGATGGTGTTGAACTGCCAGCCGCCCAAGATGAGGCGGGTGGCGAGGGAGTGTCCTTCGAGCCGCGGCAACTCGTATTGGAAGCTGAGGACGAAGCGGTTGCGCGCGTCGAAGAGTGAATTGCCGCGCTCACGGGCTACCGCGGCGTCGATGGATGACTGATTGCCGATAATGACTGGAAGCACGGGGCGTGAATCAGTGCCGATGTTCAGGCCGGAGGCATTATCGATGGAGTGGCCGAGGGTGTAAGCCGCTGTTGCCTGCATTCGGTGGAAGTTGCGAAGTTGATAGCTGAACTGCAGAGAGTCGTACCAGGACTTTCCAGCGGAGAAGGTGGGACGGGTGAGGCCAAAGGATGGGAAGGGGGTGCGTGCTCCGGCTTTGTAGGCATTTGCGCCTGCGGCGGTGGAACCGGTTGGAACGACAGCGGTGGGATTGACCTCGATGAAGATGGGCAGATATTCGCCGCGAGTGCCGACGTATCCAACTTCAAAGCCCATGTTGGGGGTCAGCTGGCGCTGGACGCTGACGTTGTATTGCTGGATCTTGGCGGTCTTGAAGGAGTCGGGGAGGCTCCAGCCGATGAAGGTGAGGCCTGGAGGGAAGCCGGGTGCGCCGACGGGAACTCCGGCGTAGGGGTTGGAGAAGTAGGTTGAGGTGGGAGGCGTCGTGTTGGCGTAGAAATCGATTTCCTGGAGGGGCTGGAACGGAGGCGCGAGAGTGCCGTTCTGGAAGAAGTCTCCCTGGCCGGGAACGGTGTCGTAGAAGAGGCCCCAGGCGGCGCGAATGCTGGTCTTGCCGTCACCCATGGGATCGATGGTGGTTCCGATGCGCGGAGCCCAGTTGTTGGTGTCGGTGTAGTAGGTAGAGCGGGGTGTGTTTGTATCCCCGGGATAGACGAGACCTACGGGCGCGGTGGGCTGCAGGGTGGATTGCTGCCCGGGATGGAGTGCGGCAAGGTGGTTTTTGTCTTCAACATAAGGCTTGTTGACTTCGTAGCGGAGACCGGCCTGAAGGGAGATATGGCGATTGATGCGGAACTCGTCCTGACCGTAGAAGGAGTAGGTCCAGGAGGAGCCGTTGAGGGCCGGGTCGCCCGAGCCCTGCTGGAACATGAATGGATAGCCGAGGAGGAAGTCAGAAAGGATGTTGGTGGAGAAGACGTTGTTTGTGGTGTAGGTAAAGGCGCCGTTGGGGCGATTGATGTAGAGGAGATTGATGCGGTCGCGTCGAATTTCGCCACCGAACTGGAGGACGTGACGGCTCTTAGTCCAGGTGAAGTCATCGGAGAGAGTGTGGACGGTGTTTGCGCGATAGGCGAAGGGTTGCTGGAGGTCGCCTGTTGTGAAGTAGCCGGTGAGGGTTACGTTGGGCAGGCCTTTCGCGGTGGCGTTGGTGGAGGGGAAGGCGTAGCCCTGCGAGGCGAGGTCGAGACCGCTGGTCTTGTTGGGGACGCCATCGATGTTCTGCCATGCGAAACGGCCAACGTTGATCTTGCGGGTGCCGATGGTCCAGGTGTCGGAGCCCATGGCGTCCTGCAGGGTCATGATCTGCCGATTGCCGGTGGGCGGGAAGTTTGTAGGGGTGATCGGGCCGTACAGATTCTGATGGGCATACAGGTAGCGGCCAAGGATGGAGTGGTTGGCACCAAGTTTCCAGTCGCCTCGGAGGCCGAACATGTTGCGGTTGTCGATATTGGCTGGAGCAGCTTTGTAGAAGTTGCCGGGGCTGTTGGGGAGGGGAACGTAATTTTTGAGGAGGTTGGTGCTGACTGCGCTGATGCGGGATGGGTCGATTAGATTGGGATGGCCCTGGTAGCAGAACTGCGCTTTGGTCAGCGGATCAATAATTCGTCCACCGCCAGAGACACCTGCGGCTGCACACGGAGCGCCGGGATTGGCGAGGAGTTCGGAGAAGTCTCCGCCTCGTTCAGCGGAGCTGAGCACGGGTTGATTGAGGACATTCGAGGTAGCGTCCTTGAGGCGAAAGCCTTCGTAGTAACCGAAGATGAAGACCTTGTCGTGGATGATGGGACCGCCGGCTGCGGCTCCGAACTGGTTTTGCTGGTAATTCGGTTTGCTGGCTGCGAAGTAGGTTTTTGCGGCGAGAGCAGCTTCGCGATTGAACCACCAGACGCTGCCGTGGAGGGTGTTCGTTCCCGAGCGGGTAACGACGTTGACGACCGAGCCCGCATTACGGCCATACTGCGCCTCGTAGGAGTGAGTCATGATTTTGAATTCTTCGAGGGCGTCGGGTGGAGGCCGCATGACGAAGCCGGAGTTGAAGGAGTCGTTGTTTGGCGCGCCGTCGAGGAGGAAACTGTTGGACTGGTTGCGCATACCGTTGACGTTAAAGCTGCCGGTTGCGTCACCGAATCCTCCGACGGTGGCGTTGCCCTGTGCTCCGCCGAGTGCGGAGGGGGCGGCGACGACTCCTGGGATGAGGGTGCCGAGTTGGGCGAAGTTGCGGCCGTTGAGCGGGAGATCGACGATGCTCTGATGAGCGACGACGACGCCCATGGTGGCGTTAGTGGTTTCCACGAGAGGCGCAGTGCCGGTGACGGTGATCTCCTGAGCGGTGCTGCCGATCTGGAGATGGACGTCGATGCGAGTGGTTCCGTTAACGGCAACCTCGACGTCACGGGTGAGGTTTGTGGTAAAGCCGGTCATTGAGACGCGAAGCTGGTAGATGCCAGGACTGACGAGAGGAAAGGTGAAGGCACCATCGGCGTCAGAGGTGAGGGTGCGGGATTGTCCGGTTGAACCGTTGGTGAGTTCCACTGCGGCGCCTGGAACGACGCGTCCGGATGGGTCGGTAACGGCGCCGGCTACCTGGCCTGTGGCCTGAGCGTGCGCAATTGAGGGAAGGAACAGAGCGGAGGCGAGGAGCAGGACAGGATAAATTCTGTGGATTTGCTTCCCAAGGATCGAGATAAAGGCATTCAGCACGTTCTTGCGCATGGCACTCTCCCGGCAGTTCCGGTCAAACCAAACGAGGCCACGTCTCGTATCTGCAATAACTTGCGACTTGCAAGGTGTTCTACGACACGTGGTGTGTACGACTGAGCTTGCTACCCATCAAGGATGGATGCGAACATAAACTGGCTTCGGAAGCTTGTCAACAATTGGTATACCAATTCCTTGATTTTGGGATAGATCCAGCAGTTACCTAGCGAGATATGTTGACAGTTACTCGAGTGACTGCTATTTCTCGGTGAAAGCTATGGAGAGTATTGTAGAGCCTCTTTATCGCAAGGTCAGGCAAGACATTGTGGAATGTGAACTTACGCCTGGCAAGTCATTTTCAGAAGCAGAACTTGGCAGGTTGTACAACGCAAGCCGCACTCCGGTCCGGGAAGCATGTCGCCGGCTGGAACATGAGGGTCTGATCCGGATCATTCCGTTCCGTGGATATTCGATCGCTCCTTTGTCGGTGGCCGAGTTTCATGACCTGCAGGAACTGCAACTCATCTTTGAACCTTGTGCAGCGGCCCTGGCGGCAGAGCGAGCCAAGCGGCATGAGTTGGAAGAGATGCGCGAACTTGCCGGCTATGAGTACAGAGTAGAGGACAAGCAGAGCTATCGCGAATTTCTACAGAAGAATTACCAGTTGCACAGTTTGATTGCGCAGTCGACGAAGAACAAGCGACTGTTCGATGTGGTGAGCAATGTTCATGTGCGGCTGATGAGGTTTTTTTATCTTGGGCTTTCGTTCGATTCCTATGGATCGGCGTTGGTGGCGGAACATATCAGTCTGGTCGAAGCGATCCAAGCTGGAGACGTGGAGGAGGCGCGGAAACGGGCTACCGATCACATCCGGAAGGCGATGGAACGAAGCGCGAGCCTGCTGATGGGAGCGATACGTTTTGGGGAGGCTGTGTTTGAGACAGCGCCGGAGATAGAGCGCACGAAATCACAAGGGTCAGCACGAGTACGCCGGATCTGAGAGTCAGGATTCCAGACAGAACAAAGTTTTCGAAACAGAAAAGAGAAGTGAAGTCATGTCGACCACGCTTACATCGCAGGAAGTTATTGCCCTCACGAAAGAACACAACTACGGCACGTGGCGGAAACAGAAGGGTTGGAATCCGAACCACCTGGTGAGTGCGGATGGCTGCTATTTCACCGATGGAAACGGGAAGAGGTTTCTCGACTTTTCATCACAGTTGATGTGCATGAACCTGGGCCACAATAACCAGGCGGTGATTGAGTCGATTGCGGAGCAGGCGAAGACGCTGGCCTATGCGGCTCCTTTTTATGCGACGACGGCGCGAGCGGAGTTGAGCAAGCTGCTTCTGGAGGTTTTGCCGGAGGGGTTGACGAAGTTTTTCTTTGCTCCTTCTGGGACGGAGGCGAACGAGGCGGCGTTCAAGATCGCTCGCATGTACACGGGCAAATCGAAGATTATTGCGCGTTACCGTTCGTATCATGGGTCGACGGCGGGTTCGATTGCAGCGACGGGTGATCCGCGTCGCTGGGCAATGGAGCCTGGTGGCAAGGGACCGGGAGTGATCTTCTCGCCAGAGGTGAACTGCTATAAGTGCCCAATCAAGCACACGTATCCTTCGTGCGGCGTGGCATGCGCGGATTATCTGGAGCACATGATCGCAAACGAGGGCGATGTGGCGGCAGTGCTGGTGGAGCCTGTGGTTGGGACGAATGGCGTCCTTGTGCCTCCGCCTGAATACTTTCCAAAGCTAAGGAAGATTTGCGATGACCACGGCGTTCTGTTGATTGCCGATGAGGTGATGAGCGGCTGGGGACGTACAGGGAAGTGGTTTGCGATTGACCACTGGAATGTGAAACCAGACATTCTGACGACAGCGAAGGGGATTACTTCGGCGTATGTTCCGCTGGGCCTTTGCGCGACTACGGGAAAGATCGCGCAATTTTTCGATGAGCACTACTTTGCTCATGGGCATACGTATGAGGCGCACCCGATGTCGCTGGGACCTGCCGTCGCGACGATTCACGAGATGCAACGGCTGAACCTGGTGGAGCGGGCGAATGAGATGGGTGCTTATCTTGGCGAGAAGCTGCACGGTTTGAAGGCGAAGCATCCATCGATCGGCGAGGTACGCGGGCTGGGTTTGTTCTGGGCCGTGGAACTGGTGAAGGACCAGAAGACGAAGGCTCCGTTTAATCAGTGGCAGGAGAAGCTTGATGGGAAGGTGCTGGTGGTCGATCAGGTTGCTGCGAAGATGCTCGCGCAGGGAGTGGTGATGCAGGCCTGGATGAGCCACTTTGTGCTGGCTCCGCCGCTGATTGTGGAGAAGGCGGATATTGATAAGGCGGTTGCGGCGCTGGATGACGCGCTTGTCATTGCCGATCAGCTTTTGTAGCACTGGTTTTATAAGTCTCTTTAGAAGAGAAAGTGCCGACTCTTTGGGTCTGGAGAACGTCATGTCGAAATTTGTGAACGGATTTTTGCCGCTGGCTCTGCTGCCGGCGGTTTCTGTTTTGGCGCAGATGCAGATGCCGATGGAAGACCACCGCCCTGTGGTTCTGGTGGAGGGGCTGGGGAATTCACACCATCCGATCAGAACGTCGAGCGCAGAGGCGCAGAAGTACTTCGATCAGGGAATGGACTACCTCTTCGCGTTCAACCATGACGAGGCGCGACGGTCGTTTGCGAAGGCCGCGGAGCTGGATCCGAAGGCTGCGATGCCGTGGTGGGGAGTGGCGCTGGCGGTTGGGCCAAACTACAACGATATCGACATTGGTCACGCACGAGCGAAGCAGGCGGTCGATGCGATTGCGCGGGGAAAAGAACTGGCGTCCGGAGGACCTGCGCCGGAGCGGGATTATCTCGATGCGCTGGCGACTCGGTACTCGGCCGGTCTTGAGACGCAGGGCGTTGCTTACGGCAAGTCGATGAAGGCGCTGGTGATGAAGTATCCGGATGATCTGGATGCGGCGACACTTTATGCGGAGTCACTGATGGACCTGCGGCCGTGGCAACTGTGGAGTTCGGATGGAAAGCCGGCGGAAGGGACTGAGGAAATTGTTGCGACGTTGAAAGGTGTGCTGCTGCGCGATCCGAATCATGTAGGCGCGAATCACTTCATGATTCATGCGGTGGAGGCATCGGGCGATCCTTCGGCGGGTTTGGCGAGCGCGAAACGGCTGGAGACGCTGGCGCCTTCGGCGGGGCATCTTGTGCATATGCCGGCGCACATCTATCAGCGAGTGGGGGATTTCGATGCGGCCGCCGTGTCGAATGAAAAGGCGATTGCCGCGGATCAGGACTACCAGCGAAGCCAACATCTTGAAGGCGTCCCTAACATGTACAGCCTGATGTATTACACGCACAATATTCATTTTCTGGCGGCGGCTTGCATGATGGAGGGACGGTCGGCGTGTGCGATTGAGACGGCTGACAAGCTGGTAAGGCATCTGGAGCCTACGGTTCAAGAGAACAAGATGCTGCAGTGGTTTATGCCGACTCAACCCTGGGTTCTGGTGCGCTTTGGACGGTGGGATGAGATTTTGAAGGCCCCCGCTCCGGCACAGGACCTGGTGGGGTTGGATGCAATGTGGGTTTATGCGCGGGGTTCCGCGTATGCGGCGACCGGCAAATTAGAGAAGGCGGCGGCGGAGCGCGACAAGCTTGCGAAGACGAGTTCGGCGCTCCCAGCGGATTTGGCCCCCGATTTTATGAACCCGGCGAAGACGGTGATGGATCTAGCGCTGACGGCTCTCGATGCGCGAATTGCCGAGGCCAAGGGTGATCGCCCAGGTGCGATTGTGGAATGGAAGAAGGCGGTGGCAATCTGGGATACGCTGGCTTATAACGAGCCAGCGGACTGGTACTATCCGGTGCGGGAATCACTGGGTGGAGCGCTGTTGCGAGATGGCAAGGCGGTTGAGGCCGAGGCGGTTTTTCGGCGTGACCTGGAGATTAATCCACGAAGCGGACGATCGTTGTTTGGGCTTTGGCAGAGTTTGGTTGCACAGAAGAAAGATGCGGATGCAGCGCTTGTAAAGCGGCAGTTCGATGCCGCGTGGGCGAGAGCCGATGTGAAGTTGACCGTGGAGAGTCTTTGAACTGATGGCTAATGATGTTTTTCGTATAGGGCTAACGCGTCGCGAGGTCTTGAAGCTTTCGGGGGCTGGGGCAACATGGTTGGGAACACACGCAGCATTTCCTGCGGTGATTCCGTTTGTGGCTGAGCGGGATGGCAGTGCCCAGATCGCAACTTCCGGCAATCTTTATGCAGACCTGTTGAAGACCTGGTGCGACGGGCTTTTGGCGCATCAGGTAAGTGCAATTAAGGATCCCGCGCTCCATGGAGGACTGCTGTGTCCCGCATGCGGGATTATCCACGGCCGTTGCGGCGATGCAGTTTACCCATTGCTTTGCATGGCGCACAGGACCGGCGAGGCGAAGTATCTGCAGTCGGCATTGCTGGTGCATGAATGGAGCGAGCGGCAGGTGAGCCGTTCGGATGGGAGCTGGGTGAATGACGTAACGCTCAGCTCGTGGAAGGGAATCACGGTCTTTCATGCGATTGCTTTGGCTGAGGCGCTGGAACATCACGGTTCGGTACTGGATACGGCGACGCGAAGACAGTGGATGGATCGGCTTGAGCGGGCAGCGAAGTTTCTTGATGGATTTATCTCGATTGAGACCGGGAATATTAATTATCCGATTACGGCTTCGGCTTGCTTTGCGTTGTGCGGCAAGGTGCTGAAAGAGGAGCATTATGTGGAGCGCGGAAGGAAGCTGGCTCACGAGGCGCTGGAATATCTGACAGACAACGGACTTGTGTATGGTGAAGGGCATCCGCTGCGCGAGTTGAGCGCCAAGCGATGCAGGCCGGTGGATTTGGGGTACAACGTCGAGGAATCATTGCCCGCGTTGGCTTTGTATTCCGCGCTGACGAAGGATGAGGTAGTTCAGGAGAAGACGGTTGCTGCATTAAAGGCGCACATGGAATTCATGCTGCCGGATGGTGGCTGGGACAACAGCTGGGGAACGCGCAATTACAAGTGGACGTGGTGGGGAAGCAGGACGAGCGATGGATGTCAGCCTGGATATGTGCTGATGAGTGAGTACGATGCACGGTTTCGCGAGGTGGCGCGAAGAAATGTGGAGATGATGTCGCGCTGTACCCATGAGGGGCTTTTGTATGGTGGACCTGATTACTTCATGCACGGTGATAAGGCATGCATTCATCACACGTTTACGCATGCAAAGGCGCTGGCGACTGCGTTGGACCGAGGTGAGGCGTCGGCGAACGCTGGTGAACGGTTGGCGCTGCCTCGGGACGGGGCTTATGGGGTGAAGAGTTTTCCGGAGATTGGGACCCGGCTGATCGCAGCTGGTGATTGGCGCGCTACGGTGACGGAGTATGACTGGGAGTATGTGGAGCATGTACAGGCCGGCGGCGGTTCCGGTGGGGGAGGGCATGCTTCGGGCGGAGCGCTATCGCTGCTGTATCACCAGACTCTGGGGCCGGTTCTGGTCGCGAGTATGACCGACTACCAGATGATTGAGATTTCGAATCAGCAGGCATTTGGGGATTATCCGCACATGACGCTGACTCCGCGACTTGAATTTGTGAGTGGAGGGAAGACGTATACGAGCCTCAGTGACTTTGGGGCGGTTGTTACCGCAAATGCAAAAGGCGCAGACGAAGTGACGGTCGAGGCGCGCGGAAAGATGCTGACTGGTTCGCACCAGGCTCCTGTTGAGGGTGAGGTGGAATATCGGCTGGGGTATCGATTTGGTGAGTCGGTGGAGATTGCTGCGAGCGCAGGGAGGGTGAGTTCCGGCTCTGGCCTGGTGAGATTGATCCTGCCGGTTGTGGCGCGCGGTGATGAGGCTGTGGAGGTGGATGGTGCATCCGTTCGTATAAAAAAGATGCGCGGCAATCTTGTGGTTCGCGTTGAGGGCGCAGATGGATTCGAGCCCGTGCCTAAGGAGCGAACGTTCAATCTTGTTCCAGGCTTTGAGTGTGTTCCGCTTGTGGTGAAAGTACCAACCGGGAAAGAGGTTCGGGTGCAGATCTCTGCGAAGTAGTGGACCTGTTTTCGCAATAGGCAACGTTAGTGTTTCCCGTTATAACTGTTGGTGAGACCTCGTCTCACCACCTCGTGCAATTCCGATTGTGAATGCCACCCCTTCAGGAAGGAGATGCGTGATGGATCGTCGTTTCTTTTTACAAGGCTCGGGAGCGCTGGCAGGGTTGAGCGCTTTTGGATTGACGGGGTGTGCGAAGCGGGTGGCCGCTCCCCAGGCTGCGAGCGCGCCGGCACTGCCTTTCTATGATGCGGTTGGGCCAATCATTCCGATACGCGCGCATATGGACCGCATCTTCAGGATTACGGTTTGCCTGCGGCCGTTTCGCGCCGCGGGGCCGCGCATGGATGTGGAGCGCGTGGGCGACAAGGTTGTGGTTCATAACTATGGTCATGGGGGGAGTGGGTGGTCTTTATCGTGGGGATCAGCGGATGTGGTGGTCAAGAAAGCGCTGGAAGCTGCGAACGGGACCAGAGATGTGGCGGTGGTGGGGTGTGGCGCGCTGGGATTGACGGCAGCGATCATGGCGCAACGAGCAGGGCTGCGAGTGACGATCTATGCCAAGGAGCGGCCGCCGTTTGTGCGGTCGGCGCGGGCGACGGGTTCGTGGACACCGGATTCAAGGATTGCGTTGACGACGGCTGCTGCTCCGGCGTTTGCCGCACAGTGGGAGTCGATGGCGCGGACATCGTTTGCGATGTACCAAAGTTATCTTGGGATGCCGGGTACTCCGATTGAATGGACGGACCGGTATTTTCTGTCGGACGGAGAAGAGGAGCAGCGTGGGCAGGCAAGGCAGACGGAGAGTCACGAATTTGCGCGCTATCGTGAACGTATTGCGGATATAACTCCGAGGTCGCAGGAGATTCCCGCAAGCATGCATCCATTTCCGACGAAGTATGTCTGGCGGAACACTTCCTTGACTTTCAATATTGCGGATTATTCGCGGCAGCTGATGAATGATTTCATGATCGCCGAAGGAACGATTGAGACGAGAGAATTTCATTCTCCGCAGGAGGTTGCTGCGCTGCCGCAGCGGGTGATTATCAACTGCACCGGCTATGGGGCCCGGCAGTTGTGGAGCGATGAAAGCATTGTTCCTGTGCGCGGGCAGATTGCGTGGCTGATTCCGCAAGAGGGTGTGAACTATGGGTTGAACTATAAGGACCTGAATGTATTGGCCCGGCGCGACGGAATTGTGATACAGCCTAATCCGCAAGGAGAAGAGACGGGCTGGAACGATACGAATGAAGAACCAGATCGCGCCGGGGCTGAGGCGGGAGTGAAGACGTTGCAGGAGCTTTATGAGCGGATGCAGAAGATGCCGCAGCAAAAGCGCAGTTAAAGACGAACGCGGAGGACGCGTAGTTAACACCACGCACTCAACAAAACCGAAGAATTTATTTAGCCCAGAGTAGGCATGGTTGTATCGACGCCGGTGCGGATGCCAGTAGGCCACCGGGCGGTGATGGTCTTGAGACGTGTATAGAAGCGAACTCCTTCGGGACCGTGGACGGAGTGGTCGCCGAAGAGGGAGCGCTTCCAGCCGCCGAAGCTGTGGAACGCCATGGGGACCGGAATTGGGACGTTGATGCCTACCATTCCGACCTGGACGCGATTGGCGAAGGTGCGGGCTGTATCTCCATCGCGAGTGAAGATGCAGGTACCGTTGCCGAATTCGTGCTCGTCGATGAGCTTGAGTGCAGTCTCGAACGTATTGGCGCGGACGATGGCGAGGACGGGGCCGAAGATCTCTTCGCTGTAGATGCGCATTTCAGGCTTGACATGATCAAAGAGGCAGGCTCCGAGGAAGAACCCTTCTCCTGTGGGCAGAGCGGATTCGCGACCGTCGATGAGAAGAGCTGCGCCTTCTTTTGCGCCGAGGTCGAGGTAGCCACGAACACGTTCAAGATGCTGGCCGGTGACGAGGGGGCCCAGGTCGGCTTTGTCTTCAATGCCGGGGGCTATCTGGAGCCGGGCGATTCGGGAGCGCAGTTTGTCGATGAGGGCATCGGCTGTGACGTTTGTAACGGCGACAGCCACGGAGATGGCCATGCAGCGCTCGCCTGCCGAGCCGTACGCGGCCCCGACGAGAGCGTCGGCGGCCTGGTCGAGATCGGCGTCGGGCATGACGATCATGTGGTTTTTGGCTCCGCCGAGTGCCTGGACGCGTTTGCCGTGTGCGGTGCCGTGGGTGTAGACGTACTCGGCGATAGGTGTTGAGCCGACAAAGCTGACGGCCTTGATCGTGGGATGTTCGAGGAGGCCGTCGACGGCTTGTCTGTCGCCATGGATGACGTTGAAGACTCCATCGGGGAGTCCGGCTTCTTTGAGGAGTTCGGCAAGGAAGACGGAAGCAGAGGGGTCGCGCTCACTGGGTTTGAGAATGAAGGTGTTGCCGCATGCGATGGCAATGGGGAACATCCACATGGGGACCATTGCAGGGAAGTTAAAGGGAGTGATGCCGGCGACGACTCCGAGGGGCTGACGGACGGACCAGCTATCGATGCCGGTGCCAACTTGTTCGCTGAATTCGCCTTTGAGAAGCTGCGGGATTCCGGTGGCGAACTCGACGACTTCGAGGCCGCGTGTAGCTTCGCCTTTGGCGTCAGAGAGGACTTTGCCGTGTTCGGATGTGAGGATTGCGGCGAGTTTGTCGATGTTCTGTTCGAAGAGTTCGCGGAAACGAAAGAGCACGCGCGCACGCCGCAGAGGAGGTTGAGAAGACCAGTCAGGGAAGGCAGCGGCAGCGGCTTCAACGGCGGCGTTGAGTTCAGAGGGGGTGGCGAACGGGACGGTCGCCTGAACTTTACCTGTGGCAGGATCGTAAACATTTCCCGATCGGCCCGAGGCCCCGACTATTGCTCGGCCATTGATCCAATGGGGGACGGTGCGGAGCGGTGTGGAGTGCGTGGATTGCGTGGTCAGGTCAGGTACGACAGTGGTGGACATAGAAACCTCGATATCTGAGACAACGAGCCATTTTATGGTAACGCCGACAGGCTATGGAATATCCAAAGGACAGGAGCCGTAAATTTGTCTATTCCCAATTGACATAGATGGGATTCGTGATGGTAACGGGATCGCCAGAAGGGCTATCGAGTTCGGCACGAACCCAGTGGCGGCGGCCATCCGAGATCCAAGTGAAAGTGGCAGCGGATGTTGGCTGTGGTTTGCCGTCGAGGAATATTTTTGGGATGGCGTCTCCGGCGTTTTTGCTAGTGAGTGTGAAAACCACTTTTTGGCCTGTGGGTGCCGTGATTTTATCGCCCATGATCGCGGTATCGGAGGCGAGATAGAGGTCTGGGCCGTCTGGTCCGTTGACTTTGATATAGACGTGTCCTGCTTTGATGCCTTCGAGAATGGCGGGTTGAGAGAGTTCCCGGGCGTAGACGACGGTGGTTGGAATGCCTACTCCGTCGTGAAGAGGGAGTTGTTCTCCGGCGCGGTGTTCGTCTCCGCCGCCTACTCCCGTTATGCGATGGCCGAGGGCGAGTTGGGCCTCCCAGAAGGGAATGCCATTGCCCGGAGGCGGAGTGAACCAGGAACCGTGCTCGTGATAGCCGTTGATAATTTCGATGGCGTCCACCCTGGAGAAATCGGTCGCACTCCACGCCCAGCCGCAACCGGGACAGCGCCCATCATCCGGCCAATAGGCATGGTTAATGCTGACTAAAGCATGGAGTTTGTGAGCCTGGTCAAAGAGATCATTGGCGGTGAAGCCAGTATCGGCGACACGATAGTCAAGAAATGCTTCGGTACCCCAGATGTTTGCGTGGCCTTTAACGGTTGTGATCTCTTCCCCGGCAATGAGCAAGAGCTTGTCATAGTAGAGCTGATCCTGCATGAGTTGGTTGAAGTGTGCCTGTGTGTTGTGGTCTGTGACGGCGAGAAAGTCCAAGCCTTGTGCAGCAGCGGCGGTGAGGAGTTGTGAAGGCGGGCAAGGGACGTTGGTTCCGGACTGGCTGTGACAGACAGCGTCGGTCAACCCGGTGTGAGAGTGGAGATCCCCTTTGTACCACCCAGCCTGCTTATTCAGGACCTGGTAATGTTCAGGATCGAGCTGTTTGGACAGGTGGATCTTTACCGTGAAATCTCCGTGAGCGCCGGGTGCGACATAGTTGTAGCCGATGGCTATTTGCCAAGTACCCGGAATGATGGGGCCAGGAAGATACGGTCCGGTAGCATCCACGGTGGAGATGGTAAATGATTGGCGCCCTTCGCCGCGATATCGCTGAGGGTCGAACAAGCCAGCGGTGAGATACATTCCTTTTTGGAAGCCAGGAGAATTGAGCGTCACGGTCATGCGCTCTATCCCGGAAGGCACTTCAAAAGGAAGCATGATGTGCGTACCGAGATTTTCGGGTGCGATGGTTCCGTGAAGCTCAATATCCTGCGCTGTCGCAGAAGCGAGCAGAAGAAGCCATGTAAGGAAAGGGAAGAACAAGTTAGGATGCCTGGTTCTCATGCCGATTTCGCCTTTTGAAATGTCTCCAGAAATGCAGCATAGCAGGCGAGTGTTTCAAGGAGCGGTGGCGGATGGTTTGCAGAGAGGGAAGAGTTGCTGGTACAAACCGTCTGGGAAGATTTTCGGGAGCGAAGGAGGAATTGCGTTGTTCGACTATAAGAAGCTGTTTGATCTGACAGGAAAAAAAGCGCTCGTTGTGGGGGCGGGAAGCGGTATCGGCGAGGCGGCGGCGTATGGCCTCGGAGCTCATGGTGCCTATGTAATCTGCGGGGATCTGAATGTCGAGGCAGCGAATAGAGTCGCAGATGCAATTAAGCAGGCAGGCGGAAACGCTGAGGCGCTCGCGCTGGATATGCGAGACAGCGCAGGTGTGGTCAAGGCAGTCGATGCTTTGAAGGATCTGGATGTGCTGGTGAGCACTCCTGCAATTAACGTCCGCAAACCGCTTTTGCAGATGAGTGATGAAGAGTTCGATCGCGTAGTTAGTTTGAATCTAAAAGGGACGTTTCGATTAATCACGACCGCGGGCCGCAATATGGCCAAACGCGGAAAGGGAAGCATCATCACTTTTGCTAGCATTCGGGCACTGACGGTGGAGCCAGGGCAGGGAGTCTATGCGGCAACCAAGGCAGGCGTATTGCAGATGTGCCGGGCTCTTGCAGCCGAACTTGGACCAAGCGGCGTAAGAGTCAATGCGATTGGGCCGGGCGTTGTGGAAACTCCGCTGACCGCGCCGATTATGGCGAACAAGAGTTGGTATGACGCCTATGCGCAGAAAAGTGCACTGGGAAGATGGGCGAAGCCGGAAGAGATGGCTGGGGCGGTTGTGTATCTTGCCTCAGATGCAGGATCTTTTGTTACGGGTACGCTTACGATTGTGGACGGAGGGTGGACAGCAATAGACGGACGGTTTACTCCTCCCTTGTAGGAACTTCTAGGATCGAGAGAGAATACGTTGCATCCAGCAGGTGCAGGCGTCTTAACGGCCTTTATCGTAGTCGTGTACTTGTCTCTGACGGTGACGGTTGGATACATCGTTCGCCGCAACACAATAACGTCGGACGACTTTCTACATGGCGGCAGAACTCTGCCCGCCTGGGTGACTTCCGTTGCGTTTCTGGCGGCGAATTGCGGCGCTTTAGAGATTGTGGGGCTTGTCGCCGCGAGCGCGAAGTATGGTGCATTAGCATTGCACTTCTATTGGATCGGCGCAATTCCTGCGATGGTGTTTCTTGCGTTGTTTATGATGCCCATCTACGCCAATAGCAAGGCTCTTACGGTGCCTGAATTCCTGCGGTTGCGATATGGGGCACGGACACAGCTGCTCAATGCGTTATCGCTGGCGATGATGATGGGGTTTATCTCAGGGATCAGCCTCTACGCGATTGCGTCGGTGTTGCGAGTGTTTCTTGGGTGGGGATTCATCCAGACCGTTGGGCTCACCGCGTTCGTTGCCTTTTGTTATGTCTCGCTTGGGGGATTAAAGGCGACGATCTACAACGAGGTTTTACAGCTGGCTATTACGATCGCAGGACTTATCCCCCTGTCCTATCGCGTTTTAAAGGACTTTCATGGGATCCGAGGGTTGGAAGACAGATTGCCGGAGCCGATGAGGCATGTGTGGACGACGATGCCATTGGCTGCTCCGACGCGGGCTCCAATGGACGTAGTTGGTGTCGCTTTCGGTCTGGGCTTCATCCTCAGCTTCGGATACTGGTGCACGGATTTTTTACTGATTCAGCGTGCTCTTGCTGCGCGAAGTGTGCGGGGTTCAATCTATACACCCTTGGTCGCAGCGACGGTGAAGATGTTTTTTCCCTTGTTAGTTGTAGTGCCTGGATTGGCGGCGTCGGTAGTCTTCGCTGGGCATGGGGGAAGCTACGATGGCATGTTACCCCTGATGATGCTGCACTATTATGGGCCGGGATTATTGGGAATTGGCATCGCTGCGATTCTTGCGAGCCTGATGTCAGCGTTGGCAGGCAATATTACGGCTCTCTCGACCATTTGGACACACGATATTTATCGGCAGTATTTAAGGCGGGGCGAGGAAGACAAGCACTATGTACTGGCTGGACAGATTGCGACGGCTGGAGCGACATGTTTTAGCCTTTTCGCTGCGTATGTCGCCTTCCGTTACAACAGCCTGATGGATTACCTGCAGCTGGTGTTTTCGCTTTTCAACGCTCCACTGTTTGCGACTTTATTGCTTGGGATGTTTACGATGTGGGCTACGCCGACTGCTGGCTTTTGGGGGCTGGCCAGTGGAATGACAGTATCGATAGCACACAACTTCGCCTATCGATTTCATCTGTTGAATTATGGCTCGCAGATGGGTGCGAATTTTTATGGTGCCATCTATGGCTGGACAGCCTGTTTTGTAGTGACGGCACTCTTGAGCCTGTTTACGATACGCAAGCCGCTGGCTGAATTAGAGGGAATCGTCTTTCATACGCAGAAGAGTTTGCGCAAGATAGCAAGCCCTATCACCATTTTGTTTGCACTTAGTTTGCTAGTGCTGAGCATTCTTTTGAATGTTATTTTCCGATAGGACTGTTAGAAAGTTATCTTGATTTCGCTTTGCCGGTTGAACCACGAACAATAAGAGTAGATCCGAGAGAATACTGCTGACCGACTGCATGAGGCTCGATTCTTGCCGACTCAAGCGCTTTGAAAAAAGTGTTGGCCAACTCCTTTCGTGAGAGGCGAAGTGTGGTCAGCGGCGGATAAATAACATCGCTCAACTCGATATCATCAAAACCAATAATGGAGATGTCATCAGGGGCAGTCACACCGTGGTGCCGGATGGCTCGCAGAGCGCCTATCGCTGTCAAATCGTTTGCGGCAAGAACGGCGGTCGGCCGATCAAGAAGGGCCAGCAACTCATTCATGGCCGTCTCGCCTCCCGGGATACGATAATTGCCTGCTCTTACATACTCAGAGCGGATTTTAAGGCCATTCTTCTGCATCGCATCGAGAAACGCGTTGTAGCGATGATCGGAGATGGTTGGGCCCGGTGAGCCCCCGATATAGGCGATTTTCTTGTGGTTGAGCTCCCTGAGATGACGGATGGCCTGATGCATGCCGGGAACGTAGTCGATGAGAACATCGCTCAACCCGGGGCCGGTGGCGCGACGGTCCATGGTGACAAGCGGCACGCGATTATGAATGAGAGCCTCAATCGGTCCCGTTTCAATTTCGGAAGCGAGCAGGGCAACTCCGTCCACTTTGCGAATCAGCATACGGCTGATGGATTGCTGAGTGCGCGAAGGATGGAAGTCCGTCGTGGACATCAGCATATCGCGATTACTGGCCACGAGAATCTGCTCAAAACTGCGGATAAATTCAGGGAAAAATGGATTGGTGATATCGGGAATGATGAGGCCGTAGGTGCTGCTCTTGCCATGTTTAAGGGTGGTAGCACTGCTATTGGGGTAGAACTTCACTTCGTCAATGACGCGACGGACTCTCTCTGCCGTGTCGGGTTTGACAAACGCTGAACCGTTGATCACGCGCGATACAGTTGCGCTGGACACCCCAGCCAGTTTCGCAATACCGCGCATATCCATGAGTGGTCTTTTCTCTCCCGCTTAGAGCTTAGCTGTATTTATAGACCAGGCCGGGTTTCTTTGGACATGATGTGTGGAGGCGGTTGGTGCAATTCTGAAACTCTTGCGATAAGTTTTTCTTCATAGCCTGAGCGGTGCTCCTCTTCTGCGCCGTCGTATCCAAGTTTGCGGGAGATTTCAGCGGCCGCTGCGCGAATTGTTCTTGTGAAGAGCGGGAGACGATCGCGATTAATACGAGCGACGGGACCGGAGACGCTGATTCCTCCAGCAATACTTCCATTGGCATCGAGAATTGCAGCACCGATACAACGGGCTCCTGTCGCAACTTCTTCATCATCGAGAGCGTATCCTCTCACTGCACATTGAGTGAGGTCTCTTCGAAGACAGGAGAGATTTGGAATGGTCTTCGGCGTGTTGTGTTCAAAATGAATATTTCTAAAGGCTTCTTCCTGAACGCCAGGTTCCATCCGGGAAAGGATTGCTTTCCCCAAAGCCGTGCAGTGGAGGGGCCGCCGCATGCCGACCTGTGAGATCATGCGAAAGCTGTGGAGACTTTCCAGAACATCAACGTAGAAGACGTCCTGCCCATCGAGTATGGCGAGGTTTACCGTTTCACCGGTAATCTTCCAAACGCGGCTGAGAACGGGCCGACTTATACGACAAAGAGCAGTTCGGTACGTCGTGGCACTACCAAGGCGAACTAACTTCGGGGCAATCATGTAGGTCTTGTTCTCGTCACGGAAGAGGTAGCCTGCCCGTTCCAAATGGGCTACAAAGCGATGCGCTGTGCTCTTGTTCAGGGAAGCGATGTGCGCGATATCTTTTAGAGGAAGTCCTGCAGGCGCGCGATCGAGTACTTCGAGTATGCGCAGGACCTTGCCGACAACCCCGACGGGGGCGGATTTTAATTTGCGAAGATGGCTCATAGAGCACTCCTTTGAGAAGAATCTTTTGCAGCAGGTTGCAAGGCGCATGCTTTCGTCCGCATGTGTTCATTCATGATGAGGAATGCACCGAGACCGTGGAAGTCATCCGTGTTGCGTGGGCGATTGAGGTAAAAATTCAAATCGCCAACGTTGGTTCCTCCGCAGATATTGGCGATGTGAGTCTGGCCTTCGGAGTCAACGGAGAGTTGGGTGAGAACACCGCGATATCCTTTGCACGCCACTGATGCAAAGGATTTCGGGATGTACTTGCGGTCAACGGCTGTGGAGACTGTGTACGTATACATTGATGAACTGGAGGTCTCCAGCCAGTTTCCAGACAAGTCTCCTTTATCGACGACCTGATACCAAAGGCCCGTAGCGGCATCCTGGTATTTCGCATAAGCTGTGGCGAGCTGGTGTAGTTGTGCAAGTAGATCTTTGCGATGCGGATGATTGTGAGGCAGGAGTTCCAGAACCTCAATCATTGCCATGCCGAACCATCCGATGGCACGGCACCAAAAGATGGCAGAGTGATGTGTGGCGGGATCGGACCATGGTTGCGCGCCTGATTCGTCGTAGGCGTGGAACATTAATCCTGTAGCCGGATCGTTAAGGTGTTTTGCGTAGATAAGAAGCTGCTTTGTCGCTTCATCATTGGCATATTTTTCGTCACCGAAGGCTTTTCCATAACGCACGAGAAATGGCATTGACATGAACATGCCGTCGAGCCAAAGCTGGTGCTGGCGCGATTGAGCATGCCAGAAAGCCCCGTCCTCGGTTCGCGGATAGGAATCGAGACGCTTGCGAATGCTCTCGGCGGCTTTGCGATACTTTTCCTGGTTTGTCTGTGAGTAGAGGACAAGAAGGAGATTGCCTGGGAGCATGTAATCGAGGGCACTGATGGAGTGATCGATTACGCCTTCATCGCTGACGTGGCGATCGACCCATTCTCGGATGTACTCGAGATATTTTTGATCTCCGATTCGTTTGTAGACCAGGAATTGGCCATAGAGGTAGAGCGAGATTGCGTATCCCCATCCGCCGAGATTTTTGGGATCTTTGATACGGCGCATTGTGCTGTCGACGATCGATTTCGACCAGTCGTCCGGCACTCCGGCCTGATGTGATGGAGACATAGAAAAGAGTTCAGCGGCAGCGGGATGGACGAGACCCTTCGTTATCAGAGGAACAGTTGCAAGCATCCGTAGCACACTGCGTCTTTGGAAAAGTGTCATAGGCTCCTTTCAGCCTATAAAAATGAATTTCCAAAACTATAGCGCGCTCCAGTAACATTCGTGAAATGTTTTTATAGTGCTGTCACGAGATAAAGTGCTCCGCTTATTGCTGTCCAGGACAAATCCTTTCGCTTCTGCGCTCCCAGGAAAGACTGGCCGTTACCGCTCGTGGGGAAGATTTGTGGAGGTCAAATGGTCAGTTTAGAAATTTTGCATAGTGAAATTGCACTGATTCCGACTTCAAATACATTCGTCAAGTCGAGTATGTTGTTCGTCGGAACCTTTATGGGAAGGATTCGATCAGCCATCACGCGATTGAATTGTTTGAGTGTGGGTCTCTGCACGGAGGACATTTACGAGATATGCAAATAGTGGATCAGGAGCTGCTGAGTAGACGGACGTTTATTAAGTTTGGGACAGCCAGCCTTGCTGTTGCCGGAAGCAGTAACGTTCTTGCCCAAGCGGTGTCGGGCGGAACATCTTCACGCAGGGCACCAACCAATCCGGTATCGATACGGTCCCGTTCCCTGGAAGTCTTGTTTGATCCTGAAGATGGCCTTCCATACGAGTATCGTTTGCTCCATACCGGCACTCGTTTTGCAGGGGAAGCATTTGGAGAGACGTTGAAAGCGAGTGTGCACTGCAAAGAGCCTCGAGGCTTCGCTTCTATTTCAGTCAAGCCTCAAAGCAACAAGGTCTTTGGCAGTACGGTGGAGTTTCACTATACGGCAATGTATGCCCCAAATACCGGCGCGGCGGACTTTAGTTTGCGGTATTCGATTGATGAAAAGACGGTATGGATCACCCTGGAAGATATTCGTGAGCGTACCGGCTTTGAGCTCATCTCAATCGCAATGCCATCTCTTGTCTCAACCGATGAATCCCAAGAAGATGCATGGCTTGCACATGGCGATGCTGGCGGAGATTGGGTGCTTCTTCATGATGCGAAGGGAGGAAGGTTACCGCTGAACGCATTTTGGGGAGAGATCAACGGCGTATTACCCGTCGTCATGATCGGGCACTCGGGAGCGGTTTGCGTTCAAGAGACGACGGCTTTCATGGACGGAACATTATTGTCGGTAGTGGGTGAGGCCCCACACAGGGTAGCGACGATGGGGACGACCAAGGTCCATCGAGTAGACGGCAGCGCCTGCTATGACATGAATCTAGGCAGGAATGCTCCTAAGAGCTGTGGTGTAAGTGGAACGCCGAACATGCCGGTGGAACAGAAGTCGGCTGTTCGATTCGATTTTCTGGAATCATCGGCTGCAAAGCTGACCTGGCTGGATGGAGCAAAGCTGGTTCGCTCGCGGATGCCAGGTATTCAGAACCACTTCTATGACGATAAATTCGTCTACGGCATCAGGACGGACGAACCGACGTTTTCTAAACCATCGGCAACATTTGAGCATTGTGAAGAGATGATCCGAGAGATGCGCGCTCTGACCGATGGATGGCCGCAGCTTGTACATCTGTGGGGATGGCAATTCAGAGGGAAGGACACAGGTTATCCAGCAGTCAATGTTGTAGATGAGCGCATTGGTGGATACGACGGGATGATGCGTCTGATGGAGAGAGCCAAGCAGTTGAACGCTACCGTGAGCCTCTCGGATAACTATGACGATGCATACAGAAGCAGTCCTTCATGGAACGAAGAGATGATTGCACGAAAGCCAGATGGCGAACTCTGGAAGAGCCGCAACTGGACCGGAGAAGACTCGTACATTCAAGGGTTGGCGAAATATATGGAAGGACCAGGCGTGGAGCGTGTGAAATATACATGCGAGCGTTATAAGCTACCCGGCACAATTCACGTGGATGTGCTGTCTTATTTCGCGATTCGCAATGATTGGGATCCCAAGAAACCAGCCAGCGGAATACGAAACCTGTATTCAGGCCGTTACAAGATATTGGAAGAATTCAAGAAGCATGGAGTCGACGTCACCTCAGAGGGGCTTCGGTATCCCTATATCGGAAAGATAAGCATGTGCTGGTACGCGGGCGGACCGTCTGCATGCCCGTTTGGCGGAAAGCCGGTGCCGATGTTGCCTCTGATTTATCGCAAGAGCACGACCTGGGGACGCGCTACCAATCGCGGAGACACGCCGCTCCTTTTGATGATGTTTTATGGCGAAGCACAGCATAGTATCTTCAATGGGGATGCGTCGATTCAACAGCGCCTTGATGCTTTTTATCTGGCTATGGTTCCCTGGTTTCGCCAGCACATGCTGAACATTGAAGGATTCGAGCGGAAGGGCGAACGTACGTTGACTACGCTCGAAGGAACGGGAAACAGTATCGACCTCGACTGGGAGAAGAAAACCTACAGTGTAATGTTCAATGGCGCTGAGGTCGCACGCAATGGTGCAACATTCTGCCCTCTTGGAAGCGACAGGATTGCAATGTACTCCATTGCAGATGAAAAGCTGACTGCTACCCTGTCTGAGGGGTGGGTGTCTAAGGACATTGTGGCACTCGCGCTTCATACTGACCGGAGGGAACCGGTCAAGGTTGAGCAAAATGGCAGGCGGATTTCAATCGATATGGCTGCTCGTGTTCCTGTGATGGTGTACCGGAATCGATCTTTTGCTCGACTCTAATTCCAAGCCGTAATCAATCGGGAATAGGATGGGTTTGTGGTGCTCTGTGCAGACTACAAACTCACATGCTTCAGCCAGTCTTAATGTCTGGCAGATAAGGTTGTTACATGCTTGTCAGGCGAGACGTCCTGTCTCAAACACTGTGTAAGTTATCGGCCATAATTCTAATGTTGGGCCCTCTAGCAGTTTTTGCGTTTGGACAGAATACTCAACCCTCTTCCGCGAGCGTGCAACCAGTTTCAATAAGCCTCGATGAGGCAATCCGCCGAGCCGAGCAGAATGAGCCGGTTTTTGCAGCAGCGTCCGCAGAGCAACGTGTTGCTTCACTCGATCGCTCGATTGCGCAGGCAGCTTTTTTGCCTTCCGTGATCTACCACAATCAGATCTTGTATACGCAGCCGAATGGGCTGATGAATCAGGGCGGGCAGACAGGAAGTCAGGCAGCGCCGAAGTTTATTGCAAATAATGCAGTCCATGAATACGCCAGCCAAGCTTTAACGAACGAGACAATCGGTCTGAAGCAGTTTGCCGATATGAAAGCTGCTACGGCCAATGCTGCTCGTGCGGCTGCTGAGTTAGAAGTTGTTCGCCGCGGGCTGGTGGCTGCTGTTGTTAACTTGTTTTATAGCGTTTCCAATACTCAGCGAAGGGTCACTCTGCTGGAGAGCGCGTTGAGTGAAGCCACCGCCTTTACCGATTTGACGGTAAGAGAGAAAGCGCGCGTGAGGTGGCTCATGCTGATGTTGTTAAAGCACAACTCCAACAGCTGCAAAGACAACGTGAGCTGGATGATGCCCGACTTGCGGCGGATAAGGCGCGGTTAGAACTCGCCGTGCTGCTCTTTCCGGACCCGCGGACCAGTTACGTGACGGAGAATCCGGATACTCTTAAGCCGCTCCCAATGAAGCCGGAGGTTGAAAGTGCAGCTGCAACGAATAACCCTGAGCTCAGGAGCGCACTTGCAGCAGTAAAACTGAGTGATGCGGAGGTCCTCGCAGCGCGTTCGGCTTACGTGCCGGACCTTGCATTGAACTACACCTACGGTATCGATGCCCCACAGTTCGCCAAGAATGGGCCAGCTGGTGTTCGAAACCTCGGTTATTCGCTTAGTGCAACACTGGACATTCCTGTCTGGGACTGGTTGTCTACACAACGAAAGCTTAAGCAAAGTGAGATTCGCCGTGATGCCGTGAAAGTCGCGCTTACGGCGACCCAGCGTCGCCTGATCGCCAATTTGGATGAAGCCTATGCAGAAGCCGCGACGGCTCGTTCACTTATGGATCGGCTTGACCTGAGTGAACGTACTGCTGAAGAGAGTTTGCGACTTACAAAGATGCGATACACCGCGGGAGAAGGAACTGTACTTGAGGTCGTAGATGCTCAAGGAGCACTCATTACAGCCGAGACGGATAAGGCGGATGGCTATCTACGTTACCAAACTGCTTTAGCGAATCTACAGATATTAACTGGGACACTGTGAGCACAATCGTGAAGATACGACAATTTGAACGACCTGTTTCGGGTGCTGTCGCAGCCCTCCTGTTCGTCAGCAGCGTTGGAATATGCAACATTTCAGGCTGCAAGAAAAGCGCCGATGAAGACACTGCGAAAGAAGCAACGCAGGTTCTTGTTCAGGCGGAAAAGCCCGAACAGGGCTCCATTGCAGAATCCATCAAGATAGATGCGACATTGGCTCCCGTAGCACAGGCTGCGATCTCGCCTAAGATTACAGCACCAGTGCAGCGCTTTTTGGTGCAGCGAGGTGATCACGTGAAAGCCGGCGAGTTGCTTGCAGTATTGGAGAATAAAGACATCTCTGCTGCAGCTCTGGACAACAAAGGAGCCTATGAGGCCGCTCAGGCTGCCTATGCTGCTCAAACAAAAGCTCAGGTGCCAGAGGATTATCAAAAGGCAGAGCTTGATGTAGCCCAAGCGAAGGCGAACCTGGACTTAAATGCAAGCATTGTAAAGGCCAGGAAACAGCTCTTCGCGGAGGGTGCAATTCCAGGACGTGATCTGGATACAGCAACTGCGCAACTTGTCCAGGCGCAAGCTGCCTATGATACTGCGGCGAAGCATTTGCAGTCTCTCCAAAATGTAAGTCACGAGGCTGCGTTGCAGCAGGCGAAGGGACAACTGACATCAGCGGAAGGAAAATACCGCGGAGCTGAGGCGATGGTTTCTTACTCCGAGATTCGTAGTCCGATCAGCGGGGTCGTTACCGATCGACAACTGTTTGCAGGGGAAACGGCGACCGGTGGGACGACGCTGATTACTGTGATGGATACATCTGTTTTGCTGGCGAAGGTTCACATTTCCCAAGAAGCCTCACAACGGTTGAAAGTTGGTGATGAGGCGACGATAACAATACCTGGTATGGCAGGTCCGGTTCCCGCCAAGGTTTCGTTTATCGCTCCTGCACTTGATTCCGGAAGCACAACAGTGGAAGTCTGGCTTCACATTGATAATCGAGCAGGAAAATACAAAGTTGGTGCGCCCGTGCAGGCCGCTATTAAGGGACGTTCTGCCGCTTCGGCACTAAAGATTCCTATGTCCGCGGTCTTGACTGCTCAGGATGGAGCGAAATCAGTGATGGTTGTCGGCGCAGACAATACGGCCCATCCTAAGGCTGTAACGCTTGGGATTAATGATGGAACAGATGTGCAGGTTGTTAGCGGACTCAACCCTACCGATACAGTGATAACAACCGGAGCATATGGATTGGAAGATGGCGCAAGGGTGAAGGTCGGAGCGACAGAGGATGATGAAAAACCTGCTGCCGGTAAGGGTGAGGGTTCGAAATGAAGCTGCCAGGAAATTCGAATTCACCCGACGACAACCACTTCTGGTTGTTACGATTTCGCGGTCCGATCTTCTTTTTCATTATTGTGCTTTCACTCGTCGGAATCTATGCCGCTAAGCAGGTTCCTATCTCGGTGTTCCCAGAGACGAATTTTCCACGCGTTGTTATCGGCGTTGATAACGGTGTGATGCCTGTGGAACAGATGCAGGTGACAATCACCAAGCCTATTGAGGATGCAATCAATGCTGTTCCAGGGCTGCTAACTGTGCGCTCGACGACGAGTCGAGGCTCCGCCGAGGTCAGTTTATTCTTTGACTGGAACGCAGATATGTTTCACACGCTGCAACTCGTGGATGCAGCCCTAGGTAAAGTTGAGCAAACACTACCAAGTACTACCAAAATCACGACAAACCGCCTGACATTCGCTACATTCCCGATTATTGGTTACAGTCTTACCTCCGATACACTCTCTCAAACGCAGCTCTGGGAACTGGCGACTTACGATCTCAAGCCTCCACTCAACAGGGTGCCGGGTGTGAGTACAGTTACTGTGCAGGGTGGGAAGGTGCCGGAATATCACCTCGTTCCAAATCTTGCTCGTCTGCAAGCTGCCGGAGTCACGATTCTCGATCTGGTGAACGGTGTACAAGCTGCCAATATCATCGATTCGCCCGGCCTGTATGAGGCCAACCATCAGTTGATTTTGGGACTTGTTGGTTCTCAGGTTCATGATGCTGATCAATTGCGTCAGCTTGTTGTGAAGACCACACAGTCGGGAGCGCCTATTCGCGTCGCCGATGTAGCCACGGTCCAGGATGGGACGATGCCCGTTTATACGACTGTGACGGCGAACGGGAAGCCGGCGGTCTTGCTTAATATTGCGCGACAGCCAACCAGTAATACCGTTGCTGTGGCTGACGGTGTTAGCGTCGAAATTGAGAGACTTCGCAAAATTCTTCCGAAGGGAGTGAAGCTGGAGCCTTTTTATGATCAATCCGAATTGGTTCGCGAAAGTATAAAGAGCGTTCGGGACGCGATCATTATCGGGCTGGTTCTTTCCTGCATTATCCTTTTCCTCTTCCTTAGAGACTGGACCACGTCGCTTATTGCTGGTCTTGTGATTCCAGTGACAGTATCGGTAACGATCCTGTTTCTATGGATGATCGGAGAGAGCTTTAACCTGATGACTTTAGGCGGACTGGCGGCGGCCATAGGTCTCGTCATCGATGATGCAATTGTCGTGGTCGAAAATATTGTGATGCATCGTGACGCAGGCGAGAGCCGTATTGAAGCTGCGCGCCTTGCTTTACGAGAAATCACCATACCTCTTATTGGTTCGACGATCACGCCGGTAGTGGTGTTTCTTCCACTGATTTCAGTCACGGGAGTTACCGGGGCATTCTTTCGAGCGCTGGCAGTTACCATGACGGCTGCTCTGCTTACTTCGCTAATACTCGCTTTGACGTGGACACCGGGACTTAGCTTGACGTTCCTAAAAAAACGTAAAGCTCCTACAGACGGCGAACATGAGCCAGGCAAGTTGATGGCGCGTATCCTTCGTTGGCATAGCACAGCCCTTGAATGGTCTTTACAGAAACCAAAGATACTTTTCAGCATTTGTGTTCTTTTAGTCTTAGGTACATGGTTTGCTTATCGAGGATTGGGTTCCGATCTACTGCCCGAAATGGACGAGGGCGGGTTCATCCTTGACTACATCATGCCTGCTGGCAGTTCGCTCTCTGAAACCAACAGGGTACTTGAGCACGTCGATAAAATTCTTCACGAAATACCTGAGGTAGAAAGCACATCACGCAGGACTGGTCTGCAGATGGGACTAGCCGCTGTTACGGAAGCAAACACAGGCGACATAACAGTTCGACTCAAGAGCAAGCGCGACCGCGGAATTGATGAGGTTATTGCTGATGCACGCGCAGAAATAAAGAAGTCCGAACCGGCTCTCGATATCGAGTTTACTCAAGTGCTGCAGGATATGATCGGCGATCTCTCGAACGCACCTGAACCGATTCAGATCAAACTCTTTACTAACGATCCGAAGCTTCTGCAAGATCTCGGCCCGCGCGTGGCAACAGCAATTGGCAAGATCAATGGTGTTGTGGATATCCAGAATGGAATCGAAAACACGATAAGCGGCCCAGCGACGAATTTTCAGGTTGATCCTGTGGTCGCATCCCGCATGGGATTCACAACGACTGAAGTCGCCGAAGACGCGACGTCCATTCTCGATGGCGTAACAACGACCGATCCATTGATTGCAAACGGGCGCCCATACACCATCCGTGTACGGCTGCGAGATGAGACGAGGCAGTCACTCGAGACCATTCAAAACACTGTCTTCAATAGCGCTACGGGAAAGACTGCAACGTTGGGATCGTTGGCACATATAGAGCAATTGCCGCCACAGAATGAGATTCGCCGAGAAAATCTTCAACGCCTGGTTGTTGTAACCGGACGATTGGAAGGATCTGATCTTGGAACAGCAATGACTAAGGTGCAGAGCGTTGTGAACGGCATGCATCTTCCATCTTCAGTCCGTGTCGAATATGGTGGGACTTACCAAGAACAACAGAAATCTTTTAGTGACCTGCTTCGCGTTTTGGTTCTTTCGCTCGCGCTGGTCTTTGGTGTCCTGTTGGTAGAGTTCCGGAATTTTGCGGCTCCGACGGCAATTCTTATCTCATCCATTCTTTCGATTGCTGGTGTCGTTTTAGCTCTGCTCGTGACAAGAACGACATTCAATGTTGCTTCCTTTATGGGATTAATTATGGTCATCGGCATCGTTGCCAAAAACGGAATTCTTCTGCTGGATGCGGACGAACGCTATCGGGCCGAGGGGGGAACAGCGCGAGAAGCGATGGTGCATGCGGCACATCGGCGATTGCGCCCGATCGCGATGACCGCCACAGCCACGATCTGTGGCATGCTGCCACTGGCTTTTGCGTTGGGATCCGGATCGCAAATGTTACAACCACTAGCAATTGCTGTGATTGGTGGCCTCATGATCTCGATGGTGCTCAGCCTGATAGTCACACCTGTCGCCTACTATGTATTGGCAGATGTTCGCAGCACATGGAAGGTGACGAAAGATGACAGCAGGGAACTAGAGCATAGGGTCTAATTCGAGCTAGTCAGAGTGAATGCGGATTTCGCATCCGCACTGGAAGACGCAAGATAGACAGGAAGGCGCACTGTAGCCAAGGTTCCTGAACCGAGTTGACTTGTCAGCGTAATGCTGCCGCCGACACCTTCGCAGAGAGCTTTACATATTGCCAGTCCCAGGCCGGTGCCGCCAGTTCTTCGATCGCGTGAGTTATCTCCGCGATAAAAGGGCTCAAAGACATGGGGAAGAGCCTCTAATGGTATCCCGTCTCCATAGTCCTCAATCTGGAGCGTTGCCCACAAGTCAGAAGAGCGAACCGTGATGCTGACCATTGAATCGCGCTTGCTATGTATCAGCGCATTATGGATCAGGTTTGTGAGCAGCAGAATACAATCACTCTCGTTCATTCGAACCAGCACTTCTTCGGGAGCTTTGACATTTATTGTGCTGCGCGATAATTCCGCAAGCGAGCCAAAACGTCTAACGCTCTCGCGTACACAAGCTACTGCGTCCGAGGTTTGCGCCCTGGCTTCTTTTTGAAGATTCGACGCTGCTGATTCGACACGTGCCAGCGTTAATATGCGTTGCACCGTTTCTTCGAGACGAAGACAATCTGCGAGACATATTTCCAAGCCTTGTTGATATTTTTCGGTCGTACGAGGGCGCATGCTGAGTAATTGAATAGAAGACTTGGCAATTGCGATGTCGGTCTTCAATTCGTGAGCGGCATTGCTGGTAAAGTGTCGTTGCTGTGCGAACGCCTCTTGCAGCCGGCCTAGCGCAGCTTCAAGTGCGCTGACGAGAGGTACGAGTTCTTTGGTGGAAGAAGCACTCTCAGGGGGATGAAAATTCCATTGTTGGACAGAGATCCGTCCCGCCTCTTCGGCCAGTTGATTCAGAGGGGCGAGCGCGCGGCTCAAAAACCAGGTCAATGCGCCAGCTGTTACGGTGAGTAGCACCAGTGTCGCAATGGCATAAAAGCGGATGGTTTCCATTACTTCGTGCCAGAGATGCCCAGTTGGAGCACCGTAAATCACCCGGATAAAATGAGAGACCCCTCCATTTTTTGCTCCGGGATCGATTACTCGAACTCCGCGAACGACAATAAAGCGGTAGCCCTTGTCGCCCACAGATGTATGAAAAATTTCGTTAGTCTTAACTTGACTCAGTTCTTTACTTAATTGTTGTTCTGGCCATTGACGGGACCTTCCAAGGACTCGACCCGATTCGTCTACATTGAATAAATCTCTTTCAGGTAGAGCCAGACCGGTCATGTCGAACATAACGTTATCCTGTTCGTCATCGGCGTCCTGTACTGCCCCGAGCAATGCGTAGGCTCGGCCTCTCAGCATTACATCGAACGCCTGCAACTGGACGTGAAACTCGTAGAGGGCTACCGCCACAATGAGCATAATCGCCGTCACAAACTCCAGCAGCAAAACAATGACTATCAGTTTGCGAGTAATAGATCGCATCCTCATCGCTCCCCTACCTGTTCATTCAGGCGATAGCCTCGATGGCGTAGTGTTTCGATAAATGCAACGGCACCGCTTGCATCGAGTTTTCGGCGAAGGTTAGAGATATGAGCTTCAATTACATTTGAGTGATGTTGCCAGTTGAAGTCATAAAGATGTTCGAGTAATTCGCGTTTCGATACAACAGCACGCGGGCGATGCATCATGTATTCCAGGAGCCGATACTCAGTGGGTGACAGATCAAGAGGTTCACCGTTGCGGTAGACCGTCTGCTCCAGGGTATTCAAAGTTACATCGGAAACCTGCAGAACTGGAGTCGCAGCTCCTTTTCCTCTTCGGATAAGTGCCTTCACGCGAGCAATGAGTTCGCCCAGATCGAACGGTTTACTCAGGTAGTCATCCGCACCTTCGTTTAGCAATTCAATAATGGATTCAGGGCCTTCGCGCGCAGTAAGAATCAGGACGGGGGTGGAATTTCGGCGAGCACGAAGTCGCTTGAGAAGCGAGAGTCCACTCTGCCCGGGAAGCATGAGATCCAGAAGGATGACGTCATAGCACTCATTCTGGGAGAGATGTTCTCCGTCAATGCCATCCTGCACGAGGTCAACCGCAAAACCGTTACTTTCGCGAAGAGCCTGCGCAAGATTTTCGGCAAGTCTGACTTCATCCTCAACAATAAGCACACGCACAGGGCACCATCTCCAATGCCGTTTCGTTGTACGGCACCAAGTTTAGAGTACCTCCATCCCGAGGTTTTTACATGTCGAGATTGCGATGTAGAGAGTGAAACTGCCTGGCAACTTAGCGATCAACGGCGGAATCTGCTATCACCTGGCGCTTTTACGATGTCGGCAGCTCTATATTGACGAACGGCGATTCCGAATTTAGTGGCATAGGGATAAATTGGAACGCACCGTAGACAGTACAGTTATCCGATACTCTGTTCTGCAGGATCGTAATTAAGGTTAGGTCCGAGCCATCGTTCTACTTCGGATACATTCAACCCCTTGCGTTCGCTGTAATCCGCAACTTGATCCCGGTCGATCTTTCCGACGCTGAAATAACGAGATTCGGGATGGGCAAAATAGAGTCCGCTGATACTGGATCCGGGCCACATCGCAAACGATTCAGTAAGCATCATTCCGGTGTTCGCCTGCACATCAAGCAGGCGCCAGAGTGTGCCCTTTTCTGTATGATCCGGACAAGCAGGGTAACCGGGGGCTGGTCTGATGCCGCGATACTTTTCTTGTATGAGATCGTTATTGCTCAAGGCCTCATAACAACCGTAACCCCATTCCTCTCTTACCTGCTTATGTAAGCATTCAGCGAATGCTTCGGCCAGACGATCAGCGATGGCCTCCGCCATAATTGCATTGTAATCGTCATGTTCAGCTCGAAATTGCTCGCATAGTTCTTTAAGACCGATGCCACTGGTGACGGCAAAAGCACCAATGTGATCCGGTAATCCCGTTTCCTTTGGAACGATGAAGTCCGACAGCGAGCGGCATGGTTCCTTGCCTTCTCGGTTCGCTTGCTGACGAAGGAAATGGAAGCGTTCTAACACTTGTGTTCGTGTTTGGTCGGTATATAGCTCGACATCATCGCCAATAGCATTTGCAGGAAAAAAACCGTATACACCTCTCGCCGTGATGAGATTATTTTCAATAATCTTGTCCAGAAGTGCATTAGCCTCAGTAAAGATTTGGCGTGCTTGCGCCCCCTGCTTTTCGTCCTCAAGAATTCGGGGATAAATTCCCTTTAATTCCCACGCATGGAAGAAGGGAGTCCAATCTATAAAATCGCGCAGCCTTGCAAGAGGGAAGTTATCCAATACTCGTAATCCAGTAAACGAAGGTTCTGGTATATCGGCCGTTCGCCATTCGATAGGAGTTCGTCTTGAACGAGCTGTCGCCAGTGAGACGACTTTCTGACGGGGTGAAGCGTGGGACTTGCGTAGGGCGTCGTATTCGGACCGAAGCCGTACTACAAATTCAGGTTTTCCATGCTCACTCAAAAGAGTAGTTGTGACAGGCACAGCGCGGCTGGCATCCAGTACATGCACGACTGGTTCACTATAGTGAGGAGCTATTTTGATGGCAGTGTGCGCCCGGCTTGTCGTGGCGCCGCCTATGAGTAATGGAACTTTAAAATTCTGTCTCTCCATCTCTCGAGCGACATGGACCATTTCGTCAAGTGAAGGCGTGATCAAGCCGCTTAAACCGATCACGTCTGCATTTTCCATCCTGGCGCGTTCCAGAATTTTTTCCGCTGGGACCATTACCCCCAAATCGATTACTTCATAGTTGTTACAGGCGAGAACAACACCGACGATATTCTTGCCAATATCATGAACGTCGCCTTTTACCGTTGCTAATACGATCTTTCCTTGTGTTCTGATCTCCTGACCAGCGGCTGCCAATTCAGCTTTTTCAACTTCCATGAACGGGGTCAGGTATGCCACTGCCTTCTTCATCACGCGGGCGGATTTGACAACTTGAGGCAAGAACATCTTTCCAGCCCCAAACAAATCACCCACAACGCCCATGCCGTCCATCAGCGGTCCTTCAATGACGAGAAGTGGACGACCGAGCTTCACCCGAGCTTCTTCTGTATCGAGATCTATATAAGCATCGATACCCTTCACGAGCGCATGAGAGAGTCGCTCCTCGACGGTTCCGCTACGCCATTCTTCCGTTTTTTTGTCATTCGCTGTTGTATCAGTACCAGCTGCTTTTAGAGCTTCTCCGTACTCTACGAGGCGTTCTGTCGCACCAGGACGGCGATTGAGGAGAACATCCTCAACCATCTCCTTTAATTCCGGCTCGATCTCTTCATAGATTTCAAGCTGTCCTGCATTTACGATCCCCATATCCATGCCAGCGGCGATGGTGTGATAGAGAAATGCCGAATGCATCGCTTCACGGACCTTATTATTTCCTCGAAAGCTAAATGAGATATTCGAAACACCGCCGCTCACCTTGGCGTGCGGCAGGTTTGCTTTAATCCAGCGTGTCGCATTGATGAAGTCAACCGCGTAGTTGTTATGCTCCTCCATCCCCGTTGCAACCGTGAGAATATTGGGATCGAAGATAATGTCTTCAGGCGGGAAACCGACCTCATCAACTAAGATTCGGTAGGCACGTTCGCAGATGCGAGTTTTGTCTTCGAAGGTCGCTGCTTGCCCTTGTTCATCGAAGGCCATTACCACAACGGCCGCTCCATATCTGAGCACCGTAGCGGCATTCTGACGGAACTTATCTTCGCCCTCTTTCAGAGAGATTGAATTAACGATGCCTTTTCCCTGAAGGCATTTTAGTCCAGCCTCAATAACCTCCCATTTGGAAGAGTCCACCATGAAAGGGACTTTGGCGACCTCAGGCTCACTCCCCAATAATTGCAGGAAACGTGTCATCGCTTTGACGCCGTCGATCATGCCCTCGTCCATGCAAATGTCGATGATGTTCGCTCCATTCTCGACTTGCTGGCGAGCTACGCTTACTGCTTCTTCGTACTTATTTTCTTTGATGAGTTTCGCAAATTTCGGCGACCCTGCCACGTTGGTCCGTTCGCCGATCATGATGAAGACGCCCAACTGCTGAGTGAAGGGCTGTGATCCTGATAGGCGAAGAGGTTTAATCTCAGTGATAGTTGCTGCACTCCCGGAAAGACTCATCTTACGTTCTCGCTCCGACAGGCACTGGGTTATCAACTGAGAGCGTCTCGAATTTTCGAGGCGGCTGGCCCTCAAGCGCTTTGGCAATTGCAGCAATGTGCTCGGGCGTATTGCCGCAGCAACCACCCGCGATATTGATTAATCCTCCCTGCGCAAATTCAGCAAGATACCGTGCCATGTCAGGAGGTTCCAAATCGAAGCCTGTTGGTGAAAGGGGATTCGGCAAACCTGCGTTTGGATAGCACGAGATCGCCACGTTCGCTTTTTCTGAAAGCTCTTCCAGGAATGGATACATTAGATCCGGACCAAGGGAGCAGTTAAGCCCGACAGATAGGGGCTTTACATGTTGAACCGCATTCCAAAAAGCCTCCACCGTCTGTGCGGAGATCATTGTCTCTCCTCCGCGGCCGACCGCCGCTGAAATCATGACGGGCAGCTCTTTGCCATCCTGATCAAAGATCTCACGAATCGCGACGAGCGCTGCTTTAGCATTCAGCGAATCAAAAATAGTCTCGATCAGAAGAAGGTCTGCACCACCTGCAATAAGGGCGCGCACCTGCTGACTATATGCAGCTTTGACTTGATCGAACGTAACGACGCGAAAACCCGGATCATCGGCATCCGGCGAATTTGAAAGTGAAACAGTCAAAGGACCAACCGCACCTGCTACAAAGCGTTGACGTGAAGTTGCGTTCCCGATCCGATCTGCCCACTCGCGGCATTGACGAGCCGATTGTTCATTAATTTCCCAGGCCAGGTCATTGAGAAAGGGATCGTCGATGATCTTTTGATAGAAATCAGGGGTCTTCCTGCCACCATGTTCGCGTGGATCATCTACGAAAAATTCGCTTTGAGAGATGGTTGTTGCACCAAAGGTGTTTGTTTCGATGATATCTGCCCCGGCTTCCAGAAATCGCCGATGGATATCGCCGATCATTTGCGGTTGTGTCAGGCTGAATAGATCACCGTTGTTCAACAGATCTTTCCTGGAATTTGTAAAGCGCTCTCCACGGATGTCAGACTCGGTCATATCGTAAGTGCGAATGGTTGTACCCATAGCTCCATCGATTATGGCAATCCGATTTTCAAGAATTTTTTGAAGAGGATGCTTTTGTGCTCTTGTCATTCCTGTCGCCTCGAAGGGTTATAGCTCTACGGCCAAAAGATTGTCGTTCTGACTGCAGGGAGCCAAAGAAAACCTCATACCCTCACGCTTTGGCATTGTGGTAAAGATGTAATCGACGTGCCTCAATGCTAACAAGCTACTACTTCAATTATCTCATTCGATTGTTTGGTTTGTACCGTGTTCCACCGCTCTTAGCCGGAGAAACTAGTCCGTCATTTGATGAAATTCAATCTCAGTTTGATGCGTGGCTGAGTAGCAAAGTTCTATATCAAAGAATGGTGGAGGCGGCGGGAGTCGAACCCGCGTCCGAAAGAGCCTTCAACAGAGAGCCTTCATGCTTTTCCCAATTCATTTTGTCTCGTCGTCGTGGCTAAGAACGGGCAAAGATGCAACGATGACCAGTCTGATCGATCTCGTCTTCCTCCGCGCAGACGGAGCAGGGAAGACCAGCCTACTGTGCGACGTCGTTTTCAGGCCCGTAGGCGAAGCCTGAGACGACGGCTACCTAGTTAATTAAGCAGCAAGAGCCAGATTGTTGTTGGCACTTATAGTTTTGTGAGCGATTACGGGTGTCCACACCCCGGCATGCCTCTCTGCCGCAAGCAATCCCGTCGAAGCCGTGACGCCCCCATCTGAGGAGCTGGCACCAACATTGCATTGGGCCTGCAAAGAACTACCTCTAGTATACCGCTCGCGATGCCCATTTTAGGCGAAAGCGAGAATGGTGGCTCCAATCGCAATCAAAGATGCTCCACCAATCTTGATGGCGCTTAGTTGTTCCCCAAGAAAGAGCCATGCTCCCAGGATCACAAATACAACGCTTAACTTGTCGACTGGAGCAACGCTTGATGCCGGCCCCAATTGCAATGCTCTGAAGTAGCAAAGCCACGAAAGGCCAGTGCAAATTCCTGAGAGCACCAAAAATATCCAGCTACGCCGGCCTATGGTGGATAGGGCGTGATGCTTTTCGAGACTCAACGCTATGGACCAGGTAAAAACTAGAATCACCGACGTTCGAATCGCTGTTGCCAGATTCGAATCAATTCCGGCCACTCCGACTTTCGCGAGAAGAGCGGTCGCTGCAGCAAAGATTGCAGATAGGATCGCCCAAGAGACCCAAGTCATGCTTTGAGAATACGCCTCGGAGTGGGTCGATTGACGAAGGAACATCTCGTGTTGGTAAATTGTTCCCATGGTGAAACTATTCTTGTCGACCCTCCTGGGGATTTCTACCTTGTTGGTGGCTCCTGTTCTTTATGCGCAAGAATCAAATCCATCCACTTCACCTTTGCCAACGGATCCGGCCGTCCACGAAAAACTGAATCTTCCCAAGCCGCTAAATTCTGGTTTGCCTACGCTTTTCCTTGTTGGCGATTCGACTGTTCGCAACGGTTACGGCGATGGGGCAAACGGGCAATGGGGATGGGGTGAGCCGTTGGTAAATTTCTTCGATCTGTCCAGGATCAATGTGGTGAATCGGGCCATTGGGGGACGCAGCAGCCGAACTTACATTACTGAAGGCCATTGGGATGACACGTTAGCTCTGATGAAGTCAGGCGATATCGTTCTATTTCAATTCGGCCATAACGACTCTGGCCCGTTGGACGATACTGCCAGAGCGCGCGGTACATTGCCGGGCGTTGGAGAAGACAGCCGAGAAATTGAAAATCCCATCCTTAAGCGGCATGAGACAGTCCACAGCTACGGCTGGTACATGCGCAAATATGTGGCGAATACTCTGGCAAAGGGTGCCATACCGATTCTGTGTTCTCCAGTGCCTCGCAAGACATGGAAGGATGGAAAAGTGGTCCGGAACGCAGATAACTACGGAGGGTGGGCTCGCGAAGTGGCCCAGCAACAGCACGTAGCATTTATTGACTTGAATGAGATTATCGCTCGCCGATACGACGCTCTCGGCGAGGAGAAAGTCGAAGCCCTATTTGCCGATCCTCATACTCATACAAGCAGGATGGGGGCAGAACTCAACGCAGAATGCGTTGTAGCAGGACTCAAAGGACTCCCAAAAGACCCAGTAGCTCAATACTTCTCTTCAAAGGGGAATGCAGTAGGGCCAGCGAGCTAACCCTTACTATAACGCGGCATTCTGGAGATCGACCGTCTCCCATTCGCCCCGTTCAATCCCTGCCCGAATTTGAGCCGGAGTCTGGCCTTTCTTCGTTTGCTGGTACGCATAGACAACTTCGCGCATACAGGTTGAACAGACCGCTCCGTGGGTTCCTTCAAAGCAGCTGTGAAGGCTGTTATGGCCTAATGCTCGGTCACAGTGGCAATAACAGGGCTCCTGGTGGAGGACCTCCGGGATTTTGGCTGCCATTTTGTATGCGGTGACCTGATATGCGTGTGAAAAATAAATTCCGCTAAGGTCATTACCGCTCAGAATTGCGGGAAGAGTTTTTTTCGGAGGCGCAGAGTTATAGGCAGGTACATCATTCGACGGATTCGTCCATTGTGCAGAAGCTATTACAGTTACAAATCCAATCGCTAAATAGCCCAGAAGTCGCTTCATTCTCCACATATTAGCTCGTTGTTCGGAAACGGGCCAGAGCGCCTAAAAAAGAGCGAAAAAAGACGGCACGAACGTTAATTTGTCCGTGCCGGGAGGCCAGTGACGCAACTTATGTCAGTCCGAGGACTATACCCGACTGAGAACCTTCCGGAGCATTCCATGCCCCGTAAGAGAAATATACCACAATATGGATATGTAAAGTCAAAAAATACATTCCGCCATAGAATTTTCCTGGAATCAGCCTTGACGGCTTCTTTGACTCAAGCACGGTTTAGTAAATAAGTAGCAATAAATACAATGATTTATCGGGATTAACCCTGTCTTGTGACAAGGGGTTCTTGTTTCTTTTTAAATATCCAAATTTTGGATTTTGAAAGCTAACCAACTTCTATAACGGAAATCTTTCGTCCAGTTTTGCAGCCATCTCAACGTCGCGATGAGTGATGCCACCCGCATCGTGTGAGATAAGGCCCAGACGGACCCGGTTGTAACGAATATCGATATCTGGATGGTGTCCAGCTGCTTCAGCCAGGTCCGCAACCTGATTTACAAATTTCATCGCTTCTACGAAATCATTGAAAACGCAGTCACGAACGAGTTTGCCATCCTCTAACTTCCAGTTTGGCTGCGCCTTCAGGAGGCCATCGATTTCGGAATTCGTCAGTGGTGCCATAGGTTGTGATCTCCGGCTAATGCCTTTGCGTATGCGATGCTAGATCGGACGGTCTGGTAAGCGCAACTGCGGCAAACCTCAGAATTGAGGGAATGCCATGCTAAGTTGCTGAGCCTGAGTCCGTAAACTCATCCACTCCTGGGGTGGCATCCGCAGGAACACTTCCACGATGGCCGGGTCAAACTGCGTTCCGGAACAGTGGGATATCTCCTGCTGGGCGACGGGGAACGTCGTCGCTTTCCGATAGGGACGATCGGATGTCATGGCATCGAGAGTATCGGCAATGGCGAAGATTCTGGCTCCCAGAGGGATCTGTCCACCACGAAGTCTTCGCGGGTAGCCGTTGCCATCAAAGTGCTCCTGATGGGCATAGACGATCTCAGCCGCCTCACGCAGGAACGGGATCTTGTGAACCATCTCGTAGCCGCGCAGGCAATGTTCGCGCATGATGGCCATCTCTTCGGGATCGAGGCGGCCCGGCTTCAAGAGGATGCGATCCGGGATGGCGATCTTACCGATATCGTGCAGAAAGGCTCCGCGAGCTATCACGCGAAGCTCGTGGGATGAAATGCCCATCGCGCGAGCGAGCGCAACTGTATACGCAGTGACGCGACGCGAGTGACCTTCGGTCTCTTCATCGCGCAGGTCGAGTGCAGCGCCCATGGCTTCGAGTGTGATGTCGTAGCTGCGTTCAAGATCGAGCAGGGCTGTACGGAGCTGTGCCGTGCGCGCGGACACCATCTCTTCGAGGTTGTGACGGTAGGCGTTGTTTTGCCGGATCAATCTGCCGTGCTCGATGGCGCGACGGACAACATTCTCAAGCTGGAAGCGCTTGAAGGGCTTCAGGAGGTAGTCCGCGGCACCCCCGCGGAAGGCGTTGGCGGCGACCTGAACGTCATATACGGCAGTGATAAGAACCACCGGAATTCCGGGGTGATCGACACAGATTCGTTCCAGCAGGGCGATGCCGTCCGTGCCAGGCATCATGATGTCGGAGAGAACAAGATCGTAAGCCGGATCTTCGCGCAGGCGATTCAGCGCTTCTTCGGCATCCGATGCAGTTATCGCTTCGTAACCGCTGCGGGCGAGCATGGCGGCAATGATGCTGCGAACGGCGGGTTCGTCGTCCACAACCAGGATTCGTTTTTGCGGCATTGGCTTGAGAATCCTCCGCGGAGATCCTTTGCTTCCTGAGGATTATCGGCGGAGAGAAACTCAAGCTTGAGCGGGTTCTTTCAGCAATCTTTCTTTGCCTTTTGCGCTGCTTTTTTTGCCGCTACCCAGCCGGGTTTCGTCACCTGGCGGGAACGCCCCAGCGCAAGGGCTCCTTCCGGGACATCTTCGGTTATGCAGCTGCCGGCGGCGACGTAGGAGTTTGAGGCCAGGGCGATGGGGGCTACGAGGGTGGAGTCGGAGCCTACGAAGACGTTATCGCCAATGGTGGTGAGGTGTTTGTGAACTCCATCGTAGTTGCAGGTGATCGCCCCAGCGCCAATGTTGGTTCCGGCGCCGATGACGGCATCCCCAATGTAGGACAGGTGATTGGCTTTCGAAGCTTTGCCTATCGTGGCCTTTTTTGTCTCGACGAAGTTGCCAATGTGAGCGTTTTCGCCGATGCGGCTTTCGGGGCGGAGATGGGCATAGGGTCCGAGGACGGCTCCGTTGGAGACTTCGGCGCTGTCGAGGATGCAACCGTTGCGGATCGTGACGCTGTCTCCGATCGTTGAGTTCTGGATGACGGAGTACGAGCGGACACGGCATTCGGAGCCGATGCGGGTTGCACCGAGGAGCTGGACGTATGGCTCAATTACCGTGTCCGGTTCCACGGTGACCTGGGCGTCGATGACGCAGGTCTCGGGGCGGAAGATGGTGACACCGGAGGCCATGAGACGGCGTGCGGTCGCGAGGCGCATGGCCGCGTCGAGGTGCATCATCTCCGCGATGGTGTTGGCTCCGAGGACCTCGTCAACGCTGTCGGCTTTGACTGCTACGACGCGGCGTCCGTCGGCGACGAGCATGGCGGCGACGTCAGTGAGGTAGAACTCGCCGTGCGCATTCTTTGTGTCGAGCAGGTCGAGCTTCTCGAAGAGGGCGGCTGTTTCGAAGCAGTAGATTCCGGAGTTAATCTCGGGAGTGTCGAGTTGATCCGGTCTGAGAGATTTTTGTTCGACGATGGCGGTGACCTCGGGGCGCTCGGGAGCGATGCGGAGGACGCGGCCGTAGCCGGTGGGATCCGGGGGGACGGCGGTGAGGATGGTCATCGCAGCCTTTTCGGCCAGGTGAAGATCGGCGATGGAGGCGACGGTTTCGGGCCGAATCAGCGGAACATCGCCCGAGAGGACGAGAAGGTTCTGCGGAATCGGCTCGCCGGAGAGGGCGAACCACGCCTTCACCATCTGGAGGGCGTGACCGGTTCCCCGCTGTTCGGCCTGGAGGACGAAGCGGACTCCGGTGTGCTCGACGGCGGACTTTACCCGGTCCGACTCATGGCCGATGACGCAATAGATCCGGTCTGCAGGGACGAGGGTCCTGGCCGCAGCGATGACGTGAAGGAGCAGGGCCTGCCCGCCGATCTCGTGAAGAACCTTTGGTCTCCTGCTCTTGAGCCGCGTGCCTTTACCCGCCGCCATGATGGCGATTGCGAGACCCTGTTCCGTTTCCCTGTTTATGTTCTTATCCATTCCTTCGCTATCTTCTCACGGCAGTTTTGATTCGGTTGGCTGGGGTACCCCCTCCCCTATCTTTTGATGTAAAAATCTCAAAACAGGCATGTTAGATCTGGGCTTCACGGTGCACGTCAGATGCCATTCTCACCCGGCAGGGAAAAGCCCGGCAATCAGCCGGGCTCTCCTGTTCCTCAGTATTAATGCTATCAGCGGGGTCAAGAGGTGCTGTGGAAAACAGGTCAAAAACCTTCAGAACTGCTCTACAAGTTTCAGAGCCGTTCCACAAAAGTTATGGTGCCCTTTCAGAGAAGTCGAGCAAGACCTTTTGCTGTCCTGCCTCACCGTCGGCCAGGCGTACTGCCTCCTGGAAGTCCTTCAAGGAATACCGCACAATCGGCGGCGGCGTAAGGGCTCCATTCGACAACATCGTAAGGAGGTCGCTCGTCGCTGCCCGCATTTCGGCGAGCGGCTGGGAAGGCACCCAACGCGGAAGCCACCACCCGCGAACCGTCGCTGTCGAATAAATCAAACGCGGAGCGAAGAGCGGCATGAGGAATTTTGCGGGGTCCGTCTGCCGATGACTGGAAAGGGCTCCATACACAAGCATGGTTCCAGCGGGAGCGAGGTTTCGGGCAACCTCAGCGCCAAGTTCCCCGGCAACGCAGTCGATCGCTCGTTCAACGCCCTTGCCCGCGGTCAATTCCCGAAGACGTGCCGTGAGATCCTCGTCTTCCGTGCAGATCACCTCATCGCCTCCGAGGTTGCGAATGATTGTTTCCTGCTCGCGCCGACGGATGACGTTGATTGTCTTGAATCGATACTGCTGCGCCAGTTGAAGCACCAGCTTCCCGACGGTGGAAGCAGCCGCCGTCTGCAGGAGCCACTCGCCCTCCTTGAGTTTGTGACTTGATCTCGTCAGTGCCCATGCAGTCAGAGGATTCGTGTAGGAGGTAGCGGCGACTGCATCGTCCAGGCCGTCCGGGACGGGCACGAGTTTGTCCACTGGGCAAACGATCTGCTCGCGCCAGGTGTTCCAGGTGTCAACAAAAACTACGCGAGTTCCAACAAGCGAACCTGGCACGCCCGGACCTACAGCCTCGACAATCCCGACGCCTTCAATGCCCGGGCTGGCTGGCAATTCCGGCTGATAGCCATAGCGACCGCGCACCATGTGCAGATCCGATGGGTGGATCGGGGTCAGCAGCACTCGGACGAGCGCTTCGCCATGGGCCAAAGGCGGAGCAGGGATCTCTGCCAGTTTCAATACGCTGTTCGGTTCACCGGTTTCGGTAAAGATCAATGCTCTCATCGATACCCTAGGCGTTAGGTGAGGGCCGGATATTCTACGACGTCGGAAAAGAAGCCGAGCTGGTGATGAAGAAAGACATCTCTGTCGAGCCTGCGAGATGTTGCATCCCTTCGCAGGGCCTCTGTGCATTCTAGCCGGTTGAGTTCGAAATAGAGGGACATGCGTTCTCTGAACTTCACGTTTTCCTCAAGCATCGCAGATGAGAGCAGCATGCATTTCCGTCCAGCCGAATATGTTTTGCGAAAGAAAACCGGTTGATGCGGCGCACTTCCATGATACGTTTTTGTGCAACGGCCCCGGCTCACAAAATCGATCTTGGGAGAAGAGGGTATGAAGAACATCGTTATCTGCTGCGATGGAACGGGCAATGAGTACGGCGAGCAGAACTCAAACGTAGAAAAACTCTTTAGCGCACTCGATTCAAGCCCTGGTTCGCAGGTGTCGTACTACCATCCTGGTGTAGGAACGATGGGCTCGAAGAGCGCTCTGACATGGATTGGAAAGACCTGGACCAAGATCAAGGGCCTGGCTTTCGGATACGGCCTGTCAGAGAACATTGCAGACGCATACCGGTACCTGATGCTGACGTATGAGCCAGGGGACAAGATTTTCATCTTCGGTTTCAGCCGCGGCGCTTATACGGCCCGGGCTCTATGCGGCATGCTGGAGATGTTCGGCCTGCTGTCGCCTGGCAACGAGGGGATGATTCCGTACGGGATCAGGCTCTTCAAGATGAGCGACGGGTTGTTCGCGTGGTTGCCGGGCCGGAGGAAGAAGCCAAATAAGTTTGAACTGGCTGCGGGCTTCAAGAGGACTTTTTGCAGAGAATGCAAGCCGTATTTTGCAGGATTGTGGGACACCGTCAGCTCGGTTGGCTGGATCCTCGATCCAATCGGGCTGAAGCCCGGAACTCTGCCTTATACAAAGGAACTGAAGGACCTGTCGATCATCCGGCATGCGGTATCTCTGGATGAGCGCAGAGCCTTCTTCCGGCAGAATCTGATTGCTGATCGGAAGGATCTGCCCGGGCGAAACTTTAAAGAGGTGTGGTTTGCGGGGGTCCATTCCGATGTTGGGGGAAGCTATCCGGAGGCGGAGAGCGGTCTATCGAAGATATCCCTGAGCTGGATGCTTCGCGAGGCAAGCCAGGCCGGGTTGCTGCTGGATATGAAACGAGCAGGGGATCTGCTCGGCGGTTACCCAAAATATGCGAAACCGTTAGCCAATGCGATGATGCATAACTCGCTGAAGGGCTTTTGGGTGATCGGCGAGTTTTATCCGAAGTCCACGGAGAAGAGAATCTCACCGACTGGTGTGGTTCCTGCGCAATATAAACGCGCGATACGGGTGAATCTCTTCAGAAGACGATTTGTCCCGGAGAGTTCCTGCATTCACGAGAGTGTCTTTCTGAGGACCAAGCTTGTGCCGACCTATAAACCGAGCAATCTTCCGCAGACCTACACGGTCGAGCCTGATGCTCAAACGGTTCCTTATCCCATGACGCTGAATGTGGGTGGAACCGCAATCATCGGAGTGTTTTCAGAACTGAAGTGGAACGATACCGGACTATTGGTGCGCAAGGGAGAGCAATACCACTTCGAAGCCAGCGGCACCTGGTTTGACGCGAGTATCAAAACCGGGCCGGATGGTTATGCAAGCCCATCCATCCTTTTCAAATTTCTGGAGAGCCTGAGGCGTTGCAGAGGCAATAACTGGTTCGCGCTTGTCGGGGTTACGGGAAGAAACGGTGCTTCTCCTTTTCTGATCGGTACAACCCGGCTACCAATGGACGTTGAGGCGGATGGGATTCTGCATTGCTACGCCAACGATCTGCCTTTTTTGTACCGCAATAATTCCGGCTGGGTAACCCTGACTGTCAAACGTCAAGTTTAGAGAAGGCTCTCACGAGGAGTAACTGTAGCTCGCGATCAATTTTGCGAGGTGTGAGCGGACCTCGCGATGTTCCGGGAGGTCGGCGAGATTGGTAAGTTCCATGGGGTCGGCGTGAACGTCGAAGAGCATGGCTCCGTTGCCGGCGTCTTTTCCGAACTCAGCGTAACGCCACTGCTCTGTGCGAATCATGGTTCCGTGGACGGTTGAGCCATCTTCGCTCCAGATGCTGTAAGCGGGGTTGTTCCATTCAGCCTGATGATTCCGGAGGAGCGGGACGAGGCTTGTGCCTTCGATCCCCGCCGGGACCTGGAGATGGCAGAGTTCGGCGAGGGTGCGGTAGACGTCGAGCGATTGGGTGATGCGTATGGAGGGGCGGCCATTGCCGTGCGCCCCGGGAGCGTGAATGACGAGCGGGACTCGAGTGCCGTTTTCAAAGAGCGAGCCGGCTTTAGACCACTTGCCCTTTTCCCCTAGTTGATAACCGTGGTCGGCGACAAAGACGATCACGGTGTTGTCGCGCAGGCCGAGGTTGTCGAGTTCGGTGAGGACGCGGCCGAGGTTGTAGTCGACCCATGAGATGGATGCGAGATAGGCACGGATAACTTCGCGCGCTTCGTCCTCAGAGGCTCCGCGCCCGATGAAGAGATCGGCGTTGCGCATGCGGATGGCGGCCCTGGGAAAGCCGGGAGGGACGGTGGGCCAGGCGGCGAAGTCGGGTGGCAGCTGGATTTGTCCGGGATCGTAGAGATCGAAGAAGCGCTGCGGCGCGGTGGGTGGGCTGTGCGGTTTGGAGAAGCCGCAACCGATGAAGAAGGGCTTGTCCTTATTGGCGCGGAGGTTTTGGATGGTTCGGTCGGCGACGATGTAATCGCCGGCGCCTTCGCCGTTGTTCTGAAGAACGAGGATCTGGTCAGAGTGGGCGGCGCGCTGATTGTCTGCGGGAAGGACGGGAAGAACGCCGTTGGGCTGCGGGATCGGGGCGCGAGGGATGTCCATGCGGACTCCATCCTGCGTGGGATGGAGGGATTCAGTGTCGCCGTCGAAGTCGGTCCAGGCCTTGTGGTCGTCGAGGCCGGCGTGGAAGAGCTTTCCGGTGCGGAGGGTGGTGTATCCGTTTTCGCGGAAGAGCTGAGGGAGTGTGATCCAGTCGGGGTGCAGGTTGCGCACGCTGGTGGTGTTGCCGAGCACTCTGGTGGTGTGCGGCGGATGGCCGGTGAACATCGACGAGCGCGAGGGATTGCAGAGAGGGAACTGGCAGTAGTTGCGGTCGAAGCGAACTCCCTGGCTGGCAAGCTTGTCGATGCTGGGGCTGTGAGGGTGGAAGCGGCTGCCGTAGCAGGCGAGCTCGGGGCGCATGTCGTCGGACATGAAGAAGAGGACGTTGAGAGGACGTTTGCGCGTATGCGTCGCCGGGGCCCTGCCAGATTGCGGCGAGGTTTGCGCAGCGGAGGGGAGAGTTGTTGCGAGCGCGATGCCGGCAGCGTTGGCGAGGAAGTCTCGGCGGGAGGTTATTGGAGCGGTGCGGGATTGACTCGGGGATTGGTCTTTGGGGTCACTCATGGGCGATCGCTCATCCGGTTTTCTTCGGGCAAATTGTTTCAGTATTGATTTGACGAGTCAATGTGCCGAGTGGACGCGGCCAGCGTTTATGGAGCGGGTGAGGATTTATGGCGTTTCTTTGCGATTGCCCGGCCGAGATCGGGGAGGAACTCTTTAAGAACACCGAACCCGATGTTACTGGCCATGCTGATTCCGAAGCTTACGGCGCCATCACCGGCGGAATTGTGGCTTGGAGGCTGCCAGAATCGGGATAGAAATGCGCCGGCTGCGACGCCTCCGAGTTGCGAGATGGAAATGTGGCGGCTGCCATCGTCGCGGCGCGCGAGGACGCCGCTGGTGAGCGCATATTCGGTCCGTGGCCAGAGACCGGTCCTGCCCGAGTTGAAGTAGCGATTGTCTTCATGCAGGGCACTGGAGAGGCCGAAGGTGACGGTCTTCTGGATGTAGTACTGACCCAGGATATTTCCGTATCGTTTGCCGTAGCCTGATGCGCCTTGTTCCCATTCCGGAGGCTTGTCATTCCACTGGTCGATGCCTGCGGAGAATCCGGCCTTCACATAGCCGATGGGATTCACCATGGATTTGAAGTAAAGGCGGTTCCTTTCGGGTTGCGTCAGCGGTTTGAAGCTGTTGGCCTTTGTCGTGCCGGCCATGTTGAGGTAATTGAAGATAAGGTCGACGCCCTTGTCGATGGGACTTGTGTGAGTGGGAGTTGCGCTGGTGCTTTGATCCTGTGCTCTCAGGAGGGGAGCATAGAGGAGAATGGCGATTGCCAGTTTGCAAGTAAGCTTCTTCATCCTGCTCCGCATCTCCTTATTAGCCGGATGAGTATTAGATGCGAGCCCGAGTCGCGTTTAGCGGCTTACATTACCATTCTTCGTAAAATATCTCAGGAGCGGCCGTTCTCGATGCCCATTCTGCTCTGCACTTGTTTTCTGTAACTTCGGCTCAGGCGGAGCCGGGCTCCCGTGACGAGAAGTACGTCATAGTCGCCCTCCTCGTTCAGGTTCAAGCCGCTGATTCGCTCGCAGTTGACGATGGTTGAGCGATGGATGCGGCAGAAGACAGCAGGGTCGAGGTCCTGTTCCAACTCGGATATGGTGCGGCGAAGCATGTGCGTTCTGGGGCCTACGTGGAGACAGGCATAGTAGTCTGCGGCTTCGATCCAGTCGATCTCAGAGGGCTTGATGAAGACGATCTGTCCGGCGCTCTTGATTGCCAGGCGTTCCAGTTTTCGGGGGAGATCCCTGGTGCGCGCGATCTTCTGCTTTGCCCTGTTGATCGCAAGTTCGAATCGGGTGTTGTCGAAGGGCTTCAAGAGATAATCGAGGGCTCCGGCCTCAAAGGCACGCAGGGCGTACTGATCGTAGGCGGTCACAAAGATAACGGCCGGCGGTATGTCGTTGCCGAGCAGTTCGAGCACGTCGAAGCCATCGCACTCGGGCATCTGGACATCGAGGAATACGAGGTCGGGTTTCGCGTTGCGGATGAGGGAAGGTGCGTCGACACCGGAGCCGGTTTCGGCGACGATCTCGATCTGCGGGTCTTCGCGAAGGAGGATGGCGAGGTTGCCGCGGGCGAGCGGCTCGTCGTCGACGATGATGGCGGTTATCTTTGGTGCTCGCTCCTCTGAGGACAAAGCCTACTCCTTGAATGGGACCGAGAGTGAGACCTCGACTCCGCCGGGGAGCTGATTGCGCATGTGGAGATCGAAAGCCTCGCCGTACAGGCTCTGGAGGCGGGTTCTCATGTTTGCGATTCCGATGCCGGAACGGATCTCGCCATTTGCGGAAAGGGCGGGGCCGTCGTTGTAGACGCTGAGAGTGAGCCTGCCGTTCGAGCGAGAGGCGAGGATTTTGATTGCCCCGCCCTGAGCCCGCTTTGAGATGCCGTGCTTGATTGCATTTTCGACGATGGGCTGGAGGATGAGCGTGGGAACCTGTGCGGGCAGTAGCTCGGAGGGGACGTCGACAGTACATTGGAGGCGATCAACGAATCGGACCTTTTGGATTTCCAGATATTTTCGTGCAAACTCCAGTTCGTCGCCCAGTGCAACCTCCTGGAGGTTGGAGTCATCGAGGACATGGCGCATCAAATCGCTGAGTTCAACGATCATCGTTACGGCATCGTCGTTTCTCTTTTCACGCACGAGGCCTGAGATGGCGTTGAGCGTGTTGTAGAGGAAGTGAGGCTCGATCTGCCTGCGCAGCGCGCTGAGCTGCGCTTTGACGAGCTGCTCGTTGAGGCGTGCGGTTTCGGCTTGCTGCAGAGCCAATCGCTCTCGAGAGCCGAGTAGATAGCTGACGAGAAGTATTGTCGTGTAGAGGATGAGAGTAGCCAGCAGTCCGCTATAAAATGTCGTTGAAAATATCCGCTGAAACGGTTCCGGGCCTGGTACTTCGGCATAGGGATTCATCCATTCCTTTAGAGCAGCCGTCTCGAGAGCATAGGCCAGGCCAATAGCGATACAAGCGGTGAAGTGCCGGCCCCATACGGAAAGAGGACGCAGTTGCGCCGGGGGGTAGCGGCGACCGAGGCGAAGTATGAAGGGTGTTGCAAATGCCCATGGCAGCCATTGGACGACCTGCAGGATAAAGAGGCGGACCCAGTAGTGGTGCATGCCTTCAGAACGCATGGTAAGGACCGTCTCCGTTGCATCGAAGAGGCCGATGGAGAGCCAGATGGCAGCGATCCAGCGCCATCTGGTCTTTGGCGTACTGTGGGGTGCGCTCATGTTGAGAATCGTATTCTATGACTTCGACTGAGTGGCTGGAAATGCAGTGAAATGCCGGTGGAGTGCAGGAAATGGTCTGGTGAAGAAGAACGTGCCGGAGCAATACTGCAAGGCATGATCAGCAAAGTGCTTCTCAGCATGCTTAGCCTGGCGACGTTGGCCACGCCGGCTTTTGTCCACGAATTTGAGGCGGCGCCTGCGAACGCCGCGCCGGAGTACACAAGCGATGGCCAGATGAAGCTGCCTGAACATTATCGCGAGTGGGTGTATCTGACCACGGGGTTCGATATGAGCTACAGCCCCTCGGCGATGCAGATGGACCATCACATGTTCGATAACGTGTTTGTGAATCCCGAGGCTTACCGGGCTTTCAAGGAGACGGGCAAGTGGCCGGACAGGACGGTGTTCGTGCTGGAGGCGCGGCGCGCGGAGGGGAAGGGTTCCATCAATCAGAAGGGGAATTTTCAGGGTTCGGAGATTATGGGGCTTGAGGTGCACGTGAAGGATTCGCGCTTTGCGGGGAACTGGGCTTTCTTCGGCTTTGGCGAGAGCAAGACGGCGAAGATGACTCCGACGACGGCGAGTTGCTACAGCTGCCATAGCGAACATGGAGCGGTGGACACTACGTTTGTGCAGTTCTATCCGACGCTGTTGCCGGTGGCTAAAGACAAGGGAACTTTGTCGCCCGCGTATCTGAAGGAGATTGATGGAGTGGCGCAAAAATAGCCCGAGCGAGGGCTTGGGATTCCCTCTGCCCGGGCGTTGCTATCAGAAGGACCGCCATAGCCGAGCAGCAGGCGCAGACCGTTGCCAGTCTGCCATGTTGAGTTCGGCTCATTTTTGATGAGATCGCGGTATGCGACGTGCGCGACTTATCAGGCAAACCTGTTTGTTTTATTGACCCGGTTTGCCGGGTGGTGGGGGAATGGTGATGTCGAGATCGGTGACCTTGCCGAGGGTGGAGAGAGGCGGTGCGATCTCGGCCTGATTTCCTACGACTACGATGCCTAGTTTGGATTGGTCAACGTATTTGTTGGCCACGCGGGAGACGTCGGCTGAGGAGACCTTTTCGATGCCTTCCTTGTACTTCTCGAGGAAGTCAGGCGGGTAACCGTAGAAGGCCAGCGTCACCTGCTCATTGAGGATCTTTTCCGGCGAGTCATAGTGGAAGATGAAGGCGTTCAGGAGCTGGTCTTTGGCTTTGGCGAGTTCTGAGGCTGTGGGTGGGACGGTCTTGAGACGTTCGACTTCTTCGAGCATGGCCTTGGTGGCGGCTACGGTGGAGGAGCTCTTGGTTCCGGCAACTACGTAGAAGATGCCGGGATGGTCATAGGAGGCGCCGAAGCTGCCATCGACGGAATAGGCGAGGCCGAGTTTTGTGCGGACGTTCTGGACGACGCGCGAGCCGAAGCCTCCGGAGAAGACCTCGTTCATGACGCTGAGGGCGTAGTAGTCGGGGTTTGAGCGCTCGGTCCCAAGGCCCACGATAAGAACGTTGGACTGGTTGACGTCGTCTTTTTCAGCGAAGCTGATGCCGGGGTGGGGGTCGGTGAAGGTGATCTTTTCCGACTTGATGCCTTCGCCCCGGGGGAGCGGCTCAAAGGCGCCGCGAAGTTTTGTTTCCATGGCGGCGGAATCGAAATCTCCGGAGACGGAGATGATCATACCGTTGGGGACGACAGAGCGGTCGTGCCAAGCCTTGAGATCGTCGAGGGTGACAGCGCCGACCGTGGCGTACTCGGGTTGGCGGGCGTAGGGATTGGTGGGGCCGTAGACGAGCTTGATGGCCTCGCGGATCGCGATGCCGCTGGCGTCGTCGTTGCGGCGGGAGATACCGGTGTCGAGCTGGCGCCTGGCCAGAGCAAGTTTGTCCGCCTTGAAGGCCGGGTGGAGGAGGAGGTCGACGGCCGAGGCGAAGACGTTGTCGAAGTCGCCTTTGAGAGAGGACCAGTGCAGGGAGGTATTGGCTGTGCCGCCGGAGGTTTCGATGCGGGCGGCTTTGGATTCAAGCTGGTCGTCGAGCTTATCGCCGCCGATGGTTGGGGTTCCGCTGGTGCGCCAGGTCTGACCATACACGGTGACGAGCCCAATCTTGCCGGCTGGTTCGTCGCGGCTGCCTCCACGGATGAGGATGCTGCCGTTGATAAAGGGCAGCTCGTGGTCTTCCTGCAGAAAGATGACGAGGCCGTTGGAGAGCTCAATGCGTTTAGGTTGCTGCGGCTTAAAAGCGTGGAGGGCCGGGATGGGGATCTTCTTCCACGGCTGTGCGGGAGCAGCGGCAGCAGGAGCAGATTTTGCGGATGCCGGTGCGGCCTGTGCGAGGGAAAGCGCTGGCATAAGGGCGAAGGACGCGACGATGGCAGCAAGAAAAGAGCAAGACACGTTCATGGGATTATTCACTCCGCACCTCCCTGAGATCTGGTGGTTGATTGAGAGGCGGGCGCTTGTGGTTTTTGGGGTTCCGCGAACTCGATTCGGGCGCTGGTGCGGTTGCTTTCGGTAAAGATCTTATTGGCGACTCGGCGAATGTCGGCCTTGGTGACGGCGTCGACTTTGTCGAGCTCGCGGAAGAGTTGCCGCCAGTCGCCGAAGCGGGTCTGGTATTCGGCAAGCTGGTGGGCGAGGCCGTCGTTGTCGGCGAGGCCGCGGAGAAGCTCGGCTCGGGTGCGGGTCTTGAAGCGTGCGAGCTCCTCGTCGGAGACATCTTCGCTTTTCAGGCGGTCGAGTTCTTTGTGGATGGAGTCGCGCATCTCATCGGGCGTATGGCCGGGAAGAGGAACGGCGTAGAAGGCAAACAGGCCAGGATATTTGTAGCCGGGAAAACCACTGAAGCCTTCGGCGGCGGCGGCGATCCGCTGGTCGCGGACAAGGGAGCGGTAGAGGCGGGCAGTGCGTCCGTTGGAGAAGATGTCGGTGATGGCGTCGTAGACGGAGTCGTCGGGATCGCGGTAGTCGGGACGGTGGTAGCCCTCGATGTAGAAGGGCTGCGTGGCTTCCTTGATGGTTACGGATTTTTCGGCGAACTGCGGCGGCTCGATGGTGGTCATCGCCTCGGGTTTAGGAGCGGCGGGAATGGGGGCGAAGTACTTTTCGAGAATGGGCATCGCCTCGGAGGCCTTGATATCGCCTGCGACAGCTATGACGATGTTGGACGGCACGTAGTACTTCTTATGGAACGCTTCAGCCTCGGTGGCGCTGACCTGGCTTATCTCACTTTCCCAACCGACTCCACTGCGGCCGTAGGGGTGGGCGACGTAGGCGGTAGCCAGGAACTGCTCGACCATCCGGCCGACGGGGGAGGAGTCGATGCGCATGCGCCGCTCTTCCTGGACGACGTCGCGCTCCTTGTAGAACTCGCGCTGGACGGGATGAGCGATACGCTGACTTTCGAGGTAGGCCCAGAGTTCGAGGCGGTTGGAGGGCATCGACCAGAAATACTGAGTGGAGTCTTCACTGGTGGAGGCGTTGATGCCGACGGCTCCATTCTGTTCGGCAATCTCGGAAAACTGGTTAGGGATGACGTATTTCTGGGCGGCGGCCTGCGCGTCTTCGAAGGCTTTCTTAAGTTCGTCGAGCTTCCTGGGATCTTTGTCTACAATTTTGCGGTACTCGGCGTCGTAGGCGGCGTAGGCTTTCTCAACCTTTTCGAGCGCGAGCTTTTCAGCAGGGTAGTTCGTTGTGCCGATCTGCTCGGAGCCTTTGAAGGCCATGTGCTCAAACATGTGAGCAAGGCCGCTGTCACCCTGGGGATCATCTGCGGAGCCGGCGTCGACCAGGGTGTAGAAACTGAAGACAGGGGCTTCGGGGCGTTCGCAGACGATGAGGGTGAGGCCATTGGGCAAAACCTTCACATGTGTGCGTTTTTCGAAGCTGGCAAGGTCCTGGGCGGCTGCGCCCAGGCAGATCGATGTGGCGAGGGCTATGACAGCCGCAATTCTAACTCGCACGAAATACCTCCACTGAGAAAACCCGGAACTCTAACTATACCTAAGGCAGCAGAAGGGTTTTTCTTTGGACGAATGATGAGATGAAAAAGCTGAATAAGCTGGTTAAAGAAAAATCCCCGGAGCACATCGTTGTGCGCTCCGGGGAGGTTGGCAGTGCAGGTTAGAAGAGGATACGTCCGCCGACCTGGATCACGCGGTTGCCGAAGCTTCCGCCTGAGATGGAGGTGGTGACCTGTCCAAAAGTCGCTGAGGCCAACGAGCCCTGAGGCGCGGGCAGGTTCGTCAGGTTGAAGACATTGGTTGATTCGCCACGCAACTGGAAGGTCCAGCGCTCGTAGAGATGGAAGTCCCGGAAGAGAGAGGCGTCAATACTGCGTCGACCAGGAGCATCCACGGCATTCTGGCGGACAGTACCGTCAGAGCCTGCCGGTCCAGCGCCCTGTTGCGGGCAGGCAGGATTGCTATAGGTCGTTCCACCGTAGAGTGTTCCGTTGAGCGGCCCATTGAAGATGCAGAACTGAGTGGGGTTGACCCAGTTCTTGATCATCGCGCTGCGCGAGTGGCCGTTGTCCGTAACCGTCGCGTGCGACACTCCCGGCATCAGATTGGGACGATCGTTGCTCACGCCATCGCCATTGTTGTCTGAGCCTGTTGTGATGTTGAAGGGATTGCCGCTTTGCATCCTCACAATCGCGGTTGTCGTCCATCCATTCACGAGGAACCGTACGGCACGATTCTGGAAGTTATAGTTGGGCTTCCACACCATCGAGAACGCCACGACGTGTCTCTGGTCGAAGTCCGAACGCTGCCGGTCGAGCCAGCGGTTGTTCGGATCCTGCGGAGTCGTGGTCGCGCTATTGCCCGTGTTGCCGCTGGTATCGAGGCCTTCGCTCTGCAACGACTTCGACCACACCCAGAAGCCCTGGGCGCTGAAGCCGTGCGACAACCGCTTTTGCAAAGTTACCTGCAGGCCGTTGTAGTTTGCGCTTTCCGAGGACTGGATCTGCGAGATGGTCGAGAAGATGGGGTTGGAGGCGGAGGCGGCTGCTGTTGCCGCGTAGGACTTCGCGTTATACGGACGCCGGTTGTTGGCAGTTCCGCTCGAATTCGCATACGCGCACGCCAAGGTGGTATCGGAGCACGAAGGATTCGACACCCCTGCAGAGTTCAGATTGAACTGGGGATAGTTGAGATCCCACTCAATCGGCAGCTTGCGTGCCAGAGAAGCCACATAGCTTCCGGAGAAGGAGAATCCATTCCCCAACTGCTGCTCGAACCCGACATTCATCTGATAGATCTCCGGCCAGCGGAAGTTGGGATCTACCGGAATGATCGCCGCAGGCGTCACGACGTACTTTGGATTCTTGGGGTCATAGATGAACGGATAGGGCGAGTGGCCTACGCCGCCCGCGATACATGTGGGATCGCCGCCGCAGAAGTCCTTCGGGTCGGTTGCATAGGGATCAGAGACGTGGATCACATTGCTGAACGAGGGACGTCCAGAGAACGGTTCGCCATTCGACGGATAGGTGAAGAGGTTGCCACCGATGGAGCCATAGAAGATGCCGGCAGCGGCATGAATGACCGTGTGTCCGCTGGGAAAGGGCGTCCAGGCCAGGCCAACACGAGGCGACACATGATCGTAACGCGTGGATACGGCTGAACGGGGCACACCGGGATCACCCGGAAGCAGTACACCCTTGTAGTTGTTTGGAGCGATGGTCGACTGCGCTCCCGGGACAAAGTTCATGGTCATGTTCTGGGTGTTCGTCGGCGCAGTCTGAATGTCGTAGCGGATGCCGAGGTTCAGGGTCAGGTTCGGCAGAGCGCGCCAGTCATCCTGAAAGAATAAGCCGTAGTTGAAGTAGTGCGCGTTTGCGTATACCGGAACGTCCTGGGCCATGGAGTTAGGCGAGCCATAGAAGAAGTTAATGATCGATGGCGCGGAACGGTTGGCAGGAATGGTGCCTGTATACGAACTGAAGCCGAACACGCCGTAGTCGTTCAGCGTGGTCTGCTGGGCATCGTTTTCGCGGTTCGCCTCCCCACCGTAGTACAGCGTGTGCTTTCCGTGCGTCGAACTCACCACGTCACGAATGGCATAGACGTTGCTGCCTGTGACCGGACCGGTAATTGCATTATTTGCGGCGAACCATCCGCTCGGTCCCAGTTGCGGACGCGAACATCCAGCCTGCGCGGGAACGCCACAGATCTGGCCATTCGGCAGTTGTTCGGCGAATTTGGAGCCATAGGTTGCCAGGCTGTCTGAGGGCGACGGTACGCGGCCGCCGATGAGACGTGTGTAGTTCAGCGCCAGCTGGTTCACGGTGTTGTTGCTGATGGTCCAGGTGTGGGCTATGTTCGCTTCATGCTGCGCGAAGGTGTAATCATGCACAACCCAGCCTAGAATGTTGTTGTTGGAAGGGTTTACCACAAAGTCTCCCGTCTCATGGAAATAACTGAGACCGAGGCGTTGCTTCGCCGTCATCTGGTAGTCGCCCTTGTAGAGTTGCTCGTCGGTCTTCTGGCTGTAGCGACTAACCTGCTGGATGACATACGATCCATTACCTGGCGAAGATGGAATCAAGCCAGCCTTGATAATTCCCGCGATTGCAGGATCAAAGGTCGAGGGATTGCAGATGTTGCCCGGACACCAGGCCGATGCCTTGGGGAGGAACGGATTGCAGGCCCAGAATTTGGTTGATGATTGCGCGTTTACCGTGCACTTCTGATTGTCCGCCGTCGCGGTTCCTGTCGGGATATTCTCCGAAAAGTTTCCCTGCATCATGGCAGCGCTGGGAACCTGTGGATTGAAGATGTTGGCGGAGATAAACCGGAATCCTGCATACGAGCCGAAGAAGAACAGCTTGTCGTGCATAATCGGGCCGCCGATGGTACCCCCGAAGCGGTGCTGGTTATAGGGTGTCTTTTGGGAGTTGTGGCTAGCGCTCCGGTCCGGGGTCGTTGCGTTGAAGTTGCGGTCGCGGAAAAACTCAAAGGCCGATCCGTGAAACTGGTTGGTGCCGGACTTGGTCAGGACGGTGACTACGCCCGCTGAATTACGACCATACTCCGCCGAGAAGTTGTTGGTATCCACGCGGAACTCGCGAATCGCGTCGGGGTTCGGCAGCGGGTTGCCGGTATTGCGAACACCAGTCATGTTCGATCCGCCGTCGAGGTAGTACGAGACCTGTCCTACACCAGAGTCGGTCGATCCATTGATTTTGACGTGCTGCTCCGGGTAACCGAGGGGATTGATGACGCCGCCATTACCTCCCGTGCCCGCGTTGTTGTTGTTTTGCACGCCGGGAGTGAGGTCGAGAAGGGTGTAGACGTTACGGTCTACCAGAGGCAGGTTGTCGATTTCGACGTTGCTGACGGTACGGCCCAGGGTGGAGTTGCCGGTGTTTAGAAGGGGAACATCGGCGGTCACTTCAACGGTTTGATCGGTGGCACCCAAGGTCAATGCGAAGTCGAGATGAGCATCTTCGGTGACAGTGAGGGTGATCCCGGCACGATCGAGTTTCTTGAAGCCGGTTGCTTCAACACTGACCCGGTAAGGGCCGATCGGAAGAAAGTCTGCGCGGTAAGAGCCGTCGTCTTTGGTGACAACCGTGCGAACGAAGCCGGTATCCGTTTGCGTGATGATTACAGTCGCCTTTGGAATAGCGGCACCAGTCGGATCGGCGACCGAACCGAACATGGTTGCGGTGCTAAGTTGAGCATGTGCAGCGGAGCCCAGTGCTGTTATCAACAGCACGAACAGGCCGAGCAACCTAGCTCGAGAGAAAAAGTTGCGTTTCATATGTGCCTCTCCAGAGTCAAGCGTTTGTCTCAGCCGTCACGCCGAATGGCTGAGATCTGTTTTTTTGGAATTCGCTGAAAGATAGTTCGTTGAATGAACAATTGTCAATGCCCGCGAGCAGGTACGGGCGGAAAAAGTTTGGATCGCTGGAAAAAATCACCCAGCCGGCATGACTGCGAGCCGTAAATCCCTTTTATGCAATGTCACAAAAAGCCGGGGGAATTCCGCTGGCGCTCACCGCAACCACGGAGCGGCTGTCCGGTGACCGCTCGAGGCTGATCTCCGCACGTCCGTTACAGAGCTGGACAACGCGGGAACCTCGTGCAGTGCCCAGATTGTCGATGAGCTGACCATCTCCGCCGACGCTGAAACGGACCTGATTGCGCGCGTCGAGGCATAAAATTCCTTTGGCGTCATAGAGTTTCGCCTCGACGGTCACTTTGCCGGCAGTTCGAGCTATCTCCCTGAGCCTCAGGGTTGTTGGCTTGCCCCAGGTCTCGGTCTGGTAGAGGAACTCAATTTGGTCCGTGACTGTCGCCTCACCTTTTTTAGCAACGACGCGTAGTTTGTTCGTTCCTTCAACAAAAGGAGTCATCCAGCGCAGGCCGGCGGCTGGAAAGTTCTGGCTGTCGCGGTGGCGGATGCCGGCGGATTTTCCATTGACAAAGAGTTCCGCCGTCTCGCAGTTGGAATAGACCTTCACCATCTTCTTTTCGTCTGCAGGACCCCACCGGACGGGCCAGGTGTGGCCGTAGATGCGGACCATCGGCTCGTCAGTCCAGTAAGACTGAAAGACGTAGTACGCCTCTTTCTTCTGCATGTCGCGGGTGATCAAACCCTTTTGATTCACGCGAGGCACAGGATTCTCAACGCGCAGGGGAGTGGTGAAGTCCTTGAAGACCCACTGCGCAGAACCGGTAAACCAGGGGAGCGTTTCCTGCACTTTGAGATGCCAGTCGAAGAGGTTGCAGGCGTAGGTTTCGGACCAGTCGCCGTCGCGGGAGACGCGCGCTTCGCCACCGGTCGAGAGGTAAGCGAGGCCACGCTCGTCGGTGCCCTGGCCGGTGGCGATCGAGGCGAGAACCTTGTCGGGACTTTCGGAGTGACGGCCGGCATGGCTGTCGGCTCCCCACTCTGCGTGGAAGAGATGCTTGACGCGTTCGCGCTGTGTTTCGAGGGACTTCTGGTACTCAGGATAGGTTCCGCTGTACCAGCCCGCCCAGATGGAGGGCGAATAGACGTCGGGGATATCGCGGGCGAAGTCGCAGCGGCGGATGGTGGTCATGCGCGAAGGGTCGAGCTGATGAGAGAGGTCGCGCAACTCGGTGAGGTAGGCGCGGATCTTCTGCTGGTCGATCTCGGGATATTCGGTGGGCCAATCGTCCTCGTTACCGAGACCCCAGAGCAGGACGCTGGGGTGGTTGTAGTGTTGCGCGATCATGTTGCGCAGGGTGCGGCGCCCCATCTCCTTGAAGGTATCGTTTCCGATTCCACCGCGACACCAGGGGATCTCCTCCCAAACGAGGATGCCGAGCCGGTCGCAGAGTTCGAGGACACGGCGTGATTGCTGGTAGTGCGCGAGGCGGATGAAGTTGGCGCCCATTTCCTTGATGAGGCGCATCTCCTGTTCGATGAGGTCGTCGGGCATGGCTGCGGCATAGCCGGCGTGGTCTTCGTGCCGGTGCGTTCCACGGAGGAGGAGGCGCTCGCCGTTGAGTTTGAATGGACCGTGGTCGACCCACTCGGTATGGCGGACGCCAAAGGTTTCGTGAACCGTGTATTCGCCTCCGGGACCGCCGACCTTGATGCGGCACTCGTAGAGATGCGGCGTCGCGGGGCTCCATAATTTCGGCGATTTCAGAGTGAAACGAGTGAGTTCTTTCGCATTCTCGGAAGGTGCAAGCCTGTGCTTTGCGGTATGGAGGGTCGTGCCTTGTGCATCAACGATCTCGATCGAAATGTCAGCGCTATCGCTCGCGTTTGATGGATTGTAAAGGGTGCCGACGACAGAGATTTCGGCGGGCGACTGGGGAGATGGCAGGTCGATCTTTACATGCACTGCTTCAAGTGAAATCGCTGGCACGTAGACGAGATTGACGTGGCGGTAAAGACCTCCGTACAGACTGAAGTCGCTGAGGTCGGATGGCATGCGGTCGAGGTCGCGCGAATTATCGCAGAGGACGGTGATGGGCACGCCCTCCCGCTTTTTCGCCTTGCTCTTTGCATCGGGAGCGGGAAGTTGACGGACGGCATCGGTGATGTCGAAGACGAACTCGTCATAACCGCCGACATGCCTGCCAATCAACTTTTCGCCAACGTAAAGGGTTGTGGCCTGACCCGCTCCCTCGAAGTGCAACAAAGTCCGGCCGTTGGAATACGGATTCTCGATCGGGATGTACGTGCGATACCAGCCGTTTCCGCGATAGTAGGGAATCTCGGGATCACAGGCATCGTATGCATTGAAACAATGCGGCATCTGAACGGCCTGGAACGCGGCGACCTCCTCACTGTGCCATGCTTCCCACGGACCTCCCAGGGAGCCCCGCAGATACTCCCATCCGTCGGAAAGCCGACGTGCGGATGCGTTAGTTCCGTTGGCGTTAGCCGCCAGAGAGGCGATGGCGGAGCTCAGTGCGGGGCGCGGGAGCAGTGAGGCGGCGCCAAGTGCCGCTCCTGTTTTGAGGAACTGTCGGCGTGAGTACATGGGGGATGGGACTCCGAAAAAATGCGTTTTGCTATGAGGAGAATTAGTTGCGGCGGCACATATAATTCGCAGCCTCTACAAAATGGTAGGTCTTCAGTGATATAAAGGCTCGTCACAAGAGAAGTCAAGCAACTCCGGGGTGCGAATGTGACCCTGGAAAATAGAAAGAACAGTCAGGGAGTTTGTCTGAACTATTGCAACCATTTGAAAGCGTGACCTCGATGCCCACTCCTCCCTCTCACCCATTTACGTTCACAAGGAAGCAAAGCGCGTCGAATAAGACGCCACGGCAGATTAACCGGAACCTTGTCTTTAACCTGATCCGTACGCGACAGCCTATCTCGCGCGCCGACCTTGCGCGCGTCTCTGGCCTGCAGCGCAGCACGATTTCGCTTATCGTGGAGGATCTGATTCGGGACCGTTGGATTCTCGAAGGATCAACCGGGCGCCTGCCTCGTGGTCGCCGGCCAACGTTTCTTGAGCTGAATCATCAGCGGGCAGTGATCTCGGTCGATATTCATCCGGCTCAGACGACAGTGGCTGTAACAGATCTGGGTGGGAAAATCGTTGCGCAGAACATCGTCAATCTTCCCACGGACCCGAACAAGGCAATTCCTCCGATCATCGCCGCCATCAAGAAGCTGATAGCAAACCATTCGGACAAGTCGTTTGATGGAATCGGTATCAGCCTCCCGGGACGTGCAGATCCGCAGTTGCAGAAGCTGATCTTCGCGCCGAACCTGAAGTGGCCTGTGCTGAGTTTGAAATCGAAGATTCAGCGGGCGACCGGATTACGCGTCGAGATGGACAATGTGGCCAACGCCTGCGCTCTTTCGGAAGTGTGGTTCGGCGATAGCGATGGGGTTCACGATCTTGTGGTTGTGAATGTCTCCGAGGGTATCGGGACTGGCATCTTCTCCAATGGCCGCCTGCTGCGCGGAGCGAACGGCATGGCAGGCGAATTTGGTCACGTTGAGATGGACCGTGAAGGCTTCCCCTGTGGTTGCGGAGGGCGCGGATGCTGGGAGACGGTCGCTTCCAACCGCGCCGGGCTGCGCTATTACCACGAGATCACCGGTAATGGATTGCCTCCGAGCTTTGCTACCCTGGTGAAGATGGCGCAGGCGGACGATCAGAATGCCATCAAGGCGCTGGAAAAGATGTCTCTGTACCTTGGGCGGGGACTCCGCATGATTGCCTCCGCTCTCGCTCCGAACGAGATTATCGTGGTGGGCGATATCACCAGCGCGTGGCACATGTTCGGTCCGAAGATCGAAGCCGAACTGAAGCACAACGCGATTTCGAAACCGCCAAGGTTGCGTCCCTCGTTTGAGGGCAATACCGCTCGGCTGCGCAGCGCAGTCGCGCTTGTCATGAATGAAGGTCTTGTCTAACCAAAGGAATTACTGAATATGTCTTCTGCAGTTCTCAACGCCTCCAACGCCGCTGTCTCAAAGGCCTGTTATCTCAGCCGGATTGGAGTGTTCGCTCTGTTCGCCGCGTTTGGCGCGGCTACTTACGATGCGCCGCAGGCCTTCGCACAGGCCCCCGCTCCGGCGAGCAAGCCGGTTCCGGACTCCAAGGCATCGGGTGACGCCCCGGATGATCCTGGACCGCTCGCCACCGATATCTCCGCAGAACTTGAAGCCGAAGGCAATTCAGGCGGTGGTGAAGAAAGTCGCGGACTGGCAGCTCAAGGTTGCAGAGCCAACGTTCAACCGGCTTTGGACCTATGCGGCGTTATACGACGGTCTGCTTGCGGCCTCGGATACGACAGGGGACTCGAGGTATCGCGATGCTGTGCAGAAATATTCAGAGGAAGAGAAATGGCTGCTCATTGACAACCGCTTCCCCCATGCGGACGACGAAGCGATGGGCAAGTCGTATATGTACCTCTATCTCCGGGACCCCAAAAACGCTCGCATGCCGGAACGGATGGCGAACACGAAGGAGGTCCTGGACCGTCTGGTAGTACGTCGGGACGATCCGGCGAAGCTGTTGTGGTGGTGGTGCGATGCGCTGTACATGGCTCCACCGGTGTTATCGCGGATGTATCTCGCGACCGGAGACAAGAAGTATCTGGACTACATGGACCATGAGTGGTGGCTGACTTCAGCGGCTCTTTACAACCCGAAGGACCATCTCTACTTTCGCGATGAACGTTATCTGAAGCAGACGCAGGCCAACGGAAAGAGCCTCTACTGGTCACGCGGCAATGGCTGGGTCCTGGGCGGCCTCGTGAAGGTGCTGGAGATCATGCCGAAGGATTATCCGAGCCGCGCAAAGTACGTACAGCAATTCCGCGAGATGGCGGAGGCAGTGAAGGATATTCAGAGCAAGGATGGCCTGTGGCGCTCGGGACTCCTCGACCCCGATTCCTACGAGTTGCCTGAGGTTTCAGGCTCAGCGTTTTTCACTTACGCGATCGCCTACGGAATCAACGAGCACATCCTTGACCGCAAGACGTATCTTCCTGTCGTGGAGAAGTCGTGGAAGGGGATACTGAGTCACATCTATGCGGACGGACGGCTGGGCTCGATCCAGCCAGTCGACGCACAACCAGGCAAGTTCAAGCCCTCCGCCAGCCATGTCTACGGCGTTGGAGGCTTCCTGATGGCCGGCTATGAGATGAACCGGCTGGCAGGCGGCAAGTAGAGGATCGCGAACCTGACCCTAGGACTTCGGCAGCCACAGGATCGGCTGCCGAAGCGGGAAGTTTCGGATGACCTCCGGAATGGCAGGGTCAGGGTTCAGTGTCTTCCAGAGGGCGATGTAGTCCTGCTGGTCGTACGCAAGCCCGGAGAAGAGAAGAGCGGGATTGCGGGCAGGGAAGTCGTCCCAGTGTTCGACATCATGTGCGTACGGCCACTTGCTCTTGTCCTTGAGGAACGGGTACATGAAGGCCATCATCTTCCTGAGACCTCGGCCATCTGAGGTTGAGAAGGCCCACAGATTGTCCTTTGGCGTCGACAGGCTCTGTGCGATGCCGCACAGAACATCCATGTCGAAGAGCGAGTAGCTATAGGGCTTGGTGCGTGCCAGTTCCAGAGGCAGGCTGCCGTTTGCAGCTATCTGATCGGGCACGAGGGTAGTGCGGAAGCGATCGCGGCACCACTGCATCACCTCTTCGTTGCCGGTGAAATGTGCGAATTCTCCGGCCTGCAAGACCCAGCAGGTGCCGTGATTGTTTCTGGCATCACGCTCCTCCTGGCCGTTCTTTGAAGTCCGCATCCACTCGAGGTATTGCGCGAACCAATCTTTAACTGCAGGACCTCCCTCGATAGCATTCGCGGCGGTCAGCAATGTCGCCGCACGGGCCACCTCCACCAGGTGCAGCGTGTCGATGATGCCGGTGCCTCGTCCCCTGGCCACGCCAAAGATGGCCTGTGCATATTGGAGGTTCGGATTGAGCTTTGTGGCCGAATCGACAAACCATGCGCGCAGATGCAATCCGGCGTGGTCAGCGTACTTCTTCTGGCCGGTGAGCAGCCAGGCAGCAGTTAGAGCCGGAACCATCAGGCTCAGACGAATCATCGCCTCGCGGTGTCCGTTGAAGTTTGCGGGATTCGATTCGCCGTCGCGACGGATATACGGCCCTCCGGGATTCTTTGGGTCAGGCCACCAGTAGTCGCCCTCGGAGAAGAAATCGTGGGGACTGCCGGGGCTTCGATCGCTGTGCGATGCCGTGACCGTGACTGGCTTTTCCGAGAGATATTTGTCAGCGGCTGAGAGAATTCGTTTGCGGTCATTGGCTGCAACCATCGCGAAAGGCAACTCGGCCGCCAACGCCCTCCTTGAAGGCAAAGCTGCTGCCGCGCTGGTGGCAAGAACGCAAAACTCCCGTCGCGAAAAATACTTCATTTGTGAATGTCGCCTTTCATGGAACAAAAATACTCACGCAAATTGCACGAATCCTTCGTACCGACGAATCATACCCTGTCTTGCCGGTTTGCCTCAGCGGGAACAGGAGAATCAGGAATTTACAGTCGTTTAATCACACACCTTGACGAAATGAATGACCATTCATTATGCTTCACCTTCGTCCGGGATTTTTGCCCGACAGGGAGCCCGCAGAATGCCGACCAGCAGTACCTCCGTGCCACACCGAAACATCCGTAAAGTAGCCGTTCTTGGCGCCGGAACCATGGGCTCGCGTATCGCCGCGCATGTCGCGAATGCCGGAATCCCGGTCGTGCTGCTTGATATCGTTCCGCCCAATACTGCTGCTGACGCGCCGAAAGCCGAGCGGAACAAGATTGTCATCGCCGCGCTCGATGGCCTGAAGAAGTCCCGGCCGGCTGCCTTCTACACTCCGGATTCCGCGCGGCTCATTACGATCGGCAACTTTGACGACGATCTTGCCCTGATCGCGTCCTGCGATTGGATTATCGAAGCGGTCGCGGAAAATCTCGACATCAAACATGCTCTGCTGGCGAAGGTGGAGCAGCATCGCGCGCCGAACGCCATCCTGACGACAAACACCAGTGGCCTGCCGATTGGCAGCATCGCCTCTGGCCTTAAGCCGGAGACACGCAAGCTCTTTTTCGGTACGCACTTCTTCAACCCGCCGCGCTACATGCGCCTGCTGGAGGTGATACCTACACCTGAGTCGGACCTTACCGCGATGGCGGCAATGGCACACTTCTGCGATCAGCGGCTGGGTAAAACGATCGTCCATTCTCGCGATACGCCAAATTTCATCGCAAACCGTATCGGCACTTTCTCAATGGGTAATGCCATTCGGCTGATGCAGGAGCAGGGCCTGACGATCGAAGAGGTGGATGCGCTCACCGGTTCGGCGCTCGGATGGCCGAAGACCGGGACCTTTCGGCTTGGCGATCTCGTGGGTATCGACGTCCTCGCGCATGTCGCGCGAAATTTTGAAGCCAAAGCCGCGAGCATCGGTGACGAGCGTAACGACGTAATCCTGCCCGGCTTTATCAATACGATCCTCGAGAGGAAGTGGCTTGGCGATAAGGCCGGCCAGGGTTTCTATAAGAAAGAGGGGAAGGATGCTGAAGGTCGCGACATTCGGCTTGCGCTCGACTGGAAGACGCTGGAGTACAAGCCTTCTACACGTCCGAAGTTTCCCGCGCTGGAGATGGCAAAGAATGTGGAGTCGACCGCCGCGCGGGTCAAGCAGCTGCTGCATGCCGACCCTAAGACCGACAAAGCCGCGCGTTTCTACTGGCCGCTGCTGACCGAACTGTTTACCTACGCGGCGAATCGTGTCTCTTCGTTACCGAACGAACCCGCCGACAATATTGTTGCCGTTGATTCGGCCATGAAGACCGGCTTCAACTGGGAGCTTGGGCCGTTTGAGCTCTTCGATGCCGTGGGAATGCGCGAGACGACGGAGAAGATGCGCGCCGCAGGAGCGCCGATCGCAGCAAATGCAGAGAAGCTTCTGGCCTGGGCGGACAAGAACAGTGAGCCGAATCCCACCTGGTACAAAGATGATGCGCGTGTGCCCAGCGGGCGCCTCTACTTCGATCCCTTTGCCGGCGAGTACAAACCGGTGCCGGTTGCGGAAGGAGTCACTTCGCTCACAGTCATCAAGAAGGCCCGCGGCGTCATCAGGAAGAATCCCGGTGCGTCGGTCATCGATCTCGGAGACGGCGTTGCCGCAATCGAACTGCACTCCAAGATGAATGCGCTTGGCGAGGACATCGTCTCGCTCATTACGCAGACGCTGAAGCCCACCGGCCAGCAGGTTGCCGACTTCGAAGCCTTCGTCATCAGCGGCGACTCGGCCAACTTTTCCGTTGGGGCGAATCTCATGCAGCTTCTTCTTGCTGTGCAGGAGCAGGAGTGGGACGACGTCGATCTGATGGTGCGGTCCTTCCAGAACATGACACAGGCGATCAAGTTCTGCCCGCGGCCTGTCGTCGTCGCGCCCTACGGCATGTGCCTTGGGGGAGGTGTTGAGATCAGCCTTCATGCGGCCGCACGCCAGCCGCACGCCGAACTGTACATGGGGCTCGTCGAGACGGGCGTCGGCTTGATCCCCGGCGGCGGTGGCTGCAAGGAGATGCTCCTGCGCTCCGTCGAGGCGGGTTCCAGCATTCGACCGGATGGTCGCGGCGAGAGCGTTGAGGTCTTCGAAGCCATCAAGAAGAACTTCGAGACGATTGCCAAAGCGACCGTTTCGACCAGCGCTGCGGAAGCCCGTGGCCTGAACTTTATGTGCGCCTCCGACAGCATTACCATCAACCGCGACCGGCTCGTTACCGATGCGAAGCTTCGCGCGCGTGCTCTCGCCGATGCTGGCTACTCTGCTCCCGTTCCGCGCACTGATGTCCCTGCGCCCGGAGAGTCGGTGTTCGCTACGTTGAAGCTGGCAGTCTGGACGATGCGGGAGGGACAGTACATCTCCGACCACGACGTGAAGGTTGCGAACTGGGCGGCTTACATTCTGGCGGGAGGCAAGGTGAACCCGGGCACGCCTGTGAGCGAACAATATTTACTCGATCTGGAGCGCGAGGCCTTCGTCTCGCTTTGCGGCGAAAAGAAGACCCAGGAGCGGATTGCTTTCACGCTCAAGACCGGAAAGCCGCTAAGGAATTAGAAGGAAGGAAGCACCATGAAGGAAGTCATTATCGCCTCCGCAGTTCGAACCCCCATTGGCAAGGCCCCGCGCGGCACCCTCCGAACGACACGCCCCGACGACCTGGCCGCCGTTGCGATCACAGGCGCGCTGGAGCGCATCCCGCAACTCGACAAGTCCGAGATCGAGGACGTCATCCTCGGCTGCGCCATGCCCGAGGCGGAGCAGGGAATGAACGTTGCCCGCGTCGCCAGTTTTCGCGCAGGCCTTCCCGTCACTGCTTCGGCCATGACGATCAATCGTTACTGCGCCTCTGGCCTGCAGTCGATCGCGCTGGCCGCCGACCGTATTCGTGGCGGTAGCGCCGATGTCATCCTCGCCGGAGGTACCGAGAGCATGTCCTACGTTCCCATGGGCGGCAACAAGATCTCGGTCAACCCCTGGCTCGTGGACAACTACCCCGGCAGCTATATGTCGATGGGCCTCACAGCGGAGCGCGTCGCCACCCACTACGGCATCGGCCGCGACGCCATGGACGAGTTCTCTCTGCAGAGCCACCAGAAGGCGCTTGCTGCGATTCAGTCCGGCAGGTTTGATGACGAGATTGTGCCCGTCATGGTCACGACGACGCCTGCACCGAACGGGAAGGGCAAGACCAAGCCTGTGGAGTCCATCTTCAAGATGGATGAAGGCCCACGCGCAGACACCTCGCTCGAAGCCCTCGCCAAACTCAAGCCCGTATTCCACGCCAAGGGAACCATCACCGCAGGCAATTCCTCGCAGACCTCCGACGGCGCCGCCGCCGCAGTCGTCATGTCAGCCGAGCGCGCAAAGGCACTGGGCATCAAGCCGCTGGCAAGGTTCATCGCCTTCGCCTACGCGGGCTGCGATCCCGAGGAGATGGGCATCGGCCCCATCCACGCCATTCCCAAGGCGCTCAAGCTCGCCGGCCTCACGCTGGACCAGATCGACGTCATCGAGCTCAACGAGGCCTTCGCCGCGCAGTCGCTCGCCGTCATCAAGGTGCTCGGCATCGACCCGGCAAAACTCAACGTCAACGGAGGAGCCATCGCCCTCGGCCACCCGCTCGGCTGCACTGGGGCTAAGCTAACTGCGACGCTGCTCCGCGAGATGTCTCGCCGCAAAGCAAAGTACGGAATGGTGACAATGTGCGTAGGCGGGGGCATGGGTGCTGCTGGAATCTTCGAGGCATTGAACTAGAGTGGAGTGGTAGCGATGTACGTATTCAGCTTGATTTCCCTATCGATGGAATCCTTACTTACATTACAAAGAATCAGCAATTGAAAGCATTGAGGTGATCTCATGGCCACACTAGCCCCCACCCCCACCGACAAGAAGATCATCCCCGGCGGAAGCTTCCTTATCTCTAACGTCACCCCCGCCGACTGCTTCTTTCCCGAGGACTTCACCGAGGAGCATCGCCAGATCGCCCAGACAACCTCCGAGTTTGCGCTCAACGAGGTCGTCCCCGCGTCCGACCAGATCGAGGCCAAGGACTTCTCCGTCACGCGCCGCCTCATCAAGCAGGCCAGCGACCTTGGCCTCACCTCCGTCGATATCCCCGAGGAATATGGGGGCCTTGAGATGGACAAGGTCACCTCGGCCATCATCGCCGACAACATCGCCAAGCAGGGCAGCTTCTCGGTCGCCTTCTCGGCACATGTCGGCATCGGCACGCTACCCATCATCTGGTATGGCACGGCTGAGCAGAAGAAGAAGTACCTGCCTAAACTCGCGAGCGGCGAGTTCATCGGCGCCTATGCACTGTCCGAGTCCACCTCCGGCTCCGACGCGCTCAACGCGCGCACCCGCGCCGTGCTCTCCGAGGACGGCCAGACCTACACGCTCAACGGCGAAAAGATGTGGATCAGCAACGCGGGCTTCGCCGATCTCTTCACCATCTTCGCCAAGTGTGAGGTGAAGGACGGCAAGGACGCAGGCAAGGAGCGCCTCACGGCTTTCCTCGTCGAGAAGGGAACTCCCGGCTTCAGCGTCGGCAAAGAGGAACACAAACTCGGCATCCGCGGCTCCTCCACCTGCCCGCTCATCCTCGCCGACTGCAGGATTCCTGCGTCGAACCTTCTCGGCGAGGTCGGCAAGGGCCACCACATCGCCTTCAACATTCTCAATGTCGGCCGCTACAAACTGGGTAACGCCGCCGTTGGAGCAGCGCGCCAGTGCATCGGCCGTGGCATCGGCTACGCCAAGGAGCGCAAGGCTTTCGGTAAATCTATCTCCGAGTTCGGCCTCATCCAGGAGAAGCTTGCCGACTGTGCTGTGGGGGTCTTTGTCGGTGAAGCCCTGAGCTACCGCGCCGTCGGGATGATCGACGCTGCGCTTGCCAACGTTGACAAGCACGACACCGCCGCCATCCAGAAGGCCATTGAGGACTACGCCGTTGAGTGCTCTATCTGTAAGGTGTGGGACTCCGAGATGCTGGACCACGTCGTTGATGAAGTGCTGCAGATCTACGCCGGCTACGGTTATGTCGAGGAGTATCCTGCAGAGCGGGCCTATCGCGATTCGCGCATCAACCGCATCTTCGAAGGCACCAACGAGATCAACCGACTCATTATCACCGGCTGGCTCATGAAGTCGGCGATGAGCGGCAAACTCGCGCTGATGCCCGCCATCAAGCAGCTCATGGACGAGGTCATGTCCGGCCCCACGGAGAAGGAAGACCGCGAAGGTCCGCTCGCCGAGGAGTATGCGCTCCTCGCGAGCGCCAAGAAGCTTGGTCTCTTCGCCGCCGGAGCCGCCACCCAGAAGTACATGCAGGCGCTGGCCGATCAGCAGGAGGTGATGGGAGCCATCGCCGATATGATTATCGAGGTCTTCGCCATGGAGTCTGCGATTCTCCGTGCCGACAAGCTCGCGGCGAAATCGAGTGCGGAGATTCCTGTTGCCATGGCCCGCATCTACGCTGCCGTCGCGATGGAGAAGATCGAACTTGCCGCCCGCAAAGTTATCGCGACGGTCGCCGAAGGAGACATGCTGCGCACGCAGCTCGCCATCCTTCGCCGCCTCGCCAAGCATGATCCTGCAGATACGATCACACTGCGCCGCGAGGTCGCACAGCATGTCATCCGGGCAGGGAAATACGCGCTCTAGTCCAGCGAGCACGTAAAACGCCACTGCCACTTCGGCGTCAGAAAATCCCACAAAAGGACCAGCCAAGTTACCTCATTGGCTGGCCTTTTTCGTTGTGTTTTAAATATCGCTTTGTAACCATCGATCAGACGCCTTATGTTGATCCCTGGTTCCCTGCTTGGCAGACTTTGTACTACTTCGTCCGTCGTTCTGACGGCACTCTTTATCGCAACGGTTCTGCCGCTCCAATCGCAGACTCCGCGGGTCATTGTTGCGAACTCGGCCGTCGATCCATCCAGCGACAACTCTGCCACAGACGCAGGCGCGCTGCCGGATTCGCAACCACTTCACCTCAGCCTTCGTCTTACACCGTCTGCCGACCGTACCGCGGCACTCGATCAGCTTCTTGCCGCCCAGATCAAGCCGGGTTCATCTTCCTATCATCAGTGGCTTACACCGCAGCAGTTCGCTGAAGGCTACGGAGTGACCGACGATCAAATCGCTACTGTCACCGGATATCTTCAGTCGCAAGGTCTAACGGTAGACTCCATCTCGCCGTCCAGGACTCGCCTTACCCTCTCCGGAACAACGGCCCAGGTGCAACGAGCATTCGCGGTTTCGCTTCGCAACTATGTCGTCTCCGGAAATTCTCACTATGCCAGCTCAGGCAGCCCTACTCTTCCTCGTGAAGTGGCTGCGATTGTTGGTGGAATCTCCGGCCTGAGCGATATTCCATCGCCTGCTATCGCTACGGTTACATCGATCAGCCAGATCGGCCGCGCGAGGATGATCGCCGCTGCGGCGCAACCCGTGGACGCATTCACGGCAGCCGCTTCTGCCGTTGACGACAACGTCTCGCCGATCCTCGCTATCAGCACGACGGCCTGCTCCACAGATTTGACACAGTCCGACTATGAAAACTATCGCGCGCTCTTTCGGCAGGCGAGCGCCCAGGGCATTACAGTTGTCGCGACAAGTTCATGCGGGTCTCGGGGGACCGGCAGTTTCCCCGGAAGTCTCGGCGAAGTCACTTCAATGACCACTGCTCCAACCGATGAGCCATTCAACGCGATTGATCCGCGCCCCGCATGGCAGAGCGCTCCCGGACTTCCGGACGATGGTTCTCGCCACGAGCCCGACCTCACGACGACCTCGCTTGCAGACTTCACCAGTGCGCTCACGACGATCCTGCAGCAGAGCGGAGGACGCCAGGGCAACATCAACACGACTCTCTATGCGCTGGCTCCCACACCGGATCTGTACACGCAACCTGACAACGCACCCACAGGCACATGGGAATCCAGTACTGGCCTTGGCAGAGTAAATCTTCAAACCCTCATCAAGGTCTTTCCGCGTGGAACAACCGGGACGACGACCTCGCTGACTGCCAGCAGCTACGCCGTCGGCTACGGCACTCCGATCACGCTTACCTCCGCTGTTACGGCCTCTGCCTTCAACACGGCCAACCCCACCGGTACGGTTACCTTCACCAGCGCTTCCCAGGGCACGATCGGTTCCAGTCAACTCAACAATGGCACCGCAACCTTTACGGTCAGCAATCTTGGTGTAGGCACGTACTCGGTCACAGCCAACTACTCCGGTGATTCGAACTACGCGGCCAGTGCCAGCACGAGCAACGTCGTCATTACGGTAAGCATCGTCAACGCTACGCTGACGGCAACAATTTCGCCCGCGCAAAATGTTCCCTACGGAAGCACCGCGACGGTGACTGCGACTGTCGCTCTGCCTAACTCCTCGGCATCTCCGAGCGGGACAGTCTCGGCGCAGATTCAAGGCATCACTGGATCGGTCTACAGCGCCGTGCTCTCGCCTAATTCCGGCGGTAATACTGCGACTGCGAATATTAACATCGATGCGCCTCCACCGCAAACGGGCGTATATACCGTGCAGGCTACGTGCGCGGGAAATCAGAACTTCCAGTGCCAGACTCCGGTGAACCTTACCTTCACAACGGCTAAAGGCAACACGAACACAACGATCAGCCTTACGCCTTCCTCTCCTCAAGCCGGTGAGCCGGTTACGATCACAGCGACCGTTAATAACAACGGCAATGGCAAGCTGAACTACACCTTCAACGGCTCCGTTACCTTCTTCGATAACGGTAAACAGCTGGCAACGTCTCCCGTAGCTACCAATCAGGCGACCGTGGTGAAGACGCTCTCCGGGAATGTGCTGCACAGCATTACAGCGCAGTACACGGGAGATTCCAACTGGAATGGCAGTACGTCCACGCCACTTGCAGTGCAGCCTATCCTTCTGCCGTCGACGGTATCGGTCGTCGCGAATACTTCCAACACGCTTGCTGGCGTGAACGTCACGTTTACAGCTACGGTCTACACAACAGCGAGCAATGCCGTCGGCCCGACCGGTACGATCACGTTCTACGATACTTTCAACGGCTCAGTTGTGCAGCTTGGGGTTCCTGCGACTCTCGTCTCCAACGGTCCCAATCAGTCTATTGCGATCTTCTCTACCACAGGACTGCAGGCGGGAACACATAGCGTCTACGGAATCTATAACGGCGACTCGAACTTCTCGCCGGCGACCTCGACCACCTATGCAATAACGCTCTCTGACTTCAATCTGACCTTTGTTCCCCAGACACTCACGCTTCACGCTGGCCAGACCGGTCAGGTGGTCGCGCTGCTTGGACTCGTTGGCGGATTCACCGGTACCGTCAATTTTGGCTGCACACCACCATCAAACGCAGAGACAACGTGCTCTTTCAGCCAGGTCTCGCTCACCGGGGGTGGCAGCACGACCCTCAGCATCAAGACGACGGCTCAGGTCACTCAGAGTTCGAGGGCGAATTTCCCGCAGTGGAGCGGAATGACAGGCGCGACTCTCGCCGTTCTCGTATGGTTTGCTGCCCCACGCCGCCGTAACCTTCCCAGATTGCTTGTCGCAGCCATTGCCCTTTGTCTTACAGCCAATATTGGTTGTGGCTCAGGTAAGGACTCTTCCTCGAGTGATCCTGCCATTACGGATCCAGGTACGCCTCTCGGAACGCAGATCTACACGCTTACTGCCGCGGGCAGTGACGGTGTTAACACTGTTCGCCATACCTATCAATATCAGGTCACGATTCAGTAAGAGGCGGTCCCAAAGCGGGATAAGTTAGAGTAGGTATGTCGATTTTGTAATCTTTTCCTCCCAGGGTCAGGAGATAAGCTGTAACCGCAACCTTTTCCTCCGCACGCCGTCTATACGGTTGACTTCTACCCGTAATCGATCACTGGAGAACGGGTTAACCCTCTCCAGCTGGAGATTGTTCTGCATCAGCAACACAGCAGTAAAGGCACATTGTTCATGCGAAGCTTCCCTGCAGTAAGGCCCTCTCATTTGCTTCTTGCGCTGGCCGCTTTTTCCTCTCCGCTTCACGCAGCGGTTCAAAGCAGAATTGCTACCGCTGTCAGCGATGCAAGCCGCACGAGAATCGCAAACACGATTCCCGCCCGTGCAAAACGCGCGGCGGATATTGGCGAGGCTCCAGGGAGCCGCAGGCTTGAGGCGGTTACGCTGCACTTCAACCAGACCGCTGCGCAGCAGGCCGACCTCAACCAGTTGCTTCTGGATCAGCAGAATCCGAATTCTCCCAGCTATCACCAGTGGCTTACGCCTGCCCAGTTTGGAGCACGCTTCGGACTGTCGAGTGCAGACCTCACCAAGGTGACCTCGTGGCTGACGAGCAAGGGCCTTACAGTCATAAACGTCGCTCCAAGTGCCAATGACATCACTGTCAGCGGGACTGTCTCCCAGGTTGAGCAGGCCTTCAATATCAGTATCCATTCCATGTCAGAGAACGGCGAGCAACATATCGCCAACATCAACGATCCGCAGCTTCCCACAGCGATCGCGAACATTGTCACCGGTATTACGGGGCTGCATGATTTCAAGCTCAAACCGCGTTCCCGCGTTTCTTCCGTTACTCCAAAGTTCACCTCGGCGCAGACCGGAAATCACTACATGGCGCCGGGCGATTTCTACACGATCTACGACGTCAATCAGCTGATCTCCAATAACTCGATCAATGGCTCCGGTATATCGATCGCCGTTATAGGGCAGACAGATATCAGCACGAGCGACGTAGCCGCCTTTCGTAGCGCCTCAGGCCTGTCCACCAGTAATCTGCCAACGATTGTGAAAGCCACCGGCTATGTTGCCGGAATCATCTCAGGCGACGTCGATGAGGCCCAGCTCGACGTGGAGTGGTCCGGCGCTGTTGCTCCCAACGCGTCAATCCTCTTCGTAACCGTGGGTGCGAGCTCGACGGCGTCCGTCGTCGACGCGCTCAACTATGCCATCAACAACAACGTCGCCCCAATTATCACGATCAGCTATGGCAACTGCGAATCGGGATGGGGTCAGGCTCAGCTCAACAGCATCAACCAGAAACTCCAGCAGGCGAACGCGCAGGGAATTACAGTCTTTGGGCCGAGTGGCGACTCCGGAGCGACCGACTGCGACGTCACTCCGCCCGCCGACTACGGCCTTACGGTAGACTTTCCCGGCAGCTCTCCCTTTGTTACTGCGGCCGGCGGCACCATGTTCAACGAGGGCAATACCACCGGAACGACTTCTTACTGGAACTCCAACAGCAGTTCTTCCACGGCAAATGCTGGATCGGCCATCTCCTACATTCCCGAGATGGTCTGGAATGAATCGACCTCGGGTTCGCTTGGCGCCGGTGGCGGAGGCGTAAGCGCATACTTCGCGAAGCCGGCATGGCAGGTTGGAACAGGCGTCCCTTCCGACTCGGCACGCGATGTGCCGGATGTCTCTTTCAATGCGGCCTCCTCTCATGACGGATATCTCTTCTGCTCGCAGGGCTCTTGCACAAACGGATTCCGCAACTCGTCCGGGAATCTCAATGTAGTCGGGGGAACCTCTGTGGTGGCGCCCACATTAGCGGGCGTCTTCGCTCTCCTTGAGCAATATCTCGGCGGAGGAACGGCCAACCGCATCGGCAACGCCAATCCGATGATCTACGGTCTTGCCAACAGCACTTATTACAACAACGTATTCCACGACATCACCTCAAGCAACAACAACAGCGCCTGCCAGCAGGGAACTCCCAACTGCCCTAACGGCGGTACTATCGGCTACAGCGCCACCAGCGGTTACGATCTCGCCACCGGTTGGGGCTCTCTCGATGTCTACAACTTCGTCAGCAAGTGGAAGCTCGCGACACCCACAGGAACGGGCGGTACGACCGGCGCGATGCTCTCCAGCACAGCCGTCATTACAACTGGCGCTCTCTGCAGCAACTCGTCAGGAAGTATTCCGCTCGCCATCAATGTTTCGAACGCCAGCGGGACAAGCCTCGCAGCACCCACTGGCACCGTGCAGATTCTTGTCGACAATGTCGCGATCACCGGTCCAAACACAGCTACGCTTTCCAACGGCACCGCGTCGTTTACGCTGACCACGTCCGCGCTCTCTTCAGGCGGCCATACGATCGGCGTCATCTACCTCGGAGATGGTACCTACGCTGCTTCCAAGGGATCGCTCTCCATCGATGTCACGTCGACTTCGCAAAAAGACTTTGCATTGACGCCATGCACCGCGTCGGCATCGGCATCCACCGGTACTTCGGCCTCGGGAATCACCTTAACGCTTACGCCTTACGGCAGCTTTAATGGGACGGTTAATCTGACAGCTTACGTGACTGCTTTCAATCCGGCTAATTCGAGCGCAAGCAGTACTATAGCTGCAAGCTATACCTTCAATCCGTCTACTGTGACCATCACTGGCACTTCTCCTGTTACGACGAGCCTGGTGCTGAGTGCATATCAGAGTAGCTCCAGCGGAAACCCGCTTGTGATTCACAGCACTCAGACCGCGTCGCGCACTACACCGACGTGGTACGTCGCCGGTTCTGGAGCATCGCTGGCATGCATGATGCTACTTATCGCGCCTCGCCGGCGACGCTGGGGAGCTTTGCTGGCGGTTCTGCTCTCTGTCGCTGCCATTTCCATTTCCGGCTGCGGCTCAAGCAGTAGTTCGAGTCCATCAGGAGGGTCCTCGACCGGCCAGACCAACGCCGCGCGAGGCAAATATACTGTAAATGTCACGGCGACTTCCGGAGCCCTGGTCCACACTTCTACCATGACCTTCACGGTGCAATAAATAGTCTACGAAGCAAAACGAAAGGCCGCGTCATCGCACGCGGCCTTCTTTATGTCGATTCGTTGAACTTTAGACGCTGACCAGCACTCCCACAGGAAGCTTCTCCTCGCTGCGTTCAGCTATATGCATCAGGTGTTCCTGTGCGTTAAATGGCTTTTCTCCATGCGGAGCTCGCAGATATTCTCCATCAGGCTGTAGCAGCCTTGCCTTGGTGTTGTCAGCCAGATAAGCCGCGAGAATCTCGTCGCGGAGCCGCTTCTTCAGATCCGATTCGATTACGGGGAACACCGTCTCGCACCGCTCGAGAAGATTTCGCGGCATCCAGTCCGCGCTGCCACAGTAGATCTCCTCGTATCCAGCATTTGAGAAGCAAAAGATACGGCTGTGCTCGAGAAACCTGCCTACGATGCTCCGCACGCGAATGTTCTCGCTCAGGCCTTTTATACCGGGCCGCAGGGTGCAGATGCCACGCACAATCAGGTCGATCTCCACTCCTGCCTGTGATGCCCGATAGAGAGCTTCGACCGTGTTGCCGTCCATCAGACCATTCATTTTGGCGATAATTTTCGCTGGCCTGCCGGCCTTCGCATGGGCCGACTCCCGGTCGATCAGCGCGATAATCTCCCGCGCCAGGGTCAGCGGAGCCACCAGGAGCGGCTTGTAGGTCTCAGCTTCCGTCTCGGCAGTCAGATAGTTGAAGACTTTTTGCACCGCCGCGGTCATCTCCGGGCGAGAGGTCAGCATGCTGACGTCCGTGTAGAACCGCGCCGTTACCGGGTTGTAGTTTCCCGTTCCCAGGTGCGCATATCGCCGAATCACCCCATCCGGATCGCGCCTGACCAGCAGGGCCAATTTGCAGTGCGTTTTGAACCCGACGATGCCATGAAAGACCCCGACGCCGGAGTCCTCCAATTCGCGCGCCCATCGGATATTGGAGTCTTCGTCGAACCGGGCCATCAACTCCACTACGACAGTCACATCTTTAATGGATCCTGCTTCGATCAGCGAACGAAAGATCGGTGAGTCCTTACTCGTGCGATAAAGCGTTTGTTTGATTGAGATTACATTCGGGTCTTTAGATCCTGCTTCGATAAAGTCTTCAACCGCAGTGTAGCAATCGAAGGGATGATGCAGCAGCACATCCCGTTGCCGCAACTCATCAAAAATATCTGTCGACTTCGGACTTATGCGGAACTCCTTGCCGCCGAATGGTGGATATTTCAATGTCGGGCGCTTCACTTCGGCATAGAGGTTCATGAGCCGGGACAGATTTACCGGACCATTCGTTCGAAAGACCTGCCAGGGATCCAGTTCGAAGTTTGTGCGTAATCGCTCGACGACTTCTTCGGTTGCAGTGCTCTCGATCTCCAGCCTGACGGCATAGCCCTTTCGGCGGTTATACAGCTCTGAGCGCACACTTTCCAGGACCGATCTCGACTCTTCTTCCTGCATGTACAGGTTGCTGTTGCGCGTTACCCGAAATGCCGAACAAGTCAGCACCTCATAACCGCGAAACATCCTCTCCGCCTGCGACTCGATCAACTCGTGAAGCATGATGAAATCGGTCCAGCCATCTTCGGACGGAAGAGGAATCAGCCTCGGGAGCGCGCGTGGGATCGTCACGACTCCCAATACTGTTGGAGGGACCTTGCCATTCACCTTGCGTTTTCGCTTCAGTAGCAGGGCAAGACATAGAGCTTTGTTCAAAACATGAGGGAATGGGTGCGAAGGATCGATGGTCACAGGAGTGAGCAGAAGGTCGACCTCTGTGGCATAGAACTCCAGAGTCTTCTTACGTGCGGTATCGCTTAATTCCTTCCAGCGTAATACCCGGATCTTCTCCTCGTGCATCGCCGGCAGCAGCATCTCATTCCAGCACCGGTACTGTTCCTGGACGTAGCGTGCCAGGTGTACGCTCAAGCGGTCCAGCCGTTCCTGTGGGGTCAGCCCCCCTTCATCTAAGGGCTGCGGCTGAATATATCCATCCTCAATGCGTTGCAGGATACCTGCGACTCGTATCTCGATAAACTCGTCAAGATTGCTGGCCGTTATCGCCAGGAATTTGACTCGCTCCATAAGTGGATTCGCTGGATCTTCGGCCTCTTCCAGGACGCGTTCATTGAACTTCATCCACGACTCGTCGCGGCTGAAAAAAAGATTCTCTTCCGGCTTCTCTGATTTCGAGACCTTTTTCACTGTCGAACGCTTTGAGGATTCAATTGCTGTCTTCTTCGTCGTCGTCATACAGGTCTATGAGATTACAGCACTTCTTCTTCTGTTCTTTGTGAACGTCAGGCGAAATGTAAAACTTCAAAGATAAAGATTTTACCGAGCCATACAATATCCGCGCTGGCCAAACGTCTACTACCGAAAGGAATAGATGGAAGCCGACGGTTTCACAATCATAGAGCAGGATCAGCGCATCTCCCAAGCCATAGAACGGGATCGACCGCGCCTACGCTCCTTCATCCGTCGCCACGTCACCGATAACGGGGACGCCGAAGACATCCTGCAGGATGTCTTCTATGAACTGCTCGAAGCTTATCGCATGACGAAGCCCATCGGGCACGTCACCGCATGGCTCTTTCGCGTTGCGCGAAACCGTATCATCGATCTCTTTCGACGGAGACGGTCAGGCTCCATCTCTGATCCCGTCGCATTTCACGATGATGGTGAACCACTGCTCCTCGAAGATCTTCTGCCCGCAGCCGACGCAAGTCCGGAAGATGCATACACCCGTAACCTTCTGCTCGATGCTCTCGAAGATGCAATTGACGAGCTTCCGGCATTACAGCGAGAGGTCTTTGTAGCCCATGAGGTCGACGGCATCAGCTTCAGGCAGCTCTCCGAGGAGACCGGTGTCGGCGTCAACACCCTTCTTTCGCGCAAACATTATGCCGTACTGCACCTCCGTCAAAGGTTGCAGTCGATCTACGAAGACATTGCCAGCAAGTAAGGAGAACTACATCATGAGACCCAATAAAGCAGCGAAGATTGTCAAAGTGCTTCTGATAGCTGTTGTCGCTGCGATCGTCATCGGCTTCGTCGTCATGGGGCTTTGGAATGCCCTCATGCCGCCGATCTTCGGGCTGCGGGCTATCAGCTTCTGGCAGGCTCTCGGACTGCTTCTGTTGGCCAAGATTCTCTTCGGAGGCTTCCATCGCCACTCGCACGGGGGGCGAGGCCAATGGAGGCGTGCCATGCGCGAGCGTTGGGAGCACATGACTCCCGAGGATCGCGAGCGCTTCCGCCAAAACATGCAGACCCGTTGCGGTCGCCGTCCCTTTGCCGCGCCTGCCGAACCGCAATCCTGATCAAAACTTATTCGAGTAGTGCAACTAATCTGAGGAACATCATGGACCCGATCTACGCAGATTCGAAGGATGCACCACCTGATCTCCTATCGAAGGGCCACCTTCCACAGGCTGGCTCCGCCCGATATCCGGCTGGAGTTGCCCGCATTTCGCCTCTCACCGGAAGGGATCCGTTCACCATTTCTCATCGCCGCAGTTCTCCGTGCCGTAATCTCGAAGCTCGTCTTACAGAACTCGAAAGCGAGAACCTCCGTCTCCACCGTCTTGTAGCGGAGCTGCTAATCAAGAACGAACAGCTTCGTAAACGAGCCTAAACAACGTATTTCAAATAACTTACAAGTAAAATTTCTCAATCGAGGGCAAAGCAGATGTCAAGAGGTAAAATCAGCTAACCTTCGATGATTCAAATACATACAAGTGGCATTCCAGTTCTGCGAAGTCTGTAAAATGGACTGAGTACCAAAAGTGACCCCGGCTCTCGCCGGGGTTTTCTTTTTCCACCGAAATTGCATTGTCGTAGGAGGTACCAATCTAACGTATTGATTTTGGATACTTTGCGGAAAAACCCGGGGGGGAGGGGGCTATCGGTGCCAGTACATCTGCCATCCCAGGTATTTTGCCGCAGCTTCATGAACGGGAGCCGCCGTCGTCGAAAAATTCGCCGCCACGTGGTGCTCAAACCCCTTCTCGCAGATGTAGTGCAGAAGGTCCTGCATGCGGGGAATCTCCACGACGCCGGCACCGCCGAAGGTATTCAAAGGATCGTCTGTGAAGGCGCCTTCGCCAACATAGCCGGCAATTCGGCCTTCAAGGTCGAGCGTCGAAAACCGCGCAAAACTCATCGCGCCGGCCTTCACCGTTCCATCCAGCGTGCCGAAAGTGTTGTCCTTGCCGACTGTGCCTGCGATGATCTGTTGGAAGTCCATCTTCACGCCCTGCTTGAAGAAGTGCTTCGGCAGGTTCGAGCAGTGGAAGCAAACTGCCTTGTTCGGATTGTCGCCGTAGTTGTTGTTCCAATCCAGCAGCGCCGAAGGTGTCTCGCTTGCCAGCGTCAACGCGTACATGCTCAGGGTGCCCAGAACATCGACCTCGCAGGCCGAAGGAATGAGGTTCTCGCTCATCATGCTCATCACAGTGCAGGGAACAACGCCAAGGTACTCTTCGAGTGACGTCCAGCACTGAACCGCGCTGATTGTCAGTTCGCTCGCTGCCATCCAGTGATCGATCACCGCACCGAGCTTCGCCATCTTCATCAGCGCAGCTTCGGGAGTCTCCCCAACGGGAATGTACTTTTTGATCGCGGCCAGTTTTGCCTGGGCGGCATCGTCGGAATCGTGCATTCGCTCGATGCGTCCCATCACCTCGCTCAAATCGAGCGTCTCAACCGTAATACCGGAACGCTCCAGCAGCTTCTCCGAGTAACGAACCGTATTGAACGCCGTAGGACGAGCGCCAATCGCGCCAACACGAAGGTTCTTCAGCCCCTTCACAATGCGGCAAACGGCGCTGAACCACGCAAGGTCAGCCTTGAACTCCTCCGAATCAGGAGCCTCAGTATGCAGACGAGTCAAAGAGTAGGGAATTCCGTACTGCTTCAGGTTGTTGCAGATGGACATCTTTCCGCAGAAGCTGTCGCGCCGGAAAGCAATCGTCATCTTGCCCGCAGAATCCGGAGTCGCCTGAATCAGAACCGGAACCCGCAGATCGGCCAACCGCAAAGCATCGGCCAGTCCGCGCTCCTCGCCAAAGTTGGGCAAAGTGATAATGATGCCGTCGATCTCATGCGCGTGCTTCTTGAACAGAGCGGCGCACTTCTTCGCATCCTCATAGGTCTCAACCGCTCCATGGGTCGTCTCTTCAGGAGACAGGACAACCGGCTTGATACCCGCGGCCTCAAGCGCCCCAATCATCTCCACGCGGCCACTCGTCGCCAGATGCCCTGGAAAGAACCCACGATTACCGACAATAATGCCCAACGTCATCTGCTTTGCCATTTGCTGATACTCCTTGCGGCTACCATACCGCTCTGTTACGAAGACATAACCCGATATCACTGATTGAACGTCAGGGATTCAGTCCGATCCGTTTTAACTGGTATTAAACCTTGTTTTTATCGCCAGGCCGGGGACGGTATTTGAGTGTATAGAACCCACCGAAGAGGAGCAGCAGCAGGCCCCACCAGAAAGTTGTGTGCAGATTGTTCAACACTGTAGGGGCCTCGTGCCCGCCGAACCACGCATAAGCACCGTAGGGCAGCAGTACGAGTCCATAAGACAGGGTCATGACGCCCACAAAAAACCAAATCGAAAGCGACTCGCCGGGTCCTGTTCCTTCCGCCATAAAACGACTCCCTTAATATACCTTCGCAAAGTTAGAAGAAGATGATCTGCAACACCAGGAAGACAGCGAACACAATGCCCGCCCAGACGATAGGCTTATGCCAAATGCTGGTTGCGTCATCATGCGGAATGGCTGTCGCGCCGTAGACAAGGCCGTTGAGCTCTGCATCGGTCTTCGGCCTGGTCATCAGGCTCACAATGACGGTCACGGCCACGCAGATCAGCCAGCTCCACAGCGCACGGAACATGTTCTCTGCCATGGGCTGCGCGTCAGGCGAGAGCGCGATGTGTGCCAGTGCTGCCTTCTTGTGGATTTCCGTACCCGTGCTCGTGTAGAGGAACATGCCAATGGACGATGCGGTTCCCGCAAGCAAGCCGAGGAAACCGCCCCAATTCGTTGCGCGCTTCCACAACATGCCCAGGATCACCGTGCCGAAGAGAGGCGCGATGAAGAAGCTGAAGAGTGCCTGCACGTAATCCATGATGGAGGCCGCATGGGCCACAAGATACGCCGTGCCAACGGAGATGATCATGCCAACAACAGTGGACCAGCGGCCCATCAGGACGTAGTGACGGTCCGGGGCGCGCTTGTTCATATAGGCGCCGTAGAGGTCATAGGTCCAAACCGTTGAGAAGGCGCTGACATTGCCCGCCATGCCGGACATAAAGCCCGCCACCAGCGCTGTGATACCCAGACCAAGCAGTCCAGGACCGCAATAGCGGATAAGCATGAGCGGCAGCACTTCGTTGTAGCTGTAAGGATGGGCGGCATCAATCTGGTTTTCGCCGACGAGATGGATCAAGGAACCCGTGTTGGGATCACGCAGCACGCCAAGCGCCAGCAGGCCGGGCAGGATGACGATCAGGGGGACCGCCATCTTGAAGGCCGCGCCGATAATGGGCGCCATCTTGGCCGCGCGCAGGTTGCGCGCGCTGAGCACACGCTGCACAACGAGAAAGTCCGTGGTCCAATAGCCGAATGAGATGATCGCGCCCAGGCCGAAGACGATGCCGACCCAGTTGATGCCCATCGGATTGTCTTTGAAGTGGCCGAGTGTGGACCAAAGATGCGTGTAGTCATTGGAACCTACATTGACTGCGATCTGCGCCTTGAGGTTGGTCCAGCCGCCCGCCTCAATAAGACCGAGGATCGGAATCATCGCTGCGCCGGCCCAGATGAGCACAAACTGCAGCACCTCATTGATAATCGCCGAGCGTAGCCCGCCGAGCATCACGTAAATCGCAACTGTAGCCGCACCCACCCAGATAGAGAAGTTGATATCCCAGCCGAGGACAACCTTCATCACGAGCGCCATCGAATACATATTGACGCCGGACATGAGAATGGTCATAAAACCGAAGGAGACTGCGCTCAGGCCGCGCGCGCCTTCGCCGAAACGCAGTTGCAGGTAGCCCGGTACGGAGTGCGTCTTCGAGATGTAATAAAAAGGCATCATCACGATGCCGAGGAAGAGCATCGCCGGGATTGCGCCGATCCAGTACCAATGCGTCGCGAGAATGCCATACTGATAGGCTGACCCTGCCCATCCCATCAGTTCCAGCGATCCGAGATTGGCAGAGACGAAACTTAACCCCGCGATCCATGCCGTCATCTCGCGGCCTGCGAGGAAAAACTGCTCGCTGGTATTGGTCGATCCCTTCACGTAGAAGCCGATGAAGAGGACCATCGCGAAGTAGAGCACAAGGATGAGCACATCAACTGCGGATAGACGCGTCAGTTGTTTGGCCATCAAAAACAGTGCAAACAGAGACTGCATTCGTTCGAGACCCGTAAACGTCCTCCGTCACTGTTCAGGACGGCAGATCGCCCACACCCTTCAATTGAGATATAGCTGTGCGGCCCCATCAAATAATGGCAACGCCGAACGTTGCAAATATACATGAATGAATTTCTCTCTTGCCAAGAAGAAATTCTCCCCCAAACGGGAAAAAGCCAATACCGAATCGTTTTAGTTATTTCTTCGCTCTGAAGAAAGGTTGCGGGAGGAACACAAGCTCGATTTTTGCCTATAACATTAACGTACGCAGTCCCAAGGAGAAGTTCGAAAATGACCATTCACAAAGCAGGCATGTTCGTCCTGGCAGTATCACTGGTATTCGGCCCGGCAGCGGGTTCCTTCGCGCAGGATGCAGGTCAGGATCTGAAGAAGGCAGGAACTGAAACTAAGAACGCCGCGAAAGATACCGGAAAGGGTGTTGAGAAAGGCTCGAAGGAAGCCTACGACAAGACGGCTGATGGAACAAAAAAGGCCTATGACAAGACCGCGACTGGAACTGAAAAGGCTTATCACAAGACCGCAACCGGAACTGAAAAGGCTTATGACAAGACGGCTGACGGAACGAAGAAGGCCTATCACAAGACCGTCAACGGTACGAAAGACGCCGCAGATAAGACAGCAGATACCACGAAGAAGGCCGCCGACAAGGTTGATGGCAAGAACTGACCCGCCTGGTTCTACGCAGGGTTAACTTTAAGCGCTCTTCATTTCGAGCCACACAATCTGAGTGGCCAGAGCAATGAGCGCGACCCAATAGAGGTCGGCCCCGAGCAGATGCAGAATCTGCATCCAAACCGGAGCCAACAGCACCACATCTACCAGCCCAAGGGCGAACTGAATAGCAAGCAATGCCAGAACGGCCGTCGCAAGGCGGCCCGCTGTTTTTTCCCGCCGCGCTTGAACCACGATCCAAACTACAAACGCGCCTGCAATCGCAGCACTGATCGGGTGAATGCCGCGAAGACGCAATAAAAGAGGTGAGGAGGAAGAGAGATCCTGTTCCACTGCTGCCCGAAGTGAAGAAGCAGGGAAGAGGGTATCTCCGAGCGCAGCCAGTGATCCGCTTACGCCTACAATGATCGTCGCCAACAGGCCTATGAGAACCCACAGGGATTTCTTTCCGCGCAGTCGGAGATTGCGCGTCATCTGCCCTGTACCCAACAGCACCGCGGTCAAAGTGAGCGCAGCCAGCAGCAACAGCGTGTTGCTGAGGTGGATTGACAACAACATCACCCGGCCGGTTGATTGATTACCAGTCACATAGCCCAACTTGACCAGCAGAGCTCCAAGAATCGCTTCGTTGATGAGCAGCAATATGGATGCGACAGCTGTGAATCGCGCCGCCTGCCCTTTGATTGTGGTGCGAAATGTCCACAGGACGAGAGCCAGTACCAAGAATGTGGCTGCCCCTGTCATGCAGCGATGCGTGAACTCAATTACTGTGTCAAGGCGGGGAGACAGAGGAACGACCTGACCGTTACACAGAGGCCAGTGGTTACCGCAACCTGCTCCCGAGCCGGTCGCCCGAACCAGAGCTCCCCAGAGAATCACGAGGATGTTGTAGCCAACAACAAACCATGCGTAACGTACCGGCGTAGTGGATCTCTGTTTTACCGTAGTCGCTGTTATGCCCATAGGAACATTTTACGAGCGAACCGGTCTATCCGCCCGCCAGCTCCTTCGCCCGTTGAGTCGCACGTTTTACGGCCTTAATCAGGGTGACGCGCAGGCCGCCTTCCTCAAGTTCCAGGATTCCATCCACGGTGCAGCCGGCAGGGGTCGTTACCGCGTCCTTCAACAAGGCTGGATGATAACCAGTCTCGAGAACCATCCTCGCAGAGCCCAGCGTAGTTTGTGCCGCGAGTAAGGTGGCGACGTCACGCGGAAGTCCTACATTCACACCAGCCTCCGCCAACGCTTCGATGATGATGTAGAGGAATGCAGGTCCCGAGCCTGAGAGTCCAGTTACTGCATCCATGTGCTTCTCATCGACGACGACTGTGCGCCCGACGGTCTGGAAGATCTTCTGCGCAACTGCCATCTGCTCGACCGAGACGAATTGTCCTGCGCATAGCGCGGTAATGCCGGCGGCCAGCATTGCCGGAGTGTTTGGCATTGCCCGGATTACACCCAGGTCGCACTTCGCTGCGTCTTCGATGCTCCGCGTCTTTACGGAAGCTGCGATAGAAAGCACCAGTTTGTTCGGTGTAAGCGCTGGCCTGATGTGCTCAATCAGGGTTGGCACTTGTACAGGTTTCACAGCCAGCAGAATGACATCCGCTTCATGCGCAGCAGCGAGATTATCTGTCGTTACTTCAATGCCAAACTGCGCCGAGAGAGCCTGTGCCCGCTCCGCGTGATGCACCGTTGCAAAGATCTGCTCAGGCGAGAAGAGGTTGTTTTTTAGAAACGCCTGCAGCAAGATGCCGCCCATCTTGCCTGTACCAAGAATTGCTACTTTCAACCCGGGCATCGCAGCGGCCGGAGCCATCACCTCAAAAGTTTCGCTCATTCTCAAAGGCTACCAGACGTAGTTTCATTTGCCTCTTTGTGTATCAATCCAGTGGTCTACCTGCTGCTCCAACACATCCAGCGGCAGGGCACCTGAATCCAGCACGACATCGTGAAAGGACTTGAGATCGAATTTCGGCCCGAGGGATTTCTCTGCCTTCTGACGAAGTTCCAGGATCTTCAACTGTCCCATCTTGTAACCGAGCGCCTGGCCCGGCCAGGCGATGTAGCGGTCAACTTCCGCCTCAATGTTTGTCTCGTCGATCGCGGAGTGCTCATGGAAAAAGTCGACCATCTGCTGTCGCGTCCAGTGCTTTGAATGGACGCCGGTATCCACCACCAGACGAATCGCTCTCCAGATGTCCGCTTCCAATCGGCCGTAATCGCTGTATGGATCCTGATAAAAGCCGATTTCTTTACCCAGCCGTTCGCTGTAGAGGCCCCAGCCTTCAGTGAATGCCGTGTAATACTCGTGTTTGCGAAAGGTCGGCAGCCCGGTCAACTCCTGCGCAATCGATATTTGCAGATGGTGCCCGGGGATACCTTCGTGGTAGGCAACAGCCTCAACGGAAGCAAGGGACCGGTCCGCTGCGTTGTAGGTGTTCACATAGACGTGGCCGGGGCGGCTTCCATCCGCACTACCTTCGTCATAGTATGCCGCTGCCTGATCCTTCTCGATGAATGCCGGGACCGGAACTACTTCCAGCTTCGCCTTTGGCAGCGTTCCGAACAGCTGCGGCAGCTTTGGCTGCATCTGCGCGATGTAGCCTTTGTAGGCGTCGAGCAAGGCTTCTTTTGAAGCAGGATGCAATTTGGGGTTGGCCTTCAGTGCCGCACTGAAGCTCTTGATGTCGGCGAAGCCCAGTTTCTTGACGATGGCCAGCATTTCGGCCTCGTCCCGCTTTACTTCATCCAATCCAATCTGATGAATCTCGGCTGGAGTCTTATTCAGCGTTGTCGTGTGGCGCACACGGAACGCGTAGTATGCATCTCCGTCGGGCAGAGCCCATGCTCCCGGGTCTTTTCTTCCTGCGGGAATGTACTGAGCCTTCAGAAACCTGGCGAAGCGCTGATACATCGGCAGGACGTCGGTCCTGATCTCATCCAGAACCTCGCCTGAGATACGGGTTTGATCTGCAGGGCTGATGGTTTTGGGGAACTTTTTCAGTGGCAGAGCAAAGGGACTGTCCTCCGCCTTCTGGCCGGCGAGAGTCTGAGTCTGGATCAGCACCTTCTCGAGCAGATATGCCGGCGGAACACGATCCGCTTCCATGCCCAGCTGCATGTTGGTCATGTTCTGCGAGAAAATTCGGGGCACCTGCTTCAGCCGCGCGATGTAGTCGTCGTAGTCCTTCGTGGTGTCGAATGGCAATTCGCTCACAATTCGAGGGAGCTCGGTGTGAAAGCCGCTGAACTGGTTCACCGGCATCTGCCATTCCTTGAACCGTGCCGCTTCCTGCTCATCCGTCAGATCGCGCAGCATAAGGTTTTTTGAGAGCTGCTCCTGGGCAGGGAGCCCAGTGGTGTCGATTGCGCTCAGACGCTCGAGAAAGGCACGCCCTCGCGCGAGGGAGGCATTGACTTCATCTACGGAGTAGTCCGAGAGTTGATCGTTGAACCGCTTGTCGCCGAGCAGCGATGCGTATTCGGGAGAATGCTTCATTCGATCGTCCCAGATCTCAGCGAATAGTGTTGCCAATGCTTTGCTGCGTGCAACGGGGGTCTGCGGAGCCGTTGCGGGAGCTTGCGCACGCAACAATACGCAACTGATCAGAATGAAAACAGAGAGACTTTTCGAGACCTTTGAAGCCATATCAGCCAGTGTATCGCGTGCTATGCCGACGACTCTTTGATCATGCGATATAGCGTCGACCGGCTAATTCCGAGAAGCTCCGCAGCTTTGACTTTGTTCCCTCCACAATTCTTCAAAACGTGCTGTACATGCCGATCGATGACGTCCTGAAGGCGAGCCGGTTTCACCGGCATCCGTTTTGGCTCCTCCTTCAACTCGCGGAGTGAGGTCAGGTTTCCGACATGCATGACGGTGCCCTCGCATTGCAGAACACCGTTGCGAATGACGTTCTCCAACTCGCGAATATTTCCCTGCCACTTGTGTTCCAGCAGCCGTTCCATGGCAGGTTGAGCTATTGCATGCACGGGACGACCGTAGAGTTTAGAGAACCTTTCCAGAAGAATCTGCACGAGGGGGCTGATGTCCTCTGGCCGTTCGCGCAACGGAGTCACTGCAATTTCGACAGTCGCCAGTCGATGGTACAGGTCCTGACGGAAGGCTCCGGAGGCTGCCAGACCGCGCAGGTCGGCGCTCGTTGATGTAATCAGCCGCTGCCCGCCCTTCCTCAGCGCGGAAGCGAATCGTGCCTGCATGCTCATCGGCATTTCTTCGATTCCATCGATGAAGAGGGTGCCTGGCTGTGCGGACGTCATCAAGTGGGTCAGCCACTCTTCCGCTGTTCCGTCAGCTGTGGCGTCTTCGAGGGCGGCTGCATGGCACGCCACGAATGGTCCGCGGGATCCAAGGCTTGCGTTGTGGAGGGCCCTGGCGATCAGTCCTTTGCCTGTGCCAATCTCGCCTCGAATCAGCACGGTGCGAAAGTGGGGACCGATTCGCCGGATCTGCAGGCGCAAGTGTCGCGTGGACTCGCTTTCGCCTATGATTTCGCCGGCAATGGAGGGTTTTGGCTCGGGATAGCGAAGAGCAGCGGGGAAGGCCAGGATGGAGCTTGAGATGGACATGGCTTAACCGCTTATCGGCGATTTTGTTTTGAATGTGAGCCGTTAAACGGCAAGAGCCAGGACGCGAGGTCCTGGCTCCTGAATCTCGAAGCAAACTTCAGGCAGTTGTCTTCGCACAATAGGTATCGAAGGCGCGTGCGAGTTCCTGCGCGATGGCGGGAGCGGTTGAGGTTTCAATCGCCGAACGCTGCATCAGGTAAACGAGCTGGCCGTCGCGGAGAATCGCGATGGCCGGCGAGGTGGGGGGGTGACCCTGGAAGTAGCTCCGGGCGCGCTCGGTCGCCTCGCGGTCCTGGCCGGCGAAGACCGTCACCGAGTGGTCCGGCGTATTCGTGTGCTGCATCGCCAGCCGGACGCCGGGACGCATCTTGCCTGCTGCACAGCCGCAAATCGAGTTCACGACTACCATTGTGGTTCCGGACTGTGTCAGCGCCGCATCCACGTCAGCAGCTGTACGAACTTCCTTCAGCCCCGCACGCGTCAGTTCCTCGCGCATCGGAATCACCATAATCTCTGGATACATAAATTCTCCCTAAAGTTCAATTCTACGGTCCGACGTAAGCCTCTGCTACCCCACCCCCGGCAAAAGTACGCAAAGTATCCAAAATCAGTAAGATAGGTCCTGTACCTGGTCGCACACGTTTCTTGCCAAACCACAGATAGTCTGCTTCGTCTTTTTGAAGCCCGCCTGTGGAGAAGTCCAATCTTCTGTCTTTTAAGAGTATCAGCCCTGTCAAATGCCGGGCTGTGGAAGAAGGCGTGATGGACGGGGCGATGTTGTACTCTCAAGCGGTGCCCCCCTCCTCGCTCAAAATTCAGGAGCATGTCGTTCTGGCCCCGTATACCACCCTGCAGGTTGGAGGTGCGGCACGGTACTTCCTGGAGGTGGAGAGCGAGAGTGAGGTGGAGGAGGCTGTTGCGTTTGCCCGCGAGCGTGGCCTGCCGCTGTTCGTTCTGGGTGGAGGGAGCAACCTGCTGGTCAGCGATGCGGGTTTCGATGGAGTGGTGGTTCATGTCGCGGTCCACGGAGTGAAGGAGCATAGGGAAGGCGACGTCGCAGTTCTGGAAGTGGGGGCGGGAGAGAACTGGAACGACGTGGTGCGGTATGCGGTGGAGCGCGACTACGCGGGTATCGAGTGCCTGGCAGGAATCCCGGGGGACGTCGGCGGCACTCCGGTGCAGAATGTGGGGGCCTATGGGCAAGAGGTCTCGGAGACCATTGTGCGGGTGCGTGCCTACGACCTGGAAGCGAGCAGGTTCGTCGATCTGGATGCTGGGGAATGTGGATTTGGATACCGCCGGAGTTTGTTCAATGCCGAAGCCCGTGGACGGTACATCATCACTGGAGTGATCTATCGGCTTCGGCCCGGCGGTGAGCCTGCGTTGCGTTATGCCGATCTGCAGCGCCACTTTAAGACTGCGCTCGATGCGGGGGAGAGACCGTCCCTGATGCAGGTCTACGACGCCGTGCGCTCGATCCGCGAGCAGAAGGGCATGCTGGCAGGGCAGGGCGGTGCGGACGGTCGCAGCGCGGGTTCGTTCTTCAAGAATCCTGTTGTTCCTGTTTCCACGATTGACCGCATTGCATCAGCCTTGAGCATTGATGCGAGCCAGGTTCCACACTGGCCTGCTCGGGATGACCTGACGAAGGTTCCTGCGGCGTGGCTCATTGAGAAGGCCGGTTTTGCCCGGGGGTTTGCTCTTGGAAATGCGGGGATCTCTTCGCGCCACACACTGGCGCTGATTAATAAGGGAGACGCTACCGCCGAGGAGATATTTGCTCTTCGCGACACGATTCGAGAGCAAGTCCAACAGCGCTTCGGAATCAAGCTCGAACAGGAGCCTGTTCAAGTCGGTCAATAATCGACAAATCCAAGAGTGAATCAGCTGCCGAGCCGCGCCAGCATCTGTTCCCGTTCCCCGGCGAGAACTCTCTCCGGGGGCCCCTGCGCGACGATTTTTCCCTCAGCCATACGGACGATCTGTGCACCTAACAGATAGCACTCGCCAACGTCGTGCGACACGGACAGCACCGGGATTCCCCATCTCGCGAGGCAGTCGCGTAATGCAATGGCAAGTTCGTCCCGCAAAACGCTGTCCAACCCTGTGAACGGTTCGTCGAGCAGAAGGAGCGGCTTTTCGGCTCCGGCGTAGGCGATTGCCGCAGCGACTGCTCGAGCCAGCGATGTCCGCTGCGCCTCGCCTCCACTTAGTTCGCGGGGTTTCCGCTGTGCGAGTGGGGTGAGCCGCATCAGGGACATTATTTCCTGCAGCACCTGCCTCTCATCCTCACGATGCGACTGCCGATTCATTCCGTAGGCCACATTCTCCTGCACGGTGAGGGTGGGAAATAACCGCGCAGACTGGGTAGAGGATCGCAGTGGCCTCAAGTGTGGCGGCAGGAAAACTCTCTGCTGCGTGTTTACAAGCACACGATCGGAGGGGCCAAAGACAATGAGGCCTTCCCCTGGTCTTACGAATCCGGCAATTGCACGGAGGACCGTTGTCTTTCCGCTGCCGGAAGGTCCAAACAATACCGTCCACGGCTGTGTCAGCGCGAACTTCACGTCAAGGAGCAGTGCGCCTAGTTGATGCCGCAGCTTTACGGTCAGCAGGTTATCTGACAACGTCGGCCTGCCTTCCGTCCGTCCTGCGCACGCTGGGCAGAAGATAGATCACCAGCAATGCGGCCATTGCGAAGGCTATCAGGACGATAGCCGTCCGGTTGGCTGCCGGGTAATTGCCGTCCTGCACGAGGTCGTAGAGCGAGATGGAGAGTGTGCGGGTTCGTCCGGGAATATTTCCGCCGAGCATGAGGACGACACCGAACTCGCCTACGGTATGGGTGAATGCGAGCACGGCGCTTGTGAGCAGTGAAGTGCGCGCCATCGGGAGCACAACGGATTGAAAGACGCGCCATGGCGAAGCTCCGAGGCCAGAGGCGGCTTCGACGTATCCATGTTCGACTGCTCCGAAGCCGGCGACTAACGGCTGTACTGCAAACGGCAGACTATAGAGTACGGATCCAATGAGCAGTCCGCTGAAGCTGAATGCCAGCGGATGCCCGAAGATCTTCATGAGTGCGCGTCCGGGCCAGGTGAGGGGACCGAGCGCGACCAGGAGATAGAACCCCAGCACTGTGGGCGGCAGCACCAGCGGCAGCGCGACGATGGCCTGGACTACTGCGCGCGCAACGCTGCGACCGGACGCAATCCACCATGCCAGCGGCACCGCGACCAACAGCAGAATGACAGTTGTGCTGGCGGCGAGCCGCAGCGTTAACCCGAGGGCTTCCATGTCCATGCAAAACAGCCTAACGCAGCCGCCCGCAACTCTGCGGGTTAAGCGTCATCTGCGTGGGTGACGCCGTAGGAATTCAGGACATCGCGCAGGAGGACTATACCTTCCAGCTTGTGCACATCGGCGCGGCCCACGACGGGCAGCAGATCGAGATGGCTTGCTCCCATGCGCTCGAGCGCAAGATCAAGGCCCTGATCGGCGTGGACATGAGGAAATACAAGACCATCGACGAGGTCGTTGAGCTGATTATCGGCTTCGCTGACGGCCTCCTGCTGGAGCTGAGAAAGACTGATGACGCCGACAACTCCGATCGGGCCGGTCACGATCCAGGTTTTTAAGTCGGCGTCACGGACCCGTTCCAGAGCCTCTCGAACGGTTGTCTCTGCGGAAAGCGTCGCTGAGGGAGCTCGCATGATGCGGGACACTTGTCGCCGGACGCGATTCTGGAGCGAACTTGCCGAAGGCAGGTGCACGCCATCCTGTATGGCAAGGGCTTCATAGAGAGCGTGTCTCTGGAACCTGGAAGAGATGAACAGGCTGATCAGGTTTGCAATCATCAGCGGGACGATCACTGCGTAGTCCTGGGTCATCTCGAAGATCATGAGCACCGATGTCATGGGGGCTCGAACGATGCCGGCAAATGCAGCGCCCATCCCTACCAGAGCGTACGCTCCTGGATTGGCTATGTATGCAGGGAATAGAGTGTGGGCCACGGTGCCCACAGCGCCACCCAGCATAGCGCCGATGAAAAGCGACGGCCCGAAGATGCCACCTGCATTCCCAGAGGCATAACTGACGTCCACGGCGACGAGTTTCAACACTACAAGCAGCGCCATGAGTTTCAGGGCCATCGTTCCATTCAGGGCATAGCCGACATAGGCATAGCCGACACCCAGCACCTGGGGAACGAACCATCCCATCAGGCCGGTCACCAATCCTCCGGCCACCGGTAGAAACCAGGCGGTCCATTTAGGCAATCGGAGAAATCGATCGCGCATGTTGAGAAGGAGCTTTGCGAATGCTACAGAGACGAAGCCAGCCAGCACTCCAAGAACGGCATAAACAGCAAACTCTGCCGGATGCACAAGCTCATATTGCGGAACCTTGAACAAAGGATGATTGCCGAGGATGAGACGCAGGACTCCCCACGAGGTGGCCGAGGCCAGTACCACGGAACCAAGCACTGGAGCATGAAGGTCTCCCACAATCTCTTCCAACGCAAACATGACGGCCGCCAGCGGCGTATTGAATGCTGCGGCAATCGCGGCAGCAGAACCAACCGGGATGAGCGCCTTGATCTTTTCCGGACGTAGACGCAAACCTCGCCCGAGCACGGAGGCGATCCCCGCGCCCACCTGAACCGAGGGCCCTTCACGCCCAAGCGGGATTCCGCTGGCCAGGGTTGCGGAGGTGCAAAAGAACTTTCCCAGCACGGTGCGGAGCGTGATGCGTCCGTTGTGGGCATACAGTGCGGCTTTGGTCTGCGGAACACCACTGCCGCGCGCATTGGGAAAATACCGGAACAACAGATAGCCGATGCCCAGCGATCCGGCGACAGGGAAGAAAAGCCTCCGCCAGGGCGCGCCACCCACGGGATACAGGCGCATTCCAAGCCGCTCAGTAAGCAGGATGAACGAGACGACGGCAAGGCCAGTCAATGCACCGATTACAAAGGTGAGGAGCAGGAAAATCTGGTCCTCCCGAGATTGCAGGTCGCGGAGACGGTCGAGTAGCCATGCCTTCCATCGGTTCGTCCTCGTTTTGCGGTCGTCTTGGTTCATCTCTTGTCGGGGATGGCCTTTCAGGTTCGTGTTTCTAGTTCACAGCACCCAATCCCCCTTTTTCAAGACTCCGCTGAGTCGGCTGCGAGAGGAGCCAGTTCAAAAACGCATGTGCTTCGGCCTTGCGATCTGATTTTGCGAGTACGACAGCGCATTGCAGGATTGGCGTATAGACCGGTGGCATCGTTATGTAGGTGCCCACGTCGCGAAAGTGCTGAGAACTTGCCGAGGTCAACGAGATCAACCCGAGCTGCGCGTTGCCGGATTCCACAAACTGCGCGGCCTGCGCGATATTTTCCGCAATTACCAAGTGTGGAGATACTACTTCATACATATGCATGCGCTTAAGGGCAGTCTCTGCAGCGACTCCATAGGGGGCATGGAGCGGATTGGCGATTGCGATGCTGGTTACGCGCTTGTCTGTGAGGCGATCGATGGAGAGTGGCTGGAGCGGGGAGTCTTTCCTGGCCCAGAGGACCAGCATTCCCCTGGCGTACTGGACGGGGGCCCTGTCATCCGCGAGTCCGGCGGCGACGATTTTTTCGGGATTGACGAAGTCGGCGCTCATAAATAGATCCACGGGCGCGCCGTTGAGGATCTGCTGCGTGAGAGTGGCTGAGGAGCCGAAGCTGATGACAAGCTTTATCCCGGTTTTTTTGAGGTAGGCATCTGCGAGAGTGGGCATCACGGGTTGCAGATCGGACGCGGCGGCGATTTGCAACTCCTTTGCCTGCGCGTGGGCGAGTCCTTCCCAGCAGAGCGCCAATGCGGCGAGAGCCATTGCCCACGTGATTGCGAGGCGCAGAGTTTTGGGACTATACGGCTCTTTACGATAACCTAGCTGAAACCATGAAAGTCGCGACACATCAGCTCCGATGCATAGACTGCGGTGCAAGGATTGCCGGCACCGCTGTCAACAGCATATTCCGTTGCCCGACGTGCAACGGGCTTTACGACGTCATTTACCCGTGGTCGTCCCTTCCGAACGGAGATGCTCCGGCGTCGGACAGTAAACTGCCGAACGCCAGCGCTCTCCGCTGGCTCTGGCAGGAGCGCCGCACCTCCACGCTAGCGGAAGACCAGTCTGGAGTGTGGCGCTTTCGTGACCTTTTGCCGATCGTGGACGCCCCGGAAAAGATCGTGACACTTCGCGAGGGCAATACGCCACTTTACGAACTGCCGCGCAGCGCCAAGATTGCCGGAATCGACTGGCTGCTTGCCAAGCACCAGGGCATGAATCCCACCGGCTCGTTTAAAGACACCGGAATGACTGCGGCGCTATCGGTCGCGGCGGAGCGTGGTTTTGAATGGGTTGCCTGCGCTTCTACCGGAAACACCTCGGCTGCGATGGCGGCCTATGCCGCAAGGGCGGGGATGCGTTCGATCGTCTTTATCCCCGAGGGCAAGATCGCCTGGGGCAAGCTGTCACAGTCGATGGACTACGGTGCGTTGACGATCCAGCTCAAAACGGATTTCGACGGCTGCGTCGACGTCCTGACTGACCTGGTCAACCGCTTTCCGATCATGCTGCTGAATTCGGTCAATCCGTACCGTCTTGAAGGTCAGAAGACTCCGGCTTTCGAGTTACTGGAGCAGCTTGAATGGCAGGTACCGGAGCACGTGATCGTTCCCGGGGGCAACCTTGCGAACTCTTCCGCGCTCGCCAAGGGATTTACCGAGATTCACCATCTCGGGCTGATCCAGCGTGTGCCTAAGATCAGCGTTATCCAGGCCGAGGGGGCCAATCCTCTGTATCGCACGATCGAGGAGAACGGCGGTAAGGAGTTGGTTCCGGTCAAGGCGAATACGCGGGCTTCGGCCATTCGGATTGGGAATCCAGCTTCGTGGAAGAAGGCTCTGCGCGCCCTTCGCACAACCGGCGGATGGTGTGAGCAGGTTTCCGAGCAGGAGATTGCGCTTGCGAAGGCTGAGATTGGAGCTGAAGGAGTAGGGTGCGAGCCCGCTTCGGCGGTCACGCTGGCCGGCCTGAAGAAACTGGTTGCGCAGGGGAAGGTCGGAAGGGAAGAGCGGACCGTTCTCATTCTCACGGGACATACTCTCAAGGACTCGGACTACACGATTCACTACCACCGCAACGAGTTGTTTACGGATGCCGAGGCCGCTGAGCTTACGGCCGCAGACAAGGCGGAGCATGCAGCGTTACGCAAGCCGCCGATTGTGCTTGAGGCGGATAGTGAGGTGGTTTTCCGAGAACTTGAGTCGCAGATGAAGCTGGCGCAGCACGCATGAGCACCCAGACTGCGCCATTGCGCCTTCGTCTCCCAGCGACCTCGGCCAATCTTGGGCCCGGTTTTGATTCTGTTGGCCTGGCTATGGCGCTCTATCTGACGATCGACGCCAGGCTTGCGGAGCCGGAGGCGTTCCATATTGACGCCACAGGGCGCGATGCGGCGCAGTGCGCTGTGATGGAAAACAACCTTATTCTTACGACTTACGTCGATGTGCTGGCGAATCGGGGCATGCTTGCGCCTCGGCTAAGTCTGCGTGTTCATAACGAAGTTCCGCTGGGCATGGGTTGCGGCTCCAGCGCTGCCGCCCTGCTGGCCGGCGTCTTTCTTGCAAATCACTTCGGTTCGCTCGGTTGGACCGGTCAGGGGATCCTTGACGAGGCCTGCCGCCGCGAAGGCCACCCGGATAATGTGGCGGCGTGCTTTCATGGGGGAATGACAGTATCGGCAATGGATAAAGAGCATGTTATTACAGCAACTTGTGGCAATAACCTCAACTGGAGGTTGTTGCTTGCTCTTCCGCCGGAGAGTCTTTCCACGAAGAAAGCGCGGGCTTTGCTGCCGGAGAAGTATTCCAGGGCGGATGCGGTGGCGAATATCCAGGCGACGGCTTTGCTGGTTTCTGCCTTTGCCCTGAATTGCGGGGATCTGCTGCATTCAGCGATGCAGGATCGTATTCATCAGCCGTATCGCCTAGGGGCATGTCCGCTGTTGGCGATGCTACTGCCGCTTTCCGGCACAGACGGCATTCTGGGGGTTGCGCTTAGCGGGGCGGGACCTTCGGTTCTGCTGATTACGGATGCGTCCAAGCCTATTGACAGCGTTAGTTCCGTGGTTCGTGGGGCTGCCGGGAATCCCAATCTGGAACTCATCGATACGAGGATTTCTCCGGGTGCCTCAGTAGATTTGCTAGGCCATACAGTTCAAAGCACTTAGTTGCTTTCGAGCAATAAGGTAACTAATCGAAAAAGGTTACCTAAGATTTCTTTACGTTTTTTGGATTCACTCGTAACTTAGCGCTTGTGGGCAGTTCTGGGGAGGGCTGCTACGCCGCCCGTTGACCTCTCGCAACAGAGAGGTCCGGGCGTTTCCTCTTTAAGCTGATTTTTCTGGATGTACCGGTTTTTCAACAGCATCTGAGCGGAATGAAACTACCACTTGTGTCGTGCATCTATTACTCTGGATAGTGTGCTGAAAGAATAGGGTGGTAGAACGGCACATTTCTGGAGGAAAGATACATGGCAGGTCAGTTCGTTACTGAAGTCAACGACGCCAACTTTGAGAAGGACGTCCTACAGTCGGAGCAGCCCGTACTCGTGGATTTTTGGGCAGCATGGTGCGGCCCCTGTCGCGCGCTCGCGCCAGTAGTCGATGAGGTTGCAAGCCACTACCAGGGCAAGCTCAAGGTCATGAAGATGGACGTTGACGCGAACACTGCGACGCCAATGCGCTATGGCATTCGCGGCATCCCGGCGTTGCTGCTCTTCAAGGGCGGCAAGGTTGCCGAGCAGATTGTCGGCTACGTGCCCAAGGACACGATCGACAAGTCTGTCAACAAGGTTCTGGCGTAAAGGAAGTCAATTCAGGTAAGTGGCCGGCTAGGATTAGCCGGCCATTTATTTTTTGGGCCGTTCAGCCGGGGCGGGGCGCTTCAGGATGCATCGTGGGTTGTAACCATTCCGAGATGGAGTAGCCTCGATTTAACGTTACGGGCAGGTGGAGACACTTGTGATCGACCGGCGCCTTAGAATCGTCATTCTCCTTTACCTGTGGGCTGCCCTGGTAGAAGACACTCTTCTGTTCTTCATATCCTGGTTCGCGCCTGATCTCTGGTTCCGCGTTTTTCATCATTCTTTGCCGGTCGATCTGGACGTTGCGTTTCTGCGCCGTTCAGGGGGCCAATGGGCTGCCTTCGCCCTTGGCCAGGCACTTACGCTCTGGCGATGGCGGAAAGAACCTGTATGGCTGCCGATCGCGGCCGGTCTGCGCTTTTCGGATCTGTTCACGGACATCTGCTACATCCTCGCAGTTCCCTCGCTTACTACCGTGGGTTGGCTACTTCTTCTGCCGCCGCCGATTTTGAACTTGGTGGGAATTGTGATCTTTGTTCGTGGTTACCAGCAGATGCGAGCCGCAACCCCGCCCGCGGGATAACATTAGACTTGCCTCTATGCTCGAGTGGGTCCTCTTTCGCGTCATTATGGTGGCCTTCTTTATCCTGGCCAACAGCTTCTTTGTCGCTGCGGAGTTTGCAATTGTCAGCGTCCGCGAGACCCGTATTCAGCAATTGATCGCTCACGGGCGACCCGGCGCCCGGACGGCCATCAAACTCAAGCACTCCATAGACGAGTTTCTGCCTGCCGTTCAGCTTGGTGTTACGCTTGCTGCCCTTGCCCTGGGCTGGATTGGTGAGCCTGTGGTCGCCGACGTCATTCTGCGAATCGGGGGCGGTGTGCTTCACACTCTTCCACGCCACGCGGTTATCTACGCCCATACGATTGCGGTCATCCTTGCCTTTGCGATCATTACTTACTTCGAGGTACTCCTTGGAGAACTCGTCCCCAAGTCTCTCGCGCTGCAGAGAGCTGAGAGGATCGCTCTTGCAGTCGCGGGACCGATGGATGTGTTTATCCGCATCACCCGTCCTGTTGTCAAGCTGATGAATGCTTCGGCGGCCGTTGTCCTTCGGATGTTCCGAGCGCCGCTCCGGGGAGAGGGTGCGGTTCACTCGCCCGAAGAACTCAAGCTCATCGCCACAGCTACGCGGCGGATGGGGCTGCTGCCCGCTTTTCAGGAAGAGATTATTCACCGCGCGATCGAACTCAACCACATCGTTGTGCGGGAGATCATGACACCCCGCGGTAAGATCTTTTCCCTGCCTGCCGACATGCGAATTGAAGACGCGAGCGCTCGCATTGTCGAGGAGCAGCACTCTCGGGTTCCTGTTTACGATCCGGCGGGAAAAGGTCCAAGCTCCGGTCGCGACAACATTATTGGCGTTGTGTATTCGAAGGATATTTCCCGGCTTATGCATCTGCGTTCCGTGGCGCTCTCGCTTGGAGGCCAGGGCTCTTCGGGTCTTACGCTCCGCCAGGTGATGCGTTCGGTGCCGCTTGTCCCCGAAACGAAGCTGGCGGTTGAACTGCTGCAGGAGTTTCAGCAATATCGCCGTCAGATTGCGATTGTTGTCGATGAGTTCGGTTCGACGGTCGGCCTTGTTACAGCCGAAGATGTGCTTGAGCAGATTGTGGGGGAGCTTGATGACGAGTTCGACGTCCGCTCCGCCCTCCCAAGCGCTACCGGAGTGATGTCGCTTGAAGGATCCACCTCCCTTCGCGATCTCTCAACGCAACTTCACTGGAATTTTCCACGGGAGACTGGTGTTGAGACTCTGGCCGGATTCCTTCTTACCCAGCTTGGGCACATTCCCCGGTCCGGCGAGGGCATCGTTTATGACAATCGGCGCTACACGGTGGTTGAAATGAGCGGCCATCGCATCAGCCGCGTTCGTGTAGAGCCGGTTGCCGCTGTGCCGGCGCTCGAAGCGGAAGGCAGGGAAGCGGCGATATGACCCTGGCTCGGCCCTTTCGCCGTGTTTTTGTGACTCTTCCCGTTCTGTGGGTCGTTGTCTCCATCGTTTTCCTACTTATTCATCTTGTTCCGGGAGATCCCATCGTCCAGATGCTTGGTGAAGGGGCCACTGCATCCGATATTGATGCCCTGCGGCACGCCTGGCATCTCGACGCTCCGCTGCATCAGCAATACCTGGACTACTGGCGGGGAATTCTCCACGCCGACCTCGGACAATCCCTCCGGCTCCACGACTCCGTTACCCACCTTGTTCTGCAACGGTATCCCTACACGCTGGCTCTAACCATTGCTGCGCTGGTCATCGCCATCGTCGCCGCGATACCCGCAGGTATCTGGTCTGCTCTTCACCGTAATCGATGGCAGGATCGCACCCTGGGAGTGGTTTCGCTGATTGGGCTGTCGTTTCCAAATTTTGCTCTTGGCCCGATCCTGATTCTTATCTTTTCGATCGGTCTCGGCTGGTTGCCTGTCTCTACCGCAGGTACCGGAGGAACATCGGACTTTCTTCTCCACCTTGTTCTTCCAGCAGTAACGCTTGGTCTTTCGCTTGCGGCGATTTTGACCCGCATGGTGCGAACCGCCATGCTCGAGGAACTTTCGCAGGACTACATCCGCACGGCCCGCGCCAAGGGACTTACTGAAAATCAGGTTGTTTACCGCCATGCACTGCGCAACGCACTGATCCCTGTTCTCACGGTGATCGGGCTCCAGTTCGGATCGCTCCTTGCGGGCGCCATCGTAACGGAGACGATCTTTAGCTGGCCCGGAATCGGGCGGCTGACGCTTTCTGCGATTTCGAACCGCGATTATGCCCTCGTACAGGGGTGCATTCTTGCCATTGGCCTAACGTATGTCATGGTTAACCTGCTTACTGACGTGGCTTATACGATCGCCAATCCCCGCATCCGAGCAAACGGCTAATATCGTATATTCTGCGGCTTACGGCATACCGCAAACGTTGCATGGCAGCCCTCTACCCTCCTGCGCCATCATCCTGTAGGGTGAAGTGAGGAGTATGAAGAAGCCCTCCCGAATCGTTCTTGGGAGCCTCGTGGCTCTTGTTGCTGGCTCGCTGTTGGCGCAGCAGCAGAAGGTAGTCCGTCCGGTTCCGCTCATTCCTCTTTCGGCCCCGGATCCTACAAGTCCTCCGGCGAGCATCTTTCATGACAGCCGCTACGGCATCTCTTTTCAGTCGCCAGTTGGCTGGACACTCACCCGCCGCGATGCCGAGGTCAGCACCTTTGTCAACGACGCCCATCCCTCTGTGGGCAAGCACCCGGATGCGGGCCGTTGCCACGATCGGCTTCAATCCGCACCCCACGTCTACATTTTCTGGAGCGCTCTTCTACTTCAGCGTTACGCCGCGTACGAACGAGCATGACTGCCGCGAGCAGGCCTCCGATACTGTTTCGCATATCATCGCTCCCCGCCAGATCAGCGGTGTCACCTTCACTCGCGGCTATGACGAGCACGGCAAGATCTGCACCGAGGGGCGCGACGAGATCTATACGACCCTTCGTAACAATACTTGTTACCGTTTCGATTTAGTTATCAATACGTTTTGCGGCGGCGAGGTGAGCGGAGTTCGGGAGATCTCCAAGCAGGAGCTCGACGGAGTGCGCGACCGTCTTGAATCCATTCTCTCTACGGTTCGATTCGATACGAAATAGAGCGGGACTCCGGCAGTGTCGGCGATAGGCCTAGATGCGTTCATTCCAGAGATACAATCCTGGCTTCTGCCTCGCCGTTGCTGACTGTCACCAGTCCAAGGGAAACTGGCAATCGAAATCGTTTTGGTCCCGCGCTTCCTGGATTGATATACAAGACTCCATTTTTTCTGTCGATAGAAGGTTTGTGAGAGTGTCCGCTGACCACTACCTGAACTCCTGCCGCCTTCGGGGAAAGATCGAGCCAATGGACCGAATGCACCAGGTAGAATACGACCCCTCCCAACTTGACCATCTCTGTTTCCGGTAACTCCGCGCAAGCGCCGGACACATCGACATTTCCGCGAATCGCTGTTACGGGAGCGATCCCGGATAGCGCATCGAGGATTCCGGGATCGCCTACATCGCCTGCGTGGAGGATATGTTCACACTCGGCCAGCGCTATACGGGCTTCCGGTCGCAGCAGGCCGTGTGTGTCAGAGATCACTCCAATCAACATATTTTCAGGGACCCTGTCAGAATCAAAAGTTACGGTAAGGGGCTCTACAAGCCAGTTCTCAAGCGCGTTCTTGGATCGAGGTAATCGCGAAGAGCGTCGCCTATAAAGTTGAATGACAGCACACAAAGCATGACCGCCATCGCCGGAAAGAAGATGAGGTGCGGCGAATCGAAGAGATGCGAGCGGGCGTCGTTCAGCATTGATCCCCAGCTAGCCGCCGGTGGGGGGATGCCCAGTCCTAGAAAGCTTAGCGTAGCCTCTGCCAGAACTGCCGCGGCCATTCCGATTGCAGCCTGTACGATCAGCGGCTGAATGATGTTCGGGAGGATGTGCCTGACGATGATGCGGGTATTCGAAGCGCCCAAAGCGCGAGCCGCCTCTACAAACTCCCGCTCTTTTACTGCCATGACCTGGCCGCGAACCAATCGGGCGTAGCCGACCCAACCAGAGATTGCCAACGCCAGAATTACATTCCCCAGGCCCGGTCCCATGAATGCCACGAATGCGATCGCCAGCAGGATCCCTGGCAGTGCCAGGAAGGCATTCATGACATAGACGTTTATCACGGTGTCTACCCAACCGCCGTAAAACCCAGCCGCACATCCCGCTACGACTCCAATTGCCAAAGACAGCCCGACGACGCTCACTGCCACGATGAGAGAGATGCGAGCGCCAAATAAAACGCGAGAGAGAATGTCGCGGCCCAACTCATCGGTCCCAAACCAGTGGGTTGCACTCGGTCCCACGAGCCGAGCTTTCAAGGCTATTTGTGCCGGGTCCTGAGGGGCCAACCACGGAGCAAAGATTGCGCAGATCGCAAAGAACAGCAGCAGCACAAGACCGATTGCCGCTAACGGCTGACGTCTTAGCTGCGTATATGACCCTGTATGATTTCCGGATTGCATCTCATTTCAGGATGCGGGTAAAGAGTTGAGCTGTGCAAGATCAATTTGTGGAGAATAAGAATCTTCCGTTGACCTCACGTACGGGGAGAGTTCTGCTCGAGCTTTGGGTTGGCTATGGATTAATCGTCCTTGTTCTCTGGACCAGCCGGCCTTTACAACGATATCTCTACTGGGTCGCAGTATTGTGGATTTCGCTGGTTACCTGGCTTTCGTTTGACGGCCTGCGAGCGATGGGTCTGCGAGTAGAGGGTTTCCGCAGATCGCTTTGGCTCATTCTTCCCGCAGTCGCCGTTGCGGCCATTTGTATCGTGACTGCTCAAACGAGAGGAACGCTGCATCAGCCGCATGGCGGTTTTGTAAGGTTCGCAGCGACTTTCTGGGGATATTGCCTTTGGGCATCCTTTCAGGAGTTTCTTATGCAGGACTTTATGCTGCTCCGTCTCCTGCGTTTCCTACCCGAAAAGGCGGCCGTTGCCGCGACGGCGGTTCTGTTTGCTCTTGCTCATTTACCGAATCCAATCCTCACGCCTCTGACTCTTTTGTGGGGATTGGCGGCATGCACGTTGTTTCTACGATATCGGAATCTCTATGTGCTGGCGGTGGTTCACGCGATTCTGGGAGTGACGCTGGCAATTACTGTGCCCGCGAATGCGATTCATAACATGCGGGTAGGGCGTGGTTATTTGACATATCGCCCGCACGGACAGCACAGGGTTCCTTCGCTATCGCAACCACAGTGACCAAACCGTGTCGACGACTGTATGAGTGATGGTCGAAGCGGCGACCCGCCGCTGCTCGAGCCAGGCGCGGCCATAGAAGATTCCGGCAAGGGTGGCGAGCAGAACGTAACGCCAGTTGAAATAAGCGGCGCGCTTGTTGAAGTGGGAAAGGCCAAAAAGTATTGCGGTGAACAGGAGTGCGGAAGTGTGGCCGAAACGCCGTTCGAGCAGATTCTGGAGCCAGCCTCGGAAGAAGATTTCTTCAGGGATGGCGATAAAGAAAAAAGTGAACAAGGGCGCAGCTATTGCGCGGGTGAGAGACGGCCAGGCGAAGTGAAGGTGCAGAAAACCGAGTGAAAGACCCAGAGCAATTGCCAGAGGAGCGTAGAAGGCGAATTCACGAAGACCGATGCGAATATCCTGCCAACGTAGTCGAAGATCGAGTCCAACTCCGTCGAGTTTTCGACAGACGAGAAAGCCGTAGAGGCCAATATTCAGCAGGAGCAATTTGTTGAAGATACCGAGATAGGGTGGCCATGCCGATTCGAACCAGCGGAGATCGACCGCCAGACCCAACGTAGCGAGGACCGTGAAGTCGCGCCAGTTGCCGTGTTGATTCGGATCGACACATCTGGCCTGCCAGAGCAGAAACGAAACTGCGACTGGCAAGAGAAGGTATAGAAGAAACCAATCCCACTGAAATATCCCAGAGGAGATGGAGATCAGAGCATAGGGAAGGCTAAAAATAACCGGGAAAAGAAAGCGTGCTTTCAAGGGGAGAGCGGTGACGCGACGCTCCAGAGTGGCGGGAAAGAAGATCGCCGACAGGAAAGGAATCAGCGTGAGAACGGCGGCGATGACGCTTGCCGGGCTGAATATATGGCCGGTCATTCAAGACCAACAATAGCAGGCAAGGAATACTTTGTTCGGGTTAAGAAAGCAAGACGGAGAAGAAGGTCTTCTCCGTCTTATCGAATTGCCGCTACCTCAGAAGTGAGGTGCCGATTTAGTCGCGATCGTGATCGTAGTCATGATCGTAATCGTGGCGATCATGGTCCACATTGGTTCCGGGGGTTAGAGAGACTCCGCGGAGAACCTCTGCGAAGCCGGCCTGGCGCAGTGTAAAGAATTTTTCCTTGGCTGCAAGGGTTGTGTCAGTATTCTTCAGCAGGTCTCGTATGGCGACGAGACGGTTAGGATCGGCGCCCTGGTCACCACTGCCGCTGACTGTGGAGGTAATGGCGTAGAGGGTGACATAACCGTCGTGGTCGATCTTGCCCGTTAGATTTCGCAGACCATCGGTGGCTGGAGCCCAAGGGAGTGGGACCTTGGTACCCGTGTTGTTGCCTGTTGGGTAGTTGTGAACGGTATAGGGGATTCCCAGATCGAGGCCGGTCTGGAGGGTATAGGCAAGGCCCCAAAGCTTGGTCGTGGAGTTGAAGACCCACTTCTGCAGGCCTGCATCGGTCTGAGCTGCGGCATGAGTGTAGAGGTCTGCGGCGCTGTTATAGCCGTCGCCCTCGCTGGCGACGTAGAGTGTGTCGGCGTTGGCGAACCAGATGCCGAAGGGAGTGGCGGGGGGGGGACTTGTGATCTTGGCGAGTACGGTGGGGAAGCCGGCGAGGATGCACATATTGTTCGGCAGACCGGAGGCCTGGAGCTTGGTGGGGTCATAGGCGAGCGGAGAGATGGGAAGGGTCGCTCCGGCGGCCGGGAGGCCTACACCGTTGGGGCAGGCGGAGCCGGTGGTGTCGACGAAGTAGACGGTGTTGACGCCGTTGCCGCCGCTCCCCTTGGTGAAGTAGACGACGTCGTTGAAGATCGTGAGGCCGCGGAAGTTGGTGTCCTTGCCGATCTTGTCGGCTTTGAGTCCGAGTTCGGTAATGTTGAAGCCGCCGAGGGGCGTTGGGGTGGAAGGAATCTGGGAGATCTCAGGCGCGGAGGTCGGATCGATGAACTGGGCTCCCGCTCCGACGATGATGCCGTTGGGCTGAGGGTTTCCCCCGTTGCCTGCATTGCCGGCCGTGTAGAAGACGTAAGCGCCATCGGTGTTGTTGAGGATGGCGGCGCGGCCGTTGTTGCCGCTGTAGGCGTTTGTCTCGGTGAAGGTGAAGTTCCCCTTGCGATCTACGGTGGCGACGGCGCGGTAGGCATTGATTCCGACGGGATTGGACGGATCGTTAGCGCCTGGAGTATTGGAGTTGGAGATGTCGAGGGCACCGATGGGAGCCACGTAGCCCATGAAGGTGAGAAGTTTGCCGTCGGTGGAGAGGTTAAGAGCGAGCTCAGACTTGGAGCTGAAGCTGGTGACGAGGTGATCGCTGTTTCCGTTGACGTGATGCTGGGAGCTGTTCGGCACCTCGATGCTGTTAATGAGCCACCCCCACGGGGTGAGTTGATCGAGGAAGATGACCGAGGTGATCCCGAAGCTGCTGTCGTAGACATCGTTATTGAAGACGAAGGGATAGGTGCCGTTATTGGGAGCGCCGGTCGCCGCCGAGCATCCGCCGGTGGTGGCCGCGCAGTTTGGCGGGAGAACGGTTCCGACTTTCACATTGGCAGGATTGTTGTCGTAGACGCTGCGGCTGACGACAAGATTTCCGGGATAGAAGACCGTGCGGTCGTCGTTGTCCGAGTGAGAATTCTGGGCGGTGGCTGAAGGATTGATGGCGAATGCAGCCAACGAAAGGATGGCAGCAGTTCTCAGAGTGGGGAAGAGGGGGTTCATCGTAGCCTCCGGAGTTGATTCGGTGACGACCCACGGACCACGGAGTTACGCTGAACCCGAGGGTGTCATCTGAACCACAGATGGAGGCTAACTCGCAGTTCGGTCCGGCGGGATGAATCAACCATAAAATTCTCCTCAGGAAAACTTAAGAATTCGATGGAGGAGCCGCGTCAGTATAGGTGATTTGTCTAAGTGCTGGATAGATTTTGCGGTACTCGCGATAGGCCGCGTCCATCGCGACGACATGCTGCGGCGGGATGGTTTGGGCGACACGGATGGTGGCCTCGCAGGCTGCATCGACGGATGGCCATGCCCCGATTCCGGTTCCGGCCAGCAGAGCGGCGCCGAAGGCTCCTCCTTCTTCGGCTTCGAGCAGTTGAACGGGATGACCGAAGACGTCGGCCTGGATCTGACGCCAGAGAGGGCCGCGGGCTCCTCCTCCGCCGAGACGAATGCCACGGACGGGAACGCCCAGTTCCTGGAAGAGAGTGAAGGTGTCGCGAAGGCTGAAGGCGACGCCTTCGAGGACGGCGCGTATGAAGTGTCCGCGCGTGTGGGACGCGGTGATGCCGACGAAGGCGGCTCGGGCGTCGGGGTCGAGGTGGGGAGTGCGCTCACCGAACAAATAGGGAGCCCAGAGAAGGCCTTCGCTGCCGGCGGGAACTTCCGCGGCGAGCTGCGACAGCGCGTCGTAGGTCAGGTCGGGGGCGAAGGTGTCGCGGAAGTAGCGGAGGCTGAGGCCGGCGCCGTTGGTGACTCCCATGACGTGCCAGCGTCCGGGGGCTGCGTGGCAGAAGGTGTGGAGACGGCCGAGCCGATCTTTTGCGGGAGTGTCGGTCGCGGCGAAGACGACTCCGCTGGTGCCGATGGTGGAGGAGACGGAGCCGGGGGAGAGGATTCCCATACCGACGGCTCCGGCACCCTGATCGCCTGCACCCGCAGCTACTGGTGTGCCTTCGGCTAGTCCCGTGGCTCCGGCTCCGGCGGTGCTGATGCGAGCGCAGATCTCGGGGCCTTCGAAGAGCCGTGGGAGCCATGACATGGGGATTCCGGCGACTTCGGCAACTTCGGCCGACCAGCGGCGGTGGGTGACATCGAGGAGAAGGGTGCCGCTGGCCTCCTGCATATCCATGGCAAACTCGCCCGTAAGACGGTAGCGTACATAGTCTTTGGGGCAGAGGACGTGGGCGATGCGGGCAAAGATTTCAGGTTGATGGTCGCGAACCCAGAGGAGCTTGGTGAGGGTGAAGTTGGGGAGCGCGGGGTTGCAGGTGAGTTCGATGAGGCGCTCGAAGCCGATCTTTTCGGTGAGCCAGTCGCATTGGGGCTGCGTGCGCTGATCGCACCAGATGAGGGCGGGGCAAAGAACTTTGCCATCGGAGCCGAGCATGACACAGCCGTGCATCTGGCCGGTGAGGCCGATGGCTTCTATTTCGCTGCCCGCAATGGAGGCGATGGCCATGACTCCGGCGATCGCTTCGCGGGCGGCACGCCACCAGTCGTCGGGATCCTGCTCCGCCCAGCCGATATGGAGGGAACTGATGGGTGCGTGGTCGCTGGCGGAGGAGGCGATGACTCGGCCTTCCCGGTCGATGAGAACTGCGCGTGTACCGCCTGTTCCGACGTCGATGCCAAGAAACATGGATTTCACCTTTGTAAAACGATTAAGTTTGCTTCCCGAAAGAGTGTATCTAAAACTTTTTGAAGACTTAATGCAATTCCTTGCATCCAAAAAACCGAGCCTTTTGTGCGTCGGAAATGACAGGACAAACAGGTACCATCGAACTATGAATCATTGGAAACAGGAGTATCTCGGGATACCCACTGTGTATTTAGGATTGAGTCTGATTGCTGCGACGAGCTGGGCGCAGACTTCGACGGCCGCGCCTTCGGGTAACCAGCCACGTCCGACGGCGACGGGGCCGAGTACGAGCTATGACAGCTCGGCGGTCGCGGGGGCACAGCAACAGCTTTATGGAGCTTCAGGCCAGAATGGCGCACGGGTTACCCAGGATTCGTTCAAGGGCAGCATTGTCGAAGGAAAATCGACCGGAACCGTGATGGATCTTTCGCTGGATGATGCGATTCAGCACGGGCTGCGGAATAACCTTGGTTTGATCCTTCAGGGCGCCAATCAGCAAAACGCGAACGGTCAGAGGCTGGAGGAGTTGCAGGCCCTGCTGCCGACGGCGACCGGTGCTGTGAGCATCAATGTGCAGCAAGTGAATCTCGCGGCCTATGGTATTAAGTTTCCGGTTGCCGGCTTCAAGACGATTGTCGGACCCTTTCAGGTCGTGGATTTCAGGGGATACCTGACCCAGAACCTGGTGAATGTGTCGGCGTTGCAGAACTATATCTCGGCAAAGCACAACTTTGCGAGCGCGAAGCTGACTGCACAGGACGCCCGGGATCTAGTGGTGCTGACGGTTGGCAATGCCTACTTGATTTGCATTGCTGACAACGCCCGGGTAGAAGCGGTGACGGCAGAGTTGGCTACGGCGAAGGTGTCGCTGGACCAGGCGGCGGCCGCACATGATGCGGGCACGAGTCCGAAGCTGGATGTTCTGAGGGCGCAGGTGGACTATCAGAACGAGCAGCAGACACTGATCTCTGCGAAGAATCAGTTGGCCAAGGACAAGCTTGCACTGGCTCGGACGATTGGGTTGCCGCTGGACCAGGAGTTCCGATTGACGGACCTTGTGCCCTATGCGGCGTTCAATGAGGTTGATCCTCAGGGGGCGTTCGAGCAGGCGTTGAAGACTAGGAAAGATCTGCAGGCTCAGGGTGAGCAGGTGGAGGCGGCAAGCGCCGAGAAGACTTCGGCGTGGGCTTACCGGCTTCCGGTGGTGAGTTTCACAGGGGATTATGGCGATCTCGGAACGACACCGGGGCATTCTCACGGCACCTTCTCGGCGACGGGCCAGCTGACGGTGCCGATCCTGCAGATTGCCAAGACGAAGGGCCAGGAAGAAGTCGCGAGCGCTCAGTATGAGCAGGAACGCGACCGATTAGCGGATCAGATACAGCAGGTGAACCAGGATGTTCGGGATAGTATTCTGGACATTCAGGCTGCGGCGAAGCTAGTTGAGGCAACACACTCGAATGTGGAGCTTGCGCAAGAGGCTTTGAGTGAAGCGCAGCAGCGATTCAAAGCTGGTGTTTCGGACAACCTGGCGGTATCGCAGGCGCAGTCTCAGACTGAGCAGGCTAACGATCAGTACATCAGCGCGCAGTATCAGCATAACGTTGCCAAGCTTTCGCTAGCCCGTGCTTTAGGCGCGGCACAGACAAATTACAAGGATTATCTCGGAGGAAAGTAACTTGCCAGAGCAAGCGGAAAAGACGTACGAAAAAGACGAGCATGTCATTGAAGAATCTCCAGAGAAGAAGTCACGCCGCAAACTAATCATTATTGCGGTGGTTGCGCTGCTGGTTCTCGGTGCGGGCCTCTTCTACTGGCATTCGACGTTTACAGAGGATACGGACGATGCGCAGGTCGATGGCGATTTGTACCAGGTGAGTTCGCGCGTGACTGGTCAGGTGATCAAGGTTTACGTGGAGGACAACCAGGAAGTACAGGCAGGGCAGGTATTGGCGGAGATCGATCCGAAGGACTACCAGGTCGCTCTGGAGCAGGCGGAGGCGAATCTCGCCAGCGCGAAGGCCGCGGCCGAGCAGGCGAACGTAAATGTGCCTATTACCAGCGTCAATTCCAGCACAAGCATTAGTTCAACAAGCGCAGATGTGGAAGGGTCTGCGTCGGCGCTGGCACAGGCCCAGAAGCAGGTTTTAGCAGCAGCAGCCAGGGTTGATCAGGCAAAGGCTAATTCCACCAAGGCGGACCTCGATATTCAGCGTTACAAACCGCTTGTGGAGCGGGACGTGATTTCGAAGCAGCAGTACGATGCAGCGGTTGCCCAGGCGGCTGCGGATAAGGCCGGAGTGCTTGAGGCCGAGTCCCAGTTGATTGGCCAGCAGGAGGCTGTACGGCAGGCTCAGCACAAACTCGATCAGACACGTTCGCAGGCGGTAGAGGCTGTGAAGAACGGTCCTAGCCAGGTGAAGGTGCAGCAGGCCAAGGCGCAGGCCGCGCTGGCAGATGTTCAGCAGGCTCAGGCGAAGGTGGACCAGGCACGGCTGAATCTCGGGTATACGAAGATAACTGCCCCGGTAACGGGAATCGTAAACAAGAAGAACGTACAGGTGGGCGCGAATCTTTCGATTGGACAGGATCTGCTGACGATTGTGCCGTTGACCGACCTGTGGGTGACGGCGAACTTCAAAGAGACTCAGCTTGAGAAGATGCGCCCTAATCAGAAGGTAGTCATCAAGGTCGACGCACTGGGCGGAAGGAAGTTTGACGGGGTGGTGACCCAGATCGGCGGAGCAACAGGTTCAAAACTGTCCTTGTTCCCACCTGAGAATGCGACAGGCAATTACGTAAAGGTGGTTCAGCGTATCCCGGTCCGGATCAACTTTACGAACCTGGAGCAGGAAAACAGCGACCATAAACTACGCCCTGGTTTTTCAGTGACACCGATCGTCTCTGTGAAGTGAAGAGTCCTGAGCTCTTCATTTTTGGTAGTTATTCATTGTCGAGGTAGAATCTACAGCCTGGCTGCGATACGGCCGGGCTGTGTATCTTTAAGGCAACGCATCGCATCCAATTTTAGTAATCGGCTACTTCTGGATTTGACTTATGCCAATAGCGCTTCAATTTTTTCTGCACTATGCCTACCTGATCCTCTTTCTGTGGGTTCTGATAGAGCAGATTGGCGTGCCGATTCCGAGCATACCGGTTCTGCTGACGGCAGGAACCCTGAGTGCGACCCACAGAATTCATCATATTCCGGCACTGCTGGCGGCTTTGTCTGCGTGCATGCTCTCTGATACGCTCTGGTTTGCGTTAGGGCGCCGGTACGGCCATAGTGTGCTGCAACTGGTGTGCCGGTTTTCGTTTGAGGCTTCGACTTGTGTCAGCAAGACGGAGAACTACTTCAGCCGTCGCGGACCTTCAACACTGCTGTTTGCAAAGTTCGTACCTGGTCTCAGTACTGTCGCTCCTCCGATCGCTGGCCAAGCCGGGATGCCCTATGCCCGGTTCTTCCTCTGGGACCTTGGCGGATCACTGCTTTGGGCTGAGACATTTTTACTGGCAGGGAGATTCTTTGGTGACGTAGCGCAGAGAAGCACGGCCTTCTTCCACTGGCTGGGGCGCTTCGCCTTCGCAATCTTCGTGCTGATGGTTCTGGGCTTCCTGGCGTATCGCATTTTGAAGCAGCGCAAGTTCCTGCAGCAGGTACGCGACCTGCGACTGGAGCCTCAGGAACTAAAGCAAATGATGGACATGGCGGCAGAGCAGGGAAATACTCCTCCGTTCATCGTCGATCTGCGTCATCCGCTGGACTACTTGCCGGACCCGAGGGTTTTGCCGGGTGCGTTGCGAATTGGGCCGAATGAGTTGCGGCAACATAGCGAAATCATTCCCCGAGACCGCGATGTTGTGTTGTATTGCACGTGCCCAAGTGAGGAGACGAGTGCGAAATTGGCGCTACAACTCCATAAGATGGGAGTGTACAGGGTGCGGCCTCTTCGGGGTGGCTTCGACGGGTGGAAGGATGCCGGTTACCCTCTCGTCAATTATGTGACCGATACTCCAAGCGGCGGCGTTTTGACTTCTTCGATTGTGGCAGCGCAAACTCCGGAGACGAAACCTGTGCTGCCATTGCTGTGAATACCTTCAATTAATTATTGAGGCGAAAATTGACGGTAATTGTGGTCTGTACCTCGATGGGTTCTCCGTTCAATCGATAGGGTTGGTAGCGTGCTGCACGGATTGCGTCCAAAGCTGCTGTACGAAGCATCTCTGGACCACTGGTGACTTGTAAGCTCTCGATTGTGCCAGCGCGGGAGATGATCGCTTCGACCACTATGGTGCCTTCAGTGTGAGTGGCGCGTGCGATAGCGGGATAAATAGGGCGAATTGGTGAGAGAAGCAGGCCGGCGGAGACTCCTCGAGAGATCTTCAACAGGGTGGCGGGGTGGACGGGAGTAGTGGAAACGGCTGGACCAGGATTTCCCGCTGCGAGCGCGTCTGGAAGAGTGTTACTAGTCCAGATTTCGTTGGAGATAGAGATTGGTGTTACTGGGCCATCCAGATTAGTTTGGGTATTTGGCCTTGGAAAATGTGAGCTGGATTGTTGGATGTTGACCGGAAGCGTTGATATCGATTCAGAGGAAGGTTTTACTAACGTCTGCGCAGGTTTGATCTCAACCATAGGCTTGGGTGGCAACGGCAGGAGTACGTGGGGAGGATCGAGATGGAGAGGGAACTGTTCCGGGTGAAGAAGCGGAAATGCGATAAGAAGCGTTGCGGCTATGGCCTGAATGACGATGGAGCTAAGTGTCGTTAATTGTTTCGCTGCCGAGGTGGGAGCGGGTTTCGATTCGACGAGACTGTCCTCAAACATAAGAGCACCCCTTCTAACTGGGCAGCGCATTTGCGAGGAATGCGTCCTATTGGCTTTAGACACCTGCCGAGGCGAAAACGTTCCCGGTGAAGAAAATCCGGACGAACGAGGGTTGGCTGAGCGATGATGGATGCTTATGCAAGATACGTTTGTCGCTGTGAGTGTCGAAGCCGGTACGCCTTCCCGCGAGCGTGTGCCTGCTCAGAGAGTGCTCTCGGTCGATGTGCTTCGAGGCGTCACCATCGCTTTCATGATTCTGGTGAATGATCCCGGAGATTGGGCTCATACTTATGCACAACTCGAGCACGCAAAGTGGAACGGTTGGACACTGACTGACCTTGTGTTTCCCAACTTTCTTTTCATTGTGGGCGCGTCGATTATCTTTTCGCTGGCTTCGCGCATGGCTAAGGGTGAGAGTCGCCCGGAGCTGGCTAAACATATCGTCCGCAGGGCGGTGACTATCTATGCCCTGGCGATGATTTTGAACATCGTGCCGTACTTTCGCTTCACGCACTTGCGGCTGTATGGTGTCCTGCCTCGCATTGCGGTGTGCTACCTGTGCGCCGGATTGATTTGTCTGGCGACGCAGCGGGTGCGTACGCTACTTGGAATCGTGGCAGTCTTGTTGGTGGGTTACTGGGCGCTTATGCGGTTTGTGCCGGTTCCAGGTTTTGGGGTTCCAGGCAGGGATATTCCGTTTCTCGATCAGGATCGCAATCTGGCGGCATGGCTTGATCGCGGATTCATAGCGTTTACTCAAGGGACGATCCACACGGGCGTTCTTTACGAGAAGACACGTGATCCGGAAGGGATTTTGAGTACTATCCCTGCGGTCGCGACTACTTTGCTGGGATGCGTTACAGGATTGTGGTTACGCGGGGTGGGCTCCGGTCGGAAGAGGTTTGCTACAACCAAAGAACAAGGTGCTACTGGTTTGTTGCTGGCGGGAATTGCCGGCGTACTGTCGGGATTGCTTTGGAATGTCTGGTTCCCGATTAATAAGAACCTGTGGACGAGTTCGTATGTGTTGTTTGCAGCCGGCTGCGCGTTGCTCGGACTGGCATTGTGCTATTGGCTTGTTGATATCCGCCATTTTCACGAGACAAAGCCTGGGCGATGGCTAACCTGGCCATGGCTCGTCTTTGGGTCGAACGCGATTGTGGCGTATGCTTCGTCGGTTGTGCTGGTAAAAACGCTGCTCTATTTCAAGACATCGGAGATTGGAGCTAATGGACGGCCTCTTACTGCTTGGGGCTGGATTTATGCGCATTGGTTTGCGCGGGGACACTCGACGGAGATGACTTCGTTGATCTTCGGTTTATGCTTTGTGGCTGCTTGTTTTGTCCCGAACTGGCTTTTGTGGCGTAAACGAATCTTCGTGAAGGTATAGCTGTTCATATTCGAGAGGCTGCCAAGTACCATAGCGGAGGTGGCTTTTGTGTCCATTTAGACCGGAGGAAATGAATTGGCCTACGATGACCTGCGCGATTGGATTAATGCTCTGCATAAAGCAGGCGAACTGAGGCGCGTCAACGTAGAGGTCGACCCGATTCTCGAGATGGCGGAGATTGCGGATCGGGCTGCAAAGACCGGACGTGGAACATCGGAGGCCGGCGGGCCGGCGTTGTTGTTTGAGAACGTGAAAGGGTATCCGGGAGCTCGCGTACTGATGAATCAGTTTGGGAGCGAACGGCGGATGAGGCTTGCGCTGGAGACGGATTCGCTGGATGCCATTGCTGAGCGTATACGAGTGCTGCTGAAACCAGAGACGCCTGCAACCCTTATGGATAAATTGAAGATGCTGCCAAAGCTTGCCGAGATTGGCGGATTCTTTCCAAAAGTAATCACCGCTAAAGATGCGAAATGCAAAGAGGTCATTCTGAGAGGAGAGCATGTCGACCTGAACAAATTGCCTGTGCTGAAGACCTGGCCTCATGATGGCGGGCGGTTTATTACTCTTCCCTGCGTAATGACACGTGATCCAAACAACGGCAAGCGAAACGTGGGGATGTACCGGATGCAGGTGTATGACGGGAAGACGACCGGTATGCACTGGCAGAGGCAGAAGGTCGCGGCGGAGCATTTGCGAGAGCGGTTGCGGGGGGTCTCGACCGATGCGAGTTCGGCGGTTGATCTGATGGCTTTGACGGCTGGCGGGACTAGTGCTGCTTCTTCGGTCGACACGATTCCTTCGGTGACTTTGTCGAAGATTCGTGAGGAGCGGATGGAAGTGGCGGTTGCGATTGGAACGGACCCGGCGACGACCTTCAGCGCGATTGTTCCGGCGCCACCAGATGTCGAGGAGTTCCTGATCGCCGGGTTCCTGAGGCAGAAGCCTTTAGAACTCGTAAAGGCAGAGACGGTCGATCTGGAGGTGCCTGCTCACGCGGAGTATGTGCTTGAGGGGTACGTCGAACTCGGTGAGTTGCGGACCGAGGGACCGTTCGGAGATCACACTGGGTTTTACACGATGAAGGATGAGTATCCGGTATTTCATGTGACCTGCATTACGCATCGCAAGCAGCCTGTCTATGCGGCGACGATTGTTGGTAAACCTCCTATGGAAGATGCCTGGATGGGAAAGGCGGTGGAGCGGATTTTTCTACCGTTGATGCAGCTTACGTTGCCTGAGATTCGCGATGTAAATCTGCCGCCTGAAGGAGTCTTCCATAACCTGATGATTGTCTCGATCAAAAAGTCTTACGCCGGGCAGGCGCGCAAGGTGATGAGCGGGGTATGGGCCATGGGGCAGGCGATGTTCACCAAGTGCATCATTGTGGTCGACGAGGACTGCGATGTGCAGGACCTGGCCGAAGTGACGCTGCGGGTTACGAACAATATCGATCCTGAGCGGGATATTCAGTTCACGATGGGTCCTATCGATTCGCTGGATCATGCGAGCCGACTGCCGAATTACGGAAGCAAGATGGGGATCGACGCTACGCGGAAGTGGGCTGCGGAGGGATTCGATCGGCCATGGCCACAGATGTTAACGATGGATGCGGATGTGAAAGCGCGGGTAGATTCGATCTGGAAGAAGCTTGGTATTGAATAACCACGTGAACGTACTGAACAGCCTCACGGTATACTTAAGCCATGTCCATTGTTCGCAACGCGGCCGCAATCGCCAAGGGAATGAGCATCACGCTCAAGGAGACGTTTCAGCCTTCACAGGTCGAGAACTATCCTGACGGCAAGGGGCCGATGCGAGGCGCCAAGTTTCAAGAGCGTTTTCGCGGCAAGCATCAGTTGCAACGCGATGAGAACGGTCTGGAGAAGTGCGTAGCCTGCTTTCTGTGCGCGGCGGCCTGCCCCTCGAACTGCATTTACATTGAGGCCGCAGAGAACACGGCGGAGACGCGCATTTCGAGCGCGGAGCGTTACGCCAAGGTTTACAACATCGACTACAACCGCTGCATCTTCTGTGGCTACTGTGTTGAGGCGTGCCCCACGGATGCTATTACCCATGGGCATGGATTTGAGTTGGCTTCGCTGAATGCAACGACTCTCGTCATGCGTAAAGAGGACCTGCTTGTCCCTACGCACAAGTTGCCGGATGTTGTGCAGTCCGAACAAGATGAAGCCGAAGTGCTGGCCTGATTTCTGGAGCGCTGGATGACAGACACGGATAGGGTAAAACCCTCGATCCTTCATGTATGTACGCGTGAGACCCTTCGGCCGATTCGTGACGAGATATTGAGGGTCAACGGCTTTACGGTGGCATCGACGATGAATCATGCCGAGGGTATGTCGATGTTCCGGTCGAATAAGTTTGACCTGGTCCTGATCGATGTTGAAGGAGAGTCCGGCATTGGGGATGCCGAAAAGATCTGCTCGGAGATCAAAGAAGAGAAGAAAGAGCAGCTAGTGAGTTTTGTGTGTAATTGGAGAGTCGCTACCCTGACTGATTGCCCAGACGAGATTATCCGTTCCGAGTTTGATCCCGAGGCTTTTGTTAATGGAGTCCAAACCATCCTTTCGAATGGTTCAAACTGATTTACTTGCGGCATAGCATTTGCTGTGTTACAAAAGAGATATTCCAGTTTGCCCTGTGGGCAAATTTGAATTTCATGAAGAGTGGTTGAGGGACGAGCCCTTTGACGCCACGACAACCGGACAGAATAAAGGCGTACCGGTGTCAACTCTCTCCTGGAGACAGGGAACATGAGATTCGGAGACTGCAACCGGTTGTAGGGTGTGCATCCGCATTTCACCTTCCTGGTTGACAGGCAATTCAGAGAGACCCCGTCAAAAGCAAATTCCTTGTTCCGCTCGGAGAGAGCGTAATGAGCTATTCGTGTACGGCGTATGAGCTGAAGTGCAACGAGTGCGGAAAGCGGTTTGGTAATCAGCCGCTCTCGGCTTGCCCGGATTGTCTTGCCCCGCTTGAGGTTGTTTATGACCTTGATTCCGCTCGCGGGGTCTTCACGCGTGAGTCGATTGCAGCAGGGCCTGCCAACATCTGGCGGTATGCCGCGCTGTTGCCCATCCCGAAAGGGTTTGAGCCGGATCTTCCAGTTGGATTTACGCCGCTGGTGAAGGCGAAGAACCTTGGCAAGCGAATCGGCGCGAACAATCTCTTCGTGAAGAACGACGCTGTATGTTTCCCGACCCTGAGCTTTAAGGATCGGGTTGTTTCGGTTGCCCTGGCGAACGCGCGGGGTTTTGGTTTTGAGACGGTCGGCGCGTCTTCGACGGGCAACCTGGCGAACTCCGTTGCGGCGCAGGCGGCGCGACTGGGACTGAAGTCGTGCATTCTGGTTCCGGCGGACCTCGAAGCTGCCAAGATTTTGAACACCCAGGTGTATGGCGCGCGGCTCGTTCGGATTGACGGCAACTACGATCATGTAAACCGGCTTTGCACGCTGATTGCGGATGAATATAACTGGGGCTTCGTCAATGTGAATCTGCGGCCCTACTACGCAGAGGGTTCGAAGACCGTCGGGTATGAGATTGCCGAGCAGCTTGGCTGGCGTTTGCCGGATAACGTTGTTGTCCCGATGGCGGGCGGCTCGCTGATTCGCAAGATTCGGAAGGCGTTTCAGGAGCTTGTTTATCTCGGGCTTGTTGAAGAGAAGCCGGTACGGTTTTTTGGCGCGCAGGCCACGGGGTGCTCGCCGATTGTTCAGGCGGTCAAGCAAGGCCGGGACTACATTGAGCCGCAGAAGCCCAATACGATTGCGCGCTCGCTGGCTATCGGGAATCCGGCCGATGGTCCCGCGGCGGCCAAGATGATTCAGGAGAGCGGCGGCTGGGCCGAGGATGTGTCGGATGTCGAGATTGTCTCGGGTATGCAGGAGCTGGCGGAGACGGAGGGCATCTTCACGGAGACTGCCGGCGGCGTCACTACGGCGGTTACGGCTCGACTGTTTGCTCATGGGCGTATCTCTCCCGACGAACTTACTGTTACCTGCATTACTGGTAATGGATTGAAGACAACTGACGCGCTTGCTGAGCACTACGAGCAGGAGCGCGCCGTCCGTCCGCGGTTGGCTGACTTTGATGCCTACCTGCGCGAGCTTGATGGTGGTGTGGCCGAGACGGAACTGGTCACCGCAGGAGGAAAGTAAAAGTAATGTCGATCAAAGTCACTCTCCCAACAGCTTTCACCCGCCACACTGAGGGACGGAAGCAGTTCGATTCAACAGCCACTAATCTGCCTGCGTTGCTGGCGGATATCGATAAGACGTTTCCTGCGCTCGGCACCCAGATCAAAGATGAGGATGGCAAGCTGCGCCGCTTTATCAACATCTATGTCAACGATGAAGATATCCGGTTCCTTGGAGGGGAAGGATATGCCTTCCAGGACGGGGATGAGATTATGTTGATTCCGTCGATTGCGGGTGGAGCGAGCTAACCCTCCCCCCTATCTTTTGATGTAAAAATCTCAAAACAAAAGAGATAGATCTAAGCATAAAAAGTGTTTTGCTTACTAAGTAGTAACTAAGAGAAAGCCCGGTCAAAACCGGGCTTTTCTCTTTCTCTTCAGTTTTAAGGCTAACAGCCGTGTCAATCATTTCGCTGTGGAAAAATCTCATCCCTGAGCCGACTGGCAACGAAACGTGAACGAAGACGCTCTTATGACCCAGCAACCAACGCTTGTTAACAGGCGTGGAAAGGGATTTATGTTTCTCATTTTGGCGATTGTACTGGTGATTGCGTGGCTGGGCGGCTTTCTTATGTTCAAGACGGCAGGCGTCCTGATCCATCTCCTTCTGATTTTTGCGATCATTTCGCTGATTATGCATTTTGTCAGCGGGAGAAGGGCGGTATAGAGACCGGAGATACCAAAAAGGGTCGAGCCGTTGGCTCGACCCTTTGCCATGTAGCGGGAAGCTGATTACTGCCGTGCCACCGGCTGAATGTCCATTCCCGGCGGGATAACCTTGGCCAGACCTTCGGGTGCCTCTTCTTTGAGTTCAGGAAGCTTGCCTTCAAAGGCGATCTGGAGGACCTGATCCATTTCCTCAACGAAATGAAGCTTCATAGAGGTCTTCAGCAATTCGGGGAGATCGGCAAGATCTTTGCGATTTTCTTCAGGCAGAATCGCTTCAAAGATTCCGGCCCTGTGAGCGGCTAACAGCTTCTCCTTGAGGCCGCCGATAGGAAGGACTTTGCCCCGGAGGGTAATTTCACCGGTCATGGCGACGTCGCGGCGGACTTTGATCTTGGTGAGGGCACTGGCGAGTGCCGTCGCCAAGGTAATTCCGGCGGAGGGGCCATCCTTGGGGATCGCTCCTTCGGGGACGTGCACGTGAATATCGACGTTGCGGTAAAAGTCTTTTGGCAGACCGAGCTGGTGTGCTCGTGAGCGGACGTAGCTGAGGGCTGCCTGGGCTGATTCCTGCATGACGTCGCCCAATTGACCTGTTGTGGTGAGCTTGCCTTTCCCGTCGAGGACCTGGACCTCGGTCTGCAGGATCGAGCCGCCTACTTCGGTCCATGCGAGGCCGGTGACGAGACCTATTTCGCTCTTTTCGTGCACCTGCGAATCACGGAACTTTGGAACTCCGAGCAGATCAGCCAGGTTTTCGCCTGTGACTGCCTCGCGATGCGAGGCTCCATTCCTGACGACCCGACGGGCTACCTTGCGGCAGATATTGCCGATCTCGCGTTCGAGGTTTCGCACACCAGCTTCACGTGTGTATGCGCGGATGATCTGACGAAGAGCATCGTCTTCGAAGACGACCTGTTCCCCTGTCAATCCGGTTGCTTCTATTTGCTTTTTTACAAGGTACTGCTTGGCGATCTCGAGCTTTTCCAGTTCTGTGTAGCCGTGAAGGCGCAGAATCTCCATACGGTCCTGCAGGGGACCGGGAATGGTATGGAGGACGTTGGCGGTGGCCACAAAGAGAACCTGAGAGAGGTCATATTCGACGTCGAGATAGTGATCCTGGAAGGTGGTGTTCTGTTCCGGATCGAGAACTTCGAGAAGGGCGCTGGCCGGGTCGCCGCGGAAGTCAGAGGCCATCTTGTCGATTTCGTCGAGCATGAAGACCGGATTCTTCGTACCGGCTTTCTTCATGGACTGAATGATCTGTCCGGGCAGGGCACCGATGTAGGTGCGACGATGGCCGCGAATCTCGGCCTCATCACGAACGCCACCGAGCGACATGCGAACAAACTTGCGACCCGTGGCTTTGGCGATCGACATACCGAGGGAGGTTTTGCCAACGCCTGGAGGCCCGACAAAGCAGAGGATCGAGCCTTTGGGATTTTTGACGAGCTGGCGCACGGCTAGAAACTCGAGGATACGCTCCTTGATCTTTTCGAGGCCGTAGTGATCCTGATTGAGGATGGTTTCGGCATGGTCGATGGAGCGGATCTCCTTGGAGCGCTTCTTCCAGGGAACGGCGAGCAGCCAGTCCAGGTAGTTGCGCGAGACAGTCGACTCGGCCGACATGGGGGGCATGGCTTCCAGCTTTTTGAGTTCCTGAATGGATTTATCCAGGACGTCCTTTGGCATGCCAGCAGCTTCGATCTTCTTCTTGAGTTCGTCGAACTCGGATTTCTCGCCGCGACCGAGTTCCTTCTGGATAGCCTTGATCTTCTCGTTGAGGTAGTACTCTTTCTGGGCCTTCTCCATCTGACGCTTAACGCGCGACTGAATGGTGCGATCCATATTCAGCTTTTCAATGGCGAGATCGAGTACGTCCGCGACGCGGGAGAGACGGAGTTCGGGATCGAAGACTTCAAGGAGTTGCTGCTTTTCTTCGATGTTGAGCTGGAGATTGGCTGCGATGGTGTCGGCGAGTTTCGCCGGCTCGTCGGAACGGACGCTGGCAGCCATTGTTTCGTAGTTGAGCGACTGCTGCAGCTTCACGTACTGCTCAAAGAGAGAATGAACGCGCTGAGCGAGTTGTTCGATTGCGGGCGTCAGTTCAAGGTGCGTCCGGCCTGTTCGCACAGTCGCGACGAAGAATCCGTCAACATCGGAGACGCTGATCGCGCGGGCGCGCTCGATACCCTCGACGAGCACCTTGATGTTGCCGTCGGGCATCTTGACGCTCTGAACGATATTGCCGATTGTGCCGGTCTCGAAGATGTCGTCGGCACTTGGCTCGTCGACGGAGGCGTCATGCTGTGTGGCCAGAAAAATTTTGCGATCGCCGGAGAGAGCTTCTTCGAGTGCGCGAACGCTCGATTCGCGTCCGACGACAAAGGGAGTCATCATGTACGGAAAGATGACCATATCCCGGATGGGCATCATGGGAAGTTTACGAGCTTCGGTGCTCAATGATTCTTTTGTAGGATTTGTCATCGCTCTCCCCAATTAGACGCCGTCCTTACCCCAAGGATTCAGGCCTGGAGCGGCGCGGTTTCATGTGATTGTAATGCGTAGAGGAATCCTGCGCGAGTGGCAAAGCAGAGGACGCTGGCAGGCCAGCGCTCGTAAGAGGGACAAACGATTGCTTCCTGTGGAAAACAAGGGAGATAACAGGATATCCGGGCTCAGCCAGCCTTTTCGAGCAGCGTCGGCAGGGTGAGATCGCGATTCTTGACCATTGCTTCGGTGATCGTGATCTCCTTGACCTTCTTGTTTCCGGGCACGTGATACATCAGGTCGAGCATGAGCTCTTCGATGATCATCCTGAGACCGCGAGCGCCCACCTTACGCATGAGTGCCTCGCGAGCGATTGCACGAGCCGCTTCCTCGGTGAAGATCACCTTGACGCCTTCGAAGTCAAAGAGCTTGGCGTATTGCTTGAGGATTGCATTCCTGGGCTTGGTGAGGATCTCGATGAGAGCCGCTTCGTCCAGTTCGTCGAGGATACCCATGACCGGCAGACGTCCGACGAATTCCGGGATAAGACCGTATTTCAGCAGGTCCTGTGGTTCGGCCTGGCGAAGAAGTTCTGAGTCGCGCTGGGCACGAATCGGCATAACCTCGCCTTCTTTTGCCTCGGAGTCCACGACAGCCCGGAAGCCGAGGGCCTTTTTGCCGACGCGGCGACCGATGACCTTCTCGAGGCCCACAAATGCTCCACCACAGATAAAGAGAATGTTGGTGGTGTCGACTGCGGTGAATTCCTGGTGGGGATGCTTGCGGCCGCCTTGCGGGGGAACGTTTGCGACTGTGCCCTCGAGGATCTTGAGAAGCGCCTGCTGTACGCCTTCGCCAGAGACGTCACGGGTGATCGACGGGTTCTCGTCTTTGCGGCCGATCTTGTCGATCTCATCGATGTAGATGATGCCGCATTGTGCGCGGGCGACATCTCCGTCCGCGGCCTGAAGGAGCTTGAGAATGATGTTTTCGACGTCTTCGCCGACGTACCCGGCTTCTGTAAGGGTGGTCGCGTCGACAATGGCGAAGGGGACGTCGAGCATTTTCGCGAGAGTGTGCGCGAGAAGAGTTTTGCCGGAGCCTGTAGGGCCTACGAGGAGGATGTTCGATTTTGCGAGCTCTACATCGTTGCCGCGCGTCTTGTTCATCTGAATGCGCTTGTAGTGGTTGTAGACAGCGACGGCGAGCTTCTTCTTCGTCTGCTCCTGGCCTATGACGTATTCGTCGAGGAAAGCCTTAACTTCGTGGGGCTTGGGTAGATGAGCAGCGGTCGTGCCTGGCTGCGCTTCCGTACGGTCATCTTCGAGGATCGAGTTGCACACTGCCACACATTCATCGCAGATGTAGGCGCGCGGATAGTCCGAGGGAGAAGAGATAAGTTTGGCGACAGCATCCTGCGACTTATGGCAAAACGAGCAACGAAGAGATTCTTCTGAGCCCCGGGAAGTTTTCATAGAGAATACGACTCCTGACTAAAGCAGCACCGCGGGAACCGGTGCTAAAAAGAGTTTACACCCGTTTGCGCTCGAAGCTGAGGTCCATCCAAAGTTACGCAAGTACACCAAAATAGTCACAAAATGAGAGCCCGGACGGTGTCCGGGCTGTGAACGGAACCAAAAGTGCTATGTACGGGGACGGTCGATGATGTCATCGATGATTCCGTACTCCTTTGCCTGAGGCGCGGTCATGATGAAATCGCGCTCGACGTCGCGCTCGATTCTTTCAAGGGACTGGCCGGTGTTCAGGCTCATGAGCTTGTTGGTGATCTCGCGGATGCGGAGGATCTCGCGGGCGTGGATGTCGATGTCAGTAGCCTGACCGCTGAGGCCGCCCATAGAGGGCTGGTGGATAAGGATGCGGGAGTTAGGCAGAGCGAAGCGCTTGCCTTTTTTGCCCGCCATAAGGAGGAAGGCTCCCATGCTGGCGGCTTGCCCGATGCAGAAGGTGACGACATCATTTTTGATGTATTGCATGGTGTCGTAGATCGCCAGGCCGGCAGTGATAGAGCCGCCCGGCGAGTTGATGTAGAGCTGGATGTCTTTCTCCGGGTCTTCTCCGCTTAGAAACAGCATCTGCGCGATGATGACGTTCGCGATGTTGTCGTCGATCGGCGTCCCCAGAAAAATGATGTTGTCGCGGAGCAGACGGCTATAGATGTCGTAGGCACGTTCGCCACGACTCGTCTGCTCGATCACCATCGGTACTAGTCCCATATTGCTCTTTCTCTCCGGTCCGGGTTGTGATGCATTGAGTTGCTTCTACGAAGCAAGCTTCTCATAAAGTACGCTTGCTGTCTTTTCGCGACGCATCTGTTCGCGAATCCGGTCGAGTCCGCCGTCCTTCGAGAGGCGATCGCGGAGGGTATCGAGCGGCTCTCGAGACTGGAGGGAGAGCATGAGCAGCTCGCGTTCGAGGTCTTCGCCAGTGACGGTGACGTTCTCAGCCTCTGCGATCCTGTCGAGGATCATCGAGGCCTTGACCTCATTGAGAGCCTGATCGCGCTGGGCTTCGCGAAGTCTTCCGAAGTCGAGCTTGCGCATATCCTCGGTCTTCATGCCCTGCTGTGCGAGGGCGCGCAGACCACGGTCGAGGCGGGCATCGACCTGCTGTTGCACGAAGGATTCGGGGACAGGGAACTGATACTTCTGGACGAGTTCGTCGAGCAGCTTGTCCTTCGCCTGGCTCTCGAGGGAACCCTTTTTGCGGCTGGAAGCATATTCACGCAGCTTGGTCTCGAAGTCTTGCCAGGATTCATAGTTGCCGAGCTGCTTTGCAAACTCGTCGTCGCGCTCAGGGTAGATCTTGCGCTTAATGTTCTTGACGGTGACATCGTAGCCGACAGATTTTCCGGCGAGGCGGTTTTCTCCGAAGTCAGCGGGATAATCGACCTCGAACTTGAGCTCCTGGCCAGGTTTCGTTCCACGCAGGGCGTCGTTAAAGGCGGGCAGGGTATTTTTCCCGCCGATCTCAACGAGAACGTCTTCACCGGTGACGGGGTCCTGCTTCGCGGCGTTTTCGAGGCCGTCTTCGCTGACGGTCTGAGCGAGATCCTTGATCTCTCCGCGGAACTGGATTTCGGCCCAATCGCCCTCTGCGAGAGGCCGGTCTTCCTCGACAGGTTCGATGGTGGCGTGGCTGTCGAGCACACGGGTGAGTTCGGCATTGAACTCGTCGTCGGTGAGAGAAGTGTCAGGCTTTGCGATTCTGACTGAATCGTAGCCAGCAATGTTGATGTCGGGCGCAACCTCGAATGCAGCTTTAAACTTCAACGGTTGTCCGTCCGTCAATTGAAGGTCGAGCAATTGCGGTTCAGATATGGGCTTCAGCTTTTGTTCGTCGATTGCTTTACGGAAACGCTCAGATACGAGGTTCTCCAGCACTTCCTGCCGGACTTCGCGAGCGAACTTTGAACGGACGAGCGATTCGGGCACTTTGCCGGCGCGGAATCCGGGGATTCGTGCGAGCTTCTGATAGCGCTTCACTATGCCCTTGAATGCTTTCGATACCTCATCGGCGCCGACTTCAACCTCAATCTCGCGGGTCAGCTCCGGATTGAGGGTGGGTGCGTGATGGTGATGCTCATGGTCGTGATCGTGGTCATGCGCATGAGTGTGCGCTACTTCAGGCTGCTGTTCGGCCGTTCCGTTGGTTTCTGTTGTCTCAGTCGGAGTCAAATCCATGCCTTCCAAAAGGGCGAGTGATTGGGCCCGGTCATTGCGCAGCAATGGCAATGCGGCCTACGCCCTACTACTACTCTACGGCTCCAGTTATGAGGGGTCAAACTTCGGTAGGGATGAGTTTGGATCGGGGGATCCTAGGGGTGGAACGGCTCTGTAAGAGAAAAGATTTCGAGGCGTATCCGCCACTCAACCGATTGGCCGGGCGCCAGTGTGACGATTCCGGTGTCTTCGCTGGCTGGCCATTGGCGGCCAAACGGATCGTCGTAGTTGAACTGCGGCGCAATCTGGATGAAGTTCTGGTCCGCGGGAGCATAGACATGCAAGGCCTTGATGGCCGAGCTAAGCGTCGTTATGCGGAGCCCGTAGTTGTTCTCGATGTCACGCAATTCGACGATGGGTCCGTTTTCCAGCAATGCCTGGCGCAGGTGAACGAAGGTGTCATCGAGGCTCAGGGCGCCAAGCGGGGCTCCATTTCGCGCAGTGAAGTCATATTCTCCACCCGAAGAAGGAAGCAGCTTTCCTGTAGGAAGTCCCAATTTACGATTGGTTTCCTCTCGGACGTCCGTTGGCAGGCGCAGCCGGATCGATTCTCGATTGTTGTTTGCAATTGCGAATCGGGGTTGCCATCCAAGCCCCATCGGTTCCGGCTGATTTCCTGTATTGCGGGCGACCACTCGCATCTCGATGGCGCGGCTATTCAATTGAACGGTCATCGTGATCTGTGTTTTCGAGGGCCAACGTCCGTCAAAATCTCCAACGTCGAAGATAGCTTTCGCTTCGCCTCCATCGGGCATGACATTTGTATTTGCAAGGGTCGAAGGGCGATTGAGCAGAAGGCCGCCGATTGCGGCTGCCAGGCCTCCGCTGCGCGAACTGGATGGCACAGACAGGACGTGTCCGTTCCAATTTGTGTTCAGAAACCTGCCATCCGCCGAGGCCGGTCCAAAAAGACGGCCGGCCCAAGGCGCCAGGTAGGCGCTTCCTTCTGTCAGGCTTGCCGCACCGTTAGCATCAGGTCCGATGCCGGTGAAGTTTTTGACGGCAGTCTCAAGCGGAGGGGTTGCGAGCAGTTGAACCTCGCCCTTTTGCGGGATGTATGCCGTAATCTGCTGCAGATTCATGCCGCGTCCGGGCAGAAGCGTGGTCTTTAGAAATTCCGGGGTTGAACCTGTCTCGATCCGGGATCTTTCAAGGACGAGGGGCTCCTGGCCGCCCGGGCGGATGACCGTTGGTTGGGGGAGGAGGGAGGGTTTCTTCAATTCAGCTTTGAGTTGAGAGAAACGTCCGCGTTGATGGGCTTTCCAGCCCATGGCCAAAATGAGGAAGACGATCGTCAATGCGAAGAGGGTAAGAAGTCCTGAGCGCATCACCGCGGCGCGCCAGAGATTCATTCGTGCCTTGGTGAACCATCGGGTCACCAGGGAGAAGTACATTCGACTGATTCTAGGATCTTCCAATACCGCCCCATTTATTGATTGGACTGAAGAGCATTCTACGCAAGCGGACGAATGGAGAGACGCGACGTGCGGCAAATCCGCTTACTACCTACTATCATGATAAGTAGTGAATCGTTCCAAACCTCACCTCCTGCCTCCCACTCTTCAGATGGCCCACGACTCGATTGTTCGCTGCGAACGATGTCCGCGACTGCGAGAGTATTGCCAGGGAATTGGAGAGACAAAGCGGCGAGCCTATCGAGATCAGACTTACTGGGCACGACCTGTGCCAGGGTTCGGAGATCCACAGGCCAGGGTACTGATTCTGGGGCTTGCTCCGGGAGCACATGGAGCGAACCGTACGGGGCGTCCTTTTACAGGAGATGGTTCGGGATACTTTATGTATCCCGTTCTTCATGCGGTTGGGTTTGCGAATCAGCCTGAGGGCATTTCGCGCGATGACGGTCTGAAGCTTCGACATGCATGGATTGCGTCGGTCGTTCGTTGTGCGCCCCCAGGAGATAAGCCGACACCGGAGGAGATTCGTAATTGCGCGGGCAACCTTGCTGAAGAAGTTGAAGCGCTCAACAAAATCCGAGTCGTGGTGTGTCTTGGGAAGATTGCTTTCGATGGATATCTGGCGCACCTTTTGAATCGTGGCCTTATCGCACGCAAATCAGAATACGTTTTCGCCCATGGAGCCCAGTACAAGCTGCCTCACGGGATTCATTTATTGGCCAGCTATCATCCCTCTCTTCGCAACACGAATACAGGAAAACTGAATCAGGCGATGTTTACCCAGATCTTTGTGAAGGCAAGGGAATTAGCGGGATTAGCGGTCTAAAATCTGTTTTTGCCGGTCTTGATGACGCTAAGTGTAGAAAATGCAGGCGCTACGATCATGATCAGAAATACAGTCGCAATGACAACGTCTTTCAAGGAATCACCTCGCTTTTGACTGTATCTATTTCCTAATGAGGGAGTAGCATCTATTGCCTGTGTGACCATGAGTGGTCAATGTCATGGGAGATTCCTGTGCATCGGGACCACTCCGGGCAAAACTGGCGCCGTATTAAACCAACCAAACCGATTGGGGCCGAATCTCAACGCGTGACGCAGTCTGACAGAAAAGATGAGGAAAACGATATGAGCGAAAAAAATTACTGGCTTGCTTTTGGAATCGGCGTGGCCGCCGGCGCAGCGATTGCTCTTCTATATGCGCCGCAGAGCGGAGCCAAGACTCGGAAACAACTCCGACGTGGCGTAGAAGATGCCGGGGAATACCTTGAAAGCGCTGGCGACTATCTCAAGACCCAAACTGAGCGATTCTCCAATGAGGCACAGAAGGCGATCGATCGCGCAAAGGGGCAGGTAGAGGCAGTTGTCGACAGGGCCGGCGATGCCGTGTCGGATGCTGTGAAGACTGCGCAGTCTCTGGTCTAGCTGAACAGGGATCAAAAATGCTGCAAAAAAAATGCTCCAGAGGAGTCTCCTGGAGCATTTTTATCAGTGCTGATGCGTTGCAACGCGATGTTATACCGCGGTGAGTGCAAACCCGGCCACTTTCTCATCGCCATCTGACGCGATCGGCCGATAGAACAACGAATTGTTCTCCATGTAGACCTCGAGGAAGGCCGGCCGTTGCGCTATGCCGCCGCCTATGAGCGCCTCAGAGAGTGGATCTTCGACGTACTTCTGCAGGGCACGACGCAGGGGCCGAGCCCCGTAGGTACGGTCCGATGCAGTCTTCTCGATAATCCATTTCTTCGCTTCGTCGGTCACGGAGATCGTGATCGACTTGTGCACGAGATTCGTGTTCAGCTGCTGGACCAGCAGTTCGAGGATCTGCATGAGGTCCTGATCCGAAAGCGACGTGAAGATGATGATTTCGTCGAGACGATTGAGGAACTCAGGGTTGAAGGTGCGCTTGACCTCTCCTCGGACGAGCTCTTCCATCTTGTCGAGAATCATGTCTTCTTTCTCGCTCTGGAATCCAAGACCCTGACGTTTCTGCAGGTGCTTGGCGCCGATGTTTGAAGTCATGATGACGATGGTGTTCTTGAAATCGACTGTATTGCCGAGGCCATCCGTGAGCTGTCCATCTTCGAATACCTGCAAGAGCAGATTGAAGACGTCCGGATGTGCCTTTTCGATCTCATCGAGCAGAACGACGCAGTAAGGGTTACGTTTGACGCGTTCGGTGAGCTGACCACCCTCTTCATAACCGACATAGCCCGGAGGCGAGCCGATGAGCTTGCTTACGGAGTGCTTCTCCATGAACTCGGACATATCGAAGCGGATGAGAGCTTTCTCGCTGCCGAAGAGAAACTGGGCGAGAGTCCGGGCCATTTCGGTTTTACCTACGCCGGTAGGTCCGAGGAAGAGGAAACTGCCAATTGGACGCGCCGGATTTTTGAGGCCGGCACGCGAACGGCGAATGGCGCGGGCGAGAGCGGAGATGGCCTTATCCTGCGAGATGACTCGCTTGTGGAGTTCCTCTTCGACGCGCAGGAGCCGCTGAGTCTCTTCTTCTTTGAGGGAAGTGATGGGTACGCCAGTCCAGCGGCTGACGACCTCTTCGATATCTTCGCGTGTGACGATTCCTGCAGAGGAGTCGTCGAGGTGGTATTTGTCGCGGAGGGCGCGGAGATTTTCGCGCTCTTTGCGCTCCTCGTCGGAGTAGAAGCGCGCCTTTTCGAACTCGTGGTTCGCGATGGCGTTCTCCATACGGTGCACGATGAACTTGATGCGCTTCTGGACCTCGGTGAGTTCTTCGGGAAGGGAGGTCTGACGAAGTTTTACACGCGCTCCGGCCTCGTCAATGAGGTCGATTGCCTTATCAGGAAGGAAGCGGTCCGGGATGTAGCGGCTGGAATGGGAGACCGAGAATTGGATCGCGTCGTCCGTGTAGCTGACGGCGTGAAACTTCTCATACTTGTCCTTGATGCCCATGATGATCTTGATGGCGTCTTCTTCGCTGGGGGGTGGAACCTTGACGGCCTGAAAACGGCGTTCAAGCGAGCGGTCTTTCTCGATCGATTTGCGATACTCTCCGGGCGTCGTCGCTCCGATGCACTGGATTTCGCCACGGCTGAGAGCGGGTTTGAGAATGTTTGCGGCGTCGAGCGAACCTTCAGCCGAACCTGCTCCGACGAGAGTGTGCAATTCGTCGATGAAGACGATGGAGTTCTGGTTCTCCATCAGTTCCTTCATGATGGTCTTGAGGCGCTCTTCGAACTGGCCACGGTACTTGGTTCCGGCGACGATGAGGGAGAGGTCAAGGGCAAGGACGCGTTTGTCGGAGAGGAAGCTTGGGACTTCGCCGTCGGCGATTCTCTGAGCCAGGCCTTCGACGATTGCAGTCTTACCGACGCCGGGTTCGCCGATGAGCACAGGATTGTTCTTGGTCCGGCGGCAGAGGATCTGGATGACGCGGTCCACTTCGGAGTCACGGCCGACGAGTGGGTCAAGTTGCTGATCCATCGCGGATTGGGTGAGGTCGCGGGAAAACTCCGCAAGCATGCTTTGTTCACCGCGCTGCTTGCTGCTTTGAGTTGAGGGAGCTTTTTCCTGGGTGGTGCGCTGCAGCTCTTCCCGGATGGCGGGCAGCCTCAGGCCGCGCTCCTGAAGAATCTCGGCAGCGAAGCATTTTTCTTCGCGCAACAAGCCCAGGAGAAGATGTTCCGTTCCAATGTGCTTGTGCGAAAGCCGCTCTGCCTCTTCAGCGGCGTAGGCGAGGACCCGCTTGCACTCATTCGAGAGGGGCAGATCGACTGAGGTCGATACCTTTTCACGAATTGTCGTGTGCCCTTCGATCTGCTTGCGGATGGATTCCACCGACGCGTGCGACCGCAAAAAGCGGTTTGTCAGCGCCTTATCCTCGCGAAGCAGGCCCAATAACAGATGCTCTGTTTCGATGTACGGTGACCCGAACTGACTTGCTTCGTAACGAGCAAAGAAGATAACTCGCCGCGCCTTCTCTGTATAGCGTTCGAACATGTTCTCCCTTTCGAACCGGCCACTGTGCGGAAGAACCGACCAGGCCTCTTTTACAACCATCTTCGCAGGTACACTGCGAAGACCTTCGGGCTGCCTCCACCTACAAAGCACCCATCCATCCTGTTAACAGTGTAGCTGCCTGCGCAACCTCCCTGTAATACCGCTAAAGTAATGCCCTAAACTAGCACTCTTTTTGACAGCAGTTGTGCAAAACTAGCACCAAGTTAGATGCATGCGCCAGCCTCTACTGCTCAAGACGTCCGTCGCGGAGGCGCAGGATCCGCCCGCAACGCATTGCAAATTCAAGGTTATGCGTGACGATGATGCTGGTCAGCCCATGGACTGCATGCAGGCCCTGGATGAGAGTAAAAATTGCATCGGCAGTTTTGGAGTCCAGATCTCCGGTGGGCTCGTCGGCGAGCAAAATCTTTGGCTCGGTAACTAACGCCCGGGCCAGAGATACCCGTTGCTGCTCCCCTCCACTCAGTTCGCCTGAGCGATGCTTCCCGCGGTCACTCAGCCCGACCTCGTTCAGCCAGAAAGAGGCCCGTTCCAAGGCTGATGCACGAGCCATTCCCCTGGCTAACAGAGGCATGGCGATATTTTCCAGAGCGGTGAACTCCGGTAAGAGGTAATGAAATTGCCAGACGTAACCGATGTCCCGATTGCGAAAATCGGCCGCCTGTTTGGGAGTAAACATGCTTAATCGCGCATTTCCGCACCAGACTTCGCCTGCTGTCGGTTTATCCAAAGCTGCGAGCAGATGGAGCAGAGTGCTTTTTCCTGCCCCGCTTTCGCCGACAATAGCGATCATCTCCCCTGCATGAACGACGAGATCCAATCCTCGGAAGAGCTCGACATCCCCTCGACTCGCCCCCGGCACCGCAGGATAGATCTTGGTGAGTCCGGAGGCTCGCAAGACGATCGGCGGCTTGGCAGTTAGAGACAAGGGCTGAAGCGAACCGGTAGTTTCCAGCGTAAGCTCTTCGTGGTTCAGGTCTGGTTCACTCATACCTCAGGGCCTCCGCCGGCAGTACTTTCGCTGCCGAACTGCTCGGATAGAGCGTAGCAATCAGACTTACACCGAGGGAAACGGCTGCAACAATTACTGCGTCCCAAATGCGCGGTGCGAACGGTAAATAGTCGATGGAATAGACAGCTGCATCGAGATGAATAAACCTATAGTGACCGCCTACCCAGCTCAAAGCATAGCCGAGGATGATTCCCAGTACTGTCCCTGTGATGCTGATCAGCAAACCCTGGAAGAGAAAGATTCGCCGCACCTGCTCTTCCTGGACGCCGAAGCTCATCAAAACGGCGATGTCTCGTGTCTTTTCCATGACCATCATGGTGAGGGCGATCAGGATATTGAGTGCGGCCACGCAAACAATCAATGCGAGGACGATAAAAGTGACGATTTGTTCAAGCTTGAGTGCCCGGAAGAGCTCGCGATTCTGTTCCATCCAATTGGTGGTTTGAAATCCTTGACCGGCTTCCGTCTCAATCGCTTTTGCAACTCGGTCGGCACGGTATAGATCGTCTACTTTGAAGCTGATGACGGAGATGAGATCGGGCTCACTGAACAACCGCTGTGCGTCTGTGAGCCGCATGAATGCGTAGCTGGAATCGTATTGATAGAAACCAGATTTGAAGATGCCAACGACATCGCAACGCTGATAGCGGGGAACGAGGCCCAATGGAGTCAGCTCACCCTGCGGGCTGGTGACAAGGACGGTATCTCCTACTTTGGCTCCGATTGTTTCTGCGAGATCTTTGCCGATTACGATCGGCGGCATCGGCTGAAGGACGAATTCTCCCTGAGTGTGATCCTCGTGGGTGGACATCGGCAGCAGCTTTCTTCCAACCGCTTGCGGCTCGAGGTTGGCGGTGGAGCCCTCGGTGATTCCCTGCAGGAGATCGCTTACGGTGCGCTCATCCTGGGGAATGATGCCCTTGATGAGCGCGCCACCACTGCGGGCTCCTCGCGAGATCAGGACTTGTCCATAGAGGCCGGGAGCGGCGGCGGTTACGTGCGGAGTCTTGCGGAGGCGCTCCAGAAGGGGTCTCCAATCGCGAATACCGTCCGCTGCGATTCGCATCAGCTCTACGTGCGAGGTGGAGCCCAACAATCGGTTTTGTAAATCACGACGCATGCCGTTGGTGATCGCGAGGGCAATGATCAGAGAGGCGACACCTGCTGCAACACCAATGATGCTGATTGCGGTAATGACACCCACAACCGCCTGGCGTCTCTTGGCCCGGAGGTAACGCGCGGCAATGAACAGTTCAAATCGCATCGAAGCTCAGCTTACTATCGCGTCTCAGCTTACTATCGCGGTTGCTCTCGACGATATGGAGAGTATTTCAATGCGCCATGACCTTCGGTAGATTCCAATGCCGCCAGACGGCCATCATGCGGAGTATGAAGCAGACCAGGGCGCCGGAGGTCATAACTGCCCAGCGCGGAACTTTCAGCCGGAGCCCGATAACGACTACGAGTGCTCCGGCCATTGCTGCTGCAGCGTAGACGTCGCTTTGCAGCACTCCTGGGACTTTATTCAGGAGGATGTCGCGAATTGTTCCGCCTCCGACTCCAGTAACGGCTCCCATGAGGATGGAGAGCATCGGATTGATCCCGAATTCGATTGCTTTGGCCGCTCCGGCAATCGCGCAGAGAGCCAGGCCCATCGCGTCCAGCGTGATCATCAGCTCATGCGGGACCCGCTGAATCATCTGAAAAAAGAAGAATACGGCGCCGCCTCCAGCGAAGGCGGTGGCTGGGTATCGCCAATCTCGCACGCTGTTTGGAGGGATGGCGCCGATCAGCACATCGCGTATGATGCCGCCGCCGAGCGAGGTCGCGAACGAGATGACGAGGAGCCCGAGCAGATCGAGCTCAGCCCGGATTCCGGCCAGGGCTCCTTCCACCGCAAAGACGAAGACGCCCATCAGGTCGACCACCAAAAGGAGGAAGTCGGGATGATAGAGGTTGAATCTTCCGACTCCCCGTTTGGTTCGTTCTTCGATTCCCGCCTCGGTCATCGCACGACTGCCTTCACCGCGGCCATATTCTCGTAGCGGTCGTACACCCTTACGGCGAGAACGTGCTCTTTAGCGTCGGAGACTGCAGATGTGGGGACGGGGATATCCACTGTGAAGTCATAGTGCTCCGTCTGCGAGTCCGAGACTTTCCCCACAGGTTCGAGGAATTGCCATGGTCCTGCGTCTACGGAATACTCCGCGTGGGCGATTGGCGAGGTCGCGTCTTTGGCCTCAAGAGTGGCGTGAATCTTGTTTGCGCCGGGAACCATTGTGGCGACGAGAGTTCCGGGCATCGGCGGGGTCGTATCGACAACAAAGACAGGGCTCACTTTTTCACCGGTGAGCGAATCGGAGTCCGTATGGACCGGAGCATCACTCGCAACGACCTTGAGTTCGTAGCTTCCGTCGGGAAGGAGGGATGTGTCGAAGCTAAGGAACCTGTCGCTGATCTTATCTTTCAGCAGCCTCCAGTTGGCTTCGCCTACGCCGCGGTACCAGACAGAAAACATCAGGTCATCCCCGTTGTCATCGTGGGCAAGCCAGCGCGCTGTTACGGCACCTTTGTCCCGCTGCGCGGTCAGGGGCGTTGTGCTTGTGTCCTGCGGGAAACTTAAGCTGGATATTCCTGTAGCCGGTGGAAACGCTACCTGGACGGTCGTGTTCGGCGGAATGCCACCGCCCTGAGCGACTCGTGCGCCGGGTTGCACCACGATGTCATCCACGATTGGTGCTACGTTCCTGGTGAGGTAGTTCAGCCCTACGGAATCGACAGAGCTGCCTTTGCGCAGGACGGCCTTCCACTGTGCATATCGACCCGCAGGAATTGAGACCGCGCCGTCTGGCCCTACGCGAGCCCAGTCGCTCCAGCCCATAAGAGGATTCTCGACGTTGCCCGTGCGAACGAAGAGGTCCCAAGCCGGATTGGTCCCGGGTCGCGCTTCCACGCGGCCCCAGCGCGAGAACACCTGCGCATCGAAGACTTCGCTTGTGTACACCGAGGTCTTCGAGATTGTGTTGTCCAGCCGAAAGAGCTTGCCGCTGTTGCTGGTTGCCGTGAGCAGGCCGCCCGTTACAGGAGCAAACGCAATCGCCTGGGAGGCTCCGAGATGGGCGATATCAGTGAACGAACCGGATGTTTGAGGGTCAATTCTGTAGATGCGTCCGCGATTGCCGGTCGCCGCAAAGAGGGTTCCATCATTGAGAGCGAGCGCATAGACGACGTCATCTTTGAGGCTCAGAAGCTTTTGTGGTGTTCCATCGGAGGTGATTTTGTAGATTTCGCTTCCTTCAGGAATCAGGGTGTTTGAGCCGGCTGCTGTTGACGATCCCGGTTGAAGAAATGTGACGGTAACTCCGATGTTCCCTGTTACCGGGAGAGGCGGGAGGTTTCCCATACCTTTTGCGCCCACTCCCGCTGCATAGACATTTCCGGCGTTGTCGCCCGCCAACGACGTAATCTCGCGCTTCGGGGCTGCATAAACGGCGAACGGTTTGACGCCTGCTTCTTTTGTGGCGATGCGATAAATCACGCCGGAGCCATCGCTACCTGCCCAGAGTGTGCCATCGGGTCTGAGCATCAGGCATCGGATGTGCTGATCGGTGGTCTTGAAGAGGACCTGCGCTTTGCCGCCATCGGCCGGCACTTTGTAGACGACGGCTGGCCCGCCGGTTGCGACGTAGATTTCGCCTGTTCCGGAGACGGCAAGATCCCAGAGGTATTTGGGCTTTTCCTCAGTTGTCGCGGGATCGAAGATGGTGGTTGCTGTTCCGCCCGCTGCAGAAATCCTGTACACCTTTCCATCCGGAGAAGTGGCTGCAAACACCGTACCGTCTGGTGCTACGCGCAGCGACTGGACTGCCAGTTCTTTTCCGGTGAAGATCGTGGTTGCTTTGCCATCCGCACCGACCCTGGTAATGAGCGCGGAGTTTGCGGTGGTCCCGCCAAGCCCCAGATACGCAGCTCCAGAGGAATCTGTCGCAAGAGACCAAACATAACTCTTGCCTGTGTCGTTGAGCATTTCAATAGCCGGCCCCGCTTCCAGCCGTCCATCGTTACGTATGGCGACTCCATCGGTGAAGCCCTTTTCCATCTGGTCGTATCGGTCTACGGTCCAGAGTTTCGTTCCCTGAGCTTGTGAAACTGCGGGCAGCAGTGACGCAACCAGAGCCAGTCCGGCGACTACATGTCTTCGTGTCATCCCCAAAAGTCTAAATGGAGCAAACAAAAAGACGAGAGCTAAAGCCCTCGTCTTTGTTCTTGACACTGATTAGTTGGCTAATACAGCTCTATATCGCACCTGGTTTTTCTTTACTTTGGTCACAGCATCATTGGCTTTCGCCATAGGGAATCGCTCTGTGATTGCTTTGACGTTGTGCCTTGCAGCTACGTCGAGCATCTCATGCAGGTCATGCGGGCTTCCGGTCGGACTGCCGGAGATGGCTCTTTGCCCACTTATCAATGGAAATGCCTGTATTTGAATTCCCGACGGAGGAACACCGACTAAACAGAGCACTCCCTTCGGCCGCAGTGCGTTGAGGTATCCTTGCCAGTCCTGGTCGGCACTGACCGTCGATAACAAGAAGTCGAATGACCCAAAGACCTTCTTCAGTGCACCAGTGTCCCGGGTATTTACAAAGTGATGCGCGCCCAATTCCTTCGCTTCTTTTTCCTTATCTTTCGAAGTGGAAAACGCTGTCACTTCGGCTCCAAATGCATTGGCGAATTGCAGTCCGAGGTGTCCGAGGCCGCCTATTCCGATGACTCCCACGCGAGATGACGGTCTGACACCGTGATTCCGCAGTGGACTGTAGACCGTGATTCCACCGCAAAGCAAGGGAGCCACGTTCTCGCTTTCGAGAATATCCGGCACGGGAATGGCAAACCGTGAATTAACGCGGACTTTATCTGCGTAACCACCGTTTCTTCCCACGCAGGTTGGCTGCGACCACGGACAGAGATGCTCCTCTCCCTGACGGCACCACTCACAGATTCCGCAACTGTCGGCTTGCCAGCCTACGCCCACCCGTTCGCCGACTTTACGATCCCGTACACCGTTTCCGACAGCGGTCACGATACCAACAATCTCGTGCCCTGGAATGAAGGGATATTTGCTGATTCCCCAGTCGTTGTCGATCAAGTGAACGTCGCTATGGCAAACCCCGCAGTGGGAGATTTTGATCTCCACTTCATTTGGCTGTAATTCACCTGGATTGTATTTATAAGGCAATAAGTGTGCACCGGCGGCATGCACGGCCAGACCATGAATTTCGCTCATGAAGAGTTGATTCCTTTTATGCGAGATTGATTCTCTCGCTTGTTCTTGATGCTACAACAGGCATGAGTAAGAGGATCAGTTGTCTGCCCTATCGAATCGTCAGCGAGAGCACATACGATCCCGATAAAGCAAATGAAGTGTCAGCTGATCCGAGGTCAACGATGCTTTCTCCTGTCAGTTGCATTCTTTGGGCATCTTTGAGCGGTCCAAGGACATTAGCCATCGAAAGTGGAACTTCCGGTAACGCCTGGCCATCCAAAAGCGCCTGCGCCGCATGATCGAGCATGGTGACATAGATTCGGTTGTTGGAGTGGAGGCGATTGAGTTGTGCCACTGTATCGGCAAGGCCGACTGCCTGTTGTGGCTGACGGGAGGCAGGTTGCAATAACCTGTCAATTGCCGCACCGTCGCTTATGAGGAACCGCACAACCCCGGGAGATAGACTTTCCGGAAGTGTGACCGGGATTCGCACCAGGCGTGAATCAGCCTGGTATGGATGAATCACTGCCTCGATGTTGAATGTGTCTCCGGGACGAGCCTCAGTTCGATCGAGGCGGGCTGACTCAATTGCAGCAGTTCTGCGCTCGGGGATTTCTTCGGCCTTGAGTGTCAGCCCCGTGATCGATGGCTGTTCGATTGGATTTCCGTAGATTTTGCTGAAACGATCGGTCACGTACAACGCGGCGTTGATTGATGCGGGGTTCAATTCGCTTTGCGCCATCAGGCCGTCCAGACGTACGGACTTCTGGCCTGCCATTTGAATCTCGCCATTTAGCTGATAGCTCATTTTCATTGCGGCCGCGTTCGTCCCTTGAAGGGTCTGGTAGATAGAGACCAGCATCGCCGAAGGCGTCAGTTCCCGGTTATCCAGTACTTCGAAATGATAGGTTTTTGGCTTTGAAGAATCGCCCGCCTGGGAGACTTCCACGGTGACCGGGATCATCCGCGCTTTTATTCCGAACTCGCCCATGATGGCCGATGAGCGGTCTTCCGTGAAAGCGCCTACTGTTTCGGTTGTGTTCACGATTTTGAAAGCGTTCAGGGGGGAGGGAAGGGTTGCCACCACCGCAGCCTTGGTCATCGGCATATCGACTGGACCGTACTGCGTTATGGGATGTCCACACGCAAGAAGATGCGATGGGTCGATGTAGGTTACGGTGCAGGTTCCGGCTATTGAAAGATCCCCACGCACGAGGATGGCGCTTACTGCCGAACCTGGTTGTAGTGGCTCCGGTTGTGGGGTGGATGAATCCGATCCTCCGAGTCCAGCTACGGGCGTCAGACCCAGGGCTTTGAAGCGGTCGCCGAAGCGTTCCACGGCATCCTGAGTAAACCCGCTGAAGACAAGCGGAGTCTCCATCGGCTGAATCTCGGGCGATTTGTCGGCGGTTGCGCGATTGACCGGTAGGGAAGCGGTCGATCCGGCGCCATTGCGAACCTCAAGCATCTGCTCGATGGGAGTGATGCCGGCGATCGGTTCCTTGCTGAACTGGCCGATCCGGTAGCTCAAGGCGCCCACGAGGCGTCCGTCGATATAAACCGGACTTCCGCTCATTCCTGCAACAACGCCCGTGTATTCAGGCTTCTGGCCGTGCAGGCGAGCCAGAATCATGTCTTCCCCGGGGCCGAGAGCGTTCTTGAGGACTCCCAGGATCTCCACCCGCATTGGTTCCGGCGTAACGCCTTCGAATACCGTGTAGGCGACTCCCTCGAGGCCACGCCGGATTTCAACCAGGGGGAAGATTTTTGTATTTTTGGGCGGAATTGCCGGTAAAAGGGGCGGGGCGGCAACCGAGTCACTCACGGCACCGGTGGCCATCTGGGCCAGACCGCAGGCGGACGGTATCCAGCCGACGGCCAGTATCCAGGCAAACCTGCGAAGCTTTCTTGTCAAAATCACGTCTACAACACCAAGGCTTTGAGGTCACGATATCAAACTGACCACAATGTTTGCACTTTCAGGACGAAGTCACCCTACGGGTACTCTCATTCGTCCAATAATCCGGAGTAAAGTTTCAAGGTATGAAGAACTGCTTCCGTCTCCCGGCCTCGGTGCTCCTCGCAGCAACGCTTTTTCTGCTTACTCCCTCATGGAGTTGGAGTCAAAGCCCAGGGCAAAGTACCCCGCAACAGCAAAAGCCGGGTGACAATTCCGATTCGGGCGGCCCTGACACCGATTCAGGGCCGATAGTGCTGAAAAAGAAAAAAGAGGCCGACGAACCCCCACCTCCGGCAGCCCCCACCGAACCAAAGGTCAAGAATCCGAATAACGAGACTTATTCTCTGCGGATTGATGTTCCGATTGTAAATATCGACGTCAATGTCGTTCTTGATAAGACGCATCAGTTTGTGCCCGGGCTGAAGGCCGAGAACTTCCAGATTCTGGAAGACGGCGTACCGCAAAAAGTTACCAACGTCCGGATGGCTCAGACCCCGATTACCGCTGTCATGCTTCTCGAATTTGCGGCGAATAGTTACTACTTCATTCGCGATATGCAGAATGCATCGGCAAGCTTTTTCCAGACTTTGCGGCCGGATGACTACATCGCTGTCATCACTTACGACTTGAAGACTCACATTCTCACGGATTTCACGAATAACAGGGAGACTGTCGCCAATGCCTTGAATTCCCTGATTATTCCTGGATTTTCGGACACAGATGTCTTCGATGCGCTCTATGAGACATTGGATCGTGTAAGCCGAATTGAGGGTCGCAAGTACATCATCCTGATCGGAACGGGTCGCGACACTTTTTCAAAGATCACGCTGGATAAGATACTGGCCAAGGTCAAAGCCACGCCAAACGTCACAATTTTCACGATCGGGACAGGAGCGCTCGTCCGTGAAATGGCCGATGCCAGCGGAGGGATGGGACCCGTCACCCGACTTGATTATCTACAGGCCGAAAACCAGATGAAGACCTTCGCCGCGATGACGGGAGGTATGAGCTTCAACCCGATGTTTCAGGGTGCTTTGCCAGAGGTTTTTGCGCAGATCAACGATTCAATCCGTAACCAATATGTCTTGACGTACAGGCCGACAAATAACCGAAATGACGGTACGTACAGAAAGGTCAAGGTCACATTGGTGGACAATGAAGGGCATCCGCTCCAGATGCAGGATGAGAAACATAAGCCCCTCAAGTATTCGGTGATCGCTCGCGATGGTTACAAAGCCAAACTCCCAGTCGAGTAAGGCATGATTCATTCCGCCATTCTGTACATCGAATAGGAATGGCCAACGGAAAGAATGGGTTGAGGCTCTCTGTTCTTGATCAGTCTCCTGTGACCGAGGGCAGCGCGCCGAGCGAGGCTCTTGAGCGCTCTATCGCACTTGCGCGACATGTGGACGAACTGGGTTATCACCGGTACTGGATGTCGGAACATCACGCCATGGATACTCTGGCCTGCACTGCGCCTGAGATCATGCTGGCAAGAATCGGCGCTGAGACGAAGCGAATACGGATTGGCTCTGGCGGGATCATGCTTCCGCACTACACCGCTTTGAAGGTGGCTGAGGTGTTCCGGACGCTGCATGCACTGTATCCGGGCAGGATTGATCTTGGGATTGGACGTGCTCCGGGTGGGGGCCCTATTGAGGCGCTGGCGCTACGCCGGAGCCGCAAGATACCGATGGAAGATGATTTTCCTGATCAGGTCAGTGAGCTGCTTGCCTTTCTCGATGGTCGTTTTCCGGAGGGCCATCCCTTTTCGAGGGTGCGAGTGATGCCCGCAATGCCGGGCGGTCCGGACGTGTGGATGCTGGGATCGAGCATGTGGAGTTCAGCGGCGGCGATTGAGTTTGGGTTGCCGTACTCATTTGCTCATTTCTTCAGCCCGGTGAAAACCCGCGAGGCGATTGAAACCTATATGCGCAGCTTCCACGGAGGACTATATCGCTCCAAACCTGAAGCGACGGTGGCTGTCGGAGCCATCTGTGCCGATAGCCAGGAAGAGGCGGAGTATATGGCATCCAGCGTGAAGCTGTTGCAGCGGCGAATACGGCTGGGAGATCGCAGGCCTGTGGCATCCCCTGAGGATGCTTTGCAAGAGTTGCGTGCTCTGGGAGAGGTTCCTCTGGAGGAGGGCGAGTGGCCGCGTTATTTCGTTGGGACTCCTTCGCTCGTCAAGGAACAACTCGAACGCATGGCCGGAGAATTGGGAATAAGCGAGCTGATCGTGAATACCATTGTGTGGGACCACGCAAAGCGGATGCGGAGCTATGAATTGTTAGCGCGAGAGTTTCGACTGAACAAGAACGGGGTGGACAACGTGCAATCATCTGTTTATATCCCGGTTATTCACCTGCCGAATTCGTAATCAGTGACCTGCCTCTTCAGGGAAGAGGCGAATGTCCTCGACTCCGCGATAACGCTCGGCATAGTCCATACCGTAGCCTACGACGAATTGGTTGGGGATTTTGAAAGCGATGTAGTCGGCTTCGATAGGGACCAGACGCCGGTCGGGTTTGTCGAGACAGGTGGCTATTTTGAGCGAGGCTGGTTTGTGCTGGAGCATCAGGCCGCGAAGATAGCTCAGGGTGAGGCCAGTATCGAGAATGTCTTCGACGAGGATGACATGCTTGCCTTCGATCGGGTTATCGATGTCTTTAATGAGCTTAACGGCTCCAGACGAGACCCGCGCGCGGCCGTAACTTGATACGGCCACAAAGTCAAAGGTATTGTCCACGTCGATCGCGCGGGCTAAATCGGCGAGGAAGATCGCCGCACCCTTAAGCACTCCGATGAGAACGATGGATTGACCAGCATAATCGGCCGTGATCTGAGCTCCGATCTGGCGGGTGCGTTCGGCGATCTGTTCTTTCGTAAACAGGACTTGCATGATTTCGGGTGATGGGAAAAAAGAAGTGCTTGCAGGTGCGATTGCCATAGACGCAGGGTAGCGCAATGAGAGGCTCAGGCCAAGCGTCGCCTATACTTTAAAAAAGCGAGGAGTATGTATCCCTATATTAATTTTGGCCCTGTGCATCTGGGCACGTTTGGGCTTTTGCTGTGGCTGGCTGCGGTGGTCGCGACAATTGTTCTTCATAAAAACTTTGCTCGTTACGGAGTAGACGGCGACGCGCTGAGCGTCGTTGCGTTTGTAGTCATTGCCGGCGTGATCGGCGCAAAGTTCTGGCACGAGCTTCAGAATGTTACGGAATTGCGTCTCTCTCTGAGGCAGATCGGTCTGCCGGGCTGGAAGCATCCGCTGGATGTCCTGGTGGGATTTCTCCATTGGTTTCAGGCAGGGTTTGCCTGGTTCGGGGGGATGGTTGCTGGAATAGCCACGCTTATGTGGCAGGGGCGAACGGTGCGGTTCAAAGGAGGTGCTGAAGGCACTTTGCACAAGCCTGTGGGACCTCTGCGGATGTTGGATCTGGCAGCTCCTGCTGCTGCTGTGGGTTACGGTGTCGGACGTATTGGATGCCTTACCTCTGGCGACGGCGATTATGGAATAAAGACCACGCTTCCATGGGGAGTCCATATGCGCCCGGATGCTCTGGTACCGACGCCGGATCTGGTGCAACCCACGCCGGTTTATGAGTTGTTTTATTCTCTTGTACTCGCATGGTGGCTGTGGAGGCGGGCGAAGAGCATGCCGTCTGTGGGGGTTATCACAGGTGAGTATCTTGTTCTGAGCGGGATCGGGCGATTTCTAGTGGAGTTCGTACGCATCAATCCGAAGCTCTATTGGGGAATGAGCAATGCTCAGATTGCGGCTCTAGGATCGGTGCTCGTGGGCATACTCATCGTCGGGTTTTCGCGAGCGAAGAACAGGCAGTGGACTCCGGAACTGGCGAGCGATCCGGTGACTTTAAATTCCTCGTATTTCTGTCGAGTTCTTCGTTGCGCGCAAGGAGTGATATCGGTCAATTTTGGTGGTGTCTGTATCGAAAGTTCTTTGTAAGATGCCCGTATGAGGCATAGATCAACCGGCTCGCTGATGGCGGCAGCCATTCTTTGTTCTGTTGTATGTGCGATGCCCTTACTGGGGCAGAACCAGACTGATACGTTACAAAACGATCTGAATGCGTTGGCGGCAGATCACCATGGACATGTAGCTCTGTATGCGCGACAACTGAATACCGGGAAGACTGTTGCCATTGACGCAGACAAGCCGGTCCAGACTGCGTCGGTGATAAAACTGACCATTCTCTTCGAGGCGATGGAGCAGATTCGTGCGGGTAAAGCTCATTGGGATGAGAAGCTTACGCTGGCCAAAGGTGATGGAGTCAGCGGATCAGGCGTGCTGACATTTCTGGATGCTCCGCTGACATTGACGCTGAAAGATGTGTTGACCCTTATGGTGATTATGAGTGACAACACAGCGACAAACCTGGCTATCGACCGATTTGGAGTTGATGCGGTGAATGCCCGGATTGCCTGGATGGGTTTGAAAGATACACACCTCTACAAAAAAGTCGGCAAGCCACCTTCTGGTCCTATGCCTGCGGACCAGCCTAAGTTCGGATTGGGCAAGACGACTGCTCGTGAGATGGGGATGGTGATGGAGCGGATTGGCCGTTGCGAGTTGGGAGCACCGGGAGAAACAGCACAGCCGGGTGATACGGCGATCTGCCAGGTGGCCTTGACGATGCTCCGCAACCAGTTCTACAGGAATACGATACCGCGATATCTTGAGACATTGGATTCAAGTGAGACGGGATCAGGGATCGCCAGCAAGACAGGCAGTTTGAATGCTGTGCGAAACGATGTGGCAATTGTGGCGGGGAAGACCGGGCCTATCGTTGTCTCCATCTTTACCTACGAAAATCAGGACAAGAGCTGGACGGCAGAGAATGAAGGCGAAGTACTGATTGGTAAGATGGCTAAAGCGATTGTGCTGGCGTGGTCACCCGAGGGACTGGACGGTAAGACCCTGGTTCCTGGATTAGGTTTAAACAGCGTATCGAAAGGGGAGGCTGGCACGTCTAAATGAGTGAGGAGCAGAAAGAAACGATGCAGGTGGGCAGTAAGGACAGCGGTCAGGAACCCGCTGGAATGATACAACAGGAGCCTCCGCCAAGGCGGAATGGTGTGCACTCCTGGGTGCGGGATCTCATTGTCTCGATCGCCGTATCGACATTCATCATCATCTTTCTGTACCAGCCGGTCCGAGTCGAAGGAACGAGCATGCTCCCAATGCTCGAGGACCAGGACAGGTTGTTCATCAATAAGCTGGCATATCGGGTTGGCGATATTCACCGGGGTGATGTTGTCGTGTTTTTGTATCCTCATGACCACGATAAGAGCTACATCAAGCGGGTGATCGCTTTGCCGGGTGACGATCTGCGGATAGATCATGGCCGCGTGTATGTCAACGGTCATCTCGTGGTGGAAAAATATGTGCCCATCCAGTTTGCGGATGAGCGGTCGTTACCTCAGACCATCATTCCTGAGAATGAGTACTTCGTGATGGGAGATCACAGGTCGATCTCAAGCGACAGCCGGGACTTCGGACCAGTGGATCGAGATCTGATCTATGGGAAGGCCGCGTTTGTCTATTGGCCTATGGAGCAGATGGGGGTTGTCCGCTAAAAAAGGTGTCCGGTTCGTGAAAACTCCTCGCAGAATTTGCGGCAACGTGTCGTGTGCGGGGGTGCATCCGTTATCGAAGCAGTAACGGAGAGTGACACGTGAAAACTCGAATCAGGCGCTGGGGCCCTTCGTCTTTTGTTTGTGTTGCCGCTCTTAGCCGGCGGAATTTCGAAGCCGGCAGATGCACAGGTCGTGGTGAAGGTCGGACCGCAACATCATTACTACCATCATCGTCACTACTACGAGCATCGTCATGTCTATTACAGCCACGGTCACCGTTATTACCGCTATTATTAAGTTGTGCAGAGCAGAAGAAAAGCCCGCGTGATGCGGGCTTTTTCTTTGAATGATGCCGGCACGCTACTTCTTCGTGGCTGCGTTGATGACAATCTGCGCAAAGGAGGCGGGATCGAGGCTCGCTCCGCCGACGAGGGCGCCGTCGATGTCTTCGAGACAGCAGAGTGGACCGGCGTTGTCGGGTTTGACGGAGCCGCCATAGAGAATGCGAGTGCTTGAGGCGAGATCAGAACCGGCAACTTGCGCGACCTGGGCGCGGATGATCTTGTGAGCTTCTTCAGCGATCTCCGGAGTGGCGGTGCGACCCGTGCCGATGGCCCAGACTGGCTCATAGGCGATGACAAGTGGGCCGAGCGTGGCGGGATCGATGCCTTCGAGCGCGACGGATGTCTGGAGCCTGAGGACGTCGGTGGTGAGCCCGGATTCGCGTTCGGTGAGATGCTCCCCGACGCAGACGATGGGTGTGAGGCCATGCGCGAGAGCCGACTTGAGCTTGAGATTGACGGTGGTGTCAGTCTCGTTGAAATACTGCCGGCGCTCCGAGTGACCGATGAGGACGTGAGTTGCTCCGATCGCCGTAAGCATGATGGGAGAGGTCTCACCGGTGTAAGCTCCTTCGTTGTGCCAGTCCATATTTTGTGCCCCGATGGAGACGGATTTTCCGCGCGCGGAATCGACGAGCGCGGGCAGCGAGGTCATGGAAGGGCAGAGGACGATCTCCGCTGCCGCCTGGTTTTTAATAAGTGGATAGAAGCTGGTGAGGAAGCCAGTGGCCTCAGTGGGTGTTTTATACATCTTCCAGTTGGCAGCGATGAGTAGTTTGCGCATGTCGTGTTTCAGTAATCCAATCGTTTGCGTGCTTGTACCGTTATTTATCCGTCAAGGCGTCCACACCTGGGAGAGTTTTGCCTTCGAGGAATTCGAGAGAGGCGCCGCCGCCGGTAGAGATATGTGTAATCTTGTCCGCTACTCCGGATTTCTGGACTGCTGCGACAGAATCCCCTCCACCCACGATGCTGGTGGCGTTTTGATTGGCGGCTACTGCTTTGGCGATGGCATTTGTACCCTTGGCGAAGGCGGGCATCTCGAAGACACCCATGGGGCCGTTCCAGACAATGGTGATAGCGTCGGCAATCTCTTTCTTAAAGAGGTCGATCGAGGCAGGACCGATATCGAGACCCATCCAGTCGGCGGGAAAGCCTCCCTTGCCGGAGAAGATCTGAGTCTTGGCGTCAGGAGCGAACTTGTCGGCAAGTACGTGGTCGATCGGAAGTAGGAAAGTGACGCCCTTCTTCTTTGCTTTTGCAAGGGCGGCTTTGGCGACATCAATCTTGTCGGTCTCAACGAGGGATTTGCCGGTGGACTGGCCTTGTGCGTTGAGGAACGTATACGCCATGCCTCCGCCGATAATGAGCGAAGTAGCGCGGTCGAGGAGGCTATCGATGACTTCGATTTTGTCGGAGACTTTGGCGCCGCCGATGATGGCGATGAACGGCTTGATGGGGTCGCTGACGGCTTTCGTGAGATAGGTGAGTTCCTTTTCCATCAGCAGGCCGGCTGCTGAGACCGGAACGAAATGCGTGATGCCCTCGGTGGACGCGTGAGCGCGATGGGCGCTGCCAAAGGCATCGTTGATGTAAATGTCGCAGAGGGTGGCGAGCTCGCGTGCGAATTCGGGGTCGTTTTTCTCTTCTTCCGCGTGGAAGCGGAGGTTCTCGAGCAGGAGCGGTTGGCCTGGTTCGAGATTGCCGACCATCTCGGTTGCGATGTCGCCGACGCAGTCTGGGGAGAAGGCGACGTTTTCGTCTTCGCTCATGACGTGGTCAAGCAACTCGCGAAGCCGGTCGACGACGGGACGGAGGCTCATGGCAGGAACGACCTTGCCTTTGGGGCGGCCAAGGTGGGAGCAGAGAATGACGCGAGCCTTGCGACGCAGGGCGTATTCAATCGTGGGTATGGTCTCGCGAATACGTGTGTCGTCGGTGATGCGTGGGGCGCCGTTGTCAGAGGAGAGGGGCACGTTGAAGTCCACACGGATAAGAACGCGCTTGTTGGTGAGGTCTAAATCGCGGATGGACAGTTTCGACATTCCAGTTCCTTCTCAATTTTGAGTTCGGGCAGGGAATAACCTGAGCCGCAAAAGCAATGATATCGGTTTATCGGAGGTGATTGTGCTGTAAAGCCATTGAAAAAATCAGGACGCTTCGTGAGGAACATAGTGACGTGCGATAAGTGCTATGGGGATGCCGATGCAGAAGATGAGCGCCGCCACACCGTTAATCAGCGGAATGAGAGGTGGGGTGGGACGCGGGCCAATCTTTGAAAGTGGAAGAACAACGTAGTTCATGATGAGGTACACAACAACGCCGTAGGCACTACCCCAAAGAAATGGATGGCGGGAGAGGGGAAGCTTGCGACTGGCGAAGATGTAGATTGCTGCAACTGTAGTTGCGATGAAGTAATGGAGGAACAAGCCAAGGATCGCTGAGCGAGTGCCCTGAGTGAACGCGGTGCGACCGAGCACTCCTGAGGCGATGCCCTGCAGGATGCGAATCGGGGACACTCCTCGCAGGCCGTAGAAGATGAGAGCGTCAGATATATCGAGTGTTCCTGCAACGAGACAAGAGAGTCCAATGGCCTTGATGTATTCAGGGCGATGTTTGAGGGATGGCATAGGTGGGACGATTTTAGCCCAGGCCTGCCTCCCCAGGGTCATTCAGGAATGTAGGCATCGGCCTCGATCTCGATGAGCCATGAGGGATTGAGCAGTTCCTTTACCACAACCATGGTTGCTGCCGGGCGGATGGTTGAGAAGAACTTACCGTGAACCCGGCCGGCGATTTCCCAATCGGAAGTGTGTGTCAGAAACATGCGGGTGCGGTAGACGTGATCCATCGAGGAGCCAGCGTTTTTGAGAGCCGTAGCGATGAGGTTGAGGCATTGCTCGGTCTGTTTGGCGATATCGCCGCCATCCGCGCCGACAGGACCTGTTCCGGAGACGTGGATGTGGTTACCAATGCGGACTGCGCGGGAGAAGCCGATGATCGGTTCGAAAGGAGAAGTCCCCGGAATGTTCGTTCGAGTCATAGTCGCTCCACTTGAGTTTTTGGAGACAGAGAATGAAGAACCTCACGCGTTGAAGATGTCGTGGGGTTCTTCGCTTCTCTAAGAATGATGATTGCTTACAGACCCTTCTTCACGAGGAAAAGGATGAGATCTTTAACGCGATTGGAATAGCCCCACTCGTTGTCGTACCAGCTGATGACCTTGCCGGTGTTTCCGATGACCTTGGTCAGCTTGGAATCGACAATGGAGGAGAGGGGGTTGCCCTTGAAGTCAGAGCTGACGAGTTCTTCGTCGGTGTAGCCGAGGATTCCCTTCAGTGGGCCTTCTGCTGCAGCCTTGAGGGCGGCATTAATGCTCTTGACGTCGATGGGCTTCTCGGTGACGAAGGTGAGGTCGACGACCGAGACGTTGGGGGTGGGAACCCGGACTGCAAAGCCGTCGAGCTTGCCGTCCATCTCGGGGATCACGAGCTTGAGGGCCTTGGCGGCTCCGGTGCTGGAAGGAATCATGGAGAGCGCTGCGGCACGGGCGCGGCGCAGATCTTTGTGCGGCGTGTCGAGGATGACCTGGTCGTTGGTGTAGCTGTGGATCGTTGTCATTATGCCGGACTGGATGCCAAAGGCATTGTGAATGACTTTAACGACCGGTGCGAGGCAGTTCGTGGTGCAGGAGGCGTTCGAGATGATGTTGTGTTTGGCAGGATCGTACTTGCCTTCATTAACGCCCAGGACGATGGTGATGTCCTCGTGGGTAGCCGGGGCCGAGATGATGACCTTCTTCACGGTCGAGCCGAGGTGTGCCTTGGCCTTTTCCGCATCGGTGAAGAAGCCAGTGGACTCGACGACGATCTGTGCGCCTACGGAGGCCCAGTCAAGCTTGGCCGGATCGCGCTCAGCGAAGACTTTTATCTTTTTGCCATCGACCGTGATGGAATCTGCGTCGTGAGAGATCTCGTTATTAAGGTTGCCGAGGATGGAGTCGTATTTGAGGAGGTGCGCGAGCGTGGCCGGGGTGGTGAGGTCGTTGACGGCTACGAATTCGATGTCGGGGTTGCCAAGTGCGCTGCGAAATACGTTACGTCCGATACGGCCGAAGCCGTTGATACCTACCTTTACAGCCATGATTACGATTGCTCCTGTCGAATAAATACAAGGTTGATCTACGTTTACTCAATTGTAGAACGAGAGGAACGGCTCATGGTTCATGAGATGGATGTAAATATGCAAGATATTCCTCGACGCGAAAGCATCGCCTCGATGGGCGGTGCTCATTGACAGCGGATGCCATGCTTCAGAAGTGAAAGAACTTTTCCCGCAGGCCGTTCTCATAGGTCTTCTTCGCCCGTTTCGCTTTATCGCGGGCGGCTTCCTCGTTGAAGCCGGCTTGCTCCCATTGATCAATTTCGGCGACTGAATGTTCGCAGGAGGCGAGGGCTTCCTCGGCGCGAATCGTCACAATCCATTGTTCGACTGCGGTTTTGTATTCACTTTGCAATTGGTCAAGTATTTCGATTGAAACTTCCATCCGTTCACCCCTCAATGAGGGCAACGGTATTGGAGATTTATGAATGGACGATGTAATGGGGCGAAATTCCTTGTTGGGTAAGCGTTGCAATCATGGTTCGAGGATTTGCGATGGTCTTCTGGCCTCTGTTATAAGCGACATATGCGCGAGTTGCGCGATTGGATGCGCGAAAAGATGAGAAGACGCCCGAAACGTGGACCAAACGATTCTGAGTCCACAGGGAAGAGCGGGCAGGAGTTGCCGGTCAACCAACCTGCTCCCCTAAGACCAGCCTACCCAGACTCAGCACCGACGCGTGCCGAGGAGTCCGAGGACCTGCATGTAGCTCCGGTAGTTACGGAACAGGCCGAGATAGCCTCTGTTCCGGAGGCACCGAATGAGCCGAAGATCGTCGTCGAAACCCAGCCTGAGTCGCTGGCAACTCCGCCTGCCGAGCCGATTCCTGTCAAGTCGCCAAAAGGATATGTGGTTCTGGCGATTGGTCTTCCGGGGTCCGGCAAGACAACCTGGTACAAGCGCCGTGGAGTGACTCCTCTTTCCAGTGATTTGCTACGCACAATTCTGTTCGACGACATCACGGAACAGAGGTATCAAGGTTTAGTTTTTTCCACTTTGCGGAGCTTGCTGAGGGCAAGGTTGATTGCAAAGATGCCCTGGAACTACGTTGATGCGACGAACCTCTCGCCGCACGAGCGCCGGCAGTGGATCAAGATGGCCAAGAGCTTTGGCTATGAGGTCCATGCGGTCTTCTTCGATGTTCCGCTGGCGGTCTGCATGGAGCGTAATCGCAAACGCGACCGCGCCGTCACTGACGAGGTAATGCGGAAGATGTCAGAACGACTGCGTCCGCCCACCTTCAAGGAAGGTTTTGAAAAGATTACCGTTGTCCGGGTGAAGGGACAGCCCGGAACGGAGGCCGCGCCTCCTGTGGCTGCCGAAACTCCTGAGACGATCGAGTAGCAAAGATATTTCCTCAAGCAGGGAGCATGCCCAAGGGTGACGTAGAGTTCGCGAAGGTGAGCTACACGTTACCAACCGGGCATGTTTTATTGCGCGATATCTCGCTCAGGCTTCAGGCGGGTACGACAACCGCTCTTCTGGGACGAAGCGGCTCCGGGAAAACAACATTGCTGCGCATGGTAAACGGACTGGCGCGTCCAAGTGCCGGACAGGTTTTGCTTGACGGCATGGACATAGGCTCTTCCGATCCGGTTGCGTTGCGTCGTGGAATTGGCTATGTGATCCAGGAAACCGGGTTGTTTCCGCACATGACGGTGGAACGCAATGCGGGGTTGGCGCTTGAGCTCGCTGGTCGATCTAAGGCAGAGGTTGCGCCCCGGGTGGTCGAGGTACTGAAGCTTGTGGATCTGGACAATGCTGAGTACAGGGGGCGGTATCCGTGGCAGCTTTCGGGAGGACAGCGGCAGAGAGTGGGTCTGGCGCGCGCTTTGGCGAGCGACCCTGCGGTTCTGCTGATGGATGAGCCGTTTGGGGCGCTAGATCCATTGACGCGCTCGGAGATGCAGACCATGCTCAAGGGTCTTTTGAAGAAAGTGGGGAAGACAGTGTTGCTGGTAACCCACGATCTTGATGAGGCGCTTTATCTAGCTGACCGAGTCGTTTTTCTTGAAGAAGGGGCTTTGGTTGCGGATCTTTCTACCGGAGAGGTTCTGGTTTCAGAAAATCCTCATGTAAAACATTATGTTTCCGCTGTACATCGAGGAGTTGCAGTGAAATGAATTTCATCGATTCTCATGGGTGGGAGATCGCGCGACTGACCTTTGAGCACCTTTGGCTGACGTTGAGTGCCATGTTGCTGGCGGTGGGGGTGGGGGTGCCGTTGGGGATTTTGCTTACTCGGAGGCGGAGGTTGGCAGGGCCTGTGATCGGGTTTGCGAATGTGGTCCAGACGATACCGAGCCTTGCGTTGTTCGGGCTGCTTCTACCGATTCCCTGGCTTGGCGAGAATGCAGCCAGGCTCGCGATCCTGGCATTGACGGGGTACGCCCTGTTGCCGATTCTGCGGAATACCTATGCGGGAATTGACAGCATCGACGCGGCCTTGATCGACGTGGCCAACGCGATGGGGATGACTGGCTGGCAGCGACTGACCAAGGTGGAGTTACCTCTTGCGGCGAATGTAATTCTGGCGGGCGTTCGAACTGCTGCGGTGACTTGCGTGGGGGTGGCGACGATTGCAGCGGCTATTGGTGCCGGCGGGTTGGGTGAGTTGATTTTTCGTGGGGTGGCAAGTGTGGATAACGGGCTGGTGCTGGCGGGTGCCATTCCGGCAGCGCTGCTTGCGCTGGTGGCAGATGCTGGATTGGGAATGGTGGAGCGGCGGGTGGCTGTGAGGCGGGTATGAGGAGAAACGGGTGCCTCCCCCCTCCCCCGGCAATTCTTTGCAAAGTATCCAAATTGTGTAACTTAGGTCTGGACCTTAATCGCAGGAAAGATTCAACTCTACGACTGTTTCCGCGTTTAACCGCCCTTTCAGGGGCGGGGTTTTGTCAAGCGTGGGCACTTGACTTCGAACAGTCGATGCGGGTGATTTTTGGGGTTGTCTTGCTTGCCGGGGGATTCCTGATGGCCGGGTGCGGGCCTCCAGGATCGTCACGGATCACGATTGGGGCAAAGAATTTTACCGAGCAGGTGGTGCTTGGGGAACTTTTGGCACAGGAGATTGAGGCGGTAACGGGAGAGCCGGTTGATCGCAGGTTTTACCTGGCCGGCAGCTACCTTTGTCAGCAGGCCCTGGTGAGCGGGCGGATTGATGGGTATGTGGAGTATACGGGGACGGCTCTGACGGCGATTCTGAAGGAGCCTTTGCCGCCGCCTGGACAGCGGGGACAGGCGCAGGTTTTTGCAACGGTGCAGAGGCTGTATGCGGAGCGGTACGCGGTGCGGGTGGAAAAGGGGTTGGGATTTCAGAATACGTTTGCGATGGTGGTGCGGGGCGAGGAGGCGAAGCGATGGGGGATGAAGAGTATCTCAGATGCAGTGCCGCATGCTCCGGAGATGAGACTGGGGGTGGGGTACGAGTTTGAGCAGCGGCCAGATGGACTGCGCGGACTTGAAGCAACGTATGGTTTGAAGTTTGCGGGGGATCCGCGAACCATGGATTTGGGGTTGTTATATCGCGCGGTGACTTCATCCCAGGTGGATATGGTGGCGGGAAACTCGACCGATGGACCTATCCGCGCGCTGGGGCTGGTCGTCCTCGAGGACGATAAACATTACTTTCCTCCCTATGAGGCTGTGCCCTTGATGAGGGAGGACTCGTTGCGAAGGCATCCGAGGATCCAGGTGGCGATGGATCGGCTGGCGGGGAAGGTGTCTGAAGAAGAGGTACGTGGGATGAACGATGCCGTAGATGGGCGGCACAGGGATGTCGGGGATGTGGTGAGGGAGTTTCGGAAGAGTAAGGGGCTGTGAGAGGCAGTCACAGATTCGCCGGATTTCTGCGTTGCCGGGTAAGTCTCTGCTGGTTTGCATGCCAAAATCGGAGTATCCGAGCACGGGGTTCTGAAGAAATTTTGCTTTGACGGTGGCATGAAGGCCGAAGGAGCCAGAGATGACGGAGATTCGAGTGATTGCACTAGCGACGGAGACGGTGAAGAGGGTGCTGGAGACGAAGAGTTCACCAGGGTATGGACATCCGGCTTATACCGAACTGGCGAAGGGATATGGGCCTTGCCGGCACTGCCTGAAGACATTTCGTGTCGGCGAAGAACTGCGGACGCTGTTCACGTGCAACCCGTTCTATATGGTTGCATCGCTGCCTGCGCCGGGACCTGTCTTTATCCACACTGACGGTTGTGAGCGATATGACGAGATGGCTGGATATCCACGCGAGCTGCTTCATTATCCGGCAATCATGGATGGTTATGATTCCGACCAGCAATTAGTTGCGCGACGCACGGCCTCGGGAGGAAATCACGAATTGGTATTGCGTGAGATGTTCGAGAACCCGGCGGTGCGCTATGTTCTGGTGCGCGATCATGAGGCAGGGTGCTTTGATTTTCGGGTGGAGCGAACGGAGGTTTGTTGATGGAAGAGCGGAGGATTGAACCGTGGCTTCGTGGAACGCGAACGGAGATCGATGCAGTGAGGAGGGCGGTGCTGCATGCGTTCGAGCTTGCGGCTGAGGACATTGCGAAATGGTGTGATCCTTTGAGCGATGAGGAACTGGAGGCGCGGCCCTCAGGGCTCGCTCCGGTTGGGTTTCATCTACGGCATATCGCCCGGTCGCTCGACCGCCTGCTGACTTACGCTGAAGGCCAGCAGTTGAGTGAGAGGCAGACCAAAGCTCTCAAGACCGAGTTGGAGGCCGGCCCAGACAGGGAGTCGACGTTTATGGAGTTTGCGAAGGGAATCGAGGTTGCCGTTGATCGGGTCCTGGCGATTTCACCGGGGAGTTATGAAGATATTCGCGAAGTGGGGAAGAAGAAGTTGCCCACAACGGTTGGGGGATTATTGGTCCATTGCGCAGATCACACCCAGAGGCATGCTGGGCAGGCAGTGACTACAGCGAAGATTGTGACTGCGCTGCGGACAAGCACTCCGGCGATTAATGTGATTTGAAGGTTGCGAGTTGTTCCAGTTCTCGGCTGACGATCTTTTTGGGTAGCGGGTTGTAGGCGAGTGAGGAACACTCTTTCTGGCCGGTGGTGAGCATCCACTCGAGAAACCCGGCGACAGCGGATTTAACAGCGGGATCCGGCATGGATTGCGGAATTACCAGCCAGGTGAAGCTGGCGATTGGATAAGCATCTTTTCCGGAAGCGTTTATCGGGGAATCGATATCGGGCGCGCTGTCAGCCGCCGCGGCAAGACTGAAGATATTTGCCTGAATAAACTGGCCTGCCTTGTTGCGAACGCTCGCGTAGGTGAGCTGGCGCTGGATGGCATAGGTGAGTTCTGTATAGCCGATAGAGTAGGGCGTATTTGCGACCTCCGCTGCCATTCCATCGTTGCCTCGCGCTTCGTGGCCGATAGGCCAGTCGATGGTGCTTCCGCTGGCGACGGAGTTCTTCCAGCCGGGGACGGTTCTGGAGAGAAAATCGGTCCAGACGAAAGTGGTGCCACTGCCATCGGAACGATGGACGACGACGATCTCACGATCAGGAAGTGAGAGGTGGCGATTGATCGCGGCAATCTCAGGGTCATTCCAACGACGGACCTTGCCCAGATAGATGTCGGAGAGTATCTCGGGTGTGAAACGAAGGTCTCGTCCTACATGGGGCAGATTGTAGACGGGTACAACGGCTCCAAGAACGGTGGCGAACTGGAGGATGTGCATCTCAGACACTTGCGCAGGGGAGAGGGGAATATCCGATGCCGCGAAGGTGAGTTTGCCTTCACGGAATTGCTGGATGCCTTCCTCGGAGCCGACAGGGCTATAGGTGATAAAGACATTTGGGTGCTGTTGCCGAAAGGAGCCGAACCAGGCCTCATAGAGAGGAGCCGGGAACGTTGCTCCTGAGACTTTAATGTTGACGACGGGTTGTTGCGCCGGTTGTTTGATTTGACCGGCGGTTTCATGGAGAGCCAATATCAAGTGTCTTACCAATTGGGAGGATAGGTCACGCTGGATGCTGGAGGCGTATCGGCTGGGGGTTACAAGAGACGACCAAAGAGCCTCTCCATCTTTGGAGACGAGTTGCGAAGAAAGGAAACCGGCGTAGACGGGAGAGGCGTTGCTGATGGAAGCGTGTGGACTGATGGAGACGTACCCGCTGATCCAGAGTTCGCCAGTACCTGTCAGTACAGCGTCGGCGTTGGTTTGATCGGGGACTACCTCGATCGTGGGGGATTTGCGTAGGCCGTCGATGATCTGCTGACGTAGTTCGGAGCCGCCAAGCTTTCCGGTGAAGGTATCGACGTAAATCTTTTTTACCTGGTGTGCACCGTGGTCTGCGACTGAACTGGTGCAGCGAATATCGCGGGCAGCGTGAGATAGAGAGCAGCTGATCGGACGTAGAGGCGGAGTGCCATGAAGACTCTTCCGAGATGAGAAGAGTACCACCGAACATCTGGAGTTCTGTGAAGAAGTGGCGTGGCCCCTCGATACTGAATGAGAAAGGGTCACTTGTGGTGGTTGAGCAGACCTCCGAGAGCATTTGTAAGGGAATCGGTGGAGTTGTTTGTTTTACCGGAATTTGATTTACCTCCGACCAAACTTGTGACTGCGCTGCTGGCGACTCCGCTGAGATTGGGGCTAAAGGTTGGATTGGATGTAGTGCCCCCGATCGCTACAGGAACGCCATTGCGGAGAGTTAAGGCGGCGATGCTTCCCGCCGAACCTGCTGCTCCGCCTGAAGGGATCATTCCCATGAGCTGGCCGGCGATTCCGCCAACGCCGGCAGAACTGCCTGGCTGGCCGGTGCCAACGATGCCTGTGAGCTTGAGAATGACGTTGTAGTTGAGGGCTCCTGCGGCGGAGATCGTTCCAGCGCCGGTGGCGGTGCCGAGGGCGGGAACATCGAGGGCGACGTTGTCGGTGCGGACATTGCCCTGGTTGATGTTGATGTTCGCCCGAAGGGAGCGGATCGCGGTGACGGATCCGGTCTTTGCTCCCGTCAGGGCGGTCACGGCGGAGAGTTTCGACCCAAGGTCAAAGCCGGCGAGGTTGGTGTTGTCGATGTTTACGGGACCATTGATGATAGGGTCTGCCGCAGATCCTGTGACATTGAGTGCCATGGTGAGGGTTCCTCCCTGGAGGCGGGAACCGCTGGGGAGATGGACTCCGACGGATGGGAGAAAGGCTTCGATTTCGTCGATCGGAACGTTGTTGCTCGTGACCTTAAGATTGATGGCGGTTGTTGGACCGCTGGTCTGGTAGGTTCCGGTGATGTTGACGACGGCTTTTCCGATGGTGATGGCAGTGTTCTGGATCTGGCCGGTAAGTGCCTGGACGTTCTGAAGGATATTGGCCTGCAGGTTTACAGGCTTTGCGAAGGGAGAGCCATTCTTCGCTATCTGGAGATTCTGAGCGTTGGCTGAGATATTGGCGTTGAGAGCCTTGCCGTCGGAGGCAGCTTGAAGGTCTATGTTGGCGATCCCTTTGATGCCTGCATCCGGAGCGACGACGCCGCTGGAAGCTAAGTCGAGATGCGTAAGAGTTGCATGAGCTTTGAGTGGAGTCGCCGTGGTATTGGCGTGGTTGAGGGGCCCGGCGGTGCCGTCGGCTGAGAGAGAGCCACCGCCGGGAATCTGTGCGCTGAGCTTGAAGGGCGACGACGTTGTGGGGGAGAGATTTGTGATCTCGGCGTTGAGTTGCTGGTAGATGGCAGGAGTAGTTTGGCCAGGTGTGGTGATGGTGATGGCGCCGTTCCTGATTTGAAGGTGATCGGCTGTCAGGGTGCTGAGCATGTCGTTGCTATTCGGTGTGGGAGGTGGCGTGGCAGCGGTGGGAGTGTTGGCATGGACGAGGGTAAGTCTGGGGGTGTCGATGAGGAGATTGCTGACGTGAAGCAGTTGTCCGTTCCACGTGGCCTGGACGTTGATGGCGTCGATGGTTCCGCTGATGCCAGCGGTGTTGTCTACGAAGCCAGCAGCCACTGGGTCGAGGTGCTTGACCTGCAGATCGGCGGAGAAAGGCGTGAGTGAGGCGTCGCGCTGATTAATTGGGCCTGCGTTGCCTCTGATCGAAACGGTGCCGTCTCCGGGCAGGTGGGCGGAGACGGAGTACGGGAACTGCTTTTCGAAAGAGAAGCTTCTAGCGTCGAGGTTGAGCTTGTCGTAGGTGCGGCGTGGAGGGGCGGGTTTGCCCGAAGCAGACTCGATGCCCACGGTCAACTCACCATTGGTGAGGGTGACCTGACCGACGGTGAGATCCGGGATCATGGACGCGGAATCTTTGCTGTTGGCAGCCTTCTGATGGGCGTTGCCGATAGAGGAGTAGTTCCAGGTTCCGTTTGCGGCGCGAAGAAGAATGATCTTCGGGGCATCAATGGAGAAGCCGTTGATGTGAATTTCGCGGCTGAAGATGAGGGGGATTATCTCGATGTTGATTTTCACGGTGCCGGTCTGGAGGAATGGCTGGTTGCTGAAGGCCGGGTCGTCAGAGACGCTGGAGCTTTGCGCGACCAGGCTGCCGGATAAGACAGATAGGTCGAGCTTGCCGAGGATGACTTTGCGGCCCACGGACTCTGACAGCGCTGACTCGATGCGAGTGCGGAAGCTGTCTGCGTTGAGGAACAGCGGGATAGAAATGACCACCAGGAGAATGAGCGCGAGGATGGTCCCGAGAACAATGAAGAGCGTTCGGTGACGGACTGCCATGGGGTAGGCCCTCCAACGTTCGAACCTGAGTTGTTGTGCAGTTTACTCGACTTTCGGGTTGTGGTGGAGGGGGTGTGTCAGCCGACGAGATGGCCCATCTTTTCGCGCTTCGTCTGGAGGTATCGCTCGTAGGTCGGCTCTGTGGGCACGATGGCGGAGATTCGCTCGGCGACTTTTACGCCGGCGAGCTCCAGGGCTTCCACTTTGGCGGGATTGTTCGTGATGAGGCGCACAGAGTGGACTCCGAGCTGCTTGAGCACTTCCGCGGGGAGTTCAAACTCGCGGCAGTCGGCTTTGTAGCCGAGTTCGAGATTGGCTTCGATGGTGTCGAGACCCTGATCCTGCAACTCGTAGGCGCGTAGCTTCGCCATGAGGCCGATGCCGCGGCCTTCCTGCTGCTCGTAGAGCAGGATGCCGGCTCCGTGTTCTGTGATCATGGACAGGGCCAGCTCCAGCTGCTGGCGGCAATCGCAGCGTAACGAATGAAACACATCGCCGGTGAGGCACTGGGAGTGAATCCGGACGATAGGCGGGGTGGTGTGGATATCGCCCATGACGAGAGCCACGGCCCCTTCGATACGCCGGGCTGGTGCGGGGACGGCGTCATTGCAAGGTTCAGGCTGGTCGATGACACCTTCGAAACCGAGGATGCGGAAGTGTCCCCAGCGGGTGGGGAAGTCAGCGTCGGCCACCTTGCGCACAGATGAAAACGGCATAGTGTGATTATACGGTTGTGTACTCACAACGATTAGATTCTGCGGGCTATAACTTCGATGCAGAGTGGGGAAGACGGCGTAAAGTAGTGTAGTGACGCATATCTCGCAATCGCTGATCCTGATTACGCTGCTGATCGAGCTGGGCGTGGCGGCGGCGGTATCGAGTTCGCTGGCGCGGTCAAAGACGTTCAAGAATCTGCTTCTGATGCCCCGCCGGTCTCCGAAACAGACGGTGGCGCTCGTAGCGATGATCTGCGTGCCTCTGACGCTGGGAGTCTGGATACGGACGAGCGTTCCGAATTTCCTGGCTGCGGATTTGTCTTTTGAGACGACGATCCTGCTGGGGATTCTTTTGGGGCCGCTGTCGGCGATGCTGGGGGGAACCGCGCTGGCGTTACCTGCTCTGCTGCATCACGAGTACTGGGCGCTGCCGGTCAATCTGATTGTCGCCACGGTCGCGGGTGCTTTCGGTAAATTTGCCGATCCAGAGGACGTGTGGTCGTTTTCGCCGATGATCGACCTGAGTATCTACCGGTGGGTCACACGGAATTTGAGGCGGCCTCATTTTGATCGGCAGATTCTGCTGCTGGTTCTGATTGCAGGGATGCAACTTTGCACAAGCATGCTGGCGCGGTTCTATCCGAAGCGGTATTTCGATTTGCACTCGGATGAGTGGTGGGTGCAGTTGCTGATCTGCGCGAATGCCCCGATTGTGGTGGGAATTCCCCTGAAGATCTGGAATTCAATCAGGGTCGAGAGAAAGCTGGAAGAGCAAGGGAGACTTCTGCTCGAGGCAAGACTGGATGCGCTGCGGCGGCAGATCAATCCGCACTTTTTGTTTAATACGCTGAATTCCATTACCTCGCTGGTACGCTCCCAACCTGAACTGGCGCGGGAGATGATTGTGAAGCTGGCGAATATCCTGCGAGTCCTGCTGAAGGATCGTGATGCGTTTGTGCCGTTTCGCGATGAATTGGCGTTTACTGATGACTATCTGGACATTGAAGTCGTGCGATTTGGCGAGAAGCTGAACGTAGTGAAGGAGATCGCTCCGGAGACGCTGGATGTTGTCGTGCCAGGCATGCTGTTGCAGCCATTGATTGAGAACAGCATCAAGCATGGACTTGAGCCGCGAATCAGTGGCGGAACGGTGACGCTCCGCAGCCGGATTACTGGCGATGGAATGCTTCTGGTGGAAGTGGAAGATGACGGTGTTGGAATGCCGCACGAAAGACAGACTTCTCCAGTAAATGGAGATGCGCCTCAGGGGACTGGTATCGGAATTCGCAACGTACGCGAACGCTTACATGTGCAGTATGGAAACCAGGCAACGGTGGAGATCAATAGCCGTCCAGGACGCGGAACCAAGGTCGTGTTGGTGATGCCGATCATGCACGCTTCTGCCGAAACCTGGCCGCATAACGGACAGAAGATTCTGGAAGCGGCGACGAATGCATTGGGAGACGTTGTGCGACGGGCGGCTCGGTGAGTTTTCCGTTATAGACCGTCGGAATTCTTGAGTGATTCTGTGCGGGAAAGCACGCGCTCGTAGTACTGCTCATAGAGCGGGATGATGCGGGACGAGCAGAAGTGATTCTGAGCTGTTTTGCGTGCAGCTGTTGCCAGCGTGCTCAGGCGGGCGTCGTCGCGGAACAGAGAAATAGCAGCAGTGGCCATGGAATCGACATCTCCAACGTCGAAGAGCAGCCCATTGACCTGATCATCGATGAGTTCAGGGACTCCGCCGACACGAGTCGCAATAGCCGGGACGCCACATGCCATTGCTTCCAGCGCGGCCAAGCCAAAGGATTCCATCTCGCTGGGCATCAACATGAGATCGGCTAAAGGGAGGAGTTCGTTGACATTGTCCTGCTTGCCGAGGAAGTAGATGCGGTCCTGAATGTTGTATCGCAGAGCGAGTTGTTCGGCGAAGCTACGGTCGGGGCCGTCGCCGATGAGCATGAGACGAGCAGGAAGAGCACGCGAGACTCTGGCGAAGACCTCGACGGCGTCCTGCACGCGCTTGACTGGCCGGAAATTGGAGAGATGGACGAGGAGGTGTTCTCCATTCTCGGCAAAGCGCGGTCGCATTGCGGCGACGAGCTCCGGCTTACGAATATAAACGTCGCAATTAACAAAGTTTCGGATGACCTCGATCTCGGAGGTAATCCCGAATGCCTCTCTTGTGCGATCGCGTAGGTGGCTGGAGATGCTGGTCACGCCGTCAGAGCGAATAATTCCGAAACGCGTGATTGGAAGGTAAGAGGGATCAAGGCCGACGAGAGTAATGTCGGTTCCGTGCAGTGTGGTGATGATGGGAAGATTGCGGCCCCGATCAGCCAGCATTTGCTTGGCAAGCAATGCGCTTACAGAGTGGGGAATGGCATAGTGAACGTGCAGTAGATCGAGCGAGTAGAACTCAGCAACTTCAGCCATCCGGGTAGCGAGCGCGAGATCGTAGGGGGGATGTTCGAAGAGCGGATAGTTGGTGACCGTCACTTCGTGGAAGTGAATGTTAGCCTCTCGCCCGGTGAGACGGAAGGGCTGAGAGTAGGTGATGAAATGAATCTCATGGCCACGTGCTGCGAGCTCAATTCCGAGTTCTGTAGCGACGACTCCGCTGCCACCATAGGTCGGATAGCAGGTGATGCCGATCTTCATAGGAATCTCCGCAGCCTTTGATCAGTGAAGATTGCCGGAGTGAGGCAATCTGAGGCTACCGTAGTGGATGAGTTCGGGAGCATTCCGTTGCGAGTTTTGTAACGGAACGACCGACAAAAGCGCCTGCATCTCGATTTCACGATGTGCGCGGAGACGAGTTGTTATGCCGTCAAGATCTGCATCGTTGTATCCAGGATGACAGACGAGCTCAAAGACGCCGGTATCGGGAAGCGCAGCAAGAATCTGCGAAAGCGTTGTGGAGTTAAGATTGCCGGTTGCGGAGACTCCAACGGTGCCGTCCGTAATCATCACAAGGTTCTCGCGAACCTGGCTTTGCCGCTGGAACACTGGCTTGAGCCTATTGAGCAAAGATAATTGCAGACGCCGCTTCAATCCAGCGTGCGAAAGCTCCTGAGTAAAGTCCGGTTCGAACGGGTTGCGAATGGCCGTGATACCAGTGCGTTCGAGCACACGAAGCAGAGGGCGAGAGACAGCCGGGAAGAGATGAGTATGTTTGTGTGTGTCGACGTGAGTTACGTGAATGCCCGCATCTTGAAGTTTTTGAATTTGAGCACTGGCTTCGCGTTCGATCTCTTCTTCGTTGATCCTGCCGCGAAGCAGGGCGTTGACGAAGCCGATAAGAGAGGGCCGGAAGCGCTTTCCATCCGGTCCTAACAGCGTGGGAATACTTTCAGGTCGTGAGACGGGCACACCATCGGTGAGTACAACGTGGCATCCGATTCCGAGAGTTGGAATGGATTTTGCGACCGCGATTGCATCTTCAAACGCCTGACCGGTGGCCATCAGGGTTGCCGAAGTGAGAGCGTTCGCTTTATGCAGTTGTTCGATCGCGCGATTGACACCCAGGGTCAGGCCGAAGTCATCGGCATTGATAATGAGGCGGCAAGCCATAGGTTGGAGTCAATGGAATCGCGTGGCGGGAATGGTGGGCAGTGAGGGACTCGAACCCCCGACTTCCTGCTTGTAAGGCAGGCGCTCTAACCAGCTGAGCTAACCGCCCCTCCAGCTTTAGTGACCATTCTAGTGTATGAGAGGCATGTGCGAGATGCAATGCGAGTTGCAGTGACAAATCAGGTGATCAGTGCATTCTGCTCGTCGAAAAAACAGCGCACCATGATTTGACCGTACGGCATAGAGCCGATACACTTACAAGAGTTGCGTGTGAGACAAAACTCACAGGCACTATCCCAAAGAGTTTACCTTTGGGGACGTAGCTCAGTTGGTTAGAGCGCTGCCCTGTCACGGCAGAGGTCGCGGGTTCGAGCCCCGTCGTCCCCGCCATACATTCGTAAGATTTACGGGACGTATGGACCTAATGTGACAACGAAATCTGGGCACAATATGGCCACAACAAGCCCTTCTTAATCTGCATTTTGAGCCTGCTTTGTCGAATTATTTGTGCCCCGCCGACCACTTTAGTGCCAACGTTTGAAACCATCATCTTTACAACCTTGCTCTGTGCGGCTCGCTTGTTCGAGTTCACCGCTTGCGTGTAAACATCGAGCGTTATTCTGCTGTTCGCGTGCGGTAAGAGTTCCTGAACCGTCTTGACGTCTTCTCCATTCGCTTTTCTATCCGATTTTTGAGCAAGGATGGATCCTCGTCTGAGACGTTGCCAGGACTCACAAAAGCGAGTCTGAGTTCATTGCCTTCCTTCAGAACGCAATGAACCGCATCAGGAACCACTCTGAAGCGTCCTGCTGGCTTTGAACGGTCCGCAATCACTCTATACCAATCACACGGCTGAGTTCGCGGGTTCGAGCGGTGTCATCGCCGCCAGCTTTCAAGATTTCGGTTCTGAGTTCGCGGACACGTAAGCTGTTGCTCTGGCTTCCACAACTGCAATTATTGACAGTTGGTCAGAAGGATATTTCGGCTTTATGTTGAAAGCGGCTATACTTGCGGGTACTTAGCCAGCCTGCAGACGAATCGATATCAAGGGCCTGATCGCAAATAACCACCGAATTGCCTGAGCGCGATTCTGGAGAGATGGATGCGAAGGTTGCTTTTGAGTGCGATCTTTATTGCTCTGCTGAGCGGAGTGTGGACTTCCAGCAGAGTGAGAGGTGCGGTCGAAGGCAAACAGCAGGCTGCGACTCATCAGAAATCCAGTACAGCGAGTTCGGACGACTACGTGGGGGCTGAAGTCTGCGAGACCTGCCATGCCGACGTTGCAAAAAAGTTCGCCGATAATCCTCATTCCAAGCTTGCTCTGATGCACGAGGGCAAAGGCGTTACCTGCGAAAGTTGCCATGGATCCGGTAAGGAACATGTTGAATCAGGCGGAGATGCAACCAAGATTTTCCAGTTCAGCAAGGCTTCGGCGAAGGTTGTCGACGACAAATGTCTGACCTGCCACGCCGGAGCGCATCCCAATTTTGACCGTTCAGCCCATGGGGAAGCAGGAGTGGGATGTGCCAGTTGTCACAGCGTACATGCGTTTAAGAGCGAAGAGCATTTACTCAAGATTTCCCAGCCAAAGCTCTGCTACACATGTCATACCGATATAAAGTCAGCTTTCGCACAACCGTTCCACCACAAAGTGGACGAAGGTTTAGTGAGTTGTAGCGATTGCCACAATCCGCACGGGACATTCAAGCAGAAGCAATTGCGAAGCAGCGTCGCCGGGGATGCCGTCTGTGTAAAGTGCCACACGGAAAAGGCAGGTCCATTTGTTTATGAGCATCCTCCAATCAAAACGGAAGGTTGCGGCGCGTGCCACTATCCGCATGGCTCTCCGAATCCCCGCCTCCTGACTCGGAACAACGTCAACACGCTGTGCCTGCAGTGCCACTCTGCCCTCAATGAAAATTTTACTGCGCCGGGCACTCCTTCATTTCACAACATGGCAAATCAGTACCAGGCTTGCACGGTCTGCCATACGCAGATCCACGGTTCGAATACGCACGTCGCATTCTTCCATTAGGGTGACTAAGCATGACACTCGTCCTCTCACTTCGATCGCTCCGCTCAGGATACTTAACTGATGCGTTGTTGAATTGTATGAGGGGCGCGGCTGCCGCCGTTCTTATGGTTGTCGTATCTGTTGTGGCAAAAGCGCAAGATACGCCACCTCCAACTCATCAAGCGACATCACCTTCGATTCCTCAAGCCACGCCACCCCCGGCGCAGGAGGACAAGATATTTAAGGGCTACCTCACGCATCAATCGATCGAACTTGGCGGTCATATCGTGGACCAGTCCGGGAGCGGCCCGATGTACGCCACGTTGGTCAATATCCAATCCGGTCCTCGAATACTCAGTCAGTGGCTGACGATGCGCGCTACAGGGACTGCGCATGCCGTCTTCTTTGACAATCTTTCGACCAGCAGTGTCGGTTACGGCGGCGATCCTATCAACGTTACCTTACTGAATGTCTCGAAGGGCAACATCTATGATTTTCGCGGGAGCTACCGTCGGGACCGCCAATACTTTGACTACAACCTTCTGGCGAATCCTCTGATCCCTCCCAACTCGAACCCTTTTGTTCCTTCGCTGAGTTCGCCGCATCTCTTCAATACGGTGCGCCGGATCACCGACCTCAACGTGACGCTGGCTCCGCTGTCGCGCGTGAGCTTCCGTGCCGGATACAACCACAATATCAACCAGGGCCCGTCCTACAGTTCGGTCCACGAGGGTACAGATGGATTGTTGCTCCAGAATTGGCGTAACTCCACCGATGCGTGGGTTGCCGGCATAGATTGGAAGCCGGATAGCAGAAGTACCATCAGCTATGACCAGTTCATTACGCACTACAAAGGCGATACGGTCTGGCAGCTGGCAGGCCTGAACTACACGCTGGCGAACGGAACACCGGTCAGCCTGGGAGTCAATCTCTCCTCCGTATGGGGTACTCCCTGTTCCGCACCGTTCAACAGCAATGGGACCGTGAACCCCACCTGCAATGGCTATCAGGCGTACAACCGCTCCGCTCCTGTGCGAACGCTTTTCCCAACCGAACAGTTCCGCTTTCAGACCAGCGCGATTCCTAATTTCAAAGTGAATGGTCGCGTGCTTTACAACGGCACGACCAGCAACCTCTATCACTACAACGAGTTTTACAACGGATTTACTTCGCGAGGCACATTGCGTCAAAGCATCGTTACTGGTTCAGCGCGTGCGCGACGCATCAATGTAAACGGCGATATCGCCGCCGTCTGGCAGATTACTCCGACAATCTCTGCCACCGAGGTTTACGACTTCTGGTACTTCCGGGTGCCCGGCTCGAATTCGCTGACTGAAACAGACTATACCGGCGCATCAATGCTGGTTCCTCCTGGAAATCCCACAACAACCACTACCACGGACTCTCACTTTCTGAACCAGGAGACTCACAGTAATACAGCTTCCCTTGCGTGGGATGTGACTTCCCGCGCACGAATCTCAGCGGGATATCGATATCGAAGCCGGACGATTGCGCATGACGGAGATCTGACTCCTATCCATGAAAACTGGGGACTGTTTGGCGCCGCCCTCCGCCCCAATCCGCAGTTGCGCATCAATTTCAATGTCGACCTTATGTACGCCGACAATACATTTACACGTATCAGCCCTCGTCAATTGCAGCACTATGTGGTCCGCGCACACTATCAGCCGCGTACATGGCTCGTGTTTTCAGGAGCTGCGAATATCTTCGAGGCTCGCAACAATGTGCAGACGGTGAATCATCTCGAGCACAATCGTAATTTCTCGTTTGGAGCCTCAATCACTCCTGGTGAAAAGTGGTCAACAGATCTGAGTTACTCCTATAACAGCGTGTTCTCCAGCACAATCTTGTGTTTCGCCTCTACCCCGCCGCCTCCTAACGCGGGAACACCTCCGGCAATTTGCACCCAGGCAGGAACTCCGCTGCTCAACACCGGCTACTATAATGCGCCAACACAGTTCGGCTCTGTCGGCTTTGTCTTCTCGCCAATAAATCGTCTCCACGGTAAGGCCGGATATCGCATAAGTTCCGTAGATGGAAGCACAGATGCCATGAACATCCGTCAGGTTAACGGATCGCTGCAGTCATACTTTCAAACGCCGTATGTGGGGTTGGTCTTTGATCTGCAACCCCAGTGGAAATGGAAGGCGAACTACGATTTCTACGGCTATGGGGAAGGACTGCCGAGTGGGCCCACGCTGCTCCGAAATTTTCACGGGAATGTCATTACTCTTAGCGTGAATTACGCTTTCTAGACTATCTTTGCCTGAGATATGATCGTCAACCGCTTACCATCAGGAGGTTTCAATAATGCTGAAACACATCGCTCGCATCTGTTCTGTCAGCCTGTTTACCCTCACCACAATGGGCTTTGCTCAATCAGGCGCGGATACATACAAATCAAAATGTCAGATGTGCCATGCGGCTGACGGCAGCGGCAACACTCCGGCCGGCAAGTCCACAAAGGTTGTGCCCTTCAGTTCGCCCGATGTCGTAAGCAAGTCTGACGCCGATCTTGTTGCCATCACCAAGAATGGCAAGGGCAAAATGCCTGCTTACACCGGCAAGCTCACTGATGCACAGATCACTGACGTCGTCGCACACATCCGTACTCTGCAGAAAAAATAAACAGATGAGACGCTGAGCGATGACTCAATCCGAAGAATTCGGCAAAGGGCGGCGCTTAAGGCCATTCGTTTTTCTTGCGCAAAACCCAATTAGCCTAGTAGGGATCGGGCTCACCACTGCGTCTGCTCTGACCCTGATCGGCTTCTGGGTTGTGGCCGTATTCGGGCATGGCGGCTCAGCAAATCCATACGTTGGTATTATTTTCGACCTTTGCCTGCCGGCCCTCTTTGTCCTGGGGCTAGTCCTCATCCCCATAGGCATCTGGTGGAAGAGGCGAAGCCTGAAGTCGACGGGGCAGCTTCCATCTCAATACCCTGCAATTGATTTTCGTAATTCTTTTTTCCGCCGTTCCGTGGGCTTTGTTCTTCTCGCATCGCTCATCAATTTTGTCATTGTGGGTACCGCAAGCTATCGCGGTGTCGCGCAGATGGATAAACCGTCGTTCTGTGGCCAGTCCTGTCACGTCATGGCGCCGGAGTGGACGGCATATCATGTGTCGTCCCACGCACACGTAGCGTGTACCGAATGCCACATAGCATCCGGGATGTCCGGATACATAAGTGCGAAGCTAAACGGAACCAGGCAACTCGTGCATGTTGTGTTAGGGGACTATACGCGCCCCATCATGGCTGACGGCAAAGTGCCTGCTGCGACCAGCACCTGTGTGCACTGCCACAATCCGGAGAAATTCATCGGCGACAAGCTGGTAGTGAAGACTTCGTTCGCTGATGATGAAAACAATTCTGTTACAAAGTCTCTCGTTCTGGTCCATTTGGGAGGCAAGGACATGGCCGGGCACCTGAGCGGAATCCACGGCGCGCACCTCGGTCATATCGAATTCATTGCCACAGACAATACGAATCAGACCATTCCCTGGGTGGGTGCCACAAATAGTGATGGCTCAGTGCGTGAGTTTGTGTCGGCAGACGCAAAGGTCCCCGAGGGTGGGGAAAAGCATGTGATGAATTGCATTGACTGCCACAACAGGGCCGCGCATTCGTTTGATACACCCGAGAATGCGCTCAACAAGGCGATGGCCAGTGGACGTCTCAGTGCTTCCTTACCTTTCCTGCACAAGGAAGGTCTTGCCCTGATCAAAGCAGACTATGCTTCCGAAGCCGATGCGGAGTCAAAAATCCCGGCTGGCCTTGAGAACTTCTATCGTTCTCAGTATCCAGATGCCTGGGGTCAAAAGAAACCTCAGATCGATGAAGCGGGTAAAGTACTGAGCACGATCTACAGCGAGAATGTGTTTCCGTTCATGAAGCTTACCTGGGGCACTCATCCGAATAACGTCGGACATAATAACTATCCTGGGTGTTTCCGCTGTCACGACGGAAGCCACAACACGAAGGATGGAAAGAGCATTGGTAACGACTGCTCTACCTGCCATAACCTTCTTGCGGTCGATGAGGCTAATCCTAAGCAACTCGCTGATCTGGGACTGCAGTAGGAGGTTGTTTCCTACAGTTGCCCGGCTGGCCAGCACAGCACCGACAGACCTGATGTAGCCGATTGGAAATAGCCACAGGAAACACGCAAAGCTGCATCGTAGACCAACCATTTGGAAATAGAGGAAGCTTGTATGGCTACAAAGAGTGTTATTCCGATTAAGCCAGGCGCGGAGCACGCGGACATTGCGAAGCTTTTGAAACAATACGGTTGCGGCCCCGTTCAGTTCCTGGGAAGTGATGGACTATATGAGCGGCATCTCCTCTTCGACAACATAAAGAGTCCTGAGTCGATTCAAGCGAGAGAGCAGTACGAGGCCTTTGCGCGCTCCGTGCGAGATGTTCTATCGCAACGATGGGTACTCACCGAAAAAACATACGAACAAGGGAATCCTAAGCGGATCTATTACCTTTCCATGGAGTTTCTCCTCGGGCGCTCGCTGTCGAACAATGTTACCAATCTGCTGCTCGATCCCGTTGTGGCACAAGCCGCCAAGCAAAAAGACCTCGATCTTTTGTCTCTGGTGGATCAAGAGCCTGATGCAGGTCTGGGAAACGGAGGGTTGGGACGGCTGGCGGCCTGTTTCCTGGATTCTATGGCGACGATGGAGCTTCCAGCGATGGGCTATGGTTTGCGATACGAGTATGGGATTTTCAAGCAAACCATCGAGGATGGCTGGCAGCATGAACAGGGAGATAACTGGTTGCGTTATCCGGATCCGTGGGAAGTAGCGCGTCCTGATGAAGCGGTGCAGGTGAAGCTGAATTGCTCGTTCCATATGCAAGGTGGAACGTTTCATACCGTGCTGAATCATCCGTCGATTCTTGTTGGCATTCCCTATGACAGGCCGGTTGTTGGATATGGTGGCAAAACTGTAAATACTCTACGACTCTGGGTCGCAACCGCATGCAATTACTTTGATTTTCAGGAATTCAGCAGCGGGGCGTTCGCCGAGGCACTTGGCGATACCCTCGCGGCTGAGTCTGTGACACGCGTTTTATATCCCGATGACTCGACGAGTGAAGGGCAGGGGCTACGCTTCTTGCAAGAATATTTCCTGGTTGCTTGTTCGTTGGCCGATTTGGTGCGCCGTTTTCGTCGAACAAATGCCGACTGGGACTTGTTCCCGGATAAAGTGGCCATCCAACTCAATGACACCCATCCTGCCATGGCCGTGCCGGAACTGATGCGAATCCTGCTTGATGAAGCTCATCTTGGGTGGGACAAGGCCTGGGATCTCACGCAAAGAACGCTGGCGTATACAAATCACACATTACTGCCGGAAGCACTGGAAAAATGGCCGCTTGTCTGGTTCGAAAGAATGCTGCCGCGGCACCTTGAGATTATCTTAGAGATCAACCGTCGGCTGCTCGACCAGGTGCGAAGCAGGTTTCCTGGTGACGAAGCACGAGTGGAGAGTATCAGCCTGGTGCAGGAAGGAGATCAGCAAAAGATTCGTATGGCAAATCTGGCGATCGTTGGATCGCACAGCACGAACGGCGTGGCGGCGATTCACTCACAACTGTTACGGACAACTACTGTCAAAGAATTGGCAGAGTTATTTCCCGAGCGGTTCAACAGCAAGACAAACGGAGTCACACCGCGGCGGTGGCTGCTACTGGCGGATCCCCTGCTGGCGCACAGGATCACGGAAGCAATCGGCGATGGCTGGATTCGTGACCTCGACCAACTTGAGAAACTAAAACCGTTGGCAGAGGAAAAGAGCTTTCGGGATGCTTTCCGAAAAACGCAGCAGGAAGCGAAGTCGCGATTCGCTGATTGGCTCAAAAGCACGTCCGGCCAAATTGTGGATCCGGATAGTATCTTCGATTCGCAGGTCAAACGGATTCACGAATACAAGCGCCAGCTACTCAATGCGTTGCGTATCGTGATCTTATACAACCGCTTGCGAGAGAATCCGAACCTTGAAATGATTCCGCGCACCTTCTTCTTCGCCGGCAAGGCAGCGCCAGCTTATCGGCTCGCAAAGCTGATCATCAAGTTTATTAGCAATCTTGCTCGCACTATCGATGGCGACCCGACGGTGCGCGGCAGGCTCAAGGTATTGTTTTTACCTGACTACAATGTGTCTCTTGCTGAGCGTTTGATTCCTGCCAGCGACGTCTCGGAGCAGATTTCGACTGCAGGCTATGAAGCCAGTGGAACCAGCAATATGAAGTTCATGATGAATGGTGCCTTGACCATCGGCACCTGGGACGGTGCGACCATCGAAATGGCTGAAGCTGCGGGCGAGGAGAATTTTTTCCTTTTCGGGCTGAAAGCGAACCAGGTGGTCGAGAGCCGAGGCTGGTATAACCCGTACTGGCATTATGAAAATGAGCCCGAGACACGTGCAGCGTTGGACTTGATCTTCTCCGATCATTTCAGCCGCTACGAGCCAGGAGTCTTCACGCCTCTTCACGACATGCTACTGACCAAGGGTGACTATTACATGCACCTGGCAGATCTCAGGTCCTATCTCGGAGCAGATTGGCGAATGACAGAGCTGTACGCTCATCCGGATGGCTGGACGCGGAAGGCGATCTTGAATGTGGCTGCTTCCGGGAGGTTTTCAAGCGATCGGACAATCCAGGAATACGCAACGGGAATATGGAACGCAAAACCGTGTCCCGTACTGTAGAACGATAGTGGCCATTCTGTGGACTTATTGAGAAGATTCCATACTTGCAGGACTTAGGAATTACGGCGGTGGCAGGAAGCGCTTCCTATCAACGTCTACACGTATCAAGCCGGACCTCGCTCCGTGATTGTGGTTGCGACGACTGCGGAATAAATAGAAGCCGAGAGGCAACGGACGCGCGATAGAAAGACCCTCAATGGGGTGCGTTGAGACCCTCAGCACGAAATAGGCCGCAGGCGTGTTCAACAGCTTCGAAGGTTGGGGACTGACTATCGTTGAGAGTGTAGTTGAGGTTGAGTTCTTTCCACTTGAATCGGCCCATTTGATGAAACGGCAGGACGTCGACTCTTTCTACATTCTTCAAGGTGGCCGAAAATTTAGCAATTTGAGTAATGTTTTCCGTATCGTCGGTCAGCCCGGGGACCAGCACGAAACGTATCCAGACCGGCCGTCTGCAATCGGATAATCGTCGAGCAAAGTCCAGAACTGGGGCGACATCCATCCCGGTGAGGCGACGGTGACGTTCTGGATCCCACATTTTGATATCCAATAGCACAAGGTCGATTTGTTCCAGCTCTGCGTCGGTTAAGCGGTTGCCCAGGGAGCCGTTGGTATCCAACGCAGTATGGATCCCCATTGCTTTCGCGGCAGTGAACAATTTCACTGCGAATCGGTCCTGCATAAGAGGTTCGCCGCCGCTCAGTGTGAACCCTCCCGACATGATCTTGAGTCCATGACGGTATTTACGTAGTTCTTCCGTTGCCCGAGATAACGTTACGGGGATGCCGTTGCTCATGGTCCAGGTGTCCGGATTATGACAGTATTGACATCGCCAATGACAACCTGTTGTCCACCCCACGACGCGTACGCCCGGTCCATCGACGGTTGAACCAGTGGTGAAGGAATGAAGGAAGCCCATGTCTCCTGTGGCTAGTGCCGTCCGTACGTCTGACTCGGGCATGCCAACGCCAAGATTGACTCGAAGTTCAAAAGGACTCTTCGCCTCCAACGGGACAGTTTGCGTTTCACTCATATCGTGGCCTGCCTTCCATGGAAAGTGCGATTGATTACGTCCATTTGCTGCTCGCGAGTGAGCCGCACGAAGTTCACGGCATATCCGGAGACGCGGATCGTCAGATGGGGGTACTTTTCCGGATGGTCCATTGCATCTAGAAGCGTGTCGCGATTCAATACGTTCACGTTCATGTGATAGCCCGTCGCGCTGAAGAACGCATCTAGCATGCTTCGCAAATTGGTGACGCGGTCTTCCGCAACCCTGCCCAGACCTTCGGGAAGCAATGTGGCCGTCAGAGAAATGCCATCGGCGGCATCGCGGAAGGGAATCTTTGCGACCGATGCCGCGGAGGCATGAATGCCGTGTTTGTCGCGCCCATGCATCGGATTTGCGCCTGGAGCAAACGGCTCGCCGCGGCGTCGTCCATCCGGAGTGTTGCCGGTGCTCTTGCCATACACGACGTTCGAAGTGATTGTGAGGATCGATTGAGTGTGAAGCGCGTTGCGATACGTGGGATACTTTCTCAGCTTACTCATGAATGTGCTGACAAGCCAGGAAGCGAGCTGATCCACTCGATTATCGTTATTGCCAAAAACGGGAAACTCACCCTTGGTTTCGATAGTCGACGACCAAACCGGTTTCATCGCGAATCGTCCGAACCTTCGCATACCGAATTGCCGAAAGGCTGTCGGCAACTACCGACATGCCCGCCATACCGAAGGCCATTGTTCGCAAGGGAGCATAGTCATGAAGCGCCATCTCAACACGTTCATACGCATACTTGTCGTGCATGTAGTGAATGATGTTCATGGCATTCACGTAGACGCCGGCCAGCCAATCCATCATCGTTTCGAACCTGTCGAGTACGTCGTCGAAGTCAAGGTACTCGCCCTTGACGGCCTCCAGAGGCGGCCCCACTTGTTCCCCTGTGACTTCGTCCCTGCCGCCATTGATGGCATATAGCAGACACTTGGCGAGATTAGCTCGCGCACCGAAGAACTGCATCTGCTTGCCGATCAGCATCGGCGACACACAACACGCAATGGCTCCGTCATCTCCTAAGGAACGGCGCATGATCTCGTCGCTTTCGAATTGAATGGAACTCGTGTCGATTGCTACTTTTGCGGCGAAACTACGGAACCCATCTGGCAGACGCGGGGAATACCAGATCGTCAGATTCGGCTCGGGTGCAGGGCCGAGGTTGTACAGCGTCTGAAGAAACCGAAAACTGGTCTTGGTTACGAGCGATCGCCCATCGTCTCCTGTTCCGGCGATGGACTCAGTGACCCACGTCGGATCGCCGGCGAAGAGTTCATCGTATTCCGGTGTTCGAAGAAATCGAACAATGCGCAGCTTAATGACGAAGTCATCGATTATTTCCTGAGCCATCTGCTCCGTGATCGCTCCAGACGCCAGGTCCCGTTCGAAATAGATATCGAGGAACGTCGAAGTGCGACCAAGAGACATGGCGGCTCCGTTTTGCTCCTTAACTGCTGCCAGGTATCCGAAGTAAAGCCACTGAACGGCTTCACGCGCATTACGCGCTGGTTCCGAGATATCAAACCCGTATTTTGACGCCATCTGCTTTAGTTCGTTCAGGGCACGAATCTGCTCACTGAGTTCTTCGCGGTCACGAATGATGTTATCTGTTGACATGACCAGATCGAGCTTCGTGCTTTTCCGCTTGCTTGTGATCGATGAGCCGGGAAACTCCATAGAGAGCCACTCGGCGATAGTCGCCGATGATGCGTCCGCGTCCATAGGCATCCGGTAAGCCAGTGAGTATGTGAGAACTTCGGCATCGTCTCACATCTGCGGTGTACGCGTCGAACACACCCTCGTTATGGGTCTTTCGGTACTTCGAGAAGATCTCGACTACTTGCGGATCCGGAGTATAACCGTAGGCCTTGAGGGCACTCAGAACCATGCGAAGGCCTCCGTTCGGCATGATGGCCCGCTTTAACGGAGCATCGGTCTGAAGACCAACGATTACCTCACGATCCCGATCGATGTAACCGGGACCGTGAGCTGTGATGGAACTTGGAATCTGAGATACGTCAAGCACACCCTTCTTGCGTTCTTCGACAAACAGCTCGTTCAGGTGACGCCATAACGCTGTTGTCCGCTCTGTTGCGGGTGCAAGAAAAGACTCATCTCCCTCGTATGGTTCGTAGTTTTGTTGAATGAAATCACGAACGTTGATCTCCTTTTGCCAGAGACCCGATCTGAATCCATGCCACGGTGACATCGCTGTATCAAGCTCGCTCTGGTTTGGGGTAGCAACTGTCATTGCAATTCTCCTGTTTCTGCCTGTTACGAACACAGGCTGCGCCAATCCAAGTAGCGACCAAGTGTGGCGTGCAATCATAAGTTCTTCGTTGGTGGAGATCACCCAAGCCGATACCTTGCTCTGTTTCGTAGAGATCCGTGGTCCACCACTGGCATTCGCCTGCGAGTCCAATTCCACTCCTAGCCAGGAAGAGGCCTTGCAGATGCGCTCACGGATAGCAGGCGAATTCTCTCCAATACCCGCCGTAAAGACGAGCCCGTCTATACCGCTCAGTACAGCTGTCAAAGCGCCGATTTCTTTGGCGGCGCGGTACACGAAATAGTCGACTGCCAAATGTGCTTCAGGTTCATCTCGGGAGAGCAGATCGCGCATGTCGTTACTGAATACCGGAGATTCCTAGTAGACCTGATTGTTTGTAGAGAATCGTCTCCACCTCTTTTGGAGTGAGTCCAAGGTTTTGGAAGAGATATAAGACCACACCTGGATCAAGCGCTCCCGGCCTCGTCCCCATACAGAGTCCGTCCAGAGCCGTGAAGCCAAGACTGCTGTCGATGCTTTTTCCGTCTTTCAAGGCGCATAGACTGGCGCCGCTTCCGAGATGCGCGACGATGACTCTTCCCTTCGCTATCTCTGGGGCGACATCAGGTAAAACGGATGCGATGTACTCATAGGATATGCCATGGAAACCATATCGCTGCAGGCCGGATTGACAAAGGCTTCCGAGGAAGCGGCACCAGCTTTGCGACTTGAGGCTGCCCTGAATGAAAACCCGTGTCAAAACAGGCGACCTGCGGCACATCAGGCAGTCGTTCGAAGACTGCTTCAATAGCTGCGAGATTGTATGGCTGGTGCAAAGGAGCCAGGGGGACTAGTTCGCGCAGGTCTGCCAGAATCTGCGGCGTCAAACGCACTGGCTGCGCGTACCGCACACCGCCATGAACGACGCGATGGCCGACACCGAGGACTCGTGCAGCCGCCCCACTTTGACCGAAGCCATGATGCGAGTACATCGATCGCTGCGTGTCCATCGTTGACCGAGGCATCAAGATTGTTGTCTGCGAGGATTTAGCCCTTTGGCATCCTTGACGGAAAGCCGAGGCGAAGTCCCGATACCTTCAATCTGGCCGCGACCCGCGACCCTCCAGTCTTTTTCGCCGGCCTGATGAAAGACGCAAAACTTCAGGCTTGATGAACCTGCATTGAGCACAAGTGCATAGTCATCCATAGGGAATCCTTTACAGCCTCTTTCGGCGTGAATGAGCGGCCAGCATGGCGACGCCACAGCTGGCGATCCTAGATCGAACGCTATCGGCCCGGCTGGTGAGGATTATGGGCACTCTCGCTCCCAATACAAGCCCGGCGCTGTCGGCATTCGCGAGGAAACTGAGTTGTTTGGCGAGAATGTTCCCGGCTTCAAGGTCGGGTGCCAGCAGGATGTCCGGATCACCGGCGACATCCGAATGAATGCCTTTGATTTCAGCCGCCTCTTTACTGATCGCATTGTCAAACGCCAGCGGGCCATCGAGGATGGCGCCTGTGATCTGTCTGCGATCCGCCATTTTGCACAAGGCGGCGGCATCAATAGTTGCAGGCATCTTTGAGGTTACGATTTCGACCGCGGCCAGGATTGCGACCTTAGGTTTTTTGATAGCGAGCGAGAGGAGAAGATCAATTGCGTTCTGACAGATGTCTGCCTTGTCTTCTAATGTTGGAGCGATGTTGATCGCGCCATCAGTGACCACCAAGACTTTGTGGTAGGTAGGGACGTCCATGACGAAGACATGACTGATCCGTCGTCCGGTACGCATGCCTCCTTCGCGCGAAACGACGGCTGCCATCAGTTCGTCGGTGTGCAGGCTACCTTTCATGAGTAGTTCTGCTTGCGCCTCACGCACTAACTCGACTGCCTTTTGTGCTGCAGCATGGCTGTGAGGAACATCTACGATTTGAAATCCGTTGAGATCCAGTCCCGCGGCGTCTGCAGTGGCTGTAATCTTGTCGCGGGGCCCGACCAGAATCGGAACGATAAGTCCCAGGTGGGCTGCCTCGACAGCACCGGATAGTGCAGAGGCCTCGCACGGATGAGCCACTGCAGTGGGAACCGGCTTCAGGTTCTTACATGTCAGCAGCATTTGCTCATATTTTCCTGTTCCAGTGTGTTGAGTCACTTATGCCTCCTGTATTTCTCCGGTTGACACCATGGAGCGGGGGCCTGTTTCCTTCAGGAAAAGGCATAGAGCAATCGCAACAACAACACCAAACAGCATTGGTGCAAAAGCAATTTGGTAATGTCTCTGCTGCATCTGTCCGGAGCCACCGGAGACGAACTGCAAAATCCATCCAAAGACCGGGCCCAGCAAGGCGCTGAAGGTAAAGTTCAAGAAATTGACAACTCCCGTTGCCGTTCCACCAAATTGCGGAGGGTTAGCTTCTTTGATCACCGTATAAGGCAGCATGGCTGCTCCTGAAGCCAGCCCTGCTACGAGACCGATCGTATAAGGAGGAAAAAGACCGACATAACCAAAGAGTATCCACGCCAGGCAGGCAATAAGAACTATTCCACCTCCGATGATGATTGGTTTTCTACGTCCAAGTCGGTCAGAGAGGAAACCGAGCAGGGGACAGCCAATGATCCAGCCTAAGGGAACTGTCGCTGATCGCATAACTGCTGAGGCATAGTCGGTGCCATGCGCCTCCTGAAGGTAACGCACACCCCAGACCATGTCGAAGATTGTGGTGGGGATGAAGAGCAGTCCCGCAATCAAACCACACAATATTGATTGCGGGTTTTTAAACACGATGATGAAAGGTCTGATTATGCTCGCCCACCGATTTTCCTTTCGCTCTGCTGCTTTTGTTTCTTGCGCTTCTTTCGATAAAAACAAAAAGAGAAAAGCAGCTATCCCCAGGCCCGCGATGCCCATGCCGATCCAGAGGTGGTTCCAGGTGATGCCTTTCGCGAGCAAGGGGCCGACTGCAAACTGTCCAGCTGCCCCCCCTGCCATTCCAAACATCTGGGTGGCCCCGACCAGGGTGGCAGCCCGCGACGCGGGGAAATTTTTTGTCGCGATGTAGATTGCTCCTACAAGGGCAAAGACACCGCCGGCGCCTTGAAGCAATCTGCCCACGCTCGCCACGTCGCTACGGCCGATGGAGAACAATATGGCCCCTGCGCCAACTATGGCGGCAGCAATCGGAAGAATCTTTCGCGGCCCCAGCAAGTCCATTGCGGCCCCAGCAACAAGGCTGAATGGAGCGTAGCCGTAGTAGAACAAACCAAGAAGCGATGCTACGCCCAAAGCGTTGATGCCAAATGCCTGAGACAATTGCGGCAACATGACAGAAGGTGCCGAGCGAAGCGTGTATTGATAGAAGTAGTAGATCGCCGCCAGCAGCCAGGCAACGGCAGCCATTCTCAGGTTCTTGCGGGCCTTCGGATCGCTCTCTATGTGCGTCGTTAGCTCTGACATATAGATCCTCTAGGCCTATATTTCCATTGGTGTCATCAAATCCTTTCGCCCTAGCAGAGAACGAGAGACACCGCTAAGCCACCTTCGGACGTCTCTTTGTATTTCGCATTCATTTCTTTAGCAGTCAGAGCCATTGCAGCGATCGTCGTATCGAGATCGACTCGACGTTCCTCTGGGACCTCTTCGCTGGCAATGCAATAGCCGGTCCATGCCTTGACCGCTCCGTAAGCGCAGCGCTCAATGCAAGGTACCTGAACATATCCGGCTACCGGATCGCATGTCATGCCGAGATGATGCTCAAGAGCGGACTCAGCAGCGTTCGAGACGACTTTCGGATCAGCACCCATGGCTTGTGCGATCATAGCTGCGCCCATGGAGGAACCGACTCCCACTTCTGCTTGACAGCCACCTTCTGCACCCGAAAGAGTCGCGTTGTGTTTGCATAAGTAACCAATCGCTGCGGCCGCGAGGAATCCGTCTCGAATTTTTTGTTGGGGCGTGTGGAGGTCCTGAAGTGATTTAAGGACCGCGGGTATGATTCCCGCCGAACCTGCGGTTGGAGCGGTTACTATGATATGCCCGCGCGCATTTTCCTCTCCCATAGCGAACCCATAGGATGCGATCCGCGTAAGAGCGCGGGCCGCGTCACCTTTAGCGCTTGTCTTTAAATTGCGCTGCATAGCTGCAGCCTTGCTGTGCAACTTGATTGGCCCCGGAAGGATACTCTCTGTGGCTAGTCCGGTATTAACCCCGCGCACCATCACTTCCGATAACTGGTCAAGAAACTCCCAGATATCTTTCTCACTCTTACCCGAGATTGCCATCTCATTTTCAAGCAGAAGTTTGGGCAGCGGAATTTTGTCATCAATCAGATACTTCTTAAGTTCGTTCGCATGCTGGAAAGGATATTTCGGTTGTCCTTTCTGGGGTGGTTGATATCCCTTCCACTCAATAAATCCTCCCCCGACTGAGTAGTATTCCAGCTGATACAGAATGTCGTTGCCTGCGAGGAGAACTCCAGTCATGGTGTTCGGATGAGGAAAGTCACCCTTGGTAGCATCGAACACGATATCTTTGAGCGAAAGGTTGAGAGTTGCCGGGCCGATTGTGGCTTTGTGAACCTCATCGGGATTAGTGGCCAGTCCATCCAGAAATTCCGGGGGGCATGTTGCAGGAGCCTTACCAAGTAGACCAGCAAGTGAGGCCCTGTCAGTACCGTGACCTTTGCCGGTTGCACTCAAGCTGCCGAATAAATGGACCTTAAGTGCAGTGGCTCGCTTGAGCTGATCCTCTGGAAGTTTCGTGATCCGCTGGAAAAAATCGTATGTTATCCGCATCGGCCCCATAGTGTGGGAACTCGAAGGACCTGGGCCAATTTTGTAGAACTCTTCGAGCGTAGTCATGATGGGACCTTTCGATTCCTTAACTACCTCGAGATTCGGTGAAAGCGCAGGAGATGGTGAAGCTGTCGAAACTGTCTGAGCAGGCTGTTCGGCAGGACCCTGTTCCGGCTTCGAACATCCTGCAAGCACGGCGCCGGCCGATGCGAAGAGCGCGCCGTACCCGAACTGTCTCCTGCTAAGCGTCGCCGGCGCCTCATTCTTGTTCGGAGCAGGCGCACATGTGCCACATCCAGTTGAACTGCAACTTCCGCATCCACTCGTTGGATTGGCAATTATCGTGAGGGACTTTTCCATCGTCGTTCCCCTTTCCAGGAGGAACCCCACTTTCGCCGATGCGACAGCGAACCGGCTCCGAGTCAGATCTCAGGGCAGTGAAGCCTCCCGGTGAACCACGAACGAACATCTCAAATCGATGAATCGGCGGGAAACTGTCATTTCTACTAGTTACGATCTGGCGAAACGCTGACCACGCGGATCGCTATGAAAATATAGACAATCCGATGGCGAACGTTATTCGGCTCTCTTTAAAAATTCTTACCAGACGGAGCAACGCTCCTCTTCCGAACGGACCATCTGGTCCCCGGCTTTACAACTGAAGGCATGCTCAAACTCAGGCATGTTGCTCAGGGGGCCGAGCACGCGGAACTTGCCTGGCGGATGTGGATCGACCGAGACAGCCATACGAGCGGCTTCAGGGCGCACAATCATGCCTCGCCACTGAGCCTCAGCAAGGAAAAACTGCTGATCCGGAGTGAAGCCGTCAACGACTGGCTCGGGGCCCATCCCTTCGCGTGATCTCTTATAGGCCCGATATGCCAGATTAACTCCACCGAGATCTCCCAGCGCCTCGCCTGTGACTAGCTGGCCTTGCAGATGAAGGCCCGGTTCTACGAAGTAGTTGTCATATTGCTTTGTCGTACACGCAGTACGGCTCTGGAAGTTTTTGAAGTCAGCATCAGTCCACCAATTCTCAAGTTTTCCATCAGCGGCAAATTGCGCACCTTCATCGTCGACGCCATGTGAGATTTCATGACCAATGCTCACCCCAACTGCGCCATAGTTGATTGCGTCGAGTCCCTTGGGGTCGAAACCCGGAGGCTGCAGGTAACCGGCCGGCACAACAACCTCATTCATAGAAGGGTTGTAGTAGGCATTCATTGTGGGCGGAGTCATCTCCCAGCGTCCACGATCAACCGGCTTTCCAATCTGCCCAAGATCGTCGCGTACTTCATAGCGGTTCGCGCTTAAGATATTTTCCAGATACGAATTGCGGTCGATTACCACCCCAACATAGTCCTTCCATTTGTCCGGATAACCTATCTTGATATTGAGCGAGTTGACCTTCTGTAACGCTTTGGCTTTGGTAGGTGCAGTCATCCAATCTCGTGACTGGATGGAGCGCTTCAGCTCATCGACGATATTGACTGCCATCTGACGCGCTCGGGCTTTCGCCTCTGGCGGAAGATAGCGGTCGACGTACTCGTGACCGAGCGCTTCGCCTAACATGCTGTCGGTTGTAATCACGCACCGCTGCCACCGAGGTCTCTGTTCCTTTGCACCGGTCATTACTGTTCCGAAGAATGCAAAGTTTTCTTCCTCAAATGGGGCCGCCATATTAGAAGCTTCGCCGTTCAGTACGCGCCACTGTAAATAGAGTCTCCAGTCCTCTAAAGAAGATGAATTCAGCAGGCTATCGAACGCTTGAACAAGCTTTGGTTGCGGTATGTTGATGCGTCCTTGTTTGGGGATGTTTAGTGTTTGGAACGTCGCGCCCCAATCAAAGTGCGGGGCCAGTTCCTTCAACTCTGCAAAGCTCATCGGGTGGTCCTGGACCTTGGGGTCCCGCAGTTCGACACGGCTAAGCCGCGCTTGTGCGAGTGCTGTCTCGATCCTCATCACAGCAGCGACAGCTTTGGATGCCTCGCCATCACCGCTGCCCGCCAGCGTGAACATCTTATGCATGTAGGCGACGTATTTTTCGCGAGCGTTCTTGAACCGTGTGTCGTCGCGCAGGTAATAATCGCGATCGGGCAGACCTAGTCCGGTAATGCCGATCTCGGCGATCATGTGCGTCGTATCGTGGACGTCCTGCGTGGCTGAGAGGGAAAGCGGCGAAGAGATCCGGATCTCCTCCAAACGGGCAATCTCTGTCGTGAGACTCTTCGAGTCCTTCACATCCCGGATTCGTTTCAGAATAGGTTCCAGCGGTTTAAGTCCGAGTTCGTTGATACGAGTCTCGTTCATGCAGGATCCATAAAAATCGCCAGTAAGTTGGCCAGGAGAGCCTTTCGGCAGCGACATTGCTTTACTGGCATCTTCTTCCGCAATAGAACGTAACCGGGCGCGGGTCTCTTCCTGCGTGACTTCGCGAATCGCCCATCTTGTTTGCATCGCTGGCATGGGATGGGTGGCACGCCACTGGCCATTGGCATAGGCGTCGAAATCCGAGCATGGACTGACATTGCGGTCGATATTTTCGACCGGAACCCCACGCAACTGGGCACCGCATTGGGGGAAAATCATGAACAAAAAGAGGGCCAAGGCACTCGAGCGCAGCATATCCATCTCCGGGAGGTCTCTCCACGTTATCGCATTGTTCGTTCCTGGAGGCTAAAAAAATGCCCGAGTCCAGTTCGGGCTTGAAAATGGCGGGTAAACCATTTTGACAAAAGGTTATATCGAACCGAGCGTACGACTTGGGTGCTGGCTACGGTATGATTTTGCCGTTGTGCAAAGGAGACAGAAATGCGTGTTGGTATGTTGACCGGTGGTGGCGATTGCCCTGGATTGAATGCGGTAATCCGCGCTGCGGTACGCAAAGGTATCTGGCATTACAGTGATGAATTTGTCGGCTTTATGGAAGGCTGGCGTGGTGTGTTGGACGATGTCACCATGCCACTGACTCTTGAAACGACCTCGGGAATTCTACAAAAAGGTGGAACGATCCTGCGTTCATCGCGTACGAACGTAAAGAAAATCCCAGGCGGATTTGAGAAGTGTCTTGAGGTGATTAACAAGCATAAGCTCGATGCCCTGATCGCTCTTGGTGGCGACGATACGCAATCGATCAGCCTTGCTCTGAGCGAACGCGGCGTCAAATGTGTTGGCGTTCCGAAGACTATCGATAACGACCTCAGCGGGACCGATGTTTGTTTCGGCTTCGATACCGCTGTCAGCATTGCGACCGAGGCAGTCGACCGCCTTCACTCGACGGCTGAGGCACACAATCGCGTGCTGGTTTGTGAGGTGATGGGACGCGACGCCGGTTGGATTGCCATGACGGCGGGCATTGCGGGTGGTGCCGACGTGATTCTTGTACCGGAAGTCCCCATCGACATCGACGAGGTCTGCCGGCTCCTGAAATATCGGCATGAGCATGGAAAGAAATTTGGGATTGTCGTCGTAGCCGAAGGAGCAAAGTTTCCGGAAGGCGAACAGGCAACGCATGGTTCCACTGTTGACTCATTCGGCCACGTACGCCTGAGCGGCATCGGGCAACACCTGGCCGAGGAGATCGAAAAGCGCACCAAGTACGAAACCCGAAGCGTGAATCTTGGACATACACAGCGCGGCGGAACGCCTTCGGCCTATGACCGTATGCTGGCAAGCCGTTACGGCGTGAGAGCCATCGATCTGGTCCATGAAGGCAAGTTCGGCCGTCTCGTTGTCCTTAAGGGAACGGAGATATCCGACATTCCTCTAGCAGATGCAATCGCAAAGACTCGGACGATCGGGCAGGATCTGCTGGACGTTATGAAGAGTCTTCAGCCGCCCAGTGCAAAATAATGCTGTTTAGTAGCTGGTTATCAGTGATTTACTGGTAAATAGCCGAGAATTTCTATTGAACGGGCGAGAAAAAGGGGATACAAAGAGTGTGCCGGGGTTCGGTTCGGCTCTTCCCGGTTTTTCGCCTGTTTCTTTCTGTTATCAGAGGAGTGTTTCTCGATGGCTGGCATAGTGCAGACTGCTGCTCGCGAGGTGATGGATATCCGTCAAGCATCCGACTATCTCGGCATCAGCGGAGATACACTGTACCGCTATGCCTCCGAGGGATTTATCCCGGCCTTTAAGCTGGGAAATCGATGGCGGTTCAAGAAGTCACTGCTGGATGCCTGGATGGACGAGAAGAGTGGTGTGAAGCCACAAAATCCCCTCGGCGTAACTCCGAAACAGAAGAAGCCTGCAGGGCGTGCTCGATAGCACAACGAACTGAGCGGTTTCAAACAGGCTATTCCGGCTGGAGTGTCAGAACGGTAACCTCTGGAGGACAGTTCAGACGGAAGGGAAGACCAACTGTTCCAATACCGCGATTGACATACAACTGTAGCTGATTGATGCGAAAAGAGCCTTCCACATACTTTTGACCCATAGGAGGAAGGATCAACGGTCCAATCACTGGCAACCGAACCTGTCCTCCGTGACTATGTCCGGCAAGCATAAGGTCGATGAGGTGTCCGCGCGGATGACGAACCACTGTATCTGCGTAGTCCGGTTCATGGGCCATCAGAATGACAGGCCCATCCGGATTTTCAGGAACCGTAAGATTGAGATCAGGATAGCTTGTGCCAGGATCCTCCAGGCCACAGAGCCAAAAGCGAGCGTCCCCGCGTTCGATGGCAACATGCTTGTTTACCAGCACCGGGATGCGAAAGTGTGTGAGTGCTTCGATTACGAGCGAAGCGTTGACGGCGACATCGTGGTTGCCCAGTACCGCATAAACCTGGGGGGCTGTGAGCGTAGCGAGGATCTCAGCGCATCGATAGGCCGCATGATGAGCCGCAAAGAAAGTAACAGAACCTCGCGTGACAAAGTCTCCTGTAAGGAGAACAAGATCGGGTTTTAGGTTATTGATGCGCTTTATCACACGGGCGAGGAAATACGGTTCTGTAAATTCATCGAGGTGAATATCGCTCAATTGGATAATGCGAAAACCGTGGAACGGAGCCGGAAGATCAGCGATACCGATTGTTTTATTTACGACTTCCAACTCATGGCGAGCAAATTCGCCTGAATAGAGAACCATGCCGGCGGCGACGACGCCGGAACCAACGATGAATTGACGACGGGTAAAGCGTGAGTGCTGAACGTCCGGAGAGCCGGGCATACTTCATGATAACGGGTTCATGCTGTTGCAACACCAAACAGTCGCGCCGAGTTGAGTAGAATCAAAAGGATGAATTTCAGCGCACGGAAGAAGAAGGCGGTGGCCAAAGCGAGCGCCGCGGGAGTAGGCGGTCTGCTCGTAACCCATCTGCCAGACGTACGCTATCTCTGTGGCTTTACAGGCTCAAACGCGGCGCTGGTACTCACGAAGGGACGATCTGTTCTCTTTACGGATGGTAGATATACGGCGCAGGCAAAGGCAGAGGCAGCAGGAACCCGTGTCGTGATCGCGAAGAAGCCGGTGTTGCCTTCGGCCTGCGAGTGGATCGAAGCGGCTGGTGTGAAACGATGCGGCTTTGATGCCGCCAGCACGACGGTTGCGGCGCTGGATGGAATGCGACGAGCGGTCTCTTCCAAGTTGAGACGGCGTTTATTTACGCCGGTTGATTCTTTGATCGGAAGACTGCGTGAGATCAAGGATCCGGACGAGATCGGGAAAATAAGGGCCGCAGCCCGTCTGGGGTGTAGTTTGTTCGATTCCATCTTCGAATACATCGTTCCAGGTGCGACTGAAGCGGAGGTGGCCCTCGCCCTCGAGTATAAAGCCAGGTTGGCAGGCGCGGAGGCAATGTCATTTGAAACGATCATTGCCAGCGGAGAGAGAAGCGCTCTTCCTCACGGGCGGGCCTCGACCTCAAAACTGCCTAAGCGGGGCTTTGTCACCATGGATTTTGGCATAGTTCTTGATGGCTATATGAGCGACATGACGCGCACCGTGCACTTAGGCGCAAGCCGCAATGGTGAACGTGAAGTGTATGATGCGGTTCTGGAAGCCCAGCAGGCGGCAGTGGAAGCCGTAGCTCCGGGCGTAAGCGCCGGTGACGTCGATGAGGCAGCCAGAAGTGTTTTGCGTAGAGCAGGATTAGACAAATATTTCACCCACTCGACCGGGCATGGAGTCGGGCTTGAGATTCATGAAGGGCCAAGGCTGGCAGCAAAGCAGACGCAGAAGCTCGAGTCGGGAATGGTAATCACAATCGAACCGGGGATATACATACTGGGAAAATTCGGTGTGCGAATCGAAGATATGGTGTTGGTGACAAAGACAGGTAGCGAGATTCTAACGCCAAGCGTGAAAGCCTGGATTGAGTTGTAACAAGAGAAAGTGCTGCAAACAGGGCACAGGAGAGACAATGGACGCAAATAAGTTGAATGAGCTTCGCGAATTAGTCGAATTCCTTAAGGCGAATGAGATCGCCGAGTTCGACATGGAGCAGGCAGACCTGAAGGTACGCATTAAATTTGCAGGCGAACCCGCTACTGCGAGCGCAGTGGACTTGGCCCATCTGAGCAGGTTAATGGCTTCGGCTACTCCGGCGGCTGTTCCCTCCGTGCACGCTCATGTGCCTTCTGCATCGGTAACCGAAGCCGCTCCCACACCTGAAGCTGGATTGCACGAAGTGAAATCGCCTATTGTGGGAACCTTCTATGAATCTCCTGCCCCTGGCGCTCCGCCGTTCGTGCAGGTAGGTGATCAAGTCGAAGTCGGACAGGTCTTGTGCATCGTAGAGGCAATGAAGCTGATGAATGAGATCGAGGCCGATGCCGCGGGCGAGATTGTCAAGCGTGTTGCCAGCAGCGGACAGCCAGTCGAGTACGGCGCTCCGCTGTTTCTCATCAAGCCACGGTAAGTTCTCCAGCATTCAACAAGGGTTTCAACGGAAGGCATCTGATTTTTATGTTTCGAAAGGTTCTCATTGCAAACCGTGGAGAGATCGCGTTGCGCGTCATCAGCGCGTGCAAAGAACTCGGTATCCGCACAGTCGCTGTATATAGCGAGGCAGACAGAAATTCGCTCCATGTGAAGTTCGCTGATGAGGCCATTTGCATCGGTCCGCCCAGAAGTTCTGAAAGCTATCTGAATGTTCCCGCGGTAATCTCTGCAGCTGAGATTGCCGATGTGGATGCCATCCATCCCGGTTACGGCCTTCTCAGCGAGAACGCCAACTTCGCAGAGGTCTGTCGCGCCTCCAACATCAAGTTCATCGGGCCGCCACCCGAAGTCACCCGCATGATGGGCGAAAAGTCCACCGCTCGCCAGACCATGAAGAAGGCGAAGGTCCCTATCCTTCCCGGCTCCGACGGAGTCATCGCCAACGAAGGCGAGGCACTCGAATGGGCCAAGAGCATCGGCTATCCGGTCATTCTCAAAGCGGTCGCCGGAGGAGGCGGTCGCGGCATGCGCATCTGCCGCAATGCGGAAGAACTGCCTGCTCTCTACAATCAGGCTTCTACCGAAGCTGCCAATGCCTTCGGCAATGGCGACCTTTACATGGAGAAATTTATTGAGCGCCCGCGCCACATCGAGTTCCAGGTGCTCGCGGACGAGCATGGCAGCGTGCTGAGTCTTGGCGAACGCGAATGTTCCATTCAGCGTCGTCACCAAAAACTCATCGAAGAAGCGCCGAGCCTGCAGATCACTCCAAAGCTTCGCGAAGAACTGGGCAAGACCATCCGCAAGTCGCTTGAGAACATTGGCTACTGGAACGCCGGAACCATCGAATTCCTGATGGACGAAGACGGCAAAATTTACTTTATCGAGATGAACACTCGTATTCAGGTCGAGCACTGCGTTACCGAGATGGTTACCGGCATCGACCTCGTCAAGGCACAACTACGAATCGCTGCCGGCGAAAAGCTCAACTCGATCGTTACTGGCCCTATCGAAATCCGCGGGCACGCCATCGAGTGCCGCATCAACGCGGAGCACCCGGAGAAGTTCACGCCCAGCGCCGGCAAGATCACAGCCTTCAATGTCCCTGGCGGTAATGGTGTGCGCGTCGACACGGCACAATACGCTGAGGGAGTCGTTCCTCCCTACTACGACTCGATGATCGCCAAGCTTATCTGCCATGGCAAGGATCGCGAAGAGGCGATGAATCGCATGCAGCGCGCCCTCTCGCAATTTGTCGTACAGGGAATCCACACTACAATTCCGTTGCATCAGCGCATTTTTGCTGACGAAGAATTCAGAGCCGGGAAGTTCGATACTAAGTTCATGGAACGTTTCCTTGAACGACAAAAGGAAGGGCAATCATAGTTGGGCTCCGTTACCTGTGATTCCAGCGTCAAGGAGTTCGCCGTGGCAAGGTCGAAGGGAAAGGGCGAATCGAAGGCATTGGAGCTTCCCCGGCTTTATCCCATCGTGGATGCTGGAACCCTGGCCGGTCGCGGCATCGACATCAGCCAATTCGCCCAGGAACTGCGTGATGCCGGTGTGACCCTGCTCCAGTATCGCGACAAGAACGGCGGTCCATCTCATATTTTACGAAACGCCCGCATCATCGACGACATCTTCCACGGCGTCGAGCGCCTTCTTGTCATGAACGACGATCCTGTCCTCGCGATGCTCTCCGACTGGAATGCGGTTCACCTGGGCCAGGGAGATATGCCAATCAGCAAAGCACGCAAACTGTTGCTGCCTGGAGGAATTGTCGGCAAGTCAACCCATAGCGACGAACAGGTTATTGCAGCTAATCTGGCAGAACCTGACTACATTGCCATTGGTCCCGTCTTCGCCACGAGCACCAAAGAAGATCCCGATCCTGTGGTTGGCCTGGAGGGCGTACGCCGCGCACGGGTCCTTAGCAGGCTCCCGCTCGTCGCTATCGGAGGTATCACCATCGAAAACGCGCCAAGCGTCATCGAAGCCGGAGCAGACTCGGTCGCCGTCGTAAGCGCATTATTTGTGGAAGGACGGCCGGTTGAAAAAGTCGCTACAGACTTTCTCAACGTTTTGCGGTAGAAAAGACGGAACGTGACTCAATTACAAAAGATCAGGGAAGAATCCTCACAGCAAACCGCATCGGCTCCGCAGTTTGTTCAGGGGATGGGACTTTTTTCGGCCACAGCCATCGTCATGGGTTCCATGATCGGCTCCGGCATCTTCATCGTCTCGGCCGACATGTCGCGACTGCTCGGCTCGCCTGCGCTGCTCATCGCCGCCTGGCTCGTCACGGCAGTCATGACCATCATCGGGGCGCTCAGCTATGGCGAACTTGCCGCGATGATGCCTAAAGCCGGGGGGCAATACGTCTATCTTCGCGAGGCTTTAGGCCCGCTCTGGGGCTTTCTCTACGGCTGGACTCTCTTCCTCGTCATTCAGACCGGAACCATTGCCGCCGTCGGCGTAGCGTTCGGTAAATTCCTTGGCGTCTTTTTCCCGTCTGTCAGCGCGCAACACTGGCTCTGGCATATCGCTCATGTACCCGCCTGGCACGTTGGCCCGATGATCCTCGGCAATATGGATATTGGCCTCAACACCGCCAACCTCGCCGCAATCATCGTCATTGTTCTGCTCACCATCCTGAATACCCTCGGCGTGAAAATGGGTGCCGCAGTTCAGAACTTCTTTACTTCCGCCAAGGTGCTTGCGCTGGCGGCAGTCGTTCTGGTCGGGCTCATCGTCCGCGACCCCATCGCCGTTGCAGCCAACTTCGGCGCTGGGTGGCAAAATTTCTGGGCGAATGCCGGATGGCATACGCTTCACGCCGCTCAAGCTGGAGGCACTGATTACGTCGGTCTCTTTACTATCCTCGCCATCGTGCAGGTGGGATCGCTCTTCAGCGCCGATGCATGGAATAACGTCACCTTCACCGCGGGTGAAATCCGTAATCCCAAGCGAAATCTGCCCATTTCACTGGCCGTCGGAACGGGTGTCGTCCTTCTGCTTTATGTGTTCTGCAACTTTGTCTACCTGAGCGTACTTCCGCTCGCGGGTGATCCCCACGCGGCAACCATCGCGGGGCGGGGAATTCAGTACGCTACCGAAGATCGGGTGGCGACGGCCGTGATGGAGCGGGCCTTTACCGGCTACGGCGCGCAGTTGATGGCTGCTGCGATCCTCATCTCCACTTTTGGATGCGCCAACGGAATGCTGCTGGCCGGCGCCCGTGTCTACTACGCTATGAGCCGCGACGGACTTTTTTTCAAGAGCGTCGGCAGACTCAGCGAGCGCTCGAAGACCCCCGTCAACTCTCTTTGGGTTCAGTGTTTCTGGACCTGCCTGCTCTGCATCTCCGGCAGCTACGGGCAACTACTGGATTATGTGATCTTTGCGGTACTTATTTTTTACATCCTCACGATTGCGGGGCTCTTTGTCCTGCGCCGGACCCAACCAGATACCCCGCGCCCGTACCGCGCATTTGGCTACCCTGTTCTGCCGGGACTATATATCGTAATAGCGGCCTGGATTTGTGTCGTACTATTGCGTTATAAGCCTCAATACACTTGGCCCGGTCTCATACTTGTACTGCTGGGAGTACCCGTGTACTTCCTTTGGACTGGCACCCGCAAGGACAATATAACGGCATAGTTGCAAAGGAGAAGTAAAGCAGTATGGCAAACCTGTTTGCGAGAAAACCAATGAGTGCTCTGATGGCCGAGGCCCAGGCGGAGGGTGAAGGTACTCTCAATCGCTGCCTTGGGCCATTTCAATTGACGGCGCTCGGCATCGGCGCGGTGATCGGAGCCGGAATTTTTGTGCTCGCCGGCCTCGGCGCACACTATGCCGGCCCAGGACTCATGCTCTCCTTTGTGCTCAGCGGCCTCGGCTGTGCATTCGCCGGCCTCTGCTACGCCGAGTTTGCCGCAATGATTCCGCTCGCCGGATCGGCTTACACCTATGCCTACGCTACGCTAGGCGAACTGATCGCCTGGATCATCGGCTGGGACCTTACGCTTGAGTACGCCATGGGCGCGAGCACGGTGAGTTCGGGCTGGTCGAACAATTTCGTCGAGCTGATGAACGTTTTCAACATCAAGTTTCCGCTGTGGCTGGCCTATGACCACTGGACTGGTCTTCGCAAGGCGCTCGAGGCCGTGGCCCGGCAGCTGATGGCGGCTGATTATTCCTCCTTAGTTCCCGGCTCTCAGCAATACATCGCGAAGGTGGCCGAGCTTCAGGCCGCGCCAACGGCAGATATGCTGGCGAGAGCTCACCAGGTACTTGGTGCGCCTGTGCTCTTCGGCCATGAGATTGGATTCAACCTGCCCGCGTTTCTGATTGCCCTCATCGTGACGACTGTTCTGGCAATCGGCATCAAGGAATCTGCGAAGTTCAATACCACCATCGTTGTCGTCAAAGTCGCGGTTGTCCTCTTCGTGCTCGGACTTGGAGCGAAGTTCATTCACCCCTCGAACTGGGGTGCTGACTGGCACAGTTTTGCGCCGTATGGTTTCAGTGGTATCGGTGCCGGCGCAGCGTATATTTTCTTTGCTTACATCGGATTCGATGCCGTTTCCACGACTGCGCAGGAGGCGAAGAACCCGCAGCGTGATCTTCCCATTGGCATGATCGCTTCGCTGGCGATCTGCACGCTGTTGTATATCGGCGTCGCCGCCGTTCTGACGGGCATGGTCCCCTGGCAGTCGGTCAACATTGAAGCTCCGATTGCGCGCGCGTTCCTTGATCGCGGACTCACCTGGGCAAGCGACATCATTGTTGTAGGCGCGCTGGCAGGCCTCACTTCGGTGATGCTGGTGATGTTGCTGGGCCAGACCCGCGTTCTGTATGCGATGGCCAAAGATGGTCTGCTGCCGAAGAAGTTCTTTGCTGAGATCCACCCGCGCTTCCGGACGCCGTTCAAGAATACCTTCCTCGTAGGTTTCCTCGCGGCCATCGTCGGATCGACCACACCCATCGATGACATCGGCAAGATGGTGAACATCGGAACGCTGCTCGCCTTCGTCATCGTCTGCATCGCGATTATGGTTCTGCGCAGGACCGACCCGAGCCGGGAGCGTCCCTTCCGGACACCGTGGGTACCTGTTGTTCCGGTCCTGGGAATTCTGTTCAACGGTTACATGATGGTGAAGCTTGGCTGGCTGAACTGGGCCCGGCTCATCGTCTGGCTTATCATCGGCCTGGTCATTTACTTCACATACAGCGTGAAGCACAGCCGAGTACAGATCAATGCGCGAAAGGCGACGGAAATTCCCGTGCCGGGTTTGAAGTAGGCGAATTGTGTGCAATGGGGGGGAGACCCCCCTATCTTTTACTGCAAAGTGTCCAAAATAGAAGCTTTAGATCTGGACTTCAGGCATCAATCCCAGTGCAGCGTATTTCCAGGTTAACGGTTGAAGCCCCGGGATGATCCGGGGCTTTTTCTGTTTCTGTATCGATTGTAGCGGATCCGGTAAAACAACTCTGCCACTTTGGCCTTGATTATTCGGGCGGGATAAGTCCCTGTTTTTGTGTATGTTGCCGGATTGTCAGCTGGTGAGCGGGCCGGAAATGCTCTTGACACAGGCTTTGGCCTCGATTTCTCAAGAGAGAGCGCGGCATTCCAGAATATTTCTCAGGGCGCGAGGAGCCGCGCGGCGGCCGTAGGGGAGGCACTTCTCAGGGGCGAGATGGGCATGACGACGGTGTTAGCGCTATTGGGGTCGTCCCGGAGCTTCAGGTAGAAGCCATCCTTGCCGGGGCGGGGAAGAATGATGGTTGTGCCGACGAAGCCTTCAGGGACGGAAACAGGGTGATTGAAGGCCGGGTCGACGTCGATGGACTCGATAAGGTAGAGGCTTGTGCCGGTGAGTGTGCAGGGCGCGGCGGCGTCCTGCGGGCATTGGAGATCCTTGAACGACGGCAGGCGAACAAGTGTGGCAAGAGGCAGCCAGTCGCCTGTGGTGCCATCAGGAGCGACTGCGCGCAGACGCAATGGGCCGAAGGCAGAGGTCCCGAAGGTTTTGAGCGGGTCAAGTGTGCCAAGCAGAGTGTGCGGATTCTGAAGGACCAGCGCACCGTTTGCCACGGTCAGGTAAGTGTGGAGCGAGTCATCGGAATTGGCGACCTCAATTTGCGCCTCGCGAGGAAACGGAGTGATGGATCGCAGCGAGAAGGTGAGCTGCTGGTCGACGGGGAGGTCGTTGGGGTCAGCCAGGCTGATCGGAGAGTTCTCCGCCTGGGTGACGTTCTTGCTGAGAAGAGTCACGGCTGGCCGGGCAGGAGCGACGATGGCGGGAAGGCTGAGCGTGCGGCCGTCCCGAAGCGCAACGTGGGCGACCAGTTTGTCACCTGGGCGGAGTTTGGAGGTGGGAGTGTCCGGCGGGAGCGCGAGGGTGAGGTCCTGCTGGCTGCCGTGGGAAGTCGCCGCAGGCTCAGAGAGTGCCGCAGGGACGAATGAGAGCTTGTCGACGGTCAGACGCTCGACCTGGTCGAGGCTGGTTCCGGTAAGGATTGCCGAGGTATCGCCGGCATGAAGGCTAAGGGAGACGAGTTTTGCCGGTTCGGAGTATGTTTGCGCACTGACCGCCACGGTGTTCGGATCGCCATATTGGCGAACGTCGAGATGGAGTGCGCCGGGATCGATGGATTTTAGAGAAAGCGTGACGTCGACGACGTTCGGTTTATCGGAAGGCTTCCAGTCCGCTTCAAGACGCTTGCCGGCAGTCTCAAGCGAGATGGACTGGATGCAGGCAGTTCCTGTAGAGGAGAGCGAAAGGCGGTTTTCCCGGCCGATGATCAGGATGTCGTCAGCGGCGAACTTCCAGTCTTTGCCGGGAATGTTCTGGAGCGGCAGAGTGGGGCCGGTGAAAGCGTCAAATCCCCAGTAGCCTTTGATGGTTCCTGTCACTGCGCCATTCGCCGGTTTGGGTTGTGACTTTTGAGGCGGCTTTGCGGCATCGGGTGTGCCTTTGTCTTCTTGTGTGACGGAGAAGGGAAGTTCCTTGCGAGAAGCGTCGGAGGAAAGAACAAGGCCGCCCTGGAAGGCGTCGGCTGTAAGGGGAATGTCTGGCCGCGACGGGTCTTCGTTGATGTGCAGGACAAGGTCATGCGCGAAGGCGGTGGAGAAGACCAGCGGCGCACCTTCGACGGGGAGGACAACCGAGGGCTTGAGCAGGCAGGCGACGTGTTTGGGATCCGCGGGCCGGAGAGGCGGTGGAACCGCCGTCTGAATCGAGGGCAGACCGATGACGATGACCGACTTGGGATTGTGGAACGAGGGCGCAGTGTTGAGCCGCAGGTTGAGATGCTCGTCCTGAGGAAAGGCGATTGCCGGGATGTACTGATAGTGGGCGGTGTGCAGGGTGCTGGTGAGCCGCACGAGGTCCACGACTGCACCGACGTAGGCACTGTAGACTCCTCCGCCGGCGAGTGAGGTAGCCGAGGCCGCGTTGATGAAATCGGAGCCTGCTCCGGTTGAGAGTGTAGAGACGACGCTCTGGCCGTGTCCGTCGTCGAGCAGGGATTGGGAACCTGTCAGGATGAGGCAGTTGTACTGCTGGTCTACCGGACGATTGAAGCAGTCTCCGTTGGGCTTGAGGTTGAGGGTGCGTGCGAGCAGGTTTGAGTGCTCGAGCAGAGCTTTGGAATCACCGGGAGGAGCAAGTTTGATAGAGGTGAGATATTTTTCGATACGAGCCTGCTCGAACCCGGCTTCCGCGAGATCCTGCGCTGCGCGAACGAAGATGCCGGGGCGTCCCTGGACGGCAGACCGGAGCGTAGAAAAGTCGCCGCCGGTTTCCGGGGCGAGGAAGAGAATTGCCTGCTGGGCTTCGTCGGGGACTGTGATGTAAGCCCCCTCTTCCTTGACCTTCCTGTTCCAGGTCTCGATCTTGAAGAACCAGTTGTCCGGCGGGGGATTGGTGGTTCCGCGCAGGAAGACAGCGACGAGCAAATAGTGAACGGACTGGGTGGGAGGCAGGTCGGCGTAGAGCCACAGCTTATCTCCGGGCTGGAGATTTGGAACGGATGCGATCGGCAGCACCCTGCCTCCCCGAGTCACCCGAATCTGCAGCTTCGGGCCCGCCAGATCAAAGCGGGCAGTCTGCTGCCCCTGAATCAGGGTGCAGACAGAGAGAAGTACAAGGAAAGTGGCGGCTCGAAGAAAGCCCGGAAACTTTGCCATTCTTCCATCTTAGACGGGTTGGACATCGGCTTCGGATGCAAAGTCGAAGCCGATGTGCAACTCTTGTCATTCGTTACGGATGCGTGAAGAGGCCTGGTCGTGGGCGATGACACCGTCGCGGATGGTAACGATGCGGTGAGCGTACTCAGCGATATCCGGCTCGTGAGTTACGAGAACGATGGTGTTTCCCCGTGCATGCAATTCATCGAACAACGCCATAATCTCGTCGCCGGTCTTGGAGTCAAGGTTTCCGGTTGGCTCGTCCGCGAGGATGATCGAAGGATTGTTAACCAGGGCACGGGCGATTGCGACGCGTTGGCGCTGTCCACCGGAGAGTTCATTCGGCTTGTGCAGCATGCGGCTGCCGAGTCCAACGCTCTCAAGCGTGGCCTTGGCTCGTTCTTCGCGCTCGCCGGCCGGCGTGCCGTTGTAGATGAGCGGAAGTTCTACGTTGTGGAGCGCGGTGGCGCGAGCCAGAAGGTTGAAGGTCTGGAAGACGAAGCCTATCTCCTTGTTCCGGATGCGTGCCAGCTCATCGTCGTTCAGCTCAGAGACGTCATGGCTATTAAGCCAGTATTTGCCCTGGGAGGGTGAATCGAGGCAGCCGATCAGGTTCATCAGGGTTGACTTTCCTGAACCGGACGGTCCCATGATGGCGACGTACTCATTGTGGCGAATACGCAGGTTTACCCCGCGAAGAGCATGCACCTGCTGGTCGCCCATCTCATAGGTCTTCCAGAGATTCTCGGTGACGATTACCTCACCAGGCTGAGGCCCGGGCTGGTTGCTAACAGTAGGTTCGACTGCGGTTTCAATAGCCATCCGGTACTCCGGTACGTTGAGCGTTGAAAAAAGGTACGTTTTTGCACACAGAATGGTTCCCTGAAGGAACCATTCTCAGAACCTGGAGGCCTCCGCCGGCCGACAGAGACAGTTTACGACTTATCGGCGTCTGGGCCCGTCTCCGGCGTGTTATCCCGTTTGACGAGCGTTCCGCTCTTTAGTGCCCTCAGAATCTTGTAGCGTCCGGTAACGATCTCATCACCTGGCTTCAGGCCGCTGAGCACCTCGATGTCGGTTGCGCCCGCCACCCCGGTCGTGACCGGAACAAAGATCGCACGGAGCTTTTTGCCGTGGTCCGTCTGGAGCACGTAGACGCCTTGTACGAGTTGAGCCTTTCCTTTGGCGGAATTCGTGGCTGCCTGAGCGGTTCCGGTCGGCATCTTACCGCCGTTGGCTCCCAGCGCCTTCTCTGTTTCCGGATTGCGCTGGACGAGCGACTGGATGGGGATGGTCAAGGCATTCGGCTTATGAGCCGTTGTGATCTTCGCTGTTGTCGAAAGACCAGGCCGGAGGTCGTCTGAAGGGGTGTCCAGCGTGACGACAACCTTGAAGTCTTTGGCTTCTTCCGTTCCGGTTGTGCTCTGACTGGTGGCGATACCGGTGGTGCGCAGCAGCGCCTGATCGCCGACTTCGGTGACGTGCCCCTTGAAGACGCGTCCCGGCAAAGCATCCACGGTGACGTCCGCAGGCTGGTCAAGGGCGACGTTGACGATGTCAGTCTCGTCGACTTTGACTTCGGCCGTGATGACAGACATGTCGGCGAGGGTCATCAGGGTGGAACCCTGTGCGTTCTGAATTCCCACGACCACTGTTTCTCCCTCGCGGACCGGTACGTTCGTGACGAGGGCGTCAAACGGAGCCCGGCTTTGCGTCAGGCCCAGGTTGAAGTTGCTTCCACGCAGCGTTGCGACGGCCTGGTCTACGTGACCACGAGCGGAGGCCGTCTGCGCCTTGGACTGTACGACGACCGCCTGACGCTGCTGCAGCGTCGCAACGGCCATGTCATAGGCTGCCTTCTTGAGGTCGTAGTCCTGCTTTGGGATCAGCTTCTCGTCATAGAGGGAACGTGCGCGCTCGAAGTCGAACTTCTTCTGCTCAAGGTCAGCTTTGGCTTGTTCCACATTGGCTTCGGCCGTCTTCTCAGCCGCCATGTACGATTCGACGTCGGTTCTTGATGCGGCAATGGTCGCATGCTGCGCTTCGACTGCGGACGCGGGCTGCTCGCTCTCCACGGTTGCGATAAGCTGACCCTCTTTTACGTGGTCGCCCTCCTTCACGTAGAGATGGGTGATGCGACCGAAGGCCGTGGCCCCGACGTTGACGTAGGTTTTGGGTTTGACCTGGCCTGTTCCGCTGACCACTGCGACAAGGTCCTGCGATGTGGCTTTGCCGGTCGCCACCTTGGTAACCGAGGCCTGGCCCTTCAGAATTGTGCCAATGATGACGCCACCAAGCACAAGAACTGCCACAACGATGAGAATGATTTTCTTTGCGCTCATTGATACTTTCTTTGCGCTTGCCAACACCAAGGGCCGCGCGTCTCAGGTAATTTCGACTCCTCGGAGAAAGAGTACGAAAGCCAAACGTTTAAGGTTCCATTACGTCTCTTAGGCTAAGCACAATTCATCTTTCGCTCTTTGAGTCAGGCTCGCCAGAGTTCTTTTCTTGTGCAGGCCATGATAGCAGGTAAAAAGGACCATTTGAATGGTTATTGCAGGCATTTCAATGGCTTGTAACAAAGGCCAAGTCGGCTCTACAATATACGTTGGTATCAGGAGTACTACCGTAATTATGACGATCTCCCGGCGGGCCCTTTCTGGGGCGGTTTTTCTGGTTCTGGCTGCGATGGCAACCTGCACCTTGCGTGCCCAGAACAACAATACAAAACCACCTCAGACGGATGCCGTAACCCAGGGCGAGCCGCAGGCGGAGAAGCCGGACCCACTCAAGCGTCAGCTAAGCGACAAGGAAAAATTCGCCCAGCAGAAGGGGCTCCGTCAGGAGTTGAAGGGCGAGTACAAGAAGTGGGTTGACGAAGACGTCCGCTGGATCATTACCGACCAGGAGCTGCAGGCGTTCAAGAGCCTCAGCAACGACGAGGAGCGCGACCAGTTCATCGAGCAGTTCTGGCTTCGCCGCAATCCGAATCCCGATTCTCCTGAAAACGAGTACCGCGACGAACACTATCGCCGTATTGCCTATACCAACGAGCATTTTGCGGCCGGCAAGCCCGGCTGGAAGACCGATCGCGGTCATATCTACATCGCCTTCGGCAAGCCCGACAGCATCGACTCCCACCCAAGCGGCGGAAGCTACGAGCGTCCCATGGAAGAGGGCGGCGGAAACACTTCGACCTTTCCCTTTGAGATCTGGCACTACCGCTACCTGGAGGGAATCGGCGACAACATCGATATCGAGTTTGTAGACACCTGCATGTGCGGTGACTACCACATGACCATCGACCGCTCGGAGAAGGACGCTCTCAAGCACACGCCCGGTGCCGGTCAGACTCTTTATGAGCAGATGGGAATGGCCAAGCAGGCAGACCGGTTCAGCGGCGGCGGCCTTGAGCAGCTCGGCAGCGGGCCGATGTCGAGCCAGAACCAGAGCAAACAGTTTGACCGCCTGAACACCTTCGCCAAGCTGATGGCGCCTCCCGAGATCAAGTTCAAGGACCTTGAGCAGTACATGGTGAGTTCGAAGATCCTGACGGGACCTCCATTCCTCTTCGACGTCCGAACGGATTATGTGAAGGTGACCAATGACACCGTTCTGGTCCCGATTACGCTTCAGATCCGCAACCGGGACATCACCTTCAGCAACAAAGATGGAGTTGCGATCGGGACCGTCAACATTCTTGGGCGCGTCTCCAATCTCAACCATCGGGTTATCCAGCCGTTTGAGGACACCGTGACGGTTCAGGTTCCGAGCGAGCTGCTGGGCCGGACTCAGAACAATCTCTCGGTTTACTGGAAGTCGCTGCCGTTGCGTCCCGGGCTCTACAAGATCGATATTGTGATCAAGGACGTGAACAATCCCGATCACATCGGCCGCTGGCAGAGAAGCATCAATGTTCCCAAGTACGATGACGACCGCCTGGCCGCTTCTTCGCTGATTCTCGCCGACCAGATGGAGCGCGTTCCTTCAAAGGACATCGGTTCGGGGAACTTCGTTATCGGAAACACCCGGATTCGTCCCCGGGTTCCCACCGGGGTAGCTGTGCCGGTAACCTTCCACCGGGCCCAGAACTTGAATTTCTGGATGCAGGTCTATAACCTCGGTATCGACGATAAGAGCAAGCACAACGACGCAACAGTGCAGTACCAGGTCATCAATCTGGCGAACAATCAGACGATCCTGCAGACGGAAGAGCAGACGTTGAAGACCAATCCGAACGCAGACCAGATAACCCTAGAGAGATCAATGCCTCTGGCGAGTCTGGAGCCTGGAAAGTATCAGATTACGATCAAGGTGAACGATGGCATTACCAAGCAGCAGATCGCAGAATCTGCGCCGTTCATCGTAGATTAGTTGTATATTGAGGTGCGCCTAAAAAACGTAAGAGTCACGCGGGATTTCAGATGCGATGACCTACCTGGTGTAACCCTTGTGCGTGTCCCAACTTTTGGGGATGCGCGTTGGAGCAGTCGTTGACGCCCAGGTGCCAATACTGTGCAACGAACCCGGCTATCGATCACGGTCCTTTCGCTGATGCTCACAGCCGCCTCCTCAGGGTGGGCGGCAGGTCCTGTCGCAACCGTTTCCGGTGTTGTCCGTGATTCGCAAGGGGTAACCCAGCTGGGAGCTCTTGTCCAGGTGCTGACCCACGACTCCGTAATGGTGGGTACCGCTTTTACTGATCTGCACGGACGATATCTCATCGCAAACCTTGCTCCTGGCAGGTACGAGGTCCGGGCGACGGCGGCGCTCTTTGTGCCTGCTTTGCGCAGCAATCTTCAACTCCACCCAGGTTCCCGCGCTGTCGTCAATCTCACTCTTAATGCCCTCTACGATGCTGCCGCCTGGCTTCCCGCGGAGCGCCGCAAGGCGGACGAACCACCCGACGACTGGACCTGGACTCTACGGTCTTCCACGAATCGTCCCGTATTGCGCCTGGTTGATGACGACGGCAGCCTGGTCCTGGTCTCCTCAAGTGCAACCGAGGGGGCGCGGCCAGTCGACCACGCGCGCGCAGAGGTGATGACTGGCGACGGTGGATTCGGAACTGGTGGCATTCAAAATGTCTTCGTGCTCGACAGGAAGCTACCCGATGGTTCTTCGGCGATCTTCCGAGCAAACCTTGGAACAATGAGTGGTTCGTACCCTCGTACACCATCCAGTGAACTTCAGGCCGGATATCAGCGGCGTCTTGGTTTCGCGGGGGCTGGCCGCACCGTGATCAGCTACCAGTCTCATCCGGAGATGCTGGGTTCAGGTGGGGCCACAACTTACGAGGCAATCCAACTGGCCAGCGCCGAGAAAACCAGCCTGGGCGATATGGTGGAACTCGAAGTCGGCGGGAATGTCTATTTCGTCCGCACAGCCAATAATGCGCTCGCTTCCCGGCCTTTCCTGAAGATTACCGCTCATCCGGCAGGTTCATGGTCGGTTGGCTATCACATGGCCACCTCCCGCGACCTGCAGACGTTCTCCGGACTCGATTCTGTGGAACTGGAGTTGCCGGTTGCCGTGGTTACCCATGGAAGGATGCAACTTGAAAGCGGGCTGCATCAGGACTGGTCAGTTGGAAGGAAGACAGGCCGCGGATCCGTTCAGATTGCTTACTACCGCGACAATTTGAATCACACCGCAGTTGCGGGTACGGGGCAGTTGACTTCGAGGGATCTTGCGGCCGTAAGTTCTCCATCCGCCACAGCGAGTGGCATTCTGGCCGATACGGCAACTGACACCTTCCGCGTGATGAGTTCGGGCTACCACTCGCAGGGGTTCAACATTCTTGTGACTGAGCCAATCACATCTGCCTTATGGCTGGCCGTTGAATACAGCACAGGCGCCGCACTTAGCAGATCGGATGACTCCCAGCTTTCCCTCGCGACCCTTCCGGCTGGATTAAAGCCGCGCTTCTCGCAAGCGGCTACAGTCGCGATCAAAGGGCGTGTGCTCCACACCGGGACGAAGGTCCGCGCAAGTTATCGCTGGCAGCCTGATGGTACGGTAACGGCTGTGAATCCCTTCGCAGCGTTCAGCGATCAGGCATACCTCAGCTTTGTTGTACGGCAGCCTATTCATTGCGGCAGCCTTCTGCCTGCCGGCCTGGAAGCAACAGTCGATGTCAGCAATCTGCTGGCGGAAGGCTACAGTCCGATGCTCTCGAGCGATGGCAAGATACTCTATCTTGCACAAGCGCCCCGCACGGTTCAGGCAGGGCTTGCGTTCAACTTCTAAATCGCGCTAAATTCAAGTCTCGCTTGCAGTCATAACCTCTGCAGGTTCGTGTTCCTTTGCGTTTTCCCATCGGGGTCCAGATACGAATCGCTTCCCCGGGCGTCGTACGCAGGAATACAAGGGGAATCCAGGCTCAATCATGCCTTACCCGCACTGAGTTCCAGATTGCCCAGGTTGAACCATCAGTACATTTCACTCCGGGTATGAATGTGGCAGGCCTCCGCTTATAGGTTGAGGCATAGCAATGCGGGCCGCGAAATCGTTACCAACTCTCCAAAGCGACAGACCCAATAAAGTTCGAGGAACGAGGATTCTATGCGCAGAGCGATACTCATCCTGGTTTTACTGCTGGCGCGTGTTCACCCCACGCACGCTCAACTCACTACTATTACTGCCTCACATATCAGCGACTCAAGCGGTAATCCGTTGGCAAACGGAATTCTCCGCTTTACAGCAACAGATGGCGAACATCACCCCATATCCTTCAAACTACCAGGCGAAAACAGGGATCTGCGCAACGTCGAATGCAGGGTTGTCCGCGGGGCCATCACGGAATCGGTTCGTGGAGGCCCCTGCCAGCTTGCAAATACTTCCAAAGCCGATCCTCCCGGCGTCTGCTATGAAATTACGATCATCGACAGCAGAACGCGACAGGAATTTCCCGCTCCTGTGGGCTGCTACTTACCCAGGGGTTCGAGCGACAGCTTAGACAACTATCCGAGCCAGCCTCCAATCAGCAAGGCCACACATGGGGTGACATCCACCTTTGACGGGTTGGGTCGACTGAGAAGTCTCAAAGAAGACTCAGCGATGTATGACAATGCCTATCTGTTCGGCGCATTCAATCACATCACGAATGACTATGCGAACCCGAACATTCCGGGCAGCGGAGGCTACTATCCTTACCAGGTCCCTCACTATAACCATTACCAATCCAACGGAATGAGCAGCCTGGACGACTTCTATTACACCGACCAGCATGACCTCACGATCTTAGGAAGCAGCGCGTTTACTCTCTCCCCGACGTATGGGCTTCAAATGGGTCCGAACTATGGAAGCGACTCGCGAAATGTCACACTTTACAGTCCGGCGCAGGGCGGTGGATTCCACACGAATAAGCTGATTGCTCACAGCCCCGGAGACACCGTCTTCGACACGGCCTATGTCATCGCTCACGGAGTGGGCGAAGGTTTTCATGAAGGCATGGAGATGTATCGCCACTTTATGAGCTTCGATCTGGCTGCACCGCAGGGCTCAATCAATCTGCTCGGTATCGACGCTGTAGGACGTGAGAAGATGCAGATTATTTCCGGAAATGAACTCGATAGCTTCGGTTCGGACAACATTCTCATCAACGTAACCAAAAAACAGTCTCCTGCAGGCAACGTGACCTCGGTGAGCCCATGCTCCGATGCGCGTTTTATGTGCGTGACGGTGGACGCTGCACTTGCGGGCCATCTCAACCAAACCTTAGGAGGAGCGTTCCATCAGGCCACCATCGTAGCCGGCGCGGATATGCAGAAGTACGATGGCAATTGCCCTGCGAATGTCGTAGCTCCTAATTGGGGAAACGTGACGGTTGACGGAACCAGCGCAGCCGTCAATCCTTATGCGACCGACTATACCGGTGCAGGTTCGAAAACCACCGCGATGTGCCTCACTCTCTCTGGCGATATAAGCACACTGGGAGAGAGGATCCCCGTTTCTATATGGGGAGCGCACGAGAATTGGGAGATCACCGGAGTCATCCGCAAAGTTGATGCCACTCACATTGTGGTGCCGCTCAATTTTCCTCATGACCCAGGCGAAGTTGTCTCATGGAGTAGTGGTTCCGGATGGGGTCTCTCTTCCGACGCGACCACGATCCCTGCTCATACACTCGACAACACTACTACCACCCAGTTCAGTGATCTGCATCTCGTCTATCCGATCATCGGCTGGGATTCTGCACACAGTCAGCTTTGGCTCTATGTCAATTCGGCGGCCACCGGAACCGAACTGAAATTGAATATCTTTGCCGGCACTGCTGCACCGGTTCCCGGGGTCTACACTCCAACGGTAAGCGGGGGAGTCGTCACCGCTGTCGCCAGCAACAGCAATACCTATCTGACCAGTACGACCATCACCGGCGTTCAACCGATGTTGCCACCTCCGACTTACACCTTCGGCGGATCAGGAAAATGTGCGGTCGATCCGGTTGTTCATTTCGTCCAGGCAGGTGGACCGAACGGCCCGGGATACGCTGCCGTTCTCGACTCCGGTGGCTCCGGATGCCCCGCCGATCTTACGATTATTCCGCAGAGCGCTTACGCAAATCCGATCACGATCTTCCCGCTGACGCGGATCTATCGAATCCAGGATCCCGCGAATGGAAATTATAAAAGTGGATATCTGCTGACGCAGGTTCTTGCCACTCGAAGCCAGTGGGCCGCGAACGATCATGTGGAGATGACCCCGCATTGGCAGCAATATGCCGGCGGCAACGAGCAATACAGCTACAGCCCGTACGTCCGCTCTTCTTTGCGCAACGGTCCTGCAGTTACTCAGGCTATCTTGTTTCCGCAGAACGGATCGGGTAATGGTCCGCTGTGGGACAGGTACGATACAAATCAGACTCCATCCTGGTACTACTTTGGGGACTCCTCGACAAATTACCTGCCTAATGCAGCGAAGGCTTATTACGCTCAAGGCACGCCACCCATCTGGAGAGGAATCGGCGGGCAGTGGGGTGGAATCCTTGATGTTCAGGTACCTCCGTCTGCGGGTTCTTTCGGCGGTGTCGGCAGCGGATATCTCTTCCACGTCGGATGCAATGTGCAGGGACAAGATGCGAAGGCCAACGAGCCGCCCTGCCGTCGCGCCACAAATCCGATCTTCCCATTCTTCGAGGTTCTCAGAGTGGACGGGCTTCATGGCCGTAGAAGTTTTGGGTATGACGACAATAGTGGAGGCTGGTCCTTCACTGGAACGAATGTCAACGTTAACGGACATGCCGTCTGTTTAGCCAACGGTGACAATTGTCCGGGCACACCCAACATCACCGGCTACACGATGAAGTTCCAGATTGGTCCCTCTGCGTTCAACATCGGAACGACGTATTACATCGGCGAGCTATCGCTTCTGACCACGAACAACAGTGCAGCCTATCGCGCACCTGCGAATTGTGCGGTCGACACTGTCACTGCAAGCGAAATGCTGGCAACGGGAGAGCCTCCAGGAAGCGAGCAGCCCCAGTACACACTCTTCGATGTAACGGCGAATGCTGTTATCTCCCAGATATCCTTTCCGTGGACCGGTGCAGGGCAGAATACGTTTACGTTCACCAATCAGAACAAGAACATTGCCGCCGGCGATCTGCTGCAGGTGCAGATCATCACACCGTTTTGGGGAACTCCGCCAACTGGAACGCTGGCGTTCTCTTCGACGGTTTACTGCAAATGAGGAAACGTACCCGTGAGCGAATACCCTGTGCTGAAAAGCCTCCTGGAGGAGGCTTTTCTTTTTGGTCCTGATTCGCCAGCGATTCGTGAGTGGACGATCTTATGTTTCAGTCCCCGGGTGCAGGCGGTTCGGCTTGCAAAGAGGCTTGAAGTCTTTCCGGCAGATGAGGATTGTTTACAGTTTCAGGAATGTCGACGAAGGTCAGTGCGGGAATTGTCGCGAGGTCTCTGGTTAGACTCGTCGCGATATGAGCGGCTATTCCGGAGACACCCACTGCGATATGAGGAGCCAGGGTGTGCCTGTCCGGATAGTCGCCGTCATTTTGCGCGCGAAAGGGAATGGGTTCATCGAGAAACAGGCGAACCAGTCGCTGTTCCAGGGCGCGCTTCGCCGCATCGACGGCTGCTTCATCCATCTTTACCGTGCCAAAGACTGCGAATGTGGGGAGCACGCTCGTTCCAGGGAAGAAGAGCGTTCCGTGAGTGACCGGAAACAACAGCTGCTCCAGAGGCCCGTTGATGCCTCTCGGACCATAGTCCACTTCGGGACCGCCGACTGTTACCGAAAGCAGCGCCCGTTTTCCTGCCATCGAACCGTCGCCATACCGATAAGTGTTGCCGGCGTTCTTGTATCCATAGGCGAACTTTAATGCAAAAACGCGCTCAACCCAGCCTTTGAGGATGGCGGGAAGTCCGAACCACCAAAGCGGAAATTGAAAGACGACCGCATCAGCCCATTTGAGCTTCTCCTGTTCCGCGGTAATGTCTTCCGCCTGCGTTCCCGCTTCATAAGCCTCGCCCGAGGCAGTCATGTATTCCAGCGGGAGCGACTTATCACGCTCAGGAAAATCGTCCGCGTCTGCGACAGCTTTCCACTTCATCGCGTAAAGGTCGGAGATCCGAACCTCATGACCTTCCCGTTCCAGTACGGCAATTGCATGATCTTTCAGCGTCGCATTCAGCGAGTGGGGGTTCGGATGTGCGTAAACAAGAAATATTTTCATGCTTCGTCCTTTGCTGCTCGGCGGTTGTTGAGACCGGAATGCATGAAGGTTGCGATTGAAGGACAATCGCACGCGTTCGCATCCTCAGTTCCACCTGTCAGATGAGCGGCTACGCCAAAGGCTTCATTATTTTGCTATACTTACATCTAATGCCCGTACTTACAAAAAGGATAGTGCGATGAGACGAAGACGGTATCGTTCCTATGAACTGAACACTGGCTGCGGTGTCGAAGCTTGTCTTGAGGTGATCGGAGGCAAGTGGAAGGGAGTAATTCTGCATCACTTAATCACTGGCGGAGTTTTGCGCTTCAGTGAAATTCAGAGATTGAAACCAGATCTCAGCCCTCGTGTTCTCACGGCACAATTGCGTGAGCTTGAACAGGATGGCGTGATTGTGCGGAAGGTATATCCCGTCGTGCCGCCAAAGGTGGAATACTCTCTCTCCAAAGCGGGTGAATCGCTCAAACCCCTGATAAAGGCGATGCAGGAGTGGGGAGATCAGCATCTGCTGCGTGCGAATATGCCGATCAGCTCGCGCGCCAGGGCTTCGGGGCAGGCTAAGTGAGCTGGGTGTGGAAGACAGACATTTCGGTTCTGGGCAATCAACAGGCGATCTGCTAGCGTTATCGAATCCCATCGCTCCTGATCATAAAATGCCAGATTTCCCGGCGAAGGTCGTATTGCTTCCAATTGATTTCTGAGGCCAGAGATCAATTCGTGCGGCTTGTAGCCTGGCATTCGATCGGGGCCCGCATCCTATAATCGGTGTTTGCGAGATCAGCTTCAAGACCTTGCTGCCCGCTCATAAGCGACCCTCACTGCGAGTTGTATTCGAGTTCCACGGCATACACAACTGGGCCGGATACGCTCTCTAATTCTTCGAAAAGCTGTTGACATCGTCAACAGAATGCAACAAACTTGCAGCCCTCAGGATTCTCAGTCATATTTTCTCGGTGCGAGATTCGTATATTGTTCCGCGAATTTCTGTTAGCAGACTTGAAGGTAACCTGCTAAAGCATTCCGGCGGCCCGGTCAGAAATGATGCCATGCTAGCGATCACGATTTTCATTGCTCTCCTAACGTCCTTGAGTGTGATTTGGTGGGGACCAAAATGGCAGGTCGCCCGTTCTCAAAACCTTAGTTCGAAGAATCGATTTGATCGAGAAAATGAGGCGCGGAAAACTCTTGCTCAAATTGTTGGTGGGGTGTTTCTCCTCGCCGGGATATATTCGTCAGTCCAGGCATTTCGTTTGCAGACTCAGTCGGTCGACCTCCAGCGCGAGGGCCAGATCACAGATCGCTACATAAGAGCTGTCCAACAGTTGGGCTCGACGGACGCGCAGAATCTTCCTGTTCGCATTGGTGCCATCTTTGCGTTAGAACGAATCGCTCATGAATCCAAAGCCGACTATTGGCCGATCATGGAACTGCTTTCTGCATACGTTCGAAATCGCTCTGGTCCGCACCTGTCCCGAGAACAAATTCAGACTCTCCAGCATTTTGCTGAGACAATGCCGATCGGGAGTGTAGAGCAACTCGGAAACGCGTTCACTTTGGACAAGCACCCGTATACAGTTCTAAGGGAGTCGTTGAAACCAGACCATGGATACGACTATGAACGATCTTGGCCTAATGAACCGGCACCAGAGGATATTCAGGCAGCCATGACAGTCATTGGTAGACGCCAGCTCGATTACGAGGGTGAATCCTGGCGCCCGTTGAATCTTCGCTTCGTCAACCTGCGAGGGCTAGAACTAAAAGGTGCTCATTTAGAAGGAGCTGACCTCGAAGGTGCCAACCTGCAAGAAACTGATCTCAGTGGGGCTTGCTTGTGCGGCGCAAATCTCCGGAATGTATTGATGGACTCAACGCGCCTTAATAAAACCGACCTACGCCGTGCGGACCTTACAGGGGCTGTGTTTCTCAATACCCGGGACCACGGTGCGGATCTTCGGGAAGCAATTATCGAATGGGCTGGCGCTCCGCCGCACGAGACGAAGGAGACGGAAATCGGCTTGGAGGATAGCGATACACAGGGATTGTTAATAGGCGAACGCATCCATCCGCTTAAGGGATCTATACAGCTGGAGGAAGATCGTGAAATTTCAGTGCCAACCTCATTCCCCCGAGATCGGCCGAATAGTTCTTGTCTGCAACGCTCGGCCCAGGTTTTGCTATCGGGTACAGGCAAATGATCTGCCGAGATTCATGTACATACGACGCCACAAGCGTGACCAGTTCGTGACCAATCGCCCTAATCGACCGTCACCGAGCCTAACAGACCAAACCTGCAGATTCGCTGGAATTTCAGAAAAACACTCTGATTTCGGCATAAAAGGAGGGAGGGGACTTAAATCCGCAGATCGTAAGGTCGTGGGGATATGAGTGCCTCGGACGGTGGTTTGATCGTTGCTGCGGCTGTACGGCTCTATTTGAACGCAACAGTCCCATCGGACCAATACGGCACAGCGATTGGGACGGTCCGCAGCGGCGGCAGCTCTTTGTTCAGTGGACTATCCGGTTTGTCAGGGTCCGGGAACCACATAGACGTGGACGAAATGGGCGAGTTCGGATCATTGTCGCCCAATTCACCAGAAGCTTTCATCGGCAAGAAAAACATTACGTGGCATAAATTGTGTGAATGGCCCAAATGAGTAAGGTATGCATCCTTGGACATCATATAGCTCATTGCCCCCGGCTCCAGCGGCGGGATCTCCTTCTTCGCATACGCTTGTTGAATGCCCGCGATGCGCTCTTTAACAGAGACTACTCCAGCCAGCGTCATTTCCGTCATCTTGTAAAAAATCGGCAGGATTGACCGCACAGCCGCTGGATTGAGGCAAATCGGCCCTCTCTGCTTCGGACTCCAAACGTCATAAAAATCAATGCTGGCCGTCCATGACGGCCCCGCCATGCACACAAAACCGTTGGTACCTTTGACCGCAGTTTCCCAGCCTTTGGGCGTGAGCACCAAAACAGACGCATCCTTTGAAATGCTCTCCGGAGCGGCGCTTCGTGCCAGCGCGATTGCCGCATTTCGGTCCATTAAATACTCCGAGAGCGGCAGCATCTTCGGATAGGGCCTCTCTTCTTCCTGTGCCCGCGTGCTCACAGTCATACTCAACAAACTCACCAGCGCAAGAGTCCCCGCTACGATTGTCCCTATGGCTCCTGTTCTAATTGTTCTAAGCATCTCAAAGAGCTCCATGGTTCTGAATAAATCGGCACGTCCACATGGTCTGAAGCATGGGATACTCCGCGGACTCTCCTGCCCATGAGACGCATTGCAACTGAAGGTCCAAAACTCAAACTCTGCATTTGCCGTGGCTTAGGGCGGCGTTGATCTGCCTGAACTATGAGTTTTCGGATCGGGAGAATTCGTGTGTACACCAATCAGTTCTTACATCTCTGGCGGGTTCTGATGTCAGGAATCGAACATATGTATGGCATTCCGCACGAGGCATGTGCATTTATGTAAAGCATTGGATTTGTTTATGAAAGATGGTGGACGCGGAAGGAATCGAACCTTCAACCTGTCGATTAAGAGTCGAATGCTCTGCCAGTTGAGCTACGCGTCCAGGCTTTGTTTTCCTCGGGAGAGGACCAGGTCGTCGAGAGCAAAAATTCCCCTGCTGCAATCGAACGACTTCTTAAAAGATATCACAGATTTGCGCCCCACAGCCGAGCCGCAATCTGTTCTTATCCGACAAACTCGACATCGGCCCGGTGCGGAATGATTCCGTGCTCATAACCCATGTCGAGCAGCTTGCGAATGGCCTCTTTGCCGTCCTCGCCATAGTTCAGCGTGCGCTCGTTGACATACATTCCGACGAAGCGGTTCGCCAGTGTTGCATCGAGATCGCGCGCGAACTGCATCGCGTATGCGAGGGCCTCTTCGCGATGATCGAGAGCATGTTGAATGCTGTCACGCAGTGCATTCGTTGTCGTGATCATGGCATCCTTGCCAAGCGAGCGCCGAATGGCGTTTCCACCCAGCGGCAAGGGGAGTGAGGTCTTCTCTCTCCACCACTGCCCCAGGTCAATCAGCTTGACCAACCCATCGTTCGCATACGTCAGTTGACCCTCATGGATGATCAACCCGGCCTCAAACTCGCCGGCAACGACTGCCGGAATGATCTTGTCGAACGGAACCACTGCCGTTTCAACATCGGGTGCAAACAACTTCAGCGCGAGATATGCCGTGGTCAAGGTTCCAGGCACGGCGATACGAACCCTGTTCAGATCATTTAATGCAAGCTTCCGGCTGGAAACAATCATCGGCCCGTAGCCCTCGCCGACGCTGCCGCCGCAGGCCATCAGGGCATAGTTTCCCTGCAGGTAGGGGTAGGCATGGAACGAGATCGCCGTGACATCATAGAAAGCCTCCTTGATGGCCTTCTGATTGAGTGTCTCGATGTCCGTCAGGGTATGGCTGAACTTGTAGCCGGGCACACGAATCTTGTTTGTAGCGAGCCCATAAAACATGAAGGCATCATCCGAGTCGGGACTGTGGGCGATGCTGATTTCTCGGACGGCGATTTTGGCGACACTCATGACTGCTAATCCTTACATGTGGAAGCGAATGTTATGGGGTCGGACAAACTCCGCCCTAGGGAACCGATACTTTGTTCGAAGCGGATCAGGCTCGCTTCCACCGTTCGAACGAGCTGAAAATTCCGGCAGATGCGATGATTTTGATGGCATCACCGGGAAGGAATGGAGCGACGGCCACGCGCCAGGCTGCCATGGAGCTGAGATGTGCAAATTGCGCCAGCCATCCGGCACCCATCGCGAAGATGATCGCACTCGCGGCCACTCCGGCGATGACTCCGCGAGCAAACCTTGAAGGGCCAAATGCCTTTACCCGCACGAGCGCTCCTGCAATGGCTGCAGCCAGCGGATAGGCGAACAGAAAGCCGGCAGTGGGACCAACCAGGCGAGCAATCCCTGCTGCTCCGTGCGGGCTAAAGACTGGCAGGCCCGCCGCTCCTTCTGCGAGATAAAGCATCAACGCTGAGAAACCGGCGACCGGTCCCAGGGCCATTCCGACCAGAACCACTGCAAACGTCTGCAGGGTAATCGGCACTGGAGTGAAGGGAAGCGGAATCGACACATGCGCACAGGCCGCAACGAACAGCGAAGCCGCAATGCAGAGAGTAATCCTGCCGGGAATAGAGTCCCGCAGGGATTGCGTGCTGTGTGCTAGACCGGAATGGGAGGGAAGGGCAGATTGCATCGGCAAGTCCTTTTCCGCGCTAAGCGCGTCCGTTTGAGGTTGATTTTACGTCCGACCTGACGCGAAGGCGACGCGACTGATAGGGATCCGTCAGATCGCCAGAATCTTTGTTGAAGTAAGCCCAGTCAAGCCGCTCGTCTGCCACCGGACGGGCGGGGCGAGGATCCTTACGCTTTCCAGACATCGATCCATCCCCCGAGGGAGCAATCTCGACCAGCTTCGAAGGAGTATTCCATGTTTTGTTCGCTGCGATCTCCTGGATCGATTGATGCCGCACCATCAGCGGCAATTCACGATCGCGATCCTCGACCGCGCGGAACAAATGTTCTGAAAATTCACGATGCTGCAGCACCGGACCTCTTGCACTGCGGTGCGTCCGGCGTATATGACGAACGATTGCAATTCCCGCCGCGACGAAGACAAGAAAACTGAATATCGAGATAGCGAAGAGAATCTGCATGCGCTACAGCAGGATACCAAGCCCCAATCGTTCGTGCACTTTTTTGCGTGAGTGCCAAAGGTTGTAGAGAGATTCGTATTGTATGAACCCGCTTTCATCGGCGCGGTACGAACTTGGTACGCTACTTGCCTTAGATCGGTTTTCCACTTGACTCTCCTGCGGCCCTCGCTCTGTACTGGAACAGACGTGACGCAACCCGCTCCAACACGGACAGATAGCAGCCGTCCCGGTGCAGCAAACCTCTTTCGGCGGGCTCACTCCGCCTGGAGAAGGGTTGCCACGGTAGCAGCCGCGGGTCTGGCTATCGCACTCGGCTACCATGTTGTCTTCGGTCAGAATGGCCTTACGGCCTACCAGCAGAAACGTCAGGACACCCGTTCTTTGGAGATTCAGCTCAAAAGCCTGGAGCGGGAAAACGGACTGTTGAAGGGCCACGTCGATCGGTTGCAGAACGATCCGAACGCGATCGAACATCAGGCGCGGGAGGAACTTCACTACACCCGGCCCGGTGAAGTGATTTACACGCTGCCGGCGGCTCCGGCCTCTAAGCCTCAGGAACAGTCAAAACGCTAAGGTTTCGGCTCCTGATGCCGTTTGCGTGTCACCCAACCTTGAATATCCGGAGCGAACTCCAGAAGCACAGCTCCAAAAGCTCCTTCGGCGGTTACAACAATCCCGCGTTCGAAGGTAAGCCCCACTCCGCGGTCTGATTCGGGATAGTAAAGGTTCGCGATTCCTCCTGCGGCAATGTTTCCCATCAGGTTTGAGATATTGGGTTGCCACTTTCCCTTGTCGCTCTTGCATCGGGCAGTGGTGCCAATCGCATACCATACTCTGCTCTTAAAGCTGCCGGTACCTTTGCGAAAGTAACGCGGATCCTGACGAAGCAATACAGGGAAAAGAGCATTACCCAGAATTGCGCCATTAAAGCTGTCCGCATATCCCGCGCCAAACCGCTTCGCATATCCTTCGAAGCCTTGCCCATATTCGGGAAAACTATCCTGCGCCTGGCCAATTCCTGCCACGAGGCCAACCAACACAAACTGGTAGGGCGTAATCGCCGATGTAAAGGCGAGATGAAACTTCTGCTTGGCGTTCAATGGAACGGCCTGTCCACTGATGACAGAGTTATAGGTAGGAACAACCCCGAACAGGTGCTGCTTTTCCTGCGCCTCCAACTCTTTTCGCGCCTGCTCCTCCTGCTGCTTCTTTTTCTCCTTGTCGTCCTTCGGCTGGTCCGTGCTGTCGGGCTGCTGGACTGTCGAAGCACTTTGCGCCTGTGGTTCCTCCGGCAGGCTTAGTTCTGCCAGCACCTGAGGCTCCTGAGCCACGGAGGCACACGAACCCAGGGAGCCAAAGACACACAGGCCCCACACAATACTTCGAATATATGCAAATCTCACGATAAGAGTCTAAACCCAGTTCTACGACGAATGTCGCCCTCAATTACGGTAGCCTTATAAGGCAATTCAGGAGCACGCATGAAGTTCGACGTCGAACAGGTTTCGCCACGCCAGGTCTATAACTTACTGATTGGCCTGGTCGCCCCTCGCCCCATCGCCCTGGTCACCAGCATGAACGAACATGGCCACCTCAATGCAGCCCCCTTCAGCGCGTACAACTATCTCTGTACCGATCCGCCGATTGTCGGCCTTGGAGTAACCAACCGTCCCAACAACGACTTCGTCCCCAAAGACACCGCGCGCAACATCCGTTGTACCGGAGAATTCGTCGTCAACGTGGTCACCGAGGATATCGCGCAGGAGATGAACATCTGTGCCACCGATTTTCCGCCGGAAGTGGACGAACTCCAGATGGCTCACCTCACGACTGTACCTTCGAGCGTCGTCAAAGTCCCTCGGATTGCCCAGGCCCACGCTGCCCTCGAGTGCCGCGAGTTCACCACCATGGAGATCGGTCGCTCCCGGATCATCCTTGGCCGGGTCGTCTCTTTTTACATCGAAGACCAGTTCGTCGACCCCGCCGGCCCCTACATTCGCGCCGACGAACTCCACGCTGTTGGAAGAATGAATGGCCTCGGGGGCTATGTTCGTACCCGCGATGCCTTTCTCAACATTCCACGCATTCCGTATGAGGAATGGAAAAAGGGCCAACGCTAAGAAAGATAGTCCTTCAGCCAGGGGTCTTTGGTGTGTACAAGCTCCAGCGTCGTGCCGTCGAAGATCACCTTGCCCTCATTCAGCACCAGAAACTTGGTGCTCGGATCGAGCTCTCCCTTTGGATTCGGTTCCATCTTTCCGGCCGCCGTGTCAAAGTGATTCATCGCCAGCGTGAAGGCGTCCTGCAGCCGGTGGGTAATCAGAAGCGAGGTGGTATGGCTCACGTCGCGCTGCTTCACGACAAGCTCGATGATGGTCGTGGATGTGATCGGATCCAGCCCGCCAGTCGGCGAATCGTAGAGAATCAGGTCCGGTTTCGACACGATCGCCCGCGCAATCGAGACGCGCCGTCGCATGCCTCCTGAAAGCTCCGACGGAAACTTCGAGATCGCCTGTTCCAACTCCACAAAGCGCAGAGCCTCGACAACCCGCCTGTGTGCCTCTTCCTCCGGGACGTGCTCCTCGTACAGGCGATAGGCGACGTTATCTTCTACGGACAGGGAATCAAACAGTGCCGATTCCTGGAACACCATTCCAATTCGCGCCCGAAGCTTGAACAGGTCGTTCTCCGGCATATTCGTGATCTCTTCACCGAAGATCCGGATTCCGCCCGAATCAGGCTGGATCAGCCCATTCGCCAGCTTCATCAGGACAGACTTCCCGCCGCCCGCAGGCCCCAGGATGATACGCGTCTCACCCGGCTGCACGCTGAACGAGATGTTCTGCAGGACTGGTTTCAGATCGAAGGCGATCGAAACATCCTCGAACACCACCACCGGCTCGCGAGACTCTGCTGCGGTCTGCTCGGGAGCATTGCTGAGAAGAACTCCTTCGGCCATGTCTGCCTCACCTGCCGAAGACGCCGATCATTGCGCGGCTCACAAGAAAATCAACGATGATGATAAAGACCGAGGACACCACCACGGCCTGCGTCGTAGAACGTCCTACGCCCTGGGTGCCTCCCTTGGTCGTCATTCCAAAGAAGCAACCCACGGTCGCAATGATGAACCCCGAGAAGATTGGTTTCGTCAGCCCCTGCACGACATCGGCATACTCCAGGGCTCGGACCGAGCTGTGAAAGTATGAAGAAGGATTGAGATTCAACAGCGTAACGCTGACCATCGCGCCGCCTGCCGTGCCTACAGCATCAGCGACAATCGTCAGAAAGAACAGCATGAAGATCGTCGCGTAAAGCCGCGGCGTCACCAGCTTGCGAACCGGATCCGTGCCCAGCGCGCGCATCGCGTCGATCTGCTCCGTCACCTTCATCGATCCAAGCTCCGAAGCCATGCCCGATGCATTGCGACCTGAAATCATCAGGCCGGTAAGCACCGGACCAAGCTCCTTCACCATGGATAGCGACACCAGGTTTCCGGTCATGCTGATCGCGCCGAACTGCTTCAACGCGGTTGCCGACTGCAGTGCCAGCACGCAGCCCGTGAAGAATCCGGTCAGCACGACGATGGGCAGAGAGCCTACTCCAATCGAGTCCATCTGCGTGTAAATATCCGCCCAGTACCGCGGCGCAGAAAAGATATTGGCGATAGCTCTCCACGACAGGATGGCGTAATCCTGTATGGCCGCGACCTTCTGTTTGGCGAAGTCTTCTGGAGAGACAAAGGGCATGTCGTTCTCTGGCTCAGAGTATCAGATGCTGGCCCCGGTTCGTGCGATTGCATCTTATTGAGGCCATTACGGGTTCTCCCGATGCCAAACTGGCCCGCAAATGAGAAGATAGTATGTGGATGACTCAGATGACCGCAGCGGTGCTGTACGGCAGGGAAGACCTTCGGTTGGAAGAAGTGGAAATTCCACAGCCTGGGTCCGGAGAGATCGTGGTGCGTATCGGAGCCGCACTCACCTGCGGGACCGACCTCAAAGTCTATCGGCGCGGCTACCACGCCAAAATGTTGAAGCCGCCTATCCCCTTTGGTCATGAACTTGCCGGTACCGTACATCAGGTTGGCAAAGGTGTTACTGCCTTTCGTGAAGGGGATCGCGTCGTAGCCCTTAATTCCGCTCCTTGCGATATCTGCTTCTTCTGCAGCCGCGGCCAGCAGAACCTCTGCGAAGACCTCATCTTCAACAACGGCGCCTACGCGGACTTCATCCGCATCCCCGCCCGCATCGTGGAGAAAAACACCCTCAAAATTCCTGACGGCGTCCCCTTCGAGCATGCTGCTCTGACAGAACCTCTGGCCTGTGTCATCCGCGGCCTCGAAGAGAGCTGCGCCAGGCCCGGCGACACCATGGTGGTCATCGGAGCGGGTCCGATCGGCCTCATGTTTATGCACGCCGCCCAGCTCGCAGGCGTCCATGTCATCGCAGTCGTAAAACGTGATGATCAGGTTACGGCTGCAAAGCTCTTCGGAGCCTCCGATGTTCTCCAGATAACCGCCGTCAAGGACATCATCGGCGCTACCCGAGCCCTCACTCCGCAAGGCCGTGGCGCCGACATCGTCGTCGAAGCGGTGGCGACTCCTGCCGCATGGGAGTGGGCCGTCGAGATGGTTCGCAAGGGCGGAGTCGTCAACTTCTTCGGTGGCCCACCCAGCGGAACCAAGGTCCAGTTCGACACCAACCATCTCCACTACGGCGACATCACCCTCAAGGCCAGCTTCCATCACACGCCGGCCACCTGCCGCACCGCCTTCAATCTCGTTACCAGCGGACGCTTCAAGTGCGCCGACTACATCACGGGCCGTGCAACCCTCGATCAGCTCCCTGAGATATTCCACCAGATGCTCACCCGCCACAGCAGCCTGCACGACATCAAGACGGCCGTCTTCCCAGCCGGTCTCCCGGCAGTTGGAGTCGCCAGATGAATGAGCTGGCTCTGCCCGGGCACGCCCTTGTTGGCGCGCCTCATCAGTACCTGACTCCGCTCGAGCGCCCATCACTCGCGGAGGCCCAGGCATGGTGCCGCCACCTTACCTCGAGTCACTACGAAAATTTTCACGTCGCTACCTTCTTTCTTCCTCGCAAGGTTCGTCCGCACTTCGAGAGCATCTACGCCTACTGTCGCGTTGCCGACGACCTCGGGGATGAAGTCTCCGACCCCGCACTTGCGATGCGCCTGCTCGATGCCTGGGACTCCATGCTCGACGAGTGTTACGACGCGCCGTTGCGCTCGATGCACCCCGTCTTCGTAGCTCTTCAGGAGACAATTCTCGACTGCGACCTTCCGCGCCAGCTCTTCCACGACCTCACCCACGCCTTCAAGATCGACCAGATCAAGACCGAGTACGAGACCTGGGACGAAACCCTGGAGTACTCCCGCTACTCCGCCAACCCCGTTGGCCGTCTCGTCCTCTGGGTCTGCGGCTACCGTGACGAAAACCTGGCTCTGCTCTCGGATAAGGTCTGCACCGCCCTTCAACTCGCCAATTTCTGGCAGGACGTCGTCGAAGACAAGGAGCGCGGCCGCCGCTACATCCCGGCTGAATCCATGCGCCGCTTCGTAGTTGACGAGGGCCAGATCGAAGGTCGCGTTTTCACCCCAAACTTCGGAGCCATGATTCAGGACCTCGTCGTCCGGACGCGCCAGATGCTCCACGAGGGCGGAGTCATCAGCCAGCACGTCGACCGTGAACTGGCTGTCACCCTCGACCTCTTCCGTAAAGGCGGAGACGCCATTCTCGACGGCATCACCGCTGAGAACTACGACGTTCTTCGAGGTCGCCCCGTCGTTTCTAAAGCAAAGAAACTCCAGCTTCTGGGCGGAGCGCTCTTCGACAAATTCAGGATGGAGCTCAGACGGTGACCATCGCCGAAGCCTACGCCATCTGCTCCTCCATAGCGCAGCGTGAAGCAAAGAACTTCTACTATGCCTTCCGCGTCCTTCCCGAGCACAAGCGGAACGCCATGTGCGCCGTCTACGCCTTCATGCGCCGCGCCGACGACATCTCTGACGACGAATCCCTCCCCATTCCCGAACGCCGGCTGATGATGCAGCATTGGCTCGAAGCCTGGCGGGCCGCCCGCAGCGGAGCCCCCACCGAAGACCCCATCTTCATCGCCCTCAACGACACCCAGCGCCGCTTCAACATCCCCGACTCGCTGCTCGAAGAATTGGTCCAGGGCACGTCCATGGACCTCAACCAGCCGCCCGGCCTCCAGACCTACCCCACCTTCGACGACCTCTATCGCTACTGCTATCTCGTAGCCTCCGTCGTAGGTCTCGTCTGCATTCGCATCTTCGGCTACACCGACCCCCACGCCGAAAAGCTGGCCGAAGAGACGGGCGTGGCCTTCCAGCTCACCAACATCCTCCGCGACGTCAAAGAAGATGTGGAACGCGACCGTGTCTACCTCCCACTCGACCTTCTCGACGAGTTCGGTGTAACCCTCGATCGCATTAAAGAAATCTCCGCGGGTGCACCCATCAATGCGACCGAGCGAGCAATGCTTCACACCCTCGGCCAGAAAGCCGAGCACTACTACGCCTCGGCCCGGCAACTCCTCCCGCTCATCGACCGCGATAGCCGCGCCGCGCTCTGGGTCCTCGTCCGGATCTACCACGAGCTTCTCCACAAAATTGCCCGCGCAAACAACGACGTCTTCTCCCATCGCATCAGCGTACCCACCTCGCAAAAACTCTGGATCCTCACCCAGGGAGCTGCTATGTCGCTAGGCAACAGAGTCACGGCATGACTGCTCCGATCCACTCCGACGTCATCGTTGCAGGTGCAGGCGTCGCCGGACTCGCCGCTACTACCGCCCTTGCCGAAGCAGGAGCCCAGGTCACGCTGCTCGAACGCCGCCCGTATATCGGAGGCCGCGCCTATTCCTACGAGCACCCCTCCCTCGACGAAACCATCGACTCCCAGCACGTCGTCGTCGGCTGCTGCGTCAACATCCTCGACCTCGCGCGGAAATCCGGCATGACACACACCATCCGCTGGTACGACGACATCACCTTCCTCGAACCCAACGGCAACCGCACCCTTCTGAGTTCAGGAGCCCTGCCAGCCCCTTCCCATCAGACCCTCAGCTTCCTGCGCGCACCCATGCTCGCGCTGAGCGATAAGGCCGCCATAGCCACCGGCCTCATGCACTTCCTCCGAGGCTTCCCCGGGGACGACACCGAAAGCTTCGCCCAATGGCTCAAGCGCACCGGCCAGACCGACCGCGCCATCCGCCACTTCTGGGAGCCCGTTATCGTCGGTGCCCTCAACGATACCTTCGACCGATGCTCCGTCAAATACGCCGGCAAGGTCTTCCACGAGTCCTTCCTCCGCTCGCCCGAAGCCGGACGACTCGGAATCCCTGCGGCTCCACTCAGCGAGTTCTTCGCCCCCATCATCAGCTACGCGCAGCAAAAGGGTGCCGCCCTCAGGCTCAAGTCCGGCATCGACAGCATCACCCCGACCGAAAATAACCAGTGGACCGTCCGCTCCGGCGAAACCGAGTACATTACTCCAGCCCTCATCCTCGCTACAGACTTCCGCCAGACGAAACAACTCCTCTCCGAACTTCCAGGAGGCAATCTCGCCATCTTCGATCGCCTCACCGCAGCCCCTATCACCACCATCCACCTCTGGTATGACCGCGACGTCACCCAGATCGATCACGCCGTCCTCCTCGACACGCGCATCCAGTGGGTCTTCACGAAATCGCGCATCCGCCGCTGGCCCGGGGATCGCGGCAGCTACCAGGAACTCGTCATCAGCGCCTCATGGCCCGAGCTGGAAATGAGCAGGGAAGAGATTCTCACCTCCGCACTCCGCGAGTTCGAAACCTTCTTCCCCGCCGCAAAACAGGCCACACTCCTCAAGTCCGGAGTCCTCAAAGAAGCCCGCGCCACCTTCTCCGTAGTTCCCGGCCTGGACCGCGACCGTCCCTCGCAAGCCACCCCATGGCCCGGCCTCTACCTCTCCGGAGACTGGACAGCCACCGAATGGCCCTCCACCATGGAAGGAGCCGTCCGCAGCGGCCGCCTGGCCGCCGGAGCCGCCACCGGTAACCGCCAGCGCTTCCTCGCCCCCGAACTACCTGCTACCGGCCTCATGCGCTGGCTGAGCAACACGTAACACTCCCTCGTATCGGAATTGTCATTCGCTTCACCGCAGGGCTTGTCATCCTGAGCCGAGCGTGACGCGTTCGTGAGTCACACGAAGTCGAAGGACCTGCGGTTGCGATTCTCAGTGCGCCAACAACACCACACCAACAGCCACAAACAAAGCCGCCAGCCACCGCCGCTGGTCCACATTCTCATGCAGAAAAATCTTCGCTGCCGCCGCATTCCCCACATAAGTCAGCGAAGCCGTAGCCGGAGCCGCAAGCGATAGCTCCACAATCGAAAGTGTGTAGAGCATCGCGAAAAAATTCAGCGCCATGCAAATCGCGCCCGTCAGAAACAGAGGACTCGACAGCACCGCTCGAATCGCCCCCGGCAAGCCACTTTTCTCGCGAATGATATCGAGGTCGCCAAGCTTGCGCATCGCCGCGGCAATCAGGCACTCACCGGCAATGGCCAGCCCTGCCACCATCAGAATCGCGCTCCACGTCCGAAGCAGGGAAGTCGTGTGTACCATCAACGCCCAGCCCCGGAATCCATCAGATCCAGCTCATGGTGCGCTGGCGGGTGCTCCGTCCGCGAAGGCCCATTCGCCACAAATCCCACCGCGCACACAATCAATCCAATCCCGGCCCACCGGTAAATCGAAAGATGCTCTCCCAGCCAGAAGTGGCTGAGCAGAGCTACCACAACATATCCAAACGCCGTAGCCGGCATGACAAACGTAAGATCGGCCCACGAGAGCGCTGTCATATAGCTAGCAAAAAAGCCAATTAGCAGCACAATCCCCGATGCGACAAAAGGGTTGAAAAGCGCCTTCCACAGCAACCCAAGGTGATGAAAATCAACCGCTCCCACCTGCGCCATCCCGCGCGAGAGCAACGTGTCTCCAACCGAAGCCGTAAGCATGACGGCAATCAGAATGGCGTATTGTGAAGGCTTTAGAGAATGTTTCATGCAGGAACTTGCAGTATCTGCGACATCAATTTCACAAACTCGCAGCGCATTCTTAAGCATAAGCGATTTAGAATTTACTCGCTGCCTCGGAGCCGCCATGAGCCGAGTCCTGATTATCGGAAACACCTCCCCCGTTAGCCGCGAAATCGGCGATGCTCTCTCGGCGGCCGCCCTTCCCATGGAACACTCGGCCGGCCATGCCGACACTCTCCAGAGATTGCGCCTGCGTTCCTTCGGGGTCGTGATCACAGATCCCGACAGCACACTGGATGAAGACCTTGCGCTGCTTGAGGAGATTCGCCACGTCAGACCCGGAGTCAAATGCATCATCCTCGCCCGGACCAGCGCTCCCGAAGAAGTCATTGCGGCGCTGCGCGCGCGAGTCTTTGCCTGCTTCACGCCTCCGTTCGACGTGGACGAGATCGTCGCGCTCGCTCGCGGAGCCGCGTCCGACAGCCAATGGCGGGACGATATCCAGATTCTTTCCGCACGGCCGGGATGGGTGTCCGTCCGCGTAAACTGTCGTCTCATTACGGCAGACCGGCTCATGACCTTTGCGCGGGAACTCAGCGTACGGTTGCCCGAGGACAGCCGGCACGAAATTATGCAGGCCCTGCGAGAGATTCTGCTCAATGCAATGGAGCACGGCGCGGCCTTCAACCCGGACCAGGTTGTCGAGGTCACCGCCGTTCGCACCGCACGAAGCATGGTGTTTTACGTGCGTGACCCCGGAGCCGGATTCCGTCGCGATTCGCTCAGCTATGCCGCGACTGCAAATCCCGACGACAACCCCGTAGCCCATATCGAACTGCGTGAAGAAGAGGGAATCCGCGCCGGAGGGTACGGCCTGCTGCTCGCGAGCGGCACCGTGGACGAACTTATCTACAGTGAGATCGGCAACGAAGTCATTCTCGTCAAGTACGTCGATCAGGCTCCGCCGAGCGACTCGAAAACCGGCAAAGAAAAAGCGGCTGACCAAAGTCAGCCGCCCTCTTCCTCTGTGCACTAAAACTTAAGCATTCATGCTGACGGATTCCTGCTGCTTCAGCGCACTCTCCGCAGCCTTCTCCGCAGCGGCCTTATACCGTTGCCTCCGCAGCTTCATGTAGCTCTTGGCCTCAACGTAGAGACGCGGGATATCCCGATTCACGACCGCCTTCCAGACCACGCGGAACGCCGCCTTCGGACGGAAGTAGTATTCGTCGTAGAACCGGTGCACCATCTCCATCACATACTCGGTCGGCAGGCCGGGATACTCGATGTGCGCCATCTGGTGTCCGCCGCCGTCCTCCATCTTCTCGTTCGTGATGAAGTTGTTCCGCTTGGCGAAGTCATAGAACTCCGTACCCGGATAAGCATGTGCCACCGAAACCTGGATCGTCTCGCAATCCAGGGTCTTCGCAAAGTTGATGGTGTTTCGGATCGACTCCTTCGTCTCACCCGGAAGCCCGAGAATAAAGTCGGCGTGAATGACCAGTCCAAGGTCGTGGCAATCCTTCACGAAATCACGAGCACGCTCAACCGTCGCGCCCTTCTTGATGTTCTTCAGAATCTGCGGATCGCCCGATTCAAAGCCCACGATCAGCAACCGGCATCCCGCATCCTTCATCGCCTTCAGCGTCTCGCGGTCCGTCGTTACGCGAGAGGTGCACGACCAGGTAATCCCCAGCGGCTTCAGCTTCTCGCAAAGCTCGATCGTGCGGACCTTCTGAATGTTAAAAGTGTCGTCGTCAAAGAAGAACTCCTTCACATCGGGGAAGTTCTCCTTCGCCCACTTCATCTCCGCCGCAACATCGTCGGACGAGCGCTTCCGCCACGCATGCCCCGAGAGCGTCTGTGGCCACAGGCAGAACGTGCACTGCGCCGGGCATCCGCGCGTCGAGTAAAGAGCGATGTATGGATGCAGCAGGAACGGCACGTTGTACCGCGTCACGTCCATATCGCGCTTGTAGATCTTCGTGGCCCAAGGCATCGCATCCAGGTCCTCAACCTGCGGACGGTCCGGATTATGCTGAATCACGCCGTTCGCATCCCTGTAGCTGATGCCCAGAATCTCGTTCAAGGGCTTGCCGTTTGCAAACTCCACCGTAGAGAAGTCAAACTCGCGACGGCAAACAAAATCAATCGCCGAGCACTCGTTCAGCGCGCGATCCGGGTCGGTCGTCACCGGCGGTCCGACAAACGCAATCTTGATGGAAGGATTGACCTTCTTGATTGCCTGTGCCAGCGCATGGTCGCCGCTCCAGCCTACCGTCGACGTAAACAGCACAAGGAACTCATGGCCCTTGGCGATCTCGATCGTCTCTTCCGCGGAAACATGGTGCGGAGGAGCATCCAGCAGTCGCGAACCCTCCAGCATCCCTGCCGGATAAGCCAGCCAGACCGGATACCAGTACGATTCGATTTCACGGGTTGCGGGCCAACGGGAGCTGGCGCCGCCATCAAAATTCTCAAACGAGGGTGGGTTTAGAAACAGTGTTTTCAATGGCATGGCAATTACCTCAATTTTACCATTCGGTAACGGCTTTCGGGGCCATTTCTCACGTTCTCCTGCTGGTTCCTTTTTCTTTAGCTCATCCCGCTAAATGGCACATTTCATTGCACCTGTCTTTAACCGGCCCGACTCAAGCAACGATTTCATGCAACGATTTATTGTGGTTTGGCTAAATCCAGCGACTGCGACCCCGCTACGGACTTCAGCCAGGGCTCCAATTCTCCGGTCTGCCGCATCAGATCGAGCTGCGCCTGCCGCATCTGAAACCTGGCATCCAGCAGTGCGATATATTTCTCCCGCTCGGCGATCCGTGAGTTCTGCTCATCCTTGGGTGTCATCTGCGGGCCGTTCACGTTTCCGTTCCCCGTCTGCATCTGCACCAGCAGAACATCCAGTTGCTGCTGCGCCAGCTGCTGATCAAGAGTGGCCACCTCGGCTCTGGCCGCAAGCTCTTCAGTTGTGCGTCGAACCTTCTGCCGGCCTTCAAAGTACTGATCACGCGCAAGATCCGCTTCGCGCAGCGCGCGCACAGCCTCCGCAGCCGACTCCCGCGCCTTGGCCTTGTGCACCATATCAAACACAGGCAGCGTAATCTCCACCCCGATACCCGCATTATTGTGCTGGAAGTTTCGGTAATACTGGTCGTAGTTGTTGTACTTCGAGAACCGGTTGTACTGTGCTGCAAAGTAGATCTGCGGCCGCCAGAGATATCGTGCATCTCCAAACGCGGTCTCTTGTTTCGCCTGCGCAGCTGCATACGCTGATTCCACAGCCGGGCTGGTTGCCGGAGCTGCCGTCCCCGTCGGATCTCCTGCCGGCGAACTAAACTCCGGAATGCTGCTCGAGATTGTCGTCAGCCCTGTCGCCGGCAATCCCGTCAGCTTGGCCAGATGCAACTGATCCGCCGCAAGTTCATCTTCCGCATGCAACTGTGACAGATGAATCTGCGCCGCCGACAGCCGCGCGGTCGTCAGGTTGATTGGCGTGTCCTGTCCTCCATCCAGCCTTTCCTGGACAATACTCACCAGGTGCGACGCGAATCCCGCCTGTTCAAGGAGCGCCGCTTGCCGTTGCTGATCGCGGTCCAGCATCAGATACGTCACAGCGGCATCTTCCGCCACTGCCTGCCGCACGTCACGAAGCGCAAAGTTCGTAGCGTTCAAAGCTGCGTGGGCCGCGCGGACGTAGTCCGGTTGAGAGAAATTGAAGATCAGGGATTGCGATGTAACGTTGAAGACCGACGGCTGGCCCACAGGAAAACCATACGAATATCCCAGTCCGGAACCGCCAACCAGAGTCGGAATATAGATATCCCTCGTTTGCTCGAGCACCGCCCGGGCTTTATCGACCTCCGCCTGAGCCATCTTCACTCGAGGGCTGTTCTTCAGTGCCAGGTCGATTGCAGTCGTAAATGAAATCTGTGCATGCGCCTGTTCTCCGGTTAGAACCAGGGTGCATCCCGTAAACAACAAAAGAAAGAGACGGCGCATACTTGCTGAACAGCTCCTGCCAGATGGGCTCGAGACCATGGTATCCCTTACCCTCATGCCCCCTGCAGTGCCTTTCGCGCTGGAGCATATCCTGAGGCAAGGGCCACCGCAGCGCCATATTCCTTCCGCGCTCCTGTCACATCGCCCCGTTTGGCCAGCAAATCTCCAAGTTGCATATGCACTTTGAACGCAGGAGCATCGTCCGACTTCGCCCCGGATGCCAGGTATTCGCGCAACACGCGCTCGGCCAGTTCCGGCGACCGTTGCATCGTCATCAGAAGACTCGCTGCATCGACCAGGGATGCGTCTTTCCCGCGGTTTGCCTCAATACTCGCCTGGATTGCCGCAACGGCCTTATCTGGCTGTCCATGCTCCTGATAAAACTGCGCCAGGTCCATAAAGGCATCCGGCCCATGCCCAGCAGACACAGCGCTCTTGAATTCCGCCTCGGCGGTCTTTGGATCGTTTTTCTTATTGGCGATCAACCCTTGCAGCCTGTGTCCCTTGGCCGGAGAAACCGCCATCAGTCGAGGAAGAAGCGCCTGGGCCTTATCGAGGCCGCCACCCACAATCCCCGGAGCTTCGACATAAAACTGCCCCAGAGCACACATTGCCGCAACATTCGAGCCGTCCAGCTGCACGGCCTGTTCAAACGCTTTATGCACCTTCTTTGCGATTGAAAACGCAGCAAGCATATTCGCCTGCGATGCCTTTAGCCCATACGACTTGCCCAGCCACAGCTGGGCATCACTGCTTGAGCCGTCGATCGCTGCCGCCTGCTCGCACTCCCGTACAGCCGCGTCGGCCATGTCCTGTGCGTAATAGACTCTGCACTCCAGCAGGTGTGCCTTGGCATCGCCTGCCTGTAGCGTCAGTGACTGTCGAAGCGCAGCATTCGCCTCATCGACACGCCCCTGCGCCAGGAGCCTCTCCGCCTGTGTGGTGTCGGCAAACACTCTTCCGGCGCTTGTGATGAGGAGAAGCGCGCAAACGGCAATCCGATGCATTCTCATTCGACTGCTTTAACCGCCAGGCCATTGACCAGGTCGCGGTTGCTCGTAGCTCCAAGCGCGACCGTATCCTTGTCCGCCAGGCCGCCAGTAATCTCTACCCGCGTCAGATTCAGCACTCCCACCTGCACCGGTGTGCGTACCAGCTTCCCGTCCGCGACGCGGAACACAAAATTATTCGCGCCTTCGGTGTGCAGAGCCTCGCGAGGAATGCTCAGCACATTAAAACGCTGCGAGATCGTTACGGTTACTGTCACGTTCGTGTTTGGCAGAAGGTCCTCATGAGCATCATCGACAGTAATCAGGCACTCACCGACATTCCGGGTGCCATATGCGATCACAGTAGAAGGAACCTGGCTGATATGCCCATGCCATGCCTGATTCGGCTTCGCGTCCCAAATAATCTTTACCGCCTGGCCAACAGACAGCTTGCCAATCTCGGGCTCATCAAAATAAGCCCGCACCTGGATGTGATTCAGATCGGCAACATCCATAAGGTCCTCGCCCGCAGGAACAAAGTCATACGTCGATACAGGAATGGAATACACCGTTCCCACAAGCGGTGATCGGATATTCACCGCGTGATAGCTGGCTTCTGCCGCACCCAGTGCAGCCTTCGCATCCGAAAGTTGAGCCTCCGCTCGCGACTTGTCCGTCGAACTATACCTTTGCGTCTTCCGGCTCTGAATACTCTCGAGTGTCGAGTTCGTCATCTGCAGCCGCTCTTCAGCAGCCGTTACCTCGCCTGCCGAAGCTGCGCCCTTCTGCTGCAATTCTTTCAATGAAGCTAGATCTTTCGCGGCCTGCTGCTGCTGCAACTGGGCCCTGTTCAAATCCCCCGCCATCGCCAGGCGCTCATCCTGCGAACCGCCCTGGTTCAGATCATGAAGGTTGGCTTCCGCCGTGCTCAAACTCGCTTTCGCCGCTGCCACTCGAGCCACAGTATCCGAATCGTCCATACGGATCAGCAGATCGCCCTTCTTCACCCTCTGCCCTACCGTGACGTAAATCTCCTTCACGACGCCCGGCCCGGGAGCATGCGCCTGAAAAAATTCAATCGGCTCCACGCGCCCATTCGTCGAACTCGTGCTGATCAGGTTCTGATAAGTTACCGGAGAAGTTCGGATCTCAACGAGATCCTTGGTAAACATGCGTATCGCAAAAATACCCACCGCCGCCGCACCAAGCACGATGCCCGTCAGCAGGATGGGACTAAGGCGTCTTGTCTCGGTAGTCGGCATTCCCTTGAAACGTCAGTATATAAGACGTGCTCGCAGCTAAAACGAAGCAGAAGTTTTAGTTCCTGCCCATGAACCATCCCACACACTCTCGGCAATTCCATCGCCATCCGTCTGTTCGGACAATCGAAGGCCCACCATCTCAAGCTCCAACCCGGGAAACTGCGGATGCGTCTTCAGTCGCAGCCTGTAAGCAATATCCACTCGTGTTCCTTGCTCCAGTCCAAGCTTCTCACAATGCTTCGTCCACTCCTTGTCGCGGCTCCATCCCACGGCCCGCATCTGCTTTCCCTCGCGCTCAAGCTCCAGGGCCAGATGTCGCTCCTTGATCACCCGAGGTTCTCCAGCAATCCTTACCCCGCGCGTCACAAAGACCGGCTCAGGGTTCCCCACGCCAAACGGACCGCACTTCTCCAGCCACCCCGCAAACTTCGGGGTCAGGCTCGCCAGTTCCGCCTCAGCATCGCACTCCACCACAGGGGCAAGCATTTCGTCATCCAGATGAGAGGCCCCGTAGCGGGCCAGCGCATCGCGAAGCATCTCGACTCGCTCCGAAGGCAACGAGAACCCTACAGCATGCGCATGCCCTCCGAACCTGCTGAACAGCCCGCCATCCACGCCGCCATGCACCGCGGTCAAAGCATCCAGCAGATGAAACCCGGCCACCGATCGTCCCGATCCATGCGCATGCCCATCTTCATGGTTCATCACCAGTGCGGGACGTCCCGTGCGATCCACCACACGCGAAGCCAGAATCCCCAGCACCCCGCGATGCCACTCCGGCCCATCCAGAACAAGGCACTCCGCCGCAAACTCTCCATCGGCTCGACGGAGCAACGCCAGCTGAGCGTCGATCGTCTCCAGCGCCTGAGCCTCTGTAGCCCTCCGCTCCTCGTTCAATCGATTAAGCTTCTGCGCCAGCTCCATCCCGCGCGCCGGATCACGCGTCAAAAACATCTCCACCACATCGCTCGCGACATCCATCCGCCCCGCTGCATTGATCCGAGGCCCGATCCTGAACCCAACCTCGGTCGCGGTTGGTGAGCGGTCCGGCGGAATCTGCGCCACCTCCATCAAAGCCCGCAATCCCGCCTGCACCGGATTCCGCAACTCCGTCAACCCGAGCGCCGCAATCGTCCGGTTCTCACCCTCCAGCGGAACCGAGTCAGCAATCGTCGCAATCGCCACCAGCTTCAGAAAAGAGGGAAGCAGAGACCGCCTCAACCGCGTCCGCTCCTCGTCTGTCTCGCAGGCCGCACTCAAAATCGCCTGTGCAAGCTTGAACGCCACACCCGCGCCGCAAAGCCCCTTGAAGCCATACCCGCACCCATCCTGGGCCGGATTCACCACCGCCACTGCCTCCGGCACACCCGAAACCTCATCCGGCAGATGGTGGTCCGTCACGATCAGATCCAGCCCCAGGGCCTTCGCCTCTGCCGCTGCGGCAAACGCCCGAATCCCTGTGTCCACGCTGATCACGAGCTTCACGCCCGCACCCGCAGCCTGGCCCAGCACGCTCGCCTGCATCCCATAGCCCTCGCGAATCCGGTGCGGCACGTGATACGTCACCTTCGCCGGCCTGTCCTTCGGGGCCACCCTCTCGATCGCTGTCTTCAGCAGAACCGTGGCCACCGTCCCATCCACGTCATAGTCTCCGTAGATCAGAATGGGCTCGCCATCTCGAACCGCGCGTTGCACCCGGGCCACCGCCTCAGCCATACCCAGCATCCGCATCGGATCCAGAAGATGGTCCAGCGTGGGATGGAAGAACGCATCGACCGCGGCCTCGTCCGAGATCCCGCGCAAAACCAGCAACTCCGCAATCTCCTTAGGACAACCGGACCGCCGCACCACCCGCGCAACAGCCTCGCTGTCGCATGCGCGAATCTTCCATTCGGCTTCAAAACGTTTCGACATAAAGAGTGATAGCTACCGATCGTTTGAGAGGAATGGCGGAACAGAAAGAAAAAGAAGTGTCATTCGGACCGGACCCTGAGCGAGCGAAGCGCGTCGAAGGGGTAGTGGAGGGATCTGCGGTCGGCTTATGAGGGCACGGATCTTCAGCGGAAGACTCAAAAATGCCATCGTCGCGTTTACTCTTCGATATCGCGGTCATCCACCACAATGCCGCCAAGCTCAGAGACCGTCTCCAGAAGGTTCTGGAATGTGTCATACCACTCCGTCGCAATCTCGAACAGGAACATCATTCCCTGGTGTGCGAATCCAAGCTGGAGATAGCCTATCTTCCCAACATGCCGTACCAGGCGTTCGGCATCGTCAATCTCCGGACTCTCATCGTCCGGAAAACTCTGGTCGCGAATCTGCTCCAGCAGCATCGCAATATCCGACTTTTCCAGCACGACCTCGCTCATCGTGATAAACGGAGCCCCTGCCGCCTTTGCATGCTCGACGAAGTCCTTCCACCCGTCCAGGCTGTCGTCCTCAAACAAAACCGTTGGCACGTCCTCTGTAACGTACCCCGGCATTCTGCGCATCCCATGTCCTGCGATAAACGCCACCATGTCGTCTTTCAGCGAGATAAGATTATCCGTTTGCATCAGTCAGCTATTGTCTCAGAAACACCTGTGAACCGGTACCTCAAAAAACCTGCCCCAGCCATGGCAGTGGGCCGCTTGAGCGACAACTGGAATCGACCCAATCGCTTACGGAATCGCATGTTACACTCGATGAAAAGCCAATGATCTTCTCTAAAGATTATGTAGGGTATCTGGCCCGCCAGACCATAAAAGACCTCATCGCCGCAAAGATGGTCAAGACCGAAAAGCAGCAGCTCCTCAACGAGAAGGTGGCCGCCGCCATGGTCGATGAACTCTCCCTCGAAGACCGCATTAACGAAGAGGTCCGCGTCATCCTCGAGGCCTTCCAGGAAGACATGCGCAAGTCCGGAGCCAGCTATCCCGAGATGTTCAAAAAGGTGAAAAACGAGCTGGCTCGTAAATACAAGGCGGTGCTGTGAGAATCTCCCGCGACAAGCTCAATAAACTCGCCCACACCGTCGCCGACACCCTCGCCGAGATCCCCGAGTGCGAATTCCTCGAAGACCGCAACACCATCCGTCAGGAAGCCCGCAAAGCCCTCGAAAAGCTCCTCACCGAAGAGACCAGGATTGACGCCGCGGCACGCCAGAAGATCGCCTCGCAGCGCCGCATCATCCTCGAAGGCTCGCAGGAGTGGGACATTCTCTACCGCAAGTACTACAACGACGAAGTCAAGAAACTCGGAATATAAACCAAAGTCGAGAAGTCGGAGTCTGGCCGACGCAGTCGAAAAACCACGCGCTCGCATCAACATCCGGAAATGTTTGCTGCTATAATTAATTCAGCGCGCAGCGGAGAGCTCTACGCTCAAGTGGCGTTATGGTGTAACTGGTCAACACGTCGCCCTCTCAAGGCGAAGAGTCCGGGTTCGAGCCCCGGTAACGCTACCAAATCCCTCCTTTGCAGTTGCCTTTGGCGCCATGGTGTAACTGGTTAACACGCGGCCCTTTCAAGGCTGAGAGTACGGGTTCGATCCCCGTTGGCGCTACCAAACCCCTTCACACGTTCCCGTCAAACAAAGCAGGAGTCCCGCCTCTGCCATCAGGACTCCCCTCTGCACATCACATGATGCTCGAGCAGGTCTCCGGTGCCGGCGCATCAATCCGGCGGTTCGCTTTTGCCGGATCATGGGGAACGAGTTGGACCGCAGCCGTAGACGCCTGCTGGGTAGAGCTTTCATTGCGGATGATGTGTTCTTCACCCTCGCCCGGATCCACAAACGTATCTCCCTGCTGATGAACGATCGGTTTGCAGTCGGCATGGTATTCCGTTATGGTTCCCGCCGTCACAATGATCAGGCTATGACCCGGATGCGTGTGCCACCCTGTGCTCGCCACAACCCCCATCGTGACAGGCGCCCAGGTATTCGTCTGGATGTACAGGTCGGTATCGCCCTTGGTCTCCTGCAGCGAAAACCAGACCCTTCCGTCGTAGCCGGCGGGAAGGTCTTTCTTGGTAGCGTGGTTGAAGACATGGAACTCGCTCAACGTGCCAAAGTAGAGCGTCGCGCTGTGGTACCCCGAACTGGCCGGTGTGGCCCATGCCTTTCTCCCATAATGGAGGGCAGTTACCAGCACCGCAGCGCAAAACAATGTGCCCAACATCTGTCTCTTCTTCATAAAACCTCCTTTGTACCTTGCGTAGAAGCCGGCGCCGAATCTCTCCCGATGGGCTCTGACTTTTCGGTGCAGGCGTACACAGCATCCGGGGCTTTGGCGCGGCCTTCAAGCGGTAAAGAGCTGAATTTCCGTCGTTACCGTTCAATTCCGTCCTTTGCCGCTACCTGCACACGGAGTAGAATCTGAGGCCGCAACCCCTGACAGTCGCAAAAAGGCCATGAATGCGATGGGCGAACCATCCACATCCAAACCGCCTTCAGAAACTCCGGTCGAGGACCGGCTGGATTCGTGGAAGGAAATCGCGGCATACCTCAACCGCGATGTGACCACCGTCCAGCGTTGGGAGAAGCGGGAGGGTATGCCCATCCATCGGCACCTGCACGACAGGATGGGCTCCGTTTATGCCTCCCGGGCAGAGCTGGACGGCTGGCAGCGGAGCCGCAATCTTCGCGACGATCACGAGAAAGATACCGTCTCTCCAGACCCCGTTCCGCTGCCGTTACCGCAGAAGCCTCCCATCCGGTGGAAACTCGTCTTGCCGCTCGCAGCCACAGCAGCGATCCTCGCCGCGGGCATGTTTCTCTGGCTGCATCGTACTGAGCGTTTCTGGAGAAATCCCATTGCCAGCGCACGATTTCAAGCCATCACCGACTTCGACGGGGTCGAGCAGACGGTCGCCATCTCTCCCGACGGACATTTCGTTGCATTTCTATCCGACCGGGACGGCCCTATGGACGTCTGGATCACACAGGTAGGTTCCGGGGAATTCCACAATCTAACCCACGGCACCGCGCCGGAACTCGCAAATCCCTCGATCCGCACTCTGGGCTTCTCACGGGATGGCTCTCTTGTCACGTACTGGGTGCGCAGACACGATGCTGCAAATGGGGGCGACATCAGCATCTGGGCCGTGCCTGCGCTTGGTGGCCAGCCCAGGCCCTATCTCGAAGGTGTTGCCGAATACGCATGGTCCCACGACGGCTCGCGGCTCGCGTACCATACCCCCGGCCCAGGAGACCCGCTCTATGTTTCCGATGGAAGTCAAAAGCCGGAAGGCCCACCTATCTTCACCGCGCCTGCCGGCCTCCACTCGCACTTTCCGCTCTGGTCGCCCGACGGCCAGTTCATCTACTTCGTCCAGGGCGCCCTCCCCGATAAGTTAGACATCTGGCGTATCAAGCCTGCCGGCGGCAACGCGGAGCGGATCACGTCACACAACGGGCGTGTCACCTATCCGGTGTTGCTGGACCAGCACACCCTGCTTTATCTTGCGGGCGACTCCGACGGTTCAGGTCCGTGGATCTACAGCATCGATGTTGACCACCGCATCCCCCACAGGATCTCCTCTGGTCTAGACCGGTACACGTCTCTCGCGGCCACCGCAGATGGCCATCATCTCGTTGCGACGCTTACCGATCCGAAGCGGACTTTCTGGCGCCTGCCGCTCAACGATTCTTCCGCGAAAATGTCGGTGCCTGCGCCGGTCTCATTGACTACGAGCACAGGGTTATCCCCTCGACTCGGTCCCGGCTATCTTTTGTATGTCTCGACGGCCGCCATGGGCGACAGCATCTGGAAACTCGCCAACGGAACCGGCACCGAGCTGTGGAGCGGGCAGGCGGCGCAACTGATTGGCGGCCCTGCAATCTCGCGCGATGGACTGCGTATCGCCTTCTCCATCCAGCAAGGCGGCCAGACCATCCTCTACGTCATGCACTCCGACGGCACAAACGCGCGGATTGTCTCTGAGGCTCTCGATTTGCAAGGCTCGCCGGCGTGGGCGCCCGACGGCCAATCGCTCACCACAGCCGCAAACGACCACGGTGTCCCGCATCTCTTTCAGGTGCCCCTCGATGGCGGCTCTCCCGCAGTCCTCGTAAAGGAATACTCCATCGATCCTGCGTGGACACCCGACGGAAGCCTGCTTGTCTATTCAGGGCCCGACATCGGCACGACCTTTTCACTGAAAGCTGTCACGGCCGACGCGGCAGCGCATCCGATTCCTTCCTTGACTCTCACTCGAGGAGCGCGCCATCTCGTCTTCATGCCCGGGGGACGCGCAGCCGTTCTTCTACGCGGTGAAATTCAACACAAGAACCTCTGGCTCATCGACCTCGATACGGGTGCCGAGCGACAGCTAACCAACTTTGCTCCAGACTTCGATGTTCGCGACTTCGACATCTCCCCGGACGGACGCGAATTCGTCCTCGAACGAGTGCAGGAGCGCTCCGATGTGGTGCTCATCGATCTTCCCCGGCCATAGATGTGCCGGTAATTCGCTTAGGTACCTGAGGCTTCAGCCTCTTCTGAGCCGTCTAAAAAGTTGCCATCCTGAGCCCCTAAAAAGTTGTCATTCTGAGCGAAGCGAAGAACCCCCGCATTTTTTCGCAGGATGCATCAGGGAAAACCACGATCCCCAAAAAACCAATCGGGTGCCCATACATGAAGCCGCTCATCGCGTCCCCAACAACTCACAGCTGGTCTTGGTATCCTGACCACGGAATGCCAAACAAGCCAATTGTCCTCACTATCCTCGACGGCTGGGGTTATCGCGCCGAGACCCACGGCAACGCCATCGCGCTCGCCCGCAAACCCGCCTACGATAAGCTCCTCAGCACATACCCCAACACCCTCATCCGAGCCAGCGAGCACTACGTCGGCCTCCCCGACGGCCAGATGGGCAACTCCGAGGTCGGTCACCTCAACCTCGGAGCCGGACGCATCGTCCGTATGGACATCACCCGCATCGACACCGCCATCCAGGATGGCAGCTTCTTCACCGACCCCGTCCTCACCCACGGCATCAAGCTCGCCGCACAGGAGAAAGATTCCAACCGCGCCCTCCACCTCTTCGGCCTCGTATCCGATGGCGGAGTTCACTCTCACCAGCGGCATCTCTACGCTCTTCTAAAACTCGCCGCGCAGCATCACCTCACCCGCGTCTTCATCCACGCCTTCATGGACGGCCGCGACACCATGCCAACCAGCGGTCTCGGCTACCTCGAAGCCCTCGAGCAGCAGATTCGCGAACTTGGCATAGGCCAGATCGCCTCCGTCTCTGGCCGTTACTACGCCATGGACCGCGACCTCCGCTGGGAGAAAGAGCGCCAGGCCTTCGACGCCATGGTCACAGGCCATCCGCAGGGCGGAACCTACACCGATCCGCTCGCCCGCGTCCGAGAACTCTACAACAACGGCACCACCGACGAGTTTCTCCCGCCCTTCACCGTAGTCGACATCCACGGCAAACCCATCGGCCCCATCCGCGACAACGACGTCTGCCTCTGCTTCAACTTCCGCGCCGACCGTGTCCGTCAGATCACCCGCGTCCTCGGCCGCAACTCAGATGTCCCCGGTGGCCTCACTGTTCAGAACGGTAACGACCTGCCTAAAGCCGCCGAACTCGAGCTCGAGATCCCGCGTAACCAGGCCCCCAGCAACATCCACTACGTCTGCATGACGCAGTACGACAGAAACTTTCAACTCCCCATCGTCATCCCGCCCGAGTCAATGGAAAATCTTCTCGCCAACGTGATGGCAGACGCCGGACTCCGCAACCTCCGCGTAGCCGAGACCGAGAAGTACGCGCACGTCACCTACTTCTTCAACGGAGGCATCGAGAAGCCGTTCCCCGGTGAAGACCGAGTCCTCATCCCATCGCAGAAGGTGGCCACCTACGACCTCGCGCCCGAAATGTCCGCGCCCGGCATCGCCGACGCCGTCATCAAGGCCGTCAACGACACCGCCTTCGACGTCATCATCGTCAACTTCGCCAACGCCGACATGGTCGGCCACTCCGGCAGGCTCGAGCCCACGATCAAGGCAGTCGAGACGGTCGACACCGAGCTCGGCCGCGTCTACAACGCCGTGAAGCAGCGCGGAGGACACCTCCTCGTCACCGCCGACCACGGCAACGCCGAGATGCTCATCGACCCCATCACCGGTGGTCCGCACACAGCCCACACCACCAACCCCGTCCCCTTCATCCTCATCGGTCCCGACACCAATCCGGCTCACCACGCGATCCTCAAGCCCGGAGGCTCCCTCCGCGACATCTCCCCCACCCTCCTCCAACTCCTGAATCTTAAAAAGCCAGCCGAAATGACCGGAGAAGATCTGGCGCCGCAGTAAGCGAGATAATGAGAAGGAAATTGAAGTCGAGGGAAGCATGAATCTATCCGACCTGGCAAAGATGAAGGACATGATGGGGCAGGCGCGCGAGATGCAGGAGCAGATGGAACGCAAGCTCGTCGAAACCATCGTCGAAGCCTCCAGCGGTGGCGGAGTCGTCACTGTAAAGATGAACGGCAAGAAAGAGGTTCTTAGCATCAAGATCGAGTCCACCGCAATCGGAAGCGCCGGGAGTGATCTCGAACTCCTCGAAGACCTCATCACCGCGGCCGTCAACGAGGCCGGACGCCGCGCTGATCAGGCCATGAAATCCAGCGTCGCCGGAATGATGGGCTCACTTGGCCTGCCAAATATTCCGGGGCTGACCTGAATGGCTCGCTTCGCCGAGCCCATGAGCCGTCTCATCGACGAGCTCCGCAAGCTCCCCGGCATCGGAACCCGCAGCGCCCAGCGCCTCGCCTTCCATGTCCTCCGCTCTTCCCCGGAAGACGCCGAAGCCCTGGCCAATGCGATCCGCGAGCTGAAGGCGCACCTTCGCCTCTGCTCCATCTGTAACAACATCACCGACATCGACCCCTGCACCTACTGCACAAGCGCCGTCCGCGACCAGCGCCTGGTCTGCGTCGTAGAGGAACCGACGAACATAGCTGCTATTGAAAAGACCCGCTCCTACAACGGCGTCTACCACGTCCTCCACGGCACCCTCTCCCCCATAGGAGGTGTAGGCCCCGATCAACTGCGCATCAGCAACTTGTTGACCCGGCTGCCTGAAGTAAATGAAATTATTCTCGCAACCTCGCCCACGACAGAGGGCGAAGCTACCGCAAGGTATCTCGCAGAAGAGATTCGCAAGGAAGCGCCGCAGGTCAGGATTACTCGAATCGCGACAGGCGTGCCCGCCGGAAGCGACATCGAGTACGCCGACGAGGTCACCATGTCGCGCGCACTCGAAGGAAGAAGGGAAGTCTAGTTGTTGTCGCTCAGGTCGATTACGTTGCGAATCTCCGCGTCGAACAGCTTCTGAGCCTGCTGCACCACTGGATGCTCAAGCGCTTTGGCCTGGGCACTCCCAGTCCGCACAGGCTTAGGCTTCTTCGCCGCCGCTGAAGCGGACCCGGTACCAGTTAGCAGCACCAGCTTCAATGCTCCCACTCCGGCATTGCGGAGAGCAGCACGAACAATCTTGTCCGCCTCTGGATTCACCACCACCGGAAGCATGGTCTTCGACAACTCGGTCTGAACCAGCACCTCGCCGTTTTCTATGCGCCATTCGGCATCGGACAAAGCATCAGCCGCCGAGGTCTGGCTCTTCGCGTTCATCAACGCTTCAATCACGGCACGCTGTAACTCATCGGCGGATTGTTCAGCAAACGCAACCGGAGCTGTTGCCACCGAAACCTCTGGGTCAAGCACGGCAGCTGGCACCGATCCCAACCCGAGAAGGTCAGCCGCCACTTCAGTCACGGTCATCTCGGGTTCCGGCTCCTGCACCATTACAGGAGAACCCTGCTTCGCGATAGCCGGTGACGTAGGCGTAACAACCGGAAAAACCGATGCAGGTGTCGACATCGTTTCTTCAGTACGTTTGCGGTTCCGGTCTGCTTCGAACGGCGAAAATGCCGGTTTCGTGCCGGCAGCAGCCGAACTGACAGGCGAGCTTGAACGAACAGGAGTTGGAACTGAAGGAGCCGCAGAAACAGGCCGTGATTTCGACTGCCCGGAACCTCCGGGCACTGGAAACTGGCTCAAAACCTCCTCTACCGGAAGCAACCGGCGCAGATGGACCAGTTTCAGCAATCCAAGTTCAAAGTGGAACCGCTGCTCCTGACGGTAGCCAAGGTCATCAAAGGTACGAAGCATCACGTTCAGGAAGCGGGTCAACTCCTCTTCTGTGAACAGGGCTGCAGTGCGGGCCGCACGCCGCTGTTCATCAGCCGATATCTGCAGCAGCTCCGCGGCGGCTCCATCCAGTCCCTCACCGTTGGGTCCAAGTCCGGCAACCTTGGCAACAACACAGTTGCGAAGATAACGAACGAGTTGCCGGGCAAGCTGAGTTGGGCTATTACCTGCATCCAGAAGCTGGTTAGCTACCGATATCACTTCAGCGCTTCGGTTGCCATCAACAGCTTCGAGAATTTTTTCGAAGACTGCGTTTGGAACTGTGCCCATCAGCTCTCGTATTTGCTGCGCATCGAGCTGGGCATGCCCCTCTTCGACCGGAGCACTGGCAATCGCCTGATCCATAATCGACAAGGCATCGCGCATCGAGCCATCACCGGCCTCGGCCAGCAAATTCAATGCGGCGTCATCAGCTGCCACCCCTTCGCGTTCGGCAATTCCGCGAAGTTGACCGAGAATATCCACCAGCTTCACGGCATGGAAGCTGTAATGCTGGCAGCGCGACCGGACGGTCTGCGGGATATCTTCAGGCTGGGTCGTCGCCATCATGAAGACGATGTGGTCTGGTGGCTCTTCAAGCGTTTTCAGCAGGGCATTGAAGGCCGCATCGGTAATCTGATGTGCCTCATCGAGAATATAGATCTTGTACTTGTCTCTGGCCGGTCGATATCGAGCAGCATCGCGCAGCTCACGAATCTCATCGATTCCACGATTGGTAGCCGCATCAATCTCAATGACATCGACGGCATTTCCCGCGCGAATCTCCACGCAACTATCGCAAATCTGGCACGGTTCGGCCGTCGGCCTCTCTATCGAACCGATCGCATTGCGGCAATTCAGCGCCATCGCAAGAATGCGTGCGATCGTCGTCTTTCCGATGCCGCGATGTCCGCTAAAGATGTAGCCGTGTGCAATGCGCCCCTGAGTAAGCGCATTCATCAGCGTGACCGTCACATGATCCTGGCCAACGACATCGCTGAATCGCTGCGGCCGGTATTTCCGTGCAAGAACCTGATATCCCATAACGAGTGGCGGCGGTGCCGCACATTGCTATTGTAGCGTTCGGAATACCTTTACGATTTCTTCGCGCGAGTCTTCTTTCTGGCGAGTCTTTTCCTTCGTTTGACTTCGTCATCGCTGAACATGGTTCCGCGGCACTTGGCGGCGCCGCAGTGGCAGTCAGCATCATCATCGTCACTGTCGTGCAGGTTGTACTCGTAGGTAAGTTCTTCGCCGGGAGCGATATCGCGTATCGCCTTAATCCAGATGTGGCCGTCGACCTCTTCCGTCTCGCAGTTCGGGTCGCAGCAGTGATTCAGGAACATCGCCGTTCCGAATCCGTCGATCACCTGGTTCTTGCCGGTACTAAACAGATAGGTGATGAAACGGTCCTTATAGCGTTCATCCGCTTCGTCTTTCGTGAAGCGGGGACCGTCATATTCAACGACGAGTGTGCCTTTTTTGATAGGCCGCATGGTGTAGCAGCCGGCCGCATGAATCGAAGAGGAACGGATAATAAGCCCTTTGAGCATACTGAAGTAATCCAGATAATGTGTGTGGATATGGTGATTGAAGCTTGCCTGACTATAACAAACGTTGGAGCCGTCGGAGACGTCCAAAGATTATGCGAGTAAGCTGGATTCCGATGACAACGGTAGTCATTCGTCGGCCCTGGTTCCTGCCCCCTTTGATGGCACTCTCCCTCGTCTGTGCGGGGCAAAGTGCACCGGAACAGAAGCCATCCTCCCCACCTCCATGTTCGGACGCAAAATCGACCGCCGTTAAGCCATGTACCGCCCCCACGGGTTCGAAACAGCCCTCGGCCGCAGACCAATTTCCTTTTCCCGGCCAACCGGAGAATCCCACTCCGGACGCACCTGTGCCAGCGGCAGTTCCTCCTGCCAGCCCAAGTCCGCAACATCCATCCGCGGCATCAGAGCACCCGTTTCCAGGGGACGTCCCTTCCTCCGACAGCAGCTCCAGTTCAAGCAGCTCCAGTTCAAGCGCGGATGACACGCCCCCGCCGAGTGCATCCGATGATCACCCTTCGGATGACAAGGGTGACAATCCGAAGGCAGCCGCGCGCAGAAAACTTCCAAAGGTGGAGAATCTGCAGTCAGATGAGGAACGGGCTACCGAGGATCTGAAAATTTCGAAATACTATGAACAGAGTGGCAATCTGAATGCCGCTTACATGCGGGCTAAAGATGCCGTCAAATACCAGCCCAACGATCCCGACACCCACTTCACGCTGGCCCATCTGGCACAGAAGATGAACAAGCGCGAAGAGGCGATCGCCGAATTCAATATGTATCTCAAGCTTGACCCCGATGGCCTGAACATCAAGCAGGCTCAAAAAGCTCTAAACCAACTTCAAAAATAAGGAACGCGGTAGAGAACCTTTGAGCGACTGGGAGATGTTGGCAAAATGCACTCTATCTTCGAGAAACTGCAGCGTGATATAGCCCGATCACTTGAGGGACTCGATATCGAACAGACACAACTGCGGCCGATGAACAGCCCCGGCAAATGGACAATTCAGCAGATTGTGCAACACCTTTGTCTCTCCTATTCGTCAACAGCTGACACCGTTCTCAATCGGCTCAACAAGGACAGGCCGACGCAAGCCCTTGCAACGGTTCCACAGCGCTGTATGCAGTTTTTTGTGACAAGGTTGGGCTTCTTTCCATCAGGGAAAGAGGCGCCATCGGTGGTGATGCCACCCGCCCCTTCGTCTTCCTCCGAGTTCCATATGTCAGGTGGAATGCTCGCTCAAGAGACCGCACGATATCTTGACCAAACAGATCAAGTTTTGGAGAAGGCCCACTCCCGCTTCGGCTCAGCGCGTTTCGCGAGTCATAGTGTCCTGGGACCACTGAATGCAACGCAGTGGCGTCGCTTCCATCTCGCTCATGGACGCCATCATCTGAAGCAAATATGGGCGATCCGCCGTGACCACAAGATTTAGGAATCGTCCTCTTCAATGATTTCAGATTCCAATTGCGCAGGCTCGTCTTCCGTGAGATCTTCCTCGACGCGCAGATAGCGCCGCATATAGCGCAAGGGCTCTTCAGCCAGGGCCATCTCGCGGAGATGGTAGCGCCATGCATCCTCGCGCGTGCTGCGACGTGTATATGCCTTCCTCTTTACCGTACCGATCGTTCCATCCGCCATTCGCCGGGTAAATGTCTGGGTCGGCACCTGAAAAGTCATGATCTCTCCAGGTTTCCAGAAGGTAGAAGCAAACTCATGAGAAAAGAGAAGCGCGTAGTAGCGACGTTGGGCTGCCAATGTTTCAAGAGCTTCACGTGCGCTGGTCCACGGCAGTCCAAGTTTGCCGACGTACCATCGTCGAAACTCAAAACCATTCGCGCGCGCCTGGCCGACCAGCAACTGAAGTAATTCGAGCCGTGTCATGGTTTCTTTGGTGAAAGAACGGCTATTGTGAAAACTCGCCGGATTCTAACGGTATAGTTTACGTTGAGAAGCGTCCAATATTCTTGAGGCATCTGTAGATGCTTGCAATTTGTATCAAAATGGTTATTCCAGGCGATGAATTTGAAATCAGGCAGTGTTCCAGTTATCGGCGTCTTGTTTCTTTGTTTTAGCGGGTTTTGTTCTGCAAGCCAACCTCAAGAGCAAAAGTTACACACGGACCCAATCAATCTCACTCCCCAGATCCATGAGGCTCACGAACGCTTTTACAGCCTGGACTATGACGGAGCGCTCTCCCGCTTCGAAGAGGTTCAGCGAGCCAATCCGCAGAATCCCATGGCGGCCAACTATGTGCTGATGACGCTTATATTTCGGGAGCTCTATCATCAGGATCTTCTGGATACCACGTACTATGCCCACGATTCGTTCCTGTTCTCAAAACGAGAAGTTTCTATTCCTAAGGCGACGCGGGACCGCATTGAACAGTTGACCGACTCTGCCGTAGCTCTATGCGACCGGCAGATTCGCAACAATCCGAATGATGCCAATGCCTACTTCGCTCGAGGTTATGCACGCGGATTTCACGCCGCATTTATCACGCTGGCGGACCACAGCTGGGTAGCGGCCGCTCGCCAGGGCTTCGCCTCACGCGGAGATAGCGAGCAGGCCTTGCGCATTGATCCCGATTATGCCGACGCTAAGATGGCTGTCGGCATCCAGCAGTTCGCCGTCGCCAGCCTTCCACGGTTTATCCGTATCATGATCGGGATCACCGGGGTTACCGGCAACAAGGAAAAGGGGCTCGATCTCCTGCGTGACGCCGCTGCTCATGGTGTGGTCAACAACATTGAATCGCGTGTTGCTCTTTCGCTCTTCCTCCGGCACGACGGCCGTTACGATGAAGCTCTGGCTGTCCAGCGCGGACTCGCACAGCAGTTTCCACATGACTATCTCTTTCGTCTGGAGGAAGCGAACCTCACGAAAGACAAAGGAGATGGGTCGGCTGCGATATCCACTTACCAAAAAGTCCTGGAAGATTCACGCAAACCCGGATACTTCGTCGATGCCCGTCTTCAATTAGTTTATTTCGGCCTCGCAGACACACAACGAGGTCAGAACCTGATCGCGGACGCGGCACAAAATTACCTCAATGCAGCAGCTCAGCCCAAATGTACCGACTGGCTACGCAAGCGAGCACAACTCAATGCCGGACAGATGTTCGATCTCCTGCATCAACGCGACAAGGCCATCGAGCAGTACAACAAGGCGAGCGCCGGAGGAGGCGATCAGTCCCAGGCCGATGCCGCTCGCAAATATATCAAGACTCCGTACGCCGGGAGATGACTGACCGTTATTGAGGAGCAGGTGCAAGCGGTTCCAGCGCCTGGATCAGTGCGTGGTTACCCAGACGCCCCTTGCCGTCGTGCTGCAACCTTGCATAGAGCTGGCTGACGAGGCCGGTTGCAATCAACGGAACTCCAAGTTCGCGCGCATATTCAAGGACCAGGTCGAGATCCTTTTGCTGAAGATCGATCATGAATCCGGGTTGCCAGTAGTCTTCGAGCACTTGAGGTGCTCGTTTGGAAAGCATCCAGCTTCCACCGGCACCAGATTCTACGGCTGCGACGGCCTTCTTTAAATCGAGACCAGCCGCACGACCGAAGATCAGGGCCTCGCTTGCGGCAAGCATGTTTACGACGACAAGAATCTGGTTCACCAACTTGGTGACCTGACCCTTTCCTACCGGGCCCATATGGGTAATCCTGGTGCCAATCGCTTGCAGGATCGGCAGCGCACGGTCGAAGTCCTTCTCTGAGCCGCCGGCCATAATGGACAATGTCCCTTGCGCCGCACCTTCGCTGCCGCCCGAGACCGGGGCATCGACGAAGCCAATACCTCGTTCGCTGAGCTTTGCAGCTATACCCTCGGTTGACTTGGGGCTGATCGTGCTGCAATCAATCACCAGGCTTCCTGGCTTCAGCGCGGCGGCTGCACCGTTCTCGCCAAAGAGGACTTGTTCGACGTCACCCGTATTCGTCACACAAAGCATCAGGACAGACGAATTGCGGCCCAGTTCCTTCAGCGTCGAGACGTGATGGATCCCAATGGATGCCGCTAAATCCTGCGCTTTGCTGGCCGTACGATTCCACACCGTTACCGTGTGGCCCTTAGCCGCCAGGTTCCGGACCATACCTGTTCCCATGATTCCGAGTCCCACAAATCCGATTGACTCTGCCATATGCTGAGATTAGCAGGCCTATAAGAGATCGCGCTTTTATGGCGAACTATTTACAGCAAGAGTTCGTAAATGCCTCTCCAGCAGTGCAGATGTGTCAAAATAAAGATTCTCTGGAGAACTCCCATGTTCTGTAGCCGATGTGGAAAACAGTTGGATCCGTCCTCCCGTTTCTGTACTTCTTGCGGGGCCACTGTGGCAGACGACGTACCTTCAAGACCTGCAACTCAGATGTTTCGCCCGAGAAACGGACGAGTCATTGGCGGAGTCTGCGCAGCCTTCGCACTCCATTATGGTTGGGACCTCATGGTTACTCGCATCATTACTGCTTTACTCATTGTGATGACTGGAGTTGGAGCCCTGGCCTATATTGCCGCATGGGTCATCATCCCTGAAGAGCCTTACGCGCTTCCAACCAAGAGCATATAAATTTGACGAAAAAGACAGACAACTCTCAGGACACCGCTCGCCCTTTTGCGTATCGAAACCGTACTCTTTCCTGCGATGACGTTGACCTTGCCTCGCTGGCCGAAGCGTACGGTACTCCGCTTTATGTTTACTCGGCGCGGCAAATTGTTCATCGATTTCAGCTCTTCGAGCAGGCTTTTGCCTCGCACCCCCACACGATCTGCTACGCCATCAAAGCCAACTCTTCGCTTGCCATCCTTCGCCTGCTTGCAAAACAGGGAGCAGGGTTCGACATCGTCTCCGGTGGCGAGTTGGAGCGCGTGCGCAGGGCTCACAAACCGGCGGTGAAGAAAGTTGTCTTTTCGGGCGTTGGCAAGCAAGCCTGGGAGATCGATGCGGCACTCAAAGCAAATATCTTGCAATTCAACGTTGAGTCTGAGGCCGAACTGCATCTTCTTGCCGCTCGCGCAGAAGCATTGGGCGTTCGCGCGCGTTTTGCTCTTCGCGTCAATCCGGACGTCTTTGCGGAGACCCACCCATACATCTCCACGGGTCTCAGCGAACACAAGTTCGGCATCGATATCAAGGCGGCCCGCGCAATCTATCGCAAAGCCGCGCGGTCAAATTGGCTCGATGCTTCGGGTGTAAGCGTCCATATAGGCTCACAGATCCGGAAGGTTGACCCCTTCGCGGCTGCACTGGCCAGAGTGACAGCGCTTATCTCTGAACTTCGCGCAGACGGTCACAATATCCGTTACGTCGATGCAGGGGGTGGCCTCGGGATCGACTACGGTGAAGGTCCCTTTCATCCGGCTCACCAGGTTGAGCGCTACGCCGCTGCCTTAGCAAAAGGATTGGGCGATGAGCCAGCTCATCTTCTGCTCGAACCGGGGCGTTTCATTGTTGCGCAAGCCGGAGCGCTCCTGACCAGAGTTCTGGTTGTAAAGAAAAATGGTGCCAAGACCTTTGTGATTACAGACGCCGGCATGAACGACCTCATCCGGCCGGCGCTTTACCATGCGCACCACGAGATCATCCCCGTCAGGCAACCGTCGAAGCAGCCGAAAACACTCACCGCAGACATCGTCGGACCAGTCTGCGAGTCGGGTGATTTTTTCGCCCGAGACCGCACTTTCCCGGCGGTCAAGCCGGGTGACCTCGTTGTCATCCTCGATGCTGGAGCTTATGGCATGTCGCTTACATCGAATTACAACAGCCGGCCACGGCCCGCGGAGGTACTCGTCGACGGCAAGGCAATAAGACTCATTCGGCGCCGCGAGACCATGCGCGACCTTCTTGCTCCTGAGGTTCTCTAGCGGCCGCGTATGATCGTGGCGTGGTAAAATCACAAGGTCGTCTGAGGTTCGGTTAAACACCGTAACCCTCGCAAAATCACCAAAAGAGGTCGTTCATGTCAGGCCATTCAAAATGGGCCACAATCAAGCACAAGAAGGGCGCGCTTGACGCAAAACGTGGCAAGATCTTCACCCGCCTGATTAAGGAAATCACCATTGCCGCCAAGCAGGGCGGCGGGGACGCCGACGGCAATCCGCGCCTGCGTACGGCTATTGCGGCAGCCAAAGCCGAGAACATGCCTGCCGACAATATCAAGCGTGCAATCCAGCGCGGAACGGGTGAACTCGAGGGTGTCTCCTATGAGGAGATTACCTATGAAGGCTATGGTCCGGGCGGCGTCGCCGTCATTGTCGATGTCCTGACGGACAACAAGAACCGCGCAGTCAGCGAAATTCGACACGCCTTCTCAAAGAACGGGGGGAACCTTGGGACTGAGGGAGCCGTTTCGTGGATGTTCACGAAAAAAGGCATCATCGTCGTCGCCAAGTCGGCTGCCAATGAGGAGAAGCTTACCGAGATCGTCCTCGAAGCAGGTGCCGAAGACCTCAGTGATGAAGGTGAGAACTGGGAGGTTCTTACCGACCCGAAGGACTTCGATCTTGTTCTCGAAGCAGTCAAGAAGGCTGGTATTACGCCGGAGACTGGCGAGATTACCAAGATTGCCTCGAGCTACACCAAACTCGAAGGCACTCAGGCCAATGCTATGATTCGCCTCCTCGAAGCCATTGAAGATCTCGACGACACGCAAAATGTCTACTCGAACTTCGATATGGACGAAGCTGCTGTCGCAAGCTAAGTCTGGCGGTCAGCTTTCCACAGAGGCCGCCATTTTCCGGCGGCCTTTCTTCTGTAACTATTCAAACCGGAGCCCTTCGTGACCCGTACAAACCGCCTTGTTGGAAAGCTCTGCACGTTGGCTCTTTTTACGGCCTCTACTCTTACTGCTATCGCACAGGCAACTTCTGCTGCTGCGAACCCGCTCAGCGATCCCACGGGCCACTTGCCGCTGGAACTTGGCGTACTGGCTCAAGGCGGTCTTGGAGTAACGCAGGACCGCAGTGACTACAAGTTCTTTATGGTAGGGGGGCATGCCGGTAAAGTCCTTACGCGAAATGCAGGACCTGGAATTTTGCGTGGGAATTTCGAGTATGCCGTAGAGGTATTCCCATTCTGGCAGTCCTATACCCCTCGCTTTCTGCGATCAACCTGTACGAGCAACATAAGTTGTTCGCCTCTTTACACGGTGGGTGGAACTTATACCGGTATTTCGATTACGCCGGCTATCTTGCGTTGGAATTTTGCAACATCGGGGCGCATCGTCCCCTGGGCACAGGGCGGCGGCGGTGTCATCTGGACAAACCATAAGTATCCTCCCTTTGGAGGTCCTCCTTACGTCGTCTTCAACGATGGGCCTAACGCCGATACCAGCGTCTGGAACTTCACGCCGCAATTTGGCGTAGGCCTGCACTACTTTGTGCGTCCGCGACGCTCAATCGACTTTGGAGCCAATGCCGTGCACATCTCGAGCGCCTCGCTTGGCGATAAAAATCCCGGCGTAAATGCGAGCGTACAATTCTCAGTCGGTTACACCTGGTGGAAGTAAATCTGTGAATCCCGAAGCCATCATCGAGTGTGTGCCTAACTTCTCCGAGGGCACCGATGTGAGCAAGGTCAAGCGCATTGTGGCGGCGATGCGAGTGGAAGGCGTGCATCTTCTCGACTGGTCGCTCGATACAGCGCATAACCGGTCTGTCGTGACCATAGCGGGGTCTCCGGAAGCCGTAGTGGAGTCGGCGGTCCGGGCCGCAGGCAAGGCCGCCGAGTTGATTGATCTTACGAAGCAGAGTGGAGTCCATCCACGTATCGGAGCGGCTGACGTTATACCCTTCATTCCGGTCCGCGGAGCTTCGCTGGCTGATTGCGCTGTCCTGGCACGGCAGGCGGGTTTGAATATCTGGCGCCGGTACGGCATCCCGGTCTACTTCTATGGAGCTGCGGCGGCGCGTCCAGATCGTGTGCAACTTGAGGATGTCCGTAAAGGGCAGTTTGAAGGACTGCGCGAGGCGGTCCGTAAGGATGCTGCACGGAGGCCCGATATCGGTGGGCCTGAGTTGCATGAGACTGCTGGCGCGTCTGTGGTCGGCGCGCGTAATTTCCTGATTGCTTATAACGTGCATCTTCACGAGCCTGACGTTACTGCTGCCCGCGCGATTGCCAGGGACATACGCGCCTCCGGCGGCGGGCTGCATGGTGTCAAGGCGCTTGGCGTGTACGCGAACGGCCGCGCCCAGGTAACGATGAACATTACGGATCACCGTGCCACTCCAATGCCAAAGGTCTATGCGCGGCTGCTTGAGCTCGCAAGAAGGCATGGCGCTCATCTTGAGGACAGTGAGCTTATCGGACTGATTCCACAGGACGCTTACGAGCCCGGCGCGGAGTGGATCGAAAGAATCCCGAACTTCGACCCCGATCTCAAGGTGCTGGAGCGGCGGTTGGAAAGCCCGCTGGCATGGGAGACCGATTAGACGACATTCCAGTAAACGGTACGTCCAAAGTGGCAGGCATAAGTACTTGTCTGTTTTGGCTTTTCGAGAAAAAATAGAAGCATTGGTCCGCAAAATTTGCGGCCAAGGAGCAGGTCCATTGCGTATTACGAAGTCGTTCCTCCCCATCGCCGTACTTGTTGTTTCGGCGTCTCTCGCGCAGGCTGCGCAGCTCTCAAGCGATGCAAAGGCATCCATCCCCCGGGATATCCAACAGATCATCGTGGTGGATTACCGCGCGATGCAGAACTCTTCGGCTGCCATGGAGTTGAAGGATCGCGTGTTGCCTCCGGAATTGAAGCGGCTCGAGACCGCACTCAAGAGTTCCGGACTGAAGGTCGACCAGGACACAGACGTGCTGGCGTTTGCCTCATTCCATGACGCGGGCGGAGAGGGAACCAGGATCGTTGGCATTGCGCAGGGACAGTTCCATACCCGTGAGATCATGGCCAATTTCACCAGGAACAAGGCCAAGGCGCTCCAGATCCGGAACAACAGTGTCTATCCGATGGGCTCGAACGGCATGAGCGTGGTGTTCCTGAATCAGACCACGATGGTCTTCGGCGATCGTGAGGCTGTGAAGTCGGCGCTCGAGGCCCGCGACGGCCTCACCCCTAATTTTCTTTCCAACGGCGACATGATCAACGAGATGCTCACGGTCGACCAGAAGGCCATCTGGAGCCTGCTGGATCAGAAGGGCACGCAGACGATGATGCGCAGCGTGCTTGGCGACGCCGCCCAGCTTGCCGACTACGACACGGTCCGCAACCGCATGAAGAGCTCGCGGTACACGATGGATTTCCAGAACGGCGTGAAGTTCGACATGGCCGTCGTGATGTCGGATACCATCACGGCTGCCACGGCTGCGACTTTGCTGAAGGGCGTCTCGCTGATGCGCAAGTCGCAGGGAAATCCGATGGAGAAGACGGCACTCGATCAGACGACAATCGATTCGAACTCGGGTACGCTTACGGTTTCGTACTCCTCTTCGGACAGCCAGTTTGCCACCCTTCTCACCTCGCCTCTCTTCCAGAGCGTTGTCCGCTAACTGATTCCAGTGCCATCGAAATCCGAACGGCTCCTTTTTGGAGCCGTTCTTCGTTGCTGACCCTCCCTCCCCTCCGCTTATAAAACCTGCGCTTACCGGAGGTAATCAAAGAGGCTTTGCTTCTGAAGCGCGCTCATGACACTGAGGAGTGCCTGGTATTGAGTCTCAGTGGATTTCAGCTGAGTGGCTATGGCAGCGGGGTCGGCGGAGACAAGAGTGCTCTGCTGGGCTTTTAGCTGGGCCTCCTCGGTCTGGTTATAGGTCGTGACTGCCTGGAGGCGGCTCAGGGAACTGTCGAGGAGGCTGCGTTGGGTGGAGACATTCGTGAGTGCGGAGGTAAGAGCGGAGGAGTCCGTGGTAAGGGTGGCGGCTGAAGCTGTTCCACTAGTGAGGTCGGAGATGACCTGGTTGAGGGCAGTGAACGCGGCTCCGAAGACCGAGGAGCCCGGAAGGTTGGTCTGGAGGCGCTGGCCAGTGGGAGTCTGGATGTATTGGAGGTTGGTGTCGCCGTTGTAGGCGACCGTGGCAGGAGAGGTGGAGGTATTGAGGCTGAAGGGAGTAGCTCCCTGGCTTCCGCTGAAAAGATAGCGGCCCTGGTAGCTGGCGTTGGCCAGCGACAGAATCTGGTCACGGATGCCGCTGAGTTGTTGAACGATGGCTGAGATGTTCGAGGCGTTGTTCGTGCTATTGCTGGCCGAAACCGAGAGGGAAACGGCAGAAGTGAGCTGGCTGACGACTTCTCCGAGGGTGGAATCAGTGACCTGGAGCAGAGAAGTCTCGGTTGCCGAGGTTTGGCTGAAGGAGTCGTGGCGCGAAATGGCGGTTGCGAACTGGCTGCTTTGGGCAGCGGCGAGCGGGTCGTCGGAGGGGGTGGACACGCGAAGCCCGCTGGAGAGCTGGGAGGTGAGTGAATTGGCGTTGCTGGTCGCCTGATTGAGTGACCAGGCGAGATTCTGGATGTAGGTTGGGTCAGCTCGCATTTTCTCTCATGGGCGAGGTCGGAAATCAGCCTCGAGATTTAGGAAACGGTAGTCGGTTCTCCAAGATTGATGGCGTTGGCAAGTAACGTGTCGACGATGGAGAAGACCTTGGACGCCGCTTCGTAGGCGCGTTGGTATTGGGTCAGGTTAGCGGCCTCTTCATCAAGAGAGACCCCGGAGAGCGAGTTGCGCTGGTTGGTGAGCTGGGTAAGCGTGGACTGTTGAGCCGCACTGTCTGTAGTGGCGCCTGCGGCTGTGGCGCCGAGATTTCCAAGGAATGCAGCCAGAAAGTTTGAGGCCGTTTCGCCGGATACCAAAGCCGAGTTCGCGAGGTTACCAAGTGCGAGCGTATTACTGCCGCCGGCAGTGCCTTCGCCGACGGCAGCAGCGGCAATAAGCTGCGGATTGGTGATGGCGACCGAGATGAAGGCGGATGAGCCCGCAGCGGCAGCTGGAAGATTGAAGATGGGTTGACCGGGATTGCCCGTGGCATCAACGCCCATCTGATTTTGTTGATTGACGGCCGATCCGATCGCGAAGGCCAGTTGATCAAGCTGGTTTTGGAAGGCCGGAATCTGCTGGTCCCGGGCGTTGAGAATCCCGCCCAGCTGGCCTCCGGTGAGCGATGCCGTTACGTCCTGAGGAGTGCCCGATCCGGCCAGGATATGCGTAACTCCGGCGACATTCGCTGCCGTGAAGGAATAGGAAGTGCTTCCGCCTACGAGGAGAGCTCCGTTGGCGGAGGTGATAGTGATGCCGTTGTTTTCGGTAGAGACCTGATCGAGTCCGATGTACTGGGAGAGCTGCGCGATTGCTTGCTGGCGCTGGTCTTCGAGGGTCCCTGCATCGCTGTCGGGGCTGAGGGAACTGATCTGCTGGTTGAGCGATGCGATCGTCGAGCTAAGCGTGTTGATCTGCCCCACGATGGTTCCGGCCTGCTGATCGAGCCCCGACGAGATGCTGGAGAGTTGGCTGGCAGCGGAGTTGAAGGCGCCTGCGAGAGCGCTGGCACTGGAGAGAACGCTCTGACGAGTGGGTGTATCGGCCGGACTGGTTGCAAGTGCGGTGAGGGAATTGAAAAAAGAGTCGATGGAGGAGCCGAGGGCAGTGCTGGCCGCAGATGTGGATGTAGAGGAGAGGCCGAAGATATTTTCGATCTGGCTGAGAGCGGAGGAGAGGGCCGCGCTCTGCGATTGAATCTGGGTCTGCTGCTGGACACGCTGTTCCAGGACGCGATCCCGCTGCGAGACAGCGAAGACATTGGTTCCAATTCCTACCGAGATGCCGTTGATATTGACAGAGTCGAGTGTCTGCCAGGTAACGATCTGGCGGGTGTAGCCGGGTGTGTTCTGGTTGGCGACGTTGTTCGCAGTAATGTTGAGCGCTTCCTGGTTGGCGATGAGAGAGTCACGTGAGAGATCAAGAAGGGAGGTCAACGAGCCCATGTGAAGTCCTCCCTTTTCGCTCGCAAGCGACGAAACAGGTCGAGGTTAGCTGCGGTGTCTTCGAGGACCCGGCCAAGGAGGTTCTTTTTGAGCAGAAGAGTGCCGGTCATCTCGCGGCTCAGAGGCTGAGGTACCGATGATTGAGTGAATGCCTGCTGTTCAAGCGTGGCAAGGGTATCGGAGTCGAGCCGGACCAGCGCATCGATCGTTTCGTCGATGAGTTTCAGGAGTACGGCGAAACTCTGATGTGCAGTGCCGGTGTGCATGGTTATTTGAGCAGGGACTGGATGAGTTTGCCGGCTACATCGGATGAGGAGACATTGTAGCTTCGAGAGGCGATCGCCTGTTGCAGCGCGGCGACCTTTTCCGCGCGGACATCGTCTCCGCTCAGGGCCTGCGCGAGAACGCTGCTGGTGGAACTGAGATTTGCGCGGTCGGCAGAGATCGCATTTGCAGATGCGGATGTGGCTTTAGCAGGTTTACCGGTCGCATTTGTCTGCTGAGAGCCTTTGATTTCGCCGGTCGCGATGGAGCTAACGATCTGCTGCAGGCTGCCGATATTGTTTGTAAAACTCATCTAATTCCTCCAACTGCTGAGATGTATCGGCAACCTCAGCAGGAACTTTAGCCGGTTGGGCGATTTTTTTGATTATTTTCGTGTGGTATCGACGTTCGTTCGATCTGCTGGACGACCTGACGCGCGATGCCGAAGCCGCCGTGTGAGGAGATGGCCCTGGCAACGGCTTCTGTGCTGTAACTCTGGAGCGAATCGGTGGAACTGTCGGAGGCGTCTTCTCCGGTCAGTCCATCGTTTCCGGACTGCATGGGTTTGAGGAGTTCCTGAAGGAAGATGCCCTCGAATTGCTGCGCGGCGTCGGCGAGCCTGGCGTGGCGCATGAGTATCGATCCCGGTGGCCTGCGCAGAGTTCGCTATGGCGGATATGTTCATAGGACCTCGATCTCAGCTTCCAGGGCTCCGGCAGACTTCATGGCTTGAAGGATGGAGATGACATCGCGGGCTGTGGCTCCGATGGTCTGAAGAGAACGAACAAGATCGTCCACGGTGGCCCCTTCTTTGAGTTCGATACGGTTGAAAGGCTTGTCCTGCGCGGAGACGGTGGTCTGACGGACGGTCTGGGTGGTGCCGTTTGAGTAGGGGCCGGGCTGCGAAGTCTCGAAGTGGCTGACGACGTTGATTGCGAGTCCACCATGCAGGATCGAGACAGGTTGCAGGACGACGGTGCCACCGATGACGACGGTTCCGGTGCGCTCATTGACGATGACTTTGGCGCGAGGGAAGACAGAGACCTCGATGGACTCAACGCGGGCAAGAAGGGCAGGGATGTCTTCGTTGGGCTGGGGATTGAGGTCGATGCGGCGGCTGTCGATGACGCGTGATGCGGCGCGGCCGAGGTCATGATTGATGGCCTGCGAGACGGATTCGGCGCTGCGAAAATCGGCGTCGTTGAGGAGCAGCGAGAAGGTGTGACGGCCTTCGAGGTCAAGTGAGAGGCCACGCTCGACAATGGCGCCGAAGGGAATGCGGGCAGTATTGGGGTGGTTGACCTGCTTTGTATTGCCGTTTGCTGTTACGGCGTAACCTCCGACAACCAGCGGGCCCTGGGCCTGGGCGTAGATCTTTCCGTCGGCTCCGTAGAGAGGAGTCATGAGGAGAAGGCCGCCTTCGAGGCTGCGAGCGTCTCCAGCGGATGAGGCCGTAACGTCAAGCTTGGTGCCAGGGCGGGCGAAGGGAGGGAGGGTGGCGGAGATGAAGACTGCAGCGAGGTTCTGGACTCGAATGGCTCCGGCAGGCACGCTGACGCCCATGCGGAGCAGTGTGGCGGCGAGGGTTTGGGTGGGGAAGGCGGTCTGCTGGCTGTCGCCTGTGCCCTGGAGGCCGACAACGATTCCGTAGCCGACCAGTTGATTGTCGCGGATGCCTTCGATGGAGGCGATGTCTTTCACGCGGGCCAGCTTTTGAGCGGGAGAATCGCTGGCGAGTGCGGTCATCGTCCAGGTGAGGAACAGCGAAACTAGAAGTTTAGAAATCATAGGTATCTATCAGAAAATTATAGCTTTTTGAAGCAGGCGAACAAGGATATTTGGACGGTGGGTGTAGTCGGTGATGATGCCTTTGCCGCGAACTTCGAGTTCGAGCGAAGAGATTGCGGTGGAGAGAACCTGGTTTTGTTGCGAGATGTCTTCAGGGCGGACAAGGCCTCGAAGGACAATGGTTTGGGTTTGTTCACTGAACTCGACATTGCGAGCGGCTTCGATGACGAGCATGCCGTTCGGCAGGACATCGATGACTTGTCCGCCGAGCGTGGTGCTCAGGCTGGAGTTGGTAGCAGTGGTGCCTTGCGCGTTGAGTCCTGCACTGGAGTTCTGGTTGACCAGGTTTTGAAGGGCGTTGCCGGGGTGGAGGGTTCCGAAGAGGGCAGAGACCTGGGAACTGGCGTTCGAGGCACGGGAGTTTTTGACGGAGCCATCCGTGGAGGCGTTCAGGTTTTCGGAGACGACGACAGAGATGAGGTCGTGCGGGCGCATCGCGCGGACATCGGTGGTAATGCGGGTAAGGCGGCCGCTGTCGGTCCAGATGGAGCCGGGAGTGGGTTGGGTTACGGAGTTCTCGGCGCGAACGCGGTCGAGGTAGGAGGCGAGCGAGACCGAGGCTACATTCGTCTTCGGCCTTGCGGACTTTGTATCTGATTGGCCGTGGAGCGATGTAACAAGCAGAGAGACCGCGATGAGAGAGACGGTGGAACGGAACGGAATCATGGCTGTAACTCCGCATCGGCAGGCCCGCGGACGATGGCTCTGAGCTCAGGTATGTTCGTGTTCGAAGTAGATTGCATGAGCCGGACGTGGATGGTAGACCCAGTGGTGCCGCTTTCTTCGGCGATGCCGCTGAGTTCCATATAAGTTGTGCTTTGCTGGTACGTGAGCCGGATGCGATCGCCTGCACGGATTGTGAGTGGCGTATCAGACCGGCTGACGGGTTGAGCCGACGCATGGGATGTCGATGAAAGCCTGGCTTGCGCGGGTCTCTCGGGATGATCGCAGTCGACAGTCGTGAGCCATTGTTTTCGCAGCACTGGATCCCAGCGGAGAGCTGTGGCGGTCTGGGCGTTTGCACAGGCGGCGAGGGATTGCGGAGTGGCGGTAAGGCCCCACAGGGCTGTCAGGCACGTGAGCGAGATCGATTTGGATATTTTTGGGTTCATGGGCGTTTACCGGATCATGTTGTTGATCTGGGAGTACATGTCATCGGCGGCATGGACGACCTTGGAGTTGCTCTCATAGGCGCGCTGCGCGAGGATCATCTGCACGAACTCTTCGACGACATTGACGTTTGAGCCTTCGAGGTAACCCTGTTGGAGCGTCCCGACACCACTGGTGCCTCCGGGGGTATCGGTGATGGGGTTACCGGAGGAGCCGGTGGGCTGAAAGAGATTGCCTCCAATGGAACTAAGGCCGCCGGGATTGGCGAAGGTGGCGATCTGGATGGTTCCAAGCTGTGTCGGCGTAGTCTGCCCGGCAAGCGTGGCGGAGACGACTCCGTACTGCGAGATTGTAGGAGCGCCGGCGTTGGATGGGATCGTGATGGCGGGAAGAAGAGTGTCGCCGTCAGCCGTAACGATCTGCCCCTGGTTGTTCATGTGGAAGTTGCCGGAACGGGTATAGGCGATGCTTCCATCGGGACGGGAGACCTGAAAGTAGCCCGTTCCCTTAATTGCTATATCGAGGGAGTTGCCGGTCTGATTGAAGTCGCCCTGGGTCTGGATCATTTCAGTCGCGACAGAGCGTGTGCCGAGGCCGATCTGAAGGCCGGCAGAGACAGTCTGCGGGCTCTGTGCGGAGCCGGGCGTGATCAGGTTTTGGTAAATCATGTCTTCAAACTGCAGGCGGCGTGCACGAAAGCCTGATGTCGCCGAGTTGGCAAGATTATTGGCTACCGTATCGAGGTTGGCCTGTTGGGCGCTCATGCCACTTGCGGCTGTGTAGAGAGCTCGAATCATGGGTGCTCCTTTCTGGCGAGTGCGAGTCAGACTCGCGGTAGTTCTTCGGCTGCGGTCTTGTCGAAATCGTTATGGAAGACGCTGAGGGCCTTCTGCATCATCTCGGCCTGGCGCTGAATAAGAATGAGCTGCATCGTTCCATGGATGGTGTCTTCGTTAGATCCTTCTAACGAGCCTTGTTCGACCGCGCCGTCCCCTGCAATGGGTGTGGCGCCGTTGGCTGTGAAGCGGTTGGTTCCTTCGGCTGTGAGTGAGGCGGAATCCGAGAAACTGAAGGTTCCGATCTGCCCAACGACCGCGCTGCCATCTGGTGTCGAGACGGAGATGCTTCCGTCAGGCGCGATGCGGACATCGCCCGTCGGGATCGTCATGGGCTGCTGATTTTTATCCAGGACGGGTTCGCCCTGGCTCGTCTGGAGCACTCCGGTGGATGAACGCTGGAAAGCGCCGTCGCGCGTGTATTCAATGCCATGCGTGGTTTGGATACCAAAAAAGCCGGAGCCCTGGATGGCAAGATCAAGCGGATTGCCTGTGGCCTGGAGTTGTCCCTGACCGAGATCGAGATGATTGCCGCCGAGGATTCCGAAGTTGTCGATGGAGTCGCCGACCTGCGACTCGGCCCCTGAATTGGGGTAGTAGCCGTCGACGAGCACGGAACGGAAGTAGTCGCGCTGTGCGCGAAAGCCATTGGCTCCGGCGTTGGCGACGTTGTTGGCGGCCGTGTCAAGAGCCTGTGTGCGCGCCATCAGGCCGGTGTATGCCGCGTAGAGTCCGCTGTCCATGCGGAGGCTTGAAGCACATGACGTACCGAAATGCGCTCTCGTCAGTTAGAGAACGTTAAGGCAGTGGCCTCCGGCTCATGAGTTTGCGATTGGTGACGATAGAGAGAGCAGGTCGAGAGAGATGACCGTGGAGGATAGGTGCGAGCGTTGATAGTGGATGATTCTTCGGTGATGCGTAAGGTAGTTGAGCGTGCGCTGCGTAGTTCGGGGCTGGAATTGACGGAGGTGGTGCAGGCCTCGAATGGCGAGGAGGCGCTGCAGATTCTGCGGGACGATGCAGGTAAGACGCTGCCGATCAGCTTGATTCTGAGCGATATCAATATGCCGGTGATGGACGGTCTCCAGTTTCTCGAGACTCGGCGAGATGAGAATCTGGCGCCTGGAGTTCCTGTCGTGATGATTACGACGGAGGGAAGCGAGCCGTTCGTGATGCGCGCGATCGCGGCTGGGGCACAGGGGTACATCTGCAAGCCATTCACCGCGGACCAGGTGAAGACTCGAGTTGTGCCACTTCTGCAGGCTGCTTAAGCTCAGATCGGTTGGAGCCAGGGGAGGAAGTGAAGTTTTCCTGTGCAACGTGTGCATGCATTACGCTACGATTTGCACATCGAATCCTTATCTGCCTTTCAGGAGACCTATCGTGGAGCGAAGAAATTTTCTAAAGGCCGCTCTGGCTACCTCTGCTGCCGTGCTTGCCTCAGATGCTCAGGCCCAGAACTCAGTCTCGGCAGCGGCTCAGGAGTACTATCAGCTGCGCAATTACACCTTCCGTAGCGGGCCGCAGGGTAAACTCGCGGACCAATTCTTCTCCGGCGCGCTGATCCCCGCGCTCAACCGGCTCGGGCTCTCGCCCGTCGGCGTCTTTCGTGTCGATTTCGGCCCGCAGACTCCTACGACCTACATTCTGATTCCTGGAACGAATCCTGAGACCCTGGTGAACGTAGATCTTCTCCTGGCAAAGGATGAGGCATTTCTGAAGGCCGCGGAGCCATTCTGGAACTCATCTGCGAAGGAGCCTGCCTTTGAGCGAATCGAGAGCACCCTGCTGAGAGCGTTTGAGGGGTGGCCCAAGCTGGCTGTTCCGGGTTCCACAACTGAGAATGGAAAGCGTATCTTTCAGCTTCGGACGTACGAAAGCCCGAGCCTGTTTGACCACGTACGTAAGGTGGAAATGTTCCACCACGGCGAATTTGAGTTCTTCCGCAGATCTGGTTGTGCCGGGGTGTTCTTTGGAGATGCACTGATTGGTCCCAATCTTCCGAAGCTCACATACATGCTTACTTTTCCGGACATGAATGCTCTGAATACCGGTTGGGATCGTTTTCGGAACGATCCGGACTGGAAGAAACTCTCCGCCGACCCGCGGTATAGTTTCGAGGCGATTGTCAGCAACATCGACAATCTTGTCCTGAACCCCGCACCTTACTCGCAAATCTAGTGCAGAAGGGGTAAGGGCAGTTATTCTGAAGAGATGATCGGTGGACTCAGATTTTTGTGGCGTGCCACGGAGGGCCACAGGCTTCGGCCCTGGGAGAGCCCTTACCTTCGGTGGAGGCTTGAGACGTACTCCGGCCTGCACGCAGAGACGATTACGGCCAAAGACTTCTGGAGGTTGTTCGTCAAAGAGCGCGGACAACTGCTGCGGTTTCTGCGTTGGACCGGAGAGATGAAGGAATACGCGGAGGGACCCCGCAAGTGATAATCAATCAAAGAATCAATGGAAGATAAGTCGACGAATGGACAGGGGCTTGCGCCATTTCTAGGGGCTTCTGTGTGGTATCCTTACAGAGACACTACGAGTGGATAAGAAGAAGACTAGGAGCATAGACAGCAGTGTTAGCAACCGCTACGAAAACAGATATTATCGCGCAGTACCGCACCCATGACACCGATACGGGTAGCCCGGAAGTTCAGATTGCGATTCTGAGTGAGCGCATCGGGCAGTTGACCGAGCACTTCAAGGAGCACAAGAAGGACCACGGTTCGCGCCGCGGACTTTTGATGCTTGTGAGCAAGCGTCGTCGCCTGCTCGATTACCTGAAGAAGTGCGACGCCGATCGCTATCGCGACGTCATCGCAAAGCTGGGAATCCGCAAGTAAACCCATCCTCCACCGGAGATACCGTTCCGACATGGAAGCACGCACAGACCGACCTGATTCGGCTGTATTTCTCGTGCAGAGCCTCTCAAAGCTCTGCAGGCGGGGAAGCTGACGATGGCGGGACTGAGCAGTATCGCGGTCGATGGTGCTGGCAGATTGCAGCCCATGAAAGAGAAAACCCTCAAGCGCAGCTTGCTGACGGCTCGGTAGCCGCTACGGCAGAGCTGCGCTTTTTCGTGCCCGCAAAGACGGCAAACACGAACGGACAAGTTTCAAACAAAGGAAAAGAGAAGAGGAAATCGTATGAAGCAGGACGTGACGATTGAGCTTGCAGGTGGCAAGCATATTAAATTCGAGACCGGACGCATGGCCAAGCAGGCCTCCGGCGCCGCGCTGACAACCAGTGGCGATAACGTGGTTCTGGCCACTGCTGTGGCTGCCCCGGATCCAAAGGAAGGAATCGATTTCTTTCCGCTGACGGTTGAGTACCGCGAGTTCATGTACGCAGGTGGAAGGATTCCAGGCGGCTTTATCAAGCGCGAGGGAAGGCCGAGCGAGAAGGAGATTCTGACCAGCCGTCAGATTGACCGCCCGATTCGTCCATTGTTCCCTGAGACATTCCGGAACGAGACACAGGTGGTTGCCTTTGTGTACTCAGCGGACAAGGAAAACGACCCTGATGTTCTGGGCATCAACGGTGCGAGCTGCGCGCTTGCGCTCAGTGATATCCCATTCCATGGCCCGATTGGCGCGGTACGCGTCGGTCTCGTCGACGATCAGTTTGTTGTAAACCCGAGCTATGCCGAGCGCGAGAAGAGCAAGGTGAACATCATGGTGGCCGGTACGAAGGACGGCATTGTGATGATCGAGTCGGGAGCACAGGAAGTCGCTGAAGACCGCGTCGTCGATGCAATTGAGTTTGCTCATGAGCAGATTAAGAAGATCTGCGCTGGCATCGACGATCTGGTGTCCCGCGCAGGCAAGCCAAAGCGCCTGGTCACTGCCGTGGAGGTGGATCACGAATACCTCGCCGCGCTCAAGGCGAAGATCGGCGATCGGTTGAAGGATGCTCTGGATACGAAGAAGCATCCGAAGTTTGAAAGCTACGCAAAGGTTAAGGAACTCAAGGATGAGCTGAAGGCGGACCTTCCTGCTGACGACGCAGAAGCGCCAAAGAAGCTGAGCAAGTATTACGAGATCCTGCGCGAGAATATCTTCCGCGAACAGGTTCTCAACGACCGGATTCGCCCGGATCATCGCGCGTTTGACCAGATTCGTCCCATCTCGATTGAGGTTGGCGTTCTTCCTCGCGTGCACGGCTCGGCGCTGTTCACACGCGGCGAGACCCAGGCTCTCGTTTCGGCGACTCTGGGCACAACCGACGATGCTCAGCGTCTCGAGAGCTATGAGGGCGAGACGAAGAAGCGCTTTATGCTTCACTACAACTTCCCGCCCTTCTCGGTCGGCGAAGTTGGCAGAATGACAGGCGTGGGGCGTCGTGAGATTGGACATGGCGCTCTCGCGCACCGTGCGATCGAAGCGGTGCTTCCGAGCGAGGAAGAATCGCCGTATACGCTTCGCGTCGTCTCCGACATTCTGGAGTCGAATGGGTCGTCGTCAATGGCGACAGTCTGCGGTGCTTCGCTCTCACTGATGCAGGCCGGCATCAAGATCAAGGGATCGGTTGCAGGAGTTGCGATGGGTCTGGTGAAGGAAGGCGACAAGTACGCCATTCTTACCGACATCGCAGGCGCTGAGGACCACTACGGCGATATGGACTTCAAGGTCGCTGGAACGCGCAACGGCATCACGGCGCTCCAGATGGACATCAAGATCATGGGGATCACGCCGCAGATCATGCGCGAGGCTCTCGAGCAGGCGCGTCGCGGTCGCATCTTCCTGCTGGACACGATGGATGCCATCATCTCCCATGCAAATGAGGAGACCTCGAAGCACGCTCCGCGTATTCACACCATACAGATTCCGACCGATAAGATTCGCGATCTGATCGGACCGGGCGGCAAGGTCATTCGCGGAATCATCGACGCGACCGGCGTGAAGATCGACGTGGACGATACGGGCCGCGTGAACGTTGCTTCAAGCGATGCCGATGGTCTGCAGCGCGCAATCCAGATGATCAGCGATCTGACCGCCGTGCCCGAAGTAGGAAAGACCTATCTCGGCAAGGTCGTTCGTCTCGCTGAGTTTGGCGCGTTTGTCGAGATCTTCCCCGGAACCGATGGCCTGCTGCACGTCTCCGAGATCGCGGAACATCGCGTGAAGGAAGTCAAGGACGAGCTGCGCGAAGGCGATCAGATTCTCGTGAAGGTCCTGGCCATCGAAGGCAACCGCATCAAGCTTTCCCGTAAGGCTGTTCTGCGGGAACAGCGCGCCAAGCTCGGTCTGCCTGATCCTGCTCCAGCGGATGGCGCCGCACCTCGCCGCGAACGAGAGCAAGCCGCTGCGGTCGCGGTCGAGGAGGAATTGGAAGAAGGTGAGGAGGTCGACGACGAGGAAGACGAAGAGGAGCCAAACTTCAATCGCGCCGACGCTCCCGTAGGCGGTCAACCAAATCCTGGCGGCGGCCAGCCGCGCCAGGGACAAGGGCAGGGCCAGGGACAGCGTCGTGGTGGACGCCGTCGTCGTGGACGCCGCGGTCCCGGTGCAGGCGCACCGCATGGCGGCAGTCGCTAAAACCTGATGGAACAGGGAAGAAAGGCCACGCAGCTCTGCGTGGCCTTCTTTTGTCGATGACCAGCAATTCGTCAACGCGGCACAAGGCAGCAGTCTGGAGCGGATTTGCCTTGCTCTGTCTGATAACGTCGCTCGGATGGCTCATTCCTCCTGCGACGACGGAGCTCTCAACGTTACAGCGATCCGGCCTGATTGATGCAATCACTGGCTCAGGCGCGTGCGCATTTGCTCTGCTCAGTAAAAGAAGCAGACGCCCTGTCGTCTCACTAAGCCGAATCACGCTTGCCGGAATCTTCTTTCTGGGCGTCCCGGCTATCTTGCTGGATCTGGCAGGCGGAATAGCATCTTCGACGACTGTTTCCTTGTTGTTCACGATGACTCCGGTGGTCGTTGTCATCACTGTCATGGCTGATTCGCTTGAGTCGTCGGGAGCCAATGAGCTTCAGAGACTGCTTTTGCCAGCGCTCGCCGGAATGGGTGGCGTTCTCAGCATTCTTCCGGTCAGCTTCCCCGATTCCGGACAAGGATGGTTGGGATTTGCGGTCGTGTTTGTGGCCGTAACGATTTCAGGTGCCACGGGAGTATGGCTGCATCGGGGATTGCAAGGTGCCTACATGGCGGTTGCCATCGCCATCATCGGTGTTTCGAATGCTGTCCTGGTCCTTGGGTGGGCCGCCCTGCATGGTGCATCTGTTTGGAGGGCGGGCCAGCTATTCCAGCGAGAATGGATTGGTCAGGCACTGATTCAGGCGGCAATTTTACTGCTGACGTTATGGCTGGTCCGCGAGATGAACCCTGTCCGCCTCGCAACGCGCTATCTTGTCATTCCGTTGCTGACGATCAGTGAAGGACTTGTGACTCTGCGGCCCCCTGTGACCGTAAGGCTGATCGTGGGAGTTGTTCTGTTGGCGGCGGGTGCATCGTGGCTTTTGATGTCCCCATCCGAGGCAGAAGAAAGACCCCTGTCGCTCAGGTAGGCACTTTTTCGCACAGCCCCGGGAACGCTAAACTACTCGCGATGGCTGCTTCAATGTACATTGTGGTGCAGGGTGAGGACCCGGGTTTCGATACATTTGTCAATGGACGTTCCCTGGCCCGAAATGAAGACGCGCTCGAAAAGCTTGCGCTGCGTCTTAGGGTCCGTCCGCTGATTGAGTTCTTCTCAGCAGATGAAAACTCGATGTCATTGCTCATTGAAGAAGGGGCAGGGAACCGCGAACTGTTGCATCGGCTTCCCCCGCCGCAATGGTATTCAGCCGAAGACGGCCTGGTTACGGTGGATGCTCTTGTAGGTACGCTGAAACACGAGCCGCAGCAGCTTGGGTCAGAAGGAGAGCTGGTACTGGCTGAGCTGTTGGAGTACAGGAAGGTCCTGCAGAAGGCGCGAGAGCGCGAGATGAAGTGGCATCTTGCGGTGAGCTGGCGATAAACTCAGCGAATTCCCAAAATGGAACTCATTTCCCTGAGATTTCCCGATGGGAGTGCCTTATCAGCCAACAGTACAGCTGATTGCGCCCTCTAGGATGTGCTCAGTACTGCAAGAGCGTTTCGGGCCTGGTTTCTCATTCCGTGCGTTCATAGCCTCGCTGAGAAGGATCTGCTGTGGAGCACATCAGGAGTCTGGATGGAGTGCGGGGGATTGCTGTCCTCTGCGTGGTGTTCTTTCACTTTTTCCCACGTGCCGACGCGGGAGTGCTTGTTCCACTGGTTTCGATGGGATGGGCCGGCGTGGACCTGTTCTTTGTCCTTTCCGGATATCTGATCACACGCATTCTGTACGAGCACCGGGGAACAATTGACCACTATCGCAACTTTTATGGCCGCAGAGTCCTGCGGCTCCTGCCGTTGTACTACTTTCTTTTCGCAGGTATCGCTGTCCTGACGCCCGTTCTGCATATTCATTGGCAGCCAGGACACCTCGTGATGTTGCTGCAGGGATCAAATCTCGTCCTGCCGCGAGACAATTCTCTCGGGAACCTTGGCCCGTTCAACTTATTCCATCTTTGGAGCCTCTCTGTAGAAGAGCAGTTCTACCTCATCTGGCCATGGCTGATCGGCAGTCGATTGCAGCGGGAAACGCTACAGCGAATCTGCGCCGGCGGGATGATCGTGGCCCCCGCGCTTCGTCTCATGCTGTTGCACGGGCGCGTCAATCCTTATTGGATATATCAAAGCCTGCCGACGAGGATGGACTCGCTGCTTGCTGGCGCGCTGCTGGCGTTGATTCCGCAACTCTCTCTCAGGCTGACACGAATCGTTGCTGCGTCTTCGCTCCTCGTATTAACCTGTCTGATCTGGAGGGGGCATTCGTTCTTCTTTCTCTCGCCATCGATTCAGGGAGTGGGGTATTCCGCTCTCGCGCTGCTATTTGCCTCCGTTATAGCAATGAGCCTTCAGCCATCAACAGTGGTTTATCAGATATGCTCCTTGGCCGGTGCTGCGCTTCTACGGCAGGTACAGCTATGGAATCTATCTATGGCACTTCCTGCTTTCAGAGCAATTCGGGAGGTTGAGCCTGTGGGTGCGACGCTATGTAGAAACACCCTTCGTTGCGTCCGCCGTGAGCGTCGGGCTGATTCTTTTGTGTTCGACAATGATCGCAGTCCTGAGCTTCAGGGCGATCGAACGGCCATTTCTTGCATTGAAGAAACGGTTCCAGTACAGGTCCGCCGTCGTCGAAGAAGACACCGTGCCAGCGGTCTTTTGCAATCTGGAAACAGCCGAGCAGCACTGAGCGGCTCATCTCTGCGGAAGAAACACAGAGGATGGAAAGCCATGGATACGCAGGGTGAGACACCGCCATGCCTCGACCGTATAGAGCACCACCTTGTGCCCGATGTTGTACTCCGCAGGCCACTGGGCGGCATGAGTTCTCCAGTCAATCGAAAGCGCTGGTTGCCTGATGTCAAAGGTGTTCAGAATCAGTTCGGTTCTGCCGAGATGATAAGGCGAACTAACCACCTCAGCCGATGACCAGCCGTGCTGATGCATCATCTGTGCGGAGTAGTAGATGTTCTGAATCGTATTCTGTGCCTGTGGTTCTTCCACGATATCCGATGCCGGAACCCCCTGTGTCGCGGCAAACTGCGCCATGACATGGGCCTCAACGAAGCTGTTATGCGCCGGCCCTCCCGTCATGATGAGGCGTGGAGCAACCCCGGCCTTATACTCGCGGACACCCTCCAGAACGCGCTCCCGTTGTTCCGGCGACGGTGTCCCATCAAGGCGGGCAGGCGTTCCCAGAACAACGATCGTGTCGAAGTGGCTGGCGCCAGTATTGCTGGTCGGTAAGGTAACGTAGTTGCCGTAAAGGACAAGAATAAAGGCAAACGCAACGACCAGGATGGCGAAGACGGTTCGTCGAATCAATCTCACGGGATAAAGGTAGCAGGTGATCGTTTCATTCAGGCGACGGCCTGTTTGATAAGCCCAATCGCTCCCTCAATGGGCGGCAAAAGATCGGCATTGAATCCAAAGCGCTCCTTAAGGTACTCAGGATCGTTATAGCTCAACCACACCTTGCCATCGGCATCCTGCCAGGCGAGGGCCTTGAGAGGGAGGTCGATCGCAGAAAGCGGTGCCGCCAACATGATTGGCGTGCCTCCCCGCGGATTGCCGAAGATCAGTACTTGTGTCGGAGGCATATGCAATCCCGCCTTCTCTGCCTCTCCACCATGATCGACGCGGGCGAAGACCCTGACTCCCTTCTGGTGAAGGATCTCTTCCAGACGATCAAGCGTTTCGGGAACCGTATACGGGGAAGGGAGGGTAATAACGCCATTAGCTTCCATAGGTTTTTCGCTGCCTCTGGAGATGAAGTTACGACACATTCCTGGAAAATATCATTGCCTGGCTGAACCACGCAGAAAAATCAACAAATCCCACACGAACCAAAGGCATCCTATCCTTATAAACATGGATTTCCAGCTAGCCACTTCCTACAAGCCTCAGGGCGACCAGCCCCGCGCCATCTCCGAACTCATCGCCGGCCTTCACGCAAGTGAAAAAGACCAGGTGCTCCTCGGTGTCACCGGCTCCGGCAAGACCTTCACCATGGCCAGCATCATCGCCGAGGTCAACCGGCCCGCGCTCGTCCTCGCGCACAACAAGACCCTGGCCGCTCAGCTCTACCACGAGTTCAAGTCATTCTTTCCGCATAACGCCGTCGAATACTTCGTCTCCTACTACGACTACTACCAACCCGAGGCCTACATACCCTCCGGCGATCTCTACATCGAAAAAGAGGCCACCATCAACGAGGAGTTGGACAAGCTCCGCCTCTCCGCCACCCGCTCTCTCTTCGAACGCCGCGACGCCATCATCGTGTCTTCCGTCTCCTGCATCTACGGCCTTGGCTCTCCCGAAGCCTACTATGGCATGCTGCTCATGCTGGAGAAGGGCCAGCGCATCAAGCGCGAAGACATCACCCGCCGCCTTGTCGAAATCCTCTACGACCGCAACGACGTCGACTTCCGCCGCGGCACCTTCCGCGTCCGCGGCGACATCATCGAGGTTTATCCCACCTACGATGAGTCAGCCTACCGCATCGAGCTCTTCGGCGACGAGATCGACTCGCTCTCCCAGATCGATCCTCTCTTCGGCTCCGTCAAGCAGAAGTACTCCCGCCTCCCCATCTACCCCAAGTCCCACTACGTCGTGCAGCCCGAGCGCAAAACGTCGGCCATGGACTCCATCCTCGCCGAGCTCTTCGAGTGGGAGGCCCAGCTCGAAAAGGAAGGCCGCCTCGTGGAATCCCAGCGCATCCATCAGCGTACCCGCTTCGATCTCGAGATGATCAAATCCGTCGGCTACTGCCACGGCATCGAAAACTACTCCCGCCATTTCTCCGGCCGTCTCCCCGGCGAGCCGCCGCCGACGCTGCTCGACTACTTCCCGCGCGACTTCCTCATCTTCATCGACGAGTCGCACGTCACCGTCCCGCAGCTTCACGGCATGTGGCACGGGGACCGTTCCCGCAAGCAGAACCTCATCGACTATGGCTTCCGCCTGCCTTCCGCCCTCGACAACCGCCCGCTCCGCTTCGAAGAGTTCGAGTCCCGCACCGGCCAGATCATCTACGTCAGCGCAACTCCGGGCCCATACGAACTCACCAAGGCTGCCGGCGTAGTCGTCGAACAGATCATCCGCCCAACAGGCCTCATCGACCCCACCGTCGAGATTCGCCCGGTCAAGGGCCAGATCGACGACCTCCTCGCCGAAATCCGCGACCGTGCCGAAAAGAACCAGCGCGTCCTCGTCACCACCCTCACCAAGCGCATGGCCGAAGACCTCGCCGGCTACTACACCGAGGTCGGAGTCCGCTGCCGCTACATGCACTCCGAGATCGAGACCCTAGAGCGCATCAAGCTCCTCCGCGATCTCCGCCGCGGCGAGTACGACGTCCTCATCGGCATCAACCTCCTCCGCGAAGGCCTCGACCTTCCCGAGGTCTCGCTCGTCGCCATTCTCGACGCAGACAAAGAAGGCTTCCTCCGCTCCCAGGGCTCCCTCATCCAGACCATCGGCCGCGCCGCCCGCCATATCGAAGGCCGCGCCATCCTCTACGCCGACACCATGACCGAATCCATGCGACGAGCGATCGACGAGACCAACCGCCGCCGCGAACTCCAGCAGGCCTACAACGAAGAAAACGGCATCACGCCACAATCCATCACCCGCCAGGCCGACATGGGCCTCGCCGCCATCCTCAACGCCGACTACGCCGACCTCGTCGAAGAGACCGACGGTATGCCCGAGTTCGCCAACCAGCAGGAACTCGACACCTACATCATCAAACTGGAAACCGAGATGCGCGAAGCCGCCAAGAAATTCGAATTCGAAAAAGCCGCCAAACTACGCGACACAGTAAAAGAACTCCGCACCAAAGAATTCCTCTTCAGCTAACGTCGTTGTTCATGTTGTTATCTCGTTTCCCCCTACCCAAAAAACCGCGTCATCCTGAGCGAAGCGCAGCGAAGTCGAAGGACCCCGAAGGCATCGACACCACCGAAACCGCTCGAACCTTTCAACCAGGAAAGCTCTTGTTCTGGCCCTTGTCCCTATATCTCTCCCTCACCCACCCACCACCGCGTCATCCTGAGCGCAGTCGAAGGACCCCGAAGGTATCGACACCAACGAAACCGCTCGAACCTTTCAACCAGGAAAGCTCGTGTTCCGGCTCTTGTCCCTGTATCTCTCCTCACCCACCCACCACCCCGTCATCCTGAGCGAAGCGCAGCGAAGTCGAAGGACCCCTACGCATCTCAAAAGCACCAAAACCGCCCGAACCTTTCAACCACAAATCCCCAACACCCTTATACTCAGCCAAACCCACTTGAGAGGAACGAAGAAATGGCTGGCTACACCTACATCATGGGCAGCCACACAGGCACACTCTACATCGGCGTCACCAGCGACATCTACATCCGCGCACAACAACACAAAAACGGCACCTTCGAAGGCTTCTCAAAAGAACACGGCTGCACCCGCCTCCTCTACTACGAAGCCCACGAAAGCATCCTCGAATCCATAGCAAGAGAGAAGCAACTAAAAGGCTGGCGCCGAGAAAAGAAACTAAACCTGATCCGCACCCAAAACCCCAACTTCAAAGACCTGGCCGAACAATGGGGCTGGAAGTTCATCACCGCCCACGAAAAGATGAACCCTTAAACTGGCAACTCTCCAACCCACCCACCACCCCGTCATCTTGACAAGAGTGCACCCACCACCCCGTCATCCTGAGCGGAGCGCAGCGCAGTCGAAGGACCCCGAAGGTATCGACACCAACGAAACCGCTCGAACCTTTCAACCAGGAAAGCTCGTGTTCCGGCTCTTGTCCCTGTATCTCTCCTCACCCACCCACCACCCCGTCATCCTGAGCGAAGTCGAAGGACCCCGAAGGTCTCGACACCACCGAAACCGCTCGAACCTTTCAACCAAGGAAGCCGTAGTTTCTTTTGCTCTTGCCTGAGCAGTTCTTCTTTCAACCCACCCCAAATCCCCGTCATCCTGAGCGAAGCCGAAGGACCCCGAAGGTCTCGACGCCGCTCGAACCTTTCAACCAAGGAAGCCGTGGTTTCGCTTTTGCTCTTGCCTGAGCAGTTCTTCTTTCAACCCACCCAAATCCCCGTCATCCTGAGCGAAGCGCAGCGCAGTCGAAGGACCCCGAAGGCATCGACACCACCGAAAACGCTCGAACCTTTCAACCAAGGAAGCCGTAGTTTCTCTTTTGCTCTTGCCTGAGCAGTTCTTCTTTCAACCCACCCCAAATCCCCGTCATCCTGAGCGAAGCGCAGCGCAGCGAAGGACCCCGAAAGTCTCGACACCACCGAAACCGCTCGAACCTTTCAACCAAGGAAGCCGCAGTTTCGCTGTTACTCTTGCCTTAGTAGTTCTTCTTTCAACCCACCCAAATCCCCGTCATCCTGAAGCGCAGCGCAGTCGAAGGACCCCGAAGGTCTATACTCACCACAACCGCTCAACCCTTTTCAACCAGGATGCAGTAGCCTAACGCCGCTGCCGCAAAACTCCGCGAAACCGTAAAAGAACTCCACACCACATCACATTCATAGCCGTAGCCTCATCCATAATCCCTCCAACTACTTACAGCGATTTCCACAACCAAAAACTTGACTCACCCAATTACAATTAACCAATAGAGTAAAGATTGAGCCCGGCTACCCGCCGGGCTCTCGCATTTAACCCACAAAAGGCTCAGGTCCGGACGCAGGTATGCCCACAGCATATCCGACTCCAGATCTAAGCCTTTTCCTCACTGGACTTGCGCAAAAAGATACCCCGGGAGGGGGTTACTCATGAACAAGACCATCGAAGTCATCAAGGACATCCGCACCCTCTGCACCCACATCTTCGAAGGAGGACACCAATGCGCCTCGCCCGCCCTCCGGCGCGAAGCCTTCTGCTACTACCACCATCCCACCCGCAAGCCCCTCCGGAACCCCAGCCGGCGCCGCAGTCGCCGACAATCCTTCGATCTCCCGCTCCCCTCCGGCCAGTCGAACCACCAGCACGCCGTCTACGAAGTGATCCGGCGACTCGCCGCCAACCAGATCAGCACCCGTCACGCCGGCCTGATCCTCAACGCCCTTCACAACGCCACCCCGAAGGTCTCCACACCAACGAAACCGCTCGAACCTTTCAACCAGGAAAGCTCTTGTTCCGGCTCTTGTCCCTGTATCTCTCCCTCACCCACCACCACCCCGTCATCCTGAGCGAAGCGCAGCGCAGTCGAAGGACCCCGAAGGTATCGACACCAACGAAACCGCTCGAACCTTTCAACCAGGGAAGCCGTTGTTTCGCTTTTGCTCTTACCAGAGTAGTTCTTCTCTCGAACCCACCCACCACCCCGTCATCCTGAGCGAAGCGCAGCGAAGTCGAAGGACCCCGACGCTCTATACTCACCACATCCACTCAAACCCCTTCAACCATGCAGCCAACTAACAAACCGTCGCCAAACTACGCGATACCGTAAAAGAACTTCGCACGAAAGAATTCCTGTTCAGCTAACGATCACGGCATGCCAAACGAAATTAATCTCGGGAGCCCGGCCTGAATTGCTATCGGAACCGATCTGTCGAAAACACAACTTCAACCAAATTGCGCAAAACCGCGATTGACGTCATCCGCGTCGCGCGAGCTTGTCGTTCAATAGGCTGGACATATATTGCCGGGACGCTTCAACGCATCTGGACTTCTTGAAATTATCTTCTAAACTTTCGCCTGATACCTCAAATCAAGGAGTCCCACAATGCCCTCAACTGAAGGCCACGCCATCCGTAACAGTTCCTTCTCGGGATTTATTACTGATCTGTTCGAGTTTATTCTCGATCTTCTGTCGTAGCCGCTGAACACTCCCACAGCGTTGAGGATGGGCCTTGCCGCCATCCTCAGCGTAGTAAGAGGCCCCATTCAATAGGCTGGACATAAATTGAATGAAGCCACTCGATCATATGGACTTCCAGAAATTATCTCCCTACACTTCGCCTGTATTTCAACTCAAAGGAGACCCAATATGCCCTCTACAGAAGGCAACGGCATTCGTAACAGTTCCTCCAGCTCACTAAGCATCGTCGATCTGTTTAAGTTTCTCCTCAGTCTTCTGACGTAGCCGCAGTTCACTCCCAAGCAGCCCGGTTGCCACCTTCGCTGTCTCAATGCATTTCGTCGTTTGTTAGTCTCATTGAGGCAGCAGTTGGTGGTTATGAGAAAATTTTCTACATGAGCGACTTTATCCCCAAACCAAGCACCCAGAAGATCGGCGGACTGGGCCCCAAGGCAGCCCGCCTTCAGGCACTCCGTGAAAAGGCCGCCCGCGCCAACGAAGCAGCCAAGTCTGGTCATGGCGCCGCAGCCCCTGCCGCCAAGGCCAGCACCGCCGCGCATAAAAAAACTGCCTTCCAGCGCAAAGCCACCTAGCTTGCTCAAGCCCCTCCCACGAGACTTTTACTCGCGCTCGCCTGATGTCGTTGCCCGGGCACTCCTGGGCAAACTCCTTATCCGCAACCTTAGCGGCGAGCGCCTCACCGGACGCATCATCGAGGTCGAGGCATACCTCGGCCTCGCCGACCCGGCCTCTCACGCCGCACGCGGCCTCACCCCGAATAACGCCGTCCTCTTCGGACCGCCAGGACACGCATACGTCTACTTCATCTACGGAATGTACTACTGCCTTAATGTCTCCGCTCATTTAGAAGGAGAAGAGGGAGGAGTCCTCATCCGCGCCCTCGATCCCATCGATGGAATCAGGACGATGGCGCATCTTCGCGGTCTCCCCATCGGCACAAAACCCAAGTCCCTGACCGGTGGCCCGGGCCGTCTCTGCCAGGCACTCGACGTCACCCGCAAAAACACCAATGGAGTCGATGTCACATTACGCAACTCACCTGTGCAGATCGCGGATGACGGAACTCACCCGGGCCAAATCCAAACCACGCCTCGCATCGGCATCAGCAAAGCCGCGGACAGGCCGCTCCGCTTCCTGATCGGTGAAATCGCAAAGGACAAAGCCGGTACAAGACGCATGAAGGAAAAGTAATTTCAGGGCGCAGGACTTTGTGTTCCTGGCGGTGTGGGTTTGCCCTCTCTCAATGATTCACCACCCAGCGAACGGCGCAAAAACTCCAGAACCTTCGGCCGCGCATCGAGCGACGACGCAGCATTCCCCTCGGGCGAACCGTCAAAATTCTCCATCGTGCCACTGACCGGATGGGAACAGGGCTCGTCCACGCAACCCTGCGATACGATTCTCTTGGATGTCCTCTCAGCCCCAATTCGGCCAAAGTCAGGCCCGGATTCTCCGCACCTGCACGGCTCTCTGCCAGCTTCGGCCTGCGTGGGCGGGAAACTTCATTCTCTCTCTCGGGCTCAATTCTCAGGGTGCGGCGCTCTCAATCGCAGCCAACATCGCCGGAGCCGTCTCCTTGGCGATCGATCACGACTCCAGCCATCTTCGGGAGGTCGTTCGCGCAGGTGCCTGCGACTTCGTCGTCAACACGCTCGACGAAGCCATTCGCGCCATGAAGAACGAAATCCGAAAGCGCGCTCCGCTCTCTGTCGCTCTGAACGCCGATCCTGAACTCGTCATCAAGGAGATCCTTGAACGCGGTCTCGCACCGCAGCTCTTTACAACCTTTCTGCCGCCAGCCCGGCACATCGATGAGGCAGCAATTCGGTTCCAGGCGCTGGGAGCCGCGTTGGTAGATTTTCGTGAAGACAAACCAGCCGCTGACTTTCTCAGCAGTGAATCTCTTCTGGCGCCGCTGCTGCGAAGCAATGCCTGGAGTCTTTACACCTTCACCTTCGAAACCCTTGCCGGCCTTAGAGCCTTCGACACCAGGGCGCTCTCACTCCTCCATGAGGAGGGCGCAATACGCCATCGCTGGCTCCAGGCGGCCCCACGAATTCTGCGGCGTCAGCATCCCCCGGCCCGTTCGCTCTGGCTCACAAGGGAAGAATTCCAGACTCTCACAGCAGAATTCAGCGGTGCACATACAGAAGAAGGACTCCCTTAAGCCAAAACGGATCGTTAACTCTGAATCACGTTTTCCACAGAAACCCTGTCAAGTCCCTGAACTGCTTAAGCCCTTCACACCAAAGCAGATAACCTTGGCAGACGAGTTTAATCAAATTGCTAAAATTGAAACAGCCGTGAATGCAGATACCGGCCCGGCTAATGATCTGTGGCGTTGCTTTGCTGACTGAGTTTGGGCCTGGAAGTCCGAATCTAAGCCATGTCTTTTGAACACTTTGGATCAAAAGATAGGGGGAGGGGGGCTCCACTCAAAGAGTCTCGGTCAGACGCTGCCAGAGGCCCTTGAGACCGGTATCACTTTTTGCTGAGACGGGCAGAATCTCATCCACGCCATGTTCTCGCTTCAGCGCCGCCACACTCTTGGCCAGAGCGTTCTTTGAAAGCCGGTCCGATTTTGTCCCAACCACTGCGAATGGACGCTGTACCTGCTTCAGAAATGAGATAAGCTGACCGTCGCTTGCCTGGGGAGGAATGTTGGTATCAACAAGGCAAACGCAAAGAGCCAGGGTCTCTCGATCCGTCAGGTAAGGCTCAATAAACTTTGGCCACTCTGCCGAGATCGACTTTGAGATCTTTGCGTACCCATATCCCGGCAGGTCGGCAAAGATCAGCGACGGATTCGCCTTCACTCGATCGCCCTGCGCCTCATGGAGGGCAAAAAAATTAATCGCTCGCGTGCGGCCCGGAGTGGAAGACACCCGAGCCTCATTCGATCCAAGCAGAGCATTAATCAGGGAAGATTTCCCGACATTGGAGCGTCCTAAGAAGGCGACCTCAGGTGCATCTCCTGTTTTAGCGGAAGAAGGGAAGTGGGCAGCATCGGTTGCTGAGAGAAGGAAGACTGGACGAAACCGCATATTTCTAAGTTTACTTGTCGTGACACGAGAAAACGCGCATTGCAGCAATAGAAAGGGCGCCATTCACAAGGCGCCCTTTGTTCGTTCCATGGGATTGTTATTGAGTGGCCTGCGGCTGATGAGTTACCGTGACAGGGCTCTCCAGTGTAAATGCAACCACTGATTCGGCCGGGATCACGATGTCCTTGTTGCCAGTCATCGCTGCGCCCGCTGTACCGGCGCCAGCGCCAATAAGGCCGCCGATCAGCGCGCCCTTGCCGCCACCTGCCAGACCACCGATCAGGGCGCCGCCGCCGGCGCCGCCGCCGATCATCACTGCTGACCGTTTGCCTTTGCCTTTCTCCTGCTTCAGGTAGGCACTTGTCGTAACTGCATGTCCTCCGATCGAGGACACCTGGATCGCCAGGTTACCTTCGCCTTTGAACTTACCCTGTCCTTTGGCGGCAACAACCGTGCCTTGCACAGGAGTTCCCTTCGGCAAGACCACCTTGCCGCTCGATGTGGTCAGCGCAGCGGCAAGCTCGCCCGTGAAGGGATCGCCGACATTATTGTTCTTCGCACTGAGCTGCTGCGTAACCACAACAGACACCTTCGATCCCGCCGGCGCTGTGAACTTCACTGGCTCAGGAGGCGGTGGAGGAGTCGCAGGAGCAGCTGGTGCTTCGGCAGTTGGGACAGGAGCCGGAGCCGGGGCAGAAGCAGCGCCGGTCGCTGGAGCCGCAGCGGGCTGAGTCGCTGGTGCTGGAGCAGGTGCCGGTTGCGAGGCGGTTGTGTCGTTTGTCGGAGCTGCTGGCGTCGAACTCTTGCATCCGCCGGCGAACAAAACAGCAGCTGCTAAAAAGAGATGGGAGATCTGCTTGACGCGCATCGTTAAATCCTCCGGAATATATGTACGCTTCAGGTTTCTCTGATTGCTAAATGAATATACCTTACTTCGTTTTCGTTGCACAAAACGGTACTGACGGCGAAGCTTTCATGCTGTAGAGCCGATTTCTGATTCAACACGAATAGGAACGATCAACACCCAATCCAGTGCCTTTGATTCCGTCCCGCTCTGCATGATCGGAGTTGTATTGCAACGAAAGATTGCATCGCACTGAATGGTTTCCATCAGAGTGCCATCAACCCACATGCCCCAAAAGTGTCATTAGCTTTACGTGAAAGTGTGAGGGGATTTCGGTGGCAATTAGATGTTTCTCAGGTATGCTCCTGCAAGAAGATGAACGCGGGTTCTATGGATAGAAAGAGTGGGGTCTGGCTGCAGCATCGTTTTCGCCGGGAAATTACTCTATCGTTCGTGGTCCGGCATTCATTCCAGCAAATGGTCCTCCCTGCTGCTGAGCGTATTTCGTTTTTCCCATTACTGGATTTCCCGGAGTTAACCGGCTTGGAACGTAACTGGCAACAACCACCTTTCGGAGGGTACATCTGATGATTGGCAACAATTCTGTCCGGCTAACCGGCTCAAAGCGGAACCTGTTTGCTGTGCTTGCTTCAAGTGCCGTACTTACGGCAGGGTGCTCCAATATGGTCAGCACCGCTCCCCAACTTAGTCCCAACACCTCATCGGCTACCATCGGAGGAAGAATTCACGGAGGAAATCAGCCTGTAGGAGGTGCAGCAGTCACCCTCTACTACGCTGGACAGAATGGCAATGGTTCCGGAGATTCCACCGCCACCGCCGGCAACGGCGCACCAATTGTTGCTGCCAGTACAACCAGTGCCAACGATGGCACGGGCTCGTTCAGTTTCTCAAAGAGCGCTACCAATGGAGATACAACGGTGACTGGCAACCAGTTCTCCTGCCCGACCTCAGGCGACCCGGTCGTTTATGTTGTCGCGCGCGGTGGGAATACTCTGAATACAGGTGATCCGGGCGTCAGCAACACGGCGGCGGCATTTATCGGTGTCTACGGTTTGTGCAGCCAGATCGGACCCGGCAACTTCCTCTATTTGAGCGAAGCTACGACGGTAGCCACAATGGCTGCTGTTCAGCAGTACTTCAATCCTGTTACCGAGAGCATCGGAGCGGACGGTATTGGCGCTGCGAAGGCCGCTCTCGTAAGAACGATCAACACAATCAATACGCTCGCAGACACTACCGCAGGTGTATCGAGGGCTTCCACGCAACTCTCCGGCGCAGGTTCGGTCAGCATCACGGCGACACCTGAGAGCGCGAAGTTAAACCTGATTGCAAATATCATCTCCGCTTGCGTGAACAATGCGACAAGCAGCGCTCAAGCTTGCAGTACTCTATTTGCGAATGCCACTCCGCCAAGCACGGCAGTGACCTCCAGGCCATATCACGCACCGGCATTCAGCAATGCAACGGATGTGCTCCAGGCGGTTTATTACTTGTTTACGAATCCCACAAGCGGTGGTTCGTCGAACATGCAGAACGTCTTCAATCTCGCGCCGGCAGTCGGAGCTCCATATCAGCCGACACTATCCAGCGTTCCGTCGAGTTGGAGCGTCGCCGTCAACTATAGAAGCACCAGCACCTGCGGAGCGGGTAGTGGGGACTTCATCAATTCGCCTCAGGATCTGAATATTGATGGAAGCGGCAATCTCTGGATTGCAAATGGTCAGGCAACCTCCGGGAATCTCGTCGAGATATCTTCCGCTGGTGTTCCGGTGGCCTGCGTCCAAAGTGGTGGCTCTAATGGAGGCGGTGTTGTCGATAATGCGGGCAATATCTGGTACACGTCGGCTTCCTCAAGCACGATCTATCGTTACAAGCCAAACGACCAGAGCGTCCTCACATTCACGACGCCCGCGCCCGCGCTTGCGCTCTTCGCCGATGGCGCGACGCCCTCAGGAAACATCTACTTCACAACGGCTGGCTCCCTCTATGAGCTTCCTGCAGCAGCAGGCGCGACAACCTCCAATTCAATCACTCCCGTCCAGATATCCTCTCTCGTCGGTCCTAATCCTGTTCGGATGATGATCGATATCAACAAGAACATTTGGGTAACCTCCGGCTCCAACTACATCTCTGAGGTCGTGGCCTTCGCTTCTGATCCGGGCAATTCCAATGGCTATCTCAATGGATTTGCTACATATCAGTTTGGTGCTCCCAATAACACATACGGCGTCTCTGTCTTCGGAAACCCGGCAACGGTCTATATCTCGTCCAATGGTTCCAACAATAGCGTCACCGCCTTCACTGGAACCGGAACGAATTACTCCTTGGCGTGGACTACGACAGCCGGCCAGGCGGGCCTCAACAATCCCTCTTTGATTACCGTCGACGGAAGGTCGAGTGTCTGGGGTCTCAATCGAAACAGCGATTCAGGCACCGGTCTCTATGCTCTTAGTGGATTGACTGCTGTCGGAGCGAGCCTTACTCCGGATGGCACGACCTCGGGCGGTCTTCAGTTGGCGGCCAGCTACCTCAATGGCGGGAATGCCTCTGTAATCGATATGTCAGGTAATCTGTGGCTTGCTGGAAACGGCAACTCGGTGACCGAGATTGTTGGCGGCACGGTTCCGGTCTATCAGCCGTACTCCGTAGGCCTCCAGAATGGTCGCTTCCAGACGCTTCCTTAATCCTCAACCCAACCAGAAAGGCCCCGGAATTTCTCCGGGGCCTTTTGCTTTGGTTCACATTGCATTACTGGTCTGCAAGATGAAAAACCCGTTCCATGGGAACCCAGAACCACTCTGCGTTTGACTGGGGCAGCGCTTGCTGAAACTTGCTCATAATTGCCTCCCACTCCTGAACCTTAGGATTGGCAGCGTCCGCCGCAGCCTTTGCAGAGAAGGAAAAATTCTCATCGACATCCATAATCATGAACATTCTTGTTCCAAGAAGATAAATCTCCATGTCCTTAATGCCAGCGTCATGAAGACTCTTCGTGATCTCGGGCCATATCTTCACGTGATATCGCTTGTATTCCGAGATTGCAGTTGCATCGTCCTTTAAATCCACCGTCAAACAGTGCCGTGGCATCCTTCCTCCTGAGTACCCAGTATGTCATTTGTCTCATCCGATAGAACATCGCCGGAAGGAGCGTTTTGCGGAGAGGATATTCACAGAATGAAATTTCGCCTCAGAAAGCATGGTTCGGGCGCGGTATCCTTCTCATAGACTAAAATCATTATTTCAACTTATGACCAACGTTTTTTATCTGGAAAACAAGATCGCTCTTATAACGGGAGGCGCGAGCGGTATCGGCGCTGCAACGGCTGGAGAACTCACTCGATCCGGGGCGCACGTGATTATCGCCGACCTTAACCTCTCTGCCGCCCAGGCACTTTCGTCTGAACTGCCAAATGCCAGGGCTGTTCACATGGATGTCACTGATTCCGGCTCGATTGCAGCCGCCTTCGCACAGATCCCACGCCTCGATATCCTTATCAATAACGCCGGTATCGGCCTTGTCGGAGATATCACTCACACCTCCGAAGAGGATTTTGCGCGCGTCATGCGTGTGAACGTGAATAGTGTCTTTCTGGTGACCCAAGCCGCCTTTCCACTTATTCTTGCGTCTCGCGGAACGATCATCAATATCGGCTCCGTCGCCGGCTCGGTTGGTGTCAAACAACGTTTTGCGTACTGTGCGAGCAAAGGGGCGGTACAGGCGATGACACGTCAGATAGCGGTTGATTACCCGAAGGAACTTCGCATTAACTGCATCGCTCCAGGTACGGTTCAGACGCCATTTGTCGAAGGTTATCTCGATAAGTATCACGCCCATGAGAAGGAGAAAGTACGCGCTGAACTCGTAGCTCGCCAGCCAATTGGCAGGCTCGGGACGCCGGAAGACATCGCTTCACTCGTCCGCTATCTCTGCTCGAAAGAGGCCGAGTTTATCAACGGTGCAGTCATCCCGATCGATGGAGGCTGGACCGCAGCCTGATACGGAAGTTCTGCATGAAAGTTATACTTTGGACGGTTCCACACCGTCACGATCGATACAAATTACTTATTCGCTTCGCGATTGCTGCGAAGCCCTGGAGTCTGCCGGCATGAAATTAATCACCTTTGCTCCGAAATCGACAAACAAGCCTACCCTCGGTGTACTACCGCCAGTGCAGGGAAGTGCAATCCATTATGATGTCGTCGATCTTTCAGGTCTCGGGCACCCAACGATCCTTTCCTTGATTGAAGCCGGACCTGCTGCGATCAGTGCAGTCTCGGCGGCAATTGGGACAGCGTCGCGTGTGCCATTGTCCGAGATTAATCTGCTTGCGCCGATTCCCAGGCCACCGCGGATCTTTGCAATCGGTCTGAATTATGCCACCCACGCAGCTGAATCCAAGATGGCAGTTCAAAAAGTCCCTACGGTCTTCATGAAGCTCCCAAGTGCCGTTGTCGGTCCTGATACGCCCATCATTTTGCCGAAGATGAGCTTGCAGCCAGATTATGAAGCCGAACTCGCAGTCGTCATTGGAAAACCCGGTTATCAGATTCCCGCTGCTGCGGCAATGGATTATGTTCTCGGCTACACCATATGTAACGATGTCAGCGCGCGCGACATCCAGTTATCGACCTCTCAATGGACACTTGGTAAATCCTTCCCGACCTTCGCTCCTCTCGGGCCGGCAATTGTCACTACTGACGAGGTCCCTGACCCGCATGCGCTTGAAATCTCCCTCTCGGTGAACGGGGAGGTTCTGCAGTCTGCAAATACCCGTGACCTCATCTTCAAAATTCCCGCTCTCATCGAGTACATCTCAAGCACAACACCACTCGAAGCAGGGGACGTAATCAGCACAGGTACCCCTGAAGGCGTAGGACTTGGTCGCACCCCTCAACGCTGGCTCAGGCCAAACGAAGAGATCTGCATCACGATCGAGAAACTTGGCCAGTTGCGAAACCGAACCGTTGCTGAATCGTAGTAGATCGTATGTCCAAGCAGCATGTTAAGCGAAGAGTCTGCAAAGACGACGCATCTGGGGCAATCTGTACATTTTCTTCCCATCTCTAAGTTCGTCATATAATCTCAAAGCAATTCCTCATGGGCCAGCAGAGCATCTTACGGCCACATCGCCGAATACTGTCTCTTGTCTCTTCGCGAATTCTCGCGCTCATTCTTGTTTTTCAAATTTCATTCTCTTCATTACGTTGCCAGACCGTTGCGACAACCGTGCCGCTCATTCGCCCCTCGGCCGTTGTCTTCGACGGTCAGGGAAATCTCTATATTGCTGAAGCTGCAAACCACACCATCCGTAAAGTTGACCCCACCGGATACATCACGACAATTGCGGGCACAGGAACTCAGGGTTTTTCTGGAGATGGTGGACAGGCCACGAAAGCGCTACTGGATTCGCCTCAAGGATTGGCTCTTGATATGGCGAATCACTTATATATAGCCGATACACATAACAATCGAATCCGCAGTCTCGATCTGACGAATGGAGTCATTACCACAATCTCCGGCAGCGCTCCGGGCTTTGCCGGAGACAATGGCCCTGCTTCAGGGGCCCGCCTGAACTATCCGACAATCATGATTGCTGACTCCGATAACACACTCTACATCGCGGATTCACAAAACCATAGGATCCGTAAGATCACCTCCGGCGGGGTGATAACCACGGTCGCGGGCAACGGAGTCGAAGGTTTTTCCGGCGATGGAGGAAATGCAACCTCAGCATCGCTGGATAGCCCTGACGGCCTTGCTGTCGATGGCGACAAAAATTTATACATCGCAGACACGCACAACAACCGCATACGCAAAGTGAGCGCTCAAACCGGAATGATTTCTACCATCGCCGGCACCGGCTCGGTCAACAATACAGGAAACGGCGTAGCGGCAAGCAGCACCAGCCTCGCTCTTCCTCACGGCCTCGCCATCGATAGCGCAGGCAACATGTACATTGTGGATTCGGCAAATCATCGCATTCGGCGCCTCGATAAAGCCACTGGTGTAGTTACCATCATCGCTGGCGACGGCGTTCAACGCTTCTCGGGTGATGGAAGCCCCGGTATCCATACATCCCTCGACACTCCTCGAACAGCAGCAATCTCGCCTTCAAACCTGGTGACATTCTCTGACACCAACAACCAGCGTGTCCGCCAAATAGAGGTAGACTCATCCATCCAAACCATCGCTGGTCTTGGTGGAGGCGCTCCAGGATCACTTCTGCTCACAGGTCCTTCAGTCACTGCCTATGGGAGTGGTCATCTCACAGCTTCATTAGCAGCTTCCACCGACGCAAGCGGGTCTATTACGTTCTTTGAGGCTATTTCCGGTGCTGGCACGACCGTTGGATATGTAAATCTGCAATCGAATGCAGCATCACTCGACCTCTCCACGCTCCCTGCAGGCATTCACACCTTTACGGCGACTTACACAGGAGACCAGGTTCATAACTCTGCACAGAGCACTGCGTTTGCAGTTTCCATTACTCCACTGCCGATAACCGCGACTGTTTCTCCGTCTACATTGCTCTACGGGCAAACTATCCCAGTCCTTATTGGAACCCTTTCCGGAGTTTTGCCAGGAGACACATCCAATCTCACGTCAGCTTTTACGACTACGGCATCCACACTTTCACCCGTTGGCTCGTACCCAATAAAAGGGACACTCTCTGGTATCGCAGCAAGAAATTACACGATTGGATCTATTCCCGATCTCACGATCACATCTGCGCCTACTCAAACGAACATCGTAAACCTGCCTCAGACGGCGGATGCTGGCCAACCCGTCACCCTGACTGTGCATGTGTCTAGTACAACAACTGGTACACCAACTGGAAAGGTTGTTTTACTCGATAGCGGCGTACCCCAACTCACCGCTCCAGTTGCATCGGCAGGCGACGCGACCCTTACACTTACGGCTCTAGCTCCCGGTTCCCATATCTATTCAGCAGTCTATGATGGCGACGCCAACTTCCTACCCAGCACATCCACCGATTACTCCCTTAGCACTGATAGTGGAACATCACCAATTGATTTTTCCCTATCATCTACCGGGATCGCCAATCAATCTGCCGTTCCGGGAAATTCGGTAACTTTTTCTTTTGCGGCACAGGTTTCAGGTTCGGGCTCCCTCTCGAGTCCCATCACACTCGCAGTTTCCGGACTGCCGCAATTTGCCACCGCATCATTCAATCCAACCTACATTCCCCCGGGCTCTGCAACAGCCAACTTCACCGTGACCATCAGCATTCCGAAGAGCAATCTCCAACGGAGCGGTGTCCCGGTTATCCCGCTCACAATAGCGATATTCATCCTGCCTCTAATGGAGTTTAGTGGTCGCAAAGCACGGGTCTATCTGCTCAGCATGTTCGCCGCTCTTACAGTTGCGGCATTGAGCGGCTGTGGCGACCGTGTCTATTCCGGAAGCCAAGCCACCAACAACGCCAAACCCTACACCATCACAGTCACTGGAACCGCGACGGCCCCCTCGGGTGCGCTTCTTCAGCACTCCACAAGCGTCACCCTGGTCCTGCAGGAGAACTAGCCCGGCACCAGCAGTCGTGCAAGAAAAAACACCAGGACACCTATAAAGAACACCAATGCCATTTTGATTCCAGGCTCGCGGTTGACCTCTGGCACCAGGTCCGTTGCAGCGACATAGATCGTCACGCCGGCTGAAAGCGGCAGGCCTGCTCCCACCCAGGACGGTCGAGAATTAATAACCAGCACTCCCAGTACCGTAGTTGCCCCCAGAAACAGCGCCGAGTTCAGCGCCGCTCGGCGGCCTTGGCCACCGGCCAACATTACGCTCGCTACAGTGAAGCCCTCGGGAATCTTATGCAGAAAAACTGCAACAAACAGTAACCATCCAAGCCAGGTCGCCACGACAAAGCCAGAGCCGATTGCGATTCCGTCAAAAAAAGTATGGGCGGCCAGCCCCAATAAAACGGAGTAGCTCTTTCGCGCCGAGAGAAACTCATGGTGATGTGTCTCTTCACCAAAGTGAAAGTGGGGGACCAGGGTGTGTTCCAGCAGATGGACCCCGCAATAGCCAATTAGAACAAGCAGCGGGGCCCACCTCGCATTAAGTCGCACACCTTCCGGTATCATCTCGAGCAGAGCGGCCGCCAGCATAAACCCAGCGCCAAGCGCGACAAAATATCGAAGTGCCTTTGCTGAAGGCGAACGCCTCACCAGCAGGACTCCGCCCAAAAAGTCTGCAAGGCCGGCGACAAGACCCAGCAATAAACTCAACCAGAGCGCCGGCATCAATACCTGCTACCGAAAACGTGGATGAGATTGCGTTCCTGTGCCACACCGCCGCTCTCCGTCGCGGTTTTACTGATGACTCCAGTTTTCATATCGGTCTGATTTTACCTGTCTCTGGCCCTTGCGCCTCGCTTGCGAGCAGCAGCACCACACCCAGGCCGCAGAAAAAAACGATACCCTCCAGCCGTTCCGAAAGCACATGCAACCGCTCAAAATCTGCTCGCGCCGGGTTCGTGCTGTCCGCGGTCTCGATCACTCCACCCGCTGCAACTCGATCTTGCTCCATGGCCGGAAGAACCTTGTGCTGGGAATAGGTTGTAATGGCGAGCATGATACCGGCCAATACCATCTCCAAGGCAAAGATCACGCGTATACGCACTTCAGCGCGCAGCCACAGTATTCCAGTGGAGATGTAGAATACAAACCCTCCGATCAGCCCAATCCAATGCAGAATCGGCAGTGTGCCGCCTACGATCAGGCCGGCTTCATGTGTGCTTGGCAGCCGATGGAACGCCACAGGCGCCAACACAAAGGCAAAGAAGGCGAGTCCCCCCACCCACGCCACCATCGCCAGTAAACGCAGAGCCCGAAGAACGATCTCGATCACTAAGCCAGGTCCCTTCCGATCAAACGCCGTATCCGATCCTTGATCGGAGGATGTGTTGAGAACAAGTTCGCAAAGCCACCGCTACCTAATAGTGGGGCAACAATGAATAGATGCGCCGTAGTGGGTGATGCCTGCAATGGAATCCGCCGTGAATAGTTATCCAGCTTCTGCAGTGCCCGAGCCAAAGCATACGGATTTCCAGTTTCCCGCGCGCCCGTAGCATCGGCCTCATACTCACGCGATCTTGAGATAGCTAATTGAATCAACGAAGCAGCAATGGGAGCCAGAATCAGCATCAATAAAGCTCCAAAGCCGCCGCCACCACGCTCGCGCCGCTCGCCGCTTCCGCCACCGTACCCTCCGAACAACGAAGCCCAGTAGCCCATGCGAGCAACCATTGTGATCGCACCAGCCAGGGTCGCTGCGATGGAACTCGTGAGGATGTCTCTGTTTCTCACATGTCCAAGCTCATGCGCCAGCACGCCTTCCAGTTCCTCGTCATCCAGCAGCTGAAGGATTCCATGCGTCACTGCAACGGAGGCATGTTTAGGATTCCGTCCCGTAGCAAATGCGTTGGGAGACTCCGAGGGAATCACGTAAATCTTCGGCATCGGCAATCCTTGCTTCGCAGACAGCCTCTCCACAACCTGATAGATCCGCGGTAACTGTTCGCGCGTCACGGGCTGTGCGCGATACATCGCAAGCGCCAGCTTGTCGGAGAAAAAGTATGTTCCAAAGTTAAAGATTACGGAAAACACGAAGGCGAGAACAATTCCATTTCGTCCACCGAAGTAATCCCCGATAAACAGCAGAAAGAGCGTAAGAGCAACCAGCAGAAAAGTTGACTTCAGCGTATTCATCGGCCACCCTCTCTATGCATCCGGCACTGAGCCGTGCGACGCACTCACGCCGCGCTCGTTGCGCGTCAATGCACGCCGCAGAACTGTCTCCAACGCCGCTTTCTGTTCGACATACTCAGCTTCGCCGAGCTTTCCCTGCAGCCGATCTGTCTCCACAGCGAACAATTCATCTTTCAGCGTAGCCAACAGAGCATCCGGTCCAGCAAGGAGAGGCGATAATGACGCAGGATGCCCCACCTGCTCCGCCGGATGCATACTATTCCCCTTGAGCATGACTCCGGCACCTGCGGCCATGGCAAGTCCAAGGCCACCAAGAATCCACCACTTATACTTCGCCCACGGGTCGTTCGATCCCTCAGGATCGATCGGATTTCCCAAACCGCCCCCGGGTCGGGTATCTGTAGCCGCGGTTCCACCGCCGGCAGCTGTGGAGGCTGAAGCATCGGCTGCACCAGTGCCAGTGCCGCCCTCATTGCCTGTCGCCTGCTGATCCCGCGGAAGTTGCCCGTTCCCCGAGACGGTAAAATCCAGCGATTGCGAAGGAGTGACGTTTCTTGCCACAAATGTTTGCGCAGCCGTCTCTTCAGTCACAGGAGTAAAAGGAGAAGACGGTCCCGGTTGGAACTTCATCGCCTTCGGCATCATAATGGCGACTGTATCCGTTGCCATGCCCATCTTTGGCATGAACTTGAAGTTGCCGCTATATGGCAACCGATAGGTCACTTGAAAGCGAGTCTCTCCGGGCCGGATCGGGAAGATAAAGGCATAGTGGTTTGGATCGCCCAATGGCATTGGGGAAGCCTGTACAGGCATCCCGCCAGGGGACAACGCTGCCGAACCTTCCACGACAGCTCCTGAAGGAAGGTAAAACTCAAACGGCCTTTCTCCAAATTGCGTCCGCGGCGGATTCGATTCGTTCTTCACAAAGAAGTTCTCAACAACACGGAGACCGGTTCCACCTGGATCCGTTTGAATCCGCATTACATCCGCTTCGCCGCTCACCCCCTCTACCTTTGGTGCGGCATTAAACACCTCCACCTCAACCGACTCGGTTCCCGGCGGCGCAGGCCTGAAGTAATTCGCTTTGTCATGCGTCACGCGTACCAGGTGCAAGCCTTGATCTGGAACTTCCAGGGTGAAGTGGCCCTTCGCGTCGGTCTTTGTGCGAGTGGACTCCTGCATGCCCTGCGCCAGGCGGATAAGAACGACGTCATCTCCAGCCGCAGGCTTATTGGTTGTCTTATTCGTAACAGTTCCAGAGATGGAATCGGCAAAAGCAACTCCAGCAAGAAGGCCAAATCCAGCTGCGATTCGGGCAAAACGTCGTAAGTAGCTATAAAGAAAGGTCACGATTAAAGTTTACGCTATCGCAGTGCAGCTCAAACGGATGCGCCGCGGTGGGCCAGCAACTCCATCTCAGAGATAACCCGTGCCGCTTCATCCTCAAGACTGGCTCGTTGTTCGACATAATCCTGCTCCGGATATTTTCCAGCCAGATATTCAAAGTTCAGATCGCGCAGGTTCTCGTAGATTACTTCCTTGCGCTCACGAAGATAATCCAGCCGAGTCTTCGACGCCTGCACAAAAGGATTCCGTTCAGGCCAGAACATATAAGTGAACAGCCCCGCGGTCAGCATCAGAATTGCGATTGCACCCATCAGTACTGTGTCTCCCTGCGAATCTTCTCACGCAACTCGTCGCCCGCAACAACTGCTCTTGTCGCAGCTATCGCAGCAGTCTTTGCCGTTCGCCGTTTCCAAAATACGACCAGCGCGCCTGTTCCGATGGTCGCTAAGACAAATGCCGCCAACGGAGTAATCCACGCCACGTTATCGAACCCGCCGCGTATGGGAGCCGCCAGGATCGTGGCTCCGTACTTTGACGAAAACCAATTCATGATCGCGGTGTCCGAACCGCCCCCCCGGAGCTGCTCCCGTAATTCTCCAATCATCCGGTCCGAGTCAGGGCATCCCACATGATTGCACTCCAGCAGAATCTGCCCACAACCACATGCGCACATCATCTGGTGACCGATCCGATTGAACCGTGTTCCCGCATCGTCAGCTCCCAGCATCACCACAGCAAGCAAACAGACGATAACGGCCTGTATTACATGGCGAAATCTGCGCTGCTCAAGCATGATGAACCTCTGCTTCGGCAAGCGCAGGCATCTCGGCGGTAGCCCGAGCCCGTGCCGCACCGGGTATCAACGCTGGCATTAATGCAAGGAAGGTTCCCGCGACCACAATCAGAACCCCAATCCAAATCCAATTAATCAGCGGATTCAGAAACACCTTGATAATTGGCTTGTCCGTATCTGGATTCTTGCCTTCATAGATCACGTACAAATCGCGCGCCAGTGTCGAGTGCAGAGCGACCATCGTGGAAGTCGTCTGGCTGGCTATATAAAACCTGCGCTCCGGTGCAAGCTGCGTAATCTTTTTGTCTCCCTTATAGACATCAAGCAGCGCATACTCCGTGTCGTAGTTCGGATTCGAGTCCTGCGTGAAACTCTGGCATACCAGCCTGTACTGACCGAGTTGCAGGGTATCTCCGAATCCCATCTCCTGCTCGCGTGACTGGTTAAACGCTCCGCCGGCGATGCCGATAAACATCACTACAATTCCAAAGTGAACGATATACCCGCCGTACCGCCGAGTGTTCCGTCGCACCAACAGCACCGTCGACGCCACCAGGTTCTTTCCCGTCTGTGTCCGCACCACGGCCGCTCCACGCAGAAACTCCGCCGTGATCGCTGTGACTACACCAGCGGCCAGAGTAAACGTGATCAGCGAAAACAGCTCAGCCTGGGCGTCGTCGCCCGCCTTCCACGGCCTCACACCTGCGATCAGCATTGTGACAAGGGTTACAGCCATTGCAATTCCGGGGAGGACGAAGTTACGTCGAATCGTCAGAAGGGATGTGGCTCTCCACGCAAGAAGTGGACCGACCCCTGTCAGGAACAGCAGGAACAACCCAATCGGCAGATTCACCCGGTTATAGAAAGGAGCTCCCACCGTAACCTTCGAGCCCTGCACGTACTCACTCAGAACAGGGAAGAGCGTCCCCCAAAGCACTGTAAAACAGGCCGTGAGCAGAATCATGTTGTTGAAAAGGAAACTTGCTTCGCGGCTCACTACCGATTCCAGACGATTTTCCGTTTTTAAATGGTCTTTCTGCTTGAAGAATGTAAACAGGCAAACCGCAAACGCAACTAGGATGAACCCATAAAACCAGCTTCCGATCGAAGACTGCGCGAACGCATGGACCGAACTCACGATTCCCGAGCGGGTCAGCAGAGTCCCCAGAATCGTCAGGAGAAACGTCGAGAAGATAAGCCACACATTCCAGCTCTTCATCATCCCGCGCTTTTCCTGCATCATCACCGAGTGCAGAAATGCCGTTCCAGTAAGCCACGGCATCAGGCTGGCATTTTCAACCGGGTCCCAACCCCAATATCCACCCCACCCCAGTACGCTGTAAGCCCAATGGGCTCCAAGGAAGATCCCGCACGTCAGAAATAACCACGTGACCATCGTCCATCTGCGTGTGATATGTATCCACTTCTCGCCGGGATACCGCATCATCAGCGCACCCAGCGCGAACGCAAAGGGCACCGAGAACCCCACATATCCCAGATACAACATCGGAGGATGGATCACCATCTCCGGGTACTGCAGTAGCGGATTCAACCCAAAACCATCCTGCGCTACAGGTCCCGGCTGAATCGCAAACGGAGGAGCCGCAAAGTTCAGCAGCAGCAGAAAGAAAACCTGTACCCCAGCCAGGATGGTTGAGGCATAGGCTGAAAGCCTCATATCCACTTTGTGCCGCATACGCAGCACAAAGCCATAGGCCGAAAGCAGCCACGCCCAGAGAAGCAGCGACCCTTCCTGTCCGCTCCAAAGCGCTGAAAACTTATATGCAGTATTCAGGTCGCGATTTGTATGGTGGAGAATGTACGAAACCGAGTAATCATTCGTGAATGAAGCCCATATCAAGGCAAATGCGGCGCCTGTCAGTGCAATGAAGCTTCCGATTCCTGCGCGACGCGCCGTTTCACCCAGCCGTCCGCCATTGCCCGATTTCGATTGCCATAGCGCAAGTCCTCCTGTTATCAGGCAGTACGCGCTTAAAGCCAAGGCCAGCAGCAGGGAATAGCTACCGAACTCAGGCATTGGGTGTGGTTGCATGGATTCCTCTGTCCCATTCTCTCAAGTGGAACGTAGAAACAGCAACCAACCTTCGGATGACGATTGGATGTCGTTATACAGCGCGGGCCAGTACCGGATCTTCGGAGCTGAATCGCACTAAGTTATGAACGCTCTCCAGCAACGCATCCGGCATCAGAGGCTTTACTCGAAATTCAACGCCCAATCCCTCATATTCATCCTGGGCTTCCTGCATCCCGCTGATGACGAGAACTGGAACATTCGGCCGAATCTTCCGCAATTCCCGCACAAAATCTGCGCCAGTCATCTCAGGCATGATGTGATCAGTAATCACGAGCTGGATTTCAACTGGGAATTCATTTCTCCGAAACTGATCAAGAACCCGCTCCGGGTTCAAAGCCGCAATTACGAAGTATCCAGCTCTCTTTAATATTGTTTGCCGTGTGATTGCCTGTACGGCGTTGTCATCAATTAGCAACAAAGTCTCGGTCATGTAATCAGAGCTCCAGGAAGATTAACTCCGGCAAGTGTCCGTCTGGTCCCCAAACGTTCTTAGGACACAAAAAAATCCAATACACCACAGCCGCTTATCTACTACTGTTACGGACCAATCCTATAATCTTGTAACTGCCTAGTAATTTAGGATGCAAATCTTTTATTTTCGGGTTATCCGGAATAGAACCTGAATACCAAAAGTGTCCAAATCCCAGGATTTGCAATATCTGTTTTCCTGGTTTTGCCAGCCTGCCATCAAACGGTATATCAGCTAGACGGAAGCAGACAAACGATTTACAGTTGGCCGAGCAACTTTAAACCATACTCTCAGGATCACGAGGAACTGTGACTCTTTCCATCATCGACTGGCTCATCATGCTGGTCTACTTCATCTTTGTGCTGGGAATCGGCTTGGCCCTCAAGCGCTATATGCGCACGTCAAACGACTTTTTCCTCGCGGGACGGTCTATTCCGGCCTGGGTATGTGGACTGGCCTTCATCTCAGCGAACCTCGGTGCCCAGGAAGTCATCGGCATGGGAGCCTCGGGCGCGAAATATGGCATCAATACCAGCCACTTTTACTGGATTGGCGCCATCCCCGCCATGGTCTTCGTCGGCATCTTCATGATGCCCTTCTACTACGGCTCAAAAGCGCGCTCAGTGCCGGAGTATCTCAGGCTTCGTTTCGACGAGAAGACCCGCGCAGTCAACGCCTTCTCCTTCGCTATTATGACCGTCTTCAGCTCCGGCATCTCTATGTATGCCATGGCGCTGCTCATCCAGACCATTGGGCTTTTTCATGGAATCGTGCCTGATGCATGGATCTTTCACGTCTCGATCCTCCTCTCGGCTCTTATCGTTCTCGGTTACATCTTTCTCGGTGGCCTCACGAGCGCTATTTACAACGAAGTTCTTCAGTTCTTCCTCATCGTCGCCGGTTTCGCTCCTCTGGTCTGGGTCGGCCTCCGCAATGTGGGGGGATGGCAGGGAATCAAGCAAACTCTCCCGGCTACCATGACTCACTCCTGGCGCGGAATGGCTCACGCCAATACCAACACTCTTGGCGTTGAGTGGGTCGGCCTGGCTATGGGCCTTGGCTTTGTGCTCTCCTTCGGCTACTGGTGTACGGACTTCCTGGTCATCCAGCGCGCCATGGCCGCCGACTCGGAAGTCTCCGCCCGTCGCGTTCCGCTCATCGCCGCCATTCCCAAGATGTTTTTTCCCTTCCTGGTCATTCTTCCGGGACTCATCGCCGTTAGCGTGACTTCCCACGCGGGACCGCCTACGGGAGCCACAATTGCCAGCACCTCGGCGGCCGTCCCGCTCGTGGCTGACCATCCGCATGGCATCATCCCGCAGAAAACAGATCCCATCAGCGGTAATCCAGTCCTCGATTCCAACGGCCAGCCTGTCTACAACTACGACCTCGCTATTCCGGTGATGCTGCTTCGTTTCTTCCCGACGGGGATCCTCGGTCTGGGACTCACTGCTCTTCTCGCCAGCTTCATGTCTGGAATGGCGGGCAACGTTACCGCCTTCAACACAGTCTGGACCTACGACATCTATCAGGCCTATATCAATAAGCGCGCCACGGATGCCCACTATCTATGGATGGGTCGGATGGCCACTATCGGCGGAATCGCTCTCTCGATCGGAGCCGCCTATGCCGCCACCAGTTTCAATAACATCATGGATGCACTGCAGCTCGTCTTCTCCTTTGTGAATGCGCCGCTCTTCGCGACCTTCCTGCTCGGCATGTTTTGGAAGCGAACCACCGGCCACGGAGCTTTCCTTGGCCTCATCTCCGGAACGCTGGCCGCGCTCCTTCATCACGGACTCACCCTGCCCGTCGATGCAGCTACTGGAATTCATGGCGGCTGGATCACTGTCGTCCATCATTACCCCAGCGATATGGCTCAAAATTTCTGGACTGCCATCTTCGCCTTTTCAATCAACTTACTTGTGACGATCATGGTTAGCCTCATGACCAAACCTCGCCCCGAAAGCGAGCTAGTTGGCCTCGTTTATTCGCTCACGCCGAAGCCCGTCGAGCACCATCTCGAGTGGTATCAGAAGCCTTCAACGTTGGCCGTCGCCGTCCTTGGCCTCCTTATCATCCTCAATCTCGTCTTCGCATAAGGAATTGACAATGGGACTTGATATCCGCATTCCTCTCGGCCTCATCTTCCTCATCATCGGAGGCATGATGAGCCTCTACGGTCTCATTACCCGCGGCTCCGCAATCTACGAGAAGTCCCTTGGAGTAAACCTCAATCTCGGCTGGGGACTCCTGATGTTCCTCTTTGGGCTGGTCATGTTCGTCGTAGGCCGCCGTCAGAGATGGCAGGATGACCCTGTCAATCCACGCCCTTGGGAGCGCGAAGGCAAGGCCCCTCGTCATTGAAGATTTGCGGACCAGAGCGATCGCCGACACCTCGTCGGAGTTGATCCGCCGTCGCCTGTCCGGGAGCCAGGCACACTGTCTCTCTTGGACAGGGGCCTCCTGGGCGTTGCCGGTGTAATCAGCCGTCGTGGTTGCGTAACCCATTCGTTTACGTCTGGACGATGACTGAAGCCCTCCCACTCTGCAAGGGCTGCAGTCATTCAATTTGACACTCTTCTTTCGCAGCCTGCGTTCTTTGTCCTCTTCCACACGCCGCACCTTGCCATAATGGAAGTATGAAGCGGCGCGTGATTAAGCAGTACGAGCTCATCCGCAAGATCGGTGCAGGCGGCAGCGGAGTCGTCTTTCTCGCAAACGACACGCTCCTCCAGCGCCCTGTCGTGATGAAGCTTCTCAGGCGAGGCAACCTGACCATCGAGCAGATGCGCGCCACGCAGCTCCGCGAGGCTCGCCTCGCATCTGCCATCGATCATCCTAATGTCTGCGCAATCTATGACGTCGGGGAGGCTCCCTCAGAATCCGGAGACTCAGAAGAAGCCTATATCGTCATGCAGTACATTCCTGGCAAGTCTCTCGACAAACTCATTGCCGAGGGACCTTCTAGTCTGCAACTCGTCCTCTCCGCCGGAATTCAGATTTCCGACGGCCTCGTCGCTGCCCACTCTCTCGGCATCTTCCATCGTGATCTGAAGCCTGCCAACGTTATGCTTACCGACGGCGGCCTTATCAAGATTCTGGATTTTGGCCTCGCCCGCAGGCTCTCTCTCGATCAGACGGATTTTGACCCCTCTGCCCCTGCCGATAAACGTGGCCTGCCGCCCTTGGGAGCGACTTATACAGCTCGCGGAGGTACCATCGCCTACATGGCTCCGGAGCAGTTCGTCACCGGGCAGTCCTCCGTCCAGTCCGATATCTTTGCCCTTGGCCTCATCCTCTACGAACTGGCAACCGGCCGCCACCCCTTTCATCGGCCCGACGCGCCAGACTTCCAATCCATCCGCGCCATCCAGTTTGCAGATCCACCCGATATTCGCCAGATCGTTCCTGATCTTCCTGTCGAGTTTGAAAGCGTAATTCTCCGCTGTCTTGAGAAGCAGCCCGCCGCCCGATTTGCGACTGCTGCCGATGTACGCGAGTCCCTCAAGACCATCATGCGGTCGCTGCAGCTAGACTCTGCCCTCATGCCCGGAGGCGAATCGCTCTCGCTGCTCCCAGCCCAGTCACGTCTCCCACTCGATAGCCCCGAAGAGGAGAAGCGCACTACCGGCATCCTCTCCATGCTCGCCGAGCGCTTCCGTGAGCCTGCAGCGACTGCTGCCGACAAGCAGAACAGCATTGTCGTCCTGCCCTTCGTTAACCTGGGTCCAGCCGATGCGCCACTTTACGGTTACGCCCTGGCCGACGCCATTGCCGCCCGCCTTGCACGCATGCCGTCGCTCGTCGTCCGCCCTTCAAGTTCGCTAATGTCCATTCCCGCGAATCAGCTTGACCCGTTGAGCGTAGGCAAGAAACTCCTCGTTAACTTCGTACTCGCCGGTAATTTCATGCGCTCAGACAAGGGCTTCGACCTCAACTGGCAGCTCCTCGACGTGTCCAGCCAAAGTGTCCAGACCGGAGGCTCCATCAACGTAGCCTCCTTCGACCTCGTCTCGGTGCAAACCGAAATCTGCAACGAAGTCTTCAGTACCTTGCAGGGAACCGGCGGCTTGCAAACCACGCATGAAACGAACCACCATCGCGCCTCGCTGTCCGGAGATTTATCCGAAGAATATCTCCAGGCCCGAGCCGTCCTCTCGTCCTTCATGACGCGTACCGGAAGCCGCGACGATCTCGACCGTGCCCGGCAGCTCTTCGACTCAGTCCTTCGCCAGAACGAAAACTACGCTCCCGCGTGGTCTGGCCTCGGGATCACGCACCTCCAGTACACTCGCCACGGCCTTGGGGGCCAGATGCACGTCCTCGAGGCCCGTCGCGCATTCGACCGCGCCCTCCAGCTAGACCCTGGCTCCGTCGAGGCCAATCTCTACCGCGTCTACATGCTTCTCTCCCGTGGAGAAAAGGAATCGGCCCGTCACGGCATCGAAAATCTCCTCCAGACAGCTGGCAACGACTGGAATGTCCGTATGGTTGCCGGCATCACTCTTCGATTCGACGGAATGTATGAAGAGGCTCTCGAGCAGTTCAACGCGTCATTGCGCATGAACCCTTCCAACGCCGCGATGATCTATAACCATCGCGCCCGCGTCTACCAATATCAAAACCAACTCGAATTGGCAGCCGACGAAATCGAAAAGGGTCTCACCCTTGAACCGAAGCAACCCTTGCTCCGAATCTCGCTTGGCTATCAGCAGATGCGTACCGGCGACTTGCCTGCTGCTGTTGAAACCCTCGAGAGCGTCATTCGAGACGAAAAATCCCTTCGCATCGTCTTCCCAACCATCGCCCTTTGCTACGTGCAATTAGGGCAGCGCGAGAAGGCCGCGACCTTCATCATCGACGAAACCCTCGCCGCAGCCGAAGCCGATAGCGAAATGGCCTACCGGCTCGCAACCTATTTTGCCCTTGATGGCGATGAGTCCGAGGCTCTCCATTGGCTGCGCCGCGCAATCTATCTCGGTAACGAGAACTATCCATGGTTCTCAATCAATCCGGCATGGCGCAAGCTCTCGGGCCACACCGACTTCGAACGAATCCTCGAAGATCTCAAAAAAAGCTACAGGCGCAACCAGAAGAACTGGAAGCGCCTGCTCGCTCAAGTCAGAGATTGAAGCAACAACAAAGAAATTACTCCACTGGGACAGCCTTCAGAGCTGGTCCAGCTCCACTGCCCGCCGTGGTTGTGCTGGCCTTCAGTGGGGTCAGTTCCATCGGAGCGGTAAGACTGAACACCAGCCGGACATCCTTCTGCAACGTAGCCTGATGATCCGACTTTAGCCACATATACGTGCTGACGCCTGCACCCAGGCCAGCGCCAACCAGAGCCCCCACGCCGCCTCCAACCATCGCACCCGCGGCAGCCCCGCCGCCAGTCGCAAGCGAGAGCACGGCCAGGTTCTTCTTCGTCTCGTCACGTCGCTTCAAGGTTCCTTCACCATCTATTTTGAAGTCGTTGAAGCTCGTATCCGTCAACTGCGCGTGCAGAATGTACTCCGTCCCATCCGGCAGCGTTACATTTCGAGGCTCCAGGTGCAAAGCTGCCGCACCGGATATCCGCTTGCCGCTCCGCACCATCGTTACCTGTCCGTTTAAAATGGCCCCCATCGGAATGATGACGCGCCCATCCTTCTCAATCGGTTCCATGATCTCCGCCGAAAACTTCGCCCCTTCTGCCGTCGTCGCGGTCGAAATATCCTCGCGCATGCGGACATGCAGGAGCGTCCCTTCCCGCAGTTCGTTCTCTCCCTCAGGCACGCTCGTCACGATCTCCGCATCTGGGTCGAGAGGAGTGGCCACCGCCACTGCAGACGCGGGTTGCGCCTTTGACCCCGGTGCTACGTATGGCACATAAGATCCATACTCTTCCTTGGTCTGGACAGCCGGCGTAGCTGCAGAAGGCTTCTCCGTGCTCAACGGTCTTCTGCCTGTCTCCGCAGCAGGCTGTGCTGCAGATGTAGCGGAATCGTCGTTCGATGTGATAACCGAGTTATCCGGGTTCGACACTCCCGTCCGCGTCGTCTGCGCTGCAACCGGTAGAGTTGCAATAACCAGTGCGGCTGTTGTGATCGACATCTTCATGGCATCAATCCTCAGGAACAGTTTCTGCGTCTGTAATGACCAGCATAATCCCGCTACCCATTCAGACGCCTGTCCCTGACAAAAGGGTAGAATCTCCAATTCGCGTGCGCCACAAATCATGGTGCAGGGAATCGAACCTGCTACTACACGCCGAAATACCTGCTTTCGGCGTCCCTACATTCATTTACCGTTCAGGCGATATCCCTTCGCCTTTGCTAAAATCCAACAGGTGAAATCCTCCGGCGCGAATATTGTGCACTCCATTGGCGCGGCTGACGGTCATTTTGTTCGAGTAGACCGCCGTCCCAGGCTGAACGAGCGCCTCATGCATCGCGTCGTTCCAACATCTGTATCAACATCTGAACACAGGAGCAACATGACCGAGATCGTCTCTATCCATGCGCGCGAAATCCTTGACTCCCGGGGCAATCCCACCGTCGAAGCCGACGTCGTCCTCGAAGGCGGAGCTCGCGGCCGCGCCGCAGTTCCCAGCGGAGCCTCCACCGGCGAGCACGAGGCCGTTGAACTCCGCGATGGAGACAAGTCGCACTACCTCGGCAAAGGCGTCCTCAACGCCGTCGAAAACGTCGAATCTATCCTGGCTCCCGAGCTCACCGGCATGGACGCCGCCAACCAGCGGCTCATTGACGCCACCATGATCTCTCTCGACGGTACCGACAACAAAGGCAAGCTCGGCGCAAACGCCATCCTCGCTGTCTCCATGGCCGTCGCCCGCGCCAGCGCCGAAGCACTTAAGCTCCCTCTCTACCGCTACCTCGGTGGGGTCAATGCCCGTATCCTTCCCACTCCGATGATGAACATCATCAACGGCGGCTCTCACGCAGACTCCAATGTCGATTTCCAGGAATTCATGGTAATGCCTGTCGGTGCCGAAAGCTTTTCCGACGCTCTCCGCTGGGGAACCGAGACCTTCCACACCCTCAAGGGCGTTCTCAAGAAGAAGGGCTACAACACCGCAGTGGGCGACGAGGGCGGCTTCGCCCCCAATCTGAAGTCCAACGCCGAAGCCATCGAACTCATCCTCGAAGCCATCGAACTGGCAGGCTATAAGGCAGGCGAAGACATCTCCATCGCGCTCGACCCAGCTTCCAGCGAGTTCTACGACAAGGAATCCGGCAAGTACATCTTCAAGAAATCCGACAAGTCCGAGAAGACCTCTGCCCAGATGGCCGAGTTCTGGGAGTCCTGGGTCCGCCAATACCCTATCGTCAGCATTGAAGACGGTCTCGCCGAAGACGACTGGGACGGCTGGAAGCTACTCACAAGACAAATCGGCGATTTTGTCCAACTCGTAGGTGATGATCTGTTCGTCACTAACACCAAGCGTCTGCAGCAGGGAATCGACGAGAACGTTGCGAACTCCATCCTTATTAAGGTCAACCAGATCGGCACTATCTCCGAGACCCTTGACGCCATCGAACTCGCTCGCCGCTACGGCTACACCTCTATCATCAGCCATCGCTCAGGCGAAACCGAAGACACCTTCATCGCCGATCTCGCTGTTGCTACAGGAGCAGGACAGATAAAGACCGGCAGCGCCAGCCGCACCGACCGCATAGCCAAATACAACCAGCTTCTCCGCATCGAAGAAGAACTAGGCCAGTCCGCTGAGTTCCTCGGAATAGAATCCGTGAACTTCGGCGAATAACCATTAAGCATCCGCCTGGCATACCACAGGCGGATGCTCCGGTTGATTTGCGCATCCGCATTGGGCACCATAATCCAATCACTTGGGCGGGCATCGGATCGATCATCGGCGGTGCCGCTGGCTTCGGAATCACCGCCGCCCGCTGACCGCAGAAGGTCACTCTACCCAGTGGTGTCGAAACTCTGCATTCACCCATCTGGAACTGTTTGTGCCGTAGACTGTTTCCCTGCGTTCGTCCTCACGAAAAGGAGATGCCAATGCAGCTAGGAATGGTAGGTCTCGGCAGAATGGGCGCGAATATGGTTCGCCGTCTCGTTGCCCATGGCCATGAATGTGTCGTCTTCGATCACTCTCCTCAGGTTGTCGCCGAACTCGCGAAAGAGAAGGGAATTACCGGCGCCTCCTCCCCCGAAGACCTCGTCAGTAAGCTCGCTCCACCGCGCCCCATCTGGCTCATGATCCCTGCCGGATACGTCGATTCTGCTCTTGCCCAGTACGCCCCTCTTCTCCAATCAGGCGATATCCTCATCGATGGGGGCAACTCCTACTACATCGATGACATTCGCCGCTCAAAAGATCTAGCGCCAAAAGGCGTCCACTACGTTGATGTAGGCACGAGCGGAGGGGTGTGGGGACTCGAGCGTGGCTACTGCATGATGATTGGCGGCCCGAACACGGCTGTCCAGCATCTGGATCCCATCTTTCAGGCCATAGCGCCCGGTTGCGGAGACGTTTCTCGAACGCCGGGTTTCGACAAGTTCGGAGGCACTGCCGAACATGGCTATCTTCACTGCGGCCCTGGCGGTGCCGGCCACTTCGTCAAGATGGTCCACAACGGAATCGAATATGGAATGATGGCCGCCTACGCCGAAGGTCTCGACGTTCTGAAGGGTGCCAACATCGGCAAACATACCTCTGAAATCGATGCAGAAACCACGCCTCTTCGCGATCCAGAACACTACCAGTACGACTTGAACCTCCCGGCAATTGCCGAGGTCTGGCGCCGTGGTTCTGTCATCGCCTCCTGGCTTCTCGACCTTACAGCAACCGCGCTTGCCGCGGACCCCCAACTCTCCAAATTCGGCGGCCGCGTCTCAGACTCCGGCGAAGGTCGATGGACCATCAAGGCAGGCATCGATGAAGGTGTCCCCACACCTGTTCTCACCACAGCCCTGTACGAGCGCTTCAGTTCACGCGGAGACGCCGATTTCGCCAACAAGCTCCTCTCTGCCATGCGCTATGAGTTCGGTGGCCATCTCGAGAAGCCCGCGAAGTAGACTGCTACAGACAAGGAGACGTCACTTTGAGCGATTCGTCTGAGCAAACTTCCACAATCCCGTCGCATGTACACTCCGATGCACTCGTCTTCTTCGGAGCCACCGGAGACCTCGCGCACAAGAAAATCTTTCCCGCCCTCCAGGCCATGATCAAACGGGGCACCCTCAACGTCCCCGTCATCGGAGTTGCCAAGGCCGGTTGGAATCTCGACAAGTTCAAGGCGCGTGCTCAGGACTCCCTCAACACCTTCGGAGGCCTCGACCCCGCGGCATGGGAAAAACTCTCCTCTCTCCTTCGTTACGTCGACGGAGATTACGCCGACATTGCCACCTTTACTGCTGTCCGCAAAGAGTTGGGAGCCGCCCAGCACCCTGCTCACTACCTCGCCATCCCCCCATCTCTCTTCGAGAAAGTCGTCGAACAACTCGTCCAGTCCGGCTCCGCGAAAGGAGCCCGCATCATCGTCGAAAAGCCCTTCGGCCGCGACCTCGCCTCCGCGCAGGAACTTAACCGCGTCCTTCTCTCCGCGTTCCCTGAATCCTCCATCTTTCGTATCGATCACTATCTCGCCAAGGGACCTGTTCATAACATGGTCTCTTTCCGCTTCTCCAACGCCTTTCTCGAGCCCATCTGGAACCGCGACCACATCGAAAGCATTCAGATCACGATGGCCGAGTCTTTCGGAGTTCAAGGTCGTGGCTCTTTCTACGACCAGGTGGGCGCCATACGCGACGTCGTCCAGAACCACATCTTTCAGGTCATGTGCAATCTCACCATGGAATGTCCCATGCGTAACGACAGCGAAGCCATTCGCGATGAAAAAGTGAGAGTGCTTCGAGCTATTCCGGCCATCGAAGCGAAAGACCTTGTACGCGGTCAGTTTTACGGTTACAAAAATGAAAAAGGCGTTGCCCCCGACTCCACCGTCGAAACTTTTGCAGCGCTCAAACTAGAAATAAAATCGTGGCGTTGGGACGGCGTTCCTGTCTATATCCGAGCCGGCAAAAACCTTTCGACTACGTGCACAGAAGTTCTCGCCCGCCTCCGCAAACCACCCACGACTAACATCACGGAACCGAACACTCCGCAAAACTATATGCGCATCCGCATCAGTCCTGAAATGACGATAGCCTTAGCCGTCAACATTACTGCGCCGGATCCCCACAGCCAACGCCAGATCGTCGAACTCGAAGCCAGCCGCCACCAACGCCCTGGAGAGATGGAAGCCTATGAGCGCGTCCTCACCGATGCAATGGCTGGCGACGCTACTCTCTTCGCCCGCCAGGACTACGTGGAAGAGGCATGGCGCATCGTCGATCCCGTCCTCAAAGCCAAAACACCGGTATACCTTTACACTCCACAAACCTGGGGCCCAAACGAGGGAAGTGTAGTACCTCCTGGCGGCTGGGATAATCCCCATGGCGATGATCCTGAAGACCTCCATATCATTGAGGACTAACAGCTCACAACTAGACCTTGCTCATCGGCTAAATTATTCTTTTCGAGGGATTTAATAGCTCGAATGACGATGTAGACCACCCTTTAGCTGTAATCACAATCGAAAACTAAAGACCTGCATTGATTTGCTGGATTTTCTCCCGGAGAAATATGTCTCGTTCTGCTGCCCAGTCCAACGATCTTGAGCGTAAGCTTCAACTCGTTCTTCATACTGGCGTTTTGTTATCGAAAAGTCATGATTTGGCATCGATCGCTCAGTCGGCGATCGATGCAGGGCTACAGCTTTGCGGCGCTCAGTTAGGAGCATTTTTCTACAGAATCGCTAATCACACAGACGAAGAATACCTCTATAAACTCTCTGGAATCGACCCCGAAACGTTTTCGAACTTTTCCCTGTCTCCCAATAGAACTATTTTTTCCCCTGTGTTCGAAGGCGTGCGGATTGTTCGCTCTCCGGATATTACGAGAGACCCACGCTATCGGAATGAACCTCCGTATTTAGGATGGTCAGAAAATCGGCTCCCCATACGCAGCTACCTGGCTGTACCTGTGAGGGGGCAATCAGGCCAGGTATTAGGAGGTATGTTTTATGGTCACGAAGATGTCGACGTCTTCGAACAAAGTTCGGAAGATCTCGTAGCTACAGTTGCCGCGCAGGCGGCCGTCGCCATCGAGAACGTGGGATTGCGCGCTCAATTGACCGATAAGATCAGCGATCTGCAAAGAATCGAGCAGAGCCAGAAGGAAGCGTCAAAAGGCCTCAGTGAACTGGCTGCAATCGTCGAGTCCTCTGACGACGCCATCATCAGTAAAGATTTGAAGGGAATTATTACGAGCTGGAACGAAGCCGCTACTCGAATACTCGGTTACTCCAGCGAGGAGATGATCGGGCAATCCATCCTAAAGATTATTCCTGAGCCTCTTCACTCCGACGAGAAGACTATTCTCTCGAAGGTTTGTGCAGGAGAACGGATTGATCACTTCGAAACCGTACGTCTGACCAAGGATGGTCAGCTGCTCGAGGTCGCCCTTACTGTTTCACCAGTCAAGGACCACACGGGTGTCATCGTAGGGGCATCCAAAATTCTCCGTGACATTACGCTTAGAAGGCGTCTCGAAACATCCCTTTTGCAGGCCGAGAAATTCGCTGCAACGGGACGAATGGCCGCCACGATCGCACACGAAATCAACAACCCCTTGGAAGCCATCGTTAACCTTCTGTATCTGTTGCGCCCGATGGTCACCCATCTGCAGGGAGTCGAATATCTCGCTGCGGCTGAGAGTGAGCTCTCCCGTGTATCGCATATCGCCAAACAGACTCTTGGCTATTATCGCGAACAGGCCTCCGCGGTCAGCAGCTCTCTTAATGAACTTGCACGCAACGCCCTCACGATTTATGGGCCGCGATGTACCGCCGGAAATATCAACGTTGAAAAATCGCTGGAATCTTCAAGAAACGTTGTCCTGCGCAAGGGTGAGATTATGCAGGTTATTTCAAATCTCATCGCGAATGCCATCTACGCCATGCCGAACGGTGGAACCCTTAGGCTCTCAGTGAAGGATACGAACGTTCCGCGGGAAGGCGTGCTTCTGGCTGTTCAGGATACAGGGGTTGGCATTCCAGCCGGCAATCTACCCAAAATCTTCGACGCATTCTTCACAACGCGAAAGACGATTGGCACAGGGATAGGTTTGTTCATAACAAAACAGTTCGTCGAAGGACACGGCGGGGAAATTCGGGTTAGCAGCAGCGTCAATCCCGATACGCATGGAACGACGATATCGGTCTTCCTCCCGCTCGCTACTGTATATAGTCGCGGCTCCCAGGCTTCGTATTGATTCCCTCGCATATCATGTCGTCATGCAGTTCACGCCTCAGGATTACCTCTTCGTTCTCACCGGAGCCGGCATCTCTGCTGAAAGCGGTCTGGCCACATTTCGTGGTTCAGGCGGTCTCTGGAATGGATATCGCGTCGAAGAAGTAGCCACGCCTGAAGCCTGGGAAGCTGACCCCGAACTTGTCTGGCGCTTCTATTCCATGCGTCGCCGTGACGCGAAAAATGCGCAACCCAACGTTGCCCATAAGGCTCTCGCGCAAATCGAGCGGCAACTTGGTGAACGATTTTATCTTTGCACCCAAAACGTCGATGATCTTCACGAGCGTGCTGGCTCACAGCGCATCCACCACATGCACGGAACACTCTTTCAGTCTCGATGTACTCAATGCCGGTTCACATTTCACGACGAATCGTTCTATGAAACTGCAGCGACTCTCCCAACCTGTAACACTTGCGGAGCCCCGGTCCGCCCGCACATCGTCTGGTTTGGCGAAATTCCCTTGGATATGGACGCCATCTACCGCCAACTCGAGCTTGCGACCACCCTCCTTGTCGTAGGTACCTCCGGTTCCGTCTACCCTGCCGCAGGCTTTGTCCATATCGCTCGCCAACGACGCATCCGAACCATCTATATCGGTCCCGAAGAGCCACTCAACACTGAAGCCTTCGACGAGGTCCTCCTCGGTCCTGCAACAAAGGTACTGTCTGCGTTTGACTAAGCGACAGCCAATTCCACAACCTTTGCAACCTCGGCAGACCTGGCTGAGCTCTTCCACTCCCCCAGCGAGCGGCTCAACAAAGCCGCGGCACAACCTTCTCCGCACAGAACGATGATGTCATCGCTAACCGCGAGCTTCGAGTCCCAAGGCAGAAAGCGGATATCGGAGGCCGTCACCTTCGCCAGAACCCAATGATTCGTCGTTTTCTTCTGAACCCCGCAGACACAAGTAAAAAGCGGTGTAACTGCCATAAGTACCTCCTTTCCAGTCAACATGTGATGCACTTTGCATATAGCAAAGCACGTGCCACAAACCGTCTCAAATCCTGCAGGAACCTCATATAAGGAGACTTATATTTTTTTATTGAACCGTCCTCGATTCAAAAGCGTCACAAACTTCTCTAGGCAATGTGAAAATGTTTTCCCATTGCCTTGCGAGGCAGACCAAACCCGCCCCACTTTTACTTAGATGAGGCTCGCCGTGTTTCGGGTTGGCGACGCCGTTGCCCCGTCGGATACTCAACCTGACCCGCACCCTTACGTAGCTTTCATTTACAGTGAAACTATGATGAAAGTGCCGAAGGTTGACCTCGTCGGCGTCGGCCTTAACGCCACGGACACCGTTCTCCCTCTCTCCCACTACCCCGAGCGCGGCTCCAAACTCGAGTATCGCAACCTCAGCATCCTTCCCGGTGGTCAGGTCGCCACGACCGTTATCGCCTGTCAGCACTGGGGTTTAGCCACTCGTTATGTAGGCAAACTTGGTGACGATCACGCCGCTGGCCTCCATCGCGAAGCCTTCGCCAGTGCTGGCGTGGACACCCGCATCCTCACTGCACCCAACTGCGCCAGCCAGCAGTCTCTTATCCTCGTTGACGACCGCGGCGAGCGCACTGTCCTATGGCGCCGTGACGAGGCACTCACCCTGCGATCGACCGACCTCGACCGCGAATGGATCGTCAACGCACGAGCACTCCACGTAGATGGCTACGATACTGAAGCAGCCACTCTGGCAACCACCTGGGCTCGTGCCGCCAACCTCCCGGTCATCGCCGATCTCGACGAACTCTACACCGGAGTCGATGACCTCCTCCCCAACGTCGATTACCTTATCGTCAGCCGCGACTTTCCCACCCGCCTCACTCACCAGCCTGACCTCGAAACTGCTCTCCGCCAGATGCAGCGCCGCTATAACTCCGTCCTCACTGCTGCGACACTAGGACAGGGGGGCGTCCTTGCCTTTGACGGTAAAAACTTCTACCACACACCCGCCTATCTCGTTCCGGTCGTTGATACGACGGGCGCGGGCGACATCTTTCACGCCGGCTTCATCTACGGCCTCCTCCAGAATTGGACCCTTGAACGTCAACTTGACTTCGCCTGCGCCGCCGCAGCCCTTAACTGCACTGCCGTTGGAGCCCGTGGAGGAATTCAGTCGTTAGCCGCCATTGAAAAATTCATGGCTGCAGGCACTCGCTACCCATCCACAGATCACCTGGCAGATGAAGTCGAGCAGGTTTTAGAGGTCAGTCCCTTGCTCTCGAAGAAAAATGGCTAGCCGGCTCACCGGTAAGGCCGTTACAAAGTTGTAGCTGCCAGCAATATCAGCGGTTAGAACCGATGCGAACCTCTGAATGGATACAGTCCGGTTTCGCTCTGCTCTTCGCCGCAGCGGCATGGATACGCCCTTTGCCACTTCGGCGGCGCTGGGTCACCACTCTTCTCGCTGCCATTGCCCTCCTGATAATCGCTCTTGTCCGTCATTTCGCATATCAGAACTCCATCCTGCGCGATTGGCTCCCTGTACCTCTCCTCCTCATCCCATACTGGCAAACCGGCCAACTCTTCCTCGGCCCAAACGAAAAGTTCCAGGCATGGCTTATCGAAACCGACCGCCGTCTTCTCAAACCCTTCGCCAACGCATCAATGAGCAAGTCTCTCAGCCTCGCCATGGAATACGCCTACCTATCCTGCTATCCCCTGGTTCCCGCTGGTCTCGCCACGCTTTACGCCACCGGCCGCCGCGCCGATACCGATACATTCTGGTTCATCGTCCTGATGCCAACCTATCTCTGCTACGCCATCACACCATTCTTTCCGGCACTCCCGCCCCGCAGCCTCTCGACGAAACAAATGATCGTTCCTTCTGCAAACGTTGGCCGAAGCCTCAATCTTGAGATTCTTAAGTATGGAAGCATCCATGCCATCTCCTTCCCCAGCGCACACGTAGCCTCCTCGCTCGCCGTAGCGCTAGTACTTCTTCACTTTGCACCAATCGCCGGTATCGTCTTTCTCGCAATAGCGATTGCGATCGCCATAGCAGCCATCGCAGGAGGCTATCACTACGCCATCGACGTGCTTCTCGGCGCGATACCCTCCCTCTGCATCTATGCAGCATGGTTCCTCCACCTCATTCCATCTGGATTCCTGGCGAGCTGACACAGCTCTCTGCGCTATACTTCTCCCTTAATTCCAAAGAGGGTCTCCCAAAAATGAAGCGATTTCCACTAGCCGCTTTTCTCGTCGTGTCTCTTGCATTGGCTCCTCGGAATACTCAAGCACAATCGAATCCCAAGGTAAGGGCCATCACGGCGTTCGTTCGCCTGGAACCTGCGACTTACGAGAAACAGATCGCCGACACCCTTGTTGTCCTACGGAAGGCAAAGTCTGAGTTCGAATCCTCTGGCTACGAAGTCGAAACCCTCCGCATCACAACCCAGCCCATCGCTGAACTCACCGCCGGCATGTCCGAAGATCAGGCCCTCGCTTTCCTTAGTAACTTCGACAAACTATCCGTCAAAGAAAGCTTTATTCCCAATATCGGCCCTGCAATGCTCCACGACTCCGACAACCCCACAGCGATGCACCTCTTGGAACGCGCTCTTTCCACTCTGCCGAACATCGAAGGCAACGCCGTCATCGCTGACGAAGCGGGGATCCATTGGAAGACCATCCATCGCACCGCGGAATTGGTCAAATATGTAGCCGAACACAGCCCGCATAGCCAGGGAACCTTCAACTTCACCGCAACTGCGATGCTCAAGCCTTACTCCCCCTTCTTCCCCGGTTCTTACCACACCGGCAAAGGCGGACAATTTGCCATCGGCTTCGAAGGTGCTAACGTAGTCCGCGATGTCTTTGCCAAAGACAAAGGCGATGCCGAAGCAGCAACTGCCGATCTCACCGCCGTCCTCACAAAACACGCCAAAGTCGCCGATAGGGTAGGGAAAAAAGTTGCAGCAGCCACCGGCTGGACCTACGTCGGAGTCGACCCCACTCCCGCGCCTCTCGGCGAAGTCTCCATCGGGGCCGCAATCGAAGCCTTCACCGGAGCCCGCTTCGGCTCCAGCGGAACCCTCACAGCAGCCCGAATTATCACCACCGCCGTCAAAGCCGTACCCGTCCTTCAAACCGGCTATTCCGGACTCATGGTTCCTGTTATGGAAGATAAACTCCTCTCCCAGCGTTGGGCCGAAGCCGCCTACAACATCGACGATCTCCTCGCCTACTCCGCCGTCTGCGGCACTGGTCTCGATACCATTCCGCTGCCAGGCGATGTAAGCCTGGAGCAACTGGTTCGCATCTTCTCCGACGTAGCGTCCCTCGCCACGAAGTGGAACAAGCCCCTTTCAGCGCGAATCCAGCCAGTCACCGGCAAAAGGCCTGGAGATCGTACGGAATTCGACGATCCCTATCTCTTCAACACCACCATTCGCCCTCTTCCGTAGCCATTCAAGTCGCCCCTGAAAGTTCCATGCATCTCTTGACAATCTTCCTGCATCCTTTATATAACCATTTGGTTATTTACAAGAGACACTAAACAGCTAAAAAGGAGAAACTCAGATGCAAAAGATCACCCCATTCCTTTGGTTCGACCATCAGGCCGAAGAGGCTATGAACTTCTATACCTCCATCTTCAAAAACTCCAAAATCGGCAAAGTATCCCGCTATGGAGAAGCATTCCCCGATAAAAACGGGCAGGTGATGACCGCAACGTTCGAACTCTTCGGCCAGGAGTTCATGGTTCTCAACGGAGGCCCGCTCTTCCACTTCAACGAATCTGTCTCTTTCTTCGTCCATTGCGAAGATCAGCAGGAGGTCGACTACTACTGGGAAAAACTCACCTCCGGCGGAGGTCAGGAATCCCGCTGCGGATGGCTCAAAGACAAGTACGGTCTCTCCTGGCAGATCATCCCCAACGCGCTCGGCGAAATGCTCAGCGACAAAGATTCGGAAAAAGCTGGCCGTGTCATGCAGGCCATGCTCACTATGAGCAAGATCGACATCAACGCCCTCAAAAAGGCGAGAGGCAGCAACTGAAAATCAGCGATCGCTCCGTCTCTGCGATGTCAGAAATTCAATACGTTCTGGGCTATCTCCCGAGCGCTGGGTTAGCGACAAACCTCGGCGTACGGTTCTCATCCGCAATGTCGAACAGACTGAGATAGCCCAGGCGCACAATCTTCGTCATCTTCGCAAAGTCGATCTTGTCCACCGTATCCGTTACATGGTGATAATCGGGATGGAACCCGGTGAAAAACCAAAGGGCGGGAACATCACGCAGGATGAAAGGGAACTGATCGGACCGGAAGAAAATCCCCAGAGCCGTGTCCCGTTCAAACCGATCATCCAGGATCAGCCCAACGTACTTGTCTTCATGCTCTACCGTATGCAAAAAATCCGGCGAGTAAAGTGTCCCGATCAGGTTCAACCGGTTCGAAGTATCCGCCGGTATTTCAATCACGCCATCGGTCTGCGCGCTGGACTTCTCATCCCGCCCGATCATGTCGAAATTCACCATCGCCCGTGTCGTTGCCAGCGGACGCAGAGGATGCTGTGCCATGTAATACGACCCCAGCAGCCCACGTTCCTCCGACGCAAACACTACGAATAAGATCGACCTCTTGGGCCGCATCCGATTCGACGCAAACGCATGCGCCATCTCTACTACGCCCACCGTGCCTGAGCCGTTGTCATCGGCGCCATGCCAGATATCTACATGCCGCCTTCCATCCTGCTCCTCCACCTCCGATGAGCCATTGTGATCGTGATGTCCGCTCACAATCAGCGTCTCCGCCGCCAGCGCAGGATCGCTTCCAGGCAACAAACCCACCACGTTGTAAGTCGTTCCCACATGCGTCGAACTGTTCTTTGTCTGCAGACGCACCTGTGTGCCTGCGAATTCACGTGATCGTGGCTTCAAGTCTTGATCAATCCCGGTCTGCAACTCCTTCGGCGTAGTACCCGAATCCTTAAACAATTCATCCGCCACGCTAAGCGGAATCGTCATCAGCGGAATGCGCACTTCATCATCCGCAATTGCCTGTAGTGGAATCGGTGTCAACCGTTTCGCCGTCACTCCCGCAAATACGTTGGCCAGCCGCTTCGACGTTGGGACGTGTGTGGCATTCGGCTCCGGCATCAGCAGCACTGCAATCGCCCCATGTCGCTGTGCATTCAAAAGTTTCACCCGGCTCGTAGCGTACCGAGTATTCCCTGTGCCATTGAAGATCGACTTCGGATCGTCTTCCTGCGGCTCATGCTCCATCAGAACGACAATTTTGCCCCGCGCATCCACTCCCGCATAGTCGTCATAGTTCAGTTCAGGAGCACTAATTCCATACCCCACATAAACCAATCCTCCCGAAGCATCCACGTTCTCGCGGAATGACCCGCTCACAACCGGTGCACGCCACTCGTGCTTCGAACCATCCTTGCGTGTAACGCGAAGAAGAGTCGCCGAAGCGTCCGGCTTGTACTCAATCAGCGGCACTCCCTGCAAAAAAGACGCCTTCCCGGAAGCGTCCTTTGCCACAGGTTTTAAACCCGCTTTGCCGAACTCATCGGCCACCCATTTCGCCGCAGCATCATCCCCTGGCTGCAGCGACATTCGCCCCTCAAAGCGATCGCTCGAAATCAAAGTTAGATTCGTTCGTAGATCATCCTCGCGAATCGCATCAAACCCAGGTCGTACGCGCGAAGGAACAGCCTGTTGAGCAAAACCGGTCGTCGTACAACTGATGGCCAGCATCAAAAACGCTGCAGAGAATGAAAGCGAACAAGGTCTCATCGCTCTACTATGGCACGACTCGCTCAACTCGACTTACAACAAACTGTTTCAGGCGAGACATCGACTGTTCTGGTTGCCCTGGCTAATTGACGTCCAGTCTGGCAACGATGTAACTTTTTGTCTCAGCACGACAACCTGACTGGTGTCTTCTGGGCCCTTCCTCGCTGTACAGCGAAGCTTTTCCGAGAAAGGAGCGGCCCGATGACAAAGATCATCGACGTAAGCCCCACATCGTCCAACACATCCGCATCCGACAGAAATCATTCCGTCACCGGCCGAATGCTTTCCCTTGCCTGCTCGCCGGACGGAGGCACTGTCTACGCAGGTTCGTATTCCAACATCTGGGTTTCTACCGATCAGGGGAAAAACTTCGAACAACTCACGTGGCCTCAGCCGCCGGCAGATCAATTTGATGCTCCCGGATCCCTCGGTGGCTGGTGCGTCGTCGATATGGCTACAGGCCCCGGTTGGAGCGTCGATAACCACATCAGAGTTCTCGCGCAACTCACAACAAAAGGCACGCAGGACATCGTCGGGTTCGGCGATTGCGGCGTATGGACCGCGCTCGGCAATGGCGACGGCACATTTGCGAATCCGAAGGTGGTACTCAACAACTTTGGCCTTCAGGCAGGCGGCTGGCAGGTCAACAAGCACCCGCGTTTTGTCGTTGACCTCACCGGAGACGGAAAAGGCGACATCGTCGGCTTCGGCGATGCCGGCGTCTGGACCGCGCTCGGCAATGGCGACGGAACCTTCCAGACAGCAAAATTTGTCCTTCAGAATTTCGGCGCGCAGCAGGGCTGGTCCGTCGACAAGCATCCAAGATTTCTCGCTATGCTCACCAACAGTGGACATCCAGACATCGTTGGTTTTGGCGATGCCGGCGTCTGGACCGCGCTCGGCAATGGTGATGGCACGTTTCAGGAGCCGAAGTTTGTCCTTGCCAATTACGGCTACAACCAGAACTGGAGAGTCGAAAACAATCCTCGCATCCTCGCCGCTCTCACAAAATCAGGATGGGCCGACATCATCGGCTTCGGAACCGGGGGCGTTTGGACTGCGCTCAGCAATGGCGATGGAACCTTCCGGGAGCCCAACACAAATCCCGTTATAGCGAACTTCGGTTACAACCAGGGCTGGCGCGTCCAGTCTCACCCCAGAATGACGGCTGTGCTCACCAGCAGCGGCCTCCAGGACATCGTCGCCTTCGGCGATGATGGCGTCTGGACCGCGCTCAGCAAAGGCGACGGCACTTTTACAGCTCCCCGCTTCGTCCTTCAGAACTTCGGAGTTCATCAGAGCTGGCAGGTCAGCAAACATCCGCGTTTCGTTACCAGGCTCGCGCCCGGAGGTCCGTCAAGCATCGTCGGTTTTGGTGATGCTGGCGTATGGACCGCTCTCGGCGGTGGCGATGGAACCTTTCACAACGCCAACTTCGTCCTTCAGAACCTCGGCGTCAATCAAGGCTGGCAGGTCGCGAGACACCCACGCTTCGTGCTGCCTCTTGCGCGGCAAGCCCGTACAAGCATCGTCGGCTTCGGCGACGCTGGCGTTTGGACCGCCACTGGTGACGGAGTCGGTGGCTTCCCCACTTCGAATTTCGTCCTCGCCAGCTTCGGATACCTCATGACATTGCTCGCCATCGTCGCCCAGGACCGTGAATCGGGCAACAGAGGTAGAGGTATCTGGCGATCCCCCGACGCCGGCGCAAGCTGGGCGCAGGTACATCAATTTCCGTCCAGTCCCAACGTAGGACAGCTCCAATGGCCTCTCGGCAGCGATCATCTTGTCTATGCTGCAGGCGGTTCCTCGATCGCCATCAGCAAAGACGGCGGCCTTAGCTTCGTCGATGCCTTCCCTTGGGGCACGAACCCTGCGAAGCGCGTCAATCACGTCGCCGTCTGGTTGAATGAGGCCGCTGATCTGCAGCCAGCGGTCATCTACGCTCTCGGCGATAGCTCCATGTATCTCTCCTTCGACGGCGGGGCCACATGGATGGAAGATCACGGAGCAATCCCGCCAAATCTCGGTGGCTCCGCTGGCCTCATCGCAAACTCCACCTCGCCAACCGTGATGATCATCTCCCCGCGCTTTCTCCTTGAGGTCTTCATCACGCGTAACGGCAGCGGTGGTCCATACGCTCCCGAAATCTGGCGTGGCGATTACTCTTCTTTTCCCTTTGGCAACCACACCTCCACCTGGGACCCCGTGCCCATCCCCAACACCGATCCACAGGACAGCGGAATGGCCTTCCTTACCGCCACACAGCGTGGCCGTGGAGACCTCCTCTTCTTCAACGGCCAGCGCTTCGACGGTGGCAGTCACCCCCACCTCTGGGTAGGCCCTCTCTTTCCCAACTCAGCATCTGACTGGAAACTTCTCGACAACACCGTCCACGTCGACATGCACGGCATTCTCCTTTCGCCTGACTTCGCCGCGACCCTGCAAAACGGCAACTATCACGTGACCTCCGGGACCATCTGGCTCCTCAGCGATGGCGGAATCTATCGCAGCACCAATGGCGGCGTGAACTTCGACTCCGCCAACGGTGCCACAACGCTCTCCGTCGTCCGAATTGCAGGTACGTCTCTTTCAGGCAAGGGGCCAACGATCTCCCTCAACTCTGGCGACAACGATGGTTTCTGCAGCACCAACGGCGGAGCCCACTGGTCGTATCAGCAGTATGGCGGCGGCGACAACGACTGTTCCTTCGCCGACCCACTTCGCGGGCAGACCATGATGGTCTTCACTCCGCGATGGGATACCGCCGGAAATTCCACCTCAGCCAGGCTGGGCAACACTGTCTCCGTCTATGAAGCGTCTTCTGGGCAACTCGGCGATGCCTCCGCATCTTCACAACGAAAGGCGGTCACCGGCCCTCCAACACTGCCTGACGGCGTGCCTGGCAGGTCGATATGGAACGCCAGCAGCGGTTTCGGCCTGCATGGTTCGCGTCCCATTGTCCTCAGCCTCGCCGGACAAGCCTCACCTCCGCAAGGGGACTACGTCTTCCTTCTCTTCAATCCTCCGGGATCACCTGCAGCGGCCACCGTCCTCGTGCGCACGCAAAACATCTGGGACATCAAACATCGCGACGAGTGGATCACAACCGCCACCGGACCGGGGCAGGGGAAGAATGTTTTTCGTCAGGCTGCTCCGTTGCCGATTCTGGACCTCGGCATTCTTCAAGCCTCTGGTGGCCATGTAGCACCGTTCTATTACGTGGGTGGCGATTCAACGAATTCGCTGTGGGTTGCAACACAGTTCTCCACCGCGTGGACCAAACTCATCCCATGCCCAACCGCATCCGCAGCGATTCGCTTCTTCGTTGATCCTTACCGCCCCAATCTCATCTACATCCTCGATAAGGACCATGTGAAACGAACCGACAACGGTGGCCAAACCTGGGCCGTCGATAACAACCTTGAGATTCAGCTCACGTGGAACCATCTCATTCCCATCACCACCAATGACAACACGATCGGGTTGAACGAGGGCGCCGATCTCATTCTCACCGACATGGTCTTCCATCCCTCCGACCCCAACCTGCGCTTCGCCGTTGGCGAAGGCGGAGCCTTCATGACCCGCGACGGCGCAAACTGGACACGCATCTACCACGCCGGCGCCATGGCTGGACGTCCCACCAGTTGCTTCTACGACTGGCTCTCAGTCCCTTCCGCCCCGGCCCTTTATGTAGGCCTCGCCGGACGTAGCATCATTAAAATCACAGAACTGCCTTGAAGCGGTTACAACCGCTCGCATTACCGCCGTCGTGACTTACTTTGCAGTGGTGAGTGTTGCTCCGCACAATTGTGCGATCGCGCCCAGCGTGGTTTGCGTCGCATTCAGACCCAGACGAAAATCGGCGTCGCTATAGAACGAATAGACATCGGTAGGCTGATGATGCTGTGGATCCCACCCGCTGCCCATCTGCGCGCCGCGTTCCACTTCACGCAGGCTGATGGCCGGAGTCAGGTCCATGAATGGGCTGGAATCGGTGTTGGTCATATGAGGACCGACGTTGGCCGGATAGTCCGTTGCATACTTATCGTCCGCCAGTTGGAACTTATGCGCCAATGTCATTGCCTGGTCAGCAAACTTCGAGGTGGTCTGGTACTCGATGTTGATGTCTGCCTCCGGACGCTGCTGTTTGGGTAACGTTCCGTCCTTCAGCGGCATTCCATGATCAAACAGCATCATGTCATGCTGCACCATGCCCAGCCACTTGGGCTCCGGATACCTGCCCGATCCAGCGGGTGATTCGATGCCCTGCAGGTCCTTGCGTTGGTCCACGTAGGCTCGCGCGCCATTCACGCCTGTCTCCTCGTTGTTCCAAAGCGCAAAGCGGATCGAAATGTCGGTGACCACATCCGGGCTGCTGAACACGCGCGCCAGCTCCATCACCAGGGCAGTGCCCGAGCCATCATCATTGGCCGCCTCACCCCACCCGATCCCATCCATATGCGCTCCGAGAATATACATCTGCTCCGGATGCTTCGATCCAATCTTTGTGCAGTAAACCTCTTCGCGCGGACCGGGGGTCGAAGGCTGCGAGTTCAGTTCGCGCAGCTTTACATCCGGTTGCTTCATCGGATCGTTATTGACCGTATCAGGAGAGATGTTGCCGCGCCGTCGCGAGCCTCCGGGTCCCACAGAGGGGTCGGCAGGGCGGCGAGCGCCGGTTCTGGCGCTCGGTTCAGGCGCCTCGTAGGTGTAATGAATACGCTCCGTGTTGGTGCATCCATAACTCTTCAGCTGCGCTTCGATCCAGTCAACAGCGGCGCGATTGCGATCGGTACCCTGCCGCCTGTCGCCAAATTGAGTCAGCCCTTTAATAGTCGCTTTATATCGCTCAAGGTCCAGACGTCCGACCATCACCGCGATGGGATCCGTCGCCGCCGTCGAACTTAATGGAGGAGCCTGTTGCGATGGAGGAGCCTGTTGCGGCCATGCGAGCGAGGTGAAAAGACACACAATCAGCGATCGGGAGAATTGAGTTGGCATCGGTATTTCCTTGGAAGGTTTCTGAAATCCGCAAGGACGGCTTTCTTGCGCCCCATCGTAACATCCTGAACAATTTCGGACCGGGATGCCTGGCCGGACCCCCGTTGTTGCACGTCAGCTCCGACGGAGCGGACCACCGAGAGACTGCTTTCAGGGATCACAGAATCTCTGTCAAGACTGCGAAATAGGATTTCCACAACCCAAAATCCTGCAACCGGAACAACCGCAATCACTTCTCTCTCAAAAAAAATCTCCGGCAAAGTGGCAGAGCAGTTTCGCTCGATTCTCTACAATAGAGAAGGGTGAAAAAAGAGCCCGGCACAAAAAGGCCGGGCTCCTGACTTTGAGCGGACTCGCTAACTGGCCGAATCGCTGACTCACTGCTCCAGCAAGTTCAGATCTAAACATTTTATTAAGTACACTTTGCAGCGAAACATGGGGGGATGGGGGGTCTCCCATAGCGAATCGCGTCATAAACAGCAATAAGCTATCCTGTCCCCACAGATGCCTTCTACATCCAAACCCATCCGTGCATCGTCTATCGTTGGCGCAACAACAGCATTGGTCCTCCTCACCGCCCTCAATTTCGTTAACTACATCGACCGCTACATCCTTCCCGGCGTCCAGGAGCAGATCAAAGGAGAGTTCCATCTCTCCGACGAGCACATCGGAACTCTCACCTTCTGGTTCATGCTCGCCTACATGTTCACCTCGCCTGTCACCGGGTGGTTGGGAGATCGCTTCCCCCGCAAACCCATGATTGTCGCCGCCGCACTTTTTTGGAGCGGCATGAACTTTTTCACAGCCTCCGTAAACTCCTACACCTCCCTGAACCTGAGGCACGCCGCTCTCGGAATAGGCGAAGCCAGCTTTGGCATCTTTGCCCCCGCTCTCCTCGCGGACTTCTACCCGCCCGAGCAACGCAACCGCGTCCTGACGGTCTTCAACGTCGCCATTCCAGTCGGCGCTGCATTGGGCTACCTCGTGGGAGGAGTAGTCGGAGAGCACTTCGGCTGGCGTCGCGCCTTCATCGTCTCCGCCATCCCCGGAGTCATTCTCGCGCTGCTCATCCTCTTCTTCATGAAGGAGCCCGCGCGCGGAGCAAGCCAGCACGAAAAGGCGAAATTGGAGAAGGGAACTGTTCTCACCCTCGTGAAGAACAAAGCATATCTCGCCTCGATCCTCGGATACGCCGCCGTCACCTTCTCGCTCGGCGGAATCTCCTGGTGGATGCCCTCATTTCTCCAGCGAGTCGGCGGCCGCTCACAATCAAACGCCGCCTTTCTCATGGGAGCCATCACCGTAGTCACCGGGCTACTCGGCACCATCACAGGAGGCATCATCGCTCAACGCTGGTTGAAGAAAACATCGAAGGCTCTGTATCTGGTGCCTGCAATCAGCGCAGCAATCGCAGTTCCGCCGGCATTGGTCTGTTTCTTCGGTCCAAAGTCGCTCACGATTCCGTCGCTCGCCGTCGCTATCTTCTTCATCTTTCTGGGAACCGGTCCGGTGAACGCAGCGACACTCAACGCCGTCCGCCCCGAGGTTCGCGCAACGGCAATGGCCGGACAACTGTTCGTAATTCACGCACTCGGTGATGCCATCTCTCCACGCATCATCGGAGCTGTGAGTGACCGTAGCACTCTCAATCTGGGGCTGGGATCAACCCTCATCACCCTCGTGCTCGCGGCCATCATCTTCTTCGCTGGCTCACGTTATGCGCCACCGCTCCACGCAGACGAGCCAGTTGCTGCATGATGGCATTGCATATCCTCGCTTGGCTCTTGGCTCTGGCATGGCTGTGGAAGGCCGTGACCGCAGGTTTCGGCCTTCGCCGCATCCCAAACCTGGCGGAGCCAAAGTATGACCGCTCACCCGCGGGAAACCCGTCGCTGGTAGTCATTGTTCCGGCACGCAACGAAGCCGCCGCGCTTCCGCAAGCGCTGGCGTCTCTTCTTCTGGCTCAAGACTATGCCAACATACACATCATCGCAGTAGATGATCGCTCCACCGACGGAACCCGAGCCATCATTGATTCCCTGGCAGAGAAATACCCTGACACATTCACCGCAATCCATGTCTCCGAATTGCCCGAAGGTTGGCTGGGAAAGACGCATGCGATGGCCCTGGCGGCGCGCCACGCCATCGCAATTTACAAGCCGGATTATCTCCTCTTCACTGACGCCGATGTCTTCTTCCAACCCGACGCTATCCGACGATCATTGGCTCACGCAGTCGCGACACAGGCAGATCACTTCGTCACCTTCCCGACCCCCATCGTCAAAACAATAGGCGAAGGCACATTGTTGAGTTACCTGGGAGTCATGGGCCTGTGGGCCACTCGTCCTTGGCTCGCATCGGATCCGAAGGCAATTCGCGACTCGATCGGAATCGGAGCTTTCAACCTCCTCCGCACCTCCGCATACCAGCAGTTGGGAGGATTCGACGCTCTCCGAATGGAGATTCTTGAGGACCTCACGCTGGCTCGGCAGGTAAAACGCGCCGGATTGTCGCAGCACGTGGCAGTCGCTCCAGGAATGATCTCGCTCCACTGGGCGCCCGGGGCTAAAGGTGTCGTAAACGTAATGGCAAAAAATCTCTTTGCCGTCTTCCACTTTCGTGTGGAGCTGGTAGTGCTTGCTGGTATTGCATTGGCCACTCTTTGCCTCGGCCCCGTTGCATTCCTCTTCCTTCCACAGGAGTGGTTTCCAGCAATCCTCGCATTGGTATCCATTTGGAGCTTGTATGTATTGTCAACGCGACATTCAAAGATATCGCCCTGGTATGCGTTGCTGTTTCCGCTTGGAGCAACATTATTTCTGTATTCGCTGCTGCATTCCGTCTCGATCACCTTACAAACGGGCGGCGTGATGTGGAGAGGCACGTTCTATCCTCTTGCGGAACTTCGTCGCGGTCTGGCCTCAACCAGATAGAGAGCAACGTAGGACAAAAATACCTAACCGCCTACTCAGTTTCTTGTCTAATGCGCCGACAGGAGGGAGTGCTCTTCATTTCTTCTGTTGTTAACCGGAAGTCCGTGTCTTTCGTTTTGTATGTGCAGATGTAGTTTGCGCAACGAGACAAATATGCTGTGGGTTAATTCGCCGTAAATGTGACGGGATGCGGAACAATTGATTTCGTCCATCGTAATAAAACGCAACTCGCACGCATTCTGTTGCCTTATGAGGTGGTCCATGAGAGTGTTGCCTCGATTTCACCAAAGGAACTCGTGTGTTCGTTTTTGGACATTGTCTCTTATCTTCAACTCCGTGCTCGCATGTTCTGCACAGACTCAACAAGCATTGCGAGAACGTATTGCGCAGGATATGGAGTTGATTAAGACGGCACAACGACAGCATCTGCCTGAGGAACGCATTGGCTATCAGTGGGCTGTCTTGGCCAGCGAATATCGCAAGGCGGGAGATTTCACCGCATCGGAAGACGCATACTTCAAGGCGCTCACTCTTCTTGAACAGAGTCCGGCGGTGGCGCGAAATTATGCCACGACCCTGGACAACCTCGCGATGCTCTATCTGATCTACGGGCGATTGGATGAGGCGGAGAGGTACAACAGAAAATCGGCAACCATTCGGAGCGGTTTAGGTTACCCGCTCGACGAGGCACGGAGCGAGCAGCACACGGCCGAGATTGCTCTTGCAAAGCACAACTTCAAGGATGTGGAGGAGAAGGCAACTCGAGCCCTGGAAGTAATGACGCGTCTTAATGATCCAGAGAAAGCGGATATACTCTCCTCCTTGAATGCGCTGGCGTTCGCGCGCTGCTCTCGCCAGGCTTGTGCTCAGGGGATGGAGGATGCTCAACGTTCTCTCAATCTGGCGCGCAGTTCTTTTGGAGAAGAATCAGAGGCAACTGGACATTCGCTGATGGCAGTTGGTTTCGCAGAATGGAAACTCGGCAAGCTGGATGAGGCGGACGGGACAATGCGCTCAGCCATCCGGATACTGCAAGCTCAAGAGGGTGCAGAAAGCAGAGGAGTATTACTGGCGATGGTACAGTACCGCAACTATCTCAAAGCAGTTCATAGAAACGGTGATGCGGAAAATATTTCACGAGAGGTATCGCTGGCGATGCACAGGCAGACTTCTTCCTGTGCATCGTGCATAAACGTACATAGCTTGTCGAATGCGATGAGATAAGGAACTAAGCCTCGACTAAAACCTTGCCGTAGCGCTTCTCGACGTACTCGTTGAGGATTTCCTGAAATTCCTCGACGATGTGGTCGCCTTTGAGCGTCGTGTAGAGTTTGCCGTCAACATACACCGGCGCCTTCGGTTCCTCGAAGGTCCCTGGCAGCGAGATGCCGATGTTTGCATGCTTGGACTCGCCTGGTCCGTTGACCACGCAGCCCATCACTGCGAGCTTCAGTTCTTCGACGCCGGCATACTGCTTCTTCCACTCGGGCATTTGTTCGACGAGATAGCTCTGGATTCGCTCAGCGAGTTCCTGGAAGTATGTTGAAGTTGTACGGCCGCAGCCGGGGCAACTCGTGACCTGGGGCATAAAGCTGCGAATCCCCAGTGACTGCAGAATCTGCTGTCCGCAGCGAACCTCTTCAGAGCGATCACCGCCGGGCGTTGGTGTTAGGCTGACCCGAATCGTATCTCCTATGCCCGATAGCAGCAGAGGAGCGAGGCCGGCGGCAGAGGCAACGATTCCTTTCATTCCCATGCCCGCTTCTGTCAGGCCAAGATGCAGAGCATAGTCGCAGCGCCGAGCGAGCTCACTGTAAACATCGATCAGGTCACGGACGCCTGAAACCTTCGCGGACAATACGATCTGCTCACGCCGCAACCCGTAGCGTTCGGCGGCAGCCGCGTTATCGAGCGCGGAAACCACCATGGCCTCCATCATCACGTCGCGTGCAGGCTTGGGCCCAGATGACCTTGAGTTCTCATCCATCATCTTCGTCAACAAAGCCTGATCGAGCGAGCCCCAGTTGACGCCGATGCGCACTGGTTTCTGGTGCTTCACGGCAACCTCGACCATGGTGCGGAAGTTGTCGTCGTCCTTGCGACCGATGGAAACGTTACCAGGATTAATTCTGTATTTTGCCAGCGCCTCGGCCGTCGCAGGGTACTTCGTCAGCAGCAGGTGTCCGTTGTAGTGAAAATCTCCGATGATGGGCGTCGTCCAACCCTTCTTCTGGATCCCTTCGACGATGTAGGGAACTGCCTTTGCAGCGTCGTCGTTATTGACGGTGACTCGAACCATCTCAGAACCGGCACGCGCGAGCGATGCGATCTGCTGTACAGTACTCTCTACGTCGGCTGTGTCGGTATTGGTCATGGACTGCACCACAACGGGCGCTTCAGACCCCACTCGAACTCCACCAATGTTGACTGTTACCGCACGTCGACGCTGTATCTCTGGCATAAACTCTCCACCTTCAAGTTTAGCATCCAGCATACGGCTGGCTTCGAGATACACTAGAGCTACAAGGCCCGGTAGCTCAGTTGCATAGAGCGGCGCACTCCTAACGCGAAGGTCGCAGGTTGGACTCCTGCCCGGGCCACCATAAATCCTACAAAAATTAGTGATTAAGATGGCGCATCCCCGCCCCCCTGACTCGTTCGATGATCAAGTTATCCTCGAGCGTGTCGATGGTCCCAATGATGACCACGACCTCACGGTCAAGCGATCCCCCCTTTTCTGCTCGCAGAAGGCCACGAACTCGATGTTGAACCGTGTTGAAAACACGCGAGCCGGGAACGATCAAAACGAACGGAGCCCCAGAATCCCTCTAACCGCTGGATAACGATTACGTCTTCCCACAACCTGCTCGATATACCTGCGGCTTCCTCCACTCTTCTTCCGTGGCGAAGATAATGCAAGTGTGGCCGGTATCTGTATCGAGTCTCCAGGTAATGTTGCCTTGACGATAGAGTTGATAGCGTCCGGAACCGGCAAAAGCCATGCCGTTTGGAGGATTGGGAATGATCGTGTCACTTCCGGGGGCCGTCGGAGGAGCTGGCTGCAGCGATTGGGTCGTCTGAACAGTCCCGTTTTCCTGCGGTACTGACGATGTTCCTTGTGCTGCAGGAGGATAAACAATCTTTTCACCCTCCGAAGACTGATCGTTTTGTGCTCTCGGCGTTTCGGTAGTTACCTTTTCAACGACAGCCCCTCGCGAGAACACATCTCCGGAGGCGCCAGCGCGCTTAGCGTCGTACGAGTGGTAGCCCAAATAAACAAGCACCACGATCACCACGATCACACCGAGCAGGGCGCTTCTTCCCATGTTTTCTCCGGCCTGGACTCCGTTTTCTTCGGAGTGCCTCCCGTCAGTGCATCTTTCTGACGGAACTTCATCATAAACAAAGCTGTAGTGTCCGATCCAGCCCTAAAAACAGTGCAACAACATCATGCTCTGAATCGTGTTTAGTTTTTTAGAAAAAATCTTCCTGAGCCGTTACTAACTTGCCACCATCTGCATCAAACAACAGGAGTATCATCAATCACGTGCCGAAATATTCGATCGTTGTTCCATTTCATAACGAGGAAGACAGCGTTACTACGCTCTATGACCGCTTGAAAGCGACGATGGAGCAGGTCGGCGAGTCTTTTGAACTCGTTTTTGTCGACGACGGCTCCAGCGACCGGACTTATCGCCTGCTGGAAGAGATCGCCGCAGTAGACTCGCGGGTACTTGTGGTCAAGCTGCGTCGCAATTTCGGCCAGACCTCCGCCCTTGCCGCTGGGTTCGATCACGCGCAGGGCGACTTCATTCTCGCGATGGACGGTGATCTTCAACATTCGCCGGACGAGATTCCCAACTTTCTCGCCAAGCTCGAAGAGGGTTATGACGTCGTGAGTGGTTGGCGCTCACAGCGTGGCGACAACTTCCTCATGCGCCGCATTCCCTCACGCGCTGCCAATTGGCTGATGGCTACCTTAAGTGGGGTAAATATTCACGACTTTGGCACGACTTTTAAGGCTTATCGCCGCGAGATCATCCACAATATTCCACTCTATGGGGAGATGCACCGATTTATTCCGGCGCTTGCCTCCTGGTACGGAGCAAGTATTTGTGAAATCCCGATCTCTAATCCGCCGCGAGATTCGGGCAAAAGCCACTATGGTATTTCCCGGACCGTCCGGGTCTTCTTCGATCTGCTCACAATTCGGTTCCTGTTGAAGTACATGACCCGTCCGCTGCACTTCTTCGGATCGATTGGCGCACTCGGTGTGCTGTCCGGATCTGCGCTTGCCGCCTGGCTGCTCATCCTTAAGGTGGTAACAGGGCAGCACATCATGGATATTCATGGACCGATGTTTGTGATTGCCGGAATCCTGATTCTTGCGGGTATCCAGATGATCGGAATCGGACTACTCGGCGAGCTTCAGGTCAGGCATTTCCACACCGCCTCGCATCGGGCTCCTTACGCGGTGGATCGCATCATTCGCCTGCGTTCTGAAGAGAGCCTTCTTCAATAAATTTCCAGGGCAAGACTCCGGTTTGTAATACGCAGTGAAGTTCCGTGCGAAGATTACAGTCGCATCATAGATCTTCACGGAGCATCCAAGAAACCATGCAAGCCATACAGATCCTCAAGCCAGGCGGGCCTGAAGCTCTTTCTATCGTCGATATTCCTACTCCAACACCCGGCCCCGGTGAGGCTCTCATCCGCATTGAAGCTTCCGGCATCAACTTCATTGATGTCTACTTCCGTGAAGGACGCTACCCAGCTCAACTCCCCTACACTTTGGGGCAAGAGGCCGCCGGGACCATTGTTGCACTTGGCGAGCCTGTCCCTGATGCCAGTCCTGATCAGCCGAGATTCCAGCCAGGAGATCGAGTTGCCTGGTGCAGCGTTCCCGGCACTTACGCACAACTCGCCGTAGCCTCCGTCTCTCGCCTCATCGCTATACCTTCGCACGTCACCACGCAGCAGGCGGCTGCAGCAATGCTTCAGGGAATGACTGCTCATTACCTGGCTCACTCTGCTCATCCGATTCACTCTGGCGATCGGGTTCTTATTCATGCCGGAGCAGGGGGCGTTGGATTACTCCTTACTCAGATGGCCAAATCCCTGGGCGCTCATGTTCTCACCACAGTCTCTACAGAAGAAAAGGCCGAGCTTTCTCGTGAAGCCGGAGCCGACGAAGTCATCTTTTATACACGTGAAGACTTTGCCTTGCGTATCAAACATCTGGTCCCCGAAGGCCTGGATGTGGTCTACGACTCAGTGGGCAAGACCACCTTCGACAAGTCCCTCGAAGTTCTCAGACGCCGCGGTATTCTCGTCCTTTTTGGAGGTTCCAGTGGAGCGGTTCCTCCATTCGATCTCATTAAACTCTCAACCATGGGCTCGCTTTTTATCACTCGCCCTTCCCTCAAGGACTACATTGTTACTCGCTCCGAGTTGGAGTCCCGTGCCTCTGACGTTCTCAACAGCATCTCTACGGGCAAGTTAAAGCTGCGCATTGAACACATTTACCCGCTTGTCGATGCAGTTCGTGCACATCGCGATCTCGAGGCTCGGCTTACGACCGGCAAGCTTCTGCTGATCCCGTAATTCTTTTGCAAGAGCGTCTTATGGGCCGTACATTCGAAGCGATCAAGAGATGAGTCCCTGACTGATTTTTTGACATCGTGTTCATCATGCAGCAAACTTAAACTTCAACTTCAATCTGCGACGGCTCAATTATTGTCGTTGTACAACTTAACTCTTGTACCGCTGTGGAATGTTCGGGAAGCGCGGTGAAAATCCGCCACTGCCCCGCAACTGTGATTCGCGCACATTTACATTTTTAATGTGAATGCCTTCAAAGTGATTCCCACTGATTCGATAGCAGGATCGGGAAGGGAAGCACCAAAGATGCAGGCATGCATCGCGATAGTCAGGAGACCGGTTCCTCAAGCGCACATTATCTACGTTCCCGAGGGGGGAACGGAGGAGTCATTCGATGTCCGCATTCCTGCGTCGCTTTGAGACGCCGCGTCTTCTTTCCGTAATCTTTGCGTTCATTCTTATAACAATTTCGACTTCAGCGTACGCTGTCATTGTTCGAGGCACTGTTAGCGATCCATTGGGAGCAGTGATTCCGAACGCTCGTGTGCAACTGATTCAGGGCACAGCAGTTGCTGCACAGGCTATCTCCAATCCCGATGGTTCTTTCGAGATCCGGAGCGCCGGTTCGGGACGTTTTGTTCTGCTTACCTCTGCTGCTGGTTTTTCGCCCGGCATCGGCAACGACTTTTATGGCGGTAGAACCGACATCATTGTCCGCGACGTTACACTGGAGATCGCCTCTGTTACGACAGAGATGACCGTAACTGCCACGGGGATTCCAACCCCTCTTCAGCAGGCAAGTTCAGCAATCAGCTATATTCCCTCATCTGTCCTTTCTACGCGGGTTGGTGTTGTCGACGATCTTCGTCAAGCACCTGGCCAGGTTGCGGTCCAGCAAGGACAATACGGTGGCTTGACCTCGTTGTTTGTGCGCGGAGGCAACTCTGACGCCAATAAGATTCTCATCGACGGAGTTACCTCTGAAGATGTGGGCGGCCGATTCGACTTTGGCACCGTCTCCTCAACTGCAGTCGACAATACGGAGATCTACCGCGGCCCTAATTCCGTCCTCTACGGTTCTGATGCTGGAGCCTCCGTCGTCAATTTCGCAACGCCTCGCGGTTCGTCACTTCGCCCGGTCCTCAACTATTCGGGCGATGCCGGAAATTTTCATACATATCGAAACGAAGTGACCGTGTCGGGCGCGCATAATCGTCTTGATTATTACGGAGCTTTTTCGCGGTTCGATTCCTCGAACTCTATCCCTCTTGACCGATACCACTCCGCTACTTCGGCCGCTAATCTCGGTTATAACCTCACGGGAACCACCCAACTTCGCTTTACGATTCGCAATGCCGTCTCTGCTACCGGACTTCCCAATGCCCATGATTTCTTTGGAATCTCAGCAGCCGGGAAGCAGTCCGATCAGGACCTCTACTCCGGTGCGACGATCGAGAATCGCTATAACAAATGGCATAACCTTGTTCGTTATGGAATTGCTCGCAAACGCGAGCAGGCTGTACAGTTTTACCCTGTCGGCCAACTCATACCTGTCTTTGGTTTCGACACCTATTTTGGTAATTCCGTCACGATTCACGGCGCCAATGGCTACAATGCCACCGGCCGAGCGGCCATCAACTACGGTGGTACTTATCCGATGGCCAACGACCAGGCTAATAACCGGGACGAGCTCTATTTTCAGTCCGACTACACGCTCTCACCTCACCTCATAGGTTTGTTTGGCTTTCGGTACGAGAATGAGCGAGGATCCTTCAATGACCCGGCATTTTTCGAGTTCCAGAAGATCCAACGAACCAATTTTCAATACACTCTCCAGTTCCAGGGCCAGTTCTTCAGCCGTCTCTTCTACTCTGCAGGCGGAGCCATCGAGCGCAACAACCTCTACGGCACCGCAGGCACTCCGCGCATAGGCCTCGCATGGGTTCCTGTCAGGCCAGGCGACAGCCTTTTTCATGGAACAAAACTCCGTGCCAATGCTGCTACTGGTGTGCAGGAACCATCGCTCTCGATCCAGTTCACTTCTCTCTATCAACAACTGCTTGATGCAGGTGATCTCGCTGCGATCAACGCCTACAACGTCAAGCCCATCCAGGCCTTGCGCTCGCGTACCTACGATATCGGTATCGATCAGAACATCCTTAACCAGAAGCTCATCCTGAAAGCTGGTTACTTCCATAATCAGTTCAATCACCAGATCGACTTCATTGACTCCGGCACACTCCTGAGAGTTTTCGGCATTGATACCAGTACCGCACAGCTTTACGGAGCTGTACTCAATACGCTTGCATACCGTGCACAGGGTTTCGAAGGTGAGCTTCAATTCCAGCCCAAAAACAGCATCCTCATCCGCGGAGGTTATACCTACCTCGCCTCGCTCGTTGAGCAGTCTTTCTCTACCGATGCTGCTTATAACGGGACCCTTGCGGAAAATCCCAACCTGCCCGGGATTCCGATTGGTTCCAGCTACCCTCTGGTCGGTCAGCGTCCTTTCCGGAGGCCTCCTCAGACAGGGTTTTTCGCAGCTACGTATACGCGGACTAAGTATGCGGTCGCATTAAAGGGTGCTTTCTCCAGCCGGTCTGATGACTCGACGTTCCTTTCTTACTCTGACATTAATGGAGACAATACGTTGCTGCTGCCTAACCGCAATCTCGATTTCGGTTGGGCAAAGTTGGATGCCTATGGCACATACGCAGCAACGAAGCACATCACTGCTTTTGCCGACCTGGGAAATCTCCTAAGTCAACATCACATCGGTCCAATCGGATATCCAAGTTTGCCGTTCACCTTTCGCGCGGGTCTGAAGGTGAGAATAGGTGGATACTGAGAAGCCAGCTCTCATGCCAGGATGCCGAGAAATATTTTTCTGCGGCATCCTGTCTTTGCCCGTGTAAGAATCTCAGCGGCTTGCCGTCCTTAGTATGGAGGCAGGGAGTTTCAGCATGGCGAGAGATCCGATCTGCGGGATGGAGGTTGCCGAGGAGACGGCAAAATGGTCTATCGAACACGGCGACAAGAGATGGTTCTTTTGTTGCAAGTCGTGCTTGACAAGATTTGAGGCCGATCCGTCGAAGTATGACGGTACATCCTCTGCAGGACTTGTATCGATTGGCGGCCCAGGAATAGCAGGGCCTGCTACTACGGTTCAGCCGACGCAGCACGGTACGAATCAAGCTGAGTACACGTGCCCGATGCATCCGGAGGTGCAGTCGGAGAAGATGGGCGCTTGTCCGAAGTGCGGGATGGCACTTGAACCGATGAGCTTTCCTGCGCATCGAGTGCAATACACATGTCCCATGCATCCAGAGGTCGTGCGCGATGAACCGGGAAGTTGTCCGATCTGCGGGATGGCGCTCGAGCCCAGAGAGGCGGCGGAAGAAGAAAATCCTGAACTGAAAAGCATGACGCAGCGGCTTTGGATTGGCACTGTGCTTACCGTTCCTTTGCTTACGATGATGGTGCTCGATCTGCTGCCTGGACATACCTTCGCGTCGTTGCACAATCCCTGGATGGGGTGGATGGAACTGGCGTTGGCGACGCCGGTGGTGCTGTGGTGCGGCTGGCCGTTCTTTGAACGAGGCTGGGCTTCGATTGTGCATCGCAGCCTGAATATGTTTACGCTCATCGCGATGGGTATGGGAGCTTCCTACCTGTATAGCGTGGTTGCAGTGATAGCACCGGGTCTGTTTCCTGCATCGTTTCGTGATAACTCCGGCAGGCTGGGTCTGTACTTCGAGGCTGCTTCGGTCATCACTGTCCTGGTGCTGGTGGGCCAGGTTCTGGAGTTGAAGGCGCGCAGCAGAACCAGTGGCGCCATTCGGACATTGTTGGGGCTTGCTCCGAAGACGGCCCGGAGGATTGCGACGGACGGTATTGAGAGCGAAGTTCTCCTGAGTCGTGTACAGGCAGGAGACAGGCTTCGAGTAAGGCCGGGAGAGAAGATTCCGGTTGACGGGGTGGTTCTTGAAGGGAGCAGTGTTGTCGATGAGTCGATGATGACCGGCGAATCGGTTCACGTTGAGAAGTCTGCAGGCGCACAGGTCGTCGGTGGAACACTGAACGGCACAGGTGGTTTCGTCATGCGTGCCGAGCGTGTGGGATCGGAGACTTTGCTGGCGCAGATTGTGAAGATGGTAGGGGAGGCCCAGCGGTCGCGGGCGCCCATACAGCGGTTGGCCGACCGTGTTTCGGCGTACTTTGTTCCCGCTGTGTTGCTGATTGCGGCCATAGCTTTTACCGTCTGGGCGGTTTGGGGACCAGAGCCACGGTTGGCGCATGCACTTGTGAACGCAGTTGCGGTTCTGATGATTGCATGTCCCTGCGCTCTTGGACTGGCAACTCCGATGTCGATCATGGTTGGGACCGGAAAAGGAGCAACTGAAGGCGTGCTGATTCGGAACGCCGAGGCGCTGGAGATATTGGACAAAGTCGACACGGTAGTGCTCGATAAGACCGGGACGCTCACCGAAGGAAAACCTCGTGTAACTGTTGTTGAAACAGTCAGCGGGTTCGATGAAGATGCGTTGTTGCAGTTGATTGCCAGCCTTGAACGAGCCAGTGAGCATCCGCTGGCTGCGGCAATTGTGGCGGAGGCTGAGGCTCGACGCGTTGGAACGAAGGATGTAGTCGAATTTGCTTCGATCACAGGCAAGGGTGCCAGCGGTGTCGTTGGGGGAAGACGTGTGCTGGTGGGTAACGCGTCTCTGCTGCGAGAGCACGCCATCGATACGAGCGCGCTTGAGACACGGGCGGATGCCCTGCGGAGAAATGGGCAGACGGTAGTGCTGGTTGCTGTGGATGGACGGGCGGCAGGGTTGGTTGCAGCGGCCGATCCTATCAAGGCCTCGTCCGCCGAGGTAGTACAGGCGTTGAAGCGCGATGGTTTGAAGGTCGTAATGGTCACGGGTGACAACCGCATCACTGCGGCGGCGGTCGGGGAGACGTTGGGTGTCGAGTTTGAGGCTGAAGTGCTTCCCGAGGGCAAGGCTGAGGTGGTGCGACGGCTCCAATCGGAAGGAAGAACCGTAGCGATGGTTGGCGATGGAATCAACGATGCTCCGGCCCTGGCGCAGGCCCAGGTTGGCATCGCTATGGGAACAGGGACTGACGTAGCCATGTTGGCCGGAGGGATTACTCTGATGAGCGGCGATCTGCGTGGACTTCTGAAGGCGCGTCGATTGAGCCGGCAGACGATGAAGAACATTCGTCAGAATTTGTTCTTTGCGTTCGTCTATAACGCACTGGGGGTCCCGCTGGCGGCCGGGGCCTTGTATCCGGTGTCCGGGTTGGTGTTGAATCCAATGATTGCCGCTGCAGCGATGAGTTTCAGTTCTGTGTCGGTGATCGGGAATGCTCTGCGGCTTAGGGGGGCGAAATTGTAGTGGCTCCATCTGCTACCCCACCCCTCCTATCTTAGATAGGCAAAGTGTACAAATCAGGCAGTTTAGATCTGAACCGCATCGTGCAATTTAAATGCCAAAGCCCTGCTGTGATGGCCGGGCTTTGATCGCTTTGCTCTGATTTAAGCTTAGCAGGCCTGTCAAGAATCGCGCTGTGGAAAAAACGATGAGAGCCATTGATCTTGCTCGCCGGCCTTAGAGATTACCGGTCGCCTTTATTGAACCGTGTTGGGCTTGGTACGGAGGCTAGAGCCAAATGTCCAACTTATTCCAGTCGTGGTGCCATAGTCGCTACCAGAGAGTTTGCCTGGGGGCCGCGTATCCCAGTTGCCGTAGAAGGAGAAATTCCACATTTTCAGAAGTCTCCGTGATCTCAATCTTGAGGGGGCGATCGGGGGAACTTTCGGTGCTGTTGATGACGCCTTTGTAGACGGCCCCGCCCTCTGTCTTTACGAGAAATAGCTGGGTGCTTTCCAGACGGGCTACCTTCGACCAGTCGACGGAGAGGGTCTCGACGACATACGGAAGGCTGACATAGAGGGTGCCACTGTCCAGGGCCTTGATCTGGCAGGTGAAGCGGTCGCCATTTTTCATGACGATCACGTCGGTGCTTTCACGGGCAAGCAGAGGTAATGTGAAAAGCAGGTGACAGCACAGAATGACAGCTCGAATGTTCATGGCGGCACCTTTTCTCGGTATTCGAATGTTCATCGGGCACCTTTCTCTGTAATGGTTCACTCTGGACCAGGGGCCACGTACGCTACTTCACCGAAAGAGGAAACGGTTTGTTCCCAATTAACACGCAGTCTTATCGATCACGACCACTCGTGAGATATATAGGTGTGTTTACATCCACCGAATATGAAACTTACTCTGCTGAGATGGTCGATATCGACCTCCGGACTGGGATTTATGTCGAAAAGCCCCCTTGTTTCATGCAATGACATTGAAGTTTTGTGGGATTCGGTGAGAGGGCGAGACGAGCGATCCTCAGGCCGGAATCTTCGGGCCGTGTTCATCAAGTTGGAAGGTGAACCGGGAGGCGGCGCTTTTTCTTGGCGCAGGCAGGGCGGCGTTGCTGCAACTTGCACATCCGTGGGTGGCGGCCGCGCTGGATCAGCACTCTAACCTGAGAAACGATCCGGTTGCCAGGTTTCACAATACGTTTCGAGTGGTGTTCACGATGATCTTCGGGACGCTGGAGCAGGCGTTGGCGGCCTCGAAGCATTTGTATACGCTGCACACCCGGATTACAGGCTTACTTCCGGAGCAGGTGGCCGGATACCCAAAAGGCGGACACTATGCGGCAAACGAAGTGAATGCGCTTTTGTGGGTGTACTCAACGTTGGTCGAGAGTGCGCTGATCGCCTATGACTGCGTGCTTCCACCTCTGTCGCAAGCGGAGCGCAGGGCTTATTACGCAGAGAGCAGAATGACGGCGGCGCTGTTTGGGATTCCGGCGAATGCGCTGCCTGCCGATCTGGAAGCATTTGAGGAGTACAACCGCGGAATGTGGGATTCTGACAGGTTAGGCGTAAGTTCGTTATCCCGAGAGATGGCGCAGGGGGTCTTGCATGGCCGAGGGTCATGGATGCCGGTTCCGGGGTGGTATCGCGCATTGACGGCTATGTGGATGCCAGAACGGCTGCGGGCGGAGTTCGGGCTGGAGTGTGGGCTCCGGGAGCAGCGAGCTGCCGCTGACGCCTTGCGATGGCTGCCCAAGGTTTATCGGCAATTGCCGACAGCGGTACGGTTTGTGGGGCCATATCGTGAGGCGCTGGCTCGACTTGAAGGGCGACGCGTTGGAGTGCTCACCGTTGCAAGCAATCGCTTCTGGACTGGGCAGGGGAGAATGATGTACCCGAAGATGGAGCGCGAGCGTTAGTGAGTGTCTCTGCGTTATAATTCGCGGGAGATAGGAGGTCACAAATGCAAGGAAGACAAGATCTTCGGGCCTCTCCATTCATTCTTACCGTCGCTTTAGTGTTGCTTGCCGCCAGGACACTAGCCGCACAGGACGTACGATCCAACTACATGCCGGGAACGGATTTTTCGAAATATCACACTTACAAATGGGTTCTCATCGAAGGTGCTTCTCACCCTAACCAGATTGCGGATGCGGAGATCAAGCAATCGGTTGACTCACAATTGGCGTCCAAGGGCCTGACTAAGACCGACGGCGATAAGGCAGATCTGTATGTCGGCTATCAGGTTGCTACCGACAAGGAGAAGCAGTGGAACGGATATGGGATGGGCGGAGGCGTTCGTTGGGGAGGAATGGCGACCGCAACCAGCTCGACAATCGCGGTCGGGACTCTCGTTCTTGATTTGTATGATCCAGCGACGAAGCAGCTGGTTTGGACTGGAAGCGCGACTAAGACTTTGGATCCGAGTTCGAACCAGGAAAAGAATCAGAAGAATCTGGACAAGGCTATGGCGAAGCTGTTGAAGAATTACCCTCCCAAGCAGAAGTAAAACCGGCCTACCAAAACTGACAACGGCACGGACTCTATACAGGGTCATCCTTCAGTGCGTCATGGCGTAGACCACGTAGTTGACGCCGAGGCGGATTCCGAGGTCGGAATATTTGAGAGGGTAGCGGGGGTTATTGAGCCACTCCCAGGAGTCACCGACGTCCGAGTTCTGCGTGATGGCGACCATGACGCGGCCTTTATCATCGTAGATGCCGCGCCAACGGGCGACGCGGCCGTCCTTCTTGTAGCCGGTGGCCAGATGCTCAGCTCCTGGGATCTGGTACCGCTCATCAAGATCGAAGACAGTGTGGAAGATGGGATCGTTGTCGGGGATGTCGACGATGGGTCGTTCGGGGAAGACCATTTTCATCGTTTTCTCGAAGTAGGCCTGTTCTTCCGAGCCGTGGAAGTCATCGGCCACGAAGAAGCCTCCGCGGAGGAGATAGTCACGGAGCTTGCGGGCTTGTTTTTCTGTGAGGCCCCACTCGCCTACCTGCACTGCGTACAGCCAGGGCCAGTTGTAGACCTCGTCGCCGTCATCGAGATTGACGGTCTGTTCGACCGAACGGGCGTCCACGCGAGTGAGGCGTCCGACGGCAGCAGAGAGTGCTCGGTCAGCCCGTGGGTAATCCTGGGTCCAGAGGGAGAGGCCCTGCTGCCAAGGCCCCTGGAAGCGGGGGTAGTAGCCGTCGAGCGGACCCGGAGGATACATGAGACGAGCGAATGCCCACTCGGCGTGACGCTGCCAGTCGGTTGGCAGGGGGTCAGTTTCATATCCTTCGACAGAAGGATATTCACGAAAGGGGCGCTGAGCGTAGAGCGCAGTGAACAATGTCGCGACGATGAGGATCCGGGCGTTGCGCCACGAGAACTTCATGAGTGTTAGACGGTGGTTTGCAATTCCGGTTCAGGTTTTGGTGTAAGTGATTTCAAAACCGGGGCTAACCAGTGACCTGTGTGGGAGCGTGGGTTGGCGGCGATTTCTTCGGGGGTTCCGGTGGCCACGATCTGGCCTCCAGCATTGCCGCCTTCGGGACCGAGATCGATGATCCAGTCAGAGGACTTGATAACGTCAAGGTTGTGCTCGATGACGAGGAGCGAACCCCCGCCTTCGATGAGCTTGCGGAAGGCAGCGAGGAGCTTGGCGACGTCGTCGAAGTGGAGCCCGGTCGTGGGTTCGTCGAGGATGTAGAGGGTGCGGGAACGGGCCTTGGCTGCTGCTTCGTTACCATTGGAGCGCGAAATGTTAGCGCGCGCAGTGGCGAGGTGCGAGGCTAGTTTGACGCGCTGGGCTTCGCCGCCGGAGAGCGTGGTCGCAGACTGGCCCAGCCGGACGTAGCTCAGGCCGACTTCGTCGAGGACGTAAAGCTTGTCGACGATTTTGGGATGGCCAGCGAAGTAGACGAGAGCTTCCTTGACGGTCATGTTGAGGACGTCATGGATGTTCTTTCCCTTGTAGCGGATTTCGAGGATAGAGGGCTTGTAGCGGGTGCCGCCACACTCTTCGCAGGGGAGTTCGACGTCGGCAAGGAACTGCATCTCAACGGTGACGGTGCCGTCGCCTTCGCAGACGTCGCAGCGGCCACCCGGGACGTTGAAGGAGAAGTGTCCGGCTGTGAGGCCGCGACGCTTGGCGTCGGGCTGCGCGGCGAAGAGGGCGCGGATGTCGTCGAAGGCCTTGATGTAGGTGACGGGGTTGGAGCGTGGGGTGCGGCCAATGGGGGACTGATCGACGAGGACGACCTCGTTGAGGTGGTGGGTGCCAGTGAGTTCGCGGTAGAGGTGGGTGGGGGAGTCGGTGGTGTCCGGGCCTTCGGCGGACTGGCCGAGGACCTGGGTGAGGGCTCGGTAGAGGACCTGGTGTACGAGGGTGGATTTGCCTGACCCGGAGACTCCGGTGACGCAGACGAGCATGTTGAGGGGGACGTCGAGGTCGACGCCGCGGAGGTTGTGGATGCGGGCTCCGGTGAGCTTGAGGTGGTCGCGGCCGGGTTCGCGGCGGTGTTTGGGGACGGGAATGTTCACACGTCCGGAGAGGTACTTGCCGGTGATGGATTTCGGGTTGGCGGCGACTTCGTCGACAGTGCCGGAGGCGAGGAGATGGCCGCCCAGCTCGCCGGCTCCGGGGCCGAGGTCAATGAGGTGGTCTGCGGAGCGGATGACGTCGGGGTCGTGTTCGACGACGAGGATGGTGTTTCCGAGGTCGCGGAGCTCGTGCATGATGCGGATGAGCTTGGCGGTGTCGCGGGTGTGGAGGCCGATGCTGGGTTCGTCGAGGACGTAGAGGGCTCCGACGAGGCGTGAGCCGAGCGAAGTGGCTAGCTGGATGCGCTGGGATTCGCCGCCGCTGAGGGTGGAGGAGAGGCGGTCGAGGGTGAGGTAGTCGAGGCCGACCTGGTGGAGGAAGTGAATGCGCTGGCGGACCTCTTCGAAGATCTTCCCGGCGATCTCGGTTTGGGTGGGCGAGAGTTCGAGCGAGTCGAAGAAGTCCTGAGCTTCGCTGATGGTGAGGGCGCTGACTTCGCAGATGTTCTTGTTGTCGATGAGGACGGCGCGGGCTTCGGCGCGGAGGCGCTGGCCCCGGCACTCGGGGCAGAGGGCGTAGCCGCGATATTTGGAGAGGAAGACGCGGACGTGGAGCTTGTATTTTTTACGATCGAGCGCTGCGAAGAATCCGCGGATGCCGGGGAAGGAGGGGGCACCGTCCTCGATGAAGCGTTGCTGTTGGGGGGTGAGGTCGTACCAGGGGACGTCGGTGGGGATTCCGGCGGCCTTGGCGGCGCGGAGCATTTCGCCGTGGTGGGGGCGGTACTTGGGGGTGTTCCAGGGGGCGATGGCTCCGGCGGCGAGGGTTTTGGAGCGGTCGGGGATGATGAGGTTGGGGTCGAAGTCGATGGTGTTGCCGAAGCCCTGGCAGCGAGGGCAGGCTCCGTAGGGATTGTTGAAGGAGAAGAGGCGCGGCTCGGGCTCGCGGTAGGCGCGGTGGCAGGTGGTGCACTCGAAGGCGGCGCTGAATCGGTACTGCGTGCTGTTCTCGTTCTCTTCCCTCGGGACGGTGATGAAGCGGATTTCTCCGGACTCGCGGTAGCCGGTTTCGATGGCGTCTACCAGGCGGGAGCGGATGCCGGGTGAGATGGCTAGGCGGTCTGCGAGGATGAAGATCGGTTGCGAGAAGTCGAGTTCGAGGAGCGATTCGGGAGTGGAGAACTCGACGATGATTCCCGGGCCGCCGGCGCTTTTTCCATTTTGGTAGAGGCGGTTGTAGCCTCTGCGGCGCAGTTCGCCGAGACGGTCTTTCAGGGAGTCGGTGAGGTCGAAGCCGGGAGCGACCGTGGACTTTACGGATTTTTTTGCCGCGGATTTCTTAGGTTTCGGCGCAGGTTCCTGGGTTTCGGTTGCGGAGGGCTGCTGCATGGGTTCGAGCTTTACCTCGGCTCGGACGATGGGAAACAGAGCGTAGGTGCGTGTGCCTTCGGGGAGGCTGAACAGCGTGTTGACGATCTCGTCTACGGTGTCGCGCTTGACGATGCCTCCGCAGTGCAGGCAGGTGACGGTGCCGCAGCGGGCGTAGAGGAGCCGGAGGTAGTCGTAAATCTCGGTGGCGGTGGCTACGGTGGAGCGGGGGTTGCGGGTCTGGTTCTTCTGCTTGATGGCGATGGCGGGTGCGAGGCCGTCCATGTGGTCGACGTCGGGCTTCTCGATACGCTCGAGGAACTGGCGAGCGTAGGCGGAGAGGGATTCAACGTAGCGGCGCTGGCCCTCGGCGTAGACGGTGTCGAAGGCGAGGGAGGATTTGCCCGAACCCGAGACGCCCGTTACCACAGTGAGGGCGTTGTGCGGGATATCGACGTCGATGCCCTTGAGGTTATGGGTGCGGGCTCCACGGATCGTGATCTGATTGAGGTTCTGTTCGGGCTTCTGCGCGCTCATGGCCAAACTTCTATTGTCGGGCATGCGTGCGGGAATTGCGAGTCTCGGGCTAATGATCAGCCGAACCAGTTCCGTTTACTCCGGCGGGTACCAGAGCAGGGCTACCCCCCTCCCCCTATCTTTAGCTGTAAAGACCTCATTCTATTTGGCTTAGATTAAGGCGATTCTGTAAATTATTCCATCTCAATAAGTTGCAGGTAAAGCATTCAAAACAGGTTAGTTGCTGCAATCAATGCAAAAGCCCCGGTGGTTGCCGGGGCCTGGCTGCCTATTCGCTGTCTATTTCCAGTTTAACCAATCGGGTGGAACTGCTCTGCCATACACCGCGGGTTAATTTTTACTTTGTTTTGTATGGAATAGGTGGTTTTCCACGGATTTGCGGGCTTGACACGGGCCTGAATGTTAGTCGATTGGGTCAGTCTGGCTTGGGGCGAGTTCGACGGCAGGTTCGTTGTCGGGCTTCTCTCGTTGCATGAGGTCCACTATGGTTTCGAAGAGCTGAGTTCGTTTTTCGAGCCTGAGACCGGCACGGGTGATGTAGCGAACAACGATGTCGATGCCGGCGCCCGCGGGTCGCAGATTGACGGACGGCATAGCGCTGAACTGGGGCGAGCCTTCTTCGCGGGTGACGCGCTTAAACTCGGCCTCGGCCATTTTGGCGTCGGCTTCGGTGGCCGCGACTGTGGCTTGGTAGATCTTCTCGATCAGCGGGTGAATTCCTGTTTCCGGTGGAATGCTGACCTTAATCTCGTCCCACATCCACTGCCCGACGGTGGAGAAGTTGAAGTACTTTCCACGGATGGCGTAGCCGTTGAGGAAGGACACTCTGCGTCCGGTGGGATGACCGTGTGCGGTCCAGTTTCCGGTTTCGAGCAGCCAGGTGCGGAAGATTCCCAGATCGACGACCTCGCCACCGACACCGTCGATCTCGACCCAGTCGCGAACGCGGATGCCATTGGGACCCATGAGGACGAACCAGCCGCAGAAGGCGAGGATGAAGTCCTGGAAGACGACGGTCAATCCGGCTGTCACCAGACCGAGAATCGTGGGAGCCTGGCGGGGTACGCCAAAGATCACGAGCAGAACAAGGAGGATCCCGACGAGCTGCGTCCCCAGATTGACGACCGTCCTGAGTGTCTGTTTTTGGCGGAGGTCGCGAAGAAATCTCTCGACAGCAAGCTGCAGGGTCCAACCGATGAGTAATGCCAACACGCTGATGGCAGCGATGATCGCCAGCGATTGCAGGAGCAGATGGGTAACGATCTTTCGCTGTATCTCGACCTGTTTGTCCCATCGGCCGTAGAGTCCTACGAGCTGCTGCTGCGTATCAATTCGGTCATTGAGGACGCTGAGGATGTTCTGCTGCGCCGCGAGATGCTGCAACTGGCCGATGCGTTCGGATTTCGATTGTGCCGCGGTCTTTGCAGAAACCTGGGCGATGAATTGATCAGCCTCCGCATGGAGCCTGACCTGGTCTTCTGTCAGCGCGGCTACATCGGCTTTCGCCAGTTGCTGAGCCTGTCTGACCAGCTCAGTCCGGTTGCGCAGCGATCGCAGTGCGGAGATCTGGTCGGCCATGGTGCGATATTGTTCCGCCGAGGCGACGGCGTTTTGTCCTTCGTTTCTGGAGGCAGTATCGCTTTCGTACTTCTTCATCGCAGCTTGCCTGGCTGCCAACTCCTGCTGGAGCCTGGTGCGCTGATCTCCGGTCGCGCGCGCCAGATCTTCGAGGGAATCGGCCAGTTCGTTTTGATCGAGGCCGAGCTGCGCCTTTGCGATCTCAAGGTCGCTTGCGCTGGAGGATGAGCCGGCGGCAGCTGTGCCTGCGCTCAGGGATGCGATGCTGGCCTGATCGGTCTTGACGATCTCCTGAAGCTGGTTGACACGTTGCTGCAGTTGGAAGGCTTCGCCGCTCAGTTGGGGTTTTTCGAGGCTTGCCTGCCGGAGCGACTGTGAGAATGCCTGATCGACCTCGTGGTCGGCGAGGCGCTCCGCCTCGCGAGCGAGCTCCTTCTCTTCAGCAGACACTGCGAGGGCGGCGAGGGTGGCAGCGGTCTGCCAGGGGCGCTGATCGACGATGCCCTGGGAGACATAGTTGCCGATCCAGTTGCCCTTCTTCGCCTGAAGGAAGGGAAGGTACTCCATCACTCCGCGAGTGAAGAAGACGCCAGCCGAGCAGACGGCGAGCACGATCAGCATAATCAGGATTGAGATTTTGCGGGCCCGATTCATACCGACCTTTCGTGCTTACGACCCGAGGAATTCAACCACAGAGGGTGTGGGCGAATGAATACTTCCTTAAGTCGGATGCAGCTTTGTGGCGCTGGAGTGTCAAACTCGGCATCTTATGCCTGTTTCGTTTTATCTTTCGGGCTGTGGACGGAAGATTTCGATCATGAGGAGGCAGGCTCCGATGACGATGCAGGAGTCGGCTACGTTGAAGTCGGGCCAGTGGTAGTGGACGATGTTGACTTCGAGGAAGTCGATGACGAAATGGTAGACGATGCGGTCGTAGAGGTTGCCGATGGCTCCGCCGAGGATGAGGGCGAGGGCGACGGCGGTGAGTGAGAGCGTGTGGCGCACGCGGAGGAGCATGTAGCCGACGATGAGGACGGCAAGGATGGAGAAGACAATGAGGGCCTTGCGGACGAAGTCGGGCGAAGCGGTGTCGGCGAAGGCGCTGAAGGCTGCTCCGGTGTTGAGGACGTGCGAGATGCGGAAGAAGCCGGGGAAAACGGTGTAGGTGCTTCCGGCGGCGAGGTGGGCGACGACGAGGCGCTTGGTGATGCGGTCGAGGACTACGACGGCGAGGGTGATGAGGAAGTACAGGCCGAGGTAGTTGCGGGGTGTGGTGGTGGTATGGGTTTCGATCATGGTGCTGGCGAAGTTGTTGTTCATCGAGTTTGGGTGTGTGTTGGTATCAGTAAGAAATAGGGCCGGCCTTTGGCCCTTATTAATTTTGTTTCGTCACTTACCTGGGGCTTCACCCCAGGCTGGTATGGAAACGGGCCTTCGGCCCTCGTGTGTCTCAGGCTTGCGGCTCCGTTCCGTTTGACGAGGTGTAGGGTGGGTATCCGATGGCGCTGAGGGCTTCGGCGCAGCGGAGGCAGACGGTGGGGTAGCGAGGGTCGTCGCCTACGTCGGTGGTGTAGTTCCAGCAACGGGCGCACTTGACGCCTACGGCGGCGAGCGTGGTGACTACGGTTTTCTGTTCCGGGTGTTCGATATGGGCGAGCGCGACCTGGGAGACGTTGAAGAGTTCCTTCAAGCTGGGCTCGTAGCGCTCGAGGAGTGCGTAGACAGGCTCGCTGGCTTCGATGGAGATTTTTGCATCGAGGCCTTTGCCGATGAGCTTGGCCTGGCGTGCGGCTTCGAGCGAGATGAGGACTTCGCTGCGGACTTCGAGGAGCTTTTGCCAGTCTGCGAGAAGAGGGGTGGTGTTGCCGGGGATGATTGTAGCGACGTCGGGGAAGAGGGCGACGTGAACACTGGTCTCTCTGCCTTCGACTTTGGGAAGGTGTTCCCAGACTTCGTCGGCGGTGAAGCTGAGGATTGGCGCGATGAGTCGCGTGAGGGCTTCGGCGATGCGCCAGACGGCGGTTTGTGCGCTGCGGCGGGCAGGATGGTTCGGGGCGAAGGTGTAGAGGCGGTCCTTGAGGACGTCGAGATAGAGGGCGCTGAGGTCAGTGTTGGTGAACTCGTTGAGGGCCTGGTAGGCGCGGTGGAACTCGAAGTCATCGTAGGCGGCGCGGATGCGTGTGGTGAGCTGCGCGAGGCGGCTAAGGATGTACTGGTCGAGGGGTTCGAGCTGCGCGAAGGGGATGGCGTCAGTGGCAGGGTTGAAATCGTTGAGATTGCTGAGCAGGAAGCGCAGGGTGTTGCGCAGCTTGCGGTAGTTGTCGCTGACGCGCTGCATGAGGTTTTCGCTGGCGGCTACGTCTTCGCGGAAGTCGACGGAGGCGACCCAGAGGCGGACGATTTCGCCGCCGAGGCGCTTGGCGATCTCGACAGGATCGACGCCGTTGCCGAGGCTCTTGGAGAAGGCACGGCCCTGTTCGTCGAGGGTCCAGCCGGAGGTGGCGACCATTTTGTAGGGCGCGGTGCCGCGGACTCCAACGGAGGTGAGGAGCGAGGAGTGGAACCAGCCGCGATGCTGGTCGCCGCCTTCGGTGTAGAGGTCGGCGGGAGTGTGGAGTTCGGGCTCGACGTCGAGGACGGCGTGCCAGCTTGCTCCGGACTCAAACCAGACGTCGAGGATGTCCATCTCTTTGCGGAACTCGGCGCTGCCGCAGTTAAGGCAGGAGGTTCCGGCAGGCAGGAGAGTGGAGACATCGTGCTTGTACCAGGCGTCGGCGCCTTCGCGATGGAAGAGTTGCACGATGCTCTCGTTGATGGCCGGATCGTTGAGCGGCTGGTGGCATTTTTCGCAGAGGAAGACGGCGATGGGCACGCCCCAGATGCGCTGGCGGGAGATGCACCAGTCGGGGCGGGTTTCGATCATGTTGTAGATGCGCTCGCGGCCCCAGGAGGGGTCCCAGACGACGTTGTTGATCTCCCGGAGAGCGCGCTGGCGGAAGGTGGTGCCTCCGCGAACTTTCGTCATCGGACTCTCAAGGAGATGAACCACTGCTCGGTGGCGCGGAAGATGACGGGGTTGTGGCAGCGCCAGCAGTGCGGGTAGGAGTGGTGGATCTCGGAACGGCCCATGAGGGCTCCGCGAGCGATGAGGAGGTCGATGATCTTCGGGTTGGCTTTGAAGACCTGGAGGCCGTCGTACTCGGGGAGTCCGTTGCGGAGACGGCCGGCGGCATCGACGTTGCAGAGCTGCGAGAGGCCGTATTTGGTTCCGGTGTAAAAGTCGTCGGCGCCGTGGGCCGGAGCGGTGTGGACGGCTCCGGTGCCCTGCTCAGTGGTGACGTAGTCGGCAAGGACTCCGAGAATGGAGCGATCGAGGAATGGGTGCTGGAAGGTGACGCGGTCCATGCGCGTGCCCTGGAAGCGGGCGATCTCGACGGCTTCGGGAAGATTGCAGGCTTCGCGGGTCTGCGCGGCGAGGGCCTCGGCGACGATGTAGATGTTACCGTCGGTGTTGCGGAGAGCGACGTAGTCGAGCTCGGGGTTGAAGGCTACGGCGAGCGAGGCTGGGAGAGTCCACGGGGTGGTGGTCCAGATGATGGTGTAGACGCCTGGCTTTTCGTTGCCGTGGGGACTACCTGCCAGAGCGGGGTCGATCTGGGCGGGGTCGCTGGTGAGTTTGTAACGGACGTAGATCGAGGGCGAGGTGTGCATCTCGTACTCGACCTCAGCCTCGGCGAGGGCGGTGCGGTCGTGGATGCACCAGTAGACGGGCTTGAGGCCTTTGTAGACGAAGCCCTTTTCGAAGAAGTCGTAGAAGGTCTCGACGATCGAGGCCTCGTAGGCGAGGGACATGGTGAGGTAGGGATCGTCCCAGCGGCCGAAGACGCCGATGCGCTCGAACTGGCTTCGCTGGAGATCGACGTACTTCTGGGCGTACTCGCGGCAGGCTTTGCGGACGGCGAGGGGGTCCATCTCGAGTTTTTTGCGGCCGAGCTGCTCGTCGACCTTGATCTCGATGGGGAGGCCGTGGCAGTCCCAGCCGGGGACGTAGGGGGCGTCGAAGCCTGCCATGGTCTTCGTTTTGACGACGAAGTCCTTGATGCACTTGTTGAGGGCATGGCCGAGGTGGATGGCTCCGTTGGCGTAGGGTGGACCGTCGTGAAGGATGTATTTGGGGGAACCGGCGCGGGCGGCACGGATTTGTTTGTAAAGATTTTGTCTCTGCCAGGCGGCAAGTCGCAGGGGCTCGTTGACCGGGAGATTGGCCTTCATGGAGAAGGAGGTCTCGGGCAGGTTCAGCGTGGACTTCAACGGTTTGGCTTCGGCCATGGTGTCGGTTGTTTCCGGCATTGATTCCTTCTGTTTGGGTGCTTCGGGGAGCGCCAAAACTCTATTGTAGCCGGGAAGATAAGGCTGATGGCCGGGAGAAACCTTGGTGGGGGGTGTGCGTCCAATGGTACAAGCGTTGGCCCGCGAAGTGGTCTACGCGACCAGCGGCGAAGTGGTATAAGCAAGTGTCGGTGAATCTTTGTAGAATGTTTAAGGAGCCAAAAAGCCTTGCGCCGCTGTAAAAAGTAAAGTGACCCGACAAAGATCGGGGAGGCGCCTGCGAAACAGGGCGTGATGGAGGAGTGGATGGCGGGACCGAACAAAACCTGCCACCGAGGCAAAGCAGCTTATGGCGAATATTTTATTGATACCACCGCCGGAGATTGATCCCAGGCAAGAGGCTCCGGTGCTGGAACCGGGTGTGGATGCACCGAAGTTGAATGAAGAGACGGAAGGCTCGATGTGGGTCTCGCTGTTCGAGAACCTGCGAGATCTCTTCAGTCCAGTGAAACAGGCTCCGCTGAAGCTTGAATCGCGGCCCGCGGATAACGACCTCATCCTTGAAGAGGAGGGAGTGCTCCGTTCGCTGGTGCAGAGCGTTCGGGATGTGTTTTTCCCGGAAAAGCTGCCGCCGCTTGAGCTGCAATCCAAGCCGATTGCGGTTGTCGACCACATGCGGGTCAAGCGTGATCCGACATCGACCATCGTCGCGACGGTGGTACACGGCCTGATTATTCTGCTGATCGCTTTTTTGATTGCTCAACATGTTCAGATCGGGTCCAAGGCGAAGACGACGCTGGTGACCGAGGTTTCCGTGCCGCCCATGGCGCCGATGAAAGCGACGCAGATGGGTGGTGGTGGAGGGCAGCGCGGACCGACGCCGGTGAGCAAGGGTTCGCCTCCGAAGTTTGCGGATCAGCAGATCGTGCCGCCGAAGGCTCCTCCGCTGGAGGCGCCGAAGATCAAGATTGAGCCGACGGTGGAGGTCCAGAAGGATGTCCACATGGCGACGAATCTGCCGAATTTCGGGTTGCCGAATTCACCCCTTTCGGGCGTTTCGATGGGCAACGGCAGTGGAACGGGCCTGGGTTCAGGGAACGGCTCGGGAATTGGCCCTGGTTCCGGCGGCAACATCGGTGGGGGACCGAAGCGTATCGGGGGTGGCGTATCGGCGCCGGTGCTGATCTATTCGGTTGAGCCGGAGTTTTCTGAAGAGGCTCGAAAGGCCAAGGTTGCCGGCAATGTGCTGGTGAATCTGTGGGTCGATACAAATGGCCTGCCCAGCCATGTTCGCGTGATTCGCGGTGTTGGCATGGGGCTGGATGAGAAGGCCGTCGAGGCCGTGAAGCAGTACAAGTTCAAGCCGGCGATGGAGAACGGAAAACCTGTACTGGTGGAATTGAATGTAGAGGTTAATTTCCAGATATTCTAATATTGCGCAGATAACAGGAAAGGCCTGCCGACTGTGGCAGGCCTTTTCGTTTTATGGATGAATTATGCGGCTTTGGGCATGTGGTTGTGGGTACGAGCCGGGATGGCCCGGACCGATTTGGGTGCGGAGTAGGAGGGACTTACGGATTGGAGCTGGAACCTGTCCACCTGTTCTTCGAGCGCAACTGCGGTTGAGCGAAGCGATTCGACGCCTTCAGCCGTTGTGGCCATTTCCATCAGATTTTCGTGGCTGAGGGAATGGATGGAATCGAGACTTGCGGACGACTGGTCGGCGGCAGCTGCCTGCTGCGAGGCTGCGATTGCTATCTGCGCGATCATCTTGTCGACGCGCTCAGCCATACCGATGATGCGCTCCAGTGCTTCACCAGCCTGGTTTGTGGTCTGGACACCTTGCTGGACGGTGCCTGTGCCGCTCTCCATACTGGCGATGGCGACGCGAGTGCGGTCCTGAATTTCCTGGATCATGGTCGCAATCTCACCTGTGGCCTGCGCGGTGCTTTCGGCTAAACGGCGTACCTCCCCAGCGACCACGGCGAAACCCCGGCCATGATCGCCCGCGCGTGCTGCTTCGATTGCGGCATTGAGTGCGAGCAGATTCGTCTTGCGGGCGATTTCATCGATGGTGGTGACGATCTGCGAGATGCGTTTGGAATCCTCGCCGAGGAGACCAACGGTCGAGGATGTTTCATTGACGGCGCTGGCGATTGAGTGCATCGATCCCAGGACCTGTTTGACGATGTCTCCGCCTTCGCGAGCCGTTTGCGCGGCGTTGCGTGCGGTTTCGGCGGCGGATTGCGTGTGTCGCGAGACTTCGGCGATCGAGGCAGACATCTCCTGCATGGCAGTCGCGGCCTGTTGGGTCTGCTGACTCTGCTGATCGATACGGCGATGAATCTGATCGCTGGCATTGCGCATAGACTGGGCGCTTCCCGTAAGTGAACCGGCAGTCTGGACGACTGTACCGATGATGGAGCTGAGACTGGATTGCATCTTCTGCATCGCAGAAGCGAGGGTTCCAATCTGGTCGCTACCGTAGAGGTGGTCAAGTTCTTTGCCCGTGAGGTCGCCTTCGGCAATGGCGTCTGCCCGTTCCGCCACCTGATCGATGGATCGTGTGATGCGGCGAGCAAGGAGAACAGAGATAATACCGCCGATCACGGCTCCAAGGATCGTCGCGATCCAGAGGGTCCACAAGGTTGCGGTATTGGCATGCTGAAGCTGTGCAATCTCCTGATTGGCCTGCGACATCTGCGATTCGCCCAGATCGCCGGACATCGCGACGAGGGATTTCTCGAGCGGGTTGATCTGGTTCTGGAAGGTATCGTAAGCCTGCGCCGTACCCTGGGAGACTTTGGATTCGTTGAGTTGGATGACCTTGTCTTCCAGAGCTTTCAGTTGGGTGAGTTCCTGATCGATCTGGTTAATGCGCGTGTTGTCGTAGCCGAGTTGATATAGCGTGGCATATTGGCGGAGCTTTGAAATGGAGTCGTCAGCTTGCTTGATGTACTGTTCGCGTATCACGCGATAGGCTGACGCCGAGGCTGGATCGATTCCAAAGAGCATGTAGGATTCGAGAGCGTGGATGCTGTAGAGCATCTGGATGCGCAGGTCGCGGGCGACGGCGTTGATAGGAACATGCTGCGCCGTGGCGCTGACAGCGAGCCGGTTCGCCTCCTGAATACGCATGGTGGCGGTGAAGGCGCTGAGAAGCATTGCGAGGATGACTGCGCCTGTCGTGAGGCCGAGTTTCGATTCAAGTTTCATGGTCTATCCCATTTTCGAATGTGAATTGAAGTGAGTGAGGAAGATTAGTGGTCGCTGAAGTTGACGTCGACGGTTATGTCCGATGTGTCAGCGCTGGGTTCGAACTTCCAGCGTTTGACTGCTTCCTGGGCGGCAGGGCCGAGCAGAGCATGACCGGATTCGACCCTGGCATCGGAGACAGAGCCATCAGGCTGAATCGTGAGATGAAGGATAACGGTGCCGGTGATATGCATGCGGCGAGCGAGTTCCGGATACACCGGAGCGACGCGGCTAAGAGGCTTGCGAGCGCTGCCAGCTGCGAATACCGCCACAGCACTGAGCGCCAGGATGCCGATCGAAAGGGACCGAGAGGGAAGATGGAAGGAGCGTGACACGTATGCCTCCGAGGTGAAGTACAGAGGCTGTATCGGCTGTTATTTCGCTGGCTTTAGCTGCGGGGCTATGCGGGTGCGAGGATGGAGGCGAAGGTCAGATGCTCAGCAGGGCTACCGGTGCGTTCCTTCCATTTGAGGAAGAGGACGCCGTAGCTGTCGATGATGCAGGTGGCGGGGTCGATGCCAAGTTGAATGACTGTCCGGTCGATCCAGGAGGGCGGACCTTCAAGTTCGGCGTAGGTGCCGATGGGGGTTTCGTCGAGGACGAGGTGTGGAGTCGTGCCGGTTTCGGGATCGAGCGTGGACCACTCGGTGCGGTACTTCTCATAGATGAAGGCCGGAGTGTAGCCGATGTGTTCGAAGATGTGTCCGAGGGTTTCGCCGTCGGCGATCGTGGTTTCGGTTTCGATGCGAACTTTGTAGCGGGTCGGCTCGCCGGGATTCTCTTTGCCGTTGGTGCGCTTGTGGGTGACGGTCCACGTGTTGCCGTATTTGCGGATGCGGAGAATCTCGCGGCGGGCGCGGAGGTCGCGCGAAGGCGTGTCGTAGAGTACGTTGTGTTCGAAGGTGCGGGGTGTTTCGAGATGGAAGCCGAGTTGATGGATGCGGGCTTGAAGAGAGGCTGAATCGGGGACGGGAAGCTTGAGTTCGATCTCGGCTTGCTGCATGGGAGGAGTATACGGCGATTCGCATCGATCGTCTCGGCTATCGATGGTGCTTTACTTTTCGCGAGCGGCTTTTTTCAGCCGGTCGCGGATGGCCTCGCCGATGCCGCTCATCCCGGGCACGGGGCAGATGATTACGGAGGCTCCCGCCTCATCGAGTTGACGCAGTCCGGCAAATAAGCGCCGTGCCAGAGTGTCGCCTTCGCCCCACGGTCCCCAAGGATAGAGCAGCTGCGCGGCGGATGGGTTCCATCCATCGGGCAGCATCACGCCGACCTTCTCGCCCTCCTCGAATGCTGCGTCGATGGCCGGCACGAGCGTTAACTCGAGCGGCTGCGGTGATCGCGAGATATCTGAAACCAGAACCAGACGGGCGCGGGGTGCGTAGTGGCGAATTCCTACACCGGGTGAAGGTAAGGATTGCGGGGCCGGCGCATCTTCCGCGGGCCGAAACATTTCGACCATTCCGACACCACCGACCGACTCCAATGCTTCCTTCGAGATTCCGCCGGGACGATAGATGATCCATCCAGAGTGATCTTGCGAGGGTCCGATCACGGTGGATTCCACACCGACGCTCGTTGGGCCGCCGTCGAGAATGGCGTCGATTCTTCCGTCCAGGTCTTCGAGCACGTGCGCTGCGGTCGTCGGGCTCGTTCTGCCGAAACGGTTCGCGCTTGGCGCGGCTATTGGAATCGCTGCCTGTCGAATCACTTCGAGCGCCAGGGGATGCTTCGGCATTCGCACTCCCACAAGGGGGCGGCCCGAGGTTACTGAATCGGGTACGGAGATTTTTCTCGGCAGCAGGAGAGTCAATGGTCCGGGCCAGAAGGCATCCATCAGTTTCTTTGCTTCCGGTGAAACTTCAGCGACCTGCTGCACCATGTCTTCACTGCAGACGTGGACGATAACCGGGTCCCAACCCGGGCGCTCTTTGGCCGCGAAGATCTTTGCGACGGCGGCGGGGTCGAGTGCGTTTGCTCCGAGTCCGTAGACGGTCTCGGTGGGGAACGCAACGGTTCCGCCATTACGAAGAATTTCAGCGGCGCGTTTCAAGCCTTCAGCGCCGAGCAGCCGCTCGGTTGTACCTTCAGACATAGTTCTCATCCTAATCAGCCTTTGCTGCTAGCGGACATCGGCTAACCGGGAGGCGTAGGCGTCGAGTGAGAGCGAACGGAGGAGATTGCGGCGCATTCCGCTCCAGACCTGATCGAGCCCTCGTGAGGCCTGCTCGATCCAATCGAAGGAGACAGATTGAGCGATTTTCTCGAGTTCGTTGCGCAGGTCAGTGTTGCGGACGAGTTCGGGGGTGCCGGACTGGAGCAGGAGGACGTCTTCGAGGAGGAGCGAGAGGGTGCGAAGGAGGTCGGCGGTCTTCTGCTGTCCCTCGGCTCCGGCGCGGTAGGTCTCGGTCATCCTGAAGAGGGGGGTATGGTCGGGTTCTTCGAGCGCGCTGCGGAGGAGGATGAGGGCGTCAGCACGGGCCGCGGTGTAGGCGGCGAGATCAAAGGCAAGCGCTTTACCCGCGGCACCCTGTGCGAGGCGGGCGATGAGGGAGCGCTGCTTGTTAGGAACATCGGGGCGGCGGTCGGTGAGGAGCATCTCGATCTCTTCGACGGGCAGGGCTCCGAGGCGAACGAGAGCACAGCGGGAGCGGATGGTGGGGAGGAGTTCGCCGGGGTTTTCCGCGAGGATGAAGATGTGAACGGTTGATGGCGGCTCCTCGAGAACCTTGAGGAGAGAGTTGGCTGCCTCCTTCATCATGTTCGCAGCGGTGAGGATGAAGATTTTGCGCGGGGCTTCGGCGGGGAGCGTGTGGGTGCTGTGGATGAGAGTGCGGACCTGACCGAGCTTGATGAGGAGTTGCGGCGGATCGGGCGGGATGATGAGGACGTCGGGGTGAGGCTGGACGAGGACCCGGGTGTCTTTTTTGTCGGCTTCGCGGAGTTCTTCCCGGGCGGTTACGGCCTTGTCGACCTCTTCATCGAGGTTGAAGGCGGTGGCGATGCGGGTGCAATTGCGGCAGACACCGCAGAATCCGGCGAGAGACTGGCCGTTGGACCAGAGGTCGCGTGGTTGGCGCTCGCACTCGACCGCCATGGTGAGCATCAGGGCAAGGGTGTATTTTCCGGCTCCTGCGGGCCCGGCGAGGATGAGGGAGTGGGGGAGGCGTCCGTGAGCGATCGCGGTGCGGAGCTGCTCGACTGCGGGAAGGTTGCCGAGGAACTCATTGAAGGATGCGGGCGCCGTCAATCTTTCTCCTTTGCTTCCACCCCCCGCGGGGGGGGGGTATCTTAATCGCTTAAAGTGTCCAATCTAAAATACTTAGCATTGAACCTGGTCTGAAGGTATTCATTTGCCGGAGGGCGAGTTAACCGGAGGCATTTCACCTTCGACACTCTGCATTCTCCTCTTCTATTTTAGCTTTTCGGGTGAAACTGCTCTGCCGCTTCTCACGAGATTATTTTGAGGGAATAACCTGTTTTGTTTGTTGGGGTTGGTTGTTCACGGAGAGATTCTAAAGGCTTGAAGGGCTTGACAGGGTTGGCAATATCTTCAAGCGAAGTTCGAGTCTATGATTGACCGATTGAAGGGAGTGATATGCGCCTCACCTCACGGCTTACACGGCGGCAGACGCTCGCGTCGCTCGCAACGGCCCCTTTCTTCTTTTGTACCCGGCGAGGCTTCGGCCGTGCAGACACGTCCCGGCCCAACATCATTTTCATCATGGCGGATGACCTGGGGTACGCCGATCTCTCATGCTACGGTCGCCCCGACTTCGAGACTCCTCATATCGACCGTTTGGCGAGGGAAGGCATGAGGTTCACCCAGGCCTATGCCAATTCAGCAGTCTGCAGCGCAACGCGAACCGCGCTCATTACCGGGCGTTATCAGTACCGTCTGCCGGTGGGGCTCGAGGAGCCATTGTCTGGTCCCAGCGTGCATGTCGGCTTGCCTCCCAAGCATCCTACGCTGCCCTCCCTCCTGAGAAAGGGCGGTTACGAGACGGCACTGATCGGGAAGTGGCATCTCGGCTGGCTGCCGGACTACGGCCCGTTGCAAAGCGGCTACGATCACTTTTACGGATTCCGGGGCGGCGCCCTCGACTACTTCACGCACAAGCCCGGGGTCGAGGCGGCCGTTAGCGAAGACCTCTGGGATCAGGATGCGAAGGTTCATGAAGCCGGGTACCTTACGGAGTTGCTTGGTAACAGGGCGGTCTCCATGCTTCGTGGCTACGGTCAAAGCAGACAGACTTTCTTTCTGAGTCTCCACTTCAACGCGCCGCACTGGCCCTGGGAGGGTCCCGGCGATGAAGCCGAATCGAGGCGTATTTCCGGACTTCGCGACTACGATGGCGGCTCACAAAAGACGTACGCAAACATCGTCAAAGCGATGGATGAACAGGTAGGACGCGTCCTCGATGTACTCGCGAGCACCAACCTTGCGGAGAACACCATCGTCGTTTTCACGAGCGACAATGGAGGCGAGCGATTCTCAGATACATGGCCGTTCACCGGCAAGAAGAGCGAGCTTCTGGAAGGCGGCCTTCAGAATTCCTGCAATCGTGCGGTGGCCCGGACGAATTCCATCAGCCGTCAGCGAACAGGTCATGATCACGATGGACTGGCTCCCGACCCTGCTGGAGGCGGCCGGCATGAAAGCAGACGCCGGATATCCACCTGACGGCATCAGCCTGTTGCCGACACTCACGAAAAAGACCTCGCCGGTTCCGCGCAAACTATTCTGGCGCTTCCATGCCAATGCACAGCGTGCCTTCCGCGAGGGCGATTTGAAGTGGCTCGAGATCCGCGACAATATCTTCCTGTTTAATGTCGTCGACGATCCGCTGGAGAGAGCGAACCTGAAAGACAGGCTCCCAAAGGACTATCAAAGAATGGTGGCTGCATACGACGCGTGGAATGCAACCATGCTTCCGGAAAATCCCGATGGCTTTTCGGAAAGAATTACAGGAAAGCAATGGGCCGATCACTACGGCAATGCGCCTGACTAGTCGCGGTTGTTTTCCTGGATGAGAATGTGACGATGGGCGATTCTGTACGGATGGATAAGTGGCTCTGGGCTGCAAGGTTCTTTAAGACTCGGGCGCTGGCTGCGAAGGCTTGCGAGTTGGGAAGGATTGAGGCGAACCAGCATGTTGCCAAGGCGGCGCGTGATGTTCGGGTGGGCGACCGGCTGAAGGTGAAGAACGAGGGTGGCGAGTTTGTTGTGGATGTGTTGGGGCTGAGTGAGGTGCGCGGACCCGCGGTGGTGGCGCAGGCGATGTATTGCGAGACGGAAGACAGCAAAGAGCAGAGACGAGCGTTGGCGGAGGCCCGGAAGGCGATGCCGGTGTTCGAGTCGGCGTGGGAGAGCGGGCGGCCAACGAAGCGGGATCGCAGGGTGTTGAATAAGTTTCGCGGGCGCGGGTGATTTCATTTAGATGGATGTGAAAATTTACCGTCCTCTCAAGTTTTGGGAGACTTCGGTCATCGGCTGGTGCATTAGTCTCTTGAAAAGGAGATATGAATGCCACTTCCGAACGATGAAAAGCTGCTCGCGCTGAGCGAAGAGATACTGAAACAGTTCGAGGCGATCTTTGGACCTCATCCCGGACATCGGCCTGCCCATGCGAAGGGGACGCTGCTTACCGGAACATTTACACCTGCAAGCGACGCTACATGGTTGACGCGGGCGCAACATGCGACGCAGGCGTCGACGCCCGTTACGGTGAGGTTCTCCAATTCAACGGGGCTGCCGTTGGTTCCGGACACTGATGCCAATGCCGATCCGCGCGGCATGGCGATCCGGTTCAACCTGGCAGAGCACGTCCATACGGACATCGTTTCTCATTCGGCGAATGGATTTCCGGCGACGAACGGGCAGGAGTTTCTGGAGTTTTTGCGAGGTGTGACCCAGAGCGATCCGGCTAAGGTGCAGGAGTTTGTGGGAAGCCATCCCAAGGCGCTGGCGTTTATCCAGTCGATTACGCCTTTGCCCGCGAGTTTTGCGACGGAGAAATATTTTGGCCTTACAGCGATGAAGTTCACGAACAAGGATGGCGTGAGCCGGTTTGGGAGGTACACGATTGCTCCCGAGGCACCGGAGGAACATCTGGACGCGTCGGCTGCTTCGAGCAAAGGGCCGGACTATCTCTTTGATGAGATGAAGGAGCGGCTGGCGAAGGGGCCGATCCAGTTCAGGGTTACGGTGCAGGTGGCCGAGGACGGGGATGTGGTGAACGACAATACGGTTCACTGGCCTGCGGAGCGGAAGGTGGTGGAATTTGGGACGATTTCGCTGACGGGCGCAGTGGCGGACGATGCCGCTCAGCAAAAGCAGATTATCTTCGATCCGATTCCGCGCCTGGATGGGATTGAGCCATCGGATGATCCGCTGCTTGAGTTGCGTGCCGCGGCTTATCTGATCAGCGGACGACGGAGGCGATCTGTTCCGGCGCAGTAGTTGGATGATCACGCAAAAGGCCGTCTCTCCAGATGAGACGGCCTTTGTGTTTCTGTGATGGGTTATGCAGCGGCGATCCTGTGGATGAGGTCATCCTGTTCGCGACGCGATTCGGCGCCTATGGTGAAGGCGTCAAGGACTCCGGTGCCGAGAGCGTAGCGGATGGCTTCTGCGGGGCGGTCGCGGAGGTCTCCCTGGCCGAGGATCTTCATGCCGATGATGCCTTTGCCGTCGGCGCGCATCTGCCTGATGACTTTGATGACGGTGTCGGGGTCGGCGTCCATGTGCGAGCCGATGGGGTTGAGGCGGACGAGATCGACGTCGACCCATGGCGATGCGGCCGCGGCACGAAGAGCTTCGATGGAGTGGCAGGAGACTCCGTGGGCGCGGATGGTGCCCTTGTGTTTCGCTTCGCTCAACACGTCCATGACACCGCGGTAGCGGGTGGTCCAGTCGCCGACGATGGCGCAGTGGACGAGGACGATGTCGATGTAGTCGACGCCGAGTTCGCGGCGGAAACGCTCGAGGTCGCGGGTGACGCCGGCGGGGTCGCGGGTGTCGGTCTTGGTCATGATGACGACCTTGTCTCGAGGGAGTTGCCTGACGGCAGCGGCGACGTTGGGGTGGCTTCCGTAAGAGTCGGCTGTGTCGAAGAAGCGGAGGCCGTTGTCGTGGTAGCCGTCGAGGAGCAGACGCGTGAACGGGTTTGTGCCGAGGCGTGTCTGGTTGGAGGCGCCTCCGAAGCCGACGGTGCCGGTTCCCATGGCGAGACGCGAGGTGCGGATCCCGGTGCGGCCGAGGACGACCTCGTCCTGTGCCTTGTAGCGCTGGGGGAGAGTGTCAAAGACGAAGGGGGCGGCCGTGGCAGCTTTTGTGGCTAACCAGGCGGCTCCAAGGCCTTTCGCGGAGCGGCGAAGGAAGTCTCTGCGAAGCATCGATACCTCCAGGTCAACAGAGTACTCCCAGGGAAGAGGGGCGAGCCAGATGCGCATGATGAATTGTGATGAAAGGTGTGGAGTTTGTTGCTCCACACCTCGCTAAGGTTGTTCAGGGGATGGCGGGCAGGGCTTTTGAGATGTTTGTGGCGGCTGTGCTGCAGACGGGGTGTCCCCATCCGCCTGCGCTGGTGCCGATCTGGAGGCCGGTTGCTGTGGTGATGTCGTAGACGATGTTGTCGGGACGGGAGGAGTCGCCGCTGACACCGGCGGGGACGTAGTCGAGTTTGAGGGTGTGGCGGGTGCGCCAGGCGATGTTGTGATCGGCGCAGGAAGAGTCGCCGCTGACGCCGACGGCTCCGACGAGCTGCTTCTGAGCGTTGTAGAGGGCGAGACCTCCGCCGAAGACGTTGACTCCGCCGATTTTGCCTCCGACCATTGGATCGTCAGACTGGCCGTAATCTTTGGGGTCGCCGCGATAGGCTACGTCGGTGTTTACGGGATTGCTGAACTGCAGGCCGAAGAGAGAGCCTCCTGGTTGAACGGCGGTGTAGAGGTTCGCGGTGGAGAGAGCGAGGGCAGGCAGGCTGAAGGCATTGGCGGTATTTGCCTTTTGCGCAGAGATGAGGCGGCTGCCGGGCCATTGGTCGCCACGGTCTTTGCCAGTGAAGGCGACAGCGCAGACGATACCGTCGCGGTTGACGACGGTGGCCCACATGTCGAGATTGAAGCCGCCGTTCATCTGAACGCGGGCAGCAGTGAGCGCGGCTCGAAGCGCGCTTTGGGAAGGAAGCTGGCTGCAGGAAGCGTGAGAGTCGTTGCCGTTGCCGGCGGCGACCGTACTTATGGACTGGCTGGCAAAAAAGATTGCAGCCAAGGCCACGGAAGCTTTGAGAGACTTCTGAATTTTCATGGGAGAACAGTCCTTTCATTCCGAACGCGAGGCTATGCGTGTCCGGCTTTTTCAAGGGCCCGTGTGGCGGAAACGTTATCACAAGAATATGAAGCTGTGATACTTAGTGAGGTGAAAGAATGCCCGCTCGAGTCGAGCATCGGCATCAAAACAATGCAGAGGTTAAGAAATGCAATTGAAGAGTGAAAGCTTTCAGGATGGCGGCGCGATTCCAGGGGAGTTCGCGTTTGCTGTGGTTGATCCGAAGAACCATGTTGCGCTGAGCAAAAACCGCAATCCGCACTTCGCATGGAGCGATGCGTCGGCAGGTACGAAGTCGTTTGCGATGATCTGCCATGACCCGGACGTGCCCAGCCGTGGCGACGATGTGAACAAAGAAGGCAGGGAGGTTCCAGCGTCGCTGCGGCGGGTGGATTTCTATCATTGGCTGCTTTGGGATATTCCTGCGTCGACGCGAGAGATCGCGGCGGGCAGTCAGAGTGATGGAGTGACTCCGCGTGGGAAGAAAGGACCCGAGGCTCCGGATGGGTTCCGGCACGGAATCAATAACTACACGGATTGGTTCGCAGGGGATGAAGGAATGAAGGGGGATTACTTCGGGTATGACGGCCCTTGTCCTCCGTGGAACGATTCCATTGTTCACCATTACCACTTCACGGTGTATGCGTTGGATGTGGATCGATTGGATGTGAAGGGTCCGCCGACCGCAGAGAATGTTCACGCAGCTTTGAAGGGACATGTGCTGGCGGAGGCGAAGTGGATGGGGACTTATTCGCTGAATCCTGGGATTGCTGGAACGAAGTGATTGTCAGAATGAAACGTTAAGGGTGACCGGAAGGAAAAAGCAGATCCCCCGTTCGGCTTCGCTCAGGGCAGGCTCTTCGGGGATGACAACAAGAAAAGATGACAACAGGAAAAGCAGCAGATCCCCTTCTGGGGATGAGAACAAGGGAAGAAGCAGGCTTTCTTGTGTTTACCTCGAGGTGAGTGCGCGCAGGAAGCGGTAGTAGAAATCGACGCCTGCGTCGAAGGATGAGACGCGGACACGTTCGTCACGGCCGTGGGCGCGGACGTCGTCGGTGTCGATGGCTACCCCGTTGACGCCGTAACTGGGCATGTGGGCGGCTGTGGTGTAGACGCTGTCAGAGGCGCCCGTTTCCATCTCGGGGAGGATGGGGAGACCGGGGTACATCTGGGCGACAACTTTGTTGAGAGGGCCGAAGACGTCGGGGCGCAGGGGTGGAGGCGCCGGTGAGACCCGGTCGGTACCTTTGTCGTGGAGATTGCCGGCGTCGTCCTTGTACTGCACCGTGACGGCGGGATCGTTGATGACTTTGATGAGTTGCTGACGGACCTGCTCCTGGGTGTAGCCGGGAAGGATGCGGCAGTTAACGTTGGCATTGGCGAACTGGGGAAGGGCGTTGGGAGCCTGTCCCGCGGAGAGCATGGTAGCGATGCAGGTAGTGCGCATGATGGAGTTGAAGCGTGGAGTCTCGGAGAGGCGGGCCATGGCCTGCGGGTCGGGTGGAGTTTTGAGGATAGCGCGCATGTCTTCGGCCTGCTGGCCTTTGGAGAGGGCGGCGAGCTTTTCAAAATAAGCGCGGGTGACAGCGTTGAGTTCGAACGGGAACTGATATTTTTCGATGCGGGAAAGGGCGTTGGTGAGCTGATAGATGGCGTTGTCGCGGGTGGGGAGAGAACTGTGGCCTCCCGGATTTTTTGTGGAGAGTTCGAAGTCGCCGTAAAGCTTCTCGGTGGCCTCGACGGGAATGGCGATGGGCTTACCTTTTTCGGAATCGATACCGCCGGCGTCGGGATTGATGGTGACTTCGGCTTTGACGAGATCGGGACGGTGTTGAAGAAGCCAGTCGACACCGTTCGATTGACCACCTTCTTCATCGGCGGTAAGGGCAAGAATGAGGTCGCGGTCAGGGACGTAGCCTTCGCGTTTAAGACGGATGAAGTTGGTGACAAGAATGGCGTCGGAGTCTTTCATGTCCTGCGTGCCGCGACCGTAGAAATAGCCATCCTTCTCGACAAGTTTGAATGGATCGGTGGCCCATTCGGCCTGCGGAGCTTCGACGACGTCGAGGTGGCAGATGATGAGAATGGGCTGGAGTGTTGAGCCGGGAGCGGAGCGATAGCGGGCGACGAGATTCTGCTTGCGGCCGTTGGGCCCGGCGAGGACGAGATCGGCGGCGGGAAAGCCGGCGTCGAGGAGGCGCTGACGCATTGCTTCGGCTGCAGCGGTGACGCTGCCTTTGGAGTCAGTGGTGTCGATCTCGATGAGCTGTTTGAAGATGTCGTGCGAGAGTTGCCTTGTGGCTGGGTCGATTTGCCGGGCGTGCAGGGAGGCAGTGACGAGGGCAATAAAGAGAGCGGTCTTGATTCTCACGGGATTATCTTAGTTGGTTTCAGGTTGCAGGTACCTGTTAAATGCAGCGGTTGCGGTCGCTTATTTCGCGTCGATTGCGGATATCAATTGCATGTTGATTGGATCGCGCGGGCGCAGCGTGATTTTGGCTTGCGGAAGCGGGGGCGTCTTGCCGAGGTATCGCATGCGCCATCGTTGGGCGATGGTCGCGATGGTGAGGACGCCTTCCATCCAGGCGAAGCTTTCGCCGATGCATTGGCGGCTGCCTCCGCCGAAGGGGAAGTAGGCGAAGCGCGGGCGAGCGGCTGAGTTTTCGGGGGTGAAACGATCGGGATCAAAGCGGAGAGGATCGGGGTAGTACTCGGGCGATCGGCTGAGGATGTACTGGCTGAAGAAGAAGTGGGCTCCGGGCGGGATGCGATAGGGGCCGAGGGTGATGGGGCGGGTGGATTGGCGTCCCATGGCCCAGGCGGGCGGGTAGAGGCGCATCGATTCGGCGAAGACCTGCCCGGTGTAGCGAAGGTTGGGGTAGTCGGTGAGGGTGGGGAGCTGGGCGTAGGTTCCTCTGCCGAGGACGGTGTCGATTTCGTGGTGGAGTTTTGCTTCGACGTCCGGATTCAGGGAGAGGAGATACCAGGTCCAGGCGAGGCCGTTGGCGACGGTTTCGTAGCCGGCTAGGAAGATGGTGAGGACTTCGTCGCGGATTTGCTCGTCGGTCATGCCACTGTGCGCGGAGTCTTCTTCGTCACGAGAGCGGATGAGCATGGAGAGGAGATCGCCCTTGTCGACGCCTGAGGCACGGTGCTGATTGATGAGGCGCTGGACTACGGCGTCGAGGCGGGCTTTGGAACGGCGGAAGCGGAGGATTTTAGGAATCGGGAGAGGGATGGGGAGATCGAGAACCTGCTCCATGCGAGGAAAGGCGACGAGGAAGTTGTAGATCTCCATGATGGAGTTGACTTCGTCGTTGATGCGGCGGATGTCATCGGTGACTTCGGTATGGAAGAGGGTGCGGGCGACGATTTCGAGAGAGAGGGACATCATCTCGGCGGAGATGTCGATGGTTTGGCCGGGCCGCCAGAGGTTTCGACGGCGTTCGGCGATGGTGACAATTTCGCCGGCGTAGGCGGCGATGCGCTGGCGGTGGAATGCAGGGGCGACGATACGACGCTGGCGCATGTGCAGCGGCTCTTCGGAGGTGATGAGGCCTTCGCCGAGGAGAATCTTCATGCGGCGAACGGTGCGCTCCTTGGTGAAGGCAGAGGCTTGATTGATGAGGATTTCGCGGATGTAGTCAGGGTGATTGACGAAGACGATGGGTGTGCCCATGAAGCGGTAATGGGCGATAGGGCCGTAGGTGGCGTGGAGATGCTCGAAGAGCCGGATGGGCTCGCCTAGTTTGACCCAGGGTTTGAAAGCATAGAAAGGCAGGGAATGTTTGAGGCCGGGTGGGAGATTCCACTGGGGCTCAGTCATTGTGTTGCAGGAATGGGAGTGAGGCGCGAGGCTACGATCTCGCGGATGCGGACTTCGATCTGGTCGATGGGGACTTCGTCACGAATGGCCACGACACGGTGGGGCTCACGGGCGGCGATCTCCTCGTATTTTTCGTAGATGCGGCGATAGAAGTCGTCGGACTCGCGCTCGAAGCGGTTCTCGTCGGTGCCGTGTTGTTGCGTGTGGCGGACATTACGACGGCGGGCGCGGTAGAGGGAGGACTCGAGCGGCGGCAGAAGCAGAATGGTGAGGTCGGGCTGGAGGTTGTTGCAGGCGGCGCGGTGCATTTCGAGGATGCGCTCACTGCCGAGTTGGCGGCCGCCGCCCTGGTAGGCCTCGGAGGAATCGGTGTAGCGGTCGCAGAGGACGATGTGACCTTGATCGAGGGCTGGGAGAATGATTTCGGCGATGGACTGGGCGCGGTCGGCGAACATGAGCGCCAGCTCGGCGGCGGGATCGATGGGGCCGAAGGTGTCTTCAGAGCGGGAGTCGAGGAGGATATTGCGGATGCGATTGCCGAGGGCTGTGCCTCCGGGCTGGCGGAGGGTGACGACCGTTCGTCCTTCGGCCTGCAGAGAGTTTGCGAGACGGCCAAGCTGAGTGGTTTTGCCGGAGCCGTCGAGGCCCTCGAAGGTAATGAAAAAGCCGCGTGCCATAGACCTAGACCGATTATAGGGTGCCGACCTCTGCTGAGGCATAGATCGTATCCCATTCGTAACCGACGGGTAAGCGCCGAGTGGATGACTGCTGATGTGCTCAGGGTTTGGTGACTGCGGGAGTGGCCTTCCACTGAATACCGTCTGACGCGATGATGATAGCGAGCGGGCCTTCGGCCCCTTCCCTGAGGCTGGGACCTTCGCCTTTGTGTTCGTGGTTGGAGGCATCGGTATAGGTCAGCTTCATCCTGCCTTCACCAAGGACTTTGAAGCGATAGTGAAAATCGCGACCGGGAGCCAGGGTCTGGGTTCCGAAGCTGGCGCTTGGATAATCAACTTCGATGAGCTGTAGCGGCTCGGAGGTGCGGTTGGATATGGTGGCTTCGACGTAGGGGGAGTGACATCCAGCGATGCCAATGAGCAGGGCTGGGGCGAAGACGCGGTACAGACGCATGAGGTCAAGCGTATCAGGATCAGGGCAGAGAACGTTCAGGCGTAGAAGGCCGGAGAACGCTCCAGAACCCGGGCCGTGAGCACGACGCCGGAACGGGTGTCGTGGAGGGTAATGGGGAAGGCAAGTACGCTCCAGGTGAGATTGTGCTCGTGAGGACGCGGTGTGGTGAGCAGGCCTCGACGGGTGCGGTCGATGTAGGTTTCGCGGCTGTGGGCGACTGTCTGGAGGATTTCGCGCCAGTCGCGCATGAGGTTGGGCATCTCTTCAAAGACGCTGCGGCCGGGGAACCAGTCGCGGGCATGGCCAAGGTAGTCGGCTGCGGCGTCGTTGCAGTAGAGCCAGACGCCTTGAGCGTCGAAGATCTGCACGAGAACGTCGGAGCCAATCGCCATGGAGATGCGCGAGTAATAGAAGTCGCGGGCATCGACCACGACGGGAGCACCTCGGCGTTTGGCTTCGAGAGAGCTTAGAGCACCCAGGAGATCTTCGATGGAGCTATAACCCTTGAGGAGGTGCATGTCCTCCACGCCGCCGAAGTGACGGTCGAGGGTGGCGGAGAGGATGATAATGGGAACGTGGGGGCGGCGGCGGCGAAGATACTGGGCGGCTTCGGTTCCGAACTGACCGGCTCCGAGGTGGTAATCGAGGACGGCAATGTCGATGCTGTCGAAGTGCTCCATCGCGTCTTCGATGGTTGTCACGGCGAAGCAATGATAGCCGTGCTGGCGCAGGACCGCCGAGCGCAGATGCAGGTTAACCGGTTCGTCATCAAGCAGAAGAACACGGACGCTGGCAACGCCGGCTGGCGGACTATCAATGAGATCTGGTGGCTCGGCCATCTTTAGCAAAATTGGATGCCCTACAGGGGCTGGAAGTCAACCGGAAATCTTTATCTCTTTGTAGTTTCTGATGAGTGCTTCGACCGGGACTTCAGGCTTCGGAGAAGCTCCGGGAGGCGGTTTGTGAGGGCGACGGTCCGAAGCCACTGGCGATTATCGATGGCAGGATAGCCGCTGACGACTTTGCCGGGCTCGACGTCGCCTGGGATTCCGCTTTGGGCGGTGGCCATCGCTCCATCGCCGACGGTGCAGTGGCCAGCGACGCCGACCTGGCCTGCGAGAATGACACCTTTGCCGATGGTTGTAGAACCGGCCAGGCCGACCTGGGCGCAGAGGAGGGTGTTTTCTCCGACGTTGGAACCGTGGCCCACCTGCACGAGATTGTCGATTTTTGCGCCGGTGCGAATACGGGTTTCCCCGATCGAAGCCCGGTCGACACAGGCAAGCGCCTGAACTTCAACGTCGTTCTCAAGGACTGCCGGGCCGGACTGGAGGATTTTGTACCAGGAGCCATCGGATCTTCTGGCAAAGCCGAAGCCGTCGGCTCCGATGATGGCACCGTTCTGGAGAATGACGTTATCGCCCAGTTGGCAGTGTTCCCGGACCACAGCGTGGGAATGGGCGAAAAGATTGTTTCCGGCTCGCGCGTGAGGGTAGATGACGACGTGAGGGAGCAGAACGGCGTTGTCGCCGATCACGGCGTGATCTCCTACGACGACATAGGCGCCAATATGGGCGTTTGAGCCGATTTTCGCTGTTGGGGCGATGACAGCGGTCGGATGAATGCCGGGAACGTACTGCGGCGGCTGGTAGAAGAGCTCAATGGAGCGGGCGAAGGCGAGATAGGGGTTTTCTATCCGAAGCGTTGCAGCCGAGATGTGCGGGAAGGAGGGCTCAACGAGAACAGCGGAGGCCTGCGTGGTGCGAGCGAGAGCAGCGTACTTGGGGTTGGCGACGAAAGAGAGGTCGCCGGTGGAGGCGGTATCGATGGCGGCGACTCCTGTAACGGGAAGGTCGGGGTTGCCGTCGAGGGTGGCTCCAAGATGTTTCGCTAGTTCGGCAAGTTTCATGCCGAGGATTGTAATTCTTCTAGTTGGGACGGGTGTTGGGAGGCAGCGGTGCGTTGAACAGATCTTCCTGTAAAGAAGGGAGCGAATCCGACGGAAGGGGTTTGCGCCGGGATGGGGTGGTGATGACGGCGAGCAGGAGGAGTTCAGAGATAGCAGCGCGGGGGACGTAGATCCGTTGCGTGTTGGAGCGGGTGTCCGGCGGGGTCAGGAAGAGCCCGGCGTCGTTGAGCATGTCGTCCAGAATGGAGGCGTCGATTGGAGCGAGGCCTTCTAACAGGTCTGTTTCGTTGGCGTTGGTGCGAAAGTTGAGACGCAGCCAGAGGCCTTCGGTACGGGGCCGGGCAAGGAAGGTTCGTCGGGTGATGCGCTCGGGGTTGGATGTGTCGTTCAGGTTGAAGTCGCGCACGTAGCAGATGTGCTTGATGTCATCAAGGGGGATCGCGACGATACGGCCGGAGAGGTCGAGAATGTCGACCGTGCGTCCCGCGGTGGAATTACGGACGAAACCGGATAGGGGAAGGTAGCCCGGGAGGGTATCTCCGATAAAGCGTCGTACGATCACCTTCTTATGGGACGAGGACATGTGGGCAGGCCGATTGTCGCATGCAGGCTGAATGAGTTGAGGAAAAAGCTGCGTGAAGAGTAGTCAATTTAGCACCACTGTGTTACAGTCAGCTTTTGTGTCTCCCCTAGGAGATCTATCTAAACGGTTGATTCGTTGCGGCTTAGGTTTAGCTAATGACGCTGCGGGTCCTGTTTAAGACCGGCTTGGAGTATTCGAAAACCAATTATGGCCGATTATATCTATCTGCTTGAAAACCGGCTTTCCAAAGCACAACAATCAGCACTTGCGAAGATCAGAGAAGTGGCTCGTTCCAAAGGGCTTACTACGTTTTTAGTTGGAGGGGCGGTTCGGGACCTAACCAGCAGCTCCCCCGTGAGAGACCTGGATGTTGTGGTTCAGGGAAATGCTCTCAAATTGAAGAAAGATATAGAGAAAGCCGGTGGAAAGATCAGCGGGGAATACGAACCGACGCAGTCGTTTTATGTTCGTTTCCCAGGCGGAGTCCGCATGGAGATCGGCAGCACTTTAACGGCGACTTATCCAAAGCCGGGGAAGCCGGTATATAAACCGGCAACAATTCTGGATGACCTGAGGCGGCGCGACTTTACAGCGAATGCCATGGCTCTCTCCTTGAATGAGGGTTCGTATGGCCTTTTGATGGACCCCCTCAATGGTGTGGCGGACATAGAAAACAGAGAACTTCGCCTGGTCAGCAATTATGGTTTCATCGAAGATCCGGTTCGGATGATCCGTGCAGCACGTTTTATGGCGCGGCTCGGCTGGCAGATGGACGAACGGACGCAGAACCGGTACGAGACAGGCAAGCAAGAGGACTACATCTCGGCAATGTCTTCGCATCAGCGCGGATACGAGACGGAGGAGATTTTCCACGAGGATGATCCTCTGCGTGTGTTGAAACGCCTGGAAACAGAGGGCTGGCTGCAGCACCTCAATCACTCCGTAAGTCCGGCGAAGGCAAATGTCGCGGAATTGGAACGGCTGAGAGAGACCCAGGCACAGCTTCACATCCAGGGAGTGGTTGCAGGGCTTTCAGCGGCGAGCTTTCCATTGCTGACGGCAAAGATGGCTCCGAAGGACGCATCTGCACTGAAAAAGAGCTTCCCGCGGCATGACTTTGCGGAAGAGATCGAGGCTTTGGACAAAGAGGCCAAGGATTTTGCGGCGCAACTCACGGCGAAGACGGCTGCGTTGCCTTCGCAGGCGTGGAAGTTGATCCATTCGTCGCGGCCTGAGGTTGTATTGTGGGCAGCGCATACGAGTAAAGGCGCGGCAATTCAAGCGAAGTTCAAGGCCTTCTATACGGAATGGCCCCAGGCTAAGCAGAAGATCCCCTATGCACTCATGCAGGAGATGCGAATTACTCCAGAGATTGCAGGGTATGACGAACTTGTCGAGAAGCTGTTCTTCGAACTGATGGATGGCAAGCTGGGGACGGTTGAGGAGATGAAGGCGTTTCTTGAACCGTACTCTCCGCCAGCTCCTCCGCCTCCGGTACACCTGCGTCGCGCGAGGGCTGCGAAGAAAGAACCTAAGACGCCGAAGTCCCGTAAGAAGGCGGCGGAGATTACGACGCCTGTAGCAGGTGCCGTTGCGGGAGCAGCATCCGAAGCAAGTGCTCAAGCTCCTGTCACGGGTAAGGCCGCCAAGGCTGAAAAGCCAGCCAAAGCTGAAAAGAAGGCGGTAGCGCCAGCGAAGGCAGCAGAAGAACCTGCCAAGGCGGCGGCAAAGAAGGCTCCTGTACCTCCGGCGGCAGCGAAAAAAGCGCCGCCAAAGCCTGCGGCGAAGAAAGCGGCTCCGCCGGCAAAGAAGGCTGCTCCAAAGAAGGCCGCGAAGGCGCCAGCGAAAAAGGCACCGGCCAAGAAGGCAGTCAAAAAAACAGTGGCCAAGAAGCCGGCACCCAAGAAGGCGGCAAAGAAAGCCCCCGCCAAAGTCACGGCTAAAAAAGCTGCTCCGGTCAAGAAGGCGCAGAAGAAGAACAAAAGATAGTCAACCGGAGTATCAGTGATTTCGCCGCAGCATGGATACCGCTGCGGCGAAGAGTCCTCCTGCTGTAACGGTAAGGATCAGGATCGCGTGGCGATACGCCCTCTGCGTTGCTGGGGGTGTTGCTGCAGTGTTGTCCTTACATTGAGCACAGCCCTGCCCGGAAGACGGCAGCGGGGTGAGCAAGATTGCTCCGGATATCAAGGCGCTCGCCAGATATTTGCCGGTCAACTTCATTGAAAGAAGGCCAGCAGCACGAAGAGGAATATCCAGAAGATGCCCATCGCGTGCCAATACCAGGCAGTGCAATCGACGAGAATCTGCCGAGTCTCCAGTTGGCGCGAGGCGTAAAGTCCAATGAGAGTGACAACCAGGGCTCCGATGCCGAGGAAGAGGTGAACGGCATGGGTGTACGTGATAAGAAAAAAGAAGTGGCTGCTTGGGTTTGAACTGAAGAAGACATGCTGGAGAGCAAGCTGCCTCCAACCCATCCATTGGCCCACGAGGAAGAGAAGGCCGAGGAACATTGTGGCTGCGACCCATGGAAGAGCCTGGCGAGTAATGGGCTTGCCGAGGCCAAGCCACTCGTCCATGACATCGTTCTCACGAAACATGTGGCGCCGGGCGGTCTCCATAGTGACTGAACTGATGATGAGAACAGCGGTGTTCAACCAGAGGATGGGGGGAATCGCTGTGGGGAGCCACTGGTTGATGTAGTTGCTATAAGAGTCGTAGTGACCGGTTCCTTGCGCGACGAAGAATGCGCTGACGATAGCGACGAAGAACATGAGGTCGCCGGCGAGAGCGAAAAAGAGAGCCATTCGGTAGCGGCTGAGTTTTTCGCGCGGTCCGCGCCGCCCCTGAGGGCGATCATTCCAATTGTCATTGTCGCCGCCGCCGCCGGTACGTTTGTCAGTTGGCGGACGCCGTCCGTGGCCGCTGTCGTGATCGTCGAGGCGGCGTTTCTTTTCCCGCTCGGTCTTGATCGGCGTAATCGTGGAGGGCATGGCAGCCTTTCAGCGGGTCCGTAGAAGACAGCTTACTCCGATTTTGACTCCATCGCAGACTCCCCGGGCAGCCACTGTGGAAGAAAATCTTCGGGCTTAGAGATTGAAGCGTAGTGGCATGGAGGACGGAAGACGGCGATCTTTTTATCAGATGCAGCAGGGTGCGCCGCAGGATGCAATTCCGGGTGCCACTCCAACGTGGTGGCATGCCAGGGGTTCTCTGAGGCGGGTGCTCCTTTGCGGATGCTGCGAATGAGGTTATAGCAAAAGATCATTTGTGCCGCGGCAAGCAGAAGGGCGCTGGCGGTTATGTGGCGATTGAGAGGAAGCGTGGATGAGAGCAATTTTCCTGCCGGACTGAGCGCCCCGCCCGGACCGGGGATTCCATTCAGTTGAGCGTAGTGGCGGGGTTCGCCTGCGAGGCCTGTGAAGTGCATCGGCAGAAAGGTGGAATACGCGAGGATCAGAGTGAACCAGAAATGCCAGCGACCGAGGCGCTCCGACATCAGACGGCTGGGTAATCCAAGACTCGACGTGATGATTGGAAACCAGTAATACGTGGCTGCGAAGAGTGCGAAAACTCCGGCCATCGCCATGATGAGATGAAAGTGCGCTACGACGAAAAATGTGTTGTGGAGATATTCGTCGAGTATGGGCTGCGCGAGGATGGGACCGGTGAGTCCTCCGGTGATGAACAATGAGACGAAACCGAGCGAGAACAGCATGGCCGTGCTAAAGCATGGCCGAGCACGCCAGAGAGTCGCGATCCAACTGAGGACTTTAGCCGATGCCGGCAAAGCAATCGCGATGGTGGTGATCGAAAAGGCAGTGCTGGCGAAGGGATTGAGGCCAGCTACGAACATGTGATGTCCCCAGAGAAGGATGCCGAGGCCACCGATGAGGAGTGTGGTGACGATCATCGTGCGATAAGCGAAGACTCGGCGGTAAGAGAAGTTTGCCAGGAGCATCGAGGTCAACCCCATGCCGGGAAGGATGGCGATGTAGACCTCAGGGTGTCCGAAGAACCAGAAGAGATGGAGCCAGAGCAACGGACTGCCGTTTCCGCTCCAGCCAACGAGCCGGCTGGAGGTCCCTGAGTGCTCAGCCGAGCGGAGGACGCCATTGATGAGGTCTCCGGGGGGAAGGAAGAAGCTGGTTCCGGCGTGACGGTCGCAGAAGAGAAGAAGCAGAGCCGCGAGAAGAACGGAAAAAGCAAGAATGCTGAGCAGGGCCGCGGTGAACCATCCCCAGACGGTAAGTGGAAGCCGCTCCCATGTCATCCCTTCGCAGCGCATGCGGATGATTGTTACGAGGGTGTTAATGGAACTTATGGTGGAGGCAACGGAGAAGATGGCGATTGATGCAAGCCAGAGGTCCATGCCGAGTGCCTGTCCAGGTCCGGAACTGGCGGCAGCACTGAGCGGAGGGTAAGCTGTCCATCCGGAGATGGCGGTGCCTCCGGGGACGAACGGCGACGCGAGAAGGACCAGGAGGGCAAGTGCGGTGAGCCAGAAGCTGGCTGCGTTCAGGCGCGGAAATGCCATCTGGCGGGAGCCGATCTGCGCGGGAAGAATGAGGTTTCCGAAGCCTGCCTGCGGTGCCGTGGTGAGGACGAAGAAGAGCATCAGGGTGCCGTGCAGAGTGACGAGAGCGAGGTAATCCTCGGGCAGGATTGGGCCGTGAAGCGAAAGAGGCGACTCGGGCCAGACGAGATGCGCTCGCATGAGTAAGGAAAGCAGTGTGCCGATGATTACAGCAGTGAATGCCAGAGCCAGGTATTGAAGACCGATGATGCGGTGATCCGTCAAGCGCGAAAACAGAGAATAGCGAGCAGGAAATAGCGACGCCGTTGCAGAACCAGGGTGCTGCGGATTAATAGGGTTTGGAGTCATGGCTGGTCAGCTTTCTGCTTAGAGGCCAACCATGTGTTGTACTGCCCGGAGGGGATGACGCGCAGGGTGGCGTTCATGCGGTAATGGCCGAGGCCGCAGAGTTGGGTGCAGAGGATGGCGTAGGTGCCGGGAAGCGTGGGCGTGAAGTGGATGTGGATTGTCTCGCCGGGGATGGCGTTCTGCTTCAGGCGCAGCTCAGGAATGAAGAAGCCATGGATGACATCCTGGGCCTTAAGACGCAAGTCGATCTCGCGATCGGAAGGAAGGACGAGTTCAGAGGTGACGATGTCATCCTTGCCATGTTGATCGGTGGGATCGATGCCTACCGGGTTTCCTTCGCCGGGAGAGGCCAGTTGGGGGCGCGTGATGCCGAAGATGGCGTCAGGCCCGGGATAGCGGAAATACCAGGCGAACTGCATGCCGGTGACTTCGACTTGCAGAGCGGCGGGCGACGCTCCGGTGTAGCGGGTGGCGGCCCAGAGGTGCTCGGCTTTGATAGCGAGTGTTGCAAAGAGGATGCCGAGTGCTGCGAGAGGGAGATATTCGAGACGCCAGAGGCTCCGGGATTCAGGAGAGCGGCGAAGGAAAATGCCGGTGATGAGAAGGATGTGAGCAAGTCCGGCGAGGGCCAGGATCATCCAGAGATTCAGGAGAAGATGATGATCGAGTGCTGGTCCGTGCGCGCTGGCATCCGCGGGAAGAATCGATGCGAGTTGGAGAGCGCGAAGCACACCTCAGGATAACGCGTGGCCGCAGGAGGCGCGGTCAACCTCGAGGGTGCTCGGTCTCTATCTCCAAGCCGAAGCGCGATAGCTCGCGCTTCTGCAGGTTGTAGTCGATGAAGAAGCCGATACCAATGGCAAGCGGGATGAAGCCAACGGCTGCGCCGGAGAGCACTGCACGTACGTCCAGGATGATGAAGAGGGTGATAAAGAAGAACATGAGGCCGATTCCTGTGGAGACCAGAACGATTCCGGCCCGACGGGCGTTGGCGAGGCTGCGGAAGGGATCTCTGGGTGGACGAGGCTCTTCTTCCGTAGCTGAGCCGAGCAGCTTCTCGATCTCCGCGATGGGCACTCCGCGCGCAATCATGGCCATTCGCTGCTCAGCACGCACGCGTCGCGCGTGGATCTGGGACCAAATGCCGCCGCCGATGGCGACGATGGCTACGGCAAAGGCTCCGAGGGGTACGATAAATGGTGTGGTGAAGACTTCCATGGGTTCCTCCGTTTTCTGCGAGCTTTAGACCGCACCGTCCTGGTTAAGTTTCACAGGCGCGGATGAAACTTTGGGGACATTGCGAGGTCTAACGTTGCCGGTGAGTACTGATCTCAGCTTCGAACAGGTTGTCCGCGATCATCAGGCGATGGTGTTTCGCACGCTGTTAAGGCTGACGGGAAGCCGCGAGAACGTGGAAGATCTTGCGCAGGAGGTCTTTCTGCGTCTGTACAAGGCTCTGCCAAATTTTCGCGGAGACTCGCTGGTTACGACGTATCTGTATCGGATCACGGTCAACGTTGCGCAGAACGAGTGGAAGCGGCGTCGGCGGAGCGATCGCCCCCTGGTGTCTATCTCCGATGAGACGAGCGCGTGGGAAGAGCGTCTGGAACATCCGGATCCGAATGCCGAGCAGCAGTTGGAAGAGCGCGAGTTCGGGCTTCTGGTGGATGAACAGTTGCAGCGGTTGAGTACGGTCGAGCGTAGTGTGCTGGTCCTCTATCACCAGGAGGAGCGCAGCTATGAGCAGATTGCGGAAGCGCTCGGGATGCCGATTGGAACGGTGCGGACGCATCTGCATCGCGGGCGGAAGAAGCTGAGAGAAGGATTGCAGGCGGCACGATTGCCGGAGAGGAGAGAGTCATGCGCGATGAATCGATGAGTGAAGAGCGGATGATCCAGCAGAAGCTACTGGATGAGCACGTAGTTCGTGCTCTGGAGTCTGCGCCCGACGTGTCGGAGATAATTCCGGCGGATTTTGCTGTTCGAGTAGCGAAGCTGGTTCCGGCTCAAAGACCAGTTACCGTAGCTCCGACTTACTACGGACGACGGGCGATGATTTTTTGCGGGGTGGTGCTATTCGTCGCGCTCGTGGCATTGGCCACGAGAGGGTTTGAGCGCTCGGCGATTGGTTTGGTGCTGGAGTGGTGTTTGTTTGCGCAATTTGTCACGTTGGCGATCTGGTTGGGGACTCGGCGCTGGGACGAGGGTTAGGTCTCGGACTGCTGAGCGGTGGCGTGAGTGGTTCCCGGTTTCGAGCCCCGGTGCTTTCTAACGATGTCCAGGAAGAGCTGATGGACGCGGGTGTCGCGGCCTAGTTCGGGGTGGAAGGTGGCGGCGAGAAGGTGGTCCTGGCGGACGAGGACGGGGTGGTCTTCGCGGGTGGCCAGGGTTTCGACGTCAGGTCCGGTGCGGGTGATGCGGGGGGCGCGGATGAAGACCATTTCTAGGGGCCCGCCCGGGAGTCTGGACTCGGCTTCGAGGATTGTGGAATCGATCTGGCGGCCGTAGGCGTTGCGCTCCACGGTGACGTCGAGGACGCCGAGGGATTTCTGGGCGGGATTCGTGACGTCTTTGGCCAGAAGGATGACTCCGGCACAGGTGCCGAAGGTCGGGGTATCGCGGACAAAGGTCTTGAGGATCTCGAAGAAGCCACGTTGCTCGAGGAATTTGAGCATGGTGGTGGATTCTCCGCCGGGCATGATGAGGCCGTCGATTTTTCCATCCGGGCCTTCAAGGTCAGAGGGAAGGCGGACAAGCTTTGGATTTACGCCGAGCATACGCAGCGTCGTGGCGTGGGCCTCGTAGGCTCCCTGCAGGGCGAGGACTCCGATTGTCAGGTCTCGTCCTTGTGTCATCTGCCCGCCCCCTCCCCCTCAATATTGCGCAAGGTCCAGATAATGCAATACTTAGATCTAAACCTGCCGTGCAAATTTTTCAGCCAAAAATGTAAAACCCGGCGGTGCCGGGTTTTCTTCCTTCTGACTTTAAGGATAGCAGGGGTGTCAAGGTTAACTGTGGAAAATCGGTTTCCGTTGAGTGGTTGATATCTGGATAGGACAAAAGTATGTACTGATTCCGCTGCCAGGGTTGTAAGCTCTCGGGTGGAATGGATGTGACACTTCTATGAACAGACGTGATTTCTTCAGGATGGCCGGTGCTTCAACGGCCTACGGGCTGGCTTCGCCGACGGCCCACGGACTGGCTTCGCCAATGATGAAGGCCGAAGCCCAGGCAGCAAAGGCGACGCGCGGGATGATGGCGCCGCGAATCAGAGACATCAGCGTTATCGAGTGCGAGCCGGCGGGCGTGCGGCTGACGGTGGTGAAGATCACGACAGACCAGGATGGCCTCTACGGGTACGGCTGCGCAACCTTTACCCAGCGCGCGGACCTGGTCAAGCCGGCGGTGGAGAAATACCTGAAGCCGCTGCTGCTGGGGAAGACGACGGACCGGATCGAGGACATCTGGTGGACGTGCTACGACAGCTCGTACTGGAAAAACGGGCCGGTGCTGAACAACGCGATCAGCGGGATCGACCAGGCGCTGTGGGATATCAAGGGGCGGCAGGCGGGGATGCCGGTGTATCAGCTGCTGGGAGGCAAGGCGCGCGAGGCGGTGGACACGTACGCGCACGCGGACGGCCCTGAGTATGCCGATGTGGTGGCCGCGGCGAAGAAGTACATGGACCAGGGGTTCCGCAATGTGCGGGTGCAGATTGGCGTGCCGGGCATGGCGGGGTATGGTTCGGCGCACGGCAATGCGACGACGACATACAAGCCGCTGCACGACAAACCGTTGTTTGAACCGACGGCGTATATTCGCCGCGCGCTGAAGCTGTTTGAGGTATGCCGGAAGGAGCTGGGCGAGGAGGTAAACCTGCTGCACGATATGCACGAAAGGGTGACGCCGAACCAGGCGGTGCAGTTCTGCAAGGACGTCGAGCAGTTCAAGTTGTTCTTTGTAGAAGATCCGCTGTCGCCGGAGGACATTGCATACTTCAGGCAGATCCGCGAGAACTGCGCGACGCCGATTGCGATGGGAGAGCTGTTCAACTCGCCGCATGAGTGGCAGCCGCTGATCGAGGGCAGGCTGATCGACTATATTCGCTGCCACCTGTCGCAGATGGGCGGGCTGACGCCAGCGCGGAAGGTGGCGATCCTGGCGGAGCAATTCGGCGTGAAGACGGCATGGCACGGGCCGGGGGATGTGTCGCCGGTGGGACATATGGCGCAGGTGACACTGGATATTGTGAGCCCGAACTTCGGGATCCAGGAGTATTCGCCGTTCAATGAAAGGTCAGAGGCGATCTTCCATGGATGCCCGTTGATGAAGGACGGGTACCTGTGGGTGAACGAGGCTCCGGGATGGGGGATCGAGGTTGACGAGAAGGAGGCCGCGAAATCGCCGTTTACGCCTGGACGGAATGGGTTGAATGGCGGGTGGGGTGAGATTCGCAGGCTGGATGGCACGGTAATTAAGCAGTAGGAGATGGGGTGGCGGAGTGGTGAAAGCAGATGGCTCCACTCCGCCGCATTTCAGCCGGTTGGACACGGATTAACGAGGCTGCGAATCCGCAGTCATAAAAAAATCGAACTGGGAGTGGGTTGTATCGGTGCTCACCGTAATTGGGCTGTCAAGGTGGATCAGCTCATGCTGTTTGTCGTAGCGAGGCCAGGAAGGGAGCCCTGCTCCGTTTGGATCGCCGGTCCGGGCGAAGTTGGTCCAGTAGGTTACGATCTGATCGCTTAATTTGCGGTCCTCCGGATGCCAGACGGCTCCGCGGCGGACATTAAGGGTGCCGAAGACGTACTCGAGCTCGTCGGAATGGAAGGCGTATTTGCCCTGAGGATGGTTTTCCTCGGGCGGGGCGGGACGATCGAAGCGATAGCGGTAGACGGGCGCCTGGCCGGTTTTGGATTGGGCCTCGGCCCATCTCCATGTCCCGAGGGCGATGAATTGAGCGGTGGTGTAGCTGTCTGCTGACTGGATTGCCTGCTCGTCAGTGCCGGCAGGGAAGGCGGCGAGAAACTGATCGGCCTGCTTCCCGTAGTGCTCGGCGGCGAAGGCCTTCCACTTTGCCGCGGTCATGTCCTTTGAGAGGGTGCCGGCGCGCTCGTCGCGGTTCCAGCCGATGATCGATGGGACGTGAGCCTGCCGACCGGCAGCATAGGTTTCAGCGACCGATTCGGGGAGGAATTGTCCGTCAACTACGGGCGCGAAGGCGACGCCGGGTTTCTTTTGCGCCGCTTCCAGCAACTTTTCCGCGGGCATGCTTCGCAGCTCGGCGAGATTCTTTACACCGAGGGCGTCGACCCAGGCCTGATCGCGCTGGCCGCGTTCGGTGACAGAGGACAGGGGAATGACGCTGCCGAAGAAGGCTCCGCTTTCGCCGATGACTTTATGAAAGAGACCTCGGGCCTGCGGAGCGGCGGTCAATGCGTTGACGGCGAAGGATCCGGCGCTCTCGCCGAAGATGGTGACGTTAGCGGGATCGCCGCCAAAGGCTCCGATGTTTGCCTTCACCCATTGCAGCGCTGCCGCCATGTCCATAAGACCGTAGTTGCCGGCATGTCCGCCCGCCTCTTTGGCGAGATCGTCGCTGGCCAGAAAACCGAAGAGGCCAAGCCGGTAGTTAATGGTAACGAGGACGACATTTTTGGATACGAGGGCGGAGTTGGTATAGCGAGGCTCTGAGCCTGCGCCGGCGAGGAATCCTCCTCCATGGATCCAGACCATGACGGGGAGCTTGCTTGCCGGATTCGCAGAGGCGGGGGCATAGACGTTCAGATAAAGGCAATCCTCAGTGGGACCGGGATCGAGAAAGATGTAATCGTTCCAGACGTGCCACTGCTGACATCGGCCGGCAAAATTCGTGGCGTCGCGCACACCTTTCCACGGAGACGGCGGTTGGGGAGGCTTCCAACGCAGGTTGCCTATGGGAGGAGTGGCGTAGGGAAGACCGAGAAAGGCCTTCTGGCCGCCATCCACGATCCACTTGCCGGCGGCTTCGCCTTGCGAGGTTTTAGCAGTGGGTTGCGGAGGCGCAGCAAAGAGAAGACTACTTCCCAGGACAGAGACTACAAATGCGCTCAACCATCGGCGCGATTGCTGTTGCATACGAATTTATCCCTCGAGGATTGCAAACATATAGTAGTCCAGGGAATGGAGAAGATTCAGAACGCTAACTGACGTACTCAATCGACGAGATCGAGAAGATTGGCCTTGTGAGCGGCAACTATTGTGGTACAGGGAAGGTTGACCCCCGAACCGGGAGTTCTGGTTATCTACGTTACACAGGAAACATTCAAGGAACTCCGGACAACTGAAGACCCGCGATTACCAGCCGCGGGTCTGGAGAAGTTCGGACTCTTCGAGGGCGGCGGCGGCGAGGCCTTTCATGGTTCCGGTGACGGACTCAGAGGCTTCGGCGACGATCCTTGGATCGTTGTAGTGGGTGGTAGCGATGACGATGGCCTTGGCGCGGGAGACGGCTTCCTCGCGTTCCTTGGGATTGTTCTCGACGTCGAGCGGGGTGGCGCGCTCCTTCATGAAGATTCCCGAGCCGACGAAGACAGCCTCGGCGCCCAGCTGCATCATGAGTGCGGCGTCTGCGGGTGTTGCGATTCCGCCGGCGGAGAAGTTTGGTACCGGGAGCTTGCCGGCCTTGGCAACGATGCGGATGAGTTCGTAGGGAGCCTGGTGGACCTTGGCGGCGTTGTAGAGCTCGGAGTCATCCATGACGGTGAGCGCACGCATCTCGCGGACGATTTGGCGCATGTGCTGGACGGCGTGGACAACGTCGCCGGTGCCGGCCTCGCCCTTGGTGCGGATCATGGCAGCGCCTTCGGCGATGCGGCGACAGGCTTCGCCGAGATTGCGTGCGCCGCAGACGAAGGGAGTAGTGAAGGCGTGCTTATCGATGTGGAAGGTCTCGTCGGCGGGGGTGAGAACCTCGGACTCGTCGATGAAGTCAACGCCGAGCTCCTGAAGTATCTGGGCCTCGGCGAAGTGTCCGATACGGGCCTTGGCCATGACGGGAATGGAGACGGAGTTGATGATCTCCTTGATGAGCTTTGGGTTAGCCATGCGGGCGACGCCGCCTTCGGCACGGATCATGGCAGGGACACGCTCAAGCGCCATCACGGAGGAGGCTCCGGCCTCTTCGGCGATACGCGCCTGCTCGACGTTCATGACGTCCATGATGACGCCGCCTTTTAGCATCTCGGCGAGACCGGTCTTGAGGCGAAGGGAAGAAGAGCCGAAGTTACCGTTGGTAGTGTGATCTGCCATTGACGAGTCTCCTTGAGAGTCGCGGTATGGGTTCGAATGTGTTTTAAGGACGGTTGCCGCGAGAATCTTCAGTTTATCAGCAATATTGCTGCGAGATGAAGAAGGAAAGCCAAGTTAATGACAAGGGGTCGCTCCAGAGGATTTTCGCGGAAAATTCAAATGTGATTGACAGGTTACGAGGGCAGGATGAGCCAAGCTGGGATCAAGGGGCGGTGTGCCCCGAAGATCCTGACCTGCGGGAGGATATTGGATGGCGCCAGAGCTGACGATTGTAATTCCGGCAAAGAATGAAGCGAAGATGCTGCCGCGGCTGTTGGATTCACTGGTGAAGCAGGATTATGAGGGCATGAGTGAGACCCGGGTGATTGTGGCCGATGCCGAGTCGACGGATGGAACTGTCGAGATTGCGCTCAGCTACCAGGGCCGGCTGGCGATCGAGGTTATTCCGGGGGGACTGCCTTCGGTAGGGAGAAACGCGGGAGCGAAGCTGGCGACGACTCCTTATGTCCTGTTTATGGATGCGGATGTGGAGATTCCTGAACCCACCTTGTTGCGACGAGCGTTGTGGCGGATGCGGCGGAGGAGTCTGCATCTTGTGACGACAAATATTGCGTGCCGTGAGGGAAGTTTCCTGGACGATGCGATGTACCTGGGGAACAACTTCATGCAGCGGGTGGGATCGGTGCTGAAGCCGTTTGCGACGGGGATGTTCATGCTGTTCGACCGGGAGATCTTCTGGAAACTGGGTGGATTCAATGAGCGGGCACTGTTTGCCGAGGACTATCTTTTATCGAAAGATGTGGCGCGGCTGCGGTTTCGGATTGTGCGGGGGAAGATCCTGACAACGAACCGGAGGTTCCAGAAGCTGGGGCATTGGCGGATGGTCTGGATGTTCTTCTGGACGATGCTGCATAGCTGGAATGAAGGCTACTTCCTGCGGGACCACGGGTATTGGGAAGAGTCAGAGGTTTAGCGACCGCGGATCCTGTCGTATTAGTCTTCGGGTTGAGTGAGACCCGCCAGAGCCAGCAATCTGGCGTCGACTACGATGAAGAGGCCTTTTCCGCGCGCGAGTGGCATGCCTTCTGCGTCCTGAATTTCGGCTTCGTGGAAGAGCTTACGGCCGTCGCGCCTGATGTGGCGACTGGTTAAGGTAAGGGTCTGAAAGAGGGGGACGGGCCTGAGGTAGTCGACCTCCATGTGGCGGGTCATGGCGAGGACGTTGAGGGGGCGGTTGAGCTTGCTCATTGCCTCGTCGAGGAGGGTGGCGACGATGCCTCCGTGGATGTGGCCGGGCGGGCCTTCGTGGTTGCGATCAAGCTGGAAGCGTGTGGTGGCGGTTGGGTGGCCAGGGTGACTGATGTCGGTGGTGAAGATGAGGTGCAGGCCTTGCGGGTTGGCGGGACCGCAGCCGAAGCAGTGGTTGGCTCGCTCGTCGATGGTGGGGTTGCCCTCCATGGAGACGGGAGTGTGGCGGTTTGGGTCGGGAGCGGACATCTTTTCAGTGACGGTAGCACAGAGAGGCGGAAATGAATAGTCGTTCATTTCTGTCGAAGGCAGCGGAGAAGCAGGCGGGACGTCCGTTGCAGATGCTGTTAGATGACTCTACTGGATGCAAAGTTCGAGGATGCTGGCACCGAATTTCTCCGCCTTTTCGAGGCTTATGCCGTCGATCATGCGAAGTTCTGTGAGTGTACGCGGACGCTCGACGGCAATGGTGCGGAGGGTGGAGGTGCCGAGGACGAAGAACTGCGGCAGGTTGAGGCGCTCGGCTTCAGCGGCCCGCCATGCGCGGAGCCGGGAGTCGAGTGCCTGCTGAGCTGGGGTGAGGGGATCGGGGGTGAGGGGATTAGGGGTTGTGTTCGCTGGAGGGCTGCTGCTGGGGCGCGAATTGCGTGGTTGAGGAGCGTGTTCGTTGCGGGTATATGTGACGCTTCGGGTGAAATGCGGGGATTCCTCGACCTCGCTTCGCTTCGTCCGGAATGACACTTCTTTCCTTACTCTGGGTGAGTTCTCTTTTGATGGTAAGGAGGGACTTGCGGTCGGCGCTGTTTGCTCGCCGCGACAGATGGCGATGATGGCGGCTCCATAGCGATCGGTTTTCTCGGAGCCTATACCGGAGACGCGCTTGAGATCGGTGAGTGTGGTGGGTTGGGCGCGGGCGATGGCGTTAAGGACAGAATCGCCGAAGACGATGAAGGCTGGCTTGTGGGTCTTTGCGGCTTCGGCCTTGCGCCATTCGCGGAGGCGTCTTTCGAGTGTTTGTTGTGCCGGTGTCAGAGGCAGAGAAGCGAGTCTCTCGGCTTCGTCGCTCCGGGACTTCGCGCGAGGGGATTTGGCGGTGCGCTTTTTGGGCGGCGATGCAGTATGGTCTTCGGCGGGGAGAAGGACGGCGAGGTTTTCGTTGTGGTCGCGGTTACGGCCCTCGTGGGTGAGAGACGCGCGCTTGAAGGTGATGTTGTTACCTTCCTGATTGATGAAGGTGTCCGTGGCAAGAGTAGTGAGGCCGGCGCGGGTAAGGGCGTAGAGGTAAATATCGAATTGCTTGCGATCAACGCCGAGGGCGAGGTCGGAATAGAGCTTGCCTGTCGCGCGTCCGGTCTGGCCTTCGAGCGCGGAGAGAACAGCGCGAAGGTGACGATCTTCCTGAGCCGTGGGTTCACGGTATGTCTGGGCAGTGGCGCGCTCGGGGGAGCAGAAGTCGCAATGGCCGCAGGGACGGAGACCGTCGGCGGTATCACCGAAGTGCTGGATGAGGGCGGACATGCGGCATTGCGGAGTTTCGGCGTACTGGATCATGCGGTCGATCTGATCGCGGCGGAAGGCGAGTTGTGCGTCGTAGCCGGAGCGCCATCCTGTGTGTCCTGTTGCACGGAGATTGCCGGCGATGTCAAAGGCGGCTCCGCCCTGGGCTACGAGTTTTTCGGAGGTGCGCTCAAAGGTCTCGATATCCATTCGAAGACGCTTGCGGAGGGCTTCAGGTGCCTGGAAGTCTGGCGCGAGGACGTTCGAGAGGCGAGCGAGCTCGCCGGGCGCCGGGTAGTCGCGTTCGAGGAAGAAGTCGTGCATCTTCCGGTCGGCGAAGGAGTGGAGGAGGATGGTGCTGGAGGGGAGGCCATCGCGGCCGGCGCGGCCGATCTCCTGATAGTAGGCTTCGACGCTCGCCGGGAGCGCAGTGTGAATGACGGTGCGGACATCGGGTTTGTCGATGCCCATGCCGAAGGCTATGGTGGCGACGACGACTTCGAGCTTGCCGGAGAGGAATTGGCGCTGGACCCGCTCGCGGGTGGCGGGGTCGAGGCCGGCGTGGTACGCGGCGGCGCTGCCTCCGAGGAGTCCCGCGAGTTCTTCGGCGGACTTGCGGCTTGGAGCGTAGACGATAGCGGGGCGGTTTTCCGGGGACTTGAGGAGATTGATGGTGAATTCGTTGCGGCGGGGTCTAGAAATCTCGACGACTTCGATGGCGAGGTTATGGCGGCGGAAGCCGTGGATGAAGAGTTCAGGGTTGTTGAGCTGGAGTTGGTTGACGATGTCGCGCTGGACGGTGGGTGTGGCGGTTGCGGTGAGCGCGATGACGGGTGCGGGCCGGAGCAAGGGGAGGTGGTCGCCGAGGGTGCGGTAGTCGGGACGAAAGTCGTGTCCCCATTGGGAGATGCAGTGGGCTTCGTCGATGGCGATGAGTGCGGGCTTGCGCCGGGCGAGCATCTCGGGGAAGTTAGGGACGCGAAGGCGCTCGGGAGCGATGAAGAGGAACTGGAGTTCGCCGGAGAGATAGTCGCGGCAGGCCTGGCGGGCTTCGTCGCGGGAGAGCCCGGAGTGGATACGGGCGACCCGCAGGCTGAGGGCGGAGAGCTTGGAGGCCTGGTCGTCCATGAGGGCGATGAGCGGGGAGATGACGAGAGCGGTGCCTCCGCGGGCAATGGCGGGGAGCTGGTAGCAGAGGCTCTTGCCGGCTCCTGTGGGCATGACGAGGAGGACGTCGCGGCCTTCGGTTGCCGCACGGCAGACTTCTTCCTGATTGGCCCGGAAGGTGGGGAAGCCGAAGATTTTATGCAGGAGGGCCGAAAGGTCCATGGACTTGGTTATCTTCGCATATTGTTTGCCCCTAGACATAAGGGAAAGAACGGGCGGAATAATCGGAGGTACATTGCGAAAAGGATCAGAAGGACTGGAAGGTTATTTCTATATTCATCTCAACCGAGACTGGTCTGCCTTGATAAAGCGCTGGCTCGAAACGGTACTGACTTGCGGCCTTGAGCGCCTGCTGATCCAGGGAGAGGTCGGCTTCACGATCCTTTTTTGCGTCGCGTGCGCTCTCATTTGGCAGTCCGTCAGCTGCGGATTTAACGACTTTGACATCCCTCACATGTCCATCTGTCTTCACAATGAAATTAATCGTCACGCTCGCATAACTTATCTTCCGCTTGCGGGCTTGTTCGGAGAACTCTGGTTCGACGGAATAGATAAGCTTTGGCGCCGGGACGCCGTCGCCTACGTGGTATATGCCTTCCGCGTTCGGGTTAGGACGCAGCGCTGGTTTTACTGGGGCTGATTGCTGACTGGGATCAGGCTTTTGTGTGGTTTGTCCAACGAGACTGCGAGTCGGCATCGTCTGAATGGCGATGACGATGAGGAGTGTTAGGGCACGGCCGGTGCGGATCGTCATAGGCGGCTGCTCCTGATGCGTTGAGACTAGCATGACGTTTTTCGGCTTGACGACGGGCGAGTCTTCGGGGTCTTCTAGTGAATCAAAAGTATTGATTGCGAAAGCTGGGAGGTGGCGATGCTCCTGATTGCGATTGCGTTGGTGTTGTGTGTTGCGATCGGGCTCTTCGTGTGGTGGAGGCGGCAGCGGGCCCGGCGTGAGCTGCTGCAGAGTTCCATTGAGCCAGATGCTCTGTACGCGTTGATGGAAGAGAATCAGAGGATTCTTATCTTTGATATTCGTCAACCGCTGGATCTGCTGGCTTACTCGGAGATTATTCCGGGGTCGGTGAGGATTCCGCCGAACGATCTGCTGGAGAATCCGATGCTGATTCCACAGAATGAGGATGCGGTGGTGTACTGCACGTGTCCTGGCGAGAAGACGAGCCTGAGTGTTGTGAGCAGAGCGAAGGCGGCGAATTTTACCCGGCTGAAGCTTCTGAGGGGCGGACTGGCGGGGTGGAAGGCTAAGGGATATCCAGTGGAGCGGTACGATCAGCCCTTTCATCTCGATACTGCTAAGTAATCTCGCGTCTCAAGTCTATTTTTGAGCGATGAGTGCTTCGAGTTTCGCTTTCAGCATGGGGATGGAGCGTGATTGCAATTTTCGGCTCGATGGTCTGGGCGAGTTGGAGTGCCTGCTGATAGTGAGTTTGTGCTTCCGCCGTTTTGCCCAGCTTCGCCAATGTAAATAAAAGAAGGTTTTGTGAAAATGCGTGCCTGGAGTGGTTCAGGCACGCATCAGTTTGTCGATGGTGACCGGGAGGTCGCGGACGCGCTTTCCGGTTGCGTTATAGATGGCGTTGGCGATAGCGGCTGCAGTCCCGGTGATGCCGATCTCGCCGATGCCACGTGCGCCGAGCGGGTTGAATTTGTAATCGGGAATGTTGAGGCAGGTGACGTCGATCTCGCCTACGTCGGCGTTGACGGGGACGTGATACTCCGCGATGTTTGCGTTGACGGTGCGGCCGTAGACAGGGTCAATGTGGGCTTCTTCGTGGAGCGCCATGCTGATGCCCCAGACGATGCCGCCGTGGAGCTGGTTGATTCCGGTCTTGTCATTGAGGAGCGTGCCGATGTCGTAGGTGGCGACGATGCGACGGACCTGCGGCATCCAGGTGTCGGCATCGACGGCGACCTCAGCGAAGACGGCTCCCCAGGAGTGGCTGCTGAAGTTATTGCGGTCCTTCGAGAGCTCGGAGGTTGCGGTGGCCTCGATCGGTGTATTGCCATTGCGCGCGATGATGGCGGTGATGGGTTCCGATTTTGCTGGCGAGGTCTTGGAGAAGAGGTTGCCGTCGCGTGTGTCGAGGTCATCCGGGGTAGCTCCGTGATGAGGAGAGGCGCTATCGGCGACCGCGATCTGTGCAAGCTTCAGTTGAGCCTGCACGGCAGCATCATAGACGGCAGGACAGACAGAGGCGGCGGTTGTGGAACCTCCGGAGCCACCGGAGCGGGGAAGTGCGGAGTCGCCGATCTCGACGTCGACGAGAGCCGGGTCTGTCGAGAAGACTGCGGCGGCGGTTTGCGCAAGGATGGTGTAGGTTCCCGTGCCGAGGTCCTGTGTGCCTATGCCGACGTGGAGGCGCCCGTTGGGAAGTATTCGAACAGTCGCGGAGGAGGGCCCGCGGTTCGCTCCGTAGACGGCAGTGGCCATACCGTAGCCGATGAGCTTGTTGCCTTCACGCACCTGTCCGGGGGTGGGTTTGCGGCGGTCCCAGTTGAATCGTTCGGCGGCCTGCTCGTAGCACTCGTGCAGATGTTTGCTGGACCATGGGCGATTGTTGTGGCTGGGGTCGGCCTCAGCGTAGTTGATGAGCCTGAGTTGTATGGGGTCCATGTTGAGCTTTTCAGCCAGCTCGTCGAGGGCGATTTCAAGTCCGACGGTTCCGGTGGATTCGCCCGGGGCGCGCATCCAGGTGCCCGATCCAAGATTGAGTTCGACCAGGCGATGGCTGATGGAGAGCGACTCGCTGTTGTAAAGGAAAGCAGTCTGGTTGGCTGCTCCTTCGACAAAGTCATTGAAGATCGAGGTGTACATCAGGACGTCGTGCCGGGTGACCAGAAGCCTGCCATCGGAGGATGCAGCGAGCTTGATCTTCTGAAGCGTATTGGGCCGCGCACCGACAGGGCCGAACATCTGATCGCGGCCAATGGATATCTTGACGGGTTTCTGGACAACCTTCGCAGACATTGCGGCGAGCGCGACGTGCGACCAGACAGAGCCTTTGGTACCGAATCCGCCGCCGACGAAGGGGCACTGGACATGAACATCGTCAGGTTTGAGCGAGAAAGTGTTGACGAGATTCTGGCGGACGCCGGTGATGCCCTGAGTGGAGTCGTACACGCTCAGCTTGTCTCCATCCCACCACGCGATCGTGGCGTGAGGCTCCATCGGGTTGTGGTTCTGGATGGGGGTGGTGTAGGTCTGCTCGATGGTGACCGCAGCTTTGGCCTGCGAGGCTGCAATGTCTCCGCGCTCGTTGTGACTCGGGCCGCGCCTGGGATCGCGGGCTTCGCCGACAAGAGCATTGAAATCGAGGCGCGCCTGGGTGGGCTTGTAAGTGACGTGGAGCAGTGAGGCGGCGTGCATGGCTTCGGGAAGCGACCGCGCGATGACGACCGCTATGGGTTGGCCGTTGAAAAAAACGCTCGTGTCCTGAAGGAGGTGAACGTTGCCAGCAGCTTTGACCCGGGGCGCATTGAATGGGGTGAGGATGGCGAGGACTCCCGAGGCTCGCGAAGCAGCAGCTATGTCGATGGCGGCAACGGTGCCGCTGGGGATCGTGCTCTGCACGATGTACCCGTAAGCGATGTCTTTGACGGGGAACTCGGCGGAGTATTTTGCCTTGCCGGTGACCTTGAGGCGGCCGTCGTAGCGTTGCGGGAGCTGCCTGGCGTTGTGTTGCTTTTCGTGATCGACCGAGATCATGCCTGGACTCCCTGGACCGGTCTCGTGGATGGGATTTTCGTTTTTCATGAGACCGCTCCTTGCGCTGCCAGTGTGAGGGCGCGCACGATGCTTTGCTTTGCGAGTTCGACTTTGAAGGCATTGTGCTCGTAGGGTTTTGCTCCTGCTACGGCGAGATCTGCGGCTTTGCGGAAGACCTCGGGATTGGGCGAAGCGCCGATGAGGAGCTTTTCGGCTTCGGAGTTGCGCCAGGGCCTGGGTGCGACTCCTCCGAGGGCAAGGCCGGCGGACTTGATGATTCCGCCTTCGATCTCGAGGCCTGCCGCGACGGAGACGAGGGCGAAGGCGTAGCTCTGGCGGTCACGAACTTTGAGGTAGTAGGAGTTTTTAGAGAACTTCGGCGCGGGAAGTTCGACGGCCGTGATGAGTTCGTCGGGCTTGAGCGAGGTTTCGATGTGGGGCGTTGTGCCGGGAAGCAGATGGAAGTCTGCGATGGGGATGATGCGCTTTCCTTTGCTGCCCTGAACGTGGATGGTGGCTCCGAGAGCGGCGAGAGCGACGTTCATGTCGGAGGGGTTGGTGGCAATGCACGCTGCCGTATCCGAACCGCTGTCCGGGCTTGCTCCAAGGATGGCGTGAATTCGATTGAAGCCTTTGATAGCGGCGCATCCGCTGCCGGGGTTGCGCTTGTTGCACTCGGGAAAGGCGGTATCGGCGAAGTAGTAGCAGCGGGTGCGCTGAAGGAGGTTTCCGCCGGTAGTGGCCATGTTGCGGAGCTGCGCCGAGGCTCCGCTGAGCAATGCCTGCGAGAGCAGAGGGTATTGCTTGCGGATAATTTCGTGGTTGGCGAGATCGCTGTTGCGAACGGAGGCTCCGATGGTGGTGACGCCGGACGCATCGGAGGTGACCTGGGTGAGATTGAGACGGCTGATGTCGATGAGCGTGGTGGGATGCTCGACGTCGCACTTCATCAGGTCGATGAGGTTTGTTCCGCCGGCGAGGAATTTTGCGCCGCGTGTGGTGGCGATTGCGTGAATGGCGTCGTCGGTGGCAGTGGCTCGCTGATAGTGGAAGGGGTTCATGCGCGTCCTCCCTGGGCCGCGGCTCGTACGGCTGCGACGATATTGGGATATGCGGCGCAACGGCAGATATTGCCGCTCATCCGCTCGCGGATCTCATGATCGCTGAGCTGCGGGTTGGTGGTTTGTCCTGACTGCCAGGAGACGGTGCTGAGGTCGCCGCGCCGATGCTCTTCGAGCAGCGCGACGGCAGAGCAGATCTGTCCGGGCGTGCAGTAGCCGCACTGGAAGCCGTCATGCTCGAGGAAGGCCGCCTGGACTGGATGGAGTGTATCGTCGTTCGCGAGGCCTTCGATGGTGGTGATCTCACAGCCTTCCGCGGAGGCGGCGAGAGTGAGGCATGAGTTAACGCGGCGGCCGTCGAGAATGACCGTGCAGGCTCCGCACTGGCCGTGGTCGCAACCTTTCTTGCTGCCGGTGAGGCCGAGGTTCTCCCGCAAGGCGTCGAGGAGCGTGGTGCGTGTGTCGAGGGTAAGAGCGTGGGCTTCGCCGTTAATTTTCAGAGTTACGGCAGCGGTCTGCGGCGCGGTCGAAGCGACCTGATGGGCGCGCTGCGCCGCGGCGATTTGAGGGAGGCCGGTGGCTACCCCGGCTCCAAGAACGCCCGCCGTTTTGACGAAGCTGCGCCGGGAGATTTCTATGTCGGTAAGGGATGTTTTTTCCTCGAACAAGTAGTCCTGATCGGAACAGGGAGGATGGCTCATGGGTGCCCCTTGCGGCTGCTTACGGGTTCTGTTGTGGTTGGATGCTCAAAACCATGACCGAAGGCAGCGCCAACAGATTAGTGAATCCGGTTGATTCTCGCCAATCCTGTTGCAATATTTTCAAAACGAAGGCGGAATCGATGGCAGAATCAGATATCTGCATGACGCTGGAGGGACTTAATTTGTTTCCTTTGCGAGGAGATTGGATGAACGTGTGGGCCCGGATTGGGCGTGGTTTGGCTTTTGGTGTGTTATTGCTGGCAATGGCGGAAGCTAAGGCGCAGACTCCTGAAAACCGTCCAAGGGGTTCAGGTGAGAATGCTCCGAAGGAAGATGCCGGAATCCCGATTCCTCCTGAAACGAATTCCGTTACGAAGCATGACCTGACACAGGGCGGACAGGCGATTCACTACACCGCAACCGCGGGGAATTTGCTGATTCGCGACGACCAGGACAAACCGAATGCCAGCATCTTTTATGTTGCCTACACGCAGGATGGAGCAGACACCAGGACTCGGCCGGTGACGTTTTTCTACAATGGGGGCCCCGGCTCGGCGACGATCTGGCTTCATATGGGGTCGTTTGGGCCGGTGCGGGTGGTAACGCAAAGCCCGGATGCTTCAGGCGCTGCGCCGTTTGCGTGGGTGCCGAATGAGTCGAGTCTGCTGGACAAGAGCGATCTGGTTTTTGTGGATGCTCCGGCTTGCGGTTTTTCGCGTGTCGTAGGAAAGGGTACACTCAAGGATTTTGCCGGCACGGATCAGGACATCAAGGCCTTTGACCGATTCATCATTCGATACATCACGTTGAATCAGCGATGGAACTCGCCGAAGTTCCTCTTTGGAGAGTCGTATGGAACCACGCGATCGGCAGGGCTGGTGAGCGCGTTGCAGCGGGATGGTGTGGAATTCAACGGGGTGGTGCTGCTGTCGTCGATTCTGAACTACAACATTCGCAATCCGGGATATGACACGGAGGCAATTGGGTATCTGCCTTCGTTTGCTGCGATTGGCTACTACTACAAGAAGGTGAAAGCAACCGGGTCAATGGCTGAGTGGGTGGAGCAGGCGCGACAGTTCGCCCGGGGGCCTTATGCCGAAGCACTGGCGCAGGGCGACAGATTATCCCCGGCGGAATTTGATGCGATGGCAGCCAGGGTCTCGACGTTGACGGGATTGGATGTTGGTTATGTCAAGGAGACGAAGCTGAGGATATCGGCTCCGCGATTCCGCAAGGAGCTTTTGCGGAACGACGAACGAATTCTCGGACGGTACGATGCACGCTTCATGGGATGGGACCAGGATGCGGCAGGCGAGACTCCGGGCTCGGATCCTTCGGACACGGGAATCAGCGGCACCTTTGTTGGGGCGTTTCATGACTATATCCAGAAAGAGCTGAAGTTCATGAGCCAGGAGCCGTACTATACGGCGGGTCCGGGTGTGAACCAGGCGTGGGACTTCAAGCATCATCCGCCTGGACGCGGTGAGCAGACGACTCCGGATGTGGCGATCGATCTGGCGGATGCGATGCGGAAGAATCCGAAGCTGAAGATATTTTCGGCGAACGGTTATTTCGACCTGGCGACTCCATTTTTTGCGACGGAGTACGACCTTGACCATATGAGTCTGCCACCGCAGCTGGTTGGTAATGTGAAGTTTGGTTACTACCCCGCCGGTCACATGGTCTATCTGAATGTTGAAGCTCTCAAGGAGATGAAAGCCGACCTTGGGAAGTTTTATTCGGGCTCTGTCCATAACTAACGGCAGATATTGGCTTTAAGCGAGTGGCCGAAGGGATCTTTTCCGGAGCAGACTGAGACGGAACGGTGCTTGATTTATGGACTTAAATGCCGTAGAATGTGATATGTGACTACCGTCTCTCAGGTCAGTAGAGTTCGACACCAAACCAAAATTGCGAAGAGGTATCAATAGGTATGGCAAAGCGCCGCGGAAACCCGAATTGGGGCAAGCCGGAGCCAATCGGCCCGGTTGTTCCAACGGTAACATCGTTTGAGCAGGTTGTGAAGGAGTACAAGTTGACCCCCGACCAATACGTCCGGTCAACGAGGCTACGTGAATGGGCTCGCCGGAACAAGAATTCGAAGTATATCCCTGAAGCGCTGCTTGAGGCATGGGGATTTGAGATCGAGTCCACCCTGTAGAGATTCCTGCTAAAGAGTTGGAACGCCGTCCGCCATTGTGGACGGCGTTTCTTTTTGCGTCGGAGGTAGCATGAGAATAGTCGAAAGAAGGTAGTTGAGGAGGAGCCAGATGTTTGCCGAGGTTGCCGAGGCAGTTGCAGAGATTCGCGCGGGGCGCATGGTGATCGTAGTCGATGACGAAGATCGCGAGAACGAAGGCGATCTCACGCTGGCGGCAGAGCACGTTACGCCGGAGGCGATCAACTTTATGGCGAAGTATGGCCGTGGGCTGATCTGCCTGACTCTGACGGAAGAGCGTGCTGACTATCTGCGGCTTGGTCCGATGACGCAGGAGAATACCTCACGGTTCGGTACAGCGTTTACAGAGAGCATTGAGGCGCGAGAGGGTGTGACGACGGGAATCTCCGCTGCGGACCGGGCTCATACTATCAAGGTTGCAATTGATCCGAAGTCGACGGCGCAGGATCTTGCGCGACCGGGACATGTGTTTCCGCTGCGCGCGCGCAAAGGTGGCGTGCTGGTTCGCGCGGGGCAAACAGAGGCGTCGGTTGATCTTGCGCGGATGGCGGGCCTCATTCCGGCGGGAGTGATCTGCGAGATCATGAACGATGACGGAACGATGGCGCGTGTTCCTGATCTGGTGAAGTTCTGCGAAGAGCACGGGTTGAAGATGGTGACGGTAGCTGATCTGATTCGCTATCGGCTGCAGAATGAGCGATACATCCATCGCGTGGCCGAGTCGGTGATGCCGACGGCATATGGAGATTTCCGCATGATCGCCTACGAGAGCGAGGTGGACGGCGGGGAATCGCATGTGGCGCTGGTGTACGGCGACGTGAGTGGCGATCAACCCGTCACCGTGCGCGTCCATACGCACTGCCTCGCGGGCGATGTGTTTGGGGCAACACTATGCGACTGCAAAGCTGTGGTGGAGAATTCGCTGCGAAAGATTGCGGAGGCAGGGCGCGGCGCGCTGGTGTATCTGCATAATGGCAGCACCGGGTTCGGGATCGATCATTCCGTGACGCCGAATCGCGTGGTCTTCCATCGCGAACAGCGGTTAAGAGAACAGTGCGAGGAGCGAGTGCACCGGACTCTGCGGCAGGTTGGATTAGGTGGACAGATCCTGTCGGATCTGGGAATCCACAAGATAAGGTTGCTGACAAATACGCCAACTCATGTACCTGCGTTGCAGGGTTTTGGAATTGAAATCGTGGAGCAGGTACCGGTTTCCATTCCTTCGACTAAGGTCCAGGGTTAGATGAGTCCCGCAGCGTGACGTTTTCGCTGGATGTTAGGGTATTGCCCGTTTGGTCTGCTACTGAGCTATGACCGTGAGATTGAGGGTGATCGTTTGGGCGCTCGGCGTGCCTGTTGTCGATGTAGCGGTGACCTGGTATTGGTAACTGCCCGGCGGAGTGTAGAGGAGATTTGAATGGGTGAGGGAAAGATTTCCCCCTCCGCCGCACCCGGTCATATGGAAAAGCGTCCCTCCGAGGAACAGAATGACCAGCATCCGGCGAAGAGACCTGCGCTTACGGTGTAGTGTAATCACCAGGGGGATGGCGCACAGAACCAGCTTGCTTAATGCGAACGGGTGAGAGTGATTCCGAGCGGAAGATGCTTCGGTGACGGTGTTGATTGTAGCGGTGGAGCTCTGTGCGGTACTCGTGGTGACGTTGAGTCCCGAGGGCAGGAGCGAACAGGTGGCGTATTGTCCGGGAGTGACAGGGGTGCAGTTAAGGACGACCGTGCCTGTGAATCCGTTTTGTGGTGTGAGCGTAAGAGAATAGTCAGCCGGCTGGCCGCTCTTGACTGTTACTGAGGCTGTGGGGCCTCCATTGACTGTCAGAGTGAAGGCACCGTTGGGAATTCCAACTCCGGTCAGAGGAACCGTCGCAGGAGCCTGACCGGTAGAGGTAATTGTGAGAGAGCCTGTGCGTGTGCCTGTTGCGGCGGGGGTAAAGCCTATCGTCACTGAGCAGCTTGCTCCCGGCGACAGAACTGTGGCGGCGCAGGGCGACTTGATCGCGAAGTCTCCGGTGACGGCGAGATTGAGGTTATTGATGGGGGCGGTGCCGATGTTGGCGAGCGAGAGTGTCTGTGTTGCGGAGGCTCCGAGCGTAACCGAGGGAAAGGCGAGGCTGGTTGGTGTGACCTGAAGTTGCGCCTGTGCGCCGCTTCCTGTGAGCTGGGCAATTAAAGGGAGGCTCGTGAGAGAGGTGGCGATGTTGAGCGCGCCTGTGTTTGATCCGGTCTGAGATGGAGTGAAGGTGACCTGGACCGTGCAGCTTGCGGAAGGGGCGAGCTGAGCGCCGGCGGAGGGACAGTTGTTCGCAGACGTATAGCTGCCGGTTGTTGTGATGGAGTTGAAAACCGCGGGAGTTGGGCTCGCATTCGTGATTTGAACCGGCAATGTAGCGGAGTTGCCGACAAGCACGGTGCCAAAATCGAGCGAGGGTGGCGAAAGGACGAGCGTTGACGGTGTTGCGGCGCCGAAGAGACTGATGAAGTCAAGAGAGGCGCTCGAGTCGGAAGAGATCTCGAGAGCGTCGATGACGTTTGTTGTGACCTGTGATGAAGATGCAGTCGGCGTGAAGGCGACTGAGAGGGGACAGCTGGCTCCGGGACCGATCGAGGGACATGAACCGGTTACGGTGAAGTCGGGCGTTGTGGTGAGCGCACGGATGTGGATGCTGGTTGTGCCTGTGTTCGCGAGTGTGATGGTTTGAGGTGCGGACGCATTTCCGCCGGCTGTCGCTGCGAAGGTTAAAGAATTCTGCGAGGCGGTGTAGGAGATAAGAGGCGCGGCGTTTGAGGGCGTATCGACGAATGCGGGCGTTGTTGTTCCGGTGAGGTCGATGATGTCGGGGCTGGAGGAGGCGTCGCTCTCGACGGTGAGAGAACCGGAGTCAGTGTTGAACGGCGCGGGAGATGAACCGGTTGCAGCCTGGTTGAGCGGGGAGTAAGTGACTGTGACGGTGCAGTACTGACCTGGCGCAAGTGCGGTTACGCAGGTGGTGGTCGACAGGAAAGGCCACTGACTCAGCAGGCGCCGCACCGTGAGCGATGAAGATCCTGAATTGGTAAGGGTGAGGGTTCGTGTGGCCTTCTGGCCGGAGGCTACCTGGCCGAAGTCGAGAATGCGGCCGGGAAGGATATTTCCTGAGACGGTGAGCGTTCCGGAGCCGATGCCATATCCTTCGACATAGCCGAGCCCGTTCAGGGTAGCGCTGGCGTCAGTGGGGGTGGCCTGAGCAAAGAGAGTTCCAGTGATGTCGCCATTGGTCAGCGGGAGGAATTGAACGCTGAAAGTACAGGAGCCATTGGGCGAGAGTGCGGCGCAAGGTGGTTCTGTGAGGACAAACTGGCGGGGAAACGATAGGGAAAGAGTGAGAGATTTTGCAGTGAGATTGTTAATGGTGAACTGGCGAATGAGGCCGAGAGTGTGATCCGCAGCGGGGCCGTAACCGGCCTGAGTCGGGAGAATCTGGAGACCGGATTCTTCAATGGTGTAAGTTCCGGCGAGTGGGACCGTATAGACGGTGGCCGGTGAGCCTGGAGCAGACGAAATAACGCTGAGGCTAAGAGTGCCGGCGACTGTCGAGGTAGATGGCGTAAACGTAACCGTGATAGAACAGGTCGCTGTTGGCGCGAGCGACGCGCAGGTGCTGACAGTTGAAAAACTGGATGAACTTGTGGCGGGAGAACCGATTTGGAGCGTGTAAAAACCGGTATTGGTGAGAGTGATGGCCTGCTGGGTGGAGGCGGCTCCAGGAATGTTGCTATAGGTTAGCGAAGTTGGACTAAATGAGAGGCCCGTATCAGGCGATCCGTAACCGGTGAGAGCGGAAGAAGCCGCGGCAGTATCGGAGGTCACGGTGAGGGTTCCTGTACGCGGGCCGGTCGTTGCGGGAGAAAAAATGATCTGGATGAAACAGGAAGCATTCGGCGCAAGAGGGCCGTTGCAGGCTGTGCCTCCCGTGGCTGCGTTGGAGATGGAGAAGTCGCCAGTAGCAACAGGTGGAGCGACTGTCGCTGTAGTCGGACTGTAGTTCGTGAGGGTAAAGAGAGTTGGGCCGCTGGCGCTGTTCACTGGAACAGGTCCGAAGTCTGCCTGGGTTGGTGTGAGCACCAGGCCGGAGAGAGGAACTCCATTTCCCATAAGGCTTAGCGTGTATGGATTTCCTGAAGTATTCGACGTGATGGAAAGCGTCGCATTCTGAACACCTGCCGAAGAGGGACTGAATGCGACTCCGATCCAGCAGTTGAAGCAAGTAGCGCTGGCCGCACCTGCGAAAGCGGACAACGGCGGACTGCCATGGCCGTAGCCGATGTCCTCCACCAGGACCACGGAGAAGTCAGGCGCAGGGGTGGAGACTGTGAATTGGCTAAAGGGCTGAGTGATCTTGTACCAGCGGACAGTTGGCTGATGGAGCACAACGTCTCCAAAGTTGATAACGCCGTTGTTCGCCGCCAGAATCGACGTTCCGGTACCGCTCAGATTCACATAGACCGGTGTGGTTCCGGCGCCGGCGGAGACGGCAAGCAGACCCTGGCGCACACCTGGTTGTGATGGCGCGAATGCGATGTTGACCGTGCAGTTTGAGCCGCCGGCGAGGACGGCGGGGCAGTCGGTGGAATCACTGAAGTCTCCAGCGAGCGAGAGCGACAGCGGGATCGGCTGAGCACCGGTGTTTGACACGGTGACGGTCTGCGTTGACGGCGACAGGTTGGTCACGACGATTGGATTCGCAAAGTTAGTCGTGAGAGGGCTGACCGAAAGATTTGGATTCGCGCTTGTTCCGTTGACTCCGGGCTGTGGGACGGTCTCGCCGGTGACGAGTACGTTCAGGCCTTGATCGAGCGAGAGTGTGACGGAATCGGAAGAGGTTTGAGAGGAGAGATAGGAGAGCTGAATCTGGCAGACGGTATGAGGTTCGAGTGTTGTTGGGCAGTGGTCAGTGATCGTGAACGGAGATGAAGCGGGAAGTGCGACCGTCGCATGTGGGAATGGCGAAGCGGAATTGTTCGATAAGTAGAGATATCGGGGGAGGTTGAGCAACGTCTGATTGAGGAACTGCGTGCCGAAGTCGATTCTTGAGGCCGAGAGATTGAGAGAGGCGGCCTGAGAAAAGCCGGTCAGTATCACATTGTTTGAGCCGATGCTCCAGTTGGTCGATATCGGGCCGTCGTTCATGGGTGAGCCGGAGGCAGTGAAGGCGATGGCAATGTGGCAGGTGTCTCCGGCGGGAAGGGACTTGGTGGAGGGAGCAGCGATGGCGCAATCGCTGGATTGCTCCGTAAAGCTGGAGCCTGTGCCGGATGAATTGAAGGTTTGTGCTTGTTGGCTGAGATTGGTGATGGTTAAGGTTCGGGTCGAAGCAGGGCTCGTGGAGGTCTGGACTTCGAAGTCGAGTTCGTGAGGACTCACGACGATCGGAGTCGATGCGATAGCCGCTGCTGGAAGACTGACGGTCTGGCTGGTTGCATTCGTTGCCTGTGCGGTGATGCTGCCGGGACCGGAGCCGGTGAGCCGAATGTTGCATTCGCCGCCTGCTGGAAACAGCGTCGGGCATGTGCTGTTGAGGATGAAGCCATTGGCAGAAAGCTGAAGATTCGCGGCTGCCGTCGAACCGAGATTGCGGAGAATGATATTCGGCGAATTATCCGTCGAGAGTGCGAGAGCCGGGCCTGCGACTGAGTTTAGTTTGGCCAGAAAAGCTGCTGATCCGGCACAAAGGCTTCCGGTGCACGATCCGGAAGGCAAGGCGGAGTCGTGGACGCCTGAAGGCAGGGCGGCAGTGGGCGAGTTATAGAGCGGGAGGTCATAGGTTTCAGTCGCCAGGAGGTTCGAACTGGCTGTAGGCGCGATGCTGCCCGCTGTGATGGGCTGACCCATGGAGTCGATAGCAATTGAAGAAAGGAAGACCGGGATCGAAGCAAAGCCGGGATTGGTTGTCGGCCGGCCTCCGAAACGAGCGGTCTGATCGATGGATGACTGCGAGTTGATGTGGAAGAGGGCGCCACTGCCGATCGTTGAGAGCGCAGGAACAGCAAGCAGGGGAGAACTGAGTTGAACAGCGATCCACGCTGTGCCAGACAGAGAGGGTGTGATGGTCGATTGCTGGCCGGGTGCGAGCAATGTCGAGGAGAGTACCTTGCTGCCATCAAGCGTCATGCGGACGAGTGTCTGGTAGCTCGTGTCGACGAGCGGTGTTGTCGCTGTCGTGACGGGGAATTGACCGGGAGCGATGGTTCCCGAGAGCAGCAGGGTCTGGCTTGAGGAGTCGATAGCAAGCGCGGTGATGCCGTCGCCCGGGATGAAGGTCGAAAAGGTTATGCCATCGCCAGCCGCAGTAAGTTTGGTGAGGAAGCCGGATGGGTTGGAGAGCATCGACGGAACGACAGCGGAAACGGCAGGGAACCCGGAGGAGGTTGTGTATCCCGCGATGTAGGCACTGTCGGAGGAGTCGGCAGCGATGGATGCGGCGGCAGTATCTCCGTTGAAGCCGGTGAGATAGGTGGCGTAGACCAGGGCAGTTCCGGAGGCGTTGAAGCGCTCGACAAAGCCGTTCTGAAAGCTGCCCGAGGCAGGAGATTGTTGGATGCCTGCGGGAGTCACCGGGAGCGTGTTGCTGAAAGTGCTTCCCGTGATGAAGACAGCGTCGGTCGTTGCGGCGATTGCAGAGGAGGCGGTGTGGCCGCTTCCGGCATAGGTGACGAAAAGGATGTTGAGGTTCGAGTCAAACTTGGCGATGAAGGAGTTCGTGGAGGTGTCTGCGCGGTTTGGAAATGCGACGCCTGTTGTTGTGTTCAACGAACCAGAGGTCGTGGTGCCGGTTACGTAGATATTCCCGGCGGGGTCAAGGCAAAGCGCGATGCCGATGTCACCCTGGGAGCCAATATTTGTCTGGGCGATGATATTGCTGGCTGTGGCGTCCGTTTTGAGAATACGAACGCCGTCTTTCTGATCGAGCAGGAGGTAAAGGTTACCGGAGGCGTCAACTTGAATGCCGTTGTATTGCCCCTTATGTGCGGACGACAGGAGTCCCGCGAAAGCAAGTTGTTGTGAAGTCTGAGCCGAAATGGGTGAAACAAGGCCGAAAAATACAGCCAGAAAGAGGCCAGTAAAAGACAGACGCTTCATCATGGTCATTTGGCTGCGGTTATTGCTCTGATTGCAGCCTGCCCTCAATATCCATGGAGATGGTTTGGTTCAGGTGTTCTATTTCGCGATGTTCGTTACGGAAGTATCGGGCTATTCCCAAATTGGGAATGACCTATCTTCCAGTTGGCAGCGGAGTTGGACGAAGAAGGTATCCCAGCTCTTGCGACTCGAGCTGCTGTTCGAAGACCGCGTGATCTGCGTAGTTGTACTGGATGCCTTTCATGCCTACGGCGTGCGCTGCTTCGATATTCTCTGCCTTGTCATCGATAAAGAGGATATTCGCCGGAGCAGTCTTCAGACCTTCTGCGGCGCACACATAAATCTCGTGTTCCGGTTTGGCCAGTTTCAGGGCATAGGACCAGGTGCAGTGGTCGAAGGCGCTGAGCCAGGCGAATTTTGCCGTGAGACCTGCAGTCATGGCATCGCCGATATTCGAGAGAATTCCTGTGCGAACGCCCGCGCGCTGAAGACTCTGGGCCCATTGGAGCATCGGCTGGTTGAGCCGGCTCCAGAGGTCGACGTCGGCGGCGATGAGCTCTGTTATCTGTTCCGGCGTGAAGGTGGTTCCTGCATGTGTCGCCACCTTCGGCCAATAAGTACTGGCATTCAGGGTGTCGCGGTCGTAGTCGTGCCGGTAGGCCCAGTACGCGGCGTGAAACGCCTCCTCCGAGAGGCCGGAGATGGAAAGCAACCGTTGCCATGCGGCTGGATCCGGAGGAGTAGAGAGGACCTGGCCGTAGTCGAAGAGAACCGCGTGTATTAGATTCATGAGCTGGTTCTATTTTAGGAGAGGTTTGCTTCTCTGCGGTTAGCATGTTGAGGTGACTCAACGATTTTCAGCGAGGACCGGCTGGGACATTGGCGAGAACCAGTTTGCGGCCGCGATCCGTAAGGCGCGTGAGGCGGGACGTTCGTTGATCGATCTGACGATCTCGAATCCGACAGTGTGCGGATTCAGATACGACGAACAGTCGATCCTCAGCCCGCTGCGCAACCCGCATTCGCTGATCTACGATCCGGACCCGCGGGGGATGCGAAGCGCCCGAGAGGCGGTCGCCGAGTATTACGCCGCGCATGGAGCTTCGGTCGACCCGGACGCCATTCTTCTGACAACCAGCACAAGCGAAGGGTATGGGTATCTTTTCCGCTTGCTCTGCGACGCGGGCGATGAAGTCCTCGTAGCCCAGCCAAGTTATCCACTTTTTGATTTTCTGGCGGATCTTGAAGATGTAAAGCTGAAACCCTACCCCTTGTTCTATGACTTTGGCTGGTGGACCGATTTTGCCGAGCTGGAGCAGAGGATCGGCCCCCGCACTCGGGCTATCGTTGTTGTGCATCCCAACAATCCGACCGGTCACGGGACGAAACGGGCTGAACGGGAACGGCTGGAAGAGATCTGTCTCCGGCATGGTCTTGCCTTGGTAGTGGACGAGGTTTTTCTCGACTATTCGCTCCATCGAACCGATATTGAAGACCTGGTCAGCTTTGCCGCAGAGCCCCACCCGGTATTGACGTTTTGCCTCAGCGGCCTGAGCAAAATTGCGGGCCTGCCTCAGATGAAGGTGGGCTGGATCGCCGGTTTCGGTCCGGAAACAGAACGCGCAACTGCAGCCGTGCGGCTCGAGGTAATTGCAGATACGTTTCTGTCGATGAATGCGCCGGCTCAGCTGGCCTTACCATCGTGGCTTGCAAATCGCAGTGAAATTCAGAAACAGATACTTGAACGAATTGTGTCAAATATCACTTTTATCGATAGTTCCGGATTAGAACTCCTTCACCTGGAAGGAGGGTGGAGCGGAATCATCAAGCTTCCCCGGTCTGGCCTCGAGGCAGAGTCGCTACTGGACTCAGCGGGTGTGATTGCCCATCCCGGATCGTTCTATGGTTTGAGCGAAAATGGAAGGATCATCGTGAGCCTTATTGGACCGACGGGCTATTTTTCAATTGGGATGAGGAGAATTTTAGAGGCATCAACGTAGTTATTAAAGCACACGGCTCTGATCGTGCAACACTTCAAATATATAGATATAAACCATTGATTTTATTTACTAAATGAACGGGTTTGTTTCGCGCTCAGTTGCAATGTCTGTATTGGGCCCATGACCCGGAATGACAATAGTCCGGTCTGGAAGGGCCATCAACTTGCTTTGGATGGATGCGATGAGCTGGCGGTGATCTCCTCCGGGTAAATCGGTGCGGCCCACCGACCCGGCAAAGAGGGTGTCGCCGGCAAGAAGGAGAGATTGCTCAGGAATGTAAAGGCAGACACTGCCTTGGGTATGGCCGGGAGTATGAATGACTGATCCTGAGATTCCCGGGACCGCGATCGTCTGGCCATCGGTGAGTGAGGCGTCTGGAGCTGATACTTCAGGGGTGCGGATACCCAGCCAGCTTGCCTGCAAGTCCATCATTTTGACCAGAGGGAGATCGTTCTGATTGTAGAGGATGGGCGCTCCAGTGAGTTGTTTAAGCCTATGGGCTCCTGCGATGTGGTCGATATGAGCGTGCGTGATGACGATGTACTTCACCGTAAGCCGATGGTGCTGGAGAAGGGAGACAATCTTGGGGATTTCGTCACCGGGATCGACAACGATTGCCTCGCGCGAGGCCTCATCGCCAAGGATGGAGCAATTGCACTGGAGGGGGCCGACAGGCAGAATCTCGTGGATCATGTCTGATTATCACTCGATTGCCGAACAGCAGAAAGCGCAGGCCGTGACCCGCGCTTTTCCTCGAAATCTTTCTAAACCTACTTCTTGGGTGCCGGAGCGCTCTGGGAAGTGGGGTGGCCGGAGAGCACCGAGCGATCAGCAGTCGCGCGCGAGAGCAGGATCGTAAGGCCGATCGACGTGAGCATGAACACAATTGCAGACCAGGTCGTGAGACGGGTAAGCAGGTTCGCGGCGCCGCGTGGGCCAAAGGCAGTCTGAGAACCCTGGCCTCCAAAGGCCGCGGCCAGATCAGCCGACTTACCCTGCTGAAGCAGGACAACTCCGATGAGGAAGAGCGAGACGATGACGTGCAGGACTACGAAAAGAGCAACCATTGAAGGAGACTTCAACCTTCCAGAAAATGTGTTGGATTGGTGCGGAGGAGGGGACTTGAACCCCTATGCCTTGCGGCGCAAGCACCTCAAGCTTGTGCGTCTGCCAATTTCGCCACCTCCGCGTAAGGCGCCGCACTGCGGTTCCAGGGAGCGGTGAGCAATCCGTAAATCAGTATAACAGGGAATCGTCGTTTCTGAGAGTACGAAGCATAAGGCTAAACAGCAAAATGCCTTGGCTAACAGGCGGGAGACGTTACACTGCTGTCCTCTGGGAGGAAGTGGCAATGCGCGGAGTTCTGAGGAGCGGTCTGATCATAATGGCTGTGGGATGGGTGAATGCCATCGGTTTAGCTCCCGATGCAGCGGCACAGGCAAAGGAGCACACATGGGAAGTGGTGCTGCATGGCGGGGCAGGAGTCATCGAGCGCAAATCCATGAGCAAGGAGACCGATGCTGCCTATAGGGCGGCTCTGAAGACGGCAATTCAGGCCGCGGCCGACGTGCTGGACAAGGGCGGATCATCGATGGATGCCGTCGAGGCCGCCATCAAGATCATGGAAGATGACCCCCTGTTCAACGCGGGCAAGGGTGCAGTCTTTACCGCAGATGGGAAGAATGAACTCGATGCTGCCATGATGGACGGCGCAACGATGAAGGCAGGCGCTGTCGCGGGGATTACGCGGACACGGCATCCGATCTCGGCGGCGAGAGCGGTGATGGAGAAGTCTCCCCATGTAATGCTGATTGGCACGGGTGCGGATCAGTTTGCGGCTTCTGTTGGATTGGAGCAGGTGGACCCGAGTTACTTTTTTACGGAGCGCCGCTGGCAGAGCTTGATCAGGCAGTTGAAGAAAGAGAACCTGCCGATTCCACCTCTGCCTGCGGGAGCACCGCCTGCTCCGACGGGTGGCATGGCGGAGATCGAACCCCCTGACGCCCATAAATACGGAACTGTGGGAGTGGTAGCTCTGGACAAGAATGGCAACATTGCAGCCGGCACTTCCACTGGAGGCACCCAGGCAAAACGCTGGGGCAGAGTAGGAGATTCGCCGATCATTGGCGCTGGAACCTACGCGTCCAATCAATCGTGCGCGGTTTCGGCGACGGGAACAGGAGAGTACTTCATCCGGCTGACCGTGGCGCGGACGATCTGTTCGCTGGTTCAGTACAAAGGCATGGGCCTGCAGGCAGCAGTGGACGAGGTGGTGCAGAAAGATCTGAAGGCGATCAAGGGAGACGGAGGAGTCATCGCGATCATGCCGGACGGGCAGATGGCATGGAGCTTCAATACTCCCGGAATGTACCGGGCAAAAATCGTTCAAGGCGGCACAGTCGAGGTGGGTATCTACAACGACGAGAAGTAGCCGTCTAAGGCGAGAATCTTTCACGGAATCTCGGGGCCGCGGAGTTCAATCCAGAATGAGCTAACGTTTCCATGATCGATCAGCCGGCCCGTCGAACAATCCTTCATCTCCCCGTATTACTGCTATTACTGACTGGCACCGGGTGCTCGTCACAGACATATTATGCAGTTGCTTCTCCAGTAGCGGTCTCGTCTCAAAATTCGGAGATGCCTTCAGCGGCATTTTCCGCCCGGCTGCGCGAGATCGCAGCGAGCGCCCGACTGGGCGGGATGGAGCGAGGCGACTTCTCGGATTATAAGAAGCACTTCACTGCCATTTACGAATCGTCTGGCTTCGCTCCTTTATGGCTGCGGAATGGACAGCCAACCCCACAGGCGCAGGGTGCAATTGCGGCCATTCAGAATTGTGAGCAAAAGGGACTCTTCCCGGCGGATTACGATGCTTCAAAATGGCCGCAAAGGCTCGAAGCCTTGAAGACAGCAACTGACGCTCAGCGAGCGGAGTTTGATGCTGCGCTTTCCGTCGCGGTGATGCGTTACATCTCAGACTTACATATCGGCAGAGTCAACCCGAAGCACTTCAGATTTGGCATTGATGTGGAAGCGAAGAAGTATGACCTGCCCCAGTTTGTGATGCAAAAGGTAGTGAATGCTCTCGACGTGAAGGCAGTGCTCACAGGGGTTGAACCGCCATACAACGGTTATCGGCGCACAGAGGAAACTCTTGATCAGTACGTGGCCCTGGAGGCAAAGGGAGACGGGCCGCCGGTTCCCGAGGTGACGAAGAGCGTCGGAGCAGGGGACACCTATTCGGGAGTTACGGCGCTTGTTGCACGGCTCCGTTTACTAGGGGATATGCCGCCAGGGGGAGACGTGGCCACGTACGATTCCAGCGTCACTGATGGTGTAAAGCGCTTTCAACAGCGACACGGGCTCACGGATGATGGCAAACTCGGAGCGGCAACGGTTCGTGCGCTCAACGTGCCAATTGCATCGCGAGTCAAACAACTCTCGTACGCCCTGGAACGCTGGCGTTGGATGCCTCCTGAGTTTCCTCAGCCTCCGGTGGTAGTTAACATCCCGGAGTTCCGGCTGCGGGCATTTGAGGGAGGGGAGAAGGTGGCACTGGCGATGAATGTTGTCGTTGGCAAAGCAGCTCCCACACAGACGCCAGTATTTACCGACGCCATTCAGTACATCGTCTTTCGTCCTTACTGGAATATTCCGCCAAGCATCGTGCGGTCCTCGGTCATTCCTGGATTCAATCGAAGCGGAAATGCTTATCTGGAGCGTGAGCGATTTGAAGTGACGGGCGCCGGCGGCGGGATTCCTGCGGATCTCGTTGCAGGACTCCGATCAGGCAAGTACAGTGTGCGCCAGAAGCCCGGGCCGAAGAACTCGCTTGGGCTGATCAAGTTCATCTTCCCGAATTCCAATAATGTCTATCTGCATTCCACTCCAGCGACGCAGCTCTTTGCGCAGTCACGACGCGATTTTAGCCATGGCTGTATCCGCCTGGAAAAACCTGCGGATCTCGCCGTATTTCTGTTGCGTAATCAGGACGATGGCAAATGGACTCTGGACAAAGTGCAGCGGGCAATGGACTCAGGACAGGACAACCAGCAGGTGAATCTTGCGAACAAGGTTCCTGTTCTTCTCCTCTATGTCACCGCAGTGGTCGAAGAAGATGGCACGGTGCACTTCTTTGACGACATCTATGGGCATGATCGCAAGCTGGATGCTGTATTAGCGAAGGGGCCGCCATACCCATAAACAGTGATGTTATTTCAGGCACAGGTGCAATTTCCGCAACTCTGCGGGCAACAGGTTCCGCAGAGTTCGATGAGCTGCTTTTTGAGTGCCTGGCGTGCCCTATGGACCCGGACCGCAGCATTGCCGGCTGTAATACCTGAAGACCGAGCTACTTCATCGAGCGATTTGCCGGCAATGTCCACTTCGCGAAGGATCTGATTATAGGCGGGTTTCAGTTGGCTCATCACAGTGTTGATGCACTGGCAAACGATCTCTTCGGTCTGCGCATCGCAAGCGGTCTCTGTTTGCAGATCTCTGGCCCAGCGCTCCAGTGCGCGGTCTTCAACGGATCGGTGCCGATAGTGGTCAATGACAGCATTGCGCAGAATGCGATAGAACCAGGCCGCGGCAGATTCGCCATTTCGCAAACTTGAGGCCTTCTCGCTTGCGCGGATATAGGCGCTCTGGACAATGTCCTCAGCAGTAGCTTTGGAGGCTACTCTCCTTCTTACAAACTGAAGAAAGTGATTTCTTTGAACGGCAAGCTCGGCAATCGTATTCGTTTTCATCTGGTTCTCAATGTTTGCAGGCGGTGTCGAGGCAAGCTCAACACCGCCAGTCCATTCAGTTTGACGCTGGACAATCACACTCGGATTCACAGGGACACGATCCGTCACACGGACAGACAGGTCCGCAGGGGCATAGATCAAGGTTCTCGCAGGGCATGTTTCTTCTCCTTTGTTCGGCCACAAGAGCCTGAACAGCCATGCTGACGGAAAAGGCGGAAAAACCTTACAGTCGAAGTGATTAAGAATTGAACAGCGAGTTCCGCGAAGCCCGCAAGCTCCAGCAATGTCTGGCCTTCCGGTGGCGGATTGACCGTCTCGTGTTCTAACACCCAGGTAAAGTCATGAGGAATGAAGATCGCATGCAGACCCGCAGCCAGTGCTGGATTGATATCCGACTTCGGGCTATTTCCGATCATCCAGGTTGTGGAGCTCTCGCAACCGTGGTGTTCGGCAAGGGCCATATAGGCCTCGTGATGCTTCTCTGGTAACACTTCAATTGCGCTGAAGTGATCTGCCAGACCAGAACGTTGTAATTTACCCTGCTGTTCGTTTGGGTCGCCCTTCGTAACAAGAATAAGACGATGACGGGTCGACAGATCCGGTAGCGTCGCCGCAACTCCCGGAAGAAGTTCAATTTCATGGTCCGCGATGGCATCCGTAAAGCTCACAATGCGCTGATGCTTTTCCGCTGTGACCGGTGCTTCGGTCAACTTTTCGAAACAGTCCACCAGGGAGCGGCGAAAGCTCTGAAGTCCATAGCCGTGAGAGGCAATCGTTGCCCGTTCACAGTGGTTCAGGTGTTCGCGAACCTGCTCCGTCGTGTAGATGCGATGGTCAAGGTAGGAGATAAATGAGGCGATAGCCCGTTCAAAGTAGATGTTGTTCTCCCAGAGTGTGTCATCGGCATCAATGAGCAGTGTTTGATGCGATGGACGGCGGCAGGACTGAAGGAAAGGTGCCACAGAGCGATTATAGGGCCATTCGTATGCTCGGATACGACTAAGGTGGCATGCCGAAGAACCCGTGGAGGAACGTATGATGAGCCTCACAGCAGAGCTGGCATCTCTAACAAAATAAGCAGCAAAGGCTCAAGAAGAAGATGATTTCTGAAATAGGCCAGAAGTTAGGTCCTTATGAGATACTCGGCCGCGTTGGCGGCGGGGGCATGGGGATGGTCCTGCGAGCCTGGGACGAGCGGCTGCATCGAGAAGTCGCGGTCAAGCTGCTGTATGACGACTATCAGATGCCTGGAGTCCGGGAACGTTTTTTGCAGGAGGCTCGTGCAGCATCGAAGTTAAGCCATCCAAACATCTGCACCATCTTCGACATCGGTGAAAAAAGTGGCGAGCCTTATCTGGTCATGGAGCTTCTCGAAGGGGAGACCCTGAAGGAAAAGATAGCCCGCGGAGCATTGCCTGCAGAAGAGATCGTTGCTTATGCAAAAGATATTGTTGAAGCACTGGCAGCCGCTCACGCAAAGGGAATTGTCCATCGTGACATCAAGCCGGCAAATATCTTTCTGGTCGGTCTTCCTTCTGGCGGCACACAGGTCAAAGTACTCGATTTCGGACTCGCGAAGATTGGCTTGACCGAAGACGGCGGATGGATGTCACGCTCTCTGGATATGACATTGGCCGGCGCAACAGTGGGAACGCTGGCTTACATGTCGCCGGAGCAGGCGTGTGGCCAGCAGCTGGACGCTCGTTCGGATCTGTTCTCGCTTGGAATCGTAATGTATGAGATGGCAACGCGCCAGATCCCTTTTCGTGGGACGAACAGCTCGTTGGTGTACACGCAGCTCCTTGAGCATGACCCGGATTCAATTCGTACATGGAATGAATCCATTCCAAAAGATCTCGAACGTCTGATTCTGAAACTTCTCGCCAAGAACCGAAGGGAAAGATTCCAAAACACGAAGGAATTGCGAGATGCGCTTGTTAAACTTGAAGGCAAGCTGAATAAAGGCGGATGGTTGCCGAAGAAGGCGAGCCATTCCGCAGTCCCTCTCGTTCCTGCCACGGATCCGGTAGCAAACCAAAGACGTCCATTGCGCGCCATTGCCAAACAGGAGCGTGTGGAGGTTGAGGCGCAACCTCCAAGGCAGGCTTCAGACAGCAGATCGAGCGGCGACAATGTGCTTATCCGGCCTCTTAGACTGCAGGCAGAAGAAGCTCTTCCGAAAACGACGGCGCTTCGGGCGTCGGCCACGCTAAGCGCTGTAGCGGTTGAAAGCGGCCCCCAGACGATCCAGCCAGCGTCCGGCAGTCATAATCCGATTGATTCAGGCAGGACACCTGAACCTGCGGCTCCGCTCAGCAGCGACATTTTAATAAAGCAAGCTGAATCTGTCAGAAAAACTAAGGTTGATTCGGTAACTGCTCCTGTTTCCCAAAAAGAATGGCGCAAAAAACCGGCCATCCTGGCAGCTGCAGCCGTTGTTGTAGTGGCCAGCGCGATATTTCTGTCAGTGCGAAATGGTCTGCATCCGGTGCTGAAGAAAAATGATTCATTGCTGGTTGCTTCTGTTCAGAACAAAACGGGAGACGCTGCGCTCGAAGGAGCCGTACTTGAAGGGTTGGAGATTGACCTGAAACAATCTCCATACTTCAAAACCCTTGGGGCCGTCGCGGGGCGGGCAGGCCGCCGGTTGATAGAAACGGAAAGTGGAGAAGCCGCTTCGAAGATGTTGGTGCAGACTGTGGCTCAACGCGTCGGAGCGAAAGCATATATCTACGGAGAGATTCACCTCCAGGGAACAAAATATGTGCTGAGCATCGATGTATTGAACACAGAGTCGAATGACAAGCTGACCAGCATCACCGAGACTGCCGAATCACGGGAAAGTATCGCAGAAGCCATCGACCGTCTCTCCAAAGCGCTCCGTATCGAAACAGGAGAAAGCAGACAATCCGTGGCAGCCGCTGCTCCCTTGCGCAGCATGGCAACAGCAAACCTTGATGCCCTCAGCGCATATTTTTCCGGAGAACAGGAACGAGCAAACGGACGGGTCGGCGAGGGCATATCTGCCTATCAGTCCGCAATCAAACATGACCCTAAGTTTGGGTTAGCTCAAATAAGGCTCTCCTGGCTTTACCGTGGCGAGAAAGCGGAGGTTGAATCGGCAAAGTCGGCTGAAGTTGCCCGTGATGTAGTTAGAAACGCTGACGAAAAAACGAAGCTACTGGCTGAATTCTGCTACGAGATGAGCAGCACCGGTGACTTCGCGCACGCGCTCGCCATCATCCGAAGTTACAACACACAATTTCCTGGAGACGTCGACGGTCTTGCCGGGCTTGCTCGCGCTTTGCGTGCGCAAGGTCATTTGGTCGAGGCACTGCTTGCGGCACAGCAGGCCTTCGGCAGCGATCCTTACAATTCCGACGCATACAACGAGGCAGAACTGGCGCTGATCGGACTCGATCGTTATGATGCCGCGCTCGACCTTGAGAAACAGGCAGGCAAGCTGGGCATCGTCGCAAGCGAACACATGTTGGCGGCAGCATATCTTGGCAATAGGCAGGATGATGTGCGCAAGACAGCTGCTACCCTTCGGACTGCTCAGGTTGCCTATAAGGAACTCGCCGACTATGGCCGTTATCTGGATAACACCGACCAGATGAACCTTGGCGTTGTGGCATGGAAGCAGCTCGCGGACAAAGCCCGGCAGACAGAAGGATTGGTCTCAGCCAGCGCTTTCATGTTGGCCCAGGGAGCATTGGACAATGCTCTTGCAGGTCATTGCTCTGATGCGAAAGACCTGGCGAAGGCGTCGCAAACGCAATTACGCGGTGCGGAGGCTATATTTAACGCCGGAATGGCGAGCGCGTTATGCGGAGACAAGTCAGCTTCAGACGAAGCGATTTCGGCGTTGCAGATATTCCCGCATAGTACCCTCGTGGCGCAATATTATCTGCCCGCGATGTTGGCCGCTCAGATGTTTCGTCTGGGGCAACGCGAACAAACACAGGAACTGCTCGCAAGCACTGAGGCACGGATCGACGAGCCTCTGATTTTCTACCTTCGGGGCATGACAGAAGCGTCTGTAGGGCATCCGCAACAGGCGATCGAAGATCTCCGTTCGGTTTTGGAGCATCGCGGCATCGATTTTCTGCAGGGGGGAAATGTCTATCCTTTTGCGGAATTAGAGTTGTCACGCGTTTTGGCTGGAAGCGGTGACCGGGCAGGCAGTGCCGAAGCATACCAACGCTTTCTGACTCTATGGGCGAAGCCCGAAAATGGCTCGACCTGATTCGAGTCCGTTATGGTTCGCGTGGATTTGTCTTGGTTCCGTCCTTCACCATGACGATGGAATTGTCATCGGAATAAACAGTCTTCCAATGCAATAAGTGCAGCACCGTGGCCATGGAAGAGGGCCGCGCGAGCACACAGAAGTCAATTCGATATTTCATCAAAAGATCGTTCGGATCCTTTTGCAGGGTCGCCCAGTCTGCAAAATCGCCAAGAACGCCCGTCAGCTCGAAGACATCTCCTCGCCCATCGATAAAGACTGGATGTTCAGGCATCGCCCAAAGCAGATAGCCGCCGTAGGCCCAGTCATTCAGCATATTCCCTGACAGACCTGCCTTCTTGATGAACTCCACCGCCTTCACAGGGCTTTGCATCTCCACCTGCTTCGCCAACGACGCAGGGCCGGGGAATCCGAGGTAGATCGTCAACAGCGATAAAGCAATGAGGATTGCATTGGGCACCGGCAGATCGCGTTCTGGATCATAGTTATCCCACGCAGTCGAGAGAAGGCGAGAAAGAACAGGCGCCAGCAATATTCCAAAAACGAACAGCATCCGGCGGTGGCTTATCGCCAGCCAGGTTCCAATTCCGAGAAGCACGAGTTCATGGAATTCCAAATCAATCCGACGAATAATTACGATTAGAAAAACGCATCCAAGAGCCCCCATCAGAAAAAAAGCCCGGACATCATCAAACCCAAGAGGCTGCCATTCCTGCACTGCACTTACCCCGATGGATGAATGAAACATGGTTCCCAACGGATAGAGCAGTTGATTCATTCCCACCGGGTTGAGCAGCAAAGCTAATATCGAGAGGCCAATCGCCCCTCCCAGCATCTGCTGTTGCCTTGGAAGCCAGCGCGAAGAAACAAGCAAACCTGCTCGAAACTGAACGAAGGAGATGAGGAGCGCAACGGCCGCCAGAACCAGCCCAAGAAAAAAAGAGCCATGGGAGTTGACCCAAACAGCAAATAAGGGAGGCAGCGCAAAGAACCATCGTGGATCACGAGTCCGGCCGAAATGCAGAATCAGGCACTCGCCGATGAGCAAAAGATACCCGATCATATGCGGTCGAATCGCCAGGCCTATTGTTGCAAAAAGCCAGATTGTAAGCGCGCCGAGAAGAGCTATTTTTGCATTTTTCGAATAGACCCAGCAGAAAAGATATCCGCTAACGAGCAGGGCTGAGGCAAAAAAACATAGCCAGAGCATCAAGCCCGAGTAGCCGCCAAACCTGTAAGCGGCATAGATGCAGACCTGTGACAACCATTCATGCGGAACATACGCATGGTGACCGGTCGTGTAGGAAAAGAGATCTCTGGTCGGAAGGGAATGCGTATTCCATGTGGATTTACCGAGCGCAAGGTGCCACCACATATCCGGATCGTCAAAACGCCCGCGCACAGTAAGAACTGCGAGCGCAGCAAGAAGACTGGCAAGCATGGCCGGAAAAGAAAATATCTTTCGTAAAACCCGACTTCTTTTTGGTGAACCAGCCAGATCAAATGTCTGAACAGCTGGGGTCACGCAGTTTCCTCAGACCTCGGTGATTCAAATTCTGAATCCGGAAGCATATCAGGATCGGCGACCCTGATGAGTCGATGAAGATAGGCGCGCGATATATTCAGGCTTCGTGCCGCCAGGGTCTTATTTCCATTGTTTTCGCGCAAGGCCGTTGTCGCCAGCTTGATCTTGTAATTGCGAAGTTGACGCTCAAACGAACCTGCGGGTTCATAGTCGTCGATGCTGATTACATTTTCTTCCTGCATGTTCGACGGCAGGTCTTCCAGGCGCATCTTCTCGTCACTGGCGACAACGATGGCCCGCTGAATTACATTTTCCAATTCGCGGACATTTCCGGGCCACGAGTAAGCCTGAAGCGCTGCCGCAGCCTCAGGATCAATGGCTCTCATGGGTTTTTGAAACATTTCGGAATAATGAGACAGGAAATGTGCCGCAATCTGAGGAATATCTTCGGGGTGCTCACGAAGCGGTGGAGCATCAATCCGCACTACGTTAATTCGATAGTAAAAATCCTGCCGGAAAGTACCTTGTGCCACCATTTCGGCTAGATTCTGATGGGTGGCGAAGATAAGCCGTGCCCGCAGGGGAATGAGGCGATTGCTCCCAAGACGGCTGAACTCACGTTGTTGTAACACCCGCAGCAGCTTTACTTGCGTTGAAAGACTTAATTCGCCAATCTCATCGAGAAAGAGCGTCCCATCGCCTGCCTGTTCCAGGTAACCGACACGCGACCCCACCGTGCCAGTGAAAGCACCTTTTTCGTGGCCAAAGAGTTCAGCCTCAATAAGGCTCTCAGGAATAGCGCCGCAGCAGACCGCAACAAAGGGACGTCCTGAGCGAGTTCCCGAGTGATGGATGCCATTGGCTATGAGTTCTTTACCCGTACCACTCTCCCCGGTTACAAGGACAGAGGCATTAATATTGGCAACCCGGGTGATCAGCTCATAAACCTGCTTCATCTGCGGGCTGGAACCAATGAGGCGGTGTTGGTTGGCCGCCTCCTCGCGGTGCTGCCGCACCTCCAGAAGTTCACGTTTGAGAGCATTACTCTCGTGGGCCCGAAGAAGCATCGTCTTCAGATCGCGAATGGAAGGCGGTCTCCGGCAGTAACCATAGGCTCCCTGGCGCACAAGCTCTACAGCGCTAGCTCGCAGGAAATCACTCGCAAGGATGACCAGTGAGGTCTCGGAGCTAATGATTTGTTGACAGAGTTCCAATCCCTTTTCCAGGGAGCCCTGCCATGAATCCAGATCGAGGAGAGCCAGGTCACCAGACCTTTGAGTAGCCGAATCGCTGGATGATACCCGGAAGACATCAAACTCTTTTGCTAAGGCAGATGATAGAAGGGACTGCAAAGTGCGGTCTTCAGTATGTAATGCAATTCGAATCATTTAAGTGATGCCCCCGAAACCGTACCGTGAGGTGTTCGATACCTCAATTTCATACGTGGAGCGCGGCATCAGCTCTAGACCAACCCGGCTCGCGCTTTCTCACTTCTGTGAGGTCTCCAGTGATAGCTGATTCACAATGCAAAGTCGAGAAGAATGTGAAAAAACTCTGGTAATCCACAGGATTTGTTACTTATCTGCGAAGTAAAACACTAAAGTTGGCAAACAACTTGCTCCAATACTGGCTATGAGTTTCAAACAAAGGCTGGAACCCTTTCTGTTCGTACTGGGTGTGGTTGTCAGCCGATTCTTATTCCGTAGTCACAAACTCTATGATCTCGACTCGGTAAACTTCGCGCTCGCACTGGAGCGGTTTGATCCTCGTGTTCATCAGCCCCACCCACCCGGTTACCCACTGTACATAGCGATGGCGCGGGGGCTGAACTCTATCTGCCACGATGCCAATCTGGCGCTGGTTATCCTGAGCATTACGGCAAGTTGCGGGACAATCTTCTATATCTACAAACTGGCTTCAGCGTGGTTTGGATTGAATGAGGCCCGAATCGCCAGCCTTCTGTTCCTGCTATCGCCCTCAGCCTGGTTTCATGGCACAGTCGCGCTTACCTATAGTTTGGAAGCTTTCTTCTCAGCCGTTCTGGGCTACTTGTGTTGGGGAATTGAAGAGGCAAAGGTGCAATGGATTCTCCCGGCGGCCGTTGTTTTGGGTTTTTCAGCCGGCGTCCGGCCTTCGTCGATTCTCTTCCTTGGTCCTCTCTATATCTATTCGTTACGGGCCGCTCCGTGGAGGCGAAAGCTCGCAGGAGGTGCTGCGCTTGTCCTCACCCTGGCTGCATGGTTTATTCCGACGATTGTCGCAGCGGGAGGGCTTGGCGCTTATTTCGGGTCGTTGGAGTCGCTTTGGCGCCTCGTTCCATCGAGAAACACGGTGTTCAATTCATCTCCGGCAACCTCTATTGCCCGTGCATGTTTCCTGGTTTTCGTGGCGGTCCTTAATTTTGGAATTGCGTCTTTAGCCTTGATAAGGGCAATGGCACGTCACATTCCTGTAGACCGCGAAAAGGTGCGTTTCACCGCCATCTGGATAGCGCCAGCGGTATGCTTCTTTACCCTGATCTTCTTTCAGTTCATCAATAGCGGGTATTTATTATTGTTGTGCCCACCGGCCTGCCTTTGGCTTGGTCTTTGGATTTCGGACTGGTACCGTCGCGGTTCATGGTCGAAACCAACCGTGATCACTGCTGCAGGTATCTTCGTCGCGACGAACGTCTCCGTCTTTCTATTCGCTCCCATCTATTGCTCTTACCGCTCAATCCGGCACTTCGAATCGGAGCTTGAAAATGTCAGGTCGGCTCTTCCGAAGATCGGCTCACCCGCCGACACCCTGGTGATTGGATTTGATTCCCACTTCCTTGGTTATCGTCATGCAGGTTACTACTTACCGGAATATATGACTGTGGAATATCCAGAGGTGGAACTGAAGGAAGGCACGAGAATCTTCGCAATGCAGCATCGAGACACCCGGCTGCTCGAAGAATTACCTGTCGGTCCCTACCGCAGGTTCGTCATCTTTCCTCTTCCCGACGGAGATGCCTCATATTCGGCCTATATGACTAAAGTCGTAGGTCAGCTTCCAGGCAGGCAGCTCGAAACTGTTCGCATCGGGGGAAAGAATTTTGTTACCGGACCCGTTAGTTTGTTGCCACTGTTATTCCCGCACGCAGTAAGCACTCCCACCGTTCAAAGTGTATCCATCCGCTTCACTCCCGATCAGATTCTGTATACAACCGTGAACACTGACCCGGTAAGAGCGCATTAAAGGATGCTGCAAATGTCGTCTAAACACCTGGAGTCATCAACTTAGTCGATTTGGATAAAGAATTGCACACCTAATTGCGTTCCACGACTTTGTGCTGTGAGGGTTCGTATGCGTTCCATCGCCTGGTGGCCAACTTTATTCGTTCTTGCTGTGGCCACCCTTACGGATCTGCGCAGTCGTCGTATTCCAAACTGGCTGGTACTTCCGTTTTTGCTCGCAGGGTTCGTGGTGTCCGGGTGGACGCATGGACTGCACGGGCTATGGCAAAGCCTGGCAGGGTTCGCGGTAGGTGCCTTTCTCTTCGGTGTTCTTAGCTGGATGGGCGGCATGGGAATGGGCGATGTCAAGCTCTGTGCCGCCATCGGTGCCTGGATCGGTCCATCCCAGATGCTGACAGCATTAGTTCTTACTGGATTGGCCGGTGGACTTATGGCGTTGTGCTGGGCGATTGCCGGTGGATTTACGGGGGAAATGTTTCGCAATACAGGAGACTTACTCTTCAATTGGAAGGGACGTGGATTGGGTCCGCATCCTGAAATGGTTCTGGACAATCCGCGAGCACGCAAAATGCCTTATGCTCCCGCAATTGCCATTGGAACGTTAATATCTTTCTTTTCACGGTAGCGGAAAGGCTATGTTTGTGTGCAAAGATCATGTCTACTACACGTCAACCCGTCGAGATGGTATCTGCAGCTGGGAGTAACGAATTCGTGATGTCAACCTCTACCAGGGATACGGATGCGCTTGGCAGCAATGTTATTTCTATTGCTCTGATCTCTCCGGAACAGCTCACTCGACAGCCCCTTGTGGATGCTCTGACGGGGCTGCGCGGTAGTGTTGCCCGTGAGTTTTCCTCTTACCCTGAACTCGATGATGTACCTCGTTTGCTGGAAGCTGACTACGACGTCATCATCGTGGAACTCGACAGCAACCCGGAGTACGCGCTCGACCTGGTTGAAACAATCTGTGCGAATAGCTCCGCAACCGTCATGGTCTATTCGACACGGGTCTATCCGGAGATGCTGGTCCGCTGCATGCGAGCTGGGGCAAGAGAATTTTTGACTGCGCCGATCAGTTCCAACGCAATCGCCGAAGCTCTCGTGCGAGCTTCGGTACGCCGCCCGGCACCGCGGCAGCCGAAAAAGACGGCCGGGAAGCTGATGGTCTTTATGGGAGCCAAAGGAGGCTCGGGAGTCACCACAGTCTCCACCAACTTTGCCATTGCTCTTGCTCAGGAGAGCGCTCAAAACACTCTTTTGATCGATCTCAATCTTCCTCTGGGAGATGCTGCACTCGAACTGGGTATCAGTACGGAGTTCTCAACAGCAAATGCATTGAAAGAATTCCAGCGTCTTGATTTCAATTTGTTGTCTCGGTTGCTCAACAAGCACAGCTCAGGTCTTTTTGTTTTGGCAGCTCCGGACAAATACGCCGAAGTCGAAGCATCGATTGAAGCTGTGGAAAAGCTCCTTAGCGTCGCCCGGCAGAATTTTGACTATGTGATTGTGGACGCCGGATCAAGGTTCGGTGCCATGGGCAGAACGCTGCTGGCCAGCGGTGCAACTGCGTATCTCGTGACGCAGGTCGCCATCTCCGATCTGCGTAATTCCAACCGCCTCATCTCGGAGTTGCTCAAAAGAAGCGGCGCAAACATCGAAGTCGTTCTCAATCGCTACACCCCAAGGTCCTTGGTAATTGATGACGAGAGCATCACGAAAGCGCTGACGATGTCAGCGGAGTGGAAGATACCCAATGACTACGCAGCTGCACGGAACGCCCAGAACACCGCGACTCCGCTTGCGTTGAAAGACTCACCCATCTCCAGGGTGATATCTCAGATGGCAAGAACAGCTTGCGGTTTACCGGCAAATCCTGAAAGAAAAAAGCGTTTTGGTTTATTCGGCTGAACAATTGGAGGCGTAGCGTCGCATGGATCGACTGGAGTTTGACAAGTTCAAGACGGATATTCACCGGACGCTGATCTCTAAGCTGGATCTGGAAAAGCTCTCGCGCGTGAACTCGGGCCAGGCGCGCCAGGCAGTTGCCAGCATGGTGAACGAGATCATCGTCGGCCAACGGGTACCGTTGAGTTTCGCCGAACAAGCGAAGGTTGAGGCGGAACTTCTGGACGAAGTCTTTGGCCTCGGACCTCTGGAGCCGCTTCTCGCCGATTCCACCATCTCCGATATCCTCGTGAACGATAAGAATCACGTCTTCATCGAGCGTGGCGGTATGCTGCGACAGGTCGATACGGCCTTTCGAGATGACCGTCATCTGCTCCAGATCATCGACCGCATCGTCTCGCGTGTAGGACGCCGGGTCGACGAATCTTCTCCGATGGTTGACGCCCGCCTGCCCGATGGATCCCGCGTCAATGCGATCATTCCGCCGCTGGCCCTCGACGGTCCCGCACTCTCGATCCGCCGCTTCGGAACCGGGCCCTTGGCAGCGAACCAGTTGGTCGAGTTGAAGAGCATTTCGCCCGAGATGATGGAAATGCTCACTGCCGCCGTTCGCGCGCGCATCAGCGTCCTTATCTCCGGTGGTACCGGCGCCGGTAAAACGACCTTCCTCAATATTCTTTCGCAATACATCCCGAAGACTGAGCGAATCGTTACCATCGAAGACGCCGCCGAACTGCGCCTGTCCATTGACAACATCGTGCGCCTGGAAACACGCCCTCCGAACGTCGAGGGCAACGGAGCTGTACGCCAGCGCCAATTGCTCATCAACAGTCTCCGTATGCGTCCCGATCGCATCATCATCGGCGAGGTCCGCGGCGAAGAAGCCTTTGACATGCTGCAGGCCATGAACACCGGCCACGAAGGCTCGATGACCACCATTCACGCCAATACTCCGAGAGATGCCCTCACCAGGCTCGAATCCATGGTCGCCATGAGCAACCTCAATCTCCCCGAGAAGAGCGTGCGGCAGCAGATGGTATCCGCGATCTCAATCGTCGTTCAGGTCTCGCGTATGAGCGATGGCAGCCGTAAGGTCGTCAGCATCTCTGAGATCACAGGTATGGAAGAGAACATCATCAGCATGCAGGACATCTTCACCTTCCAGAGAAAAGGCGTCGGGCCTGATGGAAAAGTAATCGGTGTATTTCAGCCAAGCCGCATCCGTCCGAAATTTCTTGAGCGGCTCCGCATCTCTGGAATATTTTTATCCCCCGGGCTGTTCGAGCAGGCCCTGGAAATCAACTGAGAGGAGGAGGCCACAATATGCTGCTCATTCTCGTACTCGTCTTTGCCGGAGTCTTCGCGGTGGCCGCGCTGCTGATGGTCGCAACCGGCACCGGCGCATCCCAGCGGGCAGAAATGGCCCGGGCCAATCTCGATGCTGCCTTGGCCAGCGGAAGGGGAGACCGGCGTGATCTGATCGTGGACGTCCGGAAAGAAGAGCTCTTCAGCGCAATCCCCTGGGTTAACCGCTGGCTGCTCAAGCTCGAAATAGCACCGCGCCTTCATGCATTGCTTTACCAGTCCGGGTTGAAGTGGACACCGGGCGCTCTTATTCTCATGTCTGTCGCCGGCTTCATCTTGGTGTCGTATCTCATTTACCTGCGTACCGAGACGGTCATATTTTCTCTGCTCTTCGGAGCTATCGCCGCCTCCCTGCCATTCGTCTTCGTCCTGCACAAGCGCAAGGCCCGCTTCGAGCAGATGGAGCAGCAGCTCCCGGAGGCCCTGGACCTGATGGTCAGTGCTCTCCGCGCCGGCCATAGCATGGTTGCCGCATTGCGGCTGGTCTCAACGGAATCGCCTCAACCCATCAGTGGAGAGTTCCGCATCTGCTTCGATGAGCAGAACTACGGCCTTGAACTCAGAACGGCCATGGATAACCTCGTGCGTCGCGTCCCTTTGCAGGACCTGAAGATTACCGTTACAGCCATCCTGATCCAGAAAGAGAGCGGAGGCAATCTCGCAGAGGTCCTCGACAAAACGGCCTATGTCATTCGTGAGAGATTCCGCCTGAAGCGCCAGGTACGCGTTCACACCGCACAGGGACGCTTGACAGGTTGGATCCTCTCATTTCTGCCGATCGTATTGGGCATTGGTTTGTATCTCATCAACCCCAAAAACATGAGCCTGCTTTGGACACGGCCTATAGGACTCAAGCTTCTCTACGCTGCGGCGCTCATGATGCTCGCCGGGGCGTTGACAATCCGCAAGATCGTCAACATGGAAGTGTAGGTTAGATATGGTATTTATCGCTTTCACGTTTGTCGCCATCTTCTTCCTGATAGCCAGCGGCGGCTTGCTGCTGTTCTATCGGGAAGCCATGCTCAGGCGGATATCGGATGTGGTTTCACCACGAAATAGGCAGGGCGCCTTGCTGAGTACGATTCAGCAAACAGGGTCGTCATTTGGGGAGATGGTCGAACACCTGGAGCGCGTCCTGCCTAGAAGTCAGGCAGAGTCTTCGGTGGTCCAGCAGCGTCTCATCCGAGCTGGATACCGAAAAGACTCAGCCGTGAATCTATTCTACGGCGCGAAGGTCTTCGTTCCATTATTTCTCGCGCTCCTTGTTTTTGCCACACATAACAGTTCCTTCTTTAGCTATGCCATCGCTCTCGGGTTAGGCTTCCTGGCTCCTGATTTCTGGCTCGACCGCCGAATCAAGAAACGCCAGGGCCTGATCCGCCGCGGACTCCCTGACGTTCTCGATCTGCTCGTCATTTGCGTTGAGGCAGGACTCAGCCTCGATCAGGCTACCGACCGCACGACCGAAGAACTGGCCAAGGCGCATCCTGAGCTCTGCGATGAGTTAAGCATTGTCGTCCTCGAGCAGCGCGCCGGCAAGCCGCGGGCCGATGCGTGGCGGCAATTTGCGGAGCGGACTGACGTCGACAGCGTCCGCAATCTGGTCTCTGTGCTCGTGCAATCGGAGCAGTTGGGTACAAGCATCGCGAAGACGCTTCGTATCCACTCTGATGCGCTTCGAACGCAGCGTCGTCAAAAAGTGGAGGAGCAGGCAGCCAAGACCACAGTCAAACTGGTCTTCCCGCTTGTCTTTTTTATTTTCCCCTCCCTGTTTCTCGTAACCCTGGGTCCGGCAATGATCATCATGTCGGAGTCGTTTGCAAAGTATTTCCATTAAAGAAAAAGGAGAAATTAAGTGGATAACGTTATCGTGATTCGCGTCATTGCCGGTGCACTGTTCGTCGTCGTGCTGCTGTTCCTCATCTACCGCCGCCGCACACGGGCTCACTAGGCCGACAGACGGAAACAGCTTCTGCGACACCGGAGACTGCCGCATTGCGGCATCTTCGGGTTGTCGTCGCATGAGTGTCTTTGAGAACCCATAACGGAGGACTCAATTTCGCACTTCTGATTGGTAAAAGAAAGAGAACAAGGCTGCAGGGAGCAACAGGGCCAATAGACAGCCAACGCCGAGGACTTAATGGAGAGAAAGACGTACTGCGTTTATAACCTGACGCGCGAATGTTTTCTCAGCTTGAACGTCAAAGCTGCAGATACAGTCTTCGCACGCCTTAAAGGATTTATCGGAAGGTTCAAATTACGATCCGATGAAGGAATATGGGTTGTGCCTTCGAGGGGAGTTCATACTCTCGGATTGCTTTTCCCCCTCGATCTTATCTATCTCGATGAGAATTACCGGGTAATTCACCTTGTTGAGTACTTTCCTTCATTTCGTATAGGGCCCATAAAAACACAGGCTGAAAGTGTTCTCGAACTCCCCACACATACGATTTACTCTTCGCATACCCAACCGGGAGATCAACTGGTGGTATGCGTGGCTGACGAGTTACAGCAGAAAATTGGCATGGTGGAAGCAACTGGAAATGGACATGAACGAATAAAGAAGTAATTAGAACCTGGTTCAAGGGACAGACCCATGAGTACGGTGACAAGATTGCTCGGCTGGTTCGCATCTGGAGAAAAGCGAAAAGTCCGCCGCCAGGACGCTCTTCCACTCGTCGCTCACTTCTGGGACGGTGGTCCGCCAGTGGCCCATAAAGTCCGCGACATTAGCTCACGTGGCCTTTATCTTTTAACGCAGGAGCGCTGGTATCCCGGAACGATCATCGTCATGTCTTTGCAAAGGGAAGATCTGCCCAAGTCGGACCCTCTTCGCTCAGTCGCAGTGAAGGCAATGGTCATCCGCTCAGGTGAGGATGGCGTTGGCTTCTCCTTCGTGATGGACAAAGACAGCTTCGCCGCCCGGGCCGATATCACCGCTGGCGTCGATAAGCGAACCTTCGAACGCTTCCTTCACCAGTTCAGGGAAGACTATGGTCAGGCCCTTGTTGAGTACGTCCTTCTGCTGCCGCTGCTCTTTCTGCTGGTTATTAATCTTCTCAACTTTGCCGGTTTCTTCTACGCCTGGATCGCAGTCACCAATGCGTCTCGTGCCGGAGCCGACTACGCCGCTCTTGGTGGCGCCTCCACCGGCTCTCTTGGTCAGGCAAGCAGTTCGCAACTCAACACGATGATCTCTGAAGACATCAAGGCGCTGCCCAATAGCAGCGGTATCGTTGTCCAGATCTGCCAGAACATAAACGGAACCATTACGACGATCTACGGTGCTACTTGTCCAACGACGGCTCCGACAGGCGCAACGGACCCCGAGCCCACAAGCTACGCACTCAGATGGGTTAATGTGACGTACACCTATACTCCGTTCGTCGGAGCTGGTTTTCGCTTCCCGAACCTCAATGTGAACTTGACCATTCCTCCCACAACCTTGACTCGGCGGACAATCATCAGGGTTATCCAATGAGACCGTACGGCACAAAGCGACGAGCAGGGGAGAACGGCAGCACGATGATCGAGTTAGCGCTCATCTCCTTCATGTTCATCATGATTCTGCTTAGCATTGTGGAACTGGGACGCATGGTCCTTGTGTACACCACCATAGCCAACGCTGCACGCGTTGGAGCGAGATATGCGATCACCCACGGAAGCGACCGGACAGGATCGGGTATCGACGGACCAAGCGGTCCCGGCACTCCATGCACCTGTTCGCAGATCCAGACTGTGGTTCAGAACTTCTCGAGCGCAGGCTTACTTACCTCGAGCAACGTAACAGTTACCGTGAACTACCCGGATGGGTCGAATGCTCCCGGCAACAGAGTGCAGATTATCGCGAGTTATCCCTACGATCCATTGGTGGCTTTCTTCAATTCGAGATTCAATGTCACATTCGTCAGTTCAAGTGAAGGAATCATCACGTTCTAAGGGGGCCGTCATGCGATTAAAAGACGAAAGTGGACAGACAGTTATCGTCGTGGCGTTGGCGATGTCTGTCTTTTTGATTGGTGCAGTCGGTCTGGCAATCGATGGAGCGCATATGTACGCGCACCGCCAGATGGCTCAGACAGCTGCGGACTCAGCTGCAATAGCTGGAATCATGAGCATCTTCAACAAAACCAACGTTTCTGGTAACGCCGGCTATTTCACAACGTCGTCCAGCTTCACCTGCACGACGAGTGACACCAGGACTCCCTGTGCGTATGCGAGTAAAAATGGTTTTGGAAGCTCCGCCAGTGATACAGTTACGATCGATTTTCCCGGCTCAGCAAATGGAGTCGCATTGTCACCGGACTTTGCGGTCAATGTCGTTCACGCCACGGTGCAGCGGAGTGTTAGCACGAGTCTGCTGGGTCTGCTGGGTCCAACCGCTTCGACGATTAGCGCGGAAGCAACCGCAGCCATCACCTATGTCGACGCGCCGGTGCCGATTCTCATCATGCATCCAACTCTTTCCGGCGCCTTCTCAACGAATGGAACACCCAGCATCACAATCTGTGGCGGTCCCAGCCGTAGCATTCAGGTGAATTCCAACAGCGCAACGGCTGACTCGAACAACAGCAACACCCACGTTGACCTCTCTCATGCCGGACCGCCGGACCCGGGAAACTGCACCACCGGTACCGGAGCCGATTTTGCCGGCCGAACCACAGCATCGACCTACGGCTTTACATTCCAGCAGGGAACTACCGGGCACTACGTCTATCAGGACTCGCTCATGCAGGATCCGCTGGCTAGCGTCTCTGCTCCATCAGTGCCCACCAATACTGGCCTCATGGGGACGCATGTAGCGTTGGCCAATGGCACGAGCGGATGTCCTGCATCGCCGAAAAAGGCTTGTCAGCTCTACTATCCCGGTTTGTATACAGGAGGGATCGATGGCAAAAATTCAACGCCGGTATTCATACCGGGAATCTATTACATCCAGAGCTCCAGCGGTTTCGACTGTTCCGCGAACTGCGATATCTATATGGGAACCGGATTCACAGATACCTACACCGGCACCAGTTGGACAGGCAATGTTCTTTTCTACAACACCGGCCCGTCAGGCAATCCAACCAACGCTGGCGCCTTCAGTCTGACAGCCAATGGAACAGTCAATCTGGTGGGCTCGCCCCCCACCTCCGCCTACAAGGGAATACTCTTCTTCCAGGATCGTAACTCTCAGGCACAAACTCATGGCCTGGGTGGCGGAGGACAGATGACGCTGCAAGGAACCATCTATCTCACCAACACACTTGCGACGATGGCGACGACCTCGTCACACTATCAGGAGCTGGATCTGCAGGGTGGTCCGGGAAGCGGAACACTCATTCAGGGCGAAATCATCGTCGGAAAGTTGCATTTAGGAGGAAATGGCGGCATAACAATGAATCTCAATTCCAACAGTGTCATCCTTGTTTCACAGGTAGCATTGGTGAAGTGAGTTGACTCCTTTGGGGCTGGTTCGGCAGGAAATCTTGTCAAGCCCAAAACTGCTCAAGCAGCTAAAAACAAAGCAGTTCAGCGTGGCAGAGTAGTTCTGATCGTTTGCTAGAATAGAGAAGAGCTAAGAAGCGGCGGCCCCGCCACGAGCAGGAGGCGTGCTATTTGGCAATTTATTTTCAATACCTTTGCCCGTAAACCTTTAGATTGAAATACTTAGCCAGAGGGTCCGGATCTAAGTTGTCTGGATTGAACACCTTACGTCAAAAGATAGGGGGGAGGGGGGCCTGACTATTCCGTCTCCTCAGGAATAATCAGCAGCACCTCAACCGGAGCAACCTGCCCGTTCTGCTTGGCCGGCCGGAACTGCCAGCGCTGCAAAGCATCCAGCACAAACTTTGCCTGCTTGAACTCCGTCGGGAAGACCATCGCCAGGTGTTCGAACTTGCCGGCCATGTTCACGAAGCCGTGAACCATCAGCGCATCCGAGTTGAAGTCCTCGGGAGCCAGATGAGGCCGCAGGATATCGTATGGCCACGGGGCCTCCGGCTTGGCGACATTGCCACCCGCTGCAGCCTCCTGGGTCCGCGGCACGCAGTACTGGAGAATCCAGTTCTTGCCGGTGCCCACGTGCAGGTAAACCGTGTAAACCAGCCTGCTGCCCCATATCCCGACAATCTCCGGATACTGGTCTTCAACAGAAGACCCTACAACAACAATCCCAAACTGCCCATCCTTAGGCAGGCTGAGATGAACAAGCGAAGGCTCAAAACCAGGACCGTGGCCTGCTGCGCCAGCACCGGCATCGTTACCTCCGCCTTCCGCACCTGCACCGGCGCCACCCGGGGCGCCAACTCCGTTCCTGGCCACCGCAGTACCCTGGGCAGCGGTTCCGTTCCCCCCCGCCGCCGTACCGGCGCCTTTCGAAACACCAGGCCCGTCACCAGTGCCAACGCCGCTCTGCTTACTGGCCGGATTCCCGGCTCCATTCGAAGAATTTTTCCCCGGCGTAGCCGAGATCACCAGATCGGAGGAAGACGATGATCCAGGTGAATTTGCCAACGGAATAATAACGGGCCCGACTGCCTGTAAAGGAGAAATCGACAGCACACGCGCCGGAGTAGGCGGCTCAAGCTGAGCCGTCGACGTCGATGGAATCTGATTGATCTCTTCCCGGCGCCGAACCACCATGGGCGAAGTCGTTCCTGGCGGCAACATAGGGGTCTTGGAAGGGAAGGGAGTCATCGTGATATTGATGTCGGATAGGTTGGGCTCCCGGTTCGGCTTGATCAATGCCGGCCTGGTCTGAGCAGCCGTGGGCTCCTGCTGCGGAGGAGCAACGATAACCTTGCTTGGAGAGTTCTCCGGCGACCACATGACGGCAAGCGGAATAGGCGTTTCTTGCGGTATCACCTGGTTTGGCGGTGCATCCGGTTGCAACAGCACCTGGGAATGAGGAGGCTCTTGCGTCTGAGGGTAAGGAATTGAAAGGGCAGGGGCGCCCCCCCCGGAAAATTTCGAGGCCGCCGCTTGTGCTACAGCTTGCGTCGAGCCCTTCGCGGCCCGTTGCATCGCTGGCTCTATCAGCGGAGGCCGCAGAAGCCGAACGTTATAACGCTCGGCTTCTGTATGGTCGTTCATGCGCGGTGCATGTCTCAAACCTAGGAGAAGAACAACACCCACCACGCAGTGGAACACAGCAGAGAGAAGGAAGTATGAGGGTCCAGTGCCAGGACGGGGCTCTTCCGAAAAGAGAGTCATGATGTTGGTTGACTTCATACTCCCGAGGCTCCCGGCAAACTGAGGTACTTTTCTCTATGTGTTTGCCACTTGCATCCAGCAATTTTAAGGCCAACCCGGATTCGCCTAAGTCGCCTAAAACCGAGACGTATCCTCAGCACGTGTCTACTAGGCTACACAGCCGTTGCGGGTGGTATACAAGGGGTCACACTTTCCCTGGGCTAACTGCCCAAAATCGCTGATTTACAGGGATTCAAACCTTCTTATCCTTTGGCATAAGAATTGCCGGAGATTCACTGGAAGGCCAAGTGGCTGTTTCAGCCGCTTGGACGGGTTCGCAATGAATAGAAGACTGGCGGTGATTCTCTTCAGCGCTTTCATAATTGCCAGCGCATGCAGCTACCTCGTCTACCGTGTAGTTGCCAGCCGCATCGCGGCAACCACCCCACGCAGCACCACCAAAGTTGTTATTGCAGCTACGGACATCCCATTGGGCACCGTCCTGCGCGATGTCGATTTAGCAACCACAGAGATCCTCGGCCCTCTTCCGAAGGGTGCCATCGTAAATCCAAAAGATGCTGTCGGCCGCGGTGTTACTGCGAGTCTCTCGCAGAACGAGCCCATTCTTGAAAACCATCTCGCGCCGGCGGGTTCGGGGGGCGGCCTCGCTGCGACAATCAAACCCGGAATGCGAGCAGTCGCGGTGAGAGTCGACGATGTTGTCAGCGTCGCCGGCTTCGTGACCCCGGGGATGCGCGTCGATTTGTTGATCTCAGGAAATCCTCCGGGTGACCCAAATCCAGCGGAAGGCACCAAGGTAAAAACGCTGCTTCAGAACATTGAGGTTCTCTCCGCAGGACAGGACATCCAGAAGGATGCGGATGGAAAAGCGAAACCCGTTCCGGTAGTCAACCTGCTGGTCACGCCGGACCAGGCTGAGCAGATAAGCCTTGCCAGCAGTCAGACACACATTCAGCTCGTTTTGAGAAACCCATTGGATACACAGGTTGCGCAGACGTCGGGAACAGCAGTAGGGAACCTTTTCACCGGCTCGAATACTCCTCCGAAACCTCGGGTGTCGTCGGCTCCTCATCCCGTCTCCGCGCCAGCTTCGAAAGTTTATCTGGTCCAGGTCTTCAATGGATCGAAGAGGACCGACGAGAAATTTGTCCACAACGAGGAAAAATAGTGAGAACGAGAATCGGTATTCCTATCACTTGTATCTGCCTGTTACTTTTTATGTGCTGTACGCATGCAGCCCTTCAGGCTCAGGCCCCAGCTCCCAATACCCCGGTGACGACCCAGGATCAGGCCAATGACCTCTTCGTTGCAGTCGGTAAATCGGTCCTTGTAGATAGCGTTCGGCCCGTAGATAGAATTGCAGTGGGCTCAGCCGAACTCGCCGAAGCCACAGCGATGAGCCCGACCGAAGTCATGATTAATGGCAAAGCTCCCGGAGAAACGACCCTCATCTTGTGGCAGGCGGGCGGCGGACGCCAATTTTTTAATCTGAAAGTACGGCCTAGTGAGGCTGCTGCGTCCGATCGCCTCGATGGACTACGCCGCGAACTGAGAACCGAGTTTCCAGGACAGCAAATAAGGGTCAGTTCCGAAGGCGGAACGATCTTTCTTCGCGGGACTGTCAAAGATATTGGCAGCTCGGACCGTGCTGTTCAAATCGCCTCGACTGCAGGGAAAGTCGTCAATCTGTTATACGTCAACACCCCTGCGCCTGAAACACAGATCCTTTTGAAGGTGCGCTTCGCTAGCTTGGATCGGAGCCGTGGCAATCAATTAGGCATCAATATCTTTAGCACCGGAGCCGCGAATACAATCGGATCTATTTCGACACAGCAGTTTTCACCACCCACGCTCGGAAGTGCGGGGGCGGGATCAGGACAAACCTTTTCTCTTTCCAGTCTTCTTAACATCTTCATGTTCCGGCCGGATCTAAACCTCGGAGCAACGATCCAGGCGTTGGAGTCTAAGGGTGTCTTGCAGGTATTGGCCGAACCTAATGTTTTGACCTCCAATGGAAAGCAAGGAAGTTTCCTCGCCGGAGGTCAATTCCCATATCCAGTCATTCAAGGGACAACCGGAGGAGGTGCTGGAGCAGTTACAATCCAGTTTAAAGAATTCGGTGTTCGCCTGGACTTCATCCCAACGATCACTCCGAGGGGTACCATCCGCCTTCAGGTTGCTCCCGAGGTTAGTGCACTGGACTTTGCTAACGGTGTAACGATCTCTGGGTTCTCAGTGCCAGGCGTCAGTACCAGGCGAGTGAAAACCGAAGTCGAATTAGGCGAAGGACAGAGTTTCGCCATCGGGGGACTGCTGGACGAGCGCGAAAATAAGACCTTCCAGAAGATTCCATTTATCGGAGACGTTCCAATTCTGGGTAGATTGTTTCAGTCGGAATCAGTAACTCGCAATAATACTGAACTTATTGTGATCGTAACCCCTGAGATTGTGACTCCATTGCCTGCAGGAGCGCCTCTGCCTGAATTGAAATATCCAGATCAATTTATGCCTTTTCTCTCTGGCATTCCTATGACCACGCCCCAGAGCAACGCGGCTGCTACTAAACAGCCGATCGTTGCGCCTTCAACGATCCCTGTCGAGACGTTAATAAGAAGTATGCAGCCGGAGCAGCCGTTAGTCATTAACACCACAAGCCCGGGCGCAATCTATACAACAATGCCGACGGGCGCGACAGCGGCGCCTCAATAGTAGTCGATAGAGCAAATGAATCCTTCAGGATGGATAACATCTGTATTCGGACGTCGAGTTTCCCAAGGAGAGATGCGGCTAAGGATATTAAATGTGACACGGCAAACAGAGCTGGCGAGATGCATAGAAGTCGCGGACTCTGGACGAAAACGTACAAAAGGATTACTTGGCAGGGCGGCGCTTGCTCCCGGCGAAGGCCTGTGGATCGTTCCTTGTGAAGGAGTTCACACCTTCGGGATGCAATTCCCGATCGACCTCGTATATATCGATCGCAATAAAAGAGTGAAAAAAGTGAAGAATGCGGTACCTCCGTGGAGGCTGTCATTCTGCTTTTCGGCCTATTCTGTGCTCGAGTTGGCTCCAGGTTCTGTTCAGAACACCGCAACGAGATCGGGCGACATACTGGAGTTTTCTCCAGTGCATCTGGATGGGAATTGAAGAAGTGACTAAGCTCTATCCTGACAAATTCCGGTTGTTTGGAAGCATGACTTTAGTCCAAATTGGATGGATTCAGCCCCATCTCCGATCCAGGAGTTGTATACGTACCGAACCGTTTCGTTGCGCTCTGTATACACGTGTTCACAGGAATAACACCATCGACTACCGATTTAAACCGTTGTTGGGGTATAAGTGCCTTAGTTTAGAACACCGGGCAGCATGCATCAAAAGTGGTACTGCACTTGCAGAATAAGCAGTATCACCCAGTCAGTCGACTGGGAAAACTATCAAGTTCCCTGGAGGGCGGTAAATGAAAGAGCAATTGTGGATGCTGTCGATCAAGATTCAAAACATCCTTCGCAGTGAAGAAGGCCAGGACCTTATTGAGTATGCGCTGGTCGTTGCACTTATCGCATTCGCGGCTACAGCTGGTATGAGCACCGTTGCGAACAACATCAACGTTGCGTTTAGCAATATCGGCAACAAGCTCGCGACTTATACAGCTTAGTCGATGTCGCTTAAACGGTAATCAACTCGTAGAACAATTCATAGGGAAGAGGCAGCTAAATCGACGTTCCACTCGGTACAGCGCACTCTTCCTTACGGAATACTTCGAGGACATCCCAACCAATAATGATGAGGAATGAGATGAAATTTGAACCGTGGAAGCGTTTTGCCAAAGTTCAAAAGTTGTTCAAAAGAGACGATGGCCAGGATCTTATTGAGTATGCTCTGGTCGTCGCGCTCATCGCGTTCGCAGCCACTGCAGGTATGAGCACTGTTGCGAATGGTATCAATACGGCCTTTACCAACATCGGAAATACGATCGTTACTTATACTGCGTAATCACGTCACCAGTACATCGCGTTTGTTTAACTGCTCGTGTTTTCCTTAGGGGGGGAGTCGCTCAAGTGGCTGCTCCCCGGTTTTTCTAAGCGTACAATTTTAGTCTGGTGATAAGAGCTGAATCCTGATGATGGCTTTGGAAGTAATTGATCAGCACCTGAGTCTCGGATCGCTCGATGTAGGGATAAACGCCTGCACACAAATGTTTGCGTTATGATCCTCGCTCCCGTAGATCGTGGTACTTCTTTGGGCACCATTGAAGCTGGTCTTACGGTGTTTGGTGTAGTCATCGCGCTCTTCTGGCCAAACATCGGCAATGACACCTTCACTAAAGTCGAGCATATCTTTCGCACGTTAGCCAGAAAGAAAGGATTGGCGGTTTTAGCCGTTGGAGCTTCCGCCTTCTTCATTCGTCTCGTTATTCTGCCATTTTCTCCAATACCTCACCCGTTCATACTGGATGCTTTTAGCTATCTGCTCGCCGGAGACACTTACGCTCATGGCAGACTAACGAATCCAACTCCAATGATGTGGACTCATTTCGAGACCTTCCAGGTCACCATGCAGCCGACCTACATGTCCATGTACTTTCCGGCTCATGGCATGGTTCTCGCAGCGGGCCAGGCTTTAACAGGCCATCCATGGTTCGGGCTTCTCTTCATTTCCTCACTGATGTGTGCTGCCATTTGCTGGATGCTGCAAGGATGGCTTCCTCCCACCTGGGCCCTGCTGGGCGGGCTGTTGGCTGTAATGCGGCTTGGCCTTTTCAGCTATTGGATAAATACCTACTCGGGCGGTGGCGCAATTGCGGCGGTCGGCGGAGCACTGGTGCTGGGTGCGTTGCCTCGTCTCATCAGACGGGCACGAACAGTCGATGCAACATTGCTGGCACTCGGTGCCATCATCCTCGTCAATAGCCGACCCTATGAAGGAGGCCTGCTTTGCATTCCTGTCGCGGTTCTGCTAATCAAGTGGCTCGTTACTGGAATAAATAGGCCGCCTTTTGGTGTCTTAATCCGACGTGCGATACTCCCTATCGGGCTGGTTGTCATTGCCGTCCTATGGATGGGCTACTACAATTACCGCGTCTTCGGCGACCCCTTTACCGAGCCCTATAAATTAAGCCGAACAGCTTACGCGAGTGCGCCTCATTTTATTTGGCAATCCCCAAGACCTGAACCTCATTACCGCCACCCGGTGATGCGTGAATTCTACACAGGGTGGGAGCTTAGCTATTTTCAGAAGGTCAGGACCGTGCGCGGCTTTCTTATCGAAACTCCGCTTAAGCTCGCGAGAGCCATCCTGTTTTATGTCGGTATTACATTCCTGCCTCTCATATTTCTGACACGGCGAATATTTCTTGATCGTCGCACACGATTTCTCGTGATATGTGTCCTGGTCTTGGCCGCTGGGATGCTTATGGAAACCTGGCTTATTCCTCACTATCTTTCTCCGTTTACGGCAGCCTTCTATGCGCTCGGACTCCAGGCAATGCGTCATCTTCGCGTATTGAGTTTCGATGGAAAGCCTGTGGGTGTTGGAATGGTGCGTGCCATGGTTACCGTGTGTGTACTATTAACTGCCTTGCGCACTTTTGCGGTGCCTCTCAACCTCAGGCTAGCGGAATGGCCAACATGGACATGGTATGGCTCTCAGGATTTTGGCGTCCCGCGGGCCCAGGTCCAGATGGAGTTGGAGGGTAAAGCAGGCAAACAACTCGCGATCGTACGATATGCACCAGCGCACCGTTCCATTGATGAGTGGGTGTATAACGCTGCGGATATCGATGGCTCCAAGGTCATTTGGGCCCGCGAAATGCAACCAGCAGAGGATCTGGAACTGATTCATCACTACAAAGACCGGAATATTTGGCTGATACAGCCTGATAAAGAGCCGGCAGAGATATCTCCCTATGCAACTGCAGAGCGAGAGCGTCTCGCGCAGCAACAAATAGATTCCAAAACATTAGGGATGCTACAGGTCGGAGGGAACAATGCTCAACGGTAAACGAATCGCGGTTGTACTTCCCGCGTACAACGCCGAACGAACTCTGGAAAAAACAGTGCGGGAGCTTCCCGACGTCGTTGATATCAAGATTCTCGTAGATGATTCCAGCACAGACCGAACGGCGGCTCTGGCGGAGAGTCTCGGAGTTCAGACATTCATTCATGATGCTAATTATGGTTATGGAAGAAATCAGCAGACCTGCTATCGCGAGGCTTTGGCCGCAGGTGCGGACATCGTTGTTATGGTGCATGCAGACTATCAATACTCACCATTACTGGTTTCAGCCATGGCGGGCATGATAGGGAGCGGAGTCTACGACATGGTGTTAGGCTCACGCATCCTCGGCGGCGGCGCTCTAAAAGGTGGTATGCCGAAGTACAAATATGTGGCAAATCGCGCGCTGACCGCCTTTCAAAATATCTTTCTCGGAGCAAAGTTATCGGAATATCACACCGGATTTCGAGCATTCTCTCGCGAATTGCTACAGACCCTTCCGCTGCTGGAGAACTCTGACGATTTCGTATTCGACAACCAGATGATCGCCCAGGCTGTCATGTTCGGTTTCCGTGTCGGAGAGATCTCATGCCCTACAAAATATTTTGAAGAAGCTTCCTCGATCAACTTCAAGCGAAGTGTGAAGTATGGCTTGGGTGTGTTGGCAACGACGTTATGCTTCGTTCTTCACAAGATAGGACTCGCACGCATCCCAATCTTTGACGCAACTGGAAGGAAGATCACACTCAACTACTATTCCAAGATCACTCACGTGCTGTGAGTGTGTAGAGGCACATCACGTCTCAGTGAGCGCGTCGTCGATCTAAGTCAAGTTCAATTTTTTGCTGGCGGAGAGAGTGGGATTCGAACCCACGTTACCTTGCGGTAAACACGCTTTCCAAGCGTGCGCCTTCAGCCACTCGGCCATCTCTCCATGCGATTTACATCCTAATCAATACTATACGCGAAATGGATACAGGAAAAGAGAACACGCCTAGCGATGACCTACAAGCGCGACGACCAACGGCGATTACATCTGCTCTTCCTTTGCTAATTTGATATCGTCACATCGATAGCAAGGAACTGAAATAGTGGATCGTACCGATCTCGTCAGCAATGTTTCAGCGGGGTTCTAATTTCGAGTCCTCATATATTGTTATTTCTCACTTCAAGGTCGGTTCCACAAGAGGCTGCATCACCGTATATCCCTCGGCATTTGGATGTACTCCATCGGAAGTTAGCCCCTCGGCATAGTGGAGACCTTCTTTGTTCGTTAATGCCGTGTGATAGTCCACTACTGTAGCGCCCTCTTCCACCGCAAATTTCTTTAGCCACTCATTGAGCAGGAATATCCGGTTATAGCGTTCGAAAGTTTTGTCTGCTGTGGACAGCCCGCAAAATGCGTCGTCAGCGCAGCCCCACGGCGGGATTGTGCCGATGATAACTTTGATTTTGTTTCGTTTGGCAGTTTCCAGCATGTAGTACACATTGGCGCAGGTGTCAGGAGAGTCGTTTAGAGAGTCCAATCCTGGGGGAGTAGTAGCGGTTGCTCTGTCGGGCGCCTTCGTATTACAAAGCATCCAACCAGGATAAACATCATTGGTTCCCATAAGGATGTGAACCGTCCCCGGGTGAAGATCGATAACATCGTGTTGATATCGTCGGGCAATCAAGTTGGAATTCTGCCCCGTTATACTTTGGTTGATCCAGTTTTCGTGGGCTTGAAAGGCAGACTGTTCAGCCCAAATCACCGTTATTGAATCGCCGATAAAAACAACCTCCTCATTTTGAGGAGTAGTCGTCGCAGCGATAGAAGACGCGACAGGGAACACTGGCGGCTGGAGACCGCTACATGCTTGGAGAGCCAAACAAAGAGGCAAGAGCAAGGCAGGACATTTCATAGGGTTTACGGAATGAGACCCTCATTAATGTCTCCAAGGACTTTACCGAGGAGGTGCAGCAAGACCTTCGAAAATTGAAGGTAACACAGTTGAGCCTGGTTCTGTTATCTGGGAATCCGGGTCAGCTTAAGGCGCCTGCGCTTCAATATCCTGCTTTATTTCAGTTCCAGGCCGCAGATCAAGCGGAACTCCATGGATCAGATAGCGATTCAAAGTTGACGCATCTTTCCAGTTGATCTGCCAACCATTGTCGATGGCTAGCAAAATATATTGTCCCGGAATGACCGCCGGCAGATCATAACTGCCATCGGTATTGGTTTGGTCTCGTGCAAGCAGAGTCATCGACGAGGGATCATCGAGTCCAGCAGGCACCAGTAACACCATGGCTCCGGCAACTGGTTTACCCGCAATCGTTGCCACTCCTGTCACAGACGTGCGTCCACGAGCGGCATGAATCGTTAGTATTGCGTTTCCGCTATGCACCGTGATGTATCGGCCGTCCACTTCCGCCGATTGTGCTTTCATTCCATCAAGGTAAATATCGGGCTTTCCTCCCAGCACCACTTCATATCTTCCCGGTGGAACCTGCATGATGCGTTCACGGGGCCGATCCTCCTGTTGCTTGCCCCGCATTTGGCCGCCAGGCCGGGGATTGAACTGTGTCACCCGCTGACCGGTCTCTGCGTCGAGAAATCCCACCTGAATTGAATCGGTGTCATCGGCAGCGCCCTCAAGATGAATCGTGATATTGGCCTCATCCGATGGAGCATTGAAGTCTACCGTGCGTGCTCCATTCTCCGAAACCTGAACTAACGTCACTTTGGCGTCCTGATTTTGGTTCTGCAGGCGAATCTGGTAAAGCCCAGGAGAAAGCCCACCAATATCAATCTGCCCCTGTGAGGGAGTCACTGTCGAATTCAACATAAATCCCCCAAAGCCTCCACTGGATCCAACTCGTTCAATCACAGGAAAATACTGTGCAGGTCGTCCTTGTGCTCCCGTCTCAATCGGCGGTGTGATAAGACGAAGATGAATCGCAGGCACGGGAATCAATGCAAAATCGGCTCGGGCTGTGTCGCCGGCGTGGAGCGAAAGCGTCTCCGCCCTCGTAGGATCATCTCCCCCGGGATACCAGGTCTCCGTGTATGTCACGTCCAGGGATGGATCCAGTGAACTGGCAGGATTGGGCGTCTGACCAACTGTAAATCCTCTCGGCTGGGCAGAGGAGGCATACCAGGGCTTTGCGTTCACCACGACTCGATAGTTACCGGGTGGCAGATTGGCAAATTCGTAATACCCACGATCATCCGTCATCACAACTGACCGTGTCGTCATCGCGTTTGGCTTTCCATCGGGACTCGGAGGAGGCACGCTGAGTAAGCGAATCTGCGCATTTCTCACAGATTCTCCAGCCTCATCCAGCACCGTACCTGTCAGGCTCGCCTCAGGAGATAACTTAAATGTCAGATCATAGACAGGTGCCTGTTCAGTCAGGACGATAGCCGAGGCGTATGACTGATGTTCTTCATACGCCTGCGTCGTATACCCCGGAGCGTTGGCAACTAACCGCCACATTCCCGCAGATGGCACCGTGACGACAAATCGACCATGATTATCAGCATCCACTCCTTCGATTGCACCTGGAAATTGCCTTCCTGGGGGACCCGGAAACTGTCCGCCACCAGCTCGTCCTCGTCCGCTTCGCGAAGCAGTCAAATGGCAATAGGGAACTGGAGCTCCGGTTGAGCTGTTAATGACCACACCTGTGATCTTGTATACGGATGTCTGGCCCAGGGCAGGAAGCCCGAGCACAAGAAATATGCCGAGCACGGGAAGGGAAGTGACCCTCATGGATGACTCTCCTTCGCCGGAACGGCATTGAGATCCAACGAGGCTTTGTTCCCCGAACTGATCGTGACCGTTCCGATATAGCCGGCAAATTTGTCCAGGGTATCGGTTGCCCGAAAGTTGGCTGAGTATCGCTGCTCGAACGCAACCACATGGTAAGACCCCGGCGGAAGAGTAGAAAAGGTATAGCTGCCGTCCTGGCCACTGCGTGAAGTGAAGACACTGGCAGCGCTGGGCCCGGTGGGTGACAGGTAGATCCAACATGACGACGGCGTTCCGCTCAGGCTCGTCGTGCCTTTCAAACTGCCGGTCTGATTGCTCACCGTCAGACGGATCGTGTCCCCGCTGGTTCCGGCAGAAACAGTCAAATCCTTATCCAGCAGGTCTGTCGTCCCATAGCTCGCGCTTTTGATAAACCACGCGCCCATTCCATGAGCCATCAGATGATAAGTCCCCGGCATGACGTGAAAGCTGGCGCTTTGGTCTCGGGTCATCATCACACTGACCATCATCCCTTCAGGTTGGGCCGACACCGAATCAGCCGTCGATTCAAGCATGACTCCGAGCTGCTGGACATTGGGAGGCGTTTTATCAGACGTTGAGTCGGAATCCACAATCATCTCAACCGGAATCGGAGACACGGCCGCAAGGTGAAGAACAACGTTATCGACATCGCGGTTTGTTACAGTCACCGTGGCTTCGCCATATTGAGTTCCATCCTGTCCGTTCTGAATGGCCATGAGCGTGTACGTTCCACTCGGCAGTTCCAAACGCATGGCTCCGGGACCCATTGGGCGTCCGGAACTGAAAGCAGGAAATGTAAGACCATCGCCCGATCGTGCCGTAATCATCGGAAACCCACGATCATTGGAAGAATCAATCGCAACATTAACCGCATACGTCCGGCTTAGGAGTGGATGGAGATCGAAATGTTCCTGGGCGCCGCTTACGACGTGGATGAAATCTGAATGGCTACGTTCACTATTGGCCGGAACTGATAGAGGTAAAATAGCTTCTGACGTGCTTCCGTTGTGAGCACTGTAGGTAGTTTGGAGCCGATAGTCGCCCGGAGGTATTGGAATCCGAAAATTCCCACGAGAGTCTGTTATAGCTTGCCCAACAGGTAGCCAGCGATGATTTTGGTCGGTATACACGCTGCGCCGGGCGCTTACATTGATGTGGGACAAAGGCGTGCCATCGGGTTTTGTGATCGTTCCCGTCAGCAGTGCCTCTGGATACAGCCTGACCTCGATCGTCTGCGCCAGTTGATCGGCCCTTAGGGAAACGGTCTCAGGAGACATCGGCTCAAACGACGAGGAGTAATAACCTGGCTTCGTCACCTGAAGGTTATTCATTGTCGACGCACTGTACTGAGGAAACTCAAACTTGCCCTCGTGATCCGAAAGCACCGCACGATCGTTGAGACGAACCAGTGCCCGAAAGACAGGCAATCCGGTCGTGGCGCTGACAACACGTCCAGAAACCGTAACGGGCGCGGAAGGCACCGAAGATGTGACGGACGAAGTAGCCACCGGCAATGTTTTCATACCAGATTGGGCCGTAAGTGGAGGTGCGAGCACCAACACACTCAGAAGGCAGGCAAACCAAACCATCCACCGGAAGCGCAGCAAAGGAGACCTCAGAGTAGTCCTGACGGGAGTATGGACGACCAACCATGATAAAAGACTCGTGATTGCTTACGTCTGATAACACATATTATGTACACTAGGGCTTGGACGGGACTAACTGCCCGCCGACCCCATCTGATTAGCCTTCCTTACAAGCCCCCTCTCGCGTTTGTTACGATGACCGCAGGCTGATATGCGGGTTGACCAGACTGTCTTTGCTGTTTTTCATCACTTTGAACTCGCGCACCAGTTCCTTCGACGCGGCCACCTCAGAAAAATCTACTCAACCTGGCCCTGGTCCCGTGTAAAGCGCGAAGGTCTTCCCCGCAGCTATGTCGGAACATTTCCGTGGGTCCAAACACCCGAAACCGTATTGCACCGCGTGGGCATCCACAATCCGTGGCTCCTTGATCATCTGAGCTACGCAAACGCGGTCGCCTTCGATCGCTGGACCTCGGCCCAACTCAAACGAACCGGCCCGCCGGACGTCCTGATCGGAATCTCCGGCTCCAGTCTCAAGACTGGTCGCGAAGTTCAGTCTGGGGGTGGCATCTTCATCTGCGATCGCGGTTCCTCCCATCAGGGTTACCAGGAGCAATTAGTCTCCAGCGAGTACCGTCGCTGGGATGTCCAAAGACCAGTCACGGACCTCCGCGATATCCGCCGCGAAGAAAAAATCTACGGCCTGGCGGATGCCATCACCGTGCCCTCAACCTTCGCGGCCCGCTCTTTTATTGAAATGGGCTTGCCTGCTGAAAAGATTCACGTCATACCGTATGGCGTCCGCCTCGAGCGATTCACCAAAACCGGTGAGCCCCCCGCGGGACAGTTCCACGTCCTCTTCGCCGGCTCCGTCGGACTCCGCAAAGGAGTTCCTTACCTCCTTGAAGCCTTCGCTGCGCTCCGTCATCCCGCCAAAAAGCTGCGCCTCGCCGGTGCTCTCCATCCCGACATCAAAACGGTTCTGCAGCGCCTGCCGCAGGAAAATGTCGAGTTCCTGGGTCCGGTCGGCCAGCAGCGTCTGGCAGAGCTGATGAGCACCAGCCATCTCATGGTGCTTCCCAGCATTGAGGAAGGGTTGGCTCTCGTCCAGGGACAAGCCCTTGCTTGCGGCTGTCCTGTCCTCTGCTCCACCAATACGGGTGGCGAAGACCTGTTCACAGACGGCGTCGAGGGATTCATCGTACCAATCCGCGATGTCACCGCGCTGACCACGAAGATGCAGCAACTCGCCGATGATCCGGCTTTGCAGGCGCGCATGAGCGAAGCCGCTCTGCAGCGCGTCCGCTCAATTGGCGGCTGGGATCAGTATGGTGATCGCTGGGAAGCCCTTCTCTACGGCCTCACGCAAAACGCTCGATCAGTCAGGGAGCTTGCGATTCCCGTGCCACCACCAACGAAGTGAACCAACTCAAGCCTGTCGCTTTCGCTCAGTGATGTATCCGGCCACTGCGGACGAGGGACAATCTCGCCGTTGAGTTCTACAGCAACTCGATCCCCCTTCAATCCCAGTTCCGTAAGGAGTTCTTCAAGTGTCGACGAGGATGAAAGCGTGGCAAAGCTTCTGCTGTTGCCATTGAGAATCAGCGTAAGCGGCATAACTGCTTCCAGCGTAACAGGCCCACCCTTGCAGGATTGCAGGCACTTCAATCGTAATGCTGCAACTACCTTATCCATCAGCCAGTCATGAAAGCGTCTTCTGACAGCAACATCCTCCGCGTATTCCTCGAATACCTGCCTGCTAAGCAGCATCAGGATATGGACAGCCTCATCGTCAGCCTTTGCCGAAGTCTGCACCTCGAAGCTGCGAGACTCAACTAGATACTCTGCGGCATGGCCAAGCAGCCGCAACGTTGCGCCATGATGCGTATCGGTTCTCCGATGAATGGTGAGATCAGCTCTGCCCATCACATCGACAGGAAACTGACCCGACGTATTTGCGCTTAGCTCCCCTAAAACACAATGGTCAATAGGGGTTGTTTGCGGCATCGTGGACATAGCCGTAAATCCTCCGTCCTACCCTCTATCGGCCCAGTCCAATGCGTACATTAAGCTATTTGGTGCTTTTACCGAGACAAGCAGCTTCGGATTGTGTTCAAAAAGCAAGGATCGTAGTTAAGAAACGAGAGTGCCCTTGTTCGAGCTGAATCGTTTTCGCCAGGCTTCATTTCTACGCTCTGCCACTGCCGCAGCGCTGATGCTGCAAATGACGGTCCCGGGGAGCCTGTTCGGCCAGATGGCGGATTCTCGCAGTCAAACGAAACCGCTGGCACCCTCCTCCTCAACTCCGCTCTCTCCCGACGAGAAGATCCTCCATGTCCTCAACCGCTTCGCCTACGGTCCCCGGCCCGGCGACCTCGAACGGGTTCGCGCGATGGGTCTCAATGCATGGTTTCAGCAGCAATTCAATCCTCGATCCATCAAGGACGACGCCCTCGAAGCGCGACTCGAATCCTATCCCGCCATGCAGCTTTCGTTAGCAAAGCTCATGGAAGCTTACCCCTCCAATGGAATGATTCGCGCCACCATGAACGGCCGCGCCGGCATACCCGGCGGCGAAGCTGAAAAGGCCATCTACAACAATCAGATGGCCCGGCAGAAAGCCAAAAAGAATGGCAAGAATGACGCCCAGCTTTCCGATGTCGCACCTTTGCCGGAGGACCAGGTTCAGTCGATCATTGCCCTGCCGCCGGACAAGCGATTCTCCGCCCTGTGCAGGATGAAACCTGCCGAGCTCAGGAGCCTCCGCCAGTCCCTCACTCCCGACCAGCGTCAGCACCTCACCGACGGGTTCAACCCACAACAGATCGAGGCTCTAGCTGCTTTCAATAGCCCACAAGCCGTCGTGGCCGCTGAAGACATGCAAACCAAGCTTCTCCGTGACATCTACAGTGAACGCCAATTGAATGAGGTGATGACCGACTTCTGGTTGAATCACTTCAATGTTTACATGAAGAAATCGCAGCAAGCGCCTTATTACATTGCAGTTTATGAGCGCGATACGATTCGCCCACGCGCCCTCGGCCGTTTTGAGGATCTGTTGGTTGCGGTGGCCAGCAGCCCTGCGATGCTCAATTATCTCGATAACTCCTCAAGCATCGGCCCACACTCATTCTTCGCGACGAGGCCAGTACGTACCGGCAACCCGAATGCGAAGCGTCCCAACGGATTGAACGAAAACTACGCGCGTGAACTGATGGAACTCCACACCGTCGGAGTCAACGGAGGCTACACCCAGAAGGATGTCACCGAGGTAGCCAAAGTCTTCACCGGCTGGACCGTTGGGCCGCGCCGCCCCGGCCTGCCCGAGCCCGAACAGGCAGAGTACGACCCGGCAAAGCATGAGCCAGGATCCAAACAAGTCCTCGGTGTCACCATCAAGGAAAACGGTGAGAAGGAAGGCCTTCAGGTTCTGCACATGCTCGCCACCAGTCCTAAGACCGCTCAGTTTATCTCCACCAAATTGGCCGTACGGTTTGTCGGCGACGATCCCCCGCCCGAAATGATCAACCGCATGGCGAAAATCTTCCTCTCCACCAACGGAGACATCCGTAAGGTTCTCCTTACGATGATCAACTCCCCTGAATTCTTTACCCGCGAGAACTACCGCGCCAAGCTCAAAACGCCGCAGGATTTCGTCGTCTCCGCCATCCGGGCCTCCGGCGCAAACGTCGAGGCTCCCGGAGCCCTCGTCAACGTGATCGCCGATCTCGGAATGCCGATCTACGGCATGCAGACCCCCAACGGCTACTCCATGAAGGCCGACGCCTGGAACAACACGGCCTCCTTAGTGGAGCGGATGAACTTCGCCTTGGCCCTCTCATCGAATCGCGTTGCCGGAACCGCTCCTGATTGGCCCGCAGTCCTCGGAACCGAAGACGCCTCTCTAAGTCCCGAGGCCAAAACGAATATCCTCGCTGAGAAACTGCTCCACATGCCCGTCAGTGATCGCACAAGACAGACAATCCTCACGCAGGTCACCGCCGATCCGGAGCAACAGGAAGCCAGCCTGCGCCAGATAGCAGTCAAGGACCGGCGACGCGATCCCTTGGCAGTCGCCGGCTCCAGGCGTCCATCCGACATGGCCGGAACCGACATCCAGACCGCCCTCGCCGCCGGACTGCTCTTCGGCTCACCCGAGTTTCAGAGACGTTGAGTTCCCTTCAGCGGCCAAAGATGATTCAACGGCCCCTTGCCGTGCCCGATTGGACACGCCGACCTCAGAGCCGCTGTCACGTATCGTTTGGCAGCCTCAGCAGCCCTCGCCGCGGAATCCCCCAGAACAAGCCGGCTTACTAAGGCGCTTGAGAGGGCGCATCCTGTCCCATGCGTCGAATCGGTCTCCACCCATTCGCCCCGAAGCCACGCAGCCTCCCCATCTGGCATCAGAAGCAGGTCATCCGGAGGGTCAATATGGCCCCCGGTCGCCAGCACGGTAAGCCTTTGATATTCGTCTCTAAGTACTTCAGCCGCAGAAAGCATCTCTTCACGATCCTCCACCTGTCGCTCTGAAAGTATCCCCAACTCAATGAGGTTAGGCGTCACCCAGTCCACCAATGGAAGCAGCTGCGATTTCAGAACCCTGACTCCCTCTGCCGACAGGAGATCCCTGCCTGAAGATGAGCGCAAAACCGGGTCGAGAACTACAGGAATCCGTGGTTGCCGATCCCGAATCCGAGTTACATAATCCACGACAGCCTCAACCGCTCCCTTCGTTCCCAGCATTCCGACCTTGATCCCGGCTGGGGGGAGATCGTTATCCAGGTAATCCAGCATCTCGCGAAGGACCACAGGATCAACGGGATGCGTCGCCAAAACTCCAAGGGTACTCTGTACCGTCAGTGAGGTAATGCAGGAAGTTCCGAAGAGACCATGGGCAGCGAACACCATCAGGTCGGCCGAAATCCCCGCCCCGGAGGAGGGATCGAAGCCTGCGATTGTGAGGACAGTCCGCATCTAAGAATTAAGGAGGGTGAACCGTGAAAAAGGCGCCGAAAAGCGCTTTTTTTTACTTTTTTGAAAAATATCAGGAAAGGCGCCTATTGTCTTCCAGGCACCATTTTATGTGGAAAATTCAGTCGAATTTGGCCGAATACCGCCCTTCCCGGGCCAGAATCCCTTTACCACAACCGTAATGATCCATCAACTCAAAGTTGCGAATAAAGCCAACGGCTTGTTTGACTTAGCTGCTTTGCGTCTAGACAATAGTAGATGGAGTTTATGCCATGAAGATCATTCCTTCTCAGTTGCAGAACCTTCCGGTTCAAACAATGAATGCAGGAAAAGGCTCCGGCGAATCTACCGAAAAACCTTCGAGTAAATTCAAAGGAGTTGCTCTCGTGACACTCTCGCTGATGTTAGGGCTTACAGCATCGGCGAGCGACTCGGCCCCTCAATTGAAGCCGCAACTGTCACAACAAATCGCTAAAGGACGCCGCTGGTATCAGATTGGCGTAGCCTCCTGGTACGGAAAGTACTTCCAGGGTAAAAAGACTGCCACCGGTGAGTCCTATGATATGAATGGGCTTACCTGCGCCCACCGAAGCCTTCCGCTGGGCAGTTGGATCCGCGTTACGAATCTCAAAAACCGCAGATCCATCTTCGTCAGGGTCAATGATCGCGGACCTGTCCCGGAAAACCGCATCGTCGACCTCTCGTACGGCGCCGCCAAGGCGGTCGGCATCGATCAGCGCGGCATCGGACGGGTAAAGCTTGAGCCTCTGCGCCCCGGCGACCCCGACATGGCGAAGGAGCTTATTGCTCAGTTGCATATGCCTTACATTCCGGCATACGGGCAATAAATTCCGACGGTAGACTGGGAGTGTGAACCCTGCACAGGAAACCTCCCTCCTCAACGCGAAAGACCGCCTCGCGGTTGCCCTGGACGTTGCCGACGCCCGTTCCGCCCTCGATTTGACGGCGCAACTGGGAGACGCAGTCACTTGGCTCAAGGTCGGCATGGAGCTCTACTACTCCTCCGGAAACTCACTCGTCACCGAGCTCCGGCAGCGTGGCTACAAGGTATTTCTTGATCTCAAGCTCCATGACATCCCCAACACCGTGGCGGGAGGGGTGCGCTCAGCCGCCTGCTCCGGTGCGGACATGCTCACCCTCCATGCATCCGGAGGAAGAGCAATGCTGCAGGCGGCGGCCGCAGCAACTGACAGTCATAACCTCCGCCTCCTTGCCGTCACAGTCCTTACGAGTATTGACGCGGCGGAACTCAACGCCTTAGGCGTATCAGGCTCTCCCGCTGATCAGGTTCTCCGGCTTGCTCGCCTTGCCTGGGATTCGGGAATCCGGGGATTGGTCTGCTCCGCCGAAGAGGTCGCTGCTCTTCGCAGCGAACTTGGTCCCGACGCATTCCTGGTCGTTCCGGGAATTCGCCCCGTAGGTGCCGCCGTTGACGATCAAAAGCGAATTGCTACTCCACAGGATGCAATCAGGGATGGAGCATCCATGCTCGTAGTGGGCCGTCCCATCACCAAAGCCCCCAATCCGTCAGCAGCTGCGGAAGACATACTCGCGCAGATCAGCCACGCTTGAATTCAAAAACTTGCCGGACCGCTTTGGGTGCCCACACGACCAACCCGGCAAAATAACCTGTCAAGCCCCGGATCAGCTTATCTCAAACAAATCAAATAACTTCCGCGTGGCATAGGACCTTAGCCATCTTGCTATAATGGATAGAAGCAGTAGGTAGACAAAGAAGCCCCGAATATTTCGAGGCTTTTTTGTTTCAATAACTAACTCGCCTATAATGAATACTTTATTGATAAGTAGTTTGGAATGAGCAAGTTACGAAACAGGTAAAAGCGCAAATAACCTGTTTTGAACACCTTACGCGAAAAGATAGGGGGAGGGGGGTACCCCCGTCCCGATTGGTTTGCTTGAGTGCTGAGATTCGAATTAGATAACTAAGCCTCGGATTCTGCAACAGAGTTCGTCACAGCCGTATCGCTCAGCCGCAAAACCAGCGCTTTGGCCGACCCTCCGCCACGAAGGAACTCCGTGAGTTCAAGCTCGGTGACACCATATCCATGGCTCATCAGCCTCTTGGATAGATCGCCGCGAACCGGACTCATCAGAATGTTCCGTCCGATATTGATGACATTGCAGGCAAAGTGGGTCGCTTCTGCCTCACTCACAGCAATCCGCTTCTCTGCCGGATAGGCCGCTTCAATCTTTGCGCGCGACGGAGCATCAAACGCCTCCGGGAAATAAAGCAGATGGCCGCCACTCAAAGGCGCAAAGCAGGTATCGAGATGGTAGAAACGTGGATCGACAAGATGGAGCGAATTCACAGGCGTGTGCCACGCATCAGCGACATGGCGATGGCTCTGTTTGCAGGTGCGCAGGCCGTGCGCCGCCCATAGCTGATCTCCCGCTGCATTGAAAAGTGCATCGCCCTCGCCCTCAAAAGCCGTCTCCCGTGGCGTCTCCCAAACCAGGAACCCCGCGTCTCGGAACCAGCGGCGCAGGTGAGGCTCCTCTGTCTGCCGCTGCGGATGCGCAAAGCTGGAGAGTGCGGCGACTCCATGCTGAACCAACGCCGCGTGGCCAACAAATACCATGTCCGGAGATCCAGGCTGCCCATGGATCAGTCGGATGTCGGCAATTTGCTGAAGATGGTGATACAGATTCTTCCACTGCGCAAACGCTGTATCGCGCGATGGCCGGTGCAGATTGCCCGCCATCCACGGGTTGATGACGTAATTTACGTCGTACCACTCTGGAGGGCACATCAGGTATGCAGGTCTGTCGAAGTGTGGAAGGGGGGAAAAGCTAGTGGGAATTGCTGCAGGGGAAATGCTCGTCATAAAAACTAAGGTTCCTACTTTCCGCTGTAGAGTCTGCCCTCCGGAAGGGACAATCGTCAAGCGGTGTAACAGTCATTTTTTGTACAACTTTGGTTCGGTACGTTTTGGACGCGTGTGGGCAGTTCTCACAGCAAAGGGCCCGTACCGGGCCCTTTGTAAGCTCCACTAAAAAGGTAACTTAGAGTTTCTCGAAGAACTCGCAGGCAGAGCACGAGATGTAAACTCCGCCCGGAGTTCCCCGCTCACGATCCTTCACGCGCTTCACAATGCGCGTTGGCTTGGAGCACTTCGGACAATCCGTGCTCTTGTTGGTATCCATAACCTTCTTACGGTCGCCGGTTTTGGCAATCTTCGCCATATAAATTTTCTCTCCCTGATACAGATATTTCAGCTCGCGCGCTGGATGACATCGCCAGCCTCAATGAGGTGGCGCGAATATCATCCGGGACTTCTCATGTGGATCAGGCGGAACAAGGCCGCGGTGAAGATCAATGGAGAAGAACTGCGGTTTCGGCTCTCTATGATTTTACACGATGCGGCAATTTATCGCAGGTTAGGAAAGCGAGACGAATTCGGCCGTCCTGTCGGACCCGTCGGAGTTGTAGGAGTAGGAGGAATCGGCGAGGCATCGTTCGTCTGCGATCCTGGAGCCGGAGGAACCGGCGAATTGTCCTTTGGATACTGCACCTGTCCTTGACCGCTTGGAGGAGCAGCCTCGCCCGGTAAGCGCAGACTCGGAGGCGCAGCAGGAGCCTTCTCCCCCTCTCCCGGCTTCTGATCCCCCATTGCGATCTCGCGGACATCAGCCGGATCGCGGAGAGCGCCGACCTCATCTTTGTCATGAATCTCGACCGGCTTGCCCAGTGCCGCGATCTCGACCATCGTCACGCGATCGCCGACAAACCGAACGAACTTCACCGTCTGCGGAGTGTGACCATAAATCCACTCTTCATATTTCGCCCCGTTCGCATCTCCGCTCTGCTGCTCACGCATCTTGTTCTCCGGAGCTCCCAATGCAGCCAGCACCATCCGGTGGGTCATCCCAACGAGCACTTCATGGGCGGCAATTGCATCCCTTAGCGGTGGCGGCAGAGTATCTGCATACGCCTGATCGGAGGACTTCACGCCGAAGTCAATCACGGGCTCAAGCAGCGCCTTCACCTCGGGCGCGGAAAGTTCCGGTACGAACCCTTCAAACACCAGCGTCACCCGGCTGCCGGTCGCTTTCTCCTGTTGCGGTACCACCGGAGAATCGTTGAGCTGAATATGGCTCAGAAAGCGATGCTTGGCATACGGTCCGCCATTGAGATCCACGACGAGGCTGTTGCCCTTGAACGCGAGCGAAGTAATCTGCACACGATCCCCCGGAGCGGCCGCCTGCCCCTTCTCGTAGATCATTTTCCGATAATCCGCCGGGCTGGGCGAAAGATTCCCGTTCGCCTGCAGGGTAACTCCAGCCCCCATCGGCAAAGCGCGATGTGCAAAGCCCTGCTCGGCCTCAAGATTGCGAACAAGTTCTCGCCGTCCACGTTCTGTCAGTGGATCTGTAGGCAGACTGACGCTTGTGCGTTTGAAGCTGGTATCGATATCCGCCGTTGCAGTCTTCTCCCCGACGACGAAAACCTGCGAGCAAAGAGATACGGAGGAGAGAGCGAAGCAACCAGCAAGGACAGCCCATCTACGCGTTCCCATGAAGCACCTCATAGCGAGGGGCCCCCAGCGAGTTTTCTCACTGGGGTTTATACACAACAAGCTTGCGCCTTCTCTTCCCTTTTGACAAGAGCAGGATCGTAAAGATTTTCACTGCGTCCAAAGGTGAAAACGAGATTTTTACAAACGACAAACTCGGGTGGTCAGGACCTCGGCTCTTCGCCGATCGAGCGGCTTTGGGGCGTTGTTGGCAGTATCTGAACGAGTGTCGGTTGCTGCGCCTGCTGTTCCATGGCTGCATGCGCTGCGGGCGGCGGAACATCCATCGGATACCCGCCCGGCACAATTACCGGATGCGTGTAGGTCCACGCATAGTCACGAGTCGTACGCACGAGAACAATGATCGCAACCAATAACCCAACTGCCGCATATAGGCCTGCCTCCGGCCCAAATACGCCACCCGTAAACAACGATCGGCCATTGGCAGTTGACTGAATCACGGTAGACCCATCGACGGACCCTGTAACCGGCAGGCCGAAGAGAATTCCGAGACTTGCATTCCATGCGAAATGCATGCCCCAGGGAAGCCAGAGCGCATGAGTTCGCAACCAACCCAAAGCAAGAAGAATTCCCGCAAGAAACGTAATCAGAAACGCCGCGAACGAACCGTCCCCGGCAAGGGTATGGAAGAGGCCATACAACAAAGCCAGGATCACCGTTGCGCGAGTGGGTCCGATAGCCTCGATGAGGCACCGAAAAGGATAGCCCCGAAATACAACCTCTTCAGCGAGAGAACCCACGGCTATGGTCGCGAGATTGATAAGAATCAACCCAAACGCTCGCGGTTCAGTCCAGAACCCTACGTTGAGTGATCCGCTAAGCATCAGGAGAAGCACACAAAGCACGGCTGCTCCCCACCCGATGGCCGTTCCTAAAAGCCATTCCTTTGCGGCGGTAGCTCGTCGAGGAAGACCCAACAGATCGCGAACAGTAACCTGACGCCGGCCAATTGCCGCAATCAGTGAAAAACCAACCGTCAACAGAAACAGCAAAAAGAACGAACCAAGCAGTAGTCTCGCCGAATCAAGATTGAATCGATTCGTCAGCCCACGCGCAGAACGAACGGAAAGAACCTGCGAAGCTACAAACCACGCCATCGAACTTCCGAACAGGCCGATCAGAAGTGCGCGTGTTTGGCGGTGAGGCTGATTCGAATCAGACGCGGACAACGTAGAGACTCCAAAGGAGATGAATGTCAGGCAATAGCGTAGAACTGGGCTATGTTGCGGAACTTTTGATAGCGCCGCTCCAGCAGCTGTTCCAAAGGCATAGCACGTAAATCTGCCAGATGATGACGCAATTTGTCACCAACGATCGCTGCGGCTACAACCGGGTCGTTCTGGCTGCCGCCTTCAGGTTCGGGGAGAACGTCGTCAACACATCCAAGTGCAATCACGTCCTCCGCTGTATATTTCAAGGCCGCCGCGGCCTGCTGCTTTTTGCCGGCATCCTTCCACATAATGGACGCACAGCCTTCCGGAGAGATGACCGAATAGATGGAGTTTTCGAGCATCAGGACCCGGTCTGCTACAGCCAGAGCCAATGCACCGCCAGAACCGCCCTCCCCAGTGATCGTGGCAATAGTCGGAACACGAAGGCGCGACATCTCAAGCAGATTGCGCGCGATTGCCTCCCCTTGCCCGCGTTCTTCCGCGCCAATGCCCGGATAGGCGCCCGCCAGGTCGATGAAGGTAAAGATGGGCCGATTGAACTTCTCGGCGATCTTCATCGCGCGAAGCGCCTTTCGATATCCTTCAGGATCAGGGGAACCGAACTTGCGCGCCACCCGTTCCTTGAGTGTGCGGCCTTTGAGGTTACCGATGACCATCACTGGCTCCCCGTTGAACCAGGCCATCCCGGCAGACATAGCCGCATCGTCGCCAAAGGCCCTATCGCCGTGGATCTCGCTGAAGTTCGTGAAAAGGGCTGTTATGTAGTCCATGGGATATGGGCGTTGCGGATGTCGTGCCAGCTCCGTCTTAAGCCAGGCAGCCGGAACAGGCTCTGCCGCGGCTTGTAGATGCGCCGGCTTCCGTGATTCGTGTTCAGCCATCTGGTCTATTGTATCGAAGTATGCGGACGCATCCCCGGTCAATTCCTGGGACAGAGTCGGTACTCGAATCTCACTCGATCACCCGGACTCCGCCCTGTCCGACAAGCTCCTCGACACGGTCGATGAACAAACGGTCGGCAGCTACCATCACATTCTGAGGTTCCAGTACAGCGCAAAACTCCCCCGGCTCTTCAAGGTCAAGGAGAAGTTTGCCCAATCCAGGAGCAGAGACAAGAATCGCATGGAGCTTTTCAAGCAAAGCCGTATCCGGATTATGCAAAGGAACTTTGATACGCAGCGCCCCCGGAAGCTTGATCTTCACATCTTCGAGCGCCTGAATACTCGACACGGCAAGTTTGGGAGCTGAATCTTCTTCCCCTCGCAGCACACCCTTCACAAGCACAGGCACTTCAATCTTCAACTTGTCAGCCAGCTTTTCATAGCTTTGTGGAAACGCAATCAGTTCGATCTTGCCGGTGGTGTCTTCAAGCGATGCCTGGGCATAAAGTTCACCGGAGCGTTTCGACTTCGCAACCTTCAGACCTGTAATGACTCCGGCAATCGCAATCTCATTCTGCGGTTGCTCATCGCGTCCGCGGCGAAATACCTGGGGCTCTGGCTTCATCTCAATCGCGGTCGCAGTATCGACAAACTTAATGTTCCGTAGCTTCTCGCGATACTTGTCCATGGGATGCCCGGACACGAAGAAACCAAGAACCTCCTTTTCGTTCTGCAGCCGGGTATGCTCGTCCCACTCAGGAACATTTGGCAGTGCATCTTCGCTGTTCGAGGTAGCCGTAACATCCGAATCAAAGATTCCGAATAGTCCATGCTGACCTGAAGCCGCATCGCGCTGAGCCTTCTGGGCACGCTCCATCGCTTTATCAAGCGCAGCGGAGGTCTGCGCCCTGGCTCCGAAATCGTCCATCGCTCCAGCCTTGATAAGCGACTCCAAAACTCTCTTATTGAGCCGCGCAAGATCGACTTTCTCGCAGAACTCCCACAGACTGGCAAAGCCCTGCCTCCCCTCATCGCGCAGCGCGCCACGGGCAACGATGATGGACTCAATCGCATTCTGGCCTACATTTTTAATCGCTGCCAGTCCGAAGCCAATCGCACTTCCCTTCTCGGTCTTTACAGGTGTGAAATAAGCATCCGAGACCTGCACATTCGGCGGAACAACGGCGATATTCATCTCACGGCACTCGCCGATGTACTTCACAACGTTTTCTGGCTTCGATGTTTCACTGGTCAGCAACGCTGCCATAAACTCAACCGGGTAGTGCGTCTTGAGCCATGCTGTGTGATAGGCGAGCAGTGCGTACGCCGCCGAGTGTGACTTATTGAAACCGTAACCGGCGAACTGCTCCATCAAATCAAAGAGGCGTCCCGCAACATCCTTCGGATGCTTGTTTGCCGCAGCGCCTGACATGAAGCGATCGCGCTGCTTCGCCATCTCCTCGGCCACTTTCTTGCCCATCGCACGACGCAACAGGTCGGCTTCACCGAGCGAATATCCCGCAATCACGTTCGAAATCTGCATGACCTGCTCCTGGTACACGATGACGCCAAGCGTCTCGCGCAGGATGGGCTCCAGTTCCGGAAGCATGTACTCCACCGCGCGCCGTCCCCACTTGCGTTCGATGAAGTCATCGATCATGCCGCCCTGGATCGGTCCTGGACGGTAGAGAGCATTAAGAGCTGTCAGGTCTTCCACGGTGGTCGGTTTATAACGCCGCAACACATCCCGCATACCACCAGATTCAAACTGGAATACACCTGAAGTCAGTGCCCGATGAAAGACCTGCTCATAGGTCTTGGCATCGTCCAGCGGAACCTTCGCCATATCGACATCTTCGTCCGTTGTCTGGCGAATGAGTTTTAGGCAGTCATCGATGACCGTCAGCGTCGTCAGCCCAAGAAAGTCCATCTTGAGCAGTCCCATCTTCTCCACTGCCTTCATGTCATAGGCAGTAACGATAGCCTGCTCTTTGGTATGAGTCACAGGAACTAACTCGGTGAGCGGCTTCGGAGCAATCACAACACCCGCTGCATGAACGCCAGCACCTCGCACAAGCCCTTCAAGCCGCATGGCGGTATCGATCAGTTCCCTGACCTTCTGGTCCGACTCGTACGCCGAGGCGAGTGGTCCCTTGTCGTTGAGCGCCTGATCGATTGTGATCCCGATCGTCGCCGGAATCATCTTCGCAATCCGGTCGACTTCTCCATAGGGCATCTCCAGCGCTCGCCCGACATCTTTGATAGCCGCCTTTGCAGCCATCGTGTTGAACGTAATGATCTGCGCTACCTGATCATTTCCATACTTGCGCTTGACGTACTCGATGACTTCTCCACGGCGATTCATGCAGAAGTCGATATCGATATCAGGCATCGAGATACGTTCAGGATTGAGAAAGCGCTCAAAGAGCAGCTCGTTCTGGAGAGGATCGATGTCCGTAATCTCCATGACGTAAGCGACCAGGGAACCGGCAGCCGAACCGCGGCCGGGACCAACAGGAATCTCCTGCTCCTTTGCATACCGGATGAAGTCCCACACGATCATGAAGTAGCCGGGAAACTTCATCTGCTTGATGCAATCAATTTCGCGATTCAGCCTTGCTTCATAATCAGCAATCGACTTGCGCAGCAATCCACGTTCACGCAGATGTGCGACCGCAGTATCAAGACGCTTCCTGAGTCCATCGCGGCAAACCTTCTCAAAGTAGCTCTCAAGCGTATAGCCGTCCGGAACCGGAAACTCCGGGAAGGGATTATCAACTTTGTTGAGCTTCAGATTGCAGCGATCGACGAACTGCATCGTTCGCGAGCAGGCCTCCGGATGATCCGCAAACAACCGGTTCATCTCTTCCGCAGATTTTATGTAGAACTCCTGCGTATCGAACTTGAACCTGTTCGGGTCGTTCATGCTCGTCGCTGTTTGAACGCAGAGCAGAATCTCATGGGCCCGTGAGTCTTCGTTCGCTACATAATGACTGTCGTTGGTCGCTATAAGCGGGATGCCCACTTCGCGCTCCATCCGATAAAGCGCCTCACGAACTCCTTTGTCCGGCTCAAGGCCATGATCCTGCACCTCGAGGAAGAAATTTCCTTTGCCAAAGATATCTTCGAACTGACCTGCTGTACGCTTTGCCTCGTCATACTTGCCGGCCATCAAGTGCTGGTTCAACTCACCCGCGAGGCAGCCGGAAAACCCGATCAAACCCTTGGTATGCCGTGCCAGAAAATTCTTCGAAACACGCGGCTTTCGATAAAACCCATGTAACGCAGCTTCACTGGTCAACCGGACGAGGTTCTGATAACCCTCTTCATTTTCGGCAAGCACAAGAAAATGGTTATACCCACCTGAAAGTTCGCGGTGATCCTCAGTCTCTGAGAGGTACAGTTCGCATCCCAGGATCGGCTTGATGCTCTTTCTTCTGCATTGCATCGAAGAAGTGGACAGCGCCATAAATATTGCCGTGGTCGGTCATGGCCGCGGCCTTCTGACCCAGCTTGCTGAGGTGGCTTGCAAGTTTATCGACGTCGCAAGCTCCGTCAAGAAGAGAGTAGTCGGTGTGCAGGTGGAGATGCGTAAACTCGGCGGCCATACCTCTATGCTAAGCCTCAAGCCTATGAGGAAAACGCGTCCCTAATTTACGCCGGTACCGCTGCCGATTCCCTGCTAGCCTACAAGGCTGACTGCCAGATCATAGTAAAGATCAACTGCATCCAGCAGCTCTTTCTTGGCAATCTTCTCATCCGGCGTGTGTGCCACATGGATCGATCCTGGTCCTAAGAGGAACGGCTCTCCCCACGCTGTCAGAGAAGGAATATCGGTTGTGAACTTTGCAACCATTGTCGGAAGGTTGCCGACCTTACGCATTCTCACAAAAGGCAGTTCAAGACTGAAAGATACATCGGCACGATCTCCGACTGTCCTTACAATGTTCTCCTTGGTTTCCTTAGCTGGGCCCACTAAGCGGATCAGGAGATGGGCCTCCGCCTTGTCTGCAATTACATTTGGCGCCCTGCCTCCCTGGATAAGACCGATGTTCAAAGTGGAGGGGCCAATCTCGGGCTCAACCGGCAACGGCATTGCCAATATGTCATGCAGCGCCTCAACCAGTTTGTCGATCGCGGACTCCCCCAGTTCGGGATATGCCGAGTGCGCCATACGCCCCTTTGCACGCAATTCGACACGTAAAGCCCCCTTGGATGCCAAAGCAAGCCGGCTGTCTGTTGGTTCGCCATTGATAAGAAACTTCGATCCCTTCGGATGAAGGTTAGCTACCTTCGCTCCCGCTGAGTCACGTTCCTCGCCTACGACAAACAGCAACCCGGCTTTTATGCCAGCTTCTCGAAGACGGTCAGCGGCAGCCACCTGTGCCGCGATGATTCCCTTCGCATCACAGGTCCCACGGCCGTAAAGGAAGTCATCGTCTTCGCTGCAGCCAAAGTAAGGTGGAACCGTGTCTATGTGAGTGGAAAGAACAACGTCAGGAACAATCCCAGGCAGTGCCGCATAAACGTTGAATCGATCCCCATCGCCTGCTCCTGGCGTCACGGTTCGATCCGGCTGCGCAACTGCCATGCGTTCAACTAGATAGCGTTGTTCGGTCAGGTATTCATATAAAAAGGCTCCGGCAAGGCCCTCGTGGTAGGTAGTGGATTCAATATCCACGAGTTTTTTAGTCAGCTGAATGGGATCTATGGGCATGTCTTTAGAATACGATACGAATCCTTCACGACTTGCCTTTTCGTTCGATCCCAAACCCTCTCGCTAAACTAAAGAAATGAATTCCGCAATTCCCTCCCATATCCGTTCCATTGAAGACCTTTACGGAACGGCAGGAAGGCTCGAGGCTGTCCTGAATACGGGCCATCCTGATGCTCCCTTTTCCGCGCTGATCTGTCATCCCCATCCGCTGGGTGGGGGCACCTTGCACAACAAGGTGGTCTATCACACGATGAAAGCCTTCTCCTCGCTTGGTCTGCCGGTCTTACGCTTTAACTTCCGCGGGGTTGGCCTGAGTGAAGGCACCTTCGATCATGGTAATGGCGAACTGGATGATGCCCGCGCTGCACTTGACTGGCTAAATACAAAACTTCACCTGCCTATCCTTCTCGCCGGTTTTTCTTTTGGATCCTATGTCGGCATGAAGGCCGCCTGTCCCGACCAATGTGTCAGAGGTATTGTCGGGATCGGGGTCCCTTACCGCGCCGAGGGACGAAGCTATACCTACGAATTCCTCGAGACCTGCGTCAAACCGAAACTCTTCATCTCCGGATCAGAAGACCAGTTCGGGCCGCGAGATGCTGTGGAGCCAATGCTCCAGAGGGCCGCAGATCCAAAACAAATGGTCTGGATCGAAGGCGCAGAGCATTTCTTTCAAGGAACGCCCACTTCCCCGACACCCAAGCTTCAGAAGATGCAATCGGAAATTCTGCGATGGCTCGACGAGACGTTCAGCCTGACCGGTCAGGCAACAACTCTAAGCAGCTGATCGAGGTTTAGGAAGAGGGCTCGAAAGCCAGTCCCTCATAGCCATGTTGCACGCATCGGGCATCTCTTCAAATGCAATGTGACCTACCCCGGGCAATACAAGCAGGTCTGATCGCTTCAGAGTACGCGTCAGTTGCCGTGCTGAAGCCAACCCAACAGCGCGATCTCGATCTCCCCAGATCATCAGAGTTGGCTTTTCGGCCAGCTGGGTCAACACCCCTCGAAGATGTTGCATATCGGTCGACCACCCTTGAACAATACTCAGAATATGATCGACCGTTCCGGGAACGTACAGTCCCCCTATATAGCCTTCAAGCGCCTGGGCAGGAACTCGCTTCGGATCGCCGTACATCCGGCTTAGAGCTACGGCCTTGAGCATTCTCGGAAGAAGAGGAATTCGCTTCGCAAACCACACTCCGAATCCCGTCTGGTAAAAGCGGATAAGGTGACGTCCAAGGTCGCAGTACGGGTTTGCAGGTGCAAATAGAATGAGCCGCCGTACCCGTGAAGGATGGCGAGCCGCCAGCATCATCGCGACTGCTCCCCCGTGGGAATGTCCGGCAATGTCTGCTTCTTGCAAACCGAGTGCATCCATGGTCGCAACAATACGGTCTGCCGTAGCTTCCAGACTGCTATCCAGCCCCGGGACGCGATCTGACTTCCCCATATTGCACAGATCCAGGGCAAAAACATTGGCATACTTGGCAAGAAAGTCTATGTTGCTGCGCCAGTTGCGAGCGGAACCGACGAGTCCGTGCAGCAGTACAAGAGGATATCCTGCACCGGCCCGCTCGTAGTGGACCTTCGCTCCGCCCACCACAACAAAACCCTCTTCAGCGCCTGCAAGAGTAAAACTCAACTCGGCTCCGGTCCTTTCTTTCGTCTCAGTTTCTGAGACGCAAAGATCAAATATTACAGCAAAGTTAATTTGCAGTCGCCTGATTTTTCAAATCTCGTCAGTTAACACGTTGCTTCGAATTGTAATTTTGGAGTTAGGAATTGTACTTTTACGGTTGAGCCGCTTGAGGAAACACAAAACGCAAATCTCTCGATTAAAGAATAGGTTATGATTTTCTGTAGTAGCTTGATGCGCAATATAGTGCAAAGTCTGCATTTCCGACTTGCGGCATTTGGCCCTATAGGTGCTCAAAGAGCTGAGTAGCTCGCCTGATATGAAAGACGCAGCTCAAACGCGCATTTTAGCCGTCGCGCTTGCGATCGCGACTTTGGCAGTTTGCGTTTTGGCTGCAATCAATCTCAAACGTGAGGATGGCTTTGATGTCCCGACCGATGGTGTCTGGTGGGTCGAAGCTAAGGGCGGACTAAGAGCAGAGCGTGTCCCCTCGGGCTCTCCCGGTGAGCGGGCAGGCGTAAGGGCCGGCGATATTCTCATTGCAGTAAACGAACATCCCACGGAGAGGCTCGCCTCTTTGATCCGTCAGATGTTTCGCAGTGGAAGCTGGGCGCACACCACTTACTCCATCCTCCGTCCCATGCCCAATGCTGGAGATCTGAAAGATGCCCCTAAACTGGACATTCAGGTCATCCTGGAACCCACGGACCGGTCCATCAATCCAGGCCTTCGTTTTATTGCGCTTGTCTATCTCTGTATCGGCATCTATGTGCTCTTTCGGCGCTGGACGGCGCCCAAAGCGACGCATTTTTACGTCTTCTGTCTAGTCTCCTTCGTTCTTTACTCATTCAAATACACTGCCCAACTGGATACATTCGACTGGGTTATTTATTGGGGCAATATGGTAGCGATTGCCCTCCAGCCAGCGCTCTTTCTGCATTTTGCCGTCAGTTTCGCCGGAACCGCTTCGGAAAAGCATGGGAGCCGTCTCAAACGCCGCTTCCTGAGCGCCGCGTTGTATTTTCCGGGAATCTTTCTCATCGGACTTCAGTACTGGGCCATTGCCTACTGGTCCGCCACCGAACTGCTGCGCCACCGCCTCGATCAGATTGCAGTTGGCTATCTCGCGCTCTATTACGTCATCGCGGCTGTGATATTTCGCATACGCTACCGCCGTGCCGAATCCGCTCTTGAGCGACAGCAGTTGAAATGGCTTACCCGCGGAACACTGCTTGCCATTACGCCATTCACACTGCTCTACGTCATTCCCTACCTCTCTGATTGGAGCGTTCCAACACTCCTTATCAAGGCGGCGCACCTCTCGCTGGTCTTTCTGCCTTTGACCTTTAGTTGGGCCATCGTGCGCTATCGGTTAATGGACGTCGATTTGATCTTCAAGCGAGGCGTCACTTACACGCTTGCAACGGCTGCACTTGTTGGAGCTTACTTCCTCATCGTTGCCCTAACAGCTGAGATGGTACATAGTCGTGTCCCCTACCTCGGCAAATGGGGTCTTCTCACGGCGATTATCATCGCCGGACTGGGTTTTGATCCTCTAAAACGAGCCATTCAGGCCCGGGTGGATCGTGTTTTTGACCAGAAACGCTTCGACTACCGTGAGACGCTCGTGGAATTCGGCCGAGGCTTGAACGCACAGACCGATCTCCGCACTCTACTTGATTCCATCGTCGAGCGTCTCCCGCAGACGCTCCTCATCACGCGGGTCGTGGTATTCCTCGCTCCTGACCATGAGGCCAGCCCAGGCAGCCGAAACCTCGAACTCGCAGCTTCGCACGGATTGACCAATCTCACGTCCTCCGATCTGGATTCCCTCGATGTGCGCTTCCTCGACTTTGATCGGCCGGGGGCGAACACTCATATCTTCCTTGAGAATCCACAGCACGTTATCCGCCTGCCAGAAGCCCAGAGACAAAGCGCAGCGCGCCTGGATCTCAATTACTACCTTCCCTGCCGTGTTGCCAATCGGGAAGGCTTAGGAACCCGCACCGTCGCGGTTATCGGGCTCGGACGCACAGGTGATGGCGATTTCCTATCCAGTGAAGACATGGAGCTACTGGAGTCGCTCGCTGGCTACATCGGTATCGCAATCCAGAACGCTCAACTCTATCGGCGTTTGGAGCAAAAGATTACCGACTTCGAGCGGCTCAAGGAATTCAATGAAAACATCGTTGAGTCCATCAACATTGGCATCTTTGCCGTCGACCTCGACGACCGCATCGAAAGCTGGAATGCGCAAATGGAGGTCATGTTTGCGAAATCGCGGGCTGAGGCTCTTCGCCAGCCTTTCTCCTCTTTTTTCCCGCAGGATTTTGTTACTCGCTTCAACAACGTCCGCGACGAACACGGCACGCATACGTTGTATAAGTTCAGGCTTGCCCTGCCGTCTGGAGAGACTCGAGTCGCCAACATCGCCATCGCTCCTCTCGTTACCCGAAACTTCGTCACCATAGGACGCATCATTCTGGTTGATGACATCACCGATCGCCTCCAGATGGAGGCGCAGCTGACACAGTCCGAAAAGCTCTCCTCTATCGGACTCCTCGCCGCCGGCGTAGCCCATGAGGTCAACACGCCTCTTGCAGTTATTTCCAGCTACGCCCAGATGCTGAGTAAGCACATGCGAGACGATGCTCGGCTGGCTCCGGTGCTCGAAAAAATTACACAGCAAACCTTCCGTGCCTCTGAAATTGTCAATGGGCTATTGAACTTCTCCCGTACCAGTGGAGGCGAATTCACTAGCGTAGACCTCAATGAGCTATTGCGCGATACCCTTGTCCTGTTAGAGCACCAGATGAAGACATCGCAGATTCGTGTCGAGACGAATTTCGATGCCAACCTTCCTCGCATACACGGCAATCGCGGCAAACTCCAGCAGGTCATCCTCAATCTCATTCTCAACGCAAAGGACGCGATGTTCGGCACACAATCGCCGACTTTGCGTATCGCCACGTTCACGGGAGCTGGCCGAGTGCTTGTTCGCATTCAGGATTCAGGCACAGGTATCGAACGCGAGCACTTACATCGCATATACGATCCATTCTTCACCACCAAGACTCAACCCAAAGAGGGTGCGCACAAGGGTACCGGATTAGGTCTCGCTGTAAGCTATGGAATCATTCAGGAGCACGCAGGCAAGATCCATGTCGAAAGCGAAGTCGGCGTCGGAACGGCATTTCAGTTAGAGTTTCCCGCATCCGGGGCTCGCCCCTCTGCTCCGGCATCTTCTACTCCTGCCAATGGAGTAACAGAAGCGGAGAGAAAGACGATTCATGTCTGACACCACCCAGATTGCAGCCGATGACTTCTCAACGGAGGCCACAGAGCCTTCAACGGAATTAGCGCCACGGATTCTCATCATCGATGACGAAGCGGCCATCCGCGAGTCACTCGATACGATGCTGACCCTGGAAGGCTTCTCCGTCACCCTCGCGAATGATGGCGCAGCTGGCATGGAACTGCTCAGCCGCAATCAATATGATCTGCTCCTTCTTGACCTCGCTCTCCCAGGTGAAAGTGGCCTTGATCTATTGCCGCGAATCATCGAAATGCAACAGCATCTTCCGGTCATCATGATCACTGCCTTCGGCACCATGGGCAACGTTGTTGAGGCGATTCGGGCCGGTGCTGAAAACTTTGTTCAGAAGCCGTGGGACAACGAGAAGCTCCTCGCTGACATTCGCACCGCGATTGCACGCCATAAAGCTGAAGAGGAGAACGTTCAACTCAAGCGTACCCTCAAGCAGCGCTACAGCTTCACGAACATTGTCGGCAAGAGCGAGCCGATGTTGCGCATCTTCGATCTCATCGCCCAGGTTGCCCCCAGCCGTTCCACCGTACTTTTGCAGGGAGAAAGCGGTACCGGTAAAGAACTCTTTGCCAAGGCTATCCACGCTAACTCTCCGCGACGCGATCGCGCCTTCGTCCCGGTCAATACCGGCGCTGTCCCCTCTGAACTTCTCGAGTCAACCCTCTTCGGCCACGTCAAAGGAGCATTCACATCAGCCGTCGCTTCTAAAAAAGGCCTTTTCGAAGTAGCCAATGGCGGCACGCTCTTTCTGGATGAGATCGGCACCATGACGATAGACATGCAGGCCAAGATTCTCCGCGTTCTGCAGGATCGTCGCTTTATGCATGTCGGTGGCGTACAGGAAATTCAGGTAGACGTACGCATCATCGCCGCTACCAACGTCAATCTATTGGAAGCCGTGCGAGCCGGCCGCTTCCGTGAAGATCTGTACTATCGTCTGAACGTCATCAATCTGGAGCTTCCTCCGCTACGTGCCCGCCGCGAAGATATTCCTTTGCTAGCCAGCCATTTCTTGAAACTCTACTCTGAAGAGAACGGCATGGAAGAGCGTACCCTTTCTCCTGAAGCCTTAAGGATCATTTTGGATCACGAATGGCCAGGCAATGTGCGTGAACTTGAAAATGCAATGGAGCGCGGTGTCGTGCTCTCCACCTCAAAGATCATCACTCCGGAACTACTGCCCTCTCAGCTCACAGGAAGTACCTATTCTGTCGCACTTCTCGAACAGAAGCCGGATGTCTCGCTCTTCGATCTCATGGAAGATATTGAGCGCCGCATCATCTCGGATCGTCTTGAACGATCTCATTGGAATCAGACCGAAGCAGCCGAATACTTCCGTATTCCACTCTCAACCCTGAACCAGAAGATCAAGCGGCTGAATGTCGAAATTAAGAAACGCACCCGGGATTAAAAGTTCAGTCTGAATCACAATCTTCATTGAATCCGGATGCGGATTGGATGCCAGTTCAATTGCGTCCACCGCGTCTTCCAGCGAAAACCTGTGTGAAATAAGTTGGGTAAGATCAAATCCGTCGCGGTATCCTTCCAACACCATTCGCGTTACTTCATCTTGAATCGTTGCCGAAGAACTGTACGAGCCCATCAATGTCTTCTCGTCCATACATACGGTGGCGGGGTCAAATGACGCATCGCCATGCTGCGTCTGCGCGAAGAGTACGACTCGACCACCGGGACGAATCGCATCCATCGCTACTTTAATGAGGGCATTCCCTCCAACTGCCAGCAGAGCGACGTCCGCGCCTCTGCCCTCGGTCGCTGCTTTTACCGCGCCCACGACATCGCTTTTCCCATCGAGCGAATGCGTTAGGCCGAACTTTGCCGCAACCGCATGGCGTTCTGGGTAAAGATCGCTGGTCAGTACGGTCGCGCCGGCCCGGCGCGCCAAAGTTGCAAGCAGAATCCCGATCGGCCCTTGTCCTATCACGAGCACCGTCTCATCTTCTTCCAGATCAAGCCGAGCGATCGCTTTATAGCATGTGTTTACCGGTTCAATAAATGCTGCTTGCTCGAAAGGCACACCGTCCGGAATCTTCACGAGTCCTTTTCGAACAATACGCTCCATGACTCGGATATATTCCGCAAAACCACCGCCCGAAGGCTCAAATCCAGCCGTGCATCCGACGTTCTTATATGCCTCGCATTGCGCAAACGTCTGTTTGCTGCAGTAAAAACATGATCCGCACGGAACATGGTGATATGCCATTACTCGGTCACCAACTGCAAAATCTATAACGCCATCGCCAATCTTCGCGATCGTGCCCACCATCTCGTGGCCAAAGATACGTGGAGCAGAATGCGACCCGGTACGAATCTTCTTGAGATCCGTACCGCAGATTCCACAAGTATGGATCCTTACCAGGACTTCTCCCGGCCCAATCTCAGGAACCGGCACCGTCTCAACGCGTACGTCGTTCACCCCACGATAAACGGCGGCGCGCATCGTCGTCGGGATCACCACTGACTCTTTAGATAATTCCAGCTCGAATGAGTTTGTCGACATTCTTCTCCCTCATAAACTCAATAATCAAGTCTCGCATAGCTTGAGCGGCACGGGCACTATTGCGCCCGAGATGCATCAGAGCCGGCCAATATCGTGGTCTGAAAATCACGTGACTGAGAAACGGCAACATCTTTAGATGCCCTGTTTGATCAACGAACAGGTTCAAATTTGGCAGTAAAATCCCGGCATCATCCGAGACTCCTTAATGCAGATCAAGGGGATGTTTCGCATCTCAGCAAGCCGGGCAATGGTTGCTGCCTCCATATCGACAAATCCAGCTCCTGGATAGGTCGAGGCAAACCGCCTTTTTTCATCCGAATCGGCAATACGGGCAGTGGTAATGAGCCGCCAGCTTGTATTTTCTTGAAGTGATCTGAATTGCTCGCCAGTCTGGGCATCAATCACAATGGCTGGCATATATGCCTTCCCCACGGCCACCTCGTTGCTCAATGCCCCAGTCCAGCCGATAGAGAACACCATCTGCAGAGCACCATCCCGTTCCACCTCCGCAAACGCTTTTCGAGCAGCATCTGCCCCCATTCCCGCGCAGACAGCTACCCACTCAATTTCGCCTTGCCGATGAACCCACTTACGCACTCTCGAATCGCCCGCCTTTAGACGTTTCCAATCTCTGACCAGCGGCTTTAACTCTCCCGGTAAAGCCGCAATGATCCCCACCTTCATGCCTTCACCTTTCCTCCGTTAAATGCCGGCGCATAACCACGCTCAACAAACCATTCAATCGCACCGCGCAGAGCATTATAAACAGGCAACACCCTGAATCCGAGTTCCGTTTCCGCCTTCTGCGACGACGCAAACATCATTTTTTTCCCCATACGTACGGCTTCAACAGTGGCGCGGGGCTCCTTGCCTAACAATCGGCCGGTTATATTCTCATCAAAAAACGCAAAGCCCATCGCAACCGAATGCGGTACTTTGCGAGTAGGCGAAGGCAATCCGGTAATCGCAGACATTCGATCCAGGATCTGTTTCAACGTCAGATTTTCCCCACCCAGAATGTATCGTTCACCGGGCCTCCCCTTCTCCAGCGCAACCACATGCATTCGCGCAACCTCATCCACATCGACTAGGTTCAGTCCAGTGTCCACATAGGCCGGAAACCTGCGGTTCAGAAAATCCACAATGATGCGTCCCGTCGGAGTGGGCTTCCAATCGCCCGGCCCTATTGGAGTCGTTGGGTTCAAAATCATGACATGCTGGCCGTTGCGTGCCGCTTTAATGGCCTCTTGCTCTCCCAGAAACTTGGAGCGCTTATAGTGGCCAATCATGTCCGCAAGCGAGACAGGCGTATCCTCGTTCACAATCGAGCCATCCGACTTGAACCCCATCGTCGCTACGCTCGAGGTATAGATGACACGCTGAACACCAGTCTCTCGCGCAATCCTGAGAAGCTCCCGTGTACCATCCACGTTCGCTGCATACATCTCCTGCGGATCTCTCACCCAAAGCCGGTAGTCCGCAGCCACGTGAACCAGGGCATCACATCCATTTAGCGCCGAGCGAAGCCCCTCCGGCTCTCGCAGGTCGCCGGTCACAATGTCGCCGTTCAGACCAGCCAACACATCCACTTTGCTGGTTTTTCGTGTAAGAAGACGGAGGCTCGCCCCCCCGGCCGCATATCTGCGAGCCACATGGGCACCCACAAAACCAGTTGCTCCCGTTATGAATACGCGCACTTGCCGTCTGATCCTGATCTGTCAGGCGAAGTCTACGAGGTTGACCTCACCTCAGTCCAGCTTCTCCGGCTCAATTTGAATGTTCTTTTCGCCGGCAGCCTTCTTTTCCCAGTACTTCTTCACCCAGGCGTCAAACGACCTGCCAGCTGCAGTATCACGTCCTGAAAAGGTCAGCGCAGCTACATCCGAATAGGCGATGTTCACCTTGGTCGGGGATGTATTAGGAATCAGCCGCACAAAAGAGCTCTCCAGCGAATCTCCCGATCGCCGATCGAACAGGTACCCTTCAATCTTCGATCCATCTTTGCGAGTGATCGTAATGTCGCCGCGGTAATCGAACGCCTTTTCAAGCGCCTCTCGAATCTCCGCCACCGTCGCCAGGGATGGAATCCACCCCTCAAGGTTCTCTTTCTCGCGCCCGGCGATATGCTCCAGTTCGTCAGCTTTGTGCTGCCGTAGCTGCTCAATCTTCAGATGTTCCTGTTGGGCTGTCGCCATGGTTAGTCTCCCGAGACTGCCTGTAGTGACTCGTTGGCTGGCGCCTGTATCTGGACTAGTGGGCCGGGGTGCTCCGGTTTCCATTCGTTCAGCATCTTCTGTGCGTCTGCATCTGGATAAAGCGATGGGAACATGTATTTCCCTGCCGTGACAAGAAAGCCCTTGAGCGAGCCGAAGTTGTAGTCCACCGCCGTCGCTTCATGCCCCGAGTGCACCATGCAGTTGGCGCACTGCGGATTTCCGCTCTTGGCGCCGTAATTATTCCAATCTGTCGTATCCAACAGTTCCTGGAACGTGTCGGCGTAGCCATCCTGCAACAAATAGCAGGGCTTTTGCCAGCCGAAGATTGAAAACGCCGGCATACCCCACGGAGTGCACTCAAAATTCTGCTTACCCATCAAAAATTCAGAGAAGAGAGGGTGGGTATTGAACTCCCACGTCTTCTTGCGATTCGAAAGAATCATGCGGAACAGCTTGCGCGACCGCGCCTTCCCCAGAAAATGGTTCTGGTCCGGCGCTTTGTCGTACGTGTAGCCCGGAGACACCATCATGCTCTCGACCCCGGCAGCCATCATCTGATCGAAGTGCTGCCTCACGCTGTTCGGATCAGCGCCATCGAACAAGGTCGTATTCGTCGTCACCCTGAAACCTGCCGTCACTGCTGCGCGAATACCTTCCATGGCGATGTCATATCCGCCCTCACGGCATACTGAAAAGTCGTGATGCTCCCGTTCGCCGTCAACGTGGACCGAGAAGGAGAGATATTTGCTGGGCTTGAAGAGGTGAAGCTTTTCCTTCAACAGCAGAGCATTCGTGCACAGGTAGATGTACTTCTTGCGTGCCACCAGGCCCGCCACGATCTCCGGCATCTGCGGATGGAGCAGCGGTTCGCCGCCGGGAATGGACACCATCGGCGCACCACATTCTTCCACGGCTCTGAAGCACTCCTCGGGGCTAAGCTCTGCCTTCAGAATATGAGCCGGATACTGAATCTTCCCGCATCCCGCGCACGCAAGATTGCAGCGGAACAGCGGTTCCAGCATCAGCACGAGCGGATACCTCTTCCGCCCCTTGAGCTTCTGCTTCAATACGTAGGTTGCAACCGTCCACGCCTGTGAGACTGGTACTGCCATCCGTTGTCTCCCTCTTCACTCTCTCAAAATTGCGACTAAGCTTCGTCGCCCCGCTCCATCGCGCGCCGGTACGTCGTCAGCGCCAGCAGCGGGAAGTACTGCTTGTACAGGTGATACCCAAGATAGAAAACCCGCGGGAACCCCGTTCCTGTGTAATAACTCTCTCCATTGCGCCCCGGAACCAGCTCATCCCAGCTTCCGTTCTTGTGCTGGTGTTCAATCAGCCACCGCACGCCCTTAGCTACCGAATCCGATCGTGTATCTCCAGCAGCCAGCAAGCCAAGAATGGCCCATGCCGTTTGCGAGGGAGTACTCGGTCCAATGCCGCGCTGGTTCGGGTCGTCGTAAGTCCCACAAGTCTCTCCCCAGCCGCCATCCGAATTCTGAACCATGCGAATCCATTCAGCCGCCTGCTGCACTGCCGGCTCATGATTCCAGATGCCCATCGCTTCAAGGCCGCGAAGCACAAGGAACGTTCCGTACAGATAATTCACGCCCCAGCGGCCAAACCAGCTTCCGTCCGGCTCCTGTTCCTTCAGGATGAACTGAATCGCCTTTTCCACCCGTGGATCCTTGCGCGTATAGCCATACTGCGCCAGCATCTCCAGCATGCGGCCCGTGATATCGACCGTCGGTGGATCCAGCATCGCATTGTGGTCCGCAAACGGGATGTACTGGAAGATCATCTTCGTATTGTCTTTGTCGAAGCTCGCCCAGCCGCCGCTCTTACACTGCATCGCCCAGATCCAGTGGATAGCCCTCTGGCAGACCTCATACTGATAACGCTCGCGCGGATTATCCACGCAGTTCAATGCCATCAAAACCTGTCCGGTATCATCAACATCCGGGTAAAACTCATTGTTAAACTCGAAGTACCAGCCGCCCGGCTCGACCTTCTTCACCTTCTGAGCCCAGTCGCCCTTCGTGCGTACTTCCTTCGACAGAATCCAGTCTGCAGCTTTCAGCATGCGCGGGTCGTCCCGGCGAACGCCCGCCTCACCCAGCGCATACATCGCTTGGCCTGTATCCCATACAGGCGGAAAGCACGGCTGCATCCGGAATGTTGGCGTCGGATAATCTGGTGTGCCCTCGGGGCAATCGATTCCTAGCTTCTCAAACTCATCGATCGCCCGGATCATCTGCGGATCGTCAAATGAGTAATCCAGGCACCGCAGCGCGACGATCGAGTTCAGCATCGCCGGATAGATCGCGCCCAGGCCGTCGGACTTCTCAAACCGCTCCAGCATCCACTTCTCAGCCTTCTTGATCGCAATCTTGCGCAGCGGACGAATATGCACCCGCTCAAACCAATGGGTCAGCCTGTCGAAAAACAGGAAGAAGTTCCTCCAACTCACCGGACTTTTTTTGTCCCACCGCAGATGCAGGTTGGCATTCTTTCTACCGCCAACAAACAGCTCTTCAATTCCCTGCTCTGGAGCCAACTTCTTGAAAGGCTTCTTCGCATAAATGATCGACAACGGAACCAGAATTCCGCGCGACCATGAAGAAATCTCGTAGATGTTGAAATAAAACCAGTTCGGGAAGAGAACGATTTCTGGTGGAATCGCTGGCACAGCATCGTAGTCGTACTGGCCCAATGCGCACAGATAAATCTTGGTGAAGGTGTTGCACTCCGTAACACCTCCGTGTGCAAGCACCCACTCCCGGGCCTTCACCATCACCGGATGGTCCGTCGACCACCCCATCAGTTTCAGTGCCAGGTAGGCCTTCACACCGTAATTGATATTCGACGGGCCGCCCGGATAAAGGCTCCATCCGCCATCCTCATTCTGGTGTCGAAGGATCTCGTTCTGTGCCCGCTGCATCTTGCCCGGATCGCCCGTCCCCAGCAGCGTATGCATGAAGATGTAGTCCGCCTCAAGCATCACATCGGCTTCGAGTTCGCCACACCAGTAGCCGTCCTCGTGCTGCTGGTCGAGCAGCCACGACTTCGCCCGCTCGATGCCATCGATCACCCGGTCGAGGCCGAGATCCAATCGCCCAAAGCGTGGCTGCGCCGGTTGCACGGCTGTTTGCGATTTTCGTGAAGAAAGACTCATGTACGACAAACTCCCGGTAACTGTCTTCCGCCTACCGGGCTACCGGAGGAGCGGATGCTATAGCTTGGACGATCTCCGGCGGTAAGCCGAAGCGTACGTTCTCTGGCATCACTTCCACTTCGTCGACAGAACCATATCCCTTGGTCTGCAGGTAAGCCACAACCTCCTGCACAAGAACCTCCGGCGCGGATGCGCCTGCCGTCACGGCAACTGTATCTGCGCCATCAAGCCACTCCGGCTGAACGTCCTCCGCCTTATCGATCAGGTAAGAGTTCGTCCCTAGATTCTTCGAAACCTCCACAAGCCGGTTCGAGTTCGAACTGTTGCGCGAACCCACCACCAGCACCACGTCTGCTCCATGAGCGACGTTCTTCACAGCCGTCTGGCGATTTTCTGTCGCATAGCAGATGTCCTGCGCATGCGGCCCGACGATGTTAGGAAACTTCTTCTTAAGCGCCTCGATCATGTATTTCGCTTCGTCCAGCGAAAGCGTCGTCTGGGTCAGATACGCAACCTTGTTCGGATCGGGAACCACCAGCGCCTCGACCTCTCGCACCGTCGAGACCACCTGAGTTACCTCCGGAGCCTCGCCCTGGGTCCCCTCAACCTCTTCGTGGTCGCGATGCCCAACCAGCACCAGCGAGTACCCCTGTTTGGCAAACTTGATCGCCTCGACGTGTACTTTAGTCACCAGTGGACACGTGGCATCCACCACCTTCAGCTTGCGCTCCTTCGCCCGCGCTCGGACCGCCGGCGATACGCCATGCGCCGAATAAATCACGCGAGCTCCTTCCGGAACCTCGTCCAGTTCATTGACAAAGATTGCGCCCTTCTTCGCCAGATCGTTGACAACATAGCTGTTATGCACGATCTCCTTCCGCACATAAATCGGGGCTCCAAAGGTTTCCAGCGCAATCCGCACAATATCAATGGCGCGAACAACTCCTGCGCAGAATCCGCGGGGCTTGAGAAGAAGAACTTTCTTGGCCTGAGAGGCGCCGCTGGAATCACTCACCGCAGCATGGTCGAGGGTAGTAGTGGTCACCTATTTAGTATACCGCGTTTACGGCTTTATTAACCCTAAATGGAACCACATAAGGTGCGTCCCGCAACGTCAGACGTCACAAGCAGTTGGCACACTTTCAGCCTTTCACTGCCGCGGTGAGAAACGTCGTCATTTTGGCGACGTTTCTCAGGAACACCCGGGGTGGCCGCAGGGACAGCGTAAGGTCATAATCTTTCTCGCGTCCTCACACTGGGTTGAGCAATATTTGCTCCCCGCCGCTGCCATACAGCTACACCCTTCTCGAGCGCACTTCTGGGGAGTTGAAGTCATCGCCGGATCCTCCGAAACCTGCACCGTGGGATGCCGTGAGTCCAGGCGGGGATGTCGCTCGTTGTAAGAATTAACGGCTGCTGGCAATCAGATGTTCGGCGTGCTTCAAACTAGTCTCCGTCAGCTTTGCGCCGCTCAGCATCCGGGCAATCTCCTGGGTTCGCTCCGCCTCCTCCATCACGCGAATCGTCGTATGCGTTTTCCCTTGCTTCTCCAGCTTCTCAATCAGCAGATGCTGCTCTCCAAACGCAGCAATTTGCGGGAGATGCGTAATGCACAACACCTGTTGTCCCTTTGAAAGCGTTTTCAGCTTTCGCCCCACCGCCTCTGCTGCCCGGCCGCCAATCCCAATATCAATCTCATCAAAGACCAGTGTTCGCGGCAGCGGAGCCTTCTTTTTCCTGCCCGCCCCACCCGAACTCCCTTCCTCGACCGTCACCTTCAGAGCCAGCATCACTCTCGACATCTCACCGCCCGAAGCGATCTCTTCCAGCGGCTTCAGCGGCTCTCCTGCATTCGTGGCAATCAGGCAGTCCACACGGTCCCACCCATGCCCCGTCCAATTTGCCTGATCCTTCTCTGCGGTAACCCGGACCTCAAATCGCACATTCATCGCAAGATCATTGATCTGCGCCGCCGCCAGTTTTTCGAGACGTTTTGCAGTGTCGGCACGCGCAGCCGTCAGCTCTGAAGCAGCTTTCCGATACGCCGCAGCATCTTTCTCCTGCTTTACCTTCAGCTCGGCCAGTAACGCGTCCCGATTCTCCACCTCAGCCAGCTTTTTCGCTGCCTCCGCCCCGAACGCCATGACCTCGGCAAGCGTCTGCCCATACTTCCGCTTGAGCCGATCCAGTGCCGCCAAACGGTCCTCGATCTCCTCTAATCGCCCAGGCGATGCATTCACGTTATCGGCGAAGTCCCTCACCTCTGCATCCACATCCTCGACAATCGCCTTTGCCGCAGCCAATTGCTGCGCAGGCTCAACAAACCGCGTATCAAACCGAGCCAGTTCCTCCAGGTGTTTCAACGCTGAACCCAGCGTAGTCTCCGCCGCATTCTCGGCTTCATACAACAGATCGTGAGCGCTCATCGCCGCGGCATAAAGCCGCTCCGAATTGCTGAGCACGCGCTTCTCAGCCTCCAGTCGCGTATCCTCATCATCGGTATTCAATCCAGCCTGCTCAATCTCTCTGCTTTGAAACCTCCAGAGATCCGCCATGCGCAACCGGTCCTGCTCCGCGGACTGCAGTTCTTCCATCCTCTCTGTAGTCGTTTTCCAGGTCGCGAACGCCTCTGATACGGCCTCGCCGGAAATAGCGCCAAAACGATCCAGCAACCCTCGCTGCTGTGCCTGGTCAAACGACACCAGCGTCTCCGACTGCGCATGCACCAGCGCCAGCTCCGGGGCAAGTTGACGCAGTACCCCCACCGTAGCTGGCTGGTTGTTCACAAACACCCGTCCCTTGCCGTTCGCCAGGATCTCCCGTCGCAGCACAATATGCTCGTCCTCTGACTCAGCATCGATCCCATGCACATCAAGAATTGCCCCGACACCCGGAGTCATCTCGAAGACGCAAGCCACCACTGCCTTCTCTGCTCCATGCCGAACAACATCCGTCGAAGCCTTTCCACCCAGCAACAGCACGAGCGCATCGATCAGGATCGACTTTCCCGCGCCCGTCTCACCCGTCATCAAATTCAGGCCCGGCCCGAACGTCGCGACCGCGCGGTCGATCACAGCATAATTTTCTGCACGTAACTCCAACAGCATCTTCCGGGCCTCAGCTAACGATGTACCGCGAGAATAGCAAACATAGAGCTGCTACATCATGACACGCTGGATTCCGCATTGAGAGTCGTCAGCAAAAGGCACCTGTATCTCACATCTGGAAACATTAGCCTATCTGTGATCTGCGTCATATAGAGTTTTCTGACCGTACCTTAGACTTGTTTCGATCGAGCGTCCCGACCATGAAGGATGCACCAAAAACGAAGGCTTCAGACGCGAAGTTGGCTCACGCCCTCGCGGCCCGACTCGAGGCGCTTCACACCGACATGTTGCATGCCGAAGCGCTCTTGGCGAATCGAGCTCTGCCCTTGCACAAGTGTCATCAGCAGAGCGCCCGCAACCTCACCCATTACCTTGCCCTTCGTCGGCACGACATTCGAAACCTGCAGGCAAAGCTGGCAGTTCTCGGCCTGTCCTCTCTTGGCCGGACAGAAGGTCACGTCCTTGATGCCATCGAATCCGTCCACGGCGTTCTCAACTCCCTCAATGGAACAGCCCGCCAGCCTCTCCCGTCGATTGAACCCGCCATCAAAATGGGGGAAGGCTCCCGATTGCTGAAGGCTAATACAAATGCCCTTCTCGGACCCGAGCCATCAGGTCGAAATGTCCGGATTATGGTAACTGTTCCAACAGAGGCTTCTACAAACTATGAACTGGTGCGTGATTTACTTCGAAGCGGGATGGACTGTATGCGTATCAATTGCGCTCACGACAGCCCAGACGTGTGGTTAAAAATGATCCGCAATCTGGAAAAAGCAAAAAAGGAGACGCGTCGTTTGTGCCGGGTCGAGATGGACCTTGCCGGACCGAAACTCCGCACCGGCCCAATCGAACCAGGCCGCGCCGTCATCCGTTGCCGTCCGCAGCGCGACGAATTTGGCCGTGTAACTAAACCAGCTCTCATCTGGCTCACACCAACAGAAAACCCCTGTCGGCCGCCCCAGGGCGTAACCGCAACAATTCAACTCCCCCTGTCTTTTCTTGAAAAACTACACCGCAACGATATCGTGCGCTTTCGTGACGCTCGTGACTCGAAGCGTTCTCTCCGGATTACAAAAACTCAGGGGCCATCTCGTCTGGCCCAAATCAATCAGACAGCTTATTTCATTCCCGGAATTGAACTCCATGTTGCCAAACGCGCCTCCAAGGCAACGTCATGGAGTGCTCGTGTTGGCCCCATTCCGCCATCTGCGCAAACCATCCTCCTCAAATCGGGTGAATCACTCTTGCTTACCCGTTCCCTGCAATCGGGCAAACCGGCTCTGCGGGACAGCGACCAACGGATTACTTCAACTGGACAAATAGGAGTCACTCTCCCCGGCTTCTTCGACCATGCAAAAGCCGGTCAACCAATCTGGTTTGATGACGGAAAAATCGGCGGTCTTATTCGCTCTGTGACCGGAAAGAGTGTTCTCGTGGAGATCACTCAGGCGCGGCCAGAGGGAGAAAAACTCGGAGGTGGAAAAGGAATCAATCTGCCTGACACACGCGTTGACACACCGGCCCTCACCACAGAAGACATAGAACATCTGAAGTTCATCGTCCAGTACGCCGATATCGTTGGCTATTCATTCGTGCGAACCGAAGATGACATCCGCCAGTTGCTTAAACATCTGCAACAGCCCAAGGGAAAATCGCTTCGCCTCGTGCTCAAGATCGAAACCCGCGAAGCATTCGAAAATCTTCCCGGGTTGATCCTCACAGCCATGGCGCTGCCTTCTGTAGGCGTCATGATTGCCCGGGGTGATCTGGCTGTGGAATGCGGCTATCAACGCCTTGCTGAGGTCCAGGAAGAGATCCTATGGATATGCGAGGCCGCGCATATACCAGTCATATGGGCAACGCAGGTGCTCGAAACTCTGGCAAAAACAGGCATTCCATCCCGGTCGGAGATTACAGACGCGGCAATGGGAGAACGCGCTGAGTGCGTCATGCTCAACAAAGGGCCATATGCTGTTTCGGCTGTCAAAGTGCTCGATGACATCCTCAAGCGTATGCAAATGCATCAGCAAAAGAAGCGCTCCATGCTGCGGAAACTGCGGATCGCCTCCTTGTTCGCATCGGTTGGCTGAACTCTATTCTCCGCTGACCGACTTGAGAGAATCGCGCCTTCACCTCAACCGCCTTCACCTCGACCGCCTTCATCTGAACATAGACCCATGCCGACCATTCGACCCGCACAGCCTCACGACTCCAACGCAATCTGGGCCATCTTGGAACCAGTCATCCGTGCCGGGGATACTTACACCCTGCCCCACAACATGAGCCGAGAAGAAGCCCTCGCCTATTGGCTTTCCACCAGCCACGAGGTCTTCGTAGCCGAGGACAGTGGAGAAATTGTCGGAACCTACTACATCTGTCCCAACCGGAGCGGCGGTGGCTCGCACGTCGCAAACTGTGGATACATCACAGCCAGAGCCGCCACAGGCAAAGGAGTAGCCCGGGCAATGTGCGCGCACTCGCTCCAGTACGGAAAGCATCGAGGATATCGCGCCATGCAATTCAACTTCGTCGTCAGTACCAACGAACGAGCTGTCCGCCTTTGGCAAAGCCTCGGCTTCGAAATCGTCGGGCGCCTTCCCGAAGCCTTTCTGCACCCCACCGCTGGCTATGTCGACGCCTATGTAATGTACCGATCTTTATAATCCGCAAAAATAAAAAAGCTGATACACACCATGAATGGGGCATCTGATCAGGTGCCTCTTTGCGCAGTGGCTTCGGCCAAACGATTTACACTAAGCTCTGGTGGACCACATGATGATCTCGATCCTCGCGCTCTCTCTGCACTTCCTGCAACAGGAAGACACCCCCGCCGCCGCTCCCAGCACCGGTGGCAGTGCCCTCGCGGAGATGATTCACAACAGCGGCCCCCTGGCCTTCGCAGTCCTAATCATCCTCTTGCTCTGCAGCATCTTCTCCTGGGCCATTATGTTCTCCAAGTGGTCCAGCTTCTCAAGGGCTCATAAGCAGGGACTGCGCTTCATTCGCGCATTCCGCAAGTCCAGCCGCCTCAGCGAAATCGCCGCCGTCGCCGACCAGTTCAGGCCAAGCCCGCTAGTCGCCGTCTTCAATGAGATCCACGACGAATACCAGCGCCAGAACAACGGCCGCGGTCTCCCGCGTAACCCGGTTGCTCTCGAGCGCGCCGCACAGACCGCGGCCTCCGAAGCCCTGACCGCCATGGAAAGCCGCATGACCTGGCTCGCCACCATCGCCGCCATTGCACCCTTTATCGGGCTCTTCGGAACCGTCATGGGCATCATCGACGCCTTCCACGGACTAGGCCAGGCTGGCTCCGCCACCCTCCGCGCCGTGGCCCCCGGAATCTCCGAGGCCCTCATCACTACCGCCGCCGGGCTCGCCGTCGCCATCCCCGCCGTCGTCGGCTACAACCAGCTCACCGCCCGTCTCCGCGAATTCGCAGCCCGCATGGACGACTTTGGTCGCGAACTCCTGAACGCCATTGAGAACGCAGCCATGCTTACTCCCACACAGCCTCCTCCCACCTACTCGCAACCTCAGCCTGAAGAGCCGCCGCGCCGGAGGGCCTTCTAGCCATGGCCTTTTCCTCCAAGGGACACACTCAGACAGCGCTCGCCGAGATCAACATCACTCCCCTCGTCGACGTCGTCCTCGTCCTTCTGCTCATCTTCATGCTTACAGCGCCTGTCCTGCAGTCCGGCATCGATGTCGCCATTCCCAAAACCCGCTCCGTCAATCAAGTTACCGAGCAGCGTATGGTCGTCACGATCGACAAAGAGCAGAACGTCTTCCTTCAGGACAAACCCGTCAATGTCAACCAGCTCCCGGCACTCCTGAAGCAGAACAGCTCCAGTGATCCCGCAAAGCAGATCATCTATCTGCGCGCCGACGAGCGCGTTCCCTTCGGAGCCTTTGCCTCCGTCATGGACGCCGTCAAGCAGGCGGGCATCACCAACATCAGCATCGTCACCAGGCCTATCGAAAACAGATAGCGCGCACGCCATGGATTCCTCCCTCAATCTCGGCCTCGATCCCGTCTACGAAGATCACTTCGGCGGCCCCTTCGCGCGCTCCATCCTCCTGCACCTCCTCATTGCCGGAGGAGTCGTAGCCACCGCTTACTTCCACCTCCGTGGTTCGCAATGGGGTGAGAACTCCGCCACGGCAGGAGCCATCCAGGCCACCATGGTCTCCTCCATCCCGCTGCCTCCAAAGCAGCGCGATCTCGACACCGGAGTCCTCACCTCCGAAGCCCCGAGCCCCGCGCCAGTCACCACGAAGCAGGAGATGATCGAAGCTCCGAAGCCGGACGAGATTCCCATTCCCGAAAAGAAGTTCAAACCCATCAAGCAGGCTGCCGAACCAGCACCGGCGCCACCCAAACACCCCCAGCCGGCACCACCACAGCCAACCAAGGCCGTCACCGGAGAAACTGCAGGCATTCGCATCCCGCAAGCCACGCTCGAACTCAAAAACGGTACCGCCAGCGTCTCCGTCCAGGATCGTGCCTTCGGCTCGCGCTTCTCCTACTACGTCAATATCGTCAATCAGCGCGTTGCACAAAACTGGTACACGCAAGAGGCTGACCCGCGCGCCTCCTCCGGCCGCAGCGTAACCGTTCTCTTCGAAATCAACCGCGACGGCACGCCATCGAACGCGCGTATAGAAACCCGCAGCGGCTCCACGTCACTTGACCAATCGGCTCTCCGAGCCGTCCAACGCGTAGAAGGCTTCGGCCCGCTCCCGGCCGGCGATCGCATCACCGTCGAATACACCTTCCACTACACCCAGCCCTGAACCCAGCGCCCATCCGCCCCTACAACACCATCAAACAAAGCATCATCGGGGCCACGAACCCCTGATTTAATCCACAGAATCGTACAAACATTGATACCGCTTGAAACACCCATATAACCCGCTGTGCAAATTTTGCGTCTACGATGAGAGAGATGATCTTTCGTCCTGCTCGACCCCTATCTGCACTCCCCGCCAAACTGTGGCTCGCAGCGGCGACCCTTCTGTTCGCCTTGTCTTCCAATCTTCACGCTCAGGACTGGTTCAAGACCGAGACCTCCACTGGAGTCTCGAATATCCGCATAGCCGTCGCTGACTTCAAGGCGACCCTCCCTGGCCCGGCGAACCTGAAGAGCACCTTTGACACCACCCTCTACAGCGACCTAGCCAACGCCGGCATCTTCGACATCGTCTCGAAGTCTCTCCTCCCCCAGTCCATTCCCGGCGCGCCTAACGAGATCAATCTCCAGCAGTGGTCCAACGCACCCGCTTCAGCCGCAATGGTCGCCTTCGGCAGCGTCGGAATCCAGGGCGATCGCATCACCGTCAACGGCTATCTCTTCGACGCCAAGAATACGCAATACCCGCAGGTTCTCGCCAAGCAGTACAACGAGCAGGCTTCCGAAGACTCCGCCCGGCAGATCGCCCATCGCTTTGCCGACGAAATCATCTTCCGCCTCGGCGGCGGTATTCCCGGCATTGCCGAAACCAGGATCTACTACGTCAGAATCTCCGGCGGCACAAAAGAAATCTGGGCCATGGACTATGACGGCGCTAACCAGCACTCCATCACGCAGCTCGGCACCGTCTCCCTCTCACCGCGCATCGCCCCCGACAACTCCCGCATCGCCTTCTCCTCGCTCGGCAAAGACGGCTTCCAGATCCGCATGTACTCTCTGCTGTTGAATCGCATGGTCAACTTCACCTCCAGCGGTGGAACCAATCTCTCGCCAGCCTGGTCACCGGACGGGCGCAACCTCGCCTTCTCCTCCTCCCGCTCGGGCGATCCTGAAATCTGGATTGCCGATGCCAACGGCAGCGGCGCGCATCGCATCACCAGCTTCCGCGGCCCCGATGTCTCACCCGTCTTCAATCCCAAGACCGGAGCGCAGATCGCCTGGGTCAGCGCGCGCAGTACCAATCTGCCGCAGCTCTTCGTCATGGATACCGACGGCTCAGCCGTCACCCGCCTCACCGATGGAGGTTACGCAACCTCCCCGTCATGGTCTCCCAACGGACAGTTTCTCGCCTTCGCATGGGATCGCAAGTACGGTCCGGGAGCTCCCGGTGGGCAGGACATCTACGTGATGGAAATTGCCACCAAGCGCTGGATTCAGCTCACCCACGACACCGGCCGTTGCGACTTCCCTTCGTGGTCTCCCGATGGCCGCCACATTGTTTATGCGAACTCATCCGACGGTCGACCGGAACACACACGCATCTGGAGCATGCTCGCCGACGGAACGCAACGCAAACCCCTTACCGGCCCTGGTGCCGATATGCCCAATTGGAGTTGGAAGTAGCGAATAGCTTGCTGCAATAATCGTAAGAACGTCAAAATTCCGTTTTTGATTCACTTCAGCATTTAGGAGAAAGTTAGATGAGTGCAACGCAGATTCCGCTTCGCAAGGCCCTGATCCTGACGACAACGGTCGTTATTCTCAGCGCCGCTATTGGCTGCCACAAAAAGAGCAGCGGCGTTAACCCGGCCTCCCTCGGACCTGCGCCTGCCGCTGCCTCGGCTCCCACAGCCACCATCACCGCCGACCCGACTGCTATCGACCTCGGCCAGTCGGTCGTTCTCAACTGGAGAACTGAAAACGCTACCGTCGTCACCATCGATGGCATCGGTCAGGTTCCCGTCAACGGAACCCAGAATGTAACTCCCTCCAGTTCCACCAACTTCCACCTCACCGCCAAGGGAGACGCCGGCACGACTGAGGCCAATGTTCGCGTCACCGTTCGCGTTCCCGTAGCACCCACCGCTCCGCCGGGCAACGAGGACATGGGCAGCGAAGCCGCCTTCAAACAGAACGTACAGGATGTCTTCTTCGACTACGACAGCTACGACCTTCGTCCTGATGCGCAGACCTCGATCTCCCAGGCCGCTTCCTACCTCAATTCCCACCCGTCCATCAAAGTGGTCATCGGTGGCTATTGCGACGAGCGCGGTTCAGCCGAATACAACCTCGCCCTCGGAGAAAACCGTGCCAACTCTGCCCGCACCGCTCTCGTCAACGCCGGCGTCGCCTCCAACCGGCTCCGCGTGATCAGCTACGGCAAAGAGAAACAATTCTGCAACGAATCCACGGAGAGCTGCTGGCAGCAGAACCGCCGCGCACAGTTCTCGCTCGACCGCTAGAGCCATCTCCAGGGTCCGGTTGAATTGTTCAGAAGTGTCATCCTGAGCGTCGGTCGCGTCGCCGCCGCGACCGACCGTAGTAGAAGGACTTGCGGCTAAACAGCCCTCGCGCTCAACACACATCGCGAGGGCTTAGACTTTACATAAGGAAAGCCAAGCGTATGTCTATGACCTCCTTCAAACAAAACCGAATCCGCCTCGCCTCCATTGCCCTCGCCTGCGCCATGCTCGTGCCATCCCCTGCTGCCTTCGCCGTCAATAAGGATATGGTGCAACTCCAGACGCAGGTCCAGGCTCTCCAGGATGCCGTCGCGCGCCTTCAACAGTCCAACGACGAGCGCATGGGAGTCCTCAAGGATCTCGTCCAGCAAAACGCCGACTCGGTCAACCGCATGTCCCAGGCGATCGACTCCCTGCAAAAGCACGTTCAGTCTCAGGAAAGCGGCCAGGGAGGAAAGATTGACCAGGTCTCCGGACAGGTCCAGTCTCTCAACGATTCCCTCGACGAGATCAAGGCTCGCCTCGGTCGTCTCGAAAAAGTGATGCAGGACATTCAGAGTCAGCAGCAATCGATCAGCGCCAACATGCAGGGCCAACCAGCCGCTTCAGCACCGGATACCTCTGCTCCAGCGTCTGCGCCCGAACCGCCTCCTGCCAGACAGGGAAAGAAAGGCAAGCCACAGGCCGGCATTCCCATGGCCGCCAACGACGGTCCTCCGCCGCCTGCCCCGGCAGCCACTGCCGCTCCGCCAGTCGACGATCTCTACAAGACCGCTCTGGGCGATTACATGGCCGCAAAATACTCGCTCGCCGCATCCGAGTTCGGCGACGTCATCCGCAGCTATCCCGATAATCCCTTAGCTGGAAACTCCTACTACTACCAGGCAGAGATCGAGTACCGCTCCGGCAAATTCGGCAACGCTGTCAAAGCCTACGATGCTGTCCTCGAGCAGTATCCCGACAGCAACAAAGTCCCGGTCTCCTATCTTCACAAGGGACAGGCCCTGCTACAGATGAAACAGACAGACGCTGGTGTACGCGAACTCCGGACGCTGATTCAGCGTTTCCCCAACTCGCCGGAGGCCATGCAGGCCCGTAGCAAACTAAACGGCCTGGGTATCACCGTCACCCCACGCCACTAAGCCTTGCACTGCGGGCCTTCTTGAAGATCCTCTGATTAATTCCTTATACCCCGCATAGCCACATCAACGGACTCCCGCTCCCTCCCGGTAAGCGGAAGCAAAGGCAGGCGCGGAAGGCCACCGAAATATCCAGTCAGATCCGAACCATACCGAATCCCCGGAATACCCAGCCTCTCCTCCACCTGCTCGATTGCAGCCGACAACCGAAGCTGCTTCTCCTCCGCCAAAGCAGGATCGCCATCCTTCCATGCGGCATACACTTCATAGCAGGCCTGGGGAGCAGCGGCCCCAAGCGCAGGCATAATCCCGGTAGCCCCGGATTTCAGCCCCTCAAGCATCTTCGCCGAACCTGCCGCGAAACACTGAAAACCCACCGCCTTCACCCGGGTTTTGATCGCAGGCCTCGGAGGAGCCACCGCAACCGCTGCTCCTCCCTCTGTCAGCACATCGGCTGAAACAAACGTTCCGCTCCCTGTGGTCTCTTTCGGTGCCTTCATCCGAGCCGTCACCGCGGCAAAGACATGGGTCACGGTTACATCCCGCTTCACCTCGGCAGTAACCGTCCGAATAGCCTCCATCCGGCCGCGGTCAATAACTTCATCCATCAGGCCGATAATCTGCGGATGCCTGGCCAACTCTTCAATCACCTCAACCGGCACTGGCGAAACCCGTGTGGAGTAAAGGACTATAGGCACGGCTGCCCTGTCAGCCACGGCCTTGAAGTAAGTAAGCGTCTCACGTAAAGCCTCGCCCCGAGCAAATCTTCGTTGGAGCAGAGCCGGACGCTTTAAAACAACGCCGTCATACCCATATCCCGCCGCTGTATCCACGAGTTCTAGCGTTCCCGTGACACTGTCCCGCGAAACTCCCGCAAGCATCACCTTTTGTTCCGCTGCGGCGCCAATCGCTGTCCTCAGTAGCTCCTTCGTCTCTGCATCGGAGACCAGGGACGCCTCGCCAACCTCACTCAATACAACGAGCCCCGCGGCCGGAGTCTTCGAGTATCGGTCAACATTGTGCTCCAGCTTGCGTAGATACAAACGGCCGTCCGGATAGAACGGAGTGGTCAGGGGAACAAAAAGGCCTTCAAGCAGCATCTCTTTATTCTATGAGGCCGCCGCCCAGGTCTCAAAAAAGTGAACATCATGACCCAAAAGACGTAACCCCAACGCTCGCGGCACGCGCAACAATAGGAGTAACCTCGGCATTGGAACCATGCATCCACACGAAGACATCACGCAGGGTAAATCGCTCAGCGAACTGGGCAGCGAAGCGTTCTGGTTTTTCGCCCATACATTGCTGGCGGTCTTCTTCCTCTACCTTGCCATCGGAGGAATGACCCTCACACACCCCGAGCCCGACGCTACAGAACCCAAGCTCATCGGAACCGCACTCGCCTTCCTCGTCCCGATGATCGGAGGCTACATCATCGCCAGATTCCAGCAAAACGTAGTAGCACGCTACGTCTGGATCTCCGGCCTCGTCTTCTTCTCCATCATCTGCGTATGGGTTCTCGACCTTCCCACCGGCGTAGGACTCTGCGAGAATTGCGGCGCCATGGAAAAGCTATGGCGCACTTTCTTCGATATCGAGCACGGTAGCGGCCTCATGGCAGGTGACGGTCTGCTCATCGGAACCTGGGTTCCGCTCTGCATGATCAGCTATGCAATCGGAGCTTCCTTCGCACTCCGCTCGGAATCATAACCACGGCTCGCGTGTAGCTCCTGCAACGAGATGACATTCAGCTTCCCTTGCTGAAGCTCTGCGATTCCCTCTGCCGCCGCACGAGCCGCCGCTAAGGTCGTAATTGTCGGAATGCGAGCCAGCACCGCCGCCCTTCGAATGGCCTTCTCGTCAAAGAACGGATCCTGGCCCCGCGGAGTATTCACAATAAGCTGAATCCGATCGCCCTTGATAAGGTCAACCACATTAGGCCGCCCTTCCTTGACCTTATAGACGCGCTCCGGCTGCAGACCAGCCTTCTCAAGCACTGCGGCCGTACCGTGAGTCGCAACCAGCCGGAAGCCCATCTCGACGAACTGTCTCGCCAGAGAAATTGCTCCCTCCTTATCCCGGTCATTTACGCTGAGGAACAGTGTCCCCTTCGATGGAAGCGCCTGTCCGGCAGAAAGCTGGGCTTTGGCAAACGCCTCACCGAAGTTGTCGGCGACACCCATCACCTCTCCGGTCGACCGCATCTCCGGCCCCAGCACCGGATCGACTCCCTGGAACTTGCCCCACGGAAACACAGGTGACTTCACAAAGAAGTGCGGTCCGGTCTCAAGGTCCTTGCCCGAAGCAACCTGCTCAGGCAGCAGTTCCTTCAGCTTTTGCCCCACCATGATGCGTGAAGCAATCTTCGCCAGCGGAACCCCCGTCGCCTTCGAAACATAAGGCACCGTCCGCGAAGCCCGAGGATTGACCTCGATCACGTAGACCTTGCCGCGCTGAATCGCAAACTGAATATTCACCAGCCCGCGCACATCCAGCGCCATCGCCAGCTTCCGCGTGTAATCGCGAATCGTATTCAGCACTTCAGGAGCAATATCCACCGCAGGCAGTACACACGATGAATCGCCGGAGTGAACCCCTGCCTCTTCGATATGCTCCATAATGCCGGCGATCGCAACGTCCTCGCCATCGCACAGAGCATCGACATCGACCTCGGTCGCATCCTCAAGGAAGTGATCGATCAGCACCGGCCGTTCCTGCGAGTACTCGATCGCAGTCGTCATGTACCGAACCACCGCCTCGTCGTCATACGCAATCACCATCGCGCGGCCACCAAGCACATACGAAGGCCGCACCAGCACCGGATATCCAACCCGATTGGCCCCCGCAACCGCCTCTTCCACGCTCGTAGCCATGGCACCCTGTGGCTGCGGAATATCCAAATCCTCAATGAGCTTCCCGAACCGCTTGCGGTCCTCCGCCAGATCGATCGACTCAGGCGAAGTCCCGATAATCGGCACCCCCGCCTTCTTCAATGGCAGCGACAAGTTCAGCGGAGTCTGCCCGCCGAACTGCACAATCATTCCGATCTCAGCGCCGGAAGAAGCCTCATGCTCATAAACCTCAAGCACATCCTCGAGCGTAAGCGGCTCGAAGTACAACCGGTCGCTGGTGTCATAGTCCGTCGACACCGTCTCCGGATTGCAGTTGATCATGATCGTCTCGTAACCATCCTCACGCAGCGCAAACGCCGCATGGCAGCAGCAGTAGTCGAACTCGATTCCCTGCCCGATACGATTTGGCCCGCTCCCAAGAATCAGGACCTTCTTCTTCGTCGTCGGAGCCGCCTCATCCTCTTCCTCGTAGCAGCTGTAGAGATAAGGCGTGAAGCTCTCGAACTCCGCCGCGCACGTATCCACCAGCTTGTAAACCGGCTTCACCCCAAGCTTCTTTCGCAGAGCGCGTACAGCCGCCGTCCCCTCCGCGCCAGTCAACCCCCAGACCGCCGCAAGCCGCTCATCGGAGATCCCCATTCTCTTTGCATCGCGAAGCTGCTCCGTAGTCACGGTGTCAATCGCGGTCCCGCCAACCGCCTTGATCTCATCCGTAATCTGTTTGATCTGATGCAGGAACCACGGATCCATCGAAGTAAGCCGCGACACCTCCCGAATGGTCATTCCCTGCTCAAAGGCATAACGAATATAGGCCAGCCGGTCAGGATGCGGCGTCACCAGCCGCTGCGTCAGCCTTCGTGGCTCGATGTTATCCGCAGTCGCCTTCTTCCCTGTCTCAAGCGACCGGACCCCCTTCATCATCGCTTCTTTGAAGGTGCGCCCGATCGCCATCACTTCGCCCACCGACTTCATCTGCGGCCCAAGCGTCTCATCCGCTCCCGGAAACTTCTCAAACTGCCACTTCGGAATCTTCACCACCACATAGTCAATCGTCGGCTCAAAACATGCCGGAGTCGCCTTCGTGATGTCGTTCTGAATCTCGTCCAGCGTGTAACCCACCGCAAGCCGCGCCGCAATCTTCGCAATCGGAAATCCCGTAGCCTTCGATGCCAGCGCGCTCGATCGCGACACCCGCGGATTCATCTCGATCACCGTCATCCGCCCCGTAACCGGATTGACCGCAAACTGCACATTGCTGCCGCCCGTCTCCACCCCGATCTCGCGAATCACGTTGATCGCCGCGTCACGCATCACCTGGTACTCGCGATCCGTCAGCGTCTGCGCCGGAGCCACCGTGATCGAATCCCCCGTATGAACGCCCATCGGGTCGAAGTTCTCAATCGAGCAGATAATGATGACGTTGTCATTCAGATCGCGCATCACCTCAAGCTCATATTCCTTCCACCCCAGCACGCTCTCCTCAAGCAGGCACTCATGCACCGGCGAGAGATCAAGCCCGCGAGCCAGAATCTCCATCAGTTCCTCGCGGTTGTAAGCAATGCCGCCGCCGGAACCGCCAAGCGTAAACGAAGGCCGGATCACGACCGGAAAACCAATCTTCGCCGCAAACTCCAGTCCATCACGAATGTTGTTCACCAGGGCCGACCGCGGCATATCCAGCCCGATCTTGTTCATCGCATCCTTGAACAACAGCCGGTCCTCGGCCTTCTTGATCGCCTCAAGCTTCGCGCCAATCAGCTCAACGCCATGCTTCTCCAGAAATCCCGAGTCCGCCAGATCAACGGCAAGATTCAGAGCAGTCTGGCCGCCAACCGTAGGCAGCAGCGCAAACTTACCCGAACCCGGCGTCATCATCTCCGCCTCAATCCGAATAATCTCTTCCACATAGGAAGCACTCAACGGCTCAATATACGTGCGGTCCGCAACCTCGGGATCGGTCATGATCGACGCCGGATTCGAGTTCACCAGCACGACCTCATAGCCCTCGGCCTTCAGCGCCTTGCACGCCTGCGTGCCCGAATAGTCGAACTCCGCCGACTGGCCAATCACGATCGGTCCTGACCCGATCACAAGAATCTTCGCGATGTCATTTCTGCGTGGCATCTATCGTCTTTCTCTGTGCGGGTTTCACCCGCGTTTCAAAGGGCGCTCACCAAAGCGCCCTTTGTTTATTTGAACTAATCCGAAATTACTTCTTCCACTCTTCCATCATCTTGCGGAAGTCTTTGAAGAGGTAGTGCGAGTCATGCGGCCCGGGGCTTGCCTCAGGGTGATACTGCACGCTGAACATCGGGTCCGTCTTGTGCTTCAAACCCGCCAGCGTCTGGTCATTCAGATTCGTGTGGGTCTTTTCAACCTTCTTCTCATCCAGCGAATCCGGATCGACAGCAAAGTTATGGTTCTGCGCCGTAATCTCTACCTTGCCGGTCTGGTGATTCATGATCGGATGATTTCCGCCATGATGTCCAAACTTCAGCTTGTAAGTCTTGCCGCCAAGAGCCAGCCCGAAAATCTGGTGCCCAAGGCAAATTCCAAACATCGGAGCCTTGCCCTGCAGCTTCTGAACATTCTCAACCGCATAATCTAGCGGCTCAGGATCCCCCGGCCCATTCGAGAAGAACACCCCGTCCGGATTCATCGCCAGAACCTCTTCCGCCGAAGTCTTCGCCGGTACCACCGTGACGCGGCAATTCTCCCGCGTCAGCATCCGCAGAATGTTCTCCTTGATGCCGAAGTCATACGCCACCACGTGGAACGACTCGGTGCCCTCTTCGCCCGGCTTCAGCAATGGGTCCCCCGTCAGATTCTTAGGCTCGCTCGCATCCCACTTATATGGCTCCTTCGTGCTCACGACGCTCGCCAGGTCCGTGCCTTCCATCTTTCGAATCGAACGCGCCTTCGCAACCAGGGCATCGAGATCCAGGTTGTCTCCGCTCGCAATCACGCCGCGCATCACCCCGTTCGAACGAAGATGCCGTACAAGCGCCCGTGTATCCACCTCGGCGATGACAGGAACGCCATACCGTTCCAGATACTCGTCAGCCACCTGCGTCGAACGCCAGTTCGAGCTCACCGGCGAAAACTCGCGTGTCACCAATCCTTCGATGTAAGGCCGCTTCGCCTCTTGATCATGGGGAGTAGTTCCGTAGTTTCCAATGTGAGGATTGGTGAGAACGACAATCTGCCCCGCATAGGAGGGGTCAGTAAAGATCTCTTGGTAGCCCGTCAGTGAAGTGTTGAAGACCACTTCGCCAGAGCTCTCCGCTCTTGCGCCAAAGCTCTTGCCGCGAAAGATGCGCCCGTCTTCGAGCGCTAGGATTGCCTGCATTGCCTCTCCGAGGAGTGGATTTAATAGATTCTACCAGCTTCTGGCGCGCTTATCTCACTGAGGAGAGCAATCCTTCAAACAAATTTCAAACGCTCAGCGAAGACACAACGAAGGCGTCTCAATCAGAACGTCATCACCTTCCACCCGCACCTGGAAAACGGCAACAGACTCATTCGGCGGAAATTCCGCAACCCCCGTCTTCGCGTCAAATGTCCACGAATGCCAGGGACACACAACGCACCCGCCTTCCAGCCACCCTTGACCTAAAGGTCCATGTCGATGAGGACACGTATTGTCCAGCACCGAAAGCGTCCCATCAACGTTGGCAATGCAGTACGCCGCTCCCTCAGCTTCAATTTCCATAATCTGTCCCTGTGCAGGAGCATCCATCACCCCGCACAACCTGATCCACCGAGCCACAATAACTCCCTTGCTTCGATACCCTATCCTAACGTCTTCGTTAAGCATCCTTCCCCGAGATGCTAAAGTGACAACCGAACCATGTCTCGTCGCTCTGCAAACCCCCACTCTTCACCGGCAGAACAAGTTAGTCCGGCGTGGCTCATAAAAGCCATGACTCTCGCATTACTGGCAGCTGCGTTATGCACCTACCTTGCTCTCTGCCTGTTGTTTCACCAGGGACAATGGCAGCTTATCCTGCATCCCGCTCGCGCCGGCAACGCAGCACCAGATACACCTGATATCGTCCGCTTCGCCCCGGACGATTCAGGAATTCCACAACTGGTTGGCATCTGGCTTCCTGCGACGCCGGGAGCACGCTACGCCCAAACGACAATTCTGTTTCTCCCCGGCGGAGACGGTTCGCGCTCCGCCTTCGATCCCACCATCCAATCTCTCCATAACCTCGGCCTCAACCTCCTCGCCTTCGACTATCGCGGCTACGGCTTCAGCGCCAATATCCATCCAGACGAGCAAAGAATGCTCGAAGACGCCGAGTCCGCCTGGCGCTACCTCACCTCTACGCGCTCCATCCCGCCCGGTCGCATCGTCCCCTACGGAGCAGGGGTTGGCGCATCGCTTGCCGCGAGTTTGGCCGAGAACCATCCAGAGACTCCCGCTCTCATCATCGACTCCCCCTATTCGGACCTCCTCGACGTCGCACAGCGCGATCCGCGAACCACGCTCCTCCCCGTAAGGCTCCTGTTTCACGAGCGCTTCCCGCTCATGGAGCCGCTCGCAAGCCTTCAGACAGCAAAACTTCTTATCTCCCGCACAAACAACACTCCCCAGGCCTTTAAGACCGCTGCTCCCCCTAAGATCACGGTCCAACTCGAAACCATCCCCGGACGTCAGTTCGACGAAGCCATCATGCGATTTCTTGACGAATACCTCTCACCGGCATCGCCGCCCATGCCTTCCGAGGCACCTTCCATGACAAACAAACCCTGACCCACAACCTCTCGGGCTATCCTCAATCTGGATTCAGACGGAAGGGGCCACAGAATTGTCTAAATTTTTGAATAACCTGCAGCCGTGGGGAGCGTTTCTGATGCGCCTCGTACTGGGAGCCGCCATGATCTACCACGGCTACCCCAAGGTAATTCCTGCAGGCGGCTTTCACCGTGGCAATACCTTCTCCGCCCTCGAACATCATGCCCACTTCGTCTCGACTCTGGGATTTCCCTACTGGCTCGGCTACATCTCTGCGCTCACCGAATTCCTGGGTGGCCTCCTCATCCTCCTTGGTCTCCTCACCCGCTTCGCCGCCTTCATGATCGCCTGCGACATGGCCGTCGCCCTGGTCATGGTCAACCGGCACCACGGCTACTCCGGCTCCGAGTACGGCCTCGCCCTTTTGGTGATTGCCTTGATGCTGCTCTTCAACGGTGCAGGAAACCTGGCACTCGACCGCAAGTTCGGCCTTTCCTAGTCACCCTCTGAACGCAACACCGTCCTTAAAGTGTGCGAAAGAGCATTTAAATGTGCAGAAGGGACACTTAGTGCGCGGAAGGGAATTAAAGTGGGCGGAAGCACGCCTTCACAGGCTGCGGAAAATCCCGTATTTGCTTCTGAGGTAACCCAAGGCTTTAGCCTTGGGCCTCTTGAGCCGCCGCGAAGCGGCTACCGCTCGCCGAAGGCCCGAGCGAAGGCGAAGCCGTAGCGACTAAATATTGCCCTCCTCCAGCCCCGGAATTCCTGTCAAGCCCCAAAAACCGATCCGCACAACCCCCGAAAATCGTAACCCCCACCGCGATAAACACATACCGCCCAAAAATATTCTTCCCTTAAGTGGCATAGCAGTTTTGCCGATTCCCTAAAATTGAAAGTAGAAAGAAAACCCGGCGTTTCAGGGCTTGCTGTAGAAGGTATCTAATTGGAATCTATCTTATTTATTTCCAGATCTTTACACCAAAAGATACCCCGGGGGGGGGCACCCAATAACCCAGGGCCATGGGCTTAAAGGCGAGAAGGCCCCCGATACACTGGAGGCCTTACTGATTAGGTGGGGAGTGGTCTTGCAGATAGGGGAAGCCGTGATCTGAGGAACTGCTGATCCCGACATTTTTGTTGTTACATCCAATAAGACGCAGGTTAAGATGAAAAGTTGTCCCCTGCCGATACATTTTTTAGAAGACATTAACAAACAAGATTCCAAAAAGCAGAGACGCACGAAATCTCTGCATTCAAATAAGTTGCAGGAACCTTGAACTGTCAGAGGGAAATCCCGGAAATACAATCTCCAGATTTTTTGATCCCAGTGTTTTGAAGGCAGCCTCGCCAAGAACGTTTCTAAAGTCCGTTGTTACAGCAAGATCCCGTCCCTCGTTCAGCTGTTCGTTCGCAAGTCCCGGCCATCGTCCGTAAACCTTGCCGCCCTTCACTTTACCGCCAAGCATAAACATCACATTGGCGTGCCCGTGATCGGTTCCGCCTGTACCGTTCTGGCGGGCGGTTCTGCCAAATTCCGACATCGTCACTAGCGTAATGTTTTCAACATCATCACCCATATCGGTCCAGAAAGCCGCGATCGATTCGGAGAACTCCTTCAGCCGATTGGAGAGCTGGCCGTTTACATTGCCTTGGTTCTGGTGAGTATCCCATCCGCCAATGTCGCAGAAGGCCGCCTCCACCCCAAGATTCGCCTTGAGCAGTTGGGCTACCTGCTTCAGGCTGTTCCCAAACGGCGAATTGGGATAGTTCACTCCCGTGGCCGGCTGGTATTTGGCGGGATTCGCAGCCTTGAGCATCTTCACCGCCTCAAAGGTCTCCTGCCCTGTTCCGTGGAGCACAGCGTCCGTGCTCTCGTCATACATCGCCTGGAAGGCATTGCTGATCTGCGAGGTCTGCGGTCCCCGGCCGGCAACCGAGAAGTCAGCTAGGTTATTAATCGCAATCGCCGGGACCTTACCTTGGAGAGTACGCGGCACCTGCGTACCCAGCGAGACCGCACGGAACGCACTCGGCTTCCCCGACAGCGCCTCGGCCTGCAGAGCACGGTTCAACCACCCGTCTTCTGTAATCTTCAGCCCCGGAGTACCGCTCTCCATGTAATCCTGCGCGTCAAAATGCGATCGCGTCATGTCCGGCGAACCCGCGGCATGGATAATCGCCAGGTGCCCGGCGTCGTACAAAGGCTTGAAGGAAGCCATCGCCGGATGAAGACCGAAGAAACCATTCAGATCGAGTACCTCGTTCTGCTTGATCGCAATCGAAGGCCGCATCGAGTAATAGTTCTTCTCCTGGTAAGGCACAACGACGTTCAATCCGTCTACTGCCCCCCTCTGGAAGAGGACAATCAGCTTTTTGTTGTTGGCAGCGGCCGTCGTCGCTTCTGCAAGCACACTTCGAGTAAGAAAAGCCGGAATCGTGGAGGTCCCTACCAAGGCAAGCGCGCCGCCCTTCATAAACCCACGTCGCGAAAATTGCCGCCGTGGCAGATCACGGCCATGTATATCGCAGCCCCAATCGCTGCAATCAACCAGATTGTTTTTCGGATATTTCATGGGAACCCTTCCAGACTTCTTGCATCGCCTACTCTACTGAACTCGGCCGCTCACCGGAAGTTTCGAGGAAAATCTATCGGCAAGAAAATAAACCGACTTACCTCCGCTGGAACTCCGGCGAGCCAAGCAATAATCCTGCAATTTCTGCTGCTTCATGATCAATAGGAATCTTCGGTGGTCCCTGCGTAGCTCCGACATTCAGGATCGACCACATCGGTTCCTGCTCTCTCGGACGGATCGCAAAGCTCTTTTCAGCCTGCTGTTGTACCGTCTCGTCACCGACTTGGGCCAGCACGGTCTTTCTCGTTTGTTCGTTTGCCGGAACTCCGAGCAACAGAATTTCAAGTGCTGCCTCTTTGCTCGCCGCATCAGGAGAGCCTGACGATGGGTGCGTCCCTTCGAGCAGCGCCGTCCAGTTCGTGTGAACTTCGAAAAGCCGATTGTTGCTCAGAGCGACCGCGAAGTTCATCCGGTTCACCAGTGCGCCGGTGCTCACCCAGGGCTCAGACGTCCAGCGATAGCCATTAGGCGTCTGCATCCCGTAGACAGGCATTCCCAACTTATCCAACGCTCCAACGAGCGCTTGAGCGTTGGTCACATCGGCTGCGCTTGCTCGAACAGCCGATGCTACGAATTCGATCGGCGTCTTTACCTTCGACCGGTAAGCATCGGAAGACCAGAACTCAGGCGATTTGAACATGGTGCGCAGTACTGCCTTGATATCGCCATCGCTATCGAGAAAAGCCTTCGCCATCCGATCGACAAGGGCCGGAGGCGGAGTATCGCTCACAAAACGCACCGCTAACTTCGTTGAGATAAACTTCGCCGTTGCCGGACTGGTCGCCAGCATGTGCAGAACCGCAAGCCCTTCGGACTCTCCACTCTCCGGAATGGTTTTACCCAGAACGACCTTTGGACCGGGCTCATGACGTCTCTCATTGAATTGAAAACCGCCTCCGCGAAGCGGCTGATCGACCGTCCACCCGGTAAAAACCTTGGCTACCTGGGTAACATCCGCCTGGGTGTACCCCCCATTAACGCCAAGCGTGTGAAGTTCCATCAACTCGCGCGCATAATTTTCGTTCAACCCCTGTGGAAGAATGTTCGCCAGCTTGGCGTCGGGTCTCTGCGCCTTCAATTGTGCCACCTGTCTGGCCGCAGGCGAGTCAGGACCGATGCTCTGCACATTATCCAGATAAGTCAGCATCGCTGGGCTCTTAGCCGTAGCAACCAGGAGATCTTCAAACTTTCCGAGGACGTAAGGGCGAATGGTGTCGCGCTCGTAAGACGGGAGGTAATACGGCTCGTTCTGGTTCTTTCTCAGATAAACATTGAAATGATTCAGCCAGAAGTCGGTCATAACCGCTTCCAACTGTCGTTCGCTGTAAATATCTCTGAGGAGTCGAGACTGCAGAACCTCTATCGCAACCATTCGCGCCGGTCCCTGCAACGCAGCCAGGGTCTCCTTTTGTTCAGGACTCAGTCCCTCCATTGCCGCAACCAGCTCCATTGGACTGAGGCTCTTTCGAAAGGCAATCAGCTCGTCAGGCGACATAGCCAGGATCCGCTGCATTCTGGCGTCTGGAGGCAGATTGATGATTCTCACAGCATCCAGCCCGGAATAAAACTGCTCCTCGTGCGCTGTCATCGCGGGCGTGGAGGGATCGACTGTGTCCCCGGGCAGAGCGGTTACCTCATCGCTCGAAGGCTTCGTCATGTCGTTCTTGCTATCAGCCGCGGCATTCTGCAAGGCTTGTTGTTTCGCCCTCGCCATTTCATAGAACGCCATCGAGTCTTTGTAGATGGCGTGCTCAACAGGATCAGCGGGAAGCGGCAGATTTCTCTGGCTCATGATCTGCAGAATCGCTGGATTGGGATATCTGCGCACCAACTCCGCCTGTTCCAGCTTCATCGCCGGAAACATCGCAAGATGAGGCTCCAAAGCAGAGTCATCGATACTTGCCGGGCTAAGTTGACGCTCAAACCATTGCTCGAGCCCCATCTTCTCGGCCGCTTCGACGTCACCTGGTCGCGGCCCAAACGTCAGGCGATTCAATGCATGCAGTGTGCGCTGCCGTCCTTCAAGTTGGTCTGTCGGAGGTTTCTTTTTCGTTACCCCAGCCCCCAAAGCAGGCTGGCCAGCCAACAAAAGACAAATCGTTCCGGAAATCAGCTTGCGTATCAAACGTCCTGTCAGTGTCTCTGTGGAACAAGCTTCGGCAAACCGCATCGGCTGCTTCCTCCCAATCGGCTCGAACCGGCCCAACCTACATCACTTAAAACACGAAACTCTACCGTCAGTTGCGCTTATTGTTTCCCGATCTGTCCCTGGTGTGTCAAAACGATGCCAGATTCTCCATAGCCTTATAAAGGTCTTCGGGCTGGGGCAGAATAACGTCTTCCAAGAGAGGTTGATAGGCGACAAAGACATCCATGGAAGCGACTCGCCGTACCGGAGCATCCAGATCGTGGAAGAGCTCATCGCTTATTCTTGCCGCGATCTCGGCGCCGTAACCCCAGCTCAGCATATCTTCGTGGGCAACAATTACGCGATTGGTCTTTCGTACGCTGTTGGCAATCGTTTCCCAGTCGTAAGGGGAAAGGCTGCGAAGATCGATCACTTCTACATCGATGCCTTTGTCGCGGTGAATCTTCTGGGCCGCCTGGAGTGCACGCGGAACAAATGCGCCATAAGTAATCACGGTAAGATCTTTACCCGGACGCACAATGTTTGCCTTGCCGAAGGGAATGCAGTAATCGGGTCCAGGATAAACGGCTCGTCCATAGGTCTCGCGATAAAGCCGCTTGTGCTCGAGGAACAGCACGGGATCGTCGCAGCGGATCGCTGTCCGAAGCAATCCAAGTGCATCCAGCGCGTTTGATGGCATTACAATTCGGACCCCCGGCGTGTGAGTAAAGATACTCTCGCCACTCTGCGAGTGATAGATCGAGCCCCCGGTAAGATAGCCTCCGATAGGAACTCGCATAACCAATGGGCAACTGAATCCGGCGTTGGAGCGCCACCGCAGAAGCGCGAGTTCGTTGCGCATCTGATGCATCGCCGGCCAGATATAGTCAAAAAATTGAATCTCAACGACGGGTTTCAATCCGCGCACCGCCATACCAATGGCGCGGCCTACGATATTGGCCTCCGCCAGAGGCGAATTCCAGACACGATCATTACCGAATTCATTCTGCAAGCCCGCTGTCAGCTTGAAGACTCCTCCCTTACCTTTGATCTTCCCCTCGCGGAGCGGCTCGTCCCGAGTCGCATCGGCAACATCCTCGCCGAAGACGACAATGCGGTCATCACGCCGCATTTCATCCTTCAGGCAGCAGTTGATCAGATCGGCCATGGTACGTTCTGCCTTGTCCACAGTTATTGCAGGCTGAGTGTCGAATCGTGGATCCATCGGCGTGAGATCTTCCGAGTACACATGCCGCAGGATCGTATCGGGAGTCGGAAGCTTGGCCATTACGGCTTTATCGGCGGCACGCTGTACCTCTTCGTCCACCTGTCGCTCGAGTCTGTTGATGGCGTCTGCGTCGAGAATTCCCTCGCGTAACAACCACATCTGCATTCGCGAAATGGGGTCGCGCAACGCATCTGCTTCAATCTCGCTCGCTGGACGATATAACCTCTCATCGTCACTCAGTGAGTGTGAGTAAGGACGAACCACATGACCGTGCACCAATGCAGGGCCCTTCCCCGCTCTGCAGTAGGCAACAGCTTCGACCATAGCCTGAAAGCTCGCTATGGGGTCCGTGCCGTCGACTTCGGAGAAATGAAAATTAGGGAAGTTTGCTACAAGCCGGGAAATGTTCCCTCCCGGCGTGTTTGCCTCCACGGGTGTTGAGATTGCGTACCCGTTGTCTTCAACCACATACAACACGGGGAGCTTCTCGTTGCTCGCCGTATTCAGCGACTCCCAGAACTCCCCCTGACTGGTCGATCCTTCTCCAATCGAAACATACACAACCTCATCGCCGTGGAACGTGACATCCCTGAACTCTCGATAATCACCCTCATGTCTTGCTGCAGATTCAGGATGTCCGGAAAAATACCGTCCGGCTTCAGCACAACCCACAGCATGAAGGCACTGTGTTGCGGTTGACGAGGAAGGGCTGACGATGTTCAGTTTTCTACTTGACCAGTGGGATGGCATCTGCCGGCCGCCGCTTGCGGGATCGTCGGCCGCACCCACGGACTGGAGAAGCTGTTCTTCAACTGTATTGCCCAGGGCCAGACAGATTGCCCGGTCGCGATAATACGGGAAGAACCAGTCATATCCGGGCCGCATGGCCATTCCGGCAGCGACTAAAAGGGCTTCGTGGCCGGCGCAGGAGACCTGGAAGAATATCTTCTGCTGGCGTTTCAGTACGATCTCACGGTCATCTGTTCTGCGCGAGAGGTACATCAGACGGTAAAACTCAATTAACTGCTCCTTCGTCAGCGAAGCTCCAGCAGCTTTCGTAACCGCCTTCTTCCCTTCAATTACACCCGTTCCTGCCTGACGAGCCATACATCCATCCTGTGGAGCCGAAAAGCATGCTACCGAAGAAGATTGTACCGGTAAGCAACGCCTTTTTGACCTGCTGTGGTGAATCCTGTCTGGGTTGAGTATTCTTCGAAAAGAAAGAGGACAGCCAATCGGCTGCCCTCTTTCTGCTTTCAAAGTGCTACACAAATAGTGGTGCCAGAACCAGCGTTATGGTAGCGAGAAGTTTAATCAATACGTGGAGACTTGGTCCGGCTGTGTCTTTGAACGGGTCGCCTACCGTATCTCCAACAACCGCTGCTTTGTGGGCCTCGCTCTTCTTTCCGCCATATTGACCGGTTTCGATAAATTTTTTGGCATTGTCCCAGGCTCCGCCGCCATTATTCATCAGCATTGCCAAAAGGATGCCGGCAATCGTTCCCACCATCAGCAATCCAGCTACAGCCTCTGCTCCAGCCAGGTTTACTGGGTGACCGGCGATCGCAGGGACAGGCAGAATAGTTCCGGGAGCATAGATTGCAGAGTTCGCCTGGTAGCTCGATGAGAAATGACGGAAGACCAGCCCCACGACTACAGGTAATCCCACGACAAGAGCGCCTGGAACCACCATCTCCTTCAGCGCGGCGCCGGTAACGATGTGTACACAGCGTCCGTAGTCCGGCTTGGATGTACCTTCCATGATTCCCGGATTTTCTTTGAATTGAGCTCTCACATCCTGCACAACCTTCTGTGCTGTGCGGCCGACTGCTTTGATTGCAAGCGAACTGAACAGAAAAGTCAGCATCGCACCAAGCAAGGCCCCCACAAAGACAGGAACCTGCGCCAGATTTACGTTGGTGAAGCTCCAACCTGACGGCATATAACCGCCCGCATGAGCGACTTTATCTGTGACGATCGTTTTGATCTCTTCCAGGTAAGCGGAGAAAAGCAGAAAAGCCGCGAGAGATGCAGAACCAATGGCATATCCTTTGGTCAAGGCCTTTGTGGTGTTGCCGGCCGCATCCAGTTTATCGGTACGTTCGCGAATCTCGTGCGGCTGGTGCGACATCTCGATGATGCCGCCTGCATTGTCTGTGATGGGTCCAAAGGTATCCATCGCCAGAATGTATGCAGCGCAGCTTAGCATCCCCATTGTTGCAATTGCCGTGCCGTAGATTCCTTTGGCATAGTCGCTCACGCCGGTCACGCCTGCCAGGCCCTGAACGCCGAAATAGTAGCTCAATAATAACGCTGCAGAGATGACGACGACCGGAAGCGCAGGAGTCTCCATACCCACGGCAATACCACTGATGATGTTTGTTGCTGGTCCGGTTAAAGAGGCCTCCGCGATAGACCTTACGGGTCTATACCTCGATTCGGTGTAGTACTCCGTAATCCAGACAAACAAAAATGCCGTAGCCAGACCCAGGATGCCGCAGCCTAGGAGCCAAAGTGGTTGGACTAATGGTCCATCCAGCATCGTGTAGACAGCACCGGCAAACCCTAACAGAGCAAGGCCGCTGGTCACATAGAAGCCTTTGTTCAATGCATGCATCGGATCTTCGTCTTCGCGGGTCTTAACCACGAAAACGCCGACTGTACTAGCAATCAGATTGATCGCGTGCACGATGAGTGGGAAAAGAATACCTTTCACCCCAAAAACCGGGTAAAGGGCCGCCCCAAGGATCATCGCCCCGACGTTCTCTGCCGCCGTCGATTCAAACAGGTCCGCACCGCGGCCGGCGCAATCGCCTACGTTATCTCCAACGAGATCCGCGATCACAGCCGGATTACGAGGATCGTCCTCTGGAATCCCCGCCTCAACTTTACCCACAAGATCCGCCCCAACATCCGCGGCCTTGGTGTAGATGCCCCCCCCAAGCTGCGCAAACAGGGCTACCAGAGAAGCACCAAATCCGAACCCGACCAGTTGATACACAACAGCTTGTGGATTTTCAAGCCCTCCGAAGAGAAGGAATAGAAGGCCAACTCCCAGTAGAGACAGAGCTACTACAACGAGACCGGTCACTGCTCCCCCACGCAGTGCCATCCGCAATGCTAGATTCAAACTTGTTCGTGCTGCTGAAGCTGTCCTGATATTCGCGCGAATGGAGCAGTACATCCCTGTATATCCTGCCAACGCTGAGCAAAGTGCGCCCACAAGAAAGCTGATGACTGTCTTCACGGCGTAGGGGGCGGTTCGCTCGGACAAGCTGTATCCGATAAATAAGATAACGGCCAGCGCAACAGCAATTGCACCGATAGTCCGGTATTGTCTCTTAAGAAAAGCCTCAGCCCCTTCTCGAATTGCATTCGAGATCTCCTGCATATCAGGCGTGCCAGTGTCGGCTGCGATGACCGCACGTGCCAGCATCAGTGCTGCTGCCAAAGCCAGTATCCCCACTCCCAGCGCAATCCAAAGCCACATCCGCCCGTCAGTTCCATCTCCTGGTGCTGGTGCAATTGGGACTTGGTTCCATACAACTGCAGCCAAAAGGCTCACTACTTCCATGCAAAGGTCTCCTTTAAAACAACAAAACTTCAGTTTGCCTCATAAAGGCGGCATTAGAGCATGTGCGATCAAAAAGGGTCAATGTGCTTTCTGATACCGGTAATAAGGGTTCATTGATTCATACACAAACCAAAGTAATAGCACATTCTTCCCGTCTCCCTCTTGTTCTTTCTCAACGATCCGATATAAAGCCTACTGCGAAAACTGGTGAGGTGTTGTCATGTCTTCCCGGCAAATGAAATTTTTCTTGCGGGCCATTTTTTTTGTCCAATTCTTCGGATTTTTAGCCTCCACCCTTCCCGCCCTCGGCCAGGCAGACTCTGCTATCGTCCCGAATCGTTACCTCGTTGTCTACCGTAACGGAATCATTCCGGCAGATGTGGAAACACGGGTTAATTCCACGGGAGCTCGGCTTCTTTCCCGCAACGATTCTTTGGGAATCGCAATAGTTCAAACGATTCAGTCTTCAAATTCTGCTCTTGAGAGAGATTCCAGGTCACCGGGGACAGCCGAAACAATCGCGGTCAGCCGGCTCGCAGCCCAGTCGGATATTGAGTACGTTCTACACGACCGTATCGTAACAGCGCACCACCTTAATGTGCGACCCATACGGATCAGGCCAACCTTCAAAGTTGCCGTAACTCCCCGATACGATTCTTACTACAACTCCCCACAGGGGTGGGCTGTGCGTCAGGTAGGGGGGTACGGCGGCGATGTTCCTGGCGGACCTGAGCACGGTCCATGGGATACCACCACTGGCAAAGGCGTTCGAATCGCTATTCTCGACAGTGGTGTCGATCAAAATCACCCCGATATTGCGCCAAATCTCGGTCTTAATCTTAGTGAGGTAAACCAAAATGATCTGCCAAGTCCCTGTGATGATGGTACTCCGCAAGATCAACAGGGACATGGCACCTGGACCGCTTCACTTGCCGCGGCTGCTATGGGACCAGGTACAGGTCTGGTCGTCGGCGTCGCTCCCTCCGCAACGATTCTCAATATCAAGGTACTTCAACGCCTGCCTACAAATGCCTCTGGCGCCACGAACATCGCAAGCCAGTGTGCAACGGCAGAAGCCAGCGGATTGCTGAGCTGGTTAATTCAAGGAATTCAAGACGCGATCACGAATCGAGCGGACGTTGTATCAATGTCGCTCGGAGCGATCGTTGATCTGAACACGGGCGAAGGTGCCGGTTTAAAAGCTGTGTTCGACCGGCTTACTTACTCCGCCATGCAAGCTGGCCTGGTCCTCATTGCCGCGGCAGGGAATGATGGATATAACCTCGCCAATCCTCGATATGTGGAACTACCGGCGCAGGCAAGGGGCGTGCTTGCGATCGTTGCGTCAACGAATCCGGATTGCATTCAAAACACCGCTGCTTATGCAACTTGCGCTCCAGGTTCATCAACTCTTGCCTATTACAGCAACTATGGCTCTTCCCTCAATGCGCTTGCAGCTCCGGGTGGGAGTTCCCCTTTAGGCAACGATGATTACGCAGTAAGCGGGTGGATTCGAGGGGCTTGTAGTTTGGGGGATCCCGATACCGCAGAAGGCCCCCCGTCTGATTCCGCGCACAGCTACGGCTGCTTCAATCTAGGACACGTTGCTTATATTCAGGCGATCGGAACCAGCGCGTCAGCGCCATTGGCCGCAGGTGTAGCAGCTTTACTCCGCGCTGCCCACCCCACTTGGGACGCTAATACGATCATCAACAAGATGCGTTCTTCGGCAGACTTCATATCGACACTGCCGGTTCGCCAAATCGACGCGCTCACCGCACTTACTCAGCCTTAGACGATTAGCCCTTCATCCGATCCTTAACGCTCTTAGCCAACTTCTCGATCTCTTCGGCTCGTCTCTGAACATCGTTGGGCTCCAAAGGCTTTTCGGAACTCTCAACCTCTTCTTTCAATTCCTTCACTAACGTGACAAGCTTGTCGGTGTCCGACACTAGGCGTCTTTGTCTGTCACTATTGCGCGACCGAATCTGCTGTTGCTCCATTCGATTATTCAAGGGATCGTTCGCCATCGGGTCCGTTCTCCCAAGCGGCGAATTATTCGCGCCGGGCGGCGGTGACATAACCGGGGGTGGATTTTGACGAGACTGTCCGTTCCCGCCTGTCGCGACAGAAGCGGTTAGAATAACCCCAATTATTACAAGCCCTCGCGGTTTCATACAGCCCCCTTACCCGAGTTTGCATCCTGAGAGAGAGTACCGCATGCTTTCTCCAGACCCACCTCTCAGGAAAGCGAGACACCATCATCATGCTCCTTCTTCTCTCGGTCCCGCAAGACGAACGAATCTTCAACGTACTGGTTCATGATTGGCACGAAGACGCCATTACTTTTCTCCGTGAGAAGCTACCTAAATTACTCGTCGTCCTATTAATTCTTTTTATACTGCAGCGGATTGTTCAATTTTTCGTCCACCGGCTTCGCAAACAGGCGAACAAATTAGTCGGTAATTTTCACCGCGCGGGCCAGTTGCGGACCATGGCTTCGATCCTGCGGGCTACGGCATACGGTGTTCTGGGTTTTATTGCGTTTCTTCAGGTCCTGAATGTCTTTGATATTCCTTATCAACCACTATTGGCATCGGCTGGCATTATCGGGGTAGGTATTGGCCTGGGAGCTCAATCCATCTTTAAAGACGTAATCAACGGGGTTTTTATCCTCGTCGAGGATCAGTACAACGTCGGTGAGGTGGTTTCTATCGCCGGGCTCAAAGGTACAGTCGAAGATTTGTCTCTCCGTCGCACCATACTACGAGATGGAGACGGAACTCTCTATATGGTTCCCAACAGCCAGATCGCGACTGTCTCCAATCTCTCTCGCGATTTTGCGGTGGCCGCCTTGCAGGTCAGTGTCGATGCCAGCGCCAACCCCGACAAGGTTATGGATTTATTGAGACGGCTCGCAAATGAAACTCGGAACGATGTTGCCTTCAAACAGATTGCAATTTCCGATCCTGATGTTTTAGGCATTAATGATATTCGCGGCCGCGAGATCATCTACCAGGTCAATATCAGAGTGCGCGCGAATCAGCGCGACGGCGTCCTGCGCGAACTTCGTCGCCGGATTGTACTGGCCTTCGAAAAAGAGGCGATCCCGCTTGGTATTTCTTCCAATATGCTGATCATGCAGAAACATGATCCGACAGCACCACCGCTACCCCCAACCGTTGTTGCTTAATCTCACAGCGACCGATTCATCGCTTCGATGAGTTCATCTACTCTCTGCACAGGTGGCAGGCAGCCCTTACCGTTGCATACGACCGCAAAACTGGCAGACGCAGGGTTCTTCAACTCCGGCAAATGGGGCAGGGTTTCGGCCAAAACCGGAGGCAGATCGTTGAGTTGATCGCGTCTAAAGCGGATTACGCTCTTGTTTACCGCATATCTTGCCAGAGCAACAGCCTCCAGACGTCTCGCGTCTGCGTCGTCGCCGATAACACAGATTTGAACCGCCCGCTGTACCAACCGCTGGAGCGCAAGGCCGTAGCTTGCAGCATACAACCCAAAATGCTCCACGATCCCCGCAAAAGTCTCCATGGTTTCAACTGATTTAACTGTGTAGTCTTCACGGCCATTTAACGCTTCCAAGCGAAGCAGCAGAGCTGCGGCCAATGGATTTCCCGCAGGCGTAGGAGAATCCTGCAACGGTTTCCGGCGTGACGTCAGCGCTCCGAGCCGCTGACCTCCCTCAACAGGAAGTTCTGTGTCAAAGAATGCGCAACCGGAAGAATCGTAAAACCGTTGTATTGTGGCATCCATGATGGTTTCGGCGATTGTGTAATATCTCGTCTCTCCGGTCACCTCCCACGCATCCAACGCGGCATGCCCAAGAAAAGCGTAGTCATCCAGCGAACCCTTAATCCTGGTAGCGGGAGTCCCGGTCTCCCCATACGACACAACATGGGCTAATCCCGACTCATCGTCCCATGCCTCACCCAAAACACGATCCAGAGACTTCAACGCAAATGCCCGCACCTCCGGTAAATCAAGCACGCGTCCAGCTTCTAGATAGGCAGAGATGCACATCCCGTTCCAATTCACATAGATTGTTTTGTCAATATACGGAGTAGGCCGCTTCAACCTGGCCTCATACATCTTCGCCTTCGCCGTAGCCAGACGTGCCTTTGCTTCATCTACCGAAATACCATTCGACTTTGCTACCCCTTCAATCGTTCCCCGGATATGCAGAACGTTCTTGGACGGGTTATGATGCATGTCCCCGATCTCACCAATGTCGTAATAGGCACTTGCGACCGCCAACTCTACTCGTGACAAGACCCCTGCAGCCTCATCGCGAGTCCATGTGAAGTAGTCCCCGTCATCATCAAGGGAGAAATCTGCATCCTGGGAGGCAAAGAAACCACCCGATTCGCGATCGCTCAGCCACTCATCCATCCAACGGATAATTTCACGCGCAACTCTGGCAAAATCCTGATCGACGAAGGTCTGGAATCCGTGCACATAATTCTTGAGTAATTCGCTGTTGTCATATGCCATCTTTTCGAAATGAGGAACTACCCATCGCTCATCGACGGAATAGCGATGGAATCCACCGGCCAGGTGATCGTAGATACCCCCGCGGGCCATTTTCTGCAGTGTCACCATTGCTGCATTTTTGGCCTGCTCTCCCAATGTCACGCCGGCGCCAATCGATACTCGCGAAGCGGTATCGAGCAATAAATCAATCGCACCTGAGTGTGGGAATTTGGGTTGAGAACCAAACCCTCCCGATCTGGCATCAAACTGCTTCAACGCAGACGAGACCAGTTTTGCCACGAGCTCCGGACCCGGATTTCCAGCCCTGCCCATAAAAGATTCATTATGCTCAATCGCCGCGATGACACTCCCGGCTGAATCGTTGACTTCGTCGCGGCGGGTTGAAAAAGCCTCCGCCATTGTCAGAAGTACGCGACGAAAGCTCGGCCGCCCGTGCCTGTCTTCGGGAGGGAAATAGGTACCTCCAAAATAAGGTTTGCCTTCAGGTGTCAGAAATGCGGTAAGAGGCCAGCCCCCCTGCCCACTGATCGCAGAGACAGCAGCCTGATATCGGGTATCCACGTCCGGACGCTCATCGCGGTCGACTTTAACAGGAACAAAATGCTCATTGATGATCATCGCTGTCTTTGGATCTTCATATGACTCCCGATCCATGACATGACACCAGTGACACCAGACTGCCCCTATATCGAGAAGTATGGGCTTATCCTCTGCCCGCGCCTGTGCAAAGGCCTCTTCTCCCCATTCTTTCCATTGGACTGGCTGATGCATTGCCGAACGCAAATAAGCGGAAGCTGCGCTTGCAAGAGAATTAAGCTCCTTCGTCTCCTGTCCCTCATTCATAAACAACAGTGTAGTGCACCTCTTTTACCTGATTGTTCCTATCTTCCAAACTAAAGGCTCGAGCCAATGGCCCGAGCCTTTAGTTACTTTTTTGTATGCGTTGGATTACCGCGGTGGAGCCGGCGGTGGGGTAGAAGTAAGTGGCTTTGGCGCTTCAGGCTCTTTTGGAGCAGTCAGCCCAGGGACCGAAGGCGCAGTCGAAATGTTCCCCGTTGCAGCCTGTTCGATTTGAATCCCATACTTTTCCAGGATGTTTGACAGCAACTGGCTCAGCGCTACCCGGTCTCTTGCATACGCAGCAGTGGCGGAAATCAGGTTGTTGTCTGCTGTAGCCAGATTCCTTTGTTGCTGGAGAACCAGCGCAGTCGTTGATGCCCCTAGCTTGTATTTCTTTTCCTCGGCGTCCAGGCTCTGCGCTGCAAAGTCTCTGGCTGCCCGGGCAGCTTGCACCTGCGCTCTGTCGTTGGTTAGCGCATATTGCCCATTGATTACCTGAATCCGGATCTGGGTGTACAGCTGTTGTAAACGCATCTGAGACTGTCTGTATTCCATCTGTGAACGCGCCTGATCCGCCTGGGCAATTCTGTTGCGTAGTGGAATGTTGATACTTACTCCTACGCCTTTATCCGGGAAAGAATTATTAAACGAGTTTTGCAGCACGTCCCCGTAACCTGCCGACGGTACGGGGCAGGTTCCTGGATTTTGCGAACAGTTCAGAAGTGGATTTTGAATACCTCCCAGGGCCGATCCGCCATAGTAAGCATAAGCATCAACTGTTGGAAGCAGATTATTGCGGAACGCCTTGATGGTGATCTCATTATTCTTCATGTTCAGCACGGCTTGTTCAATCTGCGGATTATTCGCATAAGCCTGCTTCACGAGGTCCTCTATCGGCGTATCTTCCTCGGGAAGACGATCCAAACTCACCCGATCAGTCGGAATTACCGGAGCCGAGGAAAGTTGTGGATCGTTCAGATTTCGCGCAATCGCCTGTTTCATCAAAAGTTGCTGGTATTCCAGATTCGTTTTCGAGGCTACGAGAAGCTGTTTATCGCTTGCCACTGCGCTGTCTGAATTCACCACATCGAGTGGAGCCAGGGTTCCAATCTCGAGTTGCCTGCGATTGTCGGAGGCCAATTGGGTCGATTGAGTGAGAGCCCTCTCCTTGGCCAATTCATCTTCATACGCGCTCACCAGGCTCCAATAAATGTTTTCAACCTGCGTGATGGTAAAGAGCAATTGCAGGCGAAACGCTGAATCAGTGATTCGCCGGTTGTTCTTCGCCTGCAACATGAATCGAGTATTCAACCACGGGCCAAAACCTTGTAACAGATGCTGAGTCGCTCTTGCCTGGAAGCTCGACTGTAGCTGCGGATTGTAGCTATTGCGCGTACTGTTGGTGGTCAGGCGCGAGTTATTGAATGTCATGTTGAATAGGGTGCCTGTCACAAATCCCTGCTGGTACCCAAAGTTGTATGTCGCCGTATTCTGGTCCAACTGATTCGTTCCAGTAATCAGCGTTGTCGTCTGTTGCGATTTGGCCGAATCGTATTGTATGGTCCCCGTCAACACTGGGTCTAACGCCTCTGGCAGAGGGCCGCCGCCATTGGTACTCAAAACGATACCGGTCGCACCGGCTGCTCCACCGCCAACACCGCTCGATGTACCGCCGGGACCGCCTCCTCCTTGAATCGTCGAGCTAGTGCCCCCCAATGTATTGGCCACCAATCCAGTGGAAACACCGCGCAGGGCTCCTCCAGCCTTTGTACGCAGAATATCTGTGTCGGCGATGTCGAGATTGATTCGTGCAATCTCGATGTCATAGTTGTTTTCGACGGCGAGCATTACCGCATCCGACAGGCTTAGATAAATCTTTCCGTCGCGCAGCAATTGATCCAATCGTGGAGTATTCTCCTGTCGCATCTGGGGAACGTTCGTCGCAGTGTATGGTGCAAACGGGTTCCAGAAATGACTCTTGGGTTTGGTGTAGTCGATGCTCGTGTCTCTCAAATAGAGAGGTTCCGTTGGTTTGGGCTCAGGAGCCTGGGGCATCGGAGCCGTCGTACTGGTAACGGCAGGCTGCTGTGTTGCCGGAGCTGTCGGACTGACTTGGGTTTGGGGCTCAGGGTTTGGGTTCGGCTGCTGCGCTACGATCGGTTGGGTGCTCACGCTCATCAACAGCAAAGCAATGCTCACTGCTGCCTGCATATCCCTTAGTCTCACGATGCTTTCTCCAACGATTTTCTTGTTCTTTCGACCAAGCACCCCCTGATGAGGAGCGTTGGCGCTTTAACCTTTCGCTTCCAATCCGGCTCTATCTAGCCGGGAAAACGGCTCACTTGCTGTAGTTTGCGTTCGATTCTTCTAAGACGCGCTCTGCATGCCCGAAGACTCTTAAAGATGAGGCTAGGACTGGGCGGTAGATACGCACCTGAGGTCTGCTTCGTTCCCCACGCACATGTTTTTTGTGAATAAGTAACGGGCTAAGTATAGCAACCCATTGCCATTTCTCTTGCCATCGCCTCCACCATTGCAATAGCAGATTCAGGAACCTCTATTCACTCATTTGAAATTTGTTCTAAGCCCAATGTCGCAATGACCGTATTGCATCACTTTCACTAATTCTACAAATCAATCGATTTATAAATGTAATGGATTTATATTTTTTTATAAAACGCTGATTACAATCGTATTTACATCAATTTATATTGAAAATATAATCGCGCACATCCTCGGAATCGCGAGGCAAAGTCCCCGCGCCGCTCCACACTCCATCCTCGAGCCAGAGCCTCAACCAGAAATATTGATGCGCCCTCACCAATTTCGAATAAACCGGTTTTGCATCCTCGAGAATCGCAGCAATTCTGGAACCTAATGAGTCAACCCCGGAGATCATCTCAAAATGAGCAACAACATGATCGACACCTGCCAAATGGGCTCTCGCAAAAGCCACCTCTTCAGAGCTCAAAATCCCGCTTTCAACTTTGAGGCCGGTCATCTGTTCAAGCGATCGTGTAAACGATTCATCTAAGGCAGTCTCAAAACCAACATAGAGTACTCTGGACCCCGCCATACGGATCGGGACTATCCCGAATTGCTCAATAAATGCGTTTGGCAGCACAAGCGCCATTTGTATTGGATCAAACCCCGCTGTGCTTAAGACGGGGCGACCCCACTGCATACCTAATCCTCGTGTAATTTGAGCTTGTTCAATCCCACCCCCCCGCAAGAGACATTCGCCAATAAGTCCGCCTTGACGTTTCTGAGCGCCAAGCGCATTTTGCAGTTGGGCATTGGTAATCCATCCTTGGCCCAATAACACCAATCCGAGCGGAACTCTGTGGCGGTGTCCGCTTCCCTCCGACGAAGCCCGGCTTTCCTTGCTTTCCTTTCTTATCGCAGCCCGCACCATTGCTAGCGTGCACTGTCTGCTGCATCCCCAGCTGTCTTCAAAGATCGGCCGTCGTCGGCTTCGCCAGGGTCTTGGCCTGCCCCCCGGGCACTCCAGGGAACCACAGCGCACCCGTCCTGCCACATCTCGAATCTTCGATTTCTCTGTGTAAGTCGAATCAGAGATTCGCGTTGCCAATGAAGCCTCTTCATAAGGTTCGGAATTGATAGCGGAATGCCAGGCAGATCCAGAATAGGGGGAATACAACAAATTCTCACTGGACAATTTAGAGCTTCTGGTTAAAAGAGGCATCGAATGCTCTCCAAACGCAATTGAGGCGCTGCAACTTCTGTTATGCGAAGTGCAAAATTTCCACTCACAACCACGACTTCTCCACGAGCGACAATCCGATTTCCAACGATGAGATCCACCGGATCGGAGACTTCACGATTTAGCTCTACAAGATCGCCTGGTCCGAGTTCTAAAACATCATTCAGAGCCATCTCTCGCGAGCCGAATTGGAGCGTCGCATCTAATTCAACATCGGCTAGAAGATCGAGCTTGTTATCCAGATATTTTTGCTGTGGAATCTCTTCGTTATCCATCCTTTTCCTCGAAACTTTCCTTTTTCTTTTCCTGCCTTTCTTCAAGAAGAGCGCCGCGATGTTCACCGATTCTCACAGGAAATGCTCGAGCGAAGTGCAGACCTCCAATGCGCAATTCCGCAGGCTCATACCTGGGCATCGGTAACCGAAGGACCGTGCCGACCTCCAATGAGCTCAGCTCAAAAGCATTCAGACGCATCGGAGGAAACTGGAGAACAGCGTTGAATTTGGCGTCGCCCATGAGTTCTCGAAGGCGTGCTGATGCATCTTTTGACCGTCTTTTCGGACGATCTCCCTCCGTAATGAGTCGTCGCAGAATGGCATTAAGAACGACAGCAGGGAGGCACATGTTGAGAACGCCTTGAACTTCTGGCATGCGCAACTCGAAGCTTACGCATAGGGTCTTCTCGCCCAGGGTTAGCATTCGTGCCGCCTGAGCTTCTGTCTGGCGTCGCACAAAGATAAATTCGAGACCAACTGGTTGCCACGCCAGATTAAGCTCCTGGACGATGACCTCCATCACCGCCACCAGAATCGCCTCTTCAATATCGGTAAGTTCTCTTATTTGCCCTGGAGTGCCTGCCCCTCCCAACAATAGATCGACAATCGGAGCCGCCAGTTCAAGGCCAAACTCCAAAAGACCGACTGCACCTAATGGTTCGAGTCTCACGGAACAGACATAACTTAATGTCGAAAGCCTCTCCAGAAACTCACTGAAGGGCAGTTGCTCACCTGAAACCAGTTTCACCTTTAATGGGGTCCGTAACCATCCACCGAGCGTTTGCATCAGATTTCGCGCGAATAAATCGTTAACCGTGCTGATCGCTCTCATCTGGTCGTTGCTGATTTGACCAGCCCGTGTAAAGTTGTACCGTTCAGGTTCTCGATCAGATGAATGTCTTGTGCGAACTGACGCATTTGCAGCAGCAAATAAAGCGTCAATATCTTGCTGTCCGAGATTTTTCTCCATTACACTCCTAGCTTTTGCACGCGCCGATTCTGCAAATCACCTAGCGCTGCTCGGAGATGTAATACGGCTGAGGAATGAATCTGAGAAACTCTCGATTCAACGACCCCCAACGTTAATCCAATCTCTTTCATGGTCAGTTCTTCGTAGTAGTAAAGCGTAAGAACCATGCGTTCCTTGTCCGGCAATTCATCAATTGCATCGGCGAGCCTTTGCTTTAGCTCACCCTTCAGGCAGCGAAACAGTGGATCTTCTTCGGTAGGTCCGGGAAGATAAGCCAGCTCATCATCTCCGGAATCTTCTGAGCGTTCTATATGGAGGCTGCCAATCTCAAGACCCTTCAGATTTCCTAATAGCTGTTGATAGGCGACAAGACTCATGCCCAATTCCTCAGCCACCTCTTGCTCCATCGGCGTGCGTCCAAATCGGGATTTCAGAGTTCGTATTGCCTCCTCCACTGCCCTCCCTTTCCTGCGCAGGTCCCTGGGGCTCCAGTCCAGTGTTCGCAAAGAATCAAGAATCGCCCCGCGGATCCTGAATTGCGCATAGCTTTTGAACTGGACGTTCTTCGTGTGATCAAACTTTGAGAACGCGTCAATCAAGCCGACAATACCGGCTGAGACCAGGTCCTCAAGTTCTACATGTTGCGGTAAGCGCTCATGAATACGTCGAGCGATATAGCGCACTGTAGGGAGGTGTTCCAGGAGTAAGACGTTTCGATCAGATATTCCATCATCGATTTGAATCTGACTAACAGGCTGGTTGAAGTTTTCGCTCTTTAGTCCCAATTCAGAAGGTCTGATCAGATCAGACACGTCGTCCACAAAAAAAGTGGCGTCGGATGACGTGCTCTGCAGATGCCTCGAAGCCGAACCCGCTAACCCCATCTTTCACTCTCCCTTGTTTTACCTTCCATCCGTTCGCCTGCCTATCCGACTGTTCCTACGCTTCGCACCCGAATTTCCGGTGGTATCTCCTGCAAAGCAAGCACAGTTAGTTTCGGAAGAAACGGTTCGAGCCAACGCCGCACGTGATAACGCGCTGGACTCGGACATAAGAGCACGGGAAGGGCCGATGAAGAAGTGTTACCCATAAGACGTTTCAAAGAATCAACGAGTCGTCTTAGATAGTCTGACGGCGCTCCAATTGCATGAACGCCCTCCTCAATCAGGGAATTCCCTGCATGAGGATCGAAAGCATTTATCAATTCACTCTCAAGCGATTGCTCCAGCAGCAGCACGCGTAAACCACCATCTCCATCCAATAGCGGTCGAATGATTCTTCGGCCCAGGGAACGGCGAACATTCTCTATCAGGTGAACAATATTCTTGGATTGCTGTGCGGCTTCTACCAGAACTTCGAGAATCGCTCCAAGATCGCGAATCGATACTTGTTCCCGTAGCAACTGCTGCAATACCCGTTGGACTTCTCCGAGTGACATAAGCTTTGGGACGAGTTCTTCAACCAGCTTAGGATGCGTCTCATTCAGGCTATCGAGTAACCGTTTCGCTTCTTGTCTTCCCAAAAGCTCATGCGCATGTCTACGTATCACCTCACCTAAATGAGTTCCAATGACCGTTGTCTGGTCCACAACCGAGTAGCCCGCCGCCAGAGCCTGTTCCTCCAGCCCAGGTTGTATCCAGCATGCCGCCACACCAAAAGCTGGTTCTGTCGTATCTATGCCGGCTAGTTTTCGAGCTTTAGGATCCGAGTTAACAGCAAGCAAACAATTTTGTTCGGTCTGCCATCGTCCAACTTCGGTCCCGCGCAAACTGATGACGTACTCTCTCGGTCTCAAACGCAAATTGTCGGTGATATGAATAGCAGGGACGATGAACCCCAGCTCCATTGCAAGATGACGGCGAAGGACTCTGACCCTATTGAGCATCTGACCTCCATGATTCTCGTCAACAAGTGGAATCAATTGAAATCCAATCTCTAAGGTCAGCTCATCGATCTTGAGCAGCGAGGCCAGGTTCTCTCCATTCGTTGTCTCGGCTGCTTTTCCTTTGGTTTCGTTTCTTAGAGCGCTTTCATCGGATGAAACTGCTGTCTCGCTTTTAGGTAGTTTTTTGGCGATCAAGGCAATTCCGATTGCGATGAGCACAAACGATACCTTCGGGAGGCCTGGTATTAAGGCCAGAGCTAAAAGAACTCCGCAGGAAATCCATAACGTATTTCGTCCTTTAAACAGTTGTGTTCCTAATTCGCTTCCAAGCCCATCTGCAGCTGAGGCGCGGGTGAGGACCAGCGCACCTGCGACAGACACTAACAGGCTTGGAATCATCGTTACCAGGCCATCGCCGACCGTGAGGATCGTATAAGTCTTGACCGCAGTGACAAGATCGACCCCTTGCTGCACGACTCCAATCAACAGCCCCGCAACAATATTGATTGTCGTAATCAAAATGGTTGCCATGGAATCACGTTGATTAAAGCGCGCCGCTCCGTCCATCGCCCCGTAAAACTCCGCCTCTTTTGCGACGGCCTGGCGTCTTTTTCGGGCCTCTTGTTCATCGATGACGCCGGCATTTAGATCAGCATCGATCGCCATCTGTTTTCCGGGAAGCGCGTCGAGAGTAAATCGAGCTGTTACTTCGGCCGTGCGAACTGCGCCATGACTGACAACCAGAAACTGAATAGCAATCAGGGCGATGAACAGCACAAACCCTACGACATAATTTCCGCCAACGACAAATTGCCCGAACGAATCAATAACAGCTCCTGCTGCCTGTGATCCTTCATGTCCATGAAGCAATATCCTGCGACTTGACGCTAAATTTAGCGAAAGGCGAAAAAGCGTGAGAAGCAGAAGTAATGTAGGAAACACTGAAAAATCCACTGCACGGCGAATTTGAATAGAAGTAAGAAATACAATTACCGAAACAGCGATCGAAACCGCCAGCAACAAATCCAGCGCTAAGGCTGGTATTGGGATCAGCATGACGAAAATCATGCTGATCGCGGTTATAGGTAACAGCAGACGTTGTATTTTTATAAATGGCATAATAAGTCACTCCACTTAAATCTCACAAATAAACCGGGGTCTTTTTGAATGAGCCCCTGTTGCTTCGTACTGACGGCCAGGTTCGCTTCCCTTTTGTTTGATACGCTGCTCAACCTGTTGTCTGTACAGAAAAGCGAGGATTCCGGCGACCGCGGAATATAACTCAAGAGGAATTGTCTTGCCCGGATCCACAAGCTTGTAAAGGCTGCGTGCCAAAGGAGGGTTTTCAATAATTGGCACATTCGCCCATCGTGCCGCCTCTCGAATCTCTGAGGCTTGAATACCACGCCCCTTCGTCAGCACGGTCGGGGCTTGCATTGTTTCAATGCTGAATTCCAAAGCGACCGCATAGTGTGTTGGGTTTGTGATGACAACACTTGCGCGAGAAATATCAGCTCTAACCTGTCGCTTCCTCATCATTCTCTGAATTTGGTGAATTCTGCTTCTAACAAGAGGATTACCCATTGACTCTTTAATCTCTTCACGTATCTCTTGCTTGCTCATCTTCAATCGGCTATGCCAGCTTTTCCACTCGACGATATAGTCGAGCCCCGCCCACGCCAGGAAGAGCCACGTCGCATCGAATATGAGCTTGTATGCAGATGAGAGCATCACTTGAAGACGAAAGAGTGACATCACAGGCATTGATAAAATCAGCGTTTTTAGTAACGCTGAACTTAGCAATAACAGCACCCCTGCAGGAATTGACGACTTCATAAGTCGTACAATTGCTTTGGGGCCTAGAACGGTGTGCAGGTTATGAACGGGATTGATTCTGGTGAAGGCAGACTGTAACCAATCGAATCTTAGCTTTATCCCGCCACCTTGTACGACGCCTGTTAAGAATGCGCCACTAAAGCAGCTGATTAGAATTGTTAGGGTGGTAGCTTGCAACAACCGCATCCCTCGATAGATATACGAAACCCACAACCGTTCATCTGCGGCATAACCTGATACAGCAAACTTTGTAGTGTCAAAGTAGAATTCAGCCCATCTCGCGCCAAAGCCATGCGCGCTGATACTAATCGCAAGTACTGCTCCCAGCATTGCCACCGCACCTGGCAGTTCCCTGCTTCGAACACTGTCTCCTTTTTCGAGCGCCTTCTTTTTACGCTGCGGAGTTGCCTGTTCAGTTCCCTTCTCGTTCATGAACCTGCAACCAGTCTCTGAGAGACATCTAATAACATCATGAAACGACCCTCTATCCAGTGCGGCCAAACAGCCAGGCATGCAAGTAAAACTGTGTACGAGATCACGGACTTTAGGGGAACGGTTATCACCGTCGCGGGTACACTAGGAGATATCTTTCCTAGTAAACCGATCGTTAGCTCAACTACTGTTGCTGCGGTAACGACGGGAGCCGCAAGCTGCAACCCGGCTAGAAAAATACACCCCGCCATCATCGCCACGGCTGCGCAACTTCTGCCCGACAGAATTGCGTGTCCGATGGGCACAGTTATCATGCTTTTCACGAGTGCAGCAATAAGGCAGCGATCGAGCCCCGTTCCAATTAGCACCAGCAAAGTTAACCAGTTCAGCAACTGACCCAGAACGGGTGTTTCAATCATTGAATTCGGATCTATAAGATTCACAAGAGAAAAACTAAACTCCATATTTAATAGAGTCCCTGCGAACCCGATTGCTTCCGTAAGAAGGGATAAGCAGAGGCAGAAAAGAAGGCCTACGCCAAGCTCGTTCAATATAGTGGGAGCTGACAGATGCACATTGGCATTAGGCATTGCTGCGGCAACGGGTGCAAGTACACCCGTCATTGCAAGGACAAAGCTGACTTTGATCCGCGGTGCGATAGCGGCTGAAGATAACAAAGGCGCAAATGTGCATAGTCCGCTGAGCCTGAACATTGTGAGTACAGCTGCTTCTAAATATCGTTCCCAGTTGTTGACTGACGTTGTGGCGTACGCATTATCCAAGATACTTGTTGAAATCACGGAAGAGACTCTCAGTAAATTTGATTAAATGATGAATCATCCAGGGCAAAGTAATCATCGTGACTATGAATGCTGCAACTAACCGCGGAACAGTCGTCAGTGTTTGCTCTTGAATACTGGTAAGCGTCTGTACAAAGCTCATGACAACGCTAACGCCTCCTACCGTCACCAATAACGGGGCACTTAAAATCATTGCTTCCGTTAATACCTGCCGTACCAATTCAACACATTGATCTGCACCCATGATTCTCCGGGAAAGTGCGCTAAAAACTTTTGATAAGCCGATCTGCAATAAGATTCCATCCATCAACCATCACAAACAGTATGATCTTCAGCGGAGTTGATATGGTCACAGGCGGAAGTTGCATCATCCCCATGGAAGTCGTTATCGTAGCGACGAAAAGATCGACCAAAAGAAATGGGAAAAATAAAACTGCGCCAATTTGAAACCCGGCTTTCAGTTCACTGAGAATGTATGCCGGGACGACGACTTGCAATGGCAAGTCTTCTTGATTTCTTGGTCGGGGCACTATCCCGGTCGACACAAACAAACTCAGATCCTTTTCCCGCGCATACCGCAATAAGTACTGCTTTACTGGTTGCACTCCACGCTGCATTGCTTCTTCGCCTGAGATTGCTCCGGATCGATAGGGAGTAATTGCCTGTTTCTCTACCTTGACAAGCACAGGCTGTACAAGGAACCAGGTCATCATCAAGGCAAGGCCCATTAGCACCTGATTTGAAGGAGCCGTTTGCGTCCCTAAAGCTTGTCTTAAGAAATGAAAAACAACTAAAAGGCGGACGAGCGGAGTAACCGACAACAGGAGCAACGGTAAAAGAGTCAATAACGTCAGCCCTATGACAATCGACCACGGCGTACTATGATTGAGTTCTATTTCAGAATTAATCGTTTGGCGTAATGGATCGTCTGGCCGACTGCTGTGCGCCTTTGCAGGCACATGATGCGCCGCTGCCGAAGGTGAAACGTAGGTCACCTTATGTAAATGCGTCTCATCGGCGTTGTTCGGCGGGAACGCCCCAACTACCTGAGCGGAAATAAATGGGTGCAGCGAACCACACAGAAAGAAAACGATAGCCACCAAGGTCCTACGTACAAGTGTCATTCGTGTTCACCACACGTTGATGAAACGTACTGACTCCGGTTTCTGATTTGAACAATGGATTGCACATGGCTACTGCTCGCGCCTACTAGAAAGCGCTCTCCATCGCATGCCACTAAGATCAACATCCTCTTGTCTCCCAATGGCAATTTCTCAATGAGTTGCATGTGCTGATGATCCGATTTCGTTTGAAGACCGAGGAATTTGAGCGCGTAATTGAGAATATTCTTCATTGAGACGACGTATTTGTTGGGATGAGATGAGGTTGCAATTGTTACCGAAAGCAATTCATATTGCTATATCAACCGTGTAAGCCGCGCAAACAAATGACCATTTACAACTTCGAATTCGCTCCAGGCCACCTGAATATCCGAAGCCTTCAATGGCACATCCTCTGTTTCCGGCAAAACGGTTTCGAACACCTGCCCCTTTTGTAGCTCCAACAGATTTCTCACACAAAACCCCTTTAGGGCGGCTTCTGTTGTAACCGCTACGGGCAACTTAGAGAGCACAGTCCAGGAGGGATGCTCATCTGAATGCGATAGTCGACACTTAGTCGATATAACATCAGAAAATGACTCACCCATAGCACACCCTTCCCTTCTGAAAATGGGTCACTTCTGCACCAGAAAATCAGTGAAATAAAGGTCTTTCAACTTAATCTGCGGGTCGCGTTTTATCAAGGCTGCTCTTATCAAGCCTTTCAGATTATCTTTACCCTTAGTAGACAAAAGGTCATTGGACGCTTCCTGACCGGCCACCGAAAGAACTGTGTCGCGTAACACAGCAATCTGATCTTTATTTAGCTCTGTGTTATTCGTTTTGTCTTTACTTTGTTCTCTGACATCCTCTATCTGGATGATTAAGCCTAATCGCAGATACGCATTTCCTCCGGGATCAGACAAATTCACGAGGACTGGCTCGAGCGTTAGAAAGCGCGTTTGAGAACTGTTCTCAGGTTCTTTTGGAGAAATGGCGGTTGTGCGAAGCTTGCCAAAATGTACCAGGCTATAGGCGAGCATAACCGTCAGAACTGTTGAAAGAAGAGCCCCCAGTACCACAGCAGCAAGTAGAGATAAAATGCCGACCTTTGCTGTCCTTGAAGGCGCCCTCTCGGTGGATAAATCGGTCATGCTGAATAGACGGCACTTTAAGCACCAAACCGGCCAGATAAATCGTTAGAAAATTATCACTCTAATAGTCGCGATAGCTCAGATCATGCGTTCTGACTAAATACCATGAAATGAGACCTAGCGAATCATCCCAATAGTGGCTTGGGTCAACGAATCGAGAGTCGTTATTGTCTTCGAATTCGCCTCGAAAGCTCGCTGGGCGACGATCAATCGTGAAAATTCAGATGAAATATCGACATTCGACTGCTCGAGCGCGGCGTCTTCAATAGTGCCCCGGCCACCTGTGCCTGCAACACCAATATTTGGAGTTCCGGAGGAAGCTGTGGTTATAAAATTATTATTTCCAGCCATGGCCAGACCCTGCATATTCGTTACTGTCGCAACTGCTATCTGACCAACCGTTGTCTTGTGACCGTTGCTGAAAGTTGCCGTGATAACTCCACTGGTATCTACCGAAAATTTTTGATACACGCCGCTGGCAAACCCGTCCTGATAACCACCTGTCATAGTTGAGGCAGAGTTTGATTGAGAAATCGTCGAACCACTTCCGTTACTAAGATTCCACACGAAGTTCAAATCGTTCGCGCCATCAACCAGTCCAGGAAATTGGATCCCCGTAACGCTACCGGATGGAGAAACAAGCTGTCCCGATGAGTTAAACGTTAACGTTCCCATATTGTTTACTGGAGTGCCGCTGGCATCGCCCGCAGGCATCGCGATCGCGTAGTTCCATGTATTTGAACCCGCTTTTGTATATGTAACGGTCAGCGCATGACTCGTTCCAAGAGAATCGAATACAGTCAGCGGTGTGGTGAATTGAGTACCTACGGCCGCACCGGCATTTAAATTCGCTGTAATTGAAAAGCCTTGTGTCGCCTGTGCATCTTCGGTAGTTCCAACCGGGATGACCAACGGAATCAATCCTCCATTCTGGTTTACTGTTCCGTTATTGGTGCCATACCCCATTACTTGCTCTCCATTCACGGTATTCATCTCGCCTGTTTGACTTAACTGAAAATTTCCTGCTCTCGTCAATGATTGAGCGCCGCCTCGTTGTACTACAAAAAAACCGTCACCATCCAGGGAAACATCTGTGGCATTTCCAGTCGGCAGAACGGTCCCCGGTAGAAAGCTTATCGGTGTTCCCGATACTTTTGTTCCTACGCCAACCTGTAATGGGTCGTTCGCCCCCGATGTACCGATCTGTTGATAAAAAAGATCCTCGAACGTCGTCCCTTGTTCTTTGAAAGCAGTTGTATTAAGGTTGGCCAGATTATTCCCGATTGTATTCAAGGCGACGGTATCTGCCTGTAAACCGCTCAACGCAGTAGAAAACGTACCCATTTTATCTCTCCTCAGAATCGTTGGTTATATCGTTGTCATTCATTCGACGAATTGGCGGCGGCGTTCGTAGGCGTATTGCTTTCGAAAGCCGTCAATCCCTGATTAATTTGGATCAATTGCTGCAAACTATTTACGCCAACAAGTTGCTGGATATAGGAAGCAGGATCTGTCGGCTGTGTTGGATCTTGATTTTTCAGCTCGCTTACAAGAAGCGAGAGAAAATCGTTTGCGGTAATTATTGAGCCTCCACCGGCTGAATTCGGTGAGGTTCCACTCGCAGAAGAAGTGTCCCTGGCGCTCATTGGAGATGATACGACTGGCACAGTTGCAGCCTGGGCAGCCAATTTGTTGATTACGAGACCCGTTTGTCCTATATTCATCATTTCTCCTCATCAACTCCTCAAACAATAATGCTCAGCCAGTTCCCTCCTGTTGCATGCTGCAAAGGAAGAGCCCAGCCTATAGCTTCTCTTGAAAGAACGTCGCCTTCGACTTCACCTTGATTCTGGAATGACTCGACATCGTTCATTTCATATTGATTTGGCTCTTTTTTATTGTGTTCGTGATTACTACTATTGTTGCCTGCAACGTCCGTTGCGACTTCATTTCGGCCGGGTGATTTGTCGTAAATGTGCGATAGCTCTAAGCGCACGTTGTCATTCTTCAAAAATGCCGTCAACGATGAAAGGCCATCATGAAGTATCTGTTCACCAGATCGTGAATCAGATGAGAGAGCCGCATTTACCTTCCCATCGCCTGCCAGTTCTGCATGGAGTCTGAGCCTTCCATGGCTTCCAGTCACAATTTCTAACTCGACTAACGATGGTGTCGTCTTTAGCACTTTTTGCTGTACAACCAAACGGTCCTCATAAATAGTCGGCCTTGGCATCTGTGATGTTTGCGAGGTTACAAGAGGGGACGTCTTATGTCTTATTGGCGCCATGGGAGCAAGAATTGTTGGTATCGTTGCTAGAACCACGGCTCTATCTTGCGGCATTATTCTGCATTCCGAAGCCGAGCCTTTAACTAAAGGCGAATCTTCGTGGTTAGCGGTAGCCGTTGACGGTGCTTTATCAATTAATTTATTGACCTGACAAATGTCGTGTTTTCCTTGATCATGCGATATTGAAGCTACTTCTTTCACAGAAGGAGGCCGCATCGGCGCATTCTTTTTAGATTTCTCTACATGTCGCTGATCAGCGATCAGTTTAGGCTCTATCGTCCCAGCTCCCATCTTGCTTTGAAACGGGCCATCCTCGGAACAGGACTTAATCTTATGGGATGAGATAAACGCGTCCTGATCATCGATCGCGTTTTGTTCCAGATGTACGAAACCTGGTGTCAGGTGTTCGTGCTGTACTGCACAAGGCCCTGTATTATTTCGAAATATTGGCCTGCTTGATAAGTCACAGGAATTATCAACTAATAACGGTCTTCGCAGATCACCTGTTATCTTTGGCCTTTTCGCATCAGCTTTTATTTCAGATTTGTTTGATCTGCGTAGAAGTCTGTGCTTCTTACTATCTGTCGTATTTATTCCATGATCACCTGGGGCGGGGGCTTTAGGCATTACTTTCGATGTTGTCTTATCTTCTGGTGAAGAGTTCAGCACAATAAGATTGATCAAGAAGTCGCTAATGTTCCCACCCCTTGCAGGATTGGGCGCTAAAGCTATGTCAACTCCCATGCTCAGCGATGCTTGCGCCACATTTATCAATGTTGAGGTCCCTTGCTGCAAGTGATGCAAGCCAGCAACCTTAGAAACTGAAGATTTATTAGAATGTGCTTTTATTATTAACTTGAAAGGTCATCTACTCTCGCCTTTATACATACATTTGGTCAGATGCATCTCGTCGGTGTCAGCCTGGTCTTTCCTGATCGCTTCCAACTCGGCCTGTTTATCAATGGTTTTGAGAAGACAGACCATCTGCTCATGCTTCAAACGGCTTGCAAAATACTTTTGCCTTGCTATTTCACATTGTTCTTCGTGCTTCTTCAGCGCAGCGTTCATAATCGCGATCCGCCCCATGGCAATATCACACTGTGCAATTGCAAAAACTGCTTCCGAAGAATCGAAGGTGGACGGCATCCTACATAAATTAGAGCAATGTGTTGTGAGAATGAGAGCTCTTTGTGCATTCCGGGCGTCTTTGAGCCCATTCACCGCGGTTACACATTTCCGTAAATTGGCGGATTCAGTTTTCGCGACAAGATCATAAAGCGTCTCCAGTCGACGAAGTTTTTCGGGGTTCGCTTTCATTACATATCGATTGAATGAAGCAGGGTAAACGTCTCTTCCATCGTGGATTTCTCATCACGATGTTGTTCAAGAAAACGAAGCAACGACGGCATAGCACGAACTGCTCGATCAAATTCGGCATCGGAGCCCTCGTTATAGGCTCCAATGCGAATTAGGTCTTCTGATCGCGCATAAGCTGCCATCAGCTTTCGAAGCTTAAGTGCTTTCGAGTAGTGGTCCGGACTGACAACTGCCGGCATCAGCCGGCTCAACGAATCGAGTACATCTACTGGAGGATATCTTCCTTCCGATGCGAGATGTCGTGAAAGAACTACATGTCCATCCAGGAAAGAACGCGCGGCGTCCACTATCGGATCTTGTTGATCATCGCCTTCCATCAGCACCGTATAAAACGCAGTAACGCTTCCATCTTTGAAGTTGCCTGCCCTCTCTACAAGCCTTGCTAATCGCGTGAAGACACTCGGTGTGTACCCCTTGGTCGTAGGAGGCTCACCTGCCGCCAGGCCTACCTCGCGGACGGCCATTGCATATCTCGTAAGTGAATCCAGGATTAATAGCACATGCTTGCCCTGTGACGCATAATACTCTGCGACCGATGTAGCAGCCATCGCTGCGCGCATTCGAAGAAGTGGGCCCTGATCCGACGTTGATACGATCACTACCGATCGCCGAAGACCATCATTGCCTAATGAGCCTTCGACAAATTCACGCACCTCTCTGCCTCGCTCACCTATTAGACCAACGATGGTGATATCCGCGCTAGTATCCCGAGTCATCATTCCTATTAGCGTGCTCTTTCCGACGCCTGAACCAGCGAAAATCCCAATCCTTTGTCCGCGCCCAACCGTCAGCAGCCCGTCCAAAACTCGAATGCCTGTTTGCATTGGCTGTGTAATTGGAACGCGTTCCAGGGGATGTGGTATTACTCCATCGGCAGGCCACGTCTCACTGGTTCGAATCGCCTTGCTTCCATCCAGCGGCTGCCCCAAAGCATTCAAAATCCTGCCCTGCAATTGATCACTCACCGCCACAGTCGCAGATGTACCGAGGCCGGCAACGGTAGCTCCATGACGAATTCCCTGCGTTGTTATCAACGGCATTGCCACAACATGTCGGCCATGAACTCCAATGACCTCGCCAAGTTGTCGACTGCCACTTACCTGGTCAACAATTTCGCACGCTTCGCCGATTGAGCATAATGGACCTTCGGATTTGATTGTCAGTCCATCTGCCTCGATTACTCGACCGTACATTGGCCGAGCTGTTCGTGCCCGCAAATAATCGAGATAAGGGCTTAGGTTCGCTCGTCGAATTGTTTCCACACTATCTATATGAGGCATCAGGCAGGCTTCTTCTCCAACAGATCAAAGAATCCTCGTTCAATCTCGTGAAGTTGCGATTTCACACTAAGATTGAGTTGGCCGGCATTGGAGTCCAGCAAACAATCTCCTGGGTCAAGCTGTTCATCTCCGATGAGCTGGAGTGAACTGCTTCTTACCCCATCAAGGACGTTCTTCCATATTTCAACTTCACCCGCCGGAACACGCACTTGAACAGCGCCTGCATCTTGGATCCGTTCTAATTCAACCCGTACAACTCCTCTCAACAATAGCGGATCTAGCTTTGCTTCTCGTTGTAATACATGTGCGGCAATCGCAAGCGACAACTTCACTATCTCTGTTTCCGCTGTGGCGAAATAATGCGTACGTTCACGCTCAAACTTAGCCAGAAAATCCAAAAAACGCTTCTGCTCCAAATCCAGGTTGTGTGCAAGCTCGGCAGAACACTCCATCCGAACAGCATCGGCTGTCTTTCTTGCATCTTCCAATTGTGTCTCAAGTTTCAGAATTGCAATTCTAAGTTCTTCTTTCAAAAGATCAGATTCGGCAGTTACTCCGCCGAACTCTATGGGCGCCGTAACGCTAGGATTGCTGGCATGCGATGATGCGATATTAACGTCATCAAATTTAAGCCGTGCGACGCTCCTGTTCTGGCAACCGGTACCTTCTTCCAGCACATATGGCTGCAGCTTCACCGAGGTTTTAGATTGCGATCTCATCATCCATCTCCATCTTCAACGTCATTCGTCCCTCACTTTCCAACTGACGTGTAAGAGCTAGCAATTCCTGCTGTGCTAGTCCAACATCTTTCATCCGGACAGGTCCCAACGCATCCATATCTTCCTTCAGCATTTCCACGGCTCGAGCGCTCATTGCTCGGAAAATATGCGATTTTAGGTTCTCGCGCCCTCCCTTCAATGCCATTGCAAGAGTTCTCTTATCCGATACGGCTACAAACTCGCGAATACTCTCCACAGGAATCGTTAGGAGGTCCTCGAAGGTGAACATCAGATTTCGGATTCCGATAGCAAGCTGTGGCTGCCTTTGTTCGATCTCTTCCAAAATTCCTTTACTCGTTGTTTGATCCACTCGATTCAGCATTTCAGCTACAGCTTTGCAACCGGAGTAAGATTTGCGGCCTCCGTTCCCTAGTCCTTCCATGCGACGATGCAGAACAAATGCGACCTTCTGAGCCACTTCAGGAGAAAACTGGCGCATCTCCGCCAGCCGTTGTACAACCTCCACCCGTATTGCTCCCGGGAGTTCCATCAGCACAGTAGAGCCACGCTTCGCATCCAGATGAGCCAGCACAAGTGCAATTGTCTGCGGATGCTCCGTCTCCAGGAACTTGGAGATTTGCTGTGGATCCATCTTTTGAAGCATCGCCATATCGCCCGTTGAACGCTCACGGACTCTCTTCACCTGGGCGAGCAACGCCTCCGCCCTTGCCGATCCGAAGGCTTCGGTCAATACCTTCAGCGCAAAATCAGGACCGCCTCGTACCATGTATTGCTGCGTCTCCAGCAATCCATAGAACTCCGTAAGCACCTGGGTCAAGAGACTCGCTGGAACCTCACCGAGCCGCGTAATCTCATCAGTCACTCTGTGGATGTCAGTCTCAGACAAGCTCTGAAATAGCGTCTTAGCGAGCTCATCACCCAACGCGACCATGAGAATGGCAGCTTTACGAATGCCGGGCAGTTCTGCCGGTTCGAATCCCGCTTCTTTTGGCAAAAACATCGTGCGCTGGATAACATCCGGTACGGGTAATCGGCTAGCCATTTAGTCCGCTTCCTCCATGGATCCGATCCAGGCTTCGAGTAAGCGCGTACTCTGATTCGGTTCCCGTCGGATATGCTCGGCAACCTGTACTAACACACCTTGACGTTGCATCGCCTCCATCGCATTGGGTACTGACTGAGCCGCATTCAGCCGTCTAGCTCCGTCATCTTGTGCGGATTCTCCATCAGGTAGTTCGAGGACCGGCCCAGCCAATTGAGCCTGTTGATCGCTATAAGCCTGCGGCGTCGGTTCGTGCAGTATTGCTATCATCTGGCGCGCAATCGGTCGCATCACGAATAGCACCAGTAAAACTCCGCAAATTCCAACTGCGAGCGTCTTGCCAAGCTCAGGCTGTCCCTGCAGCAGGTTTCGTACCTCTCCTGCTGCACGTTCCATGACTGGTAATTTGACCTCCGGCGCATTCGAATTGAAACTCACATTCTCAACCACGACCTGATCTCCGCGCGCACGATCGAAACCGATAGCCGCCTGGGCAAGGTCCTCTAACCGCCGCATTTCATCAGCGCTTCTTGGCTTCCACACAAGATGCTCTGCTTTTCCCACTCCTTCATTCATGCTTCTGTCGTTTACTACGACCGCGGCAGTTACTCGTCTCACTCGCCCCGGCCGCTCTTCAACGTGAAGCATATGCTTCGTTACACCATAGGTTCCCGTCTCTTCCCGAATATTCTGTCCGCCGCCATTCGCTTGCTGAGGATAAACAGGAAGAGCCTCTCTCTGAAGCAAAGAAGGTACTCCAGAAGCCGCGGCCTGCTGTGATCCTTGTGCTGCTCCGGAAGGAGCCGCCGCGGGCGTATTGCTCGCTGTTCCTGGAATGCCGGAGTAGCGCCCGGCTAACGCAGACGTCTGTTCTGTTTTTTCCAGCGTCAAAGTGGCGGTCTGGTTCGGATCATAAACTTCATCCGTCTTTTCCTGGCTGCTCTCGTCATAGCTCACATTCACGGTTGCGCGCACATTATCGCGACCGGCCAGAGGCTCTAACATCGCCACAAGTTTCGATTCCATCTGCTGCTCGACGTCGGCCTCAGCACCGTCCTTCGAACGTGGCTTCAGGCTCTTTCTCCCGTCGGCATCAACCAGAGTTACGTTCTCCATACTCAGATTTTCGACAGCTCCGGCGACGAGGCTGCGAATCGACTCTACCTGCTCTGAATCCAACGGAGCTCGCTTAAACTTCAGAACAACGGAAGCCTTGGCTGCTTTTTCCTCCGATGAAAATAACGAATGTTGCGGCATCACCAGGTGAACGCGCGCCGACCGAACGATCCCTAGAGTCTCGATGGTGTGTTCCAGCTCTCCTTCAAGGGCCCTCTGATAATTGACCTTCTCGTCAAACTCACTACCAATCCAATTAGGTTTATCGAAAAGTTCAAATCCCAATCTTCCGCTCTGCGGCATACCCTTGGCTGCAACTTCCATGCGAGCCTTATCTAACATCGCAGCCGGCACCTGAATACCAGTGCTGTCCTGAGTTAGCCGATATGGAATCGCTGCAGCACCAAGCTCCTGTGACACCTGTTGCATGTCCTTACTCTCCAGGCTGTTGAACAGGACTCGCCAGTCCGTCTGGTTCGAATACCAGATCAACCCGGCTGCCATCGCCGCTAGAAGTAATCCAAACGCAAAGAGAGTGTTTCTTCTGCCTGGTGGCAGAACCATAATTTTCTGACGCAACCCATCTGCAAGCTCCAGCGCTTTTTCAAGTGGAGGTTTCGTCGTCTTCAATCCAGATGCAGGATTTTGCTCCACCCGCCGTAGTCCTGCTGTTGCTGCTTGTTCCGTCTCTGCCATTTCCGCTCAGCATCCCTAAAACTGCATGTTCATCATCTGTTGATACGCAGCGACGGCCTTGTTCCTTACCTGGAGTGCCAGCTCGAAAGCTAAGTCCGCCTTCTGTGTTGCGATCATCGCATCATGGATCTCAACTCCCTGCCCACTCAATATCCCTGTCACAGCTTGCGATGCTTGTTTATCGAGAATGCTCGTCTGCTCAACCATCGATCGAAACAGCCCAGAGAAAGGCACATCGGCCGAGCCCTTCTGAATTCCTCTGGCAGCGGCCTCTGCTACTCCGCCGATCGTCGAGAGATTCCCCGGATTTTGGCTTATCGAATTCATCATGCCTATGACTTACTTCAAAATGTCTAAAGAGGATGCGACCATGTTCTTCTCTGCTTGAATTGCCGATGCATTCATGCCATACGATCGTGTCGCACCCATCAGGTCCACCATCTCGGTTAGAGGATTGATATCCGGATAATCCACGTACCCATCCTTTCCAGCATCCGGATGCTGGGGATCAAATCTTCGCAAAGGAGCACTCGCATCGGTAACCACGCCGGTCACAGCAACGCCTCCCGGAGCTCCATTTGCCGCCGTCACGGTATCCGCGAATAAACCTGTTCCGGGTTTCCTATCGAGGTGATTCGCGATAATGCTCTGAAAACTTTCAGATCCTTCTGCTTCGAAAACCACGTGGCGTCTCTGATAGGGTCCCCCTTCCGCAGTTCGGGTTGTCTCGGCATTCGCCATATTCGAGGCAACTACCTCAGCCCGGACCCTCTCTGCTCGTAATGCTGAGGCACTGATATCCATAACGCCGAAGAGATTCATCGTTACTTGGCCTCCGCATGAATCGCACTCATAACCGTGGAAAATTCATGCTTCAACAGCTCAGTTCCGAGCCGAAACTGCAGCTGCGACTTCGCAAGTTGCATCGACTCTCTATCCATCGAAACATCGTTTCCATCCGGGCGTGAAACGAGCCCGTCCACCCTCTGAGGTTCCGGAGTCGCAAACGTGTTACTCCGCAACTGCCGCGCAAACTCCTGTTCGAAATCGAATCCTTCGGTCTTGTACCCCGGCGTATCGACATTCGCCATATTGCTGGCCGTCAGCTTCATCTGCGCACTCGTCAGGTCGAGATATCGGCCAAGTGCATCGCTCAGTGGAGTCGTTACCTGCATCAGATCCTCGCGATACACCCTGAATGCAATTCACCGCCCAAACAAATGCGCCCTCAGATAAGAGGGCGCTAAGAAGAACCAGGAATGGATGCTGAAATTACAGTCAGCTCAAGGATGTCGTCTGCGATTCGCTTCTTAGGCGCCGCAACCAGATTTCCTTAGCTCCTATCTCCATGTGTTCACCGGAAAGAATCGCTCCCCTCTCCAGAACGTGCATCAACTCACGAACATTTCCTGGCCAGTGATGCTTCAGTAATTTCGCCACTGCTTCTTCGCTCAACTGCTTGCGCGGCATCTCTCGTCCCATCCGCTCGAGAAAGTGTTCCGCGAGCAACCCCAGATCCTCCATGCGATCGCGCAAAGCTGGAACTTCAATCGGAAACACCGCAAGACGGTGGTAGAGATCCAGTCTGAAATTCCCTTCCTCCGACCGCTTCTCCAAGGGCTGATGTGTCGCTGCGATCACGCGCACATCCACACGCACTGTCTCATTGTCACCGACTCGCTGCAACTCCCCGCACTCCAGAAAGCGCAGCATCTTGGCTTGTAGCGCGAGCGGCATTTCGCCAATCTCATCCAGAAAGAGTGTCCCGCCATGCGCCGCTTCAATCCGGCCCGTTCTTGATTGCACTGCGCCAGTGAATGCGCCCCGGGTATGGCCAAACAATTCCGCCTCGAGCAATGTTTCAGGAATTGCTGCGCAATTCAGTACGACGAACGGCTTCGTCGATCGTAGGCTCAGCCTGTGCACGGCCTTCGCAACGACTTCTTTTCCCGTTCCGGTCTCTCCTTCAATCAACACCGTCGCCGACCGGGGAGCCACCAGCCGAATCAGGCGAGCTAATTCACACATCGTTTCGCTCGAACCAACGAGTTCCGGCAACAGATAAGTGGACCCGATCTCTTCTTTGGATCCCTGGGTTTCTCCGGAACTTCTTGCGCCGAAGCTGCGAGGAACGCTTACCGGCGCAGACATCCACGCAGCCGTATCGCTCGCAACATTTTGGGCCTCGCGCACGGCATGCAGTAACTCGTGCCGCCGAGGATACTGCGATTCCTGATCGCCCATTCCATCCACTCCCATCAACTCGACTGAGGGATACATCATCCGAACCTGATCGGAAAACTCGTGAACCTCCAGATCCGGTAACCAGCTATCCAACAGCAGCGCTTCCGGCTGCGAATTCTCAATCTGCGCGATAGCCTCGGCCCCTCCTCCGGCCTCAAATACCCGCCATCGCAATGCAATTAAAGAATCGCGCAGTCGCTGCCTCAATCCGGAATCTGCACTCGCCACAACGATGGTCCGTGTTGTTACTGCCCCGACGGTAGTTCGATTCATCCGTTCCCCACCGCCCACATTCATTAACATGGCCACGCTAAACCCCGCTCCGCATCATCTCGTACGAATAGTTCCGAACTAGGCTCCCACGAGCGCCGCGCTCGCGGTATAGTCGACTCGCCCCGGCAATTTCTTGCCGCCCATCTTGTATCCTTCCCCGCGAACCGTCATGATCACCGAATAATCTGAGCCTTCTTCCGCAACCATAGCGCCCAGCTTCTTCCTGAGATAGTTGATATACACATCGACAACATTCGTTCCCGCATCCGGAGACATCTGCCAAACCTCGCGAAGAAGTTCTGCGCGGCTGCAGCAGCGCCCGCTTCTCTGCATCAGGTATTCCAGAAGGCTGAACTCCTTCGTGGTCAGTTCGACAACGCGGCCATTGCGCATGACCCTTCGCTCCATCCTGTTCAATTCCACATCGCCGTGCCGCAGCATCGGATCGGCAAACTTCTCTCGCCTTCGCAGCAATGCCCGGCAACGGGCTGTCAGTTCGTGAAAACTGAAGGGCTTCAACAGGCAGTCGTCTGCGCCAAGATTCAGACACTTGATCCGCTCCTCGAGTGCACTCCTCCCGGTCAATATAAGAACCGCCATCCCGTCATATCGGCTCCGTATCTCCTCCAGCACTTCGGTTCCATCTTTTCGAGGAAGGCTTAGGTCGAGCACAACCAGATCCGGCCGATATTCCTCAACCTGCTCTAACCCAGCCTCACCATCTCCCACCCAAAGAACCTCATGTCCCTCGAGCTGCAATCCTTTCTGTAAAAACAAACCAAGGGCAGAATCATCTTCCACAACCAGGACCCGCATGACTTCTCACCTCATACACACAACTCTCCGCAGTGGAGACAAAAAATAAACGACTGCGGTGTTCATCTACCTTGTGGGATAGCTTCATCGCTTTCAATACCCTCATGCAGTTTTTTGCATAACTTGTTTCAAAACGGGAACCGAGGGTTTCCCCTCTCCCGCCCAATGAAATACTCGACAGGTATCTAGAATGTCTCTTGCAATTCGCCTTTTATTCGCTACAATTCCCGCATGGCTATTACACGACGGCAAAAAGAGGTCATCGACTTTCTCTCCAACTTCACTCAGAAGAATGGCTACTCCCCGTCATACGAAGAAATAGCCAGCGGCCTCGGCCTCAGTTCGCTCGCCACCGTACATAAACACATCACAAATCTTCAAAACAAAGGACTGTTACAGCGCGCTCATAATCGAAGCCGCTCCATTGATGTCCTCCCCGCCAAGTCCGGTAGAAAAGGCATTGATCGGCTGCCCCTGCTTGGCCGTATTGCAGCGGGCAAGCCAGTGGAAGCGATCGAATCGGCCGAAAGCATCTCCCTCAACGACATCATCGGCAATCGTGAAGTCTTTGCTCTGGAGGTTCGCGGCGACTCCATGCGTGATGAGCACATTGTCTCCGGTGATTATGTTCTCGTCGAGCGGACCAAAACCGCCCGCGAAGGCGAGATCATCGTCGCCCTCATCGACGGTGCTGACGCCACGCTCAAACGCTTCTATCGCGAAGGAAATATGGTTCGCCTGCAGCCCTCCAATACCGAGATGGCCCCCATCTTCGTCCCGGCGGGTAATGTCAGTATTCAGGGCAAAGTTCTCGGCGTTCTGCGAAAATATGCTTAACAAGCTTTAGCAAAGAAACAAACATCACTTTTTGTGTCATTTCCATCCCTCCGAAGCAGTACCTTTCCTGCTACTCTCCGGTCTTAAACTTTCTATGGAACCGTGCGGGGTCTTCCTGCGTAACCACACTCCGATACCGTTATCGCAATAATGAGGGAGTTCTACCTTGGCGACACAGCGCAAAAATAAACGCAAATTTTGGATATGGGGCGGCGCAATCTTCATTCTTATTGCTGCTGTCCTCGGCATTACTGTGGCGGCAAAAGGCAACAACACCAAACTTGAGCCCTCTCAGCTCGCCAAGGTGGAAAAAGGAGATATTGCGCGCTCGGTCGTGGCCACGGGCAAAGTTCAGCCCATCACCAAGGTCGAGGCTAAATCCAAGGCCTCAGGTATCGTCACCAAGCTCTACGTCGACATTAATCAGCACGTCAAACAGGGCCAGGTCCTCGCTCAGCTCGACCAGATCGAAATTCTGGCCCAGGTGAACGCCCAGAAGGCCCAGCTCGCCGCTGCCGAATCCAACGCCCGTGCCGCCCAGGCCGCCATTCAATACGACAAGGTTAACGCCGAAGCCCCTGATCTGCCCATGTACGAGCACACCTACAAGCGCAACCTCGAAATGTCCAGGGACGGCGTAGTCTCCCAGCAGGCCCTCGACGACGCGCACCAGAAGTACCTCGCCGCCGCCAACACCCGCGACAAGGCCGTCGCTCAAATATCCGTCGACACCGCCAAGCTCCACCAGGCCCAGGCTCAGGTCCAGCAGGCCCAGGCCTCTCTTAGCCAGCTCGAGGAGCAACTCAGCTACACCACCATCACTTCTCCCATGGATGGCGTCATCCTCTCCCGCGATGTCGAGCTCGGCGATGCCGTCAGCTCCATCCTCGTCATGGGGTCCACCGCCACACTTGTCATGACCATCGGAGACACCACCCAGGTCTACGTCCAGGGCAAGGTCGACGAGTCCGACATCGGCAAGGTCTACATGGGCCAGCCGGCTCGCATTAAAGTCGAGTCCTTCAAGGACAAGACCTTTCAGGGTAAGGTCACCAAGATCGCTCCCCTCGGCGTCGAAAAAGATAACGTCACAACCTTTGAAGTTCGCGTCTCCATCGACAACCCGGGCGGCGAACTTAAAGCCAACATGACCGCCAACGCCGAGATCCTCCTCGAAGAGCACAAGGGAGTCCTCACCGTCCCCGAGCAGGCCGTCATCTACGATAAGGATCGCAACGCATCTGTCGAGGTTCCTGATCCCAAAGAAAAGAAGGGACGCCGCAAGGTCACCATCAAAGCTGGCATCTCCAACGGCACCCGTACAGAGGTTCTCTCCGGTCTCAACACAGGCGACACGGTCATCCTCCAGCAGTAAATCGGAGGTACCGAAAGGGATCTTTAGATCCTATGTTTAGGGCAGGTTTCCTCAGCCGAAGGGATGGCCGAAAAGACATAGTATCCAAAGCGCCAGAAGGTAAAGCGTAAGCAGAGCCTGTATGCCGGCGAAAGTCCGGGACCAGCCGACAGCCCGAAATTCGAACTCGCGTGCTGGAAGCAGGCGGATCCAACGCCCTATATCGGCATCTTTGAACCCGATGTTGAACCCATTGACCAGGCTGAAAAAAGCTGCGATACGGAACAGGCGGAGTTCCTCGCGTAGCCAGCCTGGAACATCCTTCCGCTTCAGTAACTCCCAGGCGACGGTTGATCGAACTTGGGGCGCGTTCCGGATGGCGTCTGGCTCCAGTGTGAGGCCGTCTGCTACGGCAAGGTAGAGTCCCGATGGGCCGGGATGGTGCATTAAGAAGAAGAAGAGGACCGTAAACAGCGCCCACCCCCACGCACCGATCGCGACCGGACGCCACGCGTTCATCCCGTATTGGCAGGTCCAGTCGATGACCTTCGAACCGAAGTAGTCCACGCAGGATCGGTAACTGTTCTGAATACTCTTGGCCCACAGTCCACAGCGCTCCGCAGAGATTTGCCTTTGCCTTATGTGAATCGCGTAATTGATCTCGCTGTCCTGAAGCGAAAAACCCCCATCGCGGAAGGATTGGCGGAGGGAACCAAGTGCAGAGGGGTCCTCATCATAAGTCATCTGTTCGAGGTTGCTGGCTGTTGCAATGTTCTTGGCCGGTGGCAACTTGCTCGGTTCGAAGTGGACGCCCGCCATATCGGCGTGATCGAAGGATGCGTCCGTAAGATCTACGCCGGAGAAAGTCACGTCGCGCAGGATCGTCGGAGGGCCGTTCCCTCCCCAGCGATCGAAGCTCGCGTTTCGCAAGTTTCCACCGGAGAAGCCGGAGTTGGACAGATCGGAACCGTGGAAGTCGGCGCCTTCCAGTTGTGCGTTTTTGGGAAATTGGCACTGGATGGATTTTCTTTGAAATACCGCCGGATGCACACCAATCGGCTGTTCAGCCAGCGGGTCTAAGGTCTGTTGGTTGTATTGTGGCGCCGGCTTTCGGTACCAGTCCCAGTTGGTAATCGTTTGGTCCTGCTTCAGCGACTGCGCCTTCTTGTACAACAGATACACTTCGTTGTCTTCGATGTTTTGGTTGATATCGGAGCAGGCCAGGGGTTTCAGGTCCGGGGGAGCGAAGCTGCCGGCAGACTGCCCATAACCGGCTGGAGAGAAAGCAAAGGCCACAGTAAAGATCAGCAGTGCCAATCGCGAGACGTGCCGCAAGAGGCACCGGGCATAACATTTGCGAGTCATAACACTCACAACTCCATTGGATTGAGTGTGGACTTGATTGAAAGAAACGATGTGAATGGAGGCTAGCACGTAGAGTAATACGGTGCTACCAAAAATCATGCATCGGTAGGCGAATGCGGCTGAAACCATGCCAGTTCTCTACGGCAATACAAAGTGGGAACAAACATCTCCCACGGCTCGTATCCACAATCACACGGAGGCCGCCCCCAATGAACGTACGACTTTTGCTGGCCGCAGCAACTCTTACCATTACTGCCACAGCTTTGGCTGATGGCAACTTCGACCGCACCCTCAACGTTTCGAGTTCACCCAATGTTTCCGTCGCCACCGGCTCCGGATACATTCGCCTCAAGCCCGGCTCCGACAACCAGATACACGTCACCGGACACGTCCACGGTCACAGCTGGATGGGTGGCGATGTCGAATCGCGTATCCAGCAGATCATCAACAATCCTCCTGTCGCCCAAAATGGCAATGACATCACCATCGGGCAACGCCACGGGGACAACGATCTCTTCCACAATATCTCCATCGACTATGATGTAACGCTTCCACGGAGCTCCAACATCGATGCCACCACTGGCTCAGGCGATATGGAGATCCAGGACGTAGGGACCAGCCTCAAGGCTCAGACCGGCTCAGGCTCCATTCGCGCTAAAGGCGTCCAGGGTCAGGCGATCCTCGGCACTGGCTCTGGCGATGTTGAACTCAACCATGCGGGACCGGGTGATATCAAGGCCGAAACCGGCAGCGGAACCCTTCGCCTCTCCGGTGTCGTTGGTGCCCTTCGCGCCAGTACAGGAAGCGGCGACATCCGCATCGACGGCCAGCCCAACACCGATTGGAAAGTTTCCACTGGCTCCGGTTCTATCCAGCTTGCCTTAGGCTCTTCTTCCCGTTTCAATCTGGACGCTGATACCGGATCAGGTACCATCCACGTCGATCAGCCCATCACCATGCAAGGTAACCTCAACCGGCACCACATCAGTGGCTCCGTCAACGGTGGAGGACCCACGATTCGCGCCAACACCGGCTCAGGGGATATCACCATCCACTAGCGCAATCAACTCAATAGGGGCCGGTTTCATCAGTTCAGAAACCGGCTCTATCTAAAAAAACTGTCAAGCCTCCCCAAACTGCCTCAAACTTGCCCTTCCGCCATATGTCATTCAAAGCAGGGCGTTTATGATGGAAGATAAATCGGGATGAACTGGCAGAGCAGTTTCCGTCAATTCGTTACAATGGAATAGAACCAAACAAAGCTCCAGCTTAGTCTGGAGCTTTTCTTGGCATTTATGGCACTTAAGCTGTCCATAATGAATAGCTTGCCAATAAACCTTTCGGATGGAGCACTTTGCATGATAAGCCGGATCTAACTCATGTTAATGGAACACTTTGCATCAAAAGATAGGGGGGAGGGGGGCTCCTGGCTTGAAAGGGACTTTATGCCGATAAATCCGCGCCTCATCGTCTTCGACCTTGACGGTACCCTGATCGACTCCCGTATCGATCTCTGCAACTCCATCAACGCGATGCTTCAGCACTTCGGCAAACCCCGCCTCCCCGACGAGGTCATTGCCAGCTACATCGGCGATGGAGCCTCCATGCTCGTCCGCCGGGCTCTCGGTGATCCCGAAGGCGACCAGCATGACGAAGAATACGTAGCAGAAGCCCTCGCCTTTTTCCTCGGCTACTACCGCATCCACAAGCTTGACTTCACCTACGTCTACCCCGGCGTCATCGACTCCCTCGAGGCCATCCGATCCGAACAGCCCGATACCCTGATGGCCGTCCTCACCAACAAACCAGTGAATCCATCTCGCGACATCTGCTCCCACTTCGGCCTCGATCGTTTCTTCTTCCAGAACTACGGCGGCAACAGCTTCCACACCAAGAAGCCCGATCCCCACGGCCTGCTTGCCCTGATCTCAGAAGCCTCAACCCTTGCCGGAGCCATCATCACCCCGGCCGAAACCCTCATGATCGGCGACTCCGACGTCGATATCCTTACAGCTCGCAACTGCGGCGCACTGTCCGTCGGCTGCACCTTCGGCCTCGCCCCCCACACCCTCGCTGCCGCCCACCCCGACTACACCGCTGGCTCCCCCGCTGAATGGCAGTCAATCCTCGGAATCACCCGAAACCGAAAGAAAAGACCATCGAACAGCCGTGCTAGATTCTAACCATCCCCTCTCAGGATGGAGACAATATGCGTCTACGAGGTTCGGCAAACGTTGTAGCCCTGGGTGTTCTTGGACTCAGCCTGATCTCAGCCCGTGCCGGAACCCTCGACGATAGCGACCAGGGCAAGGCGTGGTGGGCTCACGTCCAATACCTCGCCGACGATTCCATGAAGGGCCGGCTCACCGGGAGCGATGACTACCTCAGGGCCGCCGCCTACGTCGTCGAAAAGTTCAAGTCTTACGGCCTGCAACCCGCAGGAGTGAACGGCACCTTCTATCAACCGGTGAAGTTCGACGTGCAGCATGTCCTCGCTGACAAGTCATCCATGGCGCTGGTCGTCGATGGCAACACGCAGCCGCTCATACTCGGAACCGACGCCGTGCTCGGCGCCCGGTCGGCCCAGGTAGGAAAGGTGGATGCTCCGCTCGTCTTCATCGGGTACGGACTTCACCTTCCCGAAGCAAAATACGACGACTTCGACTCAACCGAAGTTCCATGGAAAGACCTCAAAGGCAAAGTAGTCGTCTACATCAACGGCGGACCCGAAGATCTGCCTGGGCCCCTGAAGTCATACGCCCGCACTGCCCCGTTCGCGAAGGCTCTCCGCGACGCTGGAGCCGTCGGAGTCATCTTCATCCCCACCCCCAAGTCAATGGACTTCGGATGGCAACGGGTAGCAAGCGGCTCATCTCAACCCGGAATGCGACTGGCGCAGACGCCTGACGCCGACAAGGTAGCGGCGAAACACCCCGCCCTTGCGGACGATCACAGCGCGATATTTAGCGCAACATTCAACCCGGCTGAGGCTGAGAAGCTGTTTGCCGGAACCGGGCACACATTCGCCGAACTACTAGCCCTCGCCGACGCGCAGAAACCCCTGCCACGGTTCCCGCTAAACAAGCGAGTGACCGCAACGGTCATCGGCGAACATTCGCAGGTCGAATCGCCTAACATCGTAGCCAGGCTCGAAGGGTCCGATCCGGTCCTCTCAAAGGAATACGTAATCGTCTCCGCCCACCTTGACCACCTCGGCGTGGGTGCACCCATCAAAGGCAAAACAATCTACAACGGCGCCATGGACGATGCTTCGGGTGTGGCCTCGGTGCTCGAAACAGCAAAAGCCTTCAGTGAAGCGAAATCAAAACCGAAGCGGTCGATTCTCTTCCTCATCTTCACCGCTGAAGAAAAAGGCCTGCTTGGTTCCCGTTACTACGCAGGGCATCCAACAGTGCCCGAAGGCTCAATCAAGGCAGACCTGAATCTCGATATGTTTATGCCAATCTTCCCCTTGAAGAAACTGCACGTTCAGGGGCTGGAACAGTCAACACTTGCAATCGACGCGAAAAAGGTCGGTGAAGCGCACCATATCGTAATTGCCGGGGACCCGGAGCCGGATCGCAATTCTTTCATTCGAACCGACCAGTACAGCTTCGTTCAGGCTGGTATTCCCGCCCTGGCCTTCAAGTTCGGATGGGAAGCAGGCTCGCCGGAATATAAGGCCTGGAGAGGATGGCTGGCGCAGCGATACCATTCAACCGAAGACGACCTCTCCCAGCCAGTCGATATTACGGCCGCAGCCCAGTTCAACAGCTACTTCGCAGATCTGGCTCGAACAGTAGCAGACGACCCCGCCACCCCACATTACGTCGAATCCAGCTTCTTCAAACGTTTTGAGAAGTAAAGACGTGAGACCTTTGATTGTCGAGACACGAGGATATCTGTGATGAGCGAATCAGTAGAGTTATGGATCGTCCGCCACGGTGAAACAGAATGGAGCGCGAGTGGAAAACACACCAGCCGAACGGATATTCCACTCACGGATCAGGGCCGCGCACGAGCTAAAAAACTAGGCGAATATCTCAAAGCAACCAGATTTGACGCAGTCTTTGTAAGCCCTATGCAGAGAGCACGTGAAACTTGCGATATCGCTGGTTTCGGTAAACAGGCGATTGTCGATGATCAATTGAAGGAATGGGACTACGGCGTTTATGAAGGAAAGACCACGTCAGAGATTCGAGAAGAGGTTCCAGGCTGGTCGGTTTGGAAAAACCCGATCATTAGCGGGGAAACGGCAGAACATGTCGGCCAGCGGGCAGACGCCGTCATTCAGCAGGCGTTGGCGGCTGCTCCGAATGGAGGTAAAGTAGCGCTCTTTGCGCATGCACATATTCTGCGAATTCTGGCGGCACGCTGGATCGGACTGGAAGCTCGCGGTGGAAGCCTCTTCGCTCTCGGCACAGGGAGTGTGGGTGTGTTGGGATGGGAAAGAGAGACACGAGTGATTGAGCACTGGAATCGTGAGTTCGACTAATCAAGCGTCTGCTCGTTGGCAAGGGCTGGATGGAGCTGAAGTTCGAACGCATGGTCGTTGGAAACAATACAGTAATCCCGATCACGACGCGGGTCGTTGCGACCGCTGCCAAATATCCAGTAGACCGAGATGAGAAAATCCACGGAACCGGCCATCCAACTCGTGACGCCATCGAGTGGATGATTCCTGTACTGTGGCCAATTGATTTGATCAACCTGCCTCGCCGTGGGCCCTATCCCGTATTGAAGCCGGAGACACGATTGACCGTGATGATCCTCGATGACTTTGGAATTCCAACTAAAAACGAGGTCCAACACCAACCAGAGATGATTTCGAAGTACAACTATGCAGATAATCAACCACAGCAGCAACAGCCTGCGCCGATTGAACGGGCCTATGCTCAACCGGCACAGCAGCCTGCTCCGGTTCAGACATATGCGCAACCGAGCCCGACCGTTGTCGTGGTCCAGGCTCCTGCACCAGCAGCTCCCACAATCATCCAGCAGTCTCCGCCGCCGGTTGTTATGCAGCAGCAACCTTCGGTGGTCTATGGGTATCCCCCGGCGGCGTATACCTATCCTCCAATGGCTTACAGTCCGCCAGTAGGATACCGGTACTACTATCGCCCCTACTAACAAGCCCTTGGCTTTAGGTAATCCGCAATCTGCCGCGAAGCATTTCGCGGCAGATTGCGTTTAATGGGACGGACTACTCCCCGTAATAGTCAAGACCAAGATGCGTGATCAGATCTTCGCCCATGATGTGGCGGAGAGTGTTTTTCAGCTTCATGTGCTGGATGAAAAGATCGTGCTCAGGATAGACGCCGGGTGCGGAGTCCGGATCCTTGAAGTAAAAACTGAGCCACTCCTGAATCCCGACGCCACGGAGGGACGGAGTACGGGCTGCCAGATCCATAAAGAGGACGAGATCGAGCGCGAGCGGAGCGGCCAAAATGGAATCGCGGCAAAGGAAATCGACCTTGAGCTGCATCGGATAGCCAAGCCAGCCAAAGATATCGATGTTGTCCCAACCTTCTTTGTTATCACCGCGAGGCGGATAATAATTGATCCGAACCTTGTGGTAGAGGTCAGCATAGAGGTCAGGATGAAGGTGCGGTTGGAAAATGTACTCAAGGACGCCGAGCTTTGAAACCTCCTTGGTTTTGAAGGAGTCTGGATCATCCAGAACCTCTCCGTCACGATTGCCAAGGATATTTGTGGAGTACCAGCCGGAGACGCCAAGGTTACGAACCTTGAAAGCAGGGGCCAGAACAGTCTTGATAAAGGTTTGACCGGTTTTGAAGTCCTTGCCGGCGATTGGGGCATTCATCTTGCGTGAGAGTTCATTGAGCGCCGGAATGTCAACGGTGAGATTTGGCGCTCCATTGATGAACGGAATGCCTTCTTTGAGGGCAGCCCATGCGTATAGCATCGACGGGGAAATATTCGGATCGTCTTCAACAAGGCCTTTCTCAAAGGCTGCAAGCGTCTGATGAACGGGCGCCTGTTCCAGATAGATCTCTGTCGAACCGCACCAGATCATGACCTGGCGGTCGGTCTTGGTTTTGAACGTAGCGATGTCGTTGCGGATCTGATTTGCGAGATCGCATTTATTTTTTCCGGTTTTAACGACCTTACCTTCGAGGCGCTTCACATAATGCTGGTTGAAGGCTGCGGGCATGGGCTCGATGGATTCCAGGAAAGGGCGGATCTGCTCGAGTTGATCCCGATCGAGAACCTGCGCGGTCTTTGCAGCGTCATAAAGATTCCCGCCGAAGATATCCCAGCCTGTGAAGACGAGATCGTCAAGAGAAGCGAGTGGGACGAAATCCTTGATCAGAGGGCTACGGCCTTCTGTGCGTTTGCCGAGACGGATGGTACCCATCTGAGAGGTCGAGCCGATAGGCTTGGCTAGGCTACGACGGACGGCTTCGACACCGGCGATGAGCGTGGTAGCAACGGCTCCCATGCCGGGAATCATGATTCCAAGTTTTCCTGTGGCTGGCTGGATGCTCGAGGCCGCTTCGTTCGGTGCGGCGCTGGGTGTGGACATGCTTTGCAAATACCCTTCTATAAAGCGATTTTCCGTAGAGGCGGAAAGGTTAGTATTTCGCAGTCGAAAGTTCAGCGCAAACAAAGTAGATGTTTTTGCGGACTTTAGCGGTAACGCAATTCATCGTATCCATTGTTGAGTTTTGCGTTTTCGAGGCGAGCGAGTGATACAGGCCTAAGCGCGCTCTGTGCGGATACGATTCTTCCAGTGTGTGTAGACGAAGAAAATGATCGCGGCGAGGAGTGCGACTTCCACCGCAAGATGGAAGCGGTGGAAGATCGCTTTAAAGCGTGGGTCGCTCTCCCACTTATCGCCGAGTTTCATGCCTACGTAGGCGAGCACATAGCACCACGGCCAGGAGCCGATAAAGGTGTAGAGGTGGAAACGGAGTTGCGGCATACGTCCGATGCCAGCGGGCAGTGCTATGAAAGTACGGACCACGGGGAGAAGCCGACCAACAAGGACGGTGACACCGCCGAAGCGTTGGAAAAAGTGTTCAGTTCGGTCGAGATCGTGACGGCTGAGAAGGAGGTAGCGGCCGAAGCGTTCGACGGCGGGACGCCCGCCCCAGGCGCCAAGCCAATAAGCGGGAATCGAGCCAAGATTGCAACCGATGGCTCCGGCAGTAGCGACCCAGAAAAGCTTGAGCTGGCCTGTATGTACGAGGTATCCAGCGAAGGGCATGATGATCTCAGAGGGCAAAGGAATGCAGGCGGACTCTATGGCCATAAGCAGTGCGATGCCGACATAGCCTCCAGCGGAAATAACCGCGATGATGAAAGAGGCGATAGAGGTAATGATCTTTTCGGACATTGGTTTTGAGTATAGCGATTGGAATGGATTGTGCCGGATGCGCTAGCATTAAGCGTTAGAGATTTTCAGGAGATGTGATGGCAGAGACGGAAACAGCCACGAATGAGACGACTGTGACTGAGAAGGCGACGAATCCACCTGCGAGTGGACGTCCAGCGAGCAGCTATGGCGCCGCAACGCACGATCCTTCCAAGCCGGCCGTGAAGCGGCAGATCGTTTGTTTCACCTTTTACAAGATCATGCCGGAGTGGCGGCGTCTGCCAGCTGAAGAAAAAGCCGCACACAAAGCTGCGTTTTCCGAGGTGTTGGCAAAGTGGAACAAGCCGGGTGCATTCCTGTCGATGACCTACTCGACCGTAGGCACGCGCGGCGATGTAGACATGTGCGTGTGGTCGATCGGATATGCAGTGGATGAAATGAACCGGATGCGGAGTGAGTTAATGGCTACTCCCCTTGGTGGATATTTAACGGTACCCCACAATTTCCTTGCGATGACAAAGCGGTCCCAATACCAGATTGACCGCCCGGATGAAAGTGAAGGGGAAGGACGTGGAGCAATTCGCCCTGGCGGACAGAAATACATTTTCATTTATCCATTCTGGAAGACGCGCAAGTGGTACCTGCTGCCAGCCGAGGAGAGAAAGCGGCTGATGGACGAGCATATCCGCGTGGGTCTGCAGTATCCGAGAGTGAAGCTGAACACCACGTATTCGTTTGGAATTGACGATCAGGAATTTGTCGTGGCGTTCGAGACAAACTTTCCAGAAGACTTCCTGGACCTGGTGCAGCAGCTTAGAGAAACGGAGATCAGCATGTATACGCTCGCAGATACTCCGATCTTCAGCTGCGTGCGAATGTCCGCGGCTGAGATGCTGGATCGGCTTGGATAACGAGACCGTCTCGAATGACACTGACAGACACGGCTAAAAAACAAAAACGGAAGATTAAACCTACAGACCCCGCGCGCATCGCCGAAATTCTGGGGATTCTAGAGAAGACGTATCCGGGAGTAGTTTGTGCGCTGTATCACAACAACGCGTGGGAACTAACAGTCGCAACGATTCTTTCGGCGCAATGTACGGATGTGCGGGTGAATATAGTGACGCCGGCACTGTTCAGGGCGTTCCCTACTCCGAAGGCGATGTCGGCTGCCCCACTGCCGGACATCGAGGAGTTGATACGGACGACGGGCTTCTTTCGAAATAAAGCGAAGTCAATTAAGGGCGCGGCGAAAGTAGTTGTCGAGGAGTTTGGGGGCAAGGTTCCGCAGAAAATGGAAGAGATTCTACGATTACCCGGAGTAGCGAGGAAGACAGCAAATGTTGTCCTTGGATCGTGGTATGGAATTGCATCGGGAGTTGTTGTCGATACGCACGTCATGCGGCTGACTCGACGATTGGAGTTGACCAGGGAAAAAACTCCCGAAAAGGTCGAAAAAGACCTGATGAAAATTATTCCTCAGGATCGATGGATTAGCTTTTCGCATGAACTGATCCATCATGGGCGACAGGTTTGCGTTGCTCGGAAGCCGAGGTGCATCGATTGCACACTGGAGAAACTGTGCAATTCGGGAGATAAGACTTGGAGCTCGCACTAACTACAGTATCTCGTCGGCTCAGCTAAATTCTTTGCGAAGTAGTCGGCTAGGGCCTGGATCAATGCGGGAATAGTAGGCTCAGACGCTTCGAGGTGTGGAGCAAGACCGAGATCCCTGAGCGTTTTTGAGGTAATGGGGCCGATTGAAGCGAGAGCCATTGAGCCTGGAAGCGTAAGATTTGCGGCTTCCAGAAGGCGAATGAGATTTCGCGCGGTGGAAGCACTGGTAAAAGTAATGGCATCAGGAAGGTTTGTTGTTGATTCAAAAAGTCGCCGAAGCGCTGGTATGGATTCGGTGGACATGCAATTTCTGTAAGCCTCGGCGATTATTACAACCGCTCCTGCACGAGTAAGGACTTCAGGCACAACATCGCGGGCCTCTGCGGCTCGGATGAGCAGAATGCGTTTGCCCGCTACATCGGGAACCAGGGACTCTGCAAGGGATTCACCGATATAGCGAGGTGGTATGAGATCGACCTGAAGGCCTTTTCCCTGCACTGCTTGAGCAGTGGCCGGCCCAATCACGGCAATCTTCGCTCGTACAAGAGACGGCTTATAACGTTGCGCGAAGACTTCCACTGCATTAGGGCTGGTGAAGATGAGCCAGTCAAAAATATCGAGTTTGGAGAGAGCCGAATCGAGTGAATCAAAAGATTCGGGAGGAACGATCTCAATAGTCGGTATAAGGATCGGAACGGCACCAAGAGCGTTGAGACGAGTAGCCATTTCAGAGGATTGATGGCGACTCCGAGTGATCAGGATACGCTTGTTTTCAAGGGCATGCATCACTTTGTGTATTGTATGCGTCAAGCTTCCGTTCTTTTGAAGCTCCCTGCAAATATACTGCGATTTACTGCAAACAAGTGGAAGCCACGCGAGGAGTCAATCATGCTCTGAGCATGAAAACTTTTCGGTGGTTGCTTACACACGTGCTCTTAGTCGTTTTTGCTTCTACCTTACGAGGCCAGCAAACGGTGCCGGCACTACTTGCCCAAGCAAGTCAATGGCACGACATGGGCCATCCTCGCACGGCAATTTCCATCCTTGAGCCAATCCTTCGAGACTCGCCGGAGGAGTTGAGCGTTGTTCAGCTTGGTGTTGCATGGAACATGCTCGGCTCCGCATATCAGGGAGTCGACGACTACGTTCAAGCCAGACGTTGCTACGAAACATCTATGCATATCCTGAGAGCGATTCCTAATGCTCATGATGAGTATGCTTCGGTTCTTAGCAATATGGGAACTCTGCAAATCACGGTCGGGGATATCTCCAGTGCTAAAGCAGTGCTTAAAAAATCAAGAAAACTATATGACCTGGAGAAGGACCACGGCGGGTTGTCAGCAGTAGCAAATATTCTTGCAATGCTCGATCTCACTCAAAAAGACGTTCGAGATGCGCGAAGAGAAACAGACGAAGCGGTTCGCCAAGCAGAACTAGCGAAGAATCTTAAAGATAACGACTATGCCGCGATGTATATCGTTAATGGCTCCGTACAGGATGCAGAGGGAAATACACGAGCAGCGATCGCCGCGTTCGAAAAAGCAATCGGGCTGTGGTCTCGTAAAAGTGAATCGAACGGGTACATCATTGGAACAGGTTATGCCCTGCGAGGGAGCGCCTTCGATAAACTGGGGGACTCTTTGCAAGCAATCTCAGATCTAAAGCAGGCACTTTCATTATTTGCACAAACGTCCGGCCAAAATTCGACAGCCTATTTCAATGCGGAGATTAGATATGCACGCGTTCTCAGACACGCAGGCTATAAACAAGAGGCTGGCCAAATTGATAAGGATGCGCAAAATGGTATTACAGCGCTAAACCGACAGCAGTGTAATGGCTGTACTATTAGCGCAGAGAGCTTCCGGTGAGGTTCGGCATGAGGCTATCGCCTGAAACCAGGATCAAAGAATCTGTACTTACAGACACAGGACCTGCAGAAGCTCGCTTCATCGTGGCAATTTTCGCTGTAACAATTGTTTTGGCGGTACTGACTGCTGTTCAATGCCACGGCGCCCTCTCCTCGATCTATCATGGCGAGTCTTTGACTCCGGCGCTTATTTACTCCATCGTTCTTTGGGTCTGGTGGGGAGGCGTCGCCGCAGCGATGTTGTGGTCTGCGCAAAAATGGCCCCTGCTTTTTAGATTTTCGGCACTGAATGGCTGGGACATCCTTGGTCATATTGGGGCGAGCAGCGTACTTGGGATGGCGCACCTTACTTTGCTCCTGGAGGTTGTTCGTTTTTCGAGTAAGCGTTGGCCCGGTTGGGACCCGGCGAACTACATTTACGTCAATCGGTTCGGCCTGGAAGTGCTGTTGTACGGGTTTATCTTTGGAATTGTGGGACTCATCGTCGCGCGGAACCATGCCCAAAGGAGTGCCCTGCGCTCACTTGAGTTGGAGAAGCAGCTTTCACAGACACAATTAAAGGCATTGCAAATGCAATTGGAACCGCATTTCCTATTCAACACACTGAATGCGGTTACAACGTTGGTGGAACTCGGGCGCAATCGCGAAGCCTCAGAGACTCTCGGTCATCTGAACATGATTTTGCGATCGACCCTCCAGCGAAGCGCTCCAGAGAAAATACCATTTGCACAGGAACTGCAGGTTGTGGAAAGTTATCTTGCGATTCAACAAGTTCGTTTTGCGGATCGACTCCGCGTAAAAATTGAAGCTACTCCGGAGGCGCTGGAGGGGTTGATTCCGTGTTTTCTTCTACAACCTATTATTGAAAACGCAATTCGACATGGGATCGCTCCTTTGGAGGGCGACGGCATTCTTGAGACCTCTGTGGAGCGTGTTGGAGAAATGCTGCGGATGCGAGTCAAAGATAATGGACCAGGTTTTTCCAACGGAAACGGTAAGACTTCGGCAAATGGCCATGGCATAGGAATGAAGAATACGCGGGAGCGACTTTCATTTTTCTATCCAGGAGCTTACGAGTTTATTGCCCGCGAACCGGCAGGCGGGGGTTGCGAAATCATGATCCAGATTCCGTATGAACGGCGGGCTGACGCATGATGCTTAGAACGGCAATTGCAGACGATGAACCTCTGGCGAGAGAACGGCTCAAGTTGCTGTTGTCGGAAGATGACGCTATTGAAGTAATCGCTGAATCCAGAAATGGCAAAGAGACGATTACACAACTGAAGGCCCAGAAAATCGACTTGCTGTTTCTTGATATCCAGATGCCCTCAGGTGGGGGATTCGAAATCATCGATACAATTGGCCTTCGAAATATGCCTCCTACCGTGTTTGTTACGGCATATCAGGAGTATGCGATCAAGGCCTTTGCCGTCCATGCAATTGATTATCTGACGAAACCGGTTGACCAAGAACGCCTTCGCGAGACCTTGAGACGAGCCAAGAGTCGAATTGCGGGCGATGCGGCGCTGCAAACGCAGGAGCAGCTCGCGGCTGCGTTGGATGCACTGCGGAACACCTCACGAAACGGCAAGAGTTATCAGGAGCGCTTTTTAATACGCGATGGAGCTAAGGAAACGCTGGTCAACGTCGGCGAAGTAGAGTGGATTGAAGCTTCCGATTATTACGCATGTCTGCATGTTGCCGGTCGAAAGTACATGTTGCGTGAAAGTATCAAAGAACTGGCCAATAAGCTGGACCCGAAGCAATTTGTCAGAATTCACCGGTCGGTCATTGTCAGGATCGGGCAGGTGCGCGAGATTCATCGCGATGGTCATGCCGATTATTTCGTCGTACTGGCTAATGGAGAGCGAGTGCGGATGAGCAAGACCGGCTGGCAGAATCTGATTGTGACCAGTGGCGCGCAATAATATTCACGATGCTTTCGACTTCCCCCAGCCGAATGAACGCTTCCACCTGCCAATCAGCTCGTAACAAAGTTAAAGGAATTATTGCGCGTATGTGAACGTTTCATGATATGTTCACCGCTAATAAGCTCCTGCAATTGTTGGAATAGCCCACTCCCCTACTGGCTACTCAGTGGTCGGGCTACCGCCTCAGGTATTGTGCTGTCTTTGCTTTCGACGTTCTGTCTGCATTTGATCGGGCCACGTACTTACCTTCTGGAGGCGTAGATGAGAAAGCCGCATCTTCCATTTCTATTTGTCCTTCTTCTGACCACAATCTTCTATATCAAACCGGCGATTGCTCAGGTTGAAAGTACAACAGGAAGCATTCAAGGGGACGTAACCGATGCAACTGGTGCGGTTATGCCGGGGGCTTCTGTTGAAGTCAGAAATATCGATACCAACGCTATAAGGAGTGATACGACCGGAGGCGATGGCCATTTTCAGTTTCTCTCCCTGCAACCTGGAAATTATGCTCTGACAGTTACGAAGACAGGTTTTGCGACCACAGTTGCACAGGGATTGTCTCTCACTGTGGGGCGCGCTATCTCATTGAAGCTTCCAATGACAGCCAGTTCGGCGCCACAGACGATCACAGTTACGGCAGATCCGGCAGTGGAAACGACCACGGCATCGTCCACTTCGACTTTGGGAGAACTTACCATCGCAACGACACCGGTGCTCGGGCGTAAGTTTGAAGACCTTTTGACACTGACTCCCGGCGTGAGTATCTCGCAAGGACCTGATGGAGATGAAATTAACATCAATGGACAACGCGGGATATTCAACAACATCAGCCTTGATGGCGGTGACTACAATAACGGCTTCTTCGGCGAGCAGGTTGGCGGGCAACGGGCAGCCGTCGATATCACTTTGGAGGCTGTCAAGGAATTTCAGGTCGTTGCGAGCGGGGCGAACGCTGAGTTCGGGCGCACCGCCGGTGGGGTCGTCAATGTCATCACAAAGTCGGGAACAAATACGTTGCATGGGAGCCTCTTCGAATATCAACGATTGGAAGCGCTGACCGCCGACACCTCAGACGGCAAACGGTTGGATGATTTTCACCGTGAACAGTTCGGAGGCAGCCTTGGCGGACCGATCGTCAAGGACAAACTCTTTTACTTTGGGGCTGCCGAAGGAATCCGAGAGAACCTTTCCCGGAAAAATTTGAGTGCACCGATAGGCACACCCTGTCCGATCAGCAATCCTACGTTTCGATCGAACATTACGGATGCACAGATTGAGGCAAGTGCAGATTGCCAGCGTCAGGTCCTGGTTAACTTCTACAAATCCAGCTACAACCAGGATGAGGGACAGCCGATCTCTCATGAGGTTAGAAATGCGGCTGTCATTGGGCGCGTCGATTACAGTGTGACTCCAAGACACTTGATTTACGGTTCATACAACTTTGACTGGTCCAGAAATCCGAATCAAACGTTTGATGTTCCGACCTATGGGACATCGGCAAATGGCATCGAGGGCCCCGGAAAGATCAATACGATCAATACGAACTGGATTGCGACCCTTTCCGAATCGAAGTTGAATGAGGCTCACTTCACGTATGCGCGGGAGAATCGTCCACGCGAAGCGATCAATCCTACCGGCGTTCCGGATACCGCCATGGGTTTTGCCACGACTTTCCGGTTCGGATCGCCGTTCTTCATGGGACCGAACGTGGATGAGATCTTCTGGCGCACGGATGCCAAAGATAATTTCTCGATCGTAGTGGGACATCACACGATCAAGGTTGGAGCCGAATATCTTTACAGCAAGAACACGCAGGTATTCCGCGGATTCTTCCTTGGCCGCTACATCTTTGACAGCGTGAGCGGATTTCTTCACTACGCTTCCCCTGCTTCTTTAGGCAATGGCTATGGGCCGAACGTGGTGGAGTGCTCCAGCGGTTTTGCTACTGGCAGTTGCGGGCCGGGAATCACGGGCTCGAGTCCATTGTTGCTCTATTTGCAGAATGGTCCAACGAAACCAAATGAGACGAAGGACCAGGCCGGCTATTCCAGCATCGCCAACCAGGAGCCTTCGGTGTTTGCTCAAGATACCTGGAAGGTGACGTATCGATTTACTTTGAACTATGGGTTGCGGTGGGAGGCACAGTTCTTCCCCGATCCGACGACTCCACCGTCCCAGACAGCCTATGGACTCTATCTGAATAACTCAGCATTTCCGTCGGATGGCTATATTCACAACCAGACGAAGATGTTTCAACCGCGTGTCGGCTTCGTCTGGGACATCACGGGCAAAGCGAACTCTGTGCTGCGCGCGAGTTGGGGGATCTACAACGCACGTCAGAATATGCTGACGCAAGTTGGCGCGATTACGACGAATGGGGTGCAGAACCAGCAGATCACTCAATTCGCGGGTGTCAATCCGACCTACCCCAATACGTTGCCGCTGCCTCCACAGAATGGTTTTCCTCCCGGAATCGGCGTGACCGTTTTTGACAGGAACTACCATAATCCGCGCATTTATACGACGAACGTAGGATTCGAGCAAGTCATCGGCACGCAATTCAGCGCCTATGCGGACTTCACCTGGTCGAAAGCTGTTTATCTGACGCGCTTCGTGAATCCGAATGTTGGGCCGCCTGTTCAGATTCCTGCCAACGCGGATACTGTGAACTATCTAGGGCCTGCGCCGTTTGCGAGTCTTGGCGCGATTACGAATACGATCAGCAATGCGAAATCGCTTTATCGCGGGTTCACAATTGGATTCCGGAAGCGCATGAGCCATGGGTTCGTTTTCGATGGCAACTACGTGTACTCCGTCGACAAGGATGACGACTCGAACGAGCGCGATCCATTCACGTTCCGGTATGCGAACTACTTCAACCTGGCAGCGGAGTATTCGAACTCGGACCGCGATGAGCGGCACAAGTTCAATTTCTATACGGTCGGTAACCTGCCCTGGGGTTTCAACGGGAACGTTCGCATGCAGGCACACTCGGCACAGCCGATTACGGACAATTCGCTGGGTACCGGTACTGGTGCTCCATGCAGCATCAACAACTCGGTTACGCGATTTGTGAATGGTGTCGACTGCGGCCGTAATCACCTGCGGAAAAATAACGAGTATTTCACCCTGGATGTCGGACTGGCGCGTCCCTTCCAACTTGGCGAGCGCTTCAGCCTCATTCCTCGAGCGGAGGTGTTCAACCTGACCAACAATGCGAACAATATTAATCCGCTTACCTCGCCGGCATTGTTCAACTTTGACGGCTTCCTCCGCCAGGGGGTGGGAGACCCATTACAGGCTCAGCTTTCGATTCGTTTAGCTTTCTGACAGAAGGGGGGGGTCCCCCCCTCCCTCTATCTTTCGCTGTAAGTATCTAAAAACATTACACTTAGTTTGCCTTATGCAGTATGCAGAGATGAAGGATCAACGAACCGATGAGACGATCATCCGCATCTCGCCAATGCGGAGTTGAAAGGAAGAGCAAGGACATGCGTGGGACTACAAGGATGAGCAAGGCAGAATCAGGATACGATCTTGGAAATACTGATTGGGATATTGGTCTATATCGCTGTTGTGCTTCGGGACATTCGACACGAGTTGAAAAAGACTCAGAATGTGATCGGACGATTAGACTCCAACCTTTCCCAGATTGAAGGGCATCTAGCCCCAAAACCAGTCGCACCTTACAAAACCACTTCACAGCCATTGTCCCTACCGAAATAGAAAATTAAAATAGAAATGGCTGCCTCGCCAAAGGCAGCCATCCTGATCTTTGAGATGTGGGCGACTTCTCTAAAGCGCATTCTAGCGCGTCGGAGAATTGTATGCAACGAGAGACACGTGAACCATATCCTCTTTCCATATCAGCCCATGCCCTGCGCAGGCGATTTCGGGTCGCCATTGCAGAATCTTGGCTTTCACCGATTCAGCAGTTGGCTGTGCTCCCGCGTAGATGGTATGCACTCTGGCGCAGCCTTCACGCGCACATGCAACTTCAACGCGCCACAGGAGGGTGGGTTGATCTCGGCCCCAGCCTGGAGCTGCATCTCGGACGGTATCGGCAGAACGAACGCACATGCGCACGTGGTGAAGGCATACGATTGTTATCGGCCACTCAAACAGGCTCAGATATTCCGCACTTCCAAGCGTTTCTTCTGGGTTTCGACGAGGGAGAAAGATACGGCATTTCTTGCTGTCCTCATTGCCGCAATCTAAATAAATCACACGCTCAAACGGGGTCGCAGGAGTCATCCATCTAGCCCTTTCCGGGGAGGGGAGTATCATACCCACATGAAGCCCGATACGTCTCCCGAGTTCGACAGATTCACGCAACTGGTAGACCGTATGCTCATCGTCCCCAAAACAGAAATACTCCGCCGTGAAGCGGAGTATCAGAAGCAAGCGGCATTGAACCCCAATCGCCGGGGTCCGAAGCGGAAACCTAAACCTTCCGCTTCCCACGGCCCTGTCTCTTCTTAGAAGGTTTCCGTTTGCGACTCCTTCCCCGTCAACTCTGCATAAGTTAGGCGCTTGCCTACGATCTGACCTACCAGCTTGTTGAAACGGGCCGCATCGTCCTTGTTGATGCGGTTATTGAAGCGGAATACCTGCTCATCCACATAAGCGTCCAGATGGAATGGTTCGACGGCTACATAGGTTCCAGTCAAACTCCGCTTTAGCAGCGACCAGAAATTCTCAATTCCGTTTGTGTGAACGCGGCCATTCACATACTCATTCATGTGATTGACGGTGCGATGGGTGAAGTTATGGAGCTTGCTCAGGCCGTCGTAACCTACATGCTGATCGGTGAAGACATGAGCATTGAAGCCGATGTTATCGAGAATCTCAGCCTGTAGCGTCTCGCGCTTTACATTCGGAATAACCTTCGCCCGAACCTCGCGAGTCTGCCGGTTCAACATCCCCATAACCGCAGTCTTATTCTTTAGGTTGGTTTCGTAACCCTCCATACGCTCAACCGGAGCATTAGCGCGAATGGCCATAGCACGCTTACGGTGCATGTTCTTCATCTTGCCACCCACGAAAGACTCATCCACTTCGATAGGGTTTCCCCAGTGGCTTCCCATTGTGTAGGCGGGGTCGTCCTTCATCGCTAACCGGATCCGGTGAAGCATGTGCCAAGCACTTTTCTGTGTCACGCCTACAGAACGGGCGATCTCATGGCTAGAGATACCATTGCGGCAATTTGCCACCATCCACATCGCCATTAGCCACTTATCCAGAGGCAAAGCGGAATCCTCAAAGATAGTGCCCACTTTGACTGAGAACTGGGAACCGGGATGGCGAGTCTTGCATTGCCATATACGACGCGCAGCAATGTACTTTGCACCCTCCCGACCGCAAAGAGGGCACCTGACCACCCCATCCGGCCAACGCCGCGCCACAAGGAACGCTACGCAGTTATCAGGATCAGCGAAGTAGACTGTAGCTTGTTGAAGAGTCTTGGGTTCGGTGTTCATGAGTACACACTACACCCAAATTGTTGCTGAGTCAAGTATATTTTAAAACCCTTAGTTTCGAACACTCGACTTAAATTACTCTATTCAAATGGTTTACAGGCAAAGTGTTCATAAATCATAAGTTACGGTCCAGAAGTTGCGATGAGAAGACGAAAGTCCCGGTTTTAGAACCGAGGCTTTTTGCTTTTTCGCTCACTCTATTTTAGCAATTCGACCGAGGCTGCTCTGCCACTCTTGCTGTGAATATTTTTATCGACTAAGTAGCTCATTTATCAAATGTTACGAAAATCAAGCGAGATGTCTGGTGCTCTTCAAAGGCTTGACATGAATCAGCACCTAGGAGGAGGTCTCCATTACTCCACGTTTCGGCGCAGTTGGGTTCTGCGGGACTTCTTGACCGGAGGAGCGGCGCTTGGCGGGAGAACCTTGCCTTCGCCGTGTTTCTGTTCCGGCGTTTCGACGACGGCGCGCATCCAGTAGTTCCCTTCTCCATCGACCTCGATACCATGGACCTCGCGCTCGAAGCCGGGGAAGCGCTTGCCGAACTCCTGGGTGGCGAGGATGAGGCGAATGACCGGGCTTTCAGGGGCGCCGAGACGTTCGCCGGGCATGCACATGGGGATTCCGGGCGGGTAAGGAACGAGCATGACTGCACCGATGCGTCCAGCCATCTGGGTAAAGTGAATCTTTTCGGTTTCGCCGCGTAGGAGCTTCTGGTACGTCTGAGAGGGGGTGAGGACGGGATCGAAGTCCTCGTCGCAGGCGTCGCCGACGAGTGTGGGGAGATTGAGTTCCAGCATGGCTGCATGCATCTGGTCGGAGAGCTCTTTGAGGGTGACGTTGCGATAGCGAGTCGGATATTTGGCGACGAGCTCCGGCAGGGCTTCCTCGAGGGGTGCATCGTTGTCGTAGAGTCGCTTGAATTCGAAGAGATTTTCGAGGAGCGAACCCCACTTCCCCTTCGAAGTTCCGACGGAGAAGAGGACGAGTACGGTGTAGTCGCCGGTGCGGGCTATCTCAACTCGGCGTGAGTCAAGGAATTCTGTGAGGACGGCGCCGGGGATTCCCCACTCGCTGACCTGACCCTGCGCGTTGACTCCAGGCATGAGGATGGTGACCTTGGTGGGGTCGAGCATGCAGTAACCGTCAGCGATGTCTTCATCCTGAAAGCCGTGCCATTCTTCGCCGGGTTTGAGGGTCCAGCAGTTGGGGTCTTTCGAGAGGAGAGAATCCGGGGCTTCCTCGAAGACGTGCGTCTCGCGTGTTTGAGAATCGACGACCTGTTCAGGCTGGAAGAGGCGGAAGAACCAGCCACCGCCATTCTCCGCAGCACGGAGACGGTGAGCGACCGAGGACATGGCTTTGCGGAAGCTGATGGCGTCCTGAATTGTGTCGTACATGAGGGTGGGACCGGCGGGCTCGTCCATCATGGCCGCAGCAACGTCGAGCGAGGCGATGAGCGGGTAGAAGGGCGAGGTGGTTCCATGCATCATGAAGGCTTCGTTGAACTGATCGTAGTCAAGCATAGCGCGTGGGCTGAGCTTGATGTGGATCATCGAGGCCATGGAGAAGGCCGCGAGCATCTTGTGGGTGGACTGAACAGAGAAGATTGTCGGGCGGTCGGGCAGGTCTTCGGGGACATCCATGGCAAAGCGACCGCGGTAGATCTTGTGGAACTTGGCGTAGGCGTACCAGGCTTCGTCAAAGTGGACGCGTGGTACGGACTTTGCGAGTTCCTCGACGACGCGGTTGACGTCGTAGCAGAGGCCATCATAGGTGGAGTTGGTAACGACGGCGTAGGTGGGGTTCTGGTTGGCGACGCCTTTGGTCAGCGGGCTGCGGTCGATGAGTCCGCGGATGAATTCAGGGGCGAACCGCTTGATGGGAACGAGGCCGATCATGCCGTATCCGTTGCGCGTGGGCTTCATGTAGACGGGACGCGCACCGGTGACGGTGAGAGAATGGCAGATGGATTTGTGGCAGTTGGCGTCTGCGAGGACGATGTCGTCCTGGGCGATGACTCCGTGGCCGATGATCTGGTTGGAGGTGGAGGAGCCGCCGAGGACGTAGAAGGTCCAGTCTGCGCCGAAGATGCGCGCTGCGTTGCGCTCGGATTCTCCGGGAGGTCCGAGGTGATCGAGCCAGGAACCGAGTTGCGCAGTCGAGATGCCGAGGTCTGAGCGCAGGAGGTTCTCGCCGAAGAAGCGCTGGAACTCCATGCCGACGGGGTGCTTAAGGTAGGCGACGCCGCCCATGTGGCCGGGTGCGTCCCAGGAGTAGGCTCCCTGGTCGGTGTACTTCTTCAGCTCGCGGAAGTAGGGCGGGAGGAGTTGTTCGTGGTAGCGCTCGACGGCGAAGTCGACGCGGTTGGCGATGAAGGCCGGGGTGTCGCCGAAGAGGTGGATGTACTCGTGGACCTGCTTGACGACTTCAAGGGGGAGTTCGGAGACGAGGGTACGGTCGGCGATGAGAAAGATCGGAACTTTCTTGTTGCGATGACGGACAGCACGCAGCACTTTGAGGGCGGCGCGTTCGTCGAACTGGCCTTCGCCCTCGAGGTCCCAATCGAGGAGGATCGCGGAGTGCGATGGGTCGGAGGTCACAAGGGACAAGCCGTCCTCAGGAGTGGACGTCCGGATGACCTCGTAGCCCTCTTCCTTGATGGCTTCTACGAGTCTCTCCATTGCTCGGTCGGAGACCGATTCCGTTCCACCCACTTCACTTGCAATCAACAGAACCCAACGACCTTCGTTCATTCCACCTCACAACTTCCAATTAAGAAGTTTATAGCGATTTGGCGCAGGAAATGTTACGCCGACAGAAATTTGACTAGAGCGGAAAGGTGAGATCTCAACTTCGTCATTACCGGGTGATGATTCTGCTCGGGATGAGATTCCCGGAGCGACCTTTACACGGCGAGAAGTTCGAGGGCACCTTTCGATTTGAGATCTTCGGCGACCCAGCGGCCGAGGGTCTCGGCGCTGGTGGAAAGCGAGGCTTCGGTGTCGATCTGAACCATGGAGTCTCCGTCAGGAGCGACGACCTGAGCGAACATGCGCCATTTCTGGAATTCAGGAACACAGTGCGCGCCGATGGGGAGAGAACAACCTCCACCCAAGGCCTCGAGCGTGGCGCGCTCGGCCTCAACGGCAAAGCGCGTCTCTTCATGATCGAGGAAGGCCACTGCCTCGCGGACGAAGATGTCGCGATCGGTGAAGGAGGAGCGCGTCTCGATGGCGAGGGCTCCCTGGCCGGGGGCTGGACAGATTTCGTCAGGAGAGAAGCGCTGGTGGACCCACTCGGTGCGGCCGAGGCGATCGAGGCCTGCAGCAGCGAGGACGAGGGCGTCACATGTTCCGGCGGCGAGTTTTTTGAGACGGGTGTCGATGTTGCCGCGGATGTCGATCAATTCGACGTCGGGGCGGAGAGCAAGGATCTGCGCACGGCGGCGGGGACTGGTGGTGCCGATGCGGCCTCCCATGGGGAGGGTGTGGAGCGCCCAGTAGGGTTCGCAGACCCAGGCATCACGAGCATCGGCGCGCCGGGTAATCGCGGCAAGAGCGAACTGCGGAGCGAGCTGGGTAGGCAGATCCTTGAGCGAGTGGACAGCGAGGTCAATTCGGTTTTCTTCGAGGGCTTCTTCGATCTCCTTGATGAAGATTCCTTTGCCATCGAGGTTGGGAGGCGTAACCAGACCGGACTGCTGCATGTGGTCGCCCGTCGTGCGGATGACCTCGATTTCGACGGTGTGGCCATGGGCGCGGAGAGCTTCGAGGATGTGATTGGCCTGCCAAAGGGCGAGTTGAGAACCGCGAGAGCCGATGCGTATCGGAGTAGTCATGACTTTTTAAAGATACGGCAGATAAATGTGGATGGGTGGGACTACTCTTCCGGAGGAGGATCGAGCTTGCCGCGGGATTGATTGGTGTAGAGCGATTGAAGTTCAGCCAAGGCCTGAGCATCCCCGTCGCGAGCCGCCTGGCGGAGTGCGGTCATTGGGGCGTGGAGGAATTTATTGGTAAGCGAACGGGTGAGAGCCTCGACTGCGGCCTCTTGCTCGACGGTGAGACCTGCGAGTTTGGAAGCGCTGCGACGGAGTTCGGCCTGACGGAGGTTTTCAGCGTGCTGCTGGATGCTGAGGATGGCCGGCGTGGCGTCGAGAGATTGCAGGCGCTGATGGTATTTCTCTACTTCCCTGCTGACAATGGTTTCGGCTGCCTGCGCTTCGCGGCTGCGATCTGCGAGGTTGGCAATGGCGACCTGCTGGAGATCGTCGATGTCGTAGACAAAGCAACCCTCGATGTCGTTCATTCCGGGGTCGACGTCGCGCGGGACGGCGATGTCAATGAAGAACATCGGACGATTGCGACGTTGTTGGAGGAAGTGCTGTCCGTGAGAGCGGACGAAGATTTTTTGCGGAGCTCCCGTGGAGGTGATGACGATGTCGGCGCGAGGAGCCTCAGCGTAGAGGGAGTCGAAGGAGAGAGCCTCGGTCTGGACCCCTGGGCTGCTGAATTTTTCAGCTAAAGCTTCTGCGCGGGAGAGGGTACGGTTGGCGAGGAGAATGTTGGAGGCGCCGTGCTGGATGAGATGGCGTGCAGCGAGCTCGGACATTTTGCCGGCTCCCACCAAAAGAATGGTTTTGCCATTGAGACTGCCGAAGATTTTGAGGGCGAGATCGACGGCGACTGAGGCGATGGAGACGGAACTGGAGCCGATCTGGGTTTCGCTGCGGACTTTCTTGGCTACTGTAAAGGCACGTTGTAACAGAGCGTCGAGTGGACCGGTGATCGCGCCTACTTCGCGAGCGATCGTGTAGGACTCTTTGACCTGCCCAAGGATCTGCGGCTCGCCGACGACCATGGAATCGAGTGAGCTGGCAACGCGGAAGAGATGGCGAATAGCCTCGCGTTCGCGAAATTCGTAGAGGTGCGGCTGGATGGTCTGAAGAGAGACAGCAAAGTATTCGTGGAGGAATCGAAGGAGGTCGGCGCCGTGGTCTGGTTGTGAGTTTTCCTGCACGGTGAGGAACTCCACGCGGTTGCAGGTGGAGAGGATAAGGCCTTCGCGGATGCCGGGCTGATGGAGGAGCGTGCGTGTCGCATCGGCGAGCCGCTCAGCGGGAATGGCGAGGCGCTCGCGGACCTCGATCGGTGCCGTGGTGTGGTTGATGCCAAGCAGCACGAGATGGTGGGTCTGGCTCATGGCGCAGTAAACCTGTGGACGGCTGAGAACTGGTTGGCGGCCCAGACAGCAAGGACTACAAGGAAGACAAAGCCGGAGAGATAGACGGCGCGACGTCCGCGCAGGCCGGAGTGGCGGCGGATGTAAATCATGCCAATGTAGGCGAGCCACAGGGCGAAGGAGAGGAGAACCTTGGGGTCAAGGAAGTAGACGGACCCAATGGTCTGTTGAGCGATGAGGGAGCCGATGAGAAGGCCGGCTGTCATACAGGGCAGACCGAAGAGGAGGCTCTTGAGAGCAATCTGGTCGATTGTTTCAAGCGGCGGAAGCCATGAGGAGTTCGCGGCGCCGTGCTTGGATTTGAGGCTCCTCTCCTGGATCAGGTAGAGGACAGAGGCGAGAAGCGAGAGCAATAACGCAGCATAAGCAGCGAGCAGAAGCGCGATATGGAGAAATATCCAGCCGGTATGGAACTGAGGAAATGGAGTGCTTTCCTGACCCGGGCGGAAGGCCGGGACGAGGCCGAGGAGGAAGCAGATAGGAAGAATAAAGATACCGAGCGAGACAGTGCGATATCTCCAGTAGACAAGGGTAAAGGCCAGGGCAAGCGCGAGCCCAAGGAGGGAGAGAGTCTCATGGGTGTCGACCGGAAGACGATGATGTGCGGCATTGAGCGTCTCGGCGAAGGAGACAAAGTGGAAGAGCAATGCGGCCACTGTGGCGGGAACAGCGATATGCCGCCAGCGGGGGCGGTCATAGAGGGCGGCCGGCAGAACAGCAAGTGCGGCAATGCCATAGAGAAAAACTGCGACTCTGAGCCAGAAAAGGGACATGCAGATAAGAGCGGCTTCGCGTGATTCCGGCGAATCCTCAGTATATCGGGAATGAGGGCGCGAAGGGAGTGCAGGTGCGGTATTCTGGCCATTCTGGATGGCACAAGAGACGACAAATGGTTTGAGCGGGGAGTTAGCTGGCCTTTCTCCGGCGATGCGGCAGTATCGAGCGGCCAAGGATGCGCATCCCGATACGCTACTGTTCTTCCGGATGGGGGATTTTTACGAGCTGTTCTTTGAGGACGCGATTGTTGCGGCGCGAGAGCTGCAACTGACCCTGACGGCACGGGACAAGGCGAAGAGCGTGCCGATGTGCGGAGTTCCGTATCACGCGGCAGAGACGTACCTTCAGCGGTTGCTGCGCAAGGGATTCAGGATCGCGATCTGCGAACAGATGGAGGACCCGAAGCTTGCAAAGGGAGTTGTGCGGCGCGAGGTGACGCGGGTACTAACGCCAGGTACGGCTGTCGATCCTTCCCTTGGAGCGGAGCAGAGCAATTATCTGGCGAGTGTTGTGGTTTCAGGATCGGCCAGGGATATGGCCTGCGGGCTGGCAATGGTCGACTTATCGACGGGAGAGTTTCGCGCGACGGAATTTCGGGGTGCTGGCGCCTGGGCGCTGCTGGTGGATGAGCTTGGGCGAGTCCGGCCGGTGGAATTGTTATATGGGCAAGGTCTTCTGGGTGCGGTGAATCTTGCCGGTGAAGAGAATAAGGAAATCTCAGCTGGCCTGGATGGAATTCGGACGAAGACTGCGGTGGAGGAGTGGGTATTTACGGCAGACTACGCGGTGCCTCTGCTGCGGAATCATTTCAAGCTGCATTCGCTCGATGGAATCGGGTTAGCCGGCCATGAGGCGGCGGCTGTCGCGGCGGGGGCTCTGCTGCATTACATGCGCGCGACCAAGCAGGGTGGGCTGGAACATCTGGATGGGCTGCGATTTTATGAACGCTCGAATTCACTCGAACTCGATGCCGTGAGCGTGCGGAACCTGGAGTTGGTGGAACCGCTGTTTTCGGGCGAGAGCGCACAGACAACGTTGTTCTATACGCTGGACGCCTGTTGCAGTCCTATGGGAAAGCGCCTGTTACGGGCTACGTTGTTGCGGCCTTCATGTGAATTATCAGAGATCGAGGCTCGGCTTGAGGCAGTCGATGAAGCCACACATGATCTGCGCAAGAGGGAGGATGTGCGGCGTGCGATGGAAGGCGTGCTTGATCTGGAGCGCCTCCTGGGCAGGGTTGCGCTGGATTCGGCTGGACCGCGTGAAGTTGTGGCGCTTGCAGCGACGCTGGGATGTCTTCCGAAGATTCGGAAGGCGACGAAGGAATTCAGCGCGAGTCGATGGCAACAGCTTTGTGCAGGCTTCGATACGATCGAAGATTTACAGGAGAGGATCGTCAGGACGATTGTTGACGAGCCACCTGTTTCGCTCGCGGACGGCGGCGTGATTCGCGAAAACGTGGATGCAGAGCTTGATGAACTGCGTGAATTGAGCCGGAGCGGAAGGCAGGCTCTGGCGGCAATTGAAGAACGAGAGCGGGAGCGGACAGGGATTGGCTCGCTCAAGGTGCGCTTCAATAGCGTCTTTGGCTACTACATCGAGGTCACCAAGGCGAACGCCAAGGCGGTGCCCGCGGACTATGAGCGCAAACAGACGCTGGTGAACGCTGAACGTTTCACGACTCCTGAGTTGAAAGAGTACGAAACGAAGATCCTGACCGCGCAGGAACGCAGTGGGGAGATTGAGCGCAGGTTGTTTGCGGAACTGCGGCGGGAGGTGTTGGACGCAGCCGGGCGTATACGAGAGACGGCGCGACGGGTTGCCGACATCGATATGCTTGCATGCTTTGCGCATCTGGCTTCACTGCGTGGATGGGTCCGACCTGAGGTAGAGATGAGCGGGCGGCTGGAGTTTGCCGGAGCGCGGCACCCTGTGGTGGAGAGAAGACTGGAGGAATCCGGAACTGGAAGATTCGTTCCCAACTCCGTGTACCTTGATGCCGAAGAGGGACCTTCTGTGTTACTGATTACGGGTCCAAACATGGGTGGCAAGAGCACGTATCTCCGCCAGGCAGCCCTGTTGGTTGTGATGGCACAATGCGGTTGCTTCGTTCCAGCAGAGCGAATGAAGGTTGGTCTGGTCGATCGAATTTATACGAGGATCGGGGCGAGCGATAACGTTGCGCGGGGACGGTCGACGTTTATGGTGGAGATGACCGAAACGGCGGCGATCCTCAATACTGCAACAGCGCGATCGCTCGTACTGCTGGATGAGATGGGGCGCGGCACGGCTACCTATGATGGACTCTCGCTCGCCTGGGCGACGGTGGAGTATCTGCATGACCGGATTGGTGCGAGGACGCTGTTTGCGACACACTACCATGAACTGACATTGCTTGCGGATCGACTGGAGCGGTTGAAGAATCTTCGTGTGACTGTGAAGGAGACAGCAGGCGGGATTGTGTTTCTCCACACAGTTGAAGCTGGGCCGGCGAGCAAGAGTTATGGCATTGAGGTGGCGCGGCTGGCAGGATTGCCACAAGGTGTGATTGGGCGCGCACGTGAGGTGTTGAAGCTGCATGAGCGCGCGGAAACGCAGCAGGTACGCGAAGCTTCTCCTGAATATATGCCTGCGCTGCAGATGACGATGTTTACTCCGCTTTCGCAGAAGATTGTGGATCGGCTTGCCGAGGTGGATATCGATGGGCTTACTCCGCGAGAAGCCTTGAATCTGCTCGCGGAACTGCAGCGGGAATTAAAGGGATGACTGTGTCGAAAGGACGGGCGATGATCGTAGCCGGGGTAATGAGTGGGACTTCGGCTGATGGTGTGGACGTTGCACTTTGCCGGATTGCTCCGGGTGATGATGCAACGCCGAAAGTGAAGCTTATTGGCCATGCAGGATTCAAGTATCCGAAGGCATTGCGACAGGCCGTGCTGAGGGCGATGGATGCGCCAGCAATGGCTGTAGCGGATATGTCGCGGCTCAACTGGCGACTGGGCGAGGTTTACGCCAATGCCGTGGAAGCCACGGCGAAGCAGTTTAGTGCGAAGGTTGGACTGGTGGGGTGTCACGGCCAGACGGTGTATCACCAGGGTATGGCATCGCGCTTCCTTGGCAACAATGTGCGATGTACCTGGCAGATCGGCGAGGCGAGTGTGATTGCGGAGCGGCTGCGGGTTCCGGTGGTGAGTGATTTTCGTCCGGCGGATATGGCTGCAGGCGGACAGGGCGCTCCGCTGGTCCCGATGCTGGATTACGTCATGTTTCGCTCGGCAAAGGTGAGCAGGGTTTTGCAGAATATTGGTGGAATCGGGAACCTCACTGCGATTCCTGCGGGAACTCCGGTTGGTTCGGTGATGGCATTCGATACAGGACCGGGGAACATGGTTATCGACGGATGCATGACTCGATTGTTTGGACGACCATTTGATCGCGGCGGCGCGGTTGCCCGTCGCGGACGTGTGCTGGATATTGTGGTGGAGAGGATTCTGCGTGAAAGGTACTTCTCTGCCCTACCGCCGAAGAGTTGCGGACGGGAAGAGTTTGGAGAAGGGTTTGTTTCGCAGTTCGTTGCGATGTGCCGGAAGGCTCGCGCGAAGGACGCTGACATCGTGGCTACAGCTACAGCTTTGACAACTCGGTCGATCGTCGGTGCTTACCGAAGGTTTGTGTGGGGTCATCTTGGGCAGATGGCTCCGCTGACGACACGAATTGAATATGTTGCGGCCGGCGGAGGCGCAAAGAACGTTACGCTCATGCGGATGTTGCGTGAAGGACTTGAGCCATTAGGAGTGAAGGTCAGACTCGTGGAAGAGCTAGGAATTCCTGCGCAGGCAAAAGAGGGCGTGGCGTTTGCGCTGCTGGCGTGGCTGACGTGGAATGGAATGCCCGGGAATGTTCCGAGCGCGACGGGAGCAAGACGGCCTGTGGTGCTGGGGAAGGTTACGCACGGATGATTCGCAGAACGTCCTTACTGCATCGCCATTGTTTGACTGCGCTTTCTGGTCTCAGTTTATTGCTTGGCTGTCACAGGCAGGCGAGCGATCCGGGGACTGTGGTGATGATCATTGAGAGCAGCCCCAATAACCTTGACCTGCGGCAGGGGACGGATGCGCAGAGCGAGCGGGTGGGCGGACAGATCTTCGATGCCTTGGTAAAGAAGGACGAGCACTTCAATCTTCGTCCATGGCTGGCAACTCGCTGGGAGCAGCCGGATGCATTGACGTGGGTGCTCCATCTCCGAGATGGCGTACGGTTTCACGATGGACGGCCTTTGGAGGCCGAAGATGTTGCGTGGACGATTCGCAGCATGATTGACGGAACATTGATTACAGCGAAGAGCGGCGCATTTGCGTCGATCGATAAAGTTGAGACGCCGGACCGATTGACAGTCGTACTGCATCTGAAACATCCGGACGCAGGTTTGCTCTTCAACATGAGCGACGGCCTGTTTGGGGTGGTGCCGCGGGGTGCGGGCCGTGACTTTGGGCTGCATCCGATCGGGTCAGGGCCGTTCCGGTTTGTGAGCGCTGTACAGGATAAGGAAGTCCTGGTCGAACGCAACGATGACTACTGGGCAGAGGCGCCGGCTCCACCGGCAGGAATGCACAGGATCGGACGGATACGATTTGCAGTTGTTCCGGACACGATTACGAGCGCGCTTGAACTTCAGAAAGGCTCTGCCGATCTGGCGAGCAATGTCGTGACGCTCGATATGGTTCATACGCTTGAGAGCATCCCGAATCTCAAGGTAGAGTCGGGGCCGAGTTCAGTGGCGATTTACACGAACTTCAATGTGCGCGATCCGGTGTTGAAGGACAAGAGAGTACGGCAGGCGATTGCGTCCACAATGAACCGGCAGGAAATTGTGGATGCGATCTGGCGCGGCCAAGCCAGATTGGCAAATACGCTGCTTCCTGCAGGCCACTGGGCAGCGGCGAACGATGCAGAGCTGGAGCAATATCCGCATGACGTTCAGCGCGCCAGGAGATTGCTGGACGAGGCCGGCTTCCCTGCCGATAAGGATGGAGTGAGATTGCGGATCACGTTGAAGACCTCGACCGATGAATCGACTCGACTGATGGCAGCGGTGCTTCAGCAGCAGTTGCGGGAAGCAGGGATTCGGCTGGAAATACGGTCGGCTGAGTTTGGCACGTTTTACTCAGACGTCACGAAGGGAGCGTTTCAGATGTATGCGCTCCGGTGGATCGGCAGCAATGAAGATCCGGATATCTTCCGGTACGCTTATGGATCAAGTGCGTTTCCCCCTAAGGGCGCAAATCGCGGACGATACTCAAATGCTCACATCGATGCGCTTCTGGGTGCAGCGGCAGGAGAGATGGACCAAACCAAGCGGCGTAAAGACTATATCGAGGTGCAGCAAATTCTGGCCGATGAGCTACCAGGCATTCCACTGTGGTACCCGAATAATGAAGTGATTCACACAAAAAGAATCGAGAACCTGAAGCTCGGGCCATCAGGAAATTTTGATTTTCTGCAGGGAGCCTGGGTCCGCTGAACTGTCGCACAAATCATGGAACCTATACGGTCCGTGCGGAGATCAGTCCATGGTCATTACTACTCGAAATCGTGCCTTCCCGCTCAACATCCGGTCGTACGCTTCCTTGTATTGCGCAAACTTATAGACCTCGTTCATCGATCGAACCTCTTCAAGCACACTGAAGTTCAGTGTGTCTTCGGAATCGATCGACGTACCCGAGTACCATCCCTGTACCGACTGCGAATTCAAGAGCATCTGAAGCGCCGGCACCTCCATCTTCGGCACCGCGCCGACAATCATGAATGTCCCTTTCACCCCAAGGCCGCCCGTCACGGCCGCCATCGCATCCGCACTTGTAACCGTGGCGAGCACAACCTTAGCTCCGCCGAGCTTCTGCAGCTCTGCCGCCGGATCCTGCGTCTGGCTATCGATGAACGCGTCCGCGCCAAGCTTCTTCGCCAGTTCTCCTTTGTCCGCGCCGCGCGCAATCGCAACTGTCCTGAATCCCATCTTCGCAGCGTACTGCACTCCGAGGTGCCCTAGCCCGCCCAGCCCCAGCACGGCAACCAGATCGCCCGGCCGTGCCCCTGCGTTGCGCAAGCAATTAAAGGTCGTCACGCCTGCGCACATCAGCGGAGCGGCTTCCGCTGCGCTCAACCCCTCGGGAACCTCGGCCAAGCCTATCGCCGAAGCCACCATATACTCCGCATAACCACCATCGAAGCTCACGCCTGTCGTCTGCAGATCGTTGGTGCAGGCAAAGAAATCTCCGCGACGGCAGTTGTGGCAGTACCCACAATTGCCACCATGCCAGCCAACACCAACGCGTTGGCCGACCTTCCATCCCTTCGCGCCCTCGCCCAGTTTATCGACGATGCCAACCACCTCATGCCCTGGCACTCGCGGATACTGAATACCCGGAAATAACCCGTCCTTTGTAACCGAATCGCTATGGCAGATTCCGCACGCCTCAACCTTCACCCGAACCTTGCCGGGGCCTGGTTCCGGAATCTCACGCTCCACCAACTCCCACTCGCCACCTGGTTTGGGAACCTGCACAGCACGCATCTTCGCCATAAGAATCTCCCTGTTTAAGTAGGATCAAACTCGAACCTTAGCTTGAACGATCTGCGTTTTCGTTGGATCAGATACAACGAGTAAAGTACAAAACTCTCAGCGAGTCCGCAACTTCACCGCTACATCATGGCCTTGATTCCAGGTTGAGAGTGAGAGTTGGTTTTCCCTCTCCTACATCACCCATCTGAAGGCCGACTGTTGAGATGTTCCCGGGTATGACGAACTCAATATCCCCTTCCTTTGAGGAGTGGGATGGTACGAGTTCGTCCAGATTATTGGTCGGTGCCTCCAACGATCCGTCCACCAGCAAGCGAAAAGATGCGGCCCAGAAGTTGGCGTCGAAGCGACCGTTGTTCGTCATGCGAATGGTGAGATGAATCGATTGCTTACCGGGAGCGTAGGGTTCAAGACGCGCCGATACTAATTTGAAAACGGATTCATCTGACCTTATTTCGGAATCCGGGGGAAGGGCTAACGGTCGAGATGTTACGGAACCGGGGGCCGGATGAGTTGTTACAGATTCAACTGCCGCTGGAGGGGGCCCATCTCCGGTTGGACGGGACTCGACCTGCGCGATTGGCGAGCGTTCAAAGCAGCCTATCTGATGTAAGGCCAGGAGAAGACCCGTAAACGCGGTAATAATTCCAGCCGCTGCGGTCAAGAGGCCCGGAAGAGTCAGCCACCATCTTTTGGGTTCGGATTCCAGGTCCGGGCTCATGCTAGTCCCCTTTCCTATCAGGTCGACGTCAGGATTCAGGCAGGGGCCCAGGTGCTTATTGTCTGATTAAACATCTGCGATTGGGCGAGATCGCCTCAGGGTGATCATTTTATTGCACAAACCTGGCACGAATGGGCGCAATAAAATGGATATCGATCACGAGAGTTATAGAGTCAACGACGCGAGTTATGCGTGCTGCGCACGTCGAGAGTACTCGACGGTTCTGGTGTGTATTGTTGATCTTCAGATGGAAGGAATTGCCATTGGTTGCCCCCCAGGGATTCGAACCCCGATTGATCGGTTCAGAGCCGACTGTCCTACCATTGAACGAGGGGGCAAAGCTTAGTTGTGCGTACTTTTATATATGGTGAGCGGGGAGCTCACAGACGCTTTATTGAGTGTACGAGTTAGCGGGTCTGAGGTCAAATCTGAGCGCGTAAAATGGCAACATGACTAACGAGATTGCGGCATTGTTTCTGGATTACTCAAACAAGAAGCTGGAGCAGGCGGCCAAGGACATGAAGATATGCCTGGGCAAACTGACAGATGCCCAGGTGTGGGAGCGGCAGGGAGAACACGAGAATGCCCCGGGTAATCTGATACTGCACTTGTGCGGCAACATGAGGCAGTGGATTATGCACGGCGTAGGGGGCGCGAAGGATGTGCGTGTGCGAGATGCAGAGTTCACCCCCAGGGATGGGTGGAGTCCGGCTGCCCTGACCGAGCTATTTGAAAAAACTGTTGCTGAAGCACGCAGCGTGATCGAAACAGTACCACCAGAACGATTAGTTGAGAGAATCACACCGCAAAATCGTGAAGTAAGTGTCCTTGAAGCGATTTATCAGGTCGTTGGGCACGTACAACAGCATGCCGGTCAGATCATTCTTCTGACGAAGCAGATGACAGGCAAAGATCTGGATTTGACAATGCCTCGGCCAAGATAAAAGGTCCCAGGCCAACTAAATCGCAGGTATTACTTAATAAATTCCACGTAAGTGCCTGATATTAAAGAGAAATGAATCGTCTTTGATCGTTCGGAAAATTCTGTTGTCTCAGCCAGAATCAATCTCAATGTGATAGAACATGTCGGGTGCTGAAAGGCACACCAAGGAGTTCGACAGTACAGTGCATCAGATTGCCGAGACCCAGATTTACGACGCCAACGCTTTTGCCTCCCATGCTTTTCTCACTCCAGAAAATCTGGCTTCAGTAATTGACCATACCCTGCTGAAACCGGACGCTACGCGAACGCAGGTACTGCAGCTCTGCCACGAAGCGGCTTCCTATCGATTCGCATGCGCAGTGGTCAATCCATCCTGGATATCACTAGCCGCTTCTGCACTGACAGGCACTGGAATACCTGTGGGTGCACTTGTTGGCTTTCCCCTCGGTGCTTCGCTATCTGCCTCGAAGCGCGACGAGACAGCGCGAGTTCTGAAACAAGGCGCTTTGAGCATTGAAATGGTTATGAATATCGGATTATTGAAATCCGGCACGACGGACGACTATGAACAGGTGAAGCAAGACATTCGGGGAGTCGTCGACCTTGCTCATGGAGCCGGTGCGATCGTAAAAGTCATTCTCGAGATGTGCCTGTTGAGCTTCGAAGAAAAGCTGCGCGCAGCCGAGCTTGCGTTGAGCGCTGGAGCCGACTTTCTCAAAACAAGCACCGGCTTTTCCAGCGGCGGGGCTACAGTTGATGATGTTGCGTTGTTGCGTGGAGTTGCAGGTAATCGAGCGGGAGTAAAAGCCTCCGGTGGCGTGCGTACCCTGGCCGATGCAGCGGCGATGCTTCATGCCGGTGCATCGCGGATTGGGGCCAGCGCCAGCGTCAGGATCATTTCTGAACTGAATGCCAGCCAAGACAACGCTTCCCAGAAGCCTTCTCATTGATGAGAAGCGGGTTCTCCTCTAGAGCCATTAAATCGTTGCTTCCCTGATATAACGCAAGTAAGACCTGACGTTCATAGCACTTGAGTAGTATCATCGGCTCGTCGGGATGCCCATCACCAACAAACCCAACCAGGCCGATGTCTCCAGTTCGCAAACGCCAGATTCTGCCCCGAAAACTGCCTCCGAGCAGCACTTTGAAGGCGACTATCGGCCGCCAGCGGAGATCGCAGCAGCTACAGACAAACCTATTAATATTCGGGTTGAACCCCTACAGGTAGACTTCCTGCATCGCCTGGCCGATGCTCTCAATACGACACTCGACCTGAACACCCTGATGCATCGCGTCGCTGACTTGGTGCGGGCAGTGATTGACTACCAGATTTTCGCGATTCTGCTCATTAACGAGCGCACGCAGGAACTCTGGATGCGTTTCCAAATAGGACATACACCCGAAATTGAGCGCATCCGAATTAAATTGGGCCGGGGCGTCACGGGACAGGCGGCCCTGCAAAGAAGATCGATCCTTGTGGACGATGTTCAGACAGTCGAAAACTACATCGATGCCAATCCGAAGGTTCGGTCAGAACTCTCGGTTCCGCTCATTATCAAGAACCGAGTCATCGGAGTACTGGACATCCAGTCTGAAGTACCGGGTTACTTTACCCACGAGCATCAGCGTCTTCTGGAACTTGCAGCTTCGCGCATGGCGAGCGCTGTTGAAAACGCCCGTCTTTACACTCGAGTCTCACGCCAGGCCCAGACGCTTACGGTGCTCAACGAGATATCTCGGGAGATCACGAGCATTCTTGATCTTGATGACCTGCTGGAAAGAATCGGCATTCTTCTAAAGCGAGTCATCGATTTCCAGATGTTCACGATTCTGCTGTGGAATGACCGTACCCAGCGATTTGAACATCGCTTCTCTTCCCGATATGGAGAGCGGATTACGCGAGAGCGCACGGTTTCTCTTGGGCAAGGAATTATCGGAAGCGCAGCACAATTGCGAGAGCCAATCCTGGCTCCCGACGTTCGAAGGGACCCACGGTATATTGCTGAAAATCCCGAAACTCGCTCAGAGCTATCGGTTCCGTTGATCTACAAAAGCGAGATCATTGGTGTCATCGACCTTGAGCACACACGGGTGAACTACTACAACGAAGACCACCAACGGACCCTTACAACCCTCGCTGCTCAGGTTGCTATTTCAATCGCAAATGCACGCCTCTATCAACGCATCTCAGAGGAAGAGCATCGGATGGAACGTGACCTCGAAATGGCGCGTAAGGTACAGCTTCGCCTCATGCCACCCCACCCTCCGAAGCTTGAACATGCAGAGATCGCGGCCAAGTTTCTGGCAGCTCGGTCAATCGGAGGAGACATCTATGACTTTATCGACTATGGACCGGGACGCATTGCGCTGGCCGTAGGCGACGTCAGCGGCAAGGCGGCTCCGGCAGCGTTGTACGCGGCGCTTCTCAGCGGAATTTTGCGGTCTCTGGCTCCTCAGCACCTATCGCCGGCAGCTCTGCTGGCTGCTCTCAACGACCAGCTTCAGGAGCGTCGGCTCGATTCCCAGTATGTGACCATGCTGATCGCGGTCTGGGACGATTCCAACCAGACCTTACAGGTGGCCAATGCCGGGTCAGTACAGCCTCTTTTTGTTTCGAAATCGGAGAATGGAACGGGCTCACCGAAGACTGAGGTTTCGACGATAAAAGCAGAAGGATTTCCGCTCGGTCTCTTTCCCGATGTTCAGTATGAAGAGTTCACCATCTCGACTCGACCGGGAGACCTTCTGGTCTTTCTCTCCGACGGAATTCCAGATGCTGAGAACGACACTCAAGAAATGTTCGGCACAGAGCGTCTTGAAGCAGTTCTCAGATCGCAGCACCATCAGTCAGCGGCCTCGACCGTTGAGTCGATTCTGAAGGCAGTTTCCGAATTTCAGGCTGGGGTAGAGCACTTTGATGACGAAACCATCGTGATATTGCGGGTGCTCTGATACGGAATTTCGCCGAAAGCAGTTACGATAGAAAGAAATGTCTTCTTCGATAGCCACGACTCAGATTGTTCGCCCTGCTCGTACACTGCAAGGCTCCATTACAGTTCCCGGTGACAAATCCATCTCGCATCGGTATGCAATGCTTGCCGGTTTTGCCGAAGGAACATCTCGACTCAATAATTTTTCTACAGGAGCTGATCCTCACTCGTCCCTTGCCTGTGTCGAAGCGCTGGGCGCCACTGTCCTGAAGAAAAACGCGACAACAATTGAGGTGACGGGCGCAGCAGGTGAGTTTAAGCAGCCGGCAGGACGGCTGGATTGCGGAAACTCGGGCAGCACGATGAGGATGTTGGCTGGCTTGATCGCGGCTCAGCCCCACACCTTCACCATGATTGGCGATCACTCGCTGACGATGCGACCGATGGAGCGAATTCGCAAGCCCTTGTCGCAGATGGGTGCTCGAATTGACCTTATTGACGGACATGCTCCAATGACCATCCATGGAGGTCCACTGAAGGCTATCGACTTCGAAACACCGATCCCGTCAGCACAGGTGAAGTCCGCTGTACTCTTTGCGGGATTGCAGGCCGAAGGCACAACCAGTCTGTCGGAAGCAGTAAAGACGCGGGACCACTCTGAACACGCTTTGCGGGCTTTTGGGGCAAAGCTTGAGAGAACCGGAGACCGGTTGAGTATCGCCGGCGGACAGAAGCTGAAAGCAATTGAGGCGACCGTGCCGGGCGACCTATCATCCGCAGCCTTCTTTCTTTGTGCGGCACTTCTCTTCCCTGATTCGAATCTCGTACTCGATTCGCTGGGCATGAATCCGACACGCGCGGCGTTGCTGGATGTCATTACTGCATTGGGGGGAAAGATCAAAGTAATCAATGTGGAAGAGCATCACGGAGAGGTCATCGGGACTGTTCAGGTCAATCGTTCACCTGAGGGGTTAAAAGGGGTGGAGATTTCGGGTGCTTTATCCGCGCAGTTGATCGATGAGCTTCCGGTTCTTGCAGCCATCGCTCCTTACACCAGAAACGGAATTACGATTCGTGATGCCAGGGAGCTGCGGGTTAAGGAGTCCGATCGCATTGCGCTCGTGGCGAAGAATCTAAAGGCTATGGGGGCTGAGTTTACAGAATATGAAGACGGACTCGCGATTCCCGGCGGCCAGCAGCTTCACGGAGCGACTATCGATTCCGGAACTGACCATCGAATTGCGATGGCGTTTTCGATTGCTGCATTGGGCGCAAAGGGCGACACAGAGATTCAAGGTGCAGAGGCTGCGGCGATCTCCTTCCCTGAGTTTTTCAACTATCTCGATCTGCTCTGCAAACGTTAGTGTGTGATGAGTTCGGTCTCTATTCCAGAGAATTCCAGGGCAATCGTGATGACTGAAGTTGTCGCGATGGGCGGCGCAGAGCGGAGTTGCCTCGCGCTTGCCCGATGGCTGTACGAACGAAACCTGCCCTGTCATTTCGTTCTGTACCAGGATTCTGTTGGGATTGAGAAGTTTGCGTCGCACCCATTGCCGATCGTTCACCTTAAGCCTGAGATGGACCCCGTTCATAAGGTTCTCGCTCTGCGCCGTTATTTCAACGGCCGTTCAAAGGCTCCGCAGCCGTTGATGTCTGGCTATCAAACGGCATTACATGCCTCGCTTGCCGGGTTGCGCGGGTTCCATTGCCTAATGCATGACACCCCCAGTCTGTTCAGTGACGCACAGAGCAACAAGTCCGCGATGAAGAGGCTTCGGGGGGCGATTTCCAATCGCATTACCGCTCACGGACTTCGCAGCGGCGGCCAGACGATCGTGACCAGCCAATATCTGCAGGAGGAATCCAGGAGAGTATTCGGTGTCAATGCAGCAATTGCCCGCATGGGCGGATTGTCTCAGGCTGCAGAATTTCGGACACGTCCAGTGACCGATCGACTGCGGATGCTGAGCGTTTCGCGTATTGAAGCGAACAAGCGAATCGATTGGATGGTTCGGGCGCTTGCTGCCCTTGAGCACAGTTCTCAGCCACTTTCGGGCCCCGTTTCATGGCAATTGGATGTTGCGGGCAAAGGCGCTCAGTTTGAAGAGATGCGGGTGCTGGCCAAAGAACTCGGTGTCGCGGACCGGATCTTCTTTCATGGTTTTGTCAGCGATGAGTCGCTCCAAAGACTCTACGATGAAGCTGACCTTTTCTTGATGCCTGCGGTCCAGGGGTACGGGATTCCAGCTATCGAATCACTTCAGCGCGGCATTCCAGTGCTGCTGCACCGGGAGTCGGGGGTTAGCGATATTCTGCTGGATACGCCCTGGTCGATCGTCATGGAGGGTGGCGAGGAGGCTATGCTGCCTGCCTTGTCTCGGGCGATTGCTTCGGTTCGGGAAGGCCGACACCTTGGAGTGCCGTTGCCGGAACTGCCAACAGAAGATAGTTGGGCATCTGAAGTTGCGCGACTCTGCAATTGGCTTTAGAAGAGGCTACATCTTGTAGCGGCCCATCTCGTCGTCGTTTAGATTTTCGAGCCAGCGGCGCATCTCGTCGGCGTTGACACTTTGTGTGCCGGCTGTGGCCTGACGGGAGTTTTCGAGCACCTTACGGTTGACGTAGATGGGGCAATCCCAGCGGAGCGCCAAGGCGATCGCGTCTGAGGGACGGGCGTCCAGAGTTACTATTTCTCCCTGCTGTTCCATCCAGATGACGGCATAGAAGGTGTCCTCGCGAAGCTCTGAAACGACGACCTTACGGACTTCCGCGTTGAGACCGCGGGCCATGTTCTGCATGAGGTCGTGGGTCATCGGTCTGGGTGTTGCCGTCTTTTCCAACTCGAGTGCGATGGCGTTGGCCTCGAAGATTCCCACCCAGATGGGAAGGACCAGATCGCTGGATACGTCTTTGAGGACGATGATGGGCATGTTGGTTACAGGGTCCATCATCAAGCCGCGAATCTGCATCTCGATTTCGTCGGGTGCTATGGAGACGGGATTGGATGAGACGGCCATATTTAGTTCAGGACTACAAACGGTTGGACGCGGTGAACCGGGATAAAGGGGGCTTCACCCTCGTGAAGTTCGCCGAGGAGGCAGTTGGGCAGCGTCTTTGTGATGCGGACGCTCATGTAGCTTCCGATTGGTGGTTTTGCGGTGTCGGGTTCTGTCGTAAAGTTCACGGTTTTGTTCTGCGAGCTGCGGCCTACGATCTGGTTGCGTGCAGGATTGTAGCTCTCCACCATGACTTCGACCAGATGATTTAGATGGCGAGCGTAGTGTTCCCGTTGAATCTCCCGCTGGCGGTCGTTGAGGATTTGGAGGCGCGCATTTTTTACCGATTCGGGAATGCTGTCAGGCATGTGGATCGCCGGGGTGTTGGGGCGGGGGGAGTACCTGAAGGCAAAGACGCCGTCGTAACGGACAGCTCCGAGGAGGGTGATGGTCTCCTCGAAGTCGGCGTCGGTCTCGCCGGGGAAGCCTACGATGATGTCGCTGGTGATGGAGATGTCGCGCTTGGCGGAGTGGATCCAGCTCATGCGCTCCAGGTACCAGTCGCGAGTGTATTCGCGGGCCATCGCTTTCAAAACGGCTGAGGAGCCGGACTGGACGGGGAGGTGGATGTGGTCGCAGAGGGTGGGGGTTGCGTCGATGGCGTCGACGATGTCCCGCGTGAAGTCCCTGGGATGCGAGGTGGTGAAGCGGACGCGGCGGATGCCGGGGACGTTGCCGACCTCGGTGAGGAGTTCGGCGAAGGACAGGCGGCCGGAGGGGTCGCGCCAGGAGTTGACGTTCTGGCCGAGGACCTGGATGTCGGTGTAGCCGAGGTCGGCCATGCGCCGGGCCTCGACGAGGACGCTGGCTGAGGTGCGGGAGCGCTCCTTGCCGCGCGTGTAGGGGACGACGCAGTAGGCGCAGAACTTATCGCAGCCTTCGATGATGGTGATGTAACCGCGGTGCGGGTTGGAGCGGACGGTGAACTCGGTGTCGAAGGTCTGGTCGGTCTGGCGGTCGTCGAGGCCTGTGATGCGGGATTCGCCGGCTTCGAGGCGGGCGATCATCTGCGGCAGGTTGCGGTAGGAGGCTGAACCGGCGACGAGAGAGACGAAGGGAGCCTTCTCGAAGATGCGCTCGCCCTCCTGCTGGGCTACGCAGCCGAGAACGGCGAATTTCTTGCCCTCGCCCTGGAGGCGCTTGTACTCGTTGAGGCGGTGAAAGACCTTCTGCTCGGCCTTGTCGCGGATGGAACAGGTGTTGTAGAGGATGAGGTCGGCTTCGGCCTCGTCGTCTACCTGGGTGTAGCCCTCGTGCCGGAGGGTGCCGATGACTTTTTCGGAGTCATGGGCGTTCATCTGGCAGCCGAAGGTTTCGATGTAAAACGTCTTGCTCACTTCGACAGTATATCGTCCGTCTGTTCTGTCGAGCGTGGGAGGCTGTATCTGGGACGATTACCCTCCCCCTCCCTATCTTCTGGTGCAAAGTGTTCAGCCGATGAAGCTTAGGTTTGAACTCCCGGGTTTAGTATGGGTATGTATCGCGGAGGTTGCTATGGAGCGAGACAGCGAGTTGAGCACGCCGGTGTCCGATGCGGGCAAGGTAGCGGCGAAGAGCCTGGCGGTTGGGTCGGTCTCCGGGGGTGCGCTTGCGCTGGGTGCCTTTGCGGTCGGTGCGGTGGCGATTGGGGCGGTGGCAATTGGCGCGCTGGCGATTCGGAGGCTGGTGATCCATCATGGGAAGATCGATAAGCTGCACATCGGTGAACTGACGGTGGACCGGCTTGTGGTGAAGGACTCGGAGCGGCGGAATTGATTGGCTCTCGATGTGTGAGTTTTGATTATGGTCTCCCCTCCCCTGCTAAAGTGCGCAATGCATTCAAAACAAAATACATAGGTCTGGATTGCAAGGCGTCCGCCGCGGCGGACCATTCTTTGGAGAAACAGAAAGCCCGGCATGCACCGGGCTCTTTCTCTTTTTCCTAGTTTAAGGTTATCAGAGGTGTCAAGAGGTGGTGTGGAAAAGGATCGCGCTTTCGCGCGATGGCCCACATCTGGCGATACAGCTGCCAGATATGGGGCACCCGATGTGGGGCCGGCGATGTGGGTCACCTGTGAAGTTTCAAGAGGTTGTCCATCTGGCTGGAACCGAGGAAGCTGTTTGTGACGAGCAAATAGTTTCTTTGGAGGAAACCAGATGGACATTCATCAGAATGCCCGATTGACGCAGCGTAGTCGAGAGGCGTTGGCGTTGTATGTTCTTGCGGAGGGGTTCACGCGGAAGGCGGCTGCAGCCGCTGCAGAGATTTTCATTTTGTGGTCCCTCCTGCTGTGGTTCAGTCGGATGTGGGTCACTCAGCCCAGATTGCTATGCCAATGAAGTAGGTACTGGCCCGTAAGCCATGCGATTCTTGGCGGCAGCCTTGCGGATTGACACCCGTATAAGGCGCTGCTTCGCCACTTCGACGAGTAGCAGATAAGCCCCCGTTGCGACCGCAAGAAAGGCAAAGTACTGCGCCGGCAGTGGAGTGAAGCCAAGTGGTCGAGCGAATGGGCTAAAGGGCAAATAAATCCCAACCGCCACGATAGCGACGCACGTTGCCATCAACGGGACGCTAGGTCGGCTTTGGAGTGGGTTTTTCGACGTGCGAATGACGAAGAGCACCAAGGTTTGCGTCGCAAGGGATTCGACAAACCAGCCGGTATGAAATTGCGCTTCGCTCGTACGGAAAAAATGCAGCAAAACGTAAAAGGTCAAAAAGTCAAAGATAGAACTGATTGGTCCTATGAACAGCATGAAGTTACGAATAAGACTAATGTCCCAGTGCTGAGGTTTTTGTAGATACGTTTCGTCGACATTGTCGGACGGGATGGTGATTTGGGCTAAATCGTAAAGAAGGTTGTTTAACAAAATCTGAGTGGGAAGCATCGGCAAGAATGGCAGGAAGAGGGATGCTCCGGCCATACTGAACATGTTCCCAAAGTTCGAGCTGGTGCCCATGAGCAGGTATTTCATTACGTTGCCAAAAGCTTTACGCCCCTCGATGATGCCATCATGCAAGACCCGCAGACCTGGCTGGACGAGGATAACGTCGGCCGCTTCACGTGCGACGTCGGCTGCGTTAGGGACAGAAATACCAACATCCGCAGCATGAAGCGATGGAGCATCGTTGATGCCGTCACCCATGAATCCCACGGCGTGACCATTATGTTTGATCGCCAGGAGAATGCGGTTTTTCTGGGATGGAGAAATACGCGCGAACACACGCGTCTCCTCAGCGACGTGCGCTAGAGCTAGGTCCGTCACCCGCTCCAGCTCCTCACCGGTGAGGATCTGACCGGGATCTAAGCCCACCTCGGCACAAACGTGGCCGGTGACCTTATCGTTATCGCCGGAGATGACTTTGATCGCAACGCCGTCCTGCTTCAGGGCATCCACAACCTGGGCTGCATCGGCCAGCGGAGCATCAGAGAAAGTTAGAAAGCCAGCAAGGATCAGATCCTTCTCATCGTTGACCGAATAAGCCGAACGTACCGGAACATTGGCGTACGCGACGGCAAGCGAACGGAACCCCAGATTATTCAGTTCATCGCAAGTTTGTTGGATGCGCCTGGCCACCTCGTCGCTCATAGGTTCCGCTTTGCCTTCCAGCTCATAGCCGGAAAGCAGCGGAATTATGCCCTCTGGAGCACCTTTTGTAACGAGTATTCGCTGCGATTGACGTTCCAATACGACAGAGAGTCGCCTGCGCTCGAAATCAAATGGAATCTCGTCACACTTGCTATATTCGTCCGGCTTGGACGGCGCCTTCTGAAGAATGACATCGTCCAGCGGGCTGCGGATTCCTGTCTCGAACTTGCTATTGAGACAGGCCAATTCGAGAGCCCGTTGCGACGGATTGCCAAAAGGATCGAGTGACCGGTCCAAGGACATTGTTCCGGAGGTGAGCGTTCCTGTTTTATCGCTGCAAAGCACATCAAGGCTGCCCATGTTCTCAATCGCCGACAGATGCTTGACGATGACCTTCTTTCGCGCCATAGCCAAGGCACCCTTCGAAAGGGTCACCGATGTGATCATGGGCAGGAATTCGGGAGTCAGGCCAACGGCGAGTGCTACCGCAAAGAGAAGCGATTGCAACGGATCGCGGTGGCGCACAATGCTCACAACCATTAGAAAGAGGACCAGAAACAACACTGTGCGTGCGAGGAGTTGACTAAAATCTCGCAGGCCACGGTCGAAGGCCGTCTCTTCTGGACGCGACGCGAGGCGGGCTGCAATGTCACCGAATGCAGTCCGTGCCCCCGTGGAAAGAATCTCCGCGATAGCTGTTCCACTAATAACCGAAGTGCCGAGAAAAACCATGTTGCGGGCGTCGGCTTTCGTGGAGGCGGGTTCGGCGGTTGCCTCCTTTTCGGCAGGCAGGGATTCTCCCGTAAGAGCCGCTTGCTGAACATAGAGATCACGCGCAGTAAGGAGGCGTCCGTCCGCAGGAACCAGATCTCCGGCTGACAACCGGACAGCGTCACCCGGGACTACTTCACGCCGGGGAATTTCTCTCCACTCTCCATCGCGAAGAATAGTTGCGGTGGGAGCTACCTTTTGACGCAGTTGTTCGACGGCAAGCTGTGAACGATGGGTCTGAACTAAATCAATGACCGCACTTAACAATACGATTGTGGCAATGATTGCTGCGTCTACTGCCTGGCCCAGAAAAGCCGATGCCACCGCAGCGAACATCAAAATCAAAACCAAAGGATTCCTCAATACGTGGACGACGTCGGAAAGGATCGAATGACGCTTTATTGCCGCAGGCTCGTTCGGCCCGAACCGGTCCAACCTGGTCTGCGCTTCCTGTGTTGTCAACCCAGTTATGGAGTTTCCCGTATCGTGAACTGAAAGAGACATCGATCGGTCTTTCCCTTCGCCGTGTCATCCTAGAGGTGCTGGAACCGATCCCCGCTTGATAGTAGGTGGCCATCGGAATGGCAAGGCAACTGTCTTTCACGATCCAACTACATCAGAGCCATCCGTCGCTCGAATCTTAGCAAACGGCAGTTGACGTTGAAATGAGCAAATCACTTCTGATCGGGCACCAGTAGCCATAGGCTGTTCTAGCCGTTTTACATTCCTACCCCTTCGCCGCGCAAAAGATGGGACACTCAAACATTTTGTGGTTGTATAAGAGCGAAAGGAAAGACGAATGTGTTTTTCGGCGGCGGCTAATTTTGTGGGTAGTGGGGTTTTGGGGACGGTCGGGGTGGCTACTCTGAGCCGGGTGAGGCACAGGCGCGAGCTTCTGTTTGCTTCGCTGCCTACGTTGTTTGCCATTCACCAGTTCACGGAGGGGTTTGTGTGGCTGGGCCTTGATGGATTGCTGTCTCCCAAGGCGACGCATGACTGGGGCGTGGCATTCATGGTGTATGCGCAGGGGTTGCTTCCCTTCCTGATGCCGCTGAGTGTGCTGTTGTTTGAGGCGGACAAAAGGAATCGCAGGCAAATGCTGCCCTTTCTTGCGGTGGGGACGCTGACGGCACTTTATATCCTTTGGTCGCTGATTGCCTTTCCGACGGATATTTTTATTCGAGGCAACAGCATTGTGTACACCAACCAGGGAACGAACCATACGCCAGTGGCGGCGCTGTACATCGTCGCGACGTGCGGGTCGCTGCTGTTCTCGAAGACGAAGGATATGGTGATCTTCGGATGGGTGAATGTAGCGATTCTGCTGGCGGTGATGGCGGTGAAGCGGTATGCGTTCACGTCGGTGTGGTGTGCCTATGCGGCGGTGGCGAGCGTGATTATTCTTGCTTATTTCTGGAAGAGCCATAAGGACCGGCCGTTTCGGTACGAATTGGCGTAGATTTGGCCGCTTCGCCCTTTCAGACCTCGTTCGGGCCTCCGGCAGAGCGGTAGCGCCTTTCGGCGCGGTTTTTTTGGCACGCGTAACGCGTTCCCTTCATCGGTGCGACATGCGGAGGGATTGCCAGGAGCCGTCGGCGGTCCAGCCTCCGTCTACGGTGAGGGTGTGACCGTTGATGAAGCCGCTTTGTGCGGGGTCGGCGAGGAAGAGGACGGCCCGGGCGATGTCGTCGGGTGTGGCGAAGCGGGCCATGGGGATGCGGCCGGTGATGTCGTCGTCGCTGTAGGTACCGGCGGCCTGGTCGACGTGGTCCATCTCGGTTTTGACCCAGCCGGGACAGACGGCGTTGGTGCGGACTCCGCGAGAACCCCACTCGGCGGCGAGGGTGCGGGTGAGGCCGATGAGGCCGTGCTTGGAGGCGTTGTAGGCGCTGCGGTCGGCGATGCCGGTGAGCCCGGCGATGCTCGCAATGTTGATGATGCTTCCCTGGCGCTGCCGGAGCATGATGGCTCCGGCGGCGCGGGCGAGGAGAAAGGGCGCGACGAGGTTGATCTCGAGGACGCGACGGAAGTCGGCGGTGGAGATGTCTTCAGCAGGAGAGATATGGCTGATGCCGGCGTTGTTGACGAGGACGTCGATGCGTCCCCAATGCTTGTGGACGGCCTCGATGGTCTGGGTGACGTGAGCTTCGCTGGAGATGTCGCCGAGGAAGGATTGGGTGTCGGCGTTGGGGATGGAGGCAGAGGGTTTGAGGTCGAGGAGAGCGAGGGAGTATCCGGCCGAGGCGAGGAGTTCGGCGGTGCGGCGGCCAATGCCCTGCGCGGCACCGGTGATGATGGCTGCTTTCATGGATATGTGTCCTGTGTCAGGCTCCGCTTAGTATGACACCTTCGCTTCACTCGCCTTGCCAGAGAGATGCCTCTCATTCGCTGGTGGGCCACTGGAAGCAGAGGGAGAAGCCGTCGGGATCGCGGAGATACATCTGCTTCATGCCATATGGCGCGATCCTGGGCTGTTGGACCGAGATACCTCTGGCTCGCAACTCGGTGTAAGCAGCATCGACGTCGGGGCAACCAAAGTAGAGACAGGTATCGTCGTGTGCGGATGTGCGTGCGAGGTCAGGGACGGCTGGCCGCTCGTCATCGAACTCGTAGGCGGTGTTCAGCATAATCTCTGCGTCGCCGAGACGGAGCAGGCACCAGTGAAAGCGGTCCTGCCCACCGAGCGGAGGAGATGTAGTGACAACAGTAAAGCCGAGAAGATCGCGATAGAAGCGCACGGAGGCCGGCATGTCATAGACCTGAAAGAGTGGAGCTACGCCGCGGAGTTCAATCGCCATTTGTTACCTCACGGATCGCACTTGTAGGCGATCGTCGACATAAAAATTCACGCTCGAGGATATCAGCCACGGTTCAGGTAAAAACTTTGCAAAGGAATGCAAGGGTCGGCTCTATCCGCATTTTTTTGCAAAGTTATGGAAGTGAAGACGTGATGCTCACAACTAACGCAGATTCAGCAAGTTGGATCAAGTTGTTCAAGTTTTTTGCCTGGGGAAGTCATTGAAAATCTGAACGGAACGAACCAATGCCGCTGACGACGAGTTATCCCGTGGATGAGGTGTTTTGCATCCTAAGTGGAAAGAGGATTCACCATGCTCATCCTGCTGCTGCTGATGCTTAATACCCCTGCGGGCCAGCGTTGGGTAAAAGTCAAAGATAGCTATCGCATTCATTGGCTATATGTGACGCGTTACGGCAATGAAATCGGAGGCTACTACCAGCCCTACAAGGAGTCCTTTCAGGCGAGTGGTGCCGCTGTGCCCTATACGGCTCAGTGCTGGGAGGGCAAGCCTGTGGAGTTTCCTAATGAGCAAGGGGCGCGAGATTTTGTCCTGCATTGTCCTGATTAGTTAGCTTGACAATCCTGCGGTTCGAGTCCGGCCCGCCAGGGCCTGGTCGCCTTTTTTGTATGCCTGCAGCGACCGACGGACGAACTCGCTATGTTCGGGAGGGCGAATGCTTTGTTCGCCTCTCAGCCTCTGGGGCCCCTGGAATCTTCCGGACGGGGATAGAAGGCTTCAACGATGGTGGAGATGCCTCCGCGGGGACGGAAGTCTCCTACGACTTTGGCCCAGACAGGGTCAGTGGCTTTGACGACATCGTTGAGGACCTGGTTGACGATGTTCTCCTGGAAGATGCCGAGGTTGCGGTAGGTGAAGAGATATTCCTTGAGGCTCTTGAGCTCCATGCAGTGTTTGTTGGGCATGTAGCGGATGGTGAGACGGCCGAAGTCGGGGAGGCCGGTCTTGGGGCAGACACTGGTGAACTCCGGATCGTCGATGAGGATCTCGTAGGCCGGGAACTGGTTCGGCCAGGTTTCGATCGCGGGGAATTTTGTATCGAGCCCGGCTGCGGCGTGGTCGTCAGTGTAGCCGGTGGTGTGCTTCGTGATGGTCATCACTCCATTTTATCGGGTCAGGCCGGTGTGAGAACGGGTGCGGGAAAAGGCTGCGAGAACCAGAAGGAGAATGAAGTTGATCCCTGCTGCTGGTAGTGTTCGAGATGCTCACGGGCTTCGGCAACGGTAGGAATGTGCCCGGCGGGAATCCACCAGAGACAGTAATGAGGCTTGTCCATCTTCTGAAACCAGGCGCGGCGCTGTCTGAAGTATTCGACGTGTTCGGTGTTGTAGACGTAGGCCTTGAGGGATTCGATGGAGTCCCAGACGCTCATATTGACGAGGATCGTGGGGTCATCGTCGCTGTAGGGTATGTCGGTGGCGTTATTGCTGGCTGACTTGAGGCGCCAGATGAATCCAGGACTGCGCTCGGCGAGGGCATTGATGTGATCGAGCCCAGCAACGAAAGGGGCGATCTCGGGGGAGTCGATGGGGGCAATGAGACGTCCAATGTTGACCTGGGCGAGATGGAAGTCGGGCATGCTGGATGAGATGTGAACTGAAGCTCTAAGTTGCAGAAATTTCAGGCAGAGTCCGATGACAGAGATTCCCCAAACGGAAGCCATCAACGCCGGCAAGCGGCGCTGATGGCTTCAGGGGGACGAGTTTATCTACAACGTAGATACAGCGACCGGGCTAGTCACGGCGACCGAGAGTCGGCCGATCGTCGCCGGTTGACGGACTGCTGGGGCTGTTGGGATCGTTGCTACCCCCGCCTACGCGACGGAGGGTTGGCTTGTTGTCTTTGCCCTTGTCGTTGAGCTTGCGCTTGTTCTCTATGCGAGCCAGACGGGCTTTGACATCATCGAACTCGGAGGTGGAGACGATGTAGTCGGGCTTTGCCGGAAGGATCGTTGCGATCTCATCTTCCGAGTGAGCGATGCGATCAGGAGTCTGGGGATGATCGGCAAAGACCTTGGCGAGCGTGCCGGGCTTGTGCTTCTCGAGCGCGTCAATCTTCTCAAAGAACTGAACGAAGGCCTGCGGATCGTAGCCTGACTTGTACATGTACTGGAGGCCCAGCCAGTCGGCTTCGGCTTCGTCGCTGCGTGAGAATTTGAGGAAGGCGATAGGGATGGCAAGCTGTGTGGCTTCGTAGATTCCATAGCCGGTCCATGTGCCTGAGGTGAAGATGATCAGGGGGATGGATCCGATCTGCGCGTAGTTGAGCTTGGTCATCTGCCGGGCAGCATGATGAGCGCAGACGTGGGCGGTCTCGTGGGCCATGACGCCGGCGAGTTCGGCCTCTTCATCTGCGGCGAGGATGAGGCCCGAGTTGACGTAGAAGAATCCGCCGGGCAGCGCCATGGCGTTGATCTCTTCAGAGTCGATGATCTTGATGGTGAAGGGGACTTTGCAGTCAGAGTTCTTGACGATGTTCTGACCGACGCGGTTCACGTACTCGTTGATGACCGGATCGGAGATCATGTGCGCGGACTTCTCAATCTCCATCGCGTAGCCTTTGCCCATGCGGATCTCGGAGTCAGTGGAGTACCAGTTGCCGAGGCCGCGGCCACCGATGTTGCGGGTGCCGACCGCATCGACATCGTCCTCACTCCCCTTCTTGATGTGCGTGTCGAGATTTTCGCCAGGCTGCGGGAGCGAGTCGGCCTTTTTGCTGGCTGTGGCGGCTGCAGCTTTCTCGTCCGTTGAAGAGGGGTTGGTCGTATCAGGACTCTTGGGCAACGGCGACTCTGTCGGAACGCTCGCCGGTGGCTGGGTCGTCGGGGTTTGAGATGTCGGTAGTGGCTGCTGGGGGGTAGGGGTCGTCTGCGTCTGTGCGTAGGCGGCTGCCGAAAGGACGATAAGGGTTGCCAAGCCAAGCTGAGCTACGGGGCGCATGTTGACCTCCTGCGATCGAACCACCTTCTTTTTAAACGGACGCAGTTCTAACCGTATTGGACTCAGTATGCGCTTCTTTCGTGAGCTTGAACAGTGGTCGCAGCTAAAGAGGAGCCCGATAGAAAACGATCACGCTGTGGACCACCGTTTCTGCCTGCAACTAATGGATTTACCACGTGTTATAAGCGGTTCCGTCAGAACCCACAAGCTGGGCTCCGGAATGGACGTCGTCGATGCCGGGCTCGGTCTGGTCGATGCTGCTGAGGGTGTCGCTCTGGGCGGGGACCCAGGTGTCCGTGCGATGGGTGAACGGGTCGACGGGCATTGTGTGCAGATAGCCTGCCTGGACAAGATCGTCAAGAGATTGGGGGGCCTTCTGCTTATCGACGGTATAGGAGTCAATGGCGCGGCGCATTTCGTAGAGATCGGCTTTGAGCGCGGCCTCCTTGGCATGCCGGACGCTGCTTGTATAAGAGGGAACGGCAATCGCAGCCAATAGCGCAATGATGACCATCACGATCATGAGTTCGAGCAGTGTGAAGCCATGCTCAGAGTCGTTTGCGGCGCGCATTGGAGAAGGTACTACCATGTCGAGTATTTTGTGCCATCGATGGCGGTTGCGGTGCTCTTGGAGTGGACGTCAAAGACGTTCTGGCCACCGAAGGAGTCCGAGTCCGGATCATCCTGGTTGGAACGGAGGCCCCAGTCGGTTGTGCCGGTCATTGGGTCTACGGGTATTTTACGGAGGAACCGGACTTTTTTGCCCTGAACATCGACTCCATTGACGAGCGTGTCGAGGTCGGGTGGGTAACCGAGGGAGTCGGCCTTGATCTGGAATGCGCCTTTGTCGGCGGCGTCTTTGTAGCGATCGATGGCGGCCCGCATCTCCCAAAGGTCGTGGCGGAGCTCGCGCTCTTTTTCGCGGCGGACCTGAAAGCGTGCTACCGGGATCGCCATGCTTGCAAGGATGGCAATGATGGCTACCGTAATGAGGAGTTCAACAAGAGTCAGGCCGGCCTCGGGGTCAGCAAGCGAATTGTGCTGCCGCATCATCACTTAACATGCACCACGGCCTGAGAACCAGTGGCCGGAATATTGGCCTGAGAACTGTTAAGAGCGCCAACCCTGACGAGAGACAGGTTAGAATCTCCCGGGGCAACAGCCTTGAAGGTGAGAACGGCGACACCTCCCTGCCCTGTGATTCCTGAAGCGTTCGGTGGCCGTGAGGTCGCGATTGTGACCAAGCCATTTCCCTCATCTCGATGGACGATTGAGACTGCCTGTCCGTCATGCGCCAGAAAATCTCCGGCATCTACATTTACGAGCTGGAGTACAGCAGGATTGAATTGGAGCTGGAGAGGCACCGAGTAGACGTCACGTCCATTGGCGAGGTTGACAGCGACTGAGAAGGTGCTGCCAACCGCTTGATTGCCTGCCGGAGGAACGAGCGTGAAGCTGACAGGCGGACCCGCGGGCTGTGCCTGAGGTTGTGCGGGATTCGGCGTTGGCTGCTGACCGGGTGCCTGGTTTCCGGACAGGGATGGGGGCTGTGGCAATACACCTGGCGATTGAGGCGTTGGGGGAGCAGCCTCCTGTTTCAATTCCTGGACCGCCGCGTTAGCAGCATTGGCGGCGCTGGTGGCCTGGCCGATCGGCTGAGGATGCGGTGGATTCAACGTGGTGCGATCGCTTTGCGAAAGCGAGAGGTCGCGGCGGAGCTCGATGGATTGGCCAGTCCCGGTATCCACTGCCCGGGTGTTAAGGCGCGTCAGAACCGATTCACGCACGATATGAGGAATGAGCAGGAAGACGATCTCATCCTGCGCCTTTTCCCTGGTCTGGGTAGCGAAGATGTATTTCAAGAAGGGGAGTTCTCCGAGCCCCGGAGTTCCGCTGACGGTATGGTTGTCCTGCTGGGTAAGGATTCCGGCCAGGATGCTGGGCTCGCCATCTTTAAGCTGAATGACCTGCTCAACGCTACGCTGACCGATGACCGGCTCGGTAACGCCGCTGATCGTGACGTCGGAGGCGTGCGTCAGATCTTCAATTTTGAGCTTGAGTGTGACTTCGCGGTCGTAGTGGACTGTGGGGGTCATATCGATATTGACGCCGATGTCGATATAGGTGAATTGGGTCTGAACCCCGATACTTGCCACGCCAGTGGCTACTCCAGCGTTGTAGGAGCCGGTGGCCACAGGAATTCTCTGGCCGATCTTCAGCTGGGCGCGCTGCCCGTCGGTGGCGCGAATCCGGGGATTCTGGAGCACTCGCGTATCGCTGTCGGAGAGAAGAGCGGTAAGGGTGCCGCCACCGATACTCACCGCGAAGTTGGTGGCATTGATGTTGGCCAGCGTGTTGAGTGTGAAATTGGAGGGAGAGGAGGTCGAACTTCCGCTGGTACCACTGCTGGAAGAAGTAGTGGTGCCCGGCGATGCCTGAGGTGTGAGGGTGATGGATGTGGGTAAGCTAATACCGAGCGAACGGGTCTTGTCCTTGTTGACTTCGAGCACCGCAACGTCGACGACGACTTCGGGGCGTGAGCGGTCCAGATCGTTAATGAGCTTCTGCGCCAGCAGCAGCTGGTCAGGCGTAGCCCGCACAATGATTGCGTTCTGGCTGGCAACAAGGGTGATCTTGATCGATGGATCCAGGACGTTACGAAGCGCGGTGAGTACTTCGTTGGCGTCCTGCTGCTGCGCTGCGTTGGTGAGATAGAAGGTCTGAACTGCCTGAGTATCGAGATCCGTGCGTTTCGTCCGTGTGTTCTGCGCTACGAAGATGGTGTTTGGCGTAACCGGCTTGTAGAAGGTTCCGGCGATGGTACCAACGATGCGCAGCGCATCCGCGAGGCTGACATTGGTGAGATCGACGGGAATGCGCTTCGAGGTGTAATCAGGATCGAAGAGGACATTGAGGCCAGCCGTTTTGCCAATGGCCTGATAGATGTTTTTGACATCCTCGACAGCGTGAATGGTGATGGGATCGTTAGAAACCGGCTTTAATTCGATGGGGCCAGCGACAGCACCGATGTCTTTGAGTACTTCTTCCTGGGTAGACATCTGCTGCAAGGCCGCGGCGGAAGGAATGGCCATCTGTTTCTGTATAAGCTGGAGTTCCTGCTGGGCCGTCTGATTGCCGGGATCGATCTCAATGGCGCGCGTGAATTCAGCGGCGGCGCCATTCAGATCACCGTTCTGTTTGAGAAGACGGCCGCGGTCAACGTGGCCAGTTCCCGCCAAAAAACGGACGCGTTCGAGCCTTGCCTTATAGCGGAGGTCAGTAGGTTTCTTGAGTACCGCCTGGCGAAAATCTTCGAAAGCAGTGTCATAGTCCTGCCGAGCTTCGGCATCCTGGCCATGCTTATCCCAGGTCTTTGCGGACTGCGCTTGAGCGCCCAGTACCGCGAGACCCGTGAGAAAAGAGACCAGTAAGAGCGTTCGGGAGGTTCCCAATGATCGTGTAGTGAAAACTAGATTGCCGCGACCCATGCTGCTTCCGATTGCTTCCTTCTTTTTAAAAACATAGAAATGTGAAGAAAATGCTCACTCGTTCCGAGACTGCGGACCGGGAGGACGCAGCCAATAAGGACGATAGATGCCAGCCTTTTACGCTCGGGTGAGTATAGCATCCACCCTTGAGACGTCCTTAGAGAGAAATATGCAAGTTCGATTTGCTACACAGAATTAGACGTAATGGAGCGGTCGCGCGTGAGATGACACTTTGGTGGCATGTTAAAGTGAGATTCGATGCCACGAATGTTCTCCAATCCAACGACTCAAAACCAGCCAAAATCCGGAGGGAAGGCCAAGGATCGCGATCCGGTGGCAACAGGTCAACGAGATGCGGCGGTCAATCGGGCGGCGGGCCATAACTACTTTCTGAGCGATCGCTATGAAGCTGGAGTGGCATTGCGTGGAACCGAGGTGAAGTCGATCCGCGAGGGCAAGGCCAACCTGAAGGATTCCTATGGATTGCTAAAGGATGGTGAATGCTTTCTCCTGAACGCGCATATTGGGGCTTTCTCTCATGGAAATGCAATGAATCATGATTCATTGCGGACCCGGAAATTACTGCTGCATAAGGGCGAACTGCGAAAGCTGGAGAGCCTGACGCGGCAAAAGGGGTATACCCTGATTCCCACGCGTTTGTACTTTCGCAATGGTCGTGTAAAGTGCGAATTGGCACTGGCAAAAGGAAAACAGGATTGGGATAAACGTGAATCGGAACGCAAGCGCGAGGCTGACAAGGAAGCCCGTGCAGCGGTAGCAAGAAGCCAGCGGCGGTAGCTTTATGAGGGCGTTGTTTAAGTAATCCCAAACGTTTGTTGTAGACAGGGATACGCTTTTCTCGCGCTAGGATAGAGACCATGGATACAAAGCTCCTTTTTCAGGAGGCGGCAGGATTTGCCACTCCAATGCTCGCGGTGTTTGCAGTGGACATCTCGGTTGGGAAAGATGCCGATGCACTGCCTGCTTTGCTGTCTACCTCGGATGCGATTACAGATGCCGCATCCAAGGTGCTCGGCTCGGGTGAGTTTAAAGCTGGACTGGGAGATACGCTGTTGCTTCACTCACCGAACGGCCTGAAGGCGGAGCGGTTGCTGATTGTCGGGTTGGGAAAGGCAAGCACGCTTTCGGTCGATGAGGTTCGTAAAGGAGCCGGTACCGCGGTGCGTGCGGCCAAACCAAGGAGCATTCGTGAGATGACGATTGCGTTCCCGGAAGACCATGCGCTTTCGGACGAGCACCTGGATGCCCTTCCCTGCACGCTGACGATGCGTGCAGTCGTTGAAGGAGCTGAACTCGCTGAGCGTGATTGGGATTCTTATAAGAGCGAGTGGAAGGACAAGTCGATCCAGTCGCTTACGCTGATCGCAAGGGACACCGAAAAGACCACGACAGAAGAGATCCAGAAAGGATTTGAAGAAGGCCTCATCATCGCTGAGGCGCAGAACTTTACACGCTCCCTCGTTAACGAGCCGGGGAATGTACTGACTCCGACCGAGTTGGGAAAGCGTGCGCAGGAGATGTGCAAAGAGGTCGGTCTGCAGTGCGAGGTCTACTCGACCGAGAAGTTACAGGAACTGCGGATGGGCGCTTTCTGGGCGGTGGCGAAGGGCTCTGTTCAACCGCCCGCGCTGATTGTGATTACCTACGAGCCGAAGCTGGCCAGGGGCCAGACGCTGGCAAAAGATGCGCCGGTGCTTGGGCTGGTGGGCAAGGGGATCACATTTGACTCAGGCGGAATCTCGATCAAACCCGCAGACGGCATGGAGAAGATGAAGTATGACATGGCCGGTGCGGGAGCGATGATTGGCGCAATGCAGGCGATTGCTCAGCTGAAACCGAAGGTGAAGGTGATTGCTGTTATCTGCTCGGCGGAGAATATGCCCGACGGCAAAGCGTTTAAGCCCGGCGATGTGGTCACAGCGATGTCGGGCAAGACGATTGAGATTCTGAATACCGACGCCGAAGGCAGGCTGGTACTCGCCGATGGATTGCACTATGCAAAGACGCTGGGATGTACTCATCTGATCAATGCGGCAACGCTCACCGGAGCCTGCGTCGTGGCGCTTGGCATGATCAACGCTGGCGTCTTCACGAATGATGAGAGGGAATGGAATGAGTTCAGTGAGGCGCTGAAGGTCTCCGGGGAGAAGTTCTGGAGGCTTCCGTGTACCGATGACTACAAAGATCAGATCAAGAGCCAGATCGCGGACATCATGAATACCGGGGGAACACGATGGGGAGGAGCGATTTCGGCAGCGATGTTTCTCAAGGAGTTCGCCGAAGAGACACCATGGATACACCTCGATATCGCAGGCTGCGCATGGAACGAAGAGCTAAAGGCCTGGCTGCCGAAAGGCCCCAGCGGGATCGCTGTGCGGTCAGTCGTTGAGTGGGTGCGGCGTTACGATTCTGCAAAGTAAAAATTCAGTAAGACGAAAAGAGGGAGGTATACGCCTCCCTCTTTTGTTTTATGCCGCGACGTGATGCTCCGATCGCTGGAAGGCTTCGATCATCTTCTTAATGTAGGCCGGGATGTCATCCGGTTTGCGGCTGGTAATAAGATTGCGGTCTTCGACGACTTCGCGATCCAGCCATTCGGCGCCTGCGTTCAATAGGTCTGTCTTCAGCGAGGGCCATGAGGTCATGGTTCGTCCCTTCACCGCCCCGGCCTCAATGAGGGTCCATGGGCCATGACAGATGGCGGCAATGGGCTTGCCGTTGCTGACGAAGCTGGCTACAAAGGCCACTGCTTGCGGATCCATGCGCAGGCTGTCCGGGTTAATCACGCTCCCGGGAGATGGAGAGCATCATAGTCTCCGCTTTTGGCGTTGGATAACTCTACGTCGACCTGGATCTCGTCGCCCCAGTCAGTCATATCCCATGCCTTGATCTTGCCATGCTTGATGCCTGAGTTCGGGGCAATCACATCTACATGAGCGCCTGCATCTTCCAACGCTTTTTTGGGTTTGGTTAGTTCGACCTCTTCCACACCTTCGGTGGCGAGGATTGCCACCTTCCTTCCCTTGAGCTTGCCGCGATCTTCGGGATGAAATGCCATAAAACCTCCGCTGTGGTGCTCTCCGTTCGCGAGCATGGAAGTGAGATTCGGTTGGCGGTGGTTCCGTTGTCCCTGCTAATTTCTGTCTGGCGGAGATTTACATACGCTCCGGGGCTTCGATACCGAGATAGCCGAGGGCTCGCGTCATCTCCCGCTGCGCGACGGCTGCGGTAGCCAGAAAGAATGCTTTCCGGGTGGGGTCGGTCTCATGCAGGATGTGGTGACGGTGGTAAAAGTTATTAAACTGTTGTGCTAGCTGGAAGGCATACTTGGCCAGGTAGGCAGGTTCGGACGTAGCGATGCACTGTTCAATCGTGAGGGTGAGCTTGGAGACAAGAAGCCAGGTCTCCCAGAGAGTCGTTCCCTCTTCTCCGTCCAGGATTCCAGAGAGATCAAGGCTTGCGAAAGACGCCAGGGCTGCCTCGGCAGTTGTCTCTCCTTTCCGGAAGATATTGGCGGCGCGAACAATTGCGTACTGAACATATGGGCCGGTCTCTCCTTCAAAGCTGAGTGCGTCTTTGAAGTCAAAGGCGATGACTGTATTTCGGGTGTAACGCAGCATGAAGTAGCGGAGAGCACCAACGCCGATCTGTCTGGCGATGGTATCGCGTTCCCCTTTGGAAAGATCGGGATGCCGCGTATCCACCTCGGCTTTGGCGGCGGCAATCAGTTGATCGAGGAGATCGTCTGCTTTGACTCCGAACCCTTTGCGGCCGCTGACTTCGATGTAGGCCTTCTTCTGGTCCTCTTCGCTGATGGTGTAACCAAGCTCGATGGCACAACGCGGAGTAAGTGCGACCATCTCATAGCTGAAATGCGTGTAGCGATCTGCGGCTTCTGTGAAGCCCATGCCTCGGAGAGCCTGCACGACCTGAGTCTGGGGATCGTTCTGGCGTGAATCGATAACGTTATAGATGGCATCGGCGTGTCCGAAGACCGGATGGCCGGGGTCGCTTGGGCCTTCGGTTGAGATCCAGCAGGTGTGGGTTGGGTATTGATGAAATTTCCTGTACTCGAAGTCTTTGCCAGGCAGCAGGCCGAACTTCCAGAGATGGTAAGCGATATCTTTGCCGACGTAGGTAACCGTGCCATTGGAGCGAACAATGACCTTCGCATCTTCATCGGGGCCGTCAGCCTGGGCTTCGACTCCTGCACGGCGCATTACGTAACAGCCTTTGTTCTTCCCTTCGGTCTCGAGGTAAAGCACCCCTTTCTGGAGCATGAGTTCGCGTGCGGCGTCCCAGAAGTGGAGATGGAGAATCTCACTCTCACGGGGGAGGAAGTCGTACTCGATGCTGAGCCGCTCCATGGTTTCAAGGTGACGGCGCAGGACGGCTGTGGCGATGAGATCAGCAATTTTCGCGGTGTCGTTGCCGCCGTGCTCGATGGCGTGCAGCGTGTCGAGGCGTGCATGTTTGCGGGCGGCCGCCTGATCGGGATCGGCCGTATACCACTGGGAGACGCGGGCGTAGAGGTTCCAACAGTAGAAGTCGATGCGCTCGCCCCTGGCGGCAAGATCGGCCAGGAGCGCCTGCGTGCCTGCGAGGTCTTTCCCTTCAAGCTGCATAAGGCCCACGACGACATCGGCCACCTGGACGCCGGTATTGTCGATGTAATTCTGAACGCCGACTTCGTAGCCACGCTTGTAAGCGTCCGGACGGAGGAGGCGCTGAAAGGTGTCACCGAGAATGGCATTGCGAAGGTGGCCGATGTGAGCAGCCTTATTAGGGTTAATGCTGGTGTGCTCCACCAGTCGGAAACCCGGGCCTCCGATGTCGGCATGCTGATCCGCCGAGACCTGGCGGGCGATGGCTGCGCGGTCCAGGCGGATGTTGAGGTAGCCTGCGCCGGCGACCTCGACTGAGGCGATTCCAGGAAGTTCAGGCAGGACTGCGTTGAGTTCCACTGCGAGCTCTGTGGCGATGGCGCGGGGAGCTTTGCGCAGGCGCTTCGCTAATTCGAAGGCAACCGGCAAAGCGAGCTCCCCCATGGCAATGCTGGGGGGCTGCTCAACTGCCAGTTGCGCGAGCGTGATTTCATACTTCGCGCTAAGAATGGCCTGGATGCGGGCCAGAAGAGACTGCTGAACTGTGCGGTACATGCTTCGGAGTCACCATGAAGATGTGATTTGGGCTGGTTCCAGTTTACGCGACGCGATTGAGTTCCATCGCTTACGGCATTTCGGAGGGCAGGGTTTCGATCTCCTGAAGCAGCGGCGTGTGGTTGTGGATGCGGACGCGATGGATGAGGAAGATGAGGCCGCCTGCGCCCGTAACCGACAGGAGCAACCAGGCGTGAAGGGCCAGGCCGAAGAGAGCGGCTTGAGCCTCGGCAGCTCCATGGCCGACAAGAGAGGTCTTGACCGCCCATTCAAAGGTTCCGATGGCTCCCGGTGAGCTGGGAATCAGGTACGAGAGGTTCGCTACCGAAACGGCCTGCCACGGCCCAATCCGATCAACCATCAAGCCGATAAGATGGGCCCCGGAGACGAAAATCATTCCTTCGCAGGTCCAGATGATGGCCGATTGCACCAGCAACAGAAGCGAACCAGCGACACCGATCTGCCGGACGCAGTCGAGCGCAAGCAGGATCCAGTGCTCAATTTTGTGCAACTTCGGAGTCAGCTTTGGGTTTTGAGGGATATTGGCAAATAAACGACGAAGAAGCGGTGCGAGCGTTCGCGCACCGAGGAGCATCGTAAGCAGGCCGATGGTGGAAATTGCCAGAAGAGATTCGGCAGCGATACGGGAATGTGGGTTCACGCCCCGTCCCATGAAGGCCACGAAGAGGAGAACGAGGACAAAGATATCGAGAAGCTTTTCAAGGATAACCGTACTAAGAATCGCCGATGGTGAAGCCCCGAGGTCTCCTGCATACGTAAAGACTCGCATGATATCGCCGATTCGGAACGGAAGGATGTTGTTTGCGGCCAGCGATGTCATCATCACCCGAGCACATTCGCCAAAGGCAGCACCTGTAGAGCGCATCATGCGCGCCCAGCGGACGCAACGAAGCGAATAGCTGGCGACGGTGAATCCTAATACACCCAGCCACCACAATGGGTGCTCGACGCGCAGAGCGCGGATTTGCGAGAACGAGATGTTTCTAAAGGTGTACCAAAGAAAGAATGCGCTGATGAGCAGTCCCGGAACGACCCTGATCAAGCTGCGATTTCGGGATGGGCTCATACAGTCCTGTTGGGCCCGGTCGTCAAGATGAAACGTCGAAAAGTACGAGGCAGCATGGAATTTTTATTGTATCGTTCCCATTCCATTCGCTGCGAGAGACTTCATGGACGATTTTCGCGTCTGTACCATTAATCACCGGCCGGGGCCGTCCCCTGGCGGTTAGCTCTCCTCTTTCGGGGGGGAAATTTGATCAAACCGTTTGACACGGCAGCAGGAGTGTAGAGCCTTTGGCGACGACCTTTGTATCTCCCCTTACTCACACAACAGAAGAACGTGAAATTCGGCGAGATGATCGAAGGTATGCCTTTCGATTGGTCAGCGTACTAACCTTTCTGGCTGTGCTCGTGCATGGGTATCATCCCTACGCTGAAGACGGTGGCCTCTATCTTGCCGGAATTAAGCATCTTCTCGATCCGCAGATGTATCCGCATCAGACTGCCTTTGTAGCGGAGCATCTGCGTTTCTCGATCTTTGCGCCGGTGATCGCCGCGATCGTTCGATGTTCAGGCCTAAGCGTGGCCACCGCATTATTTCTTGTTTACATCGCGAGTTTCTGGGCAACGCTTTTGGCGGCGTGGCAAATTGCGGCTCTATGCCATAAAGAGCGAGTCGCTCAGACGGGTGCTGTCGTTCTGCTGGCTACGTGGTTGACACTTCCAATCGCAGGCACGTCGCTGATGCTGATGGACCCTTATGTAACGGCTCGAAGCATCTCAACTCCGTGCGCCCTCTTCGCACTGGCAGGAACACTTGCGCTTCTGGATGAGGACATCAAGAAACGAAAAAAGGGGCTGCTTCTCGCCGCAGGCTCACTCTTGTCGGGATTTCTGTTTCATCCCCTCATGGCAGCATATGCACTTTGCTGTGTCCTTGTACTATCGATCATTCTGATCTTCAGGGCGTATTGGACCTGGGCTGCTGTTATCTTTGCGGCAATTGTAATAGCGGGGGTTCTCCACGCATTCTCCGGGCCGGAGAGTACGGCCTATGTTCGCGTAGCGACGACGCGGTCCTATTGGTTCTTAAGCCAATGGCACTGGTATGAGTGGGTCGGTCTGGCAGCCCCTCTGATCCTTCTTTCGATTGATGTAGTGCGTCATCGGATGGATGAATCTCGATCTGCACTTGCGAGTTCGTTATTGGTGATTGGGTTTGCAGCCATTGCAGTGTCGCTGCTTTTTGTGCACGTCAATGCTGCCTCGCATCTTGTCGCCCGGCTGCAACCGCTGAGGGTCTTCCAACTCATCTACGTTGCAATGATTTTGCTGGTCGGCGCCGAAACGGCAAAACATTTTCTGCAACACTCCACCGTCCGATGGATCGTTACATTTTCGTTGCTTGGCGGTGTAATGCTGTTTGCCGAACGGCAGACATTTCCTGCTTCGGCTCACCTGGAACTGCCAATCACAAAACAGCATGGGGACAGGAATCCGTGGACGCGTGCCTTCCTATGGGTGAAAGACAATACGCCAAAGGACGCCCTGGTTGCATTGGATGCCGACTATATTGAAAGGCCGAACGAAGACGCGCAGTGTTTCAGGGCCATCTCCGAACGCAGCGCATTGCCTGATTACTCGAAGGACGGCGGCGAAGCTTCGATTACACCTGAGCTGACGAGAGACTGGGTGATAGGACAGGCAGTTCAGACGGGACTGAGCGAAAAGACCGACGAAGAGAGAGTCAAAACACTCAGGCCCCTGGATGTGGAGTGGGTGGTTATGGAGAAAAGTGCAGTCACAGGCTTTACCTGTGACTACGCAAACGAAGCAGTAAAGGTATGCCGTCTTCCCTTAGACCAGAAGGGCACCCTGGCTAGTTCCCAGTCGCGGACTTTGCAGCCGCTGGCTGAGCTAAGGTAAGGACTATATTTTCCTGATCCTTGGTTGCGAACTTGTTATAGAAGGCACGGAGATCCGGATACTCCTTCTGGAAGTACAGGGGCTCTCCCAGAATAAAATCGCGTCGCATTGTGATGCTGTTCGCGTTTGAGGTTGAGCCCAGGCTATAAGCAGCAAAGTTCTGGAACTGGAACTTGTCAGCAGACGGGGATGATTCCATTTTGAACGCCGGTGGATAAACAATCCGGACCGCATCCTGCGTCCAATACGCGTAATGGAAATCTACTGCGACCTCTCGCTTTTCGTGGGGGAATAGCGGCTTCGAGTTGCTGGTGAAGATATCGTTGGGAACCAGCAAACGTTTGCCCGTCGGAGAACCGATGGGACCTTTGACGCTGAATTTGACGACAAGAGGCTGCTCATAATCGTGCAGCTTTTCTATTGATGTCACTTCGACGTTCATGCCTGCGGGCAGCATGCGTTCGACACTGGTTCGCAGTTCGCGGCTCAGGCCGGCATCATCGCCGGAGAGGGCCTGGTGTCGCCAGTTGAGAGCCGATTCTCCTGTATAGGAGAACTTGAGAGCTCCGGTGACCACACCGTGCTCATCCATCGCGAGATCACCGATGCGTTCGATGCGTGACCATTTGAAGGGCTCGCCCGGAGCGGTTCCCATTGTGGTTCCATTGTCCGCCTGGCGTATGCCACCCGCATTGGCATGCTTCCAGAAGAGGTGGCCATAAGGACAGTAGCGCGAGCCGGGATCGAAGAACTGTTCCTTACCATCGACGTTAACGATGGCGACGTAGTCGTGGAGTTGGCTGAGGCTGGGGTAGGACTGGACGAAGATGCTGCGGTCGCGGTCGGTGACAAACATGAGGTAGGCCTTCATGCCGGCTGCCCGGGCCATGGCGACGAAGAGCTCCGTCAGCTGACGGCTGTCGCCGCGCTTTCGCTCAAGGATGTCATCGGTGTCGCGAACTTCTTTAAGCCCTTGCGCCTTGTCTTCGGCGCGGTCGTGTTCGCGGGTGAAGTCCGTGTTCTCAAGCTGCATGACAGCGGCGTAGAGCTTGCGGAGCTTCTGATCCTGCGTGTCGGATGGCTGGGTAAGCTCATGCACTGCTGCCCCGACCCTGGGACCCGGTCCGATGAATTTGTCACTCTGTTTTGACCAGTATTTGCCTTCTGTTTTCCAAAATTCATCAATCGAGCGATAGTACGCGTAATAGAAGAGCACACGGTAGCTGAAGCTATTGATGGGAGGCATGAACTCTTCTTCCGGCATGGGAGGAATGTCGTGTACGTTCAGCTCGAAGATGAGCTGTCCTTCGCGCATGCCCGTCCCTGGAAGGCGGGTTTGTTTGACCTGAGCGTCCTTATCTGGTAACACCGGAAACCATGCGATGCCGTTACTGAGCATTTCGCGCTTGTCATCCCTGCTCTTGCTCATGAGCTGCTCGCTTGTTGGCTTCCAGAGGTAATGCCCTTTGCGCATGAAGAGCTCCGACTGAATGTACCAATCGGGAGAGATGAAATAGTGATCGTCGTAGCGCAAACTGTAGCGGTACTCGATGATGCTACCGACCTCTACATCGGGCAAGGTAAAGACCTTGGCCATGTGCTTGTATTCCTGCGTCTTCTCTATAAGCTTCTCGTAGGGTTTGCCAGTGAAGGGGATAATCGTGCCATCGGGATGAATCGTTCGGCCAGCGATGTCGCCAATGGTGTATCCGCCACCTTCACGATGCGATCCGTAGCCGAGTTCCACGTTGGCATAGTCCTTGCCTTTTTCGGTGAGCACCTTCAGCCTCACATAGACGCTCCACATATGGAGGCCGTCATTGGTGATCTCCTCCTTATCCAGATAGACCGCGGCAGCACCGGGCACCTCGGGTTGCGAAGTCATGGAAAGCTCTTCTTTCGTGGGCGCTGTCCACTGATCGGCATGAAGTTGCGGAGAGGCAAAGCCAACCAGCGAGAACGAAATGAGGCAGTAGTAGAGAAGGCGGCTTTTCAGGCAATTCATGGTGTCGTGCTCTTTTCCTGATTTTCTTATGGTCGTTGTTATTGTTTCTTGAGGACGGCGCGGCTCTGTTCATCGGCTGCGATGACCCCTGCCAGTTTCTGCACGTCTGCATATTTTTCTGCAGGTAGCGAAACCTGGCGAACAGTGTAGGTTCGGGTGTAGTGGAGTACGTTGGCCTGGACGTGACTTGAGCTCTCATAGGAGGCAAAGCCTACATCGAGCTTGACGGGGTCAGGAATCTCGTCCACGCTGTAGCCCGCAGGCAATGTGATGTCGAAGTCATCGGTTGCTTGCAGGGTCTCGTTGAGATCAATCGGAGCCATGCGCTTCTTATGGTCCGTTTCGAGGTACTCGCTTCCCAGAACACGAGGGCGAACCATCAACAGCGGGCCCATCGTCTTGCCGAAGTTATCGGCGGCGATGGAGAAGCTGGCGGTGAGGTCTTTTTTCAAGGACCCGGCGTTCTCGACCTTGAAGTCGGCAACCTTGAAGATGGTGAAGTCCTGTTCGAGAACACGATCGAGAAACTCGGTTTGCCTCTTGGCATCTTCGGCGGTATAGAGCTCACGTCGGGCCTCGGAGACATCTCCGAAGCGCTTCTCCGTAATCTTGCCCGTAAGAGAACCATCGGGCTGAAGCTGAAAACTCGCATTCCGATGAATCGTATTAAGCTCAGGCGAGAGAAGGGGGAGAGCGACGATCTCGCTATCGCTTCCCTCGAGCAGCAGACCGTAGCTGCCCTGAAGATTATGGGCGATCTGCCCGAAGGCGGTCTTATCCCACGTGGGATCGAAGATGAGATAGCGGCGTCCTGTCCTGGCCGTGATAACGCTATGCAGCTTCGGCGAAACGTACCCCTTGGGTATTTCGATGGCCGCAATCATGTGGTCGCCGACGTCTGAGGGAGCATTGGGATCGATGACCCCGCGGCGATCATCAACCATCATCAGGGCCGAGTGAATGCCGACTGATGAGAGCATCGCCGAGAGGAGCGTCGCTTTATCTTTGCAATCGCCGTATCGATTACGGAAGACGTCACCAGCGAAGTGGGGTTGATAACCACCAATCCCCATCTCGATTGCGAAATACCGGATTTGGGTCTGCAGGAACTCTGCAATGGATTCGGTCTTCTCGTAAAAGTCGGTCTTATCTCCAACCAGTTCCTTGGCCTTCGCGGCGATCTCGGGTGTAGCAACAAGACGGTCCTTTGCGAGGGGCTCATACCATTCGCCGACGCTCTTCCACGTGCCCCGCGTTGCTGATGATGCAGCTGAACCATAGTGAACGGTCATGCGGCCCTCGAGCGACATGGCTGGAGGCCGAAGAAGCACATGGCGCAGGTCGACGGCCGGCGTCTCCTTCATCTCCCATCGCCAACGCTGGCGTTCAAGGTCGTCGGCCTTCATCGGCTCGTGATGCGCCCATACGGTGCTGTAGGAGTATCCGGGAGGAAGCTCCAGCGTGAAGCTTTGGTTGAGCTGGGGCAGATCACTCTGGAAGAACCAGGTCATCTCGTTGATGTAGGGGCGCGCTCGCTGTTCGTATTCGTAGGCAACGATTCCGCCAGGATCAGCGCCCGGTGCTTTGGCAACCTTGTAGTGTTTGTCTTCATAGAGGATGCCTCCGCCGGGATAACCATACTCGACGATCTCTTTGTCTTTGAGCGCGTACTCGTGGCCGTCGGGGCCGATGCTCCAGACTTGAAGAGAGAGGACCTTCGTATCTTTATCGAAGGGCACAACCACAGTAGCCTCGTCTCTGCCCTGCGGACGGAGAATTTTGAGGACGTGGCGGTAGTGTTCGGTTGCCATACCGTTCGGAGCAACCGAGAAGGTTGTCTGCTCAAGGAGAACAACCGCATTCGTCTCTGGAGAGTAGGAAGGGATAGATTGCGAAGCGGCAGTGCGGACCCAGTCGGGAACGCTGTCTTTTGCGGCAAACGCCGATGTTGATGCGGTCAGAAGGATGGCAAAGACGAAGAGCCGCGCTCTTCGGGAAGTGCTGCAAACGTTCATGGGTCCCTCACGCACAAGTAGCTCAACTGAGATGGCGCGCGTTCAAAAAATTTATACGATGAAGCCCGCCATCAGGCAAGGAAAATTCGCCGTTCGAGAGATAGTACCAATCGGGAATTGATAGCGAGGTGCAGGGCGGCGTCGAAGCTTTTTATGGGACGCGGATTGGGCGGAAGGTGGATCCTGACGTCGGGAAAAGGCCTGTCGGATATGTTTCGGTGGGATATTGCGGTTTGAAGAGATATCGCACGAAGAAGCCGCCTGAGATCATGTTGTAATTATTTGTATTATTCGCAGTGACAAAAGCTCCAACGTACCAGTGGTCGGCAAAACGATAGGCGCCTTCAGAATTCAGAGCGTAGTTCAGACTGGTATTGCTGTTCTGCGGGTACGTGGCATTGCCCGAGCCAGTCTGAAGAGGACGATCGAGAGGATAGTAAGGCGCTGAAGCTTCCTGGAATGTCTGTACGCCAATGCTTCCGTCAATGCTGTAGTGAAAGTCTGTCTTGTAGAAGCCGTTGTAAGTAATCGGGACGCCGGCAAGGAAGTAAATGTTCGGGCTGAAGTAACCTCCCTGCCCGTATGTCATGCCGCGCTCGTTGTGGTCAAAGTGCATTCCGAAGAAGCTGGTGCCGATGTTGAGGCTGCCGTACCCGGGCCAGGTCTTGACACGGAAGTAAGCTCCCATCTGGCCTTCATACTTGCGATTGTCGAGTACGTGATAACCGGTAAGGAGAGCGCCGTCTCCCTGGACGTAGAGACCGGATTTCTCGTTGCCCATATCAAGCCGTACGCCACCGCCCGTCGCGATAACACCTCCCCAGATGTTGCCCTCGTAAATGGGGGAAATTGAACCGGGGTCGCGCAGACCTGCATAGGAGAGTTGTGTGTCCTTGACCGAATCACGATCGCCGAAGAGCATGAAGTGCCCGCCCGCAGGCCGCCACTGAAAACGACCCGTGATGTTCGAGACAAGAAACTGATAAGGCGTGTAACCCGCGGCAATGCCAATGTTGGCTGTTGTTAGCTGGAATTCGCCACCAACGCCGCTTGAAAACTGTTGCGGTGGAGGAGTGAGAGCATTGGCGGGAAGAGTGCCAAGGACAGGAATGACGCCACCGTTCTGGTTTTGGAAGGTCGTCGTATCGACCGTGCCGGAGTTGAGAAAGACCGGGCGGGCGATGACTGTAGCGCGAACGGTCTTGCCCATGACCGCGGAAGCTTCAAAGGGAGCTTCCATGGCCGTGAGCCTGTCGAAGCCGGGAGTGCCGCTTCGATAACGCGCATAACCTGTGCCGCCGATCCAACCGCTGTAAGAGCCTTCGAGGGCAGCGAGTTCCAGTTCATTCCGGGCGCGAGGCGACAGCGGACCACCAGGAACAACCGCGTTGGGATCATAGCCCCCACGCAACGGCGGAATGCTCTTGGCGACGAGATCTGCATCTGTGGGCGGAGTTCCCTGAGATGTGGGAGGACCGATGACTGGATAGCCAGAATCACCGAGCGGATGCTGAACGTTTGGATACGTTAACGGAGGCTGCGATGCCCGTTGCGGAGCAGGTGCCTGTGACGGGGTTGTCGTCGTCCGCCTTCTGGTTCCACCGTTGTACGGCGCTATGCCTGGCTGCGGATACTGCTGGCCATAGCTTTCACCCGTCTGCTGCTGTTGATTCTGGGCGTTGTACTGCACGTTCTGGGTCGAGGGGGACGCACCGGTGTCGTCCGGCGGAGGATTGCTGATCCCGGTCATCGGACGGCTCGCAGCGCGGTTACCCGGAGACGCATTCGGGACATAACGTGCTGTTGGAAGGACGTCTGTCACTTCCCGTTGCAGAGGCTCCTGATGCGGAGTGTTATCGCCTAGCTGCACGGTAACCGGAGATGGAGTGTAGCCGGCATAGGGGACATACGGACCATAGACCTCTTGCTGTGGCAGAGAAGTAATCGGAGGTCTTGCTTCAGCCTGCTCAGTAAGACGGAGAATCTGTTGGCGCTGATACTCCGATGAAGTTACCGGAACGGGAGGAGTTTCAACCGGCGCGATGGTAGCCGTAGTCGTCGCGGTCGCCGGCAGCGTCGATATAGGCGGCAGCGTGGAGACGGGAGGCGGGATCTTCGCCGCAGCGGTTTGCGGCGTATAGTCTTCCAGCCTGGATGCCGTGGCCGGTTGCGTACGACGTGAAGCCGGGTTCGACATATACATCGGAACCACGCTGGAATGTCCATTGTCTGTAGGCGGCACCTGAACCGGCGCCTGGCCATAAGCGTTGGTGTAGCTGGGTAAATAGGGCGGCGGCGCCGGAGCGTTTTGCGTTCCCGCGCCTGTACCGTCGGGCATTGCCAGCAGCGATGCGAGATCCTGCGACTGCGTGGTGCTGGGAAGATGTCCGACCGGCGCAGGCTGGCTGAGTTCAGCTGCGAGTTCTGCACCGGGATCGCCCGGGGGCATGGCCGCGAGCGAAGCACGATAGTAGTCCGCCGCTCGATTGCTGTCGCCTCGCGCCTGCTCGAACTTGGCAGCGAGGGTAAGCATCTCCGAATCCTTCGGATATTGATCGAGACCGTAACGCAGCCACGTCTCTGCGATCTTGGTGTCGCCAGCAGCGAGGGCCGCGCCAACGGCTGCCTTGTAGTCGGAGGCTGAAGCCGAGGTCATGTCCTGCGATTTAAAAATAAGAACTGCCTGCTTCGGCAGGCCCGACCGTGCATATCCAGAGGCCAGAGCACGAAGAACACCGGGATTGTCCGGGAACGCCTTCGCCGCTGCGTTCAGGATCGCAAGAGAACGCTTGAGATTCCCTGCAGCGGCGGACTGGTTGGCGCGACGAACCGCCCAGTTGCTCCAGATCATCTGTACCTGGCGGCGCTGATCGTCGGTGAGATCAGGTCGACTTCCAAGCTGCATTAACTGGCGATAGAGGCCCGCGTCATTGCCTCCATTAAATAGGAGCCACGCGTCCTGAATATCGATATCAGCCGGCGGAGCCGCGTGCTGCATCGCATAATGTTGCTGCACACGGTTGACGAAGATCATCGCCTGCTGCGGCTGACCGAGTGCGTTGTAAACGGCGCCGACGGTTTGAAGATATTCAACGTCAGATTCCAACTGCGTCCGAACCGAAGTGGGAATCTGCTGAATCTGTGCCAGGGCATCCTGGTCACGGCCCGTCGAATGCAGAATCGTGAGCAGCCCTTTCCATGCATCCGCGCGATCCGGATTCTCGGTCAGGATCTGACGATAGATTGGAAATGCCTGCTGCGGATTGTTGCGGGATAGGTAGACCCCGGCTAACTGCAGCATGACGGCGGTAGAGGGCTTCTGCCCTGCAGCCGTCTGTGCCTTGACGGACTTCTCAAGAATGTCCTGCGCGATATCGAGCTTGTTGAGGCTCTGGTAGATCGAGGCGACGGTGGTCTGGAAGCCCGGATCGCGCATCGCTACCTGGTAGACCGACGGAGGCATCGTGGAGAGCGACTGGGCCGCCTGGTCATCCTGCTTCATCGCGTGCTGGACGCGTACGATGCCCTGCCATGCCTGCGCGTTCGCGGGATCATTTGTAAGCGCCTGATGGTAGAGTGCTGCAGCCTGATCGAGACGATTGGCCTGCTGCAGAAGAGCAGCGTATTGCAGCTGAGTCTCTACCTGCAAGCCGCGCGCGCCCGAAGGAAACGGAAGCTCGAGCGCACTGCGAAGAACCCGCTGCGCATCGGCATCACGTCCCACGGCAGAATACGCGGAGGCGAGTGTCCGGAGAAAGTCCGGATCCTTCATCAATTGCGAATGAACCGTTGCCGGGATGCGATGCTCTGTTTGCAGAGCGCCGGGCGCATCTCCCGCGCCGTACTGCGCCATAAAAAGGCCGCGCCATGCTGCAGCCGCAGACGGCTTCGCTTTTACGTATTGTTCGAAGATAGGAACTGCGGACTCAGGATGCTGCGCCTTGAGCAGCGTTCCGCCCAATCCCTCAAGCGCCTCAGGGCTTCCCGCGCGAATTTCGAGGGCTTCCCGGTATTTTTGTTCGGCCGTCGGCAAATCATTTTCGTTCAACGCCACCGAACCCTCGCTCAACACCGAATAGAAGCGGGCCGATTCAAGCGCCTTATCGAGTCCGCCATCGCGAGCGCCATATTGTTTCGCCTGCTCCAGGAAGCTGATAGCTCCGCCGAAGTTCGATTGCTGCATGCGCACATAGCCCATACCGGCCAACGCTTGCGCATTCTGAGGATCCTTCGCAAGAATTGCCTTGAAACGCAGCTCGGCATCATCGAGCCGCTTGGCGTTCAATGCAGCGTACGCGGCCTGCTCTTGTTCCGATCGTGCACGAGCAGCCTCTCCGGCCGCAATCTCGTCCGGCGTCATCGCAGCCTTGCCTGGAGCAGGCTTGGGCTGGTTCTTCAGGGCCGTTGCTAACTGTGCATCGGTATGCTTTGCGAGATAGGCACGAATATCCGCGGCAGAGGCAGGATTAGCTGCGTCCCACAACAGCGACTGGCGCAAGGCCTCAACGGCCTGCGGATCGTTGGGGTGGGCCTGCAGATATCGTCTTCCCTCCGCGCGACTCTGCGGATTGTAGGTCAGGATACGGCCCAGAGCGACCTGGTAACGGGAATCGTTTGGATACTTCTCAACGAGTGCACGCAGACCAGCGATGGCATGCGGTCTGCCCTCTTCTGTCGCGGCTTCCGTCTCGTAGTACGCGAGCGCCCAATCACCCGGAGGCGGATTATTGCCGAAGACCTTGCGATAGATGCCCATCGCCTGGGCGTACTGCCCTCCCTGGGCGTATTTCCCGGCCTGCTGCAGTTCTGCCTGCTGACTCTGCTCCGAGCCCATCCTCTCAACCCGCGCGATGTTGGGATCGTTAGGACTGATCGCCCGCAGACGATCGAGATAGGTGCTGGCAAGAGGCTCATTTCCGCTCAGCTTGGCGGCGCGTGCAAGACCTGCCAGTGCTTCCACATTTCTCGGATCGGTCAGTAGAACCTGCTGCCAGGTCTGAGCAGCCATGTCCATCCGCCCGCGGACCTCAAAGGTATGTGCTTTATCGAGCAGCGACTGCGTTGCAGCATCCGTTGTCTGAGCCCGTGAGATAACTGCCAGAGGACTGAACGAAAGTACCCCCAACAACATCGCTGCTGCAACTGGCCGAATTGCCCAAACCCTTTTCATATCTTCGCGCGCCGGTGCATGGTGTCCTGCCAGGGATCGACACCATTGCCTTCTCTCCGAAAGCTTACCGCTTTTTCACGGATTTGTACCGATTTATTCTGCGTATTTACTGTTTTGTCAATGGCTTTGGGGACAAATCTCGTCCAATAGCTACTTCAAACGCACCTGGAGCTTCCCGTCCCGATCGAAACGATAACGCTGTTCGAGCCATCCAGTAGCAAAGAGTGCGAGGTTCTGATCATAATACGCCGCATCCTTTCCATAGAGTCCCGTAGCAGGATTCTTTGTGGATGCAAGCCGGTCTGCCTGTTCCCTGGCCTGAGTGCCAGCTCCCACCCCACGCAGATAGGGGATCAATGCCGCCGAAAATCCGGGTGGTCCGAGCGGAGAAACGGCATTACCGGTGGAATCGACCTTCTCGGGAGGGGTCAGATGGTTCTTCATATATTCCGCCATGCCATGAACATTTCCCAGCAGTAAACGGACCCCCGCGGTTTGCGGATCGGAGATTCCCAGCCATAGATAGACCCGGATAGCGTCATAGCTTCCGACAGGCGGAGAAACCGTGTCGATCTGGGACGGAGCGCGGGACGGGTAGATCTCCTCCCCGGCCATAACCCAGTCCATGGCGAAACCATGGCCGACTGGCTCAGCAAGCAAAGGTCTCAGCGACTGCAGGATAGTTCCCCAGGGACCTTGCGGCATGGTTTTTGAGAAATACACCAGCAGCGGCGGCGGCAGGTAGCTGGGATTGAGCAGCCAGGTGGTGGCCGTTGGGTGGAATCCGGTCGGGCCGGGCAAAAGTGTAGTGCCCAGCCCGGGAACATACGTTACCTCTTGTTGCGCGATGCGGGCGGCCAGCGTCATCGCCGCCTTCTGGTACCGTGGCACGTTCCACAGACGGCCAGCCTCCGAGAGCGCATAGGCCATCCACAGATCAGCATCCGATGCTGGATTCTGGTCGATTACTCCCCAGCTGCCATCCGGCCTCTTGCCCCAACTCCATGCCGGCAATCGCTGAAGGATATCTCCTCCCGCGAGATTCTGTTCCGTCCAGTGCAGCATGAGATCAAAGCGGCTCCGGTCATTGGCGACCAGCGCAAAGAACATGCCATAAGCCTGCCCTTCGCTGGTAGAACGATCCTTCGCGTTGTGATCGATCACCCTGCCCTGGGAATCGATCATGGTCTGCGAGTAAGCCTCCCACAAAGGCCACGGCGTCTGGGCGGAGCATAGGGTCTTCTGCCCGGCGATTACAAAACAGAACGCGAGTAAAACGCGCAGAGACATGCATGCCCCCCTTACCGAGGGTCTTGCGAACAGGCTGCCTGGTCGCACACGTACAGCTTCAATCAAACTAATCGTTTCCCTGTAATCTCGCTCTCGCCCGTCTCCGCAGCGCAGCGCGAACGATGCCCGCCAACAGGAAACAGATGATAATCGTCGAGATAATCATCAGCCACGGATATTGGGAATACAACATGTTCAGGTGGATCCAGAACGAAAGCGAACCAACCTGGTAGGCAGAGTTCCCGATACGGTATGAGACAAAGCGGTTGCCCCGCAGAACGCTGACTGACTGCGATATGTCGGACGACTGTGAGGTTTTGAGGAAGACCGACAGAAAGTTTGGCACGACGGAGTGGTCGCGCAAAGCGACAATCACAGCGGACCGGTTCGATCCACTCGGCCACTCGATTCCCTCAATCAGAGCATCGGGAAGGCCGCCGGCCGTTTCGAGTTGTCCGGATTGAATGCGGTCTGAGCTGCGCACCTTCCACCACGCGTGCTGCAATGAGGCAAAGAAGCCCTGCGTATCCTGAATATGCAGGCCGCTGCCGTCGACCCCTACTGGAAGAGAAGGATTGAGGCGTGTCAATGCAGGCTGATCGTCGACAGTCCCGATAATGAGATAGTCCTTGTGCAGACTCTCCTTCATGCCATCTGCATTCGTGACCGTCACATTGAGCACCGGATAGCCGGTCTGGCCGGCAAAGTGCCCCATGAAAGTGAGAAAGGTTTCAATCTCATCCGGCGCAGCGTTCTCGGGCATGACCACTGCCGTGTCGGTAAGATCCGCCTTCCGCGTGAAGGGATAACCTGCGTTTGCAAAAATTTCGAGATTCGGCAGCGTCGTCCAATGAGGAATACCGCTGATGTCGAGATACGAATCCTTTAGAATCGATCCCTGCATGTTGTAGGGTGCAGTGTCCTGACACTTGCCTTTCTTGGCGAGAAGAAAGATAAACCGGTTCAGCAACGTGTTGGAGAAGGGCCGCATGTTCCCAACCGGGATTGGCACAATGGTCTCCAATTGCGCCGACGCCTGCTCCGAGTGCGGCAGCGGTGTCGAACTCACGTAGGCGTCGTTCATGAAAACCTGGAGCGAGCTCTCGTTCGAGATGGGAATTCCGTTATAGCGATATCCCATATGAAAACCGAGGTTCTGTATGGCGCCGTAGTAAAGGTCAGGAGGAATACGCATGTAGACCGTGACTGGATTGGAACCATCGGTCTGAAGCTGACCCGTTTGTGCGAAATCACCCAGGTAATTGATCTTCTCCGTACTCATCCAGCGCGGAGCGTCGTCAGGCTGGCGAGGCACGGGGACCTTCAATTGCGAGATGCGTACCTGTTCGCCATCAAGGAGGTCGCGTTGCAAGGCAAGAGCCATGGCCGCCGTCAGAAGGTCATCCGCGTTGTCCCCGGTTATCACCAATACTTTGGAATACGGATCCGTGGGATTGTCGCGCATCGCGATCGTCGGCCCCGAACTTCCGTTGATCTTTAACGCAGATGGAAGATCGGCGGCATTTTCGCTGATCAGAATTGCATTGCCCGCCGGAATCGACCCTACCGAAACGGGAAATCTTACCGAACGGTAGTCGGTCAAAATTCCGAACCAGGAAGTTACGATTCCCGCCGCCTGGAGAGCCTTCGCCGAAGGACGACCGACAAACGCAACCGGAATCACGGGATGGAGATTCACCGAAGCATCGTAGAACGGAAGCGGAAGCACCTTCAGATCGTTGTGCAGTGGCAGCAGCGAACCGGCAAGTTCAATCGTCGAATTGGAATCCACATGGCTCCACAACGTCGTGTGAGAAGGATCTTCACACTCCATCGTGTAATGCCCCACGAACTCGAACGTGAGCTGATTGTCATGCACGAGCATCTCGGCCGGCATGGTGAGCGTGGCCTCAAGAACGGGCCCACCCTCATTCCGCGTAATGCTGGCCGAAGAGGTCTGAGTGGAAGCCTGCGGCGGCGTTGGCGAAGCGGTCACCGGAAGAGTCGCAAAGACGGTTCCGTTCAGGCTCACCTTGAGATGGCTCAAAGCCGGAATCAGTCCCGGTGAGAAGTGATACCGCAGATGCATGGTTGCAGTCTTTACGACCTGCGTCTGAGGCAGTGAGAAATAGACCGTGTGATAGGCATCCACGCCGCGCAGGACAATCGGCTCTGTGACACCGACATCCGTCAGGGTGAAGAGATTATCGAAGGTGCCGGGAACCATCGAGCGGACGCCGGTACCCTGATCGGAAGCGGTGTTGACAACCGGCGGCAAACTCTGGGCAGCGAGCCCGCTCGTTCCAGCCAGGATGCAGAGGAGCAGGAGCGGGACAATACTTGTAATCAGCTTGCCCTTTGGCTGGCTCTTTTTCTTCGTCGTCATCAAACCTCGAAATGTCTGGGAGAGGCCCTTCATGGAAACCTGGAAAATACGCCACAGGCTCTTGAGCGGCCGGTCCGCTTCGCGGGCTTCACCCCAGCCCAGCCAGGTGTCCGCGCGCGAATACAGCACCATCGTCAGCGCCTCTTCCTCCTGCAGCGTCAGGGGATCGAAATGTGCACGCAGGATATTGCCTTCGGCCTGAATGATCGTCGCCGGTAGCGTGGCAGTGCCGTCGAGCACAGGGAACGTGAGTTTAATCAGAGTCTCCCGAAGAGGCGATAAAATCCCGCTCCATCTTCGCCATCACACCACCGGTGGAAAGGTCAGTGGTGACGCCATGAATCTTGCTGCCATTTGGCAGTAGAACATCGGCTGGGACCGCCATCGCAATTCGTATGGTTTGACGGCGTTGCTGGCTCTCCCACGCAACCGCCGTCGCGGCGCCGAGAGTGATGATGTTGAAGAAGACCCAGATCAGATTCATGATGATGGTTCCGGGCCGCTCGCCATCGTACATGTTCGCTGGAATGTTAACGATGTAGCTCAGAGGAGCCGACACATCGAACTCCGGAAAGTGGATCAGGCGTGGAATTGCACAGAGCCCGCCGAGAATATTCATTGCCAGAAGAAACAGGAACGGACGCGCAATCGTTTTATCGAAGAAGCGCCGATTGACGACTCCTCCTTTGGCCGTCACGTTAAAGCTGCCGAACTTCGGGTTCACCAGCGCCAACATCGTCGGCAAAAGAATGAACGGAGCCAGGACAGTCTCGTAGATCTCGTTCCAGAACGAATACCGATGCTGTCCCTGGATGCGTGAGTTGGTGATGCTCGACAGAACGAGGTGAGGCAAGGCGTATGCCAGGATCGCCGCCCAGTATCCGGGCACATTGACCTGTCCGAGAATCAGATAGGTCAGGGGAGCCGTAAGAAAGATCAGACGCGGCAGACCATAAAGGAAGTGCGTCATCGCGTTGAAGTAGCAAAGGCGCTGCGCAGGCTTGAGGCCGCGGGCAAACAGCGGATTATCCGTACGCATCACCTGGATCATGCCGCGAGCCCAGCGAATACGCTGCTTCACGTGCCCGCTCAATCGTTCGGTAGCAAGACCTGCAGCCTGGGGAATATTGATGTACGCCGTGTTCCACCCGTTGATCTGCATGCGCAATGAAGTGTGGGCATCTTCTGTCACCGTCTCGACGGCAATACCGCCGATCTCATCGAGTGCCGTTCGGCGCAAGACAGCGCATGAACCGCAGAAGAAGGTGGCGTTCCAGAAATCGTTACCGTCCTGAACGATGCCGTAGAAGAGTTCGCCTTCGTTCGGAATCTGCCGGAACTGGCCCAGATTGCGCTCAAACGGATCGGGCGAATAGAAGTGGTGCGGCGTCTGCAGCATGGCCAGCTTGCTGTCGCGCAGAAACCACCCGAGCGTCACCTGCAGGAAGCTGCGTGTCGGAACGTGATCGCAATCGAAGATGGCTACAAATGGTGAATCGAGCCGCGCCAGCGCGCGATTGATGTTTCCGGCCTTGGCGTGCGCATTGTCGTCGCGCGTCATATAACCCACGCCTGCGTCCTCGGCAAAGCGGCGAAACTCATCACGCTTGCCATCGTCGAGGATATAGACGTTCAACTTATCCGCCGGCCAGTCAATGTTCATCGCGGCAAGAGCCGTGTACTTCACAACGCTGAGTGGTTCGTTGTAAGTAGGAATCAGCAGATCGACGGAGGGCCACTTTGCGGGATCGTCCGGCAACGGGATCGGCGTCCGTCGCAGTGGCCACATCGTTTGCATATAGCCGAGAAAAAGAATCGTAAACGCGTAGCTCTCGGCAATGAGCAGCATCAGAATGAAGAATCCGTCGATCCAGCTCCAGCTTGCGCCGGGATGGAAAAAGAACCTGCCTGTTGTCGAGAGACGCCAGAAACCGTAACGGAACGTTGAGAACATCGACGCGAGCATCAGGGTCAGCGTTACGAGGTAAGAACTCGAGCTTCGGTCGAGCCACAGCGCGACCAGCACGGACAGGATGCCAAGCACGAGCTGCTGTGGCCATGTCAGTTCAAGGATGCCCGTGAAACCAAGAAAGAAGACTCCGCCTACGACAATAACGAAGCGTAAGACCTTCAGGAAAAGCGCGTCACCGGATTCAAACTCGCGCCATAGTGGCGAACTCGTCATCTTTCGCTCCAGCGCACATTGCGGAAGCCAGCTGCAGCCGGCGCGGCGATATTACGAAGCCAGGTTGCCACGTTCATATAATCCTCAGTTACCGGTGAATCGGGACCGTAGTCCACGACTGTCATGCCCTCGGCCAATGCTTCGCTGACAATCGGCGCACGACGGATGACGAATGGCAGCAACCGGTCGCCAAGTTGGCGTCGCAGCACCTCGCGCACATCGAGATGCAGCGGTAACGAAGCGTCAAATTGATTGAGCACGTAGTACGGCTCCAGCGCACGGCCATCGCCATCAATCATCCCGTTGAAAAATTTTTCGATTGTTTGCACGCTGATCACCGAATTCATATCGGGAGCTAACGGCACAAGAATCGTTGGATTCATCCTGGAGAGATAACCAACGAGCCAACCTGAGTTCGCTGTGAGGTCAAGCAGAATCCGATGGGTTCCGCGGCTGCTGTTCAGAACCTCTTCCGCAAGCTTCTGCTGCGCCTCTTCATCGTGCGCGTTTTGCTCGACATCATAGCTAACCAGGTAGATGGGAGCATCCGTGCTCCCGCTGGGAGGCGAAAAGGTACGAACGGTTCCCTGCCGCAGTTCGCTTGCGCCGAAGTAAAACGGTAGCAGTCCATGCGAAGTGGTATCAGCCAACAATACTTTTTCGCCGAGTGAAGACAACGCCCGCCCCACCGTGGCGACGAGACTCGTCTTTCCAACCCCGCCAGCCAGCGAAAAAACTGCCAGTACCGGGGTACGGATCTCCTTCTGACGAACCGGAGGAGCTTCGACGGCCTCCTGTCCTGGCTGTGCGAAGACGCCTTTCAGCGCGTACCAGCGTGCCGCGACGCGCTCTCGGGAGTGCTGCAGTGTCTCCGCCACCGAAGATTGAGTCAATGGAGGCTGTACGAGAGGTTTTTGTGGCGTCTCCAACACGGCGGGCGGTGCGTAGAGCCAGGCTGGCCCGGATGGATCCGCTCCGTACGCCGCTCGAACAGAGGATGGTTGCGACTGTTCAGGAAGATTCTCCGGAGTGATGCGCCGGGGAGGCTCAACATAGGAGCTTGCTGATTGGTAAGGAAAATTATCCTGCGCCCTGCGTCCGCGCCCCATCTCCTGTTGAACAGGTGTCTGCGGTAAAGGCGGTTCCATTCTCACAGGACTCACTGGCGAACCAGTAAACCCGGCAACTGGTCTCTGACCAGAAAGAGCCGGAGCCATCGGCGCTATGTCGCGGCCCGGATGATGAGGAGATTCAAATTCGGGAGCAGGCACTGAGCGGCCACCCGAGGCTGTCTGCCAACCTTCAGTCCGTGGAAACAGACCGGCATCGCCTTGATCGGTTGGGACCTGGCGGATTCTGCCCTGGATCGGCGGCGGCGGCTGAGGATCTGTGTGTCTCATGCCTGCAAAGACGGACGGGTCGACTGAAGATCGCGGTTCACCAGGCTGCTCTGAAAACTGGGGCGGCTTTCTGATCGAAGAGCTCCCGGGCATATAGTCGATTCGCGGCTCTTCGTGTTCTGGTCCGCGATAAATCTGGCGTACTCCGGACGCTTCGTCAGGGTGATATCCCTGCGGACGTCTCTGGGATATCGGCTGCGATAGCGACGAGACAGGGTTTTGCAGGAATGACCCGCTGGATACACCCTCAAACTGCTGTTGCGTATGCCGTGGGCCTGTCGAACCGGGCTCTGTCCTCTGAATCAGGGGTTGCGCAGCTCGGGCCTGCGTGGGTCGCTGTCCAACCGGCATCGCGGGGGATGGAGCGGATTGACCTTGTGCTGGTGATGGCAACGGTGCGCTTCGCACCGGCGTACCGACTGGTATGGGCGTATACGGATCGGATATCTCGCCTGGAAGTTGCGGCTGCCCAAACGGTCCCGTCATCTCGCGGCGTCGTATTTCGGCGTCTGCGTAGCGAGCCGCCTGTCGCTGCGCCGAATCATGAGCCTCGAGAATCTCCTTCTCTTCGCGTCGCGCTGCAGCATCGGCAACTGCAACCGCGTCTGCGCGGCGCGCTGCTTCGACACGCTCTGCTGCCGCTAATCTCGCTGCTTCCTCAGCCTCGCGAAGCGCTCGACGAGCACCGGATTCCGTCACAACACCTTTGGGCGTATTGGCAGCTTCGGCAGCCCTTCGCGCGGTCTCGTCAGCCTCATCAGCTGCTCTCTCCGCTTCTGCCTGAGCTTGCATAGCCTGCTGCCGTTCTTCCTCGGCGGCACGGTGCCTCAATTGGGCACGATATTCTCTCCGTGAGGCGGAGAAATCACGGTACTTTGCTCCGTGAAGATTTGCCCAGGAATAGAGAACTGCTACATCTTCCGGAGTCTCAGCCACAGAACGCTCATCAATTTTGTCTGTCCCGCGCGGTTCCATAAATCTCTCGCTTTTTGCTCATCCCGATCACGTCGTATCACGGACACCTTAATGGCGTTTTCTTACATTGAATCGACGATGTCGTTGCACCTGGAGTTATGCAATGCCCTGAGGCTACTGTGCGTACAACCTCAAGTCAATCAACCGATCGTGGCACTTTCGTGGGACGGTCTCAAAATTGCTTACACCGTTCGTAATACTCCAAAAGCTCCACCCGATCCGGCCCCATCGAAACCTTGATCTTGCCAATAAAGTCATCAGAAACGGTGTCGATCGGAAAAAGCCCAGGCGATTCTCCGCGATCCTGCCCGGCGTGATAACAAGCTTGGTTCTGCAACTCACAAAAGAAAATATTCTTGGTTGCCGAGCATAAGCAAACGAACTGCCAGCAAGAATTTACCTGCAAAATGTGCTACCTTTGGAAGAGTGGTGCGAGAGCGTAGCTCAGCTGGTAGAGCATCGCCCTTTTAAGGCGCTGGTCCTGGGTTCGAATCCCAGCGCTCTCACCATCTCCTCCTTGATTCACAAGCCTTCCTCAGGTAAATCTCATCTCCCCGCCCTGGCGACAGCGTCGGTTACTGCCGAGATTCCTGTCGCAAAAAAACGGGGGGAGAGCTGCCGGACAACCCGGACAACCTAGACCGGCTGCTCAGCAAAGGTCTGCTTCACTCCGTCCTCAAGTGACGTAAACGAATCCGTATAGCCGGCAGCCCGAAGTTCTTTCGCATCAGCCTGCGTGAAGTGCTGGTAGCGATTCTTGAGGTCGCCCGGAAATGGAATGAACTCGATCTTGCCCGGTCCATGCACCTGCATCAGAGCTTCTGCGACCGCTTTGAACGTCCGGGCTTCACCTGTTCCGGAGTTAACGACCGCATGCACTGTCTTCCGGCTGTGATGATCAGGCAGCAGACCGGCAAAAAACATATTGATCCTCGCCAGATCCTTCACAAAGACGAAGTCACGCCGTTGTTCGCCATCTGCGTAACCTCCTGAGCCCTCGAACATCCGAATCGTTCCTGTCTCCTTCAATTGCTTCGTGAAGTGATGAATCACGCTCGCCATGCGCCCCTTGTGCTGCTCGCGAGGCCCATAGACATTGAAGTATCGAAGGCCCACCACCGTGCTCTTCATCTCCGGAATCAACCTGCGAACATAGTTGTCGAAGACGAGCTTGGAGTATCCGTAGACGTTCAACGGGCGCTCGTTCGCCGGCTCTTCGGTAAAATTCGTGTTCGCTCCATACACTGCCGCCGTCGAGGCATAAACCATCGGAATGCGTCTGGCCAGGGCAAAGTGCAGCAGTTCTTTCGAGTACGTGAAGTTGTTGTCCATCATGTAGCGGCCATCATCTTCAAGCGTGTTCGAACACGCTCCCTGGTGCAGAATCGCTCGTATGGATTCATTCTCGAAATCGCCGTTCTTCAGGGCCGCCCGAAACTCGCGCTTATCCATGTAATCCGAATAATCCGCGCCGGCAAGATTCACGAACTTCGCTCCGCTGAGATTGGGAGCCGGGGCCAGGTTATCGACGATCAAGATATCCCGCTCCCCCGCACGGTTCAGTTCGTGAACCAGGTTGCTGCCAACAAAGCCGGCCCCTCCCGTAACGATAATCACTTGCCCTCCTGAGCTGCCGTCAGCTTCTTCACAATGTTTGTCGTGGAGAATCCTTCCACCGTGGGCACAATCTCTACGCGTCCGCCATAGGCGATCACTTCCTCATGCCCCACCACCGTTTCAACGGTGTAATCTCCTCCTTTGACCAGCACATTCGGCTTAAGCTCACGGATGAGCCCAAGCGGCGTGTCCTCATCAAACAAAACCACCGCATCCACCGCAGCGAGCGCAGCCATCACCCGTGCGCGCTCATTCTGCCCCACAACCGGACGCGTTGGTCCTTTCAGCCTGCATACAGAGGTATCCGTATTCAATCCAAGCACCAGCTTCGTGCCGAATTTCCGGCAGTCTTCCAACAGCGTGATATGGCCGACATGCAATAGATCAAAACAACCATTCGTGAAGACAATGGTCTCTCCGGATGCCCTCCACTCGGCCACGCGGCGTTTAACTCTCTCCAGGTCGAGGATCTTTTCGCCTGCCGTAATTTCTACGCTTGGAGTGAGCTCCGCAATCAATTCATGCTGAGCAATCGGAACAGTGCCGCTCTTACCGACCACGATTCCTGCCGCCAGATTCGCCAGCTCCACTGCCGTCTCCGTCTTCAGGCCTCCGGCAATACCTGCCGTCAATGTCGCAATCACCGTATCGCCTGCGCCCGATACATCGAACACCTCACGGGCTCGTGCCGGCGAATGGTATCGGCCATCGCGACGGAGAAGCGTAATTCCCTTCTCGCTCATCGTTACCGTCAGGTATTCGAGATCATGTTCGGCCAACAGCTTCTGTCCCGCATCGAGAAGCGCCTCGCTCTCGTGCGCTGAAATTCCGGTTGCTGCAGAAAGTTCGCCAAGATTAGGGCAAACGGTGGTTGCCCCGTTGTATTTGCTGAAGTCACGGGTCTTCGGATCGGCAAGCACCGGAATGCCTCTTGCCCGCGCTGCGCGAATGACGGATTCACACAGCTCGGTTGTAAGCGCGCCCTTGGCGTAGTCCGAAAGAATAACCGCGTTTACTTTGCTCACCAGCTCCGTTGCGCGTTCCTTCAAGCGCTCCGTCTCCACTCTGGGCGGAGCTTCCCTGCTCTCAATATCGAGCCGCAAAAGCTGTTGCATTCGGCCGACAATCCGCGTTTTGGAGATCGTAGGCAACGAACTCGAGACCACGCCAACCGTATCGATCCCAACGCGTTCAAGAATCGCAGCAAGCTCGCGTTGTTCCGTATCGTCGCCCCAAAAGCCCGCAAGAACCGTCTTGCACCCCAGCCCCGCAAGATTCATCGCAACGTTTGCGGCGCCTCCGGCACGCTCGAATCGCTGAGCATGGCGCAGAATTGGAACAGGGGCCTCCGGTGAAATGCGCTCGACCTCGCCATGAATGTAGCGGTCGAGCATAATATCCCCGACCACGAGAACTTTAAGTCTGGAAAAGCCGCCTTCGAGCAGGTTCAGGATGGAGTGAAGTTCAGGAAGCATGCAAAATCAAAATACTCCTCTGCCCAATCATCGCATCTTCCACAAGGGAACCAAAGCAGAGCGAATCATCCCAGTACAGCTCGAATCTCCGTCATAACCTCATCCACCGTGATAGAAGTCAGGCACCGTTTCTGCTCCACGATGCAGGTCTCCAGGCCACACCCCCAGCACTCCGTCTTGTGATAGAGCACGCGATGCCGGGAGCCGTATGGAAACCACACTCTGGGTTTGTTCCTTGCCGCAAAGATAGCTACGCAAGGGGTCTGTACAGCCGCCGCCAGATGCATCGGGCCGCTGTCATGTCCTACAAAGATCCTCGCCCGCGCAAACGCTGCGGCGCTTTCGCGCGGTGTCAGCTTACCGCAAAGATTGGTTACAAGACCTCCACCGTTCTGCCGCCAGCCGTCTCCGGCAAACTCACTTGCCTCGCTCTCTTCGGCGGCTCCGGCCAGGGCCAGCGCATATCCTGGGTACTCTTTGGCAAGGAAGCCCAGCAAGGCTCTCCAGTTCTCTTTGCCCCAGTCCTTCGATTGCACCTTCGTCCCCACACTCACTGCGATCAACGGACAGCCGTTTACCCCGGCGAGAGCCTCCGCCGCTCGTGCGCGTTCCTTTGAGGTGAGATGAAGGTTCCAGCTCTCCGGCGCATCGAGCTGAGCATCGCCCAATTCCACGAGTGTCCGCGCTAATCGTGCCGCCTCCGGCTCCAGCGCCTGCTGCTTCTCATCCCATTGATGCCGTTGCATCTCTTCCGTGAGGGGCACACCAATGAGGCGCCGGATGCCGCAGAGCCGGAAGAACGAGGAGTCCCTTTAAGATCGGCAATCCCTCGCGCCGGTCCAAGATAGACCAGTACGTCAGGGCCCCACCGGCGCAGTTGCCACCACAGAGAGAGCAACTCCCGCGGACTTCGTGTTCCGACGGCATACCTCAGAAATCCATGGACAAGTCCCGTATTCTCCAGAATTGCGGCAGCCGGCGGAGCTTTCACGTTCACCGGAAAGTTCGTCAGCATCCGCCTCTCGGCGTCGGGAAAAGCTCGTGCCACCAGATGGAGCGCCGGAAGAGCAACAAGCGTGTCCCCAAGACTGCCCAGGCGATAAATTAAAACCCGTCGTGCATCCCTCATGTTCAGTCCTAGTCTGCTTGGTTCGCGGCCATCCGGCAACTCCTCTTTCAAACTGATAAATTCTTCTGTGAAACTATGCTGGACGCCCTTGTGATAACTCGCATGCACGATGAGACCACGCACGGTTGGCACAATCCCGAAACCGCCTCTGATGCCGCTGACGAAGCAGACCTGTACGCCGATAGCCTGATGGCCCTGGTGACCGGGCAACACCGGGCAAACTACGATCTTTGGCACGAAGAGGACAAAGCGCGCGATCCCTCCGCGACAGACTCGCAGATTGCCGCAGTCAAACATCAAATCGATCGGCTCAATCAGCGCCGCAACGATCTGGTCGAAAGAATCGATACCCTGTTGCTCGCCGGGCTTGATGAGAACCCTCACGCTCCCCTGCACTCCGAGACACCTGGACTGATCATTGATCGTCTTTCGATCCTTGCGCTCAAAATCTTTCACACTCGCGAAGAATCAACTCGTACAACAGCCAGCGAGGCTCATCGAAATCGCAACCGCGAGCGGCTGGCCCTCCTTGAAGAACAACGGAGCGACCTCGCATCCTGCCTCGACGATCTCTGGGCAGAAGTGCTCGGAGGCACTCGTCGCTTCAAGCTTTACCGGCAGCTGAAGATGTATAACGATCCTGAACTCAACCCGGCCATTTATGGGACCAGGCAATAGTCGGTATACTGCGCTGGAGCAATTACCTGACATACGGCTGATGAGATAACCAGAAAGGGCAGTTGACCTCGCGCCTGACTCTGCGTATAAAACCGAATCTGGACACAAAAAGATTTCAGGCCTTCGCAAACCAACGAAGCCCTTCAGGAGCGCCCTCGGCGAATAAGCATCATGGCACAGACAAAAACCGCAATCGTATCCTCATCCAAGCGTTCTCCACGAACATTGGCCGGCAATACAATCTCCGTCGCGGAGGATCCCGGACGCGCCCATGTTCTTTCAAACTATGAGGCCGCGCTCCGTCTGATGCAGGAGGGTAAATACGAAAAAGCCAGGACTGCCTTTGAAAAGATGTTGGAAGCGGGGGCTGGCGATCTCGCTGAACGCATTCGCATGTACATGTGCGCCTGCGTGCAACAGATCTCTCGCGGCAAAGCTGCCTTCGCCAACAACGAAGAGCGCTACGACTACGCCGTTTCCCTTCTCAACGATGGCAACTACGAAGATGCCCGCGGCGAATTCCAGGCGATCCTCAAGATTGACGGCAACGCCGACTACGCCTTTTACGGCCTTGCCGTGCTCGCCAGCATGACGGGTGACGTGCAAACCTGCCTCGAGCACCTGACCGAAGCCATCCGTCAGAACTCACGTAACCGCATTCAGGCGCGCTCCGATTCCGATTTCCAGAATATGGCGGACGATCCGCGCTTCACCGAACTTCTCTATCCTGAGGTTTAACAAACGAGCCTCAACAGTCAACTTTCTCCACGCATCGGCATCTACTACCATGGAAGCACGATCTTCCTGCGAGGTGCCTTTGTCTCACTCCACCCTGACCGGATCAAATGACCGGTCCTTGCGCGTTGTCGCTATCGGCGGCGGAACCGGTCTCTCCACGCTGCTTCGTGGATTGAAGCACTTTGTTCCTATGCACGACCGTCGCAGGCGCGCACACCTTGCGGGTAAGGAGCCTGCGGGACAAATCCAGGGCGCCTGCCCCATCATCAGCGAGCTCTCCGCCATCGTCACAGTCACCGACGACGGTGGCTCCTCCGGGCGCCTCCGCGAAGATTTCAACATCCTTCCTCCCGGAGACATCCGCAACTGCATGGTCGCCCTCTCCGAGGACGAGCACCTCCTCTCGCAGCTCTTCCGCTATCGCTTCGACCAGGGCGAGCTCGAAGGACACAACTTCGGCAATCTCTTCGTGGCCGCCCTCTGCAACATCACGGGCGACTTCGCACAGGCTGTGCAGATGTCCTCGCAGATCCTCCGCACCCGCGGACGCATCTTTCCCGCAACCACAGCCAACGTTACCCTGGCCGCGGAAATGCACGACGGCACCATCGTCCGGGGCGAAACCAACATCACCGCCAGCGACCAAAGCATTGTCGAGCTGCGCCTGGAACCCTCCGAGGTCGATCCCCTTCCCGAAACCCTTGAAGCCATCGCGAATGCCGACCTCATCACCCTCGGCCCCGGCTCTCTTTACACCTCGCTCATCACGAATCTGCTCGTGCGCGGAATACCCGAGGCTCTCGCTGCATCCCCCGCCACCAAGGTCTTTATCTGCAATCTGATGACACAGGCCAATGAATCCCTCGGACTCTCCGCCGCTCAGCACATCGAAAAGATCCTGCAGCATGCAGGCACCATAGGCAGCACCCCTCTCTTCGATTACGCCCTGATCAACACCGCGCCTATCTCACCGCAGCTGCTCAAACGCTACGCCAGCGAAGGTCAGGAACCCATTCAAGCCGATCTCGACCGAGTCCGCGCCTTCGGCGTCGAACCTATCGCCGGCAGCTTCGTCCACGAAGGCGACGTCCTCCGCCACGACTACGACCACGTGGCCGAGGTATTGCTCACACTCGCAGCGCCTCGTGTCGCGAGTCATACCTCATAAACTGCAAATGGGAAGACCTCAATGAATCTTCACGAACGGCTGCTCTTCCTCACTCACCGTTCGCTTCAACTGACCGCACGCCGCATAAATATCCCGCCCCCGTGGACGGCGGATATAAGTCGGCATCCCACCCTCAATCAGCATCTTCTGGAACAACACCACATCCTCAGGCTTTGGCTGCGTGTAATGGATCCCCGGTCCCGGATTCCACACAATCAGGTTCACCTTCGCCTTCATCCCCTTCAGCAGTTCCAGCACCTCGCGCGCATGCTCGGGCTGATCGTTCACTCCGCCCAGCAGCACATACTCAAACGTCACCCACTCGCGCTTCCCCAGCGGAAGCGTCTTCACCGCCTCCAGCAGATCCCCAATCTTCCACTTCCGCGTAATCGGCATCACCTGCTCGCGAATCACGTCATTGGAAGCATTTAGGCTCAGCGCCAGTTTCGGCCGAACCGGCTCAGCGGCGAACCTCCGGATCGACGGCTCAATTCCGCTGGTCGAAACCGTCATCCTGGACTCCGGAATCCCGATCTGCTTCACCAGCAGATGCACGCTCTTGATGAACTCGTCATAGTTCAGAAACGGTTCACCCATCCCCATAAACACGAGGTTGATCCGGTCCTTTCCGATCTTCACTCCATGCCGGTTCAGCACAGCCGCGACCTGTCCTGCGATCTCGCCTGCGGTAAGGTTTCTCTTGATCCCCAGCTTCGCCGTCAGGCAGAACTGGCAGTTCACCGCGCACCCCACCTGGCTCGAGATGCAGATCGTCGCTCGCCGGTAGCCGCTCAGTTCCAGCGCTCCCACGTTCCTCAGGTCCCGCCGAAGCTGCGTGCCAAACTCCGAGGCATTCCCTTCAAGCCCCTCTTCGGCCTCTTCCTCCAGCGAGGCCTCGCTGCCATCTCCGCGTTCGCCCCCGTCACCATCGGGCATCCAGACAGTCTCAACCGTCTCTCCATCAGCCAGCCGAATGAGGTACCGCTCTGTGCCATCCACTGACCTCGCGGCCTGGACGATCTCCGGCATCCCCACGGCATACCCCTTGGCCGCGAGTTCTTCCCGTAGCCCGACCGGCAGAGTCGTCACCTCATCGAGGCTTGTAACCCGCTGACGATAAAGCGCCTCAACCGTCTGGGTAGCCCGATAGCCCTTCTGCCCAAGCTCCGCAAACAGGGTCCGCAGTTCGTCGGGAGGCAGCCCGAACAACGCTTTTGACTGTATATTTATGTCATTTATTTTCTTGTTCATATGCGTAAAATCTCATTCAACAATTCAACTTATTCCGGATGTATCCTCAAGCAGCAGGGCCCGGCAATCCATCGCTTCTGTATGAAACAATGAGGAACAATATGCCAGTCGCACTCATCGAAGAGACAGACCTCAGCCGTGGCACGTCGCGAAACATACGGAAGACAATCCTCCCCAATGGCCTCACGGTACTCACCGAGAGCGTTCCGCATCTTCGCAGTGTCTCCATGGGTGCATGGATCTCCTCCGGCTCCCGCGACGAAGCCCCTGAGATCAATGGTATCTCGCATTTCGTCGAGCACATGGTCTTCAAGGGAACAACTTCGCGCTCCGCCAAGCAGATCGCCCGCGAAGTCGACACCATCGGAGGCAATCTAGACGCCTTCACCGGCAAGGAGATGGTCTGCTTCAACATCAAAGTGCTCGACGAGCAGGTCGCACCCGCGCTCGACATTCTCGCCGACCTGGTCCTCCATCCCACCTTCACGCCCGAGGAACTCGACCGCGAGCACGGCGTCATCCTCGAAGAGATCAAGATGGACGAGGACAACCCGGACTACCTCATCAACGAGATCTTCACCCAGAATTTCTGGAAGGGCGACTCCTCTCGGCCGCCCGATTCTCGGAACCAAGAAAACCGTCTCCGGCTTCAATCAGCAGGTTCGTCTTCGATTTCTACGCCAGCCGTTTTACCCCGAGCAACATGATCTTCTCAGCCGCCGGCAACCTTGACCACGACACCTTCGTCGCTCAGGTCGAAGAACAATTCTGCTCGCTCGCCGCCGGCACCGACCATCCCATCTCGCGTGACTGCCCGCCGCAATTACCCCGCACATCACTCTTCAGTCGGAAAAAGTCGCTCGAGCAGGTGCAGCTCTGCCTCGGGATGCCCGCGCCCGCCATTCACAACCCCGATCGGTACGCCGTCTACCTGCTCAACAGCATGCTCGGCGGCGGCATGAGCTCCCGTCTCTTCCAGACCATCCGTGAAGATCGCGGACTGGCCTACTCCATCTACTCCGAGATCACTCCCTTCCGCGATACCGGTTCCCTCTGCGTCTACGCGGGTATCGCCGTTGACAAGACCTCGCAGGTGCTCGAGCTTACCCTCCGCGAACTTGCGCCGTCTCAAAGAGGAGACCGTCAGCGACTCCGAACTGAAGCGCGCCAAGGATCAGATGAAGAGCAATATCGTCCTCGGCCTCGAAAGCTCCTCCAGCCGCATGGCCAATCTCGCTCGTCAGCAGATGTTCTTCGGCCGGTTCTTCGGGGTAGACGAGATCACCCGGGAGATCGATGCCGTCACGCCCGAAGCCATCCAGACGCTCGCGCAGGGGCTCTTCAAACCCGAGGCTCTCGCCCTTACCCTTCTAGGCAACCTCGGCGACATGAAGGTCGAGCGTGGAGACCTCGCCTGCTGATAGAGTTGCTGTTGTTGGCATCACGGATCGAAGAGGAACCGAATGAAGACGAAGTATGGCCCTGAAGAGCTGAACATGAATTGCTGCCGTCGCAATCAAAAGGAAAAAGGCTTCACCCTCATCGAGTTGTTGATCGTCATGTCGCTGATCCTCATCCTCATGACGCTCGCTGTTCCTCAGATGCTCAAGCTCACCAAGACAGCCCACGAGACCTCGGCAATTCAATCGCTCCGCACCATCGTGCAGGCGCAATTGCAATACAACTCGCAATACCCGGCGAATGGCTTCTCCTGCACACTCTCTCAACTTGGTGGCGACCCCAAATCCGGAGCCCCCTCGGCACAATCCGCACAGCTCATCGAGTCCGGTCTCGCCTCGGGAAATAAGGCCGGTTACGCCTTCAGCATCACCAACTGCACCAAGGTGACGGTGAACAATCAGGACATGTACACCGGTTATGAGGTCACCGCTGTCCCCAATTCCGTCGGAAAATCAGGCGACCGCGGCTTCTGTGCCGACGAGAACAACAAGATCACCTTCGACCCCACTGGCGGTACCAACTGCACCCAGCCAATCCAGTAGCGGCTTTGTGGCTGTCATTCCCGAAAAGCGTGCCCTGAGTAAAGCCCAATGGGGAATCTGCTTTTGCTCTCCTGGTAGCAATACAGCACGTGTGCCCCATCCTTCGCGAAGCGAAGGGTGGGAATGAATCCAATATCCGAGCCGAATTTTTGCAGTTGCCTTTGCTTCTTGGTACCCTCACGGCTTTAGCCTTGGGCATCAATATCGGGAAAATGAAAAGGGGGCTTCAGCCCCTGGAGTAGGCCCTCTTCTTATGAAGTCCACACAAATCCTGATCCGGAATTTAAGCGCTCTTCTCCTCTGTGCCTCTCCCCTCATCGCGCAAACCAACCCCGACGCCATCGTCCAGAAAGTCGACGACCACTACAACCGCCTCTCTTCCCTTAAGACGCGCTACACCGAGCACTACAACGGTATGGGCCTTGATCGCACCGAGTCCGGCACCCTTCTGCTCAAAAAGCCTGGCCGCATGCGATGGAGCTACGACCAGCCCGCCGGAAAGGTCTTTGTCCTCGACGGCAAATTTGCCTGGTTCTATACCCCGGGCGACGCCCAGGTCCAGAGAATCCCAGCCAGGCAGCTTGATGACCTCCGTTCCCCGCTCCGCTTCCTCCTCGGCCATACCCAACTCCGGAAAGAGCTGGACAACCTCACAGTGGTGCAAGAAGGCGATGGCTTCCGCATCACGGGAATCCCTAAAGGCATGCAGCAGCGGATTAAGGAGCTCAGCCTGTGGGTGAACGGCTCCGGGGTCATCCAAAAAATGAAGATCGAAGAGATCGACGGTTCGCTGACAGAATTCGCCTTCGCCTCGGTTGAGGAAAACATCCCCGCCAAAGACACCGACTTTCTCTTTAAAGCGCCTGAAGGCGTCGCTATTGTCGATGGTCTGCCACCCATTTAAAGCGGCTGTTGCTTCACCGCCGGGCCAACCCGTCGGTGGTCGCAGTCCCTTTTTCCACAGCCCAAACCTTGACGTGCCTGTTAGGCTTAATCAAAAGGCTCATGAAAGCCCGGCCATTGGAAGCCGGGCTTTGGTACTTAAACTGTGGCGGAGAGATATAGATCTAAGTTGTCTCGATTGAACACTTTGGATCTTAAGATAGGGGGGAGGGGGCCCTAACGTGAATAAACCGCAATATTGCCAAATAGAATGGAGTGTCCTCCGCATTCGCCTCTTCCCGATCTACTGCGCCCTGATATTTTCCACAGCTCTCTTCTTCGCCGTTCCCGCCCAGGCCCAACTGCCTGCGGGCGCGACGGACACAACCGCGCCACCTCAAACCGATCCTCTTCGGAACCAGGCGAGCGAAGCCCTGCAAAAGGGAGACTACCCGGCCGCCATCAAACTGCTGACCACCCTCGCCGAAAAGAACCCAAAGGACGCCCAGATCCTCTATAACCTCGCCTCCACTCAGGACGCTCTCGATCAGAACGATCAAGCGGAAGCAACCTACCGCCGGGCCATAGAGGCCAATCCCAACCTCCTTGAACCCCATCTCGCCCTCGGCCTTCTTCTCGCCCGCACCGGCAAAACCTCGGAGGCCCACGCGGAATTGGCAGCCGCCACGACAGTCCCTAAGGGCGACCCCGCACTCCGGGCCCGTGCCTACCGCACCCTCGCTCGCCTCGACCAGTCCTCAAATCCAGCTGGAGCGAGCGAGGAACTCCTCGCCGCCCTCAAGCTTTCCCCAGAAACCCCTGACGACATCCTTCTCGCCGGCGAACTGGCCGAAACCTCAGGAGACACCACCGCCGCCGAAGCCGCCTACCGCGCGCCTCCTTACAACTGATCCTGACAATACCCAGGCGACGGCTGCACTCGTGCATGTCCTTATCCATCAACAGAAAGCCGATCAGGCCGAATCCGTCCTCACCGCTGCTCTCGCCAAGACACCCCGACGATCCCACGCTCAACGCTCAACTCGCCAGCCTGTATGAATCTCAGAACAAGCCCGCCCAGGCTCTCCCGATTGTCGAAAAACTCCATACCGCCCATCCCGACGATCCCAATATCGCTCGTCTCCTCGCCCGTCTCTACAGCCGCAACGGCCAGTACGATAAGTCCGAACCCCTCTATGCTGTGCTGGTTACCGCCAACCCCGCCGATCCGACCCTGGTGGACGACCGGGCCGATGCCCTGATCCACCTCCGCAACTACTCTGAAGCGCAGGCCATTCTCACCCCCGTTCTGGCCAATCCCAAAGCTTTTCACAGCAACGAAGACCTCGGTCTCGCCGCCAGTCATCTGGCCTTCGCTGCATCTGCTAACAATGACCCGGTTGTGACCTTGCATGCACTCGATATACGTGCTAAAGTGCTGCCACAATCACCGTCTGCCCTCTTTTTAGCGGCGACGGCGCACGACAAACTTCACCAGGTCAAAGAGGCATCTGACCTGTACAAACAGTTCCTCTCCGTGGCGAAAGGACAGTTTCCAGACGAGGAGTGGGAGGCGCGCCACCGCCTGATCACCCTCGAACATAGGAAGTAGCGCTCCCAACGAGGTGCGTTATGAAAACGAATCTTCGGTCTCTCGGCATTGTTCTCATTGTTCCGCTGGTTCTCCTCCCCACTGCAACCCTTCGAGCTGCAACTGTCGACAAGAATCTGACGGACGAACAGGCAATCACTCAACTGGAGCAACGCGCTCAGCAGGCGAACGCGCGCGATCAGTGCTTCCTCTATACCGAACTCGTCTCCGCGATGACCGATCTCGCGGGACGCCAGATGGTAGATGGCGATGCCGATCACGCCAGCGCCTTGCTCAAAAAAATCCAGCACTACGCCGAACTGATTCATCTGGGCATCTCCAGCGATCCTAAAAAGATCAAGAACGCGCAGATGATGATGCATCGCACAGCCTATCGGCTCAATGAGTACATCCACCAGGCCTCCAGCGAAGACCAGCTCACTCTTCAGGCAACACTCAAACAATTGAACCAGGTGCAGGACGAACTCCTCACCCAGGTCTTCAAAAAATAGGCTGCATGATTCGACTACTGGTTTTACTGGCTGTTCTGGGGTTCACCCCTGTTCTTCAGGCCCAACGGAGTGAGGCCGCGCTCTCCGACGCTGAGATCGAGCAGCTGCGTGACTCCGCCTATGTAGCCAACGACCGTGTGATGGTCTTCATCAAGCTCATTGATACTCGCGTAAAAGGCATCCAGGATCTCTACGCTAAGCCCCGCCGCCCCGGCCGCGAGCAGGATACCCATGACCTGATGGAGCAGTTCACCGCCCTCGCCGATGAACTAAACGACAACCTCGACGACTACGGACCGCGTCACCGTGACATCCGCAAGGCGCTCCCCAAGCTGGTCGAAGCCACAGAGCGCTGGGCGACTGCAATCAAGTCGCCGCCCGACGATGCAACCTATAACGTCTCGCGCAAGCTGGCCCTTGAAGCCATCCGCGATCTTCGCGAAGAGTCAACCGAGCTGATCGAGCAGCAGCGGGCATGGTTTACTGCACATCCGGCCGCCAAAGAAACCCCCACTAACGCCGACAGCGCACCTCGTTGAAAACCTCATAGATTCCCGTGCTACCCTCAAAAACAGTGAACTCCCCGCTCGTCGCAATTTTTGAAGAGCAGTACAGAAATCTGCGTCCTCGTGCGCCTGTTCCTCCTCTCGACGTCCGCTTCCGCCGCTTCACCTCTCTCAACACAACCATCAGGCTGCGAGAAGGCCGCCTTCACGTCCGCCTCTCGGACGTTCTCGAGCACGCTCCGGAATCGGTGCACCACGCGATCGCGCACATTCTTCTGGCTAAGCTTTATAAGAAGCCGATCGCCCCCACGCACGCCGATCGTTATCGCCGCCATGTTTCTTCGGAGACTGTCTCGCGACAAGCCGAGCACATTCGTCAAACCCGTGGGCGAAAGCGCATCCTCACACCGGTTGGACATCACTACGATCTCAATGAGATCTTCGACTGTCTCAATACACGCTTCTTCCATGGGCTGCTCGGTCGCCCGATTCTTACCTGGAGCGCTCACCACGCACGGCGCATGCTTGGCCACTACGATGCCGCACACAACACCATCGTTGTGAGCCGAGTCTTCGACCGTCACGACACTCCGCGCTGTGCCATCGAATATCTGCTCTATCACGAGATGCTCCATCTAAAACATCCCGTGCGCGTCAAGGCAGGCCGGCGCTGCGTCCATTCGCGCGAGTTTCAGGCCGAGGAACGTCTCTTTCCTGCCCTCGAAGAGGCGAAAGCTTATCTGAGGCGACTCTGAGTGGACTAAGTGCAATCCCTCGGGTCGTGATAGCATCCATTCCGTCAGCATCTCAAGACCACACGCCGACCGGCCCCTACAACTGAACCCAATTCAATGCTCACGATGAGGAGTTGCTATGCCGCTTTCCAAACGTGCACTGGCTGAATTCTTCGGTACCTTCTGGCTTGTCTTTGGCGGTTGCGGAAGCGCGGTTCTCGCTGCCGCTTTCCCGTCTCTCGGTATCGGCTTTGTTGGAGTAGCACTTGCCTTCGGACTAACCGTACTGACGATGGCTTTTGCTATTGGACATATCTCTGGTTGCCACTTAAACCCTGCAGTCTCGGTCGGACTCGTCGTGGGCAAACGCTTTCCCGCATCGGAGCTTCCTGCCTACGTTGTCGCCCAGGTCGTCGGAGCCGTAGCGGCCTCAGGCGTCCTCTATTGCATCGCCAGTGGCAAAGCAGGCTTCTCCCTCGCTGGAGGCTTCGCTTCCAATGGCTACGCAGAACATTCACCGGGCGGCTATTCGCTCTTTGCCTGCTTCGCCATTGAGGTAGTTCTCACGGCTTTCTTCCTTCTCGTTATTCTTGGCTCAACCGACAACCGTGCGCCAAAGGGCTTTGCTCCAATCGCCATTGGTCTCTGCCTTACGCTGATCCACCTCATCAGCATCCCGGTTACAAACACGTCAGTAAACCCGGCCCGTAGCACCGGACCGGCACTCTTCGTTGGAGGCTGGGCTCTAAGCCAGCTTTGGCTCTTCTGGGTAGCACCCATACTTGGAGCGATTATCGGCGGAGCCATCTCGTTGGTCTTCTCTCCTCCGCCACAGCCTTTGGTGCGTGAGGAACTTTCACGCTAAGCAGATACAGCCAGGTCCGGCCAGGTATTGACTTCGTCGGACCTGCACCATCAAACGCAACGCTTTTTCTGCGCATCTGAGTTCCAATAGGAATAGAATGTGTTACAGAGTGCCAGTGAGAAACGGTAAAATAACAGGATGCAAAAAATGCATCGTAAGTAGCAGGACATTATGGCAACCCTAACCATGCTCGAGCCGGCTCAAACGCCAAAATCCTCGAATAACAATCTTGAAGACCTCCTGGAGAGGTTAACTACCGAAACCCCAAACACAGCCTCCGAAGGACTGGATACAAAGTCAGCTCTCGAGATTGCCCGCATCATCAACCACGAAGACGCTAAGATCGCAGCGGCAGTAAAAAAGGCTCTTCCGGAGATTGCAATCACCATCGACACGGTAGCCCGTTCGCTACGCGATGGTGGGCGTCTCATTTATGTCGGTGCTGGATCAAGTGGCCGGATCGCTTCACTCGACGCCTCTGAATGTCCTCCAGCGTTTTCGACTCAGCCGGCGCAAGTGCAATACATCATGGCTGGCGGTCCAAAGGCACTTGCCAGCGCGTCCGACGTGAACGAAGACTCCCCCGAATTAGGTCAACGGGATATTGCCCGCCGGCGTCCTACTCGCAAAGACATCGTAATCGGCGTCTCTGCCAGCGGCCGCACACCATACGTAGTTGGCGCAGTCGAATATGCGCGTGCACGCGGAGCCAAAACTGCTGCGGTTACCTGCAACTACAACACTCCCCTTGCAGATGTTGCTGACACAACCATCGTTGCCGAAGTAGGCCCGGAAGTCATCTCCGGTTCTACCCGCATGAAGTCGGCAACGGCCCAGAAGATGATCCTCAACATGATCACCACTGGCGCCATGACTCGCCTCGGCTATGTCTACGACAACCTCATGGTCAACGTGCACATGAAGAATGCGAAGCTCGTCGAGCGCGGCATTCGCGTTCTCATGAAGGTCTGCAACATCGACCGGGATACAGCCATCCGCACCATCAAGTCCGCAGGCAAGTCCATCCCTATCGCCGTAGTAATGCTCAAGGCCAATGTAGACAAGATGGAGGCCGTTCGCCGGCTCACAAAGTCTGACGGAAATGTTCGTCTCGCTATCGAAGATTCGCGACTGGAACTCTAACGTCAGAGTGCAGCTTCGGAGGCTTTCCGATAATAGTTGCCAAAAGACCACGCAAGAATCACGTGCCGTTGGCTGCGATCGCGTTGTTATTGCTATCCGCAACCAACTCCCTCATTGCACAATCTCAACCTGAAACCTATGTGTGCACGCGCGCCAGGAAGCCTCTGATCATCGACGGCAAGCTCAACGACGCCGCCTGGAAGAAAACCCAATGGACCGGCTACTTTGTCGATATCGAAGGCAATGCCAAGCCCAAGCCACGTTTCCGTACTCGCGCCAAGCTCCTCTGGGACGATCAATATCTATACATCGGCGCTGAGCTCGAAGAGCCAGACCTCAAGGCAAAACTCACGCAACACGATTCGGTCATCTTCCATGACAATGACTTCGAGGTCTTCCTCAAGCCTCTTTCCAATGAGTCGGGCTACTTCGAATTCGAAATCAATGCGCTCAATACTTCATGGGACCTCTACCTCAACAAGCCATATCGTGAGGGCGGCAAGGCGGACAACAGCTGGGACATCCCTGGACTCCAGACAGCCGTTTCCTTCCAGGGAACCCTCAATAACTCGTCCGATACAGATCGGGGTTGGACCGTCGAAATAGCTATTCCCTGGGCGGCCTTCAAATCACGCCTTCCAGTTGAAAAGCCAACGCCTGGCACGGTGTGGCGCATCAATTTCAGCCGTGTCGAATGGAAAGCCGGCCAGCCCCGCGAAGACAATTGGGTCTGGTCGCCTCAAGGCGTCATCAATATGCATATCCCCGATAAATGGGGCTACCTGCAATTCCGCTAAATGCAGCGTTCGAAGCCGGCACACCTTAAACTCACTTAGGCAGCGTGAACGCTATGTATTCACCACCAACTGGTCCCTTGGGATCCCGTCCACCGCTCGCGACCGTGACCACGTACTGCCTCCCCTCGATCATGTAGGTTGCTGGCGTCGCCATTCCGGCAAAAGGCAATTCGTACTCCCAGAGAAGCTTGCCGTTACGTGTATCAAAAGCGCGAAATTTCCGATCGTACACACTCGCCCCGATAAAAAGCACTCCGCTTGCCGTCACAATCGGGCCTCCGTAGTTCTCCGAGCCTGTGCTTGTCATTCCTTGTTTAGCTAATTCCGGAAACTCCCCGAAGGGAATTCTCCAAAGGTATCTCCCCGTTTTCAAGTCGATAGCGCTGAGCGTTCCCCATGGCGGTGCAATCGCGGGATACCCTTCGGGATCGAGAAACTTCTTGTAGCCGGTAAACGTGTATTGTCCTTTTGTCTCGTCCTCAGCACCCGGCATCTCGGATTCGTGCATACCAAGGAACCGAAGGAGAGATTCAAGCTCAGGGCCATTCAGGTCCGGCATCGCTGGCATGCGCCCTTTACCCTGATGGATGAGTTCAGTGATCTGTGATGCGGAAAGCCTGTGGTCCACTCCTTTCAGCATCGGGAATGAGGGCGCTATGCCTTCCATCCGATCACCGTGACAGATCGCGCAGCGCCTCCGATACGCGGTGCTACCAGCGGAGTTTGGATTCGCGTCCGTCGATTGAAGCGGTGAAACGTCGATCATTTCTTTCTTTGGCCGAACTTCGATTTCATTGCGCAAATAGCCAAGCAAAGCCTGCAAGTCATCGTCTTTGATATTAGGGAACGACGGCATACGGCCGGTTCCCTTATGAATCGTGTCGGCAAGCTTCTCTACCGGCATGCGTTTCTCGATTCCCACGAGATTCGGGAACGTCGGCGGGTCACCAGCGCGATCAACGCCATGGCACACGGCGCATTGATTCCTGTACAGCTGCTCGCCGGAACTGCCCGCTTTCTCCTGTGGAATCAGGCCGCCTAGCCAGGCCATCTCATTCTCGTTGACGAAAAGAATCTTCGACACCGGATCGAGTGCAGGCCCGCCCCACTCCGCGCCACCATCAAAGCCAGGAAACACAACCGTCTGCTTTCCAATGGCCATGGGATAAAACTGCCCACCGCTGCGAAGATCGCGAAAGGCCTGTACAGCCCACGCGTGAGCTTCTGGAGTCCGCGTGGTCAACATGTCCTCGGTAAGTTTCTGGCGCTGGGCATACGGCTCAGGCCAGTCAGGCAAAGGCTGTGTCGGTGAGGTCACTTCTCCGGGCACTGTACTCGCCGGATACGAATGCTCATGAATCGGAAATAGCGACTCACCAGTGACCCGATTGAACAGATACAGGTAACCCTGCTTTGTCGTTTGCGCCAAAGCTGGAATTGATTTGCCATCGCGTACGACGTCATACAGCGCGGGTGGCGATGGAAAATCGCGGTCCCAGATGTCGTGATGCACGGCCTGAAAATACCAGAGCAACTTCCCTGTTGCCGCATCGAGCGCAAGAATCGAGTTGGCATAGAGGTCGTTGCCGACTCGGTCTCCGCCGTAGAAATCCATGACCGCCGAGCCGGTCGGCGCGTAGATGATCCCGCGTTCGGCATCGAGCGACATGCCGGCCCAGTTGTTTGCCGCGCCGGCCGTTTTCCAGGCATCTTTAGGCCATGTCTCGTAGCCGGGCTCTCCGGCCTGCGGAATGGTGTGAAAGACCCAACGCTGCTGGCCGGTGTGGACATCATAGGCGCGAATATAACCGGGTGGCGCAGGATGCGTTTCGGGATTGCGACCCCCGACAATGATCAGGTCCTTGTAGATCATGCCAGGCGACGTGAGCACGATAGATTGCCTCTCGAAGTCGCGCCCCAACCCCTTGCGCAGGTCGACACGGCCGCCTTCGCCAAACGACGCAATCGGCTTACCCGTCATCGCATCGAGGCAGTAGAGAAAATTCATGTTGCCGGCGAAGAGACGACTGTCTTTGCCATCGGTCCAATAGGCAAAACCACGGGCGGGTTGGGTTCCACCGATGCCCGAGTCGAATTTCCATTTGAGTCGGCCGGTAGCTGCATCGATAGCAATAACCTTTTGCGTCGGTGTGTAAGCGTACAGTGTGCGGCCAACCACGAGGGGATTCGTTTGAATCTGACCCTTCTCGCCTGTGTCGAAACGCCACGCTATCTGCAGGCGTCCGACATTGTCGCGATTAATCTGCTTCAACGGCGAGTAGTGATCTCCTTCCGCGCCGCCGTTGTAGGCAGGCCAATCGGCATCACTCTGGCCGTAGGCGCAAAGAGATAGCATCAGGACGAGCAGACCAATTGCTGTGGAGTTTTGGCGATTGTGACGCAACCGGTTATCCCATAGGCAGGCGTGCGAATCTACAATATCGAATTTTTGCGAAATTGAAGAGAAAAGAATTGGCTCCTCAGGTAGGACTCGAACCTACAACCCTTCGGTTAACAGCCGAATGCTCTGCCATTGAGCTACTGAGGAGTGTGTATGGAGCACGTCCGAAAAACGCGCTGCGCTAATTATTTATAACAAATACAGCCAGTCCGGGTCAAAGCACCGGATCGTTTCGTTCCCTTTCGGAAATCAGGAATTTCGGAAATCAGGGATATAAAAGAACGGCAACGTTATAGCTGGCAAAAGCTCCCGAATCATCGTCGGCACACGCTCCAACCACCGCCCGACGATATTTACCGCTCAGGATGCGGGATTCAAGCTCCTCTGGCAGCCTGTTCAGCCGGTCAGAGGTAAAACGCATAATGAGCCACGGTTTGTATTGACCAGCATAGCCCGTGGACATGCTGCAGGTCCGGCGAGCATCCTCAGTTGTACTCACCCTGTTTCCAGTCGCACCATTGCCAACTTGGAGCCCTTTCTTCTCCAAAAGGCTCGCCACGGTTTCCTCCTGTTGGTTAAAGGAGAGTGAGTCAACCGTGTTCGCGAAATCTTCCACAGCGTAAAACTGATGGTTCCGAACAACCACGGCAATCCCTACAACCTCAACCGTGGGGTCAAGGAGATTTGCGCGGTGCCCAGGCGAATGCATCCAGAGATCATGAATCACCGAAGAGTTGGAAGACTCAGCGACGTTCTCCGTAATCACCGAGAAGTGCGCGCCTGCCCCAGCTCCCCGTTCCGCTAAATCGGGTTCCCCCGGAAACTGGTGCGAGATCGCATCACGCTCTGCCATTTCATTGGCATGATAGAGAGCGGCCTGCGCCAGAAGAGGATCGTAGTGCAGCTGTCGAAGGCCACGCGCCGCACGGTCTTGATTGGCAGCAACAAGCAAAAGCTGTTCAGCTACATTTCCGGGATTGGTCGTGGTCTTAACCGCATGGCCTGGCATGACAAGACCTGCTAGAAAAACCACACATGGAATCGTCATTCGAAATATCGTATTGCGCGCCATAACGTCGTTTCCGTTGTTTCGCCCTGGTGGTTAATCCGCAGCAGCTACCGGAATCTTAGGTAACGGTGCAACCGTGGTTAATCCCACGTTTGGGGAATGGGTAAGAAACGAGGCAGATAAAAATCCGTTCAGCCGTACAGTCAGGCTTTCAAGGCAGGAAGATCGCTGCGATAACGAAGCATCAGCGAAAAGAGCTTGCGCGCTGCCCAATATCGCGGGAAGTAACGCCTGGGCTCTGAAAGGCACCGGAAGAGCCAACCTAAATAAAGCTTATCGGCCCACATCGGAATAAATACCTGATCCCCGCTAAGAAAAGCAATAGCTGCTCCAATGCAATGGATCGCGGGAAGATACGATAGGTTGCGTTTCAGGTAGAGACCGAGGCGTTCCTGAGTTCCACCGCCAACCGTAACAATCACATGTTGTGGCCGTATCTGATTGAGTTGTTTGACTAAGCGGTTATCCTCAATAACGTTGCCATAGAGAGGAGCGATATAAACATTCTCTTCCGGAACATCGATCCCCTGCTCGCCCAACCATGCAAGATTGCGCTGTGAGCTTTCTGCACTGGCCATGATCCATAGAGTGTTCCCCGGCTGTCGCACGTCTTGCTGCAGTAGCAGTTCGCGAAGATACTCCAGTCCGGAGAGCCTGCGAATGCTCTCAGCCTGCAGACGATTCCAGATCAGGACCATGAAGGCCGAATCGGCAAGCGCTAGATCAGCGCCAAGCAAAGCCTCCCGATAACCCGGGTTGCGATCGATGTCCTTGAGGGCTGGCGCAGCCGGAACAACGAGTAAACCGCCCTGGCGCAGGGTCGCGATGGCGTCCTGCGCCGAGCCACTGAAGAAATCAATCCCGAGTATCCGGTGATGGGTTGAAGGATTCATGCGCCTCTATCGCACGGCTCCCACCAGCATCTCGCTCTCAATCCATGCATAGGTCTTCGCCAACCCCTCACGAAGCGAAATGGAAGGCGCCCAGTTGAGCTTCTGCATGATAAGTGTGTTATCGCTGTTGCGTCCGTTCACGCCCTTCGGCGCGCTCAGGTTATAGTTTCGCTTGAGCTTGACTCCGGCGATCTCTTCGACAATATCGACAAGTTGATTGATGGTCACAAGCTCATTCGAGCCAAGATTGAGAGGCTCATCAATCTCGCTTTCCAGAATCATCTGGGTGCCTTTGGTACAGTCGTCGATGTACATAAAGGAGCGGGTCTGGTTGCCGTCTCCCCAGATCTCAATCTCGTTCCTGCGGGAGTGCTTCGCTTCGATCACCTTGCGGCAGATTGCGGCAGGAGCCTTCTCGCGGCCACCGGTCCAGGTGCCAAGCGGCCCATACACATTGTGGTAGCGCGCCACGCGAGTCTGGAGCCCGAAATCTTCTTCGAAATGGCGGCACATCCGTTCGCTGAACAGCTTCTCCCACCCATAACCGTCTTCCGGTAACGCGGGATAGGCATCCTCTTCCCTGAGAGCAACCACATTCGGGCTTTTCTGCTTGTCGCCGTTATACACGCAGGCTGAAGAGGAGTAGAAGAATCGCTCGACACCTTTGTCCCGCGCCGCCATCAGCATGTGAGTATTGGTCAAAACGCTCAGCATGCATAGGGCCTTGTTGTTTTCAATGAACCCCATTCCGCCCATATCGGCCGCTAACTGGTAAACGGTATTCGTGCCCTCAACTGCCTTGTAGCAGTTGTCCTTCTCTTTCAGATCCAGCGACAGGTTTTCAACACCTTTGGATGCCTGGTACCACTCGTCGAGGGGCTTAATATCAACGGCTCGGACAACATCAATTCCATTTTCCAGAAGGTATTGCACCAGATGGCCACCAATAAAACCACCAGCACCGCAAACTACTACTTTTTCGGTCTTCTGCGTCACGCGATTTGGGCTCCTGTATCTTTACTGCGAACGACTGATCCAGGTGTATACCGCTGTCTCCAGCGGTCTCTGGGGGAGGTCTGCCGCCAGTATAGCCATCGAAGAGAGCGATTGGGATAGCGTCTTGGACACGTTCGTACCTGTTGCGTCACTCCATTTGTGTTATTGACACGAGGATCGTGATCGGCGCTGCTCTTCCTCTGAATTCGCCACGCCTCTTCGAACTTTTCCACAGACAGTCTGTCAAGCCCCCAAGCGGTTTAAACCATTCAATTCAAACCGGTTCTCAATGGCATACGTGTTTCTTGCGATTGCTATAATAGAAAAGCAGGAAGTTATCAGGAACCAGCCTCTGGCGTAGCGCAGGGGCTTTAGTTTTTGTATCTTCACGAGAAGCAATTCGAGATCTAAGTCTTTATTTTGAAACACTTTACATGAAAAGATACCCGGGGAGGGGGTAAGATAAGCTACCAATTGAAACGGAGAACTTAATGGCGGAGATTCAGGTAGCAGTCATCGGATTTGGACTGGCTGGTCGCGTCTTTCATGCCCCCTTTGTCAGCGCCATCCCCGGCCTGCAATTGAGTGCAATCGTCCAGCGCCGCGGTGACGAGGCCTCAAAGGCATATCCCAACGTCCGTATCCTGCGATCAGTCGAAGAAGCACTTGATGACTCCGCCATTCAAGTCATCGTCGTAGCAACTCCTAACGAGACCCACTACTCCCTCGCAAAACAGGCTCTGCTCGCCGGCAAGCATGTGGTCGTCGACAAGCCCTTCGCCGCAACAAGCGCTGAAGCCCGGGAATTGGCCGGGATTGCCAGGCAACGCAAATTGGTCATAGCACCCTTCCACAACCGCCGCTGGGATGGCGACTTTCTCACTGTCCGCAAGATTCTCTCCTCCGGAGAACTCGGCCGTCTCGTAACCTACGAGTCCCACTTCGACCGCTTCCGTCCTCTACCTCGCGAAGCCACCTGGAAGGAATCTGGAAACGACGCCAACGGCTTGCTCTTCGATCTTGGCCCCCACCTGATCGATCAGGCTCTGGTCCTCTTCGGAACCCCTGCCGCGGTGACGGCCAGCGTCCGCCGTGATCGCGATACTACCGACATCGAAGACGCCTTCGACATCACCCTTCACTACCCCCGCAAGCCGGAGTCCACGGCCAGCTTCGCTGACAGGGGTGGACTACTCGCTCACTGCCGCTCCACAATGCTCGCCGCCGAACCGGCCCCTCGCTTCCTTCTTCACGGCACGAAAGGAAGCTTCCGCAAGTACGGCGTCGATCCCCAGGAGCCAGCCCTAGTCGGCGGAGCCAGGGTCCCTCCGATGAATGACCCTCGTCCGTGGCTCGCGGAAGATCCATCTGCATGGGGAACGCTGGCGATCGCTCCCAACCCGGCCGACCCCGGTCACCTCATCCGCACACCCGTCCGCACGGAACCCGGAGACTACCGCGGCTATTACGCCAACATTCGCGACGCAATTAACGGTACGGCTGCCCTCAACGTCACTCCAGAGGATGGCTATCGCGTCATCAAGCTGTTGGAACTTGCTCGGCAGAGTAGCCGTGAAGGAAGGACCTTGCCGGTCGCCTTCTGAAATCTCTACTTTTTCTGGCCGTAGGTCGCTGTTGTTCCATGCTTGCGAAAGTAGTGCCGATCGAGCAGATGCTGCGAAACGGCTTCGCAATCCGCCCGCAGCGTTAAAGTCCGGTAAGCCATGCGAGCCACCGCTTCGAGCACAACGGCGTTATGGGCGGCATCATGTGGAGTCCGTCCCCAGCAGAAAGGGGCATGGCCGGCCACCAGCACCGCCGGAACCGCAAGCGGGTCAATTCCCCGCTCTTTGAAATGCTTTACGATCGCAACTCCGGTTTCATGGACATATCGCCCGCGTATCGCCTCATCGGTAAGCGGGGCCGTAACCGGAACTGGACCGTGAAAGTAGTCCGCATGCGTCGTTCCTAATGCCGGAATCGGCATCCCCGCCTGGGCAAAGCTCGTCGCATACTCTGAATGTGTATGCACGACTGCGCCAATATTAGGAAACTCCCGATAAAGAAGGAGATGAGTATCAAGATCTGAGGACGGTCTTAGATCGCCATCGACGATCTTGCCGTTCAGATCGGTCACCACCATATCCTCCACACGCAACTCATCGTAGCCAACACCGGAGGGTTTGATGACGACCATGCCGTGCTCGCGATCAACTCCACTGGCGTTACCGAAGGTATAAAGGACCAGCCCACGACGAACCAACTCCAGATTGGCCTCAAGCACCTCCGCCCGTAAATCCTGCAGGAACATATATTCTCCGGAAACAGAATATCCGAAGCGTTCCTGCCTCACATCTCTCAGCATCGCTTGGTACAGTAGGAATGATGGAAAAAGTACCAGACACTCTGTCTTATCCCCTCCCGAAAGGCTTCAAGTGGGGCGCCGTAAAAGCAGGAATCAAAGCCAGTGGACGGCTTGATCTTGCGGTTGCGATCGCGCCGGAATCAGCGGCTGCAGCAGCAATGTTTACCAAAAACCAGGTAGTCGCCGCGCCTATAACAATAGGCCGCCGACACATTGCTTCGACTGGAGGCAAAGTAAGGGTTGTTCTGGTAAACGCCGGGAACGCAAACTGCGCGACAGGTCAGGCCGGCATCGATGGATGCATACAAACCTGCGCCGCCGCCGCCGAGACATTCAACTGCACCTCCGACGAAGTCTTGCCTTCCTCTACCGGAATCATCGGCGTCCCTTTTCCCGCCGAAAAAGTCATCCGTGCTCTGCCGGAAGCACAGCAAACGTTAGGAGAGACGGTCGAGCATGCTGAACTCTTCGCCAGAGCGATCATGACGACCGACACGCGTAGGAAGACCGCCCAGGCCGTTATCAGCTCCAATGGCAAACAGGGGTCAATCTTTGGAGCAGCCAAAGGAGCCGGGATGATTCATCCGCAACTTGGCCCTCCTCACGCAACGATGCTGGTTTATCTGTTCACAGATATCGAAGCCACCCCCGAACAACTCGGAAATTTCCTCGCTCCAGTGGTAGAGCGAAGCTTCAACTGCATCTCGATCGACGGAGACACTTCTACAAACGACACGGTCCTGCTTCTTGCAAGTGGAGCGAGCGGGATCAAACTCGACGACTCTTCAAAGAAGGACTTTGCAGCCGCATTGAACAGCATCTGCAAGTCGCTCGCCTTCCAGATTGTTAACGATGGCGAGGGCGTAGGCCACGTAGTCACGCTCAGCATTACGGGCGCTCGGAGCTACGAGGAAGCGAAACTGGTTGCCAAGTCAATCGCACATTCCCCGCTCTGTAAGACGGCCTGGTCCAGCGCCGATCCAAACTGGGGACGGTTGCTGGCCGCTGCAGGCTATAGTGGTGTGACGTTCGACCCTGACAGCGTAACCATCAGAATCGGCGATCTCCCGGTGTTTGAATCTGGAATGCGCTCCACTCAATTTGAGGAAGCAGCCGTACATAACGTCATGAAACAACGGGAATACCGAATCAATCTGGACCTGGGACAGGGTGAAGCCACATGCGAATTCATTACATGTGATTTGACAGAGGAATACGTCCACATCAATGCGGATTATTCCACTTAAAGCCCATTTTGCCGCTGCGGGGTGACGTCCATGGCATCAGGCAATTATCTTTACAGTAAGGCACGACCCGCGAATGAGGAAATAAGGATTCTTTATGACGACGAAACTTGAGACTCCCGCACAGATTGACCGCTCAGCTGAGATGGCCGAGTGGATCGAAGCTTTTGACGAGGTTGTCGCGAGCGACTGGGAACAGGGAGCAGAACTCCTTGAAGCGCTGCGGTCGCGTGCCCGACAGGCTGGAGTCCCTGTAGCCAGCGAATTGGTCACCCCGTATCACAACAGCATTCCGAAGCACGATGAAGTTCCTTATCCCGGAGACCGCAAGCTCGAACGAAAAGTGGAAGCGCTCATCCGATGGAATGCTATGGCGATGGTCCACAGCCAGAACAAAAAGGACGCGGGCATTGGTGGGCACATCTCAACCTACTCGTCACTCGCAACCCTTCTCGAAGTCGGTTTCAATCACTTTTTCCATGCCAACTATGGCAGCCAGCCTGGCGACTTTATTTACTTCCAGGGCCACGCGTCGCCCGGTGTCTACGCTCGCGCTTACCTCGAGGGTCGCTTCGATGAAAAGCGGCTGAAGAACTTTCGTCACGAATTGCGGGGCGAGCCTGCTCTGAGCAGCTATCCTCATCCCTGGCTGATGCCGGATTTTTGGCGATTTCCAACGGTCTCGATGGGAATCGGTCCCCTGAATGCGATCTATCAGGCACGCTTCATGCGGTACCTCGAAAACCGGGGGCTCATCCAGAAGACCGATCGCAAGGTCTGGGCCTTCGTGGGCGACGGCGAGACTGACGAAGTCGATACGCTGGGCGCCATCTCTCTCGGCTCGCGCGAAAAACTCGACAACCTCATCTTTGTCGTCAATTGCAATCTGCAACGGCTCGACGGTCCTGTGCGTGGTAATAAGCGCATCATCGACGAGCTCGAGGGTACGTTCCGCGGAGCCGGATGGAATGTCATCAAAGTTATCTGGGGCTCGGACTGGGATGAACTCTTTGAACGCGATCACAAGGGGCTGCTCCTGAAGCGCATGGAAGAGTGCGTCGATGGTGATTTCCAGACCTTTAAGGCAAAAGATGGCGCCTATCTTCGCGAACATTTCTTCGGCAGATACCCTGAGTTGCTCGAACTCGTAGCCGATAAGACTGATGATGAGCTGTTCCATCTGCATCGTGGCGGCCATGACCCGATAAAGATTTACAACGCTTACAAGCGCGCACTGGAGCATAAGGGCGGTCCGACGGTCATTCTTGCCAAAACCGTCAAGGGCTATGGCCTTGGATCAACCCAAGCCCGCAACGCCTCCCACCAGGAGAAAAAGCTCTCAGAGGACGCATTGGATGCCTTCGTCAAGAGATTCCAGATTCCTCTCCCTGAAAGCGCGGTTAAGGAAGGGGCGTTCTATCGCCCCGATGAATCGGCTCCGGAGATTCAGTACATGCTGGAGCGACGCCGGGAACTTGGTGGCTTCATGCCAAAGCGGGAAGTGACAAAACTGGAGTTCAAAACGCCAGACCTTTCCACCTTAAGCGAATGGACCAGCGGCTCGAACAAGCGTGCTGTATCCACCACCATGGGCTTCGTCAGCCTGCTTCGACATCTCCTCAAAGACCCGGCAATTGGAAAGCTGGTCGTCCCCATTGTTCCGGACGAAGGCCGCACCTTTGGCCTCGAGTCCGCAATCCGCCAAGTTGGTATCTACGCATCGGAAGGCCAGAAGTACAGCCCGCACGATCTGGATATGCTGCTCTACTACAGGGAAAGCCTCGACGGTCAGATCCTCGAGGAAGGCATCACTGAAGCAGGATCCATGGCCTCGTTCACGGCCGCCGGCACTGCATATTCCAATTACAGGGTGCCGACAGTTCCCTTCTACATGTACTACTCGATGTTCGGATTTCAGCGCATCGGAGATATGGTCTGGGCCTTCGCCGATTCCCGCGGCAAGGGATTCCTCATGGGAGGCACAGCAGGCCGAACGACGATGCTCGGCGAAGGATTGCAGCACCAGGACGGACATAGCATCGTGCTTGCCAGCACCGTACCCACCTGCCTCACCTACGACCCGGCATACGTCTACGAACTCGCAGTGATCGTTCAAGATGGCCTGCGCCGCATGTACGAAAACGCCGAAGACGTTTTCTACTACATCACGATGTACAACGAGGACTATGCTATGCCGCCTATGCCGGAGGGTGTAAGAGAAGGTATCCTTCGTGGCATATACAAGCTCAAGCCTGCCACCGCTGGCGAAGCAGTGGCACAACTTTTCGGGAGCGGGCCCATCCTCAACGAGGTACTTCGCGCGCAGGAAATCCTGGCAACGAAATATAACGTTCAGACTGATGTCTGGAGCGTAACCAGCTATAACGAGCTTCGCCGCGATGCTCTTGCTGTCGAACGCTGGAATCGCCTGCATCCGGCAGAGCCTGAACGTAAGAGCTATCTACAGAAGTCTCTTGAGAACGTCACCGGCCCGGTCATCGCCGCCACGGATTATATGAAGGTTGTTCCTGATCAACTTGCTCCCTGGCTGTCGGGCCGTCTGGTAACGCTTGGAACCGACGGTTTTGGTCGCAGCGATAACCGCGAACACTTGCGCCGTCATTTTGAGGTGAATGCTGAATCTATCGTTGGTGCTACGCTTTCCAAGTTGGCCCGCGATGGCAAGTTCAAGCCTAAGGCGGCACAAAAAGCACTTATCGAGCTGGGTCTGGATGTCGAAGCGGTCGATCCGGCAAAAGCTTAGTCTTGGACTTCTGCTCTTCCTTAATTCTTCCTTAATCAGGTGGCTTCCCGTTAGAAGCCACCTGATTAAGAACAATCCCAGCTGACCACAAAGGATAAAACTAGGGTGAGTGAAACTGGATCAAGTGAAAACCCACTTATTAGCAATGAAAAGCTAAAGCAGATTTATGAAGCACTGGTACGAACGAGATTGCTTGATGAATACCTTGTACGAGTCCAGCGCAAGGCAAAACCATCTGCTCGATCAGCTTCGATTTCCGGTCAGGAAGCGTGTAGAGTCAGCACACTCATCGAACTCACGGCCGGCGATCTGATTAGCGATGCGGCTTCCAATCCTGCCACTGAACTGGTTCTCGGTTCCCCAGTTCGAACGGTGCTGCGAAAAATTGACACGATCTCAGGTACAACCCGCAAATCAGAATCAGCTTTTCAAAAGGACCACTCGCCACGGCTGCTTCCTCCAATCGCAAATGCACACGAAAGGTTGGAATTAGTCATAGGAGCTGCGCTTGCGCTGAAACTCCTGCAGCCCGGAAAAATTGTAGTGGTGTACGTTTACCGCGGTGAAGTCGGAGGAAATACCTGGAAAAGAACCCTCGCCCTGGCCCGAAAGTTCGAATTACCGGTAATTTTCGTTGTACTGCCCGAAGTGTCTGATAAAAAGTCCTCTGCGATGATCGCATGCGGTAAGGCCCGTTCAACAGGGGTGCCAGGAATACCGGTCGATTCAAGAGACGCAGTTGCGTTATTTCGGGTCGTTCAGGAATCCCTTGGAAGAACTCGTGCAGGCGATGGTCCTGTCTTGATTGAATGTTTGAGTTATAACCCCTTGAATCAGTCGATGGCAGCGAGTGATCCGATCATTCAAATGGCGAAATTTCTTCTTGAACGGAAGGTGTGCAGGCAACACTGGCTGGATACAACAGAAGAGTCGTTTCGGAGACAACTCCATCACTGGAAGCAATAACTGCTATTGCTCGACCGGAGAACCAAGCTCTTAATTCGACCAAAACAACAGCCGGGATCAGGACTACACTGGAATAGCGTTCAAATGGGCTTTTGAGGTGCAAGTGCGGACCAGAAATTTTGTTGTTTTTGCAGCTTTAACAATCTGGATAGCCCCGTCGGTACTTGCACAGACCTTACCCACTCAACCTGGCGTAAAGCCAGTTCCCACACCGGTGCCGTCGGATACCCAACCTGCAATGCCTCCGTATGACGCACCCAACCCTCAGCCTCCGCAGAAGAGCAGCGACCAGACCACTCCACAGCAAACATCACAACCGCCATCGCCACCTCCTGCAAGACCTGCGGCCGAAATAACAGAAAATCTTCCTTCCTATGAAGCATATAGCCCTGTTCCCGACACGGTGGGTGATAATCTTGGCTCGGCTTATATTCCCGTTGACAGCTGGGTATATCCAGCGATGACACGGCTCTACTCCATGGGGTATCTCGACACTCTTTTTCTGGGAATGCGTCCCTGGACCCGGCGAAGCGCCCTGCATACCCTTCTTGATTCGAAGGCTGACATCCTAAACAGCAAGAATGACGAAGCTCAGGATATCCTGGCTAATCTTCTTAATGAATTTGCCGCTGAAGTTCCTGAAAATAACATCGACCGCGGGGCAGTTTACGGTATTCAGTCGCTCTATACCCGCTTTATGGGGATCGGCGGTCCAACTCTGAGGGATAGTTACCATATCGGCCAGACCATCAATAACGATTATGGCCGTCCTTATCAAACAGGATTTAACAACATTACTGGCTTTTCTACCCTGAACGAAGCGGGACGCTTCTCTCTTTACATTCGCGGAGAGTATCAACATTCTCCAGGCGGAAGCGGATACTCGCAGAACCTCGCGTCTTTTCTCTCTGCAGTGGACCGAATTCCTTACGGCCCACCGAACCAGCCTCAGGATACAATCCCTGCAGATCCTGTAGCAGCACAGAATCCATTTCGCCTGGTCGAGGCTAACCTGTCATTTCACCTTCTTGGCCATGAAATCTCTGGAGGAAAAAGTGACGCCTGGCTGGGACCCGCAGCAGGCGGTTCCATGGCGTGGTCCAACAATGCTGAAAATATTTATTCCTTTCGTATCAATCGAATCGAACCTCTGCATGTTCCATTGGTTTCGAGAGTGCTCGGACCGCTTCGATACGACTTCTTCTATGGCAGTTTGAAGGGACATACCGCCTACAACCAGCCCTATGTCCACTCGGAGATGTTTGCTTTCCGGCCGACTGTAAATTTTGAATTCGGCTTCCAACGCACGATTGTATTCGGAGGTGAAGGACACTCACCCGTCACATTACACACTTTTCTAAAAGGATTTTTCAGTTTCAATGACGTTCCACCAGATGTAAAGCTCTCTCGAGAAGACCCTGGGGCACGTTACAGCGCCTTCAATTTTTCTTACCGTCTTCCTTTCGTCAGACGTTACGTCACCCTTTACGCGGATTCAATCTCGCATGATGATGTTACGCCCGTTAGCGCTCCCAGGCGCGCCGCGTATAGAACGGGGCTTTATTTCTCCCAATTTCCCAGGCCCCTTAATAAGTTTGATTTTCGAATAGAAGCAGTTTCGACCGACCCGGGAACATCCAGAAGCAATGCTGGACAATTCAATTATTGGGAAGTACTTCAGCGACAGGCTTATACCAATAAAGGCTATATTATGGGTGATTGGATCGGCCGTGAGGCTAAGGGTGGACAGGCCTGGCTCACATATCATTTTTCCGGGCAGGAGTGGCTGCAGATCCAGTATTTAAATAAGAAGACTCCCAATGATTTCATCCCAAATGGTACAACTCAAAATCAATTTACCGTTTCTCTCGTAAAGAGAATCGGTAGAGATGTAGAGCTTAATACATGGTTGCAGTATGAAGGATGGAAGGCACCCATCTATAAAACCGGCCTTCAACAAAACGTAGTGGGTGCTGTCCAACTCACATGGTATCCCAAGCTAAGAACTTTCCCCGAACGTCCGTAAGGACTGATCGATTAAGAACCTATACATGATCTGAAATAGCCAATAGAACGTTCCAACCCTTCTTGTAGTTTTACTTTTGGTTCCCATCCCAATACAGCTTTGGCCTTTTCAATATCGGGCCGCCTCCTTATCGGATCATCGGTAGGTAACGGCAAAAAGGTTATTCCTGATTTAGATCCGGTTGCGGCTATGATTTCAAGGGCGCATCCGTGAATAGTTAGCTCTTCAGGGTTACCAATATTTGTTGGAAGATGTTCATTGGAGCGAGCTAGACGAATAATTCCTTCAATCAGATCGGAGACATAGCAAAAACTGCGAGTTTGGGAACCGTCGCCATAAATTGTGAGCGGTTCCCCTCGGAGCGCCTGAATTAGAAAGTTTGAGATCACCCGGCCATCATTGGCTTGAAGACGCGGACCATATGTATTGAAAATTCTGACTAAATGGGTATTAACCTTGTAATACCTGTAATAAGCCATAACCGCAGCTTCAGAAAATCGTTTAGCTTCGTCATAGACCGAACGCGGACCTATTGGATTCACATGCCCCCAATAGGTCTCTATTTGAGGATGAACTTCTGGATCTCCGTAACATTCAGATGTGGAAGCGTGCAAATAACCGGCATTATACTTCCGCGCGATATCCAAGGTATTGATTGTTCCAGACGACCCCACCAACAATGTTTCGACACCAAGACGTGTGTAATCGCCGGGGCTCGCGGGCGACGCAAAATTAAACACAAAGTCCACTTTACCCAAGTCGAAAGGACGAACAATATCATGCTCGACAAGGCTGAATAACGGATCACCAGAAAGGTGCGACAGATTCGCGGTGGTTCCTGTCGACAAATTATCTACCCCTATTACAGTATGTCCTTCCTGAAGCAGGTAATCACAAAGATGAGAACCCAAAAAACCCGCCGCGCCGGTTACAAGAAATCTTTTTGATGTCATTCGTACCTTTCCGAAACTCGCAACTCACCGATTTTGCCGATGGCCTTCCTGCTCCGGCTATCTGAGCCGGATTTATACAAAAATGCTTATCAAGTTACCGCATGAGCGACGAAGCCAATTCTCGTACTGGATGGACAGTCGGTCTTCCGGCGCTGACATATGTAAATCCATGTTCTAACATGACATTGGGATCATAAAGATTACGACCATCGATGATGATCGGATAACGAAGAGCTCTGCTGATCCGTTGAAGGTCCAGTGACGCAAATTCCCGCCAATCTGTAAGAATCAATAAGGCATCTGCATCGGTAGCAGCTGTATAAGAATCCTCTACATAATGCAGATTTTCAGCAGGAGTCAGAACTTGTTTGGCGCGCTTCATGGCGGCAGGGTCATAGACACACACGTTACAACCCTCTGCGAGAAGCATGCGGACAATATCGACTGCAGGCGATTCACGGATATCATCCGTTTCACCTTTAAACGCCAGCCCGAGAACCGCCAACCGTTTCCCTCGGAGCGTCCAAAGCGCAGAGCGTACCTTATTGAGAAAGCGTCTCTTCTGCAAAGAATTGATTTTTTCAACTTCAGCTAGCAATCCGAAATCGATGCCGAGTTGTTCCGCAACTGAGCGGAATGCGGACACATCTTTTGGAAAACAGGAGCCGCCATAACCGATTCCCGGGCGAAGGAACCTGGGTCCAATTCGGCTGTCAAGTCCCATCCCCTGGGCAACTTGTTCGACATTCGCGTTGGTTGCCTCACAAAGATTCGATACCGCATTGATAAACGATATCTTTAGAGCAAGGAAGGCATTAGAGGCATGTTTAATGATCTCTGCGCTTTTGGTGGAAGTAACAAGCAGAGGGGGGGGATTTTCCACTCCACGAGCACCCGGAATGCCATCTGGAGACACGTAGTATTTACCACTGGTCAGAGGAAGATATATCTCCTTTAAAACAGCGGCTCCGCGCTCGCTATCAGCGCCGACGACAATTCGATCTGGGTGAAGGAAATCCGCAACTGCGGTACCTTCCCGAAGAAATTCGGGGTTCGAAACAACGTCGAAAAGGTCTCTCGCAACCCCATTGCGCTCCATAGCGCGGCTGATCCATTCATTTGTATATACGGGAACTGTACTCTTTTCGACAATCACCTTATAGGCGTTCAGAGAACGAGCGATCTCGCAAGCGACAGCCTCAACGTACGACAGATCGGCGTCTCCGCTTTCGCTCTGGGGGGTACCTACAGCAATAAAGATCACTTCACTGGAGCGGGTAGCGTCGGCTAGATCCGTCGTAAACTGAATATTCTTATTGCGATAGCGCTCCAGAAGCTCCGAAAGGTAGTTCTCGTGAATTAGCGTATCACCCTGTTTCAGGGCCACGACCTTTTGCTCATCATTATCCACGCAGATAACGTCATGACCCATCTCTGCAAGACAAACTGCGGCCACAAGCCCCACATAGCCAGATCCAACAACAGCGATACGAACTGTTTTACCCATAAGTTATGAACAAATCGGATTTTAGCCCGCCCTCCAGCTTAGAATAATGGTTTTTTGTGATTCAGAGAACCTGAGGGGAACAATCGAATACACGTCCGATTTCTCTACTTCGTTCAAGAGCACCCCTCTAGTAGACTACCGGGAATGGGTTTCGAAAGTTTGCAGACACCACCTGGGATGGGCACTCCTGAAACGAATCCAGCCGGGTTCAGTACATCGATTACCGACACAACTTTGTCGGAAGCGCTGATCACGTTACGCAAACGACGTTGGGTCCTCACCGCCTTTTTTTTGATTGGATTTGCCTATGGACTTTACCAGGCGCTGAATCAACCCCAAATTTATCAGGCTTTTGGACGCATTCAGGTGCGATCTGGTTCCTCAAATGAATATCGCGTGAGTGCGGTTCCCGGCTACAGCAATGATTCCGCATCAAGGATGCAAACAGAAGTCGCCATTCTGCAAAGCGACAGTTTGATGCTTACCGTTGCACGCGAGATGAATTTGTGTAACGATCCGGTCTTTTTACAGGCAAGCGGCCCGATACCACACAACTCGCTAGATGACCCTAAGGTCCGGCAGTCCACCGTTCATAGGCTCCAAAGCAATCTCCATATCGTACTCGTATCCAAGACAGATATTATTCGCATCAGCTATGACAGCGTAAATCCTAAGCTAGCGACCGATATTGTTAATAAAGTCATTTCGGCTTATATCCAACGAAGCTATCAGACTCGCTTCGATTCCACCCAAAGAGTTTCTGCATGGCTTTCCAGCCAATTAGAGGACCTGAAGCAGCAAGTACAAACCTCGCAAGAGCAGATGATGGATTTACAGCGGCGTTTGGGTATTCTCGGCTTCGATCCAAATCATAACCAGATCAGTTCGACCCTAGAAGAATTGTCCAAAGCAGCCAACGAAGCTCATCTGAGCCGGATCATAGCTGAATCTCGTTATCGGATGCTCAGCGGTATGGATCCGAATACGATTGAGGGATCAATCGAAACAACGCCGGGAACGGCTCCAGCCGAATTGAATGCTTTGCGAGCCCAGATTGCCACCGCGAAGGCCAACTATGCCCAGATGGAATCGACTCTTGGCCCGAATCATCCCCAAGCCAAAGCTTTAAAAGCTCAGATCGATGAACTTGCTAAAGAGATCGACGCTGAACAGAATCGCCTATTGGTGCAGGCAAAAGAGAACTATCTTGTTGCGCGGACTAATGAAGAACAGACTTCTTCGGCGCTTGAGTCCGAAAAGTCCGCTGCATATAAGCTTCGCGACGATCTAGTGGAGTACACGCTAAGACAACGTGAATTCGAATCGAGCCGTGCTCTATATGAAGGATTGCTACAGCGACTAAGAACTGCCGGCGTCCAGGCGGGACTCGAATCTTTGGAGATTGATATTGTTGATCCGGCGATGCTACCTGCTGAGCCGATGCTGCGGCCCAGATCCAGAATCGTGTTCACAATGACACTTTTCGGCTTAATTGGTGGTGTTGTTGTTGCCTTCCTCCTGGAGAGTCTCGATACTGGCTTGCGTCGCGTAGCAGAGATTGAGAGTGTCACAGAATTGCCATCTCTTGCAGTAATTCCCAGGTCGCGACGCTCCCTTACGGAGCAAGATGCCACTTTGTCTGTTGCACAACGAAATGTTAGTGTCCTGACGCAACCAAAATCTCAGTTTGCGGAAGCTTTCCGCTCTTTGCGAACGGCTCTGCTGCTGTCAACTGCGGGACATCCGCCCAAAGTTATTCTTTTCACCAGTGCAACGATGTCTGAAGGCAAGACAACGGCAGCGACGAATCTTGCCTGTGTGTTAGCGCAGGGTGCGCCTCGCGTTTTATTAATTGATGCCGACTTGCGCCGCCCTGCAATTCATCATCGTTTTGGACTAAATGGAAAGATAGGCCTGACTACACTGCTCACTGGAGCGACAACGCTAGAAAATACTGTTCAGAGCGTCCCGGAAATACCCAACCTGGACATATTGCCCAGTGGCCCAATCCCTCCATTCCCAACAGAAATGCTTAGCTCTCAGTCGATGCAGGACCTTTTGAAGCGCTGTAGTGAAATCTACTCTCATGTCATTATTGATTCTCCACCCATTTTGTCTGTAACAGATGGTGTGATTCTATCCCGCTTGGCCGATGCGGTAGTGCTTGTAATCCGGCATGGCAAGTCAAGCAAACATGTCGTGCGTCGTACCCGTGATCTCCTGCTTCGCGCTGGAGCGCCAGTAACGGGCATTGTACTCAATGCGGTCGACTTAAACTCTCCGGAATATTACGGGTATTACGGATATTCGGGATACTCCTATTCAAGTGTCGATGCTGGGAGTTGGAATTCACAAGATACCTCGAAGAACGACGCAATCACGTCAAAGGAGACCCGATGATGGAACCTGGATGCAATCGGCTCTCTGGCGAGGGTTGGATTCACCGTATCCTGTTTTTGTTTGTGGCCTTTACGATGGCTACGGTTTTTGCTTGCTGCACAGCTGAAGCTCAATTCAGCGGGCCTGCCCTCAGTGCAACTACTCCAGTCAATTCTGTCGTCACTCCGACTACAGATCCTGCCATACTTTATCCCGCGCCGAGAGATCTTCGCCTGGGACCAGGAGATCTTATTGTCGTCCACATTTACAGCTCCCCCGATTACTCGCCGCCAGTGCGGGTAAGTCTTGACGGAATGGTTCAGTTGCCTTTGATCAACCCCGTCTCAGTTCAAGACTTGACCGTGCACGAAGCGGAAAAGCAAATTGCTGCACAGTTAATCAATGCCGGAATGTACCGTAATCCACAAGTCACCATTCAAGTTATGGAATCCCCTAATCAAGTAGTAACCGTCGCCGGTGAAGTGCATGGGATTGTTCCACTTCTTGGTGAAAAACATCTGTTCGACGCCCTGGCTGCTGTTGGCGGCTTGCCGCCTACAGCAAGCCACATCGTCACGATTAACAGGCCGGGCATCGATCAACCAATTGTGGTTGATCTGGGAACTGACCCTGCGCGAAGTAAATTTGCCAATGTTCCCCTTTTCGCAAAAGATACGATCGTTGTATCTAAAGTAGGTGTCGTTTATGTTTTGGGAGCGTTCAGGAGCCAAGGTGCTTTTGCCATTACACAGAATTCCCCTTTGACTCTGATGCAGGTAACAGCACTCTCAGGCGGCGCCGGTTTTGAAGGAAAGTACGACGATCTCAGATTGATACGAACAGTTGGGACTGATCGAAAAGTTGTAAGAGTAGATATCAAAAGAGTCCTCAATGGAAAGGACCCCGATCCTGTTTTGCAGGCGGACGATATAATCTTTCTCCCATCGGACTCAATGAAATCGGCAATCAAGTCGGGAGGCATAGGGACCTTGCTTGGACTTGCGTCGCTTCTCATTGTCGCTGTCCGACCTTAATTAGCTATTTATTGGACTATTTTGTCCAAGGATCGTAAAAAAAATGAGCGCCCCTCCCCAGGAAAACCGTTCCAACGAAAGAAGAGTCCGGCTCGCTTATTTAGTGAGCCATCCCATTCAATATCAGGCCCCTTTGCTTCGGCGTATAGCTCAAGAACCGGATATCGACCTCACAGTTTTTTTCGGCTCGGATTTTTCGATACGTGGATATCGGGATGACGGCTTTGGTGTGGGCGTTAAATGGGACATCCCACTCCTTGAGGGATATCGATATGAATTTTTGCCGAAGTTGCGGGATACCAGCACTACAAGCGTGACGAGTCCTTTGAATTATGGGCTTCTAAATCGGCTACGTGGCAATGAAAATCGTCCGCGTTTTGATGCTCTATGGGTTCATGGGTATTCCACAATCAATGCAATTCACGGAATGCTGGCTGCCAAATCTTTAGGTATTCCCGTCCTGCTTAGAGCAGAATCCTGGCTGCATGACCGAACTCGAACAAACTCCCGACTCATAGTAAAAAGTCTCTATTTCAAAACACTCAATCGCCTCGTAGACGCTATCTTGCCGATTGGCACACTTAATACACTTTATTGGCAGCACTATTTGGGTTCAGACTTTCCTCTTTTTCTAATGCCTTATGCCGTGGACAATGAGTACTTCCAACAACGAGGTCGTGAAGCACGACAAGAGCGTAAAGCGCTCCATGAGGAATTGAACCTCGATCCTTCGCGCCCAGTTATTCTCTTCGCTTCAAAACTACAACGGCGTAAACGCTGTATCGATCTATTGGAGGCTTACAAAAACTTAACCTCTGATATCGACACTGAATCGCAGCCCTATTTAGTCATCGTAGGAGATGGCGAAGAACGCGCCGCTCTTGAACAAAGAGTTAGAGACGCGAATCTACCGAATATCAGGTTCTGTGGCTTCAGAAATCAGTCAGAATTGCCTCGATTCTTCGACATTGCTACGGTTTTCGTATTGCCCTCTCAGCATGAACCTTGGGGGCTCGTCGTTAATGAAGTCATGAACGCCTCTCGAGCGGTCATCGTGTCTGATGATGTGGGATGTGCGCCTGATCTAATCCGCAATGGAATTGAGGGCTACGTTTATCCTGTAGGGGATATTTCCGCTTTGACCTTAGCACTGCAACAGATTTTGACAACATCCGAGTTACCAAAACAGATGGGACAAAATGCGCTGAAGCGAATCCAAACATGGAGTTTTGAGGAAGATATTCGCGGCTTACGGGAAGCATTAGCTGCCGTAACACGAAAGCTGCCTTCTCAAGATCTTATGTCTTCACTCTAAAACCCGGCTGATATTCTCAAGAAAGACTGTCGATGCGAATTCTTCACATCATTGGAACCCTTAACCCTGAAGCCGGCGGCCCAACTGAATCCGTTCGTGTCCTGTTAAGTTATGGGCCCATCGGTTACACAGGAGAAGTTGTTACTTTAGACGATCCTAAAGCGCCCTACCTCCAGAGGATCGACTTCCCTGTCCATGCATTGGGACCAACCAGGACAAAGTACGGGTTCAACTCAAAACTTCTCCCTTGGTTGAAGGCTAATCGATCTAGGTTCGATGGTGTCGTAGTTAATGGTCTCTGGCAATATTGCGGATATGCCGCCTGGCGTGCGCTCTCAGGAAATACACCTTATGTCGTATTCACCCATGGCATGCTCGACCCTTATTTCAAGTATGCTTTCCCGCTCAAACATATCAAGAAATGGCTCTATTGGGTTCCTGCAGAGTATCGCATTCTCCGCGATGCTTATCGTGTTCTTTTCACCTCGAAAGCCGAAAAAAGGCTCGCGGAGCAGAGCTTTTGGCTTCACAAATGGAATCCTTACGTCGTGCCCTATGGAGCAAGCGGGCCACCTGGCGACTCAGAAAGCTTAAAGCAAGCGTTTTTCGAGCGGTATCCTGAAATCCGAGATAAACGCTTTCTGTTATTTCTTGGGAGAATTCATAGAAAGAAAGGCTGCGATCTGCTCATTAATGCCTTCGGTAAAGTCGCCCAGGAAGACCCACAACTCCACCTGGTCATGGCAGGTCCTGATCAGCAACACTGGAGTGCTGAGTTGAAGGAAATGGCTCAAAAGCTTCATATCCACAATCGTGTGCATTGGCCTGGGATGTTGACAGGAAATTCAAAGTGGGGTGCTTTTTTTGCATCAGAGGCTTTCGTTCTACCTTCCCACCAGGAAAATTTTGGAATTGCAGTTGCCGAAGCACTCGGGTGCGGGACTCCAGTACTTTTGGCCGATAAGGTCAACATCGCCGAAGACATAGTCGAGGACAGGGCAGGCCTTGTGGAACTCGATACTCAGGAAGGCACTACCAATCTGCTGAGACGCTGGATCGCCACCCCTCAAGATGAACGATCAGCTATGTCCAAAAGAGCCACGGATTGCTTTCGCAGCAGGTATGACATGCGAGAGAACGCCAAGGCGATTATTAAACTTTTTGAAACCGCCACGACTGTTTCTGGAGCAGAAGTGCAAATCTGAGGATGGATTCACCCATGCCAAAGCAGGTCCACTACAATGCCGGAGAGCAGATATCCGCTGTAACAGCTTCTGATCCATATCTACGTCCAGCGTTTTCATTGGGGAATCGGCTAAGGCGACTGATATGGAATGCCTGCTGGTTCTTTCTTTACAGGTGGTCTCCTCGCCCCTTCCATTCCTGGCGGGCTTTTCTTCTCCGTTCTTTCGGTGCAACTTTAGGCCCTAATTGTCACTTTTACCCGGCCTCTAAAATTTGGGCCCCCTGGAACCTGATATGTGCGGACCAGGTTTCAGCTGCTGATGGAGTAGAGATCTACAACCCAGCACCCGTACGATTTGGTTCGCACGCCATTCTTTCTCAACAAGCATATATCTGCGGTGCCACCCACGATTATGACGATCCAGCTTTTCCTCTCGTGGCATACGCAATGAACTTCGGGGCTTATAGCTGGATATGCGCACGAGCGTCCGTTGCACCAGGGGTCGATGTTGGTGACGGAGCGGTTCTTGGTCTCGGATCAGTTGCAACTCGCAACCTTGAACCGTGGACAATTTACGCTGGTGTTCCTGCAGCCAGAATAAAAGAAAGACAGCAGAGTGACAGAAACGTATCGACATCAACCGCGCAGTTTAGCTAAAAGATCGGTCGGATGAACTGGTTTAGCCAAAATCTCGAACTCATGCCCTTGTTCTCTCGCTTTTTCAAGTAAATCGGCAGTGGCTGCCTGTCCCGAGAAGAGAAGGATTTTGCACTTTGGTAGTTTGGCGCGGGTGATAATGGCAGCTTCGATACCGGTCATTCCAGTCATAATCACGTCACTGATGAGCATATCGGGCTGAAAGCTGTCTAACAATTCAACTGCTTTTTCTCCACTATAGACAGCGCGCGCTTCAAAGCCCGCCTGATTCAGAATGATCGCCAAGGTATTGGCGATGACTTGCTCGTCATCGGCAACCAATACCTTGAGTTTGGGTGTCGTGCTCGAGATTGTTGTTTCTGCCATGCTGCTTTTCCCCAAAATAAAGAAATTAGAACGTTTGGTGGGAGTTCTGCAGGGGAGCCCCTCAAAACTGACAGGAACTCACCGTGGATTTACAGTTTTGCCGTCATCTAATGATACGCTGACCGCTGAGCAGTCCAACAGCCAACTGATTACAATTTCAATAGATTACGACAAAAGAGTCCTCGATGCAGACAGCGATCATACGCGCCGAAAGAGTGGAGAAATATTATGCGCAGCCGAGCGAAAACCGGATTCAGGTCATTTCTCCGACCGACTTATCTATTGCTGCAGGCGAGATTGTTGCTCTTCTTGGACCTTCGGGGTCTGGAAAATCAACTTTGCTTCGAATGCTAACCGGACTCTCAAAACCTTCGGCAGGGCAGGTTTACTGGCATGATCAACCTATCGCAACCGCAGATGTCAACGTTTCCATTGTCTTCCAAAGCTTCGCTTTATTTCCATGGTTAACCGTCTTCGAAAATGTCGAAGCGCCCCTAAAGGCCCGCGGAATGGATGCTGGTGAGAGGCGGAAACGAGCGCTTAAGATCCTCGACACGGTCGGGTTGGATGGCTTTCAGGCGGCTTACCCAAAAGAACTTTCCGGTGGTATGCGCCAGAGAGTGGGCTTTGCACGTGCCCTCGTCGTTGAGCCTGAGGTTCTTTTCATGGACGAGCCATTCTCAGCGCTTGATGTCCTGACAGCGGAAAACCTGCGCAGTGAACTCCTCGAACTGTGGCACAACAAGACTATCCCGACCCAAGCGATCTTTCTGGTCACTCACAATATTGAAGAGGCAGTTCTCCTCGCCGATCGAATCATCGTTCTTGGACGAAACCCTGGCCATGTCCGAACAGATTTTAAAGTAGCTCTCGTTCACCCGCGTGACCGTAAGACCACAGCCTTCACACAACTGGTGGATTATATCTACAAAGTTTTGACTCAACCAGATGCGCAACCTCCCGCTTTGCCTCAGACGCCTGCAGGCAAGCCCGTCCGAGATCAACGACAGATGCATTACCAGATGCTTCCACATGCAAGGCCAGGGGGTATTGCCGGCCTGCTTGAAATTTTGCTTGATCACAATGGCAAAGATGACATCTACCGTTTAGCCGATGATCTCGCCTTCGAAATTGATGATTTGTTGCCCATCGTTGATGCAGCTCGCCTGCTGGGGTTTCTGACTGTCACTGAAGGCGACGCTGCTATTACCCCTACCGGCGCCGAGTACGCCAACTCGGAGATTCTGCGCCAAAAGGAGCTATTTCGCACAGCCGCTGTTGAGAATGTTCTTCTTGCTCAGACAAATCGTACGTGCCATCGAAGCTAAGAGTGACCGGTCCGTTCCAGAGGAATTCTTCCACGACATGCTCGATGAGCAATTTAGTGAAGACGAGACTCTTCGCCAATTGGAAACAGCAATCAATTGGGGACGCTATGCCGAGCTATTCGATTTTGATGCCTCAAGACGCAGGTTTATTCAACCAGAAAAACTTCACACTGAGGCCGAAGCCGATGCAACAGGGAAGGTTGAGACGCGGTGAATTTTCCCGAGAGTTTCAGCAATATTCCGGGCAAGGAGATTCTTGCAAGAAGCCAGGTGCTAAGACGCAGTTGGCCTGTTGTGCTCGACCTTTGTGTCGCAGCAATTGCACTCGCATGCTTTTTTGCAGTAGTGCAAATCGCCAAGTATTGGTTCGGACATCCTGTGCCGGAGATCGTCATCTCTCTCAGCCCTCGAGCACTGCCGCTCTATGCCTTTTATTCTGTCGTCCGCATCGGGTTAGCCTATCTGCTCAGCCTGCTTTTCGCGATTGCTTACGGATACACAGCGGCCTATAACAAGCGGATCGAAGCACTAATGATCGCCGGACTCGATATCCTCCAGTCAATTCCAGTCCTGAGCTTCCTACCCGGGGTCATGCTCGCAATGGTTGCTCTATTTCCGACGCGTCAGATTGGCGTCGAAATGGGAGCAATTGTGCTCATCTTCACCGGCCAGGTTTGGAACATGGCATTCAGCTTCTACTCATCGCTCAAGAGTATCCCGCGCGAGTTGACGGAAGCTGCTGGAATCTATAAGTTCTCTCGATGGCAGAGACTTGTACAGCTAGAACTGCCCTACGCGACAATTGGACTGGTCTGGAACTCCATGGTCTCAGTGGCTGGAGGATGGTTCTTCCTCATGGCCTGCGAGATGTTTGTCCTCGGTACAAGAGATTTTCGGCTTCCAGGTTTGGGATCTTACCTGCAAACGGCTGCAAGCGTCGGCGATCCGACTGCCATTACATGGGGCCTGACGACGATGATTGCGATTATCGTGGCAACCGATCAACTCATCTGGCGCCCCGTGATTGCATGGAGTAACAAATTTAAATTTGAGCAAGGAACAGGTGCCGCTGAGATTCGCAGCCCTCTACTGCACCTGCTACAACACTCACGTGCTCTTCGAGCATTGAGACACCACACCATCCGCCCCCTTGGCGAAGATATCTACAAACGGCTGGCCAAAGAACGGCAACAAAAACTTGAAAAATCGGCGATTCGAACGGCTGAAGAACGCACTCAAGAAGAAAAAGCGACAGGATGGGTGCGCTGGCTGATAGTAACGCTGGTAAGCATCGGAGTTCTCTACGCTGCCTTTCGTGCTCTGGCTCTGCTTAGAGAGGTCCAAGCCGCTGAGTTCGCTCAGATTATGAAAGGCGCTTTGGCAACTTTTCTCAGAGTGAACGTATCGTTGCTTTTAGCTTCACTCTGGACGATTCCTGTAGGAGTAGCCATTGGATTTCATCCGCGGCTGGCGAGAATTGCCCAGCCACTGGCGCAAATTGCAGCTTCCGTTCCAGCAACAGCATTGTTCCCGGTTATCTTGCTTGCACTGGTACGTCTTGGCGGAGGAATGGGAATCGGTGCGATTGCGCTCATGCTGCTTGGAACGCAGTGGTACATCCTATTCAACGTTATCGCAGGCGCAATGGCAATTCCTTCTGACCTCCGAGAAGTGGCAACACTCTTTCATTTCAGTACCGTGCAACGGTGGAAGACCGTTATTCTGCCTGGGATTTTTCCATATCTCATTACCGGACTGGTTACCGCTTCCGGCGGCGCCTGGAACGCCAGCATCATTGCAGAATATTTCCGGCTGAAGAACCAGACTCTTCAGACCGTCGGACTCGGTGCAACAATCAGCGCCGCTACAGATAGCGGCCAATTTCAAATTCTGCTTCTTGCCACCATCGTGATGGCGATAATGGTAGTGACGATCAACAGACTAGTTTGGCGCCCCCTTTATCGTCTTGCAGAAACACGCTACAAGTTGGGTACTTAGGGCTGCGGAGGTACTTTCCCAGGCGATTGTGGCATAGGGGATGCTCGAAAGGCGAAGATCACGGCGAGTAGCGGAGGCGCTAACAAAACACCCCAAAACGGAATAAGAAATCCCAATAGGATGGGGCCAAAGAATGCTGCCCACCACGGGACCCGCGTTGTCCGATGAAGCACATAGGGACCGATCACCAGCCCTTCCAGGATTGCGATCACTCCATACAGTCCAAGGACCAGTCCGAGCCTCCATTCGTCGTGTCCGCTGAACGCGACTGAGAGCACCGGTCCGATCAAGGCGATCATGCCCCCGAAGGTAGGGATGATCTGCAAAAGGCCACCGAGAATCGCCCACAATGGTGCCAATGGAACCTTGATGAGCTCCAAACCGATGAGCCAGAGTATGCCTACGATGAGAGCATCCAAGGTTGCGGCTCGCCACCAATCAACCAGCGCCTTGCCTGCGGTTCGGAGATGCGTGACGGGTTTGGTCCTGCCGTCGCTCATACGACCTGCCTTCGAATCTCCAATGCTATCCTTAAGGTATGAAATTCGGCGTTCTGGTCTTTCCCGGCTCCAACTGCGATCACGATACTTACCATGTGATTGATGCGCTGGCGCACCAGCCGGTGACCTTTCTCTGGCATGCTTCGGAAGATCTTCAAGGGTGCGATGCCATCCTTGTGCCAGGAGGATTTGCCTATGGAGACTATCTGCGCACAGGGGCGATTGCAAAATTTGCTCCAGTCATGCAGTCGGTAGGCAAATTTGCCAGGAGTGGCGGCCTGGTGCTCGGGATATGCAATGGATTTCAGATCCTCTGTGAGACCGGTTTGCTGCCGGGTGCGTTGATGCGAAACGCAGGGCAACACTACATCTGCAAGCAGGTCCATCTGCGGACCGAAACATCGAATTCCCCTTTCACCCATGGGCTTACAAAGGGCCAAGTACTCCAGATGCCCATTGGACATATGGAAGGCAACTACTACTGCGACGAAGCGACACTTGCGAAGCTAAAGTCAGAAGATCGCATCGCCTTTCGATATGCCACTCCCAGTGGAGAGATCACGAAGGCTTCGAATCCTAACGGATCCCTTGAGAACATCGCGGGCATCCTGAGCGAGGGCCGTAATGTCCTGGGAATGATGCCGCACCCGGATCGTGCGAGTGAAAGCCTTCTCGGTTCATCCGACGGGCTTCAGTTGTTTACCTCCATGATCGAATCCCTTGCAGTTGCTCAGTAGCTAACGGCACATGATTGATATTCACCATCATCTTTTGTGGGGCGTAGACGATGGTGCTACCAGCGTTGAGACATCGCTTGCCATGGCGCGGATGGCAGCAATTGATGGAATCACTCATATTGCCTGCACGCCTCACTCGAACGATCAGTACACTTACCTTCCAGCCCACATCGATGGGAAGATCGCCGAGTTACAAAGGCTGATTTATGCCGAGGGAATGGATCTGAAGCTTGGCCGCGGGTGCGATTTCCACCTCTCTTACGACAATATCCAAGAGGCCAAGAGCGAGCCGGCGCGATTCAGCATCAACGGGCTCGGCTATCTCCTGGTTGAAATTCCTGATTATGGTATTTCCCCTGGACTTACTGAAGTTTTTTATCAACTTGAGCTTGAGGGGTTGACTCCGATCCTGACTCACCCTGAGCGCAACGCTACTCTGCAGGCTGATGCTTCCCGGCTCATCGAGTGGCTCCGCAGGGGTGTGCTGGTTCAGATCACGGCGGGATCCATCCTGGGGCATATGGGCAAGAAGGCCGAACGGATGGCCCATGAACTTCTGGTCAAACGCTGGGTCCATTTCATTGCTACTGACGCTCATAACACCACTTCAAGGCCGCCAAAGATGCAGGAGGCCTTCGATATCGTCGCGAAGAAGTATGGGCCGGACTATGCCCATCTGCTGTGCGTGTCCAACCCTCTGGCAGCATTCCTGGGCAAACCGATGTCACCTCAGCCTGAACCGCTTGAGATCTACGACGACATGAAGCCTAAGAACTGGTTTCAAAGGCTGCTGCATCAGTAACTCAGTTACAAGCCCAACCCACCATCGACTGTGAGTAGTTGACCGGTGATGAAGCCGGGCGCCGTGGCGAAAAACAGAGCGCGCTGCTGCGACATCCGCAGCAGTTCCATTTCGTTGCATCGGCGTCTTTTCCGCAAATCTTCGGTATTCCTCTTCAATCTCACCCTGGACGATCATGCCGGGGGCGATGCAGTTGACGCTGATGTGGGGCGCCCAGGCCTTGGCCATTACCTGCGAGAGCATGTGCAGCGCAGCCTTCGAGGTGCAGTAGTGTCCGTGTGTCGCCCAGGGATGTAAGCCGCCTAACGAGCCGATGTTGATGATGCGGCCGGAGGCGGTGCGAAGGTGCGGGTAAGCCGCACGGGCGACGAGGAACGGAGCGCGCGTGTTGGTGGAGAACATCGCGTCCCACTGCTCGACGGTGATGTCCTCGAGTGCGGCCGACTCAAAGACACCAGCATTGTTTATGAGGATGTCGAGGCCACCAAACTCTTCTACCACTGTGGCAACTGCCTGCTCGATGCTCAGAGGGTCGCGGAGGTCGCAGCGGGCCGCAAAGGCATCGACGTCAAAGGCTGCAAGGTCGCTTACCGTCTGTTCGGCTTCGAGCTGGGAGTCAAGGTAGGTTATGGCGATGTTTGCGCCGTTTTCGGCCAGCGTTAAAGCGATAGAGCGGCCAATTCTCTTGGCCGCTCCGGTAATCAGTGCGGTCTTCCCTGCCAGCAGCCTTGCCATCTATTGGGGCTTCGGCGCATTTTGCGCGGGCGGGGTACTTGTAGACGGCTTGGTGTCAGGCTTGGCGTTAGACGAGGGGGTCGTTGAACGTGCAGGCTCCTGAACACCGGCTTTGCGTGAGGACTCCTTGCCGGAGTTGTTCTGGTAGGAGGACATTTGCTCCTGCGGACGCAGAAGTGCGACCTCGATCTGACGGGTCGATTCGTTTACTTCATAGTCCTCCGCGAAAGTAGCAAATCCAGTCGCAATCACCTGTACCCGGACGACACTGCCGGTCGGGATGATATCGATAGTCGCCTTACCTTCGGGGTCGGTCTTGACCTCAAGGCTGCCCAGGTCTTTTCCGTCTTTGGTCGATGGGTTAAAGACGACGGCGGCGTTCATGACGGGTTTGCCATTGAACCTTTTCGTCACCAATACCTCGATGTGCGAGGTTTCCGGTGGCGGTTTATACTTGCGGCCGTGGCGCTGGGTAGAGTCCTGCGCCTGAAGGCTGGCTATAAGCAGGGCTGGAGCGACGAGAACTGCGAGGGTGGTTCGAATGAAGCGGGGTACCTGCATGTTGACGCTTATTTTACCTGATTTCCGCGAACGTCTGCAGCCCGACCCAGGCCCCCCCTCCCCTATCAAAGCATGTAAAGTGTCCAATCCAGATAGGTTAGGTCTGGACTATCGGGGTACACGCCTGCAACACTCTCATAAAAAATCGTAAAGCCCGGCATGGGCACCGGGCTTTACTCTCTCTGTTTTAAGGCTAACAGGAGTGTCAAGCAGGACTTGTGGAAATCTGTTCCAACGGTAGCGGGGGGCAAGCCAGGGATTCCAAGCCTTGCGTGACTTTCACTCACATTTAACGGGAGCGAGTTGACAGCCTCCCGACACGTGGCCTATCGTTAGCAATCGGGAGGCTTGAGTGCTAAAGCACCTCTGAAGCTTGTTTCAGGACCTTTGAGCGCTCAGGCTGGATTCCATCCAATTCACGCAATCGGTTGCCGGGCATAGTCCGGCCTGCCGGGTTGTGTGGGAAGACGCGGATGAGTTGTCTCGTCCGCCTAATAAACGCATTCAAGGAGAAGGAAGCAATGGCGAAGACATCATTTACACCGCTCCACGACCGCATTCTGGTTCAGCGCGTCGAAGAGGGCGAGAGCGTCCGTGGCGGCATCATCATCCCGGATACGGCAAAAGAAAAGCCGCAACAGGGCAAAGTCATCTCGGTCGGTAAGGGCAAGTCGAACGACGAGGGCAAAGTATTCCCGCTCGATGTACAGGCTGGCGACAACATTCTCTTCGGCAAGTATTCGGGCACCGAGATCAAGCTGGACGGCGAAGAGTATCTCATCATGCGCGAGGAAGAGGTCCTAGGCATCCTCAAGTAGCGCTTTTGCGTCGCGGCGAAGGCGGGCTTTGCCCGCGTTCGCGGTTGGAACAATGCTGTGACGCTGACAGATTTCAGACCTACCTAACTTTCAGTCGGCCGGTCCGACAACAGGAGTAAACAGATGGCAAAGCAGATTCTGCATGGAGAAGATTCGCGTCAGGCGATTTTGCGTGGAGTGAACACGCTGGCCGACGCAGTGAAGGTAACGCTCGGCCCCAAGGGGCGGAACGTCGTTATCGAGAAGAAGTTCGGCTCGCCCACGATTACCAAAGACGGTGTAACCGTCGCCAAGGAGATCGAACTGGGCAATGCGCTGGAAAACATGGGCGCACAGATGGTGCGCGAAGTTGCTTCGAAGACCTCGGACGTTGCCGGTGACGGCACCACGACCGCGACCGTGCTTGCACAGGCCATCTACCGCGAAGGCGTGAAGACGGTTGCCGCTGGCGCCAATCCAATGGCACTGAAGCGTGGTATCGACAAGGCCGTTGAAGCCATCGTGGGCAAGCGTGACGAGAACGGCAATGCCGTAGGCGGAGCGCTGAGCAAGCTCTCGAAGCCTGTTTCGGGCGACATGATCGCGCAGGTTGGCACGATCTCGGCCAACTCCGATTCGACCATCGGCAACATCATTGCCGAGGCGATGAAGAAGGTCGGCAAGGACGGCGTGATCACGGTTGAAGAGTCCAAGACGATGCAGACGCAGCTTGAGGTGGTGGAGGGCATGCAGTTCGACCGCGGCTATCTATCGGCCTACTTCGTCACGGATGCAGAGCGCATGGAAGCCAGCTTTGAGAATCCCTACATCCTGATCTACGAGAAGAAGATCTCGTCGATGAAGGACCTGCTTCCTCTGCTGGAGCAGATTGCCCGCACGGCGAAGCCGCTCGTCATCATCGCTGAAGACGTGGACGGCGAGGCGCTCGCGACTCTCGTGGTCAACAAACTGCGCGGCACGCTGAACGTGGCTGCGGTGAAGGCTCCGGGCTTCGGCGACCGCCGCAAGGCCATGCTGCAGGACATCGCGATCCTGACGGGCGGCAAGGCGATCACCGAGGACCTCGGCATCAAGCTCGAGGGCGTGAAGATCGAGGATCTGGGTACTGCCAAGCGCGTGACGATCGACAAGGACAACACGACGATCGTAGACGGCGGGGGCAAGGACTCCGAGATCGAGGGCCGCGTGAAGGAGATCCGTTCGCAGGTCGAGAAGACCACGTCGGACTACGACCGCGAGAAGCTGCAGGAGCGGTTGGCGAAGCTGGTTGGCGGCGTTGCCGTCATCAAGGTCGGCGCTGCGACTGAGACCGAGATGAAGGAGAAGAAGGCCCGCGTTGAGGATGCGATGCACGCAACCCGCGCCGCGGTTGAGGAAGGCATCGTTCCAGGCGGCGGCGTGGCACTGGTTCGCACGGCTGCAGCGGTTGAGGATATCATCAAGTCGCTCGAGGGCGATGAGAAGATCGGTGCAAACATCATCCGCCGCGCACTGGAAGAGCCGCTGCGCATGATCGTCGCCAACGCTGGCGAGGAAGGCGCTGTGGTGATCGGCAAGATCCATGACTCGAAGGAAGCCAATTTCGGCTACAACGCTTCGACTGGAGCCTACGAGGACCTGGTGAAGGCTGGTGTCATCGACCCAACCAAGGTTACACGTACGGCGCTACAGAACGCGGCTTCGATTGCCGGCCTGATGCTGACCACCGAGGCAATGATCTCGGAGATTCCTGAGAAGAAGGAAGCTCCGGCGGGCGGTCATAATCACGGCGGCATGGACGGAATGTACTAAACCACTTCCCTGCTTCACACAAAGCCCCGGATTTAGTCCGGGGCTTTTTCTTTTGTGTGAAACCGTGCGATACGAGATGATGTTCGGGACGTAAAAAACGTTTTAGTTGTTCCAAGGTGGATAACAATGATTGTTTCGCGGCGGGAGTTCTCGAAGATCGGCGTTATGGGATTGGCGGCGCAGACACTGCCTATCGTTCGGGCAGAGGCACAGGTTGAACGCAAGATTGGGTATTGCGTGATTGGGCTTGGCCGGATTGCGGATCACTTTATGCGCGGAGTAACGCAGGGATCGACGTCAAAGATTACAGGGCTGGTAAGCGGGCACCGAGATAAGGCGGAGCGGATTGCGGCGCAGTATGGGGTGCCGCGGGACTCTATTTATAGCTATGAAGACATGGACCGCATGCGTGAGAACAAGGCGATCGACGCAGTCTATGTGGCGCTGCCAAACAGCATGCACGCGGAGTATACAATTCGTTCGGCCAAGGCTGGCAAGCACGTGTTATGCGAAAAGCCGATGAGCGTAACGGTGGCCGAGGCGGAGCAGATGATTGCCGCATGCAAGGCTGCCAATGTAAAGCTGATGATCGCATACCGGTGCCACTACGAGCCCTTGCACCTGAAGGCAGTGAAGTTGATTCGCGACGGCGCCCTCGGGCGGGTTCATACAATCAACGGGGCGTTCGGTTTTAATAGCCCTCCGGGCGAATGGAGACTGACGAAGAAGCTGGCAGGCGGAGGGTCACTCTATGACGTAGGAATCTATGTGCTGAATGCGAGCCGGTATCTTACGGGCGAGGAGCCGGTGGCGTTTACGTCCTACACCTCGACCATGGATCATGATGGACGCTTCGACGAGGTTGAGGAGAATGTTTCATGGGCACTGCGGTTTCCGTCAGGAGTGCTGGCTACGGGCAGTTGCAGCTATGGCACGACGATGCCGGGTTACTTCAAGGTCTTCGGGACTAAGGGCTCGCTGCAGATCGATCCGGCTTTCAACTATGATGGCACGCGGCTGCAGGCGAATTATTTCACTGGAGAGAGAGGTGCCCCTCCGGTGGTTCTGGATGAGAGGAATCCTGAGAAGGATCCTAAACAATTTGAACGGGAAGCGGATCACTTCAGCGAGTGCATCCTGCAAAACAAGACTCCGAGCAGCCCGGGGGAAGAAGGCCTTCGGGATATGAAATATATGGATGCAATCTACCATTCGCAGGCAAAGGCTTGAGGGTTTCCAGGGTTTATTGATGAAACATGCTGCTTTATCGCTCACCGCACTCGTTGGCCTGTTGGCTCAAAATGCGCAAGGTCAGGATTTCACGCTTGAACAGGCTTTGAGCGCTCCGTTTGCCACGGACTTAGTTGCGGCTCCAAAGGCCGGCAGAGTCGCGTGGATGGAAAACCAGCAAGGAAAGCGAAACCTTTGGCTGGCTGTGCGGGATAGCTCGGGCAAGTTTGTTTCGAAGCAGCTGACCGCGTACATAGCGGATGACGGCCAGGAGATGTATGACATCGCCTGGACTCCCGATGCAGAGCAGATTGTCTATGTGCGCGGCGGGGACGCAGAGTTCCCCGGCAGACCGGACCCGAATCCAGCTCGCGCGACCGAGGGTGTCTCGCAGAATATCTGGATCGTGCGAACGGCAGGAGGTGAGGCTCGTAAGTTAGGCGAGGGGTATTCGCCCGCGGTTTCGCCGGCTGGCGATCAGGTGGTCTTTCTCTCGCATGGACAGGTGTGGGCTGCAGGGCTGGCTCCAGACGCCGGCAAGGCGAAGCTTATGTTTCATGCTCGGGGTGAGATTTCCTCGTTCGCATGGGCTCCGGATGGACATGCGGTGGCGTTCGTGAGCGACCGTGGCGATCACGGCTTCGTCGGCGTTTACGATGTTGCTTCGAAGAGCCTTCGTTACCTGGAAGCGAGCACAGCTTCTGACAGCCAGCCGGCGTGGTCTCCGGATAGCCGACAGGTAGCGTTTGTGAGGGAGCCTGGACAACCTGAGGGAACACCCTTCAATCGAAGGACGGCGATTCCCTGGTCGATTCACGTAGCGGATGCAGCGACGGGGAATGGCCATGCAGTGTGGACCGCAGCAGAGGGGCGCGGCAGCGCGTTTCGGGAGGTCCATGGGACACAGTTGATGTGGAGCGCTGATGGTTTTCTGGTCTTTCCCTGGGAGGCCGATGGATGGTCGCATCTTTACTCGATATCGGTGACAGGCGGTAAGCCGCAGTTATTGACGCCGGGCGAGTTTGAGGTAGACGATGCGCGGTTGGCCTCTGATCGGAAGAAGGTTCTCTATGCTTCCAACCAGGGGGATATTGATCGGCGACATGTGTGGGCTGTTGCAGCCTCAGGGGGCAAACCGACGGCGCTAACGAGCGGCGGGGGAATCGAGGTTTCGCCGGTGGACACGGCCCAAGGTGTTGTCGTGCTGCGGTCGGATGCGCGCACACCGCTTCGGCCTGCACTTCAAGGGGAGCGAGGCGCGCTTGAAGATCTCGCTCCGGAGATGGTTCCAGCGACGTACCCGGCGGCTAGGTTTGTTGCCCCGGAGCAGGTGGTCTTCCCTGCTGCCGATGGACTCGAGATTCATGGACAGCTCTTTCTTCCACCGAATGCTCGCGATGGTAAGCGGCATCCGGCACTGGTGTTTTTTCATGGCGGATCGCGACGCCAGATGCTGCTGGGCTATCACACGATGCAGTACTATTCGAATGCTTATGCGATGAACCAGTACCTTGCAAGCGAGGGCTATATCGTGCTCTCGGTGAATTATCGCAGCGGCATTGGGTATGGGCTCGATTTCCGCGAGGCGATGCACTATGGCCGCGATGGAGCGAGCGAGTTCAATGACATTCTGGGCGCTGGCCGGTATCTGCGCGGAAGAAATGATGTGGACACCGCGCGCATTGGAGTGTGGGGCGGGAGCTATGGCGGCTTCATGACGGCGCTGGCCCTGGCGCGCGCCTCTGATATGTTCGCGGCTGGCGTGGATATGCATGGCGTCCATCAGTGGATGCGTCCGGCGAGCTGGCGACCGTCGCATGATCCTGATGCCGATGCGCGGACAGTCAAGACGGCGTGGGAGTCTTCGCCGATGGCGTACCTGTCGACCTGGCGATCGCCTGTGTTGCTGATTCAGGGGGATGATGACCGCAACGTGCCGTTTTCGCAGACAGTGTCGCTTTCGCGCGAGTTGAGCAAGCAGGGTGTCGAGTACGAGGAGCTAGTCTTTCCTGATGAGATTCATGGGTTTCTGCTCCACAGATCGTGGCTCGAGGCTTACAAGGCGGAAGATGACTTCTTCCGCCGACACTTGATGCCGCCTGCAGTAACGCCAGTCAAGGAGCAGAAGCATTGAAACTCGCTCTAAAGGTGATCGCAGGGGTTTTACTGAGTACGTCGTGGTTTGCAGTGGGGCAGGAGCTCGATCTGCTGATTCGCGGAGGAACTGTGGTCGACGGCTCCGGCTCTCCCTGCGAGAAAGGCAGACGTTGGTATTGCAGGAGACCGTATTGTCTTCGTGGGAGCGAGTGCAGGGAGGCAGGCCAAGCGTGAGATCGATGGGACCGGTCTCGTGATTACGCCGGGCTTCATCGATCCGCACACACATACGGCGGGGGATCTCTCAGATCCGAAGCGCAGCCGAAACGATGCCTACCTGATGCAGGGCGTCACCACGGTGGTAACAGGAAATGACGGCGACAGCCCACGTGAGATTGGCGCTACCCTCGCGAAGTGGGAGCGTCAGGGTATTGGGACGAATGCGGCTCTCTTCATCGGACAGGGAACGGTACGAGGTCAAGTCATGGGAATGTCCGACGGCAAACCCAATCCCGATCAGCTGGCGCAGATGAAACATTTGGTAGATGTGGCAATGCAGCAGGGCGCTATCGGCATCTCGACCGGACTGTATTACGCACCCGGAAGCTATTCGAGTACAGAAGAAGTGATCGAATTGTCGAAGGTAGCGGCACAGTATGGAGGCAATTACGACACGCATATGCGCGATGAGAGCTCGTACACCGTCGGACTGCTGGCGTCGGTGCGGGAGACGATACGTATCGGGCGCGAAGCGCATATTCCAGTGATGATCTCGCACATCAAGGCGCTGGGCGCCGATGTGTGGGGTCAAAGCGCTGATGTTATCAAACTGGTTGAGGATGCCCGGCGGAACGGCGTCAACGTGACAGCCAGCCAATATCCATATACGGCCTCGGGTACCAGCGTAACGGCGGCGCTTGTTCCGCGATGGGCCGAAGCTGACGGAGCGCTCCTGAAGAATCTCGACGCACCGGATGTGCATGCGCGACTCGTCAACGAGATGAATCAGAATCTCGTTCGACGCGGGGGCGCCGATTCGCTACTGATGACAGACTCTCGGGACAAAAGCATCGTAGGAAAGACACTTGCAGCTATAGCAAAGGAGCGGAATGAGTCTCCGATCGATGCAGCCATTGAAATCATCAAAGCCGGCGGCTCAAATGTGGCGTCGTTCAATATGAAGGAGAGGGATATCGAGGCCTTTATGCGTCAGCCATGGGTGATGACGTGCTCAGATGGCTCCGAAGGGCATCCGCGCAAATACGGCACGTATCCGCGCAAGATACATGAATACGTGTATACGCGACATGTGATTCCGCTCGAGGCTGCCGTACGCTCCAGCAGCTCGCTGCCAGCCGAGACACTGGGTCTCAAAGACCGTGGGTTGCTCAAGGCAGAATACTTCGCCGACGTTCTTGTTTTTGACCCAAAGACCTTTAATGAACGCGCAACGTATGAGTCGCCACGCGCGCTTGCTACGGGAGTGCGTTATCTGACGGTGAATGGCCAGCTGGCTGTTGACGATGGGAAACTTACAACGACGCTGGCAGGACGGCCGTTGAAACACTGAAAAAGAGGCTTGAAATGGCCGACGATCGATTCATGAACCTACGCCCACTTTATTTTGCCTCGTTGATACTCTGCTTTTTCGTTTCGGCACTGTACGCAGAAGGACAGTCCATCATCGCGATAACCAACGCGCGCGTGATCGATGGAACTGGCGCGGCTGCTCGTGTTGAGACTGTGATTCTGCGCGATGACAGAATCGTTGCGGTAGCAGACCATCCGGAAATTCCATCGGGAGCACGGATCATCGATGCTACCGGGCAAACATTGTTGCCTGGATTGTTCGATCTCCATACTCATCTGAATGCTTCCGGGACGAGTTCGGTTGATGACCTGGGCAAGAACCTCAAGGCATATCTTGCATGCGGAGTTACTACAGTTAACGACTACAGTGTTTACGGCGAGATGCTTGCACCCTTACGCGGAATGATGGCTTCCGGCGTTCTGCCTGGACCGAAGGTTAACTATGCGATTCGGCTTGGAACGCCGGAGGGGCATGGAACGGAGTTCGGCTGGGGAGACTACTTTACTCAAATGGTGAGCACTCCCGCCGAAGCTCATGCGGCGATGCAACGCATCCTGCCGTATAAGCCGGACGTCATCAAGGTCTTTACAGATGGCTGGCGGTACGGGCGCGCCGGCGATCTGACTAACATGAACCTCGAGACATTGTTAGCGATCGTTGAGGACGCGCATAAGGCGGGGATCAAGGTCTTCACACATACGGTCACGCTGAATGGAGCGAAGATTGCAGCTAAGGCGAGCATCGATGTGCTGGCACATGGAGTCGGCGATGCTCCAGTCGATGATGAGCTGATCGCGCTGCTCAAGAAGAATGGAACGGGATACGTCTCGACACTGGCGACGTACGAACCACCCAGCGAACGTCCTCCATCGTCAAGACTTTTGGAACTCCTTCGGCCTGACGACCGCACTTATGTACAGAAGGCCGCACAGCGGCAGAATACGCCTCAGCCGGACTCTCCGGTGATGCGCCGATGGCGATTCCTTCAGGAGAATGTGCGGAGGCTTTCGGCTGCGGGTATCCCGATTGGCGTTGGAACCGATGCCGGTGTTGCGGGGACCTATCATGGCTGGGCGACGCTTCATGAGATGGAACTGCTGGTTGATTCGGGGCTGACTCCGCTTGAAGCAATCACTGCCGGAACGGGCACGAGCGCGAGGCTGGTTGGCGAAGAGCATGATCGAGGAACTATTGCCGCTGGCAAAATCGCTGATCTTGTGTTGATTCAGGGATCGCCAGACATCCACATCGAAGAGATCGAGCGCACGAGCACCGTCTTTCTCGGTGGGAAGCAGCTGGATCCCAAACAACTTGAAGTTGCGATCCAGGCTCCGGAATTTACTCCGCTGCCAGTCCATCCCATCGCGAAACTCGTGGATGATGCTGAACGGCCTGATGGTCGTACGAATCTCGATACTCTTCCTGTCAACGCTACAGATCCGGGGACGGACCATTCGCGGATGCTCTTTGCCCGTACGCTGCACGGTAACGGACATGCACGCACAGTACTTGCAAGGATGGGGTCAAAGGCAAAGCCGTCAGCTGACCTCGTGCTTCCGTTGACACGCGGGGGTGTGGAACTGGCAGATGTCTCGGCGTTTCGCGGTATCTCATTTGCAGTACGAGGTGAGGGGACCTATAAGCTGCTCATTGACAGCTATGGAATCGACAGATCGAACTGGTTGGCAGCGCCCTTCAATGGCACAGTCAAGTGGAGAACCGTAAAGCTTCCCTTCCCTGCGTTTCAAAGTAAGGACACTGTATCGCAGTTCCCTTTACGCAGCCTTCGTGCGCTTCACTTCGAACTCGCTGGCGATGCGGGTGCTGACGCCTGGTTGGAGATAGATGACGTGAAGTTTTATTGATCCTGTGCCTGGAAGGCGATTGAAACCCCACGACTGTGGCACGACGGATTTCAGGTCCCGATCCCTCCGGCCCATACAATCGGACCGTAAGGTCTACCTACCTTCCGTCCGACATCGAAGGAGGTACGTGGCCAGTGTCCCATGTGGTGGGCTTGTCGGTCATTGTAAGCCTCAGTTCGCCACCTGCCATCAGTTGATCGTGTGTGAACCATGAACGCTGATACGGTTTGCCGTCCAAGGTCGCTTTCGCGATATAGATGTTCTTCGACGAAACGTTCTCCGCGGCGATAGAAAAAGTCTTCCCGTTCGGCAGCAAGATAGAACAACGTGGAAATATTGGTGAGCCAATCAGGTAGAAATTTTGCGCTGCGACGGGGAAGAAACCGATCTGATTGAAGACAAGAAACGATCCCATCGCGCCTGAATCGTCATTGCCCGGTAGACCGGCGGGGCCGGTGTGGTAGCTCGCAGTAATAATGGCATGAACTGTTTTTGCCGTGCTGCTCTGCTCGCCGATCCAGTTGTAGAGGTAGGGAGTGAGAAAGCCGGGTTCGTTTCCGACGTCGTAACGGTAGCGTCCTCTCGGTCCAAGAGCGAAGAAGAGGTCAAGGCGCTTCTTGAAAGCGTCTTTACCGCCGACCATCTCGATGAGGCCGCGCGTGTCCTGAGGGACGTAGAGCGAATAGGTCCAGGTCCCTGCCTCGTAGAAGTTGTCCTGATACCAGGTTCCGACGAGGTGGGGATTGAAGGGCTCTTTCCAAGTGCCGTCGTCATGCTTCATCCAGATGAAGCCCTTGATGTCGCCGTCTTCGGTATGGTCGACGGCGTCGGCTCGCCAGAGTTTTTTCCAGTTGGAGGCGCGATCGGAGAAGAGCCTTGCGTCGGCGGTGTGCCCCAGGCCGCGGGCCATGAGGGCGACGGCGTAGTCGTTGGCGTAGTACTCCATAGAGCGGTTGCCGGGACGGTCGGGGCCGCCGGCCTGATCGCTGTTTTCGATGGAGAGGTAGCCCAGGGATTTGTAGTCGGCCATGTCGCCGCGGCCGAAGCGCATGGGTTCGGGCGAGTCGGCGTCGGCGTCGTGGCGCATGGCTTTGTAGACGCGCTCCCAGTCAAGGCCGGGGAGGTGTTTGACGTAGGCGTCGGCAAACATCATCTCGGCGTCGGAGCCGCCCTGGGTGCGACCGGAGTAGTTGCCGGCGCGGCCGTCGGGGAAGAAGCCGTCGTGGTCCTGGATGTCCATGAGAGCCTGCAGGATGGCGGTGACGCGGTGCGGGGCGACCAGGGTGAGGAGAGGGGTAGAGGAGCGGAAGGTATCCCAGATGCAGTAGAAGTCGTCATAGGTGGGCGCGCTGGATTGCCAGAGGGGGTTCTCGCCGGTGCGATCGACGGGCATGAGCATGGAGTGATAGAGGCCGGTGGCGAACTGCTGACGCTGGTCGGCGGTGCCGCCGGTGATCTTGATGGTGGAGAGCTCCTTGTTCCATGCGGCGACGGCGGCTCTACGCGTGCTGTCGAAGTCGAAGCCCTGGACTTCGCTGAGTGCGTTTTGCTTTGCCTGCTCGACAGAGATGAAGGAGAGGCCGATCTTGAAGGTGACGGGCCTGGCGCCGGGGGCGAAGGTGAGGTACGCTCCAGTGCTCACGACCGGCGCGGGGGGGGTGGGAATGGTGACGAGTGTGAAAGGAAAGGTGTAACGAGCTCGCGTCGCCCCTGCGACCGGAGCTTTGCCGTCTTCCCATGTGCCGCTAGAGACGGCGGGCGTATCGGCGATGAGGTAGAAGAAGACGCGCATGGGGACGGTCTGGATGTTCCATCCCATAACGGACGCTTGCATCCCAGAGATCTCGGTGGGCGAGACGACGTGAACGTCAGTGGCGTAGAGAACCTGGCTCTCATGGTACCGATGCGGTGAGTCGTGCAACTCCATCAGCATGTGGCCAACGTCGACGAGCAGAGTGCGATCCCCGCCAGCAGGATAGGTGAAGCGATAGACAGGGGTGCGGCGCGCGGTGGTGACCTCGGCGAAGATGCCTGAGCCACCGAGCTTGACGGAATAGTAGCCAACCTCGGCGTGCTCGTCTTCGCGCGGAGCTGAGGCATGTTCCGGGTCGGCCTTGCCAAGCTGAGGCTGTACGAGGATGTTGCCGTACTTGGGTCCGCCGCCGGTGCCGGAGACGTGAAGCTGCGAGAAGCCGTTGAGGTTGCCTATCGCGCGCCATCCGGCGTTGCCTTGATTGTTTCCGTAGTCGGGCCCAGGCTTCGCCATTCCGAAGGGAAGGGTTGGCCCCACGAAGACATTCCCGCCCTTGTCTGCGCCAAGCATCGGATCAATCTCCGAAGCATTCTGCGCATGAATAAGAGCTGTCTGAGCCGCAACCAGAAATAAAACAGTGAAAAGACGACTAAGCATGACAATGGAGACTTTATACTCCGCGAACATCAATTGCACTTCTGCATGAGAAAAGCATTTGTTCGCCAATCTGCGCGTAGTCCAATGAACCTGGTGGTTTCGGATCAATGTCTTCCACGCGTTTGGTCACAATTCGGGAACACAAAGCGACAGTTACGGCAGGAAGTGTTTGATTTGTAAAAAATTCAGTAATGGTGCCCGGAGGGGGACTTGAACCCCCACAACCCTTGCGGGTCTGCGGATTTTTAAGTCCGCTGCGTCTGCCGATTTCGCCATCCGGGCCAGAGGGTTACGTTTTCAACCCGTCCCTATTCCATGCTAACCCATCACTTTGTTTCAATTTGCGCAGGAACCATCTCATGGCGAACTGCGTATAGGGTTTTGTCTGGATACCAGTCAGATTGATCTATGCCTTTACGAGAGATTTTAAAACAGACGTTATCGGCTCTTTGGGAGTCCAAGCTTCGCAGCTTTCTTACGATGTTTGGCATCGTCTGGGGGATTACGTCTGTCATTCTGCTGGTGGGGCTTGGCCTTGGATTCAGCCGGGACCAACGGGAGCGTCTTCGCTCCATCGGAACTGATATCGCGATTATCTTTGGCGGCAAGACTGGGATGCAGGCAGGCGGATACGCTGCCGGACGTGACATCCGCCTGAACATCGAGGATGCGATTGCAATTCAGCAGAAGGCAACTCTGGTTAAGACCGTCAGCCCGGAATTGCGACGCAGTGTCTCTGAGGTCAGCCAATGGAACGCAGCCAATCGTCCAGTCCGTGGCGTCTGGCCGGAGTATCAGCGTTTCCGCTCGCTCAAAGTAGAGCAGGGCCGGCTGATGAACGAACAGGACGAGGCAGAGGGCGCGCGCGTCATCCTGCTTGGGTCGGAGGCGAACCGGCAGCTCTTCCCTGGCAAACAGGTCATTGGCCAGACACTCATGGTGAATGGATATCAATACACCGTGATCGGGGTGCTCGAGAAGAAAAAACAGAACGGGAGCTATGGCAGCGGGCCGGATAATACGCAGCTCTTTACTACCTACTCAGCGATGGCGCGCGACTTCCCGCCGCCTGAGCGTCCAGGAGTTATTCGCGGGTACGTCAACAACATCGTTGTCGAGCCGGTATCTCCACAGTTGCACAAAGAGGCTCTCGACCAGGTAAAACGGATCGTTGCCGAACGGCACCATTATGATCCAGACGACAAAGAGGCGCTGTGGGTTTGGGACACCCTTGAGGGGGCGAAGTTCACCGAGCGCATTTTTGGCGTTATGACTTTATTTTTTGGAGCGGTCGCCCTCCTTACACTCGCACTCGGCGGCATCGGCGTTATGAACATCATGCTGGTTGCAGTTACGGAGCGGACACGAGAGATCGGTGTGAGAAAGGCACTCGGAGCCAAGGCTACCGATATCCGGCATCAGTTTCTTGCGGAATCGGCGATTATCACGATTGTCAGTGGCGTTACGGGGCTCGCTCTTGGAGTCGGGGTGTGCCTGGCGATGCAGTTTGTTCCACTCCCGGATTTTGTTCCGCATCCTGTGATCTCACCGATCGCAATTGTTGCCTCACTGGCGACACTTACAGCCATCACTCTATTTGCTGGAACTTATCCAGCTCTGCGCGCCGCGGATCTCAGCCCAATCGAATGCCTGCGAACGGAATAGCCTATGAACCTCGTTGAGATTGTCCGCCAAAGCATCGAGTCGTTATTGCGGAACAAGCTCCGCTCCGGCCTGACCATGCTCGGCATCGTGTGGGGACTGGTTACGGTCGTGCTTCTGCTCAGCTATGGCAAAAGCCTTGGCCGGGAGGTTCTCAATGGCTTCCTGGGGCTGGGAAACAACGTGATCATGATGTGGGGGGGCCAGACAAGTATGCAGGCTGGTGGAGAGCGCTCGGGGAAGCGTATCAAGTTTCTCGATGGCGACACCGAAGCTGTTCGCGACTCAGTTCCCTTCCTTACCGCGGTCAGCTCTGAGAGCGATGATGGCTTCAGCTTCAAGTATGGTCCGAAGGTCGTGAACATCTCCACCAAGGCCGTAGACTTGCCTTATGGCGGGATGCGAAAACTGAACGTTGAGCAGGGGCGTTATTTTGAAGCTGCAGACTTCACGGAACACCGGCAAGTTGTCATTTTCGGACCGCACGCAGCGCAGAAGATCTTTAATGGATATCCACCGGTCGGCGAGTCAGTCCAGATCGAAGGACATATCTTCCAGGTGATCGGCGTGCTGGCGACCAAGATTCAGGACTCATCCAACAATGGCCCGGACAATGAAAACGCCTTCGTTCCGTTCGACGCGATGCGTCTGCTGCGAGACCAGCGCGATCCCGGAAGCATCGTCTTCCAACCCAGTTCACCTGATCTACACGTCAAGGCTATCCAGGCTGTCCGTGCAGTGCTCGCCAACCGGCATCACTTCGATCCGAAGGATGACAAGGCAACGCCGACCTGGGACACGGTTGAGGATTCGCAGGAGATCATGCAGTTCAGTACGGCTCTTGAGCTGATTCTTGGAATTATTGGCGCCATGACATTGGGCGTGGGCGGTGTTGGAGTGATGAATATTATGCTCGTCTCCGTCACCGAACGGACAAAAGAGATCGGTCTGCTCAAAGCACTCGGAGCGAGGCGCCGGGATATCCTCTCTCAATTTCTCCTTGAAAGCCTTACTCTCACTTTTATCGCAGGTGCTATCGGAATGATTGTCGCGGTGATTATCGGTTATCTGATTCCGCCGATGCCACTCTATTCCGATATCTATAAGACTGCGAACAATGAAGGAGACATTATCCTGCGCGCGTCTCCAAGCGTAATGCTGGTCTCATTCGTCATACTTGCCGCCGTAGGCATTATTTCGGGCCTGCTGCCAGCTATGCGGGCCTCACGAATGGACCCCGTCGTCGCCTTGCGGCACGATTAACGTGAAAATCTCAGTTTGCCGTTCGGTACCGGATCTGTCCGTCCTCGAGGAAATACTCAGCCGAGCAGTTGTCCGAACCGCAGATCATCGACTCCAGCCCTGCACACTGCTGCCTGGTGATCAAACCAAGCGAACCGCATGACGGGCACGCCAGCACGGCCCAGTAAGGGTTCTCGGCCTTGCCCAGATCTCCGGCTTGTTCCAGCATGAAAAGCGTTCCCGGCTGCATCTGCTCCGGAATCCATACCTCGAGGAAATTTAGCTCAGCCACCATATCTTGCCTCTTTGTTTACGGTTATCTTCGTTCAGGGCCATGCTTTGTCACATGTCAGGGAGATTGCAATACTGCAACTACGGGTAGAACCTCCTCAGTTGAATGCACTACTTATGGTGCATACGATAACGCATTCCCGCTCGCTGTCAATAACTGATTTCAGCGAGATTCCTGCTTGATTCCCGTAACGAGAACGAGCAATACGATAGCCAAACTTAATGTCCAGGGGAGTATACAGATCGATACATCTGCCGATTGCGCAGGATGGCTTGCACATACTCGCGAGTTTCGGTGTATGGAATTGATTCGACGAACTCGGTAATGTCTTTGTAGTTGCCGTCAGACATCCATTGGCGCACAGGAACGTCACCGGCGTTATAGGCTGCCAACGCATACTCCAATTGGCCGCCAAATCGGTCAATTACCTGCTTCAGGTTCACGGTGCCAAGTTGCAAATTTGTGGTTGGATTGAGCAATTGTGTAGTCTTGAATCCTTTAATCCCCTGCTTTTTGGCTAAAGATTTTCCAACCGATGGAAGCAACTGCATCAGCCCATAGGCATTGGCCCGGCTCACCGCTCCGGGGTTGAATTCAGATTCCTGCCGGATCAACGAGGCCACGAGGAAAGGATCCAGTCCGTTGCGTTCGGAATTTGAGGCCAAGTCGGGCCAATAGGGCCGCGGAAACAGCAGTTGCCAATAAACCTGCGGGACCTGGCTCATCGGAAGCGCAAAGAATGATATTCCACTGTGCTTCAGGGACTGGAGAGCGCGCGTGTTCTCTCCATAGGAGGAGAAAATCTGCGCCTGCGCCAAAGCACCCCACTCTGCAGAGGTTGGGCTCGCCTGAATCTCCGGTCCGATATATTCGTTGAGGGCTGCATTGGCCAGTAGTCTTGCCTTGATCAGGTGTGGCTCGTTCTCCGGCAACTCACCGATCAACGGCGGCACTTCCGGACCACGGACTGCGCTGAGAATTGGCGATGGAGGTGTCGTGGTTTGGCTGCCAAGGACGCTCAACCGCTTTCTTGCCATCTCTGCATAGTAGTAATTAACGAAGTTCGAGGAGAGCGTGCGATAGTAGTTCACCGCCTGCCCGAGGTTGTGCTCCTCGTCTTCGTAGATGCGGCCACGCCAGTAGATCGCGCTGGGAATCTCGATACCGCCGCCGTAGCGCTGAATCTGCTCATCCATCAGGCGGGCCGCCTCGGAGTAGTTTCTCAATCGGTAGTTCATCCATGCCGCCCGCCAGTGCGCCGACGGAGCATAAGTACTGCTGGGAAACATCTGAACCAGTGTCGCGTAGTGATAAATGGCCTGCTGCGAATCATGTTTGAGCAGATACATGTTCCCGCCGGAGTAGAGTGCTTCTTCGAGCCATCGGCTTGAGGGGAAGCGCTTGATCATCTGGGTAATGATGGCGTCGTGGCCAGTGCGGTCTCCCTCGCTGCGCGAGATCTCTGCAAGCATGTACAGTTTGAGCGCCGCCGTATCATCGGAGGTCTCCGGCAGGTGTTCTACTTCGCGCCGGCTGATGCGCTTCAACTTCATATCGCAGACAGCAGAGTAAATTGCCAACGCATCGCGGTCCGTCTGGCTCAGACCTGGATCGTTGCGGCCGATCGAATGATACTCAGCACCGGCTTCGTTATAACGCTTTGCGTTGAAGAGCTGGTCGGCATGCACCTTGCGCTCGGCAGCGGTAAGCGGTGTCCCCATGGCATCGAGTTGCGCTCGAGCCTGGCCAGCCTCGAAACTCAGGGGCATTTTTGTGTAGATGTCGCGGAAGATCGGAGCAGCATGGCCTCCATCTCCCGCCATCTGGTAGGCTCGCCCCAAGGCGTAACGAAAGTCGCTATGCGATGCCTGCGGGGTGTTCGCCAACGATTCCAGCACTTTTACGGCGCTCTGAGCGCTGTTTTGCTGAATGTAGGCATTTGCCAGTAACACGGGCGCATTCGCCGCAAAGATGCTGTCGGGGTGCCTTTCGGCGAAGTGGTCGAGCAGTGCATAGGCATCGCTTCCCTTAGCGGCCTGCAACGCAGCCTGCGCGCCGAGATAGTCGGCGTAATCATCGAGCGACTGGCCGGCGCTTGCGGCTTTGCGATACATGTCGAGGGCCTCGGAGTAACGCCGATCCAGCATGTAGGCATGCCCAAGCGCCAGGTACGCCGTTGCTGCGCCCTCACCCGGATGGGTCCGTGCATAAGCCTGCACCCCAGCATAGGCCTCTGCCGATCGCGTCATTGCTAGTTGCTGTGCCATGGGCCGCAACAGCTCCGTGACGTGAAAAGCAGTTGTCAGCCGGATGGTCTCCGCGGTCGGTTTCGCGGATGAGCGACGACTGGCTGAAGTCTTACTCTTCGAACTGCTGCGCCTTCTGGATGAGGTGGAAGCAGTCTTCTTTCCCGTAGAGGCTGTCTTTTCAGACGGATGCGCGGAGTTTTTAGCGGAAGCTGAAGCGGTTGTTTTCGATGATGTTTTTTTAGGGTCGCTCGATGCCGCAGATGCCTGTGTGGCGAACGCTCTCTCACCGCCAGCAGCAGCAACCCCGGCAGTCAACAAAGAACCCAGCAAAAAAGCAATCTGAAACTTACTCCAACCCTTCAAACCCCTACCTCACACACGCGACTATTTCCACTCTAAGCTGCCAGGGTGACTCGTTTATTGGACTCATGTAGACCGGAATCTCATCAGATACATCAAAACTACTGCAGCAGCACTCCAAGGAGGAGATTGCCCCCAACCCTTGCTGCCATTTAGAATGGAATGAAATGAGCGGTGATATCACCGCGAAGTTGAGCATTACAGACTCAGCGCGATTTACGCACCCTTTGGTTCATGCCCGCCATCCAATCACCAGGAACGGAAGAAGTACACCCTGACGTTGCACTCGTTGCGCGCGCCAAAGATGGGGATGAAGCTGCTTTTGAGCAGCTCGTACGCCAGTATGAACGCCAGATCTTCCGGGTTGCCCAGCATATTACACAGAACCGTGAAGACGCTGAAGACATTACGCAGGACGCCTTCCTTAAGGCTTACGAGAAGCTGGAGCAGTTCCAGGGGAACTCCAAGTTCTCAACATGGCTCGTCCGGATCGCCGTCAATGAGAGCCTTATGCGGTTACGCAAGCGGAAGACCAGCAAGACCGTCTCTATGGACGAGGACGTCCAGACTGAAGAAGGATCCATTCCGCGCGATTTCGCTGAATGGCGTCCTAACCCTGAGCAGATCTACGACCAGAACGAGCTTGGCGACATTCTCCGCAAGACCATCCAAGGGCTTCCACCTGGATTTCGTACCGTCTTCACCCTGCGCGACATTGAAAATCTTTCGACTGAAGAGACTGCGGAGGCACTCGGCTTGAGCGTTCCTGCCGTAAAATCGAGGCTGCTTCGTGCTCGGCTTCAACTCCGCGAGCGACTCAGCCGCTACTTCCGTCAAAAGAAAGAAGGCCTTCCCGCATGACCTGCACCGACTTTCTCAGCCAGCTAACCGATTACTTCGACGGGCAGATCAGTCCCGAGCTGCTCGAAGAGGTACGTGCTCACCTGGCGGACTGCAGCCATTGCGAGGTCGTTCTTAACACCACTCGCCAAACGATCGAAGTCTATCGCGGCAGTGAAATTTACGAGATCTCCACAGAGCTGCAGGATCGGCTACACTCTGCCATCATGGCCAAATGCCGTGCATCTCGTAAGCGCGCTTAGACAAGTTCTAACCGGGTAAGACGCATTTACGATAGCGCTCGCAGATACGCTCGAGCATTCCGTTATCAGCGTTTTTCCATATCTCTTCGTTGAATATCTCCACTTCGATTGGTCCGCAGTATCCGGCTTGCTCAACCGCCTCACGCAGCTTGAGGAGATCAATCACTCCATCGCCCATCAGGGAACGACTCATCAGAATTCCCGGCAACGGCACGGCCCAATCTGATACGTGATACCCCAAAATCCTGTTCGCTGCCCGCGAAATCTCTTTGTACACCTGCGGATCCCACCAAACGTGAAAGGCATCCACAATGACTCCCACTGCTGGATGCGAAATCTCCTCTGCCATGTCGTTCGCCTGTCCTAGTGTCACAACGACAGACCGGTCTGCCGCGAACATCGGATGCAATGGCTCGATTCCCAGCGACACTCCTGCGGTCTCTGCATAAGGTGCGAGTTCCTGCACCGCATCGACCACAAGCTTCCGTGCATCGTCGAGAGTTTGCCCATTTGCCGGCCCTACCACCAATACCAGCACTGGTGAACCTATCTCCTGAGCTTCATCAATTGCTCGCCGATTGTCATCCATCTTCTGCCTGCGTTCCACTTCTGTCGGTGCAGAGAACCACCCTCCTCGGCAGAGGCTCGAGACCTTCAATCCTGCATCGCGGATGAGTTTCGCGGTCTGCCTGCAGTCACCCAACTTATGCCGCCATGGAGCAATATAGGGGATTCCCAGCCGTTGACATTCGTTTACACACTTCTCCATCGACCAGGGATCGAGTGTCATCTGGTTGAAGCTCATCCGCTCGATGGTCATGCGGCTCCCACCGTCGCCATCATCCTCCGCATGCGTTCTGCGGCAAGCTCAGGATCCCGTAAAAGTCCGGCGCCATCGGCCAGTCGGAAGAGCTCACAGAGATGAGATACGGATCTGGCATTTTCCTGTCCGCCTACCATTCTGAACTGGGGCTGAAATCCATTGAGCCACGCGAGAAAGACAATCCCAGTTTTGTAATAAAAAGTAGGTGTCTGGAAGATGTGTCGCGAGAGCGGTACCGTGGGCTCCAGCAATGCGCGATACAGCTTTACATCATTTCGATCTAACGCTTGCAGGGCCAGTGCAGCTGCAGGTGCGATTGCATCGAAGATGCCAAGAAGAGCATCACTGTAACCCTTGTCATCCCCCAGAATCAGTTCGTCGTAGCTGAAGTCATCCCCTGTATACATACGAACGCCCTGCGGAAGCTGGCGCCGCATGGCGATTTCCAGGTTAGCGTCGAGAAGCGAAATCTTCACTCCATCCACTTTGTGGGCATGCTGTCGGATCAACTCGATACAAGCTCCCATAGCAGACTTCAGGTCAGAACTACCCCAATAGCCTTCCAGTGCCGGATCGAACATTGGTCCGAGCCAGTGGAGAATTACGGGCTCCCTCACTTGTGTCAGGATGCGATCGTAGACTCGCACATAATCCTCTGGTCCCTTGGCAACCCGGGCCAAAGCGCGGCTCGCCATCAGAATGATTCGGCTCCCCGCCGCTTCAACTGCGGCACACTGTTCCTCGTAAGCGCGCTGCACATCATCTAATGTGAGGTGATCTGCGAGATTCAGATGGTCGGTTCCTGCGCCACTGGCTACACATCCTCCAGCAACCTTCGCTGCCTTTGCGCTGCGTTCGATCAATTCCTTTGCAAGAGTCCAATCGAGGCCCATACCTCGTTGCGAGGTATCCATTGCCTCAGCGACTTTGAAACCGAGCGACCAGAGATACTCGCGATACTGTAATGTCGCGTTCCAATCAATCGCCGGGGCAGACACTGGGTCTACCGTGCGCTCAGCATCGAGTACAACATGCGCTGCCGCGTAAGCGACACGAGAGGTAAAGCGGACCTTTTCAGTCACAGCAAGCGAAATTCCTGATGCCCGGTATTCCTTTACCTTTCCATCGGCATCCAGCAACTGAACGTTCAACGACAATCAGGCCTCCAGTCTCGGCACATCCACCCAGCAACGCTGCTTCCACGATTCCAGCGCAAGCTCGGCAAGTTGCACTCCGCGTGCGCCCTCAACAAAATCATGAGGGAACGGCGCATCTTCAACCACGTGCTTGAGAAACATCTCCCATTGCACCTTGAACCCGTTATCGAACTGCATATTGTCCGGGACATCCTCCCAATGCTCGCGAAAACGAAACGGATTCGGAATATCGGGATTCCAAACTGCTAGTGGCGTGCTTACGCGCGGTTGAACCTTGCACTCACGAAGGCCGGCTACAGCGCTGCCCAACGTTCCATCCACCTGCATGCTGAATAACTCGTCTCGATACACGCGGAAGTTCCACGACGAATTAATCTGCACCAGCGTACCGTTCTCCAATTGGAAGCTGCCGAATGCGGTATCGTCCGCTGTGCAGTCATACGGCCTCCCGTGCTCATCCACTCGTTTGCCGATTCCTGTAAGTCCCGTGCAAGACACAGCCTTGACGGGTCCGAAGGTATGGTCGACGACATAGCGCCAGTGACAGAACATGTCCAGGATGATTCCTCCACCGTCCTCCTTGCGATAGTTCCATGACGGTCTTTGTGTTGGAATTCCCCAATCACCCTCGAAGACCCAGTAGCCAAATTCTCCGCGCACAGTGAGGAGCCTTCCAAAAAATCCACTATCCACCAGGCGGCGCAGTTTCCGTAGACCCGGCAGAAAAAGCTTGTCCTGAACAACCCCTACCTTGATGCCAGCAGCTTTTGCCTTGCGGGCCAAATTCAGAGCCTCCACAGAGGTCTCAGCCAGCGGCTTCTCGCAATAGATATGCTTCCCTGCTGCGATTGCCTTCTCCACCGCGGGAGCGCGCACCGCGGTCAGCTGCGCATCGAAGTAGATCGCGTCCTCCGAGTTCTTCAGAGCTTCCTCCAGATCAGTCGTCCAGCGCTCCACATTATGTGCCTTGGCGATCTCGCTCAGCTTCTGCTCGCTTCGTCCTACCAGAATCGGATCGGGCAATAGCTTCGCTCCATCTTTCAGCAGCACCCCCCCCTGCTTGCGTATCGCCAGAATGGACCGGATCAAATGCTGGTTGAGCCCCATGCGCCCAGTGACGCCGTTCATGATGATGCCGATTCTTCTTTCCCCCATCCCTCTTCCTCTCTTCAAATCACACAGCGTGGCAAGCAGGTGGACCACACACTCAGCAAATTTACACAAAATCAAGAAACACCCATCTTACAGTTGTCTAGCGCCACCAGTCCGACCGCAGTTCGACGCCTTTTACGAACTCGGTAGGCCGTCCCGGCTCCGGAGACCACAAGGCGATCCTCTTTTCGTCAGCAACCTCGAGCAGGCGCTCGATTGGCTGACGCCATGCATGCAGCGCGAGGTCGAACAGCCCCCAGTGAATCGGCATCAGTAGCCCAGTCGCACCCATCTCTTCGAACGCCCGAACTGCGTTGTCCGGACCCAAATGAATCGCCTGCCAAAGTTCATTAAAGGCCCCAATCTCCAGCATAGTCAGGTCGAACGGACCATGTTCCATGCCGATCTCTTCATATCCCGGCCACCATCCCGAATCGGCACCGAAGTAGATCTTATGCTGCGGCCCTTTCAACACGAAGGACGACCAGAGCGTCTCGAACCGGTTAAACATTCCACGTCCGGAGAAGTGGCGTGCAGGCAGGGCTGTAATTTCCAGCGAAGTATCGCCCACGCTCTGGGTCCAATCGAGTTCCGTGATGCTCCTTCGTTTCACGCCATACTGTTCAAGAATCTCTCCCACTCCCAGTGAAGTTACCCAGGCCGTCTCTTTCATCGATCTCAAGGACGCCAGCGTCCTGATGGTTGACTCGCCCAGGTGATCGTAATGGTCGTGCGACACCAGCACGATATCGATCGCGGGAAGTTCCTCCAGCTTCAACGGCGGGGCGAAAAACCGCCGAGGCCCTGCCCAGCGCATTGGACTTGCACGCTCGTCCCATACTGGATCCATCAACACGCGCAGTCCATCGATCTCTACCAGCAGCGATGAGTGCCCCATCCATGTCACACGCAGTCCGCTCGCGGGTGGACTCTTGAAGATCGAGGTATCGGTCCGGAACGGTCCTAACGGTTCACCTGGGAACTTCTCTTCCTTGTTGCTGAAGTAAAGCGGGAGGACCTTTCGTATTGTGCTCCACTCTCCCACAGTTGTTGGAACGGGATTTAAATATCTGCGTCCCTCGCGTTCTGCTCGCCTCAACATCGTTTCTGCTCGCCCGCGCTCTGACGCCGCCATTGAGCCCATTCTTTACCTCCACAATCAGGGCAAATAATAAAACGGATTCGGCAATCATCTCCGCTCAAACCGGCGGTCCCTTTTGCGCTGCGCATACTGCCACGACGAGTATGCTTACCCAAAACGAACGCAACGCCTCACGCATAACGCCTCCTCATCTCAGGCAGTTCCGACATAGTCGCAGATCAGCAATGTCCGATCATCCTCTTGCTTAACCGCCCATCGCTCTACCTGATTCAGAATCAAGTCAGCCACTTCTGCCGGAGCCATGCCCGCACTCTGTTTCAGGACATCGCAAAGCCGTTCGCATCCATACTGCTCCTCTTTTGCATCCTCCGCTTCTACGATTCCGTCCGTATACAAAACCAGCCGGTCTCCAGGGAAAAGCGGATATACAGCAGTGGTGTACTCTGCAAAATCGAACGCTGCCAGCATTAATCCGTTCTCTTCTACCGTGATAACTACGCCATCGCGCAGCAGTAACATGGGCAGATGAGCCGCAGCCGAGTATCGCATCTCCCTTGCCCGTGCATCCAGATGCACATACGCTGCTGTTACAAACTGATTTTGTGTGTTGCCGCAAAGAGCGGAGTTCATTCCCTTTAACAAATTTGCCGGATTGCCCACATGTTTCTTTTGCGAACTTGCCGCCAATTTCACCATCGAAGCAATCAGCGCAGAGGGCACACCATGTCCCGACACATCTGCGATCAACAAGCCAGCCTGGGTCTGGTCTGCAACAAGAAATTCGTAGAAGTCTCCTGCTACTGAAGTCATCGGCACATAGCGTGCTGCGACTCGAAACGTTGGCAGTTCCGGAAATCCTGAAGGCAGAATCGACAATTGAATCTTCCGCGCGACATCCAGTTCCTTTCTTATCTCACCCAGTTCCTGCTCCTTCCGGATTGCTCTCCGCGCCGCTACATACCCCAGGGCTGTAAGAAATACAGTAAAACCATAAGGCTCAACCTTCCTGTCGCCTCCCAAAAAAGGTTCCATATTGTCCCATAAAGCAAATCCGACAAAGATCAACATCGCCGTACGCACGATCACGAAATCCCGATCTGTCGCACGCTGCCGAATCGCCCAAACTACCACAGTCACCAGCGCGATAATAATGACAACATTGTTGATCACCTGAAAGCCGGACCATCGCCCAAATGCAAGAGTCCCGAGCACCAAACTAACCATGATGCCAGCTAACAGATAGGTGACCGCTTTTCCATATTTGCCCAAAAAACCGGCGCGATAACAGAAGAAGGCCGCCGGAATGGGCACAAGGAAGTTGGAAGTCCACCGCAGGTTATAGAAAAATTCGCCATGCGGAATAATCAACTCCAACAACCCTGACTGCAGCCAGAGCCGGTTCCCATACAGCACAGCGAACAACGCAAACCACAGCAGCAGAGCATCCGCCTTTCGGCGAACTGCGCAGAATCCCGCTGCGACAAGCCCTACTGTCACAAATGCAGCACCCAGAAACAGATTCAGCTCATCGTGATGAAAGACACGGAGAACCTCGCTGGCACTCAATTGTGGATCTACATCGACCATGCGAAACGATGCTACCCTAATTCCGGGGTCGACTGCTTCTCCATTACTTCATCTCAATCAGTGAAGAGAGTGGAAACTTAAGCTTTTGCCGTGGCCTCATCCGCGTAAAATGCGCCGATTTCGTGCGCATACCGCTCACCGACGACACGCCGCTTCAGCTTCAAGCTTGGGGTTAAGGTGCCGTCCTCCACGCTCCATTCTTCCGGAACTACATACACCCGTTTAATGCTCTCAAAGTGCGCCAGTTCCAGGTTCACTTTATCAACTATCTCCTGATATGCCTTCTTCACTTTTTCATCGTTCACTAACGCTCTGCGATCAGTGGTTTGTATACCGTGAGTCTTCGCCCACCCCTCCAGGGCAGAAAAGTTTGGCGAAATCAGCACGCTCGCGAACTTACGCTTGTCCCCCACCATCGCAGCGTGCCCGACCAGGGTATTCGCTTTGAGCCTACTCTCAATTGGCTGCGGAGCGATCATTTTGCCTCCGCTCGTCTTCAACAATTCCTTTTTTCTGTCTGTGATTGAGATGAATCCATCTTCGTCGATATATCCGATGTCTCCGGTCTTGAACCAGCCATCCTTTGAAAAGGCTTCTCGCGTCGCATCTTCCTTTTTCCAATAGCCGACAAAAATCGATGGCCCTTTCACCTCCAGTTCGCCATCCTCGGCAAACCTGCATTGCACATTCTCCAACGGCTTGCCGACCGTTCCAATCTTGTGTGCATTCGGGTAGTTTAATGCGATCACAGGCGATGTTTCAGTTAATCCGTAGCCTTCAAATATCCGAATCCCCACGTCTGCAAACCACGTTGCCGAGTCCATCCCCAGTGGAGCCCCACCGGAGATAAATATCCTCGCCCGCCCTCCAAATGCTTCCCGAATCTTCCCAAACACTAACTTGCTTGCCAGCTTCCATGCGAACCCGCTTGGTTCTTTGCCCCTCAACGTTTCTGACTGATGCGCGTTGCCGACCCGTAGCGCCCACTGCAAAATTTTTGATTTCACAGGCGATGCAGCGGATTTTCCCTCCACCGCCTGTCGAATCTTCTCGTACACTCTGGGGACTGCAACAAAGATCGTCGGTCGCACCGACTTCATTGCCTCGGGCAGCAGTTCAAATTTAGGGCAGTATGCAAGCTTGGTGCCATGGCAGAGCAAAGTATAGTCAAGGTGGCGGGCCGTGACGTGCGACAAAGGGAGAAATGAGATGCAGATATCCTTGTCTCCCAAACCAAGCGAGCCTGTTGAAAGGTTCATGTTACTCGCCAGGTTTCCGTGAGTCAGCATTACCCCTTTGGGTTCGCCTGTTGTTCCAGAAGTATAGATAATCGTAGCGAGGTCCTCCGGGGACACCGTCTTGATCAGGACGTCGAATTCTGCATTTCTCTCCTGCTTTTCGTGAGCCTTTTCCAACAGTCGCTCCATATTGTCCGCGCCACTGAACGTACCCGGGTCCATGACAACGATGTGTTGCAAATCGGGCAACTCGCCTGACGCGATCACCTTGTCATATAGCTCTCGCGAGGAGACGAACACGACCCTCGCGCCTGAATCCTTCAGCAGGTAGCCGATCTGCTGCGGAGTAAGTGTGGGATACAGGGGGACGTCCACAGCACCGATTGCCAGAACGGCAAAGTCCACCACCGGCCACTCCCACCGGTTCTCCGACAGAATTGCCACGCGATCGCCCTTGCCGATTCCCCATCCCCGAAGCACATCCGCAACCGCACGAACGCGTCCATATAGCACTACCGAACTGATCGGTTGCCACTGCCCTGCAGCGTCTTGCCACATCATCACAGCTCGTTCGCCACGCGCTGTAGCACGCACCAGAACATCATTCACCGTACGCAGATCAAACATGCTTTGTCCTTCGTCCCATCGTGTCTTGAACACATCATCTCCATCAAAGGCAGCACGTTCGCCGCTATGCAGAGAAGCCGTGTTCCTGTCGTTGTCGTCGCGCTGGTTTACTCTCTAATTCTCCGTATGCTGTTCCCCGCTCCCGGCGATCCCATTCAAAAGCACATCCATCACCTGGGCTGCGGTCGCTTTTGCATCATAAACGCGTCCTGTAAATACAGCAGAACTTCAACAGTTCATCGATAGCTCCAAACATGCAATGTGCCACCAGCCCATCGGAGATATCCTTACGGAAGAGACCCTCCTGCTGTCCCCTCCGCACCACCTCTCTTACAACCTGGATATATCTCACCAAATGATGGTGGGAGAATTCAGCTATAAACTTCGCGCTCTGTCTCATCTCAGTCTGCATCAGTATCGCCATGCTGCGGTTCGTTGCATGACTTTCCAGATGCAACTGCGCGATGTATTCAAGCTGGGAGCGGGGATCGGTAAGGGTCTTGAACTGTTCCTCCACCTGCTTGTGAAAACGATTGAAGGTAGTATCGATCGCAGTCCGCAATACATCGTCTTTGCTCTTGAAATACAGATAGACGGTACCGTCCGCCACCCCGGCGCGTTTTGCTATCGCACTGACAGGGGAGTTGAAATAACCTCGCTCGGCAATTACCTCCACCGCTGCGTCCAGAATTCGCTGGTACTTCTCGCTTCCCGGCCCGCTCGTCGGTCCTTTAGCTTCCTTCACTCCTGCTCCCATCGTCTTATGCTTCAGTTCGTGCCCCAAATCCGGAAGTATCCGAACAGCCAACGCCACTCTAAAGAAAGAGTCACATCTTTGCCAAGAATGAATTGCAATTCATCCCCAAATAAACCCTTCGCAGGCACGTGTTCTTCAACTGAGCTTCATACCTCAAACCGCACGTAGCACTAATGTCTAATTACAGATTATTTTTTACTCAACAAAGTAATAGCCCCGGCGAACGAGCTCACCGGGGCTTTTGTTTGCCTGCCTCCTGGGTAAGTGGAGCGTTTTGTTCAGGCTTGAGGTTTCGGGGTAAATCTGACAAAAGATCCGGCGGTTACATCCCAGTTCGCCAGTATTGCCTTGCCGAGGCTGCTCTGCGAGTGAGAAACATGTGCCTCAATGAGGGTCTTCAAGGAAGATTGGGATTCAGAATCGATATCGCTAAACTCTTCTGCATCAAGGAAATCGTCGTGATACTTCGTCTTGGACATAATGGTTCCGTCTGCGTCGTAAACCCAGGCGAGACCGCCTGTCATGCCAGCACCGAAGTTTATTCCAATTCCGCCAAGAACAACGACCACTCCGCCAGTCATGTACTCGCAGCCATGATCGCCAATGCCTTCAACCACCGCAGTTGCACCTGAGTTACGCACTGCAAACCGCTCACCTGCGCGGCCAGCTGCAAAGAGATAGCCAGAGGTCGCCCCATACAGTGCCACGTTGCCAAGAATGACATGCTGGCCGCTATCCTTCGCAGCCAGACCACGTGCGCGAATCGAGATCTCGCCGCCGGAAAGTCCCTTGCCGACGAAATCATTGGCCTGACCGTCGAGAATCAGCTTAATCCCTTCAACAGTAAACGCGCCAAACGACTGGCCAGCAGTTCCGTGGAGGTTAAATGTAACATCTGCCGGGAAGTCACCCTGGGCGCGACGCAGCGCCAATTCACCAGCCAGTCTTGCACCAATGGAACGGTCACAATTGGCGACTGGGGAATCGATCTCGAATGCGGCCCCGTTTTCGGCGGCCTTAAGGGCCGGAGCGACCCACTGCTCGTCCATCGGAAGTACAGGCAGCGGCTGGTCGTTCCGGCTGCCCATCCAACGACGATCACCCTCAAAGCGCGTGAGCATCGGCTGCAGGTCAAGGTTGCCATCGAACCGCACCTGCTCCAGAAGGTCCGAACGTCCAATCGCTGCCTCAATTGAAGGCAATCCATAGCCGGCCAGAAGATGCTGCAGGTCAGCCGAGAGCTGTTCGAAGAAGCGAACCACATGCTCCGGCTTGCCACGGAACTTCGCTCGCAACTCGGGCTTTTGTGTCGCAATGCCAGTCGGACAGGTATTCAGATGACATTGCCGAGCCATATCACAGCCAAGCGTCACAAGCACTGCAGTGCCGAAGGCAAACTCATCTGCGCCGAGCAGTGCTGCGATCAGAACATCGCGAGCAGTCGCCAGGCCGCCATCAGTACGGAGCCGTACACGCCCGCGCATGCCGTTCTGCATTAGCACCTGCTGTGCTTCGGCAAGCCCTAGCTCCCACGGATTGCCCGCGTACTTAATGCTCGAAAGAGCCGCAGCTCCGGTTCCGCCCGTGTTACCGGCGATCACAACATAATCCGCATAAGCCTTGGCCACGCCTGCCGCAACTGTGCCAACGCCGCAGCCTGAGACTAGTTTCACGCCGACCGCAGCATTCGGATTTACCCGCTTGAGGTCGTAGATCAACTGCGCCAGATCTTCAATCGAGTAGATATCGTGGTGCGGAGGAGGTGAAATGAGCGCGACTCCTGGCTGTGCGTGTCGCAACCGCGCAATCAGTCCGCTGACCTTGTGGCCGGGAAGCTGTCCCCCCTCGCCGGGCTTCGCTCCCTGAGCGATCTTGATCTCGATCTCTTCGGCATGAGCCAGATACTCAGCTGTTACACCAAAACGCCCTGAAGCGATCTGTTTGATCTTGTTGTTCAGCGAAACATGCACCGCGGGCGATTCAACAAGGGGCTCGGCCACCGCTGTTCCGCCGTCCGAGCTAGCTGCAAAGCTCAGACCATCTGAAGAGGAAGGCTTGCCCGCATCCACTGGAACAGGTCGATAAACCGCCGAATCCTCACCACCCTCGCCGGTATTGGAACGACCTCCGAGTATGTTCATCGCCGCAGTAATCGTCTGGTGAGCTTCAGGGCTCAGCGAACCAAGAGACATCGCACTAGCGATAAACCGCTTGCAGATGCTGCCGGGTGATTCCACTTCGTCCAGCGGCAACTCCTGCCCTGCAGGACGAATCTCCAGCAGATCACGCAGCACCGAAGGATCTCGAGCGATTATGTCTCGTGAGAAGATCGCAAACGCGGCCGCAGGATCAGCTGGCTGTGGAACATTGCGCGCGCTACCTACGACCGATTGCAGGGCCTTGACTGTGGGCGGTTGCCAGGCATGCGGCTCCGAGATGTCCGCCTTGCGGAAGCGCACCCAACCGTAGTCCGGAAGCTCGCTGGAAGTTGAGCCATTCGCATCGGAGCTCTGCCATGTCTGTCGCAGCTGCCGCTCTAGCTCGGCGAATCCAATTCCCGACAAAGGCGCCGGCGTATCCGGGAAGCAGCGTTCCACCACGCTCGAATGCAGGCCGAGAATGTCGAAGAGCCGTGCTCCGCGGTAGCTATCGACCACAGAGATGCCCATCTTGGACATCACCTTCGCTAAACCGGCATCGAGCGACTTCAACATCTTGCCCTCAAATTCGCCGGCATCGGCGCCGGCAGGTGCAAGACTCTTGCCTGTCTCAAGTGAAAGCCACGGACAAACCGCACCAGCGCCATAACCGATCAGAACTGCGGCGTGATGAATATCCCGGCAGTCACCAGCCTCAACTGCAAGCCCGGCCAACGTGCGCAATCCGGCAGCAACCAGCGCCTGATGCACCGCGCCTGTCGCCATAGCCATCGGAACGGGCAGCTTTACCGCGCTTGCCGAACGATCCGTCAGCAGCAGGATTCGGGCGCCGTTGCGAACCAGTTCGATAGCTTGCATACAGATGTCTTCAAGCGCCTTCGAAAGGGTCGAATCAGACGTGAAGACGCAGTGCAACTCTTCCAGGTGAAGCTCCTTCTCATGGGGATACTCGCGCCGCCGCAACGCCTCAACCTGTCCTAATGAAAGGAACGGTGACGGCAGCGACATGCCCGGCAGCGGAGCATTCTTATCCAACATATGGGGCCATGGGCCGAGACGCGTGTGGAGTGAAACCACACAAGATTCCCGCAGAGAGTCGATCGGAGGATTTGTCACCTGAGCAAACCGCTGTCTGAAATATGCATAGACAGGCCGCGGCGAGCGGGCCAGAAACGCCAATGGCGTGTCATCGCCCATCGACCACACGGCGTCTTTGCCTTCGGAGGCCATGGGCTGAAGAATCATCTTCACGTCTTCGCGGGTATAGCCGAATCCGCGTTGCAAACCCGCCAGAGCAGAGGAATCGCTGATCGGCTCCGCAACGGTGGGAATCAGGCAAGCGTCTTCGACCAGCGTCGCATACGTCGCGCCAGCGTCGAACAACTCCAGCAGGGCTTCATCCTCATAAATTTTATGTTTCTCAAGATCGACGACGAGCATCTGCCCAGGCCCGAGCCGCCCGCTATGCGTTACCTCTTCCGGATCGAGATCGACTAGCCCTGCCTCAGAGCCTGCAACAACCAAGCCACCCCTCGTGACGGCAAAACGACAAGGCCTCAGGCCATTACGATCTAACGCAGCACCGACTAACCGCCCGTCGCTGAACGCAAGCGCAGCAGGACCGTCCCAAGGTTCTGCGCAATCGGCGTGATATTGGAGAAACGGCGAATGGTGCAGTTCTGCTGCAGGAGGCAGCAGCATACGGACTGCCTCAGCCAATGTTCTGCCATTCTGCGAGAGCAACTCGATCGTCTCGTCAAGGCTGGTTGAGTCTGTACCGCCCTCAGTAAGAACAGGTTTGCACTCAACAGGGAGCGTTGAATCCCGTGCCGCCATGCGTGCACGATTACCCCAGACAGTGTTGATTTCGCCATTGTGTCCCAGCGTCCTTAGTGGCTGTGCACGATGCCACGTAGGAAGCGTATTGGTGGCATAACGCTGATGAAATACCGCAAACGGGGTTACAAAGTGGGGAGAGGCCAGATCTGGATAAAAATTCGCAAGATGCTCACCGGTACACATTGCCTTGTAGACAATTGTCTGGGTCGACATTGAGCAGACATATCCCGTTACGTCACCGCGCTCATGTGACCGCTCAAACTGTTTCCGGGCAAGATATAACCTGCGCTCCATCGTTCCAGCTTCGGCGTTCTCGGAGTCGACTACAAAGACCTGCCGAATCTTCGGCATCGTGGCGAGCGCAAGTTCGCCCAGATATTCAGTACGCACAGGCACATCACGCCAATGGAGAATCTTCAGATCTTGGGAGCGCAGGCAGCGCTCCATAAGGCTTTCAGCTCTGGTCTCTTCCCTGGGGATAAACAGGACCCCCACGCCCAGCAACTGCGTATCGATTGCAAGATTCGCTTCGCTGATAAAGAAGGCCTGAGGAACAGACGCGAGGATACCTACACCGTCACTGGTTTTTCCGTCAGCAGCTGTCGCGCCGCGATGCGCCAATCTTCCAAGCGCCGTCAGGGCTTGTTTAAGGATACCGTGTGAAGCAATCGCGTCTTTAGACGCCACAAATCCAACACCGCACGAATCGTGATCAAAACGCCCGTCGATCAGAGAGGGCCGAGTCTTTGAAGACTCACGCGCAGCTACGTCGCTATGCGGAAAGACACTGGAATACCGTTCCATGCTTCACTATAACGTCCGGCAGCAGGACATGGGTGCCGGATTTACCTTCCTTGGGAGTGGCGTTGTGAAATTCACAGACGCATTATGTATAAATATACATAACTTATGTATATTTATACATGTACTCTGATTCTGTTAGGGGCAAATTTCAGGAACCCCGGACAGAATTGAACAGATAAACACTTATGAAACAACAGCGTCATAACGTCATCAAAGAGCTGCTGGTGAAGACAACAATTGCCAGTCAGGATGAGCTACGTCGAAAACTTGCAGGGCGTGGCTTCCATGTTACACAAGCAACACTCTCCCGGGATATACATGAGTTGAAATTATCCAAGGGCCCAGACGGTTATTCTCTTCCCGGCGATGAAGGAGAGGCGAATGAATCCCTTCCTGAGATTCGCGACATGCTGAAAAGCTTTGGTCTGGAAGTAAGGCAATCGATGAATCTGCTTGTACTGATTACGGCAACCGGAGGGGCTCAGCCAGTAGCAGCCGGAATAGATTACGAAGACTGGCCCGAGGTTGTTGGAACGATAGCAGGTGATGACACTGTACTGGTGATTTGCCCGGATCAGGACCAGGCAAAGCTCCTCAGGGAGCGGATTGAAGGATACATTGGCTAATACAACCACAATCGAAACAACTGAGGTTAGCGAAACACGTTCCTTTATCTCACATGGAACCCGCCCGCCTCGAGTTGCTATCGCTGGAGTAAGTGGCTATGCCGGCGGTGAACTGGCTCGCCTTCTACTGCGTCATCCCGGACTGGCAGGAGGTGCTCCCACGTTCTTCGGACGGGAGGGTGAATCGACCATAGCGACTTCGCTCGAAGACATTCATCCATCGCTGGTATCCCTTGGAGAAAACTCCTCTCATAAAGTTCATCCATTTAGTTGGGATCATATTGCCGAAGCAGGAATTGAAGTCCTGTTCATGGCAACTCCGCATGAGCAGTCTCGCGAGTGGGCCCCTGAGGCCATAGCTCGCGGCTTGAAGGTCATTGATCTTAGTGGAGCATGGCGACTGGATGACTCTTCCAATCGAGCAGTTTATAAGCTGCACGACAAGGACCATCTCGCGGCGGAGAAACTTCAGTCGGAGGCCGTATATGGCTGTCCGGAGCTCCACCGCGAAGCCATCAAGGCAGCCAGGCTGGTTGCAAACCCCGGCTGTTATGCCACCTCAATCATTCTCGCGCTCGCTCCCTTAATACAGGCAAGCGTTGTAGATCTCGATTGCGGAATCGTGTGTGATGCGAAGTCCGGAGTAAGCGGCGCGGGCAAGGCTCCCACATCGAAGACTCACTTCATGTACGCTGCGGACAATCTTTCCGCCTACTCTGTCTTCGGTCACCGGCATACGGGAGAGTTGCTTGAGCAACTTCACTTGAAATCGGAGCAGATTCAATTCACGCCGCATCTATTACCCATTCCGAGGGGAATTCTCTCTACCATCTATGTGCGTCTAAAGGAAAAGAGCGAGGTTGAGGAGATCAGCACCCTATTCCACACTTTTTATCAGCGCAGCCCCATGGTCAGGCTGCATGCCACGCCACGGCTGCCGCAGATTCAGTACGTGGTGCGGACCAACTTCTGCGATCTTGGATTTGAACTCTCAAGCGATGGAAGACGACTAGTAATCGTCTCCTGCCTGGACAATCTATTGAAAGGCGCCGCGGGACAGGCGGTTCAAAATTTGAACCTTATGTGCGGCTGGAAAGAGCAGGAGGGTTTGCTGTGAAATTTGTTGTCAAATTAGGCGGCGCCGCCATTGAAGACGCCGCATTGTTGCATGCATGTGGCAAGGCTATCGCCGAACTCGTGGCCGACGGCAACCAGGTAGCGGTCGTTCATGGCGGCGGGCTTCAATTGACGCGAACGCTCAAGCAATTGGGCAAGAAGAGCGAATTCGTCTCGGGCCTGCGCATTACCGATGCGGAGACCCGGGATGCCGCGATTATGGTGCTTGCAGGCCGCGTGAACAAAGCGCTCGTAGCTGCGATTGGCTCTCATGGACAAGCTGCAGTCGGCCTTTCAGGCGGCGATGGCCACGTCTTTCGTGCAAGGAAGAAGAAGACAAATCCGGACCTTGGGTTTGTAGGAGAGATCGCGGCTTCAGATCCTCGCTGGATCGAGGCCATCTGGAAGATGGGAGCCGTACCGGTTATTTCTTCCATCGCACTGGGATTCGATGGGGAATACTACAACATTAACGCCGACGAAATGGCGGCAGCCTGCGCCATCAGTACGAACGCTGACACGCTTGTCTTTCTCACCGACGTGCCGGGAGTCAAAGATGCGGATGGCAGCGTGATGCGCTGGCTTACGCTTTCGCAAATTCCGGCGCTTGAGAAGCAGCAGGTCATCTCCGGCGGGATGCTACCGAAGTTGAAGGCCTGCAAAGATGCGCTGATGAATGGTGTGAAGCGCGTGCGTATTTTGCCCGCGGGATCGGCACTGCAATTGCCGGATCTCTGCTCAACACGTGTCAATGATGGAACGGAGGTCATGGTCGCATGAAGCTGGCGTCGATACAGGCAGCAGAAAAAAAACTACTTCTTCATACCTATGAGCGGAACCCATATCTCTTTGCCGGCGGCAAGGGGGTCTACCTTCAAGACGAGAATGGAGACGAATATCTCGACCTTTTAAGCGGCATCGGGGTCTGTGCGCTTGGGTATGGGCATCCGGCAATCGAAAAGTCGATTCAGGAGCAGAGTCGCCGGCTTATCCACACTTCCAATCTTTTCTACCATGAAGGCACCGCAAATCTAGCGCTCTTATTGACCGAGATCAGCGGGATGGACCGCGCCTTTTTCTGCAACAGCGGCACTGAGGCGTGGGAAGCTGCCCTGAAGCTGGCACGCGCACACGCCACGCGTTTGCGCAGCAGCGGCAAGCGCATTGGCACAAAATTTCTTGCTCTGGAGCACAGCTTTCATGGACGTACGATGGGGTCGGTTGCTACAACGCACAAGGAAAAGTATCGCGCTCCATTTGCACCCGTGATGCCGGATGTCGAATTTGTCCGCTTCAATGATGCAGGAGACCTGAACAAGAAGTTTTCCAAGGACGTTTGCGGCATTTGCATTGAACCCATTCAGGGTGAGGGTGGAATTCATCTGGTCTCAAAAGAATTCTTTATGGCGGCTCGTGAACTTTGCGACTCGACTGGCGCTTTGCTTCTGGCAGATGAAATTCAGAGCGGGCTTGGTCGCACGGGCAAATGGTTCGCATACCAGCACTACGGGATTAAGCCCGATATCACTACGCTTGCCAAACCAATAGCCGGAGGAATCCCCATGGGTGCAATGCTCTGCACAGAAGATGCTGCGCTTGCATTTACGCCAGGCGTTCATGGGACTACCTTTGGTGGAGGACCACTTGCGTGCGCGGTCGCTATGGCTGTGATCGATACAATCCAGCGCGAAGACCTTTTAACTCACATCCTCGAGGTGGGAGATTACTTCAAAGCGGAGTTACAAAAGCTGGCTTCCGGGCATGAATGCATTGTGGATGTTCGCGGCATGGGACTGATGCTGGGCATGGAACTCTCGTCAGCGGAGCTGGCTCGAAAAGTAACGGCCGAGATGATGGAACACAAAATCATCATTAATCGCACCAGCGAGACAGTGCTGCGTTTTCTTCCCCCTTTCATTCTTGAACGTAAGCATGTTGATATCGCAATCCAAACGCTTGATGAGCTTTTAAAGCCTAATAGGACATATGCAGGAACGGCTCCTGCAGGAGAGAAATTACATGGGTAGCAAAACAGTAGTGATGAACGCAAAGGCTGGCGAAACTGCAAGTGAAGAGAGCGCGCCACGTAAAGCTGCAGCCACTTTAGGAATCCAATCGGATACAGCCTTTAATGAAGCAGCTAAACGTTTGAACGGCCGCGATCTATGCTCCATTGCCGACCTCACGGTGGAGGAAATGGCCGCATTGATGGAACTCGCCCACGCGGTGAAGGCGCATCCCGAAGATTTTCGCCATGCGCTCGATGCCAAACAAATGGTGATGTTCTTTGAGAAGGCTTCTCTGAGAACTCGCCTGACCTTTGAAGCGGCAATCAATACGCTGGGCGGAAATGCGATCTTCGTAGACCAGACGCAGTCACCTCTCGGAGAGCGCGAATCTCTCGCTGACATGTCCCGAAATCTTGAGCGCTGGATGAACGTCATCGTACTGCGCACCTATGCTCACGAAACCGTCACTGAGATGGCTGCTTGCTCCAAGGTGCCCGTTGTCAATGCGCTCTCGGACTTTGAACATCCCTGCCAGGCGATTGCCGATTTCTTCACTCTTGAAGAACGATTCGGCTCCGCTGAGGGCCTGCGCTTTGCCTATGTTGGTGATGGCAACAATGTCTGCCATTCGCTGATGCTCACGGCAGCGCAATTGGGCGCCCATTGCAGCATAGCGTCACCAAAGGGCTTTGCACCGAAGCTTGAGATCATCCATAAGGCAATTGAGATAGCAGAAGCAACAGGCGGCAGCATTACACTCCTCCACGACCCCGTCAAGGCAGTCACGGGAGCTGATGCTGTGTATACCGACGTCTGTACCAGCATGGGATTTGAGCACGAGGCAACAAAGCGTGCCCCGATCTTCAAGCCGTACCAGGTTAACGAAGCGCTTATGGCCCTTGCGCAGCCCGATGCTGTCTTCATGCATTGCCTGCCGGCCCACCGAAACGCCGAGGTCACAGATGCTGTGCTCGATGGACCGCAATCGGTCGTCTTCGATCAAGCCGAAAACCGGCTCCACGCTCAGAAGGCGATTCTGTTAATGCTCCTTGGAGGTGCCAAGCGAATTTCAAACAGCCGTCGCGGAGCGCAAGCGAAGAAACGGCCCTCGCTTAGCTAACTTGAAGTTTCAACAGCAAAGGAGCTCTAAAACGTGAGCAAAATGTGGTCAGGCCGTTTTCGCGAACCACTTGATCCTCAATTTGAGGCCTGGCAGCGTTCGTTTCCTTTCGATGTGCGGCTCCTTCCCCAGGAGGTGGCCGCCTCGAAAGCTCATGCCCGGATGATCGCCGCGGCCGGTGTCCTAACAGATGCAGAACTTGTGCAGATGCTCCAAGGGCTCGATCGTGTCATCCCTTTTTCGATCGAAAAAGCAGCGTCCGCAGCAGCGAACGTGGACACTTCCGATGCCGCGATTGTCGCTCTTAATCCTGAAGCCGAAGATATTCATCATTTTGTTGAGCTTACTTTAACCAGGATCATTGGTGATCTTGCATTGAAGCTGCATACCGGCCGCAGCCGCAATGAACAGATCGCAACCGACATGCGTCTTTTCGTGCGCGGTGCAATCGACGTTACTCTCAATGGATTACTCGAGTGGCGTGAGGCTCTTGTCCAGCAGGCACGTGCGGTAGGGGATGCTGTGATGCCTTCCTATACACATCTGCAACGGGCCGAACCTGTATTGATAGCGCACTGGCTACTAGCCTACGTCTCGATGCTGGAACGCGACCACAGCCGCTTCCAGGATTGCCGCAAGCGCCTCAATTACTGCCCCCTTGGTTCGGGGGCCATCGCTGGAGCAACTCTGGCCTTGGATCGCAAAATCGCTTCCGATGCTCTCGGTTTTGATGGCCCTACAAACAACAGCATGGACGCAACGAGCGATCGAGACTTTGCAATCGAGTTCACTCAGACCGTCGCAACCCTTGGAATTCACATCTCTCGTTTCGCAGAAGAGTTGACTCTTCATTCAACATCGGAGTTCGGTTTCCTCGATTTGCCTGAGCGCTTCTCGACTGGATCGAGCGCCATGCCACAGAAGAAGAACCCTGATTTGACGGAGCTAATCCGCGGGAAATCAGCGCGACTGCACGGCGCAGCCACGACGTTGACGATAATCGTCAAGGGTCTTCCGCTTGCCTATAACAAAGACCTGCAAGAAGGCCAGGAACCAGTCTTCGACGCCGCAGATACGATTGGCCGCATCCTCGCTCTGTTGCCCGAGTTTACTCGCATGCTGAGGTTCCGGTTCGACAACATGCGGCAAGCAGCCCAAAAGGGTTACCTGAATGCCATGGCCGCTGCGACCTACCTGACGCGGAAAGGAGTTCCTTTCCGTAAGGCACACGAGAAGATCGGTCAAGCAGTACGGTTGGGCCTTGAGACCGGCCGCGAATTAAACGAACTGTCACTTGAGGAATTACGCAGCTTCGGTGAGGAGTTCGAACCAGATTTCTTTGACGCCATTACACTCGAAGCCACGCTGGACTGTCACGATGTAATTGGCGGGACTGCACGAAAACGAGTGAAGGATGCCATAGAAGATGCCTCCCGGCGAATTGCGTCCGATAGCGCTTCGCTTGCATCAAACAAATCTGCGAAACTAGCCGTGGAGCGTACCGTCATTGTCTAACTCTTCCTTAATGCCTGTAAGCGAATCGACCGTATCGTCACGGCCACGCGTCGGCGGAGCTACGGTCCGCAAAGCCAGGCTGCCGGATGCAGTCAACATCTTCGAGCTTGTCAATTCGCTCTCAAGCGATGGCACACTGTTACGCAGAAGTTACGCAGAGATATGTGAAAACGTTCGCGACTTCACTGCCGCTGAGAGCGAGAGCGGAGTCTTTCTAGGCTGCGGTGCCCTCCACTTGTACGGTCCGCACCTGGCCGAAGTTCGTTCGATTGTTGTGAAACCTGAAGCCAAAGGTCAGGGTGCCGGAGGCAAAATCCTACGAGCGCTGCTGGACGAAGCCGAGGAACAGGGGGTGACCTGTGTATGCCTGTTTACTCGAATCCCGGACTTTTTCTTCCACTTCGGCTTTCGCGTAGTCGACCGTACTGCTCTGCCAGACAAAATTTACAAGGATTGTCAGACTTGTCCACGTCTCTATGCGTGTGACGAAGTCGCGATGGCTCGTGGGCCGATACCGAAGATAGCGGTGCTTGGACCAAGCAAGTTCCCACAACCAGAGCTTGTGAAATTGCAGGCAGGATCGATCGCCGCGATTCCTGTAGAGCCGCCACATAATCCCAAATAGCGATCTCCTATTTTCACTTCACAACCTGAAGTCCCGGTTGAAGGATTTTGAAGAGGCTGCCACCCACCTGCGGAAATTCATAAGCCAGCCATGTGAGAATCGGAATACCGCCAAAGGTAATGATCCGTAGATAAAAATCCCATCCGAGTTCATTCGGTTTGGTATCAGTGATACGGCTCAAGATTGCATTGCGATGAATCTGCGCAAAAACACTGATGAATCCGACGCTGATTACGATAAGAAGCATAGTGAAGCACCAGTCGATGAAGGCACGCGGTTGAAAGGGATAGGTGTTCCAGGCAACAAGAGCAAGCACAAAAGATGCCGAAACAAAGAGCATGAGGTACCGAATATTGACGAGCGTGGCTCGGATAAGCGTGATGTAGCGCACTACGAGAAGTTCTTCGGCAAGGCGAATAAGAGTTGGCCCTCTGCGTTCTATTTTTCGTTTCCCTTCCTCTTGCGAAGGTTCGCTCTGAGGAATTGCCTTTGGAATTTCGCTGTCTCCTGGATAGTTGGAATCTTCCACCAAACCGGTTCGTTCATTTTCCCAATAGGGAATCAAAAACAATGCCAGGACAGATCGACAGAAGTCAGCGTAACCTTTATCGATAGCATATAGAAGATATAGCGGTTCAGCTTTCTCTCCACTGGGTACGTCCCAAAGCTTGCCCGGCAGAAGACAGTCATTGAACTCCAAAGGTGATGGTTTTGGAGCATTGAGGCAGTTTGCAGGAACACGCTCCATAATCTGATGGATATGTCGATTGATCCCAAGATATATTGCGCGCAGAAACGAGCATTCTAAAGGTTTGGATTTAAGTTCTTGATGATTGAGCAGTTGTCGAATGGACTCCGTGCTACGGCTCATCTCTCTCCAGCGAATATGCAAACCGCTCTGGCGAAACATGCTCATCCAGCTGCCACCTTTCAGGCGAGTAAAGGCGAAGCGAATCGGGTAGCGCTCGAGTTGTTCAAGCAGGCCACGGCTGAGTGCACCCCAGATGAGAACGACGCGCAGCCAGCCGGAGAGCGCAATCATAAGTAACGGAAAGAACAGAGTGATGACGAATAGTTCGTAGAGTGTAGGCCCGTAATGGGCCAAGTGATTTCCCATCCATCTCAGAAATGGAAAGAAGAGGACCCGATCGACGCTCCGAATCGGTGCAAAAACAACGCAGATAAGAAAGAGCACCAGGTAAATAGACCCAAGGATCCAATTGACACGCTTCTCGCACCATTCACCGGTCCTTCTATTCTTAAGGTTGTTAAGGAATCGACGCAGAACTTCACGCGTAATGAGTAAAGTAGTGATGTTCTCGTAGAGGCAAGAATTAACAGGTTGGCAGCAATCTTCAAGCGATTCATCGCCAACGTACAGAGGATAAGGCGTATTGGAATCGGTGGGCTCTGACACGATGCGAGCTGGAAGATGTGGACGGCTTAAGGCGGAGAAGCGAAGGCGGGCTGTTTGACAGATAGACCAAAGAAACCAGGCCGATAGCAGAAGCAAAACTGGTACGAGCGGGCATACTCCGCTGAGGGGGTGCATGCACCGATAACTGAAAAACAGTCCGGCATAGGTTCTGTGGTCTCCGGAGTTGCCTTCGCTACAGATGAATGCCCATATGACGACGCTAAATATCAATGCACCGAGGGCGATAAGGTTGAAGAGTGAATATTCCCACCCGTCCTTATGGCGAAGGTAGTGTTTCGTTTTGACCAGGGTAACTAAAAGAGCGATGAATGCCCAAGACAGAAGCCATCCGGTCAAAAAACCACTCAGTCGCGTAACTGCGTAAAACATATGAACAACAATCAAAGGCCACGCTGTAACAAAGGCCATAGAAACCAGGATTGAAGTGCCGATGTTGAGGTAAACAGCGCGGCGATGTGGCTGGTCATTACAATCGATATCAAGATCACGCGTAAATGGAGACCAGAAATTGGCGCTCAGGAGGAGAAGAGAGTGGCCAACACAAGCCAGAGAGATCGCTACTGCCAAAACTCCCCATATAAAAGAAGGCGAGATACCGGCGTTACTATTGATAGCTTCTGGCACAAAATCCCAGACATGCTGAACTTTTGAAATACCGGACTCACTAAAAACAGCCGTTCTGGCCGTGCTGCATGTTAGCTGGATGGGACTTGGCGAAAGGAAGAGAGTTGGCAGGATCGCATCTGATTTACTACTGCACCAGTCCAGAACAGCCAGAGGATAGTAGCCGTCGGCTCCGATCGTGGATATCCAGAGCGGAATTTGCAGAAATTCGGTTTGCAGCGAGTTCTTCTCAAGAGGACGCTTTGGGTCCGGAACGGGATAGCTGCGATATCCGGCCAGAGCCAGCGGCTCAGAACCTGATTTGTCCTGTGATGTTTCCCAGAAAATATAAGCCGTCGCGTTGTAAATAGCTTCCGATTGATAGTCAGAGTGCAGCCATTGAACCTTTGCACCGAAATCGAGAGAAGTGAGCAGGTAAGAAGAGATCGAAAGGGACCCTATATAGGGCTCGTTGTCGACATCTCTCTCAAAGAGAAGATCACCACCGTTGTATATAACGAGGCGAGCATCAGGACAAGCGCGGCGCAGAAATTGCGCGAGAAATATATCGTCAAGAATATTGGAAGCGGAAAGAAAGATGAATTGAGTGTGATTGAGATGAAGCTGATGCGAAATTGCCATCAATTGCGCTTCAAGTGAGAGAGGACTCTGCGTATTGGAAAATCGTGGGATGGTATCGTCGCCAGTTACGTCCTTAAGGGAGAGATTCAAGTAAGGTGTAGGAGTGTTCGATTCGGCTTTTCCTGTTTTCGAGTCTTGAGCATTCCGCAGCAATGAAATCTCACGAGGGAACTCCAGGGAAAGCATCTTTTTGTCGCAGGAATATCCAGGGCCGCTGATTTTTTCCTGTTGGCTTCCAGTGTCTTTGTCCTTCGTTGCGGCCGAACCAAAGACCGTGTTCGCTTCTGAGAGAATGGCGACCCTGCCGAGTTCGAAGCCAGACCGGCAAAGAGCATGGAGAAAGGCGTCCTGATCGAAGCCGGTGTTTTCACCGAAAGAGCGATAAATTTTCTTGTCAGCCGGATCAAGTTCGCGAACAGCCACCTGGGAACTGGTTACACCTGCAATGCTGGGCTGGAATAACTTTAAACCAGACGGGCGGGTTTCAAGCGCTTCATGAAGAGAAGCCGCAGATCCGGAGTAGAGCGGGCCGATTACGGACATGGTCGGAGCGGAATTTACCTGCTCTTGAACTTGTGCCTTTGTGGAGCCGTTGTAACTGCCTTTTTCCAGGCATTTTTCGGGTCGTTGCTTTCCTGAAAGGCTTGCCGGAGGGCGGTCAGGTGATTTCTCAAATGGCGAGGGGCGGACTGCGAGCGTTGCATCGTGACAACTAACCAAAAAATCTTCATATTTCAAAGCGTTTTGCAGTTGATTCCCATTGACGCCGTTGCTCGGAGTCTCAGCGACCAGAAACAAATAAATCACGCGATAAAACGATGCCTGTGAGAATCGCTTGTTCTTTACACCTTCCTTCCACGCTTCTGAATCAGGCGCATAACGAAGAATGATGACGCCTGGTTGCTGCTCGCGCGATTTTGCCCGGTCCGGCTTTTCGGAGGTATTTGATGAATCAGCCTGACCGCCCTCGCGAGCCCGAGGACGCCAGGGAAGCCAATAGAAGCCGCTGAGATAGTGCTTGTTTGCAGCGGCGAGCAGAACTGCATCAATTGTGCGATCGAAGTCGAGAGATAGATCACTATGAACGGGATCCGGTACTGTCGCGATAATGGCGCTGATTTCCGGGTTGTGTTCATCGCTGGTATTGGGTGGGATTCCCCAACCATCCGTTCCGGGACTGCAGTTTTCGCTCGATACTGAGGTCGTAACATGCGATTCAATTGTCTTTCCAGTTTGGTTCAACCTGATATCAAGAACAGGTGCCGTATCTTTAGACGACTCTGCTTGCACTGGCAATACGCCGGCCCAATATTTGCATGAAGCAAGCCATGGCCCCTCACCAGTAACTGTTTCAGACTGTTGAGCAGACGTTGGTTTCGAAGAAGCGTTCGAGCTCTCCTGCAAACCAGGGTTCGCGCCTCCGCGAAACATAAGGCCCGTGAGGAGAATAGCTCCGATGGTAGTGGCACCCTGCCCTTTGTTCATCTGTACCGCCCCTTGATGAGGTCGTGTCACGGGGCCGAGACTGGGAGACAGTGTTGCGGGGCCGATGTTAAATCGATGGAGCGCAGTTTAGCACAGGTAAATCGTGCAGCGACTTAGGTTAACCAGTTGTGTACTACCAGGCGTTGTAGAATCCTTCTCTCTGCGAGAGGTGGACTTCGGTCTGGAACAGCGCACTGAGACGAGGTGCTGTGAGCAGATCGGTTTTGGATCCGTCTGCGATGATGCGCCCGTCTTTCAGCATGAGGATGCGGTCTATCTCGGGAATGATATCGGAGACATGATGCGTGATGAGGAGGATTCCTGTGCCTTGTTGAGCAAGGCGGCGGAGCAGGTTGCGCAGTTCCAGTTGAGCAGCCAGGTCGAGCGCGTTTGAGGGCTCATCGAGAAGGAGCATCTGCGAAGAGGCTACAAGAGCGCGGCCGATCATGATGCGTCGTTGCTGTCCGGCAGACATTTCACCGACCGGCTTGTCGCGGAGCGGGATTGCGTCAACGAGTGCAAGCACCTCGTCGGCGCGCTGCTGCATTGCTTCGGTGACGGTGAGGTTCGGCCAGAGCGTAGAGCTGGAGAAGAAACCCGTGAGGATAGCGTCGCGGCCTGTTGTCGTGAGGGTTGGTTTGCCGGGCAGTTCTGGTGCGACAACTCCGAGGCGCTTCTTCAGCTCAGTGAGATCCCAGCGCCCGCGACCGAAGATGCTGACGCTTGTCTCAGGCTGGACGATTGGATAGCACTCGCAGGTGATAGTTTTGATGAGCGTCGATTTGCCGCAGCCGTTGGGGCCAAGGATAGCGATATGTTCGCCTGCGTTGACGCTGAGGTTGATGTCGTGGAGAACGATGTTTTCGCCGCGAGCCACGTTGACATGAGAGAGGCGCAGGAAGGGCTCGGTGGATTGCTGGGCCATAGCTTCAAGGATAACGTGCGAGACGTTGTCCCTCATGGAGTCATCGAATAGATAACGGAGGAGTCAATGCAATTCAATGTCTCGCGCAGCGATGAAAAGGTTGCGTACGCGTTGTTACGCGCGGCAGCAGGAACGAATCTATTGATGCACGGTGTGAGCCGTTTCCTTGCAGATCCGGCGATGTTCGCGGCTCACCTTACAGAGCAGTTTGCGCATTCGCCGCTGCCAGCGTGGAGCGTGCATCTGTTCGGCAGAGTGCTACCTGCTGTTGAAGGCCTCCTCGGATTGCTTTTGCTGATGGGCTGGAAGACACGCTGGGTACTGATCGCGGCCTCGCTGCTGATCCTGGTATTGACGTTCGGTTCGGCGCTGGTGCAGGACTGGCCGGCTGCAGGAGTGCAGTTGATTTACGCGGTCATTTTTTCCACGCTGCTGTTCCTGCGTCGATATAACTCCTGGTCGATCGATGGCTGCATGAACAAGGCGTGAGTTGCCGCTACATCCCTTTGAGGATGGAACCTACGATTCCGCCGACGACTCCTGCTTCGGTGTTTTGTTCTACTCGCTCGACTTTCAGGTACTCCTGAAGCTGGTGGGCGAGGCGCTGGATGGGCAGAGTCTGGAGCCAGACTCGTCCGGGGCCGGTAAGTGCAGCGAGAAAGATACCGTCACCGCCGAAGATCATATTGCGCAGACCTGGAATGCGCTGAATCTGAAATGCGACGTTGGCGTGGAAGGCTCCGACGTGGCCGGGATGGACGCGCAGGGTCTCGCCTGGAGCGAGGTCTTTGACGATGACTTCGCCGGAGAGTTCGAGCCAGGCAATTCCCTGCCCTGAGATTCTCTGGAGGAGAAATCCGTCTCCGCCAAAGATACCTGCGCCGAGAGACTGCTGGAAGCCGACACCGAGTTCGATGGCGGATGTGGCACAGAGGAAGCCGTGACGGTGAACCATGTACTCATGCCCCTGGGCAACCTCGACCGGAACGATGTGTCCGGGGACGCGGGTGGCGAAGGCCACCTCGCCGGGTGCGCCATATGCCCGGTACTCGGTCATGAAGAGCGAGCCGCCTCCGGCGACGCGCTTGAGAGCTCCGAGGAAGCCACCGCCTCCGGCGTGCTGGGTATGGGTGGTCATCTGGATAGAGGCTGACATCCACGAGAGTTCGCCCGCCTCGGAGATGATGGCGTCGTTATGATCGAGGGCGAACTCGAGGACAGGCATGGTGGTGCCGACGATGCGATGCTGCATGGGTTCTCCTGTTCTTTCCGGGTGACGACCGCAGTATAGCGTGACTCCCCCCACCCCTATCTTAGGCATGCAAAGTGTTCAAAGCAAATGCTTTAGATTTGTCCTTGTCGTGCACGCAGGATACCATCTCCAGAAAGAAGAAAGCCCGGCCAAGGCCGGGCTTCTTATCTTCTGATTTAAGGTTAGCAGGGGTGTCAAGGCGAGCCTGTGGAAAAGCGACCTGGCTGCCGCGCGAGGACCAAACATCTGGCGATGATGTCATCATATGTCCGGATTCAATCTGCACAAGTCTTGAACGAGCGTTCCATCAGTTTGAACCATGAGCGGATATGGTGCGGAAAGTGATGCACCCTGCGAGAAAGCCACATCGAGTATGGTGCAGCCCTTAACCCATATCGCAAGTTGATCCATGAAGAGCCAAGGCCATCAGCGAAATGCTGATGGCCTTTTCGGCATCATCGTTTGGGTTACATCGTCTTCTTTGGTGACGCCTTGGTCAGGACGGTGACGAAGCGTTCGCCCGCAGGTGTGGTTTTGGCTTCGCCCTCACGAACAATTTGTGTGGCGGTGATGTCCTTGCCGTAGACGCTCTTGTTTGCATCGTTATCTGTCTCCAGCGAAGCGCTGCCCAGGGAGGCTCCTGCGAACAAGCCACCCTTCGATCTGGAGTAGGTCAGAACATCGACGTCCGGATCGCTGACGCCAACGGCTTTCGCGCCTGAAGGACCGGCCACCGCAGTGGCATCTGCGCCCAGCTTGAGCTTCCCGGACAGTATCTTTTCAGCGCCAGTGGGCGTCAAGACCAGAAGGACGTAGTCTGTGGAGGAGCTTCCCAACTGAGCGCCGAGGCTGCCCACGTCCAGTTTGTACATTGCAGGAGCGGACCAGGGGCCTTTCATGCCTTTACCGGTGCGACAGTCGATAACACCTCGACCGTAGGTAACCCCAACACCGACACCAACCTTTCTGACGCCGGGGAAGACAAGGACGCAGACAGCTTTATTCATAAAGTGTTGCGGGATCGCATCGGGTTTGTTGATGAGTTGTTGCAATACTTCAGCCGATTGGCCGAGGCGATCATCAATTTTGTTTTGCGCGAGACCGGGCAACGTCAGCGCAGTGCAAACAACTGCCGTAATGAGATGAGCTTTCACGATTTTTGACCCTTTCGTCGGTTATTTGAGGACTGGTGAGCGTCGCCAGAGTTGCGTTCGGGGACCTGGATAACACCAACAAGGGAAAAGGCCTGTAGAGAAGAGCGTTTCTCGTGGGAAGCACAGTTATTTTTCTCGGCGCTTCGGAGAACGACCCATCGATGCAATTGATGTTAGGGACAGTCTGGAAGTGGCGTCAAGGGTGGGCAGGTTCCTGCCGGGAAAGAAGGGCGGAATCTTCCTCGGAATTTTCTGGATTGCGTTCAACGAATGAACGTGTTTTCATACAGGCACATCGCATTGAAACGACATCCGTGGGCACGCGGCTGAAAACCGCTGATGCAAATAATTTGTGTCCGATACATCCCGACGCAGAGATGGATGAGGCTACAGAAAAAGTTTCTGACGAATACGCGGCAAATTCCGGTCAGGAAACGTATATAAATTTCAAACGCAAAATTTTCAAGCTCTGGACGCACAGAGCGATTTACTGGCGCAGCGATCTGCCGTTCCGTGGATGTCGCGGAACGGCGGCAGAGGAGTGTCTCATGCTATCGAGGCTTTTGGCGGTATTCGTTTTAGCGACGTGGGTCGTTCCGGCACTATGTCAACAGCCGTCTGCGGGACCGTCGGTTGTGCAACCGGGCGCTCCGGGGCAAAGCAATAAGACTGTCGTGTCCCCGAGCGCGAGCGCTTCGTTGCACGAGCCTTCGGAGGCGGATACGAAGTTCATGCAAGGCATGATTCTGCATCACTCCCAGGCTGTCGAGATGGTCGCGTTGCTGAAGACTCGTGGCTCCAGCAAAGAGGTGCAGGCGCTGGGGGAGCGCATCCGTATCTCGCAGACAGACGAGATGAAGTTCATGAAGCAGTGGTTGGAAGACCGCGGCAAAGCTGTGCCAAGTGAGCACGACATGATGATGCACAGCATGGGGCAAATGGACATGAGCCACATGGACCATGACATGGGCGGCATGTCGATGCCGCTGATGCCGGGCATGCTGACTCCTGCGCAGATGAAGACGCTGGCTGCGGCCAGCGGGCCGGAGTTCGATCACCTGTTTTTGACCGGCATGATTCAACACCACACTGGCGCTCTGACGATGGTGAAGGACCTGTTCGCTACGCAGGGAGCAGGACAGGATCCACAGTTGTTCGATTTTGCAATGGATGTAGATAACACGCAGCAGGCGGAGATCGACATTATGCGAAGCCTCTTATCAAAGGAGAAACAATGATTACCAGACTTACTTCCGCGTCGTGGCGCAGTGCAGTTGTCGTAGCGTTGTCTACCTGTTTTTCGCTGCCGGGCTCAGCCCAGAGCACGGTGGCGAGTAATACGGCATCGAGCAGCGCCACCGTATCGTCTAGCAATTCGACGGTGTATACGAATCCCCGCGCAACGTCGGAGGACCCGCGGGTGGGACTCAAGGCCGGCCTATATGACGCCGGAACAGCAGCCTCGGGCATGGAACTGCTCATTTCCGTGCCGAAGCCAAAGGGTTTTGCTCCTGATCCGGAAGCAATTGCGGCCTATAATGCTGCCCCTGCCCCTGCCCCCGGCACACGGCCGACAGCGCCACGGGGTCCAGCGCCCTATGGCTCAACCAACTCAGACCTGGCCTTCAGTGGTAAATATCTCTTTGTCGGGAACTATAACGGCATCAATTTTTATGACATCTCCAATCCGGCAAAGATTTCGCTGGTTACGTCGATGATCTGCCCCGGTGGGCAAGGGGATGTCTCGGTGTATGGCCACCTGCTGTTTATGTCCGTCGAGGCTGCGAACGGAAGGCTTGATTGCGGCACGCAGGGATTTCCTACTCCTGCAGGCGCTGTTCCCGCTTCTTCACCGGACCCTGGGGTTCCCGGATCAGCGCCCGGCGCAGGCGGAGCGCGTGCACAGCGGCCGCCTGACCCGGCCAGCCCGGACCGCATCAAGGGCATCCGCATTTTTGACATCAGCGATGTCCGGAACCCGAAGCAGATCAAAGATGTTCAGACCTGCCGCGGATCGCATACGCATACGCTGGTGGTTGACCCGAAGGACAAGGACAACGTGTACATCTATATCTCAGGATCGGCTCCGGTGCGTGCGACGGAAGAACTGACAGGATGCTCGGGTGGCGATCCTGACAAGGATCCCAACACCGCGGTCTACACCATCGTTGTGATCAAGGTGCCGCTGGCACATCCGGAAGAGGCGAAGGTCGTGAACAGCCCGCGCATCTTCCAGGATGAGACGAGCGGCAATGCCAACGGCCTCTGGAAGGGCGGTAACCACGGCGAAGGCACACAGACCACCTCAGCTACGCGAGGTTGTCACGATATTACGGTCCGTATGGACCTTGGCCTGGCTGCCGGGGCCTGCTCGGGCAATGGGATTCTGCTGGATATCTCGGATGTTGCCCATCCAAAGCGCATCGATGCTGTGACCGATCCGAACTATGCGTTCTGGCACTCGGCGAACTTCAGCAACGATGGCACGAAGGTGTTGTTCACTGACGAGTGGGGCGGCGGTGGACAGCCGCGCTGCCGCGAAAGCGATCCGATGAACTGGGGAGCGGATGCGCTCTTCAACCTGAACAACCGCAAGCTGACGCTGGCGTCGTACTACAAGATGCCGGCTCCGCAGTCGGAGTTCGAGAACTGCGTCGCCCACAATGGATCACTGATTCCGGTTCCGGGTCGCGACATTGAGGTGCAGTCGTGGTATCAGGGCGGCATCTCGATTGTGGACTTCACAGACATCACGCATCCGGTTGAGATTGGCTACTTCGATCGTGGGCCGGTGAACGGAGCCAAGCGCGCGATGGGCGGTCAATGGTCGACGTACTGGTACAACGGCTATATCTTCGGCTCGGAGATTGCACGAGGCGTGGACGTGCTGCAGTTGCTTCCGAGCAAGTACCTTACGCAAAACGAGATCGATGCGGCGAAGCTGGTGCAGGTGAATGAACTGAATGTCCAGAATCAGGAGAGGTTCGTGTGGCCGGCGAATTACACGGTGGCGCGGGCTTATCTCGACCAACTCTCGCGGAACAATGCTCTTCCGGCGGAGAAGATTACCGCACTGAATGCGGCGATCGATTCGGCGGAGAAGTCGCACTCCAACAAACAGCTGAAGAAGATGGCCGGAAGTGTGGAGAAGGAAGCGGCATCAGCGAAATCTCCTCAGGATGCGGCTCGTTTACGCGCATTGGCGGGGATTATGAAGAGCGCTTAGTTTTCCTTAGCGGAAGTACTGGCCGGGCTTCGAGGGAGCCCGGCCTTTTTTTGTTTTGCGTCTAGCTTACGTCGCGCCAGTCGAGAATGACCTTGCCTGAGTTGCCGGAGCGCATGGCATCGAATCCTTGCTCGTAGTCGCGCCAGTTGAGGCGGTGGGTGATGACCTGAGAGATGTCGAGGCCGCTCTGCAGCATGACCGTCATCTTGTACCAGGTTTCGTACATCTCGCGGCCATAGATGCCACGAATGGTGAGCTGGTTGAAGACGACCTGGTTCCAGTCGATGGAGATGTCCTGAGAGGGTATGCCGAGCATGGCGATTTTGGCGCCGTGGCTCATATTCTTGAGCATCTCGCGGAAGGCGTTCGGGTTGCCGGACATTTCAAGACCGACGTCGAATCCCTCCTGCATCTGGAGCTGCGTTTGGATCTCCTGCAATGGCGTTGCGCGTGGATCAACGGCAAGGGTGACGCCCACTTTGGCAGCGAGGTCGCGGCGGTATTCGTTGGGATCGGAGATGACGACGTAACGAGCACCGGCGTGACGGGCGACCGCAGCGGCCATAATGCCTATAGGACCCGCTCCGGTGACGAGGACGTCTTCGCCGAGCACCGGAAAGGCGAGCGCTGTGTGCACCGCGTTGCCGAGGGGGTCGAAGATGGCGGCGATCTCGTGCTTGATGCCGGGGGCGTGCTGCCAGATGTTCGACATGGGGAGAACGATGTATTCGGCGAAGGCCCCATCGCGGTTGACGCCGACGCCGAGGGTATGTGCACAGAGGTGTCGACGGCCGGCAAGACAGTTGCGGCATCGTCCGCAGACTACGTGGCCCTCGCCGGAGACGAGCTGGCCGACTGCGAGGTCGGTGACGTTGGAGCCGAATTCTACGACTTCGCCGACGAATTCATGACCTATGACAAGTCCCTGACGGATGGTTTTACTTGCCCAGGCGTCCCAGTCGTAGATGTGGAGGTCAGTCCCGCAGATACCGGTGTACAGAACACGGATTTTAACGTCGTTAATGCCAATTTCAGGTTCAGGGACATCCTCGAGCCAGAGGCCGCGCTCGGTACGGCGTTTTACAAGTGCTTTCAAAGGGGAATGCCTTTCCGGTCTGCGAACTAAGACAAACCGTTAGTTATTTTATCCGTTGCGTTGAAAAGATTTTCAGTTGGCCTGTTGTGGCGCGATTCGGCGAGCAGGGTACGTACCTCGTCGTCGGTAGTCTGGCTGAAGTCGTGATAGAAGGCCCCTACGGCTCCAAAATGCTCCGGTGTATGGAGCGCGAGAATTTCGATACCATCCCGATGGAAGTCATTGCAGGTGGAAGACGCTGCCACGGGAACGGCTACGATGATTCGCCTGGCGAGAGGGCGAAGGGCATGGATTGCAACGCGCATGGAGGCTCCAGTGGCAAGCCCGTCATCGACGAGGATGACGGTTTGGCCTGTGAGAGAAAGAGGCGGTTGTCCGGCCCGGTACTGTTCTTCGCGACGTTGCAGTTCGACCTTCTCGCGGGCGATGACCTCGTCGATAGCGGATTGTGGAATGCGAAGATCGCGAATGACATCGGCATTGAAGACTGTGGTGCCGTCGCCTGTTAGAGCGCCCAGAGCCAGTTCCTCTTGCCCTGGCGTTCCCAGTTTGCGCACCAGAAAGATATCGAGGCGCAGATTGAGGGAGCGAGCGATCTCGAAGCCCACGGGGACGCCTCCGCGAGGAAGCGCAAGGATGACGGTATCGGGGTAGGCGCGCAGAAACTGGAGCCGGCCCGCGAGCTGGCGGCCAGCATCATGGCGGTCCTCGAAGACCATCACCTCATCCTCCACAAAGCTATTGGAGCAGTTTTTGCATGATGTCGTGAAGGGTCGAGGTTGCCTGTTCCGGCGTGAGGTCAGGATCGAGGGTAATGGGTGAGCCGACGCGGATTGCCGGCACGCCCGCGTGAAACCAGCTACGCTTTCGTGTTACGAGGATGTCCATGTTACGCAGGGCGATGGGTAGGATCGCAGTGTTGGATTCTCGTGCGAGGACGCCGATGCCCGAGCGGAAGGGTAAGAAGGTCCCGTCGGGGGAGCGGCGACCTTCGGGGAAGATGAGAACGTGATAACCACGGTCGAGGGCGTCGCCGATGTGCGCGAAACTGCGGCGAAAGCCGGCTTGCTGCGGAAGGGGAAAGATGTTGAAGAGCGCCGTCAATAACCAGTACTGGAAAGGCGCGAGGATGTTCTGCCACCAGTGCGGCTGATTCCAGGCATGACGCCAGTCTTCAAGCATCTCTCCCGCCGAGGCTATCGCGATTCGATGGCGGAGCTCTGGCGGAAGAGCATACAGAACAAGAGCAGCGTCAAAGAGAGTTACATGGTTAGCGATGAGCAGTGAAGGCTGGCCTGGAAGATCCGAACGATCGAGGCGAATTGCAGGTTTGAGCAGAAACCAAACCAGTGGCCGCATGAGGATCTCGATAAATGCGATGCGGATGCCAGAAACAATCGGCGACCAGGGCCAGCGCGGATATGCGAATTCGCTTCGTACTGTCTGGGTTGCAGCTATCGGAGTTGATAAGTCTTTATCGGCTGCAGGCTCAGTTGATGTTGCCGAATCGTGAGAGATGGCCGCGCGTAGTTGGCCGAGAGTTTCGATACTGAGAAAGGCTTCATCTTCTAAAGCGATTCCGAAGCACTGCTCGATCGCACTCTGCAGTTGAAGACGTCCGAGGCTGTCCAGGTGAAGGTCCTCAGCGAGCCTGGCGTCGTCACCCGTGTTGGTTGCGTGCATGGAGGTGATAGACGCAATCAGAGCCAGCAATGAGTCTCCAGATGAGTCCTGAGCCAGCGAAGGATGGGTGCTCATTTGTCGAGCCACCCATTCTGCGACTGCGCCACGACGAACCTTGCCGGTAGAGGTTCGGGGCAGGTCGGCATCGGGCCAGAGATACCACCGGCGGATTTTTTGAAATTCGGCGAGATCGTGATTGGCGGTGGCGACGGCGTGCTCGGCCGCTTTCCTGCCCTGCGGAACAACCAGTACAGCCACAGGCTGCTGCGCAGCAGCCACCACTGCACTGGATGAGATTTGCGGTTGACGCATAAGCGCAGCTTCGAGGTCTTCCGGGTGGATATTGAGACCGGCTGGAGTAACGATCGTCTCGCTCTTTCGGCCAACAAAGCGAAGCTGGCCTTCTTCATCGACTGCGGCGAGGTCGCCAGTAGATAGCCATGGATCGTCGCGCTTCTGAAGCTTCCCGCCTTGCCATGTGGAGGTAGAGACCATCTCTCCTCGAACAGAAACCTCGCCGTCGGGGCCGATACGGAGTTCGCGTCCAGGAAGAGGTTTGCCGATGGTACCTTTGCCGATTTTGAAGGGATGATTGAGGGTGACGAGCGCCGTGGTTTCGGTCATTCCGTAGCCTTGGATGATGGCATAGCCGAGAGTGCTCCAGAAGCGTTCGAGGCCGGGTGGAAGCGAGGCTCCGCCGCAGATACAGGCCCAGAACTTCCAACCGAAGAGACGATGGATGCGGCGAAAGCGCCAGAAACGTTTCCAGAGGGGCTTGCCTTGTGCGCCCGCGATCTGCTGTTCAAGATCCGCATAGCGCAGGACGAGATGGGCTTGCAGCAGTTCAAGCATCCGCGGAACAGCTACAAGAACACTGATGCGTTCGCGATGGATGATCCGGGTGAGACGCTCTGCTTCGAGGCGCGATTCGAAATGGACCTCGGCAGCCAGGAGCGGTGGAAGCCAGAGTCCCATGAACTGCCCGAAGACGTGGCTCAGGGGAAGCGTGTGAAGGAAGCGCAGCGGGTGAAAGGGCCGTTCGTAGCGCCGGTACTTGTTGATCTCGCGCTCGATGGGCTCAACGCTGGCGAGGACGTTGCCGTGGGTGTGAACGACTCCTTTAGGCTCTGAGGTTGTGCCCGAGGTGAAGACGATCTGGAGGGTCGTCTCGCGAGTGAGCATTCCGCCCGGGGTTGGAGGCTGCTCCGGCATGGATGAGAGTTGCGATACAAGGCTTTCGAGGAAGAGCTTCGGAGTATCGATTTCAAGTTGCTTGAGAAGGTTGGCGTCGCCGAGGATGAGACGTGGGGCCGTCTCCGCGATGACTCGTTGTGCAAACTGGGGCGAGCCGGTGGCGTCGAGGGGCACAACGATGGCTCCGCGCAGGACACAGCCGAAGAAGACGGCGATCCACTCGGCGGAGTTCTGCCCCCAGAGCACGAGTCTTTCGCCGTAGCCGATGCCGTGATGGTCGAGCATGAGGGCGAACTGTTCGGTGAGCTTGAGGAGTTGGCGGTAGCTGGTTCTGATAGCGCGATTGCCGGAGTAGGTAACGACGGCTGTCTGGGAGCCGTTGGCGCGCCAATCGTCAATGAGGCTGGCAAGATGAGGCCGCATTCGCTATTGCCTATGCTAAGTGCAAACCGCAGGAATATGAACCTGCTGAATCACTCATTTCCACGCCAATACCCCGTAAACTCGAATTATGGACAAATTTGTCGTACGCGGAGGAAATCCGCTCCTTGGCACAATCAAAGTCTCCGGAGCAAAGAACTCCGCCCTTCCCTGTATGGCCGCCGCCATCCTGACCGAGGATGAGGTGATCCTTGAAAACATCCCGCAGGTCCGTGATATCGAGACCGAGCGCAAGCTGCTATCGAGCATGGGAGCCGAGGTTGAGCTTGGCTATGGCCGGGCACAGCATCGCACGCGGATCAAATGCGGTATTTTGTCAGACCCGGTTGCAAAATACGAGATCGTCAAGACAATGCGCGCCAGCTCACTCGTACTGGGGCCGCTGATTGCTCGCACAGGTATAGCTCGGGTGGCAATGCCTGGCGGCTGCGCGATCGGGGGCCGTCCTATTGACCTGCACATCAAGGGCCTGGAGACAATGGGCGCCGAGATACGGTATGACCACGGATATCTTGAGGCTCGCAGCCCAAACAACGGCAGCGGACGTCTGAAAGGCGCTCATATCGTCTTCGACAAGATTACTGTGACCGGCACGGAAGATCTGCTGATGGCTGCCGCGCTTGCCGATGGCGAGAGCCTGTTCGAGAATTGCGCGCGCGAGCCTGAGGTCACGGATCTCGCTGCCCTGTTGAATGCAATGGGAGCAAAGATTGAAGGCGCAGGAACGGGGACGATTCGGATTCAAGGTGTCGCCAGGCTTCACGGAGCCCGGCACAAAATTAACCCCGATCGCATTGAAGCTGGAACATTTCTGATTGCAGGGGCGATTACGGGTGGTGACCTGAATGTCGATGGCCTCAATCCGGCACATCTGGGAGCGCTTGTCAGCAAGCTGGAAGAGTGTGGAGTGAAGCTGGACGTGGGTGCCGACAACATTCGTGTACGTTCCTCCGGAGCAGCCGAACTGAAGGCAGCCGACATCTCCACTGAGGAGTATCCGGGATTTCCAACAGATATGCAGGCGCAGTACATGGCGTTGGCGACGCAGGCTGAAGGCACCAGTGTTGTGACCGAGAACATCTTCGAGAACCGCTTTATGCACGTCAACGAACTGAACCGCATGGGCGCAAATATCACGGTGCAGGGACGCGGGGCAACCGTTCGCGGCAAGACTCCCCTGCAATCAGCTGCGGTAATGTGCTCCGATTTGCGCGCTTCCGCATCGCTTGTTCTTGCGGCTCTTGTGGCAGATGGAGAGACGATTCTTGACCGCGTCTATCACATCGATCGCGGATATGAGCGCATTGAAGAGAAGCTGCGTGGAGTCGGCGCGCAGATTCGGCGCATGGGAGATGTATTCGGCAGACGATAGACTCCCGGTAAGTCTGCAATAAAAACGCCTCGCCGGAGAAATTCTCCAGCGAGGCATTTGTTTTGAGGGTTAGAAGATGATCTTGCCGCTCAGTTGCAACTGTCGTGACGATCCAGCATCGCTGGTGGGGAAACGGGTTGAAGTGATCTGCCCAAAGGCCGATGAAGCCGTGTTGCCTGTCGGCTGCCCGAAGTTCGGGTGATTCAGGATATCGAAGGCATCCGCACGCAGCTTGAGAGTTACGCGCTCGGTGATCTTTGTATCCTTCTCTCCCGACAGATCCACATCTGCGAATCCTGGCCCGAAGACCTTGTTGCGCGACATGTTGCCGAGACCGGTCGAGATGTTCTGGAAGCTGCAGTTCGGAGGCGTCAATGTAGCTGTGCAGACAGAGGACTGAATGAACGATACGTTGGCAGCTCCACCCTGCTGGATCTTGTTCGTGACGATCGGGCCGACCAGATTTGGACGAATGACCCCGGCAACTCCTGTGTAGGTGGAGGTGTTGTAGGTCAAATTCACCGGATTGCCCGTCTGGTACTGCACGATCGTCGACAATTGGTAGCCTTCGATGAAGCGATTACCCTTGAACGGCAGGGCATAAATCGCCGTGGCCGAATAATGGTTTCGCGTGTCGAAGTCCGACGCACCGTAGTTGTTGCCGGGATTGTAGCTCGTCTGGAAGGTGTATCCACCCTGGGATCCAAGCGAGTTCGTGTCCAGCGACTTCGACCAGTCATAAGTCATGTTGAACTGCAGACCGTGGCTGAAGTTCTTGGTTGCCGTCAGCCACATTGCGTTGTAGTTTGATGAACCGACGCTATTGGCCTCAGAGATATTCACTGCAGCAGCGGCTCCGGGAAGAATCGGGCTCGACGTGGAGAGCTTCGTATAGGGGCGCACTCCGTTGATCGGCTCGTTCTGGTTGGTGCGAGCACGTAGATGCCTGCCTACGGAACCGTAGTAGCCGATTTGAGCCACAATGCCGTATTTCAGCTCCTGCTGATAGTTCAGGTTGAACGACTCGATGTAACCGTTATGGAAGCTCGGATTGATCGAATTGATGGCGATACCGGCTGCCGCAGCAGAGTTATACAAATTGTTGACCGGAATGGGAACGGCCGCGTTGGCATAGGTGACTGAGGTACTGAAGGGAGGATTGGACGCAAGTCCCGTGGCAACGTTCGAGGCCGGTTGATCCGCCAGGTATCCGAAACCACCTCTGAGGACAGACTTCGACGTGCCGAAGATGTCATAGGCAAAGCCGAGCCGCGGTTCCACATTGTAATTCTGTTTGTAAATGCTGCCGACGCCATGGGTGCCGGTCTGGATCAGCGACACCGAACCCGGATCGAAGATCACGAACCGATTCTCGCCTTCGGTCGGCGTACCATTCCACTCAAACCGCAAGCCATACTCGAGAGTGACGCGAGGAGTCAGCTTGAAGTTGTCCTGCACGAAAGCCCCAATGGCATTGATGAACAGGCGACTTGAGATTGTTGTGGGTTGGATGCTGAACCCGGTGGCTGTGTCCTGCGCAAAGTTATTCAGAGTGCTGGCATAGGTCAGCGTACCGGTGTCCCCGGTAAAATTGTCATTGATAAAACGCCGGTATTCGCCACCGAATTTGACGCTGTGGCGCCCCTTCAGCCATGTTGCGGTATCGGAGAGGACCATAAAGGTATCGTGTCTGCCTTGCGGGAATCCCGAGGGGCCACCAAAGTTCAGCGATATATCGGAAACCGTAATCTGTGGGATTCCTATCGGAGCGTTAACACCGTCGTTGATGTGATAATCAACCGGGTTGAGCGGCGTGGCCGGATTGAACGCAATGCTGATGCGGTTCATTCCCAAACGCGCTTCATTGACAAGCGTTGGACTGAAGACGTGAGTCTCGTTGATCGTCAGGACCTGGCGATGCGCATTTCGATGGTCGCCGAACCCCGGGATCGTGTTGCCTTGCAGGCTCGGTTCTGTGCGAACGTCTTTCTGGAAGGCGTAGAAGCCGTGTATCTGGTCTGATGAATTGAACTGGTGCATGATGTCGGCCGTGTACTGGTCAATCTGTACCGGCCCCGGCGTAAAGGCCACGTAGTTGTTTCCGCTATTCGGTAGCGGGACAAGTGCAAGGAGCGCATTCGCTGCCGGCTTGTTTGCCGCGACAATGGCGGCCCTCTGCGCTGGCGAAAAGACGGTACCGTTTTGCAGAAGTCCCTGATGCTGGCGCAACCCTTCGTAGCTGCCGAAAAAGAACGTATGGTTCTTCCAGATTGGCCCGCCAACAGCTCCACCGAAATTGTTGCGCTTCAGCGGCGCCTTCTTACCGACTACACCAAGATCGACGCCAGTAGCGGGGTTGAAATTACGATTGAAGTAGTTGCGGGCATCCAGGTATTCGTTCCTGAAATAATCGAACACTTCGCCGTGGAAGGAGTTCGTGCCGGAACGTGTGCTTACGTTCACAATCGAGCCCGAGCTTCTGCCGTACTCCGCGCTGAAGGTGGAGTTATTGATCTTGAACTCGGACGTCGTATTAATCGAGGGCTGGAACGTAATCTGGTTCTGAACCATATCGTTCAGATTGACGCCATTGATCTGAAAGTTGACCGAATCCTCGCGATTGCCGGCTGTGATAAAGGAGTTTGCTCCCAAGCCACGGCTCGGGCTCGTCAGGTTGCCTGCAGTTGGAGCAACCACGCCGCCAGGGGTAAGAACCGTAAGGTCGAGGAAGTGACGGCCATTCAGCGGAATCTCCTGGACAGTATTGCGATCGATGACCTGGCCTACGGTGATGGTCTGCGTCTCAATCGACGGAGTAGTTCCTTCTACCTGTATGGTTTCGCCAGTGCTCGCCAAGGCCAGCTTTGGATTGACCGCGATATGCCCGTCTACGGGAAGCGTTATGCTCTGGAGCACAAATCTGGCAAAGCCTTGTGCAGTGACGGTAACGGAGTAGTCTCCCGGTTGCAGAGAGGGTGCCGTGAAAAATCCGGCCTGGTCGGTTTCGGCATTACGATCCGCACCGGTTGCTAAAGAGTGAATCAAAACCGTTGCATTCGGGACGACAGCGCCGGTGGGATCGCTAACGGTTCCGGATAATGTTGCCGTTGACTGCGCTGAGAGGGATGGGGCCAGTAATACGCCTAAGAGAAGAGTTGCAATGAATCCATACAGCCTCGCTGATAGCTTCACGTGATGCCTCCTGAAAAAAAAATGCAGATTTTTGACTAGAAACAAATGTAGGTATCGATGCAGCGCCAACAAACTCATCGTGGAGTGTCAGGCTGCTCGTTTTGAAAGACGTGGATCCAAAACAAATCGTTTCAGCAGACCCTAAAGCTACAGATCGAAAAGTGTCTGCGTATCGTGCTGAAAGGAAAACCTACGCCAGGTGGATTGGATTAAGGCTTCCACGTGATGAATCCCGTGTCAACGCCCCAGATCACAAAGTTTTAAAACTGTATGGTCAGGGTATCTCTTGTCCTGAGTCGTCGTTGTCCTTGGGGAGTCAAGGAATTGTCTCTTTTTCGCAAAAATCTCTGCTATAACGTGACTTGCGGAATGACAGCGGAATTTCGACTCTTCGATAAAAGGGTGTACAACTGTTGAATCCATCAAAACCCGCTTTCGGAAGTGAAATGGCGACTGGAAAAAAGAACAAACCTGAAGGTGGTAAACCGGTAACCCTCAAAATTCTCGCGGAATACCTGGATCTCTCCCCCGCAACCGTATCGATCGTGCTGAACAATTCACCTGTGGCGAAGTCGATTTCGCCACAAACCCGCCAGCGGGTCCATGCGGCAGCGCAGAAGTTTGAGTACCGCCCCAATCTTCATGCCCGAATGCTGAGGACGCGCCTCACCAATACAGTTGGCGTGATCGTGCCCGAAGTCAGTGAAGGGTACTTCACCCGCGTCATGCTCGGTGTGGAACAGTATCTGATGCAGGAAGGCTACATGTACTTCACTGTCAGCCATCTTTGCCGCCCCGATCTGATAGAGGAGTATCCGGATTTGCTGATGAAGCGCTCCGTTGATGGCTTCCTTACAGTCAATACTGAGCTTCGCCATAAGATGGCTCTGCCGGTGGTGAGCATCTCAGCACATGCCAAAATCCCTGGCGTCACAAATGTTGTTCTTGACCATGATCGAGCTGCCAAGGTCGCTCTGCGGCACCTTTACGACCTCGGTCATCGCCGGATCGCCTTCATGAAGGGCAACCGCTTCATCAGCGACTCCGAAGCTCGCTGGAACGCTATCCTCAGCATCGCAAAAGAGATCGGAATCACGATCCGCCCCGAGTTATGTATCCATCTGGAACGGAACTCGTGGTCTCCCGATCTAGGCTACCCCCCCGTCCGGGAGCTGCTGACGCGCACTCGTGACTTCACTGCCATATTTGCTTTCAATGACACGGCGGCGATCGGCGCTATCCGTGCCATTGAAGATGCTGGCCTCAATTGTCCGCGCGACATCTCAGTGATTGGCTTCGACGACATCATCGTCGCAGAGTACTTCAGTCCGCGCCTCACTACCGTCCGGCAACCTCTTTACCAGATGGGGACAACTGCGGCGGAGTTACTGGTGAAAAGAATCCAGGCCCCCGATGCGCCTTTTCAGGATGAAGTTTGGTTTGAGCCCGAGCTTGTTGTCCGGGAATCGACTGCTGGGGTGCATGTTCCAGCTTCGCCAAAATCACGGCCCAAGCGCTAAGTGGAGATTGTGGATACGAGCTTCGCAAAGAGTTCTTCCAAGGCCGATTCTCTTCCCTTCCGTATCCTGGGCCCCCTGTTCTTCTACTTCGCCGGCGCTGGCATTGCTACGGTGATGCTGGGGCCGCTTCTGCCAATCCTCATCGAACGATGGCATATCCAGGATGCGCAGGCGGGCATCCTTTTCACGGCCATGTTCACGGGGCAGCTGAGTGGCGCCTGGGTCGCATCAAGAAATCTCCGAGCCAGCGTAATCTATGGTGCTGGCGTTACCGCTGTTGGATGCCTGGCGATGCTATGGGCCGGCTTTGCAGCAGCACACCTTGCGCTTTTCGCCATTGGATTTGGCCTCGGTGCCGGTCTCACAGCAGGCAACGTAATTGCCGGAACGGCTGTGAGGTCCGGGCGAGCGCGCATTCTGGCAATACTCAATGTCGCCTGGAGCATCGGAGCGATCACCTGTCCGACCGTGGTGCGTATCTGCGGACCGCGACAGTTCTTCATCACGACTGCTATCGTTCTTGGCCTTGCAGCGTGCGTCGCCTTTCTTCTTCCCGCTCAGCAAAACACTCGTTCCACAGGCCAGATTTCTTCGGCTTTGCCACTGCCGATCGTCCCTCTGCTTCTGTTTGCGCTTGCCCTGTTACTGTACGTTGGAATTGAAAACACGCTGGGGGGCTGGCTGCCCAGCTACGCAGTCCGCAACAGCGCATTGCTCCTTGCCTCGTCTGTCTCGCTCTGCTATTGGGGGGCGGAGTTTGCCGGGCGCTCGTTGATGGCGCTCGTGGTCCAACAGACCGGTGAGTCGAAATTGTACGGGATATCCCTCATCCTGCTGATCGCAGCGATATCCGCCCTGATTTTTCTGCACACCTTGAGCGCAAACCTCATCGTTGGACTTACGATTCTTTGCGGTCTTGCAATCGCCCCGCTTTATCCCCTGATCGTCGCCTTCCTGCTGGCTCGAACAGGGAGCCATCCCAGGCTGGGTCCCCTCTTCGCTACTGCCTCTTTCGGAGGGGCAACCCTGCCCTGGCTTACGGGCCTGGTTTCAACCCACTTCCATGGGTTGCGAGCCGGGCTCGTTGTTCCTGCAGCAGGATCTGTCCTTCTGCTTGTATTGGGCGGAGCCATTGCTGAAAAACAGTCCAGACGTATGGCCTGAACGTACAGAACTATAGTTGCGTACACAGTACATACGGATGAGCCGTACCGTAAGATGAATGAGCTATCACGGTATAAAATCGCGAGTTTGTAAATCGGAGTCCACTAGTTCATGGCTGGTTTTTTCAGGAAATTCTTCGCCACGCTTGCGGTACTGTTCCTCTCGCATACGCTTCTTCAAGCCTCGACAGCAGAGCCTGCGACCGAACCGCCTCCACTCTTCCTGGGCACTGCCTGGTATCCGGAGCAGTGGCCGGAGTCGCGCTGGGACGCAGACCTGACTTTGATGGAGCGGGCGGGTATTCGGTTTGTGCGCATCGCTGAATTCGCCTGGTCGAGCATGGAGCCCACCGAGGGCGACTATCGCTTCGAATGGCTCGATCATGCCATCGACGCCGCAGCGAAACATCATATCTATGTGGTTCTGGGGACTCCCGGCGCAGCGCCGCCTGCATGGCTAACGCAGAAATATCCGGAGACTTTACGCATCAAGGATAACGGCCAGCCTGATCAGCACGGCAATCGCCAGCAATTCAACTGGGTCAACCCAAAGTATCTCGAACTGACCCGGGATATTGCAGAAAGGATGGCGAAACGTTACGGGCATAATCCCAACGTCATCGGATGGCAGATCGATAATGAATATGCGAATCTCTCCTATGGACCTGACGTAAAGAAACATTTTCAGGACTGGCTGAAGGTCCGTTACAAGACACTCGACAACCTGAACACACGCTGGACGACAGCTTACTGGTCCGAAGCATACACAGACTGGTCGCAGATCCCGATCCAGGAGCGCTACGGAAATCCCGGCCTGCTGTTGAGTTGGAAGCGGTTTGTTTCGGATGCATGGCGCAGCTATCAGAAGAACCAACTCGATGTCCTTCGCCCTGACATCGACCGGCGTCAGTTCATCACAACGAATATGATGGGCTGGTTCGACGGCTACGATCACTATACGGTCGCGCAGGATCTCGATCTTGCCTCATGGGATGATTACGTAGGTCGCGGACACCTTGATCCCTATCAAAACGGCGCCGCACACGATCTCACCCGGGGCTTCCTCGGCAAAAACTTCTGGGTGATGGAGACTCAGCCCGGTTCCGTCAATTGGAGCCCCGTCAATACCTCGCTCGACAAGGGCGAGGTTCGGGCAATGGCCTGGCACGATATCGGGCACGGTGCGGATGCGGTCAGCTACTGGCAATGGCGTTCGGCGCTGAATGGGCAAGAGGAGATGCATGGCACGCTCATTGGCCCGGACGGCACACCGGTCCCTCTCTATAACGAAGTCGTGCAACTGGGCCAGGAGTTCGCCAAGGCAGGCCACGCGCTGGCAGGCACCAGCGTTCATTCGCAGGTCGCGATCCTTCATTCCTACGACAGCCGCTGGTCTATCAACTGGCAGCGTCATAATCAGAACTTCGACCCTGTCGCGCAGATTGTGAGTTACTACAAGCCTTTGCGCGAGGTGGCGCAATCGGTCGACATTGTCGCTCCCACAGCTCCGCTCGGAAACTACAAACTGGTCGTCGCGCCGGGACTGGCTGTACTGTCGGAAGACGCCGCAAAGAACCTGGCGGCGTTCGTGCAGAATGGCGGACACCTCGTGCTCGGCCAACGGGCGGGCATGAAGGACGAGGATAACTCGCTCGCCATCGAGCGCGCTCCCGGAGCCCTGACCAAACTTCTCGGAGGCCGTGTCGAGCAGTATTACGCTATCGACGACAAGTCCGAGGATACGGTACCGGTCAACGGTAAGTGGGGCAGTACGACCTCAAAGATATGGGCCGAACTTCTCAGCACCTCTGCACCCGATACTGAGGTCCTGATGCGTTATGGCAAGAGCAACGGCTGGCTAGACGGACAACCGGCTGCCATTACACGAAAGGTCGGCAAGGGCCGCATCACCTACATCGGCGCATGGATGGATGACAAGGCCATGCTGACTGCGGCGCAGTGGATGGCCGAAACGAGCGGCGTCAAATCTGTTTTTGGGCCAGTGCCCGAAGGAGTCGACGTCTACCCCCGAGAGGGTAACGGAAAGAAGATTTTCATTCTGGTGAACTTCGCGAACAGTACGCAGACCATCAGGCTTCCATCACAGATGCACAGCGTTCTCGATGATAAAGACATGAACACCGTTGCGTTGGATCGCTATGGTGTTGCCGTGCTCGAAGCTCATTAGTGGCGCGATGGCGTCGCTCTGGCGGCAGAGCATGTCTCCCTGCCGCCGGAGCACCTACACCCTTTAGTTCGCTTGAGAGAAGCGGAACTGGTCGCGCAGCGTGATGCAGCCAATTACAAAAAGAGCAAGCAGGGCCGGCGAAAAGAACACGTACATGATTTCCTCCAAAGGCAGAATGAATTTTTGATACAAACTACTTCTGGTCCCATTACGGATTTCGAGTCCTGAAGTTACCGAACCTGATTCGGTAAGGAACCTAGTACTGATCTGCTGGTACGTCCTGACTTATTGCAAACAAGCAACCATTTCCGCAAAGTCCGGAAGTCCTTATAAATTAGCCAAATTTCTTGGAAAAACGACAGAACCATCCAGCTCCATGGGCTTTTGCGTTCCACGAACTTGCCAATATAGTGGCAAATATTTTCCCTTCGATGTGCAAAGAACTTGCACTTGTCCTCAGCCGAGGAAATAACCAGCCTGGTTCAGGGAATAAGTAATCAAAGAAAGTTACGTGAGGATTGTTACTACACCGCGACAGTAAAGGTATCTTCGCTGCGAGTGACAGCTCGATACATCGTGTCTCGCTCGAAGGGTTCGCGGCCAGCTTCGGTAATGAGACGGACCAGGTCCTTTCGCCGCATACCCTGCGGCGTCGTTGCTCCGGCATCGTGGTAGATCTTCTCCTCGACGACTGTGCCATCGATGTCGTCGGCGCCAAAACGAAGCGATATCTGCGCCATCTTCGGCGTCACCATCTGCCAGTAGCTCTTGATGTGGGAGAAATTGTCGAGCATCAGCCGGCCGACGGCAATCTGCTTGATGTCGAGCATCCCCGTCGTGCGCGGGATGTGCGAAAGAGCAGTGTTGTCCGGATGGAACGCCAGCGGAATGAAGGTTTGGAAGCCGCCGGTTTCGTCCTGAAGGGCGCGCAGCCTTACCAGGTGATCGACACGATCTTCGTCGTTCTCTACATGGCCGTAGAGCATCGTCGCGTTCGATCGCAGACCGATTTTGTGGGCCTCTCGTGCGGTATCGAGCCACTCATTGCCGTCAATCTTGTGATCGCAGATGATGTGGCGAATGCGATCGGCAAAGATCTCCGCTCCCCCTCCGGGCAGCGAGTCGACTCCTGCTTCTTTCATCTTTGCGAGCGTCTCGGGGATCGTCATCTTGCCACGTTTGGCGAGGAACGATACCTCAACCATCGTGAAGGCTTTGATATGGACCCTGGGGAAGCGAACCTTGAGGCCCCGTACCAGGTCCATGAAGTACTCAAACGGCAGATCGGGATGCAGGCCGCCAACGATATGGAACTCAGTGATTGCCTCTGTATAGCCTGAAGCTGCAGTCTCCCACGCCTCTTCCAGAGCCATCGTGTAGGTGCCTGTCTCTCCCTTCCTGCGCCCAAAAGCACAGAGACGGCACGATGCTACACAAACGTTTGTCGGGTTAATGTGCCGGTTCACGTTGAAATACGCCGTGTTCCCATGCAGTTTCTCGCGAACGAAGTTTGCCAGCCAGCCAACCCCCAGAATGTCTCCGGTACGGTAAAGCGCCAGGCCATCCTCGAAGCCGAGGCGCTCCCCTGCCTGCACCTTCTCCGCGATTGGAAGAAGGGCCGCATCATCTGTCTGGAAGGAGTGGCGCGTGCGGAGGCTGGCTGATTCGAGGCTCATAGAACGATTGTATCTCCGTGCTTCGCTTCCACTCCAGACATGCAGTTAGTGGCTGGAGGCCTCTTCAGAGGCGACCATCCTCGGTTGAATCACGATGCCGTCAAATAAAGTCGCGCCCACAAGGTGATCCCCTACAGGGCGCACCATCCGGAGGTGCCAGCCGGTATTCCAGTATTGGACCGACTTGTCCGATACACGCACCGAGAAGGCAATCGTGTTCTTGTTATTTGCGGTCACGAGCACACGTTGCGCGCCTTCGTCGTAGTAGAGACTGTTGACGTCGTGGATCGAAAAATTCTTCAGCGTATGCCAGCTCATTCCACTGTTGTCTGAGTAAAAGATTCCCTCGCGTCCGCCGACCCAGAGGCAGCCTGATCCATCAATCGCAATCGCCGCAATCTGCGTAAGCGACTCTGGGAGGCTCACCGATTTCCATCGCGCTCCCCCATCGCTGGAAAGGCTGGCCGAATGCAATCCAGCCGTAAAAACGTCCGATCGATACGCAGCGATAAAGCGCCACTCCAGCCCATCAAGAGCTTTGAGCTCGTTCCAACTCACGCCCGCCGTAACGCTCTTCAGGATACCTGCGGAACTCGCGGCGTAGATGACGTCTCCTGCTCGCGCTAACGAAAAGACCGCGCCGTCAAATTGAACCGGCTTGGCCTTTGCCGTGGATATTGTTGGCTTCCGCACGCTACCCGGCGATCCGGGATGCTTCCCCGGCGCGGAGACTTTCTTGAGCACCGGGGTGATCTGTTCGCTCACGTTATTCGATCGTCCCCAGACGCCATCGGAGAAGCGGTAAATACCATGCCCAGTTCCCGCCAGAAGACTGCCGTCGGAAGCCTGCTCGAGACTGAAGACATCGAGACCATCCAGGCCGGCGCTCTGCTGCACCCAGGTCAGGCCTCCGTTATCGCTGTGAAAGACGCCGCCCCACGCTTTGTCGTTTACGACGCCGACGTAGAGATTCGCCGGCTGGCGTGGATTGACGACAAACGCCGTAACCTGACGAGAAGAGAATCCGTTGTTCGAGGGAGAGAAGTTAAATCCTCCATCGTTACTGGCCAGCACGCCGCCGCGGTCTGTCACCAGGAGAACACGATTGGAGTCGCGCGGATCGATAAACACATCATTGACAATGAGCTCAGGGCCGGTTGTACGCAGCCAGGTCTTTCCAGAATCGGAGGTACGGAACAGTCCCTCGGTTGTACCGGCAAAGACCACATTCAACTGCTGCGGGTCCTGCATGAGAACACGAGTCCGGCGCGCGGTCGATGGAATCCCTTGAATCTTCTCGAACTTCTCCCCGGCGTTCTCGCTCTTGTAGATTCCAGAGCAGGCGCTCGCATAGACCACATTCGGCTGTTGCGGATCGACAATGATCGAAAAGACATCCGAGTCGTCGATCACACCTTGCTTGATGTTCGACCAGTGCTCTCCATCATCAGTGGTCTTCCACGGGAGATGCCATGTACCCGCATAGATGATCCGCGGATCTTTGGGATCAATCGCAACCGATTCAACCTCGTGAATCTCGCGGCTCCCCTCTGGGCTGATCAGTTGCCAGTGGGTGCCGCCGTCTCGCGACCGGAACACACCTTTGAGAGTTCCGGCCACCAGAGTCTTTGGATCGGATGGAGCCGCTGCCATGGCGCGAATACTCTCACCAGACATCTCCGGCTCGTTCTTCCAGGTGATGCCACCGTCATTGCTGATGTAGAGGCCACCATCCGGGCTGCCAAGCACCCATGCTCCAACAAGAATTCGCTTCGGATTGGCGGCATCGAGAACAATAGAATCAAGAACAAGATCGTCACGGTCACCCGGTCGGGCAAGACGCTTCCAATCGCGACCGCCATTCATCGACTCATAAATCCAGCCACTCACAGTGCCTAGAAAGAGATGGGATGGCTGATGGGGATCGGATACCAGAGAACGGGCATCCCCGCCGTAAGGTCCAAACGGCAGCCATTGCACCGCATTGGCGGGCAGGCAGAGGGCAATAACGACGACCAAAAGTAGTGCAGCCTTCAAACCGGAAAGTCTGTTCAAAATAATCCTTCTGTTTTTGCGGCTAATTCAAGAATACCCGCAACTTACATGTACCGTGCAACAGCACAAAGGCTGACTGGGAGGGTCCCAGTCAGCCTTTGTGGCTCAATTGCGTGAACTACTTGCTGCGCTTCTTCGCCGGCGGAGGCGTGCGGGGCACGGCCTTCACAGCACTCTCATCCACGGGAGTCATGCCAGTGGAGTCGAGCGTTGCGCCCGTCGGAATCAGCGTGGTGGTTGTGGTCGTCGAATCCTGAGTACCGGTGTAGACCGAGATACGGCTTGCATCGATTCCCTTCTCCGTGACCAGGTAGTCCTTCGTATTGACTGCGCGTGCTGCAGCCGGGTCGACCTTCTTCTTGCTCTTGCTCTTGTCGAAGGCGGCCTTCTCAGCGGACGTCGCGTTGCCGGTCACAGCCAGCTTCGCATCCGAGGTACGCTGCAGGTTGAGGGTCACGTCGTCAAGGCAAGCCTTGGCTTCGTTGTCCACACGAGTCGGACGGCGCTTGTCACGATCGAAGGTGATCGAGCAGAGAGCGCTTGTCGTCGGCGCCGGTGGCGGCGGCGGAGCCTGAACCGTTACGGACGCGGTGCAGGATGCCGTCTGGCCCTTGTCGTCAACGACGTTGGCGGTCACGGTGATGGTTCCCGGAGCCGCGCCGGTCGTGCTCAAAGTTGCCGTCGAACCGGTTCCGCTGACCGAGCCAGCCGAAGAGCTATAGCTGTAGGTGAGTGGCCGATTCTGCGGGCTCACACCGTTCGCAGTAATTGTGACGGAGTCGCCCGGGTTGACTGTGGTCGGGTTCGCCGAGCAGCTGACGGTCGGCGGCTGGAACTGCTGAACGGTAAACGGAGCCGAGCAATCCGCCATCTCGCCGGGCTTGTTGCCCTCCTGAACGTGTCCCTTCGCCGTGTAGCTTCCGGGATTCGCGCTCTTCGTGTCGATGTTTGCGGTTGCAGTGTTGCCGGTGATCGTTCCGCCGTCAGACGTCCACGTATAGGTGGCCGTCTTCTTCGGATTCAGGTTGAGAGCAGTACCGGTCACAGTGATCGGGTCGCCCGGGTAAACCGTCGAAGGCGAAGCCGAGCAGGAGTAGGTGACAGGAGGCGGAGGAATGATATGGCCGAAATGCGTAACGATACCGGTGCTCAGATCCACGCCGCTCAGATTTGCACGTCCACCAGTTGGCCCGCTTGGCGGAGGATTGTAGGGGCCGAAGTTCGCGTGAACATAGCGATAGTCCGCCTGGAAAAGCCGGAACGAGAAGCGGTGATCGAAGAACGGCAGATCATAGTCCATACCGCCGCCAGCCGTCAGAGCCGGTCCCCACGTGTACGGGTTGTGGTACTGGAACGAATGTGGAGAGTTCGGACCTCCCAGCCTTCCAGCACCAGCAAGCCCATGGGCAAACAGCGTGAAGTTTTGCATGGGGGCGCGGAAGATTGGACCAGCCGAAATGCTGGAAAAACCGTCGTTCTTGCCATCCGGGTGATTGACGTAGATGGCTTCCCCACCGAAATACTTATTGAAGTAGTACGCTCCGCTTCCGATTGCGCCTAGATCAATGGAGCTATAGTTCACTCCAAGTGGTTTCAACTGACCATGCGCCCCGAAGTAGGAGTATCCCGTGAATACATCAAATCTCGATGGGTTAATGCCCACGGGGGCGGTTGAACTTGGAGTCTGTGCACACAGGCTTGCGACTCCGAGGCTGACTGCACATGCAGCCAGTGCAAACCGGCCAAAATTGCGTAACGGGCTGTAAACCATTCGACTTCCTCCGCTCAAAAAAAATTCCAGGTTCCCGAGCCAGAAATGCGCTCAAAAATTTCGTTGATATTCTTACGATTCAATACAGCAAAATGCAGTTGCTAAGGTTACCGGTAAAAAGTGCTCTATGGCAACTCTCTTTTCAATAGTTTACAACCGTAACGGACCCTGAGAAACAGTGGAGAACCTTCCAAGTTACCGGAAGTTTGTTCCATTAAGCCAGATTAAGAGTACGTCGTACCGTGCCTCGTTCCTGCTGAATCTTCTCCTGCAAGAGCGTGATCGCATATAAAAGCTGCTCCGGCCGAGGCGGGCATCCAGGCACATAAATGTCCACCGGAATGACCTGGTTAACCCCCTGCAACAGAGCATAGTTATTGAAGACACCGCCCGAAGTCGCACACGCACCCATCGAGATAACCCATTTAGGTTCAGGCATTTGCTCGTAGAGCCGACGAATCACCGGAGCCATCTTCTGAGACACTCTGCCCGCAATAATCATCAGGTCGCTCTGCCGGGGTGAGGGACGGAAGACCTCGGCCCCAAACCGTGCAATATCGTATCGCGAGCCACCCATCGACATCATCTCAATCGCGCAGCAGGCAAGCCCAAAGGTCATCGGCCACACCGAGTTTTTCCTGACCCAGTTGATCGCCGCGTCCAGGGACGCAAGCACGATGCCTTCCGGCTGATCGTACCCCCAGCTCACCTCTCTCAGCTTCTCCTGGTTCTTGGCGAAGCTATCGAGGCTGCCGAACAGGTACCGGTCCCCCTTCTGCGGAAAGTCGGTAGGACGCCCACTGCTCGTGTTCTCAGTCGATCCGTTGCTCATACTTCCATAATAGAACTGATAAGGCAGTTCAGCATAGAAATTCAGCTATTTACACCTGTGTAAAGTGACAGAGAAGTCCAGTTCAGCGCGGATCGCAGGACGGGCGTCTCAGTAACATGCGCGCTTTTGCAGGTGAAGCCCCGGACCGCTCCGGAATGCCGGCGGCACGTCCAGCCTGATACGAAAACGAACCCAATTCAGGCGCCCCAGTGAAGTAGGTTTCGCCCCGGAGGGCATATCCAGAGTGTGCGCAGTGGTGGTGAAGTGCGCCGCAACTGCGGCAGCAGCGGGGGTCTGATCTCCCGTCCCGGGAACCAGGCGGGCGTCCAGAATCTCAAATGCGCCTTCGGGCATGTGCTGGACGACCTTCACCAACTCTGCCTGCGCGTCTGGTGAAGGCGATCGTGTCGAACGATACGCTTCATAAGCCTTCAGAAGCTTCTGATAGTCCTCGGCATTCAGCGCAAAACGAAACCGTCGAGGATTCCAGCCAACCGCATCCTGTGCTCGAAAGCTGAAATCTGTAGAAAACAGCAGTGGATTGACAGACTGATACGGAGGCGTTGCCAACTCCGCATAATCATGTGCCGGTCGCACACCAGCCTGAGGAAACACCCGCAGGATCCAGCCAGAGCCGATTGGATCGAGCATCACTTGCAATCCCTGACCGATAGGGCGCGACCAACTCTGTCCTGCTTGAACCTCACCTTCAAGCACAACCTGGACACAGGCAGTCTGTCGTGACTGGGCCGCCTGCAAATGTGCAGGTGATCCGGAAAGAATTGCGCTTACAACTGCAATGTGAAACCAATGACTACCGGGCATTCTCCTCAATCGCCTCCAGGAGCGCCTCGCGCAGCTTTTGCTGCTTCGTCTTGTCCAATTTCGCCCCTTGGTAAGTGAGGTAAAAAACGTCGATCGCCGTCTCCCCCTCCGTATCGATGAGAGCCACTTCAATATTGCATTCGTGTCCGGCAATAGCCAGGCTCAAAGCACGCAACAGTCCCGGAGTATCCTGGGCGATCACCTCAACCAGGGTGCTGTGTGAAGACGCTTCGTCATCAAACTCAATCCTTGTCTCCACAACGACCTTTGGAGTCCGGCGCCGTCCTCTCCTCCGGCCGCTCAGCAGTTTCTCTACAGCAACCGCGCCGGTCATCACATCGTGCACGCTCCTGGTAAAGGCCGCGTGCTCGCTCTCATTCATCTCGAGCGTGCGGAAGGTATCGGCAAAACGGAAGCTGTCGACAACCACGCCCTGCCGATTCGAAAACGCATCGGCGGTCACGATGTTCATTCCCCACGCGGCCAACGCACCGGTCATGTTCGCAAACAGCAGCGCGCGGTCAGGCATTACCACGGTCAACTCACTGACCGTAGGCGAGTAACGAAAATCCAGCTGCACCCGGTCCTCTTTCATCCGCTCAGCCATACGGAAGTGCGTCCGCACCTGCTCCGGAGACCGTGTCCTCACGTACCTCTCCGGAAATCCCTCAAGATATCGCGCCACATCGGCCTTGCGCCCAGGCAACAGAGCCGCAACCCGATGGACCAACTCGCTCTCCTCCTGTGCGCTCACCCGCTCCTCGTCCACACTGCGATCGAGAAAGTTCGCTGTCGACATATAGAGCCGCCACAGATTTTCCGCCTTCCACGGCGTCAGAGCATCCGGATGCACCGCATTGATATCCGCATAAGTGAACAGTGTCAGCATACGCAGCGCCTCAGGCGTCTGAACCTTTCCTGCAAACGCCTCCACCGTCTCTGCGTCGAAAATATCGCGCCGTAACGCCGCCGACATCTCCAGATGATTCGCGATAAGACCCAGCACTAACCCACTCTCGTACGAATCCAGCTCAAGCCTCGTCACTACGTTCTGCGCCATGCGCATACTCTCCTGCGCATGATTTCCCGTGCTGCGGCCTTTGCCCGTGTCATGCAGCAATGCAGCGAGATACAGCGAACCCGCATGGGGCAACTCGCGCAGCAGGCCCCCAAACCGCGTCGTCCACTCGGCCTTGTTTCCTGTTTGTTGTCCTTCAAGCCGATGCAGCGTATCGATCAGAACGAACGTGTGCTCATCAACCGTGTAACGGTGATAGGCATCTCGCACCACCAGCGCGTCGATGCCGTGGAACTCCGGGATCAGCAACTCAAGGATGCCCAACGCGTGCATCGCCCGCAGCGCTCCACCGGCATGCTGGCCGGTAAGGATCCGCTGCAGATGATTCCACAGCGTCGGCCCCTCTTCGAGGTTGTTGGAAAGCAGCGGCAGGGCCTGCGACAACCTCTCCTCCGACTCGCTGCTGAGAGCGGCTCCCGTCTGCGCCATCGCCGCAAACACTGGAAGCACCACTGCCGGGTCATTCGCGGGATCGCTGAACACCCCACTGCCGCCCTTGGAAACGGGCTCCAGAACAATACGCCCGCGCTCCACGCGAAATCCCTCTGAGGCGAGCTCTTGCTTTCGAATCCGCTTGAACCCCATCAGCTTCGACTTCGCTGCGCCAACCGGTGCGGCATCTTCCATCTTCTGCTTCACGCATCGCTCAACGCTTCGTGCATGGCGAAAATAGAATCTCATCCAGTAGGCGGCATCGGCATTCGGCGGCCGATTGGCTCCGAGCCCGATCCCTGTTTCGGCCGCTGCGTCCTGCGCCTGCCAGTCCAGCGTATTGTCATCCCGCTCATGCCGGTAATGCAGAAAGCATCGCACCAGCCGGAGAAACTCCACGGCCTGTCGAAACTCGGCCATGTCGAGTAGCCCCGCTCCATTGCCTTCGTGCGATGACTGCAGCTTCGTCAGCCATGTGCACACATGCACGTCACGCAAACCGCCCGGACAATCCTTGATGTTCGGTTCAAGATGAAAAAGCGTATCGCCGTACTTGGAATGCCGCTCGCGAGTAAGTTGCATCAATCGCGTTATGACAGCCCTTCGCTCTCGATCCAGCAGCTTCGAAAACGTCTCCTCAGCCAGCTTGCCGTAGAGTCCTGTCTCGCCGCAGAGCATCCGGTGATCCATCAGCGACAGCGTGAACTCCGCATTCTCCTCGGCAAACTTCTCACACTCGCTCAGCCTCCGCGTAGCCGGCGAAACCCTGATCCCGCCGTCCCACAGCTCCTGGCTGATGCGCCGGAGCGAGTCCTTTACATCCTTTTCCGTGACTCGCGTATCCAGCAGATACAACAGGTCCACATCAGAGTATGGAAAGAGCTCTCTCCGTCCGTAGCCCCCGATGGCCACAAGAGCGATGCCGGAGCCGAGTTGGGGGTCGCCCTGGACTGCCCGTTGCCAAAGGGACTGCACCAGCTCATCCATCGCCGCGGAACGCGCCCCCAAAGTGGCCGAGCCTGATCCGCCAGCCTCAAACGCGCCACGAATCTCCAGCATCTTCCGCTGGTACCGCCCGCGCAATTCCCTGGCCGTAGATTCGTTGATCTGCATGCTCGTTCCCACGCGGAGTCTTAAATCCGCCTGCAGCCTTAAGCATAACTGCCGCCAGCCTGCTTTCCTGCTTTTGGACCGAGCCTGCTCCGGCTCGCCTCAGATTGCGTTCTCGCCCCGCTCGTCGTTGCGGATCCGGATCGCCTCATCGATCTTCGAGATAAAGATCTTGCCGTCGCCGATGGCTCCGGTACGCGCCGCCTCGATGATCGCCTGCACTGTCTTGTCCACCATCTCATCGCGGACCACGATCTCCAGCTTCACCTTTGGCAGCAGGTCGACCGAATACTCACGGCCGCGATAGACCTCCGTGTGTCCCTTCTGACGGCCATGGCCCCGCGCCTCAAAGATCGTCATGCCGTCCACTCCGATCTCCACCAGCGCATCCTTCACAGCGTCCAGCTTCGACGGCTGAATCACCGCTTCAATCTTCTGCATATTCGTATCGTCCTCTCACGATGCTGAGTTCGTCTAGTGCGCCCAATCGTAACCCTCTTCGCCGTGCTGCGACAGGTCCAGACCATCGCGCTCTTCTTCCTCACTCACCCTAAGCCCGATCGTCTTGTCCACAAGGAACAAAATAATCAGCGTACCCACAATCGAAATACACCATGCGATCGCTACGCCGCCGGCCTGGTGCAGGACCTGCATGCCATTTCCTTCAAACAAGCCCGTCGGCTTCCCTGCACCGAAGATCGGATTGATCGTACTGTTTGCAAAAACACCGGTCAGGATCGCTCCAATCGTTCCGCCGGCGCCGTGCACGCCAAAGGCATCAAGCGAGTCGTCATACCCAAACCAGCCCTTCACCTTTACGACCATGAAGTAGCAGCAGATGCCGGCGATCAGCCCAATCCACAACGCCGACATCGGGGTCACAAAACCCGCCGCAGGTGTAATTGCGACCAGTCCGGCCACTGCGCCCGAGATCGCCCCCAGCGCCGAGGCCTTGCCCTGCCGGATCCACTCCGCCGCGCTCCAGCCCACTGCGGCAGCTGCCGCGCCGAAGTGCGTCGCAACGAAAGCCGATGTCGCCAGCGTTCCAGCCGACAGTGCCGAGCCTGCGTTGAACCCGAACCAGCCCACCCACAGCAAACAAGCTCCAATAAAGCTCAGCACCACCGAGTGCGGAGGCATCGCCTCCTTCGGATAACCAAGGCGCTTGCCTAGATAAAGCGCCGTCATCAGCGCCGAAACACCTGAAGTGACATGAACCACGGTTCCACCCGCAAAGTCGAGGCAAGGAAGCTTGCCGCCCAGCGCAGCATTCAGAAATCCACCCTTACCCCACACCATGTGCGCCATCGGGCTGTACACGATGACGGCCCACAGAATCATGAACACCAGCATCGCCGAGAACTTCATTCTCTCGGCAAAGGCTCCCGTAATCAGCGCCGGCGTAATGATGGCAAACATCAACTGGTAGACCATGAACGTCTGCAGCGGAATCGTCCCGGCGTAAGCAGGATCTGGCTTCAGACCAACGCCGTGCAGAAATACATTGTGCAGCCCGCCAATGAATGCGTTGCCCTCGCCGAACGCCAGCGAATAGGTCACCAATGCCCACAAAACCGTAATGACAGCCATCATGGCGAAGGTCTGCATCATCGTGCCAAGCACGTTCTTCTTTCGCACAAGGCCGCCATAGAAGAGCGCCAATCCTGGCCCGCTCATCATCAAAACCAGCGCCGCCGAAACCAGCATCCACGCGTTATCGCCTGAGGTCTGAGCAGCCGCAATCGCTGCTGCGTTATCGCTGGTCTGCTTCTCAAGCGCGGCAAGTCTGTCTGTCTGCGGGGTCGCGTTCGTCTGCGCCATCATGACCGGCCCACCCACCAACAGCATTAAAACCAGAACCAGAAACACCTTCACTACGGCAACACGCATGGATTCCATCACCTGTCGAAAAGATTCTTGAAGAAAATTGAGAAACGCGAACGAATTTTAAGGGGGACTGCTACCGTCTCGGTTGGAAAAAAGACGCAAAACACAATCTCGCTTCGCTGCATCGTGGGAGCGAAGGTCTTGTTCACTTGATGCCATTAATCTACACAACGAACAGCACATCACAAAGCGGTAAATTCACAAACGAATGACCACCCATTCAATTTAGGGCGTCTGCTATCGCCTCGAAAGCAAATCCATGACGATACTCTCCCATTCCTCGCGCAGTTCCCCGCGCTCTACAGGCTTTCTCGCTTGACGATACCAATAAGCTGCGTTCCCCGTGTTGCCCTCCTTGCGATGCAGATAAGCATGCACCCACGCGCCATCGCGTCCTGCCACATCCTGCGCCACCTCATGCGCACGATTCCAGTTACCGCGAGCATCCCACCACAACGCCAGCAATGCTCCTGAAAACTCCTTACCATCCGAAGCTTTGAATTCTTCCAGTGTCATAACCATCTCCATGCATTCAAGGAGCCGCATATCCGCACTCTCTCATCCACTTAATCACCAGGTCAGGCCACACGCTCAATTGCGGATTCGCCGCAGCCAACCCCGCACCGTGTGCTCCATGCTGGAATAGATGCATCTCTGCCGGAACCCCGGCCTTCACCAGCGCCTCATAGAACATAACGCTGTTCAACACCGGAACCGTCTTGTCGTCTGTGGTCGCAAACAAAAACGTCGGAGGCGTGTCTTTTGTCACCTGTGTCTCTGCCGAAAGCGATTGTTGCAACACCGGATCAGGATTGTCTCCCAACAAATACTTAAGCGATCCCGCATGCACCCAGGGCTGCACCATCGTGATCACCGGATACCCCAGTATCAGAAAATCGGGCCTGCTCGACTTCTGCTCTACCGGATCGCTCGAAGTCGCATTGCCGCCATCAAAACGCGTCCCGGCAGTCGCCGCCAGATGTCCGCCCGCCGAAAATCCCCACATCCCGATATGGTCTTCCGCTACCCCATACTCCGCCGCATGTGCCCTCACCAACCGGATCGCCCGCTGCGCATCGCCCAGTTCAATAGGATGGTGATACTTCGGCCCCAGCCGGTACTTCAGCACAAACGCTGCCACTCCACGCTCGTTCAGCCACCGTGCAAAAGCATACCCTTCCTTCTCGGTCGCCAGATGCTGGTATCCGCCACCCGGAGCCACCACCACCCCACTCTTCGTCGGATTAGGAGCCACTGGCAGGAAGATCGTAAGGGTCGGCCTGTCGATATCCTCATCACCCTGCGCCTCCGGAGCACCCGAAGGCCAAAGCAGAATCGTCTTCCCCTCTCCGCCCTGCGAAACCACCGAAGCTGTCGAAGGCGACGGAGCCGCTGGTGGCCACATCGGCTGCTGTCCATGGATGATTCCCGTCACTCCCAACAAAAAAAAGCCAGCTAAACTCCGCACACATCCTCCTCGATCAACCCATACCCCCTGATTCGATACCCCATCCTGAATTGTTTCTACAGAAGAATAACGCGCATCCCCGGCCTCAGGACTCCTGCACCAGAAGGCGCATAGCTTTCCCGTCCCCAATCCCTTAACCTTCTCGTTAGGAGATTCAATGAAGGACCTCGTTCGCCGCCAGCTTGCGCAATCCATTCAGGCCCTGCAGGCCACGCTTGCCGACCTCCACATCGCCGACACCATCGTCACCATCGCCGAGCTCACCTCGAACGCCATGCAGGCCGGACGCAAGCTCATCGTCGCCGGCAACGGAGGCTCCGCCGCCGACGCCCAGCACCTCGTCGCCGAATTCGTCGTTCGTCTCTCGGACAACCGTCCCGCCCTTCGCGCCATCGCTCTGACGACCGACTCCTCGATCCTCACCGCCTGCAGCAACGACTTCGGCTTCGACCAGGTCTTCTCCCGTCAGATCGAAGCCCTCGGCGCACCCGGCGACATCTTCCTCGGAATCTCCACCTCGGGCAACTCGCCCAACATCCTCCGCGCCTTCGAACAGGCCCGCAGCATGAACATCACGACCATCGGCTTCTCCGGCAACGGCGGTGGCAAGATGCGCGATCTCTGCGATCACAACATCATCATCCCCTCATCCGTGACCATGAACATCCAGGAGTGCCATCTCGCCCTCGAGCACATCTTCTGCATGGCGGTCGAGTGCTGCCACTTCAATTTGAAGAGCTAGAGCACATTCGTATCGAAGACTCCCGTCTCCACCACTCCGCCATGCTTCATCTGGACAAACACCCGGTACCTTCCCGCTAAAGGAAAGCCGTAAGGAAACTCCACCACAGGCGCGATCGGTTCGCTCGGCATCTCCATCCCCGCCATGTCTGCCATCTCATGCCCGCCGTTGGCCAGCATCATCGCAGGCATCGCCGCCGAACCATCCGGATGCGTGTGCGCAAACACGGTCCCGTCATCTTTCACAAACGCCGCATGCCCCGCCATACCTAAATAAGGCTGCATATCGGACGCCGGCTTGCCATCCGGCCCCAGCAATCGGAACCGGAACAGATACGCTGTATTCGCCTCCACCTTCGAAGGCTTGTCCCACACCATGACGAAACCGTCAGGAAGCTTATAACTCGTCCCCAGCATTCCCTGCCAAAGAGCCGGTGGCGACGCAGACGCGTCTTCCGAGCCGAGCGGATTCGTCGATATCCCCACAGGAACCATGAGCTTCGCCGTCAGTGTCTCCGGAAAGCCATTGGCATGCACGATATCCGCGAACAGGGTATATTCCCCCGCGGGCATCGAAGGCAGCGTCATCTCCAGTCGGTCCTCGCCTACTGGCGCCGGATGCAGGTGGAACACCGCATCCATCTCCGGCCACCGAATCGCATAGAGATGCATCAGGTGCCCGTGGTCCGCAAGCAGCGAATCCGTTGACTCCGATTTCCACCCCCCTGCTTTCTTGTTGCGCTCCCCAAACGTCAGGTCGAGTTTGTCGCCGCTCAATACAGGCCGCAGCTCAAGCGGACGGTAGATTCCGTTCGCATAACTCGCCGCTTCCACGTCCCACCACTCATTGCCGAGATAAGCGATCAACCCTGCGGCCGCCAAAGCAAAGATGCCCGCGATCCGGCCTCTCTTCCACCTCGTTGGAGATGGCCACTCGCCCGGAGCCAGCCGTGCCTCGCGCACAGCCGCTGCAACAATTCCTGTCAGGCCAATCGCCAGAATGACTCCCAGAACACCCAGCACAGTTCCCATCGAATTCTGCATCGACAGAATCGCCAACGGAGTCGCAGGCACCGGAACTCCCGCGTTCGCTGCTCCAGCCGCACCCTCGACCTCAAACCTCACCTGCCACGATCCCGAAGCCATCAGCCACAGCGATCCGGTAAAGAATTGCGGATCTGCGCTCGAAGCCTTCATTGCATCTGCCGTTGGAGGATGCTTCGCCGCTTCGCCGGTCAACGGCATCGGAGTAATCCGTATCGCGCTCACCTGCGGACCCGACGCCCGAACCTCGATTGTCGCAACTCCCGGAATTACATTCGGAGTCCGCACCGTCACAAACAGCTTGTACGGCCCCGCGTTCACCTGCTCGAAGACATCCTTGCTGCCCACATGGGCCCATGCTGATGCCACCAACAAAAATGCCATCGCCAGTAAAACAAAAAGACGCTGAAGAGCACGCTTCATCGCTGGACGCCTCGCATCCACTTGCCGAATGCCAGCCCGATCCACGTCGAGATCGCCGCATACAACGACGCTCGCAGAAATCCGAACCAAAGCGTCCATCCCGAATCAGGCTTGAAGAACTGGCGCAGTCGGTCGAAACCCTCCGGCCGTGAGTTGTAGTCGAAATAGATCGTCCCGAAGAACCGGTTCGCGCTCGCCTTCGACATCAGAAAGCTCGCAAACGGCCACTCCACTAAAGCCAGCACCGCAATAAACACAACTCCCGAGACAAGCGCGATCTGCCACGGCTTCCATCCGGCATTCCCCTCAGATTCGCTCGTCGAGTCGGATCGCCGAATCCTTTGCCATAACAAATCCAGCGCCAGCGCAGGAACGATAATCAGAATCGGAAACTTCGCCGGCACAAGATGGGTCAGCGGAAAGTACACCGGTCCCAGCTTCGGCTGAGCAGGAACCAGCGGCAGAATCAAAATCTCCGCAATAATAAAGACTGTGTACACCGCCGCAGTCGTCGAGGCCGCCCACCGAAACCGCGAGGCCTGGGAGAAAGCCGCAAAGAACATCGGCAGTCCAATCCCCATCGCAATGTACGCCAGCGCCTGGTGCAACTGAATGTCCCACGTGTACTCCTGCAGAAAGAACATCTGGCCGCCAATCATCAAACCGCCCAGATAAAGAAACAGCATCTGCAGAGTTTTGAAATTGGCCGCGCCCGCTTCAGCCGAACGGTTCATCGCCGCCAGAATCAGAAACAGCATCCCAACCGCGACCCCGCGAATCCCGAGGATCAGCAGCGTGTGTGGTGGACTGACAATTTTTACGTCCAGCCCATAAGCGTTGTGCCACCAGTTATCGAATGGAGCCGACGTCAGCATCGCCAGTCCACCCCAACCCGCCAGGAACACTCCCAGCGGAGCGCGCAATCCGAAAACACCCACTGAAGCGTCACGCATCCTCTGGTCATTGCCAAAGGTGCTTTTGAGCGTCAGCCACACTCCGACAATCCCTGCCAGCACACCGCATGCATAGATCGCCATGTGCGCCGGTGTCCAGAACGTGTCTCGCCCGATCGATCGATGCCACGATACGTCCCATGCGCCCCCGACCGACGCCGATGTCACCGCAAGCACTCCAACCCACACATACCAGGGCACCGTCGCACTGCGAGCCTCTGCCTGTTCAGCCGCGCCTGTCGTCGATACAAAAACACCTGGATGATTCGTGGCCGACATAAATGCCTCCGAAGAGATTCCCTTCTCATGATAGAGGCAACGCCACGCCTTTTAGCGTCACTTCGCTTGACTTTCCCCAAAGTCGTGAACTACAGTCGCCATCTGTCCCTCCGATTAGGCTTAGGCCCCAACCCATCTCTTGGTGTAAACGGCAATTGTTTTCAATAGGCCGAAGTCGTCCTTCGGCTTTTTGGGCCTGCTTCACGACTTCCCACGCGAGGAAAATCCATCATGAGCACATTGACACCGCATGTGGCACTGGTCCCTGACAGCCCCTCCGTCACCCTTGCTAGCGTTTCTGCAGTCGCTGCAGCTATCCAAAAACAAGTAACACGAGACTTTGATCCACTGTGGGAGGTTAATGCCACGGTGGACGCGTTTGAAAAACTCGAAGATGTCCCCGTTGATTATTGGCCGGTCATCATCAAAGACGACATCAATGAACCCGGTGCGGCTGGCTATCACACAGACAACAATGGCCAGCCCTATTCTCTGGTTCAGGCGGATTCAGGATGGGAGCTGACTGCCAGCCACGAAGTCTTGGAGATGCTTGCTGATCCTTTTGGAAACAGAACGGTGGCAGGATCCCCGCCTCCGAACTCTCCACCGCCCGTCTCGACGTTTTCCCGTGTGACTTACCTGGTTGAGGTTTGCGATCCTTGCGAGGGTGACCAGTTCGCATACGACGTAAACGGTATAACTCTCTCAGACTTCATTACGCCCCACTACTACGACCCCAACGGATCTACCGGTGCCCTGTACAGCTTCCGCGGAAGTATCAAGGAACCGCATAGTGTTCTCGACGGTGGTTACGTCAGCTTTGGCAATCCCGTTGACAATAACTGGTACCAGATCATCGTCGAAAACGGAATACCTCAGGTACGAAACCTGGGTGTCATCAATGCGTCCGGCGGCAAGAGTCTGCGCGAACTCGTCGATAGGGCTGTCCGCGTGTCTCTCAAAGAGAAATACTATCGCACCAAAGCACCAGGGCCAGCCAAAGCCACAATGAAGGCTGCCATATCAGCGCCTTTTGCCGAAGCGACCGGTGCCCGTGCGAAATTTCTCCGTGCGAGCATCAAAGAGCTAAAGTAATCTCGCCGGAGATTTCCGGCTTTCGGCGAGGAAAACATGACCGACGAAAAATCGCATTCCGAACAAGGTCAGATCGAACGGGCACAGCGCCTCCGGGAGTCCATTCGGAAACTGGAAGAAGGCTCCCCTGATAACACGGCCTCCTCTAAAAGCAAATCCTTAAAGGAAATCATCGACGAACGATCCCGCGAAGCAGCTCAACATCCCGAAAAGACGAATTCAGAATAGAATCTGATTTTTCTGAGCCGTTTCTGAGCCATCGAAAAGCCCGGCATCAATGGGCTTTTCGATGACTCGTTGGCATCGCGTGCGCTCAAAGCGACGACGATGACGAGGACTGACTCTTGACGGCGCTGTTACACTTAAACCAGGAACGAAGAGAAGCCCGGCGATCAGCCGGGCTTTCTGCTTCACCAGGGAACGGCATCAGGCATGCGCAGGAAGGTCTAGATCTAAGCTTCTTGATTTGAACACCTTGCGTAACTTTGATGGGGGGAGGGTACCTCAGTGCATTCATCGGCAGCAAATCTCTCAGGCACAATCCGCAGATTTGCCAATCGGCACTTTTGGTCGGTTGCCGGTATTTATTTATCCACATCCCTACTGGCTCATGCCCAGCAAAATCCTGCGCTCATGAAATACGCCTGTGGTCCGGCGAACCGTATGTTCGCTACGCTGTCCCCAACCAGTCGTTACACCGGCACCAACGGTGGCTTCGATCTCATCGATTCCCCTCAGGTCTCAGACCGCTCCTGCCACTCCGGCAAGCCCTTCTTCTTCTCTGTCCCCGTTCCTGAAGGAAACTACCGCATCACTGTTGTGCTCGGAGGCCCGCAGTCCTCCGTAACCACCGTCCGGGCAGAAGGACGCCGGCTCATGCTCGAAAAGGTCGCCACTGAACCCGACGCCTCCCTCACCCGCACCTTCGACACCAACGTCCGCTACCCGGAAATCTCCGGCGACTCCAACCGCCTCGTCAGGCTCAAGCCCCGCGAGCAAGGGATCCTCGACTGGGACCACAAACTTACCCTCGAATTCAATGGCGACCACCCCAGCATCCGCTCCATCGACATCCAGCCTCTCAACAATGTCCCCACCGTCTACCTCGCCGGCGACTCCACCGTTGTCGACCAGTACTACGAGCCCTGGGCTGCCTGGGGGCAGATGCTTCCGCGTTTCTTCACCCCCGGCATCGTCATCGCCAATCACGCTGAATCTGGCGAGACCACAAAGGCTTTCATCGCCGAACATCGACTCGAAAAGATCATGTCGATCATCAAGCCCGGCGACTACCTCTTGATTCAGTTCGCCCACAACGACATGAAGCCCAACGCCGTCCCACTCGACCAATACAAACAGCTCCTGGCCGACTACATCGCACAAACCCGCGCGAAGCATGCCACACCGGTCTTGGTCACCAGCATGAACCGTCGCACCTTCGATCAGGAAGGCCACATCACCAACTCGTTCGGCCCCTACCCCGATGCCATGCGCGAGGTCGCTTCAGCCCAGCGCGTAGCCCTCATCGACCTCAACGCGATGAGCAAGACCCTCTTCGAAGCGCTGGGTCCCGAAGAATCGAAGAAAGCCTTCATGCACTATCCTGCCAACGCCTATCCCAACCAGGCCGAACCGATTAACGACGACACGCACTTCAACAGCTATGGAGCCTACGAACTCGCCCGCTGCGTCGTCCGCGGAATCCGCGAAGCCAAACTTCCTCTCACTGAATTTCTCGACTCCGCGGTACCTGACTTCGACCCCGCACATCCCGATCCTCTCTCCACCTTCTCACTTCCGCCTACACCCATCCTTCTTCCGACCAACGTAATGAAAGTAGGCCAGACAGGCTCCTGAAGGTCCATGGAAAGTGTCATCCTGAGCGTAGCGACCAACGGGAGCGGAGTTGGAGGACCTGCGGTTCGTCTGATGGTCACTCTTCCTTCAAAAGCGACTCGACATCCGCCCGAAGATCCCTCTCGGGCATCGCGCCGGAGTAACTCTTCGCCACTCTTCCCTTCCGATCCACAACAATCGTGGTCGGCAACCCATCAAGCCCGTACGCCATCTGCGACATTCGTTCCGGCGGAGCAACCGGGTACGATACGTTGAACCTCTGAACGAACGCACGAACCTTTTCTTCGCCGCCCTCGTCCATCGAAACCCCCACCACCGATAGCCCCCGCGGTCCAAGTTCCTGCGAAAGCCGCACCAACCCGGGAATCTCGGTCCAGCAAGGCTCGCACCACGTCGCCCAGTAATTTAGAACCACCACCTGTCCGCGATGTTCTTCCATCCGCCAGACACTCCCATCCAGTGTCCGAAACGTCAACATCGGCATCGCTTTCCGCAAATTTTCAGGAATCAGCCTTTCTCTCAGGGCGTTTGTATGCATCAAAGCAAAAGCCAGCAAAGCTGCCCCTAGAGCAGCGAAGGCATAGTTCACAAGCCGTATTCGCAAACCTGGCGACAAACCGTGCGCTTCATCCATTTCGATTCAGTGTGACTTGATCGCTCCCATGACGCAACGTAAAGGATTCTTCCCGGCCCTCACTCTCAGCGCTCTGCTCCTCTTCGCAACCCCAAAGGCAGTGCCCTACTCTGTCCAGAGCCACGAGGCTCTCGTCGATCTCGCATGGAAGCAATCCATCCGTCCACTCCTCCTCAAGCGCTATCCCAACCTCACCGAGCAACAGATCCAGGCAGCACACGCCTACGCCTACGGCGGATGTGCCATTCAGGACTTCGGCTACTACCCCTTCGGTAACCGCTTCTTCTCCGAACTGACTCACTACGTCCGCTCCGGAGACTTCGTCCTCGCTCTCATGCGCGACGCCAGAACCCCCAACGAACTCGCCTTCGCCATCGGCGCCCTTACCCACTACATCGGCGACGTCACCGGACACAGCCTGGCCATCAATCCCTCCGTACCCGTCGAATTCCCCAAGCTCCAGAAGAAGTACGGCAACACCATCAACTACGCCGAAAACCCCCACGCCCACGTCCAGACAGAATTCGCCTTCGACATCAATCAACTTTCCAAAGCGCGCTTCGCCCCATCCGATTACCTCAACCACGTTGGCCTCGAAATATCGATGCGTCTTCTCCGGCAGGCCTTCTTTGAAACCTACGGGCTCAACCTTTCGGCAATCGTCGGCAAACGCGACACGGCGGAGCACACGTACCGCTCCGCAGTTCACCAATTTATCCCCAACATCGCTCGCGCCGAAACCATCCTCCACAAAAAAGATTTCCCGCCAGACGTCTCAAGCTCAGACCTGAACGACCTCACGAAGGACCTCCTCCAGGCCTCAGCGGATAACGATTGGGAGAGCTATCGAAAGAAGCCGGGCTTTACAAGCCATCTCTATGCCGACGTCATCTTCATTCTTCCCAAATTCGGTCCCCTCAGGATGCTTGCGATCCGCGGCCCCAACCAGCAAACCGAGGAACTCTACATCAAGAGCGTCAACCGCTCCATCCACATCATTCGTTTCGCTCTCGATCACTACGACACCCTCAATATCTATCTGGCGAACCGCGATCTTGACACCGGGGACACGATTCGACCCGGCAGCTACTTACTCTGTGATAAAACCTATGCTCGACTGCTCTCGGAACTCACCAAGCACCCCGAAATCCCTATTCCCATTCAGGTCAAACACGACATCGCTGAATACTATGCAAATCCTGAATCTCCGATTGCCACGAAACGAGATCAACAAAAGTGGCAGACTTTACAGGCGAATCTCAAGGTGCTCGAAGGTATGAAGACCAGCGGCGACCTGAATTCAACGCAGTTTGAACCATTCGGGGACGAATAGAGGGTTCAATGTTTTCATCCAGGCAATGATGGAGCGGGCGCATTCCTGGAGCACGAGCCAGGCGCCACTGGTCTTGCCTCGTGAGTCAATCGCTGCGGACCAACAAACTCACTAGCTATTTGCTCGCATTCGACTATCATGCGCCCTAGTGGTCTACTCTGCATCCAACCACAGCAGAATGAATAAGGAGGTGCAATGAAACCCCTGTTCCTGAAAGCCTGCAAGACCCTGACTGGTGCCGTCCTTTTTGCTCTTGCAATCGCCTTTTTTTCCAGTCTCTTCGGCTGCAATTCCAAAACAAAGCCGACACCCGAAAACTTCACCGCCGCCATCAACAAGTGGTTCTTTGAGCATCCGGACTGCCTCCTCTCCAACGTGCGCTTTCCCTACGAGACCAGCGATCCCGCGGAAATCAAGCGACTAACCTCCCTGGTCAAAGCACAGCTCCTCGAGGTCCATGAAGAGGCAAGCATCCACGTCAGCCGCTTCACCGTCAGCACTGTAGGAACTCGCTATGCTCCCCGGTTCTGCTATGGCCATCGTTCCGTGTCATCGATCGACAGCTTCACTCCGCCGGCCGTCGCCAACGGATTCCCTGAAACCCAGGTCACCTATCACTACACCATGCAGGACGTTCCCATCTGGGCAAAGACACCTGAGGTCGAACTCGCCTTTCCAAAGCTCGCCACAGCCATAAGCGGACAAGCCTCAGACCACGCAACGCTCGCTCAAACGATGGCCGGTTGGCAAGTCCCCGACTAACTGACAACTCTTTCCTCACGTGCATCTACAATCGGGCTGCAAAGCACAAGAGGAATCCATGCCAAGATCACGCAGAGAGTTTCTGTCTCAAGCCGCGCTGGGCTTCGCTGCGGCTGCACTCGCCAACGAAGCCTTCTCTCAGGCTCCCACGACCTCAACAACCCCGGGCGCGCCTCCCGCATTCGGAACCGCCCCCGCCGTCGGTCCCGACGTAACGGTCCGGACATTCACCGAAGCCGAAAAGCTCGTTCAGGTCGACATGACTCCGGCTGATCTCGCCCAGGCCACAGGCAACTGGCGAGTCTCGATGGCTGCACTCTACGAGCGTCGTGCCGGTCCACGCAAAATCGCTATCCCGGCCGACGTCGCTCCCTACTCCCGTTGGCAAGCCGCTCTCCCCGGCGAGCAACCTATCCCTACGCGCAATCGTTTTATCCGCTCTATCTCTGACCCCGGCCCACTCCCCGCAAGCGACTCCGCCGTCGCCTACTCCCCCGTCACGCATCTCTCTCGCTGGATCGAAACCCGCAAGCTGACCAGCGAACGCCTCACCCGCATCTACCTCGACCGCATCCATCAGTTCAACTCAAAGGTCAACTGCGTCATCACACTCACTGCGGATCACGCCCTCGACCAGGCTCGCAAAGCCGACGCCGAAATCTCCTCCGGTCACTATCGCGGTCCACTTCACGGAATCCCGTGGGGAGCCAAAGATCTCCTGGACACTGCAAACATCCCCACGACCTACGGCGCCGAACCCTTCCGCAACCGCATCCCCGCAGCCGACGCCACCGTTACCCAGCGCCTCAACGATGCCGGTGCAGTCCTCATCGCCAAACTCTCGCTCGGCGCCCTCGCTCTCAACGACATCTGGTTCGGCGGCCAGACCATGAACCCCTGGCTCCTCGAAGAAGGCTCCTCCGGTTCCTCCGCCGGCCCCGGAGCCGCAACCGCCGCCGGACTCGTCGCCTTCGCGATCGGCAGCGAAACCGGGGGCAGTATCGTCTCCCCCTCCATGCGCTGCGGCATCACCGGCCTTCGCCCAACCTACGGCCGCGTCCCCCGTACCGGAGCCATGACCCTCTGCTGGTCACTCGACAAGCTCGGACCCATGGCTCGCACAGTCGAAGACACCATGCTCGTTCTCAATACAATCTCCGGACCCGACCCGCACGACCTCTCAAGCATTCCCAGCTTTCTCGACTTCGACGCAACCGCGCCAGTCAAAAGCCTCCGGGTCGGCTATTTTCCCAAATGGATGAAAGAACCACCCGCCACAGATGTCGATCGAGCCGCCCTCGATGCCATCTCAAAGCTCGGCATGATGCCCGTCGAAGTCTCACTCCCCGACTGGCCCTACGACTCCCTCGACATCATCCTCTTCGCCGAAGCCGCCGCCGCCTTCGAAGAACTCACCCTCTCCCGCCAGGTCGACCAGCTCAAAGCGCAGGTCCCGGACGCCTGGCCCAACACCTTCCGCCAGTCACGCTTCCTCTCTGCCGTCGACTTCGTTCAGGCCGACCGTTTCCGCCGCATGGTCGCCCTTGAGATGGCTCGCATCATGTCGCAGGTTGATCTGCTCCTCGTTCCATCTCTACGCGACGAGATGCTCACTCTGACCAACTTCACCGGACACCCGTCGCTCACTCTCCGCGCTGGCTTCGTCGAGGTCTCCGAGGCGCGCAGCGACTGGGCCCCCGACCCCGTTCATCCTCTCCCCAGATTCAACCCGCCACGCCGAGTCCCGCATGGCATCACCCTCATCGGACGCCTGTTCGACGAGGGCACACTCGCACAGGCAGGCATCGCCTTCGAGCAGCACTTCAATGTCGCCTCCGCCACTCCGACCGGCTTCTGAAAGCAACAACGCCCACACGACTTGTAAATCGTCGTGTGGGCGTCTCGCTTTAACCCCTTTTGCGCTGGAAGGGTTTTACTTGTCTATCTACAGGATTACGCGAATAACCTTCTCTTGGCAGCTCCGGCCAAACCCACCAGGCCGGTTCCCAGCAGAGCCAGGGTCGCTGGCTCAGGCACTGGTTCCAGGCCTGCTGTCGTCCCCGCGATAAAGGCCGACCCTATCGTTCCATTGGGCGAAAAAGCGGCATCGTTTGTTTCGATAATAAGCCCCGGACTCACTCCCCCCAGTGGGATACCTACCTGACCTCCCCCCGTGAAGACGAAGCTTATGAGTGATCCATCTGCGCTTCGCGAGATCGTCAGCGGATTGACCGCTGAGCCATTGAAACCCACATTGGTTAAGGAGGTCCCGTAATCGCCTACCGTAATCTCGCCAATCGTTCCCGCTCCTGAAAAATTATCGATCAGATAAACGAAGGTGAGGCATCCCGGGCAAAAGCTGTTGAGCGGATCGGCATAGACTTCCGATGCATAGTTGATGGTGTCCCCGGCTACTGTGAATGAGCCGCCTAAAAATCCCACCTGTGGACCAGCAAAAGCTAAAGGATTCGCCGCAACGGTCCCGCCCGGTGCGAGCGGGGTAGCGTTAGCAGCCGTTAAGCTAGCCACCGCCAGGACACAAAGTGCAAGAAAACGTTTCTGCATAAAATCACCCCTCCAAAATCTGTTAGAAGCGCAAAAGATTACAACTTCACTGAAGCGAGTCTGCATTTTGATCGCCAAAGCAGAAAAATACCCGAAAACATTTGCGATGCAATCAAAACAGATACATTTTGGAACGGATAGAACGGGGCCTGAGCGCAAAATTCTGCGCAACGAATAACTGCAACTATGCATAACTCTGCATGTATAGGGAACTTCCATTCTGCAGAACATGCTGCACTTTAGATTCATCAAGAGAAATCAGTGGTTGCTTCTGGGTTAAAAGCAAACGATAAACATGGATTCACCCTTGAAACATTCTCCCAAATGAACTAGCGTGGCTTTCGTCTATATCTCTATATCCTTGCCACAAAAATGAAACGAATTCTTCTTTGCTGTGCACTCGTCGTCGCCGCTTCCCAGTCTCTCCTTGCCCGGCAGTCCCGCACCTTCTCAACCGATGGAGATCACTTCGCGCTTGATGGACACCCCTTCAAAATCCTCTCCGGCGAACTCCACTATGCCCGCATCCCTCGCGAGTACTGGCACGCGCGTCTGAAAATGGCCAAAGCGATGGGTCTGAACACCATCGCAACGTACGTCTTCTGGAATGTTCACGAGCCCTCTCCCGGACACTACGACTTCAGCGGCAATAACGACCTTGCCGCCTTCATCCGTGCCGCCCAGGAAGAAGGCCTCTACGTCATCCTCCGCTCCGGTCCCTACTCGTGCGCCGAGTGGGAGCTTGGCGGACTTCCCTCCTGGCTCCTCAAAGACCCGCACACCGGAGACGCCATCCGCTCGAACGACCCCGCCTTCATGGTTCCGGCCGAGCGCTGGATCCGTCGCCTCGCGCAGGAGGTTGGCCCCTTGCAACTCGGCAATGGCGGTCCCATCCTCATGACCCAGATCGAAAACGAATACGGCAACTTCGGCCCCGTCTCTGGTGACCAGCCCCACGCCTACATCGAGCACCTCCACCAGATCTACATCGGCTCCGGCTTCACCGCCTCCCTGCTCTTCACCGCCGATAACTGGCGCAACATCGATAAAGGCTCCGTCCCCGAACTTCTCGCCGCCACTAACTTCGGCATCGGCAATCACCAGGGTGGCATGGACGCCCTCGCCCGCCTCCGTCCCAACGCCCCGCTCTTTGTCTCCGAATACTGGCCCGGCTGGTTCGATCACTGGGGACACCCGCACGAAACGCGCCCCATTCCCCCTCAGCTCGAAGACCTCGACTACATCCTCCACCGCGGAGCCGGGATCAACATCTACATGTTTCATGGAGGCACGAGCTTCGGCTTCATGGCGGGCTCAAGCTGGACCAGCAACCAGTTCCTCCCCGACGTCACCAGCTACGACTACGACGCCCCTCTCGACGAGTCCGGCCGCCCCACTCCCAAGTACCTCGCGTACCGCAAAATCCTCGCGAAGTATTCGCCCTGCGGAGACGAATCCTGCCTCCCGCCCATTCCCCCGGTTTCGGCGCCCATCAATCTGCCGGACATCACCCTCACTCAAGCCACCCCTCTCTGGCGGAACCTCCCCGGGCCCATCCTTACTGACAACCCGCTGTCCATGGAAAACTACGGCCAGTCCTATGGCTACATCCTCTACCGCGTCTCCATCCCCAGGGACCAGCTTGGCAATCTCGTCATCGACAATTTCCACGATTATGCCCAGGTCTATCTCAACGGCGTTCTCATTGACACCGTAGACCGGCGCAAGAGCCAGGACCGAATCTCCTTCGGAACGCCCAAAGTCAAATCCGCCGATCTGAACCTCCCACCCTTCCAGCTCGATATCCTCGTCGCAAACGACGGCCGTATCAACTCCACCCGATCCATGCGCGGCGAGCGAAAAGGCATCCTCCAGATCATCGCCCCGAACGGCAAGCCTCTTAAGTGGCAGGTCTATCCGCTGCCCATGACCACCCTGCCAGCCTCCTACGAGCCCCCTCCCTCCAATCCCACCGGGGACCGTGTCTCGCGCGAAACCTCAACTCGCGGACAATCCTCCGGTCCGAAGATCGTCTCTGCCAAAAGTGAAAACCCAGCGCCAACCTTCTTCCGCGGAACCTTCAATCTCACCGAAACCGGCGACACCTTCCTCGACATCCACACTCTCGGCAAGGGAGCCGTCTGGATCAACGGCCACCCCATCGGCCGCTTCTGGAACATCGGACCTCAGGAAACCCTCTACGTCCCCGGACCCTGGCTCCGCAAAGGCTCGAACGAGATCGTCGTCTTTGACCTAGTCCCGCCCACAGCAGAACCGCATGTCACCGGCCTCAACCACCCCCATCTCGACGGCCCTGTCACCGACATCACCACCAGCAAGCAGGAGTAGCATCGCCCCAATGCGCACCGCAAACCTGGCCCTCGCCATCCTTCCCCTCGCGGCACTGAGCCTCACACTCCCCGCGCAGACCAGGGCCTCCGCCCCTGTCTCGATCACTGCACTCCGGCAAAATTTCCTCAATCCACCCGACGATGCCAGGCCCATGATGCGCTGGTGGTGGTTCGGAGTCGCCGTCGAAAAGCCCGAGATCCTCCGCGAGCTCCAGCAGATGAAGGCCGACGGCATCGGCGGAGTCGAACTCGCCTTCGTCTACCCCCAGGTCGTCGACGACCCCGCAAAAGGCCTCGTCAACGAACCCTTCGTCTCAACGGAAATGCTCGACAACGTCCGCTACGCCCAGGCCGAAGCCCGCAAGCTCGGCCTCCGCGTCGACGTCACCCTCAGCAGCGGATGGCCCTACGGAGGCCCCGCCACCACCCTCGCCGAAGCCGCAACCCGTCTCCGCACCGCCGAGATCCCGGTCTCCGCGAACACCACCTCCGTCGTCCGGCCGGCACTCGACGAAGGCGAGAGCTTCATCTCCGCCGCGATCGTCAACCTCCGTTCTTCATCCGACGACCCTACGCACTGCGGCTTCGCCTACGGTAACGTCTGCGGCGCTCCTGCTGTTCCCACTCCGCGCACAAAGTCAGGCCCGCCACCCATCACATGGGACGCCGGCACTGCCAGGCCTCTCGACCTCACTCCCTCCACGATTACCTTCCCTGCGTCCGACAAACCCCGCGTCGCCCTCTTCTTCATCCAGTCCCACACCAAGCAGCAGGTCAAGCGAGCCGCTGTAGGAGCCGAAGGCTGGGTCCTCGATCCCTTCTCCCACGACGCCGTAGCCACCCATCTAAAATCCGTAGGCGACCCTCTCGTCAAAGCCTTCGGCCTCACCCCGCCCTACGCCATCTTCTCCGACTCACTCGAGGCCTACGGTGCCGACTGGACCCCCAGCCTCCCAGCCGAATTCAAGCAGCGCCGAGGCTACGATCTCCTCCCTCACCTCTCCGAACTCGTCGCCGGAGGAACCCCCGAAGCCGAGCGCATAAGGCACGACTGGGGCCAGACCCTGACCGAACTCGTCAACCAGAATTACCTGACTCAAATCAATAACTGGGCCATCGCGCATCACACGAAGTTTCGTTCGCAAACATATGGTGAGCCAGCAGTTGATCTCGATAGCCAGCGACTCGTAGCCCTGCCCGAAGGCGAGGGTCCGCACTGGCGCGCGTTTTCCACACTCCGGTGGGCCACCTCCGCAAACCATCTCTTCGGCAACAACATCACCTCCGGCGAGACCTTCACCTGGCTCCACTCCCCCGTCTTCCGAGCCACCCCACTCGACATGAAGGCCGAGGCCGACATCGACTTCATCATGGGCGAGAACCAGATCATCGGACACGGCTGGCCCTACTCCGCCCCGCAAGTAGGAGAACCCGGCTGGTCCCTCTACGCCGCCGCCGTCTTCAACGACCACAACCCCTGGCATCCCGTCATGCCGGATGTCACCCGCTACATCCAGCGAATCAGCTATTTACTGCGACAAGGTGAACCAGCAAATCAAGTCGCCGTACTCCTTCCGACCGACGACGCCTGGGCCCACTTCTCCCCCGGCAAGGTCACCGTCACCGGCGAGATGGCCAGCCTCATCTCTCCAGCTCTAATGTCCGCCATCCTCTCCGCCGGCTACAACGTCGATTTCATCGACGCCAAAACCATCAACCGCATCGGGATGCGGCACTATCAGATCCTAGTCATTCCGCCGACTCAGCGGATCCCAATCCAAACCCTCCACGAAATCCACCGCTTCGCCGTAACCGGAGGCAAAGTCATCGCCGTCGGCCAAACACCTGCTACGGACCCCGAGGGACATTTCTCCGCCGAACTCACCGGCCTGACGAAACCCTTCCTGCTCGTTCCTGATGCAGACGCTCTCGAAAAGGCCTTGGGCCACGAGGGAAATCCAGACCTTCAACTGACCAACACCGACGAGGCGTCCAGAGAGGCGATCGGTTTCATTCGCCGCAAACTTCCCACTGCGGACATTTACTTCGTCGCCAACACCTCCAATCATCCTGTTCAGGCAACCGCCACCTTTGACTCAGCCCATCGCGATGGCGAGCAGTGGAACCCCGATACTGCCGCCTCCACTGCTGTAGCCGCCAGCAATCTCGCGCTCAAACTCGCTCCTTACGAATCACGCGTCTTTGTCTTCTCCCTCGACAGCGGTGAAAAGAACCCTCCAGCCTCTACCACGCCACATCCCCACCCATGGGATACCGATCTCTCCAGGAACTGGCAACTCGACTTCACCTCACTCAAAAAAATCGAAACGGAATCAACCCTCACTGACTGGACCGCCGACCCCGGCACCCTCCACTACTCCGGTGAAGCCGTCTACACTCGGGACTTCAACCTCACCTCTCCTCCCAACTCCCCCACCTTCCTCCAGGTCGAAGGCGGCACCCCCACCGACCCCAACCCACCCATCACCACGCAAGCCGAGAAAGCCGAAGGCATCCGCAACCCGCTCATCACCCGCACCGGCCCCGGAATGCACGCCTGGTATGACCCGCCCATCCGCGAGGCCGCCATCGTCTACCTCAACGGGCAGCGGGCCGGCGCCCTCTGGCACCCGCCCTACCGTATCGACGTAACCAGGCTCCTCAAGCCCGGCCAGAACCATATCGAGATCCGCGTCTACAACACCGCCATCAACGCCTGGTCCGCACAGCCTCCGCACGACTACAAGCCCCTCATCGCCAGATACGGAGACCGCTTCCAGATGCAGGACGTCGATAAAGTAAAACCCGTCCCATCCGGCATCCTCGGCCAGATTCACCTCGTCGCGCAAAACCCGCAATAATCGCCGAGTATATGGTGCGCGAACAGTCTGGCCAGGAACCGCCCCAGTAGGCGAACACGATCCTGCTACGCTCTTTCCATGGCTCCGAAGAAAGGCAAGAAAGCCGCTCCCAAAGAACTGCCCGACATCGCCGGAGAATTTACCGCGACCTTGTTTGATAACTCGCAATCTGAACCGGCACGTCAACCAGAAGCTCCAGTCCCCGAAGTCGGAGACAGGGTCACCATCATCACTTCCAAGATCGGGACAGTCTTTCTTGTGACGCAGGTTGGCAACGGCACCGCCACACTCAACATTCCGGGCACCAACTTTAACCGGTACAACGTTCCCTTCTCCGATCTCAGCTTCGTTGAGAAAGTTCCCCGCTCTGCTCCCAGGCCTGCAGAGCCAGCCTTCAACGCCGAAGAGATCCGCGAGCGCATCGACACTATCCGCCTCAAGGCCATGGACGACCTCAGCGGCGAACTCGCGATCCTCAAAAAATACCTGCAGAGCAAGCGCGTTCCCGCGAAAGCCTCCGAGCACATCGACGCCTTCTGCGATCAACAGGAGCGAGCATGGGAAACACTGTCCGACAAGATCTCAAAGCTGCTCGAGGAGTAGATCTCCACTCTTCCCCGCCGATCTGCACGGCAGGCCCAACCGAAATCCTCACAGCTCGCGGCTGATTTGCTGCTAAGCTAAGGTCCTCCCCACCATCTTTAGTTTTGCCTCAGCCCGACTGTGCCCGATCTGCCGCCAGCCCAGAGTTCCAACACGCCACAGCCATCCGCGCTTCCTGCGCTGGAAACCCCACACGCCCCTGTGCCGCAAACCAATCATCCCCAACCTGCAGCTATTCCACAGGAGCAGCAAGCCCCTATGCTCGACGTCCACCCCGCTCATCACGCCGCCACCACCTGGCGCGACTTCTTCATCCACATCGCCACCATCGTCCTCGGCCTGCTCATCGCCGTCAGCCTTGAGCAGACCGTCGAGTACTTCCACCACCGCCATCTCGCGAGCGAAGCCCGCGAGCAACTCCGCTCGGAGCGCGAGGCGGACGAGACCTCCAACGAAGTCAACATCTACACCACGGAGCGGCACCAACGCGATCTGCGGCGTGACCTCGCCATCCTGCACGCCGTCAAAGCCCACGCGCCCCTGCCAGCCGGGCCGTTTATCATTCGACGAATCACGTACCTCTACCCGGAGGACTCATGGCTAAAGATCCATCAGTCCGGGACCATTAACTATCTCAGTGAAGATGTGCGCAATATAGCCTATCGCTATTCCAATCAGGATTTGTACATGACTCGTGCCAGGGAAAGCATGGAAGCCCTCTATCATGCCTCCGCCGTCCTGCGAAGGGAGAACGATCCGCCCCAAATTACGTTTGACAACAACCTGGCGGACGCCCGCTTCGGCAGAGCCCTGGTCGCCAGTCACGAAACCCTGAGTGAGGAGGCCGTGCAACAAGGCTACGCCTCCCTCGTCGAGCACACCGATCTTACTAAGCTAACCCCAACCGACATCGACGAGCTTGAACGTGCGATCAAGATTGCCCTCGTCGACGACGATGCTCTGCTAACTAGTTGCTTCAACATCAAGCGAAATCTCCAGAACAACCCCGTCAAATGACAGCCGCACACTCGCAGACAATGCCGGAAAACGACCCAGTCCCGGCCGAGGCCACGCAACCCCCAGAGACTGCACCGGAGCCCCACCCCATGCTCGACGTCCACCCGCCCCATCACGCCGCCACCACCTGGCGTGACTTCTTCATCCACATCGCCACCATCACCCTCGGCCTCTTCATCGCCATCGGCCTCGAGCAGACCGTGGAGGCGATTCACCATCTCCACCAGCGCCATCAGCTGGAAGAGCGCCTGCGCGAAGAGCTCCGCGGCAATCTCCGCAAGGACGAAGCCGACTTCGGGAAGTTCGCGCAGATCCGCGCCTACATCCTGGAACTGAAATCGGCGGTCTCAGCGCGCCATACCGGCAAACCATCTCCGCCCTCCCCGCCTGCCGCGAGCGATACCCGGCGCCAACAGATTCCGTTCGCCCCGTCCATCGCCATGTGGGAGGCTGCCAAGCTCGACGCGACCATCACCCTGCTTCCCACCCGGGAGATCAACCTCTACAACGGCGTTGTCCTGCAGCATAGCCTCACCTTTGTCGCGATCGACGACTTCCAGCACAGCGCCTTCGCGCTCGAAACCTTCGAGGAGCGCTTCGTCGACTCGCCCGGCGCCTTCGACCTCGGCTACCCTGCGCCTCCGCCGAGCCTCGACGCCATGTCCCCCGCCGAGCTCGCCGAGTACGAGTCTCTTCTCGCCGCCTATATCAAGGCCATTGACCGGCTTGTCGTTCGCCTCCATTTCTACGACCGCACAGCCCGCGCCATCCTGGACGGCGCAATTGACCGCGACGATCTCAACCGTCGCGCATTCCCGAACCAGCAGGTTCCGGCACTCACCTCCGCGAACCCCACCGGACAATCCTGATTATCCTGCGGAATATGTCCTCATAAATCGATCTCGTGACAACATGCTTCATAAATCGGTCTCGTCAAGAGCACGGCTTCACAGGCTGCGGAAAATCCCGTCTTTGCTTTTGAGATAGAGCGGGGCTGGTAAGCCCGATGCTTTAGCTTCGGGTTTCCCCGCGTCTAAGCCCGTCCGCGAAGCGGCTACCGCTCTGCCGAAGGCCGACCAAAGTCTGAAGGCTGGAGCCCCAACTTCGAAGCAGCACAAGAAGCATTGCCTCTGAGGTAACCCAAGGCTTTAGCCTCGGGCCTCTTGAGCCGCCGCGAAGCGGCTATCGCTCTGCCGAAGGCAGAACCAAAGTCTGAAGGCTGGAGTCCCAACTTCGAAGCAGCACAAGATGCCTTTGCCTCTGAGGTAACCCAAGGCTTTAGCCTTGGGCCTCTTGAGCCGCCGCGAAGCGGCTACCGCTCTGCCAAGGCCGGACCAAAGTCTGAAGGCTGGAGCCCCAACTTCCAAGCAGCACAAGAAGCATTTGCCTCTGAGGTAACCCAAGGCTTTAGCCTTGGGCCTCTTGAGCCGCCGCGAAGCGGCTACCGCTCTGCCGAAGGCAGGAGTGGAGCCCGAAAGGGCGGAACGACAGGGTGCCAATGTCACCACTTCTGTTCATTTGCCTGCAGACTCGAACTCATTAGCCGGGCATGGCGGGAAAGAATGCCTTCAGCTGTACCAAAAAGATCCAAGAGGGAGAGCATGCCCACGCCTGCCGAAAGATCCAACCGCAAGGGCACGGCTTTCAGCCGTGACGCGTGCTCCGTTCGATAGCTTTGCGCGAGGCGGGATGCAAAAACGCAATTCACCTTCCAATCCACAGCCCAGGCCTTGACGCCACCAATACAATAGGAATGGAAGCGGTGGAACCCTTCACAGTCACGATTTTATAGAGTTTGGCATCACGCGTGTATCGTAATGACAGATCTAAAGCCTTTAGTTTTTGGTCTTTGCGACAAAAGATAGGGGAGGGGGGAGTACCCATGTCCGTAGTCGGAAAACACCTCAGCCGAGTTGTAGTCAGCCTGCTCCTGACCCTCTCCGTCCACGCACAGACAAAAATATTTTCCGCGAACACCTACGGCGCCAAACCCGACTCCACGACCCTCAACACCGTCGCCATCCAGAAGGCCATCGACGCCGCTGCCTCAGCCCACGGCACCGTGACCTTCTCGCCCGGCACCTACCTCACCGGCTCCCTCTTCCTCAAATCCGGAGTCGCCTTCGAGGTCCCCGAAGGCGTCACGCTCATCGGCTCCCAGAAGCTCGAAGACTACCCCATGCTCCCCACCCGCATCGCCGGAATCGAGATGACCTGGCCCGCCGCCCTCATCAACGCCCGCGACCAGCACGACATCACCCTCGCCGGCAAAGGCACCATCGACGGCGACGGCCCCATCTGGTGGAAGTCCTACTGGGACCTCCGCGCCCAGTACGAGCCCAAAGGCCTCCGCTGGGCCTCCGACTACGACGCCCGCCGCCCCCGCCTCATCCTCCTGCAAAATTCCAATGACGTCCGCCTCGGCGGAGGCATCACCCTCAAGCGCTCCGGCTTCTGGACCATCCAGGTCCTCTACTCCAACAACATCAACATCGACGGAGTCGTGATCCGCAATAACGAAGGCGGCAAAGGCCCCTCAACCGACGGCATCGACATCGACTCCTCCCACGACATCCTCGTTCAGCACGCCGACATCGATGTCAACGACGACGCCCTCTGCCTCAAGGCCGGCCGCGACTCCGATGGCCTCCGCGTCAACCGTCCCACCGAGAACGTCGTCCTCCGCGATTCCATCATTCGCCACGGAGCAGCCGCCGTCACCATCGGCTCCGAAACCTCCGGCGGCTTCCGCAACATCGAGGCCTACAACATCACCGCCCTCTCCGGCGTCCCCTCCGGCGTCCTCTTCAAATCCGCCCACACCCGAGGCGGCTTCGCCAAAGACATCCGCATCCACGACCTCACCCTCGAAGGTGTAGCCATTCCCATTCACATCACCATGAACTGGAACCCCAGCTACAGCTACGCCACCCTCCCGCCCGGCACTAAAAACCCACCGCCCTACTGGATAACCCTCACCACCCCCGTCACCCCCGCCGAAAAAGGCCTCCCCCGCTTCTCTGACGTCCACATCTGGAACATCAAGGCTACCGGCGCCAAAGAAGCCTTCAATGTAAGCGCCTACCCCAACGCCCCGCTCGAAAACTTCAAACTCGATCACCTCAACATCGAAGCCCAGACCGCCGGCAACATCGCCGACGCCGTCAACTGGACCATGACCGACAACACCATCAGGACCGCCGACGGGACCCAGCCCGCCTTCGCCAAATCCAAAGGCGAAGCGAACCCCAAAGACGTCCCGTTCGGCGAACCGAGGTGACTAATCCAAAACTGGTGAGGAAGAATTCACTGCAGCGTTTCGCCGCTCAAAAACTCGAAACAACGGAATTCCCAGCAGGATAATTCCCGTCCCGATCAGCGAGTTCCTGGGTTGATCGATGATTGAAAAAACAAGGAGAACCGCGGCGGCGAGAACAAAGAGCGCGGGAACAACCGGATAACCCCAGACCGAATATGGCCGATTCGCGCGCTCCTCAGCCGTCTCGCGACGGCGAAAAACAAAGACCGAAGCCGTAACTGCGCCATAAAAAAGCCACTCAGAGAAAATCGCCAGCGAGAAGAGCCCCTGGAAGGTCTTGATCAGCAACAACAGAATCGAAGAAAGCGTCGCCTGCAGGATGAGAGCGCGCGAAGGTGTCTTGAACCGGGGATGAACATAAGCAAGCCCCTTGAAGAAGAGCCCATCGCGAGCAGCCGCGAAAGGAATACGCGCTCCGGTAAGCGAAGAGCCGATAAACGTGGATCCATATGAGATCGCAAGCCCAACCGAGAAGAGCGATGCAGCTGCCGGCCCAGCCGAAAGCAGGATCGCGGCCACAGCGGGACGGTCAGCATGCGCAATCACGTCCGCCGGAAGAACGAACTGAATCGCCGCGTTGGTCAGCATATAAAGCAAGCCAACGATGGTGACCCCTCCAACGAGAGCAAACGGTAGGCTGCGCTGCGGATTCTGAATCTCGCCCGCAGTATGTGTAACGTCGGACCATCCATCGTAGGCCCAAAGCGCCGCGATAAGAGCAACCATGAACCCCGCGAACCCGCCCCGCGCTCCGGTGTAATGTGTAGAGAAATTGGCGGTGCTGCCATGGCCTCCCCAGATGCAAATGCCGACAACAGCAAGCACCATCGCCACCTTCAGCCCCATCAGCAAACGCTGTGTATTTCCTGCTCTCCGCGTACCCAGAATGTTGAGGCCAGTGATGAGCCAGACAAAGAGAATGGCAACGATCTGACCCCATTCGACATAAGGCACAAAAGGTTTCGAGAGGAAGGAGAATGCTCCAAAGTTACCAAGAACACGAACCACACCCGAAGCAATCGAGGCAATCGACGAAGGCTTGGCGATCGTGACCTGAGTCCACATAAACACGAAGGCGATCAGGTCACCATAGGCTTCCCGGAGGAAGGCATACTCTCCGCCGTATTTGGGACGCGCCGCCGCGATCTCCGCATACGTCATCGCGCCAAACAGCGATAACAAACCGCCAGCGATCCAGACGCCATAAACCATTGCGGACGAGCCGACCGCAGCCATCATCTCGCGGGGGACAAGAAAGATTCCGCTGCCGATAATGATGCCGACGACGATTGAGGTTGCGTGAGAGGCGTTGAGAACGCGGGGAAGTTCTGACCTGGTTTCCGGCATGAGGCGATGCACGGAGAGTAGCACATTCCAGGGTTCAACTCTCAGCTAGATATAGTGCTTAACCTCCGGCCAGAAGTCGACGATGTTCTTCTTTCGCCCCCGTACCAGATAGATGTTGCGCCGCTCATAAGGCATCGAGTACGGGTTATCCATTCGACCTGCTACAACAACTGACTCGTAGTACTTTTGCATCTCTTCCGGCGCTGCGCCATTGATCACAATCATCACCTCGCCCGTATACCCATGCGGCCCCCAAAGCCAATAGCTGTTATGCCCGCTAATTGCAAAAGGAAGCCCATGACCAAGGAAATTCAGCGCACTTGCCTCGCCGTAATTTGAACAGAAAATCCCAACCTTGCTCTGGTCCTCTGGCGAGAGCGAGCGGTAGATTCGGGTTACCTCGTTTACCTCTTCCTGCCAGCCAAAACGGTCAGCATAAAACTGAGGCAGCAAGCCGCTCGATTCGTTCTCCGTGTTGCCGCTGGCATCGTAAAGATGCAACGCTTTGGTATAAGCAATCCACCGCGGAGGACGCATCGTAGGAATCGCCATCGGCAATACCAACAACGCAACGATTAGCAGAATGGTCTCCATTACGGGAAACGCATAAACCCGATCCTGCCGGACAGATGGGCGATTCGCAAACCGCATCTCCCAGGCGATCCCGCCTGCGGCAAACAAAACCGGGTAGATCGGGATAACGTAATAATCCTTCGCATGCAAGGCCATCATGACCGCGAGGAAGATCAGATAGGTCCAGCCGATCCATCGCCAGTTCCTGGCTGCAGGATTGCGGAACAACCACACCAACCCGGCGCCCCACACCAGCAAAGTCGCCGGTTGAAGGTTCTGAATCTGTTTTCCTATGAATGGAAGAGGCGCAAGTTTTATGTTCTTGTTCTCGACCTGCCCATTGTGCAAAAACTCCAGCGTTGGCCAATGATTGTGAATCTGCCACAACAGGTTTGGGAGCGCTATAACAATCAGCAGAGCCACGCCAACACAAGCCCAGCGGCTCCAGAGCAGACGTCTCTCCTTCGTGATTAACAACCCAACCAGCAAGGCGACCAGGAAGAAGGTCATCGACGGTTTATTCAAGAGTCCAATGCCACCTGTAACCCCAAACACAATCCACCAAAGCCGCTCACTCCCGCCACGTTCAATCTGAATCAGAGCAAGCAGGCACCCCATCCAGAAGAGCGATTCAAATGAATTCATCGAGAGATAGCTATCGAGGCCAAGGTATTGAGGCGCAACGAGCACGCAGAGCATGGCGAGTGCCTGGGCAGGCCTTCGCCCACCCAGCGCCCAGGTTAGCACTCCGGTTAGTATGACGCGGGTCGCTCCCCCCATCGCGGAAAACATCCGTATTCCAACTAATGACGTTCCGAAGATCAGCTCTCCGAGCCTCGCCTGAAGAGCCACGATCGGGCCATGATCGACATAACCCCATGCCAAATGGCGCCCACACATCAGGTAATAAAACTCATCGCGGAAGTAGCTGTAGCCGATATGCTGCTCCCACATTGTCATCAGGACGTGAAAGACGAACTTGATCGCCCCGAAGATCAATGCAAGCCGAAGTGCAGCAACAAAGGATCGATGGGTAGGGCGGACAATCGTAGTTGCAGCAGTGGACATAAATCTTCTCCGGATGCCTCCAGCATCGCACACGAACTGGAATCTAAAAGGCAATTCCAGACTTTGACTGTCGGTCTGCAATTCCCTACGCTTGAATACGATCGTTCCATAGCGATTTGTTCCTTCGGTTGGCCAGGAACACTCAGAGGTGATTTATGGACTGGACACCGGGCGGTCTCAGCAGCGACGTCGAGGATCGGCGCAGTTCGGGCGGCGGATTTGGCTTTGGCGGCGGCGGAGGCATTGGAATCATCGGCATTGTGATCCTGCTCGTCATCAGCCTCATTACAGGAAGGAACTACATAGGCGCATTTCTTTCGGGTGGTGGCCATGTCGCATCGTCATCGGCGAACCGGCCAATCTCCGCCGACGAGGATCGCTCGGCACAACTCGTCTCCTTTGTCCTGGATGATGTGCAAAACACATGGACGCAACTGCTGCCCGCACAAACCGGACGAGACTACCGTCACGCCAAACTTGTGCTCTTCCGCGATTACACCCAATCAGGCTGCGGTACGGCTCAGTCGCAGACCGGGCCCTTCTACTGCCCCGCGGATGAGAAGGTGTACATCGATCTCGGCTTTTGGGATGAACTGCGACGCATCGGAGGTAGCACGGCTGATTTCGCACAGGCCTACGTCATCGCCCATGAGCTTGGCCATCACGTTCAGAACATCCTGGGTGTCGAGCGAAAGGTGCGGCAGCTCTCAAGCCAGAACCCCTCGCAGGCAAATCCTCTCTCGGTTGACCTGGAACTCCAGGCCGACTGCCTTGCCGGCGTCTGGGCACACAGCACCGCCCAGCGCAAAATCATCGATCAAAGCGACGTCGATGCCGGCCTGAGCGCCGCAGCTGCAGTGGGCGATGATCACCTGCAGAAGATGTCGCGTGGAGCTGTCAGCCCTGAAACGTTCACTCACGGCAGCTCTGCACAGCGCACGGGTTGGTTCAAGCGTGGTCTGGATGGGGGCAACATCTCAGCGTGCAATACCTTCGCCTCGGGCGGCCAACTATAGGTCCTAACTGCGATTCTGAATCACACGCTCGTAGATCCGAACATATTCCTGTGCCGGTTTTTCCCAGGAAAAGTCCTGTGTCATCCCGCGTTTCATGATCTCAGCCCACTTCTTCTTGTCTTTGAACATCTTTAAGGCACGCTCGATCGCATCCATCAACGCGTTTTCATCATAGCCTGAGAACTTAAAACCATTCCCGCCACTAGTTTTCTCATCGATCGTATCGTCCAGCCCACCCGTAGCTCTCACAATCGGAACGGTCCCATACTTCAAGCTGTAAATCTGATTCAACCCGCCAGGTTCGTATCGAGAAGGCATCAGGAATATATCTGAACCGGCCTCGATCTTATGCGCCATCACATTGTCGAACTTCACCTGCACTTTTACTTTTGACGGATAGCGCGCGGCCATCTCGACCATCATCCGTTCGTAGTACTCCTCACCGTTGCCAAGAATCACGAGCACCACGTCGTGCTGAACCAATCGATCCATGATCTCGACAATGAAGTCGAACCCTTTTTGCGTCGCAAACCGGGAGACTATACCGATCACAGCAGTCTCGTCACTGATGCCGCTGAGGTCGAAGGCATGCAGCAAATCGCGCCTGCACTCTTTCTTGCCTTCAAGCTTATTCGCGGTATAGTGCGCAGCAATATATGGATCGATCGCAGGGTCCCACTCGGAGTAGTCGACGCCATTCAAGATGCCATAGAGTTCGCTACTACGCTGCTTGAGAATACCTTCCAAACCGTTGCCATATTCCGCCGTCTGAATTTCCTCGGCATACCGTTTACTAACGGTCGTAATAGCGTCCGAATAAACAATTCCGCCCTTCAGGAAATTCACCTTGTCGTATTGCTCCAGCTTGTCGTAAGTGAACATGTCCCAGGGCAGCAGCAACTTCTCCATCGTTCGCGGCGGAAACCATCCCTGGTAGCCGGCATTATGAATCGTCAACACCGACGGAACATGACGAAAGGCTGGATCGAAGTAGTAGAGAGAGCGTAGAAACACCGGAACCATCGCGGCCTGCCAGTCATGCACGTGGAAAACATCCGGAATACCCAGAATTTTCGTAGATTCGATGACGGCACGGCAAAACGCCCCAAAGCGTTCGTCGTTGTCTGGATAGTCACCGGAAGGTGTCGCATAAAAATTCTCGCGATCAAACAACTCAGGACAATCGACAAAATACATCTGCGGGCCCTGAGCGCGGCCACCGTCCAAAATCCGCGCGAAACGGTTGTAATACGAGAATGGAATGGTGACACTTGGAAGGACAACCTTAGGATTAGGGACGATCTTGGCAACCTGCCGGTAATAGGGAATAAAGATCGTAATGTTGTGCCCGAGTTTCGTCAGCGCCTTAGGAAGCCCGCTAACAACATCAGCCAGGCCACCTGTCTTTGCCCAGGGCGTGCATTCAGATGCCGCAAAAACAATATTCATCCTCTGTCTCTCCGCTTCTTCAATCCGAACGTTAGTCTATACAAAGAGATGCGTGAAAGAGGCGGATCGTAGCGAAACCGGATGAAACACAAGCCGAAGCTCGGGCAAAATTTTCTAATTGATGAAACTGCACGTCGCGCTATCGTGGACGCTCTGGGTGACGTCAGCCAACGGACGGTCATCGAAATTGGCCCCGGACGTGGTGCGATCACCGAGATTCTCGCCTCGCGCTGCAAGCGGCTGATCGCTCTTGAACTGGATCGGGAGCTGGCCCCTGCATTAGCACGCCAATTCAGCGAAAATCCGCGTGTCGAAATCCGGGAAATCGACGTTCTAAAAGCCGACTTCAGCACGCTCGTCTCTAAAGAAGAGCCTGCCGACGTCATCGGCAATCTTCCTTACTACATCACCTCGGATATCCTGTTGCATCTCTTCGCCGAAGCTGCCAACAACCTTCTCAGCAGAGCCGTCGTTATGATGCAGCGGGAAGTCGCTGACAGGGTTGCCGCCTCACCTGGAAGCCGCGACTATGGCCTGCTCTCAGCGACGGCTCAGATGTACGCTCGCGTTGATCATCTTTTTACCCTGCCCCCATCGGCCTTTTCCCCTCCACCAGAGGTCTATTCCACAGTTCTTCGTCTGGACTTCGCCCTCCGATTCAAAGAGTTTGGGGTCGATCCGGCAAGTTTCGATCTGTTCCTGAAACAATGCTTCGCCCAAAAACGCAAAACTCTGCAGAATAATCTGCGAAATGCCGGCTATAGCTCACAGAAAATCGCGCATGCCTGGCCTGTGGAGATCCCACCACAAGCACGCGCCGAATCCCTGTCGCTGGAATCAATAGCGAGCATCTTCAAAGGGCTTCATTTTTGAAGTGGCAAATAACGCCCGCGCTATTTGCCGCCTTTATCGCTGGCCTGATCCAGCAATTTGACAGCGCGCATCCTCACCCGCTGCATCAGAGCATCGTCATTAGCGAGTGAAGTCAGCGTAGGCGCGATTGTCCCAAGTTCCAGCGCTCGTTTCATCTCGTGCTCATGAGTAAGCGCCTCCATCTCAGCATCCAGACCTAACCTGTCATAACGATGGAGGTAGTCGAGCCGTCGCCCCTCATCGAGGGTAAATGCAATCGCCTGGAGTGTTTCTGTGAGCGAGGTAACGCTCTTGTTTTCCGAATAGTTATAAGTACACGAACCATGGCCATCCGAACCCGAGTAAGTCAGTGTCTTTTTTCCAGTATCGGCAATATTCTTCGCTTTCGAAGCACACTCGACGTTGAAGTAGTCAAGAGAACGAGCCGTCTTGAAAAGATTCATCACCGTAGACTGGCTCAAAGTAATGGCTCGATCAATCTGCTTTCCAGTTGTCGGCTGCAATGCCGCACCGCCCCCTGACACGGGTGCTTCATCGGCTTTGTAAGTGCCCGTACCATCTTCGCGAATCAGCAAAGTAAAACGCGGAATAGATAGTCCCGGCCTTTCAAACTGGAAGCTGATCTCTGGCTTGGCAGACTTCGGAGCATTGGCAGCCATCGCAACGGTCTGTGCTGCACAGACACCCGTACTCATCACGAACAGACCTAGACTAAGGCTGATGCCTTCACGCATATTCATCGTCGGCCACCTTGCAACTCAAGGGTCTGGGCGGTATGAATGTGACAAATGGCAACGGCCAACGCGTCAGCTGCATCAGGCGATTCCGGGGCATGGTCAAGTTCGAGCAAGCGCGTTACCATAAACTGAACCTGCTCCTTCGCTGCGAGCCCGTAACCAACAACCGCATTTTTAATAAACAGCGGCGCATATTCAGCTATTGGCAGCCCGCAGTTAGTCGCAGCCAGCATTGCTACACCTCTCACCTGTCCCAGTTTCAAAGCCGACTTCGCATTCGCAGCGAAAAACACCTCTTCAATTGCCACAATCTCCGGTTGATGTAACGATATCAACGCCATCAGTTCGGTATAGACCTGCGCCAACTTTCGTGGTGTCTTCTCTTTTTTGTTTAGACGAATGGTGCCTGCCGTAACGTGTGTGAGCCGTGGAGTCCGGGCTTGCTCATCGAGCTCAACAACACCATAGCCTGTGAACTCTGTACCGCAGTCGATCCCAAAGACTCGCATGGAAGGAGTTTACGACAGGTGCAAAGCAGTCCCGAATCCGAATGTCACAGAAAAGTTCATTGCGAGATTCCCTCTACCGGCGAGCTCGCCGTGGCATAAAGCTTCTTCGCTATTCGACCCGCCAGATAGGCCTGGCGTCCCGCCAGTACAGCATGTTGCATGGCCTCGGCCATCAGAATCGGATCCTGCGCCTGGGCAATCGCCGTATTCATGAGCACCGCATCGAAACCCAGCTCCATCGCCACAGAGGCATCCGAAGCCGTTCCGACACCGGCGTCCACAATCAGCGGAACCTCCGTAATCATCTCCCTCAGAATCCGCAGATTGGCGATATTCTGCAGGCCTAGTCCACTTCCGATCGGTGCGCCCAGAGGCATCACCGCGGCAGCGCCCGCATCAATCAGCCTTTTCGCAAACACAATGTCGTCCGAAGTATATGGAAGAACCGTAAATCCTTCCTTCACAAGAACGCGAGTAGCTTCAAGGGTCGCCTGGATATCCGGATACAGCGTCTTTTGGTCCCCTATGACCTCAATCTTCACCCAGTCCGAAAGCCCCACCTCACGACCCAGCCTGGCCGCGCGGATCGCCTCTTCGGCGGTATAACAACCTGCCGTATTCGGAAGCAGAAAATAGCGTTGCGGATCGATGTAATCCAGAAGCGATTCACTCGACCGGTCGAGATTTACCCTCCGCACCGCGACCGTTACCATTTCAGCTCCGGAAGCCTCAATGGCCGCCTGCGTCTCCGGCCCGTCCTTGTATTTGCCTGTACCGACGATGAGCCGCGACTGAAACGCCCGTCCTGCAATAACCAAAGGTGTCATAGCCCTATTCTAAAACCGAAAAGCGAACGGCCCGCTCGTGAGAAGCTGCGGGCCGTCGCCGGTGAGCTGTTGAGATTGACCTGAGGCATCCTTGCTCGGATGGGCCTCGGCGTAATTTGCAATACTCGCCAGGTCTAGAGCAGGATGCTCTAAGCCTCAGTCACCTCACGTGTATTGGTACAACTCTTACTGTCAGATTTCATAGGCTGGATCACCCTCCTTTCCCGTGTACAGAAAGAGTACGCCTACTGCCTTGCCTGAGCAAGCCGCTACCTCGCAGCCACTCCGCGAGGAATCTCGCGAATATTTATTTACGGATCGGATTATCTACAGTTAACATTCCGTTGTTAACTAAATGGCGGGCATCTCGATGAAACAACCCATTACGGTCTCAAAAGAAGACTACCTCAAAGCGATCCTGGAAGCGGAGTCGGAAGGCCAGCACGTGATCTCGGCGACGCTCGCGCACTGGCTCTCTGTCTCGCCACCCGCGGTCACAATGGCTCTCAAGCGCCTGAAACGCGATGGATATGTCGAGGTTAAGAACGACGGGACGATTCGTCTTTCAGCCAAAGGCAAGGAGACAGCGTACAAGACAGCACTTCGTCATCACCTCATCGAGCGCATGCTCTCGGAGATCTTCGGCATGGAGTGGTACCAGATTCACGACGAAGCCGAGCGGCTTGAACATGCCGTATCTCCAGCATTCGAAGCCCGCCTCATCGAAAAACTGGGCGAAAAGGGCTCCTGCCCGCACGGCAACGCTGTCTTGCCTGAGAATCCGGCGCAGCGCAGAAAACGTGGCCTGCTCCAACTCTCCGATGCTCCTGAAGGCGACTACACCGTGGCCAGCCTTTATGAGCGCGATCCCAAACTGCTCCTGTTTCTTCATAAAGCCGGCATAGGCCCGCTGACGAACGTTCGGGTCATAGCAAAAAACTACGATCAGACCGTAAATATCGAAACTTCCAACGGCAGTTCGACCCTCGGGAAGCCCGCCGCGGAAAAGGTCTGGGTAAAACGACGGCAGGTCAAATAGCTTATTTACGAAATTTTAAGTTAACCTAGGTTAATAATGTATGGCATACTGCTGCTAAGGAGCATCGGCAGCAGCATGGAGACAACGACCTTCGTCAGAAGCCAACCTGATGCCGCCACGCAACGTCCGTCCATGCCGGACATCTTCTCGAGCGTCAAAGTCTCCGGATCGCGACAGCTCTGGCGGCGGGCCCTCGGCTTTGTTGGTCCCGGCTTCCTGATCGCAGTCGGCTACATGGACCCAGGAAACTGGGCGACCGATCTCGCCGCAGGATCGCGGTACGGCTATACCCTGTTGTTCGTCATCATGGCCTCGAACCTGATGGCCATCCTGCTGCAGAGCCTCTCCCTCAAGCTGGGGATCGCCTCCGAACGCGACCTCGCGCAGGCCTGCCGGGAACACTACAGTCGCCCTGTCACCATTTCGTTGTGGATCTTTGCGGAAATCGCAATCGCTGCCTGCGATCTGGCAGAAGTGATCGGCTCAGCGATCGCTTTACAACTGCTCTTTGGAATCCCGCTCATCCTTGGTGTCTTGATTACCAGTCTCGATGTGCTTCTGATTCTTCTGCTGGAACATCGCGGCTTCCGTTATATCGAAGCGCTGGTAATGGTCCTGATTGGCACAATCATTACCCTCTTCGGCGTCGAGACCGTGCTGTCGCGGCCCGAATGGCTACCGATCCTGAAACACCTCTTTGTCCCCGCGCCGTCCATCCTCACAAACCCGGATATGCTCTACATCTCCATCGGCATTCTTGGGGCAACGGTGATGCCTCACAATCTGTATCTGCACTCATCCATTGTGCAGACACGCGACTATCCCAGGACCATCACCGGCAAGAGAGAGGCCATCCGGCTTGCGAACTTCGACTCCGCCGCTGCCCTCACCGTTGCGCTCTTCGTTAACGCTGCTATTTTGATCGTCGCAGCTGCCGTCTTTCACCGTAGCGGCCACACCGAAGTAGCGGAGATCGGCGATGCTTACAAGCTGTTGACTCCACTGCTCGGCTTCACAGGCGCCAGCATGATGTTTGCTCTCGCCCTGCTTGCCTCAGGCCAGAACTCCACCATCACCGGCACACTCGCTGGACAGGTCGTCATGGAGGGCTTTCTCGACCTCCACCTTCCCAACTGGTTGCGACGCCTTATCACCCGGCTCTTCGCAATCGTTCCCACCGTGATTGTGACCGCCATTTATGGCGGCGCCGGAACAGCCAAACTACTTGTATTGAGCCAGGTAATCCTCAGCATGCAGCTCAGCTTTGCAGTATTTCCGCTTGTAAAATTCACCAGCGATCCCCAGCAGATGGGCCCATTCGTAAACCGGCAATGGCTTCGAATCGTTGCCTGGTTCGTCGCATTGTTGATCGCCGGCCTGAATGGGTGGTTACTCATTCAAACCTTCCGAGGTCATTGAACCCCTGGTGTCCGGGCCTCTACTTCAAATAGGCCCGCACAAGATCGATCAGGTCCTCGGCCAGATCAGGCGTAAGAGAAGCATGATCTTCCTGCAAAAGATGCAGCCGGATATGGTCTTCCAACACCTCTGCCATCAATCCATTGACGCCGCCACGCACTGCCGCAAGCAACATCAGCACTTCGGCGCAATCATGGTCCTCGGCACCAAGTTTGCGTTCCACCGATTCCATCTGCCCCCGAATCCGCTTCATCCGGTTCAGGAGTTTGGCTCGTCCACGATCTAGGTGAGACATATTAACTTCTCCCAATATACCCTAAGGGGGTATACTATCAAAGTCCACGCACACTGGCTAACAAAACCGCTTCCACGGGCAGAAAGGAGAATCCGTGATGACCAGACTCGTGAATGCTTTGAGTCACTTGAAACAACCGAAAGTCTATCGACGCAACGTCATCGCTCGTCGCTGGGTTGAAACGGCGGATGAGCGTTGCCCGCTTGCTTGTGTGTGGCTCGCTCTCCGCGAGCCCTTTGACACGCAGGATGACGAGCCTGGAGCACTCTGGCCTGCCTTCTGCCGTTTCCTCCGGAAGGCAGGCCGTTTGCACTCCCTTCATCTTCTTTGGGCACCCTTAACGCCAACCAGATAAGGCCTGAATGAAGTCAATACTAACAATCATCCTTTTGTCGCTCTTTATTCCTGTGTATGCACAGGACCAGGACCCCCCTGCGGGCTCAACTCACACGGCAGAACTTCTCGACCCTCCTTCCGGCGATTCGGCATTGACCGTCTTTCCTCATCCTGAAAAAGCTCCCTATCTCGTGGCGGGTCAAGCCAACATCATCTTCCAGGCCCATGGACCATTTCACTCACCATACGAAGGTGAAAACAGCCTGCTGAGCCGTGGCGAGTACAAGACATCGCTGGTAGGAACACTCTTTCTCGGGCTCCAACTCCATCACAACCTCCGCTACAACACGGATGCGATTCTCGATGTCGAGTCAGCTGGCGGCCGCGGCATCAGCGAAGCCCTGGGCTTAGCCGGTTTCACCAATCTCGACGTCGTACGCAACCCTAACCTGGGTCCCACTCCATATATAGGCCGCGTACAACTTCATCAGACCATCGGTTTCACCGACAAGATGGTTGAGGCCGAACGCACACCGTTTTCTCTCGCCACCGAGGTCCCGGAGCGACGGCTCGAACTCCACATCGGCAAGATGAGCATGCCGGACTTCTTCGATATCAACAGCATCGGAACCGACAGCCACCTCCAATTCCTCAACTGGACCATCGATAACAACGGCGCATGGGACTATGCGGCAGACACTCGCGGCTACACCTACGCCGCCGTCGCTGAATACATTGACAAGAACTGGTCTGCTCGATACGGCATCGCGCTCATGCCCACCGTTGCGAATGGCATCGATCTTGACTGGAATCTTCGGCGCGCCAGTGGCCAGAACATGGAAGTTGAACTGCGCCGCTCTATGCTCGGCCATCTCGTCAACTCCGATCGTAAGGGCGTGGTCAGAGTATTGAGTTACGTCAACCATGCCCATATGGGCCTTTACCGGGATGCCGTCCAATCTTATCTGGCGGGCAATGGCTCACAGCCCGACATCGCTTCTGTGGCAAAGTTCAGCGCCGTCAAATACGGCTTCGGATTAAATTCTGAACAGGAACTTACCGAGAACATGCGCGTATTTCTGCGCTTCGGTTGGAATGAGGGACACCACGAATCCTTCGCCTACACCGAAGTCGATCAGACGATTGAATTCGGCGCGGACTATGCCGGACGTCGATGGTCACGCTACAACGACAAGGTTGGCGTCGCTTTTGTATCGAACGCAATCAAGCGCGATCACCAGAACTATCTGGCGTACGGCGGCCTCGGCTTTCTCCTCGGCGACGGCAAACTCAATTACGGACGCGAAAACATTCTCGAGGGCTACTACAACCTGCATGCCTGGCGTGGTGTCTTCTACTCACTTAACCTGCAGTACATCACGAATCCCGGCTATAACCGGGATCGTGGACCAGTGCTGGTCGAAGCTATACGTATGCACGTTGATTTTTAACTGGAGCCGTATACTTCAGGCGTGACCTGCCGACTCCTCTTCGAGATCTCCGGTTTCCTCGTTGGCCTGCTCTTCGGAAGTTTCCTTAACGTCTGCATCTCCCGGCTCCCCGCACACCAATCGATCATCCAGCCACGTTCCCAATGCCCAAAATGCGGAACGATAATTCGCTGGTATGACAACATCCCTGTATTAAGCTGGCTGCTCCTTCGCGCACGCTGCCGTGACTGCGGAAACGCAATCTCATGGCGATATCCTGCAGTTGAACTCGCTCTAGGTGTCTGGTTCGCAGTCCAGGCCGCGAGACTCAATACCCTTCTCAACTTCTACTTCTGGTCACCCGATCGCATCGGAACGACATCGGATGCCACCTCCAGCATCGTTTTCAATCTCTCCGTTACGATCCTCGGTTTCCTTCTGATCGGCCTTATCGTCATGGACTGGCAGACTCATCTTCTGCCTAACACCTTTACGCTGACCGGGACTGCCATCGGCCTGTTCCTCGTCTGCATGCAGGCGGTCTTCCTCGGCTCTGCTCAGGCAGAAGTTATATTGCCCGCCAATGGCATTCGCCTCTCAAGCGCAGGCGCCGGCGGTCCCGATAAGGGCAACGTCTTCCTCACAGGCCCCGAAGCCCTCATTGGAGGCCGCATTCTGGCTGTCTGCAGCGTGGCATTACTTCTACTCATCGTCCGCTGGCTCTATATGGCTCTACGTCATCGCGAAGGCATGGGCCTCGGAGATGTAAAGCTGCTCGCCATGATTGCAGCATTCCTCGGCTTCTGGCCCGCGATTCTGTCCCTCTTCGTCGGTGTCCTTGCGGCCAGCGTCTACGGCATTTTTTTGATAATCGTTGGCAAAGCAAATCTGGCCACAAAACTGGCCTTCGGCAGCTTTCTTGCTGCAGGAGGCCTCTTTGCTGCGCAGTTCGGTGACAGAATCATCGAAAAGTACAGTGTATTGATGCGATAGCCGCACAAATGGCTCGTTTGCTTGACACTTGCCAATCACACTCTTAGAGTCGAAGATGGCCATGCAACAGTACCCATACATCTGGAACTACCTTCCGCTGGTCCTGCAGATCCTTGTAGCGCTTGGCCTTGCGTGTGGCATGGTCGGGGCCTCCTTCTTTATCGGAAAACATAAGAACTCCCGTACAAAAGCAGGAGCCTACGAGTGCGGTATGGATCCTGTCGGCGATGCCCGAGGACGCTTCACCGTACGTTTCTATATGGTCGCGATGCTCTTCATCCTCTTCGACGTCGAGGCCGTATTCATGCTTCCGTGGGCAGTCATCTTCCGCCGTCTGCCGGCGATCACCGGCTCAAAGATGTTCGGCTTCTACGAGATGCTCGTTTATTTGGGTTTTGTTGCCGTGGGACTCTTCTATGTGTGGAAGAAAGGCATCCTGGATTGGTCGACCGATAAGGGGGATCTCTAATGGACGCAGCCATCACGGGCACCCAAGCCGTATCTGAGAAGTTTCCTGATGAACCGGCCGTCAAAGCCCTCACTAATCTGGCAACCGATGCAAAGTATGATCGCGGCGAACTGACCATTACGGTCGCGCGCGAAAGCATCATCGCCGCCTCCCAGGCCCTGAAACAAGCTGGCTATAACTTCTTCGAAGACGTTACAGGAGTCGACTGGTACCCATCTGAACCCCGCTTCCAGGTCTCCTATTCCATCCTCTCTCACGCTCTCAAGCGCCGCGTCCGCCTTGTTGTACGCCTGACGAGCGATGACGCCGCACTGGACTCCATCACGGATGTCTGGCCTGCCGCCAACTTCTATGAGCGCGAGATCTTTGATCTCTTCGGCATTCACTTTGGAGGTCATCCCAACCTCCGCCGTATCATGATGCCGGAAGATTGGAACGGCCATCCCCTGCGCAAGGACTACCCCGTGGAGGGCTACCGCTGATGTCTCCCCTAGCCGCTCCTGACCAGATTAATCCGGGCGTTGAAGACGTCATCGCCGACGCTAATCTCCATAAGCACGGGACCGACCCCATCGCCGACCAGACCATGGTTATCAACATGGGGCCGCAACACCCCTCGACGCACGGCGTGCTTCGCCTTGTGCTCGAGATCGACGGCGAAACCGTAGTCTCGCTCGCGCCCGACATCGGCTATCTGCATACCGGTATCGAGAAAACCTGCGAAGCCAAGTTCTACCAGCAGGTCGTGCCGCTGACAGACAGAATCGACTACCTCGCCCCGATGACCAACAACACGGCCTACGCATTGGCCGTCGAAAAACTCCTCGATCTGGAAATTCCGTCGAAGGCGCAGTGGCTGCGTGTGCTGTTCAACGAGTTGATGCGGCTGAATTCCCACCTTGTCTGGCTCGGCACGCACGCCATGGATATCGGTGCGCTCACCGTCTTCCTCTACTGTTTCCGCGAGCGCGAGGAGCTTCTGCGCGTCTTCGAAGCCGTCAGCGGCCAGCGAATGATGACCAGCTACATGCGCATCGGCGGCGTGAGTCTCGAACCACCTCTGGACCTCTACGGTAAGATCCGCGAATTCCTTCTCGACTTCCCTTCAAAAATCGACGAGTACGAAGGCCTGCTGCAGAACAACCCAATCTGGATTAACAGGCTGAAGGGTGTCGGGTATATTTCGCCGGAAAACGCAATTGCACTGGGTGTCTCCGGGCCTCCACTGCGCGCCGCCGGAATCGACTTCGACGTCCGCCGCGACATGCCGTACTCAAGCTACGAGAAGTTCCAGTTCAATGTGCCCATCTCCACTGAGAGTGACGTCTGGGCTCGCTACGTGGTGCGCATGCAGGAGATGCGGGAGTCCGTCAAAATCTGTCTGCAGGCGTTGGACGGCATGCCCGAGGGCCGCATCGTAGCCGACGCGCCGAAGATCATCCTGCCTGATCGCGAGCAGATGAAGACCCAGATGGAGTCACTCATCCATCACTTCAAGATCGTCACCGAGGGTTTTGCCGTTCCTGCGGGAGAAGCGACCAGCTCCGTCGAAGCACCGCACGGCATGATGAACTACTACGTCGTCTCCGACGGCACAGCCAAGCCCTATCGGGTGCACATGCGCAACGCCGACTACGCGAATCTCCAGGCGCTCGAAGTGATGTGCAAGGGCCAGCTGCTCGCCGACGTCGTCGCTGTAATCGGATCTCTCGATATCGTGCTGGGAGCCATCGACCGCTAGCCATGGAGAGTAATCATGCTCAATGAACTTCTGACATGGGCCCGGATCGCCGACGCAGCGCCTTTTGCTGCTGCCATGGCTCGCAAACAAGGATCACGCAGTTTCTTCGGATGGATTTTGTCCGTTGACGGCCAACCTCATTCCGCAGCCGCTCTGCAATACCAGTGAACGAGCGACTGCATAACGAACTTTGGACCTCCTGGGCCTCGCTGCTTCGTTCTTACGCAGCCGTCCACGGACTCAACAGCCGGCATCATGCAGTCGTAGAGGTTGGCGCAGACGAAATCACGCTCCGTGTTGCAAGCCGATGGCTTCGCTTCACGCACAATCTCGTCGAAGACAGCCAAGGAAATCGCTCCACTTTCTCGCTCGAAGAAGACGGAACGGTTAAACTAAATGGCATACCGCAACAGATGGACCTTGCCGCCGAATCGTTGGCACGGGAGATGATGCAACGTGAGTGAGATCGCCAACACAATCTTTTCACCGGAGCTGGCCGCCCGCTTCGACCATCTGGTGACTATCTACCCCGTCAAGCGCTCCGCCCTCATACCTATGCTGCTCTACGCGCAGGACGAGGTGGGCTACGTCTCTGACGCCGTCGTCACCGAGATCGCCCGGCGCCTCGATCTTCTCGAGTTGGACGTGCGCAACGTGCTTTCGTACTACTCCATGCTCCGTACCAAACCCGCAGGCAAGTACAACATCCAGGTCTGCACCAATATCTCCTGCATGCTGCGCGGTGGATACGACATTCTCGGTCACTGTAAAGAAAAGCTCGGCATCGGCCACAAAGAGGTTACGCCTGACGGCATGTTCTCCCTCGAAGAAGTCGAGTGCATCGGTGCCTGTTGCTGGGCGCCCGCCATCCAGGTCAACTATGACTTCCACGACAATCTCACAACGGTCAAGGTCGACGACATCATCGAGACCTACCGCAAAGGTCAGGGAAAGGACGTGAGATAAATGCCTACTCTCGTCTCCCATCCCGATGAAGTTCGCGTTCTCTCCCGCCGTTTCGGTCAGGGCGCAGCCGACATCGACAAGTACCTCCAACTCGACGGCTACAAGGCTGTCCAGCTCGCCATCGAAAAAGGGCCGGACTGGATCATCAGCGAGATGAAGGCTTCCGGCCTGCGCGGGCGCGGCGGAGCAGGCTTCCCCACAGGCATGAAGTGGTCCTTCGTGCCCAAGCAATCCGAGAAGCCCAAGTACGTCCTCGTCAACGGAGACGAGTCCGAGCCCGGCACCTGCAAAGACCACGTTATCTTCCTCCATGATCCGCACTCCATCATCGAAGGCACCATGATCGCCGGTCTCTCCGTCGGCGCGAAGATGGGCTTCATCTACCTGCGCGGCGAGTACCGCTATCTCCTCAAGATCGTCGAAAAGGCCGTCGCCGACGCCTACGCCAAAGGCTTCCTCGGCAAGAACATCTTCGGCAAAGGCGTTGACTTCGACATCCTTACCCAGACCGGCGCCGGAGCCTACGAAGTAGGCGAAGAGTCTGCCCTCATGGAATCCCTCGAAGGCAAGCGCGGAGTCCCGCGCATCCGGCCTCCCTTCCCTGCCGTCGTCGGCCTCTATGGCGGCCCCACCATCATCAACAACGCCGAAACCATCGCCAATGCACCGCACATCCTTCTGATGGGCGGCGAAGCCTACGCAAAGCTCGGTACTGAGCGTAACGGCGGCACCCGCCTCTTCGGTATCAGCGGACACGTCGAGCGTCCCGGAGTCTACGAACTACCCATGGGCTACTCCCTCCGAAAGGCCATCTACGATGTAGCCGGCGGCATCAAGGACGGCAAAAAACTCAAAGCCGTCGTCCCCGGCGGAGCCTCTTGTCCGGTCCTCACCGCGGATGAGATCGACGTCGGCCTCGACTTCGACCAGATGGCCAAAGCAGGCACCATGCTCGGTTCCGGCGGCATCGTCGTCCTCGACGAGACCGTCTCCATCGTCGAGTTCGCCCTTCGCACCATCGCCTTCTACCAGCATGAGTCCTGCGGCTGGTGTATCCCCTGCCGCGAAGGTACGGACTGGATCAAGAAGACCCTCACCCGCGTCTACAACGGCGGCGGCTCGAAAAAAGACGTCGACAACGTCCAGTACCTCGCCGAGAACATGATGGGCCGCACCTTCTGTCCGCTTGGTGACGCAGCGGCGATGCCCACACTCGGTTTCGTCAAGAAGTTCCGCAAAGAGTTCGAAGATTACATCGAGGGCAACCGCGCCGGTACGCCCCTCATCACCGTGCAGGAACTCGTGGGAGCACATTAAGCCATGCCAGACGTAACCCTCACCGTAGACGGCAAAAAACTCACCGCACCCGCGGGCACATTGCTCATCGACGCCTGCAAAACCGCCGGAATCGAAATCCCCGCCTTCTGTTACTACCCCGGCCTCTCGCTGCAAGCCGCCTGCCGCATGTGCGTCGTCCGCATCGAGAAGATGCCGAAGCTCCAGACCGCGTGCACCACGCCGGTCGCCGAAGGCATGGTCGTTCAGACCGAGACCCCTGAGATCGCCCAGGCCCGCAAGGCCACTCTGCAACTGCTCCTCGGCAATCACCCGCTCGACTGCCCCGTCTGCGACGCCGGCGGCGAGTGCGAGTTGCAGGACATGACCTTCAAGTACGGCGCAGCCGACAGCTTCTACGCCGAGCCCAAGAATCACCGCGAGGAACAGCAGTGGTCCCCTGTTGTCTACTTCGATCGCCCGCGCTGCATCCTCTGCTATCGTTGCGTTCGTATGTGCGGCGAGGGCATGGACGTCTTCGCCCTCGGCATTCAGGCCCGTGGCAGTTCCTCGGTCATTGCTCCCAACATCCCGGCCCATCTCTCCCCTGACAATCAGGCCCACCTCGATTGCGAGCAGTGCGGCATGTGCATCGATGCCTGCCCCGTCGGCGCATTGACGAGCGGCACCTATCGCTACAAGACCCGCCCATGGGAGATGAACCACGTCGCCACCATCTGCACGCATTGCGGCGACGGTTGCAAAACCACCCTCGGCGTCCGCTCCACCTCGGATGGCGCTGAGATCGTTCGCGGCGACAACCGCGACAAGTCCGGCATCAACGGCGACTTCCTCTGCAACAAGGGCCGCTACGCCTTCGACTTCGCCAACAACAAAGACCGCATCACCCAGCCGCTCGTTCGTCAGCCGAACGGCGATCTCAAGCCCGTTTCCTGGGAAGAGGCCTTCACCCACGCAGGCACAAAGCTTCGCGAACTCCGCGACGGCAAAGGCGGCAAATCAATCGCTGTCATTGGCGGTAACCGCCTCACCAACGAAGAGGCCTACCTCCTCCAGAAGTTCGCCCGCACCATCATCGGCACCAATAACATCGATCATCACCGCACCGCCGATTACGTCGCTTTCGCCCAGGCTCTCTCAGGGCACAAGAACCGCACTGCTTCGCTGCGTGACACGCAAAGCTTCCCTGCCGTCCTCGTCGTCGGCGGCGATCCCACCAACCAGGCTCCCGGCACTGCGTGGAACCTGCGCTCCGACGTCCGCCTCAACAAGGCTCGCCTCTACGTCGCCAACACCGAAGAGATCAAGCTCCGCCGTCAGGCTCGGCGCTTCCTTCGTCTGGAGCCCTTCGGCTACAACGCCTTCGCAAGCTACCTCGGAGGCAACGAAGGCCTTGCATCCAACGTAGCCTCCGATACCAATGAACTCACAGGCTTCCGTGATGCCGTCAAAGCCGAAGAAAAACTTCTCATCCTCATCGGCTCCGAACTTCGCGGCGCCGACCTCAAAAACCTCGTCGCCTTCGGCCTCGCCATCCCCGGAGCAAAGTTCGCCCTGCTCTCCGACTACGCCAACTCGCGCGGAGCCGCAGACATGGGCCTTCTTCCCGACATGCTCCCCGGCTACACACCGGTCTCGAATCCCGGTCCCTTCGCCGAACACAACGTACCCACGACGCCCGGCCTCGATATGCTTGAGATCTTCGACGTGGCCGCCCGCGGCGATCTCTCCGCCCTTTACATCGTCGGCGCAAACCCCATCGCACGCTACGGCGTCGACACCGCAACCCTCAGGAACACCTTCATCGTCGTCCAGGAAATGTTCATGACGGAGACCGCGCAGATCGCCGACGTCATCCTGCCCGCCGCAAACCTCTATGAGAAATCAGGCTCTGTCACCAACAGCTACGGCGACCTGCAACTCGTCCAGAAGGCCGGAGACCGCGCCGGTGTCCGCAGCGACTTCGAGATGATCGTCCGCATCGCCGACAAGATGGGAGCCGACGTCCACAAGCTCGTTCCCGTCGGTAAGGGTCTTCGCGCAGATATGGGCCAGAGCCGCGGCGCGCAGTCCGGTGAAGCCGACCGTCACGCCGTCTGGCTCACCGCCAACAACCTCGAACCCAGGCTCTCGCCCCTCGATCCCTTCGCCATCCTCGATGAGATCCAGCGTCTGGTTCCCGGCTACGATCTGCGCCGCCTGCAACTTCTCAGCGGCAACGATCAACATCTGGAGCCAGCCGCATCCAGCATTCCAGCCGGAAACCGTCGCGACCTCGTACTCCCATCAGGCGATACGCTCTTCACCTCAGGAACCCTCGGTCGCTTTTCCCCCATGCTCAACGACGTTCAGCAATTCCAGGCCAGTGAACCCCTGATCCAGATCCACACAGCAGCAGAATGATGCCTATACATCAGCAAGAGTAAAAACTATGAGCCATCCTGATTTACTGACATTCCTGCTGCTCTCGATCCTCAAGGTCGCCGTCGTGCTCGTCATTACGCTCACGGCGGTCGCCTACACCGTTCTTCTCGAGCGCAAGGTTCTGGGCCGCATCCAGAACCGCTGGGGACCTTCACGCGTAGGCCCCTTCGGCCTCCTCCAGCCGCTGGCCGATGGCATCAAGCTCTTCCTCAAGGAAGACCTGATGCCCGCTGCTTCGGAACGCCCCCTCTTCATCCTTGCGCCTATCATCGCGCTTACCTGCGCTCTCATCTCCATCTCTGTGGTGCCCTTCGGCACACACACAACGAAGTATGGCGTCGATATCTTTCAGATCACCGATCTCAACATCGGCTTGCTCGTCATCCTCGGCATTACCTCCATCGGCGTCTACGGCATCGCGCTCTCCGGATGGTCGTCGAACAACAAGTTCGCCCTGCTCGGCTCCCTTCGCGCTACCTCGCAGATGATCAGCTACGAGCTCGCACTCGGCCTGTCACTGGTCGGCGTTGTCCTCCGCGCCCAATCCCTCTCGCTTCGCGACATCGTCAACAGCCAGTCCGCCCATGGCTTCCTCTCCTGGAACGTCGTCGGCGGCCTTCAGATCCTCGCCTTCTTCATCTACCTCATGGCCGCTTACGCCGAAACCAATCGCGCTCCATTCGACCTCCCTGAGGCCGAATCCGAACTCGTCGCCGGCTATCACACCGAGTACTCCTCCATGAAGTTCGCCATGTTCTTCATGGCCGAGTACGCCAACATGATTACCGTCGCCTGCGTAGCCTCTCTCCTCTTTCTCGGCGGACCGTCAAGTCCATTCGGCCATACCTTTGATGGCATGTTGAACAATACCTTCTTCAACGCCGTCTTCCCGATCTTCTGGTTTGTCGCAAAGGTCCTCTTCTTTTTGCTCGTCTACATTTGGGTACGCGGCACCACACCCCGTTTCCGTTATGACCAGCTGATGGCATTCGGCTGGAAGTTCCTTCTCCCGCTGGCGATCATCAACATCATCTTCACCAGCCTCGTCCTTGCGCTCCACGGCTGATTCGCCTGCGCAAGCTGTTTTACAATCAACAGATAGCCTGAAAATCTGTTGATGCTTGAAGAAAGATCGAACCGAGATCACGCATGCAACTGGCACTCTTTCTCATCTTCGGCGCGCTGGCGGTCGCAGGAGCCATCAACTTCCTGCTCCAGCGTCACCCTATCAACAGCGCCCTCTCTCTGGTCGTCGTCATGATGTCGCTGGCCGTCCTTTATTGGTCACTGGGAGCCGAATTCCTCGCCGCCGCACAGGTCATCGTCTACTCCGGAGCCATCATGGTGCTCTTCGTCTTCGTCATCATGCTGCTTAACGCCGGCAAAGAAGAGCGAACCCACGGCAGCCGCGCCGCCTACATCGCCGGATTCCCCGGAGCCGCCGCCATCTTCTGCCTCCTCAGCTTCGTCTTCCTCTCCGAAGACAAGGTTCTCGGAGCCGCAAACCTCGGCGGACATCTCAACGACACCCTCTCCAACATCTCCGACATCAGCGCGCTGCTCTTCCGCGACCTTCTGCTTCCCTTTGAAGTCACAAGCATCCTCATTCTCATCGCCATCCTCGGAGCCGTTGTGCTCGCGCGAAAGGAGCAATAGCGCTTCATGGCTACCGCCGTCCCCATCTCCTGGTATCTCGTCCTCGCCGCTATCCTCTTCTCCACCGGCGTCGCCAGCTTCCTCATCAAACGCAACATCATCACCATCTTCATGTCCATCGAGCTGATGCTCAACGCCGTCAACCTCACCTTCGTAGCCTTCTCGCACATGTGGCACCACATCTCGGGCCAGATCTTCGTCTTTTTCGTGATGGTCGTCGCCGCCGCCGAGGCCGCAGTTGGACTCGCTATCATCATCGCAATCTTCCGCACGCGCAAGACGCTCAACGTAGACCAGGTCAACCTGTTGAAACTCTAAAGATCTCGAAGGACCGTAACGCCGATGCCCGCCTCGTATCTCTGGTTGATTCCGCTGCTTCCCTTCGCCGGGTTCCTTATCAACGGAACCATCGGCCGCCGCCTGCCGCGCGCGCTCGTCTCAGCTGTCGCTCTCATCCCCACCTTCATCTCCGCCTGCCTCTGGGTCTGGCTGTGGTTCTCCATGAAGGCCCCTGGAGCGCCCCAGTCCATCAGCCATCTCGCCACTCTCTTTGGCAACTCATGGATCTCCATCTCCGGCTTCCACGCTGACTTCGCTCTCACCGTCGACCACCTCACGCTCATCATGCTGGGCGTCGTCACCGGCGTCGGCTTCCTCATCCACGTCTACTCGGTCGGCTACATGGCGCACGAGGAAGGCTACTGGCGCTTCTTCGCCTACCTGAACCTCTTCATGTTCTTCATGCTGGTTCTGGTCCTTGCCGCCAACTTCCTCCTCCTCTTCGTCGGATGGGAGGGTGTCGGCCTCGCCTCCTACCTGCTCATCGGCTTCTACTTCAAAAAGGACTCAGCCGCCGACGCCGGAAAGAAAGCCTTCATCGTCAACCGTATCGGCGACTTCGGCTTCCTCCTCGCGATGTTCCTTCTCATCGCGCACTTCGGCTCGCTCGACTTCTCCACCGTCTTTGCTTCCATCTCACAGCACCCCGAATGGCAAGGCGGCTTCCTCACAGCCATCGCGCTCCTTCTCGTCCTCGGAGCCACCGGCAAGTCGGCCCAGATCCCCCTCTATGTCTGGCTACCCGACGCCATGGAAGGCCCCACCCCGGTCTCCGCACTCATTCACGCTGCCACCATGGTCACCGCGGGCATTTACATGGTCGCCCGCGCGCACGTGATCTTCGACCGCAGCCCTTACGCCCTCGGCGTCGTCGCCATCATCGGCGCAGCCACCGCAATCTTCGCCGCCTGCATCGGCCTCGTCCAGCACGACATCAAGCGCGTCCTCGCCTATTCCACCGTCTCCCAGCTCGGCTACATGTTCCTCGCCTGCGGAGTCGGAGCCTACGCCGCCGGCATCTTCCATCTCCTCACCCACGCCTTCTTCAAAGCGCTCCTCTTCCTCGCCGCCGGCTCCGTCATTCACGCTCTCTCCGGCGAACAGGACATGCGCAGGATGGGCGGCCTCCGCAAGCGCATCCCCATCACCTTCTGGACCATGACGATGGGTGTCATTGCCATCGCCGGGATCCCTCCACTCGCCGGTTTCTTCTCCAAGGACGAGATCCTTCTTCACACCTTCGCTGCCAGTAAACTGCTCTGGCTCGTCGGTCTCATCACCGCCGGCATGACCTCCTTCTACATGTTCCGGCTCTGGTTCAAGACCTTCTTCGGCGAACCCCGCTTTGAAGACCACGCCAACGACCTTCACGCTCACGGCGCCGCCGTCCACGCCCACTCCGGCACTCACGAAATCATGGTTGCCGAACACGACGATCACCACGCCCATGGCATCCACGAATCCCCATGGATCATGCTCGGCCCGCTCGTCATCCTCGCCATCCTCTCCGTCATCGGAGGATGGGTCGGCGTTCCCGCTGCCCTCGGCGGTCATGACGAAATCGGCAACTTCCTCCAGCCCGTCTTCGCAAACGGCGCCGCTGCCACCGAAGCCGTAAGCCACGGCCTCGAACTCGGACTCGCCACAATCTCCGTCCTCGTCGCCGCAATCGGCTTCTTGATCGCCTACCTCTTCTACTACAAGAAGCCCGGCACCGCCGCCTCTTACGCGCAGCGCTTCCCCGCTCTCTACAACATCGTCGAAAACAAGTTCTACATCGACGAGATTTACTCGGCCTTCATCGTCACGCCGCTCCTCATGTTCACCCGCCTCATCCTCGGCGGAATCGTAGACACCGGTCTCATCAACGGCTCCGGCCATCTCGCCGGAACCACCGCCAGGGGCCTGGGCTCACTCACGCGCCGTATTCAGTCCGGAAACATTCGCTCCTACGCCGGCTGGCTTGCACTGGGAGCAGCCGCCGTCATCTTTGTCATGCTCTTTGGCCGTTCCCTCTGGCTTCACTAGTTTTGCCTGCACTAAAGGAAACGATGAATCTCGATCACTCCATCCTGACGATCATCATCTTCGTCCCACTCGCCGGAGCCATTCTGCTCGCGCTCCTGCCTGACCGCGACCGCATCCAGCAATGGAGCGCCCTTGCCGTCACCCTGCTCACCTTCCTGCTCACGCTCCATCTGCCCGCTCGCTTCAATTACGCCGCCACACCCGGAAGCTTTCAGAGCGTCGGCGGCAATTTTCAATTTGTTCAGAACGTCCCCTGGATCGCCTCCCCCGCCATCCGCTACCACGTCGGTGTCGACGGCCTCTCCATGTGGCTCATCGTCCTCACTGGCCTCCTCGCCCCGCTCGGCGTACTCATCTCATGGCGAGCCATTCACTCACGTCGGCGTCTCTTCTACACGCTCTTCCTGCTCCAGCAGGTCGCGATGCTCGGCGTCTTCGTCTCGCTCGACCTCTTCCTCTACTACGCCTTCTGGGAGATGACACTCGTCCCCATGGCGCTCCTCATCGCCACCTTCGGCCGCACCGACCGCCGCCGCCGCGCCGCCATCCGCTTCTTCCTCTACGCCTTCATCCCCTCCGCCATCCTGCTCGTCGGGATCCTCTGGCTCTACGCAAAGACCGGTACCTTCGACATGCCCGTGCTCGCTCAAATGGCCGCCGCACACACCATCTCGTCGAACCCCGCCGCTCTGTGGCTTGCCTCTCTCGCGTTCCTCGTAGCTTTCGCGGTCAAGGTTCCCGTCTTCCCGCTGCACGGCTGGCTCGCTGAAGCCGTCTCCGAAGCACCCACCGCCGCCGTCATGGTCCTCGTCGGAAAGCTCGGCCTCTACTCCATCCTGCGCTTTTCTTTCGGAATCTTCCCCGCGCAGACCCATTACATCGCTCCTCTGATGATCGCTCTGGGAGCCATCGGCATCGTCTACGGAGCGCTCCTCGCCCTCGTCCAGAAAGACCTCAAGCGCCTCGCCGCCTTTGGAGCCCTCGGTCACGTCAGCATGGCCCTCTTCGGCATCTTCGCCCTCACCGTCGCCGGTATCGACGGCGGAATCTACCAGACGATCAACGAAGGCCTTGGCGGCGCGGCATTCTTCATGCTCCTCGGCCTCCTCTACGAGCGCTACGGCACCTACGACATGCGCGACTACGGTGGACTCGCAGCACGCCTCCCGTGGATCGTCACCATGTTTGTCATCACCTCGCTCTCTGTCGTCGGTCTGCCCATGCTCAACGGCTTCGTCGGCGAATTCCTCTCGCTCTCCGGAGGCATGCAATCCGCCCTTTCTCACCACGTCGGCTGGACGACCCTCGCCACCACCGGAATCATCCTCACCGCCTCCTACATGCTCTGGATGGTTCAGCGCGTCTTCTACGGCGACCTCGGCATCAGGAGCGAGGCCATCCCCGCCGTTGACCTCGACGCCCGTGAACACCTGGCCCTCTGGCCGCTCGTCATCCTCTTTCTCTTTATGGGCATTGCCTCACCTGTCTTCATGAAGGCCATTGACACCGCAGGCGCCCAACTCGCCCACACCGTAAACCAGACCGGGGCCACTACCGTGAACTTTGAAGCAGCAACCACAGAAGGAGGCCGGCGATGATGCAGAGCCTCTCCCCCAACATCATCGCTCTCCTTCCCGAGTACTGCCTCGTCCTCGCCGGCATCCTCATCATGCTTGCCGAGCCAATGCTCCCGGCGAACTCCTCCCGCAAGCCACTTGGCTGGCTAGCCATTCTCAGCACCGTCCTCGCAGGCTTCGCGAGCTGGTACCAGCTCAGCTTCGGTACCGTTCACGCCTTCTTCGGAACCGTCCAGGTCGACTCCTTCTCCGTCTTCTTTCATCTGCTCATCGCCGCCATCGTCCTCGTCACGCTCCTAAGTTCTCTTGACTACTTCGAAGGCAACGCCACCCACGCTGGCGAATACTTCGCCCTCGTCCTCTTCGGCGCCACAGGCATGATGCTCATGACCGCCTCAGTCGAACTCCTCATGGTCTTCATCGGCCTGGAAATCTCCTCCATCTCCACCTACATCATGGCCGGCTTCCGCAAAGGCCACGCCAGCGCCACTGAATCCTCCATCAAATACTTCCTGCTCGGCTCCTTCGCCACGGCCTTTTTCCTCTACGGCATTGCGCTGGTCTTCGGAGCAACCGGTTCCACCCGCATCGACGTCATCGCCCAGGTCCTCGGCAGCACCTCCACTCCCAAACTCGCCTTCCTCTCGCTGGCCATGATTATCATCGGCCTCGGCTTCAAGGTCTCCGCCGCTCCCTTTCACGTCTGGACACCCGACGTCTACCAGGGAGCACCAGCGCCCGTTGTCGGCCTCATGTCCACAGCCCCCAAGGCCGCGGCCTTTGCCGTCCTTCTGCGCATCACCTTCTCCGGCTATGCCGGCATGGAACACCGCTGGTCCGCCCTCATCTGGATACTCGCCGCCCTCTCCATGACCATCGGCAACCTCGGTGCCCTGCTCCAGCGCGACGTCAAGCGCATGCTCGCCTACTCCTCCATCGCGCACGCAGGCTATCTCCTCGTCGCCTTCACCGCCTTCCCGCAGGATGGCATCGCCGCGGCCTGCTTCTATACAGCCGCATACGCCGCCATGAACGTCGGCGCCTTCACCGTCATCACCCAGCTATCAGGCTACGACGAGCATGCACGCACACTCGACGACTATGCTGGCCTCGCCCTCAAGCGTCCCGTTCTCGCCGCTGTGCTCGGCTTCTTCCTGCTCTCGCTCATCGGTATTCCGTTCACCGGAGGCTTCTTCGGCAAGTTCTACGTCTTCACCGCGGCCATTCACGCCGGACGAGTCTGGCTCGCCGTCATCGGCCTTCTCAACAGCGGCGTCGCCTGCTTCTACTATCTCCGTCTCCTGGGTGCGCTCTACAGCCGGCAGCCGCACGAAGACAGCCGTATCTCCACCTCGCCGGTCAGCATCCCCGCCGCGATCGCCCTTACCCTCACTGCGGTCGCCACACTTCTTCTGGGAGTTGCGCCAGGCCGAGTCCTCTCTCTGGCGCAGCGTGCGAGCGTAACGGGCAACCCCGATGCCGTCCCCAAACCATGCAATCAACCGGGCGACCCATGCCGTGTACAAGCCGGCTATCAAGCGAAATAGTTCACCCTTTTCTTTCTTGTGGTTACGGCCGAATAACTAACTGGACTCTGCTAACGCTGGAAACACTACAAGATAAGCAACGCCGCTCCCGGCGCAGCCATCAAAAAAACAAATCATTCTGGCCGTCATTCGGTCGGTACAATGATGGTGTTCGTTGTTGCTGTCTTGCTCTGATCTGCCTGGTTACACACAACCGATTTAGGTAGATCATGACTCTTTCACTACGCACCGTTGCGAAAAAAGCCCTCGGCTTTCAGTCATGGAACTCGGATGACGACCAGCAGAGTTCTGTTCCTGACGCAAAAATCATCTTCGATGTTGGCGCAAACATCGGACAATCCGCCCGGACCTACCGTAAGCTCTTCCCCGATTCTCATATCTGGTCCTTCGAACCACTCCCCTCCACCTACGAGTCTTTGTGCGCTTCCCTCTCCGATGCGAGATTTCATCCTGTTCCTATTGCCCTCTCCGACCAGGTCGGAATGACAAACCTCAATATTGGATCCGAAAGCATTACCAGCTCTCTTCTGAAGCGCGAGTCACATACAGGACAGACTGTCCAGGTCCCCACCGACACGATCGACCATTTCTGCAACGAACACAGCATCGACACAATCGACATCCTCAAGGTTGACGTCGAAGGTGCCGAAAGCCGCGTCTTCAGGGGAGCGCAGAGAATGCTCGCTCGCGGGAAAATACGCTCCGTCTTTGTCGAGGTTTACTTCGATCCCGTCTACGAAGGCATGCCGCTCATGTGGGATCTCCACGAGCAACTCGGTAAATTCAGATTCCGCCTTCATGGCCTGTACTCTCTCTTCCGCGGCGGAAACGGCCGCCTGAGCTTTGGAAACGCTCTCTACCTGCGTTGACTTCAGACGCATCTCTCCAAAGGAAAAGCCCTCGCCATAGCGAGGGTTTTCCTTTTCAAACTTCTGAACCTTACAGCGGCTTCACCTTGAGGAAGATGATGACGAAGGTGAACAGCGCGAGCGACTCGATAAAGGCGAGACCAAGAATCAGGAAGGTGAAGATTCCAGGACGTGCGCCCGGGTTACGTGCCAGAGCCTCAGCCGCCGAGGCGGTAGCCTTGCCCTGACCGAGACCGCAAAGTCCGGCTGCCAGCGCCATGCCCAGACCGGCTGCCAGCGGAACCCACTGATTCACCATGCCTGCCTCAGCGCCCTGCGCAAATGCCGGCGTTGCGAGCAGCAGCGCGGCCAACGACATAAATACGTATTGCAGCTTCTTCATTGTGTTGCTCCATCTCCCGTCAGATACGCCGCCAGTGGGTGGTTGATGCTCACCGTGCTGGCACCCTCACGCTCGCGGCGTTGTTGCTATTCCAGAGAGGGAGTCCCTCCGGAACAAAACTCAAACTGGTAACCCAAGGCTTCAGCCTTGGGCAGCGCGAAGCGCTAGTGGTCATGGGCCACCGCAAGCGACAGGTAGATCGCCGCCAGCAGGAAAAACACAAATGCCTGCACCACAGCCACGCCAAGGTGCAGTCCCATAAAGATCAGTGGAATACCAATCGGTATCAGCGAGAAGAACGCCAGCGTCACCAGGTCGCCCGCAAACATGTTCGCATAAAGACGGACAGTCAGTGACAGCACGCGCGCAAGATGCGAAATCACTTCGATCGGGAACAGCAGCCAGGAAAGCCACCACACCGGCCCCAGGAACTGCTTGATATAACCCGCCCCATTCGCCCGAATGCCGTGGTAGTGGTAGTACATAAAGGTCACGAGCGCAAAGCCCAGCGGCACAACCACGTCAGCCGTAGGCGACTCAAATCCCGGCACCAGACCCAACAGGTTCGCCAGCAGAATAAACAGAAACAGGGCCGTCAGATAGCTTACAAACCGCTCGTATCCATGCCCGATGATCGACTCGCTCTGATTCTCGACAAACTCGTTCGTCATCTCCGCCAGGTGCTGTACGCCATTCGGCCTCTCCACGCTCAGCGAGACACGCACCACAATGAAGTACGCAATCAGGAACAGGAAGACCAGCAACTCCATCGCAAAGGCATTCGTAATCGGAGCCTCAGGATAAGCCGGATGCACATGCACACCCTCAAGCAGCGCCCGCACAGGCGCGGCAAAATGGGCATTCAGAAACGCAGTAAACCACAACTGGTGGGGCATAAATTAAAAGCGTCTTTTCTCAATTTTGGCCGGCTAAACAGTCCACACTTTGATCAGCCTCAACCCCTCCACCGCGAGCGCGAACACTCCCAGCGCGAGGCCTGCGGCCAGCGCAAACACAGAACCGTTCAATAGCTTAAGGCTAACATAAAGCACCACTAATGTGAGTCCAAGCCGCAGGAAGAATGCCGTCAGCACCGCCCCCAGCGGTCGAGGCTTCTCTCCCCCGTCCATACGCTCCATCACCGCCGTCATCAGCCGCAGCCAGTCAAACAACCCCGCCCCGGAGATCACCGCTCCCACCAGCAGCAGCGCCGCGCTCTGCCACCCGAATTTCCACCACAGCAACAGCGCCCCCACCGTCGCCACCACCGTCAGCAGCTTCACCGCGCGAATCACCGTGCGGCGAAAATCCTCGTCCGTAAAACTATCGAGCGCCTTCATCAATCGCCCTTCTTCAGAAACCGCGAAGCCGTCAGATAGATCTGTATAAATCCGCCGACAGCGCCCAGCAAAATCCCCACAATACCAATCCAGTTCTGATGAAAGTGTTTGTCAAGCCACGCGCCGATCAGCCACCCGATCACGCATCCCGCCGGCAGCGCAATTGCCAGCTGAAACATCGATTCAGCCTTCACAATATCGCGCATCGCGCCATCATTCTTTTGCTTCTCATCGTCTGGCATAGCGAACACCATTACACCACGATCGTGCCGTCTCTCGCTGCAAGCCCTGTCTCTACTCCGGCCCATCGCTATACTGAACACTGACCAATAAGCTCAAAGGAAACACAGTGCACTTCGAATCCGAATTCGAGCAGAAGCTCTATCAGCAGCGCCAGGAGAAACTGGAGCAGATCGCCGCCCTCGGCTACCCCGTTTACCCCAACTCCTTCGAACAAAGCGCCCCCGGCTGGACTGAATTCTCAGGCGCCCTCATCCCCTGGATCAAACAAAAGTACGACTCCGCCGAATCCCCCGTCCCCGCCGAGCAACTCCAGGCCGCGCTCGAAGAAAACCGCACGCACGTCCGCGTCGCAGGACGCATCATGGCCATCCGCCTCCAGGGCAAAGCCGGATTCGCCCAGCTCCAGCAAGGCGGCCAGCGCCTCCAGATCTACGTCCGCAAAGACGACGTCGGCGAAAACGCCTTCGCCCTCTACAAGCTCCTCGACCTCGGCGACCACATCGGCGTCTCCGGCTACCTCATGCGCACCCGCACCGGCGAGCTCACCGTCCACGCGCAGCAACTCACCTTCCTCTCCAAGGCCATGCTCGCCCTCCCCGACAAGTACCACGGCCTCGAAGACACCGAACTACGCTACCGCCAACGCTACGTAGACCTCTTCATGAACGCCGGGCAAACTCCCAAAGCCACCACAACTACATCAGCTGCCCCCTCCCCCAATGACGCCGTCATCCTGACCCCGAGCGAGCAGAGCGAGCCGAGGGGGAAGGACCCCCGCATTTCGTCCGAAGCGCCACAAACCTCGCCGGAGACCGCCGAAGAAGAATCAAGAAACGTCCGCGAAGTCTTCGTCAAGCGAGCCGCCATCCTCCGCGCCCTGCGCAAGTTCTTCGACACCCGCGGCTACCTCGAAGTCGAAACCCCCATGATGCAGCAGATCGCCGGCGGAGCCGCCGCGCGCCCCTTCACCACCCACCACAACGAGCTCGACATCGACCTCTTCCTCCGCATCGCGCCCGAGCTCTACCTCAAGCGCCTCGTCGTCGGAGGCCTCGACCGCGTCTACGAGATCAACCGCAACTTCCGCAACGAAGGCGTCAGCACCCGCCACAACCCCGAGTTCACCATGCTCGAGTTCTACCAGGCCTACGCCAACTACCACGACCTGATGAACCTCACCGGTAGAACTCATCAAGTTCGTCGCCATGGAAGTCAACGGCTCCCTCATCACCCACTTCAACGGCAACGAGATCGACCTCGGCAACTGGACCAAGCTCTCAATGCGCGAAGCCATCATCAAGTGCTGGCCACAATACCTGACCCTACCCCCTACACATGCAGTGACTTCAGCAATGGCAGCGCATTGCGCTTCTTGATTGGCAACGATACGGCAGCACAATAGTGGACAACTGACAAGCGTCGTGCACAGCGATCGGACGAAGGCTTGAGTTGCAGAGCATTGCTGCCAGATTCAGCTAAACGAACTTGAATCGTGGAGAGCCTCTACGGAAGTTCAATTGCGCATCTATTCGAACTCATAGCTGAAACACATCTAATCCAGCCCACCATCATCTACGACTTCCCCCTGGCCGTCTCCCCACTCTCCAAGATCAAGCCCGACGAGCCCGACTGGGTCGAGCGCTTCGAGTTCTACATCGGCGGCTTCGAGGTCGGCAACGCCTTCTCCGAGCTCAACGACCCCATCGACCAGCACAACCGCTTCCAGCAGCAGATCGAGCAAAAAGAACGCGGCGACGAAGAGGCCATGTCCGCCATCGACGAAGACTACGTCCGCGCCCTCGGCTACGGCCTCCCGCCCACCGCCGGCGAAGGCATCGGCATCGACCGCCTCACCATGCTCCTCACCAACTCCTCGTCCATCCGCGACGTCATCCTCTTCCCCCTCATGCGCCCGCGCCAGAAAACTGCCGAACAAGTCGCCGCAAAACAAGAGCAACCCCACGGAGAATCCACCGAATAAGAAACTTGAAGGGGGGTGCCCCATTCATGACGCGGCCTTACGCGTCATGAGTGGGCAACCGTGCAAAGTGCGATCACTTTGTCAGGTGTCAGCAACATGCCGGGTGCCCCAATCATGCGGTCTTATCGAATGATAAGGACAATCGCGCAAAGCGCGATCTGCTCCACAAATCTGCGCATCAGCTACCCCGCCGCCTTCCGCATCTTCTTCACCACCTGCGCCAGCGAGTGCTCATTCATCGCCTCCACCGCATCCTCGCGCACCTTCTTCATCAGCCCTGCGAGCAGCTTGTCGTCAAAGTTAATCCAGTCGCCCGAGGTCGCTGCAAACACATCCCCCAGCCCAATCTGTTTCGCCGAAACCTTCAGCTTCGCGCCCCCATGCGGTCCCTTCCGCTGCACAATCAGTCCCGCCTTATGCAGCAGCAGAAACGACCGCCGCACCATCACAGCGCTCTCCTTCAATTGCTCTGCAATCGAGGCGGACGTATGCATCGAATCCGGCTCGCTTGCCAACACCGCCAGCACCCGAACACCCAACTGAAATCGTTCGCTCTGCGCCATCCCAAGCAAACTACCACAACATCCATACTCTGGTATCCCGGGTGATAGCATCTTTTTTGTGAACATTCTCTTTGTCGGCGATATCTTTGGCTCCGCCGGCCGCCACATCGTACGCGAACATCTCCCTCACGTCCTCGAAACCAACTCCATCGAACTCCTCATCATCAACGGAGAAAACGCCGCCGGAGGCTTCGGCCTCACACCCTCCATCGCTGAAGAAATCTTCGACATGGGCGCCCATGTCATCACCACCGGAAACCACATCTGGGACAAAAAAGAGATCTTCGAGTACATGACCGTCCCCGCCGACTCGCACGACCGCGGCCGACGCGTCCTCCGCCCCGCCAACTATGCCGTCGGCACTCCTGGCTTCGGCGTCTACGAAGGCGAACTCCCCACCGGCCAGACCTACGCTGTCATCAACCTTCAGGGCCGTGTCTTCATGTCCTCCTGCGACGACCCCTTCCGCAAGGCCGACGAAATCCTCCAGACCATCAAGTCCAGGGTCATCGTCCTCGACATCCACGCCGAAACCACCAGCGAAAAAGTCGCTCTCGGCTGGTACCTCGACGGCCGCGTCACCGCCGTCCTCGGAACCCACACCCACATTCCCACCGCCGACGCTCGCGTCCTCCCCGGAGGCACCGCCTTCCAGACCGACGTCGGCATGTCCGGCCCCTACGACTCCGTCATCGGCGTCGAAACCGAACTCGTCCTCAACCGCTTCCTTACCGGAATGCCGGGCAAGTTCGAGCCCGCCAAAGGCAATCCCAAAATGGCCGCCTCCGTCATCAGCTGCGACGGCGCTACAGGCCGCGCCCACAGCATCCAGCACCTCCTGCTCGGCGAGTAGTTTTCCACAGGAGAAACTTGTCAAGCCTGAAACCAACTAACTCTCCTTCAGCCAATCACTTATCGATGGCAGAGGAGTTCTCTCAAATCGCTATACTTAAGACATCCGTTTTGCTTAAGGGCACAGCTTCAGCGGTGCCGTAAATGACGCCGTAGATGCGGCTTTAGCCGCTGAGGTCGCCTTGATGATCAAGCCAAGTGGCGCCGAAACCCAGATCTATCTCCTTTAGTTAGGAGTCTTTACACCAAAAGATAGGGGGAGGGGGGAGGTCACTCCCCGCATAAAACAGAAGAGGCAGCCCTGAGGCTGCCTCTTCTCCTGGGCTGAATATCCCTTACTTATGCGCCGGGCGGTGTGCCGGAGTCGGCTTCTTCACAGGAGCCTTCTTCGGTTCCACAATCGCACCGTCACTCATCGTGATCATCATCGGGTTCGGAGTGTAGGAGGCATAGGTGCCGCTGACGGTAACCTTGTCGCCGACCGCTGGTGGCGTCTTCGTCGGCGTCGCAAGCTGGAAGGTGAAGTCCGCCGTCTTGGACTGTACCGCATCGTCGGAGACGGAAACCTGCAACGCTGTGTCAGAAACCGCAACTACGGTTGCATCGGGAATCTGGACCGACTTGCCTTTCACCGTGTCCCACACCTTGGCTGCATCTTCAGGTTTGCCATTCTGGAGGATGAACTCCTTGTCGCTGATCGCCAGGGTGCTGAGGTCGGGAGTGCTCGCGATCACCTGCGCCACGATATCAGCCGGCGAAGGAGCTGGCTTGATTTTGAAGTCAGCCGGAGGGTTCAGATTCGCAGTCGCCGCCGCAACAACAGCATCGTAGCCGTCATCGCCACCGTGATATTTCTTGTAGCAATATTTCGCTGTCGGGCTCATCTGAGACTTGTACGGCTCTGGAGCGAAAGCCACAAAGCGGGCGACATAAAACGCGCAGTTTGCCAGGTCAGGAGGATTGGACTGCAGATAAGCCAATCCGAGATAGTAGGTATCCTGCAACACCGGCCCGGGCTTTGTCGTCTGGTCCACCGGAACGCTGGCAAGCTCCTTCTTGAAGTTGTCGATGGCGGTCGCGCTGTCCTTCTTGTTCAGGGCCGCAACGGCAATCGCGCTATAGAAGATCGGAGTCGCGCTCGCCTTAACCGTATTGAAGTCCGAATCGCTCATGCTCTGCGGCTTCGGAGCGGTGAGGCCCTTCTGGGCGAACTCCGCTGCCTTATCGAACGCAGCCTGCTTGGCCGCAGCATCTGCAATCTGGTCAGCCTGTTGGCGGCGGAAGTAAACCTCAAACGTCAGGGCGCGGAGGTTGTTGGGATCAACCTGCAGAACGCGATCGGCGGAGTCGACCGTCTTAGCCGGATCGAAGGCGCTGTAGGCCAGCATCAACTGCTGCAGAACGTCTCCCTTGACCTGGGACTGAGGATACTTGGTCAGAAATGCTTCAAGGGCCGATGCCTTGGCCTGCGGAGTGCTCTGTGTGATCGCATTGTTGTAATCGTTGTATTCCGCAGGGGCCAACTGGATACCCCCGGCCTGCTGCGCATTGGTCCCCAGGTTGACCTGGGTTTGTGCAACCGCGAAACGCGCCACAGGTGCAACGCTAGCGACCGCCAGGAGAGACGCAATTACTGCCTTCTTCATTCCACACTCCTAAGTGAGTAGACTCGTTTCAGATTCTGCCTACCGGTGGATCCCCCCGGGGTCAGATAAACCAGACACGACATGAATAGTACATTCGACACTGGTCCGTTTTGTCATTGGCACCCCAATAGACAAGCAGGTCCTGCCCCTGTGCATCATGGCATGATGATGCGGATTATAGAAACGACGTTGCTCTCTTGCAAGCAGCGGTTCTTCCAATTCGACTTTTACAAAGGACGGATGGTTATGTTTCGGATGCTATGGTCCATTAAAATAAGGACACCGACGCCAGGGCGCTCCGCACAACGGCTCGGAACCCACGATGGAATGGAACGACTTATAAACGGCTGATAGCGGAGCTCGTACTGAGCGGACGGGTTCCGGACCTTTTCCCCTCGCCGGTCGAAGAAAATCCAGGCTTAGGCGTGGATATAACCCATTCGTGGGGTTTCGGACTTATTATCCACAACAGATAGTGTTGTCCCCGTTGATTCCAGCGCTGGCCGGGGCTAAAGTTAGGAGAGTCTCATATCAGTATTCCCTCCCCCGAAGAATACGGGGCGCGGGAGCTAAGAGGTGCCCTTGCTTAAGCTCAAGAAAGTCCAGATCCTCGGCTTCAAATCATTCTGCGACCGCACAGAGGTTCAGCTCTCCGGAGAAGGCATCGCCGCTATTGTGGGACCAAACGGATGCGGCAAATCCAACATCTCCGACGCCATCACCTGGGTATTGGGCGAACAGTCTGCCAGGAGTCTTCGCGGCATCAAGATGGAAGACGTCATCTTTGCCGGAACACGCGACCGCAAGCCTACCGGGATGGCGGAAGTATCCCTCACCCTGGTCGATCCTGAGGTGTACGACGGCACATTGCCTCCCGACGGCCCGGAGGTCGTCATCGCCGACGAGCATCCGGTCGAGCATGCGAGCGATTGGGACGAAGATGCCCTGCGCAAGCAACATGCTCAGGAAACAGAGGACGCGGTCGTCGAAGCGCAACCCGGCACCGTCATTGAAGGCGAGGCGCCCGCAGACTCCCAGGCTGCGATCGAAGGCGAGAATAACGTCGTCCTCAAAATTCGGCGGCGCAAGTTCAATCGCGCCCCCGTTCGTGCAGGCGAATTGACCATTACACGGCGCCTCTTCCGATCTGGCGACTCGGAATACCTGTTGAACGGTAAAATCTGCCGCCTGCGCGACATTCAGGACATCTTCATGGGTACCGGACTCGGTGGCGAGTCCTACGCCATCATCGGACAGGAGCGCATCGGCCAACTCCTCAGTTCGAAGCCGCTCGACCGCCGCAGCATCATCGAAGAGGCCGCTGGCATCACTCGATTCAAGACAAAGAAGCGCCTGGCGGAGCTTCGCCTCGAGTCCGCCAGGCAGAATCTGGCCCGCGTCAACGACATCTTCGAAGAAGTAACCCGCCAGATGGCCACACTAAAGCGTCAGGCCGCCAAGGCCGAGCGCTACGGCGCGCTTCGCGATGACTTGCGGACACGTCTCCGCGTCGTGCTTGCAAGCCGTATGTCGCAAATGGACGCCGAACAGGCCACGACTGCCGAGCAGATCGGCGCGCTGGCTACCCAGATCGACACGCAGGCCACAACAGTCGAACAGATGGATGCCGAGCACATGGCAGGCGTCCGTAAGGGATATGAGCTTGATGAGCAGATTCGAGAGGCGGGAGCAAGGGCAAACCAATCCGCGGTGGAACTGGAGCGAAACGCCGCCCGTACTGCCTCCAACGCAGATCGCATCGCCGAACTGGCATCCCGTCTTGCGACAGGAACCGAAGAACTCGGTCAGGCCCGCGAACAACTGACCGGATTGGCCGGCGAACTGGAGCAGCACCGCAGCTTCCTCGAAACGGCAACCTCAGAGTCCGCTGGCTCCCGCGAAGCTGCGCAACACCAGCAGGCCCAGGCCCAGGAAGCAATACGAGCTCTCAGTGCTGCCGAGCAACAGGCCGAACAGATTCGCCGGACAACGATGCAGTTGGTCGACCGCGCCTCGCGGACTCACAACGAAGAGGCGCAGGCCTCCGCCTCGCTCGCAGGGCTGGAGCAGGAAGCGGAGCGCCTTACCCGCGAGTCCGAAACAGCCCGGCAGGAGCTTGCAACTCTCGGCCTCGAGCGTGGACAGGTCAAGCTCTCGTTCGAATCCGTGACCGAGCGGCTGAAGCGGCTCGAGACTGAGATCGCGGAGTTCCGGCTCAATTTGAATACACTCCGCCAGGAAGAGGCCGAGAGTAAGCGGCGCGGGGATCACCTTCGCGGCGAGGTAGCCACACTTAACGGGCGGCGGCATTCGCTCGAAGGCCTCATCCGCGACCACAGCTATTCGACAGATACCGTCCGGAACATCTTCAAGACGACCTCCGGACGCCAGCACGACAATATGGCTCCGGTGGGAACGCTCGCGGATTTCCTCGAGGTTGACGGCAAATACGAGAGCGTCGTTGACGAATTTCTGCGCGATGAGTTGAACTACATCGTCGTCAAGAGCTGGGACGCCGCCGATGCCGGAATGCACTTGCTCCAGACCGACGTCGCCGGACGCGCCACCTTCCTTGTGCATCCCAATGATGCCCAGGCCAACTTCACCTTCGCCGAAGGTATGGAGAGTGAACCTGTAGCGAACGTCACCAGCATCGAAGGTGTGGTGCCGCTGCGCGAGTGCGTACGGGTGTTGGATGGGTTCGGCAAGTCGCTGGAAGTCATCCTTCCGAAGCTGCGCGAGGGGTATGTCGCTCCCGACTCTTACACGGCCCGGTCACTCGCTCTTTCGAATCCTCACGCATTTTTCCTGTCACCGGGTGGTGAGACCTTCCACAACGTCACGGTCACCGGAGGCAGGCCACGCGCCCAGGGCCCCCTTGCTCTGAAGCGTGAACTGTCTGAGGTCCAGCAGAGGATCGATCAAACAGAAATTGCTCTGGCTCAGGCAGACCTTCGCACCGCGGAACTGCAGCGGCAGATTACAGAACTTACAGCAGCCATCGAAAACAAAACCCAGGAACGGCGCGAAGCGGAGCGCGAATCGGCGAACTCCGGAGCTGCTCTTCGCCAGATCGAGTCCGAAACCGCGCGCATCGAGCGCCGGTTGCAGGAGTGGTCGCTCGCGACCGAGCGCAACCGGGATGCCCGAAACCAGAAGACCGAACTGATTGCGCGGAAGCAGCAGGAGTCCGCAGCAATCGATGCAGAACGCGCAGGTCTGGAAGGCCAGCTTACCGAATTGCAGGACCGCCTCATCGAGCTTCGCGTCCGGCGTGAGGAATTACAACAGCAAGCCGCACAGGCCTCGGCGGCTCTCGCCGGGCTGGAAGAGCGGCGCAGAAACGCACAGTCGAACTTCGACCAGACTCAGCGGCTTTACAACGGACAAAATCAGCGCATCCAGCAGTTGCAGCAACAACTCGAGGTAGCCGGCCAGGAGAAGCTGCGGCGCGAAGAAGAGACCGCTTCCCTGGCTACAGAACACACCCGCCTCGTGGAGACCCGAGCCGAAGCCGTGGCTGCAGGCGCAAGGGTATCCGAAGAGGCCACCAATCTGCGCACTTCGTTGGCCGAACTCGACCAGAAGCTCCGCACACTGAGGCACGAAACGGAGGCGCTTCGTGAGCAGCGCGCAGGACTCACAGCCCGCGCCGCGAAACTGGCCTCCGATATCGAACACATCGAAGCAACCTGCCTCAACGATCTCGCAGTCGAAGCCACCGTGCTGCGCGAGGATGCCTCGATTGCGCGAATCGAAGGCGACGCGCTGCACACCGAAGAGGAAGAGGCTCGCACGCTGAAGCAGAAACTCGAAGCCATGGGCCCGGTCAACATGATGGCGCTCGAGGAATATAACGAAACCTCGCAACGTCACGCCTTCCTCGAGGCACAGCGGAAAGATCTGCTCGAATCGATCGAGAACACTCAGGCGTCCATCAAGGAGATCGACGAGGTCTCGCGGCAGAAGTTCGATGAGGCCTTCAAGGTCATTAACGAGAACTTCTCCGTCACCTTCTCCAAGCTCTTCGGAGGCGGCCAGGCCTTCATGAAGCTGACCGACCAGGAGAACTCTGCCGAAAGCGGAATCGACATCGTGGCCTCCCCTCCCGGCAAGAAGCTGCAAAGCATTCTGCTGCTCTCCGGTGGAGAAAAGGCGCTCACTGCCCTTTCCTTGCTGGTCGGCATCTTCCAGTATCAGCCCGCTCCGTTCTGCATCCTGGACGAAGTCGACGCTCCGCTGGACGAGACCAACGTCGGAAGATTTGCCAGGCTGATCGCCGATATGAGCGCGAACACCCAGTTCGTCGTCATCACGCACAGCAAGCGCACCATGGCTCAGGCGGACGTTATCTACGGAGTAACAATGCAGGAGCCGGGTGTATCAAAGATCGTCAGCGTTAACCTGAATCGCCGCGATGCATCCGATACGCGACGGGCAGTGGCTTAATACAGGCAACTCTTGCTGTTTGAGTTTCGCCTGAAGCATTTAGGCTGTATCAGAGCATGTATGTTCTGATGACCATTGCTGCAATGGGAGTTATAACCGGAGCGATGATCCTGCTGCGCTTCTTTTGGTGGCGGTCGCCGTGGACGGCTCGGGCTCTATTGCTCGCAATGGCGTGCCTCAGCGCAACCCTCCCGATCCTCATGATCGTGACGCGCTGGGAGACGACTTCAGACAGGGCCAACACCCTGCTGCGCTGGATTGCTTTCGCCGGTTACGAACTGATACTGATGCGGTTCAGCCTTATGCGACCGCAATGGCTTACGTCCATCTGCGCAGTCGTCTTATTGCTCCCGGTACTTGGAACATCGCTTCTGCTTCCACTCGCGGAACTATTCCACAGAAAGCATAAGGAGAGGTTCAGCATTGGAGGGCCCTATCAGTGCGAGAGGTCCCCTTGGGACATCTCCGGCACAGAGGTACCTGGAGTCAATCTAACCATCTACTATCAACCAAAGCTAGCTCCCTTTTTGCATCACCAGCGGCAACTCAGCGCATTCAATGCGGTGGAATGTGAATCATCGGCTGCTACGGCATCGATTCTTCCCGGAAATAAGGAGGTGTTGTTTCACTGTCCTGCAAAGCCCGGAGGCGCAGCGGTTGAACGTATACTCCCCCTGAACTAGATGATTTGAACCGGCATAGAAGATGATACCGTCAGAAGTGATGCAGAAAGCTCTTCTCCAGACAGACCTAGGTGCCCTTCCCCTCACCGCTCGGGGCAAAGTTCGCGACATCTACGCACTCGATGACCAGACCCTTCTCTTCATTGCGACCGATCGCATCTCTGCCTTCGACCATGTACTCGGCAGCGGCATTCCCGACAAAGGCAGGATACTCACCCAGCTCTCATTGTTCTGGTTCGATTTTCTGAGCGGAATCGTAAAAAATCACCTCATCACCGCCGACACCGCGCAGTTCCCTGCTCAACTCTCACCATTCGCTCAGCAGTTGGACGGACGCAGCATGCTGGTAAAGCGCGCGAAGATGTTCCCTGTAGAGTGTGTCGTACGGGCCTACATCTCCGGCTCAGGCTGGAAAGACTATCAGGCAACCGCCTCGGTCTGCGGCATCAAGCTTCCTCCTGGACTCCGCGAGTCCGACCGGCTCCCCGAACCAATCTTTACGCCGGCTGCAAAGATTCACACTGGCGGCCACGATGAAAACATCTCCTTCGCCATGATGGAGGCGACAGTCGGATCAGAACGCGCCGCGCAGCTCCGTGACCTGACATTAGCCATCTTCCAGAAGGCCTCGAAGCACGCTGAGAGCAAAGGCCTGATCCTCGCCGACACGAAGTTTGAGTTCGGCGAGATCGACGGACAGATCATCCTCGCAGACGAAGTTCTCACTCCAGACTCCTCACGTTACTGGCCAGCCTCGGGTTACGCTCCTGGCGGGCCTCAACCATCTTTTGACAAGCAGTACGTCCGCGATTACCTGGAATCCATCCGCTGGAACAAACAAGCCCCGGCTCCATCGCTGCCTGAAGAGGTTATCGACCGTACACGCGAAAAATATCTTGAGGCCTTTCGGCTCCTTACCGGCCGCATTTCGTTATGAATGGATTCGACTGGCTACTTATAGCAGTGGTTGGCTATTCGACGATCATGGCGTTCATACGCGGCCTGCTACGCGAACTCTTCGGAATCGGCGGATTGGTCGTCGGCATCCTGTTGGCTAGTTGGAAATACTCTTCACTGGCGCAAAAACTGGGAGGATGGATTTCTACACCGGCGATAGCCAATGCCGTCGCTTTTTTGCTGATTGCCTTAGGAGTTATGCTCCTTGCAACGATTCTCGGCAGGTTGTTGCACTCGACAGCCAACGCGGTAGGCCTCGGTTTCTTCGATCGTCTGGGAGGAGCAGGATTTGGCGCAATTCGGGGCTGTCTGCTGGGAGTAGCGATCCTGATGGCAGGTGTTGCTTTTTTACCGCAAAGTGACTCCCTGAAAAATTCACAGCTAGCACCCTATTTCCTTGACGCGGCTCATGCGGTATCCTTCGTTGTACCTCATGACCTGCGGCAACGAATCCTGGACGGGGCAGCCGAACTAAAGCACAACCCACCCGATTGGATCAAGCCTCATCATTAAGGCCAAATTAAGAAGCGTCTACGAGACGACAGACGAGGAGTAAACCCCTTGAAGCGCGAATTGGATGGTCTGGTTATCCAGATGCACAGTGCGGGAATTTCTTATGTGGACGCCATTCGGCAGTTCAAAAAGCGCTACATCCTGGAGGTGCTTGCGCACCACAAGGGCAATCAGTGCAAAGCTGCTGAAGAACTCGGCATGCACCGCAACACACTAAGCCGTACCCTCGCCGAGTTGGATCTGGACACCGCACAGATTCGTAACGGAATGCGCCGGCCACCCACCAGCGAGCGACCAAAGATACAAAGCATCGCCACAGCCCGTTAGCCTTCTGTGCCGTCTAACGCTTCAGCGTCCATGATTTCGAAGCCACAACCTTTCTGGCGTCGCCATGTGCAGTGCTTCACTGCGCTGGCTCTCGCCGGCATCCCTTTCGCGGCGCTGAGTCAGAACCCCGTCTCTCCCCCTCCAACCGCTTCCGCAGCCCAAAATCCAGGCGGTTCTCCTCCAGCACCTACCAAGCATCAGATCGACGCTGCGAATACTGCTTATCTTGCAGGAGCCCGTCTTCTGGATCGAAACAACCTTCTAGACGCTGAGAAGAAGTTCGAGAAAGCGGCAAAACTCAACCCCACAAATCCCGAGTACGCACAAGCAGCTTTATTGGCGAAGGAACATCGTGTAACCGAGCTCGTACAACAGGCAGGCAAAGCCAGGTTGATGGGACAGCATGAGAAAGCCGAGTCTTTACTTGCCCAGGCAGCCACTCTCGATCCGCAGAACAATATCGTTCAACAGCACATGTCCCCGGCAGCCATGCTTTCGATCTTTCATCCCGATATAGAACCATGGACTCAGGAAGGCCTTTCGATTGCCGGGCCGGTAACGCTCCTGCCAAACCCCGGCACACGCAGCATCCACAGTAGAGGCGATGTACACGACGTTATCCGGCAGGTTGTCTCCACCTATGGAATAACCCCCACTTTTGATGACTCAGTCGCGCGGCAAAATCTGCGTTTTGATCTCGACGATGTCTCCTATCGACAGGCATCCTCGATCGTCCTCGAAATGGCGCATCTATTCGCCGTCCCTGTCGACGCCAAATCGATCTTGGTCATCAAGGACACCCCGGAGAATCGGCAACATTATGAGCGGCAGTTGCAGGAGACAATCTACATTCCCGCTCTTACGCCGGAACAGATGAACGAGTTGAAGACCGTTGTAAACAACGTCTTCGACATCAAGCAGGCATCCACTCAGAATGGGTCTGGCACCCTTGTGCTCCGCGCCCCTCAGGAAACCCTGACTGCGGTCAACCTGACACTGGCCGATCTGCTCGACGGAGGCGCAGAGATACTTATCGATCTGAACCTGTATGCGGTCGACCGCACGCGAACGCGCGATATCGGCGTAACACTTCCGCAGCAGATCGGGATCTACAGCGCGGAGGGTGCCGCACATGACCTGGTCGCGGCCAATCAATCGCTGGTAAATCAAGCGATCGCTCAGGGACTGATTCCCCCTGGTGCCAACGATATTACGATTGCCCTTGCTCTCATTTCCTCTGGTCTTGTAAAGAGCACGTTGTTCAGCAGCACGATTGGCTTTTTCGGTGGCGGCCTCACCCTGATGGGCGTTACTGCGAGCCCAAACGCCAGCCTCCACCTTGCTCTTAATTCCAGCGACACAAGGGCGCTTGATAACATCCAGCTTCGCATTGGTGACAGACAGACCGGAACCTTCCGTGCCGGGAGCCGCTATCCGATTACGACAGGCGTTTATACCAGTGGGCTTTCAGGATCAGTATCACAACTGCAGGGAGTCACCATCAACGGTGTCAGCGCGGCGAATCTCCTTTCGCAGAACTCAAGCGTCTCGATTCCGCAAATTCAATATGAAGATCTCGGGTTGACTCTTACGACAAAGCCGACCGTACAGAGATCCGGCAGGATAGCTCTTCATCTCGAGTTGAAAATAGAAGCCCTGGCGGGAACCTCGCTCAATAACATTCCAATTCTTGCCAACCGGCAGTACATCTCCGATGTCACCGTGAACAATGGCGAAACGGCCATGCTGGCCAGTTCAATGACAAAGCTGGAATCAGCCGCGGTCAGCGGCCTTCCCGGCCTCGGAGAGCTGCCCGGATTCCAACCAGCCTTTGCCGACAAGACAACCGAGGCCGACACCAGCGAACTGGTTCTGCTCATAACCCCCCATATCGTCCGACGCCGTTCCAATATCATCGCCGGGCCCCGCATCGCCCTCAATTTGCCTCAGACAGACTAAGTTCTTTCTTGAAGATCGCTGCCAAATCAAGCATATTTCGCAGCCCAAAACCACGCCGCGATCATGGTCCAATTCATTGACCACATGTGAAAGGACCGTTATACTGATACCTGTACGAGCGGGAGTAGCTCAGTGGTAGAGTGCTTCCTTGCCAAGGAAGATGTCGCGGGTTCGACCCCCGTCTCCCGCTCCAAAAAAATACCCTGCCTGCGATAAACTTCACCTACAATTCAGCAGGGCTTTCCAAATGAATAGCCCACCGAGTGGCGCGGTACCCAAGTGGTAAGGGAGAGGTCTGCAAAACCTTTATGCGTCGGTTCGATCCCGACCCGCGCCTCCATAATTTCAATAGTAGATAGCCCCAGAGATGGGGCTTCACTATTTGGGCACTGTAGCGGAAATCGTAGCGACTCCTCGTCTTTTCTCACTGAATCATCCTCTCTGCTGCTCGCCTGTCTCTGCGATAGCGCCTCGATCTGGCGGGCCGCTACAAACTGCTCCATACGCTCCACAGACCGCGCCTGATGCTCTTGGGTGGGATGGGCATACCGGAGGACCATCTGAATCTTGGAATGGCCCAGGAGCGCCGCCAGCGTCACAAGGTCAATGCCCGACTCTGCCGCCCGTGTTGCCCAGGTATGGCGAAGGTCGTACAACCGGAACGGCGCAACCTTGCTGTCCCTCACGGCGCGATCATGGGCGTTGTTGACCTTCGGAACAGGCCGCTTCGAGTCCGTCTCGCACGGGAAACAGAAAGGCGTCATTCGAGGCCATACGCAGCGCCAGGACGCACCGCGCTGATGCGGTGAGGGGAACCCGTCGCCGCGCCGCCTTCGTCTTGCCGTAGGGGATTACAAGGAACCCGCCCGCCAGATTCACGTTCTCCGGTTTGATCCGGTAGACCTCTTCAGGGCGCATCCCCGTTTCCAGCATGAGCGTTGCCACGTCCCGCAGCATCGGAGTTGCCACAGAGAGATATTTGGCCTGTTCGTCGTAGGTGAGCACCCGCGTCTGTTCGTTGTTCTCTGGCAGGAATTCCACGCGGCTGACAGGGTTCCTGAATGTGAAGTCTTGCTTGAGCGCGTGATTGAAGAGGGCTTTCAGGCAAGCCAGTTCGCGGTTAAGGGTCGCGGGCCGGATTCTCTTCCCTGTGCTCTTGCGCTTGCCCTTCTCCTTGCCCCTTGACGTGGCTGACTCCAATGCCCGCGCCGTCTTGAAGGCTTCCACGGCCTCTGGCGTGATCCTGTCGATGGGCTCATCCCCAAAGTGGCTCAGGAGCGCGATGCTGCTCACCTTGTAGCGTCTGTGCGTGGCCGGGTGCGCCTCGTGCTCGCCCTGTGACCAGTCGAGAAAGGCTTTCATCGCAGCCTTGAAGCCGGGAGCCTTCTTTCGCTCTGTGATGCCCACTTCCCCCTTTGCAAGAGCCGTCTTGTAGGCCGCTTCGATCTGACGAGCAGTGCGGGGATTGCCCTGTTTCGTGCTGCTGCTGGACGTGCTCCCCGTTGAACAGGAAGTGATACCAGTAGACGTTACCGCGCTTGAAGATGCTCATTTGCTTTTCCCCTTTGCTAGTCGTTTCGCCCTTGCATCCCGTTCCGCTTCTTCTTTCCGGTACTTCTGCATATAGAGGCGTCGCTTCTCTTTGAAATCTTCCCCATTTTCGGCATCGCGCTTACGGCAGTTGGCCCCGCAATATTTCTTGCGCTCTGGCTTGGCGAAAATCCACTTGCAGCATTGCGGCCGGTGGCACTGTCGAACCCGGTCAATATCCTCGATATGCCGCATGAGCCATTGGACGGCCCGGTTTTCCTCTTCCGCGCTATGGCTGGACGCGCTAAAGCCGTACCGAAGATGCAGATGAAAGTCTGTCCCTGTGTATGCCGTCAAGGTGGGATGCCATTTGTAGTTGGACAGGCGGGTATTCAGGTCGGTCATAACCTTGCGAAGCTCCCCACGTTGCGCCTTGCTCTCCGCAGCCGAAGAAGACTTGAGGGCCGTGTTGAGTTGCTTGGCCCGGCGACATGCTTCCACGATCTCCACCAGACGCTTGGTAAAGCTGTTTGTCTCCATATTCAAGAGCCGGACGACATACGGCTTGTCCTCCGACCACAGTGCCTCCCGCGCCGCTTGATGTCTCAAGCGCGGTACTTTCACTTCCCGAGTCGTGCTCGCCAGCTTCGTTTTCTGTAACGGACGTTTTAGCATATCAATTAGTCCGTTACATTACACTAGTCTCCATTTGTTTGCAATGGCAAACTCTTGTTGTGGTTTGGAGGTTTTCGATGACGCAATCGCTTTTGAGTGTTGAGCAGGCCGCCGAGCGGTTAGGCGGTGTCTCCAGATGGTCGATCTATAGCTGGCTTAGCCAAGGACGACTCCGCAAGACGAAAGTTGGCAGCCGGGTGATGATTGCGGAGGCCGACCTGCAAGCCTTCATCGCCGGTTGCAATCCTGCGCCGGATGCACAGCGCAAGGTGGCGGAGTGACCCCATGCCAATCGAAAAGTACGCTCCGGGAACCGGCCCCGCCAGAAGCGAGCGGGACCAGATAGGAAAATGAATGTCCACGCCCCCCTTAGCATCGCTGAGCTTTGCGCCAGATGATATATTCCCGCCGCGTGACCCGTTGGAGGACATTACCGCCGAGGACGTTGACCCGGCGATGGCGGACGTACTTGGCCTTCCTCCGGTCTCTCATGGGCCACTGGAGGACGGATGGCCCGAACCTATGTCGGAAGATGCGTTCTACGGCTTGGCGGGAGACTTCGTGAGTTTCGTACTCCCTGAAACAGAAGCTGACCCGCAAGCTCTATTGGTAGCGTTTCTGGTGGGCTTCGGTTGCATGATTGGCCGCAAGCCGTTTTATCAGGTCGAGGACACCCGCCACGGCGTCAACCTGTTCGCGGTCCTAGTAGGAGACACGTCGAAGGCCCGCAAGGGTACAGCGACAGATCGAGCAATGAAGATTCTCTCCAGTGTCGATATGGATTTTATGGAGAATCGGAGACGGTCTGGATTGTCTTCCGGCGAGGGTCTGATTCAGGCTGTACGCGATGCCCGCGAGGAAGATGTACAGATCAAAGACAGGAAAGGCCCGCAGAGATTCGAGCGCCAGATTGTTGATACTGGCGAAGCCGATAAGCGGCTGCTGGTAATTGAATCTGAATTCGCGAGTGTATTGCAGCAATCTGGCAGGGATGGAAACATCTTGTCGGCAATTCTCCGCGATGCATGGGACGGAAAGGCTTTGCGGGTGCTAGCTAGGTCGAACAAGGATTCTTGCCAAGAGCCGCACATAGCTGTTTTCGGAAACATTACAGTCGAAGAACTGCAACGCCTTCTGACTTCAACCGATAAGGCAAACGGGTTCGGGAATCGCATCCTCTGGTGCTGTGCCCGCCGCTCTAAGAAGCTGCCACATGGCGGACGGCCACTCGATAAGGCCAAGTTGGACGCGCTTGTCTTCGGGCTGCAATCGGCCCTGGAATCATCCCAAGGCACAGATCGCGTGAGATTCGACACGGAAACGGCGCGAGCGTGGGAATCCGCCTATGACGTTCTGACCGAAGGTGCGGAAGGGATCTTCGGCAGCATGACCGCCCGCGCCGAGGCCCATGTTGTGAGACTCGCCACTCTGTACGCATTGCTTGACAGCTCAAGCCTGATTCGGCTTCCCCATCTGAAAGCCGCTCAAGAGGTTTGGGCATATTGCGAAGATTCCGTGCGATGCATCTTTGGGAACGACTTGGGAGACGATACAGCCGATGCCATCTTGCGGATGCTTCGCAACGCTCCCGACGGAATGACCCAAACCGAAATCAATCGGGCATTCGGCAGCCACAAGTCTTCCGCAGAATTGAACCGGGCCTTGACACTTCTCCAGAAGAAAAATTGGATCGCGCCAGAGAAGGTGGGAACAGGCGGAGGCCCGGCAATTCGCTGGAAGCTTTCTGCGTAATGAGCGTAAAGAGCGTAAGGACTGCCAAGTTGACCCGCTCTTTACGCACAATAAGCTCTTTACGCCACTGGCTTGCTCTTGCAGTCCGCGCGCGCGAAAAGGAGGGACGAAGATGCCAATGCTTAGCCGCAGAGAGCAGCTCAGGAAGTCGCTGGAGTTACCGAACCTTCCCCGCGTAATGAGTAAAGACTCCCATTGGGAACCCAGGATGCCTGCGGTTGACCCTTTCGCGTGGGCTGAGGATTTTCAGAAGTGGGCGCTGGCGCAATGCGTCTATCGTGACCGAAGTTTCGGTGGAATCCGCGGGCTGAATTGCGATTTTCGCGATTGGCTGATTGCGCATGATAAGGTTCCCTGCACGCTTGATACGTTCGAGCGTTTGTTGAATGGCATCGGATTCCTGATCGCTGATGGATTTGTTTCCGGCCTAGTTCTTCGGAGAACCTTAGCTTTAGTCAGTCGCAAACCTACTGATCGTGTACTGCGTTCTGACAGTGAGCGCGGAATTGGCGGCGCATCCCGTGGCGGGCCAAAGCGAAAATAGAACTCTGTTTTCTATTGTTTTTCCTGGGTTTCGGGCCGATACTATCGGCAGTTAGGAGACCTCCCCAATGGCCTGTGAACGCACTTCCCGACGTGTTGCAAGCTTAGCTGGCAGACAAATGAAAATAGGGCGCAAAGCAGAGCGCAGCGTAGCCGCTTCCGCACTGCGCGCCCGCGAAAAGTCTGCCCGCAAGAGAACGCCTTCGCGCAAACGTGGCTAATAAGAAACTCGTACTCGTCGAATGGCTGGACTCCCGCCGGGGTGAAGGTTGGGTGCGCCTTGATGAGTTGGAGAGCACGGTGACGCGATGCCGTTCGGTGGGATGGATCGTGGCAAAGGATCGTGATTCGGTGACTCTAGCCGGACACCTCGGCGAGAATCCCGATCAATGTTGCGGTGATCTGACCATTCCTAATAAGGCGATTATCAAGACAACTCCGCTCACGATGCCGAAGGTTTCACAATGACAGTGACATGGCGCCGTTGGAGGTTTTGAGTTGCCAAAGTGGGAATACCGCGTTATCACGATCAACACACAGTATGAGGTTCCGTTCGAGGGCGACTTGAAGGATTCACCTCCGAGCGACGAGATTATTCAATCGCACCTAAATGAAATGGGCGAGGAAGGATGGGAGCTGGTTTCGTTTCTGCCTGCTCCTGCGACCCATGCGGGCGATGAAGTTCAATTTGAGAACAAGTGGATATATCATGCAGTATTCAAGCGTACGGTAGATGATCAAAACGTCTCGCCTGAAAGGTGGACGGCTCAGAAACCCGAATGGGCTTCTGAGAAGCAACGAAGAGGTAAACTTCCGCTTCCTGATTAGCGTTAAAATAGATGCATAGTCAAAAGGTCAAGAGTCTGACCCCCACATCGGCATAAGGGTTGATGTACCGCTCCCCAAAATTGCGCACTGATGCAAGAAAAAAGCCTATGCTGTCGGCGAAGCCAATGTCCTCAATGCGCCAATCGGCAAGCAGAAGCTCTTTCGTGACCTGCTCGCGCACGCTTTCAGCAAACTTCCTATCCCAGTCCCTCTCATTGAACAGAATGAAAACATCGCGGGGCAAGACGGCGAGGGTGATCCGGGTTCGTAGGTCAGACGCGTCGCCGCTGACTTTCAGAAACTTAGCGATACCCGCCTTATCCAACCTTTCTCTGTTGTCAGTCCACCAGCAATTAGCTACCTCGATCCCAATTTCGTAATTGTCCCTTCCTTGACGGAAGAAGAAGTCTGGATGCCAATCGAAGAGACCATGCTCTGGGTATCCCGAATCATTGAATTTCAAGAAATCTAGGGGTTGAGAATACTCAATCCTGTCCGTGCTGTAGCTGCTAAACGGGATGCGATAATCCCTCCCGGTGTCCGTGTTGTGGCTTGTCCAATGAACAGTCTTATTTCCTGATCCTTGGCGCGAGCTAACCGAAAGGACAACCGCAGTGATGCCATTTTGAAGATGAAGACACGTCCAGGGAACAGGGGGAAGCGGCTTTTCAGTTAATCGCGCCCAATCCTCTTCCGTTATCAGACCGAGTACCATCAGCATCAGGCCGATGCGCGGAACGATCTTTACCTCATAGAGAGTAAAGCTCTCTTGCGCTGTTTGCCGACTCCAAGTCCCCACTAGGGCAAGCACAGCAACGATTGCAATACTTGCCCGTAGAGACATGCCCCCAACAAAGCAAATGAACGTCCCGGCGGCAACGAGTTTCAAGACACGCGGAGTTATGTATCGGATCAAGTCAAGAAGTCGCTCTGTCATCCCTCGTGCCTCACAGAATCCCGACTCTCTAGTTCGCGCTGCATTGCATCCAACTTGTTCTCAATTTGCTGTGAACCGTTCCAGCAATTCCGTGTGGCCTTCCTTTGACGCATTCACGGCTTTTTCAATCGCAGACACCTGTCCGTCGATCTCTTTTGTGCGCCCATCAATTCCATCAAGATCGGCCAAGGATGACCCTAAGAGCCAACCCAGGCGATGAACACCACAACCGTCCAGACAAGAAAGCTTTCAAAAGCAGCGGAGTACCCGCCAAACAGCCAGGCCCAACCTCTCCATGCGGCTGCAATAAAGATGATGACGAGAGACACCCAAGCCGAGCCGAAGTTCTCCTTCTTTGCGCGTTCAATCTCATCTTCTCTTTGAGAACGCAACGCCACTTCACACCTCGATTCTCGGCACGCTAGCAACAAGTGAGCTGTTGTTCTCCCGTACTTCAACAGCCTCCCGGAAAGCCATGTTGTCCAGTTCGGTAGCGACATCCTCACCAGAGATGATCCTGCTGATCTCGTCGAAGGTTTTGGCCGCGACAATGCGCTGGTAGCGTCGAGAACCGTGGCCGGTGCCAAGAGTGTAGTCCATGGCGTCATAGTCAGGGGTGCTCAGGTGTCGCACCGCGTCGGTGAGAGCCTCCTTTGCGCGGACCTGCCGTTGTTGCCGTTCCGAGTTCGTCACGTCTTCACGGTCATTGAAGCGCTTCAATTCGATTCGTAATTGTTCGAGCGCATAAACTATAACCCAGACCGGAACCGCTATAAGCGGCACGAGTTCTGCAAAAGTGCCAATATTCATCGCATCCTCCGGTTCAATGGCGTTTGATGTTCGCATCTTGTTTGATCCCGCCTAGTCTGATTAATGCGAGGACCAAGAGACTAATCAGGAAGGGGGCAGCCCGCTCACGCGATGGAATCGCGCAAAACCTGACTTCGGAGGCGATGGAATATCGCCCGCCATCTGCAATATCAACTTGCGATCTTCGTGACCTCCGGGCGTCAGCGCATTTTCAACCGCCTTCTTCACCACCCGTACCAAATTCACGTTAGCTGCCAGGCCCGCAACGAGCCCTTCCGTTCTGCTCAATTCTTCCTGAATCACTCCCCAGATACGATGAACGTCCGCTCCCGTCGCCATGATGAGATAGTCGATCGTCACGGCCTTACGCTCGGTCGAGTTCAGTGAGTCGAATCGGGCGACTATTTGGCGTGGCTGTTCGGCTTCGGAGAATCTCAGATAATCAATTGCAGTCTTGCCCAATCGTGCCCTGCGCAAGAGCCACGCTAGATTCGTCTCCGGCTGAGCATTTACTTCCAGACCTAGTGATAGGCAGGCGCGACGCAAGGGCGATAGTTCGCGCTTTGGGAACTGGACGCGCAAGCGATGCCTCAACTTGTAAGGACGAGAAACGTTCATGGTCTTCTCTCCAATGGGCAATGATTCCAAAGCTCTTAGACTGAGTGTGATTTTTGTCGTCTGTCTGCTCGTATTGGCTAAATCTGTCTAAACACTTCGCATTATGAGCTTTAGCGAGACAAATTGGAAGAAAAGTCTAGAGAAACGCAATCACTTTTCGAAGCAGGCCCCTCAAAGACCTTCGAGACCCCTGCATCAGCAGAATCGCAAGTTTATCCATGAGGAGCCCTTCAAGCCCAAAATTTCCATTTTTTTTCCTCGTATCTCGAAAAAAGGTGCCGATGGCTTCACTCCATTCCTACCTTGGACAACCAACCCCGCCTCGGGATAATCCCTTGGTGCTGTGAACGTCGGCGCATTTGCCGTCGTCGGGAATCTCCAAGGTGGCCTGAACAGGGTTGGTCGCTGCCCCGCCTGCGCCTCGGGACAAGGCTCACGGGGACTGTAGCGGATACTGTAGCGGGTGCCGGTTTAGATGGGGTTGTGCCGGTTGGAAGCGGAGAGCCTTAGCCCGTTGAAAATACAGAGCGGCGAATCGCGTACAAACCGGGCTAAATGGTCCTGAGAGGTCTGCAAAACCTTTATGCGTCGGTTCGATCCCGACCCGCGCCTCCAAATTTCTCGATGAAATGATGAAATAAAGAACTCAGAACTTGTAGATCACATCCATTCCAAAGAAGAACTGCTTGCGAGCCGTTCCGTTGTCATACCCGCCCGCGTCCCACGAGTGATCGAAGCGCAACTCCGGTCGGACCATCCCCGTTAGGCTGTTCTGGTTTGCGGTACTGGTAAGCTGCGGATCGCGGTCGCAAACCCTAGCAGAGCCCCGCCATCAAGGACGAGATCGATACCGATTGCCATGCCGACAAAGTAGGTGCTGGCGGTAGGCCACGCAATCAAGAGTGAGATACCGAGTACTGCCGAGACGACTCCTGCAAACGCGGTCCATCCCCACTGGGGAAATTGAATAGAGCCTCTAACCAGCGACGATTGAAGTAATCGAGGTACCCGTCAGGACGGCTAGTGTGTATCAGCGCAGGGGTCGTGTCGATCGCGAGCAGGAGGCGATCCTTAGCTTGTCTCAGATCCTCAGTGTCGTGACCTGTTCCATACCACTGAACAATGCGCTCCAGATCATCTCGCAGGGGTACATTGCGAATCAGAAACCAGCGGTATGCCCCATCAACACGACGGATACGTGCTTCTGTCTCGAATGGCTCTCCCTCGGCCAGAGCCGCACGCCAATCTCTGACGACTCTTCCGGCATCTTCAGGATGAACGGCAGCCCGCCAGCCCCAACCCTGCACCTCTTCCAGTTTGAGTCCTGTAAATTCCAGCCAGCGCTGATTGATGAAATCGAATGCCCCGTCAGGCTTAGCGCGCAGAATTAAGCACGGGATGGTGTTGATGACGAGCCGAAGCTGGTTCTCGACCGTATCTGGCTTCTGAAGAGCTTCTATCTTAGACCCCATAATGCTCCGCCCAGATAAACCGTACCGAGCAACTGTATTTGAGTAGCTGGGTAATCGTCCATATATCTGCGTAACCCTGCCCCAGGAGTATTCAAGGACCCCCGGGGCCGCATTATCGACTCTGAGGAATGGACTCGTTGGCCTCCCGTTCACAACCGCAGTGCAGCACAGCTCAGGAGCTTGCCGTCGCGCGGAATTTATTCGCTCGCGTCGTCGTTTACCGCTGCCAGTGCCACGATGCCTCCTATCTTCAGCTAACTGTGATGTTTATATTCACCGGTACAATATTTGCTTAAGCATTCGTTCTTGAGGGAGGGTTTTGATGTTCGCTGGTGACATTTCACTCAGCCGGGCTTTTTCGAGTTGGGTTGCCACTGCTCTACTTCTTGCTGCCTCCGCAGGAACGCACGCGCAGGATCCATTGCACGCCTGGATCGGCGGCACCGACCCGACTGCGCTTGAGACCTGGGTAAATGCGCGGCTGGTTGCGGCCAGGGCGGACATCGACAAGATGACTGCGGTGAAAGGTGACCATACTGTCGCCAATACCGTGCGGCCCTATGACGATGCGCTCAACGAACTTTCGCTGGCTCGACGCGGGGCATACCTGATGTACGCCGTCGGCGACGCCGCTCCACTGCGCGATAAAGGGCAGGCGCTGGTTGCCAAGGTTTCGTCGGTCCAGACGGAGCTGAGTCTGAACCAGACGGTATACAGCGCGCTGGCCGCAGTTCCGCTTCCGGCCAACAATCCTGCGACGAAGCACTACATCGAGCACGCTCTGCTGGAGTACCGGCTCATCGGCGTCGACAAGGACGATACCACGCGCGCGAAGATTCGCCGGCTGCTGGATAAGATCACCCAGGAGGGGCTCGTCTTCGGACGCAATGTCGCCGACGGGAAACTCGAAATCCAGGCGAAGAAGGCGGAGCTTGACGGCCTGCCCGAGGATTACATCGCGCGCCATAAGCCGAACCCCGACGGCAGCTACACGTTGAACACCGATGCGCCGGATGAGACGCCCGTGATGAACTTTGCCAAAAGCCCGGACCTGCGCAAGCGCATGTACCTGGCGTACAACCAGCGGGCGTATCCGAAGAACATCGCAGTCTTGAACAGCCTTCTCGATGCTCGGCACGAACTGGCGGCAACGCTCGGTTATAAGACCTTCGCCGATCTCGCGATGGCCGACCAGATGATGAATTCAGCTGGCAACGCTGCGGCATTCCTCAACGAGGTCGATGCCGCCTCACGTGACATCTCGGAAAAGGAGTACAAGCTGCTGCTCGACTATGCCCGGACCCGGGAACCGGGCTTGAAGAACATTTCTGGCTCTGACGCGGGCTATTGGTCTGAGCAGTATCGCCGCGCCAGGTACGACTTCGACGCGCAGAGTGTGCGGCCTTACTTCCCCTACGCGCAAGTCGAGAATGGAATTCTCTCCACTGCTGCCCGTCTCTTCCATGTTGAGTTCAAGCAGGTGGTGGAAGCGAAGACATGGGACGCCTCCGTGACGGCCTATGACGTTTTCGATGCGGCAGGCTCAGACCGCAAAAAGCTCGGCAGAATCTACCTTGACATGCACCCTCGCGAGGGCAAGGACAAGTGGTTTTCCTCTGCTCCAATCGTTCCAGGCATTCGCGGAAGACAGCTTCCTGAGGGCACGCTGATCTGCAATTTTCCCGGCGGAATCCCCAACGATCCCGGCCTGATGGAGTACTCCGACGTCGTAGTCTTCTTCCACGAATTCGGGCACCTGATGCACTACATCCTAGGCGGACAGGGCGAGTGGGCCAGCGCCGGAGCCTTCAATGTGGAACGCGACTTCGTCGAAGCTCCATCGCAGATGCTCGAGGAAGTCTTCCACGACTACGACATCCTGGCGGCCTTCGCCAGGGACTATAAGACGGGCGCGGTGATTCCCCGATCGTTAGTCGACAAGATGAACGCTGCGGGTGCCTACGGACGCGGACGCTGGGTGCAGACGCAGCTGCTGTATGCGACTTATGCGCTTCAGCTCCACGACCGACCGACTGCATCGATCGACTTCGATGCGTTGTGGAAGCAGGACTTCGAGCGCTTCTCTCCATTCACCTTTGTCGATGGCAATCGGTTCTATACAACGTTCACGCACCTGACCGGCTACTCGTCAAACTACTACACATACGTGCTGGATAAAGTGATCGCTGTCGACTTCTTCTCTAAGTTCGATAAGGCGAACCTGCTTGGAGGACCAGCGGCGATGCGTTACCGCAGCACGGTGCTTGAGCCTGGAGCGGCAAAACCTGCAGCCGAGTTGGTCCGGGATTTCCTGGGACGGCCGCAGAATATGGACGCGCTGAAGAGTTGGATGAGCGAGGAGTTCAAGACGAACACAGTATCTGCTGTTCAGAAGTAGGTAAATCCGGAGCTGCCGCTACCCTTGAGCCCCAGAAAGAGCCCCAGAAAAGCGAACTCAATCTGCCGGAATGTTACTATTGCCGACTGAAGTCCTATCCTTGGATGAGCGTGCTTTGGTATGTTCTTTGCACGTCCCCCCCAGCCGGGAGGGCATAGGACGTTGGTTGGTCGTCCCGAATCAGGCCAGGGTCGTAAATAGCATACCAATATGTAAGTCGTGAGGTTCTCTGATGAGGCCGGAGGCTAGCCTGGGATCAAATGACGTCAAGCAACTGTCAGCCGCAAACGGGCTTGCGCTGGTACGCCTGATAATTGGCGCGATGTTCGTGTCGGTCTTTTTCGAAAATAAGGGAAAAGGCCTCTACACCGCCGGCGGTTACGCGGGCCTGATTAGCTATTACGTTAAGGCGAGTCATTGTCCTGCTGCATGGAAGACAGTAATGAGCTTCGCCGCGAGCCATGCGTCTGTGGCTGCGCCTATGCAGGCCTTGACCGAGATATCTCTCGGAATCTTACTCGTTCTCGGTCTGCTCACCCGTCCGGCAGCATTTGTGGCTTTTTTGTTCCTCGGCAGCCTTTGGATTTCGGAGTTGGGTACCTCATGGATATGGGAATTACTGGTTCCAGTAGTCGCATCGCTCGGGCTCGCCATAGGACGCGCTGGCCGCAGATGGGGTGTTGATGAATGGTTAGCGCAGCGGTGGCCATCTTCTCTCTGGTGGTGATGGGGCCAACTTCGCGTGCGAGTGTCTGTCATCATCCCCACTCACAATGAAGCGCAGGCAATTGGCCGCGTCTTAGCCGATCTTCCGTCCGATCTTACGACGGAGGTCATCGTTGTCGACAGCAACTCGAACGATGGAACCCCCGGGATTGCCGCAAGTCTGGGAGCCCGCGTTGTTCAGGAACCGCGCCGCGGTTATGGACAAGCGTGCCTTACCGGGCTGGCCGCGGCAAATTCGCCGGATGTGGTTGTGTTCCTTGATGGCGACTACAGCGATCGGCCGGCTGAGCTTCCTATTCTTTTAGCGCCAATCATCGAGGGGCGCGCCGACATTACCCTGGGCTCTCGCCTGCACAGGCAACGTTCTGCTGGGGCGATGCCTTGGCATCAAGCCTGGGGAAATCGTCTCGCCGCCAGCTTGATCAGAGTTCTCTATGGGCTGGAGATCAGCGATCTCGGCCCGTTTCGCGCTGGCCGGGCAGACGTACTGCGCCAGCTCGCCCTCGAAGAAACCACGTATGGCTGGGCGGTTGAGATGATCCTCAAAGGCAAACTGTCCGGATACCGTGTAGTTGAGGTTCCCGTGAGCTACTACCCACGCATCGGAAAATCAAAGATCAGCGGCACGCTGAAGGGAACGATCGGTGCCGCCTGGTTCATCTTCAGCCGGATGGTGCGATATTATTTTCGTCACCGGAAGGCGGGAACCCACGGGTCCGCGTAAATGCTCGTTCTTATCTTATGGAATCTTCAAGCCAGCCCGAAGTGTCTGCGCGAAACAGCGACCGCGTGCTGGTAATCATGGCGAAGGCGCCGAAGCCGGGAACAGTCAAAACTCGCTTGACTCCGAATCTTCCTATTCAGGCAGCCACCGCGTTTTATCGTTGTCTTCTGGGCGATACGCTGGCGCTGGCGCAGTCGGTCGGCGATGTCGAGGTTGCCATCATGTGTCCGCACTCAGATGTAGACGAGCTCGCGCAATTCACAGGCGGCGAAGCGAACATAGTTGCGCAGAACGGCGAGGGTCTTGCTGCGGGTCTCACTTCCGTGTTCGCGCACTTCGCGAACGATCGACGACGCATCATTGCCTTCAACAGTGACAGCCCACACCTGCCGGGTTCCGTTCTCGAAGATGCATTTGAAATGCTTGCGGTTCATGATGTGGTCGTGGGACCAACGCACGACGGGGGCTACTACCTCGTTGGAGCGAAGACTTCTCATCCTGCGCTCTTCGCAGGCGACGGAATGGGCACCAGCAGCGCACTGGAAAGACTCCTGTCGCGCGCGCAGGCTCTCGAGCTTTCCGTAGGTTTCGTAGAGCTTTTTTATGACGTTGACGTAGCGGACGACCTGACTCGTCTCGCGGAGGAACTACGCCGGGCTCCGGTAAGGGCACCCCGTACCGCGCAGTGGCTCAAAGAGTGGGAGCTGGTCGCCGCAGAATCTCGGCCTGGCACGGGAGAATCGTGAGAATCACTCCCACGTGGAGAATCTACATACTCGGCGCAACGTTGTTCATGGCGCTGTCAATCTGCTCACACAACTTCGGCGATCGGGGTGGCCCATACTTTATGGCCTCTTTGGCCGTTGCAGGTATCGCATATCTGTTGGCGATCCGTGAGTTGTTCGCTACACCAAAATTCTCCCGGCACGTCGTCGTCATTGGCCTTGCTCTGGCTGCCGTTTGCCACGTTGAATTTCTTCCGTTGCCGCCGGGAGCCGGTGAGGACATCTATCGGTATGTTTGGGACGGACGCCTGCAGAGGCTCGGCTACAATCCATATTTAGTTATTCCCAGCGATCCTGCTGCGCAGTTCCTGCATACGCAGGAAACCCGCAACCTGAACAACCCCGATCTCCCGAGCCCCTATCCGGCAGGAGCGCAGCTATTCTTCCGAGTCGTAACCGCGATTCACGAATCTACATTTGCACTGAAGGTAGCTTTCGTCATTTGCGCATGGATCATTGCTTTCGTATTGCTCGACGTTTTGCGTTGCAGCCAGCAGGAAGCGCACATGGTTCTCGCATATGCATGGAATCCCCTCTTGGCCATTGAAGTGGCGGGAAGCGGTCACATCGACATTGTTGGCGCGCTTTTTTTATTGGTATCCGCCGCTGCGCTGATCCGCCGGTGGCGAACCTTTGCAGCCATCGCATTTGGTGTGGCTGTCTCAGTGAAATTTCTGCCAATCGTGCTCTTGCCGCTTTACTGGAAGCGTATTCGCATTCGCGACGCAGCATTGGCAGCAGCGGTGGTCGCACTCCTGTACGTGCCATTTCTCAGCCACGGACGCATTCCGATCGGCTCGCTTGGCACATATGTGCAGAGTTGGCGTTTTAATGGTCCCGTGTTTGCATTACTTGATCGGGTAGCGCCTCCGCAGTTGCTGGCTGCACTGGCAGTGGTCGTGGGATTAGCCATAACAACATGGCTGAAAAACGCAGCGCCTGGGTGGTCTCCGGATAAATTCGCGTGGCCAATGGCAGCAACGCTGTTGTGCGCACCCGCAGTATTCCCGTGGTATCTTCTCTGGCTGCTGCCATTTCTGACATCGCGCTCGACGCTGCTGCTCGCCATTTGGACTGTGAGCGTTATCCCTACTTACGTTGTCTGGCACCAGCGCACACTCGGGCATCCCTGGGGATCGCTTCCCGGCTGGGTCATGCCATTGGAATATGGATGCCTCGCAATAGCTGCCGCAATAATCTGGTTGTACCGTGCGAAAGAGCCTGAACACGCTGGCGCGCTATCGGACAAAGTATAATTTCGAGCTATTCAGTTCAAGGTTTCTCTTCGACACCCGGGCCAAGGTTCGTTCAATTTAAAGGGGAGATTTCCATGACAAAATTGGGCTTCCGTTGGTTGATTCGTCTTCTCGCTTTCGCGGTGCTCATCATTCCTACAGCGTCCTGGACACAGAACCGTCCGCCAATTCTCGAGCAGATCGCCAAAACATACGGTATCGATTCCTATGGTCAGGTCGAGGCGATCCGCTACACCTGGAATGGGGAAATAACCGGACTCTTCAAGGCCGCTCACATGTGGGAGTGGGAGCCCAAGACCGGCAAGGTCTCCTATGAAGGAAAGGATAAGGACGGCAAGCCCGTCAAGGCTACCTTTGTCCTGTCTCAGCTCAACAGCGCGCCGGCCGATGTAAAGGACCAAATTGCCCCATCTTTCGTCAATGACAACTACTGGCTCCTGTTCACCTTCCATGCGTACTGGGACATCAGTGCCACCGTTACGGATGACGGCATGCAAAAATTGCAGCAGGGAACGGGTTCGGCCAGGCGGGTGGTGGTGAAGTATCCGACAGAAGCTGGCGGCTACACACCCGGAGATACCTGGGATCTCTATGTCGGGTCCAACAACCGAGTCGAGCAAATGGCCTACCATCGGGGGGGAACGAAGAAGCCGAGCCTCGTCATTGCAAGTTGGACGGGCTACAAAAAAGCCGGTCCTCTGCTGATCGCAACCGAGCACCGCGGCACCGCCGATGGCGCCCCTCTGCACATCTTCATTACGGATTTGGCGGTTAAGCTGACAGGCTCCGACATATGGATGAAAGCGCAATAACCGCCGGCGGGATTCGAATCGATGCTGTAAGCCGAGCGTCATGACTGACCCGGTTGCTCGCCGTAACACGGTCGTGCGGGACGGCGCTGTCCCAACAGTGCTCCATGAGTTGTAAAATGCCCCCAATCCAATGAAAGCTGACATCGATCTGGATATTGGGCGAAAGACTTTCGCATCTGGCCTCTTGCCGGAGTTGATCGCTGCCCTGCGTCGCAGCAGCCCGGGAGATTTAGTGGCCCTCCGCGCTGAGGACCAAAGCATTGGCCCCGCATTAGAAACCTGGTGCCGGTTTACGGGAAATGCTCTGCTGGAAGCAACTGTTGAAAATGGCCACGCTCGGTGGGTCTTCCGGTGCGGAGCTGTTCCCCTCTCCCCTTCTGACGATCGGCCAGTGGGCTCGCGGCTTTGGCTGTACACGAATTTCAACTGTAACCTCCATTGCGACTACTGCTGTGTGCGTTCCTCACCTTCTGCGCCTCGACGGGAACTGGGACTCGCGCGCATACAGAGGATTACTTCCGAAGCAGTCGATCTCGGCGTGAAGGAAATCTTCGTAACCGGTGGCGAGCCATTTCTCCTCGAAGATATCGGCGAGATCCTTGCCTCCTGCGCGGCAGCCGCTCCGACCACCGTGCTTACCAATGGAATGTTGCTTACCGGGCCTCGGGCTGAAGTCTTGCGAGCATTGCCCCGCAATCGAATGACCCTGCAAATCAGCCTTGATAGTGCGACACCTGACAGGCATGACCTCCATCGCGGGCCCGGATCATGGGCTAGAACACGAGAAGGTATTCAGCGCGCTCGTGCGCAGGGATTTCGAGTGCGACTTGCTGCGACCGTTTCGACCGATGCCGAGGCGGAGGAGTTTCGTCAATTTCTCGAAGCAGAAAAGATCGCGACAGAAGACCGGGTCATACGCCGGATCGCGTTGCGTGGTGTTGCCAATGAGGGTGTCGCCGTTAGTCGAGCCGACCTCGTGCCGGAAGTCACCATTACTGCCGAAGGCGTGTACTGGCATCCGGTCGGAGCGGGCGATGTCGATCTGTTGATTACGCGCGATATTTTTCCTCTCTCCGAAGCCTTCGCGGCTGTCCGCCGCGCCTTCGACCGCGAAGGCGAACACGCAAACAAGCTGGCAAGGATCTTCAATTGTGCATGAACGTCATTACGCTACCGGCGAAAAACCGGGTCGGTCGAACCGGGATCGCCCTGGTCTCCTAAACCGGCTCGACAGATAGCTGCTTGAAAAATCCTTGCTGAGCCGCTGCCTGCCTCAAAGCAGCGTAACCATCGAGGTCAGGCGTCAGCCAACGTCGCAACCCTTCCGCGTCGAGTATCTCGCGATGAGCCGGGTTCTCATAGCTCATGGCTAAGAGCGCCTCGACAAACCGGTGCTGCTGTTCAAGCTCCAGATCAGGCCTCGCAGTAAACATGCAATGGCTGTAGGCCGGAGAGGACCATATCTCGCAAAGGCCACCTTCGGGCACCAGGCGCTCATTGCGCACTGTGCTCCAGAAGGGGCTCCCGATCGCGCCGGCGTCGGCTCGCCCATCAAGAACGGCGCGCACCACCTCCACTTCGCTGGTCCCGGTATCCCCATGTTTGCCTACGTCGCTGTCGAAGCGCAACGCTCGGTAGTCCCTTCCCTCAATCATGCCTTTCTGTTCCAGAAAATGAACGGGAAGAATTGCTGCATGCCCGCTGTCTCGGCTGCCGAGAGCAAGCGTCCGGTCCTTCAAATCCTCAAGAGTAGAAATCGGGCCTCCGCTGACCGCGACAATCTTCGTCATCCAGCCCAGGTCGGTGTCGCGCATCGCGATCGCACGACAGGCTTTGCCGCTCCATTCATCGGCCTGCAGATAGGCAAGATTGGTGTTCCAGCCAATATCGATGCGCGGCACGGCCTCGCCCGGTTTGCCGAGCAGTGCGAGAACCTGCGCCTCGTAGCTCTGAAAAAGTACGATCTCCACTGGAAGATGCGCTTCCTCGTGAAAATAGCGCCGCATCCCCTCCCAGATCGTAACCACCTTCGGATTGTATGCAACTGCACCCACCCAGATTGCTTTGCTCATAAACCTCCACGCCTTCATTAGGTTTCGCAAAAACGCGCTCTGCTTTCAAAAAACATCCGATCTCAGAAGAGCGGTATTCCCAACAGTGACTTCCCGATGAATTCCCGCAGAACATCGCCCGTAGGGGCCATAACAGCCCCGGCGTGGGCATCGCGAAACAGACGTTCGATATTCAAATGCTTTGAGAACGCTGCGCCTCCGCAAACGCGCATCGCAGTCGAGGTAACGCTAATGGCGGCCTCTCCCGCAGCGGCCTTGGCCTCAAGCACGCGCAACATCGTCGTCTCACGCGGCTTTTCGAGATGCTCGACCAGATCGTCGATGCGAGCTGACAGGCCGTCGGTATCAATCTGCATGGCCGCGAGTTGCGCGCGCAGGGTAGGCAGGCTCTCGCCGAGGCTCTGGCCCAGATGCTCGAATTTCGCGTTTTTCAGGTGCGTTGTGGTCCCGGCCACTGCTGCTCGGCATAATCCCAGGGCCACCGCCGCGGTCCCCAGACTAAATAGCGGGAGTACCACGTTTAGCATGGCCGGAAAACCCCCGCCGTCATCCGTTAGCTGAAAATCGGCTGAGACCTGGCAGTCGTTCAGCGCAATGGGTGCAGAAGCATTGGCTCGAAGCCCCATACCGTCCCAGGGCCCTGCAACTGAAAGGCCCGGTGTCTGCGATGTCACCAGATATAGGGTCGAATCCGTTGGTCCCACGCCTTCAGGGGCAAGAGCAGAAACAACATAGCTGTTCGCGTGACCAGCGCTCGTGACCCACGATTTCTTGGCGCTTATGGACACACCCGTGCCATTCCGGTGGGCGCGGGATATAGGTGCCCAGAAATGGCTCCGCGAGCCGGCTTCACTAAAAGCGAGAGTCGATAAATGCCGGCCTGCACTGATCTCCCGCAATATGGGTGTCACTGCCTGAGCTGCGTTCGGCCGCGCCGCCGAGATCGCCGTTGCGCCGAGGATATGCATCAGGTAGACCATCGCAACAGAAGCGTCCGCCTCGGCAAGTGTTGAGATTACAACCGCAAGCGTGCGAGGACCTGATCCCACGCCGCCATAATCTGCCGGAAGCATGAGCCCGAGCAATCCAGACTCCCCAAGCGCCTCGACAGCCTCGCCGGAGAATCGTCCTGTCTTATCGTTTTGTGCGGCGGATGGCGCCAGCACGCGACTGGCTATCTCCTCAGCCTTCAAAACAGCCGCGTCATGAGTCATGATCGCACCTATCCTCAGCGAATCTAGTCAATCGAATCAGGATTGTCGCCGAGGCTGCACGGAAGTGTCAAACTCTCTCAATCGAGCACTCAAGTCCCACGAAGTAATCATTATTCGTGTTCCGTCAGGCATCTGCGACTGGCCTCTCCCGGGGAACAAGGTGGGCTGAGCGCGCAATCCAACAAGAAATCAGATCGCGTCTCTTCATTCAATGGCAGGAGAAAGCCCACCCTAAACATAGGGTCGCCGCCTCGTCTGACCAACTGTCAATGGTTACAGTTGTGCGCAGCCCCGTCATCAGGTCTCCTTCTGACGTGATGCGTTCTATCGGAAGACAAGCAGGCAGGCACAGGTAGACGGAATTCGCTGGTGCACGGACTATCCTGTAGCCCATCTGATGCTCCCAGGATGGGACGCCTCCCAATCCGCGAAAGGGATAACCTCATGCCGTTGAGGGCCCCCCGGACGGGCTGAGTTAACGCGTCGACGAGGAGGTAGGCCGTGTGGCAACAACCAACGATTCACGTTCGGCTCGGTTGGCTCTTGTTCGTGGGCGTAGCTTTGACGAACGGATGTTCATCCGACAAGGAAAAGCCGGCTCCCCCTCCACCCGGAGTAACGGTAACGCCTGTCGTCCAGAGGGACGTGCCGATCTACCAGGAGTGGATCGGAACAATGGCGGGAAACACCGACGCTGACATCCGGCCCAAGGTCGAAGGTTTCCTGCTCAGGCGCGTCTACGAAGAAGGAACATACGTCAGGCAAGGCCAGCCCATGTTCAAGCTGGATCCCCGCCAGGCGCAGGCTTCTGTCGAACAGGCGCAAGGCAAGCTGGCCGAAGCCAATGCCGGGCTTGCACAGGCCCAGATCGACGTGAATCGCTATACCCCGCTGGTTGCCGAAAAAGCCGTCAGCCAGGCCGAACTTGACAAGGCTCACAGTATGGAAAAGGCCGGCACGGCCGCTGTGGCGGGGGCTCAGGCTGTCCTCGATAATGCGAAGCTGAACCTCGGCTGGACGACGGTAGCCTCTCCAATCTCGGGAATTGCCGGCATCGCCAAAGTCGGTATTGGCGATCTCATGACTCCCAATACAGTCATGGCCACCGTCTCGACGGTCGACCCGATCTACGTTGACTTCAGCATTTCAGAGCAGGATTATCTGCGTTTTGTAAGGGAAAAATCCGGACGAGCCGCGGGGCGCAATCTGGAACTGTATCTCGGCGATGGGACCCTCTATCCCCAGGCCGGACACGTCCTGCTGGTGAATCGAGAGGTGGACTCCAGGACCGGCACGATACAAGTGCGCGCCACATTTCCCAACCCGGGAAATGTCCTGCGCCCGGGACAGTACGCACGCATCCGTGCCGTGACCGAAGAACGCAAAAATGCAATGCTCGTCCCCCAAAGAGCAATCGCAGAGTTACAGGGAATCTATCAGGTTGGTGTTGTTGGGAACGATAACAAGGTAGCAATCCGCACCGTAAAGACCGGGCCTCAGTTTGGCGACATGTGGGTGATCGACTCCGGATTGCAGCCCGGAGACAAAGTGGTCGTCGATGGATTCCAGCGTCTGCGCGATGGCATAACCGTAGCGCCGACCCTCTACAAGGACACACAGGCAAATGCGGTCAAGGGTGGAGAGTAGTCATGGCCAAGTTCTTCATCAATCGTCCAATCGTTGCCATTGTGATCGCCATCCTGACGGTCATTGCAGGTGTTCTGGCAATGACGAAACTACCCATCGCACAGTTGCCGGATATCGTCCCGCCACAGGTTAACGTGGCTGCAACCTATACCGGCGCTGATGCCTTGACGATTGAGCAGTCCGTTGCAACTCCGCTCGAACAACAGATGAACGGCGTGGACAACATGATCTACATGATGTCCACAAACGCCAATGACGGCACCATGAATCTCAAGGTGACCTATGACATCGGCACCAATGTCGATATCGACCAGGTCAACACACAAAACCGGGTTTCCCAGGCGAGCCCCAATCTACCCACCTCGGTCAATCAATATGGAGTGACCGTAAAGAAATTGATGGGTATCCCTCTGCTGGTCTTGTCGGTCTATTCGCCCAACGGCACATTTGACAGCAGGTTTCTCGGAAATTACGCCACCATCAACATCAACGATGCCCTGTTGCGTGTCCCCGGGGTAGGACAGGTTACAAACTTTGGAACCTCCGACTACGCAATGCGCATCTGGGTCAAGCCCGACCAGCTGACAAAGCTCGGAATGACCGTCTCTGACCTGACCAACGCCGTTAACCAGCAGAGTGCTGTAAATCCGGCAGGCCAGATCGGAGGCGAGCCGGCTCCGAAAGGCCAGCAGTTCACATATGCAGTTCGCGCGCCCGGCCGTCTCATTAATCCAGAAGAGTTCGGCGAAATCATCGTGCGACAGAATCCTGACGGATCAACAGTGCGGTTGAAAGATGTTTCTCGAATCGAATTAGGTTCGTTGGTCTATCAGCAGATTGGACGCTTCAACGGAAAGCCGGCTGTGATTATCGCCGTCTACCAGGCCCCAGGATCGAATGCCCTTGCAGTAGCAAACCAGCTCAAAGCTCAGATGGTGGAGCTCAAGACCCGCTTTCCGCAGGATCTGGACTATACCGTCTCTCTCGATACAACTCTTCCCGTAACCGAAGGTATGAAAGAGATTCTCCACACGTTGTTTGAGGCCATCGTTCTCGTCATTATCGTTGTCTTTCTTTTCCTCCAGGGCTGGCGCGCTACGCTCATTCCTCTTATCGCAGTTCCTGTTTCTCTCATCGGAACATTTGCCATCTTTCCGATGCTCGGGTTTTCCATCAATACGCTCTCTCTGTTCGGCCTCATTCTCGCCATCGGTCTGGTCGTGGACGACGCCATCGTAGTAGTCGAAGCAGTGGAGCACCACATCGAACATGGGATGTCGCCAAAGGATGCAACCACGAAAGCAATGGAAGAAGTATCCGGGCCCGTAATTGGAATCGCCCTCATCTTGGCGTCAGTTTTCGTACCCATGGCATTCATAGGTGGCATCAAGGGTCTGCTCAACCAGCAATTCGCGATCACAATCGCCGTCTCCGTCCTCATCTCTGCCTTTAACGCGCTAACGCTCTCACCTGCGCTATCAGCCTTGTTACTTCGTCCACGAAAACAATCAAAAGGACTCCTCGCCCGCTTCTTCGGTTGGTTCAACCGCACATTTACGACGATTACCGGTGGCTACGTGTCGTGGAGCCATGTCTTGATTCGTCGCTCCTTCATCGCACTCTTGTTCCTCGTGGGCTTCTCTGTGATGGCCGGATACATGGGCACCAAACTCCCAACCAGTTTTATTCCGGAAGAAGACCAGGGCTACGCATTCATACAGCTTCAGTTGCCCGACGCGGCTTCATTACAGCGAACCGACGCCGTGATGCGAAAGATGGACACCATCCTGTCTCACACCCATGGTGTCCAGGGTTACGACGCAATTGCCGGCTTCAGCTTGCTATCGAACACATCGTCTACCTACAGCGGCTTCTACTTTGTTCAATTCGATCCGTGGGAAGAGCGGCATGGGCCGGGACTCTTGGCCAAAGAACTCGTAGTGACCCTCAACCAGAAAATACGAGCCGAAATTCCCGAAGCAATTGGCTTTGCCTTCGGCCCGCCCGCCATCCCCGGCCTTGGAACAGCCGGCGGCTTCACCTTCATGTTGCAGGATCGCGGTGGCGGCACAGTCGAGCAACTCTATGACAGCCTCGAAAAGTTGGTGGTGGCCGCAAGGAAACGCCCGGAACTCACTCCCTTGATAACGACCTTCCGCCCTTCGGTTCCGCAACTTTACGTTGATGTAGATCAGGATCGCGTTCTGAAACAAGGCCTGCAATTCGGTGAGGTTTATCAGACTCTGCAGGCGTTTCTCGGCGGAGCGTATATCAACCAGTTCAATCGCTTCGGACGTCAGTGGAAGGTGTACCTGCAGGCCGAACCCGAATATCGAGTTAGTGCTGACAAAATCAACAACTTCTATGTTCGCACCTCTAAAGGCGAGATGACCCCTCTCGCCTCGCTGGTCACAATCAAGCGAGTCTCGGGTCCCGAGTACACGAACCGTTTTAATCTGTTTCGAAGCATCCAAATCAACGGGGCACCCGCGCCGGGATACAGTTCGGGAGAGGCGATGGCCGCAATGGAGCAGACTGCGGACGAGGTTCTCCCCAATGGAATGGGTTATGCCTGGAGCGACATGTCCTACCAGGAAAAGAAAGCTGCCGGTGGCCAGGCAGCAGTCTTCGGCATGTCGATCCTGTTCGTATTCCTGATCCTCGCCGCGATGTACGAGAGCTGGTCGTTGCCGTTCAGTGTGCTGCTGTCCACACCCGTGGCCGTTCTTGGCGCTTATGCGGGTCTCCTGATGCGAAAGCTCGACAACAACGTCTTCGCCCAGATCGGTCTCGTCATGCTGATTGGTTTGACCGCCAAAAACGCAATCCTGATCGTCGAATTCGCCAAGTTGGAACATGAAAAAAATGGCAGGGAGCTCGTAGACGCCGCACTTGAGGGAGCCCGTCTGCGATTGCGTCCAATCCTGATGACGTCCTTCGCATTCATTCTGGGCTGCGTGCCCCTCTGGACCGCAAAGGGAGCTGGCGCGGTCGGCCGCGTGGTACTCGGAACCGCCGTCATTACCGGAATGCTGGCGGCGACGGTCCTCGGAGTCTTTCTCGTCCCTGTGCTGTTTGTAGTCGTTGAACGATTCGGAAAGAAGAAAAAAGAAGCCGCCGCACCTGCAGCAACAGCGCCTGCAACAGGAGGAGCTGACTGATGCGAAAAGTCGCTTACTTGCCCTTCGTATTGCTGGGTCTGGCAGGTTGCACCGTAGGCCCCAAATATAAGCGGCCAACGGTTCAGCCTCCTGACAAGTTCTATACGGAGCTCGCACCCCAGGCGAACTCCATCGCAGACCTGGGATGGTGGGAACTTTTCAAGGACCCCGTGCTGCAGGACCTGATCCGCGAAGCGCTCAAGAACAACTACGACGTTGCAACCGCGGCTGCTCGAGTGGAAGAAGCGCGGGCCTACGCCGGTGTCGCGAAGTCTGAATATTATCCTCAGATCGGATATGGCCTGGGTATCGGCGGACAAAAAGGCCGCCTCATCCCCAATCACACCTACTACAGTTACGCCTTCGACCTCTCGTGGGAACTCGATCTTTGGGGACGAATCCGCAGGCTCAACGAGCAGCAGCGAGCATTATTCTTCGCCTCTGAGGAGGCGCAACGCGGAGTCTGGCTCAGCCTCGTCGCTGATGTAGCACAAGCTTACTTTGAATTGCGGGCGCTCGACGCGCAGCTGGACATCGCCAAACGAACGGCCCAGAGCTTCCAGGAGACCTACGATCTGTTCAACAAAAAACTAGCCGGCGGTCTCGCCACAGGCTTGGAAACCACCCGTGCCGAAGGGGCAATGACCAACGTCCTCGCCCAGGTTCCCGACTACGAACGCCAGATTACCGCAAAAGAAAATCAGATCAGCCTCCTCCTCGGGAAGAACCCCGCGCCAATCCCCCGCGGCGCGTCTCTTGCCGATCAGAGCGATCTCGACGCTGTCCCGGCCGGCTTGCCTTCCACTCTGATGGAGCGCCGTCCCGACCTGCGCCAGACAGAGCAGCAACTGATCGCCTCCAACGCTGCCGTCGGCGTCGCCAAGGCGAATTTCTTTCCCGTCCTCAGCCTGACGGGGCAGTTCGGAGGCGTCAATCCGCAGCTGGGCGACTTGGTGAGCTCCGGCACTCTGTGGTCTCTCGCTGGCGGTCTTGCCGGTCCCTTGTTCACCGGCGGACGGCTGAGGAGTCAGTATCGCGCCGCCTACGCTCAACGCGACGAGGCACAGATCTCTTACCAGAAGTCCGTGACCCAGGCCTTCGGAGAGGTTTCCACTGCCATCTCCGCACACCAGAAACTCGCCGACTCCATTCGCGACGAAACCCGGTCTGTTGTCGCCTATCGCGACTCGGTGCGTCTCTCTTCAGTTCGCTACAACAGCGGACTCTCCAGCTATTTCGAAGTAGTCGATGCCCAGCTCAATCTGTACCCGGCCGAAACCTCGCTCGTAATCTACGACCTCGAGCGTAAAGTCGCACTCGTCGATCTCTATAAGGCACTCGGCGGTGGATGGAAGTTAAGTGATACAGACTGGAAGACGGGCACAACAACGGCTCCACAGACGACCCCGAAGAATCCATAATGCCTGTGCAGTCACGGAAATTGGTTCCACCCGGGAACCTTCATCCCATCGCTGGTGTCCAAAGAAGATGTGAGGAGTCTTCCTATGGGTATGGCATCAGGTGATGGAAAAGGCTTGAGCGCAGATATCAACGTAACCCCGCTCATCGATGTTCTTCTCGTTCTGCTGATCATCTTCATGGTCATCCAACCCACTGCTGTCCGTGGCCTCGACGCCCTCATACCGCAGCCGCCCAGGTCCCCCGCCAAAACAGATCCGGCCCCACCACCAATCGTCGTTCAGGTCCTCGCCGACAAGGAAGACAACGTTACGTACAGGATCAACGAAACTTCGCTAAGCAAAGTCGATATCGAATCAAAACTGGCCGGGATATTTGCAAAACGAACCGACAAGACAATGTTTATCAAAGGCGACGCAGCTCTCGACTTCTCTTTAGTGGCCGAGATCATCGATTACGGCCATCAGGCCGGCGTCGACAATATTGGGATCATCACGTTACGAACGCTTGAGCAACGAGCAACGACTGAATAATCTACTTGCCCGGATAAGAATTCAAATATTCAACGGATAATATCAGGTGAGTCCAGCGAGGCCACCTGTGCAACCGATGATCGAAAAAACGTTCAGAATTTTAGCGCCGGGCAGTTCGCTAAAACGCCGCGTCGTCTACAGCCTGGCAATCGTGCGGATTATTCTCGTGCCCGTGATCTTTCTTACGATCTATTACTTGTTTCAGATCGTCGCAATCGTGAATCACATCGTCAATGTGGATGCGCCCGTAACCAGACTCACGGAGCAAATCGCCGTTCAAATGCTGGAAGCACGGCGGAGCGAGCGCAACTACTTCTTACTCCATGATCCTGTGTACATCCAGGAGAACCAACAAGCCACCGCGAAGATTAACCAGTTGGTCGAGCAAATGGAACATCTCGATTCGGGCCAACGAAGTGCTGCTCAGGATATCTTGAAGAGCATAGAACGGTACTCGCAGCAGCTTGAAGCAGCGGTGTCACTCATGCAGGCGCCGGGCGGTACTTCAGCCCAGCGTATCCAACAAGCAGTAGCTACCTACGAGAAAGACCTCAACGACGTACTACTCCGCTCAAAGCGAATGCAAAATGCACAAATGATTCAGGAACTGCAGGATCAGGTCCAGTCATTCGATGCGGAAGTGACGAAGACGCTTGAGCAGGAGAATCAAGCGCTTGGTCAGATCACGACGGAGATTCGGGCTACCAGCAAGCACGTTTTAGATGTCACGTCGCAGATGGAAGCTCAGAGTTGGCAGCGTATCGAGAGCGATCATCAGAAAGCCCGCTCCATCGCTCGTCGTGCGGAGTGGGTTCTCAGTATTGTCTCTGTCATTACATTCTTCGTCAGTATCTGGATCAGTTTTGTTCTTCCGCGCATGGTCGTAAAACCTTTGGCTAGCCTTCGCGAAGCTGTAGATCATGCGGTATCTGGAAACTATCCGATTAAGTTGGATCTGCGGGGAGAAGGCGAAATCATCGACCTTGCCCAAAGCATCGGCAAGCTGATTAATCGAACGCAATAGACCTGACCTTCGCTAAGCGGCTAACTGCATCGCGAACTTCAAAATCGAATGGCCCTGAATGCGTGAGAGGCTCCCCTTCAGGCCTTCCTGGCCGCCGCAATCTCACCAATCGCTCCGACAAACTTATCCAGATCCGCGGTCGTCGTGTAAACATGTGGCGTTACGCGAATGCAGTGGATCTTCTCGTAGTCGATGCTGACCGTGTGAATCTTGTACTTATCGAACAGCGTGTTCATCAGGTCGCGCGGCTGAACACCCTCAATACTCACACCACAGATCGCGCACGAGAACCTCGGGTCAAGCGACGTATGCAGCTTCACTCCGGGAACGTCCTTCACACGCGTCGCCCAATAGTTCTTCAGGTAGAAGATGCGCTCCTGTTTGCGTCGCGATCCAATCGCCTCATGAAAGTTGATCGCTTCTCCAATTCCCTGCTCGATCGGGAAGCTGCGCGTTCCCAACGCCTCGAACTTACGAATGTCCGCGCTGTGCGGATCGCTGTAACAGGTCAGCGGCCACACCTTTGCGATCTTGTCCCGCTTCACCCACATCATTCCCGAGCCAATGGGCGCTGAAAGAAACTTATGCAGGCTCGTGCCGAAGTAATCGCAATGAAGGTCAGGAATTTTGAAATCGATCAGCCCGTAGGAATGCGCCCCATCCACAATCACCTCGGCTCCATGCGCATGCGCCATGTCGGCGATCTCCTGCACCGGCATCAGCTGACCCACCCAGTTCACCATGTGCGTGATGTGCACCAGCTTCGTCCGCGGCGTCATCATCTGCTCGTACGCCTTCACAATCGTGTCTACATCCTCGATCGGAAAGTCGAAGTTGATCTGCTTGTACACGATCCCGTCGCGCTCGGCCCGCTGCCGGTAGGCGTACATCATGTGGGGATAGTCCTGCTTGGAACCCACAACCTCATCCCCAGCCTTCAACGGCATGCCATAGATAAGAGTGTTCAGCGCCTCGGTCGAATTGCGATTGATCGCAATCTCTTCCGGCGATGTCCCCGCCAGCCGCGCCAGCTTCTGCCTCAAAGGCTCGCGGCCCTGGTCAAGAATCTGCCACATGAAATAAGACGGACCTTCATTAGTCATCTGGTTGTAGCGCTCAACCGCCTGCTGAACCACAATCGGAGCCGGCGACACTCCGCCGTTATTCAGATTGATGATCTGGGTGCTCACCGAGTACCCGCGTTGAATCACGCTCCAATAGTCCTCATTCTGTGCAACCTCTCCTGCATCAAGATGGCTCACAGCACTCGAGGCGCCGTGCCACTCCGATGCATGGAGCTGCCGAAAGAGGCTGTTCGAAGAAAATGCTCCGGCAAGAGCCGTCATTTTGAGAAAGGACCGACGATCGTTCAATGGCATACAAGCAATTTAGGCCATTCGATTGCCGCAGGCAAAGGAATTAGGCGGATTTTCCTCGGGCACGCCCTCCTTTTCAGGTATCGTCAATCTCCATGCACCCCACCACGGACACGTGCTTATCCATCCTCACCCTGCGCGAACGCTATCGCAAAGGCCTGGCGAAACCCTCCCAGATCGTCGAAGCTGCTCTCGCCCGCTCGAACTCAAACCTGGGAAAAAACGTGTATCTCGCACAAAATCAAACCTGGTCGGTAAAACAAACCGAACACCTGGCCAATCAGGCAATCCAAAGCCAACCACTCTGGGGAATACCTGTCTCTCTCAAGGACTGCTTCGATCTCGAAGGCTTCGTTACAACCTGCGGCTCGAAAACACTAGCCGGCTCTCGGCAGCCCGCCATCGCCGATTCAGCCGTCGCAGCGCGCCTCAAGCAGGCGGGAGCAATCATTACCGGCAAAACCCACCTCCACCAGCTTGCCTACGGCATCACCGGCCAGAACCCCGACTTCGGCGATTGCTTCCAACCAGCCAATCCGAAGCTGCTGACCGGCGGATCAACCAGCGGCGGAGCTGCAAGCGTCCAGGAAGGCTCTGCCTTGGCCGCTATCGGAACCGATACAGGCGGCTCGATCCGAGTTCCCGCCGCACTATGCGGCCTCGCAGGCTATCGCGCCTCCATCACCATGAGCACCACCAACGAAGCCGCCCTCTGGCGCGGCGGCGAACATCTCGCACCAACCTTCGACACCGTCGGCTGGATCTACAACAATCTCTCCGACGGTCCTCTGCTCGGCGCCGCACTCTTCGGCCTTCCCGAAGCTCCACCACCAGAAATAGAAAATCTGCGCATAGGCATACCCGCCCAGTCCTTTTTCTTCGATTGCGACCCCGACGTCCTCGCAACACTCCAAGAATGGATCAGCATCCTCAAATCGCGAGGAGCAAAAATCGACTCCTTCGAAACCTCGATATGGGACGACGCAAAAGATATCTTCGTGCCCATTCAGGCCAGCGAAGCCGCCGCTCTTCATCCCGAACCACGCGACGGCTTCGACCCCGTAATCGCCGAGCGTCTTCGATGGGGAGCCAGACAGCCCGTCGAAGAACTCACAACGCTGCGAACGAGGCTCTCCGCCTTCCGCAAAGAGTGCGAACAGAAACTCCAGCCCTTCGACTATCTCCTGTTACCCAACACCCCCACATCAGAGCTGCACGCGAACAGCGATCACTCACAAACTCGCGCAAAAATCCTGCGCTACACCATGCCTGCAAGCCTGCTCGGAAGACCGGCAATCACGCTGCAAAGCAAACGCGGCGCCCCGCAACTCATCGGCAAACTCGGCGCAGACGCCGAGCTGCTCGCCCTGAGCGCTCTGCTCGCAAACGACAATAACAACTAGCCCCAGCCCACCCCATTAGGCAGACGACGCATGGTCCGTCTTGATGTCCTGCCCGCTCCACACCTTAACCTCAGTCCAGGGCTTCGCCGGTCCCGACCAGAAAGCATCCGTCGCCGGAAGCCCCAGCGGCAACCACGCCGCCGCGCACAAATAACAACTCCCCGTTGAGATATACGTCTCCCCAATACTCGGCTGGTGCCCGGCGAACCCGATCGTCAACCATCCATTCGCATCGAATGTCCCCGGCATCTCGATCATCCTTCGCATTACCGCCGTCAGCGCGCACCGAACCTGCTCCGGCGTGACCTCCTCTGGCAATTTCTTCCGCAGACTGATATCGCTCAACAGATGGAACGCACCGAACCTGTACGCCAGCGACCGCCCAATCGCCGGAAAAGTTCCCTCTGGACTAATCAACCGCTCCTGAATCGCCGCATACCGTTGAGCCCTCTCTAAAACAACCGGCCGCAGCGAACTCCACGTCGAAGATTTCTTCTCCACCGTCTCCAGCACCTGGAGAAGCATCGGCTGAATCACAAAGCTGTTGTAGTAGTCCCAGTGAAAATGCGGCCCATCCCCATACATCCCGTCGCCCACGAACCATTGCATATGCTGTTGAACCGCATAGCCCACGCGCATCGGATCCCACCATTCCCCCATAAAGCACAGCGCCGCCTCCACCATCGCCGAAAACAGCAGCCAGTTGTTCTGCCCCGGAAGAACCGGCCGCGTAGCCTCGAGCGCCCGAACCACATTTCCCTGCGTCGTCTTGTCCAGCTTCTCCCACAACTCCACCGGAGCCCTCACAATCGCCAATGCCAAAAATGCCGCATCGACCAGCGACTGCGGCGTCAACCCGAAATTCATGTAATCGGCAGATGCCTTATCTGTCCCATAACGAATCCCTGCTCGCGCCCACTCGCGATACCTCGCCTGCAACTGCTGCTCCGCTCCTTCAGGCATAGCAGCCTCAAGCCACGGAGCCAGCCCGCACAACAGCCGCCCCATCGCCTCCAGATGCGTCGATTGACTCCGCGCCGCCGCCAGTCCGGGCCCCGCCTCCACCGGCATCCTCGCGCGCAATTGTCCTTTGCTCAAAGCCTCAAGCATCGGATCCGACACACGCTTCACAACCCGAATCCAGGATTCGCGGTCATCAACTCCCGTCGCCCCCTGTGACAAGGACTCCGCCACACCAGGCGAGCTCAGCGTTCCCTGAACCGCGCCCAGCGCAAGCGCACCTCTCAGAAACTCACGCCGCGCAAAACCGCTTCCCTGCTGTACCCTTTCCGTCTTCACACAGCGGATTATATGTCGTAGCGCAGCGCACTTACCGAGCCCTTCCGCGTGGTATTCGCTTGCAAAAGATCATGGCAACTGATAAACCCTGAGACATCCCGCAGGATATTCATTTCTTCATTCGGAGAGTCTCCATGAGCCTCACACGACGTGGCTTCATTCAGCGTATGGCGCAACTCGGCGGATACTCCGCTGCATTCTCCACCATGCAGGTGCTCGGCCTCATACCCGCTGTAGGAGCATCCGTGCTGCCGCAGCTGCCCGCCGATTTTGGCAAAGGTAAAAAAATCATCATCCTCGGCGCAGGCATCGCCGGACTCGTCTCCGCTTACGAGCTCCGCAAAGCAGGATTCGAATGCACCATCCTCGAAGCGCGCAACCGTCCCGGAGGCCGAAGCTGGAGCATCCGCGACGGCAGCAAAGTGGAGTTCACCGACGGCACCGTCCAGCACTGTTCATGGTCCAACGGCAGCTATCTCAATCCCGGTCCTGCTCGAATCCCTTCGATTCACACTCACCTTCTCAACTACTGCGAAGAACTCGGCGTACCGCTTGAGGTCGAAGTCAACGCAACGCGCTCCGCCCATCTTCAGGCAGCGGAACTCAACGGCGGCAAGCCGGTAGAAATGCGCCAGGTCATCTATGACACTCGCGGATACCTCGCCGAACTCCTGGCCAAAGCCATCAACAAACACACTCTCGACGACGAGCTCTCCAAAGAAGACGAACAACGCCTCCTCGCCTTCGTCCAGGATTTCGGCGACCTCAACGAAACCTACAAGTACACCGGCAGCTCCCGCTCCGGCTTCATCAACCCGCCCGGAGCAGGCCTGACCCAGGAAAAGATCCGCAAGCCTCTCAAGTTCAACGAACTCCTCGCCGCCGACTTCTCAAAAGGCGAATTCTACGAAGAACAAATTGACTGGCAGGCAACCATGTTCCAGCCCATCGGCGGCATGGACCGCATTCCCTATGCCTTCGCAAAGGCACTCGGCGACCTGATCCAATACGACTGCCCGGTCACCGAAATCACCACCGGCGATCGCAGCGTGACCATCGCCTATACAAAGTCAGGCACGCCCAAAACTCTCACTGCGGACTACTGCATCTGCACCCTGCCGATCCCCATATTGGCCAAAACGAAAAACAACTTCACGCCTGAGGCGCAGCGCGCCTTTACAGGCATGCCGATGGCCGCGCTCTACAAGGTCGGATGGGAGTCTCCGCGCTTCTGGGAAAAGGATGACCGCATCTACGGCGGCATCTCGTTCCTCAAAGACACCGTCGATCTCGTCTGGTATCCAACCGACAAGTTGTTCTCAAAAACCGGCGTCATCGTGGCCGGCTTCAACACCGAGACGGACTTTGTCACCGGCGCTCCCACACCCTTCGGCGCACTCCCTACCGTCCAGGCCAAACTCGACGCCTCACGCGCAGCAGTCGAGAAGCTGCACCCGGGGCGCTCGCAGCTTCTCAGCAAGCCCATCTATGTCAGTTGGAGCAAAATCCCTTACTCACTCGGCTGCTTCGCCAACAACTTCCTCCCCGCCAGCGGCGCCTCGTATGCGCAGCTCGAAAAACCCGAAGGCCGCACCTACTTCGCAGGCGACTATCTCTCGCACCTGGTTGCCTGGCAGGAAGGAGCCATCCTCTCCGCCCATCACGCCATCGAGCGCATCGCCGCACAAATCCGCGCCTGAAGAACAGCCAGTCATTCTGAGCGAAGCGAACAGCTTGTCATTCTGAGCGAAGCGAAGAATCCCTGTATTTTTTCTTGAGCGCCAAAAATATCTAGGCCAGCCCAAACAGTACGCCAACAGGAACCCAGAACGCCGCACTACCTTCGCGTAAGCTCCCCAATCATCTCCGTCCACTCAGGCCACTTCGCACAAAGCTCCTCGCGCGAACGGCCCTCATAATCCTCATACTCAAACCCCGGACTCACCGTACACCCAAGCAAAGCCCACCGCCCACCCTTCACCAGCCGCGAACCCTGCCAGACTCCGCGCTCCACCAGCACCTGCGGCCGCTGCCCTGCCGCCAGATCGTTACCAATCACAACCGTCCGGCCGCTCCCATCCGGCAACAGCTGCAACATCTCAACCGGATCCCCCGCATAAAAATGAAAGATCTCATCCGACTGCAGGCAATGCATCTCGCTGAAACTTCCCTCCTCCAGCAGGTAGTAGATCGCCGTAGCCGTCCTGCGCGGCCCCGCATAGCGCCCACCGAACACCTCCGCAGCAACCTTCTCATCCGCCGCATACGTCTGAACGAACCATCCACCCTCGCGCGGATGGGGTTCCAAACCCAGCAATCTCTTTACCTCATCAGCCGTCATCCCAGTCCTCTCACGTTATCCTGATAACAATCCTCGCAAATCCATTTTCACCGAACCACTCGCCCATCATGCGGAAACAACTGGAAGACTACTTCGGCCTCACCGCGCACAACACAACCTTGCGCACTGAGATACTGGCCGGCTTCACGACATTCATCACGATGGCCTACATCATCTTCGTGAACCCCTCCATCCTTCACGAAACCGGAATGCCCATCGCCGCCGTCACAGTCGCCACCTGCCTCTGCGCGGCCTTCGGCAGCGTCCTCATGGGAGCCCTCGCCAACTACCCCATCGCCCTCGCGCCCGGCATGGGCCTCAACGCCTACTTCACCTACACCGTCGTCAAAGGAATGGGCGTCCCCTGGCAAACCGCACTCGGAGCCGTCTTCGTCTCCGGCATCATCTTTCTCCTCCTCACCTTCACCGGCATCCGCCAGCTTCTCGTCGGAGCCATCCCCCACCAGCTCCACGCCGCCGTCGGAGGCGGCATCGGCCTCTTCATCGCCTTCATCGGCTTCCGCAACGCCGGAATCATCGTCCCCAGCCCCGCAACTACCGTAACCCTAGGCAACTTGCGCTCCCCTCAAACCGCCCTCGCCCTCTTCGGCCTTCTGCTCATCGCCGTCCTGCAGGTCCTGCGCGTGCGAGCCTCCATGCTCATCGGGGTCCTTAGCACAACCCTCGCCGGCATCTTCTTTCACCAGATCCGCTGGCAACCCGCCTTCTACAGCCTTTCCGCCCTGCGGACACCGCATTCAAACTCGACCTTCGCGGAATCACCCGCCTCGGTGCACTGGAAATCATCTTCGTCTTTCTCTTCGTCGATCTCTTCGATAACATCGGCACACTCGTCGCCGTCGCCCAGCGCGCAAATCTCCTCACTCCCGACCACAAAATCCCCCGCCTCAGCCGCATCTTCTTCGCAGACGCCACAGCCACCATCGCAGGCTCACTCGCCGGAACCAGCACCGTCACCAGCTACATCGAATCCTCCGCCGGAGTCGCCGCCGGAGGCCGCACCGGCGTCACCGCCATCGTCACCGGCTTACTCTTCTTCCTCTCCCTCTTCATCGCGCCGCTCATCGGAGCCATCCCCGCGTTCGCCACCGCACCCGCGCTCATCCTCGTAGGCGGCCTCATGCTAACCGGCCTCGGCGAGATCGAGTGGAGCGAACCCTCCATCGCAATCCCCGCCTTTCTCACCGTAACCACCATCCCCCTTACCTGGTCCATCGCCAACGGCCTGAGCTTCGGCCTCACCAGCTACGCCCTCCTCCGCATCCTCACCGGCCAGGCCCGCCAAACCTTCAAAAGAGACTGGATGCTCTATCTCCTCGCCGCCCTCTTCCTCCTCCGCTTCATCTACATCGCAAACACCTGATAAGCACTAGGGCAGCGTGAATGTTTCGTAGCGGCAGAACGGGCCGATTCAGTCTAAGGTGAACCTCAATGTTCAGCCCCCTAATCTATTTCATTGAGCCGGTGCAAAGGCAACACCGAGTTCCTGAAAGAGAAATGTGTACGCATCCGCAAACTGTTGTTGCAAATCCGCGCTTGAACTAGAACCGTGTCCGGCGTCCGCAAAGGTCCTTAGCAGGATCGGAGCCTGGGAACTACTTGCCGCCTGGAGACGGGCAGCGAATTTACGAGACTGCGCCGGATTGACTCTCGGATCGTTGTCACCCGTTTCCATAAGAATCGCCGGATACTTCACACCATACCACCACGTGGTGGTAGGGCGAATAGGCGTAAAGCGCCCGAAACTGTGCAGCGTCCTTCACCGTTCCATACTCTGTCGTGTTGAACTGTCCATTTGGGTCCAGCTCGACCCGGAGCATGTCGTAGATACCGACGTAGGAGACGACGGCGCGGAACTGCTCAGGGTGCTGGGTGATCTCCGCCCCCATGAGCAGGCCGCCATTCGAACCACCCAGGGCCGCCATGTGGGCGGGTGAACTCCAATGGTTGTCGATCAGATATTGCGCACAGGCCGAGAAATCGTCAAAGACATTCTGCTTCTTCGTCAGGTTTCCGCCGAGATGCCACGACTTACCATACTCAGCACCTCCACGAATGTTGGTGATCACCAGTGTGTAACCCTGTTGCAGCCAGGTCGACCAGTAGATACCGTCGACGAATTGCGGCGATTGGCTGATCCCGTACCCGCCGTAACCATACACGAGGGTCGGAACAGTTCCGTCCATGGCAGATCCGCGCCGGTGGATGATGTTCATTGGAATCTTTGTCCCATCCTTCGAAGTCGCGAAACTCCTGTCGACGACATAGCCGGAAAGAATCTCGCTCGCCGGCTGGGAGAGTGCCGTAGCCTCTGGTCGAGCATTCGGGCCCGGTTGATAGGTCAGGTAGGCAGGTGGAGAAAGGAAACCACTCACCTGGATGGCCAGAGTTTCAGCGCCGACAGCGGCTACTTCTGAAACTCCTGAGACTGGTGGGAGCGGCACGTCCGGGAGTGGCCGGCCTTGGTGGTTGTACACCTGCAAGCGGTTCGGTCCACCGTCGATCGTAGTCACATACAGACGGTCCTTCGTCACGAGGACCCGGTGGGAATCTGACTCTGGGTCGTCGTGTTCTATGCTGGCTGTCCCCTCTGGGATGATCGTTTTCGCCTGGGCAAGCACCGGAGTCTTCGCGGAGATTGCAAGGATTTTGCCGCGAGGTGCGTCCTTGAGCGAGGTCAGGTAAAGCACATCTTCCTCTGCGGTACCCGGAGTGATAGCCACAACCTCGTCACTATAGGTAGAGACCTGCTGCCAGGACCCAGCCGGCAAACGCACGAAATTCGCATACGTGCCCCCGTCGCCGTCCTCAGCGCTGGCGACGATCCATTTGCCTGTCGGATCACTATCGAGCGCGATCTGCGCTAGCTGCGTCAGCCCTTTGTCGAGGACGACGCGATCTTCAGTCTGCGAGGTCCCGAGAATGTGTTCGAACACCTTCTGGTTTGTGAGCACGGTGGCCTGAGCGGCGGCAGCCACTGCGGGGTCGTAACCGGCATAGACAAATCCCTTGTTTCCCGGCAACCAGGCCAGGCTACGTCTGTTGCCGGGGAAGCCCATCGGCACGAAGGCCGCATCCACCTGTTTGCCTGTCGCTGTGTCAAAGACAGTAAGAGCCGCGCGTTCACTGCCGCCAACCGCAAGCCCGACTGCGACCAATCCACCATCCAGGGATGGCATGTACCAATCGATCGAGGTATGACCCGTTGCGTCGAGCATATTCGGATCAAGCAAAACTCTGGCGTTTGCCGGCGCAGAGCTCGGTGTTCCGAGACTTGTGGATATCATCAGGACCGCCTGCTGTTGCACCGTGCGATCCAGTTGAAGATAGAAGAACCGGCCAGCCCGAAAGTCCAGGCTACGCCTGTAGGGTGCCTGCTTTGTCTTTGGGGCCTTGATACCCTGCAAAACCGGGTTCCAGGCCGCTGCATGCTGGAAGTACTGCAACGAGTGGGCATTTTCCATCGCAACCCATTGCCTGGTTTCTGCGCTCTTGCCGTCTTCAAGCCAGCGATAGTTGTCCACGACTTTTACGCCGTGGTACTCGTCCGTTACAGGATGCTTCACTGCAACAACTGCCGCCACAGATGCTTGTCCCTGGGCTATTGCAGTTAAAGATGCAAGCAACTGTCAAAAGTCCGGCTCCACGATAGATAGATAGCAAGGCACCCTCCATGGAGGAACATCTGATTCGAGTAACCGAATGAGGCGATATACAAAGCTAAAACAGTCGGTACAGTCGCTCGACGAAACGGAGAGCTTGTCCTCTGCCGCTGAGTCGGGTAAGGATACCATCGAAAAATCTTCCGGCAATGTTCTGTTTGCCCGGCATTGCAACCGTCTGCGTGCAAAAGGGAGGCTCGCCTGTCAAGCCCCGAAATCACAATTTCCACAAGCCCCAAAATCGTAACAACCATTCGAACAATTACTTACAACCCAAAAATATTCCCGGCCAAAATGGCAGAGCAGTTTCACCCATTCTCTAAAATAGAAAGAGCTGGAAAAGTGAAGCCCGGCACCCGCCGGGCTTTCCGTTTTAAACCTTAGCGCTCTTTGCGAAAAACTTCGCGTACTCTGGGTTGGCTTTTGCCCCGAAGACCCGAACCTATCCGCTTTATTTCCAGATCTTTACACCAAAAGATACCCCGGGGGGGACCTACTTCAAACTGGGAGCCGGTCGCGTCGCGCCACTTGCCGGCGCTCCACTGCTGACCCCGTCCTGAACCGCCTGGAACGAAATAATGCCCTTCAGCATCTCGTAGGTGAACGCCGAAGAGGGCTGATTGGAAACCTGTGCCAGCGGGAGCGGACGTCCATTCACCAGAAGCAGGGGCGTCTGGTCGACTCCCACGTCCTGGCCAAGCTTGATCGAGGCATTCACGGCATCCTTCGTCGCCTGCGTCGCCGCGCACGCATCGACCGCCGCTGCATCCAGACCAGCTTTCGTCACAGCATCCTTCAAAGTCTGGTCGCCAGACTCCGGAAGAAGGGTAGCCTGCGCATCGTACACCGCGGAGGCATAAGTAAAGAAAGCATCATTCTTCTGCTTCTGAACACAATAGCCGTAGGCAGCCGCCTTGAACGCAAACGGATGCAGGTCGACAATCGGGAAGCTCTGATAGACGATCCGCGCATTCGGAAAATCCTTCGCCAGTTGGTCTATCGTTGCCTGCGCGTCTTTGCAGTGCGGGCACTGCAGGTCAGCGAACTCAACCAGCAGCAGATCCTTGCTTGTGGATCCGCGATACGCTCCATCAGCCGCGTCCTGAAGCTTCTTGCGGGCGTCCGCAAATGGCTTATCGCCAAACGGAAGCACTCCCGACGAGTCAGCGATGGCATGCTTCCCGTCCGGCATCACAAAGAACACCGTCGACTGCACCTTCGCGTTCGGGCCTCTCTCGGTAACGAACACGACCACCTTGCTCACTCCAGGCGCAGACGTGGACTGAATCGCTTCTACGCGCCAGAGACGATTAGGATCGTATCCCCACAACGCCTTGAGAAAGGCATTTACCGTATCCACACTTGGCGAGGTCGCCGTGAAGTATTTCAGATTCACCGGGGGAAACGGGTCCTTGGGCGGAGCCTGATCAAGCGTCTGCAGCGGCATAGGTGCAGGCTGCTGTTGTGTCTTGGGTGCCGCCGCTCCCGCTGCGCCCGTTCCCGTCTGGGCAGGCGTCTGGGCAAATGCAATGGTTGCAATACAGAAAACTGCCCCTGTTACCAATATCCGATTCGCGATCTTCAACAAAACCATCCTCCGCCGCGCATCGCGCGGCATCTTTCTATTACACCTGAACCTTCACCGCAATGGGAAACCGTCTCCCCATTCCAAAGGACTTACGAGTTACCTTCAATACCGGAGCCGCCTGCTGCCTCTTATATTCGCTCTGCTCCACAAGCTTTTGAATAGAACGCACAAGCTCCACATCTACATCCTGCTCCTCCGCAATCTGCTCGGCCGAGCAATAACGTTCTACATACGCCTCCAGAATCGGATCAAGCACCTCGTACGGCGGAAGCGAATCCGTGTCCTTCTGCCCAGGCCGCAACTCCGCCGAAGGAGGCTTCTCCAACGTAGCTCGCGGAATAATCTCGCGTTCCCGGTTCGCATACCGGCTCAACGAATAAACCCGCGTCTTCAACACATCGCCAATCACCGCAAGCGCCCCCACCATGTCCCCGTACAGCGTGCAGTAACCAACCGACATCTCGCTCTTGTTCCCCGTCGTCAGCACAAGTGCGCCAAACTTATTCGAAAGCGCCATCAGCAGAGCGCCCCGTATTCTCGACTGCAGATTCTCCTCAGCCAGCCCGAACGGAGTCCCGGCAAACAACGGCTGCAGCACATGCTGATACTGCGCAAAGACCTCATGGATTGGAAGCAGCTCAAACCGGATGCCGAGATTCTTCGCCAGATCCTTCGCATCCTCAATCGACCCCAGCGAAGAATATTCGCTCGGCATGCCAACACCGATCACGTTTTCAGCACCCAAAGCCTCTACCGCAATCGCAGCCACAAGAGCCGAATCGATGCCACCGCTCAAACCTACAAGCACCTTGTGGAACCCGCACTTCCGCACATAATCCCGCGTCCCAAGAACCAGCGCCGACCAGACCGCGGAAGTCTTATCTCGTTCCTGGGTCGAATCCGGCGATGACGGCAACTCTGTATCGAAGAGAACCAGGTCCTCGCGAAACGAAGCAGCACGCGCCACAACCTCACCATCCGGACGAATCACCACAGACGATCCATCAAATACAAGGCCGTCATTGCCCCCAACCTGGTTGACCAGCACAACATACGCATCATGGCGCTTCGCCAGCGCGGCGAGCATCTTCTCTCGCACACGAATCTTCCCATGCCAATACGGCGAAGCCGAGATGTTCAGGATGATCCTCCGCCCCGCAACCTTCTCACTCTGCCATTCCTGCATCAACCGTTCCACAGGGTCGACAGGATAAAGCCGCCTTGGCCAGAAGTCCTTATCGTTCCAGGCATCCTCGCAGATCGTAACCGCCAATGGCTGTCCGCAAAGTTCGGTCAATTGCTGCTGGTTCGCAGCCTCAAAATAGCGCTGTTCGTCGAAGACATCGTAGAAAGGAAGCAGCATCTTCTGCTGCACGAAGCTTGTACGCCCCTTGTTCAGCAATACCGCAACATTCCGGGCCTGCTTCCCCACTGCAGCATTGGTACGCATCACCGATCCGCACAGGATGGCCGGTCTCCCCGCCTCAGCAGTCCAGGCCTCGATCTCGCAGACCATCTGTTCCGCCTTGTTCAGAAACGCTCTCTTCTCCAGAAAGTCGGCCGGAGGGTATCCGCACACCGCCAATTCAGAGAACACAACGAGATCTGCGTGCTGCTCAGCAGCACGTGTTGCAAACTCAAGGATCTTGTCTCGGTTCCCGGTGAAGTCCCCCACCGTGGGGTTGATCTGCGCGAGAGCTATCTTCACGCATCCAGTCTACCGCCTAGGTGCCGGTACCACCCAGGACCACTCCCACAGTCCGCACCAGAATCTTCATATCCAGAAGGAGGCTCCAGTTATCGACGTAAGCCGTGTCCAGCGAGATATAGCTGTCAAAGGAAGGATCCTGTCTCGCTTCAACCTGCCACAAACCTGTGATCCCCGGCAGCACGTCAAGTCGACGAAGATGGCTGAGATCGTACTGTTCAACTTCATTTGCCATGGGGGGACGTGGCCCGACCAGGCTCATGTCACCGAGCAATACGTTGTAAAACTGAGGAAGCTCATCCAGAGAGTATTTGCGCAGAAACCTGCCAAGGAGAGTAATTCTGGGATCATTCGATATCTTGAACAAAACGCCATCGCGCTCGTTCATGTGTTCGAGCTCCGCCTTCAGGAAATCCGCATTCTCCACCATGGTCCGGAACTTGTAGCAGCAGAATGTCCGCCCCTTACGACCGATTCTCTGGGCTTTATAAAAGATTGGCCCACCGGATCCCATACTTATTCCGATCGCAATTGCCAGCATCACCGGGAACAAAACAATCAGCGCCACCACTGAGACAGCGATGTCAACGACCCGCTTCAGCAGAAACGCGCCAATCGGGAATTCGCGCCGGTGCAGCGGAATCGTCGGGAACTGGCCGATATATTCCACAGGAGCATTCCAGGCGAGACCGTCATAGAGATCCGGCACAACCCGAACATCAATCCCTGCCGTCCGAGCCTCCTCAACCATCCCAATAACAAGCTTCTTGTCTCCCGGAACGGAGAAGAAAATTTCATCAACAAACAGTGAGCGCGCCAGCGAAAGGCAGTTCCGTACATCCCCGATGACGTCCGCATCTCCGGACTCTGCTTCGCGCTCCGTGAGCGCCACAAAACCCTTAAAGCGAAACCCAAGGTGTTGCAGGGAATCTATATGATTCCGAAGGGCATGCGCCACACGCCCTGCTCCCACAATGAGGACATTCCGAGTCTCAATCCCGGCCCGGCAGCGGCGATAGTAGACGGCCCGCCACGACGCCCTCCTGATACACAAAAGCACCGTCGAAAAGACCACCATCAACAACACAACTTCGCGCGAGATATCTGTACCGTTCGAAAGGTAAAGCGTCCCACACAGCAGCAGCCCCGAAGTCAGGCTTGCCTGTATCGTCATTCGCTGCTCGTGAAGCCCACCGCGATTCTGAATTGGCCCATAAAGACCGAATGACCGCATAAAAAACGTCAGGCACACCGCAAACCATGCAAAGTAAAACATCAGCAGATGTGGGGACGTGTGGATCAGGTGTGGAACGACATACATCGTTGGAACTTCGGCAGGAAGGACGGAATGGAGCCTGAGAGCCAGAATTCCGGCTAACAAAACCGTGAACATATCCAGCGAGGCCCAGACCAGGCTGGTCACTGAGGGGCGCCGGAAGATGCCGAATCGCTTCGAATAACTGCTACGAGCCTGGACCCGCTTTTGTCCCGAAATAATTACTTGCTGCAGATAGTCTGGTGTCGCCATATTTGCGAAACGGGCCTCTTAACCAATTTTCCCCAGGCTTGGCAGTTGGTATGACGCTCAAAAACTCTTCCAGCGTCGTTTCCAATAAAAATATTCAGGTATTGCAGCTCTATCTCAGGCACTCTTCCGTCCGAGATAAGCAATCTTGCTTTCTACCTGCAGAATACGGTGAGAGTCGATTGGTGACAACCAAAGAAATCAACGTTTTCGATAAAAGGAAACTAGATAATCCACCTATCAGGCATGCTTACAGTGCAATACCGGAATGGATACAACTTTGGTGTTACCACCGTCCAAAAGGGCCATCACGCAGGCATCACCAAGGCGTCCAGCGCAAGAAACTCCTTTAAGACAGGGTCGGCACTACGCTCCATCTCATCCATCGTTCCAAAGAAACGAGCTTTACCTTGATGCAAAAAGACGACACGATCAGCCAACTTCTTGGCGAACCTCATATCATGCGTTACGACAATACTGGTGAGATGCAACTGCTGCTTCAGGCGTTCGATCAGATCTCCCAAAAGATGTGCCATCAAAGGATCAACCATCGTCGTCGGCTCATCGTAGAGAATCGCCTCCGGCTGGGCGGCCAGGGAGCGTGCGATCGCAACTGATCGCTTCATCCCAGTCGACAGATCGGACGGCAGCAGGTTCTCCATCCCCGCAACTCCAACCATCTCAAGAAGCCCCTTAACCACCTGCCTGATCTGGTCCTCGTCAAGATCGCCTCGCTCGCGCAGGGGAAACGCTACATTCTCCCCAACAGTGACGGAATCAAACAGCGCTCCATTTTGAAAGACCATCGTCACCTTGCGCCGGATCACTTGCATCTCCTTCTCACTAAAGCGGCAGATATCTTCACCTGCCACCATGATTCTGCCTCTCTCCGGCTTCAAAAATCCCATCAGCAATTGCAGCGACACGGATTTGCCCACGCCGCTGCGCCCCAGGATGCATAGCGTCTCTCCCGGCAGCACACAAAAACTCACATCTTCCAGCACGACAAAATCACCAAAGGATTTGTAGACATGGTCAAAGGAGATATACGGTCCTGGCTTGTTCTTAACGTCAGGCACAGCTTCAGCGGCGGCCTCGTTCTGTTGCGCCGCCTGGTCCATGAACTCCTCAACAGCCGGCGCAACATCCGCAGATACATCCGCAGTCAGAGATGCGTTCTCTGCTGTCTCAGAGGAATTCTTCAGTTCAACCTTTTCTGATGGATCTCCCATTTCCTCTTCCCTGTCATTCATTATTTCTCATCGGCCAAACAGCAGGCTGATGTCGGCATCAATTTGTCCTTACGAATCAGGTATCCAACGCCTCAAGATGTCTCTCCGCCTCCGCAAACTCCTCCGGAGTATTCATACTCGCAAACCAAAGCCGTTTCGCCGCTGATTGAGCCTCCGTCAATGTCAACCACGCCTCATCACCTTCTATCAGGTCCGTAGAGAATGTCGAGGTTTCGCTCCACCATGGAGTGCTGGAGCATACCGATTCTGTGGGAAAACCCTCGCGGAGGGCCAGAACCCTTCCCGCATCCTCCAGAGCCGGGAGCAGTTTGTACCTGCCCGCCTCAAGTGCACTTGTGACCAGGGGCCTAACTTCCCGGTGTAAAAGACAAACCGCGGGCTGAGGCGTGCCATCCACGGTAAAAATCGCAATGCGCGTCCCTCGTTCGCGGTGAGAAAGCATCATCTTTCCTATCCAGTGATCAAGAAATGCTGAAGGCAAAAAAGGCATATCGACCGGCATAAACAAATTCCAGTCAAACGCTGAATCCTTCAGCCCCGCCTCAATGCCACCCAATGGACCGCAATCACAGTGAATATCCGGAATAATAGGAGCAAAAGCATCCAGCTTCTGATTACCGCTCAGGATATAAACCTCCTGGCAAACTCTCCGTAACTTCACTACGGCATGAAGGGCCAACGGCTTACCGGCAAGCTCCAGCAGGGCCTTGTCATAGCCCATACGGGAACTTTTTCCACCCGCCAGAACATACCCACCTATCTCCGATGGCCTGCGCCAGTCCATCAAGCCCCCAAAGCGCTCAGGAAGCGCGCAATTGACTCGGTCCCCCGATGAAAGTTTGACAAGTTAAACTTCTCATTCGGCGCATGCAAATTATCATCCGGCAGACCAAATCCCATCATTACGGTTGGAATCTTCAACTCACGCTCAAAGTCTCCAACAATCGGAATCGACCCTCCACCTCGAACAAACACTGTCTCTTTTCCAAAGACCTCGCGCATCGCTTCGGTCGCGGTCTTCACAAAGTGATTGTCCGTGCTCACCACAATCGGGTCCCCGGAATGAATCATCCTTACCTCAACTGCAACCCCTTTAGGCACAATCGACTCCACATAAGCCTTGTACTTCGCAAAGCTCTCAGCCGGAGTCATATCTGGAACCAGCCGCATACTAATCTTCGCCAAAGCCTTCGCCGGAATCACCGTCTTCGCGCCCGCGCCGATAAACCCGCCCGGCATCCCGTGCACATCAAGCGTTGGCCGTGCCCAGGTCCTCTCAAGCACACTGTACCCAGGCTCCCCGGTCAATTCTTTCGAGCCAACCTCCGTCTCGCGATAATGCTCCTCTTCGAATGGCAAAGCCTTCCAGCCTTAACTCATCCGCAGTCGGTTTCGCCACCTTGTCATAAAAGCCGGGGATCAGAATCTTCCCGTTCTCATCCTTCAGCTTCGCAATAATCTGGGCCAGCGAAACAAAAGGATTTGGCGCCGCACCTCCATACATCCCCGAATGCAAATCTGTCCTTGCACCGCGCACCTCAATCTCTGTGTAGATCATTCCTCGCAGTCCCACACATAAGGTCGGCAACTCTGGAGCAAACATCTCCGTGTCACTCACCAGCGCGACATCTGCCTTCAACTGATCGCCGTGCTCGCGGACGAAGCGAGCGATGCCCTCACCGCCAACCTCCTCTTCCCCCTCGACAATCACACGCACATTCACTGGCAGCTTTCCCCCTCCGGCAGCGAACAGTGACTCCAGAGCCTTCACGTGCATCCACATCTGGCCCTTGTCATCGACTGCCCCACGCGCATAGAGATTGCCATTACGTTCTGTCGGCTCAAACGGAGGTGACTTCCACTCCTCCAGAGGCTCAGCCGGCTGCACATCGTAGTGCCCGTAGCACAGCGCCGTCGGTGCTCCAGGAGCATGCAGCCAATCTGCATACACCAATGGATGGCCCCCGGGATGTTCCTTCGAGGCGGTTTCGATCAGTCGAACATTCTCCATCCCGATTCGTTTCAACTCCGCCACAACAAACTCCGCGGCGCACCTTACGTCCGAAGCATGTTCGGGCAGCGTCGAAACTGAAGGGATTCGCAATAAATCCTTCAGCTCTTCGACAAAACGCTTCTCGTTCTTTCGAGCAAATTCAATCGCTGTATCAACATTCGCCATCGCTTATCGACTCCCAAAAACTTCTTATCCTGTTGGCGCACACAATACAAACAGGAAAGAATGAGTATATGGAACAGACCCAGCCTCGTCCTACCGGCCAGAATTGGAACGCAGAAACCTATGCAACCAGCGGACGTTTCGTCGCCAATCTTGCATCATCTGTAATCGCCTTGCTTGAGCCCCGCGCAGAAGAACGTATCCTCGACATCGGCTGCGGCGACGGCGCCCTCACCGAGAAGATAGCGGCAATGGGAGCAGTGGTGACCGGCATTGACAACTCTCCTTCCATGCTCGAAGCCGCCAGCAAGCGCGCACTTACATCCGCCGCTCCCTTCGAAGTTGTCCTGCAGAGTGCCGATTCCCTCCCTTACGAAGAAGAGTTCGATGCTGTCTTTTCAAATGCCGCCCTCCATTGGCTCCCTGCACCAAAACATCCCACTGTTCTGGCAGGCGTCTATCGCGCACTCAAGCCCGCTGGCCGCTTCGTTGCCGAGATGGGAGGACAGGGCAATATAGCTGCCATCCGAACAGCGCTTCAGGCAGTGCTCGCAAATTTCGGCATCGACGCCGAAGCCCACGCCGCATCCTTTTATCCCGCTCCTGCTGTCTATCGTCGTCTGCTGGAGAGCGCAGGCTTTGCAGTGCAATCCATCGAACTGGTCCCTCGACCCACTCCGTTGCCCATCGGTCCAGCCGGGGCAAATCCGATGGCAACATGGCTCTGCACCTTTCGCAATGGCGTCCTCGATCGTTTAGTTTCCACGGACCGCGAGAAAGCTCTCCACGAAATCGTCACTCTTCTCCAACCTGTCCTGAGCGACAATGAAGGTAATTGGACCGCCGATTACGTCCGTCTCCGTTTCCACGCAACGAAACTTTAACCCTGCTTTTCGTGTCATAGTGGGTGTCAACTAAATCGCTGATCCGTCAAATACAAATGTCAGACTGTACGAAAAAATGTATCAGTCACCACGACGCAAAACTGAAGCAACTGGTCAATTTGAATCCTGCCGCACGTCGTAGCAATCTCATCTTCTGTGTATCTCAACTGCTTTACGACAAACATTCATGCGAAATTGGCCCTGTAGACACTTGCTCGTCGTCCTGTTTTGTCTAGGTTGTTCCGTCTTCCCCGTCGGAAGCTATGCACAATCCCTTGCGCAGGATTCCCTGCCCGATTCACCGGACCTTGTCGCACAATCCAGTTCCGGAACGGACCGGCAACCAAGCGGGAATTCACAGACAAGCCAGACACCCAGCCCGGATCCGGTTCAGGCAGGCCAGCAGACCAAGCGCATCCTCTGGATCGTCCCGAATTTTCGCGCGGTGAGTGCGGACACTCACCTCCCGCCTCAAACGGTTAAAGACAAATTCGTCACAGCCAGTCAGGACAGCTTCGACTACTCAGCGGTCATCTTCGTCGGCCTGCTTGCGGGACTTCAAATGGCCACCAACCAGACTCCGGAGTTTCACCAGGGAGCCGCCGGATATGGTCGATATTACTGGCATAGCTTCGTTGACCAGACGATCGAAAACTACTCTGTGGAATTCATCGTCCCGGCAATCGCCCGCGAAGACACTCGATACTACACACTGGGGCACGGTGGATTCCTCAAGCGTACCGGCTATTCCCTCAGCCGCGCCGTTGTTACGCGATCTGATAGTGGCACGCCAACCTTCAATTCCGGCGAAGTCATTGGTGCTGGCATGGCAGCGGGTCTTTCCAACCTTTATTACCCCGGCAACGAACGAACCTTTGGGAATACCGCTGGAAGATGGGCAACAAACGTCGGAATCGATGCTGGTACCTTCGTCTTCAAAGAGTTCTGGCCAGACATTAACCACGCCCTCTTTCACTATAAGGAATAGTTCGGCAGCCTAGCCTCCGTTGGAGGTTGCCTCTTCTCCCAGATTTCTCAGGCACTTCGAAAGCAGGTTATTCAACTTCTGTGCCTCGCTTGTCGAGATTCCAACCCACAACTGCTCCTGCAGTTCCAGTGCAGTCTTCTCTGCCTTCTCCAGCAGCCGGTCTCCGACAGGAGTTACGCTGGCCGTAACGATCCGGTCGTTCGCCCGGTCCTTTCCTCGGACGATGAACCCGCCATCCTCCAGGTGCCTGATTAACCCCTGCGCTGTTTGTGGAGTCACGTAGCACTCCCGCGCAAGCTGTGCCCCTGAACTTCCCGGAGCATTATGAATAGCCCTGAGCATCTGCAACTGCGCCGTAGTCACTCCAAGCGGCCGCAATAACTCATCCATCTCACCTCGCAGGTGGATCAGGATCCGCTTCATGAGCTGGAGCGCCTGCTTGCCCTTGTGCCCGTTTTGTCCTTCACACTTCGACATGGGTCGCGAATATCAGTTTCCTGATATTATATCAGCTGACTGATATATGGCCGCGACCGCCACAGCCCCTGCCCTGACACCACCCGTGTGGAAGCCCAGCCATAACCCCTGGGCTGTCGCGCTGACGGTCACACTGGCCACGTTTATGGAGGTCCTCGACACCTCCATCGCCAACGTTGCCCTCCCCCACATGGCCGGAACCCTCGGCGCAAGTCAGGATGAGGCTACCTGGGTCCTTACCAGCTACCTGGTCTCCAGCGCCATCGTCCTTCCAGTCTCTGGCTGGCTTCAAAACCGCTTCGGACGCAAGCGCTTCTACATGACGTGCGTCGCTCTCTTCACGATCTGCTCTTTTTTATGCGGCATCGCGAATACACTCCCACTCCTCATCATTGCCCGCATTCTGCAGGGTGCTGGAGGCGGCGGCCTTGCCCCCAGCGAGCAAGCCATCCTCGCTGATACCTTCCCCATCGAAAAGCGCGGTCAGGCATTCGCTGTCTATGGAATGGCCGTCGTCGTCGCTCCAGCCATTGGCCCAACCCTCGGCGGCTGGATCACCGACAACTTCAACTGGCACTGGATCTTCTTCATCAACATCCCCATCGGCCTGCTCTCGCTTTATCTCTCCAACCGTATGGTCGAAGACCCGCCACATCTCAAGCTGCGCCGCGAGCAGGCCAAACACGCCAAGGTCGACTTCATGGGCCTTGGACTCGTCGCCCTCGGCGTCGGCTTCCTTGAGTTCACCCTCGACAAGGGCCAGGAGAAGGATTGGTTCGGTGACCCCACGATTCGCCTCTGCGCCATCCTCGCAGTCATCACCCTCATCGCCTTCTCCGTCTGGGAGTGGAATCATGAAGACCCCATCGTCGACCTCAGGCTTCTGAAAAACAGAAACTTCGGAACCGCCGTCTTCCTCCAGCTCATCCTCGGCATGGTGCTCTTCGGGTCGACCGTCCTTATCCCGCAGTACCTTCAGGTCCTCCTCGGTTATACCGCCGAACGAGCCGGCATGGTCCTCTCTCCTGCAGGGTTTGTCATGATGGTCATGATGATGGTGGCCGGTCGAAGCCTGGGAAAATTCGACCCTCGCATCATGGTCTGCCTCGGCTACATCGCCACCGCCGCAGGCATCTACAACCTCACACGCCTCGACCTCAACTCCAGCTTCGGCACCGTCACACTCTGGCGTATGCTTCAGGTCGTCGGCCTTCCCTTCATCTTCATCCCGATCAGTACCCTCAACTACGTAGGCGTGCCGCTCAGCAAGACCAACCAGATCTCCAGCCTCTCCAACTTCGCCCGAAATCTCGGAGGCAGCGCCGGCACCGCGCTCCTCACCACGTATCTCGCCCGCAGTGCGCAGGTCCATCAGTCCAACCTCGCCGCGCACACCGTTCCCGGCAGTGTCCCATACCAGCTCTACATGGATCGCATGAAAGAAATGCTCATCCGTAACGGCATGTCGGCCGCCTCCGCCTCGCAGATGGCCATGGGCCGCGCATACCAGGAGATGCTCAGGCAGGCCGCCATGCTTGGCTACAAGAACGCCTTCTTCATCCTCTCCTGCGTCATCATCTGCCTTGCGCCGCTGCCCTTCCTCATGCGCCTGCCCAATAAGGCGGCCAAACCCGATCCCGAAGCCATGGGGCACTAATAAACATCACCATGCATCGCCTGGAGCACATTCTCGAAGCTCGTCGGTGCAACAGCAACACTGCCCTCAAAGGGTTTCGCCAGGTCTCCAATCGTCACAAGCGTAACTGAAACCACAAACGTTAATGCCAGAACCTGGCAGTAGTGCAGCCATCTTGTGTCGTTGCCAAGCACGCACGATGAGACCACCGTCGCAACTCCGCCAAGAATGAGCAACGCCCACAAAAGTCGCGGCAATCGGCTCCTCCGTTGGGTCTCACGCTGATTCCGCCGCTCCGACAGATTGGTGATTACCGTTGTGAGATGGTCCACACTGTTACTCACGCCATCCGGGCCGATCTTCGATTCCCGCAAGGTATCCCACATCCTCCGGATGATCTGTCCACCAGCATGGCTTTCACTCGATCGCTCCATCGCAGGCCATTCTTCATGAACCACCGCGTCCCCATACTGAATGGCCAGATCTCGCATCATTCCATTCCGGGGAGCAGGTAATTCCGCAGCGATGTTGTAAATGTTCAATACCGATGCTGCTTCCATCGAGACGTTCAATTCCGCATTCCGAAAATCCGCCCAGACCGTCGACAGCATAAATCCCAGAATCACACCATAGGTCGTTCCAAGCACGCCGAGCTGCCATCCGGTCACATCGTTGACCAGCTTCCTGTGACTCACCGGCCATAAACGATTGAGAATCGCAACCAAAGTTCCGGCAATCAACATCGATGCAACAACAACGATTGCGTTCTGTGTTCCGCTCAGCATGATTCCCGATGCTCTCCGTCCGCGTCAGTCTCTCCAGACAGGCGCGCAAGTTTCAGGGATTGTTGAACCCATCAATTCTCCCCCAAGTCACGGCGCGGTGCTACGTTAATCTCCATGCTGCGTCTCTCGCACATCTTCACTCTTCTGGCCTTGGTCGCGACAGCAACTGCACAAAATTCCACGAAGCCGCCAGACACTCCGGCTCAAACCTCGGTGGCAGCAAACGCGCCGTTGAACCCGGCTTTGCCAACGATCTTCATCGTCGGCGACTCCACTGCACGAAACCAGGCTGACCTCGGCTGGGGAGACCACTTCGCCCACTACTTTGACACCAGCCGTGTCAACATCGCCAACCGCGCCCGTGCCGGACGCTCCTCCCGTACCTTCATCAACGAGGGTGCCTGGGACAAGGTCCTCGCCGAGATGAAACCTGGCGACTTCGTCCTCCTTCAGATGGGTCACAACGACGGTGGAGACCTCGGCGGCGCTAAGCCACGCGGCACCCTCAAAGGCCTCGGCAACGAATCGCAGGAAGTCACTCTCCCCGACGGCCACACCGAAACCGTCCACACCTACGGCTGGTACATGCGCAAATACATCGCTGACACCCGTGCCAGGGGAGCAACCCCCATCCTCCTCTCCCTCACCATTCGCAATATTTGGAAGCCTGACGCCAACGGCACCCCCCGCATCGAGCGTGACATGGGCTACGACGCCGAGATCAACCAGCTCGCCTCCGACGAGCACCTCGCTTTCGTCGACATGGCGACCGTCGAAGCCGATCGCCTCGAAACCCTCGGCCCCGAAAAAACCGCAACCCTTTTCCCCATCGACCACACCCACACCAGCGCCGAAGGCGCCGAGGGCAACGCGGAATCCGTCGTCATTGCGCTCCGGGACGCCCACTCCCCACTGGTCAGCTACCTCAAGCTCACTCCTCAACCATAAGAAATGATGGCGTTGGCCTTTTGATCCATCTGCCATTTACCCGCAGCATCCCGAACCGTTTACACTAGATAGTGGGTTCACCTCGCCCCGAAGGACACCGGTTTGTTCAACAAAGCTTTAGCGAAAGTCTTTGGCACCAGCAACGAGCGCGCCGTCAAGCGCCTCGTGCCCACTGTCGCCGAAATTAATGCACTTGAGCCCTCCGTGCAGGCGCTCACCGACGACCAGCTCCGCGCCAAGACCGCTGAGTTCCGCAAACGCGTCGACGACGTGCGTTCCAAATTTGACCTCAACGACCGCTCCCAGGAAAATCTCGACGCCATCTACGCCGCTGAAAAGGAAGCCCTCGACGCCATTCTCCCCGAGGCCTTCGCCGTCGTCCGCGAGGCCGGCAAGCGCGCCGTCAACATGCGGCATTTCGACGTCCAGCTCATCGGCGGAATGGTCCTCCACTCCGGCAAAATCTCCGAAATGAAGACCGGCGAAGGTAAAACCCTCGTCGCCACGCTGCCCTGCTATCTCAACGCCCTCACCGGCCGCGGCGTCCACGTCGTTACCGTCAACGACTACCTCGCCAAGCGCGACGCTGAATGGATGGGCAAGATCTACGGCTTCCTCGGACTCTCGGTAGGCGTCATCGTCCATGACCTCGACGACCGCCAGCGCCGCGAAGCCTACGCCGCTGATATCACCTACGGCACCAACAACGAGTTCGGCTTCGACTATCTCCGCGACAACATGAAGTTCGAGCTCGCCGATCAAGTCCAGCGCGGCCACTATTACTGCATCGTCGACGAGGTCGACTCCATCCTCATCGACGAGGCCCGCACACCGCTCATCATCTCCGGCCCCACTGACCAGACCACGGACAAGTACCACCGCGTCAACCTCATCATCCCCCAGCTCGAAAAGGGTGAGCTCATCGAGACCCTTGAGAACAAGACCTGGAGCGGAGATTACGTGGTCGACGAGAAGACTCGCGCCATTACCGTCACCGACGAGGGCTGGGAAAAGATCGAAAAACTCCTCGGCATCGGCAACATCGCCGACCAGGAGAACTGGGACCTCAAGCACCACGTCGAAGTCGCGATCAAGGCTCATTCACTCTACCGCCGCGACGTCGAGTACGTCGTCAAGGACGGCGAGGTCATCATCGTAGACGAATTCACCGGCCGCCTCATGCCCGGCCGCCGCTGGTCCGACGGGCTCCACCAGGCCGTCGAAGCCAAGGAAGGAGTCGCCGTCCGCAAGGAAGACCAGACCCTCGCCACCATCACCTTCCAGAATTACTTCCGCATGTACAAAAAACTCAGCGGCATGACCGGCACAGCCGAGACAGAAGCCGCCGAGTTCGACAAAATCTACAAGCTGGAAATCGTCGTTATCCCGACCAACCGCGCCATGCGGCGCATTGAGAACCCCGATGTCGTCTATCGCACCGCGAAGGAAAAATACTTTGCCGTCGCCGACGAGATCGTCAAGCTCCACGAAGCCCGCCAGCCCGTCCTCGTCGGAACCACGAGCATCGAAAAATCCGAGCTGCTCTCCGAGATCCTCAAGCGCAAGGGCGTTCGTCACGTCGTCCTCAACGCCAAATTCCACGAGAAGGAAGCCGAGATCGTCGCTCAGGCTGGCCGCATCGGAATGGTCACCATCGCCACGAACATGGCTGGCCGCGGTACCGACATCCTCCTCGGCGGAAACCCCGAATTCATCACCCGCCAGGAACTTGTCCGCAAAAACCAGGCACGTGCCGTCTCCGCCGCCGAAGGAGCCATATCTCCCGTAGCCGGCCCCGGTATGTTCCGCTTTTACTATCAGGGTCAGGAGTTTGAAACCACCCTGGAGACCTGGGACGCGGCGTTGGCCTCCCACTCCGCTGCTGCTCAAACCGAGCACGATGCTGTCGTAGCCGCCGGTGGCCTTCACATCCTCGGCACCGAGCGCCACGAATCCCGACGCGTTGATAACCAGCTCCGCGGACGCGCCGGCCGTCAGGGCGACCCCGGAGCCTCCCGCTTCTACCTCTCGCTCGAAGACGACCTCATGCGCATCTTCGCTCGCGAGTGGGTCTCTACTCTTCTCCAGCGCCTTGGCATGGAAGAGGGTGTGCCCATCGAATCGCGCATGATCACCAACCGTATCGAGAAGGCCCAGAAGGCGGTCGAAACCCAGAACTTCGAATCGCGTAAACACGTCCTCGAGTACGACGACGTCATGAATAAGCAGCGCGAAGCCGTCTATGGCCTTCGCCGCCAACTCATGGAAGGCGTCGATCAGAAGCAGCTCATCACGGACGACTACCTCTCCACGATTCTCTCCAACGTCATCGACGAGAACGCCCCGGAGAAGGCCCATCCAGACCAGTGGAACGTCGAGGCCATGTTCTCGCAGCTCTATGATCTCTTCGGTGCGCACCTCGAAAAAGAGATCGACATCTCCAATCTCAACCGTCACGAGCTGGGTGAGGCCATCTTTGTCAATCTCCAGGGGCGCTACGACGTCAAAGAGCAGATCCTTGGCGCGCAGGCAATGCGCTATCACGAGCGCGTCGTCATGCTGAGCGTCCTCGACGGACTCTGGAAAGATCACCTCCTCCAGATGGACCATCTCAAAGAAGGCATCGGGCTTCGTGGTTATGCCCAGCAGGACCCGCTCGTCGCCTACAAGAAAGAGTCCTTCGAGATGTTTGAGAGCATGATGCTCCGCTTCCAGGAAGACACGCTCCGCCATCTCTTCCGGATGCAGATCATCGGGCCCGACGGCACGGTCATCGAGACCGCTGAGCAGGCCCGCCGGCCAACTGCCAGCCCCGCCCCCAATGCTCCTCCGTTGCCGGTCAACGCCTCCGAGCCTTCTGCTCTGAAAGCCCCGCAGCCAACATCCATATCCGTTCCGACACGCGCCCCATCGACAACGATCGATGCGCTGGAGCGTGAGTTCCAGCGGAAGAAAGAACGCGAACTTGCGCAGGCCCGTGCCGCCGGCGCAGCTACAGCCACCGCAACAGCTCCTCACCGCGCCGGAGAAAAGATCGGACGCAACGACCTCTGCTTCTGCGGCTCAGGCAAGAAATACAAAAAATGCCACGGAGCAAGCTCCTAGACTCTGCAAATCCATGTGTCCACAGGAGACCTGCGACAGCCAGGTCTTCTTATTTTTCGATGTCGTCCAGAAGTAATTTGGCCTTCGTCGCCAGGGTCTTGGCGCCCTCAACATCGCCGGAGCCCAACGCATCCTGTGCCTGTTTTTGAAAGTTCCTCACCTTGCTGATCTGTGCCTTCTGCACCTCAACAATCTGAACGGAGAGCCCATTTAACCGTCTCTCGTTGGAGGCGATCATCTCTGCTGCCTCTTGCTGGCTTCGCGGATTGGAGTCTCCCCCCGTCGAGAGAGCGCCAATCGCGGCCGCATCTTCCTGTGCAGAATTCTCCGGCTCGGGTGCCGTCTGCGTAGGAGCCAATGTCTTTGCAACGGTTCGCTTGCGTTCGCGCCGCGGATGCGCCCCTGCTGCAGCAATCGGCATCGGCGGCATCTCTGTCTCCGGAGTCTCTATCATTGGCAGCGGGGGTTCGGGAATACTCACTAACTCAACTGGAGTAAGAATCTGCGGCAGTACAGGCACTGCTACCTTGTGCCTGCAACCGCTAAGCGCGCACGCCAAACCGGCGCATAGTAGCGCTTCGGGCCATCTCCGCGTTCCTTTCCCGTTCAATATCAAACTCGTTCTCCCATTCCTTTCCTGGTCACGCCAGGGGAAACCGTCTTGCGCGTTTCGGCAATCGCCATCGGAATCCGTAACGTAAATGTCGTCCCGCGGTCGTGCGCGTTCGGCTCTGCATTCGACCGCACATCCAGGACTCCGCCGTGCAACTGCAGAATGCGATAGGTCATCGCCAGACCTATTCCGCTGCCCTTTGGTTTTGTTGTGAAATACAACTCAAAGATACGTGGCAAAAGATGCACAGGTATACCGATTCCATCGTCCTGTATCTCTACCACGGCGAATTGATGATCTCTGCAAAGAGTTACCCGCATCGTTCCACCATCCGGCATAGCCTGCATGCCATTCAGCAGTAAATTGAGGAACGCCTGCCGAATCAGCTCTGCATCCACTCGAACCATCACTGGCTCCGCTGGAGCATCCATAGAGATATGGACTCCATTGTCCTGCATCTCAGCGGCAGTTAAATCGATTACGGCCGCAATCACCTGCCGCAAATCCTGTTCGCGCAGCTTCAGCTCCATAGGGCGCGAGAAGTCGGCAAGCGTCTGCACAACCCTGTCCAGCCGCTGCATCTCCCCTGTCAAAATGTCGAGATGCCGATTGGCTCCGTTCAGCGATTCGGCTCCAGCCGCCGCCAGCTTGCTGCGCAGAAGCTCCAGATGTACCACCATTGCATTAATCGGATTCTTGACCTCATGGCCCACGCCGGCGGTCAGGCTCCCAATCGCCGCCAGCCTCCGGGCGATCTCCAGTTCCTGACCTAACTGCATCGCCGACTCCGTGTCGCGCAGCGTCAATAGAGTTCCCATATTTCCGCCGCCCAGACCATCATCGATCCGGTCCAGTGAAAACTGCACCTGCCGCCCATCTTCCAGGGTCACGCTTTCGGCGCTCAGGTCTTCCCTGCTGGCGAATGCTTCCAGCACTGCCGCACCCAGATTCGTGTCTCCATCGAATATCTCCTCGAGCTGTTGGCCCACAAGCTCACTCTGGGAACGATTCAGGAAATAAGCGACTGCATCCGATACCATCACTGCCCTGTGATCCGCGGTAAACAGCAGCACCCCGTCGCGCAGCGTATCCAGCATCTGGTTCAGGTTTGCCTGCAACGCCGTATAGCCTGCCTCTTTGCTGCGCATCTGCTCGCCAAGAATATCGATCGTCTTAGCAACGCGCACCACGGCATCATCTTCGCTGGATTCCTTCTCAGGAACTTCCTCTCCTCCCACCCTGGTCAGCTTCTCGAGCTTGCTGCTGATCTCTTCAATCGGGCGCAAAGCCAGGTTCGCCAGTAGCCCTGCCGCGAGCATCGCCAACATGGCTGACGCTACCGCAAGATAGAGCGCGTCGCGCAGCCACGGCTCATACGAGTTCCGCAAAAATGTCGACCGGGCGCCGACATGCACATACAGAAATGGCTGGCTGTTTCTTTCAAGCGACTGGGCTGTATCCAGAACCTGGGGTTTACCAAAAACCTGCCTCGTCTGGTACGTCAGACTTCCTGAATGTAGCGCCTCCAGGCTCAGCCGTTGTCCGAGTTGCTGGTCCAGCGCATCCGGATCAGTACTCACCACCGTCCTGCCATGCGCATCCGTTACACTCACATCCTGCACCGTCGGCGAATAGCGGACAATAGCATTCATCACGTCGGACAGCGCCTGGGAATCCCGCAAAGCTGCCGTAACCGCACTCGCCAACGCCTCATCACTCCTGTCCACCGGAGGATTCGCCCGGAGCCCCGTCTCCACCGCCTGCCGGGTAATAAGCAGCACTTCATGAGCCAGCACATCGTTAGCCGCTGACGTCTGTTCAATCCTCTGCCGCAACAACTCGCCCACAAAAACAGACGAGAGCACCAGAACAATTGCAAAGGTCAGACCGGTCGCCGACAGCACAAGCTTCGTCTTCAGGCGCATTCGTTATTCCACCGAAGATGCCGCAGCGTTCGAATATTCCTTCAGCTTATTCTGCAGCGTCTTTGAACTGATTCCAAGAATCTCCGCTGCCTTGGTCTTATTATTATGCGTTGCATCAAGCGTCTTCAGAATCAGCTGACGCTCCGCCTCATCGACCGTGGTACCCACTTCGACCCGCACGGTATTTTTGTCCTCGAGATAGCGCTGAATCTCGCTCGACGCCGGCGCCATCGCTTGTCTCCTGCATCGCGGGCGCTCGCCCGCCGATCTTGCCCATCGCCGGAGCAAATCCCGGCTCGCCAAAGTTCGGCGGCAAATGCTCCAGCCCCAGCAACCCGCTTCCTGCCATGATCGTCGCGCGCTCAATTGTATTGCGTAGTTCACGGACATTGCCCGGCCACGAGTATGTCTCCAGTCGCTTCAACAAGCTATCCTTCAGACCAGTCACATTGCAATGATGGCGTTCGTTCATGTCCGCGATCATCTTTTCCGCAATCGCGGCAACATCCGAAATATGCTCCCGTAACGGGGGCATCTGAATATTGAATACATTCAACCGGTAGTACAGGTCCCCCCGCAGGTCCCCAGTCGCTACTGCCTGCTCAGGATCGCGATTCGTCGCTGCAATCACTCGCACGTCCACAGCCGTCTCAGCCTTGCTTCCCAGTCTTCGAAGCTTCCGATCCTCAAGCACTCTCAGCAGCTTCGTCTGCGTTCCAGCCGGCATCTCACCAATCTCATCCAGCAGCAGGGTCCCGCCTTCAGCCAGTTCAAAACAGCCTGCCCGTCGCTCTAAAGCTCCGGTGAATGCGCCCTTCTCGTGTCCGAAGATCTCGCTTTCAATCAGCGTCTCCGGGATCGCAGCGCAATTGACAGCGACAAACTGCTGATTACGCCGCGAGCTCAACTCATGCAGCGCGCGAGCCGCCAGTTCCTTACCCGTCCCGCTCTCGCCGGTCACCAGCACGCTCACGTTCGTCGGAGCAATCCGCTCAATCAGAGAGAATATCCCCTTCATCTCCGGCGAACTCCCCACCAGCGGCCCCATCACGCCACTGTTACGCTGGTTGCGCCGCTTCACCTCAAGTTCGATATCCAGATTCTCATCCTGCTGCAGGCACGCATTCTGAAGAATCGTCTTCAGCCGCAGCGGATCAACCGGCTTAGGCAGATAGTCATACGCCCCCGTCCTCATCGCCTCAACTGCCGATTCGATGGACCCCTGTGCTGTAAGCATCACGACAGCCATGCGCCGCGGAAGAGCCGCAAGCCGCCCTAACAACTCCATGCCGTCCATACGCGGCATCTTCAGATCCGTCACAACGATAGTGGGACGCCAGGAGATGGCCTTCTCCAGGCCCTCCATGCCGTCCGCCGCGCCCTCTGTCTGATATCCCCAACTCTCCACAAGCTCGGTTAAGCCAGTTCGCGCATGCAGTTCGTCTTCAACGATCAAGACCTTTTCCAAATCACTCTCCCAGGGTCCACCAAGGCACAAATCCTTCAGTGTCTTCCTTAGATGCCGCCTAACCTTTAAGTGTACTGCGAACCAACCTCCTTGGTTAGTCCCCCCCCGCGTTGCGTATTTACCAAAATGCCCGGCTTATAACTGGCCATTACGCGTGACATAGGCCAAAGAACGCAAAATTATTTATTCTGAACTCCTATGCTCGACCCCGAAATCACCGCCCAGGCCTTCCTTGAACAGCGCCGCCAGCCCAATGCTCCCCTCCTGCTCGACGTGCGCGAACCCTGGGAGTTCAACACCGCCCATCTCCCCGATTCACTCCTGATGCCCATGGGCGAGGTTACCTCCCGCGCCCATCAGGAACTCGACCCCGATCAGCCCATCGTCGTTGTCTGCCACCACGGAGCTCGTTCCCTCAGCGTTACCATGTGGCTTCGGAACCAGGGTTTTGAGCACGTCCAGTCCCTCGCCGGCGGTATCGATAACTGGTCCTGTGCCATCGACCCCGCCGTACCCCGTTACTAGACATGACCACCGCGCGCGATGTCGAGCAGGAAGCCGCCGCCATTGAAGCTCTGCGGCAATCTCCTCTCGATGTGGCAGAAACCCATCTCCGTAAGGCTTTGCAAAACCGAAACAACTACGTTGTCTCAAAGGCAGCAAAGCTTACCGGTGACCTCAAACTAACCTCCCTGTGTCCCGACCTGGTCGCCGCGTTCACCCGTTTTATGGCCAAACCAGTGAAATCCGACCCGCAATGCTGGGCAAAAAACGCCGTCGCAAAAGCCCTCGCCGTCTTGGAATACCAGGAGGCCGAACTTTACCTTCAGGGCATGCACCATATTCAACTCGAACCCGTCTGGGGTGGCACATCCGATACAGCCGGTCCCCTCCGTGGCGCCTGCGCCCTTGCACTCGTCCAATGCAGGCAACTGAATAATACGGTTATCCTCACATACCTTACCGAACTCTTCGCCGACAAAGAATTGCCTGTTCGAGTAAACGCAGCCCGTGCTGTCGAGCAAATCGGCACCGACGCCGCAATGCTTCTTCTCCGCCTCCGTGCCGAACTAGCCAGCGACGAAGCAGAACTGCTGGGTGCCTGCTACAGCGGCGTTCTCCATCTCGAAGGACCTTCTGCTATTCCCTGGGCTGCAAAGTTTCTGTCTCCGGAAGATGACGCAGCCGCGGAAGCCGCAATCGCAATCGCCGAGACTCGTACCGCCGAAGCCTTTACTCACCTCAAGGCAGCTTATGAGGAAACCCGCGATGCTTGGTTCCGCGTGGCGTTATTGTCTGCGATATCCCTCACGCGCCATGATCTCGCCTACGATTGGCTCCTCCATATCATTAATGAGAAAGGCCCCGACAGCCAGGACGCTCACCGTGCCCTTTGCACCTCCGGCCCGCCAGCCGCCATTCTCGACTCTCTCGCCAGACAAGGGCGTCCCTGTCCACCGTCTTGATCCCGCAAAGTAGTATCATCAGAGACCGACCGGTTTCTAAATCAGAGAACTGCCATGAACAAAGGTGAAGCAACCCGGAAGCGGATCATCGAACTCGCCGCGCCTCTATTCAACCAGCGCGGTTACAAGGGGTGTTCCCTCAATGCCATCATGGAGGCGACCGGCCTCGAAAAAGGCGGCATCTACCGCCACTTCGAAAGCAAGGAAGAACTTGCCGCCGAGGCCTTCGACTATGCCTGGAGCACAACCATGGTTCTTCGTACCGAAGGCATCGAACACATTCCCGATCACGTCGACCGTCTCAAGGAACACGTGTCTCGTTTCGTTTACCGCTCTGGAATCCCCGGAGGCTGCCCTCTTCTGAACACGGCCATCGACTCGGATGACGGAAACCCCGTGCTCCGCGAGCGCGTCCGCAAGGCTCTCCGCGGATGGCAAACCCGTCTCCGCAACATCCTCGAAGATGGAATCGCCAGGGGAACCGTAAATCCTGAAATCGACTCGATCGAGGTCGCAAATCACATCATCGCAAACCTTGAAGGCGGGGTTGTCATCGCTCGACTCGAACGTAACGATGCTCCCATGGCGGATGCCCGTAACCGTTTGATCCAATACCTGGAATCCAAGGTTCGCGCTCCGCGATCGCTTCCGGAATCCGCTGCCAACGCAAACGCGCTCTCGTCGTCCACAAAAAAATAAAGAGACCTTTCGGTTCCTTTTCCCGTTGTGCGCATCGAAAGAAGAGACCGAAAGGTTTCTTTTATGGCGACAGCGACCCTCACCCATGAGCAGGCACCGTCTACACTCAAATCCAGTCGCCCGGTAAAAGTCATCAACCCCTGGGTCGTGGCCCTGACCGTCACCCTGGCCACCTTCATGGAGCTCCTCGACACCTCCATCGCCAACGTCTCACTCCCCTACATCGCCGGAGGCCTCGGCCGCAGCTTCGACGAGGTCACCTGGATCCTGACCACCTATCTCGTCGCCAATGCTGTCGTGCTGCCCATGTCCGCCTGGCTCAGCCGCGTCTTCGGCCGCAAGAACTACTACATGGCCTGCGTCGCGCTCTTCACCATTACGTCCTTTTTCTGCGGAATCGCGCCCAGCCTCGCCGTCATTCTCATCGCACGCGTCCTCCAGGGCATCGGCGGTGGTGGGCTCGCCCCAGTCGAACAAGCCATCCTCGTCGACACGTTCCCGCCCGCAAAGCGAGCCTCAGCCTTCGCCCTCTACACCGTCGCCATCGTCACCGCACCCGCAATCGGCCCGGTCCTCGGCGGCTGGATCACCGACAACTACAACTGGCGATGGGTCTTCCTCATCAACATTCCCATCGGAATCCTATCCCTCTTCCTCACCAATCGCTTCGTCCACGACCCGCCTGCATATGCGGAAGAGCGTAAGACGGTTCGAGTCAACGGCAAGCTCCGCATCGACGGCATCGGCATTGCCCTCGTCGGTCTCGGCTCCGCCGCTCTCGAAGTCCTCCTCGACCGCGGACAGATCGACGACTGGTTCGGCTCTGCCTTCATCATCTGGATGTTCGTCATCGGCGTCACCTGCCTCACCGCCGCGGTCTTTTGGGAACTCAATCAGAAGGACCCCATCATCGACTTCCGGATGCTCAAAGTCCGCAACTTTGCCATCGCGAACGTCTTCTACTTCGTCTTTGGATTTGGACTCTTCGCCTCAACGGCCATGATCCCGCAGCTCCTGCAGTCGCTCTATGGCTACCGTGCCATCGATGCCGGCCTCGTTCTCGGCCCTGGAGCATTCGTTATCACCCTTCTCGCACCCGTGGGAGCGCAACTCGTCCAGCGCAGCATCATTCATCCGCGCATTCTCCTCTTCGGCGCAATCCTCGTCGTCGGAATATCCTTCCTTCACTACAGCCACTTCAATCTCGACACCGACTACTCTCACTACGCCCTCGCTCGCGCTCTTCAAGGCCTCGGCTACGCCTTCTTCTTCGTCCCGCTCACGGTGATCGCCTATTCACAACTGAGCCCTGCCCAGAACAACAAGGCCTCATCGCTCACCAACTTCTTCCGCAACTGGGGAGGCAGCTTCGGCATAGCCTTTACCACGGCCATGAGTGAGCGCCGTCAGAACTTCCACCAGGCAACCGTCGGCGCAAACCTCAACTCCTCTTCGCACTTCCTGCAGCAATCCATCCAGCAGACAGCCGCTTACCTTCAGGCCCATGGCTTCTCCCAGGCGGACGCTCTCAAAGCCTCCTACGCACGCTACTACGAACAACTCCACGCGCAGACGCAGCTTCTGGCCTTCATGGATGTCTTCCATCTCCTCGGCATCATCACCCTAATCGCCGCCCCCCTCGTTCTCGTCACGAAGCGTTTCAAAGTGGCCGGCAAAGCCCCCGCTTCCCACTAAGAGTGATCTAAAGTCAGCCAAAAAAAGAATTCCCTCCACCGCACTCAATGAATCGAGTAAGGGTGAAGGGAACTTCTTGAAGAGTTACGTAAAACGCCGGTTGTTAGCGGTCGACAGTCCAATTCAGACGACGACGGACAAGACCAGCGGCTCCGCAAAACCCGTCCAGCGACGAAGGCTCAGGTACAGGACCCGTAGTCGTATTTGACAGTACCTGCAGCTGGGCATCAGGTCTTCGCATCGAGGCTCCCATGCTTCACGCCAGTTAGGCGTCTTTCTGATCTCTGATCACACCCCAGCCACACCCCGGTACACAAAAAAAAGATGCAGGGCATAAAGCCCCGCATCCTGGTCCTGATGGTTTGTAAAGCGTCGAGTTACTTAGCGAAACGGCGTCGCAGACCGCCGGCAACTCCAAGCACGCCCGTTCCCAGCAGGACAAGCGAGCCGGGTTCAGGTACCGGGCTGCCGCTGAGCGTGACGTTGATGCCGCCATCGACGGAAGGAGCGTCTTCGAGCGAGAAGTAGCTGGTGCCGCCCTTGGCGCCGATCGCGTTGATGAAGTTCACCGTGCCGGTATCCGGGCCGGGTTGGATAACGATGTTGGTGAAATAGGCATTGTCTCCGCCATACTTACCATTGGAGGTGTCGTGCGAATTGCTGGTGCTACCGAGCAGGGTGCCGTTTATTGACTCGAAAAAAAACTGGCTGCTGTTCCCGATGCCATCCCCATCGAATCCGAAGATTCCATTTCCGCTGAGGTTCAGGGACGAAATTGCACTCCCGGAATTGTTGATGACGCCCACCAGATTGTCGTCGCTGCCATCGAACGGATGGGTGTCAGTGGTCTGAACCAACACTGAGCCGTTCGAGTTGATTGTAATGAGAGTGTTGCATCCACTCCCGTTGCTGATAGGATCGCCGAGGAACGACGGGCAGATAGTTCCTGCAAATGCTGCTGGAACAAATAGAGATGCACACAAAACAAAGAGCCCAACTACTTTCATTCAAATCTCCCTTATGGACCTTAATTAACTACTTGGCCTGATTACTTGCCACGTTTCGGTCTGAAGCACGAACACCTCCAAACCGGTTATCCTTTATTTTCAATAACCAAGACAGCAGCTTTGCAAGTGCCCGCCCAGCGCTAAATCTTGTTAACTAACGACATTGCAGTTCAATTGCCATTCTCGATGGCCATAAACTCTTTAATAAGAGGCCTGTTTTCAGCTAGCTACACATCGAGTAGCGTTCCCGCTTCTTGGCATTCACAAAAGGGCAACATAAGTGTGAAAATATTTGCACACGAAGGAAAGGGAATTATCCACTTTGTCCTCTTATTTGTTCTCTTAATAGTACGTGTGCGCGTTTTTTTAGTTATTGACCTAGCGCAACTTAGCTCATATTTATTTTGCTGTTTCGCATTTATTTTGCTATTTCGCACGAGGATGCGTCTCGTCGTAAACTTTTTGCACATGACCCACTGTCAGCTGCGTGTATCGCTGGGTAGTCGAGAGCCGCTCATGTCCCAGCATCTCCTGAATCGCCCTCAGATCCGCCCCTTCCTCCAGCATGTGCGTCCCAAATGCATGCCGTAGCGTATGCGGATGCACATCCGCCGGAAGCCCCCGGCTCAATGCAATAGATTTCACAATCCTCCCCACACTCCGGGTCGTCAGCCTGCAATCGCCGCGCATCCGCAGATTCGTGAGCAGCGGGCCTTCGTGAACCAAAGCACCCTTCCCTGCCGACATCAACTTCCCCTCGCGCAGCGGCAGATACTCCCGCAGTGCCTCTGCCGCCTCGTCACCCAAAGGAACAAGCCTCTCCTTACGCCCCTTTCCCCTCACCAGAACAGCATCATCGCGCCACCGGACACTATCTATATTGAGTCCCACCAGCTCCGAGTTCCGGATCCCGCACCCATACAACAACTCGAAGATCACCCGGTCCCGCTCCGGCCACGCGGCCACTTCTGCCTCCTCGCTGTCCTTCTTCGGAGAATCCAGCGAATCCAGCACCCGATTCACCTCTTCGACACTAGGAACCCGAGGCAGATGCTTCGGCAGCTTCGGAGTGCTCACTAGCAGACGCCGGATTCTGCTCGACCTTCCCCTCCTTCGCCAGCCACTTGAACCAGCTCCTCACTGCCGCGAGCGCGCGCGCCGCACTCGCCTTCGTCAGCCCGCGCTCATACAGCAATCCCAGGTAGCTGCGAATATGAAGATGCTCCACCGTGCGAATCCCCGCGACCTTGCCCACCGACTCCTCAAGATACGCCGCAAAATTCCGAACCTCACGCGCATAAGCCCGCACCGTATGCTCCGATGCCCCACGCTCATTCGCGAGCATCGCCAGAAACTGTTCCGCCAACTCTGCAAATCCGCTGACCTCACGCATCGCCGGCTCCACGATCTGAGCCCTGAGCCCTGTGCCCTAAACCCTTCTTCCCCCGCGGATGATGCATCCGGTGCACCTGCTTCAATCTCCCCAGCGCGACATGCGTATACACCTGCGTCGTAGCGATATCCGCATGCCCCAGCAGAACCTGCACACTCCTCAAATCCGCACCATGCTCCACCATGTGAGTCGCACAACTATGCCGCAGCTTATGCGGACTCACCTTACTGCCCTTCGGACCAGCATCCCGCACCATCTCCCACACCCACTGCCTCGTCAGCGCCTTCCCTCTCACCGAAAGAAACAACGCTCCCGACCTCGCGCCGACTCGCACCAATCCCGGCCGCCCCAGCTTCAAATACCGCTCCAGAGACTCCACCGCACTCCGCCCCAGCGGAACGATCCTCTCCTTGTCGCCCTTCCCCCTCACCTGCACTCTCGCCGTGTCGAGATGCACATCCTCCTCGCGCAACGAGCAGATCTCCCCCACCCGCAGCCCGCCGCCATAAAGCAGCTCCAGAATCGCATGGTCCCGCAAAGCAAGCCCGTCCGCATCCGCCGCCACCGCGGCCACCCCGCTCCGCTCCAGCATCTCGCCCACTTCATCCTCGGCAAGACTCTTCGGCAGCACCTTCCAACTCGCCGGACTCTCCACATTCACCGTCGGATCATGCTTGATCCGCTTATCCATCAGCAGCCAGCGATAAAACCCGCGCAGACAGCTCAGCTTCCGCGCAATCGACCGCGAGTCCACCCCATGCCCGCGCAACCCCTCCATAAATCCGCTCACATCCGCCTGGGTCGCCGTCCGCGAGCAACCCCTCGCGCCCCTCAACATGCTCGGCAAACTGCTCCAGATCTCGCTGATACGCCTCGCAACTGGCCGGACGAAGCCCCTTCTCCACCCGCAGATAAGTCACATACTCCCGCACCACGCGAACATTTCCCGTCGCCTGTGACTCAACCCGCATGCCACGATTATCTCCGTCCAAACCCGCCACAATTCTCACAACCCGCCGCCGGTACCCACCTCGGTAGCATCACGCTCAACACTTGCCCGAATCCGGGGCAACCCAATAACCACCTGACACATCGCGCCGACGCGCCCGCTGCTAAACTTAAACCAGCATGTTTGAGAATCTCTCCGATAAACTCCAGCGCTCCTTCAAAAACCTCCGCGGCGAGGGCACCCTCACCGACGAGAACATCTCCGACGCCATTCGCGAGATCCGCCTCGCCCTGCTCGAATCCGACGTGAACCTCGCCGTCGTCAACGAGCTCATCGAGCACATCCGCGCCCGTGCTCTGGGAACCCAGGTGACGACCTCGCTTGTCGCCAACCGAACAGCTCGTCAAGATCGTCCACGACGAACTCGCCAACATTCTCGGCCGCGACACCGCCCGTTTCCAGAAGGCCTCGCAGCCGCCCTCCGTCATCCTCATGGCCGGCCTCCAGGGCTCCGGTAAAACGACCACCTCCGGCAAGCTCGCCCAGTGGCTCAAAAAAGCCGGCCACCGCCCCATGCTCGTCTCCGTCGACGTCTACCGCCCCGCCGCGCGCGAGCAGCTCGCCATCGTCGCCCGCTCCATCAACGCCAACCTCTACGAAGGCAAGACTCGACCGAGTCCAACCCCGGCACCGACGACGTCCTCCGCCTCGCCAACGAAGCCAAGCGCGAGGCCGCCAACTTCGGCTGCGACATGCTCATCGTCGACACCGCCGGACGCATCGGCATCGACCAGGCCCTCATGGACGAGATGGCCCAGCTCAAAAAGCTCCTCTCCCCCTCCGAGATCCTCTTCGTCGCCGACGCCATGACCGGCCAGGACGCCGTCAACTCCGCCAAGGCCTTCAACGACCGCCTCAGCCATCACCGGAGCCATCCTCACCAAGATGGACGGCGACGCCCGCGGCGGCGCTGCCCTCTCCATCCGCCACATCACCGGCCAGCCCATCAAGTTCCTCGGCACCGGCGAAAAGCCCGACGCCTTCGAGCCCTTCCACCCCGACCGCATCGTCTCCCGCATCATGGGCCACGGCGACATCGCCACCCTCTTCGAGCGCGCCGAAGAAAAGCTCGACCGCGGCAAGGCCGAGGCCTTCGCCAAAAAGGCCCTCTCCGGCGACGGCTTCTCCCTCGAAGACTTCCGCGACCAGCTCCGTCAGATCAAAAAGATGGGCAGCATGAAGTCCATCCTCAAGATGCTCCCCTCCGTCGGCCCCTTCGCCGGAATGCAGCAGGCCGTCGACAACGTCGACGAGGGCCAGTTCACCCGCGTCGAGTCCATCATCAACTCGATGACCAAGAAAGAGCGCCCCGACCACGAGATCATCAACGGCAGCCGCCGCAAGCGCATCGCCCACGGCTCCGGAACCACCGTCCAGGACGTCAACAACCTCCTCCGCCAATACGCCCAGATGCGAAAGGTCTTCAAAACCATGGGCTCAGGCGGAGGCATCAAAGCCCAGCAAAGAATGATGAGCCAGATGCAGGGAAGGCAGAGGTTCGGCAGATAAGGTGAAGTAATACTCGGGGATTCGAGGAGGTCTGCACTATACTTCCTCGACCGAGGTACTTTATGAAAGTAAAAAGCATGCATCTCCTTGCTGGAATTTGCTTCCTGCTAGCCTCTTCATTCTGCCTGTCACAAACGCTAACAAATCCAGATATCATCCAGATGCAGAAGTCAGGACTGTCTGCAAGTATCATCGAGCTCAAGGTCGCAAATTCGCCTTGTCAATTTGACACCTCGATAGCTGCTCTCGCGGGCCTCAAATCAGCAGGAGTCGAAGACTCGGTGATTGCCGCGATGTTACGTTGTGTACCCGCAAAACCAGTTCACGACCGACCCTATGTATGGATAGGCGCTAATCAAGAGTGGATTGCAAGAAGTAACTCAGTTGCATCAGCAACCGCCACTTCCTCGACAGCGGTTGCTGCGAGTAGTCAGAAAACTACCGTTCAGACTCACTCAGAATATTCCGATGTAACACGCCAACTTGGGCCGGACAAATGTCCGACTATTTCAATTATAGGTAACCCCGCGGATGCGGATTATGCCATTACCATCGAAAGATATAATGCGGGCCACCTGATTAGCCAAAGAAACAGTTTTAGTATTTTTCGTGCTTCAGACGAAAAGCTCCTACTGTCAAATACAACCACGTGGCTCAAAAACGCTGCCACCAATATGTGTAAGGCGATTACAGACGATGCAGTAAAAAAGTGGCCGTCGGTTCAAACTCAGCCTCTCCCACCCGCAGAGCCCTCTTCTAATAAATAGAGCGAAACTGCAGATCGATCCCAACCGCATTAGTAGAGGACGGTAGTCTACTCACTAAATCCACGGATACTCGGCCCGAGAAGTAGGTTTTTGATGAACGGGTGAGCTGGATCGCCGATTCAAGTTGCTGAGTTGATGCATCTGTATGACAAAATGAGACCGCTACTGGAGCATGTGGAGGGTAGAAGGTGAATGTACGTCTGCTCGTGGTTCTGCTAGTTCTGGCCTCTGTGAGTTATTGCCAAGAGAGCCACGAAACTCAACTCACAGGAACCGCAATCAACACCACCCACCCAGATAAGCCTATAGCAGCACCAATTGAAATACTCGTGGGTCACGGTGGATGCAAACTGACTGTTTCATTGCCGCTCATCGGTTCTGGTAGCTGTCGGGTAAAAAGCTATGATACAAAATCCGGCCATATAGAGATCGTTTCCTTCGGACCTCCAACAATTATCTGGAGCGGTACGGTGAAGGGAAATTTTGCTAGCGGCACATATAAGGTAGACGTCGGTGCTCAAACTGGTTCGTTTTATCTCGCAATCCTCAAACAAGCAGAAAAAGAATCTCCCGCGCCTCCTCCCGTCCCGGCGGCACCATCAGTAGCCCCACATCGCAGTAGTTGCGTGCCCGCCATCGAGTCCGCAATAACTGGGGAGGTCGAAGGCTGGGATGGCGAAACGATCTTTAAATTGGAGAACGGTCAGATCTGGCAACAGGCGGAATATGACTATACCTACTTTTATGAGTACAACCCAGAAGTGACCATCTACCAGACAAGCGCAGGGTGCCGTATGAAGGTTGAAGGTGAAGATGAAACTGTGCTCGTCAAACGGATCAAATAGCGCCGATACATCAGGTGTCCAATCATGCGGCGTTGCATAGCGCCACCATGGCGGAGATGGAACGGAGCGCAAATCACTCAATAATGTAGGCTGCTATAGATGTGGAACCCAAGAGAATACTCAAATCTGACGGTTGATAAATTTGATGCGATAGTAACGGGTGAACTGACCCACCAAGCCCTATATTGCGAAGGCGAACTTGTCGGAATCATAACTGAACACTTTTGTGTACAAGGAGCGGACAGCGACTTCCGCCGGCTACTGCTCTATAGGGATGGTCTCAGTTTCCAAGACAAGATAGAGATCGTAAGAGCCATGCTCCCCCTGCTTACCCCTGACTCTGCAGTGTCCCGTTTGAAGATTGCCTTGCGTAAAGTAGAAGATCTAAAAGCACTCCGGAACGCATTTGCCCACGGATTAGACAATAGCCCTCCGCTAGATGGAAAGTTGTCCATTTCGGTGGAAGTTGTCAGCAGATCGGGAGCCGAAAAAAGCATTGTTGTAACGCCAGAGACCCACTGTCAGACAATGCAAGACGCGGAGGACCTTTTCAACGAGCTTCATATCATCCGCAAGGAAATTGGGCGGGTGGCCGATACATCAAATCCCCCCGACACATCGGGTGCCCCAATCATGCCGAAGGCATGATTGGGACATTCGAGCAAAGCTCGAACCCACTATACCCCCGGGGCTACAATTGCGCCCTCCCCGAATATCAAAATTCCAAGGAGGTTGTCGTTGGTCAAACTGGTGGTTTCCGCTCTACTCATCCTTGCTGTCACCCCTGCCGCACTGGCTCAGGAGCCGAAACCCAGCGTCGACATCCACACCGAGTATTTGATGACCATTGAGGCCAAACTCGGCCCGCGGGTGCCGGTTGGGCAACGCGTGATCGTGAATGTCCTTGGAGGCACAGTGCGTGGGCCGCGCCTCAAGGGCGAGATTGTGACCCCAGCGGGCGACTGGATCTTCGTGATGCCTGACGGATCGAATCGATTGGACGTCCGCTTCACCATCAAGACCGATGATGGTGAACTCGTCTTCGTGGAGTACAGCGGCATCTCGGCGCCAACGAAAGAGGCGCAGGAGCGTCTTGCGAAGGGCGAAGCGGTCACTGACGCTCAGGGCTACGGCTACTTCATCACCGCGCCACGCTTCATGACCACATCAGCAAAATATGCCTGGCTCAATCAGATTCAAGCCGTCGGCAAGATGGTATCGGTACAACGCGGTGTCGCAATTAAATATGACGTCTTCGCCGTTCGATAAATCACGACAGATGGATGGCGGGTGGCCCATACATCAAATCCCACCGACACATCGGGTGCATTCGAGCGAAGCTCGAACCGTGGGTGGCCCACAACCCAACCACCAATCGATCGTCACTGCTTGAGAAGCGCGTCAAGACCGGACTGCGCAATGGCTTCGTCAATCTCCGATTTGGCGCCGCTCGCGGATATCCCACCCACAAGCTGTCCATTGACCTTAATCGGCAATCCTCCTTGATTTGGGAAAAATTCCGGGAATGCCAGCGCTTCCATACTGCCCTTTTTTACCGTCTCTGCTCCTTCTCTGGACGGACTGCCGTAGAACGCCGCATGGCGCGCCTTCTTTTGAGCAAATTGAATCGTATTGAGTGAGGCTGTTTCGCCCTTTTCCAAAAACAGCAGATTGCCGCTCTCATCCACGACGCAAATGGTTACGGAAACGTTTAACTCCTTAGCCTTCGCCTCCGCTGCAGCAACCATGACTTTGATATTGGAAAGATCCAGATACTTCTTGGTTGGAAGATCGCTGGCAAAGGCCGCCATCGCTGGAACAAGAATTGCTGCCAAGAATCGATTCACAAATTCCTCCCGTTAAAATAGTGCCTTCCACTCTACAAGAGCAGTTCATTCATTAGAACGTGTGGGCTGGGTGGCCCAATGAAACCACACAATCGGGTGCCCCATCTTCGCGACGGCTTCATCGTCGCTAAGGTGGGCCATTCGCGCGAAAGCGCGAACCAGAGATCGACATCCCACCGGCTCCAGACTGGGACGGGTGGCCCACATCTGACCAACCACCACGCATCGGGTGTCCCATATCTCGATTCTGAGATGTGGGGATCATCCGCGCAAAGCGCGAACCATTCTCTCTATATCTTGCACAAATCAAAAGGTACGATAAAATACCTCCATCAAGGGGAGGGTCACATGATCGACATCACCAAGGACATCCAGCCTCTCACCACCTTCCGGAACAACTCCGTCAAGTTCATGAAGCGCCTCAAGAAAACGCGCCGTCCCATCATCCTCACCGTCAACGGCAAACCCGAAGCCGTCGTTCAAAGCGCATCCGAATACCAGCGCCTCCTCGACATCGCCGCTGCAGCCGACGTAAACGAAGCCATCCGCCAGGGCCTCGAAGACCTCCGCGAAGGCCGCACCCGCCCAGCAAACGAAGTCTTCGAGGAGATACGCCGCAAACATGCAATACCGCGTTAACCTCACGGCAAGGACCACCAAAGACCTCGACAACATCTACCAGTTCATTCAGGCCGACCAATCAGAACAAGCCGCCGCCTGGTTCAATGGCCTCCATCAGGCCGTCAGATCGCTGGACTCCCTGCCTCACAGAGCACCCGCCATTCCTGAAAACTCTGCGCTTCGCCACCTTCTCTATGGCGGCAAGCCAGACGTATATCGCGTCATCTATTCCATCGACGACGCAAAGAAGCTCGTGACCATCCTTACCATCCGTCACGGTGCCCGCAAACCCATCTAGGCACGAGCGCAGACCCGGACGGGTGGGCGCGTGTCCCATACATCAAATCCAGGACGGGTGGCCCACATCTGACATCCAGCCACGAATCGGGTGCCCCATATCTCGATTCTGAGATGTGGGCATTCGCGCCGCGCGCGAACCGCTCATCACCCCACCCCGATAAACTAAACAATCAAGACAAAATGCCCCCCTCCGATCCATCGCCGAATCCGCCCACAACAACAAAGGCGATCGTCGTGGCCTGCCTCGGTTCCAGCAGTACAGCAGGCAAAGGACAAGCCTTCAACTGGATCGGTGAACTGCAACAGAGGCCCCGCAACCAGCATTTTCAATTCCACAACTTCGGCGTCGGCGGAGACCTCGCATACAACGCCCTCCAACGCCTCTCCAGTGTGATCGCCCTCCGCCCGGAAAAGGTGATCGTCTGGGTTGGCGGCAACGATGTCCTCGCGTTGGTCTCAAGCAAGGTCAGGCGCTTTTTTCGTATCTCAAAACAGCTTCCAACCGAGCCATCGCCCGAATGGTTCCGCGAAAGCCTTCAGACAATGGTGCACCGCCTGAAAGCGGAGACCTCGGCCGCCATCGCGCTCTGCTCGTTGCCTCCAATCGGGGAAGACTCGGTGTCTGCAGACCCGTTTCAGAGCGAGCTCAATCGGCGCATCGAGCAGTACAGCGCAATCATCAGGCAGATCGCACAAGAAGAGAATGCCGGCTACATCGCCGTCTATGAAGCAATGCTTTCGCAGATTCTTGCATCACCCGGTCGCGCATTCACATCCTTCCGGTTCCTTCCGTTTTACCGCGACGCCTTTCGTGTTCTCGCGCTGCATAAAAGCGCCGAGGAGGTCGCCACGCTGAATGGCTGGCGCTTTCACACCGACGGCGTTCACCTTAACAGCCGCGGCGGAATGATCGTGGCCGATCTCGTACAGGAATTCCTCGATAACTGAGAACCGGGACAGGCTGCGAAAAAGCCCGTTTTGCGGAAGGGCACGACTTCAGAGCCTGCCCTGAGCGCAGTCGAATGGGTGCCGAAAGTCCGCCGCAAAGCGGCGCACCTTACTGCCGTAGGCTCGGGGTCCCCAGACAGCTGGAGTGAAAGATCGGAGTGAAGCCCGAAGGGCGCAACGACTCATCGATTCACGACCGCCTACCGGCACCAAATCAGCGTAAGCTTGAGCACAAGTTCCCAGCATGGACCCTCTATGAACTCAACGATCAAGTCGTCTCTCCCAAAGAGTGCTGACAATGCCGAGGTCTCGCTGTTCAGGCTGTATACGCTGCGCGTCTGCTATTTGATCCTGGCCGTCGGACTGGGCACATATATCTGGCCCAGTGTTATTCATCACACCAACGAGCTGGCGATAACCAAAGGCCCCCTGCTCGCATTACTGGCCGGCCTTGGAGCGACAGCAACCCTCGGACTTCGCTACCCCGTCCAAATGATCCCGCTACTGCTCTTTGAGCTGATCTGGAAGACCATCTATCTCATCGCCTTCGCGCGTCCGCTATGGTCGGCGCATCAGATCACCGCAGCAGCTGCTGAAGATATCAAGGCCTGCCTCATGGTGGTGATCTTCCTGCCCCTTATCCCGTGGCGTTACGTCTTTACGCATTACATCGCGCAGCGAGGCGAACGCTGGAGATAAACAAATCCGGGAGCGATGCCACATCCAAAACCGGCCACAAAACCGGGTACTCATCTTCGCGACGGCCTTATCGTCGCTAAGGTGTGAAATTCGAGCAAAGCGGAACCGTCTGCTTAAGGGCACGGCTTCAGACTTCCCGAAAGAAGCATGTCGCGAAACCGTCTACCTCTGCTGAAGACCTTGAGTGAAGTCCAAAGGACGCGGCGCCCATATTGCCTTCGGCATTCCCGGCCTCCAATTGCCACCCTACAGGCCTTTCCGCTTTCCGAGGTGGTAGCTTATCCCGAACTTCGCGCCTAGTTGATCGAAGCCAGGATTGCTCGCCGCAAAATATCCATTCGAAACATGAAAATAGACGACGGGTTCCACGCGCAGATCCACCCGGTCCGTCATTCTGAACTGCACCCCAAAGTCACCCTGAAAGTTGAAATTCGCATAGCTCGATGCCGGCGAAAGGATCTTCTTCGGAAAGGCTATTACGCCTGCCTTTCCGGTCATAAAGGGTTTGACCTTCTGGTTACTGCGCCAGAGAAACCGAAAGCCAAACGGCGTAACTCCGAACCCAGGCACGGTCTGCTGATTGGGGCTCTTCGGATTTCCCCAAAAATCGGCTGCGGCTGGTTCGCTCAGAACAACAACGGGGAGAATCTCCACCACATAGTCGATCTGAGCCTTCAGGAAGTGGCCCCAACTATGGCGGTCGTACTCCACTCCCGTCGTCCAGATATTGCATCGCGGCGCGGCGCCAAATATTCTGTAATTCCCATACGAAATCATGCCCGTTACGGAGAGTTCACTCTCTACCGGCTGTTTGCTTTTGGCTTTCGTCGTTATTCCCGGCTTCACCGCTTCCGGGATGTTTCCATCCAATGTGGTGTCGGTGCTTCCCGCTGTATTCGTCATCGTTGCGTTCCCCGCCTCCTGAGATAACGCAACGGGCGCGGTAAGGAGACAGAACGTGGCAACAATCAAAACGTAGTTGCGGTCGAAGTAACGATCACCCCATCGCGGCCTGACTAAAGTCCCAATTCGTGTAGCGGTCAATGGACCCCCAGGAGCGGCTTGGAACAAGTTCTTGGCCGCAAAGAAGTGCCTGACGCGGTCAACCTTACATGAATTTCAAGCTCCGTCACAACTTTGCCGCGCTGACTCATCCGCACCGACCGGCACTCCCGGCAGGTCTTTTACACGCCACGCATCTTCAGGGGTACAATTGCGCACTCCCCGAGTACCAAATTCAAGTCTCGTGAAAGTGAGAGATCCATTATGCTCGGAAAACAAATAGGCGAAACGAAAGGAAAAAGACTTGTCCGACGAGTCCTTTCCGTCGATCCACCAACCGCAGAAGTGTCCTTTGAGGAGGCCGGCCAGCTCCTCGGCGTCAATGTCACAGGCATGGGAACCTATACCTCTGTCGTCCGCCCCGATGGCTCCATCCTCGGCCAGGGACAGGGCCTCATCATGACAGACAACGGCGAGTCCGCCACCTGGACCGGAAACGGCCTTGGCAAATTCGGCCCCGGCGGCTCCGTCAGCTACCGCGGCATGCTCTTCTACCAGACAAACTCCACCCAACTGGCCGCTCTCAACAACTCCTGCGCCGCCTTTGAGTACGACGTGGATCCTTCCGGCAACACCATCGCAAAATCGTGGGAGTGGAAGTAGTGTAAGCAACGGAGCTGATCTTCAGCCCCGCTTCTTCACACTCAACTCTTGACACCTTTCTTCTAAAAACGAGAGACCATCCGAAGCCCGGCCCATCGGTCGGGCTTCTTCATCAAGGTCTGCTGATTGCACTAACACATGGTCCGGAACATCACCGGCTCTGCTCCAGCAGCCTTATCGTTCTCGCTACGCAGCGATCGTACGCAGCCGGGCCTTCACGATGCTTCGCATTCCTGCAAGCCAATTCCACCGCACTTCGATCATCGCCGCGAAACGTCGACACGTCAGGACGCACAGGTTCCGCACTGACATCCGCCAGCTGTGCAATCAGGCAGCGATTGTAAGTCTGGACGCGTCCGTTACCCCCGGCGCACACACTTTCAATAGACTCCCGTTCTTCCCGATTCAAGCCACCCAAATCAGGACGTCCCGACGCATTCGTAATCAGATCCAGTTGCGCCTTGACGCATCGCTGGTAGACGGTCTGCCCTTCCTTCAATTTGGAGCAGGCTGTCTCTATCCTCAATGTCTCAGCATCCGACAAAGGCCGCACACTGAAACCTGCCGGCCTCACACCCTTCACGTCGCGGAGCTCTTTTGAAGGAGCCTTGTCATCCACGGCGCCCGGCGAATGAGCGCCATCTCCTGCAATAACCGCCTCTGGCACGCCTGGGGATGGGCTCTCCGCCGCACCCTGCCCCTTTACGTCTTCAGCTGGCGAAGCAGGATCATGGGCCACCCCTGTATCTCGGACCGGAGAGTGCGCAAAAACAAACAAGCCCAGCATAAACGCCACAACGACAGCGAGACCGGCATAAACCCAACCAACCCTGACCGCATATCTGCGCGGTCTCCCTCGTCTGCTCTGAACAACCTTGCTCGATGAAGACTTGACGTGGATGTTCGAACTTGTCGGCTCTGCAGGCACAGCAGAATATCCGCTCTCTCCTGCGTCACGATCTGTCAGGAGCAATCGGTATGCCTCATTGATCTCCTTCAGCTTGGTCTCGGCCTTCTCACGTAACCGCGCGTCGTTACCAAAGCGGTCCGGATGCCACACCTTCACCATATCCCGGTACGCCTCCTTGATCTCCGCAGGAGTAGCACCAGGCCTTAACGCCAGTACGGCAAATGCTTCATCGAATCGCAAAGCAAGACCTCGGAGTTTCTATTCTTCTCCGTATTCCACGGCACCTTGGACAAGAGACGTATGTGGAATGAATCATAACCTGCCGATGCCGGTCCGTATGAAGGCCCATGACCCGCAGAACACGTCGACAACGTATGCACGCTAAAGAGCGCAACCTTGGTTGCCGGTCTTAAACTGAAATGATGGAAGACAGGATTAGCGAACCCGAAATCAGCGCCCTTGTCGAAAACTTCTACGCCAAAGTTCGCCTCGACCCCGATATCGGCCCTATCTTTAACACCATCATCGACGACTGGCCCCACCATCTCGCTCGCCTCAAGGATTTCTGGTCAACCGTCCTTCTCACCACGGGTCGATACAAAGGCGACCCCATGATGAAACACCTTCAACTCTCCCTCGATCCCAACCACTTTGAGCGCTGGCTCGCCCTCTTCGAAGAAACCGCCAACGAAACCCTCTCCCCCGATCACGCCGCAACGGTCGTCGAAAAATCTCACCGCATCGCTCAGAACTTCAAGGCCGGCATCGCTCATCATCGCCGTCAATCTGACTCTCAAACCCCAGAGGACCCAGGAATATTCCGCAAAAATCCTTGACCCACCATGCCTATGGAAGGAAGCGAGCTGGCAGAAGCCGAAATCACCCGTTCGCCTGCTGATTCACGTATCTTTGCAGGAAGAACTGAGTAATCAGGTAGCCGGCAAGAAACCCGAAGATCGTGAAATACGTGATAAGCCCCGCAGCAGACCACTCGTTAAACCTCACTTTGGTCGTACTGACGCTTCCCGCGATAGTCGACGCCCAACGATGAAGCTGCGTAGGCATTTCCTTCAAATTCACAAGCGCCACTCCCACGATTGTCTTCGTCAGCCAATCGGCAATCTGCTCAATCGGTGATTGATCATTCGTTGCTACAGCGCGCCCGGTGATTGGCTGCGAATCTGTCGCGCCGGTTCCAGTCGTAGTCGATCGGGTTCCCGATGTCTGCGGCGTCTTTCCCTCGCTTCGAAAGCGCGGAATCCCGAACAGAAAACCGGTAAGTCCTCCCAAAAGGACGCACGCAATCGACCAGATCATACTGCTCGACCAGCTGCATCGGTCGTCAGCCGTGCAGAACGAAACGACAATCAGTCCGACGACCAGAAACACAACCGTGTTCATGATGATCGTCGAGGAGATAACCTGGCGATTGCCATCGGGATCTCGAGCCAGGGAATCGGCTCTCGCCAGCGCGTCATCCAACTCCTTCTTGGCCGCCTGGAATCGTACATCTCTCTCCTGATCGTTCCCACCAATCTGATCCGCATTCGCCTTGAGAGCGAGTACCCGCTCTGGGTACTCAGCTGCCGCCTTTCGCCTGGCATCAAGGTACTTGTCGTAGTCCTCATCGAACGACCTCCGCGAGACGATCGCATAATTGATTGCTCCGACTACGAAACCAGCTGAAACCAGGACACCCGTTACGAGCCACAACCGTGTCGCCAGCGAATAGTCCGATTGCAACGTTGCAACCGCTACAAGAAGCACAAAGACGCCACAGAGGAGACAAATCAAAATAATCTCTCCGCGCGATAGTCCTGGTTTCTGTGGCTTATCCTCTGGATCGCTCGGAATAAAGGGGGATTGCTCAGGCTCGGCCATAACTATTTCCTCGGCGAGAAACTATGGGCCCGGGTATCGTTGTCGCGATAGACCACACATTCTATCCCCAAAACCATCTTCCGCCTCAAACTTCGCTCCACCCCCTCGAGCATGTACCCATCGATTTCCACAGAAATCCTTGACACCACCCATAAAATAGAACCGTGGGGAAAAAGCAGAAATGCCCGGCTGATTGCCGGGCTTTTTCTGCAATCAACCGAAGACCAACTGAAGATCAACTGAAGCGGACCCCAATCTAAACCCTTTATTTCATGATCTTTAGATCTTAAGATAGGAGGGGGAGGGCAATAAAGATGGGGAGGGTAGGTATCCGTGGTACAGCCTGATTATCAAAATTTCCTTCTGAACACCAACCCATGAGCCTCTACCTTTGCATCTCATGAACTCGAAACGGCGAAACCATCGCTAAGTAGGTGAAAAAATGCTGATCGTCCTCCTGATCGTCTTAATTCTTTTGTCTGGCTACGGCGGCTATCGCGTCGGCCCTGGTTGGGGCTATTACGGCGGAGGCGGGCTCAGCCTCATCCTCACCATTGTTCTGATCCTGCTCCTTCTTAGGGTCGTTTAGAAGAAAACGTCGGTGACGAGAGCCCGGCAGTGAGCCGGGCTCTTCCGTTTCAAGAGGACGATTTTCAGGTATCTAAGCTGTCTAACACTTACGAGTTACAGCCAGGTCCGCCCATCCGACTCTAAGATCAGAGTTCGAGACCTAGGAGTCCTTTATGTTTCGCAGCTTCCGCCGTGCTTCACTTGCAACGCTCGTTACAATCTTTGCTCTCGCAGCTGTTGCTTCACCAGTACGTGCGGACAGCTTCACCGTCACCACGATCGCCTATTCCCATAATGAGACCTTTGTCGGAATCGACTCTGCGGGCGACTTTGTTGTTAACGTAACCAACACCTTGTCCTATCCAAAACCCATGTGCGGCGGTGTAGCAGTCTCCCCCTACTCGCAGTGCTTCGAGACCTTCTACATCGGCCAGGGCAGCCCCGTCTTCTCCACCACCGCTCCCGAGTTCACCTATGACAACGGCACCCCCTGCACCCCCAACCCCGGAGGACAATACCTGGCCCTCAATGGTCGCTGCAACAATGGCTATGAAATTTTCAGCGGTTTTTCAGGCCCGACTCGTGGCGTATGGGCTGGCAACGATCCCATACTCTCCTTCCTGAGTCACGGCTCATTTGACGGAGGCTTCATCAATAGCAACGGAGATGCGGTCTTTATCGACGGCTTCGACAACACCCTTATCTTTGTCGACAACACAACCCCCAACCCCATTCCAGAACCAGCAAGCTGGCTCCTTCTCGCGTCCGGCGCAATCGCCTTTGTCGGAGCACTCCGCCGCAAGGCAAACCGCAGATTCAGCCTCTGAATCACCGCCACCGAGACGATCCGCCAAGCAATGAACCGAGAACTCCCCGGATAATCTCCCGGCCGACAGTACTACCCATCGTTCGCGCCGCGCTCTTTACCATAGCCTGCACGACCGTATCTCCGGTCGCTCCTGCTACCAGGCCATAGCGATTCGGCATTCCGGGCAAAAGGTACAGCTCTTCGGTCCCTTTGCGATCAGCGGCATCTCAGACATCGATCAACCTCCACAACACGGAACACATCCACCATACCCCAGGCTTGCATCCCATCCCTTCACGCAATAAAGTGGCCGGGGCAAATATTTTTCCCGGAGTCATCTCCTAACAATGCATCTCACACGCCGCCGCACCCTACAACTACTCGCCGCCGCCGCTCCTACTCTAGGCCTCCGAACTTCATTGGCGGAGCAGCCATCCATCGGCTCCGGCCCATTCAAAGCTACTCGTGAATCCCTCGCTGCCTATCAGATTCCCGATTGGTTCGCTGATGCCAAGTTCGGCATCTGGGCACACTGGGGGCCTCAATCTGCCATCGAAGATGGCGATTGGTATGCCCGCAATATGTACATTCAGGGTTCGCCACAATATGACTTCCACGTCAGGACTTACGGTCATCCCTCCAAAGTCGGCTACAAAGATCTCATTCCCCAGTTCAAAGCCGCGCAATGGGACCCCGAACACCTCATGGATCTCTATGCCAAAGCCGGCGCCAAATACTTCTTCTCCATGGGCGTCCACCACGACAACTTCGATATGTGGAACTCAAAACACCAGCCGCGCTGGAACGCTGTAGCCACCGGCCCTAAGCGTGACATCGTGGGCATCTGGAAGAACGCCGCCCGCAAGCGCGGCCTGCGCTTCGGCGTCTCAGAGCACCTTTCGAACTCCTTCGACTGGTTCGCGCCCTCGCACACCTCCGACTCCACTGGCCCACTCGCTGGAATCCCCTACGATGGCACACTTCCAGCTTATGCCGACCTCTACCACGACTACACCGGAATGCCCGCCGATTTCGCAAAGACAGCCAGGGCAATGGGCCGCGTGGCACCCGACCGATGGAAGCAGCAATACTTCAATCGCATCAAGGATCTCATCGACCAGCATCAGCCCGACCTCCTGTACACCGATGGTGGAATTCCCTTTGACGAATACGGCCTTTCACTCGTGGCTCATCTCTACAACACCGGGGCTGCAAAACATGGCGGCAAGATCGAAGCCATTTACGAGAGTAAGACCCCCACGGACTGCACTACCGGCACCTGCGCCCTCGACCGCGAGCGCGGCGTGCTCGACGACATCTCCCCTAAGCCCTGGCAAACCGACACCTGCATCGGCCAGTGGCACTACAAACGAGGGATTAAGTACAAGTCGGCGAAAAAAGTCATCGATCTTCTCGTGGACATCGTCAGCAAGAACGGCAACCTGCTCCTCAACTTCCCGCTCCCCAACTCGGGCCAGCTGGACGACGACGAACTCGTCACTCTTAACGGCATCACAGCATGGATAGCGATCAACAGCGAAGGCATCTATGCCACTCGCCCGTGGAAGATCTATGGCGAAGGTCCCTCCACGCAAGTGGTCATCAAACCCAACGGTCAGGAATTTGACCCCAATGAAGGCAAGAAGCCCGATCTCACAGCGCAGGACATCCGCTTCACCGCCAAAAATTCCGCCATCTACGCCTTCGTGCAGGGCTGGCCTTCAAGTGATGCCGTCATCCCCGCGCTCGGTCTTTCAAGCCCACATAAAGTGAAAGTCACCAGCGTCCGCATGCTCGGCCACGATCAAAATCTGAAATTCATCCAATCGCCCGACGCCCTTCACGTCACGCTACCGGCGGCCCGACCCGCTACCGCCGACATCGGCATCACCCTGAAGCTCACCACTTAGAACCATCCAGCGACTTTACCATCTTCGCGACTTCGATCGTCTCGCCTCTGCCAACCGGCACCGCGAGACGCTCCACCTCCACATATCCTTTGAGCGCATACAACGCCACACCGGTCAGCGTGCTACCCATCTCAAGCCACTTGAATCGCTCCGCCGCGGCAGCCTTCTCCGCCGCCTCCAGAATCATCGTGCCCAGTCCGCGCCTCGCATATCGCGGATGCACAAAAATTGCCCTGATCTTCGCCGCATCCACCGCTGGATCCAGCAACTCCGGTTCAGCCCGCTCTACCTGACGATCTCCTCCATAAAGCGTCCTTCTCCGGCTCCATCCTCCGCAACCAGCCAACTCACCATTTTCTGAAAACGCGACAAAGTAAGTTCCGTCCGCGATCAATCGGCTGTCGACGGTAAAAACTGTTCCCAATGCGGCTTCGATCTGGTCTGCGGAGTAATCCTTCGCTTGTAACTCGCGCACAGACCTTGAGATCAGGGCGACGATGGAAGATACATCCGCCTCAGTCGCTTGTCGAAGATGAAATCCCATACCTTAAGTCTATGCAGACTGCCTGGGCCTGGAAACTTGCCGATTGAATCGATCCGCTCTAGACTGGCTCGCATGCGACGTCCAGCTATCCTTCTTCTTACAGCGATATTCATGCTCTCTTATGCGGCGACTGCTCAGGATTGGGCCAAGACCCGCCTCGATGCCTCGCCCCGCCATCGCGAGTACGTCACGCTCAAGCACGGAGACCGCAGCCTTCAGGCATTTGTGGTTTACCCAGAGGTCAAGCAGAAAGTCCCAGTCGTCATTCTTATCCATGAGATCTTTGGCCTCTCTGACTGGGCCAAGGAGATGGCAGATGAACTTGCTGCGTCGGGATACATCGTCATCGCCCCCGATCTGCTCAGCGGAGCTGGTCCAAACGGTGGAGGCACTGATTCCCTCTCAGGAACTGATTCCGTCACCAAAGCCGTCTCCGGCCTAAGTCCCGATCAGGTGATGGCTGACCTCGATGCTGCAGCCGATTATGCGCAGAAGATTCCTGCAGGCAATGGCAGGATCGCAACCGTCGGCTTTTGCTGGGGAGGCGGCAAGTCCTTTGCTTACGCCACACATCGACACGATCTTTCTGCAGCTTTCGTCTTCTATGGTCCAGGACCGTCGGATGTAGCCGCCATCGCCGCTCCTGTTTATGGTTTCTATGCGGGTAACGATGCACGCATCGGAGCCACTGTTCCCGGAACCGTAGATGCTATGAAGGCCGCCGGCAAGAAATACGAGCCGGTTACCTACGACGGAGCAGGCCACGGGTTCATGCGCGCTGGCGAAGACCCTGCGAACACGAATCCGGCCAACAAGAAGGCCCGCGATGAAGGCTTCGCTCGTCTGACGAAATTGTTATCGGAACTCAAAGCGCCTGCGCACAGTTCTCTTTCCTCGCATACTCCTTCCAAAACGCTGGCGAAACGAACCGCAGCACGATCGCTGTCTTGCCATGCCGGCAGCTGAACCGACTGCGATAATGTAAAGGTGTCGATTCCTTCTAACACGTCTTTACAGGATCAGCTTGACCGCATTACGCAGAATACCCGCCGACTTGTTCAGCCCGAACGGCTGGCTGTTTCCGAACAAGCAACCGCAGAACTCCTCGCCACAGGCATCGAGAATCGGGTGTTGCCTATCGGCTCAATAGCGCCTTCATTCAGTCTCGCTGATAGTGCAGACAAAATAGTTCGCTCTGCCGATCTCCTTGCCCTCGGTCCGCTCGTTGTCAGCTTTTTCCGTGGACGCTGGTGTCCCTACTGCGTTACTGAACTTGAGTTGTGGAGAGACCTCTACGCAGATCTGCGGCGACGAGGAGCGCTTATGGTCGCCATCTCGCCCCAGACTCCACGACAGAACGCGTTCACTGTAGAGCAGCATATGCTTCCCTTCCCTTTGCTCGCTGATCCCGGGAGCAGCGTAGCGGAACAATTTGGTATCGCATATTCAGTTACTCCGAAGCAGCGGGAGTACTTCCAGAGCATCCTCATCAACATCCCTTTCAATAACGCCGGACTGAACTATCGCAACGCAACGGAGGAGAGTTGGCGGCTTCCTCTTCCCGGAGTCTTCGTCATTCGCCAGGATTCGATTCTTGCCTTTGCCGAAGCGCACGCGGATTTTCGTGTCCGTCCGGAGCCTGCAAATGTTCTTGCAGCATTGGAAAGTTAGGGCTCAATAAGAAAATAACCCCTCTCCATCTGGAGAGGGGTTTGCGAAGGGTTCTGAAACCGCGAATTAGAATACGAGTTTGAGAGCCAGTTGGATCTGACGCTCGGTCGAGACTGTCGACGTAATCTGTCCGAAGGTTCCACTTGACACGCTGTTATCAGGAGGAGCCAGGCTCGTGGTGTTTAGCGCATTGAAGAAGTCTGCGCGGAAGTCCAGGTGCTTGCTCTCGGTAATGTTGAAGGCCTTGCTGAGCGCCATGTCTACATTGTGATAGCCAGGCGCGCGCTCCGTTCCAACACGAGCGGTACCGAGCCCTGTGGAGGATTCTTCCCCATAGGCACAGGTTCCGTTGTTAACCCCGGTTGTACACGGAACCGCAGACGGATCTGTGCCAAACCAATTGTCAACAGACCGGTTACGGACGAGGAGCTGCCGGTAGTGATTTGCGCGATCGGTGCGCTGGTTCACTGCGTAGTACTCTGTCGACATCATCGTAATCGGCATGCCTGAATGGAGGCTTGCGATGGCGCCGACCTTCCATCCGCCGACTGCGAGATCGGCGAAGCGGTTCATGTTGCCACCATACTGCTTTCCTCGTCCGAAGGGCAGATCGTAGTAGCCGGAGAACGAGAAGATGTGAGGGGCGTCGAAAAACGCCGGGCCATAGTCTGCGCCACCATTGTAGGAGTCCTGCCAGTAAGCGCTCTGCGAAGCTCCCGCGCCCCCACCAGCACCGTAGTAGCCAAGGTTGTTGGTCAGAGACTTGCTCCATGTGTAGTTTGTGAGGAATTCAATTCCATGAGTCAGACGACGGCGCCCGGTAATCTGCAGCGCGTTGTAGTTCATGTTTGAGTTTGATTCCGTGAGGCTGACGTTGGAAACCGCCGAGAGCCCGGGTAGAGACGACACTGGGAATGCGCACGTCGGACAGCGCTTCTGGTTCGCCTCTCGCGGATCGACCAGATGATTACCAACCTGTCCGAGGTAAGCAACTACAAGCGAGGTTGAGTTGTTCACCTCATACTCTGTTGTGAGATTGAACTGCTGAATAAGCGCGGGCTTCAGGTTCGGATCCCACACACGGATATTGCCCGCAAGCTGCGCCGCATTCGCAGGACGTGGGAACCCGTTCTGGGCCTGGAAGAACGTATGACCATCGGATTGCGATGACGAGTCAACAAAGAAGGGCGGATTGAGGGTGAGACGCAGGTTGGCGCCAGTCCCCTCAAGGAAGTTGGTGATGCCATATCCGCCGCGAACAACAAATCGTCCGTTGAACCGATCTGGCGTATAAGCGAAGCCCAGGCGGGGCATGAAGCCACCCCAGAAGGCGTTGTATAGAGCGCGGCTGTTGCCATTCTGCCCGGCATACTCGATCGCCCCGGTGGTCAGGTTGACGTTTACTTCTTTATTGTTGACCTCGTACATCGGCTGATCCCACTCCCAACGCAGTCCAAGGTTGATCGTGAGGTTGGATGTCATCTTGAAATCGTCCTGAACGAAAAGAGCATCGCGCCACTGACGCTGTCCCCAGCGACCAGTAACTGCTCCCTGACCGAATGCAAAGGCTTTGTTCTGAAGAAAATCTGCCCATGCGTCGCCGCCACTCGCTGTGCCGCTGTACTTAAACCAACCCAGCGCGCCATCGTTGCCGGAGTAATAGCGGTTCTGTTGGTAGCGTAGCGCCTGAGCACCGAACTTGATGGTGTGGCGTGAAAGCTGCCAGCTGATGTTCTCGCCGAAGGTATATGCGTTCACGATGCTATCGGAATCGATGCCTGCGTAGGCTCCATTCCCCTGGGCCTGCCCGGTCGTTCCAATCGGATCGAGAGAGGAAGCTGCTGTGAGATCAAAGGTGGAGATGCCGGGAACAATCTGCGTTCCGGGAATTCCGAGTTGTTGATTGCCTGTGACGCCAAACTTTCCGCTCAGATCCGTAGGAGTTGAGATGTACCGAGTACGACCATAACCGGCACGCGCTTCACTAACGATGCGGGAGGATACGATGTGTGTCCAGTTGAGAATAAATCCCGTGTAGGGGTCGGAGTTATTGGTTGGGATGTCCGTAGGCATCGAAACTTTGGTATAGCCGTCCGCTTCGCGTCCGATCGAAAACCTGCCAGACAAATTATCTTTGTTGGTAAGTTTTGAATCGATCTTGATATCGCCCTGATCATTGTGAGTCGCGATAGCATATGCCCCGCGATAGTTGTTTTTGATTCCGTTCGCACTTGTGCTGGTGACATTAGGCGCGGGATACAACTCAGGATGGGCTAACAGGTACTGTGCTGCCGGATTTGTAATGGCGACATTATGACCCAGGATCGGAGCAAAGCCGGCCCGCATAGCATTGGTCGCAACCGAGCGGAACTCCGTCGTGCTGTTATGCTGACGCGCTCCTTGATAATCCACAAAGAAAAACAAGCGGTCGCGGAAGATGGGGCCACCTAACGTTCCACCGAAGATACTGCGGTTGAGCGCCGGTACCGGACCAATGGCCGTGGGATCAGCCGTGTGCTTGTTGGTCCAGCTGTTGGCATTCAGGTTCGTATTCTCCAGAAACCAGAAGGCGTTTCCGTGGAACTGATTCGTTCCGCTCTTGGTCACCATCACGACCTGGCCGCCGTTAGCATTTCCGTACTCTGCCGTCGCGTTACCGGTAATCACGTGCAACTCACCGATTGCATCGACATTGGGACTGTAGCCGATGTAGTTGTCGATAGCTTCGTTGATATCGGCGCCGTCGAGCGTGTAATTGTTGCTCTGCTCGCGATTACCGTTGACAAAGAAGCCGCCGTTATAACCGGCACGTCCGACCATGTTCTGTGCCGATGGGTTCGGCGTAATCGCACCTGCCACAAGAGTGGTTAGGGAAGAAAAGTTTCGCGCCTGCAAAGGGAGCTCCGTGGCCTGGGTCGCCGTTATGGCATCTCCAGTCGTCGCATTCTCCGTATTGATGATGGGAGCCGCCGTGGTTACAACGACGTTCTCACTGAGCGATCCCACTTTGAGTTTCGCATCGATTCTGGCTTCCTGGCTTACCTCCAGCGTGAATGGCCCCACCGTTGTTGTAGTAAAACCTGAAGCGTTGATGATTAGCTTGTAATGTCCAATCTGGAGGAACCGCAGTACATAGACGCCATCGGCATTGGTAGTCGTAGGGGTTTTGACTCCCGTATCGGTATTAGTAGCTGTAACATCGGCTCCGCTTACGGCCGCTCCGCTTGAATCGGTAATTGTCCCCGTAACAGAACCTGTGATTGTCTGCGCCCCTGAAAACGCACAGGAAACGATCAGCAGAAACATACAGCTGAGCACGATTCGAACTCTCATGAAGCACCTCCAAAATTGAATTACCTGCAAGTCCATGAACACGGCCACGGCGTTTGGTTTCCAGCCCGACCACTTTCGGTCCCATGTGGGATCTGAATTTGAAGTTGACCAAATGTATAGACAACTGGACTTAAAATGCAAGCCCCTGATCTCGGATTCGTCACAAATTTCTTAAATTGCCTAGATATATAGGCAGTTTTTAGTGCCCGTTTGAATCACATGATTGAATTTTTCTATTGCATATCTATATGTATGTACGACTATACTTACGACCAGTGATGGCCCGGGCAGGATCATGTTTTCTCCCCCACAGATCGAACCGTGTCATGAATCCAAAATTTCACTATTCAATATGCAGGCCAGTTAACGTACGATTGAAAACAATATCCATAGCGAAACCGGGTGAAAAGACAGGACATCCTGGGAATAACCCAGGGACTCTGCACCTTTCAGGAATCTTGTGATTCCTTCTGGCGACGCGGGAAAAGAATTAGGAGAAAGTGTGGCAAAACTTCCGCTCCAGTCTGCCTCAGCCGTACATCCGCTTGATAAAAACGGTTTCATCCCCCTCTACTACCAGATTCAGCGAGCGTTGATGGAAAAAATCCACTCCGGCGAGTTGGGCGAGGGAGATCTCCTGGACTCGGAAGAAGAATTGGCCCGGCTTTATCAGGTAAGCCGGATGACCGCACGGCAAGCGCTACACGGGCTCAAGGCCCGAGGCTACGCACTCAGTCAAAAAGGACGCGGTACTTTTGTCACAAAGCCCAAGCTTGAAAAAAATATTATGCATCTGCGGGGCTTTACCGAGGACATGAAGCAGCGTGGCATGGCGCCAAGTTCACGGCTTCTCGAGCAATCTGTCATTGAAGCCGGAGAGGAACTCGCGCAGAACCTGAAGATCGATGTCGGAGCCCCGGTGATGAAGTTGCGACGGCTTCGTCTGGCCGACGGAACGCCAATGGCACTTGAAGAATCCCACATTCCGCTCAGACAGTTTCCCGGCTTGGAGCGAACAAACTTCGCGAAACAATCCCTCTATTACATCCTTCGAGAGAAATATGGTGTTCGCGTCGCATGGGCGGACGAAATTATTGAAGCGTTGCCAGCCACTCGGGAAGAATCGGAATTGCTCACGATTCCTCGAAAAGCAAGTGTCCTTTCTATCTACCGTATGATCATCACAACCGAGCAGATGCCGATTGAAGTGGCTTGCTCGCGATATCGGGGCGACCGGTATCGAGCCCTTATTCGAATCCCAACGACAACCATCGAGTAGGCCATCATTCCTCCAATCATCAGCCTTTGGTCGCTGCGAGAAACCGCTTTGTGATGAACTCGGGACGGGTAATCGCCGAACCGATGACAACAGCATGTGCTCCAAGTTGGAGCGCCTTTTCCACCTCGGCCGGTTGATTGACGTGTCCCTCAGCAAACACCGGGATCTCCATCTCTTTCAATAGATCTTCTAAAAGCGGCCAGGAAAAAGTCCGTATGCCGCGCGTCTCAACGGTATAGCCATACAGGGTCGTCGCAATGGCATCAGCTCCCGCATCCGCTGCGGCGACGGCATCCTCGGTACTGGCGATATCGGCCAGCACCGGCAGCTTTAACTCGTCGTGAATCCGGCGAATAAGAGCAGGCCAGGGCTCGCTTTCAGACATTCGTCGCATCGTGCAGTCCAGTGCGATCATGTCAGCTCCCGCCGCGGCCACCGATGCCGCAGCTTCAAATGTCGGCGTGATGTAGACCTCGCCATTCGAGTCCTTCGTTTTGACCATCCCGATAATGGGCAACTTCGTCAGCTCGCGGAAGGCCCCCACTCCTGCAATCCCCTCCGCTCGCAGCCCGCCAGCTCCCCCGCGAAGAACCGACGTCGCGATTCGTTTCAGCGTTCCTATGTCATCGAGAGGGTCTCCTTTGTCGGCCTGGCAGGAGACGACGAGCTTACGATGGAGAGATTTCAGAACAGGATGCATTGAGTGATCTGAAGGTGATGATACAGGCATATTAACAATCAACCTGGGTCAATGTTCCGGCACAAGGCGGGAAGGGCGTAACAGGTTAACTGTAATGATCACTGCAGGGATCAGGAAAGCGAGCGAGCCGATGACCCACATGATCGCTGCTCCCAGCACCTGGTCTTCTAATGGAGATACACCAAAAGGATTTGCGCGGTCGGTGTAGTAGTTGTAAACGGGACGATTACAAAACGCCAGAAAGGCGGAGAGTAGCGTATTCACCAGATCGGCCGAGATTAAATAAATCAATATCCCCCAATTTGCCCCGTTCGCCGCTGCTGGCCACGGCCTCAGAATGCACCACCAGAACAGAATCGCTGTCACAAGAAAGCACAGATGCTCGACTACATGCCATCCCTCGTTGCGGAGTGCAAAATCATACGCCGACGGTATGTGCCACACGAGAAACGTTGCATTCATGGCAATCCACGCGACGACAGGACTTACGATCCACCTTCCGAAGGCCCGCACATAGGACGGCCGAAGCAACGGGTGAACGACGTACCTGCGGAAGGATACGGGTAAACCACGAAGCATCGGGACCATGGGCAGTCCATACAAAAGAAGCGGAGGAACTGCAGACATTAGCAGAAGGTGCTCCACCATGTGCGCGCTGAGAAGCGCATCCGCGAAGTCGTCCATGGGTGGGCCGAGGGCAAGCCAAAGAACAATGAGTCCGGCAAGGAAGGAAGCAAGACGAGCTCCGGTGAATAATGCGGGCCGGGTCTTCCGAATCGCCAGATATCCTCGAACATAAATAAATGCGGTGAGGATGACACTCAGAGTCAGCCACAGTGGAAATGACCAGTCTTTGAGTACTTCTTGTACGGCATCGGGCATGCGCTATGGATTACCCCGCACAGGAAACGCCGGAGGTGTCTCTGGAGTTTGCAGGTTGCTGGAATGCGTGAGACTGCGCGAGGCGTCGATTGCTGGCGGTACGTTGTTGTCGCGTAAGGTCTTCAGAAAGAAGACCAGTGCTTTCGTCTCAGACGGGCTCAACGCATTACCGTAGGCAGGCATGTTGCCTCCCCCTTGCAATACCTGGCGGATAATCTGGTCTTCCGTCATGCGGGAGGCGATGTTATCCAGCGTCGGCCCTCGCTGCCCTCCCCTGCCGTCGAGCATATGGCAATTGCGACACTGCTTGTTCTGCAAAACCAGGGCCCCCTGACGCTCAAGAGGGGTCAGGTGGTTGAGATACTTCGACGGTATCGGTTCACTCGTCCACGCATCCATGATTGGACTCCACGGGGTGTACATACCGAGATGGGTGAAGATTCCAAGCGTGACCGCAATAGCAGAGACCATCAAGACCGCGACCGGACGCCGTGCCCAGTGGCGCTCGCCCTCGGCCGCAAAAAGTGGAAGCACAAGCAAGCCAACAATTACCAGGATCGGGACAGTCAACATCACGGGCGTTTCAAGCGACGGAGGAAGAAAAGCAAGAACAGCGTAGATCCACAGAAATGGAACGTCAGGCTTGGGTACGGTCTGAATGATTGTGGGGTCTGGAGGGCCGCTGGGCCCAAAGGGCCCGAAAAAGAATGCGCAGGCCATGACTGAGAACACAATGGCCGCCGCAAACACCGCATCTTTCCACGCCGCGTCGGGAACAAATGGAATCCCTGTCTTCTGCGTTAGTTCATGATATTCGCGCTCGTAGTTTGATTTGCTCACAAGACGGCCAGGCATAGGCCAATCGCTGACACCATGTACCAGCGTCATCCAAATGTGGAGTCCCGCACCGGCAAGCAGCAATCCCGGAATAATAAAAACGTGAAATGTGAAGAAACGTGAGAGCGTTGCACCACCGATGATTGGGCCGCCGAGCATGAGGTTGACAAGCGCCTCGCCGATGAGAGGAACTCGGCTCAGGATGGAAGCTCCGATACCAAGCCCCCAATAGGCGTCCTGATCAAAGCGAAGGACCTGGCCCGTGAACGCCATGCTAAGCGTGAAGAGAAGAAGGAAAATGCCGATGATCCACGTTAATTCGCGAGGAAATTTATAGGCCCCGAAAAGAAACACCTGGGCCATGTGAATCAATACGATAGCCACCATGAAATCCGAGCCCCAACCGTGAAGAGCCCGAAGATACCAGCCAAGCGGGATATTGTGATTAAGGATTTGAAGACTTCCCCACGCTTCATTCGCAGAAGGACTGTAGACGAACGCAAGCAGAATGCCGGTTAAGACCTGTAATAACAACAGGACTGTCGCGGCGCTTCCGAAGACATAGAGCCAGCTTGCGTTGCTTGAAGGTGTAGGATGTTCCGCCGCTTCCTTGAGGGGCCCGATCAGACCAAGACGATGCTCTAGCCATCGATAAACTTTGACTCCTGCGCCAACACTGTTCTTCTTCATGCTGGTCATGTAGCGGACCTCGTGTTGTTCGCGGCCGGCGCGATCTGAACTAGCGGCTTTTTACCGCAGGACGCCTGTGTGGCAAGCGTCGGCATATTGCCCGCATGAATCATCAGAACGTTGTCATCGAGTTTTACGCGGTACTCGAAGAGTCCCCGCTCGGGGGGCCCTGCTGCTCTCGATCCATCCTGGTAGTAGGCGCCTCCATGGCACGGGCACAAGAATAGTCTTGATTGGGCAAACCAGCGAACAGGGCAACCAAGATGGGCGCAGTTCACCGCGAAGACCTGGAATTGTTCGTTGGCTACACGCCGTACCCAGCAGACGACCTTACCGGTCTCGCCATCGCCCAGCCGGGTGACGGGACTTTGAAAATCAGCCAGAGTAATCTCATCGATTGCGAATCGATCTGCCGGACCGAGGCTTATCCATGATCCCTCGTATTTGCTCTTCCTGAAGATTGGCCCAAGCAAATAGCCCACCAGCGGTACGGCCAATGCCGCACCTATGATTGCGTTTAGTGCAAGCGAAAATTTGAATAAAAAGACACGACGTGAATGCGCGAGGGCTTTGCCTTCTGGCGGAAGGTGATCGTTGCTGGATTCTCCTGGGTATTTGAGGAATTCTGTCATCCTTATCTCCGGTAATATTGGCAACGTCTACGGGTGCTGCGCATAAGGTTGGCCGGGTGCCGTGACTCTGTGCGATACGATCCAGGCCACAGTGTCGGTAATCTCCTGATCGGTCATGGCGGGTGCGTTGGGTCCAGTAAGGTCCGAGCGCCAGTCAGGCATCTTCCGATCGGGCAGGCCGCCGATGATGACGCTGCGCAAGTACTGGTCACTAACCAGCGCGAGATATGCGGGATCAATGATCGAGCCGGTCCACACTCCACTTTCGCTCTTCATTCCTGCCCCGTTGGAACCGTGACACCGTGCACAAAACCTAGCGAAGGCAGCCTCACCATTCGCAGGATCGCCAGCAGTCTTACCCGCGTATGGAATTGGCTGAACCGTATCGGCATGTCCCCACGAGTCGACGATTCCCTTCGCGAGCGCTGAGATCTGACGATCGCTCAACATACCTCCCCGCGATCTCGCGAAGGGCGGCATCGATGTGCCCGCCACCCCTGTAGCTGTAATCCGTTGGATATTGTCAAACCCCGCGACTCCCACATAGACAGGATTTGCGAGTGGCAGAGTGGCTCCGCCTCTGCCGTCTTTACCATGGCACCCCGCGCAGTTCTGCTGGTAGAGCACCGGAAAGTCCATCACATCATCCGGACGGTTAGCTTCGGCGTGCACTGGCTTCCCCGGCGCTTCGCAGCCCAGGCTGACGAAACACGCGGTGCAGGCCAGAAGCATAAGAGTTGCAACGCACCGATTCATTGAGCGCCATCTCCCTCGTGGGTTTCGTCAATAGACCTCTCCGGACTCGCACCGACATCGCTATGAACGCCCGCACGAATGGCAAAGGGCAACGCACGAAATTGCGCAGTTCGGACCTTTGCATGACGGTTTACGACATAACCGCACACCAGGCCGAATGCGATCAGTGAGAAGAAGAACCACCACCAATGAATCCGCTCGTTCAGAATCGGACTGAGAATGCCTAGAACGGAGTGCAATATTCCAACGAAAAGAAGTGGTACTACTAATCCGGCGGTCACAATGGGGTGGCGCGGATACATGGGCAACATCGCTCCGTAGAGCAGGCCGACAAGAAGAGACGTCATTCCGTGAATGACGAGCGCGGCGAGTAATCCCTGGAGGTGAAACTCGCTGAGAAATGCATCGCTCGCCCCTGCCCATTTCACGAAACCTCCCGCCGCCAGGAGGTTGGCTGCATACCAGAGGCTGTGATATTTGAGCAGGCTGAATATTCCCGCGGGAATAATCATCGCGATACCGCCGGCGATACCGCCTCGGATCCCTGTGCTGATACGAAACGTCTCGATTGGGAGCAACTTTCGATGCAGGTCGCTTACAGGAAGCCGTTCTCTCAATACGCGTGACGTGAAGACCTCAACCTCTTCCGTACGAACCGTGACCGGACTGTGCTTTTCGTGCGGCAACACCTCCAGGAACCAGCCAACGCTGGCCCAGACGGCAAGCACAAATCCCAGCAGCCCGATGTAGACATTCGTGACCAAAGCAGTCACCATGAGTGCTATCCCGAAAGCTAGTACCATCGGCGTTGCTGTCGGCGAGGGGAGATCGACGACGCCTCGTTCACTGTGCTCTTTTTGTGTGCGCATCTTCACCTCTTGGCCCAACATTCGACGCCGGATTACCGGCCGAATACATAAACAACAAGAAAGACCACAACCCAGACACCATCGACAAAATGCCAATACAGAGAGAGCACATCGAGTTTGTTCGTGTGTACCCTTGTAACCTTTCCCCGCAGGGAAAAAATCAGGGCAAGAGCCAGCATAATAAGACCAGCGATTACGTGGCTTGCATGGAGCCCAACCAACGAATAGAACGTCGTTCCGAACAAATTTGTGCGAATCGTCAGACCATCGATGTAGATCAGGTGATACCACTCAAGAGCTGTACCAGCGAGGAAGATTCCTCCGAGAAGTACGGTCGCTGCGAGCCAGAGCGTGCATAACCTGCGCTTGTCGTCATGGAGCGCCGCGACAGCAAAGTGGATCGTGAGACTGCTTGAAAGCAGGCAGATCGAGATGAAGATGGGCAGCCTTAGAACTTCATGCGGAGTCGGCCCGCTCAGACTCTTGTCGATATAAAAGACATACGCAACGACGAAGATAAGAAAGATCGTGGCCTCGGCAAGAATGAGACATAACATGCCCACTACGCCACGTGATGGCAGCGTCCATGTCTCATCGACACTATGCGGGATGACGGCAGCTTCATTCATCTCTTTGTCTCGTTGCTGATAACTCATTCATAGTTGTCGTCCGTGTCGTCGGGATGTTTCAGATCCCAGAGCGGTCTGCGGCTCTTCACACCGGGGATGACGGCGAAGTTGTAAGGAGGAGGAGGCGACGTTGTGGACCATTCGAGAGTCCATGCGTCCCAGGGATCCGCGCCCGCGGCTGGACCGCGAAAGTAGGACCAGATCAGGTTGTAAACGAAGATAAGCGTTGCGATCGTCTGGATGAATGCTCCGCTGGATACGATCACGTTCCAGATCATCCATCCGCGATCGGCTTCATATGTATAAATACGTCGAGGCATACCAAGAATGCCCGGAATGTGCATGAAATCGAAGGTGACATGAAATCCGATCAGGAACAGCCAGAAGTGCCACTGACCAAGCTTCTCGCTCAACATGTGGCCGGTAATCTTCGGATACCAGTAGTAGAAGGCAGAAAACAGCATAAACAAAATCCCACCCACGATCACGTAGTGGAAGTGCGCAACGACGAAGTACGATCCGCTGAGTTGCCAATCAAAGGGAGCCGATGCCAGCATGACCCCCGTCAAGCCGGCGAGAAGAAATTGAAAGAGAAATCCAACAGCGAACATCATTGCAACTTTGAATTGGATCTTGCCGCCCCAGATGGTCGCCAACCAGTTGAATATCTTAATTCCGGTTGGCACTGCAACCAATATCGTCGACAGAACGAAAAACGTATTGGCACCTGGCCCCATACCCACCGTGAACATGTGGTGCGCCCAGACGCTTAGGCTGATGAAGCCGATTCCTACTGACGCTGCAACCATGGCGGAGTAGCCGAAGATCGCCTTACGCGAAAAAACAGGCACAATCTCGTTCGCAAAGGCAAAGGTCGGCAAAATGAGGACATACACTTCAGGGTGGCCAAATATCCAGAAGTAGTGCATCCACAAAACCGCAGAGCCGCCCGCTTGCGTGTCGAAGAAATGTGATCCTAGGTAACGGTCGAGCATCAGCATAATCTGGGCCGCGGTAAGCGGACTGATCGTCACAAAGACCATCATCGACATCACGAGATACAGCCATACAAGAAGCGGCATCCGGCTTAGTTTCATTCCCGGGCAACGCAGACAGATAGCCGTGGCAACAATGTTCAGAGCAGTCCCGATGCTGCCGATTCCGCTTAGAAGAATCGCAAGCGTCCAGTAGTCCGTGCTGTGACCAGGCGAGAATGGTCTGGCCGTAAGCGGCGCGTATGCCCACCAGCCTACGTCTGGCGCGCTCCCGGCGCCATACAGGCCACTTCCTCCGATGTAGCTGAAGTAGAGAAGAAACCCCCCGAACGCAGAGACCCAGAAGCTAAAAGCATTCAACCGTGGGAATGCCATATCTCGCGCCCCGATCATCAAGGGGACCAGATAGTTGCCGAAGCCAAACACAATCGGCATCGCGACGAAGAAGATCATCGTCGTGCCGTGCATGGTGAAGAGTTGATTGAATACGCGAGGGCTGACAAAGTGATTATTCGGAATCGCGAGTTGAATGCGCATCAGGAGCGCTTCAACTCCCCCAATAACAAGAAAGATCAGTGCATAGCCGATATACATCAGGCCAATCTTTTTGTGATCGACCGTCGTTATCCAATCGTGGATGATTTGCAGCGCGGTAAGACGCGGTTTTCGTTTGGTCGTCTCATCAAGCACTACCGTTGTTTGCGTTGCCATACCTTTGCTTCTTTCGTTTATTTAAGCGTCATCAGATATGCGGTCACCGCGTCCAAATCGTGATCGCTGAGATGCATCGAGGGCATTAGCAAACCTGGTTTGAAGTGATCAGGATTTTGGACAAACTTTCGAATATTCTCTGGAGTATTGGGTACCGCTCCTGACGCAATCGTGTCGCGGCTCGCAAGATGCGTCAAATCAGGCCCAAATCTTCCCGTCGCGACCGTGCCCGCGATCGTGTGACAACTAATGCAGGCATTGTGTTGAAACGCCGCTCGACCTTCCGATGTCGCCGTGTCCTCGTAGGCGGGTTGTCGCTGCCTCCCAACCCATGCAGTAAAATCAGCAGGCGTATCGGCATAAACGCGAAGCAACATTTTAGCGTGCTGAGTTCCACAATACTGTGCACATTGACCGAGGTAGAGTCCCGCAGACGCAGGATCCATCCACATTGTGTTGACCTTATTTGGAATTACATCCATCTTGCCGGCCAGTTGAGGGATCCAGAAACTGTGGTTCGTATCCGCCGACGACATGATCAGGTAAGTCGGCGTAGGGTGTCTGGGATCGCTTATTGGTATGTGCAGTTCGTTCGCCGTGACGATGCCAAACTTAGGATAACGATATTCCCACCAGAACTGATGGCCGATAACGATGACATCGAGCGCTGTCTCTGGCTTAGGCGCGTGTTCGGTTGAATAAATGACTCGTGCCGTTGCAAGAAACAGCATGAACACAATGAGAATCGGAACAACCGTCCACGAGAGCTCGATCTGAGTACTGCCATAAATCTGCGCAGGCTCGCGCAACGCATGAGGATCCGAAGGACGATACCGAAATCGAATCAGAGCGTAAAAAAGCAACCCTCCAACGACAAGAAAGATGCCGAGAGCGAAGGAAAGTACGAGTGTGGATAACCCGAAGATAGAATGCGCAGGGGTAGCCTTAGGCGAAAAAATACTAGTCCGGCCATGAATGAGGTCCGGACCCACATAAATCGAGACGTGCCTCCAAACCGCAATCGTGATCATCATTCACCATTGGTTCACTAAAGATCACAGACAGGCCACAATCCTAACTCAGTTTCTCTCCGAAATGCGATCCTGGCTATCATAAACGCCTTCTACAGCCAGGCAGGTGTTTGCAGCACGTTAAGAATGTTTGAAAAGTTTCCGCGCGCTCGTTTCCTGATCCAACCTCGCAACAGCGTGAGTATCAATTGCTGCCGCCATTGAAATTACAGCGGATCTGCCGCAAGTGGGTTTTCGGCGAGGATGACGAAGTCTGCGTATTTGCCGGGTTCTAGCGAGCCTTTGATCTTCTCGTCGAATTGTTGGTAGGCAGGCCTGATAGTTAGAGCTTGAGGGCAGTCATAGAATCTACGCGTTCAGCCGGACGAGCACCTGGTTGCTGCGAGTAAGTCGATTGACGGCTGCCCACCAGAGAAAGAGCGCGTTCGGCGGAGTTACCATAGCGTCCGAGTGGATGCTGAAGACGATTCCTTTGGACTGCGCGGTATGCAAGGGCGAGATGAATGCTGCGCGCTTTGATTCGAGAATCTCGTCGCAATGCCAGTCGCCCCACTAGAAGGTGTGTGCTTCGAAGAAAGATGGCACGATGTGCGGTTGCGCGTAGCGACCGAGTTGATCAGCTCGGACGACTTGTATATGGATAACTACGGGGCGCAGGTCATTGGCGCCGTACTTCTTTTGAGCTTGATCGATAGACAGGAGTGCCGCAGGCTGAAATAGTGGGTGGATGGCTAAAAACGTTGCTCTGGTTCTCGGTGGTGGTGGGTCCGCCGGGCATGCGTGGACGATCGGAGTCATCGCAGGACTCGCCGAAGCTGGCATCGATATGACAGAGCTGGCTGATTTGGTGATCGGCACCTCATCTGGCGCAACCGCTGCTGCCCATGTCCGCAGCGGTATACCACCAGCCGAGCTGATGGCTTCGATTCTGTCAGAGCCGGTTCCACCAGTCGGACAGAACCGGCAGGGGCCGCCGTCCCCGCCGATGACCGCAGTCTTCGAGCGGATCAGGGCCATCGGCGCCGCAGCCACCTCGGCTGTCGATCTACGCCGTGCGATGGGCGCGTTCGGGTTGGAGAGCGACGCCACACTCGGACCCGCGGCGGCGGAACAGCGGCGCGCAATGGTCGCCGCCAGGTTGCCGCGCCGAGAATGGCCGAACAGGCCGATGATCGTGGTAGCCATCGATGCGCACACCGGCGAGTTGGCTGCGTTCGACCGCGATTCCGGCGTCGACCTGGTGGACGCGGTCACCGCGGGCACCGCGCTACCCGGTTTGGTTCCCACGCACAGCATCAATGGCACCCGCTACATCAACGGTGGCGTGCGCTCCGCCGAAAACGCCGACCTTGCCTCGGGCTATGGGAACGTTGTGGTGCTCTCGCCGTTTGGCGGGCGGAGCGGGACGCTACCGGCAGGCCAGTTCGAGGGTATACGCAGATCACCGGAATGGGGCACGGACCTGGCGAGCCAGGTGGAAGCCCTGCGCAAGCAGGGCAGCCGCGCCGAAGTGATCACACCGGACGCCGATTCCCGAGCCGCAATGGGCACGAACCAGATGGATCTGGCGACCCGCATCCCCGCCGCCCTTGCCGGTTTCGCCCAAGGCAAGCAGGAAGCGACCCGCGTGACGTTGTTGAGTTGATGATGGGCACAGCAGAATTCGAACCTACGACTTCCACCGTGTGAATCCAACCAACGGCACAATCCTACCAACCGACACTCACACCGCTATGGTGGGCAGCTTTCGTAGGTACACGGTTCTATCGTGCGCGATGCTGTGTAGAGTTATCGACATCTGGCTTAATAACTCGCTCCCCGGAATCCTGATACACCGCATTCCATGTAAATCTGCCCCATTCCCCGCAACTGGAATCGCGGCAAGGGAATGTGTCTGCCAAACCATCGTGATTCGTTCCTGAGCCATCCGTGCCCTGTATTCCTTGAACAGCACACGACCAGCCAGGACTTGACCACGCACACATATAGACATCAATTGCTCTCTTACAGGTATTTCCGGCAGTGATCTGATAATGTCTGATCGAACTGAAAACAGTCGAACCTGAAACAGACCTTTCTACGCAATCATGGGCTGACGATCCAGGTGTCGAAGCCTCATTCCCGCGTGTTTGTGCGGCAACAAAATGCGTTAACACCACCGTGAAGGTCATCCAACAGATAACCTGAAGGCCGCGCACAAGAATTGATCGCATCGTCATCATCTCCTTAGTCAGAGTTTGCCTCGATAGAGCAATGGAACCGTGACCGACTTAAGAATGAAAGAAAGAGAACTCATATCCCCTCGAAGTTAATATCCGACTGATTGCCCCAAGCAGGCAATAAACTATGAAACCATAGACTGCCCAACAGCCACTCACGAGCTTTGCGTTTCTCACAAGGCTGTCACCGGGGATAAACGCAACGCTCAAGACACAGTTGCGGCTTTGTTCTCAAAGCCTCACCTGTTGACGTCGGCGGCGTAGCGTCTCCGCGCTAATGGACCCATATTGAACCCACGGGCGCTTATTGGACCCAGATTGGATCCGCGCACTTCGCTAAGTTGTTGATTTGATGGTGGGCACAGCAGGATTCGAACCTACGACTTCCACCGTGTGAATCAACCAATTTAACGTAGATACAAGACCTTAGCCTCCATATAAGACCTTGTAGACCAAGTAAAACCAGGGTTTTGTGTCCATTGTGTACCCTTGCCGACGAGTTTTGTGCCCCAGATGGTTAGAACCGACGTTCTCTAATAACTCTCCCAAACAGCAATTTAGAGAGATGGACTCTGAGTTCTATGCAACCCATTGGGCCGCCGACATCTCGGGATGCGCTCCCGCAGGTTCTCCTGCGTCCGTATATCCGAGTCCTGAAATAAGGCGCCATCCCGCAGTTGTTAGCATCATGTCGAGCGCATTCCGGTCTCCGTCTGTCGCGTCATGCAGCTTATTCGCCATCGATGCGATGGGCTACGTCGATAGCGCCACGCCGGTCCGAAGTGCCCGGCAGCGGTAGAAGAGGCTTTGCTCGACGACATAGAAGAAAATGCACTCTATTTCGCGTTCAGACGCAAACTCAAAAACCTTCGATTTCAGGCAGCGGCCTAAGGTTTCGGCTATAGAGGAGGGGTTTTGCGATTGATTCTGCGTGCGCATCGTCGGACAAAAAGAAGTGATTGGCTTCCAAATGCTATTAGCCGATCTGACGATGAAACTCCTGGGACGATCAGCGCTTTGAAGTCCTCATTCATCGAGATTACGACACTCAGCAAAACCAAGAGCTCAACAATTCCTAATGGCTCGTAAGAACATCTAATTTAAGGGCCCTAGTACGGCGAGGTCTCGACGCGTTCGTTTTCTTGACGGACTGGCAAGAGCGCTCTGTCGGCGGCCGACAGTTTTTGAGAAGCACAGTAAGCCTTGTTTCACCTCGAAGAGTTGGAGAGCGAACCTGCGCGGTTCTCCAGCGAATGACCCCGAAGAACGGGTGATGGTTTCTTCGGCACGTCGGGGAAGTCATGTACGCCCTCAGGGGCACTCTGTCGGTGGTCGAATCGAGATTGAATCCCAAACAATCGGCATTACACCCTATCCTAGGGTAAGCCCGAGATGACCGCGTATGCTGGTTGCGTGATTCGCGTGACCTAGGTGATCCCCGTCGAGGGCTCCGCCCCCTACGTTGATACCAACGACTTCCCCTGCTCGATTGACCAGAGGTGCCCCGCTACTGTAACGCGGTGGGGCAGTGCGCGCGGCGTAGCGGAAAACGAGAGTTCGCTCAGTCTGCTCGACGACCACAGCTTTTAAGGTCCGGGCGGTTGATCTTGACCCCAGATTGACCACGAGCCAGATGGGGTCGCCAACGTTGGGCGGTAGAACAGCGAGTTTTGCAGGGGAAAGGGAGGCGGACGGATCAGCTCGAAACGCCGCGATATCACGCTGCGAATAAGGCTCTTCATCGCCCGTCCGTGCGTTGGGAAGAGTCAGCATCGAAGACGCTGTGCCCAGCCCCACAAGCATCCAGTTGACTGCGAGGACGTCATACAGGTTCACCCTACTGAGGATACGGGGTAGTTCTTGGCCAGTGTAGGAATCCTTTGAACAGTCTATTCTCTTGCTCTTAGCAAGCTCGTCCATCACGTGAAGCGCGGTGAGGACTAAGGGTGGGCCCGGGTTTTCTGGAGCAATAACGAAAGCATAGCCGCCGAAGAAAGAATCTGGCCCGCTTTCAAACACTGGACGGACCGCGAACCGGTCCGGGATGCGAGGTGTTGGTTCATTCGATTGCGGGATAGCAAGCCACGGCAAGTATTGATCACGAGTGCTTCCCGGAAAAGCGCGGAAAATGTGCGAAACCGCGTCGAGGTGCGACGCTGGGTGGTCTGATGCCGGGTGTTTCAGCGCTCCGCGCTCAAACGATTGGTAACAGCTCTCGCAGAGGTCTCGGTCCGGCCCGCTGGGGCAAGTTTGGCATTCGAAGCGTTGCCCTTCGATCGGTTGGGCTCCGCAGGCGTGACAGCGATTCCACAGGCTAATCAACTCGGGCACCATCGCACTCACAGGTCTAAACGGAACAAGGGTATATGGAGTCTTCGAACGTTTTACCATCGTCCACGAAAATCTCAACTATCGGTTTGCAAACTGGGGTCAGCTCTCCGTCACGGTAAACGATGCCGCCCCCGGAAGGTATCCCGATACCCCGCAATTTATCGGGAATAAAAGTGAGGACTTTTTGGAGCGAGGCCCAATTGCTGCGTTCTTCGTGTACCCCCACATAAAATGGGAGAAAGCCAAACGTCGAGACGAGTTCCGATCCATCCTCCGTCAGGCCGCCGCGGCCCAGTTGGACGGCACCCGCCGAAACTCCTATCAGCAATGCGCCTTCGGACCAACGTCGTTGGATCAATTCCTTAAAGCCGTTCTTTTCAAAAGAACGCCAGCCAACTTCGACACTACCTCCGGCCAGCACAATAATATCCGCCCGCTCCAGGAATGCTCCGTCTTCGGGCATCGGGCGAGTGAGGATCATCCGGCACGTGATGGTATCGATCTGTTGCAAGGCTGGCTCGAATATCTCGTGATAGGCGCTCAGATCGTCCCGATTTGACGCTCCGATGTACGCCAATGAGGAAGGTTTTGCACCCGCGCTCTGTACGATTTCATGAAGGAACAGCGACCCGTCCGATTGTCTCCAGAATAGAAGGCGACTATCGGCAAGAGCGTAGATCGGTTTGAATGAAGATGCATGCGTCATACGAGAATGACCTTTCGGAGTGCAGCCGTACGCCTCGCGTCTCGCGATTTCAAAACTTGGGAGTAGAACAATTCCAGATAGTGCAGTGGGCGCTCGGTTACGGCCGTCGTTTTCTAATGTCCAACTTTCCGACGTAACAGTCGCCCACGACACAGCCTTTATTTTAGTTGTGAATCTGATCCGGTAAAGCCAACTATCGAAACGCTAGCCTACCAGAATCTGTTCCCTAATTAGAGTGCTGCGATAACTAGGTACTCGATGAACTCAAGCGGTGACTGGGATGGTCAACATACGATCTATTGAGGGCCACTGCGGAAAGCCACCTAGCAGTCGAGAGTACGGTCAATATCGGACCGCAATATCACGTGCCCGAGCACCCTCCGCTCGTCCCGCGGCTGCAAATGCATAGGCAGCAGTACACGTCAGGTTCATATAGAGAGCTCATAGCTAAGCTAATTTCGTCTCTGACTTTACTCAGCATTGTTTACCTTCAGCTAAAGTTGGCGAGCGTGCGAATTTCGCGTCTTTGCAATAAAGACCTCTGCCCTTTCGTTCCAGAGCATCGGATTGTTGGCAGGCTCCACATATTCGACGTACTCCCCGAGCCTTTCGTGTTTACTTTCTCAGACGAATCAGCATTACTTCTCTTTTCCAGAGACAGAACATCTGTTAACTAAGTATTCAATGACACTAATTTAGAACTGCAAATCGCGACTGCAATACCTGAACAATCCCCGTCATGGTCTCTTTGCTTCACCATAAAAACTGAGCTTGTCGCCTTCAGAGACCTGCACTGAGAGAAACTCTTCAACCTCCCCTAATTTTGTTTTTTGGGTTACTCCAAGAGTCGGGCAGAAATGAGGGAACAATATGACCCTTTCCCTCTGCCAGCGCTCCTGCAAGCACGAACTCTCCCAAAGCCACGTCGAGAATGCCAAGGCCGAAAGGGCTGAAGATAGTGATGCATCGGTCTGTCGACCTAGGCGCAGCGTGGCCGTTGAGGATGTCTGCGAAACTGCAACGCACAAACTGCCGGTTCCCAGTTTTCTGCTCCGCTAGATGAATTGACGTTTGCGCGCGGCAAACATGGTCAAGATCGTCTACCACGTTATCGCTCGATAGGATCGCTGAAGGCGAGAGGTCACGTAGTGAGATGTGTAAAATCACGGTATCGGTAGCACATGCTTTCAGGCTCTGTACGTGGGGAGTGGCCGCCGTCGTAGCAAACGAAACGAGAGTCGATCTCCTCAGAATTGTCTCGACACTCGAGATGACATGCACCTCGACTCCTCCAAATTCGCCTTCACACTTTTCCTGAAATGCACAGGTACGATCTCGGTCCAGGTCAAAAAGCAAGAAGGTCTTGACTGTTGGGCATGTGTAACGAAGAAACCTCGCAATTTCGAAATTGATGATGCCGCAGCCAACAAATCCTACAACCGTACTCTGCTTCACCTGTAGAAGCTGTGCAGCAAGAGCGGCGCTCGCTGCCGTTCGTTTCGCGCTGATAATCGAACCCTCTAAGATTGCTCTAGGTCGACCAGTAGTCATTGAATTTAAGACCAAGATAGCTGAGGCCCTATCAATGCCGTGGTTGATATTCTCAGGAAAAGATGAAACCCACTTGACCCCCGCGCTATTGAACGGTCCCCCAAGATATGCAGGCAACGCGATGATACGATCCGTTGGGTTATCTGGAAAGAGTAAGAAACTGGAATGAGGCAAAGAAGTGTTCCCGCTGCCGTGAGTCTGATAAGCCGTCCGTACCAATTCAACGATCTCCGGCTCTTTGCCTGCAACTATCGACAAGACATCATCGCCGCTAATTACTAGCAAGTCGGAGGCGCCAATCAGGTTTTGAGGGATTGTCTTCAAAGCGGCTGGAGATCTCCATGTGATTCGGTGAGATACACCGAGGTTCGTTGTTACAGGATGACCAATACGCTGCGCGATTTCCACACGCTGATCTCGTGTCATTGAAACTCAAATGTCTATTTTGAGTCTTGCTGTTCAAGGTCGTGGTTCGATTCTGCGTAAATGGCATGTGCATTGTTATACACGGATTCCGGCTTCGCTAGGGATGACCTCTCCTACGATAGCCCCAAGGTTAGAGATTTGGCCAAACTGTTTCACAATCCACTCTGGCGAATAAATTGTATCGAGATAACGTTCCCCTCTGTCGGGAAAAATCGCGACGCAAATTGAGCCTTGGGGGATTCTCGGGAGAAACTTCTCTATCGCTGCCACAATTGCGCCCGATGAGCCCCCTGCTAAAAATGCCTCGTCACGAAGCAAACGATGGCACCCTACGACACATTCCAAATCGGTAACATGAACGCATTCGTCCGCCAGGTCCCGTCGATGAAGTGCAGGAACAACCGCTGCGCCGTGACCTGGAATAAGTCGCCTGGAACTCTGCCCGCCAAAAATAACACTCCCTACTGCGTCTACAGCGACGATACGCGCCCGCAGATGATGGTGCTCCTTGTATTCGGCACACCCGCGCAGTGTGCCGCACGTGCTAGCTGCGCAAAAAAGGAAGTCGAAGCTCCCATTCATAGCCTCCGATATCTCACGCATTGTCCCGCGATGCGCTTCAGAATTGTGTCTATTGCCGTACTGGTTTGGCCAAAAGCTGCTCTTAAATCGTTTCATCAGCTCTTTTACCCGCTCAATTCTTGCAGGAAGATATTCGCCGGTGATAGCATCCGGTTCCTGCACAATCTCGACCTCTGCATTGTAGGTCTTGAGCAAAGTAATGTTTTGCGCTGTAGTTTTGGGGTCTACGACACAAATAAAACGCAACTTATAGTACGCACATACCTGGGCAAGACCTATTCCCATATTGCCCGAGCTAGACTCAATCACGATCGAATCGGGACGTATTGCGCCGGACCGAAGGCCACGCTGGATAATATTTAGGGCAGAACGATCTTTCACGCTCCCACCAGGATTAAACTGCTCCATTTTGCCGTAAAGCTGGATCCCACGATCTTTAAATACGCGTGTCAATTCGACAAGTGGTGTTCCGCCAATTGTAGAGAGGATTCCTTCATTCATAAGTAATGTCGGTCGGCCTTATAGTGGTAGCGCGCTATGACTAGCGCTTGGGTTGGAGATTGATTCGAGGGGGCATTGATTTCATGCTGATTTCGGCCTGGTCGTAGCTATCAATTGAAAGCTATCTGCAATTTCGGCAAAGACCTGCTCCTCTAAATGAATGGAATACAGTTTATGTAGTAGGCGCCGGGATTGGCGCGCTCGAAAATACCTAGGGGCGACACAGCAGCCACCTTTGATCTCCTTCTTGAAGCGTTCCTCATCTTCCATCGACATTGGATGGCTCTTCAGTTCTTCACGTAGATTGGATATTGGCCTGGAAGCCTTTGTATCCTTGGAACTCCAGATCTTCATCTGGCAGCCAGCGCTGATCCTCGGTCTTGTAAATCCGTGTTCCAGCTTCGGAGACGAGTGATCTGCAAGAAAGCACTTCGCTATCAGCTCAGGGCGCTCCAGATAACCCGTGCCACACCCGCTCCGCCGTACACAGCTTGCACACTTGGTGTACGCTGCCTTATCGCCACGCTGCACGCTGAAGTACTACGCGTTCTTGTCCGGGTCAGACGTGGTGTGGTTCAACATTTGATGACGTGAGATTCATCGATTTCAACCGCGATCGAACTCTGTACAGTCGTAACCGACAAGATTAGGTGAGAGCGATTTTTATAACCGGTCAGAATCCCTTCGATCCCTGCTAGAGGGCCAACAACAACACGAACTTTATCACCGATTTGGCCGTAACGACACGGTGTTGCACTCGATTTGTGATTCAAAACGGCTCGAATGCTTTCTATCTCAATATCAGAAATGGGGGTCAGCTCTCTTCCTAGACTGACGATCCTTATCACTCCTGGTGTTGTGACAATTGGCCCCCGCGCCTCGCCATCACTAAACCTACAAAATACATATCCTGCAAATAGGGGTAATTCTATTTCCTTCCATCGATCTGACCAGCGTTTCCGAACCCGGTACATCGGTAAGAACTCTTCGTATCCTTTGTACCTGAGGGTTTCGGCAACACTGGGTTCATGTTTCGGTCTCACCTGAATAGCGAACCAGGATTTTCTAAAAAGCTTCGGTTCCACGATCACTCTTCCTAATGTGCACCAGAAATTAAGAAAATCTCGATAAAGAAGCGATTAGAACGGCTTGCATAAGATCACCTCGCTGCAAGCGCGACAGTAATCCGACCCTCGTCCATATTCTAGTCCTAATAATCGAAGTCAGCATTCATAAGTTTAAGTTTCGATGGGTTCACGCGGAATCTGCGTTCCATCCATTGAAGCGTTGATTCTGCGGTCTCATAGTTTGATACCCAAATGCACCAGCTACATTACCCCAGTCAGGGCGGCGTTGGCTTAGGGTTGCAGCGATTGGGCGATGTCGGTTCGGGTTCGTTTTTCCTTCAAAAGATATCCTCAATCCCATGCTCGGGTTTGAACGCCTCGACCGGTTGCTGCATCCTGTTTGCTTCTTCTTGGAGAACACGCCGGGAAAGCGCCCAGCGCAGCTTCGTGGACCGAACGGCACGCACCAACAGTCGCCATTGTGCCGTGATTTCATCGACGGAGTGCTCAATAGAGGAGCCAGCAGGACCGCCGCCCCAACGGGAATCCGCGACGACCGCCGCCGGATCTAGTCTCTCGAGAGATACATAAATGCCGCGAGACCGCAGGAAGCCCGATAAGCTCACATCTCGGGAGTTGCCAACGTGTGCCTTCTTTTCACGTACGAATTCACCGACTAAGTGATGCGACGTTCGAAAGTCCAAATTGGTTTCGTGGGCAATGCGATTGGCCAGTGCCGTTGCCATAGTATCGCCCTCTTCTGCGCGACGAAGCATTGCGTCGGTATTGGGATAGGCTCGAGCCACTACAAGGCGACATAGTATCAATGCGTTCGTTGTGTCTTGCAAAGACCCCCAAATCGCGCGAGGTGCTTCTGTGCCTACGGCTATGGAATTGGTGAACGGTTTGGCGTGCATCGCACCAGCTGCCGCAACGAACCCCCCAAGGGCCGAACTTGCCAAACCTTGAACATGCTCCAGTAAAAAAGGGTTCCGCTTCTGGGGCATTGCCGAGCTTGACCCGACGACTTCATCCGGGAGAGTGATAAAGCCAAACTCTTCACTGCACCAGGTCAAGAGATCGGTGGCGAACCGGCTTAAAGTAGTTCCGAGAATCGCGGCCTCCGCGACCAGACGTAACGCAAGGTCTCTCGAGGCAACAGCGTCGATCGAGTTCGAACTAGACCGCTCAAAGCCTAGAAGGGACGCCGTGCGTTCTGTATCGATGGGCAGGTTAGTCCCCGCCACCGCGCCCGCACCTAATGGGCAGCAATGTATGTCTGATCCAGCTTCATGGAATGCACAAAGATGTCGATCAACCGTGTGGGCGATACCAGCCAGATAGTGCCCGAAGGTGGAAGGCGCCGCTGCTTGCCCGTGCGTATAGGCTGGCATCACAACAGCTTGATAGCGCCGGGCACGGCGCAGTAAAACTGCCTGCAAACGAAGGCCCTCCCGAAGGAGTGCAATCCACGGTCCACGCATCTTCATTTTGTGAATCGTCGCATTCAAATCGTTGCGAGAGCGGGCTGTCTGCAGTATCCCTCCGACCGACACGCCTTCGGTTTCGATCAGATAATCCTCATAGAGAAAGTACGTACCACGCGAGGCCGGCCGGTTGAGGAGCTGTGCGAAGTCGCTAACACACAACCGTTCGATCGCGCGCATCAAACGTGCTGCTCGTTCCCGTGAAACGATACCGCGTTCGGCTAACATTAACAAATGCGCTTGATCCACTTCGCTAGCTATGCGCAACTCTTCTACGGAGATGTTGAACTCTTTCTCAAACAGCATTCGCTGTACAAGGGGTAATATTGAGCTTTGGATTCTTCCGGTGTTTTCCATTAGTTAAATAAATCGCTGTTCATTAGGATGCGCAGGTGACGTAGAGCGCGCTCTGCTACTGTTACTGCCTCACCCGGAACGGTTCCTATCGAGATTACATGACCCAAGCGATCCCGGAAGTCGCGTCGAATCCGGCACGCGTGGCCGGACTCATAATAGAGCCTCGCATCTACCACGCCAGGAATTTGTGAAACTTCATCGAATCCGTCTAACCCTGTGAGTACTCCCTCTTCTTTAGGAATTAGAAATCGTATCGATGCATTACTATTAAACTGCTGCTCTATGTCGAACTCGTCTCCAACAGTGGCAGCGAGCGTCGCGGAAATTAGATCGATTCCAGTAGCTAACCTTACTAATTCAGGGATGAAGCCACCCGCCAGCCGTGGATTGATTTCTATGATTATAATTCCATCTTTCGATAACCGGAGTTCTGTATGCGCAGGGCCCCATGAAAGGCCCATAGCATCCAGTGCCCTGGTGACCGAGTCCCCACAATTCTCCACAATTGTATGCGTTAGGTCAGCGGGGAAATCGTGGCCCGTCTCCACAAAGTACGGTTCGGGCGTCGTATACTTCCGGGTAATGCCTACAACCCGGCGGTGAAAAGTCTCCACCGAGTATTCGGGTCCGCGGACATACTCTTCGACAAGTAGCTCTGCTGCGACTGGCATGCCCCGTTCGTTTTTGTGACGCTGCAACAACAGTGCGGCATGCTGTTCGGCTTCGTCTACGGTCGTACATAGACGAACCCCAATACTTCCTGTCCCGAGAGTGGGTTTTAAGATGCATGGCAAGCCGATGCTTTCTACCCCACTGAGTACATCTCTCATAGAACATGCGAGCTGAAACCTAGGAACAGAGAACCCGGCCGCTTGCAGCACAAGTCGCTGTCGCCATTTGTTTCGACAGACACGAATGGCGTTACAGTCGGCTCCGGGGAGACCGAGACAATCCGATAACGTTGCGGCCGCCTCCACAAAGTACTCGGAACTGGAATAGACACCCGCGATCCGTGCTGCCTCAGAGAGATCGGCAACCACCTTGCGAATCGAGAGAGAGTCTGAGGTGTTCGTCCGTATGAAATCAATCCTGTGTTGATCGAGGAAGGCGTACCGTTCCGGATTGTCCGTTAAGATAATGGGCCGATAGCCCCGCTCACGCGCTATCGTAGTGAAGAGGCCACCAGTGCCTGTCGAATTACTTTCTATAAACACAAGCCACGGGCTTGTCACATCGGCACCGCCGCAATCTGGGCGGCGGCAACCTCTTGATACGGCCGCCTGCCCCAATGAAGTGCCGACCAAACGGGACCGGACTCCTCTGGTCGATTCACTATGCGCGGTTGCGAGGGTAGTTCGGGTAGCCACAATCCGTTCTCATGCATATATTTATCGTTGTAGATTCCGTTAACATATCGATGACCGTCATCCGGCAACAAACATATAACCTGCTTTCCTGGATTGCGCTCGGCCCAACACCGAGCGACAAGCCAGACCGCACCGCTAGTTCCACCTCGGAACAAGCCAGTAGTTCGGTGAAGAATACGAGTAGCGGTATAGGCCTCCGCCGCACTTACCCAGTGCACCTCATCAATTTCCGTATGATCAAGATTCCTAGGAAGAATGCTGTTGCCTAAGCCTCGGAGCGTGCGCGAGCCGTCAGGCTGGCCAAACAAGACGCTCTTGAATGTATCGACCGCCACCACGTTTAAGCTTGGGAAGAGCGTTCGAAGGTAACTAGCGGTGCCACAGACAGAACCACCCGAGCCAACTGCGCCGACCAAACAGTCCACGCGTCCCAGCGCTTCTACCACTTGGGCGGCGAAGGGACCGTATGCAGCTGGATTGCATGGGTTATCATACTGATTCACCCACCAACTATCTGGTATTTCCCTGCGGAGCTTTTCCAAAACCTCTAGGCGTGCGCGTTGGTAACCACCCACAGGGGCTGGGCTCACAACGCGTTCTATCGTGACTCCAATATCCTCAAGCCTATGGCGCAACGCCTCGTCACACGCATGATCGGTGACAATTGTCAGGCTCAAACGAAGCGCGTTGCAGACCAACGCGAGAGCAAGAGCCATAGTCCCGGAAGATGACTCAATAATTAGAGACTGCTCCGTGACGTGGCCGTCTTCTAAGGCTCGCCGAATACAGAATTCTGCTGGATAGATCTTCATCAGAGGGAATACCGCCGCTGTTAAACCACCGCCAAGTGCGACAAAATGGGGGATATACATCTGCATGAGTGCCGTTATTTTTGCTTTATTCAAGCTGCAGGCTCCTTCGTTCTCTTGCCTTCGGACGTTCCGAAACGGGTTACTCTTGTCAATCCAAGTTCGTCGAAGCCCTTGGTAAGTAAATTGATCTTGTGTTCCAGGCGCGGATCATCGGGATGGAGAATCAGGCCGACAATCGTCCCTGTATGGGCAACTGAAATCCCTAGGATTTGCGCGTGTTCCGCAAGCCTTCGAATTTCATAGAAGAGTGGCTTGGGCAAAAATTGTTGGTTAATAGTCGAACTCGCTGTTGCTACACGTCCCAGGAGTTCGAGGTCCCCAGTGCGAAAGGCACGCCGCATCGCGCCCACCAGCACCTGAAAGGTCTGAATGTGATGCCATTGATACTCGGCCATGGGACAGACGAGCGTATCGACATAACCAATAGGGTTCGTATCGACACCTAGAACTGTCATGTGCGGAAACGGCGTCTGGTAATCCTCCAGAACTACAGCCTCGCGTTGGGCGAATAGCACCGCGCTCCGGAACATCGTATTGTCGCTTGCCGTTTCATTTGAAACTACTATGCGAGCAATTTCAATTTCGGACAGTCGCTGTCCGGCAGCATTCGCCGCAGCTCGCGCGGCAGCAATGCAATCCGCTGTGGAACTGCCATACCCTTTTGCCTCCTCGATGTTACTTGCTACTGTGATAATGCCGCCCAACCCGTCCAACCGTAAGTGCGCAAATGTCGCCCGGACCACTCGTATTACTTTCACCTTGTGGGTGGGAGTGACCTGCAGAACCCCTGTCTTGTCTGGAGTTATAGCCACTTGCGACCATAAGGAATGGCATGGGAGCGTGACCAAACATCGCCTGGACCGACCAGAGGAGTCTTCAATCTGTCCCTGAAATAATTCACCATGATGCCCATGGCTACTTCCGTATCCGTTTCGAAGGAGAGGATAAAGCGTGTGATGCATTGGCTGTGATCCATTTCCGGTTACTTTGTGTGGATTTGACAAACGAGTGTGACGAGCAACTTATAAGAAAACAACACCCAAGTGGGCATCAAAGGTACCGTGCCTCGTTCATGGGACGAGCTAAGAAAGTTATGAATCCTTCTTGATCAAGAATTGATTTACTTTCCCCCGGGGACATATCCAGAGGTGCTCGTCCGGTGGTTCAGAATGTCGTCAGAAATTTCAGACTTGAAGACATCTTTAGCTGCAGATTTTAGGCACTTCGGTCAGGCACCTGCAGCTTGAGTTCATCCACAGGGTCGGTGAGGAACAGCACTTTGTACTCTGTATCGCATACCCCGTAAGTGAAATGAATGTTCGAGTAATTCACGACCCTCTCCCGAAAGATATATGATGTTCGCCTGGGTCGATTTCATCTGCTCCACATAAGCCTCGAGGGTTGTTAACTCCGACCATGGTTCGATGAGGCAAATGACAGTAGAGGAAGAATGTTAATTCCTGTTGCAGAAATCGGACGCGACGCCTTCTCTTAGCACTCTGCCAAATTCGTTGCAAAAAATGAGATAGAGATGTCATCTGATCGAGTCAGCTCGGCAAGCGAACCAGGTACCTCTTGGTGAGCCACTCACGTATTTTCCACGATGCGGGAATCCTCTTGAGGCGCTGGTAAGAGATATTCAGCGGCATGTCAGTATCAACGACACCTCTAACGAACCTAGGATATCGGAGTAGTAGCTTTGGACAGTTATCAATGATCATCACTCTGTTCGCGAACGTCGGAAGCCAACGCGGGGTGCGTGATAATAAAGATCGCTTGGAACCTTCGCTGGAATGAACAGCAGTGCTTAAAACTCGCGAAGGCCTTCTGCTTCGAACACGAGCGTTTTCGTCGGTGATTCATGGTGTAAAATTTCATCCATTTCCGACAGATCTTAGTTTCCGCTAGAAAATAATGTTCTTCAGGAGTGATCAGCATCATGATCGACTTCTAATCCAAATTGCGATTGTTACTCAGTTTTGGTGGTAGTTCACCCGCTTCAAGAAGCTGGGTCAGTACTCTAGCAATGGTGTATACATAAGGTTTACTCAAGATCGTTGAGTGAGTTCCAGGGATTCGACAAACGGTAATTCCGCCCGCGAGACCATTCAACCCACGATGTTCCGGAATGCCGTAGAGTTCCGTATTAAGGAGTACGACATGTCCGCTATAAGGCCGAACGCGGTATCGTTGGTTGGCGATGGAATGCATTGTTGATACCCGCGCTAACCGTTCCAGTTGCTCAAGTGTGATATCCACAGGGATCTTAGATTGTTCCTTGCCGCGGGCGAGATATGTCTGTAACATCTCCTCGAGATCGAGTGCCTCCATCTCGAGGGGATCGATTCCCAATACACGCTGAGCGTTTGGAATTAGGGCTAGACGCATGCGCTCCTCGATTTCATCGTCTGTCATTGACATCGTCCTCAAATCAGATGTGAATACGGTATCCAGAAGTACCAGAAGGCTTACTTCATGTCCTGAGCTCGTCAACTGGCGCGCCACCTCATAGGCGATCACACCTCCCATAGACACGCCCACGATCTGATATGGCCCTGAGGGCTGCGCTTCCCGGATAGCGTCCACATATACGCTTGCCATATCCTCAATCCGCGATACAAGGGGGCCACCATCAACCTCCCTTGATTGCAAGCCGAACAGTGGTTGGTCTCTCCCAAGCTGGCGCGCAAGTTCTATGTAGCAGTCAACCAATCCGCCCCCAATAGGCATACAGAATAGAGGACGCCTCGTGCCCCGCGGCTGAATAGGAACAAGATAGGAGGGCGGAGAGAACGATACCTCCTGCCGCAATAGGGCCGCCATCTCTTCGATGGTCGGGCGCTCGAAAATGGTGCGAACCGAAACCTTGTCTCCGAAACATGACAATAGGCGAGCGGATAGTGCCACTGCAATTATCGAGTGTCCGCCGAGATCAAAGAAATTGTCGCGAACACCGATGTTGGGTAGACCAAGCACATCCTCCCAGAGTTGCTTTAGAAATATCTCCAGATTGTCCCTAGGTGCGAGCGGTTCTCCCATGCCCAGCTGATCAAAGGAAGGAGCAGGGAGCGCGTTACGATCAAGCTTGCCACTCGGTGTCAAAGGCATTGCCTCTATGGGCACAAAAGCAGAAGGGACCATGTAGTCAGGCAATTTCGCGGCAAGCGCGCCCCGTAATCGTTGAGAATCAAAAAGGTGTTGTGAATTAATAACCAAATATGCCACGAGGTTGGAATTATTCCGTGTTTCCGCATGAAGGACGACGCGAGCTTGTTTCACGCCAGGTTGATCAAGGAGCACCGATTCAATTTCGGATGGTTCGACACGGTAACCCCTTAGCTTGATTTGGTCATCGACCCGCCCGAGAAATTCCAGATTCCCGTCGGGTAGCCATCGCGCTCTATCACCGGTGCGATAGAGCCGTGCTCCAGGGACAGCACTAAAGGGATCCGGCAGGAATCGCTCGGCAGTCATACCAGGCTGGCCCTGATATCCACGTGCGACATTTGAGCCTCCTAAATACAACTCACCGGCAAAGTTTATAGGTGCAAGTTCCATCGCCGAATCGGCTACATAAACTTGAGTGTTACCAAGGGGCCGACCCAAGAGAACTCTCTGCAGTGCGTCAGATTGAACCAACAACTGATAGGTCAGAACCCCTACGGTCGCCTCCGTAGGCCCATAGTGATTCCAAATGAGGCATTTCGGCCGAAGTTTGTGAAGGGAAGCAATCCAATCGGGAGGACTTGACTCACCCCCTAGTATGAGCGTCTTTTCAGGTAGCAGCGAAGCGTCGCGGAACGAGTCGAGCATTACCCTGAGATGTGATGGCGCGATTTTTAAGATTTCCACACGGTGAACCTCGAAGTAATTTGCCAGCTTGTTGGGATTCCGTGCCAAGTCCGAACCGATAACATGTAGCGTTCCACCGTGGCAGAGCGAGCCGAAGAAGACAGTATTGCCAAGGTCAGCGGCGAAAGTGGACACCATCGCGTATATGTCTGATCCGAGTCTCAGCCGCTCCGCAACGGTCGAAATATAGTTGACAAGATTATGATGTTCTACGCTCACACCTTTGGGATAACCAGTTGAGCCGGACGTATACAAGACATAGGCGAGGTTCGCCGGTCCTACATCTGAAGCTGGCTTGTTGGTATGCTCGGTTGCGATTCGCGGCCAATCCGAATCCAAAGAAACAATTTGAGCCCACCCCGACGGGAGTTCGGAACGCAATTGCTCTGTAGTAAGAACGACAGGCGTCTTAATATCGTCAAGCATTAGAGCGATCCGGTCTGCTGGGAGACTCCGATCAATGGGCAAATATGCCGCGCCCGCCTTCAACACCCCCAGAACGGCGAGCACCAAATTAGGATCAGGCTCAAGGTAAATCGCCACGCATACGTCTGGACCGACACCCAGCTTTCGCAGATGATTCGCTAGCTGGTTTGCCCTGCGATCGAAAGTGCCGTAGCTGATTTGTTGATCTCCCGAAACTACAGCGAGCTTATCCAAAGCCAATTCAGCACAACGTTCGAACATTTCATGGACGCAATTGTATTCGAGCGTAGAAGCATCACCGCAACGCCATTCTTCAAGAATTTGTTTTTGCTCTACATCACTGAGCAGGGATATAGACGATAGCGGCTGGTTCGCATCGGAAATCACGGCTGCCAAGATCATTTCGAGGCACCTCAAGAGTCGGCGCGGCGTTTCTTCGGCAAACAGATCTGTTGCGTAATGCAGACTTCCGGCAATTCCACGTTTAGGTGAATATTCCAGCATCAAATTCAGATCAAGTTTAGTCGTCTGAACCGATACCCCGAAACCTCCGAGCGATATATCTCCCAGTTGGAGCTTCGCTTCCGGATTGTTCTGCAATACGAGCTTGATTTGGAAGAGAGGAGCACGACTCAAATCGCGGGTCGGAGCCAACTCTTCCACTAGATATTCAAAGGGTAGGTCCTGGAATTCATATGCCTGTAGCAAATCTATGCGAACCTGCTTGATTAACTCAGAAAAGTTAAGATCATCCGGAATCTTCGAGCGTAGAACGAGCTGGTTCACAAAGAAGCCAACGAGATCTTCTGTCTCTTTCCAATTCCTATTAGCGACGTCGGTTCCGATTGCGACATCTCGTGTTCCGGCATAGCGGTTCAATACCGCCTGCCAGGCACCCACGAGGGTCATGAAGAGCGTGACACCATGGCGTCGGTTGAACGTCTGTATTTCTTCCGATAGATCATGAGAAAGCTTGAAGGGCACCACCGAGCCACGATGGGTCGCGACCGCCGGCCGCGGATAGTCCGTCGGCAATTCGAAGGATTCCAATCCTGCAAGTTGCCCCCTCCAGAATTCAAGTAATCTCTGAAGAACGTCCCCTCGCAACCATTGTCGTTGCCAAACCGCGAAATCGGCGTATTGCAGGGGCAAGTCAGGCAGAGGAGATCGCTTGCCATCGCGGAAAGCACTGTATAGCATGGTCATCTCGCGAGCCAGTATCTCCATCGACCATCCATCGCAGGCAACGTGATGCACTGTGAACAACAAGATGTGATCGTCTGGTGAAATCCGGAGTATCAAGCCACGAAGAAGCGGCGCACAAGTCAGATCAAACGGTTTTCGTGCTTCTTCATCGGTCAGCCGTCCTGCCATGGAGCGTCGCGCGGCCTCATCCATTCCGGATAAGTCGATGACAGGAAGTGGCATCGCGTGAACCGATGCAACTTCTTGAAACGGCTGCCTACCGTTGATAGAAACAATTCGAGTACGCAGCACCTCGTGTCG
>CAWFXF010000004.1:0-340000 GCA_963819765.1 uncultured Acidobacteriaceae bacterium
GTGTTCCCACGAGCTATGCAGCTCCTCCTCTTTGAGAACGATTGCTGATGCGGGCGAGTTGCCGCCAGTCTGGCCGTATGCGGATGGGAAAGTTCGTGGCTACAGCTTGCGCCCCTCCACAAGAACGTCCCGCAAGCTGCACTCGCAGATGAGCGGCTCTATGAATTGCTGGCCTTGGTGGATACGCTCTCCGAAACGGGCGGGCCAGATAAATGAAACCTGGCTAGTCAGGAACTGACGCGAAGGTTGGAGATGCCCACCGATGCCAAATCCTAATCTTGAACTGCTGGAACTGGCGGCTGACATATTTCGCCAGCTCCTCCCGGAAATTGTCTTTGTCGGCGGCTGCGCAACCGGTTTGCTGATCGACGATCCGGCCGCCGCACCTGTGCGCGGAACCTACGACGTGGACGTTATCGCGCAGATTGCTTCCTATGCCTAGTACACCGTCTTTTCCGAGCTGGCCTCGCGCTCTGGGATTCAAAGAAGCAGCAGCGAAGGCGCGCCGCTGTGCCGGTGGATTCACGGCGCATTGACCTTGGATGTCATGCCGTTGGACTCCCGAGTTCTCGGCTTTTCGAACCGTTGTGTATCTGGATGCTTTGCGTATGGTGGGGAACGTCCAGCTTCCTGGCGGGATGGTTATTCGGGCCATCAACGCGCCCTATTTTCTCGGGACCAAGCTCGAAGCATTTCACGGACGAGGAAAACGGGATTACCTCGCGAGCCATGACCTAGAAGACTTCATTGCAGTAGTCGATGGCCGGTCATTGCTCATACCAGAAGTCGAAACGGCTTCTTCGGCGCTGAAGATTTATATCGCCGACGCTGTCCGAACGCTCCTTGCGGAATCGCGCTTCCTCGACGCTTTGCCCGGATATCTTCTACCGGACGATGCGAGTCAAGCCAGGATCTGGCAACTCCTCGCGAAGCTCCGCAGACTCGAGACGATCCGCTGACTTGGTGGAGACGCCTAAGCCACGATTCGTTCAGTATGGTCGGTACGCGCATACTTCCGAAGCTCGGAAACCGGGATGAGAACCCGGCCGCCAATGCGCCGTGTTGGCAGCCGCCGCGTCGCGATCAAATAGTCCAGGGCTCTCTGGCTAATCCAGAGCAATCGCTGGGCTTCCTCGCGGCTCGCCAGGATTTTGCTTTCCACCGCCACGGTAATTCTCGCGGGCGGTTTCTTGTTCTCACCGTCTGCTGATCGATATCGGATGCTCCTATCGTTAAGCCGTCTTCCACGTAGTTGCCACGCATCGACGGGTTGCAGAATTTGCTCACCTGCGATCAGCTACAGCTTTGCCCAGTTTTGAATGCGTGTCCAAGACCTTTTACTTACAGCGCTATTCCTAAGAAGGCATCGCAGAGGCATTAGCTGGCCATTGCAGGCATCTTCACGCATTTGAGGGTACGGCCGAACTGGATTTGTGCCAGTCTGGTTTCCCGTTTGCGACGATGCCTACAAGGCATCACTCTTCTCCTAAAAGGTATTGGACTTCGCGCGAGAGAAGGCGTTATGTTGTCGCTCACGACGGAGGAAATCAGGGCATGCATCCCGTTCGGTGCTTCGCACCGGGTGAATTGTGACACTCCACCCCTGAAAGGGAACTGCCCAGATAATTTTCGGTATCTCGACAGATACCACTGAAAACACAGCACGCTTGCAAAACGTGGTATCTGGCCAGATACCACATAAACACGGGATGGAGGTCACTATGGATGACGTTCAGACAATGAGGGATCGCCCAAAGAGAAGCTGCGCGGACGTGATCGCCGCTCGCTCAATTTGAGTACGAAGCTGACAGCAGTCGAGGCGAGGGTCATCGAAGACGCCGCAACGCGCGCGGGCAGAACGCCGAGCGAATGGCGCACGTGAAGCATTGCTGAGGGCAGCTCAAGGTGGTAGTTCGAACCCGCTTGGTATGGATATCTTTATCGAATGCGTCGGTAGTCAGATGTTGATGATGGCTGCATTCGACCCGCTGCTGAAAGCGTCTGGAATGGCGACGGAGCACATTAAGGTACTCTTCGATCGGGTCCAGAAGACGAAGCTAATCCGGGCGCAAGAACTCCTCGCAAAGCGCGCGAGTTCGTCGCGCCGAAGAGGCCCGACGAGCAACCGAATGACATTCCCCAGATCGCAGAGCATAGCCGAGGCCGGGGCGGAGTCAAGGCCGCGCTCCGCGCGCCGCTTCGCGGTCCGAGAGCCTTGACACCGCCTGCGCTCGGCAGATCATTCCAATATCCGGGGAATGTCATCAAAATGCTGAAGAGCAAATACTGTGAGGTGAACCATGCGCCGGAGTCTACGAAAATCCTTTGGGGAGCGGCATCTGGTGGATTCACTATTATGGAGCCGAAAGCGGCACGGGAGAAGGTAGGTCGCAAGTCGGATGCGATCAAGTTGTACCAATCGCGCAAGGCCGATGTAGTCGCCGGAAGGAAGCTTTCCGAGCTGCGCAACAGCAAGGTTGTCACGCTGTCGGAACTGATCGATGATGTGCTCGAATTCGTCGCGCATCACAAGGACAATCGGAGCTACGAAAGCAAGGGAGAAATCGTAAGGAAAGCGCTGGGTTCCAAGCCAGCAGTGGACCACTCCGCAGGAGTTGGAACGGTGGCTTAGAGCCCGCTGCAAAACGCCGGCAACTGCGAACCGCTATAAGGCCTTCATCTCACTCTGCTATCGGGAAGGCGTTCGCAATGGCAAAGTGCCGTCAATCCGCGCGTTTGGTCCGGCAAAGGAAAGAAGGAACGGGCCAGCTTCGCTCTTAACCGTGACGAATACGATCGGCTCCATCGAGTGATTGCGGTGCGCTTTCCGGAACATTTGGCCGAGTTTGTCGTCAGCGTTCACACCGGGATGCGGCTGAGCGAACAGTACTCCTGTATGTGGTCTCAAGTTGACCTCGAACGGCGCACAATCGAGCTGACGAAGACAAAGAACGGCTCGGCTCGAACCGTGCATCTCAATGCCGACGCACTGAAGGCAATTGGATCGCTGAAGAGACCTCTACAAAGGCATCCGATCCGGTCTTTCCACGGGAGGGATCGCAAGGCAGATTCGACACTCGGTCCTGGTTTCAACCCTGTCTGGAAGAGGCAAAGATTGTGAGCTACGTCTGGCACTCAAACCGGCACACGTTTTGCTCCTGGTTAGCAATGGCGGGAGCATCAATCAAGGAGATCCAGGAACTCGCCGGCCACAAGACAATCACTATGTCAGCTCGCTACAGCCATCTCTCCCCGGAGCATCGGCTTTCCGTCATTGATCGGATCGCCACGGTGAATTGAATCCCAGTGACGGTCGAGAGACCCAGCAGAAAGTGACTCGGTTTCGGTGAGCACATTGGCGATTTACCACCCGTCGAGAAAGTCGTAGCGAGTCAATTGGCAAAGGTCATTTGTCCGCGAAGGCGGTTTTGGTCCAGGTGAATTGGATTTGCCAACACTCGCCGACTTCATGGCAGTAATCCAGTTGTGGGCGCAAATCATTATGATTCCCACTCACTCCAGTGCGCACGCGAAAGCCCCTCTAAACGTGCCGCTCTTTAGCGGTGTTTTTTGGTAGGGCTTTCCGCTCAAGCGGCAAATGGCGCTTAGAATGCGAATTGAAATACGGCCAACCCTCCGCGATCGTTAACCGCCAACCTAAATTCTCGGAAGAGGTTTTATGACAAGGAAAGCAAGCAATCTAAAGCCACGGCGTGAATTTCTCAAGCTGGCCGCGTTTACCGGTGCGGCAGCGCTCACGGGAAATCGAGTGGCAGCCGCAGCGGAACAAAATGCTGGTCCACAAGCAGCGGACAGTCATCAGAGCGACGACAAGATGGAGTTCCTTCATGTCAGCGGCCGTCACATCGTCAATGCGCAAGGGAAACAGGTTCGCCTCAGGGGAACCTGTCCCGGCGGCTGGATGAACATGGAGGATTTCATCAATGGGCATCCAGGCGCCGAGCATACTCTCCGGGCGCAAATGGCAGAACTGGTTGGTCCAGACAGAGCACAGTTCTTCTTCGAGCGCCTGCTCGACTACTTCTTCAACGAAGACGATGTGATCTTTCTCAGGAAGGCCGGCGCCAGCGTCGTCAGGATACCTCTTAACTATCGACACTTCGAGGACGATGCCGCTCCTTTCAAATACAAGGAGGCGGGTTTTGCCCGTCTCGATAAAGTGCTGAGCCACTGCGAAAAACATGGTCTCTATGTCATTCTCGACCTTCATTCGGCGCAGGGGTGGCAGAATGTCCACTGGCATTCTGACAACGCATCGCGCATCAGCCTTTTCTGGGACGTTCCGTTCTATCAGGATCGCTTCGTTGCCCTTTGGCAGGAGTTTGCGCGGCGCTACAAGAACAAGGCCGTCATCGCCGGCTACGACGTGCTGAACGAGCCTTGCGCGAACAACGGCGTGGGCGACTATCCATGGAACGTGGGTTCCAATTACAGGCCCAATTTTGACCGCATGAATGCCGTCTACAGGCGCCTGGTTACAGAGATTCGCAAGATCGATTCGAGGCACATCATCTTCCTTGAAGGCGATGACTACGCGAAAGCCTTTTCGGGACTAGAGAAACCCTTCGACGATAACCTCGCCTACAGTTCACATAATTACACCGTGCCTGGGTTTGGACCTGGCCGATACCCTGGCACCATCCATCCGCGATCGGCTGCGGCCACTGCTCAAGACTGGGATCTGGTAAAACAGGAGCGCAACTTCCTCGATGCCGAGGGAACGAAGTTCACCCAGCAGCATAACGTTCCGCTGTGGGTTGGCGAGTTTGGGTCTGTCTTTAACGGGCCTGCCGATGAGAGTGGCGACCGGCTTCGCGCGCTAGACGATCAGATTGGCATCTTTGAAAGTCACGAGACGCACTGGACAACTTGGAATTACAAAGACGTTGGCGTGATGGGTATGCTGACACTCGATCCTGCCTCTCCGTACATGGAGCGCATCAGCGGCTTTCTCCGCAAGAAGCTTGCTCTTGGCACCGACGATTGGATGAAGTGGCTACCGCCAACGCCGGTAAAAGACGCAACGGCTCAGCTTGCTGACCAGATTCGTCAAGCGGTTGGTGATCCGCAGTTGGATGCGCGACTCAATGTACGGTGCATGAGCCAGACCCTTTTGTGCTTCTATACGGGAACCATGATGCAGCCGCTCTACGCCAGCCTCTTCAAAGGCCTGTCAGAGAATGAGCTGGACCACATCCTGTCTTCCTTTTCCGCAAAGCAGTGTGTTCCAAACCATGGGCTGGTGGACGTCCTCAGCAAACACATGGCCAAGCCAGCTTAGGTGACCCGTGCAGGCGGCTGATTCGAGCCGCTGCAATGCCGAGATCAGATATTCAATCGTGAGCCACTTCCTTGATTATCGACAAGAGCCAAGGTCTACAGGGTGATAACAATTTTGCCTATCTGCTCGTTGCTTTCGAGATACCGGTAGGCTTCGACGGTTTGATCGAAAGGGAAGGTCCGGGCGATCTTCGGCTTGAAGGATCCATCCGCCAGCCGATCGTAGATGTACTTCTTCATGGTTTCCCATTCCGAGGTGCCGCGCAATTCGCCGAAGGTGTAGCCGAACATGCCAACGGTTCGACCAAAGGTAGCCAAGGGGAACGGAGTGGGCTTGCCGGACAGCATGCCATACAGGAAGATCGTGCCACCATTCGCCGTGGCCTGCGCAAGCGTGTTAATGTAGTCGCCGCCCACCGGATCGAAGACAACACGCGCACCCTTGCCCCCCGTGATCGACTGCACCCGGGCCACCAGGTCCTCCTCTTCGGTGACGATGACGTGCTCGGCGCCAAGCGCTATGAGCTGGTCCCTCTTGGCGGAAGAGCGGGTGGTAGCGATAGAGATACCTCCCTGTGCCTTGACGATCTGGATGGCCGCGAGTCCAACGGACGAACTCGCAGCGGTGATGATGACGAAGTCGCCGGCAGACACTTTTCCGAAGGGCACGAGCGCGCCATAGGCGGTGCAGTACTGCATCCAGACAGCGGCACCCTCGACCGCGGAGAAGGAGCTTGGAATGGCTGCGAGAACGTCGGCAGGAACGACGGCCTCTTCCGCAAGCACCGGGTACTGGTTCATGGAAAAACCCGGGATGGTGCCGAAGCGTTTGCCTATAAGAGTGGTGTCGACCTCGGGACCAACGGCGATGACCTGTCCGACGGCCTCGTATCCGAGGCCGGAGGGAAGGTTCACCTTTTCCATGTAGATGCCGTGATAGTACATACTTTCGGCCCGGTTAAGGCCCACTGCTTCGACCTTGAGCTTAACTTCACCAGGACCGGGCTGGCGCTCGGGCAGGTCTTCAATACGAAGAACATCGGGACCACCAAGCTGGTTGAATCGGATAGCCTTCGGCATCGTGAGGATACTCCTGTCGCATCGTCTTTACTGTTTTGCAACGTCGAGATCGATGGTCAACTTCACTTCATCTCCCACTACAGCCGTCGGGAATTTTGTCGCGATTCCGAATGCCGTGCGGCTGATCGTAGTGGTACCTGAGAAGCCAGAGTGAGGCTTCTTGTCTATTCCGGGAACTGGTCCCGTCGGACCCTCCAGTTGCAGGACCACCGGCTTGGTCACGCCATGCAGGGTGAGATTGCCGGAGACAGTAAGGCCGGTACCGTTCTTCGCGATGCTGGTACTCACGAAGGTTGCTGTGGGGAACTGTGCAACGTCAAAGAAGTTCGCACTCTTCAGGTCGCCATCGCGCGGGGCAACGCCCGTGTCCACGGTAGTCACGTCAACGGTGACATTTACTGAGGATTTCGTGATATCCACTTCGTTTAGTACCACGGTGCCTCCTATATTGCCAAAATGGCCCCGCACATTCGATAGGCTCAAGTGGAGGACGGAGAAGTCGACCCCGCTGTGTGCTTTATCCGGTACCCAAGTGGATGTTTGCGCGATGGCCAGTGGAGCAGCCAACGCCAGAGTTAGAAGTGATGACAAACGTTTGCTCATTCAAAAACCCCTTTCAACATGAGGTAAGGATTCGTGGGGTACCTGTCCAGGGGTTCCTATTCGGGCAGCGTCAGCTGGCCATCGATCTGGAAGTGCCCGGCGATGGTAGGCGCTCCGGTATCAGGCTGGCCTCCTCCGATGCTGATGGTGTAGTTACCAGCGGCAATGATCGGGTCGCCATTTTCAGTGACCATAACCAGATCGCGGTCCTTCAGGTCGAAGTGGACCTTCTGGCTCGCGCCCGGCTCCAGATGGACTTTCTGGAATCCGCGGAGAGCGATCTGCGGCGCACCCTTGACCGCGGGGAACTTGATGTAGACCTGGACGGACTCATCTCCTGCAACTTTCCCCGTGTTGGTTACTGTGGCATCGGCGGCGACAGGTTGACCCGCAGCAACTGCCTGCGTGGGAACACTGAGGTCGCTGTATTTGAACGTTGTGTAGCTAAGCCCATAGCCAAACGGATAGAGCGGCTTGCCTTTGAAGTACCGATAGGTTCGGTTTGTCATTTCATAATCTTCGAAGTGGGGCAATTCGCTGACGTCCTTGTAGAACGTAACCGGCAGCTTTCCACCAGGATTGTTCTTTCCGCTCAGCGTTTCAGCAACAGCCGCGCCGCCCTCTTCGCCGGGGTACCATGCTTCGAGAACCGCGTTGGCGTGATCGTTGATCCAATTGACTGCGAGAGCACTGCCATTCAACAGAACGACGGCGAGCGGCTTGCCTGTGGCTGCAACAGCTTCAACCAGATCTTCTTCAGGCTGGGGAAGATCGATGCTGGTGCGATCTCCGCCGAGGAATCCAGGAACGGTCACCGGCATCTCTTCACCTTCGAGCCTGCTGGTGATTCCCACGACTGCAATCACGATGTCGGCGCTCTTCGCGGCGGCAATGGCCTCCGGTGAAGGCGCGTCGTTGACCTTGGTCCAGATCAGTTGCGCTTGCGGTTTGACGTCGTTCATGGTGCCGAACGCAAGGCTCAGTGCCGCCTTCTCACCCTTCACCAGGTGGGCGCGACCAACTGCTGCGTCGACGCCTTCGACTCTGCCCAACTGCGCAACTTGCTTGTCGTTAGATCGACAGTCTTCCGAAGCCATTGGCGCGGACGCCGATGAGGTAGTCGCCAGTTTCAGTGGCAGTGATGAAGCCCGTCCAGCGCACGCCAACAGCCTTTTTGCCAGCAACTTCTGCAGGCAAGTTGCCGGCAGTGAGATTGATGTTCGGCTCGATGCGGCTCGTAAGCACCGGAGCCTGCGGCCCCCTGCCAAACCGGCCAGTCGATTCGCTGTAGTCCGCCTTCAAGCCCGGCTTGCCGTCGGGAGTGGTCAGCATGGCATCGGGAACAGGGCTTCCCTCATTGCGAAGGAACTGAGTGCCAGGTACATAGGTGATTGTCGCGTTTGGGAACTCCGCCTTGAGCCCTTCAAGCACGGTGACCGTATGCGTCGTGGTTCCCGCATAGTTGCCGAGCAGCACTGCGGTCTGATCAGCGAGCGGGCCCACGATGGCGATCTTTTTGATTCCGGGTTTGAAGGGCAGAACGCCATCATTCTTCAGCAGAACCATGGACTCATTGGCGAGTTTGCGAGCCAGGGCACGGTGTTCTGCGCTGTCAAGTTCCTTTTCGTCGATCTTTGTGTAGGGAACCATCTCTGGCGAGTCAAACAGGCCAAGCTTGATACGCGCTGTGAACAGGCGAATGAGAGCGGTGTCGAGCGTGCTCTCTGGCAGGTAGCCTTGCTGCACGGCATCGAAATAGGCCTTGCCAACCTGCCCGCCAGGCTCCGAGAAGCCGCATTCGTTATCCATGCCGCGGATTACGGAGATGGCCGAACCCTGTGCCTGCGTTGGACGGTAGCGATGATTGGCGGCAATGTCCGTAACTGCGCCGCAGTCCGAGACCACATATCCTTGGAAGCCCCACTTGCCGCGCAACTGGTCCTGCATCAGGTACTGGTTGGCGCATGCGGGCTCGCCATTAATGGAGTTATACGCGCACATAACTGAACCGGCCTTGCCTTCCACGATGGCAGCGCGGAACGCAGGCTCGAAGGTGTCAACTTCGTCGTGTTTGCTCACGTCCACATCGGCAAAGTGCCGAGTTGGCTCCGGTCCGCTGTGCACGGCATAGTGCTTGGGTGTAGCGATCGCGCGGTAGTACTTCGGATCTTCGCCCTGCATACCGGTGACGTAGGCAACGCCCATGCGTCCGGTGAGGAAGGGATCTTCGCCGTAGGTTTCCTGTCCGCGGCCCCAGCGCGGGTCACGGAAGATGTTCAGGTTGGGGGACCAGAAATCGAGGCCTCCGCCAATATTAGCCGTACGACCGATGCGTGCATCTTGCACATATTTAATGCGGCCTTCAATTCCGATCTGGGTCGCCATGACATGGATGTTCGACGTATCGAAGGTCGAAGCCAGACCGATTGGCTCCGGATACTCCGTCACACCCGGGTCGATGACTCCGTGGAGCGCCTCGCTCCACCATTGATATGCAGGAACATTGAGTCGCGGAACTGCGGCGGACCTGTTCAGCATTTGTGAAGCTTTTTCAGCAAGGGTCATGCGATGCACCAGGTCGGCTGCCCGCTGCTCGGCTGACAAATTGGTGTTCATATACGGAAGATTCGCTGTGTCCTGGGCAACTGCAAACTGCATAAATGAGCCAAGGAAAAGCGATCCCGTCCCCGCGACCAAGCCTGCAACAACTCGTGTCATGCGTATCTTCATCTTATATCTCCAGGTTAAGTGTGGCGATCGCCAAGCTCCGCCGCGATGAATCCCGATGGAGCGCAGTATCGGATTTTTCAACAGATTGCGCCCTGTTTCATTGAGGGCACGGGCCAAATGACGGGCGTGGCGAGGAAGAGTGAGCGTCCTGAGGTTGGCTTCGGATCAAGGCGAATGAATGATGATTTCATCGACGGGCCGGGTTCCGCCAGACTTTGAACCTTCTTGCAACGGTTTCGAACCAATGCGTTGAATCCCGACAAAGTCTCGCCTTTCTGTTGGTCGGAGATGGACTGGGAGCCGTGTCCAGCTGGTGGTCTCCGAATGAAGCCGATAGAAAATTCGTCAGCGACCAATCGTTCCTCAAAGCAGGGGCGCTGTGAAGTGCATAACGGAGAGTTCCCCTGTTAGGTTTTGTTAGTCCATCTAAAGTGCTTGAAATCAACGATGTTAGTGCCTTGGCTGCAGCTAGGTTTTCCGCCAATCTGATCGACCGTAGGATATACTTCGGTTCGCAAGCAGATGACGACGTCTTCTGTAGCGGGATTGAATGTAGGATCGGAATGCCACTCCTCAATATCGACAATCTGGAAACGCCATGGACCCCAGCAAGCGAAGAGGACTTCACTAAAGTCCGAAGGCAGCTTGAGAGGATCTTGGAGGATCTGCATTTCAAGGGAAGCAAGCGATATACGCGTTTTCTGCGTTTCATTGTCGAGGAAGCCCTGAGCGGAAATTCGGGCGGAATCAAGGAACGCTCGCTCGGCATCGCTGTGTTCGACCGCCCACTTGACTACGACACATATTCAGATTCCATTGTTCGGGTAGCGGCTTCGGAGGTACGGAAGAGAATAGCGCAGTATTACGACACACCGGGTCATGACCATGAATTGAGAATCGAACTGCCCTTGGGCTCCTACATACCGGAATTTCGGTTGGGCAGGCACCACGCTTCTGGCGCAAAGACGGTCCATGCAGATAACGGCTTGCGAACTCTCGAATCAGGGTTGGCGTCCGGAACTGAGGTCGTATCGAAGAAAAGTGAATCTTACGCCGGAAGACTCCTCAATCGCCGAACCTCGATTTACCTGCTGATTCTGGCCGCGGCTTGTGTTGGCGCCGCACTTTTGGGGCGGGTCGCGCTTCGCACACCCGTTGAAACCAATGCCCTTTCCGCTCTATGGGGACCCGTAGTTGAGAAGACGGATTCCGTTGTGATATGTGTCGGGCAAGTCAGTTCACAAACCCCATGGGCCACCTCGGAGTCAGCTCAAGTGGCTGCACCGACGGAGACCGGCGTCTTACCAGACATTCTTTTAGTTCGAGATGCTGCCTCGGCTTCCCAGGTCAGCGCTGTACTCGGCCGCATGGGTGGCAATCCTCGAGTGCTCGGGGCTACCTCGACTAATTTCACCGATCTTCAAATCACATCCGGGGTGTTCGTCGGTGGATTCAATAATCCATGGACGTTGCGTTTGCAGGCACCTCTGAGGTACCAGTTTGTTCGGAATGCAACCGATCAAACTTACGAAATCGTTGACACGAAGCACCCTGACTCGCGCCTTTATCAGATCGATAGAACCAAACCGTATAACCAATCCACCCAGGATTACGGAATAGTTGCTCGCTTTCTGAGCCCGACTACGGAACGGGAAACCGTAATCATCGCGGGGATCGGCGCAAACGGAACTCTCGCCGCAACCGCAATGGCAACTGACGAACGCTTTTTCGGGGAATTGGTCCGTACCGCGGGTGAGAATGCGGCCAAGAAGAACATAGAAATCCTCGTAACAACACAAATCATCGATAATCACACCGGCCCGCCCAAAGTCCTCGATGTTCAGTATTGGTGAACGGGTTCATTCAACGTTCGTGCTTCCGGTTAAGATCGCCGATTATCGCAAGTAAGCGTGAAACGTTCGGCACATCTTTCATCGAGCATTGAACGCAGAGCACCTGGCCGAATCGCCTTGCCTGACAAGTGCCTCTGGCTCGGCTGTTGCCAGGCCAATGCACTCAGCGAAATTCGACGGGATTCCAATTTTCGTTGGCTCTTGTTCGCGGTATACCCACTGTCGCAACCAACAGCCATCAGAACAGCCACCAAACGATTTTGGCCTCTCCAATTTAGAGAGGCCACTTCAATCTAAACTCTTTGTTTGGTTGGTGCCGGGAGGGGGGGTCGAACCCCCACGATCCGAAGATCGGCGGATTTTGAGTCCGCTGCGTCTGCCAGTTCCGCCATCCCGGCCTAAGAGACTGCCAGGCAGACCACATTCGATACTGCGTGCCGCGAAGAGACAGCACCGCAAGGTACGAGCTAACCTCAGTCCGAAACTAAGGCCTTCAACAAGTATCGCATATTATCTGCTTGGAATCGGCACGCCGATCCCATCCGCCGGCCACAACCACGCCGCGCCCCGCACCCCGCTCGAATCGCCGTGGATCGCCTGCAGAATCGGAGTGTCCGCCTCACCACCGAAGACATACTCAGGGAGCTTTTTCGGAATAACGTCGTAAATGTGGTTGACCCTCGATAGCCCCCCGCCCACCACAATCACATCAGGATCAAGCACATTAATCACATGCGCAAGGCCTCGCGCCAGCCTGTCCTCAAACCGGCCGACGATAACTGCTGCATCGCCGTCGCCGGCTTCGTAATCGGCCATAATCTCCCGCGTCGTCTTCTCACGGCCGGTTGTCAGCTTGTAGTCCAGCGCCACACCGGTCCCCGAAACCCACATCTCCATGCAGCCACGCTTGCCGCAATAGCACGCCGGCCCTGGATATTCTTCAGGCCGTTGCCAGGGCAGAGGATTATGCCCCCATTCGCCACCGACGCCGTTGCGGCCAGAATGAACGCGCCCATCCAGGGCAACTCCGCCACCGCAGCCAGTACCAAGAATCACTCCAAAGACAACATGCTTTCCGGCTGCAGCCCCATCAGTCGCTTCAGACACAGCCAGACAATTTGCATCATTCGCAACACGAACCTCACGCCCCAGTACCGCTGACAAATCCTTATCGAGAGGACGGCCATTCAGCCACGTGGAGTTGGCATTCTTCACCAGACCGGTCATACCCGAAATCGTGCCAGGAATGCCTGCCCCAACAGTGCCCGCCCTCCCTGTCTCTTCTTCCAGACGGCGAACCAGGCCCACCATGGCATCGATCGTCCCCCGATAATCGTCGCGCGGCGTATCAACTCGATACCGGCCAAGCTCTTTGCCATGGGGGTCTATTGCCAACGCTTCAATTTTTGTCCCACCCAAATCAATCCCGATACGCATTTCGGGATGCTTCTTCGTCTCTGTCACTTACCTGCTCCAGACATCGATACCGCCGCAAAGACAATAACAGATTCGCCTGCAGTACCAGAATCGCACAGATTGCTATTGCACCTTTCCTTGCGGTCTCAGCTTCCCCAACTCACCAGCGCAGGCAATTGCATTCATTGCCGCCAGCTTCAAATTATCGCCGGCAAGCCATAGCCAAAATCGATTCGCAGGTTCATTTGTTCTGGAGTCGCTCTTAACCCCGACCATAATCTCCTCCTGACCGGCAGCGCTCAGGTTGCTCGGAGGCTCGGAATCTGACGTCACAATGTCCACGTGCTCTCCCGCCAACGCCGTCTCGATCTGCGAAACCGTCGCCGGTGCACCCAGTTCTACAAACACCGAAACCATGTAACCGTGAAATACGGGCGCCTGTACAATCTGCAACGACAAGCGAGGTGCCTCCGTCCATAGCAGAGAGTACTGGTCTCGAATTCGTCTTTCCGTCACGTCCAGCTGGATCGTTGCAGCCTCACCGAGCGCCGGGAGCAAATTAAACGCAGCCTGGGCATCATATTGTTCGCGAGGCAGGCTCTGAAATGAAAGAAGATTAACTGTCTGCTGATGCAACTCATCCATGGCCGCGCGGCCGTGTTCCGAAGCCGGCTCCATGACAGTTGCCGCAACACCGATAACGGACAATTTCGCAGTCAGCCTGGCTGTAATCAGAGTAAGCATCGTTGCCGCCGGATGTGCAGCAACGACTGCCGTTGTCTTCAGGTCTGGCTCGCGGGCTCCCGCAACCTTCACCGTATTGACCTCTGCAAGCCACGGCGCGCGCACAAGGACTTCCTTCTCCCGCTCAAGCGCATAAGTCAGGTCGATGATGCTCGCTCCTGCCCTCCGAGCCTGTTGCCAGTATTTTTGCGTCGTTTTCGGGCTGCTGGCGAAAAAAACAAAATCCAGCCCCTCGAAAGAAGCATCGTCAATCTGCTGAATCACTGACGCTTCATCTCCCGCTGACGCAACTTGTCCCACCGCCTCCTCATCGTCGAGCAGCACAATCTCCGAATCACCCAAAACAGACTCGTTTACTTCGTCACTCAGTTCTTTACCCACGAGAGACGAAGCGCCGACGATGCCAATTCGATACATTCTTTCCGCCATCTCTCCCCACGATCCTTTACACGGTCAATCGAACAAACTAGGCTTTCGTCCCGCTTGTATGCCGTCTCTCCCATCTCCACGAATAAGCAAGGCGGGCCAATACTCCGGAAACCAGATATCCCAGCGCAACAATGATCAGCATGTACTCTGAATAAAGAGCGATCAGTGCGCCAAAAAAAACAATCACCGCGACAAGCTGAAACGGATGCCTTCCGCCAAGGCTAAGCTCCTTCCCGCTCCAGAACCTCCACGTACTCACCATCAGAAAGCCTGCAAACAAAATAAGCCCAAGCCACAAAATGGCCATCCGTGGATCTGAAATCGGCGATCCATTCTCAAAGTGAATTACTGAAGCAATCACTCCCGCTCCCGCAGGAATCGGCATGCCGACAAAATATTTCTTCCCCGGCCGTCCGGGATTTCGCGGCTGCGGATTCACACTGATATTGAACCTCGCTAATCGGCTCGCCCCGCAAATCAGGAAAATAAAGCAGACAAAAACCCCCAGGTGCAAAATCCTTTCGCGAAGCAGAGGATGGCTCAGGGCTGGCAGCATTCTGAAGCCCCAGATATAAGCCAGCAGACTAGGCGCAACCCCGAACGTGATCACGTCTGCGAGAGAATCCAACTCCTTGCCAAAGTCACTTGCCGTGTTCGTCATTCGCGCAATCAACCCATCGAATCCATCGAACACAATCGCAAAGCCAATCGCCAGAGCAGCCCGGTCGAAGTGGGAATAATCATCCACCATCCCCTGGATGCTCTGTGTAATCGCATAGTATCCAGCCGCAATATTGCCAACGGTAAAGAGCGACGGCAAAACATACATCCCACGGCTGGGACGCCTTTTTGCCTTCGTGCTCTCGCTGATCTGCGCCATGCTCGGCGCTTCGCTCGCCATCAGGCCACCACTGCTGTCGTGGTGAGATGTTGGCTCGTCTTCGATTCAGGAAGCTCTGCCAGTACCGTCGCTCCCCCGCGAACCCGCGAGCCGGTCTTAACCTTAAGGTTCGCCTCTGCAGGCAACAGAACATCCACGCGCGAGCCGAACTTAATCAACCCGAATCTCTGCCCTCGTTCCACGCGATCGCCGGGCTTCAGGTTGCACACAATCCGCCGCGCCAGCAGTCCGGCGATCTGCTTCATGCCGACTTCATAGCCGCCCGCATCGATCACAATCAGCGTCTGCTCGTTATTCAGAACAGACTCCGGCTTGATCGCATTCATGAACTTCCCTTCGCGGAACTCAACCAGCTTTACCGTTCCGCTCACAGGAGAGCGATTCACATGCACATCGAAGACACTTAGAAAAATGCTCAACCGCAACCGGCTGCCGGTCGTCGTCTCAATCCACTCCGCCTCGGTCACCATCCCGTCGGCAGGCGAAACAATCTGGCCAGGTCCGCTCGGAATCGTTCGCGGCGGATCGCGGAAAAACCACAGAAAAAACGCTGCCAGGGCCAGGGGCACTGCGGCCAGAACATGCGAGTGCGTCACCACATACAGAACATAGGCGACAGCCCCCAGTCCTAACGCATAAAAGAATCCATCACGAACCATAAGTGACTCGATTATACGGCCCTGATTCTATGCTCTCTGAGCCTGTCCTATCCGACATAGACACGACCACTCAAGGCACTTCGATGGATGCGCCCTTTGACCTCCGAGGTATCTGCCTCAACCGGCCTCTGGAACTTCGCTGAGCTGTCGAATCCGCTCCATCTCATCCTTCAGCTTCAGTTTCAGCTTCTTCAACCGAATCTCTTCCATCTTTTCGAACTCGGTCAAATAGGGTTTAGCCCGCAGAGTCTCCAGCCTGCGGTCATACAGGCTATGCTCCAGCGAGAGTTGGTAAAGGGAGGGAAGCGAAGTGTGCTCTGGCAATTCCAGAGGCCTTGCAGTCTGCATGAAGAGGTACCTCCAGCAACGAACATCTCACCAACGGACACAAACCCTAACACACGTTTTGGAAAGCTGGCAAAGCCCTTTTATCCACAAGCAGCCAAATTCAACCGCATCAACAAAGCATCATCTTCCGGGTCCCTGTAATACCCCCTCCGAACCCCTTCTTCGACAAATCCGAACCGCTCATAAAGCCCCTTGGCAGCTATATTTGCCGAACGAACCTCCAGCTCAATCGATGCCACCCCCTGGCTTCGACACCACTCTATGACTGCACTGCATAACGCCGCCCCCTGCCCCGTACGCCTCGCCGAAACCCGAACCACCACGCTCTCCAGCTCCGCGGACGCCGCAGCCATCACAATCTTTCCCACCGCAAATCCGGCCAGCATTCTATTCACCTCGGCAACGAAAAGACGTCGCAATACGCCGTTTCCGCCCGCCAACATCGACTCATACTCTGCTCTGCTCCAATGCGGAGCCTCCGGAACCTCCCGCTCCAGCAGAAGGATCTCTTCCAAATCGTCAGCCGTGGCTGGACGGATAGAAGCACTCACGATGTCTTACCTTTCGGCTTGGCAAAGATCTGGGCATCCGTCCGCCGAAGATAATTCGCATCCAGGGTCGCAACATCATCAAACGCATTCGCGCCAATTCGTTCCACCGCAGTCGACAAAGCGTCCTCAGCCAAAGGCTCCCGCACCATTCTCGGCTGCAACCCGGCCAGTGACTCGGCAACCGTCTTCTCGCTCACAACCAGCGTGCAATTGTCAGCCGATGCCTCAACCTCTGCCTTCTCCATCAGGGCCTCGCGCACCATGCGATGCCCTGAATATTCGCCAAAATAAAACTCGCCCCGTCCCGCATCCAGAACCGCGCATACCCGGCCCTCACCTTCACCCGCTAATCCAGCCAGCAAGGCAAGCCGCGACACAGCAATCAGCGGCACCCTTCCCGCCTCGCTCAATCCTTTCGCTGCGCTCAAGCCCACGCGAACTCCCGTAAACGATCCGGGCCCACTGACCACAACAATCGCCGTTAGCTCCTTCAAGTCCCAGCCCCAGGTCTCCATGGCTTTGCGAATCCCTGGTACCAGTCGCTCCGAAGAACTCCGTCCCGGAAGCCGTTCACTTGCAATCACCGCCGGTTTCTTTTCCGTATCGGCAAGCGCAACACTGCCTTCGCTCCCGCACGTATCGATCAGCAGTAGCCGCATTACACTCCACCTGCCTCGGCGTCACTCACGATCTCCAGCAGCACGCCCCCCGTACTCGCCGGATGCACAAAAAAATACCGGTGCCCGCCCGCCCCAATTCGCACAGCATCGCTTGCCAGCCGCACACCCTCCGCCTTCAGCTTCGCAAACATCGCATCGATCCCATTAACCTGCACAGCGATGTGATGCAAGCCCTCGCCGCGCTTCGCAAGAAACTTTCCAATCACCGAGTCCTCTTCCGTCGGCTCCAGCAATTCGATTCTGCTCTCTCCCACCGGCAGCATTGCCGTTTTTACCTTCTCATGCTCCACCGTTTCTTCATATACAACCCTCATGCCTAGCGACTCGTAAAATCCTCGCGCCGCAGCAATGCTCTTCACCGCCACACCGAGATGATCCAGCCTCAATCCACTCGTCTGTACCACAGGAGAGATAACGCGCCGATCGGCTTTGCTGGCGGCAAAATGCCTCACAGCATCCATCAGTTCCGCAACACCCTCTCCCGTCGTCGCCACTGTTCGCTGCACCGGAGCAACCCACCCCACCCCACTCTCTCCCAGCGACTGCATCACCCGAATCTCCGCCTCCACCAGGTCCGCACCCTCGCGGTCGCTCTTATTCACCACAAAAATGTCGGCGGTCTCCATCACCCCTGCCTTCAGAATCTGCACCTCATCACCCAGCCCCGGAACCAGCACCAGCACAGTCACATCCGCGAGCCCGGACACGGCCACTTCATCCTGCCCCACACCTACCGTCTCAATCAGAATTGCGTCCCACCCCGCAGCCTCCATCACGGTGCAGACATCAGCTGCAGCCTTCGCTACTCCACCCATCAGCCCTCGCGAAGCCATGCTCCGGATATAGACTCCGCTGTCCCCTTCAAAACCCTGCATCCGGATCCGATCGCCAAGCAGCGCTCCGCCCGTATAGGGGCTCGAAGGGTCCACCGCGACAACCCCGACCGTCATTCCATCCTTCCTGAGGTGGCGAACCATCTGATCGACCAGCGTGCTCTTCCCCGCCCCCGGCGGTCCCGTCACTCCAATGCGCAACGCCCTCTTCGCAAACTCCCTGCAAGCTGCAAGCAACTCCGCTGCCTCAGGTGCTCCATCCTCCACCATGGACACAGCCCGCGCCAGCGCCCGAACATCACCGGAACGCAATCGTTCAAGCATTCCCGGTATCTCGGAACCCTTCGTCCTTACCTCACCGCTCACCACACTGCGATAATACCTTTCCGAGAGTCCAGCCCCGATCTGCTTTTCGCGGATTCTGCTCTGCTTTGCCTTTGCGCTTGCCTTTGCTGTTGCCTTTGCTTTTGCCCTTGCCTTTGCTTTCTTGTTGTCATTCCCGAAGGGAATCTGCTTTTCTTTCTCCAACAAATCCGGAAGCCTTTGCCCTTTGCCCTTTGCCTTCCCACCACTTCCAACCATAAATACTAATTTTCACCTATAATCTCGCCACTGCCATTTCAAACGAAGGAACCGCCGTGAAATCTCTTCAACGCTCCATCGCCGCTGCCCTCCTCTTCGCCGCGCCGCTCGCCTACGCGCAGCTCGAAGGCAGCAAGTCCGACGCCACGCCTGCGAACCACCCGGTTCCCGCCATCCAGGACACCGAAACTCCCGCGCAGCGCGACGCCCGCATGGCATGGTGGCGCGAGGCCCGCTTTGGCATGTTCATCCACTGGGGTCTCTACTCCATCCCCGCCGGCGAATGGAAGGGTCAACGCACCACGCACATCGGCGAGTGGATCATGAACGATCTCTCCATCCCCGTCGCCGACTACAAGGCCCTCGCCTCGCAATTCAACCCCACCGGCTTCTCCGCCCACGATATCGTCGCCCTCGCAAAATCCGCCGGCATGAAGTACATCGTCATCACCTCCAAGCATCACGACGGCTTCGCCATGTTCGATTCCAAGGTCGACCCCTTCAACATCGTCGCTGCCACTCCCTTCAAGCGCGACCCACTCAAAGAACTCGCCGAAGAGTGCCGCAAACAGGGCGTCAAGCTAGGCTTCTACTACTCCCAGTCGCAGGACTGGACCGCCCCCGGTGGTGCAGCAGCCGTCCGTGGCGACCACAACAAGGAAACCGGCCACTGGGACAAAGCGCAGGATGGCTCCTTTGACGATTACCTGAAGAACAAATCCATCCCTCAGATCAAAGAGCTGCTCGAGAACTACAAGGGATACCCCGTCGTCGTCTGGTTCGACACCCCCGGCAAGACCATGACCCCCGAGCGCGCCGCCGAGGTCGTCACGCTGCTCAACAAATATCCCAACCTCATCTGGAACAACCGTCTCGGCGGAACCTACAAGGGCGACACCGAAACCCCCGAACAGTACATCCCCCCACAGGGCTTTCCCGGCCGCGACTGGGAATCCTGCATGACCATGAACGATACCTGGGGCTTCAAATCCTTCGACACCAACTTCAAGTCCACCGAAACCCTCCTCCGCAACCTCATCGACATCGCCTCCAAGGGCGGCAACTACCTCCTCAACATCGGTCCTGACTCCAGGGGCATCGTCCCCCAACCCGAAGTCGAACGCCTGCAGGAGATGGGCAAGTGGCTTAAGGTGAACGGCGAGGCCATCTACGACACCAGCGCCACCATCTTCGACGCGCCCACCGGAACCTTCAGCGCCACCGAGAAGGGCCGCAACGGCCAGCCGAAGTTCACCCCCACATGGAACTGGCGCTCCACTACTAAAGGCAGCAAAGTCTACGTCGAAATCTTTGACTGGAAGAACACTTTCCACGTGGACAAGATGCCGCGCAAAGTCACCAGCGCCTACCTGCTCGCCGACCCTAAACACACCCCACTCAAATTCACCCGGAACGGCGATGCGCTGGACGTTCAGCTACCAGCGAAAGCCCTCGACCCCATCGCCACAGTTCTCGTCCTCGATACCGCCAGCTAATACCTGCGGCTGACCTGTTCTGGTGAAACAAGCAATCCTCGCCTAACAGGTCAGCCCAAATGTATCGGTCTGCAACTTTGCCCCGCCTCCAAAGCTGAAGCGCACTCGCATCTGGAAATCCCACTGCACACCCATCTCGCACGCCAAGGCAACCTGAAAGCGAGCGGGCCGGTTAGGGGCAATCTCAATAGGTGGAATCGTCGCTTGGCTAAGCGTAAAGGGTGACCGCTTGTTCTCCAGCTTCCAGCCCTTCAACTCAACCGTATAGCGGTTCAACACCGGGATCACTGCACTCGATCCGCTCGCTTCTCCATCTCCCTGTGCGCGCGGCGCTGAATGCAGTACCACAACATCAATTCCGGTCAAAACCTTCGTCTCCTGTCCCGGGTTTGAGATCACCGCGTCAAAAACAGGATTCATCCTCGTCCTGTATCGCTCAGGATTCTCCGCATAGTTCAGCCATGCTCGCTTCTGTTCGGGGTTTTCAGGTAGTTCCTTTCGAATCGCCGCAGCATTCTCGCCTTCGAGGTCCACGGCAGCCTGCCACTCCTCCGTCGGGCCCCACTGCTCCCGGCTGGCCCACCGCACCCCGCAATCACGGCTCTTGAGCGTGCACCGCTCAAACAGCGAGTCCCCTGGGTTGATCGTGAACTGGTCCAGAACAAGATTCGCCGCCTTCGTCGGCGCTGCCTGCGAAGGTGGCATTTGGATGATATTGGTATTGCTATTGTTATTGTTTATAGGCGTCGCAACGTTCACAGCCGGCTCCTTCGGAGTTGGCTTAGTTGGATCGTGATTGATCACAGCTACCACGCCCGCAATGACCGCCGCCAGAATCGTGCCGGCACAGGTGATCAGAGCTGCCTTATGCTCAGATGCCCACGATCTTCCACCAGGTTTTGTTTGCAGATTGAGCTTGCGCATCGGGATGGACTCCCGCCTTTCGCCAAGTCTACCGTTCCCGGCCCGGCCCCAGAATCCGACCAGTGTAGCGGTTTCCCAACGGCACAACAAACCTTCTGCGGGAAGCTTTTGTCCTCACTTCACTTTCGTCGGATCCCATCCATCCGCCCCCTTCAAATAAACCCTCGTCTCATACTTCTTAGCCTCATCCTTCGTAAGCTGCTTCGAAAGCGACTCACGCGCCTGCGCATTCGCTCCCGGTCCGCTCGAGTTGTACTCCGCATACGTCGCAGTCTGTAGACGGTCCGTCGGCGATCCCTTCCATGTCGACCATCCCGCAGGCACGATATGCGAACCGATCTTCGTGTTCATAAAGATCACGGTCGAGTAGTCGCGCCAGGGCCTCCCGAGATAAACATTCGCAACTCCCGGCTCCGCCGTAAGCGTGCAGTGATTGAAGACATATCCCCCATCCTGATGAGGCCGCGTATTGCTCTGCGCCGTCACATATCCGCCCTCCGCATGCACAATGCTCTTGATCTCGCAGTTCTCGAACACCGCCTTCGCATCGCCAAAGATAAAATCCACATGCCCCTCGATGTAGCAGTCGGCGAAGTACTGCCGGCCAGTAACGCAATCCGCGCCCGGCTGCGCCCCATTCATGCAGCCCATGCTTGAAGCGTAAAGAGTATCCTGTGCCCCCAGCAGCCTCACCTTGCGAAACACCACCCGATCCGCACGCACCGACACCGCCACCGCCTGCGAAGGCACATCGCTCGTCTTGCTGTAGTCATTCGCGATCGTCATCTCCGTCGCGAAAAAGTCCTTCCCGGTCACAAACAGCGTTGCCGAGCACCTCGTCCCGCAAGTCGACGCCGCGCTGTTCCCATACACCAGCACCACCGTCGCAGGATCCTTCGTCTCCCCGCGAAACTCGATTCCCGGCTTGTCCACATGGACAACCTCGCGATACGTCCCTGGCCTGATCCGAATCACCGCCCCGGCATCCGGAGCAGCGTCCACCGCCGCCTGGATCGTCGTAAAATCCGCGCCCGTCGTCCCCACCGTAATCGTCTTTTTCTGCTCCCCAAACCCCATCCCCGCAAGCAGAATCAACATCAACCCCGCCACCCGTAAACCCATCTGCATCCCTCCGGATCCAACCGAAGCTTAGCCCCCAAACGCCGCCCTGATCAAATATTGGCCTGACCACTTACCGGCGTCTTCCTTAAATCCGATTGCTTGACACAGATAGCCCAACAGCGACTATCCTCATCCACGACGCTATTACCCGCGAAAACAGCATTCCAGCCAGCACTGGTCAGACCTGCCACAACCCATCGGAGCTTCGACTCGCATGCCCATCAAAACCGCCGCTCAGCCTAACCCAGCAGTCCCCGGCCAGCTTGCCGGAACGAGGGGTGACGCTGGCTTTACCGCCTCGGCCCCTGAGAAATCCAATATCCGCTGGTTCGTCTGCGCCCTGCTCTTCGCCGCCACGACCATCAACTACATGGACCGGAACGTCTTCTCGCTCATCGAGCCGCGCCTCCACGACGTTCCCTTCATGGGCTGGAACCCCTCTGACCCGAGCCACTCCGTCTTCAACAACAACTTCGGTAACGTCCTCATCTACTTCCAGGTCGCCTACGGGATCGGCCTTCTCACTGCCGGCCGCCTCATCGACAAGCTGGGCACCAAGGTCGGATACGCGCTCGCCATCTTCGTATGGGCGCTTTCCTCCATGAGCCACGCGCTTGTCACCTCCGTCACCGGCTTCTACATCGCGCGCTTCATGCTCGGCCTTGGCGAATCCGGCAACTTCCCCGCCGCCATCAAGGCCATCACCGAGTGGTTCCCCACCGAAGAGCGCGCCCTCGCCACCGGCATCTTCAACTCCGGAACCAACGTCGGAGCCATCATCATCCCCTGGCTCATCCCCATCATCCTCCAGAACCACAGCTGGGGCGCGGCCTTCGTCACCACCGGCTCGATGGGACTCCTCTGGCTCGTCGTCTGGCTGCTCTTCCCCTACAACAAGCTGCGCCGCGGAGCCACGCTCACTCAGCAGCAACTCGAACCCGTCGTTCCCCCCGAAGCGCGCAAAGGCTTCTTCACCCTCTTCGGCGAACTCGCCAAGACCCGCGGCCTGTGGGCCTTCTCCCTCGCCAAAGGACTCACCGACCCCATCTGGTGGTTCTATCTCTTCTGGCTGCCGAAGTACTTCAACGAAAACTACGGCCTCGACCTCAAGCACCTCGGCCTGCCCATCATCATCATCTACTTCGCCTCGAGCTTTGGCTCCATCATGGGCGGCTGGCTCTCAGGCTTCCGCATGAAGCACGGAGCCAGCCTTAATGCGGCCCGGAAGAGCGCGATGCTCACCTGTGCCTTTATTGTTTTACCCGTGGTCGTGGTTCCACTCACGCGCACATGGTTCCCCGGCAACTACTGGCCTGCCGTCGCATTGCTCGCGTTGGCCGCCGCGGCGCATCAGGGATGGTCCGCAAACCTGTTCTCGACCGCGTCCGATCTCTTCCCCGCTACCGCCGTCTCCACCGTCGTCGGAATCGGCGGCGCGGCGGGAGCGATCGGCGGAGCCCTCTTCACTGCCGTCGTCAAGCACGTCTGGACAGGTCATGCCCTGCTCATCTTTACCCTGGCAGGCGGCGCCTACCTCACCGCTCTGTTGATCTTCCAGCTTCTCGTTCCTCGTCTGGGAATCAACCGCGAGGCTGCTTGATCGTCTTTCAACAGCGGACGGGCAGTCTAACGTTTGTCTATAACGGGCAGTAGAACGTTTGTCTATTATGAAACGAAGCGAAATCGACTCCCCTGTCCCTTGGTAATGCGCTTTCGCTCCGTGTTACTCTTCTCGCAACTCGGGGTTCAGGAGTTTGTCCGGCGTGAAAAAAGAAGTTAGTGAAGATGCAGTAACTCACAGCCAACTCACCATGCAGGTCGTTGAGCACGTCCGCTCACTGATTGCCAGCGGAGAGGTCAAACCAGGCGACCGTCTGCCGCCCGAACGCGAGCTTGCTAAAAGCCTCAAAATCAGTCGCTCCAGCCTCCGGGCCGGAATCGGCTTCCTCTCTGCCATGGGAGTTCTCAAAAGCCGCCACGGCGCTGGAACCTTCGTCTCCAGCGGCCCCCCGGCCTTCGACTCCAGCTCCTTCTCCGTCCTCGGAGCCCTCCATGGCTTCCTGCCTTGGCAGATGTTCGAAGCCCGACTCGTACTCGAATCCAACGTCGCCGCCCTCGCCGCCGAACGCGCCACCGACGAACACATCGCCGAGCTCGCCGAAGAGGTCGCAGAGATGTACGCCACCCTCAACGACCCCCAGGAATACCTCATCCACGACGTCCGCTTCCATCGCACCATCGCCCGCGCCGCCGGCAACCCAATCCTCGGTGCTCTCATGGAAACCGTCACCGCCAGCCTCTACGAGCACCGCTCCAAGACCGTCCAGAACGCCCAGGACCTCAAGGAGTCTGCCGAGATGCACCGCGAGATCTACCGCGCCATCCGCTCCCACAACCCCAGGCTCGCGCGCGAAACCATGGAACAGCACCTCAAACTCGCGAGCAAGGCCCAGGCAGCCGAAACCGCACAAGCAGCACCAGCAGCAGACGAACCCCTCGAAGTGCAGGGCACAGGGCACAGGGCTTAGGGCTTAGGGTGCAGGGAATAGTGCATAGGGCTTACGTTTGGGTCTTAGCCCAACCCAATGTCTACAAAGATACTGTCGCGCATTCGCGAACTAAACTTTAAGCCTTAGCCCTGTGCCCTTAGCCCTGTGCCCTTAGCCCTGTGCCCTTAGCCCTGTGCCCTTAGCCCTGTGCCCTTAGCCCTGTGCCCTTAGCCCTGTGCCCTTAGCCCTGTGCCCTTAGCCCTGTGCCCTTAGCCCCTCCTGCTAGACTTAAACCCAAACCACCCCATGTCTGAAGCGCAGAAGAAGTTCTACCTCACCACCCCGATCTACTACGTCAACGCGCGCCCGCACATAGGCCACGCGTACACCACGATTGCGGCTGACGTCATCGCCCGTCGCCACCGCCTCTTAGGTGACGACACCTTCTTACTCACGGGCACCGACGAGCACGGCCAGAAAGTCGAGCGCTCCGCTGCCGCCGCCGGCCTCTCTCCCCAGCAGTTCGCCGACGAGGTCTCCGCCAGCTTCAAGGCCCTCTGGGACCGCATGGGCATCACCTACAACGACTACATCCGCACCACCGAGCCCCGCCACATCAAGGGCGTCCAGAAGCTCTTCCAGCTCCTCTGCGACCGCGACGCCATCTACCTCAGCACCTACACCGGCCAGTACTCCGTAGGCGAGGAGATGTTCGTCGAAGGCCCCCCAGGCACCATCGGCCCAGACGGCAAGCCCACCGAAACCGTCACCGAAGAAAACTATTTCTTCCGCCTCTCCAGCTACCAGCGCCAGCTCATCGACCTCATCGAAAGCGGCGAACTGGCCATCCAGCCCGAAGTCCGTAAAAACGAAGTCCTGAGCTTCCTCCGTGGCAACGTCACCGCGGCACAATCATCTTCTTCGGCAGGCGACACTTTAAACGCGGTCATTCTGAGCGAAGCGAAGAATCCCGGTATTTCGCCCGGCGAGCCACAAAACTCCCCGGAGCCCCCACTCGCCTGGTCCGCCAAAGGCACCCCCTACCTCCCCGGAGCCCTCAAAGACCTCTCCATCTCCCGCACCAGCTTCAAGTGGGGCATCCCCATGCCCAACAACGAGAAGCACGTCATCTACGTCTGGTTCGACGCCCTCGCCAACTACATGACCGCCCTCGGCTACGGCTCCGACGACCCAGCCGAGCAGAAGAAGTTCGAGCACTACTGGCCCGCCGACCTCCACCTCGTAGGCAAGGAGATCATCCGCTTCCACTGCGTCTACTGGCCCGCCATCCTGCTCGCTGCGGGTCTACCAGTACCAAAGGCCATCACCGCCCACGGCTGGCTCCTCTTCGAAGAGTCGAAGATGTCCAAATCCCGTGGCAACATCGTCCGCACAGAAACCATCCTCGACGCCTTCGGCACCCTCAAGCCCAAGCCTAACGACGGCCCCGGAGCAGTCCTCAGCAACGATTATTGGAAGCAGCAACAAGACCTCTTCGCCTCCGACGTACTCCGCTACTTCCTCCTCCGCGAAATCCCCTTCGGACAGGACGGCAGCTTCAGCTTCGATGCGGTTTGGAGTCGTTATGACAGCGATCTGGGAAGCAAATATGGGAATCAGATCAATCGCATTTTGACGATGCTTCAGAACTACTTCAATGGCACCATCCCGGAAAGAGGAAATTCAATCGGTGCTGAAGAGGACGCGCTTATTCCAGCTGCTGCCCAAAAAACTATTCAAGCTTTTGATGAAGCCGTGGCGGCCAATAACTTTTCTCTCGGATTAGAGAAGGTCTTTGCCTTTATAGCAGTCGTCGATAACTACATTGCACAAAAGGCGCCTTGGAAACTTGCCAAATCTCCGAGCGATCACGCACGAGAAGATTTGCAGGCGGTCCTTTTCACTAGCTCGCAAGCCATCCGCATCATCACGGCTCTCCTCTATCCCGTGATGCCCTACGCCACCGCCCAAGTCTGGTCCCAGCTAGGCCTCGGAGACATCGAAGAAGCCGCCCGCAAAGGCGAACTGAAAAATCTGGAATGGGGCGGCCTCAAACCCGGCACAAAACTAGGCCCGCTCGCCCCAATCTTCCCCCGAGCCCCCAAGGAACTCATCCAACTCATGACCGATATGGAACAGCAGAACAACCCCGCAAAGCCCGAGCCTCCGCGAGCCCGAGCCGTCCGCGAAGCCCGAGCCGTCCGCGAAGCCCGAGCCATCAAAGCTCGTCGACGAGACCACCACCCACACCTCGCCCGCGCCCGAGAACTCAACCCATCCCGGAGCCGCGCCTCGCACCAGCACTCTGCCGCTCGAACACCCGGCAAGCCACGTCGGCGGCTCCGCAGCTACGACCCCGGACCTCCCAAAACCGCCCGCATCCCATACCGAAGCCCCTGCCTCAGGCGTATTCGCCGCTGCCGCCGCCGGAACCCCACAAATCGCGATCGACGACTTCGCCAAAATCGACCTCCGAGTAGCAAAGGTCCTCGTCGCCGAACGCATCCCCAAGGCCGACAAACTCCTCCGCCTCGAGGTCGACCTCGGCCACGAAAAGCGTCAGATCCTCTCCGGCATCGCCGAGTGGTACACCCCCGAAGAACTCATCGGACGCCGCATCATCATCGTCGCCAATCTCGCCCCCCGCAAGATGCGCGGCCTCGAATCCCACGGCATGCTCCTCGCCGCCTCCCACGGCGAAAACGGCAAGCCCATCCTCGCCACCTTCGCCGACTCCGACGAGATCGCCCTGGGCTCCCGCCTCAAATAGCTCCGAACACAGCGAAAAAATCATCCAGGGCGGAAGGGCACGCCTTCAGGCGTGCCGAAATCGCACCGCCGCGAAGCGGCCTGCCGCTCTGCCGAAGGCGGGGTCCCCGGCGAGCCGTCTTTGCTCGTTGGGGTGTAACGCCGGAGCGCAGTCCGGAAGGACGAAGCGACCAGAATATTGCCTTTCACAGAAGCCCTCCAGGCTTTTTCCACAAGAAAGACTTGACCCGCCTGCTATCCTTTAACCAGAAGAAAGAACAAAGCCCGGCGCAAGCCGGGCTTTCTCTTTCCCTAAGGAATGCACCCGGCATTCCAGATCTATGTTATTTATTTTGAACACTTTGAACCAAAAGATAGGGGGAGGGGGGACCACTACTTCGTAACCGGCATCACACCCGATTCCCGCCCAATCGCAATCACAAAATAATTCGCCGGAACATCCCCGACATTAATCAGCCCATGCATCACATTCGACGCCGCAAAGATCACGCCTCCCGGCCCCACGCGTTCCTTCTTGCCGTCGTTATCGAATTCAAGCTGCCCCTCGCGAATCATCATGAACTCCGAGTGCCGGTGCTTGTGTGCCGGATGCGGCATATGCCCGGGCAGCAGCGTCGTCTCGTGCATTTCAACCGCTTCACCGGTCGCCAGCACTCCCTGCACCACGGACCGCGAGAAACCGTTGGCATTCTTCTTCGCCTCCAGCGACTCGAACGTCCACACCTGCGACTGCGAAAGCACCTTCTCGCTCGGCTGGGCCTGGGCCTCAACCTGCACACTGCCCATCGCGGCAAAAGCCGACAGGGCAACCAGGAGATCACGACGGTTCAAATTTTCCATGCCCGGAATCTTACACAACCGCACCACACGCTGGCAGAGCTACTTCTTCGTATCGCCGCCAATCGCAACCACGACATACTTCGCCGGCACATTGCCGACATTCCTCACCCGATGCACCGTGCCAAGCGCCACATAGATCACATCCCCCGGACCAGCCTTCTCCGACTTGCCGTCATGATCGAACATCACCTCGCCCTCGCGCACCACAATCAGCTCCGAGTGCTGAATCGCATGCAACGCCACCGGCTCCGTGCCCGCCGGCTGCATCGACTCATGCACCGCCACCGACTCACCCGAGGAGAGCAGGCCACGCAGCACACTCGTACTCACGCTGCCATTCGCCGACTTACGCACCGATGCAGCATCAGCCGCATAGACCCTGGCCTGCGAAAGCGCCGCCCCGTTTTCCGCCTGAGGAGCCTGCGCTGCCGCACCCGTCACGACCACCACCAGCACCAGAAGAACCCGTGTCATCATGCGGCCATCCTACGCCTGGGACATCAATTGCCTGTAACCTTAAACCGAGCCATGCACCTCATCGACTCCCACGCCCACCTCGACTTCTACACAGACCACCCCACCGAACGCGACGAAGTCCTCCGCCGCTCCTTCGACGCCGGAGTCAAAACCGTCCTCGCCATCGGCATCGGTGAAGGCCCCTCCGAGATGCACAAGGCGCTCGATCTCGCAAACTCCGTAAACAGCGGAGACCTCCCGCAGATCTACGCCACCGCCGGAATCCATCCCGAACAGGCCAACAACGCCGCACCCGAAGCCCTCGCCGAGCTGACTCGCCTCGCATCCCACCCGCGCTGTGTCGCCGTCGGCGAGATCGGCCTCGACTACTACCACCTCACCAACCCCGACATCCCAACCCAGCAACAAGCCTTCGTCGCCCAGATGGAGATCGCAGCCCGCATCCGCAAACCCATCATCATCCACTGCCGGACATCCGAACTCGCCACCCCTCAGGCCAGGGCCAGATACGGCCCGGCCAACGCATGGGAAGACACTCTCTCCTTCATCAACCAGCACTGGCGTCCTCACAACCTCGGCGGCATCATGCACTGCTTCTCAGGCAACATTGAAGACGCCCGCCGTTCCCTCGATGCAGGCTTCTATCTCTCCTTCGCCGGAAACCTCACCTACCCCAAAGCCGTCTCCATCCGCGAAGCCGCCGTCTTCGCCCCCGCCGACCGCATCCTCGTCGAAACCGACGCCCCCTTCCTGGCTCCGATTCCCTACCGAGGCCAACGCAATGAACCTGCACTGGTCAGGCACACCGCGGCAGCCTTGGCCGAACTCCGCGGCATCTCACTCGAAGAGTTGGCGGCAGCAACGACAGAAAACTTTCATCGCCTGTTTCCCACAACCGCCCAGACCCCCACGGCTGCATAATAGATACCGATTCGAAAACGAGGGAGAAGACATGGCATCCGACAGCAGCTTCGATGTAGTCAGCAAAGTAGAAATTCAGGAAGTCAAGAACGCCATCGACCAGGCCAGCAAAGAAGTTCACGCCCGTTTCGACCTCAAGGACTCCAAGTCCTCGATCGAACTCCAGGGCACGGACACCATCCAGCTCGCCTCGCAGGACGACTACAAGCTGAAGGCCGTCGTTGAAATCCTCTCCCAGAAGCTCGTCAAGCGCGGAGTCTCCCTCAAGAACCTCGAGTTCGAAAAGATCGAACCCGCCGCCGGTTCCTCCGTACGGCAGAAGATCAAGCTCGTCCAGGGCATCCCGTCCGAAAAGGCCAAAGCCATTGTCGCCGCTATCAAAGACTCAAAAAAGAAGGCCCAGGCCAGCATTCAGGGAGACACCGTCCGCATTGTCAGCAAAGACCGCGACGTCCTTCAGGACGTTATCGCGCTGCTTCGCGGAAAGGATTTCGGCGTCGAACTTCAGTTCACCAACTACCGCACCAACTAATTGCTGTCCAGCGAAAAATCTTCGCGCGATCTTCGGCCAACTAGCTCTGAATTAGGGACATCCTGTTACTCTGAAAGTACTTTGAGCACCCTTTCCATAGCGACCGCAGCCGAGGTCTTCGACCTTCTCCGCGACGATCTCGCCGCTATCGAGCAGGAATTTTCCCGGCAATCAGCCTCTAACGTCGGTGTCATCACCGACATCGCACAGTACCTTATCGCTGGCGGTGGCAAACGCATTCGTCCGCTGCTTCTGCTCCTCTCGGCCAAGTCGCTCGGCTGCACCGGCCACAGCCGCATCCGCCTCGGCGCCGTAGTGGAAATGCTCCACACCGCCACCCTCGTCCACGACGACATCATCGATGAAGCCGACACCCGCCGGGGCCGCCCCTCCTCCAACACCACCTGGGGCAACTCCAAGTGCGTGCTCGCCGGTGACTGGCTCTACATGCAGGCCTTCTCCTCGGCCCTCGAAGAACGCAACTTTCACGTTCTTGACCTCCTCATCTCGCTTACGCAGCAGATGGTCGAGGGCGAGCTGTTACAGATCGAGAAGCTCGGCCACCTCATCAACGAAGAGGAATACTTCGACCTCATCTTCCGTAAGACCGCCTGCCTCTTCAAGGTCTCAATGCAACTCGGAGCAGCCATAACACCCCACAACTACGGCATTCCCTCCGAGATCGAGTCGCAACTCGGCGAGTACGGCCGCAACCTCGGCCTCGCCTTCCAGATCGTCGACGACATCCTCGACCTGACGGCAACAGAAGACGTTCTCGGCAAACCGGTGGCCAGCGATCTCCGTGAAGGCAAAGCAACCCTCGCCGTCATCCACGCACTTGAGCGCGGCACCGGAGCCGACCGCGAGGCCATCCGCACCGTCCTCGCCGATCGCAGCTTCGACGAGGTCTCCCACCCCCAGATACTCGAGATACTCCAGCGCCACGGCTCCATCGACTACGCGATGGATACCGCCTGCGCCTACGCCGAGGCCGCCCGTCAATCCATCGCAGAGCTTCCACCCTCCGACGCCAAGCGAGCCCTGCTCTGGGTGCCGGGCTTCGTTACGACCAGGGATCGATAACCCCGGCTGATAAACTCACCAATAGTGCCATAGAACGAATTACGTAAATTTCTGGCAAACACTGCATGTCGAAATTCTCAGAAGATATTGCACGCTACAAATCAAAAGGTGCCCACGGAAAGGACCTTTGGCTCAATCCCGCAGTCTGGGCGATTGCGGTCCACCGGCTTGGCCACTGGCTCTATTTTGATAAGCCCAATCCTCTGATTGCGATTCCCCTGAAAGTGGTGTTCTTCTTTGCCAATCTTTTCTGCGAAGTTGTGATGGAGATGCACCTCGACGCGCAGGCAACCATCGGCCCCGGGTTCTACATCGCTCATATTGGCGGTGTCCACATCAATCCGGCAGCTGTCATCGGCAGGAACTGCGACCTCACGCATCACGTCACTATCGGTGCCTCAGCCATGGGCCGTAGCGGAGTCCCCATTCTTGGCGACGATGTCTACGTCGGCACCGGAGCCACCCTCGCCGGTAAAATCAAAGTAGGTAGCGGAGCAAAGATCGCCGCTAACACGCTCGTCATCACCAACGTTCCCGACGGGGCCACAATCATGGGCGTTCCCGGCCGAATCGTCATGCGTCCGCCCAGGCCCGCACCACCTCAGGCCTTGGCAGCCGTGGAGAGATCAGATGCTCAGTGACCCACAGCGACAGGAGACGCGCCGCTCCATCAAAGAGGCCATCTCCCGACGCGAGGCAAAAGCAGCGCTGCAGCTGGGCCGCAGCCTCCTCGCAGGTTCCGGCAAACCGGCTGACGTGATGTTCTGTGCCTCAGCTTTTACAGAACTCACCAATGAGTTCAAAGATCAGCTCGGCGCCAAACGCCTGAAAGCGTACATCGTTCGCTCGGTTACCGTAGAACCGATCCTTCCTTCGATTACGGTCGAGGCGGCACTCTCTAACTATGCGCTCGATCTTCAGGTTGGCGGCTACGGCTCGTATGTCGATGAGTTGCTGAACCCGCAAAGCGCACTCGCGCAGTTTCATCCCGAAGCGATCTTCATCATCCTCGACCTCGAAGAACTCGCAGGGCGTCTGCCAGATCTCTGTGCTGCCGGTAAAGGCGCCGAAGTGCAACAGGAGATCGAAGAGTGCGCCGCCCGTATCGCCCAGCTTCTCAAGAATTTCCGCGCCTCCAATCCCGCGCGCATCGTCTTCCAGGGTTGCGTCGTCCCCGACCTGAGTTCGCTCGGCGATATCGGGGACGCCAATCTTCCCTTCAGCCTCTCGAACGCTGTCCAGGCGCTCAACCAGAAGCTCGCAGCCATTTGCCGAAGCATCTCTGACTGCGTCTTCTTCGATGCCGACCACCTCGCCGCCCGGCACGGCCGTGCACGCTGGCGCGACCATCGCATGTTCCTCGCCTCGCGCCTCGCTGTCTCGGCAGATGCTTTCGGTATCTATGCCCGCGGCCTCATCCGTTCTCTATCCGCCCTCTATCGCGCGCCACGCAAGGTTCTCTGCACTGACCTCGACAATACTCTCTGGGGGGGCGTCCTCGGCGAAGAAGGTCCGGAAGGAATTGCAACCGGCAGCGCTTTTCCCGGCAATTGCTATCTCGAATATCAGAAGTACCTCAAACAGCTCTCGTCTCGAGGCATCCTCCTTGCCATCGTCTCAAAGAACAATGAAGCCGACGTGCGCGAAGCGTTTCAACTTCGCGCTGCCGATCTCGCACTGACCCTCGACAACTTTGTCGGACTCAAGATTACCTGGGACGAAAAGGCCAAAGCCATTCGTGAGCTTGCGCAAGAGCTCTCCCTGGGCCTCGACTCCTTCGTCTTCGTCGATGACAACCCCGTCGAGTGTGAGGCCATCCGACAGCAGCTTCCGGACGTCGCTGTCATCTCTGCGCCCGTTGAAGAGCCTTGGCGATTAGTGGAGCTTCTTTCGCAGCAGTCCTTCTTTGACACCGCAGTCGTAACCGATGACGATCTCAATCGAGTCGGCGAGTACAAGGCTCAGGCCCAGCGCGCCCAACTCGAAAGCAGCGCTTCCAACCGCGATGAGTTTCTGGCTTCACTTGAAATCGTCTGCACATTCCAGAGCGCGCTGCAGGCCCCCCTCGCTCGCTCTGTGCAGCTCCTCGCCAAGACCAACCAGTTCAACGTCACCACACGCAGACGGTCGTCCTCCGAAATCGAAGACTTCGCCTCAAATGGACAAGCGTGGGTCATCCGTGTTCGTGATCGCTTCGGAGATGCTGGTGTCGTGGGTCTCGCACTCGCACGCAATCAAGGGGATACCTGCCACATCGATTCCTTCCTCTTGTCCTGCCGGGTCATCGGCCGCGGTATTGAGACCGCGCTCCTGGCCTTCATCGCAGAAAACGCCCAGCGCAAGGGAGCAACCCGTATCGCAGGTGAGTTCATCCCTACAAAGAAGAATGCTCCCAGCGCGAGCTTCTTCGCCGACCACGGCTTTATGGAAAAATCGCGGTCGCAGGAAAACAACGCAATCCTCTACGAATTTGATCTCACCACTTCTGCAATCAACAGCCCGAAGTGGATCACCCTGGAAGGAACAGAATCGAATGAGCTCTCAGCAAGTGCCGTCCTCTCTTCGTGACATTCTCGCCGATGTCCTGGAGATTTCCCCTGAAGAAGTCACATCAGATCTCACCAGCGACAAAGTCGAAAATTGGGACTCCTTCCGTCACCTGCAGGCAATTCTCGCGCTCGAAGGTGAATATGGCATACAGTTTGACCCTCAACGCGTCCCTGAACTGACCAGCGTGTCGCTGATCCAACAGGAGCTCGAAAAGAAAGGGGTCGCGCTCTAATGTCGAGCGTGCCTCAGGACCTCGGGTTCAAGCTCATGCACGTGGGAGTCGCCGTCCCCTCACTTGCTCCCGCAACCGAGACACTTTCCAATCTCTTCGGGTACAGGGTCATCTCCGGCCCTTTTGACGATCCCATCCAGAAGGTCGCCGTAAATTTTCTAACCACTGCGCCCACCGATAACGTCGAAATCGAGCTGATTGCTCCGCTCACAGAAGACTCGCCCATTCGCTCCATCCTTCAGAAGAATGGCGGGGGGGCCTATCACTTCTGCTTTGAGACCATCGACCTCGATAAAGCTCTCGACCATGCCGTCAAAAATGGTTGCATGATCGTATCGAAGCCAGTTCCCGCAGTGGCCTTCCAGGGACGGAGAATTGCCTGGATCTACAGCAGCTCACGTCAGCTCTTCGAGCTCGTTGAAGCTCCCAAAAAGTAGAGCATGTCCATGTTCTAAAATGTGACGATGAAGTGCAGGCTCCTGACAGCCGCGCTATTCTTGCCGGTAGGATTTTGCCTCGCGCAATCCAACTCCTCGAACCAGCCTTCAACGTTACGTGCAACAACCAGCCTGGTGATCGTTCCGACTCTTGTCCAAACCACCGAGGCCAAGCTCGTCTACTCTTTGAGCGCCAGCGATTTTCTTCTCACTGACAACGGAACCCCTCAAAAGGTTTCTTTGGACGACACCGCCAGCTCTCCCCTGTCCCTGGTTGTTCTCATACAAACCGGAGGCGCGGCCGTCCACCAACTCGACCAGTATCACAATCTCGAAACGATGCTTGCTGCGATGCTTGGCGATCCACCAAACGAGATTTCGATCGTCAACTTCGACAGCAGGCCCGAGGCTGCTTCGCCCTTCACTTCTGACATCGCGCCGTGGACCGAAGCCATCAATCATCCCGATCCCGGCGATTCCGGCGCTGCCATCCTCGACAGCGTTAAATTTGCGTTGGACTTGCTATCCCATCGGCCACAGGCCAATCGCCGGGTCATTCTTCTTATCTCGCAGCCTCACGATGTCGGCAGTAAAACTACACAAAAAGAGATTCTTCGTATCGCTGGCGAAACCAACACCGCGATTTACACACTCACCTTTTCTCCGACAAAGACCACCCTCAAAGATTCGCTAAAAGAAGAAGAACCTCACGGAAATCCACCCCTTCAGATCGGCAATGGAAGCTATTACGCCTACTTCAATCTCACAGAGCCGCTTGACATGGTCTTCGATGCAATGCGCAAAAACGTGTCGGCAGAGTTAGCCGCGTTATCCGGCGGAGAAGCGGGATCGTTCGACAATCGGCATCAACTCGATGACCAGCTGGCCACACTCTCCAGTCATCTCCGCAACCGCTACATCCTGAGCTTCACGCCAATCTCTCCCCAGCCCGGTCTGCACGTCTTGAGTGTTCGTGTGATCAATCACCCCGAATTCACGATCTTCGGGCGAACCAGCTATTGGCTGAATGATCCAACTGCCACGCAATAACGAACGGGCCTACTCCTGGCCCTCTTTCTCTTCGACGTCAAGATTGGCAGGAACCATCTCGCGCCCACGCTCCACCAGCACCTGAATCTTCCCTTCGGCTGCATCCAGTTCCTTCTTGCACGCCTCTGACAGTTTCACGCCTTCTTCAAACAGGCGCACCGACTCTTCAAGTGACAGCTCCCCACGCTCCAGCCGCTCCACCACAGACTCAAGCGCCGTCAGACTCTCCTCAAAACTAGCCATTCTCGATCATTCCTCCACCAAAGCAGCCTAAGCCAGTCCTAGCACCTGCGCGGCCGCCAGGTACTTTCCAAACGGAGCGCTCACCTGGACACCCTGCACCATCGGCTTCGCCTCGGCAAGCATCTCCTGGGCAATCTTCACGCCCTCCGCTCTCGCTGCCTCAGGTGAAGTCGCGGTGGCCATTCTGACCATTATCTCCTCCGGCATCGCCACGCGCAGATCGTTCTTCATGAACTCCGCATTTCGCAGGCTCGTCAAAGGCCAGATCCCCGCAATCACCGGGATCCGGAATCCTTCTATCCTCCGCAGGAACTCCTCAAGCACTCGAAGGTCGAAGACCGGCTGAGTGATCGCAAACTCCGCGCCCGCCTCCACCTTATAAGCAAACCTCCGGACCTCCTGCTCCATGTCCGGCACACCGGGATTCGCCGCGACCGAGATTGTGAATCCCGTTGACGCTCCGATCGAGTTCTTCCCCAGATCGAGTCCATGGTTCAGATTCCGCACCAGGTTCACCAATCCAATGGCATCGACATCAAACACTGCCGTCGCATCGGGATAGTTCCCCAACTTCGGAGGATCACCCGTCAGGCAAAGAATGTTCTTCAGCCCAATCGACGAGGCTCCGAGCAAATCGCTTTGCATGCTCAGAACATTTCTGTCCCGGCACGTATAGTGCAGGATCGTCTCGATGCCCACATGTTGCTGAATCTGCAGACACAGGCTCTGATTGCTCATCCTGGCGCTGGCGCGTGGCGAATCCGGAACATTGATGGCGTCCACTCCAAGCTTATGAAGCTGATCGGCGCCTTCAAGTTCTTTCGAGCAGTCAATTCCCTTCGGCGGAACGATCTCCACCATCCTTACGAAATCGCCGGCAGCAACCATCGCCCCGATCTTCGACCGCTGCGCCAGCGGCGGAGGCTCCACCTTGTTGGCGCTTTCCGCGCCGTGCTTCTCTTCCATCACCTGCGCGCCGGTCTCCATCGCATCCATCGCTCGCAGGGCGCTGCGCATCGCCCGCGTATAGCTGGGAGTCGTTCCGCAGCAACCACCCACCAGCGTTGCGCCGGCCTTCACCAGTTTGCGGGTAAAGCTCGCCATGTACTCCGGCGAGGTCAGGTAAATCGTGCGCCCTTCAACCGCTCGGGGGATTCCCGCATTCGGCATCGCCGCCAGCGGAAGCGTCGTCACGGCACGCATCCGCTCAATCACACTCAGTACAGTCGCTGGACCTGCGCTGCAGTTACAGCCAATCGCATCGGCTCCCGTCGCCGTGAGTCTCTCGGCAGCTTTTTCAGCCGAGGTACCGTCCAGGCAGTTGCCCTCCTCGTCCACCGTCATCATCACGATCACCGGCACATTCGGTGCAACTTCGCGAGCGGCTCGAATTGCCTGCTCCGCTTCCACCACCGAGGTCATCGTCTCGATACAAAGCAAATCGGCTCCGACTCCCGGTCCGCCTTCGATCAGGGCGGCAATCTGCTCGGCAAACGCCTCCCGCGCTTCATCCAGTCCAACCTTACCCAGCGGCTCCAGCCGCACGCCCAGGGGACCGATGGCTCCGGCGACAAATGCATCTGAAGCCTGCTTATCCCGGATCTGCTCCACACTCTGCCGTGCCAGCTTTACACCCGCAAGGTTGATCTCGCGCACCTTGTCGCGAATGCCATAGTGTTCCAGCCGATAGGAGTTCGCGCCAAACGTATTCGTCTCAATCACCTCCGCGCCCGCCTGCAGATACTCCTGGTGCACCGTGCGCACAAGTTCGGGTTGCGAGAGATTCAGTTCGTCATAACAGCGATTGATAAACACGCCTCGCGCATACAACATCGTGCCCATCGCGCCATCGCACAGCACAGGACCGCCGGTAAACAGCTTCCTAACCTTTGCAGTCGCTGTCTCCGTCTGGGTGGCTACATCAATCATTTGTTATCTCCCGGCTAATCTTCTTATCTTAAGTCACTTCCGCCTTGTCTCCAACACGGGCTTGTTCCTATCCCCGGCAACGTATGCGTTAAACCCGTCGAAACATAAGCATTTTGTTATACTCAGACGGTACCGCATGCGGCCTAAAACCACTTTCCGCAGCGCTCAGGTTGGAGTCTTTTCCGTTGAAGAATCGTAGTCCCTTTTTCCAGTCTCTCTGCGCCCGGATCGTTTCGGGTCTCCTGATCAGTGCCGCTGTTCTCGGGATCACCTCCTGCGGAACGAAGTACTACAAATTCCCCGAGTTTACCTTCGCCAATCGGCCCGTTCCGCCCAGCAAGCTCGCCAATCGCGTCATGGTTGCCATCACCATTAATGGAACTCAGGGCAGCTTGCAGATACTCGATGCCCTGCGCGACATCCGCAGCACGATCTTCGATCCTAACTCCTCGTTCCACATCTCGGGCTATGCCTCAGGCTTTCCCAACCGCATCTTCAACTTCCCCGAACAGATCAAGGGATATGTCTATTCCAACTCCGACGGCAGTCTCAACATCATCGACTACGGTAAGGAAACCGCCAGCGGCTCAGGGGGAACTCTTCCCACCAAGGCATCGGACGTAGCCGTACCCTACGGATTCGGCCACGTCTATGCCGCCATCGAATCGGTTGGTCAATTTGTCGTCATCGACAATACAACTGGCAGGAGCTACGGGCTTAGCCTTCCCAACGTTTATAAAGTAGCTGCCAATCAGGGCGACACCGTCGTTCTCGCGATGGTTCGTAATTCCAACACGCTCTATCGTCTGATCAAGCTCAACTCCAACCAGACCCCTACCTTCCCTTACGTCGACTGCCAGCCCCTGAATCTCCCTGTCTACTGCGTCGTTCCCGTTCCTGACAGCACATCTTCGCCGAGCTTCGACCGCCCTCTCGGCGCCTACTTCTCGCTCGATGGAACCACTGCCTATGTGCTCAACTGCGGGGCTGAGTGTGGCGGCAATACATCAAGCCTCACCATCATGCAGCAGGGGAATCTCCGCGTCGACAACTTTCCTCCTGCCTCGCCCACACCCATTCCATCTCCCGTCACAGGCCACGTTGCTGTCCCGGGAGGAGCAACTGCCGTAGTCTCCGATGGAACAACCCTCTACATCGCCGGTCAGCAACTGCAGTCCGATGGCCTCTTCACCGGCTTTCTCTCTACGATGAACCTCGCCACGAATACCATCACCGGCCAGTATTCCATCTCCGACGGCTATCACAGCAAGCTTCTCCTCGCCGATGACAACACCGTCTGGATTGGTGCGCAATCCTGCGCCACCGGCGAACGCCAGAAACTCGGCTTGAACTACAACTGTTTCACCCGCTTCGATCTCGGCTCCAGGACCGCCTCGGTTGTGCCCAACGTCAATCCGAAGGACCCAAATTCCACGGTTCCATATCTCAACGGAAATCAGAATCAGTATTACTACGGCGACCTTACCGGCTTCTGCTGGGTCCAGACGCTGCACAAGATGTACGCCGCCTACGGTGGTCAAGTGCACGCATTCAACACGGCCGACGGCTCGGAGATTAATAACAACAACATCACCGTTCAGGGAACAGTCCTCGACGTTGCCTATATGGACGCCGCAACGAACGACGCAGACTGATCGAACTCTGCCCCGATGCTCGATATCTTAGCCATCGCCGCTCACCGTGACGACGTCGAGCAGACCTGCGGCGGAACCCTTCTCGCCATGCACGACCGTGGCTGGCGAACCGGCATCCTTGATCTCACCCAAGGCGAGTCCGGCACCCGCGGCACCGCCGCCGATCGCGCCGTGGAAGCCGAAACTGCGGCGCGCATCCTTAGCGTCACCCATCGTGAAGCACTCGACCTGCCCGACGGCAATGTCCAGAACACCTACGAGAACCGCCTCAAATTAGCTGCTGTTCTCCGGCGCCTTCGGCCTCGTGTCGTCATCCTTCCCTACTGGCAGGGCCGCCACCCGGACCACTACACGACTGCGACACTCGGGTACGAAGCCTGCTTTGTCAGCGGTCTCTCTAAGATCGAGGTCCCCGGTGCGGAGGAATCAATTCCTCACCGTCCCTACAAAATCCTTTACGCTTCGCTCTACGCCGACGTGCGCCCATCCTTCGTCGTCGACATCACCCCTTATATCGAGCGCCGCCTCAAAGCTCTCCTCGCATACCGCTCGCAGTATTCCACCCAGCCTGAAGGAGGCGCGCTCTTCGTCCCCGAAGAAGACATTCGCGAGCGAACCTTCGCAACCGCGCGACACTACGGCCTGCTCGCTGGTATTCGTTATGCCGAACCCTTCGTTCAAAAGGAAGTTGGCCTCGTCGACGACCTCATGCTCATGCCCGTACAGTCCATCTAGCGATCAATCGGCCGAATCGTCACGCGGCTCAGCCTTCCGCCGCTCCATCATGACGACCTCTCCCTTACCAGACCGTGCAATCGCCGGAGCATCCTCCGCTCCCGCCGCCACAACGGTATTTCTACCGAGACGTTTGGCCCTGTACAAGGCAGCATCGCTATGGTCAATCAAAGCTTGCCACGTCAACCCGGAAAACTCCGATGAGGTAACACCTAAACTTGCCCGCACCTGGACCCTCGCGCCGTGATATTGCACCACCATCTCTTCGACTTCCGCTCTCAGCCTCTCTGCCACAACGATCGCTTCCGCCAGCGAAGTATCCGTCAGCAACACACAAAATTCGTCCCCGCCCATTCTTCCCACCGCATCCTGCGTTCGTATCGTCTCCTGCAGGATGCCGGCGACAGACTGCAATACAACATCGCCACATGCATGGCCCGAGTTGTCGTTAACCTCCTTCATTCCATCCAGATCCATCATCAGCACAGCGAGTGTTCCCTTCTTCCGCTTGCACCGCTGTATCTCTTTCATGGTCATTCGTTTGAGCGCCCAGCGGTTTAAAAGGCCTGTTAACTCGTCAACCTGCGCTCGCCACAGCAACTCCACCCTCAATTTCGCGGTCGTCAACGACATAAATCCAAAGGCAGTTGCTCCACTTGTCAACAAGCATGTTGTCAACCATATTGGAAATACCTTTATCTGTTCCTCGGCAAACGTCGGGTGCTGATGCCTAGCTGCTACTACAGCGCGTAGTAGCAGCACTGCGGAATACGCCCCCAACGCAAGGCTCGTCAGCCACCCCGCAGGACCATACTCCGCTCCCGAAAATCGGAAGACCACGACTGCTACGACCGCAAACTGCACTCCCAGTATCCCGCACAGCAAGGCTCCCAGCCACACGATTGAATCGGGAAAAATAAGAAAGTACACTACCCCGACCGTCAGCAGTATCACCAATCCATATTGAATGCTGCGCAGCAGCATCCCTCGCTCGAGCAGCTCGGCAAATGCCTGGTGCAGGAGCAGCGCCCCAACGACGGCCAGAACTGCGCTGATTGCCGCCGCGACACGTTGCGGTTCCAGTTGAACCCAACTGACCCCCACCAGCAACATCGAAACGCCGCGACACAGGTTCGACGCGGCAAACCACATAGCTCCCCGTGTGCTCCCCACAATCCGAGCGTTTACCATCATCACGCTTGCATACAGCGCGAAGAGAAGAACATTCGCAAGGACTAGTGTCTCGTTATCCATTTCCCAGTCAACGCGGGAGTGTAGCCCGGATTATTTCTTTACGCCACTACAAAAAACAGAATGGACCCTTTTGGTGAAAGAATGGACACCCTTTTAGTCAAATTGTTGCTCCTTGCAGATCAAATCCCTCCTGAAGTGATTTACGATTGCAAGCCGATTCGCAACTTTCCCATTACAAATGTCACCACTTCCTGCGTTACATATTGAGGAGGCCGCATTGGCAACACTGGCGTCCCCCTCACAAGCTTTAACGAGACTCCCCTCCACTCCGGATGTTGAATGATGCCTTCCGGAGCCAGTACCGCATCCGCGCGATCCAGATACAGCCGCGCCGAATCCTTAAAATCTTCGACCGCTGGATCTACAACACTCAGGTACAAATCGGGTCTGATAAATCGCATAATACTGTTCGATTCGAAGATTGCATTCTCTGCTCGCTCAAGCTCTTTCCTGATTCTCGGCATCGCCTCTGCGAGATCGCCCGTCCGCGTCCTCACCCACAGCGACCGGATCGCGCCCGCCGCCAGAAATCGTGCCGAATCCGCTCCACTTGTCGGATCGCGCTCCTCACTTACCGCAACCGTATGCTCCGCTGTCTCGCAGTCGCACGGCTCACCATTCGCCGAACACATCCCATGCCCAAATTGCGTCACTTTGAACGCTGTCCATCGCATCTCCGAAAGTGCCGCAATCAGTCCTGCGACCACACTCGTCTTACCTACATTTCGAGAGTGCCCGCCTACAACAACGATTGCCATCGTTTCTACTCCTTGCCGCCCGATCCCTTCCGCAGGCGCGCCAGATCTCGCAGATACTCCTTCAGCGGACGCGCCGGTCTTCCCCAGAAAACCTCCCCTTTTCCTCGCATCTTCTTCCCGCTCAGCACGCCGGCGCCGCCACCCAGAATGACACCCTCTCCCACAGTGGCGTGCTCGCCAATTCCAACCTGCCCGCCCAGAACAGCACCATCTTCCACAACGCTCGACCCCGAAATTCCTGTCTGAGCCGCAATCACCACATTTTTCCCAATGACACAGTTGTGCCCGATATGCACAAGATTATCGATCTTTGTCCCGCGGCCGATCCGCGTCGCTCCTAACGCTCCACGATCGATCGTCGTATTCGCTCCAATCTCCACGTCATCTTCCACCACGAGCTGTCCTTGCTGCGGAAACAGAACATACTCGCCTGTCTCCCCGCTCCGTGCATATCCAAAGCCCGTCGAACCCAGTACCGCACCGGCCTGAACCACCACACGATCTCCAACCACCACACCTGGATAGATCGTTACCCTCGCCACGAGGTTGCATTCCCTCCCAATCCGCACTCCTTCGCCGAGTACCACTCCCGGCCCCACATAGCTTCCTTCGCCGATCTCAACCCCCTCGCCAATAATTGCCGTCGAATGAATCCCGGCAATGAACCCGCGCCCTTTAAGCCTTTGCGCCAACACTGCAAACCCAAATCGCGCATCCCCGAGCCACACCACCCGCACGTCATTCGTCTGTTCTTTTAGCTTTCGATTCGCCAGAATCAAACCAGCCTCGGTCTTTAATGCTTCCACCAGGGTTGCTGAATCTACGGCAAACACAACAGCATCCCTCCCCGCATTCTCCAGACCCGACACGCGCGAAATCTCAGCCTCATACGATACCGATGATGGCTCGCCTCCTATCCACTCAGAGACCTCCTGCAAGGTAGCCACTAATAGATCCTCTCTTCACCTGGTGGACGTGTCTTCCACCGCCGATGCATCCAGAGCCACTGGTCAGGATACTCCCGGACGTAGGATTCAATCACCGCCGTTAACATTGCCGTGTTCGTCACTGCATCTTGTTCGGAGTCACCCGTGTTCTCGACCGCAACCTCTTTTCCAAAGTGCAGTACATACTTCTTCTCTGTCTCTTTCCAGACTAAAAACCCAGGCACGACAGCCGCTCCTGTTTTCGCCGCAACTCGAGCCATTCCCGAGGCAGTACACGCCAAAACTCCAAAGAAGGGCACAAACAAACCTTGCGGCGGAGTCATATTCGTATCCATCAGAAAGCCCACGGTCTCACCGGCCCGCATCGATGCAATGAGCCCCCGGGCAAAATCGTCTTTATGAATTACGCGGTTTCCGTGCATGCAGCGAATCCGGTTCACAAACGCATCCACCAGTGGATTATCTAATCTCCGAATCACCATCGCCATCGGGTAGCCCATCAGGGAGTGGTAGAAACTCGACAGTTCCCACGCACCTAGGTGTCCCGTTAGCACCAGAACACCCTTGCCCCGGCCGCGGGCCGCAAGATAGTTTTCCAGTCCCTCGTATCGAATAAATTTGCTTGCTTCCTCTGCCGTGTAGTCCGGCATGAGACAAAACTCCGCCAGCAGCCATCCCAGATTCCTGTATAACTTCCGCAGAATTCTCTCGCGCTCTTCGCCGGCCATCGTCGGAAAAGCAATCTCTAGATTTCTAAACCCGACCTTCCGCAATCGGGCGAGCGCCATGTATGCGATCCATCCAATGCCTGCTCCAACACTCCTCGCAAGTTTGCGAGGAAGTAACCCCATCCCGCGAACCAGCGCCCGCACCGCCGCAAACTCCACGGTCTCGCGAAGTGTCACTTGTTCTTTCTGGCCAGCTTCGTTCAAGTCCACAGTCTATCGAATGGACTCTCGCAGCAAAAAGAAAAGAGCGGCCGTTAGGCCGCCCTTTCTTCCAATAAGCAACTTTACTTGTTAGCTTTTGCAATCACAAAATACTTAGCCACCGTGCGCACAAAGGCCTGAGCCTCGGTCGGCGTTGCCTGATTTCCCTTCAGAATCGTCTCAAACGGAACGCTCGTCCCATAAAGAACCTTGGTATCTTCCTGGTTTTGAGAGAGCACCGTGCCATCGAGGTCAATTCCGGCAAAAAGACCTTTGCTTCTGGAGTACGTCAGGAACTGCGCATTCAACTTCCAGTCCGTGCCAGCCTTTGCGTCTCGCCCGACTGGTCCCGCTGACGCCGCGGCATCCGCGCCAATCTTGAATTTGTTCTTTAACATCTGCTGCAAGCCCTGATCGTTCATCGCAATCAGAATCAGATCCGTAGCCTGCCCCCCGATCTGAAAACCAACACTTCCGCCTGTCAGTTGTACGCACACCGGCGCACTCCAGCCACGCGGAGTCCTGCAGGTAGCTACTCCCTGCCCGTACTCTCCTCCTACAACGAAGGCGGCCTTCTTGTAGCTCGGAACAACAACGACGCACTTCGCATCGGAAAGAATGCCAGAAGGGATTGCCTTGTCCGGAGCAGCCATCACCTGGGATATAACAGCGCCGGCATCGTTCATTCGTTCTGCAAGTTTAACCTTGTCGGTGGCCGCTGAAGCACCTAATGAGCAGACCATCAGAGCCAGTCCACTCACAATCATTGAAACCCGGGTCATTTTCTTCATGTCTTTATCTTCGCCTCACAGGCATTTTTTATTTTTTCAGCAAAGTTCAACAATAACTCTTTGCTTACCAATGAGATATCAGATGCCTATGGCTGCCGTCGAGGTTGCACCGCGCATGACTTCGTTAAAAAACAAAAAAATGGGATTGTAGAGATAGTGTCTGATATCGTCAGACGCGCTCTCTACAACCCCTCTCCCAGGTCTGTGTTGCTGTTCACACTGTGACTCACTGGCGGTGATTCCACAACGGTACGGAGGTCTGTAGACCTTCGCGCCCGGGAATCAACCTTTTGGTTACTCGCCCTGACGCGTTTACTTTGTCACTAGATTTCTACTTACGGCCTGCATCGTGAGCGCAATGCGGTTCTCTACTCCCACCTTCCGCATCAATCGTCCCACATGTGCCTTCACCGTCGCGGCATCGATCCCCAGCGCAGCCGCGATCTCTCGGTTGGGCCTGCCCGCAACCAGCAGCTTTAAAACCTGGCCTTCGCGCTCAGTAAATTTTGGCTCCGGACTCGGAGCCCGCATCTCCCCGCTTGATGCCTCAAGCAGCCGTGCCAGCACCTTTCGCGGAGCCCACACCGATCCGTCGTGCACAATGTCGATTGCCAGGCGAATCTCGCTCTCTTTTGCCATGTGCGTTAAATAACCCTTCGCTCCTGCACCGATCACACGCTGAATATATTCAGGATCGTCTTCCAGCCCAATGACGATTAGACGTAAATGCGGACGCGAACGCCGGAAGGTCGACAACAGCTCAAACAGATGATCCGTGCACGCTGCGTCAATCAGGATGACCGAAACCCCCGAAGCATCCAGAGCGCCAGGCACGGACAACGGAATGACCTCCGCCTTGCCTCCTTCGGAAAAAATCGCCTGCAGCCCGAGGATACGCATTGGGTCCGTGGCGATTAACCCTAAACGCAATTGGGGAGTACCCTCGTTCATGTCCCGGCCCCTCACCAAGAAAGTGCCCCCATCACCTCAGGCTCAACGAGCAGGCTTGAGAATGAACAAAATTTGGGCCCTAAAGCTTTGGCAGAACAATTCCCTGTTGTTTCTGGTACTTGCCCTTCCGATCGGCATAGCTCACTTCGCAAATCTCATCGGACTGGAAAAACAGGATCTGGCAAAGCCCTTCATTCGCGTAAACTCGCGCCGGCAACGGGGTTGTGTTGGAGATCTCCAGGGTCACGAATCCCTCCCATTCCGGCTCAAACGGCGTGACGTTGACAATAATTCCGCAACGAGCATACGTCGATTTGCCTACACAGATTGTTAATACGTCCCGGGGTATCTTAAAGTACTCAATGGACCGCGCTAATGCGAAGGAATTTGGCGGTATGATCACGCTTTCCGCCGTCACGGTAACAAACGACCGCTCGTCAAATGCTTTCGGATCAATAATTGCGCTGTTGACATTAGTAAAAATCTTGAACTCGTCAGAAACCCGCAAATCGTACCCGTATGACGACAGCCCGTACGAGATAACTCCTTCACGTACTTGCTTTTCGCTGAACGGGGAGATCATCCCATACTCGATCGCCTGATGGCGAATCCACCGGTCACTCTTAATTGCCACTCGCTTCTGCTTCCCTTCTTTTACAAATTAAAGTCTTGCGCTTGTCCAGTCTCGTGGCAAAATGGGTGCGGCGATCGCTCCCCCTCCGTTGCCTTAGTAGATTCTTCATCTTACGGTACGAGTCAATGGTTGACAATGTTGACAATCTGATTTTGACTTTCTACCATCGCTTTACTAAAACCAGGTCTCACAAACTACATCTTTACCAGAATTTAGAGCCAAGGACGGCGGCCAAGAATGATAAAACAAGATCTCATACAGCGGGTTGTTGAGCGGACCGGCCTGCCACGAACAAAAGCAGAGGCTGCGGTAGACGCTATTTTCGAGAGCATGAAACAGTCCCTCGTTGCAGGCGACCGAATCGAGCTTCGAGGCTTTGGTGTCTTTACCGTCAAACCAAGGAAGACCGGAATCGGTCGAAACCCCAGAACTGGAGCCGAAGTTCAGATAGCTCCCGGAAAGGCTGTCCGGTTCAAACCCGGTAAAGAGCTTCATCTCATCAACTAAGGCAACGTCAACGATTCCGGTGCGGTGCTTCACATCAAATGCACCGCATCCACATCAACCACAAGATTCCGTCGTGGAATCTCGAGCGTCTCCGCGAAGCGCAACATAGCCCGCAGTGCAACGCTCAATTCCTGTCGCTTCTCCGCTTTCAAAACAAAGTGGTAACGGTAAATCCGTTTAATCCGCGCAATCGGCGCCGCCGCGGGACCCAGGACTCTCACTCGTTCAAGCCGAGTCTGCTGAAACCACCGCCCTAGAGCACTTGCCCATCCCGTAGCCTCTTCGAGCTTCTCACTTTGAATCACCACGTTCGCCAAAACCGCATTCGGCGGATAGTGCATCCACCGTCGATACTGCATCTCCTTCGCCACAAACCCCGGATAATCATGCGCCGCTGCGAACTTTACCGCGTAATGGTCAGGATGATACGTCTGCACCAGAACCTTGCCTGGCAACTCTCCTCGACCAGCCCTGCCTGAAACCTGCGTCAGCAGTTGAAACACCCGCTCCGCTGCGCGAAAATCCGGTAACCCCAGCGCAAAGTCCGCACCCACAACGCCTACCAGGGTGACTCCATGAATGTCATGCCCCTTCGCAATCATCTGTGTCCCTACCAGCAGATTGATCTCCCCTGCGTGCAGCCGGGAGAGCAGCCGCTCCATATCCGACCGCCCGCGCACAGTATCGCGATCCATCCGCCCAATCCGCGCATGCGGAAAGATCTCCTGCAGCCGCTCCTCTCCCTGTTGCGATCCCGCTCCCAGGTAGTAAAGATGCTCGCTCTCACACTTTGGACAAACCTTCGGCACTCCGCGCCGAAACCCGCAGTAGTGACACTCCAGCCGCTGACCCGGCTGCGCAATTCCATCATCACCGCCCACCGGCTTGTGGTAAGTCATCGAGATCGCGCAGTTTTCGCACTCAATCTTCTCGCCGCAGCTCCTGCACATCACCACAAATGAATACCCGCGCCGGTTCAGCAGAATAATCACCTGCTCCCCGCGTGCAATCGTCGCCTCCGTCTCCTCAATCAGCCGTCGCGAAAAGATCTGCTCCTGGCCCGTCTCACGAAACTCCTGTCGCATATCGACAAGCTCCACCGCAGGCAGCGGACGGTCCATCACTCGCTCGCGCATCTCTATCCGTGCATATCGCCCCTTCTCCGCATTCGCCCAGCTCTCCAGCGAAGGCGTCGCTGATCCCAGCACAACCACCGCATCATTCAACTTCGCGCGCATCACCGCCACATCGCGCCCGTGATAGCGCGGAGTCTCCTCCTGCTTGTAACTTCCGTCATGTTCCTCGTCGACAATAACCAGCCCCAAGTCCTTCACCGGAGCAAACACCGCCGACCGGGTCCCCACCACCACACGCGCCTCTCCCCGCCGAATTCGATGCCACTGCTCCGCCCGCTCGTCCGGAGTCAGCGCCGAATGCAACAGCGCCACCTCGTCTCCAAACGCCGCCACCAGCTGCCCCGTCATCGCCGGAGTCAACCCAATCTCCGGAACCAGCAGCACCGCACTCTTTCCTGCATCCAGCGCCCGCCGCATCGCCGCAAAGTAAACCGCCGTCTTGCCCGACCCCGTCACCCCATACAGCAAATGCGGCGCAAATTCACCCTTCAGCATCGCCGCCGAAATCGTCGCCAGCGCCTCCATCTGCGCCTCATTCAAAGCATGTTCATGCGCATGCTTTTTCCCATGCGATGCAACTCCGCCAAAATGAAAATCCTCCGCCACCTCCTCAATCCGAACCAGCCCACGCTTCACCAGGGTCCCAAGCGTCGAATCCGGAACCCCGCCACGTCGTAACCTGTCCTGCAAATCCCTCACGCGCCCACGCCCGCCAACTGCCGCCAACTCCGCCATCACAGCAAGCTGATTCTCATTCAGCTTCGGCAAGCGACGCCCAACCACATCGCTAAGCCCTAAGCCCTGAGCCCCATGCCCTTCCTCCTGAGTCCGAAGCCCTTCCTCCTCTGCCCCGAGCCCTAAGCCCTGGGCCCTAAGCCCTGAGCCCTGCACTAGCACCGCCAGCTTCTCCAGCCGCCGCGCATCCCGCTCCTCCGCCAGGGCCTCGCGTACGAGCCACTTCTTCCGAACCATCCCCTCCAGCAGCGACTTATTCGCACCCGACGCTGACCGCAGCGTCGTCAGCTTCACTGCCTCTCCACCCTCCAGATAATTCAGCACCGCGTACTCGCGGTTCTGCTCCTCGGCGGAAAGCTTCGACCGCCGCGAGCTCCCCTTCTCCGCTCCTTCATACAGCACTCGCCGCCCGACATCCGTAATCCGATAGCAGAAGTGTCGCCGAACCTCCGCGCCGAGCGGCAACATCCCCCGCAGCACCTCACCCAGCGGAGCCACATAATACTGAGCGATCCACCGCGCCAGCTCCATCAACTCATCCGGCAGCAGGGCCGCCTCGTCCAGCACCTGCTGCACCGGCTTGACTTCAAACTCCTCAGCCGGAGCATCATCATGCACCCGCACCACAACGCCCATCAGCTTCTGCCCGCTGAAAGGCACCAGCACCCGCGCCCCCACGACAGGGGCCACACCATTCACCGCATAGGTAAACGTCTGGTCCAGCGGAACCGGCAAAGCAACATCGCAGTACAGAGGCATCCTTTCAAGCCTAAATGGAAACCTCAACGTAAAGCTTCGTCACAACCTCGTGATCGCCACCGGAGCCGGATCTACTCATCAGGTTACGGTTGTGGAGGAGCAGTCTTCTTCTCTTTATCCGTAATTCCCAGCGCACTACCTACGCGCTTGCTCGATTCCGTCAACGCATGTGTCGTCTTGCGATAGCTCTTCCCCAGCGCGGAGCCAGTAGAACCCACAGCCGTCGAAAGCGCGCCGCCGGTCGAATCTCCCGCCACCGAGATCGCACCCGTCGTATTCGCCCCGCTCCGCGCAAGCGCGTCTTCTGTCGATCCGCTGACGGCAATCACCCCCTGCGCCGGATGCCGGCCCGAGTTGAACCACGCAATCTCCGTCTCAGGCATCTCGTTCAGCCGCGCCAAAACGCCTTCGGGAAAATTCGAGATCTTCATCTTCTCCGTCAAGGGCCAACGCTTCGACGAGGCAAACATCGATCCGTTCATCGGATGGCCGATCTCCCCTAAATTAACAATCCTGCTCTTCCCGAGCTCCCTCATCTGATCGCATTCATCCCCCCCACACCCCCCCGTGCATAAAGCTTCATTCAAATACGACGCATGTTTTCCCCTCGAGATCCAAACCTTCGCCCCGTGGTCCTCTGCCCGCAGCGTCGATGCCCGCGCAATCTGGCTCACATCGCACACGGTGTCCTCATGGGCCGCCGCATACCAGTACATCGCCTTCCACTTCGCATCCGCAAGATCGTTATCCGAGGTCCTCACCTGCACCGCCACATGTTCCGCATCCAGGGCATGCCCCCGACGTCCGCAGTCTTGCCGCCACAGATGATAGTAGTGAATCTCCAGGACCCGCCCACCTGCATTCTTCATCGCAGAGACCTGCCCATAGATCGCGCCATCTTCCGCCATCACCATCGGTGTTACGCTATCCGGCCAGAACTCCGCCGGCTCATTAGAGCAGTCGTTCACGGCAACCATGAAGGTCGGGGCGAACTGCTTCAGCAACGCCTCCTCAAGCGCATCGCTCAACCCGTCGTCATCCGAGTCGGCATGAGAGAAAAGACTGTCTGCCACGTGCTGTCCAAACAAGCTTGGCGTAAGCAGCCCGGCAAGGGCGACGATCAGCACATTTCCGTGAAGGTTCATTCATGATGAGATGCCCTTTCTCTCTTTCGCGCTTGGCCGCTCAGATCAAAACTCCGCTTCGGCGCTCCGGCGATCCCAAAAACGAAGCGGCCCACTAACCTCGGTGGACCGCTTAACGGCTCACATCTTTGTCGAAATTATGCCGGCGTCTGCGAAGAGATCAGCAACAAGCTCACACTTCCATCCGTTGTCCGCTTGTGCGGAGTCATCCGCGGCACAAATAAATAATCGCCTTTCTTCAGCATCACCGTCCTCGCGCCCTCGCACTCCGGAGCAAGCCATTCGCCCGGCTTCGTCTCATGCGCTCCCTTTGGCGTCCCCCCTAATTCATACTTTGTCTCGCCATCCAGTACCTGGAACACGTGGTCCCTGGTCGCATGCCACTCGAACTCCTTGCCTGCCTTCTTCGTCTCCTCGTTGATAATCATCAGCGTCCCCGGCGAGGTCAACAGGTTCTTCGTTCCATGATTCGCCTGTACACCCTTCAGTTCACTCGCCACATCCGCCGCGGTAAACACCTGGATCTTGCTGCCATCGCTCACCTGCTCCATCCCGGAGCCCGTAGTGGAAGCGTGCAGCATCGTTTCAGCAAAAGGAGAGGCGGCCGCTGCGGCAATCGGAGCCGTCAGCAGAAAGTTGCGTCGAGTCTGTTTATTGGCCATGCCCAAAAGTGAATCACAACCAACCCCACCCACGCCACTATTCCCGGCAAATTGAAGTTGCTTCTGCGGTCGCTTTCTTGTTGTCATTCCCGACAAGCCTGCCTGAGCGAAAACGAACGGGGAATCTGCTGTTCAACGATCACCGCATCATCCCCGCCAGCCGTTCTTTTACTTCAGGCCACTCCCCCGCCAAAATCGAGTACCGCGCCGAATCCCGAGCCGTAAAATCTGCGGCCATCCGATGCGACCGAAGCACGCCTTCAAATCTCCCGCCGATTCGCTCAATCGCACGCCGCGACCGCTCATTCCGAACATCGGTATGCAGGCACACCCGCAACACGCCCCAGGTGTCGAAAGCATGCGACAGCATCAGCCCCTTCGCCTCCGTATTCGCCCCGCTCCGAATCGCTTCCGGGGCATACCACGTATACCCAATCTCGCAAACATCCGGATTCACACGCCCGAAACGGTCATGCCCCTCCGGCCACGCCCAGCGCTCCACATCAAAAAAACGCGTCGACCCTATCACGGCGCCGTCGCTCATCCGCACCACGGCGAATGGCGCCGCTGTGCCCTCAGCCTTCCACCTCAACGCCGTCTCCACATACTTCCTCGCCGCCTCTGAATTCTGCGGCACCGGGCTCCACCGGTAAAGCTCTGCACCACCCGCCGAAGCCTTCACCAATCCCTCGACATGCTCCAGCGACAACGGCTCCAGCCGGACATGCCCACCTTGCAAAACAATATCGCTCATTCCGTAGCGTTCCATCCCGACAAAAGATTTGACACCAACATCGATGCTATCCCGAGATGCCCTCCAAGCCGCACCCCTAAGCCGCGCGACTCCCCAACTCCTCAACATCACGAAGCCATCGTTTCCGCCGCCTCTTGCTCACCGCCTCGATACTCCCATAAATCGTCACTTCAATAGGACCCGCGCCAACCGAGCCAAGAATATTCCGCTTCAAAATCTTCAAGGCATACGGTCGAAACCACCACCGATACACAAAGCCCGGCATCCCCATCGTCACAATCACACGCACCGATTTCCCCTTAAGCAGCTTAGGAAACTTATGCGTCTTCGACGCCTCCACCATCTCCCCCTGCAACACCCGCTCCAGAAATCCCTTAAGGATCGCTGGCATCCCTCCCAACCATAGCGGAAAGATGATCACCAGATGATCCGCCGCAAGCAAGACATCATGCGCTTCCTTCATGTCAGGCTCAAGCTCCTGTACACGCTCAAAACCTACATGCAGAATCGGATCAAACTTCATCTTCGACGTCACAAACAGCGACGCCTGATGCCCACCTGACGCAGCACCGCGAGCATAGCTCTCTCCCAGTGCCTCGCAATACGTCCCAGTTCGTGCATGGCCAACGACAATGCAAACGCGTTTCATAGCGATCGTCCTCGCCTACGAGCCTAATGTTCCTGCAAGAAAGACACCGTGATCTCAGTCACGCTCCACGACCCGCACACGCCCGGCCGCTGTACCATAACCGGAGGCCCGCCTGATTCGGAGGATCTGTCATGAAACTCACCCTCGCGATCTCGTATGCTCTTCTCACCCTCGCCCTCTGCGGCTGCAGCTCCAACCCGCCTCAATCGCAGGAAAAGCCTCCCGCGGCAAGCGCACCACAGCCGCAAACCCCGGCACCATCCCCTGCAATCGCAGCGAAAACACCCGGCCAGCAGTTCGACTTCTACCTCCTCAACCTCTCCTGGTCGCCTGAGTTCTGCCACTCTCATCCTTCCGACATCGAGTGCACCAACCACTCCACCTTCGTCCTTCACGGACTCTGGCCTGAGAACACCGACGGCACTTACCCGCAGAACTGTTCAAACGCACCCGGCCCAGCCAACCCTGCCCAGTACTCCGATATCTACCCTGACCCCGGCCTCCTCGAGCACGAGTGGAAGACTCACGGCACCTGCTCCGGCCTCACCGCCGACGCCTTCTTCACTACCGCCCGCACCGCCTTCCGCACCGTCATCCTCCCCGCCACCCTCACCCAGATCAATCACCAGATCTCCCTGCCGCCAGACAAGATCATCGGACTCTTCACCACCGCAAATCCGGATATCCCCGCGTCGTCGCTCGTCATCTCTTGCGGCAACAACTACCTCACCGCCGTCGAAGTCTGTCTCGACAAATCCCTCCACGCAACCGCCTGCGGACAAATTCGCTCCTGCAAAGCCAACACAGTCCGTATCCCACCGCCATAGCAGCCGCCGCGAGCACGTCATCTCGACCGGTGGCGGCGCAGCCGCCGCAGTGGAGAGACCCCAGTATTTCGCAATTGCAAGCAACACGCTCTAGGGGTTCGTTATGGAAGAATCTCCAAGGAGCCGAACTGGATAAAATCCCAACATGCCCCAGCACATAGGAATCGTAGCCTGCTCCGCCGAAGGCGCCGCTCTTTGCTACCGCACCATCTGCGTAGAAGGAGCACAACTCCTCGGCCCGCACGATCACCCTGAAATCTCCATGCACACGCACTCCCTCGCCGAGTACATGGAGCCCATCAACCGCGACGACTGGCCCGCCGCCGCCGGGCTCATGCTCTCCTCTGCCAACAAACTCGCCTCCATCGGAGCCGACTTCCTCATCTGCCCCGACAACACCATCCATGAGGCCATGCCCTACGTTTTGCCTTACTCTCCACGGCCATGGCTGCACATCGCCGAGGTCGTCGCCGCCAACGCTGCCGAGCGAGGTTTCCGCCGTATCGCCATCACCGGTACCCGCTGGCTCACCGGGAGCGACATCTATCCAGACAAGCTCGCAGCCCACGGCATCGATCACCTCCGCCCCGACCCGGACGAACGCGACGCCATCAACCGCATCATCCTCGACGAACTCGTCTACGGCATCTTCAAACCCGAATCCGTCGCCGCTTTCCAGCAAATCATCTCCCGCCTCAAAAAAGAGGGCTGCGATGCCGTAGTCCTCGGCTGCACCGAAATCCCTCTTCTCATCAACGACAACAACTCGCCGCTCCCCACACTCGATTCCACACGCCTCCTCGCCCGCGCAGCCCTCCGCTATGCCGTCTCCTCTCAAAGTTCCCAGGCCAAAGCGCAGTCGGCGAAGTCAGGTATTTTCACGCGCGCGAAAAAAACGTAACGATCCGGTCCGTCGTCGGAGCCGCCTTCGCCTCGAGCCATGACTCCTTGGCAACTCTGAGTGTGCAGGGGCCGAACGTGCAAATCCTGATCGGCCGGCTCGCACCCTCCTCTTTCAGCCTTCGCAGCACCGTGCTCAGAATCGTCCCGGTAAAAGGAGAGTACAGATAGAACACCGTGCCATTGGACAGGTCTGCCGTACGCGCATCCCCATGGATGAACATCACCCGGTTCAGCCCCAGGCTTCGCGCGCATCCTTCAGCGCTCGCAACATAGCCACCCTCAACCTCGATTCCAATACTTCGCGCGCCCGTAAAGATCGAAACCAGAATCGGCACATGACCCAATCCCGCTCCCATATCGATCAGGACATCCGATTCAGACAACGCGCTCGAGGAAATCAGATCCAGCACATGCCGTACAGGCGTGGGCTGATAGAACACCATCTCCGGATCGGAATGAATCGGAGCCGCATTCGGTTCGTCGAACTGCAGGACACCGCTCGCCAACTCATCCAGATGGTCATAGCTCAGCCCCGGCTTCGTTATCTCAGATTCGTTACCGCACGACGGCCACATCCATCGAAACAGCTCGTCCCGTCGGGCGTCGCTCCGAATCTGCGCGCGGATTGACTCGTAAAACTCGGAGTTCATGCCTTCCAGCCGGGTACGGATCAACGCGGCGCGCTTGTAAATTGTCGCGTCATCCGCCTCCGGCCTCGAAAGGTCCAGGTCCTCATAACCAAAGGCAGCGTCCAGCCGGTCAAGCGCGGCAATGCGCCTGTACACCTGGTCTGTTTCAAATAACGACGGATCTGCTTCCAATTGTGCGAGAAGGTGGTCCAATTCGGCCATCCGTGTTGGATTCATCATGAAAGAGCGCCGGAGCAAAAAAAAAGAAATCTTGGAGAGGCCTATCCGATTGCTTGGATGGTTTATAGCGCGAGCCTTGTCATGACATCGGTCGCGCCTTACGCTCGACCACCGGGATTTCCACAAGGAATTTTGTCAAGAGCAAGATCGGTCCTGGAGCTGCAATCCAGAGTCGTAAGTTGATAAGATTCTGCGATTTAGTGAAACAAAATAAATTTGCCTGAAGTGGCATAACAGATAGATACCCGCCGCTAGAATAGAAAGAGACACTGGAACCGAAGCTCCGGAACATCTCCGGAGCTTTTTGTTTTCCTCGATGAAATTACATGTAAGTCGGGATCTAAGTGGTTTGTTTTTAGATCTTTGAGCGAAAAGATAGGGGGAGGGGGGACTACCCCTTGGAAGGGGCCTTCAACCCCATCTCCTTCATAACCATCTGCAGGTCCTTCCAGGCCTCCGCCTTTTGCCGCGGATCCCTCAGCAGAAACGCTGGATGGTAGGTCACGGCAAGCTTTGCCCCGCGACAGCTATGCCAACGTCCGCGAAGCCCGGCCAGCGACTGCCGCACACCTAGTAGATAAGTTGCCGAGGTAGAGCCAAGCGCAACGATAAACTCGGGCTGCACCACATCAATCTGCTTCAGCAAAAACTGCGAGCAGGTATTCGCCTCCGCCGGCTCCGGAGCACGATTATTCGGCGGACGGCACTTCACAATATTCGCAATGTAAACCTGCTCACGCTGCAGTCCCATCGCCGTAATCATATTGTTCAGCAACTGCCCCGCTTTACCCACAAACGGACGCCCTGAAGCATCTTCATCCGCGCCCGGCCCTTCACCGATAAACATCAGCCGCGCGTTCGGGTCACCCTCGCCAAACACAATCGTGTGCCGCCCCGCATACGCCAGAGGGCAACGCGTGCAATCGCCGATCTCTGCCTGGATCAACTCTAACGCGGCAGGTCGCTCCGCTGCCGCAAGACGCGCCTCGGGTAATGGGGCAAGTTTGTCGAAACTGATTGGTTTTGGAATCGCGGACCCCGCAAAATCAGGCTGAGAGATCGCCGGTCTGGCAGGTTCGGCCGCAGCAAGCATGGTAACCACAGGAGCAGCCTCAACCACCTGCTCCTCCATAACGGAACCCGTAGCCCCGGCAGAGCTCGCTCTCTCAGGCAGAATCGACTCTTCGAGCACAACCGGCTCGCCGCGTCGATAAAAATCATGCACTCCCAGATCGCGGAAGTACTCAACATAAGCCCGCAGATCATTCGAGGACCGCGGGAGATCCTGCTCTCCGGGTTGAATCTCCTTCTGCCATGACTCTATGCTATCGCGTCGGAAGCACCTCTAGTGATGGAGAGTATTCTCCAGCGTAGACTCTTTCGGCTTCTCGCCAAGAACAAACTTTACATGCCCCTGTTGAATCTCGTCCTGCGCCACCCTGCAGGCCTTCATCGACTTGGCCGTAATCAATGGCGTCGCGCCGTTCTGCAACTGACGAGCTCGCCGCGCTGCGCCTTTAACCAGACTGTACTTGTTGATCATCATGCCTTCCGTAGTCATTGCTCCCCCAGTGGCTTTGAATGTACCCCGCTCCGGCGAAACGCACAAGAGCCTTCGTCGGATTGCCGACATTATGAACCAAACGCGCGTAGAACGGCACGCAGCTTCGGCGAAGCCGCATCCGTCCTGCAACTCTGGGCAACCAGCTTTGCTTCTTCGTCATTGCCCCGTTCGTACAAAACAATGCTTCGCATCTCGGCTGCCGCTTCCTCAAGCACATCGTTAACGATCGCGTATTTGTAATCCAAAACCTGCTTCAGCTCATTACGGGCTTCAGCGAGTCGTTTCTTAAGCACAACCTCGTCGGTCATATTCTCTGCTTTACTTCGATTCCGAAGCCGCTTCTCCAGTACCTCGGGACTCGGCGGCAGTATGAAGTTGGAGACAGCCCCGGGCATCTTCTTCATCACCTGTTTAGCGCCCTGAACATCGATGTCCAGCAGCAAGTCCTTGCCGGCCAGTCGCGCATGCTTCAACGCCGCACACGCCGTTCCATAATAGTTGCCGAAGACCTCCGCCCACTCCAGGAAGTCCCCGGCGGCAATCATCCGCTCGAACTCCTCTCGGCTCGTAAAGTGATACTCCCGTCCGTCCTCTTCGGAACCACGCGGTGCCCGCGTCGTATACGAAATGGAAAACTCCAAACCCTCCACCATCGACCGAAGCTGACTCACAAGGGTCGACTTCCCCGAACCCGAAGGCGCTGAAATAATGAAAAGTATTCCTGCCATCCGCTCCCTGAACTGCCTGTTATTGAATATCTGCAGTGTACCTGTTCGCTCCGCCCGAACTACTCCAGATTCTGCACCTGTTCGCGTGCTTTCTCGATCTCCGCCTTCATCTCCAGCCCCAGTTCGGTAATTCTCAGGCCGTTCTCGCCCGTCGCCGCGCTCGTCTTCGACAGCATCGTGTTCGCCTCGCGATTCAGCTCCTGCAGCAGAAAATCCAATCGCTTGCCGAGCTCACCGCCCTCATCCAGCAACGCGATAAACCGCCCCACGTGCGTCCGTAACCGAACAATCTCTTCCTCGATATCGCTCTTCTCCGCGAGAACCGCTGCTTCAGAAAGCACCCGTTCCTCGTTCACCGCAACGCCTTCGGTAAGTTCCATCAGCCTCACGCGAAGCCGCTCAAACTGAGCCACACGTACGCCGTTTCGCAATGCAGCCATCTCCTCGGCGAACGTTCCCAGCCTTTGCATGGAAGCCCGTAATTCCTCTGCAAGAGAAGCGCCTTCAGCCCCACGCCCCTCATTCAATTTCGCCACAACCTCGGCTACAAGAGCCAGCACAGCAGAATCTAACTCTCCACTCGCCTCCATACCAACGTTGCTCTCTACACTCATCATTCCCGGAACCCTCAACAACGAATTCAGGTCCAGCTGATTCGCAACTCCATACAACTCAGCAGCCTTACGAAACGCCTCCACATAATCATTCAGCAGCTCCGTATTCAACTGGACCTGCGACGTCACCCGGCGCTCCACCTGGAGCGTCACCTCGACATGGCCTCGTCGCAATAAATCCTTCAGCACACGACGCAACTGAATTTCAAGGCCATCGCAGTAGCTTGGCAACCGCATATGCAGATCAAGGAAACGATGATTCACGCTCTTCAAGGCCAGCGTAAAACCCGGTCCATCAGCAACCGAGCCTCGGACGCTCGCAAATCCTGTCATCGAATAAATGGGCTTCAAGCAATCCCCTCCAACCCGGCGACAGCCACAGCATCGCCATTCCGAACAGTAGCCACCGTCACGCCTTCGTCACCAAACTGCATGTCATATAACCGCCGATAGGTGCCTGATCGATGCATCAATTCCTCATGTGTCCCCATCTCGGTAATTCGCCCCTGTTCAATCACCACAATCCTGGTCGCCCGCCTCACTGTCGAAAGCCGATGCGCAATCACAAACACCGTCCGGCCTCGCATCAGATTCGCCAGCGCCGCCTGAACAAACTGCTCGCTCTCCGTATCAAGAGCAGAAGTAGCTTCATCCAGAATCAGGATCGGAGCATTCTTCAAAATCGCGCGCGCAATCGCCAGCCTCTGACGCTCGCCGCCGCTCAACCGCAGCCCTCTTTCTCCGATCTTCGTATCGTAACCATTGGGCATTCTGAGGATAAAGTCATGCGCCAGCGCCATCTTCGCAGCCTCTTCCACCCGGTTCAATGGAATATCCGGCTGTCCATAAGCAATGTTGTTCCGAACCGTGTCGTTGAACAGTACTGTCTCCTGCGTCACTTTGCCGATCTGCTGCCGCAACGACGCAATCGAAACGTCCCGAAGATCATGCCCGTCAATGGTGATACCGCCTTCCGACACATCAAAGAATCGCGGAATCAGGTTCACCAGCGACGACTTCCCCGCGCCACTCGGTCCGACGAGCGCAATCACCTCACCCGATTTCACATCGAGATCGATATCATGCAATACCTGCTTCGTCTCTCCTTCTTCTGAATAACCGAAGCTAACGTGATCGAAACGAATCTCCTTCTCAAATCCTTTCAGGACAAACGCCCGCTTCTTCTCGCGGACATCGTCCTGAGCATCCATAAACTTGAAAATCTCTTGGCTCGCTCCCAATGCCTGCTGAAAGCTGTTATAGAACAGAGCAAACTTCCGTACCGGATCGTAAAGCGTAAAAACCGCGATCAGAAATGTAATAAACGAACCCGGCGTCATGCTGCCGTGCAGAATCCTCGTTCGCCCAAACAGCAGCAAAAGTGCGATTCCCACAGAACCTAGAGCATCCATCAGCGGAGAACTGATCGCCTGTGCACTCACTGACTTCAGATTCGCCCGGAACAACCGCCTCGCCGCACGGCGAAACCGGTTCATCTCCCACAACTCCATACCGAACGCCTTCACAATGCGATTGCCTGTAATCGTCTCGTGGAGAATGTTCTGAATCTCCGCCAGTTTGTCCTGACCTTTGCGAGTCGTCTGCCGCACTCGCCTGCCGATCCGCCGCGCTGATGAGATCACCACCGGCACAAACAGCAGCAGCACCCAGGCCATCTTCCCACCCACAACGATAACCACGCCGATCGTAAACAACAGCGTAAAGGTCTGTTGAAGAACCTCGCCCAGAACGCTCGACATCGCAAACTGAACACGCTCGACATCATTGATCAACGTCGAGAGCAACGTTCCTGTCGTGTGCTTCTGGAAGAACGCCACCGACCGGCGCAGCACTGCATCGTAAAGATCATTCCTCAGGTCGGTGATCATGCCAAACCCGGCATAGTTCACCAGATAGGTTCCGGCATAATCACAGATCGACTTCACGATCGCAGAAACCACCAGCGCGTAGGCCACGACATTCCAGGCATTGTGCAAATGGCTCGGAACCAGAAAATGTAGATTCAGCTCGCGCCCAATGTATGGCAAACGATAGACCAGAACGTCATGCGACACCGCATCCGGGCGCAACACATTATCGAAGATCGGCTTGACTAGAAGAATGCGAAACGCTGCCATCGCTCCAACAATGGCCAGCAACACCACCGAAGCCAATGAATAGAGCGCATATGGCCGTACATACGCAAGCAGTCGCCAGATGCGCTTCAAGCCGCCATCCTCCCGTCGTTCTTAATCATGGGTTCAGCCGTCCTGCGCATCTTACTATTTTATTTGCAGATCTACCTCGGCATGTCGCGGTGCGCCGTATTTACCCGATAGCCAGCTGCCATCAGCCGCTTCTTGATCTCCTCTGCAATAAAGACCGACCGGTGCTGCCCCCCCGTGCATCCAAACGCGACAGTCAGATAGCTCTTCCCCTCCTTGATGTAATGCGGGAGCAGGAACTCCAACATATCCATCGTTTTGTCGAGAAATTCCGCCGTTTGCGGAAAATCTCGCACATACTTGGCCACCTTAGAATGCCGTCCAGTCAATTTCCTGAACTCGGGCACAAAATGCGGATTCGGCAAAAAACGCACATCGAAAACCAAATCAGCATCAGTCGGAACGCCATTCTTGAATCCGAAGCTGTTGGAAGAGATCGTTAGATTCCGATCACTCGCTTCACGTTCAAACTGTGCACTGATATGAGCACGCAGATCATGCACCGTGAATTTCGTAGTATCGAGAATCACGTCTGCAACATTGCGAATTGGTTCCAACCGCTTGCGCTCAGAGCGAATCGACTTTAGCACTGTATCCGCGCGCCCCATCGGGTGCGGGCGCCGTGTCTCAGAGAAACGTCGGATCAGTGCATCCTCGCTCGCCTCCAGGTACACAACCTTGGTTGGCAGAGTCTTCCGGACCTTCTTCAGTATCTCGGGAAACTGCTCCAGCCGAATTCCCTCACGGACGTCCACAACCAATGCCGCCCGCCCGATCTCGGCTGACTGCCGCACCAGATCCGCAAACTGCGAAACCAGATCAAGCGGCAGATTATCTACCGAGTAATAGCCCAGATCCTCAAATGTTTTAAGCGCAGAGAGCTTTCCCGATCCCGACAGACCCGTCAGGATGACCAACTCGCCCTTATTTTTCAGTCCTGATCTTCCTTTGATCGCTTTTTTGACATGCTTCCGTGGCATGCTCGAATCCTAGCATTTAGCTCACTTCATCATCATGGAAGAACTGTCATGGGACTTCGATTAGTTCCATCTTCCCATCGCGTTTGCGGTGCAAAACCATCGCCTGACCTTGATGGTCGCGGAAGACGAACACGTCCCTGTCGCGGAACGCCGCCTCTTTAACCGCCTCCTCTAACGACATTGGGCGCAATGCCACGCCATCCCTCGACCTCACCAGGTGTGGCTCCGGTAAAGGAGAGTGCGATGGAAATGAGTGCACAAGCATCGGCACAGCCTTGCGCACGTTCCCATTCCTTGTGGCAATCTTCACCGGCACGGTCGCTTTGGCAACCGCTGGAACCTCGCCATCCTCAACAGCCTTCGTGCCCACCTGCCGGGCGGCAGTCTGAGGATGCCGCTTCACCGTCGCACGCCGCTTTTTACGGCGAATGGCCTGCTTCTCCACCGTCGCAAGCGCATCTCGCAGCGCTGTCTCCATATCGGTCGACTCGCACGTAGCTACCAGTTTCAGCTGTCTCGTCTGAACCGTCAGCTCCGCCGTATGCCGGTATTTTTCTGTCGTTAGAATCAAGTGAGCGTTGCCTGCATCTCCGACAATTTTTGTAATCCGGGCTAATCCGGCTTCGGTCTGTAGCTTTAGTTTTTTCGTAACCGTTGTTTGTCTACCGGTATACTCGACGTCCATCTGCTCACCTCGTTCTCGATGCAATTCTGCTCGGGTCAGCGTACACGACGTTGGTGGGTACTGGGAATCTGCATATCTTCGCGGTACTTCGCCACCGTCCGGCGAGTCACCTGGATTCCTTGCCGCTGCAATTCCGCAGCGAGCTGGTCATCCGTCAGCGGCTTGCGCTGGTCCTCTTCTTCGATTAGCTTCTTTACCTTTCGCTTCAGAAGTACTAAAGGCAAATCGCCACCTTCGGGCCCATTCACTCCCTCTGAGAAGAAGAAGCGAAGCTCGTACACTCCTTGCGGGGTATGGACATATTTGTTGGCCACCGCACGGCTTACCGTGGAAGGATGCACCCCAATCTCCTCGGCAACCTCTTTGATCATCATCGGCTTCAGAGCGTCCACTCCATGTTCAAGAAACTCTCCCTGCCTCCGGACGATCACGTCACAGGTGCGCACAATTGTATTCTTTCTCTGCTCAATATTCCGAAGTAATTGAATCGCAGACTTATACCGTTCCTTGACATACTCGCGGACATCCCGGTCGGTCTGCTTCTGCTCCAGCATCTTGCGATAGCCTTGATTCAGCCGCAGCGTCGGCATGTCCTCATCATTCATCACCACAACATATTTATCATCGCGTTTGACAAAAGCGACGTCTGGCTCAATCAGGCGGGTTTCCGCATGGTTATAACGCTGTCCAGGCCGAGGATCGAGAGTGCGAATAAACTCTACCGCCGCCTGGATTTCCGCAGACGGCTTACCGCATATACGTGTTAACTCACGCATATCTTTCTTCTGCAGCAATGGCAGGCAATTGCTAACAATATTGCGGCTCGTGGCAAAGATATCAATCTCTGCCGAAACGTTCGGCTCCTTATGCAAAGAACCATTCGACGAAGCCCTCCTCCGCAAGACAATCTCAACTTCGTTTGCCTGGGCATCGATCTGAACGAGCAGGCATTCGCGAAGGTCCCGGGCTCCCACTCCTACAGGGTCGAAGTGACTAATGATCTTGCGTGCTTCCACAACTACACTCATCATCGACTCGCGTTCGGTATCCCCGGCTGCGGCAATCTCTATTTGCTCTGAAGGTGGTACGCGGCTATCCAAGTGCTCGCTCGCCGTGTCCGGCCGCATCGGATTTACCTTACCCATGCCACGTTCAAATGGAATCGGCCCCTCACGGAGAGGCTGTTTCATCTGGACCAGCGCCTCGATCAACTCCTCGTCAGTAGCCGTCAAGTAGCCATTTTCATCCAGATTTCCGATCACAAGCTCAGCCGCAGCTTCCACATCCTCCGACAATGTCAAGGACCCCAACTGCCACATCAAATGATCGGTCAGCGTGCTGGGCTTTGAAAGAAAGTTCTCAAACGAAGGTTTGTCGTACTCTTCGAAATTGGACGGACTACGGAATCCCGGATCGAGATATTCCTGAAAATAATTTCCGAAATCGATCTCCTCAAACGGATCCTTTTCCACCCGTTCGCTCTCCGCCGCCACCTCTTCTGCGGAGCGCTCGCGGTCACCCTCCATGCCCGTCCGCTCTTCCAGAGAAACACCGGAGACCTCGATCTCTTCCAATACCGGATTCTCCACCATCTCGGTATTGATCATCTCTTTCAACTCAAGCTTGTTCAGCGCCAACACGCTGACCATCTGCACCAGGCCTGGCGTCAAAACCTGCCTTTGTGAGACCTTCAGGTTCAGCTTGGGTTGCAACAACACGTCAGAACTTCTCCTGTCTTATGCTAGCGTTTCATGACGAATGCGCTGCCTTGAGCCGTGCTTTTCATGGCACTCATCAGGCAGCAACCTGTTCTAAGTGGACACAGTCTACACTTCTCTTTTCTCTCTCGCAGTTAGTCTACTCCGGCTGAATCCGGCGCACGCTCTCACGATGGTCAACAACCCTTACAACGTTAGTTGTACAGGCTTTAGTCCATCGAAAATCTCTCGCCCAGATAGATTCTCCGTACCTCAGCGTCTCGCCCCAGATCGCCGGGTGTTCCCGTCCGAAAGATCTTTCCTTCATTGATAATGTATGCGCGATCCGTAACCGAAAGTGTCTCCCTTACGTTGTGGTCCGTAATCAAGACCCCAATCCCACTCTTCTTCAATCCAAAAATAATCTCCTGCAGTTCAAGGACAGCAATTGGATCAATCCCCGAAAAAGGCTCATCCAGCAGGATAAAAGTTGGCTGAATCGCAAGACACCTGGCAATCTCCACTCTTCTGCGCTCGCCTCCGCTCAGCGCATACCCACGAGTCGTACGAACGTGTCCCAGGTTAAGTTGCTCAATGAGCTTCTCCGTTCTCGTTCTGCGGCTCTCCCAGCTCAACTGCTGAGCCTCCAGGACCGCCAGGATATTGTCCTGTACCGTCAATTTGCGAAACACCGAAGGTTCCTGCGGCAGATAGCTGATCCCATAATTTCTCGCTCGCAGATACATCGGCAAGCGAGAAATATCATGACCGTCAGCAAGCACTTTTCCGCTTTCGGGGCGAACCAGCCCCACAATCATGTAAAAACTCGTAGTCTTGCCGGCTCCATTGGGACCAAGCAATCCAACAACTTCGCCTTGTTCAATCTTCAGGCTGACGCCGCGAACCACCTGGCGCCCGCCGTAGGACTTTGCAATCTCTTCGGTCGATAGAGTCTTCATTCGTTATCGTTTCACTCGTGTCTCAGTATGGACTCTTGACCCGCTCTCACTACCAGCCCCATTCGAGATTACGATGCTCTCGTCTCCTGTGTGGAATCGAAGTTCCGTTCCGGTTACCATCCCCCTCGTCTCATCGAAGACCTTCGGCTGCGCCCCAGGGCTGCCAGTTAAAACAAACATCCCGTCAGCAGCCGTGTAGATCAACTGCTCCCCCATGGCATTTCGGCCTGGCTGTTCCAGCCGAATTTGCCCGGTAACAACCACCTTTTCGACGTTCCCGCTCAGAAAACCCTCCTTCGGCGCCATCGCCCCTGCGTCTTTTTTCGTCTCCGTTTTTCCCGCATCCGCTGACTGCAAATAAGCGGTCGCCTGCTGCCCGCGCATCTTCCCATCGGCACTCTCGACCAGTACGCCGCCTGTAAAGTCAGCCTCTCTCTTCTCGTCCGAATAAATCATCTCCTGGCTCGCTATCCTCACCACGCCCGGCGTCCGAAGCTTGGCCTCGGGAGTCCCAACTTTTCCCGTAGAGTGAGCAGTACTATTCACAAGTACTGTGTGGACGGCTTGAGGTACCCCTTGTCCCATCCCACGTGCAACAAGCTTCCGCTGTTTCTGTTTGAAGTCCAGCACTGGAGCCTCCACTTGCGATCCTCCTTGCCACAGACGTGCCGGCTTACCCGGCTTCCCATAAAACAATGCCTCATCCGAAGCCTTCTTCATCTCTGCCCGTTCAGCAAGTACATGCACAATCTCGCTTTGCGGACTCTGCCTGTAACTCGCCTTCACGCTGCCTTCAATCAACGTGTCGCCACTCACCCGTGCCATCGTCGCGCGCTCGGCCCACAAGGTCCCTGCGCTGTCCGAAAGCTCTACGCCGCCGGTAAGCATCATCTTCTCCGTATCACCGTCATACCCGGCCCGATGCGCTGTAGCATGCTGCACATCGGGCGGCGCCCCGGGTTTGGCAATCCGCCGCGTCATAACGACATTTCCCTCCTGGACTGCCGTCGCGATCCGCTCTCCCTCCGGCGTGCCACTTAGCCCTCCAGGCCGACCTTGTCCCGCCGCCGGTCGACGCTGTGGTTCCGGCCTGAATTTCACCTCCAGAGAATCCCCCAAAGTCGTCTCTTCCAGGCCCGCCTCGTCTGACTGCTTTAGAGCCGTATGCCCGGCTCCGTGAACGTCTGTCAAATACTGTTTCCCCTGACTCCCCGCAAAATGGGCCGTTAATATATCTCCGGATAACGTGCTGGTTGTCGCTCCTCGGCCCTGTTTCACGTCCGGCTTCTGGGGATTGATCACATTCAATCGCGCATCTACGCTGGCCTTTGCCTCACGCAAGCTCGACCTTCCGGATGTCTCAGACACCAATGCAAGCTCAACCAATCCGGCGTTCAATTCGCGCTCGCTCCAAAGAGGCTTTGCGGCATTTCCCGTCTGCACCGCAATATTCTCCTTCTCGTGCAGTCCAACTGCACCGTGAAGAACGACATGTTCAAGCTGGCCTTTTCCGTCAAATGTGCCTTGCGCCTCCTGAGCCTCACCCCTGGCTTGGCGCTCAGGGCTCTCCTCCGCATATCGCACGCCCCCAAAGAACCGTACAGACTCCGGCTTGCTCTGCTGATTCAGTTGTACGTCAGCACGATCGGCAATCACGCGGCCTTCGCTTCCATTCAGTACCGTCACCGCACCCTGGGCCTCCAGTCGCTCGACAGAACCATCCGGCCGTGTATGAACCACCGCATGCTGGGCCTCCGCCGTCTGCCGTACCTGCTCTCCGACGGATACATATTTCGCTTGAGTAAGAATTGCCTTGCGATTCAACCGATCCAGCTCGGCATGTGCCGCCGTCAGTACAATCGGTTTTCCCTGTTCCAACCCATTCACCTTCACAGCCGACTGTAAAACCAGCACTCCCGTATCCGAGTTGTAATCCGCACCGTGAGCGTATCCCGTCAACCCGCCATACTCAAACTCAATATCCTGGTCCGTAGCCGCCACACCAAGCTGTCGCAGAAAAACCAGACCCCTTGTCTTTACGTGAATCAACCGGTCATTCTTCTCACCCGATTCCCCCGGCTCTCTCCCTATCTCCTTCCCGCTCTTTAGGTCCTTGCCTTCGGCATAATCCATCTTCCCCTTCGCGTCCGCCGCCATCGGAGCCTGCAGATCCAGGTGTACCTCTCCCATCGCGCGGATCTCGCCCGTGTTCGGTTCATATTCAAACTCGCTGCCATAAATCCGATCCACGCGGTTCGGCTGCTCGCCGCCCTGCCCGTACAACACAATCCCTACATCGTGCAGGGTGTACTTGCCATTGCTATGCTGCACCGCCTTTGCAGCATGTACGGTAAATACCGTTCGCCCTTTCACTGACTGCGAATAGGTATAAGCATTCGTCTCTTGCCGGATATCCGCCCCTAGCTTCTTCGGCAACTCAGTCAAAAAATGCTTTGCGCGAAAACGTCCATATTCCAGAAAGCCCGCCGTCGCCAGCACGACCAGTGCGGCCGCTGCCAGCAATCCAACCCTCAGCCTCTCTACTGAAACGCGCATCTTTCGCTCTATCTATCATCTCACCCGCGGTTCAAAACTCTTCCTGCAACAGCTTTCCGTGAGCCCTGTAAACTACCTTCATGGCCGATCAGCTCTACCTCAGCCTCTGGTTCCCGAACTTCCGCTTCGATAGCCTGCGGGGCAAACTCGTCTCCGTTCTCCGCCAATTCGCGGTTATCAGCGGAGATAAACGCGTCTCTGCTGCTACGGTTTTTCCCATCTCCTTCAATGAAGCGCCTGTCTACCAGCGCATCTACGTCAACGACGCTCGCGCCCAGTCCGGCGAAGACTCCATCATTGAAAACGCCGTCGCCGAAGCCACCGAACAACTCCACGACGACATGGCCTATGAATTCGAAATGAAGTGGAACCTCTGGACCCCGGAAATCTCCCAGGAGTCCGTCGCCCTCGACACTCTTTGGCGCCCTCAACCCTCAATCGTAAAAATCCTCGGTTTCGGCCCCGAGTTCGACCAGGCCACCTATGAACAGAATGGGCACATCCGCATCGACTTCGGCCTCGACACACCATGGGTGATGGAAGACACGCTCGGCGATGAAGAACTCGACGAAACCGCTCAGAAACACATCCAGCAAAACGTGGAAATGCTCCTCGCATTCACTCTCTCCGTCGAGAAGAACTCAGGCATCTCCAGCCGCCTCCTCTGGACCGAATCAGGCGAACCCCTCGCTGAAAAACTCATCGCCCGCCTGCAGCGACTCAACTGATCTCTCTTTTAATCCCGATTCATTCTCTCGGCTCGAACCTCGCATGCACCAGAAACTTGCTCGCCCAACGTGCTTTCCAAGAAGACATGCATCAACAAACAACATCTCACACAATGTGGCTTCGGTTCGCGCTTCGCCGTCTTTCTGTCATGCTCGGCCTGATGCTCATCACCCACTAGTCGCTGGCGAGCGTGGACCGGCCTCGAGATACGCCCTCTTAGACTTGACGATGCGCTCGGCGCCAGCGAGCAGTGAGTTCGCGGGCCGCGCTGGACCACTCATCAAACTCAAATTGAAATCCAGCCGTCAACAACCGCCCCGGAACCACTCTCCTGCTCTTCAGTACTAATTCAGATTCCGTCTTCATCGCCCAGGTCCCGACCTCAACCATCCACTCCTTAGCCGGCAGCCCCATTCGTGTTCCCCACGCCTCTCGCAACAGACGCATAAACTCGCTATTCGGCAAAGGATTCGGCGCGGCCAGATTGACGACTCCGGTAAAACTTGCGTCGGCGATCAACCACTCAACCGCACGCACAAAATCGAACTCATGAATCCACGAAACATATTGGGTTCCTTTGCCAACTGTCCCTCCTAACCCATGCCTTACTAACCCTAAAAATACATCGAACACTCCCTCGCGGTCGGGACTGAACGTCATCGCGCTCCGCAGTGCCACCTTTCGCGTCCGCGGAGTCGCTCTCTCAAAGAACGCCTCCTCCCATCCCTTCGCCACATCGATCGAAAACCGCCACGTATCGGGAGCGCCCGATTCTCCTCCCCCCAATTCGCCTGTGGCCTCGTCCATCGGACGATCCAGCGCATGCCGATAAATCGTCGCCGTACTCGCATTCAGCCATAGAGAAGGCGGAGCCTTCAACGCCCCGATCACCTCATTTAGCAGCCGCGTCGACACGATGCGCGAATCATAGATCTCCTTCCTGTTCGCCGCGGTGTATCTACAGTTCACGCTCCGCCCTGCAAGATTGATGCAGACGTCGCTGCCCTCAAACTCTTCTACCCACTCCCCAGGAGTCTGTCCGTCCCAAACAACGACTCTCCACGGAGCCGGAACAACCCTCCGGCTCAAAACAGTCACTGTATGTCCCTCTTGATGAAAATGCCGCGCTAGAATGTTCCCCACTTGCCCGCTGCCGCCCGGAATGACAATTCGCATGATGTGAGTCTAGCGTCCGCTCACCGATTGGCGATCACTCGAAAGATACTCTTTCCATTCGTTCGACTCCGCCACCTGCTTCACTGCCGAATTCCGTTCCCGCAATAGCACAGCCATATAGCGCTTCAACACGAAAACTTCGGCCAATCGTCCCATCACACCCAGTGGCGCAGAAAAACAGAACACATCCCTCATCTCCGTCGATCCGTTCTCCAGGGCACGGAAATAATGATCGTGCTGCATCGATTGGAATGCGCCTCGAACCATCGTGTCCTGAAAGTATCGCGGCGAATCCATCGCCGTTATCTCGCTGGTCAGTGTCTGTCGAACTCCAAAATGCCGTGCACGCCACGTCACTCGCTCACCGGCCCCCACCAGGCCTGACGTGACCCCACTCATTGCCACGGCTTCCTCGCCCCAATGCCTGTTGCCTTTGAGATGCACTTCAACGCTGCGCGCCAGATCAAAGCAGCGCTCTATCGGAGCCCGGATTACTGTCACCTCTTCCAGCCTTACCATGTTCTTTTCAAGGAATCAGCCCGCCACCACAATCTCGGAAAAATCCGCAATCCCCGAAAATGTCCTGACGATTCTCTGAAGCATGAGCAATCTCCGTGCCCGTACGATCGGGTCTGGATCCATGACCATGACCTGGTCGAAAAATTGATCTACTTCTGGTCTCAGTGTGGCAATAGATTCAAGCGCAGGAAAATACTCTTGTCTGTCGGCCAGCGGCTTGATTTTCTCTCCCACTTCTCCTGCCCGTTTGGTCAAAGCGATCTCAGCTGGATGCGCGAAAGACGCTTCGGCAACATCCTTGGAACCCTCCGACGGCAATTCGCCCTTCTCCTTAGCCTGGGTCAGAATGTTCTTCATCCGCTTGAACGCCGCGCTCACCGCCTCGAAATCAGCAGACCCACGCGCAGTCGTCACCGCCTCGGCCCGGGCCACGGCATCACGAACATCATCCGCACCCGCCGCCAGCACCGCCTTCACCACGTCATAGGCTTGGCCTTTCGCCTCGCGCAGATAAAACTCCAGCCTCTCCACAAGAAATGCTCGCACCCGCTCTGCAACGGACTCGTCCGCTACCGCACGGTGAGCTACTTCGCTCAACGTTAATGGCACTGCCGTCGCACTCTCTGCCAGAATCTTCACAATCCCATTCGCCGCACGCCGCAAGGCAAACGGATCCTTCGACCCCGTCGGCTCCATCCCCAGCCCAAACATCCCGGCAATCGTATCCGCCTTGTCCGCAATCGATAACAACGCCCCCTCGGTCGTTCGAGGCACATCGTCTTCCATCGACTCCGGCTTGTACTGGTCATAGATCGCCGTCGCAGTCACCTCACTCGCGCCTTGGGCCCGCGCATACAATCCACCCACAATTCCCTGCAATTCGGTGAACTCCTTCACCAGATCGCTCGTAAGATCGGTCTTTGCCAGGGTCGCCGCCTCATCCAGCGCAACCGCATCAACCGCACTCCCACGCGTGACCACCAGTTCCGCCAACCCCAGCGCAAGCTCTCTCACTCGTGTCGTCTTCTGTGCATAGCTGCCAAGGTCCTTTTGGAAGGTCACATTCTCCAGCAGCTTCACCCGATCCTTCAGCGAGACTCGCTGATCGAAATCCCAGAAGAACCGGGCATCATTGAATCGAGCCCGCAGCACACGCTCATTGCCATGCCGAATCACACCAAGCCCCGCGTCATCTGCCTGAATATTCAACACAGCCAGAAAATGCGGAGCCAGCTTGCCGCTCCGGTCTTCCACCGCCAGGTACTTCTGGTGATCCCGCATGACCGTCACCAGAACCTCTTCCGGCAGCGTCAGATATTTCTTCTCAAACTCACCCAGAATCACCGATTCCGGTGATGCCCACTCCGTCAAATGCGTCAGCGTATCGATCAACTCATGATCTTCCCGCCACCGGGCATCTTCAACCGTCCGTGCCGCCGCATCCAACGCCTTGCGAATCTTATGCCGCCGAGTCTCCACATCGGCAATCACAAATCCCTTCAGCAGCGCGCCCTCATAATCACTTGGAGCATTTAAAGAAATTGGCGCCTCACCGAACAGCACACGATGTCCATAGGTCTCCGCACCGGCTGTCTTTCCTCCAAACTCCACCCGCACGACCTCACCGCCCAGCAGCGCGATCATCCACTGCACCGGGCGTACAAAACGCTCCGGCCTCCCCGGGCGCCAGTACATATTTTTAGCCCAGTAGATCCCCGCGAGTTCTTTCGGCAACTCCTCCACAATCACTTCCGCGGCTCTGCGTCCCTTCTTCACCGTTGTTGCTGCCAGGTACTCACCCTTCGGTGTCGTCACCGTCTTCAGCGCGCTCACATCGACGCCGGACTTCTTCGCAAAAGCCAGTGCTGCGGGGGCCGGCGCGCCATCCTTGAATGCAACCTTTACCGAAGGTCCCACTGCCTCCTCGGTCACATCCTCCTGTCGCTCTGCGACGCTCGAAACCAGAACCGCCAGCCTGCGAGGTGTCGAAAAACTCTTCGTTCCCACTTCAGCCGAAGTAAGCCGTTCGCGCTCGAGCAGTCCCAACACCCGTCGCTCCAACTCCGCCTGCGCCCCGGCGATCATCCTCGCCGGAACCTCCTCCAACCCAATCTCAAAAAGAAATTCCGCCATATCTTCCTTAAGCGCCCACCGGCTGATTCGCTGACTTGCTGACTTGCTGACTCGCTGAAAGCTCTCCCTGGGACACATACGCCTTCGCCACGCCAATCACCAGCGCACGAATCCTTGCCATCACGCCAACGCGCTCCGTCACCGAGATCGCGCCACGCGCATCCAGCAGATTGAACACATGCGAACACTTCAACGCCAGCTCATACGCCCCCAGCACCGGAAACCGCTTAAGCGTGAGTTCATCCATCTTCTCGAACCCTTTCGCCTTCTCAAGCAGTTCCAGGCACTCCGCCTCATAAAGATTCAAATGTTCCCAAAGCTTGCCCACATCCGCATAGTCGAAGCTGTAAGCCGAAAACTGCTCTTCCTCCGCTAACCGGATCTCCCCATACGTCACCTTGCGCCCGGTGTCGGGCTCAATCGCCCAGACGATGTCATAGATCGAATCCAGATCCTGCAGGAATTGCGCGATCCGTTCCAAACCATACGTGATCTCCCCGCAGATCGGATCAAGGTCCATCCCGCCGCACTGCTGAAAGTACGTAAACTGTGTAATCTCCTGCCCGTCCAGCATCACCTGCCAGCCCACACCCCAGGCGCCGCCAACCGGCCACTCCCAGTTGTCCTCTTCAAACTTAATGTCATGTTCATTCAAATCGATTCCAATTGCCTTCAATGAATCCAGATAAATCTCCTGAATTCGCTCCGGTGGCGGTTTCAGAATCACCTGCAACTGCGTGTGTCGATACAGCCGATTCGGATTCTCTCCATACCGCCCATCCGCCGGACGACGCGAAGGCTGCGCATAGGCAATCCGCACTGGCTTCGGCCCCAGCACACGCAAAAAAGTGTCCGGAGACATAGTCCCGGCGCCCACCTCAACGTCATACGGCTGCTGCAGCACACATCCCTGGTCCGCCCAGAATTTCTGCAATCGAAACACAAGTTCCTGATATGTCAGGAGCTTTTTGTCTAAAATGGAAGCCATCCCTAAATTCTAACGGACGAAGTACTTCCGTCTCTGGCTCAAAAACTTACCGTACATCTAATCGGGCCTTAAAGCCCGTCTAAAATTTCGAAACCCGGAACCGGAGCCCTGTAAATGTCTGTTGCTCGAGTGCTTAAGAACCCTGCTGTCCTCTGTACCCTGCTCCTGGCTCTCTGTACTCTCGCAACTTTCCCGTTTCTTGAGATGGGAGGCAATGACGACTTCGCCTATGTTCGCTCGGCGAAGGCCCTTGCAGAGACCGGGCACATCGTCTATTTCGGTTGGTCGAGCGCCATGCTGGGCTGGCAGCTCATTCTGGGTGCCTTGTTCATCAAGCTCTTCGGATTCTCGTTTACCGTGGCGCGCTTCTCGGTTCTTCTCGTCGCCCTGGCCACAACCTTCTTTCTCCAGCGTGTCTTCGTTCATCTCGGCTTGCGCGAAAGTAACGCAGCATTCGCAACTCTCACCATCGTCCTCTCTCCGCTCTTCATTCCTTTGTCCTTCAGCTTCATGTCCGACATACCGGGTCTGTTCGCAATCGTCCTTAGCCTTTATCTCTGCCTGAGAGCCATCGAAGACACGCAGCCATCGCATGTCGCTGGTTGGCTCATGGCCGCGGCTGTCTCGAGCGCGCTCCTCGGAACTGCGCGCCAGACCGGTTGGCTTGGCTGCCTGGTCCTCGTCCCTTCTGCCTTCTTGATTGTTCGTCGCAGACGGATTCCCATTGCGCCCCTTCTGATTGTCTGGACTCTTTCTCTCGTCTTTATCGTTGCCTCCCTGCGCTGGTTCAATCACCAGATGTATGCCACCGTAGAGACCACCGAAAATGCCGGCACCGACGTAGTCTCTATCTTTGCCGCAGCCGCACGTGTGCTTCTCGAAACCTGTTTCTTCCTTCTCCCCATCCTGATCGCCTTTCTCCCTGATCTCACCCGTACCCGAAGACGGTTCCTCTTATCGATGACGGGAGTCAGCCTCTTCCTGGCAGTTCTCATCTTCCGTCCGGACAGTTACACCTTGGGAGTTCTGCTTGCACCTCCTGACATCGTCGGCGATTATGTAACCTCCGTAGGAATTCTCGATCTCCCTGCGATCGGTTCACGCCCCACGGTGCTGTTTCCGGTAACACGTGCCATCCTCAGCATCGTCACCTTCCTCTCTGCGTTCGCCTTTCTCATCGCTCTGCTCAGAGACCGCAGTTACATCACAATCCCTGCTGGAGCAATCCCCTCCAAACCGAGGCTCTCTTGGCGCCAGGTGTTTCTGCTGCTGGGCCCATTCACTGTTGCCTACTGCGCATTCCTGGGCCTCCGCGTATTCTCCGGCCTTATCTTCGATAGATACCTGCTTCCGCTCTTTGTTGTCTTTGCTCTCCTGAGTACGCGTTTCTTTCAGGAAAGAGTCTCCCCTCGCATTCCCTCCATCTCCTTCGTCGTCCTGTTCCTCTTCGCCGCCTACGGAGTAGCCGGAACCCACGATATGTTTGCCGCCGAGCGCGCCCGCCTCGCCGCAATTCGGCAACTCACCAATGCTGGCCTTCCTCGCTCCACCTTCTACGGAGGCTTCGGCTACGACGGCTGGACCCAGATCGACCAACAAGGCTACATCGACGTCGACGACATCCGCACCCCATCAGGCATCAACCACGTCTCGCGCTCGCAGCAGAGATTCAAGCCTTGCGGATACTGGGTAGCTCACTTCTTCCCTGCCATCCACCCTGAATACGTCATCTCCTACGACGACTCGACCTGCGACCCTCAAAACAGGTTCCCGCCCGTTGCCTATCACCTCTGGCTGCCGCCCTTCGCCGGCACGATGTACACCCGTGCCGTAAATCCCGAACGCCTCACGGAACTCTCCCGGCAAGCCTCGGATTCCACCTCAAGCCAATAATTTTTTCTCCGGCCCCTTCGACATCCACGGCGCTTGCTGTACCGTACTCTCTACGGGCCCAATTTCACTCCTGGAAGTGAACGATGGCACGGCTTGGAGCATTCTGTTTCCCCGGCACGGGACACATCAATCCGCTTACCGCACTCGCAAAACAGCTCGAGCAGCGCGGCCATAAAATCATCATCTTCGGCATCGCCGACACCGAAGCCCGCGTCCGCTCCGCGGGAATCGAATTCCACCTCATCGGCGCACAGGACTACCCCCCTGGAACCCTCCAGCGCCTTGACCAACGCCTGGGCGAACTCAAAGGCCTCGCCACATTCCGCTTCACCGTCGAGCGCGTCAAAAACACCGCCCGCATGATCCTCCGCGACGGCCCCGACGCCGCCCGCCGCGCCAATCTCGACGCCATGCTCATCGACGAAGCCGACATGGGCTCGACCGTAGCCGAGCACCTCGGCCTCCCCTTCGTCTCCATCGCCTTTTTCCCTCCACTCCTCCGCGACGACCGCATCCCGCCTTTCTGCTTCCCCTGGCAGGCAGGCCAGGATCCCCTCAGCCGCCTTAGAAACATCCTCGGCATGCGCTTCCTCTCGCGCGTCGCCGCCCCCATCTACGCTGTCGTCAACGAACAGCGCCGCTCCTGGAGCCTCAAGCCACTCCGGCACGCAGCCGACGCACTCTCACCACTCGCCCAAATCACCCAGCTCCCCGAAGTCCTCGAATTCGACGTCCACCCCAGGCCGACCCTCCTCCACTACACCGGCCCCTTCGTCGATCCCGCCCTTCGCCCCGATATCGATTTCCCCTGGGAGCGCCTCAACGGCCGCCCGCTCGTCTACGCCTCTCTGGGAACTCTCCAGAACGGCTCCGAAACAACCTTCAAATCCATCGCCGAGGGATGCTCCGGACTCAATGTTCAACTTGTTATCTCTCTGGGCGGCGGACTCGATCCCGCCCGCCTCGGCTCTCTTCCCGGCGATCCCATCGTCGTCCGTTACGCCCCGCAACTGGAACTCCTCAAGCGCGCATCCGCCGTCATCACCCACGCCGGACTCAACACCGTCCTTGAGTCCCTCGCCGAAGGCGTCCCTCTCGTCGCTATCCCGCTGGGCAACGATCAGCCCGGAGTAGCCGCCCGCGCAGTCGCTCGCGGAGCAGCCATCGTCATCCCGCCACGCAAGCTCAACGCCACCCGCCTGAGGACCGCACTCCAGTCAGTTCTGGAACAGGAAAAATACCGCACCGCCGCATGTCGAATCCAGGATGCAATGTCTCAGCTCGACGGACCAAAGCAGGCGGCAGACATCATCGAAGATGCTCTCCGCATTAGAACTCGATCTGGAAACACCAATTCCTCGCTGCTCTCCGTTAGCTCGTAACCTCGAATCGAAATTGCAGGGAACATAGAAACAGCACCAGAAGCAGAACTGACTGAATGAGTCCGCCAAACAGAAATACAGTCGGATACGTGAAAAGAGTAAAAGCCGCAAAAATCGGCACGAACAGCAAAATCGTCCCCGCAAGACCCCGAACACTGATTCCTCTCTTCTCAGTTCGAATCGCAAACAGCATCAATGCGAGAGCAGGCGCATACAGGTGAACAAGCGTGTAGAAGTAGGAAATCGGTGGCAATATCACCATGAAGATGGTCACAGCTAACAATTGATTGAGCACAGGCAGCCTGCGCAGCCGAACCAAAAACACCCCGATAAAAATCGCTGCCCCGCAGGAGTAATACAACGTTGTGAGGTTGCGATTATTCATTCCCATCACCGAAGCAATAAAACTGAATGGAATGAATCCCGAATGATTGGCGGCAAACTCGTGAAGGCTTCCTTCGGTAGTACGAACAGCCTGATACCCAAAGATATTTCGCAGCGATCCTCTCAGTGCGATGCTGATACTCGGCCCTAAATATGCCATCGAGAAAAAAGAAACGATCGCGAAGGTCGCCAGGCCCAGCCCGAATGCCCGGAAACGACGTTTCGTCAGCAACAGAGTGAGCAGAACAATCGGATATAACTTCGTCGCTGCGGCAAAACCCCAAAGCACGCCCGCCCCATCATCCTGATTTCGCAGATACGCCCATATCCCGGTGGCAGTAAACATCCACACGAAGAGCTCAATATTCCCTCGCTGCAACAACCCTTCCGCCGGAAACCAAACAATGACAAGGGACAGGGGAAACAGAAGAGACACCCAGGGACTGATTCCGCAACGCAGCAGGCTGCGACGGGCAACCAACACGCCGAAGCTCAACCAAAAACCGAAAATCGCAAGATATACAACCAGCGGATGACCGAATGCGTAGATCAGCGCATATAAGATCGCCCCGAATGGTGGATAAGCGATCGGCGTAAATCCCGGACCGCCCTGAAAAAACTCCGCCGTATGGACATGCCGAAATGTCGGCTCATACTCCAACAGATCACCAAGCCGTTCATTACCAATCAGGAACCGCGCTTGCCACGGGCTGTTCGCCAGAGTTTCCACGTGGTTACTAAGCAGCGTCAAACCAAACGCCGCCATCGACCCAATCCAGAACCATCGCAGCACCTTCGGTAAAGGCACGCGCCCTTGTTCATCAGAACCCACCGGCACCTTCTCCGAACTGCGCACATCCGCTGAATCCAACGGCAAGCCACCTCAAACAGAAATCGGGGAGAAGTCCGCTCCAGTCTACCCGAGCCACCAGATTTATCTCTGCCTTATCCGCGTGCCAGCGCCACCGCGCTTCTCAGCCGCCGCTCCAGGTGCCGCTCCAGCAGCCCTACCGCAAACCTCCTCAGATCGGCCGCCCGCTCCCTCGGCCACTCCTCCTTCGCCATCTCCCCCACCGCAGCCTGAAACATCCGCCGCGCCTCCTGCACCGACTCTGCCGACAACCTCACGCTCCCCGCCAACCGATCGTCCCCACACGTCACCCCGTCCACCGTAGGTGAATACCACACCGCCTGACCCTGCAGATCGAGTCCACACACCGCACAATGCCCTAGTGTCGGCATCCAGCCCATCAACCGGTTCATCCAGAGCGCGAAGTAAGTCACCGGCAGCCACACCCGCCCCACCTGCATCTCCTCCATCACCGCCAGAGCCAGCCGAAACACCGCATCCTCCGGAGCCTGCTCCGGCAGCGCCTCCTCAATCACCTCGGCCACAAACTGCAACGCAGCCGTGCGCGAGTAATCCACCGCATGCGATAGCGGCGACGACAAAATCTCAAACGCATCCAGCCGCATCAACTCCTGCTTCGGCTTCTCCGTATACGTCGCCCGAACATAGGTCATCGGCTCCAGCGCACCGCCAAACCGACGCCGCGAACGCATCGCATGCCGCGCCACGCCCTTCACCCGCCCCTGCTCGCGCGTAAAAAGGCTCACCAGCAGATCGGCCTCTTCAAACGGCCACGTCCGCAGCACAATCGCCTCGCCTGCATGCTGAATCATCGCTGAGTCATTGAAGTGCCGTCCTCATCGAAGTAGCTCGCGCATGCGAGTTACAAAGTCGAGGATCTGCCTTTGTTCTTGCCTTTCTTGTTGTCATTCCCGAAGAGCCTGCCCCTGAGCGAACGGGGAATCTGCTTTCTTACTCCTACTCTACCGGCCAAACTGCCGCAGATGATGGTCCGCATGCAGAAATCCCCACCGCATCCAGTCCTTCCCTGTCATCGGCCCAAACATCGGGTGCCCCGCCTTCCACCGGGTCCCTTTCGCCAGCAGTTCCATCCTGTCTGTCGTCTCCCTCACCAGCTCCGCGAACGCTCCATCGCACGTTTCCTCGATAGCGCGAATCAGCTCAGGAGTCGTCGCAACATTCTTCGGCCACCGCACCCCAGACCACAGGGCAATCCACTTCATCATCGGCGGAGGCAGCGGCGTCTTCACCTGTGCCGCGTCGCGGTCGCCCAGCGCCACCTCATACGCGCAACTCAGATGCCGCACCATCTGCCGTGCCGTCATCTTCCCCCACAACGGCCCGTCTTCTTCTCGTAGACACGTCAAACGCTCACGTATCTCCGCCAAAACCTTCGCAGTAGCCAGATTCTTCATGGAATGAATTCACCAACCAAAAAGCAAAACGCGCAGCTCCAAGGCTGCGCGTCCTTCAACCTGTCGGTCGGACTAACGCCCGTAGTGATCGGCGTTCTTCTGCTGAAAGCTCGCCCACTTCTCCGGAAGGTCATCGCCCGCATAAATCGCCGAGACCGGGCAAACCGGCACGCATGCGCCGCAATCGATGCACTCCACCGGGTCGATGAACAACTGTTCCGCATCCGCGTGACCCGCCTCATCCTTCTTCGGATGGATACAGTCCACCGGGCACGCATCCACGCAAGCAGTATCCTTTGTCCCGATGCACGGTTCCGCAATCACATAAGCCATCTCGTTAAATCTCCCTTTACGCCGCCTCTGAATCGTGTCAGTTGTGGGGCTTCGCCTTCGATTCTAGCAGCAATCCTCGCCACTGCTGCAAACCAAAAACATCACCAATTACGACTGCTTTAGACCTATTTCATCATTGCATTTCATCGCAATCGCTCCTATTCAATCGCCAGCAATGACATTCTTTTCCGCCTTGCTCTTAACAGCCTCCCGATCCAGTCGGCTAGGCCTCCCCTCGGCGTCGAACGGTTTGCTGAAATTGAAGGCCACCGCGCTTGGCCCATGAGCATGTAAGTGATCGAGACGAGACGCGCCTTCCTTCCAATCGATCGCCTCCTCATCCGGCACCCACCACGCCACATAAACCGGAAGCCCGCGATTCTCAAACCACTCCTTCCGGTTCGTAAGAGCCTCACCATGGGCCCCGTGATAAGCGAACGCCGCTACCGACTCCAGGTCTCTCCAAAGGCTCAGAGTCATCGCTACACGCGAATCGCTATCGACCGAGCCGTAACACGCGGGAAGCACAACCGGGCCCCAGGAATGCAGCCACGTATTCACGTCCCGAATTGAGCGCGAGTCAAAACCATCGCTCCGATCGGCGGCATCATAGACCGAAGGAATGCGATCGACAAACCCCTGAACACGCGGACTTCCCACAGCCTCGTGGAGAATCCCCACAGTAAGAAACGCTAGTTTTGGCATGGAGGCCGAAGTCTACCACGCCCTCTAAGTGAACCCGAAGACTTATTTCATCCCCGCCGCCCGTCGCGCCGCAAACTCAGCCGGCGTCGGAATCGGATCCAGGCCCCGCCCCGCAAACATCTCTGTAAATAAATGCGACATCTCCCCCAGGATCAGCCCATTCGTCGCCAGCACCTCGCGGCTGTCCAGCGTAAACTTCCCGCCATCGAAGTGCGTCACCGTCCCACCCGCCTCCCGCACCAGCAGCACTCCAGCCGACGTGTCCCACGGATTCAGATTGAACTCCCAGAACCCATCCAGCCGCCCGCACGCCACATAAGCCAGGTCCAGCCCCGCGCTCCCCGCTCGGCGCACGCCATGCGACCGCAACGTGATCTGCTGATAGAAATGGATATTCGGGCTCCCATGCCGTTTCTGGCTCGGAAACCCCGTAGCCGTGAGCGACTCCTGCAGCGTCTTTGTCTTCGACACATGGATCTGCCGCCCGTTCAGCCACGCCCCCTTACCCCGCTCTGCCACAAACATCTCATCCCGCAGCGGATCGTAGATCACTCCTGCCGTCAGCACACCGTCCTCATCCGCTTTCAGGCTAGCAGGCCGGTGCTCCAGTCCAATCACCACGCAAAACGCCGGAAACCCGTGTGCAAAGTTCGTCGTCCCATCCAGTGGGTCCACGTACCACCGGTACTCCGCCTCCAGCAAATCCCGCGTCCCCTCCTCGCCAAAAACACCATGCTCCGGAAACACCGTCTTCAACCGCTCCCGGATCAGCTTCTCGCTCGCGCGGTCCGCCTCGGTCACAAGGTCCACATCGCCCTTGTACTCCGTCGCGACGCCCTTTTCGTAAAAGCTCTTCAGCAGCGCGCCCGCCTCGCGAGCAATCGTCTCAGCCTTATCTGCAAACTCAAATTGACTCACAATTCCCTCTCTATCCCACTCTAAATCCCCCCGAGGCCTGATATCTTCGTACACGCAGCGAAGACTACCCATCCCAAAAAGGAAAACCCGATGCCAAAGTTCCTCATCGAGCGCAACATTCCCAACGCCGGAGACCTCACCCCCGAACAACTCACCGCCATCTCCCAGACCTCCTGCGGTGTCCTCAGAGAGATGGGACCCGAGATCCAGTGGGTCCACTCCTACGTCACCTCCGACAAGATCTACTGCATCTACATCGCCCCCAACGAAGACCTCGTCCGCGAACACGCCACCAAAGGCGGATTCCCCGCCAACGTCATCACACCCGTCAAAACCATCATCGACCCCACCACATCCGAAGCCTGACACACCTTATGCCTTGCCGTAACTAAGCCCTCAGACCTAAGCCCTAAGCCCTACTTCGAATCCGCGTAATACCCCGTCCGATAGCGCAGATCAAACCTCCCCTTCTGCGCCGGATCCTTCATCCGCACAGTAATCCGCCGGAACGAGCTATCCCTCCCCGCCTGCGGAGCGTAATACCCCAGCACATACTGCGTCCGCAGATCATCCGACACATGCGTGAACGCCGGCTCCAGGTCTGTCTTGTCCACGACATAGTAGTATTTCCCGCCCGTATCGTTCGACAACTGAATCAGCGCATGCTCGCCACCCACACTTCTCCCTGCATCCGCCCACACCGGCACGATAATGATCGAATAAATCATCGCGCCCGCCCGCTGCGCCTGCTCAAGCGCCTGCCCGTACCGGGTCTTCTTCTTCGTGTCCTCGCCATCCGTAATCAGCACCAGAACCCGTCGCCGTCCCGCATCCTCTCTCGTCGTAGCCAGCCGCTCCGACGCCAGGTACACCGCATCGAACAACGACGTCTCCGCCCCACGCACCAGGTCATTCAACCCCGCATCAATCCGTTTCTTCTGATTCGTAAACGGAACAATCTCCCGCACCGAATCCGAAAAATCCATCAGATTCAGTTCATCCTGCTCGCGCAAAATCGCATCCACAAATTTCTTCGCCGCATTCTTCTCCAGCCGCTCATCCCGCAGCACGCTCTCGCTCGCATCAATGGCCAGCACAATCGAAAGCGGCGTCGCGGACTCCCTGTCGAAGAAAGCGATCTTCTGGGGTTTCCCATCCTCCAGAATCTCAAAGTCATCCTGCCCCAGCCCGCCAACCGGAGAACCATGCTCATCCACCACATTCACCGCCACATTCACCAGCCGCGTCTGTACCCGGATCGTCGGCACCTGGTCCTGCTGCACCGGCTGCTGCGGAGACGATGAATCCTCATCCGGCAGCAGAATCTTCGTAGGCGGCTTCCGCACCACCGGAGCCTGCGCAAGTAACGCAGCCCCAAAAACCCAGCCCAGAGCGCAGCAGGCAACCTTCACGAGCGCTCACCCCGCACCGCGATGCCCTCAGGAAAAGCCTCACCAGCGGCCGATTGCCCAAGCGCCTCCGTTTCCGTCCGGAGACCAATCCCCACAGGAAACGGCTCGCCTGCGGCCCAGATTGCCCCATCCACAAAGTGCTCTTTCTTCCAGATCGGTACCGTCTTCTTCAGCGTATCGATCAACCACCGGCAGGCATCGAACGCCGCCCCGCGATGCGCCGAAGCCACCGCCACCAGTACGCTCGTCTCCCCGACCTCAAGACGTCCCAGCCGATGCACTACTGCTACATCCCTTACACCAAATTCAGCAATCGCCTGCTCCGCCAGCGACTGCATCTGGCTCAGCGCCATCTCCCGATAAGCCTCATAGTCCAGGAACAGCGTCTTCCGCCCGCGCGTATTGTCCCGCACAATCCCGTCGAAAATACACACAGCCCCATCGGCCCCGGCCTTCAATCCGGCCACAATCTCCCCTGTCGCGATCACCCCATCCACAATCTCAACTCTCACACCGCACCTCCGCTCACCGGAGGCAGCAGCGCCACCTCATCCCCTTCCCGCAACAAATCCCCCGACCGCGCATATTCCTGGTTCACCGCAACCGCAAGCGACTCCCAGAGACTGGCCGGTGCCCGTTCGCTCTTCCGAAACGTCGCCAGCAAACCAGCCACATCCGAGCCCTCTTTCAACTCCAGCACCTCGTCCTCGCGGCCGAACATCTCCTTCAGCACTCCAAAGTACAACACCCGCACTCGCATATCCTTCAAAGGATACCCGAGCACGGGTGTTGGACTCCTCCGTCCGGCAAACATCACCGCAACCGCTACATCTCCACCGTCCCGATCCTATTCGTCAGGACCCATCTTCGAATCGAGCTTTACCCCCTTCATCTCCGCAATCTCTTTGATGATGATTCCCCGGGTTCCATTGCGGCGATATACCGTTCCTTTAACCCGGACATACTTTCCAAGAAAGGGCATCAGTCTTTCGCGCGCTCCCGGGTCCCCCATCTCCTCGGGAATCGAGAAATACATCGCGCCACTCTTCGTCAGAATCACTAACGGTGATCCGTTCTTGGCGCAGACAAGGGCGCAGTCCAGGTTGAACTTCGTTGCCGTCGACTTCCCGTTCTGGAGCGGGCAATCCGCATCCCGTACCAGGCCCTCGATCGTAGCCTTATAGCCCGTCGGTTCGGCCTTCGTTCCGCCCCCCTGCTGCGCCACCGCGACCGCCGCGGACACGGCCGCAAGACTCCCGACCAAAACAACGCGTACTCCCGAAAAAACTCTCACCGATTCTCTCCTCAAGGTAGGTTGATATAGAAATTGTTCTGTCCCATCACGGCCCTGCCGTTCGTCACTCGAAGTGCTGCAAAAGAACCTAGCACCCCGCCCACCCTGCACAGTTCATCTAAAGTTGAACTATGGAAAATGAAGCGCAGGAGTTAGCGCATCTCAGTGCCCAGCTTGCCGATCCCGCGCGCGCGGCAATGGTCATGAATCTCATGGATGGCAGCTCACGATCTGCGGGCGAGTTGGGCTTGGCCGCCAACGTCTCCCCTTCTTCAGCGAGCGGGCACCTTGCAAAACTTGTAAACTCCCGCATCCTCGCCAGTAGCAGGCAAGGACGCCAGAAGTACTACCGGATTCCCACTGCGGCAGTCGCCCATGCCGTCGAGGCCCTTCAGATTATCGCCTCTCCTGCTTCCACCCTGCGCCGAATCGGACAGTCCCAGCTCAATCCCTTCTCCTTCGCCCGCACCTGCTACGACCACCTCGCCGGCAGACTGGGAGTCGAAATCACCGCCGCTCTGCAGAAACAGAAGATTCTTGCTCTCGCCGGAAAAGGCTATGAGGTCACCACGGGCGGCGCTGCATGGTTGCGCGAGCTTGGAATTCATACCGACCAGCTCCGAACAGAGAGACGAGGATTTGCGCTCCAGTGTCTTGATTTCACCGAACGCCGTCCTCATCTCTCCGGAGCTCTTGGCGCTGCGCTTTTAACCCGCATGGTCGAGTTAAATTGGATCGCGAAAACTCCAGTACCCCGATCGGTTCGCCTCACGGTGAAAGGGCGCCTCGAGCTGACAAATCATCTGCAGCTGCCATTCAACCATGAGGGAAGGTTTCCCAGGCGCTAGGCTAGCCACCTGGGCAAGCATCGTCATCACCTCATGCGCGTCAGCAAAGCCTCCCTTCGCCGGCATCAACCCATCGAAGCCCATCTGGGTCTCTTTCATCCGTCTAACTGCTTTATGCACTTATCTTTATGAAGTGAGAAAACCAAACATGCACTTGCTCCGGGACCGATCTTCTAAATTATTTCTCAGAATCGCATCGCTCATTCTCTCGCTTTATCCTGCGCTTGGCTTCAGCCAACAGATCATCCAGCGAGGCCCCTTCGGTAAGCCTGTACAGGTCTTCGACGAAACCCAGCAATGGACAACTCCTCTCCTCGTCTCCTCCGACAGCGCTGTTGAGATATACATTCCGGACGTAACTGCCGCCGACTGGCTCGGCCGCAACTACCCCGACTTTCAGAACCGCGGCACCTACACTCTCTCCATCTTTTCCATGTACAAATCCGTACAAGCCTGCCGCGAGAACCTCGTCAAACTCGGTATGGGTGACGCAGCCCACATGGACTACTGCACTGACATCGGCTACAGGGTTCGCCAGGTCACAGTCGATCTCAACCAGAAATCCATCCAGCTCCTCTTTGCGGCCATGGTCGATCAGGACGGATCAATTATCCCGGCTTTTGTTCAGCAGTCATCCACCTTCAGAACCTGGGATCAACTCGACGACACCACGCAGAAAGCCATTCTGAAGACAAACGAACTCGTCACACAGCAGATGAGGCGATACGACGTCAGAATCCAGAGCAGTCATACTCCTCCTCGGACCAACTCATCTCGCGCCGCTCCTCGATAACGGCAGAAACCGCTCCGAATCGTAGAATCACCCGAACAACTCCGGCTCCCGTGGATACCAGACCCTCCCCTCATGGACCTGGGCAAACCTCGTCATCGCATGCGGCCGCCTCTCGCTCTCGCCATCGGCCTTTACAAAGATGTCCTCAACAGCGAGTCCACGAGCCATCACCGCATCCGCAATCAGCGACCGGTGGCATCTCCACGGAACTGCCTCCGCGCACATCACCACCAATCGGTCCAACTCCGGCTGACTCACCAGCCAATCCATCTCCGCCGCAAACGCCGGAGTCTGCATATAATCCGCATACCCGCGGAAGCTCTCGTTCTTCCAACCCGTATTCACGCTGTCCTTCCGCGCCGCCCGACGCCCACCCAGCCCCTCCCGCCAGACCGCCTGAATCCCTGCCTCCTCCAGCGACGCAAACAAAGCCTTCTGCCCAAACTGCGGATGCCGTCGCGACCCCGGAAATCGCCGGACATCGACCAGCGTCCGCACGCCAACCTCCTTCAACGCCCGCAGAAAAGCCTCAATTCCAAGCGTTGAGTGCCCGATCGTCATCATCCGCACAACCTCTCACAACAAAAAGGCCCGGCACAAAGCCGAGCCTTTCAATTTTTCTCAATCGGGGTGCCCCATTCATGCCACAGCTTCGTTGTGGCATGAGTGGGAAGAGATCGACATTACGCCGTGGTAGCGTGCAACACCTCTTCGCGCAATGCCTCGTCCTCTGCCTCTTCCTGCACCGTCTTCGGCAGAGCAATCGCAAGCACCTGCTCAATCCGGGTCGCATAGTGGATCTTCACACCCTCCGTCTGGTCCGGCGTCAGGTCCTCCTCCACCTGCTGCTTGCACTCGAGCGGCAGAATCACGTCCCGTACTCCCGCGCGCTTGGCCGCAAGGAACTTCTCCTTGATGCCTCCCACCGGCAGCACGTTGCCGCTCAGCGTAATCTCGCCCGTCATCGCCGTCAGCGGATGCACCGGTGTGTTCGTCAAAAGGCTCACCAGCGCCGTCGCCATCGTGATGCCCGCCGAAGGTCCGTCCTTCGGAATCGCTCCCGCCGGCACGTGGATATGAATATCCGTGTCCTTCGTGAAGTCCTCCTCCAGTCCGAACTTCCCTGCATTGGAACGAACCCACGTCAGCGCCGCCTGCATGCTCTCCTTCATCACGTCGCCAATCTGGCCCGTGATCGTGAAGCCGCCCTTGCCCTTCATCTTGTTCGCTTCGATAAAGAGCACGTCGCCTCCCGCCGGAGTCCATGCCAGGCCAACCGCCACACCGGCGCGCTTCGTCCGCTCGGCGATCTCCGTGTCCACACGAACCTTGATTCCGCCAAGGAACTCATGCACCACTTCGGGCGTGATCACGATCTTGTCCGTCGCGCCCTCGGCGATCTTCCGAGCCACCTTCCTGCAGATCGTTCCTATCTGCTGCTCCAGCTTACGGACGCCCGCCTCACGCGTGTAGTGCCGTGCAACCAGCGCAACACTCGCCGTTGGGAAATCGATCATCGCAGGATCGACACCATTCTCCTTGATCTGGCGCGGAACCAGGTACCGCACTGCGATGTTGACCTTCTCTTCTTCCGTGTAGCCCGTCAACTCGATAATCTCCATACGATCGAGCAGCGGAGCCGGTATCGTGTCCAGCTGGTTGGCTGTGCAGATAAACAGCACCTTGCTCAGATCGAACGGCTGATCCAGATAGTTGTCGCGGAACGTGTTGTTCTGCTCGGGATCGAGCGTCTCCAGCAACGCGCTCGCAGGATCGCCCCGGAAGTCCCTGCCCAGCTTGTCGATCTCGTCCAGCATGAAGACCGGGTCATTCACCTCGACCCTCTTCAGGTGCTGAATGATCTGTCCAGGCAGCGCACCGATGTACGTTCTCCGGTGCCCGCGGATCTCTGCCTCGTCGTGCATGCCGCCAAGTGAGATACGCGAAAACTTCCGCCCAAGCGCCCTCGCAATCGACCGCCCCAGCGAGGTCTTGCCGACGCCCGGAGGCCCAACGAAGCATAGAATCGGTCCTTTCATATCCGGCTTCAAACGCCGAACAGCAAGGTAGTCCAGAATGCGGTCCTTCACCTTCTTCAGGCCGTAGTGGTCCTCATCCAGCGTCTCCTTCGCCTTCTTGATATCCACCTCTCCAGCCGAGCTCTTCGACCACGGCAGCACCGCAAGCCACTCCACGTAGTTCCGGGTCAGGCCGTAGTCCGCCGCCATCGCATTCATCCGGCTCAGGCGGGCAAGCTCCTTCAGAGCATCCTTCTTGACCTCATCCGGCATCCCGGCAGCCTCAATCTTCTCCTTCAGCTCCTGGATGTCCTTCTGCGTGTCATCAAGATCGCCAAGCTCCTTTTGGATGGCCTTCAGCTGCTCGCGCAGGTAGTAGTCCCGCTGCGACTGCTGCACCGAATCCTGTACCTCGCTCTGGATCTTGTTCCGCAACTGCTGGACCTCGATCTCCTTCGCAAGATGCTTGTTGATCCGCTCCAGCCGGGCCACTACATCGGGAGTCTCCAGCAGCTCCTGTCGGTCCGCCGTCGTCAAAAACGGCAACGACGCCGAAATGAAATCCGCCAGTCTCCCCGGTTCCTCAATGTTGATCGCGATCGTCTGCAGATCATCTGAAAGCGTCGGCGATGCCGTCACTACCTGCTGGAACTGGCTGATGACATTCCGCTGCAACGCCTCCATCTCGGGAGTCTTCTCCGGCTCGACCTCCGCGATCAGCTCATAGTCCGCCATCATGAACGGAGTCACCTGCGTAAACTCGCCGAGCTTCACACGCTCATTGCCTTCCGTAAATACAAAAAGACTCTGGTTCGGCATCTTTACGACCTTGTGCACCGTTGCCCGCGTGCCGATCGCAAACAAGTCCACTCCTTGCGGAGCGTCCTGCCGCGCATCCCGCTGCGCAACCACAAGAATCGACTTGTCCTCACCCAGAGATTGAATTAATTGGATCGAGCTCTCTCGCCCGACCGTCAGCGGCAGCACCGCATGGGGGAACAAAACCGTGTCCCGCACGGGGAGCACAGGCGTCGACCGCCCCTTGCTCTGCTCCTCCCCGTTCTTGGCTGCTGTCGGCTGAATAACACTTACAAAGTCATTTGCCATGGATTGCCCTTCTATCTGAGTGACTTCATATCAGATTATCAAACATTCGATGCAGCAACCACCAGATTGGTCGCAATCCCTTACCCTTCTCGCCCTCAGCCCCACACTCTAGTCACCGGATACAATCTTCAGACGCCGCTTCCCATCTTCTCGTATCGGCCCTGCCCCACCTTTTCATCACAAAACAGCGCCAGCATACGCCACATATCAGCAAAAAACCTGTGTCAAGTCCTGAAAAGATCCATCATGCAGAAAATAAACACTTTATACTTGGCAGATCAGTTTTGCCGATCAGATAAAATTAGAGCTGGAACGAAAAAGAGAAGGCTCGACCATTTTCCTGTCGAGCCCTTTTTCTCTTCAGGCCTGAACTTGCGCTGCGAAGTCCAGATCTAAGTTTCATGGATTGAACAATTTACCCAAAAAGATAGGGGAGGGGGGCCTCAGGCGGCCCGATACTGTCCCAGAACCTTCACCATCCGGCAATGCTGCCGCAGCGTCTCTACCGCCTCATTCGCCCGGTCAGCCGAATCAAACCGGACGTCGACGTAAAACACATACTCCCAGGGATTCCCCGGTACCGGTCGCGACTCAATCTTCGTCAGGTTCACCCCGGCCACCGCCAGTCGCTCCAGCGCAGCCACCAGTGTCCCTGGCCGATGCTCAATCGCAAACGCCACGCTCATCTTGTTCGAATCGCTCACGCGATTTCCGGACTCGGCACTCGGGGTCCCCGGCAAGCCTGTTTGCTGCGGTGAAAATGCGTTACCTCGCACCACGAGGTGAAACCGGGTGAAGTTCTGAGCATGGTCCTCAATCCCGGCAACCAGAACCTCTGCGCCATATTGCGTCGCGGCAAATTGCGGAGCAATCCCCGCAACATCCCGCAGCTTGGCAGCCATCAGGTGCTTCACACTGCCCGCAGTGTCGTAGAACGGAGCCGCCTCAAACTCAGGATGTGCAGCCAGAAATCGCCGGCACTGCGACAACGCGACGGGATGGCTGATCAGCTTGCGCAAGTCGCCAAGCTTCACCCCTGGCATCGCAATCAAATTGTGTCGAACGCGAAGCAGCGTCTCGCGAACAATCTGTACCGGTTCTTCCAGCAGCAGGTCATAGTGCTCCGCAACTGACCCATGCAGGCTGTTCTCAATCGGAAGCACAGCGCCGTCAACAGCGCCATCAACCACCTTGGCGAAGACCTCGCCGGAAAGACCGCACGCAATGATATCCAGCTCGTTCTCGTCTCCCAGCATCGCCATCGCGGCCATGTGGCTGTTCGACCCTAACTCCCCTTGAATCGCTATCTTCAATAGATCCGCCTCAAATGTTTACATTTTATTTGCATTTGGCAACCTCGCCCTCCTAATCAGCAACCTACAACAGGTAGGCCGCGCGGGCTCCGATATTCGAACCTCGATCGATTGCTGCATTATCTGCTGCAAGAGCGATCAACAACTCTCTATCAGGAGACCAACATGCTTTGGACCATCACAATCGTTCTCTTCATCCTCTGGGTTGTAGGCCTTGTCAGTAGCTATACGCTCGGCGGCTGGATCCACATCCTCTTGGTCCTCGCCATTATCGTCCTCATCTTTAATCTGATGTCGGGCAGACGAGCACTCTAGCAGGGCCAGCACAACTTGGCCCACAAATATTACCCAGGAGTAGCAGTATGAACAAACAAACCGTGGAAGGTAAGTTCGATCAAGTCGCCGGAAAGGTCAAACAGACTGTCGGCGAAACAGTTGGAAACGAGAAACTCGCGAATGCAGGTGTCGTTGACCAGGTAAAAGGCGCGGCCAAGGAAACTTGGGGCCAGGCCAAAGACACCGCCAAAGAGGTGAGCGAAACGCAGCAAGCCAAAGCTCAGGTTCAAAAGGAATCTCTCAAAAACCGGACCGAAGCCGAAGCGCACGAGGTGCGCGAAAAAATCACCACCTCAGCTCAGAACCTCAAAAATAGAATCAGCGACAAACTCGACGATATCCGTAACAGCTAACCCGTTAAACTCTTCGGACGGCTCGCTCAGGCGAGCCTTTCGTTTTTGTGGCGAAGTCGTTTTTAGCGGCGAAGGAAAACATCCGCTGCGACAAACAGAAAAAAGATAACGGAGATCACGCCGTTCATCGTAAAAAACGCCGCATTCATGCGCCGTAGATCAGTTGGCGAAATGATGGAGTGCTCGTAAACCAGCAACAAAGCCACAAGTGCCAGGCCCAGCATCGCCAGCTTGCCCAGGCCGAAAAGCACGACGAGCCAGCACAGCAGCGCAAACATGCCGACATGCATCAACCGCGCAATCCAGAATGCGTTGTTTAAACCAAACGCTTGAGGCACGCTGTTCAAGCCAAACTTGCGATCATGTTCAAAATCCTGGCACGCATACAACACATCGAAGCCGCCAACCCAGAGCAGCACCGCACCCGTCAACACCACGATCCTCGGATCGAGCGTCCCGCGCACCGCAATCCACGCCGCCGACGGTGCAATGCCCAGCGCAAGACCCAGCACAAGGTGCGACCACCGCGTCACCCGCTTCATATAGCTGTAGACCAGCACAACCGCCAACGCCAGCGGAGCAAGCAATAGCGTCAATCGATTCAACATCGCCGCCCCGAAAGTGAATAGAACGATCGAAACGATAACGAAGCCACCCACAAATCTGCCGCTTAACGCCCCCGCCGGGATCGCCCGCATCGCGGTCCGCGGATTCGCCGCGTCAATCTTCGCGTCCACCAGCCGGTTGAATGCCATCGCAGCCGAACGCGCAGCCACCATGCAAACGATAATCCACCCAAGCACCCGGGCCTGCGGCCAACCGCCGGCGGCCAGTACCGCCCCAGTCAGAGCAAACGGCAATGCAAAAATCGAGTGCTCCCATTTGATCATCTCCAGCGTAACCGCCGTACTCTTCCACAATGAGGTCATGCCTCTATCGTAAAAGATCGAGCCACACTCGAGCAGTCTGATAAATTACTTCTCCTTAGGCTGCGCCCCTTCAACCTGGAGGTTATTAATAACCTTGAACACGCCGGGAACGCCGTTCGCCCGGATGTTCGCCACATCCTTATCGCCCTGGTTATCGACAACTCCTGAAAGAGTCACAACACCGTTGACCACCGTGATCCGAATCGGCTTCGCCGGATCGAGCGCATATTTGTTCAACTGCGGCGCCCCGTAGATCGCCCGCGCCTCGGCCAAACGGATGCGATCGTCCATCGGGGATACTGGAGCGACCTCGATATCGTCCACCACATCCTTTACCCCGGGATAGTTCGACACCAGGCTGATCGCAGAATCCTTATCCGTCGGTCCATACGCCACGCCACCCAGGGTGACCACGCCATGCTGCACGCCAATCGTAAAAGCATTGAACGCCGTAGTCCCATAACCAACCCGATCATAGGCAAGCTTCTCCGCGAGTTTGTCGCGAAGCGTCGCGTCCTCCACAACCGGACCCGCCACTTCGATCAGGTTCTGCACGCCCTTCACATTTTTTCTGTGATGCACCTTGCGATCGGCGTCTTGCTTGTCCGCATAAAGAGCCACCGTACCGGTCAGTGTAACGATTCCATTTTGTGAGGAGACCTTCACATCCTTGAACTTCTTATTGTCGAGAGCCTTCGTAACATCGGCCTCAATCTCCGCATCCTGCCCGCTCACGCTGGCGCTGGCCTGGGCCTGCGCCGCCAGACGCACACCCGCTCCCGCCATCAACCCAAAAACAAGAACCGCAGAACCAGCAAATCTGAAGTACTTTGTCATACTCCCTCCAACAAGCTTCTGAGCAGCCTATACATCACACCATAGGACGCGGAATGAATAAGAATCGGCTAGCGATAGCGCCGGCGAAGCTTGTAAACGATGCTGAACACACCCGATTCATCGCGCGTAATCACAATCGAATTATTGTGATTGAAGTCATACTGCACCTGAATCAACTGTTGCGCCGAAGTGTTCACATTGGTAGCAAACGTCGCAGTAATTTGTTTCGAGATCTGCTCCTGCACGGTAATTCGTGCCGATGAATTGCCCAATGTTCCCACGAATGCAGGATCGATCCTTACGCTTCCAACGCCAAACAGCTTTTCCACACGCGTACTCACGGTTGCATTCAGTGCGCCCCCAAGCAGCGCGCTCGTCGTCGGATCAGTCCCGGACTGCAATTGACGCTCCTGGTAAAGCTGCGCCTCTTCCTGCGTTCGTCCGAGCGCCAGCAATGCAAAAACGTCGGATTCACTCAGCGGCGGCTCAGAACGGTACGTCGGCTTCAGGTTACTCGCCGTGCCGTGCAGTCCCACGGTAACCTCGTAATTCTCTATTTGCGCGGTAGCATCAAGGTCGATCGTCGGATCAATAGTGACAGGATTTGTGAAATAAATATCACCGCGCTGTAGCTGGTATTTCGTTCCTGCAAAAGTTGCGCTGCCGTCGGTAATCTGAACCTTGCCAAGCACCGACGGTTGCGCCGCCGTGCCTCGCAGGTTCAGATCGACTGACCCCGACAACTTGGCATACGAGTTCTGAAAATCAAGCTGCGGCGAACTTGTCACTCGCACATCAAGCCGGATTTTGTTTGCGAGCGAGTTCGGATCAGGCGGCGCGCTCACGCTACCTGAACCGGCAAACGCTGCCAAATCGACATCCTGTCCCACGCCAAATCGCGTGATAAGAATGTTGCCGCTCAGCAACGCACCCTGCAGGCTGCCTTGCAGTTTCAGATTTGAATTTGCAGTTGCACTCAGGCCATACATACGGACACGGACCGCAGTTCCTGTCGCGGTCAGATCGGCGTAAACGCCATTTCGATATCGCAGCGAACCGCCAAGCTTAAGGTCGCCGCCACCCGTCTTCGCTGTCAGGGCTTGAACATCGAGACGGTCTTCGTTGAACGCCAGTGTGCCATTCATATCGCTTAGCCCATTTGGCACACCGTCGATCGCCAGATTGACATTATTGAACTGAATCTTCCCGGTCAGTGCGGGTTTGCGCAACTGCCCTCCCGCCAGCACCGAAAACTCCATCTTCCCGTTCGAAATAATCCCGGAATCAATGGTGTGCAGGAGCGCCATGCTTACGTTGCCATTTGCCTTGATATTGAGCTTGCCGCCATTGGGATCGCTCGCTCCAAACAACTGTGCCGTACCGCTTGCATGCAGATCCGTGTCTTGCCCCGTAATATGCATCTGATCCAATGTGGCGACGCCATCGCGCAGACTTAGACGCAAAGGCTCCGCCGCCTTGAGTTCAATCCCTTGAAGCTTCACGTCAACAGCGCTGAACTCCGCAGCCCCGCTCAATGCCTTTGGAGTCTTCAGGGGTCCATTCACTGTCGCCGTTCCCTCAATCAGCGATTGCGCAGTAACTTTACCGGGCGCAAACATGGAAAGCGGCTTATTCACATCGAGACCGGCAATCGTCAACTTCGCCTGTGTCTGATAGTCCCCGGCCAATTGGGTCTGGCCGGTCAGGTTCACCTTCGCGCCAACCAGTGTAGAGTCCACCGTCGCGTAGAGCAGTTTCCCGCTGCTGTGCAGTTCTGCCGTTGCATCGCCGATCGATTGCCCCTGGTAAGTCACGCCACTCAATCTTGCATTTGCCTTTAGGCCGGGTTCTGAAACCGTGCCATTCGCATCCGCAACGAGGTTTAACGTGCCATCTGCGTCAAGATTTGCCTTCTTCACCGTGTCAAACTTCGAGAGCACCAGATGATTGCCATCGATATGACCGTGAAGCTGTTCGCTCGTGAAGTTGTAGCCGCCATTGCCGGCAACCTGCATACCGTGCAGCCTCACCACAACCTGACTAGCTTCAATGTCTTTGCCTTGGATACTCAAGTCTGCCGCCGCAGACTCATAAGATTCGCCATAAGCCACGCCATGATTCAGTGAAATGTGACTTGTCCCATTCAGCTGTTGCGGAGTTCCGGTGACATGAGCGCTCATCGCAATGGTCCCCGTCACCTGGATTTTCTGCTCCTGCCCCGCAATCTGAAGAAGATCTGTCACGGATGCGTCTGCCAACTGCGCCCTCGCATCCAGGCTCATTCCCTCGTCCCACATATAATTGGCGACTCCCTTGCGGGACAATTCCTTACGCGGCCGTAGCGTACCTGTAACCTTCAATACTGCTGAGCCGCGTTGAAGAGTCGAGCTTGCGATGGCCACACCTTCATTCGGTGCATACTCGGCATCGGCCACGAGAGAATCGATCAAAGCATCCGTCGATCCCATCACAAATTCAATCTCACTCGCCTGCACATGTCCCTTCACATTGAGATCGTGCACGGCCCCTCGTGCAGTCCCGTTAAACTGCAGCGCCCCATGGAGAGCCACAGGAATCGCTGCGCTGCCCTTCTTGCCGTTTGATTCCAGCCCTAAAGTCGTCAGCAATTGATTGAATTCAGAGAGATCGCGTACCGTGAGATCTGCATTCAGCGCCGTCAACCTGTCGCCGGTATTCACCCCCAGTATGCCGTTGGTCTCCAACGTCGACTGTGGCGTAATGGCCGTCATCCTTTGTATGCGTACCGTCTCATCTTTGCCTGAATAGTGAGCGAGAACCTGCCCGGTCACAGGAATGTCCGATAGAGCACCCCTCCGCTTCGTCCCAGTTGGCGCGAGTGTAAGATTGCCATCCACCTCGACCGTATCGGCAATGTTCTTCGCGGGCCCACCCCACTCAACCTTCGCCGGCCCGCTCACTGCTGTGTCGAACCCCAGGTCGCCGTAGTGCTCCGGCGCCGTAATGTCCATAATCGTGCGCAGCGGAATCTTGGTCAGAGTCGCAGTCAAATAGGCATGCGCTGGCTGCACCGGTGGCAACGCCGTTGATCCATTCACTGGCGGCTTTACTCCAACATTTTTGGCTGTCGTATTTGCGGTTGTTACAGCGGCCTTTGTTGTAGGCGACTTCTCCACCGCATTCTGCGGAACCTCACCCAGCCAGTTCACGATCCGCAGCTCTCCGTTCGCGCTTCCGCCACCCGGCAGATACCCCACCAGCGCCGTCAGCAGAAGCTCAGACGGAGTAATGTGCAAATTAGCCGAACCATCCACATCATGCAGCCGTACATACTCGTCGCGGTATCCAGCCTTCGAGACCTTCGCCGAACCCGTCACAAGATAGCCAGTGACACACTCGGGATCGGGCGGCAACTCCTTCGATCCCGGTTTGGCCTTCGAATGAGGCCGTAGCCGTTCCCAGAATCGCGGACGTCTCTGCGCCTCTGCCGGGCTTACTCGGCAATTGTGGCCATGGACATCCAGATCGACCACACCAGCCTTCAGGCTATCCACGCCCGTCAGGACCGCAATTTGCGTCAATGCGAGCGACCCCTTGGCTTTCACATCCCAGTCCGGATTCGCGAAGTTCGTTAGCTTACCGGCCACATGCAGGTCAGAGTTCGCTCCCGTGTTGAGATCCAGCTTCGTTAGCTGCACCTCATCCCGCCCTAACTCCGCCTCAAGATGAATCTTCGATTGCGCCTCTGGCTCCTTCTTCAGCTTCGTCCGCAAATCATTGAGATCAACAGTCGCCCCATAACGATCGCTCGACGAAACAAAGTGAACCTCTGCTTCGAGATTGCGCGCCGAAAGATCGAATGGAATTGCGCGGTCATTCAGCAGAACAACTCCGTTCGCCAGCTCCACTTGTTTCGCTTTAAGGTCCAGCAGCGTGTCCGTCAGCGGGGTTTTACTCGTACTCGGATGCTTTGGTATTGGCTGATTCGTTTTGCCGTCTTTATCGACAATCAGATGAAACTGCGGACGTTCCACTCGAAGAAAATTCAACGAAACATGCGAAGCCAGCCCCGAACCCGCAACGTGGCTCAGAAAGTTGAAGATTCTCACTCTAAGAAGAATCCGGTCTGCGGAGAGATAGGGCGCCTCGGCCGGCCCTTCCAATCCATGAATCACCAGTCCATCAGCCTCGATCGCCAGATGCCGTAAATCAAAATGGATTGCTGCCAGTTCCACCCGCCCGCCGGTAGCATCTTCCAGCACGCTGACGACCTCGCGCCCAACTCTGCGCTCAAAATCCGCCGTAGTCGAATACCAGGCAAACGCCCCACATATCGCTGCGATAAATAACAGCACTCCGAGAATCGTCAACATCATGCCGCGGCCAATCCTCGCAGCAAGGGAGCGTTCAACCTTAACAATCTTTTCTTTGACGCGCTCGACCCCTTCTTTTGCGCGTTCCACTCCGCGCTCAAGTTCGTGCCTCGGGTCTCGCACGCTCACTGTCCCACCTCGCCCTTCGGAATAATCCTCACGCTCCCTTGGGCTCGTAGCGAAGCCAGCCAATCGCGCAGCAGATTACCAACCTGCTGCTGCAACATAACCTCCTCGATTCGCTGTGAAATCGCATCCAGCTTCGGCGGAGTCACCTTCTGCCGCGCATACTCCGGAAGCATCGTCTTCTCGTAGTAGTCCTTTATCTCGTCATCGGTAATATGGATCCCGTTTCGGAATCGCACCTCGATGAACCGCAGCAGCTCCATCCGCTTTCGCCAGCGATCGCGAAACTCTGGCTCCGTAAAGCCGTGCTCCCCTAAATACCTCTGCCAACCTGCATCGGTCTCGCAGTGATATTCCTTGCATGCAGGAATATCCTTGCGCAACCGCGCAAGTTGATCATCCAATCCCTTGTCCGAGACTGCTACTTCCGGCTGTAGCGCCGCCTGCTGCAGAATCAAAGCCCGATCAACCAGCCGCTGCACTGCTCGCTCGCGAGAAAACTCCCCTAACCCGCGATAGGGCTGAATCATCTCGAAACGGCGCTCTTCGTCGACATCGCTCTCAAGAACGACATCACCATTCACCACCGCTACCACACGATCCAACACGATCCCTTCAGTACTCGATGCCGAATCGGCCGTAGAAGGCCCTGGCTGCGGAGCCTGCTGCCCACGTATGGGCCTGCTTGCCGTGATAACCAGCACACCAAGCACTGCTGTCATCCACCGGACCAACGGGTTGTGAATCAACATCCGCATTTAGAAAGTCTGGCCAATACTGAAGAAGAAGTTAAAGTGATTCGCCTGCCCTACATGTGGAACGCTGTTGTTCGAATAGTCGTTAATCACCGGGTAAATCGGCGGATTCAGGTTGTAGCTGAAATCGAAACGAATCGGCCCAACCGGCGTTCGGTATCGAGCTCCAAGCCCGACTGCATGAGAAAAATAATTGAAATTGCACGTTCCAATCGTCACACCAGTAACCTGTCGGCAGGTATCACGATCAGGCTGGTGAAACCGCAAAAAGCTGGGAAACATATCCTCCGCATTCTGAAAGACATTCCCCATATCGTGAAACAACACAAAACTGACGCTGTCACCCACATATGGCAATGTCGGCGGTGGCATGCGCAGTTCTATCGAATTCACCAACGCCGCTGATCCCCCAACGGGATAGCCGGTTTGGAGATCACGCGGCCCTGCTCCATTAATCGGAAACCCACGATGGGACGTTGCGCCACCGGCATAAAGCCGCTCAGGCAACGGCACAGCATTACATGTCGGATTCGTCATCAACAGATTCCCTTGGCAAGCCGTGCTGCCGGCATTCGGATTCGGCCCCGATGAGTGCTCATATCCGATACGCGTGCTCCTCGCAAGCGTGTACCTTCGCTTGTCGAATTGGAAATACGTCGTGTTCGTACCGTCTAATTTGATAAAGTCCGTCTCCGAACCAAACTTCGATGACGATTCGAAGAACTGAAACGTCGTATAAGTCCCCTTCACCGCATCCAGCGGACTCGGCAACCGGGTATCGTGAAACCAGGTAACGCTCGGGCCTCCAACGCGCACAGGCTGAGAGAGCAACGGAATCAGGTCAATCGATACCTGCAGGCTGTTCGGATCGACCTTAACGCGTCGATAAAGAAAATCGTAGATAAATGTATCCCTTTTTCTCCACTTCTGCGTTACACGAAAATCACCGTATAGCGTAGAAGACGCAAACGTCGTGATGTCTCGAATATTCGAGTAGCCGCCCGAAATCGACGCGGCAAAATTCCTGCTGCCGTTCAGGTGCGGATTCTGGAAAGTCAGAATTGCCACCTGCTCCAGCATGCCGTACGCCGAGTGCAGCGTAAGCGAATCTTCAGTCCCACGAAAATTGATGCGCGATACATCCAGCGAAACTCGCGGACTCACTCCCGGCGTTCCTTCCTGCGAATATCCCGCGTTCGTCTGATTAATGTTTCCCGGATAGCCCGTCTGTGCCTCGAAGCCGAATCCATAGGTCACATTCCAGCGTTTGGCTTCCGTAAGCTGCACAATCGCGTTCTTCTGTGGAGCATTTCCCGCTGGATTCTGGACTGCAGTGATGACCTCATTGAACAATGCCAGGTCGTACAGACCCCGCTGCGTCTCAAGAAGGGCGGTCTGATCGAATGGGTCTCCGGGGTGCACGAGAATTTTGTTCTGCACCACAGTTGGTTTTGTATGATCCAGACCGGAAACCAGCACCCGATCCACAAAAACCTGCTGGCCCTCCACTACGTTCAACGACACATCCGTCAGATCTGGCTCGTTCTTTCTTGTCTCCTGCTGAATCTCAACTCTAGCTTGGTCAAATCCATGGCTTAGGTAATAGCCCAGCACGGCATCGCGATCGCCAGAAAGCGTTACCAACGAAAAAGGCTGGCCCGACTGTGTATTCATGAGCGCACGTATCTCTTTCTCGCGATTCTCCTTGATGCCGACCAGCTTTACATCTCCAAACTTCTGCTGTGGGCCCTCCTCCACGTTATAGGTCACAGAGATCAGCCCGGTTTTGCTTCCACTTGCATCGATGTCCTTGACATCGGTCGTGATCTTGACTTCGTCAAATCCATTGGCGCGATACAGGGACTGAATTGCACTTACATCTCGAGTGACGAGGTTTGGACTATACCTGCCACTCCTCTCATACGCATCAGCCTTTTTGACCTGCATGCGCTCTCGCAGAAGATCGGTGGAAAAATATTTGTTGCCCTTGATATCAACTGCCACCACCTTATGCTTGATCCCGCGATCAACCGTAAATACAACGCTTTCCGACCCCGCACTTTGTTCAACCACCTTTACATCAACGGTCGCATCGAAATATCCCTGCTGCTGCACAAAGTCTCGGACATTGTGAACTCCTTCGTTGAGAAGATCGTTGTCGATCGTTCCTTCCTCAAAAATCGGAACGAGCTGGTGGAGACGGCTCTTGGAGAGCTTTGTCCCTTCCACCACCACTTTCACCTCTGGCCCCTGTTTGGCCACAAACTCATAGTCCACCTGTCTACGCGCTGGAACGTAGGTTTGCTTCTGCAACGAAACCGTCGCCTCGAGCCGATTCTTCTTCTGGTACTGCGCCCGCAACTTCGTCAGCGCATTGCTGGTCGTATCTCGATTGACCTTACTTCCTTCCTTGAGCTTTCCTTTTTTCCGGAACTGCTCCAGTGTCATTCCAGGATCGCCATCTTGAAGCAATACCACCCCGATGCGCGCCTGCGGGCCCACGGTTACGGTGTAGACGATATTCATCTGGCTGTTGGCCTCGTCCCTCGTCGTTTGTACCGATACCTTGGACTCGTAAAAACCCTGCTGTTCCAGCGTCTGCTTTATCTCCTCCGAACCACCCGCGATAGCTCCCTGCATCAGAGCCGTCCCGGGCGATAGTTTCGTCGCATATTTCAACAATGAAGTCAGCCGGTCGCTCGATACTCCTGCAATCGAAACCCGCCCCACGTAGTAGCGGGCACGTCCTGAAAAGATCAAGGTAACCTGGTCTCCATTTCGCACCCCGCGGACCTCAATATCGCGATACCGCCCGCTATCGAACAGGCGACGCAGACTTTGCCGCATCTTTTCCGGATCCAGCGGCTCGCCCGTCTTTTGTTCGATCTCACTTGGCAACGTGTCTTCTTTGTCGAAGCTCACGCCCTCAAATTCGATCTTCTCGACAATCAACCCCTTCCACTGCCACACCGACGTCGTAAGCCCGGGACCAAGCGAGCCGAGTTGCGATTGCAGATCACGCTGCGGAGTTGATGGTTGCTGAGCCGGAGCGGCTGGAACCGTCGACGGCGGGCTCGCTGTTCCTTGCGGCATGGGCGTCTGCGGCTGCGCGGTCGGTGGAGCCGGCGTCTGCCCCGCTCCCAGCGCTGTCGCCAGAAACAGCCCTGCCCAGCCAATTCCTCTGGCACGGCCGTACCCTCTCATCCGCTGTGCTGGACTTCGACCTCGCTCGACCCGAACCAAAAACCACCCGTCCTCTTCCGTCTCATTTCCGCTGCTGCTTACTGCAGGCCCATGCGCCGTTGGATGCACAGAGCCAACAGCACGGAGTCCGCGCGCGCGCACCGAATGTCGCGCATTCCCTATACTACGGAAGAGGCGCGTCTTCCGTCGTAGAAAGCCTATATATGTCCCAGCCTGTACAAGAACTAGCTCCACCCTCCCCCATCGACGATCAGGAGCGCTACTCCCGCCAGATCCTCTTCTCAGGCATCGGCAAGGAGGGCCAGGACCGGCTCGCTCACTCTCATGCCGCCATCGTCGGCTGCGGAGCCACAGGGGCTGCAGCGGCTTCCCTTCTTGCCCGCGCAGGCGTAGCAGCTATTACTCTTATCGACCGTGATTTCGTCGAACCCTCAAACCTGCAACGCCAGATCCTCTTCGACGAACAGGACGCCATCGACTCGTTGCCCAAGGCCGAAGCCGCCCGTCGCAAGATCGCCCTCTTCAACTCCACCATTCAGGTCAACGCTCACATCGCTGACCTCGTCCCTGCCAATATCGACCAACTCCTGGCGCCCGCCCGGATTATCCTCGACGCAACCGACAATTTCGAGACCCGCTACCTCATCAACGATTACGCCGTGCAGCAATCCAAACCATGGATCTACGCCGCCGCCATCGGCTCCTACGCCGCTACCATGAACATCTTGCCGAGAGCCGCAGAACCAGGTGCCCCATCCATGACCGTTTCATCGTCATGGGCCAGTTCGCAGAATGCTAAGGCAGACCCAACTTCCTGCCTCGCCTGCATCTTTCCCAAACCCCCATCAGGCCCGGTTGAAACCTGTGACACTTCTGGAATCCTCTCCACAGCTGTCAACCTCGCAGCCTCCCTGCAGGTCACCGAAGCTCTCAAATATCTCACCGGCCAGGCCCACATCATGCGCAGAACTCTCTTCTCCTACGACCTATGGACGGGCGAACATTCTGAAGTTTCCGCAACCAGGCCTGACCCCGGTTGCGAGGTCTGCGGCAAACGCATCTTCATGCATCTCTCAGGCGAAGGCCGCCCTCAAATCACCCTCTGCGGCCGTAATTCCGTTCAAATTCATGAGCATCACAGGCCGATTGATTTCGCCGCAATGCGCGACCGCCTCGCTCCCCACAACGACATTCAGGATCTTCGCTTCAATCAGCTCCTTCTGCGCTTCCGGCGCGGACCCTACACCTTTACCCTCTTTGCAGACGGCCGCGCCATGATTCAGGGAACAACCGACATCACACTGGCCCGTTCCTTGTATGCCCGCTTTATCGGTTCCTGATTAACCTCTTCAAAATCTCTGTTTTCAGTAGGTTTACGCCTCCCCCTGACACAACCTTATCGGCTCCGCTACACTCTAACGAAATGTGTGTCGTACTGCGCCCTTTTACTGCCGCGGTTCTTGGAAGGCAAAACACCAAACGGTCAATTGAGCAGCTCAACCCAGGAGTCTAGCCCATGGACGTCCAAGGCCAACAGATGACAGAAAACAAAACCGTTCCTGGTCTCTTCAAGAGAAATCCTCCCATTGCAGGGGAAGCAGAGGCCATCGAGCTCGCCAAAGCGGGCGATGCAGAAGCATTCTCTAAGCTCTATGCGCTTCATAAACGCCGTGTCTATACCCTTTGCCTCCGCATGCTCGGCAACGTCTCCGAAGCCGAAGACATGACACAGGAGGCCTTCCTCCACCTTTATCGCAAGATTGGCAGCTTCCGAGGCGAATCGGCCTTCTCCACCTGGCTGCACCGCCTCACCGTCAATCTCGTCCTCATGCATCTGCGTAAAAAGGGACTGCAGCTCGTCTCGCTCGAAGAAACCATCAACCCCTCTGAAGAAGACGCGCCACGCCGCGACTTTGGCAGTCGCGATCCCCAGCTCGCAGGCTCGGTTGACCGTGTCGCCCTCGAGCGCGCCGTCGCCTCTCTGCCTCCCGGTTATCGCATGGTCTTCGTCCTTCATGACGTTGAAGGCTTCGAGCATAACGAAATTGCCGTCATGCTCGAATGCTCCACCGGAAACAGCAAGTCGCAACTTCACAAAGCGCGACTTAAACTGCGGGAACTCCTTCGTCAACCCGCCTCACTGGAAGATACCGTCACAAAGGAGGCGGCGGTATGATGCAGGGAAATAAAAACAAAAACGGTCTGCCAGATTCTATGTCCTGTGCTGAATTTCAAGAAAAGCTGCCTGAACTCTTTGCGGCTGGAGAAAGTCGCATCACCGAAGACTCTCCACTCCACGAGCACCTCAGCAACTGTGAAAACTGTTCTGCCTTGATCCGCGATCTTCAGTACATCGCCGAACAAGCCAGTCTGCTCCTCCGTCCTGTGGAAGAGGAGCCGAGCGACAGTGTATGGGAGAAAATCCAGCGGGGCATCGACAGTGAGAAGACTCACTCAAAAGACACCTTCTCAATGTCACTGGGCGGCGAGCGCACGGGTCCACTGAAAGTCTGAGACTCTGCGTGCGTTCCTCATCGCCACACGTCTCAGGCGGAGGGCGCTCCTCTTTTCCATATAGATCAATGAGATATGGCGCATGTGATCCTCTCGCAGCCAGGCTCGGGATCACCTGCGCCCTCTATTTGCATGTCTCTAAACATGCTGAGTTCACTTGCCATCATCGCCCACCGGGTGTATCTTTTTGTCAGCATGTTGAACCATCTCCACACCGGCCGATTTAGCTACTGGTATTGGCACAGTCGCGGCCGGAGGAGCCTCGCATGCATCTCTGAGTAGAAACCTCAGAGTTCTTCGATCTTCCCGAGCCGCGACCCCAAAAGGTCGCGGCTTTTGCTTGCGCGTAGCACGAACTGCCAAACTACACTAGGAGAAAGTCCATGACGCCCGCAACCGCAACCATCAACTCCAAAGAAAGCGTAGCTCTACCTTCGCACCTCAAGCGGTTGGTCATCACCGGTTTCATGGGAGCCGGCAAATCCACCATCGGACGCCTCCTCGCAGCACGCACAGGCTGGACCTTCCTCGACCTCGACACTCACCTTGAAGCCCGCGCCGGAGCTACCATCCCCCAGCTCTTCCAGCGGCACGGCGAAGCCCGCTTCCGCCGCCTTGAATCCACAGCCCTTGCCAGCGCCCTTGCTGCCTCCAACACCATCCTTGCCCTTGGTGGAGGCACCCCCGAAGAACTCACCAACCGGCTTCTCATCGAGCAGACCCCCGGAACCTTCACCATCTTCCTCGACGCCCCATTCCCCACACTCTTTGACCGCTGCATGCTCCAGGGCATCGCCCGCCCTGTCCTCCAGGACCCCATCGCTGCCGAGCAGCGCTTCGCTCACCGCCACCCTCTCTACACCCGGCTCGCCCAGCTCACACTCGACACCTCCGACCTCACCCCCGAGACCACTGTCGATGCCATTCTTCTCACCCTGAACCATCACGGAGACTCCCCCAGGTAAACGGCAAGGCATAAGCTAATCTGCATCCAACTCTGGCAACTCACTACAGGAGAAGACCCTGGCCACCTCCCTGCCGGAACCGATTCCCGACCAAGAGAAGACCTCCCGCCAGAGCGTCCGCAGCCACATCCTCTTCACCATCGGCATCCTTCTCCTCCTCGCGCTCGCCTGGGCTCTTCTCAAAGAGCTCGCCATTATCTACGTCAGCGCACTCTTCGCCGCTGTGCTCATGCCGGTGGTCAATTCAATCACCGAGCGCCCGATCTGGGGCTACCATCCCCCGCGCCCCGTCGCCATCCTGATTCTCATCTCAGGTGTCGCGCTCGTCCTCACCCTCTTTTTCTTTTTCGGACTTCCACCCGTCCTGCGCGATCTCACTCAATTCGCAGACGAGCTCCCCCATCGTCTTCCCGATTTCATCGAAAAGGTTCATCGCCTGCCATTCATCGACCGGCTGAACGTCCAGGCAATCGCCAACCGTGCCGAAGAATCCCTCGCTTCCACCGCGAGCTATCTCCTCACCTCGGTTCCCCTGTGGCTCTCCCACCTCTTTGACATCGTCACCGCCGCGTTCCTCTGTATCTACTTCATGCTTGAAGGGGAACATGCCTACCATTTCTTTCTCTCCCTCTTCCCTCTCGCCCGCCGCGTCCGTCTCGACAAAACACTCAAGCGCGCCAACCAGAAGATCAGCAAATGGCTTCTCGGTCAGGGCCTCTTAATGCTCATTCTGGGAGTCTCCAGCACCATCGCCTTCGGACTCCTTCATGTCCGCTACTTCCTGCTGCTGGGCTTCCTGATGGGCCTCTTCAACATCATCCCCGTCGCTGGAGGCGTCATCACCATCGCACTCTCCGCCGGAGTTGCCGCTCTCGACTCCTGGACCAAGATGCTCGGAGTCCTCATCTTCTATCTCATCTATGTCAACATCGAAAACATCTACCTTATACCCCGCATCATGCGCTCCAGCGTGCACCTTATGGGGCTTACCGTCCTCATCTCCCTTCTCTTTGGAACCGCGTTAGCCGGTATTGCTGGTGCACTCGTAGCTGTTCCCACCGCGGCGCTCATCGCTGTCCTGCTCGAGGAATACGCCGTCCAGAAAGATTGGCCATAGTATTGCCCCCATCCAACTCGGCGACGGAAATCGTCATTAGAAAGTGAGGAACCATCATCATCAGAGTCAAAAGCTCTGAGATGAACTAACTTCCGGTCATTCGGTATACCAAATCATCCAAATTTTGATCAGCGGCAATATTTCCACGCCTCTGATACAAATTCTTTCGACACTGAATAATATTTTGCTGTATAAAGTGCCCTGTGCTATTGATGGAAACCTAGTGCCCGAACTACAAATTCACCATCCCGTTCACCGTAATCTACTGGCCCCCGTTTTAATCGCCTTTGTTGTTCTCGGTATTGCGATTGCGCTCGTCATTCGCTTTACGCCACATCGCGTCGCCGATCTCGAGATCACCCACACAGCCATCTACCCGACCCATCTCGTCTTCAAAGCCGATTCGCTCGTCGTCGGTGCGGACAAAACCGAGGATGAACTATACGTCCTCACCACGATTCGCATCACTGACCGCTTGAACCTGCCCCTCTTCCTCAAAGACTTCACCGCGACCCTCACCACCGCCGATGGCGAAGAGATCAAAACCAGCGCTGCCGAAAAGACGGACCTCGAAAGTATTTACTCCGCCTTTCCCGCTCTCAGGCAAATGAGTTCCGAGCCCTTGCTTCGCGAAACCCTCATTCACTCCGACAACTCCGCAGAAGGCATGGTTCTCCTCCACTTCCCGGTCACGCTCGACACATGGAACCACCGCAAATCGGCTGTCCTGCACGTCGATCTTTATCACCAGGGGCCTCTCTCCATCACGATCCCCCTCGGCAATGGAAGCGCCAAAAACACGCAATCCGATCAGGAAACTGATCAGTAGGAGTCCCGGACCCGTCTGGAAATAAGTAAAGTAATCAGTAGCAAGTATGACCAGACGCCGCTGGATCGCCGACACTTGGACCTCTCAAACCGCCACACTCACCGGAGACCAGGCCGCCCATCTCGCCCGCGTCCTGCGCGCTGCTCCCGGACAAATCTACGACGTCGTCGCCGGAGGCTTCCTCCACCGCGCGGAAATTCAAACCGTAAGCCCCGGTGGCACCGGGCAGCAAGCCGAGGTCGTCTTCGCTCTCCACGAAGAGCTCGAGTCCGACTCTGTCCTCCCGCTTCACCTCCTCCTCGCCATCTTCAAGTTCGACCACATGGAGTGGGCCATCGAAAAAGCCACCGAGCTCGGCGTAGCCCGCATCACCCCCATCCATGCACGCCGCACCGACAAGCACCTCGTTCAGGCCGCCGCAAAACGCGCCGAACGCTGGCGTCGGATCGCCCTTGAAGCCTCCAAGCAATCCCGCCGCACCACCATCCCCGAAATCACCGACCCCTCGCCCCTCATCGCAGCTCTTGAAGGCGAGACCAGCCCAACCCGCATCCTTCTCTCCGAAACCGAGCAGGCCAACACCATCCCAACCATCCTCGCGGACTCTCAGCTCACCAGCTTGGCGCTCGCCATAGGCCCCGAAGGCGGCTGGACCCAGGACGAGATGTCCCTCTTCACCTCTCACAACTGGCAGCCCGTAACCCTGGGCCCTCGCATCCTCCGAGCCGAAACCGCCGCCATAGCAGCCATCGCCATCCTCTCCTCCCAACTCGGCTGATCCAGCAACCAACACAACGCAGTGAATTAATGTTGCAGCTGCATTTGCCGTTTCCGTTGCATTTGCATTTGCATTTGCCGTTGCATTGGCATTTGCCGTTGCAATTTGCAGTTGCCGTTGCCGTTGCATTTGTCGTTGCCGTTGCATTTGTCGTTGCCTTTTCTTGTTGTCATTCCCGCAGGGAATCTGCTTTCCTACAACAACCGAAGAAATACCAACTTACAAACCCCCCCCCGAAAAACAGCCCAAAAACCACTGTCAAGCCCCAAAACCCTCCAACCCAAACAAATAAAACAACTTCCCGCTGGCATACCAGTTTCCCAAAGCCGTTAGAATAAATAGAAAGGGTCCATTTCTCATCAATTCATCAACCATTAACTTGTTTAGTTTGAATACTTTGCTCATAAACCATTCAGATTGAATGATTTACCGGAAATGCCAAGGATCTAAGCCAAATAGAATGAGCCATTTACATGAAAAGATAGGGGGAGGGGGGAGGCATGAACCCTCATTCATATCTCTGCAACAAACCCCTCATGTCTGTGTCTAATACAATGAGTGCCTGATCCGGATTGAATACCGGGCAGGAACCTCAGCCAGTCGTCCTCGAAGCCCTTGCAAGCTTGGACACAACGAAGGATGGCTGGGAAGGGTTGGAAACATGAAATTCTCCCGTCGAATTGCAGGCATCTTCGGTACAGCGGCCCTTGCAGCATCATTGTTCTTTGCCACCGCATCTCCGGCACATGCCCGCGTCTTTGTCTCCGTAGCAGTCGCACCCCCGGCGATCCCCGTCTACGCGCAACCCGCCATGCCCGGCGATGGATACATCTGGACGCCCGGCTACTGGGCCTGGAACGGTGATGGCTACGTCTGGGTTGACGGCGCCTGGGTGCTTCCACCCTACGTCGGAGCCCTCTGGACGCCCGGCTACTGGGGCTACGGCGCTCCAGGCTACTACTGGAACGCTGGCTACTGGGGTCCCGCAGTCGGCTACTATGGCGGAATCAACTACGGCTTCGGCTACTTCGGCGTAGGATTCTACGGCGGATACTGGGGCGGCGGCCACTTCTGGTACAACAGCTGCTACAACCACTTCGGAACCGGCTGGCACGGGCACTACGTCTACAACACGCCCTACCACGGCTATAACGGACGCCCGGGAGGCACAAGCTTCGTCCATACAAACGGCAACTTCAACGGCAACCGTGGCTCCTATATCAACGGCCACAACTTCGCCGGCAACACCGGCAACAATGGCTTCAATCGTGGCGGCGAGCTTAACCGAGTCTCATCGCCCGCACAGAGCCACTACGGCGGAAGCTACAACGGCGGAAGCTACAACGGTGGAGGACACAACTTCGCAGGCAACTCTGCACCGCATAATTTCGCAATCCCCGCTCAGGGACGAGCTTACAGCGGCGGAAACGGCGGTAACTTCGCCAGCGCGCAGCCACGCAGCTTCAGCGGATACAGCGGCGGCAGCAGCTTCCATGGCAACGCCGGCAGCTACGGCGGAGGCTTCCACGGCGGTGGCAGCTACGGCGGAGGCGGATTCCACGGCGGTGGCAGCTACGGCGGTGGCGGATTCCACGGCGGTGGCAGCGGAGGCTCCCACGGTGGCGGCGGACACCGCTAAGAAGTAGCGCAATCCAAAAAGTATGGGCTGAGGAAAGATCCTCAGCCCATACTCTTTAATCCCAAAGGAAGAACAGTCGATGAACGATCAACCGCGTCGCGCCAGCTCCGCAACCATCGACGCAATCTCCCGCACCGCATTCGGATGCGCCAAAGTTCGAGCCTCACGTCCCATCTCCATGCGACGTGGATCATCTCCAAGTAACAACCGCAGCATGCCAAAAAGCCGTTCCTCCGTCAGGTCGGCTTCGACGATCAACTCAGCTGCTCCGGCCGCCACAAACGCCTCCGCATTCTTCCTCTGGTGGTCATCTGCAGCCTGCGGAAACGGCACGAGCACCGCGGCTCTGCCGGCAGCAGCTACCTCAGCCACCGAACTTGCCCCGCTGCGGCAGACGATCAGGTCCGCCTCCGCAAACTGCCTCGCCATATCGTCAAGGTACGGAGTAACGCGAAGCCTCCCAAACCCAATGCCCAATCGTTCGTACGCGGCAACAGTCGACTCCGCATGTCTCGCGCCTGTCTGGTGGACAACATCAAGATTCGGAACCGCTGCCAGCAATCGCTCCATGATCTTTGGCATCGTCTCGTTCAGCACACGCGCACCCTGGCTCGCCCCAAAAACCAGCAGCCTCATTCTCGACTCGACAGCCTTCGGCTCAATTGCAAAAAACTCCGGTCGAACAGGAGTTCCTGTCACCTTCGCCCTGTTAAAATATCTCCGCGTCTCCTCCAGGTTTACAGCCGCTGCGCTCACCCATTTACCGACAAGCCGATTCGCCAGCCCGGGAACCGCATTCGGCTCAAACGCCAGTGTTGGTACGCGCAACAAAATCGCCGCCATCATCGCCGGCCCGGAAGCATACCCCCCAACACCCACCACAACATCCGGCCGAAAACTTCGCAGCAACGCCACACATCGCAGCAAACCCAGCGGCAAATCCAACAGTGTCCTTGCGCGAGTGGCGAGGCGGACGTTCTTCAACTGCCCAACCTTGATCAGCTCCAGCGGAAACCCCGCCTCAGGAACAAGCTTCGTCTCCAGCCCCCGCGCCGTCCCGACAAACCGTACCTCGGCGCCATGGGAATCGCGCAACTCCCGCGCAATCGCCAGCGCCGGAATCACATGTCCGCCAGTTCCACCGCCTGCAATAAGAACACGCAACGCAGCTGCCTCAGTCAATCTCGCGCGTGACGTTCAAAAGCACGCCCATACTCGCCAGCATCACGAACAATGAAGTGCCGCCAAACGAAATAAACGGCAGCGTAATTCCCTTCGTCGGCAGCAGAGCAACCACGACGCTCATATTGAAGAACGCCTGAATCAGAACTGTCGCCGTAATGCCAAACGCCAGAAACCGGGCAAAAGGATCGGTCGAAAGATACGCTGCCCGGAGCCCCCGATAACCCAGGGCAACGAACAACGCAACCACGAGCAACGCTCCAATCAGCCCAAGCTCCTCGCAAACATTCGCGTAGATAAAGTCGGTATGCGGCTCCGGAAGATAGAACAGCTTCTGTCGGCCTTCCATCAACCCCAGCCCGCGAAGCCCGCCGGTTCCAACCGCGATCAGCGACTGCAGAATATGAAACCCCGTCCCGCGCGGGTCCGCCTCAGGATTCAGATACGCCAGTATCCTGGCGCGCCGCCACGGCACGCGAAACAACATGTAATACAGAACAGGAGCTGAGCAGAGCAACCCGATGCCAAGGTAACGAAGCTGCATCCCTGCGAGATAAAGCATCAGCGCGGTCACCGCGGCACAGACGATCGCCGTACCAAGGTCGGGTTCCTTCAGGATGAGCCCTATGAACAACAGAGGAGGAAGCGCCGCCCGGAGTAACGTTCCGCGCCAATCGTCTATCTTGTGAATCCGCGTCTGCAGAAAATACGCAAGAAACAAGACCAGCGTAGGCTTCGCCAACTCGGACGGCTGAAAGGTAAAGAACCCGCCAAAGCGAAACCACCGATGCGTATTGTGAGAGTCGCGCATCGCAAAGACGCCGACCAGCAGCATCATCGTGATCGCAACCGCTGTAAACACAATCTTGGGATTGTTGTACTTCCGATAATCCACCTGCATCAGAAGGACCAGCGCAAACATGCCCACAACCGCCCACGCAGCCTGCTTCAGCATGAACTGATAAGGCGATCCGTACTCCGCCTTCGCCATTACGGCCGAAGCGGAGAAAACCATCACCAGGCCAAACAGCACCAGCAGCAGCACCACTCCGAAGAGCCACTTGTCGACACCGACTCTCTTCGCCATCTTGCACTCATTTCTGTTGCTCTCAGTTCAAGTCGTTGACAATCTGCCGAAACGTTCGGCCGCGATGCTCGTAGTTCTCAAACTGATCGAAGCTCGAGCAGGCCGGAGCCAGTAGCACGACGTCACCGGGAACCGCGGCCTTCTGGGCCTCGCGAACAGCAACATTAATCGTTCCCGCTCCCACCATCTTCACCATGCCGTGCAGCTCGCGCTCAATCTTTTCCGCAGCAGAACCAATCGTATAAACAGCCTTCACCCGCTCCTTCACAAGCGGGCTCAAAACCGTGTAATCCGAGTCCTTATCCTTGCCCCCGAGAATCAGATGAATCCCTCCCGGAAACGAGGAAATCGCCTTGATCGTCGCATCGACATTCGTCGCCTTCGAGTCGTTGAAATACTCCACTCCATTCAGCACTCTCACGAACTCAAGCCGATGTTCAACTGCCTTGAAACTCGCGACAGACGCCCGAATCTTCTCCGCCGGAACGCCGGCAAGCCGCGCAACGCACACCGCAGCCAGCACGTTCTCCACATTGTGAGATCCCTTCAGCGGAATCTCGCTCACCGGCATGATCGGCTCGCTCTTCGCCCCTTCCTGGGGAATAAACAAGATGCTCTCGCCATGCACAAACGCGCCCTGCTTGATTGGCCTTCGATGGCTGAACCAGTAAATCTGCGCCTTCGTCTTGGCCGCAATCATCTGCGTGGGCTTGTCCTCGCCGTTGAGTACCAGAAAGTCATCCGGCGTCTGCCGCTCCGTAATTCTCGCCTTCGCTGCCGCATACGCCTCAAAGCTGCCATGCCGATCCAGATGGTCCGGTGTGATATTCAGCACCACCGCAATCGAGGGATGGAACTCCACAATCGTCTCCAACTGGAAGCTGGACACCTCCAGCACGTTCAGCGTCTCCGACGTGCTCCCGTCGACGAGATCGATCACCGGAACCCCAATATTTCCACCCACCCGAGTAAACAGGCCAGCATCGCTCAGAATCTTGCCAACCAGGGTGGTCGTCGTAGTCTTTCCATTCGAACCCGTAATCCCAACCGTCTTCCCCTGGAGAAACCGGCTCGCCAGCTCAAGCTCTCCGATGACGTCCATCCCATAACTGATAACCTGCTTCACCTCAGGCGTATCCAACGGTACACCCGGAGAAACCACAATCAGGTCCTGTCGCCGAAAGGTCAGCAATCCATGCCCGCCGCTCTCAACCATAATCCCGGCATCAAGCAGTGTAGGAATCTCCTTCGCCAGAGCCACAGCGCTCCGGGTGTCGCTGACGGTCACCCTGGCACCCTGCTTTCGGAGAAACATCGCAGCCGAAAGCCCAGACTTCCCAAGCCCCACCACCAGCACGCGCTTATTCTTCAGATCCATCATTCGTTCGAATCCTTCATCGCAGCTTCAACGTCGTCAATGCCAATAATCCAAAGATGAGAGCCAGAATCCAGAATCTGGCAATCACCTTCGACTCCGACCAACCCATCAGCTCGAAGTGATGGTGCAGCGGAGCCATCTTGAAGATACGTTTGCCATTGCGAAGTTTATAGCTTCCGACCTGAAGCATCACACTGACCGCTTCAAGAATAAACACCCCACCGATAAATGGCAGCAGCAACTCCTGCTTGATCGCCACAGCTACAGTCCCAATCGCTCCGCCCAACGCAAGACTGCCGACATCTCCCATAAAAATCTCCGCCGGATGCGCGTTGTACCAGAGAAATCCGATACTGGCCCCTACCATCGCACCGCAGAAGATCGTCAGCTCACTGACCAAAGGCATTCGTTGCAGTTCCAGATAGTCCGAAAAGACAACATGTCCGCTCACATAAGTGAGAACAGTCAGCGCTCCCGCAGCAATAATAGTGCACCCGATCGCCAACCCGTCGAGGCCATCTGTGAGATTTACCGCGTTACTGGAAAATGCAATGACCAGCATCACGAAAAGTATGAAGGGTACAAAGGCCAACCAATGCATATGCGGAATGTGTCCCATCCATCCCCACACCAGGTCAGGGCGGAACCGCTTCAGAAACGGAAACATCAGCTTCGTCGAATAGTTGCCACGGGCCTGAAGCCAGAGCAGCGCCAGGGCCACTCCGAACCCCGCCAGTAGCTGTAATCCAAGCTTCGCCCTTGCCGTAAGCCCAAGATTACGTTTGTGAACAATCTTGATGTAGTCGTCAGCAAATCCAATCGCCCCGAAAGCCAACGTCGACAGCAACACGATCCATACGAACGGATTCGATAGATCCGACCACAACAACGTGGGAATAATGATGGAGATGCAGATGAGCACCCCACCCATCGTTGGCGTCCCGCTCTTCTTCTGGTGGGACTGCGGCCCCTCTTCTCGGATGTACTGTCCGATCTGAAACTCACGAAGCCGTTCTATCACGTACGGGCCAATCAGAAGTCCGATCAGCAAGGCTGTCAGGCTCGCAAATACTGTCCGAAAAGTCAGATAGCGGAAGATACGAAAGAGGCGGAAGTAGGGAAACAACTTCTGGTAGAGCAGCCAATAAAGCAAACACGCCTCCGCACGATTTACGTCAGATTTAAAGACTTATAGCCGCCCATCACGGCCAGCCACCAATCTCTCGATATCGATATCTTAGAATATCCATTGCGATTCACCTTGCAATCATTCCACGGATGAATCGAGCAAGTTTGCGTATCTGCGCTTCTACCTCAATCTGTTAGGCCAGCCAAAGCCCTTTCCAGCCGTACCCCTCGCGACGCCTTCAGAAGCACTACATCGCCCGCCTTTACATTCCTTTGAAGCCACTCCCCTGCCGCCTCTGCATCTTTCACAAACTCGGCTTGGCCTCCATGCTCGCGCGTTCCACGGACAATTGCTTCCGCTGTCCCGCGAACCCCCACCACGCAGGACACCCCGCGCTCACGCATCCGCCGCCCACAGGCATAATGAAGCAACTCAGCCTCCGGCCCCAGTTCCAGCATCTCACCGGCCACCACGATATGTCGTTGGCCTGGCATTGCGATCAAAGCATCTACCATCGCATCCAGCGCTCGTGGGTTCGAATTATAGCTATCGTTGATAATCGTTGCCCCACGCCATTTGAGCACCTCACCTCGTTTATCTCCGGCGCGGAGCGTGCCGACAGCCTCAGCACACTCCTCTAAACCCATACCGCTGCTCAATCCCACAGCAATGGCCGCCAGCGCATTCGGAACATTGTGCCGTCCCAGCAGCTTTAGCAGGACGCCAGCCTGCTCGTCCTTCGCCTCTACAGTAAATGTCACGCCCTCGATGCCCAACTCCACCACATCCACGGCGCGCACATGGGCTCCCTCGCTCAATCCGTAGAAGACAGCCCGTCCACCCATCCCGCGCCCAAACTCTTTCACATGGGGATCGTCAAAGTTCAATACCGCAATTCCGTCTTCAGGGAGAGCTTGCACCAGCTCATACTTGGCGCGGGCAATACCAGCCAGGCCATCAGCAAAGAACTCCATATGTACGGGAGCAACGTTCGAAACAACGGCCCAATTCGGCTCTGCGATCTTCGCCAGGGCTGCGATCTCCCCGGCATGATTCATGCCCATCTCGATCACAGCAACCTCGTGCTCACGCTCCAGCTTTAGCAGTTGTAGCGGTAGACCGAATGCGTTGTTCAGATTGCCTTGGGACTTCAGGGCGTGGAAGCGTACGCCTAACACCTGCGCAACCGCCTCTTTTGTTGTCGTTTTACCTGCCGATCCGGTTATTCCGATCACTCGGCCGCCCCAATCGCGCCGCACCGCATTGGCCAGTCGCTGTAACGCCAGAAGCACGCAGTCTTCGCACTCCGGAACCCGTAGCAACTTCGCTTCGTCTACCTCAGCTGGGATAACCCAACCCATGCTCACGACTGCAGCGACAGCTCCATCAGCTAGCGCCGCCTGCACAAAATTATGTCCATCGAGTCGCTCACCCTTAACCGCAAAGAACAACTCTCCTGCCGCTATAGTCCGTGAATCAATTGAATACCCTAGAGCTTCTGCCGAAGTTTCAAAATCACCTTCAGCATGAATCCAATCTGCAATCTGACCTAAAGTCAGCTTCATTCAATCTCCTTCAAAACCTGAGCCGCTATTGCGACATCATCGAAAGGTACAGTGACATCTCGAAGAATCTGCACTTTCTCATGCCCCTTGCCCGCAAGAAGAACAATATCCCCCGGATGTGCCGCACGAATCGCGATCCCAATCGCCTTCGAGCGATCTTCCTCGACAAGGAACTCGGTCCCGGTCTCCTTTACGCCAACCAAAGCCTCCTGGATGATCGCCATTGGCTTTTCGCTTCGCGGATTATCGCTCGTCAACACAACCAGATCACTTGCTTTACCTGCCGCGAATCCCATCTTTGGGCGCTTCGTCTTGTCACGGTCTCCGCCGCAACCAAAAAGCGTAATTACTCGGCCACCGCGATTTTTGACCAGTTCTCTCGCCAGAGAAATAAGGTTATAAAGCGCATCATCCGTATGGGCATAGTCAACAACAACTGTCACGCCGTTCGTCGAGGGCACGACTTCAAACCTACCCGGAACCTGCGGCGCTGCTGCGGCAGCTTCCGCAATCTGTTCGAGCGACATCCCCCGCGCCCAGGCTGCTGCGCTCGCAGCAAGCAGGTTATAAGCATTTACTCGTCCAGTGAGTGAAGACCGCACCATAACAGTGCCCGAAGGAGTCACCATGCGGAAGCTTGTAACTCCGGAACCCATCTGAACATTCTCGGCACGAAAATCTGCCCCGTTCTCTATCCCATATCGCACGATCTGGGATCGTTCAATGGATGCCGCAAGCCTTGCGCCATAAGGATCATCTGCATTCAGCACAGCGATACGCGGGGGTGGCGAACCCACTCCCTCAAACAATCTCGCCTTCGATTCAAAATAGTTCTCCATTGTGCCGTGATAATCCAGGTGGTCCTGCGTCAGATTGGTAAAGATTCCTACGTCTACAGGCAGCCCCCACACCCGCTCCTGATCCAGCGCATGAGAACTCATCTCCATCACCGCCTCCGAAACGCCGAGCTTTACGCCCTCAGCAAATAACTCCAGAACATCCCGTGACTCGGGAGTGGTGTGCGGAGACTCGCGAACATCACCCGCGATATGCGTCTCGATGGTGCCGATGAGTATGCACTTGCGGCCGGCACCGCGCAACATCGCCTCTAGCAGAAATGCCGTCGTAGTCTTGCCATTAGTGCCGGTGACACCACTGATCGCGAGATGCTTCTGCGGGTGTTCGAAGACAGCAGAACTTGCCTCTGCCAGCGCTTGTCTGCCTCGCTCGACTAGCGCAAGGCCGAGCGTTGCGTGCTCGCTCTTGAGCTTCTCGAAGGCGGCTCGGGAGTCTGTAATGACCGCTGCGGCTCCACGCTGAATGGCCGTGTCAAGGTACTGGTTTCCATCCGCACTACCGCCGCGCATTGCGACGAAGATATCCCCCGGCTGTACGCGGCGGGAGTCATACTGCACTCCGGAAACCGCGACTGCAGAGTGAACACACTCTGGTGCCGTCACTTCGCGCAGTACATCATTCCACTCCATATCGGTTGATTCTAAGCGCCAGGATGCGATGGCTCAGCGCACAAAACGTACGACGACCTCTGTGCCGGCCGGAACCATGGTTCCGGCGGCAGGTACCTGCTCTTTCGCCAGACCGCTGCCTATTGCCTGCACACGTAGTCCTGCATTGTCGGCCTTCTCAACAGTGCTGCGCAGAGAGGAGCCGGCAAACGATGGCACCGCAATCCGGCGACTTGAGTTGACGACAACTCCGCCGTCGCTGCGTGTCTGTACCGCAGGTTCGATCTTCCGCGCTTCCAGGGCAACAGAACTGCTTTGCGTCAAAGACGCTGAACCTCCATTCTCTCGAAAGGCTGCCAGCACTTTGTCGGGAAGCATACTCAACACGCGTGATCCGGTAGCGCCGGTCTTCGTAGTCGCAACCGTTGGAGCGGGCCTGGATGAGAGCTGCCTATCGTCCGGCGCTGAGGCGACCGTCGTCGCCCGTAGAGGATCATCAGCTGGAAGATTATTAATGTCGGCGAACATCTCGTCCAGATTAGCGCCGTTGTCGTTGAGCGAGTCATCGGGCTCAACATTCTTGGCAAGCTGCATTTGCTCGGCTTTCGTCTTCAGTGGCTGGTCGTGCGGAACTCCGAGATATTCCAGAACCTGTTGTGCGACTTCGGCAAAGACAGGAGCACTCGTCTCGGCACCATAGCGAGTGCCGACGGTGGGCGTATCAATGACGACGGCTACCGAGATCGCAGGATTGCTGACCGGAGCAAAGCCAGCGAAGCTGGCCACCAACTTGGTGTGCGAATAGGTGTGCGTTAGCGGATCAATCTTTTGGGCTGTGCCAGTCTTGCCTCCTGCGCTATATCCGTTGAGGGCCGCCCGCTTACCGGTCCCCTCCGTAACAATACCCTGCATCATGCTGCGCATCTTTGCAGAGGTCATCTCGGTGATGACGCGGTGAGCGCCGTCCGGAAGCTGCCCGGGCAACTGATTCGCGGGGTGGAACGCCGCTGGCAACAAACGAGGATCACCCTTCATCTGGTCAGTTGACTGAAGCAGAATGTGCGGAGGCATGTAGACGCCGCCGTTCGCGATCGTACTGACCATCGTCACTAGTTGGACCGGTGTAACGCCAATCTCCTGCCCGATGGCAAGTGACATGATGCTGGTCGCACTCCACTTATGCGGATTGCGCAACAGGCCGCGCGTCTCACTGGGAAGCTCAATCCCCGAGCGATCGCCGAACCCAAAGCCTCTCATGTACTTGTAGAACCTGTCCTGGCCTACTTTGAGCGCCATCTTCACGGCGCCGACGTCGCTTGAGTGTTCAAGAGCGTATTGCACGGTAACGACACCGAAGTGATCGGATTTGTCATCGTGCATCGTGCGGCCGAACATAGTCATTGCTCCGCCCTGGCAGTCGACCATGTCCGTCGGCTGAACACCAGCCCCATCCAGGGCGGACGCATACGTCACCAGCTTGAAGGTCGAGCCCGGTTCATAAACGTCGCTCACTGCAAGGTTCTTGAGAACGCTCGCATCCATCTGGTGCTTATCGTTTGGATTGAAGCGCGGTGCAATTGCCAGTGCAAGAATCTGTCCTGTGTGCGGATCCTGGACCACAACCGTTCCATGCGCCGCCTTCATCTTTTCCATCTGTGCATCGAGCGCCCGCTCTGCGATGTACTGAATGTTGGCATCAATAGAGAGCACAAGGTTCTCACCCGGCATGGGCTGACTCTCTTCGCTTCCCAGGACATGTCGTTTTGCATCAAGAGCCGTAAGCATATGTCCGGGTGTCCCATGCAAATCATCGTCAAACTCACGCTCCAGGCCACCAAGACCCGTATCGTCTGTCCCGACATAACCAAGTACTTGCGCAGAGAGATCGTTGTTCGGATAGAACCGTTTAAACTCCTTCTGAAAATAGACCCCTTTGAGGTTCAGTTCCTTCACGCGCTCCGCTGTATCGGCGTCAACTCGACGAGCAACCCACGCAAAATTCCGCGAAGCATTAAATCGAGCCAGCATCTGCGGACGTGACGTGAAGTTGTCACGCGTGTCAACATGAACGACCTTCGCCAGAATCTCTGCTGCGTTTTCGCGATTATCGCCAAGCTCCGTCGGCACGGCATAGATGCTGTCCACCAGCACCGTCATGGCCAGTTCTCTCAGGTTTCGGTCATATAACACACCGCGGCGTGGAGCTACTTCAAATGTCCTCTGCTGCTGCTTTGCTGCGCGATCTACAAAATCTGAGTGACGCACCACCTGCAGCCACACCAACCGCAGTCCAAGCGCTGCCGTCCAGACACAGAAAAACAACGCCACGTAGACGAACCGTATTCTCCGTATCGGAGCGGTCAACGTCTGCCGTGGCACATTCTTCATCTCAATCCCTGTCTGCTGAAACTTTATCCTTTGTAAATGACTGACTACTGAACCACCAGAGTGGGGGCTTTCGCCTGTGCCCACACCGGTCCGTTCGTCACGCTTCCATCCGGACGCACAACCTGCCCGGGTTGAGGAGCATCGAGTCCCAACTGTTTCGCAATCTTGTCAATTCTTTCAGGATCTGTCAGCTGCGCCTCGGTCAGACGAAGCTGACGATTCTCCTCGCGCAACTGCTCCACTTGCTGCTTCTGTGCCTCGACCTGGTAGCCGATCTCGATCGCAGAGAAGTGCTGCCACACATACACCATCACCAAAACGAAGAGCAGGCTCATCACCATCGCGAACTGTCGCATCTCGCGGCGTCGCTCCGGATCGTCAGCCTTCACAAGCCTTGTATTGTCGATATGCTTGGCGAAAAATACTTCGGGCGTCGGTCCGCGCCTGGCTCGTCGTTGAGCCTCAAAGAGAGTGTGATTCCGTTCGGCCACCGACTGTGCGTGGCTGCGTGGCTGTCGCACCGATGCTGTCATTATCTCCATCTGTTGTCCTGCCATCGCCGATGTTGCCATCGTGTACCTCTTCTCTTTGCCACTCTCTCCAACGAACGAACCGGACCGGGGTTGCTATTGGAGGATGGGACTTTGTGTTACGGGTTGTCTTTCGCCTGAAAGCACGGTAGGACAACCCCGGCCCGATCACCTGTCATCGCCCCGCCTGGTTCGCGAAGCGAAATCTCTAAAAACCCTGCAACGCAGAACCTCTAAACCTTCACTACCGCCCGCATCTTTGCACTTCTCGCTCGCGGGTTCCGCATCTCTTCTTCTTCGCCGGCCACAACCGGCTTCTTCGTCAAAACCTCATAAAATCCGTTCCGGCCTGCCTCACGGAACGCATCCTTCACCAGCCGGTCTTCCAGTGAGTGGAAGCTGATTAACACCAGCCTTCCTCCCGATTTGAGCAGAGATGGCGCGCTCTCAAGCAGCATCCTGATCTCTCCCAGCTCATCATTTACATAAATTCGGAGCGCCTGAAAGGTCCGCGTCGCCGGATGAATCTTGTCACTTTTCATTGCTGGGGCCGCAGCCGATACAACTCTTGCCAGTTCCGCTGTCGTCGTAATCGGCCGGGCCCTCACAATGGCTCTGGCGATTCTCCGCGACCTCCTTTCCTCTCCGAATTCGTAAATCAGGTTGGCGAGATCGTTTTCGTCCACCTGATTTACCACTTGCTCGGCCGTCACCCCGCTGCGCGTATCCATTCGCATATCCAAGGGACCTTCCGACCGAAAACTGAATCCTCTGTGCGCCTCGTCCAACTGCATGCTGCTCACTCCAAAATCTGCGAGCAGGCCATCCAGGCTCCCGGGCTCGATCACATCTTTGGCCTCCGAAAACGCCGTCGGCACGAAAACCACCTCCGGCATATCGACCCCAAGTTCCGCGCGGATCTCTTCAAGCCGCGCCTTCGCCAATTCCATCGCCTGCGGATCGCGATCGAAGCAGATCAACCTGCCCTTTGCTCCAAGCCTCCTCGCAATCTCCGAGGAGTGTCCCGCTAGTCCGGCTGTCGCGTCACAGTAAACGCCGCCCGGACGCACCTTCAGATATTCCAAAACCTCATCTAAAAGAACCGGCACATGCTGCGGTCTCATCATCGCTTCCCGCCCTCTGTGCTGCCCCTGGGGGCCACTTCCTTCTTCTCTACGAATCCTTCGGCTGCGTCTTCTCTGCAAAGGCAGCGTTTTCAGTCTCCGTCAGCGCGATCACTCCACCTTCGCCTCTCAACTCGGCCTCGAAGCTCTCTTCATTGACTAACTCGAGGTGGTCCTGCGCTCCCAACACACAAACGTTTCCCGTTGCCTTCACTGCATCCCGCAACCTCTGCGGAATCAAAATTCTTCCTTGAGCATCCATCTCTCCCGGCTGTCCCCAATAATTCGTGACATCCAGAAATCGCTTTCGAATCGGGTCTGTCGCAGCCATCTTCTGCATTGACTTCTCGATTCCCTCCCACGTCTTCAGCGGAAAGAGCTTCGCCCGCTTCCCATCAAGACTCGTAATGAAAAACTTCGTCCCGTATGCCTCATCCAACTCGTGCTTGAAGTCCGCGGGCATCTTGAGCCTGCCCTTCTCGTCCATTCGGGTTGGATAATTGCCGCGGAACATAACGACCTCGATACCTGTCCAGCGATCCGGGCTTCTAACCTGATCTCGGGGGCTACAATTTGCTTTGAAAGCATCTTGACTGGTCCCCTTTAGTCCCTTTTAGACCACTTGACTCCCCTATCCTGACGTGAGGGACCTTCTCTGTAAAGCACTAATTTGCTGGATTTCAGGCGTTTCCCACATTGGAATGTGGAAAACTCACTCTCTTGTGCGAACCAAAACGAATACCCCTACAGATTGTGTTTGCACAGGTGGTTCATAGCACTTTGGTTACTTGTCGAGAGGAAAAGCTTCTGATAGGCGAAATAAAGGCGAAACTGATTGCCCTAAGGCTTTTCAGTGGCTCTCTTCTTCCGAAGAAGCCAGACCAGGTAGGCCAGGACAGCCAGGTTGATCAACACCAGGCTCAACCGGAACCAACTCGGCCGGCGAATCAGTTCGTACAGTTCCCAGGGAAGAAACGAAATCGTCAGGAAGAGCGTCAGGTACTCCGCCCATACCTTCTCAAGCATCAGTCCGATTCCCTCCGTCAGTGCAAGCGCAGAGTAGCCGAACGTCGCAGCGCTGATCTGTTTCAACCGGTGGGCATCGATCAGATCTACCTTGTCCAGCAATACGGTTACAAACCGGCTCTCGGGATCAAATTTCAGGGCTGTAGCTAGCCGCAATACCTCGTCACTCAGGTCCTTGTGCAATAAATGCAGCGCGCCGATCCCGATGCTGAAAAATAATATCGCCTTGCCAAGTTTGAACAGCCCAATCGCAAGCAGTCCGCGATCGTGGTGAGCATGCTCGCCAGTCACAGGCTCACTCTCCTCCTGAATGGGGACCATCCTCTGGTCACTCATGGATCCACTGTGCGCAGCCATCAGACTTTCAGTTGACGGTGCTCCGGGCGAATTGTCAACGCCCCGTCCGGGCCATTCCTGCTCGGCACTATCGCAAATTGCAAAATTCTTTGTCGCGTAAAATCCTGTTCCGTCCATAATCTTGGCCGCTTCTTGAATCTTCCCTCTCACTCTGAAGCAGGTCATTGGAGGCAACACCCATGAAGTTTCACGATGTTACGTGGAACCCGGGCAAGAAAAGCGAGAAGGCCAACGGTCCCAGGCCAAACAAGAGCCTTCAAAGAAGGACGGACTGCCGAGGCAGCCCGTCTTTCTTACGCTCTGAACTTTGGCCGTTAGTGCGTCACCAGCCGCGACTCCAGAATCTCTCGAAGGTGAGGCCGCGCCTTCTCCATCGCCGCGTCCGCCGTCAGTCCATACTTCTGTCGCAAGGCGTCTACCTTCCCATGCTCGATAAACTCGTCGGGCCAGCCAATTCTCACAACAGGAACCGCCAGTTCCAATTCGTTGATTACCTCCAGCACTGCCGAACCAAACCCACCTGCGAGGACATGATCTTCCATCGTAATGAACAGACCACATCTGCGGCCATACAGGTTCACGCACTCGCGGTCCACGGGCTTGGCAAATCGCGGATTCACCACTGCTACGTGCAGACCCTCCCGCTCCAGCATCTCTGCAAGCCTCTTGGCCTCAGGCAGCATTGCTCCCAGCCCGAAGATCGCTACGTCGGCACCATCTTGTATTACCTCGGCCTTGCCGATCTCCAGCGCAACCGGATTCTCCTTTACCGCAACTCCCGGTCCGGTTCCACGCGGATATCGTATTGCCGAAGGCCCTTCATGCAGCATTGCGGTGTACATCATGTCCTGCAGCTCATTCTCATCCTTTGGAACCATATGAATGATGTTCGGTACGCTGCGTAGATAGCTGATATCGAATAGTCCATGGTGCGTCGGGCCATCATCGCCACTCAATCCGCCACGGTCCATACAGAACACAACCGGCAGATTCTGCAGACAGACGTCATGCACGATCGGATCGAACGCCCGTTGCAAAAATGTCGAGTAAATCGCGCAGAATGGTTTGTACCCTTTTGTAGCCATGCCGGCGGCAAAGATCACAGCATGCTCCTCGGCAATCCCCACATCGAAATAACGCTTCGGATGATGCGGACGATATAAATCGAGTGCGGTGCCATTCGGCATAGCGGCTGTTATCGCAACCACCTTCTCATTCATCGTAGCCAACTTCGTCAGGCTCTCGGCAAAGATCTCCGAGTACGTCTTCTGCCCGGCAGGCTTCGTCTCCCCTGACTCCGGATCATAGGGTCCGAGCCCATGGAACTTCTTCTGCTTCTCCTCAGCAGGTTGAAACCCGCGTCCCTTTTGCGTAATTGCATGCAGTACGACCGGCTTGTTCTGGTTCTTCAAAAACTTGAAGGTCTCGATCAACAGCGGCAGATTGTGCCCATCGATCGGCCCGTAGTAGCTAAGCCCGAACTCCTCAAACAGCATACCGGGCCCAATAAGGCCCTTCGCAGCCTCCTCCGCTTTACGCACAACGTGACGCGCAGCTTTGCCGCCGAACCTCTCAATCAAGCCAGCAGCCTTATCGTGCAGATGGCTATACGTCGGATTCGCCACGATCTTATGGAAATATTCCGCAATCGCACCGACGTTCTTATCAATCGACCATTCGTTATCGTTCAATACGATAATCATCCGCCGGGTCTGCGTAGCAATATTGTTCAGCGCCTCAAACGAAATACCGTTCGTAAAAGCCGCATCCCCCGCCAAGGCAACGATGTGTTCCTTGCCGCCGGCCAGATCGCGCGCCACAGCCATCCCCAGAGCAGCGCTCAGGGCAGTTCCCGCATGTCCTGCGCCATAGCAGTCGTGTTCACTCTCCGTACGCAACATAAAGCCGTTAAGCCCGCCGGGCTGCCGGATCGTATGGAACAACTCCTGGCGCCCCGTAAGCAGCTTATGCACATAAGCCTGATGGCTAACATCAAAAACAAAGCTGTCCTTCGGCGTCTCAAATACGTAGTGCATCGCCAGAGTCAGCTCGACTACGCCAAGATTCGGCCCTATATGGCCACCTGTCTTTGCCACCCCAAGAATCAGTCGCTCGCGGATCTCCTCCGCAAGGCGTTCCAACTCCACCATCGACAGCTTCTTTACTTCCGCCGGAGAGCTGATCTTTCCAAGAATCGTGCTCATTAGATCCTTATTCTGCAACGCTTAACGCCATCAAAGAACGCAACGCTGCGGCCGGTCGCCAACTCAGACCCGCCCATGTCACAGCTTTTAAGTATAACAATCAGGCAGGAGTCTCCACCTCTATAGACCTGCTTTTCCGCTACATGTCGCGGCTCTCAAGAACCTATTCAGCCATCCCCTCCAGCGCCGCTTCACTCGGAGTCTCAACCCCAAATTGTCCTTCCCACTTTGCAACCACAACACTGGCCAGACAGTTCCCCACTACATTCACACTGGTCCGCGCCATATCGGCCAGAGCATCTATGCCTAAAATCACAAAGATCGGCTCCGTGGGAAGCCGAAATGTTACCGACGTAGCAAGTAGAACCACCAGCGTTGCTCGCGGAACCCCGGCTACGCCTTTGCTGGTCAGCATCAGGGTGCCCATCATCAGCAACTGTTCGCCCACGGAGAGATGTATTCCGGCCGCTTGCGCCACAAAGATACTCGCCGCCGCCAGATACAGTGTCGATCCATCGAGATTGAAGCTGTAGCCCGCCGGAATCACGAACGAGACAATCCGGCGTGGGACCCCCAGTGCCTCCATCGATTCCATCGCCCGTGGCAGCGCAGCCTCGCTCGTCGCCGTAGCAAACGCAATCGTTGCAGGCTCGGCAACAGCGCTCAAAAACCTGCGCACAGGCACCCTGAACAACAGAGCCACCGGCAACAACACCAACAACCCGAAAGCCACCAGTGCTCCATAGATCGTCAGAAGGAGTTTCCCCAGATTCACCAGGACTCCCAATCCAAGATGGCCTACCGTATAGGCCATCGCCGCCCCTACGCCAATCGGAGCAAAGTACATCACCACATTGGTGAACTTGAACATCACCTCGCTCAGGCTCTCGCAAAGGCGAAGCATAGGTTCACGTTTTTCTTCGCTTACCGTCGCCAGGGCAATCCCGAAAAAAACGGCAAACACAGCGACCTGCAGGATCTGTCCATCGGCTACCGATTTTGCCAGGTTCTCCGGAACAATATGCAGCAAAAAATCCTGCCAGTGAGTTGGTGGTGGAGCCTCAGGCACGCCAGTGCTTGATTGTGCGGTCATCTGCAGACCAACACCTGCCTTTGTCAGATTGATCGCCCCCAGACCCACCGCCAGCGCGAGCGTTGTCACAACTTCAAAGTAGATAAGGCTCTTAATGCCGATGCGGCCCACCCCCTTCAGGTCTCCGTGCCCCGCGATTCCAGTTACCAGCGTCGCAAAGATCAGGGGAGCGACAATCGTCTTAATCAGTCGCAGGAAAATATCGCTGAAGACCTTGAGGTTTACTGCAAAACCCGGAGTATCAGATCCGAGTTCCGCCCCGACCAGCATCGCCACAAAAATCCACGGAGTAACCGAACGCCGACGAGCTGCAATCAGCGCGAATATTCCGATTCCGCACCACCGCAACGTTATTCCAAGGCTATGCAGGCCTGTATGTGAAAATCCAACAGCAATTCCGGCTGCCATTAACAACCCGGCACTCAGCAGCAATCCACGCAACGAACTCTTTGTTCCCATTTCGCGCAGCATATCAGTTACGGTCCCGCATTTAGCCCCCATTCCGTGGCTCTGTTCGAGGGCAATTCTATGGCATCATTTCTTTCCACTAAACTTGCGGCTAGACTTAACCGTCTAACACCTGAGCGTTAGAGTGTACCCCGTAAGGAAATTGCCCTCCTGCAATCATCTTTGATATTTGCCATACTTCAGCCGAGGCTCCAATGTTTATCCGCAACCGATTACTCCATGTTTTGACACAAAGCCGCTATCTGGCTGCTGTTTTTCTCTTTTCCCTCGCTCTTCCGCTTTCTGCTCAAATCTCCCCTGGCGGGTCCAACTCTTCCCCGGCACTTCTCCAACCCCAATCGCCCACCTTCATTCCCAGCCCGCTCACACAACCCACGCTTTCCCCTGGTGTGATTCTGCTTATGGAGCTTGAGGGCCGTTTCGCCAAGGCTGTCGCTCAGGGAGGAGGAAAAGCATTTGCCAGCTGGTTTGCCGATGACGCCGTGGCCCTCAATAACGGTAAACCCCCGGCCCTCGGACGCGCTGCTATCGCCGCTCAGGCCCAGTGGGACCCTAAAGGCTACCAACTCACCTGGACCCCGCAGGGAGCCCAGATGGGACCCTCAAACGACATGGGCTTCACCTGGGGACACTACGAAGGCACATCAAAGGATAAAAATGGTCAACCCATCGTCGTCACCGGGCGTTACTTTACCGTCTGGAAAAAATTGCCGGATGGAACATGGAAAGTAGCGCTCGACGCTAGCGCTAACGAACCCCCTGCGGCGGGCGAATGCTGTGTACTTCCAAAGCCTTAGCCATAACGCTACACCGAAAGTAGCAGTGCAGAAACCTGCATGCATACCTACGATAAAGAAGTCAAAAAATGAACGCGCTCCTTGTCAAAGACGAAGCCCTCCGCAACGAGGCCTTGGCTCAATATGAGGTTCTCAACACCGCGCAGGACCCGGTACTTGACGACATCGCACGGCTTGCCGCCCAACTCTGTGGAACTCCGGTTGCGCTCATCGTTCTCGTCGGCTCTGACCGCCTCTGGCTTAAGTCCCATATCGGGATCGATGCCACAGAACTCTCCCTGGGATCCCTTCCTTGCGAAACAACGATCCTCGGCGACACCATCTACGAAATTCCTGACGCGCGACTCGACCCCGATTTCGCCCCCGACGGAATCCTCCTCAACCGGCGCCCATACCGCTTCTATGCCGCTGCTCCCCTCACGACACCCAGCGGAATCAATATCGGTACCATCGCCGTTCTCGATCAGCCATCACGCCGACTCACGCCGGCTCAGTCCAACGCACTCGGCATCCTTAGCCGTCAGGTCATTACCCGGCTCGAACTGAACGGTCGCATCCGCCAGATGGATCGAGCCGCCCGCAACCGCCAGCGGGTCGAATCCGCCCTTACCGTTGAGCGAAATTTTGTCTCCGCTGTCCTCGATACAGTCGGCGCCCTTGTTGCCGTCTACGACACAGCCGGGCGAATCGTCCGTTTCAACCGCGCCTGTGAGAACGCTTCGGGATACGACTTCGCCACACTCGTAGGCCGCTACACATGGGACCGTCTCATCCCGCGCCACGAAATTCCCCAGGCCATCGAGACATTCGAAAAACTCCGTTCCGGAGCCTTTCCCGCAACATTTGAGAACCAATGGCTCAACCGTGACGGCAGTCTTCGCCGAATCGCATGGTCTGCTACGGCACTCCGCGACCCTCAGGGACAGGTCGCCTTCATTATCGCGACCGGTATCGATGTCACCAATCAACGCATCGCCGAAGCTACCTTGCGTGAGAGCGAAGGCCGATACCGTCAGTTGGTCGAAGGCTCTCTCGGCATGGTCTGCACACACGACCTCAAAGGAACCATCCTCACGCTTAACTCTCACGGAGCGTCCACCATCGGCCGCTCGGTTGATGACATGGTCAGCCATTCCCTCTCTGAGTTCATCGCACCTGAGTATCGCCACGAACTTGCCGATTACCTCAAGACGATCACCGAAACCGGTGAGGCACAGGGACTCTTTCACCTCGCGCACACAGATGGTGAAACCCGTGTCATCGCTTACCGGAACAAACTCATCTCCACATCCGGCCGCACCCCATATGTTCTTGGCTTCGGTGTCGATATCAGCGAGCAGGTCCGCGCCGAAGGCCGCTTGCGCTCGCTCACCCATCAATCCGACTCCATCCTCGAGTCCGTCGGCGATGGCATCTACTGCATCGATCTCGACGGCAAAGTCACAGTCGTCAATGCCGCTGCCGCCCAGATGCTTGGGTACAAACAGAGTGAGATGCTGGGCCGCGTGATGCACAACCTCGTCCACTCCAAGCGCTCCGATGGTTCGCCTTACCCATCGGAAGAATCCGCAATCCGTAAGAGCCTCGATACACTCTCCACCGTCCGCGTCTCCGATGAGGTCTTTTGGCGTAAGGACGGCACCAGTTTTCCCGTTGAGTATGTCGCGCGCCCCCTCCTCGACACTCACAGCAATGACGGCGAAAGTCACGCCGTAGGAGTGGTTGTAGCCTTCACCGATACCACCGAGCGACGCGCGCTCGATCGCATGAAGGATGAATTTATCTCCACCGTTTCACATGAACTCCGCACACCTCTTACCTCGTTGCGTGGAGCTCTCGGCCTGCTCTCCGGCGGCGCACTCAGTTCCCGCCCTGAGAAGACGCAGCAGATGCTGGACATTGCCATCAACAACACCGATCGGCTCGTGCGTCTCGTCAACGACATCCTTGACCTCGAGCGCATCTCCAGTGGTAAGAGCGAACTTCATCGCACCATGTGCAGCGCTGAAGATCTCCTCCGCCGCGCCGCAGGCCTTCAGCAGACACGCGGCTCACGGCCCGTCACTCGCATCTTTTTTGCGGCTCACGGCGTCACCGTCTGGGCTGATCCTGACCGCATCCTCCAGACCCTGAATAACCTCATCTCGAACGCCATCAAATTTTCGCCTCCGGGCGGCGAAATCCACCTCACTGCCCGCAACCTCGATGAGAGCGATGCCCTTATCGAAGTCCGCGATCAAGGCCCTGGCATTCCCGCCGAAAAACTCGAACACATCTTTGACCGCTTCCAGCAGGGCGATGCCTCCGACTCACGCGCCCTCGGAGGCACAGGCCTCGGTCTCGCCATTTGCCGCAGCATCATCACGCAGCACGGAGGCCGCATCTGGGCCACCAGCACCGAAGGTCAGGGCACAACATTCCACTTCACCCTGCCGACCAGGCCGACCACGAATCTGCGGTAGGATTACTCCTCGTTTTCGCGCAATTTCGCTATTACGGCGAAGTCTTCAAGCGTAGTCGTATCGCCCTTCACGTCACCCGTACTCGCCAACTCACGCAACAATCGACGCATGATCTTCCCGCTGCGAGTCTTTGGCAGCGCATCGGTAAACCGGATATCCTCCGGTCGAGCCAGCGCCCCGATCTCCTTCGCGACCCATTGCTTCAATTCCTGCTTCAGTTCATCGCTTACCTTGTGGCCAAGTTCCAGTGTCACAAACGCGCAGATCGCCTGCCCCTTGAGATCATCCGGCCGCCCCACAACTGCAGCCTCAGCGACCTTCGGATGAGCGACCAGTGCGGACTCCACCTCCATCGTCCCCAGTCTGTGCCCGCTGACATTCAGCACATCGTCCACGCGCCCCATCAACCAGTAATACCCGTCTGAATCCCGCCGCGCGCCATCACCGGTAAAGTAGCTCCCGGGAATTTCCGACCAGTAAGCCTCCTCATATCGCTCAGGGTTCCCCCACACAGTACGAGCCATGGAAGGCCACGGCGTCCGAAAGACTAGCAGGCCGCCTTTCCCGTCAGGAACCGGCTCCCCTTCTTTCGTAACCACTTCAGGCACAATACCAAAGAACGGACGCGTCGCCGATCCAGGTTTGGTCGCGATAGCACCGGGTATCGGAGCGATCATGATCGCCCCGGTCTCTGTCTGCCAAAAAGTATCCACAATTGGGCACCGCTCATGGCCAATCTCACGGTGAAACCACATCCACGCCTCAGGATTGATCGGCTCGCCCACCGTTCCCAATAGCCGAAGCGAGGCCAGCGAGTGCTTTCTCACCCATTCCGTGCCCCATTTCGTAAAAGCGCGTATCGCCGTGGGGGCGGTGTAGAAAATCGTCACTTTGTGCGCATCAATAATCTTCCAGAAGCGATCGTTCTCCGGCCAGTTCGGAGCACCCTCATACATCAGCACGGTCGCTCCATTTTGCAATGGTCCATAAACGACGTAGCTATGCCCGGTTACCCAGCCAACATCCGCTGTGCACCAATAAATATCGTCATCACGAAGATCGAAGACGTACTTTGTCGTTAGATAAGTCTGAACGGAATACCCACCTGTCGTATGCAACAAACCTTTCGGTTTGCCCGTCGTTCCCGATGTGTACAGCAGATACAGCGGATCCTCCGCATCCATCCATTCCGCAGGGCACTCAGGCGAAACCTTGGCCATCGCTTCATGCCACCACACATCCCGCCCGGGCTTCATCTCGACCGGCATCTCTCCGCGCTTGAAGACCACAACCTGCTTCACCGAAGGACACTGCGCCAAGGCCTCATCCACAATCGACTTCAGTTTGATCTCCCCGCCGCGGCGATAGCTCACATTCTGTGTCACCACCGCAACACACTCTGAGTCATTCACGCGGTCCACGATCGCATGCGCGGCAAATCCGCCAAAGATCACGGAATGCACGGCGCCAATTCTCACGCACGCCAGGAGAGCAATTGCAAGCTCAGGGGACATCCCCATGTAGACCGCAACACGATCGCCCTTCTTAATCCCCATTCCCTTGAGCACATTCGCAAACCGCTGCACCTGTTCAGATAGCTCGCCATATGTGAGCTTCCGGATCTCGCCCGGCTCGCCCTCCCAGATCAGCGCCACCTTATCTCGCCGCGCTCCCTTGGCGTGACGGTCCACGCAATTGTGGGAGAGATTCAGCTTGCCACCCGCAAACCACTTCGCCCCCAGTCCCGACCCATCCTTCCCGGGAACCAATACTCGGTCCCATTTCTGAAACCACTCCAGGTCCCCCGCCGCTTCGGCCCAGAATCCCTCCGGATCCTCTACGCTTCGCCGGTACAGAGCCTCGTAGTCTTCCAGGCTCTTCACTTGAGCCTTCACGGCAAAATCCGCCGGCGGTGCGAACACCCGGTTTTCACGCAGACTTGAATCCAGATTCTGGTCCTCAACGATCGTTCTCACTCACAACCCTCCACAATTTTTCTCAATTTCAAAAAGGTACGCTATGGCTCACACCGCGGGCAAACGGCAATCCTTCACATTCTTTTAACAGACTTTCCGCTGCGCGACCCTGTAATGTATTTCCCGCACATTTAACAAGCGTGCGGAACAGTCACAAACTCAACAAACACACTGCTTCAAGATCTGCGCAAGGCAAACTTTATCTCCCAGGAGCCCCGCATGGCCTTAGCTTTCCTTGATCGCGACCATTCCATCGCCCCAGCCGGATACAGCCGCTGGCTCGTTCCTCCCGCCGCTCTCGCCATCCATCTCTCCATCGGCCAGGCCTACGCCTTTTCCGTCTTCAAAAACCCCCTCCTCGCACTCCATGCCGCAGACGGCTCAGCCTGGAACCTCAAAGCGGTCGGCTACATCTTCTCCATCGCCATCGCCTTCCTCGGCATCTCCGCCGCGCTCTTCGGAGCATGGCTTGAAAAGGCCGGGCCCCGTCGAGCCATGTTCTACTCGGCCGTTTGCTTCAGTTGCGGATTCTTCATCTCCTCCATCGGGGCCAGCACCCACCAGATCGCGCTCATCTACCTCGGCTACGGAGTCGTCGGAGGCATCGGTCTTGGCCTCGGTTACATCTCCCCCGTCTCCACCCTCATCAAATGGTTCCCCGACCGCCCCGGCCTCTCCACAGGCCTCGCTATCATGGGCTTCGGTGGAGGAGCCATGATCGGCGGCCCGCTCGCCAACCAGCTCATGGCCCACTTCAAGGCCGCCGGACAGCCCTCCATCCCTTACACCTTCGTCACCATGGGAGTCCTCTACTTCATCTTCATGATGTTCGGCGTCTTCACCATCCGTGTCCCACGCGACGGCTGGACGCCCGACGGCTGGACGCCTCCGGTCAAGCAATCCGCACTCATCTCTACCCGTAACGTCGACGTCCACCACGCCTGGCGCACTCCGCAGTTCTGGCTCCTCTGGGTCATCCTCTTCACCAACGTAACCGCTGGCATTGGCATCCTCGAGCAGGCCTCCCCCATGATTCAAGACCTCTTCAAGTCCCGCATCGGCGCCACCGCCGCCGTCGGCTTCGTAGGCCTCCTCAGCATCTTCAACATGGGTGGTCGTTTCTTCTGGGCCTCCGTCTCCGACTTCATCGGGCGCAAAGCCACCTATTTCTGCTTCTTCGCCCTCGGCGCCGTCCTCTACTTTCTCCTGCCTCTCACCAGCGAAGACCACCTCAACTCCCTGCCCCTCTTCGTTGGCATCGCCGTCGTCCTCCTTTCCATGTACGGCGGAGGATTTGCCACCATCCCTGCCTACCTCAAAGACCTCTTCGGTAGCTTCAACGTCTCCGCCATCCACGGCCGCCTTCTCACCGCCTGGTCCTGTGCCGGAATTGTAGGCCCCCTCATCGTCAACGGCATCCTCGACCACTACATCGCAAACAAGATGCCCAAACAGCAGGCCTATCCGCTCATCCTGCACATCATGTCCGGCCTTCTTGTGGTCGGTTTCTTCGCCAACCTGATGGTCCGCCCCGTTAACGAGAAATACTGGCTCAAGGATCAGACCATCCCCACACAAGCAACGGCGGCGCACTAATCAGGAGGAAATCCATGGCCGATCAGACCGCGAAAAAATCCTCTCCACTCCTCATCGCTCTCGCATGGGCGATTGTCATCGTTCCCACTGCATGGGGCTTCAACTACACACTGCAAAATGCAAAGAAGATCTTTACCGCACCTGCCGCCCCTGCAAATCCAACATCAAGGTAGGCTCACCGCAGCAACGCTAGCGCAGCATCCGTCATCGTCAGGACACCGGTACGTAATGCCGGCTCGGGCAGCGGAGCAAACAACGGCGAGTGAGGCGAAGGCAACGCCTTCCCGGTCCTTTCACTCTCCGCGACCTTCGCCGGATCATAAGCCCCGAGCAAGAAAATTACCGCGGGAATCTTCTCTCCAAGGCTGAAGACTCCAAAATCCTCGCTCCCCATAATCGGCTTCCGCTCGATCACATTTTCCGCGCCCAGCTTCTCTTCGAACAACTTTTGCAACTTCGCCGAGAGTTCCGCATTGTTGATCATCGCCGGCGTCGACTCATTCTCAAGCACCGTCACCACGGGCATTCTGTCCTCTGGCACGCCGGATGCAATCGCTACCCCCTGCGCCGTTCTTCTCACTCCGTCGATAATCGTCTGCCTCACTGACTCGCTATAGCTCCGCGTCGTCAGTTCCATCTTCACCTCATCCGGAATAATGTTCCGCTTCGTCCCTCCATGAATCTGCCCCACCGTCACCACCGCCGGCTGTTGCGGAGGAACAGAACGGCTCACCACCGTCTGCAACTCAGTAACGAACTCCGCCGCCATCACAATCGGATCCTTTCCCGCCTCAGGCTGCGAGCCGTGGCTCCCTACTCCACGCATCACAACATCAATTGAAGTCGAACTTGCCAACGCTGCCCCAGGCACTACGGAAACCTTTCCTGCTGCAAAATTTGCATCGTGCAGGGCAATCGCCATATCCGGCCGCCCGAATCGCTCATAGAGATGATCTGCCAGCATTGCTTTTGCCCCATCGATCGTCTCCTCGCTGGGTTGCCCTATCAACATCAACGTCCCATGCCACTGGCTCTTGAGAGCAGCCATGTTTCTCGCTACTCCGATCAGCGTCGTCACATGGATGTCGTGCCCGCACGCATGCATCACACCCACATCCTGTCCCGCCGGATTCTTCGACCGCACCTTACTCGCGTACTCAAGCCCCGTCTTCTCTTCCACAGGCAATGCATCCATATCTGCCCTCACGAGCAACGTGGGCCCTGTGCCGTTCTTCAGAATTGCAACCACCCCGTAGGCCTGCGACCCGTCGGGATACCTCCCAACGTGGTCCGTCACGGTATATCCGTCCTTGCGAAGCTCTGCCGCCAACATCTCCGAAGTCTTCTCCTCGTGATGCGAAAGCTCCGGAGCCGCATGTAAGCTCTTGTAAGTCGCCGACAACCCGGATAACTGCTTGTCAACCAGGGAAGGAACATCCTGTGCTCCTGCCATTGCAGTTGCACAGGTAACCCCGCAAGTCACAATCAATCGAATCGCTTTCATTTCTTTTATCTCCGGGCACTGTACTTCGGATGGAAATCCGAAACTAACTGGTCGCGAGCCGCGCCTTCAGATCTCGGACTTCGTCGCTTAGGGCGCGCAGTTCCTTCAGGATGGCCGACCTGCTCGTATCCGCACGCAAGGGATCTCTCTCCTCAACATAAAAATTTCCGCTCGGCTCCAGCACACATTTCTCCACTTCGCTGTAGTCGCCCAATCCCTGCTTATGCAGGACTGCCTTCAACTCAAGCTCGGACAGAGCCTCCTTTTTCATCGCGTCCCGATCCACCTGGCCATGGCGGATCAGCACCGTTGGATCACCCTCCAAAGCCTTATTCAGCTTCGGGAACCTGAAAAGCAAGCGCGTCAGGACCCAATTCACCGTCAGTAAAGACAGCACACCAATCACCCCACCCGAAACCGAGTTATCCTCACCGATAATCGCGTTCTGCACCGTATTCGATAGACACAGCAGCACGACTAGGTCGAACGGATTCAACTGCGCCAATTCCCGTTTCCCGAATACCCTCAGAAACATAATCAGGCACAGATATACGATCACCGGCCTGAGAATTTTCTCAATCACCGGCAATTGAAGATGAAACATGCTCTCAACGATTCCCTGATTCAAAGCAAAGCTCCTTCCATTGGCATTTATGCATAACGCTGCTGATGCCACTCCCAGGCGCTCGCAATAATTTGGTCCAGTTCGGCAAACTTGGGGCGCCAGCCAAGCTCTGCCTTGATCTTCTCCGAGCTGGCGACCAGCACTGCCGGGTCGCCCGGCCGTCGCGGGCACTCTTCCACCGCAATCGGCCTTCCCGTCACTCGATGCACAGCATCGATCACCTCAAGCACTGTAAAACCCTCACCATTGCCGATGTTATAGATCAGCCGGCCCTTCTCTTTAAGTGCCCCCAGGGCCAACAGATGTGCCTCCGCTAGATCGACCACGTGAATGTAGTCCCGTACGCAACTGCCATCCTTTGTCGGATAATCCTTCCCGAACACCTTGATACTTTTGCGCCTTCCTAGCGCCACATCCAGAATCAGCGGAATCAGGTGCGACTCCGGCTCATGCGCTTCGCCATAACCTTCCATCGCTCCGGCTACGTTGAAGTAACGCAGACTCGCATAACGCAGTCCGTGCGCTTCGTTTACCCATCGCAACATCTTCTCGACCAGCAACTTACTTTCTCCGTAAGGATTCGTCGGCTCAAGCTTAGCGTCCTCGGGAATCGGCGTCGTCTCAGGCTCGCCATAACAGGCAGCCGTCGAGCTGAACACCAAACGGTCGTGCCCCGTCGCTATCATCGACTCCAGCAGTATCAATGTTGCTGCCGTATTACCCTGAAAATAAATCTCCGGAACCTTCATGCTCTCACCCGCCTCAATCAGAGCGGCAAAGTGCATCACTCCATCGAACCGGCCCTCCCTCAATGTCTTCTCCACGAGCGAGCGGTCTGCAAGCTCGCCCTCCACGAGCCTTACCCCTTTTGGTACCGCCGATGGTTTGCTGTGGCAAAAATTATCGAAGACTGTCACCATGTGCCCGGAGTTCAACAGCAGCCGTGCTACCGTTCCGCCGATATAACCTGCTCCGCCTGTTACTAAAACATTCATGCCTAACCCCTTATTTCTCTTCTTCTTGGATACCACGAAAGTACCAGTGTCATTAACGTTCTGCCACGGCAATATACTTGCTGTACGAGAACTTTGCGCATATGGCAGAGTATCGGCTAAGCCACGGGGAAGTTGCTCCAGGGAACCGTATTCTGCTGCAACCTTTTGCTTTGTTCCAGCCGTCTGTTCTACTAAAGATCAGGCGGCAATGGGCCTCAAACAAGTCAAAACAACGATTGCTCTTCAATCAAAACAGGTCGTAAGTTGCAACGATGCTCCAGAGCATATATCCGGAGCTAATCCAGGGTTTCAGGCTGACTCGGTTTTCTGCTCCGCCGTCAGTCGCATCACTTCCTTTTGAAGGATTTTCTTATGCCAAAGCCGCTGCGCAGTGAAGACCCCGCACCGCCAAGTACGCAATTTTCTCACTTCGGTGTCCTGAACGACGGTCAACAGAGCAAGGGCTCGCTCTTCACTTCCATTACTGTCAACATCGTCATTGCAATTGTCGTCTGCATCCTCGGGGCGGCAGCAAAGAAGACGATGGAAAAGAGGAGGCTCACTTATCTTGCCGAGCCTATTCCTATCAAGAAGGTCGAGCCGGAACCCATCCGTCCCAAGGTGATCCCAAAGCCGCTCCCGCCGACGCCCGTGGTGGCCAGGATCGAGCCGCCTAAGATCAAAATGCCTGAGATCAAGCTTCCCGATCCGCCAAAGATCCCCGAGGTCAAGATGGTGCAGCAGCCGCCTATCCTGACTCCGGCGCCTCCAAAGCTCGTGCAGCCGCCGCCGGCTCCGAAGGTGGTCAATCTCGCACAGGCAATGCCGGCATCTGTACCGAACAACTCGGCCCATCCCAGCGCTGTAGCGCTTGGCCAGGCAAATAATCCCATTGCTCCGTCCAACCGGCCTGCGACCAGTGCAGTCAATCTCGGTCAGACTGGACTGGCTGGCATGCCGGCATCCAACAACGGTCAGGGCGCTCGCGCTGCTGCGGTCAACCTTGGTTCAGGTTCAGCGAACAGCCAGAATATGAACGGACGCGACAACGCCGCAAACGCCGTTAAAGGAGTCAAACTCGGTGTCGCCGGTGGTACAGGCCCACTCACTTCGACCACTCGCGTGGCAGGCCAGGTTAATCTCGGGCAGGCAACGCCTCCACCCATGCCAAAGCCATCCGCGCCCAGTCAAACCGCCCGCTCCGCTCCTAAGGTTCTCTTCAAGCCGAAGCCGGAGTACACAGCCGAGGCGATCAAGCTTCACATCGAAGGTACCGTCTCTGTTCGTCTGCGTGTCTTGTCCAACGGATCCGTCCAGGTTCTCGGCGTCACAAGCGACCTCGGACACGGTCTCGGCGACTCTGCCATTCGCGCCGTTCAGGCAACGCGCTTTCAGCCTGCAACCGATTCAGCCGGTAATCCCGTTGATTGGGAGGGTGTCGTCAACGTAGCTTTTCAGTTAGCTGGATAACTTCGCGGGTACACTTGTTTACCCTGTCACATTAGTTGAACTACGATTCAAAAGATCATGTAACAGGATGACCTCACTAAGGTCACCCAGGAGCCGTAAAAAATGACAGTCCGGAAACAATCTAAAGCCGGTTTCTCGCTGGCCTTGCTCCTTACCGCAGTCTTTTCGGCACAATCGGCAATCGCTGTGCCGCTGCTGTCGAAAAAGAAGAAGCAGGATGAAGATGTTCTGCCGCAACGTAAGCTCACGGCAAGCCAGAACGCCCTCATCGATAAGTCGATCACGCGCGAGAAGGAGGTCGTCAAGACCGTCAAAGACCGTGCTCCGCTCGTCGAGACCTATATCCAGAATATGAAACCGGATCCGGTCCTCGGCCAGGTTCCTGACTCTGACCAGCACTTCCTCGGTCGCGTCGAGTTCGGGAAAATCATCGGCGGAAATACCTACGAGGTCAACAAAGCCACGTCCAAGGGAACCCAGAACAGCGGTAAGCTTGGATTCTTCAAGAACTCTACCTCCTTCCTCACATCCCTCGGTGGAAGCCTCCATCTCTCCTTCAAGGAAGGCGGCTTCATCCAGATGCTGCTGATGGACTCCAATGATTTTGATCGCCAGCACTACATCTTCGGCTACGTCCGCAACGAATTCCTCGGAACCACGCCTACCGCTGTCTTTGACGTCACTCCAGTAGGCGGCAAACGCGCCACCGGTCGCTTCTTCGGCCGTATCTGGATCGAAACCCGCGATGGCAATGTCGTCCGTTTCAACGGAGATTTTGCCGGCACCGAAAAAGACATCAGTGAGTACTACCACTTCGACAGCTGGCGCACCAACGTGCAGCCCGGTCTCTGGCTCCCGACCTCCTTCTACGTCGAAGAAAGCGATCCCAGGAGCACTTCCCGTACTCTGAAATTCAAAGCGATCAACCACATCTGGGGCTATGTTCTCAAGGTACCCCAGGCTGAGAGCGAGAACACCTCGATGGATGTCGTCGGCGCCACCGACGTCAGTAACGACGCCACCGACGTTGGCCCTCTCGGAGCGCAGCGCGCCTGGGTCCAGCAGGCTGAAGACAACGTCATCAGCCGTCTCTTCCAGGCTGGCCTGCTCGATGCTCCCAGCGAGTTCGACAAGACTCTCGAAGCCCTTGCCGGCAACATCCTCGCCTACAACAACATCACCCTCTCGCGGCCCATCCGTTGCCGTACCCTGCTCACCGAGCCGCTTGAGTCCATCGCCATTGGCAACACCATCGTCATCTCCAAGGGCTTGCTCGATACCACTGCGGTCATTAGCCAGGACGGCTCGCAACAGATGGGCAATCTTAACGCGATCCTCGCCTTCCAGATCGCGCACATCATCCTGGCCCACCGCCTCGACACCAAATACGCCTTCAACGATCGTCTGCTCTTCCCTTCCTCTTCAGTCTTCAACCGCATCCCGATGCACCACACCGATGGCGATAACGCCGAGGCGGCGAAGAAAGCGATCGAGCTGTTGGGCGTAAAGGAGCTCGAAGGCGGACAGCAATACTTCGGCCTCTACCTCCAGCAGCTTCAGGCGCGCGTGAAGTCGCTTCAGGCTCTCAATGAACCCGTGATCGGCGACGGTCTGGTCAAGAGTGACAACGACCCCACCTTCTGGCTCGCGGCTCTCATGCCCAAAGGTCCCAAGCTCGACATGAAGGACCTCAAGCAGCAGGCTGCTATGCCGCTCTCCAACTTCCTCCGTCGTGATCCCTGGACCGACCAGGTGGTCGTCATGCACTCCAGCTACGAGCCGCTCCTCGCCGCCTCGGACAAGATGCCCTTCGAGGTCACGCCCGTCTATCTCAAGCTCGGCTACTACAAGCCTCCTGCTGACGCGGCGGCTCCGGCCAACGCAACCCAGCCTGCGGCCAATACTGCTCAGCCAGCTGCCGCCCAACCAGCGACAGACCCCGCTCAGCCCCCGGCCGGTACAGCCGCTCCCGCAGCGCAGCCACCTGCACAACAAACCACAGCGCCGCCACCCCAGAACTAAAAAAATCATTCCAAACCAAGGACCGCCCTCGGGCGGTCCTTTTCGCTCAAGGCTGAGAAGCCAGCGCTCGCTCTACACATCGGTCACGAACCGTGCCCCCGGAGACGATTGAACACTCTGAAAAACCTCTTGCAAGTAGGCTGCCTCACAATCCTCCTGGGGACGGCAGCCTCGGCCAGCGCTCAGGCAGTCCCAACCGCCTCGCGCAAAGCCATCATGCAGTTGGGCGGTGGCTGGTCGATCGCGAATCCTGATTATGCCCAGCGTAATGTCCAGGGCTTCACAATCTACGGAAACCTCGACTTCACCCGTCATTGGGGCATCGAAGGCGACATCCACCGCGTTAGCCTCCTCACCCCTACCAACGTCGGCGTCGATTCCTACCTTCTCGGACCGAGATATGTCTATCGGTACAACCGGTTCAATCCCTATGCTAAAGTGCTTTTCGGACTCGGCCGATTCAAGTATAAGTTTGATAATGCCCCGGAGGCCGTCTACACCTACAAGATTTACGCCTTCGGCGGCGGTCTGGACATAAGTGCAACAAAGCGGATTAACATCCGCGCAATCGATTTTGAATACCAGGAGTGGCCCGGCTATCCGCCCCACGGACTTACTCCTTTGGTGTATTCCTTTGGAGCCGCCTACGTTTTTTAGCGGACCGTTGTTTCTGCCGCAGCTAACCCTTCGGCGTTGTCGTCTACGTCTTTGAGATCGCATATACATCGGCGGTCTCGTTTCCGCGACGGACGCCCTGGACGTCATCAACCCAACTGCCTGCGGTTCCCACCGCTGCGCCAGAACCAAACAAAGGGATGGTAAGTGCTGAAACGCTTTTTACTTCTCCTCCTGGTCTTCGTCGGCGGAGTATCCATCGCAAATGCCCAGGCCGCTCCCACCGCCTCGCGCGTCGGAGATCTTCAGATCGGCGCCGGATTTTCGAACGCCGACACCGACTACCTTCCCTACAGAGTCAACGGATTCACCGCATACTTCGATTTCGATACCAGGTATTATCACCTCGGCCTTGAAGGCGAGTTCCGCTACCTCAACGACAGCCCCTCCAACATCTACGAAAAGACGTACGAAATCGGCCCACGCTACTCCCGTGCCTATGGCAAGTTCGTGCCTTATGCCAAGGTCTTATACGGTCGTGGCGTCTTCAACTTCGCAGATCGCGGTGTGACCACGGCAAACCTTGCTTACAATATGTTCGCCTTTGGTGGCGGTGTCGACTACAGACTCATCCGTTCCATCAATCTTCGCGCCGACTATGAATACCAGAAGTGGCTTAGCTTTCCACCTCACGGTCTCACCCCTACTGTCTTCACCTTCGGAGCCGCATATCACTTCCATTGATCCTCATTTCTGAGGAACCCACACATCTGAAAGCTCCGGTCGTCCCGGAGCTTTTTAGCGATCCCGAAATTCATATTCGAGACGTACAGAATTCACCCTTCCTCAACTCAATAATCTGCATTCCATATTCACAGATCGACAATTCGAAGACCCGTCTGGGTATCTTGTCACTGTCGCAAGAAATCAACCGTACGCATCTTCAAACTCCGCAATTTTGAAGATCGATAATCCCCGTTCAGATCCGTACCGTTGATCTACCGAGCATCTCCCCCGGAATTCCACTCCTCGACACTACAAATCAGCACTTGGTCACGATTCGCAATCTTGCCACGATCAAGGCCCTTCTCGTGCTCTTTTCTCACCGCAATGCAAATGCGCGCTTAAGAGTTGGCAGGTAAACAACGGAGCATAAAGCTTCTGCGAAGACATCCATTCGCATCATCGCCGTCGCTGCCAACCTTCGTTTTCTTGAACACGAGAGGAATGCCACATGAACACCAACTCCCGCATCACCACTGTCCGCAGATCATCTGCCTTTCACTATCTCCTGGCTCTGTTTGCTGTTTTCGCCTGTTTATCTCCCGCTCCACGAGCCTCCGCTCAAACCAGCAAAGGCATCCTCGCCGGAATCGTTCGCGACTCGACCGGTGCTGTGCTCCCCAACGCGACCGTCACTCTCACCAATCAGGACACTCACGAGACCCGCACCGTCACAACCGCCTCCACTGGAGCCTATCGCGCTGAAGCCATCAATCCGGGCAAGTATCAGATCCGTATCACCAACCCAGGCTTCTCCGCCGTCGAGGTCAACAACATCAGCGTCCTTCCCTCCATCGTCACAACGTATGACGCTGTCATGGCCGTCGGCCAGGCTGAATCCTCGGTCACAGTCGAAGCCGCCAGCAATGGCATCAACACTGAAAATGGCCAGATCTCCGGGACCATCTCAAAGCAGGAAATCACGCAGGTCCCGATATTCAGTCTCAATCCAGCCGATCTCTCCAGCGAACTTCCCGGCGTCACTCGCCAGTACTCTACCGTACAAAACCTTGGAGGCGTCGGTGGCAACGGCCTCGTCAAGCTCACGGTCAACGGAGCCCGTCCACGGGCTAACAACTTCTTGATTGACGGTCAGGATGTCAATGACGTCGGCCTCGGCGGCGAAGCCGTTCAGCCCATCCTTCCCGACTTCTTCTCCAGCGTGACCACACTGCTCAATGACTCCAGCGCCGAGTTTGGCCGCGCCGGTGGTGCCGTCATCAACCAGATCACCCAGCACGGCACCAACCAATTCCACGGCAGTGTGCACGAGATCTACACCGGCTCAGGACTCGATGCCATCGACGGCCAGTCACGCCGCGCCAAGCCAATCCCGGCGGGACAACACGTTCCTAAGGCCCGCTACGACACCCACCAGTTAGGCTTCACCTTCGGAGGCCCCGTCATCAAAGACAAACTCTTCGCCTTTGGCGGCGCTACCTTCCAGCGTTTCTACGGCACAACGCAGCCATCAAGTCCCGTCGAGCTCCCCGATGCCGCTGGTTTCAACACGCTCAAAAACCTCTCTGCTGGGGGAAATACGCAGGCGAGCCTCTACCTCAACTATCTCAACAACGGCTCGTATCTCAATTCCTCTCTCTTCACCCCCATATCCAGTCTCGTCGAATCGCTCCCCGTCAGTTCGATGACCGGTTGCTCCGGAGGCTGCAACATCACCACCGGCACCTTCCTCCGCAACGCTGTGCCACAGCTGAACCCGGACACCCAATGGATGTACCGTGTCGATTTCACGCCGGGCTCACGCGACACCTTCACTGTTCGCTATATTCACGATCGCAGCTCTCTTTCTCCGTACTTCCCCCTGAACCCGACAACCCTCCCAGGCTTCGATTCGCAGAACTTCGGCGTCGCCGAACTCGGCGGCGGCACCTGGACACACGTCTTCACGCCGAATCTGCTGAACGAATTCCGCGCCTCGGAAACCCGCATCAACGCTCAGTTCGCCGGAACACCCGAAACGATTCAGAATCCCCTCTCCAGGCTCTACAACATCACATTCAGCGGCACCGGACTTGCGGGCAGCGGCAACGGGAACCCGCTGGCCTTCGGAGTCTCACAGAACATGCCCCAGGGCCGAATTGAAGAGCTCTATCAATTCCAGGACACCGTCGGCTACACCCATGGACGCCAGTCCTTCCGAATCGGCACCGACGTCGGCCGCCTCCTCGAAACCGATCTCGTCGCTCAAACCGCTCTCGGAGCCCTCGTCTACACCGCAGGCGGAGGGCTCTCCTCCATGGACAACTTCCTCAGGAACCAGCTCGGAACCTCCGGCACCGCCACCAAGACCTTCGGCCCCACACGCACCGATCCGCACATCTGGAAGATCGGAGCCTTCGCTCAGGATGACATAAAGCTCATGCCGGACTTCACCATCAATCTCGGCGTGCGCTACGACTACATGTCCAACCCCCTCAACACCCTCAGCTATCCGGCAATCGACCTCAACAACACGTTCGCTCCTATCAACACTTACATCAAGGTCAAAGAAGACAAGAACAACATCGCGCCACGCATCGGTTTTGCCTATGTTCCGCGCATAGGTTTCTTCAGCGATGGCAAAACCGTCCTCCACGGCGGTATCGGTATCTTCTACGATCCCTTCTTCACCAACATCCTCGTAAACTCGGCACAATCCTCACCCGTCGCACCCACGGGAACACTCACCTCGGTCGCGCCCGGGGGCCTGCCGAACTCCTCCTCTCTCATCGGAACCATAACGCCTGCATTCAGCCCCAACTCCTCGGTACAGAGTGCGGTAAACACCCTCGTCAACCCGCTCACGTATCAGTGGAACTTCGGCGTCGAGCGGGCGCTTCCCTTCCAGCTGAAGGGGGCCGTCAACTATGTCGCATCGCGCGGCCAGAAACTCTACTCCAACCGTCAGCTCAACTACTTCATCAATGGTGCACGCATCAATTCATCGCGCGGCGTCATCAACGTGCGCGACAATCGCGGCGACTCCATGTACCACTCCCTCCAGGTGCAACTCGACCGCTCCTTCTCCAAAGGTCTCTTCTTACGGTTCGCCTACACCTACAGTAAGCTGCTTGACGACACCTCTGAAGTCTTCACCACCTTCGCCTCACCCACCTCTTACTCAGCCAACCTCGCCGGCGACGGCCTGCATCAGGACTGGGGTCCCTCTGCCTTCGATCGCCGCAACACCGTCGTCATCACTTACTCCTGGTCCCCCAGAGGTCTCCGTTCGCAGAATGGCGCGGCTGACCTCCTCCTGAGCGCCTTCACCCGCAACTTCACCATCTCCGGACAGACCCAGCTTTACTCCGGCCTCTACACCAGCTTCAACACCAGCGGATTCGATATCAACGGCGACAGCAGCACCACCAACGACCGCCCGCTGCTCTCCAACAAGTCCGCTCCGATCACCATGGTTGGAATCGACGGATATTGGATCAATGGCGCGACGGGCGTCTACTACGATCAGGCCATCTACAATCGATCCCCCGCATCCGCTCGCGTCCGTCAGGTCGTGAATGCCGGTGATATGCGCTTCCTTGTTCCTAATCCCACCAATGGCGCGCTGCTTCTCCGACAGGAGATCGGTCGCAACAGCTTCCCCAACGCCGGGCAGCAGTACTGGAATGTCGCCCTCGAAAAATCCGTTCCAACGCCCTTCTTCCATCTGGAAGGCAGCTCGTTCGTCTTCCGTGGCGAGGCCCAGCAGTTGGGCAATCACAACAACATCACTTACTTCACCAACAACGTCACCCAGGTTGGCCTGTCAGGCTTCCAGAACATCTCCAACGCCCGCGAGGCCAACAACCAGCACTTCCGCCTCTGGGCCAAGTTCCAGTTCTAACCTGTCGTCAAACCAGTCGACACGGATCGGGGCACCCGCTAACTGGGTGCCCAACTTTTCGTAATCAGATACAGAAACCAGTCTTGCCCTCAGCCTTTACTCTCCCAGGGGTTGTGGAGATATCCCGTGATGCAGCGATCCGGCCCAAAGTCAGCTCGAGTAACACGCTTCAGTGACTGCTCTATCTCCTTCGGAGATCGATACCCTTCAGCAAAGGAAATAGCCTCATCTCCAAGTTTTTCCTCGGCGTAGAACAGCACGGCCTTGTCCACAAGGTTCTGCTCAAGGAACGCCCCGTTCAGCTGGGACCCGCATTCCAGCAGGACACTGAGAATCTTGCGCTCAGCAAGAGTGTTCAAAACAGCCGGGAGACTAAGCCGTCCCGCATGCTCCGGAACGACCTCAACCCTGATCCCTTCCGCTTCCAGGGCCGCTCTCTTGGAAGAAGGTGCGTCAGCTCCGCAGACAACAAGAACGTCGTGAGTCGCTGAGGTAACAAGTTGTGCCTTAAGCGGAATCCGGAGATGGGTGTCCAGAACCACCCGAAGAAGGAGACGCCGGCGAGGAAGCTCGCTGCGATCGTTCAGGAGCGGATTGTCGGCTAGCACCGTACCGATACCGGTAAGAACCGCATCCGAAGCGTGGCGTAGAAGCTGGACCTCATGTCGGGCCGCAGGACCCGTAAGCCAGTGCGGCTCGTTGGAAACGCGGCTTGCCGGCGCCGGAGCTAGTCTTCCGTCCACTGACAGCGCTGCCTTGAGAGTAACGAACGCCATACGCGTCTGGATGAACTTGGCAAACGCGTTGTTAAGATCCCGCGCCCTCTGTTCCAGAACACCTACGGTCACATCAATATTCGCCGCGCGAAGTTTTGCGATGCCCTTCCCGCTTACAAGCGGGTTAGGGTCTGCCGTCGCGATCACGCAGCGCGAGATTCCCGCAGCGATCAGGGCATCGGCACATGGCCCCGTGCGCCCATGATGGACACAAGGCTCAAGCGTCACATAAGCCGTAGCTCCATACGCCGAAAGACCCAGGGCCTCTGCCTGCTTCAGTGCGACGATCTCGGCGTGGTCATAATTGTCATAGAGATGCGCGCCCTCGCCGATAACCTCGAGATTCGCGTCATCCCGAACAATCACGCAGCCGACATATGGATTCGGGCTGGCCAGTCCCACGGTTCGCTCCGCGAGCCGTAGCGCGCGCTCCATCAGCAGTTCATCCTGACTGCGCCGCTGCAGGCTTCGTCGATCACTTTGCTGCGACAAGATCCTCGTCCTTCGTTTCCGGAATCATAGTCAGACCCACAAGCGTCAGCACCGCCGAAGCCGAAAGATAATACCCGACATAATGCAGCCCGTAGGTCTTCGCCAGCCAGGTAGCAATATACGGTGCCAGAGAGGCTCCCAGTATGCCTGCAAAATTGAACGCAAGCGAACTCCCCGTATACCGCACTCGCGTCGGAAACAACTCCGAGATCACCGTGCCCAGTGGTCCGTAAGTAATTCCCATCAGCGAAAGCCCAATCGCCATCATCGCCATCGCACCCGCAGTGCCGGCGCCGAATAAAGGAGCCAGCACCAGCCCAAACAGGGCAATGGCAACCGTCACCACGATCATGACCCTCTTCCGCCCCCGCTCAGCAATCAACGCCGAAATCGGAATCGTCAACGCAAAGAAGCCCACATCGAACAACTGCATCAACAGGAACTTCCCGCGGCTATACCCAAGCGCACTTGTCCCCCACGACAGCGCAAACACCGTCATCAGGTAAAACAGGACAAACGTCGCCAGGCACACCAGCACCCCGGCAACCAGCACCTTCGTATGATGCCGGAACACCGAAATCATCGGCACCTTCACTTGCTCGCCACGGCCTGCCGACTGCTGGAACACCAGTGTCTCCGTAATCGTCAGCCGCACATACAACCCCAGCAGCACCAGCACCGCACTGGCAAGAAACGGAAGCCTCCACCCAAATGCAAAGAACTGTTCATTGCTCAACCATCGCGACAGCACAAGGAACACCCCGCCCGAAAAGAAGAACCCCACCGGAGCTCCAAGCTGCGGAAACATCCCGTACCACGCTCTCTTATGAGGAGGCGCATTCTCAATTGCCAGCAGCACCGCTCCCCCCCACTCGCCCCCAAGCCCAAGCCCCTGCCCAAACCGGCACAGAGCCAGCAGCACCGGAGCAGCCAACCCGATCTTCTGGTACGTCGGCAACAAGCCAATCGCGACCGTGGACAACCCCATCGTCGAAAGCGCAAGGACCAGCGTCGTCTTTCGCCCCACCCGGTCACCGAAGTGCCCGAACAACGCCGACCCGATCGGCCGCGCCAGAAACGCGATCCCAAATGTCGCCAGCGAAGCCAGACGCGCAGACGCCGGATTCGAAGCAGGAAAGAACAAGCTCGGAAACACCAGCACTGCCGCTGTGGCATAAATATAAAAATCAAAAAACTCGACCGTCGTTCCAACCAGGCTCGCAAATAACACCTGCCGTGGTGTATTCACTCGCCTGTCAGTCTTCATGGAAATCGTACTCATCAAAGCCTCATACCCAGCGGACCACAGACACAATCACATGTCCAGCCACTCAGTGCCTTTGTAGAATCTCTCCATGTCCTCCAATCCGAGCAAAGTCACGCGAAGCCGCTTCGAACTTGAAGAAGAAGGCCAAATCGCTTACCTCGAATTCGAAACCGACGACCGCGGATGGATCACCCTTATCCACACCGAAGTCCCAACACCCCTCCGAGGACGAGGCATAGCCTCAACCCTCGCCCGAACGGCCCTCGAATACGCCCGCGACAACAATCTCAAGGTCGACATCATCTGCCCAATCGCCGCCGACTTCATCGCTAAAAACCCCGACTTCCAACACTTAAGCCGCTGAACTCCGGACTATCCGCATATCTCGACGAGACACCTACTCCCGATCACCTGTTCCTTGTACCCTGTATTTATGTTCACGGGCCTCATCGAAACCACCGGAACCGTCCTCTGCGTCACCCCACACGCCGGAGTCACCCGTATCACCATCGGTGCCCCATCCCAGCTCGTCAACCGCCTCACCACAGGCGACAGTGTCGCTGTCAGCGGAGTCTGTCTCACCGCGCTCGACATCGAGCCCAACGCCTTCCCTCCGCGCTTCTCCGCTGACCTCGCCGCCGAAACCATCTCCCGCACCACGCTTTCACGCCTTCAGCCCGACGCCACCGTAAACCTCGAGCTCCCCACTCCCGCCGGCTCCCCCCTCGGCGGACACGTCGTCCAGGGACACGTCGACGGCACTGCAACCCTCGTCTCCCTCGAGGCCCTCACCCCTGACACCGAGATCACCGACTACCGACTCCGCTTCACCATCCCCGACAACCTCACCCGCTACGTCGTCGAGAAAGGCTCCATCACCGTCGAAGGTATCTCTCTCACCGTTGCCTCCATCCACGGCAATGACGTCGAGATCGCCATCATCCCTCACACCTACGCCGCCACAAGCCTCCGCACCCTGGCTCCCGGAAGCGCCCTCAACATCGAAGTTGACGTCCTCGGTAAGTACGCCGAACGCCAGCAACAAAAGCCCGGCACTTTCATCCTCACCGAGGAATACCTCCTGGCCAACGGCTACTAGCCCGCAACGACGAAAGGACTCCAGTGAAGCCCGCAAAACTTCTCATGCTCGTCGGCGATTACGTTGAAGACTACGAAGTCATGGTTCCCTTCCAGGCTCTCCAGATGGTGGGTCACATCGTCCACGCCGTCTGCCCCGACAAAAAATCAGGCGACCACGTCCGTACCGCAATCCACGACTTCGAAGGCGACCAGACCTACTCCGAAAAGCGCGGCCACAACTTCGCCCTCAACGCCACCTTCGCGGACATCGACCCGGTCAGCTACGATGCCCTCGTCATCCCCGGCGGCCGCGCGCCCGAATATCTCCGCCTCAACCCGCGCGTCCTCGAGATCGTCCGCCACTTCAGCGAAGCCGACAAGCCCATCGCCGCTCTCTGCCACGGCCCCCAACTCCTCGCTGCTGCCCACGTCATCTCCGGCAAGCGCGTCAACGCCTACCCCGCCTGCGCCCCCGAGGTCGAGCTCGCCGGAGCCACCTTCGTCGCCCTCCCCGTCACCGACGCCATCGCCGACGGCAAACTCGTCACCGGCCCTGCCTGGCCCGCCCATCCCGCATGGCTCGCCAAATTTCTCGAAGTCCTTGAGAATCACCTCGTAAGCAGCTAAGCCAAAATTCACACTCTTCGAATGAATCCATTCGATTTCTGACTCATCAATTAGACGGTTATCGAATTATTGAACAAAGATTGAGAGGGTAAAAAAATGGCAAAGCTCACCGGGAAAGTAGCTGTCGTTACAGGAGCTTCTAAAGGTATCGGAGCTGATATTGCAAAAGGTCTTGCCCACGAAGGCGCGTCAGTCGTCGTCAATTACGCTTCCAGCAAAGAGGGTGCCGACAAGATCGTAGCCGAGATCACGAAAAACGGCGGTAAGGCCATCGCGGTCCAGGGCGACGTTGCAAAATCCGGCGACGTCCAGCGTATCTTCAGTGAAACCCAAAAGGCATTCGGCAAACTCGACATCCTCGTCAACAACGCCGGCGTCTACCAGTTTGCTTCCCTGGAAGAATTCAATGAGGAGCTCTTCCATCGTCTCTTCAACACCAACGTTCTCGGCGCACTCCTCGCAACTCGCGAAGCGGTAAAACTTTTTGGCGACAACGGCGGAAGCGTCATCAACATTGGCTCCGCGGCAACAGAAATCAACGTTCCCACCAGTTCTGTCTACACCGCCACGAAGGGAGCGCTCGACTCCATCACCGCCGTGCTCGCGAAAGAACTCGGCCCCAAAAAGATTCGGGTCAACTCCATCAACCCCGGCATGATCGAAACCGAAGGGGTTCACGCCCAGGGCATCATCGGATCCGACTTCCAGAAGTCTTTCGAAGCGCAGACGCCGCTCGGCCGCATCGGTCAGCCCGGTGATATCACACCGCTCGCAGTCTTTCTCGCCTCCACCGACTCAGGATGGCTCACCGGCGAAACCCTGGTAGCCTCCGGCGGACTTCGCTAACAGATTTCCGCTTCTGAGACAGGCGCAGCTCAACCGGCTGCGCCTCTTTTTCAGACATTCGCACCTTGGCTCCGGCATTGTGTCCGCCAATCGTTTCATCAGCGACACAATAGATCACATCTGGAAGGGATCATCCCATGAGCAGGCTCGACGGTAAAGTCGCAATCGTCACTGGCGCCTCCAAAGGCATAGGCGCCGAAATCGCACGCGAACTGGCGCGCAACGGCGCGTCCGTAGTCGTCAACTACGCCTCTGACGCTGAAGGCGCAGACAGGGTCGTCAGCGACATCCTCAAGGCAGGTGGCAACGCCATCGCCATTCAGGCAGGCGTGAACAAGGCAAGTGAGGCGCAGCGCCTCATTGCCGATGCCCTCAAGGCATTTGGCAAACTCGACATCCTCGTCAACAACGCCGGCGTCTTCAGGTTCCTTCCACTCGCGCAGTTCAGCGAAGAGGAGTTCTATCGCCAGTACAACACCAATGTCCTCGGCACACTGCTCGTAACACGCGAGGCGGCAGAGCACTTCGGCCCGAACGGCGGAAGCATCGTCAACATTGGCTCGAACGTCGCGGCCTACACTCCCGCCAACTCGTCCATTTATAGCTCTTCCAAGGCTGCAATTAACGCCATAACCGGCGTTCTTTCCAAAGAGCTCGGCCCGAAGAAAATCCGCGTCAACTCCGTCAACCCTGGACTCATCGACACCGAGGGCGCAACCGCTGCCGGCGTCATCGGCGGCGAGTATCAGAAGAAGCGCGCCGCCGAAACACCGCTCGGGCGTACCGGCCTTCCCACCGACATCGCCCCTCTCGTCGCCTTCCTCGCCTCTGACGGTGCAAGCTGGCTCACAGGCGAGATCATCAACGTCGCCGGAGGCTTTTAAACAAAGACGGCGCAGTCTCATTGCGACTGCGCCGCTCATCACCGGACCAGTACCACCCGGACCCGACGATCTCTTCAGGCTCGTTAGATCGAGCTCATATTGTGCAGGAACTCTGAGTTGTTCCGTGTCTTCGCCAGCTTGTCCGTCAGAAGCTCCATCGCTTCCACCGGGCTCAGCGGGTTCAGTACCTTGCGCAGAATCCAGATCCGCTGCAGGTCTTCCTTCGGAATCAGCAGCTCTTCCTTACGTGTGCCCGAACGCTGAATATCGATCGCCGGGAACACGCGCTTGTCGACCAGCTTGCGGTCAAGAATCACTTCCGAGTTACCTGTACCCTTGAACTCTTCGAAGATCACTTCGTCCATCCTCGAACCCGTATCGACGAGCGCCGTGGCAATAATCGTCAGCGAGCCGCCCTCTTCGATATTGCGGGCTGCGCCGAAAAAGCGCTTCGGGCGCTGCAGTGCGTTCGAATCCACACCGCCCGAGAGTACCTTGCCGCTCGGCGGAACGATCGTGTTGTACGCACGCGCCAGCCGCGTAATCGAGTCCAGCAGGATCACCACGTCGCGCTTGTGCTCCACAAGGCGCTTCGCCTTCTCGATGACCATCTCGGCTACCTGTACGTGACGCGCCGCCGGCTCATCGAAGGTCGACGAGATCACCTCGCCCTTCACCGAGCGCTGCATGTCGGTCACTTCTTCCGGACGCTCGTCGATCAGCAGAACGATTAGCACAATCTCCGGATGGTTCGCCGTAATCGAGTTCGCAATCGACTGCAACAGCATCGTCTTACCCGTGCGCGGAGGAGCGACGATCAGGCCGCGCTGTCCCTTGCCCATCGGAGTCAGCAGATCCATCACACGGCCCGAGATGTTGTCCCGAACCGTCTCCATCTTCACCCGCTCCTGCGGATAAAGCGGCGTGAGGTTGTCGAACAGAATCTTGTTACGCGTCTCTTCAGGAGACTCAAAGTTGATGGCCTCGATCTTCACCAGCGCAAAATACTTCTCGCCTTCATGCGGAGGCCGTACGTTGCCGCTGATCGTGTCGCCCGTCTTCAGGTCGAACTTGCGGATCTGCGATGGCGAAACGTAAATGTCGTCCGGGCCGGGAAGATAGTTGTAATCAGGAGAACGCAGGAAGCCGTAGCCGTCCGGAAGGATCTCGAGGACGCCTTCAGCGAAGATATGGCCTTCTTTTTCGCTTTGTGCCTGCAGGATCTTGAAGATCAGGTCCTGTTTGCGCAGGCCGCTTGTTCCGGCGATATCAAGGTTGCGCGCGAGCTTACCTAGCTCCGCAATGTTGTGCTCTTTCAATTCAGAGATTGTCATGGTCTACCTGGAATGGTTTGAGATGAAGGGGGGATTTTATGAGGATTTTTAGGGGGGATCCAACTTGACTGCAGAGGTGGTGCGGAAGGGCCTGAATCTTGTTGCGGAAGGTTGAGGTTATGGGTCTAAGCTGTCCCGCACAGTGCGGGATAACCGCGCGGCCTAAGCCGCGCGGCGCTCCTGCAATTCTACCTTAGTGGCCTTGGTGGTGTGCTCCAGGTTCATCGGAACAGTCTCGCGAAACCGGTCAAGAACATCGTTCGTCGTGTCCTGCAGGCGAGTATTAGGCTTGTGGAGCTTCCGCGTCGCCTTCGACGCGAGCTGACAAAGCTGGTAGCGGTTGGTTACATGAGTCAGAGCTCCAAAAATCAGATCTGAGCGCATAGTCTTCTCCTTAGCAAAATTAGTCTCGGCAAAAAGCGACTCCCAAATAAAGCGCGCTCACTCGCCTGAACTTGATTTCAACTTTCTCGGCAATCACAAATTCACTCGTGACTGCTCTTCTTTTGGTCCCGTCTCCCATTAGACGCAAGCCAACCCGGGAGGGATTCCTTCTTTTGTTTAATCGGCCGCGTAACTTTCACAAAACAGAACAACATCTGCCTAAAATTTCAAGCACAAGGCAAAATTCTTGCAGGCAGCAGAACCCGCAGAATCTATCACTCCGTCTCTCCCGTTTTGTGCGGAATTAACGCCCAGGTGTGAAACAGAAAACAGCTCGCATCCAAACAAAAATTGGACGCTCTTTCAATGGCCAATCACTCCTTACGTCGAACTTGCTTTCGACCGGAGCATCTGCGACCCATAGAAAAAATAAATGCTCCACCCCCACAGGTCAATACTTTTTTTGGGAAGTCCGATAACCGGGCATATTAGAATTTGAATTCTTAATCCACTCCAAGTTCACCCGGAATGTTTGTCAAGCTCCTCTCAACCCTCTGAGGATCGCAACTGTTTTTCAAATATCGATAAAACAATCACTTACGTCAAAAAACTATTCTTCCGCAAAGTGGCAGAACAGTTCCACTGAACTAGCTAAAATAGTAGAAGGAAAGACAAAGCCCAGGCTTCAAGCCGGGGCTTCTTCTTTCCTTGGCTGGCTCGTGAAAAGCCAGAATATTAATGCAATGAGTGTATTTTGAATACTTTGCCTGTAAGCCCTTTGAATGGAATAATTTACCTCGAAATTACCCGTCTAAGTTACATGGAATGAACACTTTACATCAAAAGATACCCCCCCCCGGGGGGGTACCTTGTCAGTATGTAGGCCCGGAAAGCAGCGTCCTCTGTGTGGACTGATAGAACCCGTAAAGCGCCACTCCGATAAATCCGATCAGCGGAACCACGTATCCCAGTGCCAGACTCCCGGTCTGACGGGCGATCAGTCCCGAGATCGGCGGAAAGATTGCGCCTCCCACAATCGCCATCACCAGCAGTGAACCGCCCAGCTTGGTATTCCTCCCCAGACCCTTGAGGCCAAGGGCAAAGATCGTTGGAAACATGATGGAGATAAAAAATCCGCTGATCACGACACCCCAGGCCCCCAGCAATCCCGGCTTCACCACCGCCAGCAGCATCAACACGGCATTGCAGACGCCATAAACCCCGAGCATCAGGCTCGGACGCAGATATCGCATCAGTGGCGTCGATACAAACCGTCCCACCATCATCGCCAGCAGCACTCCAGTGAGATAGTGCGCCGCCGTGCGCTCGCTCACGACCGTGTACTGCTTCATATAAGGAATGAGGCTGCTCCACGACGAAATCTGTGCCCCTACATTACAGAAGTTGGCTGCGACTGCAATCCAGATCGCGGGCTGACTCAAGAGCTCGCGAAAGCTGCCGTGGTCCTCCCCCGCCCCTTCATGCTCCACCTGAAACACCGGGAAACGAATCCGCGACAGGATGAAGGCAAAAAGCAGCACCACCGCGCCGAAGGCCAGGTAAGTAGGCACCACCCGCATGATCTCGGTATGAAGATAGGCCTGGTAGGTTCCAAGCTGCTTCATCTGCTCAATCTCGACGGCGTTCTTTTCAACTCCCGAGAAGATGAAATACGTTCCGATCAGGACGCCTGTCACTGTGCCGGGCGGATTGAAGGCCTGCGAAAAGTTCAATCTCTGCTCTGAGGTGACCGGATCACCAAACTGGGCAATAAACGGATTGGCCGCCGTCTCAAGAATGGAGGCTCCGCTGCCAACCGTAAACAGCGCGATGAGAAACATGGCATATTCCCCGCGCACGGCCGCAGGCCAGAAGAGCACCATGCCGGACCCAAACAAAAGAAGGCCCGTAACCATACCGGCCTTGTAACCCCAGCGGCGCGTTAACAGCCCCGCAGGAATAGCCATGCAGAAGTAACCCAGAAAATTCGCCGTCTGCACCAGCTGCGCGCTGAATTGGGACAGCTCGAGCGACTTCTTGAACTGCTGCACCAGGATGTCGGTTAAATTATTCGACATCCCCCAAAGAAAGAACAGCACCGTAACCAGAACAAACGGCAGCATCTGCCCAACGGGAAAAACCGGATGTCTTTTATCCGAGGAGGCGGGTTTGACTCCACCGCCAATCGAAGTAGAAACCTGCATGAACACTCCTGACGCAAAATGCTGACCGAACCAAACTACCAGTAAGCACCCTGAATCGGCTATCAGGGAATCATCTCAACGATGGAAGATATCTTTCACACATCTACCGCAAACGATAGACCTCGACCGCGGTCAATCCAAAAACCTTCTCGCGCTCAGTCTGGCTGAAGTTCGCAAAGTACTTCCGCAACAGCTCAAACCACTGTCCATAACCGCACGCAACCAGGCAAACCGGCCAATCGGACCCGGCCATCAGCCTCCTGGGTCCGAAGGCCTCAACCACAACATCCAGATAAGGACGCAACGTATCGGCATTCCATTGGCGCCAGTCAGCTTCCGTCACCATACCCGACACCTTGCACCAGACGTTCTGCCGCATCGCCAGCTCTTTCATATGGGACGCCCATGGTTCCAGAACCCCTTCGCGAATCCTCGGCTTCGCGACATGATCGAGCACGAACACCTGGTCAGGATGCTGATCGACAAACGCAATCGTCTGCGGCAGATGCCATTCGTAGATCAGAATGTCGTAGACCAGTCCGCTCTGCGTCAGAGTCCGGATGCCTTCATTGAAGTCATCGCGCAAAATATAGTTCCGGTCCTCCTCCCCCTGAATGATGTGCCGAAGCCCCTTCAGCTTTGGCTCTCCGGCAAACTCCTCAAGCGCCTTCACCAATTCGCCGCTGGCAATCGGAGCCCAGCCGACGACACCGCGAATCGCCTCACTCTGCCTTGCCGCCTCCAGCAGCCATCGAGTCTCCTCGAGCGCCTGCCGAGCCTGAACCGCAACCGCCCCATCAACGCCGGCCACCCTCATCTCGCCCATCAGATCATCCGTGAGGAAGTCGCGCCTGAGAGCACTCATCGCATCGTCGATCCATCCGTACTCAGCAGCCGTGTACTTCCAAAGGTGATGATGTGCGTCAATCGTCTCCGCCAATCCTGCCTCCTGCAAAGCTCCGGGTATTCTATTCAGCCTCAAATCGCATTCTTTTCTTCCCCGTTGCCAGTTCCGAGGATAGTATGGTTCGGCAGAGCAGATAAAAACTGCTTTGTTGCCCGGCCCCTCTACATATCTCACCCTGAGTCGGAGGAACCAATGGCTCCCAAAAAATCAACTCCCCGTTTTACTGCGCAGAGCCGCACTGTTTTGCCTGGAAGTGAAAAAGCCCCATTGCAAGGCGCCGTCACCGAAAAGCCAGCGCCCTTAGCCGAAAAGATCACAGTCGCCCTTCTCATCCGCCGTAAAAAGCCTCTCTCAAAAGAGAACAAACTCGGCAAAAAGCGTCTCTCCCATGCGCAATTCCGCGCCAGTCACGCTGCCGACCCTGCCGCGATCAAGATGGTCCGCAACTTCGCAGCGGAATTTGGCCTGAAACCAGTAGCCGGAACACCCGCGCGCGGGCGGCGTCTCATGAAGCTCACCGGAAACGTAGCCGCGATGCAGAAGGCCTTCGGTGTTGCGCTGATGAGCAAGACACTCGATGGCGCAACCTACCGCGTTCGCGAAGGCGGCATTCAACTCCCGGATGAACTTATCGGCAATGTCGAAGCCGTCCTTGGCCTCGATAACCGGCCACAGGCTCAACCTCATTTCCGGGTCGCTGGCGAGCAGGGAGCCATGAGCGCCCGTGCCGCGCAGGGTGGAGGATTCGCCAAACCTCATGCCGGCAGCAGTTCCTCCTTTACCCCGGTGCAGGTTGCGCAACTCTATCAATTCCCGCAGCCATCCGACGCCACAGGTCAAACCATCGGCATCATCGAACTTGGTGGCGGCTTCCGCGCCGCAGATATCAGCGCTTATTTCAAGTCGCTTGGACAGAAGACTCCTAAAGTCGTCGCTGTCTCCGTCGACGGAGGAAAGAACAACCCGAGCAATGCGAACAGCGCCGACGGCGAAGTTATGCTTGATATAGAAGTAGCGGCAGCGGTCGCTCCTGGAGCAACCATCGTTGTCTATTTTGCCCCTAACACCGACAAAGGCTTTATCGATGCCATCGGGCAAGCGGTACACGACACAGTCAACAAGCCAAGCGTCATCTCTATCTCCTGGGGATCGGCAGAAGTCAACTGGACCCAGCAGTCGATGGCCGCACTTGATGCTGCGTGTCAATCCGCTGCTGCCCTCGGCGTCACAATCACCGTGGCGTCCGGCGACGACGGCTCAACCGATGGCGCAAACAATGGCAAGAACAACGTCGACTTCCCCGCATCCAGCCCTCACGTTCTAGCCTGCGGCGGGACAAAGCTTGCCGGTTCAGGTTCGGCAATCTCGTCAGAAGTGGTCTGGAACGAACTCGCCAACAACGAAGGTGCAGGTGGTGGTGGAGTCAGCAATGTCTTCCCGCTGCCGAGTTGGCAATCCAGTGCCAACGTCCCCAAGCCAACAACCAGCGGAGGCGGCCGAGGTGTTCCCGACGTTGCCGGCGACGCCGACCCGACAACTGGCTACCAGGTCCGCGTCGATGGGAAGAACATGGTCATCGGCGGAACCAGTGCCGTTGCTCCCCTGATGGCTGGATTCATTGCGGTTGCAAATAAAGCCACAGGAAAGTCGGCGGGATTCCTCAATCCAGTGATCTATTCCGCGAAGGGCAAGACTGCCTTCAACGACATCACCCAGGGAACTAACTATGTCGGAACACCAGTCGGCTTCAAGGCTGGTCCGGGATGGGATGCGTGCAGTGGCCTTGGTTCCCCAAACGCTACCAAACTCATCGCCCTCCTCAAGGGTTCTTCCTCGCCTTCAGCAAAGAAAAAATCAAAAACGAAGACGAAGACGCATCCGCGAAAGAAAACTGCTGCCAGGAGAGCCAGATAACCCAAAACTGGATTAATTGGCTGCAAATTCATTTATCCTTGTCCAACAATCTTCATGACTGACCGTCATCAGATCGTTGGTTCATCTCCATTACGCAAAGAGGGCGCGGCAAAAGTTCTGGGCCGCGCCCAATACGTTGACGACATCGAACTTCCTGGGATGTGGTTCGGAGCCACGGTCCGCAGCACCATCCCGCGTGGCCGAATCACCTCAATCAATTTCGACCCGTCGATTCCGTGGAATGAATTCACCATTGTCACTGCGGACGATATTCCCGGCGAGAATACAATCGTTCATCTGACCAGGGACCATCCTTGCCTCGCATCTGCATATATCAATCACGTAGCTGAACCCATTCTCCTGCTCGCACATCCGAATCGCTCTGTGCTCCCGGAAGCTGTAGCTGCAGTCCACGTTACCTACGAAGACTTTCCACCCATATTTACAATCGAGGATTCGGAGTCATGTAAAGAGATCATTTGGCGTGGCACTGATGCCGGGCCAAACACCTTCAAAACCTTTCTCATGCAAAAGGGCGACGCGGAGGCGATGGAATCCGTCTTCGCCAACGCCGACTATGTCGTCGAAGGAGAATACCGAACCGGAGCACAAGAACAGCTCTATATCGAAAATAACGGCGTTATCGCCGAATACTCACCGGAGACTGGCGTTACGGTTCGAGGCTCGATGCAGTGCCCGTTCTATCTGGTCCATGCGCTTACCCTCGTTTTCAATCTTCCCGAGGAGAAATGCCGCGTCATCCAGACAGAGACCGGCGGAGCCTTCGGTGGCAAAGAGGACTTCCCTTCCGTTATCGGTAGCCACGCTGCACTTCTCGCAATGAAGTCAGGCCATCCAGTCAAGCTTTGCTATGACCGCTCAGAAGACATGGCCGCGACCACAAAGCGCCATCCATCGCGTACACGTCACCGCACCGCGGTTTCAAAAGAAGGAAAGATTCTCGCAGGTGAAATTGACTTCACGATCGATGGCGGGGCTTACGTAACGCTCTCGCCTGTCGTCCTCTCTCGCGGAACCATCCACGCGCCGGGCCCTTATCATTGGCCGCACCTGACTGTCCGTGCGAAGGCTGTTGCAACAAACATCCCGCCACACGGAGCTTTCCGAGGCTTCGGCGCTCCCCAAAGCATCTTCGCGCTCGAGCGTCACATGGATAAGATCGCCCACATCATCGGACTGTCGCCCGAAGAATTCCGCCGCCGTAATTTTCTCAGTACTGGTGACCGAACGGCGACAGGACAGCTGCTCAAAGAACCTGTCGACATGCAGCACCTGCTCACCCGTGCACTTAGCGAATCGGATTATCATGCCAGGCGCTCTTGCTTTGATCGAGAGAATCCGACCAGCACCATCAAGCGTGGTATTGGCGTTGCTGCGTTCTTCCATGGAGCAGGCTTTACCGGCTCAGGCGAGCGTCGCCTTAATTCTGAAGTCGCCATCGATCTCGATCTGCAAACCGGACGGCCACTTATCCTCGTATCTTCTACTGAGTTCGGCCAGGGAACAAACACGATTCTCTGCCAGGTCGCCGCACAGACTCTTGGGCTGCCTTATGAAGACGTCGCAATAGCGCGACCAGATACACATCTTGTTCCAAACTCGGGTCCAACAGTCGCTTCACGTACAGCGATGATTGTTGGAAAGCTTGTCGAGCGCGCTTCCATTCAGATACTCGAGAAACTTCGGACACATGCCGGCCTTCCCGCACCACATACTCAGAACGACTTCAAGCAGGCAGCGATTCGCTACGGTCAAGACATAGGCAATCTCAAAGTTTGCGTTCGTTACGACGCTCCCGGCGACATCTTCTGGGATGACGATCACTACCGCGGCGACGCCTACCCCGCTTATGCATGGGCCGTATACGTCGCTGAAGTAGCAGTGGACACCACAACCTACGCTGCGACCGTCACGAACTTTCACGCTGTGCAGGAGGTCGGCCATGTCCTGCACCCGATCCTCGCCACAGGACAGGTTGAAGGCGGCGTCGCGCAGGCGATCGGCTACGCTCTCTACGAGAAGTGCATCTTTAGCAACGGACGTCTCGCCAATAACCAGATGACCAACTACATTATGCCCACCAGCACAGACCTTCCGCTTATCCATGTTTCCTTTGAAGAGACCCCCTGTGCCCACGGAGCCTTTGGCGCAAAAGGCATTGGTGAACTTCCGATGGATGGCCCTGCGCCTGCAATACTCAACGCAATCGAGCACGCGACGGGCATTTCCTTTAATCAAATCCCCTTATTGCCAGAAGATATCTACGAGCGCATCGCCGGCAACTCAACCTCCGGAGCCGAGTCGTTCCTCCCTGTACTGGCAGGTTCCGCCCTTAGCGAGACAACATGACTTCGATTACCTTCACCGTCAATGGCACGGTCAAAACCGTTGAAACGCCGCCGATCAAGCGGCTGATCGATGTGCTGAGAGAAGACCTCCGCCTGACCGGAACCAAAGAGGGTTGTGGCGAAGGTGAGTGTGGAGCCTGTTCCGTGCTTCTCAATGGAGAACTCGTCAACTCGTGCCTGATCCCCGTGCTGCAGGCTCAGGGAACCGAGATCACCACAATCGAAGGGCTCGCGCATGACGAGCGCATGCATCCTATCCAAAGATGTTTTCTTGAGAACGGTGGAGCGCAGTGCGGCATCTGCACCCCGGGCATGATTCTTGCCACTCATCATCTTCTGGAGCAGCATCCTCACCCGACATTGGAGCAGGTTCAGGAAGGGCTTTCCGGCAACCTCTGCCGTTGCACCGGATACATGCGGATCTTCCATGCAGTTCAGGCTGCTGCCGACGCCGGAGCCACGCGATAGGATGCAATCGAACGTCAATCAGTACGAGCTCATTGCTCCATCCACACTCGACGCAGTTCTCGATATTCTTGAAGACTCCGCGGATCAGTACACCCCCATCGCGGGTGGAACGGAACTCATGGTCGCACTCGGGGCTGGGCGTTTGCAGCCTCGAAAGTTCGTTTCCTTGTGGAATCTTCCGGAGCTACGTTTCATCGAGACATCGACGAATGCCCTCACGATTGGTGCCGGAAGCACCTTTACAGACATCCGTCGTCACCCCATCATTGCGGCCGAATTCCCTGATCCTGGCCAAAGCTGCAAGTTGGACAGGCAGTATTGCAAATCAAAACCGAGCCACGATTGGCGGGAATATCGTTAACGCCAGCCCAGCTGCCGACTCACCGCCGGCTCTTCTCGTCTATGACGCAGAACTTGCTATAGTCTCCGCGAAGCATCAACGCACGATTCCGTATTGTGGCTTTCATCTCTCGTACAAGAAGATTGCGCTCGCCCCGCAGGAACTTGTTCATAGTATTAAGCTCGTCCGTAATACGCACGGCTACAGACAGTACATCCGCAAAGTAGGCCCGCGAAACGCACAGGCTATCTCCAAAGTGGCGCTCGCGGGGCTTGCGCGCATGGAGAAAAACTTGATTGCGGAGATTCGTCTCGGAGCCGCGAGTCTCTGCGAAATACCGACTCGGCTTTCTGTCACGGAACAATCTCTGACGGGCAAACAGATTAACTCAGAAACAATGGCCGCCGCTGGAACAGCGCTTGTGAGCGAAGTAAAGCCAATAGACGACATTCGCAGCACTGCGAAATACCGGGTGAGTGTTGCAGCAAATTTGCTCGGGGAATTTCTCCGTTCTCTCTGACAACAACGATTATTTGTCAGCCAAACAGAGCACGCACACGTTCCAGATCATCCGCAGTATCCACATCCAGTTCTCCACCCGGCAAGTCTTCGTAATTCGCATCCAGCAGAAGATTGCGTGCCCCCGAATCGCCGGAGAGCGAAGTTAATGGCTCAAAAGCCTTTTTCGGGAAACACGCTGGCACGCCTTTCCTTCCGGCATAATGCGAAGCTTTCACTTCTCCCCCGGTCATCAATCGCCGGAGATGATCAGCTGTGACAACAGGCTGATCACACGTCATCACAACCACTCCATCTACCTCATCAGCAACGTTCTTAACCGCATGAACCCCCAGGCGAATGGAAGAGCCCATCCCCTCTTGCCATTGATCATTGATAACGGTGATAACATCGCCGAGCGAGCATCCGGTCAACACCTGCATGTATTCCGCTCCAAGCACCACAACCACGGGATAGCACCCGGATTCACGCGCGACTCTCACAGCGCGCTCCAATAATGTCTCTCCTCCCAGCCGTACTAGCTGTTTTGGCTCACCCAGCCTCTTTGAGCCACCTGCCGCAAGCACGATCGCAGCGACACTCACAACGACGCGTCCAGCACGCATTGTGTCTGCAGATAACGCGCGCTTCCGCCTTCGCGTATATAGCGCGTCACATCTTCTGCAGTAAGCCGTCTTGAAGCTCCCAATTTCCCTTCACACACTGCCTGCGCCTCTGCAAGCACCGCCAGTGCGATCGCCTCGGGACCATCACCACCAAGATCCAGTCCTACCGGGGCATAAATTCTTCCACAACACTCTTCAACACTGATGCCTGTCTTTGATGCGGCTTCGCTCACCAGGAGCGAACTCCGATGACGAGCCCCTAAGAGGCCAAGATATCGTGGCGAAACAGGCAGCAGAAACGCCAGAATCTCGCGATCCTGCTCGTAACTGTGAGTCATCACAACGACAGCATCGGATGCCCTGATACCCAACTCGCTCATGCGATCTGTAACCACTTGCTCGGCGGCAGGAAACCGATCCGCCTTCGCCAGCTGCTGCCGTCCATCAGCCACAATAACGCTCCATCCAAGCATCGCTGCCAGGTTCACCAGGGGTCTTGCATCATCCCCTGCTCCAAACACAACGAGTCGCTGTGGCGGACGAATCTCCTCGACGAAACGCCCTTCATACTTTTCATCGAGCTGCAATCCTTTTGCGCATTCCAGCTTCTTCTCGCTGAGGCCAGCGCTTGCGAACTTCACGATCCCATCTACCAGGACAGCGCGTCTCAACCCCTTGCCTTCTCCGGGAAGCCACGTTACAACCACAGCCCTTTGTCCTGAGAGCGCTTCTTCCATAGCCTTCATCAACGCTGCGCACTCAGGAGTATCCGCTCTTTCCAGCAACAGGTCTACAACGCCGCCACACCCCAAACCGAATGGAATCTCGGCGGTGTCGTCAAACATCGTTGAGTATCGCTCCACATGGGCACCCGCGCGCACCATCCACGCCGCCTTGCGAATCACCTCTGACTCTAAACAGCCGCCGCTGATCGTGCCGGCATACTCTCCGTTCCCGTTCAACAGGAGACGCGCCCCCGGTCGGCGATAACTCGACCCCTCAATCTTCACGAGGGTTACCAGTACAGAACAACCACCCTGTCGCCACAGCCGAACGATCTGTCGTCGCTCCATCATGAGACAAGCTTAATCCTTCTCAACAAGACCGGCCAATACCACTCATCTCCTCGGACTGTCCGATTTTCTGCTAAACTAAACGAGTCGGTACAGCAAAGCCTCAGGCTCCAGACACCTCGCAAGGACGCTGACCAGCACCGACATCTTCTACAGATTCAATAGTTCGGGGCGTAGCGCAGTCTGGTAGCGCACCTGGTTCGGGACCAGGGGGTCGGAGGTTCGAATCCTCTCGCCCCGACCATTCTTCAAATTGAGCCCTTTTGGCGATCATGTCGAAGGGCTTTCTATATGTGGGACAGACACTTACCGGGTCAACAAAAAGTTCGAAACTACCATTCTGAGCAATTTGGCCTTTCGACCGGATTCTGCGAAACATACAGTGAATAGGCACTATTCGCGAGTTCGAAAATCTTTTGCGCGTCGAGTGCCCTATCCCCGGTTTCCCCGCTGCTCAAACCCTGAATCGCCATCTTGACCTGCTGTTCTTCCATTCGCCATTCGGCCATGAGGCGCTGCCAGAAGTCCTCTACATCACGGGAAAACCTCGACGTCGATGACATGGAACGGAAGCTTCCCGGCGCTGCGCACGCGGTGCGTGTAATCCTGCCCACGAGCCTTGCGAAATCCGGCCGCGCCCGGCTTCACATCTTGCGGTTCGCTCCACTCTCCGCCTTGCGCCTGCGCTTGCGACTTGTCCCCGCTGATCGGAATCCCGACGTTGTCATTGCTGTGGGTGTGAAACAGCGAGACTTCCCCCACAGGGAAGAAAACGTCAAGCACGCGGACATATTGATTTTGAAAAACGAAGTGGTGATGCGGCTCTCTTTCCACGGGCACAGGCTCCGTCAAAGCACTCGTTGACGCACCAGGCGGATTTAGCGAGATCGCCAGTAAAGATGCCTTTTTCAGCTCGATCTCGACAACCTCGAATGGCGTGTCCTCCAGATTTTCTACCGAATGCTTCACCGGCTCCGACCATCGCGAGTCGCCCGCTTTGCAGCGTAGTTGCTGCGTCGTTCCGTCCGCCAAAGTGGTGAGCACGTGCATATCCGTCACGCAAACGACGACGCGCGCGGGATGCGAATGCATGGCAATTTTCTGGTGAGCGGGGTATCGCGCGTGTAAAAGTCGGATCTGCTCGTTTTCAAATTCGACCTTAACCAGGCCTGCCGCAGCGTAAACCGAATCCTGCCCGAACGCCACCGGAGCGATTGCGAGAACCCACAGCAAAAGGCCAAAGCAAAGAGTTCGTAGGGTCATAAAAGCTCCTTGTCGGAGCAACAGCATAAACGCGCTCTATGTCCGGTGCAACCCGGTCGCCTGTAGCAGGCGCATAGCTGGTGCGGTTGCGGAACTTGGCGTCTCGCTTCCCACACAACGGATCTCCGGTAACTGGGGTTGGCGCTCGGGTCTCAAAAGGACGCCGAAAGAGAGTTTGGGGGGATCTCCAAGGCATGGAAAATTCGAAAATCGTCCACCAGGGCCGACCATTCAATCTACTTCTTCTTACCAGCGAACCCATTTGTCGTTTTTAGAAACTCGTCGTAGATCTGGCGAGGCCATGTTGACTGCGCAAATGGTTGCGAAGTTTCCACAGAACCCGATTTTTCAGGGCCGGTGAGCCTACTGAATATGCAGCGTCTTCCAGCTGAAGTCGTAGCGGAACCCGAGGGCTGCTGCGTTGTAACCTCCCTTCCCCAGTGCGTCGGTGGTGTCTCCCAGCTTTGATTCAATAAACGCATAGCCGGATGGCGAGATGTGCCATTCGGCGCCGAGGATTGCGTATCGGGTCTTGAAGTCCGGGTTGATGAGAGGACTCAGGTCGAAGGGAATGTAGTCCTCAAAGCCAAGCACAGCTGAGAACTTTCCGAAGTTCAACCTGGAATACACCTCAACTCCGTTCGCGGAAAATCCGACCGCTATTTGGTCCGGTCCGCCTGCGGGGTCGGGAATGAACGCCAGGTCGCCTCTGCTCTGCCGGACCCAGTCTGCTCCCCATTCAAGGTTGCGCCAGGTGCCTTTGCCTCCGAAGGCCCAGTAATCCGTGCCTCCATGGAGTGCCGTCGTTACAAGAAAATGGTCGAAATAGGTCTTGTTGTAGGCGCCGCCGATCTGCAGTCCCGGAAGCGCTTTCGCCTGGAACGAAAAGCCGAAGCCGTTGAAGGCCTGCGGGGTGTCAGCGGTGCGCAACTGCCCCTGCGCTCCGAAGTCGAAGATCTTGGCGAAGTTGAGATGGTAGAGAATCGTCTGGTCGGCACGGCCGGTACCTGATTGACCGCCGTCAGTGCCGGCAACATAGGTGGCGGTAGACTGACCGCCGAAGACGTTGAAGCGATCCGTCGTGTAGCTCGTTATGTCGTAGTGCGTGGAAAGCTGCTTGCCATAAGAGAGACGGCCATATTTGCCGAGATCGACACCAACAAAACCAAGGCGAGCGCCGAAGACGGGTTGAGTCGCTTTCTCCACCTCGCCGAAGCCAGACGACGTGGTTGCGCCGGCGTTGAGCGAGGTTTCGCTCTGAACGAGGTTCACCCCCCATTCCGTCGTGGCAAATACCCTAATTGGTCCAAACGTTGTGAAATTAATGCCGACGCGGGTGGCGTCGTCCTGTACTTCCGCTTGTCCGTTGGCTGGAATCGAGATGATGGTGCGAAGACTTCCATAGGGCTGGAAGGCGCCGTGGTAGTCCACCGTTGGGTTCGTCCCCGTTGTCGTTGTCTCTATCTGTTTTTGTTCGTCCTCAGACGGAACTACGGCCGCCGCAGAACTGGATGATGATGCAGTGGCATGGACAGTAACACGGGAAGCTACTTCCGGTCGCGAAGTCGCCTCCGCAACCCTCCGACACCCAGACCCCCTGGTCGTCGTAGCCCCAGTTTCTGCCCAGCAGGCAGGCGGCCTCACCGGTTGGTCGCAACATCACGATGCCCGCACGAGTGTCGGCCGGGCATTGTTGTCGCTCTTTGCCTTTGGAGACGCAGCTTACGACGGACGAAACCGACGCCTGCACAAAGCTCTGTTGAGCATTTAGAACTGCAGCCCAGCCCAGGGCCATGGCTGCAGACACAAAACAGCTTATTAGTTTCATGCTCCTCCTTTCACGGGCTTGCAGCCGTCATGATCTGACCGGACCTGCGGCTTTCCAGAAAGGAGGCCAATCGCCTTGCATGCTTGAGCTATGTCTGGGGAGAAATGTCTACAGGGACAGACACTCATGTTCCCACTGGTAAAATCCAGGGGGCCACGCGCTCTTGCCCTCATCTACCTTTTACGCCCAACGATGTAAGGCCTAAAGATCTTCCCGTAGGAACCTAGGGTTCGGAGCCCGCGAACGCATGGTAAGGCGGGAACTAACTGATTGTCTACTCGCGGATCCGACAACCCGGCCGCGAAGGATGGCTTACCGAAATATTGCAGACTTTGGAATGCCTCGAAATACAAACGGTCTTCGCCTATGTCTCCCAACCTGTTCGCCACTAGGGAAACTCCTAGTAGCCGTGCCTGGGCTCGACTCGTACCATCAAGCTGAAGAGGTGCCCACATTGACTTCGCCACTCCTATGGATCGTTACGATGAAGCATCCTTGAAATGGCGGAAGAACGCGAGCAGCCAATGCGATTTAACAAACGTACTCTGAAGATCGCCGGAATCGTCGTGGCGGCGGTGTTGCTAATCCTCATCTCGCTTCCCCTTTTTATCAACATCAACAGCTTCCGGCCGAAGATCGAGTCGGTACTGACGAGTACCCTGGGACGGCCCGTGACGCTCGGAGAGCTAAGCCTTTCGATCCTTAGCGGCAAAGTCGGGGTCGAGAATGTCAGCATCGCCGACGATCCGGGCTTTAGCAAGTCACCGTTCATCACAATGAAGTCGTTGGAGATTAGCGTTGAGATAAAGCCGCTCATCTTCTCCAAGCAACTAAACATAACGGGAATCGAGTTGGACGAGCCCCAAATCACTGTGCTCAAGGCTTCCAATGGAACCTGGAACTTTTCCAGCCTCGGCGGGACCAGTAAAGAAAAGTCTCCTGAGGCAGCGAAGCCGGATGAGCCCCAGAACCTTCAGAACCTCTCGATCGCCAAGCTGGAAATTAAAGATGGAAAGTTGTCGGTCGGCACAGTCAACTCCGCGACGAAGCCGCAGGTGTTCGACAAGCTGAACGTGGAAGTTTCCAACTTCTCGTTCGCCTCTCAGTTCCCGTTCGAGATGACCGTCAACCTGCCGGGAGGTGGCGATGCCAACCTCACCGGCAAAGCTGGACCGATCAATCCGCAGGACTCGGCCAAGACTCCTTTCGACGCCTCAATGAAGGTGAAAAATTTGGACATCGCAGCCTCCGGTTTCGTCGATCCCGGGAGCGGCTTCGGCGGCTCTGTCGATCTTGACGGAACGGTGAACTCGACTGGCAGTCAGGCCAAGGCTGCTGGCGTGATCACCTGCGAAAAACTCAAGCTCTCACCCAAGGGGACACCGGCTCCGAAAGCCGTGACCGTGAAATACGCGCTGAACGCTGACCTCGACCGTCAGGCGGGAACCATCACCCAGGGAGACGTAGCAATCGGCAAGTCAGTCGCTCACCTCACGGGGGGATTTCAAACTCAGGGTGAAACGCAGGTTGTGAATCTGAAGCTCAGCGCCCCGAACATGTCGGTTGACGAGTTGGAATCGATGCTGCCCGCCCTTGGCGTAGTCCTTCCTTCAGGATCGAAGTTGCAAGGTGGAACACTGTCGACCGACCTGGCAATCAGCGGTCCTCTCAGCAGTCTCGTAATCGCCGGCCCCGTGCGGATGTCCAACGCGAAGTTGGCCGGTTTCAATATGGGTTCGAAATTAGGCGCTCTATCAGCCTTCAGTGGAAAAGCCCCCTCAAATCCAGACACGGTCATTCAGAATGCCAGCTTGAATGCGCGCGTCGCTCCTGACATGACGAGGGCCGACGCCATCAATGTCACCATACCGTCCCTCGGCGTGGTGACCGGAGCCGGCACGATCAGCCCGAACGGAGCGCTCAATTTCAACATGATGGCCGACCTGCAGACCAACAGGTCCGAAGCGCGAGCGGAGAGAACGGGGCGGGGCGGCGATCGAGGAGGCGTGTCCTTCAGAATTCAAGGAACAACATCGAACCCGAGCTTTGATGCGGACATGGGGAGTGTGGCCGGTAACGTTGCAAAAGGGGCAGTGCAGAAATCTGTCTCTGAAAAGACAGGCGGAAGCGGCATCTTGCCGAAGAGAAGGACGCGATAGGGCTGCGCGCTCAACAACTTATCCTTAGATCCGCTTCCTCTGGCAGCGCTCTAGCCCACCGCATCACTTCCGTCTTGGCCGCCGAACCGCTCTGATCTTCCCGGTCTTTCCTCCGCCGCAGAAGAACTGGTCGGCACCGTTCGACTCAAGCCCTGAAATAGTAACACCGTGAGGCATTTCGATCTTTTCAAAAATCTCACCCGTTTGCGGGTTGACTCGTCGCAAATCGCTTTCGTCGCCTTCCAGAGTTGCGTGCCAAAGATCTCCATCAACCCAGGTCACCCCGGTTACGAAGCGGTTAGATTTGATCGTTCGCAGGATTTCGCCGGTGTTCGGGTTGACTTGATGGATCTTCCGATCACGATATTGTCCGACCCACAGAGTTCCCTCGGCCCAGGCAAGCCCGGAGTCGCAGCCGCCGCCTGGCGCAGGAATCGTGGCAAGCACACGCCCGGTTTTCACGTCGATCTTCTGAATGCGATCCTCCGCGATTTGAAAGAGGTGCTCGCCGTCGAATGCTGTTCCGGCATGCGCAGCAACATCGATCGAGCGGACTGTCTGCCCGCTTGCTGGATCGATTGCATTCAATTTATCTCCGGACGCAAACCAGACACGCTCTCCGTCGTAAGTAACTCCATGCACCTGGTCAACGCCGGGAAATGGACCATACTCGTGGACGATTTCCGCTGCTGATCGTTTCATACGTTTATCTTAATCAATGGGTAATGGAGCAGGGAGTAACAAAGTTGTCGTAAATCCGGGAACCGGTGGAGTGATCCAACGACGAGCTCGCGCCTGACCGAAGGACTGCACCTTTCCAGTTGCAGCCAATGAATCAAGCGCTCTCTGCACGGTACGCTGGCTTGTCCCGAGCGCAATTGCCAGCGCAGAACTCGACCACGCCTCACCGTCGGCAAGGAAAGCAAGCACGGCGCCATTCTCCTCTTCCACCGGTCGTGCCAGCACAACCACCTCACGCGCGCCGCGAGGTACCAGCCTGAACCCGCGTTTCGTAGCACTGACATCGGCCAGTGGCCGAAGCATCCTCCGTAGCCGTCCGATTTCGACTCGCAACCGCATGCGATGCGATTCATCGACGTATCTCGCTCCGAAAGCACGGGCAAGAAGCAGGTCCCTGGGAACGTCACCGGGCCACGCCTCGCTCAATATGCGTGCAAGCGCGAATAACACCGGGCGTGTTACGAGCGAAACCATCGTACCCCGCATCACGCACGACATTCCGGCACGCATCTACGATGAACGCCCCTGAAGCCAGCAACCTTTCGACCTCTTCCAGCAGGAGGGTTCGCTCTTCTCCACCTGCAATCAGACGCGCTGCCGGCGTATTCAGGACGTGAAACGCATTTTCAACCTCCGCCGTCAAAGCAGGGATGCCTGCTTGCCGTGCGGCAAGTTCAGCCCGGCTGAGCGCCGCACGCGCCGCGTTCGTGCGAATACGGCGCATCGCGATCCCGGCAACCACGAGTTCGTGGGCCGTCCTCAGCGTGGGAGGGAAAGGCGTAGGGTCGAAATCGGCAAGCATGTTCTCTGCCTCATCCAGGCGCCCGATCAGAACCAGGCGCCGGACCTCAAGGTAGTGAGCATGGGCGGCATTTAACCGGTCCCCATGTTCTTCGAGCGTCACCCGTGCTGCGTGGAGCGCTTTCGCAGGCCAGCCCAGGTCGCGTGAGGCAAGGGCAATCTCCGCCTCAGCAACGATGCACCTCGCGCGTGCCACAGATTCTTTCGGACTGAAAGCGCGTGTCGCCTTTCGAAGCAGGTCCTTAGCCCGCACAAACTCTCCAAGCTGTGCCATCGCGATCCCGCGAAGCGCGAGAGCAGGCGCATCGTCACGCAGCGCAACTCGCTTTAATGCGCCGAGAGGATCGCCTGCGGCGAGGGCCCGGGCTGCTGCTGTGATCAGCGAATCCATTAAAATCCCGCCACACTTGTCACTCCCAGGTCGTTCGACGTCTGCATCAATATTTGTACATGACCACCAGGCACGGGTCATATCCAGGACGAAACGAAAGACCGAAATTCGACGATGGGAGAAACAAAACGATGACAACACCAAGTGCTACAAGCAAGGTGAAAGACAACGAACTGGGGAAAGAGCCTCTCGGAATGAAGACCCCCCCGATCGTGTCGCAGCAGGAGTGGGAGGTTGCGCGCCAGCGGCTCCTGGTGAAGGAGAAAGATCTGACCCGCTCTCGTGACGCGCTGGCCGCCGAACGCCGGCGGATGCCCTGGCTGGCGGTGGAGAAGAAATACGAGTTCGACGGGCCCAAAGGGAAGGTTAACCTGCTCGATTTGTTCGAGGGCCGTCGGCAGTTGATCGTCTATCGCGCCTTCTTCGAGCCCGGGGTGTTCGGCTGGCCCGACCACGCCTGCCGCGGCTGCTCTCTTGGCGCCGATCAGGTCGGGCATCTGTCCCATCTGAACTTCCGCGACACCACGCTTGCCTACGCCTCACGCGCACCCCAGGCGGACATCGAGCGCCTGAAGGCACGGATGGGTTGGGAGATCCCGTGGTACACCATCACCGACAGCTTCGACGTCGATTTCGGCGTGGACCAGTGGCACGGCCACAACGCATTCATCCGCGACGGCGACAGCATATTCCGCACATACTTCATCAACAACCGCGGCGACGAAGCGATGGGAACTGTCTGGAGTTACCTCGACCTGACGGCGCTCGGACGTCAGGAGACCTGGGAAGACTCGCCAGAGGGTTACCCGCAGACCCAGACGTACAAGTGGTGGAACTGGCACGACAACTACGAAGCCGAGGCCGCGCCGAACCAGAAATGGGTCGAAGTGTCCACCGCTGGAGAAGCCGCATTCCGAAAGAAGGACTCCGAGGCGAAAGCATAGCCGCGGTCACCAGGGGAGGAGAGCAGGCGCCTGAGCCGCGCCTGCCAATACCTCGACTTCGTGCCAAAGGCCGCGACGAGGAGAACTTCAGACTCCAGGTGGAGTGAGTACGGCAGCGCGGTCAAAAAATGAGGCCTCTGCAAGCGCACCGCTGGAAATGGAGACAGCATGATGACTCACACTACCTCTCTGGTAAACAATCTCGAGCCCGGCATCGCAAAACCGGGACGCGACTCGGAGCAGGTTTCCCGGCAAGCCTTCGTCGGTATCTCCGTGATGCTCTTCGTCCTCAGTGTGGCACCGACGATCGTATGGTGCGAGTCCATGTCGGCTATGGGCGGCATGCCAATGCCCGGCGGCTGGACGATGTCGATGGCCTGGATGCGGATGCCTGGTAAGACATGGGCCGATGCCGCGGCCTCATTCGTCGCGATGTGGGTAGTCATGATGGCGGCGATGATGCTGCCCTCGGTGGTGCCGATGTTGTGGCGCTATCGCCAATCCATCGGGAGGGTACGCGAGACACTCCGAAGCCGGCTTATCCTATTGGTCGGCCTCGGTTACTTCTTCGTTTGGGCATTTTTCGGATTGGCCGTTTTCCCGGTAGGCGCGGCTGCTGCAGCGATCGAGATGAAGCAATCGTCGCTCGCGCGTGCTGTTCCCATCGCGACCGGATTGGTCGTTCTCATCGCCGGTTCGCTCCAGTTCACGAAGTGGAAGACGCATCATCTTACGTTTTGCCGCGAAGCGCCGGAACACGACCGTGTGCTCCTGGCTCATCCCGGTGCGGCGTGGAGGCTGGGTTTGCGCTTCGGCCTCCACTGCGGCCTCAGTTGTGCCAACCTGACGGCGATCCTGTTGGTTGTCGGAGTCATGGATCTCCGTGCAATGGCGGCCATAACGGCTGCTATCACCGCGGAACGTCTCGCACCCGCTGGTGAACATGTTGCGCGAATCATCGGTGCTGCCGTCATTGGCACAGGGTTATTTTTGATCGTGAGAGCGCTCAGGATTGGATAAAACATCGAGTGAACGAAAGACCAGGCAGCTAGTTTGTTTCAGAGAGGCCCGATCTTTCACATAAAATTGTCGCCTCAGGCAACGTTTTGTTGTTTAGTTCTGCAAAGAGCATCCATAAGTGGCATCCTTTGCATAGCATGCCGGACGGCACTCCTCATCCCGCTAATTCACTGGCAGAAGATCCGGCGATCTCCGGCTCCGTGATCATGCTCATTCAGTTCGACGTCTGCGAAGAAATTCGCCTTGATCGCCTTCGTGAGATTCTCGTTGCAGCCACCGTCACTCAACCACTTCTCAAGCATCCCACCCCAAGCTATATCCGATATCAGAGGCCTCCTGTCGTCGAATCCATCGAGCCTCTGGTTCTCGAAGGCGGCGAACGGCTCTCCGGTGAAATCAAGTATTACGACTATGGTGTCGTTAGCGTCGTCTTCCATCTTCCTTTCTCTGGCGCATGGGATGCCCTCATTAATATTGCGAGTCATTGGGTATGGGATGTTGATCTCACCAGGCACGCCGCCGGCATAGTCCAAAGCAAAATTGAGCGAGCACAACCTGCGCTCATCAAGCGCTATCCCGAATTTCTCAGCGAAGACTACTTCATCTTTCATCTTCGCGAGATCACCGGCCATCCCTCAGCCAATGACCTGATTCGTCTCCACGGCGGTCATCTTGCTCAGATCGTTCGTGGAGATACTCTTCCTCTCTCCGATGGCGAGTGCCAGGAGGTTCTGCAATCGCGAATCTCCTACTATCCTGATGATCTTGTGGTGATCGGCTGGAACGCTGCCGTTGTCTATGACAGCGTCACAGGCGCAGAAACCGCGATCCAGTTACTTGAATACGCGAACTCGCAGCTACTCGAATTCCGCCACTACGACGATCTTCTTTCAAAAGAGCTCGATACCGTGTACGACTCGCTCGAAGTGGGCACCGGAATTCTCGGCCGCTGGCGCATGGCTCGTTCCGCCACGCGTCTCTATACTGTCCTGCTTGAGGTCATGGAGCTAACCGAACATGCAGACAACGCAATCAAGTTTCTCAGCGACATGTTCGCCGCTCGCCTTTATAGGCTCGCAGCCCTCAAAGTTGGAGTACCCGACTACAAAAACCTGGTAACCCAGAAGATCGACACCGCCGAGAACCTTTACCGCTTCATGGTCGACCAGTTCAACCAGAGCCGGGCCTTCTTTCTCGAATCAGCTGTTGTCATCATTCTTGTTATCGAGTTGTTTTACCTCTTCCACGGAAAACCCTTCTAATCAAAAATTCAGATAAATAGGATTTCCCAGGATCAACAAGGAACCGTCCGCACCGCGAACATTCACTCGGATCCAGTGGCGCTTTCCATCTGACTTGTAATCAAACTTGCGCATCTCTGCAGGTTCTTTCACAACGGAAGCATCCTCCAAAGTCACGACCTCACCATCGCGAATCATCTCAGGATGCGCACCTTCAAGCCCCTTCATCGTAAGCGTAAAGTGCACATCGGTCCCGACCGCGGACGCAATCGCATCCCCCATCATCGCCGTCTTTCCACCAGCCTCCGCCGCAAACTCCATTCCGCGATCGCGCGATCCCCGCACATCCACAAATACATGCCCCGCGCGAATCCCATCCAGAATCGCACGCTCCGAAAGGTCTGAAGCATATACCACCGTCGTCGGATAACCCACAGCGGAACGCGCGTGCGGATCCAACGACGCATTGTGATTATCGCTGCCGCCGACCCCAGTTAACCGGAATCCCTGATTGAGTCTCTTCTCCCAGAAAGCAATCCCAGACATCGGCCCATCCAAAGTGCCGCCATTGATCGCCTCGATCGCTGCAACGCGGCTGTAATCCGTATCTTTCACCGACCATCCACAGCCCATGCATTCGCTCCCCGAAGGCAGCCCCGGATGATTGATCGAAAAAATACCATGCATCTTCTCTGTCTGCGCAAGGATGTCTCCGATCGTCACATGCCCTTTCGCCAAACGAAAATCAATGAACTCCGTCGTGCCAAAAACATTGGCATGCCCTTGAAACGTCGTAATCTCGCGCCCCGGAATCATCAGCATTCGATCAAAGTAGGGCTGCAGCTCGCGCATCGCATCATAGTGCGAGATCGTGTTGTGATCGCTGATCACAATGAAGTCCAACCCTCGCGCAGCCGCTGCCTCCACCGTCTTGTACAAGGGACACGGCACCTTCACCCCGGACTGGCTCTGGCACGATCCATCACTGTGTGCATCGTGCATATGCAGGTCGCCGCGATACCACGCCGCGCCTGTCCGCACCGGCACGCGGCCGAAGGTCGAAACCGCTGGAGCCTCACCGGAGCGTGCAAAATGAATCTTCGCCTCATACTCTGACTGCCCGCCATCCGCAATACTCGGGATTCCAAGAATCAGCTTCCAGACTCCCGGGCGAATGGGTCCCGGCAGATAGGACGGTGTGGCATCCGTCTCCGACACGGTGAACGAATTCTTGTTCCCTCCACTCCATCCGCGAAACCTTTCCCCATCAAACAATCCCAGATCGATCGTCGTCTTCCGATCGCGTCCCGTGTACGAGAAGTCAACCGTCACACGCACAACGCCTGCGGCAACATCAAATGGCACCTCTACATAGCTCTCGCGGTCTTTATCGGTAATCGTCCCGTGCAAAACAAGATCTGATTGCTGTGCCCACAGTGGACCTATTGCCAACCAAAGAGCGAAGCACACGACCCATCGCATCTCAAACCCTCGCAATCTACCCAAAAGATTCACCTCAATCCATCTCCAACTCAGCCGACATCTTACATACCCATAATGACTCTTCGATGACGGTTGAAACCAGTCAACCATTGGATTGAGGCGTGAAGGCTCTCTCCGTGATAAACATGTTGCTGGCCAACAACCAATGTTCGAGCCGCTTACAAGGATTGATTGATGTCTGTCTACCGTTCCCGCACATTTGCATCCCTGGCTCTGATTTCCGTCGGCCTCTCGCTCTCGGCGCAAACCACGCAAGCTCCCGATTCCCAATCAGCTCGCCCCCAGGAAGGCGGACAGCCACCGGCTTCCGGTGGAGTCAACACAGGCGCGGCCCATACCGCCATCTTCGATCAGCAGCGCAGGCCCATTACCGCCGGAGGCTTCGTCAAAACCGGCCCCATCGTCTTTCAGGACCTCTCCGAAAAAGCCGGTCTCACCACCTGGACTCACAAGATGGGCACGCCACAAAAGCGTTACATCATTGAAGCCAACGGCTCCGGCATCGGTCTCATCGACTACGACAACGACGGCTGGCTCGACATCTACGTCGTCAACGGCTCCACGTATGAGGCCGAAGCAGGCAAAGCCCCCGCGCCCAAAGCCGCGCTCTTCCATAACAATCACGACGGAACCTTCACCAACATCGCCGGGAAAGCGGGCGTCACCAATGACCGCTGGGGGATAGGCGTCGCAATCGCCGATTACGACAACGACGGCTGGCCCGACATCTACGTCTCCAACTTCGGCAGGAACCGCCTCTACCACAACAACCACGACGGCACCTTCTCCGACGTCGCCGAAAAAGCCGGCGTCTCTCTCGGCAACTGGTCTACAGGCGCAACATGGGGAGACTACGATGGCGACGGCCGCCTCGATCTCTTCGTTCCCGGCTATGTCCACTATGACCTCGCAAATCCCCCATCCTCAGGCGAAAAGACCACTTCCTATGCCTTCTGTCAGTTCCGCGGCGAAGAGGTCATGTGCGGCCCCCGCGGCCTCAAAGGCGAACCCGATCACCTCTTCCACAACAACGGAGACGGCACCTTCACCGACGTCAGCGAAAAAGCAGGAGTCGCAGACAAGTCCGCCTATTACGGCCTCGCCTCGGCGTTCGTCGACATCAATAATGACGGCAAGCTCGACCTCCTCGTCGCCAATGACTCAACCCCCAACTACCTCTACATCAACAAAGGCGACGGCACCTTCGAGGATGCCAGCTACGCCTCCGGTTACGCTCTCAACGAGAACGGCCGTGAAACCGCATCCATGGGAATCGCCGTCGGCGACTACATGAACAACGGCCTCCTCGACATCTTCAACACCACCTTCTCTGACGACTACAAGCCGCTCTATCGCAACGACGGCAATGCCAACTTCACTGATATCAGCTATCAAATGGGTCTGGGCGAATCAACCATCCCCTTCCTCGGCTGGGGCGATGCCTTCTTCGACTACGACAACGACGGCTGGAAAGACCTCATCGCAGTCAACGGCCACGTCTATCCGCAGGTAGATCGCATGCCCTGGGGCACAAGCTGGGCCCAAAGACCGCTGCTCTTCCACAACATTCAGGGCAAAAAATTCGAAATGGTCCCGCCCGTCGAAGGCACAGGTCTCGCCGACGTGATCCGTGGCCGCGGCATGGCCGTTGGCGACCTCTTCAACGACGGCAAACTCGATGTCGTCATCAACGTCCTCGACGATCACCCCGTCCTCCTGCGCAATGTCTCGCCTGACAAGCACCACTGGATTGAACTCAAACTCACCGGCGGCCCCAGGAGCCCCCGAGATGCTGTAGGCTCCACCGTTTACCTCACCGCCGGAGGCAAAAAGCAGCGCGGCGACGTCATCTCCGGCGCAAGCTATGCCTCTACCCACGACCCACGCCTGCACTTCGGTCTCGGAGACGCCACCACCATCGATTCCGTCGAAGTCCACTGGCCCAGCGGATCAGTCGAAAAGTTCACCATCGACAAACCGGATCAAATCGTCCCGCTGACAGAAGGCAAAGGAGAAGCACTGACCCCTAAGCCCTGAGTCCTCTTCTCAACCTTTCGATGGATAGCCAACTCCTCCCCGCGTTCACTAAAATCGCTCACTGTCATGAACTTCAGGCTCCCTCCGCAGCGAACCGGCCGCATCCTCATGGGTACGTTACTTGGCGGAAGCCTTGCCTGTTGCATCATGGCTCTCCGTACGCGGCCGGCGCACGCTGAAAACGACCCCACTACTTCATCGCAGCGCACAATCTACTCGCAATCCATCGCTGAACACTATAACTACCGCTTCGGAGCCAACAAGCCCTTCCTGCCGTCATTCGCCACCACCGATACCGGCGAGTTCATCAACTCCAAAGCCTTCCTTTCCGCCAAATACTGCGGCCACTGTCACCAGGAAGCCCATGCGGAGTGGCGTCAATCAGCGCATGCGAACTCATTCCGCACCCCGTGGTATACCCGCAACGTCAACCTCCTCGCCGCTGAAAAAGGAGTTGAGTTCACACGTCACTGCGAGGGCTGCCACAATCCCACCGCTCTCACCTCCGGCGCGCTCACAAAGGGCTCAACGATCAACCGCAAGTTCGATGAAGACGGCGTCACCTGCTCTGTCTGCCATTCCATTCAGAAAGTCGACACTCGCGGTACTGGAAGCTACGTCCTGGCACAACCCGCCGTTCTGGTAGACGAGCACGACCAGCCGATCTACGGTGAAGTCTCCGACAAGGAAATCCTCATTCACCTCGACCGCCACTCCAGGGCAGTCATGAAGGACTTCTACCGCACCAGCGAATATTGCTCCGCCTGCCATAAAGCCGCGCTCCCACGCCAGCTCAACGACTACAAATGGCAACGCGCCATCTTCCTCTACGACGAGTGGCAGCTCTCCAGCTTCGCCAGGCAGTCGCCGTTGCCCTTCTACACCAAGGACTCCGTCTCTACCTGCCAGATCTGCCACATGACCCGCGAACCGCTCACGCTGGCCGATCCTGGAGCGAAGGAAGGCAAACTCGCCTCCCATCGCTGGCTCGGAGCGAACACCATCATGTCGAAATTCTATGGCTACGACGTGCAGATGGAAAAGACCGTGGCCTTCCTCAGGAACAACGTCTTCAACATCGACATCTTCGGTCTCGAGCGTAATACCGGGGTCCCCGGTCAGCTTGCTGGCGGAGGTGGGAACGACGGCAAAATGACCGCGCCGCTCGGGGTCGAACCCGTCACCATCGCACCCGGCGACATCCTCACCGCATCCATCATCATCCAGAACAAAGGCATCGCCCACAGCCACGTCCCCGAGCAGCGCGACATGTACGAGAGCTGGGTCGAATTCGAAGCAACGGACGCCACCGGCCGCATTCTCTCTCACTCTGGGGCGCTCGAACCGAACGGCGATCTCGACCCGCGCGCCCACTCTTTCACCAATCGCCTCGTCAACGTAAAGGGCGAGATCAACGCGCTCCATCAGGTCTGGAACAACCGCGTCGTCGCCTACAACAACACCATCTCCTCAGGCCGCTCCCAGATCGTCCGCTATCAATTCAAGGTTCCCTCAGACGCGAAGACCCCCATCGCCATCACTGCCAAAGTTAACTACCGCCGCTTCGATCAGCACTTCATGGATTTCGCCATGGGCAAGGATCATTACCCGATGCCCATCGTCGAAATGGCCTCCCGCACCCGCACCTTCAACTTCGGCGAAAACCCCGCAACCAAACCTGACCCACTGGACAACCCTCTCTGGATGCGCTGGAACAACTTCGGCATCGCCATGCTCGACGCGCAGCAGTATGAGCCGAGCGTGCGCGCCTTTGAACAGGTCGCAAAACTCCGTCCCGACTACGCCGACGCCTACACCAACATCGCCATCGCCAACTTCTCCTGGCAGCGCTACGACGACTCTCGCTCCAGCCTCGAAAAGGCCCTGAAGCTAAGCCCCCACAACGCCCGCGCCCTCTATTACCTCGCACTCGTCGAACGCAACCAGGGCAACGTCGATGCCGCCATTGCTGATCTCCGCGAAGTCATCGCGCAATTCCCGCGCTCCCGCGACGCGTACCGCGAACTCGGCTTCTCCTACTACCAGCAGCGCAAATACAACGAAGCGCGCATCGAGTACGAGAACCTCCAGACCATCGACCCCGACGACCTCGCCGCGCACTACATCCTTTCCATCGTCTACCGCCGCCTCGGCATGGCCGACAAAGCTTCTCACGAAGCCGCGATGTTCGCTGACCAGAAAGACGACCCCACCGCCAGCGTCTACGCCCTCGACTATCTCCGCAAACACACCGAAGTAGCCTCCGAGACCGTACCCTGGCACACCCACTCCGACATTGCCGCTGCACCCGGAGCACCCGGCCAGCAAACTGCACGGAGCGGCGAATCCAAACACGGGAGCAATACACCCGCACAATGAAGCTTCCAGCACTCCTTGTCTCCTTCGCAGCGATAGCCTGCCTGCCCGCCTTTGCAGCACCCCCGCAAAACGACGCGCGTTCTCGCGGGGCCCTCGTCTTTTCTGACACCGGCTGCAGGCAATGCCACACCATCCGCAACACTGGTGGAAAAAAAGGCCCGAACCTCTCCGGTGTAGGCCGCCGTCTAAACGAAGGCCAGATCCGCGCTCAGGTCATCGAGGGAGGCAAGCAGATGCCACCCTTCGGCGAAATACTCAAGCAGTCCGAACTCGACGACCTAGTCGCCTACCTCCGGTCCTGCCGCGACAAGACAAAGAAATAGAGGCTAACAAAGATAGCCCTGCTCAACTAACATGCAAACAACTGGCATGACTCTCCGCATTCTCCATCGCGTCCTGCGTCACGCTCTGCTGCTGGTACTCTGCATCACGCTTAACCTCTGGGCCCAGTCCCACAACCTCGGCCACCAGTCCTGGACCACCGAAAACGGCCTCCCCCAAAGCAGCGTCCACGCCATCTTCCAATCCCGAGATGGCTACATCTGGCTTGCTACCGAAGGCGGCATCGCTCGATTCAACGGCATCGACTTCAAAGTCTTCAACCACGACAACACCCCGACCATCGCAAGCGACGACATTACCAGCTTCGCCGAAACGAACCATACCCTCTGGATCGGCACCGCCGATGGCCTCTTGCAATACACCTCCGGCACATTCCTCCGATTCACCACCACGGAAGGTCTTCCCTCGAACGACATCCGCTCGCTCATCGCAACCAAAGACGGCGCTCTCTACGTCCTCACCGGCAACGGTCTCGCGCTGTTTAACGCGAAGGCCTTCGAACCCATATCCACACCACCGCTCAACGCAATCAACTTCGACGACAACAGCATCTGGCTCGCCACGAATACAGGCGCCCTTCAACTGCAACAGAACCGCGCCGCTCCCCTCACACTTCCCTTCCCACTACCCAGTGAACCCATCCAAAACCTAGGCATACTTCCTAATCACACTCCCTGGCTCCGAACCGCAACCACCATCACCTTCCTTATCAACGGCCACCCCCGCACACTTCAAATCGGACACGATCTTCCCGGCACGCGCATCGAATCTTTCCTCGCAGATTCGCGCGGCACTCTCTGGATCGGCACCAATCACGGCCTCGTCTCACTCGACACCCCAGCGGCACAGCCGCAGATTCAGCCCGCCCTCGCCACCGACAGCATCCTCGCTCTCCTCGAAGATCGCGAAGGCAATCTTTGGGTCGGCACCGACACCGCCGGCCTCCATATCCTTCGGCAACAATCCTTCCGCACGATCCCGGCACTTGCCGGCCACGTCATCACTGCCGTCACCCAGACCTCAGACGGAGCCATATGGACCGGAACCAATGGCGACGGTCTCGACCGCTGGCAGAATAACTCCATCCATCATTTCTCTACCAAAGATGGCCTCCGCAGCGAGATCATCCTCGCGCTCGCTCCCGGTGCGAACAACAGCATCTGGGTCGGAACACCCGACGGTCTCAACTGCATCCAGGGCAATCACGTCGAAACCTACACATCCGCGGAAGGCCTCCCGGACGACCTCATCCGCTCCATTCTCGTCGCCTCCGATGGCACCCTCTGGATCGGCACACGTCGCGGGTTGGCTCATTGGCACGACAAAACCTTCACAACCTCCACAACAGCCAACGGACTTCGCAGCAATCTCATCGGCACCCTCCTCCAGCCTCGCAATGCAACCGATCTGTGGATCGCCACACTCGAAGGCCTCTCCCATCTGCACGACGGCACAATCACCAGTTACACCACCGCCGACGGCCTCTCCGGCAACGTCATCACCTCTCTCTATGAGGATCCTCAAGCCACACTCTGGATCGGAACCAAAGGCAACGGCCTGTCCTTTTATAGAAACGGCAAATTTTCCGCTCTTCACACCGCCGGACTTCCTCAATCCATCAGCTCCATTCTCGTCGACGACAACGGCAATCTCTGGCTCAGCGCAGATCGCGGCATAGCTCGCGTCGCACGATCCCAACTCCTTGCTTGTGCCTCATTTTCCAGTTGTGACTTGCGCATCAACACCTTCGGCCGTACCGACGGCATGCCCACCGAAGAAACTTCCACGATCGGCCACCCGGCCTCATGGAAAGCCGCTGACGGCCAACTCTGGTTCGCGACACGCAACGGCGTAGCCATCGCTGATCCGGCAGATCTTCCCCAAAGCAGCATCGCTCCCCCTGTGGTCATCGAACACTTCACCGTTGACGACACCGAACTTCCCTCCGCGAAACCCATTCCCCCCGGCCACAACCGTTTCGTCTTCCAGTACGCAGGCCTGACCTACAGCGCACCATCGCGCATCCGTTATCGTTACACCCTTGACGGCTTCGACAAGCAATGGACCGAGGCGGGCACACGCCGCACCGCATACTACACAAATCTGCCGGCAGGCCGTTACACCTTCCGTGTACAGGCAGCCGGAAGCGATGGAGTCTGGAATCAAACCGGAGCGGAACTCGTCTTCTCCGTACGGCCGCCCTTCTATCGCACATTCTGGTTTCTTCTGCTCTCCCTCGCCGCACTTGCAGCGATCGCCATCCTCCTCTATCGCCTCCGCCTCCGCCGCCTCCAATCCCAATTCGAAGCTGTCCTCGCCGAGCGCAACCGCATGGCCCGCGAGATCCACGACACCCTCGCCCAGAGCTTCGCCGGAGTCTCCGTCCAGCTCGAACTCGTCTCTCAACTCCTCGCGCACTCCCAACCCAACGCCGCCGGCCAGCAACTCGACCGCACACGGGCTTACGTCCGCGAAGGACTCGCCGAAGCCCGTCGCAGCATCTGGGATCTTCGCGCCATTACAGCCCAGAACACTCTGCCCACTCGACTCACTCACCTCGTCGAGCAGGCCCGTACACCGTCGCTCAGCATCCGCCTCAACATCGGCGGAACGTACCGCGAAATTCCCTCATCTGTCGAAAGCGAACTCCTTCGCATCGCCCAGGAAGCGCTCACCAACACCCAGCGACACGCCAACGCAACCAAAGTCAACGTGGATCTTCGCTACGACCCAACCAGCCTCTACCTCTCCATCGCCGATGACGGAACAGGCTTCGACCCATCGACCATCTCTCACTCTTCAAATGGCCACTTCGGACTGCAGGGCATGCGCGAACGCGCAGCGCAGATCAACGCACAACTCAATATCGCAAGCTCCCTCAACCATGGCACCACCATCACTCTCGACGTTCCCATCTCCCCAATGAAAGGCGCAAAGCAGCATGCCTGAACGCATCCGCATCCTCGTCGTCGATGATCACCACGTCGTCCGCCAGGGTCTCGTCGCTCTCCTAGGCATCATGTCTGACATCGAAGTCGTCGGCGAAGCCAGCAATGGCCTTGAAGCCATTGAACAGCATCGCGCTCTCCACCCCGACATCACCCTGATGGACCTCCAGCTCCCCAAACTCGGCGGCGTCGACGCCATCCAGCACATCCGTGCCGAAGACCCCGCTGCCCGCTTCATCGTCCTCACGACCTTCGATGGCGACGAAGACATCTACCGCGCCCTGCAGGCCGGAGCCAAAGCCTATCTCCTCAAAGGCATGACCGTCGAGGAACTCACCTCCACCATCCGCGCCGTACACGCAGGCAAAACCCGTATCGCCGCACCCATCGCGGAAAAGCTCGCCGAACGCATGAGCGGCCAGGCCCTCACTTCGCGCGAACACGACGTCCTCGAGCGCATCGTCGCAGGCCGATCCAACAAAGAAATCGCATCCGACCTCAACATCTCCGAAGCCACCGTAAAATCCCACATCAACAACCTGCTCGGCAAACTAGGGGTCAGCGACCGCACCAACGCCGCCACCGTTGCCATCCAGCGCGGCATCGTTCACCTCAAATAGGTCACTATGAAATCTCTCCTCTTCGCTGCTGTTCTTACACTCGCTTCGCCCGCCGCTCTGATCGCTCAGACCCGCTCCACTTGGCGCGCTGCGACTCCTGCAGAGCTGGCCTCTGCTCTCCCCGCGCGCGCTCCTGTGGAAAAAGAACGCATCGAAACCGAAATGCGGACCGCCTCCGGCATCATCAATCAAGGCAAGCTCATTGCCGGAGTCGTCCTCATCACTGCCGGCTACTCCGCCGACGGCAAATACTCGCACTTCCTCCTCGTGCAATCCCCCATCACCATCGACAAGGTCACCCTCAACCCGGGCAACTACGTCCTCGGCTGGCAGCGCAGCGAAGACACCCTCAACGTGAAGCTCTACGATGCCGCCACCGGTACCGAACGCGGCACAGCCACCGCTCATCGCCTTCCCACAGGCTCACGTGTGGAATCTTTCCGGATCATCCCGCCGTCCGATCACGCCATCATTCAGATCGGACGCTTCGCCCTCACCTACACCCTAAGCGAATGACCTTACTTACCTGTACTCTTCGCAGTCTCGGTCTGCGCTGCTGCCTGACCCTTGCGGATCTCTTCGCCAAGCAGGATCACTTCCGCAATCTCCAGCATCGATTTCCTGCGCTGGCGGCTCTCGCGCTGCATCATGCGATACGCCTCTTCCTCACTGACACTAAGATCGCGTTGCAAAATGCCCTTCGCTCGCTCCACGGCACGCCGCGTCTCCAGCCGGCCGGCAAGCTCCGTATTCTCGCTCTCCAGCCGGACGCGCTCGATCTCCGCGCCCACGAGAAATCCAACCATCGAGAGCAACTGCAACTCATGAGCCGTGTGCTGATACGACAGCCGGTGCTGCAGATTGATGACTCCCACAACCTTGCTCGCGCACAAAATCGGCACGCTCAGCATGGCCTCAAACTTGTCTTCCGGAACATTCTTGAACGCCTTGAAACGCGGGTCGTCCGAGGCATTCGAAGCAATCGCCACCGGCTCCTTATGCTCCGCGACCCAACCCGTAATGCCTTGTCCGATCTGCATCCCCAGTCGGTCAACCAGCTCGGCATGCGGGTTCTTTGAACCGCGCAACACCAGCTTGCGTCCTTCGAGAACATAGATAAAGCATGAGTCCGCGGGAATGACCGTCGTCACAAACGCGACGATCCTGTCCAGAACGCGATGCAATGAATCCGCCGACGCAATCCTGCTGCCGATCTCATGCAGGAAGGCGATCGGAGTGATATCGCCACCATCCTCTACCGCTCGCAACCCCGACTGTCGGGCCCCCAAACTGCGCTCGTTATTTCGCTTCTGTTCCAGCAGGGTACGACCATGGTCCGCCGCTTCATTCACCAGAAATCCCATCTTCGGATGAGAGGGTTCAAAATCCGGGTAAAGGCCATGGCGTTGCAGTTCTCCCGTCGTCGTCGGCCCAATCGAGCCCACGACCACCGACTGCAGACCGGTTCGCAAGTCATCTTCGCTCTTCATCTGCACGGCGATCTCAAACAGATGGGTCACCTGTGCGCCTGTGGTGAACAGCACAATATCCACTCCGCCCTTCGCGATCGCCTGCACCACATCGCGCAATGGCTGAAGATCCTCTGGCAACGCCCATTGATACACCGGAACCTTCACAACCTCGCTGCACTGCTCAGCCAGTCCCTCCAGCAGCTCAGGATTCGAGATCCCATACTCCTGCACCGCAACTCGAAAGTCCTTCAGATCACCGCCAAATTCGGCCTCGATTGCTATCAGCAACTCCCGCCACGTATTTGGCTCCGGCGCCGTCACCGCAATCGGCACTCTCAACTCCTTCAGAACCGCCACTGGCTTTGGACCGCGAGCTGCTACTTTTACCTTTCGCAGAGCCTCCACAAACTGATCCCGGGAATATTTCTTCTCGACGATCTCTAATAGTGCCCGCACCCCCACCCCGGTCAAAAATACGACCAGGTCAAACCCGCCAGCCATCAGGCGATCCGCAAACCTGAGTGCCTCGGCATTTGATTCCAAAGCAACTTCGCGCATTGCGGGGACAACAAAAGGCTCTCCCCCATAGGTCTTGATCAGCCTTCCGATCTCCGTCGCGCGGCGCGACTCAAGAGATAAAACCCTCAGTCCATCAAAACTTGCCGGTGCCATCTTTTCTCCCAGGGCAAGGCCTCCGCTGGCCATCTCATCAACGTGCACCCGTCGCCAAACGGAAAGCTCCCTTTTGCTACATCATCCTACAGAAACCCTTCACGATGCGAACTCAGCCTAAAAAGACACAACTTGGAAGAGCCCATGGTAGCTTTGGATAGCGGATTGGCCGCCTCCTTTCATGACTGCATCCCGCCATCGAGTCGCTGGCCCTAGTCTTCTCTTTCTCCCCTTCTTCGGCGCTGTCTTGCTGCTCGCTACCCCTCACCACGCCCTTGCGGAAGCCTGCTCGCTCCGCCGCATCCCCCAGCCCGCCCCGGGAGTTCACAGCGCCCTCATCCCAACGCTGACTGAAAGTTTCGCCGATTCCACACTGGAAAACCAGCTAAGGGCCGAATATCAATTACTGAATCGCAACTCCTCCCGCACCAGCCTCTCCACGAACCTGCACAGCACCCTGACGCTTGCCGTTTCCCGAGGCAATCGTTGCGCTCAGGGGATTGCCGTCTACGCCCTCGGAATTCTCGCGTCCGGCAACAACGTTCGCGAAGCTCAGGACTGGTTTCAGCAGGCCGAGTCGGCCTTCACTGAAACGCAGTCAGAATCAGGCCTCGCACACTCTCACTTCCAACTCGCCGCTCTTGCTCGCAATGCCGTCTCAGCTTCAGAATCAGAGGCTGCCTTCACATCCATCGCCAACGAATATGACCGACTCGGCGATCCCTTGGACGCCATCGCCGCCAGACTCCAAAGCGTCAGCACCTCAGACCCTGATGCAGGCGACAAGTTCGAGAAACTCCGCTCTCAGGCCCATGATCTCCAGGCCACAGGTACCGAAGCTCGTACCCACCAGATGTGGGGCGACAATCTCTTCGTCCGCGGTCGATACGATCAGGCCATGCTCCAATACCAGCAGGCCGACTCCCTCTATGTCGCCTGTGCCTGCCTCCTGGATCAGCGCGCCGCTCTCCAAACCAGCATGGGTCGCCTCGAACGTGTCCAGGGCCGCCCTGAGGCCGCAATTCCCCACTACCGCCTCGCCTTCCATCTGCAGAAGCTCTCCGGAGATCAGTCCTACATCCCCCAGACCCTCAACGCCATCAGCGTCGCCTACGAGGGGATGCGCCAGTATGACAAGGCAATCGCCTATGTCCAGCAGGCCATGACCGTCGCCCGCGCCATTCATTCCCAGCAGTTCATAGACTTCCTCACCGCGAATCTCGCCTATCTGTACTTTCAGGCTGGCCAGCCCCGCCGAGCCCTCCCGCTGCTGCAGCAGGCCACCGCAAATCTCACCAACGACTACTCACGCTGCAATCGCTTCGGTCAGATCTCCGAGGTCTACCGTGCTCTCAATCGGCTCGGTGATTCCGAATCCGCCATTACAAAATCGATTGATGCCTGCGAGCGCGAGAAGAACACACTCGCCCTCTCCGATTCTCTCGAAACCCGTGCTCGCATCCGCTTGGCTCGCGGCAATCTTCCTCCGGCACTCGATGACGCCCACCGTTCTCTCGCTCTCGTCGAGGAGATCCGCTCCCACCTCGTCCCCGAGGACGCTCATAAGCGCGGCTACAACCAGCAGACACTCAAGACCTACGAAACCACCATCGCCATCCTTACTCGCATGAACCGCTACCCCGAGGCACTCGAGGTCACCGAGCAGTCCCGCGCCCGCGCCTTCCTCGACCTCCTCAGCAGCCCACACAAAACCTCCACATCTGCAATCTCCCAAAGCTCGGACTCGACCAGCAATCTGCTCCAGAGTGAGTCTCACGTCCCCGCGATGCAGATCTCTGAAATCATCGCCACCAGTGAACGCCTGCACAGCACAATGCTCGCCTATTGGGTCTCCGAAGCCAACGCCACCCTTTACACCTGGGTCATCCGTCCCGGACAGCCTGTCTACGGGACATCACAACCCGTCAGAACCTCTGAGATTGCAGACCTCGTCCGCGCAACGCTCCCCTTCACCGCCGAAGCCCGAGGTCTCCGCACAACCAGTTCTTCCTCAACTGCCACTGTTGAACTCACCACCTGGCGTCGTCTCTATCGACTCCTCATCGCCCCCGTCGAATCCCATCTGCCCACCGAATCCGGCTCTCTGCTCACCATCATTCCCCATGGCCCGCTATTTCAACTCGCCTTTGCCGCGCTCATCGACCCTCACAGCCGCTATCTTGTCGAGCGCTATTCGCTCCACTCCGTTCCTGCCGTTGGACTCCTCCGCTACACGCAGCAGAACGAGCTCGCATCCGCACAACTTCCCCCTCGCTATGTCTTTATTGCCAACCCTCAACGCTTCCCGCAACTGAAGAAAATCTCGCTCCCGCTCCTTCCCGGCACAGGAGCCGAAGTTCGTGCCATCGCCAGCACGGTTCCCACAAAAAAGATCACTCTTCTTGAGGGCCCCGAAGCCACCGAATCCAATCTCGCGCAGGCCCTGCCCACCGCAACCGTCCTCCATTTCGCCACTCACGCCATCGTCAGCGGAACCGACCCTTTCGGCTCCTTTCTCGCTCTCAACTACAACTCCACCGATGACGGACTCCTTACCACTGCTTCCATCTACTCCCTGCACCTTCATACTCAAATGGTCGTCCTGAGCGCTTGCCGCACCGGCCTTGGACCCGTCTCCGCCGACGGAGTCGCAGGCCTCAGCCGCGCCTTCTTTTACGCGGGCTCGGCCTCTGTCCTTACCACCCTCTGGGACGTCGCCGACCAGCCCACTGCCGTTCTCATGCCGCTCTTCTACCGCAATCTGGAGCACGGCGATTCCCGTGCCGCTGCCCTGCGCAAGGCGCAACTCACGCTCATCGAAGATCTTCGCCGCCAGCGCGTCCGCGTCTCCCTGGGCGGCGCCCAGGTCCCGCTCCCCGAAAGACCCGCCTACTGGGCCGCTTTCGCCCTCTCCGGAGAACCCTGACGCAACCGGCATCCTACCCTTGAAATCCAAACCCTGCTACCCTGTACGGCAACAGAATCTTGTATTTCTGCATTACTCTTTATCCGTTTTGCCCGGCCACACGATGATCTCTAAAGAAGAATTCAACAACATCTACAGACAGCATGTGGATGCCGTCTTTCGGGTCTGCCTTCGTTCCGTGACACGCCGAGAGATCGCCGAGGAGATTACCAGCGAAGTGTTCCTCACCCTCTACCAATCAGCCGACAACGTCACCCGCGAGCAGATCCCTGCCTGGTTGTTCACGGTGGCCAAACGCCGCGCCGCAGACTACTGGCGCCGTTGGTATCTCGAACAACGCTGGTCCGATAGTGAAGTCCCCCTCGAACCCGAAACTCGCACCCCCGAGTACTCGCTTCAGGATCTCCTCTCGCGTTGTCCCAATCTCAAGCCCGTTCACCGCGCCTGTATCGTCCTGCGCTTCGCGCACGGCATGTCCCGCAGCGAAATCGCCGCCCAGACCGGCCTCTCGGAGATTCAGATCAAAGGTCATCTTCAGTACGCTCTCAAGCTTTTGCGCGAAACCCTCATCTCGCCTGGAACAAATCTTCCTCCGGTGCAGGAGATCCCCGCCGATGCCTGATCTTCCCATCCACTACGACAGCGAATCCCTCCCGAAGGGCGTACTCACGCCTGTCTGCCCTCCGCTGGGACTTCTCCGTGCCAGCCGCGAAGAAGCTCTTCCCTCCGAGCTCGCGCACGACGTCGCCTCTCATATCGACTCCTGTACCCTTTGCCAGATGCTCCTCGCCGATCTCGAGCAGATTCCCGTACCATCCCTCACCAGCGCTGAGCGCGACCGTATCCTCGGCAGACTTCCCATTCTCACTTCTCCAAAAACAGGATGGTCCTGGTACGCCATGGCGGCTGCTGCTATCGCTCTGGTCGTCGCCGGTATCTTCTTGCTGCGTCGACCCATCCCGATGCCGCCATTTCGGGCATTGGCTCAATCCGGGCATTCTGCGCCCTCAACGCCCGTAAGCAAGCCCGCGCCGCCTCAACTCCAGATCGCAAAACTCGCGCCCCCGCTCGACCTCTCTCCCGAACTCATTCTTCGTGGTGAAGCCTCTGCAACTCAGCCCACCGCCCAGCAGTTCGAGCCAGCCTTCGCCGCCTACACACAAGCCAACTACCCTGTCGCCGAGCAACACTTCAGAATCCTTGCCCAGCAATTCCCGCGCTCCGAGACTCCATTCCTCTATCTCGGAGTCACCCAGCTCCTCCAGAACAACAGCGAAGCCGCACTGCCTAACCTCTCTCGAGCAGAATCCCTCGCCCGCCAGAACAACGGCCCGCAGCGCAACGATGCAGCCTGGTATCACGCACTTGCCGCCATCGCCCGGCACTCCTCCGACGCTGGCACTCTCGTAGAAAACGTCTGCTTCCGCAAGTCATCCCCCTACAGCCAGCAGGCGTGCCAACTCAGGGCGTCCATCAAATAGGCTTCACCTGCTGCCCAAAAACGCCGCTCGGGCTGTTCTGCCCGAGCCCTTCCACCGCTTCACAACTTCGTACACCACCACCGTCGCAAACGTCACCGCCAGCCACAGCACAACGGCCTCTATCGGCAGCCCGGACCACGCCGTCACCCGCAATCCCATCATCTGCCGCCCTTGATATCCCCACCATCCGTAAGGAACCGCCAGCGTAGCCTCCCACAACAGGCTCGTCAGCAGGATCACAAAGAACGTAAGACTGAACGCCCTCCAATTAATCACGCCCCGAGCTTCGGGAAACAGCGCCACCGCAGGCGCGAGAGCAATCAGCACAAGAAAAGTAAAGTACCCCGGAAACCCCTCCGGCTCCGGCGACAAAAATCGCTTATACACAATCGCAGCCGCCACCAACACCACGGCCATCACCGCCGAGAGAGGATGAAACCGCAGCAGCCTCTCAAATCCAATTCTCTTCTCCGATTCCGCAGGAACCGTGTAGGCGCTCAACCAGGATTCATCCAGCCAGATGTACATCAGCAGCACAACAATGAAACCCAGCAGATAAAACGCATACTCCTCCACCGGCACCCCGCCCCCCAACGCCGGAGCCTTCACCCCCAAAGTCGCCGACCGGTTCGGGAACACAAAGAAGATATGGGCAAAAAAGAAATCCAGCGCCGCACCCAGCGGAAACAGCACTGCAATCGTCGACCAGAATGCCTTCTTCGAGATCTTCACTCCCTCCTGCGGTACAAACCAAAACCCGATCCCCACAATCGGAACCAGGAACAGGAGCAAACTTACCGTATATCCATAGGGAGAAGGCTCTGCCACCGTCGGATCCACCACCGGCGCGAGCCGCACTGTATGCAGCGTCAGCACCGCAGGCAGCGCCAGCATAAAAACCATCGCTACTGCGATTCCGAAGCCGCCACGCGAAACAGGTCCCGTCCCTTGCCCATCTTCATCAGGCATGCGCCTATCCTCCATCCATCACAACATCAGGCCCGCCCCGGAAACCGGCGAGGTATACATAGCACTTTCGTTCGCTCGAATACATCTTTCATTGCTGTGGAAAACTCCGCGAAAGCGATTACGATTCCTTCTAATATGGCCGTCGACAGAGAATCAGATCTCCGCAGAGCAATCGAGAGCGGTGAGGAAATCATCCCCTACTTCCAGCCCCTTATCGAGCTGCGCACCGGCCAACTGACAGGTTTTGAAGTCCTTGCCCGCTGGCATCACCCTACACGAGGCGTCGTCTCTCCGACCGAGTTCATCCCCCTCGCCGAAACCTCGAATCTTATCGACCCGCTCTTGCACAACCTCCTCCACGGTGTCTTCATCGCCGCCGCAAGCCTCCCCGAGCACCTCACGCTCTCCGTCAATATCTCGCCAACCCAGCTCCAGAACCCCGCTCTTGCCCGTCAACTCTACTTCGCTGCCCATGAAGGCGACTTCCCCTTCCATCGCATCATCTTCGAGATCACCGAAAGCGCCCTCGTCGACAACATCGCGCAGGCAAAAATCATTACCGAAGAACTCAAGACCCTCGGCGCCCGCCTGGCCTTGGACGACTTTGGAACCGGCTACTCCAGCCTCCAGCACCTTCAGTCTCTCCCCTTCGATGAAATCAAAATCGAAGCAAGTTTCGTCCAGTCCATGATCGAATCGCGCGAGAGCCGTAAGATCGTCGCCGCCGTCGTTGGCCTGGGTACCAGTCTGGGACTCGTCACCGTCGCGGAGGGTGTTGAAACCAGGGCTCAAGCCGACATGCTCCTTTGGCAGGGGTGCGACTTCGGCCAGGGCCGCCTCTACAGTAACCCCGTTCCTCCCTTCGAGCTCAACAAGCTCGTCCTTGCGATGTCGCAGCCTGAATCAGCGATCCTTCTCGCCGCGTCGCCGCATCAAAGAGCCCCCGAGCAGATTGACCTGCTGCCCAATCAACAGCACGCACAGCTTCAAGCCATCTACGACGGCGCCCCCGTAGGTCTCTGCTTCCTTGACCGTCAGCTCCGCTACATCAGCATCAATCAGCGGCTCGCCGATATGAATAAGTTCTCGGTCACCGATCACCTCGGCCATCACATCTCCGATATTCTTCCGCAGATGTTTCAGGCTCTCGAGCCTTCCTTCCGCCGCGCCCTCGAAGGGCAATCGATCGTTGGGATGGAGTTCGTCAGTCTTGGCCCTTCTCCCGGCAAGCGCGGGGATATCTTTCTTGTATCCTGCCAGCCGGCGTGCGACGAGGCCGGCGAAGTCATTGGCATCTCCGTGTCCGTCGTTGACATCACCGAGCACAAGCGCTCGGAAGAGGCTTTCCGCAAGAGCCGCGAAGAACGGCGCCGCCAGATCGAGCTCAATGCCCCCGCCATCTTCCCACCCGATACCGATAGCGGGATCTTCATCATCCCCAATCGCTGCTGATCGCTTACTTCACAGCAACAGCCTCTCCTGGCAAATGCGCCTCTGTCGCCGCGATTGCCTGTTTGTGCAGCAGCGAACTCGTCCCCTCATGCAACACATCTGTCGCCTGCACCGTGTCGAACACCTGCATAAACCGGGCGACTAAACCCGTCCAGCCCGTCTGATGGCTCGCCCCGATCCCGGCGCCGTTATCGCCGTGGAAGTACTCATAAAACAACAAATAGTCCTTCCAGTATGGGTCGCTTTGGAACTTCTCCGTATGGCCATACACCGGGCGCCGGCCATCTTGGTCCAACCTGAAAATGCCGGCCAGGCGGTCCGAAAGATCGTGGGCGACCTCAAACAGATTCTTCTCCACCCCCGAACCCGTCGGACACTCCACTTTGAAAGAATCGCCATAGTACTGGTACAGCAACAGCAGCGCCTTGATGATCAACCCGTTCACAGGCATCCACACCGGGCCGCGCCAGTTTGAATTCCCTCCAAACATCCCCGTCGTTGACTCAGCCGGCTCATAAGCCACGCTGTACGTCTTCCCATCCATCACAAACTCAAACGGCTTATAGTGGTACTCCTTGGAAACTGCCCGTATGCCGTAGTCTCCCAAAAACTGCTTTTTATCCAGCATCCGCGTCAACACCCGCTTCAGGTTCTCGCGATCAAGAACAGACAGCATGAACCGTCCCTTCTCGCCGGGAATCTCAGGATTGTGCAGATTGCACGCCAGTTCAGGTCTTCTCTCGAAAAAGACCTTCACCCTCTTCATCAGGGCCGGATACTTCTCCACGATCTCGGGGGTCATCAGCGAAACAGCTGCCAGCGGAAGCAATCCCACCATCGACTTCAGCTTCAGTCTGCAGGCCGACCCATCCACGTGATTCAGCACGTCATAAAAGAAGCCGTCCTCCTCATCCCATAACTCGTTCGCGCTATCTCCTTGCGGATCCATCGCGCCGGCAATCCACAGGAAGTGTCCCAGAAACTTGACTGCGATCTCCTCATACGTATCGTCATGCGCCGCCAATTCCAGGGCGATGGCCAGCATGCTTTGGCAGAACATCGCCATCCACGCCGTTCCATCGGCTTGCTCCAGGTACTCTCCATTCGGCAGCGGAGCGCTTCTATCGAAGACGCCGATATTGTCCAGCCCAAGAAACCCGCCCTCGAAGACATTCCTCCCATCGCGGTCCTTGCGGTTCACCCACCACGTAAACGTCAGCAGCAACTTGCTGAAGCAGTTCTTCAGGAACTCCAGGTCTCCTTCACCGCGGATGCTCTTCTCCGTCAGATACACATAAATCACGGCCCACGCGTGCACTGGCGGATTTACGTCGCTGAAGTTCCATTCGTACGCAGGAATCTGCCCGTTCGGATGCACATAGGCCTCGCTCACCATCAGCTCAAGCTGCTCTTTTGCGAAGTCCACATCGACCATCGCCAGCGTCGCCGCCTGAAAAGCCAGATCCCATGCCGCATACCACGGATACTCCCATTTATCCGGCATCGAGATGATGTCGCTGTTGATCATGTGGTACCACGGCGAGTTCCGTACGTCCTTCTGCTTGCCCCCGGTTGAGTTGTATCCGTGCTCCCTTAGCCAGATGTCGAGGTCGAAATAATAAAACTGCTTGGACCACAACATCCCGGCCAGCGCCTGCCTCATGATCCTGTAGTCGTCGGCACTCGATTTCGAAGGAAAGATTTCCTCATAAAACTCATCCGCCTCCCCAATGCGGTCGGCAAAAACGCGGTCGAAATCGCTCCCGGCGCCACCGTCCTTCAGCGTTTCCTCCCGCGTCAATCGAAGCTTCACAACCTGCTCTTTACCGCCAGGAACACTGATCTCGTAGTGTGCCGCCGCCTTTGTCCCGATACCCTGCGGATGGACCGCATCCTTCATTCCATGCACAAGATACTCATGAAATGCATCCTTCACATACGGCGACGAGTTCTCTCCGCCATACAGTCGCGTCTCGTTCGATTCGTTGTCGGTAAACAGCAGTTCGGAAGCGCCTTCGCAATGTAAAAAGAAGTCGCCCATCTCAATGTGCGATGCCGCGAGGACTGACACGCCCCCGTCTCCCTTCACCTGGCGTATCTCCGGTCGAATAGGCGTCGTGTCCCGAAACCATGTATTTCGAAACCACAGTGTCGGCAGCAGATGCAGCGTCGCCTTATCGGGTCCCCGATTCGCCGCGGTAATCCGGATCAGCACATCTTCGGCATCCGCCTTCGCATATTCCACAAACACATCGAAGTAGCGATCCTCGTCAAAAATTTTGGTATCGATCAGTTCGTATTCATGCTCGAACTTCGTCCTCTTCGCATTGGTCTCAACCAGATCGTCGTACGGATAAGCATCCTGCGGGTACTTGTACAGATACTTCATGTATGAGTGCGTTGGAGTCGAATCGAGATAGAAGTAATACTCCTTCACATCCTCGCCGTGATTGCCCTCCGTGTTCGTCAACCCGAAGAGCCGTTCCTTCAGGATCGGATCCTTGCCATTCCACAGAGCCAATGCAAAACACAGCCGCTGCTTGTCGTCTGAGATCCCCGCGAGTCCATCCTCTCCCCACTTGTAAACCTTCGAACGAGCCTGATCGTGCGTGAAGTAATTCCACGCATCCCCATTCGGGCTATAGTCTTCCCGAACGGTCCCCCACTGGCGTTCGCTGAGATAGGGGCCCCACTTCTTCCAGCCCTTTACACCCTCTTTCGACTCCCGCAGACGAACCTGTTCCTGCCTGGCCATACAAACACCCCCATGCATTTTTTGTTTGTGGCCCGCTTGTAGCTACAGACACTAGGGCACCTTGCCCCTGAGGTCAACTCGCCCATATCCCCTACACTCTTTCATCGGACTTTTTTCCATGTTGCGCCCGAATCGCAGCCTGCGAGAACATCTCCCCATGCCGCTCGGCCGCCTTATTCTCGAAATCGAGATACCTCATGCCCAATCCCTCAAAGACCGCCGTCAGGTCATCCGCTCTCTGAAAGACAAGCTCCGTCACTCCTTCAACTTAGCGATCGCAGAACTCGACGAAGCCATCGTCTGGAACCGCGCGACGCTGGGCATTGCCGTCATCTCCGCCTCCTCCGACTACCTCCGTGGCCAACTCCAGCAAATCGATCAGGCCGCCCACCGCATCGCCCACAACCTAAGCGCCGAAATCACCGATTCCTGGGCAGAAGTCCTTCCGGAATAACGGAATATCAACAACTTAGTTGAAAAGACCAGAATTTTGCACCGCAATCCTTTGGGCCAAAGCCCCGACTCTGATATCCTCAAGCGTTTACCGTCACTTAATCGATTTATGCCAGAACAACGAGCCAGAGCCTACCACCGCAACCGAGTCGCCAACACCTTCTCGGAGGAAATCGGCGCCATGCTTGAGGGAGAGCTCTCCGATCCTCGCATCGCCCCCAGCTACGTCACCGATGTCGTCCTCGCCCCCGGCGGCAAGTCCGCTCGCATCTACGTCGCCGTCCATGGCAACGAGCAGGAGGAGCAATCCACTCTCCTCGGTCTCATGACCGCCCGCGCCTACATCCGCTCACAACTCCGTGAACGGATGGGAGTCCGTCACGTTCCCGATCTCACCTTCACCATCGACCGTCGAGAAAAGATGACTGGACGCATGGACGAACTTCTGGAACGCATCCACAAACGAGAGCAAAAGCTCAAACCTACGCCCCAGAAAGAATCCCAGCACAGCTCATGAGCCCGGAAGCCTCCATCGCCGCATTCCTCGACGCTGTGCGCTCCAACCCGAGGTTTATCATCACCTCGCACGCGCGCCCCGATGGCGACGCAATCGGCTCCGCTATTGCACTCGCAGAAATCCTTGAAAAGCTCGGATCGACCGTCGACATCATCCTCGCCGACCCCATTCCCTTCATCTATCGCACGCTCCCCTGCGTCGATCGCATCCACATCACCACCTCGGCGGCCGAAATCGTCCCCGACCCCTCTGTCCCGGTCATTCTCCTCGAGTGCGATGGAATCCCCCGCACCGGGCTGGACGGTCTCGAAGGCCGCACCCTCATCAACATCGATCACCACGCCAGCGGCCGTCCCTTCGCCTCCATCAACTGGATCGACGAGGATGCCTGCGCCGTCGCCGCAATGATCTATCGCATCGCCCAGGCTGCCGGCATTGAGATCTCTCCCTCGATGGCCACCTGCCTGTATGCCGCAGTGCTCTCCGACACCGGCTCGTTCACCTATTCCTGCACTAACGCCGAAACCTTCGCTCTTGCCTACGATCTCGCCGAGCACGGCGCCGATCCCAGCCAGATCGCGCGCGACCTCTATTTCTCCAACCCAGCCAGCAAGATTCGGCTCCTCGGGGCCGCTCTCTCCAACCTCCGCTGTGATGGTCCTCTCGCCTGGAGTTGGGTCACCAACGACGAGATGGAAAACGCAGGCGCCAACGCCGAAGATTGCGAAGGGGTCGTCAACTACCTCATCAGCATTGAAGGCGTCGAGTCCGCCGTCTTCCTGCGCGAGTTACCCGACGCCGATCAGTTCCGTCTCAGCATTCGGAGCAAGGGCAAAGTCGATGTTGCCCAGATCGCCGAATTCTTTGGCGGAGGTGGACACCGCAGAGCCAGCGGATGCACCATCGACGGCCCGCTCCACACCGCAACCGAACGCATTCTTACTCAATTACGCACCGGACTTTGTTAACCTTGTCTCTGTCTTTTACAGCAAAGCCGCGCCCAATGAATCAGATGCAAGACCTGCAACAATCCGCCGGCTCCGCCGCGCAATCTTCCCGCGTCGCCCCAGACTCAGCTTTTGCCTGGCTTCGCCGCTTCGCCCAGCACCCTGACGTCGCAGCCCCACGCGAGATGGCGCTCCTCATCCTCGTCAGCGGATTCCTCCTCCTCTACGGCCTCATTCCCTCCTTTGGCGGCGACCAGCTTGGTCTGGTCGGCGCCGACGAGCCTCGCTATGCTCAGATCGCTCGCGAGATGCTCGCCGCACACTCCGCCGCTTGCCACGCAGTCGACGCCAAGGTCTTCCCCCGCAGCCTCCATCAGGCTGACCTCTGGGCCTCCTGGCACTGCCTCGTCGGTGGAACCGTAACCCCCATCCTCTACGGCAAGCCCTGGCTCGAAAAGCCCGCTCTCTACTACTGGCGCGCCATGGGATTCTTCAAAGAGTTCGGAGTCTCCGACTGGTCCGCCCGCCTGCCGTCTTCCTCCGGAGCATTCGCTCTCATCATTCTCATCTTTCTTCACATGCGGCGCTTCCGCCCCGGTGGCCATCTCGACGCCGCCCTCATCACCGTCTCCACCGTTGCTGTCTTCAGCTTCGCCCGCGGAGCCTCCACCGACATGCAGCTCGCCGCTCCCTTCTGCATCGGCATGCTCGGCTGGTACGCCTGGTATGAAACCGGCAAAAAATTCTGGCTCTTCGACCTCTATTTCTTCGGAGCCGCCGCAACCCTCGCAAAGGGTCCCGTCGCTCCCTTCCTCGCCCTCAGCATCATCCTGCTCTTCGCCGGCCTGCGCCGCGAGTGGACCCTCCTCCGCCGAACCATCTGGCTCCCCGGAATTCTCCTCTACCTCGCGATGGTCCTTCCCTGGTACATCGCCGTCCAGCTCAAGAATCCCACTTTCTACCGCTTCTTCTTTCTCGAGCACAACCTCGAGCGCTTCGCCAGCAACCGCTATCAGCACCACCAGCCACCCTGGTACTACCTCATCGTCCTGCTCATCGGGCTCATGCCATGGACCATTCTCGCCATCCGCGCCATGGTCGACTCCATCGATATCTCCATCGCCGAGTGGAAGGTCCGCCACAAACCCCAGCGCTATCTCGGTCACTCCCGCGCCGGAGACGCCTTCCCCGAGTTCCTCGTCATCTGGGCCATCTTCCCCATCCTCTTCTTCTCCTTATCCGGCTCCAAGCTGCCCGGCTACATCCTTCCCTCCATCCCTCCCATCACCATCCTCACGGCCGACTACCTCAACCGCATCCGTCGCTGCGGCCTCACCCGCTGGCTCCTCTGGTCTCACTCCATCATCGCCGGAATCCTCGTCTTCGTCCTGGTCCTCGCTCCCCAGCACATGAAGTACGAGACCCTCATACCTTCCCCGCAATGGCTCTTCATCGCCGCTCTCTGTGCTCTCGCCGTCCAGACCGTCGTGCTCCTCATCATTCGGCGCTGGGGAATCCCGCAGGTCACCACCGCCACACTCATCCCCGTCATCGGCATCCTTATCTTTCTCCTCGGATTCCACGGCAAAGATCTCGACCTCAACTACTCCGCCCGCCCTCTCGCCCAGCAGATCCAGCAGCAGGCCCCCGGAATCAATACCGTCGCCGTCGAAGGCGTCCGCCGCGACCTCGACTACGGCCTCGCCTTCTACCGCAATCAGCCCCTCGTCCATTACGACTCCGACGGAGTCCCGGCTGGCGATCACCTCCTCATCATCCACTCCAACGACACCGCCACCCTCGATCGTTATTTGAGCGGCCGTTTCTACAAATCCCTCTTCCTCTACGACGCGCAAGGGCTCGAAGTCTATCGCGTCTACGCCCTGCAGGCTCCGAAGCGGGACTAGCGGACCGCCGACAAACCAGCACCACTTTTCTGGTTATCCCCTCAAAAACTACCCCGCACCCGACTCACTAACCCTCTTTCCTATTCCGTGTTCCCTGTTTTTCGATAATCTCTACGGAAGCCTCTTGGTCGCGCGGATGACTGTTGCCACCCAACTCGAGATTCTCGACCTGCGCCATTTCTCTGCTCGTCAGCTCCGCCCTCTGCTCGAGGCCGAAGCACACCTTTGGCAGCAGCGCCTTCGCTGGGACTATCGCTCTTCCACCGAACTCCTGCTCCAGTACCTCGACTCCCGCATCCTGCCCGGCTTCGTCTCTCTCGATCGCGGACGCATCTGCGGCTATTCCTTCTGTGTCTACGAAGGCTATAAGGCCGTCATCGGCGACGTCTGGTCGCTTACGACGGATCCCGAACTCGCCCGCCAATCAAACTTCACGCTCCTCCATCGTCTCCTCGAACTTCTTCTCTTTTCCCCCGGCATCCACCGCATCGAATCCCAACTCCTCTTCTACGATTCCGGAACACTCAACGGTCCTTTCCTCGACGCTGGCTTCTCCGCCTATCCCCGCCTCTTCATGGAGCACGACCTCACGTCAGGATCGAAATTGCCCGTCGACGCAGCCCTTCCGCCTTCACTCCCCAGCGAAGTCGAGCTCGTCCTCTGGTCGGCAAACAACTATCAGGGTGCCGCCGCGCTTATCCATGACTCCTACTCCAGCCACATCGACGCGCAGATTAACGACCAGTACTGTACTCTCCACGGTTCGTTACGCTTCCTGCACAACATCGTCCGCTTCCCCGGCTGCGGAACCTTCGACTCCGCCCACTCCTGGGTCGCCCGACACAAGCAAACCGGAGCCCTCATCGGCCTGCTCCTCTGTTCCCGCGTCGCCGAAGACGTCGCGCACATCACCCAGCTCTGCGTCGCCCGCGCCTGGCGAGGCCACCGCCTCGGAGCCGCACTCCTCGACCACGCTACCCACCATCTCCGGCACTCCAACACAAACGCCATCACCCTCACGGTCACTGAAGCCAACCACTCAGCCGTCGAGCTCTACCGCCGCTCCGGCTTCTTCACCCGCCAGCGCTTCGACGCCATGGTCTATAACAAACCCACCCCCTGACCGATCCTCATTCCGACCATCCCCGACACCGCCCATTGTCATTCTGAGCGCAGCGAAGAATCCCTGTATTTCGCCATGAGCGCCACAGATCCACAAGATCATGGGTCTACAACAACCCACCCTTGACCTGCCGTCACTACCACCCTTCTTGTTGTGATCCCCGAAGGGGATCTGCTGTTTCGCCATGAGCGCCACCGATCCACAAGATCATGGGTCTACAACAACCCACCCTTGACCTGCCGCCACTACCACCCTTCTTGTTGTCATCCCCGAAGGGGATCTGCTGTTTCGCCATGAGCGCCACAGATCCACAAGATCATGGGTCTACAACAACCCACCCTTGACCTGCCGTCACTACCGCCCTTCTTGTTGTCATCCCCGAAGGGGATCTGCTGTTTCGCCATGAGCGCCACCGATCCACGACGCAGTGACTAAAACCGGCAATCGCGCGAAAGCTGTCAAGCCCAAAACCCCACCTGAAAAACCCATCATCCGGCACCAACCCAAGCATCCACATACACTTACACACCCCAAAAAAAACACCCAAATGTGGCAGAGGAGATACCCCAATTCGCTAAAATAAACACAACAGACAAAAACACACGAGACAACCCAGCTCCGATCTAAGTGTCATGGAATGAAGTCTTTCCACTAAAAGATAGGGGGGAGGGGGCTACCTGGCGTCTAAGCCCAGTAACTCCGATCCAAAGTCCGGTACTGGATCGCCTCGGCGATATGCTTCACCTCAATATTCTCGGCTGCATCCAGGTCCGCAATCGTCCGCGCCACCTTAAGAATGCGGTCATGAGCCCGGGCGCTGAGACCCTGCTGCTGCATCGCCCGCTCAAGCAACCGTTCGGCATCGCTCGAAAGCTCGCAGTAAGCCCGAATCTGCTGCGTGTTCATCTGCGCGTTCGAAAACACTCGCCGCGAAGCCGCCTTCGCCGAACCATTCGTCCGCTCGTTGCCCACACCGAACCGGGCATGCTGCCGCTCCCGGGCCGCCAGCACGCGCTCGCGAATCTCAGCCGAGCCCTCCGACGCCGCGCCGCCCGCGCAGTTCCTTATATTGCACCGCCGGAACCTCGATATGAATATCGATCCGGTCCAGCAGCGGCCCCGAGACCTTCGACACGTACCGCTGGATCATCGGCGGCGTGCACATGCAATCGCGGCTCTTGTCGTTGAAATACCCGCACGGGCAAGGATTCATCGCCGCCGCAAGCATGAACCGCGCCGGAAAACTCAAACTCATCGCCGCCCGTGAGATCGTCACCATGCCATCTTCCAGCGGCTGCCGCAGCACCTCCAGCACATTGCGAGGAAACTCCGGCAGCTCATCCAGAAACAGCAGCCCGTTATGGGCCAGCGAAACCTCACCCGGCCGCGGAACCATCCCGCCGCCGATCAACCCTGCATCCGAGATCGTGTGGTGCGGCGAACGAAACGGACGATACGCCACCAGCCCCTGCTCCGCATCCAGTACACCGGCGACCGAATGAATCTTCGTCGTCTCCAGCGCCTCCTCAAACCGCAAAGGAGCCAGAATCGAAGGCAGCCGCTTCGCCAGCATCGTCTTACCCGAACCCGGCGGCCCGATCATCAGAATGTTGTGTCCCCCCGCCGCCGCAACCTCAAGCGCGCGCTTCGCCACATGCTGACCGCGCACGTCTTTGAAATCATGCGGAAATTGCTGCATCTGCTCCAGCAGATCATTCGCCTTCACCTCCAGCGGAGCAGGCAGAAGCGCTCCGGTAGCGGCAGCATTCAGCAACTCGCGAACCTCCAGCAGGCTCTGCACCGGATAAACCTTGACGCCCTCAACGACCGCAGCCTCGCGGGCATTTCCCGCCGGAATCACCAGATTCGAAATCCCCTGCGCCAGCGCAGCCACAGCAATCGGCAACATGCCCTGTACCGCGCGCAGGCTTCCATCGAGCCCAAGCTCGCCAACCAGCAGAAAATCGCTCAGGTCCTTGATCTCAAGCGCCCCGTAAGCGCCCAGGATTCCAACCGCAATCGGAAGGTCGAACCCCGACCCTTCCTTCTTCAAATCCGCGGGAGCCAGATTGATCGTGATTCGCGTCGGTGGAATATCGAACCCGGAGTTCCGGATCGCCGCCTTCACCCGGTCGCGGCTCTCACGAACCGCCGCATCCGGAAGCCCGACCGTGCTGAACTGTTCCTGTTCCAGCTTGAACCCTGAAAAGTCGACCTCAACATCGATGATGTTCGCGTCGATCCCATACACTGCGGCACTGCGAGCCTTGAAGAGCATTACTTAGCCTGATGAATCCTTGAGGCGGGAATTTCCGCGAGTATAGCACTCCGCTCCCCGCCGCCCGATAGCACATCGGCAGCAAAGCCTCTGCGCCGCAAACAACGTCTTCTCCACGGAGCCTAAAATAACCATCGTGAACACCAGCCTCTTCGAACTCTTCAAGATCGGCATCGGCCCCTCCAGCTCGCACACCGTCGGTCCGATGCGAGCCGCCTACCGCTTCGCCAGATCTCTCGACACCGCAGGCCAGCTGGCAAACGTCGCCCACCTCACCGTCGACCTCTATGGCTCGCTCGCCCTCACCGGTCACGGCCACGGAACCGATCGTGCCATTCTGCTGGGTCTCTTCGGCGAAGCTCCCGACACCGTCGACCCCGCACTCATCGACACCGAACTCGCTGCCATCCGTACCACCGGAACCCTTTACCTCCTCGACCGCGAACCCATCCCCTTCACCGAAACCGAACACCTCCTCTTCCACCGCAACCAGATGTACCCGGACCCCGCTCACCCCACGCACCCAAATGGAATGCGCTTCACCGCCTTCGATAACGAAAACAAAATCCTCGCGCAGGAGATCTTCTACTCAGTCGGCGGAGGCTTCATCCTCAACGCCGAAGAATTCGCGGCAGAACAAACATCCAGAACAACATCAACCCGCAAAGTCCCCTACCCTTTCTCAAGCGCAGAAGAACTCCTCGCTCTCGCCGCCACGCATAACCTGACCATCGCGGACCTCCTCCTCGCGAACGAGGTCGCTTTACTTAGCGATCCGTCGATCCATCGTCCGCGACCTACGGAAAGTGACTCCGCTGTTGGTCTTGCTAAGGGCACGGCTTTAGCTCCGGAGGTCTCGTCTCTATTGAGCCCCGAAGACCAGATCAAAGGCAGCATCCTCACTCTCTGGCACACGATGCAGCTATGCACCGAACGCGGTCTCACGACCGAAGGCACTCTTCCCGGAGGCCTCAACGTTCGCCGTCGAGCACCACGCCTCGCACGCCGTCTCGAAACCGAGGGTTCGAAAGACCCTCTCGCTCCCATGGACTGGGTCACCGTCTACGCCATGGCCGTCAACGAAGAAAACGCCGCCGGAGGCCGCGTCGTCACCGCGCCTACCAACGGGGCCGCGGGAGTCATCCCCGCCATCGCCCACTACTACATGCGTTTCATCGACGGAGCCAACGACGCCGGCCTCATCCGCTACTTCCTCACCGCCGCAGCCATCGGAATCCTCTACAAAGAGAACGCCAGCATCTCGGGAGCCGAAGTCGGCTGTCAGGGCGAAGTCGGCGTCGCCTGCTCCATGGCCGCCGGAGGCCTCGTAGCCGCCCTCAACGGCACCAATGATCAGGTCGAGCACGGCGCCGAGATCGCCATGGAACACAACCTCGGCATGACCTGCGATCCCATCGGAGGCCTCGTCCAGATTCCCTGCATCGAGCGCAACGGCATGGGAGCCGTCAAAGCCATCAACGCCGCTCGCATGTCCATGCACGAGACCCTCGGCCACAAAGTCTCCCTCGACCAGGTCATCGCCACCATGTACCAAACCGGCCTCGACATGCAATCCCGCTACAAAGAGACCTCGCTCGCCGGCCTCGCGTTCAATATCATCGAATGCTAAGAGTGCATGAAAAGGACCAAGTCGAAACACTACTGCCAGCTTCCTAAAGTGAGCACAATCAAGGGCCGCTCATCGAGCATCACTAACGCATTCTTCAATGCGATTATCCCAGTACACGCTCCTACATTGGACGACGAACTGGAAGCTCTTGCCGTATTGGAGATGACACCTGAAGAGATCTGCTGCGTATATTGCGGTGATCAACATACTGAATGGGACCATTTGCGACCAATCATCCGCGATAAAAAGCCTACCGGCTACATTACCAAGATAGCGAACCTCGTCCCAGCTTGCGGGAAATGCAATCAATCTAAGGGCGGCTACCACTGGCGAGACTGGATGCTCGGATCAGCGCGTCTTTCGCCGAAAAGCCGCGGGCGTAGCGGATATCGAGCGTAAGGTATTACTTCTCGAGAGATATGAGTCTTGGCGAAAACCAGTTCATATCGATTTCGACAGTGTTGTTGAACCACAACTCTGGAAGGAGCATGGAGAAAACTGGCGTGATGTTCTTGATTTGCTCGGTAAGAGCCAGACTTTGGCAACGCAGATTCGTAAACTGATCGAAGACGCCACTGAGCGAAATTCCTAGCAACTATCGCTCCACAGCCAACGCCACCGAATTCCCTCCGCCCAAACAAAGCGCCGCAACACCCTTCTTCACATCCCGCCGAATCATCTCGTGGATCAGCGTCACCAGCACCCGCGCCCCGCTCGCCCCGATCGGATGCCCGATCGCCACCGCGCCTCCATTCACATTCACCCGGGAAGCATCCAACCCCAGTTCCTTCATCACCCCCAGCGCCTGCACGCTGAAGGCCTCATTCAACTCAAACAGGTCAACTTCATCCCGATCCCAGCCGGCCTTCTTCAAAACCCGCTGCACTCCAATCACCGGAGCCAGCATCACCCACTTCGGAGCGACGCCACTTACCGCCTGCGCCTTGATCTTCACCATCGGCTTCAACCCAAGCTCCTTCGCCTTCTCCTCCGCCATCACCACCACCGCAGCCGCCGCATCGTTCACTCCCGGAGCGTTTCCCGCCGTCACCGTCCCGTCCTTCTTGAACGCCGGTTTCAGCGCAGCCAAAGTCTCCATGGAGGCATCGTCACGAACGCTTTCGTCTCGCTTCACAAGTGTCACCGCGCCCTTCTTGCCGGGAACTTCGACCGGAACAACCTCCGCATCAAACCGTCCTTCACTCCAGGCCGCACTCGCTCGACGATGCGATTCAAGCGCATAAGCATCCTGCTGCTCCCGTGTAAGGGAGTGCTTTTCCGCCACCAGCTCACCCGTCATCCCCATGTGCCAGTTCTCGCACGCGCACCACAATCCGTCCTTAATCATCGAGTCGACGGCGACGGAGTCACCCATTCGTAAACCCTTCCTCGCACCCGGCAGAAGGTACGGCGCATTCGTCATCGACTCCATTCCACCCGCCACTACAACTTCGGCGTCACCCATCATCACGCTCTGCGCTGCCAACCCCACAGCGCGTAAACCGCTTCCGCAAACCATGTTCACCGTCAGCGCCGACACCTCGTCGCGAAGATCGCCCTGCAGCGCAGCCTGTCGCGCAGGATTTTGTCCAAGCCCCGCCGGCAACACACATCCCATCACGCACTCATCTACAATACCCGCGTCAATATTGGCTTTTCGCACGGCTTCGCGCACTGCAATCGCACCCAGCTGCACCGCAGACATCTCCGCAAACGCACCCTGAAATTTCCCGACTGGTGTCCGCACCGCGGACACAATCACGACATCTCGCATCTTTCACCTCATCGTTCTCATCTCGCAAAACTCAAAAGAACGAACGCGTCAGTATACGTCTCTCACCATCGCTCCGGACTCCATCGCGAGCAACGCTAAGCTCTGAATTGCTCTCAACCACCGCATCGCGTCGAAGAAAGCCCTAAAAAAAAATTTAGAAATAGATAGATTTTTCTTGACAGTGAAATTTCATAAATCTATATCTTCGTTAGCTGCAATGAAGCATGTTGCAGAGTGAATGTCGTATCGATAGGGAGAACAGACACAATGGCAACGAAGAAGGCAGCCAAGAAGGCCGCAAAAAAGGCACCAGCCAAGAAGGCCGCAAAGAAGAAGAAGTAACGAAAAAACGCAACATCAACCAAAAGGCAAACAAAAGGGGGACGCGATAAGCGTCCCCCTTCTGTTTCTGCCGAACTGGTTTTAAGGCGTAGCGGTAGGAGCAGGCGCACCCTTCGGCGTCGAAAGATACCCTGACACCTTGTTTTTCTCGATCACATTCACCACAAGTTCGTACAGCACCGGATCCTTCCCCGTATAGAACTGCACCGGCTCGTCCAGGCCTTTGTCTTTCTTTTCGATCGTCTTGTCGTCGGCACTCACATTCAGCGTGTACCTTGAGTGCTTCTCGTCCGCCTTCTTCAATTGCAGCTTGATCGTCGAAAGCAAGACCGGCTTGGCGCCCTTCTGCAGGCTGAACTCGAAGTAATTACGATCGCCTTTGTGCTTCAGGATCTCTAACTCGCCATGATTCTTCGCAATCAACCCGCTCATCACACCAGCATCGCCAACTACTCGGGTGAGTTGAGCCTTGGTCGATTCAAGGTCGGTTCGCGTAGCGGCAACGTCCGTCTTCACGCCACCTACATCCGTCTTCACAGTCGAAACTTCAGTTGAGACCGCGCCGATCTGCTTGACCGCCGCGTCCTGCTGCGCCTGCAGTTTTTCGGTTGCCGCCCTTTGAGAAGCCATCAGACTCTGCGTGCGGGCCTCAATCTGCTTCTGCGTCATGCCTACGCTTTGGCCCAAAGTCTCGCTGGTAGCGCGCAACCTGGCGTTCGTCGCCTCCAGTTTCTGAGCCAGTTCCGCGTTCTTCTGATCCGCCGCAGCCAGTTTCACCTGGGCGACTCCAAGATTCTTCTGCAGCGAATAGCTCCATACCAAACCGGCTAACGCGGCCAGCAATGCCACCGCTACCACTGCCAGCAACGCTCCCGATACCGACCGCTCCGCTACATATCCCTCTTCGCTCATTCGATCTCTCCTCGAACTTCTGTCTGATAGACGCTGACTCGACAAGATAGACTCGCATCCCGCCGCCGCAAAGTAACCGTCAACAAAACTATATCTTCTTCCTCTTCCATCTAGACTTGTCTTATGCGTTACCCCGAGATCTGCATTGCCGGAGCAGGTATCATCGGCCTATCTCTCGCCCTTGAACTGCACCATCGCGGTGCCAGTGTCATCATCCTGGATCAGGGCACTCCTCTCTCCGAGGCCTCCTCTGCAGCCGCGGGCATGCTCGCCGCTGCCGATCCCGATAATCCTTTGCAGCTTCGACCCCTTTCCAATCTCAGTCTCTCCCTCTATCCAGGCTTCCTGGACCACATTGAGTCACTGACTGGTATCCGTGTCCCCTTTCACACAAACACCACACTCCAGGCGCTTCCTCCTCATCTCACCGCCAGCATATCCGATCAGGACACCCTCGCTCCCGAAACGCTCGCTCTCTTGCAACCCCAGCTCAACCCTGGAGATCGTCGCTTTCTCTTTCTCGCAGAAAACAGTCTCGACCCTCGCGAACTTGCATCGGCTCTCCTTAAAGCTGTCCTTTCGACCTCCATCGACCTGCGCCCTCACATCCCTATCCGAAGCGTTCGCCACTTACGTTCTTCAATCGAGGTCGAAACCGCCACCGGCATCGTTCGAGCAGCACGCTTCGTCGACTGCACGGGAGCATGGGCCCTCACCTCCCACCTCTTGTCCGGGCTCAGCGTCGTCCCTCGCAAAGGACAGATGCTCGCCGTCTCCCTTCCACCTTCGCTTCCTCTTCATCTGGTCGTCCGCGCACCTGAGATATATATAGTTCCTCGCACCGTAGGCCCCGCCGCAAATCGAGCCATCATTGGAGCGACCGTAGAAGATGCTGGCTTCGATAAAGCCGTCCATACCGCCGACATCGCACATCTCAGCGCCCTCGCTGCAAAATTGTTGCCTCCCCTTGCCGATGCCCGCAAGCTCGAAACCTGGGCCGGATTGCGTCCGGCCACAGAGGATGACCTCCCAATCCTCGGCGTAATCCCGGATCAGCCAAATCATTTCATTGCAACAGGCCACTACCGAAACGGCATTCTGCTGGCTCCCGCTACAGCTCATGTCGTGAGTCAAATCCTTGCTGAAGAAAGACCTTCTATCGACCTCGCCCCGTTTTCACCCGCACGTCGTCCGGACAAAAAAACCAACTCGAAAGTCGCACAGAAGGCGCGATATTCGCGCACTTCCTCGTGACAACCCTTTCGTCGCTACGCTATAACCAGATGTACTTAGAAGTTCACGCTTGGAGTTTGCTCATGTCTGCTGTCGTCGCGCCTAAAGGTCTGGAGGGCATCGTTGCCACCACCTCATCTATCTGCTGGATCGACGGCGACGCTGGCGTCCTCTCCTACCGCGGCATCGACATCCACGAACTGGCGCAGCACTCGACCTTCGAAGAAACCACCTACCTCCTCTGGTTCGGAAAGCTGCCCAATAAGGCTGAACTCGCCGATTTCACACAGAAGCTGGCCGCTGCACGAAAACTTGATCCAAAAATTATCGACCTCCTTCGCAGCGTTCCCGCTACAGCCACCCCGATGGAGGTTCTCCGCACCGCAGTCTCTCTGCTCAGCATCTACGATCCGGACGAAGCGGATAACTCTCACGACGGGAATGTGCGCAAGGCGTACCGTCTGACCGCGCAAATCGCCATGATCGTAGCTATGTTCGATCGCATCCGCAAAGGCAAGCCCGTAGTCGACGCCGACCAATCGCTCTCTCACGCAGCGAACTTCCTTTGGATGCTCGCTGGCGAAAAGCCCTCTGAGACCGCGGTGCGTACCTTTGATATCGCCCTCATCCTGCACGCCGATCACGAGTTGAACGCCAGCACCTTCGCCGCGCGCGTTATCGCCGCTACCCTCGCCGATATCCATTCCGCCATCACCGGAGCAATCGGTGCACTCAAAGGCCCTCTCCACGGCGGAGCCAACGAGGCCACGATGCGCCTCCTCTATGCCATCGAGAAGGCTGGCGTCGATCCCGTTGACTACGTCCGCCAGATGTTCGCTGAAAAAAAGAAGATCTCCGGCTTCGGCCATCGCGTCTACCACACGGAAGATCCTCGTGCGACTCATCTCCGTCGCATGTCGGAAGAGCTCAGCAAAGCCGCTGGAAGCACAAAGTGGTTTGATATGTCCCGCAAGATTGAGATCTTCGTCAAGCAGGAGAAAAAGCTAAACGCCAACGTCGACTTCTACTCGGCCTCGACCTACACGCTCCTCGGGATCGACATCGATCTCTTTACTCCGATCTTCGCCGTCAGCCGCATCGCCGGCTGGGCTGCTCATGTCATTGAGCAACATGATGATAACCGTCTCATCCGCCCGCGAGCTGAATACGTAGGTCCTTCCTATCCCGCCGCCTATATCCCCATCGCCGATCGCGGATGAAATGAGCGTGCCGGACCGGCGTCGTAATTCGCTTGGCAACTCGCCGCAAATCATGCCATCCTGACCTATAGCTTTCATTCAGGAAACTGTACTTGTCCTTTCGCCTTCATCGCAGGGTCGCCCTCGGTCTGTCCCTCTGTCTGTCGTTGATATTTGGATCACCATTTGCATCGCCATTTGCAGCGCCGCAGTCCGTCACCAACCCTGACGCGCCTCTTCTTCAATCCTCCTCCTCAATTCCTTCGGTTGAATCCGCCGCTGTCCCGGAAGTTCCCGGCATCTCCGCTACGATGCACGGCTTCAACGCTGGTATCACCTTTTCCGGTTTCCACGATTCCGTCACCGGATGGTCGACACTCGCCACACCAGCCTTTGGCTACAGCTTCAACGATACCTACTCCATCGACGCCACTTTGCCGATTTACATGTATCGCCTGGCGGAAAGCCGATCCATTCACCCAAGGCCTACCGCCCAACTCGTCAATCAGCGTGGCGAACTCGGTGATCTTTTGCTCGGCTTCCATGCGCAATTCGCCTTCCCGCTCTGCTACTACCAGGCGACGGTCGGTGTCACCGCGCCCTCCGGTGACGAAGCCTATGGACTCACGACCGGTCGCGTCACCTTCGACGTCAACAATCACTTCGAGCGGACATACAGACGGTTCACTCCAAGTCTTGATGTCGGCGCCGGCGACTCAACCGCTCTCATCAACCGGCAGATCAACAAGACCTACACCTCCCTCGGCCCTCTGGCGCATTTTCAGATTGGCCTTGGAGTTAATTTGTTTCGTAGCCTCTCTTTTGAGAGTGACGCATACGAACAGCTTCCGATCGGTGATCAAAAAATATACGGCCCTTCACGCAATGGACGGGCGACTGTCATTACCGGCTACAACGTTACCGAGGACAATGGCTTTATCAACTTTCTCGGCATGTCGATTGACCCTCATACCTCTATTTCCGGCTACTACAGTCGAAGCCTCCGGCGCCACAATGACACTGTAGGTGTGGGAATTACGTGGGTCATCCGCCCGCCGCAGCCAGCCGAAGAAGAGCCGGTCACCGACGATCTGTTCCGTTAGATCTTTCGATGGAAAATGGCAATCTTGGCCATTTCTCTATCAAATCTTATTTTTGGCTCGCCGGCGGCACAATCCCGTTCATTCGAAGATATTCGGCAAGCTGACCATAATGATCGAATCCGTGCGCAATCCCAAACGCCACCATACTCGCCTTGGTTTGATCGTCTTTCACCGATGCGAATGCATTCTCCGCTGTCAGCGTTGCAATCTGCTGATGAGCAAACGCAAATGACGCTGCCAAAGCTTTCACCAGTTCGTCCTTCGATTTCATGCTGGCGATGGCCTTCACATCAACGTTGGGCTTCGTCCCGCCTGCCGAACCATAGAAAAAGTAGTTCGCCTGGGCAACATGCCCCACCATCTCCCCGAACGTCCGCACTCCGTCATACTTTGTTCCCTGCTCGGGCTTGAAGATCGTCTGGCTCGGCGCGAAGCCATACTTATCCGCTGGCATCGCATTCACCAGGCCCATCATCTGGTCTTCGTATATCTTCAGCAGCGCATCAAACGACTTCGACGGCGCAACCAACGTAGCCGAAGTTGGCTTACCGTCCCCACCCGCCTGAGCCTGTGCTCCCGCCACGCAACAAATCGCTAGAACAACCGCAATCACCGTTTGCTTCATCTTCCTGACCTTCCTTTCCGAACATCGACTGCATATAACCGAAACCGCGCGCTCAGCCTAACAGATTCATTCACATCCCCGTATGTCACTCATCCCTGTAACAACGAATTTCGTCACTTACGAAGTAAAATAAAATAAGTAGGAGAAATTGAAAGAAGATATGCACCGCATTTACATGGACGCCAACGCGACGACCCCCCTCCTACCCGAAGTCTTCGAGGCGATGCGTCCCTATTACCTGGAGCACTACGGCAACGCCAGTTCCATCCACCAGCAGGGCCAGCACGCCCGCGCCGCCGTCGACCACGCCCGCGAAGCCGTCGCCCGCCTCCTCCACTGCCGTCCGTCCGAGATCGTCTTCACCTCCGGCGGCACCGAGAGCGACAATCTCGCCATCTTCGGCGTCCTCTCCCCCGGCGACCATCTCATCACCACTTCAATCGAGCACCACGCCGTCCTCCACGCCGCGCAGTCTCTAACCTCACGTGGTGTCGAGGTAACCTTCCTCCCGGTCACTCCCCAGGGCATCGTCGAACCAACCGCGCTGCTTGGCGCCATCCAGCCCAACACCCGTCTCGTCAGCATCATGTACGCAAACAACGAGACCGGAGTCATCCAGCCCATCGATGCCCTCGCCGGCATCGCCCACGCCGGCGGAGCCCTCTTTCACACCGACGCCGTCCAGGCCGCCGGCAAGCTCCCGCTCGATGTGAGCGCCCACGGCTTTCTCAAGAACGTCGACCTGCTCACCATCTCCGGCCACAAGATCTACGCCCCAAAGGGCATCGGAGCGCTCTACGTCCGCCGCAATGTGCGCCTCTCACCCATGTTCCACGGCGGCGCGCACGAGCGTCAGCGCCGCGCCGGAACCGAAAACGTCGCGGGCATCGTAGGCCTGGGCAAGGCAGCCGAAATCGCATCCGAGTGGCTGAAGTCCGAAGGCCCGGCAAAGCTCGCCACCCTGCGCGACCGCCTCGAGCAAGCTATTCTTTCGCAGATCGAAGAAACCGGGGTCAACGGAGCCGGAGCGCCACGCGTCTCGAACACTTCCAACATCTACTTCGACCACGTCGAAGCTGAAGCGCTCCTCATCGCACTCGACCTCAAGGGCCTCTCCGTCAGCGGAGGCAGCGCCTGCCAGTCCGGAGCCACTGAGCCCTCGCACGTCCTCACCGCCATGGGCCTCAGCGCCGCACGAGCACGAGCCAGCATCCGCTTCTCGCTCTCCAAACTCACCACCGAAGCCGAAGTCGCCGAAGCCCTGAAGCTCATCCCGGCAGCGGTCGCTCACCTGCGCGAGCTCTCACCGGCCTATAAAAAAGCTGAAGCAACAGCTTCCGCATAAACCGAGGTCTGTTCCCCTGTGGGAGTGGATCAAAGTCATAGCTTCGCTGCTGATCTCTTGCAGCATCAGATTCTTCCTTCCAGAAGCCGCTCTTCCCCTACAAATACCAGGGAATATTCACTACCACAATCCGCTGATTCCCCTTCAACAGCAGCAGCAGCTTCAGCAACTGCACACGCTGATTGTGCAGCGCATTCTCCCACCAGTGCCGAACCACCAGCTCCGGCAGCAACACTGCAATCTTCCGCCCCGGATTCTTCTCCTCCAGTTCCAGGATGTAGTCCATCAGAGGGTTGACGATGAACCGATAGCTCGATGGAATCGTCACCAGCTCCGGTTCGTGCAGCTTCTCTTTCTGGATTGGCGCAATGATCTTCTGGTCCCAGATCTCTTCTAATCCCTCAGGCTCATCGTCCGAGTGCACATGCACCACCTTCAGTTCCTTCGACATCAGCAGGCCAAACCGAAGTGCCTTCTCCGTAATCCGATCCCATCGCGCCATCGGAATCACCACAATCGGCTGCTCCAGGTTCGCGAGATTCAGCGGCATCATGTCCTTCATCTCGCGCTTCACTCGCGTGTAATGCCGCTTTACCACCAGCATGATCCCGATCAGCGAAGGCACCAGCAGAGCCGTTACCCACGCCCCCGCCGTGAACTTGGCTACCAGCACCACGATGGTCGTAATACCCGTCGCCACCGCGCCTGTGCCGTTGATGAACAGGCGAATCAGCCGCCCCGGATGCTTCGGCATCTTCTGCCAGTGCACGACCATGCCCGCCTGCGACAGCGTGAATGCCAGAAACGCCCCGATCGCATACAGCGGAATCAACCGGTCCGTCACACCGCCGAACAGAATCAGGATGACCGCCGTAAATCCCGTCAGCGCATAAACGCCATGCGAGTACAGCAGCCGCCGTCCACGCAGCGTGAACACATGCGGCAGATAATCATGCGTAGCAATCGACCGCGCCAGCCGGGGGAAGTCCGCAAACGCCGTATTCGCACTCAACGACAGAGCCGCCAGCACCGAGCCCATCGTGAGGAAATAAAACCAACCGCGCCCAAACACCGCCGACGTCAAAATACTCAGCACGCTCTGATAGCTGGAGTTGTCCGGCTCCATCGGCATAATCCGGTACATCTTCGAAAGCCACGTAATCCCATACAGCAGCACCATCAGAATCACGATGATGATCGATAGCGTCCTCTGCGCATTTTTCGCTCTCGGCTCCTTGAACGCCATCACTCCATTTGAAACCGCTTCCACACCGGTCATCGCCGCGCAGCCGCTCGCAAAAGCCTTCATCAGAAGCCAGATGCTCAGGTACTTCACCGTCTGCACGGCTGCAGGCGGAGGCAGCTCAACAGGAACGGGATGCCCGCCGGTCATCACTGTTCGATAGACTCCTACTCCAATCACCGCCAGCAACGTGAATACAAACAAAAAGGTCGGCAAAATGAATGCCGCGCCTGTGTCCTTCACCCCGCGAAGATTCACGATCGCCAGAATCACGAGAATAAGAAGGCAAAGAAACAGAGTATGTGGAATCAACTTCGGCACCGCTGAGGTCAGTGCCGTAACACCGGCAGAGATTCCCACCGCGGCCGTCAAAATGTAATCGATCATCAGCGCCGCAGCCGCCAGCAGTCCCGGCGCCTCGCCCAGGTTTTCGCTCGCGACCGTGTATGACCCGCCGCCGGTCGGATATGCCTCAATCGTCTGCCGATAGCTGAAGAAAACAATCGCCAGCAGAATCAGAATCGCCGTGATAATCGGAACGGTGTACTGCAAGCCAGCTAATCCCATCGGGATCAGCAATGTCATCGCCGCTTCCGGTCCGTACGCTGCGCTTGTCAGCGCATCCAGGCCGAAAATCGGAATTCCCGCAGCTATGCCGATATGCTCGGCACGTTCTTCGCTGGTTGCAAGTGGCCTTCCAAAAAGTACATCAGTAAAGGACATGGTCAACTTTAGATACTACTTCCTCAGCTGGCCATGTCCTTATGAATTCTTCCTCTTCTCCGACGCAAGAACATAGTCCATCAGAGGATGGAGGAGCGCCTCGCATACTACTCAGCGCAATATAAAAGATTCTGTAGAGATAAACTAAATCCATGGCGAACATCTACGAAATCCCCGTCAATCGCATCACCGGCGAATCCGCCACTCTCGGCGATTATCGTGGCAAAGTCCTCCTCATCGTCAACGTAGCCTCGCAATGCGGCCTCACGCCCCAGTACGAAGCCCTCCAAAAGACCTATAGCCGATTCAAAGACCGTGGCCTCGTCGTATGCGGCTTTCCTGCCAACGACTTCGGCTCACAGGAGCCCGGCACCAACCAGGAAATCTACAAATTCTGCACCGGAACCTATTTCGTAGACTTCCCCATGTTCTCAAAGATCGCCGTCACCGGCCCCGGCACCCACCCGCTCTACCAGTCCCTTATCGAAGCCCGGCCCAAAGCCATCGGCGACTCCCGCTCCGGCTTCCGCGACAATCTCACCGGCTACCTCGCAAGCCACCACAACGGGATCCCCACCAACCCCGAACCCGGCATCCTCTGGAACTTCGAAAAGTTCCTCGTCGACCGTAACGGCGACGTCATCGCCCGCTTCTCCCCCGAAATCACTCCCGACGATCCAATCATCGTCTCCGCCATCGAATCCACCCTCAACCCCTGAACCCAAAATCGGGTGTCCCATTCATGACGCGGTTTTATCGCGACATGAGTGGGTCGCACGAAGCGCGATTCCGATTCCACAGAGCCAGTCGCTGCGTCCTTCGGAGCACGTTATCCGTCCCACACTTATCACCACAGCCGAATCAAAGAGGTAAGACCCAACCCAATGCAAATCCGCACCGCCACTCTTCTGCCCCTGGCTCTCCTCGCCACAAGCGCTCTCGCCCAAAAGACCCCCATCCAGATCACCGCCGACCTCACCGACGCTCCGCGCAAGATCTACCACGCCGAGATCGACATCCCCGTCAAACCCGGCACCGTCTCCCTCACCACCCCCAAGTGGATTCCCGGCAATCACCGCCCCACCGGCCCCGTCGACGAGATCACCGGCGTAGTCTTCACAGCCAACGGCAAAACCCTCGCCTGGCGCCGCGACGATCAGGACCTCTATCAGTACCACCTCACCGTCCCCGCCGGAGTCACCACCCTCCACGCCCACCTCGACTGCATCGTCACCGCGCGCGTCTCTCAAAGGCTCGCCGTCCTCGAGTGGGAAAAGCTGATGCTCTACCCCGCCAATACGCCCGTCAAAGACATCCCCATCCAGCCCAGCGTCACCGTCCCCAAAGGCTGGGGCATCGGCACCGCCCTCGCTCCCACTGACGGCTACGATCCTCAGCACCCAACCGGCGGCACCACGCACTTCGCCGCCACCACCGTCGAGCAGCTCGAAGACTCACCCGTCATCGCCGGCCGGTACTTCCACGAATTCGCCCTCGCCCCCGAGGTCACGCCGAAGCACTACATCGACGTCGTCTCCGACGCACCCGAAGACTCCAACCTTCGCCCCGCGCTCCTCGCCGAACTCAACAACCTCGTCCGCGAAACCGGAGCCGCCTACAACTCGCGCCACTATAACGTCTACCACCTTCTCCTCACCCTCTCTGACGTCGCCGGCGGCGAAGGCCTCGAGCACGGCCAGTCCTCCGACAACGGAGTCGGCGAAAAAGGTTTCTCCGACGACGCCCATCAGCTCTCCTCGGCCGAGCTCCTCCCCCACGAGTTCACTCACTCCTGGAACGGCAAGTACCGCCGCCCCTTCAACCTCTACCAGGACGACTTCAGCAAGATGCAGCAGGGTTCGCTCCTCTGGACCTACGAGGGCATGACCCAGTACCTCGGCAACGTACTCGCCGCGCGTGCCGGTCTCGAGACGCAGGCGCAATACCGTGACATGCTCGCCATGTCCGCCGCCAACCTCGACTACAAGCCCGGCCGCCAGTGGCGCTCCACCGAAGACACCGCCATCGCCGCCAGCATTCTCCGCGGAGGCAACATGGCCTGGTCCAACTGGCGCCGCGGACAGGACTATTACCAGGAAGGCGAGCTCTTCTGGCTCGACGCCGACACCCTCATCCGCAAGCAGACCGGCAACAAGAAATCCCTCACCGACTTCCTCCACATCTTCCTCGCCAAGGGTGGAAACACCGGCCCGCTCATCGTCACCTACAACCGCGACGAGCTCATCGCCGACCTCAACCAGGTGCTCCCCTATGATTGGGCCACCTTCATGCACGATCGCATCGACAATCCCACTCCGCACGCCGATCTCGACGGCATCGAGCGCGGAGGCTACAAGCTCGTCTTCACCGACAAGCCCAACCCCTCCGAGCGCACCATCAACTCTGTGGGCGGCCGTCGCGCCTTCACCAACCTCTGGTACTCCATCGGTCTCCGCATCACTCCCGAAGGCTCCATCTTCGACGTCCGCTGGGGATCACCCGCCGACAAAGCCAATCTCGCCCCCGGCCAGAAGATCATCGCCGTCAACGGCAACATCTTCTCCCCCGAAGCCCTCCGCGCCGCCATCAGGGACGCCAAAGGCAAAACCGAGCCCACACACCTCATCCTCCAATCCGACACCTTCGTCACCCTGGCCGACCTCGATTACCACGACGGCGAACGCTACCCGGTCCTCGAGCGAATCCCCAACACCCCGGCCTACCTCGACGACATCACCACACCCCTCACCACACCCGAGAAAGCCCCCGCAGAAAAGAAAACCGCAACCGAGTAAGCATTCACCAATCCAAAAGGCGCGCCCACATGAGGCGCGCCTTTGCTCTCCTTGTTGTCATTCCCGAAGGGAATCTGCTTTTTGCCTTGGTCTGCACAAATGCTCGGGTGCCCCATCCATCGCGGCATCGTCGCGATGGGTGGGAATGTAAACTGTCCATCCATCACTGCGGCTGCAACATGCGTACGCAAAGCGCTTCAGCCCTGATGCATCGAAGCATCAATCCCAAATTTGACTAGCCCGCAACGTGCCAAACAACGTATCGAACTATACTAACGACGAAATGGACGTCCCCAAAGAACTCAACGAGATCGTTCTTCCTCAACTCGTAGTCGGTCCGCTGACACGGGCCGCAATCTTTCTCGTCCTTTGCATTCGCCAGGATGAGGACGCTTATGATTCCGTGCGATCCTTCTGCGCCGGCCTCTCCGGCCTCATCCGCGCCGTTGAATTCCGCGACGTTGAGGGAGGCCTCACCTGCGTCGCCGGATTCGGCTCTGACGCCTGGGACAAACTCTTCGGATCGCCCCGCCCCGCCGAGCTCCACCCCTTTCAGGAGATTCGCTCCGGCAACCGCCACGCCGTCTCCACCCCGGGCGACATCCTCCTCCACATCCGGGCCAAACGCATGGACCTCTGCTTTGAGCTGGCAACTCAGATCATGGACAGCATCGGCGATTCGGTCTCGGTTGCCGACGAGGTCCACGGCTTCCGCTATTTCGACGACCGCGACGTCATCGGATTCGTCGATGGCACCGAAAATCCGCGAGGCGACGCCGCTCGTGAAGCTGCCATCGTCGGCGGCGAAGATTCCGCCTTTGCAGGCGGCAGCTACGTCATCGTCCAGAAGTACCTCCACAACATGAAAGCGTGGAACGCCCTTTCCGTTGAGGCGCAGGAACACATCATCGGCCGAAAAAAACTCTCAGACATCGAACTCAGCGACACCGAGAAACCAGCCTCGGCGCACAGCGCGTTGACCGTCATCGAAGAAAACGGAAAAGAGGTCAAGATCCTGAGAGACAACATGCCCTTCGGGCGGCCCGGACACGGCGAGTTCGGGACATACTTCATCGGCTACAGCCGCACACCGCGAATCACCGAGACCATGCTTCAAAACATGTTCGTGGGGCGTCCCCCCGGGAACTATGACCGTCTGCTTGATTTCAGCCGCGCCGTCACCGGCACCCTGTTCTTCGTTCCGACGGCAACATTTCTCGACAACATCGGCGGAGACGAGCCCGCTTCCACCGCAACAACTCCATCGCAGACGCCTGAAGCATCGGCCAACTCACCCGCACAGGACACATCACTCAAAATAGGTTCACTCAAGGGAGAGAAAGATGAATAACCTCCATCGGGAACTCGCACCCATCTCTGACGCGGCATGGGCGGAGATTGAGGAAGAAACAACAAGAACCTTGAAGCGGTATCTGGCCGGACGCCGGGTCGTCGATGTCCCTTCTCCCGCAGGAGTCGCCCTGCCCGGAGTCGGAACTGGCCACCTCCGCTCGATCTCCGCCCCTGCCGAAGGCATCATCGCCAACCAGCGCGACGTCAAGCCTCTCGTCGAGTTGCGGGTGCCATTCGAACTCTCCCGCCAGGCAGTCGACGACGTGGAGCGCGGATCGGATGACTCCGATTGGCAGCCCGCAAAAGACGCGGCAAAAAAACTCGCCTTCGCCGAAGACCGCGCCATCTTCAATGGATACGCGGAAGCAAATATCCAGGGCATTCGCGAAGGCACCAGCAATCCAATCGAGACGCTGCCTGCGGATGTGCGCGATTACCCCGATGCAGTCGCGCACGCCCTGAGCCAGCTGCGACTCGTAGGCGTCAACGGACCCTACTCAGTCCTGCTTGGAGCCGACGAGTACACCGCACTCGCCGAAACGCGCGATCACGGATATCCCGTCCTCGAACACGTCAAGCGCATCGTTGATGGCAACATCGTATGGGCACCCGCAATTCAAGGCGCAGTCGTCCTCACGACGCGAGGAGGCGATTTCGAACTGAACATCGGTCAGGATGTTTCAATCGGCTACCTGAGCCATACCGAATCGGACGTCCGCCTCTATCTCCAGGAAACCTTCGTCTTCCGCGTCCTCACCAGCGAGGCTGCCGTCGTGTTGTCGCCATCGCAGAAGCCTTCCTGAGACACGAGCATCGCGACCAAAACCAACGCAAAAATAAGTCATCTCGACGGAACCGAAGCACCCGATTTCCACAACCACCCCTTGACACCCCTGATAACCTTAAATCACGAGCAAACCAAAGCCCGGCGTAAAGCCGGGCTTTCTCTTTTAATACAAATGGCATAAAACGTGCACAACCAGTCCAGATCTAAACCATCTGTTTCGAGATCTTTGCACCAAAAGATAGGGGAGGGGGTACCATCAACATGCATCATCCCACAGCACGCGGACAACTCATGACTCGACTCACGTCCCGACTCTTCGCAGCTCTCTTTCTCTCCCTCGCTCTCACCGCTCCCTCCCAAACCGTCCCCAGCCACACCACTCCGCCCGCCACAAAATGGCCCATCAAAGAGAACGTCTACGCCATTAAGAATTTCAAGTTCGGCACCGGCGAATCGCTGCCCGAACTCACCCTCCACTACCTCACCCTCGGCTCCCCGCACCGCAGCGCCGCCGGCCACGTAGACAACGCCATCCTCCTTCTTCACGGCACCGGAGGCAACCGCTACACGCTACTCAATCCCATCTTCGCCGACGAACTCTTCGGCCCAGGCCAGCCCTTCGACATCACCCGGTACTTCCTCATCCTCCCCGACGACATCGGCCAGGGCGACTCCTCCAGACCCTCCGACGGCCTCCACATGAAGTTCCCGCAGTACGACTACGACGACATGGTCCGCTCGCAATACCTCATGCTCACCGAAGGCATGCACGTCGACCATCTCCGTCTCATTCTCGGCACCTCCATGGGCTGCATGCAGTCCTGGGTCTGGGGCGAAGCCTACCCCACCTACATGGACGCCCTCGCTCCCTTCGCCTGCTACCCCACCGAACTCGCCGGTCGCAATCGCATGACCCGTTACATGGCCATCGAGTCCATCAGGCATGATCCCGTCTGGAACAACGGCGAGTACACCACCGAGCCCCTCGAAGGCCTGCGTGGAGCTGAAGGCATGCTCCTCGTCATGGGCTCAGCGCCCCTCCAGATGCAGAAGCTCTACCCCACCCGCGCCCAGGCTGAAAAATACGTCGACGACTACATGGCCCGAACCCTCAAGTCCACTGACGCCAACGACCTCATCTACTACGTCAACGCCTCGCGCAACTACAACCCCGAGCCCAGACTCTCGCAGCTCGTCGCTCCCGCTCTCTGGATCAACTCCGCCGACGACTTCATCAACCCGCCCGAACTCGCCGAGAAGATCATCAACCCCCGCGTCATGCCAAAGATGCCCAAAACCAAATTCATCCTCATCCCCATCTCCGATGCCACACGAGGCCACGGCACCCACACCGTAGCCAAAATCTGGAAGCAATACCTCATCGACTTCATGGCCCAAACCGAGAAGAAATAGTTCACGTCTCGTGGACTCAGGCAAAACAAAGGCAGGGGCCGTAAAGATCCCCTGCCTCAGCAGTCAAACACCTCTGAAATGTCCTGCAGACACTTCCGAATTTATTCGGTGTCGGAGTTCAGTACCTGTCCAGTCGTCGGATCAAGTAAAACTTTCTGATTTTGTTTCTTGTCGTCAAAATCAAACATGCCGTCGAGAGTCCCCGCAATCGCGTCAGCGGAGCCGTTCCCGATCCTGCCCAGGTTCCAGTTGTCTTCGATGAATCGCAGAACCGACGACTGATCGGTCACTTGGTGATCCACATAGTTCTGACGGGCATAGGGCGAGATCACCAGCAATGGTAGCCGCGGACCGTAGCCGCAACGCCCATTCTGCACGACCCCATTGACCTCTTTCGCAGTCCCGCAGCTGTTGGTCCCGAGCGCCTTCGATCCCAGCAGCATGTCATCGGAGACATTGGATTGATTCACGATCGGCCCCATCTGATGGTCGTACCAGCCATCGGAGTCATCATAGAGAATGATGATGGCCGTCTCCTTCCACTCTTCGTTCTTCTGAAGAGCGTTGATCGTCTTCACCAGGAATACCTGTTCATCCAGAGGATCGGAGTACCCAGCATGCCCGTCTTCAAACGCCGGCGCCTTCAGAAAGCTCACCGCAGGCAGGTTGTGCGCAGCCAGAGCGTCCCAGAAATCCGTTATGTCGTACTCATGGTTCGCTGCGTCGCCCGAATGGCCAATCATCCCAACCGACGTGCGCTTGGTGTGATTGGCATTCAAAGTGGACTGCCAGTACTGAAAGAAGGCATGGTGCGGGATATAGTCTGCCGTGCTGAGACCCGTGACTCCCTTCGATACGGCCGAGCAGTTGGCGAATCCGCCCATGAACGAGCCCCACGTTACCCCGGCTTTGTTCAGCAGGTCGCCCACATTTTGCCCAGTCATCGTGATCTGCGTCCTGCCCACGGCCGAGCATTTATCCCCAGCCGGATCGGGATCGCCAATCACGGCGCCGTTCGTCGCACCGCCAGCGATATTCCCGCTGGCCGAAAGGCCGTTCGTGATCATTCCCTGGAAGGTCGTGCCGGCAACCAGGTTCAGCAGGCCAGGAGTGGACGGTCCGAACGTCGTGCCGAACGAGTTGTCGCTCATGGCGTAGTGTTGCGCGTAGTTCCACAGGGCCGTCACCGTGTTGCCGTCGTAGTAGCCCATCGTGCTGTTCGGCCCAAGGATCGGATCGTTGCAGCTGAAGGCGTTTCCATTGGGCAGCTTCGCCGTGAACCGGTCCATCAACCCGCCATCAAAGGCGAACTGCTCATCTCCATACCCATGGTCCTCATCGCATGTGTTGGGGACGCTTCGGTCGATGCGGAACGGATTAACCCCATTGGGATTGTTGGTGAGCAAGCCCGCGCTCACTAGAGTGTTCACTCGCGGCGTATCGTCCTTCGCGCCACCAAAATAATGCGTGCCGTTCTTGTTTGGTTTCGCATAGGGATAGGTCCCGAAGTAGTGGTCGAAAGAAACGTTCTCCTGGAAGATCACAACGACATGCTTGATAGGAGTGGTGGTCGGAAAGTCGTCACGTTGGGCAAGTGCTGGACTTGCCATCGCGAACCCGATGCTGACGGTTGACGCCAGCGCAATGAATCTTTGCTTAAAAGCGATGTGCATGGAGCTTCTCCTTGGAATGGAAATCGCAAACCTGGAAATTGCAGTCACGTGGCCCTGGTTACCACGCCTAAGCGGAGACGAGTCAGTACGCCGCCGGGGGCTAAGTAATCCGCTCCAAATATCTATGCCCGATTCATTGCGAACCGATGAATCTACCATCAAATCTGCGCGTCAACTTACGCCGGCAAGCAGCGGCAATCTCTTCGCCATCTGTTACCTCTTCCCTCTACCAAGCGTCGAACCTCCAGCAGTGCAGAGCATTGCTGGAGCACCCGTTGACCACTCGCCGCCGCCTGCTCTACACGGGCCTCTCTCTCGCTGCAGCCTCATCCCTGCTCCCGCGCCTCTTTCGAACGCAGGCAAATGCCTTCTTCCAACCCCCGTGGCGCCAGCCCGTCGCCTCGTCCCAAACCCTCACCATCGCCAACTCCACCATCCACCTCGACTTCGGCGAAGGCGATCTCGACCTCTCCCGCGACGCCATCGCCTCATGGGTCCGCCGAGCCGCCGAGGCCGTCGCCAAATACTACGGACAGTTCCCCGTCCCCACGGCTCGTATCCTCATACTCCCCTCGTCCGGCAGTGGTGTGCGCAACGGCACCACTTGGGGAAACGTCGGAGGCTCACTCGCCTTCACCCGCATCCGGGTAGGCCAGCACACCACTCAACAACAACTCACCGAAGACTGGATGATGACCCACGAACTCATCCACTACGCTCTCCCCTCGCTCCCCGACGAAAACCACTGGCTCGAAGAAGGCACTGCCGTCTACGTCGAACCCATCGCCCGCGTCCAGTCAGGCCAGCTCGACGAGAAGCTCGTCTGGGCCGACATGATCCGCGACATGCCCAAGGGCAACCCCGCGCAAGGCGAAGGCGGCCTCGACCAAACCCCCATCTGGCACAGAACCTACTGGGGAGGCGCCGGCTTCTGCCTCCTCGCCGACATCGAACTCCGCAAGCAGACCCGCAACCGCCTCGGGCTTCAGCAAGCCCTTCGCGCCATCGTCAACGCCGGCGGCACCATCGACCACGACTGGCCCATCGACCGCACCCTCGCCGCCGCCGACAAAGCTACAAACACACAAGTCGTGACCCAGCTCTACACAAGCATGAGCAACACCGCCGTCCCCATCGACTTCAGCTCTCTCTGGACACAACTCGGTGTAACCCCGTCCGGCTCCGCCACCGTCACCTATGACGACAAAGCCCCACTCGCCGAAATCCGCAGAGCGATCTTCTCACCGCCCGCCTGACACGAACTCCACCGCCTCACGAAACAACGCAATCTCCCAACGCGGACCACGCTCCACTACAACCCACTCCTTCATCACCCGCTTACCCATCACCAGCGCCTTCCACCCCCGCTCCTCCTGCAACGCAACCACTCGCGCCGCAGGCAACTTTAGAGCAATCGCATCCTCCCCACGGGTAAATCCCACAACCTTCTTCCCCAATGAAAAAGAAAGATTCCCAAACTTCTCCTGCACTCCAATCTCCGGAAACTCCTCCCGCAACAAGACAGCGAGCTCGCGAACAGCCGCCGAAGCCGAAGCCCTCTGCTTCTTCACCGCAGCTGCCCGCGAGCCCGTCTTCTTCACAACCATCAAGCCCTCTCGAAGAACTCCGCCAGCCTTGGCACAACGCTGCTCCATCCATTGAAGTGCCGATCGCGCGAATCCGCCGTAAGGAAGCGCTCGTGCGTCAGCTTCATCTCCGTTCCGCCCTCGACATCCCTCAATTCAATGGTGACTAGCGACTCCTCTCCAACAGCCCAGCGGTTCTTCCAGGTGAAGGCCAGCACATCGTACGGATCCACTCGCACATAGCGTCCTGTCACCATACCGTTCCCGTCAGGGTCCGGACGACCATCCGTTCCGCACGCCTTATCCATCGCAAACCTGTATTCTCCGCCCACACGGGCATCGATGCTCGCGTCGACCATCGTGAAGGTCATCGGCTTAAACCACAGCCGAATCGTCTCAGGCCGCGTCCACGCATCGAACACCCGCTGCCGGCTCGCCTTGATCACACGCGTTATCTCAAGCTTCAGGTTCTCCTGAGACTCATCCATCGTTTGCACATCCGCTATCGTCGTCGCCATGCCTACTCTCCTTTCCCCTCTTCCTCCAGATAGCTCTGGAGAGCATCAAGCCGCTCGTTCCAGAACCTCTCATAGAACGTCAACCACTCCTCTGCCGGCCTCAGACCTTTGGCCCGCAACTTCACAAGCTGAAAGCTCCCCCGCCTCTGCCGCGCAATCAACTCAGCCTCCTCCAGCACATTCAAGTGCTTCGACACCGCCGCCAGCGACATCGCATAAGGCTTCGCCACCTCGCTCACTGTCTTCTCCCCAGCCGCGACATCACGCAAAATTGACCGCCGCGTCGAATCCGACAACGCATGAAACACCGCATCCAAACGAGCTGGATTAGACTTAACCATTCGGTTGAATCCTAACCCCACCCGAGAGAACTGTCAACCGATTGGTTAAATGTCTTGTTATCTGTGGACGGAAAAGTAACCTAAGCTTCCAAACAAGGGAAAATTCCATGATCTTGCATGAACCAAGGAAGCGACCCAAAAATTGGGGCGAACTTGTAAGCGGCGCCAAACATCAATGGATAATCCCGTTCATCGCATTCGAATGGGTATGGGAGTGGGCCGCCTTCTTTCTCAGTAATTGGCGATTTCTTGAAGTCCTCGAGTACCTGGGTAGCTTCTCCGTTCTCGTGGCTGTGATCGTTTACTTCAGCGAGGCAGGCGACCGCATCAAGCAAAGGCACTACCAGGCGTGGCAGGTCATCAACACTGCGCAGGGCAAAGGTGGAAGCGGCGGGCGTATTGAAGCCCTGCAGGAACTAAATGCAGATAAGGTCCCCTTGGTTGGCGTCGATGTATCATCGGCATTCCTCCAGGGACTGAAACTTGAGCAGGCGAACCTCTTGCGCGCCGATTTCAGCGCCGCCGACCTCCGCAATAGTGATCTCAAATCCGCAGACTTCACCAGCGCCGATCTGCACTCCGCCAACTTTCGCGGAAGCGATCTTGAAGCCGCTTCATTTCAAGACGCCAATTTGAAAGACGTTGACATGTGGGGAAGCAATCTCTCCGGCGCAAAGTTCAATAACGCAGATCTCAGCGGCGCCGACCTGAGCTTTGCGGATTTGCGAAACGTTGAGTGGCGGCACTTGAAGAACATCACCGCAACAAACATCTTCGGTGTGAAAAATGCCCCCGAAGGATTCGTTGACTGGGCTCTCAAGCATGGCGCAGTGCAGACAACTACGGCGGAAAATTAGCCTGCTGAGGCCGAAGCTCCAGCACCAAAACCTGAAACGGCAATAGCAAAATCCGGCTTGGCCTGGCAGCATCAAGCGAAATCGCCGCCTTCGCTGCATCATCTTTCCACGGACTCCGCGCCGAAAACCTGCTCACCGCACCCTCCGGCAACTCCAGCATCCGCGCAACATCCACGTTTATCTCCTGTTCGCTATCCGAAGGGTTCCGCAGCACCAGAACGCTCTTCCCGGGTGACCACGCCGCCCACCCATAAACCTGCAGCCACGCCGGATCGCCACCCACCCAATGCGTGTCCTTCAGTACCTCGGCATTCTCACGCGACCACCGCGCCGACTCCGCCAATACATCCCAGTTCTTTTCCGTCAACAAGTCTGGAGTGATGTACATCTCCTGCAACTGCGTTCCGCTGCCGAAGTACGATCGAACCTCATTCGCAAAATCGTCCCCCGGATCGTCATTCAACCGCTTGTCATATCGCGCATAGATGATCCCATGCAGCATCAGCGAACTCAGCGGAAACAGCGGTCCTTTCGCCACAATGTTCTCGTAAGTCTGCGAATCGCGATACGTAATCCACCGCTCGCGCCGAGTCCCCACGCCGGCGAAATCATCATCCTCCCCGCCTCGCCATATCGAATCCGCATACCGCAGCCAGAAAGGCGACGCCGTCGTTCCGGTCGTCAAATTCACGTAAACGTCCGGCTTCGCCTCCCTTAGTTCCCCAATCAGGTGAATCATCGCGTCAAAATCACTGTCGAACCTGCTTCCCGGCACCACGCGGTTCACGTTGCCAGTGCCGTCAAACTTGAACTGATTCACTCCCTCCTCGCGCATCATCTTCAGGCACACATCGCGAAAACGCTCGTAGTACTTCGGGCCGGATAACGCGAACCCACCATCCACAATCTCAAAGCCTTGCGCGGTACCAAACTTTACCCGCTCCTGTTTCGGCTTCGAGTACCCGCCCCACGGAGACATCCAAACGCCCGGCGCAAACCCATATTTCTTCGCCGCATCGGCAATCGGCACAAATCCAGCGGGAAATCCGCCGTTGAAACTCCACAGCGAAGCATGATCGTCCCACCCGTCATCAAACAAAAACGAGTCCATCGTCACGCCACGCTTTTCCTTCAACTCCCTCCCGTATGTATTCACCCTGTCTAGGGCCAGCTTCTCGTCATACGGCGTGAAGTACCCCATGTCGTACCACGAGTTGTAATGCAGAAACGTCCTGTAAGGATGCGCCCGCTCCCTCTCCACGTATGTCAGAAACCCACGGCGCAGCTGTCCCTTCGGCGTCACTCCAATCACTGCCGAATACGTAATCGACTGTCCCTTGACTAAGGGCAACGTGCGCTCCACTTCCGCAATCGCCTCCCCTCGCACCACCCTGCTCACCGAAAGAGGATGCTCCAACCCCAGAAAGAAATCTCCGGCCACAATCGGCGATCCCGCCACAGTCCCCAAGACCTTCGCATCCGGCAGCTCAGCATCCAATAAACGCACGCGACGAATCGCCTCGTCATGCTCCGGGGCCTCTAGCGTTGCAATCTGGCGCACATACTCTGAGCCATCACGAAGCTCCAGCCGCCATGCAACTCGCAATCCGCTTCTGTCATCGGCAAGCATGACCCGCACAATCTTCCCTGCGATCCGCTCCATGGCACGGGAAGCCTCTACATTCACCTTGGCGTCTTCCACGACTGGCCCGTCGAGAATACGCATCTCATTAGCCCGAACCACTCTGCCGTCCCCCATCAAGACAACAAACGGAGCGCTTGGCCGGATCATTCGTTCGGTTGCATCTCTTACTTCAAACTGAAGCCCGGACTTGAACGCGACGCGTGCAGAAATCGCCGCATTCCTGACATCGATATACTCCGCAGTCCTTTCAGCTCTGGCCTTTCCCCCGTCAAACCCCATCAATCCCTGCGCCAGCGCCGAATTTGCGATCAGGCACAAAACAATTGCACTCCACCGCATCAACTCATCTCCGCTCTTGTTTCTCATAACGACACCATAAGCATACAAACTCAGCTCCGTCCGTTCCGGCGCCTCGTGTTCTTTCCGTCTTCCAATATGGCATCCAGCAACCCCGGATACCGCGCATTCAGGTCCTCACGCCGCAACGTATTCAGCAGCGTCTTGCCATCCTTTCGTGTCGAAACCACACCCGACTCACGCAACACGCGGAAGTGATGCGACAGCGACGACTTCGGACGGTCTACCTCAAACACACCGCACGGCTGCTCCCCGCGCTCGGCCAGTTGACGCACAATGCCCAGCCGAACCTCGTCGCTCAGCGCATACAAAACCGCCGTCAACAGCAGTTCTTTTCTTCCCGGCTCCTTCGGCAGAAATATCGGCATCGTACCCTCGCTGATGAAGTAGATTAAACGTTTTGTTAAGGGCACGGTTTCAGCCGTGCCCCAAAAGGCCAGTGAAGGGCTTTAGCCCCTGAGGTCTTCATCAAAAACTAACCTGCTACTAACCTCCGCCCCTTGACCCGAAGCTTGGCGAATAGTACGAATGTACTACAGTTCGATTTTACTCGAACTATAGTACACAAGGAGCCCCTATGAAAGCATGGCAACTCACCGGATTCGGCCGCGACCACCTCGTCCTCAATGACATTCCTCTGCCCAAGCCGGGTCCCGGCGAGGTCCTCGTCCGCATCTCCGCCGTCTCTCTCAACTACCGTGACAAGCTCATCTACGACGGCATCTACAACCCGGACATCAAATTCCCAATCACGCAGGTCGCGGACGCCGTCGGTGAAGTCGTCGCCCTCGGCGCCGGTGCCAGCCGCCTCCGCGCCGGTGACCGCGTCGTCACCAGCTACTGCACCCGCTGGATCGACGGGCCGCCCCGGAGCAACGAGTATCTCTACACTCTCGGCAACACCATCCAGGGAGCGCTGGCCGAATATCTCGTCCTCAGCGAAGATGCGCTCGTCGTAGTTCCCGCCTACCTCACCGACGACGAAGCAGCAGCGCTCCCCTGCGCCGGCCTCACCGCCTGGTACGCGCTTATCGAAAAAGGCCAGCTCACCGCCGGACAAACCGTCCTCGTCCAGGGCACTGGCGGTGTCTCTCTCTTCGGCTTGCAGATCGCCGCCGCCCTCGGTGCAACGGTAATCGTCACCTCCTCCAGCGACGACAAGCTCCAGCGTGTCCGCACCCTCGGCGCCCATCACACCATCAACTACGTCCGCACCCCGGACTGGGAAAAAGAAGCTCGCGCCATCACAAACAACCAGGGTGTCGATCATATCCTTGAGGTTGTCGGCGGCAGGAGCCTCGCCCGGTCCATTGAAGCCCTCAATGCCGGCGGTCAGATCGCCGTCATCGGTATCCTCGACGGCGTCAACGCCGACATCCCTCTCTTTCCCATGCTCGGGAATCAGACCGTCCTTCGCGGAATTTCCGTCGGCCCGCGCCGCGCCCTCCAGGACATGCTCCGCAAGTTCGACGAACTTAAACTCCGCCCCGTCATCGACACCGTCTACCCCTTCGCCGACGCTCGCGCCGCCTTCGACCACCTCGAGCGCGGAGCCTTCGGCAAAATCGTCATTCGCGTCCCCGCCTAGCTAGAGGTTTTCCACAGAAGGACCTTGTCAAGTCGTAAATCGCATAAGTTATTGAAAATAAATGATAATGGAATGACAGATTTACCAGCGCCAATTGTTATAATCGAAATAGTTCGAATACGAAGAGGCCCCGGCATCCGGGGCCTTCTTCGTTTAAGTAATCCTTTTATTTTGAATTCTTTACAAAAAGAATATCCTCAATTGCTGGGATTTTTCGACTTGGCATATGAATTGCCCCGCCAAGCACAGATCTAAGCTGTTTGTTTCTGAGTACTTGCGGGAAAAGATAGGGGGGAGGGGGGTCCCCTGCTACGCGTAATCAAAAAGAGCCATGAAACCGAAATCCATATGAAGTTGCTGGTGGCAATGAAAGAGCGTCAATCCGGGGTGGTCGGCGACAAAATCGACTTCGACCTCTTGGAAACCTCCGACCATGACCACATCTTTCATCACCCCGGACGTCGGTTGGCCAGCGATACGGCGTAACTCAAAACTGTGCCGGTGAAGGTGAATCGGGTGGATGTCGTCGCTGGCATTTCTCATCCGCAGACGGTACCGTCTGCCTTCGCGCACCCGGAAAAGTGCGGGAGCCATCATCTGGGCAGTCGGATAAGAAACGCCGTTGATCGTCCAAAGGTTGAACCCCTCAGACGCGGCATTTTGCTTTTCGAACACCATTTCGAAGGTTTCGTCCGGCTCCGTGAGGTTACTGTCTGAAGCGCCAAAGCGAGCGTAGTTCCATTTGAAGGGTGTTGACGCGATCCACTGTGGTTTCCCTTTGTAGCCGGCATACTCGACGACGATTCCCATGCCATGGTGGCGATCGTCATCCGAAAGGTCGCCCATCACCCAAACTCCGGGATGGTTCATCTCAACGATGGCCGAGATGCGCTCCGCGGTCCCCAGCCACAGGCCCGGCACACGGACCGGCTTGGGAAGGCGATTGCCATCCATCGCGATCACCGTGAACGTGTGACCGGGCAGTGCGAGGCTGCGTATCTCACCCGCGCTGCCGTTCAGAACATGAAAGAGCACGCGATCGCCGCGCTTTACGCGAATAGGCTCGCCATGGCCGAGCATTTTGCCGTTGATCGTGAATGAGTCGTAACCAACCTCAAAGCCGTGCGGAGTACCCTTCGCGAGAGAAGCATTCATCGACCGCTCGCCCCTGTCTTTCAGTTCCTGGACGACCGCCGAAGGTGCAAGGAAATCCATGGCCATATCGCCGCCTCGGCTCAGCGTGGGTTGAAACTCTTTCATCGTAAGAAAGACCTCGCGATCGTAGGCGCCGGGATTTTCTTTGGGCTCGATATACACCGGCCCCACAAGGCCGCTGTATTGACCTTCGTTTAGATCCGCACCTGCGCGAACATGGGTGTGATAGAAGCGAAATCCTGAAGGCCCGGGAATGAACGAGATTCGACGGTTTCCTCGCGGAGCAATAAATGGAGTTCCCTCCTCCGCTGAGCCGTCCACATCAACCGGCACAAACTGCCCGTGCCAATGCAACTGCTCCGGCGTGTCCGTCTCGTTGTGGATGTCGATGGTGACTCTCTGCCCCTCTTTGAACCGAAGGAGGGGACCGGGAAACTGGCCGTTATAGACCTTCGTGGAGATGATGCGATGAGGAGCAAGTTCGATTGGCTTTGCCGCGATCGTCAGTGTGTAATCCGCGGGCCCGTCCGCCCAGCGATTGCCGGCGGGATTCATTGATAGAGACCAATTTGGGCGAGCGAGGAGAGAGCTGCCTGTGACCATGCCGGCAGTTCTCAGAAAATCTCTTCGCGAATGGATAGGCAGAGTCATTGTCCTCCGGTTGTGCTCGATAGAAGGATAATCCTGTGAGCGGGCATCCAGACCCGCCTTGCCCATCTCCGCTCGAGCAACTAAGCTGGAGTTAGCCATGTACGAAGACTTTCATGTCACCGATCGCTGGACCGGAGAAGACCTTCACTGCGTCTGGAAGGGTACCATCGTCGCCATAGCGACCCGCCATGCCGACGCAACGGATATCCGCTTTGCCGTCAACGGCAAGCCCGTGTGGATCGCGATGCCGAACGAGGCCTGGGTGGAAAAGAAGCGCCGCACCGGCTTTGTGATTACCGATTACCTGGCCGCGCAGACTGCCGGACGATATCTGAAACACGCGATCGAATCTGGCTACGACAACGGTCGCGAGATGTACACGATGACCGTGGATGAGGTTCTCGAACATGCCGACGCGGTAGTACACGAGGCTGGTCATACGAACAACCTGCCCAGCCTGCCCGTCATCAATGAGAACATCCGGCCCGAAGACGAGATGGCGATCCACCTGCCAGGCGAACCAGCTTAAGAGGCGAGGCCCTACTGATGCTCACGCGTCGAAGATTTCTTGTTGCGCTTCCAGCGTATGCAGCTGCGGCGCACGCGCAGAGACTACCGTTTCATAAGAAGCCCCCGCCTCCTCCTGCGCCGATCTTCGTTTATTTCGGAACGGATACCAGCAAAGGCGTGAGCAAAGGCATCTATCAGTCGCGATTCAATCCTGCGACCGGCCAGCTTACTCCGCCAGTTCTCGCAGCCGCCACCCCGCGGCCATCGTATCTTGCCCTCGCACCGCTTGAACATGGCAGTAAGCGATTCATCTATGCAGTCAACGCGACGAACGATGCGGCGGCGGCCGTGACGGCGTTCTCGCAGGACCCTAAGACCGGCGCGCTTGAACAAATCGGCCAGGTTCCTTCCGCAGGCGCTGGTCCTTGCTATGTCTCCGTCGATGCCACAGGCAAATCGGCATATGTGGCGAACTACAACGGCGGCAGTTTCACCTCGTATCGCATCGAGACAAGTGGCGCACTCAGCCAACCGGTGGATCGCATCGACTTTCATGATGGTCAAAAGTTCGGCCATCGAGGTCCGAACACGACGCGACAGGATGCACCGCACGTACACTCCGCAACGATCTCGCCGGATAATCGCTTTGTCCTCGCTTGCGACCTGGGCTCGGACGATATCGTTGTCTTCGAGATCAACCCGGACACTGCTCATCTGACAATGAGCAATCCGTATCTCTTCCATAATGAGCGTCCGGGATCAGGCCCACGGCACATCGCCTTTCATCCCAACGGACGATGGGTGTATGGAATCTGCGAGCTCGACTCAACGATCGATCACTATCTCTGGACGACGACACGCTCAACCGATACGCCCCTGGGAATGCTGGTGAACACGAACTTTCACATCAGCACCCTTGCCGAGAACTTCCCCGCAGGCAAAAGCACAGCGGCTGAAGTTGTAGTCTCCTCCGACGGAAACTTCGTCTATGCAAGCAACCGCGGCGAGGACACTCTCGTCGTATTCGCGGTTCGTCCGAAAGACGGCGCCCTGACGTTTGTGCAACGCATTCCAGGCGGCGGCAAGACGCCCCGCCACTTCGTCATCGACGCCACAGGACGATGGCTGCTCTGCGGAAATCAGGACTCGGCTAATATCGCTGTCTTCCGTCGCGATCCCGCCACCGGCAAGCTCGGCGGACCGATCCAGACGATCAATGTTGATTCACCGATGTTCAGCTTGTTTGTCTGAAACTCATGTTCGCGCGACGATTGCTCATTGAGCGCATGGATGCAGCGGGCAAGGCGCACCTCTGCCCGATCAAGTGGATCGACAGCTTCGCGATGCGCAATTTTACTAACGATGCGGTCTTCGACGACACATTGCCGATAGAAGACGGCCTGCTGGAAGCAGGCTATCGCGTCCCGCTGGACCGTGTGCAAGCCAGCATGGAAGACTGGTTTCACCGCAAAGGATATCTCGCAGACGGTGAGCACCTTCGTGTAACAGAATTAACTGCTCCTGTTACGGGTTAGCTTTTTGGCAGCGTTGCCATGTCAATCACGAACCGATACTTCACATCGCCCTTGATGACTCGGTCGTAGGCATCTTCCAGCTTATCGATGGATGTCAGTTCGATTTCAGAGACGATGCCATGCTCTGCACAGTAGTCCAGCATCTCCTGGGTCTCGGGCATGCCACCGATCATCGAGCCGGCGAGCGAGCGGCGGTTGGCAAGAATCGCAAACGGCGCCACGGACAGTGGTCTCTCAGGCAGGCCGACGGAGCAAAGCGTGCCGTCCAGACGCAACAAACCCAGGTAAGCGTTCATGTCGTGCGGCGCAGAGACGCAGTCGAGAACGAAATCGAGACTGCCGGCGTACTTGGCCATCGCTTCTGCGTCTTTGGTCACAACGACCTCGTCTGCTCCCAGCTTTTGCGCATCTGCGATCTTATCGGACGAGGTAGTGAACTGAACGACGTGTGCCCCGAACGAACGAGCGAACTTGAGCCCCATATGGCCGAGTCCGCCGAGACCCACAATGCCGACCCGCTTGCCTGGACCAACCTTCCAGTGGCGGAGTGGCGAATAGGTTGTAATGCCCGCGCAAAGCAGCGGAGCCACAGCAGCCATGTTAAGTTCCGGAGAGAAGGTGAATGCATAACGCTCATCCACGACGATATTGTTGGAGTACCCCCCGAAGGTCAGCTCGCCGCGATAGTCCCGTGCGTTATAGGTACCCACCATTCCCTTGGCGCAATAGGATTCCATACCGGCGATGCAGTTTTCGCAGACGCGGCAGGAGTCAACCATGACGCCAATCGCAGCTCGGTCACCTTCCTTGAACTTCTTCACCGCGTTGCCGGCCTTGGAGACGTGGCCGACGATTTCATGGCCAGGCACCATCGGGTAGATGGCGTTCCCCCACTCATCGCGAAGCTGGTGAATATCCGAGTGGCAGATACCGCAATACGCGATCTCAATAACGATGTCCGTCGGGCCCGGATCCCGGCGATCGAAACGGAAGGGCACGAGAGGAGACTTCTTATCGTGTGCGGCATAGCCGTAAGACTTCATCCGTCGTACCTCACTTGAGAGACTATTCGTTGTAGTGCAGCAGGCTGAACACGTCGTATTCCTGAAACTTCGATCGGCCCTTAAGGAAATCGAGCTCGATGGCGAATCCGAGACCAGCGATAACGCCGCCTAGCTGGCGCACAAGCTGTACGGTCGCCTGCATGGTTCCGCCGGTTGCGAGCAGATCGTCGACAATGATGACCCGTTGGCCCGGTTGAATCGCGTCGAGATGAATCTCCAGGGAATCTGTGCCGTATTCGAGATCGTAGCTTACCTTGGCTGCAGGCGCAGGCAATTTCTTCGGCTTACGGACGGGTACAAAGCCGGCGTTCAGGCGATAAGCAAGTGCCGGGCCGAAGATAAAGCCGCGCGCTTCGATGCCGAGTACGAGGTCAATCTCCTTGCCAATGTAGTAAGCGGCGAAGGCATCGATCAACTGCGCGAATCCGCCCTTATCTCTAAGGAGCGTCGTGATGTCGTAGAACAGTATTCCCGGCTTGGGGAAGTCAGGCACCGTGCGTACAAGCGCCTTCAAGGGTTCACAGTTGACGATTTGGGACATTCGCTCTTACCAGGCTCCTTCAATCTCAAATGGTCCGAGTGTTTCAGCTTCGCTCTCGGCCAGTTCATGCTCCACAACGGCATCTACCCGGCTGCCTCTCGAGCCCCTCCGGAGGGCGGCTCGCAGTTCACCGATATCCTCCGGGCCGCCGGATGCAACAACCTCAACGTGCCCGTCGTCAGTGTTTCGTACCCAGCCGCGCAGGCCAATCTCGGATGCCTCCTGCTGGACGAACCAGCGAAATCCGACCCCTTGCACGCGGCCTTTGACGAGGAAGTGACAGACCATACCTAGAGGGGGGATATCCTGTAAACGTAAGCATCAGAGAGAAATCGATTACCAATCCGCTGGCCCCCGAGCCTCATTCCTGTAACCTCCTTTGCTCTACCAAAAAGGCTGCGGAGTTCCCGGATGAACGGATCCTTCGTCGGCAGCACCATGATGGTAGGAAGGGTGTAGATAAATCGACCCTGCAATGCCTCAGTTACTTGTTCATACGCCTTAAGTTGACGAGTCTGATCAAGTGAAGGCGAAGAAATAACCATCCTCCAGTCCTCGTACTCTGGAAAGACGGCCAGGAGAGCTACGATTTGCTTGATGCCGGCAGCGTCAAGAACAGTCAACGCCTTAGTTCCAGCGTTCACGTCGGGATTTACCAGCGTCGCTTGATCCATGGCAGCACTCCATCCTTTCTTCTCACGATCGCATCGAGGATTGCTTCTGAATCATCTCGCGTCCATGTAGAATAGCGGCTTTCTTCTGTCCACTTACAAACTAACTCCCAGCCAGCAGCAAACTTTGAATTTGCCTGCTCTACTCTAGCAAGTTCATCGCTCAATTTTGCGAGTTTCACGAGGTCACGAAATTTATGGGTGAATATCTTCCGGGCATCCTCTTTGTCAGGAAAATCGTACCGCTTTACTTGTTTTGCGAAACATGCCTTCAAAGCACACTCTACCGCATATCCCGCTAAGTAGTATGCACCGCTATATTCTCCAGCCTGAAGGAGAATTTTGGCCTCTCGAATCCTGGCATTCGATAGCTTCTGAAGATCGCCTCGATTCATCGTCGATTTTTCGTTACGCCCGGCTCATGTATGCGCCTTCCGCGGTGTCGACGCGGATCTTCTCGCCTTCATTGATGAAGGGGGGAACCTGCACGACCAGGCCGGTTTCGAGCTTGGCTGGCTTGGTGACGGAAGAGGCCGTTGCCGACTTGATGCCGGGCTCGGTTTCGACCACGGTCATCTCGACCACGGTGGGCAGCTCGATGCCGACGGCTTTGCCATCGTGAAAACTGACAGCAATCTCCAGATTCGGCAGGAGGTAGTCGACGGCGTCGCCTAGGACATCGCGCTTGAGATGCGTCTGCTCGAAGCTCTGCATGTCCATGAAGTAGTAGTCATCGCCATCGTTGTAGAGGTACTCCATCTTGACTTCGTCGACAATGACACGGTCGATTGGATCAGGCGAGCGGAAGCGCTCGACGAACATGGCGCCGGTGCGGATGTTGCGCAGCTTAGCCTGAATGAATGCGCGGAGATTGCCGGGCGTGCGGTGCTCCACTGAGAAGACGAGGTGGAGGTCGTCCTTGAACTTGATAACCATGCCCGGTCGCATCTGCGTGGCGGGAATCGACATAAGAAAACCTCTGATTCTAAAGGCTATGTTGGGTTGTGCGTGGAGGACGCGCCGAAAGCGCAGACCAATCTCCACAACCTTTTCATTGTATCGCAGGAGATGAGATTTTCGGCACTACCCGCCACCGAAGAGCCGCTTGAAAAAATGGCCAATCGAGCGAAGGATATGACCGCCCGCCGGGGCAGCAGGTGGAGGAGGCGCTTGGGCCGTTTCCACAGGCTGAGCCGATGCAACTGCTGGCGTCGGACTAGCTGGTTGCCTATCTGGTTGCGACGCAGGTGTTGGTTTCGACACAGATGGACTTGCCGTACTCGATGCTGCAGACGAAGTTGCATTGGGCGGACCACCTTCATCGGCGTTGTATGCCATAGAGGTGGTGACCTGTGCATGCACGACACCGGGCTGCGCCTGCGGCACACTGCTCGGAGGTGCGAGACCTGTGCTCACAGCCGCCGGAAACGGGTGCTGCTCCTCGGCAGCCTCAGGAGAGAGTGCCGCACCGGGGGTCGCGGGAGTCCCGGACGTTACACCGGAATCCGCGACCGATACGACTGGCTCAGATGGACAACCGCATGGCGAACTCTCATGATCGACCACTTCTTTGAGACTGCCGTGTTCAAAAAGGACGTGCTGGTCTGGTCTGAGTTCGTAGGTCGATTGCCCAAATTGATCTGCGACGTTGAGTGCCGGGGCTTTATCTCCGCGATTCTCTACGCAGGTGTCTCCATTTGGAGTCACGCGAATGCGCAGATCAAGAACTCCTGCACTGCGCATGGAGAACCGCAAATCGGGAGTCATTATGACGTCGTTCTGCAGCGCTGCCATTCGGATTTCCATTGCGCCGCGATCGAGGGCAAACATGAGCGGGGCCGGACCTCCGCCGGTCTTACCGGCAGTCAGATGGAGTCCGCTGGTGGCACACACGAGTGCTTCTCCCCCACGACTCAACGTTATATCTGTCGCATGGTCCCGTGCCTTGATTGTGGTGTTGCTCACCAGAACCGCACGACCATTCGACACTTCAAGAGCGCCTGAGACAGTGGCATCCTGCATACCAACTGTGCCTATCGTTTGCTGTGCGGTTGCCGAAGAAAAAAGCGTGAGTACGCAGATTCCCACTACAACTCGCGCGTCATTAGAAGCAGAGCCCACGATTTGTATAATACGGCCTATCTATGGATCGCCAATACGTGCAGTTTGGCTGTGGGATGTGTGCTCCTGAATCCTGGCTGAACTTTGATGCAGGCCCCGCCTTCTGGTTACAGAGTCGCTTCCCTTTTCTGACACCGCTGCTTGTAAAGCGAGGCTTTCCTGATTACCCCAAAAACATCCGGTACGGCGATGTCATTAAAGGCCTGCCCATTGCTCCACAGTCAGCTGAAGCGGTCTATTGCTCGCATGTTCTGGAGCACATGACACTGGAAGAGTTCCGCGTCACTATCAGGAACATCTTCAGTTATCTACGGCCCGGCGGAACGTTTCGTCTGGTGCTGCCCGATCTCGAGCAACTCATCAAAAGCTACGTTGATGATCCCTCTCCAGAAGCCTCGTCGCACTTTATGCGGCAGAGTTACCTTGGCGAAGCGTCACTTGCGCGAGGACTGAAGGCGATGCCAACCGCTCTCTTCGGGCGTTCACGCCACCTCTGGATGTGGGATTACAAGGGCATGGCGGAACAGCTTGCTGAGGCCGGATTCACAAACATCCGCCGCGCGCAAATCGGCGATTCTTCTGATCCGCGCTTTAGTGAGGTTGAATCGGAAGGACGTTGGACCGATTGCCTCGGTGTGGAGTGCAAACGGCCTGCAGTTTGATCACATCTTCAGAAAGTTTTCGATAAGCTTCTTGCCGTGAGTGGTTAGCACACTTTCGGGATGAAACTGCACACCTTCGATGGGCAGATCGCGGTGACGCAGCGCCATGATGGTTTCACCATCAACTGTACGGGCTGAGACCTCTAACTCCTCAGGAAGCATTTTGTCCGAGACGATGAGCGAGTGGTAGCGCGTGCAGGTCATCTTTGATGGGATCCCGGCGAAAATCGTCTTTCCGTCGTGCTCGATTTCGCTGGTCTTGCCGTGCATCAGCTTGGGAGCGCGGATTACCTGCCCACCAAACGCTGCACCGATGGCCTGATGGCCGAGGCAAACGCCAAGGATAGGAATTGGCTTTTCTGACTTCGCGAAGTGCCGGATGAGATCGATGCTGATACCTGCATCCTCCGGTGTACAGGGCCCCGGAGAGATCAGGATGCGGTCCGGATCGAGTGCTTCTACTTCGGCAGGAGTCAATTCATCGTTACGGCGTACGACCATCTCTGCGCCAAGCTCGCCCATGTACTGCACGAGGTTGTAAGTGAAGGAGTCGTAGTTGTCGAGGACAAAGACCATGGCAGCTACAAATAGTCTACGAATATTTCACAACGAATGCGAGGTTTTACCCGAAGCTCGAAAGCTAAAGGCGAGGCAACAGAGAAACCAGAGCAGACTTCTAACTGAACAGGTAGGAAAATATGACTCTGGAATCCAGGCGCTGGAAGCACTTCGCAGCAATGGTTCTCATCGGTGATGGTGTGATGGCCCTGCTCAGACCGGAGGATGACGCCCTGGCGTGGAAGCATGGTCCAAAACCATGGAAAACGCTCATGGGAAACCTGCAAGAGCGGCCTGCGCTGACTCGAACGATCGGAGTTCTGCAGATCGTCGGTGGCATCTGGTGGGCACTTCATCAAGAGCATCAGCATCGTAAAGAACAGACGAAGTGAAGTTCCTTACCGTCCTGATACGATTCAGCTTTGCCGCGCACGCTCGATGGCGCGAACAACCGCCTGAGCTTTATTTTGGCTCTCCTCTAACTCTTTCTGCGGCACCGAGTCCGCAACGATTCCGGCACCCGCCTGAATATGTCCTTGCTTGCCGTTCATATAGAGGGTGCGGATCGCGATGCATGAGTCGAGATTTCCGCTGAAATCGGCGTAGAGTACGCTGCCGCCATAAACTCCGCGCCGTGAAGGCTCCAGTTCCTCGATGATCTCCATTGCGCGGATCTTCGGGGCGCCACTTAGTGTCCCGGCGGGGAAGCAGGCGCGAAAGGCATCGATTGGATTGAGATCGTTGCGGAGCTTTCCTTCAAGCGCGCTTACGAGATGCATAACGTGGCTATAACGTTCGACGAACATGAGGTCTTTAACCTTTACGCTACCGAATTCGCTGACCCGGCCTACATCGTTGCGGCCGAGGTCGACCAGCATGATGTGTTCCGCTATCTCTTTTTCGTCGGCGCGCAGATCGGTTTCGATTGCCCTGTCTTCAACCTCGTCTGCGCTGCGGGGGCGAGTGCCTGCGATTGGCCGGTATTCGATGTCTCGACCATGCACTCGCACCAGCAACTCCGGCGACGAACCGACGATATGGTGGGTCGTTATTTTCGACTTCTTTGCAAAGGCAACTTCAAGTCCGAACCGAAGGAAGTACATATATGGCGAGGGATTCACGATGCGCAACGAGCGGTAGATTTCGAACGCATCAACTCCCGGTTCGCAATCAAATCGTTGCGACAGGACACATTGAAAAATATCGCCTGCGGCGATGTACTCCTTCGTTTTTTCGACGCCTTTCAGGAACATGGCCTTCGATGTTCGCGAAGACAGTTTGAGTTTGCCGTCAATTTTCTTCTTGCGATTTTTTGGCAGAGCGTTGGCAAATCGGCGTTCAAGCCGGTTCAATCGCTGAACTGCGCGCTCATATGCGCCAGCTTTTGTCTCACGCATGAGATCGGAGGTCACCATCAGGTGGATCTCTTTCTTGACGTGGTCGAAGGCAAGAACCTGATCGAAGAACATCAGGCAGGCATCGGGGACGCCGAGTTCATCTTTGGCTGTGGCAGGTAGCTTCTCGATCTGGCGAACGACGTCGTAAGCGAAGAATCCTACTGCTCCTGCCGTAAAGGGCGGAAGGCCGGCAAGACGTGCAGGAGTGTGTCCGCTAAGAGCCTGCTTTAATTCGTTAAAGATGTCGCCGGTGAAGGTGCGGCGACGCTTTCCCTCCTCGATTGTGATCTCGCGGCCTCGCGCAACCATCTTTTTATATGGCTGTATTCCGATGAAGGTATAACGACCTACGTGTTCGCCCCCTTCGACAGATTCCAGCAGAAAAGCTTCCGGTTCGTTTGCTGCGATGCGAAGAAATGCGGAGACAGGTGTCTCGAGATCTGCTGTTACGGTGCGGTACACAGGGACCAGTGTGTGTGTGCGGCTCAATGCCGCAAAATCGCGTGCAGATGGAAGAGCGCGGGAATCAGTGGAAGGCATGGCTCCTCCCATGATAACCGCCGACTTGACAAGCTCACCTATGCGGTCGCTTATTCCACATTTGTGGTAGTCCCTTTATTTGCGAATCGATACTTTCGAAGCCTATACTCCTCGGGGTTTGGGTCACAGACCGACCTGGCCCAACCTGTATGCTGCTCCTATCGAGGGCAAAGCTATGGCCGGAGAATCGCTGGTACCAGCAACAGAGAAGCAAAGGAAACAAGAACCCGTTATGATTCAAACTCTCACCCTGGAGCAGGAGACAAACCCCTGGGAGGCGCAGGCTGCTCGCTTCGACTTTGCCGCAAAGAAACTCAATCTTGACGAAGGCATCTGGAAGGTATTGCGCTATCCTTCGCGCGAGATTATCGTTCACATTCCCGTGGGCATGGACAACGGCTCCATTGAAGTCTTTACTGGCTATCGCGTCCAACACTCTATTGCTCGCGGACCTGCGAAGGGTGGCATTCGCTACGGCCCGGATGTTTCTCTTGACGAGGTGCGCGCGCTGGCAAGCTGGATGACCTGGAAGTGCGCCGTGGTCAATATTCCCTTCGGTGGAGCAAAGGGGGGAGTGATCTGCGATCCGAAGAAGATGTCGCAGGGTGAATTGGAGCGTATGACCCGCCGTTATACCGCCGAGTTGATTGAGTTCATCGGACCGGAAAAGGACGTTCCCGCGCCTGACATGAATACAAATGAGCAGACGATGGCGTGGATTATGGACACGTACTCCATGCACATGCGTCGGACGGTTACATCGGTCGTCACCGGCAAGCCGGTGAACATTGGCGGGTCGCGGGGTCGCACGGAGGCTACGGGGCGCGGCGTTTCGGTAGTGTGCGACGAGGCGCTGAAGCATATGGGAATTTCCATTGATGGATGCAGAGTCATCATCCAGGGCTTTGGCAATGTCGGTTCCAACTCGGCGAAGCTACTTCACCAGAAGGGCTACACCGTAATCGGCATCGGAGAGTGGGACGGTGCGTTGTATAACTCGAACGGCATCGATATCCCGGCGCTGCTGGAGCATCGCAAGAAGACAGGGACCATCCACGGCTTCCGTGAGGCTGAGGCTGTCGACAAGGACGAGTTGCTGACTCGCTCCTGCGACATCCTGATTCCCGCAGCAATAGAGAATGTCATCACCAGCCGCAATGCCGAGAAATTGCGCTGCCGCATTCTCTGTGAGGGAGCGAATGGTCCGACGACCACGATTGCCGATGAGATTCTCGCCGACAAACGCGTGTTTATCATCCCTGACATTCTGGCGAATGCGGGCGGAGTTACGACGAGCTACTTTGAGTGGGTCCAGGATCGCATGGGCTACTTCTGGACCGACTCTGAGGTCAACGAACGGCTCGACAATATCATGTCGGCGAGTTTCCGCGATGTGGTCACGTATGCCGAGAACCACAACGTCAACAATCGGATCGCCGCTTATATGCTGGCAATTGATCGCGTTGCTTACACAACAAAGCAACGTGGTCTTTACGCCTAAACTACCTTCTTGCTACACGGAGGCAACGGTAACCGTTGCCTCCTTTGTTTTGCCTAAATCGTGACCTTCACCACGATTTCGCGGGAAAGGATTGCCGGTGCGCCCGTGGAGGTTCCCGTCACGGTCATCCTGTATGTCCCAGGGCGTGTTCCGAGATCGGTGCAGTTTCCCGTACCGCAACCGCTCATTGTTCCTAAAGAGCATGTGCCGATAAACGCCGCCAACAAACTTCGCCAGCGGCGACGCCGGGGCGTGAGAAACATGAGCAGTCCGGCCACTAGTGGCATCGCGCAGGGCATGCAGGCTATTCCGTAGGGAGTTGCTGCGCCGCAGTCACGCGGAGCTGAGGTCTTGAGCGTCAACGCATTCTTCCCTGCTCCGCCCGTTGCAGGGGTGAGGCAGGTTGCTTCCTCCGGCAGATTACTGCAGGTCAGGTTGAGGTTTCCATTCGAGAACGTTACGGGAATCGCTACACTCTGGCCCGCTTGAACGGAGACAGAATCTACATCGATGCTGAAGGACGCAGGGCCGGGAGGGGCCGATGCCGGTGGCTGTATCTCCTGATTGAGGCCTGCGCTTGTGACGGCTTCGAAGTCAGCTGTGCCGCTGAAGACGGCAGTGAGCGAGTGCGTTCCAGCAGCCAAGGTGTCGGTGTTGTAGATACCGGTGCCATTTTGGTTCAGTGCAACTGTTGCGAGCAGGCTGGCTCCGTCGTAGAACGCAACGTTGCCGACGGGCGCGGCATGGGCTCCCTGAACGGTTGCGGTCAGCGTGACGTTCTGGCCCGTGGTTGCGGGGTTGGCGGAACTTGTGAGGGCTGCTGCAGTTGAGTCTTTGAGGACGGTGATGGTGACGGGGTTCGAGGTTGAGGCGGCGTGGGTTGCATCGCCGGAATAGACGGCGGTCAGGGTGTGGGTACCTGTGGCGAAGCCTTCCCCTGCGCTGCCTGGGCAGGTCGCACCGGCGGCGATGCTGAGGACGCAAATATTGTTTGGGCCGTCGTAGAAGGTGATGGTGCCGGTGGGGGTGCTTCCGTCGCTGGTGGAGATCTGGGCGGAGCCGTCGACGGTCTGGCCGTAGTACATCGTTGCGGGCGACGTGATCGTGAGGAGGACCGTTGTTGTTGCTGGCGTGCCGGGCTGGGGGAGGGCTGCGATTGCCGGCAGGAAGAGCAGCAGAGCGAGCTTTCGGGCTGGCCAGAATGGGTTCGCGAGGGTCACATTCGCTCTATCGGCCCGAAACCTTGATTTCTTCTCTTCACGAAGCGTTGGTGCGGTGTGGCAGAATGCTATTGTCTGGTCTGGTGGTTTGGGTCACCAGATTTCAAAGACTTGCAGACCGAATGAACCTTCCGAACTCCATCACGCTGAGCCGAATCGCTTGCATTCCGCTGCTTATCTGGATTTTGTCGCCGGCGTTTCCGTGGCAGGGCCATGGACAGCCTGGGCTGAAGGGCGGGGAGCAGGAGATTATCGCCTCTATCGTCTTCATTCTTGCGAGCATTACGGACGGGCTCGATGGCTATCTGGCGCGGAAGCGCGGGCAGATCACGACGATGGGGATGCTGCTCGATCCGCTGGCTGACAAGCTGATGGTTTCGGCGGCCTATATTGTGCTGGTCGCTTACAACCCGCGGATTGTGCCGCCGTGGATCGCCGTGCTGGTGATCGGGCGGGAGTTTCTGGTTTCAGGGCTGCGGTCTATCGCGGCAGCGGAAGGGTTCACAATCGAGGCCAGTGAGATCGGGAAGCTGAAGACGGTGATCCAGATCGTTTCGGTGGTGGCGGCGATCCTGGCGCACCGCTGGGACTACTGGAACTGGGGTGGCTTCATCGTTGCGGTTCGGTTTATTGCCATCACGGCGATCTACTGGATGGCTACAGTGTCGATTATCTCGGCGGTGGATTACTTTGTGGCTTTCTGGAAGAAGATCGACCATGCTTCGGAGCGGAAGCGACGCCGGCGTGTGGTGCTCAGCCGGAAGAAGCCTGCTCCGCCAACGCCTGAGCATCCATCGCGAATCGTGTGACCCCCCCACCCCCTATCTTTTGGTGTAAAGAGCTCCATTTACAGGACTTAGGTTGTGACTATCTTTGCAAATTACTCTATCTAAATGAGTAAAGGATCAAAATATTCAAAATAAATGGGTTAGTGGCAACAAAAGCCCCGGGATCGCCCGGGGCTTTGACCTATTTCTATTTTACCGAGTTGCGGGAACTGGTCTGCCACTCGGAAATCGTTTGTTTTGAATGGATTGAGTGATTTGGGGGCTTGACAGGCTATTTTGTTGGAGTTCGTGGGTGATGATCTTCTGGTCTTCCTGATCTTTAGGCACAGGACTGCTCCAGCAGGTCCATCAGCTTCGTGCCGATCTCTTCTATCCGATACATGCGCTGTCCTGTTTCGTCCAGGACGCAGACGACCCCACTTTCATCGGTATCGATGTTTAAAGTGCCACTGCATCCCCGTCCGTACGCCAGATGAAAGCGGTGTTCATGCGGGACTATCTCAATGATCAATTTTGAAGATGGGTTCTTCTGCTCAATTCCAAGTTGCGATGGATGGGATTTATCAACCCCGAGAATTGGTTCGCTGAATTGTCCGTTTATCGTGGCGCACATTTCCATCAGCCATGTTCGTAACTGTTTCCATAATCCGGGTATTGCTGTTTCTAATGTTTGTTTCCTTTTTATTTCCAATCTCATCTGGGAATTTTTTTCTTCTTGCCGTGCCCTGTATCGAACAGCGTAATCTTTCGCGTATTCGTCCATTCGTTTTCCCTCTGTTTGAGCATAGACGGATATGGCAGGGAGAATGAAATCTGAATTTTGGTCTGCGGTTGGCGGACTGCCTTTTCAACGGCGGAGGACCCAGCCGTCGATGAATGAGACTTGGATCTTCCTTAGAGGTGGTGGCGGTTTGGGCATCGCTGGTCGCTGCGCCTTCGGCTTCGCTCCGGCCTTCGGCAGAGCGGTAACCGCTTCGCGGTGGTCTTTCGACGCGGGGCTGAAGCCCCGCTTTACCTCAAAAGCAAAGACGGGATTTTCCGCAGCCTGTGAAGGCGTACCCTTAACCAAAGCGAATGCACAAAACGATCGCTCAAAATGAGCGCTCTTTGCGCGATAAAGCAGATCCCCCTGTGGGGGATGACAACAAGAGAGGCAACGGGCAAAGACGTTTGGTCTATTGGAGGATGGGGACTCCGGCAAATTCGCCGGCGATGCGGGCCTTCCATTCGGCTGGTCCGGTGTTGTGTACGCTTACGCCTCGGCTATCAACGGCTACGGTTACGGGCATGTCCTTTACGTCGAACTCGTAGATGGCCTCCATGCCGAGGTCGGCGAAGGCGAGGACCTTGCTGCTCTTGATGGCCTTGGAGACGAGGTAGGCGGCTCCGCCTACGGCCATGAGGTAGACGGCCTCGTGATCGGCGATGGCCTCGACGGCTGCAGGGCCGCGCTCGGCTTTGCCGACCATGCCCCAGAGACCGGTTTCGGAGAGCATCTGGCGGGTGAACTTGTCCATGCGGGTGGCGGTGGTGGGGCCAGCAGGGCCTACGACCTCCTCGCGGACAGGGTCAACGGGGCCGACGTAGTAGATGAAGCGGCCCTTGAGATCGACGGGGAGTTTTTCGCCGCGGTTGAGCATGTCGGTCATGCGCTTGTGGGCGGCGTCGCGACCGGTGAGGAGCGAGCCCGAGAGGAGAAGGACTTCGCCGGGTTTCCAGCCCTTTACTTCTTCGTGAGTGACGGTGTCGAGGTTGACGCGGCGCGCTTTGGAGACGTCGTAGGTGAGGCTGGGCCAGGACTCGAGTGAGGGCGGGTCGAGCGCAACGGGGCCGCTGCCGTCGAGGTGGATGTGCGCGTGGCGGGTGGCGGCGCAGTTGGGGATCATCGCGATGGGCAGGTTGGCGGCATGGGTGGGGTAGTCGAGGATCTTGATGTCGAGGACGGTGGTGAGACCGCCGAGGCCCTGGGCTCCGATGCCGAGCCGGTTGATCTTGTCGTAGAGCTCTATCCGAAGCTCCTCAATCTTGTTTTTTGGTCCCCGCTCGATGAGTTCCTGCATGTCGATGGGATCCATGAGGGACTCCTTGGCCATGACCATGGCTTTCTCTGCGGTGCCTCCGATGCCGATGCCGAGCATGCCGGGCGGGCACCAGCCGGCTCCCATGGTGGGGACGGTCTTGAGGACCCAGTCGACGATGGAGTCAGACGGGTTGAGCATGGTGAATTTGGATTTGGCCTCGGAGCCTCCGCCCTTGGCGGCGACGGTGATGTCGACTTCGCCGCCGGGGACGGTCTCGATGGAGACGACGGCGGGGGTGTTGTCGCCGGTGTTCTTGCGGGTGAAGGCGGGGTCGGCGAGGATGCTGGCGCGGAGCTTGTTGTCGGGGTGGTTGTAGGCGCGGCGGACGCCCTCGTCGACCATCTGCTGGATGGTCATGAGGGGCTTGCCGTCGTTGTCCCAGCGGGCTTCCATGCCGAGCTTGATGAAGGCGGTGACGATGCCGGTGTCCTGGCAGACGGGACGGTGGCCTTCGGCGCACATGCGCGAGTTGATGAGGATCTGGGCCATGGCGTCTTTGGCGGCGGGCGATTGTTCGAGCTCGTAGGCGCGGGTGAGGTTGGTGATGAAGTCCTCGGGGTGGTAGTAGGAGATGTACTGGAGGGCGTCGGCTACGGACTGGATGAAGTCGGATTGCTTGATGGTGGCCATGGCAACCATCATTTTAGGGGTTGTGAAGAACGGTTGTCGCGTAGACGCGTAAGAGACCTTACTGATGCGATATTGCATCAAGAGAAACGGCGATGGCCGTGGTGTCGTGGCCTTGAATTTCGGATTGAATCGTAAACGGCAACTATAATTTCAGCGTATGTCGCAGCTGCAACACCTTTTGCTTGCACACGCCGGCTACTCGGGCTGGGCGACCGGCCAGATTCTGAATGCATGCTCGCCTCTTGATTCGGATCAACTTGATCTCGATTGCGGTGCTTCGCACACCAGCATTCTTCGAACGCTTCGGCATATGCATGATGGTGAACGAGTCTGGCTTCGGCGGTTGGAGGATGTCAAGAATGACCGGCTGCCGCGCGGCTCGGCCCCTGAATATAGCTTTGAATATCTCGTGCAATCGTGGCCTGAACTCGGTCAGGGTTACAGGCGCTGGATCGAGTCCGCGCCCGATGGTGAGCTAACAGAAGAGATCGTGACGATACTGCCGGATGAGATGGAGTTCCGCGTTCCTCGATGGCAGATTATTCTTCACGCGATCAATCACACCAGCTACCATCGCGGCCAGATCGTCACGATGCTGCGCATGCTCGGCGTTCAGCCGCCTAATACCGATCTGACCCACTATTACGCGATTGCGTCGAAAGTTTTCAAGAGATAACTATGTCAAATACACGGAAGGAAACGGATTCTTTAGGAGTAGTTGAAGTCGCTGCAGATGCGCTTTATGGAGCGCAGACTGCGCGGGCGGTGGGGAATTTTCCGATTAGTGGATTGAAGGCTAGTCGTTTTTTGATTCGGGCGCTGGTGATGGTGAAGCTGGCGGCGGCGGAGGCGAATGCTGAGCTGGGGTTGATTACGCCGGAGCAGGGGAATGCGATTGCGCAGGCCGCGCAGGAGGTGATGGACGGGAAGCATCATGAGCACTTTGTTGTGGATGTGTTTCAGGCGGGCGCGGGTGTGAGCCTGCATATGAATGCGAATGAGGTGCTGGCGAATAGGGCGGGGCAGATTCTGGGTGAGGAGCTGGGGAGCTACAAGAAGGTTCATCCGAACGACCATGTGAACTATGGGCAGTCGACGAACGATGTGTTTCCGACGGCGATGCGGCTGAGCGCGCTGCTGGCGCTTGCCGGGCTGTATCCGGTGCTCGATGCCCTGGCGGGAAGCTTTGCGGCGAAGGCGGAGGAGTTTCGCGACGTGCTGAAGGCGGGGCGCACGCATATGCAGGATGCGGTGCCGATTACGCTGGGGCAGGAGTTCGCGGCTTATGCGGTTGCGGTGAAGGAGGCCTCGGCGGCGATTCGGCGGAATGCGGTGACGCTGCACTCGCTGGGGCTGGGCGGGTCGGCGGTGGGGACGGGGTTGAATACGCATCCGGACTACAGGCAGAAGGCGGTGGCGAAGCTGGCGCGGATCGCGAAGCTGGAGCTGCATCCGGCGTATGACCTGCGGTATGCGATGCAGTCGTGCGCGCCGATGGCGGATGTTTCGGGCGCGCTGCGAGGGCTGGCGCTGGAGATGATACGGATCTCGAATGACTTGAGGCTGCTCTCGTCGGGGCCGAATACGGGGTTCAACGAGATTCATCTGCCGAGTCTGCAACCGGGGTCGAGCATCATGCCGGGGAAGGTGAATCCGGTGCTGGCGGAGCTTACGGCGATGGTGGGGTTTCAGGTTGTGGGGAATGACGCGACGGTGGCGATGGCAGTGCAGGCGGGGCAGCTTGAGCTGAATGTGATGATGCCGGCGATGGCGCATGCTGTGCTCGAGTCGATCACGATTTTGACGAATACTCTCCGCGAGCTGGATGTGCACTGCGTGCGCGGGATCACGGTGAATCGGGAACGGTGCGCGTTTTATGCGTCGAGCACGATAGCCCTGGCTACGGCGCTGAACCCTTATGTCGGGTATCGCAAGGCGGCGGAGCTGGTGAAGGAGTCGGTTGCTTCGGGGCGGTCGATTGTGGAGCTGGCTCGGGAGAAGAAGCTGCTGAGTGAGGAGCAGATTGGGGAGATTCTGGATCCCAGGAAGATGACGGAGCCTCGGGAGAAGGTTTAGTCGCTCGGATCAAGCTCAAGGGATGGTTGTTCGCCCACCCTTCGCTACGCGAAGGATGGGCACCCGGTCTGTTATGGCTCAATGGAAAAATACAGGGGTTCTTCGCTTCGCTCAGAATGACAGCGTAGGTACGTCTCTTCTGCGGGGCTACTTGATTCGGCCGAAGCGGTAGACGATCCCTACGTTAAAGCCGAGGTTGCTCTGGATGCTGCCTTTGTCGGGAACGGTGTCTTTGGGGTCGAGACGGAAGAGGGTTCCGAGGTAGGTCGGGGTGAGGCGGATGGCAAGATTGGGGTAGAGGTTGTAGTCGAAGTTGGCACCTACGCTGAAGACGGGGCGCCAGCCGTTCTGCCAGAGGTGCAGTTCCGAGGCAGGAATGCCTTTGGAGCCGCTGTCGAATTTGCCGAGCGCGGCGCCGCCTACTGCGAAGGCCGAGATAGCGTATTTCTGCCTGGAGTAGAGGCGGTAGTTTGGGCCCGCCATGAAGGTGTATTGGGAGATCTGCGGGTTTTCGATGTTGAAGGCGGTATTACCGACCTTGGCGTTGCCATAGGCTCCACGGACGTCGGCGGCGATACCGAGCTTCTGATTGGAGGTGAAGTAGCGGGTGCCGGTCATCCAGAAGGTGACCTCGTTGTTTTTCTGCAGGGTCTCGCCCGAGCGGAAGCGAAGGTAGCCACCGCCGCCGGCTACCTCATAGCGGTGGCTATAGGTGTCCTGCATGATGCGCTCGATACGGGCCTTCCGGTTGGCGTTGGTCTCGTGGGCGGGACGACGCTTTTCCTGCGCCTGAAGGCTGGTACCGCCGCTGGTCATAAAGGCTGCCACTAAGAGGGCGGCCGCACACTTCACACTCGTCCTGAAACCGAACATCAACCAATACTCCTGCACTTGCTGGGGTGTTGCTATGGTGGAACTTGAGGCCGGCGGGAACTCCGGACGCGGCCATCTTCTTATTAGAACATTGGAAACGGGTTTCGTCAGAATATGAGGCGTCAAAGAGAGAGCAATAACTTGCTTCGATTGTTTCGAGGAAAGCTTTAAAATTTTGGCTTAATTCGTCGATTGGCAATAAGTGCGCGTTCGCAGTGCGACTTTAATCGCGAAGTCATCGTCCGTTTCGAAAGAAATGTGCCGGTCAAAAGGACATAGGGGAGCATATGGCAAAAAAGAGCGGTGGTAGTGGTTTTGGCAAGCTGGTTCTCGGGTTTGTGCTGGGAATTGTCGCGGTCGCCGTGGCGGGATATTTGTACCTGAAATTTGGGCCCTTGCCCGTTGCGGTGTCGGACACGCCTTTTCCGATGGAAAAGCAGATCGTTCGGTTGCCGATGAACGCGCGAATTGATGTCGAGAAGAAGGACGCTCCGTTTGGGACGGGCGAGGATGTGTTTGAAGGCGGCGCCAAGGTGTACCGGGCGGAGTGCGCGGGTTGCCATGGAACTCCGGGGCACGATGTGGGGTTTGCGAAGGCGATGTATCCGACAGCGCCGCAGCTTTGGAAGAAACATGGGAAGAATGGGGTGGTTGGAGTGAGCGATGATGAGCCCGGCGAGACGTACTGGAAGGTCGCAAATGGTTTGCGGCTGACCGGCATGCCTGCGTTCAAGAATGTGCTGTCGGATACGGAGATGTGGCAGGTATCTCTGCTGCTGAAGAATGCTGACAAGGAGATGCCTGATCCGGTGGTGAAGATTCTGCAGGGTCAGTAGCAAAAACTTTTATGCGACCGCCCTGCCTATGCGCGATCAGGTTGCGCATAGGCAGGGCGGCGGTTGTTTCGCATCGAGTCAGAGAGATTCCCGAAGTTGTCGTTCAATAGCGTGCAGGTGTGGAGACATCGTCACGAGTACGAGCGCTTTCATCTCCTGAAGCCTCGCCAGAGGAGGAGATGTCCTCGGCTCCTGTGGCTTTGAGGAAGTTTTTGGCGCGCTTGATTTCGTCGGAGGTGTCGCAGTGAACGGAGAGAAGGACTCCACCGTCTTTGACTCGACCCTCGTAGCGCTTGGCTTCGTATTCGGGAATGCCGAGACCGACAAGCGCTCCAAGCAGACCGCCGACTGCCCCTCCGACTCCGACACCGGCGAGCGTGGCCATGATAGGACCGGCAGCGATGAGCGGCCCCACACCAGGGATAGCGAGTGCGCCGAGACCAGCGAGAAGGCCAAGGGTTCCACCCACGACTCCGCCTGCTGTGACTCCTGTGGCAGTGCCTTCGGGGGCCTTGGTGGCTTTTTCATGCGCGAATTGCCTTGTGCTTTCGTTGTCAGCCATCAGAACCGAGACAGCAGAGCTGGTAAAACCAGCTGCGACGAGCTGATCGACGGCTCGCTCTGCAGTGGCAATGTTGGGATAGATTCCATAGACGGCTGTATTTTTGTTCTCCATAATTCCTCCTGTTTGCGTCGGGAGAGACGCGCTGATGGTGATTCCGGATTACTGAGCCTTGACCGTGAGCTGGTTGTCTATCTTGCTTGCATCAACCACCTCTGCAGCTTTTGAAGCGACCTGTTGTTTTTCCTCATCTGACTTCACCGGTCCTTTGAGAGTGACTGCACCGTTGACGGTAATGACCTTCACGTTATGGGCATAGGTGGAGAGAGATTTGTCGGCGGTGAGTGCTTTGCGGATTTTCTGGGTGATTGCGCGGTCTGATGCGGAATTGGACTGCTGGTCGGCAGTGACCTCGTGTTGCTTGTTGTTCGCTGTGTTATCAGGAGCCTGGGCCACTAAAGCGGCGACAGGAATCAACAGATATCCAGAGAGTGCAATTGACGCAGGAAAGAGACCAATCTTGCTTTTTCGAAGTGACATGACATACCTCCGCCATCTCGTGGAATTCACGAGAGGCCAGAATTTTCTATTTGTCGTGCGTGATGGAGCTGATGGCAATTTAGGCCATGCAGCTACCTTGCGTGCGGGACGATCACCCAGTCCATGGGATGCCGTGTGTGACAGACATGGTTGGCCCAAGAAGGAGGCCATCCGATCTCAGGCCTACTTTAGAAGCGATTAGTGGAGTGTGTAGGTGATTCCGGTGACGAACTGCAGGCTGTTCTTCTGATAGCCGAAGGCCGGATTGTTGAGGTAGGAATCGAGGAGGTTCACGTTGAAACCGAAACGATGATAGACGGGGAACACCAAGCCGAGGGCTCCGATGGCCGAATAGGCGTGGAGGTTGTTCCAGGACTGGATGTAGGTTGCGCTCTGGGTGAGCTGAACCCTGGCCGGCAGCGCACGTTTGTAGGCTTCGCCAAAGGTTGAGCCGATAAGGTCCTGGTTAGGCGAAGAGATTGCCGGTGGGGGGTACTGGACAAAGTTCTGGCGCTCGTAGTGCATGTCGCCCTTGAAGTCGAGTTCCTGGAGTGCGTCCTTGATGACCGTGTAGCCGGCACCAACGCCGTATATCTGCTGGAAATCGAGGCCTTGAGAATAGTTATGGTCGAAGGCAACGCCACCGAGCATGTAGAAGCGGTCCGTGAGGTATTTGTCGTGTTCGAAGTCGGAGTGGAAGATGTTTGTCTTCGCGACGGAATCCGGAGAAGGTGGAACGGTTTGAGGGATGACAGGCTGGGTTAATTTGCCGTAGGTCTCAAGCAGGTTGAAGGTCGTGCGAGTGCGGGGTGGAAGATAGGGAACAGTGGGAACGGCGCGGATGAGGTTGATGCCGGCGGTAAAGGTCTGTCCGTAGGACGTGGATTCGAGGACGGTGGCACCGCCGGTGATTGAGCCGTTCCACCGTTGGAAGAAGCCGGGATTGTCGTTGACCTCTTTGTTATAGGTGGATTTGTCGATGATGTAGGCGAGGTCTTTTGTGGGAACGGTTTCGGGACCCGCCTTCGTGTCATTGACGGTGACGGTGGTGTCGTTGAAGGTCATGTTGCCAGGCTGCTTGGTGGTTCGAGTGATTTTTTCGTCTTTTTTGAGGACGACAAAGCTGCCTTCGGAGTGGAGCTCTTTGACTTTGTCCATGGAGATGGTGACTTCGCCGACGACATCACTTTTGAAGACGATGCTGTCGCCGACTCCGCGTTCAAGAGTGCCGGTGAGTTTGTCTCCATTTTTGAAGACGACGTAGTCGACGGGTTTTTCGGTGCCGGTCTGGGCGGAGGCTGGAACGAAAAGCGCTGGGATCAGGCTTAACCCTGCGAGACGCCGTGCGACTCGCGTAAGCGTAAGGGGCGATTGAAGAAGGGCTCTCATCGTCTTTGCTGACCTGACCTACCGTGGATTTTGTTGTGACGTTTGAAGTTAGATAGGGGTTCGACGTTACCGGTTGTTCAGCCTGGCGAAAAGGGCTTTGTTTCCCAACAGAAATGAGGATTCCTGCCGGTGAGAGGAGGTGTTTCTGCCCCTATTTTCAACCTATTGAAGGCCGATGAGATGCCCCGTGCCCCCGCTTCGGTGCATTTTTTTCTCAGAGACTATTGCCAACTGTCTTCCAATAGGCATACTATCCACCTCGGTTCGGTTTAGTTCGCTTATCGCGCACACGCCAGAACCAGACCATTGCAAATGAAGCGTTTCCACACAATTTTCGTATCCGTGTGAGTTACACACCAACTACCCTGACGGGGCAGTTCGACCCCGCAGCGCGCTTTGGGAAGGTATAAAAATCATGGCATGGTACGCCTACTGTATTGCGGAGAGACAAGCCTTTCCGGAACTTTGCAGGCACCGTCGCCCGATGCCCCTAAGTGGGATAACGGGATTATTCGGCAACCAAACATTTCTTTTTCCAGCCAGTGAATTAGCCATTATCGTCTCTGAGCACAACGCCGAGGATGCAGCCCGAATGGACCAGCAGTCGCAGAAGGACCATGCCCGGGTTGTGGCGGAATGCTTTAAACACTCAACCGTGCTGCCCTTCCGGTTTGGCACAACTTTTACCGATGACGACGCGTTGCGGCGTTCGGTGCGCTCTAACCAGCGCCATTTTCTGGCCAATGTCGAGCGGTTGCGCGGCAAGGCCGAGATGCATCTGAAGGTGCTGGTCGACGACACCTGCCCAGGTAACATGGCTCGCGATCTACGGGTTGGCCAGCAATATCTGACCAGCTTGCGGGAGAGCGCCAGCCGGCAGAGAGAGCGCCAGTCGAAGGCGCGAGCTTTGTCGCTGCAGATGCACCGGATGTTCCTGCCGCTGGCCGAAGAGATTACGTGCAAGCGGACGGATTCGGGCAAGATGTTGCTGGATATCGCTCACCTGATCGATAACAAGACGATCGAGCGATACCAGAACAAATACACCTCGGCGTCACAGCAGTTGAAGGAGTGCCAGATGCAGCTCTCCGGGCCGTGGCCGCCGTACCACTTTGTACACCGCACCAACACGCAGCAGCATTCTGCTTAGCAAAGACCGACCGCGCTCATTCTCCCTTTAGTTTCAAGCGGGGACGATGGGCGCGCTTTCCTATGGATTCCCCTTTTCTCCTATTCAGCGTCTTACGCTAAAGTTGCAGTTTTGAGAGGTTTACCTCTCTGCCATACTTGATCTGCGTCGCAGTACAAGGAGAACGAGATGAATCGCAAGAGACGGATTGTATTCGTCATGGGTGTGGCTGGATTGCTGATATCCGCCTCGGAGACGGCGCTTCGGGCCCAGGAACCTAATCCCATGTCGCAGGCAGCGCCTGCGCAAGGCAATGAGATCACGAAGCAGGACAATGGTATTTATCTTTACCGCGTCAAGGTGGTTCAGCGCGATCTGGATGCGGTGAACTATTTTCATCGCAGCGAACCGACGAAGATCGCCTTCAAGGGGACGACTCTTCTGCCCCTGGCCAAGGGCGAGGCGAAGGTTACGAGCGAGCGCGGCGGCATTGTGATCGAAGCGAAGTTCGAGGGCCTGACTCCGGCGAACGGCTTCGGCAAGGAATACCTGACGTATGTGCTGTGGGCGATTACTCCGGATGGGCGCCCCAGCAACCTGGGTGAGGTTCTGCCGGCAGGAACGAAGAACAATATAACGGTGACCACAGGCCTGCAGTCGTTCGGGATGATTGTGACGGCTGAGCCTTACTTCTCCGTGACGCAGCCAAGCGACGTTGTGGTGTTACAGAACCAGATCATCCAGGACCGGACGAGCGGCGTGCTGGAGAAGGTGAATGCGCATTATCTGTTGCTGCCGCGTGGAGCCTATGCGGAAACCAGCGGATCGAAGACGGTGGCAAACCCGATTACGAGGGATGAGAAGTCACCGTTGGAGTTTTATCAGGCAAATAATGCGATTCGGATTGCGCAGGAAGCGGGCGCGGAGAAGTATGCTCCTGAGATCTATAACGAGGCGATACACGACCTGAAGAACGCCTCCGATATCGATCGAAGCAAAAAGCCGGATCGGAAGATGGAGATCACGTTTGCGCGCCAGGCGGTGCAGCGAGCGGAAGATGCCCGGCTGGTGACACTCAGAAAACAGGCAGCGGAACGGCAGATGAACGCCGAGCTTGCCAAGCGCGATGCAGAGAATCAAGCCCAGCAGGCGCAGCTTGCGGCGCAGCAGGCACAGCTGGAGGCTGCAAAGGCAGCGGCAGCAAAGGCACAGGCCGATGCGGAACGAGCCCGCGCCGAGGCTGACGCTGAGGCGGCTCGCGCGCGCGCCGAGGTGTCCGATAAGGCCGCACAGAGCGCCGCAGAGGCTCGCGAGAAGCTTCTTGGACAGCTCAACAGCGTGCTGGCAACCAGCGACACTGCACGAGGGTTGATTGTAAATATGTCGGACGTCCTGTTCGATACGGGCAAGTACACGCTGAAGACGAACACGCAAATCAGCCTGGCGAAGGTCGCCGGGATTCTGCAGTCGTATCCGGGGTTGAAGCTGCAGGTGGAAGGCTATACAGACAGCGTTGGTTCCGACGAATTCAACCAGAAGCTTTCAGAAAATCGTGCCGACGCTGTGCGGGACTTCCTGGTCGGTCAGGGCGTACAGCAGACAAATATTGCGGCGACAGGGTACGGGAAGAACAATCCCGTAGCGGATAACGGTACGACGCAGGGACGCGCCCAGAATCGACGTGTACAGCTTGTGGTTTCAGGTGATGCAATCGGCTTGCATGAGAGCGCCCCGCCGCCTGCAACAAATGCTACTGGAGTTTCGCAACCGGGAGGTTCGCCACAGTAGAGGGTCTCTTTTATCTGGAGAGCGGAACGGCTATGGCTGTTCCGCTTTTTGTTTGGAGACACGCGAAACCGGGCAGACTGCGACCCAAAGGCTGTGGCCAGAATCCCCAGTTACATGTGAACGGACCAGCCAAGCTCAGCCAGCTTCTCTTCAATATCGGCAAGGGCGTTGGTCAATGCCGAGCGTCGATGCTGGCTTGAGGTCCGTTCGGAGAGGATGCGTTCGCGTTGCAGCTCAAGGGCCTGACGGAGCCGCGTGCGCTCTGCCTCTTCGACCCGGTTCACTGGAGCATCGGGCTTCGGGGCAGCTGCTTGTGATTGCTGTTCTTCCACGGATTTACTCTCCCATCCTCGCGACATTAATTCATTCTACGCTGCGATGTGAGAGAGAGGCGTGTTTTTGCATCCTTTGACGAATAGCCGTCATCTGTTCCGGGTTAAGACGTCATTTGAATTGAGTGCCTCGCAATGGCCAGACAAGCGTTTGTGCAGCAGGAGGCCGCTATCCGCACAAGCAGGGCGGTAAACGGGAGCCCCGTGAAACAATAAACCTGCCACCTCCGTCGTAACTTCAGGCACACCGACAGAAGGAACTGATATATGTGGATTGTTCGACTGGCACTCCGGCGACCGTACACTTTCGTCGTAATGTCAGTGCTGATTCTGGTTCTCGGCATCGTGAGCATCGAGACGATGAGCACAGACATCTTCCCCACCATAGATATCCCTGTGGTGACGGTGATCTGGACTTACTCAGGTACAAGCCCGGACGAGATGGAGAAGCGATTCACGACGATCAGTGAACGCTCGATGACGACGACCGTAAACGATATCGAGCATCTCGAGTCACAGTCGGTAAGCGGCATCTCGATTATCAAAATCTTCTTTCAGCCGGGTGTGAAGATAGAGGCCGCGGTAGCACAGGTTACGGCGGTGAATCAGACGATTCTGCGTATTCTTCCGCCAGGAACAACGCCTCCATTCATTCTGCAATTCAGCGCTTCGAATGTGCCGATTCTTCAAGCGGTCCTTTCGAGCGATAAGTTGTCGGAATCCGACTTGTACGATCTGGGACTGAACTTCGTCCGGACCCAATTGGCGACAGTACAAGGGGCCCAGGTACCGGCTCCTTATGGGGGCAAGGCTCGTCAGATCATGGTGGATCTTGACCTGGGCCAGCTTTATGCGAAGGGGCTGTCGCCGACAGACGTGGTGAATTCGCTGACGGCGCAGAACCTGATCCTGCCGGCTGGCACGGCGAAGGTGGGGACAACGGACTACATCGTGCGGACGAATGCCAGTCCGCTGGTGCTGGACCAGTTGAACGATCTGCCCATCAAAAGCGTGAATGGCGCGATGGTGTACATCCGCGATATTGGGCATGTTCACGAGGGTTTCGCGATTCAGCAGAACGTTGTCCGGATCAATGGACAGCGAGCGGTACTGCTGACGATCCTGAAGGCGGCCTCTGCCTCAACGCTGGATATTGTGAAACGCGTGAGGGAGCGGCTGCCGGTCATTCAGGCAGGACTTGTCGCATGATCTGAAGATCGATCTGCAGTTTGACCAATCATTGTTTGTGCGTGCGGCACTTGAAGGCGTAGTGAAAGAAGGAGTGATTGCAGCGTGCCTGACCGCGCTGATGATTCTGCTGTTCCTGGGGAGCTGGCGGAGCACGCTGATTGTTGCTATTTCCATTCCGTTGTCGATTCTGACTTCCATCATTGTGCTGAAGTTTCTGGGTCAGACATTGAATACGATGACGCTGGGCGGACTGGGGCTGGCAGTTGGCATCCTGGTGGATGATGCGACCGTGGAGATCGAGAATATCCACCGCAATCTTGGCCAAGGCAAGGAGATCGAGCCGGCGATTCTGGATGGTGCAGCGCAGATTGCGGTTCCGGCGTTTGTTTCCACGCTGGCGATCTGTATTGTGTTTGTGCCGGTGGTGTTCTTGTCGGGTGCGGCAAAAAGCCTGTTTACGCCGCTGGGCATGGCGGTCGTCTTCGCGATGCTCGCGTCTTATCTGTTGTCACGAACGCTCGTCCCGACGATGGTGAAGTTTCTGCTTTCGAGTGAAGTGGAAATGTACCAAGAACATGAGCCTAGTGAGCATATCCAGGCGCCTGCTCCGCATGGGAACTTCATCTGGAGGACTCACTTCCGATTCAACGCAGCGTTTGAGCGGTTTCGCGCACGGTACCAGAAGATTCTTCACTGGGCGCTGGATCATGCAGCATTTTCGCTGGGATGCTTCACGATCTTTTTAGTGATTTCCGCGATGCTGGTTCCCTTCATCGGGCAAGACTTCTTCCCTTCTGTTGATGCGGGAACGTTCCGGCTGCATGTGAGGACAGCACCGGGGACTCGCATTGAGGAGGTCGAGAGAATCTTCGGCGAGGTAGAGGCTACGATTCGGAAGGAGATTCCTCCGAATGAGCTTGTCATGGTGCTGGATGATATCGGCATTCCAAATGGCGCGTTCAATCTGGCGTTTGGCGACGGCAGTCTGACGGATGTGCAGGATGGCGAGATCCTGGTGGGCCTGAGCGAGAAGCATCGTCCGACGATGGAGTACCGGAGACGCTTGCGCACGGTGCTCCATGAGCAGTTTCCGGATGTCATTTTTTATTTTCAAGCGTCGGATATCGTGAACCAGATTCTGAATTTCGGCCTGCCGGCGCCGATTGATGTGCAGATCAGCGGGCGGCAGTTTTACCAGAACTATGAGATTGCCGAAAAGATGCGCCAGGAGATCGCGGGCGTTCCGGGGGCGACGGATGTTCACATCAACCAGGTGGTCTATGCCCCGGAGTTCCATGTGAATGTGGACCGAAGCCGTGCGCAGACGATTGGACTGACGGAGGCGAATGTTGCGAACAGTATGCTGTTTGCCCTTGCTGGCAGTGGACAGGCGAATCCCAACTACTGGCTGAACCCACAGAACGGCGTGAATTACCAGGTGGTCGTACAGACTCCGCAGTATCGAATGGATTCGCTCTCGGCGCTGACGAGCATTCCGATTACGAATGGCTCACGGCAGGTGAGCGATGCGAGCGACGTGGCTCCGGGGCCGCAATTGCTGAACAACCTGGCGAAGGTGGAGCGAGGCTTCAGTCCGGCGGTGACAAACCACTATAACGTTCAGCCCGTCTTTGACATATTTGCCGGAGCGAATGGACGCGATCTCGGCGGAGTGGGGCGGGATATCGACAAGATTATCGCGAAGTACAAATCGCAGGTTCCGCCAGGAACATTGATCACGATGCGCGGACAGGTTTCGAGCATGCGCAACTCTTTCACGGGCCTTGGACTGGGGATGATCTTTGCGGTACTGCTGGTTTACCTGCTGATGGTGGTGAACTTCCAGAGCTGGCTTGATCCGTTCATTATTCTAATGGCGCTACCGGGCGCTGCCTGCGGAATCTTATGGATGCTGTTCCTCAGCGGAACCACCTTTAGCGTGCCGTCGCTGATGGGAGCGATTATGACGGTTGGCGTCGCAACGGCGAACTCAATTCTGATGGTGACGTTTGCGAACGATCAGCGCACAGCCGGAATGAACGCACTCGATGCAGCGGCATCCGCTGGTGCGACGCGTTTGCGGCCCGTTCTCATGACCGCGCTGGCGATGATCATCGGCATGTTGCCGATGTCACTGGGAATAGGAGAAGGCGGGGAGCAGAATGCTCCGCTGGGCCGGGCGGTTATCGGCGGGTTAATCGTTGCTACGTTCACTACGCTGTTGATCGTGCCGATTATCTACAGCCGGCTGCGCAAGGGTGAGGTGCATAAGATGCATATGGAAGAGGTTCCGGAGTAGTGCAAGACATGGTTTACAAGAAGCCGTAATCTGAGAGAGACAATGACGGAGAATTTCCAGGGAGTACCGGAGCACTCAAGCCGCAAGCCTTATGTGGGCGCGGGAGCGTTTTTCGTGATCCTGATCCTCATCGGTGTGATGTTTCTGATTCCGAAGCTGCGGCATCGCGACACGCTGGAGGCAGAGGCGAAGGTTGCTGCCGGCCCTCCTACGGTGCTTACCACGAAGCTCACGGATGGCGAGAGCGGCGGGCATGTAGAACTGCCGGCAACAGTGCAGGCGTTTGATCAGACTCCCGTCTTTGCACGTACCTCCGGATATCTCAAAGAACGGTATGTCGATATCGGCGACCGCGTGCACAAGGGCCAACTGCTGGCGGTTATTGATGACCCGCAGACCGAGCAGGCCTTGATGCAGGCCAGGGCCTCCGTGGCGCAGAGCAAGGCACAGCTTGCGCAGGCACAGGCAAACGCAGTGCTCTCGAAGGTGACCAACGAACGGTGGCAAAGTCTGCAGAAAGAAGGCGTTGTTGCCCAGCAGGATGCAGACACCAAACTGGCGCAGGCTGGAGCGGACTCCGCAACGGTAGAAGCGGCAAGAGCTAATATCGCGGCAGGCGAGGCGAATGTGCGCAGCCTGACAGAGCAGGCATCGTTCGCGCGCGTCGTCGCACCGTTCGATGGGATCATTCTTTCGCGATCGGTGGACAGAGGTTCGCTGATTAGTTCTGGCAGCCAGACGGGCGTGACGCAAATGTTCACCATCGGCCAGGCGGCGAAGGTCAGGGTGTTCGCAAGCGTGCCCCAGGCAAACGCAGTGGGCCTGGTGAATGGATATACCTCCAAGGTGACGTTTCGGGAGGTACCGGGCAGGGTTTACACCGGGACGGTTGCGCGGACAAGCGAGAGCATTGACCCGAATACGCGGACATTGCTGGTCGAGGTCGACCTGAAGAACGACGGCAAGATTCTCCCGGGTATGTATGCAACGGTTATTTTCGATCTGCCAAAAGCCGGACAGGCTCCGGTGCTGCTGCCGGCCAATGCGCTGGTGATCCGAACATCCGGTCCGCAGGCGGTCGTAGTCGATAACAACGGCGTGGCACACTTCCGGTCGATTGTGCTGGGGCGGGACCTCGGATCGGCGATGGAAGTTTTGAGCGGCTTGAACGCTGGAGATGTTGTCGTTCTGAGTCCCGGCGACGCGGTAAGGGATGGGGCGAAGGTACAACCTCAACAGCAGCGCTAAGCAGGCACATCTATATAATCGTGAGTTGCGCTAACGGCGGGAGTTTCCCGGCCGATCGTGCGGAGGGGCTGGCCGCAGTGATTGTTGAGATCGAGGGTCTCGAAAAGGTCTACGAGGGCAAGCAGCGCGTTGTCGCAGTCGCCGGAATCAACTTAGGCGTGCGCGAAGGTGAGCTTTATGGCCTGCTCGGCCCGAACGGTGCGGGAAAGACGACGACAATCAGCATTTGTACGACGCGAGCGCTGCCAACGGCCGGGCGCGTGCGGATCGCAGGCATTGATGTAGTGGAATCGCCTGCCCAGGCGCGACGTTGCATTGGGGTTGTGCCGCAGTACAACACGCTGGATCGCGCCTGCACCATTCATGAAAACATTTATTTCCATTGCCTGTTCTTTGGATTTTCCCGAACCGAGGCGAAACAACGTACCAACGAGCTGTTGGAGCAGTTTCATTTGACGGAGCGAGCCGCTGCGTATCCAGCACAACTCTCAGGTGGCCTTGCTCAGAGGGTGCAAATCGCCAGGGCGATCGCTCATTATCCAAAGGTGCTGTTTCTTGATGAGCCCAGTGCGGGGCTTGATCCACAGAGCAGGATTGCGATGTGGGAGGCAGTGCGTCATCTGCGTCAGGAAGGCATTACCGTGGTATTGACGACGCATTACATGGAAGAGGCCGATGAACTGTGCGATCGGGTGGCCATCATTGACCATGGGAAGATCCTGGTAGAGGATACTCCGACTGCACTGAAGAGTTCGGTCGGGGCGCAACGGGTATATGAACTGGATCTTCGGACACAGGAGGGTATTCCTCGGCTTGTGGAGCAGATTGAAAAGCGACCCGGAGTATCGACGGTGGAGGTGACGTCGAATGGAGTTCGCATCTTTACTGAAGGAACAGAGGGGCTGCTCTCTGAGGTTGTGCATGCTGCCAATCCATACGGTCTGCGCGATCTGACAATTACGGAACCCAGCCTCGAGACGGTGTTTATCCGTCTAACAGGAAGAGATCTTCGCGAGTAGAGAGATGACGCCAGCAACCCAGATCGAATCTCCCCAGATACGCCCGCAGGCGCAACCGCCAACTCCCATGGTGCGCGCCGCAAAACGGTCGACCGCAATGCAGTACGCGCGTGCTTTTGCGGGACTGTTTCTGCGTGATCTGCATGTTCTGCGGCGTGAGTTATTTCCGTTTGTGATTCGCGTGTGCATGAATCCGCTGCTGTTCCTCTTTGTGTTCACCTTCATCATGCCGCATATGAGCGGAGGGACGGCGATGAATCCCACGGCAACGATGGCAGGGGGAAACTTCAGCACAGTTCTATTGCCGGGATTGATGGCGGTGGCGATTATGTTCAGCGGAATTGCGGCGGTGGCGCTACCGCTGGCGCAGGAGTTTGGGATTACGCGTGAGATCGATGACCGCGTGATGTGTCCGCTGCCGGTGGCTGCGGTTGCGATCGAGAAGATATGTTTTTCCGCGATGCAGAGCATCATCGCCGCTTGTGTCGTCTTTCCGCTGGCGTATTACATACCTTCCACGCCTGTGGTCGCGCATGTGAACAACTGGCCTTACCTGGTCCTGATTCTTGTACTCGCGAGCGTGACCTCGGGAGCGCTCGGCCTGACGATCGGAACAACGGTGAAGCCACAGCAGATCGGGCTGATCTTCGGCGTTGTTGTTATGCCAATAACCTTCCTTGGGTGCGTGTACTATCCGTGGGCCGCTCTCGATAAGCTGAAATGGCTACAGATGGCGGTGCTTGTTAATCCGATTGTTTATATGAGCGAAGGCTTGCGATCGGCGTTGACCTCGATGCCGCATATGTCTCCAGTGCTCATCGTCAGCATGCTTACATTCTTTCTGATTCTGCTGACCTGGCTCGGAGTGCGCGGGTTTCTGCGGCGCGTGATTGGATAGTCTTGTTCCAACTGATCAGTCAAAGACATTTGCAGAGACGTTTTTTGCCTTCAGGTCGGCCGCAATCTGTTTGCCATGAAACCGCCCGTTCTCGATAAAGATTTCATTGGTCCGCTCGCCTGCGATGATGACTCCAGCCAGGTAGATGCCTGGAACGTTGCTTTCGAGTGTGGACGGGTCGCAGACAGGGCAGCGGTCATTCTCTTCGTTGAGTTTGATCCCAAGGCTTTCAATAAAGCCGAAGTCCGGATGGTATCCGGTGAGTGCGAAGACAAAATGATTCGGAATCGTCAGAGAACCCTCAGGCGTACTCAGAGTCACTTCATCTTCCGCGATGTTTGTGACGCTGCTATCGAAGAACGCCGTGATCTCTCCGTTTTTTATCCGGTTATTGATATCAGGAAGGATCCAGTATTTTACGTGACGGTGCATCCCGGGGCCACGGTGGACAAGAGTCACACGCGCTCCGTGACGCCAAAGATCGAGCGCTGCGATTGCGGCTGAGTTTTTGCCGCCGATCACGATGACGTCCAGTCCGAAGAATGGGTGCGGTTCATCGTAGTAATGGCGGACCTTACTTAGATTCTCGCCCGGGATGTCCAGGTAATTGGGAAGGTCGTAGTAACCGGTGGCAACCACGAGTTTGCGCGCGCGATGAGTGACAGCACGGCCGAAGCGGTCGGTAGTGTGGACGGTAAAGTTCCCATCACAGCCGGTTACGCGGTCGACGTTTTCGTACTGGCGCACATCGAGCGAATAGTGTTCTGCGACCTTGCGGTAATACTCGAGCGCTTCGCTGCGGTTGGGCTTCTGATTGGGGCTGGAGAAGGGAATGTCACCGATCTCAAGCAACTCCGGCGTAGTGAAGAAGGTCATGTTCGCCGGATAATGAAAGAGCGAGTTGCAGAGACAACCCTTATCGACCAGCACGGCAGAAAAACCGGCACGCCGGGCTTCGATAGCGCAGGCCATGCCGGTAGGTCCGGCCCCTATGACGAGGAGGTCAGTGATCTCTTCGTATGTTCTCGCCGCAATCTCGTTCATACTCCCATCTTACTGAAGCTAACGAGATGTGCGGACGATGCTAGCTATCGAGCGTGACGAGTTTGTGCGCGATCGCGAAGAGTGCGAGTTCAAGGCGCGTCGAGACTCCGGTCTTATCGAAGATGTTCGAGAGATGGCGCTTAACGGTTTCCTCGCTAATGGAGAACTGCCTGGCGACATCTTTGTTGCTGCAGCCTTCGACGATGCAGGTAACAACTTCGAGTTCGCGCGGAGTGAGGCCGTAGGTCTTCTTTTCAGGAGTCTCGGCAGCCTTCTTCATCAGATCATTGAGGGCGGCCACGAGGTTGACGACACGCTCGCCACCGATCCAGTAGTCACCGGACATGACTGCACGGAGGGCCTTGGAGAGGTCTCCCGCAACGGAGTCTTTGAGCACGATGCCGCGTGCGCCGATCTGGAGAGCCTCGATGATCTGCTGAGTGGAGATGGTGCTGGTGAGCAGGATGATTTTTACGCGGGGAGACTTGTTCATGATGGCCCGCATGGCTTCGAGGCCGGGAAGGCGCGGCATGAGCAGATCAAGCAGGAGAATATCGGGCTCGAGTTCGAGTGTCTGGGTGATGGCGTCATCGCCATCTTCAGCTTCACCGATGACTTCGATGCCCGCCTCACGCTCAAGCATGTTCTTTACGCCGAAGCGTACGACAGGGTGGTCATCGGCGACGACGATTCTAATGGTGGCCGTTGTGGTAGCGGATTCAATTGATTTCTTTACTGCGGTTTCACTCATGCCCGGATTCTCCTGCCAACTCGTAAAAGCGGTGCTACATCATTGCGGTTTCGTGTGCGTTCAGCATACCCCTCAGGCGTTCGCAGGCCAGCGGGAATTCATGGAGTGTAGCTACATGATTAGCAGCTAAGCCATTGCTTTCCATGGCAGATGCAAGTCTTTGCAACTCAAGAGCGCCAACCATTCCACAACCACCCTTAATTGCATGGGCCTGCAGCCGGTAGGAGGCGTCGTCGCCGACGGAAACAGCCTGATGCATCGCAGCAATACGCTTCAAAGCGTCGTCAAGGCAGAGATCGTAGAGCTGGTTGAGTCGTTCGCGGCTCATGGAAGCAGCAAGCCTGGTGTATATGGTCTGGTCCAACACGTTGGTCTCAGTGGTGGACTGCAGGGTCGAACCCGGCTGCTGTTTTGCGATGATGGCCGAGAATTGCTCCATCGTAAAGGGCTTGAGGAGGAAGGCATCATAGTGGGGGGAGACGGCTTCATCCGGAGAACTGGCGCTTATGGCAATCAGGATGGTCTCTCGACCGCAGAGCTCACGAAGAGCCCCCGCAAGGTGTTCGCCGCTGATACCGGGCATTTGGAGGTCAGCCAAGATGACGTCAGGAAGAGCGCTTCCATGCGCGTGCAGGTATTCGAGAGCCTGCACTCCGGATTCAGCAACCCTGACACTGTGTCCCTGGCGCTGGAACAGAAGCAGGAAAAGCTCGCGAGTTAACTGATCGTCGTCTATGACAAGAATCGATCTGGCATTGATGCTCATTTGGGCAAAGGGTATCAAGGGTTAGTTTGATGTGCCATATCGGATGCGTAAAGGGTACAGTAGTTGCCATGAGTTCGGAGGAGATTCCGCGGCAGGCGGAAGACGGGCCAAACGGGGGAAAGCTGGCAGCCGAAGTCGCTACTCTTGCCGCCCGGGTTACGGCGCTGGAACAGCAACTGGCGCATATGCAAGGAATTTCAACCGCGGCACACCCGACAGCAATTCCAACATTCAAGGCGGCTTCCAGCGAGGGAATCCGAAGTGACCGTAGTATTGGCCCGGGGGGGATACCTGAAATACCTCCGCCACCACCTCCGCCGCCGGCTGCTCCTCTAATGCCTGCGCGCTCTCTCGAGAGCCGTCTTGGCGCACAGGTTTTTAACCGGATTGGCATCATTGCGATTCTGGCCGGAGCAGCGACGTTTCTAAAGCTGGCGGTAGACAGGCAATGGGTTGGGCCAGTGACCCGAATTCTTATAGGGTTGGCTTCCGGAACCGGAATCGTAGTCTGGTCGGAGCGGTTTCGCAGGAAGGGCTTTTCGGGCTTCTCTTATTCACTGAAGGCTATCGGCAGCGGCGTTTTGTATCTTTCGTTGTGGGCAGCCTTTCAGCTATACCACTTGTTACCGGCAGGAGTGGCATTAGCCGGAATGGTGCTGGTGACAGCCTGGAACGCCTACATGGCGTGGGTGCAGGACTCCGAACTGTTGGCGGCGTATGCGGTGGCGGGAGGATTTGCCAGTCCGTTGCTGCTCTCCACTGGCGGCAATCACGAGATTTTCCTTTTCAGCTACCTGTTGGCCCTTGATGTTGCGACCGTCTCTCTGGTTCGGCTCAAGCCCTGGACTCGCCTGCTATTAGGAGCGTTTCCGGCAACGGTGGCGTACTTCATAGGCTGGTATGCGCAGTTCTTTACGGCTGCTGAACTGAGCGTGACGGCAGCATTCGTCGTTGTGTTTTTCCTGGTATTTGCCAGCGTGCCGATCCATTCGCAGAGCGTAGAGAGCGAGGCGTTGAATGAGAAGGGCCGCCGGCGCGGCTATGTTACGACGCAGATTCTGCTCCCTTTCTGGAACGCGGGCTTTGTTTCGCTTGCGCTTTACTCGGTTCTGCAGGACTCGAATCATCATGCCTGGCTGCCCTGGCTGATGGTGGTTCTGGGGGCGTTCTACCTCGGATGGATGCGATTGCCGCAGAGCGAAGTGGCGGCGGCGATGCATCTCTCGATAGCGGTGGTCTTTCTTACGATCGCTATCCCGCTGAAGGCCAGCGGGCATTGGATAACGGTCGGATGGCTGGTAGAGGGGCTGGCACTGGCATGGGTGGCGACGCGGGTTGCAGCATCGGCTTCGTCACCTTCGCGAGTGCTGCGTTGGCTCTCGGCAGGAGCATTCGTACTGGGATTGTGCGGACTGATCAGCGTTGGATACTGGTTTGAGAATTCGGTTCAGCGACCTTTCTTCAACTCAGATTTTTCGGCGGCATTGATTGCGATTCTCACGCTTGGGGCAGCGGCATGGCTTGGTTTTCGTGTACCGCACCCTGCGCGCTCCATGTGGTTTCGGTTTGTGACTGCCTGTCTTCTGGCCATTGAGTTGGTCGCTCTTTTGCTTTGCCTGCGAGAGATTGCAACCTCTCGCCTGACCTTCTATGCCCATCCACCGTTCATGAATCCGGACTTCGGGATGGCAGTGATTGGCATCGGAGCGATTGCGGGGGTTGCCTGGTTTGTGTATCGGCTTGGCGAGAGCGATACGGAGCGTTCTATCTTCTGGCGTCAGATGGCGGGAGGATCGATCATCGCTATCAATTTGATTACGGTGCTCACGGGCGTCCGGGAGATTGAAGCTCTATGGCCTATTACCTCCGCTGATCCGGAGGCGCAGTTGCGACAGGCGTTGGCGGTTTCTGCTTTCCTGATGGTTTACGGCGGGCTGTTGTTGGCTATCGGCTTCTGGAAGCGTACTGCCTTCATTCGTTGGCAGGCGCTTGTTCTGATTGTGTTCACCATTGCCAAAACGTTTCTCTATGACATGCGCAATCTCAGCCAGGGCTACCGTGTGGCGAGCTTCCTCGGGCTCGGCGCACTTTTGATGGCGGTGAGCTTTGCATACCAGAAGAACTGGCTTGGCCTCCGAGATTCCAACGCGACTACCGTGCCAACCCACGACACAGGATCGCATCAGTGAAACTTTTTTCTCTCGCATTTCTATTGGTGTGGCAGGCCGCCGGGGACGGTTCTATTGTTACTGCGAACCCACATTATTTCCGATACCAGAGGACCGTAACAGCGCCCTCCGCTGGACAGACCTGCGCTGTATTGGACGCTACGACATATGCGCATGCAGGGGCTTCCTTGAAGGACCTCCGTATCTATCCTGCAGGAGCGCCGGAAGCGCGCGAAGTACCCTACGCGATTACGTTGAGCGAGCCCGTTCAGCCGGACAGCGAAACTGCGACGGTATTAAACCTTGGGCAACGAGGACGAGCCATCGTCTTCGCTCTGGCTATGCCTCCGCGACCTTACACGGACGTGGTGCTGAATCTCAATGGGCGAGATTTTCTTGCGACTGCGGTCGTGTCGGGCATGAATACTCCGAATTCGGCTTCGTCGACGCGCCTGGGGGAGTTCACTCTCTTCGACCTGAGTTCACAGCATCTCTCACACAGCACTACTATGCACCTGCAAGAGTCCAGCTTTCCTTATCTGCAAGTAGAGCTGACGGTTTCCGGGGCCTCGGCGGATCATCCGTTCAAGCCAACGCCGCAGATGGTCCTGGGCGCTACGGTACCCCCGAGCCGCGAGGCGCAGTCGCTATTTACGCTGACAGCGGAGACCCAGACGATTACGCAACGTGGACGGCAGACGATCGCGAGCCTCCCGTTGCCGGAGCGTGTTCCGGTAGAGCGCGTAAGTTTTGAACTTGATCCGGAGTTCAAAGCAAACTTCAGCAGGGACGTTTTGATCTCCGCGCGCCCAGAGGGAACGCCATCGAACTTCGGGGAAAGCCTCTCAGGAACGATTCTTCGTGTTCATCTCACACGGGGAGGGCGCGAGATTCGGCAACAGCAGCTCAGTGTTCCAGCTACTCTTGGCGCAAATCTGCAGGGGGCCGCAACGGTTGAGGTTATGGTGAACAATGGGGATGATGCCCCCCTCCCCATCAAGGCGGTGCGCCTTGACATGCGCGAGCGGAGACTATGCTTCGACGCTGCTGGCGCGGGCAACTACACGATCTATTATGGCGATAACGAGCTAAACGCACCGGTGTACGACTATGCGCGCATCTTCGCGGTTTCAAGACAGGCGAATATAACCCCGCTCGGACCGGAGCAACCGAACCCTGCTTATACCCCACGCCCGGATACGCGTGCGGTAACAGAGCGGCATCCGGACCTGGTGTGGATTGCCCTGCTTGCGGTGATATGCATTCTGGCGCTTGTGGCCCTGCGATCTTCGAAGAACCTGCACCACCATCGTTGAGCCGCTAGAGGCCCAGCTCCGCGCGAATCGCACCGGCGATCGTCTCGGCGTGGTGACGCATCAGTGGCTCGGATTCGGCCTCGATCATGACGCGGGCCAGCGCCTCGGTTCCGGAGTAGCGGATGACGACGCGGCCGGACTCTGCCAGTTCTTTTTCAGCTGCGGTTATGGCGGCAACTACCGATGGGATCGTAGTCGAGTGGCTTTTTCTCGCGGACCTTGACATTGACGATGACCTGGGGGAAGACCTTGAGGTCGGCGACGAGTTCCGCCAAAGGTTTGCCGCTGCGGTGGATGATGTCGAGAAGGAGGAGCGCGGTGAGCAGTCCATCGCCGGTGGTGCTGCGGCCGGAGAAGATGATGTGGCCGGACTGCTCGCCACCGAGAGCGGCGCCGGTGGACTTGCATCTGTTCGAGCACGTACTTGTCGCCGACAGGGGCGCGCAGCATTTGAATGCCGCTGCGCTTGAGTGCGGCTTCGAGGCCCATGTTGGACATGGTGGTGGCGACGACGGTGGAGTTGGTGAGCAGGCCATGCGGTTTGCAGATCGCGGGCGGCGAGGAGGAGGACGGCGTCGCCGTTGACGACACTGCCATTCTCGTCGGCGAAGAGGGAGCGGTCGGCGTCGCCGTCGAAGGTGATGCCCATGGAGGCCCCAAAGTGACGAACGGCGCCCGCGACGATCTCCGGGTGCAGGGCACCGCAGTGCTCGTTGATATTGCGACCGTTGGGCGAGGCGTGGGTGATGATGACTTCACCGCCGAGATCGGCGAAGAGCTGCGGTGCGACAGCGGAGGCTGCTCCGTTGGCGCAGTCGATGACGATGCGGCGTCCGTCGAGAGAGAGGCCGGGGACGGCAGCGAGGAGGAAGCGGATGTATTCGGCGCGGTCGGCCTCGTTGACCGGGGGTGCTTGCTGATGATTCGTTGTTGGCGTCTCGTTGGTGGTTCTGGAGTCGAGACGGCGGAGAATCTCTTCTTCGATCGCGATCTCGGTCGCGTCGGGGAGCTTGTAGCCGTCGGGGCCGAAGAGCTTGATGCCGTTGTCCTCCCATGGATTGTGCGAGGCGGAGATGACGACTCCGGCAGAGAAGCCGTGCTTGCGCGTCAGAAAGGCGATGGCAGGGGTGGTGATGACGCCGGCGCTCTCGACCGAGGCTCCGCCGGAGATGAGACCCGCGGTAAGCGTGGCGGCAATCCAAGGTCCGGACTCGCGTGTGTCCATTCCAAGCAAAACACGTGGAGACGCAGCGGTCTTCGCCAGCGAGTGCGCGAGGGCTAGACCAATGGCGTAGACGGTGGCCTGGTCGAGTGGATAGTGGCCGGCGACGGCTCGGATGCCGTCTGTTCCGAAGAGCTTCTTCATGAGTTGCTGTTCTCCGTTGGTTTGGTGTCCGTGAGTTTCGTATCGATAACCCGTGCCTCAAGACTACCCCGGGAGAGGCGGGCATGAATGGTTTGCCCTGCAAACGTCTCGTCTGCAGAGCGGAGAAGAATTCCCTCAGCGTTGTAGACCAAAGCATAGCCACGAGCCAGAACACTGAGTGGTGAAAGCGCCTGTAACTCATTAGACGCTCCGCCGAGGCGGCTGCGTTGTCGCTGCAAGAGAATGAGAGCAGATCTCTGAAGACGATCATGGAGACGTTCGAGCTTGTGTCTCGTGGCAGCAACTCGCAGAGAAACATCCTGCCTGCGGAGACGGTCGGTCAGAGAGTTGAGTCGCTGCGAGAGCAGTCGCACGCGCCGGTGAATCGCAGCATCGAGGCGAAGGTCCAGTTCGTCGAGGCGCTGAAGCCGATAACCGATGGAATCACGAAGGCGTTCGAGGACAGATTCTGCGGAGAGGCGCGCATAGCCGGCGGCTTGCCTGCAAGAGTCTCAGGTGGATGGCACGGTGAGCACGGGCATCAAAAGCTTCGATACGCTCTTCGATGCGGTGCTGCATTGCGGTAATCAGCTCGGCGGCAGCAGAGGGCGTGGGAGCACGAAGGTCTGCAACAAAGTCCGCGATCGTAAAGTCGGTTTCGTGACCAATCGCGGAGACTACCGGGAGTTTCGAATCTGCGATGACCCGGGCGAGAGCTTCGTCATTGAAACCGGCGAGGTCCTCCATCGAGCCTCCGCCGCGGGCAAGGATGATGGCGTCGACGAGCTGCGGGTGACGGTTGAACCAGCGAATGCCCTTCGCGACGGAACCGGGGCTCGCGCTTCCCTGCACTACCGCGGGATACACGAGCAGGTTCAGGCGAGCGTGACGGCGGCGTACGACGGTCACGATATCGCGGATAACAGCTCCGGAGGGCGAGGTAACGATGCCGACGCAACGCGGGAAGGCGGGCAGCGGGCGCTTGCGGGAGGCGTCAAAGAGACCCTCGGCAAGCAGGCGCGCCTTGAGCTGCTCGAAGGCGAGTTGCAGGGCTCCGGCGCCGCGCGGCTCCATCGTCTCCGCGATGAACTGAAGCTGGCCCCGGGTTTCGTAGACGGAGACGCGTCCGCGTACCAGGACGGCCAGGCCATCGGCGGGGCGGAAGCGTAAGAGCGATGCCTGGCGGCGGAAGAGGACGACAAGAAGCTGCGCGTCTCCATCCTTGAGGGTGAAATAAATATGGCCGGAAGGAGCAGGACGGCAGTTGGAAATCTCTCCCTCAACCCAAAGGTCAGAATAGGTGGATTCGACGTGCTGTCGGATTCGAGTAACCAGATCGGCGACGGTCCAGATCTTGCGCTCGACAGGTAAGGTTTGGACTGGCGGAGAGGGGATCACCGGCTCAGTTTTCGAAGGTGCGACTGGTTCGGGGGGCAGTTCCGGGTCTTCAAAGAAAAACCCTGTCTGCAGATCGGAAAGGCGAGAGATCTGGCTGCCTGCAGGGCCTCGTTTGCCGCTGCGACGGGCTCGCAGACTGGCAAGAGTAGACGAATTCTCCCGCTCTGAAGGCATACCTGGCTGAGTCTAGCAGGACGGTGGGCGAAGTTTCGTGTCAGCGGTGGAAACGATTGATTATCCAAAGGATAAGAGTGAGGACAACACTGAGAAGGACGGAGGTAGCGAGTGGAAAGGAGATTGTCCAGCCGCGACCACGCCACGTCATGTCGCCGGGCAAGCGACCCACGGGGATATTGAAGCGGCCCAGTACAAGAACCACAAGGCCGATAACAACGAGAAGCAGACCGAAGAAGATGAGAAGGCGGCCGAGTTCCGACACGAGCGACCTCAAACGCTGGCAAGCAGGGTCTGGGCCTGACGCAGCAATTCAATGGGCTGACAGGGTTTCATAAAAATTCCAATGGGTGGAGACAGGTCCCGAAACTTGTTACGAACTGGCTCGACGTTGGAATAAAAGCCCGTAAGAACGATGATACGGCAGGACGGGAGTTGCCTTGAAACCTGTTGAACGAGCGTCAGACCGTCCATCCCCGGCATGGTGATGTCGCAAAGCAGCAGATCGGGGGAAAAACGATGGAGGCATTCAAGCGCATCTTCGCCGCTATAAGTAGCGAACACCTCAAACCCATGTTTCTGAAAGATAAGAGCTAAGGTATTCGCAACGAGAGGATCGTCGTCGACCACCAGGATTCGCCGCATCTGGTTTTGAGGAGTGCTCATTCCTAGACCTTAAGACTGCCCGCTGCAGGTTATGGATCGCATCAAGCGCTTTTATACGGCTTGAGACTCAATTTTATTCGATTTACAAATGCATCCGGTTATTCCTTGATGATTATTGATCACCTAGAACACCACGGCCTCTGATAAGTTGGGGTGAATATAGGCTTAGATATATGCGCTATGTAGCCCTTATCGGGGGACTTTTCTGCTGTCTGGCTGTCTTTATAGATGCCTTTCAAACGATTATCCTGCCTCGGCGGCCGTCGGGCCGGTTCCGTATCACCCGATTATTCTTCATTGCAACGTGGGCTCCATGGGCTGCGCTGGCCGAGCGAACCCACAACATCAAGGCACGCGAACAGATCTACAGCACCTATGGTCCTCTCTCGCTGTTGATGCTGCTGCTGCTCTGGGCGACGATGTTGATCTTCGGCTTCAGCTTCCTGTTCTACGGCTTGGGCTCCTCGTTCACCGATGTTCTAGGCGCGCAGACCGCATCCGGGCTGAGACGTTATTCAACAGATCTTTACGTCAGCGGAACGACGTTATTTACCCTCGGTCTCGGTGATGTGGTTCCTCACAGCCTGCCGGAACGCAGCCTGATCATTCTGGAGTCAGGCGTGGGCCTTGGGTTTGTGGCTCTGGTTATCGGCTACCTGCCGGTGCTTTATCAGGCTTTCTCGCGGCGGGAGGTAAGCATTGCTCTGCTGGATCCTCGCGCGGGCTCTCCGCCAACAGCAGCCGAATTGCTTCGCAGACATGGATTTGAGGGCGGCGAAGAGGCCCTGATTGAGTTACTGGCGGAATGGGAGCGCTGGGCAGCGGAGATCCTGGAGTCGCATATCTCGTACCCAATTCTCTGCTACTACCGCTCACAGCACGACAACCAGAGCTGGCTGGCGGCTATCACGGCAATTCTCGATACGTGTGCGCTGCTGGTCTCGGTCATCGAAGGCCCTCCGTCCCGCCAGGCGCAGCTCACCTTCATCATGGCGCGGCATGCCCTGATCGATCTGACCCAGGTCTTTCATATCCAAGACCAAGTGGTGTGGAAACAGCAGGAAGGCAAGGACAGGCTTCCGCCTGCTGAGTTCGAAAGGCTATGCGCCTCATTGGGCGACACGCACCTGCGGTTGTGCGGCGATCCCGATTCGGCGCGAAGATTGCAGACGGTCCGCTCGTTATACGAAAAGTATGCGGGTGCATTCGCGGACTATCTCCGGATGCCCCTGCCGGCCTGGATCCCCGAAGTAAAAGAAAAGGACCAGTGGCGAATGCTGACCAAGCTGCGCTCAGAGGCCGAGGCCGGAAGTCGTGTCGCAGCGTACCTCAACAAGAACCACGACCACTAAGCTCTGATTTTGGCTAGAACGCAGGTCCTGAGGCCGATGGATTCAGCTTTTGTGCCGCGATCATACCGGCTGGGCCTTTGGCGTCCTTGTCCTTGAGTTGTGCGTAGATCTTTCGGGCCTGCTCAGGCTGATTCTGGCTCTCGTAGAGTTCGGCGAGCTGAAGCTGGGCGGTTCCCGCAGGCACTGTATTCGACGGCTTGGCGGCGAGCTCGTTGTAGAGATCGATGGCCTGCTGGGTGCGTCCGGTCTGGCGATAGAGTTGTGCCAGAGCGAGCTTGCCGAGCGATGAGATATCGCGATCCCAGCTTCCGGCGACATCCTTGAGGGCGCTTTCTGCTGAGGCGTTCTGTCCTGCATCGATGGAGGTCAGTCCGGCGAAGTAGCGGGCAAGCCTGCCGCTGGGTGTCATACCGTAATGGTCTGCCACCTGTGTAAACAACTGATTGGCCGCCTTTGCGCGGTCTGCCGAGGACGGATAGGTTTTTACACCGGGGGGCACTGGCTGTCCTTGCGGAGCAATCGGAGTCTGGTAGGCCTGCATCGCATCGCCGAAGGCGACGGCTGCCTGATCGGCTCGGTGGCTGTATACGAGAGCGGCTACGACAATAGCCACGAGGATTGCAAGCACGATTCCGCCGTTTACAAGAATGGAACGGCGATGTTCGCTGGCCCACTCCAGGCTATGGGCTGTTGTGTCGACAAACTGATCGTGCTTGAGGGCGTGGCGTGTCTGTTGATCCACTTGTTTGGGTCTTCCTTTATTGGCCTCTACGGCACAGCCGTATTGAGGAATCTCGATTGCGCAGCTAGGTGGGCGCAGAGATTTAAGTTTATCAGTGAGAAGGGGCTTTTCGCCGCTCTCTTTTTGCCGAGAAGATCATATTCGCGATAAACCGCTTCATACGTTTCATTTGTAGGAAACCACGGTTGAAGACTCCCAGTTAATCGACTCGCAAATAGATCGAACTGGGATGATGACCGTCTGTAATGCGCAAACCTTGATCGAACTTGCCGGGACGGTAGTTAGGCAGGGCCCGCGCAAGTTCCACAGGGCAGGCGTGATGCAGCATGGAAAGCGAGGCAGCGATGCTAAAGCGACTGTTGTTGGTCAGGAAGGCGTGGAGTAATGCCGTCTCGTGGCAGAAGAAGAGCTCCGAAGTAAGGATATCGGGAGAATAGTCGTAGGGGAAAAGAATGTCATGGAAGTGAACCCAGGTCCCGGACGGCAGCGTGGGCAGAGTGTCGCAGATGATCTGCGTGACCTCTCCGGCGGGCCCGAGGGTGTGACTGGAATCGACGAAGAAGAGGCCACCTTGCTGAAGCATCTCGGCGATGGGTTGCTGAACATCTTCAAATTTCTCCGCGATGAGATGGAGAGAGCCAGCCTTGGCCTGCTGCATGAGAAATGGTGTGGGATATGGCTCGATGCAGATAATCTCTGGCTGATAACCTGCATCGCCGGCCGCGATGATACAGATGGCCGTAGAGACTCCGCATCCGATCTGTACGATTCGGGGAGGCTTCTGCGAATGCACGAAGCAGTAAAGGAAGTCGGCCTCGATGGGTCCAAAGCCTTCGGCGAGATTGTTCATCTGGCAGGCGCGCTGATGAAGCGAGGTCGAGGTCATGCTGGACGCCAGTCCGTCAGTGCAGGACGAAACGAAGGCCTGCTGGGACTGCAGATCGGAGCCCGCAATGTAAGTCATGTTGCGGGGCCGGCGCCACGCCTGGTTTGAACGAAGCTGGCGAATATCGGGGATTTCAGAGTAAAAGTGCCGCGGCAGAATATCGGCTTTGAATTGTTGCCCAAGTTCAAAGGTTTGCCGCATCAGTCGCTTGACGTGGTGTTTCAGACCCATGCGAGGTTCGTTCTCCGCGCGCGAAAAGATATAACGACAGGACGAGCCTGTGCTTTGCTGAGATTAGCATGCCGCAATTTTGCGGCTACTTGATATCGCGCCAGTTTGCGCCGATTCCTATCTCAGCAACGATGGGAACGGAGAAGTCGGCAACATGCTCCATCTCATGTTTGACCAGCGTTTCCATCTCGTTGGCCTCTTCAGGGGCAACGTCGAAGAGAAGTTCGTCGTGCACCTGGAGGGTCATGCGAGAGCGCAGCTTGCGGCGAATGATCTCCGCATCAATACGCAGCATGGCGAGTTTGATGAGGTCGGCCGCAGTTCCCTGCAGCGGTGTGTTGATGGCTGTGCGCTCTGCAAAGCCGCGCATATTCGGGTTGCGCGAGTGAATATCCGGAATCGGGCGGACTCGGCCAAAGAACGTACGAACAGCCTGTTCCCTTCGCACAGTGGCGAGTGTCTCTTCGATAAATCGCTGAACCCCGGAGTAACGTTCAAAGTAGCGCTCGATGTACTCTCGGGCGGTCTTCTGGTCAATGCCGAGCTGCGCGGCTAAGCCGAACGGCGAGATGCCGTAGACGATGCCGAAGTTCACAGCTTTTGCGCGGTTGCGGGTCTCCTTGTCCATCGTGGCGGCATCGACCTCAAAGACCTCTGAGGCGGTAAGGGTGTGGATATCTTTGCCGGTGCGGTAGGCATCGAGCAGCAGCGGATCCTGCGAGAAGTGCGCTATCAGCCGTAGCTCGATCTGCGAGTAGTCGGCTGACATGAGAACGTTGCCGGGCGCCGCAATGAAGGCCGCACGGATCTCGCGCCCGATGGCCGTACGGATAGGTATGTTTTGCAGGTTTGGATTCGTAGAAGAGAGCCGGCCCGTCGCCGTTCCCACCTGATTAAAGGTCGTGTGAATGCGGCCTTCAGAGTCGGCGAGCACTGGAAGCGCGTCGAGGTAGGTTCCCTTAAGTTTCTGCAACTGGCGATGCTCAATCACGAGCGCGGCGATGGGATGAGACTCGGCGAGCTCTTCAAGGACATCCTGTGCAGTCGAAACGACCTTGCCTTTGCCATATTTAAGCGGCTTCGGCAGCAGCATTTTATTGAAGAGAACATCCCCAAGCTGCTTCGGCGAGTTGATATTGAAACGATGACCTGAGCCTGCATAGATCCTCTCCGCCAGGTTATCGATCTCAACCGAAAGACGTGTCGACATCTCCCGGAGAAACTGTGGATCGATGCGAACTCCGACCTCCTCCATGCGCAAGAGAACCGGTACAAGCGGCAGATCGATCGTTTCATAAACATTCAGCAGAGGCGAAGCTTCGCCCTGTTTTTTCGCAATAGCTGTCGAACCCGCAAAGAGCATCTCGGGCGTCATGGCTCCCCCGAGCGCCGGATTGTCGGGCAAAATGTTGTGTTCAACCGGAGCGTAGCTGGCGATCTGCTGGCCGAGCGTAGCGGTCAGGCGAACTACTGCATCGGCAGCCTCAGGCAGACGTTTCGGGTCGGCTGGGTTTTCCTTCGTCGGCTGGTGAAGCAGCGCGCGGCTCGTGCTGCGGGCGGCGATATCCGGCAGCGTATGGGATCCATGCGTCGGGTTGATGAGGTAGCTCAGCAGCATCACGTCATAGCGGATGCCCGCAAGCGCAACGTTGTGTGGAGCAAGCGCGCGAAGAACAGCCTTGAGATCATGCACATCCTTCGGCAAAGACGCATCGGCAAGCGCCTCCTGGACTCCTGTCTGATCCAACGAGACCTCGATCGCAAAAGCGTCTGTCACGGCGAGTCCCAGACGACAAGCAATGTCTTCTGGCGGTACGGCGGGGGGTGCGGCTACCACAGTTGCAGTGCCAAACAATGACATATTCTCGGCAGCAGGCGGCTCGGGCTCTGCGCCTTCTTCTGACGGTTCCGCCGCAACCTCTTCCGACATCGCGCGGGCATCTTCGAAGATTGCAACTGCGAGACCCCGAGGAAGCTCTGTGGCCGGATCAAGCGCGCGAGCTTCCTTGAGCAGTTTTTTGATGTCTTCAGCCGTCGGCTTCAGGATGTACTCAGTGACAGCCGTGTCCTGAGCAGGTGCCAGCTCCTTAAGCAGAGTCGTGAATTCCAGCTCTGTGAAGAGTTCACGACAGGCGGCGATATCCGGTGGCTGCGTGCGCATCGCGTCGAGCGAGTACTTGATGGGCACATTCGTGTGGATGGTGACGAGTTCTTTCGAAAGCAGGATATTTTCGCGGTTATTCTGAAGTGACTCACGATACGTCTTGCGCTTCACCTCGTCTGCGCGATCGAGGGTACCTTCTACAGTGCCAAACTGCTGAATGAGCTCAACGGAGCCTTTATCCCCGATACCGGGCGCTCCAGGAATATTGTCGATCGCGTCGCCGCGCAACGCCATGACATCGATGACACGTTCGGGAGGCACACCCAGCATCGCCTCGACTCCAGCGGGATCAAGAATCAGGTTGTCTTTTGTGGGATTAAGAATGCTCACGTTCTCGTTAACAAGCTGCATCATGTCCTTATCGGAGGAGACGATGTAGACATGGTGGCCGAGATCTGCAAGATGGCAAGACAGCGTGCCGATCACATCATCCGCCTCAAATCCTTCGTAATAAAGAATAGGAATCCGAAAAGCCTCAAGAGCACGGCGAATATATGGCTGCTGCTGAATCAGATCCGGAGGCGTTTCCGTGCGGGTAGCCTTATAGCCGCCGTATTCAATCACCTCGAATTGTTGCGTTTTGATATTGAACTTTTTGACATCCTTCAACTGGGCGGCCATCTCGGCACGATGGACTGGCGCACCTACGTCATAGACTGCAGCCAGGTATTGAGGCTGAAAGTCTTTGCGCAGTTTGTTAATCATGTTGACGAAGACGTATGTCGCCGCCGTGGGGATCCCAGTTCGCGTCGACATGGGACGCTGTCGCTGCATCGCGTGATAGGCGCGGAAGATGAAGGCCATCGAATCGAGCAGATAGATGGGAGGTTTTGCTCCGGATTGTGCGGAGGTCTTCGTTTCGGTGGGCTTCGTCGGTGTCTTTGCCATGCCCTTTGATGGTAGCGCGTTCGCAGGCGATCCTTCTTCACAGGATCAGCATGCAGTCTCCGTAGGAGAAAAACCTGTAGCGTTCGCGCACCGCATGAGCGTAAGCCGCAAGCACAAAGCGGCGTTCTGCGAATGCACTCACGAGCATCAGCAACGTCGATTCCGGCAGGTGAAAATTCGTCAGCAGGCCGTTCACAACGCGGAACTGGTAGCCCGGGCTAAGAAAAATGCTGGTCTCACCGGAATGCGGGTGCAGTCGCAGCCCGGCATGAGGTTCAAATGAGTCGGCGACGGCGAGATGGGCGCAATGCTCCAGCGTGCGCGTGACGGTAGTACCCGCTGCTATGACACGTCTTCCTTCTCTGAGGGCCAAGTTGATAGCCTCAGCGGTCTCGGCTGAGAGGGTGTACTGCTCAGCGTGCAGGCGGATCTCTTCCACGTTCTCCACCCGCACAGGCTGGAAGGTTCCAAGCCCAACGTGCAGCGTGATCGTCGCGGTCTGAATTCCATGCTCTTTCAGCTGGGTGAGCGTTTCAGGAGTAAAGTGCAATCCTGCGGTGGGTGCGGCGGCACTTCCGTTGCCGTCCTGAGCTATGTGGGCATAGACCGTCTGATAGCGCTCGCGGTCTTCGAGGCTGTCCTCACGATGGATATAAGGCGGCAGCGGCATGTGCCCGATGCGATCAAGGATGGCGCGAAAGTCCGGCACAGGAGCAAAGCGAAGCGTGCGCTCTCCAAATTCGCCCGCAGCCAGTACCTCAGCCTCAAGCAGCACCGCTGTCTCGCCCGGAGCGGCAAAGTGCAGCTTCTCTCCGGATTGCACCTTACGGCCGGGTCGAACCAGGGCACTCCACTCATCTCCGGCAATGTGTTTTGTCAGCAGGACTTCGATGCGTCCGCTCGGATCTGGGGAGCCCGGCTGCGTGTGCAGCCCACGCGCCCGTGTCGCAAAGAGACGGGCAGGAATCACCCGGCTGTCATTGAGGACGAGAAGATCGCCGGGACGCAGAAGATCCGGAAGGTTGCGAAAGAAATCGTCGCGGTACTCGCGATCCTTCCGATTCAGTACAAGCATCCGGCTCGAGCCCCGAACCAATGGGGGAGATTGAGCGATAAGCTCCTCGGGCAGGTCGAAGTGGAAGTCGGCGACGCGCACTTCCATCTAGTTTATCGGCTTCAGAAAGACTTATTGGAACGACTCTGAGCCAGCCGGGTAGCGCGATCCAGGGCATCCTGCACAGCAGCCGGATCGGCCGCGGCCGGCACTGCCCATGCCACAGTTACTCGAGAAAATGGTTTCGGGATGAGGAAGCGATCCCAGGAGCGAAGTGCCCAGGCACGGTGCGGGTGGACGTAAACCGCGCCTACCGGGGCATTCACCAGCTGGCCCAGTTGCGCCACTCCAGGTTTGGCGACCTGGGCAGGTCCGCGTGGGCCGTCTGCCGTAATGACACAATAATGGCCTTCCTGATAGGCGCGCTGCAGATTGCGCAGGCCCGAGGCTCCATCGCGGGAGCTCGAACCACGCACCGCAACGATGCCGAGCGGCTTTACGGTCCGGGTAATCAGCTCTCCATCGAAGCTGCGGCTGACGAGAATCCGCAGACCTCCCCGTCGAAAGCGCCAGGCACAGGCCAGCATGCAACGATGCCAGATGGCGTAAATCAGCGGCGGCGGCGAGTGATAGGCTGGTGTCGCGCCGGGTTCGCAGACGTCCTCGAAGCGCAGCGTTATACCGAGCAGACAGATCGCCATATACGCCAGCGGTGGAACGATAACGAGCGCGAGCCGATGTTTGAAGGTGTAGCCGTTTGCCACGAGCTTGAGTCCTACTTCCCCGCACTCCTGCGCAGTAGGGATTTGATTAGCTGTATTTCAGCCAGCGCATAATCTCCGGCAGGTTGGGGCGTTTGCCGTACATCAGGATGCCCACACGATAGATGCGGCTCGCAACCCATAAAACGGCATAGATCGTCGCCACCATCAGCACAATGGAAAGGGCGATCTCCCAAATATGCGGCGTCGACAGCGAGATACGCAGATACATAATCAGCGGGGTGCAGAAGGGGATGAGAGAAAGAACGCGAGCCAAGGTCCCATTCGGACTTGTCATCACAGGCGCCATAGCAAAAAAGCATCCCGCCAGCGGCATCACGAGAAGCATGTTGAGCTGCTGCAGTTCCTGTTCCGAGTTCACCATCGCTCCAAGAGCAGCAGCAATGGATGAGTAGAGAAGATATCCCAACAGGAAGTAGACGACGAAGAAGACAATCTGCATCGGACTTAGCGACACGTGAACCTTATTCCCAGCCACGGCGGCCATAATCGAACTGCTCGTCAGCAGCACGGCTGTAACCAGCCAGACCGCTACTTGTGTCAGACCGACCGATCCCACGCCGATCACCTTACCGGCCATCATCTCTTCCGGCCGGATCGTGGCCAGCAGGACCTCGAAGACACGTGAGGTTTTCTCCTCAATAATCGATCGGGCAACATTCATCCCGTAGAGCAGGATGACCATGTACATGAGCACAAAGAGGACGCCGACCGCTACAAAGCTGGAGGTGGTATCCGCAATCTTACCGGCCTGCGTGGTATCGACCTTAATCGGCTGCATCATCGAATCCACATCGGAGGCAACCATTCCCTGGTGTGTCAGCCGCTCGCGCATCAGGACGTGGCTCAACGCCGTCTTGATAGTGTCATGATCGACAGTGCTTGCAGCCGACTGCGGAGTGTAGGAGAACGAAGGCCGGTCATTGGACGCCGACGCCGGAGTTATCCAGAGATAGCCATCGAGTTGTTTGTCGGCCAGCATCTCGTCCAGCGTCCTGCGAGTCTCGCTGTTGCCCGGCGAGATGACATCCACTGTCATCCTGCTGTCTTTACCGTTCTCGAGTTCATCGCGCAGATCCGTGGCAAGCTGCTGGTCCGGGGAAACCACAGTGATATGAGACGTGGACTTCGTCTTATGCCCGAGAACCACCGATCCGACAATTCCTCCACCCATCAGGAGCGGAATGAGAAGTGTCGAAATCAAAAAAGCCTTGGTGCGCACACGCTCCAGGTACTCGCGTTTCGCGATAAGCCAGACATTATGCATCGACTTTGTCTCCAACTGTCTCGATAAAGATCTCTTCCAGCGTCGGTTCCATCACTTCAAACCGCGTAATGCGCGCTTTGCCGATGGCTGCGGCGAGCAACGCCTGTCCATCATCACCCTCGCGCAGTTTGATCTCTGCCATACCGTTGTAGTTCTTCGCACTCTCAACGGAGGGGTGCCTCAAAAAAGAGTCGTCCCCGGCAAACACCATCTGCACGTGGTTCGCCGGATACCGCGACTTTATCTCACGCATGCCGCCGGAGAGCACCAGTTTGCCTCGATCGATGAGGCAGATGGCATCGCACAGCTTCTCCACCTGGTCCATGCGATGGGTCGAGAACAGAACCGATCGTCCCTGCTGGCGAAGCTCCACCAGCGTATCCTGCAGCAAGGTCGCATTTACCGGATCCAATCCGCTGAACGGCTCGTCCATGACGATCAGCTCCGGCTCATGCAGCAGCGTCGAGATGAACTGAATCTTCTGCTGCATACCCTTCGAGAGCTCTTCCGTTTTCTTATTGATCGCCTCGGTAATCTCCATCTTCTCGCACCATTCCAGGGCGCGTTTGCCCGCAGTGGCGGCGCTCAGTCCGTGAAGCTGCCCGAGAAAGACAAGCTGATCGATCACCAGCATCTTCTTGTAGAGACCACGCTCCTCCGGCAAATAACCGACGCGGTGCAGATTCCGGCGGTCGAAGGGCTGGCCGAAGAGCCGCACGTTGCCAGAGTCCGGCACCGTGATGCCTATCATCATGCGGATCGAGGAGGTCTTCCCTGAACCGTTCGGTCCAAGAAGACCGAACATGCTGCCGGGTTCAATGCTGAAAGAGAGATTGTCGACCGCTACCTTGGTGTCATAGGCTTTGCGGACCTGCTGGAGTTCAACGATGGGCATGGATACTCGAGTGATGGATTAAATCTCAGTTTATCAGGGGCCTTCGTGCACCCGTATCCAGAAAGACAACAGCCTCCAGGAAGTTCCCACAGGCTTGCACAGGTTGTGCAAGGGTACGCTTCGGCATGATGCTCCGTCTCGCCATCTTTGCCCTCACTCTCCTCTCCGCCCATTTCGGCTGGGCCGCATCTGCTTTGCAGCCATTCCCGGCACACCGCGTCATCGGCAACATCTACTACGTCGGGACCAGGGAGTACGCTTCCTTCCTCATTACCACGCCCGAGGGCAACATCCTGATCAACAGCGGGCCTAAGGACGCGGTACCCCTCATCCGCAAAAGCATCGAAAGCCTCGGTTTCAAGTTCAGCGACACCAAGATCCTCCTCATCAGCCACGCCCACTGGGACCACTGCGCCGGAAGCGGCGGCATCAAGCAGCTTACTCACGCGAAGTACATGGTCATGGCCGGCGATGTTGACGTCGTGCAGTCCGGCGGCAAGACAGACTTTCAATACGCCAGCGATCCGTCATCGCTCTTCGCCTCAACGAAGGTCGACCGCATCCTCCACGATGGCGACGAAGTCAGCCTCGGTAGAGCCACACTGGTCGCTCATCTCACTCCCGGCCATACCAAGGGCTGCACCACCTGGACCATGAAGGTCACCGAAGGAGGCAAAACCTACGACGCGGTCATCGTCGGGAGCCCGAATGTGAACTCCGGGTACAAACTCGTCGGCAATTCGAAATACCCGCAGATCGCGCGAGACTACGAGCAGACTTTTCGTGTGCTGAAGTCGCTGCCCTGCGACATCTTTCTCGGAGCGCATGGTGGCTACTACGAGATGGAGGCCAAGTACGCAAAGCTGAACAAGGCCGGGACCAACCCTTTCATCGATCCCGCTGGATACAAGGCTTACGTGAACGAACGAGAGCACGCCTTTCAGACTGAGTTGAAGCGTCAGCAAGCAATCGGACGGTCGTAAGCAGCGTCAGAACATGGCCGGCCTTGATAGCATCGGTCAGTAGTGGAACTCTCGACCCCAATCAAGTTCGTGAAGCGCATCGGCGAGCGGATCGCCGGTGCGCTGGCTCAACGCGGCGTCGAGACCGTCGAAGACCTTCTTTACCATCTTCCCTTCCGCTATGAAGACCGCCTGAATCCTCTTCCCATCAGCCAGTTGCAGGCCGGAACAATGGCATCGGTGATCGGTGAAGTTCGAGGTTCTGTGTTGTTGCGCACTCGGTCGATGCCCATCTTCGAGATGACCGTAGGCCAAGGCATCGACACCGTCAAATGCCTTTGGTTTCACGGCACCTATCTCAAAGACAAATTCCGTGTCGGCCAGATGGTCGCGCTCTATGGCAGGCTGGAGGCCTCCCGATCGACCGCCGGCAAGTTTAAGATGATCCAGCCGCAATTCGAGATTCTGCCTGCCCACGGCACAGAGGAGGCCGAGTTTGCCATGCTCGAAGTCGGCCGTATCGTGCCGGTTTACGAGTTCCTTGGCGGGACCACCACACGCGGGGCCAAGCTCACCTCGCGCTGGCTGCGCCGCGTCATCTGGGGCCTTCTCGAAGAGCTTGGCGCTCATGAGGGCAGCGTTCCCGAAACTCTTCCATCTGCCCTGCTGGAACGGCTGCATCTGCCGGAACGCCTTGAAGCCTTGCGAGCTGTGCACTTTCCCGAAGCCGGAACGCCGATGATTGAGCTGATGTCGGCCTCGACGCCCGCCCACCGGCGGCTGATCTTCGAAGAGCTTTTCTATCTCGAGCTCGGCCTTGAGCTCAAGCGGCGAAAGCTGCGCGAACGCATCGGCACGGCCTTCACCACGGACGACACAGTCCGGACGGCGATCAAGCAAATTCTTCCCTTTCATCCCACCGCCGCGCAGAAACGAGTGCTGGGAGAAATCGTTGTCGACATGCGACGGCCGCAACCGATGCGCCGCCTCCTGCAGGGTGACGTCGGCTCCGGCAAGACCATCGTCGCCATGCAGGCCGCTCTTGTCGCCATGGAGAACGGCTTCCAGGTCGCGATGATGGTTCCTACGGAAATTCTTGCGACACAGCACTATCTTTCTGCCCGGAAGCTGCTAAGCAATGTCGTTTCGCCGCGGACAGGCGAGCCGTACCGCGTCACGCTTCTGACCGGATCTCTGGACGATGCGACAAAGAGGGAGGCTCGCGGCAGGATCTTTCGCGGCGAGACGCAGCTTGCTATCGGTACGCACGCGCTTATCGAAGAGAAGGTCGATTTCGACAATCTTGGGCTGGTCATTGTCGATGAACAGCATCGTTTCGGCGTGCAGCAGCGCTTCCGGCTGATGAAGAAGCCAGGAGCCGACGGCGTAGCGCAGGAGCCGGATGTTCTGGTCATGACAGCGACTCCCATCCCGCGAACTCTCGCGCTCACTCTCTACGGGGACCTGGAGGTTAGCGTCATCGACGAACTCCCGCCGGGCCGATCTCCCATTGTCACTCGCCGCACTACCGAAGAGCGCGCCGAAGACGTGTGGGGCTTTGTTCGCAAGCAGGTCTCAGAGGGAAGACAAGCTTATATCGTCTATCCGGTGATCGAGGGGACGCGAAATGACCAGCCCGAACTCGACTTCGCTCCCGAAGAAGAGGCAGAGGAGCAGAAAGCAGAGGCCACTACGACACGCCGCGGGGCCAAAGCAACAAAGGTCGCCAAGGGTAGGCCGGCAAAGTCCGAAAAGCTTTTCGCCCCGAAAAAAGCACTGCGCGCGGCCGCCGAGATGTACGACGAACTCCGTCAGGGAGCGCTCTCCGGCGTGCGTCTCGGGTTGCTGCACGGCCGCCTGAGCGCCGATGAGAAGGATGTGGCGATGCGGCGGTTTCAGCGCGGCGAGATCGATGTGCTGATTGCGACGACGGTGATTGAAGTGGGCGTTGACGTCCCGAATGCGACGGTGATGGTGATTGAGCATGCGGAGCGGTTCGGCCTGGCGCAGATGCATCAGCTTCGCGGACGAGTGGGGCGCGGGTCCGCAAAGAGCTACTGCATCCTGATGACCGGCGGGCCGGTAAGCGAGCAGGCGGAGGCTCGACTGGATGCGATGATTTCGACGCAGAACGGCTTTGAGCTGGCTGAGCTTGATCTGCAGCAACGCGGGCCGGGGGAGTTCTTCGGCACGCGGCAGGCCGGGATGCCGGAGTTCCGGGTTGCGAATCTTTTGCGTGATAAGGCTGTGCTGGAGCTGGCCAAGAATGAGGCGGCGCGGTTTGCCGAGAAATACGATCCACACGATCCAGGGATTCCGCCCGAGGAGCGTGAGGTGTGGAGCAGGCTGAAACATCAATGGCAGCGGCGGTATGGTCTGATGGAGGCGTAAGGTCTGCGATTTCGGCCATTGTTGTTAGGGTGCGACATGTCTTCCCTACCCTCCCCCCCTGATTTCGTGCAAAGTGTAGTTGAGAAAATACTTAGATCTGGACCTGGTGTAGCGGGTCAGATGGTCGTGTCAGCTTAAAAGCGGAAGCCCGGCTTTTGGCCGGGCTTCTTTTCTTCTGATTTAAGGCTATCAGGGGTGTCAAGGGTTGATTGTGGAAAACGGGCTTCCATGGCTCTTTGTAGAGCGCTAATAGATCAGTCGCTTCGGCAGAGCGGTAGGGCTCTTCGGGCCGGCCTAACGCGGGGCTAAAAGCCCCGCTCTATTTCAAATGCAAGGGCAAGGGCGGCACGCGTGAACGCGTGCCCTTCCACTTTGGCAAATCTTTCGGTAATGCGAACGTGTGCCCTTCCGCTTTGACAAATTTTTCGGTGACACGAACGCCTGCATTTCCGAGACCTCTTTCAGGATGCCGCGGCTCCGATTAGGGCGTGGGCTACCGGCTGTACATGGATTACCTTCTTGGGGCCACGTTTGCGGGCTACGAGGACGCGGATGCGCTCGATCATTTCGGCGGGCGTACAGCCTCCCTTGGGGAGGAAGACGTCTGCGCAGCAGGCTCGGTCAAAAGAGGAGACGGTGCCGGAGACGATCATGGCTGGTAGTGAGGGGTGCAGTCGTTTGGCGCGGCGAACAAGTTCGTTGCCGTCCATCTGGGGCATGAGGAGATCGCAGAGCAGGAGATCCAGTGAACCGGGGAGGGACTGTTCTACGACCTCGAGGGCCTGTTGTGCGGAGAGGGCTGGGATGACGCGGTAACCACGGGTTTCGAGGAGAAAGGTTCGGACTGAGAGTACTTGCTCATTATCGTCTACGCAGAGGATCGTCTTCTTAGGGCGCAATGCAGTCTCGCTTCTGCCACACGCTCTCGTCATGAGGGCTGATGGCCGATGGGCCGGGCCGGCGGGTCTGCTGGTTTGCAGACCATGCCGGTCCGAGTGTTCACACACGAGCCTCGCGGTCCGGTTGAGTGCGTACTCCGGAACGTAGTGGGCCATCTGCTCCAGAGGGAGGACAAAAAGAGAAAATCTCTCTGTCCGCTCCCTTTGGAGAACAGTGTCACCTGTCCGGCGGACGAGGCCGCCGGACCGCGGGGCGAGAGAGATGCCGTGTCACACAGGTTGCCTTCGCGGAGCTCCGTGAACGCGATACCGTGATTGCCGCGATTACAGCAAGGAATGTGCGGACGATGTCCGGCACATTCTCTGCTGCGTTTGCAAGCAGCGAAGTGTGCGCGCAGGGAGTCGCGACTGCATGACAGTCAAGCGTCTCTCAACTCAAGTTGTCGTTAATACCAGGCGAAAGAACCAAGCCGGTGATGACCTCACGTTGCGTGCAAATCATCATCGACGCTTGCCAAGAGTATGAAGAGTTGAGCGGCTTGGCAACGGCGAATTTCAAGCGAAGAAACACGATATTCACGCTTGCGCATCCACCGTTTTTTGCAAAGGCGCGTCGCTATTGGGGATTCAAGTTACAGGACTGTTGAAATCTCGTGCATCACGGCAGGAAAAAGCGTCCGTTTGCAACGGGAATGGTGCGTCCACCGACGAACACATTCGCGACTTTGTCGCCAGTGATCTCCGCCGAGACGTGAATGCGACTTGGACGAAGCATCTCGATGCCCTGTTCGATGATGACGGTCTTGCCGCTCGGCTCGACTCCATGGCGAACGAGATAGGCTGCCGCGGGACCGGCGGCCGAGCCGGTTGCGGGATCTTCACCGTTGTAAAACTGCATGCGCGCATGCCAGTCGGCTCCTGAGATGGAGCCGGCTCGAGTGATGAAGTAGAAGAATTTCGCTCCACAACGCTTGAGGTAAGAGCGAACATTCGCGCTCTGCGGGAGGGTAAGGCGCTTCGCAGAATCGAGCGATCGCAGAGGGACAATGCAGAAGGGGTTGCCGGTGGTGACCATCTGAATGGGCAGCGTGGTATCAATATCCTCCAGTTTGAAACCCAGGACTGGCGCGAGCGAAGCGTGGTCGTGGTCAGGAGCGCCGAAGACAGGATCATTCTGGCGCATGGTAGCGAAGACGCCGTGACGTTTGGGTTCAGCGGGAGAGAAGCGCACAGGAATGGGGCCGACGCTGAGATCGAGGGTGATCTCCTCCGCTTCGCGAAGGGTGGGGTGGTTCCAGTAGAGCCAGCTTGCGGTGCCGAGGGTAGGGTGTCCGGCAAAGGGGAGTTCTTCCTGAGTGGTGAAGATACGGACGCGGACACCGTAGCGCTGCTCGACCTCAGGGTCACGAGGAAGGATGAAGGTGGTCTCAGAGAGATTGGTCTCGCGTGCGAGTGCCTGCATCTCTTCGGTGGCGAGGCCGCGCGCATCGGCGAACACGGCAAGTTGATTTCCTTCGAGAGGGTGCTCAGCGAAGACGTCGACTTGAGCGAAATCGTATGCGCAGTGAGCCGTAGCGGGAGCTGGCAGGGTTGACATGATATACACCTCAAGACTATGGTTTGGACTAGACCGCAGTGAGGCAAACCTGCTTCATGCTAGCCTGAGCTAGCAGCGGTACAAAAGATTTGTTATGACAATGATGCTTAACACGACTACGATGCGCTGCTGTTGCTGTCGCCCGACATGGGTGTGCGAATGAGCGAGTCGAAGTAAGAGCATCTTCGAGCAGCACAGAGCCCACCCAAGAGCGACAGCCGGGTGGGTTTAGTTTTGCGTCAGCTTTCTAGCAGAGGCGTAATTTTACAGGAAGGAAGAATGTTGGGGAGACCTAACATAGGCGAGGAAATGTCACTTCGAATCAATGATATAGCTCCGGATTTTACTGCCGAAACGACACAAGGACCGATTCGTTTTCATGAATGGATTGGTGATAACTGGGCTGTTCTTTTCTCCCATCCCAAAGACTTTACCCCGGTGTGCACGACCGAACTTGGCGCAGTGGCGTCACTTGAGCAACAATTTGCGGCCCGGGGAGCGAAGGTAATTGGCCTCAGCGTCGATCCCGTCGACAACCATCACAAATGGGCCCAGGACATCAAGGATGTAACCGGCTCAACGATCAACTACCCTGTGATTGGGGATACAGAATTGGCAGTCGCCAAGCTGTATGACATGCTGCCTGGCGATGCAGGCGATAGCTGCGAAGGCCGGACACCGGCTGACAATGCCACGGTACGCATGGTGTTTGTGATTAGCCCGGACAAGCGGATCAAGCTGACGCTGGCGTATCCGATGACGACAGGGCGCAACTTTGATGAGATCATTCGCGTGCTGGATTCGATCCAGTTGACAGCGAAGCACAAGGTGGCGACTCCGGCGAACTGGAAGCAGGGTGAGGACGTGATCATTACCGGCGCAGTGTCGAATGATGATGCGGCAAAACTGTTTCCGGGGTATAAGACAGTAAAACCGTACCTGCGGACGACTTCTCAGCCGCAGTAAGGAAGTGGTCGATCTCCGCCGCACTCCCGCGGCGGAGCAAGAGCACCGATGGCGAAGTGGCTAACGCGCTGGTCTGCAAAACCAGTATTCGCGGGTTCAATTCCCGCTCGGTGCTCCAAATCCCAAATGATTGCCTGCTTCCGAGAGCACGCGGATCTTCGGCGCTTCTTGAGCGCTCGATTGTCCCGCTGGGTCTGTTCTGCATCTAAATGCTTTGATACGGCGAAAGGAATCAAAGCATGAAAGCAGTAACGGTTGTGGGCATTCTCTTAATAGTCCTTGGGATCATAGGCTTCGCTGTAGGCGGCATCAGCTTTACCCACCAAAAGAAAGACATTGATTTAGGACCAGTGCAGGTATCGCACGAACAGAAGAAGACCCTTCCCATCTCTCCTGTTCTCAGCGTCATCTCGCTTGTGGCCGGCGTTGGACTGATTGCGGCGGGAGTTCGAAGCAAGGCTTAGAACCTTGTTTGACTCTTCTGCTGAGTGGTGTCGAGTGCGTCGAACAGAGGTTGCGCCGGGGTGAGTTCCGGGTTCTCGTCGGCTGTGGATATGGCGAGAATTCGGATTTTTTCGTTGTTGGGGAGCTTCAGTGTTCTTGCGTTGCCGGACACTTCGATGGGGTAGGCGAAGAGGTAGGAGTACTGATACGGCTCGTTGAGCCCATCGGCTGTGTGCTGATGTGAGGCGTACCAGGCGAGGCTTGCGGACTTGATATAGCCGGCCTTGAGTCCGGTGTAGTCCTCAGGATAACGAGGCGAGGGGGCGCGTTGTTCACGCTGCTGGAGGTCAGCAGGTGGCCATGCGGCGTGGTTTGCGGAGGTCGCCCAGTTGCGCTCCTGCTGGCTCTTCCAGAGACGCGTATCCCATTGGCCGATGAAGCCGGTCCAGTTCTGGATATTGAGGTTGACCTTCTTTTCGCCCAGCTGGAAGATTGCGTCCTGGTCTCCGTCCGTTGATGCGGCGAGGATGTAGACGCGGTTGTAGTGACCTTCGGGCAAGGTGATGGTTTGGCCTTTTGCTACCACTGCGTTTGGTGTGCCTGTTTTGGCTGGGGCCAGTTCGAACTCTACGTTGTTGTACTGGAGCTTCGAGGGAAGCATTTCAGCGGGCATGGCTTTGCCGGTGCCGTCAAAACCTCCGCCTGCGGTCTTCGTGTCGTCGTTGCTTGCAACCGCGAGGTCGTAATTCAGTTTTACCGGTTGCGATTTTACGGTGTTGAGTTTTGCAACCGGCGTGCCGAGGCGAAGAGCGAAGGTTCGCGGCTGATAGGGTGTGAACGATGTCACGAGGATGCCGTTGCTGACGCTGGCATCGCCCACGGGTTGTTCCTGCGCGTTTACTTCGCGCGCGCCGGCGATGGGACCGGCGAATGACACGCGAACATTCTGGGCAGGCTTGCCGTCGAGTTCCACCATGCGGAGGATTACTTCGTCGCTGTTCTCAGCCTTCTTCAGCGCGAGGACGCGGATACGCGAGTTGTTGAGGTGAACGAGAGAGAAGCTCTTGCCGAGGGGGCCGCTGTGCTTCGCGGTCTGGAAGGCGACGAGTGGATCGTTGAGCCGGTAGGCCTGCCAATCAGTCTGTGCTGTCCGCCAGTCTCCGGTGTGGCCTATAAGGCCGAAGACAAACTCGTGATGACCCCAGTCCTGATTCGCCTGATCGGTGTAGGCCGAAGGGCGGCCATTCGCGGGAGGCTCGATTCCTGGCGAGCGCATGAGGGTGAGGCGGATGGTGTCGTCGTTCGGTTTGTCGGAGCCGTTCTTGTAGTCGGTGAGGATGGTGGTTCCGAAGGTGCCGCTCTTGTCGGCGAGATCGATCCAGCGGTGAGAGGCAACTTCGAACTGGCGCTCGTTGGCGTTAGGCCGCTGGACGGTGCCGATCTCCCAGTTGTAGGTGGCGTTTTCGTTCGAAGCACTGAGGGGGAAGGCTGCCTTGAGATTGGCGGAGAGGGTCTTCCAGTCGATTGCGTTGCCGAATTCGACGCGGTTGCCTGCATCACCTGCGGCGAGGCTAACAGTCTGAACGAACCTGGAGCCTTCGGTCTCGCGGGTTACTTCGAGAGAGACGCGGACGGGGCCGTTCTCCTTGATGCGGACCTTGGCGGGGCCGCTGACGTAAGCGCGTGGCGGAGCCTGCTCCTGATCGAAGTCCATGTTCCAGGCCGGGTAGACCCTGGGCTTGTCATTGGAGATGGCGAGACGGATGGGGGCGGAGAGAAGTTCCTTGTTGAGGGACTTGTCATAGATGCTGAAGACATCGCCGTCGGAGTTCAGCTTGACGCGGTAGCGGGCGTTCTCGATGGAGGATTCCGTTACCTTGAGTTCGGAACTGGAGCGCGATGTTTGCGCAGGAGCGATGCTGTAGACGGTGTAGCCGACTGAGGGTGCTTTCGCGATAAAGAGGACCTTGCCGTCTTCGACCTGGGAGGGCACTTCCTTTCCTTCTGTATCGGTCACATGAACAGCCTTGGTTCCGGGAAGGTCGATGCTGGCTTCGACGAGGTCTTCGCGTGGGATGTTGAGAGGATTGAAGACAACGATGGGGGTTCCGGCGACTTGTGTATCGAGAGCAGAGGCGATCGCTTCGGAGGCATTGGTGAAGATGCCTGCGAACTGGTTCGCCACGATGACGTCGTCGTTCCACGCGAATTCATAGGAGCGTGGGGTTGCGGTTCCGGCTCCCGTGTCGTGGAAGTGGCCCCCGAGCGCGAGCATCCAAGCGTCGTTGATGCGTTCCTGGGGATAGGTTCGCCCTCCCATCCATGCGGCGGCGACGGAGGTCTTCTCGGCTGCGTCGGCGAGTTGCTCATTCTTGAGCACCCAACGCTTGTGATATGCCTGCGAGGTCAAAGACCCCGCGGAGTGATTGATGAGCTCGAGGTCTCCTTTGTACTGCGGAAGGCGCGAGGTCATGGATGCGGGAATGTCATTGAACAGTTGATCGGCTGCTGCTTCGACTACATGAACGGGACCGTCGCCCACCTTGATGGGGGAACCCGTGGGTTCTGCTGCCGGAGTTTCGCCCATAGCGAACGCAGCTCGTGGCGGAGTGGGTAGCGTGGTTTCACTCTTTGTGACGATGGCTTCAAGGAGCTTTACCGTGGATTCCTGGGTAGCACCGCCGATGTCGCCTGTGCCGACGTAGTGATAGTCGGCGAAGACGCCTGTGACCTTTCCGTTAAGATCGATGCGTTTGACCCAGTCCTGTTCCTGCGGCCGTTGTCTTGCGACTGCGGCTGCCTGTTGAGGCGTCAGACGGGCGCGCTCTTCGCTGGTAAGCTGGGGCGCGGAGGCGGAGACTTCTGTGGGTTCTTTGCTGAGGTCCGTGTAGACGTTGCTGCCGTAGCCGCCGGGATTGAGAGCAGCGATGACGCCTTTGCCGTCAGGGCCGATCCACATACCTACGTTGAAGGGAATTCCTTCGGGTGTTTGCTCGGGAGAGCCGGGGCCTCCGATTTTTGGAGCAGGCTGCCACTGGGCGTTGAGCTTCTGGGTGGAGAATCCTTTTACGCCGGCGTGCGCGAGGATGCTGGGGAGGGATGCAGGAAAGCCGAAGCAGTCAGGAAGCATGTATTCCGCGCTGGCTTTGCCGAAATCTTTACGGAAGTATTCATTGCCGTAGAGGACCTGGCGGAAGATTCCTTCGGCGCTGGGGAGGTTGACGTCTCCTTCTTCAACGGAGGAGCCTGCGGGATACCAGCGTCCAGCGGCGATGTACTGCTTCATCTTCGCGTAGTCGGAGGGGAAGTACTCCTTCATCAGGCGATAGCGATTGGCGCCGGTCCAATTGAAGACGTAATGAGGGTAGCGGTCGATGTAGTCGAAGTTGACCCGCATGGTTTTGAGGAGATACTCGTTGATGGTCTGCGGGAATTCCCATCGCCACTGGGTATCGAGGTGGGCATAGGGGACGACGTAAAGAGTAGGTTCTTTAGTGATGTCCGGGGCCTTCATGGTCTGGCTGCGGACTGCGCCGGGGAGAAGGAGTCCCGCGACGGTGGCATAGAGCGCGGAGCGCCGGAGATTACGATGAGTGAGCCTAGTCCTACGGGAAGATACGGGCGATTGCGCAGGTCGCATGCTGATAGCCATCCATTTTGCAGCCAGAGATGTGGCCGGGTGATTTGAATCTTTATGTGGTGAAAGAGATCCCGCTGAGAAGAATCGCTGCGAGATCTCTTTGGGTTTACGGTGATGCTTCTTTGTTTAAAACGATGAGCCGCTTCGAGAGAGGCGGCCCATCGAGGTGTGCGCTACGTTTAGAAGGCGTAGCGAAGGCTGAACTGGAGTTGCCGATCGGAGAAGTAGGTATTGCCCTTCGCCGTCACACGGCCGAAGCTACCACTTGTCGGGTCGCCGGTCGGGTTATCCCAGTTGGGGTGGTTTGGATAGTTGAAGGCCTCAGCCCTGAAGGTCAACTGATGATTCTCGTGGCTGGGGATGATGTGAAAGGCCTTCTGCATTGCAGCCGAGAAGCTGGAGAAACCCGGTCCATAGACGGAGTTGCGTGTGCCACGCCCCGCGAATGTTCCGGGAGCGGCCTGCTGGTAGACGCTCTTGTCGAAGTAGAGCGCCGTGCCACTGGCTCCCGCGAACTGGTGCGGCAGCGCCGGGCTGGCAGTCTTGACGTAATACTGGTTACCCGAACCCGGGCCTACGCCAGCCTGATCGAAGCTCCCGGTCGAAACGTTAATCGGACGACCGGACTGCATCTGGATGGTTCCAGAGGTCTGCCAGTCACCGAGCAGAGTACGGACGAAGATGTTCGAGGCATGGCTTCCATAGGGAATATCCCAAACGTAGTTCCCCACAAACACGTGCCGCGTGTCAAAGTCACTTGGCCCGAACATGATGCTGTTGTCATACGCGTTGACGATATTTGTACCGTTCGACGAACCATAGTCGAGCGACTTGGACCATGTGTAGGCCGCCCCGAAGAGCAGACCCCTCGTCAGACGACGCCTCACGTTGGCCTGCATCGCGTTGTAGAACGATCCACCCGTGTTCTGGGCCTCGATGATAGTCGAGAAGCCCTTATATGGACGCAGTGAGTCAGCGTTGATGTTATTGACCTTGTTGGGCGTCCCGGGGGCGAGGGTTCCGGGCTGAAGCTGGTTGATGTTCGCCAGCTGCTCCAAGTGATAACCGCGACGGCCGACATAGGCGAGGGTAAAGACGCCGACTTTGTCGAACTCGTGCTCGGCGCTCAGGTTCCAGGCCCAGGACTCAGGGCTGGGATAGGTGTACGCATGCGAGGTGAACGCCAGCGGAAGCTGGTTCTGCCCGAGGCCACCCGGGTTGTCCACACTGCCGTTTGTTACCGACGAAGCAGGTTGGAACGGCGAGTTGCCGCCGACATGGACCGTATCGCTGATGCCCAGCCGCTGTATGTAACGACCAACACCCGCACGGACGACCGTACCCGGCTCAACCTGGTAGGCAAAGCCAAAGCGCGGTTGAATGTTCGAGTAAACCGTCGGCGAATAGTTAGAACCATAGCCGCGGAAGAGCCGCTGGTAGTTGCCATTGAGGATGCTATCCGGCACGTGACCCTTGGCCGCGTCAGGGAAGCCCGAGCCCGGAATCACGACGCCGTTGTAGGGATCGCCGCCGGTGAGGAAGCCAGTCGTCGGACTGACGATCGGAGCCAATGACGTGCTGTAGTCCTTGGGACTGAAGAAGGACTGATTACCCCACAGCGAATGATAGGGGTTCATAATGCTGTAGCGGATGCCGTACTCGACCACGAGCTTCGAGTTCACGCGCCACTGGTCCTGCCCAAAGAACTCGAACATGTTGCCACGGAACGGCGTGTAGGAGCGGGTGCCGATCTCGCCGTAGGTGTCGAACAGGCCAAGCGCCATGTTACCTACAGCAGCTGTCGAGCCTCCCGTTCTTCCATCGGTGAACCGGAACAGGCCATTCTGGTTGTTTGTGGTTCCCGGACGCGTGTTATCGACCGAGATCTGGTCGTAGTTGTTCTCGCCGGCGTACTCCCAAACCATGCCGAACTTCAGCGTGTGGTTGCCCCACAACTTGGTTATAGCATCGCCCACGTCGTAAACCATACCGCCAGAACGCGATGGATAAGGACCTCCATCGAGAGTGCCGAATCCGGCCGTGGGTTGGATGGTCGGAATCTTGTTTGGAACCACCTTGCTTGCCGAACCGAAGAGATACGGATAGTTGATGCCGTACTTGGTGCGGTCGTAGAGTCCCGAGGAGGTGTCGATATTTATGTCTACGTGGTCCGCCGCGGCTGACACAAACGCATCGTTGACAATCGTCGGGCTGATCGTCCAGGTGTAGTGGAAGACGCCGATCTGGTTCGGGCGGTGGAAGATGCGCGGGTTGGTGTTAAAGTTGCCGAAGTGCGGCTCGTAGTCGTCGTAGTTATAGTTCAGCAGGCTGAACCGGAAATGGTGCGCATCCGCTGGAACGAAGTCCACCACAACCGAGTCCTTACGCTGTCGCTCTGTGTACAGCGCGGTGTCGATCCAGTTGTTGGTGCCCACCGTGTTGTTTGGCACCGGATATGCCCTTATGAGGCCCATGCCGTTCGGGCTTTGCTCCGCTGTAGGAATGATGTTGTTGACGTACGGGGTATTGGTGCCCGGTCTAACGAGCTGCTTGTTCGAGCTGTAGAAGATATTCGTGCTGAGCAGTTCGCTGAAGTCACCGTTACGCATCTTAAGCGTCGGCACCTTCTGCTGCGCGAAGTCGTCGTGGTTGTACTTCACCCACTCCTGCCCCACCAGGAAGAATAGCTTCCTCTTGTCCTGGTTGAAGTGGCCGGGGATGTAGATTGGCCCGTTCAGGTTCCAGCCGAACTGGTTGTAGCGGAAAGCTGCCCGCTTCTGACCGGTGAGATTGCGGCTCCAGGTGTTGGCGTTCAGCGCGTTATTGCGGAAGTACTCAAAAGCGCTCCCGTGGAAATCAGTCGTGCCGCTCTTGGGAACGAGGCGGATAAGGCCGCCGGAAGTGCGGCCGTACTCAGCCGGATAATTGGAGCTGAGCACCTGCACCTGCGAAGTTGAATCCACATCGGCCGTGCCGACACTGGTGCCGTTCGACCGCGTGCGCACCATCGGCGCGCCGTCGAACGTCTGCATGCTCTCCTGCGAGCGGGCACCGTTGACGTTAAGCGGGTTGTCGAGGCCGAATCCAAGGGCCGCCATGGAGTTGTTGCGGACCACGCCGGGCTCCATCTGCGCGAGGTAGAGCGGATTGCGCCCGTTCAGCTGAATGTTCTTCACCTGCTCCTGCGTAATCAGCTGGCCGACGGCTCCGCTCTCGGTCTGAACGGTGTTGGCGAGCGCTTCGACGGTAACGGAGGTCGTGGTGTCGCCGACCTTCATGGTGACGTCAATGCGCCGGCCGATGTTTGGGTCGACCAGAACAGAATTGAGCATCGTTGTCTGAAAGCCGGGCGACTCGACTCGCATGCTGTAGTTGCCGGGGGTCAGGTTAGTGATGGTGAAGTTGCCGGCTTCATTGCTGACGGCCTCTCTGTCGTTCAGGGTGGCCTCGTTGTGCACGGTGATCTTCGCATTGGGGACGACAGCGCCAGAGGAATCTGAGACTGTGCCCGAAAGCGATGAGGTGTCCGTTTGAGCGAGCAAGGGAACCGCAGTGACGATTAGAAGGCAAAGGACGGTTAGCGCTAACGTGTACCTGTACAGGCGTTGGTTTTTCACTACAGCCTCCTCGAAAGGAAAATAAACATTTTTATGATTGCGGTATCACACCGTCCACCTATTTACGCGCTGCGGTATGACGTTGTCAACAGGAGGGTGCTAATTTAGTGTGAATTGGGATTTTGTAACAAGGGCAAGGTTATGATAGGGCTCTCATAAAGGACGTAACCGGTGCACAAATCCTTACCTACCAAACGGGCGACGCTACAAGATGTAGCTCGGACAGCGGGTGTGGGCCCGATGACGGTCTCCCGTACGATCAATGGCCATCCTTATGTTGCAGAGGAGACCGCTAAGAAGGTCAGAGAAGCGATTCGACAACTCAATTACAAACCCAATCATGCAGCGCGCATGTTAACCGGTCAGCTTTCACGGTCGATTGGACTTATCGTTCCTGACGTCTCGGATCCTTTCTTTTCTGTTGTCAGCCATGCTGTTCAGGAGACCGCTCGCGCGAATGGTTATCTGGTCTGGCTGGCAGCTTCTGGCGAGGACACGGCAGTCGAAGCTGCACAGGTAGAGATGATGACGCACCACCCTGTCGATGGAATATTACTTGTTCCCTCTGATAGCCGGAACAATTATCTCAAGGCAATCGCTTGCGGTACGACGCCGGTCGTAACGATCGATCGGCCGATGGAGGTTGCGACTACGGATTCCGTCGGCGTGGAGAACCGAGCGGGAGCGCGGATGGCGGTCGAACATCTGATTGAACACGGGTACAAGAAGATTGCTTGTGTGGCCGCGAACTCTCATTTGCTGACAATCAAAGAACGGATTGCCGGCTATAAAGAATCGATGCGGCGCGCTAAATTACCAGTCCTAAAAGAATTGTTCCTGTCGAGTCAAGAGCCGGCGAAGGCGGTGCTAACTTTGCTTGCTTCCCACAATCGGCCAGATGCTCTGTTTACGACAAACAATGCTGCGACAATCTGGGTTATTGAAACCCTGAAAGAATTGAAGATTGAGATGGGCACCGATATTGCTCTTGTCGGGTTCGACGATGTTGATTTTTACACTTTGATGACCCCGGCAGTTACAGCCGTGCGACAACCTGCGGCGGAATTGGGAAATGTCTCAGCAAAATTACTTCTACAGCGGATCAATGGCGAGTTCAAAACAGCCAGTGTCAGGACGGTTTTACCGGTGACGTTGACTATTCGTGAATCGTGCGGATGCAGACTGAAAGATTAGAACGCCCAAGAAACAACAAGCTGGTTATAAATGGCCGCGTCGGAGATTCGTTGCCCGGCAGGAGAAGGATTCTGGCACGCGCGCTGCTGGAGACGACTAGAAATGCTAACGGGACGATCTGGAAAAATACTTACCAGGAAGAATCATCCAGGTCTCTGGGTGTCTTAAATTCCGGATAAAGGATCAGAATTCGACCTCCTGATTGTAGCTTCTACAAATCCCGGACTTCCTTCTATTCGCAAAATAAATATTTATCAGGTGAAAGAAAATATCTCGGCACTTAGAGCGTTGCTATTGCCATCGGAGGTTATTACAGTGGAGTGTCGAATGTGAATGAGTAAATGGAATGTTTCGTTTCCCGGTTATTTTGTCTTTGGCTCTGAATCTCCTGCTGGCTATCAATCAGGCTTTTAGCCAATCTCCTTCTAATGACCCGCGTCGAGGTTATGTGGGCGATGCAGCCTGTGCGAATTGCCACGTCTCTCAAGATTCGACTTACGCCCATACATCGCATCGACTCACTTCGCAAATCGTTACAAATACCTCCGTGCTGGGATCTTTTCGGGAGGGCTCAAATGCGCTGACGATCGTCGATCCTGCGCGTGCGAGCGCGGAACCGGGGCTCTACTTCAAAATGGAACGAAAAGATAACGGTTACTCTCAAACTGCTGTAACGGGGTGGGGCTCACAACTTCAGTCGCGAACTGAACGCATGGATCTGATGACTGGTTCAGGCAGACGTGGGGCGACTTATCTGTATTGGCAGGGCGATCAGCTTTTCGAACTTCCCGTCAGCTACTGGACCGACGGTCATCGGTGGATCAATAGTCCGGGCTATGAAAATGGTTCTGCAAATTTCTCGCGACCGGTCAATCCGGGGTGTCTGGAATGCCATGCAAGTTTTATTCAGCCGCTCTCCGGTGATCCGACGACGAATCGTTACGACAGAGCGACCCTGGTAACAGGGATCACGTGTGAGTACTGCCATGGCCCTGGAGCGGAACATATTGCGAGACAGAAGGCTGGAACAGCCCGGTCGTCGGGTGAAGCCATTCTGAATCCTGCGACCTTTTCGCGTGACCGGCAAGTGGATCTTTGTGCGCTTTGCCATAACGGTATTCAACGCGAAGCGATAACACCAGCATTCTCTTATGTGCCGGGGCGGCCGCTCAGCGACTACTTCAAGCCTTTGCCCGCTCCGACGGAAGATCGTCCGGATGTACATGGCAATCAGGTGGGTCTGCTGCAACGAAGCCGTTGTTATCTCTCATCGCCGCAGATGAGTTGCTCGACTTGCCACGATGTCCATTCCGTTGAGCGTCCAGCGGCCGCTTATTCTGAGCGCTGTCTCAGCTGTCATCAGTGGCGGAGTTGCGGTCTGTCAAAGAAGCTTGGGCATAACATCGTGAAGAACTGTATTGACTGCCATATGCCGGTCCAACCGACGAATGTCATCGTTTCTGAGACCGGCAGCACTGTTGTACGGGCGACGATGCGGAACCATTGGATCAAAATCTATCCTTATCCCAAGCCGTAGCGTGGCTAAAGTCCTCAACTGGAGCGGCTTTTTGCTGGACGAAGGCGGTTGTGTTCTGATTCAATTCCTGTAGCGGGAGGCGGCGCGTTCATGCCAGCCTTAACTCCTTATCTACGATCCATCCGACTCGTTATCGCGACCTGTTTTGTGGCTTTTGGCCTGTGCCATTTTGCGTCTGCACAGGGCAATCAGAATGTCGTTCTTCCGAATCCGACACCACGAGACCCTGATCTTCACGACAAGTACAAAGAAGATCCGATGCTCAAGGCCCAACAACAGCAGGTAACGGCTATTCGCGCGGCGCAGCAGAGGGAGTTGGTCAAGGCCGCCACGACGCGCCTGGCGCAACTCGCGCAGCAATTGAAAGATGATATGGAGAAGCATGAGGTCGGCGGGCCGCTTGGAGGGAGCGCCCAAAAAGCGGCTGAGATTGAAAAATTGGCGAAGACCGTAAAGAATACGTTGAAGTCTCAGTAGAGGCGGGTGGCCGTGTGACAAGGAGGAAGGTGGTAATCGTGAACGTATTCAAGGGCAGGTTTAGAGCTGTTCTTACTGCCTCTCTGTTGCTGATTGCGTTGTGCGGCGCGGCGCCGGCCCAACAAAAGGACAATTCGCAGGCACAGCAGCCAGCGGCGAATGATTCAAAGACAACGGATGCGGCTGCCAAGCCCACAAAGCCCATGACTCCTGCTGAGGCGCGCCAGGCACAGCTTCTGGCAGATACGGAACGGCTCTATCGGCTCACGCAGGAGCTGAAGGACGAGGTAAACAAGAGCAATAAGGATACGCTCTCCATTCCCGTGATCAAGAAGGCGGAAGAGGTGGAAAAGCTTGCGCGCAGCCTCAAAGATCGGATGCGGCAGCCGCAGTAATTTCGGCCTATTGCCCGGGTGGCTTTGCTCCTGAGAGTTTCTGGTCCAGCGCTTCTTTGGCCTGCTTGTTCATCTTGCTGGCCTTTGCGAATTCTGCGCCGGCTTCCTCTTTTCTTCCCATGGACTGATAGAGCTTGGCCAGCTTCCAATGGGGAGCAACGTCGGCCGGATCGAGCTCAATTGCCTTTTGCAGTTCGCGGATCGCATCTTCTTTGCGGTCCTGATCGGCGTAAATGATTCCGAGATCGCGGTGGACTGATCCAAGGCCGGGGTCGGCGGTTTCGGCCTTTTGCAGTTCCGGGAGCGCCTTTTCATAATCGTTGAGCTGGACGTACGAGTTGCCGAGATAGGCGCGGGCCTGTGTGTGGGTCGGGTCGCTATCGAGCTCGGCCTGAAATTCCTTTGCGGCTTCGGCGTACTTGCTTTGTGTCCAGAGGAGGTAGCCCAGGCCGAAGTGGACATTCGGCTCCCTCGGGTTGGCGAGGGCGGCAGCACGGAATTGCTCGATCGCGCCGGAGCTGTCGCCTTTCTCGTCGAGGGCTTCTCCGACGAGCATGTCGGCTTCGGCGGAATCCGGATTGATGGCGAGGATTTCTTTCGAGACGTCCTCGACGCATTGGTACTGCTTGCTTTGCAGGCAGGACTGAGCGAGCGTGAAGCGCAGGGAGAGGTTCCGGGGGTCGCGCCGGGCGGCCTGCTGGAGGTAGGGGATGGCGACGAGATAGTCTCCCATGCCGTAGTGGGCCATTCCCAGCAGGATCGTCAGGCGCTGATCGCCGGGGTGGGTCTTCAATTCAGCGGTGAAAGGCTTGATAGAACCCTGGAAATCCTTTGCCTTGAAGAGGGCGAGACCCAGGTTCATCTGGAGGCCGGGGAGGTTGGGATTCAGTTCGATGGCGCGACGGTAGGCGGCTACGGCTTCGGTGTAACGTTCCTGACGGGCCTCTACCAGACCGAGATGGGCGAAGGCTTCAGCGTTGCGGGGTTCGCTTTTTGTGATCGCCAGCCAAGAGGCTTCGGCTTCGGCGTTGCGACCCTGCTGCTCGAGGGCCATAGCATCCTGGCTGGCAGAGGACTGCTTTCTGGTCTGGGCGCAGAGCGGGAGACTGAGGATGCAGAGAAGCAGAAGGGCGGATCGAGGACTCAGGGTCGGGTATTTGCAGATCAATTCGGCTCCTCCCCCCTCCCCTATCTTTTGGCCTAAAGTGTTCAAAATAATAAAGTTAGATCTGGAGCATTGCGCGCAATCGAAGTGCCAACCTCTGAAATGCCGGGAATTCTTCAACCCGAGATCGGCAAATTATTCACGGTGAAGAGTTTAGGCTATTCATGCCAGATTGTGTCCATGGCAGGGTCTGGCTCCCTGCTGCTTCTATTCTAGCAAGCGCGCAGAAGGATTGTGCCACGCATAAATTCATTGTTTTGAATAACTTGGATCAATCCGGCACTTGACATCCATTTTTCCGGGGAAATTTGCAGATCTTTCTGCATATTGTTGAAAAAAAAGGCGTGGCAGGAGAAGTCTGCCACGCCTGGAGATGGAGGTTTCTGTTTGGTTTAGAAGATGAACTTACCGCCGAGTTCGAGCGTCCTCGGATCGAACGTATTGGTGACCTGACCAAAGTTGCCCTTGGCGGTTCCGTTGGCGTTCAAGCCGGTGAAGCTGTTACCGATGTTGTTGAACTCGGTGTGGTTGAAGGTGTTGAACGACTCAAAGCGAAGCTCGAAGCGAGCCCGTTCTGTAATCGCAAAGGATTTATAGAGCGAGGTGTTGAAGTTGACGCGACCGGGGCCGACAACAGCGTCTTTGCCGGCGTTGCCGAAGCCCTGGCTGACACTACCTGCCCATGCCGGAGTTGGGGCTTTGAAGACCGTCGGATCAAACCACTGCGCCTGCTTCTTGGTGTAGTGGATCTTGCCGACGATATCAGGACGGTTTGAGTAGCCGCCGCCGAGGCCGATGGTGTCATAGCCAACGCTTAGGCTTGTACCAAGGTTGCCGAGACCGCCGTTGTTGACGATGGTACCGGTCTGCGCGACGACTGTACCGGAGATTTCCCACCCACCAAGCAGGGTATGGGTTAGACCGGGTTCGGCGAAGAAGGGCAATTTGTAGATGTAGTTCAAGCTGAGGATATGGCGACGGTCGTACGGACCGGAGCCTTTGTCATACTTCAGGTTGAACGGGTTGCTGACGTTCTGCAGGTCGCTGTTGGTGAGGTCGATTTCGTGCGACCAGGTGTAGTCGACTTCGCCGCTCAGGTTATGCCAGCTCTGCCCACGAACACCGACCTGGAAGCCGCTGTAGGTTCCGTTGGTGGTGTTCTCCTGCTGGGTGATCTGACCCCAGCCCTGGAAGACACGGTTGTAATCGCCGTTTGCCAGTTGTTGCGCAATGCCGGGCCCAGTCTTGGCGAAGGTGTTCGTTCCGGAGACGTTATTGGAATCACCGGCCCAAGCGCGGATGTTCAGTGGAGTATTGATGGAGTAGTTGTTGATACGCCGCTGGATGTTCTGATGCCATGCCATATTGCCGACATATTGAACGACAGCGACGACCCCCGGAACTACCTCACGCTGAACGCCCAAGCTGAACTGCGCAACTGCCGGCGCAGGATAGTGCTTGGCCAGTGTTGTAGCTCCCTGAGCGAAGAACGGCTGAGCAGCGGTCTGTCCCGTAATCCAGCTCGTGCTCGGATTGGCGAGATAAACGCTCGATGCGGATGGATTGTTGAAGAAGGGCGCAGTCGTGGCAGCGTTGTAGATATCGTTGCCCTGCAAACGCTCGAAGAAGGTACCGAAGCCGCCGCGAAGGATCGTCTTTCCGTTTCCGAAGAGATCGTCAGAGAAGCCTACGCGAGGCTGCAGCGTTCCGTAGTCATTGGTGACGAGCCCACGAGGCGCGCCGTTCCGTCCGGCAAGATAGACACCGTTCAGGTAGTACCTGGAGCCATTGACAGTAGCGAAGCCCGGTCCATTCGGGTCCATCTGACCCGTGAAGACACCGGGAGTTGAAGTTGCGATATAGGTTGGGGCCTGGCTTGCGATGTAGGCATTGGGATCAAAGTTAGAGACGTTGTTGCCGCGCTCCCAGGCGTGGGGCAGAGCATCGTAACGAAGGCCCAACTGAAGGCTGAGGGTAGGGGTTACTTTCCAGTTGTCTTCGACATAAGCCGAAACGGTCTCGTTGACATAGTGGCGGACGGGAAGATCCTGTGCCTGCGAGAAGCTGCTTGAAAGACCGAGAACCATCGACATAAACGCATCACCGGTATATGAAGTACCGTTATACGTTCCGCCGGTTACACTGTCGTTCCACGAGTAGGCGCCACCCCAGTTTCCAAACAGCTGCTGGTTCTTGGTGTAGCGGTTATAGCTGAGGCCGAACTTCATGTTGTGCTTTCCGCGCAGGTAAGAAACATCCACCTTCGGCATATAGTCCTGGGCGGCGTTATGCCACGGACCCGATGCCGGGTTTTCCTGCGTTCCTGAATACAAGCCGCCGTTCCATTGCATGTTGGGCAGATTGTTCGACTTGTTCGAGTAGAACCGGCTCGCCGTGAAGCCCGAGGGCCTCTGCGAGTTGGGGCTGTTGATGATATCGATCTGGTTGCCGTCGTAGTTGAAGCTGACCTCAGCCAGGAGGCTAGGCGAGATGGTTCCGGCTAACTTGATCGCAGCGCTGTTGGAGGGATTGTTGACGGTGCTGGTAATGGTGTTGTAGCTTCCGCCGGACCAGCCCAGCATCGGTCCGCCCTGAGCCTGCGTGACGGAATCGTGGATGTAGTGGCCGAGGATCTGCCATTTGTCGGTAACGCGGTGATCGATTCGGACCAGGTCGTCGCGCACATCGAGCGGTGTTGGGGCCGAGGTGAGCACGTGACCGTCGGCTGTGTTCGGTTTCGGAACAACGCCTGTATTCAAGTAGGCTATGGCGTTCGGATCGATGAGAGAAGCGGGAATGGTGTTATTGGGGAAGGGTTGTCCAGGAGTGAGGCCAAGCGATGCAAGCTTGGCGAGGTAAGCAGGGTCGGCAACGTTGCTTGGCACGAGGATATTCGCGCTCGGGTTATAGGCGGGAGCCACGTAATGCAAATTCTGGCCGGCAACCGGGAAGTCGGCAGCGGGCAACGTGGGGTTGCTGCCGGGCGAAGGCGACTGTCTTACTTTGCGCCACTCTTCGTTATAGAAGAAGAAGGTTCTCGACCGGTCTTTGTTGTAGACGCCCGGGATGGTAACCGGACCGCCAACATTGAAGCCGTAGATGTTGTAGTTCAGACCAGGACGGTTTCTCTGCGGGTTGGCTTGTTTGTTCAGGAAGTAGTTCGCGTTATAGACGGTGTTACGGTTGAACTCCCAGAGCGAGGCGTGGAAGGTGCGGGTACCGCTCTTGAGACCGAGGGAGATGGTTGCACCAGAGGAGATACCGTAGTCTGGCGGATAGTTGCTGGAGAGCACCTCAAACTGGGCGATCGCATCCTGCGAGGGCATGATCTGCATGCCGCCGGCGCCGCCGCGGTCGTCCGATTCGCCACCGTCGATGAGCCAGATGTTATGACTCTGACGGAGTCCGTTGATGCTGAAGTTAAAGCTGCTGCCACCTGCGCCAGAGGACGGCGTGTTGTTATCGGGCATCAGCGAGCTTGCGCCAAGACCGATTGCGGCAAGAGCGGCGAAGTTGCGGTTCTGCGTTGCGATTTCGCTGATCTGCTCGGCGCTGATGAGGGTGCTGACGACGTTTGAGTCAGCCTGCACCGTGAGTGCGTTTGCCGAGACGGTGACGGTTTCACTGACGCTGCCGACGGTGAGGCTGACGTCTGCACGCATTACCTGGGAGACGTTAACCTGCAGACCTTTTTGAACAGAGGTCTGGAATCCGTTGGCGGTGACTTTGAGATCATAGAGGCCGACGTTAAGGGCCGGCAGATTGTAGATGCCGCTGGCGTTTGTGTCGGTGCTGCTGGTGAATCCTGTTGCGTTGTCGGTCGCGATGACGTGGGCGTTTGGAATGGCTGCGCCCTCTTTGTCTGTAACCGTTCCTGTAATGGATGAGTTCGCCTGAGCATGGAGTCTTATGCCGGCGAACAACATGAGAAGCGACAGGACGAAGATCCTGTATCTGCGATTGGTCATGATGTGCCTCCGTAAAGCGTTGCAGTTGTTAATCTTTGTTGGTGCCGTTCCAGAAAAAGCGCTTCGACATGTTGGAACGGCTGAGTTACACGTGAATTTTTGGACATTAGCTTCCGATCCACTCACGCGTTTCCTTTCCCAAGCCCGGGAAAACCCAGACCTGAAACGATTCTCTAAAGGTTTACTAAAACGGTTTAGAAATTTCGTCGGCAACAGTAGTCGCGCCAAGGGGAGGCTGTCAAGAAAAAATTTCTGAGGGGGGATTGCATGCGGATATTCTGCCTGTATACCGTGATTATGCTGGGGTTATGAGAAAGGCAACGCAGTAATGGCATTCCGTAACAACTGCCTTTACAGGTACACTTTGGCTGCAAAATATATGTCCGTTTCAGCGTTACAAAAAACCCTTGCAGAGATGCTCCTCGGCCTTGCGTTTATTTCAGGAACATGGCCCGGTTGGTGCCAGGCAACACCGTCGAAACCGGGGAGTGGCGGAATTGCCACCGGCGGGGTTTTTCCGGCTACCTTCGACTCGAATCATCGTCCGATAACGGCCGGCGGTTTCGTGAAGGACGGGCCCGTGGTGTTTATGAACACGGCGGAGCAGGCAGGTCTGACAAAGTGGCGGCATAAGGCGGGAACTCCGGAGAAGAAGTTCATTCTTGAGGCAAAAGGCCCCGGTGTAGCGCTGCTTGATTACGACAACGATGGGTGGCTGGATATTTACCTGGTGAGCGGCTCGACCGTGGCTGCGCTTGATGGCAAGGAACCGTCGCCACATGCAGCGCTGTTTCACAACAATCACGACGGGACGTTTACGGATGTAGCGGCGAAGGCCGGGGTAACGAACGATCGGTGGGGATATGGGGTTGTGTCGGCGGACTTCGACAATGACGGATGGCCGGACCTGTATGTGACGAACTTCGGGAAGAACCGTCTGTACCGAAATAATCACGATGGCACGTTTACCGATGTGGCGGAGAAGGCGGGAGTGGCGGTGGGAACGTGGTCTACAGGGGCTACGTTTGGGGATTATGACGGGGATGGCCGGCTGGATTTGTTTGTTGCCGGGTACCTGAGCTTCGATGTGCATGACCCTCCTGCTTCAGGGACGAAGGCGGTTGGTTATGCGTCGTGTATGTTTCGCGGGACTCCGGTGATGTGCGGGCCGCGTGGGCTGAAGGGGGAGAGAGATCACCTTTTTCATAACAACGGCGATGGGACATTTACGGATGTAAGCGAGAAGCTGGGAGTGAGCGATCCGGACCGGTATTACGGGCTGGGGGCTTTGTTTGCCGATGTGAATAACGATGGCAAGCCCGATTTGATCGTGGCTAACGATACGACTCCGAACTACCTGTATGTGAACAAGGGCGACGGGACGTTTGAGGATGTGAGCTATGCGAGCGGTTTTGCGCTGAATGGCGATGGGCGCGAGGTGGCGAACATGGGCCTGGCAGCGGGCGACTATGAGAACAACGGCCACCTGAGCATCGTGAGCACGACGTTTTCGGATGACTATAACGTGTTGTTCCGGAATGATGGGTCGGCGACGTTTACCGATGTGAGCTACAAGGCGGGGATCGCGGCTTCGAGCATTCCGTTTGTGGGCTTCGGAGATGGTTTTCTGGACTACGACAATGACGGCTGGAAGGATTTGCTGATCGCGAATGGGCATGTGTATCCGGAGGTGGATGCTCATCCGGACTGGGGGACTACTTATGCTCAGCGGCCGTTGCTTTATCGGAATCTAGGGAATGGGAAGTTTGAGGTGATTCCTCCTGTGGAGGGGACGGGACTGGCGGCGATCAGCGTTGGACGCGGGGCTGCGTTTGGGGACCTGTTCAACGATGGGAAGATCGATGTGGTCATCAGCAACATGGATCAGTCTCCGGTGCTGTTGCGGAATGTAAATCCGGACCATCATCACTGGGTGGAGCTGAAGCTGGTGGGCGGGGCGAAGAGTCCGCGGGATGCCGTGGGCGCTACGGTTTATCTGACTGCGGGTGGTGTGCGGCAGCGCGGTGATGTGCTGAGCGGAGGAAGTTATTTGTCGTCGAATGATCTGCGGGTGCATTTCGGAATTGGCGATGCGACGAGCGTGTCCGGCGTGGAGATTCACTGGCCGAGCGGCGCGCAGGAAAAGATTTCTTTGCCGGCGGTGGATCGAATTTTTACGGTGACTGAGGGCAAGGGAGTCACCGGCGTGTTTTGTGCAAGTGGGAATTGTCCGGCGAGTGGAGAGCGTCCGACAGGGAAACAATAATCGAGGTTGAGCCAAGGTTCGGGATTTACAGCCTTCCCGTTCTTCACGGATACTGGCCTCACCCTTCTTTGGCGAGGTTCTTTATTCAGGCTCCTCTGTTCGCATTGGCCCCTCAAACCCTGGCGCTCGCGCTTGCGCAGCCCTGGGCGCAGAGTTATGACCCTGCTCATCATTGGTTCTTCTCTGCAGTCTGGGCCGCTCTGCCGTTGATTGTGCTTCTGGTGCTGATGGCGGGCTTCCGCCTGAAGGGACACCTGGCCGCGCTCGCAGGCATGGCGGCTGCGCTTGCGATTGCGTTGCTGGTCTTTCGGATGCCCGTTTCGATGGGACTGCTGGCAACCGGATATGGGGCAGCCTATGGACTGTTCCCGATCTGTTGGATTGTTTTTCCGGTGCTGTTTATGTACCACCTTGCGACACGGGCGGGGCGGTTTGTCCTGCTGCAGCAATTACTGCTGGGGGTGACGGCTGACAGTCGATTGCAGCTCGTGCTGATTGCCTTTTCGTTTGGGGCATTTTTTGAGGGTGTTGCTGGATTCGGAACGCCTGTCGCGGTTTGCGGGACGCTGCTGATTGCGCTTGGATTTCGTCCGCTGGAAGCTGCGAGTCTTGCGCTGCTGGCGAACACGGCTCCGGTGGCATTTGGAGCTTTGGGCATTCCTATCGTTGCGCTCCATGGTGTCACGGGGCTCGACACGGTGATGCTTGGGCGTGTGGTTGCACGGATGATCGCTCCCTTTTGTTTTATTGTTCCGTTCTGGCTGATCTGGGCTTTTGCTGGTTTTGGAGCGATGGTAGAGGTTTGGCCTGCGCTACTGATGGCGGGGGGAGCTTATGGGCTTTCGCTGATTCTCATTGCGACGCTGCATGGTCCGTGGCTGGTGGATGTTCTTTCGGCATCGGTCAGCATTATCGGGCTGATTGTTCTGTTCCGCTTCTGGAAGCCGCGACGCCTTCTGAATGCCTCGCTCCAGGAGATTACCGATCCGGTACGGCCTTCGCTCGACCGCAGGACGGTTGTGCAAACAGTTTTGCCGTGGGCCATCTTTACGCTTTGCATTGTCGTTTGGGGGATTCCAAGTTTTTCGGCGATGCTCGACAGCGTTGGCACGTTTCATATCTCAGTGAAAGGCCTCGATCAGTTAGTTCTCAGGATGCCTCCCGCGGTTCCCTCCCCTACGGCCGAGGCTGCTGTTTTCAATCTCAACCTGCTGTCCGCGACGGGCACAGGAATCTTTTTTGCGGCGATCCTTGCGGGACTCACGATGGGTTTGAGTTTTCGTGATTACGTGGATTGTTTTGTCCAGACGCTGGTGCTGATCCGGTTCACGCTGGTTACGGTGGCCGCACTGATGGCTCTTGGCTTTATTGCGCGTTATGCGGGGATGGACGCGACTCTTGGGCTTGCGTTTGCGCGTACAGGAGTGCTGTATCCATTCTTCGGGACGCTGATCGGGTGGATTGGCACGGCATCTACCGGATCGGATACGTCTTCGAATGTGCTGTTCGGAAGCCTGCAGAAACTCACGGCGCAGCAGCTTGGTCTTTCTCCGTATCTGATGGCTTCGGCGAATTCAACCGGAGGCGTGATGGGCAAGATGGTTGCTCCTCAGAGCATTGTGGTGGCGACGACTGCGACCGAGACCTATGGGAGCGAAGGCAGCATTCTGCGACGCGTGCTTCTGCACAGCATTGCGCTTGCGTGTCTTGTGGGGCTGTTTGTTTCGCTACTCGCTTACTGGACTCCGCTGACGCGCTTTGTGCTTCGCTAGCGCGCCAACAGAATTCTGAGATCGCGCAGATTGTTGCCGGTGGGACCGGTCTTGACAGCATCGCCGAGCAACGTGAGCAGAGAGTAGCTGTCGAACGTCTCCAAAGCGCGTGGCACCGGGTATCCGGCGGCAGATGCTCTTGCGAGCGTCCTGCCATCGACGACTGCTCCCGCAGCGGGACTGTTGCCGTCGATTCCGTCGCTTCCGCAGCTCAACACGGTGATGGAGTCTCTCGCAATGCGTTCACTGCAAAGGAGGGCGAACTGCTGGTTTCGTCCGCCTTTTCCCCCACCCTGAGGTGGCAATCTCACGGTCACTTCTCCGGCCGAGAGAAGACAGACCGCGTTGTGCTCGGCGCGAAGTTCGCGAACGCGATTGACCAGATATTCGGCGGCTTTCTCTGCGCTCCAATCGTCGCAGGTATCGTCGACTTCCACATGCCAACCGAGCCTGGCGGCAGTCACAGCGGCAGCGCGCTCAAGCGATGTGCTGTCGAGAAGGACGATCCATCGAGAACGGGCGAATATGGACGAGCCGGGTTTGGGCGTCTCGGGGAGGTCCGGCGAATTCAGCAAGCGCACCGCTTCCGGCGGAAGGCGCTCTTCGAGCCTGTACTCCAACATGACGCGACGAACGTCTGCCAGTGTACTTTTGTCAGGCATTGTCGGTCCCGATGAGAGGGCGTCCAGCTCTCCCGCGGGAACATCTGAGACGAAGATGCTGAGTTGTTCGGCGGGAGCCGCGGCGGCTGCCATACGTCCACCCTTCACTGCGGAGACGTGCTTGCGTATTGTGTTGATCGCGGCAATGGGTGCTCCTGATTCGATGAGCACCCGGTGGGTGTTCGCAACAGCCTCCGCGGACATGTCCTGGTCAAGGAATCTGCCCACAAGGGCGGAACCGCCACCGCTGATGAGAAATACGACAAGATCGTTTGCCGTAAGGGAGACGAGAGTCTCCATGATCTCCTTTGCGGCGGCCATTGAATCCGCGTTAGGAAGGGGATGTCCGCCGCGATAGTACGAAAGCTTTCCGGATACGGGATGTTCCTCATTGGGAGAGACGACTACTCCCTCGAAGCGGTCAGCTTCGCGGCCGGCAAGGCGTAGAAACGACGCCGACATGGTTCCGGCAGCCTTGCCAATCGCGATCAGGACGCATCGCTTGTAGTCCTTGAGGTTGTAGCGGTGGCCTTCGACCGTCATGATTGAACCGTGACAGTCGACTTTTTTTTCCATTACCGCATCAACGCGTGACGCGTCGAGAGCGTGCTTGAAGATCTCAATGGCATCTTCGCGTGGTGTTCCCATGGTTATATCGTCATCCTGCGCAGATTGTTGGAGATTGTGAGTGTGGCTTCGGTTCGCTTCTGTACTTCTTCGGGCTCTATGTCTTCGGCGATCTCGGTGAGGACAAGGCCTTCGGGGGTGACGCGAATCCAGCCGAGTTCCGTCACGATGTCGTGCACGACCTTCGTGCCTGTGAGCGGAAGTGTGCAGTTCCTGAGGATTCTGGATTCGCCGTCTTTGGTCTGGTGCTCCATTGCGACGATGACCCGGCGGGCACCCGCTACGAGATCCATTGCGCCGCCCATGCCTTTGACCATCTTGCCGGGAATGGTCCAGTTGGCAAGGTTGCCATGCTCGTCGACCTGCATGGCACCGAGGACGCTCATGTCCATGTGACCGCCGCGAATCATGGCGAATGATTCGTCGCTGCCGAAGTAGGAGCAGCCGGGGAGTTCGGAGACGACCTGCTTGCCGGCGTTGACGAGGTCGGGATCGGCGAGTTCCTCGGATGGCGCGGGGCCGACCCCCAACATGCCGTTTTCTGATTGGAAGACAACGTCGATGCCTTTCGGCAGATAGGCCGTAATCATTGTGGGCAGGCCGATTCCGAGGTTCACGTAGAAGCCGTCGCGGAATTCGTGAGCGATACGGCGAGCGATTCGTTCTTTGCCGTTCACGCTGTGCCTCCTGCCTGCTGGGCTTTGAGGAATTTTGCCTCGATCGGCTTTACATATTTTTCACCGACGAGGATGCGATCGATGTAGATTCCCGGGGTGACGATGTGATCGGGGTCGAGTTCTCCCGGCTCGACCAACTCTTCCACTTCAGCAATTGTGATGTCGGCGGCAGTGGCCATGGCAGGATTGAAGTTTCGTGTGGTCCTGCGGTAGATGAGGTTGCCGAGCCTGTCGCCCTTCCACGCCTTAATGAGCGCGAAGTCCGCGTGGAGAGCGGTTTCGAGGACGTACATACGGCCGTTGATCTCGCGAGTCTCTTTTCCTTCGGCGACGACGGTGCCCAGGCCAGTTGGGGTATAGAAGGCCGGGATGCCTGCGCCGCCCGCGCGGATGCGCTCGGCAAGCGTGCCCTGGGGGATAAGGGTGAGGTTCAGTTCTCCCTTGAGGACCATCTGTTCGAGCTTGCGGTTTTCGCCGACGTAGCTGCCGATGTGGGAGGCGATCATGCCGGCCTCGAGCATGAGGCCCATGCCGAAACCGTCGACGCCCATATTGTTGCTGATGGTGTGGAGGCCGGTGGGTTTGCGACGCACGAGGGCGGCGATGAGATTTTCGGGTATTCCGCAGAGGCCGAAGCCGCCGAGCATGATTGTCGATCCGCTGGGGATGTCTGCCACGGCGGCGTCTGCTGATTCAACGACCTTGTTCATCTACACTCCCGCGATGTTATTTCTGCGTTGTGAAGGTAAACGTGGTCATGCTGTGACGGGTTTCTCCCGGTTTCAGGAGAGTCGTCGGGAAGGATGGGTGATTTGGCGAGTCCGGGAAGTGCTGGGTCTCAAGACAGAGGCCTGTGTTCTTCGAGTAGGGCACGCCACCGGGGCTCTTGAATGATCCATCCATCGACACTCCGGCATAGAACTGAACGCCGGGTTCTGTGGTGGTTACGGTCAAGACACGGCCAGTCGCCGGATCGTAGACTCTCGCTGCAGTCTTGAGCTCACCATTCGAGCCGCGAAGCACCCAGTTGTGATCGTAACCGCCGGCAATATTCAACTGAGGGTGATTGTCATGGATGTGGGCTCCAATCACGGTCGGCTTGCGAAGATCGAAAGGAGTTCCTTCCACGGGGGCGAGCTCGCCGGTGGGGATCAAACCCTTGTCGACGGGCGTGTACTTGTCGGCTGCGATCATGATCTCCTCGTTCAGGATTGTGCCGCTTCCTACGCCACCAAGGTTGAAGTAGGCATGGTTGGTGAGGTTCACGACGGTCGCCTTGTCGGTCGTGACGCTATAGTCGATACGTAGAGCATTGTGGTGAAGCGTGTAGCGCACATGCGCCGTCAGCGTTCCCGGATAACCCTGATCGCCATCCTTGCTGACCAGTGTCATTTCGACGCCTTCGGCTACCTCGCGCCCCTTCCACACGAGCTTGTCGAAGCCTACGGTTCCGCCATGCAAGGAGTTCTCGCCATTGTTCTTCGGAACCTGGTAGGTCTTGCCGTCGATGGTGAATTGTCCGTGGGCGATGCGGTTTCCGTAACGGCCAACGATGGCCCCGAAATAAGTTTTACCGTCGGCAAGATATCCGGCGAGCGAGTCGTATCCCAGCACGACATCGCCCATCTTGCCGTTATGGTCCGCGGTCTTGATAGAGACAATTCGCGCTCCATAGGTGGTGATGCGAGCCTCTACGGCGTCGCTTTTCAGGGTATAGATGTCGACGGCGGTGCCGTCGGGCATGGTGCCGAACGACGCTTTGCTTACAGAACCATGTGCTGCCACAGCAGTTGTCATGCTAAGCAGCATAACCTTTATGGCAATTTTCCTGTTGATGTGGTGTTGGAGAAAATTTGTGAATGCCGTTTTTCTTGATGAAAAACGGCCCGGAGATCCTGCTTCCGCTTTGCCCTTGGAGGAAAATTGCATTCGCCACTTCTTCGTCATTCCTGTTCCCTTCGCTCGCTTGAGTATCGCAACCTCGCCACTATACTTCACGCCGGTAGCGGCACGAAATAACGTTCCGCCCTTGACGATAGAAACGGCGATAGGATGGAACATCATTTTATTTCGCGAAAGGGAGTTCATGAACCTGCGTACCAGAACCCTGTCTCTGTCGGCTCTGCTGATTTGTATTGCTTGTGTATTGCCAGCCTTTGCGGGTCCGCCGGACCACTGGGTCGGCACGTGGGCCACTTCTCCAGTTGCGCTGGCCAATTCTGATGGCAAGTATGGCGAGGCGGACACGACCTTCCGCGAGATCGTTCATATCTCGCTTGGCGGAGATTCGGCGCGGGTGATTCTTACGAACGAGTTTGGCCTTGAGGCGCTTACGATCAACGCGGCATCCATTGCTCTGCGGACGACCGAAAGCACGGTCGATACAACCACGGCCCGGCCGCTTATGTTTGGCGGACACACGGCCGTGACGATTCCTCCGGGAGCGCTTGTGGTGAGCGATCCGATCGCACTGAAACTGCCGGCGTTTGCGGATGTTGCCGTCAGCCTGTCGGTTCCGGCGCAGCAGATCACGCAGGTAACGCACCACAGCTTCGCCAACCAGACAAGCTACAGGATTCCCGGAAACGTGGTTGGGGCCGCAGCGCTCGATCATCCGGCGACCATTACGAACTGGCCTTTTCTTAAGGGAATTGATGTTATCGGGAGCGGCGACAGCGCTGCCATCGTCGCCTTTGGCGACAGCATTACCGATGGGACGCGCAGCACCAAGGACGCCAACCAGCGGTGGCCCGATATTTTTGCCAAACGTCTGCAGGCGAATAAAAAGACACGCAACCTTGGCGTTTTGAACGAGGGAATTGGCGGCAACCGCGTTCTTCACGACGTGACCGGGCCCAGCGCCCTGGCACGCCTCGATCGCGATGTGCTGGCCCAGGCCGGCGTGAAGTACCTGGTTATTCTCGAGAGCATCAACGACATTGGCCATGCGCTGGATCCGACCAATCCTTACGATATTGTCTCCGCCGATGACCTGATTGCCGGATTGAGCCAGCTTGCTGTTCGCGCGCATACGCATGGCATCAAGGTTTATGGAGCCACGCTTACTCCTTATGTTGGAGCGAAGTATTCATCGCCGGCAGGCGAGCAGGAGCGGGAGACGGTGAATCATTGGATTCGCACGACGAATCTGCTGGATGGTTTTATCGATTTTGATAAGGCGACCCAGGATCCCTCGAAGCCGGAGGTCTTTTCGGCTGTGGCGGACGGAGGGGACCATCTGCATCCCGGGGATGCAGGCTATAAGGCGATGGCGGATTCGATTGATCTGAATCTGTTCACAAAGTAGGAGGACCGGGATAGGGTGGGTGGCGCTGTGTTATACGAGCGCGACCCGCTCCCATGGCATCGGAACTTTGACGGAGGCCATGCCCGCCGCTGTAGCCGCCTGGATACCCATGTCGGCATCTTCGAAGACGAGGCAGGATTCGGGCCTGACTCCCAGCCTTTCGGCAGCCATCAGGAATGCCTCGGGATCGGGCTTGCCGCGTTGGTAATCTCCGGCGCAGACCAGGGTTTCGAAGCGGTCGAGCAGACTTACTGTCGCGAGGGACGCGATGACGGAGTCCCGGGTGCTGCCAGAGACGACGGCGAAGGGGACCTGTCCGTGGCTTACTTCAATGTGTTCCAGGACTTCTGGTACGGCTTTGAGCTCGTGGAGGCGATCGAAGTACATTTGTTCTTTGCGCTTGCGGGTCTCCTCGATGGGCATGCTGAGGTCGAATTTGTCGTTCATGGAGGCGATGATCTCGGCCACGGGCATGCCGCCGAGGGAGTAGAACAGGTCTTCGGGGAACTCGCAGTCCCACTCGGCGAAGACGGTCTTCCAGGCGACATAATGAAGCGGCATCGAGTCCACGATCGTGCCATCGCAGTCGAAGAGATACGCTTCGAAACGTCCTTCGGGTAACTTCAATCTCACGTCTGCTCCTTCGATTTGAGAAAACAATGCGATTTGAGAAAACAATGGCGGCATGCCCTCGACCGGCCATGCCGCCTCTACTGCGGACTACTTCAGCTCGTAACCTGCGAAGAAGTAGCCGATCTCAAATGCAGCGGTCTCCTCGCCGTCGGAGCCGTGGATTGCGTTTTCGCCAATGGAAGCAGCGTACTTCTTGCGAATCGTTCCCTCTTCGGCCTGGGCGGGGTTGGTTGCGCCCATCAGCTTGCGGAGGTCGGCGATGGCGTTTTCCTTCTCGAGCACCATGGGGAAGATCGGGCCGCTGGACATGAAATCGGTCAATTCGGCGAAGAAGGGGCGGTCTTTGTGGACGTAGTAGAAACCTTCGGCCTGTGCCTTGGAGATGGAAGCCTTCTTGATGGAGACGATCTTAAATCCGGCCTTCTCGATTTCGGCGAGGATGGCGCCGGCGTAGCCCTTTTTAACGGCGTCGGGCTTGATGATGCTGAATGTGCGTTGTGACATGATGGTGGTACTGCTCCTGAGCGGTAAACTTTAGCGTTTGGTAGCTGTTACCAGTGTAAATGACTGCTAAACTTGTGCGCTCGGGAGAGCATCGAAACACTATGCGTAATACGGCGTGGATATGGTTCGCAGGCTTTATCGCCTGGGTGATCGACGGCATCATCAGCCTTCGGCTTCACTCGATGCAACACGCCCAGCTAGCCTTCCTGGTCGCTATGGTCTTCTTTGTCGCCGGACTTTATTACCGGCGACAGCAAAGATAATTGCGCCTAGGCCTTGCCGAGAACACGAGCCGTTGCTTCGCCTATCTCCGCAGGCGATTTGACGACGGTGATGCCTGCTTCGGCCATGGCCTTCATCTTGGACGCGGCGGTTCCTTCCCCACCCGAGATGATGGCGCCGGCGTGGCCCATGCGGCGTCCCGGAGGCGCAGTCTGACCGGCGATGAAGCCAACGACGGGCTTCCTGACATTCTGCTTGATGTATGTGGCTGCGGCTTCCTCGGCTGTGCCGCCGATTTCACCGATCATGATGATGGCTTCGGTTTCGGGGTCTTCGTTCAGCAGCGCGAGCGCATCGATGTGCGTGGTGCCGATGATGGGATCGCCGCCGATGCCGATGGCGGTAGACTGGCCGATGCCGCGGGTCGTCAACTGATAAACGGCTTCGTAAGTGAGGGTGCCGGATTTTGAGACGATTCCGACGTTGCCTTCCTTGTGGATGCGGCCGGGCATAATGCCAACCTTCGCCTTGCCGGGCGAGATAACACCGGGGCAGTTTGGTCCGATGAGCCGCGATTTCGACGACTTCACGATCTGCCAGGCCTTCACCATGTCAAGCACGGGGATGCCTTCGGTGATACAGATGACAAGCGGGAGTTCGGCTGCAACGGCTTCGAGGATTCCGTCGGCTGCGAAGGGTGGGGGAACGAAGATGATGGTTGCGTTTGCCCCGGTTTTTTTGACGGCCTCTTCGACAGTATTGAAGACCGGCCAGCCCTCGTGAGTTGTGCCGCCCTTGCCGGGGGTTACTCCACCAACAACTTTCGTGCCGTATTCGGCGCAGGCCTTTGCGTGGAAGGTTCCTTCGCGCCCGGTGATTCCCTGAACGATCAGCCGCGTATTCTTGTCAACCAATACTGCCATTACTTACCACCTTTCGCGGCAGCCACCGCCAGATCAGCAGCTTCTTTCATCGTTGCGCCGACCTCAAACTTCAGACCGGATTCCTTCAGGATTTTGCGGCCCTCTTCAACGTTTGTGCCTTCGAGACGAAGAATGATGGGCAGCTGAACGTTCAGTTTCTTTGCCGCTGCGACGACTGCGGTTGCCAGAACATCGACGCGCAGGATGCCGCCGAAGATGTTGATGAAGATTGCCTTTACGTTGCGATCGCTCAGAAGGATGCCGAAGGCATTTTCGATCTGTTCCTGATTGGCTCCGCCACCTACGTCGAGGAAGTTTGCAGGGCTGCCGCCGGCGTACTGAATGATGTCCATGGTCGCCATGGCGAGACCGGCGCCGTTGACCATGCAGGCGATGTTGCCGTCGAGCTTGATGTAGTTGAGAGCGAACTTTGAGGCTTCGACTTCGAGCGGGTCTTCTTCAGACAGGTCCCTAAGCTCTTTCAGTTCCTTATGGCGGAACATCGCGTTGTCGTCGAAGTTGATTTTGCAATCGAGAGCGAGGAGCTTGTCGTCCTTTGTGGTGATGAAGGGGTTGATCTCCATCAGAGTCGAGTCGGTTTCGACATAGGCCTTGTACAAGCCGAGCATGAATGCAGTCGCCTGATTGATTTGCGTGGGCTTGAGGCCGAGTTTGAACGCCAGTCGCCGAGCCTGATAAGGTTGCAGACCGATAGCCGGATCGATGTATTCCTTGTAGATGGCGTCGGGGGTCTTTGCGGCGACTTCTTCAATATCCATGCCGCCAGCCTGCGAGGCCATGAAGACGAGCTTCGCTGCGGCGCGATCGAGCACGATGCCAAGGTAGAGCTCGCGGTCGATGGCGGAGCCTTCTTCGACAAGCAGCCGTTGCACCTTTTGCCCCTGGGGTCCGGTTTGATGCGTCACGAGCTGCATCCCGAGGATCGCCTTCGAGGCTGCCTGCGCGTCTTCGAGACTCTTAACGACCTTGACGCCACCACCCTTACCGCGGCCTCCGGCGTGAATCTGCGCTTTGACCACGACGACCTTATTGCCGGCGTCGAACAGGTCTTTAGCGGCTCTATCGGCCCCTTCCGGCGTTTCGACCATCTCGCCCGCCGGAACCGGCACACCATACTTCCGCAGAATCTCTTTTGCCTGATACTCGTGAATTTTCATAAATGTATTCGGAATTTCGCCCGCGCGAAAAGTGTAGCGAACCGAGAGAACGGGCCGCAATGCGCAACGCGAACAATGGTGCGGTTATCGCCGCGCCAGAGAACTATTTACAGACTGCATCAACACTCAACAACTATCAATCCAACGTGGTATCCTCGCCCGCGAGACTTTGCGATTCCCTGGTTAGCAATCGGGTCCCATCAAAATCATGCTTCTCGACCTGCCCGGATATTCATGGAGCAGAGAGCGCGACTTTAGGAGGCTCGAATGGCAGACACAAATTACCTGGCAATCTGGCGCGCAGGAACCGGTACCCAGTGGTGGGCAACCGGACTGAATTACAACGACTTCAAGGCGAAAGACCTGGCGTATTTCAACCAGGGGCTTCGGCTTATCAGTCTGCGGGTTCATCAAGGAAGCTATACCGGCATCTGGCATCCAGGCAGCGGCGCGCAATGGTGGGCGGCCGGTCTTAGCTACGACGACTTCAAAGCCAAAGACCTCGGCTATTTCAATCAGGGTTTGCGACTGGTTGATATGGAGGTGCTGGACGGCACCTTTTCCGGAGTGTGGCGGCCCGGAAGCGGAGCTCAATGGTGGGTGACCGGGCTGAGCTTTAATGACTTCAAGGCTAAGGATCTCGATTACTTCAACCAGGGCTTACGGCTTGTCTGTATCCGCGTTCAACAGAACGGGACCTTTACAGGAGTATGGAGGCCGGGCAGCGGAGCTCAGTGGTGGGTGACCGGACTCAACTACAACGACTTCAAAGCCAAGGATCAGGGGTATTTCAACCAGGGGTTGCGGCTCGTCGACATGGAGTTGCACAACGGCTCGTTTACAGGAGTGTGGCACCCCGGCAGCGGCGCACAGTGGTGGTATTTCGGCAACGACTTTGAGATGCTCGTGGGCCGCGACATGGGGTACTTCAATAGCGGCCTGCGCCTTGTCAAAATATTTCCGTACCCCGGTTCCTGCGACATCTCCTGCCTGAATCAAGTCATCATGCCCACGGGCAGTTATAACTACGGCATTACGAAGACCTCAACGCATTGTCCGGGCCTGCCCGGGACCTGCGGAACGCCAGCGGCAGGAGACGTCGTCTATTACCGCTGGCCATGTCTTACCTTCGACGGAAGTCAGCGTATTGCGCGGATGTCGGCGTTGATGTTCTCCGATGCACCTTTCTTCACTCTTCCTTTCTCCGATCATGCGGTCAAAGAACGCGGCCCCTGGCTCTACAGTCCGGGGAGCTGGCATCATGCGATCGATTTCTCGCGCGATGACACGGCGTCATTTCCTGTTGTGGCTGCGGCGGCAGGCCACGTGATCTTCATCGGATGGGATTGGTGGTCGGGAAATACGATGATCATCAGCCATGACTCGGGGGGCGTGAAGGACGCGTTTCGCACGATCTACATGCATCTTCGGAACGGGCCGACGAACGATGCCAACAATGCGTGGAATGTAACCGTGCCGAATCTCTCAGAGCCGGGACTAACGCAGTACAAAAATTACCTGACGAGCACAGGCTGTCCGAAGGGAGGACCGTATCATCCGAAGCCGGAGTTCTGGGGAACCGATACCGACAAGATCAACATGGGTTTGCTCGGGCAGAACGTCAGTGCAGGCCAGGTTATCGCTCATTCCGGATGCACGGGGCCGGGCGGATGCGGCTGCACAAACAGCCAGGCCGGCTGGACGTGGGGAGGCGGCGTCAATACTCATCTCCATATCTTTTTTGCGCGACGCGACCCGACCGATAACGAGTGGTACTTCTTCGATCCGTATGGCATTTATGCCTCGGGCAGCTGCTATCCGGCTCTCAACACGCCGATTACCACACCGTGCGCTCGCTACCCCGTTATGTGGAAGAGCGGAAAGGCACAGTATCCATAATCGTGCGTGGCCTCGTTTACGAGTCCCTGCGTTCGGGCTTGCGGGCTGTTACGCTAAATAGGAATGTCCTTTCAGCCCCCCCTCAAGCAAGTCATCGAGGCCCGAGCCACACTTACTCGCGAGCAATCGCGTGAGCTTCTTGAACAGATCCTCGCAGGCAACCTCACCGAGATTGAGATTGCGGCGTTACTTGGAGCGCTCGCCGCTCGTGGGGAAACTCCCGCAGAGGTCGCCGGCTTTGTTGACATCATGCGCTCCGCAGTCACCTCGATTCCGCTGGACGACTCGGAGCGGCTAAAGCTTGTGGACACTTGCGGTACTGGAGGAGATGCCAGCCGGACGTTTAACATCTCGACAGCTGCTGCACTGGTTGCGTCCGCTGCCGGTGCTACCGTCGCCAAGCATGGCAACCGGGCAATTACTTCGCAGTGCGGATCGGCGGATGTGTTGGAGGCGCTCGGCATTCCGGTCGACCTTTCTCCCGCTGCGGCTTCTGAGGCTCTTCGACGCCATCGATTTGCGTTTCTTCACGCTTCAACCCTGCATCCTGCGATGAAGGCCGTCATGCCTGTACGCAAGGCGCTTGGAGTTCGTACCGTATTCAACCTCCTTGGACCGCTTACGAATCCGGCGGGAGCGTCCGCGCAGGTGATGGGGGTTTACGCAGCGCATGCAGTTCCTCTGGTGGCTGAGACCATGGCGCTGCTTGGGACGAGGCATGCCTTCGTCGTTCATGGAACGGTCGAGAATCAAAAAGAAGGAGCCGTCCGGGGACTGGACGAGATATCGATCTCAGGGCCTACCTATGTCGCTGAGGTCCACAATGGGATCGTCACTCAATCCACGATTACCCCAGAAGATGCGGGTCTCAGCCGCGCTCCCGTTGAGGCACTTCTTGGGGGCGGCGCCAGGGAGAACGCGACTATTCTGAATGCAATTTTCTCGGGGGAACAGGGGCCGCGGCGGGATATTGTTCTACTGAACGCGGCGGCGGTTCTGGTTGCCGCTGATCTAACCCCGGATCTTCCTGGCGGGGTTGCGCTTGCCGCGCGGACGATCGATTCGGGAGCGGTAAGGGAACTTGTCGCTGCACTTTCGCGTAGGACTTAGTGTGGTTGTCGGGTATTCTCCCTGCACACCCGCAAAGGAGCGCACGACGCATGTCGACTTCGACGTATCCTCCCCCCCATCTCACCATTGATCCTGCTTTAATTACGTCTGCATTGGAAATTCCCGGTCACCGTATCGTCCGCAACATAGGCGTCGTTCGAGGTATCGTTGTGCGCTCCCGCAATATCTTCGCGACCCTCGGCGCCAGCCTGCAGACTGTACTCGGTGGCGACATCACCCTGTTTACGCAGCTTTGCGAGAAGACGCGCCAGGATTCGTTTGCAATGATGGCGCTTCATGCATCGCAACTCGGAGCCAATGGCATTATTGCTTTCCGGTACGATGCGAACGAAATTATGAGCGGCGTCACCGAGGTTCTTGCGTACGGAACCGCCGTATACGTTGAGCGGATTTAGATCGAATTGATTCGATTTTTGATCTACGGTTTCGCATAGCATCGCGAAGGCACCTCTTTATGCCAAAATGAAAGAAGCCAGTTTCCTCTCCTCTGCAGCTGGCGGATGTAACTCCTTTTAATTTCTGGAATCACTGGAGTAAAGATGGCCCGTGTTACCGGCATCGGCGGCGTATTCCTTCGCGCACGCGACCCCAAGGCTCTTGCAGCGTGGTACGCACGTCACCTTGGTGTGCAACTCAACAGCCATGGCGGGGCCACCTTCTTCTGGACAGATGAGGTTCCCCGCTCGACTGGAATGACGGCGTGGTCTGTCTTCCCTGCTGACACCGCTTATTTTGGGCCCGGCGACGAACGCGGCCCGCAACAGGCGATGATTAACTACCGCGTCGACAACCTCGATGCGCTGCTGACACAGCTCAAAGCGCAGGGTGTTTCCATCGATCCCCGCCGCGAAGACTACGATTACGGGCGTTTCGCCTGGATTACAGACCCGGAAGGCAATCGCGTGGAGCTCTGGCAGCCGTTGCCTTTAGCTCCCAGCGCCCAAAATAAACCTAAGGAATAGACCGGCGTCATCCCGAGAGCGCCCTGAGAATTCAGAACCAAAGAGAATGGGTGTACGACCGATAAGCCGTACACCCATGTTTTTCGTAAGAGTGAACGTTAGAAGATATATTTCGCAGCGAGCTGCGCGCGTCGCGGTGCGTTGTTGATGACACCATCTGTGGCCGGGTTCAATCGCATGAAGACAGACGACTGAATCGACTGTGATCCTGTGGTGTCGTAGGTTACGGTGTTGAACACATTCTGCACCTCAAACCGAAGCTGCAGAGACTGCTCTTTCCATGTGCGGAAGGACTTCATCAGGTTTGCGTCCGTGCCCCAGGTTCCGTTCTGGCGGAGCCAGTTGCGGCCAATGTTGGAGAACTGCCCAGCTGCAGGCAACTGGAACTGCGCTCTCTGAGCTGCGGTCAGCCAGTAGGTCTGGGTGCCGCTCGAAGTCGTTTCCGTATGGACGTGCCCCATGTGAGCGTTGCAATTGCCGATGCAGGACGCTGGCGTCTGGACGCGATCGGAGAACGTGTTCGATCCGGAATAGAGGGTCAGCGGCCGGCCGGATTGCCAGAAGCCGTCGCCGGAGATCTGCCATCCGCCAATGAGCAAATCCACAGCGCGGTTCACCTGCGAGGCCCATTTCTTTCCGTGGCCAAAGGGCAGATCGACGACATAGTAACCGGTAATAACGTGCGTGTTGTCGAAGTCTGCGGCAGCATAGTTCAGCCTCGGCGTGCGGTAGTCGAATGGCGTAGCCGCTGCCGATTGGGAGCTGCCAGTTGCCACGGTCGTGAACGTCGGATCGAACGATCGAGTATCCAACGTCTTCGAGTAAGTGTAGTTGCCGGTAACAAGGAAGCCCTGAGAGAAGCGCTTCTCAAGCTGCAACTGCAATCCGTTGTAGTTGGAATAGTCCCTCGTCTGCAGCACGTAGAGTCCGCCGAGATACTGCGAGTATGGTTTGAAGAAGCTCGTGGGCAGTCCCGACGAAACGACCAACGGCACACCGTTCGGGTTGGCCGTTGTCGCATTCTGTAAACGTGTCGCCAGTGAGTTCGCCAGCCCGGCGACATTGTTAAGAGTGAGGTTAGACGCGTAATTGCGCTTGACGAACGCCAGTCCGGACTCGTTTGGCAATCTCCGCGTGTCCGAGGAGATGATTTGCGTCATCAGCGGACTGTCCTGTCCGCCCTGCACCGTCTGGAAGGCTTGAAGGAATCCGTTGGAGGAGATCTCCGCCTGATCTGAGTCGTAGCCACCGTAGAGGTGCGTTCCGTGATTGCCGATGTAGGTCAGCGTGAAGACTGTATTCTTTACCAACTGGCGCTGAATGCTCAGTCCCCACATCTGGATCGTCGGGGTCTGCATGTGCGGATCCGAAACGGTCAAGGAGTTGGCGCTGTAGGCGGGCGGGGTGGTCAAAGCAGCAGGCGTTGCGGTGGGGACGGCGGGCGCCCAGTTGGTTGCACGCAGTCCCTGGGTCGACGAAGTATCCTGCCCTGCTGTCGAGTTGATGATCTGATAGGTCAACCCGGGCATGCCTTGAAACACGGACGAGGAGAACGAGAACGAATTGATGCGGTCAAACGCGATGCGGAAGTTGCCGCGAATTGACGTTTTGCCGTCCTTCATCGGGTCCCAGGCAAAGCCGACCGAAGGACCGAAGTTTGTCCAGCGGTCCTTCATAAAAGGCCCGTGGACGAACTGGAGCGTGGTGGCTAGCGGAGTTCCATAGTTCACTGACTGATTCGGCACGAGCCCGGGAAAGCTGTGTAGGTTGGGAGCCAGGCGCGCGTCGAGGCGGAGGCCGTAGTCGATGACAAGGTTCGGCAGAAGGTGCCAGGTATCTTGTGCGTAGAAGTCATACTCGGGCCAGCGATGGTCCATATTGTTGATCGTCCCCGCAGGCTTGAACGCGCTCAGGTCCGGCTGTGCCACGTATCCGTCCTGTATCTGACCGACGCGGCCTAAGATTTCATTGGTCGCGGTGTACAGGTTCGGGAGGTCGGTGCCGGTATTGATTCCGGAGGACGGGGTCTTGTATTGGGTTGTGTTGACCTGGTTACCGCTGAAGGTCACTTGCGGGATCGCGTTCAGCGAACCGATCGAGCCACGCTCGTCGATCTCGCGCTGGTAACGGAAGTTGATGCCGCCCTTGAAGGTGTGCGGGCCGCTCACCATCGTTACGTTGTCCACGAGCTGGAAGGTCGTCAGGAAACGGTTGTTGCCTAATGCCGACACCAGCGGAGCGGTAACAAGGCTGGTGACGAACGGGACCTTTGCATTCGCGACCGCGGCCGGATTTTCGAACTTGTAGCCGAAGCGGTTCATGCCGACCACAAACTCATTGGCGAGTTTCACGGTCGGGCTCCAGCGGTAGTTGAAGGCGAAGTTGCGCGGAGTACGGAAGGTATTCACTACTGCCGGAAGTCCCGGGAACGTTTGCAGGCCTCCGTTCACCACATCGGCATAAGTGTTCTGGTGGCCTCCGAGCCAGCGGAAATAGACGGCATGCTTGTCGTTGAACCTGTAGTCAATCTTGAAGGCCACGTCTACCTGCTTGTCCGTCGCAGGAGCGACCCAGTTATATCCGGCAAAGTTGAATCCATCGCCGCTCTGGAAGGTGTTCGGCAGGGGCGCGAGCGCAAGGAAGCTCTTCATTGCGGGATCGAGTCCGACGTGGAATGGATCGTTCGCCACCATATCGTAGGTGTTGAAGGCCACGACCGGGTTGCCGTTGGCATCAACAGAGGACGGCCCGTTCTTGCCGCTTGTGGCGTACCGGAAAAGCCCCTGCCGCGCCTGCGCGGTGTACACCGTACGCGAGACGAGCGTGCTGGTGAGGGCATGCAACAGTTCGACGTTGGTGAAGAAAAAGGCCTTGTCCTTCCAGATAGGACCGCCGAGCGAGCCTCCGTAAACCTGCTGGACAAATTGCCCGCGCGGCAATGAAGCCGCCTTGTTCTGGGGAGTGTTCGCGCGCAAAAATGGCGACTGATAAAACCAGAATGCGTTGCCGTGCCACTGGTTCGTCCCGGACTTCGTCACCATCAGGACCTGTGCACCGGAATTGCGTCCGAACTCGGCCGTCGGCGCTGCGGTAATTACGCGAAACTCGGAGAGCATATCGGGATTCTGGTGCGGTGGGGAGGTGTTCGATCCGCCAGAGGAGCTTTCGTTGGCGTCGATGCCGTCCATCACGTAGTTCCAGGCGCGGTCACGCGAACCGTTCACGCTGATGCCGCCGCCTGTCGCATTGCCTCCATTCACCACAACGCCTGGCATGTACTCCACCAAGCCGACGGGATTGCGGCCGCGGGTGCCTACAATCGGAAGCTGCGTAAGAGTTGTGTTATCGATGACTCCGCCGAAGTTGCCGGATGATTCGGTCTGAACAAGGTCATATCCGCCCTGGACCGTCACTGTCTCTGTGTTTCCGCCAACCTCCAGCTTTGGATCAACGCTGGTGGGAACGCCGATCGAAAGGACATTGCCGGTCGAGATGGACTGCTTGAAGCCCTGAGCCTCAGTCTTAATTGTGTACTTGCCTACCTGCAGCAATTCGAATGTAAACGTGCCGGCGGTCGAGGTCCTGGTTAGAAAGACTGCACCGGTATCTTCGTTGATGGCAGTCACCGTTGCATTGGCAACGACAGCTCCGGATGAGTCCGTGACAATACCGGAGATGCGGCTCGTGGTTCCCTGTGCCAGGGCGAGAGTGGAAAACAGCAAAACAACCCAACAAAGTGTAAGTAGCTTTCGGTACACGTTTACGCCTCCAAAAATAATTCAGAGCAATCAACGTTACGCCTTCCACGAGATTAAGTCTCAACTCCGACAGAAAGCGCTAACGTAATCAGGAACGGTAAGAATTACCGACAGCACAGAGCACTGTCAAGCCGATTCCATCACCTTTCTTTTTTGCTTTGTGTCGACATTAACAACAACCTCCACGATTCCAATCCAGATATCCACTGCTTCGATCTCGGGAGCCATTTACGATAAGGACAACCCCATCGCACAAGAGGCATTCTGGCATCATGACCCTTCCCACTCCGGGCCGCATTGAAATGATCACCGGCCCTATGTTCTCCGGAAAATCGGAGGAGCTTATTCGCCGTCTCAAGCGGGCTCGTATCGCTCGACAGCGTGTTGCCTGCTACAAACCTGACATCGATCTTCGCTATCACAGAACGGCAATCGCCAGCCACTCTCAGCAGACGCATGAGGCGGCTGTCGTCACTCCCACGAGCGACCGTTTGCGTGAGGACCTCTTTGGCAGCGGAAAGATTCATGAGGTCGATGTGATCGGTCTGGATGAGGTTCAGTTCTTCGATCAGGACGTGATTCCGTTGACACTGGAACTCGTTCATCTAGGCAAGCGGGTGATTCTCGCGGGCCTTGATACGACCTTCGCCAATGAGCCTTTTGGTCCCGTGCCTGATCTGATGGCGCTTGCCGATGAGGTGACCAAGTTATCGGCCGTGTGTATGACCTGTGGCGCACCAGCGATTCATACCCAACGCCTTGGACAGAGTCAGGAGTTGGTTGTTATCGGTGCCGCCGGACTCTATGAAGCTCGCTGCCGGGCGCATTTTCAGCCTTATGTGGACGAGCACCACAGCGAGCAACTCGAACTGCCGGCAGTGGGATAGGCAGATCTACTCGTTAGAGAGCAGGTAATTGGCACCGCTGGCTGCAACGACGTGGAGTTGATTGGGCACCAGGTTTTTCAGGTGGGGCATATCGGTGCCGTAGACGAGGAGGTAAACGCGTTTGCCTCCCTGCCACAGAGATTTGAGGGCAGCGTCATCGATAAAGACCTGTGCGGCATTGGGAGCGTAGGAACCGTATTCGAGGTTGTTGCTGCGGCCATTCCAGAGGAGCGCGGTTTGATTGGTGTAGAAGAAAACCGAGGAGAAGGCATAGTACGCGTCTCCTTCGACAAGTATGCCGGGTTCGGAGCGGAGGAGTGCGTCCGCGAGTGGCTTGGAACTGAGATAGGGATCGAACGCGACCAGGGCAAGGCGGGCGGCCTGGATGAAAACGACCATCATCAGAGCAAGACCGGCGGCGACTGCTGCTGTGCTGCGCGAGCGGACAGTAGCGAGAACGCCAATGAAGAGCGCACAGGCGGCCAATGCAAGCGGCAGGCGGAGATAAGCGAAAGAGTGAAGGGTAAGGTCGCTCATGTGGCCGAGCGAGAGCGTGTACATGTCCGGATTCTGAGTGAGTGCGGTGGAGATGTCTCCCGGGGTTGGGGTGTGCGCGTTGTAGGCGAGGAGGAAGATTGTAGCGCCAAAGCTCAGGATGAGGACGGCGGCCAACAGGATGCGCGCGACTCGAGGATAGCGCTCACGAGTAGCGAGGTCGCTGCCAAGGAGCATTGCTAATGCGGGGTAGATGGGCAGCGAATAATACTCCTGCGTGGTGGAAAGGGTGAAGAAGAGGAGCACGAAACCGATCCAGACGAGAGAGAGGAGGCGTACCTTGCCGGCGCGATCGATTCGACCGTATGCCGGCCGATAGTTGTGGCGCAGCGCACTGATCAGCGTCAGGCTCCAGGGAAATAACCAGACGAAGTGCAGGAGCCAGAACCAGAGACGCGGAACCGTGTTGTAGTCGCGCGGGTAGCGCATGTTGAGGAAGCGGAAGAGGTGCTCATTGAGGAAGTAGAACCAGAAGAAGCCGTGATATTCGCCGGGTGCGCTGTGCATGGTCCAGTCGAAGCAGGGCGGGTTCCGGATCGTCGCCAGAATGTGCCAGGGGGCGGCGATGAGAAGGACGAGAGCTAATCCGGAGAAGGGGCGGAGACGTTTTGCGAGTTCGCGGAGTGAGCGTTCGCGGGTGATGAGCAGGTAGATCGCGATGATCGCAACCGGAAACACGGCGGCGATCAATCCTTTGAGCAGGAGACCGCAGGCGAGAGAGAGGTAGAGTGTGAGAAACCAGGTTGTGCGGCGCTTCTCAGCGTCGTCGAGCAGACGAAGGAACGACCAGAGCGCGAGAGCGATGGTGAGAGTGAGCGCTGCGTCAGGGATGAGGATGCGGGTGAAGAGAAAGATTCCAACGCAGGTCGCGAGAATCGTTCCGGAGTAGATTGCGGCTCGACGGTTGAAGGCCCAGAGAGCGAAGCGAGCGGTGATCCAGCAGAGCGCAATGTTGATCAGTGCGAGCGGAAGGCGCGCAGCCCAGTCATGGACGCCGAAGATGCGGAACGAGACCGCCATGATCCAGTAGATGAGCGGCGATTTTTCGAGGTAGGCAATGCCGTCGAGGCGGGCTGTGACCCAGTCTCCGCTTTCGAGCATGTTGCGGGCGATCTGCGCCTGGACGGCATCGACGTCGTCCATGAGATGCGGCGGGCTGATGACCAGCGGAAGAAAGATACATGCGGCAACGAGGAGAACGAGGAGGTCTACGTTCTCCGCGAGTTTCAGGCAGAGACGGCGGAGACCTCGAGGGCGGGGAGTTCCTGTGGGGTCTGAATCTTCCATTGATCGATCCAGAGATACAACATCAACATTCCCCATAGGTGATACCCGTAATTTGCCTTTCTTTGCATGTGCAGGTTGATGACGGACTCGAGTTGCGACCATGAGATAAGGCCAGACTCTTGTACGCTTCTGCGGTTAAGTGTGTCCAGTAAAAGCGGCTTGAGGTGGCCGCGGAGCCAGTCGTGAACGGGAATGTCGAGGCCCTGCTTCTTCTTGGCGAGGATGCTCTGTGGGAGCTTGTCCTTCATGAGATTGCGGAGGAGGAGTTTAAGGGTTCGCCCCTTGATGCAATAGTCGGCGGGCAGCGTGGCGGCGAACTCGACGATGCGGTGGTCGAGGAAGGCCGGGCGAACCTCGAGCGAGTGAGCCATGCTCATACGATCGACTTTGGCCAGCAGGTTGTCGGGAAGGAAGTAGTTCTGGTCGAAGGCCATGAACCGGCGGACGTCGCCGAGAGCGGGAATGGTGGCGAGAACCTTAAGCAGGTGCGAATCGTCATGCGAGAACATGAGCTGACGGCGCTGCTCACGGGAGAAGGTCCCGTTCCAGAAGACGTGCGAGTTGCGCTCGTCGAGCAGGGTTCCGTGAAGGAACCGCTGGAGCTTGTAGTCGAGGCCGATCTTCTTGTTTGAGGCGCGGAGGCGGTTTGCAGACCGGAGGGAGAGGCGCCGGATTCCGCGTGGGACGATACGGGCGCGACGAGCGTACTTGTCGGCGAGATAGGTTACATAGCCGCCGAAGAGCTCATCGGCTCCTTCGCCGCTGAGAGCGACGGTGACGTCGCGGACGGACATGCGGGAGAGATGCCAGACCGGAACTGCTCCGGCATCGGCATTCGGTTCGTCGGAGTAGTAGGCGAGCTCAGTGACGGAATCAGGCGTTACGGTTGCCGAACTGAGGTCGAGTTCGTAGTGCTCGGTGGAGTAGCGGGTCGCCATCTCGCGGAGATAGCGCGATTCGTCGAACTCGCGGCCGTTAAAGGTAATGGAGAAGGTCTTGAGCGGCTTGGTTGCATACTGGCTGGCATAGTGAAGGACAGTGGAGGAATCCATTCCGCCGCTCAGCCAGATTCCAAGGGGAACATCGGCGGTGAGATGCTCTTTTATGGATTGCGTCAGCAGACTGTCGAGCTGTTCGGTAGCGCTCTCAAGTGAAAGTTGAGGAGCGCGGTCGATCATGCTTGTTTCCCAGTAGCGGTGCGAGGAGATTTCGCCGTTGTGCCAGGTGAGGAAGGTTCCGGGCATCAGTTTGAGGATGCCTTGTGCGAGCGTGTGCGCTCCGGGAACGTAGTTGAGCGCAAGGTAGGTGTCGAGAGCGTTGAGGTCGATGGTGCGGCTGACTTCGGGGTGACAGAAGAGAGCCTTCATCTCAGAGCCGAAGTAGATTTCGTCTCCGCGCCGAGCGTAGTAAAGCGGCTTGATTCCCATGCGGTCGCGCGCAAGGACGAGGCGCTGACGCGATTGACACCAGGCGGCGAAGGCGAACATTCCGCGAAATTTTTCGATGCAGGCCGTATCCCACTCCATGAAGGCGCGCAGGACGACCTCGGTATCGCAGGATGTTTCGAACTGATGACCGAGACCAATGAGCTGGTCGCGCAGTTCTTTGTGGTTGTAGATTTCACCGTTGAAAATAACGGTAAAGTTGTTATCACCCGAGCTCATAGGTTGAGCCCCGGCAGAGGTATCGATTACCTTGAGACGAGTGGCGCCGAGTGAGACGGTCTGGTTCTGCCAGATTCCTTGCTGGTCAGGACCTCGGTGCGCGATAGTGGCAACCGCCTGGTGGATTCGTTCTGGGAGAAAAGGACTTGCGTAGTGGGTGAATCCTGCAATTCCACACATTCGGCGACGACCTTAATTATCAATTTTTTACATACTATCCCGAAACTTAATTTATTTCCTCGTGTTTTTAGCGATTTCAGGACGATTTTCCATACCGTCTCCTCGTTACCGATGGGAGTTACCGGTGATTTCCAGGAAGAATATGCCGTGACGACAAGGAGATCGCCATTTGAATCGACTCGGCGTCTTCAACAGCGTGGAGACGGATACCGTCGTGGAGAAGAACCATCTCTTCAGTCTCTTGCCGCAGGTTATGCTTCGTGGCAGTCGCGGGGCACTGGTGAAAGTAACAGACTCGCTGTACTTCTGCCCGGAGACTGATGCGTTCCTTAGCGATTGTTGCGGGCACGGTCCCGTTCTGCGGCGACGCGGTTGACCTCACGGTCCGCGCGGTTGAGAGTGTCGTTTATCTGGGAATCGCTGAGGGCTCGTCCGCTGGGGCTCGTGGCGATCCTTGTGCCGTCGGCGTTGATGGTGATGCGCGTGCCGTCTTTGCCTTCGTAGATCTTTGTGCCATCGGCGTTTCTTGTGTAGTGGGTGCCGTCGGCCCCGGTGTAGACGATGGAACCATCGGTGTTGCTGACGAGCTTTGCGCCGTTGTGGCTGTAGACGCTGGAGCCGTCGGCGTTAGCGCGGATATTGACGCCGTTCTTGTCGACGATGACAGCCGAGCCGTCTGAGCCGTGGATGTTTACCCCTTCTTTACCGATGACGACAGAGGAGCCATCATTGCCACGGATGGAAATAGGCGGCGGTGGTGGCGGAGGAACCGGGGGTATTGGCGCAACAGAGGCCTTTTTGATGGCGACGTCGCCCTGGGTGGTGGTGATCCGGACGAGCGGACCTCCCTTCCCTACCGCGCCATTGATTGTCTTGTGGTTGCTGTCGCCGCCATCGACGTTGAGGCTGAAGTCGTTTTCGGCATCGCCATTGGTGGTTTCGGCCTGGACGGTGAATCCTGCCTGCTCGGGCATGGTGAGATTGACGGAGCCGTTTCGATTTTCGACCGTGATATTACCGAGCGGGGGGGCGCTGGTGAGATCGACGGTGCCGTTGCGGTTCGTGATGGAGATATCGCCCGAGATGCGGTCGAGGGTGATGTTGCGGTTGCGAGTGGCGAGCGTCAGCGGACCCTGGACCTGATCGGCGTTGAGATCGGCATTGGGGCTGATCTCAGCTTCGCCGTCGAGGCGGGCGAGGCGGAAGTCAGTACGGCTGGTGTGGAAACGGAGGCTTCCGCGAATGCGCTCGACATGGGTCGTCCCGAAGAATTCTCCGTCTGCGGAAACGGGGCCGTTGATGTCCGAGAAGGTGAGGTCGCGGGCGTGGCCCTGAATGGCAACTTCTCCGGTAATGCTATGGGCAGAGAAGGATGAGCCGCTGTTGTTGACGTGAGAGGTAACGTTGCCGGTGATTGCCGTGACGGAAACCTCACCGTGATTTGCGGTGACGTTAACCGGAGCTTTGATGGAGGCAACACGAACGTCACCACGGTTTGCAGAGACGGTAGTGGCAGCCGAAGGGGGAACCGTGATGGAGAGGTCGGCTCGTCCGGCTTCGACAGAGGGGACAGTGATGCTCAGGGTGTTCCCTTCGGTGCTGACCCTGGGGCTGAGCTGCTGAGCTTTGTTGTCTGCGTCAGAGTCAGAGCGGGTGAAGACCTCTTTGTGGACAGCAATGTGAATCTGGTTGTCGTCACTCGTTCCGTTGACAGAGACGTCGCCGCGGGGATTGTCGATGAGGATCGAGGCTCCGGCAGGGAGAGGCTGGGCAAGGGCCTGTTCACTTTCGTGCTTGTCACCCCAGAACTCGTCAAGGTTGTCCTGGTCGATATTCATCGTGTGGCCGAAGAAGTCGCGATTGCGGCTGACACCGCTGATGACGATTCCGGCAAGGCCAAAGACGAGAAGAAGGAAAAAGACGCCGCCGCCGACACTGCGACGACGAGGGATCGTATCGCCGGAGTGAAAGTACTGATCGAAGGCCCACTCGGCGAGGACGATGATACCGGCTCCGACGAGCAGCATCGGCCACCAGTGGGCGTACCACTCCCAGAAGTAGCGAGCAGAGATCCTGCCGGTCTGGATAACGAGGAAGACGATGCCGATGGCGATCATCAGCAACGGCCCGAGAATGGAGCTGCGGCGATTGGCGCGCATCTGGTAGCGGTATGCGTCGCGCTGTGCCCGGAGCATATCGCGTTGCATACGGGCCTGGTCCTTCATGATACGGCGCTGGTAACGCCAGTCATTGCCGTAAGGAGGACCAGAAGGAGGCGGAGGCGGAGGATACTGTGGGGGATAATTTCCCATGGTCTAGCGCTCCTCCTGATCGTGCTGTGGGGAGGAGGGGACGATCGTCGTTGTGGGTTGAGCCGGAGGAGTAGACGGCGGTGGTGGATACATGGGCCCAACGGCTGGGGCCGAACTATAAGCAGTGCGCTCGAAGAAGGTCATGAGGCCGGCAACAATGATGAAGAGCGGCCAGCTTCGTCCCCAGGAGAGGATGCCGAAGCTCGAGAGCAGGAACATGATTCCGACGAGAATGACCCAGACAGAGCCACGCAGGGCGCTGAAGAGGCGCACGCGGTAATAAGGCGTTCCGTCGTCGGACATACTGGGGCCTGAGAGAGTCATCTTGTGAATGAAAAGCCATACACCAAGGCCGATGAGGAAGAAGGGAATGATCCGGTGCATCGGGAAGGCGTGGAAGAAGCCCGAGTTCCCGATGAGAAAGAGAACCCCGAGACCGATGAGCCAGATCGCTCCGACGGGGAAGCGGTTGCGTGCATAGGGCGCATTGGGGTCAAAGGACGGCATGGGCGGCGCATTATAGGGATTCGCCACAGGGGGGGCATAGTCGGTCCATTGAACATCCCAGGGTGCTCGCGGCGGTGGAGCGCTTCCCGCGACAGGAGGAACGTAAGGATTAGCAGGTGGAACGTAACTGCCGACCGGGGGGGGCGTTGATGCAGAAGTGGAGTTGGCGGCCCACGACTTGCCGAAGCCCAGGCGTTCGCCAATATCATTGAGGCCGAATGGGTTCGGCAGCGGAGTCCCGTCGCGACGAGCGCGAGCTGTATGGTAAGCCTCGATAACCTGATAGCAGACCCAGCCTGCGATGAAGAGCCCAAAGATACCGTTTTCGTGCGATAGCGAGACAAGAACGGCAAAGATGACGAGGTGAATGACTCCCTTGGCGAACTGGCCGTTGTACATGGCTCCCACGCCGGGGATGATGCCGAGCAGCGCGGCGAGAGCGGGATTAGGACTCCCTGGAGGAGGAATGGTTCCGGTTACAGAGTAGCTGGAGGCTGGAGCGCCAGTGTAGGTGTAGGCGCCGGCGGGTGGAGGCGGAGGAGCGCCGACTCCGGAGAGACGGGACGCGAGGCAGGGTTCGCAGAAGACCGCTGTGCCGACGACGCGGGTGCATTCCTGGCAAAGAGGTTTGCCGCAATTCTGGCAAAATGCGGTTTTTTCACGATCAGGATGGTTGGCGCAGTTCATACCAGTCCCCCTTGCTGCTGGTTTTTATGGACATTGGAAGCAAAGACAACGAATTCGTTCATAGCGGCCGGGGGAGTGCCGCGCCCTGGGATAGAACCAACGTACTGCAGGCGGCCTTCAGGGCTCTCGCGCCGGCTGGAGCCGGACTTAGGACGAGGGGCGGCCTGCTTCTGGTCAGGATTATCAGGATCGTTCCGGGGCTTCTGGCTGGGAGATTGATCGCCAGAGGGCTGCTGATTGCGGGGGGCCGGGTCATTCTGGTTCTGCGGTGCAGGGGCCGGAGCCTCGCTCTCGGAGGCACGCTGGAGATCGTGAACGCGAGACTCGAGTTCGTAGACAACGCGCATGTTGTCAAAGGTGCGGACAACACGGGCGTTGGTCTCGTAGAAGGCGCGCCGGATGCTGGAAGGCTTGAGGTCGCTGGCGCGAAGCTGAGTGATGCGGACGCCCGTAAGATTGAGCGTCACGGCGACGGAGAAAAAGGCCATGGCAGCGGTCATCGCCAGCCGGGGCTGCATGAAGGTGTGGCGGAGGGATTCCAGCTTGAAGGCGTTGCCAAATCTCTGGCGGAACGGAATGACCTTGGCGGAGGCAATCGCTGGATTATGGGCCGGATTCCACGCGGGCGAGCCGAGCGTCGCATTGGGGTCACGGAGGTGATCGGTGCTGCCCAGAACAATGCGCTCGTTAGCCTGATTTGTGATGCCGCTGGTCTGGGTGAGAATACGCTCAAGCAATGCTGAAGAAGGCTCCGGACGGTGCGGTCTGAGCATCTCAAGCCAGGCGGCTCCGCGGCGGGCGTCGGCAAGCATGGCAGTGCAGTCGGGGCAGCCGGCGACGTGGAGGTCGAAGGTGGCCTGGTCGGCCGAAGAGAGGGTCCCGTCGAGGAGGTCGGCCAGCATGACCTCACACTGTGCGCAGTGCTGTGCATTTGCCGACTGAGGGGGCTTTGCGCTGCCGAATTGGTTGAAGTCTGCCACCTAAACCACCTGCCCTTCTATACGTTGTAATAGCCTTGCCAGTTCCCCCCGCCCGCGGCTGATGCGGCTTTTGACGGTCCCTTCAGGAATCCGTAAAACCTGGGATATCTCCTTATAATCCATATCTTCGAGGTCACGAAGGATAACAGCCTCTCGCAATTCAGGCGAGAGCTGCTTGAGAGCGGCCTGAATGCGGCCACGAAGCTGGACATTGGCGACGTGTTTTTCCTGAGATATGCCAGGATCGGCAAGGCGATCGGCGATGGTTGGGCCGTCCTCTTCGCCATCGAAAGAAGCATCAATCGAGTCTGTTGCCCGATCCTGACGGGTGCGACGGAAGTGATCCACAAGGAGGTTACGGGCTAACGTCGTAATCCACGTCTGGAAGCTACCCTTTTGGAGATCGAAACTTGTCAGGTTCTTGTAAAGCTTGAGAAAAACTTCCTGCGTGAGGTCTTCGGCATCGTAGCTTGAACCCGTGAACCGATAGCAGATGGCGTAGACTCGACGGTTCTGCGAGAGAACCAGCTGCTGCCAGGCCTGGGAGTCGCCGGCGATGCACTGGCGGACCAGCTTGGCGAGTGCTTCCTGTGCGGCTTCCTGTTCCGGGGTGCGCTCCAACGTGGCCTCTACGGGTTTCGGCGATTGTAAAAGTGTACCTCGTATGGGCTGCATCGGAGGTGCCGTTCGGGGCCCGGGGGTGCCAGAATTTGAACGAGTTACGAGACGCGATTTGGCGGTGCTTCGGCCGGAGAACCGGTTTGTGGTGGCCGAGGTAACCGGAATCGCCATGTGCAGGACGCCCATGCAATGGGTATACGCATGGGCGCCGGATACAGTTCAACGGATGTGAAAGAGTTTCCAGATGCTAGGGCGTCGGAGCCGTGATGACTCCGCAGGCGATACGGTTGCCGGCATTGCCGGTGGGGTCAGTCTTCATGTCGTCCGCCTTCTCGTGGACCATGATCGATGTCCCCCCGTTGGCAAAAAGCGAATTGGAGGCCGAGGGGTCGAGGGAAAGATAGTCAACCTTGAAGGTCGCTTCGCCGGCGTGATTGGAGTCGATAGAGACGTTCTGGGGAAGGTCACCGTTGTGGTGGCCGTTGGGATTCTGGATGCCGTGCTGCTTGCCGGCGGGATTGAAGTGACCTCCAGCCGTGCGGAAGTCAGGCGGATCGCACTTGGGGTTCTGATGGATGTGGACGGCGTGTTCGCCTATGGGGAGATTCTTGAGCTTGAGCTTGATGACTACGTTTTTGCCTGATTGGGAGAAGGCTGCGGTGCCTGCGTCTTCCCCAGTACTGGTTTTCAGCGGAACTACCAGAGGTTTGGTCTTGGCAAGAGCCGGAACAGCGGCAAGGCTAAGGGCGAGGGCGACGGCGGTAAAGCGCATACGGCAACTCTCCTGATGTAGCTGAATTATCAGATGCTTTGAATGCGTGCAGCGTCAAGGATAGCGCAAGATGAGATTCGTCTTTCTCGGGAAGACCGATTCCCGGAATGGATGATGATTCTTAGCTGGTGAATCGGGGTTGGTGACTTCGGTGATAGGCAACTGCTGATCGCAAATCTTTTCTACGGTCTGAAGATGGGCTCCCTGGATAGATCGCGGCCTATTCAGTGACGAAACGCACCCCAGAATCATTCCTCTCCATCTATCCTCCCTAAACGGCGTACCGCGTCACTTCAGAGTACGCACTGCGCGCAACAATCTAGACTCCCCATTTCCAAGGAGAACAGCATGGCCGGTACACCACTCGTTCCCGCCACGGAACTAGCTGCAAAAAACAACTCCCACTTCCCGAACGAAAGCCCGGAGTATCGCCGCGCACGGAACGCTCTGCTCACCGAAGAGATCGAGCTTCGCCGCCACATTGAGCGCGTCGCCGCCCTTCGACGCGCACTTCCACTCGGCGGCAAGGTTCCCGGGGACTACACCTTCGAGGGCGAACAAGGCCCTATCCGCCTCTCCGACCTCTTCGCGGACAAAAAGACGCTCGTTGTCTACAGCATGATGTTCGGCCCGCAACGCGAACACGCCTGCCCCATGTGCACCGCGATGCTCACCTCATGGGACGGCACCGCAAGAAACGTCCGGGAACGTATTGCTATCGCTGTCACCGCCCGCTCACCGATCGGCCGTTTTCTCGACTTCAAAAAAGAGCGAGGCTGGAGGAACCTGCCGATCTACTCCGACACGAAAGGTGATTACACACGCACCTACGTAAACGCTGAAGACGGCGACGTTCCGGCGCTCAACGTCTTTACCCGTGAGAACGGATCTATCTACCACTTCTGGGCCGGCGAGATGAACAACGAGATGGCTGACCCTGGCCAGGACGGCCGCGGTGCCCCTGATGCCGATCCCCTGTGGAACATTCTCGACATGACACCGGAAGGCCGGGGAGGAAACTGGTATCCCAAACTTGACTACCAGCCAGCTGAACTCGTGAGCCTCCAATAAAAGCTAGCCTGTAAAGTCTCTGTAGCAAAGAGTGGCACGGCAACTACAAAGACTTGTGGAATGGAGTTATACGGCGCTTGCGAGCCACTTCAACGCTCGTGGGCGTGGATGAAAGCTGAACAATTCTTAGCCGAAGAGCGACGCTAGCGCATATTCCCGCAAACAATCCGCGCATCCAGATCGACTCTCGGCGCGGGTTTGTCGGTGCCGGCGGGCGGTGGTGGCTTAATTTCATTGCTGAGGGGCGAACCGAGACTTGGCAAGCCATCTGGGAGGTAGCGGGCCGCCGGATTTGGTACACCAGCAAGTGTTTATTGGTGGTCGATCCATTAGCAAGTGTTTACCACAAGGATTTTGGCCCCTGAAGGTTTGCTGAGTTTGTCGGCTCAGCGACTCCTGGCAGCCTGTCAAGCCGCTTGGGTCTGTGGAGGAATGGGCTCGTGGAACGATATGGGCTTCCAGGGCGAGGACAGACACGATACGAAAAGCTCTCGGATCGGTTATTCAACGTGCTCAACGCCGCGATCTGCACGGGAGTGAACGAACACACTAATTAAGAGTGGGGAAATCAAACAAGGATTCTTTCCTCTTTAACTTCGAAACCGGCTAATCCGTAATGACTGGCAAGATTCGTAAAAATGAGGAAGGCCTCACACACAAACAGAAAAGCCCCATCGGAAGATGGGGCTTTTGAAATTATGCCGGCGATCACCTAATCTCCCACACACTTTCGCGTGCAGTACCATCGGCCCAACGAGGCTTAACTTCCGTGTTCGGGATGGGAACGGGTGTGACCCTCGCGGTAAACTCACCGGCAAATTGTCGAACTCGCTCACGCGATCGTTCACAACTGAATAGATTGAGCTTTTGCTAGATAACTACATGGGCTTGTGTCGAGAATCTATTGAACAGCGAATGGTGCTCACTGCGCAGAGTAAATTCTATGGACAAGCCGAACGGGCGATTAGTACTGGTAAGCTACACACATTACTGCGCTTCAACCTCCAGCCTATCAACCAGGTGGTCTTCCTGGGCCCTTCATTTCCCTTACGGGTTGGGAGATCTCATCTTAGAGCGTGCTTCCCGCTTATATGCATTCAGCGGTTATCACAACCGAACTTCGCTACCCAGCCGTGCCTTTGGCAAGACAACTGGAACACAAGAGGTTCGTCCATCCCGGTCCTCTCGTACTAAGGACAGCCCTCTTCAAATCTCCTACGCCCACAGCAGATAGAGACCGAACTGTCTCGCGACGTTCTGAACCCAGCTCACGTACCGCTTTAATAGGCGAACAGCCTAACCCTTGGAACCTTCTACAGCTCCAGGATGCGATGAGCCGACATCGAGGTGCCAAACCATTGCGTCGATATGAACTCTTGGCAATGATCAGCCTGTTATCCCCGGCGTACCTTTTATCCGTTGAGCGATGGCCCTTCCATACAGAACCACCGGATCACTAAGGCCTGCTTTCGCATCTGCTCGACTTGTAGGTCTCGCAGTTAACCACACTTATGCCTTTGCACTCGACGGCTGATTTCCAAACAGCCTGAGTGTAGCTTCGCGCGCCTCCGTTACAATTTAGGAGGCGACCGCCCCAGTCAAACTACCCGTCTTACAATGTCCCTCTCCCGGATCACGGGAGTAGGTTAGAGTCACAACAATCGCAGGGTGGTATCTCACCGTTGGCTCCACCAAGTCCGAGAACCTGGTATCAAAGCCTCCCACCTATCCTGCGCAGCAATTGCCGTAACCCACTGTAAAAGTATAGTAAAGGTGCACGGGGTCTTTTCGTCTAGCTGCGGGTAACCGGCATCTTCACCGGTACTACAAGTTCGCCGAGCAACTCGTTAAGACAGTCGTACGATCGTTACTCCATTCGTGCAGGTCGGAACTTACCCGACAAGGAATTTCGCTACCTTAGGACCGTTATAGTTACGGCCGCCGTTCACCGGGGCTTCAATTCAAAGCTTCGCCTTGCGGCTAACCTCTCCTTTTAACCTTCCGGCACCGGGCAGGAGTCAGCCCCTATACGTCGTTTTAGACTTTGCAGAGACCTGTGTTTTTGTTAAACAGTCGCCGTACGCGTTTCACTGCGGCCCACCTAGGCTTGCACCCAGGGGGCGACCCTTCTCCCGAAGTTACGGGTCTAATTTGCCGAGTTCCTTAACAAGCTTTCACTCGAGCGCCTTTGGATATTCTCCTCGTCTACCTGTGTCGGTTTGTGGTACGGTTCCCAATCTCTCTCCTTAGAGGTTTTTCTTGGCAGCATGAAATCGGCAGCTTTCAGCCATTCGGCTTACTGCTTTGCGCCTCACTGTTAAGTCTTCCCGGATTTGCCTAGGAAAACCAGCTTACGCGCATCGAGCCCCATAGCCATAGGAGGCCCTGCTTATCCTTCTGCGTCACCCCATCGTGATAACGAAAAACTGGGAGGTCCGGAATATTAACCGGATGTCCATCGCTTACGCCTCTCGGCCTCAGCTTAGGGACCGCCTAACCCTGAGCGGATTAACCTTCCTCAGGAAACCTTAGACTTTCGGCGGGAAGGGTTCTCACCTTCCTTATCGCTACTTATGCCGGCAGGGTCTCTTCTCAACGCTCCATCAATCTTCTCAGTTTGACTTCA
>CAWFXF010000004.1:345000-1111516 GCA_963819765.1 uncultured Acidobacteriaceae bacterium
AACGGACGATCCGTTGCACCGTTGCATTCATGTTTTCGATTCTCGGGTGTGGGGTTGGAGATGAGGAATTCACTAAAACTTTCGGCGGCGCGTATATTGAGCCTTCCTGAGCCCCTCAAGCTTTTCCTTCTGGCAAGCGTTGCTTTAACGATCGTTTCGTTCGCCTTCACAATAGGTTGCCGCTCTGCAGGGCTTGGTCTGCCCTACTCGTTTCCCTATGCCTACCTTCCAAACGATATGTTCGGGGATCTGATGGACCTTCAATCAAAGTTCGATCTTTGGGGAACCCCGGACTTTTTCACGGAAAAGGGCGGCTATTTCATGTATCCCGCTCCACTGGTGCATGTCTATCGTTTCCTTCTCACCATTCCTGGTCACGTGATGCGCCGCTATGTGGTCCTCGCAGGAGCTTCCATTCTCATTCTGTGCGCGATTCTGTTGAAGGCTCTTCGCAAAAATGGTCTGAGCGTCGGACATGCAGCCCTTTTCGTCTTCTCGACGGTAATTCTTTCTTATCCGCTTGCCGTGTTACTCCAGCGTTGGAATATCGAAGTTCTCGTCTGGCTTCTTACCTCGCTCGGCATCTGGCAGTTCGTCTCAGATCGCCCGAAGACGTCGGCAGTTCTTATCGGACTCGCCGCCTCTCTCAAGCTTTATCCATTGATCCTGCTTGGACTGTTTCTGCCACGGCGTCGTTATGCAGCATTCTTTCTCAGCATCCTTGTATTTCTTGGCGTCACTGTGATTTCGCTTGAAGCCATCGGCCCATCGATCGGGGCCGCTTACGCGTGGAACTCCTTCCAATTGCAGGAATTCTCAAAGTATTACGCCGGAAGCCTCTGGGCTCTTGGCTATGACCACTCTTTCTTCGGTTTGATCAAATTCCTTACTCTGTCCTGGCACCCAAACGTAGACCATTGGGTGCGGCCATATACCATTACCGCCGGGCTGGCCTCGCTGATTCTGTACTTCACGCGGATCTGGCGCATTCCGGTGGTCAACCAGGTTATTGCTCTGTCAGTGCTCAACGTAATGCTGGCGCCGATCTCCTTTGATTACACCCTGCTCAACCTTTATCCCGCTCTTGCCCTGCTGGCCATTGTCGTTTTGCGTGCAGAACAGGGCCTTGCGCCCAAGGTTCCATACGCAAATGCCTATCTGCTTCTGTTTGCGCTGGTGTTTACCCCAGAGAGCTACATCATCTTTCATGGCACCCGATATGTTGCTCAGTTTCGCGCACTCTGTCTGATTGCTGTTCTCGTACTCGCTCTCACGCGGCCTATCTATAGCAGCTCTACGCGCGATTCGCGTTTCGAAACCGAGGAGAACGACGTTGACTCTGCAACTTTCACTGCACCTGAAAGCTTTGCAGCATCGCGCTGAATACCGGCTTCAGTGTTGCGAAATCCGGCTCCGGAGCGATGAAGACCAGATAATTGACATTGCCATCCGGACGCGCAACGGTCACAAGCCAATCGCGCTCTGCAAGTGCGGAACCGCCCGCTGACAGAGGCGACTTCCCTCGCAACTCCACAGAGTTCGCAGGCTGTCCATTCACACTGAACGACGTCAGTTGACTCGCCTGCTGGAGACCACCGTTGTCCTGACTCAAACGCTGAGCCAGAGCATTTGTCGCCTGCGTCAAGGTGTTTGCATCTCTCACACCACCCTGCCACTTTGCGCCATCAACCACAACGCCGTAGGCAATTCCCGCCTGCCCCGCTCCATTCTGCGGCACAAAAGCTGCGCCGCCATTCTGCCCGCTGCCCTTCATCCAACTCGATGGATAGTTCACCTGAAAGCCGTTGCCATGGTACGGCACCATCTTGTCGTTCAGTCCCAGTGCAGTCTGGTTTAGCCTCCCCCCGCTGCTTCCCTGTCCACCACCCTGCCCGCCTCCTTGAGCAGGAATCACCTGCGCAGGGCCGCCGGCGACAAGAGCGTACTTGCCGGACTGCCGCCAGGCTCCCGCTTGAATATCTTTAGCGTTATAGGTCTTCTCTTTCGCTGCGAGCGCACGAATACGAGTGAACTCGGCTGAGGTCACTTTGGGATTGTCATGTGGAGGAAGAGTCGCAATCTCAGCGCTTACATACTGCATGCGGTTGCCGGGATTGGGGTGGTCGCTGAACATCTGCGCTCCTCCCTCGCCGTATTTCGCCTGGATCGTCTCGAAGAACTGCGGCAGGCCTCGAGGATCGTAGCCGGAATCGTAAAGGATATCCGTTCCCAGCAGATCGGCCTGCTTTTCGTCTTCCCGCGACATGCGAAGGAAGGTGAGTCCAGTCACTGCTCCGATTCCCTGCGACGCCAGCGACCCAAGCGCTCCGTTGCCTAAAAGCACTCCCGCCGCGAGCTGCCCGATGCCGGCCCACATCTTCGGCGCCTGCTGCTTGGTCATGTTGCAGGTGGAGTGACGCAGGACCACGTGCGAGAGCTCGTGCGCCATGACCCCGGCCAGTTGCGCCTCGTTCTCAGCGGCCTGAATAGTTCCCAGGTTCACAAACATTGCGCCGCCCGGTAGAGCAAACGCATTAATCTCCTCGCTGGCGACGACATGGAAGTTGAATGGCCATCGATATCCAGGCGTCACCGCGACAAGCTTCGCTCCGAGTTGCTGCACATACCGGGAGATCGGCGAGCTATCGGGCAGCACCGGCATCTCTTTAAAGACCTCGGCAGCGACTTTGGCTCCTTCGGCCTGTTCCTGCTCGATCGTGAAGGCATTTTTGCAGGGCGGAGGCACCTGAAACCGTGCCCATGCACACGGAGTACCCACGCCCAACCCTGCGATCACCAACATTGCAATCTGAATTTGTCGTATCAGCCGCATCGTCGTCCTTCCACATTCAAGACTACTCAGGTCTGGGACGGCTTCGCAATCAGCCCGAGGTCCGCGATTCCGTTGACGAAATACTGCACCGCAAGAGCCACGAGCAGCAATCCCATGATGCGGACGAGAATGCGGATTCCCGTGTCTCCCAACGTGCGCGCCACGCGGTCCGAGTTTCCCAGCACCAGGTAACAGACAACAGCAGTGATGAAAATCGAAATCAGGATCGCCGCCATCTGCCACTTCGTCTGCGCCTGCCCCACGAGCACCATCACACTCGTGATCGCTCCGGGCCCGGCAAGCATGGGAATACCGAGCGGAACAATGCCGGCGTCTTCTTTGATCGCTGCCTCGGTCGCCTCTTCGCTGGATTCCTGTGTCGCGGAGCGCTTGGCCTCGAGCATGTCCAGGCCAATCAGCAACAGAATCACGCCACCTGCGATCTCGAATGCCGGCAAGGTAATCCCGAACATCCGGAAGATGTACTGTCCGCCGACTGCAAAGGTGCTCAGAAAGATAAGGGCTGTCAACGAAGCCTTACGTGCCATCCTCCTTCTGCGGGCATTGTCGCTTCCGGCAGTCACGGCCAGAAACGTCGGCAGTGCAGCAAATGGATCGACCAGAAAGAAGATCGAGCTCAGTGCGAGCACAGAAAAGCGTACATACGGAGACTTCCCCAGCAGTGAAAGATCGACGGAATGTGGTTCGAAGTGCACACCTCATTCTCCCATGTATGCCGTGAGCCACGCAGTTAACAGATCACTTCGGCGATTGGCGATCTCATCTTGCGCTTTGCTCAAAAAATTCAGCCAATCCATTGGCCTACTGCCTCGCCGACATGCCCGACTCGCTATAATGAACTTTCAGCTAAGGAGCCCGCATGCCCATTCAAACAACCGCGAATATCTGGCACAACGGACAACTCATCCCCTGGGACAAGGCCCAGATTCACGTGATGAGCCACGTGATTCACTATGGCTCGTCTGTCTTCGAAGGCATTCGCTGCTATGCGCAGCCGAATGGTGCCGCAGTCTTCCGCCTCCAGGAGCACATGCAGCGGCTTATCGACTCCGCGAAGATCTACCGCATGCCTCTGCCCTATACCGTCGATCAACTCTCGGCTGCGGTCGTGGACGTCATCGAGGCAAACGGCGTTGCGCCATGCTACATCCGGCCCATTGCGTTTCGTGGATACGGCGAGGTTGGAGTCAACCCGCTCACATCGCCCGTTGAGGTCTACATTGCGAACTTCCCGTGGGGCAAGTATGTTCCGGGCAACGATGGTGCTGACGTGTGCGTCTCTTCATGGTCGCGTCTCGCTCCAAATACGATGCCGTCACTCGCCAAGGCCGGCGCGAACTACATGAACTCGCAGCTGATTCGCATGGAAGCCGAGGTCAATGGTTACTCCGAGGGCATCGCGCTCGACGTCAACGGCTATCTCTCCGAAGGCTCCGGCGAGAATCTTTTCGTCGTGCGCGGTGGCGTCCTCTACACCACACCGCTTGCGAACTCCGTGCTGAACGGAATCACTCGCAACTCCGTGATCGCGATCGCTCGCCAGCTCGGCATCGAGGTCGTTGAACAGTCTCTTCCGCGTGAACTTCTCTACATCTGTGACGAAGCCTTCTTCACTGGCACTGCTGCAGAGGTCACTCATCTTCGCTCAGTCGATCGAATCCTCGTCGGCGACAGCGGCAAGATGGGACCCATCACCACCGCGATTCATGACGAGTTCTTCAACGTCGTCAACGGCCTCACACCGGATCGTCACAACTGGCTCACTCCGGTAAACGTCAAGGTTGCAGAGACGGTAGAAGCATAAGCGCTCTCATTCCCGTTTTCAAAAGAGGCAGCTAAAAGCGCTGCCTCTTTTTTATTGCAGGGCAAGCGATAATGCTCCTTCGCAACACCGAAATGAACCTCTAATCCAAATCGGTCGTACTAAGTATTATTTGTAAAAATAGTGAAAATGGCTTGCTTTTTACCTGAGACCTATGCCATCGTAGCTACTACGTAGGAGAAGCCCCGATGAAAACCGGATCGCAAAATACGATGCGTAGGTCGCCTGAGATAGTCATTCTCGTCGGCGATCGCCGGGCATGGTTCCTGTCTGGTCGAACCTCCTAAGCCCAGCTCCTACGCAAATCACAGACACAACTAAGCTTTCCTGAGTGGCGAAGAGGTCAGTTACTTCGACTTGGTCATCGCCATAACTGATTTCGTCCAATCCCTCAGGAGCGATGCACCTTCTCAAAGCAGATGCGAACCTGCACTGCCTGGAGATACCAGTGGCGACAGAGAAGAGTTACTTCCTCCGCTTGACACGCCAGCAGAGAACGGAAAAATCTCTGCCGGAGCAAAGACACGATGGGACGGAGGCGTAGCCTCGACTTACAGGTTCCATGGTTGCACTTACTCCGAGTCTCTTCTCGACAATTCCCTGGCATTAGCATCGCCAGCACAATTTGTAACTCGGGCCGGTGGCGCAGATAACAGTTACCTCGCTCGAACGCGGGTGGACGCAGGTTCGAATCCTGCCGCGAATGAAAATTCGTGTAGCTCAGTGGATAGAGCACCTATTGCTGTTATCGCCTGTTCCCCGGCCAAACCATCCAGCGCCGCTGGATAGAAAGGAGACTTGTCATGAGCAAGCCCTACATCAAGAACGGTACGCCCGTCGGCTCGGAGTCTCTGTGCAGAACCTGCTCACGCGCTCTGATCATCACGGGCTACCGTGAGTCGGAACAGCTCACGGTGTGCTGCTACCCCGATCCAAACATCACGTTGCCTTTTACGGTCTGCGACTGTTCCGGTTATTACGATAAAAATCGGCCGACGTGGCAGCAGATGGAGAAGCTGGCGATCAGCGTTACGCCCGGTCCCCTCAAGCCTGTTGGCTTCAAGACCGGAGCCGGTTTCCGCGAGGCGGCCCACGTTTACACCCAGGTCGTCAGTGATAATGACGACTTCGACGAGGACGACAACTAACCCCATTCGCCGGTGGCGAAGACAACGGCTACTTCTCAGTCGGTAGAGCGCCGCTTCTCAGCGGAGGTCGCAGGTTCGATTCCTGCCTTGAGCTTCGGCTCCTGTAGCTCGCCGTGTCGCTATTCCCCGGCGAAAGCCTTTAACAACCGCACGTAAAGGAGGTGCGAATATGAAGCTGAATATTCTCAAGCTGGCTAATTTCGCGCGCCCTCGCACCCACGAGGGAGCACCTGCGGCCACCATCACCGACGAGCAGGCACTGCGCCGCTCTGTCCTCGCCTGCATGCTGTGGGAGAGCGAATTCTATGAGTCCGGCGCAACCATCGCTGCCCGCATTCGCGAGCTTGTTCCGGGAGTTACACCTGAGCAGGTCGTTGCGCTCGCTGTCGAGGCCCGCACTGCGATGAAACTTCGTCATGCGCCTTTGCTGCTTGTCCGCGAGATGGCGCGTCACGCTTCGCATCGCGGCCTGGTGGCCGAGACGCTTGTCCGGGTCATCCAGCGGGCCGACGAACTCGCCGAGTTCGTCGCGATCTACTGGGCCGATGGACGGCGTCCGCTCTCCGCGCAGGTGAAGAAGGGGCTCGCCGCGGCGTTCACTCGCTTCGACGAGTACGCGCTTGCGAAGTACGATCGCGCCGGTTCTGTTCGCCTTCGCGACGTGCTCTTCCTCTCGCACGCTAAGCCTCTCCATTCGGATCAGGCGCTGGTGTGGAGGCGGCTTATCGCCGGTGAACTCGCCACCCCCGACACCTGGGAGGTCGCACTCTCTTCAGGTGGCGACAAGCGCGCGCACTGGGAACGGCTGCTTATCGACCACCGCCTCGGTGCGCTCGCACTGCTGCGCAACCTTCGCAACATCAAGGATGCTGGAGTTGGCGAAGACCTGGTTCTGGCCGCGCTGGATGCAATGCGCACCGATCGCGTTCTGCCGTTCCGCTTCCTCGCCGCTGCGCGTTATGCGCCGCAGTGGGAAGAGGCACTGGAGCGAGCGATGTTCCGTTCGCTTGTAGGCGTGCAGAAACTTGCCGGACACACGGTTGTGCTCGTCGATGTTTCTGGCTCCATGGTAGCGCCGTTGTCGCGACGGTCCGAGATGCTTCGCACCGATGCGGCGTACGGGCTTGCAGTTCTGCTGCGAGAGATCGCCGAGAGTGTTTCGATCTACACCTTTTCGAACGTCGCAAAGCTCGTTCCGCCTCGCCGCGGATTCGCTCTGCGCGACGCGATGGAGTCGAGCCAGCCTCACCAGGGGACCTGCCTTGGAGCGGCTCTTGACGCCATCGGCGACCGGTATGACCGCATCATTGTCATCACTGACGAGCAGTCGCATGACCGCGTCACTGCTCCTCGTGGTAGAGGCTACATCATCAATGTGGCTTCTGCCCGGAACGGAGTCGGCTACGAACCGTGGGTGCACATCGACGGCTTCTCTGAAGCTGTCGTCAGCTACATCCAGGAGTTGGAGCGATCCCCCGCAAACGTGAGGTAAAAAGCGGCTGGAGGCAATTGCCTCTGGCCGCTACCTCTTCAAAAGACTCTTTGGAAAATTGCGAATCCCTAAAACGTGAAAATCCTTAAGCCCGCGTTTGAGGACATATACGAGCCTGTTATTTCCATTAGGGTCAGTGGGCATGAGGAAAAAGCCATCCTCAAGAACGAAATCTCTCGTATTGCTGATGAGACCCTCAATCATCTCGTTATCGTAAAAGTAGACGCGAACCCAAAGGGCTGGGCTCGTCGGCGTGTTTTCGTGAAAATGGAGCGCTTGATGGCTTTCGTCGCCATCGAACGTCTTCACGAAAAAAATTGCCTTCGCGTTTTTGGTAGGAACTTCTTCGACCGTCTCCGAGTCCAGAAGAGTCAGGCGGATCGAATCGATCGGGTGCTGGGGATCGTGCCCAAGCAATTGCTCGAGCGTTCCTACCTCACTGACATTCGCAAGGCCACGGACGACGTTGCCTTCATACCGAATTATGATCTTATGGACAGGCTCAACTACTAATTCCATTCTTCTTAAACCTACGAAGCACGATCGGGTGGCGTCAAATCGTATTGTTTGATCTTATAAAGTAAAGCTTTGTAGCTGATTTGCAGGTCATTGGCTGCTGCCTTGCGGTTCCATCCAGTTCCCTCCAACACCTGCGCGATTGCCGCCGACTCGGCATCGCCCTTAAGATTCTTGACTAACGCCTTCAGTCCGGTTCCCCCGGTCTCGGGAGCGGCAGTCCCTTGAGCAGGAGCGGCGGGAGCCAACTCGTCCAGAATAGCCTGTTCGTCTCCAAGAACGAGGTATCGATTGACGACATTCTCCAGTTCCCTCAGATTTCCAGGCCAGTTATGCTCCATGAGCCGCTTCATCAGGTTTTGTGAGAACGGCAATGGATTGCGACCGTAACGGCGGGCGCCCTTCCGCATAAAGTACTCGGCGAGCACTGGAATCTCCTCGGTTCGCTCCCGTAGCGGCGGAATCTTCAGGGTGAACCCATTTAAGCGGTAGTACAGGTCCTCACGGAAGCTTTTGTTCGCCATCGCCTCTTTCATATTGATGTTGGTCGCTGCGATCACACGAACGTCCACCTTCATGCTCGAGCGGCTGCCGAGACGCGAAAATGTTCCATCTTGCAGCACCTGCAGGAGCTTAGCCTGCAGAAGCGCGGGCATTTCGCCGATCTCATCCAGAAAAATAGTGCCCCCGGAACAGACCTCGAACTTACCGGGCTTCGTCTTGACTGCGCCCGTAAAGGCACCCTGTTCATAACCGAACAATTCACTTTCCAGCAAGTCGGCCGGCACCGCCGCGCAATTGACTTTCATGAACATCTTTTGGCTGCGCGCCGACATCATGTGTGTATAAAGCGCAAGAATCTCCTTGCCGGTACCGCTTTCGCCCAAAATAAGCAGTGGAATGTCGGCGCGCGCTACCAGTGCCGCCTGAGACTCCAACTCACGCATTCGCTTGCTAGAACGGACAAATGAGTGCGTCTCGTTCAGCGGGATTTCGCGAGGGGACTCGAGGGGCGCAGTATTCTTTTCCGCGCCAGCCATATGCTCCTCAATCGCCTGCTCGATATCGCTGCCCACAAACGGCTTCATGACAATTGCCCGAACGCCAAGCCGAATCACCATCTCCAGATCGCGCAGCTCAGCGGAGCAGGAGAGTACAATCACTGGTAAATGCGGCTTTGTGCAGCGAATATGGGTTAGCAAAGGAATCGGATCCCGACCGCTGTGCATGGCAAGCAGCAGCATGTCAGCTTCCTCTTTTTGCTCAAACCGGTCCAGCAGCGACTGCTCTTCCGAAAAAAGACTTAGGGAGTATTGATCTCCCAGCGTCAACCGAAGATAGTCGAGCACAGCCAGATCCGGCTCTAAAATCAGTATTTGACAACGTTTCCTTGCACTGGACTTCAAACCAGAGACCGTATAAGACAGCGAAGTAGACATACAACACCCCTGATTGCCGGTTTGGATCTGCTGCCAAACCTTGCGATTCCTGCATACCCATAACTCTGCACAGGTGGGCTCTCATACAAACATTTGCTTCAACTCCGCCGAGAAAGTGGGGAGTTCTCCCACGGCGCTACTGTGCGAATTCTAGACCGTCTCGTTGAAACTATGACACAAAAATGTTAATAATTTTGCCGACAAAGAGATAAAGGTTTTCCCACTCCCTCGGCCGACATGGCTTAGCTTACATGCTCCTTATCGTACAGACGAGGGAAATCGGATTATTTTGGACACAAGTTACCACAGTTTTTCGAGGGGATGTTACTCATAAATCCTTTGTAAATATGAGGTTACGGAGTGATTGAAATCCTAAATTCGATCTTGGAATCTCAAAACCTTTCCTCGAGCATCTAAAAACAACGACAAGTCGGGAAAATTGGCGATCTACGTGCAGTGTGAAGCATATTGCAGCTTTTGCGGCACTGCGTTACTCGATAGGAAAACATGACCTTGGTTCATAATGCCGAATCCGCTGCCTCTCTAAATCTTCCGCCGCTGGACATTGTCTTCGGCAAAACCGCGGCCATGCAGGCTGCTCGGAACAAGCTGGAGAAAGTTGCGGAAACGGATGTTCCCGTTCTTATTCAGGGAGAGAGCGGAACAGGCAAGGAGATTTGCGTCCGTTTGCTGCACGCTCTCTCCCTGCGCGCTCGAGGAGCGTTGGTTAAAGTCAGCTGTCCCGCCATTCCCCATTCCCTCCTTGAAACGGAGCTCTTCGGCTACGAAAAAGGCGCCTTCACAGGAGCCATGGGAACAAAGATGGGTCGAGTGGAACAGGCACATATGGGAACACTGTTCCTCGACGAAGTCGGCAGCCTCGATCTGGGAGTGCAATCGAAATTGCTGCAGGTCCTTCAGGATGGTACCTTTGTCAGGGTCGGAGGCCATGAGGCTCGCTCCATTACGACTCGGCTCGTTTCTGCTGCCAATAGCGATCTACGGAACCAGGTCGAAGAAGGCACCTTCCGGCTGGATTTTCTCTTCCGCATCAACGCGGTAACAATCAACTTGCCTCCTCTTCGACAGAGAATTGCAGACCTGCCTCTGCTCATCGACTATTTCATCGAGCATTACTCCAGAATCTTTCACCACACTCCCGAACTTCTCTCGAAGAGCGCGGTGCGAATGATGCAGAACTATCACTGGCCCGGGAACATACGGCAGCTTGAAAATCTCATTCGCAGCTACGTCTTAATTGGCAGTGAAGAGGCTCTCGTAGCCGAGATGATGCCCGAGACTCCGAATCGCGGTATCACGACCGATATTGATCTCAACGAACCCGTCTCTCTCAAAGAGATTACGCGGAAGGCGACCCACGACCTGGAACGCCAAATCATCCTTAAAGTCTTGCAGGCTAATAGCTGGAATCGACAGAAGACGGCGAAATGGCTGCAGATCAGTTATCGTTCTTTGCTCTACAAACTCAGCGAGATCGGTATGCCGGAGGTTCCGCCTCGTCCTCTGCGCATTCCTGGCATGATCAAAAAGAACGAGCTTCGCCCAATGAAATCTGGCCTCACAAGGAGCCGGATCTACTAGGACCGTTGACTGCAAAATCTTGCAACATGAAACGCGAGCTCCATCCAGGATGGGCTCGTTTCCTTTTTGCGGAAAAATTTTTGAAATTGCTTATTGAGCCCCTTGGCGGCGAAGAATCGTCTTGATCGTCTCGAACATGATGAGCAGATCAAGTCCCAGCGTCATGTGCTTGATGTAATACAAATCGAACTCGAGTTTCTCCCGGTTCTCCTCCATCGTCGCGCCATAACCAAAGCGAACCTGGGCCCAACCCGTGAGTCCTGGACGAATCATATGCCGCAGGTCGAAATAAGGAATCTTTTCCGCCAGAAGCGGGACAAATTCGGGACGTTCCGGCCGAGGCCCCACAAATCCCATATCCCCCCGAAGGACGTTCCAAAGTTGAGGAACTTCGTCCAGGCGGGTCTTCCGCATGAATCGACCGATGCTGGTGACACGCGGATCGTTTTTGGTAGCCCATTTCGCGCCATCCACCTCCGCATCTGTCCGCATCGTCCGGAATTTGTAAACCGTAAAATTGCGCCCGCCCAATCCCACGCGTACCTGCCGAAAGAAAATTGGACCGGGCGAAGATAGCCGAACCAGCAAAACAACGAGCGGGAAGAACGGAAGAAAAAGTAACAGCCCCGTCGCCGCAGTGAGCGTTGAAACGATGCGACGAGCAATCTGCTGCGATGGCTTGATCCGAAAACCCTCTGCATAGATAAAGCTGCTCGGGCGCAGAGACTCGAGATGCAATTTACCGGTTAGGCGCTCGAGCACCGTTGCCGCCTCCTCAATCACCACACCATTGAAGCGCAGTTTCAGCAGCTCATTGATTGGAAGTTCCCCGCGGCGATCTTCCAGTGCAACAATCACTCGATCGACAACCGGCTTGGGTGAAAGAAACGGCAGCAACGCCGAAACGAATGCCTTCTTGCGATCGTCTTTGCTGAGTGCGGTATCGCCCCAGCCGACAACTTCCATCCCGACATCTTTGCGCGTGTTCAGAATATTCACAACCGTGCGTGCACGCTGTCCATCACCGAGCACATAGACACGCTCGCGAAAGACCTCTCGACCGATGATCCATTCATAGGCGCTGCGCCACATGAACAGCGCAAATGTGAGGAAGAGCAGACCAAGAACGAAGACCTGGTGTCCAATGTCGACCTTCGGAAACAGGTAAAGAATCGCGGCCAGGAGGAAAGAAATAAATCCCAGGACCAGCAGCAGGCGGAAATAGATCTCCCATTGCGCGGAGATCCGCTGCGGCTCGTACAGGTCGAAATAATAAGAGCACAGCAGCGTCAGGACCGTAAGGCCAAGAATCTTGTAAGCGCCATACTCATAGTTCAGAACAATGTAGGTGTCGTCGGACCCTAAACGCAGGGCCATCGCGAGCAAAAATGAACCACTGACGAGCAGCGCTTCGCACAACAAAAGTACAAACGTGCGCGTGGGGTAATACACATTGAAAAGCCGGATCATTGCTCAGACAACTCCCTGCTACGAATACTTGGCGTCGTATCCGTAGTAGCTGTTGATAGAAGGCGAATTATCGGCTGCATTCAACACAAAACCGAGAACATTAGAAGCCTTCATCTCGCTCTGAGCACGTTGCGCAGTGGAGAACTTTGTCACTCCATTGCGTGCAACCAGGAGAACACCATCGCAGGCACGTGCCAGGTTCACCGCGTCAGAGACAGGCAATACGGGAGAAGAATCGATGATGATCCAATCGAAGTAGCGTGATGCAGCTCTGATGAGTTCGCCGAAACGCGGATTGCCGGAAAGGTCGGCAGCCTTGTCTCCGCCATTTCCGCCAGGAATAAATGTCAGGTTGGGCAATCCCGCAGCAGGTTCACCCTCCTGCTCTTCAATCTCCGATTTCTGCATAACCTCGGTCATCTCAGCTCTTCCGGCGAGATAATCCGCGAGCCCGGGACTCGAAACAGTGCCGAGCACCTCATGAAGCGTATAGCGGCGCATATCTCCATCGACGAGGAGCACCTTACTCGCTTTATGGCGAGCAAGGCTGAATGCGAGGTTCGCGGCAACGAAGCTCTTACCCTCCTGCGACAGCCCGCTCGTAATCAGTATTGATTTCAAAGGCTTGATATCGCGCAACTCAAAGAGCCTCGATCGCAGACTGCGGAACTGCTCCACTGCGAGCCCGCGCTCCATGAGAGCGGGTAGCCGCTGCGGTAACGGATGCCAGGGATATCTCGCAATCCGTGCCGGATCGAACGCCCCACTTGCTACCGGAATAAAATCCGGCAATGCCTCCGGTTGTGCTATTGCTTCATTCGGCCAGACAGAAGAGGCCTCAACCGCAACATCGCGGAATGTCGAGTCTGAAATGACAGATTGTTCCCGCACAGGCGCTTCGCGCTCAATCTGTCGCTCCGACTCCGCTTTTTGAAGTGCTTCATAGATACGGCTCATCGATCTTGCCTTCCATTCAGGTCTCTGATTAAACGTTGCCATGATTCCGGTTGCCTCGCCCGAAGCGGCTCTTATCTGAGAATCTCTTACTCCGCCCATGCCGGCTGTCGAGATCAGAAAGGGCTGAGAATCGAGCTCCAGTTCCAACGCCACTCCCTCAACCATATCCGGTGTTACCTGCTTGACCTGCTCCACAAAGGCAACGATCAGTGAGTGCTCACAGATAAGATTAATCAAACGCGGAATACCCCGGCTGTAGCGATGAATGCGTTCAAGGGCTTCCTGCGTAAAGATGGTCCAGGTGGCACCGGCAATGCGAAGTCTCTCGCCTACGTAGGCATAGGACTGCATCTCCGTCAGCGGCTGCGTCCGGCACCATAAAGACACGCGCTGACGAAGCTGCCTCACGCTCGGGTGTTTCAGCTTCTCTTCAAGCTCCGGCTGCCCGGAGAGCACAATCTGGAGCAACTTCTCTGACGAGGTTTCAAGATTGGTGAGCAGACGAATCTCCTCAAGAAGATCCCATGAGAGATTCTGAGCCTCGTCCACCACAACCACGCATGTCTCTTCCATACGGAAGCGCTCGATGAGCCAACGGTTCAGCTGCAACAACATGCCTGACTTGGTTCGAGTCGTCGGCATGACTCCAAAATCCGTGAGCACAAATTCCAGAAAATCGAGCACATCCAACCGCGGATTGAAGACGAACGATGTGGCAATTCGCCTGTCGCGGAAAGAGCTGAGCGCTCGGCGCAGCAAAGTGGTTTTTCCCGTGCCAACTTCGCCTGTCAGAACAGTGAAACCCTTCCTCGCCGAGATACCGTACTCCAGGCAGGCAAGGACCTCTCGCGTATGAGGCATCATGTACAGAAAACGAGGATCAGGACTCGTTCCGAATGGGCTTGCCTGCAGTTTGAAGAAACTCTTATACATCGTTATTGGCTCGAATGCATCCCTAAGTTAGTTTCCTGCAGCCAACGCTTGCTTGCGGCGAGGGAATCCAAATCGTCTCTTTTTGGGTTCACTCTTCGGGTCGTCGCCAGCAATGCTGATAACGGCAAGGGTCGGCAGTTTTGTAAACGCCCAGAGATCGCGTTCACTCCTGATTTCAGTATTCCTGTACTCCAGTAAAGCGGTTATTAATAGACCGATCACTGCTCCGGCAAAAAGTCCCCCGGCAAAGAAGACTGATCGGTTTGGAAACGTCGGGGCTTCGGGTAGGTTCGGAGCATCCATCACCTTGAATTGCTCTCCTTGTTGACGTCGTTCCAGATCAGTGGCTACTTGTGACTGGGTCAGTTTCCTTCGCAGGTCGTCGTAGAACTGTTGCGCCGTTTGATAGTCGCGGGTCAAAGCCTTGTACTGCTCCTGGATTCCTGGGCTTGACTGCAAATGGCCCTGGTACATGCCGATCTGCTGCTGAAGTCTTCCCTGGTCATGCTTCTTCTGCGAGATTTGCAGATCCAGATTGCGTAATTGTGCCCGAAGCTGCTGGATGCTCATCGGTTCTGACTCATTCGCCGCGGTAGGAGCCGGCGTTGCTGCAGGTGCCGGAGCCGGGGCCTTGGCGATCTCGCCCTGCAATTCTTTTATCTTGCGTCGTACCGCAACGACATCCGGATAGTCGTTCGTATAGCGTGCCGAGAGATCCGCTTCCTCCGCCTGCAACCGCTGCAACTCAGACTGCTGGACCTGCGGCTTGTCGTGCTGCTGCGGATTCTTGTACTCACGAACCTGTTGTGCCAGCATACTCTCCCCGTAGCTCTTGTCCTGCTCCATGCGGGCAATCGCCTGGGTCGTGGCGTCAAGCTGCGTATTCAGACTCATCAGCATGTTCATGCTGGTGTTTTCGTCCCCGGGAAGGTTACCCAGGTACGTCCGCTGAAATTCAGCCAGTTTGTCATCCTGGGCGTCGAGATTCCGTTTCGCCTCATCCAGCTGGCTCTTGAGAAAGTCCGTGGTCCCTTCTGCCGATCGCGCACGATCCTGCAGATTCTGGCTCAGGAAGAGTGATGTGATTTCGCTGCAAACCGATTGAGCCGTATGGGGATCGCTCGAGCGAAAGGAGATGAAAAATCCAGGAAGCCCGTTTGTTCTGGCAATCTCAGACTGAATCGGCCGGATCGTGATGTCCTTGCGTACCTTGTCGATTCGGGCATCCATGCCCATGTGGCTCGAGCCATAAAGGTTGAACCGCTCGATAATAGGCTGCAGCCGCGAACGGCTGAGAATCTGCTCCTGCATCGACGCCAGGCGCGAATTGAGGTCCTCCGACACCACGGGTCGGACGTAATCTTCCGGAACCTTCTGCTGTTCGATCAGAACCAGGGTCTGCGACATGAACTGCGGCTCAATGAAGAAAGTAACGGCAATCCCAACCATCGAGAACACGATCATGGGAACCAGGATGACCCACCACCGCCGCTTCAGAATTGCAGTGTAATCCTGTATGTTGAGAACGCGATGACCAAGCATAGATTGCTCCTTAAAACTGCCCGAGCCGCGTCGAGCGCGGGGTCCAGCTTACCCCAATAGAAAAGATATTAGACGTACCGCTGAATACAGATGGCGAAGTAGTCGGATTGTCACCGCTGGATTGATGTTGCAGTGTATAAGTCCCATACACAGAACTATGTAATCCAAGGCGGCGAGATACCTGAACCCCTCCGAAGACACTGTCATAGCTTCCGCTCACCCCCAGGAAATGATTGAGCTGCTGGTTCGTGATAAGCGCTTGACTATGAGTGTAGTTTCCCGTGATGCTCCCTTGCCAGTCCCGTCCGTAAGAGCGGGAAACAGCAGCAGATACAGCGTCTGAAATCGATCCTTGCTGCACGCCCGATCCCCCGCTTGCTCCCCGGACATAACTTACCGAAGCGGAAGTGACCTTACGGGAATACGTTACGTTTACCGAACCAGCTCCTGTTGTTTTGGCCGGAACCAGGGTGCTGTTGGAGGAATTGATAAACTGAGGCCCGCCCGACGCTGAGACGCTGAGAGAATGACTGATCAGCCGGGTCACGACAATATTCGCGCCGCGAGCCTGGATCGATAAATTGCTCAAACCCAGAGGATCCGACACAGATCCGTAGCTGCCATAAGTAAAGATCGAGTAGGTGACATTACCGCTCACGCTGGTCCGGCCATTCAGGCGGTGATTGAGTGCTACGTTACCTGAAATATCAGTTGTATCCACCCCAATCCCGTCGACAAACCGGAGAATATCCCAGCCCGCGGAACCGCTGACCGAAGTCGCCGCGGTGAAGGTGCGCTCCAACCCGCCACTCAGGGAATTCGAAATCCGCCTGCCGTAATTGGTCAGGATCCCGCCGGCCGGGCCCTGTGCCGGGCCCTGAATTGTTCCAAGGTCTCCGGTGCCGGCAATTCCCGAATAACCCGTCGTCGGAGATTGCGGGATATAACTGACAGAGTCAGCGACGAAAAAATTCATCCGGGAAGTGATCGCGTACGACTGCGATATCGATGCGTTCTGGTAGGTCTGAACTTTGGCCTCGCTCTGCGAGGTCAGCAGCAAACCGCCGGAAAAAAGCAGGCTGAACGGCGCGCGTTCACTCGACTTGGAATAACCAACGCTTCCGGAGAGATTGGTCGAAGAATCGAATCCGGAACCGCTATACAGGCCGTGCTGAATCACCTCGCCCGCACTCAGCGAATAATGGATCTCACCGTCGCTCAGCGCGCTTCCCAGCGTCGGAACGACGGACGAGACGAAAGAGGTGTTCGTCGCCACCCCAGCCGGCGTCGCCTGGCCATACATCGCCGGGCATAAAGACAACACCGCTGTAAATATCAATAATCGATCCTTCATTTCAATTCCTTATGGGACGACGATCGTGTCGCCAGGCAGCAGCATAATGTTCTGTTTCGTGTCCCCCTTCAGGGCTCCTTTGTAGTCGAACGGAATCTTCTGCTGCTTGCCTTGTTCGCCACGAAGAATGTAGATGCGTTTGGAATTTGCAAATGGACCCAGGCCGCCTGCCGCTGCAATTGCCTGCAACGGGCTCATCCCCGCGGTCAGCGGAATAGGACCAACATGGCCAACTTCGCCGACAAGGTAAATCCGGTGGCTGTTCACTCCCGTTACCACCACGGAAACATTCGGATCCTGAACATATTTCTTCAGCCGCACCGTGATCTCGGAAGCAAGTTGCATGGGTGTCTTTCCGGCTGCCGGCATGTCCCCGGCCAGTACTAGGGAAATATTGCCGTCAGGTCGGACTGGAACGACACCCGAAATCGTCGGCTCTTTCCAAACCGTAATCTGCAAAACATCTTCTGGACCAATGACATAGGTTGATGGGTCAACATTGAGATTAGGATTGGTCGCCGGAGCATTCGGCCCCTTTTCGGCCGAAGCATCCGTACCCTTTTCGGCCGGCGATGTCGAGTGGGGAGCAGAGCTGGCGGCGGAGTCCTTGGAACCGGAAGTCGCCGGCTGGGTTTGTCCATATCCTGCAACAGCAGTCATCAACAAAATTGCAAACAAGGAAACACAGAGCCGTCTCATCGAAGTTTCACTTTCTAACGTTTCACTTTCTAACGTTACCGTCTTCAATCTTTCATCCTCGAATTGGCATTCGTACATCTTGGAAATCCCGGAAGTAACCTGTGTTTACATCAACATCAGACGCTTTCAACTCCATCAGACGCCTTCAACTTCTTTGATGCGTCCGGTCTGACCGGAATGAGATAACTTTTCGTGTTATCTGCCAATTAGTATTAGTTAAGCAAGTTCAATTCCAAACAATAGCTTGCGCCACGCTTTTCCACTGTTTTTTTCCTCATGGAACTCCAATAGTTCCCACAACAGGCCTCTCGCTTTCCGGCCTCTATGCAGCAGCCTAACAGTTGATGTGTAATATTTTTCCTTTTTTTGTGGACTGTTTTACTGCCACTTTGGTAGACAGAGAGATGCTACTGTGCCATAGACTCCTGTTCTCAACTTGGCCCAAAAATTGCTAAAGTATGGTCGTGGAGCATAATATTCAACCGGCCGCAGGCGTATCCTTGGATTCGTGTACAACAACACCGAAAGACAGCGAACTTCTTCTGCAAAATGAAGATACGAATGGACCATCAGAAAAGAACCGGTTTGTCTCCTGGTTGCTGATCGGCCTTCTCCTGCTGACCGTCTACTATCGGGTTGCCGGTAAACTGATCTTCGACTGGTACGATCTTCCCGACTATTCTCACGGTTTCCTCGTACCCCTCTTCTCCCTTTTTCTTGTCTGGGAAAATCGAGCCGCCCTCCGGAAAATCCCCATACAACAGTCATGGAAAGGGATGCCTTTTATTCTGATCGGAATATCCCTCCTGATTCTCGGGGTTTATGGAGCCGATCTTTTCCTCTCACGGGTTTCGTTTTTGTTCATTCTAAGCGGTTTAATTTGGACCCTGCTCGGTCCCCGGCTTCTGAAAGAACTCCGATTCCCCATCCTTGTTCTTCTCCTGGCGGTCCCCTTCCCGCAGATTGTCTTCAACCAGATAACGTTTCCCCTGCAATTGCTTGCATCCAGGCTTGCAAGCGCTATCCTTCCCGTATTTGGGGTACCGGTTCTGAACGAAGGAAACGTGATCGAGCTTCCTGCCATGAAGCTCGAGGTGGCAGAAGCCTGCAGTGGAATCCGTTCTCTCATGAGTCTCTTTACCCTCGCCGTCTTTTACGGCTACTTCATTGAAAAAACTACGACGCGACGGGTTCTCCTCGCTCTGGCCAGCATCCCCATTGCAGTCTTCGCCAATGCTGCCCGCATCACAGGTACAGGCCTCTGCGTTCAATACTGGGACCCCGAAAAGGCAATGGGATTCTTCCATGAGTTTTCCGGATGGGTAATGTTCGTCATCTCACTCGTCTGTCTTTACCTTGTTCACCGCATCATGCGCCTCTTTCCTTCCAGGCCGAAAGCAGTTTCGCAATGAAATCTCCTCGTTATTGGACTGTCGTCGCTCTTCTGCTCGCAACCGCTATCGTTCTGCATAGCAGAGGCGACGTCGACCGTGTTCCTCCCAGTGATCCCCTGAGCCAGGTGCCCCGGCAGATTGATGGCTTAACCAGCCAGGACATTCCCATGCAGGACGACGTTCTGGCCATTCTCGGCAAGGGTGATTTCCTGAATCGCATGTACGACGGCGGCTCGGTGTCCAATAATCCCCCGATCGGCCTGTTTATTGGTTATTTCCCGACACAGCGCACGGGTCAGTCGATCCATTCTCCGCAACACTGCCTGCCAGGCGCGGGCTGGACATTCGTCTCCGAGAAATACGTTGACATCACCGCCGACAATGGCAAGCCCTATCGTGTCGGAGAGTACGTCATCAGCAATGGGTCCACTAAGCAATTTGTCCTTTACTGGTATCAGGCCCACGGACGGAGTATTGCGAACGAATACATCGCAAAGGCTTACATGATTGGAGATGCCATTCGGCTCAACCGAACCGACGGCGCCCTCATAAGAGTGATTTCCCCGATTCTCCCCACTGAACCGGAAACGGCGGCCCGTGATCGTGTCGTTCGTTTCACAAGTCAACTGGCGCCCATGCTGCCAAGATTTATCCCCGACTAAAATATATGTCTGCTGCTTCCGGGCCATTTCGCAGCAGCCAGGAGCTGTATCAAATAGAGTTTAGAATTCGCTTTCAGCATTTGAGGTTATTTCCGATGAAAACCGTACGAGCGTTCGCTGCCTTTCCATTGTCAACCGCCCTGGTCACCTGCCTGCTGCTGGGTTCCGTCACAGGCTGTCATCGCGATCCGAATGTACAGAAGCGAAGGTACCTTGAAAGCGGAAAGCGCTACGCCGAAGAAGGCAAGAATAAGGAAGCCATTATCCAGTTTGCGAACGCGCTCAAGGTCGATCACAACTACGCCGATGCTCACTTTCAGCTCGCGAAGGTTTACCTCAAGAACGGTTCTCCCATGCAGGGATACGTCGAGCTGAACCGCACCGTCGATCTTCAGCCCAACAATATCGATGCTCGCGTCGAACTCGGAAACCTGCTTCTCGCCGGAGGAAAGGCTGACAAAGCGAAGGAACAGGCGAATGCCATTCTCGCCATTCAACCAAACAATGCCGACGCTTTTTCGCTTCTTGCAGCGGTAGCCGCCTCTCAGGGAGACCGCGCTACGGCTCTCGACCAGATTCAGAAGGCCATCTCGATCAATCCCAACAAGGCTGCGTACCATACAACCCTTGGCATCATCCAGAGTTCCGACCCGTCCACCCAATCGACAGCTGTGGATCAGCTCAAAAAAGCCGTCGAGCTCGATCCCAAGAATGCGACGCCGCACATGGTGCTCGCGTCTCTTCTTCAGAAGAAGGGTGATGTAGCCGGTGCCCTCGAGCAGGAAAAGGCCGCCGTTGCCGCAGACCCGAAGAATCTTCTCGCGCGCACCAGCCTGGCTCAGCTCTATAACCTCCAGGGCGATTCTGCGAAAGCCGAAGAAACGCTTCGCCAGACCGTCGAAGATTTGCCTGACATGCGTCAGAGTGCGGAGCTGCTGCAAAACTACTACGTAGGCTCTCATCAGATAGACCGCGGCGTATCTACTTTTGCGGAGCTGGCGTCGAAGCATCCCAAGAATGCCCCGATCAAGTTGGCCTATGTGCGCCTTCTTATCGCGCAGAAGAATCTGGCTGTAGCGAGGCCCGTCCTCGCCGAGCTGGTCAAATCCGATGGAGGAGATCCGGACGTTTCTCTTCTCAATGGCCTGGTGCTGCTTAACGACGGCAAGATCAATGAGAGTTTCGATGTTCTCCAGAAAGCGGCCAAGAACAGTCCCGAAAATGTTCAGTTGAAGCTTGCACTCGGCAGGGCCGCAAGGGCTAAAGGAGACTATAACGTCGCCGAACAAACCTATCGCGATGCCACGCGCCTCAACCCCAGGAATATCGAGGCACAGGACGGCTTGGCCCAGGTTGCAATCGCTCACCGCGATTTCAGTCTTCTCGCGCAGGTGGCCGAGTCAACCATGGCCGTTACCCCGCAGGCATCCATGCCGTACGTTTGGAGAGGGATCTCAGAAGTCACCCAGAAAATGACGGACAAAGCAGCTGCTGACTTCCAGCAGGCCATCAAGCTCGATCCCAAAAACGCCATGGCCTACTATGAACTCGCTCAGGTTCGCCTCTCAGAGAAGAAGACCCCCGAGGCCAGGGCGCTGCTTCAGCAGTCCCTCGACGCCAATGCGAACTCCGCACCTGCGCTTCGCATGCTCGTCGCACTCGATCTCATGGACAAGCAGCCGGCCAAAGCCATCAGCCGCGTCCAGGCCCAGATCGCAAAATCGCCCAATAACAGTGACTACTATGGCCAGCTCGCCGAGCTCCAGAACATGACCGGCGATCCCAAGGGAGCCCTCGCCAGCGCCGAAACCGCCATGAAGCTCAACCCATCGGACGATAACGCCGTCATGGCCTACACCCGTGCTCAGTTGAGTCAGGGCAACGCACCAAAGGCAATCGAAACCTGGGAAACCTGGATCAAGGCCCACCCCACCGACCCGCGCGCCTACGCCATCCTCGGAACTCTGGAAGAGTCCCAGGGCAACAAGGACAAGGCCACCGCAGCCTACAAGAAATCTCTGGAGATCCAGCCTGAGCAGGGTCTCGCCGCCAACAACCTCGCCTACCTGATGCTCGACAACGGCGAGAATGTAGACGTCGCGCTCACGCTGGCGCAGACTGCTCGCCGGCTGCTGCCAAACTCGCCCAGCACCGCCGACACGCTCGCATGGGCCTACTACCATAAAGGCACCTACACCTCGGCGCGCGATCTGCTGGAGGACGCAATCAAGGTCAACCCGAACAATGCCGCCATGCACTATCACCTCGGCATGATCTACAGCAAACTGGCCGACAAGTCGGACGCCACACTGCACCTGAAGAAGGCCGCAGAGCTCGCCCCCAACAGCCAGACCGCCAAAGATGCCGAAAAAGAGCTCAGCACCCTTAGCTGACTTTCAATCCAAAAAAGAGGCGCCTCATTAGCACCTGCGCAAAGGCGAGTGCCTCGGATTGTGCCCGTCGGCGTTCTCCGGCGCAACAACATCCACATCGCTGCGCGCAAATCCGCAGGTTGGTGAAAAACTCAATGCGTCTCTGAGACCAGGGAACATCGCGAAGGAGTTCTATGTCGAGAGCAACAGTTCCGTCTCAATTGCTTTTCCTCCCCGGGGCTCTGGGAAATCGCGATTTTTGGAAGCCGTTAGCGCTTGAGTTGCCAAATCGAGCCGAGAGAATCTTCATTTCATATCCAGGCTTTGGCGGAGCGCCGGCCGAGCCATCCGTCTCCTGCTTTGGAGACCTTGTGAAGAGGACAGTGTCCCATATTGATCGCCCGACTGCCTTGATCGCCCAGTCGATGGGAGGTGCGATCGCCGTTGAAGCCGCTCTCCAGGAGCGAGGACTCATCACACATCTGGTCCTTGTGGCTACTTCCGGAGGAATCGATACTGCGAAGCTTGGCGCAGTGGATTGGCGGGAAGATTTCAGGCGCCAGAATCCCGGCCTGCCCGACTGGTTTGTCTCCTACCGTTCCGATCTGACTTCGCAGCTGAAATCCATTGACGTCCCTGTTCTCTTACTCTGGGGCGACCGCGATCCGTTGAGTCCCGTCGCGATCGGGCAATGCCTATTAAGTCACTTGCCCGATGCGAACCTGCACATCGATCCCCGGCGGAGAGCACGATCTGGCTCACAAGTATGCTCACTTGATCGCGCCACTCATTGAAGCTCACCTCGCCAGGGGATAACAACCCGGCACCCGAGCCAGATCCCAGATCCGGCCAGCAAAACGTGGCATTTCGATAAGAATAGAAATGGCCGTGTGCCGGGCACCCTCTGAATCCGGCAACCGAATCTAATGACTCATCGACGGCGTATCCAGGCACTTGACGTCGGGATTCCAGGGGGCAAAAAGACCGCTTGGATCCGGCTTCCAGGTCCAGACATGAAGGAACCAGAAGCCGATCGATTCCACTTTCATGAGCGGTTGTCCCACGATGCGCGGCGGCTCGGTTGATTTCCAGGCAGAGATCGGAACAAGGAATTCGACGCCATTCAACTGAAAGGTGCCGTCGGGCATCTTCTCATAGACCAGCACCTCCGGATGCTCCAGGTCGAGCGTCGTGTCGAGAAGGGCGTTGTTCTGAAAGTGATAACCCATCGCGCCTGCCGGCTGATGCTGGACGCAGTCGGTGACGCGCTTGTAGCCGGCCGCTTCGGCGGCCTCAGTCGTCTTGAACTTGGCGGTCGCGTCGCGAATTGTCATGATGTCGCGATCAACCGCCTCACCAAAGGCGCTTGGAAGAATGCCCGGCGCCTGACTTTTGTCCGTGGCGTTTGTTTGCGCTACGGTTCCGCTTACCAAAACGCCCATCATCACCAACACTCTTACAATCCACGCACTCAACCGGGCTGTCTTTAGTCTCATATCATCATCTCCTTGGAATCGGTTCTCCTATTCCGCTGGGCCCAGCGTAGGAGCATGCAACGGTGACCGACACATGTTTTTGACAAAGGGCCCTGCAGAGTAGCCGAACTGGACTAAGGCTCTGGCGAACACCGTTGGTCATCGTGTCAGGCCAGTTAGTCAAAAGGCCGCCCAGGTTGTGGGTGGGCTGTGGCAGAATGAAGCGGTAATGTCGCCTCGAATGCGTCAGCGGATACGGTTGATCGCGGGGGTCTGGCTCGGCTGGACCATCGCTGGGCTTTTCTACATCATCCAGGAGACGGTCCCGCGACTCTATCGAGGCGGTGCCGTGCCATGGAAATATGTGTTCGTCGGCTGGATGACCGGCATGTATGTTTGTGCCGCCCTCACGCCCGCGCTCCTTTGGCTTGGCAATCGGTGGCCGATCGAACGCCGAGTCAGCTACGCCGCATTGCACCTCTGTTTCAGCGTGGTTTTCTCGATCCTGGCCACGGCGATCGAAGTCCCGATACTGTTGCTGCTTGGCGTCTTCCCGGCGTTGCCTCCTCCTCCGTCGATCGCCGCGGGGGTCCGAATCATGTTGTCGTTCGGCATCCAGGGCGGTGTCATCCGCTATTGGGCCGTGATCGCGCTTCATGCGGTGTACCGATCGCAGAAAAATGCCAAGACTCGCGAGCGGGAGGCATTCGAGCTGAAGGTGCAGGCATCCGAACTCGCCCAGCAGCTTGCAACAGCGCAGCTGAGTTCCCTGAAGATGCAGTTGCAACCGCATTTTCTGTTCAATACCCTTGGCGCCATCATGGTCCTGATTCAGCAGAAGAAGACAGCGCAGGCCGAAGGCATGGTTGAGAAATTAGGGGATCTCCTCCGCCTCACTCTCGATGACGTGGAGACCCAGGAAGTTCCGCTCTGGCGCGAGCTCGAATTCCTTCGCTTGTACCTCTCGATCGAGCAGGTCCGGTTCGAGGACCGGCTGCGCGTGCGCATTGCCCCGACCGCGCTGTCCGAAGTTCTCGTGCCGCATATGGTGCTGCAGCCGATCGTTGAGAACGCCGTCCGCCATGGTCTTGGTCAGAGCGAAGAGGCGGTGACAATCGAGGTGGTGGCGACCAGCTCGAATGGGTCACTCAACCTCATCGTGTCCGATGATGGACCTGGACTTCTCTCGCCCAGGCCCGGTCGCTCCGGAATTGGGTTGACGAATACCAGAAACCGGCTGGCACGCCTCTATGGCGATAGCGCGCATCTCGTCATCGAGCAGGCGGCCGGCCGAGGTGTGCGGGTTACCATCAAACTGCCGATCCGGACGGCTCAGCCCGAGGGCTCACGATGCGATTGAGCGTCCTCGTTGTGGATGATGAGCCCATCGCACGCGAAGGGCTAAAGCTGTTGCTAGGCCGTCAGCCCCAGGTCGGGTCAGTCTCGGAAGCGCGAAACGGGCGAGACGCGATCGCTCTTATTCGTGAGCAGAAACCGGATCTCGTACTTCTTGACGTGCAGATGCCGCGGACCGATGGCTTTGCGGTGGTCCGTGCCGTTGGAGCCGACCGCATGCCGCCGATTATCTTCGTCACCGCGCACGACCAATATGCGATCCGGGCGTTCGAAATCGCAGCAATCGACTATCTCCTTAAACCGGTAACCGAGGAACGCTTTGACCTCGCCTTCAAGCGGGCCATTGGCAGGCTGCGAGGCGCGCCGCACGAGGATGCCACAAAGCAATTCGTGGCGATGCTCGATGCCATCGCGAATCCGCCGCGGCAACTTGAGCGATTCGCGGTTCGATCCGGCGAGAACACCCTTTTCGTGCCAATCAACGAGGTCGATTGGATCGAAGCCTTCCAGAACTACGTCCGGCTCCACGCAGGTTCGGCAGCTTACCTGTTACACGTGCCGATGAACACCATTGAGGGCGTGCTCGATTCCAACCGCTTCCTGCGTATCCATCGATCGTATATCGTCAACGTCCGGCGTATCGCGCAGCTGTGGTCGATCGCGCACGGTCAGTATGCGGTCGAACTCAAGTCGGGGCAACGTCTGCAATCGGGCCGCACCTACAACGAGCGCATCCGCCGCGCGCTTGCAAATCCATTCTGACTGCATCGCGGATTTCCATGGAAGGACTTCGGCGGGTCGCAAGTGCGCCAATGCGTGCCGGAGGAAAATAGGCATCCTCTTGTTTGCGGACCTTACGAGACCGGCATGCTGCTCGTCCCAGCTACTGAGAGCTTTTGGATCGCACAATAACTAACCCGCTACGCGGATCACTGGATTGTAAAGGATTAGGCGGTTTGGGGGCTTGACATGCGTTTTCTTGGGACAAAAATAATTTTCGATGGTTGGGAGAGAAAGACATCGAACCCAGAGCCGAGGAGCGCTTTGCTTCGGCTTTGCAGGAAGCTTCGAAAGCGGACATCCGGTCCACAAATGGACAGTGTGTTGGCGGAGCCGAGATATGGCCCCAGCCTATGTCGATGGCGGATATAGACTTACAGTCATACGTGTTTTGGCATACTGCGTGCATATGCTGAAAGGACAATACTCTGGTTCCCCAAGATCAAACTTCCTTTGAGGGAGGTAGGCGTGAGAGGGCTGCTACAGGATGTTCGTTTTGCCTTGCGGCGACTTCGCAAGAATCCGGCATACACGGTCGCGGCTACGGTGATGTTGGCAGTGGCCATTTGCGCCAACGGCACGGTGTTCAGCTGGATTGACGGGACGATGCTGCACCCGATACCGGGAGCGCGAGATATGAGCTCGCTGGTAAGCGTGATGCGCGGGCAGTGGAATAGTTCGCCGACTCCGCCATTCTCATATCTCGATTACCGCGATCTGCGTGACCAGAATCACAGCTTCGAGGGAATCATCGGGTATCACCACGATTGGCTTGCGTTGACCGGCGGAGCTACGCCGGAACGGATCTATGTTGCCAACGTGACTGCGAATTACTTCGATGTGCTCGGCGTGAAGCCCCTCTACGGGCGTTTTTTCCGTCCGGAAGAAGAGGCTGCAGGGCGAAGCATTCCGTATGTCATTCTCAGCTACTCGCTCTGGAAGACGCATTTTGCGGGTGACCCCGGGATTGTGGGTAAGCCGCTGGAGATTGCTCACCACCCGGTGACGGTGATCGGCGTGGCGCCGAAGGGTTTCGTCGGTGCGGCGCCGGGACTGCGGCACGATATGTGGGTCACGCTCGATCCGCTCGGAACGGGCGGTTGGCGGATGACCGAGCGCAGCGGGAATTGGCTGGTCGTGGTGGGAAGGCTGCGGCCGGGCGTGAGCCGCGAGCAGGCAAACCAGGATCTTGAGACCATCATGCGGCGGATTGTGGCGGCGTATCCCAACGATCACCTGGGCACGAACACGATCACCCTGGATCCGATGTGGCGCTCTCCGTTCGGGGTGAACGGATATATGGCGATTACGCTCCCAATCCTGCTGTCCATTGCGGGGATCGTGTTGCTGCTGACGTGCGCCAATGTGGCCACGCTGACACTGGTGCGGTTTGTGTCGCGGCGTCGCGAAATCGCTATCCGACAGTCGCTGGGTGCCGGTCGCTTGCGAGTTGTCCGGCAGATGGTGCTCGAAGGCGTGATCCTTGCCCTCTGCGCGGGAGCGGCGGCGTTGTTATTGACTCTGTGGACGGCAAAGACATTCGCACTGTTCTTTCCGCCGAACGCGAACCCAATCGCGATAAACGGCATGGTCGATCCCGGCGTTGTGATCGCAATTGTGGCACTGGCAGTTCTGGCGAGCCTGCTGTGCGCGGCATTTCCAGCTTGGCGGTCGTCGCATGTGCCGGCGGCGGAGGTGCTCAAGGAGGAATCGGCAAGCGTATCGGGCGGGAAGCACAATCGGCGACTGCTGAGCGGCCTGGTGGTGGCGCAGGTGGCGCTCTCGCTCGCTCTGCTGGTTAGCTCCGGACTGTTTTTGCGCACGCTCAGGAACATTGCCCATGCCGATCCGGGATTTGAGCAAGATCATGTTTTGACCGCGTCCGTGGGATTGAACATCTCCGGCTATCCGAATGACCAAAGGCGGTTGATCCGCGACAAAATTCTCCAGCGCGTGGAGGCACTGCCCGGCGTGACCGTGGCTTCGCTGACCGACTGGGTACCGCTGACGCTGTCACGAAAGACGGAGGACGCGTATCCGGAAGGATATGTGCCACGGCCGCATGAGTCGCTGGAAGCAGGGAGAGCGGATGTATCGCCGCGGTACTTCGAGACCATGGGGATACCCATTCTGGAAGGGCGCGGCTTTACGCAGGACGACAATGAGAATGCGCCGCTCGTACTGATCGTGGACCAGACAGCGGCGAACCGGTACTGGCCGGGGCAGGATCCGATAGGGAAAAGGTTGAGCGTATTGAGCAACCTGTTCACGGTGGTTGGCGTGGTGAAGAACTCGAAGCACCTGATGATGAGTGAGCGGCCCGGGCCCATGATCTATCTGAGCTATTATCAGCAATCCGGGACCTGAACTCATCGTACAAATGAAGACCATGGGCAATCCGGCGGATCTGTCGCAGGCGGCCGAGCGCGCGATCCAGGAGGTTGACAGCCGGCTCCCGGTTTATGACGTGCGCACGATGAGGGAGAACACCGCGATAGCGAGTACCTTCGTCGTCATGCAGAGCACGTTCGCGGGGATATTCGCGGTCATCGCGCTGGTTCTGGCGGCCACGGGAATTTATGGCGTGATGGCATACCGCACCGAGCTCAGGACGCACGAGATCGGCATCCGCGTGGCTTTGGGGGCTTCGCGAGTGGATGTGATGAGGCTGGTGCTGCTACAGGGAATGCGGCTGACGGCAATTGGGCTGGCGCTGGGACTGGCTCTTTCGTTCGGGCTGACCCGCGTCATTGCCGGTCTGCTGTACGGCATCGGCGCCAATGACCCAGTGACGATCTTTGCCGTGCTGATTCTGCTCGCGGCGATGTCTTTGCTGGCGTGCTATCTTCCGGCACAGCGAGCGATGCGGGTGAATCCGGTGACGGCGATCCGCGAGCTTTAGGCAATGTAATCCGAGTGCCTCATCTACTTTCAGCGAGAGAAGCCTAGGGCGTGAATGGCACAAGACCTTCAGTCCCGGCCAGGTACGATTTCAGGATCTCTGCCGGCAAGCGCCATAGGCTCCGGCCGCACTTCTGGAATGACGCCAAATCGCCGATGCACTCATCGAACAGTGCGGGCACAAGGCTTTTCCGGATTTCTGGGTTCTAGGCCGACTACGGGCAAACCAGAAGTAATCCCGTTGTGCCCGAAAAGTCGGGCGGCAAGTTCGGTCGTAATTGCCTATAACCCCGTTTTAGGGAATGAACATTCGCTGCACCATAGCTTACGAGCAGAAGACCTCAACTAGGTGGGTGAGCCTCAGCGCGGCAAGAAGCAGAAATGCAGTTGCGAAGGCGGTGAGATAGCCCCAATCTCTTATCTTCCGAACCCAAATGAATCCGATCAACAGGACTGTTCCACATAGGGTTCCGAGTACGCCTCCCCAGCAGATTACCTTTCCGGGGCATGCGGCTGGGGACGTCAGAAATCTACAGAAGACCAAGTAGCGATACCCCATCTGGCCGCCGATCCACAAGAAGATCGCGGCAGCTAACCCAGCTCCTATGTATTTCACAAACCTCAGCATGAGGGCCATCCTACTGCACTACATCACAGTGGTTCCCGAAAAGTCGCATTATCGGCAACTTCGATCCCGTTGTTTCCGAAAACACCGTTTTCAAGGCAGAACGTTTAGTATGTCCCGGTTGCCTGAGGGCACCCATGCATTACCAGGACGTCCATCGAAGGCTACCTTGCCTGCCAATAGGCGGCTGAGTCTCGTATGATCGGACGTCATAACGTTCCAACAGGCGACGCGGCTCTTGAGGGCGACACACGTTTGGACACTATAGAGAATCATGCCCGGCTCCAGCCCCTTCATAGGGCTACTTACCTTAGCCTTCGCCGTGACAAATGCTGCGGGATGCCCGTCGAGGAGAAACTTGGTTGGCTCGCTCATTTCGAGATAACCGTAGACTTTCATTAGGTCGTTTTCGGTGCTCTTTGTTTCCGGTCCTATCTCTGGCGTGTTTCTTCGGAGACAGCCATAGTCGGTTTCGTGGACAAGAATCCATTCATATGGACGCTCAGACTTCCCGGCAAGGCGGAGGGGGATAGTGAGACATCCTGCAAGTTGAGGTTCTACAGGTGGAAGAGATCGGAAGTCATCCGGATAACTCAAGGTGAAGTTCATCACGGGATCACTGAAGGTAACGAAGGGCGGTGGGATTGGAGCGGCGTTCATAACAAGAACATTCCATGCCAAGTATATGAAGGAAGCACAGCGCATCGTTATAAATTAGCAGGGTGTACACAGCACCGTGAACCTGTCGCAACACCGGATGCGGTTGACGATTTCGGCTAACCTCCCCGAAAGTCGCATTTTCGGCAAGTTCGATTGGGCGATAACAGCCAACGCACTCATCGAGCTCTATTTGAACCGACCCCGCATCATTACTCCTCAGAAGCGCTCTTCTCGAAAGCAATCCACGTGGCGAGAAGACGACTCCTGCGGACCAACCTGGGGTTCGGCCTCGGTATCAGTCTGTTGCGGCAGGCTGCCAAAGTTCGACGCGATTTCCTTCTGGATCGGTGAACCAGCCGAACTTTCCGAAATCGTAGCTTTGGCGTTTCGGATCGACCGTGACACCTTCGCTTATCAAACGGTCCAGCACTCCATCGAGGTCATCCACCTGCAGGTTGATCATTGCTTTTTGTTCCGGAGGAAAGTAGGCATCATCTTGTTTAAAGAAGGCGAAGACGACCTGAGGGTGTTGCGTCGGAGCCGGAAACGCGAAAGCCCCCTCGGACTTCACGAGACCGACATGCCGCTCGTACCACTGGTACAGAGCCTTTGGATCATTCGCTCGCAAAAATGCACCGCCAAAGCCAGTGATTGAAGCCATGCAGCCTCCGATGAGGAACGTTTGTCCATAGCTTACACCGGGAGAATTACAGCGCGAGCATCAACCACAACGCCATTCACGAACCCCTTGCCGGCGATGGCGACTTTACTCCCTGCGCAAACCGCCCGGGATTCCATGTCAAGATCCCGTATCAGGATTTCCACAAACCCAAAAATCGTAACCGGCATCGGAACAGTTACTTGCAACTCAAAAATATTCCTACGCAAAATGGCAGAGCAATTTCACCGATTCCCTAAACTAAAAGAGACGCAGACAAAAACCGGGAAAGGCCACGCCTTAGCGTTTTAGCTGCCTGGGGGGGTCTGGCAGATCCAATCTATCTGCTTTCATTTCTGGTCTTTACACCAAAAGATACCCGGGGGGGGCGGCGAGCCCCCTTCCCCGATTTCATCAGTGGCAGGTCGAGTACCGTGTGTGGTATCGCCCATTCCCGGCCACTGCATTCATCTGTGTCGCCGTCTGCGCAGCCGTATCCGTAGCACCGACATTGAGAGTGTCCGTGCGCGGAACGACATAACCTAGGCTCGGCAGATAAGCGAACCGCACAGGCATCTGGCACACAGCCGTCGGTACCGTCTGCTGACCGTTAATTGCGCTGTTCAGCGTCCACGTAATTGCGTCGAAAGGAACCGAACTGCTGGTGATCAGGTTCTGGCTCGTGAACCCGGTCAGGTGCGAACCGAGGTTCTCCGCGCCCTGGTAAGCCGCGGAATTTGGCGTCGCAACCCAGCCCGACCCCGGACCTCCGGCAGCATTGTTCGTGCCCCAATTCGCTGTCAGCAGGTTCTTCCCGGCAACTCCGATGAAGGCATCGTAATTATTGAACTGGAACACAGGCTTCGTCGGATCATCCATCCAGATGATGTTGTTGAACGCCTGGACCGTCTGGAACTCCGTCTGCGGCAAGTACTCTCCATTGCCCGCAGCCGTGTCAAACAAAGTCCACGTTGTGCTGGAGCACGACGGGCATAGCTTCTGATAGAACGTGTTGTTGTACCAGTAGAGAGATCCCTTTCGCGCAGCCTCTCCGCCGCTCAACTCCTCGCCAAAGTGAATCGGAGCCGAAGACAGGCTGTTCTGGTAGATATTGCCGTAAACGAAGTGGGCGTTCCACGCCTCTTGTTCTGCCGCAATTCTGTCGGCAGGATAGGTATTCTGCGGGTTACTCGCATAGACAGACGACGCCCCGCCATTCAGCAGTCCTTCAAACGACATCATCGCCGCCGCATTCTGCACATCGACGAGATCGATCTGTCGAGCGGGTCCATCGCCGAGATAGTTGTAACGAATGATGCCCTGAACGCCGCGGGACTTGATGTTCGCTCCAAGTCCGCCCGAGACGTAACCATCGAGACGGTTGAACTGAACAACCTCTCCCCAGGCCCGCAGATCCATCTGATGCGTAGTCGAAATGCCCGACACTCCGTTATTGTGAATGTGATTGCCCTCCCACAACACATTCACATCGGACGAGCCCCAGGCGTTGGTTGTATTGAAAGCGCTGAGAACGCCGTTGCTGCTGCTGTTGATATCGTTTCCAACAAAGACCGTGTTTTGTCCCTGGTTGATTCGAATCGCCGCCGAATTCTCGTTCCACTGCCCTTGAGAGCCATCCGGCTTCACGAAATTATTGCCGCCCTTCGCATTGCGAAGCTGAATCCCTTCCACGACGACATAGGCCGCGGCCGAGTAATTCGGCCAGAGCGCCTGGTTCGACGGATTGTGAAGCGTAATCAACCCGACGTTTGACGGAACAACGTTGTTGTCAGATCGGCCCGTTGCATTTGCGCCATCAACGATTGGCAGATTGCCAGCCGAATCGGCAACACCGCAAAACCGTATCGGCTGATCCGCAGTTCCAGCCTGTGAGATCTGAACGTACTCGTGGTACTCAGTCGGGTGCAGGCCAGTCGTATCTTCGTTATGCAGACGGACGGTGGAACCCGCTACCATCGTGGGGAACGGAACAGAAGCAAGCGTCTTGAAGGCTTGCGACGGCCCAACCTCGTACACACTACCTAACGCTGACGGATCAACCGTGCAATCCACCGGCTCAGTCAGGTTTGGAGTCACGCGATACGGCAATGAGTGACCTGTTACATAGACTGTGGCAATCGCAGTCTTCTTTTGATCTGCCTGGCTCGTGGCTGTGAGCTGATATCGTCCCGCAATAGTCGCCGTAAATACGGTATCCCGGGACGTCGTATCGGTAAGGCTTCCATCACCCCCTCGCGGCTGCGATGAAATTGACCAATGTACCGAGGGGTCAACCGAACCGATCACCAGGCTCTGCAAATCGACTGGCTGATTCGCGTAGACCGCCCGATAGAACGGAACCACCGAGATCTCTACAGTTGGAGAGCAAACATTGAAGGTTACATCGGAAGACTTCGTAGGATCATCCACCGAAGTTGCTTCAATCGTGAACTGAGTCGAAGAGCTTACTGTGTACTGAGAATTCGATCCTCCAATTTGGCACGGGCTTCCGTTATTAGGGGCCGTCACATCAACCCAGGAACCACTGTTGGATGAGATCTTTCCTGAGCCGGACTTGAGCGTCCAGTTCACGCCATTCGTAGTGCCGTTCGTAACGCTGGCGAAGATACGCCTCGTCGAACCTGGAATAACGTTGAAGCCGTATGTTGGTTGCCCCACGCTGATGGAAACAGCATCCGATGCGGGAACACCTGGCGAACCGGGCCCGCTGGGTGTCCCAGGACCTGAAACTGCATTCAGAGTCAGGGTCACATTGTTCGAAGAACTGGAGGCATAGCTGCCGTCGCCGGAGTAGGTCGCGCTCAACGTATAAGTACCGGCGCTGAGTGAACTCGTGGAAATCAACGCAGAGCCGGAAGAATTCAGCTGGCCTGAACCAATCGTTGTCCCATTCGCTGAAAAAGCAACCGTACCAGTCGGCACGACATTACCAACCTTGGCAACGGCCCCGGTAATTGTGATGGATTGACCCGCCGTAGCATTCGTCGGGTTGGCACTAAGCGTCAATGAAGATGGCTGAGGCGATGTTGACGTAGCGGTAATGCTCAATGCGACGGAACTCGAACTAGCCGAGGAATATACCGAATCGCCCGAATAAGCAGCCGTGACGACATAAGAGCCAACACCGAGAGAGGACGTAGAGAGCGACGCAAGACCGGAACTGTTGACAGATGCCGTTCCCAATGATGCCGAACCACTCAGAAATGCCACCGTTCCAGTAGGAGTTACCCCATTAACAGGAGCAATGGACACTGTAAACGTCGCCGCCTGTCCTTGAAGTAACGAAGCCGCCCCCTCGCTCAGGGTGACTGTCGGTACAGTCAGGCTCGGAGTACTGGCGCTGGAAGCTTCAAAGGCGCCAATGGAGGGTGGACTCGGACGTGTAGCACCCATGATGTCTGTCAAAATCACGGGAAGCTGAATACCGGCTCCAACCAATGGGCTTGACGATGAGGGAGCAAAGTCGAAGCTGTCCATTGTCGACTCATCGTCAACCGGCGAAGGAGGTTCCACGGCAAAAAGTGGGTCCTTGGTATTGCATAATTCGCCCGTTTGAAGTGGGGTCGGGCAATAGCGGACGTTGTAAAAGAGGTTATGATCTCGAACGGCCCACCCGGCTAGCGAGGGCATCGAATTGTTCTCCAGGTAGAACAATCCGGGATAATAACCGGCACCGAGGTGAGTATTGGTATAACCCATCACAACATTATTCTGAAAGACGGTGTTTGCGTTTGAGCATGCCTCCCAACCACCTTCACAAAACAAATCGAACATCGTGGAGTTATAACCAACGAAGGTATTATCTTGAATTTGATAGCTACCTACATCTGTGAAACTGAATACTACGCCATCGCCACCCGCCCGGCATGGCGTTACCCCAGGGATGATTGCGCTGGCCGGTTCATCGCCGATCGTATAGACAATTCGATTGCAATTCACTTCAGCAAGATTGTTCCGAAATATGACATTTTCTCCGGAACCGATCTTGTAGGCTTGACCATCGTTCCCATAACTTTGTGAATTTGTGACTGTCAAGCTGTGCATTCCGGAATGCAGAAGGTCGAGTCCATCCTGGTAGTTATACCGCCAGATATCGTGGTCAAATAACCAGTCGCCTGTAGTGCTCGCGGTTCCCAGCCCATCCGCATAGCTACCCGTATTTTGATCGCGGCATTCGATGTACGGATAGTTATGAACGATAGGATATTCTTCGACGCAACCGGTAAATTCCGTGATGGAGTTCGTTAGTGTGAAGCCGCCCGCAACCGAGATGTTTCCCGTTCCCCACGGATCGTCATCCATATTGATGCCTGCCGAAGGCATCGCGGTTATACGGAGATGATCTGCAACGACGCCAACCCCGGCCGGACCATTAATACCGACGCTCATTAATCCGTGAATATATAAATCTGTATAGTTTACGGAGGCTGTCAGCGCAGTCTCCTCGATCCCATTGGCTCCAGCATTGCTGTTCCCGTCACAAACATTCGAGTAAGCTCCATTATTTGTGCACGCTGCTTTGTCCGTGATCTCAAAGCAACCTACATCTACAAACTGCGAGTCGGTTACATTAATGCCTGTATATGAGGTATAGGAAACGATCAGCTTTGTCTTAGCCGAGTCTGCATGGCAGCTTGCATAATTCTCGCCTAGAATTCTGGTGTGCCTTGCCGCTGTTCCCGATGGAATCGTCGGCATGTAGCATCCGAATTGATTGCCGGCGCAATTTCCTGGCACCCAACCTTGACTTACTGGCACATCCATTCCGAGGTTATAGCCATTCGGATTCTGTCGAACAATGACTGTATCTCCGCCGCTGATCATCCACTGGAGAGAGCGGTATCCAACCTCAGTCGACCACAGATACCGCAGATTGCCGACCGCGCAGGGCTGATTGACACCTGTTCCCGGATAATCTGCATCATGTTTGCCGTCACATTGTCCATTTGGCGTATCCGTACTGTTGGTATATGGCGTCCCTCCATTTGGTCTTACGTACCATGTCGTATTGCCGGTACCCCCTGCAACTACATTGAAAGTAATGACATTGCCAGGGGACATCCAGCCTGAACTTGTACTGGTTCCAAAAATTGCATCGCCTGCACGGCCGCAGGTGATGGTGACTGAGCCAGGAGATACCGCCGTCGCATGGCCAAGACGATTGACAGTCGCAATCGTGGAGTCCGAACTTGACCAGTTGCAAGTGGATTGAAGAGGTTGGCCGGTATGTCCGATGTCCGGAGAGTTGATGACCAGACCTGCGCCAATGGCAACCGTCGCACCAACCGCGACATTCATTGGAAGTTGGACGCTGGTCTCAGTGTCTTGATAGGTCCGATAGTCAGGCGTGACGTATCCGTACCACGTGTCTCCAGGATGCTGACCAAAAACTCCGGCCTTGTCCGTCACGCCGCCAGCGGAGACGACCACGTAGCCACCACCAAAACCTCCAGCGCCTGGATCGTAAATCCATTTGGCTAACCCGGTGCTGTTGACGGATAACACCGAGGCTGCTGAGGACCTCCACGTAGCTCCTCCAGCTGCGGTACAGTCGTCTGTCGATGAGTCGGAGTAAGTGCACGTTACCGAAAATTGTACCGACGATCCACTTTGCACCGTCGCGCCTTGCGGTGAGATGGCTACAGAACTCACAGTCTTGGCATAAGCCAGCGATGACACGAAGGCCACAGCTACTAAAACAAAACGCTTCATATTTCTCTCAATCAGCGGCAGAGACACTTCTCGGCGCAAAGTACGGATAGCCCGATGTCGAGCCTATAATCCGATGGGGGAGGCTATAAATTGCACCGATGGGGGACGTCGAAATCCACTACCGAAGGCAACTCTGCAACTTTTGCGTCATTGATGCGCATCAGAGCAGGAATTTGGTGTGTATTCGGCGTCGAGCGCGTGGGATTGAAACGGCCGCAGTTTGAAAGCTTTCAAACTGAGAGGAGCGAAGGGCACAAACGGGGAGTAGACTTGCAACGTTCAATTTCGCCTGCCTGAGCAAAGATAACTCGAAAACGAGAAATCCTAACCTCATAGGACCGGCAGACAAACTACTTCACTCACATCTGGCAATGTGAAAAATTAAAGACAGCGTTAGCCGCCTTTCATAATTGAGGAATCTTTTTTGGTTATATCACACTCGAGCCGATGGTCAAACTTTTATAGATTTCCACTGTCTGTTGTGCAATTGAGCTCCACGACTCATCGCCGAAGTTCATCTTTTTTGTATTTGTCGCTAACTGATTGCGAATATCCGGCCGGGTCAGTAGCTCAATGAGAGCCTCTGATAATTGCTTTCTATTTTGAGGATCGACTAATAGCGCGTTTTCTCCCGAAGCCAGAATTTCGCGAAATACTGGTAAGTCGCTGGCTATGATTGTTTTCCCCAGGGCTAGGCCGGTGGCCAAGGCACCACTTGTCGTAATCGCGCGATACGGATACACCACAATATCCGCGGCACGATAGAGTGCAACTAATTCTTCAGTAGAGACAAAGCGAAACTGCGTCTTCACTCGCTTCAAGCCGAGCCGTTTCGACTGCTCAAGAATCGCATGAAGCAACTCCGCTGCCCCGGTACCGGCAATAATCAAAACAGCATGACTTACTTTATCCTCTACTGCCTGCCAGGCATCCAGTAACAGGTCGATCCCTTTATATGGAAAAATAATCCCTTGCCATAGAACTACAAGTTCGTCGTTCTTAATATCCAGCTCACTCAAAAGTTTTTGATTATCCGTAATTTCCACATCATAGAAAAAAGGGCCATGGGGAATGACCTGAACATTCTTCTCGGGCACGTGAAATTCGTCTACAAGTCTCTTCTTGATGTGGTCTGAATGGCAGATGATTTTATCTACCATCCCATACAATTCACAAAATGTCTTCTTGTAGAGCTCAGCAGTGTCGTGCGGAAGCAGATCATGAACTGTCAGGATAATCTTCGCTCCACGCATCCGGCAGAGCTTGAGAAACCATAGATCTAATGGAATTTTCCATTTCAGCATCGGTAGATACTGCACATGCACAATGTCAGGCGGAGAAATCAAAAAGCGCACTGATAATGCCGCCATATTGAGCATGGCTTCCGTAAATTTCAGTGATCTCCTTAGCAATCGTGGAAGGTGGAAACGACCTACGACATCGAGCAGTCCAGGGTCGATTTCAATTCCACGACTTGAGAAGCAGTCCTTGTCCAGATAATAAGTAATTGAACCAACCTTCAGGTTTGCACGCTCTCCAAGCAGCGCTTTTGATAAATAGGCCGTGTAGTAAGGAACGGTAGCCCATAAATCCATCATGAAGACCTTGGGTTTAACTGATGGATTAATCACTTAGCATTCCCCGATGAAGCGAAAGGCTTGTTCTCTCTTTTCTTCCGATTCTTGCTCAGGAGAGCTCGCTCATATACATCCATGTAGTTGGCGGCCATCCGTTCTGCGGAGAACTCCTCTTGAACACGCCTTCTCCCGCCTTCTGCAAGGCGTTGACGCTCAGGGGCGTTTCGCAATAAAGAAACTACCCTGCTTGCCAGTGAATCAACATCTCCGGAGGAGGTGAGCACTCCCGAGATCTCATGTTCAATGATCTTGGGTACATCTCCGACAGCCATCGCTACAAAAGCAACCCCGCTTGCCATGCCTTCCAGAACCGCCATTGGCAATCCCTCATCGCGTGATGATAAAACCATCAGATCAAAAGACGCGTATACCGAAGGCATATCGGAACGTCGGCCTGCAAGGAAAATACTCTTCCCGATACCTAACTCATCGGTCAGCGATTCGAGTGCTTCCCTCTCCGGTCCTTCGCCTACCAAAACGAACTTCGCATCGGGAATTTCTGCTACCACGCGAGAAGCAATTCGAAGAAAAACATCCGCTCCTTTTTCCTTGGAAAGTCTTCCAACGAATCCAATAGCGGGTGCGTCTTCCGCACCAATTCCACGCAGTGAGGGACTGGCGTTCCGAAATGGACGCACGTCAATTCCGTTCTTGATGATATGAATGTTCTCTTCGCGAACCCCTGCCTTCACCAATCGATTCTTGACCGCCTCGGAAACTGCAATGACAGATGCATATCTTCGCAAAATAAATCGATCGATTGCTCCATAAATCGAGACAGCCAGATCCGTATCTGTCCAGTTATGGCATGTCGAGACAAGAGGGATTAAAAAATGATGCAAGGCAAAAAAAGAATAGATATCTGCTTTGAATCCATGAGCATGAACGATATCTGCATTCGTCTGGATCGCAAGTTCGCGAAGTCTGGTTATTGTGCCATGATCAATTTGGCCGGAGCAGGGGATTATATGCGATTCAATTCCTTCAGCGATTGCCGTCTCATGAAGCTGTAGATTTACATTCTTAGCATTCGCGAAGACTCCAAGCATGCTTGAGTGACCGGTTTCATTCAAGGTTCGCGAAAGATTCAGAATTACCGCTTCCGCGCCGTACATCCCACCGCTACTGATAATGTGCAGAATCTTCATTCGCAGTAGCCCCATCCTTTTTTCGGTTCAATGTCGCCCACAACTTCTCGTACAGTCGATCGCCTAACAAACGCTGCACCAATGCCTTGATTTGATACTGCCGCTCCAGATCGGAAATTATATTGCCCTTCTGCAAAAGAAGATCCGCAATCCAGCCAAGCTTCATATCACCGCGTATATTCAGTCGCCCGACGATGTCGCCAGGGGGAAGTTTTTCGGCTTTCGGAATCGACGTATATACAGACGTATATCCAGCCGCTCTGCAAGCAGCGAGCACGCGAGCGTTATAGCGGCCTCCGGGCAATGACATCGTGTCTATCACCGTTCCTAACTTATCCTCTAAAATTTGCTTCGACCTGGTTAACTCTTCGCGTAGCTTGTCATCGCTGCAATGGGTGAGCAAAGTATGACTCCACCCATGAGCCCCGATCTTCTGTCCGGCCTCTTGCAAAGCGCGTAGTTCTTCCCAGCCCATATATCCTGTTCTGCTTCCAGTCCAGGCGGCGGTGATGAAGAACCTGGCCCTGAAGTTATGCGCTTGCAAAATCGGGAGAGCAAATTCGGAGTTTGACAGATGTCCATCGTCAAATGTCAATTCAGGCAACAGGTGTGGGCCTTTATCACGTCGAATCTGAGCGAACAATTCGACATGTCTCCCAAATTCTTCCGTGTCGAGTACGTAGGAATACCGGCTGCCGCCAGGACGCAACTCATGGTAAAGAAGATGAAGGGCGCGAACAGTTTGGCCAACAGGTTGTTCCAAAGACCGATCCATTGCTCCAAAGTGTGAGCCTATCCAGCTCCATAATGGGCTCGAATTGAATCATAATGTATAGAGCGACTGAAGCGTTATCAATGACCCGAAAGGCAAAGTGAATTTTGACTCAGGCCGACACAGCTCACAGCAACCCGCTCGTGAGCATCATCATTCCCGCTTATAACGTAGCGCCATATATCAAAGAGGCCCTCGATTCAGTCTTCGCTCAAACTTACAAAAATTTCGAACCGATCGTAATTAATGACGGCTCACCTGATACGCCTGCTCTCGAAGAGGTTCTCGCACCGTATCGCTCCCGCATCGTCTATCTCAAACAGGAAAATCGCGGACTCGCCGGCGCTCGCAACACCGGTTTGCGCGCAGCAACGGGCGACCTTGTCGCTCTCCTCGATGCCGACGACCTCTGGACGCCTGACTACCTTCAGGAGCAGGTCGCGTATCTGCAACAACATCCGGAGATCGATCTTGTTTACTGCAACTCGCTATTCTTCGGAAAATCTGTTCATGCTGGTACCACCTTCATGGATCTCTGCCCCTCTGAAGGTGAAGCCACGGCATCCGCTCTTATCACACGCCGTTGCCATGTCTTCGTCTCCGTGACAGCACGAAGACCCAAACTGCTCTCAATAGGATTCGATGAGTCTCTCCGCTCCTGCGAAGACTTCGACTGCTGGCTTCGCTTTACCGCTGCGGGCCATCGTATCGGATACCAGCGTAAGACCATGGTGCACTATCGAAAGCACGACGCGAGTCTCTCTGCAAACCAAACCTGGATGGCTGAGCATAATCTCAAAGTCTTGAATAACGCCCTTTCCCTGTGGCCTGTCGGCTCAACGGAGCATCAGGAGATTCTCGACGCCATAGCAGAAAAAACGGCTCAGTTAGAAACGATGAAGGCCAAGATCGCCCTTCGAGAACAACGCATCGAAGATGCGGTTCTTCACCTTAAAGCAGCCAACACCTTCTACAACACAGCGAAGCTCGCAATGATCATCACCATCCTGCGCGTCATGCCCGGTACCGTCATCGCACTAGCCAGATTACGCGGCTTTTTCTTCCGAGCTCATCGCGGCATCTGAATCAAACTCACAACTCAGCGGTCATGCCACACATCACTGACGAAACTGAAAGGCGCCGATGTCCTGGGGGCCTGCAGATCGCGGGGCTAAGTCGTGGTCGGTGGCCAGTCCCTGCACTGCGACCCCTGTTCCTCGTGCCGGGCTTGCGCTCGTCAGATGGAAGTCGACGTTGTCCAGACTGCTCTCTCCCTTCCATGCTGGAAGATTCGCAATCTTCGGATCGACACATCGTTCCCCGCGTCCGGAAGGACAGGTCCGCATGTTGTAGTAGATGTTGTGATCGGGTTTGAAGGCTCCTCCCGGAACCTCATTGAAATAAAACACACCCGGCAAGCTCCCATCGGCAGGATTCTTCAACCCAATATTCAGATTATTTTGATAAATGATGCTGGCCGTCGAACAACCTCCAGAACACGAAATGTCATAACTCGTTGTGCCATAACCGAGGAAGCTATTGTTCTGCAGAATATAGGTCCCTCCATCCGTTACGTTAAACGCGATTCCGTCTCCGCCTGCTCTGCAAAACAAGGAAAGATAGCGTTTATAAGTATCGGGTGCACCGTCGATCGGGGCCGACATCCTTCGGCAATTATTGACGGTCAGGTTATTTTGAAACACGACCTTTCGCATCGCTCCCATCTTCCACTGCTGCCCCATATTCCCGTAGGACATTGAATTGGTAATCGAAATCAAGCTGCCACTCGTATGCAGCAAGTCGAAACCATCCTGCGTGTTGTAACGGAAAATACAGTGATCGCACGAAAAATTAAGCGGTGTATCCGGTGTCCCGATCCCGTCGCCATAACCGCCACTCTCCTGATCGAAGCAACTGAACGCCGGAATTGGATGCTGAATCGGGTATTCCTCATTACAACCGTTCCATTCCACCGTCAGGAACGTCGCCTTCACTGACGCGTTTGCACCATTTTTGACGCCGCTGCCATTATCGAAATTCCAACCGGCAGCCCCATTGAAGGCAATGCGAACGCGTTCGACAGTAATGTCGCCACCGATCGGACCGACGATGCCTTGTGTCACAAAGCCATGAATATCAAGGTCGCGCAGCGTAATATTTCCAGTCCCCGCATCCGTCGCGATGCCTGCACTCGCATAGTCTGAGAGCGGATAAGACGTATGACAAGTCTCCGGAGCCGGAACATTCACTCCCACACGGGTGCATTGGCCGTGGTCGGTCAGGTCGAAACACTCGATCTCGACATTCTGAGATCCCTGAAGGCCGAAAATCGTACCAAGCGCATACCCGCCGAATAATTCAGTCTTCTTCTTACAACTGCCGTGTTGCTCTCCCCAAAAACGAGTCGGATGATCAGGCGTGCCCGACGGAATCGGCGGCATCGAACAGCTATAAGGATCACCCGGGCACGAACCCCACATGTCCTTCGCATCGGGCCCTTTATAGCCCATGCGATACGGACCGCCGTGAACTAAAACGGTGTCTCCACCCTGGATCACCCACCCTTTATTGTTGTAATCCCCGTTCGTAAAAAGGTAGTACGGATGATTGAAAGCGCACGGCTGCCCCGATCCTTTGCCTTTGTACGGAGCATCGGCTTTTCCTGTGCATTGTCGCCGATCGCCGCCATCAGACCGTACATACCATGAATGCTCCGATGGGGTTGCCTGGGCTTGAACAACCTTCCCGTCACTGCTCAGTGCGATCACAAAGAGAGAAGCAGAAGCGATAAAAGAAAAAAATCCAAATGCGAATCGTCGATTCAACATAGAACTCCAGATCGCCGGTTTCGGCTTTAATGCTCGTTCGATGCAGGTTGAGCTCCGCGAACTCGCCACTCAGCTTCCCGCACAAGCGAAGCGAGCAGAGCTTTCACCTTGCTCGAAAGATTATCAAGCATCGGCGGTGAACAAAATGCCTTGATGGCAGCCTTCCTCGACTCGGCATACTGTCCGTCCTTCCTCAGCAGATAAGCGATCTCTTCGTATTGCTTTCCTTTGTGCCGTCGTGCCAATTGGCGAAATCGATCCGGCAGGATACCCTCGACGCGGCCATAAAAATCGGCATTCACCTTGTACCAGAAGAGATCTCCCTTACCCCAAAATGCGCCAGATTGAGTAAGCGTGTAGTCGGCCATCGACCTGTCCAGTAGAACAATATCTCCGGAAAGAGCTGCAACTACGTATAAAGGCCAATCCGTCAGCGGAGAGACGTCGAAGTACCACTTCGGCAGGCTGCGATGAAGCCCGTTACGAAATACAACCGAGGGTGAGGGAAGAAAATTCTTTCCCAGAATGTCCGTTATCCCGTAACGCCCTGCCGGTATCTCTGGAAATCTCTCGCGGACAACCTCACCTGCTTTGTTCACCCAACGTACGAAATGTCCGCAAATCACAACCGATGGGTCGTCTTCCAGCGCCTTCGCCTGCAATGCCAGCTTGTCCGGATCAGTCCAGTAATCGTCAGCGTCCAGCCAGGCGATATATTTCCCTTGGCACTGCTCAAACAGCTCGTAGTAGTTGCGCTGAGTCCCAACGTTTACTTTGCGATCGATGACTCGTACCTTGTCTGGAAACCGCGCTCGGTATGACTCCGCTACAGCGACCGTGCCATCCGTGGAAAAATCATCGCTTACGACAACTTCGATGCTGAACTCTGCACGCTGTGCGAGTGCGCTCTCAATCGCACGCCCAATCCATGCCTCGCTGTTATAGGAGGTAATCGCGACGCTCACCACAGGAGTCGAGTGCACCTGCGAGTTGGACTCCCATTCCACAGCGACCTGACCTCCTGGCATTTTTGAAGAAAGCGGCCCAAAAGCTATTTCATTTCAAGTGAATCCGGGCTCTAAAGATCAAGATGCGGCTCAAGCCCATGGGGCTGCCTGCTTCCTTAATCCTAAAGCATCACATCCGAATAAGCGGCCGTCATCTCATCGATATATTTGGGAAGAGCATAGACTTGCCGCACGTGCTCGCATGCCGCCAAACCCATCGCCTTCGTCTTCACCGGGTCTTCCAGCATGGAAATCAGAATGCGGGCGAGTGCCTCGCTATCTTCATGTTTGTGTAAATATCCGTTAAATCCGTCTTCGACAATCTCGGAAATGCCTCCGACCTCCGTTGCAACCACAGGCTTTCTCATTGCCATGCATTCAAGAATGCTCAGCGGAAACCCTTCCCGGTGCGTACAAAGAACGCAGAAATCCATGACTGCGATCAGGCGCGGAACATCGTTACGATGGCCGGTAAATAAAAACTTGTCGCGGATCCCGAATTCTTCCAGCCTTGCATTCACTTCCGCATAGTGTTTGCGATTCAGATCAACCTTTGACTTGTCCCCCACAATCAGAAACCGTACCTCAGGATGCCTGGCAAGCACCTCGGCCGCGGCCGCGGCCAGCGTAAAGTAATCTTTCTGAGCCGACACACGCGCGACCATCCCGATAATCGGGCTGCTCTCCGGAATATTCAACTCCGCCCGAGTAGCGCGATTTCCCCCGCTCAGGTCGTTCTCCGGAACATCAACCGCATCGTAGATCACTCGCGCTTTGCCATTCGGCAGTGCAATCGGAAAGCTCTTCTTTGCTTCCTTCGAAACAAAAATATAGCGATCGACCGGGAACAAACATAACCGTTGACGCAGGCTCAGCTCAGAATAGGTGACGCGCAGATGACACACGTTACGGGTCCGCGCAAGAACAGCCGCCAGGCTGTTGTGGTAAGCCGCCTTCTCATCCGAAAAATGTACGATATCGGTCTTCAGTTCTTTAAGCTTGTCAGCAACAATCCGTGATGCTTTGTAGTAACTTCTCCAATGCCGAAGGCTTGGATTCGGGGCGTCATAAGTCACCGTCTCAATGCCCAGCTGTTCAAAACGAACCTTCAACTCGTCGGCGCCCGCAAGACAGAAAGCGATGTTTCGGACTCTCTCCTTCATCGCGTCCGTCATTCGTAACGTTGCAATCTCAACGCCGCCAATACCGCACCACGGCATAAAGTGAGCAACAGTCAGCCTTCGATCCAAAGCTCCGCCCAAACTATTCTCCCTTCAAAGAAGAAATATCTATCTCGTCGCCGCTAAGAACATGGAACGCACACGCGGAAGCACCTGGTTACGGACATAAACTCTGAACACCATTCCGACAGTGAGAAAAAATACCGGAAGCAACGCCATCGTCTGCAGAAGAAACACAATCAGGTTTCGCGGAGGATATAAGACATTCACGGCATATGACACAACTGCGAACGGAACTGCCGCAAGAAACATCGGCCCCCAAACACCCCATACCACCTTCGGGCCGCCGATCCCGATTCTCCTTGAGAGAACCACCGGCCAGATAAACATGTGCACAAACAAGCTCGGAATCAAGGTGCCTATCGCTACTCCGTAAATCCCAAACTTAAGTGCCAGAACAATACTCAGCCCCAGGTTTGCAATCGCCTCTACAATCGCCCACTTCGCCATCACCTTATGCTTTTCAGTGCCGTAAGCAATTGAGCCGGCCGTGTTGTTGGACAGCGAAAAGAAAAGTGCCGTCGCAAGAATGATCAAAACAGTCCCGGAGACCTTCGCATACTGTGCACCCATCCATAACCCGATAAAGGTGCGGCCACGAGTCATCAGCGTAACCAGAATCGGAAGCGATACCGTCATCACCGCGCGCGTGCCATTACGATAAAGTCCGGCAAGCTTCGACGCGTCACCTGCAGCCTCATAAGTGCTCGCTGCCGGAACGAACGTCAGCGTCATCGCTCCAACCAGCTGATCGGTATATCTGCAAAGAGAGTTGCCAATCGAATAAAACGTTACGGCTGCAGCCGAAACAAACGCTCCTACGACTAAGTTGTCCGTCTGATAAACCAGTTGGACCGCGACTGTAACCAGGAAGACATAGAAGCTGTATGACCAGAGTTGCCGCAGAATCTCACGATTCGGTCTCGTCAACCGCACGTGCAACTGAGGATAAATCTTCCACGTAATTGCCAGAAGAACCAGCCCGCCCGCCAGCGCAGCGAAAAACTCACAAATCGCGATCGCAACAATTCCTCTGCCGCTTCGCAGTACCATCACAACTCCCACTGTCCGAAGAATCAACTGTGCCAGCGTGGCAAAGGTCTGCAGGTCGTAGCGGTTCAGGGCAGAAAGGACGCCGCCAAACACACCCAACGACATGCTGACCGCTGTATTTAATCCGATGATAACCACGGCGATGCGCGCAGGGCCCGCCATCTCCGCCGGGATATGAAACATGCGTGGGAATATCGCCGCCAGGCCACCGCTTAGCAGCAATACCGCGGTACTGATCTGCAAACGAACCCACAACGCCGCCGAGAGAGCCTCCGAAGCCCCGGCATGATCGCCCTTGGTATATCCCTTCGAAACAAACCGTAGAACCGAACTGCGCATCCCTAGATCAAGCAGGGTCAGATAGTTCACCGCCGATATCGCAAGAACCCAAACGCCATACGCAACATTGCCGAGACGATGAACGATAAATGGGGCAAGGAAAAAACCAACGGCCATATTAGCTGCGGTCGCAAGCCAATTCGACATCACATTCCGCGCAATATGCCTTACACGAAGCTGCAAATCAGAACTCCCACGGGGTGATCCCTAGTGTATCGCAGTCATTCAGCGACATTTGTTACCGATATACGACCTTCGTATAACGTCTTCAGATACTTCGATGCCGTATCATTGCGTGCAGTGATATGGCCACTGAATCTCCGTCTGGCCATCTCTTAACTATGAATTTAAACCACCTCTCAGCCAGCTTCGCGCTTCGAATATCTCGGTGTCACGCATGACACTTCTTTTTTGGATTTCGTTTGCGCTCGTCGCATATGCCTACTTCGGATATGCCATCTGGCTGTGGGTGCTCGTTCTTCTGAAAAAGGCCCCTCTCAATCGTCAAACGATTACTCCCTCGGTTTCCATCATCATTGCCGCAAAAAACGAAGAAAAGAATCTTCCTGCAAAAATCGACAACCTTCGCCAACTTAACTATCCCCAGCATCTTCTTCAGATCGTCATCGCCTCCGATGGCTCGACAGATCGAACAGCCGACATCCTTCGCGAACAAGGCTCCGGAATTGTTTCGGTGATTCTCGAAGCCTCCAACGGTAAGGCTCTGGCTCTCAACGCTGCTGTCAGCCATGCAACCGGCGAGATACTCGTCTTTCTTGACGCACGCCAGACCGTCGATCTCAATGCAGTCTCGGAACTCGTCTCCTGCTTCGCTGATTCCGGCGTGGGAGCGGTAAGCGGAGAGCTTCTGCTTGAAGCTGAATCCGGAGTGCCGGCCGCAAACGCCCTCGGCATCTACTGGAAGATCGAAAAGGTTGTGCGCAAACTCGAATCCGCATCCGGTTCCGTAGTCGGGGTTACCGGAGCAATCTATGCGATACGCCGCGATTTATTCAAAGAGATCCCGCAGGGAACAATCCTCGATGACGTCTTCGTGCCGATGAACGTGGTACATGCCGGCAAGCGCGTCGTATTTCAGCCCACAGCCATTGCAAGAGACTGGCTCTTCAGCGAAAAAGGCAAGGAGTTTTCCAGAAAGGTGCGTACGCTCACAGGAAACTACCAGCTTTTACGCCTCGCTCCCTGGATTCTTTCCTTCGGAAACCCGCTCCTCTTTCGTTTTGTTAGCCACAAACTTCTCCGTCTGCTGGTTCCGTTATTTCTGGTCGTCATGCTCGTTACGTCCGCCATGATTCCTGGAGCCTTTTACAAAGCGATCTTCGCCTTGCAGGTACTCTTCTATCTCGGAGCAGTCTCTGGCGCGCTCAGCCCCGCAATCCGGCGGTTCAAACCAGTAGCAATCGCAAGCACTTTCGTCATGCTTAACGCAGCTGCGGTCCTCGCGTTTTACAATTTTATTACCGGACGAAACAGGATATGGGTCCGGTGAGAAACCTTTGGCTGCAGACGTTTAGTTCGGCATCCGAAGCAGTAACTGGAGTTTTAAATTGTTTGGTACAGGGCTAGGACACTACGTCCCGATCATCGCTTATATCGCCTGCTGGGTGATGTGCTTCGCTGCGCTCTTCGGACGACCGCTCCAGGCCTTCTATCTGATCGTTCCCCTTCTCCCCTATCGCTCATTTCGAGATCACCTGGTCGACTATCCGCTCGGGGAGAACATCCTGACGATTCTTGTGTTTTCTACTATCGTTGGAGCTCTCATTCACGGTAAGCGGCTGCCGAAGTCGAAACTCTACCTTGTCTGGTTGGGCTTCGCGACCTATCTCTACTTTTCCATGTGGCTTGGCACCGCACTGGGCAATGGACCGGCCCCCTTATGGCTCTCCGACGCTAACTTCGCCACATGGAAGGACTACCTCCTCATCCCTCTGGTCTTCGTCGCCGCTGGATTGGTCATCGACGATCGAAAGGCTCTGAAGAACGTCATTATCATCGTAGCGCTCACTCTACTCGTCATCGATCGATCCGCTCTGGCAAACAGCATGTCGCGATCGTGGAACCACTTCGACGAGAGCAAACGCGATGGCGGCCCTCTGGGCTTCGCCGGTTCTAATGGACTGGCCGCCTTTCTCGCTCAATTTGGAATATTTTTCTGGGGCTTCGTCCAATTCGTCAAAACGAAAAAATACAGGATTCTTGGCTATGGGCTCGTCGCCATCACGCTCTTCGCAACGATGTACACCTTCTCACGTGCGGCTTATATCGCCGTGGTCGGGGGAGCTTTTCTGCTCGCTCTGCTGAAAGATCGAAAACTCCTTCTGGTTCTGGGAGTCTTTATCTTTACGTGGCAGTTGGTTGTTCCTCTCGCCGTCACCGAACGTATCAACATGACCGAAAATTCCAATGGCCAACTCGAACGGTCGGCCCAGGAGCGCGTCGATCTGTGGACAGCCGCAAAAGAGACCATCATTCACAATCCCATCTTCGGTACAGGTTTCGCTACCTTCCAGTACGGCTACCACACGGATAATCTCAAAGACACTCACAACTGGTACGTCAAAGTCATGCTCGAGACCGGAATTATCGGAGCGATCATCGCCCTCATCATGGTCGCAATGATGCTCATCCTCCCCTTTAATCTCTACCGCAGTTCCGACGACCCCATGCTAAAGGGTCTCGGATTGGGACTTTTCCTTGCTGTATGCTGCAATCTCATTCTCAATCTCTTCGGCGATCGATGGACGTACCTTGAGATTAATGGACTCCTGTGGGTATTAGTCGGCGCCGCGGCACAGGCGATCTCATTCCAATCCGAAAGTGTGGTCACCACAAAGAGTATCGATCCAGTTACCGCGGTCAACCCATATATGGCATACAGGTAACAACCCTCATGATTACAACCCTGTGCAAGGAATCGTTCGTGGATCCAGGTACCGCCTCGCTTCCACACGTTCTTCTTGTGCTCGATCAGTTTCCTAAGACCCTTGGCGGCGGCGAGCGAGTGGCCCTCAGACTTGCATCGCTACTCCCGAAGTATGGATATCGCGCTTCGATCCTTACCTTCAATGTTCACCCGGACACGATAGCGCTCAACTCCGCTCCCTGCCCAATCTATTTGCTCCCCCTGAAGAAAACCTACGATCTGCAATCCATGCGCTCTGCATTCGAACTCAGGCGATTTATCAAGGAGCAGAAGGTCCAGGTCGTTCAGACCTTCTTCGAGAGCTCGGATATCTGGGCTGGACTCGTTACCAAAGTGCTCTCAGACGCGAAACTCATTTGGAGCCGCCGCGATATGGGGATACTTCGCACCTCGAAGCACTACCTTGCCTACAGGCTCATGGCGAAAATGCCCGATGCTGTCTTCGCTGTCTCCGATCTTGTTCGCCAGCATTGCATCAATGTAGATCGCATCGATCCCGCCCGTGTCTTTACCATTTACAACGGACTCGATCTTTCCGCCTGGACATCTCCGTCTTCGCAATACAAGCACCAGAATGGTCCCGTTATTACTACAGCCGGTAACATCCGTCGCGTTAAGGGCCATGATGTCTTCATCAAAGCTGCTGCATCGGTCATCAGGCAATTTCCAAAAGCCCATTTCAGCATCGCTGGCGATGTGCTCGAGCCGGACTATTTCGCACAACTACAGGCGCTAGTAGACAACCTCGACATCAAGGAACATTTCCACTTTGCAGGGGGCATATCCAATCTGCGCGACCATTTGGCGGCTGCCGATGTTTTCGTGCTTCCCTCCCGCAGCGAAGGTTTCTCCAACGCCATCGTGGAAGCCATGGCGGCCTCCCTGCCCGTAGTTGCTACCGATGTCGGAGGAAATGCAGAAGCTGTTAAAGAAGGAGTTACCGGGTTCATCGTCCCGCCCGAAAATCCTGACGCCATCGCATCTGCCATCACACAGCTGTTGTGCAACCCGCATCGAGCCGCTGAAATGGGACTCGCAGGAAAAGCGCTGGCTGCAAAAGAATTCACACTCGAGGCGATGATGAATCGCACTACCAAGGTCTACCGAGACTTGCTGGCCACGTCATAAGCTTTTAGTTACTCGAATCAGATTCATTGAAGTATTCTCTGTCTGGGCACCAAAACAAAAAAACAACCGTAGTTGTTGCTAATTTACCGGGAAGATTCGAATGCGATATCAGCAAAAGATCTCACAGGTGCTCTCCCAATCCGGATTACTTAGGGCTTTTGAGCTTCTACCATCGCGCCCGGGCATCGTCATTTTCAGCCATCATCGAATTGGAGATCGGAGTGCCTGTGATTATAATCAGGACCTCATCTCCGCCACCGCTGAGCAGTTCGACTACCAGCTTGCATACATCAAACAGCATATCCCTACACTTCTTCCGCATGAGCTGGCTGAACTCATAGCGAAAAAGAAACAACTGACTCGGCTGCACGCCATCATCACCTTCGACGACGGCTATCTGGACAACTACACGCATGCCTTTCCGTTGTTGCAGCAGCATGGCGTCCGCGCTGTATTCTTCCTCATCTCCTCTTTTGTCGGAACCTCCTGTCTGCCATGGTGGGATGAGATCGCCTATTTGGTCCGGCAAACTTCACAGAAATCGCTCTCACTCGATTGCGACGGAGTAAGGCATGTTGACCTGAATGGAAGTCGCGAGTATGCGATCCATAAGCTCGTTGCTGCTTTCAAATCAGAAGAAAACCGAGATCCAGCCACATTCATGCAAAGGCTCCGCAACGAAGCTGAAGTCCCCGCTCCCGCCCCTCAAAGACGGTTCATCGACTGGCAGGAAGCAAAAGAGATGGCCGCTGCCGGCATGGAGATCGGCGCGCACACTCACACCCACCCTCTCCTCAGCAGATTGAGCTCAAGCGAACAACGGATCGAACTGCAGGAATCCAAAGCTCTGATCGAGCGGAATCTCGGTATTCCCGTCACCTCGCTCGCCTATCCAAATGGCTCTCCGAAAGACTTCACCGAAGAGACACGCAGGATTGCTCAAGATGTAGGTTTTACTGCCGCCTTCTCTTTCTATGGTGGAGTCAACCCTCCCAGCGGAGGCGAACCATTCAACATGCTCCGTCGAGCGCCAAAGGCTCAGCCTGCAGAGTTTCGTACCGAACTCGCTCTCATGTCGCTCCTCGGAGCCCGCAATTCCGCCGTCCTCAACCACCATTCCAATCCGCACGACGAGCTCTACTCTTCGGACCATTCGCTCAAAGCATAAAGGGAGAGATCACTCTCTCCCCCTTCACCTGAACTCCTTGCAAACGCTTTAGCAACGAACAATCTTCGGAGACTTGATCCCCTTCGTCGCGTTCCGCGAATCCACGACCAGCTTCGACCGCTTCACAATGTCCTCATAGTCGTAGTCGGAGTGGTCCGTCACGATCAACACACAGTCATACTGTTCGAGGTTATCCAGCGGAGTGCAGCTCATATTCAGGTTGTAGTGGCGACCGCGGCCCACTGTTGGGAAGTACGGATCGTTATAAAGAACTTCAGCGCCTTCTTCTCTCAATAGCTCGATGATCGTCAAAGACGGAGACTCCCGTAGATCGTCAATATCCTTCTTATAAGCCATCCCCAGCATCAGGACCTTCGATCCATTCAGCGCCTTCTTATGCTGATTGAGACCCTTGGCCACCGCCTGAACGACATAGGCCGGCATCGCCTCGTTAACCTCGCCCGCCAGCTCGATAAACCGTGTGTTGAAGTCGTACTCCTTCGCCTTCCAGCTTAGATAGAACGGATCGATCGGAATACAGTGTCCGCCCAATCCCGGCCCCGGATAGAACGGATGGAAACCGAACGGCTTCGTCGAAGCTGCATCGATCACCTCCCAGATATCCACGCCCATCTTCAGCGAAAGCACCTTCAACTCATTCACCAGGGCAATATTCACGCACCGGTAGATGTTCTCAAGCAACTTCGTCATCTCCGCCGCCTGCGTCGACGACACACGAACCGCGCGCGTAAAGATTCCCTGGTAAAGAATAGCTGCAAGCTCCGTTGCAATCTCGTCATGCCCGCCGACAACCTTCGGAATGTTGTGCCGCGCTACGGTCGTGTTGCCCGGATCTTCCCGCTCAGGAGAAAACGCCACATAGAACACTCCAGTCTCTGCCGCAGAGTCCTTGCTCTGAGCCTTCAGGCCGCTCCGATTCCCCGCCTCAAGAATCGGAATCATCAACTCTTCCGTTGTCCCCGGATAAGTCGTGCTCTCCAGCACAACCAGTTGACCCTCCTGGAGCCACGGTGCCACCGCCTTCGCCGTATTCTCCACATAGCTGAGGTCCGGCTCACGATGCTCTGTCAGCGGTGTCGGAACGCACATGATGATCGCGTCCATATCGGAAAGTCGCGAAAAATCCGTCGTCGCGCGCAAACCCTTCTTCTGCGCCGCCTGAATGTCCTCTGCCGGAATCCGGAAAATATAGGATCGGCCGCCTTCGAGGTCTGTCACCTTCTTCTCATCGATGTCGAAACCAGTCACTTTGAACCCGGCTTCGGAAAACAGAAGAGAGAGCGGAAGCCCAACGTAACCGAGTCCGATCACTCCAATCTTTGCAGTACGGCCTTCCAGACGCTCGTAACGCTCCCGGGCGATCTGCGGTAAAGCAACTTCACTCATAGTCGGCATGCTCACAATTATCGCATCCGGGATTTCCCGGATCACCTTTCCTCTCATCTCTAAAGCTGACCGTCTCGCGACTTAGATGCACTAAAGCCCCTTTTTGAGAAACGTTCATGCCCCATTAATTCCCCTTTACTTCCCTTTCGGAATTTACCGTATAACTTAGGCTAAGTGCTTCACAGAGTAGTGCAAAACGACCTGCACAAAAGTCGCATAGACCACCGTTCGTACAACAAGTGAGCTTAATCCAGGCATCTCTGTTCGTAGTGAGCTACTCGTCACATCGCAAACAGGTAAAATTCTCGATGACCGAACACTCCGGCTTGCCTTCGCGATTCGGTTCACGAGTGGAGCAAACTTAAGATGGCACGTTATTTAATTACAGGAATCGCAGGCTTCATCGGATCCACACTAGCGCACGTTCTCGTTGAGCAGGGCCACGAAGTTCGCGGCGTCGACAACCTCTCAACCGGCAATCTCGCCAATCTCGCCGATATTCGCCAATCCATCTCCTTCCAGCAAATGGACCTTCAGGACGTTCAAGGCATAAAGGACGCTTGCGACGGAATCGACTTTATCCTCCACCAGGGAGCCCTCGCCTCCGTCCCGCGGTCGGTCAAAGATCCTCTCACCTCGCACGAGTCCAACATCAACGGCACACTCAATCTCCTCATCGCCGCGCGCGATGCCAGGGTGCGCCGCATCGTCTACGCCGCATCCTCCTCGGCTTATGGAGACCAGCCGACGCAGCCCAAACAGGAAGACATGCTTCCTCGCCCTCTGTCCCCATATGCGGTTCAGAAACTCACCTGCGAATACTACATCCAGTCCTTCTACCGTGCGTACGGCCTCGAAGGCGTTTGTCTCCGCTACTTCAACATCTTCGGCCCTCGACAGGCAGCCGACTCGCCCTACTCAGGCGTGATCGCCCAGTTCACCTACAAGATGATGGCCGGCATCACCCCTACCATCTTCGGGGACGGCCTCACCAGCCGCGACTTTACCTACGTCGACAATGCCGTCAGCGCAAATCTGCTCGCCTGCAAGGCTCCCGGCGGAGTCGCGACCGGACGCGTCTTCAACATCGGTACGGGTGGCAGCCATACTCTCAATGAGGTCTACGAAACCATCGCCTCTCAACTCGGTTTTACCCAGCGACCCGTCTACGCCCCGGAGCGCGAAGGGGACATCAGGCATTCCCTCGCCGACATCACGCGTGCTCAAACCGAACTGGCCTACAAGCCCTTGGTGGGCTTCAGTGAAGGACTTCGCCGCACCGTGGACTGGTACCTCGAAACAAACGGCACCCACGAGCCGCTCGCCGAACCAAGCCGCGCATGAATCGAAAGCTTCGAACCGAGTTCGCTGATTGCCCTTGGAACCGGTCTATAGGCCCGCCTGTACTTGTTCTGCAGATTACATTCAAAAAGAAAAGCCGCCGACAGGAATCGGCGGCTTTTCTTTCTCTCTCGTCCTCCCCGGTTCGTCGCTCCCGACGGCGGCCACGGAGGATGAATTTGAAGTTATGCCCGTCTGCGGCGCAGGAGCATCCCGGCAGAACTGATCAGTCCCGTTCCGAGTAGCACCAGCGTACTCGGCTCGGGAACGTTCGACGTCAACGTAGCAGTGAAGTCGATTCCCGAGGGATTAAAGCCAGGAAGGGCATTTGGGTTGCCCGCCTGCTGAACTATAAACGTCAGCGTATTGAAAGCGAGCAAGTTCACCCCTGAGAGGGTAACGTTGTCAACCATTGTGCAGTTGGGCAAGCCGACGGCGCACTGAAGATCCGAACCCAAAGTGCCTTGAACGCCCAGGGCAGCGGTGGCGGGATTGCCATTCAGAAACACCTCGGTGGTGTCATCCGCTGAAAGAGATGCTGTCCCGTTGTAGGTACCCGGCGTGGCTGTGAAGGTAGTGGTAAACGTATAGTATCCAAGCGGCGGATTAAACCCGCCTCCAGGGCCTGCATTCGGTGCAATGCCTACCCAGGTCGTACCTGCAAGGTTCGGCGTCCATACCAAACCCGGGTTCAGCGCAAAGGTGTTGTTTGTCCCGGAGGATACGACATCCAGCAGCGAGAAACCCGCAAAGTTCATTGCGGTGTTGTTATTGCTACCAGCGGAGGCACCGGTTGCAAAGCTTCCAAGTTGAACGGTGTCTGCTGTGGCGAAAGCGGTTCCTAAAACCACTACCGCTCCCAAGGCGAAAAATTTTCGATAGAGATTCATGAGTTTATGTCCTCCTCAGGACTGTTCCGCTCATGGAGCGGTCTGGTACCGGTAAGGGGCCCCTAAATTCGTACAATATTGCCGTTCGACTCACGCCTTCAGCTATGGCAGGCAAAAATCAACCAGATAATGTGCAAATGGGGTGCCAAACCTACAGTGAGTCTCTGGAACCACTTAGTGGCGAGAATCGAAGCTTGTATGCAACATTTTGCCTATAAATTCTGAAATAAGGTTCCTTGCGACCCTTTCACGGTGGACATCGAAAGAAAAAAGACCGCCAGCAATTACTGGCGGTCTTTAAACCGGAAGGGCCGTTTTTCAGCCCCGACCCGTAAGTGTTGCTCAGGTCAAACTAAGCGCGACGCATTCTCCGAACCAGGGCGCCGGCCGAACCAATAAGCCCGGTCCCTAGGAGAACCAGGGAATTGGGTTCGGGCACGATCGAACCGGTGTAATCAAGACCGGAAGGGTCGTCGATGCCCCCCACAGGTCCCGTTCCAGCCTGCTCAACGATGAACCAGATCGTGTCGCCAGCCGTGACATTGACGCTGCCGGTAAACAAACCCATCTCGTTCTGTGTGCAGCTCGGAGGACCTGCGGAGCAGTGCGTGTCCGTGCCCAACGAACCAGCGCCGATGATATTGACCCCGTTAATCCAGACGGAAACGGTGTCGTCTGCCATCACCTGAACGTTCGTTAGAACGCCCGAGGTCGCCAGCTGCTGCCCATAGAGGTAGAAGCCATAGGGCGGGTTCAGAAGTCCCACGCCAGGTCCGAAAGTTGGAAGAGCTCCAACCCAATCTGAACCTGCAAATGGATTGTCCCAAACCCCGTTGGCATTCAGTGTTGCGGTTGGGGTCGGAGAAGAGGGAATAAAGGTGGTTGGTGACGGGTACGGTCCCGCCGGTGGCGAAGTCGGAGACGAGATAAAACCATAAAAGCTGGTCGTCCCACTCGAGCTGTAGATTGTGTCAGCCGCCGCAAAGACGGTTCCTATCGCCAGAACCGCAGCCAGGGCAGATATTTTCAAACAGAGTTTCATGCAGATGTTCTCCTTTTGCTAAGTCCGCCTTTTTAGCGGTTATGTCAAAAAAAATGAAACAAACGCTTCCAAGAACCTGGCCTCATGCATGGAAGAACAACACATGACCCAATGACCCGGGGCCCGACCATTTCTTAACTTACTTGTGAGCAGATTAGGGTCCAAACTATATCCATATAAAAATGAGCTGTTTACGGATTTGGGGACTTAAATAAATGTGAAAACATTTTCACACTAGCTGAAAATCAGTCGCTCATACAAAAAACCCCACCTGCAAGGACGCGACGGCGTCCCTGGGTGGGGCTTTTGCCCTACTTTCATTCAAACAACGAATTGTCTAGGCCCGGATCCTTCGATACAGTGCTCCAGCACCACCAATCAATCCAGTCCCCAGCAGAAACAGGCTGCTCGGTTCAGGAACCGCGCGGCTGCGTCGTTACGTTCATTGTCCAGTCGACACCAACAAAGAAGCCTTGGAGTTGTTGCACGTCGAAGGTTAGATTGTGAGTTCCAGCCGTCATTGCCGCCAGTACGGCGGGACTAGTAGCTTGGTTGATCGTGTCTACGTTGAGGCAATTCGGCAGGTTATTCTGACAGATTAGATTTCCGCCGGGTGCCGCCATAATCGAGACCGGTGCCGCCGCCGATACCGTCCAGGTAAACGAACGTCGTGTCGTCCGCAAGAACACTGAATGAAAATGCGGTCGCCGAGCAGTCAAGGGTGAAGGTTGTCGTAAACCAGTAGTCTCCATTCGGCGCAAAGTGCCCACCTGGTTGTGACCCTGGAGAGTCGTTGGCCCGGTCTGGCCAAAGGAGACCCACGTCCGTGTTCGCTATCGGACCGGACCAAAGCCCGGGAGCACAGCAACGGTAGCCCCGGTGTGGACGACACCGGGATCAACGGTTGACATCGGGGGCGGAAGAAAGCCATCGGCGAATTCTGGTTTCCATTCGAGGGGTCAAGGGTTGCGTAGCTTCCAAATTGGTACGAAGTGGCGGAGGCAATCGTCGAGCGCACACGACAACCGCCGCCAAAGCAGCTAGATGTAAGGAATGTTTCATGGATCCAATCCTCCACGATGTCTAAAAGAGAGAAGGGGAGTTTCAGTTTGGCCCACTGTCGTGTCTTGGGAAGACTACCCGGGGAGCGCCTGCCCGCTCCTCTTATTCCCAGACCTGAAGCTCACCTAGAGTTTCATGGAGCAGGAAGCTAGGGCCTAAATCTGACATGGACTTCCTTGCATTTCATGTGCCAAACTTTTGCGCTATAATTTGCAATCGGTTGCAACATGTCTCTGCCACTCGAATGCAGCGACTTGCACAGGATGTGTAATTGATTTGTCTTTCCACCAGCTTACTCTTTTCTCTAACGACGTCGTACCCGAGACTTGAGCGTCAAACCAATGAGACTTACTATTTATCTCTGCGAGGTCGAATCAGCAAATGCCATTACTTCCCGCGGTTCACGTAACTGTTCCGCGTAAACCTCTCAATCGACATCCACTTTGTTTCCTCGTTCTTTTTCTTTTCTTGGCGGCCGCCTCCACCGAAGCGGCGGTTCCGTTCTCCGAAACGCCGCTCGACTGCCGGCTACCGCGATATGTACAACCTCCAGTTCGCCGATGCCCATATTAAATTTCAGCAATGGCAGACCATCCACCCGGATGACCCCATGGGCCCCGTCTCCGATGGAGCCGCTTTTCTTTTCAGCGAGTTCGAACGCCTCCACATCATCGACGTCCAGCTTTTCGCCAACCAGGACAAGTTCGATAACCGCTCCCGGCTGACCCCCGATCCAACAATCCACACTCAGTTCGAGGACCGCCTCAACCAGGCCTCCAGCCTCGCCGATACTGCCCTGAAAAAGAACGCGAAAGACTCTCGCGCCCTCTACGTCAAAACCCTCGTCGCCGGCATGCGCTCAGACTACGCCCTCATGATCGAAAAAAAGGACATCACCGCTCTTAGCTACAGCAAGGAAGCCAGCTCCTGGTCGAAGCAGGCCCTGGCCGCAAATCCCATGCTCTTCGACGCATACCTGGCCTCCGGTGTCGAAAACTACATGCTCAGTCTGAAATGGGGACCCGTCCGCTGGATACTCAATCTTACCGGCGCCGGTACAAGCCGCGAAGAAGGCATACGCCTTCTCCATCTGACTGCCAATCAAGGCCATTACCTCGCCCCGTTCGCTCGTATGATGCTCGCCGTTGCCGCCCTCCGCGAGAACCGCCCCCAGGAGGCCCGATCCATCCTGCTCGAACTCAAAAAGGAGTTCCCGCACAACGCCCTCTACGACCGCGAACTTGCCTTGATTCACTAGGACCTTCCTTCGAATACAGATTTTTGCCCCACCCAAGCCTTCGCCGTGTACTCTCACAAAGAAACCTTCTGACGCACTAAAACGAATCTGTTTCTCCAAATTGATCCATCACGAGGGCTCTTTTCAGCATGCGTATTTCGTCGGTCGGCACGGCATATCCTCCACATCGTTATCCTCAATCCGTAATCGCCGAAGCTCTCCGCGATCGCTGGGCTCACAAGATGGAGGAGCCCCGCCTCCTCACTCGCCTCCACGCCAACTGCGGAGTCGAATTCCGAAACATCGTCTTCCCTCTTGAGCACTACCCCAGCCTCAACACCTTCCAGAAGACCAACGACGCCTGGATCACCCACGCCGTCGACCTCGGCCAGAAAGCCGTCTGCCGCGCACTCGATCACGCCGGCGTCGGCCCTCAGGACATCAACGCCATCTTCTTCGCCTCCGTCACCGGCATCTCCAGTCCCACCGTCGACGCCCGCCTCATCAATCGCCTTCCCTTCCCCGTCAACGTCAAGCGCACTCCGATCTTCGGTCTCGGCTGCGTAGCCGGAGCCGCTGGAATCGCACGCGCCGCGGACTATGTCCGCGCCTTCCCCAAGCACATCGCGCTCCTGCTCTCCGTCGAACTCTGTTCCCTCACCTGGCAGGATGACGACCAGTCCATCGCCAATCTTGTCTCCACCGGCCTCTTCGCCGACGGCTCCGCAGCCGTCATCATCGCCGGTGCTGAAACCGAGCTTTACCGCCGCAACCACGGCCCTCGCGTCCTTGACACGCGCTCCACCTTCTACCGCAACACCGAGCGCGTCATGGGATGGGACATCGTCGACACCGGCTTCAAGATCGTCCTCTCACCCGACGTTCCCAGGGTCGTCGAAGAAAACCTTCTCGGCAACGTCGAGTGCTTCCTGAGTGACAACAATCTCACTCGGGACGATATCTCCACTTACATCTTTCACTCCGGTGGTCCCAAGGTCCTCGAGGCCATGCAGAACTCCCTCGGCCTCCCTCCTGAAGCTCTCGCTCCCTCATGGAAGAGTCTCCGCGAAGTCGGAAACCTATCCGCCGCCTCGGTCCTCGCCGTCCTCGAGGACTACCTCGAGATCCATCCCGGCGAACCCGGTACCTACAGCATCCTCGCCGCCATGGGACCGGCCTTCTGTTCCGAACTCGTGCTGCTTCAGTGGTGAGGAATCAACAAGATCCAGAATTTGCACCAATAAGACACTTTGGAAACAATCTTTTGCAGCTGCAATTCGTCAATCAGGGGAATGCAAGATAGTCTGGCCCCCTTTGGAATCTCGCACCCCGACCCTCCACTCTCCTCACCCGATCTGCTGATTGTAGGAGCAGGTCCTGCAGGCCTTGCCGCCGCCATCGCCGCTTCACAACGTGGCCTCAGCGTTCAAGTCCTCGACTCAAGCCAGCCCATCATCGATAAAGCCTGCGGCGAAGGCCTCCTTCCCGCAGCCGTCGAGTCCCTCGCCCAGCTAGGAATCGAACTCACCAGCGTCCCCCACGCGCCATTCCGCGGCATCCGCTTTCTTGACGCTGCCAGTGACGACAAATCGACCGCAGCGCTCTTCCGCGATATCTCAGGCATCGGCATTCGCCGCACCCGCCTCTATCAACTTCTTCTCGATCGCGCACTCGCACTCGGCGTCAGCATCCAGTGGCAGACCACCGTCCATGCAATTGCGAACCAGAACTCCGGAATCCTCACTGTCGAATCCAGCAATGGCACCTTCCGCCCCCGATACCTCATCGGAGCCGACGGCCTTCACTCCAGAATCCGTACCCTCGCCGGACTCGACCACGCATCCTCCACACGCACCCGCATCGGCATCCGACAGCACTTCGCAACCACCCCGCACACCGATCTCGTCGAGGTCTATTGGAGCCCCATCGGACAGGCCTACGTTACACCTGTCTCCCACTCCGAACTCTGCATCGCCTTCGTCTACAACTCCAGGCCTCCGCAGGATCACCTCGCCGCCTTCCCAGCTCTCCAGGCCCGTCTTCGCTCAGCCACTCCCATCGGCGCGCCCCGAGGAGCTATCACTCTCACCCGCTCACTCCGCCGCGTCACCTCCGGCAACATCGCTCTCATCGGCGATGCCTCCGGCTCTGTCGATGCCGTCACAGGCAAAGGCCTCGCTCTCTGCTTCCAACAAGCCCTCGCACTCGCCGACGCGCTCGCCGACGACAATCTTGCCAGCTACCAGCAGGCTCACAGCCGTCTGCTCAAAGCTCCCCTGCTCATGTCACGAGCACTTCTGCTGATGGACCGCCACCCTGCTCTCTGCTCTCTCGTACTCAAAAGCCTCCGTCGTCACCCCTTCATCTTTCCCAACCTTCTGGATATTCACATCGGCCTCAAACCCCTCCGTACTCTCAGCGCCACAGGCCTCCTCACCTCGGCCTTCTCCCTCTTCCTCGCCTGAACCCCGTCTCGTATCGTTCCAAACACCTCAAAACTTTCCCCGTCTTTACACCGTCACACGCACCCTGTAACGTTGAACAACGAAGAAAGGGGAACAGTCATGGACGACATCGCCAAGCGCTGTATTGAAATCATCGCCAAGGCAAAAAACATCCCCGCCGATACCATCACTCTCGACACCAGCTTCGAACAGATCAACATCGATTCGCTCGACAAGATCAACATCTCCTTTGAGGTAGAAGAGGCCTTCCACATCGAGATCCCAGACGACGCCCTCAACACCCTCAAGACCGTCGGAGACGTAGTCGCCGGCGTCAAGCAGCTCCAAAGCGCCAAGCCATCCGCCGAAGCCGCCGCCTCATGAATTCCATGAAGCCTGCCCTCCATGAAATATCATTCTGGGCGAAGCGAAGAACCCCGTATTTTGCATCGGAACCGGCCATCCATCGAGATAATCGCAAAATCTGATTCTAAGAATTCAGGAGTCCTTCTTAACACGTGAACCGCGTTGTCATCACTGGCCTTGGCTGCATCTCGCCCATCGGGTCCTCCGTCACCGCCTTCCGCGACTCTCTCTTCTCCGGAACCACCGGTATCGGTCCCATCGCCAACGTCCCTGACGCTCCCGACGGCAATCCCGGCGTACGCTACACTCAGGCCGCCATCATCAACGACTTCGACCCCACCCAGCACCTCGACTCCGGAGTCATCGCCGCCTCCAACCGCAACACCCAGTTCGCCATCATCGCCGCCCGCCAGGCTGCGGAACAGTCCGAACTCCTCAAGCACCACAACCCCGGAGACATAGCCATCATCATGGGCTGCGCCTGCGGCGGCCGCTCCTCAGAAGAGCACGAGGTCAAGGGTCTCTACACCCGCAACGCCCGCGCCCATCCGCTCACCATCATCCGCACCATGTCCTCCGCCGGAGCCAGCCAGATCTCCATCGATCTTCGCATCACCGGCCCAACCTTCGACATCTCCACCGCCTGCGCCTCCGCCACGCACGCCATGGGATTAGCCTTCCACATGGTGCGCTCAGGAATGGTCACTGCAGCCATCACCGGCGGCCACGAAGCTCCCCTCAGCTGGGGCTTCTACCGCGCCTGGGACTCTATGCGCGTCGTCTCCCCCACAAGCTGCCGCCCCTTCTCTGCCGACCGCGACGGCATGACCCTCGGGGAAGGCGCCGCCATCTTCGCCATCGAGACCCTCGCCTCCGCCCAGGCCCGCAACGCCCCCATCTTCGCCGAGATCGTCGGCTTCGGAATGTCTGCCGACGCCGGCCACATCACCAACCCCTCAGTCGATGGTGCCGCCACCGCCATGCGTAAGGCCCTGGCCGACGCCAACATCTCACCCTCGGAAGTCGGCTACATCAACGCCCACGGCACCGGCACGCAAGCCAACGACTCCACGGAATCCGCCGCCATCCACCAGGTCTTCGGCCCCCACGCCCCCAACATCCCCATCAGCTCCACCAAATCCCTCCACGGCCACGCCATCGGAGCCAGCGGAGCTTTGGAAGCGCTCGCAACTGTCCTTGCATTAGAGGCCCAGCGCCTACCCCAAACCGCCGGAGTCACCACTCCCGACACCACCCTCAACGTAGACGTCATCACCGAAGCCCCCCGCCCCGCCGACCCAACACGCCCCGTAGCCATCTCCAACTCCCTCGCCTTCGGCGGCCTGAACGCAGTGATCGCCCTCCGCCGCTACATCTAACTACCACCGATCATCTAGCCACCCAACCAGCCATCCTGCCACTAACCTGTCATCCTGAGCGGAGTAACTCGCACAGTTGCGAGTTACGCAGTCGAAGGACCTGCGGTTGTCTTGTGCCATCAAGGGTGCCCCATCCATGGCATGGCTCGTAGTTTTTTACGTTGTCATTCTGAGCGAAGCGAAGAATCCCCGCATTCCGCTCGAAGCGCCACCGAAAGCTCATGGCTGGGTAAACCCGCGAACTTTGCCACGAACATTCTTTCCCTATTGCAAAATCTTCAGCCACCCGCTCAGCAATCTCAAGGATGTACCACTCGAAGCCCAAGATGCTTTTCAAAAACATCAAAATCCCGATCGCGGTGAAGAAGAGCATGCTGTCCCGCAAGACAGAACGTTGCAATGAGACAGTCAATCGTCTTCCGGACAGTAACACCCCGCGCGCGAAGAGAACGATAGTTCCCCGCTGCAGCTACGGCAATTGCCTCGCCGCCTGTATCGAAGACTTCAAAGTGAGAGAGGTCACGCCGTACCCGCTCAAAGACAGCATCGTCGCGGACGCCCTGCAGTACCTCGCACAGAATGATGTCCGTAAGGCCAAGACGCTGCCGATCCACCTCGCCATCAAGCCATTCCGTATGCGGATTTGAGTTCCCTCTGAGATAGTCAATCCAGACAGTCGTATCGACGATCGTCATTGAACCCGGCCCTTGCGGGACTCGTTCAGATCACCCTCCCATCGAACCTTACCGCGCAGTTTGCGGATCGCAGCCTGTGAGTGTGTTTTGACCAGTAACTGCAGACCCGCTTCAACAGCGGCCTTCTTCGTGCGGGCCCCACTGCTGCGCATAGCCTTATGGATTAATTCATCATTGATTTCAATGTTGGTTCGCATGATTTCTCTATGTGTAAGAATGTCACATTCATGTGTATGCCTTCAAGAGACTTGTCTGGAGGATGGCCATCGACCCAAAGAGGGCCAGAATGCTCCGTCCACGATCCGATCGCATGGACGGAGCACCACCACCTCAACCCCGGGAATCCAAAAACTCCAGGATCGACTCCGCAATCTCCTCCACATGCGTCTCCAGCGCAAAGTGCCCCGTATCCAAAAGCTTCACCGTAGCGTTCGGATTCTCCCTCCGATAAGCCTCCGCTCCCGGCGGCAGAAAGAACGGATCGTTCTTACCCCAGACCGCCAGCACTGGAGGTTTCTTCTCCCGCAGAAACCTCTGAAACGTCGGATACAACTTCACATTGCTCGCATAATCCAGAAACAGGTCAAGCTGAATATCTGTCTGTCCCGGCCTCGCCAGCAGCGCCGAATCCAGCGTGTATGCCTCCGGAGCAACCGCCGACGGGTCCTTCACCCCATGCGTGTACTGCCACTGGATCGACTCCGGCGTCAGAAACTCACGCAACGCTTCACGATTCTCCTTCGTCGGCTCCTGCCAGTAGCGCTGGATCGGGTTCCACCCATCGCTCAACCCCTCTTCAAACGCATTCCCGTTCTGCGAGACGATCCCCGTAATCCGCTCCGGATGCGCCACCGCAAGCCGCAACCCAACCGGCGCGCCATAGTCGAAGATATAAATCGCATACTGATCCAGCTTCAGCGCATCCACAAACGCGTCAATTGTCTTCGCCAACGAATCGAAGCTGTATTTGTACCCCGCCGGAACAGCGGTAAATCCGAAGCCCGGCAGATCCGGAGCAATCACACGATAACGCCCCGCAAGCCGCGGAATCAGTTCGCGAAACATATGCGACGAGGCCGCAAACCCATGCAGTAGCAGAACCACCGGCGCATCCACCGGCCCCGCCTCCCGATAAAACACCTGCACGCCATCCGCATCCTGGGTGTGGAACGAAGCGCGCACAATCGAAGGCTCAGACGCAACTGACGACAAACCCTTGGACATAAACAAACTCCTTTGCATTTCCGAATTTGCAACCTGGAACCCGCCGTAACCTCTATAAGCGATCAATTGAGGTTACATTGCATCAGATGTCCGTAACCTCTTAGAGGTCACATAAAGAGTTACAATTATTTTGGCGGAACACGAAGGAATCCGGCATGCGCACTCCGAAACCCTCAACGCTCAACCCAATCCCCGGCAACTTCCTCTTCCTCGGCGACCATCCTGCAATGGATCTCCTCAACACCGTCGCCCGCCCTGTCGACGAGATCGTCGACTTCTGGCAAAGCGACGCCGACGTGCTCCGCTGGCTCACCCTCACCCGGCTCCTCCAAACCGGCGACATCCCGAACCTCCGTCCCGGCTCCCTGCTCGAATCAGCCCGCCGACTCCGCGAGATGGCGCGCACTATCATCGTCCAACGCAAAAAGCGCCGGCAACCGGACCTCGCCTCGTTCAACGCCTTCCTCGCCAGGGCCAGCAGTTTCAACCGCCTCGCCAAATCCCCCGCGGGTCCCCTCGAACTCGAGCGCCGCTATAACGCCCGCACACCGGAACAGCTCCTCGCCCCGCTCGCCGAATCCGCTGCGGCCTTCATCGCCGCCGCCGACTTCAACCTCGTCCGTGCCTGCGAAGGAGAAGGCTGTATCCTCTGGTTCTACGACCGCACCAAATCCCACCGCCGTCGCTGGTGCAGCATGGAAGTCTGCGGAAACCGCCACAAAGTAGCAGCCTTCCGATCCCGCAACGCCTGAGAGTTTCGGACCCGCCACAAATCGGGTGCCCCATTCATGACGGAGTCTCACACGGCATGATCGGGTCATTCGCGCATCGCGCGAACCGCATCTCCTCAATAAATTCAACCGAAGCCCAGACAGTCATCCAAACCTAAAACATCTGCTTCGAATACTTTGCACGCGTTCGACAGGGAGGGGTATCCACACCAGGACAAGCTCAGTCGCCAACCCTGGCGTACTCCGCAGCCAGATAGGCATAAAATCCTGCCAGAGGTATTTGGGATGCTATACAAAAAGATCAATCTCGAACTGATCGTCATCGCTGATGAAGCGGAGGCAGTTGTCACGGACTTGAACGCCGCGCTTGATCGGTTGGAGCAGAGGCACACACTTTTCGGTGGTGGAATCGAGACAGTCGCTGTCGAGCACACTGGATCAAAGAAGAGATCAGCACTCGATCACACGATGGCTGCGGGCGAGACAGTCGCTGTTGCTCTCAAATCTGCACGGGAGAGCGTGGTTGTTGCCCTCCGCGCAGTCATCTGAAAAGAAACCGTTGCGACTGGGGTAAAACATGCGCCTGGAAGTCCAGATCTAAAGCATCTATTTCGAATACTTTGCACACATTTGACCGGGGGGGAGGGTGCCTGCACAGGGTAGCTCGGTCGCCAACACGAGAACACCGGTCTACAGACAATAATTACTGCAGATCATGACCCAGTCGATCTCCGTCCTCATCCTCACCAAAAACGAGGAGCGCGACCTCTCCGAGTGCCTCGCCTCCGTCTCCTGGTCCGACGACATCCACGTCTTCGACTCCTTCTCCACCGACTCCACCGTCGTCATCGCCCAACAAGCCGGAGCCCACGTCCATCAGCGTGCATTCGACGACTACGCCACCCACCGCAACGCCGCCCTCTCCACCATCCCCTTCAAACACCCCTGGGTCTTCATCCCCGATGCCGACGAGCGCCCCACCCCCGAGCTTTCCCGCGAGATGCAGCAGCTCGCCCTCGCCGCCTCGGAAGAAATTTCAGCCTTCCGCGTTCGCCGTCGCGACTTCCTCTTCGGAACCTGGCTCAGGCACGCGCAGCTCTCGCCCTTCTACATCCGACTCGTCCGCCCCTCGCGCGTCCGCTACACCCGCGCCATCAACGAAGTCCTCGAAGTCGACGGCCGCATCGTCGACCTAAGCCACCCCCTCGACCACTTCCCCTTCTCCAAAGGCATCGCCACCTGGGTCGACAAGCACAACCGCTACTCCACCATGGAAGCCGAACTCATCCACAAGCAGCAGGGCCTTCAGAACCCCTCACTGATGACCGCGCTCCGCCACCCCGACTTCCACACGCGCCGCCTCCACCAGAAGGCGCTCTTCTACCGCCTCCCCGCCCGCCCGCTCATCAAGTGGCTCTACATGGTCTTTTTTCGCGGAGCAATCCTCGACGGCCCCGCGGGCATCACCTATGCGACACTTCAGGCCTTCTACGAATACCTCATCGTCCTGAAGACAAAAGAACTCCGGCGCGGAGGGGCGTAGCCGGCTGTCACTGCAAAAAAACTAAAGCAACTTGACCGAAGCCACCTTCAGCGTGTCGCCTTGAACATCTCCATTCACATTCACCCGAAGATGATCGGTCTTCTTGGAAGCCTTCAGTGCCTCGGCAATTTTCGCATTCCCATCAGCATCGAACTTCAAAAACTGGCCGTCTGCTGTCAGAATTCCGAAGCCGCTCTTTTCGCACGCCAGAGCGCATGCGCGAGTATGCGCGTCTGCACTCGCAGCCGCCTTCTTCGAACACGACACATCGATCACCGAAACATCGTTAAAGCTCTTCGTCTCCGCGAACGCCGGCGTCATCAGGAACCCCACCGCCAGCAACGTAATAAAAGCCTTCATCGTCTTCTCCTCTGTTCGCTGCGCTTGCAGGATCCAAAAAGAAACCCGGAGGAAGAATACTCGCTCTGCAACCACTCGTAAAACGAGTGGTTGCAGCTCATCCCAGGAATATGTCATTTCATCCCTAGATTTAGCTTGCAATCTTGGCCGGACGGCTTTACGGTTAGTTTTCATCTTCTATTCAAAATTGCAGTTCTAACTGCCTCAATTTCTCCGGCATTGGAATTACAGTGGCGAGCCTGCCGCGACGCAGGCATCTCCTTCCCAATCTCCTCGTAAAAAAATCCACCCTCGCAGGTGGCCAATTTCTTTTTGTCTTTCGGAGGTCGTATGCATCGATCGTTAAGGAAAGCTGCGTCCAAATCAGCCTTTCTCAGCTTCATCGTCCTCACTCTCACTCTCGTCGCGAACCTCTCCGCACAAACCTTCCGCGGAGGCATCAACGGCACCGTCACCGACAAAACCGGAGCCGCAATCGCCAATGCATCGGTAACCGCCGTACAGGACGGAACCGGCCTCACTCGGTCCACTCTCAGCTCCAGCGCAGGCGAATTCCTCTTTCAGGACCTTCCCCTCGGCAGCTACGGCGTAACCGTCAGCTTCAACGGCTTCCAGGCCGTCAGGTTCGACAAAGTGGCCGTATCTGCGGGAACCGTCTACACCCTCCCCGTTGTCCTCCAGCTCTCTACTTCCACAACCACAGTCGAAGTCACCGCCGCCGACATCTCGCTCGACACCACCACCACCACCCAGACCACTGTCCTCGAAGCCAAGGCGGTCTCTGATCTACCGCTCAACGGTCGGGACTTCACGCAGATGATTCAACTCACTCCTGGCTACGCAGGCTACGTCGGGGGCGGATACGGATCTCTCAACGGAACACGCGCCAACCAGATGAACTGGCAGATCGACGGCGTCGATAACAACGATCTCTGGCACAACGTTCCCGCTGTCAACCAGGGTGGCGTCTCCGGAATCGCCGGCATCATTCTGCCACTCGATGCTGTCGACCAGTTCTCCGCGCAGACGCAGGCGGGTCCTGAAGGCGGCCGCAACCCAGGTGGCACCATCAACCTCACCCTGCGCGCAGGCACAAACAGCTATCATGGCTCCGCCTACTACTTCAATCGCAATGAAGCCTTCGGAGCCAAAAGCCCCTTCTCCGACACGAAGCAGAAGGTCCGCAACTACAACTACGGTTTCTCCTTCGGTGCTCCAGTCCTTCACGACAAGCTCTTCGGCTTCCTCACCTTTGAAAAGCAGCGCTTCACGATCGGACAATCCGGCGTCACAACCGAACCCTCCGTCGGCTGGCAGAACCAGGCCAAGGCACTCATCGCCTCGAAAGGTCTCGCCGTAAATCCCGTCATGCAGGATGTCCTCAACACACTCTGGGGCTCCAGCATCCTCGCCAAAGACACCGTGGGAGTCAAGAACAACTACCACTCCAGCGACCCTGAGTTCGGCTACAGCTACAACGGCCTCGGCAAGATCGATTGGCACATCAGCGACAAGGACACGCTCAGCGCCCATTGGTTCGCTGGCCAGGGCAATCAGGTAGCTCCCGTCGGTTCGCAGCTTCTCGCCTTCTACGAAGTTGCTCCCATCCACGTCCAGAATATCGCCATCGTCTACAACCGCCTCCTCTCGTCCCACGTCACCAATCAGGTGCTTGCCGGAGTCAATTACTTCAATCAGGTCTTCAACGACTACAACACCAACTACAACGTTCAGAGCCTCGGCTTCATCACCGGCGCGCCCTATTCGAACGCCCCTCACATCAGCATCACCGGCTTCGATCCCGTTGGCATGACGCCGCCGGAAGGACGCAACGACATCACCGGCCACCTCACCGATCAGCTCTCCTGGACCTTTGGCACTCACCAGCTTCGTTTCGGCGGCGAATACCGTCAAGCGCAACTCAATGAGTTCTACAAACGCCACGTCGTCGGCTCCTTCACCTTCGATGGCACACGCATCGGCGTCTCCGGCTACGTTGGGGCGCTCGCCGACTTTCTCACCGGCCAAACCTCAAACGCATCCATCGCCATCGGAGACCCCGAGCGCCAGGTCTTCGTCAACACTTGGTTCTTCAACGCAGGAGACTCCTGGCAGGTCTCGCCCAAACTCAACGTCAACTACGGCGTCCGCTATGACTACGTTGGCCCTCTTCACAACAGCAATAAAGACATGTCCGTCTTCCGCCCTGCGATGACAGCAACCAACGGCCTCGCCTTCCAGGGCGCGCAGATCGACAACCTCTACAACCGCTACTGGGGAGCGCTCAGTCCACGACTCGGTGTCAGCTACCAGGCTGCCTCCTCAGCCGTTGTTCGCGCCAGCTATGGCTTCTACTTCGACACACCCAACCTGAATCCCTTCCTCGACAATCGACCGGGCAACTCGGCGCCGAACGGAGTCGAAGGAAATCCCGGCGGCCCCAACCCCGTCTACACCGTCGCTCCCATCGGAGGCGCGCAGACGACCATCGTCAAGAACGTCCCCATCTTCCCCTCCGCGCTTCATGGCTCGCCTTGCAGCGCAGTCAGCCAATGCGGAGTCTTCTCCGTCGACTCAAACTTCCGTCCCTCTTACAACCAGAACTACAGCATCAACTTTGAGAAAACACTCACCTCAAGCATCATCGCGCAGATCGGCTACGTTGGCAGCACGGCTCGCCATCTCCTGAGCCTTCTCGATATCAACCAACTCAACATCACTCACGGCGCAACGACCCTCCCCTTCACCTCCAACTATCCGCAATACGGAAACATTAACCAGCTTGAGAGCATCGGAACATCCAACTACAACTCCTTCCAGTCGCAGGTCCGCATCGCCAACTGGCATCATGTCTCCGGCTCCTTCGTCTACACCTGGAGCCACGCACTCGACGAGGTCACTGCATACCGCGGTGCTCTCCCGCAGGACAACTTCAACTTCAAGGGCGACTACAGCAACTCCGATTTCGACACGCGCCACTCCTTCGTCTCATTTCTCAGCTACGAACTACCTGCCTTCTCGACAGGCCCTCGTCTTCTTACCAATGGCTGGCAGGTCAATTCCTTGCTCAGCTTCCACGGCGGCCAGCCCTTCACCGTCCATGCCTCTGGAGACATCAGCGGCACCGGCGAGGGCAACGACCGCGCAGTCCAGATTGGCCCTGTCCGCAAGGCCTACCAAGGTCAAAAGCCCGGCTCAAACTGGATCGACCCAGCCGCATTCGCAGACCCCGCCCCCGGAACCTTCGGCTCAACCCGCCGCAACGGCTACTACGGTCCGGGCTACGCCGACGTCGACTTCTCCGTCTTCAAGAACACGAAGTTCGGCATCGGCGATCACCCCATCAACGTGCAGTTCCGCGCTGAGATGTTCAATCTCTTCAACCGCTCCAACTTCGCACCGCCCGCCTTCGGCTACGTCTCCGTCGGCGGAGACTTCACCCTCGACGACACCATTGGCGACTACAACGGAGCCCCTGGCATCGGGGCTGGCGAAGCCTTCAACACCCAATTCGGCCTCAAGGTCGTCTTCTAATCAACCGTTCGCTCAACCCAAAGCCCCGCCGATATGGCGGGGCTTCCTTTCGTCTCTCTTCAGTCTGTGTTCTCGAACTAGAACGGCCACTTCCATGCCGTGATCTCCGGCCTGTCGATCCCGTTCTCATGTGCGTAGTTAATGCTGTCGATAATCTGGTCCTTCAGCCATTCTTTCAAGTGCGCTGCCGTCGACTGCAGCTTCGGCACGCGGTCGATCACATCGATCGCCAGATCAAACCGGTCGATCTGGTTCAAAATCGCCAGTTCCATCGGAGTGTTGATATTTCCCCTCTCCTTGTAGCCGCGCACATGAATGTTGTTGTGGTTCTTGCGCCGGTAAGTGAATTTGTGAATCAGAGAAGCATACGCATGGAAGTTGAAGATCACTGGCCGGTCTAACGTAAACAGGCTGTCGAACTCCCGTTCCGATAATCCGTGCGGATGTTCCGCCTCCGGCATCAGACGGAACAAGTCCACCACATTCACAAACCGTATCTTCAAACCCGTACAGTGTTCTCGCAGAATCGCCACTGCCGCCAGGGCCTCAGCCGTCGGAATATCCCCCGCACAAGCCATCACAACATCGGGCTCCTGACCTGCATCCGTACTGGCCCAATCCCATATTCCGATGCCCTTCGTACAATGCTTCACCGCTGCATCCATATCCAGGTACTGCAGGTGCGGAGCCTTGTCCGCCACAATCACGTTCACATAATTCGTGCTCCGCAGGCAATGGTCCGCCACGCTCAACAGGCAATTCGCGTCCGGAGGCAGATAGATCCGCGTCACTGCCGGGCTCTTGTTCGAAACCACATCCACAAATCCCGGATCCTGATGGGTAAATCCGTTGTGGTCTTGGCGCCACACCAGCGACGTAATCAGTAAATTCAGCGACGAGATCGGCGCTCTCCACCGCAGTTCGAGCTTGCTCTTCTCCAGCCACTTCGCATGCTGATTGAACATCGAGTCGATGATGTGGACAAACGCCTCGTAGCTCGAGAAGAATCCATGTCGCCCAGTGAGCACATAGCCCTCGAACCATCCCTCCAGCGTATGCTCGCTTAGCATTTCCATCACGCGGCCATCCGGAGAAATCTCGGTCCCGTCCTTGTCTTCCGGCAGACTCTTCTCCAGCCACGTCTTCTTGCTGGCCTCGTATATCACCTGTAGCCGATTCGACGCCGTCTCATCCGGACCGAATACACGGAAACTCGTCATATTCCGTTTCATCACATCGCGCAGAAATCCACCAAGCACGTACGTCGACGAGATCTCCGTCTGCCCCGGCTTTTTCACTTCCACTGCGTATTTTCGAAAGTCCGGCATATCCAGCGGCTTCCGCAAAAGCCCGCCATTTGCATGGGGATTCCCCGTGATTCTCCGCGTTCCCTTCGGCGCCAGTTCACGCAGCTCTTCGATGAGCCGTCCCTTCTCGTCAAAAAGTTCCTCGGGCTTGTAGCTCTTCATCCACTGCTCAAGTTCCTTCATGTGCTTTGGATTGGTCTTCGCTTCGCCCAGTGGAATCTGGTGCGATCTCCAGAAATCTTCCACCTTATGGCCGTCGACCTCCTTCGGTCCGGTCCATCCCTTCGGGCTGCGCAGCACAATCATCGGCCATCGCTGCCGCACAGCTTTCGACGCTGCGTCCTTCCGCGCCTTGCCTTGAATCTCCCGAATCTCCAGAACGCATCGCTCCAGCACCTCAGCCATCCTGCGATGCATCTTCTCCGGCTCGTCGCCCTCTACAAAATACGGAGTCCACCCATAGCCTTTGAACAGCCACTCCAGTTCTTCATCCGGAAGCCTTGCCAGCACCGTCGGATTCGCAATCTTGTACCCGTTCAGATGCAGCACGGGAAGAACTGCGCCATCACACACCGGATTCAAGAACTTGTTCGCATGCCAGCTTGTAGCCAGCGGGCCCGTCTCCGCCTCGCCATCCCCCACCACGACTGTCACAATCAGGTTGGGATTATCAAACGCCGCGCCAAAGCCGTGCGACAAGCTATACCCAAGCTCTCCGCCCTCATGGATCGATCCCGGGGTCTCCGGCGTGCAGTGGCTCCCGATCCCGCCCGGAAACGAGAACTGCTTGAAGAACTTCTGCATCCCTGCTTCGTCTTCGCTCTTATCCGGATAGACCTCCGAGTAAACGCCCTCCAGATAGCAGTTCGCCAGCGTCGCCGGAGCGCCGTGCCCTGGCCCGGACAGGTAGATCACATCCAGGCCGTATTTATTGATCAGCCGGTTCAGGTGCACCCACGTAAACGACTGCCCCGGATCCGACCCCCAATGTCCCAGCAAGCGACTCTTGATATGTTCCGGCTTCAGCGGTTTCCGCAGCAGCGGATTATCCAGCAGATACAGCATCCCCACGCTCAGATAGTTGCAGGCACGCCAGTAGGCATTGATTCGCCGCAACTCATCCGCACTCAATGCTCCTACCGCACGATCACTCTTGCCGGAATCCACAGCCGCTCGTCGCATCGCAACCTCCGTTGACTCGCTAACTTGCTGACTTGCTGACCTGGTGTTCTCTGCTCATCCATTCCACATGCGCAGCGATCATCTGATCTTCCTTCGCTGGCACTACAAATATCCTTGTTTTCGAGTCTGATGCATGAATGGCACGTAAAACTGAGTCATCATGCGATTCTTTTTCCTCATTCAGTCGCGCATCCAGCCTCACTCCTACATCCTCAAGCTCATCGAGAATCTCCGCGCGCGACTTGGCGTCGTTCTCTCCGATGCCGCCGGTTAACACGATCATGTCCAGCCCGTGCATCAGCCACGAGAATCCCCCAATCGCCTTTCTCACGCTGCGGATGAACACCGCAATCGCAAACTGCGCCTTCGCGTCCCCCTTCTCCGCAGCCGCGCGAAGAGCACGCATATCGTTTGGCAAACCGGAAAGAGCAAGCATACCCGACTCGTAGTTCAGCGCCTTCTCCATCCCGTCGAGGTCGCCATTGGTACGGCGGAGAAGATAAAGCAGCAATCCCGGATCAAGATCGCCTGGCCTTGTCCCCATCACCACCCCGCCTGCAGGAGTCAACCCCATCGTCGTATCCACCGACTTTCCTGCCAGCAGAGCCGTCACACTGCAGCCGCTCCCAAGATGCGCGATCACCATCCTCGCCGGAAGCCGTACCCCCGCCGTCCTCATCTGTCGAATCACCGACTCGCAACTCAACCCATGAAACCCATAGCGTTTTACTCCACCAGAACGTAGTTCTTCCGGCAAAGCATAAGTCGAAGCGGTCTCCGGCATCGATTCATGAAAAACGGTGTCGAAGCACGCAAAGTGTGCCGCCTCCGGAAATCTCTTCATCATCTCTTCAATAATCTGTACTGCCACCGGATCGTGAAGCGGAGCAAACTCTTCCGCGCCTTTCAACTCGCTGAGCACCTCCGGAGTGATCCGCATGTGCTGATTCAGCTTTGCTCCCGGATGAACGACTCTGTAGCCGATCTGCCGCGTCGTTGGCATGTACGGTCCGCTCAGCAGCTTCAGCACATGTTCCATCCCCTCCAGCGGGTCGTCAGCCTTAACCTTCGACTCACCCCCTGTAAAGTCCCTTCCTTCCGCATCGTGGAATCTCACTTGGGCATCACCCGACCCGATTCCACGCACCTCGCCCTCAAACATCGAGCGAGGTCCGCCGGCTGCAGCAGCAAAAATCGAAAACTTGATCGAAGACGATCCGCTATTGATCACCAGAATATGCATAAGCGCAAAAATCCCTCAACCGCGTAATCACTGGAACAAAGCAGTTCAGAAGAGCTATGCAAATGGAGCAAGAGACCGCAAGACATTCATCTTAGCCTACTGCCTTGTGCTCCGCTTTCTCTGCCGATGCCGCTGCTTCTTCATCCTGCTGGCGCAGCAGTGCAATCACTGCCTGATAAATTTTGTTTCGCAAGTCAAACCGGTTCCCTGCTCTCGTCATGTACCGGACGACAACGTCTACTCCCGAGGCCGCAGGACGCAGATCAATCGAAGGCTCCGCGCTGAACTGGCTGAGCCCATGCTGGCGCGTCACACTCTGCCATTCCGCCCCCGCCTCCTTCGTATCCTTTGCTGTCTCATCCGTTAGAGCCTGCCGAATCGCTCCAATCACTTTATAGCCCTCAGGCCCCGACGGAACATGCACAGTAATCTCATCCCAGAGCCATTGGCCGGACGTTGTCAGATTAAAGTACTGTCCCGTAATCGCAAAGCTGTTCATCATCGTCACCCGCCGGCCCGTCGGATGCCCCTTATCGGTCCAGTTTCCCGTCTCCAGCAGAGACGTACGGAACAAACCGACTTCCACAACCTCCCCAGCCACACCATTAACCTCGACCCAGTCCCCCACGCTGATTCCGTTCTTCCCCATCAACACAAACCATCCAAAGAACGCAATGATGAAGTCCTGAAATACAACGGTGATCCCCGCCGTCGCGAATCCCAGAATCACTGGAATCTGGCTCGGCGGCCCCACAATCACAAGCACAATCAGAAGCAGGGCAAACAGCTGGATTCCCAGCACAATCAACGTGCGCAGCGTATGCAGCCGCCGCCGGTCGATCTTCAGCCGGTCAAGCATCTTATTCGCCGCCATCGCCGCCAGCACTGAGAAAAGCGCCAGAAACGCAATCCACGCCAACGATTGCAAAATCAGATGCAGCACGATCCCATGCTGCAGCGTCACCTGGTTGATCCACCGCCCATAAATCTGTGAGAGCTGCTGCTGCGTCTGCACCCGGTCGTCCAGAATCCCGTGAATCTGCGCCAGGGAATGCATCTGCCCCAGCCGCGCCACTCTGCTCCGCGCCACTCTGCTCTCTGATCCGTCCGAATCACCCGCCGTCGCGGCCGCACTGTCCGCCGTGCTTAATTGCTTCTCAATCGCGTCATGTTGCGCCGTGAGCGACTTCGCATCGTCATCCGCCTGCGTCTGTGCCTGCTGCAGGGCATCCATGCGCGACCGCTGATCGAACCACGCCCCCACTCTCCCCGCCAGCGTCCCGTATCGCTTCGACGACGCCACCGCCGTCTGCGTCAAATCCCCGTTCTGCTCCTCGTACTTCTTCATCTCGGCTTCGCGCGCAGACAGTTCCTGCTGAATCTCCCCGCGTTTATCGCCGCTCGCCCGCGCAAAGTCATCCTCGGCATCCGCCAGCTCATCTTTATCGAGCTGCAATTGCGCCTTCGCGACATCCAGATCGTCCGTATTCGCGCCCGGATGACTCTTCGCCGCGGCCCCCAGCGAATCGACCTTCGCCTGGTCCTCCTTCACCATCTGCTGCAGCGTCGCCACTTTCTGCTGCAGCCCCTGCGCCTCAGGAGTCAGTTGTTTCACCTCCAGCGAAGCCTGCCTTAGCGCCTGCGCGAACGCCTGGTCCACCTCATGATCCGCTACCCGCAGCGCCTGCCGCGCATACTCCTTCTCTTCCGCCGAAACCGCCAGCGCCGCCACAGCCTTCGCCGTCTGCCACGGCCGCTGATCCACCAGCTCGCTCGTCACATGTCTCCCCCGCGCGCGCAGAAACGGCAGATTCGCCATCGACCCGCGGGTCAAAAAAATCCCCGCCAGGCAAGCCATCAGCGCCGCTGCCGGAATCACCACCAGGAGCCGTCGTAAATCCTTCATCGCTTAACCGTAAATCCTCTTCCTCTTCAATGCCTCCCCCAAAAGTCCCATCCAACTCTCAGAACAAAATTCACATCAACCATCTAAACTCAACTTTATGTGTGGAATCGTCGGTTACATCGGACCCAAACCAGTCGTCCCCGTCATCATTGAAGGCCTGCGCCGCCTCGAATACCGCGGCTACGACTCCGCCGGCATCGCCGTCGCCGGAGGCCTCCCGGGCTTGGAGAACGTCCTTGAGCTCCGCCGCGCACCCGGAAAACTCGCCAACCTCGAGGCCGTCATCGCCGCCAACCCCATCACCGGCTCCTTCGGCATCGGACACACACGCTGGGCCACCCACGGCCGCCCCACAGAAGAAAACGCCCACCCACACCGCGACTGCACCGGCACCCTCGTCGTCGTCCACAACGGCATCGTCGAAAACTACCTCGCCCTCAAACACGAGCTCACCGCCAAAGGCCACACCTTCGTCACCGAGACCGACACCGAAATCATCGCCCACCTGATCGAACAGGAACTTACCGACGCCGCCTCCCCCAACAATCGTCATTCCGAGCGAAGCGCGAAGCGCGGAGAGCCTGCCCTGAGCGCAGTCGAACGGGAGGAACCCCTGTATTTCGCCAATGGCGCCACAACCATCCCCCTCGAAGAAGCCGTCCGCCGAGCCGTCCACCGCCTCACCGGAGCCTTCGCCATCGGCGTCCTCTCCGCCCGCGAGCCCAACAAGCTCGTCGCCGCCCGCATGGGCCCGCCCGCCGTCATCGGCCTCGGCGACGGAGAATTCTTCCTCGCCTCCGACGTCCCCGGAATCCTCCACCACACCCGCAACATCCACTTCCTCGCCGACGGCGAACTCGCCGTCATCACCGCCGACGGCGTCACCCTCACCGACTTCGACGCCCGCCCGCTCCCCCTCAAAGTCCAGCGCATCGCCTGGGACCCCATCCAGGCAGAAAAAGCCGGCTACAAGCACTTCATGCTCAAGGAGATCAACGAGCAGCCCCGCGCCATCCGCGACACCGCCCTCGGCCGCATCTCCTTCGAAACCGGGCAGGTCTTCCTCGACAACCTCGACATCTCCGACAACGAGCTCCGCCACGCCACCCAGATCACCATCGCCGCCTGCGGAACCTCCTGGCACGCCGGACTCGCCGGAAAATTCATGATCGAGCGCCTCGCCCGCCTCCCCGTCGACGTCGATTACGCCTCCGAGTACCGCTACCGCGACCCCATCTCCGACCCCGCCGCCATCGGCCTCCTCATCACCCAGTCCGGCGAAACCGCCGACACCCTCGCCGCCCAGACCGAGCTCCTCGCCAAGGGCTCCAAGACCCTCGCCATCTGCAACGTCGTCGGCTCCGCCGTCACCCGCAAGGCCCACGGCACCATCACCACCAACGCCGGCCCCGAGATCGGTGTCGCCTCCACCAAGGCCTTCACCGCCCAGCTCACCGCCCTCTTCATCCTCGCGCTCCACCTCGCCCAGGTCCGCGGAACCATCACCCCCGAGCACTCCCTCGACCTCGCTACCGAACTGTCCAAGTTACCCGCAAAACTCGAAGACGTTCTGCGGGCAATCGACGACCAGTGCCAGCAACTCGCAAAGGTCTTCCACACCGCCAACGACTTCCTCTTCCTCGGCCGCGGCATCCACTACCCCATCGCCCTCGAAGGAGCCCTCAAGCTCAAGGAGATCTCCTACATCCACGCCGAAGGCTACCCCGCCGGCGAGATGAAGCACGGCCCCAACGCCCTCATCGACGAATCACTGCCCGTAGTCTGCATAGCAACAAAAGACCCGCAGGACCCCTCATCCGTCCTAAAGTACGAAAAAACCCTGAGCAACATTCAAGAAGTAACCGCCCGCAGCGGCCGGGTCATCGCCATAGCCATCGAAGGCGACGAAGAAATCAAACACCTCGTAGAACACACCATCCAAATCCCCCAGGCCCCCGAACTACTCCTACCCATCCTCGAAGTAGTCCCCCTACAACTCCTCGCCTACCACATAGCCGTACGCCGAGGCTGCGACGTAGACCAACCCAGAAATCTGGCGAAGAGTGTAACCGTGGAATAAATCAACATACCAATTTGGATTCGGTGGTCATAATGTAAATGAACATTTTGCTCCACATATGATATGGAGGCCACTTGGGTTCAACCGTTCAAGCAGGCGATCAAACGAAGCCCCTAAAAGACTCCGTTGATAGTCTTTCAAAATCTGTCGCCGTTTGCTTGGCTATCCTCTATATCTGCGGATTCCTGATAACTTCGCTCTCCGACTTTCACTATGGGTTCTCCGAAATGAACCCTTTCAAGCCGCGGATTCTGACAGCGGGAGCGTGGTTCCTCCTATCGCTTGGAATTCCATTTGCTCTCACTTGGGAACTTCATAAACACCCAACCTGGACGAGCGACCTACCTTGGTGGTCCAAAGCAGTTCGCCTTGTAACTATTTACTACACCTCAGCCCTTCTCATTTTTTTGACTGCAGGTGGAGTCTTCTCATTCGATAAACAAAATCCCCCTCCCCTTCCACCAGTATGGAAGGTCGTCGTCGACGTAATTTGTCTCTTCTTAGTAGTAATGGTGTTTTTGCTGATGCTTCTCATTTGCTTTTCGGCACAAAAAATTCTTGATACATACGATCATTGACGTCGTATTTATCGCGTTTGTTGCTCAGGGGGCATGGAATGCGGTTTCGAAAGGTTGGTTTCAAGATTCTGCCATTGCTCTATGGATGCTTGGAATTGGAATCATCTGCCTCTATGAGATGGCAGACCGATCATGGAAATTTAAGTTGGGCGATTGGCCAAGATCGCTCATCTTTTTACTTATTGCCCTGTTAGTATTCGCGACGATTTATTATCCGCACATAAAATCGTCTTGGGGCGGAGGTGCCCCAATTCGTGTAAGCCTGACATTCACCAAAGACTCAGTTGTGCTAGCTAACCAACGGATAGATTGTCTTCTTATCGACGAAACTGACTCCGGATTCTATGTCGTCGGAAACGGCGATCAACACGCTACATTCATCCCCAGAGGATCTGTTGGCTTGATTCATTTCGCTGACGGCGAAAAAAAATCGTCATTTACGTCCAAGGAAAAGTGACTTGAGAGAAGCAGGCAGGTGGGCGGGTGGCCCACACATGAAATTGACCTCGGGTGAAGAATTGGACAAACTTAGTCAATTCGAGGTGGGGTATCCGGGACGGGTGGCCCATACATAAAAACCAACCCATCTCGGGTGCCCCATTCTGATGCAGCCTCATCGCGGCATGATTGGGTCATTCGCGCACCGCGCGAACCGCCTTTCCTCACCAATCACGAAGGGCGCATCTTCCACACCAAACTCCCTCCACCTATTGACACGCCTGCTAACCTTAAGATCAGGCTCAAAGAGAGCCCGGCCCAGCGCCGGGCTCTCCGTTTTTGCACCGAACGGCATCACAATTGCGCAGGCAGGTCGGAACCTAAAGCCTCAAATTCTGACACTTTGCGCAATAAAGGGGGAGGGGGCCCGTGCAGCACGAGATGTGAACGGACGGGTGGCCCGTAAGCTAAAATCCCACCATACCCGCAGCCCCAGCGTCGGCAGCAAAAGGGCTACTCTGATTCGTACTTGCCACCCCGCAAATCGGCCCGCCAAATTCTCGCCGAGGTACTAGGTATGCACTACGATCTCAAAACGATAGTATCCAGATAAGGCCCAACTGAGGTGGAATAATGAAGTGGCTGAGAATCACCTTGACGATAGTATTAGTCACCCTAGTGGCCTTCATCTTGTGTCCATGGCGTGACCGTGTTTTGGGGTCTTTTGGAATTGATATTCATTGGCGCGGTGTTTAGGTCGGCGGGTGGCCCACCCATGAATTCCCAATCTGGGGGTCCGGATGTCTGACGTTACGATGACCTCATGCCGATGACGGTGCCACTTTTGAAGAGCGAAAGCCCGGCCCGAGACCGGGGCTTCCGCTCTTGCTAGCTGTGTGACGCCAGAACGCCGAGATAGAAGCCACCGAAGGCGATAATATTCCCGAGCACGAAGCTGATAACGATCGTTGCACGTTTGGGAGGCAGCTGGTTGTTGTGCCGCTTTTTGTAGATGGAGAGTCCGATGCTGTTTGCGAACAACACAAGGATGAAGAACAGAATCACCAGGCTCTGATGATGCAATAGGAAGTTGATCACAGTGTCCACAGTATCCTCCCCCTCAACCCCAACCACAAATGGGCGGGTGGCCCACACATCAAAAAACCCACCCATACAACGGGTGCCCCATTCATGACGCAGCCTCATCGCGGCATGATTGGGTCATTCGAGCGAAGCTCGAACCGTTTTCCCCTCTCCATCGACAAAAATCCGACGGGGCTCAACATAAAACCCACTCATACAGCGGGTGCCCCATTTCATGCGCAGCTTCATCGCGCATGAATAGGGTCCGGGCCGAGCCTGAACGGCGATCCTTCCTGCATCAAGCGGTTTCGTCGTATGAGGGCGTAGAATTCCTCCCTGGCTTCCCACCCTGTTTCTGGCGGCCCTCATTTCAGCATCGAGGAGCGATCCCATGAAACCACGTCTCATCCTGTTCCTGTTCATCCTGATAATCGCAGGCTCTTTGCCTGCTCGAGCCGTTCCATTCACTCTCAACTTCGGAGGCCTCCAGAACAACGAGCAGGTCCTCAATTTCTACAACGGCGGAACCGGAAGCCTCGGCTCCGGCCCCGGCCCAAACTTCGGCATTACCTTCACTGCGCCGTTCGTCGCTGTCGCCGCCGTGCCGCCCTACGGGCCAAACTTCGTCGGACAGCTAAACGGCCCCTCCGCCATCATGAATGTTTCCGGCGGATTCAATCTTCTTCTCTCCTTCTATTACGAGGCCGCGGACAGCTCCGGCTCGGTCGCTCTCTGGTCCGGCCTCAACGGAACAGGCGTCATGCTCGCCGATATTCCCCTCACCGCCTCGGCAAACTGGAATGCCGCGGGAGCAGGATTCGCAGGAACCGCTCTCTCCGCAGTCTTCACAGGGACATCCGGCACCAGATTCGACCAGATTACCGATCTCGGCTTCGTAGTGCCGGAGCCATCCAGCCTCCTGCTTCTCGCCACCGGTCTCATCAGCCTCACCCCTAAATGTCGAAAACATTTCATTCGCTGACGATCCTTGGCACAGTAGGACGGTAGCCCACCCATGAAATCCAATCTGGGTGACGGGTGGCGCACCCATAAACTTTCCGATTCAGGTTGGGCGTGTGACCCACATCTGACAGATCCTCCACTGAATTGGGTGCCCCATATCTGGCGGTCTCATTGCCAGATGTGGGTCATTCGCGCACCGCGCGAACCGCCTTCCCTCACCAACCACGAAGGCGCATCTTCCACACCAAACTCCCTCCACCCTATTGACACGCCTGCTAACCTTAAATCAGGAACAAAGAGAGCCCGGCCCAGCGCCGGGCTCTCCGTTTTTGCATCGAACGGCTCACAGCGGCAGGTCGGAACCTAAACCCTCTGCTTCTGACACTTTGCGCAATAAAGGGGGAGGGGGCCCGTGCAGTACGATGGACCAGCCAAATCAGACTCTGCCAGGAAGAGGCTTGGCAAATTGGAGTACATTTCGTTTTGCGCGATGACCACTTCTGACGCGGAGATATAACCCCATGAGACGGATGAGACAGGCGAAATCGACGAAATCATTACCCAGCCGCTTCGGTGTATGGATCGTGTGCGTGACCTTTACCTGTTGTGCCGGGGCACAATCGACCTACACTCCCCCGCCAGAGTCAGCCACGCTCCTGGTGGGCATACCTCTAAGCGCGGGGAAACCAGCAGGCAAGCAGTTTACCGACCGATTCAACGAATGTGACCACCACGATACTTGCGACGGGGCCCCGCTGAAACACGGATGCGAGAAAGACCCCAGCCAAAACACCACCCTCCTGCAGTTGCCCGGTGGTGTCATCTTTTATGACGCAAAGATGGGCGTCGATGCGGATGGCTCGCCCCTCTCCGTGAAGAACGCAGGCCCCACCGACCAACCCGACACATCCCTTCGTTATCCGCTCCCCGGATCCCCCAGCGTTAATTCCGATGCCGTCCCATACATCGTCATCCCTCTCGGTGGGTTCGACAAAGCCTTAGGCATCTCCCTCGGGGATATCGCAGCCGTCGTCTTCAAAAACCGCCTCGTCTACGCTCTGGTTGCCGATCTCGGACCCAAGTGCAAAATCGGTGAAGGCTCCATCCAGCTTCACGAGGCTCTAGGGCACCCTGTCTGCACGCAACGTGACTCCATGGGCGAATGCACCAAACTACGTGATGTAGGCATAAACAAAAACGTCCTCTACTTCATCTTCCCAGGTTCAGCAAAGACAATTTCAGAAGGACTGACCCCTAAAAACGTGAATGATCGTCTCACCACGCAAGGACCCAAACTACTCGATGCACTAAAAGGATCCCACTAAAGGGACGGACGGGTCGGTGGTGGCCCATTGAAGGTTCACCTATAGAGAACCGGGCATAAGAACCCGCAAGTCAACGCTGCCGGACGAGTGGCCACACATAAAAAACCCACCCATACAACGGGTGCCCCATTCATGACGCACCCTCATCGCGGCATGATTGGGTCATTCGAGCGAAGCTCGAACCCCAGCAAACAAAACCTCGAACAACCCCACCTTACAAATTCAGCGGCTCATTCATCTGAATCACCGGCTGCACATTCGTAAAGTTGGCAATGTCACCGACGATCTCGTCCCCATGCGCCGCCATCGCCACGCGCACCGCATCGACAGAATCGAAGCTCAGCAGCGCGATCAGCTCAATTCCCGGACCACTGCCGTCAAGCGCTGCCGAACCCTTCAGCAGCTTCGCCTTGACCAGCCCCATCCCTCCCCATCGCGACACCACCAGCGGAACATGCCGCTTCAGGTAGTAGTCATAGTCAAACCGCGAGCCATCGTTCTTCGCATAAATAACCGAGACAGTGATCATGCGCCCCATCATAAGCTAAGCTGGACCTCGGACGGGCAGCCTACATCTGAAATCGGTGTTCCATCGTCGGCGCGATGCGCACGGGTAACTCCGGTGCCCCATTCAAGCGGTTTCATCGCATTGACTTCGAACGAAGAATTGGACAAACTTAGTCAATTTCGAGGTGGGATATCCGGCATACTTCTGTTTTCATTGGACGGTTTATCAGATTTACCTTGTTGTTGGCCGTCTGCATCAACGTAAGCTCGATGGCAATAGCCCAGGAAACAGATCTCCGAACCGTGGATCAACTATCCCGGCAGTTTGGCCAGGCTTGGTTGCTAGGGGATACCCAGACTCTCGATCATCTCCTTGCTCGTGAATACACTCACACGGATGTCACCGGAAAGGTACTCCATAGGGCCGAGTGGCTCGCCGACGCTGCAAATGTCCAGAAGTGGTTGCGCGCGCCAAGCGGACCGAGATCCCCTTCGATTGATTTTCTAAACGTCGAATTGAAACTGGTCGGAACAGTCGTAGTAGTCACCGGCGAAAACGTCATTCGAAGCGCTAATCCAGATAATCCATCGATCAAACTCCGGTTCACGCAGGTGTGGGTGAAGGAGAAGGGAGAATGGAAACGTCAATTCTTCCAGGCAACATCAATTCAGAAGCCAAAACCCTAGAATCGCGGGGCGCGGGTGGAAACGGGTGCGCCATATCCCGATTCTGAGATGTGAGCATTCGTGGACGCATGCTGCTGCTCAAGCATCGGCGTGACAATAACTCTCGTCTCACACCATCCGTCGCCCAACCCAATCAGTTCAATTCCGAGCAAACGGACAAATCGCGCCTGCTCGAAAATCCGTTTTACAAGACTAACCTTCGCATCATCCATGCTCGCGTCACCTGATGATCTCCACCATACCAAGCAGACCGGCACACCATGAGAAAGACCCACATTCCGTACCGAAATGTGGGTCCATGATTGTTACCGCCACGCCTACATCTTGTGCAGCGTACCCGTCATCTTCGAAGGCGATGGCGCAGGCGTCACGTCCGTCTCCGAGATCGACTTCCCATCCGCGCTCAGCACAAACGTATTATCGCGCCGCACCTGGCCATCCGAGCTGTACGTCACCTTCAGCGTGTGGTCATCGACTTTCTTAATCGAGATCGTTCCTCCCAGGTCTTCGACCTTTGTCGGCGTCCCATCCAGCTTGCACACCATGGCCTTCGGAGTATCCGTCTCCTGGAACGAGATGCTGTCTCCCGTCACCTTGATCTTCATCACCCCTGTATCATCCGACTCGACAAAGCTCACTTCCTTCCACACACCGTTCATGCCCGGGCCGCCCGACTGCCGCTCCGAGGTCGTCGTCATCGTGTACGGCTTGTCGCCCGCTGGAAAGCGCGTCGTCTTCACCGTACGTTTCTTGCCATCCGCTGAGAGCGATACCGTGGCCTTGCGAATCGTCTTGCCATCCTTGGCAACCGAAATCTCATAACCCGTGCCCGCCTTCGTGCAGGTCAACATGCCGTCCGGAGTCTGGTGCGCCTTGCCGTCGCAAACGGTCTTCGGGCTGGCGGTGCTTCCGCGCGTAACCGTGTAGCCCTCCGCGTCCGTCGCGATGCTGAACGTGGGACCGTCGTACTTGAGCGAAGAACGGTCCATCTTCCAGGAGCCGTCCCAGGGGTTCGCCTGCGCAACGCAGGCACTATTAAACGCAACCAGACAGGTAAGGGCGCAAACGCCCATACAGAGAAAACGCTTCATCGTAAATTCCGCCTTATAAATCAATTTTTTTATGGAGTTGCCTGTGACAAAAAACACAACACAGAGCCTGAAAACCGCACCGGAACGCTCGGTAGGTGCGGCGCAATCATCCGCGCCCAACTCGCATAAGTCAAGCGTTTTCTGCACTCCACCGAAGATTCGCTTCACAAGACGGCCTTCGCGTCATCGATGCTTGAGTCACCTGATGATCGCCACCACCAACGCGAAAATCCGCAATATTTACTGCTCCGGATCTGTAATGATCTCTGCTTCAGACGCAGAGCTATGCCGCGTGGTATCGCTCACTAGCGACCCTGCAACTCCGCTTCAATTCGCTCATCGGCCTCGTCGATCATCTCGCGGGTGATCAGATCGTTCTCAATCTTCGTATTTCCATATGCGAAGCTGCGTCGCTGGGCCTGGCGTTCCTCTGCCGGAAATGGCCGCTGACGAGCTGCCTCGATAAGTTCCTGAAGACGATCAGACATAATGAATTTCCCTTGCAGCGTTAACCGTACCACCTCACGCTGTCTAAAAGCTTAAATCAGTAGAGTCGGAACACCGAAGAACAAGGCTACGAAAACTCAGGTGGACGAGTAGCCCACACATAAAAAACCCACCCACACAGCGGGTGCCCCATTCATGACGCAGCCTCATCGCGGCATGATTGGGTCATTCGAGCAAAGCTCGAACCGTTTTCCCTTCCCCATCGATAAAATCCCCTCATACACCCCACCGGCGATCCTTTCTCCTCACCATCGGAGCTCTCGGCTTCACTCATATGCTTCCGCAAACCAGCATCGAAGGTCAGACCCCGTCACCGCACGGATACGTCCTCGCCCCCACCGAGGGCGAACACCTCATCCACTTCCGCGACCACGGCAACATCTTCATCAAGTTCGGCGCCGCCACCGGCTCCCCAAACCTCGCCATCGGAACCCAGCAGGTCATGCGCGGCACAGGCATCCCCATCCATCGTCACTTCAAAATGGACGAGTCCTTCCTCATCCTCGAAGGCAGCGGCACCCTCACCCTCGACAACGTGTCTCACCCCTTCGAAAAGGGCTCAACCCTTTTCATCCCTAAAAACACCTGGCACGGCTTCTCCAACCCGGACCGCGAACTCCTCGTCCTCTGGGCGGTCACTCCCTCCGGCCTCGATGGCTTCTTCCGGGAAACCTGCACTCCACCCGGAACGCCGCCAAAGCAACTCACACAGGAACAAATCCACGAGATCGCCCGAAAGTACGACACCGAATTTCGCTAGCCTTCAGGCCACGAAAACGTCTCTTCGCAGTCAAAGTTGTAGACAATCTCGCAGAGCCTCTCCAGATCATCAAGCGAAGGAGCCTGTACGAACCCATCAATCATCAGGACAAACTCATCCAGCCTTGTCCCCGTATGGGCACTCCCATACAGCTTCAGCGACGAAAGCCTCCCGGATGCGCCTCGACTCGTCAAGCACCGGAATCCACTTCTTAAGAAACGAATCGAACTGACCCCCATCGACGCCCGGCTTCAACTTGATCCCAAGAATAAGCATGAAGAACCTCCGCATTAAAATCGGGGGCCCAGGGGAAAGACACTCACCATAGGATGCGCCACCCATTCCGGCTACAGCATCACGTTTTCCACACCTCATCTCTTGACACGCCTGCTAACCTTAAATCAGAAGATAGGAAGCCCGGTCGAATGACCGGGCTTTTCTGCTTCTGTAACGATTGGCATTACAAATTGCGGTCACGAAGCCCGAATCTAAGCTGTTTGTTTTCAGATTTTTGCGCCAGAAGATAGGGAGGGGGGGCAGGTATCAATCCCGAATCATCAATTCAATGGCCATTCCCCCAAAACCCGAACCTTTCTTGCTACCCCAAACGGTGTATGGCGAATCCTCTCCACGAAGACGATGCTGTTCGCCATGAGCATCGCTAAATGGATTCTCAGCGCCTCCCTCATCGCCCTTCCCGCCATCTCCCCGGCACAGACCTGCCTCAAAGGTCTTCCCACATCCGTCCGGGCAGCCATCGAGCAGGACGAATGGACCATCGTCGAACCTCGGGATCTCCCCCAGCCCGACCTCAACATCTGGAACGACACCCACCTCGGCGACTGCCCCGGCGTCGCCGTCGGAGCCCCCTCCGCCAAGGCCAGGCCCTACTACATCGTCGCCCTCATCCAGCGCGACGGCCCGCATGACTTCCTCGAGAAAGTCCTGCTCATCACCCGCAAGCAGAGCCAGAACGTCGTCAAGGTCGTCATTCCCGAAACAACCGTCGTCACCCCGCACGTAGTCTGGCTCCAGAAGACCCAGTACCTCGGCATCGACCCCCTCCCCGCCCGCGACTCCTTCGTCTTCGAAAAACTCACAGGCCCCGCCAGCCAGCCCATCGTCCAGGGCAGCCACATCAGATCTTTCTTTCCTCAGAACTAAATCAGTGGGTGGGTGGCTTCGTCTCACCCAGCGAGCTCCCTGGCTCGCTGGGTGAAAAGTGGCAGGCGACCAGTTACTTCTCCTGACGGCAGAAGCCCCACTACCGACGTAATCGTGCGGCTCAAAGTTCTCGGAACCATGAGAAGAAACAGCCGGTTGCCCGCTGGCGCGCAAAGCATCATACTCAACAACAAAGAATCCACCCCCTTGGAGGGTTCTATGCCCATCGTCCTCTGCAATCTTCAGCGCGAGAACAAGCCCGGACCGCTTGTGGTCTCATGCTCTATCCTTGGCGACCCCAGTGGCTTCGAACACCATCCCCGCAAATTCGAAAGCGACCGCGACGTCATGCAGGCTCTCCGCAGCGCAGGTATCCAGCGCGACCGATACATCGGAGCCTTCAGCTCGTCGCATCCGAGCAAGGCGCCCGCTTTTGAAATAAGCGTCTGCGAAGCCCAGAAGCTCGACCTCCTCCGCATCGACAGCACGGAGTAGCACTAGAGCAGGACAAATCCACAGCTCGCCACTTGACCGCGCAGCTATCCTTAAATCAAGGAAGAAAGAAGGTCCGGCACCACGCCGGACCTTCTTTTCCTTAATCGGTTGACGGGAAACTTGCCTCGGGTGGTGCCCGATTAGAGGGGGAAGCGGCGTATCCCTGAGGAATCAAACAAAGCCAATCAACCCCACGCCTTCCCCAACCCCTCCAGCCCCGCATTGGCAAGGTCCTGCGGCAGCATCACGGGATACATATCGACCGACGCATTGAAGGTAAGAAACCATGGCTCCGCCAGCGAAGGAATCTTCGAAGCCTTCGCCATGTCCACAATCAAAATTGCCGTCCGTTTGCCGTTCAACGCGGTGTAGTAAACCGCCTCCGGCTTGATCGCGTCAATAATCTTCTTCATCTTGGCTCCGATGGAACCATCCTTCACCGCCTCGTTGAACGTCTCAACGGGCAATGTACAAAGCATCATGATGCGCATGGAAATCTCCTGACGCCGATTTGGCGAATTTCTAAGCTGGCCTGTTGGGGAGAACGCCAAGCTACGCCCCGCAGAAATCCGCGTCAAGCACCTTGATTGATTCGCACGCCAAGTCAAAATCAGGCATCCTAAGAAAACCACTATGTCCGGACCAACCCTTCAGCAGCGCCTCGAACACGCCCTTCAGAGCCTCGCCGAATCCGAGCGCGAGTACGCCGCGGGTCTACCTTACCCGGATCACACCGGTGAGGGTTCCTGGCCCGACCGAATCGCCCGCATCAGGCAGAAAATAGCCGAACTCCGCGAGATGATCGCTAACGAGTAACCCTATCGAGAGCACCCCTCGTCCATCCACTTCTTAAAAAGCTCCACCTTATCGACAGGCCAGGGTTCATCCGGAGGCATCGAACGGTCGGCAAGCGTACCGTAAACGCTCTCCGCATTAACCCGGAGACACATCCACGCAGGGTCACCAAGATCGACTCCCATACCCTTCATGCAATCAATGTCCTCATCCCGAAAAAGAGGACGGATATCCGTCGCAAAACTTAGCGCCATCGCTGCCTCCTGTCATCATTCTGCGCTTATTTACGACTCTCCCCCAAACGATGTATCGCTAAACCTCCCGTCGGGCCTGAAGCTTAACCGCATGAACCTCACGAAGTGGCTTCTCGTCGCGATGTTCTCAGCCCTCCCCATCAGCGCTCACGCCGCAGGCTGCCCAACAGACCTGCCCGAATCGGCCCGGGCCGCCGTCGAGCAGGACAACTGGAAGATCCTCGACCCTTTCGACCTCCAGCAGGTCGACGCCAAAACCTTCAGGAACGACCACCAGGGCCAATGCCCCGGCATCGCCATCGGAAACTTTTACCCCAGGGTGGACTCCTCCTACCTCATCGCCCTGATCCAGACCGACGACAAGAAAAACCTGACTGAAAAATTAGTCCTCGTCACTCAGAAGAAAGGCCGTACCGACACATCCATCGTGGTACCGCCCACTCAGGTCGACAAACCCTCCGTCGTCTGGAAACTCGTTCCTGGCCACTACGTCGGAATCGACGGAACCCGCGCCCACATCTCGCGCGACTCCTTCATCTACGAGCAAGTCAACTCCACGGCGACTCAATACTATTACGACGGCTCTCACCTCAAGTCCTTCATCATCTCAAGGTAGAGATGAGAACCGTCAACACGTCGCCCCGCCGACGCGCTCCATCATGGCAGGAGCGTCAATCGCGGGAGTCTCCAGCCACACGCATAGGCAGCCGCCCGTCACTTCACCTCACGACAATCGGAAGAAGCCTTAGGGCCGGGAAAATCCGAGGAATAAGTAGTCCCTCGTCCACCTGCCTCCCACCACGTAAACTCCTCCGCTGCATACTTAGCCCCGGAACCTGAAGGCCCCGTCACAAAGGCTTGTTCCGTGTAGCAGCAGCAATAACAAAATTGCTCTTTCACCAATCCGTCCCGGCCTGCGCCTCGTTATCTAACCAGACAGGAAAGTCCACGGGCTCCTCTCCACAATTCACCCAAGGGACGACTTTCCTGCAATCAGTACAGGAGTAAAGTGATGACCGTACTCAACGAGTTCGAACGCACACGTCTGTCCGAGGCCACCCCCACTGGATTCTCGCGCCGCTCGTTCCTAAAAACTACTGCAGCGGCCGGCGCCGGAGTTGCCGCTCTGGGAGGATTCGCCGCAAAAGCCTCCGCTGCCGACCACGACGATCCATTCAACCTGTTCAAAGACGATCACGATCACCTCAAGAAGGGGGACCGTGACATCCTCATCGCCGCCGAGATCGCCGAAGCCCTCGCCGTGACCACCTACAGCAACATCATCAACATCGCTCCTTTCTTCAAAGCATTGGAGTCCGACGACCAGGGTTACCTCATGGCCGCACTTCAGGAAGAGATGTCCCACTATCTCCTCGAGCAGTCCGTTACCGGCGATCCTTCGCCATTCACATCCTTTTTCTACCCGATGAACATGTTCTCCAACGCCCAGACCACGCTGAACGTTCTCGTAAGCCTGGAAGACGCTTTCATCGCTGCATACCTTGTTGGAGTGCGCAATTTTTCCACAACAAACCTGCGCGTCACCGCAGCTCGCATCATGGGTATCGAGAGCGACCACAGGACTCTCGCCCGCGTTGTAGGCCCGGGAGTCACTTCTGCCTTCGGTGGTCCCATCGAGAAAATCTCCGGCCTCCAGGGAGTCGCCGAGAGCGTCGATCCGCCGAACAACAATGGCTATGAACGGACCCTCTGCTGGACTTCAATCGATCAGGCGGTCAATGCCCTTCTTCCATTCGTAGATTTCAAAACCGCGAAAGCTGCCGGCTTCGACACCTCACAGGCCTACCCCTTCAAACCATTTACTCCAACTCTGCCGTCACCGCTCGGAGCCTTTATTTCCTTCAGTGGCTGCTGATTCTTCACGCACCTGCTAGACTTAGCAACGAACAAGAGAAAGTCCGGCACCAGCCGGACTTTCTTGTCTGCGCTATCGGCCCAATGGGAAGTCCAGACCCACCTCAGGTAATTCGAATATCTTGTGCAATTTTGACGGGGAGAGGGAAGGTATGACAAAGCGCCGGAATATCATCAGAGTCATGCAACGGCTCGTGGCAATCGCAATCTTCGGAACCCTGACCGCAGCAACAGCAAATCAGGCCTTCGCCGAAAAAATTAAAGGGGATACCGCACTGAAAGACTTCCAACCCTACGGAGCCCCCGATAAAGACCACAAACACCAGGGTTACGAAATTATCTTCAGCGCTCGCGACAAAGGCTACACCTGCCGCACGAATCCTAAGAAGTCGGTAGATGCCACCGAATTTATCGTCGGAAGCCAGATTCATTACGAAATCGACAAAAACAAAGCCAAAATCAAAACCCCTGATAAAAAAGAGGTCGAGTGCAAAATTGTTCGCGTAGAACAAGCACCCGCAACCCAATAACGGCCTCATAACCCGGAGCACTGGATGTCGCTTAAGCAAATTGCCTTGAAGTACCTTCCTGATTCGGTCCTCAAATCTGTCCGCACACGTCACTACCAGAACCAGTTGAAGCACTATCCTCTCAGCGAGGAACCGGATCTGCTCGGCTGCAAGGCGTTACTTCGCCCTGGCGATACTGTCTTCGACATCGGTGCCAACATCGGCGTCTACACCCGCTTCTGCTCCGAATTCGTCGGACCTGCCGGGCAGGTTCACTCGATGGAGCCTATTCCCGAAACCTTCTCCTATCTCTCCAGTAATGTGCGCGCTCTCGGGCTGCACAATGTCACTCTGTACAATCTCGCCGCCTCGGACAAGGTGTCGGACCATGCCGCCATGAGTATGCCCGAATACGCCTCGGGAGGAGCCAATATCTATGAAGCCACTCTCTCCGATAGCGGCGACATCCCCGTCAAAACGACCCGGCTCGATACTCTCTTCCCAAACCTCTCGCCGCGCCTCATCAAGTGCGATGTCGAGGGCCACGAGGTGGCCTGCATCAACGGCGCTCTGGAACTGATCGCACGTTGCCGTCCCCGTTGGGTCGTTGAGGTATCGAATCCCAAAACCTTCGAAGTATTCGCCTCCCTCAACTACGACCCCTTCGTGTACGAACAGGGTTCCTTCCGTCGCGCTACCCCCACCGACAAGGTTCCTAACTTCTTCTTCTTCCCCCGGGAAGACAGTCCGGCTGGCAAGACAAACTGAAACGAGAGAGCCCGGCATTGCCGGGCTCTTTCGTTCACTTAACCTATAACAACCAATGGACTTACGATGCAGCCGAGATATCCCGTTCGGCGCGAAGCCAGTCCTCTTCGTGGAACCCGTGCTCCAGGCCACGTTCCTCGTAGTAACGATGTGCCAACCGGGCAATCTCTTCATGGGGCCATTGCCTTAAGTTGGAAGCCACAACCGTGACCTCAACGCCTGCGGCCTTTGCCGACTTCGACCGTGGCGCCGCCTTCGCCTTCTCTGCCGTCGCCGTAGGATCCTTCTTTACAGGAGCCTTCCTTGGCTTCTTCGTCTCCGTACTCATTCCACTTATCTCCTCACTCAGGATTTGCCATCACCGTTCAGGGCTATCCCTTCTAGGATAAAAGAAGCAGGCTCTCCACGGACCTCCCCCCAGTAACTATTTAGTTATCCTCTTCATCGCTCAAATACCACCGGATGCCGCTCCACCCACCAGCAGGGCTGACTGCCAGATTGAGGTAAGCCTTCTGGCATCAGAGAGATACTGCATCGAACATCGCCCCTGCCCTCCGAATAGTACTCCTCCTTGCCGCCCTTCAAAGGAGCCACTACAAACCGGTTCACCGACACCACCCTGTACCCTCCCCCGGCAAGCACGCGCACCTGCCACACCACCCAGTCCGAGGCATAGACCGCAGCACATGCCATCAGAAACCAGAGAACTCCGCGCCAAACCAGTCGTCCCAAACTGCCTCCGTCAGATCACATTCAAATCCACCATATCGACTACGGTATATCCGCTCGCCAGCTTGCCATCGTCTCCCAGCTTCAAATTCCCGGGCTGATAAGTCAGCGCATATTCAATCCGGACTTCGACGCTGTTTGCGACATGTGCGTCATCCGCAATCGGCCGCAGCGACGGTGCTCCCATCACCGGAGCCCACGTCTCATGCAGCATGTCCAGGGCGTACTTCGCCGGCAGCGTCTTCTGATACAGCGCCATCGTCGCATCATCGAACTGCAGCCCAAGCGCTGCCCCTTTCCTCACCATCCAGCCCATCGGCATCTGCGACAGCGCCGTCGAATCGTCCACCCCGCCGCCCATGGTCGTGCCGCCGCCCACGTCCCCATGACAGCCTGAAAACCACACCTGCTCGATCGTCTGTCCCGGAACCGGCGTCGGGTCCCACAGCGTCGCAGGAAACTGTCTCCTTCGCTCGTCGATCGCGAGACACTGATAGGCATTTTTCACGTCAGGATGGAGGGCCGTGTCCAGAAAGCCGTACTTGTCCTCATCCACGCCGCCGAAGATGGCCGGAATTCCCAGCGACCCTACCGTGTCCCACACTCCGATCATCTCCACGCCGCAATCGTACAAGCCACACCCACCGAGGCCCGCAAGAATCGACGCGCGATTCGGCTTGTCTCGGTAAGCCTCAAGTGCCTTGTCCACGCAGGAGTCAGTGAATGTTCCCGTAGGCAACCCGCAAGTCGCGATCATGCCGGCAAGGCTTCGTGCCGTGTACGCTCCACGGCTGAACCCAAACAGAAATACCTGATCGCCCTTCTCGTACACATGAGCGATCTTGGTATAACCCTCCTTGATCTTCTCCAGGAGGCCCTCTCCAAAAGCGCCCGCAAGAATCCTGTTGATTCCCGACAATCCCGCTCCGACACCGTCGTCGTAATAAGCAACCTGATCGGGGCTGGTCTTCAGTGCCTTATAAATCTGATAAACATTCGTGTTCTGCCGCGGCTCCTGCCACGTTCCATCCGCACAGAAAGCGATTCGCTTCGCCATGCTTTCCCTCCAGTGTCGTGGTGTGTGGCCCGATCTATCGCCACCGGTTTATCACTCCGGATGTGTCGGAGCAATCCTTTTCGGAACACTGTCTTGACAAATTTCGCCGACGGGCTTTTCCTTCTCCTATGCCTCACAAGCCGACTTCCTTCGCTCGGGCCCCTTTTGCCGGATCCGGCGTTCTAGCCCTGCTTGTGCTTTTTGCAGGCTGCTCCCTTTCGCCCCTTGCCAAACATACAGCCGCGTTCTCTTCCGTTACGAGTCTCGTCGTCGACAATTCAGAAAACGCCTATCGCGCCGCCGTTCGCCTTCACGATCAGGAACAGATAACGGCAGCCGTCGCCAAATACGACACCGATCCCGCCTGGGACCCACACAAGATTCAGATCAAGCACCTCATCGACAACCAGGGACTCGCAGTGCGCAGTCAGGTTCTCGACGGCTTGAAACTCTACGCACAATCGCTCTCCGATCTCACCAACAAGATCAGCTCTGACCGCCTCGATGCGGCAGCAGCATCGGTGGGCAACAATCTCGTGGCTCTCAGTTCCAACGTCGGCAATATCTCCACGGGAGGCTTCTCGATCTCGCAGGCCGAGGGAAATATCGTCAGCACCGCTCTGAATGCGCTCGGACAGTACCTCATCGGAAAGAAGGTCAAATCGCAGGTCCCGGCCGTCATCAAAAACATGGATCCCACCGTGGAAACCATCTGCAAGCTCCTCAACGATGACATCACCATTCTGCGTCGCCAGTCCCACGACGACTATGAGCAGCTACTCGTGCAGCAGGATAGTTTCATCCGCCACGCGCAGGGGCTCTCCCCGGTCGAACGCCGCGCCGAGATCAACAAGCTCCCTCAGATTCTCGCCGACCAGCAGACCACCGACGACATGCTCGCCGACCTTCAAGGCACGCTCGGCAAACTCGCGCTCACTCATCACGCACTCGCTGCGGCCGCGCAGAACAACAATCCTGAGTCTCTCAAAGACCGCCTGGCTGAGCTCGAAGCCGCAGCCCAGCGTCTCTCGAAGTTCTATTACTCCCTGCCGGCCAGCTAATCCTGAGGAGAAATCATGGCGAAAACAGCCGCAACTGCTAAAACGATCACAGCGAAAGCCGTCACGGACGCTACAGCCCTCCCTGCAGCTCTTACAGACCAGCAGACGATCGACGCCTATCAGACTCTCTACGACACGCTCGGCCGCGCTTACTGGGACGCGACCGATATCCATTCCAAGGACACCATCCAGGGCGCCCGCGACGCCATCTTCGACATCATTACCGAACTCGATGAAAAGGGACTCGAGGCAAATACGGAAAAATTCCAGGCGCTCGTCGGAACGATCAACGCCACGAACAAAGCTCTCGCTGATATTCGAGACCAGATCAGCCAGATCACAAAAAACATCGCCACTGCTGGCAGCGTGCTGTCTGCCATCAGCAAGGTCCTTCAGTTCACGAGTGCACTCTAGCCTGACGCCATCACGGTAAACTCTACCCATGGGTCTGTTTCGCAAGAAGATAAAGCAGGAGCACAAGGTCATGCTCCAGGCCGAGCGCGCCGCCGGAGCCCTCCTGCCCGAGTACCACCGCCCCACCCCCGAATGCCCTCATCCCGAGCGCTGGCACATGTACGACTCCATGACTGCCGAGGCCGAGGTCCTCGAGTTCCTTCGAACCCTTGTCACCACCCTCAAACCCCATCTCGTCGTCGAGACGGGCTCCTTCCTCGGAGTCTCCACCCTCTGGATCGCCGAAGGCCTCAGAGCCAATGGCTTCGGCAAGATCATCTCCTGCGAGTACGACCCCGTCGTCTTCGCCAGGGCCAAAGAGAAGATCGAAGCCTCGCCGCTCGCCCCCTGGATCGAACTACGCAACGAGTCCTCTCTCGAAATGAAGATCGACGGCACCATCGACATCTTCTTCTCCGACTCCGACATGCCCATCCGCGAAGCCGAGGTGAAGCGCTTTCTTCCCCAGATCCGCCCTACCGGCCTCATCCTGTTGCACGACGCCAGTTCGCACCTCAAAACCGTCCGCGAAGCCGCCTTCCGGCTCGAAGCCGAAGGCCTCGTCTCGGCCATTTTCCTGCCCACTCCTCGTGGCCTCGTCCTGGCACAACGGCGTGAAGGGCGTGCCTGATCCATAAAATTTACAGAACTCCGAAAACCGCAGGCGAGCGAAACCCATCAAAACATCATGGATGTCTAACTCAAATCCAGCTATTTCGGAGGAGATTCATGTCACGTTTTACTGCCGCTCGTCTCGCTGGCGCCTTGTTGATGTTCACCCTTTCGACCGCTCCGGTCCTTGCACAGGAGACACAGCCCGGCCCCACCTACTCGCAGGAGGACACGCTCCGCATCGCCCAGGAAGTGCGCAAGCGTCTGCTCGGTCTGACGAATTACAGTGTCTTCGACTCTCTGTCCTTCGGTATCCACGGCAAAGCTATCGTGCTTCGTGGTTATGCCTCTCGACCCTCGCTCAAAAGCGATGCCGAAAATGCAGTGAAAAGAATTCCCGGCGTAGAAAAAGTCGAAAATAACATCGAAGTTCTTCCCAACTCTCCAATGGACGATCGCATTCGCGCTCAGGTCTATAACCGCATCTATACCCAACCCGCGCTGCGTAAGTACAACGCGAATCAGGGCTCGATCGGACGAGCCATTGGCCCGGGCCCGAACATCGCCGCCATGGCAGGGGGCATCACCCAAAGCCCGCCCATCGGCTTTCACGCGATCCACATCGTCGTGAAGAACGGCAACGTCATTCTGACTGGGTTCGTGAACAATCAGACCGACGCTGACATCGCCTACATGCAGGCCAACGGCACGCCGGGAGTCTTCAGCGTCGACAACGACATCCAATTCCCGAACATGCCGTCCAAAAAAGCAGCGAAATAACGGAACAACCGGTCATCAACGCTCAAACGAGAAGTGTTGATGACCCCGCGTTTTGTATTACTCCATCCGCAGTGCCTGCATCGGCTCCACGCTCGACGCGCGCCACGCCGGTGCCACACTCGCTCCCGCAGCCACGATCAGGAGCGTAAGAATCATTCCCGCAAAGACCATCGGATCGAGCGCCTTGGTCCCATAGAGCAACGATCGGATAAAGGACCCGGCCACCATTCCTCCCGCCACACCAATAACCAATCCGATCACCACAGGACGCATTCCGTCTCGCAGTACCAGGCCAAGCACCTGGCTCCGTTGCGCGCCGAGTGCAATCCGAATTCCAATCTCGGTCACTCGCTGCGTCACCAGATAGGACAGCACACCGTACAAGCCCACGCCCGCAAGCAGCAACGACAAAACAGCAAAGGCCAGTACCAGGGATGCCGTGAAGCTCTGATTTTCCGTCGACTCGCCGACGATCTGCGGTATCGTGAGCACGTCCACCACCGGTAGCTGCGGATCCAGCGCCCCGATCTCCTTCTGGATCGGGATGGATAAGTGCAACGGGTCCCTGTCCGTCCGCACCACAATCGTTGCCCTGTTGTACTCGCGGACACCGGATAGCATTGGGAAATACACCGTCGCTTTTACAGGCTTGCCGACGCGATAGAGTGTGTCACCCACCACTCCCACGACCTCGTACGTATCCTTTTGGCTGGTGGGATTTGTCCCCATCACAATGGCCTTGTGTAGAGGGTCTTCGTTCGGGAAATACCTCCGCGCTAGTTCTTTATTGATGATCGCGTAGTTCGAGTGATCCAGCCGGTCGTGATCGTCAAACACTCTTCCGGCAATCAATGGAATTTGCAAAGCATTGAAGTATCCCGGGTCCGCCCATCGCTGCAGGGCATCCGGTCTATGCTGCATATCAGAACCATGTTCTGCATCGGTAGGATGGCCCGGAATCATAAATATCCGGTCGCCGCCCCAGCCCGCTCCCGGTACCACAGTCCCCAGGCCCGCAGCACGAACGCCCGGAAGCCGCCGCACCTGCTCCAGCAGCGCCTCTGAAAATGCCACCCTATGTTCGGGCTTGCTGTATTCACTTCTCGGCAGGCTGTATCCCATCGTCAGCACATTCTCAGTCGCGCATCCCAAGTCCGTCATACGCAGCCGAATAAAGCTTTTCAGCAGCAGTCCGGAACCCAGCAGCAGCACTACCGTCAAAGCAATCTCAGCCATCAGCAGAACCTTACGCAGTCGAGCCTTGGACACACCCCCGCCTACAGCTCGCGCTGAATCCTGCAACGCTCCCAGCACGCTTTTGTTCGTCGCCGAGAGCGCCGGAAGCACTCCTGCCAGAACCGCGGTCGCACAGATGACTCCAGCCGCAAACAGCACCACCACGCCATCGATATGCACCGACTCCGCGCGTGGAAGCCGATGCCAGTGCATCGTCAACCAGCGAGCGCCCACCCCAGCCAGCAGCAACCCGAGCACGCCGCCGCACACGCAAAGAATCATCGTCTCCGTCATCTGTTCGCGCAACAGCGCAACCCGCCCGGCTCCTAAGGCTCCCCGGATCGCCATCTCCTTCTGCCGCGCTGCTCCGCGCGCCACCAGAAGATTCGAAACATTCAGGCAACCGATCAGCAGCATGCAGCCCACCGCCCCCATCATCACCAGCAGCAGTGTCTTCACCCCGTTCACGACATCGTCAATCATTGGCCGCGCCATCGCATCTTCAGTCACCGGCTTCGACAGGTATTCCATATGGATTCGATATTGCAGCGCGCTCACTTCGCTGATGGCAGTCTGCAGGCTCACGTCCGGCCTCATCCGCGCAACAACATAACTGTCGTGGTTGTCTGGATACTGGATCGATTCGCTCGTCTTAACGGATGCATAAGGAACCCATAACTGCGCCCTTGCGTTCGGATAGGCAAACCAGCTCGGCAGTACCCCGACAATCGTGTACGGCTTCTCGTCCAGACGAACCTGTTTTCCCACAATCGAAGGATCACCGCCAAATCGCCGCTGAAACAGGCTCCACGTTAGGATCGCCACCGGTGCCTGCCCGACGCGATCCTCATCTTCGGTAAAGGTGCGCCCATGCGCAGGCGTCACTCCGAGCAAACGGAACATATTCCACGACCCGGCCACAGCCTCCGCCACCTCAGGCAGTTTGCCCTGGTCATCGCTTACATTGAAGCTCCACGGCTGCAACGCAGCCATATCTTCAAAACCATGCGTCTTCGCTCTCCACTCATAGAAATCCCCCGCCGCAACGGGATTATACGGGTCTTCCGAAACGTTACTGCGGAAGTGCTCATACACCATCACAAGCTTGTCCGGATCGCGAAACGGTAAAGGCTCCAGCAGCACCGCACGCACAACTGTGAACAAGCATGTCGTCGCACCGATACACAACGCCATCACCGCAATGGCAGTGACGGTAAAGCCCGGGGACCGCATCAGAGCCCGTGTACCAAACCGTACATCTCTGCCCGCTGTCTCCAGCCACCCCCAGTTCCAACTCCGCCTAACCTCATCGCGCAGCAGCGTCGGATTCCCAAACCCGCGCAGCGCCGCCTTGCGCGCATCTTCCACGGATGATCCCTTCGCCACGCGCTCGCTGATCTCCTGTTCAAGATGAAACCTCATTTCGGCATCCAGCCGCTCGGTCTCACTCCCACGCCGAAACAAAGTCACCCACATCCGCCGAAACCGATCCATCCAGCGCATAAAAAGCCCTCCATTACCCAGCAAATCCAACCGCAAATCAAACTCGCGGACTCACTGACCTCCCTGGCTCTCCACCACAAGATCAATCGCAGCCGAAAGCCGGTTCCATTCCTTGCGCTCCTTCTCAAGCTGGGCCTTTCCAGCCGTGGTCAGCGAATAAAACCGGGCCTGCCGCCCTGTCTCCGTCTCGCCCCACTTCGACCGGATCCATCCCTGCTGTTCCAATCGCTGCAACGCCGGATACAGCGAGCCCTGCTGCACCTGCAAAACCTCGTTCGAGATCTGCTGAATCCTCTTCGCAATCGCCCATCCATGCTTCGGCTCAAGCGACAGCGTCTTCAGGATCAGCAAACCCAGCGTCCCCTGCACAAGATCGTTCGGTTTTCCCATACCATGATTATCTACACATGCAATATGTAGATAGTCAAGGCATCCATACGCAGAAGCGCAAGGATCGGTTCCCATTCTTGGAAAAAGTTCTTCAGAACTAGCAGTAACTCATGTCTGAGCTAAAGATTGAACAGCTCTCGCAGCCGCTTCGTCTGTGCCCGGCTCACCGGAATCTCCGTCTTCTTCGGATCATCCATCCTCAGCTGATAGCTCGACTTGAACCACGGCACCACTTCACGAATGTGCTGGATATTCACCAGGTACGACCGGTGCACCCTCCAGAAATCCTCAGGATCGAGCTGCTCCTGCAGCTCCTCCAGCGTTCTGCAGTTCGAGTGTCCCTCCACCGCCGGAGTCACCACCGTGATCGCCCCCTCTTCAATCGAGGCGAAGCAGATCTCCTTCTGCGCTACCAGCAGCAATCGATTCTGCGCTCGCACTACCACTTTGCCGCTATGCGGCTTCGCAGGCTGCCCCTGCTCCACCAGCTTCAGCAGAGCATCCAGCTTCGCTCCGGTCTCGTGCCCCAAAGCCGCTTCAGGGACCCCTGACAATGCCACCCGCGCCTGAGCCTTCTCGATCGTCTGTAGAACACGCTTGCGATCGAACGGCTTCAGAAGATAGTCAACAGCGTTCACCTCAAATGCCTTCACCGCATACTGGTTGTAGGCCGTCGCAAACACCACCTGGGGCATCTGCACTTTGCGATCCAGTAGCTTCTTAAGGACCGCAAACCCATCCAGCCCGGGCATCTGCACATCCAGAAAAACTACATCCGGCCGATGCGTCCGGATCAGTTCCACCGCCTCAATGCCATTGGTTCCCTGGGCCAGGACCTCTACCCCGCCCGCTCGCTCCAGCAGATACTGCAACTCCTGCCGTGCCAACGGTTCGTCGTCGATAATGAGAGCCTTTAGAGGCATTCCGTGACTAGAGGACCACTAGTCACTATACGCCCTGAGCCGGGCCGGAGCATGATCTTCGGCCAGGTCATGCCCGCACTGCGCGCAGTACACATCCGTGATCTGCACGCCCCGGAAGCACCGTCCGCACACCGGAGCCAGTTGGAACTGGCACTGCGGGCAGTAGTGATAGCTCGCCGTGATCTCGGTCCTGCAATGTGGACATGGCCGCAGAATCGGCTGCCGCAGAATGAAATACATCACCGCGCCGATCCCGCCCGGAAGCAGCACCACAATCAGCATCCACAATCCTGCCGACATCCGGCGCCGCTTCACATCGCGGCTCACATACCCCACCAGCAGAACGTAGCTCGCAAACGCCGTCCCCCACGAGTAACCCATCAGCAGCCGCATCGGCAGCAACTCATGTTTATGGTGAGGCATTACGCCATGGAACAGATACTGCACTGCCCCGAAAACTGCAATCGCCAGCACGACAGACCACGCCGGAATCAGGCTCAGCTGATCGTCGCTGATCGTGTACGCTTCCTCCGAGCGGCTCACGCTTCGATTCCATGGCATCGTCATCGCATGAACTCCCTACTCGAACGTTTTGAGCGAGCCCGCTGGAACCAAACGAACGTCAGCAACGCCATCGAAAGCGGAAGGAACCACAGCAACAGCACCAGAAACTGATCGCTTGCATCTGGAATGCCCGTCGGCGTCAGCTCATATTCCGACAGAAGATTCCAAACTGCCGTGCAGATGATAATCAGTAAGCCGGAAGCTATAGTAATCGGCAACCACAAGCTTCGAATCTTGCTTCGCCGCGCTGCGATCGCCTCCGCACGCGCACGAACCACACGGTGCGTCCGATTCACCAGCGAAGCCCGCGCAGCCGTGTTCATCCTCGGGACTGACATCGATTCACGACTCTGTTCAAAATCCTTCTCGACCGCTTCCTTCATACCGCGGCCTCCCGTCCGCCGCGGGTTGCCCGCAACTGCTCTACTTCGGGCTTCAGCGCGGCCAGCCCCCGATACAGCCGCGATTTCACCGTTGATAACGGAGCCTTCGTCACTCCCGCGATCTCCTCGAGCGACATCTCTTCGTAGAACCGCAGCACCAGCACCTCGCGCGACGAAGACTCAAGCTTCAGCAGAACCTCCGTCACCTCGGCCGAATCCTCGCGCGTCTGGAACTGCTCCAGCGGAGATGGACCCTCCATCGCAACCTCAAACGGGCGGTCGTCCTCGCTCGAGTCGCTCATCTCATCCAGGCTCGCCATCGTCCGCTTACGCGACAGGTCGATCACCAGGTTGCGCGCAATCGTAAACAGCCACGTATCAAACCGGGCCTTGCCGTTGTACTGCGATCCCCGCAACAGAACCCGCATCCACGTCTCCTGGAACAGGTCCTCAGCCACCTCACGTTTCCCCGTGAGAAACAGCAGAAACCGCAACAACCGATGCTGATAAAGCTCGATCAGATGATCCAGAAGCTCCGGATCCTGTGCCTTCAACCCGCGCGCGATCGTCATATTCTCGCTCTGCGTCAGAGCGCCGGCGTGAGCGGCGGTCAGCATGCCAGTTTCACGGGTCATATTCGTAGAGACGCCTCCTGTACTTAAAAAGTCTCGGTACCGATCGTGAGAATCTTTCAATTCCCTGGTGAGCTGCCGGATACTCGGCTTATCCTCTCATTCTAAAGTGCAAACCCTTGTTTCTCCAGCTTTTTCGCAGGGTAAACTGGAAGCCATGGAAGTTCTCTATGGGCTCCATCCCGTCGAAGAGGCCATCCGCTCCGGCGCGCGCCGCCTCGACCACATCTCCGTGGCCCGGGAGCGGCGCGGAGCCAATGGACAACCCGACGCACGCCTCGAGGCCCTCATCGCCCTCGCACGCGCTGCCAGCATCCGCGTCTCCGTTGAACCCCGCGACCAGCTCACCCGTCTCGCCAGAACCGACGCCCACCAGGGTGTCCTCGCCCTCGTCCGCGAACGCCAGTTCCTCACCGTCGAAGACCTCATCGCCCTCCCCGGCCATCCCCGCTTCTTCCTCGCCCTCGATGGCGTCGAAGATCCCCACAACCTCGGAGCCCTTCTCCGCACCGCCGACGGCGCCGGAGTCGACGGAGTCCTCATCCCCGAGCGTCGCTCGGCCCCCATCACCGCCACCGTAGCCAAAACCTCTGCCGGCGCCTCCGAGCACGTCCGCGTCGCCCGCGTCACCAACCTCGTCCGCGCCCTCGAGCAGATGAAGAAATCCAACATCTGGGTCGTAGGCCTCGACGAGCGCGGTTCACCGGACTACACCGGCTACGACTTCTCCACCGACACTGTCCTCGTCCTCGGCCGCGAAGGCGCAGGCCTCCACGACCTCGTCAAAAAGACCTGCGACCATCTCCTCCGCATCCCCATGGCCGGGCAGGTCTCCTCCCTCAACGTCTCCGTAGCCGGAGCAGTCGTGATGTACGAGGCCCTGCGACAGCGCGGCTCCAAATCCGTCCAACATCCAGAATCTCCGGCGAGCCTGCTCACCGGAGTAGAACCAAAAGCCGAACAAACCGCCAAGCGCCGCCCCAAAGAGCGCCGCGGCCTCGGTTCGTAGATTTCAAAATGCGTCACCAACATTTTCGAAGCGTCATCCTGAGCGAAGTTGTTCGCCTGCGAACAACGGTAGTCGAAGCACCCCAGCCACATCCTTTGCTTTTCTAGTTGTCATTCCCGAAGAGCCTGCCCTGAGCGAAGTCGAATGGGGAATCTGCTCTTTTTCAACTCAGCACCGTCGTACCAAGGAAGAATCGCTCTTGTCGAAGAAGCTCCTATCAGCCGCCATTCTTTATTCAACAATCCTCTGTGCGTCTGTGTCGGCGCAGCAAGCACCTGAGCCACAACAACCCGCCCCACCCCCCGGCACCGTAATCCTCCACCGAAGCACTGACCAACCCGACCAGCCATCCAACCAGGAATCATCTTCCTCCTCAAACTCAACCTCCGGCCCCCATCCGGCCGAACTCATCCTCCCCACCGACGCCGAGCGCAGTTCTCTCACCTTCACCAACTGGGATCTGAACATCCACCTCACCCCGGCAACCTCGCACCTCGAAGCCAACGCCATCTTCACCATCAAAAACACCGGCACGGCCCCGCTCGCCCACATCGCTCTTCAACTCTCCTCCACTCTCCATTGGGAAGCCATCTCTCTGCGCGCCCCAAACCGTCTCCAGCCGCTCCCTTACGCGCAGCACATCATCGACACCGCCGCCGACCACACCGGACAGGCCGCCGAAGCCGTCATCAACCTCCCTGAACCCCTCGCTCCCAACGCCACTCTAGACCTCACAGCCTTTTACGCCGGCGAGATCGCCACCTCCACGCAGCGCCTCGAACACGTCGGCGCCACCCCCAACGACGCCGCCTATGCCGACTGGGACGCCATCGCTCCCTGCCTTCACCGGCCTCCGCGGATTCGGCAATGTCCTCTGGTACCCCACCGCCTCCGCACCCATCTCGCTGAGCAACACCGGCCAGTTATCCCCTCTCGGTCTCCTCCGCCTGCGCCAGTCCACCGCCACCGTCCACCTGCGCCTGGCGGTCGACTACACCGGCGAAGCTCCCGCCGCGGCGTACTTCTGCGGTCGCCGCGAGATCCTCACTCCCGCCCCCACCGATCCCGCGGTCCCCATCACCGAATCCTCCGGCATCGCCACCGCCGAATTCCACGCTCAAATCCTCGGCTTCCGATCGCCCAGCCTCTTCGTCGTCTCCCGCAACACAAACGCTACAGACAACATGCTCATCGCCGCCGTCACTTCGCACCCCGAGGTACTCCCCAGCTATAACGCCGGCTCACAACTCGTCCGCCCCTTGCTCTCTGACTGGCTGGGCCCCAACCCCCTCGAACCCCTTACCCTCATCGACCACGAAGGCCAGCCCTTCGAAGACGGGGCCCTCGTCGTAGTCCCCATGCAGGCCAGCGACGCCGGAGCCCTCGCTCCCGCCCTCTCCCACTCCCTCACCCACGCCTGGTTCCGTTCCTCCCTCCCGTGGCTCAATGAAGGAGTTCCCCAATTCCTCTCCCTTCTCTGGATCGAGCAAAACCAGGGCCGGGACGCCGCGTTGTTCCTCCTCCGATCGCAGGTCAACACCCTCGCTCTGGCCGAGCCCCAGGTCAAAGACTCCGAACCGACCACCCGCCAGCCTCTCATCGAAGCCCACGACGAAGCCTTCTACGGAACGAAAGCCTCTGCGGTCCTCTGGATGCTCCGCTCATTAGTTGGAGACGCCGCCCTCAAGCGCACCCTCACCGCCTACCGCGACACCGTAGCTCGAAGCCCGAACCAGGAAACCCCGCAGCTCTTCCAGCACCTCCTGGAGCAGAACTCCCGCAAGGATCTCGCCTGGCTCTTCAACGACTGGGTCTATCAGGATCGCGGTCTGCCCGATCTATCGATCGTCAGTGTCACTCCGCGTGACCTCTCCACCGGAGGAAAAACCACCTGGCTCGTCGCCGTGGAAGTCCACAACGACGGCTACGCCGCCGCTGACGTCCCCATCACCGTCCGCTCCGGCAATCTCACCAAGACCGAGTACCTTCACCTGACCGGTCGCTCCACCGCATCCACCCGAATCATCTTCGAAGGCATTCCCGCCGAAGTCATGGTTAACGACGGCACCATCCCCGAACCAACCGCACCCACACACGTTCAGCGTGTGACTTTACCGAACCCTGCACCTTGATCAGCAGGCCACGCTGGGGGTGCCCCATTCATGCCGCAGCTTCATCGCGGCATGATTGGGTTTTCCAGGATTTCAGAGCAACCAACACCCCAGGCTGATCTATTCCCCGCGCAGAATCACAGGCTGTAACTTCGTCGCCGTCTTCTGGCAGAACTCCCGCGTCAGCGACTTGCTCAGCTTCTTTTCGAACTTGAAGTTCTTCGCGGCACCATCCCACTGATACGCCTCGCCTCTACACTTCTTGAGCTTCGATCCGTTTACGACCCAATGGCCGGCGTACACCACATGCTCCGCTAACCTGAACTCCACCGCATCGCCCTTGCCCTCTGAAATGCCCGACAGGAAGACCATCGGCATCGCCTTCTCGTCCTTGGCGCGAACAAACCGCGCCACCACAGGCTCGTCGCCTTCCATTCGTACCACCGTCAGATCGCTCGTATAGCCGCCCGATCCGATATCCACCAGGGCTACGGGCTGTCCGCTGCCGGTCACATCCGCTGTCCGCGAAATCGACGCCGCATAGTGCGCCTGCGCCGTCTCCTTTGGAAAGGTCTGCCGCACTGCCAGCCGCACCGCGGGAAGTTTCACCTTCCAGTCCACCGGAGCCGGCGCATCCGCTGCGTTCAAAAGCCCCCCACTGCTCAGCAAAAAAAACGCTACAACGAGCCTGCCCGTCATCCTGGTCACAGTCGCCTCCGCGATAGCGCACCCGCCGCTATCGCGACCAGCCTACCCCCCACAGAATCCCCTGCAATTCCCCAAATGGGGAATACATCGCCAAATCAATCACTTGCAAAGAAAGTTATCCGGAATGCCGCGGAATTTGCCTGTCAAGTCTGAAGAGTGCATAAGTATTTGAAAATAATACTTTTATCGGTGGCAGAGCAGTTTCGTCGGGCGGCTAAAATGGAAATAGGATTAGCCCGGAAGATCATCCTGAAGACTTTCCGGTTTAGATAAAGGATATTATTTTTCAATAATTTAGATCTAAAGCCTTTCGATGGAATAATTTACGACTGAACCTGAGATCTAACCCTTTATTTATGAACAATTTGCATCAAAAGATAGGGGAGGGGGGGGTCTACCGTCGGCCATGCCGACGCGGAGTCACGACTGTATTGTCATGCCAGATCTGGGCCTCGCTCCACAGCCGGGTAGCTGTCGCGTCAATGCGGAACGGCCCATCTGCCCGAGCCGTAGGAAGCACCGCCGCCAAACCATCGCCTAGTTGCGGAATGGCAGTGGCCAATGCTTCGAGCCCGGCCTTCGTCGCCATTCCGGTCAGGTGAAGCGTGTACCCGGCGCCATCCACCTGCCCGGACAAAACCGCAGGATCGTGCCCTCCCAGCTCCAGGTTCACAGGCTCAAGCTGAAAACTCCCGGTCGGAGACGGCGACGCTGCTTTCCTGCCACGAGCATTCAACGCAGGCTGTTCCATGGAACGCAGGGAAACATCTCCGCTCAGAAGCGGCGAGCCATCAGCCTTCAGCTTCGCTCCTTCAATCACCAGGGCGCCATCCCAGCGCCTCGCGCCCTGCCTGCCGTCATAGGAAACACTGCCCGACAGTGTCCCCTCCGCGGAAACGCCCGCAGGCACACGTGAGCTGAGAACATGCCACCAGCCGACCAACGCGCTCGCTGAAACGCCCGCAATTCCAGCCTCCGCGGTCGATGCCCGCCAGTCGCGAACGTCTGGCATTGCGCCCGAAAGGGCCACCTTCCGTTTGTCTCCGCCACCGGGAGGCCAGTTACAACGAACCTTCGCGAAGTTGTGGAAAAGTTGCGTCGCTTCAGCCCGGCACTCAAGATCCACCGCCAGCGACTGGTCAGGGACGAAGTCCTCGCGCCGCGCATCATTCACGCGAAGCCGGGTGTCAACCGCGCTCCTGCCCATCGTGCCGCGGACCGTAGTCTCCAGTGTCAGCTCGCCGCGCCATCCGGCATCGCGGCCAAACACAACGCGAGTTGCCTCGCCCAGTGGGGCTCCTCGCCACGAACCATTCAGCTCCAGCGGAATCTGCTCCGGGGAGGACGCGCGACCAAGGGTTGCCTCTAAACGCAAGGTCCCCGTATCCGAGACGCTCGTGTCCGTCCGCATGGGACGGCCCTGCAATCGCAGTCGCCACTGCTCCGGATTCGGCAGCCAGAGCGCAAAAGTAGCGTCCGTCAACGAGAAAGGAGTCTTTTCAATGCCCTGCTTCAGATTCACCCGCGCGCCCGTCGCCTCGATGTAAGGAAAACGCGGCTGAGGACCAGCCTTCGTCTGCGCCGTCGGAGCCGCCGGGATTCGCGACGCCTGCAGCAGAACGCTCTCGATATTCCACTTTCCCTCAGGCGTGTGAACCAGGTTAACGCTCGGTTCCGTAAAGCTGATCGTCGAGAACTCCACGCGCCGTCGCCACAATGAACTCAGCCGCAGCGTCGCGCGAACCTCGTTCGCCCGGATAATCGGCTCGCTGCCAAACGCCGGATCCTCGCTGACCACGAAGTTCTCAAGCGTGAAGCCTGGCAACGGAAGCAAACTCAGCGTGACTCGATCCAGATGCACTGGCCGCCCAAGGCTGTTGCTGATACTCGTTGCAATCCGCCGCTGGAAGCGGTTCACATTCACCAAAGGAGGTAAAAGCGCCAACATGACAGCCGCGAGCACAACAATCAGGGCGGCACCAAGCCGGCGTCGCCATGAATATGGAACATCAGGCGTCTCCGGTGGCTGAGCTTCTACCGGAAGCTCCGGCTTCTGCTGAACCGAATCGATTGGGTCGATCTTTTGCATGCACTCGTCTCCGGTCGCTACCGGACGAGATGGAGTGTACGCTTCCAGCGCGTCTCATCGAAGATGTGGATCAGGATATGACCCATAAAGCTGAGTCTCTCGCCGATTGACTGTTTATTGATCTGATCGGCAGGTGTCTCAAACGACCAGTACACAAACATTGGACGTCCAACGATATTCTCGCGCGGCACAAAACCCCAGTAACGGCTGTCCAGGCTCTCCGTTCTGTTGTCGCCCATCGCAAAGACCCTGCCCGGAGGAACCACCAGGTCGCCGCCCTGAAGATTATTCGGCAGCTCATATTGCCAGCTCGCAGTCACCTGGTAAGCCGGATCCGGCGGGACAGCTGGAAAGTCGTCGCGATAAGGACTGTATTCATGTGCCGGATTGCCGTCCGCTTCCGGCTTGCCGGCGTAAGGTTCATTCTGTGCCACGCCGTTCAGGTACACGATGCCGTGGTCGAGATGAATGCGATCCCCCGGTAATCCGATCGCCCGTTTCACTAGAAACAGATCCGGTTCGCCCGGCTTCAGAAACACAATAATGTCGCCATGCCGAACCTCGCGGTAATAAACAAAAGGGGCCCACTTCGCCGGCGGAGCCAGTGCAATTCGATCGACCAGGACGTGATCGCCGATAAGCAGCGTCTTCACCATCGAGGCCGAAGGAATCTCGAAGTTCTGGAAAATGAAGGTCATGACGAAAAGGCCGATCGCCAGCACGCTGCAGATGGACGCAAGCGACTCCAGCGCCGTCTCGTTCTGCACCTGCTTCTGTTCGGCTACTGCTTCTTTCTGTGTCGATTCCACCGTGTTCGTCAATGCTCGTCTCCAGGTCCAATCCCAGTGTATCAACCGGCTCTAATGCACGATGCGGAGAACGCGATCCCACCGGGCGAAGTCGACCAGCGCGTCCAGCGCACTGGCGCGCTGCTCCCGGGGACCAACCTCGTCCCCTCCGCCCTGACGAAGCGAAAAGTAAATGACAAAAGGACTTCCAACGATGGCCTCGCGCGGAACAAAACCCCAGTAACGGCTATCCTCGCTCTCGTTACGATTGTCGCCCAGGACGAAATAACTATCTTCCGGCACAATCAGTTCGCCGTTATCGATAAGCTTTCGCATACGAATCCACCAGCGGGAATCGATGTTCGGATCTGCGCTCTGCAGCCGCGGGAAGTTATCGCGAAAGCTGTCCGGACCGCTTGGCCTGTACATCGCGTACGGCTCCGTCACCGGCACGCCGTCGACAAAGACGCGGCCCTCCCGCAGCCGGATATGGTCGCCAGGCATTCCAACCACCCGCTTGATAAGGTGAATGGCAGGGTCGACCGGATAATGGAAAACGACGATCTCTCCGCGATGAATCCTGGCCTGTGGAAGCAACGCATCTCTGTCACCGGCATCGCCCACTTGCTTGTCTACGAGCAGAAAGTCGCCCACCATCAGCGTCGGCTCCATCGAGCCCGTCGGTATCCTGAATGGCTGCACGCAGAACGTGATGATAAAGATCGCGATGATGACGAGATAAATAAGCGACTGGGCAGCCACCAACAGGCTCGTATGATGAACTGCGTCGTGCTCTGCGATTGACGTTCCGCGCAATTCCCGACGTACCGCAGCCGAAGCTTGTTGGGATCCAGCATCAGTCGGCGTCGTCTGCGAGATCATTTCGTCATCTCCGCTGCCTCACTATGCTCGCGCAGTAGCCTTTCGAAGGCGACCCGGGCAGCCTCCTGTTGAGCCTGCTTCTTCGTCGATCCTTCGGACTCGGCTAATGCCCTCGAACCGCCGGCGCCATCAGCAACTCGAACCTCAACCCGGAACCGCTTTTGATGGTCCGGACCGGTTTGCGCCGTCAGAACGTACTGCGGCTGACCAACTCCGGCAGCCTGCAAATGCTCTTGCAACGCCGACTTGTGATCCCCAATGGCGCCACTAAATGTATTACCCGCCAATAGAGCAAGCCGGAGTTCGGGCATCGCTGGCTCAATAATACGAGCCTCGATGAACTTTCGCGCAGCTTCAAGGCCGCCATCGAGATAAAGTGCGGCAATAACAGCTTCAAGAGCGTTTGCAAGCAGCGCGGGTTTGTGCCTGCCTCCGCTCTGATCTTCGCCCCGCCCAAGGCGAAGCTGTGCCCCCAGATCCATCTTCGCCGCAACAGAGCCCAGATGCCGCCGGCTCACCAAGGAGGCCCGTAGCCTTGTGAGCTCGCCTTCGCGGGATTCCGGAAACCGGCGGAAGAGCGACTCGGCCACGACAAGCCCCAAAACGGCATCGCCGACGAATTCCAGTTGCTCGTTGTCAGCCGCTGGATTGAGCAACTCCTCGGCATTAGTCTCGTAGGCAAGCGAGCGGTGTGTGAGCGCCCAACGCAGTAACTCCGGCTTTTGAAAGGTGTGGCCGAACAGGCTCGACGCCGGATCGTTCGCTTGCGGTTTCGCGGACTTCGTGCGACGCGTCGTCATGCGGGTTCTCTGCGCATCTACTTTACCGAACTCCATAGGAGGAGCAGTCGGATTCGGTCATTCTAATGCGGTGAAGGTGGCCGATAGGCATCCTTCTCAGCCTTCCCGCTCGGGTCCAGTGGAGTGTTATCGTCGTCCGGCTCTGAATGTTCCGCCTTCGGGGCGGCAAACGGTTGCTTGATACCCTGCTCTGCCGCAGCCTTGGTATCAGGCCTGCTGTCGCGAACTGTCAACGCAGTCCGATATTCCTCAAGCGCTTTTTCCCGATCGGACTGTATGTCATACAGTCGTCCGAGATAGATGTGCGACCAGGCGAGTGTCCGCGGATCTTTTGAGGTCTTCAGTGTCGCTTGAAAGTTGACAAGCGCCTGTTCTGGCTGCCGCTGGATCAGGTTTGCCCGTGCAATCACGTAGTGCGCCTGCGAATGATCGACCTTCGGATCAGCAAGCACCGTTTGGGCTAACGATACTGCTCCATCAATATCCCCCTTCATCAGCTTTATCTCGGCAAGGTCCATTCCCGAGAGCTGCCGAGGTGCGCGGCGAACGAGATCATGGGTGCCCTCCGGTAGGAAGGCCACTTGCTCGGCGCTGTGCTTCTCCCGATCAACGTCCATACCATAGACCATTTCGCCTATATCTTCCTTCAGACTGATGCCATCCCTCGCCATCTGTCCGACCTTGGCATAGAAGTAGTCAGTCAGGACCCACCCCTGGCGTACGGCAAGATTAACGTTCTTGCGGCGAATCGCTTCGGCCTGTCGCTCGTAATCAGCCATCTCGGCTTCATAGCGCTCGATCTCGACACGTTGCTTTACCTGCTGCGGCCGCTTTGGTTTTTGGAGACCTACATCCATCGTCTGAATCTCGACCGCTTTGATGAGACATTCAGTGAGAAATGCGGCTATATCGGACTTATAAACGAAGTCGAGCGGAGCATCCTGGACAGCCTTCAATAACGGCTGGAGACGATTCATCGCCGAAGCCTTCGCATATACGAGCGGCTCAATCTCGTAGTGAAGGTATGTGTGGCGAATCTGGTCCATATGCATTTCGGAACCCGCCGGCTGTTCAGCGGGAGGCGATGCAACCACAATGTAGTCGTTCGCATAGATGCGAGCGTTCGTCATGGAAGGACCGAGCATCGGCTCAAGAAGCATCAGGAAGCGGCGCCCATCGTAGCTGCTTACAGGAAGACGAAGATAGATGTTCGTATTCAGAATCATCTTCGTCAGCGGATCATGAACCTTTTCGACCAAGGCTTCATAATCAGATCGATGTTCAGCCCAAAGCGCGTGCAAATTAGCATCTGCGCTGAAGTTGCGTAATAGAGGAAGGATGTTGACTACTTGAGTTGAATCAGGTGGAAGCTCCGTCACTTCCACCGTCGTAGTGAGTTGCGGAGGCGGGTTGAGATAGAGTGCAAGTGAGATGTACTGGGCAAGGTTCAGCGCTGGATCAGAGATTGTGTGTTCGCGGATGTAGTTGCAGAGCAGATCGCGATGATCTCGAGCTTCCGCGGAAGTCGTGAGCGCAGCGTTAACCTCGTCGCGTATCTTCTGGCGGACAGGGTTTGAATTCGCAAGGTCCGCATCGTAGCCACAGGCATTGAGTGCGACGGCAAGATCGAACAGGGGTTCATTTGTCTCTAATGTCACAGCCGAACCGCCAGCTTCCGGCTGCGCAATTCGTGGAGCAGGCTTCATCCTCTCCTGAGTGTCCTCAGTTGGCTGTGAACTGCTTGAACTGGAACCACTTGAGGATTCTGTTTGGGCTCTAGCAGCCCGATCGGTTCCTGCCAGCAGAACCATCGACAGAAATGCTGCAGCGACTTGTAGACAACGCGGAAAGCTGGGAAAAGGAAAAGACACGATATGTTCGACGCTCCCATGGAGTTTATGGGAGCAGCGGGATGGCATGCAACCTGCTCAGAACAACTGGCTTTAACTCTTTATCCCTGAACGGAGATGCCCGAGAAAGTAACCACCACTCTGCCCCGTACCGGAGTTCCGAAGACCCGGGCGGGTTCGAAGACACTCAACAGCAGCTGGTCCACAACCTGTGTGCGAACAGCCGTATCGGTCGGTCCTGAAACGATGTTGTAGTTGTAGACCCGCCCCTGCTCATTGACCTCCGCCTCGACAATAATCATCGAGTCTGCGCTTGTCATAATTGCGCGAGGCGGTGCAGCCGAGTAAAGGTAATGCGGAGCAGTCATTGCACCTAATGGTTCATCATTTGCCATGACAGGCTCAGGTGCAGCGACCATTCCCAGAAGGAACATGATGCTGCCCACCAGAACCACGGAACCGGCAACTCCTGCCGAAACCTGCAGCAACAATGGACGAACCGTGTTGTCCCATTTGACGCTCAGACTATCTGTCCAAGACGCTTTGGAAGCGGCTTTTTCGTGCGAGATTGCCAATCGCAACTTCATGCCCAGATCAGCCGGAGCCTTGGCGGGTCCCAGCATTGCGAGGGAACGCTGCATCGCCCTGAGACCTTCAAACTCTTGCTGGCATGCTGCACAAGTCTCCAGGTGCTGAGCGATCTCAAACATCCGCTTACCGCTGACGGCGCCGTCGAGATAAGGAGAAAATTCGGATTGAATTCTGACGCACTTAGAAGTGGTCATAGCGTCACCGTCTCCTTGGATGTACCGCCAACGGCCAAGGACGCCGATTTATTTTCCCGAGTACCTTCCTGAGCCTTCAGAAGGGCTCGAAGCGCTGAGCGACCTCGTGTAAGGCGCGACTTCACGGTTCCCAGATTCACATTGAGAATCTCAGCAATCTCTTCGTACCCGAAGCCCTCAATTTCTCGCAACACAACTACTGTTCGGAACGACTCGGGTATCTGTCGAAGAGCCGCCTCAACACGCTCTCTAACCTGCGAATGCACCGCGTGATCGAAGGGGCTTTCGCCATCGTCAGCCAACGTCGCACTCAAAGGGTGGCTGTTGCCATCTTCCTCGATCTCCCAGGGCGAATCGATGGTGAGTTCCTGCTTCTTATGACGCGACCACCATCTCCGCTGGTTCGAGGCTTCGTGCAGTGCGATCCGGTAAAGCCAGGTTCTGAGGCTTGACTGACCGTGGAAGGTGCGAATACTCCGGAAGACCTTGATGAAGACTTCCTGTGTGATATCGGCGGCATCGGCAGGATCGTTCAAGCTACGGGCAATAAGCGAATAGAGAGGCTGATGGTACTGCGCGATGAGAATGGCAAACGCGTCTTCGCTGCCGGCCTTCAGGTCGGTGACGAGTGCGGCGTCTTCAGTTCTTATGCCAATCGCGCTGGCTAGATTTCCCACGAGTGTGCCCGCCTGCATTCGGGTGTCCTTTACAGTACGACGTTTCTTGAAGCCTGTGCAAATCTGCGAACTAAGTGAGTGAAGACTTGCGCCTCCGGAGGCCGAGTGCTCGCTCACTCTATATTCCTTAGACACCGGACGATATGGAATTAGTTCCCACAGGGTTTGACGAATTCAGCACAGTCCGCGAGAATAGATAAAGCAACTCCTTCCCCGAGAGTGGGCCTGTGGCGCAGTTGGGAGCGCGCTTCCATGGCATGGAAGAGGTCATCGGTTCGATCCCGATCAGGTCCACCAATTATTTCAACAACTTAGACGCGGCGAGTGCTCACACGTGGGGCGCTTGTGTCATGGTTTGTGTCATAACCCCCCATTTTGCTACTGTTCGAGAGGGCTTCCATCGCTGTGCGCTTCGCTTCCATGCGGACGTGCGAGTACCGTTCGAGCATCCGGCGGCTGACGTGTCCGGCAATCGCCATGATGGTTGAGTCCGCCGCGCCGCTCTCCGCAAGGGACGTGATCGCACAGTGCCGAAGGTCATGGAAGCGGAATCCCGGCAAGCCCTGCTTTCTTCGTCAGCGACCGCCACGCCGTCCGCCAGCTATTGATATGCTTCGTCGGGTCGTACCCGGTGAGGCTGTAGCCGACCACGTTCGTATCGTTGAATTTGAACTTCGGAACGAAGGCAGCAAAGACGTAGTGCGACGGTTCTACCGGGCCAAAGGACTCAGCCCGTGTCCGCAACCGCGCCAGGGCGGACGCAGCAACGCTGGTAAGGGGAATCATCCGCTCACCCGCCGCCGTCTTCGTCTTGCGGATCGTGACGGTACGCTGGAATAGATCAACGTCCGACCATTGCAGCCCCTTCAACTCGCAGCCCCGCGCCGTTGTGTTGAGGCAGAGGATCGCGGCAAGATAAGCCGTTTCCCACTCAGGCTTCGTTACAGCCGTTCTGAGCAACCTTTGCTTGTCGTCCTCAGTCAAGGCCCGTCCGATGGTGCTCGGCTCTTTCAGGGGCCGTATATCGTCGGCAACACGCGCCCAGAGCTTCGCTCGCTTCAACATCCGGCGAAGAATGCCTAGTTCGGCATTTAGCGTTGCTGGGCCCGCACGCTCTGTGCGGCCCGCCACGTCCGGTAGTCCGTGATTTTCTTCACTGTGATCGACTTCAACGGTTGATCCTTGAAGTAGTCTCGGAGTTGTACCAGCAACTGCTTCTCTTTCGCTCGGCTGGCGGGTGCAAGCTCCAAGTGCCGTGCTGCCACATAGTCATCGGCCGCGAGTCCGAAGGGCTGGCGGGCGAGGCTTGTAGACGTGTGGTGACAGCTTGCCCTCTGAGGCTTGAGCTACCAGCTCCTTCTCTTTGGACTGCGCCTCTCTCCAGTCCGTTGTGCCGAGAGACTGCCGGAATCGTTGCCCGTTGACAACGAAGTGACAGTGCCACGTCTTACCGCGTTTTGTGAGTGACATTTACTTCCCCCTTTTTTGTGTTCGCTTCCTTCGCCAGTCGCTTATTTGCGAGGTCTTTCCGTCGCCAGTTGCGACCAGATGCCCGCCTTGCACACTTAGTCTTTGGGTCGTCACAAAACTTCCGCTCATGCCTACTTTCGGACTTGAAGAATCTTCTGCATTCTCCACAGCAGTACAGCGGGTCATTGCGATACACGTCATACCAAACCATCCACGAAAGAGCGGTCTCCAGCGCAGGGAATGCCCACTGGGTCGTCACGAAAGGTTTCTTGCCTCGCGCAACGACCTTTAGGAACGAAGAGGGTGCAAGAACGCTCGCATGCAGAGCGGCTTTAATCGCGGAACGTACCTCGGTCGGCTTGGCTTGCGCGGCCCATTCAGTGATAGATCCAAGCACTCTGACCGCTGAGCGAACGGCAAAATGCCCCGGTGGGTCCGCATTCAGAAACTCTTGCAGCCTCTCCCGCTCGACAGCGGCCTCTCCAATTCCGTTTATCAATCCGAGAATTGCCGCAAGCCTCCTTCTCTTTGCGTGGTATTCAGACAGCGCGTGAGTAACAACGCCAGCGCACGGCTGATCTAAGCGCAAGTACAACGGCCCCCACGCCTTCACAAAGGCAGACATTTCCGAATCTGTCCGGGCGTTGAGAAATTGTGAATGGGGAGAAAAACGGTAGGAGCCTTGAAGGTCATAGTATCTGGCCGGTTCAAACTCACACTCAAGGCTGTCACCGTGAATGGTCACCTTTGATGGCCGGGGCCATTCATTTTCCGGAATGACGTCGATACGATGTTGTACTTTCATACCTACGCAAGCCTGTGCCATTCTGTGCAAGAAGTCAACAGGAGACCTGCAAATGGCGATCAGCTTTTCGGTGAGAGTTGCCGCAGAAGAGTGCGGCTTGTCCGAGCGCACCATTCACGCGGCGATAAAACAGGGACGATTGAAGGTGATGCGCGTTGGACGGCGTGTGCTCATCACCCCCACAGCCCTCAATGATTACCTCAATTGCAAGGCGAGCAAAGGCAAGGCAGGTACCCGGTGAGCACGGAACGGCTCTTGACCTTGATTGAAGTGGCCGACTTGCTCAGGCTCAGCAAGCACACGATCAGGAAAATGGTCCGCACTGGCAGACTGAAGCCGATGAGAATCACTCGCCGTCTGCTCTTTTCCCAAGAAGAGGTTTCTCGGCTTCTTGCGGGGGCGAAGTGAAACCAGAGCTGGCGCGGAATTCTTCCAGTGTGCCAAGTCCGTCATGTAGTCGATGTAGTCACGATTTAGCAGGGGTACACCCTTATGAAGAAAGACACCGCTCAAAAAAGTGCCGAAGAGGACAAGGACCCAAAACCCCGGAGTCAAATCTCGGCGCTGGAGTGTCTCCGCAAAATCAAACCTCCAGAATCAAAAGATCGCTTTCTCATCTCGTGGAATCCGAAGAGCAGAGTTTTACGATTCGGGTGCGGGGGTGGCGAAAATGCTGTGCTCGTCTACTCGGACCGTACCCTACAAAAGGCAGACCAAATATCCGACTATGCGAGGTTAAGGCCCGAATGCGTGGAGCGCTTCCATTCAGGCGGACCAGGAATCGACGGACGAGCCTTATTTGGCAGGTGCAAGGATGTTCTCCATTCTTATGCTCACTTGGCCGACAAACGGTTTTATTCAATGCTCGCGGTTTGGACCATCGGAAGCTATCTGTATCCAGTGTTTAGCCACTTTGGTTATCTGTTCTTCTACTCAACGTTTCCGCGTTCGGGCAAGACTCGCATGCAAGAGGTTCTGTCTCATGTCTGCTTTGAGGCGACGAGACCATTAAATGCTCCTACTGTCCCGACGATTCGCGAGTTCGCTGCCGAGGGCCACACGATTGTTCTTGACACCCTGGAACGATGGAGCGAAAAGAGCACGGAGGCATTCGGAGCGGCAATGGACCTGTTGGACGCAGGTTTCAGGAACGGCGGGGAAGTTTCGAAGATGGTTCTGGGAATCGATGGCAAGTGGGTAAGAACAATATTCCCCGTGTACGCACCATATGTGCTGGCTGGCATTTCCAAGAGTTCATTAACTGACACCGCTCTTGATCGAACCTTCGCAAGTGAAATGCACCGCAAATCAACATCCATAAGAAAGCGGAAGTATAGCCACAACGCGTGCGAGCACGAGTGCATGCCGCTGCGAGACGACCTGTACAGATGGGCCTTAGAGAATGCCGCTTCGCTAGCTGCAATTTATGAGAGCGCTCAGTTGGAAGATGAGGTCAATGCTCTTGAACTGAATGACCGGGCCGCCGACATCTGTAAGCCTCTGCTGGCTGTGGCTCGGCTCGTCGGCGACGAGCCATTGTGGAATCAGCTCACATCCTTGTTCATCGACATGTTCCGCGACCCGGAAGCGAAAGAGCGGGATAGAGCGTGTGCAATTGTGCGATCCCTGCGGAAGCGCGTGAACGGCACCGGAGCCACCAGGGGAATTACATCGGACTTTGTTGCTCACTTACATGCGGACGGCGTAGAGGTCAAAGAACTCGAATTGCACAATATGTTGACGCAGTGGGGTTTCTCACAAGAGAGCGTGCGACTTGACGGCGGTCCACGTCGGGCATGGGTCATGCGGGACAATAGGCTGGCAGAGATCGAGGAGGAGAGTGGGGGCATACCCCCTGTTGAAAGGTGACTACAGTGACTACCATTATCGATTGCAAAATCGGCATAGCCTCAACGCGCCTTGCGTCGCTCGTCTCCAGTGACTCCACTACTGCGCTTTCGACTGGTGCGCGGCGAGCCATTTTTGCGCCCGCTCTTGCGTTTGGAACAGGGTCTCCGGCGTAAGGTGATTCGCGCATTTATTACGCTCATCTATTGCGCTTTTTTGCATCACTCCCAAGCCTTTGCCTTCTGTAGCGACATGTAGCCGAAAATACGCTTCGTTGTAGTCTTGCGGCACTCCCTCCTCTCCTCTTGCATATAGCTCGCCGAGCCTGTAATGCCCCCACGTCCATCCGTGTTCAGCGGCTCTTTCCCACCATCTAGCTGCCTCGGCGTAATCCTTCGGCACACCCTCGCCATTAGCGTGCATGTCTCCGAGACGGTCTTCCGCAATGTTTCTATAGGTACTCTCTCGCTCGACTAGGTTTCGATACCATTTCAGAGCTTCTCCATAGTCAGGGGGCAACCCATCCGCACTCCTCAAAATTTCGGCAAGATGCAATTGGGCCTCATCATCACCCTGCTCAGCAGCTTTGCGGAACCAGAAAGCCGCCATGACGTTATCTTTGAGAACCCTTGTGCCGTTGTAGTAAGTAACGCCTAGACAAAGTTGACCCCACACTTCTCCACGTTCCGCCGATGCGTGATATTTGGCAAGCAGTTCTTCATCGCTCACTTTCTCTTCTTCTTGAGAGTCATCTTCTTCGTCATCGTCTGCTTCCTGGTCCTCAATGGCACGATTCCCTTCCTGCACGCCCGTTCGGGATCTCAAGGCTCTCTCGATTGCGGTCAACTTTTCCATCATTTTTGTTAGCCGTGCCTCAGACGTCTTCACGGCCTCTTCAATCGCAGATACTTTGCCGTCGATCTCTTTTGTGCGGAATCGGAATTCATAGTAGAACGGGACCACAATCCAATACACAAAGCCGAACCCGATCCACCACGCGAGGTCTTTTTCGTAGGACTCGAGACTCTCGCCTCTAAACCAGGCATAGGCACCGTGAATTACTGCAAAGAACACCACCACAAAGACCACTGCTCCGGTGTGCCTCTCTTCCTTTACCGCTCGGTCAACTTCATCCTCTTTTTGAAAACGTAGAGCCATCTCACAACCTCGATTCTTTTCGGACGCTGGCTGTCCCGATGCGGTTACTCGATTCCGTTGTAGAACAACTACCTAGTCCAAGAGTCCGAGTGAGACTTCTGCATAGTTGCAGATGTAGTTTGCTTCGCCGTTGATATCCAACTCCCTTTCCCCCCAAGGACTAAAAGGCGCTTCAACCTTCCATCCTGCAAGCGGAAGCTCAGTCTTGATTTCCTCGCGCAACTTCATTTTCGCCTTTTCAGTTTGCCTTCTAAAATCGAGTGGGTAGAAGACCAGACGGGGCAAGACAGCGAGAGTGATGCGAGTTCTTCCTCCGTCATCTTCGTCAGAGTCATTAATGTTCTTGACGATGCCTGTCTTGTCCAGCCTCTCTTTGTTAGTGCTCCACCAATCGTTGAGCACCCGGATTCCTATGTGGTATCCAGCACCATCGCTGCGGAAGAAGAATTCGGGGGACCAATCTGAATCTGCCAGTTTGCCTTTCAGGACAGGATGGGGAAACTTCAAAAACTCTAGGCGTTGGGAATACTCGATCCTTTTTGTGTACCGATTGGGGCCTGTCCAATGAACTAGTCTGGAGCCGCCTGCTTCGCTTGAAAGTACAACTGCTCTGATGCCGTAACACCACCAAGCAAGTGTGTGAAGTGGTGTCCAGGGATAAGGAGGAAGTCCGCTCTCAGGATAGGGCGACTCCCATTCAGCCGACACTAAACCCATGTCAAATAGCATCTTCGCGATCTTTGGTTTAATCCACACAGTGTAGGGTGCGGAGCTGAGATCATAAACTTCGCGGATGCTCGCCGTGTTCTGCTCGGTCCGAAACCAAACAAGCGCGAGCAAAACGAGGATTACTAAGGTAGCTCGCAAGGACATTCCGCCCACGAAATAGATGAACGCTCCGATCCCAATAATTTCCAAAACGACCAGAAGCATGCCCTTTGCCTTCTGAAGAAAGCTTGATCTCATCTTTCTTGCCTCGTTTGTTCCTTGCTGGCTGATGTGCCAGCAAGTCTAAATCAATATGACTCATCGGGTGTGCACGCATCGGCTACAGACTTCGATTATGGCTATCAATGCCCGTCGATATCCGCATCCGGTTTGGTCGCGCCATCCGTCGCATCCGCGAGGAGCAGGGCATCAATCAGGAGGAAGCGGCAGAGCGTTGCGGCTTGCACAGGACGTACTATTCAGGGGTGGAGCGTGGGGTGCGGAACGTCTCACTTGTCAATGTTGAGAAGATTGCGAAGGGGTTGAAGACGGCGCTGCCGGGGTTGCTCGAGCGGGTATGATGGGCACGATTGTTAATGCACGCCCCGCTTTCTAGCAGTTTCCTTCAAGGTGAACCGACGCGAAGATGGGGCACCCCAAGTTTTGTCGTGGCTTAGACCCTCCCACCGGCCGATGTATGTTACGGTTCAGTTTTGGTGGAGGAGTGACATGGCGAGCTATGCAGAAGCGCGAGTGGAATACAGTCGGGTGATGGGGGAAGAGTTAGGCACGGCATACCACCTTCTCTGGAATGAATGCGCTCTGCTTCATATCCGCTGGGACGAGTACGGGTGCGCGTCTTTTTAAGCGAGCTTCGGTTGATTGCTCGGCTTCGTGAAGAGAGAGATGAAAGGGTTAACTCTGGCACTCCTACAGCTGATGATCTTGACTACAAAAAATGGCATTGAGCCTGCTCCCGGACGGGCTTGCCCGTCCCCTACTGGGGGAGTGATTCATGGAGTTTGTCGCTTTCATCGTCCGAATAGAGAATGGCACCAATACTAGGTCGGGGAATGAACGTCGCTTTTCGCCCTTACTGTTAATTCCCACGCGCCCACGCCGAGCGGACAAGTTTTGGAAGTTCAGGCCGGGCGTAGGATATCCCTGCGGACTGTAGCCGCATGACCGAACTTCTACCGTGAAGACTTAGATTGGAGAACATGGTAAGTGGGGTTTTCCTCTTTGCCCTTTGTGTTGAATGACTCAACTTCAATACCTTTTTCTGTGAAGCGAGCATTGAATACGTCTCCCGCGCGGAGAGGAACGCACTTAGACCACCGCCAGGCTCTATCGCAAGCGATGATGTACGAATTCCCATCGGATGCTTGAGCGAACATCACATTGAGAACGTGCGGCCACCTCATTGTCGTGTCGTAGGAATTGCAACTCATGTGCTGATTGGAATTTGTCGTCGCGTTTCCATAGGTAGTGTTCCCCAATGTGCTTGCATTGGCTGAAGTATTCGCCGTCCCCACGATATTGCAACTAGTCGAAATGCCGCCGCCCGATTCTTGGGTATAGGGGACAGACTGCTCTTGTAGAACTTTCAGTGTAAGCCCTTGAATTGGGGTGTGGGTTGGACGCTGAAAGAGATCTGCCTCGATTGTAGGGTTGACCTCATAGTCGGCAACCGTGAAGTCCGTAATATTACTCGACCCTGATACGTGTCGCTTGAACGGAAAATACACTCCATCAACCAACCTCCAATCTGAGTACTCTGCTACCGCATCCCATGACGGAGAGTGATGGGTGACGGATAACAAACGACCCGTATGCGCATCAATCTCCCAAATAACGTCTTTGCCCGATCTGCTGATCTTGAGCCTATCGACCCTGGCGTTTTCATCCCGCTTCTCTTCCGCAGCGGTGACTGTGTAGTCTCCGGAATGCTGCGCTATATATATCCAATCGAATTCAAAACCTTCACGAGCTTGTTCAAGGTCGGCAGGAGGAACCGCGACAATCTTTGTACCTGCAGTTCTGTAATTGAATTCAGAGGTGATGATTTCCTTTTGCAAGACACCAGTGGGAGCTTTCGTACTGCTGTAGACCCGATCAGGAAAAACTCTTACCGTTTCCCTCTCGTACGATCTACTTCCGTTTTGACCGCTTTGAACGACACCCGCTTTCCACCGGAAAGAGTGAATCGCCGCAATCTTCTCACTTGGGCCGATCGCATTCAGCGCTTTTCTGAAGAGCGCTTGCGCTGCGGCGCTCTGAGCTTCGGGGCTTTTCTGCACTTTGGTGTTGGCTGACGCTAAGATGGCATTGAGCACCTGGTCTGACACTCCTGCCGCTTTCAGCGCGATCAGGGCCTGTGGTGACGTGTCGAATTGGTCGGGTCCACGCTGAACCGCGAGCACGATAGTTTGCTCACCAATTCCGGCCTTGGTCATGCTGATCACGTCGGAGTTTGTAATTTCGGTGGGAGCAACTTGTCCCATCGAAAGCGGTGGGACGAGCAGGCAGAGTGCAAAAACCGCAAGTTTAATCCCCATTTCGCTTTGGTCCTTTCCAGCTAAGGAAGCATCGTCCATAGTCTCTAAAACAGGAATTGCAAAAAACGTCTCGAAGCGAAAACAAGTCTAAAGTCGCCACCAAGTCTCAGTAGTACGTTGTTCCATCACCTCGACTCATCGGCGCGATTTCAGTAGCCGCGAGTTTTGAACGCAGCAAATCGTAGGCTTCGGTATCTCCGAACTCCCACTTGCGACAGATGCTCCAAGAACAATAGTCCGCCACCTGCAACCAATAGTTACTTGCCGATTCATGGTGAAGAACTGTGAATTTTTTTCCATTCAATTCCGTTTGGCACGATCCTTTGATCGTTTGATTGACTACAAGTGCTTCTTGTCTAGACTTCATCGGAAGAGTGTCTGTATAGATCAAGACCTGATCTGTCCAAGGTCTGACGCGTCCACGCAAAACAAATTTGATCAACATCGTTAGGAATTTTGGATAAAAATTAGGCGGCGCACAAATAGTGTCATTTACCCGATTCTTCTCGATAACAATTGAGGCAAAGTTCCAGTCTCGATTCTAGTTTAAAAGATTCAAGACGAGATCGCGGCGGGGCTTCGGATCATCGCAAGCATGGAAGCCAGCGAGATCGTCGATCACATTAGGGCGAAGATGGCCGTCTTTTATGAGTTGAAATCTGAGATTGGAAAGTTGTGCCGCAAGCGGGGTCGGATTGTATGTCCACGCAACCGTGAAGATGAAAAAGCGACTACCTTTCGGACTAAATACGAAATTTCCGGACTCATCAAGGTGAATGTGAAGCGTGGCCATCCGTGCCCCAAAATGCGACCACCCCGAGATGCCTCCCGAGGTGGTACGTTTACGCTTGGACTCCGATTACCACTACAGATTAGACGTAGAAGGGGCGAAAAAAGATCGAAGATTCGGGCACTTTTTCCACAATCTTATTAACACTTTCGGGTCATGCGCGGTGCGGGTGTGAAATGCGAAATAACTACCTCATGGGTGCAGCTTCCACCGGATGGCACGGTCTCATTAGCGCGGTGAACGGGGAAAATCTTGACCCGAAAGGTCGGATGAACATAGGCTTTGCTCAAATGAAGCGGAGTTTGTCTGGCCCAAGATACTGGCCCTGTCGCAACCCGTGCCCCGATAGCCTCGGGGTAAAGATGCGGCTGGCCCGGTATGCGGCTGGGATGACGCAGAGAGAGCTTGCGGCGCACTTCGGCGTCACGCGGGAGACCATCAATCGAATCGAGTGTGGAAGAAGAGGGGACTATTCGACCAAGCACGGGGTGTGCCTGCTGCGGGAACGGATGAGAATATGGGCGGAGATGAACAAACCGGCAGGAAGAGAGGCCACTGTAGCGAGTATTGAAGCGGGGGGCTGCTTTTTCTGAGCTTTACACGCCAGTTTTGCTTTGTCTCACCGTTGGCTGGCGTTGCCCGAACTTGCCGAAAACCCGACTTTGCGGGCAGTGGATCACTTTGGATTAGAGCGAAAGAAGTAGTACCGCCGCATGGTTTCCACTACGACACCGGCCAATGCATAAGTTGCGGCATTTGTGATGAGGACGAAGTAGAAGCCTTGCGGGTGTCGTCCGGCCATTGCGATTGGGCAGGTCAGATAGACGAGAGCCCGTCCAACGCCGTCGGTGCCAAGCGGATTCGAAAGAGTCGCTGAGATATAGATTCTCCAGGCGACGACAACGAGCGCGCCCAAAGTGGCCCAAATGGCGATTCGGCTTTTCATGCGCCGCTCCCGATACCTCGCGCCCTAATTATCCTCCTAGCACTGCATTTCGCAGCCGCCATTCTCGAACCTCGATTCGCCACTGCTTACCCCAAGTCCCGCAAAACGGTGTTTTCGGCAACTACAAGCGGCGAGGATTTGGGTCTCGTTGATGTCGAGGTTGAGAGTTGCTTCAAAGGACGTAGGTGCCGGGTCAGGGGGATCAGACGAAAGTAAGCCACGAATCGCTGCAATGGGGGACGTCCTCGATTTTTATGTAGCTCAAGAGCCGTCGATACTGATGCATTCATCATCAGTAGCTTAGAGACCTAAAATCTTCGCATTTTCCTTCCTCGCATCTCGAAAAAAAGGTGCCGATGGCTTCACCCAAACTTGGTCTTCGACAACTAAGTCGGCATCGGGATAATCCCTCCTGCCGTGATCGTCTGCGTCGCTTGAGGAAGGAATGTCGGTTGCGTGTCTGCCGGAGCAAATTTGTGTCGTTGTTTGTGTCGTAACCCTGCAATCCCTGCCGGTGTCGGATGGTATCCCGGCGTGTCATCGAAGCACACTCGAAAGGCAGTGAACACGCGTCAAACCCGCATGGACACTGCCTCTCTGTGTAGCTTCGTATCGCTCGCTCTCTACCCGTATTCATTCACCCTACGAAATGGCATGGAAGAGGTCATCGGTTCGATCCCGATCAGGTCCACCAAATCATCTATTCAAAATCAAGCTGCTACCGAAAGCGGGCTTGTCCCCTCTCTGAGCAGTCTGGTGTCATTTGGTGTCAAATTTCAAAAACACCTCCGAAGACTTGCGCCTGCTCGCGGCACAACCGAAAGACACGCGATTGCCGTTGATGTCTGACGAGGAACGTCAACGGTTAGTTAGTTTGGTTGTCTCGCGGAACTCACGTACCGCTACATCTCATCTTTCGCTTCTTCTACGCAATTGAGTTCTAGATTGCTTATGAGTTGTTTGACTGTCTCCATTACCGATGCGGCAGCCTCGTCAACGTTCCCATATGCCACTGCTAATGAATCGAAGAACTCGAATGAGGTTAGGCTATAGAGGAGCGCGACTCTTTGCTCCCGAGTTTCTCCTCCAATCACGTGAACGACCCTGTTGGCAGCTATTTTTCTGCGCTGGTTCCGGGCTTCGAGGGCGTTTCCGACTTCAGGATCGACGGCGGCGATGCCGTGGATGCGCCTCAGGAGTGGCCGGTCTCTGCTCCAGAAGAGAGTGAATATCTCCACGAAGCCTTGCAGCATGGCGGTTGGATCAGCCTGCCTCATCACTGACGACATTTGCTCCATTCCGCCTTCGAGTGCCATCTGGTCGAATAGGGCTTCGATGAGCCCTGTCTTTGTTTTGAAGAGGTTGTGCACGGTCTGCCGGCTGACTCCACTTGCCTGGGCGACTGCCTCCAAGGTGAGCGCGCTTAGGCCGCCGGATTCCAACTGCGTTCGGGCGGCAGCGAGAATCTTCGCTTTGCGGTTGTTGGACTGCTCGAGCCTTTTGCCCAAGGTATAAGGCCGCTTGCGGGAATCTGGTTCGGTGGAAGCCACAGGGGAAATCGTAGCTCGTCACATTTAATTTTACAAAGAGTAAAATTAAATTCTAGACTAGTCGCGTACAGAAGAGGGCTTCCGTGGTGTCTATTCCGCATGCGGTGACGGCTTCCCCAGAGCGCCCCTCTGCTCTATGGCTCCGGGTGGGTTTCTGGTTTTCGCTTTTGATCGCAGTGGCGGTCGTCATCCGGCGGGTTGTGGCTTTGGCGCATCCGGCGACTTCAGTATCCCCGGAACTCGCAGGGTTGGACGCTGCGTTTGCTTCCCATGCCAGGCTGACGCTGGCGCATATTATCCCGGCGATGATGTTTGTTCTGGTAGCGCCGTTCGTCTTTTTGCGACGGTTTGCCGCAGCAGCCTGGCCGCAGCGGTTGATTTATCCGCTTGGTGTAATTGTCGGGCTGACTGCGTACGCGATGAGCAGGTATTCGATTGGAGGCTGGGTTGAGCGGTCGTCGGTGCTGCTCTTCAATAGTTTGTTTCTCTTCTCTTTGCTGCATGCATTTCGTAGCAGACGCCGTGGCGATTTCCTGCCAGAGCGCCAGTGGCTTACGCGTGCGATTGGGATTCTGCTGGGAATCGCTACGACGCGGCCAGTGATGGGAATCTTTTTCGCTACCAGTCGACTGACTCACTGGACTCCAAGTCAGTTCTTCGGAATCGCATTTTGGATTGGGTTCTCGCTTAACACGGTAGCTGTGGAATTGTGGCTTCGGAGCAAGGGATCAATTGTTCTCTAAATACCAGTTCATTGAGGCGCAAGGCTAACTTAGCGAAATCTTGCGGTTGGGTTTCTGCTACCCGGAACATCTCAGGCAATGTACCGGGGAGTGACAGCGGCACAACCGGCCACTGCGTGAGATCGGTGGTTGTGCTGCCGAGTCTCTGGGGCAGAAATTTTGCTGGGATGCAGCTTTCGGGTGCAAACTCAGGTGATGGTGCGAGTCGGCGTAGATGAGAAGGTGGCCCCTGAGTTGTTGAAGGACTTTCCTGCGGGATCGGAGATTGTGCGGATTCCGCGGCACAGCAGCGAAGTGCTCGATGTGGATTTTTGGATATTGGTTTTTCTGCGGAGAGATGCGGCGCAGACGTTTCAGCGACTGAGGGGCGTAAAGGTCGTTCAGTCGATGATGGCTGGAGTGGACTGGATTACGCCGTGGCTGCCGAAGGACATTGTGCTTTGCGACGGACGGGGGATCCATGACATCTCGACATCGGAGTGGGTGATGACGGCCATTCTTTCGTCGTTGAAGCGGTTTCCTATTTACTGTGCAACGCAGATGAAACAGGAGTGGGCCGGACAGGCGGCGGTGCGCGACGACTTTCTGAGTGAGGGCGGACTGCAGGCCGGCCAATATCGTATTCTTGGAGACGATCTTGCAGAGAAGACGGTGCTGATTGTAGGGTACGGATCAATCGGCGCTGCGATTGAAGCGAGGCTCGCTCCGTTTGGGGTAAAGATACTGAGGGTCGCGCGCGGTGCGAAGGGGTCACCTGAAGTATTTCCCATCAGCGATCTGCACAAGCTGCTGCCGCAGGCCGACATCGTAGTAATGATTGTGCCCCTGACGGACGAGACGCGGGGAATGATTGGTGCGGCCGAGTTTGCCCTGATGAAGCGCGGGGCTCTGTTTGTGAATGCGGCTCGCGGGCCGGTTGCGACGACAGACGCTTTGCTGGACAGCTTGAATGCACATCGTATCCGCGCGGCGCTGGATGTGACTGATCCGGAGCCGCTTCCGACAGGGCATCCGCTGTGGTCGGCGCCGAACTGCCTGATTACGCCACATGTGGCAGCATCGACGCCACAGTTTATCCACCGGGCCTTTCGGCTCGGAGCGGAACAGGTACAACGGTATATCGAAGGAAGACCGTTGCTGAATGTTGTGGGGGATTTGGGGTACTAAGACTCTTTTATGCAGAACCTTAGCACACAGGTTTCATGATGCGGATGGAGTCTAGAGAACGGGTGTAGTAGCCGATATCGTCATCTTCTTCTTCATCATCGTCTTCTTCTTCTATGTCGTCATCCTCCGCGTCATCCTCGTCTTCGTCAACGTCGTCGTCCTCATCCTCGTCGTCGTATGAGTATTCTTCGTCCTCATCCTCTTCCTCTTCGGCGTCTTCATCCTCGTCCTTATCCTCTTCTTCGTCGTAATCTTCGTCCTCGTCTTCGTCATCGTAGCCATAAGTAGGCTTTTTGGGCGAGAGTTCGAACGGCACAGCTTCTTCAACAGGAGCGGCAACACCAGCGGCGAAAAGTAGGTCAAGGTCAGCAGTGCAGTTCATGGTCTCGATCGTCATGAGGATGATCTCCTGTGGTAATTTTGCGTACTCGGGTAGGATGCAGCAGACGGAAAAAGGTGAGTATGAAATTTCCAATTTCTGTCCGACGTCCGACCGAGTGTTCGATGTCTGTCTTAGACATTGAGAATACCCGAAGGAAGCTTTGCCGGGGTACCCGTAGAACGGGAGAGGCAACCTCTACCCGAGGCTCCCGATTAACTTCTGCAACTGAGTCGGAAGGGCCACATCATAAGGGCGGCGTTCTTTGAACCGGGACCGAGTACCGGCAGGATTCGGCTCGGGAAAGAGCAGTTGATCACAGACGACAAGGGCGACAGCCGGATATCGTTGGCAGATTATGCGATTGCCTTGGTAGATGAGCTTGAACAGGGTAAATATCACCGTGAGCGGTTCACGATCGGATACTAAGTTACCTTCTCGAATTCAAGAGCGATCTGGCGTTTCTGCTCGTACATGCGCTGGTCGGCCAGACGTCTCAGCAGTACTTCATCGGTTGTGTCGTCCGGGTAAAGAGAGACACCGACGCTTCCGTTGACGGTGAGGGTATGGACTCCGGCAGTAAAGGGCTTGCGGAGCGCCTCCGCAACTCTAGCTTCGCTGGCCGTTATGATGTACTTTGCAGAGGGGCCTGTCGGCAGGTCAGTGGCGATAATAATGAATTCATCGCCACCAAGGCGAGCAAGGACATCGGGCGCACGGATGACGTGACGCAGGCTGTGCGCGATGTGCCGTATGAGACGGTCGCCAACCTCGTGGCCAAGCGAATCATTGATGAGCTTGAAGCCGTTGAGGTCGATCATGATAAGAGCAGTACGGGTTCCGGTCATCTCAGAGTGTTGAAGGGCCTGGGTTAACCGGTCTTCAAAGAAGCGGCGGTTGGGAAGGCCTGTAAGCTGATCGTGGAAGCCGTACCATTCATTTCTTGTTACCTGAATTTCGAGCAGAACCATGAGCATGCCCATGGTGACGAGGAATTTCTGCATGTTCCAGATGTCGTTAGCGACGTCGATGTATTGCGGATGGTCCGTGACCCAGGAATGAAAGAGAAAGACGAGCGCCCAGATGGTGAAGCCCGCGACAACGCAGATCTTGCCTAGGCTTTTCCGGGGCAGGCTCAGATGAAAGATGACGGCTATTGACAGGTAGACAACGAAGAGGGGGAAGTATGCGGCATCACGATAATGTCCGCCAGAGACCGAGAACCAAGCAGGCCCCCATATGAGGAGATGCGGAATGACGAGCCACCATGCTTTGCCCATCTTTACGGTGCGGCTAATCCAAAATAGGGAGACGGCAGCAACGAGTGCGCCGACGCCTATTGCGACGTAATAGGGACCCAGGGTCCGAATGTCGAGCCCGTAAACCGTCAATAAGGCGGCCAATGCCGGAGCATTGATCAGCAGATAGATGAGAGTCTCGCGGCGGGGAAAGAGAAACTTGGACGCAGCCCATAAAAAGATCAGTCCTGCGGCAAGATACGCGTCGAGCGCGACGATGTGCGAGGCGAGATGCAACGGCCCGCGAGGGCGATAGACCATGTGTGCGATGGCTTCAAGGAAGATGAACAACAACCCGACCATCCATAAACCGACGCGCTCCTGTGGGTGGCGACGGCGCAGAAAGAACAGAATGGCCAGAAGAGCGGCCATGGCGGCGATATCAGGGAGTAAACGGATATTCATCCGTGTCCCTTTGAGGCCCTAGGAGACATATCAACCCAAGATGAGAGTGATGTAAATTTCTTTCAATTATTACCGACAATTGTCTCGGGAAATTATTAACAACGCGAGAACTTCGGCGGTGCAATCATTATTTTCAAGCGTCTCTGAAAGGCTCCAGTTGAGTTTGTGTTGGGGCGGTCGTGAAAAGACTGACCAACACGAGGCAGAGCAAAGATGCGATGAGTGCCGGAAAGATCGCGTCCCGCTGGCCTATTGCCGCAGGTAAACGGGGTGCCACGGAATCCCATGAAACCGTAACAATGGTACCTACTGCAATACTTGCCACTGCCGCGGCAGCCGTTGCTCTGCGCCAGAAGAAGGCGGCCAGAATGACGGGCGTAAGAGCAGCCGAGTAGATCGTGTAGGCATAAAGTGCCTTCTTCAGAACCGACTCTGTACCCAGAGACTGGAAGAGAGCCCACACCCCGAGTAGAACGACCATGAGGCGGCTGACAATAAGGATTCGCTTGTTCGAAGCTTTGGGCTGCATATAGCGAATGTAGATGTCGTTGACAAGATTCGTCGCCGGGGAAAAGAGCCAGTTGTTGGCTGTGGAAATAATTTTGGCGAAAATTGCGCCCATCAGGAGGGCGCCTAGCAGACGCAGCGAATAAACCGATGTCAGGGAGAGGGCTCCCGCGTTTGCTACGTTCCTGATGTTGCCGGCCGCGTCCACTACGACCGTGGTGGCCATTGGCTCAAATCCATGTAAGCCGCAGTATGCGAGGATCTCACGCGGAGCCTGGCTGACCTCGCCCGTTGGGAAGAGAGCTGAACCCGTGACGGCGATAGCAACGATTACGGTCTCAAGGATAACGGTGCCGATAATCCAACCGACCACGGCACGAGTCGCGTCCTTCTCGGACTTCGCTGAAAAGAATTTCTGGTACATCGACTGGTTTCCGAGCAGGAGGAGGCATGTGGGCAGAAACAGCTCGAGGCAGCGGATGACAGAGAGATCGCCAAAGAGCTGAAAATGTGATGGCGGCAATGCGTCGTGAACTGCGGCCCAACCGCCTGCCTGGTGAATCAGCACAGGGAGGGCAAGGCACATCGTCGAGGTTGCAAGGAGCCCAATGAAGAGATCCATGTACGCCACCGATGACATGCCAGCAATGGCTGTGAAGACGATGACAAATGCGGCGATAATGTACCGCCCAAAGATAGGATCGATCACCGAAGGAAAGATGAGATGCAGGATATCGCCGCCGCCGATGAACTGATAGCTCGTGATGGCGGTATAGGTAAGCAGGATGGCGATAACACCCAAGACCCGGGCCGCTTGGTTGTAGCGCGTCTCCAGCAGATCGGGGATGGTGAACTGTGCGAATTTTCGGGCGCGGGGAGCGATGAAGTAGATGAGCAGCAGCCCGGCCCAGCCACCGCCAGCTTGCCATAATGCGACGAAACCGTGCTTGTAGGCGTTCTCTGCCCCTCCGAGGAGTGAGCCAGATCCGATCCAACTTGAGAGAAGCGTAAATACCAGCACAAAGGCGGGCAGTGTTCGGCCCGCAACCAGATAGTCGGCCTTGGTCTTGACCTTACCTAAACGGGCGAGTGAAACGGTAAGCAGAGTGAGGACGATGAGGGCGATAACGACTGCGTGAAGACTCATGGGTGATCAAGAGATTGTAGCCTGTGGCGGCTAAAGTGTAGGGTGGTCGGAATGAATCGCATGCTTGTTTCAGTCGCGGCGGCAGGAGTTTTGTTGTTTGCCCTGGCAACGATCACGATGCCGCAAGCTGCACCTGATCGGGCAAGGGCGGGCGTTGGCGCTCCAGTCCAGAAGCTGACACCGGCGAAGGATTTGACCCTCAAAGAGAGGATTGCGCGAGAGGAACAATGGCGTCGCGAGATTCGGCAACAGCTCTTCATCCCGGATTCCTTGCCGTCTCTGGAAGCAAAGATATGGTCCTCTTTTTCTCCCGTCGCGGGAGTGATCGCCGAACGCGTGTCCTACCAGACTGCCGACGGGATGCTTGTGCCTGCGATCGTTTATCGTCCTGAAAAGCAACGCGGGAAGATTCCCGGAATTGTAGTTGTGAACGGACACGGAGGGGACAAGTTCAGCTGGTACTCCTTCTACAGCGGAATGATGTTTGCTCGTGCGGGTGCAATGGTTGTGACCTATGACCCGATTGGTGAAGGGGAACGAAACATCGACAGGAAATCCCGCGCAGGATCCCACGACAAGATCGTCGATTCGCCGCACTGGGGGCAGCGGCTTGCCGGGCTGATGCAGGTGGATGCGATGCAGGCGGTGAGTTACCTCGTGTCGCGCCCCGAGGTGGATGCGAAGCGAATCGCGATGGTGGGATACTCGATGGGCTCTTTTATCGCTGGCATTACGGGAGCAATCGACACACGGATTCACGCCATCATTCTTAGCGGTGGTGGGGTCTACGATGGCCCGGGCGGCTACTTTGATATGAATCCACTGCCATGTCAGTCGCCGCCCTACCAATCGCTGTCAGTGCTTGGCGACCGTGGCGCGGTTCTATATGCACTCAACGCGGCACGCGGTTCGATGCTGGTGATGAACGGCGATAACGACACCGTGATGGACATGACGCATCATCCGCCGGAGTGGTTTGAGTCCGTACGTCAGCGCGCGATCGCGCTGCGCGGGACCGATAAGAATATGTTTACAACCATCCTTTATCCGGACGTCAGTCACAGGACGTCCTGGGTTACGCGAGAGGGAGTGGCCTGGCTTAATCAGCAATTGCAGTTCCCCAGCTGGAACGCATCGACAATCGCAGTGATGCCGACAACGCATATCAGTGAATGGGCGAAGGCAAACAATGTTGATATCGCGCCCAATTACATCCGTGAAGATCGGGAGGGAGGTCTGGATGCCGTTGGCTCGGGTCTGCCCGGGATCAAACGGGATGATTTGATGGCGTTGCCGTCTGCCGAATGGGAGGCGCTTAAGGATCGCTTCACTTACGAGGCGTGGGCAGCGAAGACTCTGAAGAAGGAACAGGCGCGCTAGTTTGGGGGAGCGCAATCGCAAACGTATCCGGCGACAAGTCAGGAGACCGGTCGAGACTATAGTCCTGATGAGACACAGAGTTCCTTTAAAGGCGTGCCTTGTTTCTCCATAGATGCTCAAACCGCAAGAGTGTCGTGCTGGATACCTTTTCATCGTGGATCAACGATTCTCTGTCAGGGTCAATCTGGCAGTGACTGAAACTCAGGGGTCGCCATGAGCATCTATTCAACAGGAATGACACGCCAGTCGATGAGAGCGGCCCTCCGCCGCAGACCGTTTGTTGTTACCAAAATGGGTCAGCTTATCCGTCTTGTGCGGGAGAGCCATGAGATCCCGATGACCGGGATTTCCCGTCCTCCTGAAGAAGTCTCCGCAGACGAACTGGGCATCACATTCATCGGACACTCCTCCTTTCTCCTGCAAATCAATGGCAAGAACGTCCTGATTGATCCAGTGCTCTCCAAGCGATTGATTGTGCTGCGCCGTTTGCGCAGGCCGGGAATTGCGGCCGATCAAATGCCGCCGATTGACGTGGTGCTCGTGACGCATGCTCACATGGATCATCTTGATGTTGCTTCTCTGCGTCGCGTTATTCGTTCTACGCGGTATTTACGAGGGCGAACCCCCGAGGTCATTGTCCCTAAAGGGGTTGAAGATCTGGTATCGCAACTCGGATTTGCAAGGGTTCGTCAGATGGGATGGTGGGACAAGATCGTCGTACAGGGATTGACCATAACGATGACTCCTTGCCAGCATTGGGGGGCGCGTCTGTTCAACGATACGCACCGCGGATTCGGGGGCTATGTTGTCGAAGGCGGCGGCCATTCCGTGTATCACTCAGGCGATACGGCATATTTCAACGGCTTCATTGAGATCGGCCGAAGACTCAATCCTCAGGTTGCACTTCTGCCCATTGGAGCCTATTTTCCAGATGCCTATCGTGCGGTTCACACCAGTCCCGAGGAGGCAGTACAGGTCTTTCGCGATGTTGGAGCAGAGTGGATGATTCCCATGCATTACGGCACGTTCCGGCTCGGTCGTGAGCCGATGGACGAACCGGTGCAGCGGCTGGTTGCCGACGCTGTTCGGCTTGGTATCGAACAGCAGGTCAAGGTTCTTATCGAAGGAGAAACAATGCGCCTTCACGCTCCAGTTGGCATCTCATAGTGCATGTCGACTACGACGGCTATAAACGCGAAGGCTAGTGGAACATTTGTGGTTGGCGGCGACCTGCCAGTCAATCGATTGGGTTATGGTGCCATGCGGATCACCGGCAAAGGTATCTGGGGCGAACCCAAAGACCCTGAAACCGCTAAGAAAGTCCTGCGCCGTGCCGTCGAGCTTGGCGTCAATTTCATTGATACCGCTGATTCCTATGGACCCGAGGTAAGCGAGCGACTCATTGGCGAAGCACTATCACCCTATTCCAAGGGCGTAGTCATTGCGACCAAGGCAGGTCTCACCCGTCAGGGCCCAGACAAGTGGCTTCCTGTGGGACGCCCTGAGTACCTGCAGCAGGAAGTCGAAATGAGTCTTCGCCGGCTGAAGCTTGAGCGCATCGATCTGTGGCAGTTGCATCGCATCGATCCGAAGGTACCGGTGGAGGAATCTCTCGGTGTCATCAAGAAACTACAAGAGCAAGGCAAAATTCGCCACGTGGGCTTGAGCGAAGTCAAGCCGCATGAGATCGAGCAAGCCCGAAAGATCGTGGACGTCGTGAGCGTCCAGAACCAATACAACATAGCCGACAGGCGGCATGAAGATGTCCTCGAGTACTGCGAGAAGCACAAACTCGCCTTTATTCCATGGTTCCCTGTTGCCGCGGGCAAGCTTACGGAGCCTGGGGGCAAACTGGATGCTGCGGCCAAGCGTCATGGTGCGACGCTCTCTCAGCTTTCACTGGCATGGTTGTTACATCGCTCGCCAGTTATGCTGCCAATCCCCGGAACCTCTTCTATCGAACACCTCGAAGAAAATGTCGCTGCCGGATCGGTCAAGCTCAGTGATGCCGAGTGGAAAGAGATTGAGAACGCCGCGAAATAGATTTTCGAAGATCACAACAGCGTGAGCGAGCCCTGATATTCCTCAAAGGAATATCGGGCTCGCTTTGTCTTCAGGCCTTGACCAGATCAGCTGTCTTTTGTTCGGGAGCCGTTGTCATGGGAGTCGCATTCGTATTCCAACCAGGAAGGTCCTGCGAACCTGTAATGAGTCGAGCGCCGTCGTTGAATGTGAGATATGTCCATGCCCATTGCAAAAACACCGCGAGCCGATTGCGGAAGCCAATGAGAAAGAAGATATGCACGATCAGCCAGATTAACCACGCCGGGAAGCCACCCCAGCGCGCATGGAATGGCCACTCAATCTTCGCAACTGCGGCTTTCCTCCCGATCGTCGCCATGTCGCCCTTGTCGAAGTAATGAAACGGCTGATTCAGCCCAGTGCCATCGCTTCCCTTGTCGCGAGCAATCAGGCGACCTATACGCTTCGCGGCATAGGTACCCATCTGCATCGCAGGCTGCGCAACTCCAGGCACCTGCTTACCGTTTTCTTCCACATGCGCAAGGTCACCGCAAATGAAGATTTCCGGATGCTGCGGAGGATTAAGAAACTGATCGACGATAACGCAACCCCGGCGATCCAAGGGAAAGCCTAGCAGCTTGCCTAATGGAGATGCTTGCACGCCCGCGGCCCATAGTATGACTGCGGCCTCGATCTTCTCGTCGCCTACCATGACGTAACCCGGTTGCACATCGGTCACATGCGCGCCAGTCCGTACCTGCACACCCAATTCGTTGAGTTGCTTTACCGCTTTGCGCTGGAGGTCAGGCGGATAGGCTGCAAGAATGCTCGGCGATCCTTCCAATATCAGAACCTGCGCAGTCGACGGGTCAATATGACGAAAATCCTTCGCCATGTAAAGCTTTGCAATATCGCTGATAGCGCCGGCGAGTTCTACGCCTGTTGGCCCACCACCAATAATGACGAAGTTCAGAGGAGGGTGTGTTCCCTGCTCCTGCATTTGCCGTTCAGCCAGTTCGAATGCCAGCAGGACACGGCGCCGAATCTCGGTCGCATCTTCGACGGTCTTCAGGCCTGGAGCGAGTTTCGCCCAGTCGTCCCTGCCGAAGTACGAATGCGTGGATCCGGTCGCCACAATCAGGTAGTCGTATTCGAACTGTGCCCCCGTTCTGAGTTGAACATGCTTCTGGGCGATGTCGAAGCCCACCGCCTCGTCCATCAACACCTCAATATTCTGATAATCGCGAAGGACGGATCGTATCGGTTGAGCGATCTCCGCCGGAGACAGCACTGCAAGCGCGACCTGATAAAGGAGGGGTTGAAACGTGTGGTGATTTTTCCGATCGATCAACGTGATATCGACTGGAAGTCGCGCAGCCTCGATCGCCGCGTTCATTCCCGCAAATCCACCACCCAGGATGAGAACGCGCTTGCGCTCGCTGATTTCTGCCATCGTCCGTACCCCTCTCGAAAGTGCGTCTCTATTTTGATGCCTGAGGTCGATCAATGGTGACAAGATTACGAATCACTTATGGATGCTTCTGCAGCGATAAGGAGACGAAACCCTGAATTCCAGTAGCAGCGGCAATCTTTGTTACTTCGTCCGATGAGGTCTCAAGAGGAGCGAGCCTCACCAAACCGTCAGCATCCGAAATGATGGTTGAACCGGATGATCGATAGATTGGTGCAATCGGACAGCGGCCATGATCGGGGCATGGGGCACCCCAGGGTTCAAGTGTCTGATCGATGTGCACAATTGCCCCGGCTACGGGATGAGAAGCAGAGTCGACAACTCTGAGCGCAACCGGGGCGAAACTGTCCGCCGCTGTCAGCGACTGACCCGCTCCATCTGCAATCTGCAGTTGCCATTCATCAGGACTCACGCCAATGGCAGAGAAGGTGGCACACACGGATGTCCAGGCACATGCGGTCGCGGTTGCCACCTCTCCTGCATCGAGCGCTCCAGATAAAGCTGTTGTGCTGGCTACGGATTGGCCGTCTGTGATTGAAAGGAGCGGACTAAGGAAGACGTGGCTGGACCCGCTCTGCCATACAACGGCGACGCCTGCGGTGGATCCTCCGTTGTCCGTCAGAGAAACCTCAGGCGTCCACGAGAATGTCACGCCCGCAGCAATGTATTGTGCAGGATTGAGTGCTGTAATCGTCTGATTACGGTACATTGCGGTGAACGAGGTGGTCTGGGTGCCCACAGCGCTCACTGCTGAGAGCGTTACCGCTCCCGGTGCCAGCGGAGTCACAGTCGTCGATGCCATTCCGGAAGCATCCGTAACGACGGTGCATACCGAGGCTTCGCAGGCTCCAAACCTCGCTTGCCCCGCAGCGCTGAAGGTGACTTGCTGGTCCGCAATCGGGGTGTAGCCATCGGCCTGAAGCGCCTGCACCGTAAATCCGTCAGCTGCTGTTGTCCCGATAAAGACGGAATTGGAAGGCGCCGAGATCAGTACAAGCGAAGGCTGGGCATCATAGCTCAGAGCCGCGATCATCGTCGTAGAGGCTGTGGTCGTGAGGTCTGTAACTGTCACGTCGGCGGTGAGCGCGTTGATTGAATGCAGATCGTGCAACGAAGGAACAATGGCCGTGATCGCTGTGGGGCTCCAACTCGAGATAGAAGCTGGAACTCCATTGATTGTCATTGCGGTGCTCGCGCGAAAGCCCATACCCGTAATCACAACGGCTCCGCCGCTTGCCGGAACCGTCGCCGGCGTAACTGTGTCCGCATAGAGAAGCCGCGCTTTGTAGGCGAAGTCGGGCCGGCCGTCGCCGCGCTGATCAGCAATGACCATACGGAGATTCTGTGCCTGCGTGCTGGACGAAACGCGGAGGCTTGTCATTCCTGTGTCTCCCGTATTGAACGCGCCTGGAGCCGAGGCGACTGTTGGTCGAGTGCCGGTTCCGTCAGTCGCATTCCATATTCCGATCACGGGCATCGCCTTGGCCGAAGTCGCATAGCCCTGCTCGTCGAGCGCCGTGACTTCGATGGTTGCGCTTCGCTGGGCTTTGAGTGCGAAGCTCGACCAGGCGCTATGACCGTAGCCGCATAGCGTGCCTGTCCACCACCCTTGCGGGTCTACCGTGGAGGGAGCCGTCTCGACGCCATCGCTTGATGCAGCGCATGAACTCACTGCATCGGGAATCGAAAATGGCAGGTAAAGATCGGCATACGTGCCCATGACGTAGGCCTCCTCTCGCGGTGGGGTGCCGGAGGGGGTGACGCTGCCGGAGTTGTATGGCCCTACGGCGTAGGGTCCGGTGTAGAGAGGATTGATCGGTTGCGTTGTAACGATGAGGTTCTGCCACACCTCCCAGTCCTGGAGGGGGATTCCGATGATGTCGTACGCTCCCTCCTGTGCGGGATCGGTCGTGCCCATGTTGGTGACTGCGGCTGAGGGAGGACCCGATACGGGATTTCCTGCGTTGGTACGGAAGCGGAAGCCGGTGACGCCTGAGGCGATCTCCCAGTCTTCGGGAGTGTCCCAGAACGGTTCGAGACGATGCACCACGACGTTGACACCTTGCATTCCCTGTCCATTCGGAAAGGTGACGATACCTCGAAGGCGGTTTGCTCGTGCGAGTGAACTCACCTTGCCGGTCCGACCGGTGGAGTGAACGGCGGATAGATGGTGTAAAGCAGGTCGAGCGAGGCGATGTCGTCCGGCCGGAGCGTGAACGGTTGCGGCAGGCATTGATAGGTGTAAGGCCCGCAGATGATGTCGATCGGATGCATGATGGGCCAGTTCAGCGCCTGGTTGTAGTTGGGCCGTGGACTTCCGGTAAAGACGTTGTCGTTGGTTTGCGACCAGCCAATGCCGAGAATTCGCCCGAAGGCTCGCATGAGCTGGTATTGGAGTTGCAGTTGCTGCTCTGGAGCCGGACCGGTGCAGCGTCCGTTGAGGACGAGGATCGCATGCATGATGCGTCCGTTGCCCCAGATCATATCAACGCTCTCGGTGACACCTGCTTGCCGGCAATTGACCGGATTGCTGGCGCCGCTGCCCAGCATCAAGTCGGTGACCGAGCCGTCGCTGTCATAGATAACGGCGATTTGCTTTGCGGCGTAGTTCGAGCTTTGGACGTCCGGCGGAAATGTGATTCCGCTGGCTCCGAAGGTGACGTTTGTGCTGCCGACATCCTCGTCGAGCGGCCCTCCGTAGGAGAGGATGAGGCGTGAGGTCGGCACGTTCCACACGCCAGCTGCCGCGGCGACCAGCGCGTCGGCGGCTGCGTGATTCACATACGGGCTAAGATCGCCGGGATCGGTGAAGTATTGCGGCTGGTCGGTGTACCAGACCACCATATCTCCGACCGGATAGTAGTACGGCGCTCCTGTGACCCAGCGCGGCCCGCTTGCGTGCGCGAATGAGATTGCACAGAGCAGAAGCGCGCATGCGGCTCTATTGCGCCGCATGCGATGTTTCCTGCCACGCGGCGAGCATGTTTACGATAACGCCGACCGGAGCCTGCTGTGCCGCTATCGAGGCGTCGCTCGTGTCCGAGTTCTCCGCAGTTGGTTGAACTGCGATTTTTGCTGTCGCCATCGCTGATGGCTGCGTCGTGGGTGCCTTGTACGCAATTGGGCGCGTGAGTCGTGTTCCTACCCAGCGGAGATCGGCGACGGGGGGCGCGGGTATTGCCACCGTATCGGTTCGGCTCACCGCACTCGCGGTGATTGTGCCTGCCCGGGTTGCGCTCGATCCTGGTGCCTGCGGCGTCAGTTCGGTTGCTGCGCCTCGAATCGGGATCGCGCCGTCCATGCCTCCGACGGGCGAGCTCATGCCTCCGGGGCCGGGTGCGTGGAGGAGCATGAGGAGGCGCTGGCCGATGCGGTAGCGCTCGTCTCCTCCGGACCAGAGGCCTGCCCATTCGCGGAGCGTGTAGGTGCTGCCTGAGGTGCAGCCTCGGATGGCCTGGTCGATGCGGAAGTCGACCTCGACGACTCCAGAGGAGCGCTTATCTCCGCTGAGATGGCGGATCGCGGTGACTTCGCCGGTAAAGATGACTCCGGCAGCGTCTGAGAGCTGGTGAAGAGCCTCCTCGATGGTTTGAGGAGCAGGTGCAGTTTCCTGCGCCTGCGTGGCCGCTCCGAGCGCTGCGAAGAGGAGGAGTTGGATGAGACGGTTGGGGATCATTTTGCCGCTCCGTTACTCCCGTTTTTTCGGCAGGAGTGATTCGGAGCGAGACAGATGATCTGTTTTGCGACAGTGGAGGGACACCATGATGAGCCGCCGGCGACTTGATTGCCATTTCCAAGTGCCTTCTGAGGCTTTCACGGGTATGCTATGTTCGGTCACTCACCCGTATAACTTATTGGAGCCGACTACGAATGGGACTCCTGAATCACTTCTTTTACCCGTGGGGCCTGGTGCTCCAGGGCCTGGCGATTGTTCACTTCATCAGGCGGCGGCCGGAGACGTACTGGATTTTCGTCATCCTGTTTCTTGGTCCGATCGGCGCTGTGATTTACCTCGTCGTGGAGGGGATCCCTGATATCGGGCTCCTGGGGCAGTCCTTCAAGATGTTTTCGCGGCGGAAGCGCATCACGGAACTCGAAGCTATCGTTCGCGTCAATCCATCCTCAGGAAACTATGAGGAGCTTGGCGATCTCTACATGGATGACGGCAAGCTGCAGCTGGCGCGGTCTGCGTTCGACAAGGCGATTGCGGCACGGGCGGATACCCCTGACCCGTTCTACCGGCGCGGCGTCTGCGCTCTGCAGCTTGGCGATGCCGCGGCGGCGTTGCCTGACCTGGAGCGTGTGGTCGGCCAGGAGCCGGGCTATGACTTCCACCGCGCTGCCGGGCTGCTTGCGCATGCCTACGCCATGACCGGCCAGAAAGAGAAGGCCGAGCAGCTTTTCCGGCGAGTGACCGCGGTCTCGACCCTATCGGAGACCTACCTGAATTTTGCCGAGTTGCTGGCGTCCGAGGGGCACAATGCAGAGGCGAGTGAATGGGCTCAAAGGGTGCTCGACAAGAAACAGGCGATGCCGGGTTATCTTCGCCGGCGGGAGCGACCGTGGTTTCGCAGTGCGAGCGCGATGCTGAAGCGGCTTAGTACGAAGGCAGCCTAGATCTCCGGGTAGAAGTCGAAGAAGGCATCGAGGCTCATCTTGAGCTGCTCTTCGATCTCTTCGCGGCTGCCCTCGAGGACGTGCATGGTGACGTGGGCTTCGTTTCCGTTTTTGAGGGCGATGGTGGCATCGCCCAGTTGTGCGATTTCGTCAGCGGGGAGAAGTCTCATTCCGTAGACCAGTGTCAGGTTTGCCATGCTTTGATTGTAAGGGTCTGGATGTGCTCCCCCCTCCCCTATCTTTTGATGTAAATATCTCATTCTATGTGGCTTAGATTAGAGGTTCGGAACCAAATTATTCCATCTAAAGGAGTTATCTGCAAGCTATTGAAAACAGGTTATTTATTTAAATTAAGACAGGATATGGCTTTCGGGGGGCGTTGGATATCTCCTGTTTCAATTCTAACAATCTGGTGAAACTACTCTGCCACCCGGAAGTGGCTTGTTTTTAGTGGTTTGAGGGGCTTTGGGGCTTGACAGGCGTTTTTGCTGAGTTTTTGCCAGATCCACAAAGAAAGAACCAGATTCCCTACGGGAATGACAACAAGAAATGCAAAGAACGATGGACAACATGAAAGGCAAGAAGCATGGACGAGAAATACGAGAAACAACTGATGACAAGAAATGGAGAAACCGAAGTGAGATACGCCTCCGATGAATCGTTTTGGGTTGCGGCGCATTTACACTGAGGGAACTTCCTATGAGTGACAATTCGACACGCGACACTGTGATTCTCGGCTCCGGCTGCTCCGGACTGACTGCTGCTATCTATACGGCCAGGGCGAACCTGAAGCCGCTGGTTCTGGAGGGCCATGAGCCGGGCGGACAGCTTTCGATTACGACGCTGGTGGAGAACTTTCCCGGCTGGCCGGAGGGGATCCAGGGTCCGGAGCTGATTGAGAACATGAAGAAGCAGGCAGTGCGGTTTGGCGCGGAGCTGAAGATGGCGCACCTGCACTCGATCGACCTGACGAAGCATCCCTTTGAGTTGAACATCGGGAAAGAGACGATTCGCACGCGGACGCTGATTATTGCCTCGGGGGCGAGTGCGCGGTGGCTGAACCTGCCGAGCGAACAGGCGCTGATTGGGTATGGTGTGAGTTCGTGCGCGACGTGCGACGGGTTCTTTTTTTCGGGCAAGGAGATTGCGGTGATCGGAGGCGGCGACTCGGCGATGGAAGAGGCGCTGTTTCTGACGCGGTTTGCGACGAAGGTGACGCTGATCAACCGGAGCGAGAAGTTCCGCGCCTCGAAGATCATGCTGGAGCGCGCGATGGCGCATCCGCAGATCCAGTTCATGACCAGCATGATTGTGGAAGAGGTGCTGGGAGTGGAGGAGAAGGACGTTAAGGGACTCAAGCTGAAGAACAAGGTGACGAACGAGGAGTCCGTGCTGCCGGTGTCGGCGATGTTTCTTGGGATTGGGCATGAGCCGAATGCGAAGGCGTTTACGGGACTGCTCGACCTCGATCAGGATGGGTACATCAAGACGACGAACAATGTGTTCACGACACTGAATGGGCAGGTTATTCCGGGCGTGTTTGCCTGCGGGGATATTCAGGACCGCCGGTATCGGCAGGCGATTACGGCTGCGGGCACAGGGTGCATGGCTGCGCTTGAGGTGGAGAAGTATCTGGAAGAGCATGGGCGGTAAGAGTGCCGCCGTCGCTTGAGACTGCGCGGCTGTTGTTGCGTCCTGTGCGGCTTGAGGATGCGGTGCAGGTGCAGCGGTTGTTTCCGCAATGGGAGGTTGTGAAGTACCTTGCAGCGGTGGTGCCTTGGCCGTTTCCTGCGGATGGCGTGGAGGTGTTCTATCGCGAGCGGGCTTTGCCTGCGGTGGAGCGCGGCGAGGAGTGGCACTGGACGATTCGGCTGAAGGATGAGCCGGAGCGGATTATTGGCGCGATCTCGCTGCATTTGAATCGGGAGATTAATCGCGGGTTCTGGATTGCTCCGGAGTGGCGCGGGCGCGGGTTGATGACGGAGGCGGTGGCGGAGGTTACGCGTTTTTGGTTTGAGGACCTTCGGCAACCGGTGCTGCGAGTGAAGAAGGCGGTGGCGAATGCGGCTTCGCGGGCGATCTCGGTGAGGGAGGGGATGCGGTGTGTGGCGGTGATTGAGGATGAGTATGTTTGTGGGCGGCTGCCGACGGAGGTTTGGGAGATGGATGCGGCGATGTGGCGGGGGCGGCACGGGTGGTCGTAGCGTTTGAGTAAAGGCGTACCCCGGGGGCTAAAGCCCCCTTATCTTTGGCCCGCCGGGAGGCCCAAGGCTGAAGCCTTGGGTTACCTAGAAGCAACGGCAAAAGCAACTGCAAAGACAAGCAGATTCCCTTCGGGAATGACAACAAGAAGGGCAAAGACAACTGCAAAGGCAAAGGCAAAGGCAACTGCAAAGGCAAAGGCAACTGCAACGGCAACGGCAACGGCAACGGCAACTGCAAAGGCAACTGCAACTGCAACTGCAAAGGCAAAGGCAAAGGCAACTGCAACTGCAGCTGCAACCGCGAAGGCAACTGGAACTGCACCGCACGTCCTTCGACTGCGACGCGCAGGCGCGCGTCTTCGCTCAGGATGACAATTTGTGAGTGGTGCGGATCGATATTGACTACGGACAACTTTGTGGCGCTCAGGCGAAATACAGGGGTTCCTCGACTTCGCGCTGCGCGCTTCGCTCGGAATGACGAGTGGAATTCATCGATCGTGAGTGGAACTCATCGGTCGGGAGTGGAATTGATCGATCGCGGCGATTCCATTGTTTATTGCATTGCTGAAGTTCAGAACTTGTGGAACATGAAGAAGGCTCCGGCTACGAGGCAGCAGAAGGCTACGGCGTGGTTCCAGCGCAGGTGGTCGCCGAAGTAGTAGACGGAGAAGACTCCGAAGACGGAGAGGGTGATGACTTCCTGGATGACCTTGAGCTGGTCGGGGGTGAAGGTGCGGGCTCCGATACGGTTGGCTGGGACCTGGAGGCAGTATTCGAAGAAGGCGATGGACCAGCTGACGAGGATGACCTTCCAGAGGGAGACTTCGCGGTATTTGAGATGGCCGTACCAGGCGAAGGTCATGAAGATGTTTGAGCCGATGAGCAGAAGAATGGTCCACATGCAGTGAGGTGCCTCCTCTATTGATAGATGCAGGTAAGATTCAGATTGGGTCGTCTTCGGTAGTGTAGTGAGAGAACCGCAGGTTCTTCGACTCTGCGCTGTGCGCTGCGCTCAGGATGACACTTCAAAATAGTACAGATCTGACACGATGACGATTGCAGATAATATTGCACGATTGAAGGAACAGGTGGCCGTTGCCTGCCGTGGAGCGGGCCGCGATGAACGCGATGTGGCGTTGATGGCGGTGAGCAAGGTGCATCCGGTGGAGGCGATTCTGGAGGCGTATGCGGCGGGACAGCGGCTTTTTGGGGAGAATCGCGTGCAGGAGTATGAGCAGAAGTCTGCACGGCTTCAAGGGCTGGAGGGTATCGCAGTCCACCTGATTGGGCCGCTGCAATCGAATAAGACGAATAAAGCGGCGGAACTTTTTGATGCAGTGGATGCGGTGGATTCGCTGAAGATTGCGCAGCGGCTGGAGACGGCGGCGACGGTTTTGGGAAAGAGGCTTCCGGTGTTGATTGAGGTGAAGCTGAGCCATGAGGAGTCGAAGCATGGTGTGGCTCCCGCAGAACTGATGCCGCTGCTGGATGCGATGCGCGGGTTTGAGGCTGTGGAGGCTGTGGGATTGATGACGGTGCCTCCATGGAGTGAGGATGCTGAGGTGGCGCGGCCTTACTTCAGGGAGTTGCGGCGGCTGCGGGATGAGGTTGCGAAGGTGCATGCGAAGGTGACGCAGCTTTCGATGGGGATGACGAACGATTTTGTGGTGGGGATCGAGGAGGGGAGTACGTGTGTCCGGGTGGGGACGGCGATCTTTGGGAAGCGGGTTTATGCAAAGCCTGAATGATGTGGCCGAGTTCGCGAGGGATGTAGGGGATGGATGCACGGTGAGCGTACGGGTGCATCCGGGGGCCAAGAGAGATGCGGTGATGGGACTGCATGGTGGGGCGGTGAAGGTGGCGCTGAGCGCTCCGGCGGTGGATGGTAAGGCGAATGAGGCTTTGATTGCGTTTGTGGCTGAGAAGGTGGGAGTGCCGCGGGCACGGGTTTCGCTGGTGGCTGGAATGACGAGCAGGAGTAAGGTGCTCCACGTAACGGGCAAGAGCGCGGCTGAGTTGCGAGCCGCGCTCTTACCTCAAGACGATTGCTGATCCTTATTGACGAGAAGTCATACCCCTATTTCGGTCTGGGCTCTGCCCTGGCGGATTGGGTGCTGGGGGCAAAATGCGGGGGTTCTTCGCTCCGCTCAGAATGACGGCGCAAAACAAGCAACAACGGATCGCGCCTCGCGCGATGGCCCACTCATCGCGATGAAGCTGCGATGAATGGGGCACCCCGCCGTGGTTTGCCTGGGACACCCCTGTGGGGCACCCTTTTGGCTACTTGATGTTGGCGGTGGCGTTGGGGGCGACCGTGATGGCCTGTCCTTCGGCGGCCTGGATGTTTACGTTTGTGCCTGAGACGGTGGCGTATGCGATTTGCAGGCCTTTCTTTGCCTGGATGTTTACGTTTTTGAGGACTACGTTTTTGACGGGTGATTCGGGGAGGCCGACGATGACTCCGGCCCAGGGGCTGTTGACGGATTTTACGTTCTCGATGGTGATGTCGTGGAAGAAGGGTGTGAGGCGGGTGATGGGCTCGGCGGCGACGTCACCTTCGGGCAGGGCCTTGGGGTAGTACTCGCTGATGAGGATGGAGGTTTTGACGTCCTCCATGGTGATGTCTTTGAAGCTGATGTTGTAGACCTGGTTGCCGCGGTCGCGGTTGGCCTTGATGCGGATGCCCTGGTCTGTGCCTTTGAAGTGAATGCGCTCGGCGTGGATATTGTTGGCTCCGCCGGCGATCTCGGAGCCGATGGAGAGGCCGTGGCCGTGCATGAATTCGCAGTCGGTGATGGTGATGTTTTTGCTGGGCTCGTCGGGGCCGGGGGAGTTGATGATGCCGCTCTTGATGGCGATGTTGTCGTCGCCTACGTCGGCGTAGACGTGATCGATGACCATGTTGGAAGAGCTGAAGGGATCGATGGCGTCAGTGTTCGGCGAGTGCTGCGGCGCGAGGATGCGGACGTTGCGGATGGTCATGTCGTCGGTGTAGTAGGGAACGACCTGCCAGGAGGGCGAGTTCTGGATGGTGACACCTTCGAGCCTGACGTGCTTGCAGTGGTCGAAGACCACGAGGCGGGGGCGGAACTGGATCTCTCCGACGACGCCGGAGCCGCGGTGGGCGCGGGCTTCGGCCCACCAGGATTCGCCATTGCCGTCGATGGTGCCGGAGCCAGTGATGGCGATGTTCTCGGCATTTGCAGCGCGGACGAGGGATTGCGTACCGGGCGCCTTGAACTCGCTGATGGCGGGGTAGTCGGCGTGGTCGGGTGAGCCGAAGAGGGTTGCGCCTTTGGCGAGGTCGAGGGTGATGTTGCTCTTGAGGACGATGGGGCCGGAGACGAAGGTTCCGCCGGATAGGGTGACGGTGCCTCCGCCGGCCTTGGCGCAGTCGTCGATGGCGGCCTGGATGGCCTTGGTGTCCTTTGTCGTGCCGTCGGCTTTGGCGCCATGGGCGCGGGCGTCGCAGGTTTTGGCCATAGCAGGGAGGGTGGCGGCGAGGAGAGCGGCGGCGAGAGAGAGTGCGAGGCGGGGTGAGATCTTCATGGCGGGAATTTCGTGCTCCTTTGGGACAAGGGAATATTACCGGAAATTGGTCAGACCACGCATCTGTTGTTTGAATTGTGATGAAAGGACGATTGCCGGCGGGTGGATTCGATAAACTTCCGGCCATGCGAATCTTCCGAATTGCTGTTGTGTTGGCGCTGTGTCCTGCCGTGTCCCTGGCGCAGACTTCGAAGCCTACGGTTGCCGAGGCCCAGGCATTCATGGACAAGGTTGAGGCCGACCTGCTGGACTCCGGGAACGAGGCGAGCCATGCGGGTTGGGTGCAGGCGACGTACATCACCGATGACACGGAGTCGATCTCGGCGAAGACGAATGAGCGCTTTCTGACGAAGACGAACGAGTTTGTGATTGCGGCTCGGCGATTTGATGGACTGAGGATGCCTCCGGAGCTGGCGCGGAAGTTTATGCTGCTGAAGCTGAATGGGACACCGACGGATCCGAAGCTGGTGGCGGAGCTGACGCAGGTGGCCACTTCGCTGGATGGGATGTACGGGAAGGGCAAGTACTGCCGGAAGGGTTCGGGTGCGGGGTCTTCGGATAGCGGAGAGAAGTGTCTTGGGATCGATGAACTGGATGTGCTGATGGCGAAGTCGCGTGACCCGAAGGAGCTTCAGGAGCTCTGGGCGGGGTGGCATACGATCTCGCCGCCGATGCGGGAGAAGTATGCGCGGCTGGTGGAGCTATCGAACCTTGGCGCGAAGGAGTTTGGGTACAAGGACACGGGTGATCTGTGGCGGTCGGGGTATGACATGACTCCGGCGGAGTTTTCGGCGGAGCTAGAGCGGGCGTGGACGCAGCTCGAGCCGCTGTATAAGGAGCTGCATGCGTATGTGCGGTTCAAACTGATTCAGAAATATGGAGCCGCGGCGGAGCGGCCCGATGGGATGATTCCGGCGCATTTGCTGGGGAATATGTGGGCGCAGGAGTGGGGGAATATTTATGACATCGTTGCTCCGCCCTCGACTGGTTACAAGATGTACGACCTTGAGGCTGCGCTGAAGCGGCAGATTACCGAGAGCGATCCGAAGACGGCTGCAGCCTTTTGGCCGGAGTGCGGCGCGAGTGGCGCCGCCAGCGGCCAGTGCGCGCAGCCTGGGTCGAATACAAAGTACAACGCTGAACTTGAAGCCGGTAAAAAGATGGCGAAGTATGGCGAGGGATTCTTCACCTCGCTGGGGTTTGACCCGCTGCCGGAGACGTTCTGGACCAGGTCGCAGTTCATCAAGCCGCGCGACCGCGATGTAGTGTGTCATGCAAGCGCGTGGGACGTGGACAACGATCAGGACCTGCGGATCAAGATGTGCATCAAGGTAGACGCGGATAACTTTACGACCGTGCACCATGAAGAGGGGCATAACTTCTACCAGAGGGCTTACCGGAAGCAGCCGATTATGTTTCGCGGCGGAGCAAACGACGGGTTTCATGAGGCGATTGGCGATTCGATCGCGCTGTCGATTACTCCGGATTATCTGAAGAAGCTGAATTTGATTGACCAGATACCGCCTCCGGAGGCGGATATTCCGCTGCAGTTGCGGACGGCACTGGATAAGATTGCGTTCCTGCCGTTTGGATTGCTGATCGACAAGTGGCGGTGGCAGGTCTTCAGCGGGGAGACGAAGGCGGCGGACTACAACAAGGCGTGGTGGGAGTTGCGGGAGAAGTATCAGGGCGTCGCTCCACCGGTCGCGAGGACCGAGGCCGATTTTGATCCGGGCGCGAAGTATCACATTCCGGGAAACGTTCCTTATGCGCGTTATTTTCTGGCGCGGGTGTATCAGTTCCAGTTTTATAAGGCAATGTGCGATGCCTCGGGTTATAAGGGACCGCTGAACCGCTGCAGCTTCTATGGGAGCAAAGAGGCTGGCGCGAAGTTGAATGCGATGCTGGAGGCCGGGCAGTCCAAGCCCTGGCAGGAGACGCTGAAGGCGATGACTGGGGAGGATCATCTGGATGCCGGACCGATGCTGGAGTATTTCGCTCCGCTGTACCAGTGGCTGAAGCAGCAGAATGCGGCGAATGGCGCGAAGGCGGGCTGGACGGTGAAGTAAAGCCTGCCCTGAGCATTGCTGGAACTTCCGACAAAATCCGGAGATTCTTCGCTTCTCTCAGAATGACCGCGCTTTGTTAACCTTTGATCTAAAGTGACGAGGGTGGTTTCTCGTTTCTGTTGCAGTGTGAAAACATAGAGATATGGGAGATGGTTCCAGTAGAAGCGAGGCGAGCGTCGGGGCCGCGCTTCGATCGAGGGACTTCCGTTTGTATCAGTCTGCCCGGCTGATGGTGATTGTCGGCGCGGAGGCGCAGTCGGTTGCAGTGGCGTGGCAGGTTTATGAGCTTACGCACTCGGCACTGGACCTTGGGTTGACCGGGTTGGCGTTGTTTCTGCCGGGATTGCTGTTCATGCTGGCCGCGGGTCATGCGGCGGATCGATATGACCGGCGGAAGATCATCCTGCTTTGTTACACATTGCAGGCGATTTGTACGGTAGTGCTGTTGTGGCTTTCGCTCAGCTCGTGGGCGCTGGCGAATGGCCGGATCTGGCCGATCTATGCGGTGCTGATCGGCATTGGATTGGGACGTGCCTTCAGCGGACCGGCTTCGAGCGCGATGCTGCCCAGCCTCGTTCCGAAAGATCACTTTGTAAATGCAGTTACGTGGGGCGCGACGGTGTACCAGATCGCGAACATGTCCGGGCCGGCTGTGGGCGGGCTGCTGTTTACGATGCCATTGATGGGCGCGCTGGAACCGTTGCACGGTGCGCCGGTGGTGTATGTGCTTACGCTGGCAATGCTGCTGAGCTTTATCGTGCTGGTGGGGATGATCCGGTCGCCGATGGAGCGGTCGAGCAAGAAGGGCTTCAGCATACGGACGGTGCTGGCGGGCCTGGAGTACGTGTGGCAGACGAAGCTGCTGCTGGGATCGATTTCGCTGGACCTGTTTGCGGTCATGCTGGGCGGAGCGACGGCCCTGCTTCCGATCTTTGCGACGGACATTCTGCATGCGGGGCCGCGCGGGCTTGGATTGCTGAGGGCGATGCCGAGCGTCGGCGCGCTGGCTGTGTCGCTGACGATGCTGTTGTATCCGATCAGGCGGCGTGCGGGCGCGACGATGCTGGTGTGCGTGGCGATCTTTGGCGCGGCGACGGTGGTGTTTGGGTTGTCGAGGAATATGTGGCTGAGCCTGGGTGCGCTGTTCTTTGTGGGCGCGAGCGACATGGTGAGTGTGGTTGTGCGATCGAGCATCCTGCAGCTTGCGACTCCACCGGAGATGCGGGGCAGAGTGAGTGCCGTGAACTGGCTGTTTGTGGGCGCTTCCAACGAGTTCGGCGAGTTTGAGAGCGGCGTGACCGCGCATTGGTGGGGTGCGGTGAGGGCGGTTGTGATCGGCGGGATCGGGTCGCTGATGGTAACAACCGGGGCCGCGGTCCTGTTTCCGCGTTTGAGGCAGACGGATGCTTTGACGGCGGAGTCGCTTCGAGAGGCAGAGCGCGAGTTAGCTGTGGCAGAGCCTGTGGATTGAGCAATCTTCCAGACTGCTTGTGATTGCCAGGTGTCGAAAGCAAATGCAAGAGCCGCAAAGTTTTTGAAAAGGACGCAGAGGGCCCATGTCTCTCCCGAAAGGCAGAGAAGGATGCGGATTTTCTTGAATGGAGCCAGGGATTCGAGTAGGGTCAGAGGCGATGCCTTTGGGCTCAAGGAGAGGGATGAATAACGGGATAAAGGCCGCGATTGGCGGGACGCTTCTGCTGTTGGCCGTTGTGGGCGTGCGAGTGGGAATGATCTACCGGGAGAGAAACGCTCCGGTTGCGCCGGCTCCAACGAAGGGGCAGGCAGAGCAGAAGATGTCGGACGACGATCTCGTATTTCTGAAGAAGAAGCGGCCTTCGACTCCCGATGATTTGAAGGACCTGGTGGGGGCTACGCTGTGGGTTTCGGCAGGAGGGCAGATGGACTATTACCCTTATGCCGGGCATCGTGCGGACTATGGCAAGACTTCGGGAACGCTGCTGGGAGCGGAGCCGGTTGTGGTGAAACAGTATTTTGAGCAGCAAGCTCCGAAGTCTTCACTGTCGCGGATTCCGCGGGGAGATAAGCAGGTGCTGCTGACGTTCACGATGCCGAAGTCGACTGATCCGACGCAGGAATATGCGGTGCCAGTAGGGTACAAAGACCAGGGCGGATACACGTTCTATACGGACGAGATTTTTTTCTATGACGATCCGCACGAGTTGTACAAGCACTGGGGGCCAGAGGTGTGGAAGGCGGTCGATGAGCATCGCGTGATCCTGGGGATGAGCGAGCGGCAGGTGCAGATGGCGCTTGGCCAGGTGAGCGCAAGTACGAGCAACGACTATGGCAACAGGGTTGTTCGTTACCACAATCTGGGTAAACCCTTTGATGTCACCTTTGTGAAAAACAAAGTGACTTCGTTCCGGCCCAGTACTTCGTAGTGAATCCTACTCATCGCTTACGCGATGAATGGGGCACCCTTCTTCTGGGTTATTTTGGAGGTTGATGGAACCAGTCACTCACTTCTTAACGGGAGCCGTGCTTGGACGAGCAGGCTTCAATCGCAAGGCTGCGTATGCGACGCTGGCGATGACGCTGGCGGCGGAAGCTCCGGACCTGGATGTGCTCTGGGGCTTCAAGGGACCTGTGGCAGCGTTTGAGCATCATCGCGGGTGGACGCATACATTCCTTGGGGTACCGTTTGAGGCGGCCGCTGTTGTTGGCGTGATCTGGGCCGGGCACAGGTTGTTAAGACGTGACAGCAGCAAGCCCACTGCGGCTCCCGTGCGATGGGGGCTGCTTTATTGGTTCGCCCTGATTGCGCTGCTGAGCCATCTGCTGCTGGACTGGACGAACAACTACGGCGTGCGGTTTTTCTTTCCGTTCTATCCGAAGTGGTATGCGGGCGCGTTTGTCTTCATCTTTGAACCGGTGATGTTTCTGCTGCTGCTGATGGCGTTGATTGCGCCGTGGCTGTTTGGTTTAGTGGGCAGCGAAGTGGGAGCGCGCAAACAGGTGTTTCGCGGCAGAGGGTGGGCCATTGCAGCTTTGGCGGGAATCGTACTGCTGTGGGGATGGCGCTGGTGGGAGCGGAGCAAGGCCATGGATCTGGCGCGTGCGGCCGACTATGGCGGTGCACAGGTGGTGCGCGTGACGGCGGATCCTTACCCGGTGAATCCGTTTCGCTGGCAGACCATAGCGGAGACGCAGACGACTTATCAGATTGCAACGGCGAACACGCTCTCGGGCGAGGTGGTTTCGAATCCGCAGGCGGATGTGTTTTACAAGCCTCCGACGACACTGGCGTCGCTTGTGGCCAAGCGAAGTTGGCTGGGGCAGGTTTACCTGGACTGGTCGAAGGAATTCACGCTGGTGACGGACGTGGGTGAGGATCCGGATGGGCTTAACGTGGTGACGTTTCGGAACCTGCGGTTTATGTACGATACACCGATTTTTTCAAGCCGTGACGACATCCCGCTTCTAGGGAAGGTGTACGTGAATAGCGATCGCCGAGTGGACCATCTGGAGATGAACGGGCACGCCCAGAATTAACTGGAAGGCGCCGTTAGAAGTGGAGCTTTGCGGCGACCTGCGCTACACGCGGATCGGATACGGTTGCGGTGATTGAGCCGAAGCCTGCTGCTCCGACCGTAGCGGCGGGTTGCGCGAAGGCAGGCGTGTTGGTGGAGTTGAAGAGTTCGCCGCGGAGTTCGAGCGAGACACGCTCGGTGATCGCTGTATTTTTGATGAACGCCAGATCGAGATCGCGATAGTCGGGGCCGCGGGCGGGGTCGCGTGATGCATTACCGAGTTTGAACTGCGGTGTGATGCTGAAGGCGTTTGTGTTGATGAAGTGCGCGGGAGTGCGCTGCCCGGCGGGAAGATTGGAGTGGCCGTTGATGGTGGGGCGCTGGGTGCCGAATCCGGCGAAGGCGTTGAAGTTGGTGGCTTGAGCAATGGCGAAGGGCATCCCGCTTTGCAGAGCGATGATACCGTTGGCGTTCCATCCTCCGAGGAACCACTGCGCGAGGCCTGTAGAGGCGATGCTGTGTCCTTTGCCCATGGGGAGAGCGTAGACGATGGAGCCTACAGTGACGTTCGGCATGTCGCCGAGGGAAGCGTCGCGCTCGAGTGAGGGGTTGAAGCTGTCGGCGACGGGGAAGTTGGCGACGGGGCCGGTGAGGATGGAGGAGTCAAAGACGGACGAGGCATCGTCCATGAGCTTGGAATGGGCATAGCTGAGCATGCCGGTGAGGCCGAAGCTGGTGCGCTTTTCGAGCTTGACCTCGGCGGCGTTGTAGTTGGTGCGGCCGGTGTTATTGCGGAAGGACGCTACCGTGAGAAAACGCGGGTAAGGCTTTTGGAGTTGAGCTGCAGAGACGGTCTTGCCTCCGATGGAGGAAGAGATAGGGATCTGGCCGTAGTAGGGGTTTGTCACGGTAGCTGTGAGTGATGAGCCTTGCGCGAGTTGTGAGGCGGTGAGCTGGTTGAGGTTCACGTCCGGGATTCCCACGCGCGTGATGACAGAGCCGGTGTAGGCGACTTCGAGCGCGAGATCGCGGGTGATCTCACGCTGGACGGCGAGATTCCATTGCTGCACGTAGCCGGAGCCGAGCGTGCGATTGACGGTGAAGACTCCCTGGCCGAGGCCGGCGTTGGCGCCGAGCGGGATGGGCGCGACGGACGGACCGCCGGAGAGAGCGAAGGCGGGATGGATGCTGTCGAGCGAGGCTTGCGAGACGGTCTGGAGGAATGGGAACTGCGGCGTGGTGAAGGGCGTGGTGATGCCGGTCTGCTCGATGAAGACAATGCCGTAACTTGAGCGGACGACGGTGTGGGGTGTGGCCAGGTAGGCGAAGCCGAGGCGCGGGCCGACGTTATCCCAGTGCAGTTCGCGGGCGGAGCGGGAGAAGCCGTTCTGGCCGAGGTACTGGTACTGCTGCGTAGCAAGGTTGAAGACGGCGCCCTGATTGTGAACCTCTGTGGAGGGAAAGTTGAAGGTCCAGCGCAGGCCGGCATTGATGGTGAGACGCGGGGAGACCTTCCAGTCGTCCTGGACGAAGAACTCGGCGATGTGTGCGCGGGGCCGAATGAAGTTCTGCTGGAGATCGATGGAGAAGGTATTGACCTGACCGAGAACGAAACTCGCGAGCGCACTGCCGGAGGTGGATGAAGTAGGGATGTTGGTGTAGAGGGTGGAGAAGGCAAAGTTGCCGGTGGGGTTCGGCGGCTGCACGGCGTCCATGTGTTCCCAGCGGAGATCAAGGCCGGCCTTCAGAGCATGTCTTCCCTGCACTCGCGAAACCATGTCGAAGACCTGGGTGACATTGGTGGAGAAATTCGAGAAGGTGCTCGTAGAGGGACCAAGCTGCGTGATGCCGGCGATAGCGAAGATAGGGAGTGCATTGTTAAATGCAGCGTTGGTGGGAATGCCGGGAATTCCGAGCGCGGCTGAGGCTGTGTTGGAAAGCTGGGCTCCAAGACGATTGAGGGCGCGGCGCGTGTACCCGAAGCGGGCCTCGTTGATTGTGCGGGCGTTGAAATTGTGAGTCTCGTTCGCCGCGTATTGTTGCCCGAGAGTACGCGAGAGGCCGATGACGTTGCCGGTAGCGATGATGGTTCCGGAGATGGTGCCGCTGCCATCGGGGAGTGGGGTTACGGGCTGCTCGACGTCGTGGAAGTAGGTGTAACGGACGAATCCGTGATCGCGCGAGGAGAGTTGGGCGTCGAAGCGGATGTCGAACTGGTTCTGGTGGTCGATGTCGTTGCCGACGCGGGTGTAGTTGTTGGCCGTGGCGCTGTTGGTAGGGAGCGGATAGTGCTTGAGAAGCGTGAGGGCAGCGGGATCGATGCGCTGGACGGGGATGGTGTCGTTGGGAAATTCAGTGCGGGTATAGGTTGAGCCAGTCTGGACAGTAGTTATAGGGTCGTAGATCTTTGTAGGGCCGAAGTTGAGCCCAGTCGTGGGATCGCCGTTTGCGTTCGGGAGGCCGCGCTGCGCGAGGGTTGGAACGGTGCTGCTACGGACGACTCCGACGGCCTGGTTGGTGCCCTGATAGTCGGCGAAGAAGAAGAGGCGGCGAGGCAGCGCGGGGCCGCTGAGTGCGGCTCCATATTGATTGCGACGAAAGAGAGGTTTTGCAGAGGTGGCGGGCGTGAAGTAGTTGCGCGCGTTCATGTCCTCGTTGCGGAGGAATTCGTAGAGTTCACCGTGAAAGCGGCTGGTTCCGTATTTTGTGGTGAGGTTGACGACTCCTCCGTTGAAGCGGCCGAATTCTGCAGAGACGCTGTTGGACATGATGGCGAACTCGTCGATGTCGTCGATGATGGGGAAAAAGGCGACCTGGCCGGGCTCCGGCTGGAGGGACGAGATTCCGTCGTAGAGGTATTCATTGGTGCGAGGGCGGCCTCCGTTGATGCGTGGGAGCAGAGTGCCGGGCGGGAGTGCGACTCCGGGTGCAAGTGTGGTGAGGTTGATGATGTTGCGGCCATTGAGCGGAAGGGCGCTGATGCTCTCGCGACCGATGACGGTGCTGAGAGCACCGGACTCGCTGACGAGGAGAGAGGTGTCGGCTGTTACGGTGATGACGTCGCTTGTGGCTCCGGGCCGGAGGGTGAGATCGAGGCGCTCACGCTCGCCTGTCTTGATGGTGATTCCGGAGCGCTCAAGGACGGCGAAGCCCTGGGCCTCGACGCGAAGCTTGTAGATTCCGGGACGAAGCGAGGTCAGCGCATAGCTGCCTGTCGATGTGGTTTCCGTGTTGAGGTTGACGCCTTCGGTCGCGAGCGACTGGATTGTTATCTTTGCCCCAGGTATGGCGGCGCCTGCGGGGTCATTGATACTACCTGCCAGTTCACCGCTGCCGCTCTGCGCGAGTGCGATTTCAAAGGAGAGCGATACGAGGAGGAGACCGAACAGGAAACGGGCCATGATGTTTAATTTATACGATTTTCAGATAGCGATTTTGTATGTTTCCTGAGATAGGAAATGAGCTCACGTCGAACGATCGTGGCAGGGGGAAGTCAAGTAAACTGAATGATCTTAGAGGTACTTCCCATGTCTAAAGACGATCTGCTCAAACCCAGCGAAGCCGCAGTGGAATTGGGATTCAGTTATCCGACGATCAAGCAGTGGATCCTCTCAGGGAAATTGCCCACGGTGAAGACACCGGGAGGGCATCATCGGATTCCTCGCGAAGCGCTCAAGCCATTGCTGAAAACTACCACCAAGCAAGCGGAGAACCGCGCGCGATTCAAGAACGTCAGCGGGCGGAATCAGCTCATCGGCAAAATTGTCGAGGTGAAGATCGATGGTCTGCTGGCTAAGGTCATACTTTCCATTGGCGACCAACGCATTACATCGATCATTACGGCGGACGCCGCGCGCGAGATGGACCTGCGGAACGGACAGACCGCGGCTGCCCTGATGAAGGCCACCGAGGTGATGATTACCCGGGTTTAGTTGAATTCCCTATAGACGACGCGGCCTTCGCAGATCGTCGCGTGGACTTTTCCCAGCATGGAAGTTCCACCAAAGGGTGAGTTGCGAGACTTCGAGCGGGAAGCAGCGGTATCGAACGTCCACTCCGCGTGCGGAGCGAAGATTGCGATGTCCGCGGAGTGCCCCAGGCCGAGGGAGCCTCTGCCAGCGAGTCCCAGGATGGAGGCCGGGGCCCGACTCATCAGCGCGATGACGCGTGAGAGCGAGAGACCATGGCCGCGATGCAGGACACGAAGAGCCAGGCCCAAAGCAGTTTCAAGACCAGTGATGCCGTTCGGGGCGCGCTCGAATTCCTGTTCCTTTTCGTGGGTGGCATGAGGGGCGTGATCGGTGGCGATACAGTCGACGGTGCCGTCTGCAAGACCTGCGATCATGGCGAGGCGATCGCCTTCGGCGCGCAGAGGTGGATTCATCTTGGCATTCGTGTTGTAGTCGCCGACGGCCTCGTCGGTGAGAGTGAAGTGGTGCGGAGCCACTTCGCAGGTGACATTGAGCCCCTCGTGTTTGGCTGCGCGAATCATGTCAAGGGCACGCGCTGTGGAGACGTGCTGCACGTGAAGATGTGGCCGCAGGCCTTCCGTGCTTTCAATATCGCGGAGGAGCTGGATATCGCGTTCGACAATGCGAGACTCGGCAGCAACGGGCATTCCGCGGAGGCCAAGGCGGAAGGCTACGGGCCCGGCGTTCATGCTGCAACCTCCCGTGAGGCGGGTATCTTCAGCGTGCTGCGAGACAGGGACCTCAGCCCGCGCCGCAGCGATGAGGGCAGCACGCATGATGTGATCTTCTAGGATTGGCTTCCCGTCATCCGTGAAGCCTACAGCTCCAGCGCGACGAAGGGCATCGAAGTCAGTGAGTTCGACTCCCATGCTGCCCTTGGTAGCTGCGGGCATGGCAAAGAGTTTTACGAGCGAGCCGCGAGCGGAATCGAGCATCCATTCGAGCCCGGCGACTGAATCGTTGACCGGTGTCGTGTTGGGCATCGCGACGACAACTGTGAATCCACCAGCGGCAGCAGCAGCGGTACCGGTAGCGATGGTTTCCTTGTAGGTCTGGCCCGGTTCGCGGAGATGGACGTGAACATCAATCAACCCGGGCGCGACGACCATACCGCCTGCGTCGATGACATCGGCTCTTTCCACACTGTTCAAAGTACCTGGCGGTTCGACAGCCGCGACACGACCATCGCGCAGAAGAAGATCGTGCGGCGCATCGATGTTGTTGGCCGGATCAATCAGGTGTCCGTTGCGAATGAGGAGAATGCTCATGCGACCCCACTTTCAAAGCCTTCGGCTGACAGAGCGCGCACGAGAAGCGCTGAGCGAATTGCCAAACCATGCTTCACCTGCTCCTCGATCGCGGACTGCCGGGCGTCGGCGACTTCGGCGGTAATCTCAAGGCCACGAATCATCGGCCCGGGATGCATCACGAGAGCATTGGGCGCGGTGGCTGCGAGACGTTCGCTGTTCAGCTGATAACGATGGATGTAATCGGAAAGATCAAGCTCAAGCCCAGCGAGGCGCTCGCGCTGGATACGAAGCATCATGGCTACAGCGGCGCCCACATTTGCCCGGCGGAGCGCTGCATCGAGGTCGCGCTCGATCTCGATCCCTTCTCCGAGACCCAGAGCTTCACTGGGTAAAAGCTTTTCAGGGCCGCAGAGGATGACCTTTGCACCCAGTCTCGGCAGCAGCATTGCGTTGGAACGCGCGACTCGGCTGTGCAGGATATCTCCGGTAATGACGACCGTAACGCCGGAGAGCGAGTTTTCGTTGACCGTCGCGGTGTCGAGTTTAAGGCGCGTGAGCATCGTGCGCAGGTCCAGCAGCGCTTGCGAGGGATGCTCGTGCATGCCGTCTCCGGCGTTGAGAACTGGCAGGCCGGTGGAACGCGCCAGAAGATACGGCGCACCGGAGGAGAGGTGGCGGAGGATGATGCACTCGGCGCCGAGAGCGCGGAGCGTGAGGCCTGTATCTTTCAGGCTCTCGCCCTTCTCGATTGAGGAGGATTTGTCACTGACGAGCGTTGTCGTTGCGCCGAGTGACTTTGCGGCGAGTTCGAAGGAAGTTCTTGTTCGAGTGCTGGACTCGTAAAAAAGCAGCGCGATAGTGCGACCGTCGAGAATTCGTGGAGCGCTGAGCGTGCGGCATTCGCTCAATGCGCGCGGTCTCCGCAAGAATTGCAGAGACATCAGGTATCGAGAGGTGAGTCACGCTCAGGAGCGAGCCTCTGGCACAGGCGGGTGGAATTGCGTTCATCTACTTGTCCCGTCAGTCGACCCGCTCAACGAGAAGCACCTGCTCCTGACCGTCGACTTCGTTGAGTTTGACTTCGATAATCTCTCGGCTTGAGGTCGGGATGGAACGGCCGACGAAGGTGGCTTCGATGGGCAACTCGCGATGTCCGCGGTCAATCAGGACCAGAAGCTGCACGCTTTTAGGGCGTCCGTGATCGAAGAGGGCGTCGAGAGCGGCGCGGATGGTGCGGCCGGTGTAGAGGACGTCGTCCATGAGGATGATGTCGCGGCCGGTGACGTCGAAGCCGATTGGGCTGGAGGTGACGGTGGGGCGCGGGCCCGCGGTCGAGAGATCGTCGCGGTAGAAGCTGATGTCGAGGACGCCGGTATCGACGGGATGGCGCTCGATTTTCTCGATCATCGCGGCCAGGCGCTGGGCGATGGGAACGCCACGGCGCTTGATGCCGATGAGGCCGAGGTTGGAGCCACCATTGTTCTTTTCGACAATTTCGTGGGCGAGGCGGACAAGGGTGCGCTCGATCTCAGAGGCCGACATGAGGCGGCCCTTTTCGCGTATCGTCACTGCCTGGGGCGTGGGTTTTGCTGCTGCTTCGTTGCTCATAACTTTTTGTGTTGATGATAGCAGCCTGAAGCAGCCTCTATCTCAGGGAGGCGGGGGGATAACTCTCTTTGCGGTTGAGGATACCGCTGAGGGCTCCACCCACTGTGGATAACAGCATGAGCAGCGCGGAGACCATGGCCGAGCTGAAGAGGGCGATTCCTGCCCTGAACTCCTGCGTATTCATAAAGCTGACCACCTCTTTGGGCAGAGGATTGGTGGCCTGCGCCTTTTCGAGCTGCTGGTGCATGTCGAGGGCGACTTCTCCGTCAAAGGTCGCGAGATTGTGCAATCCATATCTGGCGACTACTCCCGCGGTTGCCATGGAGGCTGCTATGCAACTGACCAGAATGAGGCCAACGACGAGGCCGATTCGGGCGCCGATTCGGCCATCGAGCCGGGCCTGCGGGCGGCGCTTTTTGTAGAGCGCGAGCGCGATCAACGAGGCACAGAGCGTCCAGAGCGAGCTGAGAGGCTTGATCGCCGGCAGACGGAGCGCGGCTATGCTCAGCGCGGCCGCAATCAGGCCGACGACGAGCGCAGATTGAATCGCGGGCTTCCAGTCGATCGTGGGCGGGCGGGGCGGAGGCAGAGCTCCTGTTGTGTCGACGGCTGCCAGTTCTGTCTGTTCCTGGCTGGAGAAGTAAAGCTGGGGTGCGCCACAATGCGGACAAAAGGGCAAATTTGCTGGGGGGGCAGGTAACTCGCCGCCGCATCGGTGGCAAAACTCAATCATATCTATGAACCTATCCCACGAAGGAGGACGTAGCAAGCCTGTGTTTGTCACGTTGCTGCGTTCCCTGATTTGAGCTACTCGAGTGCTTCGTTTACATCCCGGACGAGGTTGCGGAGGTAGCTGCGCTTGTTGAGCAGGGCAACCATTGCGTCTCGCGTGGATACTTTTGCGGTTTCATCATTTGTGTCTACTGCGTAATCCCATTGGGTCCAAAGACGCTCGAGTTCTGCCTGGGTTTCGACCATTCTGGCGTCGAAGGCGTCTTTGGTGGTCATGAGGCTGCGGCGGAGTTCGGGTTCGGCTTCACCCATCTGTTTGGCGGCCCGCATCTCCTGCAGCTGCATGTTGAGTTCAAAGACCTCTTCAAGAAGTTCGGGCGGAACAACCTGCTTCTTCTCGACCCCGGTAGCGCGGGCGGTGTCGGTTGCGGCCTTCGATTGCTCTTCGAGTTCGATGCCTTCGAGCTTAAGGAGATACTGCGTGCGCTGGATCGGGTCTTTGAGAGTGCGGTACGCGTCGTTGAGCTGCGAGGACTGAGCGAGCGCGGCTTCCTGTTCGGCGAGTGGTTTGCCGGCGAAACGATCGGGATGAAGCTTGCGGCTGAGTGTGTAGAACTGCTTTTCAAGCGCTGCGGTGTCAACATTCAGCCTGGGCGAAAGCGAGAAGACCTCGAAATAAGTCATCGGTTCTATTTTAGAGAAGGGCACGGGCTAAAAGGGTCCCTGCGATTTGATCCGTGTCGATACGACGAGCAACTGAGGCGCGACGGTAAAATACAGCATGTTCCGAGTAGCCTGCATTGTGTTTACCTCTGTTCTGCTGTCGACTGCGCTGCTGCCGGGCCAGAGCGATTCTCATGGTACATCCGGCAATGTTTCTGCTGCGCCTGCCGCGTGGGAGGTTGCGATCCAGCAGCGGCGAGCGGAGTTGGTCCAGAACAACGGCTCCGGAACCGATGCCGCTTTGCGCGATCAGTTGCTTCGGATGCGCGATGAAGACCAGGCTGCGCGTGGTTTTGTGCCGGGCAGGCAGATGCCGGGGATGACCTCGAAGATGGTAGAGCAGCTTCCGGCTACGGATGCCCGGCTGACCGCGGAGTTGAAGCAGGTTGTGGCGCAAAAGGGCTGGCCCACGATTGCGCTGGTTGGGATGGATGCTTCGAATGCTGCGATGCTGGTGGTGACGCATACGCGGGACCGCGCGTGGCGTTCCCAGCTTCTGCCGGAGCTTCAGCAGCTTGCGGCTGCGGGGAAGATCGACGCTTCTTCGCTGGCGACTACGGTGGACAAAGAACTAATTGCCGAGGGCAAGCTGCAACGGTATGGATCGCAGTTCATGTTTATCGGCGGCAAGATGTCGATGTATGCGGTCGAGGATCCGGCGCACCTGGATGATCGTCGCGCCGAGGCCTTGCTGCCGCCGATGAGTGTCTACCGGCAGCAGATGGCGCAGATGTATCACCTTGAGGTGAGTCCGGATGTTGTGATGGCTACTCCGCCGGCGAAGAAGTGAAAAAGCAGATTCCCCGTTCGGCTTCGCTCAGGGCAGGCTCTTCGGATGACAACTGGAACGGCTAGCCGAATGGCAACTGGAACGGCGAGCCGATCAGGCGGTGAAGCTTGATCCGCAGCCGCAGCTTTTGGTGGAGTTGGGGTTGATGAAGTTGAAGCCCTGGCGCATGAGGGTTTCTTCGAAGTCGAGGACCATTCCGGCGAGATAGAGAAAACTCTTGGGGTCGACGAAGAGGCGGATGGGGGCGGCGCTGGTTGGGTCGCCGGGGGTTTCGACGCCTGCTCCGAAGACGAAGACGCGGTCGCGGTCGCGGGGCTGCGAGTCGAAGCGGATGGAGTAGCTGAGGCCGGAGCAGCCGCCGCCCTGGATGCCTACCCGGAGGCCGCCCTGCTCGGGCGAGACGCCTTCCCTGGCCATGGCGATGCGGATGCGCTTGAGGGCGTTTCTGGTGATCTCGATGGCGGCCTTGGCGCGTGGCTCCTGACCTTCGGCGGTGAGGAGGGTCATTCCGGCGAACGGGTCTTTCTTTTCGCCCGATTGGGAGGCCTGAGTACGGCTGGCTTCCATCTCCGCTGCGGTTTGTAGTGTCACCATCGCCATGTCAATTGTTCCTGCATCCAGGTTACGGCACGGCTGAAGCCGTGCCCTTAAGCAAAAACGGCAGGGTGCGGTCGAGCCGCACCGCTACCGTTTGGGTGTTTCATCTAATTTAGTTGGCCACTGCGGCGGTTGCCGGGACTGCCTCAGTGACGCTGTTCTTCTTCTTCCAGTCGCTGATGGCTGCATGGATCGCGTCTTCGGCGAGCACGGAGCAGTGAATCTTGACGGGAGGAAGTGCAAGCTCCTTGACGATGTCGGTGTTCGAGATCGCGAGCGCCTCGGCGACGGTCTTGCCCTTGACCCACTCCGTAGCGAGCGAGCTGGAGGCGATGGCCGAGCCGCAACCGAAGGTCTTGAACTTCGCATCCTCGATGACCTGAGTCTCGGGGTTCACCTTGATCTGAAGGCGCATGACGTCTCCGCACTCGGGGGCTCCGACAAGGCCGGTGCCTACTTCGGCGGCGTTCTTGTCGAGCGTACCGACGTTGCGGGGATGAGTGTAGTGGTCTACCACCTTGTCGCTGTATGCCATGATTTGTTTCCTCGTCTCTATAGATGATAACTCGGACTGTTTTGGTGCGCTAGAGCTGGCGGCATTAACTGGAGATATCTTAGCTACACCGGCCCCCTCCCTATCTTTTGGTGTAAAGACCTCATTTCATGTGACTTAGATCCCGGCCATGCAGTGCAAGATATTCCATCTAAAGGGGTTAGATACTAAATTATTCAAAACAAACCAGTTGTCGGCGAGAAATGAAAATGCTGCTTTGGGTATTTTGCGCCTATTTCCATTGTAGTGAGTCCGGGAAACTGCTCTGCCATACGGAGCGGGTTTATTTGTCGTCGCTAAAGGGTTTCCGATCTTTCCTTTAGTTGTGATCGTCAGATTTTTCCACACGGTTCAGGACTTGACAGGTTTCAACTGCTTCGAGGGTGGAGGAGTAAGCTTGCTGGCATGTCAGAGACGAATACTCTCGGAGTTTATGCGGAGAAGGGGAACCCGAATCCGGGCCCGATCTCAGGGGTGGGCACGAGCGCGACGGCTTTTGCAGGGCCGACGGGACAGGGGCCAGTGGGAAGCGTTTCGGGGCCGCTGACGAGCTTCAAGGACTTTGTGGGTGCTTATGGCGGGGCCGCGACTCTGAAGCTTTCGTCGACGACGTTGCTGAATTACATGGCGCTGGCGGTATGGGGATTCTTCGAGAATGGCGGGCAGCAGCTTTATGTCTCGCGAGTTGCTTCGGCGGATGGATCGAACAATTTTGATCCTGTGACGGATTATCGGAAGGCGCTGGCTGCGCTGACCGGGGTGAAGAATATTTCGATTGTGGCTGCTCCGGGGAGTTCGATGTTTGGGGGCAGCGGTGGAGCGGTTCCCTCCCCTGCCCAGGCGGCGGGGATCGTTGGGGAGTTGATTGCGCATGCGAGCGAGATGAGGTATCGCATCGCTGTGCTTGATTCGCCTCCGGGGTATTCGACGAGCGATATCGAGACGTTGCGGTCAAAGATCGATTCGAGCTATGCGGCGCTCTACTATCCGTGGGTGACGATGGCGAATCCACTGGCGGGCACGAAGGGAACGATCAGCGTGCCGCCTTCGGGATTTGTGTGCGGTGTCTATGTGAGGACGGATATGCAGCAGGGAGTGTTCAAGGCTCCGGCGAACCAGCAGATGATTGGAGCGACTGGATTGGAGCGGGCAATTGGGGATACGGAGGAGAGCGCTCTCAGCGGGCCGGGGATTAATTGTTTGAGAGGTTTTCCGGGGCGTGGTGAGCTGGTGTGGGGTGCGCGGACGGTCTCGTCCGATCAGGATTGGAAGTATGTGAATGTGCGGCGGTATTTCGCGTATCTCGAAAACTCGATTGAACAGGGGACGCAGTGGGTGGTGTTCGAGCCGAATGGGCCGGCGCTTTGGGCGTCGATCCGGAACGCGATTAACGAATTTTTATTGACAGAGTGGCGCAGGGGCGGGATGCAGGGAGTTACGGCTTCGCAGGCTTTCTTCGTGAAATGCGATTCGAGCACGATGACCCAGGATGATATCGATCATGGGCGGGTGATTTGTCTGGTGGGCGTGGCGATGATTCGGCCTGCTGAATTTGTGATTCTTAGGATTGGGTGGCAGACGAAGAGTTAGTGCATTGAGCGGTATGTTGGGCGACCCGCGAGCTGGGAGAGTTCGCGTAGCTTCCGGACTACGTCGCGTTGAAGCAGATGTCGCAGGCGTTGCCGAGGCCGACGATGCCGGGTAGGCCGGAGGACGGCGAACTTTTCTACTTTCTATTTTCCTGAGGCCTGGCTTGAATCTTCCGACTCTTCCGTTTTTATCTCAATCGGCTTGTCTCGGAAATACTCGTATACACCCTCATACGCGTTTCTTACGCTGTAAATACCTGGGCTTACTTTTTCAAATTTGAGCTCTTTTCCTTCTTCTAACTTGAAACCACTTGGCGCTAATGCCATGTGAACCACCTCATCTCATCTCATCTCAATACGCAGGATACGATATCGGCCCAAATTTTCCCAATTGTAGTACAGGTGTCACTTTTCTGCCATCCTGTTGAATCTAAAGAATTATCAGTATCCACTGAAAGAACCCCTATGAGGCCCATTTCTCCGACGGGGGCCGGGGCGACCGGGATATCGAAGATTGGGAAACTCATCACTGCCTTCCTGTCTGTTTTGATGCGGTTTCGCTCCGCAAGAGGAAGGGTCTGATTTGACAAGACCATATCCGCAACGGTGGGCGTCCTGGTGGCCCAGCATTGCCCAACACAACCGTGCGGGATGGGCAGTTCGATCTGGAAATCGGGGTCTCCCTGCATTCCCACCTGATAAGCACTGATAAGGGTTTGCGTAGGAGTGGGAAGCATGACGTTTGCGCGGAGATTCCGCGCGCCGGTTTTTGTTTCGACGTCCTGACGGAACGCTTCGAGAAGCGGCTCAATTAATCGTGGCTGGGTATGCAATGCCTGCAGCCATTCCACTCTGCTGCCGGCCTGCCCCCATTGAGGAAGCACCTTGGTGAAGAACGAGTGCGTCTCGGCCAATCCTTTGGTGAACAGCCGTTCTCTATCGCTGACGGAAAGATTGAAGTCCAACGTATCGATTCCTTCGGGAACAGGAATCGGTATGTGATAGACGCCTCGGATTGTCTTTGCCAGAACATGATCTCCCGAGGCCAACGCAGTGGAAAGCATATCGCCGCAAAACGAACGAAACGTCGGTGGAGTCTTTGTGGTTCGAGGGGGTTCGATAAGATCGAACGCCAGAACCGGCAACCGGTCTTTCTCCCTTTCTTTTTCGAAGAGAAAGATGGGAAGGTTGCTGCTAAGACCACCATCGACCATAAAGCCATCGCCCACCCTGAAGGGCTGGAAGACAAATGGATAGCTCATGGAAGCTCGAACCGCATCCAGGACAGAGCCAGTCAGGTCGCCTTCTCCGGATGCAGCGAAGATCACGGGCTTTCTATGGGCGATATCGGAAACCATGATTTTCAGGGGACCCAGTTTCTTTGCCTTCAGATCGTCGAAGGTGACATCTTCAGCATTTTTGAAGGCCGGGTTCTTTTGCTTGATTTTGTCGAGCAGGAAATCGCGAAATGCTCGAGCGTGGTAGAGACCAAAGTCGTCCTGGACTCGACGAAGCAAATTCCGATGAACCACTGTCGCCCAAAAGAGACCGCGCTTGGATCTGCATTTTGCCGGAATCGACCGCAGCTCATCGAGCAGCGCCCCCTTGTCGTCGAGCAGCTGGGTAAAGTCAAACTCTTTTACAAGGATGCGTTCCAGTTCGTCGCCGTCATAGCCCACGGCTGCGAGAAGCGCGATGATCGCGCCGGCGGAAGTTCCTCCGAACCCTACAAACTTTACCTTCTGCTCTTCAGCGGCCTTCAGACATCCGGCGAGAGCTGCGCCCTTCACTCCTCCGCCGTCGAAGATCGCATACGCTTTCACGGGCCTATTGTATAGCCCGTAACTGTCGCGCACGCAAGTACTTCAGCGTACCAAAGTATTTAATCTCTCGGATTTTCCCGAAAAGACCTGCACGGTTGATTGATCGGATCCCGTTGTATCCGATTAGTCGGACCGAGGTAGCTGCGAGATGACAGTTTGCGCGGATGGAAAAGCAGATTCCCCGTTCGGCTTCGCTCAGGGCAGGCTCTTCGGGAATGACAACAAGAAAGGCAAAAACAAGAGCGCGGCCGGAGCCGCGCTCTTTTGAGTTGAGGCCAATTCTGATTTAGTGCGCGGCCCACTCGATCTTGGAGAGGTCGATGCCTTCCTTGACCATCTCGTAGAGCGGGGAGAGTTCGCGCAGCTTCCGGACTACGTCGATGATCTTGTCGGCGACGTAATCGACTTCGGCTTTGGTGTTGAAGCGGCCGAGGCCGAAGCGGATGGAGGAGTGGGCGACGTCGTCGCCGAGGCCGAGTGCCTTGAGTACGTAGCTGGGTTCCAATGTGGCCGAGGTGCAGGCCGAGCCTGAGGAGACGGCGATGTCGTTGATGCCCATCAGGAGCGATTCGCCTTCGACGTAGACGAAGCTCATGTTGAGGTTGCCGGGGAGGTGGTGCTCCATGTTGCCGTTGACATGGACGTAGTCGAGGGCGGTCTCGAGCTTGTTCCTGAGGTAGTCGCGGAGCTCGGTCTCGCGCTTTGCTTCGGCTTCCATCTCGTTGAAGCAGATTTCGCAGGCCTTGCCGAGGCCGACGATGCCGGGTACGTTGAGCGTGCCGGAGCGCATGCCGCGTTCGTGGCCTCCGCCGTTAATCTGCTCGGAGATCTGGACGCGCGGGTTGCGGCGGCGGACGTAGAGAGCGCCGACTCCCTTGGGACCGTAGATCTTGTGGCCGGAGAGGGAGAGGACGTCGATGTTGTCCTTCTGGACGTCGACGGGAATCTTGCCTACGGCCTGCACGGCGTCGGTGTGGAAGAGGATTCCCTTTTCATGGCAGAAGGCGCCGATTTCGCGGATGGGCTGGACGATACCAATCTCGTTGTTCGCATACATGATGGAGACGAGGATGGTCTTGTCGTCGACGGCGCGCTTGAGGTCTTCGAGGTCGATGAGGCCATCGGCTCCGACGGGCAGGTAGGTGACGCGGTAGCCCGTCTTCTCGAGCTTCTTGCAGGTGTCGAGGATGGCCTTGTGCTCGGTGACCTGGGTGATGATGTGATTGCCCCGCTCGCGATACATCTCGGCGATGCCCTTGAGGGCGAGGTTGTTGGACTCGGTGGCGCCGGAGGTGAAGATGATCTCTTTGGCGGAGGCGCCGATGAGCTTCGCGATCTGATCGCGCGCCTTCTCGGTGGCCTTTTCGGCCTCCCAGCCAAAGGAGTGATTGCGGCTGGCGGCGTTGCCGAAGGTCGAGGTGAAGTAGGGCATCATCGCCTCAAGCACACGTGGATCGAGCGGCGTGGTCGCGTGGTTGTCCATGTAGATGGGCAGATGCACGCCCTCGGGCAGAGGTGTTGCGGACTCGGTTACGACGACTCCAGTTCCAGTTCCATTGATGCTCATTTTGTTCCTACTCCCGTGATTCCTGTTCTTCGAAAATTTTTGTTAGTGCGCGCTAGAGCGCGATGCTTACCAGTCCGCCACCGACAGGCGCGCTGGTGCCAGTTTGCTCCGCCTCGCCTGCTTCGACGAGATCGGATATATGGATGCCGCTGAGGAGATCTTTGATGCTGTCGTTGACTTTGCGCAGCGGCTCTTTGATGGTGCAGGTGCTGGTGAGATCACAGGCTCCGTGAATGGTGATGCAGCTTGTGATGAAGAGCGGGCCGTCGATGGCACGGATGACCTCAACGGCGGAGATGTCCTTTGGCGATTTTGCCAATGCGTAGCCGCCGTTGGTTCCTGCGTGCGAGACAAGCAGGCCGGCCCTGGCGAGTGTCTGGAGGATCTTCGCGAGAAGCTGCGGCGGAATGTGGTAAGCCTCGGCGATGTCCTTGGCACTGTGGGCGGAGCCATCCTTCTGCTCTGCGAGGTACTTGAGAGCCATGAGACCGTAGTCCGCTTTTTTCGTGAGCCTTAGCATGTCTGCGCGAATGCCGGAATGGCGACAATTCCAGTCCTAGATAGTTTACGTCGAATTGAAGGCCGGGAGCAACCGATTTCCACGGACCTGAAAGATAGCATTTTTGTTCAGAAAAACGGTGTTCCGGGTGGTTGACAAGGCAACGCAGGACGGGCAGAATCCTTCCAAATACTCTCTCCCCAACACATGACAACCGTTTGCAAACACCCTATTGTCAAGATCGTCTCCCGAGATGAGGATGCCGAGTTCGTCGAATGCCAAAGCTGCGGCGAGATCTTTGATTCCGCAGAGTTTAGCGACATTGCGATTGAAGAGCAGGAAGAGGTCGGTGAGCCTCGGGACGAATAATCCTCTCCAGATCAATTTCTGTTCGAGGGAAAAGCGCTCTCTGCGCCTTTATGCCGCCGTGCGCCTTTTATACCGCCGTAGGTTGTTGAGCGCTGATGCGCCGGATCACGATCCAGGCGTATTGCGCCGCTGAGACGGGAGCGAGAATCGCAATGACGCGGAGAAGGTTGTCCCGAAGCATGGCCAATGCCGGCGAGGCAAAGAGTCTTGCCGACATGACGACCATTACGCCAACAATCTGAACAAGAGTGTTTAGCTTGCCCAAGATGCTGGGGCGGAAGTTGCGAAGTGCTCCGGTGGCGTAGAGGAGGGTAGAGATGAGAAGGATTCCGAGATCGCGGCTGAAGACGAGGACGGTCACGTAACGGGGGATGAGATTCGCGTGTGTGAGAACGACGAAAAGAGTGCTGAGGAGAAGCTTGTCGGCGATGGGGTCGAGGTATTGGCCAAGGGTGGTCTTCTGCTGGAGCCAGCGGGCCAGCAGACCATCGAGTGCATCGGTTACTCCGGCGAGAAGGAATAAGGAGAAGGCGAGTCCAAAACGGCCGTCAAGGACGGCAATGACAAGAAAGGGGATGATGAAGAGGCGCATGAGCGTGAGGAGGTTAGGTGCAGCTCGAAATTGATCCAAAAAACTCACGCGGGCAGTTTGACCATATTACACCGAGATCAGAATGTCCCTCATTTGCCCTGAACGCAGGCTTGCGGTTAGACTTATGGAAGCGTAGACATCCTCGCGATGGCCGCTTCCCTCATCCTCCGGTAGTACATCGTGGCAACTTTATCGTTGAGACGGTGATGACGAGGAAGGAACCTATAGGCGCGTAGCTCAGTTGGTTAGAGCGCTACCTTGACACGGTAGAGGTCAGGAGTTCGAGTCTCCTCGTGCCTACCATATTTTTATCCAGGCCAGGCCTGCTGGCGCGGTGGTTCTTCCGGAATCCAGATTACTCATTGAAGCCTTTCAGGTACGTGAAGAGCAAAACAGTGAAATTGAACTCGACTCCTCTGCCCGCTTCCATCACTTTATTGCTGAAGAACAGAGCATCCTGATCGCTCAAAGAAATCGTAAGGGTGAGCGGATAATTCGGTATCTGCTGCGGCTCGAAGAGAGTCGTGATTGCGGCCCGGAATTGCGGTGATCGGCTTTCAGACAGCTTTATGATCGATCGAAGACAAGATGATGAAGACAAGATGATTTCGTTCGTGTAATTGCGACATAATAATCGAACTAAACGAAATACAAGAAAGTAACGAATCTATCGCGATGCCGGAGCAGCAGGACAAATTTGTAGCGATGGTCACGGCAAAGGCCAGCGTGGATCTTCGTTTAAGTGATTTCCAACCCATCTCTGAACTTCATTCGTCAGAGCACGAAATAGCGATTCCCCGTTTCCCCGCTATTGACTACCACAATCATCTGGATTCGCTTGAACCGCAATCTGTGCTGGAAACGATGGACCGGTGCGGCGTGGAAAAAATCGTGAACATCACCATGCAAACCGGAGATACTGCGCTCCGGATCATGGATCGTTTTCATGAGACTGACAAGAATCGCTTTCACACGATTGGCTGGATGGATTGGACTGGCGTCGAGCGACGAGACTTTATTCAGGTGACGATGGACCGCCTTGAACAGCTTACGGAACACGGCGCGTGCGGCATCAAGTTCTGGAAAGATTTCGGGCTGACTCTGAAGGACTCCGCCGGCAATCTTGTTCAAATTGACGATGAACGATTTGCCCCGATCTTTGATAAAGCGGCGGAACTTGAACTTGCGGTTATGTTCCACACCGCCGATCCAGCGGCGTTCTTCCGGCCGATTGACGCTTATAACGAACGCTACGAGGAACTCGCTGCCCACCCCGACTGGGCATTCAGTGAAGTTCCCGTGAAAAAGTGGCAACTGCTTGAACAGCGCAACAATATCTTTGCGCGGCATCCTAAAACCACCTTCGTCGGCGCACATGTTGGCGAAAGCGGAGAAGACCTTGGCTTTGTTCGACGGATGTTAGAGCAATATCCGAATGTCCTGATCGACATTTCGGCGAGAACGCCCGAACTCGGGCGGCAACCCTATACAGCTCGCAAGCTCTTCGTGGATTTTCCGGACCGCATTCTCTTCGGAACCGATCTGCTTCCTGAGGTGGGGATGTATCGTCTTTATTACCGCTTTCTGGAGACTGCTGACGAATACTTCGAATACCCCTCACACGCGTCTCGCCAGGGACGATGGAACATCTACGGCCTCTTCTTACCCGATGATGTCCTCCGTAAGGTGTATCGGGATAACGCACTGAAACTTCTTCGGGCCAAGTAATCCATCCATCAGACGATAATCAGTTCTATTCCCGCATTTCGAAGCGTCTGGGCATGTGCGTCCGAGATCTGGTCATCGGTAATCACAGTATGGACCGCTGACGGTGGAACGATCAGAGCCATGCTGGACCGGTTGAACTTTGTACTGTCGCAAACAGCCACAACTTTACGCGACGCCTTGACCATCGCGCGATTGACCCGTGACTCGAGGACATTGGGAGTCATGATTCCAATCTTTGGATCGAACCCATCGACCGCAAGAAAAAGAATATCGGCCTGTATCTGTGCGAGCGTATCTTCTGCCATTGGGCCGACGAGCGAAAATGAATTTCTGCGTAATGTGCCGCCGGTGAGAATGATCTCAAAATCGGTGTCGCTTAACTCCGACGCAATGTTGACTGCGTTTGTAACGATGGTCAGATTGGAGAGTTCGCGGAGCGCTCGCGCCACCATGGTGGTCGTGGTTCCGGAATCGAGGAGAATGCATTGGCCGTTCGATACGAGCCTTGCAGCAGCTGTGGCAATTCGCTGCTTTTCCCTGGCCTGCTGATGTTCTTTTTCCTTCAGAGAAGGATCGATCAAAGTGCCGGCCTGGGGAGCGAGCGCGCCTCCGTGCGTTCGCTGCACCACGCCCTGGAGTTCGAGCTGGTCTAGGTCCTTTCGAATCGTGATTGGCGAGATACCAAGCGATTGGGAGAGCTCAGAGACCAGAACACGCCCGTTGCGATGAAGCAGCGACAGAATATGCTGCCGCCGTTCGCCGATCAGCATCCGGCTGCCGTCATGATCCGATGCAGATGCCGGATGCTGCCTGCGCCTCTTCAATTGGCCTGTACCTTCTTACGTCCGGTTTCGAAGTATTCTTCAATCTCCTCCAGTGTCTTGCCTTTCGTTTCCGGAAGAAACAAGGAAGTCGTCAGCAGGTAGACGACGGTAAAGCTGGCGAAGACAAAGAAGATGGTCGAGTATCCGTATTTGCTCACGAATGGCAGAAAGATTCCTGCCAGTGTCGTTGAAACGAGCTGGTTGATGACGAGCGCAATACTCATGCCGTTCGAGCGAATGCGGGCGGGCATCAGTTCCGTAAGAGCGAGCCACACACAGACGCCCGGACCAATGGCGAAGGACGCCATAAACAGATAGAGGCATAAGGCAACCAGCCAGCCATGTTGCGTCTCCGGGACAGCGCTGATCATCGCGGATTTGATGGTGAGGGGAGCGGAACGAGCGGCGTCGAGACTGGCGAACGGGTTCTTGATAAACGCATCGAACTTATTCTGCGGAATGCAATCGCTGCGAGAGATTGCCACGGAATTGGTCGCGTCATCCGAACGTACGGTGTTGGTGGCGGAGGTAAAGTCGCCGCAGGTATACACGACGGTCAGCGAAGAATGACCACTATCGATGAGGGGACCAGCTTCTCCACTGGCTAAAAGCCTGCCTGCGACTGCCGGCGTAAAGTCCATGGACAATCGCTGACTGTCGGGCTCGACCATCGACTGCATCGCACCGGCCCGGTCGACACTGCGGCTCTCAGACTTATGAAATAAAAGACCGACGCCGATGAGCGAGAGAATGATGCCACTTGTTCCCACGATGAACAGCGGCTTTCGACCTACACGATCGACGAGGGTCATGCCGATCATCGTCACTACGAAGTTGACCGCAGTGAAGATGACATAACCCCAATGGGCGGCGAGATCAGAGAGACCACTCTGGAGCAAAATGCCGGTGTTGTATCCAATAATGGAGTTGATTCCGGTGGCCGTATTGCAGAAAAGAATCACGCAGGCCAGCAGGAAGGGTACAACGTACTTGCGTCGCAGCAGTGAATCGCTCGTTTTGCGATCTTCGGAAGCCTGGCGGTTTGAAGCAGCAATCGCTTCCATCTCGCTCATTTCGATTGTGGCCTGTTCTTCAGAGCGGGAACGCAACAAGGCAGCCTTGGCAGCCTCATATCGCCCTCGCCGGAAGAGCCAGCGCGGCGATTCCGTAACAAAGACACTCCCCAGAACGAAGAGCAGCCCCGGAGGCAGCGACACCCAGAAGATGCGACGCCACGCCTGATTTTTGAAGGCGAAAACCTCGGCGGGACTCGATGTCCTGACGATCGCTTCGACGCGATAGCTGTAATAGATTCCTATGAGCGCGGCGGCCACAATTCCGAATGTCAACAGCCATTGGAAGGCGCCGGTCCCTTTACCGCGATCCGAGGGAGAGAGGCACTCGGCCAGGTAGAGAGGAACGACGATGCCGACCAATCCTCCGCTGATTCCCTGCAACAGTCTCCCGAGGAACAGGAATCCATAGCCAGAGGACAGGGCGATGACAGGAATGCTGATGACGAACGCAATGCCGCTCCAGATCATGAGCTGGCGGCGTCCCATCCAGTCCGCTAACATTCCGGCAAAGAGTGTAGAAAATACACTGCCAAGCAGCACCGCTGCGACGATCATTGAAATCTGCCCGGCGTTCAGATTGGATGTGGCTTCCAGATAAGGAAGGGCTCCTCCGATAATCCCGACGTCGATACCGTAAAGGAGGCCCCCGAGGCCTGCGACAAAAAGTAGAAAGCGACCATACGCGCGACGCTTATCCTGCGATTCCGGTGAGATACTCTGGCTGGATGATTTGACGGACATATGCATTGATTATCTTTTCTATCTTTTTATTACTTTTTATTGCTAAAATTGATTCCAATCGATAGGTAGTCTATCGAAATTTGCTCTTTCCGAACGGAGATGAACCTTGATTGCCACGGTAAAAACAGTGCAGGAGATTCAGCGGCAACCAGTTACGTGGAAAGAATGCCTAAGCTTACTGCGAAAGCTCGATTTTGCGCCACTCGCTGGTGACAAGAAACCTACGGAAATTCAGTGGGTTTTCGTCGGCTGCGGAACCAGTTATTACCTGGCTCAGGCCGCGGCCGCCAGTTTTACGCTTTTGACCGGCGCATTATCGCGAGCGCTGCCCGCCTCCGAGGTTCTGCTCTATCCGGAGCTATCACTGTTCTCGCCGAATGCAGTATTTCCTGTGCTGATCTCCAGGTCCGGACACACCTCGGAGATCTTAGCTGTGGCCGGGATTCTTAAGGAAAAAGGAATCGAATTCCTGGCTCTTACCTGCGATGGAAATGAGTTGGCCACCAGCACAAACCGCGTTCTGCAGTTGCCAGCGAAAGAAGAGAGCACCGTCATGACTGCCAGCTTCACCTCCATGCTGCTGGCGATGCAGTTTTTGTCCGCGAGACTTGCCGGCAATGAAGGCTTTCTTGCGGAGCTCGATCAACTTCCTGACCTTGCAGAGTCGCTCATTGCAAAATATGGCCCACTATTGGAACGGTTTGCTCAGCGGCCTTTCAGCGATGTGGCGGTTCTGGGCCAGGGGCCTTTGTACCCCATCGCCTCGGAAGTGGCGCTCAAGGTCATGGAATCGTCGTCAAGCTACGCGCAATTCTTCCACACCCTCGAATTCAGGCACGGTCCGAAGTCGATCATTGACGATCGCGCCCTTGTGATCGGACTCATTGGCGATTCCAGCGCAGCACAGGAGGTCAAGGTGCTGCGTGAGATGAAAGACCTGGGCGCTTCCACGATCGCTATCGTCAACCGTGCGACGGACGAGGCTCGCAACGCTGCCGATCTGCTGATCGAGCTGTCTTCGTCTCTTTCCGGGTTGTCGCTTTTAATTGCGTATGTTGTGTGGGGGCAGCTTTTCGGAAGCTATGTCGGACTTGCAAAGGGTCTCAATCCCGATGAACCGCTCAATCTGACCAGAGTCGTCACGTTCTGACGCCGATGAAGACACTCGACATCGCGATCGCGGGTGAGATCAATCTCGATCTCATCCTGTCGGGACTGCCTGAGGAGATGCCGTGTGAGCGTGAACTGCTCGCCAATGGGTTCACGATGACCTTAGGCAGCTCGTCTGCGATCCTCGCGCATAATCTTTCCGCTCTCAATGTGAGGGTCGGATTTGTGAGTATGGTGGGACGAGATCCACTGGGCGGAATCGCACTCAACTATCTGAAAGAAGCGGGTGTCGATTTGTCTCGGACCCTTGAGAGCCGCACGGGAACAAGTACGGGCGTGACCATCCTGCTGACACACCCTGCGGATCGGCATATTCTTACCTTTCCCGGCACCATGAGCGAGATGCAAGTGCAGGATCTGGATCTCTCATACCTCAAGTCCGCGAGGCATTTCCATCTTTCGTCGCTCTTTCTTCAAAAGGGACTGCAGGCAGATTTACCGTGGCTCTTTCGTCAACTTAAGGATGCGGGCCTTACCCTCTCTCTCGATACAAACGACGATCCTGAAGATGAATGGAAGTCCGGGCTCAAGGAACTGTTCGGACTGGTCGATATCGTGCTGCCAAACGAAGCCGAGGCCTGCCGGATGACACAGACGAACGACGTGGAAGCAGCGGCAGAGATCCTGGCACAGCAGGTTCCGTTAGTGGCGATCAAATGCGGCAGCCGCGGCGCACTCGTACACTGTCAAGGCGATCGATGGCTGGTGCCTGCAGAAGTTGTCGTTCCAGTCGATACGATCGGCGCCGGGGATAGCTTCAACGCCGGTTTTCTTGAAGCCTATCTGCGGGGTTGTTCTCCCGTAGAATGCGCAGTGCAGGGCAATCACGTGGCAGCTCTCTCAACCCAGCGCGCAGGCGGTATCGCTGCTCTTCGGGAGCCTTCGCTTCGGAAGCTTTTTGCGATTCCCTGAATCACTCTGCAGTGATTAGGTGAGACGTGAAAATCTCCGGTTCGATTCAGGAAAATCCAGCCCCATCGCGAACCAGACAAATAAGCCGAAGAGCGAAGCGGGAGCGAGAATGCTCCAACGAAACTCCGGAGAAGGGGCAGCGTTGGGGTCGACGATTACACTGAATAGCCCGCCCATCAGGATGCTGACAACAGCCGCCCATTGATAGAGTTTCAGGCCGGCAACGACCTGAGTCTGCGGTTCGCCACGCCACCCTTCTTCCGCGAAGCGACCGATGCCGGAAAGAATGAAATAAAGTCCGATGATGAGTGAGAGCGCTACGTGTGCGATCCATATCCTCATCAGGAACAATCCGATCAGAGAGTTCCACAGGATGGAGTACAGAGGCGTGGGGTGCAACGGAAGGCCCGACCAGGCAGTATGCCGGCATACTCGAGAGCGCGGATGAACGTAGCGGATTCCCACGCCCTCGGGCGCGAGACTGCCGTGGCAACATCCCTGGACGAGACAACGCAATCTTCCCAGGGCCTGAACCCACGGCCCGCTGACGGAGAACACTGCGAGGACCAACCAGGGACTGGTGTGAAAGAGCGGCGCAATCAGCGCTCCCAGCGTGCCGCCCAGGAGTCCGCCGTAAAAGCCATATGGCCGTAAAAGCTGTGCCGATCCTTCGACAAACTGTGCCCACAGCGCTGCACCGACAACAGATGCCAGGGCCGCGACCAAGGTTGCAGTCAAGTGCCCCGGGCCGGCGAAGGTATCGCAGATCACGAGCGCCAGCACGCCCGCCATGCCAGCATAGAACCCATGGTTAATCAGACGCGCCTTCCCGAATCGCCACTCCCTCCACGAGTTTGCGAGATGTTCTGTTGAAGCCTTCAAGAGATTCCAGATTGTCTCGACGCGAGAGGCTATCGCCACGGTGAGGATAGCGGCGAGCGCCTCAAGTATTCCGCTGCGCCTCAAGACGACACTGCCGACTGAAGCGAGAATCGCCAGGGCGATGAAGAACCAGCGCGCGCGCGGCCACCGCCTCCCAAAGAGTTGCGCAGCGACGAAGGCACAGATAACAACCGGCGATGGACAGAAGACCCAAAGTCCTCCGCGTCCCGCAGCAGCTTCAAAAAACTTCGCCGGAAGGATCTTCGCTGGAAGAATCAATGGCAACAGGAGAAACAGTATGAAGGCAATCGGCATTGCCGCCATTCCACTTATACAAAATTCACGAAGCTGGCGGCTGGACCGAACGAACACAGGCGCCGCGATCAACATGACAACGGCGAAGATACAAACGTATGACACCGGCCACACTTCCGACATAACGGACAGGAGGCTCAACGGGATGACCATGAACAACCAGCAGTGTATGAGATCAAGGAGTGAAGCTGGCGAATCGACGGGCGACGGCAAGATCCTATTTTCCGCTGGCCCAAAGCGATTTCGCAGGTCGTGATATTCATAACCCAGCACCAGCGCGGCGCAACTGAGCATTACGAGGGGCGAAACCAGCCAGAGACCGCTTGCAGAACCCGAAGCCAGGGACACCCCGATGGACAGCAACGAAAACCCCGCGTAAATGGGGTGAGGAAATATTCGGAAGATTCCCCTGGTGACATAACGCGGCGGCGGATCAGCGTTCATTGGCAAGCCTCCGCCATGAGTCCAGAGATCTTTCATGCCGAGCAACATAAGGAACAATCCACACACGGCAACGACTACCCCAAGCGAATACATTCGCAGGCCAGGCAATCCGATAAGCCGCTCGGTTGAAGCTGCCCATGCAACCAGGACAATCGGCGTGAGCACAAGGAAGATCGTGCTGTAGACCACTTTTCCCGCAACACTCAGGGCCACTCCACCACCTCGTGAATTGCCATCCCTATTGAGTCGGGGCAACCCGGCCGCCTGAAGATCGCTCGACTTATCCATTTACGCTCGCGCATCTTCAGAACTGAGTCAGGAAAGAGACGGTCGAGCTTTGGAATTACGGCCAGCGCAGTCAGTCCGAGCTGGCCATCGCGAATCACCTCGGAACTCTCGAGATGGAGCACTCCGGTTTCGTTCGCAAGTACGATTTCGTGGTCAGTGATCCCCTCAGCAGACACAGACGAGCCGTTGAGATACGTTACTCGTTTGTTGTAGGGGCCGCTCCAATCGATCCAAACAAGTGAATTCGCCGCGTTGACAAATCGTCCCCATCGCAAACGACGAATGGGCAGTCTCCAAGGTGATACTGTCAGCCTGAGATGTTCGACGTAACCCCAGCCGCGCAGGGAGCGATTGGGCCCGAGCTGCACTGAAGCCGTGGCCCGGGGCGCGACACAGCTCCACTCGAGAACACCTTCCTCCGATGCAAAGAGTACCTGATGGTGGGCCGGGCCCAGGTCATTCCAGCACCCATGTGTCTTCCACTTCCGTGAATGCCATTCGATGCAGCCATCCCCCACTGCCGGTGCGGGGTTGCGGCCCAGCGAATATTGGGCGTGAGCGGGTGAACCGGGCTTTTTCAGCAGGAGGCTCTGATAATGAATGGGAAGTATTCCGGCGCGAAGCACTGCGTGATACAGGATCGCAGCTTCTCCCTGCTCGTCAACGCAGTCGGCGTACCACTTCGACAATTCAAAAACCGACACCACTTCCTCCCGGACAGAACTGAGACGGGTTCAGATCCCAGATCAAATTACGGCTATCCACTCGCTACCGCGAGAGCCGCTGCGAGAACGGAGAAGCGCGAGAGCACGATGCGCCTGTCCTCCTGTATCCGCGGCCACAGAAGAATGCACAGGAATGACAGCATCGTGAGCATGGCAAAACTTCGTCCGATGGCGGTTTGCGCTGCTCCAATCATCCAGAAGGGCGTTGCAAGCATCAGGGTCACGCCGAGATGCCGCGCGCGCGGTTGTCCAAGCGCGACCGCAATCGTTGTCATTCCTGCCTGCCGGTCGCCTTCCATCTCATGCGCGTCCATCAGGGTCTCCCGTCCAAAGATCCACACGACAAGTACGGCGTACATCTGCCATGAAGGAGGCGTTCTGCTGACGGTCGATGAGTAAAACAGGGGCAAAGCGCACAGCACCGCGACATAGACTCCTTTCAACAGTGGCACACGGCGTGCGAAAGGCGTGTAGAGCAGAAGCGCAAGAATTGCAAAAGCCACGACCCATCTTCCGGGTCCTAGAACTACAGCTAATGACCAAGCCACGAGCACCAGGAAGACGGAGTACCACAGAGCTTCCCGTTTTGATATCTCCCCCATTGCGATTGGCCTCTGAACCCCTGCTGCCACGTCCTTCTCGTAATCGAAAATGTCATTGATAACAAAGCCGAACATCGTTACCAAGCTCATGACTACTCCAGCGAGAATCGCCTGGATCGATAGCCGTTTATGGGAGGAGATGGCTACTACCGACTGAGCACCCGCAATCACCGAAACGAAGGGCCTGCCCGTTTGCATGACCTGCACGAGCGAATAGACTCGGCTCCGCATGCGTGATTTTCGATCGAGACTGGTTTGAGGCATGTGCGATTCTACTTCAAGTCATTGCTAATCACATAGATAGAAATGACTGTGAGATTCGCCTTACCGTGTTACCTATCGATAGACGTGGTGTCAGAGCACGTTGCTCGAGTCAACAGGGGTCGACTTTTTTTGAACCGGCTCCGAGAAGCGACTCCAGGAGATGCTTTGTGTACAGGCCGGTGGCGACGAACTTAGCGCCATCTCTGATCATCATTTGAATAATCTGTTCGCCGTCTTTATCGATCGAGGTAACTTCATTCAGGTCGACGATACAGCTTTGGGTTGGTGGACGATCTCGATGGGCGCACCAACTTGCCATGAGCTCGTCGATGGCATTGCTGGTTAGACGGCCTTGAAGAATCCACCTTTGCTCGGACGCATTTTCGACCATTGTGATTCGAAGCATGTCGCTCTTCCTGTATCCACCTGCAGGGCGCTCCTTGATCAGAAAAAGACCAGTTTTCAAGAGTCGGTCTTGCTGTTTCTGACATACATTGCAATTGGCATGCCTGACATTCAGCCTTCCTCACGGAAGCTACTAAATTGGATAGCCAAACAATTTTCGAATCAGTTTGTTGGGGAGGTGCTTATGGATTGGCAGAGAGTGCCAAATGATTGGCACTCATTCAAAATTCCGAGCTAGGCTTTTGGAGGCCGTGAAATCCCAAGTTTTTGCATGCGGAACTGAAGGGTTGGCCGTTTAATTCCCAGCCGAGCGGCTGCTCCGTTCGGGCCCGCGAAGACCCAGTTGGTTTGCTCGAGGACAGACAGAATATGTTTTTTTTCTATCTCCTGGAGGGTTGCAATCCCATTCGTCAGATTTTCTGAATCGAGGTTTTTCACCTTCAGATCGGCTAACGATACTTTGAGTTCGCGCCCTTTTGTGAGGATGACTGCGCGCTCAATGACATTTTGAAGCTCGCGGATATTGCCCGGCCATAGATAGCGGACAAGAGCATTCATGGTCTCAGAGGAGATTGAATCGATTTCCCTGGAGATGTTCCGCGCGAAGTGCTGGGCAAAATGACTGACGAGGAATGGAATGTCTTCTTTGCGTTCTCGGAGAGGGGGAACGAAGATCGGAAAGACATTCAGGCGATAGAAGAGATCTGAACGGAATCGATGTTCCTCCACCATGGCGTGCAGATTACGATTCGTTGCCGCAATGAGCCTCGCATCTGTATGGAGAGTATGCGAGCTTCCTAATCGCTCGAACTCCCTTTCCTGCAGGACTCTTAGAAGCTTCGGCTGTAAATCGAGAGGAATTTCGCTGATTTCATCTAAAAATATGGTTCCTTGCGAGGCCAGCTCGAAGCGACCAATCCGTTGCGCGATCGCTCCGGTGAACGCTCCTTTTTCGTGACCGAATAATTCGCTTTCGAGGAGTCCGGTGGGAATCGCCGCGCAATTCAGCTTAATGAATGGATGGTTACGCCGCTGACTGAGATTGTGAACTGCCCGAGCAATGAGTTCTTTGCCGCTACCTGTTTCTCCCTGAATAAGGACGGTTGAATTGGTTGGGGCAACAGCTTCCACCTGGCGAAGGACACGACGAAGTACCGGACTATTTCCGATAATTTCTTCGAAGTTCATTTCCGTGCGCAGCTCATCTTCCAGGTAGAGCTTTTCCTGCGTGAGCTTATCTTTCAGCTCCGTAATCTGCCGGTAGGCAAACGCATTGTCGATGGCGATGGCAACCTGTCCAGCGATCTGGGAGAGGAACTCGATATCCTGTGGAGTAAAGGCGTTCTTTTCCAGCCGGATGAGACAGAGAACGCCAAGGACACGATCGCAGCGGGCTAACGGGAGCATACAGAGGGTTTCGACTCCCTGCGCTGTAGCGATGCGGTGATCGAAACCGGATCTTTGCAACTCGCCGATGTTTCCTACCCATGGTTTTCCGGAACGAAAAACCTGACCTGGCAATGAGCCATTGAGCGGGCTCGACATATCCTGACGAACGAGTCCTTTCCCTGCCGGGAAATCCAATGCGTGAGTCTGTAGATGCTGCCCTTCTGCGTCGGGCAGAAATAACGCGACGCCATCCAAACGCATCACTTTCCTGATACTCGGCGAGATGGACTTTAGAACATCTCGCAATTCCAAGTTGGATACAACGCTATTGTTGAGGTCCAGGATCAGCTTCAGCTTTGTTCGTTCGCTTTCGAGTTGCGACCGTACGGCTTGAGAGTGAGCAAAGTTAAGCTGATCATCGATTGCCAAAGCAACGTAGTCGGCAACCAAGGTGAGTACCAGGATTTCATCTTTAGAGAATGTATTTGCCTCGGCTTTTCCAATGCAGATCGCGCCAAGGTGATGAAATGCAGTGCTCAGAGGCAGCACGCAAAGAGATTGGATCCCACGCTTATGAAAGCGCTCGGCCGTTTCAGGGTAACGCCGCTCCCGATCCAATTCGGAAAGAACCAAGGGGCGCTTTTGCTCACGAACTAGAGGGAGGATCGCGCTTTCCCACTCCGGAATTACGGGCGTCAGTGCAGCACTATCTTCGTCAGCCGCGTATAAGGAGACTCTTTCTTCCCGGAGATAGAAGAGAGCAACTATCTCGCAAATAGATACATTGCGCAAAACCTCGGGAAGTGCCCGCAGTAATTCTTCAAGGCAGTTATGCCCGCTTAAGCTGTCGGTAAGGCGAAGAAGTTGCTCGTTTTGTATCGCCTCGTTTTGTAACGCCTCGAGGGAGTTGCCATCCGAAAAAAGAGAGTTTTGTCCACGTTTTGGCATGTTCTGATGGACTAACCTCCATATCCGAATGCTTCATAAGATGAGCCTGGAGAGGGAAAGTACCACAGATTGTGACCTGATCTTTGAGAGCTCTCGCGGTTTTCCCTGCGATGTGGGCCGGTCTTCTATTTATGCCAATACGTTGGCAGGTAGTCAATCAACTGGCACCTTCTTTTATTGCGATGCGGCGGAAGAAAGTCGGTCTTTTGTAATTATTTGGCTTTCTTTCAATCACTTGCTGCGCGGTGACAAGTACAGGAGCTATGGCAGGTTGATTGCGAGCAACTGTTATGGACACGGCAATTCCGTTGAACTGGCGCTGATCCAGGACAACTTTTCGACAACTTTTCTTTGAACGTTTCGGTACGACCACGTGATAAAGGGCGATGTTTTCCTACGGAGGTCCGGATGCAACTAGAGGAGCATACCGAACACACTCAAAGCTTTCGACTCGATGTCCCGCTGCATAGTCTGCTCACCAAATCAGGACCTCCCATGCCGGGTCTGCAACCGTCAGGCAGGCCTCAGACGTTGCCTGATCCAGTCTTCCCGCAACACCCGGAGCTGCTGGGCCCCATTGAAGAGGATTCAGATTGGACTTCACCCTCAAAACGCAGATGGACAGCCGGGCAGATCTACCGCACGATGCGGGGTTGGTTGTTTCCTTACATTCGTTCGCGTGTGACTGCAGGTGATTTCCACCCATTGATTGCGTATCTGTTCACCGAGTTCAAGTGCAATCTGGATTGCCATTATTGCTGGGCTTTCGACAACAAGGTCAAAGGAATGAGTGAAGATACCGCCAAGCGGTCCGTCGACTGGCTGCATGGGACGGGTTGCCGTGTGCTTGCATATATGGGGGGTGAGCCGCTGCTGCGACCGGATTTCATTCACAGGATTACGTACTACGCCGCGAAAAAGGATTTCTGGATCTATCTCCCTACCAACGCTCGCCTGCTGCGCACAGACGTGATCGACAAGCTAGCTGACGCGGGCATCTCCACCTTCAACATCGCGGTGGATGCTGTTGATCTGAAGCCTGGTCTGCCCAAAGCGCTGGCACCCATTCGCAAACAGTTCGATTATCTGGTCCGCAAACAATATGGCTACGGTTATTCGGTATTCCTCAATATCAACATCTGCCGCAACAATCTGGACGACGTACGACAGCTTACCGAGATAGCGCACGATAACGGCATCGCCACTGACTATCACATCAACGAGTCTCCGCTGCTCGCCCAGGACGAACACTTCAAGCATGCAGAGAACAACGTCACCTACATCACACGTGACGATTGGCCAGCGGTGGAAGAAACGATCCAGTGGCTGACGGAGAAGCAGGATTCGGGATACAAGATGGTGAATTCAAATACCCGTCTGTGGCAGATGGTTGATTTCATGAAAGGCAATCACTTTGCATGGAACTGCCGGGCGGGGCAAAACTCGATGATTATTCGGGTGGACGGGACCCTGGCACCGTGCTTTCCGATGTATACGGCCAGTTATGACTGGGGTGTCGTCGGCGCTCATCAGTTCGAAACCAAACAACTCGACCATCAGAAGGAAACCTGCCAGACCCACTGTTTTTCCACCCTCAACCACATTCTGGGCTGGTGCTACAACGACCAGCGCGTCATTAAGTACTTCTTCAAGCAGCTCGCGCATGGCTTTCAGGGGATGACTGGCCAGATGTAGCGCAAGCTATTCCCGCGACAGAAAGAAACTAACGGATTGAGCACAAGGAGAGGCAGATGCCGGCAATCGAAGAGATCATTCAGAAAGATTTTGAGATGGAAATCCAGGCGCGCATCGAGGCAGAACGGGCGCGGCTTCGCGCGGAAGCCGGGTTGGCGCGCATGCGTGAGTTCAAAAAGCCAGTTGAGCGAACATTCACAGCAACTGAACGCGACTACGTGACGATTCTCTTTGGGGGCCTTACGTGGAAACACGAAGAGATGATCAAAGCCGTCTTTCATGGCAGCGGCTACAAGTGCGAAAACATTCCCACCCCTGTGGTTGCCGATTTTCAGGCCGGAAAAGAATTTGGAAATAATGGCCAGTGCAATCCTACGTACTTCACTGTAGGAAACCTGGTTCGCTATTTACAGAGTCTGGAACAACAAGGCCTGACACGCCAGAAGATCATCGACAATTATGTCTTCTTCACGGCTGGTTCCTGTGGTCCGTGCCGCTTCGGAATGTACGAAGCAGAGTATCGGTTCGCTCTGCAGAACGCAGGATTCGATGGTTTCCGCGTCCTTCTATTCCAACAGACAGATGGAATTAAAGCGGCAAGCGGCGAACCCGGGCTGAAGTTTTCCGTCGACTTCGGGATGGGGATGCTCAATGCGCTTAACCTCGGAGATGTCATTAACGAGCTTGTGTACCAGATTCGTCCGTTTGAAGTGAACAAGGGAGAGACCGACCGGGTTATCCAGAACTCCGTAAAGACTCTGACCGATACATTGCGCGAGCGCAAGCGATGGCATGTGGTGGATGCCGCTCCGGCGTGGGCCAAGCCATTCCTGGAGAAACATAAGAAGATCGAATCGATCAGCTGCACACTGGGAAAGATTGCAAACAACCTATATGGCAAGGAATACGTGGATGCTCTACATGCATGCCGCGACAGCATCGATGCGATTGAAGTGGACCGTTTCAGAGTAAAGCCGGTCATCAAGATCACAGGCGAGTTCTGGGCCCAGACAACCGAGGGCGATGGAAACTTCAACATGTTTGCGTTTCTTGAGCGAGAAGGAGCGCAGGTGCTGGTTGAACCCATCGCGACCTGGATCGCATACATGATGTATGTCGCGAAAGCGGGGGCGAAAGCGAGAGCGGACGCCGAGGCTCCCTACCACGACCCTCAGTGGTATGAGATTAACAAGCGCCTGGCAAATGAATTCAAAGTCTTCAAGAAGACTGGCGGACTGAGTGCCGGCAGTGCCATGTGGACCTATTTCTATCACCGCACGATTAAACACATGGGAGATACGGCTCATCACCTCGTCCCACAGAAGGAGCTATCCCGCCTTGCGCACCCCTTCTACCATCAGCTGGCGCGCGGCGGCGAAGGTTACATGGAGGTCGGCAAGAATGTCTACTACACGGTTAATCATCTGTGTCACATGGTGTTGGCGTTGAAGCCATTCGGCTGCATGCCATCAACGCAATCGGACGGTGTTCAATCCCGTGTGGTGAATAAGTACAAGGACATGATTTTCCTTCCGATCGAGACCTCGGGCGAAGGCGAAGTTAATGCTCATAGCCGTGTGCAGATGGCTCTTGCGGAAGCAAAGGCCAAGGCGCGAGCTGAGTTTGAGAGTGTACTGGAACAGACGGGCCGATCCATTGAAGATCTGCGCAGCTACGTCGATGCGCATCCGCAACTTAAGCATGCACTCTACAGGTTCCCACATCGCAGCGGAGTTGCGGGAACAGCAGCACAATTCGCATGGCATGTGAACGACCTGATGAATCGCGATCGTGCTTATCGTCGCAAAGTCCATGTCTCAGCACCTGCGCAGCGAGTGGCCTAGACGCACGCCTCACTCACCTTTAACCGCGAGGAGATGAGAATGCAGCAATTCATGGTAGGTCTGGATGTAGGCTCCACGACGGTCAAAGCGATTGTGGTCGATGCTGCTACCGACCAAATCCTCTGGCAGGACTATCAGCGTCACGAGACGCGCCAACCTGAGAAAGTCCTGGAGTTCCTTCGTCGCATGGAGACGGACGCAGGGATTTCCAAGGGAAATACACGCATCTTCATCACGGGCTCGGGAGGCGGCACGATCGCAGAGATGATCGGCGCGAAGTTCGTTCAGGAGGTGCACGCTGTTTCGCTTGCGGTCGAAAAGCTTCATCCTGAGGTGTACTCCGTCATTGAGCTCGGGGGGCAGGATGCAAAAATCATCGTCTTCAAAGACGATGAAGAGACAGGACGCAAGAAGAAGGTTCCTTCGATGAACGATAAATGCGCCGGCGGCACTGGCGCAGTCATCGACAAGATCAACGCTAAACTCAAGATTCCTGCCGCCGAGCTTGCCGCCCAGGGATACCACGGCATCAAGCTGCACAAGGTTGCCGGCAAATGCGGCGTGTTTGCTGAAACCGATATCAACGGATTGCAGAAGACCGGCACTCCGTCGAACGAGTTGATGGCGTCGCTGTTTGAAGCAATCGTGCTGCAAAATCTCAGTGTCCTGACACGCGGGAATACACTTCGACCTCATGTTCTTCTTCTCGGTGGGCCGAACGGCTTCATACGCGGCATGCGTGAGGCATGGCAGGCCAACATTCCTCGCATGTGGAAGGAGCGTAAGGTCGAGATTCCGGAAGGCGCAACGCCAGAGGAACTCATTAAGGTTCCGGAAAACGCGCAGTACTTTGCCGCCCTGGGATCGGTTGAGTTCGGAAAAGACGAAGAACCGGAGGTTGGTCACTATCTCGGTGCCGATAAGCTTCTGTATTACATCGAATATGGCCGTGCCGAGGAGAAGGCCATTTCCGGCGGCAAAGGACTCGTCGCTGAAGATGGAGAATTGGTTTCGTTCAAATCGGCTTACCGAAGAAAGAAATTTATCCCATCGGAATTTCGTCCTGGGCAAGTAGTCTCCGGATTTGTTGGAATCGACGGGGGATCCACTTCGACAAAGGCCGCTGTGCTCGGCATGGAAGGCGACGTTCTGTGCAAGGCCTATCAACTCTCGAATGGCAATCCGATTCAAGACACGATCGAGATGTTTGAAAAGCTGCGCGAGCAGATTGAAAGCAAAGGTGCAACTCTCGAAGTGCTCGGGGTCGGCACGACCGGCTATGCAAAGGACATCCTCAAAGATGTACTGAACGCTGATGTTGCGCTGGTTGAAACGGTTGCGCACACGGAGTCTGCTCTCAAGTTCTACGACGATCCTCACGTGATCGTGGATGTTGGCGGACAAGATATCAAGCTCATCGTGCTGAAAGACGGACGCGTCAAGGACTTTAAACTCAACACACAATGCTCTGCAGGTAACGGATACTTTCTGCAATCTACCGCGGAAGGTTTTGGCATGAAGGTTGAAGAATTCGCGGACATTGCTTTCTCAGCAAAGTCCATGCCGTCGTTCGGCTATGGTTGTGCAGTGTTCATGCAGTCTGACATTGTCAACTTCCAGCGCCAAGGTTGGCGCTCTGAAGAAATTCTTGCCGGGCTTGCCGATGTGCTCCCAAAAAACGTGTTTCTCTATGTCGCCAGTATCCCCAATCTTGCGGCTCTTGGCAGCCGGTTTGTTTTGCAGGGAGGTACGCAGAACAATCTCGCCGTTGTTAAGGCAGAGGTGGACTTTATCAAATCCAGCTTCCGCGCTAATGGAAAAGAACCCGAGATTATCGTGCATGAGCACTGTGGAGAATCCGGCGCAATCGGAGCCGCACAAGAGGCTTTGCGGCTATGGCGAAATGGACGCAAGACGACATTTATTGGCCTTGAAGCCGTCGCAAACATTCGCTATCGCACAACTCGAAACGAAGATACACGCTGCTACTTCTGCAAGAATAATTGCCTGCGGACGTTTATCGATGTTGATGTGAGTGGGGAGGAAGCACACACAGACGAAACATCTCGGCCCGTCGCCGAAGATCGTGCTGCAACGGCAGAAGAGGTTACGGTAGCGATCGCCAACCTTCCGAGCCTCGAAGAGATCCAGGCGAGCCTTCCTGTTGCCGAATCGCACGGTTCGTCCTGCAGCACGGGCGGCGGCTGTGGCTCGTCTGCTCCTTCACCCTTCAAGGCAAAGATCGAGCCTCTCGTCCAGATTCAGCTTTCGCCGGGTTCGAACAAGATCGTCGAATTGCCTAAGCCTCTGGAATTTCAACCGCGTAAGACAAAGGTTCCGCTACGTGTCGGCGAGCAGCGTCTCATCATCGCTACGTGCGAAAAGGGCGCAGTCGAGGATCTTAGTGAGATGAAGGATATCAAGGCCGACATCGACAAAATCAAGTCTGCAAATCCTAACTTCGTGGATATCGCGGCTCGCGATGTGTTCCGTCACAGAGAAGTACCTCTTGTTGCGGATACTGCTCCTTCTCTCAAAGGCTTATTTGTTTCCAAAGCCGTCAGAGAACGTGCTTCTCTCATGGAGCGCAGGCAAGAGTACCGCATAGGTATCCCTCGACTTCTGAATACTTACACTTATGCTCCGCTCTTCAATGCCTATTTCGCCAGCCTTGGCCTGAAGTCGGAAAATATAGTGTATTCCGATTACACAACTCCAGAACTTTATCGAGCTGGTGCAAGCCGAGGCGCGATTGATCCCTGCTATCCGTCGAAGATTGGGATCGCCCACGTCTATAACCTGCTGGCAACGAAACACTCCAAGAAGCCACTCAACGCCATCTGGTTTCCGATGTATGACGTGCTGCATTCCCATCTCGTTAACCTCACAGGCTCAAATGCCTGCCCAACGGTGACAGCTACTCCGGAGGTCGTGAAAGCAGCGTTCACAAAAGAGAGCGATGTTTTTGCAGAAAACGGCATCGCCTATCTCGATCCGATCCTCAATCTTCAGGATCAAAGGTTTTGCGCTGAGCAGATGCTCAAAACCTGGGGACCTGTACTCGGGGTCAGCCGTGAAGAAAACGAACGCGCGCTTCATCTTGGGTTCGAAGCTTTGAAGGAGTGTGAGTCCGAAATTCGCCGCCAGGCGCGTGAAACGCTCGATCAACTGGAACGTGAAGATCGGATTGGAATCGTGATGCTGGGTCGCGTCTATCATCATGATCCCGGACTGAACCACGAGATCATGGAAGAGTTCCAAAAGCTGGGATATCCGGTCTTTTCACAAAGTACGCTGCCGCTCGACGAAGATTTGCTCGACCGTCTCTTTGGAGACGAAGTCCGTGCAGGTCTCATCACCCATCCACTCGACATCAGCGATGTGTGGAAGAATCGCTATTCAACCAGCACGAATCACAAGGTGTGGGCAGCAAAGTTCACGGCGAGACATCCTAATCTTGTTGCTCTCGAAGTATCGAGCTTCAAATGCGGTCACGATGCCCCTATCTACGGAGTCATCGAAGGAATCATCGAACAGTCGGGCACGCCGTACTTCTCGTTCAAAGATCTTGACGAAAACAAGCCTTCTGGTTCGATACGCATTCGTGTTGAGACGATCGACTACTTCCTGCGCCGTTATCGTGAAGACATTATCAAACGCCGCACAGCGGAAAAGAATATAGAAATGCAGTTGGCTGCCTTCGAGCATTCGCTCCGCAGTCAGACGCAGGACAACGAGATGGCAGTTGCAGGTGATTGATCCGAGTCGCACGACCTGATCGAAATTAGCTCTGAATCGTTCCATGTCGAACTCTATCAATCGATTTTGTGCTCGCCAATCTCACTCATCGGCCGATCCGAACCTTTCTGGATGGCATCAGCGTCGTCTGCAACACCGTCTCCGTGAAGAGACGAGGTGTCGTGCGACAGATAAACGGCCTTTGGATCGTCGGGGCGAAGCGTGTAGAACGAGGATGCCTGAAGCGACGAAGCGCCAAATGCGATGACCGCGGCTAACCAAACTGCATGCTTCATTTCGTTTTCCTTGGATAGGCGATACGTCGTCACCAGACGTACGTGGCGACAGATCCGCCATTGAGCGTTGTTGAAAAGACTTGTCCGTTGGATCGCACGCTGAACGTCTGCGGGGAGTCGCTCACATTAGAGACGATCAACACTTTGTCGCCTTTGGGAGTCCTGAAGGCAACGTTTGGAAGCTGCTCGAGATCGTTTGAATCAATGCGAACCGAACCTGGTCGAACGAACTTCGATGTGTGGGCCAATGTGTAGTATGCGATGTTACGGGTTACATCATTGGCATCGATCGTAATGGCGCCTCTGCAACCGGTGCATCCGCCATCGTTTGTGTGGGGCCCGGCCTGTGGGTCGGCGGCGAGGTTCCAGAGGAGCACATTCCTGCTCCAGTTCCGAGTGGCGCCGATCATAATCCTTGCAACCGGACGACTGATCCTCATCTCCGTGCTGCCTGGGCGCTCGGTTACCGATTGCTCGGTGAAGTACATATTCTTTTTAGGGAACGCATTGTGGACCTGGGTCATGGCGTCGACTGTGCCTCCATAGAGATGGAAACCGGTGCCGTCGACGTACTTGTTGGCGTTTTTATCCTTCAAGATCGAGAGCGGATAGGCGGGATGATCGAGGTTGTGATCGTACAGGACGATCTTTGTCTTGATGCCTGCCTTTTTGAAGGCCGGTCCGAGATGATTTTTGATGAAGTCATCCTGCTCTGATTCGAGCATGAGCATGCTTGGCGTGTTTTTCTCGTTCAGTGGCTCGTTCTGAATGGTGAGGGTGTCAATGGTTATGCCCTCAGCCTGCATACCCTGGATGTACTTCACGAAGTAGGTGGCATAAGCGGGAAAATATTCCGGCTTCAGCACGCCTCCGCGCGCGACACCACTTGTCTTCATCCATAGTGGAGCAGACCACGGCGATGCGAGAATCTTGATCTTTGGATTAATCGCGAGGATCTCCTTCAGCACAGGAATGACATCAGCGCGGTCAGGATCGAGGCTGAACTTTGCCATGTTGATGTCGGTTTCGCCCTTTGGAAGGTCATCGTAGGAGTAGACGTGATCATTCATGTCCGAGGCGCCGACGCTTAGCCTTATGTAGCTACTGCCGATTCCGCTTCCATCTTCGGCATAGAGTTCACGCAGAATGGCCATGCGCTTTGCCGGGTCCATACGCATCAGGAGTTGCGCGCTGCCGCCTGTTACAGCAAAGCCAAAACCGTCGATGGTCTGGTAGGTCTTTGAATCCGAGACATCGATGATTGTCCCTGATGCGGGAGAATTCGAAAATTGAACCGGTTGAGGCTGCTGCTGAAAGAGCGCAGATCGATCGGATGTGGTCAGCCAGACTGAAGCAGATTTTTGGGCGACGGACGGCAGCGAGATGGAAGCGAAGGCAGCAAGTGCCAAGAAGTGTTTCATCTTCAAAGTTAAGCTCCTGACATGTACGACCGAGCGTGGGCCCAGGCCATCGCTACCGCAGAGGAATAAACCTCGTAGGCTCAATTCGCGGACTCGATCTGCGCCGATCAGTTTAGACAAACGTTTGTTCAGATGTCTATCTTCTTTTCAAGATTCGAACAGATGATCAAGGTTTCGTGGCGGTTGCCTTACTTTCCGGTTCGTCTCCCGTTCGAAGATTCTTATAAACCTGGCGTAGTTTTTCCTTCATTGCTTTTAGTTTTTGGTAAGTATCGACCTCCCGCCTAGCCTCTTCAGGCCGGTTCAGCTTTCGATACACCGAGGCAAGCCGGTAGTGCGCCAGCTCGTTCGTCGGATCAGCAGCGGTGACATGTTCAAGCAGTGGGAGGGCAGCGCTCGGGTTATCCTTCTCCATGTCTATGCGTGCCAGCCCGATCGAAGCATCGGTGTCGCCGGGAGCGAGACCGAGCGCGCGTTGATAGAAGTTTGTCGCGTCGTCCATATCGCCTTTCTCTATCGCGATATCTCCCAGGCGGGTCATTGCCTTTATGTCGGAGGGATTTGCCGTGACTGCGAACTTGTACTGCTGTTCTGCCTCCGCTCTCAGTTTCTGATCATCGGAGGCATGCAGGGCCTCGGCGAGTTCGTAGTGGATGCCCGGCAGACTGGGATCAGCCGCCAGTGCTTTTCGAAGGTCTGCGATTGCGGCTGAGTTATCCCCCTGGCGTGAGAGTTCGTGCGCCATGGCCTGAAACATTTGCCCTGAGTCGGGGGCCGCTGCGGAAAGGCTGAGTATAGCCTCCCCAGCAAGGTCGGTATAAATGCGGTAAGCCGCGTAGAGAACCTTGGGGTTGGCTGGATCTTTCTGACGCAAGTTTTCAACAATAGCTGAGGCCCTGGTCAGGTCCTGTGAGGCCGTATAGATTTCAACCAGTTCAAGACCTACCTCTAAACGCACATTATTCTCATCAATTGAAGCGAAGACGGACTCCAGATCTGATTTTGCGGCATCGTTCCTGCCGAGGCGATGCTCGCACATCCCAAGCAGCGCACGGATTTTGGTCAGGTCGGGTTTTTGCTCGATCGCGGCCCTCAGATGAGATTCGGCATCCGCATATTTGTTCTGGAAGAACAGGAGGACACCCAGGTTTGCCTGGGCATCGAGGTTAAGGGGGTCGAGAGCAACAACAGCCGCAAACTCTTTCACCGCGAGCTCAGGCTTTTTCTCGTTCAGCAATTGGTGAGCTCGCTGCTCATGGGACTGAATTTGCTGAGCAGTAGAGGAGGTTTGCGCTGGAAGCAGTGGAGAAATAATAAAGAGGAGAAGCAGAAGGAAAAACAACTTCATGAGAACCGTCCGATCCACCGGATCGCGAGTTTAAAAGAAATTGGGATGGCGGGATTCCGCCATCCCAAGGGAGTTTATCAGAATGAGAGACGTGCGCTGAGCTGCATTGTGCGGCCGCCCACGGTAGTCGATCTGATTGTTGATGTTCCGGTTTGAACAGCACCTACAGCGCTGCACCCTGTGCCCACCGCAGAGCAGACTGCAAGCGAAGCCGTGGGTAATTGGAAGCTGGGATGATTGAATACGTTATTGGCGTCAGCCCGAACCTGAAGGCGAACCTGCTCCCAAATCGCAAAGCTCTTGCCAAGGGAGAAGTTCACGTTCGTCAGTCCGGGTCCGTTAAGCGAATTACGCCCCGAGTTGCCGAAGGTACCAGGCGTGGGCTGAGCAAACGCCGCTTCATTGAACCACTGGTTGGTTCCGTGCTGTGACCCACGGTTGGACAGGTGCGCATTCCCGATTACATTGGGGTACCAGTTTCCTGCTTGGGAGTAGGAGTTGTTGGTCTTCATCGTGACGGTGAACGGCTGTCCGCTCTGGACTACGAGTGTGCCAGAACTCTGCCAGCCACCGAGGACTTCATCGAGCAACCAGTTGTTGTTGACGAACTGACGTCCCTTACCAAAGGGAAGTTGATAGACAACTCCTCCCTTGAAGGCGTTCGGCACGTTGAAGTTCGAATTGCCATAGTTCGCATGGGGATCGTACGAACGTTGATAGGCTTGACCGCCTGCGCGGCTTCCCCATCCCGAGGAGTCCATATCGTCAAGGAAGTGGGCCCAGGTGTAGTTGAAGTTGAAGTTGAGCCCGTTCGTCATGCGCTTCTGAACGGAAACCTGCATTGAGTGATAGTTCGAGATCGCGTTGTTCGTGCTCTGGCTAATCGAACCGTATTGGGGGAAGGGCCTGTATCCCAGTTGAACGTCGTTGGAAGCAAGTTTGTTTTCAGGGATCTGATTGACATCGACCGGGAACGGGAGGTCGTGACCGTGGCTGGCTACGTACGCGAGTTCAGTGACGAGATTCGCGCCGATCTGACGCTGCAGACTCAGATTCCATTGATAGGTCCCTCCAACGGGAGAGTGATACATATTCCCGCTTACGTTTGAATTATTGAATTTAGTTGGGTCAGTCGTCGCGGCAACATAGGGAAGATTGGATCCGTTTGACGAAAGACCAACCAGAGCTGTCACGCCATTGGTCTGATCGCTGGCGCTTCCCTGCGAACCAAATGCCTGTCCCATTCCACTGCCGTAGGTATCAAGGCTCCAGTTGTAGGCGTAAAGACCGAAGCCGCCGCGCAGTGTCGTGTTAGGCATCATCAGCCAGGAGAACCCGACACGCGGCAGGAAGGTGTTATGGACCGGCGCCTGAAGCGTTGACCGGCCATTGGCCTTGGTTGATCCGTACCACATGGCTCCGAGTGTGCCTGTGGCGGAATTCTGAACCGTGGGGTCGAAGGTTCTCATGTTGCCCTTGACTTCGCTCCAGCCGGACTGGATCTGGTAGCGAAGACCAAGGTTCAAGGTCAGGTTTGGAGTAAGTTTGTAGTCATCCTGCGCAAAAAACTGGGGTAGCGTCATTCTGCCGCCATATTCGGGCGTCACGTTCGCACTCCAGCTTTGGGTTTGGCCGAGCAGGAAGTCTGCAAAGGTGAGGCCCGTGGAGCTATAACCCTGGGTCATTTGGGTATAGGCACCGGTGTAGGTCATCGTGCCGCCGTTGGTATTTCCCCATGCAGTCGAGTTATCGCGGAAGAACAGAACCTCCCCACCGAAGTGGAGGATGTGCTTCCCGCGGATAAGAGTGACTACGTCTGAGGGATCGTAGACGTGCTCCTTGTAGACGGCGTTGATGTTCGAAGTCAGCTGGTAGAAGCCGTTGACGGTAACGATAGGAAAGATATCGGCCTTGGCGAACTGCCAACCGAGTTTTCCTGGATAGCCCTTGCCCAAAGAATCCGGAACAAAGAAGTTTAGCTGGTTGGTGTATCCCAGCCGAAGTTCGTTGATGACATTGGGACTGATTGTCCAAACATCCGTGATCTGCGCGTTATGACGGCTGACATCCCCTGACTGACAGTTGATCGGGCAGATACCCTGGCCGTAGTTGTAACCCGGGTTGTCACTTTCTATCTCAGAGAGAGTCAGTCTGTTGTTATTTCGGATGTCCCAATCCAAGCGACCGAAGAACTTGGTGAACGGGTTCAAACTAGGAACAGCAGAGACAAAGTTATTGGTGGGATAGCCGTTCGAAAACGTAGTGGATGTAACATTTGCTGCCGGATAGTAAGCCTTGATTGCGTTCGCTACAGGATCCATTCGGCTGGCAGGAATTCTGTTTCCGTTCCCATACTCCGCTGCAAAGGATTGACGGTCGTAGCAGGGGCAGGTTTGCGTTGTGCCATTCGGGAGCACTCTTGTTCCGGATGCCTGGGTCAGTGTGGTAGTGGCTGGATCGTAAATCGTGGGAACGCCGGGAGCGGTGAAATCGCCATTGAGAAACGCGGCCGTGGGCATAGTGCTGAACGCCGGCGATCCCCCACCCTTTTGAACGATCTTGTCAAAGTTGAAGTAGAAGAACATCTTGTTCTTGATAATCGGTCCGCCAATGGAACCGCCGTAATTGTTGTAGTGAAGGACGGGGATCTTTCCCGTTCCCCACGCGTAGGAGGCTGCATTCAAAGCGTTGTTCTGCGCGTACTCGTAGGCGGCGCCGTGGAAGTTGTTGGTTCCGCCCTTGCTGATCTGGTTAAACATAATTCCGCCAACGCCATATTGAGCGGAGAAGGCCGACGCGCTGACCTTGACCTCCTGCACTGTCTCCAGAACCATGACATCGGCGTTTGCGCTGGAGGGCAGCGTTACCGAAGCTCCGTCAGCGAGAATCGTGCTGTAAGGCAGATTTCCATTAATCGAAGCAACCTGCATCGGATTGGCGGCACCCTGTGAACCGCCAGGAGCTCCGGAAGAACCCGGGAGCAGAATGGTGAAATTCTGCCAATCCTGACCCACCTGCGGTAGCTGCTGCAGCGTCCTCGCCTCAAGAGTCGTGGATTGTTCTGCGTTCTCAGTCTCCAGCAATGGGATGTCGGTATTAACAACCACCTGTTCGGTGACGGCGCCGACCTTCAGCTGCGCATTGACAGTCGTGTTTCCGACATCGATCGTGATGTTCGAACGCACGAGCTTCGCAAAGCCAGCTTTCGAAAAGGTAACCTCATACGTTCCCGCGACAATGGAGGATGTGTCATAGAGGCCATCCGAATTGGTCGTGTAATCCTTGGTTACACCGGTGTTTTTGTTTAAGACGGTGATGGTGACATCGGGAAGTGCTGCTCCGCTGCTGTCGGTAACGATGCCTCGAATATCACCGGCATTCATGCTCTGGCCGACTCCCACTTTTGAAAGGGTCGTCGAAACGATGATGACTAACAACGCAGTTAGCCAACTGGCTTTTCTTCTCTCAAACATATTGCCTCCGAAATACTGCAACGACATCCCTTAGCGGGGACGCCGCATTGAATTTCATTAGACAAACGTTTGTCTAAATCACGACAAAACGTTCTTCCAAATGCGCGAATCACAAACAGGCCTTCAAGCGGCTTCACTGTTCTTAGACAAACGTTTGTCCAGAACCACGCACAAATAGGTCTGCTGAGATCGCTGGAGAATATAGCGGGCGATTATCAGGAGTGTCAAGCGTTTATTTTGTCCACACTTGCAATTTAATTGGGCGACCACTTTGTCCGAAGGGCTGGAAAATATCACCCCTCATTTTCCTTTTTCGAAAGGGAAAACGAGCATCACTTTCCAAGGGCATCATGAATCAACCGCCGCCCGAAATCCAACTCTTCGGCATTGATCGTATGGGGTAACCCCGGGTAGCGACGAGCTGTGACCGACGCGTTCATCTCTCGCAGAATTGTGGCCGACTTCTCGACTCTTGCCCACGGCACGTGAGGATCGGGATCTCCTGAGCCGAAAAATACGGGCATTTGCTGCAGGTCTCCGGTATGCGCAAGATCTGTAGATGGCGGACCAATCAATCCACCGGTGTAGGCAATTAGTCCGCCATATTTGGCAGGACTGCGCGCGACGAACTCGGTTGACAGGCAGGCACCCTGGGAGAATCCGCACACGAAGGTACGGTCCAAAGCGACGCCGGCGTCTGTTGCCATCTTCACCGTTGCCGCAACCTTTTTAATTGCCGACGAGAGCCAGGGTTCGTTCTCGGCAATCGGAGCGAGGAATGATGAGGGATACCAGCTGCTGGCCGCTGCCTGAGGAGCGAGATAAGCGAGCGTCGCGTGATACAGGGGCTGGGCCAGATTGAGGATGTCTTCTGCCGAACCGCCTCTGCCGTGCAACAGCACAACAGCTCCCAGAGCTTCATGGAGCGGAACTCCGAAGTGACGAATCGGTTGCAGGAGATGGGGATCGTCATTCATGGCGTGGCCGTTGCTTTATGCAACTCGATCGGAGGCACTCTCTTTTCTATTGCGGCGCGATGTTTTTCCAGCCAGGGAGGAATGCGCAACGCCTCACCAAGCGATTCGACTGGCTCGTCGAAGGCGAAACCCGGTGGATCTGTCGCCACCTCGAAAAGCACACCTCCAGGCTCGCGGAAATATATGGAGTGGAAATATGTGCGATCGAGCACGGGTGTCACATCTACGTGGTTCGCAATCTCTGTCCGCCATTCGAGTTGCGATTCGTCATCGGTCGCGCGGAACGCGATGTGGTGCACACTCCCTGCACCCATTCGCCCGTAACCCGCTTGCGGATCGATGAGCAGGTCAATGTGATTGCCTAATGCGGTTCCCGGTGCGGCAAATCGCATACGGTTTCCGTCTTCACCCACTTTCCGGAAACCCATTACGCGAAGCAGAGCTGCGGTTTCTTCCTGGCTTCGCTCATGGAGCGTTACCCCAAAGAAGCCACGCAACGCGTGCTCGGCTGGAACCGAAGCGTATCGAGGAACAGGCGTCGCAATCGCGTCCTCGTGCCCCACAATCTCGATTTTCATACCATCGAGATCCGGGAATGTCAGCACCTCCTCATTAAATCGCCTTCCAGTGCGCTCCACTGGAAGATGGTTTTCGCGCAGCCTCTTTTCCCAATAGTCCAACGACGAAAGCTGGACACTGAAAGCAGTTTTTGTCACTTCACCGACACCGGATAGACCACGGGCAGTTCCAGGCCATGGAAAGAAGGTCAGGATCGTCCCGGGCGACCCGATATCATCGCCGAAGTAGAAATGATATGTTCCCGGATCGTCGAAGTTGACGGTGCGCTTTACAAAACGCAATCCCATTACATCGGTATAAAAGTCGAGGTTGCGCTGTGGATCTGATGCAATCGCAGTAACATGATGGAGCCCAACGATCGGCTTCGGCATGGCGGCTCCCCTTCACGATCAGGCTACAAATGGCCCGGCGATGGCCGATGCAGACATTCGAACACAAATGCGGCGTCCTGAATTAATCGGCAATACCCGGATCCGGTGGATCAATGCCCAGCGCTGTTGCGAGAGCGATAAGGTGATCCTGTTCATCAAGGAGAATCTTACGGATCGATTCACCTAAAGCAAATTCATCCAGTGCGTCGCATTGCCGGACGCGCCGCCTATATTGGCGAATCGTCTCTTTCTCATTTTCAAGGTCAAATCGCAACATGTCCTCGGCTTTCTCCGAGGTCTTTACTGGCTTGGGGACCACAGATGGCATGCCACCGAGATAATCAATGTGGTTGGCGACGGCGAGCGCGTGCTGAAGCTCCTCGTTTGCGTGAACCTCAAGCTCCCCCGCGATGTTCATGTAGGCCGCGCCTTTCAGGACCTGGGAATAGTTTACATACGCGATGATCGCCTGATATTCACGGGATAGATCTTCGTTAAGAAGCTCGATAAGCTTTTTGCGATTGATATTGGATGTCTTGGGCATCTCGTCTCCGTCAGTTTGAATATGCGAACATGAGATGCTTGAAATGCTTCGTTGCGTTTTCCGGACCGATGCTCAAGATGAGCATTCAATCGGTGAGCGCAGGATAATCAATGTAACCGTGCGGTCCTGGAGCATAAAAGGTATTTGGTTCCGGTCGATTGAGTACAGCGCTCCGGCGGAAGCGCGCCGGAAGGTCCGGATTGGCAATAAACAGTTTGCCAAAAGCGACAGCGTCCGCTTTGCCTTCATTAAGTAGTTGCTGACCGGTATAAAAATCAATCGCTTCGTTAGCTACGAAGACTCCGCTGAAGATCTTCCTGAGGCCTGGACCAAGGCTATCCGGACCGACATGTTCGCGCGCGGCGATAAATGCCAACTTTCGCTTGCCCAGTTCCTTTGCCGCGTATGTGAAGGTCGCCTCGCGATTCGAGTCGAAGACGCCATGCGAATCACCGCGCGGAGCGAGATGCATGCCTACGCGATCCGATCCCCAGACTGAGATCGCGGCATCGGCAGCTTCAAGCATGAAGCGCGCGCGATTCTCAATCGAGCCACCATATCCGTCCGTGCGGTGATTTGAGCCATCCTGAAGAAACTGGTCGATTAGATAGCCGTTCGCCCCGTGCAGTTCAACTCCATCGAATCCAGCCGCCTGGGCATTTGCTGCTCCGCGCCGAAAGGCCTCGACTGTCTGCTTGATCTCCTCGACGGTAAGCGCATGCGGAGTAACAAAGGGACGTGGCGGGCGAAGCAGGCTCACATTACCTGCCGCCGCAATAGGACTGGGCGCGACCGGCAGTCTGCCGCTCAGGAATGTAGGATCAGAGATTCGGCCGACGTGCCAAATCTGCGCGAAGATGCGCCCGCCAGCATGGTGTACCGCAGCGGTAATCGGTTTCCATGCCTCAACCTGCTCTTTCGACCACAGGCCAGGAACATTCGCGTAACCCACACCAAGAGGGTCGATTGGGATGCCCTCGGAAATAATCAAGCCGGCGGATGCGCGCTGCGCGTAATACTCAGCCATGATCGGCGTAGGGACGTGGTCGGTTGTGCCACGCAAGCGCGTCAAAGGCGCCATGAAGATACGGTTGGGAAGCAGGAGGTCACCAACCTTAATAGCGTCAAAAAGTGAGGGCATCTGTTACTCCAAACGACTGCGAAGTATTGGATGCCCTTCCAAGAGTAAAGATGCGTAACCGACCCTACAGGCGGAAGGCCTTCAACCAGGCACGGAAGTCCGGCCCGAGCTTTTCGTTCTTAAGTGCGAACTCCACCGTTGCCTTGAGAAAGCCTAGTTTATCGCCAGCATCATGGCGCTTGCCTTCGTAACTGAAGCCGTAAACCTTTTCATGCTTCAGCAGCGCTTTAATACCGTCAGTAAGTTGCAGTTCACCGCCTGCCCCGGGAGTGATCTTCTCCAGCATCTCGAAGATTCGCGGGGTGAGGATGTACCTGCCGATGATAGCGTTCTGCGACGGCGCTTCCTCGGGCTTTGGCTTTTCCACCATATCTTTCACTGCAAGCAGTCGCGGATTCTTCGCATCAGGCGTGCAGTCGAGACAGCCATAGTTCTGAATCGCAGCACCGGGAACAACTTCTGAACCAAGAATGGTGGATTGCGTTTCGTTGAATGCCTCCACCATCTGCTTCATGCAGGGAACGGTGGCATCCACGATGTCGTCAGGCAACAACACGGCGAACGGCTCATTGCCAACAATCTCTTTTGCCTGGAGCACGGCGTGCCCGAGGCCGAGTGGTTCCGACTGGCGGGTGTATGTAATCTTCGCGAGCTTCGAGACCGAACGAGCGACTTCGAGAAGCGCCGTCTTGTTCTTTGCCGCAAGTGTCGCCTCAAGCTCGAATGACTTGTCGAAGTGATCTTCCATCGTGGTTTTGCCACGACCTGTGACGATAATGATTTCGGTGCAACCTGCTGCAACAGCCTCTTCAACTCCATACTGAATAAGCGGCTTATCTACAAGACACAGCATCTCTTTCGGAGTTGCTTTCGTGGCGGGAAGAAAACGCGTCCCGAGGCCGGCGGCCGGAAAAACAGCTTTGCGGATTCTTTGAGTCATGTCTTCCTTGGATGCGGTTCGATTGAAGAAAATCCTAGCAGTCCGGCCAACGACAAGGGATAGCACCCTTGGGGTAGAGAAAGGTCCCTATTTCAGAGCACAGGCGAATCATCATGCAGCATGGCCTTCCGGACGATCTTGATCGGAGCAAAACCCTGACGCATGAAACTGTCGTGAAAATTCTGGAGACTAAAGGTGGCGCCTTGCTTCTTTTTCATATCTTCCCGAAGCTTCATAATCTCCAGTTTGCCCAGCGTGTAGTAGAGATAGGTCGCGTCGGCCGTGCCGCGCTTTGTTTCTACCAGTGCGACGGAATGCGATTGGTATCCCTCCTTCACGAAGAAGTCCACCGCCTGATCGAAGGTAAACTGGCCGGTATGCAGCTTGATCGAATTGACGAAGCGAGCATCGCGCAGCAGGGCATCCTGCAATTGCCCAAGCCGAATAAGCTTTGCCTGGCGAATTTGTGCCGGGGTAGCGTTTTCCGGTGGCGCCGCGTAGCCTTCGTCGAGCATCATCTGCTCGGTATAGTGGGCCCAACCCTCGATGTTCGTGTTTGCCCCAATTAACTTGCGTATTTTCGAGGGAAACTGCGGCATCCAGAGAAATTGAACATAATGCCCTGGGTAAGCTTCGTGTATTGAAGTGGAGATGATGGTCCCCACATTGAAGCTGGCCATATGCTCGGCTAAATGTGCTGAAGTCCAATCCTTTTCTGGCAACGTTACGTTAAAAAACGCCGTTGTGGTGTGCGTTTCAAATGGCCCGGGGGGGTCCATTGATGCTGTTGTCGTCGCCCGCATAAAAGGCGGAGTCTCCTCAAGCGTAGGCTGCACTAATGACGGGATCGTAATGATGTGGTGTGCATTGATGAATGAGATAAGCGAGTCGAAGGTATCGTGGAACGCGTTCAACAATTTGTCCGGCGCGGGATGAATCGTGGCTAACTCCGCCAACACCTCGGTCGGAGTTTTCGTCGGATCGAGTTCCCTGGCGATGCGAGCGAACTCTTCCTGGTTCTTATGCAAGTCGGTATAGGCGATTTGCAGCAGGCGGTCGAGAGGAATATCGACCATCTCATCATAAGCAAGCTTCTTCGCGAACGTCTCCGCACCAAACCGGAAGTCGCCGTTCGAGCGTGGCAACAGGTCCGATTTCATCCACGCACCATAGTCCTTCAACCCCTGAATTACGGCAGTATTTGATTTCTCAAAAGCCGCGCGGGTTTCTGGCGTCACTGGATCGTTTTGCCGCTTTAGAAATGCGCTGGGGACATCATTCTGGAAAAAACTCACCAGTCCATCGATCTGCTCGATGGCAATTTCAGTGTAGATACGCGGAGGATTTCTGAGGTTCTTTCGCGCCTCCAACAAGACCTGGGGCATCTGCTTCTCTCGCGAGATCAGGGACCGAAGTCGCTCCTCGGCGGGAGCATAAGCGCGGGACATGATGCAGAATGCAGATGCCGTAATCCCCGACGAATAAACATCAGGATTCTTCTCCCACATCCGAATGACTTCCAAGGTCAGCAGGTTTGACCGGATACTGTTCAGAAGGATCGCGTAGTCTCCTGCCGGGCTGGCGTCTAAAGCTGTGGGATCAACTGTTAATAGCTTCTTCTCGTACGTATGCAGAACGGCAATCTGCCTCTGGATGTTTGCTGCAGAATAGTCTTCAAGCTGCGAATCGTACTGATGAAGTCCGGCCTGCGTTCCAAGTGTTGGGGAAAAATGAAAATAAACGTCGGAGAAATACTGATCCGCTGTAAAACTGAAGGTCTGGGCGGCTCCATCGGCGGAGACTCTTTGAGCAGGTGCCGTAGACGTGGCCATGAAAGTCATGATTCCAAGTGTCGAAATAAATGTGCGGAAAAACTTCGGCATATCCTTTAACATCCCGAAAAGTTCAGACCAGAAGGCCTTACTGCTACTTTACGGTATTATCTGGCCGGTTCTGAAGGCCGAAGAACAATCCTGCTAAAGGTGCCATACGCCTTCAGTGACCAAAACTGGTCGCCGCAGTTTGATGACTAAGGGGAATGGCTCCGTATCGCATCATCACACTGACAACGCAGTCCAAATCCGGCGTTCCTTCCACATCGACACATGATGCCAGGTCCCGAAAGTATTGCGGGCCCATCAGTCCCGGCGTATGCAATAGCATAAATCGTGAAGGCACGCTCTCCTGGTTGATAAAAAAGTGCGGCACCCCCCGTGGGATGGAGACTTTGTCACCCCTGCCGATTGGCATCTCCTTTCCCCCAATCGTCCACATCGTTACACCATTCATCCCGAAGACGATTTCGTCGTATTCAGGATGCATATGCGGGATCAGTGAGTTGCCACCGGGAGCGATTGTTACCTCGAACAGATCAAGTCGGTCATGCGTCTCGTAGGCGGTTCTGAGGAACGTCACGCTCAACCTTCCGACACGAATTGTTTCATGCACGGGGCGTTCCTCCCAAAAGTCACATCATACTGCAAGTAGCCGAATCAGGAAGAGACTGTCGCTGTGTCAAGCGCATCCAGCAGTGATCTGGTTTCGGATATTACGTCTTCCGACTTTGCGTTCGGTAGCGGCCATCGCAAGATCCCCTGAGGGCTAAACTGGGCTCCTCGCTTTGCATTTCTGCTTACTAACTTCATCAGGACTCCCGGGTCGACACTACGGCCACCGGAACCACCCTTTCCGGGCTCTACAAACTTGATATGCAGCATCTCAACGAATGTCTTCGCTTTGTTGAGCTCTATCTGGGTCCGCTTCCGGTCGATTTGCAGAATTCCAAGCTGTTGCGCCTGGAGGCGTAGCTCTCCAGCAGCCAGAAGATTCGTCACGGATTCCGGCGGCGGACCGTAGCGGTCCTGGAGCTCCGCGCGAATGTCGGCAAGCGTTGCAAAGTCCTCGGCGCCAGCCATGCGTTTGTACATTCGAAGCCGCTGGTTCTCTTCCGGGATGTAATCCGAATCGATACGCACGCTGATGCCAAGGTTGATTACGGTAGCAGCATGAGCCGGCTTCTCTCCCTCCCCCTTGATCTTACCGACGGCCTCTTCGAGCATCGACGTATACATCTCAAATCCGATGGCCTCAATATGGCCTGATTGTTCACCGCCCAACATATTTCCTGCACCACGCAGTTCAAGATCAAGGGCGGCAATTTTAAAACCGGCGCCCAAATCACTGAACTCCTTGAGCGCAGCAAGTCTGCGTCGCGCAATCTCAGTCAGCTCTGTCTCCGGCGGAATCAGCAGATAGGAATAAGCGCGACGATTCGAACGCCCCACACGGCCCCGCAACTGGTACAACTCGCTCAATCCATGCCGATCAGCACGGTCCACAATAATCGTGTTCGCCAACGGAATATCGAGCCCATTTTCAATGATCGAGGTTGCAACCAGAACGTCGTATTCGTGATTCATGAACGCCAGCATGACGCGCTCAAGCTCTGCCTCCGGAAGTTGCCCGTGTCCTATAACCACGCGAGCTTGTGGAATCAACTCGCGAATCTTCGTGGCGAGGTCGTAAATCGTCTCGACGCGGTTATGAACAAAGTAGGTTTGGCCGCCCCGTTCCAACTCCATCTCAATCGCCGTGCGAATCAGCTTGTCATCAAACTTCGCCACGATGGTCTGGATTGCCATCCGGTCCTTTGGCGGCGTCTCAATCACGCTCATGTCTCGTAATCCGATCAACGACATGTGCAATGTGCGCGGAATCGGTGTTGCCGACATGCTTAAAACATCGATCGCGGCTCGCATCTGCTTCAACCGCTCCTTATGCCGCACGCCGAACCGCTGTTCTTCATCGACGACCAGCAATCCGAGATCCTGAAACTTCAAATCTTTCGACAATATCCGATGTGTGCCGATGAGAATATCGATCTTGCCCTGCTCGACCTTCTCCAGAATCTCCTTCTGCTCCTTCGGAGTGCGGAAGCGCGAGATCATTTCAACATTGACAGGGAAGTTGGCAAATCTGCGCTTGAAGCTCTCATAATGCTGAAAGCTCAATACAGTTGTTGGCGTAAGAACAGCTACCTGTTTGCCGTCCTGAACGGCTTTAAACGCGGCCCGCATTGCGACCTCGGTTTTGCCATATCCCACATCGCCGCAGAGCAACCGGTCCATCGGCCGCGTGGACTCCATATCAATCTTGATGTCTGCAATCGCTGAAAGCTGATCCTCGGTTTCGTTGAAGTCAAAGGCGTCCTCGAATTCGCGCTGCATGTTCGTATCGGGCGAGAACGGCGTTCCTTGTGTTGCTTCACGCTGTGCGTAGAGCTTCAGGAGTTCGGCCGCCATATCGGCCATTGCCTTCTTAACCCGAGCCTTGGTTTTTTGCCATCCCTGGGTGCCCAGACGATTCAACTGCGGCGCCGGCCCTGTTTCTGTCGAGCGGTACTTCTGTATCAAGTCAAGCCGCGTCAGCGGGATATACAGTTTTGCTTCATCGGCGAACTCGAGAATCATCAACTCCAGTGGAGGCTGGTCGTTCTCATCAATTACGCGAAGCCCACAGTAGCGAGCGATTCCGTGTTCGACGTGGACAACATAGTCTCCCACCTTCAGGTCGCGAAAGTCGGAGATAAACGCGGCGGCCTTTGACTTCCCACGCCGAGCCGGACGCACTGTAACATCTGCTTCGTCCGAGAGATCCTGTGCGCCAAAAATCACAAGTTGACGGGCAGAGGCCTTGTCCAGATCGAGAATCTGCACACCCGCCGCAATCGTCGTCTTCACAATGACTGGCGTTCGCAGATCTCCCGCAAGATAGCTTGACTCCGAATACACCGTCGACGAGCCATGCTGCTGTTCAGCGCGTGAACCCAGCCGGTAAGGAATTTGATATTCCTGCAGCAAACCTGCAAGCCGCTCCAACTCGCCCTGATTGGGCGCTGTCAGCAGGATCCGAGCCTCCTGCCGCGTAAGGCTTTGCAGAGCATCAATCAGTGCCGGTATTGATCCATGAAACCTTTGCGTAGGCCGAGTTGCAAAATCTATCTCCGAAAGCTCTGAGCGATCCGCCTCCAGCACGTCGACTGCACCCAGCTGGTCGAGATCGCATCCCGTCATCCGCCGCAGCCTGTCTTCGAGCTCCCATGGAGAGAGGTAGAGATCTTCAGGGCGCACAAGCGACCCTATCCCCGCCCGGTCATGCCTTTGTTCAACTTTGTTCCACCAGCGCTCACCCTGATTCTTCACCATCGCAGGCTCTTCGATAAAGACGCGCGTTGAAGAGCCCATCAGATCGAGCACCGTCTGGTTCGCGCCTGCTACCGGCGCAAAAAACTCCCATCCAGGGAAAACTGTCGCCTCCCCGGTCCGGGTAGCCACATGCGTCTGCAATTCGACAGGCTCTTCGCCGCCTTCCAGAGCCGCTCCCGCCGCACCCGCTCGCGTCAGCCGTGCATTAATCGCACCGAGGATCTTTTCGTCGAGTGGCGTTTCGGTGAGCGGCAGCAACAATGTGTGCTCGACTGACGATGATGACCGCTGCGTTTCAGGATCGAATCGCCGAATGGATTCAATCTCATCGCCGAAGAAGTCGATGCGCACGGGACGCTCGTGTTCGGGGCTGAAAGCATCGACAATACCGCCACGCAGAGTTACCTGTCCCGGCATCTCAACAACATCAACTTTTGTATAGCCGACAGACAGTAGATGCTCTACCAGCATCTCCGGAATGTGTTCTTCGCCAACGTGGAGATGAAGTGCGAGCCCAGCGTAAAAATCCCGTCCGAACATTCGCATGCAAGCTGCTTCGATAGGAGCAATCACCAGCCGCGGTACTGATGTCTTGTGCGAACAGATCTTCCATAGCGTCGCCGCGCGCGTCTCCTGAATCTCAGAGTGGGGCGAGAGATTCTCAAATGGCAGCACATCGTGGGCTGGCAGTCTCAGGACATCATTTGCGTTCAATGCGCCTGTCAGATCGCACGCAGCGAGCACCGTTGCGTATAAAGCTTCTGCTGCCTTGTTGTCAGCGACCACCATTAGCACAGGAGCATTCGAAGCGCGCACCAGGTAAGGAAGGTATAGTGCCCGGGCGGTGGCAGTGAGGCCAGAGACACGACGCCGCCCCGATCCGCCGCTTAGATGCCGGCGTACACGCTCAAAGGGTTCACTATGTTCCAGGTCCGCGAGAATCTCGCGGACGAAGGGTAAAACCATGCTAAACACAATTTTAGTCCATCCAACACGTGCCAATTCTGAACAAATAGGCGTATTATCGCGCCGCCGCCAGAATCACCCCTGCCGGTGCTGCCCGAGCAATCGGGTTTCGGACGACATGTCTCGTTGGAGGTTTTAACGATGAGCATCTGGACCAGAAGCATCCTCTTCGCTCTCGCCTCACTCACGCTCCCCGTACTTCAGGGATGCACACGCCATAGCAAAAGCGAGCACTACTACCTCATCACCGTCAATGTCGATCTTCCGTACTGGAAGAGTGCCGCCGCAGGTTTCACGAAGGCGGCTTCGGATTACGTGGTTACAGCAGAAGTTCGCGGACCCAATAAATTCGATCCACAGGCTGAGGCCCAGGAGTTCCACAACATGGTTGCGCGCAAACCCTCGGGAATTCTAGTGTCCGTAACCGATCCTAAACTTCTAGGACCCGAGATCGACGCCGCCATCGCCGCCGGGATTCCCGTCATCGCCATGGACTCCGATGCTCCAGAAAGCCACCGCCTTTATTTCATCGGGACCAACAATCTTCAAGCCGGACGTCTTGGCGGACAGCGGGCCGCGGCGGTCCTCAACGGCAAAGGCAATGTCGTCTTCTTCACAATGCCCGGGCAGCCTAATCTCGAGGAGCGGCTTAAGGGATACAAGGATGCCTTCTCCAACTACCCGAATATCAAAATCGTCGAAGTGTTCGACATGAAGGGTGATTCTGGTCTCGCGATGGACAAAGCGACCGAATATCTCGCCCGCAAAGGCAATGACCGTATCGACGCGCTCATCTGCCTGCAGTCCTCAGGAGGCAAGGATGTCGGCGAAGCTCTTCGCCGTGCTAGAGCAAACGGTGATCCCGGACGGCTGCTTATTGCCATGGATACTGATGAAGCTACACTCCAACTCGTAAAAGACGGGATTATCGACTCCACCATCTCACAGAAACCCTACACGATGGCTTTTCTCGGCCTCAAAGCGCTTGATGACGTGCACCACTATCCTGTTAAGCCGCTCGGTGCCGACTATGGCCTCGACCCGTTCTCTCCGTTTCCGTCCTTTGTCGACACAGGAGTTGCTCTCGTCGACAAGAGTAATGTGGACGCAATTCTGAGTCGCAAGGAATCTACTGGTTCGGAATAAAGAGGACTTTTGTTATTGCAGGTGCTCTGCTTCTCGGGCTGCCAATATCGAAGGAGCAATCTCCACATCTTCGCCCCCAACTGATACCGCCGGCGCTGTCTCCTGGACTGCCTTCCTCGCCGATAACGCCTGATGTGTCGCCTTGAGCAAAGCCGCTGAGGAATTATCCTCGCCCAGTTCCCATATCATCAGACCGGCGAGTCCGCGCTCCAACGTATAGTCGGCTTTTCGTTTGATCGAAACAGCATCCTCGTATGTCCAGAAGTTGTCGCCATCAAAAAGCCATGGAGCAGCAGAATCAGGATCGCGATAGACAGTGGATTTTGATACCAGACCTTCTATGTAGCTGTACGGACGGTCTCCTCGAATGGACTGCCCTTCCTGAAAGAGACCGTCGTGGTCAGCAGAAACCTGCCGCCATCCATACCCATAGAACGGCATACCCATCAGGATCTTTGTCGCTGGCACTCCGGCTTCGAGGTATGCAGAGACGCTTCCATCGACGGTGCCGCCTCGATGTCCTGAAGTCGGAAGCAATGGCGCAATGAAACCCGTCGTCTGGCTCCATGGTCCGGTGAAGTCGTACATCATCAAGCCCACCTGATCGACCAGGCCGCCGATCACACCCATGTCAGTTCCCTCATACATTCGCGGGCTATGCCCGACCGCGATACTGAGCGTAAGTCCAGGCCGAACAGCATCCATTTGCCTGCGAATTTCCTGCAAGAGTGCGACGAAGTTTGCTGCATCCTCTTCATGCGGATATTCCCAGTCCACGTCGATTCCGTCAAAGAGTCCCGCCGCATGAATACCCGGCGCCAGGTTTCCTCTAATAAACAGATCAACGCAGGAATTTACAAAAGACTCGCGGTTTTCAGGTTGAGCATCTCGAGCGAAATCTACTCCTTTTCCTTCGAGCGAGATCAGCACCCGAAGATGCGGAAACCTTCGCTTGAGCAGCCAAAGCTGGTGCAGATTTCCGCGAAATGACTGATTCGGATGGTCGGCCTTGCCGTTCACACTTTGTGTGGCGGTAAAGCGGATGTTTAGATCTGCATTTGGGTCCGCAATCGTGCAGCGTCCATTGGTCACAAACCCCTGCGCATAATTGATCTGGTCAACTAACGGGCGCCTACCAGAAGACATCAGGTTTTTGACCAAGTACTGCGGATCGTTATAGATTCCCCATTGTGGAAAGTACCCTACGAGCAGCGGCTTTGCGTCATTTTCTCCGGACCGCTTCGTTGTCTGAGCCAGCGCGATTCCTCCCGTAAGGGGCGAAACACTGCTCACGGTTACCAATAAACCTGAAAACCAGCAGAGGGCAATGCGCAGACATTTCATAAGTCAAAGACGCGTGTGATTCAAATTGGTTCTTTTATGAATATCCAGAGAAGTACGATGACGAAACTGGCAGATCTTCCAGTCTCACGCCGTCAGGGGTTGACGAGCCCCTGCACTGACCTGAAAGCCTATGCTTGCTAGAATCTAGGTAAGTATGTCCACTGCAACCATGCTCTCGCCCGAGATTCAAGCCAAATATCAACCTGTCATTGGCCTTGAGGTTCACGTCCAACTCCTCACCAAAACCAAGGCCTTCTGCGGCTGCATCAATATGTACGGCGGCGAGCCCAATACTCACATCTGCCCGACATGTCTCGGCCTGCCCGGCGCGCTTCCCGTTCTCAATCGTCAGGCAGTCGAGTTCGCCGTGCTTGCGGCGCATGCGCTGAATTGCCAGGTTCGCGAGACCAGCATCTTTGCGCGTAAGAACTACTTCTATCCTGATCTTCCCAAGGGCTATCAGATTTCTCAATTCGATAAGCCACTTGCCGAGCATGGCTGGATCGATGTGCCTGATGCCGAAGGCCGGACGAAGCGAATCGGCATTACCCGGCTCCACATGGAAGAAGATGCCGGCAAGAGCCTACACGATGGGTTTGCCGACTCCCTGAATCGCACCTATATCGACCTCAACCGCTGCGGAACTCCGCTCATCGAAATCGTCTCGGAGCCGGACATCCGCACGCCCGACGAAGCCTACGAGTACCTCACCCGCCTCAAGGAGATCCTCCTCTATACCGGCGTTAGCGACGTCAATATGGAGGAAGGCTCTCTGCGCTGCGATGCCAACGTGAGCGTGATGCTCAAGGGCGCGGAGAAATTCGGCACCAAGGCCGAGGTCAAGAATGTCAACTCGTTCCGTTACATTCGCGCCGCGCTTGAGTACGAGATTGAGCGCCAGATCGGCATCCTCGAAGAGGGCGGCCGGGTCATCCAGGAATCGCGCCTCTGGAACAACAACGAAGGCCGCACCTACTCTATGCGCTCCAAGGAACAGGCCCACGACTATCGTTATTTCCCCGAGCCAGACCTGCCGCCACTGGTCGTAGGCGCCGGATGGCAGGCTGAGATCTTCAAGCAACTGCCCGAGTTGCCCGAAGCGCGGCGCGCTCGCATGATGGCCGAATATGGTCTCGCCGAGCAGGACGCAGCTACCATCACCGCGACACGTGAGCTAGCAGACCGCTTCGAGACTGCAGCGAAGAAGGCCAAATCACCCAAACGCGTCGCCGCGATTCTGCTCTCCGAGATCACGATGCGTCTTCGTGCGGCAAACCTTCCAGACGATCAGTCACCGGTCTCGATGGATGGAATTGTTCTTGCAGCCGACCTGATGGAAGCCGGGACGATCAGTTCCAAACAGCTCAAACAACTCCTCGACTCCAGCTTCGCTGAAGGGAAAGACTTCCCCGAGATCTACGAGCGCGATAAACCGCAGCAGATCTCCGACGCCTCGGCTATCGAGAAGATGATCGACGAAGTCATTGCTGCCAACCCCAAGCAGGTCGAGCAGTATCGCGGAGGCAAGAAGACCGTCGCGGCCTTCTTCGTCGGCCAGGTGATGCGGCTTTCCAAAGGGCAAGCGAACCCCTCCTTACTCAACGAACTGGTCACGAAAAAACTCGACGGATAACTCATCAAATTCGCGGCTTCGGGGCCTCTTGAGGTTTAATGGGCGGATGCGGAACCGTGTTTTTCTACGACCGGTCATTCTTCGATACGTCAGCGTCATGATATTGTGCACGCTAATCGGTTGCCGAGGAGACGCCCCGTACGTGGTTCCCGAAACACCTATGCCGCCCAACACCGTTTTGCTCGCGGAGATGATGCGGCAGCTCTCCGCCACGCCCGGCTTTACGGATGCACTCCTCGCGCAGCTCAACCGGGACGGCAAGCAGGGCGCTGCGCTCCTCACGCCTGCTCTCTTCAAACGCCTTCGCGAGCTCATTCTCGGCAACGACTGGCAGAGGCTGGATCGCTTTCCTGGCTGGACGATGGCGGGCATCAATCCTACTGTTCGTGTCGCCGGCAAGGTCATTACAAAGAACGGTAATCAGAATCCTGTCCCTCCTGCAGGCGCGCCATCCGGCAATGCACCGTCAAATCCTCCAACGGGAAAACTGACGGACTTCATTGACCTCGGCCCCTACTCGATCGACAAACCCGAAACCATCTCGCTCGATCATCCCTCGACGCTTCCCGGTTTCCCGACCGAAGGCATTGTCACCGAGCTTGGCGCAGGAGTGGTTCGCGGCGACGGCCCCAATCCGACTCTCGCGCCCCTGCACGCCGAGAGCCAGCGCATCGCCGACGTCCTCAATCGCCTCAGCCTGAATGCGCTCGAACACACTGCCTCTGTCACCGCAGAGATTGGCGGCCAGAAAGCTGCGACTCCTGAGCAGTTAGTTCATGCACTCACAGCTGCCGGGCACACGGTGGCCGTCTACGACGCGCGCTACTTTGCCAACTTCGGTCACTTCCATTTCAAAGGGCAGGACGTCATGATGCCCTTCTGGATCGATACGCAGATTGGCGTTCCAGACAGCAAGCGTTCACTGCTTGTTCCCGTCAGCCACGCCGAGTACGAGTGGGAGATCCGCGGTCCCAAGATCAATGCCAACGTCAGCTACTACTTCGGTATCGACGGCAAGGCTGAGTTCCGGACAATGGATACCCTCGACCAGGGATGGGTTCTCGGGCATCATGCTCATGAGTATCGTGACGCAGAGGCCCTTGAGGTCACACGCCTCGTCGGCCTTATGGTGGCTGCTTATATTCGCCAGCACATTCGGCGTCCTGATCTTCCCTTCGGCGGCTATTACACGCTCGGCGTCTGCCAGGATTCCGTTGCTGCGATCGAGCAGAAGATGACCGGCAAGGACACACTCTTTCCCAATACTGCCGACAGCACTTTCTTCGACGATCCGCGCGATGCTGAGGTCAACGCACTGATCCAGTTCATTCCGAAAGACCGCAGCGGAACGCCGCCGGAGCCGGAACGAATCTTCGGTTCGATACCGACAAACGACTTCAACGCAATCACGATTCCGGGCTTTTCGGCCGACCTTATCGCGGTTCATAGCGCGTGGCAGCAGGGCGAGCTCGAACGGACGCCATCACGGTTTCGAAAGATGACGTTTCGAGTCCTGGCAGCAGCTGCATTCTTCGCTCTGCTTGCTTTCGTGCTGCGTCGTCGCCACGCGAAGTAGACCTTTCCATACAACGTTGACCATGTTGCCCGTCCTCTAACACAGTGGAGGGAAAGCATGGCAACCAAGAAGAAATCCACCAAGAAGTCTTCCTCGAAGAAGACCTCCTCAAAGAAGACGGCCTCGAAGAAGAAGAGTACCGGCCGCAAGTACAGCCCGTCAGCCGGCAAGGACGTCGAGCGGGAGATGCATGAGATGAAGCGCGGCAAACTGAAGAGCGGTCGCAGCGGCAAGAAGGTGACAAGCCGCAAACAGGCAATCGCGATCGGCCTCTCGGAAGCTCGCAAAGAAGGCAAGAAGGTTCCGCCAAAGAAGAGCTAGGAACCTTCGTCGAATCCCGGACGCTAAAGAGGTCCGGCACGGAAAATTACTTGCTGGAGCTTGCTGGTGCAGTTGAAGAAGCAGCTGGGGCAGCCGGTGCAGCGGGCGCAGTCGCTGGTGCCGCGGCAGTTGATCCTCCATCCGAACCGCCAGTTGCAGCCTTGGCATTATCCGGGCTCTTGGGATCTGGGCTCTTGGGCTTTGGACTTGAATAGAGATCGGAGTACCAACCGCCTCCCTTGAAGCTGATTGCAGGGGCAGAGAGCACGCGCTCCAGATGACCGCTGCAATGTGGGCAGACGGTAATCTCAGGATCGGAAAACTTTTGTCTTCGCTCAGTGCGTTCGTGGCACTGTGTGCATTCATATTCGTAAAGCGGCATTTATAAACCTCTTAGTCGTTGCGAGAAAAATATGTCGCGCTCTTCGAGCGATAAGAACCTGCTTCAACTGTCCGTCAGAGCGGGCTCACCCATCGTAGCGTCTGCCATCTCGGACTGCCGGTTCAGTCTCACTGTAGTGGTTGGAAACTGTGGCGATTTCGGATTCGGAACGCGGTCCAATGAAACCGCTCCACTCTCAATCGCCTTCGTCAACACTCGCTGGCGTGATGCAGGCGAGATCGTCCAGGGATAGGAGTACGACGGAAGCGCTGTATCGCGGAACCACTTCAGCGAGACAAACGGCTTTCCGCCGCCCTCAGCCTGAGCCAGAGCTTCGCAGCACTGCCGCAACTCCTCCGCGGTGGCTTCGGCTGGTTCTGCCGGAGCCTGGGGCCTGGAGTTGCGGACGGTTCCCAATGGCTGGCTTACTGTATACGATCCCTGAGGCGCACGCATGGGCTGGGCAGCGCTCGTTCGCTCAAAATAGATCACGATCTCTCCGCGTTCAGGATCCCAGTTCGAGGCCGCCGAGTTACTCCGCTTCTTACGCCCTTCCTCTTCCAACTGGATAACAGGGCTAAATCCCTCGGGGATAAGAAAATTGAGCGCCGACGTAATCGTATCGTTCATAGGAGCGCGACGCAGGGCCTCCAGGCCAATGCGAATTGTCTCCTCAATGTCGTTAATGGTTGTAAGTCCAGATGAAGAAATAGCTGTCATGAAAAATAACTTCCTCTAGGTAGATAGAAATAAAAGTAAAAATCTCTGCTTTATTCAGAATATCAATCTACGCGCCGGTGTGAAAAAATACCAGGCTGAAACCGGGCCGGTGGCGCCGGCCCAGTATCAGTCTTACGACAACGTTCCGAGCTCTACAAGACGTACACTTGCAATCGCCTCAATCTTCCGCAGAGCCTCGATCGCGGATGTTGCTGCGGCGCTGTTCGGCACGTCGATCTGTACGACTGCAAGCGCCTGTCCCTGCGGAACCCGTTGCGACCGGGTCGACCGGCCTAAAGCAAAGTTGGCGATATTGATCCCGTGGTCACCGAGAATCGTTCCGATTCGACCTACAACACCGGGAACGTCGTGATTGCGGATCACGACCAACGTACCGTTCAGCGGAGCCTCAATATCGATGCCGTCGTAGGTTAGCAGCCGCGGCGAATTTCCGTGCAGTACGGTGGCTGAACCGCTTGTATCTCCTGCCGAGGAGTGGAGTGTCAGCTTCAGGACGGAACCAGCTCCACCTGCCGTGAACTCCTTCTTTTCCTCCTGAACGCGAATTCCTCTTTCCTGAGCGATGGCAGCAGCGTTGATGCGGTTTGCCGTATTGCCCTCATGATTGCCATCGGAGCCTGCAAAGACACCAGCGATCGCCGCATTGCGGATCAGGTCGGTTTTGCCTGCGGCAATTCGCCCGGTATAAGTGATCTGAATGTTCTCGAGATTTCCTGGAGTCCCCGACGAAAGGAATCGTCCAAGCCGCTCAGCCATCTCAATATATGGGGCGATCTCTTTGTACTCTTCGTGCGAGAGTGATGGCAGGTTGACTGCATTCTGCACCACGCCGAGCTTCAGGTAATCCCCAACCTGGATGGCAAGCTGAATGCCGATTGCCTCCTGCGCCTCGTCGGTTGCACCTGCAATGTGGGGCGATAGAATCACATTCTCCATCGCGAAGAACGGCGATTCCTTCAACGGCTCCTGATGAAAGACATCGAGTGCCGCACCTGCTACCTGACCCGACTTCAGAGCTTCCGCGAGGTCTGCCTCGACGATCAATTCGCCACGCGCGCAGTTGATGATGCGTGCGCCTTTCTTCATGATGGCGAGCGATGTCGAATTGATCATGCCTTCTGTCTGAGCGGTCAGGCCGACATGCAAAGTCAGATAATCGGACTTTTTGAAGATGTCGTCGATCGGCACGAGCGTCACGTTGTTCTCGCGTGCGATGACCGGAGCGATGAAGGGGTCGTACCCTATCAGCTCCATACCGAAGCTGGCGGCGCGGCGCGCCACCTCGAGGCCGATGCGTCCGAGGCCCACAATGCCCAGTGTCTTGCCACGCAGTTCTTGTCCCTGAAGAGACTTCTTCTCCCACTTGCCCGCGTGCATGGTCACATTGGCACGCGGGACTGCACGTGCGAGGGAGATCATCAACCCGAGCGTCAGTTCGGCCACTGCAACGGCGTTCGCGCCCGGAGTATTCATGACAACGATGCCGCGACGGGTGGCCGCTTCCGTTTCGATGTTATCGACGCCGACGCCCGCACGCCCGATCACGCGCAGTTTTGGAGCGGATTCAAGCAACTTTGCATCTACCTGCACTGCCGAACGCACGACTAACGCATCGGCATCAGCAAGCTCAGCCGCAAGACCGTTCTTAATCTGGTCAGCGGTCACGACATTCCAACCCGGTTCCTGTTTGAAGACAGCAAGGGTAGCAGGGGAGACTTTCTCAGCAAGAACAATCTTCATATAAATCAATTCTAAGTGGCAGTGACTAAGAAACGAAGTAGTGCGGGACAAATGAACTTAAAATTATCGGTAATCTGTCCCGAAGACTCACGAATTCCCATGCCGCAGCACTCCTGATCGACCATCCATAATCCAAGTACCGGATGCCGCTTTGCGCTTAACCGGAGATTGTCGTCAAAAGCCCTCACTGGCGCGAGGGCTTGCACGATCTGCGGTCCGGTGTACGGTCCTCCGGTCGTCTCCACGGTTACGCCTGTGCGGACGATGTCGATGTTTGCTCCCTCGCGCGAGAAGAGCGGCTTGCGTACGAAATCCCACATGCCGTGAGCTTCGCCGCTGAAATGCGATTCCAGCAACAGTTCGTGGCCGGGATACAACTCCCACAGGATCGGCAGAATGCCCTTGTTCGAGAGAAGCATCTTCCAGATGGGCTCTATCCAGCGCATGTCCCGGTATGTCTTCAGCATCGCCGGGCCGAACTCTTCGGCAACGATCATTTCCCACGGATACAGTTTGAAGACCGAGAACATCTGTCGTTCGTCAGAATCGACGAACGCCTGCCGTGCTTCGTTCCAACCAATCTCCTCCATCAGCATCTGGACTGTCTTCACTCCTGCCTGCTCAGCGGTGTCGCGGAGATAGGTCAGCGTCAGCTGATCTTCGGCGTTGTCCAGACCGGCGAAGTACACCGGTTTCGAGAGGTACGGATCCACATCTTTCCATTTGGCGATCAGTTTCTCGTGGATCGAGTTGAATTGATCCGCGTTCGGGAACTGCTCTTCCAGCCACGACCACTGGATCACCGCCGCTTCGAGCAGACTGGTCGGCGTATCAGCGTTGTACTCCAGCAGCTTCGGAGGGCAGGAACCGTCATATGCCACATCGAAGCGTCCGTAGATCGCCGGAGGCTCGGCCTCCCATGCCCACTCGATTGCCTCGACTGCCTCCTGCGGGATGCCCAGTTTGGCGTAGCGCTTGTTATCGATCACGTGTTGCGCCGCGGCGAGGCACATCTCCTGCAGGGTATTTCCGGCGCTTTCGAGCGTATCGATCTCTGCTGCCGAAAACTCATACGCTGCAGACTCATCCCAGTAAGGGCGGTCCATGCCTTCGCCTTCAGGCGTGTGAAAGACTAATCCGCCAGCTTCGACCTTCTGCTGCCAGTTGTCTCTGGGAGAGATCGCAACGCGGCGCATTATTCTCCTGCTCCGCCGCCGTGCTCGCCGCTGCCATGGCTCATGGAGCTTCCGAAGCCTCCACGGACCGTTGTGGTGTGACCTGCCGAGTTGATGTAGCTTCGTCCCTCCGACGGGAGGGTGCTGCCTCCACCAGCCCGGGTGCCCCAACCGAATCCGCCCCAGCCGCCATAGTAGTAGTGATACATCGGATGGTAGGGGACGTATCCGCTGCTGCCGCCGCCCAGGTTCTGGTTTTGCTGGTTGGTCTGCGGCTGGTTCGCGCAGAGGCTGTCATCCACCACAATGTTGCTCTCATCCACGCAGCGCTGCATCTCAGGCTTGCGGCAGCCACTCGTCATGGAGAGAGCGGCCGCCGCGAGCAGCGGAGCGGCAACATGTCTGGATTTACGCATCGCCAGATTCTTTCATGGAGAAGCGAAGTTACATCCCGTTATTTCGTGCGTTCGGCAAAGACTTTCTGGGCAGCGATGAGGCCCTTGCCCCACTCGAAGCCATTCAGAGGGAGCTTCGTGGCTACCGCGACCTGTTCGAGCGCGCCGATGATGGCGATGGTGTCGAGGTAATCGAAGAAGCCGATGTGCGCGATGCGGAAGAGATGTCCCTTCATCTCGCCCTGGCCGTCGGTGACGATTGCCGCGAACTTTGATTTCAGGCCCTTGACGATGACGCCTGAATCGGTGCCCTCGGGCGGCAGAATCGCGGTGGCTGCGGCGGCCTCATGTCCCTTGGGCGCGAAGAGCTTGAGGCCCATCGCTTCGGCGGCGGCACGGGTCATTGCGGCGCAGGTCTCGGCGTTATCGACGAGCTTCTTACGGCCTTCGCAGAGGTTGCCATCGGCCTGGTTGGCGATGTAGTCCAGCGCGGCTCCAAGGGCTGCGATCAGCGCAATGGACGGGGTGTAGGCACTCTCGCCCTTGGCGGCGTTCTTGCGCTCCTTGCGAAGGTCGAAGTAGTAGCGCGGATTGTAGGCCGCCTCCATGCGGTCCCAGGCGCGCTGGCTTACCGCGAGATAGCTGAGTCCGGGCGGCATCATGACGGCCTTCTGGGAGCCGCCGATGAGGACATCGATTCCCCAGCCGTCCATGTCGAGATGCGTCGTGCCGAGGCCGGTAATGCCGTCGACGATGAGCAGCGCCTCGGACTTCTCATCCCTGAGGAGCGTGGCGATGCCTTGAATATCGTGGCGAACTCCGGTGGAGGACTCTGTTGCCTGGACGAAGACGGCGCGCGTCTCAAGCTTGAGTGCGGCCTTGATTTCGTTGAGGTCGAAGGTCTGGCCGTAGGGCTTCTCGATCACGTCGACGTGACAGCCGAAGGCCTTGGTCAGCGCGCTCCAGCGCTCGCCGAATTTGCCTGCGGTCAGGACGAGCACGCGGTCGCCGGGCGAGGTGAGGTTGGAGACGGAGGCTTCCATGGCTCCGGTGCCGGAGCTGGAGAGGATGATGACGTCGTTTTTGGTGCCGACGAAGTCCTTGAGCTGCGCGAGCACGCGGGTGTAGAGGGCGCGGAACTCCGGCGTGCGGTGATGGATGTCAGCGGCCGCCATGGCGAACTGGGCGGCAGGAAGCAGCGGCGTTGGGCCGGGCGTAAAGAGGCGAGTCTTCCGGATCATGCCTTTATTGTATCGGCGGTGCGTTTACCGGCCCGCGTTCTATGATGGAGAGTTGAACCCTCAGGAGCGAACCGCAGGATGAGTATCAGCAAAAAGATAGACGCAGACATTATTGTCGCGATGAAGGCCAGGGAAGAGCACCGGCTGACCACGCTCAGGATGGTGAAGTCGGCGCTGAAGAATAAGGCAATCGATAAGCGCGCCGACCTCACCGAACAGGAAGAGACGGCGATTCTTACGACGCTGATTAAGCAGCGGAAGGATTCGATCGAGCAGTTCCTCAAGGGCAACCGGCCGGAGCTTGCGGAGAAGGAGAAGACCGAGATCGGGATGATCGAAGGCTACCTTCCGCAAGCCGCCGGCGAAGAGCAGATCCGCGCGATTGTGCAGGGTGCGATTGCGCAACTTGCCGAGTCCGGAACGAAGCCGGGCCCGAAGGATATGGGGGCTGCGATGAAGGTAGTGCAGCAACGCATCGCCGCCGATGGCCTTCGCGCGGACGGCAGGATGGTCAGTGAGATGGTGAAGGCTGAACTGTCGAAGTAGGTTGCTGGTTATTCGTCATTCGTTGTTCGTTGAGGATGTCTTGTCCGAAGAGACGCGCTTCGGCTTGGCGGCGGAGCAGAAGTCCAGGAAGGGTACGGCCCTTGACGTGGTCCCAGCGAGGGAACTCGGCGGCGGCGGCGGCGAAGTCTTCTGCGTTGACATAACGCAGCAGGGCGGAGCCGGAGAGAGCGGCGACTCCGAGATTGAAGGCGAAGTCCACGAGAGCGTCGAAGTGGTTCTGGCGGATGGCTGCGGTGACGAGGCGATTGACTCCTGTGACGGCTCGGGCAATATCGCATTCGAGGAAGATTTCGGCCTGGTGTTCGGTGATGGTCAGCCCCTCATGGACTCCGGGGCCGGTGTGGCCATATCCGATGGTCCAGACGCCAGCGGCGTCGGCATAAGCGGTGAGACGCAGGCCCTCGAACCGCCTGGTAAGGGCCAGCCCGGCGTCGCTGCAGGTGAAGTTTGACATGTGGTTCTCCTCATTTGACCGGAGGGGTCCCCCCTCCCCTATCTTTTGGCGTAAATTGTTCAATTCATTTGGTTTAGATTTGGACCACTACCCTAAATTATTCCAAACAAAGGGTTTAGATCTCAAAGCATTCCAAATAAAAGAGTTATCGGCTTAAAAACGAAAGCCCCGGACGGTCCGGGGCTTTGCATCTCTATTCTAACAACCGGGCGGAATTAGTCTGCCACTCGTAACTGTATGATTTTCCTTGTGTTAGGTGATTTGAGGCCTTGACAAACGATTTCCTGAGATTTTTCGCGGAGTTTCTTTCAAGGAATGATTGTTCCTGATATGTCCGGGCCATCACCTTGCCCGGGGGACATCCGCGAGGATGTAGCTTTTGTAATTTGCCTCAAAGACCGTGCGACGGGTAAAGGACTTCACGAAAGCATCGCCGTTCGGCGATAGCTCCGTCAAAGTGATGCTTTTGACTGGGACGACGAATGGCTTGCCGTCGACATTCACGGAACCGTAGTCGACGCGTATGTCTTCATGCCGGACGATGTCGGTGGGTTTGAGTTCGGCGCTGGTGGTGAGGCGAACGATGACTCCGGTATCGGGGTCGATGAAGAACTCGCCGTGATAGCCGGGATTTGCGGTAAACGGCTTGTACGTGGCAGCGGTGCCTCCCGGTTGAGCCATCATGGAGGGCACGGTGGGGCTTGCATTGATCGATCCGGCTCCGCCGATATTTTCAATCACCGGAAAACAGCAGTAGTTCACCTTGTAGTGCGAATCAGCCTTATCGACCGAGAACGAGAAGACGGCGGCCTTCCTGCCGCTGACGAGCTCCCAGCGCGCGAACTGCAGGTCCTTCTTGCCGGCATCCATGAGAACCAGAGCGATCACCAATCCGGCTCCGCCCTGTGCGAACTGACCGGCCTGGCTTGTAGGATCGACCTTCTTCGTTGCGGCAGGCGGGATCTCCATTCCCTTTTCGCTCTGCACCGTGGCGGTGTAGGTGCCCAGCATCTGGAGATATTGCTGGCTGGCGCTGTTGTCTCCGGGGTCGCCGGCGGCGAGGCTGGAGTAGGTGCCCGTGTTACCGCGAACGGCTGTGCCTCCGCTCTGGAAGCGGGTAATCTCCTTTTTCGCGGTCAGACGCGGAAGCTGCGAATTCTGGTGCAGGACGTAATCGATTGTCTTGTTGACGATCGTGGTCTGCGTGTTGCGATCGGGAGCAGCATCGGAGGGAAGCTCAGACGCGGGAGGCAGCAGCAAGGCGCTCTCATCTGCAAGAATGCGGATCTGCACCGAGGTGAGCGGGCCGGGGTGATACTGATTCAGCCTGGCAGCCGCATCAGGAGTGAGCTGTTCGGTGAGAGCGAGCTCTTTCAGGCGATTGGCAGTGGCTTCGTCGGATTTGTTTTGCTGATGGAGATCGGCCAGCACAGTTTGAAGCTGCTCGATGGTGGTCTTCGTTGCTGCTGAAGAGGGAAGGGCAAAGAGGAGGAGGGCTGAAGTTACGAGAAGCCTGTGCATGATTTGGCCTTTTCCGAGGTTCGAAACGTTTTAGCGCGCAGTTTTCGAGCCATCCGGATTCTAAGCCGGGAAACAAGAGATGCAAAAGATGATTTTGATGGACCGGCCTTCACCCGTTGACCGACTCGTGCGTCTTCGCCGGTTGATAGTTGCCGGGGATGGTGCGGTTGGAGATCGCGAGCCGGTTCCAGGCGTTGATGGTGACGACAGCAAAGGTAAGGTCGGAGATCTCTTTTTCGTTAAGATGCGCGCGTGCCTCCTCGTAGGCGGCGTCAGAGGCGTGGCCGTGGGTGATGTGGGTGACGGCCTCGGCCCAGGCAAGGGCGGAGCGCTCCCGATCGGTGTAGTAGGGGCACTCGCGCCAGGCATCGAGGGAGTAGAGCCGCTGCTCGTTTTCGCCGAGAGCGCGAAGATCCTTCCAATGCATGTCGAGGCAGAACGCGCAGCCGTTGATCTGCGAGACGCGAAGCTTGATGAGGTGAAGCAGGCCCTCTTCGAGCCCGCAGTGGTGAAGGTATTTTTCGAGGCCGAACATGGCTTGATAGCCCCCGGGAGAGAGCTTGGCGTAGTTGTAGCGTGGTCGCATATGTTGCTCCTTTTTGCAGGGATGAGAGACGCCGGACGAGGGTGTGAAATCAGGGACGCCGAACTAAAGGCGCCGATGCGGTTCGGGATAGAGAGCGAGCAGCAGGGCGCAGGCGGATGCCGAGAAGACGGAATAATCGAGAGGCGGTTTGATTCCTCCGGAGATGGTCATCAGGGTTCCGAAGAGGGCAAGCAGCGCGGCGGAACCCCATGCAATCCATCGTGTCCATTCAGCGTGGCCACGCGGCGAAAATGTCTGCAGTCCGCTGGCGATGAGCGCGATTCCCAGGATTGTTTCAATCAAGGTCGCGGACCAGGCAAGAAAAGCAATGGTTGCGCCGGGCATGAAGGAGTTCAGCTCGGCGGTGCGCTGGAGGAAGACCGCGAAGTGCTGCATGGCGGGCTCATGCTGCCAGAGGCCGAAGCGCGACGCGACGGCGGAGAGGAAGGCCGCTCCAAGGGCAACGCGCGCGTAAAGGATGGCCAGAGGGAGCGCGATCGCGGTGATACCGGAGACGGCGACGCGGGGGCCTGCAAAAGCTTCTGTGCGGAGATGGCTCATGTCGATTGTCCTCAATGGGAGGTTTGAACGGACCGGGCTCAGCGGAGCTTCATTGATCGCAGAAGAAGGTGGCGAGGAATCGTGCGGGCATGGTTTTGCTGGCGTTCGCGGAGAAAAGTCGCGCCCTGGCGGGGGCCTCATAGAAGCTTTCGCCGGCACTGTACGTCCTCTCCGCGCTGCCCTTGACCTGCATGCGCACGGCGCCTTCGAGGACGTAGCCGACCACGAGGCAGGAATAGCTGATCTGCTGCGAGGATTCGCCCGGGGCATAGCGCACTTCAAGCACCTGGGGTTTCGGGGCATCGTCGTGGAACGGGTGCGTAAGGATGGTCGCGGCACGGGGCGTGGAGTTGTAATGCGCGGCCAGGGCCTGCGGCGGCGGTATGACAACGGCCGCTTCCAGCGGCAGGGGTGCGTGGACGATGAGGGCGAAGATATATGCGAGGTGATCGAAGGCCGCCATGGGATCTTTCCCCTTCCTGCACTCAGGGTAAAGAAGTTAGTAGACCGGTAAGAAGAGCCATTTATTGGATTTTCGCTGTACCATTTTCATCATGGCGAAACGAACCTCGACGATCGAGATGATCCTGCCGCCTCGCGGGGACGGAGTTTCTGCGTATCGGTGGCTCTACGGTTCGCTGCGTGATGAGATTCTTGGGGGCAGGCTACGGCCGGGCACGCGGCTTCCGGCGACGCGTGACCTGGCGAACCAGTACGGGCTCTCGCGCGGCACGATTGTGACGGCGTTCGAGGAGCTGAAGGCTGAAGGGTACGTCGAAGGCAGCGTTGGCTCAGGGACGTATGTCAGCAAGGTGCTTCCTGAGGAGTTGCTGGAGGTTCGCAGGGAGGCGGCGGATCAGACGGCATCGAGGGCGCAAACCCGGCGCAGACTTTCCGAATACGGAAAGCTGGTACAGCGGTTCCCGAACTTTCCAGACCGGGCGACACGAGCCTTTCGCGCGAATCTTCCTGCAGTCGATCTCTTTCCGATGACCTTGTGGGCGCAGCTCACGAATCGGCGGCTGCGACGGATGTCGATGAGTTTGCTTACGGGAACGAATGCGCTGGGGTATCCGCCGCTGCGCGAAGCGATCGCGCATTATGTAAGCACATCGCGTGGAGCAGTGTGTACGGCTGAGCAGGTTGTCGTCCTTTCGGGTGTTCAGGAGGCGCTCGATCTTAGTGTGCGACTGCTGCTGTCACCCGGAGATCGGGTAGGGATGGAGGAGCCGGGATACTTCGGCGCGACGAAAATCTTTGAGGCGGTGAAGGCAAAGATCGTGCCGCTCCCGGTCGACAAAGAAGGGATGGAGCTTCCTGGAGCGCGGCATCGTGCGATGCGGCTGGTCTATACGACTCCGGCGCACCAGGCTCCGATGGGCATGACGATGAGCCTGCCGCGGCGGCTGGCGTTGCTGGAGTGGGCGCGGCGGTCGGGCACGATGATCTTCGAGGATGATTACGACGGGGAGTATCGCTACTCGGGCAGGCCTGTGCCGGTGCTGCAGGGGCTGGACCAGCACGGTGTGGTGCTGCTGGCGGGAAGCTTCAACAAGGTGCTGTTTCCCTCGCTGAGGCTGGCGTATATGGTGGTGCCGCCTGATCTGATAGACCGCTTCGCCGCGGCGAAGTCCCTGATCACCCGGCATTCGGCCCTAATGGAGCAGACCGTGCTCTGCGATTTTATCGAGCAGGGGCATCTGGGGCGGCATCTGCGGCGGATGCGAGAAGTCTATTCCGAGCGGCTGGGCGTGCTGCTGATGGAAGGCAGGCGCGGTATGGCGGGACTGCTGGATATTTCGGAGATTGAGGCAGGCTTGCAGACGGTGGGATGGCTGAGGCCGGGGGTGAATGGCAGAGATGCGGGGAAAGAGGCCTGGAAGCGCGGGATTGAGGTGATCTCGATACGCGGGCTTTATTCACTGGATCGCCGTGATCATGCGAAGGCGGCCGGGGCACAGGACGGCCTGCAGCTGGGGTTTGCGGCAATCGATGCCCGGGAGATTCGGCGCGGGGTGGAGGAGTTGGCCCGGGTGCTGGAAGTGTTATGAGTCGAACGTTATGCCTGATGAGAATCGGCTGCGGAACGATCCGGACTTTGAGGTCAGCCTAGACCGCCGGGGATGACGCGAGCTCAGCTTCGATACTGGAATTCACGTCAGCGAAGGCAAACTCGGCAGCTACGCGGATGCCGTTCATGATCGCCTTCTCATTCGACGATCCGTGACCTACGATGCAGACTCCGCGGACGCCGAGGAGCGGGGCTCCGCCGTACTCCGAGTAGTCAAGACGCTTTTTGAAGTCTTCGAAGGCGCGGCGAGACAGGAGCGCTCCGACCTGCGAGGTGACGGTGGATTTGAGCGACTCGCGCAACGATGTGGTGAAGAGTTTGGCTGCGCCTTCGATGCTCTTGAGCGCGACATTTCCGACGAATCCGTCGCAAACGGAGACATCGGCGTGGCCGTTGAAGAGGTCGCGGCCTTCGACATTGCCGATGAAGTTGATCCCCGGCAGGGCGCGCAGCAGAGGCAGCGTGTCGCGCGTAAGGGCGTTGCCCTTGGAGTCCTCTTCGCCGATGGAGAGCAGCCCCACGCGCGGGTTTGCGATCTTGAGGACGTTCTTGGCGTACATGTGGCCCATCACGGCAAACTGCACGAGATTGTCCGGGTCGGAGTCGACGTTGGCTCCCACGTCGAGCAGGAGCGAGGGGACACCACGCACCGTGGGAACGACCGTGGCGAGCGCGGGACGGTCGACTCCGGCGAGCATGCCGAGCACCATCTTTGCGGTGGCCATGGCAGCTCCGGTGTTACCGGCGGTGAAGAATCCTGCAGCCTGCCCCGGACTGGAGCGGCCATCGTGGCGCCTGGCGGAGGCGAGGCCCTCGCGGACCATTTTCAGCCCGATGCGCATGCTGGAGTCGCGCTTGGTGCGAACGGCCTGGGCGGCCTTGTCGTCCATGGTGATCCATTCGGAGGCGGGCACGATAAAGACGGGAAGCTTTTGATGCTGAAGGTGCTGGCGCAGCAGCGGACGCAGGACGTCCTCAGGCCCGACGAGGTGTACACGCACACCGAAATGGCGTGCAGCCAGAACAGCCCCGCGAACCTCTGGTTCGGGGGCCTTGTCGGAACCCATGGCGTCTACGGCGATGTCGATTGGCATCTCTGTGACGATAACAGGGCTGTCAGTAATTGTTTAGCTGTCTTCTCTGATTCCGGAAAGCTAGCTGGCTTCCTTTGTCACGAGAACGTCGCGTCCCTTGTAGGTCCCGCACTTCTTGCAGGCGCGGTGGGGCAGCTTGCGCTCGTGGCAGTTCGGGCACTCGGAGAGGCCTGCTGGAGTGAGGAAGTCGTGGCTGCGGCGCTTGGCAGTCCGTTGCTTGGAGTGGCGCCGTTTTGGATTAGGCATTGCGGTATCCCTTTCAATCGCGCCCGGCGGCCAGGCGCGAGGCGTGGGCGACGGTGCAGAAATCTTCGTTAGTGCTTGAGCTCGAGCTTGCCGGCGATATCCGCAAGCGTATTCCAGCGCGGATCCGAGGGAGTCTCGCTACAGGAACAGGTTGCGGTGTTCAGATTCTGGCCACAGCGCGGGCAAAGCCCTTTGCAGTCGGCTTTGCAGAGAGTCCGGGTGGGCAGGGAGAGTAACACCTGCTCGCGCACCACGTCCTCCAGCAAAAGGCCGCTCTCCTGATAATAACCGATTTCGGTCTCGTCCGGGGTAATTGCGTGCTCGCCGGGGGCGCCATCGACCCCCGCGGGCCGGAAAATCAGGTCAAAATCGCCGGAAAGATGCTGGAGAACCGGCTCGACACAACGGGCGCAGAGGATCTCGAAGTCACCCTCATAGCCGGCGCGCAGACGGATGTCGTTGACAGTACTATTGTGACCGTGATGTTCGACGATAAGGTCGGCCTCACCCTTCACAGGCACAGGGCTTACCTGGCGGACATCAGGGGCGTATTCGAGGGTTCCGGGGGCGATGGTCTCGTCCAGTTGAAGCGGCTCGTCGACGAGTTGAAACGGAGTAATCAGCACATCTTAAGCGTAAGCAGGTTCCAGGATGAGGTCAAATGCGCTAGGTAACCGGCGAAGACCAGTCGTCCGCAGGTCGTGACCTACAGCGTCGATCCGACGCCGGAGCTCAGCCTTGCGGCTACGCCGGAAGGACACGCTGCTCCCGCTGCCCGATAGCGGCGGCTAGACATGCGCGAACCGAGGCAGAAGACTGCCGGTGCGCGCGCGATAATTCGCGTAGACGGCACCGAATTCTGCTTCCAGAATTCTTTCTTCCCGCTGCGCCTTGAGCACGAAGAAGCCTACAGCGAAGAAGAAGCCAAGCAGCGCGCCCACATCGCCGGCAATCAATACGGTCCCGGTCATCGCGATAAGAATCCCGGTATAGAGCGGATGCCGGACATAGGCGTAGGGTCCGGCTGTGACGAGCTGGTGATTGTCCTGAACGATCACACGCCCGCTCCAGTTGCGGCCCAGCACATCACGCGCCCATGCGGAAAAGGCAAGGCCGGCGATCGTGAGGCAAAGACCAGCCATCGCGACAGCCTTGCTGAAGTGAAGCGGTGCGGCGAGCCATGAAAGGTGTGTGCGGGGGAAGAAGAGCAGACCCGCACCCAGAATGAGTGAGAGTCGCTCCATGGAGATATAGTTGAATCCGCCATCGCGCTTCACGCGGACGGCCTGATAGCGGGCCGTGAAGTAAAGCGCGAAGACCAGCCACAGTGTGTTCGATTCGCTCCAAAGGGTGGGGTACGGCATAACAAGTCTCCTTTTCCTGAATTCATGGTCCGGAATTCGCAATCAACTCTCGTGAATCTTTGTCATCAGCACAGCAATCCACTTGCGCTCTTCCTTCACCTCGTGAAGAACGTACTCGAAGGTCCTGGCCGACCATCCCTCCATTACGTGCGCGGCGGCGATCTGTTCCATGCGCTCGATCCTTGCGGCGAGGTACGTATCGCGCAGGCGAAGGATGCGTTCCCGATCGGAGGGCTGGAGCTGGCTGAACAGACCCACGCGCAGCCGGAGCGCATGCTCGTTCGCGGCATCGGCTTCAGAAAAGTTGTTGAGCTTCTCGGCCAACGCCTCACGGCCTGCGTCAGTAATCTCGTAAAGCAGGCGCGTCTGGCCTCTTTGCCCTTCGGCCTCGCGCTGCGAGATCCAGCCGTTCCTGAGAAAGCGATTCAGCAGCGGGTAGACCGTGTTGTTATGAAGCTGTTGCTGTGAGGCGAACATGGCTGCATCCTGTTTCAGTCGGTATCCGTGCTTTGGCCCCTCGAGAAGAAGGCTCAGGATGATTATGTCATTCATGACTGTGTCATATATAACCTAATAACAGGAGGCAGTCAAATTGAAAAAACTCATTTGCGGTGCCGTCCTGCTCTTTGGGACCATCGTCGCAGCCTTCGGACAGAGCGGCTCACGGGCGGCATCGCACCCTAACCTCAATGGAGTGTGGATTTTGAACGTGGGACAGAGCGACTTCGGCCAGGTTCCGCCGCCTCAAAAGCAGTATGAATCCATCCTCCAGGCTGGCGAGGAGCTGGCGATCTCCATCACGCTGGAGCGGGACGAGATGAAGCAGAACTACACACTGCGCTTTCGGGCGGGCAGCGATCCCTCTCCCCTGGCCGCAGGCAGCTTTCCTGAGGATGCTCCCTTCCGCATCCTCAAGGTCAAAGGCGAGTGGCGGGGACAGACCCTTGTGGTTACGGAGGCAGTCAGCTTTCAAGGCTCTGAGGGCACGGTGACAGCCCGGTATACGCTTTCTGCGAATGGCAGGACGCTGACAAAGAATACGCATGTCGCGATGAGCGCGGGCGAATTTGACACGCGCACCGTCTACGACAAGCAGTAGTAGGGTATTGCCGACCGCTCATGTAATCGTATACATTTTTCTTTTCGCAGAACGCCCACCCTCTCACCCTCACCTAACCGCAAGGCGGAAATAAGCATGCTCCAAAATTCAAGTCGAATGACACCACTACGCGCATTTTCTCTCTGGGCACTCGTATGCCTGCTGTTTCTGGCTCTTCCTTATGCTTCGGCGCAGACCGATCTCAACGGCTATTGGAACTTCCGCCTCGACAACCACGACGGCACCTATCGCGAACTCTACTTCCAACTTGAACAGAACGGGCAAACCCTGACGGGCACCCTGTTCGGACGTGGATCGCAAGGCCGCACCCCGCTCGAAGGAACGATCAAGGATGGTGCGGTCCACCTGTCCACCGTGGTTCCCGCGGGCAGCACGAGCCGTCCCACGGTGTTTGACGGCACTTTCGCCGACGGCAAGTTCCAGCTTGAGACGCGCGGCTCGCGTGGCCAGGCACAGCCTGGTGAGGTCGTTCGTGCCACCAGGGAAGCCGCTCTGCCGCCTGCTCCACTTCCCTTGCCTGCGCTTCGCGATCTTCCTGATAACGGCCTCGTCCGCACGCCACCGATGGGGTGGAACAGCTGGAACAAGTTCGCCGGCAGGATCACCGATGCCGATGTACGAGGCATGGCCGACGCCATGGTCGCAAGCGGCATGAGCAAGCTCGGCTACGTGTACATCAACATCGACGACACATGGGAGGGCGGCCGCGACGCCCAGGGAAACATCATCAGCAACAAAAAATTTCCGGACATGAAGGCACTTGCCGACTACGTCCACTCCAGGGGTCTCAAGATCGGCATCTATTCCTCGCCCGGCCCGAAGACCTGCGCACTATACGAAGGCAGCTTCGGCCACGAGGAGCAGGACGCGAAGACGTTCGCCGCCTGGGGGATCGACTACATCAAGTACGACTTATGCAGCGCCCGCTACACCTATCCGTCGACTCGCGAGAATCACCAGGGCCTGTACCAGAAGATGGGCGATGCGTTGGAGAAGTCCGGCCGCCCCATCGTCTACAGTCTCTGCCAGTACGGCGAGAACGATCCATGGCTGTGGGGAGCGAAGGTCAGCGGCAATCTGTGGCGTACGACCGGCGATATCCATGACTCGTGGGCGTCGATGGACAAGATCGGCTTCAGCCAGTTGAAGATCGCTCAATACAACAGGCCGGGACACTGGAACGATCCCGACATGCTTGAGATCGGCAACGGCGGCATGACGGGCGATGAATACCGCACGCACATGAGCCTGTGGTCGCTGCTTTCCGCGCCATTGATTGCAGGCAACGATCTCCGCGACATGAGCGACGAGACGAAGTCGATCCTGATGAACCCCGAAGTGATCGCCATCGATCAGGACGCTGCGGCGACGCCGGTCCAGACGCTCGCGACCAACGGAGATGTCGTGACGCTGTGGCGTCCAATGCAGGACGGCTCAATCATCCTCGGCATCTTCAACCGCGGAGCTTCCACTGCCGACGCGGGCTTCTCGTGGAAGGATCTGCCAGGCGAACTCGCAGGAAAGAAGAAGCTCACGGCGCGCGATCTCTGGAAGCATGAGGCGGTGCAGGTCTCCGGGGATCATTTCTCCGCGACGGTTCCGGCTCACGGAGTCGTGTTGCTCAGGATCGGTGCACGATAAATAAAATGAGGCGTCGCTCCCACGAGCGGCGCCGTTTGCTTACCTAGAATCCGCCTGCAGAAGCGACGCGTATCGCTCAATCTGATCCACCGTGAACTCGTGCATCTGCGCGCCTGTGTGCCACGCCTTATACCAGTCCACCAGCCACTCCAGAGCCGTGTGCAATTTCAGATGAGGTTGCCACTTCAGCCTGCCTCGTGCCTTGCTGGAATCCAGCTTCAGGTAGTTGGCCTCGTGCACATGCTCCGCCTGATCCTTCGTCCAGCTTGCGCTCTCGCCCCAGCGTTTCACCATCTCGTTGGCGATCCATTCCACCGGCCACGCGTCGTCATCCCATGGACCGAAGTTCCACGCCTCGGCAAATGCGACCTCGCCCGCCAGCAATCGCTGCGCCAGCATGAGATAACCTGCCACCGGCTCCAACACATGCTGCCAGGGTCGAATCGCTCCCGGATTCCGGATCAGCGTGGATTGCCCCGCCACGAATCCCCGAATCAGATCGGGCAGCAGACGGTCCTCTGACCAGTCGCCTCCTCCGATCACATTGCCTGCCCGCGCCGTCGCCATCGCCACTCCATGAGACGCATACTTCTCCGGAGCGAAGTACGAGCTGCGATACGATGCGCTTAGAATCTCCACGCAAGCCTTGCTGCTGCTGTAAGGATCGTGCCCGCCCAGCGCCTCGTTCTCGCGATATCCCCACTCCCACTCGCGATTCAGATAGCACTTGTCCGTCGTAACCACCAGCACCGCGCGAACGGAATCGGTGGTCCGAACCGACTCCAGCACATTCGCCGTGCCCATCACGTTCGTGCTGTAGGTCTCCAGAGGATCGGCGTAGGACCGCCGCACCAGTGGCTGCGCGGCAAGATGGAATACCACCTCAGGCCTGAACTCGCGCATTGCGTGGTCGAGCGTCGCACGATCGCGCAGATCGCCGCGAATGTCTTCTACGCCCTGCCCCACTCGCGCCGAAAAAAAGAGGCTCGGCTCGGTCGAGGGGTCAAGCCCATAGCCTCGTACCTGCGCTCCCATGCGGGCCAGCCAAAGCGCGAGCCATCCGCCTTTGAATCCCGTGTGACCCGTCAGGAAGACCTTGCGCCCTTTCCATACTCCGCTGCTTACCAGCTCTTCCATGGCGCCTTCCCTGAGTCCCAAAGCTGCTCCAGATGCTGTTTGTCGCGCAGCGTGTCCATCGGCTGCCAGAAGCCCGAATGCCGGAACGCGTGCAGATTCCCTTCCTTTGCCAACTGCTCCAGAGGTTCGCGTTCCCACATCGTCGCCGGATCATCTCCAATGACGTCAAGAGCTTTAGGAGAGATCACGAAGAACCCGCCATTCAGCCAGTCGCTGCTCGTCGAAGGCTTCTCCTGGAACGTCTGCACCTCGTTACCCTTGATGTCCAGCATTCCAAAACGCGGCACCGGCTGCACTGCGGTCAGAGTCGCTAACTTTCCATGGTCGCGATGAAACTCGATGAGCTTTGCGATGTCCACATCGGAGACACCGTCTCCATAGGTCATGCAAAAGGCCTCGTCGTTCTCGAGGTGCTTCCGAACTCTCTTCAGCCTTCCTGCCGTTCCCGTGTCGGCTCCGGTATCCACGAGCGTTACGTGCCAGGGTTCGCTCGTGTTGCCATGCACCTCCATACGGTTATCGGGCATGTGGAAGGTCACATCTGCGCTATGCAGAAAATAATTCGCAAAGTACTCCTTGATGATGTAGCCCTTGTATCCCAGGCAAATGACGAAGTCGAAGATGCCGTAGTTTGAATACATCTTCAGAATGTGCCAAAGAATTGGGCGCCCGCCGATCTCCACCATCGGCTTGGGCCTCACTGATGTCTCTTCGCTGATGCGCGTACCTAACCCACCCGCAAGAATGACTGCCTTCATCCTCACCTCGAAATTGATGAATCTACAACTTATCTATGATGCCTGTTTGACTTTGACTGTCACATTGCCCAGCTATAATCAATTCAGGCACTGAGCACTTGAGTTAGTCTACTCGCCGTTCATCCTAACTCACGCCGATTAAACATCCGTTCGCATCTATATATCCAAGGAATACCCAAGGAGTCTCCCCAAAACGATGAGCGAGCGCGCCGAACAGCTTCGCAAGCAGATTCTCGAACTTACTGCGCAGTACCACGCTGAAGCCTTTCCACAGAAATCCTTTGAGCCGGGAGAAACTTTTGTCCCTGTCTCCGGCAAAGTGATCGACGCCGACGACCTCGCCCACGTTGTTGACTCAGCGCTCGACTGCTGGTTCACGACCGGCCGATTCGCCAAAGCCTTCGAGAAGAAGCTTGCGCGTTTCGTCGGAGTCCGCGGCTGCTCGCTGGTCAATTCCGGCTCGTCTGCGAATCTCGTTGCACTCACCGCGCTCACCTCCCCCAAACTCGGCGACCGCCAGCTCAGGCCCGGCGACGAAGTCATTACCGTAGCCGCGGGTTTCCCCACTACCGTTAATCCAATCATCCAGAACCGTCTCGTTCCGGTCTTTCTCGACGTTACGCCTCCAACGTATGAAGTCGACGTGACGCAGCTGGAAGCCGCGCTCAGCCCGCGCACACGCGCCATCATGATCGCGCATACGCTCGGCAATCCTTTTGATCTCGGCGCCGTTTCCGCATTCGCGAAGAAGCACAACCTCTGGCTCATCGAAGACTGTTGCGACGCCCTCGGCGCAACCTATAACGGACAAAAAGTCGGAACCTTTGGCGATCTCGCCACTCTCAGCTTCTATCCCGCGCACCACATCACGATGGGCGAAGGCGGCGCCGTCCTCACCGACAAGCCCGCGCTCCAGACCCTCGTCGAGTCCTTCCGCGACTGGGGCCGCGACTGCTGGTGCGAGCCCGGCAAGGACAACACCTGCGGCAAGCGCTTCGACTGGCAGCTCGGCACCCTGCCCTGCGGTTACGACCACAAGTACACCTATTCGCACATTGGCTATAACCTCAAGGCCACGGACATGCAGGCCGCACTCGGTCTTGCACAGCTCGATAAGGTCGATCGCTTCATCGCTGCCCGCCGCGAAAACTTCCAGTACCTCCGCCGTGCCCTCGAACCGCTGCAGGACACCCTTCAGCTCCCTGTGCCGACCGAAAATTCCGAACCTAGCTGGTTCGGCTTTCCGCTCGCCGTCCGCGAAGACGCTCCGTTTACCCGCGACCAACTGGTTCAAACCCTCGAGTCGCAGAAGATCGGGACCCGCCTGCTCTTCGCCGGAAACCTGCTCCGCCAACCCGCTTACCAGGAGATCGAGCACCGCAAAATTGGCGACTTGCGCCACACCGATTTCGTCATGCGAAACCTGCTCTGGATCGGAGTCTTCCCAGGCCTCACCCGGCCGATGCTCGACCATATCGCGAACACCATCACCCAGTTCGCAAACCAATCGAAGGCTTTGCCGGTACTCTCCTGAGACAGAAAGCTCCAGCCATTGAAAAGTGAAAGATTCGCGTTTACGCCCGAACCTTCACTGCTTTCTCCGAAGCACCATTCTTGTATTCGACCGTCGAAGCAGCCTTTGAGAGATCGCCGCCATCGATCGTGATCCGTTCGTTCTCCGATCCTTCAATCCGCAGAAACGCCGGCGAGGCGTTCAGCACGCGAGTGGCGCTCATGAAAACGTCTTTCGTATCGATAAACCGCAGCACCGACTCTGCCGCCGGATTTCCCTCAACGCTGAAAAAGTTGATCGCCGCATCCTCGACATGGTCGAAGATCAGGGCAGGCCGAAGCTCCGCCGATGCGACCTGGAACCTCACATTATTCAGCGTCACTCCCCTGGCGCGGCGCGCATACAAGCCGTAGGCCGGCATTGGCCCCAGCCGAAAGTACTCACCGAAGATCTCCGGCAACTCCCGCCGTGCGGCATCCTCCGCCGTGCCGCCGCCACCGAAGATCAGGTGGATGTTGTCGAACGAGATATTTTCAAGCACCGAGTCGTTGACGTTGTTCAGCACGATGCACGAGTGCTTCTCGCCGGGCTGCTCCACGCTCGTCACGCTCGCCTCGGACAACTGCGGAGGATCGGTCGTCACCGTACCGTGAATATTGCTGAACGAGATATTCCGCGCGACCACCGGCTTCTTATCATCGGGAGCCGGAAGTCTTCCCCCGATGCTGATGCTGATCGGCCCGGTAACGTCCTTCAGAATCAGATTTGAGAAGGAGAGATTCTCGAAATGCGATCCGGGATCACCCTGGATCTTGATCGGACAACCATCCACCTCGTAGAGCACGCAGTTTGAGACTGCGATGTTCTCGACCGTGCCGCCGCCAAACCGGAACACCGACCACCGCGTGCTGAACGTCGAGTTCGTAATCGTAATGTTCCTGCAGCTTCCAAACATCGCGCATGCATCGTCCTGCGCCTTGATCGTGCAGTTGCTCACCGTCGCATGCTCCACGCTGATGAAATGGAAGCCATCGTTGTTGCCGTTGACGCGGTTGTGGATGTAAATCCCATCCATGTGGACGCGCCTGCTCTGAATGACGCGAATGCTGTGATAGGCGCAGTCCAGCAATGAAATGTTGCAGATGTTGAAGTCCTCGCAGCGATACGCCAGCACATGGTAAGGCCGCTTCAGCCCGCCAAGCCCGCTCGGCGGAGGTGTCCCGCGCACAGCCGAGTGAAACTGCGCGCCCTGTCCGTCGATCGTTCCCGGCCCCTCGATCGTCACGCGCTGCGCGTTGACCGCGAACAGCAGGGCCCAGTTGCCGTCATTCAGGGTCGTGTCGCCGTGCAGCGGAATAGCATCCACCGCGTGATATTGTTTGCCGTCCGCGCTGCCCAGCAGTTTGCCGGTTGCGGCAATGTGGAGCGTCACATTGCTCTTCAACTCCACGGTTCCGATGACAAACGTGCCCTCCGGAACCAGTACCGTTCCGCCACCATCGTGCGTGCAGGCGTCAATCGCCGCCTGCAGCGCAGCCGTATCCAGAGTCGTGCCGTCACCCTTCGCGCCGAACGTCCGGATGTTATACACACGCGCCCCGAGATCGCCATCGGAGGCCTTCGCCTTTGCCGGGGCGGCCATGCCGCTCTCGCTCAACAATCCAAGTCCCACGGCGGCACCCGCCACCGGAACCCGGCCAAGCCATGCACGCCGGCTCATCAAACCGCCTGCCTGCGGAGTCACCTGTTCGTTCTTCACCCCAAACCTCACGACGCACAACAGACAGGCCCACCGAACAGGCCGCACATCCGCTTGTGCTGATTTCCCGACTGCGCCAAGTCTATGCGCCACGAACGAACAGCGTCAAAGATGATTTCATCAGTCGAAATATCCATCGACATACAAAAATGGATTGCCTACTGCCGATGACCCTCAACCAGCTTCGGCAGCCTGCGATTACGCGTCGCCTGCTCATACGCATACGCGTAGCCCAGCAGATCGCCGTCCTTCCACCGCACACCCGAGATCTCCAGCCCGAACGGAAGCCCGTTGGCATAGAAGCCTCCCGGAACCGAGACCGCAGGAACCCCGATGCCGGTTCACCCACCCGGTCTCGCTGTAAGGCCCAGCCTTCGATGCTCCCGGAACCGTCTCGTCGTAAGTCGGAATCTGCAGCGCCGGATAGACAAAACCATCGAGGTGCCACTTCTTCCTCGTCTCTTCGTAGATCGCCAGCGCTTCGCGCTGAGGCCGCCAGTAGTTCGCCTCGGCCTCCGGATCATCCTCAAGCCGCCGCTGCGTCATCGCCCCGGCAGTATCTTTGCCTGGGCGCATTCCGCCAACCATAAACGCAGGGAATGCCTCACCCGTTGCCTTCTCGTACTCTTCCACCGAGTGATACTGCGGCGGTCCGAAATCGCGCAGAAAATCATCCACGCCCTCGCGGCGATAAGGACGCGTGTTCATCTTTCTGCCCGCGGCGAAAAAGCTCTCAGGAAGGATTTCCTTATCGATGATCACGGTCGCTCCCGCGGCACGCATCTGCTCAATCGCCTTCATAAAAGCCGCACGAGTCTCCGGCACAACGCCACCCGCAAGCGGAGGAGCATCCGGCCCCGTCCCATAAACTCCGGGAGAACCCTCGAGCACAAACCAGGGAACGCCAAAACGTTTCCCCTTCAGCGCATCCTTCTTCAGATACTTCGTATAAGGCCCGCTCTCAACCTTTGCGGCGGAGCCCTTCGTCCAGGCATCCAGTGGATCTTCCGCCTCCATCACCTCAAGCGCAATCGCTGCCGTGGTGACATCGCGTGCCAGCGGCCCGGTATTGTCGCGCAGCCAGTCCAGCGGATGAATTCCCGCAATGCTCGTCCCGCCGCGCGTAGGCATGAAACCAACAAGGCTGTTGTTCGCAGCGGGCTGACGAATCGAATTCGCCGTATCGGTCCCTGTGCCGAACACTGCAAAATTCGCCGCAACTCCCGTCGCCGTTCCCCCTGACGACCCACCCGGCGAGAAGCGCACATCGTACGCGTCGCCTGTTCGTCCACCCGCAGTGCTGACGTTCGTATCGCTCGCGGCAAAATCGGGCATGTTCGTCTGACCAAGCAGAACCGCGCCGGCCGCGCGCAAACGCTCCACCACCATCGCATCGCGAGGCGAGACAAGCTCGTTGCCGGGAATCGTATAGCCCTTCCAGCCAGCGCTGGTCACCCAACCCTTTACGCTGGTGTTCGCCTTGATCAGAATCGGGACACCCCAAAGCGGTCCGCGTTTCGCGCTCGCAGGCTCTGCGTCCTCCTCCGCCGCGCGCCGCATCGCTGCATCGGCATCGAGATACAGCAGAGCCTTATACGTCCCGTCGTAGCGATTAATTCGGTCGAGATACCACTTCGTCACCTGCGCCACGCTATAGCGATGCTGCGCATAAAGCTTTTCAAGCTGCGGGACGGAGATCTCCATAAGGTCTCGATCCATCGCGCCCGGATTCGGGGCCTCTTGCGCCCGGCAAACCACTGCACATGCAAACACCAACAATGCAACCCGCACTGCCCTGTTGCGCATTCAAAAATCTCCCTGTCGGCGGTCTCTCAGGCCCAGCCTAACAGGCGAATTCACAACGCCGAAGCAGAATCTCACTGCTGCGCCGATACCGCCTTCGCTCCAAGAGCCTGCAGATAACCGGCATTCGCGTGACAGCGTTCCAGCTTCATGTTCTCGAGAAAACCGTCGAACGCCTTGTTGATCGTCTCCTGATCGGGCCGCTCCTTCAGGCGCTCCTCCACCTTGCCCATGTCGCGAGGCAGCTTTGCGAACGCAACGATCTTGTCCCAACCTTCGGGAGGCGTGATTGTCACAATCGCCGAACTCTTCACCATCTTCTTATACGGCCAGAAGGTCCAGCCGATGTTGTTCTTTTCCAGCAGCGTGCGAAACTGCGTAATCCACTCATCCGTGTTCTCGCCCGACTCTCCCAGCCAGATCGGAACCTGGTACTTGTCGCGAAATTCAATGTACGGCTGAATGGCCTTGTCTTCCACCGGCATCCAGTATTTGTGGAACGTGTATGCCGTGTTGCTGTCGAACGGAGGCCCGAAGACGGAGAAGTTCGTGTCCCACTGCGCTCCGCCGAGAAACAGGATGTGGTGCTTGTCCACCTGCCGGATCGCCTCCGTCAGCTTCTTGTACACCGGCTCCAGCTTCGGATTGAGCGGACGCAGCGCCGGATAGTGCGGAATCGGCTCATTCAGCAGATCGTAGCCAATCACCGTGCGATTGTTCGCATAGCGCTTCGCCAGCCGCGTCCAGATCGCAACCAGATGTTCCTGCTCCTTCGGACTGTCGTACAGCCATGGATAGCCATAGCTGTCGTCGATGTTCGCCCCGGTCTGACCCCCCGGAGCAGCATGCATATCCAGGATGACGTAAATATTCTCCTGCCGGCACCAGTCGATGACGCGATCCAGCAGCTTGATTCCCTCCGCATCGTCTGTCTCAAAAAACCTGTAGTGCATCGGGATGCGGATCGAGTTGAAGCCGGCCTCATGCAGCAGATGAATATCCGCCCGCGTAACGTAGTTCTCGCGATACTGCTTCCAGAACGCCTCCGACCGTTCCGGCCCGAGCAACTCCATCACCAGCGACTCAATCTCGCGCGCCGATTGCGGACCTCCCTCGAAGAGCCACATGTAGCCCTTCCGTCACCATCCAGTTCCCCAGGCTTGTTCCCCGCAACAGCAGCGGTCTTCCGCTTCCATCGACAATCTCTGTCTTCTGCGTGTGGGCAAACTGAGCCACGAGAGACAACGGCGCAAACATGGCAAGAAGCGCTGCAATTCGCAAAACCCGGCAAAACGGCATGGAAATCCCTCTCTTGTTATCGAAGTCTCTACGGAACAACCGTGAAGGTCGCGTGTTCCTTTGCAGTCGAATCCGTTCCCACCCAAAGATCAAACGTGCCGGGTTCAATCGACCAGTGATGCGTCGCCGCGCTCCAGAACCCAAGATCATTGGTATCGAGAGTCAATTCGATCGTCTTTTGTTCTCCGGGTTGCAACGTCAACCGGCGAAAACCCTTCAGCTCGCGCACAGGACGCGAGGCGCTGCCGGAGCGCTGATGCGTGTAAAGCTGCACTACCTCATCGCCTGCCGTCGAACTCGTGTTCTTCAGCTCAACCGACACGGTAACCTTCTCTCCTGCTTTGACTGCTTGCGCAGCCGTCCTCAGGTCCTTCAATTCAATTCGGGCATAACTTAGACCATATCCAAACGGATAAAGCGGCGCGCTGGATTCGTCCCAGTACATCGCATTGCGATCGCGGGGAATCTGGGTGAGGTAGTGCGCATAGAAGATCGGCACCTGCCCCACATCGCGCGGCCAGGTCATCGGCAGCTTGCCGCCGGGATTGGCGTCGCCCGCCAGCAAGGCCGCAACCGCATTGCCTCCCTCCGTACCCGGATACCAAGCCTCAAGGATCGACGGTATATGCTGCGAAGCCCAGGTGATGTTCAACGGGCGAGCGTTCATCAGCACCAGCACAATCGGTTTGCCCGTTGCAGCCGCCGCCTCCAGCAGCTCCTCCTGACGACCCGGAAGATCCAGCGAGGAACGCGATGCCCGCTCGCCGCTCATCGACTGCAACTCGCCCAGCACCATCACCGTTACATCGGATTGCTTCACGAGATCAATCGCATGCTGGAACTCCGCCGCCTTTGCCGCCTCTGTCTTCAAAACCGGCTTAGGGCTCCGGAATTGCGCATCGAAGATCGAAGGCTGCACACGCTCAATCTCCACGCCCTTCGTTGCGTTGATCGTCGCGCTCGCCCCGAAGCGTTTGCGAATCCCCTCAACCAGGGTCACCGTATCGTCCGGGTGCCCGGCCAGGCTCCACGAGCCCATCGTGTCCGCCTTCGAATCAATCAGCGGCCCAATCACCGCAATCGACTTCACATCTTTTTTCAACGGCAGCAGGCCACCCTCGTTCTTCAGCAGCACCGCGCTGCGCTCCGCGGCGGCTTTGGCTGCCTCACGCTGTGCCTGCGACACAAGTTCCTTCTCCGAACGCTCCAGGGGAACATATGGATTGCTGAACAGCCCAAGCCTGTACTTCATCAGCAGGATATCCCGTACTGCATTGTCGATCGTGGACTCCTGCACCAACCCCTCTTTCACCGCGGCCACAAGGCTGTTGCGAAAGTTCCCGCTGGTCATCTCCATATCGACACCGGCGTTCACGGCGCGCACTGCCGCATCCCGCGCATCGGAGGCAAAGCCATGGGTCGTCAGGTTCTTCACCGACTCCCAATCGCTCACCACAAAGCCCTTGAATCCCCACTTCTCCCGGAGAACGTCGTGCAGCAGCCAGCGGTTTCCCGTCGCAGGTACGCCATTCAGATCCATATACGCGCTCATCAGGGAGCCCGCGCCTGCCTTCACCGCTGCATGATATGGCGGCAGATAGACGTTCCAAAGCTGCTCGTCGGATAGATTCACCGAGTCGTAATCGCGTCCCCCCTCCGCCGCCCCATACCCCGCAAAGTGCTTCACGCACGCCAGGATATGGTCCGGACTCCCGATCTTCTCGCCCTGGAATCCCTTCACCTGCGCCTCTGCCATGCGCGAGCCAAGATAAGGATCCTCGCCGGCGCCTTCCATGATTCGGCCCCATCGCGGATCGCGTGCAATATCCACCATCGGAGCAAACGTCCAGTTCACCCCCACGGAGCTCGCCTCGCGCGCAGCCATGCTTTGGGCCTTTTCTACGGCCGCCGGATCCCACGATGCGGCCATCGCGATAGGAACCGGATAGATCGTCCGGAATCCGTGAATCACATCGAATCCAAAGATCAGCGGAATATGCAGCCGGCCCTTTTCCACCGCGAGATGCTGCAGCCGGTTGATCTCCTTCGGGTCGGTCACGAAGAGAAACGAGCCCACCTGCTCCCTTGAGAATCACGCTCGTCCCGGGTCTCCCGGTCTGGCGTATTCAGAGCCATCTGGCTCATCTGCCCTATCTTCTCTTCCAGGGTCATTTTTTTCAGCAGATCGTCGACGAAACTCTCTGCCTGGCCGTCACCGGTTGCGTCCCCGGCCACCGTGCTGCGCGCAAACACGTGTGCCGGCGCACGCAGGCCGACCGACAAGCCCAAAAGACCACCCAGCAGCGCTGCCGGAATCAGTGTGCGGCGAACCGAAAAAGAAAAAGACATTCAATATGCTCCATGCTCATGCCCGCTGAGAGAAAGTGAGCCAGGATTAGTGAGGGACCCTGGCCGAAGTGTGACTGCCAGTCTGTCACACTTAGCGAGAAATAGTTTAGGCAAACGTTTGTCTATTTGTCCAAGGCATTTATCCCTCCTTGTTTCGCTCTTTTGCAATCAGTTAACAAAATTTTGCATTCTGCGATACGGCTGTTGGGGTTGATACTCTAGCGGCAGCCTTTTTGTTCCATCGCCGATCACAGCCAATGCCGAAGTCCCCCCAGAACCCACCCCGTGAGCGCCGCGTCAGCCTGAAAATGCTGGCCGAGCATCTGAACCTCAGCCCCTCCACCATCTCCTTCGTCCTGAATAACGCACCCGGCCGCTCCATCCCCGAGGCCACCCGGGCCCGCATCAAGGCCGCCGCCGCGAAGTTCAACTACCAGCCCAGCATGATCGCCCGCACCCTGCAGGGCAAGCGCATGCAGACCATCGGCGTCCTGCTGCCTGAACTTGGCGAGGGTTATCACTCACAGGTCCTCAGCGGAGTCGGCGAGCTCCTTATGCAGAAGGACTATTTCTACTTCACTGTCCACCACCGCCATCGCAAAGACCTCGTGGAGGCCTACCCGCGCCTCCTCCAGTCGCGGGGTGTAGACGGCATCATCGCCATCGACACTCACCTTGAGGAAGCACCCCCTCTGCCAACCGTGCTGGTGGCCGGACACACCAACATCCCCGGCGTCAGCAACGTTATCCTCGACCACCATCTCGCCGCCCGTCTCGCCCTTCGCCACCTGCAGCAGCTCGGCCACCGCCGGATCGCCTTCATGCACGGCCAGCCCTTCAGCTCCGACTCCGACACCCGCTGGGCGTCGACTCTCGCAACCGCCAGCGAGCTGGGCATGGAAGTCCACCAGGAGCTGATGATCTATCTCTCCAAGGACTCGCACTCGCCCGAGATCAGCTATCCCGGTATCCGCGACCTCATCCGAAGCCGCCGCCACTTCACAGCCATCCTCTGCTTCAACGACGTCTCCGCCATGGGCAGCATCCGAGCACTGCACGAAGCCGGCCTCCACGTGCCCAACGACGTCTCCATCGTCGGCTTCGACGATATCCAGTCCTCGGCCTACCAGGTGCCCAGCCTCACGACCATCCGGCAGCCATTGCAGAAAATGGGTCGAACCGCGGCGCAGCTTCTCCTGAAGAAACTGTCGGGCGAACCCACAACGGATCTCGTTTACGTCGAACCCGAGCTGGTCGTCCGTGAATCTACGTCGCCACCGAAGGCCGGCGAAAAACCTGCCTCAAAGAAGAGCCGGCCACGATAACGCGTATCTATTTAGGCTTTGCAGGTTCCGGCGGAGGAGTCTTCCCGTCTTCGCGCTTATCCGTAATATCTTCGCCGTTATAGATAATGCGCGCCGTCGCGTGGAACTGCTTGTAGTCCGTGTACTTTACGATGTTCCGCATGTGCACGTCCCCTTCGCCCGGGAAATGCAGAATCCCCTCGGCCTTCGTATATGTCGGGAACCAGTACTTGCCATCGATCTGTTCGTAATAAGTCGTGAACGGCGGCTGCAGGTCTTCATGCCCTCGGCGCGTGTCCTGCGGCACGGTCTGGCCATTGATCAGGACAATCTGAAAATCCTGCTGGTCCACCCACACCTTGCCCTGAAAGTAGTGCTTGCCCTTCTCGATCGTCTTCGGGCCGGCTTCAAAGACATACGTGTCCAGTTCATCGACCTTTTGCCGGCCGAGATACTTCACGTCGTACTTGGGCAGATCCTCCGTTGTGAGAATGAACGGAAGCCGGTGCTCAATCTCGTCAAAGTCCACCGGACTCATCTGCACACGCTGAAGCGTGTTTTGAGGAGCAAAGACAACGCGCTCCTCACGCTTGCCTTCTTTGTTAAAGGTGATGTCGGTCACCTGAAGATACTCGCCGTCCGGTCTGCCGGTGTCGTCCGCAAGGGTGTCCACCTTCACCGTCTGGCGGAAGATGTAGTTGTCCCGAGCCCGCTTGAAAGCCGACTCCCGCTCTCCAAATTTCTGGATAATCTGCTCTACCGTCATGTTCGACGGCGGGGCCGGATCCAGCCGGCCAAAACCCGCTGCGTCCTGCTCAACAGCAATCGCGTCTGGATTTGCAACAGCCGCGAAGACTCGCCCCGTCCCAGCCGATAGCGTCACAAGCGACAAAACAAAAAAACTCGCGGGAACCAAAGAAAGCGGCTTCATCGTCGAGAACTCCCGTAGAAGCGCACAGTCGCGCCTCTAACAAGAATAGACGCGATTTGCGGAGGTTTGGTGATGTTTGTAGGGCTAAGTGACATCTGGAGAGCGGAAGATCAGTACCGGGTCCTTCTTGCCACCATTGCCGGGTTTGCTGCCTTACCGGCCCTCGTCTGGAGGCTGGCGCATGGGCAAACCCTCGAGCGCCGCCGCGAACGCCGTATCCGTGAAGAACTTGAGGCCTATGCCTGCCTCAATCCCCGCATCGGGCCAAACGAGGATCTGTCGCCCCTCAGCCATCAGATCTGCCGTCTGGTTGCGAAAAAAAGCCCTTTCCGAAGAGTCGCCGTACTTTCACGAAACTCCGAAAGCCGCCTCATCATCATCGCGTCTGCGGGAATGGAGGAAGATCTCACCCAGGCACTGAACACCTGGACCGCTTCCCTGCCCGAAGCAGTACTTCAAAAGGCGGAGGCGCCCGCATCTCTGCGGTCGATGCTCGGCCAGGGAATCGATGTAGGCACAAGAAGCCGTGCAATCGTCCCCACAGGGCATCGGGGCCGAATCATTGTTATCCCCTTTGGGACAACCGGCGATCGCCGCCTGATGGGCGCACTCGTCGTCTGCGCCGACCGTATGCTCGATGTCCGCAGGAGCCTCGTGGACGAAACCATCGGCCCGCTCGAAACTCTGGCGGTAAAGCTCGGCCGCGCCATCGAAAACGCCCTGTTGGCCGAGAGACTTCTGCAGGCGGAAAAGCTTGCAGGACTCGGACTGCTGGCCTCCGGCGTCGCTCATGCCCTGAACAACCCGCTGACGGCAGTGCTGGGGTACGCCGAACTCATCGCTGAAACCGCCGCACAGCCCCGCGTTCAGGAAGACGCGGAAACCATCGTTCGCGAGGCGCAACGGATGCGCGACACCGTTCACAATCTCCTCGACCTCTGGCGTTCGCCCGTCCACCGCGGCGAGACTGTCGATCTTGCCGCGTTGATTGCCGAACTGGCTGCGGCCTGCAATGAGAAACTCGTCGCACGGAACGTCCAGCTCATCATCGAGGCTGGAAAAGACGTTCCCGCCGTACGCGGCAACAAGGATCGTCTCCGCCTCGTGATGGAACACCTGCTCAACAACGCGGCTGAAGCCATCGCGACGAAATCTTCCTCCGCGCACGCCATTCGTATCGCACTCACCTCCGATAAAAGCATCGTCCAGATCATGGTCAGCGACACCGGGCCCGGTTTTCGTGAGCCTTCACGCATCTTCGATCCCTTCTACACCACGCGGAATCCAGGAGAAGCCGTCGGACTCGGCCTCAGTCTCTGCTACGGCATCATTCGTGAACACAAGGGCGACATCACTGCGTTCAATCTGCATCCCCATGGTGCGGCAGTCATGGTCGAACTTCCTGCTGCGTCCTCTGTGCCCGCCGTCCAGGACGTCTTTATCGGCGAGGTAGCCTGACCCTCAGGTAGCGATGTAACGCTCCAGTTGAGTAGACTCATCGCCATGAGAGTCCTTGCTGCTTTGCTCACTGCTGTCGCTCTATGCGGCGTCGCAATGGGACAGGACGAACCAGACACGGCAGGCAGGCGCCCCATCACCTTCGCCGATCTGCAAAGAATCAAGCGCATCAGCGATCCGCAGATATCGCCCAACGGCAAGTGGGTGATGTACGCGGCGGTCAATGTCGATCTTGCCGCCAACACCAAGACCTCTCACCTCTGGCTCGTTCCGCTCGACGGCTCCCAGCCTGACCGGCAGCTCACCAATGCGAAGACGGGAGAGTCGGGCGGCAGATTCTCCCCTGACGGCCGGCACATTCTCTTCATCGGAACCGACTCCAGGACCGGCCAGTCACAAATCTTCCTCGCCGACTGGAACGAAAACGACGGCAAGCTCGGCACCCAGCGCCAACTGACGCATGTGAGCACCGAGGCCGACGGAGCAATCTGGTCGCCCGACTCGCAACGCATTCTCTTCGTCTCCCGCGTCCACCCCGACTGCAGCGAAGAGATCGCCTGGGCCGACGAAGAAGCCTGCAACAAGCGAAAGGATGACGCCGCGGCAAAGAGCCAGGTCAAAGCCATGGTCTTCGATCACCTGCTCTACCGCCATTGGACCAACTACATCGGCCCCAAACGCAGCCACATCCTCGTCGTCAGCGCAACCGACGGCAATGCGGTTCGCGATCTCACTCCCAAGCGCGACATCGCAGATGCCGAAGCCCCCGTCTTCTCCCTTGGCGGCCCCCTCGGCTACGCCTGGTCGCCGGACTCCAAAGAGATCGCCTACGTCACCAACCTCGACGATGTCCCCGCGGCCTCAACCAACAACGACATCTTCACCCTCAGGCTCGATGATCCCGACGCGAAGCCCGTAAAGATCTCCACCTCTCCCGCAAGCGACGATGCGCCCGCCTACTCCCCGGACGGCAAATGGATCGCCTTTCGCTCCCAGACCCGCAACGGGTACGAGTCCGATCAGTTTCGCCTGATGGCATACGACCGCAACGACTCCACCATCCGCGAAGTCCTGCCAAGGTTCGACCGCTGGATCGATGAGTTCCTCTGGGCGCCCGATGCGAAGACCATCTACTTCACCAGCGGCGAACTCGGCGAGGTCAACGTCCTCTCCGTTCAGATCGACCTTCCCGAAGCCACCGACATCGCCAACAAGGCCGAGTACGGCGAGCTGCAGATCACTCGCGACGGCCGCACCCTCATCGCCTCGCTCATGACAGTGCGCAGTCCCGCCGCTGTCGCCGCCATCCCGCTCGACGACCGGGGCCACGGAGGCGCACCTGTCGTTCGCATCTCCCATCTCAACGATGCGCTGCTCGACCAGCTCAACCTCCCCCGCATGGAAAGCTTCATGTTCCCCGGCGCCGGCAACACCGCCGTGCAGGGCTTCATCATTCGTCCTCCGGGCTTCGACGAGACCAAAACGTACCCGGTCAAATTTCTCATCCACGGCGGTCCGCAAGGCGCCTGGGGAGACGCCTGGAGCTATCGCTGGAACCCCGAGCTCATGGCCGCCAGCGGCTACGCCGTCATCATGATCAATCCGCGCGGCTCCACCGGCTACGGCCAGGCCTTCATCGACGGAGTCAACGGAGACTGGGGCGGCAAACCCTACATCGACCTCATGCGCGGCCTCGACTACGCCGAGCAGCACTACACCTTCATCGACAAGACCCGCGAATGCGCCCTCGGAGCCAGTTACGGCGGTTTCATGGCCAACTGGATCCTCACCCACACCACCCGCTTCGCCTGCATCGTCACCCACGACGGTATGTTCAACCCGCAGTCTGCCTACGGAACCACCGAAGAGCTCTGGTTCAACGAGTGGGAGTTCCGCGCCCCCGGCGACAAACTGCCCGGCCAGCCATGGCGCTACTTCGACCGCCCCGCCGCATCCGATCCCTTCCGCAAGTGGTCGCCGATGCTCTCCATCAAAAACGCAAAGACCCCCACCCTCGTCATCCACTCGCAGCGCGACTACCGCCTCGACGTCAGCGAAGGCTTCCAGCTCTTCACCGCTCTGCAACGCCTCGGCGTGCCATCCAGAATGCTCTACTTCCCCGACGAAGGCCACTGGATCCTCAAACCGCAGAACTCACAGCTCTGGTACGACACCGTTGGCGAGTGGTGCGACAAATGGACCCATTCCGGCACCTACACCGGAACCGCAAACTAATACTGGCCTTTCGCGCGAAAAGAACCCCTTCCACTCTGCCCTGAGCGTAGTCAAACGGGCCGGAGCGCAGTCGAACGGAGAATCTTCCGCTGCTTTGCCTTTGCCTTTCTTGTTGTCATTCCCGAAGGGAATCTGCTTTGCTTTTGCTTTTGCTTTTGCTTTTGCTTTTGCTTTTGCTTTTGCTTTTGCTTTTGCTTTTGCAGTTGCTTTTGCCTTTGCTTAGTTGCTTGTGAACCGTCTTCAACCCTCCCAAATCCATTCCAGGACGAAAGGGGACAGCCTTCAGGCACGCCACTTCCCGCTCCTGAGGTAACCCAAGGCTTTAGCCTTGGGCCTCCCTCGCACTTGCTTTTGAGATAGAGCGGGGCTCGTTAGCCCGATGCTTTAGCTTCGGGTTTCCCCGCGTCTAAAGCCGCCGCAAAGCGGCACACCACTCTGCCCTGAGCGAAGTCGAACGGGCCGGAGCGAAGGCGCAGCCGCAGCGACTAAATCATTGCCTTCCCCCAACCCGCCCAAAAATTCCTGTCAAGCCCCCGAATCAAAATTTCCACAAACCAAAAAATCGTAACCACCACGGGAGCAATTACTTACCCCAAAAAAATATTCCCGGCCAAAGTGGCAGAGCAATTCCACCCCATTCCCTAAAATAGAAAGCAAGCCCGGCAAAAGCCGGGCTTTCCGTTTTAACTCGACGAACCAATCTATCCACCGTATTTCCAGATCTTTACACCAAAAGATACCCAGGGGGGAGAAACCCATGACCGACACCAAGCGCCATCAATGCCGCCACATCCTCACCAACGGACACCGCTGCGCCGCCATCTGCCTCCGCAACGAACACTTCTGCTACTACCACCACTCCACCCGCCGCCGCCAACACGTCCTCTCCCAAACCAACACCCTCCAGCTCCCCCTCCCCGAAGACCGCTCCGCCATCCAGACCGCCATCGGCCTCGTCCTCCAGCGCATCGCCGCCAACGACCTCGACCCCCGCCGCGCCGGCCTGCTCCTCTACGGCCTCCAGATCGCCAGCCTCAACCTGCCCAAAGAAAAATCCAACCCCAACCGCATCGACCCCGAACCCGTCGAAGAAATCGTCCTCCACCCCGAACTCGGCCCCATCGCACCCGCCGCCGAACTTCCCTCTGTCGCCCCGGAAAACCACCCCTCCAACATCAACAGCCAGGAGCTGGCCGCCGCCTCCGTCCGCCTCTACATACGACAAACCGTCCTCGACGGCAAAGAACGCAAGCTCATCGAACGCAGCAACCAGCTCGACCAGCGCGAACAGGAACTCAACCACCGAGAATCCCAGCAAACCAACTCCATCCCACAAATCCAGGCCGTCGCTGAACACCTTACGGATGCTCTGGCCTGTAGCCCGAGGCTTCCGCCCCCTGCTCTTCGCAAGCCCACCCCAAATCCTTCACTCGCAGCGAGGGACTCGCTTTGCTCTTGCACTAAACTATTCCCTCCAGTCACTAGGAGAAACACGAAGAGGAGGTGGGGTGCGATCTGCCGGTTTCAAAAAGCGTGCGTCGATGGATGAGCAACAGCTCTTCGAGTACGCCGTCGCCATGCTCGCCCGCAAGATGCGCTCCGTGCGCGATCTCAAGCGCCTCATGCGTAATCGCGCCGAAGAGGGAGAAACCGGCGAACGCGCCATCGACCGCGCCGTCCATCGCCTCAAGGAGCTTCAATACCTCAGCGACACCCGCTTCGCCGCCGACTACACCCGTCTCCGCAAAGAAAACGAAAAGTACGGCCGCCGCCGGGTTCACCAGGACCTCATCCAGAAAGGCATCCACAAGGACCTGATCTCCACAACACTCACGACGGCCTACGAAGACATCGACGAACCCGCGCTCGCCCGCGAATACATCGCCCGCAAGCGAATCAAGCCTCCGGCCGGACCCGACGCAAAAAAACAGGCCGCGCGCATCACCGGACGGCTCATGCGCGCCGGCTTCTCCGCCGGAGCCATCTATAAAGTCCTGCGAGAGTGGAACGTGGAAACGGATGAACTGGAAGAAGATCCGACGGTGAACGAGGACGCTGGATAGCCCAAAGCAGAAAAAATCCGTTCCCAACGGAACTTTTGATTGTATCAACACGCCGGAGACTGGTTCGCCTGGCTCGCGATAGGCCTCCTGGCGTTCACCGTCGTCCGGCTCTGGGTGATCTAGATTGCCCTGAGGACGCGCCCCGGGAGCGCAAACAACGCGGCAATAAAGTCGAAGGTGCCCCCGACGACGATTCCCACAAGCCGGAAAGGCAGAAGCACGAGCCAGATGAGGGGATACAGGATCACAGCAATGATCGCGAGCGGCCAGCAGACGACCAGGAGGAGACAGAAAAGCAGCAGTTTGAGCATCAGTATTTCTCTCCAGTCAAAAGATACGCTGGTCGCGAAAAAAAGTTCTCCGGATACGATGATGAAATGAAACCGGAGCGCCTGGTAGCCGTGGACTGGTCAGGCCGCGTCGATGCCGCGGGCCAGCGCCGCCATATCTGGGCAGCCATCTGGACCGCCTCAGAAAAAGGCGGCAACATCACGCTCGAAGCCGGACGCACGCGCGAAGAGCTTATCGACTGGCTCATCGGCCTCGCCCGCGAGACGCCGCGCATGGCCGTAAGCCTCGACTGCTGCTTCAGCTTTCCGGCCTGGTTTCTTGCCGAACACAACTGCGCGACCGTCTTCGACTTCTGGCGTCACGTCGCCGCCGGTCACGGAGAACGCTGGCTCGCCCGCGAATGCGAAGAGATCGCCCGGGACGAACGCTTCTGGGGCGCGCCGCACAAGCGGCCTCCGCAATTCTGCGGCGAACACCTGCACCGCTCCATGCGCCTCACCGACTTGGACAACAAGATCACACCGAGGCTCCTCGCAGGCGACCCCCAACGCGCCGCAAAGGTTCGCGGCATCACGCCTAAATCGCCCTTCCAGATCGGAGGCTCAGGCAGCGTCGGCACCGGAAGCCTTCGCGCCATGCCCTTCCTCCTCCGACTGCACGAAGCCGGATTCCGCATCTGGCCCTTCGAATCCGCCGCGCTCAACGCAAAGAAACCGCAACCGCTGCTGGTCGAGATGTACACCCGCCTCATGACCGGAGCCGTCAAAAAAAGCAACCCCGAAGCAAGAAAGGTCTACCTCAATGCGCGGAAGAAAACAGACAGCTTCTATCGCAATGTTTCGCGGGATACGATGGCCAGAGCCCTCGCCGGCGAAGACGCCTTCGACGCTCTCGTAAGCGTCATCGAGATGCTGCGATACAGCAGCACCTTCGCCACACTGAAGGCAACACGCGACGAAACGTTCCGCCTCGAAGGAATCACATGGCGGCCGGGAATCTCAGCATCTACTGCGGAGTAACAACCAGCGCAAGCCGGTGCATGTCGCTATAAGTGATCTCAAGGCAGTCTCCAGGTCTGTAGTAAGTTCCCTCTTTTACCTGAAACCCTTTCTGATCACCTTCAATCGCAACCGTAAGCCCAGGCAGAGTCCACTTCTTCGCCGTAAGATTCGCTCGCTGAAGACCCTCCGCCTTCACGCGAAACACCACCGAGCCATCCGCCTTGATCTCCATCTTCGTCTTCTCAACCGAGGCGTCGATCTTCGGCGCCTGCAGGACATAAAACCAGCCGATGCTTCCCGAAGGAGTTCGCCACTGAGCCGTCGCCGGATGAAACTGCGTACTGACAGGAGCATCTTTGGTCAGCCCTGTAACCTCGCCGCCCAGAATGACCTTCTCGCCAATCCACGCTGTAGCCACGCGCTCGTCCGTAATCTGCCGGCGGACCGCATGCTCACCCGAGAAGCTGCGTATCTGCGCGAGAGCCGCGGCATCGGGCTTTGCTCCAAGAGCCGTAAACACCGGCGCAAGCCAGAGATCCGGCAAGTGATCGGTGTGCGCGTTGGGAATCGGCAGCGGAGCCTTATCAGCAGGCAGCAACAGCCGCATCCACGCGCCAACGAGACCCACATACGTCTCCATATCCATTCCGTACGAACGGTCGTAAGGCCCTGCAATATTCCGCAGATCTGGATGATAAAAAGCAGCGATGTCGCGCCACAACACGGTCTCCATCTCCGCGCCAAGTTGTCTCATGCGCGGCGAGGAACCATAGACACGCCAGAGCGCCAACCCGTACAAATCCACACCGTAGTAGGTCGGCGAGTTGTACTCGTTGAAGGAGTTGTATTGCCGAAAGAGCTTATTCACCTCTTCAACCCATTCGCCCGACCTCTGCGCCCACTCCGCGTTCTTGTCGTGCGTGGCGGCAAAGTCCCACAGCGCACCATACATCAGCGCGATGTTCGAGTAGGAAGGCACCAGCCGTCCATGCTTCCTCTCTCCTTCGATCGCGCGATCAATCGCCGCGTACATGCGGCTGGCAAGATCGGCAGAGATGCGATCCGGATACTCGACAAGAATCATCTCGAAGGTCGTGCCGATAAACTCGCGCCAGTTCGGATCGTAGTCATGCCACATCTCCGCGTTCGCCGGAGGATTGCCCTCTTCGGGCGTCCGTCGGAACGTCCCATACCATGGCTTGCCCGGGTCCAGAAACTGCTCTTTCAGCACGGCCTCGAGACATTCGCTCGCCCGCTGCCGGTCGCCGTGAGCATCGCGCATCAGCAACCCGAACGCGTACCAGGCGGTCTCGCGAACCATATGGCGCTGAGGATGGCCGCTCGACAAAGGCAAGCCCGGAGCACGCAGAAGATGCGCCGCCGGGTCCCAGAAACTCGCCATGGACTGCATCGATATATCGAATGCTTCGCGGCTATAACCGGTAAGGGATGAATGCGCGGAGTGACGCGGCTCGCCGGAACGAACCGCCGCCGGGCAAGCGGCGAGCGTGAGGGCAAGAACAGTGACGTAACCGAGATTGAGATGCCTGGGCATATCTGAGAAGAACGCTCTCCACTGATAAACTTAAACCTTATGAACTATAGGTCGGGAAGCCAGATTCGGGAAGATTTTCTGCGTTTTTTTGAGAGCAAGGGCCATCGCCGTGTGCACTCCTCGTCGCTTGTGCCTGCAAACGATCCTACGCTGCTCTTTACCAACGCAGGAATGAACCAGTTCAAAGACGTTTTTCTCGGTATCGAGAAGCGCGATTACAACCGCGCGGCGACCTCGCAGAAGTGCGTTCGCGCCGGCGGCAAGCACAACGATCTTGAGAACGTAGGTTTCACGCGCCGCCATCACACCTTCTTCGAGATGCTCGGAAACTTCAGCTTCGGCGACTACTTCAAGAAGGAAGCCATCGCTTACGCCTGGGAACTGCTCACATCGAAAGAGTGGTTCGGCATCGATGCGGCCAGGCTTTACGTCACCATCTTCGAGGGCGACGAAGGCGTGCCGCGCGACGCAGAAGCCTATCAATATTGGCTCGACGCAGGCGTCCCCGCAGAGCGCATCTTCGAAATGGGAGCGAAGGACAACTTCTGGGCGATGGGCGATACCGGACCTTGTGGTCCCTGCAGCGAGATCTATTACGACCTCGGCGTCGAGGCGGGTGAAGATCCTGCATTCGACAAGCCCTTCGGCGAAGACGACGCGCGCTACGTTGAGATCTGGAACCTCGTCTTCATGCAGTTCGATCGCACAGTCACGGCCAGCGGTCCGCTGCTCACGCCGCTGCCTAAGCCCTCCATCGACACGGGAATGGGCCTCGAGCGCATTGCCTGCGTGCTGCAGGGTGTGCTCTCGAACTTTGAGACCGATCTGTTTACTCCGCTGATCAATCGCGCCGAGCAGCTTACGCACCATAAGGTTGAGCCAGAGCATGAACTTGACGTTCGCTCTCAGGCCAGCCTGCGCATTATCGCGGACCACTCGCGTGCAGCGACCTTCCTTATCTCCGACGGCGTGTTGCCCTCGAACGAAGGCCGCGGCTACGTTCTGCGGAAGATCATGCGACGCGGAATTCGACATGGACGGCTGCTCGGTCAGGAGAAGCCCTTCATGCACGAGATGGTCTATGCCGTGCGTGATGAGATGGGCGTTGCGTATCCTGAGCTGAAAGAGTCAGCGGATCGCGTTGCGAAGGTTGTGCTGGCTGAGGAACAACAGTTTGCTCGCACCCTTGAGCTTGGCCTTCGCCAGATGAATGAGGAAACGCTCCGCTCCGGGGCAGCGGCGTTCCGGCTCTATGAGACCTTTGGTATGCCGCTCGACTTCATGGTGGATGCTGCTCGCGACGCCGGAATTCCGTTCGATATGGCCGGATTCGACCAGGCTCGCAGAGAAGAGCAGGCTCGCGCCCGCGCTTCGTGGAAGGGCGGATCGCAGAAGACTGCGGCTCCTGTGTATCGCGAACTCGAGAAGACAGAGTTTGAAGGCTACTCCGCGCTTCGCGTGGATGGCGCGAAGATTCTGGCGCTGGTGAAGGAAGGCGTCGGCGTACCCGAACTCAAGGCCGGCGATCAGGGCGAGGTTGTTCTCGATGCCACAAGCTTCTATGCCGATTCCGGCGGCCAGGTCGGCGACACCGGTTGGCTCTACTCCGACGACCACAACACGGTGGTTGCCGATGTTCACGGGGTGACCAAGCCGGTGCAGGGCGTCTTCGCGCATAAGGTGACTGCGCGGCAGATGCTTGCGGTGGGCGACACGGTTGATACCGTCGTCGATGGCGCGAATCGACGGGCGACGGAACGCAACCATACCGGAACGCACCTGCTGCATGCTGCGCTGCGCGAGGTACTGGGCAAGCATGTGAAGCAGGCAGGTTCGCTGGTGAACGCTTCGCGCCTGCGCTTCGACTTCTCGCACTTTACGGGAGTCGCCGAAGAGGAGCTGCAGCAGATTGAAGACCTTGTGAACCATGAGGTTCTTGCGAACACCAGGGTCGAGACGATGGTCGACGTTCCGATCGATGTTGCGGTCAACGAGCTTGGCGCGATGGCGCTGTTTGGGGAGAAGTACGGCGAGCGCGTTCGCGTCGTTAAGATCGGCGATTTTTCGACCGAACTCTGCGGAGGAACGCACACTGCAGCGACGGGCCAGATCGGCTTGCTGAAGCTGGTCGGCGAAGGCTCGGTCTCGAGCGGCGTGCGGCGCGTTGAAGCCGTCAGCGGAACTGGAGCTCTGCATGAGTTCCGGCGCGACTTTGATGTGACACGGGTTGTTACGCAGGTTGTTGGTTCCACCGACGCTTCTCCTGCAGAGGCCCTTCGGCAGAAGATGGCCGCGCAGGAGGAGGAGATGAAGCGCCTGCGCCGCGAGCTGGATCAGCTTCGGATGAAGTCCGCTTCGGCATCGACTGCCGACGCGGCCTCGTCGGCGCTGGAGGTGAAGGGTGTCAAGGTTTTGAGCCAGCGCGTGGACGGGCTCGACAAGGGCCAGATGCGGACGCTGGTTGACACGCTGCGGGCCAAGCTCGGCTCCGGCATCGTGGTGCTCGGAGCTGCGGCAGATGGCAAAGTCTCGCTCATCGTGGGCGTCACGAAGGACCTGACCTCACGGATTCAGGCCGGCAAGGTTGTCGGCCAGCTTGCTGCACTGGTTGGAGGCAAAGGCGGCGGACGGCCTGATCTTGCCGAGGCCGGTGGCAGCGATGTCTCCGGGCTGGATGGCGCGTTGTCGAACAGCTCTCGGGTGGTCGGCGAGCTGCTGGGCTAGAGACAAAGCTAGGTACCTGCTGTTGTTAATAAAGAAGTTTCTGCTTCTTTCGTGGGGGTGTCGCGGGGAGTACCCGTCAGGTTTTCGAGCCTATGCCATCCCTTCGCCCTCTTAAACTGAACTCTGCATGTTGATGCGCCACAAAATGCGGAGCAATTGGCGACACTCACTTTCTGCAGCGATGATTGCCGTTTTTGTTGTTCAGGCAGCACTAGCGGGGGGCTTTGCGCAAAAGACTCGCAGCGCGGGACGAGGGCATCCGGAGTTGTCGCCCTGGGCGAAGGCCGCTCAGGGACGGGATGCGCTTGAGGGAATTCCCGTGGCGAATCGTACGAAGGCTGACTATGCCACTGCACTGGACGGTTTTCGCGCCATCTACCACGACAGCCCCGGAAGCCCGTATGCGCCACCCGCGGTGAATGCGGTGGCTGAGTTGCTGTGTGAGCAGGGCCGCACGCTTCATGACACAAAGAGTCTTAAGGCAGCGGTTGGCCAGTATGAGTTTCTGAGGACGCAGTATCCGGGGAGTTCGTTGCGAGTTCCGGCGCTTCTGGCGGAGGCGCAAATTTATCAGAACGACCTGAATGATCCGGCTGCAGCGCGAGAGCGATACTCGCTCTTTTTGAAGCAGTATCCGCATAGCTCGCTTGTGGAGGAGGCGCAGGCCGGGCTGGATTCGCTGAAGCCGGGGGCACAACGGCGGGACCTCGCTGTCGGGCGGGGACCGGCAGGTATCGCCGACTCGTCCTTCGAACCTGTCGCCGGATTCTCCCGCATCAACGACTTCGAGACTTTCAAACAAAACGGATCTCATATCGGCAGAGGAAAAGACACCTTCTGCCAAAGATGTTCTGGCGTCTTCCGGCAAGGCTGGAATTGCTGTTTCAGATGATTCAGATCATCGAGGAACGGCGCATCCGGTAGATGATGATGCGACTGCGACGGCGCAGCCGGAGAACGCGGGACTGTCGCACGTTGCACGGTCGACGAATCGTCGGGGGCTGGCGGTCGTCAGCGGAATTCGCCACTGGTCTACCCCCAACTACACTCGTGTGGCGATTGACCTGGGCGACGATGTTACCTATGAGGCAGCGCGGGTGCCTCATCCGGATCGCATCTATTTCGATCTGCACGGCACGCGGCTGGCGCAGGAGCTGGTTGGGCGCAACTTTACTGTGACAGACGATGGTTTCCTCAAACGGGTTCGCGCGGCCCAGTTTTCGAATGACATGACGCGGGTTGTCCTGGATGTGAACGATGTAACGGAATATTCAGCGTTTCTGTTGCCGAATCCCTACCGGCTCATCATCGATATTCACGGAGGACAGCCGACGCAGACGGCAGCGAAGTCTCAGACAATCGCTGGCAGCGAGGTTCCGGCACCGCGAACGGCGGATGCGGCGCCGAAGGTTTCGGCTGGCCGTCCGGTGCCGAACATGGTCATGACCAAGAACTCCAACACGACAACCGAGGTTGCCGCGTTGAGCGAGCAACCGGGCAAGATAGACGCCACCACTACACCGACCTCGCAGCCGATCGCAGCGGTTGTACCCGGAAGCGCTGCGGATTCGATGCTTGCTTCGACGGTTCCTTCCTCGAAGATCCCGACTCGCAAGAGCAAGCGCAGAGAGTCCGGACAGCCAGCCCGAGCAGCGGTTCCGACTTCCGATGGCCAGACCTCGCTGGTGCGCGCGCTTGGGCTGAAGATTGGACGAATTGTGATCGATGCCGGCCATGGCGGGCATGACTCCGGCACGATCGGTGTCGATGGCCTGGAAGAGAAGGATGTTGTTCTCGATGTGGCGCTGCGGTTGGGCAAGATTCTTCACGACCGGCTGGGCGCGGAGATTATCTACACGCGCTCAGACGACACGTTTATACCGCTGGAGACACGGACAGCGATCGCGAACAAGGCGCAGGCAGATCTGTTCCTGAGTATTCACGCGAATTCGTCGCCTGACGCGAGCGCACGCGGAGTGGAGACGTACTACTTGAACTTCACCTCGCAGGCAGACGCACTGCAGGTTGCGGCTCGGGAGAACGCGGTCTCGGATCAGTCGATCTACCAGCTCAGCGACCTGGTGAAAAAGATTGCGCTGAAGGACAAGATTGATGAATCGCGCGAGTTTGCCTTCGATGTTGAAACCGGCCTCTACTCCGGGCTGCAGCGGGGCAATGCGGGGTTGAAAAATCGCGGAGTAAAAAAAGCTCCATTCGTGGTTCTGATTGGAGCGAATATGCCTTCGATCCTGGCAGAGATTTCATTTGTGACGAACCCAAAGGATGCAAACCAGCTTCGCCAGCCGGAATATCGGCAGCGTGTGGCGGAGAGCCTTTACAAGGGTGTCGCCAGGTATGCCGGCGGCTTGAGCGGAACCAAGCCTCCGACGGAGAGGGCCAGCACCCGCTAGTTCTCTGCTTTGAAATCGAAATAGGCGAGGTTCATCTGGCCGCTCTTAACGATATGAACAGTCAGCAGATTTTTGCCTGCAGCTAACTGCAATTTCATGATCTTCGGCGCGATGTTCCAGTGATGCCATTGCCTCCAGGCGATCGGGTCGGCCTGGTCGAAGGTAGAGATGATGGACAAAGGACCAGTTGCATCCTTGCCGTTCACATCGAGGGAGATGGCTCCGCCGCGGTTGGAGGTGTAGAGCAGATCGGCGGTGTAGAGGCCCGCGTGGGGCACTTCGACGGTGATGTTGAACCATTCGCCGGGCTCGGTCCATCCGACGTAGAGCAGATCGTCAGGCGGTTGCACCTTGTCATAGGGATTGTTGTCGATGAGGTCAGGTTTGTTATGGAGCTTCGTGTAGGAGATATCGACTCCCTCGTTCTTGCGGAACTCGTTGAGGTAGGTTCCGTTTGCAGGATTCAGCTCGCCGCTGCCGTGGTTGCTGCCGTCGGTATCGTGATAGGCCACGCCTTCTCCGCCGCGATCGTAGTAGGCGCAGTCTACCCGGCCGGGAATCGTTTGCATGCCTTTATGCTTTGTGTCTTCGTAGGGCGTGCCTTTGTAATCTTTTGGAATATTCGAGACCTGAGCCGAGAGGGTAGAACCAGCCGTCGCGCTTATTGCGATCACAAGAACGAAAAGCCCTGACCTTGCCTTCAACATGCATCCTCCATCTCGCAACATCGACAGAATTGATTCGGAAATCCTCACGATACTACGCGAATTTCAACCCGTTGTTTGCTCTATGCGCTAAGATTCTCCGCGAAGATATTTTTACCTGAGGCCATCCACGCCGTTATGAAGACAAACGATAGACTTCGCAATCAGGGCCGCCGCACCTTCCTCAAAACCGGCGCGGGAGCATTCGCCGCCACGGTTGTTTCGGCCCACGCCGATACGCCTCCTACACCTGCCGCCGCCAAGGCTATCCAGTCAATGATGCCGACGCGGAACCTGGGCAGGACGGGATTCCGCGCGGGACTCTTTGGCCTCGGTGGACAAAGTGCGCTGGAGAAGCACAACAACGAGGCCGAAGCACTCGCGGTCATTCAGCGGGCGCTTGAGCTTGGGGTGAACTATTTCGACACATCCGCAATCTATGGAGGTCCGGAACGCTGGAGCGAGCAGTACCTCGGCAAAGGACTGAAGGGGTACCGCGATGAAGTATTTATCGCAACCAAGACAAAGGAGCGCACTCGCGATGCGGCGCTTCGGAATATTGAGTTGTCGCTGAAGCTGCTGAATACAGACCACGTCGACTCGTGGCAGCTCCACGATGTGGGGATTCAGGAAGACATCGACCAGATCTTCGGCAAAGGCGGAGCGATTGAGGCACTCATTCAGGCTCGCGAGCAGAAGATGGTTCGATTTCTCGGGATCACGGGGCGCTTCCGTCCCGAGGCGCTGATGGAGGGTATCCGGCGCTTTCCATTCGATACGGTGCTGATGGGGCTTAATGCCGCCGACAGGTACCACTATCCTTTTGCAAAGGATCTGCTTCCTATGGCTGTCGAGAAGCAGATGGGGATTATCGGGATGAAGGTGATGGCGCGCGGGCGCATCCTTTCTTCGTGGACGCCGCCCCCGATTGAGGCACAGAAGAAGAGCTGGGAGGGAACAGGGGCGATCGCTACGTCTCCCGGGACGCTGACGAAGCGAGAGACGATGTTCTACACGCTTTCGCTACCGATCAGTACAGCGATTATCGGGTGCGACTCGGTTGCGCAGGTGGAGGAGTGTGCCAGGATGGCGTGCGAATTCACTCCGTTAAGCGAACGGCAGATGGATGAGCTTGCGAAAAAGACGGAGCCCATTGCCGAGCAGGCACTGTTCTTCCGGCTGATGCCCCGATAAGTCGAGCGGCATCAATCAACACGCGTGCGACCGTTCGCATCGCCTCGCCCCGCTGGTGTAATCTGAGCCAAGCAGGGCAGGTATTCATGGTCCAGGGTAGATTTACGTTTCGATTTTTCACGAACCTTTTTCTTTCATTGAGCCTGACATTTGCCGCGGTTTCGACCTTAGCGCAAGATGCGAAGACGACTCTGCTCGAACCGCCCACTCCGCTTCTTCCGCAGAAGTTTGGACCGTGGCAGAGCGACGCTTCTGCGCCTCCTTCAGAACCTTTTCAGCCTCAGGGCGACAGTGCGGCTGTCTTCAAAGAGGATGGGCTGAAGCGCACCAGCCAGCAGACCTACCGCCAGCAAAGCGGCTCTGAAACGATGAAGGTTGAGGCGTATCAGTTCGTCGACGCGACCGGGGCTTATAGCGCGTTTACGTATCTCCGGAGTCCCGAGATGAGAACGATACCGGGCGAGAAACGCCTGGGAGCGGAGACACTCGCAAAACCGGGCGGAGAGTTCCTGGTGTGGCGGGACACCACAGTCGTGAGGGCGATCGTGAGCCGCGTGCGTCCCACCACAAGCGATGAACTTCGGCAGCTTGCTGTGACCTTTCCAAAAGTCGGGGGACCAAAGGGACTTCCTCCGTTGCTTCCTACGTATCTGCCGCAGAAGGGACTCGATCAGGAGTCCGTCCGCTACGCCCTGGGTCCAATTGGCTACAAGGCCATGGGTGGAGGTCTAGAAGGAGACCATCTCGGCTTTGATAAGGCGGCTGAGATTATCACGGCCAAATATGCGGGAGAGGGAATGCTTACTTTGCTGCTCTATCCGACTCCGCAGATTGCCGGAGACCGCGGACGTGCCATTGCCGTTGATTTGACGCAGCAGGGACCGGCTGCAGGAACGGTGAAACTGCGCCGTGAAGGTCCGCTGCTTCTCCTTACCACCGGCGCCTGGAACCCGGCCAATGCTACGGCTATGGTGGATGGTATCCATCTTCGCAACGAGGTCACGTGGAACAAGCCTGTACCGCCTCAGTTCCATACAGAGGTACAGAAGACGGTGAGCCTCCTCACCAGCATTCTGATCTTCTGCGGACTCGGTGCGCTTGCCGCTGTTGTCCTTGGACTGTTCTTCGGCGGAGGCCGGGCGGCAGTTCGGGTTCTTCAAGGAAAGCCTGCCGCGACCGAACCGGAGTTCCTCCATATTGACCTCAGTGGAAGGGTCGAACCGATCCACTCCGAGGTTCATCGAGGCTAATTTCGCTGCACCGGTGGCGGTGCAGCACCAAAGCTAAGCGCCTGATTCAAAGGTGTTTTAGACTTCCCCGCAAACCTTTAAAGCGAAACAAAAGCAAATAAAGTGCTGAGTGTTATACGTTTGGTAACACTGGTAACTTCATGGAAAACAAAGGGTTAACATTGTCTGGTTTTAGCCTTGACACGCTATACAGCCAACCATAGTATTTCGCCAGAAAGTTCTGATGGCTTTGCCTCCGTTGGAACTGTTCTCCCTAAGAAGAGGCTGCCTCGTTGCCTGGCGGCCTCTTCTCGTTTTTGGTGACAGGGTTCATACGTCTTCTCGTTGCAAGTATTTGGACACAGTCCCTCTTCATCACCTGCATCTATTTCGATCATTCATCGTGCGCTGCACGAGTTCATTTGCGTATTTTTGAGCCGCGGTACTAACATCGGAATTCTTCTATCCATGAACCGGAATATCTGAGCCTCTCCGGCACCGACGAATTTTGTTTCAACGGCCATTCCTTCCGAGAAAACGATTCGAGAAGAGGGAGGCAATTATGAGCCCATCGCATTTGCATTGCGATCGCAAATCGTGCTGCAGATTCGAACTTCATTTTTCAAACCGTCTGATTGCTGCATTGTGCATGGCAGCGTTGGCCATTTTCTTCGCATCTTCGGCTGCGGCGGATGACATCCTGATTGGCGCAACCTATGTATGCAGTGGTGAGCACATCTACATCGAAGGATGTAACGTGCGCGATCTCTCCGACGCGGGCACGTGCATGGTGGCTCACCCTGACCACCTCACGCCTTCGGGATTGAACACGTATACGAGCATGACGCGCGGCGCGTTGAAGAAGCTTCTTCCCACATGCCAGCAACCTTCCGCAAAGGAGGCTGCGGCAGCGCAGGCATTTCAGAAGCGGCAACAGGACATCTACAACGCCAATGTAGCGAAGGCGAACCAGCAGATGCAGGCCTACAATGCGCAGACCAAGAATGCGGGTGGCGGTTCTGGACAGGTGTCGCCTCCGAAGACTCCAGAAGAGCGCGAGATGCGGCGCTGTGTGAGCTCAGGCAGGCTTCCAGCTTCGTGCACGGGCAATCAACTGCTTGGCGCATTTGGCCAGATGCTTAACTCGATGGTACAGATCACGAAGGGGCCGCCGCCTCCCGGCCCGAACATGGCGGGTGTATTCGTCGGGGCCGGCAACTGGCGCCTGGACTTCATCGATGAAGGTGTTCTGGTTAACTGTGCCTTCCTTTCTCCCAATCAGGAGAATTACTCCCTCGCCTTCAAAAACAATCATGCTGTCCTCACCATCGACACTACGCCGAAGCCCCTCATCCTCAACGTGAGATCCGATGGGACGATCGCCGGCCCTCCGGGACAGGTGATCATCGATGGCGTGGTTGCAGGTGGATCTTCCGGTGGAGGTTCTACTCCGGGCCACTACGAGAGCCAACAAGTCACGACTCACCAGGAGATGACTGCGCTCGAAGCGCAGACGCATGCAGGTGAGTCCGGGCTCTCGCAAACGGGCGCGGGAACTTACGACCTGGCTCGCAGCAGCACACAGACCACCTACGTCCCGGGGACGACTACGGCTCCCCACACAACTTTCGTGCCCAAACGTGCTACGTGTCCTGCGCTGAACTTGTCCAGCAAGAGCGCTGGAGTCGGCGTACAGACGATGCAAACCGATCTTCTGAAGACGATGTTCGGCGGAGAAAAAGGACCTCCGACACCTCCGGGCATTCGCATGCATGGAATCTTCGCTGCTTCAACCGGCTTCAGTCTTGAGTTCTTCCCTGAATCCGTGATCCTGGGCTGCGGTCCCGACGCTGCACGCGCCTATCCCTATACAGTAGTGGCCGACGGAACGAAGACGGCCGTTGAGATTAATGCCCCGGACCACCCGCTCACTCTCGCCCTTAAAGCTGATGGCTCGCTCGATCCCGAAAGCTCAAATCCGTACCAGGTTCACGGACGCGTTGTTACCGGGCAGGACAATAACGACAACTTCACTTTCGCCCCGATGGAGCGGACCTGCAACCTTGCCGTTCTTACTCCGAGCAAAACCATCCCTTCGGGAGGCGGCACCGCAGCGACCATGGTTGCATCAGACGGATCTACAGGAGCTCCGGCTGCTGGTGGAGGTGGAATCTCAACTCCGCAGGCCCCGTTGGGCAACGCCATTCTGGCGATTGTGTCCGGATTTCCTGCGCAGCCCGGTGTTCCTAATGCTCTTGCCGGACATCCCTACACTCTGCTGCGTGACAGTTACGCCAACATCATCGCGAAGTCGGGGATTGCAGTCCCACCCGGCACGTCGCCTTATAAGTTCGTCGGCGCTGCGTGCGCGAATCGAACTCCTGACTGCCAAACGATGCTGGAAGCAGTCAAAGCAAGCGCCGCCTCTGCTGTGCGGGCAGACGTCAATGGCAATGCAACCTTCCCCGGCGTTCCCCCGGGAACTTATTATCTGATGATCTCCACGCGCTACAACAATCAGCCGCTTGTCTGGGGTCAGGCGGTGCAGCTCAAGGCCGGACAGAATGCTGTCACCCTCAACCAGGGAAACGCTAGTCCCTTGAACTGAGGCCCGCTTTCCCGTCTATCTGCCTGCGGTCCAGATAAGCCTCTTCTGCCTCGAGATCGATGCGGCTCGCGATTACGCATGGTGTAAATACCATCGCTACAAATGAAATTACGATCAACGCCTGCTCCATTCCCTGCCTCTTTCCCCGCGGGAGCGAAAGTTATCTCCCCGATACCTCCTTCCTTCGGCGGACGCTGCTCCATCGTTAGCCGCACTTCACTTTCGCCACAGACCTGGTTCCCACTTCGGAACGGAATGCCTCTGCTGTGATAGCTTGGCCCTGAGACTCAGGAGGTCAGACCAATGTTGGCGCGGCAATTCTGGACACTGTCGATCCCTTTTTTTGCATTCGCTCTTTCGTCTCCAGCGCAAGATACCCGTACGGTCATCGAGCCCAGGATTCCCTCAACCTGCATCCGACTCGAAGCTGCCTTGCGCGCCACGGACGACAAGCTGTCAGAAGCGGATGAGTCCAGGCTGGACACTGCTCGCATTCAGACAGCCATCGACACTTGTAAGCCGAGAACGGCCGTCGAGCTTGCCCCAACGAATACGAACAATGCCTTTTTGACTGGTCCTCTCGAGATGCGAACAGGCGTCACGCTCCTCATCGATAAAGGGGTGACTCTCTTTGGCTCTCGGGACGCGAAGCTCTATGAGATCGTTGGCGACAATGTCACTTCAGGCCTCTGCGGAACCATCGCGAGCGGAACTCCGCCGCCTGTATTCCCTGCACCGCAGCGTCCTCCTCGCGGAGGTTGCCGGCCACTCATCGGAATCAACAATGCGACCGATGTGGGCATCATGGGCGATGGCGTCATCGACGGCCGCGGCTACGCCACGCTCCTGGGCAAAGACTATTCCTGGTGGCAGATGGCACGGCGCGCCGAGCCTAAGAACGAGAGGTACTACTCCAGTCGCCTCATCGTTGCCAACCATGCTGACGGTCTGATCCTCTATCGCATCACGCTGCACAATTCGCCCAACTTTCATGTCAGCGTCAATCAGACCAATGGCTTCACCGCCTGGGGAGTCCATCTCCAGACTCCAACCGATAAAACTCTCGATGCCCGCAATACCGACGGCATCGATCCCGGATCGTCCACCAACATCACAATTGCCCATAGTTGGATCGACAACGGCGACGATAATATCGCGATCAAAACGGGCGTCTCACACATGAGTGTGCTCGATAACCATTTCTATTCGGGGCATGGAATGTCCATCGGCAGCGAGACTTATACCGGGCAATCATTTCTTTTCGTCAATCGCCTCACCGAAGACCACACCACCTCGGGCATCCGCATCAAGAGCAATGTCACCCGGGGCGGCTCGGTTCACGACCTCGTCTACCAGAACATCTGTATGCGCGACGTTCAGAACCCCCTCGCCATCAGCCCGTACTACACCAATCAAACCACCGAGCCCTTCGAGGATCCGCACTATAAAGGCGACCGCATTCCGGATTACAAATCCATCACGATCCGTGACGTCACCAGCACCACTCCGGGCGACGTTCTTCTCGCTGGGCTCAACGACGAACATCACACAGAAGTGACTCTCAATAATGTCTACATTCAGGGCATCGCGGCAGGGCAGGTTCACGGGCACTTTGCCACCATCACCATCGGCGACGGTGGAACAAACATCGACTTCAGCAAGACCGACCTTCAGATCAGCCGCTCCATGAAACAGAAAGCAAAGACCCCCTATAGCTGTGAGGGTAAGTTTGTACCGATGCAGTAGGAATTTGGAGATAGCCATCTCAAACCGGTAAAATAGAGCAGTACGCCGACGTAGCTCAGTTGGTAGAGCAGCTGATTCGTAATCAGCAGGTCATCGGTTCAAGTCCGATCGTCGGCTCCAGCCTACCTGTCAATTTTTCATTCCCAATCGGCCATCCGCATGACTCGCTGCTGTGCGAGTATTTGTGGCATGGCGAATTTCGCTCACCCGAGGAGTCTATTGCTCGTGGTGGCACTTCTCTTCTCGCTGAGCCAATGGGCATCTGGCCAGGATCTTGAGCCTCGCGCCTATTCTCCGTCTCCTGTTGGAACCTATTTTGCCGTGGTTGGTTTTGCGAGGACTGGCGGAGATGTGACGTTGGACCCAACGGTGCCCATTACCGATATACATGGGACCTTTTATTCCCCTGTCATTGGCGTGGGACAAACCTTCGATTTCTTTGGCAGACAGGCTCTTTTCACTTCATTGGTGCCCTATGCCTGGGGGGACGTCTCCGGCATGGTAGGCGAACAGAGTGGCAGCGTCCACCGCTCCGGAGTTGCTGACATCAAAGCCAAGCTCTCGGTCAATTTGCGGGGGAATCCTGCAATGTCTCCTGCGGAATTCGCTCGCAGGACACACCGCAATTTCATTATCGGAACAAGCTTCACCCTGAACGCGCCGTCAGGACAGTACTCCGGCAAGAAGCTTATCAACATCGGCTCGAACCGCTGGGCATTCAAGCCTGAAATTGGAGTCTCCCTTCCGGTGAAGAAATTCGATCTGGATCTCTATGCAGCAGCATGGCTTTATACAGCGAACTCCAACTTTTACCCGGGGGAAGCACTTCGCACGCAGGAACCGCTTACCTCTCTACAGGCGCATGCAAGTTATACGGTGCGGCGCGGACTCTGGGTTGCCATTGATTCCACATGGTACGGCGGAGGAGTCTCAACAATCGGCAACGGACAGCCCACCCAACGCCAATCCAACACGCGCCTGGGTGCAACCCTCTCTGTACCTATCGCAAAAACTCAGTCCATCAAAGTCGCCTACAGCTCCGGCGTGACCGGGACCATCGGCGCAGATTTCAACACCCTTTCGATCGGCTGGCAGCACGTCTGGTTTCGGCACTGATAGCAGCCGTCAATATAGAAAAGCGCGTACGAACCCGATTTGGTACCCAGATATCCACTGATATTTACTAAGTTAGCGAGAAATTCGCTTGATTGGCGGGGACTCGACACGCATACTCCAATCTAGAGTTCGCCGGAGCGTTCCATCTAGAGATTACTCGGACCTAGTATGACGGTTGCCAATCGAGACGCCGACGTGACCCGATATAGTCGTCAAGACACTCTACGCATTCTGCGTCTTCAGATCCGCCAGCTTCAGGCGTGGGAGCGAGCCGGGCTCATCCCTCACAAAGACACCTATTCCTTCGAAGATCTCGGGCAGCTCCGTACATTACGCGATCTCCTGGCCACGACCCGCATCTCCGCGAAGAGCATCCGTGCCTCGGTCGATGCCATGCAGCGAGTGGCCGGAATGACCAACCCTCTCCTTGAGAGCAGCGCGGTCCGGCGCGGCTCACGGCTTGCCTTCCGCCACGCCGGAGCCCTCGTCGACCCGATTACGCAGCAGCTTGCCTTCGACTTTGAGACCTCGCCAGAGCGCCAGCTCCGGATTGTCAATTCGGAAAAACCGGTCTCTGCACAAAAGGTTGCTGAGATTCAGGAGATGTTTCTTCGCGCAGTTCAGTTTGAAGAACAGTCGGCGCTGCCCGATGCCATCGCTCTCTACGAGACGATTCTGGCGTTGCGCCCAAAGCATGCGCCCGCACTGATCAATCTTGGTACGATCCACTACAACATGCGCCGGTTCGAGTGCGCGGAGAGCCTGTACCGCCGCGCTTCGATCGCCGATCCCGACTACGCCCTGGCCTTCTTCGATCTCGGCAATGTTCTTGACGAGCTGCAGCGGCTCCCCGATGCGATTGAGGCGTATCAACGTGCCATCGCTCTCGTTCCTCACTATGCCGATGCGCATTACAACCTCGCCCTGGCATACGAGCGGCAGAACCAAAAGCGCCGCGCGCTCCGTCACTGGCTCGCGTATGTCCGGCTCGATCCCGCAGGTCCGTGGTCCAATCACGCTCGCGATCAGGCGCGCAAGATTCTCAGGTCAGAGAAACTCTCCATCGTCAGCCGACATGGACGGTTGGTCAAAGCGGTCTGCTAGCTTCCTTTGGAATAAACCCAAGCCTCATTCCAAGCCGCTCGTCACTCAACGAATCCTCCTCTACTGGCCGCTCATCCAAACACAACGATGAGCGACGTTCGTCTCTTCGCCTACCGGCCATTCGGTGTTCTTCGGCCTTTCGTGCGCGAGATCCTCTGGGTTCGCTCGAAGCAGCCACGCACAACTGTTTTGATACCGGAGACAATTCTGACCCTTGTACTCCGGCAATCGGGCTCTGCGTCGCTCCATAACCGGACCTTGCCCAATGCAATCGTCTCTGGCCTGCAGCAGCGAACTCGGCCTGTCGAGCACACTCGAGATTCCTCCGTTGTAATCGTTCGCTTCACAGAAGTGGGCGCGTCAGCGATCCTGCGCGATCGTGTCGATCGTCTGTACAACCAGACCATTCCGCTCGATTCCCTGCTTCCACATGGGCAAATCGAACAAATTCAAAACACCCTCGCCGACACGCGTGAACTGCGGAAGCAGGTCCTGGCGATTACCCGCTTTCTTACAGGTCGCCTGCGCCCACTGAATGAAACCGGCAATCAGATCGAAGCAGCCGTCAGGAAGATTCGAAATTCCCGTGGCCGCACACCCATCACTGCGATTGCCCGCCATGTAGCGATGAGTCAGAGTGCTCTTGAACGCCACTTCCGCGCCGCGGTTGGAGTAACGCCAAAGATGCTCAGCCGTCTCGCCCGCCTGCACTTTGTCTGCAACCAGTGGAGCGCCGGAAAAAGCCTCACCGAGATTGCGTTTGAAGCAGGATACAGCGATCAACCTCACATGGTGCATGACTTTCGATCCTTCACTGGAACGTCGCCCGAGGAATTCTTCCTCAATTCTCCATCGAGCAATCTGCCGATTTTTTACAAGTAGCGTCCGCTTCTTCCCCGCTATTGTCTCAGCATGAGCCCTGACGTTCGTACTGGCGTTACTGTTCGGAACAGTGGGCGAAGCCTTCTCTCCTTCGCTCTACTCCTTAGCTTCACCATCTCCCAACCCACTCGTGCCCAGACCCCGACCTCGAAGGAGAAACCCATGAAGCATTTTGCACTGCTCTTCTATCCCACACGAACTTTTACCGCCGAAGAACAGAGCAGACGCGCTGCCGCGATCCCCGTCTGGATCAAACAGGTTACGGAGATGGGCATCACAATGGATCCCAAGGCCTTCGGGGAGACGGTCGCTACCTTTTCCGCAACGGGAAGCGAGACTGACTCGCCCAACGGTTCAGCCGTTACTCCTCGGCTGACCAATATCGTCTTCTTTGATGCACCCAGCAAAGAAGAGGCCATTAAAGTTGCGCGCATTCATCCCGCGCTGCACTACGGGGTCATCGTCGATGTACGTGAGTGGACGGTACCTGGCCAGCCTTCCGTCGCAACAGATAGCCCAGTAACAAGGAGTGCACGATGAAGCTTGTTGTGCTGGGTGCGACTGGCGGAACGGGACTGGAACTCGTCAGCCGTGCGCTCGATTGCGGTCATCATGTTACGGCATTCGTACGTTCGCCGGAACGGCTTCGGCCGTTCGCAGGTCGAATCACTGTTCAACAAGGCAACCTATTGAACAGCGCAGAACTCGCGGAGGCCATTCGAGGAAATGATGCGATTCTATCCAGCTTCGGCCCTCGCGTGCCTCTCGCAAAGTCCGACGCCAATCTCCAGAGAGACTTTGCAGAAACTCTCATTCGCGCCATGCAGCATTCAGGCGTTCGACGTGCAGTTGTTATTTCGACGGCCTTTCTCTTCAAAGACTCCATCATCCCGCCGGCTTATCTTCTTGGCAGATTACTCTTCCCCAGCGTCGTCCTCGATTCGGCGGCGATGGAGCGAGTCATCATGAACAGCGGCCTGGACTGGACGATTGTGCGACCGCCTCAACTTACCGACAGACCGCCGACCGGAAAGTATCGAGTCCGCGAAGGACATCTACCTGCCTTCGGATTCAAAATCTCACGCTCTGATGTCGCTGACGCTTTTCTGAAGGTTGTTCAGTCGCCAGCCTCAATCCGGAAGGTGCTTGGAGTGAGCAACTGATTCAGCCGAAGTTCCGCCCCACGGGCATAAGCCCGCTTCCTTTACAGCGATACCCGAAGATGAATTGCTATTCAGTTCACGTCTCCGGATGCTAGACTCACCTTTTTCCGCCATCCCTTTGAGGTGAGTTGATGTCTGAAACAAAGCCTGTCCCTCTGACCCAACTGAGCGCCGACGAGCGCTTGTTCCGCGATACTGTCCGGCGCTTCGCGGTCGAGCAGATCGGTCCACTCGTCCGACAGATGGATGAGACCCAGCACATGGAGCCAGGCATCATTCGCCAGCTTTTCGAGCTTGGCCTGATGGGAATTGAAATTCCCGAGCAATATGGCGGTTCGGGCGGAACTTTTTTTGAGGCCATCCTTGCGGTCGAGGAGCTCTCTGCCATCGATCCCTCTGTCGGTGTTCTTGTGGACGTACAGAACACCCTCTGCGTTAATGCACTCATCCGCTGGGCTACTTCGGAACAAAAGCAAAATTACCTCACGAAACTTGCGGGCGGAACGATCGGCGCCTATGCACTCAGCGAAGCCTCGTCCGGTTCCGATGCTTTTGCACTCCAGACCCGCGCGACGAAGCGGGACGATGGGTACATCCTGAATGGCCAGAAGCTCTGGATCACGAACGCCAAAGAGGCCGGCCTTTACATCGTTTTCGCTACCATCGATCCCGCAGCGGGCTACAAAGGTATCACCGCGTTCCTGGTCGAAAAGGACACTCCCGGTTTCAGTCTCGGCAAAAAAGAGGACAAGCTCGGCATCCGCGCTTCGTCGACCTGTGAACTTGTGTTCCGCGACTGCTTCCTTCCCGCAGCACAAGTTCTTGGAGAACCCGGACGCGGTTACAAGATAGCCATCGAGACCCTCAACGAGGGCCGCATAGGCATCGGTGCCCAGATGCTCGGCCTTGCCGAAGGCGCATGGAATTATGCCGCCAGGTGGGCGAAAGAACGCAAACAGTTTGGGCGTTCCCTTGTCGACTTCCAGGCGATGCAATTCCAGCTCGCGGAAATGGCCACCGATATCGAGGCGGCGCGTCTGCTGGTCTATAACGCTGCCCGTCTTAAGGATGCCAGGCTTGAATTTCTTAAAGAAGCCGCAATGTGCAAATATTTTGCCTCGCAGGTTGCCGAGCGCGTAGCGTCTCTCGCCGTCGAAGTCTACGGAGGCTCCGGCTTCGTCAAGGATTACCCGGTCGAAAAACTCTATCGAGACGCCAAGATCGGCAAGATTTACGAAGGAACTTCGTTCATGCAGCTTGCAACTATCGCAAAGCTGACATTGGGAATAAAATCCTGATGCGACACAAGAACTCCGGTTTTCCCCTTAGAAACAATCAAGGTTGGAGAGTTGTTGGATCGTCTAACCCCCATGGCACACCCCACTCAACCCGGTGGTGTTGGCAAGACCCTCTTCCTCGTCATTGCTGCCGTCATGGCTGCAGCGCTCCTCCTCTTCCTGATCCTGCGGCCTGGTCACGGTTGATCCGCTAAATGGTCAGACCTCTATAGCAAACAGGCCGTCGAGACTTTACACTAGATAAAGTCGGCTGATGGAATGACAAATACTGCCACCAAATCTGAGCAGGTCAAGGCACCCCTGCCTTTTCTGGGACTTGCCTGCGCTGTTGGTGTGTCCACCATGTACTACAACCAGCCTCTGCTGGGCGAGATGGGGAGGACGTATCACACCTCTGCCGGTCATACCGGTTTTGTCGCTGTCGCCACACAGGTCGGCTATGCACTGGGCCTGCTGTTCTTCGTACCCCTCGGCGATGTCCTTGAGCGTCGCTCCCTGATGATGCGCATGTATGGAGCGGTTGCGGTGGGCCTTGTCCTTGCAGCGCTCTCTCCTGGTCTCACCAGCCTTATTGTCGCGAGTACGATTATCGGGGCCCTCGCTTCGGTCACTCATGTTGTACTCCCCATCGCACCGGATCTGGTAAGCCATGAGCAGCGCGGCCGGGCCATCGGCACTGTGATGACCGGCCTTCTGCTCGGTATCCTCCTCGCCCGTACCTTCGCCGGCTGGGTCAGCCGCATTCATGGATGGCGTTACGTCTTTGTTGTAGCTGCGGTGATGAATGCCGTCTTCGTCCCGCTGCTCTATCGCGTGATGCCGAAGCTTCCGCCGAAGGAGAAACTCCGTTACTCGGATGCGATGCGTTCGCTCTGGACGCTGTTTCGCTCGCAACCGCTGCTGCGCGAGTCCTGCGTTATCGGGGCACTTGTCTTTGCTTCGTTCTCATGCTTCTGGACCACCCTGGCGTTTCTTCTTGAGAGTCACTACAACCTGGGTGCCGGGGTCGCGGGAAGTTTCGGGCTTGTTGGAGCTGCCGGCGCCCTGGTCGCTCCGATCGCGGGCCGTCTTGCCGACCGTCACGGATCGCGCTGGGTCATTTCGGTGGGCATGTCGCTGCTTGCCTTCTCTTACATTCTGCTTTGGGGAGAGGAACGTTCCCATGCTTCGATGACGCTTCATCTGATTGCGCTTGCCCTGGGCGTCATTATTCTCGACATGGGGGCACAGATGTGCCAGGTTGCGAACCAGACTCGCATCTTTGGGCTGGTCCCCTCTGCCCGCAGTCGAACAAATACCGTTTATATGACCGTCTACTTCACCGGAGCGGCTGCCGGCTCGGCGCTGACGACGGTTGCCTGGGTCAACTGGAAGTGGAATGGGGTCTGCGGGCTTGCGATCGGCCTGGTCAGCCTCGCTTTTATTCGCCACGCACTGGGCCAGCGCATCGACGACAGGCACCACTGCCACCCCACGATTGAAGACGAACTGATGGAGGCCTGAGCGTACCCCCCCTATCTTTTGGCGTAAAGTGTCACAAACAGGATAGATAGGTTCGAATCAGGGCGCGCACGTTTATTGCCATTGCTGTGGTTAAGCGGGAAGCCCGGCGAGCGGCCGGGCTTTGTCACTTCTCATTTAAGGTTATCAGCGGCGTCAAGCATGTGTTTGTGGAAATCGCGATGGCGGGCGGATGTTTTCTGTGACCTTCAGGCTGTCTCGCAATGAGCATCCGGGTCTTCGTGCTGCTCCATCATCCATCGATCCATGAGGGTTCCGGCACAGCGCGCACCACAGAGATGTTTCACTCCAACGGTGTGTGCATGGGACAGCTGCCACCGGGTCAGTTTAATTAACGGTTGATCGAGTTCGGGCTTCGGTCCTGGAAAGCAGTCGACCCAGGCCAGCCACCACTGTTCGCTGGTTCCCTTCTGTTTTCCGCAGACATCGCAGACGTAGCTTTCTGTTACGGCCATTCATAGACTCCTGCCGCTGAAAATATCACATTCCGGGAAGCAGCGGTTCGTTTGTGGAAGAGGTAGTCCGGCCGGAATTCAGGGTGCCAAAACATATTTTCCCGACCTCAACGCCAATCGCCCCACCCTCCCCGGATGGAGCGATTGACGCTTCAGCGGTCTCCCGAAAAAAAAAGGACCGGCCACTTTTGGGGTGACCGGTCGCGATTTTTTTTTACCGCTGTGGAGAAGTGTTCAGAGCCAGAGTGACCGTGTCAGAGGGAACGTTGTTCTTTGCGGCTTCGAGCTGCTTTTCGGCCTGCTTTTCAGCGCGGGACTTCGAGCACTCGAGCCCGGATTCATTGTTCGCGGTCCAGATGCTGCGGAGGAAGTACTGGTCGCCGCGACGATCGAAGACGATTACGCTGGCCTTCGGCTTGTGACTCGTGGAGGCACTGTGAACCATTACGAACTCGTCCGCGTTCCGAGTTGAACCGCGCAGAAGCAGAAGATGATCGGACTGGTTCGAGATCTCATATGTGCCTGCGGGCATTACCTGCGATCCGGCGCGGAAAGCAAAGGGAATGGTCGCTTTTGCCACAGGAGTTTCACCCTGGGCCAAGGCTTGCTGTGAGGAGGCAATCATTCCGATTGCCATCGCTGAGGCGATAAGACTAGAAACCAGAGAGGAAGCAAAACGTGGGCTTTTCATGACTCGTTCTCCTTTGAGGTAGGCAACCTTTCATAATTGCCTTCACTCGCTAAAGCGGGGAACGAGGGAAAAAGGTGCAACTAAAAATGCCTGTCAGCTCCAGATTCGTCGCTGAAGGTTACAGAATTCAGAACAAGGATCGTCGCGGAAAGATAAGGAATCGAGGGACTGCGAGAGGAACTCGGATCAAAGCTGACTCGAAACGTCATTAATCTTTGCCGAAGCACTTACCGCCCTGCCCGCCGACGAAAATACAGCATTGGTCTACACCACTACACGTATAGGTGCGCCCGGACGGGCCCGGTAAGTTGTTATCCGGCCCGTTTACGGTTTGAATCGTGATCGCGGAGATATGGTCGCAGGCTTCGTTGTCACACCCAGGGTGAGAATCGTGAAAGTACAACCTCTTAAAGAGGAAGAGCGGCTGTTCTTTCCAACTGCCGTGTTGTTTCTTAGGATGCGTTTCAAGATAGATCCATTTTTCGCCACCCGACTTTCCTAACATGCATGCTGCAGGCTTTTCGGTGGCCGTCGAGCAGAACAATATGGAGTTCTGATTGTAATTTTGTCCATTTTGGTCCGCATTGGAGATGCTGACGAGCCAACCTCCAGTGCCTTGTAATTGAATGGGAGCGGGAGGGCGGTCTGGGGAAGCCCGGAATCCGACCAGGTTCAGGGTCTCCGGGTCGTCTGCCGTCGCCGTATAGATTTGGGCATCGTCGCTTACTGCTTTCGTTCGCCAGTAATTTAAATTAACCCCATGCAGATAGCCGTGGATCGATCCATCGCCTACCTCGATTGGCGAATCTCCCTGATCGAACATCAGAAAATTCGCCATCACCGGACTTGTGGAGGTTCGAGGTACAGCACCACCGACCACAACAATAACCGCAGCCGACGCCGCAGCCAGCATTCTCGTCTTCATCATGAAGGTCTCCTGACCAACTGGGCTGCTGCTGGAACTTCTCGCATCAACAACTGAAGATCGGGCCGAGAAAAATATATCTGGGATACTTGAAGGCTCCAAGTGTTGCGGATTTGAGTTGTGATGTCAACAGCTTTCTTTGAGAAGTCAGTGTATTCGCCCTCATTCTTTAGTAACTTAGAAGCCGCCGCAGCCAGACATACGCTGTGAAGCTCAGAGTCAAGTTGCCCGGTGGAAGCGAAATGCGCGGCCGCTTGTATCGCGGCATCGTGCGCCTGCTGAGGCAGTCCGCTTAGCAGAGTCACCTCTGCGATTACGAGATCCAGGTCTGCTTCTTCACCGAACTTGCCCGTTTTTTCGCGCTTTTCAAGATCATCCAGATCGCTAAGAGACTGCTTCTTCATTCCAAGGTGGGCCTTCGCGATGGCACTGTCGGTTTCGAGTTCCTGCAGATCGGTGGCCTGCATCTTGGGATAGGTCTCTCGTAGGTGCCGGGCAAGGGCCAGTGCGTCTCGATACTGCCCCCTGCTCACTAACGATTCTGTATGAGACTCGCCTGCCTGCGCTGCAAGCCCTTCGTTTACCGGTCCGATCTGTAGGATGGCGTCCGATTCTGTATAGCGCCCAAGCTTCGAAAGCGTTATCGCCGTCCACACCGCTTCGAAGGCTTTGCTGTTGGGCGTATCCGCCGCCGACGCTGCATTCTGGAAATGGAGTAATGCGTCCGGATATCGCTCCATCCTAAGAAGGACGGTTCCAATGACTTCCTCGGCTTGTCTTCTCTGAGCGCGAAGACCCGAGCTGGCGGCCAGGGCCAGTACTTCGTTGCCAGATTGCAGGGCTTGCTGGTATTGCCCTTTATCTCTCTGGGTGCGGATAAGCAGGATTGAGGCGTTTGTGGCATTCACAAAGAAGCCATTCTTCTTGTAGTAATCGAGCGCTGCCTGCGCGGGGGCGATCACCTCGTCCGGAAGCTGCTTCTGGTTCATGAGGCTGGCCTGTGTCAGATTGGCCAGGGCCTCTACTCGAGGTTGCTCAGTCTGACGTACCAGCCTAAATGCTTCCTGTAAGGTGTCCTCAGCCAGCTGGAGCTTCGCTTCGTGGATCTCTGCGTTCGCAAGTCGTACAAGGCCGTCGGCGGCCCAGGCATCAAGCTGATTCTCTCGCGCGAGACGAATGGACTGCTGGGCGTATTGTTCCGCCTGCGGATATGCGCCGGTCCGATACGCGACAGAGCTGAGTTCGGCGAGTGTGCGAATCTGCAATTGCACACTGGGAATCTTTTTCGCTTCGTCAAGAGAGCGCTCCAGATATTGCTTAGCCTCTGTCAAATTACCCGCGTCTTCGGCTGCGTAACCGCGGTTATAGTCGAGTTCGGCGAGGCCCTCCTGATTCATCTCGGCGGTAAAGAGTTTTTCGGCGCGCTGGAAGGACTGGTTGGCCTCTGGAACATGGTGGAGGTGGCTCTGCACGACCCCGGTCAGCAGGAAAGATGCAGGATTATCGGCATCGAGTTTGGCGGCACGGGCGTAGTTTTCAAGAGCGTTGATGGGGTCGGCGGCGCGCTGGTATGCCCTTCCGAGATCAATGTAACCGGCGGCTTTGTCCCGCGATGGAAGGCGGGTGAGAATGCGCTTGTACACCTCGACGCTGCGAGTATGGTCGCGAGTGATCGTCGCCTGAATTGCTTCTACATACATGAGATCGAGCGGTGCAAGGCGGCTTGTGTCGGGAGATGCGATCAGCATCTCCTTCTGGGCGCTGCCCTGGAAGTCCAGATTGGACCACGCTTCGGCAAGGCGTGCATGTGCCATCACGAATCGGGGTTCCTCGGTCAGGGCGGCTTGAAGCGAGCGTGTCGCCTTGACATAGTTTCCCTCTCGCAGCGAGGCCACGCCGGAGTTGTACCAGCGCTGCGCTTCGGCGGATGGATGATAGTAGTGGCGAATCTGCCAGAGGCGATACGTACTCCATCCGACGGCGAGCAGCACCAGCGCGCAGAGGGCGCGGAAGACCCAGGGGCGGTCTTTGTGCAGATAGCGGAGGTTGGCGAAACCGGGGCGTAGCGCATCCGTAACCTCTTCTGCGGACTGGAAGCGCTGTGCTGGTTCGTATTCGAGACAGCACTCAATGACTCGGTCCCACTGGGGCGGTACCTTTGCGGCGACAGTCGAGGGCGAGGCGGGATGGCGGGCGCGGCGGATGGCGGCGGCGATCGGCGTGGGTCCCGAGTAGGGATGAACGCCCGTAATCATCTCGTAGAACACGATTCCAAGTGCGTAGATGTCAGTGGCCGGCGAGATGGCGCCACCTTCAAACTGTTCGGGGGCCATGTACTCGGGCGTGCCTACGATTCTTGGTGCGCTGCGTCTCTCAACGGACGCGTCGCGGGACCCGCTGCCTGTCGATTCGAAGTCCTGAGCCAGACCGAAGTCCATCAGCACGGTACGTATGCCTTTGCCGTGCGGGCAGAGCATGATGTTGCCGCTCTTCAGATCGCGATGAATGATGCCTTCCGCATGAATGAGCCGAAGGCCTTCGCACAGGTCCAACGCTATATGCAAGGCCTGTTTCCACAGGATTGGCCCCTCTCTTGCGAGTCGCGCGGCGAGGGTCTCGCCATCGAGATACTCCATCGTTAGAAAGACTGTGGCTTCATGACCGTCGGTGGCCGGCAACAGAAAGAGCTCATGAATCCGGCAGACCTGGGGTCCGGTGATCTTTCTTGCCAGCAACACCTCCTGGCGAAACCTTCCAAACGCGTTCGGCGACAGGGCTATCTCGCGACGTATGGTTTTGAGTGCAATTCTGCCGAGTTGCAGATCTTCTGCTTCATAGACTTCACCCATGCCTCCGTGCCCGATGAGCCGGACGATGCGAAATCGCCCGAGCACCGTCTCCCCATCCTGAAAGCGTGTTGAGTCTGCGGAAGAGAAGTCGCCGACAGGCACGAAGGGCATGGCGAGACTGCCGGTAGACCGCGCCTCGGCTTCGAGAAGCTTATTGAGATGTGCCTTCAGTTCGGGGTCGCCGTTGCAGGCGCTCGTAACGAACGCAACCCGCTCCTCTGCGTTCCTTTCGAGCGCGGCATGAAACAACGGTTTCAGGCGTTGCCATAGTTCGGGCGTCATTTCACAGGCGACAGCTCCTGGCGTAACCAAGCGCGCGCCATGGTCCAGTCGCGTTTTACCGTGCGCTCGGAGACGCCAAGCTGCAACGCAATTTCTTCAAACGTCAAACCGGCAAAAAAGTGCAACTCAAGTATCCGTGCCTGTCGGGCATCGAATGTTGCAAGACGGGTGAGCGCCTCATCGACAGCGAGCACGTTGACTGTTGAGTTTCCAGCGACTTCGAGGTTCTCGTCGAAGGTGACCTGTACCGCGCCTCCGCCGCGTTTATTTGCGCGATGCGCGCGGGCGTGATCGACCAGGATGTGCCGCATCAGATGGGCCGCCATACCGAGCACCTTTGCACGATCCTTCCACATCGAATCGTGACAGTCGGCCAGGCGGATATAGGCCTCGTTGACCAGGGCGGTGGGCTGCAGAGTGTGGCCGCCACGTTCGTAGTGCATTTTGCCGGCGGCCAGCCGATGCAGCTCCTGATAAAGCGTCGTGGAGAGCACAGCCTCGCGAGGCTGCGAAGGTTCCTGGGATTTCAGCGAATCGTCGAGTCGGCCGTTCATGACGTTCCTCGAAAGGGCCCGGTACGGGAAGTATAGACCTAAAGCGGTTCCGTCTCCTTAATATGGAAGGGGTTCGGGGTGGCGAGGCAGATGGCAGGCGAAGGAAATTATGGCCTCAGACGATTGGCCGTGGGCTCATCCACGACTCCATAACGGCCACCGGGGAGCGGCGTGAGCGTTGGAGCGTAGGTTCCGAGGAATTCCCGCTGCCACCAGATTCCTTCGCTGCGTTTCTGCTCCGGAGTACTGAACCAGTATTGCCAAAGCACAGAACGGACAAACTTTGGCGGGGCGTCAGGAAATGGATTGCCTGCAAAGAGCGCGAGCACGTCTCGATCATTTTCAAGAAGCAGCTCCTGAGTCCGGGGCACAAAAAGATTCTGTTGCCACTGGCCAAGCGAGGCGAACCAGAGATTCCAGTCGAACCTGGGCTGATAGGGCGCATAGATTCGCGGACGATCTTTCAGTTCCTGCGGCTTGTAGCGGAAGGGATATGCTGTCCAGTGTTCTCCGTCGTTCGACCCCTGAAATTCAATCTCGTAACGATGCGGAGTCATGACCGCAAACAAACCATATTGATTGGCAATACGGAATGGCTCAAGCAGGACGACCGGCTTTGCCGGAAGAGGAGCATCCGACCAGGACATGTTCACGAGAGGAACGGCGGTCGCATAAAAGACCCACGTTAGCAGGGCCGCCGAGAGCGCAGTTCCGGCTGATGCCCACAGGTTGGCGATGGTGGATACAGTGTCTTCAGGAAGCGGTTCTTCCGAAGGCACGGGCGACGCTCCGGAGAGCTTGATCTGCAAGCGTGAAGGAAAGAATCTTCGTAAAGATGCATCGTCAAGCAGGAAAACTGCGAGGATCAAAACTAAATAATTGAGGAAGGTATAGTTCGCGGTCGCGATCACTCCGATTTGCCATATCGTCACGATGACAAAGCAGACGATCTTCCAGAAACGCGGGAAGAAGGCCAACCAGACGAGAACGAGTTCCATTCCGAGCGTGGCCGCAGCAGTGGCGATGTGAAACCAATTTGGCAGATGTTGCAGGTACCATCCAATCCATGTCGGGAGGGGACCGTTCTGATAGTACTCGTACATGGCTGTCAGATTGCGCCACGTGGGATCACCGCTTTTGAGCTTGACGATCCCCGATTCAAAGTAAATTCGAAACCACTCCCACAGCAGCAGAAACATTGGCGCTCGAACGATAGGAGCACTTATTCCCATACCCGGCCACAGTCCTTTCGGCGCAAGAAATAAGGAAAGGAAGCCGGCTTCCAGCAACATGCCGTCTGACTGGTAGCCGGAGAAGTCCTGCGCTGCGCTGACAAAGGATAAAAAACAGGCGAAGCAGAGGAGCAGCATCATGCGAGGCCAAACGTTGGCCACTAAAAATAACGCTGCGATGAGGCCTGACCAGCATAAGAACATCAGCATATGGTTGCTGCTCGAGAGCCACAGGAGTGTAGGAACATACCAAAAGCGCACGACTCCCGCGCCCTGCAGCGCTTCGAGGTATTCGGCAGCGGGAAGAATTCCCCGTGTTCCTATGAGCCCGCGCACCTGGAAGATCAGTGAGAAAAATGCGGAAAAATAGATGAGACCGAGTCCGCGCAGAAACAGCCACCGCGCGGCGAAGTGATTCCGGGAACCATGCGCCGCATCGAATAAATAGCGATATATGGCTTCAAAGCTGGCCATTCTTTTCGTCCTGACATCTGAGACGCCCTGGAGTGTGACGAGAACGGCTCTCCGAACGATTCAGAGCAGCAACTCATTGTAGTAGCAGAACGCTTTCGAATAAGCCGATGCTACTGTGGACTCGTTGTTCTATGTTTTATCTATGGCAACTGCAACGATCATCGGATCCGGTCCTAATGGCCTTTCAGCCGCACTCGTCGTTGCATCCGCGGGGATATCCACTGTCGTTGTCGAGCGAAATGAACAGATCGGCGGGGCCTGTTCCACCGCAGAAACCACCCTGCCGGGTTTCAGGCACGACCTCGGGTCTTCGGTGTACCCGATCGGCAGAGCCAGCCCTTTTTTTCGGTCGCTTCCGGTTGAAATACCGTGGATCGAACCGATGGCTCCATGCGCTCATCCGCTTGACGATGGAACGGCAGTCCTGCTGGAACATTCGATTGCCGATACAGCAGCCAATCTTGATGCCAAAGACGGTCAGAAGTATCGGTCGCTCATTGAACCGCTCGCGCACAGGTTTTCCGAATTGATCGAAGATACCCTTCGCCCGATTCAACACATTCCGCAACATCCGCTGTTGCTTGCGCGGTTCGGTCTTTCTGCGTTAACGCCTGCAGCATCGCTTGCGTCTTCGAGTTTTTCAGGGATACGGGCGCGTGCGCTTTTTGCGGGCATGGCTGCGCATTCTGTGATGCCGCTTGAGGCCTCCGGGTCTGCCGCAGTTGCGCTCATGCTCATGTCCGCGGGACATGCCTGTGGCTGGCCTATCGTTCGCGGTGGAGGCCAGACGCTTGTGGATGCGCTGGCCCATCATCTCGAATCTCTCGGCGGCCGCATTGAGGTCAACAGGGAGATGCTTCACCTGCCGCACACGGACATCACGCTCGCGGATATCACTCCTCGCCAACTTTTGCGAATTGCAGCCTCGGAGCTGCCGCCGGCCTATCGCCGGCAACTTGCGGGTTTTCGCTATGGAGGTGGAACTTTCAAAATCGATTACGCTCTCCAGCTCTCCGATACCCTGGAAAGCGACGGAGTGCGCGCGCGCCGCCACGGTGCATCTCGGCGGCACACTGGAGGAGATCATCGAATCCGAGAGGAATTTCACCTCGGACAAGCCCTTCGTTTTACTTGTTCAACCCTCACTCTTCGATCCGACTCGCGCGCCAAAGGGCCAACATACAGCCTGGGCGTATTGTCATGTTCCCAACGGAAGCTCGGAGGATTATCTCGATCGGATCGAACGTCAGATTGAGCGGTTTGCACCTGGTTTTCGCGATTGCATACTTGCTCGAAGTATCCTGTCGCCCCAGGCGCTTGAGCGCTGGAATCCGAACCTCATAGGCGGTGATCTTACCGGCGGAGAGATGAACCTGCGCCAGCTTTTATTCCGCCCAACGGCTTCGCTGTATCGAACACCTCTGAACGGGCTATTTCTTTGCGGAGCATCGACTCCTCCGGGTGGCGGAGTTCACGGCATGTGCGGTTTTCATGCAGCACATGCTGCATTGGAGCATCTGGCCAGACAGGGTCAGCTCAAATGAGTTCCCTGGGACTGGACTGCTGTTTGCTTTTGCGGAAGGGGCTGCTTCTGATGGCTGTTCAGAAGGAATCGTCCCCCTAGAAGAAGCAGCCAGATCCATAGAGCGAGACGTAATGGCCGACGTGGAATGTGAGTGCTCAGAATAGTTCCCGAAACAGCCCCGACGCAGCCGCCGGCGATCAGTTGCAACAGAAGCGTTGTATCCGCACCGCGGGAAAACCAATGAGCGCCGCTGCCGATAAGCGAAACAATGAAGCCGAACGCGATATCAGTCCCTACGACCTGAGCGGGTACAAGCTGGGTCAGGCTCAGAAGCGCTGCGCTGCCTAAAGCTCCCGCTCCCGCGGAAGAAAAGCCTACCTCGGCGCCTACCGGAAGCATCAGCCATGGCAACAGAGAACTGCGATCGCGGGGATTTTGATTCGGCTTCATGGGCCGGAAAGAATAGAGAAGCTGCCAGCTTGCGGTGCCCACCAGAATCGCACCCAGCAAAGCGTTGAGCAGATTTTGAGATCCTGCCGTCACCAGATGCTTCAGGAACAGAGAACCGATGAGGACTCCCGGCGCCCCGCCGAGAAGCATATATCCGAGCGTGCGCCAGGCCACATTGCCGCGAATGATCTGCGCGGGAAGAAGAATGAGCTTAACGGCGGTCGAAAACATGAGACCGATGCCCACTGCGATTGGCGCAGGCACGCCGAGAAAAAGCACCAGAATCGGCACGGTGATGGTGCCGGCTCCAACTCCTGTCAGCGCGATAAAGAGTGCGATCAGAAATCCAATGAGGTACTGCATCAGGGGTCCTCAGATTCTTTGCTTACTTCGCTGCTGCTTCGATGTGGATGCCGCACTCAACTTTGCGGCCTCCCCAGCGGCCTGAACGGGGATCGTTGGGGTCGAGGGCAAGCGAGGTACATGGCTCACAGCCGATGGAGGTATAGCCTTGCTGGTATAGAGCAAGCAGCGGAATGCCGAGCTGCCCGCAGGCGTGCCAGACATCGCGCGTCGTCCATTCAGCCAAAGGAGCGAGCTTCAGAACCTGCTTTCCATCCGGCAGGGTAAACAACGCAGATTCCTCGAGCGCTGCACGGCTCTTCGCCTGTTCCCGCCGGAGACCTGTGATCCAGACTCTGTATTCGGCAACGGCCTTGAACAACGGCTCAACCTTTCGCAATCCGCAGCACCGGTCGGGCTGAGATTGATACAGGAGTCCGTGTTCCCGTTCCTGTTCCGCGACGGTCTTTTCGGGCAGAAGATTAATAAGGTTCAGTTGCCAGTCCCGCGCTATCTGGTCGCGGTACGCGTAGGTTTCGGCGAAGTGGTAGCCGGTGTCGAGAAAGAGTACCGGCACATTGGGATCGAGTTCTATCGCTAGCCTGGTGAGCAGCACATCCTCTGCCTGAAAACTGCAAGTGAGGCACACATCGGATACGCCAGTGATAACGCCTGCGAGAGCTGCGCGAAGGCTGTTCAATTTCGTAGTGACTTCATTCTCGATCGTGGAGGTGTTCATTTCGCGGCCGTCCTTCCTTGCTGCAATAAAACGCCGGCCTCGGCAAGCAGGCGCAGCACTTCAGAGATCAGATGTGCGCTATCGTTCACATCCGCGGAGACGATGTGGGTTCCGGATCGTGCGTCAAGCGTGCTTTCTTCGTTATGCCGGATGCTCAGAACGATCAAGCCAGCTTCAACCAGGGAGTGGATCAGAGCTTCGCGCCTCTCCGCTTCACCCGAGAATTCAGCGGCGTCGATTCGAACGGTAACCGCGCCCCGATCGAACAGTGAGCGCTCAATTTGATTGACGGCGTGATCCGGGCCGATCAGCTCAAGCACTCCGCCACGATGATGCCAGCGCGCGAATCTTTCTTCTGCGGTGACTGGCCCCAGCGCATCCGCCGCATGGTGTGTCGCAGCGGACCTGTTGTCAGATACCGCAGTGATCATCCCGGCAGCAACTGTTCCGTTCGTCAGCGGATCGATGAGGATGAACGCTCCGGTTGAGCGATTTTCCCGGTAAAGATCGAGCGCAACGGGCTGCAACAGGTTGAGATTCACGACGCCGATTCGGTTCATCTCCAGCGTTTCGGCGGGCTCATGCGCGAGAGTACCGATGTTCGTGCGACGTTCGATTGAAGTGATAAAAGCCGGCACCGTGCGACTTGTGTGTTTAAGAGAGTAACGACGGTTGAGATCGAGCGGGCGTTGATCCATCCAGACCAATGCGGCCTGAATGGTCTTTGAAACGGTCGCCGGCTTTTGAGCAGAGACAATCAGATCGCCGCGGCTGATGTCGAGTTCGCGATCCAACACCAGCGTGACGGAAAGCGGAGCGAATGCCTCTTCCAGATCTCCATCCCATGTGACGATTCGCTCCACCACGGCGGTTCTGCCGGAAGGAAGCACCGTGATCGTGTCGCCAGGACGGATGGTTCCTGAGGCAATCTGACCAGCGAAGCCGCGAAAGGTATGATCGGGCCGCAGCACGCGTTGCACGGGAAAACGGAAGGAGTCTGCGCGCGTCTCTTCCGATGCCGGCAGCGATTCCAACGCCTCCAGCACCGAGGGCCCTTCATACCAGGGCATCCGCTTCGAGCGATGAACGACGTTGTCCCCGATCAGTGCGCTGACCGGAACAAATATCGCGTCAACCGGGCTACTGGTGTCGCCGGCGATTTGTTCCAGGATGGAAGCGAATTCATGCCGGATGTCGCGAAAGGCGGCCTCATCGTAATCCACCAGGTCCATCTTGTTTACGGCAACGATGAGGTGCCGGACTCGCAACAACGAAGCGATATAGGCATGGCGTCGAGACTGCAGCTGTACACCCTTACTGGCATCAACCAGGACGACTGCCGCATCGGCTGTCGAGGCGCCGGTGGCCATGTTGCGCGTGTACTGCTCGTGCCCAGGTGTATCTGCGATGATGAATTTACGTCGATCCGTAGAAAAATAGCGATAAGCGACATCGATTGTGATGCCCTGTTCGCGCTCTGCACGCAGACCATCCGTCAGGAGAGCGAAATCGAGTTGGCCTGGAGCAGTGGTTCCCTTCCCTTCAATCGACCGTACCTGATCTTCATACACCGATTGGGTGTCATAGAGAAGACGTCCTATCAGAGTGGACTTGCCGTCATCGACACTGCCCGCCGTTGAGAAGCGAAGCAGGTCCTTTTCGCGCTCTTCGCGGAGAAAGTCGTGAATGGAAAATGTCGGGAGAGTTGCGGCTGACATACTAGAAATAACCCTCCCTTTTTTTGATCTCCATCGAGCCTTCCTGATCGTGGTCGATGACGCGGTTGGCACGCTCAGAGGAGCGGAAGGAAAGCAGCTCTTCGATAATGTGCGGGATCGTCTCGGCGTCAGAGCGAATGGCGCCGGTGCAGGGACTGCATCCCAAGGAACGCAGCCGGGATTTCACCATGAGCGGCTTCTCTCCCGGGCGAGCCACGAAGTCCTGTTCGACTGGCAGCAAGGCATCGCCGCGGATATACATTGGCCGCTCTTTGGCGAAGTACAGATCTACCACCGGAATGTTTTCTTCGTGGATGTATTGCCATACATCGATCTCCGTCCAGTTCGAGAGCGGAAAGACGCGAATGCTCTCGCCCGGATGAATGCGTGAGTTATACAGATTCCAAAGCTCCGGACGCTGATTTTTGGGGTCCCATTGCCCAGCCTGATCGCGAAAGGAGTAAATGCGTTCTTTGGCGCGAGACTTTTCTTCATCACGGCGAGCGCCGCCAAAGGCGGCATCGAAGTTATAGTGACGCAAGGCATCGAGCAGCGCCTGTGTCTTGAGCAGTCCGCAGCAACGCCTGGTGTCGAGAGCGATCGGATTTGTTCCGGCGGCGATTGCATTCTCGTTGCGCCAGACGATGAGTTCGGCACCGATGGAACGCGCCATCTCATCGCGAAAGGTAAGCATTTCGCGAAATTTGAACCCCGTATCGATATGCAGCAACGGAAAAGGAATAGGGCCGGGATAAAACGCCTTCTGCGCCAATCGCAGCATGACAGAGGAGTCTTTCCCGATCGAATAGAGCATTACGGGCCGTTCGAATTCGGAAGCGACCTCGCGCAGAATATGGATGCTTTCTGCTTCGAGCAGGCGCAGATGGCTCAGGCGCGACGGTGCGTTGGAACTTTTCGGTGAGGAACTTGGCTGTAGTTCAGCTTCGGTAATCGACATGCAGACCTCTTGGTGAAGGTGCTGAAGCCGGAAGATGAACGAAACAGCCCGGCTAATCAGCTACGGGTGTCTCCTGAATCGATTGTGCAGGAATTTGAGACTAGTGTGCGCACCCGTCGAGAATGTTCGACAGGCAACAACAGAGGCGGCTTTGAATAGCGCGATCCATCTAGTGTCGAAAATCATAGCAGACCTGGGACGCGACCACAATCTGACCCTCATGTTTAGAACAGAACCTTAAGACCGAGCTGAAGCTGCCTTGACGTGGTAGCAGTGGCCGTCACCACTCCTGCCGTGGGTGAGAGCGCCGGCGCCGTCGATGGCTTCGATGGAGTCGGACCATTGCTGAAGACCACTGCGTTCGGAGTTGTGAAGTTGGTGTGATTGAGGACATTGAAGTATTCCACGCGGAACTGGGCCCGCACGCGCTCATGAAGAGTAGTACTCTTCGCCAGCGAGAGATCCAGATTTGCCAGACCCGGTCCGGTCAAACTATCCCGGCCCGCATTTCCGAAGGTACCGGCATAAGGCGCAAGGAATGCTTCCGGAGCAAACCACCTGGTTGCAGTCTTCGGAGATAAATTTCCGTGGAAGTCCGGATTGATCCGCGGGCGCGCCGGGTTGCGGGAATCGCCATTCCCGGTGGGGTTGTAACCAAGTTGAGGGGAAAACGGAAAGCCTCCCTGGATTGTTGCAATCCCGCTCACGCTCCATCCGGTTGCGATTCGCTGCGCAAACGCTGACGTATTTGCGAACAGAATGTGATCACGTCCGAAGGGCAGTTCCCATGTTCCATTGATCGACAGTGTCTGCGCGATGTTGGTTGCAGCCGGTCCGTAATCAACCTTTGGATTGCCGGGAAAAGATACATACGCCGGTGTGTTGGCAGAAACGCTCGTGTTCCAGGCTGAGCCATTGTCAAGATTCTTCGACCATGTGTATACGCCTCGCAATTGCAGTCCGTGAGCGTATTGGTGACGCACATCCACTTCAAGCGCATGGTAGTTGCTGATCCCCTGGGAGACCCATGAAGTCGAGTTGGCAAGGTTAGGATTCGCAAGCTTCGTTGTCGTGTAATAGACCGACCCGCCTGGCAAAGAAGCAGGGCACTGTGCCGCTGGGCAAATAACATAAGGCGGCGTGTTCTGATCTTCAGAGAGAATCTGATGGTATCCACGGGAGCCGACGTATCCCACGGTCAGACTCGTACCGGGAGCAATCTGCTGTTCAATCCTGAAGGTCCATGCCAGGACACTCGGTGTCTGAATATCCCTTTGCACGTTGCTTGGCGAAACCTGACCACCGGTAGCCGTTGCAATGGAAAGCGCAGGCAGCTGGGCGACCGTTGTGGTGCTGTACGACAGAGTTGTGTTGTACGGCGCGGTCTGATCAAGACGATAATCCAGCGTGTCGAGAATGGCTCGATGCAGGCCGAAGCTCCCTTTGATCGCAGTCCTTCCGCTGCCGAAGACATCCCACGCGAGCGCTACCCGTGGTTCTGGCAGAAACCTGGCTCGATTGTCGGAAAGCGCTGAACTCCCCACCGTTGGCGTGGAATTGATGATCCCGTTGGTGAAGTCGTAATTGGAAGCGCGGCCCTGCGCCTCGTTCCATCCGGTTGAAGACTCTACGCGGAGACCGGCGCGAACTTCGAGGCGGGGAGTCGCCTTCCACGCATCTTCGATAAAACCTGCCGTGAAGAGCGCTCGCCAGCCGAGACCGGTAGGAGCCTGAACAATGGTGTACTTGGAAACCTGGCCCTGTTCGAAACTCGTAAGCGAGGCGAAGCTGGCTTGTCCGTACTGGTTCTGCGCGAGATAGTCGTTTGATTGCAACCGCTGCAACCAAAAGCCGGCCTCTACCTGATGCCTGCCGCGCGTCCAGTAAACATGATCATCGGCCGTGAAAAGATTGCGAACCGTTGCGTTATTGCTGCCGGTATTGGCGCCCGCCAGTGTGATCTGCGATGCGCCGTTTGAAGCTGTGCTGCCCGAAATAACCACCGCACCGACTGGACCACCGGCAACCCATCCCGGAACCGAACCGGCCAGAATGCTGTTGAAGAAGAACTCCGCACGCGAGTAGCCGAATCGAAACGTATTCAGAAGATGGGGCGAGATGACATGCTGCTCCTGCACACTGAACACTTGTTCGCGGAGGCGCTCGAAGATGGAGGAATAGGGGTTTGCCGAAGGTGTTGTGGCGTCACTGTCGTCGACTGTATAGGCTGCAAACGCCAGATCATTCGGCGAAATATTCCAGTCGATGCGTGTCGTGCCGAAGTCTTCCCGCACATGCTGCGGTGGGTTTGAGAAGGCCTCGGCGATTCCCTGACCCAGTTCAACGGTACCTACCGGCCAGAGCGCCAGTAGCGGCTGCACGCTGGGAATCGTTGCAGCACGGGAGGCAGCATCGGGGACAAATGTAACCGTACTTAGACCAAGATGTTGACGATAGCCCTCATAGTTTCCAAAAACAAACAGCTTATCGCGCTTGATAGGACCACCCAGAGCTGCACCGAAGTCGTTCCGCTGGAAGGGTGCGATGTGTCCCTGATCGAAGTAATTGCGCGCGTCGAGTGCGCTGTTACGGAGGAACTCATAAACCGAGCCGTGAATATCGTTATTGCCGGATGCAGTAACGATCGACACCTGAGCACCGGTTCTCTTGCCATAATTCGCTCCGTAGGTGTCGCTCACCACGTTGAACTCGCGCACCGCCTCCACGCCGAGCAGCTGGCCGCTCGTACCTCCGGGAGTGACGTTGATGAGCGATGCGCCGGTGTACTCGATCCCGTTCAAGAGAAAAAGATTGTCCTGAGGCCGCCGGCCTGAAATGGAATACATATTGCCTACGGACGAATTGGAGGTTCCAACTCCACCCGACCTCTGCGTCGTGTAGTTGATGGAAGCTGGATTGAGTTGAAGCAATTGGTCGAAGCTGCGGCCATTGAGCGGCAACTCTTTGACCTGACGTTCGGCCACGAATCCCTGCGTTTGCAGAGTGGAGGCATCGACTACCGCCGGTGTATCGACGACCGTCACCGCCTGCTTTACCTCGCCAAGCCTGAGCATGAGATGCAGTTGAATGCTCTGGCCAACCGTAAGCTCGATGCCTGTTCGCTTCAAAGGAGCGAAATTCTCCTTTTCAGCAGAAACCGAGTAAACGCCGACAGGAATGGATGGCGCTGAGAATGTGCCGTCGTCTCCCGTAAGCAGCTTTCGTACAGCCCCCGTCTCCTCATTTCGAATCACAAGCGCAACATGATCCAGTGGAGCATTGGACGGATCGACAACGACACCCGTGAGAGTGCCTCCAACCATCTGGGCTCGAACAGGGGACGTCGAAACAAAAACCGATAAGGTGGCCAGCAAGACGACAAGGTGAAGATCAGCGAACTTACGCCGGGACATGACTTACTCCTCGATGGAACGATTTCTATAAAAGAGATGGAATGGGAATGAACGGAGAGAAGCCGGCTAACAACAACACGTCAGTCCGCGTGTCATGCGGACTACGCAGAGCCGGTCTATTACGTAGAGCCCTTCTATATGGCTATAGAACGAAAGAATCATTCCAAAGTTCTTTCATGAGTTGTCGGGAAGGTTTTCTACCGAGGAGATCGGCAGCAGATCAAAGAGAATTCAGCGGCAACAACAGGCCATCAGCGCTTTTGCAGCGCCGCGGAACACGACAGCCGAGCTGAATTCAATGGTCATAAAAGGAAAAATAACACAGGATCGATGGTCAGGCAAAAAGAAGAGCCCCGATCATTCTGAAAAATCCAGACAATAGGACTCTATTTTCTTCACCGCGTGGCCAGGTGCATGCCTCTCCAAAGATAAAAAGAAAAGGTAGTCCTCCAATTAGAACTGAGAACTCAACTGCTTATAAGAAGTTGCTAACGAACTAAAGGCCGCCATCAAAGCGGCCTCTGTCCAATCTCACAAACAAAAAACGAGACGACTGCTTTTACTACGTAACGGAGCGGCTGCCGAGCAAGTCCTCTATACGCACCGGGAGCTCACGTACCCGGATACCGGTGGCATGATAGACAGCTGCGGTGATCGCGGGCGCAACACCCGCCAGGCCAATCTCGCCGATGCCCCTTACGCCATATTCATTCATGATGGGATCGGGAATATCCAGAAAATGGACATCGATGTCCGGTGTGTCTGCGATCGTGGGGACGATGTAATCGGCAAAATTGTCGTTGATCGGATGTCCATTGCGAGGATCGTAGATCGTCTGCTCGAACAGGCCCATGCCGATGCCCATGACAACAGCACCGGCGATCTGATTAGCCGCCGTGCGCTTGTTGAGGATTCGGCCACCGTCGATCACGCTGACGACCCGGCTGACGCGCAGCCTGGCGATTCCAGGGTCCCATTCAATCTCGACGAATTGCGCACCGAAGGAATGAGTGGAGTAGTTGCGCGCCTTGGGATCTGCGCCCAGCCCGCCGGACTTGCCTTCTCCATTTGCACTGGCGAGATTCGACGCACGCAGAATGTCCTGGAACGGTACGCCGCTCAGTGGTGGCTGTCCTTTTAGATGAACCCGGCCCGCCGTCATCGTCAAAGCGTCCGCTTCCTTGCCGACAAACGGCGAAGCCTTTGCCGTCGCCGCAACATTGAGTACGATCCTGATCGACGCATTGACGGCATCGATCAGCGATGGAAGGATGGTCGCCGTAGCCGTCGATCCACCGGATGTTGGGCCCGGTGGCAGGTTGCTGTCTCCTAAAACCACGTTGATCTTTTCAACGGGGATGCCGGTTTTGTCGCTTACGACCTGCGCCATCACCGTGTAAGTACCGGTGCCGATATCCTGCGTCCCGCAGCTGGCGCGCGCAGTGCCGTCACTGCAAAGACTGACAGCCGCCTCGCTGACGCCGCGCCCTGCTCCCCAGGATGCACAAGCGACACCCCAGCCCAGGATCAGATCGCCCTTGCGCATGGATCCGACCTCAGGCGTGCGACGGGACCAGCCAAACTTCTCTGCGCCAAGTTGCAGGCATTCCTTGAGGTGGCGCGAGGAAAAAGGCTTGTTCTTTTCTTCGTCCGTCAGCGTATCCAATGAGAGGCGCAGCTCGACGGGGTCCTTCTTCAACTTGATCGCCAGTTCATCCATCGCGGATTCGAGAGCAAAGAGTCCGGGTACAGCTCCGGGACCGCGCATGGGTGTCGGTGTGCCGACATTGCGGCGCACGAGCGCCGACGTCACTTTGAGATTCGCTGTGCTGTAGAGAAATGGAGTGGCTTCGCCGCAGTTCTCCCGAATGTCATCTCCATACGAGGTGTGGTTGCGATAGTCCTGCTGGAGCGAGACCAGTTTTCCATCCGGAGTTGCTCCAAGACGCAGTCGCTGTTGCGTGCGCGGACGGTGGCCGGAGTTGGAGAACATCATCTTTCGGCTCAGCGTGAACTTGACCGGACGGTTCAGTTTGCGCGCCGCCGCTGCTGCGATTGCGGAATGCGGCCAGGGAAAGAGTTTTCCGCCAAATCCCGAACCGATGTAGCGTGAGATCACCTCGACATTCTCTTTCGGCTCGCCAAGAACCTGTGCCAGAACGTTCTGGTGGTTCATGACGCCCTGCGATGACTCGTAGAGAGTATATTTTTTGCCGTCCCATACGGCGACGGTTGCGTGCATCTCCATTGGGTTATGCGTTTCGACCGGCGTTACGTATATCTCGTCAACCTTTACCGGCGCGGAGGCGAAGGCAGCTTCGGTATCTCCGCGGTGGCTCATGACGCGAGCGCCCCCCGGCTGTCCCTCTGCGGGTAACGCATCATCGAGTGATGTTGCCACGTTGAATTTATCCGCGTCGTACTCCACACGAACGGCTGCGGCGGCTGCCTGTGCCTGCTCGAAGGTTTCGGCGACAACGGCTGCGACGTACTGTCCCCAGTAATAAATGGTCTCGTCTTCGAACGGAGGGCGACTCTCGCTGTTTCGTCCGCCCGAAGCGTTTCGATAGAGCGGCATGATATTGCCGTGATGCAGCACCAGGAGCACACCCGGCATCTTTTCGGCCGCACCGCTGTCGATACGCCGAATCCTGCCGCTGGCAATGGTCGCGCGAACCGCCACCGCATAGACCATGTTGGGGAAGTTGTAATCGGAGGCGTAGCGGGCCGTTCCTGTCGTCTTCACCGGACCGTCGATACGCGGGAGTGGAGCGCCAATGATCTCGGATAAGGGATTCGGATTCATATCCGGCGCTGAGGGAGGCGCTCCCTCGTTGGATTTGATGAACTCGAGAAATTCACTGAACATCATGGAAATACTCTCCTCTACGCCGATTGTGTCGATGTTGTAAGCGCGCGGACGATGCAGCGTTTCGCCAGCTCAACCTTGAAGCCGTTCTCGCTTGCCGGCCGCGCATCCTTCAAAGCCTCTTCCGCGGCACGGCGGAAGGTGGCAGCATCTGCCGCATGCCCCTGCAGGGCACGCTCCGCTTCGAGCGAACGCCACGGTTTCGTGCCGACGCCGCCCATCGCGACTCGAGCATAATCAATCCTCTTACCATTCAGCTTCAGCACGACTGCGGCCGATGCCAATGCGAATTCATAAGCGGCGCGATCGCGTAGTTTGAGGTAATGCTGTTTCGATCCGGCCACGGGAGGCGGCAGTGTAACGCTGAGAATCACGTCTCCTGGCTCAAGCACTGTTTCGCGGTCGGGAGTGGATCCGGGAAGCAAATAGAAATCGTGAATCGGAATGGTCCTCTTCCCCTTCGTTCCCTGCACCTGGATCGTGGCTTCAAGAGCCGTAAGCGCAACATTCTGGTCGGAAGGATTGGTTGCGATGCAATCCTTGCTGGTACCCAGGATTGCGAGCATCCGGTTGTGTCCATCGATTGCCGAGCAGCCAGTCCCCGGTTCCCGTTTGTTACATGCATGCGCCGTATCGCGGAAATAAACACAGCGAGTGCGTTGCAGAAGATTGCCGCCGGTGGTCGCCATATTGCGAAGCTGCGGCGATGCTCCGGAGAGAAGCGCCTGCGAGAGCACGGGATAATCGCGCTGCACCGTCGGATGATGCGCCACATCGGAGTTGCGCGCGAGTGCGCCGATGACCAGTCCGCCATTGGGTGCGGCCTCTATCTTTTCAAGAGGAAGAACGTTGATATCGACAACCTGCCTGGGGCGCTCGACGTTCAGCTTCATCAGGTCAATCAGCGTCGTGCCGCCGGCGACAAAGCGGACCTCCGCGGATTGCTGCGCCGTGGGCGACTTCGCTCCTGCCTGTATGGCCTGATCGATCGTGGTGGGTCGGCTGAATTGGAAGCTATCCATGATTTGCTCCGCTCACTAGGAGTGTTTGCGTGCATATTGCACGGCTGCAACAATGTTCGGATATGCGCCACAGCGGCAGATATTGCCGTACATGGCCTGCCTGACATCTTCGTCTGCCGGACCCACCGGCTCCTTCAGCACCGCAACCGCGGACATGATCTGGCCGGAGGTACAGTACCCGCACTGGTACCCGTCATGCTCGATGAACGCAGCCTGCATCGGGTGAAGATTGCCGGGCTGCCCGATGCCCTCGATGGTTGTAATTTCATCCATCGGATGCATGACCGCGAGGCTGAGGCAGGAGTTTACGCGACGTCCATTGATGTGAACCGTGCAGGCACCACACTGCCCATGGTCGCATCCCTTTTTTGTGCCGGGCATGTTCAGATTTTCACGAAGACAGTCCAGCAAAGTGGTGCGAGGATCGACGCTGAGACGGTGCTCTTTTCCATTCACCTTCAATGTCAGGGATACAGCACCCTCCACTGCATGATGATCGATCACATCCTCGACCGCAGGTGCAACGTTACTGGATGTTGAACCGAGGATTGGCGGTGCCGTGACTGCTAGTCCTGCCACTCCGAGATGAGATAGAAAAGAACGGCGGCTTACGCGACCGGGAGACTGTTCGGTTTCAGATGTCTTGGACACTTGTTTGTCTAAGCTATCTGCGAGCTGCAAATCTACAGGATCTTTTGCCATAGGAGCCTCTGTTGCAGGTTTGTGGTTGTGTGCACTCGCGACTGATTTGTCAGACCAATTGTCTTGCAATTCTCCACTCGCATGCAAGCGCCTTGAATGAATTTTCGTTTGTGATTGCCGTAACTGCCTGATCAAACGCACTCTATGACGACGAACTGCTTGCATTTCTTGATGGCAACCTCAGAACGAATCTGAGACGCGGCGCCGTCGTTTCTGTGCAGAATGAATCTTGATCGTGTTTTCTCAACGCAGTTCTACAGGATACAAAGGTACTACCTTTGCAAAGTTTTCCGTCAAGTTGTCAAGCCTATGATCCCACGGCAGATAAAGGCCTGCGTCAACCCGCGCCGGCGCAAATCCGGATTGACGCCATCTTTTCGACTGGTCATGATGCTCGTATATGAATAGCAACTCGAAACGAGTGATCAAGCCAGCGTCGTTATCACTCTCACCGCAAAGCAAGGAGGACGTAACGCAACTCCTTATCCAGAGATTTCAGGAGATGTTGCGCGAAGGCGTGCTCCGGCAGGGCAGCCGGCTCCCTCCGGAGCGAGAGCTCGCTGCTCACTTCAATGTGGCCCGGTCTTCTCTGCGTCAGGCGCTGAAGGTCCTGGAGATCATGGGCATTATCACGCAGAAGGTCGGCGACGGCAGCTACCTCAGCACCGACACTTCGGCGGTCTTGTCAGTTCCAATGGAATTTTTGTTTCTTCTGGACGATACCTCGGTTGAGGAGTTGACGGAGTTGCGCCTTCTTATGGAGCCAGGTCTCGCGCGGCTGGCAGCGCAGCGGGCCTCCTCGGACGACATCGCGCTCCTGCGGCAATCGATCCGCGATCTGGAGTCGAGTTCCAATGACACCTTGAAGCTCGTCTCCTCGGATCTTCTCTTCCACAGGGCCATCTTTCAGGCATCGAAGAATGGGCTCGCCAGCACTCTTTTTCAAACCGTGCACCAGGCCATCGCGAAGATGATTTTAGTGACCTCTCAACTCGTGGAACTTGAGCATACGCTTGCGTTCCACAAACCCATCATGCGGGCGATCGAGCAACGGGACGGCGACGAAGCGGCTCGGCTCATGGCCGAACATCTCGCCGATGCCACTGCCCTGCTGTTGAGAGAACAAGAGCACCAGCACGAAAGAATGCTCCATGAGCGAGTAGCAGGTACCCGTAGACCTGTCGTTCAGAAATCTGCCAGAAAGTCCGCGCCATAATCGATCTGCGCAAAATGAAATTTTTGACGCCGCTCTTTACTTCTTCTCCTCGATCCATGCGTGCAACTTCGATTCCTGCTTCTCGCGCAGGCGCACACAGGAACGGATGTTGTCGACCGCTATGGCGAGCGTTCGCTCGGAAGCGTCCACCTTGTGCGTTGCGAAGAAATCCGCAACTTCACCGCGGCTCTCGGCGCTGCAAAAGGAGCCGGCAGCGGCGACGACACGATTGCCTGAATTTGTTGTGAACTGCGCATGAACCTTTTCCCAGTTGTGGCCGATGTACTCCCATGTCTGGTCGCGGGTCTCGCGTGTGCTCAGAAGAATCTCGAGCAGAATCCAACTATCCTGATTCCGCACCTCGCCCGAGACTGCATAGTCCAGTGTGCGCTTCACCAGGGCATGGTCCTGGAACCGGGGCAAAGTGAGCAGAGCATCCGACTGGTCGTCTGGATTGGCTGGATCTTTACTTGCTGCCATCACTTTGTCATAGAGCGCTCCATCCCCATGCGCGGCTGTAACCAGGATCGCGGCATCGGTCAACTCTGGCTCCAGTGTTTTGTCCTGGCGTGCGCCGGGAGCAAAGGCACGGTTCGTGAGGTCCCTGGCTTGCGCCAGAACCATTGGGTCCTCGGCACCGCCCAGCAACTCCATAAGGGTGGCGCGCAGTTGCTGGCGGTCGAAGGAGTCGCCCTTCGCTGGCAAGCCCAGCGCAGCATACACAGGCTCGAACTCCCTGCGCAGAATAGCGTTGAGTCGCTCGCGATCTTCATTCGTAGCGATGCGATCTTTGATTGCGTGGACCTTCTCTACAATCGACCGCATCACCATCGCACTTGGGTCAGCCTTGAATCGAAGCACGAGATCCATGAGCTCGCCGACGCTGGCCTCGCCGGTGCGCACCAGCGCCCAGCGGTCGCCTACGAACCCAATGCGCTCCGGTGCCGTCAGCATCGTTTCGGCCTTCGCAACGATCGCTTCATACTGCTGCGCTGTATATGCGGTGCGGTAGTAGCCCTTGCCTGCGGCGTTGATATAGAGCATCGGCAAGGCAGCATCCATCGGCAATGGAATGGCCTGCTCTTCAGGAGCCAGGACTCGGCACATGGGGATGCCGGTTGATTTGAGGCACAGGGGAATCGTCCAGCGCCCGGCACTCGCAGCAGCAACTGGTCCGTTCAGAGGTGAAAGGAAGAACCGGTTTTGCTCGACGGGCACGCGATCGGTTTTGCGGTCGGAGAGCGTCAGCAAGGGCACCCCCGGCTGGGTGACAAAGCTCTCCATGATCCTGTCGACGGGCTGGTGTGAATTCGCGGTCTGCGCGTTCCAGAAGTCTTCTGCCGTCGCATTGCCATAAAGATGAGCTGCCAGGTAGTTGTGCACGCCCTGGCGGAAGACCTCCTCGCCAAGGAGGTTCTCGACCATGCCCAGCACCGCTCCCGCTTTGCCGTAAGCGATGCCGTCGAACATCTCGTTGATCTCCGACGGCGTCTCGGCCTTCGCGCGGATCGTGCGCGTGGTGGGCTCCGAGTCAAGATTCAGCGTGTTGTCCAGGTCCTCGGCCTCATCCTCACGGTAGTTCCACTCGGGATGCCACTTCGCGACGGACTTGGTCTCCATCCATGTGGCGAAGCCTTCGTTGAGCCAGAGGTTGTCCCACCACTGCATCGTGACCATGTCCCCAAACCACTGGTGCGCCATCTCGTGCGCGACCACCACAGCGACATGCTTCTGCGCCGAAATCGAGGCGGTCTGTTCGTCGATCAACAGATCGGTCTCGCGATACGTGATGCAGCCGAAGTTCTCCATCGCGCCGGCTTCAAAGTCAGGCAGCGCAACCATGTCAAGTTTGGGCATCGGATACTTAATGCCGAAGTAGTGGTTGTAGTAATGCAGCACGTATTTCGCACTTTCGACCGCGAACTTTGTCATCTCAACTTTGTCCGGAGTCGCACACGCGCGGATCGGCACACCATCGGATTTGCCGCCGGTGCATTTGAAGTCGCCGACCAGAAATGCAACCAGATAGGTCGACATCTTCGGCGTGGTCGCAAATCTTATGGTGTGTTTGCCTGCAAGAGGACCGGCAGTATCGGAGACGATGTTGGTGTTGGAGATTGCCGTATCTCCCGCATCGACGATGAGTGCGATGTCGTAGGTCGCCTTCAGTGCCGGTTCGTCGAAGCTTGGGAAAGCCCGGCGTGCATCCGTAGGCTCAAACTGAGTGACGGCATAGTTGCGAGCCTTTGTCTTCGAAAGATAGAAGCCCCGGAGCTGATCATTGAGGATGCCCGTGTACTCGATCGCCAGTGTAACCTTGCCCGCCGGCAACTCTCCCGGAAAGACGAAGGTGGCTTGCTCTTTGGCTGTATCGAGAGTGACCTGGGCATCTGATCTCGCGATGCCATGAGCTGTTCCAATATCTCCCGAGTGTTCCTGCGTCACGCCGAGGAACTTGATATCCGCGGCATTCAACGTAATCGTTTTGCTCGGCTGATCGAGCGAAAGCTCGATGGTCTCGCTGCCCTTGAAGGTCGCGGCCTTCAGGTCAGGCGTGAGGACGAGTGAATAGTGCTCCGGGTGCACTCCCCCCGGCAGGCGCTGAGCATGAGCTGCCAGAACTGCGGTGAAGAGAGATGCAAAGATCAGAGCCGAAGAACGAACAACTGCTTTCAGAACCATACCTCTTCAGCATACGCAAAGCGCTGGCATTCGAGATCGGCGAAGGATTAGGCGTGCACCGATTCCGCGCGCTCTGAGTGGCCGCAAAGCTCTGCCGCTCGTGCCTCTGCGTAGGCTGCCGCACCCAGCAATGCGCAGGTGTCGTCGAGAATGACGCGGACCGGAATCGATTGCAGCAATGGCGACATCCGACCCTTGTCGAGAAATGCCTGCATGAAAAAACCATTCTGCAGCGTCTTCAATCGCTTGGGAGCGATTCCTCCGCCGAGATAGATGCCGCCGGTTGCCAACACCTTCAGGGCGAGATTCCCTGCTTCGGCGCCATAGGCAGAGGCGAAGGTCTTCATCGTTTCAAAGCAGATGGAGCTTGACCCGTCTTCGGCGCACTCGCCGATGACAACGTTGGGGTCCTCGGCCTTCATGCGATCACAGAGCCACTTAGGCTCGTCAAGCTTTTCAACTTCACGCAGAAACCGGTAGATGTTCTGAATTCCAAGCCCTGAGACGACGCGCTCAAAGCTGACCCGCCCCCGGAGAGTGCCGCGAAGATACTCCAGCATGGCAATCTCACGGTTAGACCGCGCTGCAAAGTCGGAGTGGCCGCCTTCGGACGGAATTGGATAGTGCCTCTTGCCATTCCAGATCAGCAGAGCCTCGCCCAGCCCTGTGCCGGCAGAGACAAGCCCGCGATGCCCCGTCGAATTTTCATCACCCTCATGCAGCGTGAAGATCTTGTCGCCAGCCAGCTCCGGAATTCCATAACCATTCGCCTCAAGGTCATTAATCAGGAAAACGTGCTGGATCGCAAGTGAATGCGACAGATCGCGCACATCCAACGTCCACGGCAGGTTGGTGAGCTTGAGCCGTCCCTCACGCACGGGTCCCGGAAGGCCAAAACAGGCAGCCAGAATCTGTTCTCTGTTTACCCCGGGACTTGTCTCATCACTCGCGAGAAATTCGTTGACGACAGCATCAAGGCTCTGAAACTCATGCGCAGGAAATTTCTTGTCGCGGATGCCATGCAGCCGCCCCTCGGCAAAGTCATACAGCGCCAGGTGGACCTTTGTGCCACCGACGTCACCAGCAAGAATCATCTATCGAAGCTCCAGGACACCGGCGGAAGCATCTTTTGCCGGTGGGGGAAGCTTATCTGCTGCAGCCGAGTCGAGCAAGAAGGTCAGTTTTCCGCTGCCTGGCCGGATGAGTTGCGAAGGAAAGGTCTCAGGCTGATATGGCCCCAGCAGAACGTCATGAAGCACCTGCGCCTTGCCCGCTCCCTCAATCAGAAACGCCACTTCCCGGCCTTGATTAATCACCGGCCAGGTCAGCGTGATCCGCCATGTATCCTTCTGCGGCACATGGTTCGCCACGACGATATTCGTCATATTGTCGAGCGCCTCGGTATGCGGGAACAAGGATGCGGTGTGCCCGTCGTCCCCCATGCCCAGCAGGATGAGGTCGAATGTCGGAGTCTCCGCACCTTCGAGCCGGAAACCGTTGCGAATCGCCGCCTCGTATCGCGCGGCAGCTTCCTCTGGCGGCAGCTCGCCTTCCATGCGATGAATCCGTTCCGCCGGAAGCGGCACCTTCGAGAGCAATTGCTCCTTCGTCATCCGGTAGTTCGAGTCGGGATGGTCCGGCGGAACACAACGCTCGTCAACCCAATACAGGTCGAGCTTGTCCCACGGAATCTCCTTCACAAACGGCTGCGCAGCATCGGCAAGCAAAGCGAACATCGCCTTCGGCGTTGTCCCCCCGGAGATCGCGACGCGCGCAATCCCACGCGACTGCGCCGCAGCCTTTACCTGATCGGTGAAGAGACGGGCCGCAGCCCTGGCCACCTCCGCCGCAGCCGATGAGATTTGATATGTAACCGTAACAGGTCGCGGCATGGCTATAGCTTTCTCCACTTGCGGCCTTCAGACTCCAGCAGCGCATCCGCCGCCGACGGCCCCCACGTTCCTGCCGCGTAGTTCGGGAAATCCTTCACCGGATTCGCCGCCCATGCCTGCAGAATCGGAGTCATCAGAGCCCACGTCGCTTCGACGCCGTCGCGGTGGGCAAACAAAGTCCCGTCCCCCAGCATGGCGTCGAGCAGTAGACGCTCGTAGCCATTGGCCCACGACTTTCCAAAGGCATCGGCATAATTGAAGTTCATCAGCACCGGGCTGATGTCCATACTCGGCCCGGGAAGCTTCGCCCCGAAGCGGAGCGAAATTCCCTCATCCGGCTGGATGCGCATCGAGATCAGGTTCGGCTTGATGTTGCTCGAATCGTGGCACTCGCCGCCCTTGAACAGCAGCATCGGCGGCTGCTTGAACTGGATCGTGATTTCAGTGACACGTTTCGCCAGACGCTTTCCTGCGCGGATGTAGAACGGAACCCCTGCCCAGCGCCAGTTTTCAATCTCAAGCCTCAGTGCAGCGTATGTCTCCGTCTGTGAGCGCGGATGCACGCGGTCTTCCTGCCGATACCCCGGAACTGGCTTGCCGTCGACGATTCCCGGTCCATACTGCCCGCGAACCGTATCCGCCGGATGAATTGGCGTAATCGCCTTCCATACCTTCACCTTCTCGGCGCGGACTGCATCGGCCTTGAATGAGACGGGAGGCTCCATCGCAACGAAGCTCAGCAATTCCATGACGTGGTTCTGCACCACATCGCGCAGCGCGCCTGCCTGCTCGTAGAAGGGTCCGCGGCCTTCGATGCCAATCGATTCCGCGGCCGTAATCTCCACGTGGTCGATGTGGTTGCGGTTCCAGATGTTTTCAAAGATCCCGTTCGCAAAGCGGAAGACCAGGATGTTTTGCACGGTCTCCTTGCCCAGGTAATGATCGATGCGGAAGATCTGGTCTTCGCGAAAGACCTTGTTCACCTCATCGTTGAGCGCGCGCGCCGACTCGAGATCGTGACCGAACGGCTTCTCAATGATGACTCGCACCCACGAAGCCTTGCCGTTTTCCCTTGCCTCTGGCCCAGGCTGAGCCATTTCATGCTTACCAAGGAAGTTGATGATGTCGGAGAAGTACTCCGGTGCGGTCGCCAGGTAAAAAAGACGGTTGCCGCTCGTGTGGTACTTCTTATCGATCTCTGCCAGCTTCGTCTTCAGCGAATCGTAGCCCGAAGCATCGTCAAAGTTCATTGCGTGGTATTGAATGCGGTCGACAAAAGGAGCGAGCTTTGGATCGCTCTCATCGACACCGCCGCCCGCGACGATACCTTCCTTCATGTCAGGAGCAAAGCTCTGCTCGAGCGGACGCCGCGCAACCCCGACAACGGCGAAATCCGGCGGCAACAGCCCTCCCTGTTCAAGGTGATAAAGCGCCGGCAGCAGCTTGCGCTTGGTCAGGTCACCTGAGGCGCCAAAGATGACGACGATACACGGATCGGGTGCGCGCTCCGCATGCCGTGCCGCTGCCGCAGTATCGGGGGTGACTTGAACTTGTGTCGTAGCCATATCGATTTTCCTTTCGTCCCTGGTTCTCGTCTCTTTGCTTACTCGGCCTTCTTGACGTCGTGACCGCCAAACGCTCCACGCATAATCGAGATCATGCGGTCCGTAAAGTTGTTCTCCTCGCGCGAACGCAGCCGGCGGATCAAGGACTCCGTAATCACCGGCGCTGAAATATTCAGGTCGATCGCCTCCATCACCGTCCAACGGCCTTCGCCCGAGTCCGGAACCCACGCCTCAAGTCCGGCGAGCGTCGGATTCTTGTCCAGCGCATCCGCCGTCAGGTCCAGCAGCCACGAGCGCACCACGGAGCCCTTCTGCCATATGTGCGCAATCTGCGTCAGGTCCAGATTCAGCGGCTCTTTGGCCTTCATGATCGAGAAGCCTTCGGCGTACGCCTGCATCAGGCCATATTCAATGCCGTTGTGCACCATCTTCACAAAGTGCCCTGCACCCGAAGGCCCGACATGGCCCCAGCCCTGAGTTGGCGCAGGCGCAAGCGCCTCGAAGATCGGCCGCAACCGGTCTACGGGAGCCTTATCGCCACCCACCATCAGGCTGTAGCCCTCTTTCAGACCCCACACTCCGCCCGACGTGCCGCAGTCTACGTACTCCAGGCCACTTTCCCTCAACTGTGCATGACGCCGCTGCGTGTCCTTGTAATTCGAATTGCCGCCATCGATGATCGTGTCGCCCTTCGCAAGCAGCCCTTCCAGACTCGCAATCGTGTGGTCCACCGGATCACCCGACGGAACCATAATCCACACACCGCGCGGAGCGGAGAGATTCGCAACAAGATCCTCCAGCGAGTTCACACCGAGAGATCCATTCGCCGTAAGCCTCGCAGTCGCATCTTTATTGAAGTCGAACCCGACGACCTTGTGGCCGGCCTGCTTCAGCCGCTCCGCCATATTGAATCCCATCTTGCCGAGTCCGATAATTCCTAATTCCATTGATCTTTCCTTTCTTACCTGAATCCTTTGTTATGCAGTTGCTGGTCCCCGAGACTCACCGTCCCGGCGGAAAATCTGCTCCCACCGTCACCGGCTCCCATGCCGCGAGTTCCTTCTGCCATCTCTCCAACTTCTCACGCACCCGCTTCAACGCAACCGCACCGAGCAGCAGGCGCAGCGGAGGATTCTCCGCATCCACAACCTGCATCATCGCGTGAACCGCCTTCAGTGGATCACCCGGCTGCTTGCCATCCTGCTCGGCCATGTAGCGTCGCGCATTGCCCGCCGTCGCATCGTAGTCTGCAATCTTCTTCGCGGCCTCAACTCCTGAGCGCCCGAGAAAATCCGTACGGAATGGACCGGGCTCGACGATCGTCACGCGAATCCCCAGCGGCGCAACCTCCTGCGCCAGCGCCTCCGACAAGCCTTCCACCGCAAACTTTGTCCCCTGGTAAAGGCCCCACCCCGGCCCGGCCGTCAATCCGCCAATCGAAGACAGATTCAGGATGTGCCCGCTCCTCTGCTTGCGAAGCTGAGGAAGAAATGCGCGCGTCACGCGCAGCAATCCAAAGACGTTGGTCTGGTACATCGGCTCCAGCTCTTCCTCGGAGACCTCTTCAATGGCGCCAGCCAGGCCATAACCTGCATTGTTTACCAGGACATCGACACGTCCAAACCGCTGCAGCGTCTTTGCAACCGCAGCGTCTACCTGGTCCTGCTTCGTCACATCCAGTGGCAGCGCAAGAGCCTGCTTCGGATACTTCTGCTCCAGATCGGCGACCTGCTCCACCTTGCGCGCGGTCGCAACCACACCATCCCCGGCCTTCAAAACCTCTTCCGCCAGAATGCGCCCAAATCCCGTTGAGCTTCCTGTGATAAACCAGACACGCGGCTTCTTGGCTTCGGCCATGATTTCTCCAGAAAATTGCAGCAAAATCCCTTCCCTGAGTAAAAAACGCCATTTGCAATCCCGGCGCTCCTGGTGCGCTTTCGTTGGATGCGCGCACCGTATGGGTCGATGCGCTTCCCTCCACAAATCACAAAGCCTGAAAAGATCGGGCGGGGAAAATTTCCCCGCCCATCCGTTACTTCTTCACCAGCTTCTTTGCATGTTCCACAATGTTCGCCACATTGATGCCCAGCTTCTCCAGAGCAATGGGTCCGGGAGCCGACGCGCCAAAGCGATCGATGCCAATGACGCCGCCGTTGTGACCGATGTACTTGTACCAGCCCATCGTAGCTCCGGCCTCAACCGCCAGCTTCGGTGTGTTCTCCGGGAACAGGGTCGCCTTGTAAGCCTCATCCTGCTCGTCGAACAGCTTGAAGCTCGGCATCGAAACCACCGTCGCTCCAATCCCCGCGGCCTTCAATTCCTCTGCGGCCTTAACAATCAGCGAGACCTCCGAGCCGGTAGCGATCAGGATGATGTCCTTCCCTGTAGCATCGAGCGCATAGGCGCCTTTCCTCACGCCGTCGAAGATCTTGTACTTTTCCGCATCCATCACTGGCAGATCCTGCCGCGAGAGAGCCATAAAGCTTGGGCTCTTGCGCTCCAGCGCCAGCTGCCAGCAGGCCGCAGTCTCATTCGCATCCGCGGGACGAAAATCCGTGAGATGCGGAATCAGACGCAGGCTCATCAACTGCTCAATCGGCTGGTGCGTCGGTCCGTCCTCTCCCAGGCCCACCGAATCGTGCGTAAACACAAACAACGAGTGCACACCCATCAGCGCCGACATGCGGATCGCCGAGCGCGCATAATCCGAGAAGACAAAGAACGTCGAGCCAAACGGAATCAGCCCGCCGTGCGCCGCCATGCCGTTCACCATCGCGCACATGCCGAACTCACGCACCCCAAAGAACACGTTGCGGCCCTTCGGATCGACATGGAAGTTCGCCGAATCCTTGAAGATCGTCTTCGTCGAAGCCGTCAGGTCAGCAGCGCCGCCAAACAACTCCGGCACGACACCGGCGATCGCATTCATCACCGTCTGCCCGGCGTTGCGAGTCGCAATCGGCTTCTCTGTCGGGAAGATTGGAATCTTCTTCTGCCACCCTGGGACCATGTCCGCCTTGATCACGCGCTCGAACTCCGCCGCAGGCTCGGGATAGGCCTTCTTGTACTCCGCGAATCCTCTCTCCCACTCAGCCTTGACCTTCTTGCCCTTCTCCCTGGCCTCAAGCCAGTTCTTTCCTGCCTCTTCGGGCACGTAGAACGTCTTGTCTTCGGGCCAGCCAAGATTCTTCTTGGTTGCCTTCACTGCCTCGGCTCCCAGCGCCTCTCCGTGGACCTTGCTGGTGCCGGCCTTCGGGCTGCCGTAGCCGATCACCGTGCGCACGCGAATCAGCGACGGACGCGTCGTCTCTGCCTGCGCCGCCTTGATCGCCGCCTCAATCGCGACCAGGTCGTTGCCGTCGTCCACCATCTGCACGTGCCAGTGATAACCCTGGAACCGCTTCGTCACGTCCTCGGTAAAGCTCAACTCCGTCGGGCCATCGAGCGAGATCAGGTTGTCGTCGTACAGCACAATCAGCTTGCCCAGCCCCAGCGTTCCGGCCAGCGACGCCGTCTCATGCGAGATGCCTTCCATCAGGTCGCCATCACCGCACAATACGTAGGTGTAATGATCAATGATCGGATGCTCATCGCGGTTGTAAACAGCGCCCAGATGCTTCTCTGCCGTCGCAATCCCCACCGCCATGGCGAATCCCTGGCCGAGCGGCCCGGTCGTTACCTCAATGCCCGGAGCCTCGCCGTACTCCGGGTGTCCCGGCGTATGCGAGCCCCACTGCCGGAACTGCTCAAGCTGCGACATGGGCAGGTCATACCCCGAGAGATGCAGCGCTGAATAAAGCAGCATCGAAGCATGCCCGTTCGAAAGCACAAAACGGTCCCGGTTGATCCACTTCGGGTCCGAGGGATCGTGCCTCATCAGCTTGTGGTACAGCAGGTACGCAATCGGAGCGCAGCCAAGAGGCGCGCCCGGGTGGCCGGACTTCGCTTTCTCCACGCCATCGACAGCCAGAAAACGCAGTGTGTTAATGGAAAGCTGGTCCAATGCTTGCTGCTGGTCAATCTCTTGAGCGATCATCGTTTTCCTTTATCGGTTCAGGACGAGGCGCGCACCGTGCGCTGGCTCTCAGTCCGGTTATTTTTGGGGTCGATCTCAATCAGTGTACAGGCGGAACGCGGGTCCCTGCATCTCAGCCCCGGATTACAGCAATGTCAATATTTCGGCCCAGCCAACGCTCTTCATGTCCTGCTGCATCGCTTGGCCAGCACAAGGTGAAAACAATGTTGCTCGTCTGGTCGGGCTTCGTTGGAATATCGGCAAACGAACCCGGCGCACCGACGGTGGTCGAAATCAACGTGTTCACTGTCCTCCAGTTGTCCATCGAATACACCACCTTGAAATGCTCCGCATCCACAATCCGCAGCGTATAGCCCGCTCGAATCGCCGTAATCGGACGCGTGGTGCGATACATCCCCAGGTGGTTGCGGAAGTTGCGCCTCTCCGCCGACGGCAGATAACGATCCTCGACCACCGAAATGCGGTCGAAAACATGCCTGTCCACCGTCGACCGCAACAACTTCAGGTACTCCGAGTGCGCCCATACCAACGGCTGCGCCGATCCTGCCGAACGCCCCAGGTACAGGCCCTCCGAAGGTAGATCCGGCACATCCCAGATCTGCTCCGGCAGCATGCCACCCTTCGAACTGAACCTCTCGATTGCCCCGATCAAAGAAGCCACATCTTTTCCTGCCGCGAGTTCGTAGTGTGCCCGCTCGCCGGTCAGCAGAGGCCACGCGCGTCCTTGTCCCCAACCCTCGTAAGGCCCGCCATCCTTCCTCTGTCCATAGCCATCGTGGTTGTAGCGCCGCCAGCAGGGCCCGAACGGAGTATCGATCTTCAGCCGATGGTCCACCACCTTCAGCGAATCCACAATCAGCGGATCGTCCGGCCGCCGAATCCCATACCGCACCAGCTCCAGAAAACCCGCATCGATCACCTCGCGCGCCTCAAACACATTCTTCTCACCCGGCTCGCGATTCGAAATCCGAAAACTCCCCACCGGCACCGAGTCATCCCAGAACGGCTCTCCTTCGCACGGCGGCTTGATCCTCATATAGTGGCGCTTCACTTCCGGATAGATCACGCCTTCGTTCGTCGTCGTCCACGCATCCAGGTGCGCCTCGATCCAGTCCGCATACGACTCAAGAAACCCGGCCAGTTCATGCGATCCATGCGCTCGCGAAATATCCGCCGCGCAGATCAGCCCCGCAATCACCACCGCCAGCGTCGAGGGCGAATATCCCGCTACCTCTTCCCAACGCTCCTGCTGCGTAATCGGCGCATACTTCACCAGGAACGCCGCCGCCCGCTCGATAAACGGAAACGCATCGAAACTGCCCAGCGCATTCTGCTTCCATAATCGCCACGCCAGGATGATCGGAAACGCCACCTCATCCAGCTGAATCCCCTGCCAGTATGCCGTCCCGTCGATCCAGAAGTTCTGCGCGAAGCTTCCGTCCGGCCTCTGGGTGCAAGCCAGGTAAACGAGCGCTCGCAGCGCCGTCTCCGCGCGGCCGCACGCCAGCAGAGCCGTCGCCGTCTGCACCATGTCGCGCGTCCACACCAGGTGATATCCGCCCAGGTCCGAGTCTCCCTTCGAAGCTCCCCACGGAATCGATGCCGAAGCGATAAAGGCGCCACTGAACGTCTTGTCCTCGTGGGTCAGCAGAACGTTGTGGCTCACGCGCATCAGCTTGCCCCGATCCATCGATGCTTCCGCCAGCCCCTCCGGAGAGGCAGCCCGCCCCCACTGCAGCAGATATCGCTTCAGGTGGTCCGCAGGCGGATTCGCCAGCGTCTGCATCAATCCCGCCAGTGCCGCATGGTGACCATCTCCAAACGCGATCGCCACCGTGAACTCGCGATGACTCGCAATATCGATCTCGCCCATCACCGCGATGTTGCCGTCCATCGCCTCGCCGAACTGCCACTTCATCTGCATATTGCTGAAGAGGTCCTGATAGCCATCGCTCGTTCCCACATACCCGCACGACGAGCGCGTAAATCCACAATCCGCACCCATCGCCAGCGAGGCGTTCCCCTTCCAGGCGAGCAGGCACCGCTTTCCCGAGACATCCACCGAGCGCGCCGAATTCCCCGCGCCGCCTCCGTTCAAATGCGGAGCGAGCAGAGCATAGCCCTTCATCCGCGCCAGCACCCCTTCGTCCCCCTCGATCTTCACGTGCATGACCACGGTTGAGAAGTGAGGATTCGACAGCACCAGTTTCGTCACCCTGTACCGCCCGCCAGGCTCCTGGGCCGTCACTCGCACCGCCAGCGCATCGCCATCGACATACTCAAAGTCATATTCGAGATCGCGCTTCTCCTCATGGCAGAACGTCTCGCCATCGGTAAACAAAAACTCCATGTCCCGCGTCTGCGGACGATCGATCGTCGGGTAATAAATCTCGTTCAGAATGCCGTGCGACATCGTGTACCAGACGCGGCTCGACGCCGAATAGGCCGTCCCTACAGTGTCTTTTTGGCTCGAAGTCCAGCGCGGTTCCAGTCCCGGCGCGCCAAATGCCGGACCGTCATCCATCAGCCAGCGGTAACTTGCAACAGGCTCAGTCATCTCGTTCATTAAAACTCAATTCCTGCCGGCATGCATCGCTCCCCGGCATAAACAAACCATCAATCTTTCCAGTGCGTTATCATGGCCGAGGTCACAGAGAATTTCTTCCAGCTCCGCGTTCTCCGGTATTGCATCGCGCCGGGTATCGTTGGCATCTCAAGAGACTGAAACCGGGAGCCTGCCCCAAATTCCGCAGGCCCAAAACGCACACCAGGAGAGAACCGTGGCATACGAACTTCCCCCTCTGCCCTATGATTACGCTGGCCTTGAGCCGCACATCGACGAAGCGACCATGAAGCTCCATCACGACAAGCATCACCAGGCCTACGTCACCAATCTCAACGGAGCCATCGAGAAACACCCCGAGCTGGGCAGCAAATCACCCGAAGACCTGATTAAGGACCTCAACGCCATCCCCGAGGACATCCGCGGCGTCGTCCGCAACAACGGGGGAGGCCACGTCAACCACACCATGTTCTGGCAGATCATGAAGCCCAAGGGCGGCGGCGAACCCTCCGGCGACATCGCGGCCCAGATCAAGGCCGACTTCGGCGACTTCGAGTCCTTCAAGAAGCAGTTCAACGAGACCACCGCCAAGCAGTTCGGCTCCGGCTGGGGCTGGGTCATCTTCGAAGGCGGCAAGCTCAAGATCGTCACCACCGCCAACCAGGACAACCCGCTCTCGCAGGGCCACTACCCCATCCTCGGCAACGACGTCTGGGAACACGCCTACTACCTCAAGTACAACAACCGCCGCCCCGACTACCTCGCCGCATGGTGGAACACCGTCAACTGGGACGAGATCAACAAGCGCTTCGCCACGGCGAAGAAGAAGTAATTTCGTCTTGGGTGATCGATCGTCAAAGGGCTGCGCAAGCAGCCCTTTGTTTATTATGTTTATCTCGATGAGATGTGCCGCCTTGCTTAAGGGCACGGCTTCACAGGCTGCGGAAAATCCCGTCTTTGCTTCTGAGGTAAAGCGGGGCTGGTTAGCCCGATGCTTTAGCTTCGGGTTTCCCCGCGTCTAAGCTCGCCGCCGCGAAGCGGCTACCGCTCTGCCGAAGGCCTGAGCGAACTCCGAAGAGCTTGCCCTGAGCTTGCCGAAGGGGACGAAGCGACTGAATGATTGCCATTCCGTCGACATCTATTTGATTGACATCCCCAAGCCCGCCCTATATCGTTCAGCCTCCCCCACCGATCCCTCACGACGGCGACCCAAAAAAATCGAAGGAGACTGAATGCGCTCGTTGCTTTGCTGTTCTCTGCTTGTTGTCACTGCCTCCGCCCTGGCGCAATCTTCGCCCCAAACCATCTCTGAAGTTCATATCTCTACCCCTAAACCCGGCATGACCGCCCAATGGGAGGCTGGCCGAAAAGCGCATTCCGCCTTCCACGCAGCTCAGAAAGACCCCTGGACCATCTACGTCTGGCAGATTATGACCGGCGACCGCAGTGGCTCCTACTTGACCGTTGTCCCGTTCCGTCACTGGAGCGACTACGATGCCCGCGCGGCATTCGCCAAGATGGATGCGCCGCAGATCGCGAAAGACATGGGTCCCTCCTTGGCCAGCACGTCGCTGAGCTACTACGCCTTTCGTGAAGACCTCAGCCTGGGCAAGCCGCCCTCCAGCCCGGCAATGATGCGCACGAATACCTACTACACCGTCATCCCGGAACATACGAATGACTTCATCGACGCCGTCAAAAAAATCCAGGCGGCCGTTCAAAAGACGAAGGCGCCAATCCTGCATGCGCGTGTGTATTCGCTCGCCAATGGCGGTGAAGTACCCACCTTTGTGCAGATCATTGACCGCCCGACCTGGGCCGATATGGAGCTAAAAACGACCACTGAGGCCATTCTCAAAGAAGCCTACGGCGACAGCGGTCCGCAGATACTCGAACAACTCCGCCGCAGCTGCTCCAAAATCGTCACCGAACTAGCCGTCTACCGCCCCGACCTCAGCTATATCCCGCAATAGCTGCCCGCAACTGAAATAACAGCCCGGCACAGGACGCACGGTGTTCACTTTGTGCGTCCCCGCCTCTTCTCGGCTTATCTCCCACCGACCAGGTCACTCCACCTGCATGCTAGAATCCGCGCTGAGAAACTCCCAAGGATTTCCCTCATGAACCCCAAACTCTACTGCAGGACAACCCTCCTGCTCCTCTGCGCTGCTCTGATCCCCGCACAACCCTCAAGAGCCCAGACGCAGCCAAAACTTTCAGTCCACTGGGAAGAGCTCACCGGCCCTGACTTCATCCAGGCAATCCACAATGCGCAGGGAACGTGCGTCCTCCCCTTTGGCATCCTCGAAAAGCACGGCCCGCACCTCCCGCTCGGCACCGACCTCCTCGACGTGCGCTACGCCTCGCTGCACGCCGCCGAGCAGCAATACTCCGTCGTCTTCCCCGAGTACTACTTCGGCCAGATCTTCGAGGCCCGCCAGGAGCCCGGCACCGTCGCCTACAGCCGCGAGCTGCAGTTGGCCCTCCTGCAGGAGACGACCGACGAGATGTCCCGCAACGGCTGCAAAAAAATCCTCATCGTCAACGGCCACGGCGGAAACTCGAGCCTCCTCCCCTACTTCGCGCAGTCGCAACTCGCCAAGCCGCATGACTACGTCGTCTACATCTTCGATCAGCGCACGCCGGCCACCGGCGGCCCCAAAAAGAAGACCACCACAGACCAGCATGCCGGCGAGAGCGAGACCTCCAAGATGATGATCGCGCGCCCTGACCTCGTCCATCAGGACCGCGCCGCAAGCGAATCCGGCGCCGACCAGCATCGCGCGAACCTCCCCGACGGCGTCTACACCGGCATCTGGTGGTACGCGCGCTTCCCCGACCACTACGCCGGCGACGGCTCCGCCGCAACCCGCGAACTCGGCGAGTACCAGATGAACTGGTGGATCGAGTCCATCGCCAAAGCCCTCGCCGCCATCAAGGCCGACGACGTAAGCCCACGCCTGCAAAACGAATTCAACGAGAAGACCACGCACCCGCTCGACACGAAGCAGTAGCGTCAGAGTCGCGTGCTCCATTCATGACGCAGCCTTGCCGCGCCATAATGGGCTTTGAATCCCGCATTCGTAAAACAAAGGGATCGGCCGTCGAATCAGCATGCTATTCTCGCCACATGCTCCGACGATCGAGCGTAGTCTTCCTCTCGACCATCCTCTTCTTCACGGCAACTTCCCTCAGCGCGCGCGTCACTCGCGTCGAAGTCGCCACGCGCGCGGATGTCCTCGACGGCAAGCCCTTCGGCAACGCAGGCCCCTACGAGCGCATCACCGGACGCGTCTACTTCTCTTTGCCCGTAGCGAATCCTCACAACCAGCGAATCGTCGATCTTGCCAACGCAGTCAACCTCAGGAACGGGGAGGTTGAGTTCTCCTCCGAGTTCATCGCCATCCGCCCTAAAGACGCCGCCAAAGGCAACGGCTCCATGATCCTCGAAGTCCCCAACCGCGGCCGCGGACGCATCCTCTCCCTCGTCGACGGCGGCGACTGGGATCTCGCCCACGGCGCCGGAGACGCCTGGTTCCTTCGCAACGGATACACCATCGTCACCCTTGGCTGGCAGTGGGACGCAGACGGCCCGGCCAGCTCCGGCACTCTGCGCTTCTACGCTCCCATCGCCAGGGAAAATGGCCACACCATCACCGGCCTCCTGCGCGGCGACCTTATGCCGTCAAAGCCCCTGCCCGAGATCCCCCTCGGCCACCTTATGATGGGCAACCTCGGCGGCGCCGAATACCCCGTCGCCAACCCTGGCGACCCGCGCAACACCCTCACCGTCCGCGACTCCCGCGACGGCAAGCGCAAAAACATCCCGCGCAGCGAATGGCAGTTCGCCCACACGGTCAACGGCAAACTCGCCTCCAGCGATCGCTTCATCCATCTCAACGGCAACTTCCAGCCCGGCCACATCTACGAGTACGTCTACACCGTCGCTGACCCCGTCGTCGCCGGGGGAAGCTTCGCCGCCATTCGCGACTTCGCCTCCTACGCCAAGCACTCGCCCAACGCCATCACACCTGCCGCGCGCGTCTACGGACAGGGCATCTCGCAGGATGGCCGCTTCCTCCGCGACCTCCTCTACCAGGGCTTCAACGCCGACGAAGACGGCCGCATCGCCCTCGATGGCGTCCTCGCCCACGTCGCCGGAGCAGGCCGCGGCAGCTTCAACTACCGCTTCGCCCAACCCTCGCGAGACGCGCAACCCACCTCCTCCGTCTTCTTCCCCACCGACATCTTTCCCTTCACCGGCCAGCCCGAGACCGACCCCATCACCCACGAGACCGCAGGCCTCCTCGACCGGGCCACCGCCGAAAACGTCGTCCCCCGAATCTTCTTCTCCAACACCTCCTTCGAATACTGGGGCCGCGCCGCCGCACTCATCCACATCACCGCCGACGGCAAGCATGACGTGCGCCTCTCCGACAACGTCCGTATCTATCACTTCACCGGACTCCAGCATTTCTCCGGCCCCTTCCCCGCCGAGCGCGGCAAAGGCGACCTCCTCGGCCAGCAGCCGCAGTCCCCGCTCCCCATCAACTACTTCTGGCGATCCATGATCGCCAACATGGACGCCTGGGTCCGCAACTCCACGCCTCCGCCTCCCAGCAGTTATCCGCACATCGCCGATGGCACGCTCGTCCCGTTCAGCGACTACGCCTTCCCCACCCTTCCCGGTGTCAATCGCCCGCACGAAGCCACGGAAGCCTGGCGCCTCGACTTCGGCCCCAACTGGCGCAACGGCATCCTCACCCTTGAACCGCCAAAAGTCGCGCAACCATATCCCGTCCTCGTCCCGCAGGTCGACGCCGACGGCAACGAGCGCGACGGCGTCCGTCTCCCGGAACTCACCGTGCCGCTCGCAACCTACGCCGCCTGGAATCTCCGCGACTCCTCGATCGGCGCACCCGATCAGCGCGTCTCCTTCGAAGCCTCGTATATCCCCTTCCCTAAAACCGCTGCCGATCGCAAAAAGACCGGGGACCCGCGCAAATCCATCGCGGAGCGCTACCCCAGCCACGAGGCCTACACCGCCCAATTCAGAGACGCCGTCGACAACCTCATCAGGCAGCGCTGGGTCCTCCCCGAAGACCGCGACTCTCTCCTCCATCGCGGCGAACAGGAGTGGATCGAAGCCACAAAATAAACCTTGCTCCTGGATTCCAAGCGCAGGCCGTTCCGCAGCGCCTCAAACAGTCTCACTCCTGAGAGATAAAATCCAAAGCCATGAAGACCTCTCGCCATCTGCTCGCGCTATCCATCTCGACGGCAATGCTCGCCATATCACTGCACGCCGCAACTCCCGCTAATCCCTCTATTCCCGAAGAACAGGCCGTCCTCGCTCCCATCCAGGCGATGTTCGACGGAATGAGTAAGCGCGACGCCGCTGCCATCAAGGAACCCACCCTTCCCGGCGGAACCATGGTGCTCATGCGCGACGGCAAGCCCACCCAGATGACCTTCGAAGCCTTCGCCGAGCGCGTCGGCCGCCCCGGAACCACGCACATCGAAGAGCGCATCCACGACCCCCTCATCCGAATCGACAACGACCTCGCCGTAGTCTGGGCCCCGTTCGATTTCCTCGTCGACGGCAAAATCGATCACTGCGGCACCGACCTATTCAACCTCGTCCGCAAAGACGGCAAATGGCTCATCGCCAGCATCGCCGACACCGACCGAAAAGATTGCCCCGCGAAGTAGAGCCATGAATCGCCGCGACCTCCTCCAGACCACCGCACTCCTCGCCGCTGACACCCTTCTCCCCAAATCTCTCCGCGCCCAGGCCACCGCCGCCCCAATCGCAGACACTGCCGCCGGCAAGGTACAAGGCTTCACCGATCAGGGCATCCTCGTCTTCAAATCCATCCCCTACGGCGACGACACCTCGAAACGCCGCTTCCAGCCACCCACCAAACCCACACCATGGCCCGGCATTCGAGACTGCCTCGCCTTCGGCCCGCAAGCCCCGCAACCCATCCATAAGCGCGAAGGCCGCTCCACCTTCTCCCCGCTCGACGAAGCCAATCCCGCCAACAGCGAAGACTGCCTCCGCCTCAACCTCTGGACACCCAGCCTCACCGGCAAACGTCCCGTCCTCGTCTACATCCACGGCGGAGCCTACTCCTCCAGCTCCCCCAACGGCCCCGTTTACGACGGCGTCCGGCTCGCCCGCCGGGGCGACGCAGTCGTCGTCACCCTCACTCACCGCCTCAACCTCTTCGGCTACCTCTATCTCGCCGAACTCGCGCCGCACGCTCTCCGCGACACCTTCGCCGACTCCGGCAACGTCGGCCAGCTTGACCTCGTCCTCGCCCTCCAATGGGTTCGCGACAACATCGCCCGCTTCGGCGGCGATCCATCCCGCGTCCTCATCTTCGGCCAATCCGGCGGCGGAGCCAAGTGTGCCACCCTCATGTCCATGCCCTCCGCGCACGGCCTCTTCCACCGCGTCTGGACCATGAGCGGCCAGCAACTCACCGCCACCACACCCGAACACGCAACCGCCACCGCGCAATCGGTCCTCAAAGACCTCAATCTAACCCCCGCCAGCCTCGCCGGCATCCTCGACCCCAATAAGGTCCCGATGGAAAAGCTCGTGGCCGCACTCCGCGGCGGCCGCTACTTCGGCCCCGTCCACGACGGCCGAACCCTGCCGCACGATCCCTTCTCACCCGAAGCTCCGGCCATCTCCGAACACATCCCCATGGTCCTCGGCAATACCCACGACGAGACTCGCCTCCTCATCGGAGCCTCCAACCCCGCGCTCTTCTCCCTCACCTGGGACCAACTCCCCGCCGAACTCGAACACTACCGCCAGTTCCTCGGCACCCTCACCACCGAATCCATCGTCTCCGGCTACCGCAAGTGGTACCCCGCCTACTCCCCCTCCGACGTCTTCTTCGCCGTCACCACCGCCTTCCGCTCCTGGCACGGCATGGTCATCGAAAGCGAGCATCGCGCCGTCCAACGCGGCCCCACCTGGGTTTACAACTTCACCTGGAAGTCCCCCGCCGACGAAGGCAAATGGGGCGCACCTCACACCATCGACATCCCCTTTGCATTCGACAACCTCGCCCTCGCCGCCCCCACGGTCTCCGCCGACGGAATCCAACCGTCCGCACAGGCCCAAACCCTGGCCGCCACTTTTGCCGACACCGTAATCAACTTCGCCCGCAACGGAGACCCAAACCATCCCGGCCTTCCCCACTGGCCACGCTACGACCTCACCGCCCGTCCCACCCTGCTCTGGAACACGCCAGTGACCGTGGAAAACGATCCACGAGGAAACGAACGCAAGCTCATACAGCAAGCCCCCTACATCCAACCCGGAACCTGACCCGCCCAAAAAACCGGTACCCCACTCATCGCAACATGATGCGATGCCACAACCGGGTGCCCCATTCATCGCGTAAGCGATGAGTGGGTTCCATTCTGCCGAAGGCAGGAGCGAAGCCGAAGGCGAAGCGATCAATTTATTTCTTCTCCCGAACCCCTGACGCAAAAGGAAGTCTAATATCCCTTCGGGAAAAATCCCAACAAACCGCATGTCAAGCCCCAGAACCACCCAACAATCACAAAATAAAACAGTTACAAGTGGCATACCAGTTCCGCCACTTCACTACAATAGAGATAGGCAAGGCAAAGGCCCGGGGAGAAAACCCCGGGCCTTTGCCTTCCGCAACGTATTTACTTTGAATATTTTAGTCCTAAACCACGCAGATGGAACATCTTACGCTCAAATCGAGATCTAAGCCTAGTGAAATGAACAATTTACCCCAAAAGATAGGGGGGAGGGGGGGTACCTGCTGCCTTAGTCTCCGGCAACAGGCTGCGCAACCGAACGAACCGGCTTCTTCACACCGGCGAGTCCCACCGCCCGAGCCCGTACCCGGTCAAAGAACAGGTACACCACAGGAGTCGTGAACAAGGTAAGGCACTGCGACACGATCAGTCCGCCGACAATCGTGATTCCCAGTGGACGCCGCAGTTCGCTTCCGGTTCCGGTCCCCAGCGCCAGCGGTAGTCCACCCAGCATCGCCGCCATCGTCGTCATCATGATCGGCCGGAAGCGCAGCAGGCAGGCCTGGTAGATCGCCTCTTCAGGTGACTTGCCCTCCAGCCGCTCCGCCGCCAGCGCGAAGTCGATCATCATGATCGCGTTCTTCTTCACGATGCCGATCAGCAGAATGATGCCGATCATCGCAATCACGCTCAGCTCCACCTTGAACAGCAGCAGCGCCACAATCGCACCGACGCCGGCCGAGGGCAGGGTGGAAAGAATCGTCAGCGGATGGATGAAGCTCTCATACAGCATGCCGAGAACGATATACACCGAAACCAGCGCCAGCAGAATCAGGTAAGGCTCGCTCTTCAGCGAAGCCTGAAACGCCTGCGCCGTTCCCTGGAACCCGCCATGGATCGAGGACGGCATTCCCATGTTCACCCGCGCCGTCTCGATCGCGTCCGTCGCCTGGCTCAGTGAAACACCAAGCGTCAGGTTGAAGCTCAGCGTCGCCGACGGCGACTGCGACTGGTGATTCACCGTCAATGGAATACGCTGCTGTTCAAAGTGAGTAATCGCCGACAACGGAACCATCGCGCCCGTCGTGCTCTTCACATAAATGTTTTTCAGCGAATCCGGATCGCGCTGGTACTCCGGCGCAACCTCCATCACGACGTGATATTGATTCAGCGGCTTGTACGTCGTTGAGACCTGCCGCTGCCCGAACGCATCCGACAGCGTGTTGTCGATCGCCAGCGGAGAGACCCCAAGCCGCGAAGCCGTATCGCGATCGATGATCAGCTGCGCCCGAAGGCCCTGGTCCTGCTGGTCCGTGGCAACGTCTTTCAGCTCCGGCAGTTTCTGCATCGCTGCCATCAGCTTCGGCGCCCACTCATCGAGGTCCTTCAGGCTCTCGGCAGTCAGCGAATACTGATACTGAGTCGCTGTGCCTCGGCCCCCGATACGCAGCTCCTGTTGCGACTGCAGATACAAAGTCGCTCCAGCAATTCCGGAGGTCTTAGGCCGCAGACGATTGATGATGACCTCGGCATTGTCGCCATTCTTCTGCCGCTCGGCATCCGGCTTCAGCGAGACGAACATGTTCCCCGAGTTGCTGCCGCCGCCGCCAGGACCGCCGCCGCCCACAAAGGCCATCACATTCTCGACGCCGGGATCTTTCTGCACAATCTCCGCCATCTGCTTGACCTTCTCCCGCATCGAGTCGAACGAAACATCCTGCTGCCCCCGAATCTGCCCACCGATACGGCCTGTGTCCTGCTGCGGGAAGAAGCCCTTCGGAACCAGAATGTAGAGATAGATGTTCAGAAAAAACGTCAGAATCGTAATCGTGAGGACAATGCCCTGATGCTTCAGAACCCAGCGAAGACCGTGCTCATACTCCGACGTCAGCCACCCCAGGCCCTTCTCGCCCCAGCGATAGAACCGCCCATGTTTCTGCTCATTATGCGCCTTGATGAACTTCGCGCTGAGCATCGGCGTCGTTGTCAGCGAAACAACGAGCGACATCATAATTGCCGCCGACAGCGTTACGGCAAACTCACGGAACAACCGCCCCACGATTCCGCCCATCAGCAGAATCGGAATAAACACGGCGATCAGCGACGTGCTCATCGAAAGGACAGTAAAGCCAATCTCCTTCGACCCCACCATCGCCGCCTTGAACGGTTTCAGTCCGCTCTCAAGGTGGCGCGTAATGTTCTCGATCACCACAATCGCGTCGTCTACGACAAAGCCGGTTGAAATCGTCAGCGCCATCAGTGAGAGGTTGTCCAGCGTATAACCGAGCAGGTACATCACGCCAAACGTTCCCAGCAGGCTCAGCGGCACGGACACGCTGGGAATCAACGTCGTCCTCACCTCGCGCAGGAATACAAACACGACAAGGATCACCAGCACGATCGAGATGATCAGCGTTCGCGTCACATCCCTCACCGAGGCGCGGATCGTTGTCGTCCGGTCCAGGGCAACATGAAGCTGAATCGACGGAGGAATCTGCGCCTGGAGCTGCGGTAACAGCTGCAGAACACTGTCTACCGTTTCGATAACGTTCGCCGTCGAGGTCTTGAATACGATCACCAGGATCGCCGGTTTCCCATTGAACGATCCGCCGGTGTGAATGTCCTCCACGCTGTCGATGACATTGGCAACGTCCTGAATCCGCACAATGCCATGCGCCGCAGCCGAGGGACTTGCACTGCTGGTCGCGATAGCACCTTTTGTCCCGCTGGGCGTATTCGTTGTTGGCGCGCCGCTCACCGCGCTCTGAACCGATGTAGGCAGCCCATTACTCGCTGCCGCGGAACTCACCGGCCCGCGGTCGGTCGAGATAATCAGCGGAGCATACGCCGCTGCACCAAACAACTGGTCCGTCGTGCTGACCATCCACCGCCGGGTTTCGTCCTGCAGGTATCCCTTCGGCTGGTTTACGTTGACCGTACCGATTGCGCCGCGCAAGGCCTCAAGGCCAACACCGTAATTGGCCAGTTGCGTCGGATTCGCCTCCACGCGCACTGCGGGCTTTGCACTGCCTCCGCAGAACGTCTGGCCGACCCCGTTCACCTGCGCAATCTTCTGTGCGAGGATGCTGTCGCATGCGTCGTAGATCTGCGGAACCGAAAGAGTGTCCGATGTCAGCGCAAGAATCAGAATCGGCGCATCCCCCGGATTGATCTTCCGGTACCCGGGGTTCTGGGGCAGATTCGACGGCAACTGACTTCGTGCTGCATTGATGGCAGCCTGAACGTCGCGCGCCGCTCCATTGATGTCGCGGCTCAGATCGAACTGCAGGGCGATGGACCCGTTCCCCAATCCGGACGACGAAGTCATCTCATTGATGCCGGCAATTCTCGCAAACTGGCGCTCCAGAGGAGTGACAATCGCCGAAGCCACTGTTTCAGGATCGGCGCCCGGCAGTCCGGCTCCCACTGAGATGACCGGAAACTCAACCTGCGGCAGGCTCGCCACCGGCAACATCTTGTACGCGACCGCGCCGGCAAGAATAATCGCGACCGACAGCAGCGTGGTCGCGACAGGCCGCTTGATGAACGGCTCGGAGAAATGAACGCCCGCCGCCTTCGGCATCTTCTCGGCCTCTTTCCGAGCCTCCGCCAGATCGTGATTTTCTTCGATGTACGACATCAGTCCGCGCTCACCGTCTCGTGCTCATGGGCACGGAACTCCTGATCAGCTTCCTTCGTATGGAAGTACTTCCGTCCGATTCGGTCGAAGAACAGATACACCACCGGAGTCGTATAGAGCGTCAAGACCTGGGAAACCAGCAGTCCGCCTACGATGGAAATACCCAGAGGCCGCCGCAACTCACTGCCCGTGCCTGTACCCATTGCCAGTGGAAGACCGCCAAGCAGCGCGGCCATCGTCGTCATCATGATGGGACGGAAGCGCAGCAGGCAGGCCTGGTATATCGCCTCCTCCGGCTCCATCTGTTTCTCGCGCTCAGCCTCAAGCGCAAAATCGATCATCATGATGGCGTTCTTCTTCACGATGCCGATCAACAGAATGATGCCGATGAGCGAAATGACGCCCAGGTTCACATGAAAGAGCATCAGCGCAAGAATCGCCCCAACCCCGGCTGAAGGCAGTGTCGACAGAATCGTGATCGGGTGGATGTAGCTTTCATACAGCACGCCCAGCACGATATATACGACAATCAAGGCGGCAAGTATCAGAATCGGCTCATTTGTCAGCGACGCCTCGAATGCGCGCGCCGACCCCTGAAACTCCCCAACCACGCTGGCCGGCAGATTCAGATCTGCCTTCGCCTTGTTCATCGCGGACACCGCGTCGCCAATCGACTTGCCGGACGCCAGATTGAAGGACAACGTCACCGCAGGGAATTGCCCTTGATGGTTGATCGCGAGCGAGGTCTGGCGCTCTTCAAAATGTGTGAACGCCGACAGCGGAACCTGCGTTCCGTTGGAACTCTTCACGTAGATATTGTCCAGCGAAGAAGGGTTCACCTGGAACTTCGGCGCAACCTCAAGAACGACGTGATACTGGTTGAGCTGCGTGAAGATCGTGGATACCTGTCGCTGGCCGAACGCATCGTCGAGCGTATCGTCGATGTTCTGTGGAGTAATGCCAAGCCTCGAGGCTGTATCGCGGTCGATCACCAGATGTGCCTCAAGTCCGATCAATTGCTGGTCGCTGGCAACATCCGTAATCTCCGGAATCTGCCGCATCCGATCGAGCATGCGGTTCGTCGCGGTGGCCAGCTCTTCGGCATTCGCATCCTCGAGTGAATATTGGTACTGCGTGCGGCTCACGCGATCTTCGACCGTCAGATCCTGCAGCGGTTGCATATAGCACTGGATTCCTTCGATCTGCGCCAGCTTCGGCCCAAGCCGCCGGATCACATCCGTCGCAGAGTTGCTCCGCTGTTCCCGGTCCTTCAGGTTGATTTGAATACGTCCGCTGTTCAGCGTCATGTTCGTGCCGTCAATCCCGATGAACGACGACACACTCTCCACATCAGGATCTTCGAGAATCACTCGCGCGAGATGCTGCTGCCGAACACCCATCGCCTGAAAGCTGATCGTCTGCGGAGCATCCGTGAAGCCAAGAATCACGCCCGTATCCTGCACCGGGAAGAAGCCCTTCGGCACAATGATGTAGAGATAGATCGTCAGCACAAACGTCGCCAGCGTCACCAGCAGCGTCAGCGTCTGGTGGCGGAGCACCCATCTCACGCCGACTGCATACTTCGCGATGACGTTCTCAAAGAATTGCTCGCTCTTGCGGTAAAAGACACCCTGCGCGCTCTCTGGCTTATGCTTCAGAAGCTTGGCGCACATCATCGGCGTCAGCGTCAGCGAGACAATCGCCGAAACCAGGATCGTAACCGAAAGCGTGACGGCAAACTCCCGGAAGAGCCGGCCGACAATGTCTCCCATGAACAGAAGTGGAATGAGCACCGCGATCAGGGAGACGGTCAACGAAACAATGGTGAACCCGATCTGCTCCGAGCCCTTCAGCGCCGCCTCCAGAGGAGAATCCCCTTCCTCGAGATAGCGCGAGATGTTTTCGATCATCACGATGGCATCGTCAACCACAAAGCCAGTCGAGATCGTCAGGGCCATCAGGCTCAGGTTGTTCAGGCTGTATCCCAGCAGGTACATCACCCCGAAGGTGCCCACAATCGAAAGAGGTACGGCAATCGACGGAATAATCGTCGCGGCCAACGACCGCAGGAACAGGAAGATGACCATGACGACCAGCGCAATCGTCAGCATCAACTCAAACTGAACATCCTTCACCGACGCCCGAATCGTATTCGTTCTGTCGGTGAGCACTTCAACGTTCACGCTGGTGGGAAGCGTCGTCCTCAACTGAGGCAACAGTTTCTGCACCTCGTCCACGACACCGATAATGTTGGCGCCCGGCTGTCGCTGGATATTCACGATCACAGCAGGCTTCAGCTCGATCTCGCGAGCAGGAAGATCCTTCCCGTTAGCATCCCTGCCCGCAGGACGCGCCGCTGTTCCCATCCACGCCGCCTGGTACAGGTTCTCCGCGCTGTCTACCGCATTCGCCACATCCGACAAGCGCACCGGCGAGCCGTTACGATACGCGATGATGACCTTGTTGTAGTCCGCGCTCGAGAGCAGCTGATCATTCGCTCCGATGGTGTACGACTGCCGCGTTCCATTCAGGCTGCCCTTCGCCTGGTCGACGTTGGCAGTACCCAGAGCCGCGCGCAGGTCTTCGAGACTCAGGCCATAGTTCGCCATCGCCGTGGGGTTCGCCTGAATCCGAACGGCTGGCTTCTGGCCGCCATTGATCGACACAAGACCCACGCCGGAGAGTTGCGAGATCTTCTGTGCCAGGATCGTGTCCGCCAGGTCCTCCACCTTCGAAAGCGCAAGTGAATCGCTCGTCAGCGCCAGCGTCATAATCGGCGCGTCAGCCGGATTCACCTTGCTGTACACCGGAGGATTCGGCAGGTCCTTCGGCAGATAGCTGTAAGCTGCGTTGATTGCAGCCTGCACGTCCTGCTGCGCAATATCGATCGACTCAGACAGATCGAACTGGAGCGTAATCACGCTGCCGCCACCCGAGCTTGTCGAAGTCATCTGTGTCAAGCCGGGAATCTGCCCGAACTGACGTTCCAGCGGAGCCGTTACCGAAGACGCCATCACCTCCGGACTCGCACCCGGATAGAACGTCATCACCTGGATCGTCGGATAGTCCACCTGTGGCAATGCTGAAACCGGAAGCTGCAGGTATGCGACCCACCCGGCAAGCAAAATGGCCACCATCAGGAGCGAGGTGGCCACCGGCCTAAGAATAAATGGCCTTGACGGACTCATGGCTGCACGCCTCCCGAGGTTCCACCCTTATGGTGCTGCCCCTGCTGTCCTTGAGATCCCTGTGGCGCGGACTGCTGTCCGCTCTGTTGCTGCGAGGCGTTCGTATCCGACGGAGGAGCTCCCGTGCTGTCCGTTCCACTCTGCGTCCGCGGTCCATTCGGATTCGTGGCTTGACGTGGAATGACGCGGCTTCCATTCTTCAACTTCTCTTGGCCATCGACAACAACCTGATCGCCAGCGCTGACGCCGCCAGCAAGGATCACCCGCGAGCCTTCCGTCAGGTCAACCTTCACGGTCTGCGCAATTGCGTAGAAATGCGGTTGGTTCTGCGTACCATCTCCCCCGCCCTGGGGAGCGCTGCCACGCTTCGTACCCGCATTGCTACTCGAACGCACCCGTCCTCCTCCCGGAACACCGTGAGGACTCGTGTCGCCCTGAAGATTTGCGGGCGGGTCGCCAGGTTTCACTAAATACACATAGCTGCCCTGCGATCCGGACTGTATCGCCGCAGCCGGTACCACGATCGCATTCTGCCGCTCCTGCAGAATCAGGCGCACATTCACAAACTGATTCGGGAACAGAGCCCCGTCCTTGTTGTCGAAAACAGCCTTGACCTTCACCGTGCCTGTCGTTGTGTCGATCTGATTGTCCACCGTCAGCACACTGCCCGTAGCAAGATGGTTGACGCCCGCGCGGTCATACGCCTCAACCGAGAGCTTTTTGCCCTGGCGCATCAAATCCAGAACATCCGGCAGATGATCTTCCGGCAACGTGAAGACCACCGTGATGGGCTGAAGTTGGGTGATAACAAACAATCCATTCGTGTCCGAGGCATGAACGATATTTCCCGGATCCACCTGGCGCAGACCGACGACTCCATCGATCGGCGACGTGATTCTTGTGTAGTTCAGATTGACTTTCGCTGCCTGAATCGCTGCCTGATCGGCCTGAATCGCGCCGCCAGACTGGCCTGCGGCCGCAACCTGAGCCTGCGAGTTCTCCTGCGACACGACGCCCGCCTGAAACAACGCCCTGTAGCGTTCTGCCTGTGCCTGATCGTTGACATGCTGCGCCTGGTCGCGAGCAAGCTGACCTTCCGCCTGCGCAACAGCTGCCTGGTAAGGTGCAGGATCAATCTCGGCCAGCAGTTGTCCCTTGCGCACCTTCTGCCCCTCACGCACAAGGACATTGATCAACTGACCGTCAACACGAGACTTCAAGGTCACCGTGTAATACGCCGTTACCGTCCCGAGTTCGGTAAGGTAGATCGGCATCGTCCTCTGCTGCACCGCCGTCACCTGCACGGGAACCGGCCGGTCGGCAAACGCGTTCATCTTCTGGTTTTGTGCGTTCTGGTCCGCGGTATTCTGGCGAATCTTCCAGACGGCCGCTCCCACCGCTAACAGAACAACAAGGATGACGACCCACTTCCTCCAGCCAGAACGCTTGGGCTCCTCTGGCTCGGGAAGGGCCTTTACCGGTTCTCGCACCGGCAACAAAGGGGTGCTCTCTTGCTCGCGTATCTGTGTCTGGGCTGGCGACATGGGCGCGTTCACCGTGCTCTCTTCATAGAATTGTTTCACCAAAGGTAAAGTTCTTCTCGGATCGAATGTCGATGCTGTGGCTTCCGGCACCCCGATGAGCTAGGCCCCTCAGACTCCGAAGCGAGAACTACAACCAAAGTTTTGATTCCGGGATCCGTCTGGAATACCAGAATAAATGATAATGACGTTGGCGGACCTGTGAAGGTTTCGTCCCGGATGACCCGTTTTACCGGCATTTCATCTCCTAAGTACAGGTAATTGTTCGGTTATCGCGCTCTTCCGGAAAACATGGCATAACAATGGAAGGACCCACCCCTTTGTCCACAACGGCCTCCGAACTCGCGATTCTCCCCGCACTTTGCGTTGATCTCGATGGCACGCTGGTCAAATCCGACACCCTCGTCGATTCAACCCTCTCCCTTGCCCGCCATCATCCCGCCGAACTCCTCAACATCCCCGGCTGGCTGCTCCAGGGAAAGGCCGCCCTCAAACGGAACATCGCAAACGCTGTTCAGTTAGATGTCGTTCATCTCCCTTACAACCGCGAGCTCCTGCAATTTCTTGAGAAAGAACACTCTACCGGTCGCCCCATCTATCTCGCCACCGCCGCCGATGCCGTCACGGCCCAGCGCATCGCCGACCATCTCGGCATCTTCACCGGGGTTCTCGCCTCCGATGGCGTTACCAATCTGGCCGGACACAACAAGCTCGCCGCCTTCCGCCAGCAATTCGGCGACAACTTCTGCTACATCGGCAATGCTCTGCCAGACCTCCCGCTCCTGCAGAACTGCCTGCATCCGATGGTGGCCAATCCCACTTCCAGCCTTCGCAGCGCGCTGCGCCGCGCTCGCGTCACTCCGGCACGCGTCTTTACCGAACAGGAATCCAGCGTCAAGTCCTGGTTAAGAGCAATCCGGATTCACCAGTGGGCCAAAAATGTCCTTATCTTTCTCCCACTTCTGCTCGCGCACGCCTGGTCCATCGGCCTCGTCGCCGGAGCAGCCATTGCCTTCCTTTCCTTCGGCCTTTGTGCCTCCGCCACTTATATCGTCAACGACCTCCTCGACCTCGATGCCGACCGCCAGCATCCCCGCAAACGGCGTCGGCCCTTCGCTTCAGGAGACCTCTCCGCCCTCACCGGCGTCGGAGTCATTGCTGTCTTCCTCACCGCGTCGATTGTGCTTGCCGTCCTGCTTCCGCACATCGTCGAACGCCTCTCGCCGGATCGCGCCCTTACTCGCCCCTACCACTTTCTGGCCTGGCTTGGAATCTACGCCTTCACCACGCTCGCTTATTCCCTTCGCCTCAAGCGAGCCGTGCTGGTCGACGTCATCGTCCTCTCCGGCCTCTACACCATCCGGATCATCGCCGGCTCTGCCGCTACGGGAGTTCCCGTCTCCACCTGGCTGGCCAGCTTCAGCGTCTTCTTCTTTCTCTCGCTCGCCTTCGTCAAGCGCTTCGCCGAGCTCGAAAATCTTCGTGAGCGCGGCGGTTCCATCGCCAAAGGCCGCGGCTACCACATCTCTGACATCGAACAGCTTCGCAGCTTCGGTTCAGCCTCGGGATACGCTTCCGTCGTCGTCCTCACGCTTTATATATCCAACCTCAACGCCGACGCCGCCCAGCTCTATAACCACATCAACCGCCTGTGGTTGCTCGTTCCTGTCATGCTTCTCTGGCTTAGCCGCCTGTGGCTGCAGGCCTCGCGCGGCCAGCTGGATGAAGACCCGGTCGTCTACGCCATTACAGACCGCCGAAGTCTCCTGCTTGGCTTCCTCGTGATTGCCATCGTTCTATCCGCCCTTTAGCACTCCGGTTCCAATTGCCGCCGGGCTACAAAGCAATCAAAACTCTTCTGTCGACATAAAGAGTTTCGTCGCTCGTTTATCCTTTAACCAGCGATTATGAGCGATACCATCCCCCAGCTCTCCTCATTCGACGAATCTGCCCTCGAAGCCGCCTTCAGCACTCTCGCCGAAGAGGTGCGCTCCGCGTCCACGTCTCTCACCACTCCCGAGGCGCAGGAGAACTTCCGCCTCCACTGGCTGGGCCGCAAACAGGGCCGTCTCAAGCTCATCTCCGACGCATGGCTGAAGTCCGCGCCGCCGGAGGCCCGCAAGCCCCTCGGCATTCGCTTTAACCAACTCAAGCAGCAGATCGAGCAGGCCCTCGAAGCACCATCGATCCCACTGGCGTCGTCAGCGGCCGCACAGATCGACATCTCGCTTCCAGGAGCCATCCGCCAGCCCGGAATCGCGCATCCGCTCATCAGCACCATGCACGAGATCGTGCGCGTCTTTCACCACCTCGGATATTCCACCTCGCTCGGGCCGCAGGTCGAGAGCGACTTCTACAACTTCGAAGCGCTCAACTTCCCGCCCAATCACCCTGCGCGCGACACCCAGGACACCCTTCAAATCGCCAGCCAGCAAGCGCGCCCCTCGCGCGACCGCCTGCTCATGCGCACTCATACGTCGCCCGTGCAGATTCGCACCATGATCGCGCAGCCTCCGCCCTTACGTATCGTCATTCCCGGCAAGGTCCACCGAAACGACGCCGCCGACGCCACACACTCCCCTATCTTCCATCAGATCGAAGGCCTCTGCGTCGACACCAACATCACCTTCTCCGACCTCAAGGGCACACTCGACCACGCCATGAAGGCCCTCTTCGGCTCTGCGGTGAAGACGCGCTTCTTCCCCAGCTTCTTCCCCTTCACCGAACCCTCGGCCGACGTGCAGATCTCCTGTATCTTCTGCGGAGGCTCCGGCTGCCGCAAATGCAAGCACTCTGGCTGGATCGAGCTTCTCGGATGCGGCATGGTCGATCCCCACGTCTTCGCCGCCGTCACGGAAGAACGCCGCAAACTCAACCCCTCCGACGACGCCTACAACCCCGAAAAAATCACCGGCTTCGCCTTCGGCATGGGAGTCGAACGCATCGCCATGATGCTCCACGGCGTCTCCGATATAGGCCATTTCTTTTCCGGAGACATGCGCTTCCTGGAACAATTCGCCTAGCTCGCTATTTCCACCCCGCCCGCAGACTCTCAAGATTCTGCGGATGTACAAGAATGATCCCGTGGCGCGGGCTGTCGATATCCGCAATCAGAAAGAACGCCGTAGCGACAACCAGCGGCAGGATCATAAACAGCTTCACCTCGAAGCGCTTTGCGCCAAATCCCAGCAACGCGTTGCTGAAGATTGCGATGACATACATCAGGATCCATGCGGCCTCCGGAATCCGGTACAACCACGCAGCCTGCGTGTAGCCCTGCGAGTTCAGCACATCGTTCATTCCTGATACAGCCAGAGCAACCACCGGATTCGGCTGCGCTATTCCCGGCCGCGAAGCCACTCGCCACAATTCGTCCTGTACCTTTGCCGTGTCCGCGTTGATCCGCTGCAATTCATCTGGACCCCGAGTCATATAAAACCCGATTCTCAGGTCCGTGTATTGCTTCAGAAGCTCGCGCGCACGTGCCCCTTCCGCCTCCGGTAAGACGTCCGCGCGGACATACTCTGTCCCAATTGCGTTTGCCTCTGCCTCCTCATAATTCTTGCGCTGGTCGTATCGCCCAATCGCCATCGAAAAGCTGAACCCGATAATCAGGCCGAGCAGAGTCAACGTCGCGCCAAGCACTACCCCGTAATCCCCCCTCGTATCCTCTATCTCATCGTGGCGCCGCTGGCCAAACCTCGCTCCTATCAATGCGGCAAACCACTGGAGGAAAAATGCGATGACAAAGACCATCCAGGGATGATTCACAAGACTCTCCAAACGAAATCTCCTGCGCCCTGACCGCTCGAACCGCGGAGCGCTCAATGGAAATAAAATCGAACGACTAGGTGTCCAGCCTCTTGGGCCCCTTGAGGAACCCGAACAGCAAATGAATCACAGCCAGAGCCAGCGCTCCCAGGAATGCAGCCTTGAAGCTCGTCACCGCAAATCCCGGAACGATCTTGCTCGCAAACATCAGAACCACTGCATTAATCACCAGAAAGAACAGCCCGAATGTAAGAATCCCCAGTGGCAGCGTAATGAACTTCAAAAACAAACCGACCGTCGCGTTCAGCAATCCGATCACAACCACCGCCACCAGTGCCGAGACAAACCCGTTGATCTGGAACCCTTGAACAAGGTACGAAACCACCAGCAATGCAATCGCATTCAGGAGCCAATGCAGTAACCAGCGCATAGCCAATCCTTTCAGCAGCAAAATGTTTTGAAGACCGAAGACGCTGGTCCGCATCTCCGCAAATAGAGCATATCTGACCCCGTCCCAACCCACCAGTCTCAGCGTCGGCTGGCATCATTTCGCCGGTTCATGGTCGTAGCTGATCACTCGCGTCACCTTCCACGAACCGTCTTTGGACTGCCACAGGTGCACGAACTTCGCCTCGCCCACATTGTCGGCCTGCCCAGGGTGATGAAACCGGTGAACCCCGATCTCCACGGCCCCATAGGCATGGAGCGGATAAACCTCCAGCGACCCCGGTACCAACTCACGAGTCACCTTGCCGCAGATATTTTTCTTGATCGCCTCGAGGAAGACCTGCTTGCCAACCGAAAGCCCCGTCTTATCGTGGTAGAACTCAAGATCGTCCGCCACCATTGCGCCCAACTTGTCGAGATCGCACCTGTTGTAGGCATCGAAGAGCTGCTGATCCAAAGTCTTTACCACCTGTGTCAGTTCCTGGCTGCTCTTAATCGCGTCCAGCGAAGGAACCGCCTGCCCCTTCACCTCGACCCCGCCTCCGAGCGCCGCCAGTATCCCCAGAACAGCAAACCAATTCCTCTGCATAGCAAGGTTCTCCCTCTTTTTGAAGACATCAAAGACAGACACGACTACGCAGCCATCGTGATCAATGTTCCCTGCCGCAGCATTTAGACTGAACAGAGTTCATCATGCGAGTTCTGACACGCTGGCTGCGCCACTATCTCCCGTCTCTTTCCGTCACTGACCGGCAACTGGCCGACGACCTTACACTCCGAGGCATCGCCGTCGAAGGAGTCCATCCGCTGGGCGAAGGCAACGGCCACCTCTTCGAGATGGACATCACTACCAATCGTGTCGACGCCATGAACCACTATGGCATCGCCCGCGAAGCCGCCGCCATCTACAACCTCCCGCTAGAGCCTCTCCAGCCAAAGCTCCCCGTCGGTAGCCTCATCGATCAGCCATTCCCGGTTCGCGTCGCTCCTGATGCAAAAGGTCTCTGTGGCCGCTTCACCGCTCAGGTCATCCGTAACGCCCGCATCGCCCCCTCAACCGCCAGGATTGCCGAGTACTTCAATCTTCTCGGCCAGAAGCTCATCTCCAACGCAGTCGACGCCTCCAATTTCACGCTCCTCGGTATGGGCCATCCCACCCACGCCTTCGACCTCGATAAAATCGAGGGCGGCATCGTCGTCCGCCTCGCCCGTAAAGGCGAACGCCTCAGGCTCCTCGATGGAACCGAGCGTGTCCTCGAAGCCGACGACCTCGTCATTGCCGACGAAAAGAAAGCCCTCAGCCTCGCCGGAGTCATGGGTGGCTGGGATTCCATGATCACCGCGGAGACAAAGAACATCCTCGTCGAAGCCGCATGGTTCGACCCCGCGACCGTCCGCCGCTCCTCCCGCCGCCATCTCCTCCACACCGACGCCAGTCATCGTTTCGAGCGGGGAGCAGATTTCAATGCCGCTCCTGTGGCGAACGGACTCGTCTGCCAGCTCATCCTCGAAGCCGGAGGCAAGCTCGAAGGCGAGCTGGTCGATGTCATCGACCTTGACGTCCACCTGAGCACCGCGAAGCGCACACCCATCGAACTCCACGTCGGCCAGGTCAAACGTCACCTCGGCGCAACGATCGCTCCCGAAGGACTCACCAGCGATATCGTTGAGCAATATCTCTCCGCGCTCGGTTGCAGGATGCTGCTTCACGGCCTCGACGTCTACCTCGTCACCCTTCCTTCCTGGCGTCTCGACCTCGAACGCGAGATTGACCTCATCGAGGAAATCGCCCGCGTCTATGGATACAATCGCTTCGCGAATACCCTCCCGTCCCCTCTTCCCGTCACCGATTACCCTGAAGCCCGCGCCGAGCGCGCCATCCGCAGGCGCCTGCTCGAGCTCGGCTTCAGCGAGGCCATCTCCTCTACCTTCTCCTCATGGGAAGACTCTGCCCACTTCTATTCCGGGGCCTCATGCCACCACTCTAAAACTCCCGTTCCCATGGAAAATCCGCTGAACGCCGAGGCCTCCCTTCTTCGCCCCTCCCTCGTTCCCGGAATGCTCACCATGCTCAGCAACAATCTCAACCGCGACGTTCGCGAAGTTCGTCTCTTCGAGCAGGGCGAGGCCTTCACCGGAACCACCTTCGCGGACTCGTCGGACATCGCCGAAGTCAACGAAGTCCCGCAACTTACGCTCGGAATCACCAGCGCAAATCCTCAGCGCACCCCGCTCTGCACCGCAGAGGACGCACCTGTCTTCGAGCTCAAAGGCGTTATCGAATCCCTGGCCTCTCTCTTCGCTCTCCCTGGAGGAGAAGCCGCCCTCACCTTCGCCACCCGGAACGCACCCGCATGGCTTGAGCCCGGCCGCTCTGCCGTCGCTTTGCTCAACGCGGAACCCCTTGCCTGGTTCGGCGAGCTATCCCAGCAACAAACGCAACAGCGAAAGTTACGCCAGGCCGTTTACCTCGCGCAGATCGACCTTGCCCGGCTCTACAACCTCCCCCTCCGCCGGGCAACCTCGCGCGAGCTCTCCCGCTTCCAGGCCGTCGAACGTGACTTCTCCTTCGTCTTCCCCGACGCTGTTCAGTGGCACACGATCGCTGCTGCCATCGACTCTCTCGCAATCGCCGAACTCCAGAGCCGCAAGCCCGTGGAGGTCTGGCGCGATGCGAAGAAGCAGCCCGGCGTCTACTCGCTCCTCATTCGCACGACCTTCCAATCGCACGACCGCACCCTGCGCGATGAAGAGCTCTCTGCCTGGTCCACAAAAATGATCGAAGCCCTGACCAGCCTGGGCGGCACGCTAAGAGCATGAAACACCCTGACCTGCTGACTCCTTAGCTGTCTTGCTTAAAAAAAGCGCACCCAGAAAGATTCCCCGTCAAAAATATCCACGCCCATCCCATCTATACTGCACACAGGAGTAGCAATAATGAGCACAGCCACCATCAGCGTTGACGAGTTTCAGGCCCTTGAGCAGAAAGTCCTGCGCGCAGTCGAGATCGTGAAGAAGGAGCGCGAAGCCCGCGCCAAGGCCGAGGCCGAACTCGCACAACTTCGCGAACAACTCGAGTTCCAGACGCTCGTAGCCTCAGAGGCCCAGACCGCCGTCAACACCCTCTCCAAGGAGCGCGAAAACGTAAAGCAACGCGTGGAAAAGATGCTCCAGCAGATGGACGACCTGCTCTAAATTTCACGCCCAGGAGACCCGATGGACCAGACTCTTACCGCACCGCCGCAAGCCGAACAGCAGCAGGAGAGCCAGTCCATCGCCGTCGAGATCTACGACCAGATCTATCACCTTCGCGGGACCGACCCGGCTTATATCCAGCAGCTCGCCCAGGCCGTCGATGCCAAGATGCGGGCCGTCTCCGCGCTTGGCAACACCGTCGACTCGCTCCGCGTAGCCGTCCTCGCCGCCCTCAACATCGCCGACGAACTCCATGCGACGCGCCAGCGCTACGATTCGCTCGTTGGCTCGCTCTCGGTCTCACAGGTAGCCATCCGCTCCCGCGCCGGCTCGCTCGCAGGCCTCCTCGACGAAGTCCTCGAAGATCGCAAGGTCGGCTGATACTCCGGCAGTTCGCAATTTCCTCGGAGATGCTCGGCGAGGGCTCCGACGTCGAAGGCAAGCTCAAAAAACTCCTCGCCAGGGCAAAAGCCACGCAAACCGCATCCGTCGCCAATTGATACGCATCCACTGTTCAGGAAGCGCTCATGTATGTTCCGCGCCATCACGAAGAGACACGGCTCGATGTGCTTCATCACCTCATCGACTCGCATCCTCTCGCCTCGCTCATCACCATGGGCTCCTCCGGTCTCTTCGCATCGCACCTCCCGATGGTGCTTCACCGCGAAGACGCGCCCAACGGAGTCCTGCGCGGCCATCTTTCGCGCGCCAACACCCAGTGGCGTGATTTCTCGCCGTCCGTAGAAGCCCTCGCCATCTTTGCCGGACCTCAGCACTACATCACACCCAACTGGTACCCCGAAAAGTCCGAGACAGGCAAAGTCGTCCCTACCTGGAACTACGCCGTCGTCCATGCCTATGGCCCTCTTCGCATCGTCGAAGATCCAGCCTGGTTGCTTGCCCATCTCAACAGCCTGACAACGATCCATGAAGCCGGCTCGCCCGCACCGTGGCAGGTCACCGACGCTCCACCCGGCTTCATTGCGTCTGTCTCTCAAGGCATCGTTGGCATTGAACTTCCCCTCCGCCGCATCGAAGGCAAATGGAAGGTAAGCCAGAACCAGTCCGAGCGCACCCGCGCCGCAGTCATCAAAGGACTCGAAGACCTCAATACCCCCGAAAGTCTGGCCATGCGTGACCTGGTCGCTGGCAAACGTCCGTGAAGGGCGCTCACACTACCCCGATCTTCACATCCCGTCTACTTGCAAACCCACCCGGACGCAGGTAGCATCACAACCTAAGAGACCGGCCTGCAAAGCAGGTGACGCGATCCACGCTGGTTGAACCAACATTCATTGAACAGGGGCCCGGCTCGTAAATATGGTTCGGTGTGCAGTGTCCGCCAGTCCGGAATGCCTAAAGAACCACGGCTCGGTCCCACCGTCTTAGGACGGGTTCACCAGCACATCGACGCACGGCCAAGCGGGTCGGCACTCTTACCTTCCTCTTCTGCTTCCTGCAAACACGTTGGAATATGTCATCCTGAGCAAAGCGCAGCGGAGTCGCCCTGCGTCATAGGCAAGAATCAGAAATGTATCCCATCTTTCTCCACCTCGGTCACATCGCCATCCCCACCTTTGGCGTCCTCACCGCCATCGGACTCATCCTCGCTCTCATTCTCAGCCTCCGCACCGCAAAATTTGCTCACCTCGATTCCGATCGCCTCTGGGACGCCGCTCTCTTCACACTCCTCTCAGCCTTCGTCCTTTCACGTCTCCTCCTTGTCGTCACCAATCTGCACACCTTCCTCTCGTACCCATTCCTTCTTCTCGCCCTGCCATCCCTCACACCGCTCGGAATCCTCCTCACCATCCTCGTCACCATCATCTACCTTCGCCTGCGCGGTCTCCCCCTCCGGTCGACACTCGACGCCTGGGCTCCCTGCGCCACCCTCGTATGGGCCTTCCTCTCCCTCGGACACCTCGCCGAAGGCAGCGATCCCGGCATGATCACCACCGTCCCCTGGGCCATCCCCTCCTCAACCGGACTCTCCCGTCTCCACCCCATCGCTCTCTACGCCGCCGCCCTCGCGCTTCCTCTCACGCTGATCCTCCTCCGACATCTTCGCCGCAGCACGCATCCCGGCGACACAGCCGCTCTCGCCTTCGCCTCCGTCGGCGTCATCCAGTTCCTGCTCTCTTTCTTCCGCCAGCCCGCGCTCTTCGGTACGCCCTTCGCCGAGATCCTTGACCCCATCCAGTGGGTAGCGCTCGTCATGATCCTCACATCCGCCCTCATCTTCATCACCCAGCCACCGAGGCCTGCCCATGCCGTCTAAGCACATGCTCCCGAAAGGCAAGCGGCGACACACCGTGAAGCCCCAGTACCGCGCCACGCGTGGAGTCGAAGCGCCCGCGCCTCCCATCATCCCCACCATCGAAATCGAAGGGGATGACGCGCAGGACCGGATCCACAACATCACCGCGCCGCCCGAAGCCGCCGGTCTCCGCCTCGATCAATACATCGCCAGGGCGATCTCTGACATCAGCCGCGCGCGTGTCCAGCTCCTCATCGAGAACAACCAGGTCCGCGTCAACGGCTCCCCTGCCAAACCAAAGCAAAAGCTCCTGGGCGGCGAAGCCATCGAAATCGAAGGCACACCGCACCCGCCACCGCTCCGAGCCTTTCCCGAGGACATCCCTCTAAAAATCCTTCACGAAGACAAGCACCTCGCCATCATCGACAAGCCCGCCGGCATGACCGTGCACGCAGGCTCAGGCGCAACACCGCCCGGCGCCGAAGCGATCGACGAACGCAATCACGGCACTCTCGTCAACGCGCTCCTCCACCACTTCGAAAAGCTCTCCGAAGCCGGCGGCTCCCTCCGTCCCGGTATCGTCCATCGCCTCGACAAGCAGACCAGCGGCATCATCCTCGTCGCCAAAGACGACAGCACCCATCGCAAACTAAGCGAGATGTTCGCCCGGCGCGATCTCGAAAAGACCTACATCGCGCTCGTCCATGGCAGCATCAAGCGCGACAACATCACCATCGACCTCCCCATTGGCCGCGACCTCGTCCGCCGCACACGCATGACCACCCGCCGCTCTGCTGAAAGCGAAGGCGTCCGCAACGCCATCTCTCATGTCCGCGTTCTCGAGCGAATCGCCTCACCCTTCGGCCCTTTTTCCCTCGTCGAAGTCCAGATCGAGACTGGCCGCACCCATCAGATTCGCGTCCACCTCCAGTCCCTTGGTCATCCGGTCGTGGGCGACACACTCTACGGAGCACCCCATCAGGTCGGAAAACCACCCCACATCCTTTCTCTCGATCGCAACTTCCTCCATGCAACCCACTTAGCCTTTAACCACCCCCAGACCGGCAAGCCCATGCAGATCGACTCCCCGTTGCCCACGGAGTTGCAACAATTCCTGGAAGCAGTCCGCCAGATAACCCATACCGATTAGCGGTCAACTCCGGTAAAATCTCTCCCAGTGACCTCAACTAACGGACCCGTTCGCCCTGCCTCGCTTCTGACCGCTGCCTTGTTCCTTTTCACGGCATTCTCTGCCTCGCCTCTGTGCGGGCAGACGCAGCGGCCAAACTGGATTCATCGCGTCTTCAGCCCCGCTAAATCCACAACAGCTGCCCCATCATCCCTGGTCACTGCCCAGTCGGCCCTGCCGTCGTCACCCGCGCCGCAAGCCTCCACTCCGGCGCCGGCGCATGCCGCAACACAATCTGCGGCTCCCGCCCAATCTGCCCCTCCGCCTGCCGACCAGCAGACTCCTGCGCCGGCAGTCAACTCTTCGCAGGAGTCCACGCAGTCCACCAAGTCCGAGGATCTCGTCCCCACCATCGTCGTCCGGGTCAACGAGGTCAACCTCATCTTTACGGTCACCGACAAAAAGGGACGCTTCATCACCGGCCTCCAGCGCGAAAACTTCGGTCTCCTTGACGACGGCCGCCCGCCCGAAGCCGTTCTCCGCTTCGAGCAGCAGACCAATCTGCCCCTTCGCGTCGGCATCATGCTCGACACATCCAGCTCCATCCGTCAGCGCTTTCAGTTCGAGCAGGACTCCGCCATCGAGTTCCTCCTGCAGATCATGCATCGCAACGACCGGGCCTTCGTCGAGGGCTTCGACATTGAGACCGACCTGGCGCAGAGCTTTACCAATAACATCGATCTCCTCAACCAGGGCATACGCAAGCTCCGTCCCGGCGGGGGCACTGCCCTCTATGACGCCGTCTACCGCGCCTGCCGCGATCAGATGCTCACCCTCAAGGAGCAGACCGCCGTACGCCGTGCAATCATCCTCGTCTCCGACGGCAACGACAACTACAGCCACTCCCAGCAGTCCGACGCCATCAAGATGTGTCAGCGCGCCCAGACCATCGTCTACACCATCAGCACCAACGTCAGTCCGAGTAAGGACAAAGGCGATGACGTCCTGAAGACCATCTCGGATGCGACCGGCGGCGTGGCCTTCTTCCCCATCAGGATCGAAGACGTAGCCACAGGCTTCCACAACATTCAGGAAGAGCTGCGCAGCCAGTATTCGCTGGTCTATCGCCCTGCCAACTTCAAGCAGGATGGCGCGTTCCGAACCATCTACCTGCAGGCTCTCGACCCCCGTTATCACGTGCGCGCAAGTAGTGGCTACTTCGCTCCGCGCACAACTCCATAGCATTTTTTTTGACAGCCCCTTCAAAAGCGGATGACAGGCCCGCCCTGCCACACCCATGTCGTGTGATTCGAATAATTCTTCGGCGAAAGCCAGGAGAGATAAGGGATCGTCCCGACATAAGGCGGATCCTTAATATTGGATGGATACCGGACAACCGTCGCGCCTAGCGACGAACGTATCGCGAACTTCCGCGTGATCTTGTAATCGTTCGATAACAGCAGCGTCGCCGCCGTGTGCTGCATGCTGTAGCTCTTCTTCTCCACATACGTGTTCTTCAGCACATCAACGTGAGCCGGAACCACCACCTCATCCTGAACGAAGCCCGGCAGAATCGCGAATGAAAACGTATTGTGTGGACGATCGTGCACTAGCCGCACGCCATAACTGGTAAACACCGCGGTCCCATCCAGCGTGGCGTTCTTGTTGGAGAGTCCCTGTTGTTTGTCCAGGGCAAAGGTGGCACTCAACCAGGGTGTGACAGCGTAGTCGACTTCGAAGCCTCCGCCATGTCCGGAGAAGCAGAGCGCGCAGGGATTGGTAAATGTGCCAAGCGGCATCGACCGGTAATGCCCGGATATGCTGAACCGCTGCAACTTCTCCTTCTTCCGTTCATCATCTGAGCGAAGCATGTGGATACCCGGACGCGAGCGTTCCGCCAGTTCATCGTGTTGGAAGTCGCGATACCACGGCTTCTTCAGGCGCATCGCATTCGCGAAGGTGCGGCTGGGATTGATCGCTCCTCGAATGATCTTGGGAGCGATCGAATGCTGGTCCGTGCCTTGAATCCGGTTGCTGACATAGCGATCCAGCGTATCCTCCGCGAACACCCAGAGCATCCCCACCGTCGGCGTAATAATGAAATCCACCCAACCCGTGTTGTTCGTATAGTGCATTGTCTTCGGATTCCACTCAGGACACGGGCGATGGCAATTGGCAATGGGATACGTCCATCCGCCCTCATTCCCGATACCCGCCTCGCCCAGCGGGCTGATCTCCGAATGAGTGCTGAACACAACAGCCCAAAGAAAGCCTCTGAAACGGCTCATCCAGTAATCGCGGGTTGCACTGATCTGCAATTCACGATCCTTGGGACTATTTTGGATCTCAATGTAAGCGGAAACTGAGCCCTGCATGGGATGCCCAACGTAATTCACCAGAAACTCATCGCCGTCATTCCATCTCCGCATATTGAACTGCTTCATCGAAGCCACATAGTCGTGCCAGAAAGGCTTCTTCGCAACCAGGTACCGAATCTGGTCGTCGCTCGCAATACGAAAGGCACTCTCAACGCCATTGAAGAAGAGCGATTGCGCGATCAGGCCACCCCAGTGATAGCGCTCAGGATACTTAACCCCTTGCAGTGTGATCGGATTCTCCGAACTGCCAGCCGAGGTCCCGCTGTTCATACGAATGTGCAGGGCTTTATAGAGCTCCGGGACCGTCACGTTATCGAAGGTGATGGCACTGCTCGAATCGTTCGAAGTGTCGCCGTCCTCTTCATCACCTGACCCTTGCGGAACAATGAGCCGATTCGTGTCTACCGGCGGTGGAGCATGGCGTCGGAACTGAGCGCTCGGAGCATCGGGAAACGTCAGAGCATCAGGAAATCTCGGAGCATCGGGAAGGACGGCCGGTCGGAGAGCGAAGAACTCCTCCGCCATCGCGGCAGTACCAGAACCCGGCCTCACCCGCACCTGTCCGGAACTGGATCCACTGCACAAAAGGCACCCTGCCGCCAGCATCAGAGGCCAGAGGCGAGAAATCCGCCGTTGAACAGATACAAACATGACGCGGCATACCCGAACGGGACCCTCCGGCACATCTCCCTGGAAAAAGGGAGGTCCGGTCGCTGATGACTGGGAAAGACGAATGCAGTCCTGGCCCAATCTTTGGAAAAGGGAGCCCTGAGCCCGTTGCAATCATTTGTCAATGACTCGTTCAAGTCCTTAGACGCCAACAGTTACAAGGCGTTGCCTCGGAAAACGAGGCGACCGTCAAACCCACCGAGGTCCGCGATCTTCATGGACGAAAGATTGCAATAACTTTTTCCACAAAATTTCTGTCAAGTCCCGGAGCCTGCGCAGAATCGTAGTCCGCTTCTGTAACTCAAGCTACTCGAAGTTCTTACAGGTCGAAGATAAACTTTGGAAAAGTGGCAGGTCAGTGATACCAGTCACCTATAATAGAATCAGGTTGCAAACGAAAAGACGCCCCCAGATCTGGGGGCGTCTTTTGATTTCTGATAAATGCATTCATTTGAATACTTTAGGAATAAGTCTCCTGAATGGAGTAATTTACAAAACGGCTACCGATCTAAACCTAATCGATGGAACACTTTGCGCCAAAAGATAGGGGGAGGGGGCAGCACGGCAGGCCAGTCGGTTCAGTCAGAAAACTATCCCCGTGGAAAGGTGTCTAAATAAAGGAGGCAAACTGGCAAATGATCCTCCGTCTTCCTGTCTACCTTCTCGCGCTCAGCGTAGCGGTGTCTGTCGCTAATGCCCAACAGCCAGTCGGAGTCCCCCAGACGTTGAACGAGCTCGCCGACCAGCCCGGCACCCACGTCTCCGTTACCTTCGATCGCTCCATGCTCGACTACGCCCGAACCTTCATCGACAACGGAAACGCCAGGCAGGCCTCCGCCTCGCTCCACAGCATCACCGTCGATACCTATCACTATCCCCGAGCGGCCTTCTACACTCCTGAAGCTATGAGCTCGCTTGTCGCCACCTACCACGCAGCCGGCTGGAAGCATCTCGTCAACGCCAACCAGACGCCAGCCATCAGCGCGCAGCCCTCCCACCCCATCACTGACATGTGGCTTCACTTCAATGGAGCCGAAATCGACGACGTCACCGTCCTCGTCCGTTCGTCGCGCGACATGAACGTCATCCAGATCTCCTGCTTGCTGCGTCCGCTCGATCTCCTCCACCTCAGCGGCCATTTCGGCATCCCCAGGGTTGATCCAGACGCTGTCATGGTCCCCGCCCCGCCCGGCCGGTAGGAAACCTCAGCCGCTCTATAGGTAGTGTTCCACCCGGCGCAAAAGTTCCAGCTTCTGCGATGGCTCGAGAAAACTCGCCTCCACCGCATTCGCCGCCAGTTCGCGCATCTGCTCTAAAGTGAACCCGTACTTCTCCTGGGCCAGAACATACTCGCCCAGCAGATCGCTCCCAAACATCGGTGGATCGTCCGAATTGATCGTCACCATCAACCCCGCGTCAAAATACTGCTTCACCGGGTGATCGTCATATCCCGGACAACAACCTGTCCTAACATTGCTCGTTACATTCAGCTCAACCGGAATCTGCTTCTGCGCAAGAATCTCAATCAGCTCAGCATCCTGCTGCGCGGCCAGGGCATGACCGATCCTTTCGGCCCCAATGTTGATCGCCGACCACACACTCTCCGGCCCGCAGGACTCGCCCGCATGCGCCGTCAACCGCAGTCCCGCGGCCTTCGCCTCTCGATACAACTCGCGAAACCAGTCCGCCGGACCCCGACCCTCGTCGCCGCCAATCCCAATCCCCACAATGCTCGGATACCTCGGCTTCAACTCAGCAGCCTTGCGGAACACCCGTGCCGCCTCGTCCACGCCAAAGTGCCGCACCGCATCGATAATCCATAAAACTGTCGTCCCGAAATCCCTCTCCCCCCGCGACCGCCCACGCTCGATCGCATCGACATAAGGCTCAACTTCTTCCTTCTTCCAGTAATAGATAATCCCGAACGAGACATAAACCTCAGCGTGCACAACCCCCTGCGCCGCCAGATCGCGAACCATGTTGTACGTAATCAGCTCGTAGTCATCCGGCCCCTTCAATCGCTCCGTCACCGCCTTAAACGACATCAGAAAGCCGAGAAAGTTCTCATACTGGTAAAGCGCCTTCGCCGTCTCCAGGGTCAACGGCTCTGCATCGTGCCGGCGGCTCAACTCCACGAGCGTCTCCGGCTTGATCGTCCCCTCCAGATGAAGATGCAACTCCGCCTTAGGCAGCCCCCGCAGCCATGTCGCGGTATCCATCCCTTCGTCTTTCAACAGCCTTTTGGCCATCTCTCTATCTTAGCCCGTCGACCGCCCCGGCACTGACACTGCGCGAGCGCGAGGCGTTCAGGTGCGTGAAAATCTCACTCAAAAAGGGCTTTGACGCCAGACTTGGATAAGCTTGCTATATCACAGAATCCTGGATACTTAGCCACGAGATAGAGGAGAGGGAGGTACTCCGATTTCCTGAGGCGTATAGAACTCACTCCGCTTGCGGCTATAGAAGACATACACAAACAGCCCAATGACCAGCCACACAAAGAACCGCACCCAGGTCTTGGTCGGCAGCCCCGCCATCAGGAGTATGCAGAAAAACACGCTCAGGACCGGAATCACTGGCCCAAAGGGAACCCTGAACCCTCGATGCCTTTCCGGCTGTCGCGCACGAAGCACCAGCACCCCAATCGACACCAGCACAAACGCAAACAGCGTCCCGATATTCGACATCTCCGCAAAGGTACCGACATCGAACAACCCTGCTGGAATCGCCACCAGAACTCCGGCAACCCATGTTGCAAACGCTGGAGTCCGGAACCGCGGATGCACCTTGCTGAACTTGCTCGGTAACAACCGGTCGCGAGACATCGCAAACCACACTCTCGCCTGTCCAAGCTGAAACACCAGGATCGACGAGATCATCCCTACAATCGCGCCCAGCAGCACCGCCAGCCGCACCCAATGCAGCTTATGGGCACCCGGCGTGAGCGAGACCCGCTTTAGAGCATTCACCACCGGAGCCCCGTCGCCCGCCACGGTCTGCCAAGGCACCATGCCGCAAAGCACCAGCGCAACCCCGATGTAGAGGATCGAACAAACCACCAGCGTGGCCAGGATCCCAATCGGAACATCCTTTTGCGGGCACCGGCACTCCTCGCTCGCCGTTGAGACCGAATCGAAACCGATGTACGTGAAAAAGATGATCGAACCGCCCGCCAGGATGCCGCTCCAGCCATTCGGCGAGAAGGGAACGTAGTTGCTCGGATGAATAAAGCTGATGCCAAAGAAAACGAAGATCAGGATCGCCGCAATCTTCACCAGCACCATGATGTTGTTCGTCTCGGCCGACTCGCGAATTCCGCGCACCAGAACGATAGTCAGCAACATCACGATCAGAAACGCCGGAATATTGAATCCGGCATGAAATCCCGGCGGATAAATATCATGTCCCTGTAAATCCTGCAGGCCAAGTGGAAGGTAAGCGGGCGAGAGCCACTTCGGCGACAGCCTCAGGCCAAGCCAATCCAGCAGATCAACCACGTGGGCCGCGAAACCCACGCTCACGCTCATATTGCTGAAGGCATACTCCAGGATCAGATCCCAGCCAATGATCCACGCCACCAACTCGCCGAGCGTTGCATAGGTGTATGTGTATGCCGATCCCGCAATCGGAATCATGCTCGCCAGTTCCGCGTAGCAGAGTCCCGTAAGCGCGCACACGATCGCCACCAGCACCAGGGACACCGCCAGCGCGGGCCCGGCGCCCGGCCGGCCGGCAACAGCACCATGATGCAGGATGAGATCGATCACCGGCGAATCGGCAAAACTCGCCTGCATGGCAGGATTTCCGCCAATCGCTGTGCCGATGACCGTGAAGATACCCGAACCGATAACTGCGCCAATTCCCAGGGCAGTCAGACTCACCGGACCAAGCGACTTCTTCAACGCATGTTCCGGCCGCTCCGACTCCGAGATCAGCTTGTCGATCGATTTGGTTTTAAAGATTTGCGTGGCCAGAGCCCTTCGCTCCTCAAACAAAATATTTAGCCGGAACCTCCCTGATATTTACCGGGACTTTCCAATTTCACAAAATACTAAGACTAAATCGCCTTCAGAGGAGCTTGCTTCCTGAGCGCGATACATCAACACACTCAGGAAGCCTTGATGATCTCAGCCTAACGCTTCGACTGGCCGCGGACCAGCTTCTTGATCTTTTGCTTCTGCGAGCCGCGCGGAGTCGTCCGCTTAGCCTTCGGAGCTGCCTTCTTGCGAGCCGTGCGCTTCACCTTCTTGCGCTCTGCCTTATCTGTAATGCTCTTTGTATTTGCCATGAAACTTCTTTCCAAAAATGTGATTCCCGAACCTTTCGGGGCCCCAGCACGTTCTTACGCAGTGGGATTGAAAACTAGAGACGCTCCAGCTGGGCAAACTTCTCCACTAGCTTCTTCACGCCATGCTGTTGAAATTGTACTGTAATCTTCGCATCATCCCCATCGCCTTCGCGACGAAACACTGTCCCTTCTCCATATTTCGGATGTCGAACCCGCGTCCCCTGCTTCAGTCCGGTCTTGCCTGTCGGGTCCTCAACCTCCAACTTTGGCCGGGAGACCTTCTGTCCGCGAGCCGCAAAGAAACTGGCAATATTGTCCATCGAGCCCGACCCGCGCGAAGTTCCTCCAGGCCGCTGCCGCGCACTCTGCGAAGGGTTACGCGACGCACTCTGGTCCTCGTCCTCATAGCTCCAATGCCGCTCGCCTGCATCGTCGTCTCTGCGGCCAAACCGATTCGCCTTCGGATAAGGCGTCGCATACAACCCGCTATAGTCACTGGAAAACTGAGGCCGCGCCGCCGGACTCCCCAGATCTTCCATCAACCGGCTCGGAACCTCCTCCAGAAACCGCGATGGCACGGTCGCATCCGGCATATCGCTGCCATAACGCCGACGATACCGCGCCCGCGTCATCACCAGCGTATCCATCGCGCGTGTCATCCCTACGTAGCAGAGACGCCGCTCTTCCTCGAGTCCCGCAGGATCCATCATCGTCCGCGAACTTGGAAACAGCCCCTCCTCCATCCCCGCAAGAAACACCAGTGGAAACTCCAGCCCCTTGGCCGCGTGCAGCGTCATCAACGTCACTCGCGCCTCAGCCGAGTAGCTGTCCGCATCGCTCACCAGGGCAGCGTGATCGAGAAACTCCGCCAGAGTCTCGCCACGCTCCTCAGCGTCCTGTGCCGCATTCGCAAGTTCCTTCAGGTTCTCGATCCGCGAGAAGCTCTCCGGAGTTCCCTCATCTTCCAGTGCGCGAATGTACCCGCTGCGATCGTTCAAAAACTTGATCAACTCGGGAAGAGTCGCCGCTCCATCTGGGGTACGAAACGCAGGACGCTCCCCAGGCAAAGATGGGTCGTCCTGAGCGCCCGTCGCCGCGGCAACCGTTGTCGAAGGATCTGCTTTTTTTCCGCCCCTATTACGCCCTTCCTTCAACACCACCGGAGCAAATGGATTAAAGTGGGCCGCATCGATTCCGTGGGCCTCATCCGAATCCCGTGAATTCTCCGGGGCAATCGTAGAAATCTCTTCCGTCGGGCCAAAATCGAACCCGAAGTTAAACGTTGTATCAAAAGGACCCTCGCTTCTCGTCTCAGAAGCCGCAACATCAGCATCTGAAGCAAGCTCGCTCACTTCGAACGATGTATCCGCATCCCCGTCATTGCCTTCGCGAACGTCTTCCGCAAGTTTCTCCGCAAATCCCGGGCCAAGCATCGCGCGAGCATCTTCAATCAACCGCCGGAATCCGCTCAGAGCAGTCAGCGCTCTCTGCGGGAGCAGCCGTTCCTCAATCGCCTGGCCAACCGCATCCCAGGTGCTCATGCCCGTACTCAGCGCTATCCGCTCCAGCGTCTCAAGCGTCGTCTTCCCGATCCCACGCACTGGAGAATTAATCACCCGCTGCAGCGCAATCGAGTCGTGCGGATTCTGCACCAGCTTCATGTAACTCAGCAGGTCCTTAATCTCAGCGCGATCATAAAAGCTGAATCCGCCCACCATGTGGTACTGGATCCCATACCTCCGCAGCGCCTCTTCGACCAGCCGCGATTGCGAATTCGTTCGATAAAGCACCGCACATCGCGGCGTCTCATTCGACTGCCCCGCCTCGCGTAGATATTGCTGTATCCGATCCGCAATAAACAGCGCTTCGTTCTCGCCATCAGGAGCCTCATAGTACCCGATCAGCGACCCGCCCTCGCGCGAAGTCCAGAGATTCTTTCCTTTTCGCTGCGTATTCTGCGCCACGACCGCGCTCGCACCCTCAAGAATGACCTGTGTCGAGCGATAGTTCTGTTCGAGCCGGATCGTCTTCACGTCCGGAAAGTCCTTCTCGAACTCCAGAATGTTCCTGATGTCCGCACCGCGCCAGCTATAGATCGACTGGTCCTCATCGCCAACGACGCAGATGTTCGCTTCGGGCCCGGCAAGCATCTTCATCAACTCGTACTGGGGACGATTCGTGTCCTGATACTCGTCAATCATCACGTACCGATATCGCCGGTTGTATCGGTCTCTCACCTCCGGCACGGACTTGAGCAGCCGCACCGTCTCCAGGAGTAGATCATCGAAGTCCAGCGCATTCGCTTTTAATAATTCCTTGCGATAGATCTCGAAGACGTGTGCGATCTTCTCTTCCATCGGATTAGCCGACGCAAGAAAATACTCCTGCGGATCGATCATGTGGTTTTTCGCCCAACTGATTCTTCCCAGCGCCACGCGCGCCTTCAGGCTCTTATCATCCACACCCAGCCGCTTCAGTGCAGCTTTCACAACTGCTTCCTGATCCGTCTCGTCGTAAATTGCAAAGGTCTTCGTCCGTCCGATGCCATTGACGCGCAGCGCTTCGATATCGCGCCGCAGCACGCGCACGCAAAAGCTATGAAAGGTCGACAACAGTGGCTTAGCCAACAGCGAGTGGCCAATAATTTTCTCGACACGCTCTGACATCTCCTTGGCAGCTTTGTTCGTAAACGTCACTGCCAGGATCGAATCTGCAGGCACACCGCGCTCTTCAATCAGATAGGCAATACGGTGCGTAACCACGCGTGTTTTACCGCTCCCTGCACCTGCAAGCAAAAGGACGGGACCATCAACAGTCCTTATACCCTCCTGCTGCGGGGGATTCATATTTTCTAAAAGGCGACTCAAAATCTATAACGCTCCATTTTCTTAATTTTATCGCTCCACCAAAGATTCTTCCGCTTATCACGATTTCCACACGTCTCGTCACATCGCATGCGTCGAACGGAACCAACGCAAGTCCAATTGCGTAGTCATGTAACGATGAGATCGCTCGAAGATGAACTCGAGCATCGCCAAGCGCTCTCACTACAACCTGTCAACAATGGGAGTGAATCATGAATCGTCGTAATCTCTTCGCAATCGCCGCTATCACCGCTTCCCTGGCGCTCTCGCCCGCAGTTTATGCAGCAACCAGCGTTCATGTTCCTGTCAAAGCGATGTTCGGAAAGTCGAAGAACGTCAAGCTGACCCTGGTCAACGACTCAGGCTCGCCTATGGAGATCAAAGCTGGCGAAGATGTGGTCAAGCTTGAAGCGGGCAAACCTGTCACAGTGACTCTTCCCGTCGGGACTCGCGTAACGGCTAACAGCGCGACTCCAACTCATGCAGCCGGCACGCTGATCGCTGAAGTCTCCGACTCCCTCAATGGAGCAATTCTCCATATCAAATAACTGCTGAGAAACAAGGGCACCGGGTGCAGTTCAAAAACGCTGCATCCGGCCCCTTCCTAATCTGCTCGTCATCAGGCTCATTGACCTGCTGTTATCCTCATGAGTGTGATTCGCAATATAGCTATCTTCTGCGCTTCTGCGAACGGAGCAAACCCCCTTTACTGCGAAACTGCTGCACTCCTCGGACGCGCTCTCGCCGAACGAAATATCGGTCTCGTCTATGGAGGAGCCAACGTGGGGCTCATGCAGGCCACCGCTCAAGCGGCGCTCGCTGCTAACGGCCGCGTCATCGGAGTCATCCCTGAGGTCCTGGTTGAACTGGAAATCGCTCACCAGGGCATCACCGAGCTCCACATCACTGACACCATGCACTCCCGCAAGGCCCTCATGAGCGAAAAGGCCGATGCTTTTATCGCGCTTCCCGGAGGCTTTGGAACCTTTGAAGAACTCTTCGAAGTCCTCGCATGGCAGACTCTCAAGCTTCATGCTAAGCCGATCCTGTTACTCAACGTTAACGGCTTCTACGACAAGCTGCTTGTCTTTCTCGATCACTGTGTCGCAGAAGGTCTGCTCAAGCTGAAGAACCGCGAAATCCTTCTTGTTGCTGACAACGTCGAAGACGCACTTCGCCTCCTCGATTCGGTGGTTTAGCTCCGCGCCCTGCAGGCCTCACACTGGCACACACGCCGCAGATACTCCCACGAGTAGATGCCGCTCTCGTGGCCGTCCGTCCACTTGAACTTCATCGCATACTTGCCCACTGGAGTTACCTCTGCCGGCCTCACCGGCGCCTCATACATCACCAGGGGATTGCTCGGTTTCGGCTTCGGCTCACCCGGCTTGCGCCCGTTCTGCTCGCGCTCTTCGTGGCACGTCGCGCACGGACACGCATTTCGCAGCCAGGCAAAATTCCATTCACTCTGATGCCCATCCTTCCACTCGATTGCCACGCCGGTGCCTTCCGTCTTCATCACCCGCACCTTCTTCGGAGTCACGGCATCAGCCGGCGGCTTTTCATCATGGACGGCCTCCCGCTGCGCCTGCTCCGCGCTTACGAACCGAATCCCTTCATGGCTCATGGCTTCATCTCTCCTCTCAAGCCCTCGCGGTCATACCGCAGCTTCAGATAAAGAATGCTCAGCGACAGCACCAGCGTCACGACATTTGACACAATTACAGGCCGCGAACCTGTGTACAGCCCATACAACAGCCACAATGCCACTCCAGTCGAGAACAGCAGAAACGTTCCCAGCGAAATCTCCCTCGCCGACCGCAGTTTAATCACACGGATCAACTGTGGAACAAAAGCAGCCGTCGTGCAGAACGCTGCTACAAATCCAATATCTTCCACCCAATGCCCGCTGAACGGAATCATCCATTCCTCCAGAAAAAATACGCCGCCATCACACAGCCTGTTGTCACTACGACCGCCCGCAGCACCTCGCCATTCATGCGCCGGGCATACTGTGCACCTACATACCCGCCAACGCCGGCAAAAACCATCGAGACGATGCAGTACCTCCACAGAACGGCCCCACTCACAATAAATGTGGCGATTGCGACCAGATTCGAAAGGCAAGCCATGACGACCTTCAACGCGTTCAGCGTATGCATCTCCTCAACACCAAACAGCGCAAGCACCGTCATCACCAGAAAGCCTCCGCCCGCTCCGAAGTACCCGATATAAAACCCGATCGGTAACAAGCAACACAGCAAGGGAAACATCTTCGGCGTATGCACTATGTGGGGCGTAGCGGAGCGCCGCCTAAGCCAGCGCGAAACCTTTCCGCTCACTCCAAAGATCACCGCCCCCATCAGCAACAGCCACGGAATCTGGTGAAGAAATGTTACCTGCTTCATCCGTAGCAGCGTAACCGCCCCCGTCAGTCCTCCAAGCACCGAAGCCGTAATCACTGCCGGCAGCAGCTTGGTATGGATATCGTCCCTCAACGCGGCGAGCGACGTAAGCTGACCGGGCCACAACGCGACTGTATTTGTCGCATTCGCCTGTACTGGAAGCACCCCCATGGCCATCATCGCCGGAAACGAAAGAAACGATCCGCCGCCCGCCATGGCATTCATCACTCCAGCAATAAACGAAGCGGCAACCAGCCAGACATAATGCCAATGCGAGCTAAATCCCGGAATCATCCATCTTCTATTGTATCGACAGCTTCCAACTTGTTTACGAGACCGGCATCTCCGGGGTCGCGCGGATCAACTCGCGCGTATAAGCCTCACTCGGCTCCGTACACACCCGCTCACATTCACCCAACTCCACCAGGCGCCCTTTACGCATCACCGCCACACGGCCGCACAGGTATCGCACCAGGGGCATCGAGTGCGAGATAAACAGATACGTCAAGCCATACCGCTGCTGCAGATCGCGCAGCAGATTCACAACCTGGGCCCCGACACTCACATCCAGCGCGCTCACGGGTTCATCCAGCACCACAAACTCTGGCCGTAGGGCCAGCGCCCGCGCAATATTGATCCTCTGACGCTGCCCGCCGCTGAATTCATGCGGATATCGCTCCAGCGCCGATCCATCCAGCCCAACCTCACGCAACATCTCCCCCAACCGTTCTGCCGGACACCTCTCTCCATGGATCGCAAACGGCTCCGCCAGAATCTCCCTCACCCTCATTCGCGGGTTCAGCGCGGCGAACGGGTCCTGAAACACAACCTGCATTCTCCGCCGCAATAAACGCATCTCCCGGTCGCTCAATGCAAACAGGTCACGGCCTCCATACGTCACCTCACCTGCCGTAGGCTCAACCAGGCGCAAAAGCATTCGCGCAACCGTGCTCTTCCCCGAACCCGACTCTCCCACCAGCCCCAGCGTCTCACCACGGCCAATCGAAAACGAGACATCATCCACAACACGCGCGCCCGCACCATACTCTTTCACCAGGCCGCGAGCTTCTACCAGGGCATCCATCATCCAAGCCGATGCTACCATCCACCTGAATGGAGTAGAACCAGTGACCTCATCATCGGCCTCGCTCGCCAACAAGACTGCCATCGTTACCGGAGCAAGTTCCGGCATCGGCCGCGCCACTGCTCTCGCGCTTGCACGACAGGGAGCCAACCTCATCGTTACCGCCCGGCGCGAAGAGCGCCTCCAGGCACTCGTCGACGAAATCGAGAGCCTGGGCGTCCGGTCGGCGCTCCACGCAGGCGATGCAACCGATGACGTCACCGCCCGTCAAACCATCGCCCTCGCCGTCGCCGAATTCGGCGGCATCGACATCCTCATCAACAACGCAGGAGCGGGTAACTATAAAAACCTCATCGACACCTCCGTCGAAGACTACGACGACCTCATGGACACCAACATGAAGTCTGGTTTCCTCTTCTCGCGTCATACCGCGCCGCTCATGATCCAGCAGCGCAGCGGGGCCATCCTCTTCATCTCCTCCATCGCCGGTCTGCAGGGCGCCGCAGGCGAGTCCGTCTACTGCGCCGCAAAGTTCGCGCAGGTAGGCTTCGCCCAGTCCCTCGACGCCGAACTCCGCAAACACAACATCAAAGTTGGAGTCATTTGCCCCGGCGGCACCAAAACCGAATTCGCCGTCGGCCGCGGCCGCACCGAAGAATGGGTTCGCAATTCGCACATGATGCAGCCCGAAGAGGTCGCCGAAGCTATCGTCTTCGCGTGTCTTCAACCACCCAACGTCCGCATCCCTCAGATGACCATTCGCCACATGGGCTGACTAATCCAGCTTCGGATGCGCCCGATGGAATCCCGTGGTCTCCTGGTACGCTCGCGCAAACGCTGCCAGCCGGGCATCGGAATACAACGCCCCCAGAAAGGTCAGCGACACCGGAGTTCCCGGGCCACCCGCATTCTGCCGATCGCCATCACCATCATGTTCCGGCTTCGGAGCATCGTCTCCCCGAAAGCCATTCGGCACAATCACCGCCGGATGCCCTGTAAGGTTCGTTGCCGTCAACTGCACGCCCCCGGAAGGCGTCACAATCACATCCACATCGCTAAAGACCTTGGCCATCGCCTCCATCGCCAGCGTCCGCGCCCGTTGTGCCTGAACATAATCCACTGCCGAATACAACCTCGCAATACGAAACTGATTCGGCCAGTCAAAAGGCATCTGCCCTGTAAGCAGCTTGTCCCTTCCGCTCGTCGTCAACTCGTCGAACGCAGCCGCAGCCTCCGCCTCCAGCACCGGAGTGATATCCCCAAAGTGATATCCCTTCGGCATCTCCACCGGAACCAGATTCACCCCCATCTTCTTCACAGCATCCAGCGCGGCCACTCCATACTTCAGGTCGTAGACCTGCCGCTCATGCCCTCGTTTCTGTTCCGCGGTCGCATCCGCTTCAAGCTTCTGCTCCTCAAACTCGCTCTTCAGATAGCCCACCCGCAACTTCTTCCAGTCGAACGCGGCATCCCAGTTGAATGCCGCATCCTTCACCGTGCGGTCGCGCCCATCCGGCCCATGGATAGCGCTCATCACCAGTGCACAATCCTCCACGGACCTGCAGATCGGCCCGATCTTATCCATCGTCCAGCTCAGCGCCATCGCTCCCGTCCGCGGCACAAACCCAAACGTCGGCCGCAGCCCCGTCACGCCGCAACGCGTGCTCGGAGACGAAATCGACCCCAGCGTCTCTGTGCCAATCGCAAACCCAACACACCCCGCACTCACAGCACTTCCGCTTCCAGCCGACGACCCGCTCGACCCCTGCTTCACATTCCACGGATTCCGTGTCCGCGCCCCAAACCACAAATCTCCCTGCGCCAGCGCACCCATCGTCAGCTTCGCCACAAGCACTGCGCCCGCGGCATCCAGCCGCTGCACTACAGTCGCGTCGTAGTCGAACTGCTGCTCCTCGAATCCCGCCGCTCCCCAGGTCGTCCTGTAACCCTTCACCGCCAGCAGATCCTTCGCGCCCCACGGAATCCCATGCAGCGGCCCTCGATACTTACCCGCCGCAATCTCCGCATCCGCGGCCGCAGCCTGCTTCAGCGCGCGATCCTCCGTCAGCGTTATCACAAAGTGAAGCTTCGGATCGTACTGCTTCAGCCGCGACAGATACATCTGCGTCAGCGCAACCGAAGTCACTTTGCGCGTCTTCACCAACTCCGCGAGTTCACGCACCGAAGCAAAAGCCAATGCATCCGACACACCCGCCGAAGCCAGACGTGACACATCCGGAGCCGCGCTCATCCGCATTGGCTTCTTCTCTGTGTCCAGCACCATCCCCGGAAGAACCGGATCAAACACAAACGCCGGAGCCACACTATTCGCGAGCTTCATGCTCCGGATCGCCATCACAGAATCCCGCTGTTTCCCCAGCCCCTCGAGCATCATCGTCTTCTGCTCGGCCGTCAGCGATATCCCCGCAATCGCCGCAGCGGCATCCATCATCTCCGGAGTAATCTTCGGAAGCGTCGGCACCGCCTTCCCATCTCCGCCGCTCGCCGCCGGCGCCTGAGCCGCCATGCCCCAAAGCACTCCAGGCATAAGCGTTTGCCCCAACCCCAGAGCCGAACAAACCCCAAGAAACCGCCGCCGAGACGCCGTAAGCCCAAACGATGAATCGCTCATGCCCGCATTATTGCATTTAGCCCCGCTTACAACTGCTTTTTCCTGATCCGATCTTTGCTGCGCCTTATGCGGACTCGGCACCGGGCGGCTGAAACGAGAGAGGCTCCCATTTTTTGGGAGCCTCTCTCGTCTCAACGATCTCAGCGAATCAGATGTCCAGGTTCTTCACATCCAGAGCGTTCTCTTCAATAAACTTCCGGCGGGCCTCCACATCCTCGCCCATCAGCGTCGTGAAAATCTCCTCGCAGGCCGCAATGTCCTCGAGCTTCACCTGCAACAGCGTCCGCCGCTCCGGATCCATCGTCGTCTCCCAAAGCTGCTCGGCCGTCATTTCACCCAGGCCCTTATAGCGCTGTACCTGGTACTCTTTTCGGCCCTGGTCGATGACATATTCGAAGACCTCGCGTGCCGTCTTCTTCTCCACCGGGTCCTGGGCGCCACGCGCCTGCCGCTTGCCCGGCTTAGCCTCAAGCGCCGTGCCCGGAGCAGCAGCGTTCGCCGCCACACCCTCCTCCGACGCAAGCTCTTCGGCCTCTTCCGTAGCATCAGCCTTCGACCCCTTCGCCGCATACTCAATCAGGAACGGCCCTTCAAGCTGCTCGTGAATCTGCGCATGCTTGCTCAGCATCTGCCGGCTCTCCGGAGTAGTCGCCAGCGTCCAGTCAATCCTCCGCACCGCCCCCTGCGCATCCGTGAAGTTCACCGAGTACGTCCGGTGCTCCTCATCCAGCTCTACATCGCCGACATGCTTGAACTGGTACGTCTTCGTCATCGCCACCAGCTTCGACCGCATCGCCTCCAGCTTCGCCGGGGTCTCAAAGTCCGCACGCTTCGCTGGCTCCTTGCCCTCGTGAGCAAACAACTCCGCAAACTCGCGCGTCACCTCTTCATTGCGCAGCCGCTTCTCCACCTTCTCGAAGAACTCGAGATAGTCCTTCAACTGGCCCATGAACTTCGTCAGGGATCCGCCTTCCAGCCTCGCTCCGCCCTCGCCATAACGAATCACCATGCCATCCGACGCGCGCTTCACCATCACGGACACATACTCGCGGTCGTCCTTGATGTACTGCTCGAACTTGCCCTTCTTGATGCGGTACAGCGGAGGCTGCGCAATGTAAACATGGCCGCGCTTGATCAGCTCCGTCATATGCCGGAAGAAGAACGTCAGCAGCAGCGTCCGGATGTGCGATCCGTCCACGTCGGCATCCGTCATCAGGATCAGCTTGCCGTAACGCAGCTTCGTCGCATCGAAGTCATCCTTGCCGATACCGCAGCCAAGCGCCGTAATCATGGCGCGGATTTCCTCGTGCCCCAGCATCTTGTCGTACCGGGCCTTCTCCACGTTGAGGATCTTGCCCTTCAGTGGAAGGATCGCCTGGAACTTCCGGTCGCGTCCCTGCTTCGCCGTTCCGCCTGCGCTCTCACCCTCGACGAGGTAGAGCTCGCAACGCTCCGGCAGCCGCTCTGAGCAGTCCGCCAGCTTGCCCGGCAGTCCGCCGCCATCGAGCGCCCCCTTGCGCCGCGTAAGATCGCGAGCCTTCCGCGCAGCCTCGCGCGCTCTCGCAGCATCGATCGCTTTGTTGATAATCTTCTTCGCGACCGACGGATTCTGCTCGAGGAACGCGCCCAGCCGCTCATTCACAAACGCCTGCACCGTACCTGCGATATCCGAGTTCAGCTTGCCCTTCGTCTGTCCTTCAAACTGAGGCTGGCTCAGCTTCACGCTCACCACGGCGACCAGGCCCTCGCGAACGTCATCGCCGCTCAGGTTCTCCTTCACATCCTTGAACAGCCCCATCTGCTGCCCGGCCCAGTTGATCGTGCGGGTCAGAGATGCCCGGAAGCCCTGCAGGTGCGAGCCGCCATCCACCGTGTTGATGTTGTTGGCAAAGGTAAAGATCGTCTCCGAGTACGAGTCGTTGTACTGCAGCGCAATCTCCATTGCCACGCCATCGCGCTCGGCCTCCATGTAGATCGGCTTGTCGTGCAGCACCTGCTTGCCCTTGTTCAAATGCTTGATGAATTCCGAAATGCCGCCGACGTACTTGAACTCCTGGTGCTTGCTCTCGCCCGTCTTCGTGTCCGTCGTGCGTTCGTCCGTCAGATGAATCTCAAGTCCCTTGTTCAGGAAGGCAAGTTCACGCAGCCGTTGCGCCAGCGTGTCGTAGTTGAATTCAGTGACGGTAAAAATGCTCTTGTCCGGCAGAAAGTGCACCTTCGTCCCGCGGCGCTTCGTCGTTCCCACCTTCTTCAGCTTGCCCAGCGGATCGCCCTTCGAGTACTCCTGCGTCCACGCATTGCCGTCGCGCCACACTTCGACGTCGAACTCCTCGCTCAGCGCGTTCACGCAGCTCACACCCACGCCGTGCAGGCCGCCCGAAACCTTGTAGTTCGATGAGTCGAACTTGCCCCCCGCATGCAGCATCGTCAACACAACCTGCACCGCCGGCATCGTCTTGCCATTAATTGTTTTGTCATCAACAGGAATTCCGCGGCCGTCGTCGACAACCGTGATTGAGTTGTCCACGTGGATCGTTACATCGACCCGGGTTGCATATCCCGCCAGCGCCTCGTCCACCGAGTTGTCCACCACCTCATAAACGAGGTGGTGCAACCCCATCTCGCTGGTCGAGCCAATGTACATCGCAGGCCGCTTCCGTACCGCCGCCAAACCTTCCAGAACCGTAATATTCTCGGCCGAGTAGCCATTGCTACCCTTTTTCGCAGTCTCTTTCTCTGCGGTTTCAAGCTCCAAAAGTTCGCTTCCGGTCGGGACTGCGGTCGTTGCCATGGATCTCCTAGTAGGACGGAAAAACCTTCCGGAATCTTTCTGCCTTGATTCGCGAAAACCCGCGTCATTCAAGCACTTTAGGCAGATTCTCCCGGGGATTTCGATGTCTTAAGTATACCACGCGGAGACCTGCTCCGGAGCCCGGCAGAAGCCCCGCCGAAGTACCCGGAACGATACTCCGCGGAGCCTTCAATATCCCTGAAAAAAGCCGCATCTCTGGCTCATTCTCGCCACAAGGTCGAGATACTCCAGCAGAAAGATTCCCCGAACCCGCCTTCCGATAAAGCCTGCGATCAGCCGTAAAACCCGGTCCTCAGGTCTCTTTGCCGCTAAACAGCACGCTTTAGGCCACTTAGCCCCTCGCAAATACCCCTTTCGGGGGACTGGCTCTACATCGTTACCTTGCTATGCTCCTCAAAGATTCACGAGGAAACCTATGAAACTAAATCGTCTGTTCATCGTCCCTCTTCTTGGATCCGCGTTGTTTACTACTTCGGCTCTCGCTTGCGAACACTCAAGTGGCGGCAGCAGCCATCAGGAAAGCCATTGGTCTTTCCTGGACTGGTGCCATCACTTCGTCGCTGATTCGCATCGCGAGTGTGACCAAAACGGTCAGGACTCGGGTAGAGGCAATAACTGTGACCGCGGCAAGGGTAACGGCGGCGGATACTGCGGAACCGGCGGCAACAACTCGGGTGGCAGCTCCGGCGGCAGCTCAAGCGGTGGAAGCACAAGCGGTGGCGGTGGAGTCGTCTACAAGTAAGCCGTCCTTCACTCAACCGAGGCCTGCAACCTCAAACGAATCCGAAAGCCTTGGAAGACTACCTGTCGACCGGGGCTTTCTTCGTGTCGTTCAGTTCATTCCACGGAGCACTCCACGAGCCACTGGGCCCTTTTATAAATACCCCTTTTGTGGGACTGGCTCTACACAGTTACCTTGTTATCCTCCCTCAAGATTCACGAGGTGAGTAATGAAACTGAATCGATTGATGCTAGCTGGTCTGCTGTCCCTTTCTTTATCCGCTACCTCGGCCTATGCGTGCGAGCACAGCGGTGGGGGAAGCGACCGGGATCACAGCTGGTTTTCCTTCTGGCACCACAGCGACCACGATCAGGACAGCGACCATGATCGTGATCACGACCACGACCGTGACCACAACAAAGATCACAACGGCGGCGGTTGCAATGGCGGTTCCCACAGTGGAGGAGGAAGCACCGGCGGTGGCGGCACCAGCGGAAGCGGTGGCAGCACAAGCGGCGGCGGTGGAGTCGTCTACAAATAAACTCCGCCTTAACTGGAACCTCAAACAGAGCCCCGGAAGGCCATCAGCCTGCCGGGGCCTTCTTATTCCTCCGGGAAACCCGGCGGCCACCCTTTACAACCCATCGCGAACCGTCTTCCGCAAAAATCTGTCAAGCCCCGGAACCGCTTATCCCTAACAAAATATGGTACTTCCACATGGCAGAGGAGTTATGACCAATTCGCTAAAATAGAACCAAGGGAAACTCAGCTGTCGTATCCACCACCAGCTTCCAGGACAAACAGCCGTCTTTTCAATGTCAGGTAACTAACCCATTTAGATGGAATAATTTACATAATAGAGTAGATCTAAGCATAATAGAATGAACAATTTACAGCAAAAGATAGGGGGGAGGGGGGGGACGATCTACCCTTTAGCCCAGAACTCAGATATACTTAGAAGGTTGTCCATAGAAGCAATCTACTAGGAAATACAATGCCAAAGCTGAAAACACACAGCGGCGCGGCCAAGCGCTTCAAGAAGACCGGCACCGGCAAGTTCAAGCGCGGCCAGTCCAAGATGCGCCACATCCTCACCTCAAAGAAGACCAAGACCAAGCGCCATCTGCGCACGATCACCCTGGTCTCCGAGGCGGATTCGGCCAAAGTCGCACGCATGCTCCCCTACGCCTAGCGCATAGACGGATCACGAAGTTTTCAGGTCGAGCCGCTCAAAAGAGCAAAGGGCCGCAAAAGCGTAAAAGCCCCTTGGATTCGCAGCAGCGAAGCCAACCGAGACCTGGATGAGCAAAGCGAGTGAAGAGGTCACCTTACCTCCAGCCGCTCAAACGATGTACGCAAAAGGAGAACCACCATGCCCCGTGTAAAACGGAGTACGAAACGCAGCGACCGCCGCAAAAAGATCCTCAAGCGCGCGAGTGGCTATTTCCTCACGAAATCCAAGCTCTATCAGGCAGCCCAGGAAGCCGTCGAGCGCTCCCTCATGTTCGCCTACACCGGACGCAAACAGAAAAAGCGCCAGTTCCGCTCTCTCTGGATCGTCCGCATCGGAGCGGCCGCAAAGCTCAACGGCCTCAGCTACTCCACCTTCATCAGCGGCCTCAAGAAGGCGGGCAACGACCTCGATCGCAAGATCCTCGCCGACATCGCCGTCAACGACGCTGCAGGCTTTGCCGCTCTCGCCGAGCAGGCTAAGGCAGCCAACGCCGCTGCGAAGTCCGAGAAGAAGGCCGCCTGAACAAAGTAAGCAGCAAATGCTGAGTTGAAGGCTGCAGACCCCGAAGGGCACGGCAAGACGCCGTGCCCTTCACATTTAATCCGCATGAAAGGAAGCTCATGACGGATGACACCAACTGGTTTCTATTCCGGCCAGTCCGCAGAAGTTATCCTAGAGGACATGGCAGAGACCTCCGACCAGACTCAGAACGGCATGAAAGCATCCTTTGAGTCCTGGGGCCGCTATCCGAAATACCGCGCCAATATTGTCCCCCTCCACTGGCAAAGCGATTTTCCCGCCATCATCGATGGTCTGCACAACGGCATCCTTCCCGTAGGTCTCGGACGCAGCTATGGCGATGTAGGTCTTCTCAAAGACGGCAACCTCCTCGTCACCACAGGGATGAATCGCATCATTGACTTCGATCCCGAAACAGGTCTCCTCACCGCCGAAGCCGGCATGTCGCTGGCCCAGATTCTCGACTTCGCTGTCCCGCGCGGCTTCTTTCTCCCCGTATCGCCCGGCACAAAATACGTCACTCTCGGCGGGGCCATCGCCAACGATATCCACGGCAAAAACCACCATCTCGCGGGAACCTTCGGCTGCCACGTCACTCAGTTTGAACTCGTCCGCTCCGACGGAACGCGGATCATCTGCTCACCAAACGTGAATGCAGACTTCTACTCCGCAACCATCGGCGGCCTCGGCCTCACCGGCCTCATCACCTGGGCGACCCTTCGCCTCAAACCCATCGTCTCGCGCAAGATCGACTATGAAGGAATTCAGTTCCACGGCATCGATGAGTTCCTCGCTCTCACGGAACAAAGCAGGAACATCGAATACACCGTAAGTTGGGTCGATTGCACCGCCACTGGACGCAACTTCTGCCGCGGCATCTTCATGCAGGGCGATCACTCGCAGCGCAGGGACGAGTTGAAGCCCACGCCACAGCCTAAGATGATCTTCCCCTTCAACGCGCCAGGCTTTGCCCTCAATCACCTCTCGGTGAGTACCTTCAACACACTCTTCTTTCACAAGCAGCTCTCAAAGCGAGTCGTCGCCCTGCAGGACTACGAACCCTTCTTCTATCCGCTCGACAAAATCCTCCACTGGAACCGCATGTACGGCAGGCGCGGCCTGCTCCAGTTTCAGTACGTCATTCCGTGGGAGCATGCGCGCGAAGGAACCATCGCCATCCTGCATGAGGTCGCAAAATCCGGCCTCGCCAGCTTCCTCGCCGTGCTCAAAGCTTTTGGCGACGTTCCCTCACCCGGAATGATGAGCTTCCCGAAGCCGGGAATTACACTCGCGCTCGACTTCCCCATCAAGCCCGGCAAGAGCTTTCCGCTTGTCGAGCGCCTTGCCGATATGACCCTCGAGTTCGGCGGACGTCTCTACCCCGCCAAAGATGCCGCCATGACCGCCGCACAGTTCCAGACCTTCTACCCCCAGTGGCTCGACTTCGCCCGCTACCGCGACCCGCTGCTCACCTCGAGCTTCTGGGAGCGCGTCACCGGAGAACAACCAGGAATATGAATCAGACAACAAGCGCACCGCGCAAAATCCTAGTCCTCGGAGCAACCTCCGGAATCGCTGAAGCAACCTGCCGCATCTGGGCCTCGCAAGGCGCAAGCATGTTCCTCGTTGCCCGCAATGCCGAAAAACTCGCCGCGGTCGCGGCTGATCTCCGCGCTCGCGGAGCCAGTTACATCGACACCGCCGTCGTCGACCTCGACGCCACCGAGCATCATGCGGCGTTGCTGGCACACGCGGTAGACTCGCTCGCAGGTCTCGATATCGCTTATCTCGCCTACGGCATCCTCGGCGACCAGCAGCAGTCAGAGCAGGACTTCCACGCTGCCGCTCATATCATCCACACCAACTTCATGGCGCCCGTCTCGCTGCTCACGTGGCTGGCAAACTTCTGCGTACCCCGCCGTCACGGTACAATCGCCGTCCTCTCCTCGGTCGCAGGAGACCGCGGACGCAAATCAAACTACGTTTATGGCTCGTCAAAAGCGGGCCTCAGCGCCTTCCTCGCCGGCCTCCGCAACCGCGTAGACCGCGAAGGCGTGACTGTCCTGACCATCAAACCCGGACCAGTCAACACCGCCATGACTGCCCACATGAATGTAAAAAAAGCTGACGTCGATACTGTCGCGCAATCCATCGTCAAAGCGATCGACAAGCGGCAGGACAATCTCTATGTCCCATTCCAATGGCAGCCAATCATGTTCGTCGTGCGCAACATTCCAGAGCGAATTTTCAAGAAACTAAATCTCTAAGTCGAGGGCTCGGGGCTTCACCTGCTGCTGCTGCGCCATCTGCTGCATCCTCGTCGGCGGTGGAAGTTGTTCGGGAAGCCGAGTAGCCTTCTCCACCAGGATCGACCAGTCCTCCGGTACGGGAAGCTCCTGGTCGAACGTCGGCGCGCCCTCGCTGGGAGTAACGTGTACCGCAACCGTGAGTTCACTGCCTGCAGTGCCTCGATAAATGCCTCGTGTCGGAGGAACATCTGCATAGTCGCGACCGATTGCCGTGCGAATATGTCGATCGCCTGCGACGAGCAGATTGGTTGGGTCGAAACCGACCCAGCCAAAATGCGGCAGCAGTACCTCCACCCAGGCGTGCGTTGCCGAGTGCAGGGAACGATCGCGATCGTCCGCGCCATGGAAGAGATAGCCGCTCACATAGCGACATGGAATTCGCAGCTTTGTGCGCACGAGCGCCATCATGATGTGCGCGAAGTCCTGGCACACTCCAGCGCGCGTGCTCAACGCAAGATCGATCGGCGAATCGACCTTGGTTGATTTTGGCTTGTAATCGAAGTGCTCATACATCTGCTGGTTCAACTCGTGCACCACCATCAGCGGGTCATTTCGTCTGCGCACATCCAACTCAAGCGCAAGCAGATCGAGTGCGTCGGTCGACTGAGCAAACTGGCTGGGAAGCAGCATCTCCCAGTAATCGCCCTGCTCAACTAACGCATCGAGTTCAGTCCAGGCATCCGGCGATAGAAACGCCGGAATTTTCGCCAGAGGCTGAATCTCAACCAGAGACTCAGCGACAATCACAAGCTGGCCATGAGCTCCGGGAATATCGAAATGATGCACGTTATTCGCAAGATGATCTCGATAGCTGAAGACACGGCAGCGCGGGCTTACGGATAAATGAAAGGTAAGGCAGCGTTGGTTATTGTCGCTGCGCGGATGCATCCGCGTCTCCATCACGCTCTCGCTCACGGAGTCGCTGTAGAGGAACTTCGTAAGATGCCGAATCGAGTAATACACTGAGTTCCTCCTATCCAGCTAATGCCGTTTGTATGGAATAGTCGACGTAATGCGAATAGATCATCTCGTGGATTGCTCTGCACTGCAATTGAATCTCATGGAGAAACGAGACCACGTTCTGATTCAGGATGTCGTCTACACTGCTGTAGCTCAACAACGCCTGCAACTTGGCGCCGAGACGATGCAACGCTTCCGCTCGATTCTTCCCTGTTTCAAGATGAATGGCCTCCAGCGCGTCCTGCAGACCGTCGATGGCAAATCGAAGGGAATGAGGGAATTTGTCATCAAGCAGCAGAAACTCGAGGATTCTGTCTGGCGTGAGATCCGCAGTATAGACCTTGCAATAGGCTTCAAACGCCGTAGCGGAACGCAAGAGGCCCATCCACTCAAGGTACTCATTGCCCTCGGGAATTCGTTCGGGATGGCGCCAAAGGTCTTCGTGATACGCCTCAACCAGCATCGCTGTCGCAGCAGCGCGTTCGATATAACGGCCGACCTGGATGAACTGCCAGCCTTCGCCGTGGCTCATCGTCGAATCGGTTATGCCCTGAAATTGATGGATCGCCTCAAGCACGGTTTGGAGAAATTCGGTCGGTTGCGCGAGCTCCAATTGCGACACGGACTGCATCTCCCGTTGAACTTCAGGTCGAATGACATATAAGTAAAGCGAGTTTAGGCGATGCCATTGCTCGGTCGATATCTGCTCACGAACGTGGCGCGAGTTCTCGCGCGCTCCTGCGATACAGGAGACGATAGAAGCTTTGTTGCTCATATCGAAAGCCATCGCTTGCGTCAATTCGTACGGATCGCCTTGCCATTCCACATATGCCGGGAAGCTCAACGCATGCATAACGCGCTGCCATCTGCGCTCAGCGCTTGTTGAACTCTCATCGAGCATCAGGTTGAGGTTCACATCCAGCAGACGGGCAGTATGCTCCGCGCGTTCCAGATACCGGCTCATCCAGTACAAGCTATCGGCCACCCGGCTCAGCATCAGTATCCCCCTCTCAATGGCTCAGTACCCAGGTATCTTTGCTTCCGCCACCCTGCGACGAGTTGACGACCAGCGATCCTCGTTCGAGCGCGACACGGGTGAGGCCACCCGGAACGACAGTGACCCTGTCGCCATAGAGAACATAAGGCCGCAGGTCGACGTGACGCGGTTCGAAGGCGCCATCGATGAGACATGGCGCGCGTGAGAATGAGATCGTAGGCTGGGCAATGTAGTTCCGTGGATCGGCTTCAATCTTGCGGGCAAACTGTTCACGCTGCTCCGCAGTGGATTGAGGACCAATGAGCATTCCATAACCACCGCTCTCACCGACAGCTTTAACAACCAGCTTGTCCAGATTGGAAAGCACGTACTGTCGTTCTTTCGGACGAGTCAAAAGATAAGTCTCGACGTTCTTCAGCACCGCATCCTCACCGAGATAGTACTTAATGATGTCGGGGACGTAAGCGTAAAGAGCTTTATCGTCCGCGACTCCGGTTCCGAAAGCGTTCGCTAAAGTTACGTTTCCGGCCCGGTATGCGTTGAAGAGACCGGCAACCCCGAGTATCGAGTCCGGGCGGAAGGCGAGAGGATCGATGAAGTCGTCGTCAACCCGGCGGTAGATTACGTCCACTCGACGCAGACCACTCGTGGTACGCATGTAAACGATGTTGTCGTGAGTGACAAGATCGCGCCCCTCGACGAGCTCAATACCCATCTGGCGGGCGAGATAGGCATGTTCGTAGTAAGCCGAGTTGAAGACTCCGGGCGAGAGGAGAACAATATTCGGTTCGGGCCTTCCTTCCGGAGCGAGCGAGCGCAGTGTCCCCAGCAGCAGTTGTGTGTACTGCTCGATGGGACGGACGTTGTAGTTGCGGAAGAGTTGCGGGAAGATTCTCTTCATCACGCGGCGGTTTGTGAGCATATAGCTCACGCCGCTTGGAACGCGGAGATTGTCTTCGAGCACGACAAATTCACCATTTTCGAGGCGAATCAGATCGGTTCCGCAGATTGCAATGTAGACGTTGCGCGGAACCTGAAGGCCCACCATCTGGCGCCGATACTGCTTGCAGCTATAGACGATCTCGCGAGGGACGACGCCGTCGCGGAGGATTCTTCCCTCGTTGTAAATGTCCTTGAGGAAGAGGTTCAGTGCAGTAATTCGCTGCGTCAGACCCTGCTCAACTTTGGCCCACTCAGCGGCGGTAATGAGCCGTGGCAGAAGATCGTAAGGAAAGATTTTTTCTGTTCCCTCTTCGCGACCGTAAACCGTGAAGGTGATGCCCTGGTTCAGAAAACTGAGATCAGCTACCTGCTTGCGCCGCTGTAATTCCTCCAGGGGCAGCGCGGTGAAGTGCTGGAGCAAAAGCTCACAGTGCGGACGGAGGCGCCCTGGGGCGGCAAACATCTCGTCGTAGGCATGGTCCAGCAGATAATTTTTGAGAGACGCGTCCGCGAACTGGAGGAACTTGCCTGTCTGCATGGGGAGCCTTGAGTATAGCGGCTGCTCACCGCTCCACCAACACAAAATCGCGATCACTACTTCTCGATGCGATGACCTTCCTTGCTGAAGTAGCTCAACTGGCGGCGATAGCAGCGTTGATGTTCCAGGTCAAAGGCAATGCAGGAATCGAATGGCTTGGAGTAGACGTGCAGGCTGATGCAACCTTTGTTCCCTGCATTTTCAATCTGATGGATCGTCTGGAGCTTGTCGACGGTGACCATCCCGGTACCCTCGGCGCAGCTGATGGTGCGAAGTTTGTCGAGCTGAATCTCGGTGGCTCCGCCCAGGCAGTCGATGTTGACGACGTTCTGATTCTCTGGCGCATTGCAGCGAGTGTGATGGTACTCGTGGGTAAAGACTTCACCCTGTGCCACGGTCATCCAACCGAGTTGCCCGTTATGCGTGTGGATCGCGGTTTTCTGTCCGGGCGACCAGCAGATGGTCATAACCTCGAAGAGCTCATCACGATAGATGAGATTGCGGGTGTAGAAGCTGTCGCGCCACCAGACATAGTCGTGGAGCGACTCAGGACGTAATGTGGTTGCAGCCATATAGGCCGCGATCCGGTCTTTGGTGATGAGATCCCGCTCCAGTTCGCGTAGACCGGCGATGAAATCCGCTACGCTGGCCCGCAGCGGGTGAGTACAATCGGCTATCCCTGCTGTTGTCATATCTTCAACTCCGGCGCAGAATCGCGCCTTAACCTATTATCCACCCACCTCATCAGCGAAACCCATAAGAAAGATTGGCATAACAGCTTTTCCTCACATCCGGAATCCACCTGCCACGACGACGATCTGACCCGTAATCCATCCAGAATCATCTGAAGCAAAAAACACTACAGCCTTACCAATGTCTTCCGGTTGCGCAATCCGGCCCAATGGAGTTCTGGCCTCAACATGTTTACGCTCGTCGCTTTCCGCGAGCCCGGCGCTGCGAAAACCCTCCGTATCAACCATCCCTGGATTCACCGAGTTCACACGGATCTTCCCTGGTCCGAGTTCTTTCGAGAGGGATATCGTGATTGCATCGACCGCTGCTTTGCTGGCGCTATACACCGAGGCCATTGGAGCAGGCATCGATCCAACGATCGAACCAATATTCACGATGGCTCCTCCCTCCGGACCAAAGTGTTTCACCGCTTCCTGCGTCGTGAGCAACAACCCCAACACATTCAGATCAAATTGAGAATGAAAATGCTCTTGTGTGATCGCTTCCAAGGGACGAAATTCGTAAATTCCTGCGTTGTTGATCAGAATGTCCACTCGTTTGTAAGTCGCCACCGTCTCCTTGAAGAGCTTCGAAATATCGTCTGGTTTGGCTACATTGCCCTGGACAGCAACTGCCTCGCCTCCCTTATTCCTGATTCGCTGGACGACGGCATCGGCCCCGGCTTTGCTACTGCTATAGTTCACCGCTACCGATGCGCCTTCGGCCGCAAGATGTTCGGCAATCGAAGCTCCAATGCCCTTCGAAGCGCCCGTTACAACGGCGACTTTCCCGGCAAGTTTACCCATCGCTAATCTCCTTCTTGCTAGAACTCTACACAACTGACACGAAGATTCGAAAAGCCGATTTAAGCCAATTTAACTCACACTAAGTTAGACTAGAAGTAACGCCCAAATCATTCACTCCCCTATCACCATGTGGGGCGCAAAGACAGGACATTCAAACGCAGTGAGTACCCAGCAGACGATCCGCAATATCGCCATCATCGCCCACGTTGACCACGGCAAGACCACGCTTGTCGATGCCATGCTCAGACAGTCCGGCACTTTCCGGGCCAACGAAGCCGTCGCCGACCGCGTAATGGACTCGACCGACCTTGAGAAAGAGCGCGGCATCACGATTCTGGCCAAGAACACCGCCATTCACTACCACGATTCCAAGATCAACATTGTCGATACGCCCGGCCACGCCGACTTCGGCGGCGAGGTGGAGCGCGCGCTGAAGATGGTCGATGGCGTTGTGCTGCTGGTCGATGCTTCCGAGGGGCCGCTGCCGCAGACGCGGTACGTGCTCTCGAAGGCGCTTGAGGCGAAGCTGACTCCGATCCTGGTGATCAATAAAATCGATCGGCCGGACGCTCGTCCGCAGGAGGTTGTGAACGAGGTCTACGACCTGTTTATCGATCTCGATGCCGATGAGAGCGTTCTCGATTTTCCCATCATCTATACGAACGGCAAGGCCGGAACCGCGACGATGGACCTGGCGACGCCGGGAACCGATCTTCAGCCACTGTTCGAACTGATCGCGAAGACGATTCCTGCGGCAAAGGGCGATCCGGATGGACCGCTGCAGATTCTTGTTACCAATCTCGACTACTCCGACTATCTTGGCCGACTTGCGATCGCACGCGTCTTCAACGGCACGCTGAAGACCGGACAAGAGGTCACGGTTTCGAAGATTGATGGCTCGCTGCAGACCGGTAAAGATTACAAAGCTGTTCAGCTTCGACGGCCTGAAGCGGATTGATGTGACTGAAACGACACTGGGCGACATTGTTGCCATCGCAGGCGTCTCCGGCATCACGATCGGCGAGTCGATTACAAATATTGAGAATCCTGCTCCGCTTCCGCTGATCAAGATCGACGAGCCTACGATTGCGATCCAGTTTTCAGTGAACAACGGACCGTTTGCGGGCCGCGAAGGACAGTATGTAACGAGCCGCAATCTTAAGGAGCGCCTGGAGAAGGAGCTTCTGACGAACGTCTCGATTCGGGTTGAAGATACCGGCTCTCCGGAGACGTTCAAGGTTCTTGGGCGGGGCGAACTGCAGCTCTCGGTGCTGATCGAGATGATGCGGCGCGAGGGCTTTGAACTGATGGTTTCGCGTCCGGAGATCGTGACGCGGCGCATCGACGAGCAGTTGATGGAACCCAGCGAATACCTGACGGTCGACGTGCCTGAGGCGTTTGTGGGCACGGTCATCGAGCGGCTCGGTCCTCGCAGGGGAGAGATGGCAAAGATGACGAACCATGGTTCAGGCCGGGTACGGATGGAGTTCAAAATTCCATCGCGCGGGTTGATCGGACTGCGCTCCGAGATGCTGACCGAGACTCGTGGAACGATCATCATGAACTCGATTGCGGACGGTTATGTTGCTTACCAGGGTGAGATTCCACAGCGGCCGACAGGCGCGCTGATCGCGGATCGTCCGGGGACGACGACGACCTACGCGCTCAATGGGCTGCAGGATCGCGGCATATTGTTCGTCAGTGATGGCACCGAGGTTTACGAGGGCATGGTTATCGGCGAACACTCACGCGATAACGACCTGGACGTGAATGCGGTGCGTGAGAAGAAGCTGACGAATATGCGCGCGAGCTCGGCCGACGAGGCTCTGCGGCTGGTTCCTTACAAGCAGCAGACGCTGGAGCAGGCGATCGAGTTCATCGCGGACGATGAGCTGGTTGAGGTGACACCAAAGTCGCTGCGCCTGCGGAAGAGGGTGTTGCAGGCGAACAAACGGCCCCGGCGTAACCAGGTAGTGGAGTGACCCCCCCCTATCTTTCGGTGTAAATACCAGATAATAAACGGCTTAGATCGGTCCTAGATCGACGCATTTCAAGCTAAGTCATTGATTCTGTGTCATTCAACTCTTAAAGATCAGATAACAAATGACTTAAGAGCAAGAGCCGCGGAGACAACTTCCGGGGCTCTCTGCATTGCTTGTCATTCTATTCTAGTGGAATGAGCAGAATTATTCTGCCACAGGTAACCTGTTTTGAATGAATCGCTTATGCCGATTCTGCCCTTGACACACGATTTTGCTGCTGTTTTTGGTGAACTGCGATCCATAACTGCTTTAAAAAGGATTTCAGGACACCCCCACCCCTGATCGATCGAGTGGGGATTCTCCGGTTCATCCCCGGGGCCGCGATCTGCGGTTGGGTTTTCCATTTTGTAAGGGGCCAGAAACCTAAGCATATCGAATTTATTTTCTTACTCAAAATAATTCGCTACAGGTAGGAAATCTCTTATGAGGCTTACTTCCTGTCATGCCATCGCAAGGAATTCTTTGTTTGCTGAAACGATTTATTTCATTCTTTTGCCTGATCGATAGAGTTATGGCTGTTGATCGTCAGGTATTTTTGATTAAGAGTTCGATTGCCATTTATTCCATCAGCACGATAAATTGTGTGGGCAGAAATTCAAAAACCTGCAGTTGCTCAAGAAAGCTGGTTTCATCTATGTCGATGTCTCGCTTTGCACGTCTTCCCGGTTCTTCGCTTATCGCCCTGAAGAGATTGTGTTTGCTGGTTGGTTCGACCGCGGTTTTGGCCGGCTTTTCGGTGGCGCAGCAACCCGCTTATCTGAATTCTTCCCTTCCCGTGGATACCAGGGTTAAAGATCTGGTGGGGCGGATGACACTGGAGGAAAAGGTCTCCCAGATGCAAAACCATTCCGTTGGGATTTCGCGTCTGAATGTTCCGGAGTACGACTGGTGGAGCGAGGGACTGCATGGAATTGCGCGGTCGGGATATGCGACTGTGTTTCCGCAAGCGGTTGGGCTGGCGGCAACATGGGACACGACTCTCATGCATACGGTGGCGACGACGATCTCCACTGAAGCGCGGTCGAAGAATGCCGAGGCTCTGCGAAACGATAACCACAGCATCTATTACGGACTGGACATCTGGTCGCCGAACATCAATATCTTTCGCGATCCGCGATGGGGCCGCGGGCAGGAGACGTATGGCGAAGATCCGTTCCTGACGGCGCGGATGGGCGTGGCCTTTGTGAAGGGGCTGCAGGGGGACGATCCGAAGTACTACAAGACGATCGCGACGCCGAAGCACTTCGCGGTGCACTCAGGGCCGGAGAGCACCCGGCATGAGGCCAACATCGACCCGAGCCGGCATGATCTCGAAGACACGTATCTGCCGGCGTTTCGCGCGACGGTGATGGAGGCGAAGGCGGGCAGCGTGATGTGCGCCTACAACGCCGTGGATGGCAAGCCGGCGTGCGCGAACACCTATCTGCTGGAGGACACGCTGCGGAAGACATGGGGATTTGCGGGGTACGTGACCTCCGATTGCGCGGCAATTACGGACGTGGCGGTGGGACATAAGTTCGCTCCGGATATGGCACATGCGGCGGCGATTTCCGTGAAGGCCGGTACGGACACGAGCTGCGGCAAGGAATATGCCGCGCTGGTGCAGGCCGCAAAGGAAGGGCTGATTACGGAGAAGGAGATCGACGAGAGCGTCGAGCGGCTGTTCCGCGCGCGGTTTGAGCTGGGGCTGTTCGATCCCATTGCGAGCGTGAAGTATGCGCAGATTCCATTTTCAGAGACCGACTCGGAGGCGCACCGGAAACTAGCGCTTGATGTTTCAGAAAAATCGATGGTGCTACTGAAGAACGATGGCGTGCTTCCGCTGAAGAAGAGCGTAAAGACGATCGCAGTGATCGGACCCAATGCGGCTGCGCTTGCTGCAATTGAGGGCAATTACAACGCCGTACCTTCACGACCGGTCGTTCCTCTGAAGGGAATGGAGAATCAGTTTGGCGCGGCGAACATTGTGTATGCGCAGGGTTCGCCGTATGTGGAAGAACTTGCCTTGCCGATACCGCGGACGGTGTTACACCCGGCTGCGGGCGATGCAAAGCCCGGGCTGAAGGCGGAGTATTTCGACAATATCGATTTCACCGGGGAGCCGAAGCTGACGCGCGTGGATGAGCAGATAGATTTTGACTGGAATGCGGCGTCACCGGCTGCGGTGCTGAAGGCGAATGCGTTTGGAGTGCGGTGGACGGGAACGTTTACGCCACCGAAGACTGGGGATTACGACTTCAGCTTCCGGCTGGCACACTGCTATCCGTGCCGCGATGCCGAGATGGTGCGGATGTATGTGGACGACAAGGTTGCGACGCATCAGCCCGTCGAGGCCAGGGAATCGCGGCCCAGCGGAATGAAACCATTCACGGTGCACTTCGATGATACGAAGCCGCATGCGGTGAAGATTGAGTACAGCCATCATGCGCGCTTGTTTGGCGCTGGTGTGTCGCTCGATTGGAAGCCTCCTGTAGACGCGCTGCGTGAGGAGGCTGTCGCTGCGGCGAAGAAAGCTGACGTCGCTGTGGTGTTTGTGGGACTCTCCCCGGAGCTTGAAGGCGAGGAGATGCCGGTGCATGTGGCTGGGTTCAGCGGCGGCGACAGGACTTCCATTGAATTGCCAAAGGTGCAGCAGGAGTTGATGGAAGCTGTCGCGGCGACAGGCAAGCCGGTGGTTGTGGTGCTCATGAACGGCAGCGCGTTGGCCGTGAAGTGGGCGAAGGAACATGCCGCCGCAGTGCTGGAAGCGTGGTATCCGGGCGAAGAGGGCGGGACGGCAATCGCCGCTACCCTGGCAGGAGAAAATAATCCAGCAGGACGTCTGCCCATAACGTTTTATGCGGGCACGGACCAGTTGCCGGCGTTCGATGATTACTCGATGGCGAAGCGGACTTACCGGTATTTCGATGGAACTCCGCTGTGGGGCTTTGGATATGGGATGAGCTATACGAACTTCAAATGGAGCGGCGTGAAGCTGTCGTCGGAGAAGGTGAATGCGGGCGATCCGGTGACGCTGGATGCCGTGGTCGCAAATACAGGCAAGATGAAGGGCGATGCAGTCTCCGAGGTCTATCTGAAGGCACCAGGCGAGGGTACGCCCCGGCATGCGCTGGTTGGGTTTGTTCGCGAGGGCGTTGCGCCGGGTAAGACGGCGACGGTGCATGTGGTCATCGACCCACGGAGCCTGAGCACTGTGGATGCAAGCGGCAAGCGAAGCATTACAGAAGGTGAGTACACTGTGTTCGTCGGCGGGACTCAACCGGGCGAAGGCGATGGAGCTTCTGCAAAGTTCAACGTGGCGGGAACAAAAGAACTGCCTCGGTGAGGTGAATCGTGTCGGCAGGGTTTGAGAACAGGTCCGCCGGAGCGAACTGGCTTCGGCGGACCGTTATCTTTTCGGTTGCGGTCTTGAGTATTGCTGTGCGCGATGCTGGTGCAGCTGTCTATGTAGCAGTTGCGGGAGCAGTTGTGGGAGCAGTTGCGCGGCCTGTGGATCCGCAGGCTGCGTGGCTTACGTACGCCCCGGTCGATGGAACCAGGGTGTTTGCTACCGATGCGGTTCCGGATACGATTCTTCGGCTGGGCGATGCTGAAGTGGAGAAGACGGCTGAAGAGGAACTCGCGCGCGGGCTTCAAGGAATGCTTGGGCGGGTTGTGCGCGAGGTTCGCAGCCCAGAGGCGTTGAGAGGATCGAAGGCATTTGTTGTCGTGGGAACACAAGCCGAGGTGGAGACCTGGCGTGCCCGCCTGAAGAGCGATAAGCCGATTGCGACAGATGGGTTTCGGTTGCGGCACGATGGCGATGCGATTGTGGTTGAGGGTGGAGACCCGCGGGGCGCTTTGTACGGCGCGTTTGCCTTGTTACGGTTGATTGCGCAGGAGCGATCCCTTGCGGTGCTGGATGTAAGTGAGGCGCCTTCGGCCCCGGTGCGCTGGACGAATGAATGGGACAATCCGGATGGCTCGATTGAGCGTGGATATGGGGGGCGGTCGATCTTCTTTGATGAGCATGCGGTGCGTGCAGATCTGTCGCGGGTGCGAGGATATGCGCGGCTGCTTGCTTCGGTCGGAATCAATGGCGCGACCATTAATAATGTGAATGCCGATCCGAAGCTGCTGCAGGAGGAGAACCTGAAGGGCGTTGCGCGGATTGCGGAGGAGTTTCGCCGGTATGGCATTCGAGTGTCGATGTCGATCGATATGAGCAGCCCGCAGGCGATCGGCGGGTTGTCCACGTTCGATCCGCTGGATCCGCAGGTAACAGAGTGGTGGAAGGCGAAGGTGGAGGAGATCTACCGGTTTGTTCCGGATTTCGGTGGTGTGGTGATCAAGGCAGATTCGGAGGGCAAGCCCGGACCGATGAAGTACGGGCGGTCTCCGGCGGACGCGGCGAACGTTGTGGCGCGGGCATTGAAGCCGCATGGCGGGCTGGTGCTGTATCGCGGCTTTGTCTACAACAATCATCTTGACTGGAACGATCTGAAGGCGGACCGAGCAAGAGCAGGGTTCGATAACTTTCATGCGCTGGATGGAAAGTTTGAAGACAACGTTGTGGTGCAGATCAAGCATGGGCCGATTGATTTTCAGATACGAGAACCGATCTCTCCCCTGTTTTCCGGGCTGAAAAAGACCAATGAGGCGATTGAACTTCAGATTACGCAGGAGTACACGGGGCAGCAGCGACATCTGGTCTATCTGGTTCCGATGTGGAAAGAGTCTCTGGGTACGGACACGCACGCGCTTGCGAATGAGCCGGGCACGGTTCGGGACATCGTCACGGGAAAGACATTCGGGCATGCAGGCGGTTTTGTGGGCGTTGCAAACGTCGGGCTGGACGATTACTGGCTGGGAAATCCGCTCTCGATGGCGAATCTTTACGGGTTTGGGAGATTGGCGTGGAACCCGACGTTGAGTGCAGAGGCGATCGTCGATGAGTGGACGCGGCAGACGTTTGGAAATTCCGAAAAAGTGCGCACGGTGGTCAATGATCTGGAGCTGCGGTCGTATCACGTTTATGAGAGCTATACGGGGTCGCTGGGGGTGGGAACGCTGACGGATATTATCGGCGTTCATTTTGGGCCGGGGCCGGAGTCGGCGGAGCGGAATGGTTGGGGCCAGTGGATTCGTGCCGACCATGAGGGTGTGGGGATGGACCGGACGGCGGCGACGGGCACCGGGTATATCGGGCAGTATCCGCCGGAGCTGGCAGCGAAGTATGAGTCGCTGAAGGCCTGCCCGGATGCGTTGCTGCTGTTCATGCATCATGTGCCATACACGTACAGGTTGAAGTCGGGTAAGACGGTGATTCAGCATATCTACGACTCGCATTATGAGGGCTCGGCTGAGGCAGCCGGGTTTGCGCCGGAGTGGGAGACGATTGCGGGGCTGGTTCCGGACAGGAGTTATTTTGAGGCGCTGCGGCGGTTTGAGTTCCAGGCAGGGCATGCGGAGGTCTGGCGCGACTCGATTACGCAGTGGTTCTGGAAGATGTCGGGGATTGCGGATGCGAAGGGGCGCGTGGGGAATTATCCGGGGCGTTTTGAGGCGGAAGGAATGCGGCTGGCTGGATATGTGCCGGTGGATGTGACGCCCTGGGAGTCGGCTGGCGGCGGGAAGGCCGTGGTTTGTGACAGGGAGAAGTGTTCGGCGGAGATGACGTGGGATGGAGCGGATGGCTGGTACGACGTGGCGGTGAGGTATTTTGATGAGATGCATGGGGAGTCGAAGTACTCGCTGGAGGTTGCAGGGCGTGTGATTGAGGAATGGAAGGCCGATTGGAATCTGCCGAATGACCGGCTGAATGGGCATACTTCAACGCGCGAGGTTGTGCGTGGCGTGGCGCTGCATAAGGGCGATGTGCTGAAGGTGACGGGCTGGCCGGATGGCACGGAGAAGGCTCCTTTGGATTATTTTGAGATTGTTCCTGCTTCGGTTGCACATACTGCGCTGGAGCGAAGATGATTCCCTCTCAGGGCTGAAGCCGTGCCCTTCGCAGGCCGGCACTACCGGAAGTCTCTTAATTTGATTGTCAATTGATTGTCGAGGATTGGATGAGCGATTCGAAGATTGTGGATGTGAAGGTGATTGTGACCTCGCCGGGTCGAAATTTTGTGACTCTGAAGGTTACGACTGCGGATGGGGTGTATGGGGTGGGGGATGCGACGCTGAATGGGCGTGAGCTGGCGGTGGAAGCTTATCTGCGCGAGCATGTCGTTCCGGTGCTGACAGGCAAGGATGCGGACCGGATTGAGGACATGTGGCAGTACCTGTATCGCGGAGCGTACTGGCGCCGGGGGCCGGTGACGATGGCCGCGATTGCGGCAGTAGATGTGGCGCTTTGGGACATCAAGGCGAAGCGTGCCGGGATGCCGTTATATCAGTTGCTCGGCGGGCGTTGTCGCGAGGGCGTGACGGTTTATTGCCATGCGAACGGGCACTCGGTTGAAGATTTGCTGGAGTCGGTGGCTAAGCACCGGGAGATGGGGTACCGGGCGATTCGGGTGCAGGCGGCGGTGCCGGGGGTTCCGGATGCTTACGGGGTTCCGCATGGGGACAAGCCTTATGAGCCGGCGGAGGGGGGCGTGCCGCGGGAGGAGGCGTGGTCGACGGCGAAGTATCTGCGGTTTGCGCCGAAGATGATGGAGGCGGTGAGGGCGAAGTTCGGGTTCGACATTGCGCTGCTGCATGACGGGCATCACCGGATGACTCCGATCGAGGCGGCGGGGCTGGGGAAGAGCCTGGAGGAGTTTCAGATGTTCTGGCTGGAGGATGCGACTCCGGCGGAGAACCAGGCGGCGTTCCGATTGATACGGCAGCATACGACGACTCCTTTGGCGGTGGGCGAGGTGTTCAACTCGATCTTTGACTGCAAGGACCTGATCTCGGAACAGCTGATTGACTACATTCGCGCGACGATTGTGCACGCGGGCGGGATTACGCATGTCCGGCGGATTGCGAGTTTTGCGGACCTGTATGGGGTGAAGACGGGGTGCCATGGGGCTACCGATCTTTCGCCGGTGTGCATGGGTGCGGCTCTGCACTTCGATTTGAGCGTGCCGAACTTCGGAATCCAGGAGCACATGCCGCACAATGCGCAGACGGACGAGGTGTTTCCGCATGCGTATACGTACAAGGATGGGATGATGCAGCCGGGTGAGGCTCCGGGGCATGGGGTGGATATTGATGAGAAGCTGGCCGCCAGGTTTCCTTACAAGCGAGCGTATCTTCCGGTGGCCCGGTTGGAGGATGGGAGCATGCATCACTGGTAGGCAGGGCTTAGCGAACCATCTTGCCGGTACCTCCCCCCTCCCCTATCTTTTGATGCAAAGACCTCAAAGTAGAGGCTTTAGATCTGGATTTCGTGCGTATGTCCGCTGCTGAACTGCGAAAAGCCCAGGAAAATCGGGCCTGAATGAAGGTAAAAAGTTCATTTATCGATGGTTGAGTGCAGGTTTAAGATAAAAAGGCCCGGAGAAAACCTCTCGGGCTTTTATCTTTCTATTTCTATTTTATTGGATCAGGGAAACTGGTCTGCCACTCTGCCGGAGATTATTTTTGTCGTTTGTTCTGAAGTGAGAAGTTGGATCTCCAGTTGGGGCGGTTGGGGCTCGATCGGCAAAATACAGGGGTTCCTCGGCTTCGCTCGGAATGACGGCTTTAAAAACAACTGCAAGAGTTGCGGAAGAATTCAAAGTTGCAGTTTTTTTCAGTTGTAACCCCAATGCTACAGTCTGCACATTCTGCAAGGAATATCTGTCTCTTTCTGTGCACGCCGGCGCGGATGGTCTATGCGAACGAGCGGGCTCTTCATATAAGGATCGAATCGTTGCAAGGATTGGTATGCCTGAACTTACTCTTATTCGCGCCGCTATTGCGCACGCGGTGCTGAGACATGCAGTCCCTCTACAACCATTTGGAATTGCATTTGCTTACCTCTTTATGGACCGGTTGCGATGACTCAACTGCAGGAGAAGTCGATAAGTGATGGTGTGTTCAGTGAGAGTGGACAGGCAGCAGTCCTGACTGTGCTCTCGATGATGTGTTAATTGGTTTCGCCGGGTTGGCGATCGACGTGAGTATTCTCTTCCACGGTAAGCGAACGGCCCAAGCGGCGGCAGATGCCGCGGCGATTGCGGGAATCCAGGACGCGAACTATGGGACGGCCCTTGCATCTGCACGGCACTCGGCCTCGCAGAATGGCGTCACGAATGGAGTCAATGGGGCTGCGGTGAGTCTCAACACTCCTCCGCAGTATGGAGCTTACAGAAACAGAGTAGGTTATGCAGAAGCGGTGGTGATTCTTCCGCAGCCAACATTCTTCATTGGGGCATTCAGGGGGCTAACCTCGATGAATGTTACGGCGAGAGCAGTCGCCGGTATCACTAGCGCCGGCGGTGGTTGCATCTACGCACTGGGTAACTCCGGAATCGATTTTTCGGCAAACGGAAATGCCAACCTTTCTATGCCGACTTGCGGACTCACCATTGATTCGAGCAGCAACAATGCGCTCAGCGTGAACGGAAATATCAATCTCAGCGCAAATTACATCAATGTCGTTGGCGGTGTCTCGAAGAACGGGAACATCAGCATCAGTCCAACCCCCGTGACAGGGGTTCTTCCGACGAGCGATCCCCTGGCGTACCTGCAGGCCCCGAGCCCCAGCGGCTGCTCTGCGGATCCAAACCTGAACGGGAATACAACCACAACGATTTCGCCGGGATGCTACAACGGGATTTCCATCAACGGAAATAGCCAGCTCACGCTTTCGGCCGGCACTTATGTCGTGAATGGGGGCTTTAACCTCAATGGAAACGCTACCATCACCGGTACGGGTGTGACCCTGATTTTTCTGGGAAGCACTTCCTTCAACGGGAATGTGACATTGAACCTGACGGCGCCTACCACAGGCACTTACAACGGCTTATTGTTTTTCCAGCCGAGCAGCAATGTAAATTCCCTTACCCTCAATGGCAATGCCGGTTCGGTTCTCCATGGAATCATGTACTTCCCTGCTGCGGCTTTAACGATGAACGGAAATGCAGGGATGAGCATCTATACCGATCTTGTTGTGAAGTCGCTTGCGATGAACGGCAACGTTTCCTTCCAGGATTATGCAGCGATAAACCCGGCTTCACCTCTTGCCTCGATCGGTTTGGTGGAGTAGCGATTCGGAGGTACATTCTTATGCACAAAACAATCGTTCCTAATTCGAGATGCGGACAGCAGAGAACGCTGAGGATGAGGCTTCAGAATTCCGGCAACGCTACTGAATCGGGCCAATCCTTCGTCGAACTGGCCCTTATCTTACCGATCTTTTTTTCACTGGTGGTTGGCCTGGCAGAGTTCGCCCTGCTGACATATGCGTATATCGAAGTGCAGAGCGCAGCGCACGCGGCCGCAGAATACGGAGCGCAATCGCATGTAACAGCGGCCGACATCGCGGGCATGCAACAAGCAGCCCTTAACGACGGGATCAATGTCAGCGGTTTGTCAGCCGCGGCCAGCAACAGCTGCGCGTGCTGGGATGGAACGACGAGCACCGCGATTGCATGCACAAACTTCACAGGATGCACGAGCCCCGCTCACTTGATCATGTCGGTGCAGGTGAACACCACGGCGCCCATTGTTCCTGCCATCCGGCTTCCGGGATTGCCGCAGACATTTACCTTGCACGGCAGCGCCGTTATGAGAGTTGAGCAATGAGGGCAATAACCATCAATCCGGATTCAAATCCTGCTTTGATCAGAAGATATGTTTCGCGCTCACGCAGGAACGAAACGGGAAGTTCTCTCGTGGAGTTTGCTTTGGCCTTTGTCGTAATCACAACACTGATCTTTGGTGTCTTTCAGCTCTGCTTCGCACTGTATATCTACAATTTCGTCGACGAGGCTGCGCGTGATGCCACGCGCTTTGCGATGGTTCGAGGATCTACCTCTTGTCCGCTTGCAAGTACCTGCAATGCTACGTCCACGGACATTCAGAACTACGTCAGGGGCATGGGTTTTCCAGCGCTTAATCCGAATTCGCTGACTGTGACGACTGCATGGTCAAGTGGAAACAGCCCGGGAAAGCCTGTGAAGGTAACGGTGTCTTATCAGTTTTCTCTTTCCATTCCTTTTGTTCCCAGCCGCCTCTTAACTTTGAGCAGCAGTTCGCAGATGCTGATTTCTCAGTAAGGGTATGTTGCCAGGTTGGGTGATTTGATCTGATCCCTTCGATTGCGCTCACATTTTTGTGGTGAGGAGTTCGCGGTAGTCTTCGCGGGTGGGGGTGAAGACGTCGAGGACTTCGGAGGGTTCGAGGGCAGAGGCCTGGTGGGGGACGTTGCCGTCGACGATGAAGCTGTCGCCGGCGTGGGCGTCGAAGGTGTTGCCGTCGACTTCGACACGGATGGCTCCGCTGATGACGTAGACGAGCTGGTGGTGCGGGTGGGCATGACGCGCGCCGACCCAGCCCTTGTCGAAGTAGTGGCGAATGAGCATGAGCTGGTCAGTGTTGGCGAGGACCTGACGGCGCATGCCGGGTTCGGGGGTGAAGGTGCGGGGGTCCTGGGTTTTTACGAGGGTCATGGTGGCTCTCCGGCTTCTAGGGTAACGGATAGAGTTAGCGGAAGGGAGAGCATACCCCAGGGGCCTGAAGCCCTGGCGTACCTAGATGCGGTTCGCGCTTTCGCGCGAATGATCCCACCCATGCGTTTCGCGCATGAATGTGGCACCCATCTTGTGGCCCTGTGGGATTTTTGTGGCGCCTTGGGTGAAATGCGGGGGTTCTTCGCTGCGCTCAGAATGACAACCAAAACAGACAACTACAAAGCAACAGCAGATCCCCTTCAGGGATGACAACCAGAACAGCAACGACAAAAGCAAAAAGCGTTCACGTTTTGTGCGAATGAGCTCACTCATGCGTTTCACGCATGAATGTGGCACCCGTCTTGTGGCCCTGTGGGATTTTTGTGGCGCCTTGGGTGAAATGCGGGGGTTCTTCGCTGCGCTCAGAATGACAACCAAAACAGACAACTACAAAGCAACAGCAGATCCCCTTCGGGGATGACAACCAGAACAGCAACGACAAAAGCAAAAGCGTTCGCGTTTTGTGCGAATGAGCCCACTCATGCGCAAAAAACGCGCATGAATGGGGCACCCGAATTTGTGTTAAGTGTTACTGCTTCTCGTTGTGTGGATAGTCGACGCGGACGGTGAGGATTTCGTAAGGGGTGATGTTGGCTGTTACTTTGTTGCCGCTGACCGTCAGGGGCTGGCCTTCTGGTTTTTCCATCAGGTTGGTTTCGGTGGCGGCGGTTGCGCCTTCGGGGACGGTGAAGGTTACGCTGGACTGCTTCCCTGCAAACTCGAAGACGCGGAAGATGAGAGAGTTTGTGTCCTCTGCTTTTTTGACCGCGGTGAGGACTACGTTTTCAGGCTCGACCGATATCCATGAGTGCGAGAGTGGGAGGGTGCCGGTGTGGGGCATGACCTGCTCGGCGCGGAGCTCGTAATTATATTGGTAGCCCTTGCGCTCGGTGAGGGCTTGCTTCCATGAGCCGGCGTGGGGGTAGAGGGCGTAGCTGAAGCGCTGGCGGCCGCGGTCGGCTTCGGGGTCGGGCCAGGTGGGCGAGCGTAAGAGCGTGAGGCGAAGGACGTTGCCTGCGGCGTCGTAGCCGTACTTGGCTTCGTTCAAGAGAGAGAAGCCGTGCTGCGCATCGCCGAGGTCGGCCCAGCGCATGGCGGGGACTTCGAACTTGGCCTGCTCCCAGGAGTTGTTGCGGGTGGTTGGACGCTCGATGTTGCCGTAGGGAATCTCGTAGGTGGCCATGGGGCCGGTGGCTGCGAGCGGGAAGGCGGCCTTGAGGAGGACGTGGGCCTCTTGCCAGTCGATGTCGTTGATGACGTCGACGGTGTCGGAGTTGGCGTAGAGCTGGATGTCCTGCACGAATTTGGAGGACTGCCAGGTGCGGGTGACGCGGATGACGGCGCGCATGGGGCCTTTCTCGACGAGCTCGACGGAGTCAACCTTGTCGATGGGGGTCATGTGGTCGAGGGTGCCGGGGTCGATGTTCCAGGCGTCGTATTCCTTCGGGGTGTCCTTGAAGGTCTGGAGCTGGTTGCCGCAGGCTCCCTTAGCGAGGGTCTCGAAGCTGGACTTCTTGTCGTAGAGGCTGGTGATGCAGCCTGTGGCGGGATCGACTGTTACGCGGAGGGCGGCGTTCTCCATGGTGTAGCCGCTGGCCTTGAGATCTGTGGTGAAGGCCTTTTCGCCTGTGACGGCGTGGAGAACTTCATAGCCGAGAGCGGGTACGTTTTTAGCCTGGACGAGGAGTTTGTAGGTGTTGGTCTTCTTGTCGCTGGAGATGATCTTCGATGGGACGGCGTTGTCGTGCGAGTCGAGGATGGAGATGCCGTTGGCTGCGGCTGTCGGCATCTGCACGGTGACGGTCGTGACGCCGGTGTGCGCCCAGGCTAACGGGTTGAGGACGAGGACGGGGACGTCTCCGGCAACCTTGGTGTTGATGCCGGCGGCGAGAGCCCTGATGGAGTGGGAAGAGATGGCGCTGGTGGAGAGACGGACCTTGTCGAACTCGGCCTGCGCTTCTTTGTAGATGATGCCGATGCCTGAGCCGGCGGCGAGGTCGTGGAAATCGTTAAAGGTGATCTTCTTCCAGTCGTCGGTGAGGTCGGCGTTGGGGTACGAGCTGCCGTTGAGCCAGGCGAGCGAGGCGTATTTTTCGGCGTTGAGGGTCTGCTCTTCAGACTCACGCATGTTGCGCTTGTGCTGCGCCTGCGAGGTCATGACTCCGCGGTGGTACTCGAAGTACATCTCGTCTTTGAAGGTGGGGATGCCGATTTTGCCGGGCTCGGGTGTGGGTGGAGTGTAGCCTTTGGCGAGGTCGCCGTAGTTGATGACGGGCGAATTGGGGGAGACTTCGGTTCTCGACTTTGGAGAAGTAGGATTGCGCAGTGCCGAACTCGAGATGCGGCATGATCATGCCGGACTGTGCCCAGTGGTTGCCTTCATCGAGGATGGCGCGGGTGGGGCCGCCGCCGTGGTCGCCGATGCCGTAGAGGTCCATCATGTATTCCATGCCGGGGGCGCGCTGACGCGCGGAGGCGAGGTCGGCGGTGAGACGTACGGGATTGAGGTTGTTGTTGGCGTAATCGTGCGGGAAGTAGGTGAGGACCTTAGAGCCGTCGGGCGACTGCCACCAGAAGAGTTTGAAGGGGAGCTGGTTGGTGTCGTTCCAGGTCATCTTCTGGGTGACGAAGTAGTCCATGCCGGAGCGCTTGTAGATCTGCGGGAGCTGCCAGTTGTAGCCGAAGGAGTCGGGGTTCCAGCCGATGCGGACATCGACGCCGTATTGCTGCTGGAAGAAGCGCTTGCCGATGAGGAGAGAGCGGACCTGCGATTCGCCGTCAGGCATGTTGAGGTCGGGCTCGACCCACATGCCGCCGACGATCTCCCAGCGGCCTTCCTTGATGCGCTTCTTAATTTCGTCGTTGATGGCGGGGTACTTAGTGGCGATCCACTCGTTGTAGGCGGCGGCGGACTGGGTGTAGGTGTAGTCCGGGTACTCGTTCATGAGCTGGAGCGCGGTGGAGAAGGTGCGCTTGACGACGTCGACGGTTTCCGAGACGGGCCAGAGCCATGCGGCGTCGATGTGCGAGTTGCCGGTGAGGTGGATGGTGGCCTGCTGGAGGACGGGCTTGATGGCTTCGAGCTTCTGACGGGCCGAGGTGAGGGATGCGTCGAAGGATTGCTGGCTGGCGGAGTCGAGGGCCTTCAGATCGACTGTCTGGATGGAGTTGTTGAGGGTAGCAAGGTCCTGCGCGGGGTTCTTCGAGAGGCTGGGGAGGAGGACGGCGCTTGAGAGGAATTCGAGGCGGAGATCGGCGGGGTTGGGCCGGTTTGCGGCGAAGTCGATTCTGGTGGAGACTCCGGCGAAGGTCTTGGTGTCGACGGTGTGGAGGAGTTTGACGGCTACGAGGACCTTGTCGCCGGGCCTGGCCTGGTCGAAGAGGACGATGGGCTCAAGGTCGTCACCGAGAGCAACGCGGCGGCCGTTGAAGTAGATGATCTCGGGCATGGGGCCGTTGGCGGTGGCGCGGAACTGGAACCAGATGCGCGCTCCGGTGAGGTCGTAGCCGTTGAGAGTTTTGGGGACCTCGATGAGGCGCCGGTACCAGACGGCTTCAAAGGGAGCGTGGCTGTGGGGCTGGACTACTGTCCACCCGGAGTCGTCGAGCGCGGTATCTTCGCCGTGAGGGAGATCGCCGGCGTGAAAACGCCAGTCGCTGGCGGGGAGGCTGTCGAGGCTGCCGAGGCGGTCGACAACTTTCTGGGAGGCGTCGGGGAGGGAGTGGACGATGTCGGCGATCTCTTTGGAGGATTGGGCAAGCGCAGGGGTGATGAGGAGAGCAGCGAGCAAGAGCTGCGCTGTACGGCGCAGAGAGGCGATGACGGTCAAAATGCGACTCCTTGTTTGAAGCGGTTGTCGGCTTCGTTACCGGTAACTTGGTAAGAAGTTTTTACTGGCAAACCGGACAGAGGGAGTCTAACGCACTTTGCTGCTTCGAGGCTAAGACATGCCTTTCCATTCAGCTTTTGCTGTTGGTCGTTGGGGTGGGTTCTCCCACCCTTGTTGCGATGATAGTGAAGGTGTTGTGGCGCTTCGGATGAAATACAGGGGTCTCTCCACTTCACTACGCTTCGGTCGAGGTGACGTGGCTTTGCTGGTGTTCAGGGTGGGGTGACGGGTGGGCGAAAAAAATGGCGCCGGATGGACCGGCGCCGGAGGCGATCTTCCTGAAAACGCAAATGTCAGCGTTTGAGTACGGCTTCGATGTACTCGAGGGCGCGAGGGTCTTTGGACTGGCCCAGCCAGAACATGGCCTGCTTGCGAACTTCGGGGGTGCGGTTGGTATCGGCGACGTGGATGAGTTGGGGGACGCCTTCGTCTGCGGGTAGCTGGCTGAGGGCGAAGACGGCCTTCTTCTTTACCTGCTCGTCGGGATCGTTTTCGATGGCGTTGGTGATGGCGGCGGTGGCTTTCTTGCCGGCTTTTTGCGCGAGCCAGAAGATGGCCTGCCCGCGCACTCCGGCGCTCGAATCGGATTTGGCGAGGGCGAGGAGTTCGTCGGTGGCAGCGGGGTCGGAGTTGATGGAGAGGTCGAAGGCGAGTTTTTCGCGGAGCTTCTGATCGGGCTCTTCTTTGATGATCTTTTGCAGAGCGAGGAAGCCGTCATGGCCGCGCTCGGCTCCCAGCCAGAAGGCGGCTTTCTCGCGGAGGCGTGAGTTGTTGGATGGCCCAGCGAGTGATGCGAGGACCGCGGTTGCTGTTGGCGAGGCGTGCGAGGCGAGAGCCGCAAGAGCGCCTTCGGCGGTGCGGTTCTCCGTGGATTGCGTGGCAACCTGGGCGAGGAACTTCACGCTGTCCTCAGGATTGACGCCGGTGAGCCAGGTGAAGGGGACTCCTCCGGCGTTGAGATGGCAGCCTGCGTTCACCGGGCGGATTTTAGCGATGGCGCCCTGATTGAGGCGGATGAGGACGTACATTCTGCCGGGCTCGGTTTTCTGGTCGGCGCGATTCACGCTGTCCCGGGAGTCTTCGAGGCGATATTCACCACAGCATCCATCGTCAGACGATGATGAGCCAACCGAATCTGAGCATGAAGAAGAATGCCGTCCAGGGACAGATGGTACTTCATATCCAATCCATAGCTGCTGGCTTGAGTGACGAAATCGGTCCACCGTCGCGGACAGTCCTGGGCTGGCGGGCTCAGTGCTGAACTGCGTATCGGAGACGTGAGGCTGCTGAGCACTAAAGGCTATGGCAGACGCACTGAGGACGAGAGCGATGGCGAGCTGTTGCATGGCGACACTCCTGTACGAGCGCTACTTGTTGAGGATTTCGAGCATGTAGTCGGTAGCTTCTTTGTTGTGCATGATGCTGAGCTTGGAGACGAGGGTTTGTTTGGCCGCGGGGTCTTTCTCGGCTCGGGCGAGAGCTACAAGGTCATGCGCGTCTCCACAGAGGAAGAGTGCGTCGGCGGCAGCCTTCTTCGTCTCCGGGTCTGTGGTGCCCTGGTAGGTTGAGACGATGGCTGGCGCGGCAGAGGCTCCACCGGCGATGCCAAGGTTGCGAATGGCTTTGCGGCGGAGTTCAGGGTTCTGCTCAGAGGTTGCGATGGTGCTGAGCGCGTCGGCGCCTTTTTTGCCGGAGGCAATGAAGGCTCCGATGATGCTGGACCGGGTCTCGGTGCTGGTGGTGTTGCGATAGAGATCGAGCATCTCCGAGGTTGCGCCCATGGCTCCGAGCTGCTGAACGGCGGTGTGGACGAGCTGGGGGTCTTTCTCGGTGCGCGCGGCTTCGAGGAGCTTGTCCTTGCTGCCGGAGACGAAGTACGACTGGAGGACTGCCTTCTTCACGTTTTCGTCGCTGGTGTGCTGGTAAATGTCGGCGAGGACGTCGTTGGACTGCTTGCCTCGAATGGAGAGCATACGGATGGCTCTGATCTGGAGCGCCGGGTTGGATTGACCACGGGCGATCTGGCCGAGGAGATCCTGTGCGTCCTTCGAGTTGCTCTGCGAGAGAACGAAGAGCGCCTTTTCCTTGACGCGATCGGAGCTATTGCCCGTCAGGATCTTCTGAATGATGGGGAGCGCGCGCGGTTCGTCCTGCTGCATCAGCGCGTTGAGGGCATAGATCTTCAGTTCGTCGTCCTGTTCTGCCTGGGGATCAGCAGGATGGCCCGTCTTGCTGCGGATCTCGATTTCGAGGGCACCACATTCGTCGATCCACTTGCTATTCGGATAGTCGCGGCGGAGCCGGCCGCAGGTTTCGAGAGCGCGGGCGGTCTGGCTTTCCTTGTTCTCCGCGTAGGCCTTCCAGTAAAGAGCGCCTTCGGCATACTGGCCGCGGAGGTCGGCTACTTTGGTGAAGAGCGACTCCGCGTCGGACCAGCGCGATTCATTGATCGCCTTCGTTCCGTCGTTATAGAGGGCGGACTCTTTGGAATCGGCGGCTTCCGGCAAATAAGGAGAGAAGTCCGTCAGCTTGACCGACACAGCGTGCAAAGCGGGTGCTGCGAAGAGAGCCGCGGCGAGTGTGATGGCAGCAAAAAATCTGGCTTTCATTTAGATGGGTACCCCTTTCGAACCGGCGGTCTCTTTCTGTTCGCCTTCCTGCACGCGAGAGCGCAGGACGCGGACTTCGAAGAGAAGGCCGTCGGTGTTCATCTCCTTCTGTAGCTCCGCCAGACGTGCGGGAGTGACGCCGTCGGGCTGGTTGGAAATCTCGACGAGGAAGCGCTCGAGGTGGTCGAGAGCGGCGGCGAGGGTGGGATCTCCGGATTGCGATGCGCTTTCGCGGTAGAGACGGTTGGAGGAGAGCAGATCGCGGGCCTCAGCCTGCATGGCTGGATCCGCCTCGCCGTGCCGGAGGGCCACGAGAAGCCGCTCGGAGCGGTCAAGGTGATCTCCGATGACGAGGAGGACGACTCGCTGCCTGACCTGGCCGTTGCTGTTGTCCGCGACGGCCCCGGGGGGCGGAGAGTTGCGACGTTCCCAGTGGCGGCCAGCAAAGAAGACCGAGATGAGAACGAGGCATGCGGCGGCAAAGCTGAGACCGGTGCGGAGATTGAAGGAGAACCAGGGGCTCTTCTTTTTCTCGTAGACGGTGACGGAGTTGCGGATGGACTGCCAGACCTGCGAACCGTAGTCGGCGCTGCGTTCGGGCGGCGCGATGGGCTGGATCTCGGAGAGATCGTGCATCAGCGCGGCGTAGGAGCGCGCACAGTCGCCGCATTCGCGAAGGTGATTGGCGATGTATGCGGGGTCGTCGGCTTCGCCGTAGTAGTGATCGACGAGTTCGTAGTCGTTGAGGTGTCTCATGGCATCACCCTGATGGGAGCGAGGCTGTGGCGCAGTTTTTGCACGGCGCGAAAGACTGCCTGCTTTGCAGCGTTGGGAGCGATCCCGAGCACGGTGGCGATCTCGGCGGTGGAGCGGTCTTCCATGTGGCGGAGGATGAAGGCGGTGCGCTCGGTGGCGGTGAGGCTCTTCATCGCGGTGGCCTGCAGGGCCTCGATTTCCCGGCTGAGGAGTACGCGTTCGGGGCCGGCGGAGGTGTCGGCGACCTGAACCTGCTGCTGGGAGGGGTCGGCCTCTTCGGCGATCTGATACGTTGCTTCGATTTTTTTCTTATTGACCATATTGAGTGCGCAGTTGACTGCGATGCGGTAGATCCAGGTGCTGAATTGTGAGCGCGACTCAAAACCTGAGAGCCGCTGGTAGCCGCGGAGGAATGCCTCCTGCACGACTTCGTCTGCGTCTGCCTCGTCGCCTGTGATGCGACAGGCGACACGGAAGACGGTGTTGCTATGACGAGCGACGAGCGCACCGTATGCGTCCTTGTCTCCGGCGAGAACTGCCCGGACGATTGAGTGGTCGTTCTCTTCCATTCAGCGCATTAGACAGGGTTTTGGGTTGGCGGTTAGGAAGATTTTGGGAAATTTGTACAGGTGGGATAAGACGGGCTTTCGCGGTACACTGCCGTCAATCCGACGCGGGCCTCGCCGGAATCGGACTAACCCGGAGGCTGCTTGTGGGACAGAGTCCTCAGTACCGCAGAATGCGCCTGGTTGTGTGGATACTTCTGCTTTGCCTATGCGGCAGGACGAGCGAAGCGAAGGCACAGGGGCTGGCATCGGCAGTCAAGCAGGCAACGAGCGACAAGAAGAAGGAGGCCAAGCCCGCTGAAGCGCCTCCTGCGGAAACACCTGCGGCGGCGCCAGCGGCTCCTCCTCCACCGGAGCCGGAAGATCCGTTGGGGCGGACGACTCCGCACGGATGCGTGCTGGGCTTTCTGAAGGCCGCGGAGGCCGGCGACTACGCGCAGGCGGTCGAATATCTCGACGGGAAGCGGACGGAACAACAGGGAGAACAACTTGCGACGCAGCTGAAGACCCTGCTGGATCGGGGGCTATCGACCAGCATCCAGGACTTGTCGCGCTCTCCGCAGGGAAGCACGACCGAGGGCAGGCTGCGGCTCTCGAGGGAGCGAGTCGGAGTCGTGAAGACCTCCCAGGGAGAGATTGATATCCTGCTTGACCAGGTCACGCGGCCGAAGGAGCCGACGATCTGGCTGTTCTCGCAAGAGACGCTGAGACAGGTCCCGGCAGCGTACGCGAGCATACAGCGGAAAGACTATGGAAACCGCCTTCCGAAATGGATGAGCAGCGTTCACCTGCTGTCGGTGCCACTCTGGCGGTGGGCGCTTGTACTTTTCAACGTGCTGCTCTTCCTTGTTGCGGCGGCTCTTGTGACAAAGCTGCTATTGTGGCTCTTCCGGATCGTTTTCAGAAAGAAGCTGACACCGCATATCGAGACGGCGGTTCTCCGGCTGCGGGGGCCCCTCTTCGGATTGACGCTGGGCTTTGTCATCCATCTGGTGGCAGAGCATGCAATTACAGTTTTGGCGCGGCACTATTGGCAGGTGACAGCAGTATTGCTGGGCTCGTTCTGCGCTGCGTGGCTTCTGATCCGGTTGACGGACATTTTTGTTTCGTTTGAGCGCAATCGGCTCCTGCGCCAGATGCGTGTGGAGCGGGTGACGTTTATCGGACTGCTGGGGCGATTCTTCAAGATCCTCGTTGTGATCATCCTGTTGCTCCTTGTACTTCGCCAGGCCGGGGTGGACGTTTCAGCGGTGGTTGCCGGACTGGGCATCGGCGGCATCGCCCTGGCGCTGGCGGCCCAGAGTACCCTCTCCGATCTGTTCGGAGGACTCTCAGTGGTGATGCGTGGCGCGGTGCGAGTTGGGGATTTCTGCCAGATCGAGGGAGTACAGGGGACCGTGGAGGACATCGGAATCAGTTCGCTCAGCCTGCGGACTCTGGATCGTTCGCTGGTGTCGATCCCGAATTCGAAGGTAGCGCAGGCGAAGCTGGAAAACTTTGCCATGCGTGATCAGTTCTGGCTGCACCTGGTGTTTACGCTGCGGTTTGATACGCCGCAAAGAGTCGTGAAGGCGGTGCTCGACAGATTTGTTCAAGTTCTGGGCGCGAATCCGGAGCTGGAGAAGGAATCGGCGAGAGCCCGGCTGATCGGCCTGACTGCAGCGGGGCCTCAGATCGAGGTATTTGCCTACTTTCAAAGGCCAGGGGCCGATTGGGCAGTTTTTCTGGCAGAGCAGGAGAAGATCATTCTGAAGATGATGGGCATTGTGGAAGCGGAGGGGACGAGCCTCGCGGCGCCGGTCGGTGTTGTGCAGATGCAGATGAAGACACCGGCGCAGGATAATAGTCCTGTTGACAGTGGCAAGGTCAACGTTTAAGGTTGGCGCTGCGTTATCGCTTACTTGCGAAAGATTTAAGGGAGAGGAGCCTGCATGAGCGTGGCTCGTGGAGCGAAGGCTGTGCTTACAGACAGCCATTTCTGGGTGCCGTTTGTTGTGCTGCTGGCGGGGATCGGCTTGCTGGTGTGGCTGCACCGTTGAGTCGTTGACGAAGCTGGAGAGGAAATGGCGACCGTGGTTGAAAAGAGAATGAGAAGCGGATTGTCGCTTCATGGGCTGGGCGTGATCTGCGGTTTGACGGCAGGGGTTTGGCTTGGAGCGGCTGAGGCTCCTACGAAGCTGGTGAATGCAGGGCTCTCGCCGTTTGCGGTTTCGCTGTGCATGGTGGCCGGGGTCTTCACGGCGCGGTGGACGTTTCCCACGCTGCTGAAGGGGACGGGGTATGTCTTCGCCGATCTCAGGGAGAAAAAGCACCTCATCGTATGGGCACTGCTTGCGGGAGCGTTGTGGGCGGTTGCCAATACGCTGACGGTATTTGCGATTCGTGATGTGGGCCTGTCGATTGCATTTCCGCTGTGGAATGCCAACTCGCTGATCGGGTTGTTGTGGGGGCGATTGCTGTTCAAGGAATTGAAGGGTGCGAACGCAAAGAACGTCAGCAAGGTGGTCCTGGGAGCAGTGGCGATTGTGATTGCCGCCGTGATGCTTGGCTTCAGCACGATTCATGGCGAGACGGGCGCAGCCCAACACGCCGTGAAGGGTATTCTTGCGGCGCTGGGAGCGAGCTTTATGTGGGGGACGATGTATGTTCCGTACAGAAAGGCCTATTTGAGCGGGATGAACCCGCTGTCGTTTGTGACGGCTTTTACGGTAGGCGAACTGGGTACTGTCTTCGCGCTGACACTGGCGCTTGATGGAGGCCTGCATTCGCCTTCATTACAGGTGTTCCATCGGCCGGGGCTGGTGTTCTGGCTGTTTCTGGGAGGATTTGTGTGGGTGGTGGGGGATCTCTTCCAGCAGTTTGCGGCGAAGTATCTTGGGATCGGGCGAGGGATTCCCCTGTCGAACACGAATCAACTGTGGGGACTGGCCTGGGGTGCCCTGGTTTTTGGGGAATTGGCCGGGGCCGACCGGCAGCATCGTCTGTTGGTGCTGGCGGGTTCGGTTGTGATGATTCTCGGCGCAATGGCCATTGGCACGGCCGTCGCCACGTCGCGAGAGCAGACCTCGAACAATGAGGCAGTATTGCGCGAATGCGAACGCTACGGTCTGGACTATAACCGCACACTGGCGGCACAGGCAGGCGATGAGTTTGGTGGCAGGGATGAGCGGCGGCAATGGTGGGACTATGTGATTGTAGCTGCGGCAACGCTGGTGTTTGTGTGGATGGGCACTCGTGCCACGGTGCCTCCGCTGGCGATGAATATGACCTGGGTTGTGATTCTGGGCGCAGTGCTGGCGGTGAGCCTGGCCGTGGGCGGATGGAGTCTGTGGCGCAGGACCCGGTTTTGCTAAGGAGGAATTGCTTTCCACAGGGGACGAGACCTGTGGGATGATGGTGGCTGTATGGCGGTAAGACTGAAAGACATAGCGCGCGATCTCGGGGTGTCGGTTGTAACGGTTTCGAAGGTTCTGCGGGGCAACAAGGATGTTGGACCGGAGACTCGGCTGCGCGTGCTGAAGCGCATGAAGGAGTTGAACTATCAGCCCAACATGCTGGCCCGGGGGCTGGCGAGCGGAAAGACCTATACCCTTGGGCTTGTGGTGCCGGACCTGGTGCATCCGTTCTTTGGCGAGTTCGCGAAGTCGTTGAGCGGCGTACTGCGGCAGAGTAATCGGGCGCTCATTCTGGCCTCATCGGAGGAAGATCCGGAGTTGGAGCGGCAGGAGATTCGTACGCTGCTGCGTCGCGGCATCGATGTGTTGCTGATCGCATCGTGTCAGCCAAATCTCCGGAATTTTTACGAACTGGGTGACGAGCGGACGCCGTACCTTCTGTTCGACCGGAACTTCCCTCACCTGGCTGCGCACTTCGTGGGGTCGGATGACGTGATGGTGGGCGAGATGGCGACGCGGCACCTGATCGAAATCGGCAAAAAGAGAATCGCGCATATCGGCAGCAGGCATACGAGCCCGGCCTTCGATCGTTTGCGAGGCTATCGTAATGCACTGGCAGAGCGCCATCTTTACGCAGATGAGAGACATGTCGTGTTGCGGGAGCGGGTCGAAGAGTTTGGCGACAAGGCCGGGTTTGAGGCGATGCAGGAGCTGTTGCGCCTGAAGGACAGGCCGGATGCCGTTTTCTGCTACAACGATCTGACGGCGCTAGGCGCGATGAATGCCGCATTGCAGGCAGGGTTGCGCATCCCTCAGGACATTGCATTTATCGGCTGCGGAAACCTTCGCTATGCTGATTACCTGCGCGTTCCGCTGAGTTCAATCGATCACGGGACGGCGGAGCTGGGGCGCATTGCGGGAGAGTTCGCGCTCGAGCTGGCTGCCAAGCCGGAGCAGGAACCTCGAAGCATTCTTGTTCCACCAACGTTAATCCCGCGGGAATCGACAATCGGCGCGAATGGCAAGTGAAGCTGTCTCGCTGACTATCGGACGGTCATCAAGTCATCTTCCGCTGGATTCGTCTCCATGGTGAAGTCCTGGTATTCGTCGAATAGCCCAGCATTATGCATCTGAAGCGCGAATGGGCCGGTTTTTCCCGCAGATGGATTGTTGAATGAGAGTACCTCAACGGCCTTGCTACCGAGTGGTTGCGATACCGCCATGCGGGCTGTTCCGTTTGCAGCGTTGACAAGGAGTTCGATGCGGCTCCATTGATGAGGATCGAAGCCGGGTTTGGTGATGGTTGTGAATTCTGGGCCTCCGGCGTTGTTCATACCGGACCTGTAGTCCCAGTGACCGCCGTTGGGAACCTGGAATTGGATTCCTCCAAGGGCATCAAGTGGCTTGTCTCCCTCTGCTGGCCGCGTGCAGAAGATGAGAACGCAGGCCTGATGATCTGGGTTTCCGGAGACGTGCCTCATCGTGAACATGAGGCGATAGTGGCTGTAGTCTTTCTTCGTGTAGATGACACCCCGTCCTGAGCCCATACTTGCCATGGCACCATCTTTGACAATCCAGCCGGAGGAGGCGCTCTTCGCCAGTTCAGGATAGGCGTCTTCCAGCAGAAGCTTGTTCAGGCGAGCCAATCCAATGCCGCTTTGATTCTGTGCGAGTAATTGTTGAGTCTCCGGTCGCAAATGGATGCCCGTGAAGCGCGCCTTATCGTAGATCGATGGACCAGAGATGACCTGGTTGAGATTCTTCACCATCGCAGAGAGCGCCGCTTTCCCGTTCGGACTATCAGTGGAGTAGGAGGTGAGTTCGGACTTCACTGAATCTTCGAGGTGATCGCGAAGGTAAACAGATAATGGGTCTTGCCCGTTTGCCAGTTTGCGGGCGAAGGCTGCCTGCTCCACAATTCCGCTAGCTGAGAGTGATGTTGCGGAGTTCTCGAGCTGGACCCAACCGTCGAGGGTTTTCCCATCGAAGAGAGGTTGAGTGGTGGGCGTCGATGCACTGATTGTTTGGGGCCTGGTCAGTCGCGGGCTCGCGAATGCCACTCCGGCTAAGATGAACTCTCTTCGGTTCAATGGATTCCCCAAAATCGTGCTTTGCAGTCGATGAAATTCTACTTATCCAGGCAGTTTATCCAGGCAGCGTTACGGCTGGAAGACGATACGAACGCCTTGTTCCGGAGCGTTCCAGAGCGATTCGGCATCGCGCAGTGGCGCGGCTTTGATGTCTATTTGAAATGGTTCTTTCGCGGCGGTAGAAAAGAATTCAGCGAGAGATTCGAATATTTGTTTCATGGAAGCGCTGCCGAAGCCGCTGCCGAGAAGTTCGAGGCCGGAACTGCGCAGGGTCGCGGCTGGAAGGGTGATGGTTCGCCCTGCGCTTTCACCAATTTGTACGAAACGGATTCTTGCAGATGCGTGAGAGAGGCCCTTTTGCGAGATGGCAGATAACGCGGCCTCGGCGGGCGCTCCCCAGAGATAGTCGAGAATGATGTCGACGCCGGACTCGGCTATCTCACGACGAAACGCCGCAACCAGAGCGTCGGGCTCCTGATCGAGAGAGAGGATGGCATCGGCTCCGAGGGACTTGAGCTTTTCGAGCGCCTGCGGGTTGCGACCGCAGGCGATGACGCGCTTTGCTCCGAGGCGTTTTGCAATCTGAACACAGAGCTGGCCAGCAACCCCTGTAGCCCCGAGGATAAGCACGCTTTCGCCGGGGGCAAACTGAGCGCGGAATTTCAGAGCGACCCACGAGGACATACCGGGGTTGGCAATGCCAGCCGCAATTTGCTCATCGAGGCCGTTGGGCAGCGGCAAGGAGAATGCAGATGACGTCACCGCCTTCTCTGCAAAGCTTCCGAAAGGGGGTCGCGAGGCGCCGAAGTAAACTCTTGTGCCGTCTGCGAGCTTTCCTGTTCCATCGACACCGGGAATAAAGGGAAGCTTGCCGGTGCTGCCGTAGTGCGTTCCGCGTGCGAGGGCCTTGACGATAGGGTGCAAACCGGCCGCTGTTACATCGACCAGCAGTTCTCCTTCGCCCGCGACAGGGTCTTCGAATGAGGTGTAGCGAGGTGGGGCATCAAAGGATTGCACGACGACAGCGTTCATAGGTCGATCCTCGTTGGGATGCTTCCCTTAGCGTAACGCAATCTGTCGTGAGTCTTATTTGACTCCCTTGTTGGGATCCCATGATCCCTGCTGCTTGCGAACGTAGACTATCTGGCCTATGTGGTAGGCGTTGTGGGCTCCGACATGCGCTATGAGAGAGGCCCGCTTGGCAAGCGTCGCGTCGTCGGCTTGTTCGACGGCTTTTTCCCAGTCTGTCATGACCTGGTCGAGCTGCTTGACGAGATCGGCCCACTGGGCAGCGTCGAAGTTGTTAAAGGTCTCGTCGTTGTTGCCGCTGAAGGTTTTGTCCTTTTCACCTTTGAATTTGGCGAGCATCTCGCGGTTCCAGAAGACGAGATGGTAAGTGAGCTGGCCGACGGAGTGGTTGCCCTTGCCGTCGGTCCAACGGGCCTGCTCGGCTGTGAGACCTTCGACAGCAGTGTTGGCGGGGACGAACCATTCCGCGTGGTTGTGGGTGCTGCGGAGTTGCTCCAGAAGGATGCTGCGGAGCGTGGGTGGGGTTTTCGATGGCTGGTTCTGAGCAAGAACGGGAATTGACACGAATAACGAGAGGAGAAGCAGAACCTTCTTCATAGACATCCTCGTGAGCGGGATCGGATATTCAAATTTCCTGAAGTTTAGTTGGGGATGAATCTCGAGGGACAGGCCTGGAAGGTGCTTTCGAGGGGTAAATGTGACGAAGCGGCAATTTTCGCTTGGCGGTGCGAATTCTATTGTGGATTTTGCTTGCCAAGCGTTGCAGCTGGTGGCTATAGTTTTTACGTTAGCGGTAACGTAACGCCAGCCAGCTGGTGGGAGGAACAATTATGACGACCCATGTTGTGAGTACGAATGCTCCATTGAAGGATATGGACGAATGGGATGATTTCCTGACCGGCCGGTATAAGGAGGGCAAGAGCGAGGAGGAATTTCGCCAGTATGACGCTCATGCCAATCCGGAGGTGGCGGAGTTTTATCGCCTGAATCATCAGTATCAGACGTTCGATTACGTGATGGCGAAGGAGAAAGAATACTTTGGCCTCGACAAAGGGTTGAAGAGTATCTGGGAGGCGGCGGAGTTTTTGAATACGCTGGTCGACGACAGCGATCCGGATACGGACCTGACCCAGATCGAGCATCTGATGCAGACATCAGAGGCCATTCGCAAGGATGGGCATCCGCGATGGTTTGTTCTGACGGGATTTATTCACGACCTGGGCAAGGTGCTTTGCCTGTGGGGTGAGCCGCAATGGGGTGTTGTTGGCGATACGTTCCCGGTGGGATGCGCTTATTCCGATCAGATTGTGTTTCCGGAGTACTTCACTGCGAACCCCGATCACAAGCATCCGGTGTATAGCACGAAGTATGGGATTTACGAGCCAAATTGCGGACTCGACAAGGTACACATGTCTTTCGGCCATGACGGGTACATCCACGAGGTGATGAAGAAATACCTGCCGGAAGAGTCGCTGTATATGCTGCGGTATCACTCGTTTTATGCGGCTCACCGGCATGGAGCTTACCGGCACCTGATGAACGATCACGATTTAGAGATGCTGGAGTGGGTCAACAAATTCAATCCTTATGATCTTTATTCGAAGGGCCACACGAAGCCTGACGTTAAGGAGTTGAAGCCTTACTATGACGATTTATTTTCTGAGTTCTTCCCTGAAAAGATCCATTGGTAGACGATTTCATGATTCGCACGACGGCCCCGGATTTATCCGGGGCTTTTGATTGTGACGAGTGGAGGCAGGAAGGGATGGAGAGACGGCCCGTTTACCTGAATTTCACGCGGCGCATGCACCATAACGGATAGCGCCTGTTCCTCACAGAGTGTTCGTTTCAGGGAATAGCGTGTGCACGCTTCTTATCCTTCACTGGACATACAAAAGAAGAACCTTCTGTGTAAGACCAGTATTTCGCTGGTACCGATTGGATCTGCGACATCAAACGTTAGCGGTACCGTAAAGCCTGCTTTTTTTGGATGACATCGATGAGAGAGAGCTTTTGAAGCTCCCGCAAAGAAGATGACCGAACCAAAAACTGAAAGAGAGTGAGGCAAACAGTGAATACTATCCGAGAATCGGAGATGCGAAAGTGGCTCTGCGTCATGGCTGCAATGCTACTGACGTTATCTGGACTCAATGCGTGGGCGCAGTTCGAATCAGCGTCGGTATTAGGGTATGTGCGAGATGCATCCGGCGCGGCAGTTCCGAACAGCACGGTAACGCTGATCAATATGTGCAACCGGGATTTCGCAGTCGAAGGCGACGGACTCCGAAGGAAAATTTGAGTTTCCGAGCGTGCAGATTGGCAGCTATCAGATCGTTGCCGAGGCGCAGGGTTTCGATAAGGCGCGCACGGAAACGTTTTCGGTGCAAACGAATGCTCGTCAACGCGTGGACCTGACGTTGAAGACGGGATCGGTTTCAGAAGAAGTGACGGTAACCGCAGCAGCGGCATTGCTGGACACGGAGACGAGCTCGCGATCGACGGTGATTGGAACAAAACAGGTCGAGGACCTTCCGTTGAACGGGCGGTCGTATGCGGACCTGGTGCTGCTGGTGCCGGGAGCGAGGAAGTCGCTGCTGGAGAACAACGGTACGTCGAGCCGCGAAGGTGCGTTCAACATCAACGGGCAGCGGTCAGCATTCAACAACTACATGCTCGACGGCCTGGACAACAACAACTACGGCACTTCGAACCAGGGTTTTGCGAACGAGAATATTCCTCCTTCGCCCGACGCGGTGAGCGAATTCCGAGTGGAGACGAATAACTACTCGGCTGAATATGGACGGTCGACCGGGGCGGTTATCAATGTCTCGGTGCGCCGCGGAACGAACCGGTTCCACGGACGTGCGTGGAATTATGACCGCAACACAATCTTCAATGCCATCGGGCCATTTCTGGCTCCGGGCACGACCAAGCCGAAGTTTATCCAGAACCAGTTTGGTGGAACATTTGGTGGACCGGTCTGGAAGGATCACACCTTCTTCTTCGTGGACTACGAGGGTCTGCGCCGCATCTTTAATAATGCGAATACAACCTCGACACTGCCAACGTTAAATCAGAAGAATGGCTTGTTCTATTTCAATGACGATCCGTCCAATGCTCAAAACGCTATTCCCCTGAAGAATCCGATCACAGGCAAGACGTATCTTGGCCAGATTCCGCGAAGCGATATGACGCAGTTCGCACGCGCGGTTCTGGATGCGCTGCCAGCGCCAAACGTTGCCGGACGCATCGCGAGCAACTATGCGATTACTCCGCGGGGCACGATCAACGACGACAAGGGTGACGCCCGCGTGGATCACACCTTCAACGAGCGCTGGACCATCTTCGGCCGCTACAGTGAGCACAGGCAATCGCTGTTTGATCCTCCCGGAATCCCCGGAAGGGCTGGAGGCAACTCGAATGGCAATGTAAATATTCAGAACCGGAATATTGCGGGCGGCATGACCTGGACGATCTCGTCGAACAAGCTGTTCGATGCTCGCTTTGGGTGGTCGCGTAACCTGGGCGGCAAGTTCCCGATTGGCCAGGGACAGAGCTCGCTGCTGGTAGAGAATGGAATTACGGACGGTCTGCCTACCGATCCGCTGGTCGTTCGCTCGCTGAATGCGCAGTCGGTAACCGGATACTCGCAGTTTGGCGCGCAGTCGTCTAACCCGCAGTTCCAGAACCCAACGATCTATAACCCGAAGGCGAACCTCACCTGGATCAAGAGCAAGCACTCAATGAAGTTCGGCTATGAGTGGCAGGCGGTCAACACTGAGGTGAACGACTTCAACCCCAGCTACGGTCAGGACAACTACGCCGGTGTCTATTCGAGCAATGGGGACATTGCAAACTCGAACAGGACGAGTACCGATTCTTCGGCCAGCTACGCGGCGCAGCTGCAGGCAGCGCGCAACCTGGCAGACTTCGTGTTTGGCAACCGTTCGCAGTATTCGCTGACGACGTATGCGATCGTGCATCTGCGGCAGCGCTACAACTTCATGTACTTCCAGGACGACTTCAAGGTTTCTCCGAAGCTGACGATTAACGCCGGCTTGCGGTATGAGATCGTGACGCCCCAGTATGAGAAGGATAATCGGCTGGCGAACTTCGACCCGGGGACAAAGTCGCTGATCCAGGCTCGTCCGGGCGGCGTCTTCAGCCGATCGCGGGTGAACACGCCGTTGAATAACTTCGGGCCGCGTTTTGGCCTGGCTTACTCGGCGACAGACAAGACCGTCCTGCGCGGCGGTTACGGTATCGTCTACTCGCAGTGGAACCGTGCGGGTGGCGAGAACAATTTGACTTACAACGGACCAAACGTGGTGAATGCCAGTATCACGCAAATCTCCAATCCTGCGTCGTCCACTCTTTGCCAAAACGATGCGCAGCTGCAGTCATCCTGCTTCCGGCAGACACAGCAGGGGTATGCGGCGAACCTGACGACTCCCGCCTACTTCAATCCCCTGAATGTGCTCTCGCGCTATATTCCGCCGAACTTCCGGACGGGCTATGTGCAGCAGTACCAGATCGGTATCCAGCAGCAACTGCCCTACGGCGTGGTTGCTGACTTTGCCTACGTGGGTAACAAGTCGACGCACTTGCAGGTACTGGCCGACTACAACCAGGCGACACCCTGCATTGCAGCGACCGGCTGCGGCAACCTGCAATCGCGACGTCCGGTGTCAAACTTTGCCGGAATCGAGATTGCGTATGGCGCGGGATCGGCAAACTACAACTCGTTCCAGTTCCGGCTGGAGAAGCGTGCATCGCACGGCCTTTACCTGCTGAACGCGTTCACATGGGGCCGTATCTTCGACATCTCTTCGGGCCACCTGGAGACGTCGAATGGCGATAACTCACGCGTGAATTACGCAAATCCCAGCCAGGACTATGGTCCGGGCGGATACGATCAGCCGCTGGCGGATACGCTATCGATCGTCTATGACCTGCCGTACGGTCATGGAAGGCGCTGGGGCGCGGACTCCGGTCGCCTGATGAACACGATCGTAGGGGGTTGGCAGCTCACGTTGATCAATACAATGACCAGCGGCCTGCCGGTAAACGTTACCTATTCGATCCCGACCTCATCGGGCCTGTACGTCTCGGACCTGGTGACGTATCGTCCAAGCCGTCTCAACAACGGTCCAATCAAGGGATCGGAATCTGGTCGCGTAAAGACAGCAACCGCGCTGAACAATTACTTCGTAGGGACGAACCTCGCGCCGCCTTCGACCTATCCGTGGGGGAATGTGAGCCGTAACTCGGAGCGTTCGGACGCCTTCTACCAGGCTGATCTTGGCCTGCACAAGGCGTTTCCCCTGTGGAACGACAGCTCGAACTTCGATTTCCGCGCAGAGGCCTTCAACGTGCTGAACAAGGTGAACTACAACGCACCGAACAGCACGTTTGGCAGTTCGAGCTTCGGGCAGATTACGACCGCATACCCGGCTCGCCAATTGCAGCTTGCCGCAAAGATCATCTTCTAACCAGAAGGAGTTTGCTGTGAAGATGGATCGACGGAACTTTGGCCGTTTGAGCGCGAGCGCTTTTGCAGCTATGGTTACGCAACATGCCTGGGGCGAGGTGGCGCAAGCTGCCTCGCCCTCTGTTTTTCATTTTGCCGTAGTCAGCGATACCCACATCATCGACGAGTTCTACCAGAAGGGTTCGGAAAATGGCGTAGAGGACAACGAGAGCATTCTTCGGACGACAGAACGGCTGGTCGCGGCGAGAACGCTGATCAATTCGTTGAATCCCAGGATCGAGCGCGTCTTTGTTCCGGGTGATTGCTTTCATAACTATCCTTCAGCCGATTACGATTTTTACTTCAAGAACAAGACGCGGATCGATCTTGCCAAAGAACTGTTCGACGGCTTCGATATGCCGGTGCATCTTGGCTTTGGGAACCACGACTATGACGAGCATCGAAAGCCTGGCATCTCGCGTGAGATGTCCCATCGCTTATTCGAGGCCAAGCTGAAGACGAAGCCTTACTCAGCGATCGACTACAAGGGATTTCGTTTTCTGCACCTGAATAACTTTCTCGGCGAGACATGGTCCGATAGCGCATCGCCGCGGGATCGGCAGATCGGTTCCCTGGGGGAAGAACAGTTGAACTGGGCTGAGGCGCAGCTTTGCGGAGCGCAAGCCTACTGTTGTGTTCATTCACTACCCGCTTTGGATTGTGGCGCCGACGGAAGTGAAAGACTACGGGCTTCATCCGATACTGCGGAAGTATAAGGACAGTATTCAACTGGTGATTGCAGGCCATTGGCATAAATGGGTCGATTTCGCCCACACCTATGGGCCGCAGCACTATGTCACCGCAGCGACACGTTACGATCCCAACGCTTATATGCTGTTTGAGGCCGATAGCCGCAAGCAGACCTTGCGCTGGATGAATGCGGACCTCGTGGAGTGGTCTACGCACTTCGCAAAACCTTATGTGGCGAGAGGCTGAGATAAGTCCACGTACCTCCAGAGATTTCTTTCAAACGAAAGGATAGTGATGTATCGATTCAGTCAGGTTGTTGCCGCTGCCTTCTCGGCAGTTCTCATTTCGCACTCTCTGGCAGCACAACAATCGCAGGCTGCGCAGGACAAGGTTGTGAAGGTCAATCAGATCCAGGTGATTGGATCGCACAACAGTTACCATGCGGGTTTTGCTCCCAATGAGCATGCCTACCTTGAGAAGTCCAATCCGAAGGCACTGCGCGGGCTCGATTATGCTCATGCGCCTCTGGCCGATCAGCTTTCCGGAGGAGTTCGCCAGATCGAAATCGATGTGTTTGCGGACAGCAAGGGTGGCCGCTTCTCTCATCTCTGGCTGGACGATCGAGTTGCAGCGGCAGGACTGCCGGCCGATCCTCCGTTCGATCCGCAACATGAGATGGACAAGCCAGGTTTCAAGGTGATGCATGTGCAGGGCTTCGATCAGCGAAGCACTTGCCATACCTTTGTCGCTTGCCTGACTCAGGTGCGGGGTTGGTCGAAACAGCATCCGGGACATCTGCCAATCTTCATCCTCGTGGAGACGAAGGAGGGCGAGGTGAAGGAAATTCCAAGTGCGCCGAAGGCCGAGCCGTTTACTTCTGCGGTCTTCGATGCGCTGGATGGAGAGATCCGTTCGGTGTTTCAACCGGGAGAGATCATCACTCCGGATGAGGTTCGCGGCAAGCATAAGACGCTGGTTGAGGCTGTGCGGGCGGGTGATTGGCCATCGCTCGAAAAAGCTCGCGGGCGCGTGATTTTCCTGATGGACCAGAAGAGGGCTGGTCCGATTTATGCAGAAGGACATCCTTCGCTGCATGGCCGCATTCTGTTTACGAATGCTGATCCGGGCGCTGTGGACGCGGCGTTTGTGGAGCAGAACGAGGGTTCGGCTGCGGCCATCGACGATCTGGTTCGCCAGGGCTACCTGGTTCGGACGCGCTCGGATGAACCGACAGAGCAGGCGCGAAACAACGACACGCGGCGGCGCGACGAAGTATTGGCAAGCGGCGCTCAGATGATCAGCACGGACTATCCGAAGTCGGAACCTGCCTCGTGGAGCGGATATTCGGTTGGCTTTCCCGATGGGCTGGTTGCGCGGTGTAATCCCGTAAACAAGCCCGCCGGATGCATGGATTCGCTGCTGGAAGCTGGCCGGTAGCGGGAAGCACGGACCAATGTGCTACTGCGCCTCAGGAGGAATGGTATCGAGGGAGCCGCTGAAGTAGCTCTCCCGGAACTTCAGGTGTGCGTCTGGATAGTCAGGAATTCTCACTCGTATGGCGTGCATCCCGGGTGAGGGATTGCCGTCCGGCCCAGTCTTCGGGGTAAAGCTGAGCAGATAGTAGTTGTGAACGTGGTTGGTGAGGCGAAGCATGCCTTCGTCGAAGCCGTGACGCGTGGTGAAGTTGGTGTATTCGCCCCCGGAGAGCGCGGCCAGTTCGTGCGCGGTGTTCTTCTTGAGCGCGTTGACGGCCATGACGAGAAGGCCGAATGGGCCCGAGCCTCCGCCGTAGTGGAGGTCCTCAACGGCCTCGGTCTTGCCGGGGGAAAAGGCGACCGTGTCGACGACGGTGTTGGTGCGTCCGAGGTCGGCTATAACGTTCGCGGCCCTGGTCTTGCTGCCGTGATCGCGTGTCTCGCTGACAAGCAGGATGACGTGGCGGTTGTGGTCCTTGCGGGCTTCGAGGAGACTGACTCCCCAGGCAACGGCGTCGATCGTCGCAGCGGCAGAGTCGTCGCATGGAGTCAACTGGGCGAGAGCGTCCGCGGCCGCTCCGGGGTCGCTGGAGAAGTCGCCGATAAGCGTTGGATCCTGGCCGAATGTAGCGACGGCGATCTGGCGCGGAGCGCCTCCGGCAATGGAGTCGATCATGGTGGGGAGGCCGCGGATGTGCGCCTGCTCCATGACGGCCGCGCGGCTGCATTGGACGAGGACGAGCATGGTGAGGCCGAGAGAGTCGGTGTCCTCGTCCAGATGGACGATTTGTGGCGCGCCATTGTCTTCGACGACGAATTGCTCGGCTTTGAGCGCGTAGATCATCTCGCCGTGTTTCGTCTGTACCGTAGTAGGGACGAGCACTACATTGGACTGCGTGCGAAGCGTGTAAGGCTGCGGCTCCTGCCCGAAGATGACAGGAGTTGCGGCCAAACTAAGCAGACCAACCACTGGAAGGATCGACTGTCTCAATAAAACACCGGTTACGTGAGTCTTTGGTTTCCTTCGATCATACCTAGCCCGGCAGGTTGAGCTGCCAGGAGACTCCGAAACGGTCGCTTACCCAGGCGAATTTGCGGCTGAAGCCGTAGTTGTTGAGCGGCATGAGGGTGTTTCCATTTTCTGAGAGCGCCAGGGTGAGCTTCTCAATCTGATCTTCTGATTCGCAGTCGACGAAGAGGGAGAAGGCCGGGGTAAAGGTAAAGCCGTGGCTGACGAAGCTGTCGATGCAGAGGACGTTCTGGCCGGCGATGGTAAAGCTTGCCCGCTTAATGGAGCCTTCCTTGCCGGGCTGATTGGGGCCGTAGCGGTGGATCTCGTTGACTTTTGCGTCAGGGAAGATGGAAACATAGAAGTTCATCGCCTCTTCCGCTTTGCCTTCAAACATGAGAAAAGGTTGCACCCTGGTCTTCGCCATCCGGTTGGGTCCTCCGTGGAAGAATATGCGAGCGATTAGCGCCGTGAGCTATAGTCCGATTAACACCATACCTCCCCGTTTGAGGTTTGCGAGAGATGCGACTGATGAAGATTGTTACCGCTGGCCTGCTTTCCGCCAATATGACTTTGCCCGGCACGGCTGCCGATAACCCGGCGGCGCTGACGTATCCGAAGGCCCGCACGGTCGAGCAGGTAGACGACTACTTTGGGAGAAGGGTACGCGACCCATATCGCTGGATGGAGGATGTGGATTCTCCTGAAGTGAAAACGTGGGTAGATGAGGAGAACGCACTGACACAGAGTTGGCTGAGTAAAGTTCCAGGCCGGGAGGCGATGCATGCGCGGCTCATGGAGTTGACGAACTTCGAACGCTATACGGTTCCCGTGCGGAAAGGAAACCGGTATTTCTACACGCATAACTCGGGTCTGCAGAACCAGAACGTCATCTACTGGCAGGAGGGAATGAACGGCGAACAGAAGGTGCTGCTGGATCCGAACACGATGTCGGCGGATGGCACTGTAGCGGTGAGCGGGTTGAGCATTACGGATGACGGCAGGCTGGTGGCGTATTCGATTGCCGATGCCGGCAGCGACTGGGTGAAGTGGTATGTGCGCGACGTGGCGACAGGGAAGGACCTGCCGGATGTCATCGAGTGGTCGAAGTTCAGCTCGGCGGCGTGGCTGAAGGATGGCTCGGGATTTTTCTACGAGGGGTACGACAAGCCTGCTGCGAATGCGTTGAAGGCCGCGAATTATTTTCACAAGGTTTTCTTTCACAAGCTGGGCACTCCGCAGAGCGAGGACAAGTTGATCTTTGACCGGCCTGACGACAAGGAACTGAATGTCGGCGCACAGGTGACGGATGACGGCCGGTACCTGATCGTCTATCAGACGAAGGGATCGAGCCCGAAAAACGAGCTTGCAATTAAAGACCTCGAGAATCCGGAAAAGCCCGTTGTCAAAATTGCTGAAATTGCAGACGCTCTCTATTCGCCGATCGACAATGACGGAACGACCTTCTGGATGCGGACGACGAAGGATGCTCCGAACGGCAAGGTGATGATGTTCGACCTGAACCATCCTGAGCGCGAGAACTGGAAGACCGTCATCGCGGAGAGCAAGAACAATCTCGACGATGTAACCATGGTGAACGACACGCTGATCGCCAACTATCTTGCCGATGCGCAGAGCATGGTGGAGTTGCATGCCCGCGACGGCAGGCTGATTGAAAAGCTGGCTCTGCCGACAATCGGGACCGCGGCGGGATTTGGCGGCAAGAGAACCGAGACGGAGACATTCTTCCAGTTCACGAACTTCACGACGCCGGCGACTATCTACCGGCTGGATATGAAGACAAAAAAGGAGAGTGTCTATCGTCAACCGAAGCTGAAGTTTGATCCGGGCCAGTACGAGACAAAACAGGTCTTTTATACGAGCAAAGACGGAACGAAGATCCCGATGTTCCTCAGCTACAGGAAGGGGCTGAAGCTGGAAGGGCAGAATCCGACGCTGCTGTATGGGTACGGCGGATTCGACGTTTCCCTGGTGCCGGATTTTTCAGCCGCTCGAGTGCTGTGGATGGAGATGGGCGGGGTATACGCACAGCCGAGTCTTCGCGGCGGTGGCGAGTACGGTGAGGCCTGGCACCAGGCGGGAACGAAACTGAAAAAACAAAATGTCTTCGATGACTTTATCGGGGCTGCGGAGTGGCTGATCGCGAACAAGTACACCTCGACGCCGAAGCTCGCGATCTCAGGAGGAAGCAACGGCGGCCTGCTGGTGGGTGCGTGCGAAATTCAACGGCCTGACCTGTTTGGAGCGGCCCTGCCGGCTGTGGGCGTGATGGACATGCTGCGCTTCGATAAGTTCACGATCGGATGGGCGTGGAAGTCAGACTATGGCGCTCCGTCGGAGAACGCAGATGAGTTTGCGGCGATCTACAAGTACTCGCCAGTGCACAATCTCAAGCATGGCGTGACTTACCCCCCCACGCTAATCACGACCGCCGATCACGATGACAGGGTTTTTCCTGCGCACAGTTTCAAGTTCGCTGCCGCCATGCAGGCGGCCCAGACGGGGCCGAATCCGGTGCTGATTCGTATCGAAACACGCGCAGGCCACGGAGGCGGAACGCCGCTCTCGAAGCGGTTGGACCTGGCGGTGGATCAGTACACGTTCCTGGTGCGGACACTTGGGATTGAAGCCAGGATTTTCGAACGAACCGGCGGATAAGAATAATGGGGAGTGACTAAAGTGTCTACAGGATTCCGGAGATTTTAGCTGACATTGCCGTTTTTCCCGCCCATACTGAGCGAGTAGCTTCGGATTCCTGGGTTGATTGACCTGCAGCAGAAACCGCAGGTTTTTGAATCCGAAAAAGGTTTTCGCGCGTCCTATAAAGGGTAGCGAAGGACTGGTTATGAGACTTACGGTTGTGATTGCATTGACGCTGTTTCTGGCTCCGGGGTTGGCCTTCGCCAATCCAAAGGGGACAAGCACGCGGATGCGGCCGCAACTGTTTCGCGACCGGGCTCCTAAAGCACATATTCACCAGGCCCAGCCCCATCACAGTAACGTCCCGGTAGCCCGCTAGAGGGCAACGTTTGCTCGCAGAGCGTTTTTGATAAAGGCTCTGAGTTTTTCCGGATCTTTACGGCCTGGGCTTGCTTCCACTCCGCTGGAGACATCGACGCCCCAGGGATTCAGCTCTCGCATCGCCGCAACGACGTTCTCCGGGCGAAGGCCTCCTGCCACGATGATCTTCAGATCGCCGGCACTCTGCGCGAGGACGCCATGCGCGGCTTTCCAGTCAAAGGAGACACCGGTTCCACCACCAGCCTGCCCTACGCGCGAATCGATCAGGACACGATCCACTTGCCCCGCGTTACGAATCTTTTCCAGTTGAGCACCCACAACTGCGCCGCTATTTTCTCCATCGGCTGCCCAATGCACGGTCTGAATGAGCCGGATGTTGCCATCGAAGATCTCCCGGAGTTGCTGTACGAGCACTGCATCAACTCCGCCGTGAAGTTGTACGGCACTGAGGCCGGCCTCGCGGACGACATCGGAAATTTCCCTGGCGTCGTGAGAGTAAAAAACGCCGACGCGCTCAATGTGCTCCGGCAGGCGAGCTGTGATGCGGGCAACCTGGGCAGGAGTTACCTGGCGTTTACTCTCCGCGAAGATGAAACCAAGAGCGTGCGCGCCTGACTCGACGGCGAGTTGGGAGTCCTCAAAATTCGTATTGCCGCAGATCTTTACCCACATGGCTACACTTCGATGGAATACTCGCGACCGAGTATGGTAGCAAGCGCCCCTGCGGGGTCAGGCTGACGCATCAGCGTCTCGCCGATGAGGAAGGCGTCATAACCGACGGCCCGCAGCTTCGCGATCTCAACTGCGCTGCGGATACCGCTTTCAGCGACCATCACTGCGTTCGAGGGCATCCAGAGGGCGAGTTCATACAGAAGATCAGGATTCACGGTGAAGGTGCGCAGATCCCGGCTATTGACTCCAATGAGATCGAACCCGAGGGCAATCGCGCGTTCCATCTCCTGACGATCGTGAACCTCGCACAGGACATCAAGGCCAAGCTGACGGGCCTCGTCTCGCAATTCGGCCAGAGCCTTATCTGACAGCGCCGCGACGATAAGCAGAATCGAGTCCGCTCCGAAAGCGCGGGCCTCGAGCACCTGGAACGGATCGATCGTGAAGTCTTTTCGCAAACAGGGAATGCTGCATGACGCCGACGCAATCTCCAGATTTGCCAGCGACCCCTGGAAGAACTCTTCGTTCGTCAGGACGGAGAGAGCGGCGGCTCCCGCGGCCTCCAGGGACGAGGCAAGGGCGGCAGGGTAAAAATCCGGGCGGATGAGCCCCTTCGATGGGGATGCCTTCTTGAGTTCAGCAATGATTGCAGGCCCGGTGGCCGCGACAGACCTCAATCCGGCCGTAAATCCACGCGGGATATGAGCCGCGGCTTTGCGCTCCAGCTCGCCAACGTCTGCATTGGCCTTGCGGGCCTTCAAATCCAATAAGGTTCGTGCGAGGATTTGCTCAAGCTCTGTAGGCATTGTTCCTTCATTCTACTGAGTTTATTCCGGATGCCAAGAGATCCAGCCTTGAGAGGAAGAAGGGAGCGCTCAACGATGAGGGCTCCCTTTCGATGAAATGTTCTGGTGCCGAAGGGGGGACTCGAACCCCCACACCCTTGCGAGTACATGGACCTGAACCATGCGCGTCTGCCAATTCCGCCACTTCGGCACGGTCGTAAACGCCCTGCCAACGGGCCCCTGACGGGGTAAAAGAAGGCCGAACACCGCAACAACCGCGAGCTTTTAGTTTTTCAAAACTACGGGGTTGTGTCAATTCAGGTCCCTTTTTCAAAAGAGGGAATTTCTGTGTATCAAATAGCCGTGTTCCATGAAAATAGCGTCTATTGTTTCATCGAAATCAAAATCTTCAGGAAGAAGCACCCTTGGAATTTTATGACTGAATCATACAAGCCTTCCGATTCAAATCTGCCTTGCCACGAAAACATTCCCGAAGACGCAGCGGTTGAGATTCGCAAACTCGCTCATGAGTTGAGCAACGCTCTCGAGGTAATTGTCCAGACAAGCTACCTACTGGGTACGGTAGGGCTCAAAGAGCCCGCGTCCAATTGGCTGAGGATGATGGATAACGGAGTCCGCAAGGCGATGGACATCAATCTCGCTCTCCGCAGCTACGTCAAAACTCATACCGCAAACTAGAGAGCGTTACGAAGACCGGCTTTGCCGTTTGCGAGTCTTTTTTGTAACTGATTTGGCAATTGGTTTTCTGATACCGGTTACTTTACGCGGCGACTTCTTCGTTGCTTTCTTCACTGCAACCGCACGAACTTTTTTTGCCGGCTTTTTTATCAGCCTCTTGGCCTTCGGCTTTTCCGCTACAGCAGGGGACGGTTCGTGGCCAAGATCGTTTTCGTGGGCTGCCAGCAGAGACTCAATCTGCTGCAGCAACAGGCGCGTATGCATCGGCTTGACCAGCATTCGATCGGCGCCCATCTCCTGCCAGTCTTCCTCAGCGAGAGGATAGGCGGTGAGCAGAGCAATGGCAGGTTGATAGGTCACGGTGCGGGCGGCCTGAATGACATCCGTACCGGCCTGATCGCTCTCCATGCGCATGTCGGTGATCACCATGTCGTATCGGCTGGAGCGCAGCTTCAACTTTCCCTCGCGCGCAGAAGCCGCCGTGTCCACGTCGAACCCGCTGATCTCCAACACGGCCTTCAACGTCAGCAGAACAGCCACTTCATCGTCAACGAGCAAAATACGACGCTTCATCTCAACTCCCTGGGTGTCATTATTCTCACGGAGAAACTCCGCCGTCCCTAACAATACAGATTTTGCTACTTTATGGCATGAGCGAACGGGTTCGCGGCAGCAATTAATTTCTCTGCTGTTTCTCTTGTCGCCTGTCGCGACGAAGACAAACGGCATCCGATGAAATGCTATACTTCAGGCTTACGGTCCTTGTACGCAGGCTGTTCCTGAAACTCAACCCTAAACGCATAGCGAGCCAGAGAGCCGCTGTGGAGGCGACTTATTCCACCGATCGATAAACGTTCTGCAAAGTCTTTTATCCGCACCAACGAACGTATCCGCGCACGCGAAATTCGCGTGATCGATGAAAACGGCGAACAGCTTGGCGTAATGGCCCCCTTTGAGGCGCTCAAGATCGCCCGCGAGCGTTCCCTCGATTTGGTTGAGATTTCGCCCAATGCAGTCCCGCCGGTCTGCAAAATACAGGACTACGGCAAGTATCTGTATGAAAAGGATAAGAGCGAGCGAGCAGCCCGTAAGAAGCAGAAGGTCATCACCGTCAAAGAGGTAAAGTTCTCCGTTACGGTGGATGAGCATGATTACCAAACGAAGAAGAACCAGGCGATCCGCTTCCTGTCGGAAGGCGACAAGGTGAAAGCCTCGCTGCGTTTCAAGGGACGCCAGATGGCTCACCGTGACCTTGGTTATAAGATCATTAACCGTCTGATCCTTGATATAGGTGACGCAGGTCTGGTCGAGTTTATGCCACGTATGGAAGGCACGACGCTCCACGCCATTCTTGCACCTGCCAAGAAGGCGGAGAGTGCGCCGAAGAAATCCACCCCTCCTGCAACAAATCCGTCTCCCGCAGCCGCACAGGCCTGATCAGATTTCCACTCCGAAAATCTCATACTGCAGCACCAGCTGAATTCGGCTCTTTGAGCATGCTTGATAGAACTCGACGGAGTTCTATCCGCAGACAAGGGCCGTTTCCTTTTTAAGGAAAATTCCACAAAAATCCCCTGAGTTAAATGGGGCTGGCAACCTATTGGATCTGGAGGACGTCAATCCTTGGTAAGTTACTTCAGTAACAAACGATAGTTAATACTCTCTTATATACCTCATTGCATTGGACTTACGCTCCGTAACATTTTATGTTGTTCATATCTGGCGTGTCCAGAGAAATCTTAGAGCAGTAAATACAACTTTCGGGGTACGAACCATGAAGACCATTATCCGCGCAGCCGTCCTAGCTCTTGTCGTTACGGGAGTAGCAGCTTCCACCCAGATCTCCTCAGCCTCCACCAAGACAGCTGTCCTGACCAAGACAAGTGCCCTTCCGACGCCGATGTGCGCCCCCGATGATCCTGATGCCTGTGGAATGGGCCGCTAGTCGTCTCCCTGAGTCATAAAACCTTTGAAATCTGCTGAGAAGAGAGAAAAATTATGAAGACCATTATCCGCGCTGTTGTTCTCGCCCTCGTTGTTACCGGAGTAGCTTCCACCCAGATCTCCTCGGCTTCCACCAAGACGAAGACGGCTGTCCTGACCAGGACCAGTGCCCTTCCGACTCCCATGTGCCCCCCCGATGATCCAGATGCTTGTGGAATGGGCCGCTAAGCAGCCGTCCGTTATAACTTATAAGCAGTGCAATAACAGTATCTTAGGTTTTGTGAGAGGGATCTCCAGTATGGGGCTTACTGGAGAAGAACCTCACCTCCATTGGAATCCTTGATTGTTCCCGTCAGAAACTGTTACCAGTCTGCACTTTTTTGCATTTGCGGAATAAAATTTGTTGTGTCCTACCTGGTAATCGGCTAGCCTTGGTGCAGTCGTCGTACGGGAACGGACATGACACATAACGCGTTACTTAATCTGCTTACCTATCTTGAACCACTTCTGTGCGGACTTGTTCTCCTCATGCTGATCCGGAGCAAGACCGTGGGTAAGTTTGGTTTTCTTGCGGCTCTCCTGGCAGTAAAAGTGATCTCGTCGGCCATCTGTCTGCCCGTAATGTATTTTTCGACTCGGACCATTGAGCGCCACCTCGCCTATCAGATTTACTTCTATGCCTATTGGACGAGCTACGCATTAGAGGCAATCCTCTCCCTGCTTGTCATCTACGGCATTTTCAAACTTGCGATGGCTCCGCTGAAGGGCCTTCAAACACTCGGTATGCTTGTGTTTCGTTGGGTGGCGGCAATTTCAATTGCGGTGGCCATTGGCGTTGCGATGAGCCCGCATACCTCCAGCGTGAAATTTATCGTGGCGATGGTCACGCAGCTTCAGCAGACATCAAGCATTCTGACGTTGTGCCTTTTGCTCTTCGTCTGTTTTGCGATTCGTCCAATGGGCCTTTCCTATCGAAGCAGGATCTTCGGAGTCAGCTTCGGTCTGGGCTTCCTGGCGACGACCGAGTTGGTGCGCTCTGCATGGCTTTCGCACAGCTCCAAAATGGATTCTTCGGTCAATATCGTGAATGGAATCGCCATCTGCCTGACGCTTTGTGTCTGGTCGGCTTACTTCGCATTTCCCGAACCCAAGCGCCGCTTCATTGTTCTGCCTACAACATCGCCCTTCCTTCGTTGGAACCAGATCTCGATGGCACTTGGCGATGAACCTGGCTATGTGGCCGTAGGTGCTGTATCCCCTGAGGTATTCGCTCCTGCCGAACTTGAGGTGATGCGCCGCGCTTCTGCCAAAATGTCTCCTGGCATGGAGACTCCGGCTACTCCACGATCCATCCCCGCGTAGCGGTTCATTGATTTTTACGTAATAACAGGAACAATAAGGGCCACCCGATCGGGTGGCCCTTCATTTTGGTTTTGACCAGAGCTACTCGCGCTCAGAACGCTTCCAGCTGATGAGGTCACCAAGGGTAGTGCTGCTGCTTGACGAGGTTGTGGAGCCTTTGAACTCACGCTCCTTATAGCTCTCGACTTCGGCGCGGCTTGCTTCCTCACCGACAGCACGGATACTGAGGCCAACCTTCTTCTCATCCTGGTTCATCTTGACGATCTTGAACTCGTGCTCCGAATCCACGTCAAGCTTGGCCGGAACGCCGCTCTGATCGACAGCCTCGGAGACATGGCACAGGCCTTCAATCCCCTCAGCAATCTCCACGAAGGCTCCGAACTGCGCCGTGCGCAGAACCTTGCCCTTCACGACATCGCCTACGCGATGCTGTGCGAAGAAGGTGTCCCAAACGTCAGGCTGCAGCTGCTTCACTCCAAGCGACAGGCGGCGGTTCTCCGGCTCGACACCGAGAACGACTGCCTTGACCTTCTCGCCCTTTTTCAGAACCTCGGAAGGATGCTTGATGCGCTTCGTCCAGCTCAGGTTCGAAACGTGAACGAGGCCATCGATGCCGTCTTCGATCTCAATGAAAGCGCCGAAATCGGTGAGGTTGCGCACGCGCCCCTCAACGACTCCTCCGATGGGGTATTTGTCCTCGAGAAGCTCCCATGGATTTTCCTGAAGCTGCTTCATGCCAAGCGAGATGCGGCGATCGTTCGGATTGACGCTGAGGATGATCGTGTCAACTTCGTCGCCGGGCTTGACCAGCTTCGACGGATGCTTCATCCGCTTCGACCATGTCATCTCGGAGACGTGAACGAGGCCTTCGATTCCCTGCTCGAGCTCGACGAACGCACCGTAGTCAGTAACCGAAAGAACACGACCGCGGACCTGCGCGCCGATCGGGTAACGCTCGGTAGCGTCCAACCATGGATCAGGCGTAAGTTGCTTGAAGCCGAGCGAGACACGCTGCTTGTCCTTATCGAACTTCAACACCTTGACCTGGATTTCGTCGCCGACGTTGACCAGGTCGCGGGGGTGCGTCAGCCGGCCCCAGCTCATGTCCGTGATGTGGAGCAGTCCATCGAGGCCGCCCAGATCAACGAATGCGCCGTAGTCGGTCAGGTTCTTCACCGTACCCGTGAGGACAGCACCCTCTTCGAGCGTAGCGAGGGTCACCGACTTGCGGGCATTCTGATCCTCCTCAAGGAGCTCCTTGCGGCTTACGACGACGTTGCCACGCTTCTTGTTCAGCTTAATAACGCGAACTTCGATCTCGGTGCCGATGTAGCCGTCGAGATTGCGGACGGGACGAACCTCCACCTGCGAGCCAGGCAGGAACGCCTTGATGCCGATATCGACAGTCAGGCCGCCCTTGACGCGGCTGACAACCAGACCCTTGACCGGGGTCTTTTCATTGGCTGCCAACTCCAGCTTGTCCCAGACCTTGTGGCGCTGTGCCTTCTCGTAGCTCACCAGGTAGCCGCCTTCGGCCTCCTCGCGCTCAACCACAACCTCAACCTGGTCTCCTGGCTGGAACTTGGCGGCGCCGTTGATATCCTGCACCTGCTCCAGTGGAATCAGACCTTCAGACTTGAGCCCAATATCGATAACAACATGCTTGTCTGTAATTTTGACGACGGTGCCAGTGACGATCGCCTCTTCGGCGCTCAGGCTCTGTGCGGCCGCAGTCTCAGCGGCCTGCTCGCGGTCGAAGTCCGCCAAAGCGGCTGCGAAATCTGCAGCGTCATAATCTGGCTCGTCGTGAACGGCCGTGGCAGTAGCCGTAGAGGTCTCGGCGACTTCACTTGCAGCCGTTGCAGCGGGCTCATGCTGTTGGGTTGAGGTGGATTCAGATGACAGCTCAGTATGCTCGGCTGTCGCTTCGGGCGCTAGAACTTCCAGATCAGTGGTCAGGGGATTGCTCTCGTTGTGGGGATGTGGGTTGTCTACCATGTGAATGCGAACTCCGGGATCCAAGGGGCCCTTCCTTTGCGGGCGACGCTGCTTTCGGAACCATCAGGCCAGCACTGGCTGGTGGCTTTTGTTCCCGTCGCAGCTTCAACAGGCAGGAAAGAAACTTCTCGAGAAGGAGCGATTGCACTTGGGTCCCACACGCATTCGCTCACCTATATCAACGATAGAACTTAGTACTCGATACGTCAACAGAAGGGCGAAAACCTCCAAGCATTTTAATCACCACGTCATGACCGTCATTTTGCCTGATCTGAGGCACAGGAAGCGGTGTACCGGGACGGTATACTCGCCCCAGTTATGGACTATCTCTGGACTCCGTGGCGTTACGCTTACATCACCCGGTCAGACCCCAAGGCTCGGACCGGGGTGCCTCCCGAACTCGATGCCTGGCCTGCGGCCGAAGACAAGCACTGCGTCTTCTGCAACATGATCGCCGCAGCCGATTACGCCATCGCGCACGGCATGACCCCGGAGATCGCCGAGAGGTCGATCCACCTCGTCTACAGGGGTAAATTCTGCTTTATCTGTCTCAACGCGTACCCATACGCAACCGGTCACGTGCTTATCATGCCGTATCAGCACATGGACTCACTTTCTCTACTGCCAACTGACGCGGCTTATGAGATGATGGAATTAACTCAACGCATCGAGTCTGTACTGCAACGTATTTATCGGCCCGATGGAATCAACCTTGGGATGAACCTGGGGGAGGCCGCTGGGGCTGGCGTTGCTGGTCATATACATTTGCATGCGCTTCCGCGCTGGGTTGGAGACACCAACTTCATGACGGTGACCGCCGAGACGCGGGTACTGCCGGAAGCACTGGACGTAACCTGGTCCAGGCTGCGCGACGCGTTCGAAAAATAGACAACTCCACCTGTTGGAAGAACGTCGAACTCTACATAACCGGCCGAAAGTTAGCCATTGCGAGGGCTTCCATGAATACACTTCCGAAGTCTCCCCCCTCCTCGGTTCGCTCCGGCTCCTCTACTCCAAAGCCCCTTTTCGGTGCCCGAGGACCAGAGCCCCGGCCTTACCTCGTTTCGATTCAGCCGCGACGCGCAGGCGCACCGCGGCAACCTGCTCTCCCGCTGTTTCCTCATGAGTCTGAGGACGCGCGCCTCACAGGTTCAACTCGCTCACTCTATCGCAGGCTACTCGCCTTGAATTTACCCTGCTACTCGCAGTCGCAGGGCATACACCAGCTCAACGCCGGCACGGTGCTCACGCTGACCAAATTCAAGTCTTCAAAAGAAATCTCGCCTGCGAATTCACGTTCCGCTTGATAGCACCAGACATCGGCTACCAGGTATCCGAAAACATCCGATACCAAAAAGGCTCCGCCACTTGGCGGAGTCTTTTTGTTGCCCTCAGATTTTTTGTTGCCCTTAGATTTCTTGTTGTTGCACTCAGATTTAGAAATCAACCGAATCTCGGTTCTTCTACCCTTACCTGCCCAGGAGTCGATTCGCTTCCATGCTCGGGCTGGGTTGTCTGTTCGGTCCGACGCTGAGTGATCCGAGTCGCTTCAAAGCTCGTGATCTTCCATCCTCCCGATGGCGAACGCTGATAGACGCGGGTGTAACGGTACTTCCCTTTCACCGAAGCCCCTTCATTTGTTCCTTCAACGTCGGCCACCGAAGTCACGATCGCGACCGAACCCACCAGCTTCACCTTCCTGTCGCTCAGCTCGATTCGCGTCACCACCAGTTTGCGCGTGCGTATGCGATCCAGTTGCTGCGCCTTCGTATTCACCTGGCCGGACATCGAAATTCCTATAAAGTCATCGGCCAGCATCTTCTCCATCGTAGCCACGTCTCCGGCAAGCTGGGCCGTCCGCCACTGCTCTTCCAGAGCTTCAACCTGTTTCTTTTCATCATGTTTCTTGGGATGCTTGTCTTGTCCGGCAAAAGCCCATAGTGCTCCCGGGGTTGCCGCAACCAGACAGCACACAACAATTGCTGCGACAGAAGCCCGGCTTAGTCTCACGTGGCGCACCATTGCGTACCGGATAGTAGACCCGATCCAGTCCGGTGTCAAAAGAACTTTTGTTGTACGTTGGCTGCGCTTCTGAGGTGCGAAAAAAGAAAGCGTCAGCTGATTGCGGTGAGATTTTCCATGTGCCGGGTACGCATCTTCTGGTAGAGCCCGCCTACGGCATATTGATGGAAGTGCGGAGCGTTTCGGTGATGCTCCAGCGCCGCCTGATCCTTGTATTGCTCATAAATCAGGATCGTCGCCGGCTCTCCTTCCACGAAATGGCTAATGTAAGTGACGCAGCCAGGCTCCTGACGGGAGGCGGCAGTAAGCGACCGCAGCAAATCCTCCACCTCCTGCCGGTCGGTAGCGTCGAAGCTCATGCGAACGATAAAACTCACCATACCCTTACGCCCCCATCGCCGCGTCGAATTCTGACATCGTTATCGTCTGCTCACGGTCCGGCCCCGTCGAAACCATACCAATCTTTGCGCCGGATTCCTTCTCCAGGAAAGAGAGATACTCCTGCGCCTGCTTCGGCAGCTTGTCGAACTCCGTGACGCCTTCCGTCGAGCTCTTCCACCCCTTCAGCCTGGTGTACACCGGCTCGATCGCCTCAAAACCGCGGACATCTGCCGGAATCACGTCCGTGACTCTGCCGTCGACCTTGTAGCCCGTGCAAATCGGAATCTCATCACACTCATCCAGCACGTCCATCTTGGTCACGACAAGCCACTCGGTGGAATTAATCATGTTGCTGTAGCGCAATAACGGAAGATCCAGCCAGCCGCAGCGTCGCGGACGGCCTGTCACCGCGCCATATTCCTGCCCACGCGCTCTTAGCAGATCAGACGTACTGTCATGAATCTCGGTCGGGAACGGCCCCTCGCCAACACGCGTCACATATGCCTTGGTCACGCCCACGACGGTGCCAATCTGCGTCGGCCCCACACCTGTGCCCGTCACAGCGCCGCCGGCGGTCGCCGAAGACGACGTCACAAACGGGTAGGTTCCGTGGTCGATGTCCAGGAGAGCGCCTTGCGCTCCTTCGAACATCACCTTGCCGCCCTTGCGAATCTCCTCGTTCAGCAGGACAGCAGTGTCGGTCACAAACGGAGCAATCTGCTCCGCCGCTCGCGAATACTCCTCGTACATGCCCTTCGGATCCAGCGGCTCGGTGCCGAATAGTGCATGCGCAATCGTGTTTTTTTCATCGCAGGCATTCTTGATATGGGTGCGCAGCAGCTGCGAATTCAGCAGGTCAACCACACGCAGGCCGTTGCGATGAATCTTGTCCTCGTACGCCGGTCCGATGCCGCGGCGCGTGGTGCCAATCTTTGTCCGCCCGGGAGCCGTTTCCGCGGCCAGCTCGATCATCCGGTGGTACGGCAAAATCACCTGTGCCCGGTTCGACACAAAAAGCTGGTCGTCGACCGGCAGCCCGGTGTCCTTGAGCTTCTTCACCTCGCTGAGAAACGCCATCGGATCCAGCACTACGCCGTTGCCGATCACGCCTTTGCACTCCGGCCGCAGAACGCCGCATGGAATCAGCTGCAGAACGAATTTCTTGCCCTTGATGATGACCGTGTGGCCGGCATTGTGGCCGCCCGCAAAGCGAGCTACAACGGAGAATTTCTCCGACAGTACGTCCACAATTTTTCCTTTGCCTTCATCGCCCCACTGGGCACCCAATATGACTGCAGACTTCGATTGACTCATTTAAGAACGCATTCTCCAATAGGGATAGTACCTGCCTGTTTTGGCCGAAAAGCGAACGGAAGATCGCAGGCACCAGGAACTATCATATCGCGTCCCCGCATCTGCCAGAGGCCAGCACGAAAGTCGCACCAAAGTAAAAGAGAAGAGATCAATAGACAAATGTCCTACGTGGGCCCACGCAGGGTTCTGTACCATTGTTTCGTTTCAATTCAGGCATCAAGGAGCGAAGGAAATGGAGAAACAGACGCGACGCGGTCTCTTGAAGAATGCGGCTAAGGCGGCGGTAGTCGCAGGCGGAGCCTTGTCTGTAAAGGAAGCCTCGGCACAATCAGGAAAGATGGCGAAGAAAGATGCCACAGGCAAGGCGCCCGGACCGTTTCCTTTCACGACGGTCGTGGCGTTCGGCAATCTCCTTTTTGTCTCCGGAATCGGCTGCCGCGTGAAAGGCACGATCGAAGAAGAGACGAAGTGGGTCCTCGATGAAATAGAAAAGAACCTCGTCGCTTCCGGATCGTCGCTGGAGAAAGTGCTCAAGGTGAATGTCTTCATGGAAGACATCAAGGAGTTCGACCGGATGAATGCCGTCTACAAGACCCGCAAGTGGGGCACCGTCTTTCCAGCGCGAAACACGGTCCAACCGGCAGCCTTGCCGGCAGGGGACTATGGGCTTGCGATCGACTGCATCGCGTACGTATAGCCGAGTGCACCAGGGAAATTCGAATGAATCGCGGATTGCCGCTAATTCCAGCGGTTATCCTACGGCCAGGCCGCAGAAACTCTGCCCATCCACCCATGCCCTTATCCCGACCGCTCTACGGAGCCATCGCATTCCTCTCTGCTCTTCTGCTCTTCAGCATCGAGCCCATCGCCGCACGCCAGATTCTCCCCGTCCTGGGGGGCTCCTCTGCCGTCTGGATTACCTGCCTCGTCTTCTTCCAGACAGCCCTGCTGCTCGGATACCTCTACGCCCATTGGCTCTCCCGCATGCCCGGGAGATCCCAGGCCGGCTTCCATCTCGCGTTCCTCGCCTTGGCCGTCACTCAGACGCTCCTCACGACCTCTCTGCAGCCCACCGTGGCGGGAGAAGCGGCGCATCCGGTCGGCACGGTCTTTGTCTTCCTCGCCGCCACCATCGGCTTGCCCTTTCTTCTTCTCGCCTCAACCAGCCCCCTTCTGCAGATGTGGCTCTTTCGCAGCGAATCCGGCACGACCGGCCCAGAGCAGAGCCCAGACAAGAAGGTCTGGTTCCGGCTCTTCGCCCTCTCCAACGCCGGTTCGCTGCTGGCGCTGCTTTCGTATCCAGTCCTGATCGAACCCTATCTTTCACTCCATCATCAACGCACAGTCTGGCGCCTGGGCTTCGTCCTCTTCGCAGCTGCCTCAGCCCTTCTGGCCTTGAACATCCGTGAAGCGCGGACCGGCACACCTGCGGAAGCAGCCCAGGAGCTGCCAGCCTCTGCCCGGCAGCGCTCGCTGTGGTTCCTTCTTCCCATGGCTGCAGCAATGCAGTTGAGCGCGGTCACAAGCCACCTCACCATGAACGTGGCGGCGATCCCGCTGCTCTGGATATTGCCCCTCGCTGCCTATCTCATCACCTTCATCGTCGCCTTCGAGGCGCCGCGCTTCTATCGCCGGGGAGTCGTGGTCCGCCTGCTGGTCATCATGCTGGCCAGCCTTGGCTACATGCTCTCCAAAACCGACTTCACCATTCCCATCGACCTCACCATCCTCTTCTTCCTCATCGAATGCTTCGTCGCCTGCCTCTTCTGCCACGCCGAAACCTATGCTCTCCGCCCGCAGCGCCCCTCCGAGACCACGCTCTTCTACCTCCTCATCGCCGCCGGAGGCGCCACCGGTGCGTTTCTGGTAGGAATCGTCTTCCCGCTCCTCTTCTCGGCCAACTACGACCTGGCATTAGCCTTCTTCATGACCGCAGCCCTGGCACTCGCCGCCACATGGAACGACGGCTGGACGCAGCGCCTCCTTTGGACGACCGGCACCGTCCTCCTCCTTGTCCTCGCCTTCGCTCTACGCACCGCATACTCGCGCCAGGCACTCGTCCAGATCCGCAATTTCTATGGCAGCCTTCGCGTCACGCAAAGCGATATGTCGCAACAGCAGGTCCCCATACGCACCCTGCTCAACGGAACCATCCAGCACGGCACCCAACTCTTCGCGCCGGAGTTCAACCGCGTCCCCACGACTTACTACGCCAGGGACTCCGGCGTCGGCCTGGCCTTCCGTTATTGTTGCGAGGACCGGACTCGCAACATCGGCATCATAGGCCTCGGAGCCGGAACCCTCGCCGTCTACGGGCATCCCGGCGATCGCTTTCGCTTCTACGAGATCAACCCCGCGGTCCGCCCCATCGCGCAGAATCTCTTCACCTATCTCCGCGACTCGTCCGCCAGCATCACCTTCGCCGAGGGGGACGCCCGCACCTCACTCGCCACTGAGCCGCCTCAGAACTTCGACGTCCTCGTCGTCGACGCCTTCTCCGGAGACGCCATCCCGCTCCACCTGCTCACCACGCAGGCCATCGAACTCTACCGCCGCCACCTCACACCCAGCGGCATCCTCGCCTTCCATGTCTCGAACCAGTACCTCGACCTCGCGCCCGAACTCGCAAAACTGGCAGCGGCAGCAAACATGCAGGTGCGCCTCATCAACACCCCACCTAACGACGTTGTTGGCGAGTACCGCGCCGAGTGGGTCCTGCTCACCGCCGACCCGGACATCTTCTCCGAACCAGAGGTTGCGGCTGTGGCAACACCCGTCCCGCTCCGTCCAAAACTCCGTGTCTGGACCGACGACTACTCCAGCCTTTTGCCTATCCTGCGCCCGGCGGAATCGCTCACACAGCTGACAAGACGCTAGACTACCGCGCCCAGGCCATCCCATCGGCGGCTTTTCCCGCATCGATCAGCTTGCTCATCTTCCACTGCGCAAGATCGATCACCGCCACCTGGTTCGAACCGTTGCACGCCACATACGCGCGTTTCCCGTCCGGGTCCATCAGCACCTCGGCCGGTCCGTCGCCGACGTCAATCGTGCGATCCACCTTCAGCGTCTTCAGGTCCACGACCGCAACCTTCTTCGACGTCCGCAGTGTCACCACCAACCAGCGGCCATCCAGCGTCGGAGCTGTTCCGTAGGCCACCGCCGGCAGTTCAATCCACGACTTCACCTTGTTCATCGCTGTGTCGATCACTGCAAGCTGCGGCTTCGTCTGGTCCGCCGTAAACACCATGCTTCCGTCTCGCGACATCGAGATGCGCTGCGTCGTCTTCGAGATCGGAATCACCGCAATCGTCTTCCGCCCCACCATGTCCAGCACCGACACCGTCCCCGGCCCCACGTTCGCCGTATATCCGCGCTTGCCGTCCTTCGACAGCACGAGCATGTGCGACTGCTCCTGCCCCGTCGGCACGGTCCCAACAATCTTCAGAGTCTTCGGATCAATGATGCTCACCGTCTTGTCCAGCTCGGTCGTCACATACAGCATGCCGCTGTTGCGGTCGTAAACAGCGCAGTGCGGACGCACACCATGCCCGAAGTCCACCGTCCCGACCACCTTCCGGCTCGCCAGGTCAATCACCGACATCGTCTGCCCATCCGTCCCCGGACGTCCCACGCCCGAATCTCCATAGATCGGCACGAAGGCCGTCTTGCCGTCAGGACTCGCCGCGACCTCATGCCCCGTCACACCGCCCACCTTGATCGCCGTAACCTCCTTCTCCGCAACCGGATCGATCACGCTCAGGCTCTGGTCATGCTGGTTCGCCACCAGCAGCATCTGCGCCGAAAGCGGCGCGCTCGCCAAAACACTCCCCACAACAGCACACAACGCCGAAGACATTCGCATAGTGCACAGAAGTATAGTGAGCCGCTGCATTCGTCGTCAGCCAAAAAATGGAACTTCCACCTCCTATACTCGAATCAGCATGCCCGAACTCCCCGAAGTAGAGACCGTGGCCAACGGAGTCCACACTCGTACGCACGGCCAAACCATCCTCTCCGTCTGGACCAGCAATAAGCCCCAGACCTTCAAGTCCCCTCCTGAACTCATCGCCGAAACCCTCACCAACGCCCGCATCGACCGCGTCCACCGCGTCGGAAAGACCATTGCCTTCGACCTCACCCGCAGGAAGGGCCGCGGCGAAACGCCCGCGCAGTTCCTTGTCCATCTCGGCATGACCGGCCGCCTGCTGGTCAACGCCCCCGAGACGCCGCACCCGCCCCACACCCACGCCATTCTCACCCTCAGCAGCGGGCAGGAACTACGCTTCGTCGATCCTCGCCGTTTCGGACGCCTCTCGGTGCTCAACGAACCCTTCACCGGCACTGGTCGCGAACCCCTGACCATCTCCCTCGAAGACTTCATCGCCCTCTTCCGCAACCGCAAGACCCCAATTAAAGCCGCGCTCCTCAACCAGAAGCTCCTCCACGGAGTAGGCAACATCTACGCCGACGAAGCCCTCTTCCTCGCCAAAATCCGCCCCCGCCGCCAGGCCGGCCGCCTCACCCGCGACGAACTCACCCGCCTCCGCACCGCGCTCATCAAGGTCCTCAGGCATGCCATCAAACTAGGCGGCTCTTCTGTCTCCGACTACGTAGACGCCGAAGGAGCGGCCGGCTTCTTCCAGCTCCACCACAACGTCTACTCACGCACCGGTGAACCCTGCCGAATCTGCAAGACCCCGATTGCACGCACCGTCATTGGAGGCCGCAGCACCCACTTCTGCCCAACGTGCCAAAAATAAACATGCGCAGCCCGCTACTCGCCTGCTGCCTTTGACCCTCCGCTCTCGTCCAGATAGGTTGAGAGCCACGCCGTCCACCGCCGCCACACGTCACGAGCACGGATCGGGTCAGCCGGGCTGTGACCCGGCACGGGAAAAGCAATGAACTTCACGGGCACGTTGTTGTCCTTCAGCGCGTGGTAGAGCTTGTACGCCTGTGTCGTCGTCACGCGCCAGTCGCCCACATCGGACATGATCAGCGTCGGCGCCTTTACCCGCCATGCATAGGTGATCGGCGACTGGGCCTGGTAGGCCTTCAGGTTCTCTCCCACGAACGGTGACGGCCCGTAGCCCGCCGCTCTCTGTATGTTGTTGTCGCTCAGCGTGTACTGATCCACCAGGTCAGTCACCGGAGCTCCGGCCACCGCGACGCGCCAGACAGTGGGATAGTTACCAATCAACCACGAAGTCATCATCCCGCCATAAGACCATCCACTCACCGCGATCTTCGTCTCATCCACGATGCCAAGCTTCTTGACCGCCTCTACTCCGGCCATGATGTCTCGTCCTGGCCCTGCGCCGGCGTCCTGCACAATCGAAGCCTCGAACGCATTGCCGTGGTCGTTGCTTCCCCTGTAGTTCGGCTCAAGCACCAGCCAGCCCTTCGCCGCAAAGATCTGCGCCGGCGGAGAAAAGGTCGCCAGCGAGGCCGAGGTCGGCCCTCCGTGAATGTACAGCACCAGGGGATACTTCTTCCCCGCAACATATCCCGGTGGGTAGGTCAGCACTCCATTGACGTCGAAGTGATCGCTCTTCCAGCGCACCGTCTCGATCCGGCCCAGCTCCATTCCGTCCGTCACTGTCTGCAGATGTGTCAGCTGCCTCGGTGCGTCTCCTGCATGAGCCATGTAGAACAGCTCCTGCGGATGTGTTGCGTCCGAAGCAGTAAACGAGATGCCGCCGCTTTTGCCCACCGTCAGCGTGGGCGTCGGCACAAGACTGCCCAACTCAATCCTCTTCGCGGCTCCGTCCACTGGCTGGACCCAGTAGGAGACATGTGTTTCGTCGTTGGACGCAACCAGCAACGACCGCCCATCCGGCATCCAGGCTGCGCTCGCAACGTCCCTGTCCAGCGCGTAGGCAGCGTCCGCTCCCGCTCCACCCACAGTGGGAACAACATACACCGCGGTCTCGTTGCGCCGCTTTCCATCCCGCGGATACTGGTACGCCACACGCGTCCCATCCGGAGAAAGGACCGGGTTCGACTCCTCCTCTTTCGCAGAAGTAATCGCGCGGATCGCGCCCGAGGCCACATCCAGCGACTGCAGCCGGCTTGTGTCGTTGTCCCCGCTGATCGGAGAATCCGCCTTCACAAACAGAAGCTGACGCCCATCCGGAGTAAACCAGATCTGCGAAGGTGGCCCCGCTGGAGCGAAGTGATTCGGCAGTGACCAGCTCCCCGAGGTCAGCCGCTTCGCGTCTCCACCTGCCGAGGGCACCATCCACAGATGGACCGGCAATGGCCTAGACTTCTCCAGGTAGTTGTTGTTCCCCACCTCGAAGGCGTCCTCGAACTTCGCTTCGTCCTTCTTCTCCGGCTCCTCATCCTCCGCCGCAAACGCCAGCGCCGAGCCGTCCGGCTTCCACGCCACGAGGCTGACCGACGTCTTCGAGTGCGTCAATTGCACCGAGTCTCCGCCACTCAATGGGAGCACAAATATCTGCGCCTTCTTGTTCGCATCCTGCGCAAGATACGCCAGGCGATCGCCGTTCCCGGACCACCGCGGCGAGCTCACTCCCAGGCGATCATGCGTCATCACACGCGACTGCCCCGTCGCAATATCGATAAACGCGATCTCCGCGTCCCACCGGTCTTCCTTCATGTTGGCGCGGCTCACGACAACTGCAACCGTCTTCTCATCCGGAGAGATCTGCGGATCGGTAATCCGGACGATCTTTGGCAGGTCATCGGCAGAAAAGCGGCGAGTCTGGGCGACAGCAGGCGCAAAAAGCGCTCCGAATAACAAGGCGGCTAAAAGCTTGTTCACGAGGTAACGCTCCCGGTTGCAATGGCGATAGCAGCTACTCTACTGCATCTCCCGGACATGACAACACGAATCGCTTCGAAAGCAGCTAGACCCCGGCAGCCTGCTCCGCACTTACCGCCGACCCGATCACCCGGGTCTCTGCGTTCTCCTCGACAATCTCAATCGAATAACTCTGCAGCGGACTCATCTTCACCATCTGCTGCATATAGTCCCGCAGCATCGGCAGATCGACGAATCGCACATTGTAGCCCGTCAGGAAGAACTTTCCCGGCCCGGCCATGTGTACCGAAGTCGCCGTTGCCGCCGCCAAAGCCTTGTGCCAGAGCCGCTTGAAGTCCATGCAACGCTGATCGCCTCGCTTCGCCGCCTCAAAGACCTCTTCCGGCTCCATGTCCAGAAAGCGCAGCCTCATCGCGCGATGACCCATCACGCCTTCCATGTGTCCCCGTCCGCCGCATCCGCAGAACTTCTCCTTCTCGTCCAGCGTCACGATCGTGTGTCCGCCCTCCCACACACCCGGAGTAAACGGATACCGTCCATAGCCAATTCCATTTCCCAGGGTCCACACGCGAATCAAAGAGTCCAGCTTGCCTACCTTCGCCGCCAACCCGGCCGCGTATCCATCCGCATCGTTCAGCGCCGTCACCGAAGCAGATATTCCCCGCTGCTTCAACTGCGCCCCCAGCATCTCTTCGATCCGCGCACCCTTCAGTTGCGGCAGGTTCGGAGCCTCTTCGATGACCCCATTCTTAACCAACCCCGGAACCGCGACTCCTACAGCTGCCAGCGCCTTGTCGCCATTCGCAACCTGCACAATCTCTTCGCAGATGGTCTCCACCATCGCGTCCGTGTGCATTTCGATCAGCGCTTCATAATCGTTTTCATCCTTGGGAAAGCGCTGCAGCCCCCCCACCAGCTTGTGATCGACCACCAGCCCAGCCAGCACCTGCTCCGAAAGAGTTACCCCAACCGACTTCGCCATGTTCTCCTGGTCCGCTCCGCCTGAAAATCAACACTCGGATCGCATCCGCCTTAGTCGAACTTCGATACGCGGTTCAATCCGTTGAAAGCAGCAACTTTATAACATTCCGCGAGCGTTGGGTAGTTGAACACTGTATCCACGAAGTACTCGATCGTCCCGCCCAGCGCCATTACCGCTTGCCCGATGTGCAGCAGTTCGCTCGCCCCTTCGCCAATCACATGCACTCCGAGAATGGAGTGATTTTCGCGATTGAAGATCAGCTTCAGCCGTCCCGTCGTATCGCCGCGAATCTGCCCGCGTGCAATCTCACGGTAATACGCTACGCCTACCTCATAAGGAACATCTTCTTCCGTCAACTGCTCCTCGGTCTTGCCGATGAAACTGATCTCCGGAATCGTATAAATCCCATACGGGTAGTAGCTCGGGTTCGAGAGCACCGTCTCATCCCCAAACGCTCTTGCCGCGGCAATCCTGCCCTGCTCCATCGATACGGAGGCCAGCGACGGAAAGCCGATCACATCGCCCACCGCAAAGATATTCGGCGTCTTCGTCCGGAAATCCTTGTCGACCGGTATCCTTCCCCTCGAATCCGCCTCAACCCCCACGGCCGGAAGATTCAACTCATCCACATTGCCCTGGCGCCCGACAGCGTACAGCAGAGCATCGCCCTGGACCTTCTTCTTGCTCTCCAGGTTCGCCACAACGCTGCCGTCAGGCAGCTCTTCGACGCTCTCCACCTCTTCATTCAGCCGCATGGTTACACGCGCATCTCGCAGGTGATAGCTCAGCGCCTCCACAATCTCCTGGTCTGCAAACTCCAGCAGCCTCGGACGCCGTTCAATCAGCGTCATCCGCACGCCGAGTGCTGCAAACATGCACGTATACTCGACGCCAATCACGCCGCCGCCTACCACAATCATCGTCTTCGGCAGGTTGACAAGGTTCAGCACCTGATCGCTGTTGACGATCGTCTTTCCATTAATCGAAACCTTCGGCGAGCACGCCGGCTTTGTCCCCGTCCCGATAATGATGTTCTCCGCCTCAAAAATCTCCGAGCCACGCGAATTCGTTACCTTGATGTGGTTCTTGTCTTCAAAACTCGCAATGCCGGTCAGCATCTCAACGTTATTCCTCGAGAGCTGCGCCTCCGTTACGTCAATCTCGGTCTTGATGACATGCTGCACCCGGAAGGCAAGATCAGCCATCGTGATCTTCTCCTTCACCCGGTAGTTCATCCCATAGATCGACTTATAGTTGTACCCCGACAGATGCAGAACCGCCTCGCGCATCGTCTTCGACGGAATCGTTCCGGTGTTGATGGACGTACCGCCCACGACCTCGCGCATCTCCACCACGGCGACCTTCTTGCCCAGCTTTGCGGCATAGATCGCAGCGCGTTGCCCGGCCGGACCGGACCCGATAACGATCAGATCGTACACACCGCTCATAAACTCCTGTCTCTTGGACCCCGGCCCTTTATGCCGCAGCGTCGTTTAGGGGTTCGTCTTACGAACCGTTCCTGTTTCCTGTCGACGTCGAATGCTGCTTCCTGCCTAAAAGCTACCACAGAGCGATCTCCTGGCTTTACCATGAAGGCGCTTCGCAGATTGAAGCCCTTACACTTATCGGCATGCTCCGTTGCGCCATCACCGACCGGACCCGCTGGCCAGGTACCGAAGCCGAACGGCGGGCCGCCCTCGTCCGCCAGGCCGCACTCTGGGCTGCCGAAGGAATCGAGCTCATCCAGCTTCGCGAAAAAGACCTTCCCTCGGACATTCTCGCCAATTTGGCCCGCGAGATCCTCAGAGCGATCACCCCGGCTCGGACCGTTCTGCTGGTCAACTCAAACGTCGATGCCGCCGTCGCGGCCCACGCACACGGCGTCCACCTCACCCTCAAATCCGGTGCGCCAACTCCCTACGAAGTCGTATTGCGCTATGCCGCCGCGGGACTGTCAAAACCGCTCATCACCATCTCTTGCCACACGCCCGAAGAGATTGAGCGCGTCCGTCCTTTCCAGCCTGACGCCATTCTCTTCTCCCCGGTCTTCGGCAAGATCCTCGCAGGCAAAACCGTCACCCCGGCCATCGGTCTCGAGGCCCTGAGCGTCGCCTGCCGTACTGCCGCCCCCATCCCTGTCTTCGCCCTGGGAGGAGTCACTCAGGGAAGAGCTCGCCTCTGCCTCGATGCCGGAGCGGCAGGAATCGCCGGCATACGCCTCTTCCTCAATCAACGCTGAGAAGCAGTCGTTAAAGTTGATAGTGAAGCTGGTAGTTAAAAATCGATAAAAAAGAATCTCACTAGAACCGCTCATCCGCCGAAGGCCCGTAGAGCGCCGGAACCGCCGCACCATTAAGCCTCAGATCGATCTGCGGGACGCAATCCGCGTCCGCGAAGCCATACCCTCGAAATCATAGCCGCGAGACTCACCAGAGTGGCGCCTTCAACGAAAACCTTCCCACCGTCAAGAAGGTCCGGATGGCCATCCTTCAGCTCAGGATCGGTAAGAATACTATGCAGAAACACCAATACCGCGGCAGGAAACACAAGATAGTGCAGATTTCTCCACAACGGCCGCCCAATCTGGCGCCGCAGAAGAGACGAGACCAGGACGAACACCAGCAAATAAAGCGCAGCCGCACCAGCGAGATTCAGCTTCGGTTGCAGGTACGAATGAATCGGCCACAGAACATCAACGACGCGGAAGCGTGGCGCCCGCACAAACAGCAGCACCAGGGGATGGCTCAAGGTAAGAAACACAGCGCAGTATGCCGTCCATTGATGCAGCGCAAAGAGGTTGATGTGACGATGAGGCCAATAGCGCACAGGGCTATAGCGAAGCGACATCAGCGTTCCGAGCAGCAGATTCGCCGTAATCGCACCCACAGCGCCGAGCCCTAGATAGGCACAAAGGTCCAGTAACGTCATCTCGTCAGTTCACCAGCTCTTCTGTCATCCGAGATGAAGGAGATCCTCAGCCAGAACCTGCCAGGAAAAAACCACCAGCCCAAAGAGCGCCGCTGCTCCGGCCACTAGAAAAGCAACTCCACCCATCTTCGCCAACCGTCCAACCGGGCGATCGTCCGAGACCGCAACCGGAATAGGCTGCAATAAGCGATTGACCCGGCTCTCCAGGTCTTCCTCATGCGCAAGCAATGTCGTTGCAAGAACCCTTGGCGACATCCGCGATGCATTTCGCGCAACCGCAACCAGCGCCTCCGCGAGCAGAATACTTCTCACTCGGCTCCCGCTCACAGCGTCGTCATCCGCCGCAAACTCTGAAAACGATTGCCACTGGCGCAGCACAGATGGCCTTCTTCCCGTGCCATGCTCGAAGTGCGGCAGGCACGAGAGCAGAAGGAGCTTCAGATTGTCGCGATTCCTCGCATGTGCGTTCTCATGCGCCAATGCGACTTCGAGCGCGGCAGGCTGCAGCGCATTCTCCGCAAGCAGGGAACGCGAGATGACAATACTGGAAGAAAACAGTCCCGCTACGGCAAGCAATGGCCGCTCGTCAGAAACACAAACAACCGGAACCGTACTTGAAAATCGCTCAGGCGGCACCTCAAACCGTCTCTGCCAGCGCCAGGTTCGCAACCACATCCTCATGGCCCTGAAAACGCCAAAGACGTAGCGATACAGAACAATTGCAGTCGCCAGGAGGAAAATCCACCCGACCCGTTCCTGCTGAACATTCAGCTCATTGCGAATATAGAGCGGAACGAGAACCAGAAATGCGAGCAGGAAAGCGACCCCGTGCGTGCCAAGCTGCGCAAAGAGAAGGGCTCTCTCCTGGGCCCGCGGCCGTCTCCTCTCAAACATGCGGGCCATGACAGGCAAAACAAGCCACAACACAAGTTCCAGCACAAACTGGATTACGCCAACGCTGAAAAGAGCGACGCACGCCAGCCGAAGCGAATACGAGAGGATCATGATTCGCGTCCTCCTTCCTTATCGCATGAGTCTCCGGACACCTGCTGTTTCGCAAGACGAACCTTCTCTTCCAGCCTCGAAAGCAACTCAGCGTCATAACTCTGCACCGCGTCGACGAGGCACGAAAGCAAAACATCATCGTTGACCTGCGAGTTGGAAAAGAGCCGCCGGACCATCGCGTCGGCCCGGTCGTGCTCCAGGGCGTCCGGCGTCAGCGCAGGACGGTACAGAAACGCGCGGTCACGCTTCTCGCGAGTCAGCAGCCCCTTCTTGAAAAGGCGATCCAGGGTCGTCATCACAGTCGTGTACGCCAGCGATGCACTTAAACGCTCTGTAACCTGCTGGACTGTCGCGCTGCCCTCTGACCACAGCACCTCCAGCACCTCACGCTCCCGCTCGCCAAGGCGAACAGACACGCGCTGCGAACCGTGGAGTTCGCCAGGGGAAGCGACGTTTCTGAAGTCGTCACCTGGGGGCATATCGATAGGAAAGTATACGGCCCGGCACAAGCAATTGGTTCGAAATTCACCCCCCTCAACATAATTCTTTGCCTGCGGCACGTCGGTGTTTATAAGCTAATCGCACCATCCCTCGTATCTTCCGGAGAACCATGGCCACACGTCATCGCGCCCTCATGATCCTCGCCGCATCCTTAGGATTCGACCGCCGCTGCCCTCGCGCAGGTCGACCCCAGACTCTACTCCGATATGCGCTGGCGGGAGATCGGCCCCATGCGTGCCGGCCGCACCCGTGCTCTCGCCGGAGTCCCCGGCCAGCCCGCAACCTTCTACTTCGGCGCAGTCAACGGCGGAGTCTGGAAGACAACCGACGCAGGTGCAACCTGGTTCAGCGTATGGGACAACCAGCCCACCGGCTCAATCGGCTCAATCGCCGTCGCCGAAAGCGACCCCAACGTCGTCTACGTGGCCACCGGCGAAGGCCTCGCCCGCCCCGATCTTTCCACCGGCGACGGCGTCTACAAATCCACCGACGCCGGACAGACCTGGACCCATCTCGGCCTCAGCGACGGCCAGCAGATCGGCCAGATCGCCATCGATCCCAAAGACCCCAACCGCGTCTTTGTCGCCGTCACCGGCCATCCTTACGGACCGAACGAAGAGCGCGGCCTCTATCGCACGCTCGACGGCGGCAGGACATGGAAGAAAGTGCTTTACACCAACGCGCACACCGGAGCCTCCGAGGTCCGCATCGACCCGCAACATCCCAACATCGTCTACGCCGGAATGTGGCAGCGCCAGGAAGGCCCATGGGAGAACGGCGCGTGGTCCGGCGCCGACGGCGGCTTTTATCGCTCGACCGACGGCGGCGACAACTGGACCAGACTCACCGGCCACGGTCTTCCCGATGGCATCGTGCAGGTCAACGTAACCGTGTCACCCTCCAACTCCCAACGCGCCTACGCCGCCATCGCCACACAGCGGGGAGTCGGCCTCTATCGTTCCGACGATGAAGGCGTGAACTGGGTCCACGCTCCGGTTGACGATCCGCGCCCCGAAGCGCGCATCGGCGGAGGAGATCTGCCCGTGCCTGTGGTCGATCCGAAGGACCCCGACACCCTATACGTCGCCAGCGTCGTCACCTGGAAATCCACCGATGCAGGCAAGACCTGGTACGGCCTGCGTGGCGCACCCGGCGGGGACGACTACCAGAACGTCTTCGTCAACCCAAACAACACCCGGATCATCGCCCTCGCCAGCGACCAGGGCGTCATCATCTCCCAGAACGGCGGCCAGTCGTGGACGCAGTGGTATAACCAGCCCACCGCGCAGATCTACCACGTCACCGCCGACAACGCCTTCCCCTACCGCGTCTGCGGAGGCCAGCAGGACAGCGGCAGCGCCTGCGTCTCCAGCCGCAGCAACGACGGCCGCATCACCTTCAACGACTGGCACCCCGCCGGAATCGAGGAATACGGCTACGCCGCCCCCGATCCCCTCGACCCCGACATCGTCTACGGCGGCAAGGTAACGAAATACAACCGCCGCACCGGCCAGATCCAGAACGTCGAACCAAAGCCCCTGCGCAACTACCGCGTTCTGCGCACGCAGCCGCTCATGTTCTCGCCCGTCGATCCGCACAAGCTCTACTTCGCCGCCAACACCCTCTGGCTCACCACCGACGCCGGAAAGAACTGGAAGGAGGTCAGCCCTGACCTCACCCGCGCATCATTCGATCTGCCCGCAACACTGGACTACTACAAGGACTCCCCCACCGCGAAGCCCACGCAACGCGGCGTCATCTACGCCCTCGGGCTCTCGCCACTCGACGGCAATCGCCTGTGGGCAGGCACCGACGATGGCCTCATCTGGACCACGACCGACGGAGGCAGAAACTGGCAGAACATCACGCCACCTGAGTTGAAGCCCTTCTGGAAGGTCTTCAACATGGACGCCGGCCACTTCGACGCACAAACCGCATACGCCGCCATCAACACAATGCGCCTCGACGGCTTCCACCCGCACCTCTTCCGCACGCACGACGGCGGCAAGACCTGGAAGGAGATCAACAACGGCATCCCCGATGGCCAGCCGACAAGCACCATCCGCGAAGATCCCAAACGCAAGGGCCTCCTCTATGCAGGCACGGAGACGCAGGTCTACGTCTCCTTCGACGATGGCGATCACTGGCAATCGCTGCGTCTCAACATGCCCGCAAGCTCCGTACGCGACCTTCAGGTCAAGGACGACGACCTCATCGCCGGCACCCACGGACGAGGCTTCCTCATCCTCGATAACCTGACGCCCCTCCGCCAGATCGCCGCGAAGCTGGCACAAGAGAACGCCCACCTCTACGCGCCGCAAACCGCAATCCGCATCCGCGGCAACATGAATCCTCCCACGCCATGGCCTCCCGATATGGCAACAGGCGAGAACCCGCCCGACGGCGCAATAATCGACTACTACCTCGGGCCGAACTTCTCCGGAGCCCTCACGCTCGAAATCGCCGACAGCAAGGGCAACGTGATCACCCGCATCAAGAACACCGACCCCGTGCCGCCGCTCGATCCCCGCTACCCCGTGCCCACCCTCTGGGCAAGACCGCCGCGCGTCCTCTCCGCCGCTCCCGGACATCACCGCTTCCTCTGGGACATGCAATACCCGCAGGTGCCCGGTATGTCCACCGGCCCTGACGCCGATCAGGCCGTGCCGCATGACACCCCCTCCGTATCGACAGCTCCATGGGTCCTTCCCGGCAGCTACACCGTGCGCCTGATCGCGGGCGGCAAAACCCTGACCGAAACGCTGAAGGTCGTCATGGACCCCCGGTTAAAAACCTCCTCGGCTGACCTTGAGGAGCAGTTCAAAGTCTCCAAAGCAATCTATGACGACCTGCTCAAGGCAACTTCAACGATCCATGAGATCACCGTGCTCCGCGAGCAGTTGAAAGCACGTCAGACGCAGCCTCCCGTTGCAGGGGCAGGCGATTCGCTCGAAGCGAAGCTTAACAAAATCGCCGGCTCTGAAAATGGCCAGCGTGGCGGCGGTGGTCGCGGCGGTCCAGCCGGTCCCGCAACCCTCACCTCCGTACGTGTTCAACTCGCGCGAGTGGAGCACTCCATCCAGAACGCCGACGAAGCCCCCACAACCGCGCAATCGGAGGCCTACCAGACCGTAAGGAAGCCGCTCGACGATCTCCTCCAGCAATGGGAGCAGTTGAAGCAGACCGATCTCAAGGCTCTCAACGCAAACCTCGAACAGCAACATCTGCCGCTCCTTCGTCTCGACACCAGCAGAATCGATCACGACGTGGAAGACCAGATCGAGATGGGTGACGAAGAGTAAAGCTACCTCAGGCAATACACGCAGAAGCTCTCTACTACCGCTGGTAGTAGGGAGCTTCTGCCGTTAGTTTCAAAGACGGGCCAGTCCTTCCATCAGGAAACTTGTGTTTCTCAGGAGGTCCCTTCCTTGCGACTCCATGCGGTTGCGTCTTCTCTGGTTCTGTTCTGTCTTTCGCTGGCAGCCCAGACACCGGACACAGTGACCCTCCGTGGCACTGTGACCGATCCAACGCATGCTTTCGTCGCTGACGCGCGAGTCGCCGCCACAAACGAACTCACGGGACTTGTGCGCGAAACTTCCACCGGCTCCAAAGGAGAGTTCGCCCTCTCAGGTCTCCCTGCAGCCGGACTTTACGATGTGGTTGTCTCGAAGGACGGCTTCTCCCAGGCGCATGCCAGCCACGTCAACCTTGCCGGGGGCAGCACTGCAAAGCTCACCTTGATGCTCAGTGTGGCAGGTACAGAAACCACGGTCACGGTAGAGGGAGCGGCGGGCGACGTTCGAATCGACCAGCCCCAGTCTGGCATTCGCCTGAGCCAGATTCAGATGGAGCAGACGCCCCTTCCCATTCGGCGCATCACCTACCTGCCTCTGCTCAGCGCGGCCAATCGCCCCGCAATCAATCAGGGCGACATCTTCATGAACCAGAACCTCTTCACCACCAACGGCGCGGGAAGACGCCAGGCCTGGTTTGAAGTCGATGGCGGCAACAGCATCGATATGTGGGGACGGCAGACCATCTTCACCAACATTCCCCTAATGGCCGTCGATCAGATGTCCGTTCTGACCAACGCCTTCTCCGCCGAGTACGGCGGAAGCACAGGCAGCGTCGTGAATCTCGTCACACGCAGCGGAGGCGACAAGCTCCACGGTCAGCTGCTCGAACTCTGGCGGCCTGCCGAAACAGCAGCTTCGCTCTCCGGATTCACCACCTCGAACGCCACCAGCGGCAACCAGATTACGAGCGACTCCGCGGGCCAGACCGCAGCTCAAATCTCAGGTGCGCTTGGCTCCAGCAACAAAAACCACTTCCTTCTCGCCGGGGAATGGAACCGCGAGGCAAAGGCGTCACCCATCACCTCGCCGATCTCTCCCGGCAGCTTTGTCGGTCACTATCGCGGCTGGCTCGGCTTCCTCCGGCTCGACCGTCAGATCAACGAAAACAACAACGCCTTCCTCAAGCTCAACTTCGACAACTTTTCTGACACGAACCCCAACGGAATCGTGGGCGGCAACAGTCTCCCCTCCGTGGCCCGTACCTTTAATCGCAGAACCTACGCAGGCGAACTCGGCGAAACAGTCGTGCTGAACCCGCATCTCGTCAACAACGCAAGATTCCAATTCCAACTCGCCTCGCCCATCACCGAGTTCGACCCTGTCGTCTACGGAACCCAATTCGTCGTCCCGATTTCCTCCTCATGCGGCGGAGGCCTCGCCTGCGGAACCTTCACCTCCGGCACATCGCAATCAGCCCTGCTGATGAATCGTCAGTACGAAGGCTCCGAAACGCTCTCATGGACACGCGGACGCCACCAGCTCGCCCTTGGCGGCAGCATCGTCTACGCGCACAACGGAGGCAACAGCAAGGAATTCGGCGGACCCATCTTCCTCGGCCGCTTCACCTACAACACCTGCAGTCTTCCCGCCGCCGTCTGCCAGAGTCCGGCCTTTCTCAACAACATCAACAACGTCGCCAACTACCAGCAGAGCTACGGCAACGCCGACTACACCGTGGACGACCCCTTCTGGGCTCTCTTCGCACAGGACGACTTCCACGCAACCGATCGCCTCACCCTCAATTTCGGCCTCCGCTACGAACGCCAGCTCTTCACCGACGCCAAATCAAACCTGGGCCCGCGCGCCGGCTTCGTCTTTGACACGCGAGGCGACGGCGACACCATCATTCGCGGCGGATTCGGCATTTATTACTCGCAAATCGTCGACAACGCCTTCGCCAGCTACGCACTTGGCGAACCCTCCGGCGTCTTCACCTACACCGCCACACCCGGCCAGGTCGGATTCCCCTCCAGCATCGCCGCAGCGCCTCTCCCCGCATTCCCGCCCAACGCCGTCGCTCCTGTCAGAAGCCTTTACGTGCGCCCCGGTCAATCAGCCTACCTGAGCCCGTACTTCCCCACCTCGGTCCTCAAGGGCTATCCCGACGCCCTCCTCAATCCCTACTCCGAGCAGTGGACCGTAAGCGTCGAGCAGCGCCTCCCCTCGAACTGGATCTTCGGCATCGACTACGTCGGCACCCACATTCTGCGCATCATTCGCCCGCTCGACGTCGATGGCCCCTTGCCCTTCATCCGCACCGCCCAGAATCAAAGCCGCACGGCACAGGCCGCAAACTGCACGCGCCCCTACTGGACCTACTGGTACTCACAGCGCGGCACCACCTGCAATCCCAGCACAGCAATCAACCCGCAGCCTCCCTACAGCGTCATCCAGACCGACGTGAACAACGGCTTCCTCCACTACGACGCGCTCGACGTGAATCTCTCCCACCGCTTCAGCCGCAACTTCCAGATGCTCGCCAGCTACACCTGGTCCCACACCCTGGATAACGTAGACCCCGACACCACAAGCCAGAACCCCAACGACACCAACTTCACCGGCTACCAGGAGTACGGCAACGCCATCTACGACCAGCGCAACCGATTCGTCCTCAGCGGAGTCTACGTCGCGCCCCTGAAGATCAACATCGGCGGCGTCGCCACCCTCGCCAGCGGACTGCCCTACAACCTCGTCACCGGAACCAACAACTCCGGCAATACCGGAGCCACAACCGACCGCCCCGTCATCAACGGCGCAGTCGCAGGCCGCAATGCCGGCCGTGGACGAAGCATCTACTCCGTCGATCCATTCATCAGCCGTGTCTTCCCCATCTACCGAGAACTCGTGAAGGTCGATCTCCGCGCCGAAGCCTTCAACGTCTTCAACCATCCCAACTATGTCGGCTACAACGGAACCTACGGCAACGGCGCCTCCGCCCCCGCCAGCATCGGAGCCCCACTCCCCGGCGTGACCTCGCAGCTTCCCGCACGCTTCATGCAGTTCTCGGCAAAGGTGAGCTTTTGATGGGTCAGGCATTCCGAAGATTGGGCCCGCTTTGTCTGTTTGCCTTGATTCTGCTGTCCTCTTCCATTGCTGACGGACAGGCCGTCACCTCCTCGATCGCCGGGCGCGTCACGGACGCTCAGGGAGCAGTCGTACCCAACGCGGAAGTGACCATCCGCAACACCGACATCTCCTTCCTCCGCAAAACCGAAACCGACCGCACCGGCAGCTTCCGCATCAGCGGACTCACCTCCGGCGCCTATTCCATCGAAGCACACGCGAAAGGGCTCGTCCTGAAGCGTCCGCTGCGCCTTACCATCACGCTCGGCAGCGCCATTGAGATCACGCTCAGGCTCGAAGTCGCCGCCGCAAAAGACAGCACCACCGTAACCGCACGGCGCGGCACCGTGGAAGGAAACACTGTCGCCCCGGTGGCCAACACAACCGAAGCCTCCCTCGGCACGTTCCTTCCTGGACTCACCGTCACCTACCTCCCCAACCGCGACCGCGACTTCACCCAATTCACCCATCAGGCCGCAGGAGCCCATGAAGACTCCGACGGCGCAGGCGTCATCATGGCCGGCCAGCGAAGCAACGCCATCGCCACACAGGTCGACGGCACAAGCTTCAACGACCCGCTGCTCGGCGGCCGCCGCGGAGCACAGGACGGAGGCATCTTCCTTCCTCTCTCTGCCGTCCGCGAGTTCGAAATCGTCCGCAGCGGAGTCGACGCCTCCATCGGACAAACCAACGCCGGCCTCATCAACGTCACCACCAAGTCCGGAGCCAACCGTCCCCGCGGCGATGCCTTCTACACCGGAAGACCCTCCGCATTGACCTCCTCCGACGCATTCGGCAACTCCCTCGACAGCTACCTCAACGCCTTCGGCCTCTCCTACGGAGGCCCCATCAGGCGCGACCACGCCTTTTACTTCCTGAGCTTCGAGCAGGACTTCATCCACGCACCTTACTACGTCCAGTTCGCTCCGCAGGCATCGGGAACCTCAATCCCCGGCTCCCTCGTCGCCGCACAACAAGGCGAAATCGTCGAGCATCAATCCCCCACCGCAGGCTTCGGACGCATCGACTGGATCCTGAACCCCGCAAACACCATCAGCGCCGTACTCGGCCTCAACCGCATCCGCTCCGGCAACACCGGCGACGGACTCACACGCTCTCTCGCAACCTCGGGTCACGCAGCTTCTCTCAGCGGACAAAGCTTCACCACCCGCATCGCTCTCACGACCGTCCTCAATTCGCGCACCCTCAACCAGGCCCTCGTCGCCTGGTCCAGCGACCACCGCAACCGCACCCCCAACTCCTCTGACCCGGAGTTCTTCGTCAATGGCTTCGGCGCACTCGGCGGCGACAGCGCCGGCCGGCACCTCTACACCTCGCAGCAGACCCAACTCGCCGACGATGTCACCCTCAGCCGCGGACGCAACGAGTTCAGCTTCGGCGGCCGCCTCGCCATCTCACCCGCCTACGAGCAAAAGGAACTCAACCAGAACGGCCGCTTCGACTACAACTCGCTCGCCGACTACCTGAACCACAACCCGCGCCGCTTCCAGCAAACCTTCGTCACCGGCAACGCAATCTACCAGGCAACCACCAGCGAACTAGCCCTCTACGCCAACACGCGCCTCCAACTGCGCCCGGGACTCTTCCTCACCGCCGGACTCCGCTGGGCCGCGCAATGGAATCCGCAGCCCTCATACCCGGATCCAACCCTGCCGGTGATACAACACATCCCCCACGACCTCCAGCAATGGCAGCCACGGCTGGGCCTGGCCTGGAGCGCCAACTCCAAAACCGTAGTCCGGCTCTCAAGCGGTCTCTTCGCAGCTCCCACACCCGCAACCTTCTTCCACCGCGTCTTCACCGGCAACGGCACCCAGACCCTCACCGCCGACAGCTATTTCGATCCCCAGCTCCTCACGCTCACCGGAGCCACAACCGCATCGCCCCACGCGCTCGCCACTCCTCCCTCGGGACTCTCCACTCCCAACGCCCTCGTGGTCGGAATGGCATCCGCCTTCCGCAATCCAATGTCCTTCCAGGCCGCTGCAAGCGTCGACCGCCAGGTCGCCTCAAAGCTCGAACTCACCCTGGGCTACCTCCGCAACAGCACCTGGGCGCTCGAACGCCGCCTTGACCAGAATCTCTTCGCCCCCACCATCAACGGCAGCGGCACGCCCATCTTCCCCGCCACACGCCCGATCACCGGCACTGGCCGCCTCCTTGTGGAGCAGTCCACCGCCCACTCCACCTACGACGGCGGCTTCATCAGCGTGAACTCGCAGATCTCCCGCCGCTCGCAGCTTCTGATCAACTACACCGTCTCCCGCACCATCGACGACTCCTCCAGCGCCAACCCCTACTCGCCCGTCACCGCCGTCAATCCATTCGCCCTCAGGCAGGAGCGCGCCGACTCCCTCCAGGACACCCGCCACTCCCTCAATCTCAACGCCATCTTCAACCTCCCCGCCGGATTCAAGCTCAACCCGCTCTTCGTCGCCCGCTCCGGCCTCCCCTACACTCCCATCGTCGGCTTCGACACCCAGCACGACGCCAACGACTGGAACGACCGCGCCGTCCTCAACGGCGCCGCCGTCGCCAGAAACTCTTCGCGCCAGCCCGCCTTCTCCAACCTCGACCTCCGCGTCGTAAAAGACTTCACCCTCAAGGGCGAAGGCCATCACCTCGACCTCTTCATGGACATCTTCAACATCGTCGGCGCGCAAAACCTGCGCTTCGACAACAACGGCGTCAGCCTCTACGGCGACTCCTCCCGTCCCGTACCCTCCGCCGGCCTCCCGCTCTTCGCCCCGGGAGTCACCCGCCTCGGCGGTCCCCGCGAGATCCAGTTCACCGTACGGCTGGTCGGCTTCTAAGCTCCTTTGTTGCGCCGGCAGCATCTTGGATTACAATCCTTCCTAACTCAGGAGAGCCGCGTCTGCTCCCCTCTCTCACACACCGCCTGAATGCATTGGAGCCTCCACAATGGCTGTGCCGCGTCGTCTGCTTGTCATCTCCTTCTCCTTCGCTCTCATCACAGTCCTCGCCACCGGCCTGATCGCCCAGCAGTATCCGGCCCCGATGCTCACCGGCCTCCACTGGCGCGAAGTCGGCCCCATGCGCGGCGGGCGCACCTACGCCGTCGCGGGCCACGCCAGACCAGCCCGACACCTTCTACATGGGCTCCGTCGGCGGCGGCGTCTGGAAGACCGAAAACGCTGGCCGCACCTGGTTCCCCATCTCCGATGAAGGCATCCCCATCGGCTCCATCGGAGCCATCGCCGTCGCTCCCTCTGACCCCAACATCCTCTACGTCGGCACCGGCGAGCCCGACATCCGCAGCCAGCACTCCTACGGCATCGGCGTCTTCAAGTCCACCGACGCCGGCAAGACCTGGAAGCACCTCGGCCTCGAAGCCACGCGCCAGATCGGCCGCATCGTCATCGACCCCAGGGACCCCAACCGCGTCTACGTCGCCGCCCTCGGACACGTCTACAAGGCCAACCCCGATCGCGGAGTCTACCGCACCACCGACGGCGGAGCGCACTGGAAAAAGGTTCTCTTCAACGCCAAAGATCCCGAAAACGTAGGCGCAGTCGATCTCGCCATCGACCCCAAAAATCCGCGCGTGCTCTACGCCTCACTCTGGGCCACGCGCCGTCCGCCATGGTCCGTCTACGCTCCCCCCAACCTGCCCGGCGGTGGCCTCTATAAATCCACCGACGGCGGCGACACCTGGACGCAGCTCACCGGCGGACTTCCCACCGACGACTTCGTCGGCAAGATCGGCATCGCCGTCGCACCCGGCAATCCCAGCCGCCTCTGGGCCGTCGTCGACGACACCGGAGCCGCAGTCGCCCGGCCTCTCCGCGGCGGTCCGCCTGCCGGAGGAACTCCCCCGCAATCCGGCGGAGGCGTCTACATCTCCGACGACGCCGGTGCAACCTGGAAGCGCGTCAACTCCGAGCAGCGCCTTTGGGGACGCGGCTGGTACTTCGAGTCCGTCGCCGTCGATCCCGTCAATCCCGACCGCGCCTATGTCATCAACACCGCTACCTACATGACCACAGACGGCGGCAAGACCTTCGTCCCCGTCAAAGGCGCTCCCGGCGGAGACGACTACCACCAGATGTGGATCAACCCCAAAGACGGCAACCGTCTCGCCCTCTCCAGCGACCAGGGAACCGTCATCAGCGTCGATGGCTCGAAGACGTGGAGCACCTGGTACAACCAGGCCACCGCGCAGATCTACCACATCGCCGCAGACAACCGCTTCCCCTACTGGCTCTACGGCGCCCAGCAGGACTCAGGCGGCGTAGGCGTCAGCACATGGTCCCGTCAGGGCGTGCTCTCCTTCCGTAACTGGGAGCCCACCTGCCTCGCCGGCGAGAGCGCCACCGTCATCCCCGACCCCAGGGACGGCAACCTCCTCTACGGCGGCGGAGATCAGCGCTGCGACCAGGCCCTCAACCTCCCCACGCCCGCTGGCGGCGAGCTTCCTCCGCCTGACCCAGCCGACCCCAACCGCCGCACCTGGAGCCTCCCGCAGGTCTTCTCCCTCGCCGACGAAGCCCTCTACTACTCCAACCAGTTCGTCTTCCGCAGCCGCGACCGCGGCAAGAGCTGGCAGAAGATCAGCCCCGACCTCGCCCGCCTGCATCCTGACGTCCCCAAAACCCTCGACCCTGTCACCGCAAAAGACATCGACCAGCCCATGACCGACCGCTTCGGCGTCGTCTATAGCATCGGCCCCTCGCCGCTCGATGCCAAAACGGTCTGGGTCGGCACCGACGACGGCCTCATCCACGTCACCCGCGACGATGGAGCCAACTGGAAAGACGTCACCCCTCCCGCCATGACCGCATGGAGCAAGGTCTCGCAGATCGAGGCCGGGCACTTCGACGCCGAAACCGCCTACGCCTCCATCGATCGTCACCGTCTCGCCGACAACATGCCGTTTATCTACCGCACCCACGACGGCGGCAGGACCTGGCAGAACATCGTCAAGGGCATCCCCGACGGAGCTTTCGTCAACTCCGTCAAAGAAGATCCCAAACAGAAAGGCCTGCTCTACGCCGCAACCGAGCTGCGCGTCTACGTCTCCTTCAACGACGGAGACCAATGGCAGCCGCTCCAGAACAACATGCCCGTCGTCTCTGTGCGTGACATCGTCGTTCACGGCGACGACCTCGCCATCGCTACCCACGGCCGCGGCTTCTGGGTCCTCGATCAGATGACCGCATTGCGCCAGCTCGCCACGAAAGGCAAAGAGATCGAGTCCGCCGGCGCATACCTCTTCAGCCCCGGCGAGACCTACGCCATCCACAACGGCAGCATGAACGGAACACCTCTTCCCCACGAAGAGCCGCAACTCCAGAATCCTCCCGCGGGCGTGCTCACCTACTACTGGCTGAAGTCCGCGCCATCCCAACCCGTCAAGCTCGAACTCGTCGATTCCACTGGCGCTGTCAAAGCATGCGCCGCAAGCGACACCCCGGTAAAGCCGGTCGACACCGAGACCATCAACATTCAGGCCGTCTGGGAGCAGCCCACACCGCCTCCCTCCGCTCAGGCCGGCATGCATCGCTTCGCCCTCAACGTCGAGCCTCCACGCGGATTCGGTTTCGGCCGCCGTCCCCCGCCTCCGCCACCTGCTGACGCCTGCCATCCCGCAGGATCCGCTCCGCCACCACAGCAGGACGCCCAGGCTCGCAGAGGCCGAGGCGGTCCAGTCGGCCTCGAACCCGGAGACTACACCGTCCGCCTCACCGTAGACGGCAAATCCTACACCCAGCCCGTCACCATCCACCCCGACCCGCGCAACCTCCCGCAGGGAGCCGACGCCGCACTCGGAGGAGAAGACGACGACCTTTAACCACTCAACTCTAACGAACATCAGAGTGCGAGGCACGACGTGGCAGACTTCTTCGTATAAAGCGATAATGTTTATTAGATGGGTTCATCGACCCTGCTCCTGACTTAACGATTGCAGGGGGAACGTCGAGAGATTTACGGCGGCCACTTTCAAAGGCTCCCGCCGATTCTGCGTCACTTGGTTGCCTGGTTTTCTGCAGAAGGACTGGTGCGCCGTCTCATGAAGATCCTAAGCTTACGATTGATCCTTGCGTTGATCATCGGCGTGACTTTGGTTTCGCTGGCTTCGTCCTGGTACGAAGTAAGGACAACGAAGGATGCACTACGCCGGGATCTCGAAAGCAAAGCGGAAACACTCGGCCAGAGCTTAGCCGCCGCCGCAGAAGCTCCCCTGGAGGCCGGAGATACCGACAGACTGGAATGGATGGTCCGGCGCTCCACGAACCACGACCATCTGCTGGGAATTGGCATCTATGGTCACGACGGCATTTCCCTGGTCGTAACCCCTGGTCTGGTGTCCCTGACATCAGCCGCGCCGAAGCTCATAACAGATGCGCTTCGGGACAATCGCACCGTAAGCGAATTTGTGCGATCGGGTTTGAAACGGACCCACATGCTCGTCACTCCCATACGCGCGACAGACAATAAAGCAATCGGGGAAGTGATCGTCGTCCATGACGCGACCTACATACGAACCGAGATTTTTCGGGCCTGGAGCCGATTCTTCCTTCGTATCGCGGTCCAGGTGCTGGTGATCGCAATCATTACTCTTCTGGTCTTGCGCTGGAGCCTGACGGGCCCCATTGCGCGCATGTCGCAGTGGATGAAGGCTCTTCGTACAGGCCGTCACGCCGTTCAACCCAGGGCACAAGACCTGAATCTTCTATTGCCTTTCGCGAATGAGCTGGCTCCGCTGGCGGAGAGCATGTGGCAGGCACGGGCAGCGGCCGAGGCGGAAGCCAGACTGCGCAACATCAACGAATCTCTGTGGACCGCACAGCGGCTTGCGGATCATGTGCGCAACAGGCTGGACGGCAGCAACCTCTTCGTAGTCTCGAATCGCGAACCTTACCGGCACGTCCGGCAGGACAAAAAGGTAAAGGTCACCATCCCGCCCAGTGGTCTGGTCACGGCAATTGAACCGATCCTTCGTGCGTGCCACGGAACCTGGGTCGCTCATGGAAGCGGCAATGCGGATGCAGAGGCCGTTGATACACACGACCGCCTCCAGGTTCCGCCAGACGATCCGCGCTATACGCTTCGCCGGGTCTGGCTCAGCAGTGAAGAAGAGGATGGTTACTACAACGGATTCTCAAACGAAGGCCTCTGGCCACTCTGCCATATTGCTCACACGCGCCCGACTTTCCGCACGTCAGATTGGGAATATTACAACAAGGTCAACCAGAAGTTCGCCGATGCCGTCGCCGAAGAAATAGCCGCCGAGGATCATCCCGTCGTGCTCATCCAGGACTACCACTTCGCCCTTTTGCCCCGCCTGCTCAAGGACCGGTTGCCCCACGCGAGGATCGCGATCTTCTGGCACATCCCATGGCCGAATGCAGAATCATTCAGCATCTGTCCCTGGCAACGCGAACTCCTCGATGGTTTGCTGGGAGCCGACCTGATCGGTTTTCACACCCAGGCCCACTGCAACAATTTCCTCAATACAGTGCACAACGTGCTCGAAGCCAAAGTTGACTGGGAACACTTCTCGATCGAGCGCAACCAGCATCGATCTTCGATCCTCCCATTTCCCATCAGTGTTGAACTCGTTGACGATCATTCCCAGGTCCAGACAGGGATGACTGCCGAGGAGGAGCGTAGTGCGCTGCTTCAGGAACTAGGCCTTGAGGCAACATATCTCGGTGTAGGCGTCGACCGCGTGGACTATACCAAGGGGATACTCGAACGTTTCCAGGCAATTGAGTCGTTTCTCGAACGCTATCCCAGGTATCAGGGCAAATTTACCTTCATTCAGATTGGCGCGCCCACCCGCAGCCGTATTAAGCGCTATGCCGACTTTCAGGCCGAGGTTAGGGCTGAGGCCGAAAGAATCAATAACCGCTTCAAACGCGGAAAGTGGAAAGCGATCGTCTTCCAGAATCGCGAGCACACGCATGAGGAGGTACAGCGCTACTATCGTGCCGCTCATCTGTGCATGGTCACATCCCTGCATGACGGAATGAACCTTGTGGCAAAAGAGTACGTTGCAGCGCGACAGGACGAGCGTGGCGTGCTGATCCTCAGCCGCTTCACCGGTGCCGCGAGAGAGTTGCATGACGCGATCATTGTGAATCCGTATGACACCGAGTCCACCGCCGAGGCAGTGGCGCAGGCGCTCGAGATGAATGTGAGCGAGATGGTCGATCGAATGAGGCGAATGAGAAAATCCGTCCGAGAGAGAAACATATATTGGTGGGCAGCCACTCTCATCGGTGAACTCTGCGAACTCCGCCTGAAAAAGACTTACACAAATGTCTCTGTAATACGTAGAGCGCAGGTGGAGAGATAGCTTGCACGACAACGTGACGACCAGGACGACCGGCTTGCTCGACCCTTTTCTGCAACAGCTCAAAACGGCCCAGTCCTCGGCGCTGTTGCTCGATTATGACGGCACATTGGCGCCGTTTCACATCGATCGCAGCCGTGCCTTCCCTTACCCTGGAACTGTTTCGATCCTCGAAGAAATCGTGCAGTCAGGCCGGACAAAAGTCATCATCATCTCGGGGCGGCCCATCGTGGAACTGCGTACGCTTCTCGCTCCCATGAACAATCTCGAAATGTGGGGGACGCATGGCCTCGAGCGTCAGTTGAGCGATGGAAGTTACCGTTGCGCCCGGATCGACGAGCAGGACGCACTGGCCCTGGCAAAGGCGCGGGAGTGGATCGTTGCGGCAGGACTGTTCTCCAGGGCGGAGATCAAACTCGGTGGCATCGCGATCCACTGGCGGGGACTCGCCCCTTCCGAGGCGCGAAGAGTCCAATCAATCACTCTGGATGGCTGGACGACAGTAGCCGGGCAATCACGCCTCAAGCTCCTCCAATTTGAAGCGGGACTGGAGCTGCGTGTATCGCATCCCGACAAAGGCGACGCAGTCAGGTCGATCCTTGCCGACCTGGAGCCACGCGCGCCCGTCGCCTATCTGGGCGATGACCTGACCGATGAAGACGCCTTCCGTGTTCTGAACGGACGTGGACTGACGGTGCTGGTGAAAGCTGACTATCGCGAGACCATCGCCAACGCGTGGATCAGCCCCCCGCACGAATTGATCGATCTTCTCGAGCGATGGCTGAGGAATATCTCCGAATAATCCGTCGTACTTGCTGGCACCCGGCGACTCATCGCGGCGAAGCTGCCGAAACTGAAGCAGTCCCCGCGGTGGCGTCCTGGCGGGGTGGAACAGCGCGGACGCTGAAGCTCGCGATGGCGGCGGGGCTGGAGTTCGGGCGAACCTGAAGCGTGCCAAGGACCTCGTTCGCCGATGGGGTCTGGTCACGGAGCCGGAAGACAAGGACGCCGGGCTGGACCTCTTTGGCAGAGAGCAGGCTGAAGCCCCCCGTCTGCTGCCGAAGCTCCATCTGTGCGGCGGCCGCCGCTGCGAGCGCGAAATTGGGCAGAGCCTTGCCAAGCCCGGGGTAGCTTGCCTGGTTGAAGGCGGCAAGCCAATCGTAGAGCAGGTGGCCGGCCGGGGTATCGGGAATGAGGCCCACCTGGTCGCCGAAGCGAGGCAGGCGGACGAGGATGGTAGGGTGAACATCGCTGACGTGATCTCCCCGGCGGGCGGGCACAGGAGCGTCCGAGGGATCACCGAGGACGATGGTGTCGATCTGCTCTGGATCGTCCTTCTCCTCTGCAGCCGCGGCAGCTCCGGAGGTGGCGCTGGCGGATCGGTCCGCGCCGTAGTTGCCGGACGCCAGAGATGCATGTCCGGTGTGACCCAGCGCATAGAGGACCGAGGAGAGAGCACCGGCGGCGGCAGCGGTAGCGAGCAGGATCGCTCCCGGCCGCAGCGGCTGGCGGCCGGTGATATAGAAGCTGGGACCGGTGAGACGGGAAACCTCGGTGGTCAGGGGCTGCTTCATGAGCGGGTGGTCCTTGGGGTTTACGGGAGCCGGATCAGGATGAGGTCCGGCAGAGTAGGCCGCCATCGGTAGTCGCCACTGGTAGTCGCCACTGGTAGTGTAGACGAGCTGCCGAATAGGTTGTGAGCTGGCGATGGGATCGGCAACACGCGCTTCTCGCAACCATCACCTTCACCACAGTAGCTCTCACGCAAGCCATCAAGCCCACGATCCCTCATACCCGGTTGGCGATAGTTAAGCGTAAGATTCTGGTTGCACCCTTAGGGCCTGCGGGTTCAACCAAACGACAGCGATGGGAAGGAGATATCCGTGATAAGGAAGAGTCTTCTATCGTTCAGCATTGCAGCAATGGTGATTTTCACTGGCCTCTGTTGGAGTCAAAGTCCGGCGCAAACCCCGTCTGACAACTCGGCCCAGAACGTTACGGATCAGGATATCGATTTATTAAGGAAGGATGTTCGGTCACAGAAGAGGCAGATCATCGCTTCGAATCTTCAGCTGACGGATCAGGAGGCGGTGAAATTCTGGCCGCTGTATGACCAGTACACTGCCGATCTGGTGAAGGTCAACGATGCGAAGTATGCGGCGCTCAAAGAGTTCGCGTCCAGCTACTCTACCTTGACGGACGATCAGGCCACCGGACTGGTACGCAAGATGCTTGGCGTCGATCAATCGGTTGCGGAGTTACGCCTGAGATACATTTCGCTCTTCAACAACGTGATACCAGGGACGAAAACCGCGGTGTTTTTCCAGTTGGATCGGCGGCTGGTGATGTTGATTGACCTGCAGCTGGCTTCGCAGATTCCGTTGATCCTGCATGCTGGCGGAACTCCCAAACAATAGTGCAGGAGAAGCGTCGTCTCGTTGCGCTCAGGAACTTTCCGAAATTCCCGTTTCCCGGCAGCGACAGTTGCTCCCGCGTTTTGCGACTGCCGTCAATAGCGTTGAAAGTTTTCTGCGCATGTCTTTGGGTGCGTATAGTTCGAGCATTGTGTGGGTTCATGACCTCGTGATTGAAAGAGGAACTTGCGTATGCGAAGCATGCTTTTTGTCATGTTGGTTGCCACAACCGTTCTAGCCCAGGATGGTGCTGCGGTTTACAAGACGCACTGTGCCGTGTGTCATGACTCCCCGACTGGACGAGTACCAGGGTCGAGTGCGCTCCGGACCATGTCGTCAACAGCAATCCTGCAGTCCCTGAATGCCGGTCTGATGAAGACACTGGCAGCGGCGTTGAGCGGTTCAGAGCGAGCTGCCGTTGCCGCCTACCTGGGCTCAAAAACCTCGCCACTCGCCGCATCTCTTCCTCCATCGGCATTCTGTGCAGAGCACAGAATGCCGCCTGCAAAAGATTTTGATACTGCCCGTTGGATCGGTTGGGGATCCGATTCCGAAAATACGCGCTTCGCGAACTCTGAAGTGGCGGGACTGGCGGCCGCCGATGTCCCGAAACTCAAGTTGCGATGGGCCTTCAGCCTGGGCGACGGCACGACGATTCATTCGCAGGTTGCTGTCGCAGAGGAACATGTCTACGTTACAAATCTGACTGGCCAGGTTTTCTCTCTCGATTCACGCACAGGCTGCATTCATTGGACCTTTGACGGCAGCAATCCAGTGCGGAGTGCTGTCGTGCTTGGACCGACTGGCCATGCCCTGAAGCGCAACGCGGTCTACTTCGGCGACCAGGCAGCGAACGTTTACGGCGTTGACGCATCGACAGGCAAGCTACTTTGGCAGGTGCACGTGTCGGATCACTTCGCTGCGACGATCACCGGAGCCCCCGTGCTGCATGCTGGCGTTCTCTACGTCCCCGTATCTTCCCTTGAGGAATGGATGGCGACGTCCCCGGCCTATGAGTGCTGCACGTTTCGCGGCAGTGTGCTTGCGCTGGATGCGGCTACAGGAAAGACCCTTTGGAAGACGAATACGATTGCAGACCCGCCATTGCCCACAGAGAAGAACAAGAACGGAACACAACTGCACGGACCCTCGGGAGCAGCTGTGTGGTCCGCCCCGACGTTCGACGAAAAGCGAAACGTAATCTACGTGGCCACCGGGGATAACTATTCCGAGCCTGCGACCGGGATGAGCGACGCTATAGTGTGCCTCGATGCCGCAACCGGCAAGATACTGTGGTCAAAACAGGTCACTCCTGAAGACGTGTTCAATATGGGCGCCCAGGCCAGTGGCCGCGATTACGATTTTGGGCAACCGCCGATTCTCGTGAACCTCGCGAATGGGCAACGCGCACTTGTGATTGGACAAAAATCAGGACTCGTCTATGCCTTGGATCCCGACAAGCATGGGGAACTTCTTTGGCAGAAGCGGCTCGGCGAGGGCGGGCCGCTGGGAGGAATCCAATGGGGTTCTGCGACCGATCGCGAGAAGATGTACGTTGCTTATTCGCATCTGCGGACGAAGCCGATTCGCGACCCATCAGCTCCTACGGGACTCCGATTCGAGCTTGATTCGAGTCGTGGAGGGGGTCTTTTTGCCTTGCGACTCGACAACGGCGCGACGGTATGGAGGGCTGAACCGGCTAGTTGTGGTGATCGCAAGCAATGCAGTCCAGCCCAATCGGCGGCGGTTACGGCGATCCCAGGCGTTGTCTTCTCCGGCTCAGAGGACGGACATTTGCGGGCCTATTCCGCGTCCACGGGGCAAGTGATCTGGGACGTGGACACCGCGCGCGAGTTCAAAACAGTGAACGGACTCGCCGGCAGGGGCGGTTCCCTCGACGCTTCCGGGCCTGTGATCAGCCTAGGAATTCTTTACGTCAACTCGGGATACGGACAATGGGGCGGCATGCCGGGCAACGTGCTGTTGGCATTTTCGATTGACGGCAAATAAACCCCCAGAGAGGGCAAATCGAAACTGGGCGGCTGGTGCGTTTGTCATAAGGTCGCCTGACTGCCGCAAAGTCGCGTTTTCGGCAAACTTCGGTTGTTGTTTCCGAAAGCCCCGGGGGACGTATGACGGCAAGTTTGGACTATACAGGAGCTATTCGGTGGCTAGGAACGCCTTACAAGATCACGCGATTATTTTGGGATCGGCAAGCCACGAGCAAGCAGCACGCTTCATGGATCCATTCATGGATCCAATTGAAGAGCTTGTTCGCGGTCCGGCAATAAATTCACTGGGTTATTACATTGCCTTCATCCGAAGGAAACGGATCTCTGACAGTGTCTTGGAGGAGACCCCCTATGAACAAAAAATGGAACCTGAGCCTGCAGACCGTCTGCACTGTGGCCGCGATCATACTGACGGCCACCGCAATGCTGGCGCAGACCTCCGACCGTGACGACAACGGAAACGGCAATGCCTATGGCAAGAACAAAAAATATCCTTACGGCATCAACCAAACCAGCCGCCGTCCCTACTCGATCGGGCTGTGGGGCGATCTGCCGTACTCCCAGTCGCAGGCTGACGCGATCCCGGCCATGATCGAAGACATGAATTCTCAGGATCTGGTCTTCACCGTTCACGACGGCGACTTGCGCCAGGGCAGCGGCGTTCCGTCATGCGCCGAAAACAGCTCCAACGGCGTCGGCGGCATCGTCGACGGTGGCAGCATCTATCAGCGCGGACTCAATTACTTCAACGCCCTGAGGGCTCCGGCCATCTTCACGACGGGCGATAACGACTGGACGGACTGCGATCGCGCAAAGTCTGGGTTCAGAGGCCAGGAACTCGCTGAAGATGCTCGACTACGAGCGGGCTCTCTTCTTTTCCACCCCTTACACACTGGGCCAAACCCATTTCCTCCAGGAGGTGCAGTCCACGCCGACCTGCAAGGGCTTCCTCACAGGCACCGACGGACCCATGGCCGACAAAACCAAGAGCGAAACGTTCACTTACAAGAACGTTCCCTGCTCGGAAAACCGCCGTTGGATTGTTGGCAAGGTCATGTACGCGGTGTTGGACATTCAAGGCTCCTGCGACAACCTCTGCGACGATTATCCTGATCCCGTCGAGCAGGGTGCACGCAAGGCCGCCGACATCGCCTGGATGCAAGGCACCTTCCAGACAGCCGTCGATCAGGGCTGCGTCGCTGTGATGTTCCTTTCCCAGGCGGACCCGGGCTGGGATGATACGGACGGTACCCGCGCCCCGACGCGCAATGCCCAAACCCTCATCGAGGACGACGCGCAGAAGGCGACTGATGGCTTTGGGGATTTCCTGCGGGCTCTGCGCACCCAGGTGATTGCTTTCGGAAAACCGGTCGCCTACGTCAACGGCGATTCGCACTACTTCCGCGTGGACAAGCCGCTGCTGGACACCGCCGGAAAGCGAGTCGTGAACTTCACGCGCGTCGAGACCTTCGGCGACCACCAGCCCACCCTCGGTGACGTGAACTGGCTGAAGGTGACCGTGGATCCCTCCAGCCGCGAGGTGTTCTCGTATGAGACGCAGATCGTGAATCGCGACGTTCTGGTTCCTTAACCGCTCTCCTCACGATCAGGAGATCTAGTCGGCGAACCACGCTTTGGGCGGGGTTCGCCGATCCTTTTAGTGGGCGAGAAGCGAGCAGTTTCCAGTGGCCGGTTTAATACCATGGGCGCCTAGGTTCATAGCTGGTGGTACGCGCCTGGAACATTACGTTTCAACTCAAAATAAAAAAGTAGCGCCGGGATGACGGGCAAACCGGAAGTAATCCAGTAGTGCCCGCGGAGTCGCATTTGCGGAAACTTCAGTTGTTGAGTACATGCCCAATCCACTCACTGAGAAGAAACTCGGTAAAATCGCATGTCAAGCCCCAAAGCATTCCCTTTTTCAGTTGCCGGGCAACCTAAGCAGCTAAAAATAAGCAACTTACGCAGGAAAATTATTCTCCCCAAAAGTGGCAGACCAGTTTCCTCCAATCATTAAAAATAGAAATAGATCGAAAAGCCCCAAGCCAATCTCGGGGGCTTCCCTTTTAACCGCTAATAACTTACTTATTATGAGTAATTTAACCGCAACTCATTTCAATAGAATAATTTACCCAAAGGCTCGGGATCTAAGCCTAGCATAATGAACAATTTACACGAAAAGATAGGGGAGGGGGGGTTACCACCCTCACGCCACCTCATTCCCCAGCGTCCCGATCCCATCAATCGTGATCCGTGTCCGGTCCCCGGAAGCCAGGGTAAAGCTATCCGGAGGAACAATCCCTGTTCCCGTCATCAGCAGAGCCCCATCCGGAAAGCTGTTGTCGCGGAACAGATAGCTCACCAGCTCCTCCGGGCTGCGCTTCAACTCCGCGAGAGTCGTCTGGCCGCGAAACGCGACCTCGCCTCCGCGCTCGATCTCGAGCGTGATCGCGGTGGTCTTTGGCAACGGCCCCTCGGCCACCAGGACGCAGGGCCCGATCGCGCAACTGCCGTCGTACACCTTGGCCTGCGGGAGATACAAAGGGTTCTCGCCCTCAATATCGCGCGAGCTCATATCGTTCCCGATTGTGTACCCGACGATCTCACCCTTCGCGCTCACAACCAGCGTAAGCTCCGGCTCCGGTACCGACCACTTCGCGTCCGAACGAATCCGAACCGCGCCGCCGGACCCCACAACCCGCCGCCCCGTAGCCTTGAAGAAAAGCTCAGGCCGGGTCGCCGTATAAACACGATCATAAAAATCGCCGCCGCCCGCATCCTTGGACTCCTCGATCCGCGCACTGCGGCTTCTGAAGTAAGTAACCCCCGCGGCCCAGACCTCCTGGCTCACCACAGGAGCCAGCAAATTCGCAGCCTCCGGCTCAGAAACAGGAGTACCGCTCAAACTGGCTCGAACACGAGCCGGCAGATCGCCGCCGCGCAACAACTCATCCCAGTCAGAACCCTGAACAGGAAAGTATCGTCCGCCCTCTTCAACAAGAACACCCTCGGAAGTCCGAAAAAGTCTCAATCTCTCTTCTCCTCTCCATCTGCGCCGCGAGCCAGCTGCGCCGCAATCTCATCCGCATCATAAACACATCCGCCCCAGACGCCGCCGCTGGCCTGCACCAGCGCGGCCCATAACTTCGTATCCGCAGGCAACGCCGGGTGCGGAGCAAGATCGCTGCGAGGAGCCCTCGCCGCCAGCCGCCGCGCACCCTCCTCCGCCGAAAAACGCTCCTCGCCCTCACCTACAAGGTTCGCCGTTCCATGAAGCCCCTCGCGATCGATCACGATCTCAATCCAGTCTCCATCGCGAACCTTCCCAACCGGCCCGCCAGCCAGCGCCTCCGGCGAAACGTGCCCAACGCAGGCCCCGGTCGAAACGCCGCTAAACCGCGCATCCGTCAACACCGCCACATGCTTGCAGAACGGCAGAACCTTCAACGCGGCAGTCACCTGGTAAGTCTCCTGCATCCCGGCCCCCATCGGCCCCCCGCAGATCAAAACAACCACATCGCCATGCGAAACATCGCCGCTCTTGATCGCCTCAATCGCGGCAGCCTCCGTCACAAAAACCTTCGCCGGACCAGCGTGCCGGTAAACATTCTTCTCATCCACCAGCGAAGCATCAATCGAAGTGCTCTTAATCACACTCCCATGCGGAGCAAGATTCCCCACCGGAAAACAAACCGTCGACGTAAGCCCGCGCTGCCGCGCCCGCTCCGGAGAAAGAATCACCTCATCCGCATCCACTCCATCCAGTTCCTGCAACCGCCGCCTCAAACCCACGCGCCGCTCACTTGACTCCCACCAGTCAAGGTTCGCGCCGAGCGTCTCGCCCGTCACAGTTCTCACACTCGTATCCAGCAGACCTGAGCGTCGCAGGTGCAGCATCACCTCCGGAACCGCGCCGGCAAGAAAGACCTGCACCGTGGCAAAGTTCTTCGGCCCATTCGGCAACGCATCGACAATCCGCGGAACCTCGCGATTCACCGACTCCCAATCCTCTCGCGCAGGCCGCCGCAAACCCGCGGCATGCGCAATCGCCGGAATATGCAGCAGCAGGTTCGTCGACCCGCCAAACGCTGCATGAACCACCATTGCATTGCGCACCGCAGCATCCGTCAGCACATCCTTCGTCCCCCGGCCCATCTGCATCATCCGCATCACCGCACGCGCAGACCGCGTAGCAGCATCAAGCCAGACAGACTGCCCCGAAGGGGCAAGTGCCGAATGCGGCAACGCCAGACCAAGCGCCTCCGCCACAACCTGCGACGAAGCCGCCGTCCCCAGAAACTGGCAACCTCCGCCGGGACTCGCGCACGCCCTGCAGCCAACATCCGCCGCATACTCCTGCGTGATCTCCCCCTGGGCAAAGCGCGCACCGATCGTCTGTATCTTGCCGGCATCTTCGCCATCATCCGGCAACAGCGTCACGCCGCCCGGAACCAGCACACTCGGAATCGCCGCCGAAGACGCCAGCGCCATCATCATCGCCGGCAGGCCCTTATCGCACGTCGCCACTCCGATCACACCACGCCGAGTCGGCAGCGACCGCATCAGCCGCCGCAGCACCATCGCCGCGTCATTGCGATACGGCAGCGAGTCCAGCATCCCTTCCGTGCCCTGCGTGCGCCCATCACACGGATCCGTACAGGCTCCGGCAAAGGGAACCCCGTTCAGGTTCCGCAACTCGCGCGCGGCCTCCGAAACCAGCAGCCCAACCTCCCAATGCCCCGTATGGAACCCTAACGCAATCGGACTCCCATCCGCCGCCCGCACTCCACCATGCGTGCTGAGGATCAGCACCTCCGGCTGCAGGAGCCGCGAAGGCTCCCACCCCATCGCCGCATCCTGCGTCAAACCGAACAGGTTGCCCGAGGGAGCGCTGCGCAGCATCTCCGCCGTAATCGGAAGTTGCCCCTCCGGCCCACGCGCATGGGTCACAACCTCATCGAACGCCGCGTGATCGCCCTCAAGCACCTGCGCCGCAGAAATCGAGCTCTTCGTCTGTCCGCTCATAACCCCACCGGCTCCGCCACCGTCTTCGGAGCTGGATCAGGCAGCCTGCGCACCAGCAGCAACGCAGAACCCAGCAAGCCAACCGACATCAGCAGGTAGCCAGGGCGTGAACTGCCCGTCACCGCCTGCAGCAAGCCAACCGAGTAACTGCCTACAAAAGAGCCCAGCGCCCCGGAGCTGTTGATCATCGCCATCACCTCTCCCGCTCGTTGTTTCGGAACCCGCTCCGGAATCATGGCGAAAAACGCTCCGTACGGCGCATACATACATCCTCCACCAAACACTAAACAGACGAAAGCCGCTGCGAAACTCCGCCCCGCAAAAACGAATGAACCGAGCAAAGCCAACCCTGCCAGTGCAAGAAAAGGCCAAACCAACTCACGACGGCGCATCGTTCTATCAGAGATATAAGAGGCGATCGGCATCAGCACAACCGCAGCAATATACGGTATCGCAGCCAGCAGTCCAGTCTGAGTCATCGATAACCCGCTGCCGCGCTTCACAATCGTCGGCAGCCAGAGGACGAACCCGTAGACCCCCAGGCTCCACAAAAAATATTGCAACGAAAGCAGCAAAACATCTTTTCGCAACAAGATCTCTCGCAAGCTCGCCGAATTGCGGTCGAGACCCAATTCTTTCCGCTCTGTTTCGATTCGCGTTTCCAACTCTTCTGCTTGATCCGGGTCCATCCATTTCACTTGCGAAGGATGATCGCGCACGAGCGAAATCCAGACGAATGCCCAAAGAATGGAAGGCAGTCCTTCAATGATGAACGTCTTCTGCCAACCCAATCGTTCAATCAGAAATCCAGTCATAGCTGACATCCACAAGACAGTGACTGGATTTCCGAGAATGAGAACTGTATTTGCCCGTGAGCGTTCGGCGCGGGTAAACCAATGCGTTAGAAGCACCAGCATTGCAGGAAAGATCGCACTCTCCGCAACCCCAAGTAGAAACCGGTCAATGGCCAGGAGCCAGAATTGCCGAACGATACCCGTCAGCGTCGCGAGCGCTCCCCACAGAAACAATGAGGCAAACACCACTCGTGTAGAACTGTACCGGCGCGCCAGCATGGAACAGGGAATCTGAAACAGGAAGTATCCGAGAAAAAACAACCCTACGAGCAGCGCACCTCTCTCTTCTGTGATGTGTAAGGTTTCCGCCATTCCGGCCGCAGCGCCGAATCCATAGTTAGCCCTGTCGAGATAGGCGAGGCTATATGTGACGAAAACTAAAAATAGAAGGTGACCGCGTCGCACGCTCAAACCGTACTCCAATAAGAGCCGGCAGCGCTCACTGCACTACGGCACTGCTCGAAAGTATACCGGCATCATTTTACGGTCTGGTTTGATCAATGGCGAATAAAGAGCGAAACTATGCAATGAGGTTAATCCTTCGATGAAGCGCTCCGGAACTGCCGATCTGCCACTCCACAACGGGCGTGTGCCTCTCTGGCTCGCGAACCGGATGACGCAACTCGGCACAGCTATCGCCGAGCAGGTCATTCTCAACTATGGCATCTCTGAATTCCTGACCCGACTCAGTGATCCATTCTGGTTTCAGTCATACGGCGCCGTAATGGGTATGGACTGGCACTCATCCGGCATTACAACTTCAGTTCTGGGCGCACTGAAACGCGGCCTCAATCTCCGTTTCTCTGAACTTGGTGTAATGGTCTGCGGTGGACGGGGCCGGCATTCCGTTCGCACCCCCGATGAGCTGCGGGCATTCTCATCAAAAACCGGGCTTGACGGCGATGCGCTGGCACGAACCAGCCGTCTCACTGCACGTGTGGACAACAACGCCGTGGCGGACGGTTTTCAGCTCTACTTGCACTCTTTCGTCATTACAAATTCAGGCGAATGGGTTGTTATTCAGCAGGGTATGAATCCTGAGAGTCGCCTCGCAAGGCGCTATCACTGGCACTCGGCGACAGTTCATGACTTTGTATCGAACCCACATGCCGCAATCGTTGGGCAGCCGCAAGGCGAAATCACCAATCTCGTAGATTCTCGAGCGAAGAAAGCCCAAAGCGCGATGCTCGCAATTGTGAAAGAACCGGCGACAAGTACTTTGAACGAAGCCCGCAAACTCATCATGCCCACGCATCACGAAGTTCGGGCTGAAAATGTCGATCTCAAGCGCCTCGGGGCCGTTCTTACAGTTGCGTATGAACAGGAACTTCACGATTTTGCATCCTTGCTCCTTCTCGAGGGACTCGGGCCCCGAACGCTGCAGTCTCTGGCTTTGATTGCGGAGGTCATTCACGGAACCCCAAGCCGATTCTCCGATCCAGCGCGCTTTTCGTTCGCGCACGGAGGCAAAGATGGACATCCTTTTCCGGTGCCTCTCAAAACCTATGATGAATCGCTGGCAATCCTGAGACGCTCACTTGATGCCGCCCGAGTCGGACACACCCAAAAAATCGAAGGATTCCAGCGTCTCGATCGTCTTACCCGTGCCGTGGAAAAAGAGTACAAGCCGGTTGCCGATTTCGATGGAGTGATAAAACACGAGCGTGCGATATCTTCTTCCTTGAATGGACGAACTGTATTCGACGACAAGCCGTTGAGAATACCTTCCACTGCTTCGAAACAACTTAATCTCTTTATAAATAGGTAAAGTTTGCAAACTGCCTGGAATTCACAACGCTCTGACATAGCCGCCGAATGGCATAATCTCCGCATGCCTTCTAAAAATTTCGCCTTCGCCCTGGTCTTCTTGTGCGCCTCGCTGGCGGCAGCTCAGATTCCGTCTGCCGTCGCTACCGATCCCGCCTCTGACAAATCCTCGCCCGCAGCTATGGTCCAGCTGGCCGTCCCCTCTCATAACGAGCAACTGCTGGGGGTTTTCTATCTTGCTTCCGGAGCAGGCCCGCATCCCACCGCCATCGTGATGCACGGCTTCCCCGGTTATGAGCAGAACCTTGATCTTGCCCAGGCAATTCGTCGTGCCGGATGGAACGTTATGGCTGTCCATTACCGTGGCTCCTGGGGTGTGAAGGGAAACTTCTCTTATACTCACGCGATTGAAGATGCCGACGCAGAGGTAGCCTTCCTTCGCGATCCTGGTAACGCGGCGAAATACCACATCGACACCGGCAAGATTGTCCTCATAGGACATAGCATGGGTGGCTTCATGGTGGCATCCGCCGGAGCGCATGATCCGAAGGTCGCCGGGATCGTCATGATCTCCGCCTGGAACATCGCCGGACCTTTTTCAACACTCCCCAGCTCGGCAGAACAAACCGCGGTGGCAAAGTTCGTTCAGAACCAGACCAAAAATGACCTTACGCCGCTCGCTGGAACCTCGGCTGAAATCCTCGGCCACGAAATCTTTGCCGACCGCGCCACGATGGTCTTCTCCAACTTTACCAGTGCGCTGGCTACACGGCCTCTTCTCATCATTACCTCCGACGATGGCCTCGCAGCGGACAACGACAAATTTGCCGCCGCTCTCCAGCAAGCCGGCGACAAACACGTGCAATCTCTGCACTATGCCACCGACCATTCGTATTCCGATCACCGAATTCAACTTGCGAGCGCCATCCTAAACTTTCTTGCGACCATCCAATAGCAAAAGGGCGCAGCTCACGATCTAAGACACTATGCAATATGTTCTCCACCACTTCCGTCATACGTGGTTTCTCGCGATCTTTGTATTTTGTGGCGTAGTTGTTATCGCGAACCTCGTTCATTACATCCTCTTTCGCGTCATTCGCCGCCAGGAGGAGAAGAAGATCGGCACCGGCTGGAGCCTGTATCGCTATCTCAGCGGTCCTGCGCGCGCCATCTTCTTTCTTACCTGCCTCCTTATCGTTCTTCCGCTCATTCCCAATATGCCGCAGGGCCTCTACGACATTCTGCGGCAAGCCTTTGTCATGGGCATCGTCGCTGCCCTCGGCTGGTTTGCGGTAGGTTGCATCTACGTCGTCCAGGCCGTGCTGCTGCGCCGATATGATCTCTCCGCTGAGAACAACGTCCGGGCCCGGCGTGTGCACACGCAATTTCAGCTCTTCCGGCGAATGCTCATTACCTTCGTCGTGATCATCGACATCGGTGCGTTGCTGTGGACATTCAACGATCCGCGCATCTGGCACTATGGTTCAGGGCTGCTCGCCTCTGCTGGAGTCGCCTCTCTCATCCTTGCTGCTGCCGCCAAATCCACCGCCTCTAACTTTCTCGCTGGCCTGCAAATCGCTCTCACCGAACCCATCCGGATTGACGATGTTGTAGTCGTACAGGGCGAATGGGGACGCATCGAAGAGATTACCTCGTCCTATGTCGTCGTCCGCATCTGGGATCTTCGCCGCCTCATCGTCCCGCTCTCCTATTTCATCGAAAACTCTTTCCAGAACTGGACACGCGAATCCTCCGATATTCTCGGCACCGCATTTCTATACGTTGATTACTCGATTCCAGTCGAGGACCTTCGCCAGCAGCTTCGGCGCATCGCGGAGGCTTCACCCCTTTGGGACAAAAAGGTCTGCGGCCTCCAGGTCACAAATCTTTCCGAGCGGGCCATGGAACTGCGATGCCTTGTCAGCTCGCGGAACTCCAGCGAAAACTTCGACCTCCGCTGCCTCGTGCGCGAACAGATGACCGCGTTCATACAGCAGAACTATCCCGACGCCTTTCCGACCGCCCGTTTCGCCGCTACGTCTGAACTGCCAGTCGATCTCAACCAGCCCATAGGCTCGCGGCAGTAATTCCCAAACACAACCCGGCGTAGGATAGAACCGTCTTCCATCGCGCTGCGTAAGGAATTCCGTGCTCCACGAACTCTCATTGCTATCCTCAAACTTGCATCTACGAATATCTTCGTATATTTTCGCTTGTAAGGAGACTCCTGCATGAAACGCAAGTTCATCCTTTCCGCCCTTTTCGGTTTCTGCGCCATTGTTCTGCATGCGCAGTCGGCCGGCAACAAGGCTTCTCTCGCTGGCCGCTGGCTCGTCACGGCTGACTTTTTCGGCACAACGCGTTATGGCCGGCTGGAACTCACTCAGCAGGGTGAAAAACTCACCGGAAAATTCAATGGTGATCCCCTAGAAGGCACCATCAATGGCGATGCGGTCCACTTGCTTGCCAGGGATCAGCAGGGCGACACCAACGAAATCACCGCCACCTTCAAAGAAGCCGCACTCTCAGGCAGCATCCTCGCCACAAACGCCTCCGAAAAGGAGCATCCCCTCACGATCCCGTTTACTGCTTCTCTTGTTCCGCCTCGTCCTTCAGCACCGCCGCAGCGACACGAATTTACTCCCACAGTCTTCTACCGTCAGTTCTCCCCCTTCAATAAACCGGTACTGACGATCAATCCCGGCGATACGGTACATACCACGACCGTCGACGCCGGGGGCAATGACGAGCACGACGTTAAGCGCGTCGCTGGTGGCAACCCTCAAACCGGCCCCTTCTACATCCAGTCCGCCGCTCCCGGAGATACCCTGGTCGTTCACATCATTCGGCTTCGCCTCAATCGTCCCTCCGCAGGCAGCGACGATAACATCGTCGAAAGCGCACTCAACTCCGATCTGGCGGTCCGCATGAAGGACACCGGCAAATCTATTCCGTGGCGTCTCGATCTCGCCAATGGCGTAGCGACACCTCGAGACCCCTCTGAGCACCTCGCTCATTACACCGTCCCGCTCCGTCCCATGCTCGGCTGCATCGCCGCCGCCCCCGGTCCCGGCGGTGCTCCACCGCCCACCGGAGACTCCGGCTACTACGGCGGCAATATGGATTTCAACGAGATCGTCGAAGGCGCTACGGTCTATCTTCCGGTCTCCAATCCGGGAGCTCTCCTCTACCTCGGCGACGCCCACGCCCTGCAGGGAGACGGCGAACTCAACGGCAATGCGCTCGAAACATCCATGGACGTTGAGTTCACCGTCGACGTCATCCCTGCAAAACGCATTCCTGCCGTTCGCGTCGAATCTCCCACCCACATCATGGCCACCGGTTACAGCGGTTCCCTCGACGACGCTTTCAAGGACGCCACGAACAACATGGCCCATTGGCTCGCCGATGACTACAAACTCACCCCTTCAGAAATCGCTCAGGTACTTGGAACCGCTGCCGAGTACCGGGTCAGTGAGGTCGCAGACCGCAATTCCGGGATCGTAATCAAGCTCGATAAAGCCCGCTTGCAATCTCTTGCGACTAACGCTTCATCTGCGCCTGCGCGATAGCCATAATCAGATCGTTCAATCTGCGCGGTTCCACATCGCTCACGGCCACGAATTCCAGCTCGGAGGTATTGCCGCGGGCGATTTGGAAACCGGCATGCTCCACCATATCCCCATCCAGCTGATCGGTCCCGCTGCGCTCTCTCACAAAAACCGACACCCGGTGCTTTCCAATGCTGTACAGCAGCTGCGCAACGGGCTGATTGTGCAGATAAGCGAGGTTCGCGCCATCCAGCTTCGTATCTTCAGGCAGACCCTCCGGAAGATTGAAACTGTACGGAATCTTACCTTGAAACCACGGCTTCACCGTATGCCGGTCTGACGAGAGCACCTGCGGCTCCTGATTCGACGCAAGCATGGCGATATGCTCATCGGAAACCTCAGTGATCAGCGCAGCCTCATTCGCTCGCGACGTTGCCCCTCGCTGGAAAGAAATAATGCCGGCCGACAACAACAGCATCGCCGCCGCGGATGCCCAGCCCAACACACCAATTCTTTTTACCTTCCGAACCTCCGCAGGTTCTTCGCCGATCTGCTTTGCCTCACTCATCCGGCTCATGGGTGGAGCGCTATGCAACAATCTCTCGCGGAGATCCACTGGCATCGTATAGCGGTGTCCCGCTCTGCCTGCCGTTGATTTCAGCACCATCTGCGACAGGACGATCGCCGTGCACTCTTTGCATGTAGAAAGATGCTCATTCACTCCCACAATCTGATGGTGAGAAAGTTCACCGTCGGCAAACGAATTCAGCATCTCGGACGTCAGGTGCTCTGTCATCCTCGCGCCCCTTTCCCGCGCTCGGAGTCCGCAAGCTCTTTCCGAAGCGCCGTTCGTGCTCGCGCAATTCGCGACATCACCGTTCCAATCGGAATCTCCAAAACCGTAGCAATCTCTCGATATTTCATCTCTTCCACATCGCACAGCAGAATCACTTCGAGCAGCGGCGCCGGCAGTCGCTCCATAGCCTCTTCCATCGCCGCTTTATTGCTCAGGCGGATCAAATTGCTCTCCGGTGTCTGATGCTCGATCGCGCCCTCGGGATATAGTCTCGGCCCGCTTTCGCCGCCCTCGTCCAGTTCATCTTCCAAAGCCACCGTGCGCATAACCGCCAAACCGGTCCGCGAGGTCAAATACGTATTCCGAAGAATCCGAAAAATCCATGCCTTGAAGTTCGTTCCCAGTTCAAATCCACTAAACCCGCGGAGCGCTTTCAGAAATGTTTCCTGTACAAGATCCTCCGCATCAGCAGGATCGCGCGACAACCAGCGGGCATGGTTATAGAGCGCAGGGAGCAACGGCGCCGCGAGTTCCTCAAACCCGCCGGCCCGGGAACCGCTATTGCGCTCCGATCGTCTCCACGGAAGTAGTGTCATCTCTCAGCGATCGCCCATCACCCCAAATAGATAAAAACTCCCCGGTCCTCAAATTTATTCCATTCTGCGCAAAAAATTCCGCGGGAATAAATCAAGCACTTTCCAGTTTGCATATGCAAAGGATGAACCGATGCAGAACACCGAAAAGGTGATAGCCGCAATCTCAGACTCTCAACCCCTCGAATCAACGTTAAATCTCGATTCCGCCAAGGATGGCATCGACCGCCGCCATTTCCTCTCCTGCATGGCATGGGCAGGCACTGGTCTCCTCTGGACCATCTCCGGCGGCATTCCTGTCTCGAAACTTTTCGCTGCGACTGCAGGCTCTGCGCCTCAAGCGCCAACCGGGTCTGGTTTCAGCTTCGTTCAGATCAGCGACAGCCACATCGGTTTCAACAAGGCGGCCAACCAGGACGTCACCGGTACCCTCAAACTTGCCATCGATAAGATCAACGCATTCCACACTCCGCCGGAGCTTCTCCTGCACACCGGCGACATCACCCATTCCTCTCGCGCCGCGGAGTTCGACACGGCACAGCAACTCGTCAGGACTGCCCGGGCTGGCGAGCACTTCTACGTCCCCGGCGAGCACGACATAGCCACCGACGACGGTGCCCTCTATCGCGAGCGCTTCGGTAAAGGCACAGTCGGCAAGGGATGGTACAGCTTCACTCACAAAGGCGTTCACTTCATCGGATTGAATAATTGCCTCCAGATCGACGCGATGGGTAACCTCGGCGCCGACCAGCTTGCATGGCTCAAAAAAGACCTCGCCCCACTCTCCGCATCCACCCCCATCGTCATCTTCGCTCACATCCCGCTCTGGATGGTCTATCCGGACTGGGGATGGGGCACGAAGGACGGAGCCGAAGCTCTCTCCTACCTCAAGCGTTTCGGCTCCGTTACTGTCCTCAACGGACACATCCATCAGGTCGTCCAGAAGGTGGAAGGCAACATCGCCTTTCACACCGCCACCTCAACCGCATTCCCGCAACCCGCACCGGGCAAGGCTCCCAGCGCCGGACCTATGGTAGTGCCCGCAGGTCAGCTTCGCAGCGTACTCGGAGTCACTGAAGTCCGCTACATCGCGCGCCAAAGTCACCTGGCTGTCGTCGATTCTTCGCTTGCGGAGAAAGCATGACTCGCATTCGCATCACAGTCGCCTGCATTCTGGCACTCTTATCCTCTCTCCTCCTCGCCCGCGTCCACCCATTCGGTGACGCGGGCCTTTACGCTGCATCCACGTCTTCCCAGCCCATCATGCAGCACTCCAACGTGCCTCCGCCGGTGCGCGAACTCCTTGTCTCCAAATGTGCTGATTGCCACTCCACTCAGACGCGCACTCCTTTCTACGGCCATTTCGCACCCATCTCATGGTTACTCGAACGAGACATCCTCGATGGCCGCAAGCACATGAATCTCTCTGCGTGGCAAACATACACTCCCGATCGTCAGCAGGTCCTTCAGGCCAAAATCATTCGGCAGATCAAAGCTGGAAAAATGCCGCTTCCGCAATATCGAAGCATTCATCGAGAGTCCATCGTCACCGCCGCCGACCTCGAACTCCTCACCAAATGGAACAAGCAGTCAGGCATGATCGAAACCATATCGATGAATTCGAACTCCTCCGCCGATGCTGCTCGCGGCCAGATTGTCTTTGAGAAACGTTGTCTCGGCTGCCATTCCCTCGACCAGAATCGCGAAGGTCCCAGGCTCGGCGGCGTCTTTGGCCGAGCAGCGGCACAAGTCCCCGGCTTCCCCTATTCCCCGGCTCTTCACAAAACGCACATCACCTGGAACGAACTCACACTCGACCGTTGGCTGACCGATCCTGATGCATACGTCCCCGGAAACAACATGGACTTCCGAGTCGTGAAGCCCCAGGAGCGCCAGGATTTAATTCGCTTCCTCCAGCAAAACTCCACAAAGTAACGAAGGGACTTCAAACCTGATGAGCCGCTCCAGGTTTCTCCGGCCGGGCTGATACGTTCCCGAATCGCGAATTCACAATGTCAAATAAAGCTCCGCGCGCACACAATCCGCGCCGTTTACGCCAGTCACACGCGGGGCAACCTTTTAGCGAGACAACACTGCTACTCCTCCCGGCATCACTTGTTCTGTGGAAGGGGGTAGTGATGGATCTCAAAATCATCCTTGTCATCGCCGTTCTTATTTTTGCTGCGGCGATCTTCATCACCTGGTACACCACTCACAAGCGGAGAACCGAGATTTTACGAAGCCATTTCGGCCCTGAATATGACCGCACCGTTCGCGAGATCGGTCCCAGCCGAGCCGAGGCTGCGTTGCTCGAGCGTGAAAAACGTGTAGAAAAATTCTCTCTTCGCGACCTCACAGCAGAAGAGCGCGAGCGTTTTCTCTCTGAATGGCGTTCCGTACAGTCGCATTTCGTCGATACTCCGAAAAAAGCTGTCACCGCCGCTGATCGACTGGTCGACCGCCTCATGCTCACACGCGGCTATCCTGTGACCGACTTCGAGCAGCGCGCTGCCGACATTTCCGTCGATCATCCACGCGTCGTAGACAACTATCGCGCGGCCCATCAGATTGCCATTCGCCATCGCGCTGGAGAGGCCACAACAGAAGATCTACGCAAAGCAATCCTCTATTACCGCTCATTGTTTGATGACCTGCTGCAGGAGCCGATAGGGGACAGGAGAGTAGCATGATGCCCGAGCCAAGAACAACACGAGACGCCTTCCCGGACGAAAATATCGAAAGACCCCTGTCGAGGAAGAATTTCACCGATTCCCTCACCACGCCCGCAGAGTCCGTCGAAGCCACAAACCTCCTCAGGCGCGATGGTTCCGAACTCACCGAGAATGATGACACGGATCTGGTAGATGACCGAAGCAGAACCCTCCACCAGGAGACATCACTCCGTAACGACTTCGAGCAGCGTCGAGAAATAAGCAATCTTCACCGAGTGAAGGAGAATCAGTCTGATCTTATGAATCTCCCAGCATCGAGAGTCCCGGAAACACCCGATCAGAAACCGCTGGACGGAGAGAGTTCAGAGAGTTCATTGACGCCACTGTTCTCTGAGTTCGAAATGAACGATTTTCGGGCTCGCTGGGACGATGTACAGGCTGGTTTTGTCGATTCGCCACACCGTGCAGTGGAACAAGCCGATGAACTTGTCGCCACTGTGATGCAACGAATTGCGGACAGCTTCGCAGAGGAGCGGTCCGCCCTTGAAAAACAATGGGGCCGCGGGGATAACGTTTCTACCGAAGATCTGCGCGTAGCCCTGCAGCGCTACCGGGCCTTCTTTGGCCGGCTCCTTAACGCTGCCTGACGATGTTGCAGTGCCTGGAGAGCTCCCGGTTTCCTCGTCTTTACTGCCGTAAAGATGTTCAATGAGCCGGAAGCCCTCCGGGCCAATTCCTCGATATAAACTCCCCTATTTCCTGGAAAAAGCCGTGTTTCTCTCACGACCACGGCTCCTCGCTGATCCCTCAGGTTAGCGATCCATCGATGACACGTCCCACCATTCCTGCTCAAAACTTTAACCCCCGGAATATTAAGGTTGCGCTCTCCATCTGTCTTTGCTAACCTCGCTCCACCGAATTTCACCATTACAATATGCGCCTGGCACGACTCCTCGACCTTGAGCTTCTCGGATTCGTCTACGCCTTAGCTGCGTCCATAGTCTTTCAATTACTGACGCGCAGAATCAATCTCGATGGTCTGCTGGTGTCCAAGGATGGCTCCGGGGAGCTTAGCCCCGGACGGGTTCAGCTATTGATCACAACCATTGCGGCATGTGCTCGCTATCTGTCCCAGGTACAAGGCAGCAAATCACTCAATCTCCCCGATATCGACAATACTTGGCTCTACCTCTTCGGTGGCAGCAGCGGAATTTATGTCTTGGGAAAAGCATGGGCTCTTTGGAACGAAAAAAATAACAAACGGTGAGGTTAGTTATGCACTTCATGGATGTAATGGCGCAATTGTGTAGCCTGCTCGTCTGCCTCTTCGTAGGCGCGTTAGGACTCGCGATCATCATCAAGATATTCAACGGAAGCATCGATCTGCGATACCTCGTCAGCGAAACCAACCACGAAGCCAGCATGTCGCGATTCCAGCTCCTCATGTTTACCTTTGTGATCGCGATCGCCTTCTTCAAGCTGGTGGAAATCAACAAAGCTTTCCCGGATATCCCACAAGGTGTTCTGACGCTGCTCGGAATCAGCGCAAGCACTTACGCCGTCGGCAAGGGCATCTCCTACAGCCGCGATGAAGGGGTTCATCCCAGGAACGGTCCGAACCCGCCTCAGGCTCCGCCACAGCCCCCAGCCGACCACGATCACATCTAGCGCCGCCATTCGCTCGCTGTTGAAGCCCGGCTGCGAGCGCGCGGTTCGTGCAGCGATCAAGTTGATTTGCAGGCCGTCTCAACTCTGAAACACCTACTGCCACGACGTGAGGTTCGATCATGTCACCACGCAAGTCGCAATCTTCAAACGGAGCGGTAAGAATCGCCGCTCCCATGATTCCCCTGGCCATCGCACTCCTTCACGGCGCTCTTCTCCCTCCCGCAAATGTCACCTCCAACACCGCTCCAACCCATGTGGCAAGCCGGGCGACCGGAGCCGCCGAGGTCATACCCGCCATTTGCGGCGAAGGTGTTGAAGATTACAAGGCCTGCCACAGTGAGTACCCAACAGGCTGCAGCGCATCTGGCAAATACGACGCCTACCTCAATGCGTTCAAAAATCAGATCGAGTGGCAGCAGCCGCAGGTGCAGAAGTGGTTCACAAGCCTCTCCGACATCACCGGTCTTGAGGGCCAGCTTCCCGCCGGGCTGGGCAAAAGCAACCACGGCGACTTCACAACTGAATTAAGCGACGTTGGAGAAGGAAAGATTCACGGAGTCGTCGGCTATCTGTACGGAGTCAAAGCCGAAGGAAAGGAGAGCAGCAACTGCCAGCTCGACGCCGGACAAGACAATGAAAACGTCGACTTCCATATCTTCATCGGCTTCGATGCCCAATTGGCGAATAGACTCCTCAACGGCAACGCAACCGCAGCTGACAAAAAGAATATCGATCCCACGTCGATGATCGTCGAAATGACACCGCACTACCGCGGCCGCTTTCATCCCGAGTGGACCCTCGGCGTCGTCCAAAAACTGGTTGGCAAACAGGTAAGAGTCGAGGGCCAGCTCATGGTCGATAACGAACACTACCTCGGATCGCAGGACTGCGGCCGTTCCGACCACACCTCAGGATGCTGGCGCGCTACCGTCTGGGAACTCCATCCTGTCACCAGTTTCGAAACATGCGCTAGCGGAAACTGCACCGCCACCTCCGCCGGCTGGACCCCCATTGGAGATACCGGCGGCCCATAGCCCGGAAATCCTCGGCAAAATCGCATGTCAACCCCCCAAGCCGCCTAAACAAATTAGAATCAGGCATTTCCAGGTGGCAGACTGGTTTTCGCAACTTGCTAGAATGGAATTGGAGCCCCGAAAAGCCCCGGCCTGAGCCCGGGGCTTTTTATTTGCTTCCGGCCTTCGACCCCTCGCATTTTGAATGCATTGCGACTCAAGTCCGAATCTAACTTCAATATAATGAACACTTTGCGCAAAATGATAGGGCGGGGGGGCTACCTCGTCTTTCGCACCTCAACCAGCGTCGAGTAAAAGGTAGGGCCCCCACCTATATCAGTTAACCGCTCGCTGGTCAGCGCATTCACATTCATGCCGTCATGCGAGAGCTTGTTCCAATCCAGCCGGGCCGCAACAACACCCGCGCCAACCCGGCCATCAACCTCCGCGCGCAACACGATTCGTCCGCGACCGTTGAAGACTTCGACCTCATCGTCACTTTTGATCCCGCGCGGGGCAGCATCGCTGGCATGCATCTCCAGCACACCCGCGGTACGAGACTCCATCCTTTGATGCGTGTCAAGGTTCGCGAACGTGGAGTTCATGTAGTTGTCCGCCTTGCGCGGCAGAAACTCCAGCGGGTACTCCTTTGCATTCGCCCTTGATTCTGTCGGAGCCGTAAAAACAGGAACCGGAACCAGCTCGCCGCGCCCGCTCGGCGTCCTGAACCACTCCGCCGTCGAGAAAGGAAGTACCTCGCCGCGCCCATTCGCAGGCAACTGCAGCTTGATATGCCCCTCTTGTTCCAGCCGTTCGCGCGTGATGCCCGCAAACCAGGAATGGTCCGAGCTGAGCGCCTGGTCAATTAACTCGTCCTCGCGGTCGTCGAAGCACGTCTCAGAAAATCCCATCCTGCGACCCAGCTCGCCGAAGACCGTAACATTGTTTCGCGCCTCGCCCAGCGGAGCGATAGCTCGCTCGCTGACCTGCGCATAAAGATGCCCGTAAGCTCCCTGCACGTCCTTCGTCTCAAGAAACGTCGCCGCAGGCAACAAAATATCCGCGTAATCCGCCGTATCCGTAAAGAACTGTTCATGCACCGCCACGAACAGATCGTCCCGGCGCATCCCGCGCAGAACATCATTCTGGTTCGGAGCGATCGCCGCCGGATTCGAGTTGTAAACAAACAGCGCCTTCACAGGAGGGCCGCCAACACCTGCATCCGCCGTCGTCAGCGCCTCGCCAAGCCGGCTCATGTTGATCACGCGAGCCGCCCGCCCAAGCGAACTCGCATACATAAGCTCAGGCATGCGCAACCCGTTTTCGTTGAATGGAAACGAACCCGATGTAGAGAGCTGAACACCGCCCCCGCGATGTTGCCACGCACCCGTAAGGAGCGGAAGCATCGCTACCGCGCGTGCGGATGTTCCGCCATTCTCGCTGCGTTGAATGCCGTAGTTCAGTCGAATCGCGGCAGGTTTCCCCGTTTCACGCAGACAGTTCGCGTAATCGCGAGCCAGGCGCTCAATCGTCTCAGCTGCGATGCCGGTGGCGCGAGCAACGGCTTCGGGCGAATGTTCTCGCCGCAAGGCATGCGCTCGGAGTTCCTCAAAGCCATGCGTACAACGCGCAATATATTCGCGGTCTTCAAGGTCCTCGCGCAGAATGACATGCATGAGCCCAAGCGCGAGCGCCGCATCGGTTCCGGGGAATATGGCCAGGTGCTCATCGGCAAGTGCCGCTGTGCGCGTCTTGTACGGATCGATGACAACCAGCCTGGCGCCAGTCCGCCTGGCCTCTTCGACGAACGGCCAAAGATGAATATTGTTGCCGTGGATGTTCGCGCCCCACGCGATGATCAGGCCCGCATGGGCAAAGTCCTCAGGCGGAGGTCCGAGTTTTACACCGTAGACACTCCGCAGAGCCTCGCCGCCGGCAGATGAGCAGATCGTTCGATCGAGCTGCGATGCCCCCAGACGGTGAAAGAATCTCCGGTCCATCGACCCATAACCAAGCTGCCCGATGGTACCGGCATAGCTGTAAGGCAGAATGCTCTCCGGACCGAACTCTGCCGCAATCGTCTTCAGCCGAGCCGCAATCTCGTCCAGCGCTTCGTCCCACGATATCCGCTCAAAGGCCTCGGCCTCGCACCCATGCTTAAGCGGGCCTTTCGCAATCCCTTTGCGCCGCCGCATCGGGTAAAGCAATCGATCCGGCGAATACACGCGGTCAAGATACTTTGCCACCTTGCCGCACAGAAAACCACGTGTCACAGGGTGCGATGGATCGCCCTGCATCTTAACCGCGCGCCCAGTCAACTCATCAACCGTCACCAGAACGCCACATGAGTCCGGACAGTCATGGGAACAGACTGCATGGACCACGCGATTCGCGGCAGAGGCAGAGGAGATTACGCCCATACCGTTATTCTAGTCCACGTCCAAAGGCGAGCGATGTATGCTCGGTGGCAGAGAAGTCATGGCAGCGAATCTTTTTCCAAAAACGCGACTGGAAGCCTTCTCCGATGGCGTACTCGCCGTCATCATCACCATCATGGTACTCGAGTTGAAGATCCCGCATGAAGATGGCCTCGCTGGTCTTCTGAAACTGGCTCCCATCCTTTTTGTTTACCTGCTTTCGTTCACGTTCATTGGAATTTATTGGTGCAATCACCACTACTTGATTCATCGCGTTCAGCAGGTAGACCATCGCGTGCTGCATGCCAATCTCGGCTTCCTCTTCAGCGCTTCGTTGGTGCCCTTCTTCACCGCATACGTCATTGAAAAGAAGTCGGACTCGTTTTCGGTTGCGCTCTACGCGGCTTCCATGATCTTCGCTGGGTTTACCTTTCTTCTTTTGCGAATCGCAGTTGGCCGCCTTCTTCGCAAAGGAGGAGGACTGGAGCGCGAAGATGTGGCTACTCAGCGCAAACACTACGCCAGCCTCGCGCTCTACCTGGCGGCGATTCCACTCGCGCACTTTCATCCTTATCTCGCGCTTGGAACCATCACGCTCGTGACGGTGATCTGGATCGTGCCTGCCGCCGCTGCCTAACCTGGCTCCAATCATGTCCCGGAGGCTAACAGCAGATAAGGACTTGGTTGCCACCCATGCTTTTGACGATGTAGAGAGCCTTGTCGCAGTTGGTAATGAGGTGGTCCCAGCCCTGTGCGTTCTTGAGTTGAGCAAGACCCAGGCTCGCACTGACACGCGGTTGCGTGCGATCGCGAAGAACCGGGACCTCTTCGAGACGACGGCGCAGCCGTTCCGCAATCTCCAGGGCCGCCTGCTGAGGTGTATCGCCAAGAAGAATAAGAAACTCATCCCCGCCGAAGCGTGCAACAAGATCACTCTGCCGCATCTCCCGCTGCAGGCAGCGTGCAACCGCGATCAGCGTCGCATCTCCCTGTTGATGTCCGAGCGTGTCGTTTATCTGCTTGAAATTGTCGAGGTCAAGCAGAATTGCCGAGAGTGGACGATTCTGCTGCCGGCACACTGCGATCTTCTGCTCCGCCGCAACCTCAATTGCGCGTCGATTCAGTAGCCCGGTGAGCGAATCCGTTGTCGCCAGGACGCGAAGTTCCTGCCGCAGTAAGGCGGCCGTCATCCAGACGAAAGCAACCGTAACGCCGCCTTGAAGCACCGAGGTGACGACCAGGCTCCACTGCAGAATAGGACCTCCCGCGAGGTACCTGGTCGGTGCGCCATAGATGGAGATTCCGATGGCGCGAAGAAAGTTAGTCAGGCTCAACAGCGCAAGAACGATGCCCATGAGCGCGCCTGAGACGCGAAGACTAGTGCGCGTCTCATGAAAGACAAGATACGCGCAAAGGCCGATCTGGACCGTAAATACAAGGCTGAAAGCAACGACGCGATTCCGGGTGTTGGGATGCAGCACTCCAAATTGAATCAATGCCACCAGCGCGATTCCAGTCAACATGGACTGAACCTGCCAGCGGCCCGACTTCTTGCCGAAGAAGTCCATCAGGCACCAGTACAACGCCAGATATGCAAGATGGAAAAAAAAAGTGCCCACGACAATGGCTGCTGCGTCGGGTATATGGAGACGAAGAGCGATCAGCAGGGCAGCTATAAAAGCGCACAGGTTGTAGATAGGGAATAAGTGGACACCCCTCATGCCGCGGTGCAGCCATGAATTAATCAGCGTAAGAAATGTATAGAGGCCAAGGAGAACTGCATGCTCGATATGCAGGGTATGGATGTCCACGCTCAATCTCCCGTGTGGAGCAAAGAGGACGGGCTGGTGCCGGAACTGCCGAAAGGCCGATTTGCTAAACAGCTTACATCACAGGCTGGGGATATAAAAAAGAACAGAACTCTTACGACTTATCGAAATCAAAATGACTCGAACTTATAATCCAAAGCATCCACATTGTCCGTAATCTTTTTGAGGTGTAACTGTGCCACTCCGCTATCGGCTCCACGTTGGAACCCTCACGTTCTTCCTTTTCCTGGCCTGCGCCTTAAGTGCGCAGGACTCGCAATTAAAGACCGCTTCACGACAGGAGCTCGACATCGTAAAGGTCATGTTGGCACAGGAGGCGGCCTGGAACCGAGGCGACCTTGAAGGTTTCGCCCAGGCCTATAAGGACTCGCCAGACATTCTCTTTATCACCAACACCATCAATCGAGGCTTTGCCGGCATGGTCGACGCCTATCGTCGCGACTACCCCAGCAAGGCCGCGATGGGTAACCTATCCTTCGCTGGCCTCGAGGTCCATCCCCTCGATGACAACTTTGCAGTCGTCATCGGCCGGTATCATCTCGAGCGCGGCAAGAAGGAAGGCGGAAACGCCGACGGCATGTTCTCCCTCGTCTTCGAAAAGACAGACAAGGGATGGAAGATCGTCGTAGACCACACCACCGGCTAGACCGGAAGGTACATCCAACATGAAAAACATCGTCTTCAATTCGGTAAGAGAATAATCATGACAATCACACGTCGCCACTTCCTCTCGACTGCAGCCGCCGCAGGTGCGGCCTGTTTCGCTCCACGCAGCATCTTCGGTCAGGAACCGCAGCAGCCTGCCATGGTCGTCAACGGTCGAGCTGCTGCTGCCACCGCGAAGATCACGACCCAGAAACTTCGCGGCAAGATCAGCGTGCTCATAGGCTCAGGAGGCAACATCGCCGTCCTCCCAGGCCCGCAAGGCAAGCTCCTCGTCGATACCGGCATCTCGACATCGCGTCCCCAGATCACGGAAGCTCTTGCCGCCATCAGCCCCGACCCGATCCAGCACCTTATCAATACGCACTGGCACTGGGACCACACGGACGGCAACCCATGGATCCACGCCGCCGGCGCGACAATTCTGGCTCACGAGAAAACCCGTCAGCGGCTCAGCACTCAGCAAACCATTCCCATCTTAAACGCAGTCTTCCCTCCGTTGCCGGCCGATGCCCGCCCCAGCTTGACATTTACCGATAGCCACACGCTCGAGATCAACGGGGCCACGATACTACTGAACCACTACGATCCGGCACACACGGATACCGATATCTCGGTTCTCTTCACCGATGAAGACGTTCTGCACACCGGCGATACCTGGTTCAGCGCCGCATACCCCTTCATCGACTACGCCACCGGCGGCCATATCGACGGGATGATTCGAGCTGCGGGAAAAAATCTCTCTGTTGGCACAAGCTCCACCATCATCATTCCCGGCCACGGTCCAGTAGGAAACAAGGAACTACTCTCACAGACGCTCGATATGCTCACAGACATTCGCGACAACGTCGCCGCGCTCAAAAAGCAAGGGAAAACCGTCGACGAAGCCGTAGCCGCAAAACCCACCGCCAAATTTGACGAGAAGTGGGGCAAGGGATTCGTAACACCGGAGATGTTCGTCAAGCTGGTCTATCAGGGCGTATAGGCAAAGACAAAGAGAAGGCCGGGCAGAAATGCCCGGCCAATTCATGTCTCCAGGAAATCCTAGACCGTTGTAATCTCTTTCTCTTTCGCCTTAAAGAGATCTTCGATGCGTCTGATCTCGGCATCGGTAAGCTGCTGAACCTCTTCGCTGGCGCGCTTCTCGTCGTCAGCCGAAATTAGCTTGTCCTTGGCAGCCTTCTTGATATGGTCGTTCCCATCACGCCGGATATTGCGAATCGCAGTCTTATGGTCCTCCAGCGTCTTGTTAAGCTGCTTGACCACCTCCTTGCGCCGCTCCTCAGTCATCGGAGGCACCGGAACGCGAATCACCTTCCCGTCCGACATCGGATTCAATCCCGCCGGTGAAGTGCGAATGGCCTTCTCGATCGCTCCAATCATGCTCATGTCATACGGCTGCACCAGAATCAGCGTCGGCTCCGGCGTGCTCATCTGTGCCATCTGCCCCACCGGCGTATCGGTGCCGTAGTAGTCCACCTTCACCTGGTCGAGCATGTGCACGTTGGCCCGCCCGGTGCGCGCCGCAAGCAGATGTGCGCGGAAGTCTTCAACCGACTTCTCCATGCGTGTCTTCAGCTCTTGATGTGTGCCCTTCAACGCTTCGATACTTGCCATTGCCGATGCCATAACTACCTTCCTTCAATGCGCCGATGCGCCAAACGAGATTTTACTGGAAATTCTTCCCAAGCAAGGAAATACCGGCCCATCAACCCGCTACTTTGTGAGTCGCCTGCACGCCTCGCGGAGATCTTCATCCTTTTTCGCAAAGCAGAATCGCAGCAAATCCTCGCCCTTACCTGCACGGAAAAATGCTGAGCCCGCAACCGAGGCCACGCCGGTCTTCGCCAGCAATGCGCGAGCCTTCTCCGCCGCGGTTGCTCCCGGAAGATTCGTCCCATCCGCAAGGATGTAATAAGCCCCATCGGGCACATGGGGAGTCATCCCGGCAGCCTGCAAAGCATCCACCAGCATCGAGCGTTTCTCCTCATGCTCAAGCGCCAGCTTCGCATAGAAACCCTGCCCCAATTGCTCCAGACCCGCTGCAACGCCGTGCTGAAACGGCGACGGCGCGCAGACATAAAGCAGATCATGAAAGTACCCGATTGCCCCGATCCACTTCGCATCCGCAATCACGTAGCCAATACGCCAGCCGGTAACCGAAAAGGTCTTCGAAAACCCGGACATCACAATCGTCCGTTCCCGCATGCCCTCGATCATCGCCGGGCTGATGTGCTTCGCATCGCCATAGATGAAGTGTTCATAAATCTCATCGGTAAAAATAAACAAATCGAACTCACGCGCGATCTCAGCCAGTCCCTCAAGCTCGGCCCTCGTAAAGACCTTGCCCGCGGGATTCGACGGCGTATTGACAATGACCGCTCGTGTGCGTGGAGTAATCGAGGCGCGAACCCGTTCAAGATCGACGTCCCATCGCGGTCCATGAAGCGGAACCGCCACCGGCACCACCCGCTGAGAACGAAGCGTGCCAACATGGTAACCATAGAAAGGCTCAAAGAGCAGAACCTCGTCCCCCGGGTTCAGCAAAGCCATCACAACTGCATGAAACGCTCCTGTCGCTCCACTCGTCACGAGCACCTCGTGTTCCGGGTCGGCGACCAGCCCAAGCGTTCGTTCCACCTTATCGGCGATGCCACGGCGCAGCCTCGGAATGCCATCCAGCCGGGTATAGATGTTGTGTCCGTCGCGGATCGCTGCGTGAGCGGCTTCAGCTACGACCGGAGGAACCTCGGTGTCACAGACGCCCTGGGCCAGGTTGATACCGCCCACGCGATCGCTCTCGACGCTCATCGCGCGAATCTCCGACTGCACCACGCGAGGAGCCAGATCACTCAATCCAAGCCCGCGATTCGCTATCACTTCGGCCTGCACCATCCTCTCCCCCTCCAGTCGCTGTAACCTAGTATCTTACGTCCACCCTCTTCTCGACGCGCATTTATCGTCCGCTTCTCGAACGACCGCTCCTAAAACGAGGCAAACAAACATGAAAAATCGAGGGACGAATCCCGCCCGAACTCGCTAACCCCGCTCGCGCTCCCATATAATCGAATCTCCCCCAGAAATAATCAGCGGGGTGTGATTTTCAGCAGTGAGGGTGTGCGTATCTTTACCGTAGATCGAGAGAGCGGAAGCTCCCTGAGTTGTAAGACCAAGCCTGTGCGCACGCGCTCCAGTCGCTCCCGCATCGCCAGGGCCCTGTTTTCCATGACGCTACTTGCTGCCGCCGTCCCGGCGCTGCACGCCCAGGACCAGGGTTCGCAAGCTCTTTGCCAACCCCAGGTCATCGGCAATCGCAGGATCCCCAAAGAGTCCGTCCTTGCTCGGCTTTTCTCTCATCAGGGAGACCTATACGACCCCGCCATCGTCGAGCGCGACTTCAATTCTTTGTGGAACACCGGCTACTTCGACGACGTTCGCATCGAAAAGGTCGATTCCCCAAAGTGCGTACAGCTCGTAATCTACGTCCGCGAGAAGCCCACCATACGAGAGATCAACTACAAGGGCATTAACGCGGTATCCCAGTCCGACATCCTCGACGCCTTCAAAAAAACCAAGGTCGGCCTTTCCGTCGAAAGCCAATATGACCCCACCAAGGTCAAGCGGGCCGAGGTTGTCATCAAGGAATTGCTCGCCGCGCACGGCCACCAATTTGCCACCATTCGCACCGAGATTAAGACCATCCCTCCGGCGGCCGTCTCCCTCACCTTCAACGTGAAGGAAGGTCCTACTGTTAAGGTTGGCAAGATCGCCTTCGACGGCAATAACAGTCTCAGCGACCGAACCCTGCGCGCTGCGATGAAGAATCTGAAGCCCATTGGCGTTCCGCACTCCATCATTCTTGAAAACCTCTTCGCCCGCACCTTCGACGCAACCAAGCTCGACGAAGATACGGAGCGCGTCCGCCAGGCCTATCGCGACCGTGGCTATTTCAAAGCGCTCACCAGCGAGCCCACGACGCACGTCCGCGACGCCGGCGGCCTCAATCCCTTTACACTCCGCCCGTCGAAGGGCAAGCGCATCGATATCCTGATGCCTGTCGAAGAGGGAGCGAGGTACAAGCTCGCAGGCATCACCTTCAGCGGCAATAAGACCCTCACGAACACAAGGGCTCTTCGGGCGCAGTTTGCCCAGAAGGATGGCGAGTGGTTCAACGCCAGCATGTTCGGTAAGGGCATCGAACAGCTCCGCAAGGCCTACGGAGAATATGGATTCATCAACTTCGTCGGAACCCCTGAGCCCCATATCGACGAAGCCACGAAGAGCATCACCCTCAACATCGACATCGACGAGGGCAAGCCCTTCTACGTCTCGCGCATCGAGTTCACCGGCAACAGCATCACGCGCGATAAGGTCATCCGCCGCGAACTCCTCCTCGAAGAAGGCCAGGTCTATAACTCCCGCCTATGGGAGCTTTCACTCCTCCGTTTGAACCAGCTCAACTACTTTGAGCCGCTCAAGGTCGAGCAGGACTCCGAGAGCCGCCAGAACCAGGACAACCAGACCGTCGATCTGCTGCTCAAGCTGAAGGAGAAGGGCAAGAACTCCATCGGTCTCAACGGCGGTATCAGCGGTCTCTCCGGTACGTTTATCGGCCTCAACTACGAGACGAACAACTTCCTCGGACTCGGCGAAACCCTCTCCGTACAGGCCAACGTAGGCGACCTCTCGCGGAACCTTAGCTTCGGCTTCACCCAGCCGTACTTCCGCAACAGGCCGATGTCGCTCGGCATCCAGGTCTACACCAGCAAATACGACTTCAATCCGGCGAAGTCCTACTCTATCGCCAACGGACAGGCACAGAACCTGACCACCGCGCAGCAGTCGCTGCTGACAAACTACAACCAGTCCACCAGCGGTTTGACGCTTTCACTCAGCTCGCCACTGCGGCACCTGTGGGCGCATAGCGGCGTCACCCGCGTCGGCGTCTCGTATGCCCTGTCGCGGTCCTCGGTCACCACCTTCAACGACAACACCCGCAACGTCTTCCAGACCCTCGCCTTCCGCTCCGGCGTTCAGGGGCTGAATCAACTCAACGGCATCATAACCTCCGCGATTACTCCCAGCTTCAGCTACTCCAGCATCGACCGCGCCGTTGGGCCGCACTCCGGTCGCGACCTTAACATCGCCGTGCAGGTTGCAGGCGCCGGCGGAAACGTGAAATACGTTCAGCCCGTCGCAACGTATCGCCAGTTCTACCCCATCAAGGGCCTCAGGATTAATCGCGACGGCCATAACGTGCTGGCCTACCGTATTCAGCTCGCGCACATCTCCGGATTCGGCGGCGAGGTTGCTCCGCCCACCAACCGTATCTATGGGGGCGGCGAGTCGGATATCCGCGGCTTCGACGTGCGTTCGGCATCGCCTTACACCTTTATTCCAACCAACATCAAATTCAACCTGACAAATCCGGATGGAACCACTGTGCCGCGCGATCCCACCAATCCAGCGCTGGGCAACGTACTGATTCCTCTCCCGATCAACCGTCTCGTCTCCATCGGCGGCGACACCAGCGTCACCGCAAACCTGGAATACCGCATTCCCATCGTCAATCAGGTCACGTTCGCCTTCTTCACCGACTTCAACATGACCTTTGACGCTCGCGCTGACCAGCTTCGCCAAAGCGTAGCCGGAGAGGCACAGATCTCAAGCCCCCTCTATGGCTGCCCGCAGTTCGTCAACGGAGCCTGCTTTGGTGGCCAGCAACTTAGCTTCCCGAATCCTCTGAAGGTCGTTCCGGGCACAAACTATGTACCTCGTATGTCGAACGGCGCCGAACTTCAGGTCATTCTGCCGATCGTCAACGCGCCCTTCCGCCTCTACTACGCGTACAACCCGCTGCGACTCTACAAGAGCATTCCCCAGGAATTGGCTCTGCCCAACACCTGTGCTCCGGGACAGACATCCTGCTTCAAGAATCTCTTCCCGGATTCAGGTGCAGGGCTCTTCTCCTACCAGCAGGCTGTGCAGTTCTACGGTGCCGATTACGTCCTGCGCGAACCGCGCAAGACCTTCCGCCTGACCGTCAGCACAACCTTCTAAGCCAACTCCGAAACAATCCGTCTGGCCTGAATCCTCATCAAGGGTTCAGGCCAGACTTTTTCCCGAGGAAGACCTTCAACAAACCTGCATGTCAAGGGGGAAAACTTATAAGTCCATCAAGATAAGCGACTTCCGGCTGGCATACCAGTTTGCTGAGATTGCTAGAATAGAAACAGGGAAAGCTCCGATCCCAATCCGGCCCAGAGCTCGATGAAGATGAAACCGATTTTATTTTGATTACTTTCCATCTAAGTTGTTTTGATGGAATAATTTACCTATCAAGCCCGATCTAAGCCTAAAAGAATGAACACTTTGGGCGAAAAGATAGGGGGAGAGGGGTACCCCGTCTAATAGCTCCGCTGATACATGCGCGTCATCCGGTCATGCCAGCCAAGCCGGTCTTCATCCAGCAGAGCCCAGAAGTATCCCATGCCCAGGGGAAGGGCTGAGAGAAGATGGGCGAAGATGCGGCGACGCATCGCGCTTCGCGTCGGATTGTCATCCGACAGCGTGCACAATCCAATGCGTGCATAACGCATTCCCGGTGTTGCTTCAGAAAAAGTAAAGAAGAGAAGCTGATACACAAGCCCAAAAACCGCAAGCAAGCTGGCCGCAGTGATGAGAGCGGCTTTGGGAGACATGCGGAGCGCGTCAGGCTTGCCGAAGTGCGCCGCAGTCAAAGCAAAGCCTGCGATGAAAACGATGAGGGCGCCGGTAACGACCACCCCATCGACGATCGCCGACATCAGACGCAGGTTGAGAGGTGCGGTCTGAGGCATCATCGGCGGAATGAAAGGCGCCTCAGGAACCTCGTAAACCATGGTCGGCACAGGCTGAGGACTCAGCAGGATAGAAGACCATTCCGGAGCAGCGTCTTCCGCAGCGGGTGCGCTCGAGAGCTCCGCGGCCTCAACCTCAAAGATCCGCAGCTGTGATGAGTCGGCCGAGCTGTCGAGGTCTTCGCGCAGCGGCCCCTCGGCGAGGCGGGGACGAGCCCGGCGCGGAGCGACAAGCTGACGAGGAAACTGGATGAGATTGGCCGGAATCTCCACCGGAGGGGTTGACGGCTCGAAAATCGGATCCTGTCGAAAAGCAATCTCTTCGTCCAGCGCGATGGTCTCAGATTCGTCGAGAACCTCGGTTCGATATGAGGTGTGGATACCCGCAGGTGAGGAGGGAGCAAGCGGAACGTTGTCCTCGAACCGCACTTTGAGATCGGCAACCGGGACAATGACCGGCTCTGGCGCAGGCGTGGGCTCAGCCGGGGACTCGACAGCTGTAAGAACAAACGACTCCGGTTCGGCGGCATACTGGTCGAGCTCGGCGAGGAGTTCGTACTGCGCCGCGGCGACGGCTTCCGCGCTGCGTTTGGCAACCTCGGCCGCCGCCTCTGCCTGGCGGATCGCCTTTTCTGCCTCGTCCGCAAGAAAGGAGCGGTAGCTCTGTGAGTGAGCATAGCGTTCGGCCACGGCGGCCGCGATACGCGCCGAGCGCGCTTTGCTGGGAGAGGATGCGCCGGTGGGAGGAGTAAGCTGCGGTCCGCCGTGCGAGTTTTTGCGGGCGCGGTGTGCGGCGACCTTTTCCGCAATCTGCTGCTTTAGAGCAAAAGGCTCGAGCGCCGCTTCCTTTGCCTCGGCGGCTTCGTCAACTCTGGGTATCTCACGTTGTGCAAAGCTCATGATGTCAAAACACGACCTGGTTCGATGAAATCGTTTAGCCTCAAAGAGTGGTACGCCAGAGGACCTTGGAACCCGTAGAACAAAAGGCCAGAGACTTTCAACCGCGCCGGCGATTTAACAGCGCTGCGTGGAACGTAAGACCGCCTCTGACGGCCATTTACTTTCTGATAACTATCACGCTGCTCCAGGCAAGTCATCCACAGTCACGGCTGATCGCGCAGGAGGTGCCGAGTCAGGTAACCCATGCTGCGCTGCCGGACGCTCCGGAGATCTCCGGTGACGTAGAGCGTTATCCCGACGCAATCGTCATTCCGGACACCAGCGGCACAACTCTCGTCACCATCGAATCGGACCGGCAATCGAAGACAGGTGAGAAGTACGCCCTGGATGGTCACGTAGTCATCCGGTATAAAGACCGCCGAGTCGAGGCCGATCACATCGACTACGACAACACGACCAGCGAATTGAACGCCACGGGACACCTGAAGGCAACCGACGGCGAGAACAACGAGATCATCACCGCCACCCACGGCACCATGAATCTGAAGGATCAGACCGGGCATTTTTACGATGTAAACGGGTCCGTCGGGCTGAAGGACTCAGGACATCGGGTGATTTACGCCAACGGGAATCCGTTTCTGTTCAGTGGGCGGATGGTGGTGAAGACGGGACCCCGGGAGTATGAGATTTACGACGGGTCGGTGACGTCGTGCCAGCTTCCAAATCCGGACTGGCAATTATTTGCGGGGCGGTTCTCGGTGAACGAAGAAAAGGCGGTGGCCCGCAACAGCGTGTTCAAGGTGATCAATGTGCCGCTTGTGTTTCTGCCGTACGTGACGCACCCGGTAGATGCGGAGGGAAGACAGACTGGTTTCTTGATTCCAGTGGTCGGACAGTCCTCTACAAGGGGATTGGTTTTAGGCGAACAGATTTACTTTTCGATCAACCGCAGCACTGACCTTACCGTAGGAGCGGAATACTTCTCGCGGCGCGGATGGTCTCAGATGGCAACATTTCGTTATCGCGGGCTGGGGAACAACTTCGCGACAGCACACTATAGCGGATTGCTGGATCGCGGATACGTGACCGGTGGCCAGTATGTGAACCAGGGCGGCGAAGATGTTGTGTTCTCCGGCCGGTACGATGTCCCGTCGTATCCGGGATCGCAGACCCGTTTAGCCGCAGACCTGGAATACCTCAGCTCCTATCCGTACCGCGAGGCGTTTACGGAAAACTTCAACCAGGCCGTATCGAGCGATATTCTGTCCATCGGGTATGCCACCCATCAGACGGATGGGTATTCGTTTTCGCTCCGGGCTGACCGTTACCAGGGCTTGAAGCAGATCGCGACTCCTACAACAGGAGAGCAGCAGATTCGCATCTTTCACTCGCCTTCGCTGGATGTGGCCTCGACCGACCATAGAATCGGGGACTCGCGACTCTTTTGGAATGTGGATGGGACCGTTGCCGGGCTGAAGCGGGTCCAGCCGAACTTCGCTACGACGGGACTCACCTGGAGACTCGATGTGCGACCGCAGATTACCCTGCCTCTCAACGCAGCCGGGTGGCACTTTACTTCATCGCTCGCGGCGCGTGAGACGGTGTATACGCGGAGCCGTCAGACCCCCTATACCTCCCCGGTTCCGGTCGAAAGCGGGAGCGCAATCAACAGGGCGGACTTCGAGGCGGGGGTCGATGTACGGACTCCCGTACTGGAGCGCGCGTTTGATTCGCGGTTCACCCGCAAGCTCTTCGGTTCAGAGATCAAGCACACGATCGAGCCGGAGGTCACTTATCGCTATGTGACAGGTGTCAACAATTTTCTCAACGTGTTGCGTTTCGACGATGCCGATATTGCGAGCAACACGAACGAGTTGCAGTACGGCGTGACGCAGCGATTGTTCCTGCGCCAGGGGAAAAAGACCAGGGCATGTAATACGGATCAGAGCGACGTACTGTCATTGCCGGCCGCGCCGGGCTATGACACCGGCTATGAGCCGCCACCCCCGGCCTGCAGCAGCCGCGAATTGATCCAGTGGACTGTGTCGCAGAAGTATTTTTTTGATCCTGATTTTGGCGGGGCGGTAATACGGGGGCGACGGAATATCTTCGAGACAACACTGAATTTCTCCGGCATCGCTTTTCTTACAGAACCGAGAAATGTATCGCCGGTCATATCACGTCTGCGTCTGCGACCCTCGGATAGTTTCGACTTTGAATGGGACTTCGATGTAGATACGGGAGCAAGCAAGTTTACGTCAAACAATGTGCTGGTCGATTTTCATGAGGGGAATGTCTTTTCAGGCTTCAGTTATGCGCGACTGAATGCTCCCGGTAGGTTTTATACGCAGCCGTTCGGTTCGACAACTGGGGTCTCCTCTTCGGTCTCGAACTTCAATCAGATCAGGATCCTGCTCGGCTATGGATCGCCTACCAAGCGAGGACTGGGCATCGCCGCCAACGTGGGCCTCGACCTCCGGCTGGACTCGGTGCAGTACGCAGCCTTGCAGACCTCGTGGAACTGGGACTGCTGCGGAGTCAGTGTCGAGTACCGGAAATATGAGCTGGGCTCAGTACGTAATGAGAATGCCTACCGGTTCAATGTCACCCTGGCGAACATTGGAACCGCCGGTAACTTACGCCGGGCAGAACGACTGTTCTAGCGGCTGAATTGCAGATTTTGCGCGACCGAGCTAAGATTCAACACTGCCTCTGCGTGAGATAATCGAAGGTACTGTGCTGACTGGTCTGAAACCGCTTCAACCCCTTCTTTTCGCCCTTACCCTGGCCGCAGCGGGTTGTCGTGCGCAGGTTCCGGTTCACGGCTCGTTTCCGGCACCGAGCGATTCCACCACGAGTTCCCCCAACAACAGTCTGCTCGGCTCTGGCGGGCGGCTCCCGGTGGACCTTTCTCGACGAGTCGAGCTGATGATCCGGTCGAAAGCGAATCTGCCACCCAACTATGATGTACAGGTAGGAGGACGGACGGCGAGTAATATTCCGGGATACGACGAGATCACAGTGGTCTTCACCTCCGATGGCCAGGCGAGTAAGCCGATGCTGTTCCTCCTATCGAAGGACGGCAAAACGCTGGCGCAGTTCAATAAGTTTGACATCAGCAAAGATCCCCGAACGATGGTGAGCGATTCGGGACGGCCCGCGCGAGGAGGAGCAGCAAACGCTCCAGTGATTATTGTCGGGTTTGACGACCTGCAGTGCCCCTTCTGCGCGAAGATGCACGCGCAGCTTTTTCCGGCGCTGCTGGACCGTTACAAGGATCAGGTCCGGATTGTGTACCGCGACTTCCCCCTGGACCAGCATCCGTGGGCGATGCGTGCAGCGATCGATGCAAACTGCCTGGGGGCACAGAGCGTCACGGGTTATTGGAACCTCGTGGACTATATTCATGCTCACGCGGCAGAGATGGGCGGCGAAGAAAAGAGTCTGACCAAGGCCAATGCCGCGCTCGATGGGCTGACTCGTGAAGAAGGCAAACGGCAGAAGGTGGATTCCACCACGCTGGACGCCTGCATCGCAAAACAAGATGACAGCGCTGTGAGGAGTTCGATTGAACAGGCGACTGCGCTGGGCGTGGATTCCACACCGGCATTGTTCATCAATGGTGAGAAGCTTGAGGGGGCGGTTCCACTTGAGTATGTGTATCGGATGATTGACAATGCATTGATTGCGTCCGGTCAAACGCCACCACCCGCTCCGCCCGCTTCCCAGGCGGCGGCCCCGGCGAAGTCCGGAAACTAGCGCCCAGGATGCAGGAGTGTTTTTCGTGACGAATTGGTTGACTGAAGGAAGGATGGAGTTCTCTGTGTGCGTGCCCCGGGCCTCTCGTTCCGCAGTATTCATTCTTATCGCTGCCATGCTTCCGTTGACCGGTTGCAACCGCACCCACAATGCGGATGTCGTCGCAACCGTGAACGGCAAAGCGATCATGCGCTCAGAAATGGAGAAGTACTACCAGACTCAGTTGGGTGAGCAGCAGCAACAACAGCAACCCCCTCAAGAGCAGGCCGATGCAATGCGGCTGAACGTTCTCGGCAATCTCATCAACGAAGAGATTATCGAACAGCGCGCAGCGAAGATGAATCTCACTGCAACGAATGAAGAGGTGGACGCGAAGCTTGCGGAGTACAAGGCTCCCTATACCGAAGAACAGTTCAATGAGAAGCTGAAGGCTGGCAACCACACTCTGGACGATTTCAGGCACGACATCCGCCGCAGCTTGACCGTAAACAAGCTATTGACAAAAGAGATCGATTCCAAGATTACGGTGACAGATGGCGACGTCACCAACTACTACAACCAGCACAAGGCGGAGTACAACCTGCCCGAAGTTGCTTATCATCTCTCTCAGATCCAGGTAACCAGCGTACCTTCGGCCGATCCTGGAAACCTTCAAGGCAGCAAGGCGACAAACGATGTTGAAGCGAGAAAGAAGATTCAGGCTCTCAAGAATCGCCTCGACAGCGGAGAGGACTTTGGTTCGCTGGCTGCGAATTTTTCAGAGCGCGCCGAGACGGCCTCGAGCGGTGGTGATATCGGATTTGTACCCGAGTCTCAATTGCATGCTGATCCTGCGATCTACAATGCCGTAACGAAACTAAAAGCTGGCCAGATAACCGACATACTCCCCATGCTCGATGCGCAAACAAAAAAGCCGATGGGGTATGCAATCTATAAGCTGATCTCGCGAGAACCTGCCGGGCAGCGCGATCTCAGCGATCCGCGCGTCCAGCAGAATATTCGACAGCAGCTTCGTGACGGCCGCTCACAACTGTTGAAGGCAGCCTACTTCGAGATGTTGCGTGATCAATCGAAGGTAGAAAACTTTTTTGCTGAGCAGATCTTCAAAAACGACGCCCGTTAGCTTCAACCTGTATTCCGAAAAGATGTGTTTCTGAAATAGTTCACCATCTCTCACAGGCAAATATACGTGCTTCAAAAAGTCGCCTATATTTACGCTGTGATGTGACAACCTAGACTAGCAAACCCCTAACTCCCTATAGGACAGAGAATGCCGCAGCCGATCGTCCGTTTTGCGATTCTTGGTTTTGGACACCATGCCGTTCGCCGCTTGCTTCCGGCCTTTGCGAACACAAAGCAAGCAAAGCTGGTTGGAATGTGGCGGCGCGATAAAGCAGCTGCTCAACTGAATTGCGCCGAGTTCAAAATTGAGCATAATTTCACGGCTCGTGAGGAGCTTTGCTCTTCGCCAGATGTGGATGTTGTGTTCATCACCTCTCCGGATGCGATGCACAAAGACGATATGATGCTCGCCGTGCGCAGCGGTAAAGCGGTGTTATGCGAGAAGCCGCTCGCGATGAATGCAACTGAGGCACGGCAGATGAACGACGCTGCAGAAGCCGCGGGCGTCTTGTTTGGAGTGGCGCAGAACTTTCGTTACAACCGCTCGCTCGACTGGATACGGGAAAAAATTAAGGCAGGTCACATTGGCAAGCCGCAGCTTGCTCATGCGGAGTATGCCTATCCAGCAGATCGCGCGCCGCGGAAGTGGATTATGGATCCGACGCTCGCCTGCGGCGGACCGATCGCCGACGTCGGGGTGCACTGTATGGATGCGCTTCGTTTTGTGCTCGATGAAGAGATTCGCAGTGTGAGCACGCTCGCCAGCAAGACGCACTCGCAGGACAAGGTAGAAGCGATTGCCTCTTTGCAGCTTGAGATGACAGGCGGGGTCTTCGCAAACGTAACTGCGAGTGCACGATCTCCCTATCGGACACTGATTGAGATCACTGGCTCAGATGGTGTCCTGATTGCCGAAAATGGACTTACGGTTGATCGCCCTGTGGACCTGGTGCTCCGCCGGGCCGGGGAGCTGATTGAGACAGCGACGGTCGAGAATAGTGACGGCTATACCCGTATGCTGGACGCCTTCGCGCTGGCATACCTTGGCAAAGGTACGTTTGCCGCGTCAGGCGCAGATGGCGTACTCAATATGCAGGCACTGGACGCAGCCTTTCGGAGCTGGCAGACGGATCAGCGAGAGTTAGTCGGAAACCCCTGATCACGGAATGGCCGTCGCCAATGCGGCAGTGCCGTTCTGGCGTCCGGTGGCAATCTCGCGTTTAGGCGTGGATGTGGTTGGGCTGTAACGCTTGTAGACGCTGACGTGGAAGCACGCCTGCTGAAACTCTTCTTCGACATCGATCTTACCCTGCTGTACCAACGGCAGGAGATAGCCTCGCAGCCATGCGATCTCAGTCAGGGATAGTCCGTGTTTTGCGAGATCGACGGCCTGGCCAGTGAGGTGGGGAGAGGCAGTTTCGCCTTCGGCGGGCGCAGCGTTTCCGTTGGTACGTTGGAGGCGCTGCTGGAACTCCACCGTTCTTACAGCTGAGTTGACCTGGAGTGACGTGTGGAACCGGGCGTAGTGCGCGCGGGCCAGGGCGGAGAGAAACTGTGCGGTCCAGGGGCGGGTGTAGCGGCGGTTCGATGGAAGGCGGTCGTCCACTTCGAGGGCGGCACTTGTCGGGATGACAACAAGAAGGCCGCGGTCACGCATCGCCTCGAGATCGTCGTCGTCCTTGATGCGGTCGAGACCTTCGCGGTCGGCTACAAGGTTCTGGTGGACGAGGATATCGTGGGAGCCTTTGAGAGGGCGAGGAACGATGAGGTGTCCGCGCTTGTTGTAGAGCAGAGGCTGAATTACAGGAGGGGCGGTGTCGTCGGCGACGATTTCGCGGGAAACCCTGGTGTTGAGGCGTGCGCTGGGCGATGTGGCCCTGGCTACCGGGGCGGCCTTGGGTTGCGGAGTTGGGGTACGCGGGGACTCTTCGTCATCGTCAGGAGGATGCGAGATTCCGGTGATTGGCTTTTCGGGCTCGCGTGAGTCAGGGCTGCCAGAAGCGGCGTGCATAAAGTCCTCGGAGGTAGCCTTGCGGGGTGCACCATCGGTTCCCTGCTCTGCCGGGTGCGAGGGTTCGGGTGAAGACGCTATTTTCCGGGCGTTACGGCTAGTGGCGGTTGAGCGTACGCGGCTTATGGTTGGAGGAGGTGCAGTGTCTTCTGTTCGTTGGCTCTTCCTGCGGCGCTTTGGTGTGGCGTGCTTTGAGTTGGGCGTCGTTTTGTGGGCGTGTCTGTGTGCCGCGGTCTCTGTCTTGGGCGCAGCGTGGCGCGCCGGCTTGGCGAGCAGGGGTGCGGGCGCGAGAGACAGGGCCGCGAGTACCAAAGTGGCGATGGAGGCATTCAAGCGCATCAGGGTTTCAGGAGGCGCGGAACGCCAGAGCATCTTCTACCTTATGAGAGGATTGGAGTTAGTGTAAGTAATCAGATGGATTCTGTGTACTTATTTGTAACTATAGCTGCTTCAGGAGATAGAAGAAAGTGAAGCGTCACGGACTGATGGTTGCTGTTGTTGTTCTTTTTGCGGGCTCTTTCGGGTCGATCGGGGTTCAGGCGGCGGGGGATGAAGAAGCGGCAACGCCTCAGTTTTACGCCCAGAAGATTCAGCCAATCTTTGCAGCGAACTGCTACCGGTGCCATGGCGGGATGAACCACCGTGGCGGGTTGAGCCTTTCGACACGGGCTACGATCCTGAAGGGTGGCAAGGACGGAGCGGTGATTGTTCCGGGCGATCCGGCGAACAGCCTGCTGTTGAAGCTGATCCGGCATGAGGGCCCTGCGAACGATCCGAGACCGATGCCGCCGAAGGCGAAGCTCTCGGATGCCGATATCGCCACGGTGGAACGGTGGATCCGAGCCGGAGCGGTTATACCCTCGGACGCTCCGCAGCCTTAGGGAGCACGATTTTGAGGTGCCGTCGATAACTGGCCAGCGATCGCCTGCACCTGCCGGTGAAGGCTGCCGTTAGCGGCGAGGACTCGCCTGTCTCATCGCGTGCGATCTCGGAAAGAATGAGCCAGTCGTGCCATTCCCCTCCGATCTGCTGGAGCGATTCGAACTCGTTCGCAAGTTTGCGGGGGACGCGTGCCTGTTTCGGCGCGTTCTCGGCGAGATATCGTGCGATCTTCGCGGTCTTGCGAATGGTGTGGAGACCTTCGTTGTCCCCGGTCGGGGCTGGCGCATTGGAGGCGAACCAGTGGGTGGTGAGCCTGGAGAGCTCGGTTGAAGTAAGGACGGGAGGCTGTTCTGTCTCGAGGGTTTGGAACAGAGATTCGAGCGTTCCGGTGAGTTTGGCATGGTACTTTTGCAGACCCTTTTGCAGCTGGCCGGCAGCTTTGTTGCGTTGCTGCTGGAACTTGTCGCGGAGTTTCGCGGCGTCTTCGCGTGCTTTTGGCGGAGTGTTCTCGGCGATGAGGTCGTCCTGAACGTCGAGGTCGCGAACCTTACCGGCGGCGCGACGAAGTTTCTTAAGCAGGCGCCCTACCTGGCGAGCCTCTTCTCCGTGGATTCCGGGGACGCGCAGGGAGGCGAGGAGCGTCAACTGGGCCTCGACGCGGCGGGTCATGGTGCGGAGGCGGTGAACGGGTTTCTTTGTGGGATTGTCGAGGCAAAGGAGGATCGCGGCTTCCAGTTCGGTGAGGTGCTTCCGCAGGGTTTCCAGTGGACGTATTGTGACGGGCATAGTGTGAGCGAGCTATTTTATTCTTATTTTTCTGGTTTACCGGTCAGCGTGCGGGGGCCGGGGTTGGGACGGGTTTGGGCGGCGGAGTGGGCAGCGGTTTTGGCGGAGGCTGGCAGCCAACGAGGATGAGGGCGCCGGCGAGGGCGAAAGAGCCGAGCTTCAAGACCGACATTATGCCTCCTTTTCTGTCTCGTTCTTCGATTAAGATGGCTTTCACGGCCTGATGCGATGTGGACCAGGCTCGGACGGCTTGCATCTCAATTGCTAAGGTTTTTATCACTTTGAACGGCCGGAGGGCTGGCTTGAGGCTTTTTCAACTGGGTGCCGCAGTGCTGGCGGTCGCTTGTCCGCTGGCGCTTGCGCAGACGACGGCTACGACGCCGACTTCGGCTACCGGAGCCAAGCCGAAGAGCAAAACGGCCAAGACCTCGCTGGCGGCGTGGTCGCCAGATGTACAGCAAACGCTCGGGGTTTCGGCGACCGACTTCAAGACTGCGGGACTGAATAAGCTGACGCAGCCGCAACTGGATGCTCTGATCAGCGCGGCAAAGAGTCACCTCTATGCCGATCCTGCGAAAAAGCTGCTCACGTGCCCTGTGGCCTCGCCGGGTTCAGGAGTAAAGGTGCTGCTGACGGTTTCGGGCGACGATCCAACGGGGCAGCGGGCGACGGAGATTCGCCAGGCGCTACAGTCGCTTTCAGGCGTGGACGTCGTCACGATTCCGGCGGGTGCTCAAAGGACGCTGCATGTAGTGATCCAGGAACAGACGCTTGGGAAGCGGACGATCGGGTACACGGCAGCCTATGTCACCGGGACTCCCTGTGTGGATGAGTCGGGCGGCAAGAAAACCGATATTGAGTTGAAGGCGCAGCTTGGGACTTATACGGAACCGAAGGGACCTGACCTCGCTCGCGATCTGGCGGGAATGCTGGACCAAGACCTGCAATCGGTTCGTGGCGCGCCTGGGAAACAGGGTACCCCCCCTCCCCCATAGTCTCGTGTAAAGTGTTCATTCTTTTATACTTAGATTACGACTCCTTCTGCAAATTACTCCATCTAAATGGCTTATAGCTAAAGATTTGAAAATAAATAAGTTATCCCTGAAAGGAAAGGCCCCGGACTAAGTCCGAGGCTTTCTTTTTTGGGTCCATTTCTATTATAGGGATTTTGTGAAACTGGTATGCCATTTGGAAGTGCTTTGTTTCTATCGATTTGAGTCATTTAAGGGCTTGACAAGGGGTTTTGCCATTGACAACCGCAGGGTAAAGGATCAATATCCTATGCATAGGAATGCGAGGTATTAGAGTGAATCTTAAAGGGACACTGCCTACCCTTATCCTGGAGGCTCTGGTGAATGAGCCGACCCACGGATATCGAATTGCGCAGCAGATCAAAGAACGCTCGCGGGGCGTATTGGATTTCAAAGAGGGCACGCTCTACCCTGCACTTCACAAGCTGGAAAACGAAGGTCTGGTGGAGTCGTATGATGCGGTTGAGAAGGGGCGGCAGAGACGCTATTACCGTCTGACGAAGGCCGGGCACGAGGCGCTTGCGAGGGACCGCGCCGAATGGCGTGAGCTTTCGCAAGCAGTGACGATGATTCTTGGGGAAGCGTAGTTCGGAGGCGAGCGATGAGTGGACTGGAACTCTGGTTGAAAGAAGCTACCCGGTGTTTGTCGAAGGAGTCGGTTGCCCGGGTTCGCGGCGAGATTCGAGAGCATTACGAATCGGCGCGAGAGGCCGCCATGGACGAAGGCGCAACTGCCGATGACGCAGATCGACTGGCCCTGGCTGCGCTGGGCGATGCGAAGAGCGCGAACCGGCAATATCGTAAGGTTCTGCTTACCTCGACCGAAGCGAGGTTGCTGGGTCAGGGCAACTGGGAGGCAAAGTTCATCTGCTCGCGAAGGTGGGTGAAGCGGGTGTTTGTGGCGGTGCCTGTGATGGCGCTTTTGGCGTCGATTGTGCTCTTCCTGAGGGGTTCGCAGGGCATCGCGCAGGTGATGTTCGGAATCGGGCTCGTAACAGGTCTGCTCTGGGCAGCGCCTTTTCTACCGATCTATACCGCTTCGCGCAGCCGGGTATTCCGCCGTGCGAAATGGACGCTTCTTATTGGCGCTTTCGCCCTGATATGCGGTCCGGAGATTTTCAAGATGTCCTGGGTGTTTCTCTCAGTTACGTGGGCGATGGGCTGGGTTGAATGGCAGCGGATTTCGATTCGACGGAAATTACCCGTCTCGAAATGGCCGAGGCAATTGTATCTGTAGAGACTTTGGGGCGCGATGCGATTGAAATTTGTCGCGGGTTGAAATTCTGGTTTGCCTTCGGCAGAGTGGAACCCACTCATCGCGCATGAAGACGCGCGATGAATGGGGCACCCGGGGTTGAATGGCAGCGGATTTCGATTCGACGGAAATTACCCGTCTCGAAATGGCCGAGGCAGTTGTATCTGTAGAGACGGCTGGGCGACTTTTGGGGCGCGGTGCGATTGAAGTTTGTGGCGGGTTGAAATTCTGGTTTGCCTTCGGCAGAGCGGAACCTACTCATCGCGCATGAAGATGCGCGATGAATGGGGCGCCCGGTGTGGTGGCACCGGCCCGGATCAATGGGGCCACCCCTTTGTTTTTAACTTTGTCGTGTGTTTCGGCGGTGTATTCTGATTGTCCGCTTCGGGCCCCATGTTAAATCTCAGGAGACGCAGATGCCAGATAGCCCTTCGTCGAAGGCAACGATTGTTTTGTATGACGGCACAGGCCAGCCGATGACACAGGTATTGGATGTGCTGCTTGATGTTAAGAACAATTCCGATATCGATCGATCTTTCTGGGTAAAGGGGCCGGTGATTCAACTGGACCTTCAGTTCCATGACGGGCCGGGCGACGACTACATCGTGAATGCGTGGGCAAAGGGCTATCGCGCGACGGGGGATTTCATCAAGGCGAATCCTAAGGTTCATCCAACGTTCAAGTTTTTGATGATCCCTGTTCCGACGAAGGTGGTCTTTCCCGAATGGGCGCAGCTGAAGGCGAAGCATCCTAAGGCAGCGGAGCTTCTGGGATTGGGTTTGGCGAGCGAGGCTGACGCGCAGCAACGTTATCTGAGCTTGCAGCAGAGGACCACGGCCGCGGCGCTTACGTGCTTTCTGAATCTGACGGAAGCGATGAACGAGCTTGTGGTGGGCGGGCAGAAGACTCCGCTGGATTACCTGAAGGAGATTGAGTGGGACAAGACGTTCGCGCAGGATCGCTTTTTCGGATATGTCGATAAAGCGCTGATTCCGGCGGTTGTGGCAGCGGCGCAGGATGGAGAGTTTGCCAAGGAAGATAATCCGGGATTGCTGCATCCGGGAGCTACGCTGAGCTACAAGCAGACGCAGTACGACTACTCGAATGTGCAGCTAACGTTTCATGAGAACCCACCGGACAGAAAGACGATTGGCGGCGTGGATTGCGTGAAGTTTGAGCCGGATATGGATCTATACAAAGACCAGCTCGATCATGGGTTGCTGGAGGTTCTTCCGAACCTGCTGACACATGGGTTGACGGATCCGATCGATATCTATTCCTTGCGGTGGCTGGATACAACGGATGCGGGTGAAGATCCATTCGATGCGGGATATACGCTGGCTTGAGGCACTCGTGCCTTGAGGAGCCCGTTCGTCATGAAGCGCACTTGAGTCTTTGGGGCTCAGAGGCGCGATTGTGGCGCGGTGCGATTTGAAATTTGTGGTGATTTGATTCCGGATTGCCTTCGGCAGAGTGGAGCCCACTCATCGCGCATGAAGACGCGCGATGAATGGGGCACCTCGGGTGTCTCTGGTTCCGGCGCTTACTACGGCAACAACGCGGATGCGGCTGTCGAGTCGTAAGCTCCGATGGTTGGGTTGCCGGAACGAGTGTTGTTGAGGATGTCGGTCGTGAGGCCGGAGATGGAGATTCCTTTTCCGACGACGATCGAGGAGGCTGCGGCCGGGCTCATATTGCCGTAGCCGTAGACGTGGAAGCTTTCGTCTACGAGTCCGGGATCGGCGCAGATGGCATTCTGCTCGCCCCAGGAGGTCTGCGGGCAAGACCAGCTGGCTTTGGCGTTCCATGTGAGGTTGTTGGTGAAGCTGGAGCCGGAGAGGCCCAGAACGGGGTGGTTATCGAAGTAGATTGGCGCCGGGAATGTTCCGTTGCCTCCATTTGGATAGCCAGTGGCTCCACTGTTCAGGAAGCCGAGAAAGATGTTGTTCTCGTACTGCATGAAGCAGGTGGATGTGCAGGGCCCGGCGGTCGATACTTCGATCGCAACGTTATTTGCGGTGTAGATGGTGTTATTGATGACTCTGGTGACGGCACCGTCTCCAACGGAGACGACCATTGCCGTGTCCGCCGCACGACAGAAGTCAGAGAGCTTGCTGTTATAGCCTGACGGAGTTCCGGGAATTGCCCGTCGAAGAGCATTGCAGTTACCGACAATCAGATCGTTGATTGCCGAGCCTATAGCGCCCACCTTGATTTGCTGTCCCATGTTTCCGTAGGCGAGGGTGTTGGTGATGGAGACGGACGATCCTGGGCCATTTACATGGAGAAAGTCGAATCCATCCTGCGTGTTATAGGCAGCGACGGAGTGATCGACGCTGATGATCCATGCAGGATTGCTGGTTACGGTTGCGGTTCCGATTCCGTCACCATAGCCGTTGGAGTTATCGTCGGTGCAATCGGCGTAAGGGACAGCGTCGACGATGGGGTACTCTTCGGCACAGCCGTTCCACAGGATGTTGACGTAACTGAGGGTGAGATGACCGGAGCCTGTCGTGCCGCTTCCGTCGTCGAGGTTCCATCCGGCTCCTGGATTTCCTGCGAGAGAGACGCGTGTGAGAACAACGCCATCACCAGTTGCTCCGAGGATGCCTGAGTTGGCCAAGCCATGGATGTTCATGTCGGTGAGGGTAACGTTGTTTGTGGAGTTGTTGGTCCGGATACCGTTGGTTGCAAAGTCACTGAGCGGATAGACCGTGTTGCATGTATTCGCCTGACCTATTTTGCCGCAGTTGGAGAAATCGGTGATGTCAAAGCATGCGATATCGACATACGACGAACCTTGCAGGTTCAAGACCTGGTAGAGGCCATAGCCACCGTTGACGTGGGCCTTCGCAGCCGATGAGGTGCAACTCCCGTAGTTTGCGCCCAGAATTCTGGTGTGCGCGCCGGGAGTTCCGTTGATGGGCGGCGGAACACCGGAGTCGTAGGGGTCGCCTGCAAGGCCGTAATAGTCCTGCACGTTGGGACCACTTTGACCGATGCGGCACTGTGCTCCACCGGAGCAGTCGACGAGGTAGGTGTCGCCGCTGGAACCGATCCAGCCCCAGGCAGGCGCACTTGTATTTCCTGCGGTGACGTAGCTGCCGTCGGTCCAGAGAGAGCGGATGTCTTTGAAGGCGCAGTTCTGGTTGACGCCTGAACCTGGATAGGGATTGGGCGACGTTCCGTTGCACTGACCGTTGGGCTGGTTGGGGGAGAAACGAGTTCCGCCGCCCCCGTTGACGTACCAGGTCTGTCCTCCTCCGGAAGATGGGTTGGAGACAACTGGAGGGCTGGGTGATGACGGCGGCGAACTGGGAGAGGACGGATCAGACGGGCCACTGGAGGGCGGAGTGGAAGGATCGCTTGGTGGTGGAGGGGATGGGTTGCTTGCCGGCGGAGCGGATGGGTCGACCGGTGATGAAGAGGATGGTCCGCTGGGAGCGCCACTCGAACAGGAGGGAATGCAATCACCCTGAAATTGAGCGAGAGCATAGCTGGGTGAGGGTCGCTGGTCGACGAGGATTGCCGGGCTTCCAGATGCGAAGGTGTAGTCGTTCGTGGAAGACGAGGCACCGGTGGTGAGGTCGGAGCAGGTGTAGGTTGCTCCGACGACGGAGAGCTGGATCGTATCGCCGCTGTGCGGTATGGGGCAGCTTGAGTCGATGTTACCGGCTCCGTTGCCGCCTGAGATGAGATACATCAAACCGAGATCAGCGAGATAACAAACGCCGTTTCCTGTTGCGCTCATGCGAACGCAGGGACCGGTGCTGCTGTTGCCGGAATTTATATGTGAGACGAATTTGACTTGCGAGTACTGATCGCTGGTGAAGGATGCTCCTGTGTAGATTGCCATCCCTTGCTGTCCTGAAACAGATGGAATGACGGTGCCGCTTGTCGCCTGGAGGAAGGTATAACCGGAATTTGTCTTTGCGAGATCTGTCCAGTTGGAGGAGAGTTGGCTGGAGCTGGTGAAGGTTTCAGTGACAGGGTAGACGGCACCCCATGCTGCGGCTGCTGCGAGCAGCAGGATGGGAAAAGCGAGGATCTTTTTCATCGAACACACACCTCAGGTCAAAACTGGTTAGGGCCAGTTAGGGAAACGCTTTCAGTTGTCGGGGGCCGGCAGTAGTGACATTCCAAGTCGAGATTGGACCTCGACTGCATCGACGCAGATTCTTACGTAGCCGTCGGAAAAGGGGTTTAGTTGACCGTACAAGCGGAGACGTGATGTGTCAAGGAAGCCGTGTTGAAAACGTTACTGTTTCGAGCAGCAGACTACTCCAAAGCGCACTTCGCCATGCGTAAACGTTTTGCAAAATTTCTTTCACTGGAGAGTGTACAGGCGCGGAATTACAGTCAAGTCGATGTCGACGGGAGTTTACGCGGTGTGGACTATTTTTTGTGCGCAGAAGGGCTCAGACAGTACGAATTTCTGAAAAAAAATGGCGGATGTTTGGGGCATCCGCCATTCGATCAGCACAGCATTGATATGCCGCTTTCTACTGTTCCGGCGGCGCAGTTGCTTTCCCCTCGTAGGCCCCGATGGTTGGTGCGGTTGCGGAACGATTGGCTTCGGAAATATCGTCGCTGGCGTACGAAATCGGATTGGCCTTACCAACGACCGCCGAATTCGAGCTGGCGACGCTCATGTCTCCGAAACCATAAAGATGCCAGGTTTCGTCGACCAGTCCCGGATCAGCGCAGATAGCGTTCTGCTCGTTCCATGCGGTGTGCGGACATTCCCAATCGCTTCGCACGTTGAAGGTCAGATTGTTTGTGAACTTGTTGCCCTTAGAGAGGGCACTCGGATCTCCTGTATCGAAGTACATCGGTGTCGGGAAGCCTCCACTTCCTCCACCCGGATATCCGTTTTCGGGGGCGTTCTTGAAGCCGATCAAGATGTTGTTCTCATAGTCCAGGACACAAGAGGTGGTGCAATTGCCGAACTGACTGACTTCAACGGCAATGTTGTTTGCGCTGTAGATGGTGTTGTAGATAAAGGTGGTGTTGATTCCGGTGTCGCTGACAGAGAGGACGACAGGAGTGTCGCCTGCCCTGCAGAAGAGGCTGAGCCTGGAGTTGTAGCCTGCGGGAGTTCCAGGTATCGCTTCACGAAGTGCGTTGCAGTTGCCGACGATGAGGTTATTGACGCCGAGTCCAGACGCGCCCATCTTGATTTGTTGTCCCATGTTGCCGTACGTGAGCGAGTTACCTATCAAAAGAGTCGTGTTGCCGCCCTGAAGATGGAGCAGATCGAATCCATCCTGGGTGTTATACGCTGCGGTGGAGTGGTCAACGACCATAACCCAGGCGGGATTGCTGATGACAGTTGAGGTTCCAATTCCATCGCCATAGCCGTTGGAGTTTTGATCCGTGCAGTCGGCGTATGGGAGCGGATCGACGACTGGATATTCTTCAGCACAGCCATTCCAGATCGTGGAGAAGTTGCTGAGAAGAAGAAGGCCGGTTCCAGTGGTTCCACTGCCATCGTCCATGTTCCATCCGGAGGCAGCATTTCCTGCGACAGTGACATTATGAACGACGACTCCTGTGCCTGTTGGTCCGAACATGCCGTTGTTCGCCATTCCGTGAACGTTTACGTCCGTGATTGTTACGTGTGTTGTGTCTCTGTTGGTCTGGATGCCGTTGGATGCGTAGTCACTCAATGGCACGTCTCTGCTGCACTGATTCAGTTGTCCAGACTGCCCACAACTCGAGAAGTCTGTGATGTCGAAACAAGCGAAATCAATATACGAGACACCAGCGAGGCTGAACACGGCTCCAATTGCATAACCACCGTTGACGTGTGCTTTTGCAGCGGCGGAGGAACAGCTTTGATAGTTGACGCCGAAGATCTTTGTGTGGGCATTCGGCGTGCCGCTGATGGGAGAAGGAGCTCCGGAGCCATATGGATTTCCGGCGAGGCCAAAATAATCTCCCGTGTTCGGACCGTTTTGACCGATACGACATTTAGCGCCGCCGGTGCAGTCAATGAGGTAGGTGTCGCCACTTGAGCCGATCCATCCCCAAGCCGGAGCTCCGACGCCTGGGTCTGCCGTGTAGCTGCCGTCAGTCCATAGATAACGAATGTCGTTGAAGGCGCAGTTCTGATCTACGCCTGATCCTGGATAAGGTGCCGGAGATTGGCCATTGCACTGGCCACCCGGCTGGTTCGCGGAGTAGCGAGTTCCTCCGCCTCCGTTGACATACCATGTTTGTCCGCCGGTGGTCGACTGGATGATGTAATCCACGGATGCGACGTTACTGGACTTGAGATTATCTCCCATCGCAATTGCTTTGACCGTCGTTGTCGTGGAGACCGCAAACGGACCGATGTACCGAATTTTGGTGGGTGATGTGCCAGGGTCCGAACCATCAGTCGTATAGAAGATTGTGGAAAATGGCGTAGGTGTGGTGATGCTGATTTGCTGCGACTCGTTGTAGGTTCCGCCAGCAGGGTTGAAGACTGGCATGGCTGTTGCAGGGAGTGAGACGTTGTATGCCGCAGAGCCTGAGGTCTGAACGACCGCTATGGCATTAATCGTCAGGGGAGCTGAGACCGCAATTGGGCTCGTGTAGACGAGCGAGGCAGTTGTGGGAGGAGTGCCATCGGTTGTGTAGTAGATCGTTGCAAAGGGTAATTTCGTACTAATCGCTACCTGCTGTTGCCCGGTGTACATTCCGGCGGGAGGAGTGAAGGTAATCAAAGAGCCTGGGGAAGGGCCGCTATTGCAGGTTGGAATGCAGTCGGCCTGGAACAGGGCCAGGGCATACGCGACGGAAGGTCTTTGATCGACAAGGATGGCGGGGCTGCCTGAGGTATAAGTCGTGTTTGCGATGGAAGAAGAGGCGCCTGTTGTCACGTCCGTACAGGTGTAGGTTGAGCCGGTAACCGATATCTGGATCGTGTCGCCAGTTGCCGGGATGGGGCAACCTGAATCGATATTGCCGAGCCCACCGCCATTCTGCATCAAGTACATCTGTCCTACATCAGCCAGGTAGCAGACGCCACTGCCTGTAAGGCTCATGTGCACGCAAGGGCCGGTGCTGCTTCCGCTTCCGTCAACATGGGTGACGAATTTAACCTGCGCATACTGATCGTTGTTAAACGTGGCTCCGGTATAGATGGCCAGGCCTTGCTGAGCCGCGACAGAAGGAATGACTGTTCCGGCGGATCGAGTAAGGAGAACATAACCGGTGTTCGATGAAGCGATGTCCGTCCAGTTGGTAGAGAGCAGACCGGAACCGCTGAAATTGTCGGTTGCGGGGAAGATCTGACTCGATGCTGCGACGGTAACCAGAAGGAAGGCAGAGAGAAGAAGGCTTTTCATGTCCACACCTCGAAAAAGGAATCAAAATAACGAACCTCAAGCGGGGCCGGTTATGGAACCAGTGAGGGGAGACGTGCAATTTTTTTTCTGGGAGAAGGGCCAGGGGCCTGTGTCGAGAATGCATCTCGAACTTGATCGACACTCGGTTCGAACAGGTGTCGAAAGTGAAGAGTTTAGGGACGAAGCGTACAGCGTTACCGAGGGCCTGTCAAGAAAGGCTAAAGTACGCAATATCTTTCTTTACAGCGATTCTTCGACTGGAACCCTATCATATTCATTGCGATGGAAAATGATAGAAAGGTTTCGAAGAACTTTGATCTCTCGATCATTTAGGCGGAAATTCTCCACTTTTGACGAGAACATGACATTTTTCCATTCTCGTTTTCTCAATGGAGAGAGGAACGCATCCTATCTTGTTGGAGGTAGAGTATGCGTGCTCTCACTTGGATGGTTGCCGGAGTTGGAATTGGCGTTGGTGTAACCCTGTTGATGAAGCTGAGCGAGCCCGAGTATGCGACTGGATATGACGATGTGGAGAGAGCGGCCGCGAAGAGCTTCGGGTGGGGTACGAAGAAGCGTGCGGAAGGACGGGTGAGATCGGGTATCGGATCAGTGAAAGAGGCAATCGGACGTGTGGTTAGCGATCCGGATCTGGAGAATGAAGGAACGTTTCAGCGGGCCAAGGGGAAGGTAAAGGAAACTATCGGTGAAGTCGGCCAAGGAATCGGACAGACAATTCACGATTTGAATCGATAGCCTGGTGCGCTGCCTGGGCTTTCTGGTTAACGCTGATAACGACCGGTGAGTTGGCCGTGGGCCAGGATGTGATTGTTGACGGCGTCGAGGACTTGTCTTTTGATGGAACCGGTTGGCAGGTTCAGTTTGGTGTCGAGTGCGTAGAGGTCGAAGATATAGCGGTGAAAGGAGTGGGTTGGTGGACAAGGGCCATCGTACCCGACTTCGCCGAAGTCGTTGAGACCCTGAACGGAGCCGTTGGGAAGGACTTCCTGTTTTCGGATTGCCTGCGGAAGTTCGCGCATGTCAGGCGGGAGATCATAGAGGACCCAATGAGTGAAGTTGCCGATGGGGGCGTCGGGGTCGATGACGATGAGAGCGAAGCTTTTGGTGTTGGCAGGAGGCGATTGCCAGGAGAGTTCGGGGGAGTCGTTTTCTGCTTCTTTGCAGGAAGCGAATTGGTTCGGTATCGTTCCTCCTTCTGTGAAGCTGGAGGATTTTAGTTGGAGGTTGGGGAGGCCTGCGGGGAGAGTGTTGGTACGTTTGCAGGCGAGTGGGGGGAGGATCAGGGTGAACAGGAGTGCGGCTTGCGGGGCGATGCGAAGAGTCATTTTTGGCGGCCCCTCTTTTGGTACGAGATTGAAGGTAGTGGAAGTTTAGAAATGCGCAATTTGCTTGATTTGTCTTACCTAAGATTTACGAGAGACGGAGTCTGTCCTCGAAAGTACGCCCCTGGCTCATCATGGAGTACACCAGATTTGAAACCTGCCTCCTTTTGCCGTTGGCGGGTGAGTGATGGTCACTGACTGCCAATTGGTTCCGCTTACGTACGTCTGGCTGATTGCATTGGACGATACCTGGTCAGTTGGCTGCACGAAGCATTTGGCTGAGGGCGTCACGTTTGACGACGAAACCGTATCGGATGGCGCCCCGGTGGCTGTGTAGGCAGGAATGGTAAGATAAGCAGCGTCCTGCGGGTCATGAATGATGGCCAGGCTGCCGGGACTGGCCAGCGCAGTTGCACCGGTTGTAAGGATCATCCCCCTTCCTCCAACAAGTGCATTTCCGGTGGCTCCTGGCCGGCAACCATTCGGGCTTGATTTGACGACGAAATAGGAATCTCCTTCAGTTGCGATGTCGTAGACATTCAGATCCATTCCAGAGCATGGTTCTGAAGGCTTGCCCTGGATATTGAAGATGGATGCGTCTTTCGCATTGGCAAGGTTTCCTTTGACTGTGAAGGTGCTGTGATAAATATAGGCGCCTCCGGTGAGATAAAAGACGTCCTGGCCTTGGGCCTTGTTGATGTATATGCCGTTGTAGATTGCGTATCCATAGGAATTATTCTGGTCATTTGGGTTCTGGTCGAAGTGAAAGAGATGGGTGTTGTAGTCGTCACTAATGTTTTCTGCCATCAATCTTTCGGTCCAAAAGCGCTGATTGATCAGATGGAACGCTGTGTCGCATTTACTGACGGAGAGCTCGCTCAGGTGAGGGGCCGCTACGATGTCCGTCATTTGAATGGCGGTGCTGGATGGGTTGCTGCACTTGATGTACAGATTCTGAATTCGTCCACTGTGAAATCCGGAGTCTGGAACCGTTTGGCTTATTGAAGCCAGGGAGATTCCAAGCTTGCCGTTGACCATTATGCGACTGCCCATGCCGGAGCCGACGAGGGAGACGAGATCGGCTCTGTCGTCGTGAAGGGTGTTGTCCAGACGGTAAGTGCCTGGAGGGAAGTAGACGGTTCCGCCGTGCGCTGCGTTTGCTGCGTCGATCGCTTTTTGAATTGCGGCAGTGTCATCGACCTTGCCCTTGCCGGTGGCTCCGTAAGCTGTGACGTCAAAGACTGTCTGTGCCGGACTTGCGGGAGTAGCCGATTGGGAGAGAGCGGCAGTCGGTATGAGAGATGCCAGAAAAAGCAGAAGTGATCGCATTTTTGCGCGCCGGTGCTGGATCACGAAGGCTCTCCCGGGTTTGAGCTGCCAAGAGTGTAGCAGGGGGCAGGATGCGTGAGGTTTCCCCCCTCTCCCATTTTTGCGCAGAATTATTCAAAGCAGATTTTGATTTGGACTTTAGGCGCTTTTGGTTTGCCAAATGCGGGAAATCGAAGAATTCAGAGTGATGACTGCAAAGTATTCATCGTGCCTGGTTTTGGGCGCTTGACAGCGGATTTTTCCACTTTTGGGTCAACTGCTGGTGGTTTGGGCGGTTGAGGGCGGGGTTCTGGGGGCGAAGAAGAGTTCGTGGGTCTTTTCGTGGCCGAGGATGCGCCGGAGTTCGCGAATGGCGAAGAGGGGGAGGAAGACGCAGTAGATGATGATGGAGCGGGCGAGGAGCTGATAGATGCTGATCTCGTAGATGACGGTTCCTGGGGCCTCGTGGTGGATGAGGCGTTTGATGAACTCCTCGAGGAAGTGAAAGGCGAGAACGAGCAGGCTGTAAAGGGTAGCTCGGATAATGACGGCCTGATAGAGGGGGCGGGTCTGGGCACTGCGGCCGAGGTGGACCATCTCGCCAATGAGGATGACTTTGCCGATGACGAGGGCATTGATGATGGCGAAGGCGTAGTTCAGGCTATCGTCCGTGATGTCGTGTTGCCGAAGGACAAGGCGGGTATAGGTGACGATCGCGCAGAAGAGGATGGCCAGGTAGATGGAGATCTGGAAAAAGTCAATGAACTCTTTCGTGGCTCTCTCTTTAAAGGTTGGTGAGGCGGCTGAATCGTGGGCGGCCATGGGGAGACCTCCTGCTTACACGCTTTGCGAACGATGGTAGTTCATGGGTGGGAGATTTTGCACGGTGGCGATGATCGTGGCACGATTCTTCTCTCTTTCCCGCTTGGGTGAGTGAAGGCGTTTGAAGGAATCGACGCCTTGGGAGAGGAGAACTACCATGAAACGCATCCTATCAATCTTCGCAATCGCGTTTGCGCTTGTGACGGCTCAGTCCGTACCGGCGCAATCATCGAATCGCCCTCACGTTTCAACGGTGAGCTATACGGGTTCGGCCTATCTGAATTGTTATGTCAACGGGGTGGTCTACCCTGTCGACAGCGCGTTTAATGTCTGGGCCTGGAGTGGCTATAGCTGGTTCATCGTCGGCCGGCTGGTTAGTACAGGTGGCGGGTATGCGGTGGTTCGAAACGACGGCTACGTGTTTGCCGCGTCGTGCTACTGAACTCGATGGGGGAGATATATGCCTGAATCCAAGTGCGACGACCGGGCCGAGCATCTTCGGGGAGCGCTGGGCCTTCGGCCTGCCGGGGGACCCCCTCCCCCTATCTTTTGGTGTAAAGTGTCCTAAACAGGATAGTTAGATCTGGAAATCTTTGCGATCCGCCTGGACCAAACGGTGGAATTTTTTCGGGCTGATTTAAGTTTAGCAGGTTCGGAGAGGTATTCTGCCACCGCTATGTGGTTTGGTTTGTGTTAGTTGAGTGGTTTTGGGGCTTGACAGACCTCATCTCCCCGATTCGTTTTCAGGTTTTGAGGACCTTCGGCAAGATCAGGGCTGCTCGCTACCTGTCAGTAACTTAAATCCCGTAAACGCCCCGAACGGCTTTAGTTGTTCGGTCAGGCGGGCACGTTCCTCAGGGTCAAGCAGATCGACAAAATGGCTGTCACCTTGTGAAGGATTGGTGGTGGTTGCGTAAATCGTCCAGAGATAGAGGCTTTTGCCATGAGCTTTCTGGTCACTCCTTAGCAGGACATGATGCCTGGTTTCGAAGAGCCGGGTGGCAAGATTGATGGTGGGGAAAACTTCCTGTTTCAGGAACTTTTCGAAGTCGTCTTCATTCACCCCAGCGTTCAAGGATATCGCTGTCATGCTGCTGGCCATGCTGGAAACCTGGTCGAATCCGTCTGGCATAATTGATCCTCGCTAAATTACGGGGGAGTGTATCACGTATGACTCATGGTGACGTTGGACGGCGCAGTGAGTTGGGCGGAGGGGTCGATGGCACCCATTCCGTGGTCATCCCATTATGACCGGGACGGGCTGGGCGGCGTCCCGCGATGAATGGGGCACCCGATTTATTGGCTGGATTTGATGGGTGGGCCACCCGTCCAACTGCTGAAAACTATATAGATAGAAGTGTTTCTGCAGTACTATCTCTCTCTAGGGAACTATAGCTCTCTAGGAGAGAGGCATGCCACAGGTCGATATCGATTTCGAAGTCTTCAAGGAATTGACGATTCGTCGTCCAACTGAAGACGTGACTTACAACGATGTTATTCGGGGATTGCTGAACTTATCTGCACGATCCCAACGCGGGTCTGTGCCACCACAGCGCGGGAATTCTCAGCCCCCCAAAGGTATGAGTTGGGTCGTAGGGGATACGAGCATTCCGGCTGGTTCAGAGTTCACTGCAGATTACAAGGGGAAGACCTATTCAGGGATTGTTAAGGATGGGAAGTTGGTGCTCAGCGACGGACACACGTTTGCGACGCCATCGGCTGCAGGTGTTCACATTACTGGAAGCAAGGTCAACGGCTGGCGCTTCTGGAAGTGCCGTCTTCCATCGGCAAATCAATACGTGGTCCTGGAGCGGTTGCGCAAAAAGACACGGTAGCGCTGAAGGACCTTCGCTGTCGTGAAGATTGGCCAGGCGAGCGCGCTGGAACTGGTTGAGGCGAGAAAGCGGTTCGCGCGTTGCGCGAATGTCCCACCCGATTTGTCGGCTGGATTTTATGGGTGGGCCATCCGTCCACGTATCCCAATGATCATTTAGATACCGTTTTGTTTCTGCAGCTTATATCCTCGCTGTCGCCCTATAATGCTACGCTAGCCATATCTAGATTTGAGTTGTAGGAAGGAGGAGTATGGGTTCATCCAAGCAAGAACGTCTGATAGCGATCTCAAGGATATTTTCATCGTCTGTTCTGCATGAATTGGCCCGCAAGGGACGTTCTCCCCTGTTCTCTCATCTCTTCCGAATTGCAAATTTGTCAGATTCTCTCTCGTGCTCGAGCCGCGTAGCCGATGCGTACGACTTTGCCTTCAATTGCTTGAAACGAGAGGGGGCACGCGATGAGTATGTCTACAAGTCCGCCCTCGTGCATAAGATCCTCGTTGGGAGACATTCCCTTCGAACGGCATCACTGCTTAGTGAATTCAGAGTAGGAGAGTGTAAAGCTGATTTAGCCATTCTTAATGGCACATCTACCGTATATGAAGTGAAGTCAGAGCGAGATACCCTAACGCGCCTTGAGCGTCAGACACGAGCTTATCGTAGTGTCTTTGCGCGGGTCTACGTTATTACGGCTCAATCTCATGTAAATGCAGTTTTGAACTCGGTTGCCGAAGATGTCGGGGTGTTGCGTTTGAATCGCAGGTTCCAGATTTCAGTCATAAGAGAAGCAGTGCACGCCCCGGAGAGAACATCTCCAGCTGCCATTTTTGATTCAATCCGTACCGAAGAGGCTCGAATGATTTTGCTTTCCGCGGGCGTAGCAGTTCCCGAAGTCCCGAATACGGAGCGCTCGACAATGCTGCGCGAGCATTTTGTCAAGCTTGAGTCCCACATAGCTCACGAAGGTATGGTTGCTGTACTTAAGAAAACCAGAAGTAGTGTCCGTTTAGCAGACCTATTCTTACAACTTCCCCGCTCATTACAAACGGCTGCAATATCAATACCTCTTCGGAAGCTTGATCATTCAAGATTGGTTGCTGCTGTGAATACATCTCTAGAAGACGCAATGGCGTGGGGGTAAGATTTGTACCATCCATATTTTCGTGGAAAACAATTTGATCTGCTAACAATCAAAGAAACGGCTCCAGTATTAGCTTCGTCAGGGTTTACGCCAATTGTCGAACCGGTTAGAGGATCTCTTAGCGGATTGGCTCGCGCGTTGGATGCGGTGATTGAGAACAATGGACAAGCAATCCTAATTGTCAATCCAGAGCATGGGGAGTTATCCGAAGATGGGCAGCCGATCTCTAAGATGCTCCAAGATAAATATCTTGATCACGACCACATTTCAGCGGGCATTTTACTTAAGGCAGATACACCGTTAGAACAAGCTATTCAGTATTATGAGGCGCATTCGCAACACGCTCCCGTTTTTGTCCATGCGGGTTTTACTGAAGCGAAGAGCTTAGCAGGTGAACTTGGACCTCTAACGAAAGCAGATAGGCACGTTTTCGTTGACAATAGCGGCGTAAAACTTTCAGCTAAGCACTTCAAGTCTGCGTCCCGTGTTCTCTTGCGAGACGGATTCAAAAGGCGAAAGAATAAGGACTATCCCAAAGTCGAATCATTCTCAGACCTTCATGCCACCTTCGAAGATGAAGGTATGGAAGGTTTTGGCGATTTTCTCATCGTGGGTGATGAATACGCCGATGGAGGTGGACTTCCTCTTGTTTTAGCTATCCATTTGACATTTATCGACCCTCAACAAGATGACATGATGCAGATTTATCACTTCAAGTCGAAGGTGCATGCGACACAAAAAGACCCGGCCGGGAAGTTTGCTGAGGCGCTAGCCGAAATGATGGAAACACTCGATTCTCTGAATTCTCACGTTTATGAGACGGAGGCGGTTCAGAGAGTTCAGGAAACTGTATAAGAAAAAACATTTTCCAGGTCTTGGCTACATAAAGAAGCTTTCAATGAGTCATCACATCCAGACACTCGCTGAATATTTCAAGAGCATTGGGTAGGTCATGTACTGCTGCCCAGAATGTTTCAGCGATCGTAGTCTGCGACGAGATATCTTTCCATTGAGTTCACAGCAATCAGGGAAATGCTCTTACTGTGGTTCAGATAATGTGCCGCTCGTAGAGCCTATTGCACTTGCGGAATACTTCGAATTGCTAGTCAGTTCGTATGAACCTGACCCCCAAGGCAGGCTGCTCGTTCAATGCTTCCGAGAAGATTGGGGACTGTTTGAACATCCTCACATGGATGACGTACATGCGAAGGATCTCCTATGCGAGATTCTTGATGACGGAGAAGTCGTTCGTCGTACATTTAGTGCTTGTTTTGCTGCATCTGGGAATCAGCTTGGCGATTGGGATGAATTGCGGGAGGAGCTTCGATATCGGAATCGTTTCTTTCCTAAAGTCAACATCAGATATGACCGACTGATTGTGTTGTTGTCGTTTCTAGCGCCCGATCAAGAGGAGATTCAGCGAAACTGGTTCCGCGCGAGGATTCAAAGTGGAAATAACGTTTATTTAGCGGATGAGATGGGAGCGCCTCCAAGAGAGCGCGCAACTCACGGTCGAGCTAAGCCCGCAGGGATACCGTATCTATACCTCGCCTCCACCGAACTGACGGCGATTTCTGAGATTCGTCCGCACACCGGGGAAATTGTTTGCGTTGCGGAGTTCGAAGTGCCTGCCAACCTAAAGCTAATCGATCTACGCAATCCGAAGAAGATGGTTTCACCTTTCCTCTTTGAGGACCCTATCGATATCGGCCGGCTGCGCAGTGACCTTCCATTTCTTGAACGATTAGGACAAGAGCTGACCCGTCCGGTACTCCCTCAGGCTGCAGCTATCGACTACACGCCTAGTCAGTTCTTATGTGAGTTCATTAAAGGTCAAGGATACGACGGAGTTATCTATCGAAGTTCTGTGAGTGAAGGGATCAATTTGGCACTCTTCGACCCAAGCAAACCAGTTTGCAACACAGTTCGACAGTTCAGTGTGAACCGTGTTTCGATCAATGCTGCCATATTGATTTAATTCAAAACTATTGCAGCAGTGTTCCAGTTTCCGGTTCTGTTTTTGCTTCCTCGGGTGGGATGACTACGGCGGCGGCTACTTTGTCGTCGGAGTCGAGGTCGAGGAGTTTTACTCCTGAGGTGGAGCGGCCTGCGGCTCGGACGGACTTGGTGTCGATGCGGATTATTTTGCCGAACTGGCTGATGACCATGAGTTCGCTGGTCTCGTCGACGAGTTGGATCGAGGAGACCTTGCCGATTTTGGGGGTGGTCTTCATGTTGATGACGCCGGAGCCTCCGCGGGTCTGGAGGCGGTACTGCTCGGCGTCGGTGCGCTTGCCGAAGCCGTTTTCGGAGACGGAGAGGATGAGGCAGGGGGTGATGTCGCGGCCTTCCTTCTGGAGCTCCTTCTGGCGGACCTTGCGGGCCTCTTCGGAGGGGGTGACGGCGAGGCCGACGACGTAGTCGGACTTGCGGAGGGTGATGCCTTTGACGCCGTAGGCGGGGCGTCCCATGGAGCGGACGTCGTTCTCGTCGAAGCGGATGGCCTGTCCCTCGTGGGTGGCGAGGAAGACGACCTGGTGGCCGTCGGTGACGCGGACGCCGATGAGCTCGTCTTCCTTGTCGATGCCGATGGCGATGATGCCGCGAGCCATGACGTTGGAGAAGTCGGGCAGCGGGGTCTTCTTGACGGTGCCGCTGCGGGTGGCGAAGAAGATGAACTTGGTCTCTTCGGTGAGGTCGCGGATGCCGAGGATGGTGACGATTTTTTCTCCGGGCTGGAGGGCGATGAGCGAGGCCATGGCCTTGCCCTTGCCCGCGGCTCCGACGTCGGGGATTTCGTAGACCTTGAGCCAGTAGACGCGGCCGGAGTTGGTGAAGCAGAGCAGGTAGGCGTGGGTGGACTCGATGATGAGCTGGGCGACGAAGTCCTCTTCGCGGGTCTTCATGCCGAGGCGTCCGGTGCCTCCGCGGCGCTGCTGGCGGTAGGTGGAGATGGGGGTGCGCTTGAGGTAGCCGGTGTTGGAGATGGTGACGGCGACCTGCTCGTCGGCGATGAGGTCTTCGAGCTGGATCTCGGTGGTCTCGTCGAGGATGTGGGTGCGGCGCTCGTCGCCGTACTTGTCGCGGACCTCTTCGAGCTCCTTGACGATGACACGGCGGAGCTTCTTCTCGGAGGCGAGGATGGACTCGAACTCCTCGATGTTGTCGCGGATCTGCTTGAGCTCGTTGAGGAGCTCGTCGATGGAGAGCTGGGTGAGGCGGTAGAGCTGCAGCTCGAGGATGGCGTCGACCTGGCGGTAGCTGAGGATGAGGGTGCCGGTGGTCGAGAACGTCATGTCGACGTTGTATTTTGTGGGGTCGAGCTTGACGCCGGCGAGCTCGGAGCCGCGGAGGTTGATGCGCTTGTTGGAGAAGTAGCTGAAGAGATTCTCGCGGGCGTCTTGTCTTGACGCGGATTGCCTGATGACCTTGATGACGTTGTCGAGGTGGTCGAGGGCGATCTGGTAGCCGATCAGGAGGTGCTCGCGGTCACGGGCCTTGCCGAGGAGGAAGGCGGTGCGGCGGCGGACGACGTCGACGCGGTGGTCAAGGAAGGCGCGGATGGCATGATCGAGCGGGAGGACCTTCGGCTGGCCGTTGTGGACGGCGAGGAAGATCATGGAGAAGCTCTCCTGCATCTGGGTGTGCTTGTAGAGCTGGTTGAGGACGATCTGGGCTTCGGCTCCGCGCTTGAGGCCGATGTGGATGCGCATGCCGGAGCGGTCGGATTCGTCGCGGAAGTCGTCGCGGGCGATGTCGGTGATGACGCCCTCGTTGACGAGTTCGGCGATGCGCTCGATGAGCTTGGCCTTGTTGACCTGGTATGGGATCTCGGTGACGATGATGGCTTCGCGTCCGCCGGAGACTTTTTCGATGGCGGCCTTGGCGCGCATGATGAAGCGTCCGCGGCCGGTGTTGTAGGTCTGGGCGATGCCGGAGCGGCCGTAGAGGTATCCGCCGGTGGGGAAGTCAGGGCCTTTGACGTGCTCGAGCGCGATGGCGATGTCGGAGCGCGAGTCGGACTTCTCTTTATTGATAAGAGCGATGCAGGCGTTGACGACTTCGGTGAGGTTGTGGGGCGGGACGTTGGTCGCCATTCCTACGGCGATACCGCCGGAGCCGTTGACGATGAGGTTGGGAATACGTGCCGGGAGGACGGTGGGCTCGTGGCTGGACTCGTCGTAGTTGGGAGCGAAGTCTACGGTGTCGGAGTCGATGTCGGCGAGCATCTCGCTGGCGATGCGGGTGAGGCGCGACTCGGTGTAACGCATGGCGGCGGGTGGGTCGCCATCGACGGAGCCGAAGTTGCCCTGGCCGTCTACGAGCGTGTAGCGGAGGGAGAAGCCCTGCGCCAGGCGGACCATGGTGTCGTAGATCGCGGAGTCGCCGTGGGGGTGGTAGTTACCCATGACGTGGCCGACGACCTTGGCGGACTTGGTGTACTTCTTGTTGAACTGGAGGCCCATCTCCTGCATGCCGTAGAGGATTCGGCGGTGGACGGGCTTGAGGCCGTCGCGGACGTCGGGCAGGGCGCGTCCGATGATAACGGACATGGAGTAGTCAAGATACGACCGGCGCATCTCGTCTTCAATATTGACCGGCAGCAGGAGGGCCGCACCGGGGCCCTGAACGGTGCCGTTTGAACCGTCTGGATTCTCAGGATTGAGGGGGAGCTGGGGGTTCTGATCGTCTGCCATGTATCTCTTAATTATAAAGCTTCCACTGCGTTTTCTATAGGTTTGGCGCGGGTTTCGAGGGGCGTTTGCACCGGCGTCGATACCTCCCATAGCGGCTGGAAGTTATTGATGTTTCATGGCGCGAGCCTGGGCGCCGCGGTTATTCACCCCTGCGAATTCGCGGATCGTCACGGTTCCAGTTTTTTGTAACTAACCGGTAAAGAACTATGGGTTTTAGGGTTATTTGCGACAGATGAGCAATCTTTTGTGACGGGCGGGTGTGAGCAGTCGATGAACGACAAAAAATGACTTGTCCGCTCCTCCATGGAGAACGGGAACTCACCCCACCTTTTTTGCGGTTCGTCACTAAACAGGATTTGCCGGCCCGGAAGCGCCTTCCCTGCTTCGGTTGCGGTATGCCAAGTGCCTAAATCGATTGTTGAATGAAGCCTTTTTGATATCAGAGGAAGTCGAGGAGTGTATTCCGATGAAAAGATTTTTTGGAACTGCGTTGGTTTTGCTGGTTTCCCTTGCGATGGGTTTTGGCCAGGCGACCTCGGTAAACGGCGGCTCGATTCAGGGGACGATTACTGATGCGACTGGAGCGGTGGTGCCGGGTGCATCGGTCACGATTTTGTCTGACGACACAGGCACGACGAAAAAAGTGGCGACGGATAATGCCGGATATTATGGCGTGGGTCCGCTCAATCCGGGACCCTATACGGTCACGATTACGCTGCAGGGATTTCAAACCCTGACGGTCAAGACGGTCGTTAAGACAGGAACGGCGACGAGCGGCAACTTCAGACTCACGCTGGGGAGCGCGACCGAAACGGTGGAGGTCAATGCCGGTTCTTTGCAGGTGAATACGGAGCAGCCAGGGGTCAGTGACGTTATTTCAAGGGAGCAGATCGATAAGCTTCCGGTGAATGGCCGCAACTTCCTCGATCTTGCGCAGATTGAGCCGGGAGTGATTCTGCAGAGCGGTGAGTCATTCGATCCGACCAAGGCCGGTTATTCGGCGATTGCCATGAGCGGAGTCTCGGGACGCACGACTCGCATTCTCCTGGACGGGCAGGATATTACGGACGAGACGGTGGGCACGACGATCTTTAATGTCTCCTCGGGCGCGATCGGCGATTTTCAGTTGAACCGGTCGACGCAGGATGTATCCGGCGATGTGACGTCGACCGGACAGGTGCTGGTATCGACGAACACCGGTACGAATACTTATCACGGGCAGGCGTTCTATCAGTTTCAGGATCACAGCGTGGGATTCGCGAAAACTTTTGGCGGGATCGACTCACCGTTTCAACGCAATCAGTTTGGCGGCGGCGTAGGCGGGCCGATTCTGAAGGATAAGTTGTTCTTCTTCGCCAATGCAGAGCGCATCAAGCAGGAGTCGCCAGTGGGGGTTCAAGTGGGGTCGACCTTTGCCGCGATTCGACAGCAGTATCCGACGATTCCTTCGCCATACCGGCAGACGTATTCGACAGTGCGTCTGGACTACAGCGGCCCTCATGGGTGGCATTTCTTTGGCAGGGCGAACTATAACGTCGACCGGTCGAGTTCGAATTTCGGCAAGGGCTATGAGATTTACAACAATCGCGACAACACGCCCGGCATCGCGGGCGGAGCCGACTTCGCGACAGGAAACTTTACGCATTCGTTCCGCGCGAGCTATGAGAAGTTCCACAACCTGCTGGTGGATGGAACAGCGGGAAATTCGAGCATCTATAACGGGTTTCCGGGGCTCAACTTTCGGTACGTTGCGCAGAATCTGTACTCCGGCCCGAATGTGGACGCTCCGCAGAACACTTACCAGTCGGACAAGCAGTTCCGGTATGACGGAAGCTGGCTGAAGGGAAAGCATAGCGTTCGTTATGGCTATAGCCTGAACCGCATTCTTGGAGGCGGTTTTGCGAACTTCTTTGGTCTGGCTCCCCGTGTGACGCTGACTGCCGGGACTCTGTTCAAAGGCGCGGTTGGCTGTGGCGGCGTTGCAGGTGCGGCTCCGTGCCCGTCGGACCCTCTTAATGGCTATTTTGCCTCGTCGGTGCGGCCGGGAAATGGTCAAGGATTCTTTACGGAAAACCCCGGCTTCGATCTTCCTGGCGGCGGTGTGGAGGACTGGCGCCAGGGTGCCTACATCGCGGACACGTGGAAGGTTACGCCGAGCTTCACGCTGACGGCAGGACTGCGCTGGAGCGTGGACACGGACCGCGCGAATCAGGACCTGCAGCCGCCGCTGTGCTCTGATGTTACGGTGACTCCGGCACCGTGCAGCGGGAACACTCCGCTGCTCGATCAGCTTGCTCCGGGGTTGGGGAAGAAGGTGCATCAGCCGTATGCGAACTTCGGGCCGCAGCTTGGCTTTGCCTTCAGCCCGGGCAACCACAAGACGGTGTATCGCGCGGCCTTCGGTATCTTCTATGAGAGCAATCCGTTCAACAATACGACCAACCTGCGCGGACCGATGATCAAGACGGGTCTCTTCAATGACGCGAACAATACAATCTGCGGCGGCACTAACACGTTCCGTCTACCAGACGGCACCACGATCACGAGCGATGGCGGCGTTCCGATTTCGACGATCTGCTCCATGCCACTGAGTAAGGCGGCGCCTCATTTCATCAGTATCCAGAACACGTTCCAGTCGGTGACGAAGTCCGTTGGCCCGGCGAGCAACGGAAGTTACATCGGCAATACGTTGTCCGCAGCCGAAATCTATGGAGCTCCGTTCCGCACGCCTTATTCAGAACAGTGGAACGGGGGTATCCAGCGCGAGCTCTTCCAGGGCTCAGTACTCTCCATCGATTACATTCACAACTCGACGCTGAAGCTCGCGCAGGCTCTCGATGTGAACCACGTTGGAGCAGCGCGCACGCTCAACACGACCGCGGCGACAAATGCGATTGCGGCGACGGCTGCGAGCTTCGGCTGTTCGGGAACAGGGGCAGCGGCGATTAACTGCGCAATTCAGAAGGGCGCCGCAATGGCCGACTTTGCGAACAACGGACTGGACTCGGGCAATGTGGTGTTAGGCGGCAGTCCCGCCGCTGCAAAGGGCTTAACACCGGCAACCGGCGCGGCGTTTCCGGGAGTGAATCCAGCGTTCGGGACCATGGGCCTTGTGCTACCTGCCGGACGCTCCGGCTACGATGCGCTGCAGGTCGTGTTTCGTCAGCAGAAGGCGCATCCGTTGCCGGGCGTGATGAGCTCCAATCTGCAGGTGTCGTACTCGTTTTCACGTATTGTTTCGACGGTGCCGTTCGGTAATGGCGGCGCGGGCGACCAGTTCTTCATCACGCAGAACGGCGTTTACAACAACGACAATCCGACGCAGAACATTGGCCGCAGCTCGCTTGATCATACGCACCAGGTTTCATTCGGCGGGACAGCAACGTTCAAGTACGGACCGCAGGTCGGCATCATCGGCCATTTCTTCTCGGCGGCTCCGGCGGACCTTACGCTCGACCCCGCGGGGTCGAGCGGCAGTGCAACGGCCAGCATCTACTCGAGCGACGTGAATGGCGATGGCATATTAAACGACCTGATTCCGGGGACGAACCCCGGGTACTACATGCATGAGTACAAGGGCGGCAACCTGAACAAGCTCATCAACCAATACAACTCGACCTATGCGGGTCAGCTCACGCCAGCGGGCCAGGCGCTGATCAACGCAGGGTTGTTTACACGGAATCAGCTCACTGCGCTGAACGCAGTGCAGCAGCCGATCGCCCCGTTGCTGGGACCGACGGCTGTGCAAAACGCCTTCTACCGGAACCTGGATCTGAGCATTGCTTATCCGATCCGCTTCAACAAACTGCGTGAGGGTATGTCGCTGGTTCCGGCGGTCGCCTTTTACAACGTTGGCAACTTCTCTAACTTCACCGATTACACTGCCGCAGGAGGGACCACTCTTCTTGGCAATGCGACTCAAACGGGAAACGCCGACGGTCTGCTGAATGGACCAAATACCTTTGCCTCGCATGATCAGAAGCGCGTGCAGCGCGGATCGGGCACATCGGATATCGGCGGACCTCGTTCGATGGAGTTTCAACTGAAGCTGAACTTCTAAAAACAAATAGCAAGCGATTGCGAATCAGGCGGAGAGATTACTCTCCGCCTTTCTTTTTGTTTAAGGGAAAGCAGATCCGCGGTTCGTGAGTTTGCTGCCTGCTGTTTGTAGTTTTCTACTTTGAAGGCGTTGCCGCTGGCGAGGCTAAAAGCAGATCCCCCTCCGGGGGATGACAGCAAGAAAGCAAATTCGTACTTTTAGTTCGTGAGTGTTGCTTCGGGGATGACAACAGAAAAGCGAATCTGTACTTAGTTTGTGAGTTTTGCGGCGCGCTGTTTGTAGTCGTCGGCCTTGGAGGCGTTGCCCTGCTTCTCGTAGATGCTGGCGAGCGCGAGGTAGAGGTCGGCGGTGGGAGCCTGGAACTGGAGTTCCTGCTCGAGGAGGTTTGATGCGCCTTTGAGGTCGCCGGTCTGGGCGCGGGCCTGCGAGATGAGGATGGCTGTTTGCGGACTGACTTCGTGCGGGATGGGGTGGGAGGCAGTGAGGTCAGCGACCTCCTTGTAGCGGTTGTCCTGCGAGAGCATGCCGATGAGGCGATCGAGGGCGGGCAAGTAGGTCTGGTCGTCCGCGACGGAGCGTTGCAGCCACGAGATGGCCGCGTCGTTGTTGCCTGACGCCGTAGCAGTGAGGGCGCGCTTGTAGTCGTCGATGGCGAGACCTCGGCCGCTGCCCTCGCTGGCGTCGTAGGCGGTCCACAGATCGTCTGTGACGGCTTCGTTGACGATGCGCAGGTTCAGGGTTGCGAAGGCCTTTTGCTGTGAGGCCGGATCGATGGCCGTGATGATAACGCGGTAGCTGCCGGGCTCGAGGTTTTCGGTTGAGAGAGTGCGGCCAGTGACGAGCGTGCCTGATTCGTCAAAGCTGGTGGCATCGACCTCCTCGTCTTCCTGGTGAGGCTCTGTTCCTGACTGTACGGAGCCGAGGACATAGTGGAGCCTGATCTTCTGGCCTTCACGCGATGCGGGCGGAGCGGGTTTTGTCCAAAGCTGGAAGAGCAGGCGGAGCGGCTCTCCGGGATGCAGTATGGCCTGCTGGACGCCTCGAGGTTCGAAGCGGAGTCCGGCCACGCTGAACGGAAACTTTCCTTCGGGGTCGCGAACCGCGGGCTGCGAGGAGAACACGAGTATGTTGCTGAAGGTCCAGGTAGCGCGAGCCGCGTCGGGGACTTTGACAGAGACGCGCTGACGGACGGCGTAGTGGGTGAGGTCGTTGGTGAGGGTGTAGACGATCTGATACTGACCGGGAGCGAGCGGAACGCGCGTCTCGGCACCGAAGCGCTTTGTGCGCAGGTCTTTTGCCTGCTCTTCGTCGATCGAAGCGGTGAGCTTATCGTTCTGCTGGTAGATGGCCTGCTTGCCGTCGGCAGTGAGAACGGAGGTCTGGAGAGTGAGGGAGTAACCGAGCTTTTTATCGGTCAGGGTGCCGATGATTGCCTGCTCCGGGCGGTCGTAGACGATGAGCGTGTGGGCGGTGATGCGGCCGGCGGCGTCGCGGAAGATCGCGGTCTGGGCTGTCGCTGAGTTTGTGTTGAGGAAGACGCTGGTGGTGACAGCTTCGCGAGCGGCGCGGCGCTGGGCGAGGCGCTCTTTCTCGAGATCGTTGTCAGGCAGGCCCCTGATGGTGCTGAGCAGTATGTCGGATTCGAGACTGGGTGTGTAGTCGTTGAGATTGACGGGTTCGGTAGGGATGAGAGAAAGCGTGGTTCGGGCCACTTCGTCGCCGAGTGAACGCTTGACCATGTCGAGGGCGTTCCTCTGGTCGTTCTTGGCTTCAAGGCTGGTGATGAGTTTTACGGGACCGTCCTGGTAGGGCGAGTAGAGGGTGTAGTCTTCGCCGAAGCTGCGCCTGTAGAAGAGGATGTAGAAGTGAATGGGCAGGGCCGGGGTTTTGGCCTGATAAAACCAGATGACTATGGGCCGGACGTTCTGAGCATTAGCGTAGTTGGCGCGCTGTTCCGGGGCGCCAAGGGTGATGTAGATACGGCCCATGTCAGTGCGCCAGCCGTCCTGTGCCTTGATGTTGCCGAAGTACTGGTTGGCATAGGCGAGGCGGCGATAATGTTCTTCCTTGTATGCATTGATCTCAGAGCCGGGTTCGGGGTTGCGGATGTCCCAGAACGCCTTGATGAAATTGTCCCGTTCGACGTCGGTCTTGAGGGCCAGAAATTCCTTTCGCTCTTCGGTCTCGATGATGTAGGGGACTTCTTCTTCGATCCAGTGCCGGTAGTGCGGAGATAGATTCCTGATGGGATCGACCGCGTGGAGCGGGAGAACGGTAAGGAGGAAGAGAAGAGGAAGGAGCCGAAGACAATGTGAGAGACGAGAGGGCAAGGAAGGTACTCCTCAAGAGAAACGGGAGAGGGTGACGATCCCTCTCCCGTTAGTTTAGGTGAGTTGGGTCAGAACTCAAGCCGGACCGAGCCGCGGGCGTAGAAGGGAGTTTGGAACGCGGTTGGACGGCCGTAATCTGCGTTAGCACTCGGCGTGGCGCCGACGCCCGACAGACCCAATTGGGTGAATTGGTTTCTTGAGATCTGGAACCTACTGTCGGTTACGTTAAACATATCCATTGCCAGTTTCAGTCTGTAGCGCTCGAACTTCGAGCCGAGAGGCACGACATAGTCCGTGTGCAAATCAAGCTGAAGCGAGGAGGGTGTACGACCGGCAGCGCCACGGCCACCGTAGGGAATCTCGCCCTGATTAAGGTAGATCGGGTGATCGCCGAAGAGGCTAAGAGGCACGCCGGATTGGCCGCGCAGTCCACTGCCTACGGTGAGACCGTGGAGCATCCCTAAGCGTGGTGTATCAGAGCCGATGTTGTAGCTCAGGTACGCCGTGCCCACGTTACGTCGGTCGCTGTTGAGGAAGCCGCCCGCGAACTGATCGCCCAACAGGCCGAGCTTTCCGGGCGTGAAATCGAAGAGCGAGCTGATTCCGGGATCAGACTGGCCGTTATCGTTGCGATATGCGCCTTCATAGTTTCCGAAGAGGTTTCCCCAGCGATAGTTAATGCTGGCCAACCAGTGGTTGCTGAAGCGCTTGATCATCTCAAACTCAATAGCGTTGTAGCGGCGAACCGGCTTCACGAAACCATCGGGAATACCGTCAGGCAGCGGCAAACCGTCGGGCGTTCCACCGGCCGCTGTCTGGTAGTTTGTGATGCAGGCGCCGCCCACAGGCGTACCGATGGCATTTGTGAAGAGAGTTTGTGCGTCATTATTTGCTGTGCAGCCAGGGACAGGCGCGACGTATTTGCCACCCTGTGCAGCAGAAGCAGCCTGGGCAGCCGCATATTGGGCGGCTGTGTACGTGATCTCCTGCTCGTTTGTTGAAATATCGAGACCCGGTCCAGGATTTGTGATACCGCCTACGAAGTTGAGGTCAACCAGAGAGCCCTCAGGAGACTGCGAGCCGACATCCTCGATGATGCGGCCAAAGCGGCGGTCAGTGTAGCGTGCCTTCAGCACAAGGCCGCTCTTAACCTCGCGCTCCACCCCGATGACGTACTCGTCGCCATACTCCTGCTTCGTGCCTGAAAAGATGCTCTCAGCGGGGAACGAATAGCTGGGTCGTCCAAAGAGTTGGACGACTCCGCCAGACGTGCGGAGCTGCGGTGTGTTGTTCAACAGGTGGGCACTGTCAGTAATAATTTGTATGCTGCCGTTAGGCGCGATGACAGGAGCGAACCTGTAGCTGTTGTCGTCCTGTTCATTGCCAAGCTCTCGAATGGCTGCATCGAGCGGGGCGGCCCAGTAGTTGCGGGCAAAGTTGAAAAAGAGCTTGCTCTTGTGGTCACCCATGGGGTCGATGGTGACGCCGATACGAGGAGACCACGAAGCGCCGTACATATAGTTCTGGTTGACGGAGCTCATTCGCTGCTGCTCCCAGCGAACGCCGAGGTTAAAGTTGACGTAGCGGTTCATCTGATAAGTGTCATTCAAATAGGCGGAGTGATATCTCCCTTCCGCCAGAACATGGAGCCCACCATAAGAACCGCGGTTAGCGGACACGTAGACATAAGCTCCGTGATAGAGGGGGCATATGGCGCAGGTGTGGTCAAGCGGATTGCTGGAATTAGCTGCGGCGAGAACAAACTGGGCATTGGTCAGTGCTCCGATGGCCGATGCGGGAATCTTTCCCGGGTAAACCTTAGAGAGTGTCTGGCCAAGGTAGTTCACATCCTGGATCGGGTAGAGCGGCCCGGAGCGGGAAGGATTGTCCTCGAAGTTTGTGTGGTCGTAGATATATCCGATGGAGAATGTGTGTTGACCTAAGAACTGTACGAGCTTGGAGGTATTGAAACCAATACTGTAGGTGCTGTTCTTCGATGGCTCAAATCCGCCCAGGCCCGTTGCTGTAATCGCGCCTCCAAAAGGAACGAGGGACTGATCGGAGATGGAATATTGGTTAACTGCGGGCTGTTCGTCGAAGTGGTTGTAGTTGTATGTGTAAGCCGCGTCAACGAGCCAGGTCGGCGTAATCGCCGTTGTGATGCGGGCGACGGAGTCACGAGAACCGTACTGGTACGAACTTCCGGTCGACAGCGGGAAGTACGAAGAGAGCGAGTTGGGTTGCGTATTGTGCTTGGAGGGATCGCCGAAGCTGGAGACTTCAAACGTGGTCGCGCTGCGTATTTTGTACGTCAGCTTGCCTGCCCAGTTAAGAGAAGTCGTGTTGTAATCGAGAGCTCCCAACGCCACACTGGCAGTCGGTGCGCTTGGATTGGCCAAAACAACAGTCTGAGTGAGGGTAGGATCAAAGGCGCCGAAGAAGAACAGCTTGTCCTTGAGTCCGGGAACGTAACCGCCGAATTCCAATGCGAGATCGTACTGTGGTCTCGAGAGCGTTGAGTATGGAGTCGCGTTGACGTAACCAAATTGATAGAACTGGTAAGCGGGGGCGAAGAAGACGCCGGGCTGGAAGTACGCAGCGATTGCACCGTGATACTGGTTGCCACCGGACTTGGTGACGATCTGTACAATACCGCCCGTCGCTTTGCCGAATTGGGGCTCAAATGCGGTGGTCTTAACGTCAACTTCTTTGATGAACGCGAGATTGATGCCACTTCCGAGAGACCCATGGTATCGGTTAAAGGTTCCAATGCTTCCGAAGGCCTGGTCTGTGATCGTCACGCCATCGACGACATAGAGATTTTCCAAGGGCGACGCGCCGCCGATCGAGGGGTTATTGGCTCCAGGACCAGACTGGTTTGCAGCGCCAGCGACCTGTCCCTGGGCGACGCCGGGGGCAGCGTAAAAGATAGCTGAAACGTTACGTGGCATGGGCACGCTGTTGTAGAAGGTGTCCGTAAGGTTCGTGGTGATGTTGGTGGCCTGTGTGTCGAGTGCCACCGCCTCGGTCGTCACTTCCACAGTCTCGGAGACGCTACCGGCCACCATTTGCAGGTTCAGCGTCGAGGAGGAGTTGACCACAACTTCGTTGTGCTTAGACTGCATCTTCCTGAAACCTTGTTTCTCGACAGTCACGTCATAGTAGCCGGGCGTTAGGCCTGTGGCATTGAAGCGACCGAGATTGTCGGTGGTCAAAGTTTTGGTTCCCTGCGGACCAGCCAGAGTAACGGTTGCTTCAGGTAGAACAGCCCCGGTCGAATCGGTGATTTCACCGTTCAGACCTCCGGTGATTGAACCTTGCTGTTGCGCTGAGGTGGGAAATGATATCAGCAACAAGATCAGAAACAGTGACAGACACCCAAAAGTACGGCTCATACTCTTCCCCCTGTTAATGACTTCATCTGTGATGAACGGCCAGGCGTGCGAGTCAAGGCGTCGTATTGTTGTGCGAATGTAAGAGGCAATCGTCATGCCAAAAAATTGTTAAATGTGACGACGTGCATTTGACTTGATTACAAAAGTGTTAGAGGCGCCGACGAAGAACGGACCCCAGATGGAATCTATGGAATCCCGTGAAGACCTAGGATGGCTTGTTCCTTTCTGGAGATTAGTAGCAGGGTTTTGAGGACAAATGCGATCATTCCCTCCATCCACGGGAAGGTCTTAAGCCTTGATAGACGCCGATTTGCACCAATCGCAGTGCACTATTCGAGCTGTGTCCTAAATGGCATAGAGATTTCGATTGGGTCTACGGTTTTCAATATGAATATCCATTCACCGTGACGGGTTTGATGTGCTGAACCACCACAACCTGTACATCCTGGCTGTAAATAACGATGTCGCAGGCGGCACCGATATTCTGGCTGCCAGGGGTGGTGTCGGGAATGGTACTCCGGCAGGATCGAACGACGAACGGCGCTTCGGACAGTTCGCGCTGAAACTCAACTTCTAACCGAACAAGAGAACTAAAAAGCCCCGGGCAAAATCCGGGGCTTTTCTTTTCGGCAAAATTGAGCCCAAGTGTATGGTGCGTAACTCTGTTACAGCCCGAGGTCGCTCAGGCCAGGATGATCATCGGGCCTGCGACCCTGGGGCCAGCTATACAGCCGCTCGGACTCTTTGATCGCCAGGTCGTTGATGCTGGCATGCCGCACCTTCATCAACCCCTGCTCATCGAACTCCCAATTTTCGTTTCCGTAGCTGCGCCACCATTGGCCGTTGGCGTCGTGACACTCATATGCAAAACGGACGGCTATCCGCGCTTCATCGAACGCCCACAGCTCCTTGATCAGGCGGTACTCCAACTCGCGAGCCCACTTCCGCGCCAGAAACGCCACAATCTCATCGCGCCCGTGAACGAACTCCGAGCGATTTCGCCAGCAGCTGTCTACTGTGTAAGCCAGAGAAACCTTCTCCGGATCGCGCGTATTCCATGCATCCTCGGCACGACGCACCTTCGCGATTGCGCTCTCTCGCGTAAACGGTGGAACCAGACTGACAGAAGCACCTTGAGCCATACATCCCTCCTTCAGAATTTTGTATCAATACAACATGAAACACATATCGGCGTGACAACTCGATGAAGTGCAGGTATATCTTCAATCCTAGAAACCGAAAGGTCCGGTGAACTGGGGTCCTGTTGAGTCATCACGAGGTACGATATGTATCGCTGCCAGAGAACATTCACGGCGTCTTGCCGTCTTCTCCTCCTTCTTCTTCTCATCTCGTGCGGCGGCAGCAGCCCCAAGTCGACGTCCACGCCTGAAGCCGACTTCTCTCTCTCCACCACGCCATCGACCATTACGCTCAATCCCGGAGGTCCATCGCAGCAACTCTCGATCACCGCGACCTCCATGAACAGCTTCACCGGAACAATCACTCTTACCATCGCAGGCCTTCCTGCAGGGGTCACGGCACAACCGTCGGCCCTGATCCTCACACCCGGAGCAGCACAGAACATAACCTTCACTGCCGCCTCACTGGCGGCCGCTGTGACGGCCACGCTCACACTTACCGGGACTTCAGGCAACCTGACTCACAGCACAACCGTCTCCGCAACCGTCACGCCACCGCCCGACTTCAGCCTCAGCGTGTCGCCAGCATCGCTCACTCTCGCGGGAGGATCCAACTCCCAGGTGAGCGTCATGGCCAACCCAATCAATTCGTTCACTGGAACCGTCTCTGTCTCGGTCGGCGGACTTGTGGGTGGAGTCACCGCAAGCCCCTCAACCTTTAATCTCACACCGGGAACCGCGCAGACCGTAACACTCAATGCTCCTCAAACCCTAACGACCACCCAATCCACCGTCACGTGGACCGGAGCCGCCCTCTCCCTCACGCGCACTACATCCCTGAACCTGACTGTCCAGGCTGGACCGGTGACCAACGCGCCCGATGTCACCACCTATCACTACAACAACTCCCGCGATGGCCTGAACGCGAAAGAAACCATCCTCACGCAGAGCAACGTCAGTTCAACCCAGTTCGGCAAGATCGGCTTCTACTCCGTCGATGGCAAGGTCGACGCCCAGCCGCTCTACCTTGCCAATGTCCTCATCGCGGGGCAGATCCGTAACCTGCTCTATGTCGCCACCGAACACGGCAGCGTCTTCGCCTTCGACGCCGACACCGGCTTTCAGATATGGAAGACCTCCGTTCTCGGAACCGGCGAGACTACAAGCGACAACCGCAACTGCTCGCAGATCACTCCCGAGATCGGGATCACCTCAACCCCGGTCATCGACCGCGGACAAGGCGCAAACGGCACGATCTTCGTAGCAGGCATGAGCAAGGACGCGGGCGGCGCCTACCATCAGCGCCTGCACGCCCTCGACATCACTACCGGCGCCGAAATCAGCGGCAGCCCGACTGAGATCACAGCAACCTATCCCGGCACGGGAGCCAACAGCCAGAACGGTAACGTCATCTTCGATCCTGCCCAATACGCCGAGCGCGCCGGGCTGCTGCTGCTCAACGGCAACATCTACATGGGCTGGACCTCGCATTGCGACATCGGCCTTTACACCGGCTGGGTTATGGCCTACAGCGAATCCACCCTGCAGCAGACCCAGGTGCTCAACCTTACGCCCAACGGCAATGAAGGCTCCGTCTGGATGAGCGGAGACGGCCTTGCGGCCGACAGCCAAGGCAACATCTACCTGCTTGACGCAAACGGTACCTTCGACACCGCACTGGATGCCAACGCCTTTCCTTCAAAGGGAGACTACGGAAATTCCATGCTGAAGCTGGCCATCGTCAACGGCAAGCTCTCCGTTGCTGACTACTTCGAGAGCTACAACGGCACCTCGAATTCAGCCCAGGATCTCGACCTCGGCTCCGGCGGCGAGCTTCTGCTGCCCGATCTCACTGACGCAGGCGGCAAAGTGTTCCATCTCATCGTCGGGGCGGGGAAGGACAAACACATCTACCTCGCCAACCGCGACAATCTTGGCAAGTTCAACCCCGCGAATAATCCAGCCGACAGCAACATTTACCAGGAGCTTCCGAACGCTATGACCGGAATGGTCTATTCCACTCCCGCCTTCTTCAACGGCGTGCTTTATTATGCCGCGGACGGAGACGCGCTCAAGGCGTTCCCCTTCACCAACGCGCAGATGGCTACAACTCCCTCAAGCCAGACAACGATTACATTCGCGCATCCCGGCCCCACACCGTCCATCTCCGCAAACGGCACGCAAAACGGCATCGTTTGGGCGCTCGAATCCGGCCTTAACAATCCCGGCGTGCTGCACGCTTACGATCCCGCGAACCTCGCGCACGAGTTTTACAACAGCAACCAGGCCTCCAACGGCCGCGACAGCTTTGGAAACGGAAACAAATTCATTACACCCGTCATCGTCAACGGCAAAGTCTACGTCGGAACGCAAAACGGAGTTGCGGTCTTCGGCCTGCTGTCTCACTAGAGTCATCGATCGCTTCGCTACGATCTCTTCAAAAGAACTCACGCTCTGATTTGCTGTCACGCACAACAAGAAGGCCCACTGAAGCTCTCTATGAAATAGTGGCTCAGGAGGGAATTGCGCGAAGAAGAATGCCATACGTTCTGGAGCGATCTCTATTTATCCCGCGACCGCGAAAAGAGGTCTTTGCCTTCTTCTCCAACGCTGAAAACCTCGAGCGCATCACACCCGCATTTCTCAACTTCCACATCCTTACGCCGCGACCCATCGTGATGGTCGCCGGAACCATCATCGATTACGAGTTGCGACTCTACGAAATCCGCTTCCGCTGGCGCACGCTCATCGAAACCTTCGACCCCATCTCATCCTTCGCCGACGTCCAGCTCTCAGGCCCGTACAAGCGCTGGCATCATCGCCACGAATTCACCGACGTCCCCGGAGGTACGCAGATGCGCGATCGAGTTGACTACGACCTGCCCTTCGGCACCATCGGAGCCATCGCGCACACGCTCTTCGTCCACCGCTGCGTTAACCGCATCTTCGACTACCGCAACGCAACCATCACCGAAATCTTCGCCAGATGAGAGATACGCATTTGCTTATCTCTTCAACTCAACACTGATCACACGCAGCTCTGTCTCGCCGACATTGGCGAGCGTGTGCGGCGCAAGCGGCGCAGACCACACTGCGTCTTCTCGCCGCATCTTCGCGAGAGTGCGGCTGTCAACCACGACATTGCCCTCACTATCGCGACGCACGAAATCGCTCCAGCTCAGGATGTACAAAACGCTCGGCCACCGATGTGTATGAAGCGGCACCGTCTCTCCCGGCGGAACTCGCGTATCCAGGACCCGAACAGCGTCGTTCTCAAAAAGAACACGATGATATTGCGGAGCGGCAATCAATGCATCCAGATCGGCAGGCCAGACTTCATCGTTCGACACAAGCGACATTCAGACATCCTTCTATCGCAGAAAATGTCCTATCTATGAGCCTTCAGCAAGCCGCACCAAATCCGCCGTTCCCAGAACATGCTTCGGCGCGCCGTGCTTCGCGATCCGCAGCATCGCCTTGCCCAGTTCTTCCGTCGAGATGACGAAGTTGCGCATCAGCTTCACCATCACCGGATACAGCGGACTGAACACGTCATACATCTTCTGATACCAATCCGTCTTCGAGCGGATTCCATGCATCGGCTGAATATATCCCGGACGCAGCATATAAGCGCCCTTGAACCCCAGCGCCAGCAGAGCATTCTCCGTTTCGCCCTTTACGCGAGCCCACATCTGCCTGCTCTTTGCGTTCGTTCCCGCTCCTGAGACGTAGAGAAACGTCATCGCGGGATTCAATCGCAACAGAGTCTTCGCGATATCGATCGTCAGATCGTAGGTCACATGGCGGTAATCCGCCTCCTTCATCCCCGCGGCCGAAACCCCGAGACAGAAGAAGCACGCATCATACCCACTCAACTGGCCTTCAATCCCACTCAGATCGTAGAGATCCTTCTGCAGAATCTCCTTTGTCTTGTCGTCAGAGACTCCGGAGCAGCTTCTGCCGATGGAAAGGACCTCGCTGACATCATCATCCAGCAGACACTCGCGCAACACACCCTGACCCACCATTCCAGTGGCCCCAAACAGAATCACTTTCATCAACTCGAACCCTCACTTCGCCAGAGCTTCCGCAATCGCCTTCTCCGCCAACGGATCCATAATCGCGTACCCCTTGGCAGTTGGATGCACGCCATCCCTGGCAAGTTCCGGATCGAGCCCTCCATTCGCATTCACCATCGCGGAGTAGTAGTCGAGATAGACCAGGCCTTCGCGCACACACATGGCCTTCAGCCGCACATTCATCGCCCGGATCTGCTCCGCGGGCTGCGCACCCGCCTTCCAGGCATAATGATCGGCAGGCAAGATCGACGAAATGACTATCTTGATGTTGTTCGCCCGGGCAATCGCGATCATCGACTCAAAGTTGTCCTCCATCATCTCCGGCGTTGAAGGACCTGTGTTTCCGGCAATGTCATTCGTGCCCGCAAGAATGATCACCAAAGCAGGCTTCAGGTGCACCACATCCTGCTGGAACCGCACCAGCATCTGGGGAGTCGTCTGCCCCGAGATGCCGCGGTTCACATAAGGCTTGCCCGGAAAGAACTCGCCCGTATCCGGCCGCCGGCCCCAGGCGTCAGTGATCGAGTCGCCATAGAACACAACCCGCTTCACCCCAGCCTCGGGAGCAGGCAGCGAAGCATCCTCCGCGCGATAACGCTCGAGCTGCGGCCAGTCGTCCAGCTTTTTCTGCATCGCCGCCATCTTCTGAGCATCGGTCTGCACCGGAGCGTTTGTAGCTTGTGGAGCAGCTGTACTTACAGCTCCCGACTGTCCAAAAGCCGTTCCAGCCAATATTGCCGTCAACAAAATCAATCGCATGCAAAACCCCCGCAGAACTCCGCGCCCATCCTAATACCAGTTGTTCTCTACGCAAAAAAATCTCCACATGCCGCACTGTTGTACCCTGCTCAGGATGCAGCCCGGAATCTCCACTCACGTCTTTCTCTCCCAGCGACTTCACACTGGTTTACTGGACGCGCTCCAGCGCAGTGGAGCCAGAACCATCGAGCTCTTTGCCGCTCGCCATCACTTCGACTACACCGACCGGCCAACCGTCCGTGAGATCGCCACCTGGTTCCGCGATACCGGACTTCGTGCCACCATGCACCAGCCCATTTTCACTCCTGAACAATCCGAGCGCTGGTCGCGTCACGTTCCCGCAACGCTCTCGCTCATCTCACCTGACAAGTCCCAGCGCATCGAGGCCATGGACGAGGTGAAGCGCGCACTCGAAACCGCCGAGCAGATTCCTATCTCTGCCCTCACCCTTCACCTTGGCCTCAAGGATGATCCCTGGAACACCCCCGCAATCGATAATTCCCTGACCGCGATCGAGCATCTCAAGGCCTTTGCTCACCCGCTCGGCGTGAAGATCCTGATCGAAAATCTGCAGAACGACGTCACCATCCCCGAGCACATCCTTGAGATCCTTCACGTTGGCCACTTCGATAACGTCGGCGTCACCCTCGACGTCGGCCATGCGCACATCAGCGACAGTGGCCTCGACCACGCCTTCGAACTTCTGCGGCCGCGTATCGCCGAGATTCACCTCCACGATAACCACGGCACGCGCGACGAACACCTCTGGCCGGGCAGTGGAAGCATCGACTGGGCGAACCTTGCCAGGCTGACGGGGTCGCTTCCTCACGAAGTACCTGGCGTCCTTGAGATCGCCTATGACCTCAATGAAACCGGCGACTCTGCCGCAAAAAAGGCAGAAGAAGCCTTCGACCGGCAATTACGCCAGATGGAACAACTGGAAGCTCAAAAGTAAAACGAGCGAAGCCCGTTCCGGGTCCGCTCGTTCTGGTATTCAGTCGATGGAGATTTTGCGCAAGAGCTTGAAATCAGAGAGCATCTTGCCGGTTCCGAGGACGACCGAGGCCAACGGATCATCGGCAATGGAAACCGGCAGGCCTGTTTCTTCGCGGATGCGCTTGTCGAGATTCTTGATCAACGCGCCACCGCCGGTGAGGACGATACCACGGTCGGAGATGTCGGCGGAGAGCTCGGGCGGGGTGCGCTCGAGGGCCACGCGAATGGCGTTGATGATGGTGGCGATGCACTCGGAGAGGGCCTCGCGGATCTCGGAGTCATCGATCGTAATGGTCTTGGGGACACCTTCGATGAGGTTGCGGCCCTTGACCTCCATCGAAAGCGGTTTGTCCAGCGGATAGGCCGAGCCAAGCTGCATCTTGATCTGTTCGCCGGTGCGCTCGCCGATGAGGAGGTTGTACTTCCGCTTCAGGTACGTGATGACGGACTCATCCATCTGATTGCCGGCCATGCGGACGGAGCGGGAGTAGACGATGCCAGCGAGCGAGATGACGGCGATATCCGTGGTGCCGCCGCCGATATCGACGACCATGTTGCCGCCGGCTTCAGTGATAGGAAGGCCCGCGCCGATGGCGGCGACCATGGCCTGTTCGACAAGGTGGACTTCTGAGGCTTTCGCGCGATAGGCCGAGTCCATGACGGCGCGCTTTTCCACCTGCGTAATCTCAGAAGGCACGCCGATGACGATACGGGGATGGACCATCATCTTGCGGTTATGCGCCTTTTGAATGAAGTAGTTAAGCATCTTCTCCGTATGGCGGAAGTCAGCGATGACGCCGTCCTTCATGGGCTTGATGGCGACGATGTTGCCCGGCGTGCGGCCAAGCATCTCCTTGGCCTCTTTGCCTACGGCCTCGACTTCATTCGTAACTTTGTTGACAGCAATGATGGAGGGCTCATTGACGATAATGCCCTTGCCCGCTGCATAAACGAGGGTGTTGGCAGTGCCGAGATCGATGGCTAAATCGCTCGAAAAAAGACTGAAAAGGGACCGCATGTTATGGATGCGGGAATAACGGGTCTGGAAATTGTTCGAAGACATTCGGAGAGTTGGTTCCTGGTGAATCGAGGTATACCGCTATTGTACGGCCAGTGTGTGCGCTGCGCCGCGTCCTTCGGTGCTTCTCTTAAAGACTCGGCCCAGCCTTAGCCACGAGGAATAGCACTGATTGGTCACAAAGCCAATCTACTAACTGTGTACCGGCTCGGAAGCCGGGGCTTTGGCGGCGAAACGGCCGTAAGTGGATACAATCAAACGTGGAGCGAAAAGAGCAATGGTGATTGGCGTACCGAAGGAAGTAAAAGACCATGAGAGCCGGGTGGGAGTCACTCCCGCCGGTGTAAAGGCTCTTGTAGAGGCCGGCCATCAGGTTCTGGTAGAGCACAGCGCCGGAGCGCTATCCGCGATGCCGGATGATGAGTATCAGTCATCCGGAGCGGAGATCGTGAACTCGGCCGATGAGGTGTGGCGCCGCGCCGAGATGGTCGTGAAGGTAAAAGAACCGGTAGAGCAGGAGTACCGGCACTTCCGCGAAGGCCTGGTGCTGTTTACGTATCTTCATCTTGCTCCCCTGACGGAGCTGACGGATGCCCTGCTGCAAAAGAAGGTTACGGGCATCGCATATGAGACGGTGCGGGACCGGATGGGCGCACTGCCACTGCTGACCCCAATGAGTGAAGTAGCTGGCAGATTGAGCGTTCAGATCGGAGCGGAGTATCTGACGAAGGAGCATGGCGGGCGCGGGTTGCTGCTGGGCGGAGTTCCAGGAGTACCTCCGGGAAATGTTTGCATCATCGGCGGTGGGATCGTGGGAACGAACGCCGCGAAGATGGCGTTGGGCCTGGGAGCCAAGGTAACGCTCGTTGATCTGAATCTGAACCGGTTGCGCGAACTGGACGACATCTTCAATGGCCGGGTGTTCACGCTCGCCTCGAACAGCTACAACATCGAGCGCGCAGCGCGGGAGGCTGATCTGCTAATTGGCGGAGTGTTAATTCCGGGTGCGGCTGCTCCGAAGATCGTAACCAAGGCGATGGTCAGCAAGATGAAGAAGGGCGCCGTGATTGTAGACGTTGCGATCGACCAGGGAGGCTGCATCGAGACGGCGCATCCGACGACGCACAGCAATCCGTCCTATGAGGTGGATGGTGTTGTGCATTACTGTGTGACGAATATGCCTGCTGCAGTTCCGAATACCTCAACCCTGGCTCTGACCAATGCGACGTTTGCTTATGTGCTGAAACTGGCGAAGCTGGGCGCTAAAGCGGCGATCCTGGAAGACAGAGGTATTGCGGAGGGCGTAAATACGTATAACGGCGTTCTGACCTATGAAGCCGTCGCCGCGGCCCAGAAGCGGCAATGGAAGAGCGTAGCGGAATTGGTTTAGCCGCCGCAGGAAACGGAGAGGGCTATGAACGACCACCGGCGGAAGTTACTAAGCATCACGCTGGGAAGCTGTCTGCTGGTGCTGTTCGCCGCTCTTGCCGCGCTGAATGCATTCAATAAGCGCTTTTTAGATCCGGAGACGACGGGCGAGATTTTCTTGTACACAGGCCTCTCGATCGTAGCGTTTCTGCTGTTTGTCACCGTACTGGTGATGCTGGTCCGCAATGTGCTGAAGCTGTATGCAGACCAGCGCAGCCGGGTCATGGGGACCCGCCTGCGGACAAGGATGCTCTGGGGGGCGGTGCTTGTCAGCCTGGTCCCACTGGCGTTTATGTTTGCATTCAGCTATCTGTTGCTGAATCGTGCCGTGGACCGATGGTTTTCGCAGCCGGTAGCGGAGATGCGGGACGCAAGCAATCGAATGGCGTTTGAGCTTTCCCGCTACACGACGGCGAACGCGAGAGCTGAGGCAGAGTCCATTGCGACCGCTTTGCCCGACACGTTGAATTTAGCCGGCACGATGCAGCAGAAGACATTCGAAGACGTCCTTCGGCAGCACGAGACGACGTTGCAGGGCGGTTTTGCGGCTGTTTATCGAAACCGCCAGGCCGTAGCTACGTTCCAGATGCCTCAGCGGAATGGAACCAAGGCTGCGGTGAAGACATGGTTTCCCGATACGAGAGCGGGAGAAGACGGGGCAGCCCCTCCGAAGCCGGAAGCAGCGCCTGTGAGCGATTCAACGGATGCGGCGGTTTTTGTTACGGCGGAGCGGACCGACGCACCTGTTTTCAGCGTAGGAGACACCGACTACGCATTAGGCACGGCGACTGCAAAGCAAGGCATGACGGTCGTCGTGGGCGTGCCGATGCCGCACGGCATGGCCGATACGATGATGAATCTGCGGAAGGGGGCAGACGCTTACTGGACGCTGTTCCGCAGCCGGCGGCAGCTGCGGAATCTTTACATGCTGCTGCTGCTCATGATGACGAGCCTCGCGCTGTTCGCGTCGAGTTGGCTGGCACTGCACCTCTCGAAGCAGGTGACGAAACCGGTAGAGTCGCTGGCAGACGCGATGGAAGCGATCTCGTCCGGTGACTACGGACATCGCGTCAAAGAGAGCGCGACAGAGGAGCTGGGCGAACTGGTACGCAGCTTCAACCATATGGCCGCCGACCTTGAAGGCAGCCGACGGGCGGTTGAGGAGTCAACGATTCAGTTGAGCGCGGCGAATGCGGCGCTGGAGGCGCGTCGCGGTGAACTCGAGACGATGCTGGAGACGATTCCCAATGGCGTGGCCACGCTGAACCAGCAACGGCAGATAACGATGGCGAACCGCGCGCTGACAGAGATGATCGATCCAGGCGGACAGCGGTCATTTCTTGGGGCGCGGATGGAAGAAGCATTTCCACCTGAAGTTGTGGAGGCGCTGGATCGGCTGATTGGCCGGAGCCATCGGATGGGCTCGGCTTCGAGCGAGATTGAGATTTCGAATCCAGGGAGCGATCGCTTCGGCGGGACGCTGAATCTGCTGGCAACAGTGGCGCTGCTGGAGTCTCCTGTGGGCAATGACCGGATTCGCCGGGAGCACAGGGGTTATGTCGTTGTGCTGGAAAATGCGACGGAGCTGTTGCGCGCGCAGAAACAGTCCGCGTGGAAAGAGGTTGCGCGACGAGTGGCTCACGAGATCAAGAATCCCCTGACGCCGATCAGCCTGAGTGCAGAACAGATTCGGCGGCATATCAACCGGCTGGGAGAGACGCTGGAGGCTCGCGAAATCGAATCGCCGTCGCCGGGAGTGATTCGGCGGTGCAGTGAAGTGATCAGCTCATCGGTAGAGACGATGCGCGCGCTCGTGGATCAGTTCTCTGCCCTGGCGGAGTTTCCAACAGCTCAGCCGCGACCAGCGGATTTGAATACGATCATCGAGAATTCGCTGGCAATGTTCGCTGGACGGTTGCAGAACATCCGCATTGTGCTTAGGCTGTCGCACGGGTTGCCCCTGGTCATGGCTGATCCTGAGGCGCTGAAGCGCGCGCTCGGGAATCTGATCGACAACGCTGCAGAGGCAATGCAGAACAGCTTGTTGCGTGAGCTGAGGGTTGAGACTTCGCTGCTCGAGAACGGCATGGTGGAGATCGCGATTGCCGATACCGGCTCGGGCCTGACGGACGAGATGCGGGAGAGGTTGTTTCTGCCGTACTTCTCGACCAAACAGCGAGGAACGGGACTTGGCCTCGCGATTGCGGCAAAGATTATTCAAGAGCACCAGGGAACGATTCGCGCGGAGAAGAATGTTCCGGCAGGGGCGAAGTTCATCCTTGAGTTGCGTCCGGCGAGCACGGCCGATGGCGAGACGGAGAATGGCGTCGAAGTAAATGCGGAGATGGGTGGAGGAACTGCTGCTTGAACCACGTGCTGATCGTCGATGACGAGGCGGAGATTCGTGAATCCTTAGAGAATATTCTGCGCGAAGAGGGCTACATCGTCACAACAAGCGCAACGGGAACCGAGGCGCTTGAGTTGGTGCGGGACGCCGCTTACGACGTCGTGTTGCTCGATATCTGGCTGCCGGACAAGGACGGGCTGGAGATGCTGGGCGAGATTCGCGAAATGGACACCATGAACGCTCCGGAGGTCGTAATTATCAGCGGCCATGGAACGATCGAGGCCGCAGTGCGGGCGACCAAGCTGGGCGCGTACGACTTCCTGGAAAAGCCGCTGTCGCTGGACCGGACACTGATCGTGCTGAAAAACGCTATGAATGCACGCCAGATGCGCGAAGACAACCATGAACTGATGCGGCAGCTTGCGGGTAAGGCGACGGTGACCGGGCAGAGCGTCGCAATGAAGGCATTGCGGCAACAGATTAAGTTGATGGCTCCAACCAACGGCCGCGTGCTGATCTTTGGTGAAAGCGGCACTGGCAAGGAGCTGATTGGGCGCGCAATCCATGCGTCGAGCCTGCGAAAAGAGCGGCCCTTTGTGGAATTGAATTGCGCGGCGATTCCTGAGGACTACATTGAGAGCGAATTATTCGGCTATCGTCATGGGGCTGCTCCGGCGGGAGCTGTAGGCGCTCCCAGCGAGAAGCGCGGAACGTTCGAGCGCGCGGATGGTGGAACGCTCTTTCTGGACGAAGTAGGCGACATGAGCTTGAAGACGCAGGCCAAAGTGCTGCGGGCGCTCGATGAACAGCGCTTTCTCCCAGTGGGCGCGTCGCACCCAATCCATGTGGATGTGCGGGTAATTGCGGCGACGAACAAAGACCTGGAAGAGGAGATCGCACGCGGCAACTTTCGCGAAGACCTGTTTTACCGGCTGAATGTAATTCCATTCTTTGTACCGCCGCTGCGGGATCGGAAGGAAGATATTCCACTGTTAGTAAACGAATTTCTGGACCAGTTTGGACCGCAGTATGGCCGGCCGCGTGTGGAAATGACCGAAGAAGCGCTCAATGCCTTGCAGAAATATCACTGGCCGGGTAATGTGCGCGAGCTGCGTAACCTGGTGGAACGCGTCCTTATCCTCAACCCGAAGGTGCAGCGGATTGAGAAGAAGCATCTGCCGATGCTGGTGTACCGTGGGCCGAAGCTGACGGAATCAGGAAAGATCAACATGAAGACCGAGGAGTTCTCGACCCTGGTCGAAGCCCGTGAGGCCTATGAGCGAGACTTCATTTTGAAGAAGCTGGATGAGGTTCACGGCAACGTAAGCCGGGCGGCAGAGGGATTGGGATTAGAGCGGAGCCATCTTTACCGGAAAATGAAGGCATTGGGCGTTATCGTGAAGGAGTAATTCTTCATTCGACGTCGCGGTATGCAATGACTCGGCAGTTTCCGGCATGCGGCCATTGCGTGCGTATCTCCCAGGCCGGTATCTCGATTCGAGTAAAGCCGGCGGCAATCAGGGCTCGCTGAATCGCTCTTTTCGTCTGAAAGGATTCACACCGGCGGCGCGCAAGCGGGAAATGGAAGTTGAAGCCACCGACATGGAGAGCGATTCCATTTGAGATGACGTACCCGCGATAGACCATTCTCTGCGCTCGTCTCCAGAGAGGGCCGGACTTCATCTCGCTGGCAAGCTCTTTGATCGTGAAAGTCAATGGATGGAGTTTGATTTTGAGTTCTCCTCCGGGTTTGAGCACACGCCGCATCTCGCGTAGTGCCGCAGGGATATCCATATACGGCAGAGCTACCCGGGAGATGATGACGTCGAAGGACCGATCGGCGAATGGCAACTGCTCGCCTTTGGCATGTACGAAAAGAAACTCGGGACAGGTGGCTCTTCCCTGCTCGAGAACTGCCTCGTCAATATCGACGCCAACCATCTGAAATTGCACTGAGTCGCCGAACTCTTTGCGGCGAGACTCAAGCTCCTCACGCAGGGAATCACCTGATCCGCAGCCGACGTCGAGGACCCGGAAGATTCGCAGCACTTCGTTCACCGTCGATGCCGGAGGGGAATCCCGGTCGGTTGGCATGGCAGCAGCATACTGAAAAGCGGGCGCTATGGACAGGCTTGCGTGGGCGAAATTTGCCAGCATTTGACCCGGCAAAACCAGCATTGCATCACACAGCAGGCGGGGAGACGAGTGCTAAGATTGAAGTTTCATGGCACAAGATAAGTTGAAGATTATTCCGCTGGGGGGCCTGGGCGAGTTCGGGATGAACTGCATGGTCCTCCGCTGGCATGACGATATCGTCGTCATCGATGCCGGCCTGATGTTTCCTGAAGAAGAGTTGCTGGGTGTGGACATCGTTGTTCCCGATATCACTTACCTGACGGAGAATCGGGAAAAGGTGCGGGCGATCGTGTTGACTCATGGGCACGAAGACCACATTGGTGGGCTGCCGTGGATTCTTTCGGAGCTGAATGTTCCGGTCTATGGCACGGAGTTCACGCTGGCTTTTGTCGAGGGCAAGCTTGAAGAACATGGGCTGCTTGATGATGCGGATCTGATTGAGATTTTTCCCGGTGAGCGGTTTACGGTGGGGCCGTTTGGAATTACCCCGATTCACGTGACCCATTCGCTGGTCGATTGTGTCGCTCTGGCTATCGAAACGCCAGTGGGACTGGTGCTGCACACAGGCGACTTCAAGGTAGACCTTTCGCCTCCCGATGGAAAGGCGTTCGACCTGCATGCCTTTGCGGAGCTTGGCAAGCGTGGTGTGCTGGCGCTGCTGCAGGACTCGACGAATGTGGATCGGAGAGGATATACACCGAGCGAGAAGGCTGTGCGGCCGCGGCTGGGTGAGATCTTCGGCCAGGCAGAGAAAAAACTCTTTTTTAGCTGTTTCTCGTCTTCGATTCATCGCATCCGCCTGGCGATGGAGCTGGCGGCGGAGCATGGACGGAAGGTTGCGATCGTAGGACGGTCGCTCGATAACTCAACCGAGATCGCGCAGGACCTTGGATATCTGGAGCCTGCTCCGGGACTGATTATCAATCCGGGGCAAATCAAAGAGTTTCCAGATCACAAGGTTTGCGTGATGATCACGGGCACGCAGGGCGAACCCATGAGCGCGCTGAGCCGCGCCGCGGTGAATAACCATAAACATGCGCACATTGAAGCAGGCGATACGGTTCTGCTGAGTTCACGCGTGATTCCGGGGAATGAGAAATCAATCTATCGGATGATCGATCACCTGGAGCGGCGAGATGCCAATGTGATCTACGACGATGGCGCGTCGGGCCTGATTCACGTCAGCGGCCATGGAAGTCAGGAAGAACTCCGGCTGATGATCAATCTCGTGCGGCCAAAGTTCTTCATCCCGGTGCATGGAGATTATCGGCATCTGAAGCGGCATGCAGAACTGGCAACTTCAATGGGTGTGGTCGAAAAGGCTCTTCTGCTGGAAGATGGAGATGTTCTTGAAATAGACAACAGCTCTGCAGAAAAGACCGGAAAAGTGACTGTGGGCCGCGTCTGCATCGATTCGGGCGGAACAGCTGCCGATGTGGTCGAGGATATTGTGATTCGCGACCGCCGGCATCTGAGCGAAGACGGAATTGTGCTGCCAATTATCGCTATCAATAAGCGCACTGGAAAGGTGGAGAATGCTCCAGAGATTGTGATGCGCGGTACTGCAATCGATGAAGCGGACCTAATCAACGAGGCTCGGCTCGTAGTGCAGCGGACGTTAGATGGATCTTCGGGTGAGGAAAAGGCTGACTACGGTGTCATCAAGGAAAAGATCAGGACTGATCTAAAGCGGTATATCCAGAAGAGCACAAGCCGCAGGCCGTTGATTATGCCGGTCATTCTTGAGATATAAAAGCGGGATCTTGTTCGCAACGCGCTCCGCGAGGGGCGCTTTTCTTTTGCAGCCGAACAGGTACCGCTGTAAATACCCTCAGTGCAGGTGCGGGTCACAGGGGAGGTAAGATGAAGGTCTAACAGAAGAAACGAACAAAACAGAGAATCAACGGGCCAAAACCGCAGCGGTGAGAGTGTGTTACATGCTGCAGAGAAGGTGACCTCATGTTGACTTTGGCATTCCGCCGAGTTGCGCTCGCTCTGATTGGCTCGGCCGCGGGGATTGCGGGAACGGCGGCTATTCCGCAACAACCGCCAACTTCATCTACGGAATCGCAACAGTCTCAACAAACAACGTCAAAACCAAGGCCGAAGATTGGGCTAACGCTGGAAGGCGGCGGCGCCCTCGGATTTGCTCACATCGGTGTCATCGAATGGATCGAGGCACATCATATTCCGGTCGATTATGTTTCGGGCACAAGCATGGGAGGACTGGTCGGCGGACTGTACGCGTCGGGCTACAGCCCGGACGAGATCAAGACCTTTGTAGCAAAGATCGACTGGAGTTCAATGCTGAGTGGACAGGTTCCGTTTCAGGCGCTGAGCTATCGTCGCAAAGAAGACAGGTTGGCGTTTCCGAATCGTCTCGAGTTCGGACTGAAGCATGGGTTTAGTCTGCCGAGCGGATTGAACTCCGGGGCAGCAGTGGGATTGTTATTCGACCGGACGGTGCTTCCTTACTACAACCTGAAGAGCTTTGACGATCTGCCGATTCCTTTCCGGTGCGTGGCAACGAACATTGTGACGGGCCAGAAACATGTGTTTAAAGATGGCTCCCTGGCCCAGGCACTCCGGTCGACGATGGCGATCCCGGGAGTATTTGCACCAGTTCAGCATGGGAACGACATCTACTCCGACGGCGGCGCGATTGACAATCTGCCCGTGGATGAGGCCCGGGCGATGGGAGCAGACGTGGTGATCGCCTCGTATCTGAATTCAGGGGCTCCCGCTCCGGGTAGCCTGACCTCGCTTGTCGGCATCGCCGGCAGGAACGTTGCGATCATGGTCGCGGCGAATGAGGTGGAGAGCCTTAAAAAGGCCAATATCGTGGTCTCGTCAGACCTGAGCAAGTACGAGACGATGGGGTTTTCGCTGAGTTCAGAGATTATTCCAATCGGAGAGAAGGCGGCGGCTGAGCAATCGGCAGAACTCGAGAAGTACTCGCTGAACGACGCGGACTGGGCAGAGTATCTGCGACAGCGGCAAGCGCGGCGGAGAACTGACGTACCGGTTCCGCAATTCATCGATATCTATGGGATGACAGGAGCAGACCAACAGGAGGTCGCGGACAAATTTCAAGAAATATGTGAATAAGCCGATCGATCCGGACGCGCTCGAGCGCACCATTGCAAACCTGCAGGGTACGGGCCTGTATTCCACCATTAACTACACCATTGAGGAGAAGGACGGAAAACCCCGGCTGCTGGTGCGTCCGCAGATGAAAAGCTGGGCTCCCCCGTTTATGAACTTTGGACTAACAATTCTGGCGGACGAGGCAAACAACGTTCAGCTTGGATTGCAGACGCGGGTGACATTTTTCAACCTGGTGGGTCCGGGATCGGAAGTGCGTCTGGATGGCGCAATCGGTGCCCTGGCAGTCCTTCGCGGAGAGTTATACAAGCCGTTGGTTACCGGGTCCCATTTCTATGTTGCGCCTCATGGATATCTTACAAAGCAGATTAGTGCCTACTATCAAGGACGTACCCAGCTTGAGGAATACGAGGTTAAGCAGCACGGACTAGGTGTGGACCTCGCCTACCAGTTCAATGCGAAAACAGAATTCCGGATAGGCGAAGACTACCAGTGGTACAGCGACAAGCTCACGATTGGAACGCCAACCCTGGGTACGTTCAGCCTGACTCCATTTGTGACGGGTGCGAGGTTTCAGTACCTCGGCCAGGACGACTATATGGTCCCGACACGCGGCAGTATTGTAGCGACGTACTTCAACCACTCTACGCAGAGGCCGAATGCCTCAGGCGGATACTCTCAACTGGCGGGAACGCTGGACCACTTCATTCCTATAAAGTCGCGTGGCATTCTGATCGGAACTTTTCAGGGTGGAACAAGTTTCAACGCGAGCAACCTGGGTCTGGCCGGGTTCACGCTTGGCGGCCCTCTAAGGCTCAACGCGTATTCCCGGAGTGAGTTGCTGGGAACGGACTATTTCCTGGGAAAGACGGGATATCTGTACCGCTTAATCAAGCTCAATCCTGTGATTGGGGATGCAATCTATGCGGGTGGCGTCTATGAGATCGGCAAGATGTATGGCGGAAACGCACAGACGCCATCGCTGCCGAATGATATCTCCGGATTTGTAATCATCAAGACGCTGATCGGACCGATATTCGGAGGCTTGAGCATCGGCGACTCGGACCATCGAAAGTGGTTTTTCGGCCTGGGTCGGGTATTCTAGGCGAGCACATGCGAGGGACGATTTGGGCCTCCTGGGACTTCGCTACAGGCAATGCTGATCAGCCCCGTACTCTCGCACCTCGATATGGACGGAGCGAAGCCCGGCCCAATGGATCAGTGGCGCTTGCTGCACTTCTTTGCCAAAGTCATGCAGGCTGCAGAAAGAGATTGAGATGACCGATTTTGTAACGCTGGATGAGATTCGTGCCGCAAAAGAACGGATCACCGGAGTCGCGGTGCGGACACCGCTTTATCGTGTTGAACGCGCACGCCTTCGCATAGCGAAGATCGCCGAGCCGGAGTTCGATATTTACATCAAGGCCGAGAGTGAACAACCTATCGGCAGCTTCAAGCTGCGCGGTGCCTACAACATGGTGTCGCAGCTCGCGCCGGAGGCGTTGAAGCGCGGGGTTATCACATATTCAAGTGGCAATCACGCACAGGGCGTAGCCTATGCAGCCCGTACCCTGGGTGCGAAGGCCGTGATCGTCATGCCGTCGAATGCTCCGGAAATAAAAAAGGCGGCAACCCGCGCTCTTGGTGCAGAGATCGTCGAGGTCGGGCCCGCCTCCTCCGAGAGACGGCTAAAGGCAGAAGAACTTGTAGCGAAGTTTGGCTACGCCATGATTCCGCCTTATGACGCACGCGAGATCGTTGCCGGACAGGCAACCTGCGGCCTGGAGATCGTCGAGCAGTTGCCCGATGTCGACCTCGTGCTCTCTCCGGTAAGCGGCGGCGGCCTGTTGAGCGGCATTGCTACCGCGGTGAAACTAGCAGCCGAAGCCGGGCTCGCCAAGCCCGATGTCAAAGTCTGGGGTTGTGAACCGGAGCTGGCGGCAGATGCTCACGAAAGCTTCTACTCAAAGAAACTGATCGAGTGGCCGGCCGAAAAGACGACGCGAACCATCGGCGATGGCCTCCGCACCCAAAGTCTTGGAGCCCTGAACTTCGAGCACGTACTCCAGTACGTCGATGGAATCGTCAGAGTCGCCGAGGGCGAGATTCTTTCCGCCATGCGGGTGATGCTGACCGCCACCAGGCTTGTGCCGGAACCGAGCGGCGCAGTTACCCTGGCCGCAGCGCTCTACCACGCGCAAGAGCTGCCTCCCGCGAAAAAAGTGGCTGTTGTGCTCAGCGGAGGAAACCTCGACCCTGCTCTCCGGGAGAGACTGGAAAGCGAGACGATGGAGCGGGTAGGATGAGCATGGCTCCCGCGAGCTGTGTCAGTTCGTCTAACGGAACAATGCGCAATCGTTGGATAAAGTCGGTGTCCCTCGCTGTCGTTATGCTTTCCTTCACGGCCAGCGGCTGGTCGCAGAAGAAGCCGAAGGATAAGGCTGGCTACGACCGTGCAGCGCGTGCCACCTTGCTGCATGAGGCCGTCGTATATGTCGCCTCGGATAACGATTCCCAGCGTGTTTCGCTCGTCACACCCGGCCACGAGGTCGTCGTCATCGAGCGAAGCGGTCCATGGGTGAAGGTATTTGCAAATACAGACGTTGAGGACGACGCAGAGACGAAGCCCGAGTTCGGCGATGACGAAAACGTGACTCCTGCATCCGGATGGATCCACGACAAAGGTGTTGTGGGACCGACAACCCCCAATGGCGACGTCATCATCTACGGAGCGGCGGCCAACCTCGAGGACGAGGCATCGCAGCCGAACGCACGCAAAGATGCTGCGAATGCCGCGCATCTGCTCTACCGGCGCGTATGGGAATACTTTCCCCAATCACCGCTCGCGGCAGAGGCGGCGTGGCGCTCAGCGGACATTCGCTGGCAGCTCGAGAAGCGCGACATCAGCTCGCTACCCTCGGCCAAGGAAAAGGATGCTTATCTCCGCCCTCAAATCTTCGACGGAGACATGAAGAAGGTCATCAAAAACTATCCCGGAACGAAGTATGCCGGCATGGCCGCCTACGAGATGCTTGACAACAAGCTCTGCGGCGATTGGCAGGGACTTCCCAAGTGCCCGGAGATGGAGTCCGGGCTATATCAGAAGTATGCGAAGGAGTATCCCGACAGTCCGAAGGCTGCAGAAGCCCTGTACAACGCGATCTACCGCGAGGGTGTCGCCGTGACCATGTACATGGTCCAGGAAGACAAAAAGAAGGCGGATGCGGCCGCAGCGAGAGCCCAGGCTCTGGCCGAAGAAGTAAAGGGAAAGTATCCGCAGTCAGACTACGCATCGCGGGCAGTGAACATCGCCTATCGAGTGCAACAGGGAATTCCCATCTATGGCAACGACCGCGAGTAATTCTCAGGCCTTCACAATAAGGCAAGTGGAGACCGGGGATGCCCCTTCCGTTGCTGAGTTGAGCGGACAGCTAGGCTATCCGGCGACACGAAAGGATATCGCTGAGCGGATCGCCTGGGTACTTGGTCATGCTGACGCTCAAACCATTTTTGTCGCCTGCCTGAATGGCGAAGTGGTCGGATGGATCGAAGCGGCAGTAGAACATCATCTGCAGTCCCCGCCCTTCTCACTGATCACCGGATTGGTTGTGCGCGACGGCGTGCGGGGACTGGGTGCAGGAAAAAGACTGTGCGAAGAAGTGGAGCGATGGAGCCGCGAGAAGGGACTTCCGTTCGTGCGGGTAACCTCGCGCTCCACGCGCGAGGCGACGCATCGCTTTTATTTGCGCGATGGTTACCGGCAAATCAAGACCTCTGCCGTATTTGAAAAAGCTCTCTCCTGAAAGGCTCCACAACCCGCGCACCTCGGGCTATCCGGCGTAAAAACGCTTGTATTCGACCCATCTTTAACACCTGAGCGGTTTATACTCACCTTTGTTATGAGTGAATCGTCAACAACGCTCGCAGCCGCGCCGGAAGCACCTGCAGAGACACCGAGCAGGACGATGGACATCCTGGAAATCATGTCCATTCTTCCCCACCGTTATCCTTTCCTGCTGATCGACCGCGTGGTCGAGATCGAGCGAAAGCAGCGGATCGTTGCGATCAAGAATGTCTCGTTTAATGAGCCTCAGTTCCAGGGTCACTTTCCGGACTACCCCATCATGCCCGGTGTGCTGATGGTGGAGGCGATCGCGCAGGCAGGCGGAGCGCTGCTGCTGACTGAAATTCCCGACCGCGACAACAAATTGATGGTCTTCACCGGAATCGACAGCGCGAAGTTCCGCAAACCCGTCGTTCCCGGCGACCAGGTTCGCATTGAGGTGAAGGTGCTGAACTGGCGCACGAGCGCCGTACGGATGCAGGGTATCGCAACGGTCGAAGGCAAGGTTGTGTGCGAGGCAATTGTCATGTGCGCGGTGGTTCCACGGGTTAAGAAGTCGCCCTCCGAGGCAGTTCCCGAGTGAGCATTCACCCCACCGCGATCGTCGCTCCCGGAGCGCAGATTCCCGAAAGCTGTACCGTCGGCCCTTACTGCACCATCGGTCCCAGGGTCGTCCTCGGCGAGGAATGCGAGCTCATCTCGCACGTCGTCCTCGACGGTCACCTGACGATGGGCAGCAGGAATCGCGTCTTCTCCTTCGCCTGCCTCGGCATAGCTCCGCAGGACCTGAAGTACAAAGGCGAACCGACCGCTTTGGTCATCGGCGACCGCAATGACATTCGCGAGTACGTCACCATCTCACGTGGCACTTCAGGCGGCGGCGGCACGACTCGCATCGGCTCCGGCTGCCTCATCATGGCCTACACCCACGTCGGTCACGACTCCATCATCGGTGACGGCGTCATCCTCGCCAACGCCGCCACGCTCGCCGGCCACGTCACGGTGGAAGACTATGCGACCGTAGGTGCGCTGAATCCAGTCCATCAGTTCTGCACCATCGGCAAATACGCCTACGTCGGCGGAGGCACGACGATCACCCAGGACGTTCTGCCGTACTCGCTCACCAGTATCGAGCGTAACAACCACGCCTATGGCGTCAACAAAGTCGGCCTCGAACGCAAAGGTTTTACTGCCGAGGAAATCAAACAGCTTCGCGCGGCTTACCGCCTGCTGCAGGCCTCTAAGCTGAACACGAGCGAGGCACTGGCCGCGATCCGCGAGAAGATTGCATCAGGTGAGTTCGGCGAAAAGGTTGCATATCTCGCCGATTTCATCGCAAAGAGCGAACGCGGAGTAATCAAGTAAAGATGAGCACCCCGGGGAAACTCGGCCTGATCGCCGGCAATGGCCGCTTCCCATTCCTCCTCCTTGAAGCAGCACGCGCGCACGGACTCACCGTTGTGGTCGCAGCCATCAAGGAAGAAACCGACCCCGAGATCGACGCCCGCGCCGCAACTGACTCGAACATTCACGTGTACTGGCTCTCGCTCGGCGAGCTTTCGAAGCTTATCGAAACCTTCCAGAGCGAAGGCGTCACCCGCGCCGTAATGGCCGGGCAGGTAAAGCACAAACAAATCTTCTCTTCGATTCGTCCGGACTGGCGGATCGCAAAGCTGTTGATGAACCTGCGCACGCGCAACACGGACATGCTCCTGGGAGCTGTCGCGAAGGTGCTCGCCGACGAAGGCATCGAGCTCATCAGTTCCACGCAATATCTTGAGCCGTTGCTCGCAAAGCCGGGTGTCCTCACAAAACGCGCTCCCGACGAAGAAGAGCAGAAGGACATCGCCTATGGCCGCACCGTAGCCCGAGCCATCGCCGGTTACGACCTCGGCCAGACCGTCGTCATCGCAGCACAGGCATGCGTCGCTGTCGAAGCCATGGAAGGCACCGACGCGACCATCGAACGCGCGGGAGCATTATTCCGGACGCTCGAACATGGCGAAACGACACTTCGCCGTCACCTCACCGTCGTCAAAGTCGCAAAGCCGAATCAGGACATGCGCTTCGATGTGCCGGTGATCGGCGTGCGCACGATTGAGGCAATGCGCGCCGCCGGGGCCACCTGCCTCTCGATCGAAGCCGGCCGCACACTGCTCTTCGATCCCGATGCGACCATCGCCGCCGCCAACGAAGCCAACATCGCCATCGCAGGAGAGCCATAGCAACTCTCGAGGCCTTTTTTGTGCCCTAAGCCCTTCTAAGAAGGTCACTCCTACCGTAAAGCGGCGTCCCGCTCTGGAACCTACGCTTTGCCACGCATCTTTGCAGCCCACCAGCGCGAGCCGACCAGGAGGAAGCGCCAGTCCTTGAAGAACTCCGGCGGCTTGCCTTCAATTGCATGGCCGATGAACTGCAGCGTCCACCCAACGACAAACAGCGCCATTGCGTACCAGAACAAACCATGCCATACGATGGCAGCAAGAAACAGCACCAGCGAGACGATGATCATCGGAATGCCAAAGGTGTGGGTTAGCCGATTCAGCGGATGCTGATGGCTCAGCGAGTACTCCGCGATCCAGCTCTCCCAGGTTCTTCCTCCAAGCATGCGCGGAATAGTACTCCTCTTTTGACTCGCTTCGCCATGTCAAATTGCCGGTTCACTTGTACTTAGGGCCACCGGAAAAAGATACGCAAAAATTCTGAATCGGGAAATAGATGCATATACATCTAAGTCCCAGATGAACAAGACCGCACTTCCGGCCATCTCCTGCATGTGCACCAATCTTCGGCGAGCTTCCCGGGCTATTACACAGTTCTACGAACAAGCGCTTCGCTCGACCGGTCTCCGCTCGACGCAGTTTGCCATCCTGCAGGCGCTCACACTCACAGGCGACATTGCGCAGGGACAGCTCGGGCACATTCTCGCACTCGACAGCACCACTCTAACCCGCACCCTCGCCATCATGAGCCGTCAAGGCTGGCTCAAAAGACGTCGCGGATCTGACCGGCGCAAGTGGCACATTGGAATCTCGTCGAAAGGCAACGCAATCTTCCAGCACGCATTTCCTCTTTGGGAGAGCGCGCAGGGCGAACTCCGAAACCAACTTGGGGACGAGCAATGGAAGCAACTCAGCGCTCTCGCCCACATCGTCACTAACGCAGCATTGCAATAAGGAGACCCTCAATGACAAGGACGAACTATAGCACGCTCACCGCGTCGATCATCGTCGCATGGTTTCTCTTCTCACTGATTGCGGCGGCGTTCCACCTTTACGTCACCAAACCCCAACAGCCCCCGCTTCCGCTGCTCTTTGCGGTGCTGATTCCCATCGCAGTTTTCTCAATCTGGTATTTCGGGTCTGCGTCCTTTCGTGAGTTCGTGCTCTCGCTCGATTCTCGCGCCCTTACCAGCGCTCAAGGCTTACGCGTGGCCGGTTTTACCTTCGTGGTGCTGTATGTCTATAAGATTCTGCCGGGTGTTTTCGCGCTCCCTGCCGGCTGGGGAGACATGGCCATCGGAGCAACGGCTGCCCTGGCCGCAGCCAGGCTCGCGAACCCGGCTCGGCGCACATGGTTCATCCTCTGGCAACTGCTTGGAGTGACTGATCTCGTCCTGGCCGTTTCCCTTGGAGCCGGTGCGGCCTTCATCCGCCCAGGAGATCTGCTGGGCCCGAGTCCAGTCTCGACGCAACCCATGACCCTGTTGCCACTCAGCCTTATACCGACATTCATCGTGCCGCTCTGCCTGATCCTTCACAGCATCTGCATCGCACAGGCAAGGCGCTGGCCGCGTCAGAACTATAACCCGCTTGCGAAAGAGGCCGACTGGTCTGCTGCGTAAGCAAGAACCCTCGTTGCAGGCATCAAAAGCGGAGCTGCCCGATCGGCAGGCTCCGCTTCAATAACTTAAGCCGTTTCGACCACCTTTGCCTGGAAGATTCCAGCAAAGGCCTTGCGCACACCGGCGAACAGAACGAACCAAAGTACCGTCGCCACCAGCGCCATGGGCAACCCCTCGGGAGCCATCGTTGAATGAAAGAGCAGAATGTTCACAATGACTGGTCCGAGCAGAACAAGCGCAAGCGGAACATAGCGGTTCGCCAGCAGCAGCACGCCGCCCGCCAGTTCAACGAAGAAGACGGCTGACAGGTAGTGCGACAGGAAGAGTGCACCCATGTATTGACCAGCGAGCTGTCCGGCGGGAGGAGCCATCTTGAGGAAATGTAGAAAACCATTCAGGCCGAAGACCGTAAACATCAGGCCCAGCAGAATTCGCGAAATTGTCGTAGCAATCTTCATCGTGGATTCTCCGCAAAGAAGTGAAGGCGCGGCTTATGCAGCCAGCGCCCTTACCTGCTCCAGGGTCGGTTTCAAAAAGGCTTCCCGGTCGATCGCGCCCGTCATGATCTGAGAGGCTCCACCGGCGGTTACAAAGTTCACATCGGTGATTCCGACAAAGCCGAGCACCGCGCGCAGGTAAGGCTCGACGAAGTCCATCGCGCCTGCGGGCGTTCCCGCCTTGTAGACTCCGCCGCTTGCAATCAGAAGGGTCGCCTTCTTGCCCTGCAGCAGACCCTGCGGGCCGTTCGCTCCGTAGCTGAAGGTCTTGCCGCTGCGGACAATCTGGTCGATCCACAGCTTGAGCACCGAGGGGATGCTGAAGTTGTGCATCGCAACCCCGATGACAATCTCGTCTGCCTGATTGAGCTCTGCGATCAGAACTTCCGATGGCGCGAGCACAGCCTTCTGCTCCTCGGTGCGGCTGGCTTCGGGCGTGAACGCTGCGCCGATCCAGGTCTGGTCGATGGGCTTTGGCGCATTTGTGGCGAGGTTGCGGTCGATGACGGTCCCGCTCGGGTTCTTCGTCTTCCAGGACTTTACAAATTCCTTGGTCAATTCACGGCTGATAGAACTTTCCAGTGGACTGGAATCAATGTGCAATAGTGTCGCCATATAAATCTCCTTATACGACGTGAGATGTTTATCCGACGCTCGTCGTATAAACGATAAGACGACACTTGTCGCCTGAGCGATTCTTTTTTCTTCTGGTAGCCTCTAATCTTCAGACGCTATGCCGATCTCAGACTGTGAAGTTCGCGATCCCCGAATCCGCCGTACACGCCAGCTGCTCCATGCAGCCTTGCGGAAGATCATGCAAACAAATCACTTTGACGAGATCTCCGTGCAGGACATCACCGACGAGGCGACGGTCAATCGCGCCACCTTTTACGACCACTACACAGATAAGTTCGATCTGCTCGACAACATGGTCCGCGGCGATTTTCACAAGCTGCTGGCTGAGCGGAACCTCCACGACGGCACCTGTCCCGGTGCTGTTAGCGAAATCATTCTGGCTACCTGCGATTACCTGGTCCAGAGCGGCTCGGCTCCCGAATGCTCGAAGCAGAATTCCATCGAGCTACGCAAAGAAATCGCGGTTGCCGGAGCCATTGCGGGCGTACTCCTGAATGGCATCAGGAACAACCGGACGACTCCTCCGGTAACGCCGCAACTGATTGCAAACATTGCCGCATGGGCGATCTTTGGCGCAGCGAAGCAGTGGTTTTATACGCCCGAGCGTCCGCAAACCGACACCATCGTCGAGCCAGTGCTGGAGTTCGTGCTGCCAATCCTCGGAACAGCGAAGAGTCCGGACGGCAGCGAATCCTTGAACCATACACACTCGGTTTCAGCCGAATAACCCTAAAGACATCTTTTCCCTATAAATAATCTCCTATCAGGCACTTATCCAGGCAAAGCTTTCTGTTGAAAGAGTTTCATCTGATAGAAAAGTTATTGGCTCACGATACAAATGCCATATAATTCGTGCATTCAGTAAACGTTTTTCTCCAGCCTGTGGGGCAGGCTGGAATATCCCAGGCCCAAGACAACGAACCAGGGTGTAACGGACTTTGCCGATAAGTAGTGCGGTCAGCCCGATGGTAGTTGCGACCGATCTTTGGTGCACCTGTTTCGTGTGAGGCCTATGAACGATAAAAACGCTCAACCATCGAAGTTTTCTGGCTGGCTTGGGATTGCATTATTCGCAATCCTCTGTGCGGTATTGTGCATTCCCGCATCGTCCAGCGTTGCAGAAAAACCAATCATAAAGAACGTCCTGGTCCTGTATAGCGGTCAGACTCGCGATCATGAATCTTTGGATTTGATGGAATCCGCGATTCGCGCTCACATTCACGGACAGGTTAACTTCTTTATCGCCTATCTGGATTATGCGCGACTAGGCGACGAGGAATACCGCGACAGCGTGGCTGAAACCTTTCGTCATGGGTATGAGGAGAAGTTCGATCTCATCATTCCCTTTGCCTATCAAGCGCTGCAATTCGCCGTCGAATACCGCGACAAAATATTTCCTGAAGTGCCGATCGTCTTTAGCTATGTCGCGTCCAGCAGGTTACAAGGCCAGAAGATGTGGCCAAGGGTCACTGGACTGACAATTCCTATCGCAATTCGGGAGACGATCGATCTCGCCCTGCGCCTTCATCCTGATGCCAAGGCGATCGCCTTGATTTCAGGAGAACAGGAATATTGGTGGTCCATCGCGCACGCTGAACTTCTCCGTCATCAGAATCGCGTGCGGGAGATCGACATCGTTGGAGATCCGGACTCCAGGATGATTGAGCAGATTGCCTCGCTCCCTCCTCATTCCATTGCCCTCTACCAGCTTGCCGCCCAGGACTCCAATCATCCCGCAGTTAATGCTCAGGACGTTTTTGCAGTTACCACAAGGCGATTGCCAACCTATGGTGCCTGGGATACTGCCGTCCGGCAAGGAGCGATCGGTGGAGTCTATGGCGACGTCGCAAAAGAAGCGCGGCTGACAGGAGAAATAGCGGCACGGGTACTCGCTGGCGAGAAGCCCGAGAACATTCCCGTTGTTGAGGACAGAGATCTACAGGTTCGCGTGAATTGGCAACAGCTTCGACAATGGAATATTCCCGAGTCCGCGCTGCCAGCAGGGAGTATGCTTCTGAACCGGCAGCAACCCGTGTGGGAGCGCCATAAAAATTTGCTTATCACGATCATCATCGTCGTGATCGCTCAGGCAATTCTAATTGCCGCACTGTTGTGGCAACGAGCGAGAAAACGGAAGGCAGAATCCGTCCTTCGCGAAAGCGAAGAGCGTTTCCGTGTGATGACCGATACCATGCCTTCGCTGATCTGGATGTGTGATACGAAGGGCAGGATCGTTTACTTGAACGACCGTCGGCATGAGTTTGCCGGGATGGATCCAGGTGCAGGGTATGGCGACACATGGATCAAGTATGTTCATCCGGATGATCTGGATCACCTATTGAGCACCTTCACTCATGCGCTTCGAACGCACGGAGCATTTACAAACGACTACCGTATGCGCAGGAGCGATGGCGTCTATCGCTGGATGTTCGATGTTGCCACTCCACGTGTGAACGGAGACGGATCCTTTGGCGGATTCATCGGCTCGGTGGTCGACACCACCGATCAGAAGCTGGCACAGGAGGCTCTGGAACGAGTCAGCGGCCAGTTGATCGAGGCGCAGGAGAAAGAGCGCAGCCGCATTGCAAGGGAGCTACACGACGATATCTGTCAACGTCTGGCCCTGCTTTCCATGGAATTGGACCAGGCGAACAGCAACACGGACGAGTCGCCGGCAGCGATGAGTCTGGGAGAAATCCAGAAGCATTGCGTCGAGATCGCGAGCGATGTGCAGTCGCTCTCGCACCAGCTTCATTCCTCCACGCTGGATTACCTCGGCATCGTCGCCGCCGTTCGTGGCTTCTGCGAGGAGCTATCCAGACAACACAAAATCAACATTGCGTTCAGAGAGAAGAACGTTCCGAAACATCTGCCCAAAGATCCCTCCCTGTGTCTCTTCCGCATCGCGCAGGAAGCATTGCACAACGCAGTGAAATACAGCGGAACCGACCAGTTCACGGTAGAGATTTACGGAACTCCCGAGGACATCCACCTTACCGTAACGGATCAGGGCAAGGGCTTCGAAGTGGAAGGGGCAAAGGGCCAGGGGCTGGGACTAATCAGCATGCAGGAGCGCGTCCACCTCGTGCACGGAACCCTCTCCATTCATTCGAAACCCGGCGAGGGAACGAAGATCGTTGCGATCGTTCCCGTGATCGCCGTAACCCGGGGTTTCCCTGAAGGTATCTCGATGCAACCCATCACCGAACCAACTGCCAACTCTTACAGTTCAACTGGGCCCTTGTGAGCTGCTCTACTCACAGGTGATAGCTGGATCGACGCATGGACCAGGAGTTCCTGTCAGGCGGGTGCGACTATGCCCATAAGAATCGAACATCGAGTAGTTGGCGCTGAGAGGCATCTGCCGGCAATCCTCGGCTGCGCTCTCGTATTGACGGCTGCCTGCGGAGCGCAGGAACACACATGGGACTACAGCACAGCTCACGGGCCGAGCCACTGGGGTGAGCTCGCACCCGAGTTTGCTCCATGCACAAACGGGCATCACCAATCCCCCATCGATATCCGAAACTCACGCATCTCCGATCTGCCGCCGATCGAGTTTCACTACAACCCCTCCGCACTGGACATTATCGATAACGGCCATACCATCATGATCAATTACGCTCCCGGCAGCTTCATCACCGTAGGGGGTAAGAAGTACGTCCTCAAACAGTTTCATTTTCACCATCCAAGCGAGGAGAAGATCGACGGCAAGGGCTACGAGATGGCAGTCCATCTGGTCCACGCTGACGAAGAAGGAAAGCTGGCCGTGGTTGCGGTTCTTCTGAAGAAGGGCGAAGACAACCCACTGGTGCGCGAACTCTGGAAGGACGTGCCGCATCAAAAAGAGAAGGAAGAACTCCTGGAGAATGTCAAGATCGACGTGGACGCATTGCTGCCCGCGGATCGCCGTTATTACACCTTCTCCGGCTCCCTCACCACGCCTCCCTGCAGTGAAGACGTAACGTGGTTTGTGCTGAAACATCCGGTGACTGTTTCAGCTGAGGAGATCAGGCAGTTCGCAAAACTGTACCGTAATGACGCGCGGCCAACTCAGCCACTGAACGATCGAACCGTGCTCGCAAGTAAATAATTTTGCTCATCCTGGCCTTACACACTGTTAGAACTGACAGTTCGTAACCGATTCATCGACAGATGATCATAAGGCGACACCGCCAGCGCCGGAGGCCGCCGTGGCCCCTACACAAGAAGACGCGAAACAGCCACTGCCTACGATGAAAGAATCGGTCCTTGAGCGGGAAATACAAGATTTCTCGCTGGTGTTGGGCGGCCCAATCTTCCAGCTCTTTCGGAAAGCGCATCTCAGCGGCGATCACCTGGAGCATCTGCGTCGGCGCCTGAGCATCATTACGCTCATCGCATGGCTGCCAATGCTGATACTGTGCGAACTCAGCTCAGGAGCCGGTGCTATTGGCCGTCTGGCGTTTCTTCGTGATGCTGAAGTGCAGATACGTTTTCTGGTTGCGCTTCCGGTTCTTATCATTGCAGAGTTGATCGTCCATTTACGGATACGTCCCGTCGTGCGCAGCTTCGTTGAGCGTCGAATTGTCAGGACAGAAGACCTGCCGCGTTATGAAGCAGCAATTGAGTCGGCGGTCCGGCTGCGAAATTCCGTCCCTGTCGAGCTGACACTGCTGATCCTTGTCTACTCGCTTGGCCTGTGGCTTTGGAACGGCCGTGTCGGGATCGTCTCCACAACCTGGTATGCGATACCTGGAGGGCGCTGGCACCTAACCCCTGCCGGCTACTGGTACGTGTTTGTCGCCATCCCAATCATGCAATTCATACTTCTGCGCTGGTATCTGAGACTCTTTATCTGGTATCGCTTTCTCTGGCACGTGTCTAAGCTCAATCTGCATCTCGTTCCAACCCATCCTGATCACTGCGCCGGTCTGGCCTTTCTCGGCAGGAGCGCCTACTCCTTTGGCCCAATCCTCTTCGCTCAAGGCGCTATGCTGGCGGGCGTTGTGGCCAGTCGGGTCTTGTATAGAGGCGAAAGCCTGCTGTCGTTCAAGATGCAGATGGGGGCCTTTGTCGTCTTTTTCGTTTTGGCCATTCTGGGGCCACTCTTGATGTTTACTCCCAAAATGGCAGCGGCGAAAAGAAAAGGACTGGCCGATTATGGCCAGGTCGCACAGGGCTACGTCGATAAATTTGAAAAGAAATGGGTTCTCGGTACTCCGGCTGACGATGATGTCCTGGGATCGGGCGACATTCAATCGCTCGCTGATCTTAATAACAGTTACGACATTGTGCGCGATATGCGCTCCATTCCGTTTGGACTGCAGGATATTTCCCGCTTGGCTATCGCGACAGCGGCCCCTCTCGCCCCCCTCCTGCTCACAGTCTTCTCTGCCGAAGAACTCATCATGCGTCTCGTCAAGGTCGTGTTCTGAGAGGTTGCGCGGGCGCATCTACTCGATTCATTTTTTCGTATCCGAGGTGAGCATCTCCTTGATGGCGCGCTTATCTGTCGCATAGTTGCTATGAGCCGACGTCGGGTTTTCAAACAACCAGAACCAGTGAGTCGAGTTTCTGACGATGTAGTTTTCAACATGAATATCTCCCAGTGCAGGAACCGTCCACGTAAGCAGGTCGCTCGGATCATTTAATGCAATGATTCGTGGAGGCTTGCATTCCCGCGGAGCACCGGGGAGGGACTTGAGATATTCACACCGAACCTTGCCCCAATCCTGCAGATGTGTCGCAATGTTTCTTTCCGAAGGCCCGTCCAGACCTACCAGTTCCAGCAATCGCAGTTGATTCGCAAAGAAGACCACCAGCGACGTGCGCTTTAATATCTCCTGAAGGTCGGTTCGGGTTTGTTCCACAGTAGCTGTCTTCCCCGTTATCTGATTCATATCGAGGCTGGAGAAGATCAGATAACTTCCCAGGCTATGAGAGACAATGATGAACTCCTGATTGGCTCGCGGCTGGCCCGGATCGGCCTGGGGCGCACCGGGGGAGTCGGCAAGCGATTTCAGAATCAGCTGGCGGATCCCATCGAGAACATGGGTTCGAAGCGGTCCAAGTGCCATCACCGCGTCGGAGAAAGCCCAGTCCATCAAGTCGCTTTTTAACTGCCGGTTGGTCCGTGCAGCTCGCGAAGGCAGTTGACGAAGGCGATTCGCTTCGTCACTGGAGATCCAGTCGTAAGACTTGAATCGCTGGGCAACACCAGGATTCGGTTCACGCGTTGAGCAGGTATCGATTTTTGCCTTGCTCGGAGCGACGAAGGAGGCATCGCCTGCGATGATCTGGCGGCATTTGAGCGAAAAAGTCAGCGGCCACCAATTGATCTCGTCCACGTACAGGGATGGACCTTTGGAGCGAGCAAGCTGAAAGTGGACCGCGTAAGGTGCTGCCGCATGCCATTCTTCCTGATTCTTCCAAACCGGCTCATCCATGTACTCCAGTGCCGGAACCGGAGCATCCATCTGGAACTCATCCCGATCTGCATAATCCCACTCACCCATCGGCGTGCCTTCTGGAGTGGTACAGTCTTTCAGATAGTCGCAAAGAGCCTTCCTGAGAGCGAGCGAGTCGCGGTCCTTCGGACCAAGCGACCCAATCCCGTGAACATAGAAGATGTGGATCTCTTTGCCCTCGGGATGACGTAGCTCTTCACCGAGAGATTGTGATGACTGGGAAGACATCGGAGCTGGCGCAGATTGAGCGACACTGCAAACCGATAGGCTGAAGCAAAGAACCAGCAGCAGCACAGGTGAAGCCGGTACGGACATCCCTTTCATCGGCCTCCCCAGATAAAAGGAACTGGAAATAGCTGTGCGGAGTTCCCAGCTTCATTATGTTTCGCCGTAGGCGAGGAAGAGCCTGTTAGAAATAACAGTCGCAGCGTACCAATCGCGAGGAGGGATTGTGCTTGGAACCCGGTTTCGTGGGAAAGACCTGCGTCTGCTGTCGGTTACACGGTGAGTCCGAAACACCACCAGATGCCATTTTGAGCGATCTCAGGAACCGTAGGAACCAAGGCACCGAACTCTCTCATTGCGTGCGCTTTATCTCAATTTCACGACGCATTGCGGCCGAAGAGGTGCGCCTCCCGTAGCAGTCATTGACCCACCAGCCCAAAAAGGGTACACTTTTTAAGTTTGGCGCTGTAGCCGGTGTGTCTTTACCCTCTGGCTGCAGGACTGGTCGGCACCTGGGCCTGTGAAGGTTAGGCATTGGGCGGACCGGTTGGATGCAGTGGTTCTGTATGCGCCCCTTGCAACACAATTCATGAAGAAGGCGTTTGGCGCTCTGCGCGCGGCGCTTAGAGGTTTCGCTATGTATGCAGTTATCCGCACCGGTGGCAAGCAGTACCGGGTCGCCCCTGGTGATACGTTGAAGATTGAGTCCACCGAGCACAAGGATGGCAACGTCGAGTTCAACGACGTGATCGCCGTGAGCAAGGAAGAGGGTAAGTTCGTGAGCGACCTGAATGGCGCGAAGGTCACCGCCACCGTTGTGGGCGAGGGCCGAGGCGACAAGATTCTTGTCTTCAAGCTCAAGCGCAAGAAGCAGTACAAGAAGCTCCAGGGCCACCGCCAGGACTTCCTGCAGGTGAAGATCAACGACATTCTGGTCGGTTAAAGCAGCGTTACCCTTTAGCTAAGACCTGGAAGCTGGATTTTGAATGCGCCTGCCGAGAGCGGCGCGAAAGAGGCAATCGAAATGGCACATAAAAAAGGTTTAGGTTCATCGAAAAACGGCCGCGACTCAAACGCACAGCGGCTCGGCGTGAAGCGGTTCGGCGGCCAGACGGTCACCGGCGGCTCGATTATTGTCCGTCAGCGGGGAACCCCGCTGAAGCCCGGCACCAATGTCGGCCGCGGCAAGGACGACACCCTCTTCGCCAAGGTCGACGGCGTGGTCCGCTTCCAGAATCGCGGCTCCCTCGGTCGGTTCGTTTCCATCGAACCCGTGGCTTAAGTTTTTCTCCGGTTTGGAGAAAAAGCCCTGTTTCGTGCAGGGCTTTTCTGTTTTTGTGAAAATCATTGAAATCCGCGATCGGGTCAAAGTCCTTTGCTTCATTCCTTCGGAAATCACGTAAGCTCAATTAAACGACTGCACTGGAATTTGCAATTCAGGGGCATGGATGGAGCTGATGGAGACACCCGCAAAATCACTATGGGATCAAGCAGGCGAGCCGGAAGTGGAAGTTGAAAGAGAGCAGGGGTTAGGCAATGTTGCATCACAGGTGAATCGGACGCTTGGACTGTATGTATTTTTAGTCGTGGCGGTGACCCTGCTGAGTTGGTCCGTCTATTGGTATCACCCCAATTTCGACGTTCGCCCGATTTTTTCGAAGGACTATCAATTTAGCGATCTGACGTTCTACATCAAAAAGACTGAGCATCTGTACCATGGATCAGTCGCTCTGGGCCGCGGGCTTCCCATATTCAACTACCCTCCTCCCGGAGCCTTCGTCTTCAAAGGACTGCTCCACACGATTCCCCGCCATCACGTTCTGCCATACCTGGTCTTTCTTGCTTTGTGCAGCTTGGGCTTTGGCTTTGTGGTCTGGCTGGGAGCCGGCGGCCGCAGTACAGTTGTCCGGTTCTCACTCGCCGTCGCAATCGCAACAACAGTCTTTTTGGGTTACCCGTTGTGGTTTACAGCCGACCGCGGAAATATTGAAGCTGTGGTTTGGGCATTGTCCGGAGCGGGACTGTGTTTTCTTCTGAGGGCAAGGTACCGTACCGCTGCGATACTCCTCGGTCTCGCCTCATCCATCAAGCCCTTTTCCCTTGTGTTTTTACTGCTTCTGCTGCGTCAACGCAGGTACAAGGATACGTTCATTGCATTGTTTACCGCAGGTTTAACAGTGAGTGCAGCAACATTCGTGATCGGGCCAAATCCCTGGAGGACCTATCAGGATCTCAAGCCCGGCCTGTCTTATTACACGGATCATTATGCGATGAACCTCATGCCGGTCGGTGAAGCTCGATTCGGGCACTCCCTACTCGACGGAATGAAGTCAGCCGCCCTTTCGGTGAAAATGGGCGGCATTCATCCTCGTGAGGCTGTGTCAGAGGTGCCCCGGCTGATGAACGAGCCTGGAGGATGGCACGTGGCGCATCGGTTGGCGCACATCTATCCATTCGTCGTTATCACCATGATTGGCCTTGTGATCGCTGGCTTTTACCGAAAGCCAATGATCAATCAGCTGACCGCTCTGGCCGTTCTTGCCACCCTTTGTCCTCCAGTCTCCGGAGACTATACACTGCTCCACCTCTATGTTCCCTTCGGAGCTCTGCTTGTATTCTTGACGCGAGAAGTGGCTGCCCGAAGGGCGATTTTTCCTTACAACCGCATGCTCATTCTCGCCATCATTTATGGCCTGCTCTTCGCTCCGCTCACGTTCTTGCGTATCTATGCAGGAGATGCCAAACTTTTGCTGCTGCTTGCATTGCTGGTTATCGTGGCACGCTCGCCTATGCGGAGCGCATATTTCGGCGATTCCGCGCCTGCGGTATAGTGACGAAGACTAGTACGATTCACTTGAAAGCCGCAGAGCTTATGTTTCGACGGGGGAGTGACACCACAGTGACCGGGAAAAACAGACATAAATTGCTGCCCGACCTTCGCTCGCAGCGAGTTGCGGTAACCGGCACGACTGGATTTCTCGGAGGTCACGTCGTGCGCCAGCTCAAGGAGGCGAATGCAGAGGTGATTGCGGTCAACGACCAACATCGACCTGTCTCGCGTCACACCGCAAATTGCGACGTTGAAACGGTATGGTTCGATGATCCAACCGAGCTTGCACCGGCCGTGCAGTCCGTTCACCCTGATTATGTCATTCACCTCCATGCAACAATCACCACAGCACGCGATCAGGCGGCGCTTGAGCAAACCGTGCAGACAAATCTGCTGCCGTCAATTGCCCTTTTGATGACATGCATGGAGATGAAGTTGAAGCGCCTGATCCTCATGGGATCCGGGGAAGAGTTCGGTTTAGTGACAGGACGCTTCGATGACCACAGCAACGCCAATCCTCCCTCACCCTATGGCGCCAGTAAAGCAGCCGTCACCTGTTACGCGAAGATGTTTTCAAACGCCTTTCAACTCCCAGTCGTTGTGCTTCGCCCATCAGTCATTTATGGTCCTTGTCAGGCTCCGCGCATGTTGATCCCTCAGGTTATGCACTCTCTCCTCGCAGGCAAAGAGATTGCTGTGACTCCCGGCATGCAGACCCGCGATTTCATTCATGTCGATGACGTGGCGCGCGGAATAGTCTCTGCTCTTACCGTAAGCGGGATCGATGGCCGCTCCTGGAACCTTGGATCCGGAGAGGTGGTCACCGTCAAAGACTGCCTCTCGCGTATCGAGGCCATTACCGGCACTTCCGGCCTAGTCCGGTACGGTGCCATTCCCTATAAGACGGGGGAGATATTCGCCTACGAACCGCTCGTGGAAGAGACGTACGCTGCGTTCGGATTGGAGACCAAGCATCTCTCTTGATGACGGATTAGCAAGCACCTGGACTGCATTGAAAGATACACAACTCGCGAAGTCGAACGATTTACTCGAGACGAATCGTTGACAATATTTTTCTGAAAGACAGTCCTTCGCGGAGGACGCAGTATACTTCTGCCACCAGGAGATCAAACTCGCATGACCGAACTCGCCAGCAGGCGACCGCTCGTTTCGCTCGTTGTCCCTGTCTACAACGAGGAGCTAACGATTTCAGCACTCTATTCCGCAGTGACGAAAGTCGCGACACAAATTGAGGAAGCCTACGAGTTCGAGTTTGTCTTTACCGACAATCACTCGACGGACCGAACCTTTGAACTTCTGCGTCAACTGGCGCTGAACGACCCGCGCGTCCGCATCTTCCGCTTCTCTCGCAACTTCGGCTTTCAACGCTCTATTTTGACCGGCTACATCCAGGCGCGGGGGGACGTAGCCATACAGTTGGATTGCGATTTGCAGGATCCACCTGAGCTTATTCCAGTTTTTCTTGAGCGTTGGCGCGACGGCGCAGAAATTGTGTATGGCGTTCGCTCAGCACGCAAAGAAAGCTGGTTGCTCAATACCGCCCGCTCCGTCTTTTATCGATTGATCGACAGACTTAGCGAACATAGAATCCCGGTGGATGCTGGAGATTTTCGCCTCATCTCACGTCGCGTCATCGAACTGCTCGCCGACCTCAATGATGCCCAGCCGTATCTTAGAGGCACCATCGCGTCACTTGGTTTCAAACAGGTAGGAGTGGAGTATGAACGCAACCCGCGGGTCAGCGGTGAGAGCAAGTTTCCTTTTTCAAAGCTGGTCTCTCTCGCCGTCGATGGCATCCTCAATCACTCGACCGTCCCTCTCCGCATCTCGACGTACTTCGGTTTTTTCGTCTCTATGGTTACATTCTTTGGCGTGATTTTCTATTTATACGGTAAAATTTCTAACTCATGCGGCGTGGCCTGCAGGTTTTGCGACATTAGCGGTCCTCATACTCGGCTCTATCAGCGTCAATGCGATGCTACTCGGGAATTATTGGCGAGTATTTGGGACGCATGTATATAGCAGATGAAGAAAGGCCCTTTGACGATCGTCGAATCCAGTATTGACGCTTATGGCAACTCAGCAACACCGGATGGTGTGACGGAGAATGTACATTGAGTGAGGCGTTGCAATGCATCCGCCGCGATCTGCAATTATTACCGAGAGGAATGTACTATGGACGCCGCTGAGTTCGACCGCTTTGCCGATGAATACGACCAGATACACGAGAAGAATATTGCTGTATCAGGGGAGAAGCCAGAGTTCTTCCACGAGTACAAGATCAAGGTACTTGGACGGCTAGCACAGGAACGGAACCTTCAGCCCGACAGCATTCTGGATTTCGGCTCTGGCATCGGCAATTCGACTCCTTTTTTTCGGCGCTATTTTCCAGCCGCTCGACTGGCAAGTGCCGACGTCTCATTGCGCAGTCTCGAGATCGCAGAATCACGCTTCCCAGGCATGGCAAGGGGCTTACAAATTGAGGACCGGCGCATTCCAGTTGATGACAGCGTAATCGCCATGTCATTTTCGGCGTGCGTGTTTCATCACATTCCGCATGAGGAGCATCTCTATTGGTTGCGTGAATTACGCCGGATCACACGTCCTGGTGGCATGCTGGCCATCTTTGAACACAATCCATTGAACCCCTTGACCGTGCGAACCGTAAACGCTTGCCCGTTTGACGAGAACGCTCACCTGATCAGGGCGAAACAACTTGTGGAGAGTTTTCGTGAGAGCGGATGGAACGATCCAAAAGTGGATTACCACGTGTTCTTTCCCCATGTGCTCGCCGGCTTCCGAATATTGGAGCCCTATCTCTCGAGCGTCCCGTTTGGGGGGCAGTACTCTGTGACGGCGACCAAGCCGGTCTAGCGCTTCCGTGCTCGCCAATCATGCCCTCCTGAGCAAACCTTCCGTCAAGGACCCGCAGCGTATTTCACGGCTCTTCCGGTTTGGGAGAAGAAGCCCTGCGTCTGTGCAGGGCTTTTCTGTTTTGCGAGAGTTCGCGGATACGAGCTGCTACGGCTGAATAAGCGGAATCTGTGCGGCGACCTGCAGGTCGATCAGCAACTGCGAGGTGCGCTCCACCTGTAGAAAAAGGCCGGTCTTCTTGGCCGGCAGCACCTTGCGGAAGCTGGGCAGATATTTCATGCGCAGGGCGGCGACATCCTGATCGAGCTTCAGGAGGCGCTTGGCCCAGTCATCTGCTTGTGCGTCGGTCACGTTGTTCGCTTTTAAGCTCGCTGCGTACTCCTTGATGAGCTGATATTTTGTGTCATTCGTCTTCGCCAGTTCGGCGGTGTATTGATCGTAAACAGGCCAAAAGGCCTGCGCTTCGGAGTCGGTGAGTGGAAGGTTGGCTGCGATGAGCTGCTTCTTCTGGGAACGGACATCCTTTCGCAGCAGGTCGACCTCCTGATCGATGGAGGCCTGAGACGCTTGCGTGGAGTCTGTGGGTGTGCTGGCTGACTGGGCGTGTGCCAGGTTGTGGCCGAACAATACGGCTCCGCTGAATGCCAGGACGATAGGTAGAAATTTCTTCATTACAAAGCTCCTTGTCTTTACGGAATCTTCCGGGTCTTCCGATTTCTCAGTTGTGACGAGGGCCCATAAAACAGGGAGAAAAACATCTGCGACCATGGACAAACCACAGCGCAAAGCTCTCCCCTGACACTTCAGGGTTTGACGCAACGGATTCTACTGAAAGGTGTTTGCCGAGTCTACTGTCGCTTCCTTCAGGTCAGAATAAATACCGGTTGCTTTGCGTGAATCGTGACTTCCTGCACTGTTGGCACCAGCCGCACACAACATAAGGTTTCTCTTGTGTTCTAAGGAGGAACCAATGCAAACGAATCGGTTAGTGAAGTTGCGGAGTACTTTGGCTCTCAGTGTGAGCTGCTCAAGGCGATCGAAAAAGGCATCGTCTAGCCCGCGACCTACGCCGTCTCCGGATGGAAACGATTGGCGCTGCGAGCCTTCGCCTTCACTGCTTCTTCCTCGCGATTCTTCGGCGGCGCCTGAGTTTCAAGCGAAGTGAGAAGCTTCATCGCCGCAGCTGCGATCTCATCAATCGCAACCTGAAATGCCTCTTCATTCGCCTTCGACGGCTTATTGAAGCCGCTGATCTTCCTGACGAACTGAAGCGACGCGTTTCGAACTTCCGTCTCAGTCACCGGAGGTTCGAAATTAAACAGCAGTTTGATGTTTCGGCACATTGCTGAGACCTCGATGTGCGATATTTTGAGTCGTTATATACCTGGCATCTTCACTCAATCTGAATCACAGGGTTGCAGCTGAGTCTGTTGCGATGCCTCATCTCGTAGACTAAACGATTTCTCGACCGTATGCGGCTCACTGACGTGATCAAGGCTGTACTGAAGCATGCCTAACTTACGACTGAGTTTGAGAATTCGTTTCTGCATCTTGGAGGCGCGCAACTCATAGTGAAAAGAGGCTCGAGCCCAAACGTATTCCGAGGTTGCAGGTAAAACAGTCGCAAAGGTATAGCTTTGGTCAACGTCAGGCTGAACGAACGTATCGTACGGAATGAGCACAAATTCGCCTGACTTGGATCCGCCGCTTTGGTTCGATTCAATCACGTGCGCATGAAGAAAATTTACCCGTCCAAACGCCCTTTTCGACGAATCGTCAATCGTCTTCAGTTCGTCATCGCGTTTCAAATAACGGAGCCGGATTCGGAGATCACTTACCACGAGTGCCGACGAACCTTTGTTGCGGATATCGACAGAAAACTCCACCAGAATTCCCGATATCGAGGTCCCTAACTTCCGCATGGAGATTTCCATTTGCGAAGGAGGCATCAAACCGCGTTCCAGCACAAATTTACTCCACGCCCATAAACCTCCAACGAGCGTTGCTGACATTGTGAGCAGTCCTTGAATGACCCCAATCCATGCTTTAATGTCTTGCGGATTCATCGCATCTTCGCTCCGGCAATTACAGGCTTGCCCTTCTCATTCACCGTAATGCGAGCCATCGGCGTATGGTGGTCATGCGTAAACAGCACCAGCCAATTCTCCGGAATCGCCCGCTGATAAAAACGTTTCCTCTGCGCAATCGATTCCAGCGGATCAAGGTCGTACCCCATCACCCACGTAGGATCAAGGTGTGCGCTCGTTGGGATAAGGTCCGAGATATAGCAGCCATGCTCCGTCGCTCCACCATGGGACTTCGACTCGAGATGCACCGCCATCAGTTGCCGCGTGTGCCCGGGAAATAACTCTACCGAGATTCCCGGCACGATCTCCGGATTCGCGCGAATGCCATCGGTCGACAGCAGGGTCATCTGACCGGATTCGATCAGCGGTTCGTAATTCGGAGCCAGATAAGCGACAGCATCGCGCTCGAGCTGCAGTCGTCCGTGCTCGACCTCGCCCCGATGAGCGAAGTAGCGCGCATGAGGAAAGGTCGGCGTGACGGAACCGTCAGGGTGGAGCGTCGTGTTCCAGCCGCAATGGTCGAAGTGGAGATGCGTGTTGATGACCACATCCACCTTGTCCGGATCAACCCCGGCAGCAGCCAGCGATTGCGGCAAAAGCTCCTGGTTCTGATGGATCTCGCGCATCTTCGGCGATTGCTTGTTCCCAATCCCGGTCTCGATGACAACCGTGTGCTTGCCCGTGCGAACGACCACGGTGTTCAGGCCTAGAAGGATGCGATTCAGTTCATCGGCTGGAGCGCGCTTCGACCACAGCGTCTTCGGAACGACACCGAACATGGCTCCGCCGTCGAGCCGATAGGTGCCGTCTGTGCAGACACTCACTTCGAAGTCGCCAACTTGAGTGTGTGCACGAACCAGGTTGGAAACCCCTGGAGTCCCAGGCGAGCTTGTCTCGCTGGGGTCCGCAGTCCGGCTATCCGGTCCGGATGAAGCTAAAGACATTACAGCCTCCGCCCCTCAATCGTACTGTGAGGCGGCGGAGGCTGCGAGTCTCACCCTAGGATGCCTGGGCCAGTGGAGGCAGCAGTTCGGCGCTTGTCGGAGCCGCGGACACCGCCTGTGGTACAACAGCCGGTACCTGCCCGGGAACGATAGTGCGTTTGTTCTGGAAGCACTGTCGGCACAGAACAGGGCGCCCTTGTGTTGGCTTGAATGGAACAGTGGTCTCGATCCCGCATTCTGAGCAATGCGTGCGGGTTTCGGTGCGTGAGATGCCGGCGGCAGCTGGACCGGCGCCGGTCAGGCCAGCGCGACGGCTCTTACAGGGCTTGCACCGCTTGGGATCGTTTTTGAATTGTTTGTCGAAGAAAAAGAGTTGTTCGCCGGCAGTAAAGATGAACTCATTACCGCAGTCCTGGCATGTAAGTAACCGATCAACGAATTGCATAGCCGCGTCTCCCGTATTGCGGAAAGTAGGATTGACAACTCGTGACCGATATGGAACAGGGAGCCCACGAGCATCAACCTGGATGGGGTTAGCTTTCTGCTTCTCGTGCTGGGCCCGGGGTCCGCTAAAAGCGGAATCTTACAAGCTTTGCAGGCGGCCAGTCGTCTGACCACTGGTAGAACATGTTAGCCAGCTGTGGCGGGAGACCCTCAGCTGGGGCTGAGGGGCCGCCTCCGTTTCTCGGGATAGGCGAAGGCGACCCAATGCGATGGAGCCTGCTTTTAGTCCTGCTCCTTGCGGACCTTCTTGCGATTCCTCTTGCGAGCGAGCGCTTCTTTTACACGCTTCTTTTCGCCGGGTTTCAGGTAAAAGGAGTGGCGCTTGACCTCCTTGATGATGTCTTCCGTCTGCACCTTGCGCTTAAACCGGCGCAATGCATTTTCAAGGGGCTCGCCTTCCTGTACACGAACCTCTGCCAAGGTAATACACCTCCAAACAGTCCCAACAAGGGTACATCTCAGGATACTACCTCTCGGTGGTTCGTATTCCTTAAATCATTGAAGAATCACGAGTCAAGAGCTATTTCGAGCCTGGAATAGACGTATGGACTCTGGGCTGTATAGTCTTGTGGACCGGGTACCCAAACAACCGATTCAACCGTCAGATGTGCAAGCCTCTTGTCTTCAGCAGCTTAAGATCAGCTTAAGGCGAATGCCCTAACCTGCCGAAAGACCTCAGGGTAGAATCACCTGCATGATTCGGAGTTACCAAGGAGTTTTACCGGTAGTGCCTGCCAGTTGCTATATCGATAGCTCCGCACAGGTCATCGGTGACGTGATTCTCGGTGACCAGGCGAGCGTCTGGATGAACGCAGTAGTAAGGGGTGACGTAAACTCCATCCGCATCGGAGCCAAAAGCAACGTCCAGGACTGCGCCGTGCTCCACGGCATGCGCTACAAATACCCGGTCATCGTCGGCGAGATGGTCACCATCGGCCACAACGCCACCGTCCACGGCTGCGTCCTCGAAGACGCCATCCTCGTCGGCATCGGAGCCGTGATCCTCAACAACGCCCGCATCGGCGAAGGATCCATCATCGCCGCCGGAGCCGTCATCCCCGAAAACACCGTCATCCCGCCCAATTCCCTCGTGGCCGGTGTTCCAGGCAAAGTGAAAAAGACCCTCACCGACGAAGATCGCAAAATGATCCTCATGTACGCCCAGAACTACCTCGACTACACCGCCATCTATCTCAAAGAAATTAGCGCGGGTAACAAGTAATTCCCAAATTGGAACTCCTATCTTACTTTCAAGCAGAACTAATTCTTGACCCAATAGTTAGGGAGTGAGAATTTAGGCAAACAATAAGTAACAGTCCATAGAAGTGCAAAGCTGAGAAGAAAACTTTGTTGTCGACTGTAACCCCGCGCCAGGTCTCCTCAGGTTCGTCACTTTAAAAATCCATCCACAAACAATTTGTTGCAAGACTTTCTATTGCCCTGGAGATCTCTGCATGAGTAGAGCGGCTTTACAGCATCATTCGCTACGCATTTTCTTCCTGCTGGTAACGATTGACATTCTGAGTGCGATTTCAGCAGCACAAACGAACACCTTTCCATCGTCCGGCAACGTCGGTATTGGCACGACATCCCCGGGAGCCATGCTTGACGTTGCAGGCGCCATCAATGGGAGAAATTTTTCTTTCCCGGAAATTGGCGGCAATTGGGTTTGGACAAAAGTTGGAACGTTTTCAGCGCCGCAGTGGGGCGCAACAATCAGAGTTACAGCCTATATTCATAATGGTTTCAATGCTTTGAACAGCCAGGATTCTACGTACATCATAACTTTTAAGACATCGAATGGGGGGGCCGGTGATGCCAATGGATTTGCCGGCAACGGAAGCTACTATGCAGTTGGCTTCAATGGAGACATCCCTCCCGGACATATTAAATGGGTCGCAAACGTTCCGGGCGTGAATGCATCATCATTCGATCTGTATATTTGGATGCCGCCTTGGTCGGGGGCTAGCCATTACGCCGTCACTCTAACTGATTATGCGAAATGGACGAACGTGATGACATCTGCATCGGATCCGGGCGGAGCGAGCAGTTCTGTCTTGATTCCAAACGCAGAGTTCGATATCCCATACGGTAATGTTGGTATCGGAACGACATCGCCAGGGGCGAAGTTAGAGGTAAACGGCAATCTGAAGCTGACGAGTGGAAGTGGAGCTTCGATCACCTTCCCTGACGGCACCGTTCAAAACACAGCATGGTCGGGAACCTTGACTACGTATGTCGCGCATGGAGAGGCGGATGTCTTCATCGGAACGAATCAGTATGGTGGAGGGGATGGATCAGCAGGGATCGTTCTCCAGAATGGACCAGGTCCAAGTGCGAAGATTCTTGCAATGCAATCCGGAATTGCGGGATCATCGGCGTCTTCCTTGGATCTCTTCACCAGTGATGGTTCTGCTCTGAATCGCGTAATGCACCTCGATAGCAGTGGCAACGTTGGCATCGGCACGACGAATCCTCAATATAAGTTATCCGTCAACGGCACGATTCAAGCTAAAGAAGTCCTCGTGAACACCGGATGGGCGGACTACGTGTTCCAGCCGGATTATCGGGTTAGGCCATTGGCCGAAGTCGCGGCGTTTATCAAAGCGAATCGCCATCTGCCAGATATTCCATCGGAGGCGGAAATCAAGGACAAGGGCGTCAGCTTGGGCGACATGCAGACCAAGCTCCTGGCAAAGATTGAGGAGTTGACGCTGCAGATGATTCAACTCGACGAGAAAAACAGGGCGCTGGAGAAGAGAGTGGTACAAATCCAAGCCGCCAGGGGCGCCAGCTCCGGGAGGAACGGAGAAAAATGATTGCCCTCGCCCGAAATGCCCTCTCCTCTTCGTTCTCGTGGATTAGAAGCACGCGGCCTGTGCTGTTGCTTCTTGTCCTCGCGGGCTTCTGCTCTTGCTGCTTTGGACAACTACCCGCAGATCTGGTCCTGCCGTCTGAAACGCTAGACTCCGGCTCCCTCGTGTTTCAAGCGTCAAATTCCATTACAAACAGCGCCAGCTTGTTGGTGCAGAATCCTGCGAGTGTCACACTCAGCGCAGGCAGCTACATCCGTCTTGAACCTGGATTTGATGCTGTAGCCGGTTCCACATTTCATGCGGTTATCGATCCAAACGTAGTCAATTGGCAACCAATCCCAGTCCCGGACCCGCCTACGGCGTGCACAGACTGCGGATTGAATTTCGTTGACAGTTCTAGCGACCTGAATCCACAAGCCGTATTTGCGCCCAACAGCAGCAACAGCAGCGGCAGTGGCAGCGGCAACATCGGGTACGCGGTCTGTTTGGATGAGACCGAGACGTATGTAGTGCCCTGCAACATCAGCCTGTCAACTACCACTTACCCGAACACGAACGGCCACTACCACAACAATCCGGCACCTCTCGTCTCAACGATCAGCCCGGCTTCCGGCTATACCGGCAACTATCCGAACTATGCGATGCCAATTACGCTCGCGACCACTAGGGTCGGACAGATCGAGAATCTATTCGTGGCAGACCTTGACACCGGCTTGGGGACCTCATACGACTACGCCGTCGGCTACCTCAACTTCGTCTATATCGATAACTCAAACATTTTTTATCAAACAGGCGGCAACACAACGAATCACGGCAATAACACTTGGAACCACTATATGACGGTGAACGCGGCAACGGGGCTGCAAAGCGCAGCAACTTTCTACATCAACCAATACAATCCAGGCCAGAAAGTCTGCATTAACGATATGGCCCTGCCGATTGGGGGGAAATTTGACCTAAAGGACAATTGGCAATCGCCCCATATTTCACACGATGACGGGACTGCCGCCGATGTTGCCGCTGTGGCCGGGAGTTGTCCTGCCAACTATACCGTGAACCTTAACTCTTTTAGGCTAGCTTGCATCAATCAAGGGAATTCTTTGGCAGCGAACACCATCACCGAAGGCAATCACGTTCACTGCCGCTGGCCGAACTGAAGGAGGAGCATACAAATGTTTTCCAAAACTGCATTGGCGATTGCACTCGCATCCGGCATATGGGCCCAGGCCCACGTCGCGGCTCAAATGGTTCTGCTGAGCCCGGTTCCAATCTGGCCGCGGGATGGGGATACATCCCAGCTTCCCAAGGGGCGATATGTCTTCTACGATCCGCCTTCGGCCGAATACGTGGTATATTATGCCCCTGATTCCGCCGATGGGCAGTTTGTACAGCCGACCATACTTCGCTTTGGCACCCACTCGCTTGTTGATGCGGAAGTGACATTCGCAGTGGCCCCCACCAGCGATGGGCGCTTCCATTACACGTATCAAGTGAAAAATGGCGCTCACGCCCGGCAATCTATTCGGAAGATAAGCATTCTTGATTATTCAGATAGTAGCCCAAAGGGAGAGGGTTCAAACTGGACCGCACATGTCGAGGCGCATCACGAGCGGGCCCTCGCAACGCCGGCAGTGAGCGCGTCTATGATCGAGTGGACCTCGAATTCCGCTGCCTCATCAATTGCTCGCGGAAATGCAATGCAGAATCTGGTGATTGATTCCACTTCTCTCCCCGGCTTTGCGATCTTGGTTTTTCGAGGCGATTCAAAGAGCAACGAGTACACCCCGGATGCGGTAGCCTCGCTGCCCAAGGAGGTACGCGACCAGCTTGCGAGCGTCCTCACTCCCGCTCGGGATGCGCAGAGCACTATAGTAATTAGCCCGAGGTTTGCGAAGGATGCGACGCCATCCGATATTGCGCAGAACTACTCTTTTGGAATGCAGTGGCTGATTCGGCGAGGTAAATTGGATGCAAATTCTCCCTTCGTCCAGCAGGCCCAGGCGTTGTTTGATGAGCAACTGCAAGCTGGAGACCAGACGCTTTTGAACTCCCGCAGTCTAGATTTCGCCAAACAGGCGAAACCCGGCCTTGAGACGGTAATTGCGATTGCGCTGGAGGCCGTCTTTGCTCAATAGGCAGATCTGTCTGTGCGTGGCTGCCGTACTGCTGTGCACGCCGGCCACTCCTTTCGCCCAGAGCAACTCCGCACCCCCAATCCCCATTTGGTCGGGCGAAGGAAGCGTTCCTAAAGGCTATGGCAATCGAAAGGTATTTCTGTCTCTGGACGAACACAGCGTGATTATCCTCTGGCCCAATCCCGACGGGACGGAAAGGAGGCGGCGGTTTGACCTGCACAATACGATTTACCCTGACCTGAGTGTTCACATGGAGAGCACTTCCGGCGGCTTTCGGTACAGGTACGATCTTGAGAACGGAAAGCAGTCTAAAGATTCGCTGATAGATTTTTTTGTTGTGATCTATCCAGATCCACAGATGCAGGCGAACTCGGCACTATGGAACGGCGGACTATCGCTCTCAACTGTGAAAGAAAGGGTTGGAATCCCTGGAGCGACGCCCGGGAGGCTTGTTGATTGGACGAGCTTTCAAACGCAGTCCCTCGAGCCGGGCGCGAGTACTAAATTCACACTCATTACGCAAGCAAGGCCGGGATTTACATCGGCCTCGACAGAGCATTTTCCGCACCTTGATCTAACAGACGAATGGCCGGAGGAGATTTTGGACCAACTTGGCCCTGTTCTCGATCCGAAGTGGATCGCTCACCATTTCATTACTCTGGGTCCGCGATATGGCCTGGATGATCCGGCAACACGGATCGCATCTGATTACATGGTCGGTATCCAGGAGCTGGTCCGCATACATCGGCTCGAATCGAATTCACCCTTCATGCAGGAAGTTATAGCGAATTTGGATGCCATCGCCTCCGGCTCTTCCGTGCAAATCCCGGTTACGCAAAAGCCGCATTCCGGACTGGAAGCTGAGATTCTCAACGCGTTACAACTGTCCTTGCATGTCACTTACAAAGGTCCTCAATAATTCTTTTCTTATGCGGCTGCGGCACAGTACGGCCGACCACTGGTAAGGTGGGTGCGGATTCCATCATGGCTCGAAGCAGATCCACCGCTTCACTCAGAAGCCGTATACATAGAAGCAGACCGCTTCTTCCATCAAACAATCTTGCTTGCAATCGGGCGACGGACCATGCATAGTGACCCCATCTTCACAATGACGCCCTCCGTAACTCCAGCACGACGCAAATTGCGGGTCGCACTACGCCTCAGATCGTCTTCAATGGCGGCAATGTGGCAGGTGCTACGACCGCCGTGTACGCTGGACAGCAGATTCCACTAACCGTGACTCCTGCGCAGAACCGCGTCCTTGCCAGTCAGCAGTGGACATTCTGTCAGAGCGATGCAAGCGGCAACTGTACAGGTGGCGGCCAGCAGGACATCACGGGAGGATTCACGGGCACGAACGGCGGCCAGCCAAGCGCTGTAAATGGCGGTAACGAAGCCAGCGACCCCGACTTTACCCAGAGCGCCGTCACCTTCTACTTTGTGAACCCAGGAACGACAGAAAAGGTGAGCGTGACTGTTACCTATACGCAAGACGACGGTTCACAATCGACGCCTGTTACATCGTCGGCCATTTTCAGTATTGGCGGGCCGACTGGCAATCTACTGCTTACGCCGAATATGATCACTGGCACGGGGAGTAGCGACGCAGGCGTTGGCGGCCTTATTGCCAGATGTGGGCCAATCGCGCGAAGGCGCGATCCGCTTTTCCACACTTCACCCTTGACACCCCTGCTATCCTTAAATCAAAAGAAAGCAGAAGCTCGGCACCCCGCCGGGCTTCTGCTTTGCCAAACAAATGGCATTGAACGTGCGTAATGAGGTCCAGATCTAAGATATTTGCCTTGAACACTTTGCACCCTTAGATAGGGGGAGGGGGAGGAGAAGCTTCCTGAAGCAATTCGCGGAGCAAAACCAGGCGTTCTCAGAGTATGCTTGTGAACCATCAGCACCCTGCTGAGATAGCCCGCAGCAATCCACTCCGGGAGGGCAGAACCGAATGATCACGACGCTGCCCCAGGTCCAGACCCTGGAGAAGAGCGCAACCACCCGCCCCCCGCGCATAGCCTCCATCGACATCTTCCGCGGCCTCACCATGGCAGTGATGATCTTCGTCAACGAGCTGGCGGAGGTCAAAGGTCTGCCATGGTGGACCTATCACGCTCCCGGCCGCGTCGACGTCATGACCTACGTGGACATGGTCTTCCCGTTCTTTCTCTTCATCGTCGGCCTCTCGCTGCCGCTTTCCATCGATCAGCGATTGAAGAAAAATCCCTCAATCGCGTCGTTGTGGATGCACATCATGCTGCGCTCCGCCGCGCTGCTGGTGATGGGACTGATCCTCGCCAACGCCTCCAAAGTCGATCCGGCGCTGACGCACATGAGCAAAGGCGTGTGGGCCCTGATCGCGCTCACCGGCGCCGCGCTCGTCTGGGCCGTGTACGGCAAATCGCCGAAGTACGCTCTGCTGTTCCGCGCTCTCCGCATCATTGGTCTCGTGGCGATGATTGCCATGTTCGCGATCTTCCGCCGCACCGGGCGCGACGGCAACGTCCACTGGATCGACTTCACCTATCCCGAGATCCTCGGCCTCATCGGCTTCACCTACTTCGCCGTCTGCCTGCTGTACATCCCGACGCGCCGCTGGAAATGGGCTCCCGCCGCATGGTTCGTAGCCCTGGTTGTCTTCTGTTCCCTTGCAACAGGACACATCATCGAGTTCACCCGCCACCTTCGCTGGTACGTCTGGCCCTTCGGCAACGGAGCGCTCGCCTGCATGATGATGGCCGGTGTCGCAACCTCGCTGATCTTCCTCGGCAGGCACGAACTTCCCTCGCTGCGGCAGAAGATGTGGACCTCAGCCGTATTCGCCGCGATCTGCCTCGTCGCCGCCCGCCTGCTCACCCCGCTTGGCATCTCGAAGATTCGCGCCACACCGACATGGTGCCTCTACTGCATCGCTGCTGCCGTCCTGAGCTTCGCCGCCCTCTACTGGCTCTGCGATATCAGGGGGCGCACCGGATGGGCCTTCTTCGTCCGCTCAGCCGGCTCGAACACCCTCACCACCTACCTGCTGCCGGACTTCTACTTCTACACCCTCGCCGCCCTCGGCATCACCTACTTCGCAACCCACCTGAACTTCGGCTGGCCCGGAGTCGTGCGCGCCATCGTCTTCACCGCCGTCATGCTCGCCCTCTCAGCCCTGCTCACCCGCTGGAGAGTGCGGTTGCAACTCTAGCCTGCAATCGCAAAACAGGCCGCTGACTTCGTTACACTGGAAAGAATGGCTATTTTGAAGGCAGTACGGGGCACGCGGGATCTTCTGCCGCCCGAAACAGAGTTGTGGAACAAGGTGGAGGCGGCAGCGCGAAGCGTCTTCGCGCGGTATGGATTCGGCGAGATTCGCACCCCCATCTTTGAAGTAACAGAGCTTTTTGCCCGCGGAGTCGGAGAAGAGACCGACATCGTCTCCAAGGAGATGTACACCTGGGAAGACCGCGGTCGCGCAGCCAGCGAGAAAGGCCAGAGCCTCACACTGCGCCCCGAAAATACCGCTGGCGTCGTGCGTGCCTACATCGAGCACAAGATGGGTGAGACCGGCGGACTGCAGAAGCTCTTCTACGTCGGACCGCAGTTTCGCCGCGAGCGTCCACAGCGCGGACGCTACCGGCAGTTCTGGCAGATCGGCGCCGAGGTGATTGGCCCACCCTCGTCCGGCTCCGAAAGCCCCGTCCGTGACGCCGAAGTACTCGAGATGCTCGCCACATTGCTCGACGAACTGGGCATCAAGGGCTGGCGCTTGGCGCTCAACTCCGTAGGCTCCGCCGCCGACCGCGCACGCTACAGTACAGCCCTGCGCGACGCGCTAGCCCCGGTGAAGCACAGGATGTGCGAGGACAATCAGCGCCGCGCCGAGACCAACCCGCTCCGCGTCCTCGACTCCAAGGATGAGAACGACCAGGAGATCATCAACTCGCTGCCGAAGATCGCAGACTTCCTCGACGAGGACTCACGCAGTCACTTCGATCAGGTGAAGGCTGCACTCGACGCCTGCGCTGTGCCCTACGTGATCGATCCACGCCTCGTGCGCGGCCTCGACTACTACACCCGCACCACCTTCGAGTTCACCGTCGCCGACGGCAGCGGCCTCGGCACCCAGAACGCCATCCTCGGCGGAGGCCGCTACGACGGCCTGAGCGAGATGCTCGGCGGCCCCAAAGCCCCAGGCATCGGCTTCGCCATCGGCGAGGACCGCCTCATCCTCACCCTGCAGGCCCAGGCAGCAGAGGCGCAATCGAAGAAGCTCGACGCCTACATCGCTCCGATGGGCATCGCGCAAAATCCGCCGGCCCTTCAATTGGCGCGCGAATTACGACGCTCAGGACTGTCCGTCGAGGTCGGTGATGGCACCTTCCGATTGAAGAAGTCGTTTGACGTGGCGGATAAGCTGGCACGGAAGATGATCATCGTCGGCGAGGACGAGGTAACCAGCGGTCAATTCACCGTAAAAGACTTCGCCAGAAGCGAGCAAATGAGGCTTTCGCGGTCGGAGTTGGCTGGAGTATTGAAGTCGTAAGATCTTTGGTGGGAGTGGCGCAAAATGGAGCGCAGAGAATTCTTCAAAGTGGCGGCTGCGGCTGGTTTGACCGGTGCATCGCAGGCTCAGGGTGTTTCACAGGCTAGCTCACCGTCCGCGCAACCTTTCATCGAGAGGGCCAATCCAGGCCAGCCCGGCAAGGGCAAAGTTTTTGCGCTGATTACGCCGCATCTGGACGACGGGCCGATCTTTGCTGGTGGGACGGTGGCAAAACTGCTGAACGAGGGCTACACCGGCTACTTCATTCGCGTGAGCAACGATGAGAAGGACTCCTACAACCTGACCCTCGGCGAGACGGTGCTGGCGAACGAGCAGGATGCGGCTCGGTTTGTCGAGGTTGCGGGGTTGAAGAAGCGCTACGACCTGCAGTATCGCAACCACGGGTTGGACGATGTGTCACATATGGAGATTCGCGTGCGGCTCATCTTCCTGTTCCGCTTGCTGAAGGTGGATACTGTGCTGAGCTACGATCCGTGGGGGCACTACGAGGAGAATCCTGATCACTATGTAACGGCGCAGGCCGTGGAGGCCGCGTGCTGGATGTCGGCTGATCACCTCGACTTTCCGGAGCAGTTCGAGGTGGGGCTGAAGGCGCAGTCGGTCAAGGAGAAATACTACTTTGCGCGCGGGCCGCAGCTTGTGAATCGCGTGGTGGACATCGCACCGACAATCAAGCAGAAGGCGGTTTACATTGCTTCGTGCAAAAACATGATTACGAACATGGTGAAGAGCACGAATGAATCGCTCGACTCTCGCGGGCTGCGGGTACCGGCATTTGCAGGATCGCAGGATGCGGCGAACGACGCATACATCCAGGCAGCGTTCATCGAACGCGACAAACAGGTGGGAGCAAAGTATGGGCTGGAGTATGCAGAGGAGTTCCACTACATCGGGCCTGACCAATCCTCGCTGGAGGACTACATCCGCGCACATGCGGAGCGGATTTAGCGATTCGTACGCGATATCCGTACAATAAAAAGACTGTGACACTCGACTTTTTAAGCGGCTTACAGCGAACGCACATGTGTGGCGTTTTGCGCTCCGACAACAATGGTGAAGATGTAGTCCTGATGGGCTGGGTCAATCGCCGGCGCGACCATGGCAACCTGATCTTCCTCGACTTGCGGGATCGCTCTGGCATCACGCAGGTCGTGCTCGACAAAGAGATCTCCAACACAGCGCACGCCAAGGCCGAGGCGGCGCGGCCCGAATACGTCGTCGCCGTCAAAGGCCGTGTACGCAGGCGTGGCGCGGGACTCGAGAACCCGAACATGACGACCGGAGAGATCGAGGTTGTCGCCAACGAACTCCTGCTCCTCAATGAGTCCAAAACGCCCCCGTTCTCGCCCGCCGAGGACGCCATCTCCAACGAAGAGGTCCGCCTGAAGTACCGCTACATCGACCTCCGCCGTACCGAGATGCAGCACAACTTCGCGATGCGCCACAAGGTCACCCGCGCCATCCGCGAGTATCTCTCCGACAACGGCTTCCTCGAGATCGAGACGCCCAACCTGACGCGCTCGACACCCGAAGGCGCGCGTGACTTCCTCGTACCCAGCCGCGTCCATCCGGGCGAATTCTACGCTCTGCCGCAGTCGCCGCAGATCTTCAAGCAGATCCTCATGATCTCCGGCTTCGACCGCTACTTCCAGGTCGCCCGCTGCTTCCGCGACGAGGACCAGCGCGCTGATCGCCAGCTTGAGTTCACCCAGATCGACCTCGAGATGACCTTCCCCACGCAGGAGACGGTCTTCCGCGTCGCCGAGGGTTTCCTCAAAGCGGCCTTCCGAACTGCAGGCATCGAGATCAAGTCGCCCTTCATCCAGATGAGCTACGACGAGGCGATCCGCCGCTACGGCATCGATAAGCCCGACATGCGCCTGCCCGCGCTCACCGACCTCACCGACGAACTCACTCCAGAGCTGCGCGGCCAGCTCAAGATCGAGCAGAAACTCCCCGTCCTCGGCTTCGTCATCCCCAGGGCCGGAGGCTTGAGTGGGACGCAGCGCCGTACCCTCGTCGATGACATTCGCAAGGAGTTCGGCGACTGCGGCCTCGACTCACTCGACGTCGCACGCCTCCGCACCAGCCCCGCCTTCGCCCCGCTCGCCGACATTATCGAGGCCAGGCTCGCCGCCGAACCGACTCTCGAAGAGGGCGTCACGCCCGAAGACCTCGTGATCGTCATCACGCCCAAACTCGGCACACCCGAGAAATGGAACTACGATCCTCAATGGATCTACAAGCGTGTCGGCGCTCTCCGCCTGCTGCTCGCGCAGAAGTTCGCCGACAAGCACGGCCGCTTTGCCAAGACCGGCACCGCCGCCGACTACCGCTTCCTCTGGGTCACCGACTTCCCCATGTACGAGTGGAACGAAGAGACAAAGACCTGGGATGCCGCCCACCACCCCTTCACCTCGCCTCATGAGGACGACATCAAATCCGGCAAGCTTGTCAATGACAAGGGTGCCGTCCGCGCCCTGGCCTATGACGTCGTGCTCAACGGCACCGAGCTCGGCTCAGGATCCATCCGTATTCACCGCCGGGATGTCCAGAAGGAGATCTTCCGCTCCCTCGGCATGTCGGACGAAGAAGCGAAGGAGCGCTTCGGCTTCTTCCTCGACGCTCTCGAGTACGGCACGCCGCCCCACGGCGGCATCGCGCTTGGCCTCGACCGCATCGTGATGATCCTCGCCGGAGCGCAGAGCCTGCGCGAGGTCATCGCCTTCCCCAAGACGGCGAAGGCAATCGATCTGATGGTCGACGCTCCAGGTCACGCGACCGATCAGCAGCTGAAAGAGCTCCACCTGAAGATCGTGCCGCGCAGCTGAACGGCGGATTAGCAGCTAAACAGCAGATTAATAGCCAAGGTGGTAGAGGTAGAACACAACTCCTGAGGCGAGGACGCAGTAGATACCGAACAGGTACCAGCGTCCTTGCTCCAGCCACGCGCTCAGCCACTTCAGCGCCACCAGTCCGGCAAGGAAGGCAAAAAACGCTCCCAGCAGGCTGGTCACGACACTGCCGTGAAGATCGATCGGCGTGCCTGTCGCTGCAGCTTCATGAGAAGCCTTCACCAGCCGCAGCGCCTCCTTGCCAATGGCCAGCGGCGTAATGATGACCGCCATGGCGAAGCTGAATCGCTCTGCACGCTCTTTCGTCGCTCCCGCCAGCATGCCGGTCGAGATCGTTGCCCCCGAACGTGAGAAGCCCCGAAAGGGAAGACAAAGTCCCTGCACCGCGCCCATCCATCCCGCCTGCCCCATGGTGACGCTGTTGCCGTAGACATTTTTCGCCTCAATCGCGCGCCGCTTCTCCATTAACCCTGCGATCAGAATCAGGATCCCCGCAGCGAGCAGCGCCGGCGCTATCAGATCCAGCCGTCCAAAGAGCAACTCGATCTCCGCCTTCGAGGCGCCCTTGAAGGCGGTCTTTTCGATCATCTTGACGATGGGGTAGCCAATGACGCCGGTCAGCAGCGTCGCCCACACCGCCCGAATCGCAAATCGCTTGAACGCATCCGAACTCGCGAAGTAGCTACGCTTCCACTGCTTCCAGAAGTACGCAATCACAGCGAACATCGTGCCCGTGTGAAGCATCACCAGCAGCAGCGTCATCTGCGGCGACGAGGGATCCAGCCTCATCAGCTTTTCGGTTACGACAACATGGGCTGAGCTCGAGACGGGCAATAACTCTGCGAGGCCTTGCACAATCGCAAGCACAATGACTTTATAAATCGGCATAAACCCATGCTACATGCTTCACCCGGAGACGAGATGAAGAACCCTGTAACGTTCCCCGCGAGAAGCAACGAAGTTTTGACGAAGACGAATCAGCCCTATTTTTTCTTCATGACAACGTGGTCAGGATCGAACATGTCATTGGCAACGCCAACGTTGTATTGAACCTTCACGAAGTATCGCTGGGTGGCCATATCTCCGTTTTTATAACGCGTGATCGTGAATGCGGTCGGCAGCCCCTGGATCGTGTGGTAGTCGTCGTACTCTTCGACGTCTTCGTCGTAGTCCTTGAACTGCGGGTTACGCCACTTGAAGCTGCGGCGCAGCGGCAGGTGGGTATTGGCGTCCATCTCAATCGTGACGGCATCGTTGTTGGCGGTCAGGACAGTCACCTTGTCAGCAATGCGGCGCATCACCATCGAGGTTCCCTCCGCGATGACCATCACTCCCGGAGCCTTGAGCCACGTATTGATCACCGCCTCGATGGAGTGGCTCTTACGCCGCACATAGTCCTCTACCTGATCTTTGGGCAGCTCCGCCTTTCCCCTGTAGGTCACTTCATAGCCATTCGTCGGAGTCCATATCTGGACAACGTCGACCTTCTTGCCCGGAAAGAACATGCTCTTGTCCGTCAGGAACCCCAGTCGCTCCGCCTCAGGCTGGCCGGAACCAGGAAACCTGCGCCAGTAGTCGTACTCGATCACGTAAGGATTAGCCTCGTTGTGAAAGAAGCTCGCGCTCCGTCCCGTGGCCTGCATATCGCGACGGTTGAGCCAGGCATCGCCGCCCAGAGCCTTCACCATCTGGTCGAGCAGGGCGCGCCCGCGCTGCTCCTCCGTGCCGGATACCTGGGGGGTCTGGGCGCTGGGAATCTCGCTGGCCTGTGACCATGCGCGTGGCGCCGCGCTCAGCGCGCAGAGTGTGAGCAGGCAGAAGATCGTGCGCTTCATTCCGGGGTGTCGACTCCTTAGGGCTTTCATCCTACAAGCACTGCGCCTCCGTTGACGTTGAATATCTCGCCAGAGATGAACCCCGCGAGCGGCGTGCAGAGGAACAGGATAGGGCCGGCAATCTCCTCCGGTCGCGCAGGGCGTCCCAGAGGAATCGTGGCCAGCACCTTCTTGGACGTCTCAGGATCGCTGAAGGCTGCGGCCGACATATCCGTGCGCACCCAGCCTGGCGCGACGCAGTTGGCCAGGATGCCCTGCGGGGCCAGTTCGCTGGAGAGACTTTTCGTCAGTGAGATAAGCGCCCCTTTGCTGGCGGCATAGTCGGCATGAAAGGCCTCTCCGCGCTGTCCGGCGGTGGAGCTCACAAGGACAATATGTCCACGCGTCCCATCGACAGGAGTCTGCTGCTGCATCTGGATGACCGAAGACTGCACGAGCCCAAAGACACTATCAAGATTTGTCCCAAGCGTCGTACGCCATTGCTCCGTCGACATGGTAGCGATGGGCTGATCACGCGGCGGCCAGATCCCATGGTTCGCGATAAGGCAATCAAGGCGCCCGAAGGCTTTCACGGCAGCGGCAACAAGCGCCTGTCCATCCTCCACCGACACAAGTTCCTGCCGGATCGCAATGCAGTTCTCGTCGCCGCCGCACTCCTCCGCAAGGGCCTGCGCTTTGGCCTGGTGCGTGAGATAGCTGAAAGCGACCTTGGCCCCCGCCTGGCGAAAGAGACGAACCGTGGCAGCTCCGATGCCGCGCGAGCCTCCGGTGATAAGGGCTACCCGGCCGGGAAGAGAGAGAGGAACAGATTCTGTTCGATTGGACATACCTCATCGACCGTACCGAACGAACGTCGACTCACGCAACTTTTGCGACCTCAAGCCTTCCGCGACATCTTTTACCGAGGTACCCTTCCTATGAAAATTGCCGTCTTGATCGCTCGTATCCTGCTTGGCCTGGTGTTTTTCGTCTTCGGGCTCAATTTTTTCCTTAACTTTATTCCGGCACAAATGCCTCCCGGAGATGCCGGCCAGTTGATGGTGCTGATGTTCAAACACGGCTGGTTCTACTTCATCGGACTCCTGTATGTCGTCGGCGGACTGCTGGTGCTCATCGGACGTTATGTGCCCATCGGGCTGGTGCTGCTGGGACCGATCCTCGTCATCATCCTGCTCTACCACATCACCTTCGACCTTCAGCACATTGGGATGGGACTTGTTGTGGCAGCTCTGGAGATCTTCCTGATCTGGGCATACCGGGCGCACTTCCGAGCTCTATTCATTTCAAAAATGGAGCATCCATAGAATTCCGGCGCGGATCGAACTCGAATCCCGGCAACCGGCAGCAGCAGCCACGCAAAACTGCTGCCGGCAAATCATCCTTTCTCCATATCCTTCAGCACAGCCATCGCGGCATTGCGCCCATTGATACCGATCACGCTTCCGCCAGGATGCGTACACGCTCCGCAAAGATAGACGCCCCGCATCGGCGTCCGCACAGACAGCCGATTCGCCCACATGTACGGCGGCAAACACTCCCCCTGGAAGATATGACCGCCCGTGAGCCCCACCTTGCTTTCGATATCGGGCGGCCCCAGCACCTGCATATCCACAACCGCATCGTCCATGTTGGAACAGAAACGCGCCAGAGACTTAATCGCAAGCCGTCGCACCTCTTCTCTCCGCCCATCCCATGTCCCCTGCGAAAACCCATAAGGCACATACTGCGCAAAGACGCTCATCGTGTGCTGGCCCGCCGGGGCAACGGTCGCATCATGGGCGCTTTGAAAATACAACTCGCACCACAGATACTCCGGCAGCTCTCCTCGTTGCGCAGCGGCAAATCCTGCCTTCCATTCGGCTTTGGTAAGAGGCGTATTGATCTGGCCATAGTGATGCGCCTCATTCTTGCCCGGACGAGCCCTGAAGTTCGGCAGCTCATGAAGCAGCGTGTTCACCTTCACCGTGCATCCCTGAATCGGAATCTCCTCCACCCGCCTGCTCCATGCAGTATCCGATGCAGCGCCGAGCAATCTCTTCGTCTGCCGCGGATCGGCGTTTGAAATCACCACCGGCGCGGAGATCCTCTCGCCGCCCTCGAGAACCACGCCCTCTCCCGGCAAAATCTGCGCCACCGGAACCCCCGTAGCGACAACCGCTCCCGCCTCACGCGCAGCATCGCAGAAGTAAAACGAAACCATGCCCATGCCGCCTTTGACATAGCCCCACATCCCCGGCATTCCGCCAAGCCGTCCTGAAGAATGATGAAAACGAATGGACGCCGTTCCCGCATCAAAAGGGCTCGCATTCGTCCCAATCACTCCCTGCCCGAGATAAGCAACCTGCAAGCGCTCCTCCGTGAGGTAATGCTCGACGAACTCGGCCATCGACCAGTCGAAGAGCACGTGCTTCGCCTCCTCGTCCGACCCCAACCGGCTTTCAATCTCTTCGCGCGATGGAGGCTCGCCAATCCACACATCTCCCTCGCCTGCCGGTCGCAGCGTGTCGCGCAGCCTGCGAATCACATCGTTCATCGCGCGCCAGCCTTCAACATCCCGCGGAGCGAAGCTGTGAATCTCGCCCTCACACCGCTCGTCGTCATCCCAAAGCTGAATGCTCGAGTCATCGAGAAAGGGAACGAAGAGCCCGTTGACCGCCGGGCTCCATTGAAAGCCGCGCTTCGGCAACTCCAGCTCCGCTACCACCAGTGGATGCAACAGGCCCGCAAGATATGCGCACGGAGACATGCGCACTCCGGGAAAAGGTTCCTCGATCGTGCATGCACCGCCGACACGCCGGCGGCTCTCCAGCACAAGCACGCGCTTCCCTGCTCGCGCGAGATACGTGGCACACGCAAGTCCGTTATGCCCCGCTCCGGCAAGAATGACGTCCCATCTGCGCGAAGCCAGCTCACGGAGAGGAGCCGGCAAACCAATTTCGCCAAGAGTGGCAGCCGTCAACGAATTCATCCAGACAGTATCTACCACCCAATCCGCCAGAACTTCAAATCCCGTCAACAGAAAAGTTTCCCGTTCAGCCAACTTTTTCTGCGGGTCCACGAATTTTTCTTTCGTCTCACCAGGCCAGGCCGCACTCGACACCGGCATCCAAACAATCAGGACAAACTCAAGGAGGATTCGTGAAACTCCAAAATATAGCAGCACTTGGAATCATCGGAAGCATTCTTTCGCTCCCTGTCTCCGCACTCGCTCAGGACGACTACTCCCGCCGTGCCGCGCAGGAACAGGCCGCGCACGACCGCGCCGAACGGGAACAGACCGCAAGCGACCACCGCCACCACACCGGAGCCAAGATCGTCGGCGGCTCCGCAGCGGGAGGAGCGGTAGTTGGCGGCCTCGCCGGAGGCGGCAAAGGCGCCCTCATCGGCGGAGCCGTAGGTGCAGGCGGCGGTGCCATCGCCAACAAAATCCGCAAAGACAAAGACGTCAAAAAGCGCGAACAACGCGACCGCGAATACCGCGAAGATCACCACGATTACCCGAGGTAACTCTCAACGAACCACGGGATTCGGATACCAGGGGTACCCCATTCATGCGCCGCTCTTGGCGCATGAGTGGGCTCGTTTCGCCCCATGAGTTGACCTTCATTCTTCCGCAAGACTCACACTCTTCGTTACTCAGCTCTCAACGCCTCGACCGGATCGACTGCGGCCGCGCGGCGAGCTGGCAGATAGCTCGCAATCACAGCCGCGACAGCCAAAACAACCGGAACCACCACAAAGGTGATCGGATCAAGCGGACGAACCCCGAACAGGAGCGCTTTCATCAATTGCATAAGCGCAGCAGCCGCTCCGACGCCAATCACGATCCCTGTCCCCGTCAGCATCAACGCAGAGCTTACGAACATCCATCGCAACACGCCCTTCCGCGCACCCAGTGCCAGCCGGATCCCGATCTCGCGTGTCCTCTGCGAAACGGCGTACGAGATCACTCCGTAAATGCCGATCAGGCTCAGCGCAAGTGCCATGCCCCCGGCAATCGCCAGCATCGTTAGCGTGAAGGAGGTACGCGCCATCGACTGGCTGTAAATCTCCTGCATCGTGCTCACTCTTGCCAGCGGCAGATTTGCATTCACCCGCCACACAGCCTGTTCCAGCTGTTTTAGAAAACTGTCGCTTCCGGCACGCTCGCTGTGAATCACGAACGTGGCGAAACGCTGCGCAGAGATGCTCTCCTTCTGCGTATAAGGATCCCGCATCATGGCCGGCCAATACACAATCGCGGGCGAGCTTTCATCCACTCCATGCACATGCACATCTTCAACGACCCCGATCACCTCCTGCCATGGCTTGTTCGAAAACTGGCGTGCTCGTTTGCCAATGGCCGCCGAAGCCGAACCCCACGATTCACGGGCGAAGTTCTCTGACACGATGATTCGGCCTCTCAGGTTATAAAGGTCATCCCATGTGAAATCGCGCCCGGCGATTAAACGCGTCCCCATCGCACGGAAGTATCCCGGCGAAACATAATCGTAAAGTCGCAGCGGCGGTTCTCCGCCCTCATAGTTCTTGCCCTCAACGGAAAGCAGGTCCCAGTTGGGGTCATTTCCGTCCATGGGAACAGCGCCCGCGAACCCAACCGAAGTCACTCCGGCAATAGAACTAAGGTTGTCGGCAATATTGTTCTGGATGCGCATCACCATTTGCGGATCGGCAGTCAGTGACTCCGGAACCCAGATGCTCATCGTCTGTACATGCGCGGCATCGGCAAAGCCGGGCTCGACATGGCGCAGTTCGGCAAAGGTGCGGATCATGAGCAAAGCGCTCACCAATAGAACCAATGCCATGGCCACCTGGGCCACAACCATCAGGTTGCGCACCCGCTGGCGCGCCCGGCCTGTGCTTGCTGTCCGGCTTGCGGCTCCAATGGTCGTCAGCTCTCGCGTTCGCGCATACTTCAACGCGGTGATCGAGCCGAAGAATAACCCCGAGAGAAGCGAGAGAAGAAAAGTAAATCCGAGTGAGCGCACATCGAGCACGATCTCGCTCATGCGCGGCAGGTCGGCGGGCCCCATCGCAACCAGGAACCGCAAACCCGCGTAAGCCACGATGATGGCCAGTACACCGCCGATCATGCCCAGCAAAATACTTTCGGACAGCAATTCGCGCGCGATGCGTCCACGGCCAGCGCCAAGAGCGGCGCGGATAGAAAGCTCCTGGTGGCGCGACTCGGCGCGCACCAGCAGCAGATTCGCGACATTGGTGCACGCAATCAGCATCACCAGGCCGGCCGTCGCCATCACAACCCACAGCACGTTCCCCACGCCTCCAATCACCTGCTGCTTGAGCGAGCGGAAATTCGGCGCAATCTTCCATATCTCGTAGTAGTGCGGATTGGTGCCCGGCCCGTTCGACCAGGAATCCATCCAGACCGGAACCAGTCGCGCAACGTCCGCATCCGCCTGTGCGATCGAAACACCCGGTTTGAGGCGCGCGATGCCGTTGTAACCGAATCCGGCCAATGGCTGATTGGCAGGATCGAACGCGAACGGGATCAGCAGATCGAAGTTCTGGTCGACCATTCGAAAGCCGCGCGGCATAACCCCGACAATCTCACGCGTCTCTGCGTCCACCTGGATCGTCCGGCCAATCACGCTGCGGTCGCCGCCGAATCTGCGCTGCCAGTAACCGTAGCTCAACATGGCGGTCTTTGCCCCGCGCGGTTGCTGATCGGCTGACGAAAACCATCGCCCGGCTGCCGCTGGAACATTCAGTGCCTGCAGCACGCCATCGCTGACAAATGCGGCATTCACCTCTTCCGGCAGAGCGACCCCCGTGACATTGGCATTGCGCATCGCCCATACGCCCATCGACTGAAAACTCCGGTTGTGCTGCGAGAAGGTGAAGTACATCGACGGCGAAAGCTGAAGGCCGCTGCTGAAGCTGGCCAGCCCTCCGGCGCCCGGAGCGTTGAGCCACAAGGCCACTAATTGCTCTGAATCCGGATAAGGCAGCGGCTCCAAAAGCACACGATTCACCACACTGAAGACAGCAGTGTTGGCCCCCATCCCGATGGCCAATGTCAGAAGAATCGTCGCGGCGAATCCCGGCGATTTCCTCAGGCGCCGGATGCTGAACCTCACATCGGCCACAATCGATTCCAGCCTCGGCCACTGCCACGCCTCCCGGCTTCGTTGCTCCATCAGCGTCGCATTTCCGAATTCGCGGCGCGCCGTCTGTTCGGCCTGTACCCGCGGCATGCCGCCTTCCATCAATTCTTCGACCCGCTCATCGATGTGTTCCCGGATCGAGACTGCAATGTCGTCGTAACGGCGATTACGAGAGAAAAGCCGGGCAAGCATGCTCATCACAGACCTCCTACGTTCGAGCAACCGAAAGAACGCGGGTAATACCCGCAAACATCCTCTCGAAGCTCACGACTTCTTTTTCAAGGTGCCGAAGGCCCGTCTCCGTAAGGCGATAGATGCGAGTGGGACGGCCCTTGGCCGAAACCCCGGCTTCCACCTCAAGCCACCCTTCCTTCAGCATCCGTTGCAGCGCAGGATACAGAGAGCCCTCTTCGACCTGCAGCAGGTCCTCGGAGACATGCTTGATATGCTTCACGAGCGCATAACCGTGCATGGGTTTGAGCCGTAGCGATTGCAGAATCATGATCTCAAGCGCGCCCGGGAAAAGATCGCGGTGTTCGGGGTTCTTTGCCATGGTGTAGGGATAATAACGCCAACATACCTATTCTGAAAATAGGTATACCTAAAATAAATAACAATATCTCTGTCTTGCTTAAGGGCACGGCTTCAGCCGTGCCGCAAGAGCCGCAATATCCAGTACGGCTTTAGCCGCTGAGGTACGCATTTCCCTGATGAGCCATTCTTCGACAAGAGTCGCCTCTGGAACTGTGGGGGAACATCATCGCGCCATCGCCATCTCCGCCTGCCGCTTCACATGCCGCAGCACTCGCAGATGAATCCTGTGCACAATCCCATCCGACCATTCTCTCCAGTATTCTTGCGGCCACAGGTAGTTCTGGTACCAGGTCGTCCCCTCCAGCAGCGTCCTGTGCTCATCCAGCGCCACCAGCCGAAACTGTCCATGCTCCGACCGCATGTAGTTCTTCTCGATATGCGGAGGCACAATCTCCCACGGGCTCAACTCCCGCAGCGACGCAGGCTGTTTCACCACATTGAACGCCAGCAGCCGGTTCTCGTCCCACGTCGTAATCGGCTCCACAAAATCTCCCGTCGAAAACCTGCAGTACCGCACCGCGCCCACACCCGACCCCACAATCTGCCCAGCAATCGGATACGCCACCCCAGCCTTGAAGATCATCTCCTCCGGAGGAGCCAGCGGAGGAAACGAGATTACATTCCTCCACACCACATCCACCGGAGCATCGACCACAATGCTCGTCGTCACTGCATTCATCGGCGGCTCCATCTTCGCCGCCCGCTCACCCAACATCATCACCGGCAGCAGCGCCACACACGCCGTAAACGCTCGCGGAGCCGTCTGCGGCCTGTCTCCCATCAAAATATTCCGCGCCATCAGCCCGCCTGCGATGCAAAACGGAGCCGCCAGCGGAAGCGCCATCACCAGGCAGATGACTCCCTCCAGCGCAAATGCAATCAGAGCAACTCCCAGCATCCCAAGCGGCGCCAGGCTCATCCATACCGTCTGATGAACCGTGTGAACCTCGGTGCGATTGAACAGCCACGACGACACAAACCCCATCAGAAACGGCACACCCAAAAACAAGCCCCACGAATACATCGCCAGCATCTTCGTGCCAAACACCACCAGCAGAAGACCAATCAGCGAGGCCACGACAACTCCCATCACTTTGCCGCCGGCCGCGCCTTTCTCTTCCGCCCCCACCTCATACTCCGCATCTTTCGACGGCTCCGTCACCAGCCAGATGAACATCACAAACTTCACAACCGGCACGAAGTACAGGCACGCCCACGCAGGATTTCGTCCCGCATCCCGCAGCCTCCGCACAGTCAGTGACATTCCCGCCCAAAAGAATGGAATCGCCACCGCCAACAGCACATAGATTCCATAACGACTCGCCCGCGGGCCCATCGAATAGAAAAAAGGCAGATCATAGCCCCACAGGTACATCTTTCCCACGAAGCGCCCTGTCGCCCACCAGTCGAGTACGACCTTCAAACCGGCAAGCAAAACCCCGGCAACGAAGTACTCGACACGGCTCACCCGCCCCTCAAACGTAAACAGCCACTTCAACCAGTTCCGCCTCACGCCCGCCTCCTCGCCATTGTTCTCGCCGTCGCAATTGCTCTCGCCTGCCTCGTTGTCCTGCCGAACCGTCTTTCTTTGCCTTGGCCGTTACCCTCACCTGGACCTTGTTCTCACCTGACCCGTCGTTCTCACCCCGACCCGTCGTTGGTCTGCCGTTCTCGCCTTTGCTGTTGCTTCTGAGGTAAGCCCGGGCTTCAGCCCGGGCATCAAGGCGCGCCGAAAGGCGCTACCGCACTGCCGTAGGCCGGAGTGAAGCCCCGAAGGAGCGCAACGACCCACAGACGCGAGGGCCGAAGGCACGAGCCCGAAAACATCGCCGTTGCCTAAAACCCGAAAACATCACACCAGCCCCGCCTCTCCCAGCACACCCATCAACCTCCGTTGCACCAGACCGTCGTTCGGCTCGCTGCCGTTCTCGCCTTTGCTGTTGCTTCTGAGGTAAGCCCGGGCTTCAGCCCGGGCATCAAGGCGCGCCGAAAGGCGCTACCGCACTGCCGTAGGCCGGAGTGAAGCCCCGAAGGGGCGAACGACCCACAGACGCGAGGGCCGAAGGCACGAGCCCGAAAACATCGCCGTTGCCTAAAACCCGAAAACATCACACCAGCCCCGCCTCTCCCAGTACACCCATCAACCTCCGTTGCACCTGACCATCGTTCGGCTCGCTGCCGTTCTCGCCTTTGCTGTTGCTTCTGAGGTAAGCCCGGGCTTCAGCCCGGGCATCAAAGCCGCGCCGAAAAGGCGCTACCGCACTGCCGTAGGCCGGAGTGAAGCCCCGAAGGGGCGAACGACCCACAGCCGCGAGGGCCGAAGGCACGAGCCCGAAAACATCGCCGTTGCCTAAAACCCGAAAACATCACACCAGCCCCGCCTCTCCCAGTACACCCATCAACCTCCGTTGCACCGGACCCAGCACCGGAGCAAGCAGCGAAAGCTTCATCAGCTTCAGCAAACTCACCGTCAGATCCAGCGATCCATCCACCAGCCTCCGCGTCCGCCGCTGCCCCTCGCTCGTGTCGTACAGAAAATAAAGCAGCACACCCATATGCAGAGCCCATACCGCTCGCGGCATCAGCGCCTTCAGGTCATCCGGCAGACCCTCACCCTCCAGCACCACCGCAAATAAAGAAATACAGTCCTCCCGAATCCTCTCCGTCCCCTTCCCCAGAAACGACAACGGATGCTCCGGATTCCCCGTGTACCGGAACAGCGCACCCAGCAGCCTCCGGTCATCCCGCAAAATGTCCAGCTTCGTATGGAACAGTTGCCCCAGCCGGTCCCTCAGTCCCGGCACCGCCATCACCTTCTCCTCGACTACCCTCCTGTGCTCCGCCTGCACGCGGTCGTAATACGCCATCACCACCGCCTCTTTCCCCGGAAAGTAGTGATAGGTCAGCCCCAGCGCCACCCTCGCATGCGCCGCCACCTCCCGCATCGTCGTCTCGTCGAACCCCCGCTCGCGAAACAGCTCCACCGCGGTATCGAGAATCCTCTCTCGCGTAACCTCACCCCGCCCAGCCTTCTCCCGCGGAATCGGCGCCGCATTCCCTCTTCCAGATTCGGACAAATTGAACATGTTCAATAAATTCCCACACAGCAATGGAAATGTCAATCAAAATTGAACACGTTCAAAATAACCAGTAATGAGACCCTGAATTTCGCCTTTGAACATGCACCTTGCACTTGCTTAGCGAGCCACTCTTCAGCAACTCTCTCGCAAGGCAGTCCTTCTAAGGCTCGCGCTTTTCCAGATTCAACCAGTAGCGCGCCTGTTTCAGCTCACCCGTACGAAGCAGCGCGCCTTTCTCCACAAGATCAACGAGATCACGCGTCGTTGTAGCCGGTGAAATGCCAGTGATCGTGCTGTAGTTGCCGGCGCTAAGTCCGCCCGTAAAACCCTCTGGACCCTCACGCAGCATTCGTAGTAACGCTTTCTGTTGCCGCTCGTTGATCCGGCCGCGCAACCCGTCCAGAAACCTCGCCTTTTTGATGAGAAACTCCACCTGTGCAATGGTCCATTGCTGCGCCTCTATCGCGATCATGGCAAACCAGGTCAGCCACCCGGTAATCTCGTTATTTTTGTTGGCCTGCTCCAAAGCGTCGTAGTAGTCCTTGCGATGCGCCAGAATCGTTGTAGCCAGTGCTACGATCACAGGCTGCTCCAGACTCTCTCCGATCGCCTTCTCCGATATCGCTCGCCCAATTCGCCCATTCCCATCCTCAAAAGGATGGATCGATTCAAAGTACAAATGTGCGATTGCTGCTCTCGTCAGTACAGGAAGAGCCTCTTTGCCTTGCGGACCGCTACCGTTGAACCACTCCTCGAATCGTTCCATCTCCCGCGGAACCTGCACTGACGGAGGAGCCTCAAAATGCACCCTTGACGCACCCGTCATTCCGGAGATCACCTGCATCGGCTCCTCACCTGTCCGATAACGTCCTGCATCACTCAAATCCATCCGGCCGGCAGTCATCATGCGATGCCAGCGGAATAACGTCTCTGCCGAAAGCGCCTCGGGAAGAGTTCGGTACAGATCAACCATCATCTCGGCAATTCCATTCTCCGCTGCGGAGACGCGTCGCTTGTCGCCAGCAAGCCCAAGTTGCCTCTGAACCGAAGACTGCACACTTGCGCGGTCGAGAACTTCGCCCTCAATCTCTGACGTCGTCACTGCCTCGGAGCTCATCACCTCGACGACGAATCGTTCCTGTTCTCCCTCTCCCAGATGTCGAAACGTCCCAATCAGAACCCCCGCATTCAGCAGAAACCTCTCCTCCATGGACACGAGTTGGGCACGGTCCCAGGTAAAGTTCGGCCAGTCGGCCTGCTGCCAGTTCCAGATAGGGCTAAAATTCGAAACCATGAGCGATAAAAACCATCTTTATCGCTCATTATATATGATTTTATGAGCGATAAAATCCAGCCTTATCGCTCATACTCCGGCGCTGTCAAGCCCCGACAGTCGCCGCAAACTCCACAACCAACACAAAATAAAGGCAAAATAAACACAACCCGGATGGCAGAACAGTTTCTGCTGTCTTGATAAAATAAGAAAGACAAGGAAAGCCCCAATACTGGGGCTTTCCTCTTTTAAGAGCAGGACTCGGCAGAGACAGCCAAAACCCTTTTATTATGAATAATTTGCACCTAACAGCTTTAGATGGAGTAATTTACATGACAAGCCAGGATCTAAACCCAATCAATAGAACAATTTGCATCAAAAGATAGGGGGGAGGGGGTATCCCCGGCTCGATAGCCGACTATATCTTCTGCACCCTCTGCACATCCCGAACACCCGGAACCCGCCGCAGCCGCTCCACCAGCCGGTTCAGGTGTCTCAGGTCCACCGTCTCAATCACGAAGTCCACCACCGCCGTCTCATCCGGAGCGGGCTTCGAATCCACGCTCCGGATATTCGTTCCGTCGTCCGAGATGATCGCCGTGAACTCTTTGAGCATCCCCGTCCGGTCATCGCAGAACACCGTCAGCCTCACCGGATACGTCTGCGCCTTCACCGCCCCCGGTTCCGTCGCCGTCGGAGCCCACTCCACCTGGATCCGCCTGTCCGACTCGTACAACAGATTCTGCACATTCGGACAGCTCCTCGCATGCACCGCCACGCCCTTGCCCCGCGTGACATATCCGATAATCTCTTCGCCGCGGATCGGATTACAACATCGCGCGCGATACACCAGCAGATCGTCCTGACCCTCAACCTGCAGCGACTCGGAGCCTTTGCCGAAGTAGACCCGCTTCACCGCCTCCGACATCTGCCCGACAGTATTGCCCGGGGTAGGTTCCGCCGCCGAAGCAGTCTCAACCGCCGCCGTCGAACCCGGCTCCAGCCGGTTCAGCACCTGCCGCGCCGAGTACTTGCCGAACCCGATCGCCGCCAGCAACTCGGCCTCCGCCCCCATGCCGTACTCCACCGCAACCTTGTCGTAATCAGGAGTCGAAAACTTGTTCAGCGATACCTTGTACCGCCGCGCCTCGCGGTCCAGCAGCTTGCGCCCGATCTCCATCGCGCGTTGCCGCTGATGCTCGTTCAGCCAGTGCTTGATCTTGTTCCGCGCCTTCGAGCTCTTGACGAAACTCAGCCAGTCGCGGCTCGGAGTATGCCCCGTCTGCGTCGTGATCTCGACGATGTCGCCGTTCTTCAGCTTCGTCCGCAGCGGAACCATGCGCCCGTTCACCCGTGCACCCACCGTCGTGTTGCCGACCTCGGTGTGAATCGCAAACGCAAAGTCGATAGGACTCGCGTCCTTCGGCAGCACCACCACCTTGCCCTTCGGCGTAAAGGTGTAGACCTCCTCCGGGTACAGGTCGATCTTCAGCGTCGACATAAACTCGTTGGGATCGCTCATCTCGCGCTGCCACTCCATCAGCTGCCGCACCCACGCCAGCCGCTGCTCGTCCTTCGCGGTCACATTGTCGTCAGCCTTGTACTTCCAGTGCGCCGCGATGCCCTCCTCGGCCACCCGGTGCATGTCCTCCGTGCGAATCTGCACCTCGAACTGGTGCCCCCCATCGCCGATCAGCGTCGTATGCAGCGACTGATACATATTCGGCCGCGGCATCGCGATAAAGTCCTTGATGCGTCCGGGCACCGGACGCCAGACCGAGTGCAACAGGCCCAGCAGCGCATAGCAGTCCTGCACCGTATGCGTAATCACGCGCACCGCCAGCAGGTCGTACACCTGGTTCACCGGAATTCTGTTGTCATGCACCTTCTGCTGGATCGAATACAACCGCTTGATGCGCGACTCCACCCGCCCATCGATGTGGTGCTCCTTGAGCTTCGCCTCAAGCTTCGCAACGATGCCGTCGAGAAACTTCTCGCCCTCGCCCCGAACCCGGTCTACTTCCTGGCTCACCTGCTCGTATGCCAACGGGTCGACATAGCGAAACGCAAGATCCTCAAGTTCGCCGCGCAGCTTGCCCATGCCGAGCCTGTGCGCCAGCGGAGCGTAGATGTCCAGCGTCTCCTTCGCGATCTTCTGCTGCTTCTCCGGCCTCAGGTGCTCCAGCGTGCGCATGTTATGGAGCCGGTCCGCAAGTTTGATGATGACCACGCGAACGTCCGTCACCATCGCCAGCAGCATCTTGCGGATGTTCTCCGCCTGGTGGTCCTCGCGATTTGCGAATTTGATCTTGTCCAGCTTGGTGACGCCTTCAACAATGTGCGCTACCTGCTCGCCAAAGCGCTTGCCAATCTCTTCAGAGGAGACGTCGGTGTCTTCGACTGCATCATGCAGCAATCCCGCCGCAATCGCTGTCGAATCCATCTTCAACTCCGCCAGCACCTGGCCCACTTCAAGTGGATGAATCACATACGGCTCGCCGCTCGCCCGCTTCTGGCCCTCATGCTGCTGCAGGCAGAATTCCCAGGCCTTGCGAATGATCTCCAGATCATCGCCGGGCCGGTTCGTATGCACCGTATCCAGCAGCCTCTCGAACTTGTCGTCAATGGTCTTGATCTCGCCCGCCGAAATGCCCGCAAGATGCGACGCCGCGGATTCTTCGACTTCAACCTCTGGAATGAATTCACCCGTAGGATCGTCCGGCCCATTCACCGCGCTCGCCATGGCGAGTTCATGCGCCTTCGCCTGTTCGTGGTTCACAATCTCTTCGTTCAGCTCGATCGCATCGTCCACACGTTCAGCGACAGCGGGGTGCGTTCCCGGTGGAACAGACGGAATCCCGGCGGGCGGAGCCTGCGGCTCAACGCTCGCTTCGACTGGCGGTTTCTCCGGTTGGCCCTCAGAACGACGGAACGGCTCTGGCTTCGGGCCAGCCTTGGGAGAGGCCGGGTTAGCGATTGCCATAGGCTATTATAGGCTGCGCGATTGTCAAATGCCTCTATTTTGAGGCAGGAGGTAATTTAACGGCCTATTGGACACTTTCCCGAGCGGGAGAGCGAACGGCCAGGGCGTAACCGAGCGGACGAGATGCGAAACGGCCCGGGAACTCAACCCTATAAGGCCATGGTCAAACGAAGGCCCGGTTTACGCCTTCATGGAGTGGCTTTTACGCCTTCATGGAACGGCTATTGCTGAACGTTTTCGCTCTCCCGTTTCACCCGCTCCATCAGAAGATTGCGCTCTCTCACGTTCTTCGTCAGCGCAGCGGCGCGCTCGAATTCCTCACGCGCCTCGGCGGCGCGTCCAAGCTTGGCGAGCAGGTCCCCACGCACACTCGGCAGGAGGTGATAGCTCTTGAGCGAGCCCTCTTCGACCAGCGCATCGACAAGCTCCAACCCCTGTTCGGGCCCATACGCCATCGAAACCGCAACCGCCCGATTCAGCTCCACCACCGGCGATGGAGTAAGCCGCATCAACTCCCCATACAACATCGCAATGCGCCGCCAATCCGTCTGCTCCGCCGTCAGCGCCCTTGCATGACAAACCGCAATCTCCGCCTGCAGCAGATAAGGTCCTGGCCGGCCAATCAGATTCCGCGCCCGCTCCAGCGCCGCCAAACCACGCCCGATCAGCAACCGGTCCCACAGCGCGCGGTTCTGATCCAGCAACAAAACAGGCTCTCCATCAGGTCCGGTCCGCGCCCGCACTCGCGACTGCTGAATCTCCATCAACGCCACCAGTCCATGCACCTCAGGCTCGCGGGAGGCGAGCTCCGCCAGAATCCTTCCCAGCCGCAGCGCATCTTCGCACAACGAAGGCCGCATCCAGTCGTCCCCCGCGGTCGCCGAGTAGCCTTCATTGAATATCAGGTAAATCACCTGCAGCACCGAGGCCAGCCGCGCCTCAAGCTCCGCGCCGCGCGGCACTTCAAACGGAACCCTCGCCTCACTCAACGCGCGTTTCGCCCGAACGATCCGTTGCGCAACGGTAGGTTCCGGCACCAGGTACGCCCGAGCAATCTCGTCCGTCGTCAACCCGCCCAGCAACCGAAGCGTCAGCGCAACCCGCGCTTCCGCCGACAACACCGGATGACACGCCGTGAAAATAAGCCGCAGAAGATCGTCGCCCACATCGTCCTCAGCCGCTGCCTGAATCTCGTCAGCCGCGCGCTCCTGCCTGTCCTCCAGCTCGCGGCCAATCTCTTCGTGCTTGGACCCGATGCGTTTGTTCCGCCGCAGAAGATCGATCGCGCGATGCTTCGCCGCCTGCATCAGCCACGCGCCGGGATTCTCCGGAACCCCGTCTTCCGGCCACTGCTCCAGCGCCGCGACCAGCGCATCCTGTGCCAATTCCTCGGCGATGCCAACATCACGCACTATTCGCGCCACCCCGGCGATCACCTTCGCCGACTCGATCCTCCACACTGCATCGATCGCCCGATGTGTATCAGTAGCCGTCACAGCTACCGATAACAACATCAATCCATGAGCCAGTGCAAGCCGACGTAAATAGTTTCACTTGCGAATCGGAATCAACTCGTCAAGACGCGTATCGCGCAGATAAATTCCCGCCCACGTCACCACACCGGACAGCACCGGAAAGATACATTCGAAGAGCTGATTCCCCACCCGCACATGAGTCGCCACCGCGCCGCCAAAATAACCCGTCAACAGAATCGCTCCCAGCACCGCAGTCCGTGGAAACACATAAAGAGCAACACAGCAAAGAACCAGCACTCCCAGCGAAACCGAGACACTGAGCGAATATCCAAGCTGTTCAAATACCTCCACAACGGGCGCGGGCTTAGTGATATGCATCACTCCGTCGAAGACCATGAAGAGCGTGATCAGCGTTGTCGAAGCATACCCTGCCCAAAGCCTCGCCTTTGAAGGCGCATTGACCTCAATCGTCGATTGCATGAAACCTCCAGCAAAATTGGGATGAACCGGATGACCACAGATTGACGCGGATAAATGCCTGAAGAGATTCTTTGATCCGCGCCGTTCCCGTGATCATCCGCAGTCGAGTTCGGTTTACTTCTTCGCAGCCAGCTCAGCGCGCAGACGTTCTTCCTTCTCCACAACCTCCGGAGATATCTCCGCAAAATCCGCCGTCTCATACACCTGTCGAATCTCAATCTCCGACTCCGTATGGAAGGGATTCGGGCAGCGCTTGACCCACTCAATCGCTTCATCCAGCGACTTCACCTGCCACAGCCAGAAGCCTGCCACCAATTCCTTGGTCTCCGTGAAAGGCCCGTCAATCACCTCACGCTTCTTGCCGGCAAACTTCACACGTACGCCCTTCGAGCTTGGGTGCAATCCCTCGCCAGCCAGCATCACTCCGGCCTTCACAAGCTCCTCGTTGAATTTCTGCATATCTTCCAGCAGCTTCGGATCAGGCATTACGCCCTCCTCGGATTCCTTCGTCGCCTTTACCATCACTATGAATCGCATCGCCGTCTCCTCATGTTTCACTTTGCTGTCCACCGCCGGATGAGTAGCCTCCTCACGCCGAAGGCATGCAGTCCTGCGAATCGTACAGCTCACGAACCTCAACCTCGCCATCACCGGCGAACTCAAGAAAATCCCTCGCCTGCTGAATCGCTTCCTGCTTTGAGCCGGCACGCATTATTGCAAGGCCGCCGATGATCTCCTTTGCCTCAGTGAATGGACCATCGATCACCTTGAGCTTGCCCCTCGAGAGCTGCACCTTCGCGCCCTTCGATGTCGGGCCACAACCTTCCGTCGCTAAAAGGTGACCGGCCCTCATCTGCTCTTCGACCAGTTTGCCCATGCGCGCCATCTCTTCCGGGCTGGGGGGTACGCCAGCTTCCATCTTCGCCACATCCGCCGGTTTATAAAGCATCAGAAATCGCATTGTCTTTTCTCCTTGGTTTATTTGCTTGCTTCAATTCCTACCACCGACCTGAAACCTATGCAGCCTGTTCGCAGTTCACCATCCAGGGCACGCCGTATTTATCCGTCACCATACCGAATGCCGCCGAAAAGAACGTGGCCGAGAGCGCCAGCGTCACCGTTCCGCCTTTCGCCAGTTCGTTGAATACCTTCTCCGCATCGGCCTTCGTCTTCACCGTCACCGACACCGAGAATCCCCGAGGCCTCGCGAACTGCTCCGGAGACACATCTGTCCCCATAATGGCCTCGCCGCCAACCTCCAGACGAGCATGCAAAATCTTCTTCTTCCATTCAGCGCGCGTGTGCTGTTCGGCCGGAGTGTCTTCATGCGGTAACATCGCCACGATCTTCCCTCCTAACGCCTTCTCGTAAAGCTTGAATGCCTCTTCGCACCTGCCATCAAAATTCAGGTGTGGATTGATCTGCATCGCACTCCTCCTCTTTGCGGCCATCGCGCTGAACTTTGCGTATGTTGCGTTCAAACCACCTTTCCTGGAAGAACGCACGCACCTAAGGCTGTTGCCGCTCGTGCAGAATCATCCACGACGTCCCGAACCTGTCGCGCAGCATCCCGAAGCGGTATGCAAAGAACGTCTCTGCTATCGGCATAAAAATCGTCCCGCCGTTCGAAAGCAGCGCAAACACCCTGTCCGCCTCCTCAGAGCTGTCGAAGCTGAGAGAGAGGTACACGCTGCGAATCGGCTCGAAGGTGCTCGCCGGAACATCGGATGCCAGCAACTCCGTCTCTCCAATCGTTATGCGCCCATGAAGAATCGCATCCTTGGGCTGTGCCGCCCCGGGCGAAGGCACAGGCGATTCCTCATGCGTCATCATCATTGTGATCTTGCCGCCGAGATGTTTCTCGTAGAACCGGAACGCTTCAGCGCAATTGCCGCCGAAGTTCAGATACGTAAATAGCTTCATTCGTCGATCTCCTTTTTTGTCCTTCTACCTACACGTCGAACGTGACGGCGGAAAATCGACATCGTCCCAAAAAATTATTCTTAAAAAGAATCAGGCGGCCCTCAGGACCGCCCATCACAAACTGCAACCGATTCGTATCAGTGAGTTAAAACCTCGCCAATGCCTTGCTCGCGAACGATCTCGCGCGCATCCGCGGCAATCTTCTTCGAGGCATGCCGCTGCAGTTCCTCAACAACATCCGTCGGAAAATCTGACGCCTCCATCACCTGCCGAATCTCGATCTCCGCACCCTCCGTCAGCGCCGGACAGCGCTTCGCCCACGCAATCGCCTCCTCCAGCGACGTACACTCCATCAGAACAAACCCGGCGATCATCTCCTTCACCTCGGCGAACGGTCCGTCGGTCACCGTGGTCTTGCCCTGATTCAGATTTACCCGCGCGCCCTTCGAGCTTCGCGTCAGCCACTCGCATTCCAGCAGAACCCCCGCCGCGCGCATCTCATCGTTGTACCTGGCCATCGCGGTCAGCAATTCCTTACCCGGCAACGCTCCCGCCTCAAGCTGCGCATCCATCTTGCGCATCACCATGAATCGCATCTACACACCTCCGTGGCCCACGCTCGACTTCTCCGATACCTCTTTCAGGTTCGTCAGGCCAAGTTCGAAATCCTTGCCGATCACCTTATCCATATTCACAAATACACCAATGAGTTTCGTCGTATAAGTGCTCTGGGCCAGCATCGTCCACTTCACCACAGTCGCATCATCCTGTGGTGTCAGCGTGAACTCCGCAATATTGTGCCCTTCAAACGGCTTGATGAAGTCCAGCTTGATCGTCACATGATTGGATGCAGCGCTGTCTGTGATCTCCATGCGTCCCTGGCCTACCTTGCCGTTTCCTTGCCAGGTGTATCCAGCGCCGCGACCGCTCTCCGGGCCACTGTAAGACCGCTGCATGTTCGGGTCCAGCTTTTCCCATGGAGACCACGCGCTCCACTCATGAAAATTATTAATCCGCGGATAGATCTGCTCCGCCGGAGCATGAATCACCACAGAACGTTCCACTACAAGGTTCGGTCGAGTTGTGGCATAGAGCAGGCAGGCAACAATCAGAATCAGCGCAATCAGCAAAACGATGCGGAGCATCTTTCCTTCTCCAAGGTTTTTCGAAAAACAGCAAGAACACCACAACCCATCCGGTGACCCTGTCTGGCTCTCAAGAAGCTTCTTCAAGAGCTCCGGATTCCTTTCACTTCGCCCTCAAAGGCTCGTAAGTGTAGAAGTCTTCAACATCTTCAACAAAAATTCATTGAGTGTCTTCAAAAAAGTGCGGACCACACTCCTTTTGCTGTCTGACGACAAAAACCAGCTCAAAAAAGAAGAGGCAGCCTAAGCTGTCTCTTCTTTCACATCACTTTGGGTTGTGCCCGCCCTGAACTCCGCCATGCTGCTGCTGTGCCGGCTGGCTCTGCTGCGTATGCTGCGGCTGTGGCTGCGCAGGCGGCGACACCGGTCGATAGTGCAGCGGGGGATCTGGCCGATACTCAGGCATCGGCATCGGGCGTTGCTGGGTAGGCGGTTGATACATCGGCCGCGACTCGGGTACAGGCTTCGGCTCTGACAGCGGCACCGGGCGGTACTGCTGCTGGTACTGATGCTGCGGCTTCGCCTCAGGAGCAGGACGAGGAATAGGCTGCGCCTGCGGATGATATTGCTCCGGAACAGGCCGCGACTGCGACTCCGGCCGTGGCTGCACATTCGGTTCCTGCCGATACAGAGGAGCCTGCGGCTGGCCCTGCTGCACGTAAGGCTGACCAGGACGCGCACGCGAGTCCGCCGGTCCAGGCCTATAACCCGGACGTACTGTCTCAACCGGCACCGCCGGTCGCGGCTGATTCTGCTGTCCCGGCTGCGATACATATCCTTGCCTCACAGCTCCCGGCTGAGGCCGCATGATGCCGTAGTCCGCAGGCAGCGGACGAGACGCCACTACCGTCTGCGGACGCCCCCGATTCTGCGAATAAAACTGCGCGGGGTTTTGCGCCGCCACATGCCGGTTCAGCACCTGCGAACTCATCGCCGGAGTGCGCGTCTCGCGCATGGCTGTCAACTCTGCCGGACGCGGCTGTATCTGAATCCCTCCACGCCCGCTGTTGTACGCTACGCGCGTCGTATTGTTCACCACGACAGTATGGGAGTAGACATTCGGGATCCGCGCCACGTTGATGTGGTTGACGGCCCGGTTATAGTAAAACGCGTTCCCGCGCCAATAGCCGCCCCAATATCCATAGCCTGTATAGCCGCAACCATAATTAATGCCGCCATAGAACCCTATATGAAGGCCCCAGTATCCGTGGTGCCAGCGATAATACGGACCCGCAAACACCCAGTACCCAGGAGTCCACAACGCTCCTGGATACGGCGCAACCACCCACGCTCCCGGAACCCAGTAGTATCCGGCCGGGGCCCAATACCAATATCCCGGCGTCCACATATAGCTCGGTCCTGGAGCCTCAGGCTGGTCATACTGGGGCAAGGGTGGCGGTGGCTCGTTTGCCTCAATCGCCGCCTGCCCCGCATCCACTTGGTCCTCATTCATCGGATCGTTCGGATAGCTTTGGTTCGGATAACTCTGGCTTGGCGGCTGAGTCTGATCCACAGGATAATTCGGGTAACCCTGCACCCCAGGCTGCTGCTGCGCGTCCACCGGAGCGCCCTCCTGCTGCCCCGTGCGCTTGTACTCATCCGCCCGCTGCTGGCTCTCGTTCTGTGCCGACTGCTGTGACTGGCCCGTCGTACTTTGCGTGCTGGGATCGTATCCTGGCGCTCTCGCCGCCTGCGATAAGTTCTGGTCCAGCTGTTGTTGTTGCTGGGCATTGGGATCCGCAGGTGCCAGATTCGCATCCGCAGGGTCCGGGTCAGAACTGTTCGTCGTCTGTGCATTGACAGCCGTCTTTGTACAACCCACAAGGCCCACTCCAATCGCCAGGGGCACTGCGACTGCCAGCCGCAACGTAAACCGTAATCCGATTCTCGATAAAACCCGGGGAAGAAAAATACTTTCAGAGCATTCCATCCTGCACATCCCTTCTACTTCCGCTGGCGGTCTTAGAAGCCGCCACTATTAAAACCCCGTTACCGTTCATGTGATGCGGCGTATTCGACTCAAGGCCGCCAACTTTCCACCTTCTTGACATAATTCCCTGATTCAAATGGCTTTCCTCTTGCTGGCATTCCATCCCACGCCAGCTATGGTACGTTGAAATCCGACTCGCATCCGAGACATATTTCACATGAGCGTCCGCCTCTACCAACCCGCCGACCGCCCGGCCTGGCTCGGCATGCGTCGCGCCCTCTGGCCGGAGCTCGCCGAAACCAACCAGGAATTCGACGCCAGCCAATGGCTTGCGCGCAGAGACGCAGCCGTCCTCATCGCTTTAGACTCAACCGAAGACCAGATTGGCTTCGCCGAAGCAGGAGAACGCCCTTTCGCCGACGGCTGCGACACAAGCCCCGTAGCGTATCTCGAAGGCTGGTATGTCGAACCGGCTTTTAGACATCAGGGCGTCGGAGCCGGACTTCTGCACGCTGTCGAGACATGGGCACGCGAACGCGGATACCACGAGCTCGCGTCCGATGCTCTGCTCGAAAATATGGCATCACAACAAGCCCACCTCGCGTCGGGCTTTACCGAGGTAGAGCGCGCCGTCAGATATCGCAAACAGCTCTGAGCGAGCTACACCCTGAAACGTCTCCATATTCGGGTCTTCTGTATGCATGTTTGGTATCCGGAATCCTGCATATGTTCACGGTTGCTTCGCCCGAATGTTCGCCTTAGTATCGCCTCAGTGGACTTCCCGAAGAACAAGACGAAGATTGATCCGAATGGCCAGGCCCGATCGGCGGAGGCCGAGCGGCTGGTATCGGCTGGGCGGGTGGATGAGGATACGGCGCTGGAGTTGAAGCTGCGGCCTCATCAACTGAGTGAATTCATCGGCCAGGCCAAGGCGAAGGAACAGCTACGGATTGCGCTGGAGGCGGCGAAGTCTCGCGGCGAAGCGATGGACCATGTGCTGCTGTTCGGGCCGCCGGGGCTGGGAAAGACGACGCTCGCGACGATTATTGCGAATGAGCTGGGAGTAGGGTTTCAGCAGACAAGCGGGCCGGCGCTGCAGATTCAGGGCGACCTGACGGCGATCCTGACGAACATCCGCGACAAGCAGGTGCTGTTCCTGGATGAGATTCACCGGGTGCAGCCGGTGCTGGAAGAGAAGCTGTATACAGCGCTTGAGGACTACAAGCTGGACATCATGATCGGGCAGGGTCCGGCGGCGCGGACGCACGTGATGGACATCAAGCCGTTTACGTTTGTGGCGGCCACGACTCGTCCCGGGCTGCTGAGTTCGCCGCTACGGTCACGGTTCGGGATTCTTCTGCGGCTCGAGTTCTACACGGACGATGAGCTGCGGTTTGTGGTGGAGCGGTCGGCTGATGTGCTGGGGGTTCCGATCGACCGTGATGGCGCGGCTGAGATTGCGATGCGCTCGCGAGGCACTCCGCGAATCGCCAACAGGCTGCTGCGGCGCGTACGCGATTACGCGCAGGTGCGTGCGGCAGGGAAGATCGATCGCGAGACAGCGTGCAAGGCTCTGGAGATGCTGGAGGTGGATGCTCACGGTTTCGATGAATTGGACCGGCGGCTGCTCAAGACGATCATTGAAAAATATGACGGCGGCCCTGTGGGGCTGAATACCCTGGCCGCGGCTCTGGCCGAAGAGCAGGATGCTCTGGAAGAGGTGTATGAGCCGTTTCTGATTCAGATTGGATTTCTGGATCGGACGCCGCGAGGCCGGGTAGCTACCCGGCTGGCTTATGAGCACCTGGGAATTGAGATGCCTCGGAAGTTGAGTTTATTTTAGATTCTTTATTTGAAAAGAAGCACTAAGCCAAAGCACGTGTCAGACTCCCATTGGCGGCTTTGAGTTTTGCTTCGGCTGCAGCACGGTCAAGCGATAGCTTCTGCATGGCGATGGCGGTTTTGACGGAGCCTGCTTCTTCAAGGAGTTTTGCGGCGGTGGCAGGGTCGACTCCAGCGGCTTCGGCGATGATGCGCCGGGCGCGGTCGACGAGCTTGTTGTTCGTGGGCGCAACGTTCACCATGAGGTTGCCGTAGACAGCTCCGGTGCGGATCATGACTCCGGTGGAGAGCATGTTGAGGACGAGCTTGGTTGCGGTTCCTGCCTTGAGGCGGGTGGAGCCGGTGATGACCTCGGGGCCTGTGACCGGGGCGATGGCGATGTCGGCGATCACGGCCATCTGCGAGTTGGCGACGCAGGTTAGCGAGATGGTGAGGCCGCCGATTTTTCTGGAGTGCTCCATGGCGCCGATGACGTAGGGTGTGCGACCGCTGGCGGCGATGCCTACGAGTGAGTCCGGCGCGTTGTTTGCCCCGAAGCCTGCGGCGATGAGATCGGCGACGCCCTCCTCGGGGGAGTCTTCTGCCTTTTCGCTGGATCGGCGGAGGGCGAAGTCGCCGCCGGCGATGAGTCCCTGGACGAGGGTGGGGGGGACGGAGAAGGTGGGCGGGCACTCGGAGGCGTCGAGGACACCGAGACGGCCGCTGGTTCCGGCGCCGATGTAGAAGAGGCGGCCGCCGCGCTCGAAGCGCTCGGCGATGGCATCGATGGCTTGAGCGATGTTGAGCAACTCCTTAGCGACAGCGAGCGGGACGGTCTGGTCTTCCTGATTGATGAGGGTGAGCATCTCGAGCGTGGGAAGCTGGTCGATGTTCGCGGTGCGGGGATTGCGGGTTTCAGTGGTGAGCGAGGCTAGGTCCATGCTGTTTCCATCATAAAGACTTGATGACATGATCCGACGTCCAGGGCGCTCCCGGCGGAATTGGGTATCCCACCACTCGGAAGGAAACCTTAAGGGAGGATGACGCAGGGGCCATCGGCGGTCTCGTTTTTTACGGCTTGCAGGGCATCGGCGGCGTGGTCGAGGGGGAAGGTGCGGACGCGGGGGTGGATGCCGATCTCGGCGGCGATGCGGAGGAAGTCGCGGGCGTCGTCGCGGGTCATGTTGGCGACGGAGCGGATCTGGCGCTCGCCCCAGAGGAGCTTGTCGTAGTCGAACTGCGGCATGCGGTCGAGGTGGATGGCGTTGATGGCGACAATGCCGCCTTTGCGGAGGCTGGAGAGCGCGCTGACGACAACGTCTCCGGAGGGCGCGAAGGTGACGGCGCGGTCGAGTGCTACCGGGGGACGATCGTTCTCGCCGCCGACCCATTTGGCGCCGAGCTGTCCGGCTTGCTTGCGGTGCTGCTCTCCGCGGGTGGAGACGTAGACCTCGCAGTTCCAGTGCCTGAGGACTTCGATCACAAGAGAAGCCGAGGCTCCGAAGCCGAAGAGCCCCACGCGCTCGCCGGGCTGGGTACCGGCGACGCGGATGCTGCGGAAGCCGATCATTCCGGCGCAGAGGAGCGGGGCGATGTCTGCGTTCGATAGCGCCGGCGGCAGCGGGTGGACGAAGTCAGCGCGTGCGGAGGCGAATTCGGCATAGCCTCCGTTGACGGAGTAGCCGGTGAAGACGATGTTGTCGCAGAGGTTCTCTTCATTTCGCCTGCAGAAGGGGCAGGTGCCGTCGGTGCCTCCGACCCAGGAGACTCCGACGCGTGTGCCGATGGGTAGTTCGGGTGTCGCGCCCTCGACGATCTCGCCGACGATCTGGTGCCCGAGTATGAGGTCGGGGCGGAGAGGCGGCAGGTCGCCTTCGTAGATGTGCAGGTCGGTGCGGCAGACTCCGCAGGCGAGGACGCGGAGGATCACGTGACCGGGCGTGAGGTCCGGGCGCGGTACGTCGCCGATGGTGAGGGATGGGCCGTTCGGGATGGGCCGTTCCGGGATGGGCCGCTCCGGGATGGGCCGCTCGGGGATGGGCCGCTCGGGGTCGAGTTGAAGATCGCAGCTTTCATCGATCCGCCCATGACCCGTCCTTCCTGCTTTGCCTGACGCTAGTCTAAAACGCGGTCGCGATGTACCTACCCCCTCCCCCCTATCTTTTCGTGTAAATTGCTCCATTTATTGGGGTTAGATCTAAGCATTGCTCGTAAATTACTCCATCTAAATGGTTTATCGGCAAAGTATTCATAATAAACAGGTTGAATGCTTCTATTGGGGCAGACAAAGAAAAAGCCTCGGGCCAGCCCGAGGCACTTCTGCTTGCAGTTCTATTTTACTAAGCTTGGTGAAACTACTCTGCCACGCAAGGAAGGTTTATTTGTGGTTTGTTTTGTGCTGGTTATGAGGTTTTCGCGTGGTTGAGAGGCTTGACAGACCTCGATGCCGTGTTCGTCCTTAGGCACATGAGGACCACGGTTCCATCCTGCTTAAGCTAAAGGATTCACCTTCAGTTTGACGACCTGAGCGAGTTTCCTTTGTTGTTTGTCGAAGCTGTAGAGCGAGTCCGCGCCGAGTTCGACTGCCGCGGCTACATGGAGCAAATCGGCAGTTCTTGTTCCAAGCTTCTGAGTTTCCTGACGCGACAACTGGCGAGCACGCACGAAGGCGGACTCCGGTAAATGACTCAATTCGAATATTCCTTCGCGCAGGTCCCGTTCGAAGTCGTTCAGCGACGACCGGGCCTGCGGTTGCGATATTTCCTTGCGAAAGACACGCAGACCCAACGCATTCACAAGTTCCAACTCGGCCAGTGTCGTGATCAACAACGATCCCGCAGCGTTCTGAAGCGTGCGCACTGCAGCAGCGGAATTTGCGTCAAGGCTATAGAGCGAGACAAGAAAACTTGTATCAATGTAGCTCTTCAATATCGGTTCCGATCCATGGCTACGAGGTCTGTGCCGCTAAGCTTTAGCTTTTTGTTTCCGTAGATGGAGCGCATCCTTCCGATGAAGTCGGGTAGTTTCGCTGGCGAGTCAGCCTTTTGGGGTACCAGACGAGCGATTACGTGGCGCCGCCTGGTGATCTCGATCTCTTCACCCTGGCGAAGGAAATGCTCGACCTTTTTGAAGCTGTAGCGGAGATCGCGGATCGAGGCTGTTTTCATGTGATGCATTTTAGCATCACAAACAGAAACAAGGTTATAGACTCGAAGCTGCAAGGTTGTTTGTATTCATAAAGCGCCGGGGGTTGGTGTTTATGGTGAGTGGACTTCGCGGGATAGCTAAGTGCGGATCGTTTGTCCTGGCGGCGGTTCTATGCGGCTCAGGGGCGCGGATCGCGGAGGCGCAGGGTAAGCCGATCGCGGGTGAGAACACGGATTTTACGAGCTCTCTGAATAAGAGCGACCGCGTGGAGTGGTTTCGCGACCAGGGGTTTGGCCTGTTCCTTCACTGGAGCGTGGACAGCCAGCTTGGAGTGACGATCAGCCATTCACTGGTGGGAGCGTCGCCGGAGTACACGGATCGATTCTTCGACGAGCTTCCGAAGACGTTCGATCCGGTGCGGTTTGACCCGCAGGAGTGGGCGCGGCTGGCGAAGATCGCGGGAGTGAAATACGTCGTCTTCACGGCGAAGCATCACTCCGGCTTCGGAATGTATGCAACGGAGACGACACCGTTCCAGGTGATGAACACGCCGTTTCATCGCGATATTACCGCCGAGGTACTGAAGGCATTTCGCGAGCAGGGGATCGCTCCGGGACTGTATTTTTCGCCGGACGACTTCTACTGGCTTCACAAGAACGGAAAGCTGATCCAGCGCGGCGTGGATGAGGTTCAGCCGAGCCACAATCCGGGATTGCTTGACTACGACAGCGAGCAGATTCGCGAGTTGCTGACGCACTATGGTCCCATCGACGTGATCTTCTTTGACGGCGAGGCGACGAGTCTGCGGCAACTTGCGTGGAAGCTGCAACCCGATATCGTAGTGACGCGCGGGGCGATGCTTACGCCGGAGCAGACTATTCCCGGCATGCCGGTGGATGGGCCGTGGGAGTCGTGCATCACGATGGGCGATGCGTGGCAGTACCAGCCGCAGAACGATCATTTGAAATCGGGCCGCGAACTCATCCGGCTGCTGGTGCAGACGCGAGCGAAGGGAGGCAACCTGCTGCTGAACGTAGGGCCGAAGCCGAATGGCGAGCTGGCGATCGAACAGGAGGAGCGGCTGCGGGAGATGGCGCTGTGGATGTTCGTGAACTCGGAGGCGATCTATGGAGTGAGGCCGTGGATCATCACGAACGAGGGCGATGTGTGGTTCACGAAGAAGAAAGACAGCAGCGCGCTGTATGCGATCGTCGATCCGACAACTCCGTGGAAGACGGGGGAGTGGCAGGAGCTGGTGCTCCATTCGGTAAAAGCGACGGCGACGACCGAGGTGAGTGTGCTGGGCGCGAATGGCGAGGTGCTCGAGTATGCGCCGAAGGTGGTGCCGAAGACGACCTTCCGGATGGAGAGCGATGGGCTGCACATCCGCACGATGCGATCGCAGCGGCTGCAGGACAACCGGCAGTGGCCGAATCCGGTGGTGGTGAAGATTACCCATGTGGAGCCGGCGCTGGTCCCTCCGCGGGTGAAGACCGGCAGCTACCGGTGGGACGAGACCTCGGGGAGCTACCGGCTGGAGGGAGAGTTGCTCGATATGGGCGGAGCGCAGTCGCTTGAGGTGGGGTTTGAGTATCGGCCGATTGATGGCGAGGACATTCATGCGCGAACGTCGGCGTGGGTCGCGACCCCGGTGCAGACTGTAACGAAGACAGGAACATTTTCAACGATGCTGGATGGACTGCCTCGCGCGGCGCATTACGAGTTCCGGGCTGTGGTGCGGCATCCGCTGCTGGCTTTGTATGGGGGCGAAGTAGTGATGCGTAAGACGGGCGGCAGATGAAACATCGTTAAAACACTGCAGCCACGAGGGAGAAGACCGCCCAGTACAGGAGCGTATTTGCGACGGCAGAGACAACAAAGACAAAGGAGACCGAGTTCAAGAGGTCGGGGTGGTTTGCAGCTGCCGCACTGAGGACGTGAGCCAGGGCGGCGCCGGGGAGCGACAGGATCGCGATCGCGTCGAGAATGTGATTGAGCACAGGAGAGCCAAGGCCAGCCTTCAACACAAGGGGCAGGCTGGACAGAATCGCGATAGCGCTGGCGATCACTAGCTTTTTCATAGGTGCACGCACGTAACTGACGGAGTTGTCAGCAGTCGATTTTCGAAACCAACTATAACCGGAGTTCGCCGAGGTTCAGGCAGGAATTGTTGCGGCGACGGCTTTGCCTACGTCGGCGAGGATGGCGTTGCGGGCATTGTCGTCGAGCGAGGACTGGGTAAGGTAGGCGGTGATGAGGATGGGTGAGCGGTGCGGGGGCCAGAAGGCAGCGATGTCGTTGGTGGTGCCACGGTCGCCGGTGCCGGTTTTGTCCGCGGCCCGCCAGGTATGGGGCACACCGGCGCGGAGGCGGGCATCGCCGGTTTTGTTGCCCATCATCCAGTTTGTGAGCAGGGCGCGGCAACTGAAGTTGAGCACATCGCCGAAGAGAAGGCGGTGGAGATTTTCGAGCATGGCGGCAGGCGTGGTGGTGTCGCGCGGATCTCCGGGGGTACATTCGTTGAGCGTGGGCTCGGTGCGGTCGAGTCGGGTGGTGGTGTCGCCGATGGAGCGGAGGAAGGCGGTGAGCGCAGATGGGCCGCCGACGCTTGTGAGCAGGAGGTTGGCGGCAGTGTTGTCGCTCAGGGTCATGGCGGCTTCACAGAGCTGGCCAACGGTCATGCCGTCGTTAACGTGCTGCTGGCTCACGGGCGCGTAGCTGAGAAGGTCAGCCCTGGTGTAAGTGATGCGACGGTTGAGATCTTCTTTATCCTGATCGCAGCGCTTGAGGATGAACGCGGTGAGGAGGAACTTGAAGGTGCTGCACATGGGGAAGCGCTCGTCCATGCGCTGGCCTTCGCGCTTGTTGGTGGAGAGGTCGAGCATGGCGCAGCCAAGTTTGCCGCGACTGCGGGTTTCGAGAGCAGCAAGCGTTGAAGGGAACGACGACGGATTCTGGCTAAAGAGGAGCCTAGGGGAGAGAGGGCCGAGGAGAAGAGGAACCAGAACGCTGCGGCGTGTGAGCATGTCTTCAGTTGCGTTTGATAGCGATTGTACGTTGTGAGATGCGGCCGGGGCTTCGGCCTGTATCTTTTGTGTCAATCTATCGGATAAAGGGAGGGTCGAACGGTATGCAGGTAGACCGGTGGCTGGCTCTGGGGGTGTTGCTGTCGACGGCGGCGACGGATGCAGTTTATGTGCTGTTCAATGCCGCGGTGTCGTCGCGGCGCCGTGTATCGGCGGCTACGTGGAGCAGCGTTTGGTATCTGCTCTCAGCGTTCGCGGTGATTAGTTACACAAAGAATTGGGTTTATGTCTGCTTTGCGGCGGTGGGCTCGTGGATTGGAGCCTACCTTTCGATGACATGGCTGAAGAGGCCGAAGATCGGCGGTGCGATGGCTCAATAACGGCGGCGCGGCTGGATAACCTTAGTTTCGTTGACAAGCGTTATGGGCGATGCTTCACTTTCATACGACATCGGCCCTGCGGCGTTCGAAGATTCAAATTCAATCTGAGAGAGAACCTCATGGCGGACGCTGTCCCCCTTCCTCCTTATGAAAATCCTCAGGTTACTGAGCGGGTGGTCGACGGCCTGGCCGTTGTCGAGGCGGAGGTTCGCAATATCCGCGAGGGGAGAAGTCCCCGGTCGCACCTGCGCATCATCGGAGGACCGGACACAACCGTAGCAGGCCACGCCCTGGTTTACGCGGACACGTATACGCGCTCTCCGGAGGATGAGACGTATTCGTATGCGCGTCACGGCGTGGAACAGATGGCGTTGCTGGAAAAGCTGGAAGGATTCATTGCGACTGATCTGCTGGTCGAATTTACCGAATTGATAAATCGGCGTGCTGTCGGAGTCATGCAGACGAAGGATGAGATCTGGGACTTTGAATATCCGAACTACCTGCGAGCGGTCGATGGGATGAAGTCGCAGCCACTTATCTTTGCGCGATTGAATTTTCCATTCGGCGACATCACGATTGAATTTCAGGACCAGGCGGATGTTGCGGAGGACGAATTTCGCGCGCTTGCGGAAGGAACGCTGCAGCGTGGTCTGGAGAGGCCTTTGTTTGCGTTTGACGCGACGAATTCGGACATCTGGACTACGTTCCTGGCGTCGATTCACTGGGCGCGCGATCAAGTGGAACCTGAGATCCTGCGGCAGGTTTTGAGAATGGCTGCGCGTGTTACGGCATAGTTTCGATTTGCGGAGCGGAGGGGTTGGGGTATGAAGTTCATTCTGTCTGGTATTTCTCTTGAAATCGATGTGAAAGATGGACAGGCGACGGTGCAGAGCGTTGCTCCGGGCCGCGGTTATGGACATGTTGCGCAGACGAGCAAGTATCACCAGTTCGTCCCCACCGCTTTAACCGTCGCATCGAGCCTGGACGATACGGTACAGCTTCAATTCAAGAGCGGGCAGACGTGGAGCTGCACGATGCATTTCCAGCCGAAAGATGCCGGGATGCAGAAGAATGAACTTTTGCAATGCGCCAAGTCAAGGTCAAAGAACCGGGACAGGATTACAGTGTCAGTGCATGACTCTTCGGCGAAGAAGCAGCCGAATCCCCAGTTGGACTGGATCACGATACTTTAGGCAATTCAAACGGGTCTTGCGATGGAATCAATTGCTGTTCTCTATGCCGTGCTGCCGTTTGTGACTGCCATTGTTTTCAAGATTTTCAGCTACCAAAAGGGCGGAGAGACCCAGAAGAGAGCTATTAAGAAGCTGATCGAGGAGCGCACGACCCCAAACGGCGCTCCCCTGCTGGACGACAACCAGATCGATGTGGCCGTGACGGCTGCGGGCTTTGCGGTGCGCTCACTGACGGCGACCTCGACGCTGGTGGCATCGCTCATCGCTTTGTTTATTGTGGCTCTGAAGTATCCGCACCGATTTGTATGGGGGTGCTTCGCAGCCGATATCGTTCTGGCTTTTGTTGTGTGGATCAGGGTTCGCAGGCATCCGGGCAGCTGGGAGGACATCTGGGGCGTGCCGGTTGGAGAGTATTTTGTGCTGATGTCCTTTCTTATTGATGCGATTGGACTGGCAGCCTCCATCAGCGGTCCTCTGCTGATTGGGAAATGAGGGCGCGCGCCAACCGCTGGGTCACGATCGAACGAGGCCTGGGTGCCAACTTCCTGTAAACCGCACTGTTGCCGGGAAAAAGCGATTCCGGGCGGTAAAATAGATAAGTTACGCAAAAACGCGAAGGAACAGGTCGATGAGCACAGGAACGCAGACAGTGTTGGCAGGTCAGGTAGAGGCGGCGGCGAAGGCAGCCGGATTGGTCGTGGTTGCGACCAGCGAGGGCAAGGATTTCTCCGGGGGGCCGACTGCGAGGTTTGAGCTTGCACTGGCTTCAAACCCGGCGAAGACGCAGACGCTGGAGCTGAGTGCAGGGTTTGATTTCAGCGGCGCAACTCTGAAAGGCGTTGTCGAGAACTACCTGAGGGAGACTGCGGCGCGGCTGAAGAATCCGCGGCCGGACTGTTGGTTCACCCTGCATGGCATTCCGCTGAGCTTTGGGAAGTTTGAGTGGCCGTTTCATGCCTCGACCTCGGGCGCGGACACGTTTATCGTGCACGGCGAGGTTCGGCTGGAGGACGGCAAGGAAAGCATTCTGCATGCGAAGGTTTCGGCGTCGATGACGCAGACGTTTGCCGAAGTGGTTCCAGCGCTGGAGCAGCCGTTTGCGGAGGGCTTTATCTACAACGCGATTCGCAAGACGATGGACCAGGGACAGCTGGAGCTGGTGAAGAGCGGCAACCGCCAGCCGGTTCCGGTGACGACGCGGTACTACAGCACGAAACGGAAGAAGTTCATCTTTAACGACACGACGGCATCGCAGCGGCATGAGTTCCTGACGGCCAAGGCCTTCTGGCTCTCGGGCGTTCTGGGTGGCGGCGAGCCGGTCTGGCTTGTCGATCCTCGTGATGCGCAATACCTGGACACGACGGTGGAGGAGTTGAAGAAGACGGCGGAGGCGCTTGCCGGCGAAGGATTGGTGCTGCTGGCCGCCGACACGGATTTCGCGACCCCAACCGAGGCGCTGATGGGCCACAGGGCTCAGTACGAGAAGGAATTGGCCGAGGCGCTGGCGTTTATCAAACCGAGCTTCAACGAAGATATGCGCGCGGGCAATACCAATATGTAGTTCTGCATGTAGTTCCGGGGTTGCGTTTTGCTCTATAAGAGAGAGCAAAACGCCTGGGACTAATCAAGAATTTCTATCACGTAATGCGAAAAGCAAATTTGTAACCTCTTTGTAAACAAATCATCGCTTAACGCCAATGTTGTAGCGGTGATTTGTTGCAACCTATGGTGAAATGCGCGTATCTTAAGTGTCGGCCTTCGAGTGCGCACCAAGAAGTGCGCGCTGGGATCTCTGACGCATAGAGTGTTCTGGCCGAGAGGACATGATGAAGTTCACACGCATTGCTATGCCACTGATTGCAGTGGCTCTTATGAGCGCCGCGCCGATTGTGGCAAACGCGCAGTACACGGTCTCTGCAAAACAGGAAGCTCAGCAGGACTGGAACACTCCCCCCGCCGGCACCGAACAGGACCAGCAGGCTTACCGCGACGGCCTTGAAGCAGCCAAGCTGGATCGCGCAGCCAAGCGCAAAATTGACCCAAAGGCATCGCACCTGTATGTGCATCCTCCCGTGAAGGGCGATTCGAAGGACGCGTATCGCCAGCAATTCGAGAAGGGTTATCAGGCGCAGGTGAAGCACGACAACTCCGGCATGTAAAACTTGCCTCGGCAACGGAAGTTGCTGATACAAATGAATGTAGAGAAAAGGTCCCACCAATGGGACCTTTTTCTTTGCTCCTGCGGCGCGTTTGCGGGAGGTTGGCGGGAGGCGGACAAACAGGATGCGGCGAGTTGCAGGTGCAGTAACGGTTGTGATGGCGGGTGTAAGCGTGGGAGCGCTGTTGGCGCAGGCGCCGCAGGATGTTCCTGCGGCCGGAACACAGCCGACGATGATGGCGCAGTCGGGGAGAACGCCGGAGGTTCCGGTGGCGGGGCTTGTGCGCAAGGATCTGTACACGGTCGCGCTGACGCTGCCATCGAATCAGGAACTGTTGCTGGGAGATTTTGATTTTGAAGGCGATCGCGTGCAGTCGAACAAACTGCACTTCCGCCAACTTTCGCCGGGTGTCGTCGAGATCACCAGCGTGGCGTACAAGGTGGGGTACTGGCGATTCAGCGTAACGGATTCGGGCAACTATTATGGCCTCGGCGAACGGTTCAACGCGCTGAACCACAGCCACACGATTGTGCGGAACAGCTCGACGGATGATGCCCATGCGAAGGGATCGTCGACTTACAAGGCGATGCCGTTCTACATGAGCACGTCAGGCTACGGACTCTGGGTGGATACGACCTCGGATGCGACGTTCGATATGAATGCTTCGAGCGAGCAGCAGATCTACGTGGATGTTGCGGCGGAGAAGCTGCGGATCGTGCTCTTCACCGGACCGGAGTTTCCCAGGATTCTGGATCACTTTACGGAGCTAGCGGGTCGCTCGATGCTGCCTCCGTACTGGGCATTCGCTCCGTGGACGGGGCGCGACTATCACCAGAACGATGCGACAGGTGAAGGAAGACGTGGACAAGAATCGCGCGCTCGGACTGCCTGCGAGCGTAATCGTGATCGATTCGCCGTGGACGACGGCTTACAACAGCTACAAATTCAATCCGAAGCAGTTCGACGATGCGCAGGGCATGGTGAAGTACGTCCACGACAACGGTTACAAGCTGGTGCTGTGGCACACGTCATGGATTAACGTGAAGTCCGATCCTCCGCATGAGGCGGGCTTTGCGGACAAGATGACGGAGAAGTCGGAGAACTATGACGAGGCCGCAGGCAATGGATACTTCGTCAAAGGGATGGATGGCAAGCCTTACGTCGGCCGCTGGTGGAAGGGCTACGGGTCGCTGATCGACTTCACGAATCCTAACGGGAAGCTGTGGTGGCAGGACCAGGTTCGCCAGGCGATTCGAGCAGGCGCTGACGGCTTCAAGGATGACGATGCCGAGGGCAGCTTTGTGAACGCTCCGGTGAAGTTCTTTGACGGGACCGATCCCCGGCTGATGCGCAATCGCTATGCGGTGCTTTACAACAACGCGATGGAAGAGCTGATTCAGAAAGAGCTGAAAGGCAATGGGATTCTCTTCTGCCGCAGCGTGACGCAGGGCGCGAACGGAATCGGAATGTTGTGGGGTGGGGACAACGAGGCGAGCTTCAGCACGGAGAATGGGCTGCCGACTGTGGTAACGGCGGGCCTTGGCGCGGGCATGAGCGGCATGCCGCTTTGGACGGCAGACCTGGGCGGCTACCTGAAGACGCCATCGACTCCCGATCCACTGCTGTTTCAGCGATGGACGGAGTATTCAGCTTTTTCGCCTGCGATGGAGGTGCTGTCGTCATCGAATCTCGGGCCGTGGGGTTATGGCGAGGAAGCGCTGAAGACCTACCGCAAGTTTGCGGTGCTGCATATGAGTTTGTTCCCGTACCGCTATGCGGCGGCGCAGGAGGCAGCGAAGACGGGGATGCCGATTATGCGCGCGCTGGTGCTGAATTATCAGGACGACGAGCATGCGCGGCTAGCGAAGGACGAATATCTCTTCGGGCCGGATCTGCTGGTGGCGCCGGTGGTGACGGAAGGCACGCAACGCAGTGTGTATCTGCCCGCGGGCGAGTGGGTGGATTACTGGACGGGCGCGCACGTGAGCGGCGGAAGGTCGATGCTGGTGGACGTGCCGGTGGACCGGATTCCCGTGTATGCGCGGGCGGGCGCGGTGATTCCAAAGATCCCGGAGGATGTGATGACGCTGGTTCCGCAGAGCGAGAGCGGAAACAAGGGAGTGAAAGCGATGGATGACCGGCGCGTGTATGAATTGATCGACGCTGTCAACGGTGAAAGCAACGCGGCAATCAAGGACTTCGAAGGAAGGACGGTTGTGCGGAGCGCCAATTCGCTGAAGATTTCAGGCGACTCAGCGGCTCACCTTATCGTTCGATGGCGTTTCGGTATCCCCGGCAACGTTACGGTGAACGGCGCAGCGGCGAAGGTGCAGACAGGGGAGGGTGGCGAGCCGTTTGTGGAGTTCGACTCCAGCAAAGAGAGTATCGTCGCCTGGACGAGGTAAAGACTCAGGCTGATTTGCGGTGGACAGGATTGTGGGTCCCGTGTCCGCAGTGTGGGCACTCTGTTTCCATCGCATCGACCGGACCACCGCAGGCGGGACACGGGGTTGTGCCCGCCGGGGCCGTCCAAAATGGGGAGTTGGAATGGAGCTTCCCTGCAAGCAGAACCGCCTGCGTTGCGTTGTACTCCCGGATCCAGTGCGGCATGAAGAAAGCGTCGATCAGGCCTGCAAGCGCGGGAACGATGGTCCACGAGAAGCAGAGATACAGGATGCCGAGGTCTTTGCGGCCGATGTAGAACTGGTGGAATCCAACGCATCCGAGAAAGACAGCCAACAGAACGCCTATCAGTTCATCGCGATGGGCGTGTTCATATTCAGCGAAAAACCATGCGCGCTGCTCTACCGTCATATCGGTTGTGTAGGCAGCGAGATCGACGGCTGTCATGGGGACGGAACTCCTGGGAGGGTAAGCACTGCAATGGAGTAGATTGGGATACGCGACTCTGACGGCGCGAGTTCCACGAACCTCTATGATTCGGCAAATGTGCTAACAGTGAATTACAGATTGGCCGTTAAAGGGTCATACTTTGGGCTGAAGCGCTGGAAATTTGTGACGAGTGCGCGCAAAGCCTCTGGCGAGGATTATTCTTTTCGGGATCGAGAGGAGGGCATATGAATTCCATGGAATCACTGCATTCGGGCCAATGCGGGCTCTGTACCCATTTCGGAGAAGGCCATCCGATGAATTCTACGCTCGTCACCATTATTCAGAAGAAAGAAGCTCCGCTGAATCTGCTGGATGAGTGCGGTCATCCAAAGCACTCTTCACTGCATTTGAAGGTGACGGCGATCAGCGGATGCGACGGCTTCGAGCCGGCAGCGCGCGCCTGAAAATCAGGCCTCAGCGATTCAGCGGAAGCGCGTAGAACGGCGACGTACCAAGCCGGCGCCAGCCTGCCGTGAGAGGGGTTGTGGCGGTCATGGTGCCAGGGTCGAAGTAGCCGACGAGTACTTTGGCCCTGTCCTGACGTGCGGCTTCGATGGCCTGGTTCAGGTTCGGCAGCGCAGCCAGTGAGACGTAGAGCGGTGGGTCGGGCTGGTAGATTTCGGTGAGGATGCGGGTGCCGGCGAGGCGAGCCCAATAGTAATCGGTGAGGCAGGCGCGAGTGCCGACGCAGGCGATGGCGTCTCCGGGAGACAGGCCGAGGTCTTGTAATCCGTGTGCGGCGTTGAAGGTCTCGGGGTCGTACCAGCCGCGAGAGTAGCCAGCCGCGGAGAGGTAACGGCGCATATCGAGGACGATGCGCAACGATTCTCCCGTAGCCAGGAGCGCAGCCAGCAAAGCGATGACCGAAGCAGTAGATGCGATTTGATCTGAACGCGAAGGCGAAGATGGCCGCAATGCGGCGAACAGTGTGAGGGCAATGAGAAGGAAGCCTGTAGCGACGTATCGCTCTTCGATGATGACGAGGCCATAGATCACAAAGATGGCGATGCCCAGCAGCAGCGGGACGATCCAGAATCCGTTGCCGGTAAGACGGCGGCAGAGATCGGGGCGGGCTCCGAGCAGAAGGAAGACCGCGAAGAGAACGAGAGTCTCGGGGTGGTTGAGCAGATATCGGAAGGTGATCTTGATGTTGAACAGGATGGCGTGCGTTTCGCCGCGCGGGTTGAAGCGCGGCTTGACCTGGTCGTTCCAGTAGGAGGCATCAAACCAGTCGGGGTAGGTTCCGTAGGGAAATTGCCTGTAGCTGAGGACGAGGGGCGAGGTCATCAGAGCCTTCTCGGGATGTCTCAGGCGGACGTCTGCGGCTCCGTATTGTTCGGGGTGCCCGTTCTGCAGATGCGCTCGGCTGGTGCCGTCGATGAACCAGGCGTAATTGAGGCTGCCGGAGTCGCCGAGATCCAGCCGGCCCTTCTGGCGAGAGAGCGCAGCGACGTAAGGTCCTGCGATGATGCCGAAGCAGAGGAAGGCAAGGGCTCCGGAGGCCACAATGGGTTTCAGTGTGTGGCGGAGCCAGAGCCAGCGAAAACACATCATGGCGAGGATCGCGAGCAAGGTAAAGATGAGCGCGAAGGATTTCGTGAGGTACGCGAATCCGAGAGCGAACCCCATCAGCGCGACGTAGCGAAGCTTTGCGGTGGCGAGATGCCGAATGAGAGCGGCGACTGCCAGGAGCAGAAGAGCCTGCAACAAGGCATCGGGACGGACCTTGCCGATTGTGAGTTCGCGCTGCGAGCAGATGACCAGCAGCGCGAGCCCCAGGTAACGCAGTGGATAGCGATCGAGGAGAAATGGCGTCGTGCAGGCATCCGAAGCTGCAGCGCGCGCGTCGCGCAGGGCGACCATGGCATCGGTGAATGCGACGACGGCCAGCATCTCAAGGAGGAAGATGCCGAAGTTAACGACGAAGTAAGCGTGGAGTTCGGTAAAACGCGTTGGGTGGAAAAAGATCTGCCCAAGAGCCAGGGCGGCGGGATAGAGCGGATGCCAGTAGGCGTTCACGACTCCGGTCCATTGGTGTGTGCGGATGAGGTCGGCGATATCCATGTAGGAGACCGCGTCGCCGTCGATCTGGTATCCGTCCCAGAGGACGTAGCCAAAGGTGGCCAAGGCTGTCAGCAGGCAGTAAAAAGGCCAGAGGCGGCGCAGTGCGTCGTGGAGCCCACGAGACTCCGGTTGAGTGCGTGTCATGCGATGGGGAGCTGATCCTTGCTTTTCTTTTTCATCATCGCAGATTGGCCGCATTTCGAAAAACAGGAATTTGATTAGTAGTAATAAGGCGTTTTCACCGTCCATGGCGATTTGGGGAAGCGGTTGTGCAGGAGTTGAAAGGCCTCTTTACTGACTGCTTTTCTAGCGTCTTCTTTCTCCTTTGGAACAAAGCAGCCGTAACGGGTCGCGCGCACGGTGAGATAGAGAGATTCTGCGGCTTGCGGATTGTCCGGATGAGCCTTGACATAATCGATGGCACGACGGCCCAGCCATGCGACTCCCTCAGACATCTGCTTGAGAGCGTCCTGTTCTTTTTCTGCCCTCTCCTTTTGATCGTGCGTGAGGAAGGCCAACGGAATCGAGGGCGGTTGCAAGGGTGGGTCGTCTCCATCTGCATTGAAGGGACCGGGATTACACCACCAGTTGTCGCGAAAGGTATCGAGTACGTGGTAAGACGCGGACCGCTGCACTCCCTGATCGAGCCAGGGTCGAAGGCCCGGATTATGCAACATGGCGAACGTCGCAGGAAATCCAGTGCTGTCGCCGGCGATTGCGCGCACGGTGGGCGGAAGCTTCGGTGCAAAGCGCTTTGCCGCTGCTGCATCGTTGAGACCAACGGCACGTACCCATCCTGTCCAGGCGACACCTTCGCGCAGATTCTTTGGGAGCGGCGAACGATCTTCGCCGGCCTCCACCCAAAGCGAAAGAGGCAGTTGCGTGTTGAAGATTCCAGCGGCGTCGAAATCGAACTGCTGCGCGAGAATCGGTGAGACGCATTCCTGCGATCCGGGCTTTTGGACGCATGGAATATCCGAGGCTGCTTCGGATGGAAATTCAGAGGCAATTACCGTTCGTGGGGCATCTTCAAGAAAGGCTGTGAGTGTGGTTGCTGTGGGCATGCGCAACGCGAGCACAGCATTTCGCGATCCCGACATACCGTCACCCTGAAGTGAGGCGAGGAGCGTCGTCGCAAGCTCACGTGCCTGCGACAGCCGGGCGGCCAGCAGCATAAGACGCGCGCGGTGGTAATTGGCGGTCATGTATGCGGGAGACGTGGAAGGAAGTGCAGCGACAGAATCCATGAGAGCAGACGCGTCGGCGTCGCCAGGCTTTGCGGCGGCGAGGGCTGCCACGAGCCAGGGGAGTGCCTTCGTACTGTTCCACTGATCTGCCGGATTTGCCTTCCGGCCAAGGCCCATCCAGTTCAGGAGATCGGTGTCGCCAGTCACATTATGGCCAGTGAGGAATCGCAGATCGTTGAGATGCTGGTCGAATTCGGAATCGGGGGCGGGTCCGGCGAGCGCGGTGGCCGCCTCGTTGAGGTGGTTCTCCGGCTCAAGGCGAACGTTGACGAAGGAGAGCTCGGCGAGGGCGGCGTGTTTCATCTGCGGATCGGCGGTCTGGGCTACGCGAAGCAGACGTGCCTTTGCGCTCTGCATCAAGGCAGGGTCGAATTTTGCCATCTCTCCCCACTCGACGGCAGGCGCGGTGAAGGCGGCTTTGCGGATCTCTGCGCGGGCGGCGAGGTACTCACTCCATTTTGACCAGGGAGAGGACTTGTCTTTTGCGATGGCCTCGAAGCCGCTGATCGCATCGTCGAACTGGGTGGCGTAGAAGTGTGCGGCCGCCATCTGGTAGGCGCGGTCCTGCTTCAGGAGCTGGCTTGCTCCCGCGGATGGAGGCTGCGGCATCTGTCCGCTGCCGGTGCAATTGGAGAAGACGCTGTCCTGCCCGGCGATCCAATCTCTGAGATCAGGGCTTTGTTCGCCCCATGTCTTTGCACGGGCCTGGAGTGTGGCAGTGGCCATCTCGAAGGCTCCGTCGGTGCAGTTGAGCACTTCGTCACGCTGCACATAACCCTGGCGTGGTGTCTCAATCGTGCGATTCGTGCCAGGCGGAGTGTTGGGAGCGTCTTTCACTAATCGGGCTCGCGCGCTGGCCCACCGGCCGGCAGACGACTCCTGCCCGCGCCGGCGTTGCTGTTCTTCCCACGTGCCAGTGGGGGCGGGCTGCGGTGGCGGAGCGTATGCATCCTGCTCGGCCTTGCTGAGGTGGCCGCCGTTCAGGTATCGGTAGGCGACGACTTTGTCGACGCGCCAGTAGTTGGGCTGCAGCACGCCGAGTTTGCCGGTGGCGAAGACCTGCGGTTTTTCCGGATGATCTCCTGGAGTAAAGACTTCGGCCTCGAAGAAAGGCCCGCAGGCGCGGACGACGATCATCGGAGCGACCGCGGCTAAAAGAGCCGCCATGAGCAGAACACGAAACCGCAGATGCGACTTCACCATAGCTGTCGTACTGTCTCCTTAAGGCTGTCCTGTTGCCAGCCTGCATCGGGAAAGATGTAGATTCTTCGTCCGGCCAACTCTGCCGGCCAGCGCTCGTGGGTCGAGATTCCGACAGAGTTCATGCAGCGCGGTGCGCGAATTGCAAATTCCTCTCGACTGAGGACACCCAGCGAAGCGGCCCGGCGGCGGTCCGGCTCCATGCGGAAGAGCATCGGCACGGCCTCGTCGATGGGCAGGGTATTGATCCATGCGTTGTCGTAGCTGCACCACGAGGCGAGCGCGGTGATGGAGAGCGGCATGGCTGTGGGCATTTGCGCACGAACCCGGGCAAGGACGCTTCTGTACCACTCCCGCTCTGAGGCGCGTGCGTCGAAGTCGATCTGCAGGGCGGCGGAGTGCCGATCGAGAGCCTGGAGGATTGCGCTGCCGACGGCTGCGGCTGAAGCATCGGATAGCACGGCGCCTTTTGCTGTCTCAATGCGCACGACCGGAATGCGAGTAAGCGCAGACGATGCAGGCAGCAGCAGCGGCTGGCGGCGAGGTTCTGCGATAAGGCCACGCGCATCCAGGATGAGGGTGCGGTTGAGATACGCGACGGCGGTCGTGGCCGGATCGAGTGCGCGCAGGTCTTCACGGCGCTCCCATGCCCAGACAGTGAGGCGCGGCAGATGCCGGATGCGAGGGTTCAGCGGTAGAACACGGCCAGGCGAGGCATCGGAGCGCAGGCCAGCCACGGTGACGCTCAGCAGCGCCAGAATTGCCCACCACGCCCAGGGCCTTTGCATGGCACCACAATGAGGCACTCCCGCCCGGGCGTCAAGCGATATGCACGGGGAAGGAATGGCGAACGCGGCTGGTCAGGTCCGGTCAGGTCAGTAGGTGCGGATAAAGGTCTCCGGCGTGCCATCGGCAGGATTGACGAAATGGACATCTTCGGGAGGGCGGCGGGGCGTGTCGACCGCGAGGACGGTGAATGGACGTTCGAGTATCTGCGGTAACGCGTGGATCGTGTTCTTTTTGAAGAAGACCAGCTCACCGGGACCGATCGTACGCGGGGCGTCATCGGCGATGGCGATCTCAGCGCGGCCGGAGAGGACGTAGAGGTATTCATCGCAACTGGTGTGGTAGTGGGCCGGGACAGAGCGGTAGACACGGAAGATGCGGCAGCTTGCGGCCGTTTCGTCGGTAAGGCGTATGTCCGTGAGCATGGTCTCCGCGGTTTCAGGGAGGGTGGCGGCGAGGCTGGCGATATCGAAGAATTTTTTCTCAGTCGTCATGGCTGTGCCTGGAGTATAGATGCTCTATTGGCCCGCAGGCCTAAGTGGATTCCCGGCGTATCGTTCCAGCGGTATTCTTTACTTTTCTGCAGATGAAGCATTATGTTCGGCAGGGCTCATTTCGAAGGATTGGAGCGCTGTGTAATCCATGGATGACCAGATTGATTCCTTAGCCTTTCGTCGATCTCTGCTTCAGAGCGAGCGGCGTCGCATTTACGGCATCACAGCTTTTCTGCTGGTTTTCGCTGCCGCGGGTGCGATTCGCATCTTCATCCATCGACCCCACCTGAGCCCATGGGGTCTCATCGTCGTGCTGCTCGTTGTTGCATACGAACTGCTGATTTTGTCTGCCGTGGGGAAGGCTCTTAAGGCCGACCGCAATATTCCAGAGTGGTTATGGCTGTTCTCCATCCTCCTGGAGATGGCGCTGCCCGCAGTCGGAGTGGCCTATTTTTCAAGTTCACAGCCTCCTCCGGAATACCGCGCGATCGCCACTCCCTGGGTTCTTGCATTTTTCCCCCTCATCACGCTTTCTGTACTCCGCTTGAATCCTCGGGTCTCGCAAATGGCAGGAGTGGTGGCCGCGGTTGGTTTTCTGGCGAGCGCGTTTTACCTGGGTTGGCGGCCAAGCCTGGAGAACCTGAGCCAACACACGGTCGCTCAGACGGCAGTGGTATTTTACGCGGCAATTCTTCTTGCAAGCGGTTTCATCGCCGGTATGGTGGGCGGAGAGATTCGGAAGTACGTCGTAGCGGCACTTCACGAAGCCGAGACGCAGCAGCAGCTCAAACAGGTGGAGCACGATCTGGAGATTGCACGGTCGATTCAGCAGTCGTTGTTGCCTCGTATTCGCCCGACCATCAATGGATTTGAGATCAGCGGCTGGAACCTGCCAGCCGACGCAACCGGAGGAGATTACTTCGATTGGAAACTGCTGCGAGATGGACGTCTTGTAGTCACACTTGCAGACGTCACCGGACACGGCATTGGGCCAGCGCTTCTCGCGTCGCTGTGCCGCGCGTACTCAAGGTCCAGCTTTGATACGCATGACGATGTGGTGAAGGCGTTGCAACATATCAACCAGTTTTTTGGAGAAGATCTGCCATCCGGGCGCTTTGCCACCTTTGTGGCGGCAGTGTGTTCCGGGGATTTAGGGAAGGTGGAGTTGCTCTCCGCCGGGCACGGACCTTTGTTTGTGTACTCGTCGGTTCGCGATACGTTCGATGAGTTGGAGGCCCAGGCCATTCCATTGGGTCTTTTGCCCGATCTGAACTCCGGAGCTCCAGTGGTCTTGAATATGGAACCCGGAGACATGATCGTGCTGGCGACCGACGGTTTTTTCGAGTGGGAAGACGCAGACGAGGAGCAGTTTGGCATTGTGAGGATGACCCAGACCATCCGAGCATCGAAGCATCTGCCTCCGGAGGAGATCATTGCGGAGCTTTACACCGCTGTGAAGGCCTTCGCGAACGGGACAAAGCAGATGGATGATTTGACCGCCGTGGTGATCAAGCGAGTTCCGAATGGCCACCCTGAACGCGTCATGGAAGCTATGCCTCCGCTTCAGCGGTCATAGCAGTCAGGGTACGCTCGGTTAATCCAGGCAGAATGAAGGATGGGAGAGCGGTCGATACAGCGGCGTAGACAAGCAACCCTCCGTACAGCGCGTCGTCGATATGGAAGGACTCGCGGAGAATGCGAGCAATCACCAGGGTGAAGATAAGCGTAGGAGTAAGGGCGACTGCAACGCGCAGGCCACCTCGCTGCGTGCGCCGGCAAAAGAAGCGACATACCAGCGAATTCTTGAAAATTCGGATTGGAAGCACGATGAGCGATAGCCCTGCTCCATAAAGCAACGGTTTGAGTGCAAGCGCGTCTGCAGGGACTTCAAGCCCTTCGCGGAAGAAGTAAAACGGTATGAAGAAGGAGGCGAATAGCCGGACTGCCTGAAGATTTTCGCGGGAAGCAACTGTGGTCATGCGGTCCTTGAGGAGCGCGGCAACGAATCCTGCGATGAAGGCTCCGAGCAGGATATGCAGGCCGAGGGCGTTGCTGATGACGGCGCAGATCACACCCACCATTACGAGCAGCGAAAATTCGGAGCCGGGAGCATAGGGAACGACATACTTTGTTAGAGCAAGAAAGAAGAGCGGCGTAAGGACGATCAACAGCAGCAGAGCCGTGCTGGAAATTGCGAATGTGCGCAGAGAACTGCTCTGAGAGACGACAAAGAGGGTAAGGAGAGCGAGGATCTCACCGGCAACGGCGCTGATGGAGACCTCCGATTGTTCTTCTGAGTCGAGCCCGGACAGCGGCAACGTGTCGAGGATGAATCCCGTCGAGGGAGTGAAGAGACCGAGCGCCAACAGGGCTGCCGCCTGCCATACCATGTGCAGATTGCGGATACCAATCCAAACCACCGCAGACAGAAACACTCCGCGGGTTGCGAAGTGGCCGAGTAGACGTGGAAGCTGCCGTCGAATTGCATGCAGGTCGACATCGAGGCCGGCGAAGAGAAACAGCGACGCGATCCCGAGAGTTGAGACGGCGGCAAGCACCTGGTCGTCCACAACATCTCTAAAGAAGATCGCGACAGGAATTCCGAGAATAAAGCAGCTGAGTGGCGCGGGAATGCGGAAACGCTGCAGCGCACGCGGAAGAACCAGAACGCCGAAAATGACCGCCAGGTCAACGAATTTGCGAGAGACGTGCACCTGCGGGCCTTTCTCCCTGCAATGATGCTCTGCTGTTAGCGGGCCCAGGATGCGGTGATGGTGTGGATGATTGTAAATGCAGCTTGCTACATGTTAAAGCGCAACGGGTAGCGTCTGCTTACGGCCTTATCGGTCGGGCTCGGCAGATTGATGTCAGAGCAGAAAATCTGTGGACGATCCTGAATCCATCAGCTTATTCTTCCCTCGAAGAAAATCGTTTTAGTACAACTATCGAGGGCTAGTGTCTATACCAACCACGGATTCCCGCCGCACTCTCGTCGCGGTTTCAGTTGCGTGTTTCGTCATTTACTTCATCGTGCAGTTTGCATTGCTTTCGCGGGCAAACTCGGTCTCCTGGGATGAGCCTGACCACACCTATGCCGGGTACATGTCGTGGAAACATGGCGACTTTGGCCTGAACCCCCAGCATCCTCCGTTGGTGAAATATCTCGCAACTCTGCCCCTGCTGGGTATGAATCTTCAGGAGCCGGTGCGGCAGGACCGTCCATACCGGCTTGAAGAGATCACCGGCGGCAGAAACCTTCTTTTCCGAAATAATGCCGACGCGATATCGTTTCGCAGCAGAATGATGGCATCGCTGCTCACGCTGCTGCTGGTGGTGCTGGTCTTTCTCGCAGCGCAGGAGATGTTCGGAACCGGTGCGGGCTTCGTCACCCTGGGCTTGATTGCCTTTGATCCGACTCTGCTGGCCCATGGCGCCCTGGTCACGACGGATGCAGGCCAGGCATGTTTCATGTTCTGGGCGATCTTTGCCTTTTATCGCTACGCGATGAAGGCATCCGCGGCCCGTCTGGCGATCGTGGGGATCAGCACAGGATTTGCGTTGGCATCGAAGCACAGCGCGGTGCTGTTGTTTCCGATGCTTGCTGTCCTGGCAGCGATCGAGGTGATCTGGCCTAAGAAATTTTCGGCTGACGAGATACCGGCTCCGCCCGGCAGACGAGCGCTTCGACTCACCGGCGCGCTCGCAATCGCCGGTGCGATCTCGGTGCTGCTGCTATGGGCGTCGTATGGCTTCCGATTTGAGGCGCGCGGCGAAGGGCTCAAACTTAATCCAACGTTTGAAACGATGGTGGGACGCGTTCCCAGCCCGGTCGAAGGGCACATGCTTGCGATCGCCGAAAAGCTGCATCTGCTGCCGGAGTCTTATCTCTACGGCTTCGCGCACGTACTCTACCAGTCCAAGGCCTTTACGAGCTTTCTGATGGGAACGATCTATCCCCATCCGGTATGGTTTTACTTTCCGGTGGCGATGCTCATCAAGTCGACACTAACCTTCCTTGTACTGCTTGCGATTGCCGTCTGGGCAATCAGCACGGGCAAGGTTCGCGAGCGTCGAGCGCTCGCCTACATGCTGGTTCCGGCAGCAATCTATATGGCGTTTGCAATGGCGGGAGGAATGAACATCGGGATTCGCCATATCCTGCCGGTCTATGTGTTTCTTTCCGTCGCAATTGGCGGCGCAGCGTGGTCACTCATCCAGACGAGCCGGCGCTGGCTCTATTTCGTGGCTGCATTGCTCGTCTTCCAGGCAATCTCGGTCCTGCGCTGCTACCCGGCTTACATGGCGTATGCAAACGAGGCTGCCGGAGGCCCTGGAAAGGTGCACGAACTTCTCAGCGACTCCAGCGCCGATTGGGGACAGCAACTGAAATCGGTCAATCGCTATCTTGCTAAGCGGGAAGTAAAGGATTGCTGGTTTATCTACTTTGGGGAGGGCGTGATCGATTACAGCTACTATCAGACTCCCTGTAAACTGCTGCCTACCGCCGACGGCCTGGGCCTCGCCGATCCGGTCGAGACTCCGGTCGCAGTCGATGGGCCGGTTCTGGTGAGCGCGAGTGTTCTTTCCGGGTTTGAGTTCGGGCCGGGAAAGCTGAATCCGTATGAGCAGTTCAAGACGCTGAAGCCGGTAGCGTCAATCGACGATAGCGTGTTTATTTATGAAGGTCATTTCGAAATTCCGCTGGCCGCTGCTCTGACCCATGTCCAGAAGGCAAACATTTTGTTGAGAGAACGAAAACCGACCGAGGCGATGGACGAGGCACATCAGGCCGTAACCCTCGCACCGGACTCAGCGCGCACAAATCAGGCGATGGGGGCCGCGCTCGATGCCGCGGGAAGGCGCGACGAGGCGCGCGAGTATTACCAGAAGGCACTCGATCTGGCGAAAAGCACAGAGCCACGGTTTCAGGAGTCGATCATCGCCGCACTGGAAAAGCGATTGGTGAAATAACACTGCGTCGATCAAGCGGGGCCCGAAAGCAAAAAGACCGCGATTGCTCGCGGCCTTTTTGTTTTCTATGTTTGATGGTGACTAAATCTCGCGCACTCCATCCACAAACGCCTTCAGCTTGCGGCTGCGGCTTGGGTGGCGTAGCTTGCGAAGGGCCTTGGCTTCGATCTGGCGGATGCGCTCGCGGGTGACCTGGAAGCTCTGGCCGACCTCTTCGAGCGTGTGCTCGGAGCCGTCTTCGAGGCCGAAGCGCATCTTGATGACGCGCTCTTCGCGCGGCGTCAGCGTACGCAGCACCTGCGAGGTGTACTCCTTCAGGTTGACCGAGATCACCGCGTCCGACGGCGAAACGGCCATGCGGTCCTCGATGAAGTCCCCAAGGTGCGAATCTTCCTCTTCTCCGATCGGAGTTTCGAGCGAGATGGGCTCCTGCGCGATCTTCAGGACCTTGCGGACCTTCGCGACGGGGATGTCCATGCGGCGGGCGATCTCCTCAGAGGAGGCTTCGCGGCCAAGCTCCTGCACAAGCTGACGGCTTGTGCGGATGAGCTTGTTGATGGTCTCGATCATGTGCACCGGGATACGGATGGTGCGTGCCTGGTCCGCGATGGCGCGAGTGATCGCCTGGCGGATCCACCACGTTGCATAGGTCGAGAACTTGTAACCGCGACGGTACTCGAATTTGTCCACCGCCTTCATCAGGCCGATGTTGCCTTCCTGAATCAGGTCGAGGAACTGCAGGCCGCGGTTGGTGTACTTCTTCGCGATGGAGACCACGAGGCGAAGGTTGGCCTCGATGAGCTCGCGCTTGGCGCGCTCGGCGTCCATGTCGCCCTGAATCATCTCGCGCTGCGTGCGCTTGAGGTCGAGGATGGAGATGCCTGCGTCCTCTTCGAGCCGCTCGAGGTCGGTGCGGCAGTTCTTCTGCTGACGCTTGTACTCCTTGCGGAGCTCCTCGGATTTGGAGGCCTCGTGCTTGTTCTCCAGGGTTTTGATCTGGCGCTCGAGCGTGCGCATGGAGTCGACGGTCTTGTTGACCTTGTCGAGAAGGCGCTTCTTCTCCGAGTTGGTGTACTTCAGCTCGCGGACGATACGGTTGATGTAGACGTTCTCGCGGCCGATGAGCCAGCGCAGCTTACGCGTCTCCTTCGCCTTTGCCTTGGCGTCCTTGCCGTGGACTGCGGCGAGCTTCTCCTCATGCTGTGCAATCTTCTTCTGGTGCTTCAGAATGATGTCGATGCGGCTGACCGTCGCCTTGACGCGAGCCTGCAGGATCTCCTCGGTGAGTTCTTCCTCGTCGAAGGTGACCACTTCCTTGATGTTGCGAACGCCGCGGCGCAGGTCTTCGCCCAGCCCAACGATCTCGCGAATGACGATCGGCGAGCGCGAGATGGCCTTCATGACGCGCATCTGCCCGCGCTCAATTCGCTTGGCGATTTCAACTTCGCCCTCGCGCGTCAGCAGCGGAACGGTGCCCATCTCGCGCAGGTACATGCGGACGGGGTCGTTTGTCTTTTCCAGTTGTCCCGGCGTGAGGTCAAGCTCGACGTCTTCGGACTCTTCGCCCGCTTCGGGCTCGTACTTCTCGCGTTCACCCGAGAGCACATCGATGCCCTGGGTGTTGATGGTTGTGAGAAGGTCGTCCAGGTCATCGGGGGTCGTAATATCGCCCGGCAGCAGGTCGTTAACCTCGCCGTAGGTCAGATACCCCTTCTCCTTCCCGGTCTCAATCAGCTTGTCAATATCTTCTTCGTACTTGTCGATTTCTTCAGCCACGTGAATGCGCACTCCTGCGAGGATGTCTAAGTTGGGATGCTGCCGCAGTTACAGTTAGTGGTATAAGACGGAGCTATCCCGGGGGTGTATCGGTAATGGCAGGGATTCTTTGGCGGTCTAGACCGCGCGGTGGCACAGCCGGACCATAAGGTCAAGGCATTCGTAGGCACACGTCCCCAGCGAATCACAGAATATCACAAGAATTAGACGATTTCAGGGCTTAAAAGATTCCAGATGACGATCCTGATTCCCTCAGCGGCAGCTCCTGTTGTTCGCCTTCGTCATTCCCAAAAAAGTGATGCTCGCCGGGGCCAGAGGAATCGTCCCCTTTTCGCTCGCAACTCCCTCAATCGAAGGCAGTTCCCCGTTCGTCTGCAGCTTGAGCTCCTTTCCGTTCAACCAAACCCGGCTGGTCATCAGGTCCTCTGCCGTAAGGGTATAGCGGCTCGAATCCACCGGAATGCTTAGTTCTCTCGATGACGTTCGGTCTGCGTTGATCGCCAGCAGCGCCACTCCTCCGGGCTGATTGCGCAGACAATGGGCATACACATACAGTCCCGGTGTTGCCGGAACGTCTGCATCGAGCACCGTCGTTCCCATTAATTTGCGCCACAGCAGTGCCGACCAGTAGTTCGGCCGGGGTTCCAGGGTCGCCTCATCGATGAAACCGTAGTCGCTGGCCGCCAGCGTGTTCTGCATCACCACCTGCACCCCACGCCTCGCCAGGGTTCCAAGCTGATTCAGATAGCGGAAGCTGTCGATAAAGTCCGCCGCCCAGGGATCGCCGCCGCAGGCGGTCTCACCCGTTTCCGTCAGCCAGATCGGTTTGCCCGGCAGAAAGCGGTCGCGGAGCGCGGCGTAAAAGGCCTCGTCGGTGTTGGTCCGCGAGAGCCACTGGTCGCTCAAGGCATCCTCAGCCTTGATCTCCATCTTGGAACCGGGAGGTGCGCAGCGTTTCGAGACCCCGCCGTAAAAGTGGTACGAGAAGACGTCCGGTCCCGGGCCTTCGGCGGCCAGCATATCTTCTGACCGCACCAGATTCATGCCCGTCAGGTTCCCTCCCAGAACCCCCGATTCGCCGACCGACCCCGGTCCGAGCACGATCATCTTCGGTGCGGCTTCTTTCACAAACGCATGAAAGACACGGAAGTCCTTCCCATAGGCAGCACCGTCGTAGCCTTTGGGCGCGCCTCCGATCACCGCAAAGGTGGGCTCGTTGAACATCTCCGCCGCGGCGATCTCGCCGCCCACGCTCTTCGTGTAGTCGAGAAACTTCTTCGCCTCCACCGGCGTCCACACGCTGTTTGCGTCACGCACCCCGGCGCTGACGGCAAACGAAGTCACGATCTGCGCGTTCACTGCCTTCGCAAAATCGATAACACCCTTCCACTCCCTGCGCGTGAGCACGCCGCCAAATCCCTGGGGTGGTGTCGCCGGCGCTGGATCGTCCGAATCATGGAAGTAGGTCGAGTTTGCCCACGTCCCGCTCACCCGCACGTAGGAAGGCCCCAAAGCCGCCGCGAGAGCACGCAGCCGCGGATTCGACAGATCGATCGGTGGCCGATACCGGTATAACGACGGATCCATGCCCGGTGGCGTGGAAGTCTTCGCCGGCGGCTGCTTCGCCGCATCGCTGCCCAGCTTGTACGGAGCCCAGAACCGCCCGCCTGTCACCTCGACCATCTCAATGTTGTAGGACTGAAAACGATCGCTGACAGATCCCAGCTTCGGCATCTTCGCGGGAGCAACCGTAATGCTTTGCGCGTGCAGGAAGCCTGGAACAGCCAAAGATGCCGCAAACAACGCGACACCCGAAGCAAACGCTACCCATCGCTCTTTGATCATCTTCAACTCCTGAATGACTTTCGAGGGGCCCGACAAAGCCGAATCAAATGGAGGAGAACGTATATCTGCCGGAGGTTCCGGGTGTCAAGATTTAATTGCAAGAATGAACTAAACCGGAGGCAAGGCGCACCTCCTGAAAACGGGGCACGCCTTTCTGCAAATCCTTACAGGATGTAACGCGACAGATCCTGGTCCTTCACAATCGACGCGACCTGCTGGCGGACATACTCAGGGTCGACGACGATGACCTTTTCCGTGCCGCTCGCCGTCTGGCGCTCGATCACCGGCAATGGCGGCGCGGCTGGGGTCGATGCTGCGATCTGCGCCACGACGCCCTCTTCAGTCACCTCGGTGCGCGGGACTCTTGAAGAGGTCCGGCGCCTGGAAGCTGATCTCGTCGAGCACTCGCTCGAGGATGGTGTGCAGCCGCCGCGCGCCGATGTTTTCTGTCGTCTCATTCACGCGGAAGGCAAACTGCGCCATCTCCTGGATCGCTTCCCTCGTGAACTCCAGCTTGAGCCCCTCGGTTTCGAGCAGCGCAACCGATTGCTTCACCAGCGAAGACTTGGGTTCCGTAAGGATACGAACGAAGTCCTCCACCGTAAGGGACTGCAACTCTACGCGAATCGGGAAGCGGCCCTGCAGCTCCGGAATCAGATCGCTCGGCTTTGAAACATGAAACGCGCCCGCGGCGATGAACAGGATATGATCCGTCGAGACCATGCCGTACTTCGTATTGACAGTCGTGCCTTCGACGATAGGCAGGATGTCGCGCTGCACGCCCTCGCGCGAGACGTCAGGACCGTGGCCGCCTTCGCGCCCGGCGATCTTGTCGATCTCATCGAGAAAGACCATGCCCGAGTCTTCAACACGCTCGACAGCGAGCCGCGTGACCTGGTCCATGTCGATGAGGCGGCTCTCTTCTTCCTGAACGAGATAGTCGAAGGCCTCGTTGACCTTCATCTTGCGCTTCTTCGTGCGCTGACCGAAGAGCCCCGGAATCATGTCCTTGAGGTTGATGTCCATCTCTTCGGTGCCCTGGTTGGTGATGATCTCGAAGCTCGGCATGTTGCGGTCGCGCACGTCCAGCTCGACGATGCGATCGTCCAGCTTGCCCTCGCGGAACTGCTGCCGCAGCTTCTCGCGCGTCCGCTGCTCGCGCTCCACCGGCTTCTCGTCTCCCTCAGGAGTCGAAGCGGGCAATTGAATCACCTTCGAATCCGGCTCGTGCGTGACTGCGGGAGCCGCTGCGTGCAAAGGCGGAAGCAGCAGATCGAGCAGGCGGTCCTCGGCTGCGAGTTCAGCCTTGTCTTCGACCTCCTCCATCTTCTCTTCGCGAACCATGTCAATTGCAATTTCGACCAGGTCGCGAACGATGGATTCCACGTCGCGCCCGACGTAGCCCACTTCGGTGAATTTCGACGCTTCCACCTTGAGGAACGGCGAGTTGGTCAGCTTCGCCAGCCGCCGCGCGATCTCGGTCTTACCCACGCCCGTGGGCCCGATCATGATGATGTTCTTCGGCATGATCTCGTCGGCGAGTTCGGGCGCGAGCTTCTGCCGGCGCATGCGATTGCGAAGGGCGATCGCGACGGCGCGCTTGGCGGCCTGCTGGCCAACGACATATTTGTCCAGCTCGGCGACGATCTCGCGCGGAGTCATCTCGTCGAGCGCAAGTGCCTGATCATCCGCGGTTCCGGGTAAGTAGATTGCCATGAATAAAACTCCTAGCAGTTAGCTTCCAGCCTTTAGCTAAAAGCGAAAACGAATCAAATCTGCACGACGGCAAGCCGTTAGCAACAGCCAAAGCTAAGAGCTTGCCTTCAGCTCCTCAATCGTAAAGTTCTGGTTGGTATAGATGCAGATGTCACCCGCAATCTTCATCCCCTTCTCTGCGATCTCCCGGGCGGATAGCTCCGTGTTCTCCATCAGCGCCTTTCCAGCCGCCAGGGCGTAGCTCCCGCCTGAGCCTATGGCGCAGATTCCCTCGTCCGGCTCGATCACGTCGCCCGTTCCCGAGAGCATCAGGGTCGACTTTGCATCTGCCACAATCAGCAGGGCTTCAAGCTGGCGGAGCATCTTGTCCGTACGCCAGTCTTTAGCCAGCTCGACGGCAGCGCGCCCGAGATTGCCCGCGTACTGCTCCAGCTTGGTCTCAAAGCGTGAGAACAACGAAAATGCATCGGCGGTTGAGCCGGCAAATCCGGCGAGCACCTTGTCCTGATAGAGCCGGCGGATCTTCTTTGCCGAGTGCTTCATCACCGTGTGGCCCATCGAGACCTGCCCGTCGGCGGCCATCACCACCGAGTCGCCACGGCGCACGCAGATAACCGTCGTCGAACGAATGCGCCGGCCCTCGGCGAGATCCAGCGGATGAGCAGTACTGGTCCTGCGATGGATACGGCTCAGAACTGCTTTAGAGAGGGGATTTTGCGGGTTTCTGGTCACATCCCAGTATATCGCCCCGCCCGGTTTACCAATAAGCCGGCATCCCTTCACACCAGGACGCGGCCTTCCCAGTCCGGGAACCATCTGGAGCAACTGCAGCCTCGATACCCGTATCGGGTCATTGACCTACGGTTGTTCGGAATGGAATATCCTCTTTTCCAAAGGCCGTTGCTCTGTGGACTCGACGATTCAAAACTATCTTTCGCTTCAGCTCCGCTCTCCAAAGACCATCGCGGCCATCACGACAACCCTGGCTGCTGTCGCCGGAGTTACATGGTATCTGCTGCGGCGCCCGCGACCTACGCCGGAAGAGATCGAGCATGCACGCCGCGAGCAGCTTGCCAGCAACGGGCGTATCACCGACGGCAGCATTATCGACGCGCCCCATAAACTCGAATTCGAAGATCCGGCGATACCGCAGCAGGTGATCGTCTACAACTATCGCATCGGTGGGGTGAGTTACGAAGCCGCGCAGGACGTCTCCATGCTGAGCGACCGCGTCCGGGACGTCCGCACGGATCTCCCCGTGCAAGTCCGCTACGCTCCGCACAATCCGGCCAACAGCATCGTCGTCTCCGAGTCGTGGAGCGGCCTGCGTCTCAGCGCCGACACCCCCCGCCCCATTTTGGGGATAGACCGCGAGATGAAAGAACACCATAATCAACGGTCTGGCAGTAATTGAGGTTCAGCTGCAACGGAGACTAAACTTAAAGCATGCACATGGTTGCCAGCCCGGACAGGAAGATACAGCGCATCCTGCAACTCTCCATGGCGCTTACCCTGGCCTATGTCGTGGCGACGTTTGTCTTCGGTCTGCGCGCTCACTCCCTGGCACTGATCTCCGAAGCAGGACACAATCTCAGCGATCTTGCCGCCATCGCGCTCTCGTTCGTGGCCGTTTACTTTCAGGCTCAACCCGCCACGGAGCAGAAGACCTTTGGCTACCAGCGCGCCGGCGTCCTCGCCGCCTTCATCAATTCGGCAGTACTGGTCGTCCTCTCCGCATGGATCGCCATCGAGGCCTTCCACCGCATCAGCAACCCGGAGCCTGTGCAGCCCGGCATTATGATGTACGTCGCCGCCGCCGGTGTTCTGATGAACGGCACCGTGGCGACACTGTTATGGCGCTTCTCGCGCGACGTCAACATCCGCAGCGTCTTCCTTCACATGCTGGGCGACACGCTCTCGACCGCTGCGGTGATCGTCGGCGGCGCGGCCATTCTCTTTACCGGCCTCACCTGGATCGACCCGGTCCTCTCCATCATCATCGCGGCGCTCATCCTCTGGAGCTCCATCGGCATCATTCGCGAGACGCTGAACATTCTCCTGGAAGGCACGCCCAGAAATGTGCAACTCACCGCGGTGCGCGAAACAATGCAGTCCGTCACCGGCGTGCTGGACGTGCACGATCTTCACATCTGGAGCCTCGGTTCGAACTCGCACGCGCTCGCCAGCCACGTCACGATCGCCGAGATGCCCATCTCCGAGTGCTCCAGCATCCTCAACGGAATCAACTGCGCATTGCATGACCGCTTTCACATCACGCACACGACGATCCAGTTCGAGACAACAGGTTGTGAAACCACGCACGGCTGCAGCGCTCCTCCGCCGTTAGAAGCTGTCGGTGCTCATCATCATCATGGCCACGACCATGCGCACTGATCGCTTCGAAATCTGACGATCAAGGAGTATTGAATGGTAGATAGACAACGTGTATTGCCGCTTGCAACAGAAAAACTGGGAAACCGCATGAGAGCATCGGAGTGGTTGCGAACCCCCAATCGCACGCTCAACGGCAGAGCTCCCGTCGAACTGCTGAACACCGACACCGGTCTCCACCGTATCGGAATCGCGCTAAGCCGAACGCGCAGCAGCACATAAACGAAAGGAGCCTCGCCCATCGGCGAAGCTCCTCCACAACGATCTTCCGCTAAACCAGGGTGGCGTCGAGCGTAATCTCCGCCGCCTTCAATACCCTCGAAACCGGGCAGCCGGCCTTCGCCTTTCCCGCCAGTTCGTCGAACTTCGCCTTGTCGATACCCGGAATCTTCGACTTGTTCGTCAGGTGAATCTTCGTAATCGTCGGCGCCTCTCCGTGCAGATCGAGCGTGACCACCGCGCTCGTCTCCAGCGTCTCGGGATTAAAGCCGGACTGCGTCAACTGCGAGCTGAGCGCCATCGTAAAGCAGCCGGCGTGCGCCGCCGCGATCAACTCTTCGGGATTCGTACCAACGCCCTCGGCGAAGCGAGCCGCGAAGCTGTACTGCGTTTCCTTGAGCGTACCGCTCTGGGTTGAGATAGTGCCCTTGCCCTCTTTCAACGTGCCATGCCATACGGCGCTTGCGCTGCGATCCATGGTTTTCTTCTCCTTGTCATTTCACTGCACTTCAAAACGGTACATGATTCGATGCCTCCAGAGGTACCCTGGCTGGTTGAATTTTTCGCGAACTGCGATACGCTTACAAAGATGCAGACCGAGACACACCTCGAAACATCACCACAGCAAAAGGTCGAGGCCTGCCCGCTCACCACCGAGCACCACCAGGTCTACTGCCCCACCTGCTCCTCGCGCCTGGAAGACCGCCGCTGCAAACTCGTCTGCAAGACCTGCGGCTACTTCCTGAGCTGCGCCGACTTCTACTGACACCACTCTGGTATCGTCATCTGCGATGACAATCTGTTCCACCTCCCTAAGGGCTGTCGCTCGGGCTCGCGGCGCTGTTCTTCGCCTTGCTTACATCGTCCGCATCGTGCGCTGCCCCTGACGCCGTGCAATGGGTGAATCCGTATATCGGAACCGGCTCCGGCGCCATCGGCTACGGAGGCACCATGCCCTTCGTTACACCGCCGTTCGGCATGACCGACTGGACCGCACAGACGCGGCAGAACCGCCTCAGCGTCGTCTCGTACAAATACGAGGACACGCACATTCAGGGCTTCATGGGCACGCATCAGCCCGCAATCTGGATGGGCGACTACGGCTACGTCACCATCATTCCCCAGGTTGCTTCCCAGCCAGGCGCGCTCGCTACTGCGCCCGAGGCTCGCCAGATGAGCTTCACGCACTCCGATGAGATCGCGCGCCCCGACTACTACTCCGTCTGGATGACCACAAAGGACGGCACGCGCATTCGCGCCGAGATCACCGCCACCGAGCGCTGCGCCTACATGCGCTTTCATTTTCCGCAAGGCTCCGCAGGCCGTGTGCTCATCGAGGCGTCGCGCCCTGGCATCGCAGGCGATGCCAAAGTCGATGACGCGCATTTCGAGATCACCGGCTACAACCCCGACCGCATCGATCGCAACCTCGGCCCCTTCGCTCTGCCCAACTTCAAAGGCTACTTCGTCATCCAGTTCCGTCAGCACTGGGAGCGCGCCGCCACCTACGGCACCAGTGATAAAGAGGCACGCGGCGCCTATGCCGAGTTCATGCCGCCGCCCAGCGAATTCGGAGCCGATATCGAGCTGCGCGTCGGCACCTCCTTCATCAGCGCCGATCAGGCACGCGAAAACCTTCGCCGCGAAATTCCCGAGTGGAACTTCGACGCCATCCAGCAAAAGCTGCGCTCAACCTGGAACGAGAAGCTCTCCCGCGTCAGCATCGAGGGCACAACCGACGACCAGCGCCGCATCGTCTACACCGGCCTCTATCACGCGCTCCTTTACCCGCGTATCTTCTCTGAATACGGCCGCTACTACAGCGCCTTCGACGACAGGATCCACAACGGCGAGTCCTACAATGCCTACTCCATCTGGGACACCTTTCGCGCCGAGAACTCTCTGCTCACACTCATGGCTCCCGAGCGCATTCCCGGTATGATTCAGGCGCTCCTGCAGGATTACAAGGAAGGTGGTTGGATGCCCAAGTGGCCCAACCCCTCCTACACCAACATCATGATCGGTACGCACGCGGACTCACTCGTCGCCGAAGCCATCAACAAGGGTTTCAAGGGCTTCGATTACGCCACCGCATGGGATGCCGTCTACAAGGACGCGATGACTCCGCCCGACGGAGACACAACGCGCCGCTGGCTCGACCGCGAGCCGCACACCCCCTACGAGGCCCGCGGTGGCCTCACTTACTACAAGCAGCTCGGCTATATCCCCACCGACAAGACCGACGAAGCCGCCTCACGCACCATCGAAGACAGCTACGACGACTGGTGCGTCGCGCAGGTCGCAAAGGCTCTCGGCAAGCAGAAGGACTACGAGTTCTTTCTCAATCGTTCGCTCGACTACAAGCACCTCTTCAATCCTGCCGTCGGGCTCATGAACGGCAAGACCTCCATGGGTGAGTGGGCTCCGATCGGCGGAGGCCGCGACAATCCCACCAACCGCTCCCTCTCCGGCTGGACCGAGGGCGATGCCTGGGTTTACACGTGGGCTCCGCTTCATGACATCCCCGGCGTGCTCGATCTCATGGGCAGCCCCGGCAACTACAACAACAAACTCGACCAGCACTTCGCCGGCAGGCATAACGTCCACTCGAACGAACCGAGCCATCACTACGGCTATCTCTACGACTACGCGGGCGAGCCCTGGAAGACGCAGGCCAAAGTGCGCGAGATCGCAAACGCCGAGTACGCCAACCAGCCCTCCGGCATCGACGGCGACGACGACTGCGGCCAGATGTCCGCGTGGTACATCTTCACCGCCTTCGGTTTCTACCCCGTCAATCCCGCCTCAGGCGACTACATGATCGGCAGCCCGCTCTTCGCGAAGATGAGCATGCGCCTCGGCAACGGAAAAACCTTCACCGTCGTCGCGAAAAACAACAGCGCGGCCAACCTTTACATCCAGTCCGCCACACTCAATGGCAAGCCGCTGGCCGCGCCGGTCATTCGCTACGGCCAGATTATGCAGGGAGCGACCCTTGAGTTCGTCATGGGTTCGCAGCCCTCAAAATGGGCCAGTGACTGGCATCCGAAATCAATTACTTCAGCCGCGGCCCATTAGCGAAAATTCACTCTGCTCCGCTCAGAGTGGAAGGCAGTCCGAACGTTCCATTCACCACCTCGAGGAACGTTCGTTCTTCGCGCAGGACGAGCCGCCTGGTCTGCGCAAACTCGAAGTTCTCCATCGCCGCCTTATCTGTCTTCAGACGCGCCCTGTAGCGCTCGTACGCCGCAAGGCTATCGAAGGCAATCAGACCCCACGCAATATCGTTCGTTCCTTCATGCGGAAGAAAGTAACCCACAAGATGTCCGCCGCACCGGGGGATGATTCGCCCCCAGTTCTCGGCATATTGCCGGAATGCCTCCTTCTGGAACGGGTCGATCTGATATCGAATGAAGCACGTAATCGTCATAGATTGCTTCTCCTGTAAATTCGCCGGAACATAGGCAGCCGTCACCGGCATTGCGAAAATTGCTGCAATGGCCTGAACAATTTCGCGACGGTTCATCATCAAAATTGAGCGGTCGTTCGAGGGCATACTCCTACTATGCGTTCGCCGCTCCAGCCACACTTCGCTTATCATCGAATCATGAATGCAGGGCCTGATTCCGACACTGCAGTCTCAACCATCGCCGCTGCCATCGGTGAACCTGCACGGGCGCGCATGCTCTACTGCCTGATGGACAATCGCGCGCGGTCCAGCACAGAACTGGCCGTCATTGCGGGCATCAGCCCATCCACCGCAAGCGCGCACCTCAACCGACTCACTGCGGCCGGACTTGTCAAAGTGCTGGTCCAGGGAAAACATCGCTACTTCAGCCTTGAAGGGCCAGAAGTGGCCGGAGTCCTCGAAGCCCTGAACGTTGCGGCTGGATCCTCGCGAAAGACGTTTGTACCCCCCACGCCAAATCATCTCCGCACAGCGCGCACCTGCTACGACCACATCGCCGGTACCCTGGGGGTCGCGCTTCACGATCGCCTCCGGGAGATGCGATGGCTCTCTGTTGGCCGAGGCGATACCTACGACCTCACCGCTCAAGGGGCGCGCTCGCTTGAAGGCCTCGGAGTCGATGTCGCCGGCGCTCGCGGCCTTCGACGCCGTTTCGCCTGCCCCTGCCTTGATTGGAGTGAGCGCCGTCCCCACGTCGGAGGAGCCATCGGTGCAGCTCTACTGACGCTTGCCCTGAAGAAGAGATGGGTTGCCAAAGAGCTGGACAGCAGACAACTGATCATCACCGGTCACGGACGGCGGGAGATGCAAACACGCCTCGGCCTTAAAATCTGAGATTCCTTTTCGACAGGATTACATTCGCCAGCAGTTTCAGTACAATTCCGCCATCGTCAAGCAGGGCACGAGCTCAGATCTCAACCATCCAGAGATCAACCATCCGGATCTCAACCATTCAGGAGGCTGCATTGAACACGGTGCGTCATCATCCTCTGGCCATCATCGTCGCCACTCTCTGCTATTTCGGCCTCGGTGCAATCTGGTTCACAATGTTCCGCAGCGCATGGCTCGAGGGCATCGGCAAGACCATGGAACAAGTCCAGGCAAGCGGAGTCAGCCCGGCGCTCGCCTACGGAATCGCACTTCTCCTTACCCTCGCTCTCGCCCTTTTCCTCTCCTGGCTGATCCAGATCACGGGCTCCTCTACGGCCTCCCGGGGCATCCAGGTCGCCATCATCCTCTGGTTCTGCGTGGTCTTCAGCACATGGGCGACCGAATATGCGTTTGAAGGCCGCGGCGTGAAGATCCTCGCCATCACCAGCGGCTACTGCCTCATCGGCATGATCCTCATGGGAGCAGTTCTGGGCGGCTGGAAGCGGCCCGAAACTACGGGTTCATAATTTATTTCTGCGAAGCCTTCCGCGCAGCCTCAAATTCATCGCCTTGATTCCACTCGATGATCTTCGGCGCGCTCAGCGCCTCCCACCCAAGCTCCATGCCGAACCGGTCGAGCTTTGCGTTCCCGGCGAAGTCCCAATCGTCGTGATAGTTGTCGCTGAAGTTGTGGTAGTCGTGCTCGACGAAGTCGGTGAACTTCTTCTTCCCCCACTCGAGATCATGCCCGTCGAACAACTCTCCCTCTTCAATGGAGAACGCAGGAATCCCTACGCGCGAGAGACTGAAGTGGTCTGAGCGATAGTACGTTCCTGCCTCGGGCCGCGCATCCGGCACAATCTCCAACCCAAACCTCTTCGCCGTCGCCTCCACCGTGGGATAGAAACTCGTCCGCTGCGCTCCGTTGAGGTTCACCTGCCTGGGAACGCCGATTGGCAGAATCATGTCGTAGTTGATGTCGAGCGCAATCTGGCCTGCGGGCACCGGGGGATGCTGTCCAAGATATTCGCTCCCAAGCAGTCCCTGCTCCTCCGCCGTCACCGCTGCAAAGATCACCGAGTGCGGCGGCTTGATCCCCGATTCAGCCCACGCCCGCGCCATCTCCAGCAGCATTCCGCAGCCGGTCGCGTTGTCCGCCGCGCCGTTATAAATGTTGTCGCCCTTCATCCCCTCCGCAAATCCAAGGTGGTCGAAGTGCGCCGTGTACATCACCGCCTGGTTGCTGCCTTGCTTCGTCCCCGGCAGAATCCCGACCACATTCGGAGACTGGAACGGCCTCACCGTACTCTCAATATGCGCCTGCAGCCGTACCGGCAGCTCCACTGCCTTGAAACCCTTCTTTCCTGCCGCGGCAAACTCCGTATCCAGATCCATGTGCGCGGCCTTGAACAACTGCTTCGCCACATCCAGCTGAATCCAGCTGGCCGCCGCAAGCTGTGGATCCTTATTGTCGCGAAGATAGGTCTTCTCGCTCGTGTTCGAGTTCTTCACGACATCCCATCCATAGCTCGCGAGATCGGTGCGATGAATAATCAACGCGCCCACAGCGCCCTGCCGTGCTGCCTCTTCAAACTTGTACGTCCAGCGCCCGTAGTACGTCAGCGCTTTGCCGCCGAAGAACTTCGGATCGTCCGACGGAGGATCGCCCACGATGCAAAGCACCACCTTGCCCTTCACATCGATGCCCGCATAGTCGTTCCACCCAAACTCCGGAGCCACCACGCCATACCCGACAAACACAATCGGCGCATCGATATCCACGCTCGGCTTGAGAGTGCGGTCGCTCACCGTGTAATCGTCGCCGTACTTCAGATCGTAGGAGTACAGGTCGATCGACATTCCCGTGTCGGGCTTCTTCGGAACCAGCGAGAAGTGAGTCTTGTCTCCAATCGTCTTCGTTCCTACAAAATTCACCTGCTGCATGTATGTCCCGTTGTCGCCGCCCGGCTTCAGCCCATACACGGCAAACTGAGTCGCGATGTACTTTGCCGCAAGCTCGCTTCCGCGCAGCCCGGGCCCCCGTCCCTCGAGCAGATCGTCCGCCAGAAACTTCACATGCGCGCGAATCTTTTCCGAATCAATCGATGCCTCGGCCTTCTTCACGTCGGCGGGAATTGTCTGCGATACAAGACTCGGCATAAACGCGAGCATGGAAACGGCAATCGCCGCAAAATGTGTTTTCTTCACAGCATGACTCCCCTGGGCTTGATTCGAAGGCTACACCAGCTTGCCGTCATCCGGCATCTTCACCGGCTGCATCGCCATGATGCCGAGCCTCTGCAGCGCTTTTCGCGCAAGCCCGGTCAGCGGCAGCGAACCTAACCTGCCCGTCTTCACCCAGTGCAAATCTTCTATCGCCGCAGGCACAGCACGCCGCAGCGACCGGTCCCGCGGACTTCGCGACGCATAAATCTGCACATAGTAGTTTGTATTCGTGATCGAGTGCCGCAACCGCAGGATCGGTTCGCGTCCCTCAACAGCATCCAGTGCCAGCGGAGGCAGTTCATACATACCGGCCATCAGCGATGCATCGTCCGCCCGCCGCTCCAGCAGAACCTCCGTGATGATGCCTCGCTTTCGCGTGGTCAGCAGATACGCCGCAGGTCGGCTCTTCTGTCCTGCTCGCGGAGCCGTAATATGCTCCCCGCGCGTCCTGCACATCGCAAACACAGGGCAGTTCAGACAAAGCGGCGCGCGCGGCAGACAGATCGTCGCTCCCAGCTCCATCATCGCCTGGTTGTGATCTCCCGCAGGATTCCCCTTGCCTCCGCGCCTGCGTGGCGGCACCAGCAGGTTTGCCTGCCGCTGCACGAACGCCTTGCCCGCAGCCGTCCCGCTCTCCGCGCGTCCGTAGATACGCAACAATACCCGCTCAACATTTCCATCCACTACGGCCACGCTCTCGCCAAACGCGATGCTGGCAATCGCCGCGCACGTGTACTCGCCCACTCCCGGCAGCGTCCTCAACTCCGTTGAGTTTCGTGGCAGCACGCCGCCGCGCTCCCGCACGATGAACTGTGCCGCCTTGTGCAGCATTCGCGCCCGCCGGTAGTATCCAAGTCCCGACCACGCCGCCAGCACCTCATCTTCCGTAGCCAGCGCCAGCGCCACAATCGTCGGGAACCGCCGCAGAAATCCCTCGTAGTGATCGATCACCGCGGCCACGCGAGTCTGCTGCAGCATCACCTCGGAAACCCATATCCTGTACGGATCGCTCACTCCGCGCCACGGCAGAGTCCGCGCATGGCTTCGGTACCAGTTCATCAGTCTGCGCCGGAAGACCGCCGGCTCCAGTTCCTGTACTGCCTCAGCAAATGGCGCGCCACCCAGATGCCGTTCACTTAATTTTTCAGCCAGCGCGGTGTTCGGAGGTGCGTGCATTCGGTTGACAGTCTAATATTCCCATGCCAAAGCTACACTATCGGCATGAAACAGCGAACATATTATCTGCGCCGCGATCTCCTGCGCCTGGGTGCCGTGGGAAGCCTCAGCCTGTTCGCGCCTCGCGTTCCGTTCGCCCAAACCCGGTATACCGAACAACCCACGCCGCAGGTCCCTGCCTTCCCATCCACCGATCCCCGCTGGCGCCGCACCTGGGACGCTGCCCTCGCCGCTCTGGCAGCCAACATCCGCCCTGTCCCGCGCTACGACCGTCCGGTCCTCTTCGAAGGCGCCGTCTACTCCGGCATCTGGCAGGAGTGCGGCCCGCATGAGGGCCTCGTCTACGGAACCCTCGCCCAATACATCACCCCATCTGCACCCGGCCACGCTCCCCTGGCCATCGCACGCAACAACCACATGGCCTTCTTTGCCCTGCAAAAAGAAGATGGCCAGATCCCCGCCTCCATCAAGACAACGGAAGCCGGCTATGGCCAGATTCAGATGGTCGTCCCCATCGCCGCCACCGCATGGGAGCTCTCCGAGCTTACCGGTGACGACGAGCTCCTCGTCACCGCCTACAACTCCTGCAGTCGTTGGGATGCCTGGCTCCGCGAGTACCGTGACACCCGAAAGACGGGCCTCGTCGAGGGCTTCTGCACCTACGACACCGGCCACGACAACTCCCCGCGTTGGGCCGGAATTCCCAACCGATGTCCCGACGCCGATGCGCGCAAGTGTCCGCCCATCGACACCATGCCGCGCCTCTGCCCCGATCTCTCCGCCACTGTTTACGGAGCCCGCATGGCCCTCGCGCAAATGGCCAATGCACTCGGCAAGGGTGACGAGGCCGCGCGCTGGCACGACGACGCCGAAAAGATCCGCAGGCTCATCATCGACCGCCTTTACGATCCCAAGGACGCCGCCTTCTACGACCTCGACGCCAAAAATAATTTCGTCCGCGTCCGCTCCGACGTCATCAGCCGCGTCCTCGGCGAGCACGTCCTCCACCGCTACGACGCCCACGACCGCTCCATCTTCGAAGCCGTGTGGACACGCCAGATCCACAACCCCAAAGCATTCTGGGCGCCGTACCCGCTCACCTCCATCGCCATGGACGATCCCACCTTCGTACGCCCGATCCCGCGCAACTCCTGGGGCGGAGCATCCCAGGCCCTCACCGCTCTCCGCGCACCGCGCTGGATGGAGTACTACGGCAAACGCGCCGAGCTCAAACACCTCATGCAGCAGTGGTGCGAGGCCATCATGCGCCACACCGAATTCCGCCAGCAGATGGACCCCCTCACCGGAGACTTCACCCAGGCCGACCCCAGCGGCTACTCCCCTGCGGCCCTCGTCTTCCTCGACTTCGCCCGTCGATTAAGCCGCTCCACGTAATCAGCCAAGCGCAAACCGCTTACGAATCACATAACGCGACCCACCCGGCTCCGGCAGGCTCTCGTAAAGCACAAATTCCTCCGCCACAAACGAGCCGAGCTTCCGCTCCCGCTGCGCCTGCGCCTTCAACGCACGCAACCCGCGAGCACCTTCCTTACCTTTGCTGCGCGCCAGCGTGATGTGCGGATGATACGGACGCGCCTCCGGAACAAACCCGCAGCCTTCCATCGCCGCAGTCACTCGCCGCTGAAGCGCAGCCAGCTCCGGCGCAGTCTTTAGCGCCGCAAAGAAAACGCCGGCGCGATCGAACATTCCCAGCTCTTCCACCGCAACGGGCACTGCCGCGGACCGCACCTCGCAAAGCCGCTCGACAACACACCCATACCGCTGTGCATCAACACTTCCCAGAAACTGCAGCGTGATGTGCCACGACTCTGGAGCCGACCAGCGCAGCCCATCCTCTTTCTTGCGAAGCTGCGCCGCCAGCTTCGCAAGCTCCTCCGCAACTGACGCGGGCAACGGAATCCCGATAAACAATCGCATACACCACTAATAAATACGGCCTATCGCCACCCACTTGCGATACACTTCGCAAAAATCCGGGCCCAGGCAAGTAAGGAGACCCCACCACTCATGAAGCGTCGCAACTTTCTCAAGTCTGCTGCCTCCGCCTTTCCCTTGGCTCTCTCTCAACCCTTCGCCCTCGCCACAGACTCACCCGGCTTTCCATTGAAAGAGGCCCATCTCGTCCCCGCAGGTCAGGACATAGCAGGCGAAAACCGCACGCTCGGCTTCAGCCGCATCGCCTTCAAGACCTCTTCCCAGGAGACCGGTGGTAATCTCTTCCTCATCGAGCATTCCAATCTCCTCGCCGGAGGCCCGCCGCTCCACTACCACTACGATCAGGAAGAATGGTTTTACGTCATGGAAGGCGAAGTCCTCTTTCAGGTCGGCGAAAAACGCATCCAGCTCAAAGCCGGCGACTCCGTGCTCGCTCCCCGCAAGATCCCCCACGCCTTCACCGGCGCAAGCACCAAACCCGCAAAAATGCTCATCGCTTTCACCCCCGCCGGCAAGATGGAGCAGTTCTTCCGCGATGTCGCCCACGGCAAGGTCGACATGATGAACCCGGATCTCGCCCGCCGCTACGATGTGGAACTCGTCGGCCCGCCGATCAAGCCAGCCTGACAATCACCCGATCGACGGCGTCCGGTATCCATGCGTTGCCAGGTGTTCCCCCATGCGCGTGTATATCGATTCATCCTGAGGCTGCAACGTCCCCAACCCGTCGACATACCGGTTGAACATGCAAAACGCCGCTGCAATCAGCACCGTATCGTGAATCTCCACGTCCGTCGCGCCCTCGCGCCGGGCTGCCTCCACTGCTTCAGGCGCGACCAGCTTCCCATCCTCCTGCACCAGTCCCGCGATGACCAGCAAGGCCTTCAGCTTCGGCGAAATCTCCGCTTCCTGAAAATCCGTCTTCACCTGCCGCACCACATCCGCATCGCCTAACGCCGCTGCCGCGGCAGCACCATGGCTCGCCTGGCAGAAGTGACAAGTGTTCTTCGACGAGACATAGGTCGCAATCAGCTCCCGCTCGCCCTGGCTCAGGCTGTTCGGCTGGTGCAGCAGCACATCCGCCAGCTCGCGCATCGGTTTCGCCGTCTCCGGACGAAACGCAAACCCGCTGCTGATTCCTGGCAAACCCTCCGGCAGACTGATATGTGGCATAACCCTCTCCCTGACCCCGTTTTATCGGACCCCTGCAATGTCCGGAACATATTGCTTGCTCACCGCAACATATCCTTCGCGCGCAACCATTTTGCCGCGCTCACGGTACATAGCCTCATCCTGCGGCTGCGTCGTTCCCAATCCATCCACATACCGGTTGAACATGCAGAATGCCGCCGCAATCAGCACCGTGTCGTGAATCTCCAGGTCCGTCGCACCGCAATATTTCGCATTGTGTACATCGGAGGGCATCACCAACTTGCCGTCCTTCTGCACTTTGCTTGCGATCACCAGCAGCGCCTTCATCTTGTTCGAGATCGCCGCGTGCTCAAAATCCGCCTTCACCCGCTTCACCAGTTCCTCGTCGCCGTTCAGATGCGCTGCTGCAATCGCTCCATGAATGCTCTGGCAGTAGTGGCAGTCGTTCAGATGCGACACATACGTCGCAATCAGCTCCCGCTCGCCCGGAGTCAATGTGCTCGGCCCGCGCAGCAGCACCTCCACCAGTTCATTCAATGGCTTCGCCGTCTCCGGACGAAATGCCATCGCCCCGCGAATTCCCGGAAGCCCTTCCGGCAATGCAATATGTGCCATCGTTAACTCCTCTCCTCTATCAGCATCTCTCTCGAACCGCTTCTCTTCGAAATCACACGCCGCACCGGCTCGCCGCACAGCACAATCCCAATACCCAGGAACGCCGGAAGAGGATCATGCGCGAGAATCAGCAGAGCGATCGCAGCGCAGCAAACCAGAAACACAACCGGCGCCGCCGGATACCACCACCGCCGCACCGGCGGCCTCACACGAAACAGCGACCACACCGTCAGCCCCTGAAAGATCACCACCGAAAAAATGATGTAAGCCAGAATCCGGTCGAACGCGCCCAGCAGCAGCGCCATCAGCGCCAGCATTGTCTCAAGCAGCACAGCATTCACTGGAACGCCGCGTTCATTCATCCTTCCGAAGCTCGGCAGAAACGCTCCCGCACGCGCCATCGCGTAGCACACTCGCGGAGACGCCATCGTCAGCGCAGCCAGCCCGCCCGCGACACAGATCAGCACGCACGCCGAAAGAATCTTTCCCCCCGCCGAGCCGAACAGCGCCTCGCCGAACTGCGCCACAAACGCCACGCTCGGCGTCGATCCGCCCATCGGCATCACCACAAGGAACGCAAAACTGATGAGCAGATAAATCGCCGTCACCAGCCCGACGCCCGCAAGAAAGGCAATCGGCAGGTTCCTCTCCGGCCTGCGGATCTCTCCCGCAATCTTGCCCGCCTCCCACCAGCCGCCAAAGCTGAAGAATGCGCTGATCGTCGCGCCCGCAACCGCCGGAAACAGCGCCTCCGCTCCTGTCCTCCGCTCCGCCAGTGGGAACAGGTTCACGAGATGCGCATGGCTCGAAGTCAGCGCCCGCCCCACCAGCAGAAACAGCACGGAAAGCTTCAGCAGGTTCAGCGCCGTCATCCACCGTCCACTGATCCTGCTCCCCAGCAGGTTTACGCCGCCAAACAAAAGCAGCAACGCTGCCGGAACGAACGCCGCCGCCGTCCTGCCCATCGGAAACAGCGCTACGACATAAGCACCCGCCCCCACCGCCAGCGCCGCCGCCACTCCCGGATACATCACCAGCGTCGACATCCACCCGTAAAGAAACGCCGTCGTGTCCCCGAACGACTGCCGCAGGTACACATACTCTCCGCCCGACTCCGGAAACCTCACCGCCAGCTCCGCAAAACACAGCGCGCCGCAGAAGGCCATAAACGCCATCCCGCACCACACCGCTCCCAGCAGCAGCGGAGACCCCAGAGAACGAGCCATTCCCGCCGGCGTCAAAAAAATGCCCAGCGCAATCGATTCACCTACTACGATCGCAATCGCCGCCGTAAGCCCCAGTTGTCTGCGCTCTCGCTCCACCGGCGAAGCATATGGTTCGCCGGTGGTAATCCGCAATCCATCAAAAGATTGAGATTTTTTCACGGCTCACAATCTCTGTGCCGAGAGACCCCGGAACATAACCCTCGGGGACGTTTTTCACAGCCTCCCCCTTGACGTCGCTGATATCCTTGAACCATGGAAGATGGAAAGCCCGGCCGGGAGCCGGGCTTTCTGCTTTTCAGGAGAATGGCATCTGGCGTGCACGGCTGGATTCGAACCTAAGCCATTTGGATAGAGATCTTTACATCAAAAGATAGAGGGGGGTGTCACGGTGGAGAAGTCGGTTCAACGAGCAGCATCCAGTTGCAAGATCAGCTTATCCAGCAGCGGAACCTGCCCCTGCAGGATCTTCCCCCGCGCCTCCGGAATAGAAAACCAGCCTGCCCGGTCCACTTCGGGAAAACTCGCCCGCCGCCCCGAACGCGGCGGCCACTCCATCTCAAACAGATTGCTTTTCAACTCGCCCGGATCGCAGTCTCCCTCAAACGCCCACGCCCGAACTAACTTGCCACCCGGCTGCTTCACCTCGCCCAGCGACACAAAATCTCCCCGCGCATCGAAGCCGGTCTCTTCCGCAAACTCCCGCCGCGCCGCCGCCAACGGCTCCTCCCCCTCCGCATACTCGCCCTTCGGGATCGACCATGCCCCAGCATCCTTCTTCGCCCAGAACGGCCCGCCCGGATGCACCAGAAACACCTCCAGCGCATCGCCCCCCTGCCGATACATCAGCAATCCTGCACTCAGCTTCGCCATCGGAGAATCTTAATAGACACCATCGGACGATCGCCCGGATATCTCGCTTACACTGGGTGCGCTCAAGAGGACCCCGATGCTCAATCGCCGAACCTTCCTCAAGACCACCGCCGCGCTCCCTCTCGCCTCATCCCTCAACCGGCTCCCCGCCGAACAGGTGCAATCAGCCACAGCGAACCAACCCGCTCCAAACCTCATCGCGCTCCCGGCCCGCCTGGCCCCGCTCAATCCCGCAACGGTCCCGTGGCAGCAGAAGGTCCGCCGCGTCGGCCAGAGCAACATGACCGAGCACGACCCCGCCGTCATGAACATCGAAGAGTGGGCCAACTACTGGCACGACGCCGAAGCCGACCTCGTCTTCGTCAGCGTCACCGGAATCCTCGCCTTCTACCCCTCCAGGGTCCCTTTCCACCGCCATGGAAAGTACCTCAACGACCGTGACTTCTTCGGCGAATGCGTCGCAGCCGCCAAAAAGCGCAATATGCGCGTCGTCGCGCGCATGAGCCCGGACCTCAACTGGCCGGATGCGCTCCAGGCTCATCCCGAATGGGCCATGCGCAACCGCGACGGATCGCCGCAGCTCAGCGCCGAAGATCCGCGCCTCTTCAAAACCTGCATGTTCTCGTCCTATATGGACGACTACGTCCCCGCCATCATCCGCGAAGTCAATGGACTCTACGACGTCGACTGCTTCTACACCAACGGATGGCCCCCCCTCGGCAGCCTCCCCGAGTGCCACTGCGCGATCTGCAGCAAGCTCCCGCCCACCGGCACCCCGGCCTACTGGCGAGCCTTCGACGACCGCCTCTTCGAGCTCTGGCAAAAGTACGACGCTCTCGCCAAAGAGAAAAAATCCGACAGCTTCTTCTTCGCCAACCTCGGCGGCAACGTCCACGCCAGTCCCAACCTCGTTCGCCTTGCGAAGATTGCGGCGTGGTTCCAGGGCGATAACCAGGGCCGCACAAGTGAGGACCCGGCCGTCTGGGGAGTCACCCTGCAGGGCCGAGTCGCCAACGCCGTCAACGACGGGAACCTCACCGCGGCCAATGTCTGCGCTGCCTACTCCACAGGTTCAGTCCGTTGGCGTAACGCCAGCAAAAACCCCGCCGAGTCCCGCATGTGGCTCAACGAGACCCTCGCCAGCGGTATGCTCCCCTACTTCCACTTCATCGGCTCCGAGGGCGGCTTCTGCGAAGATCGACGCTGGCAAAAGATCGGTGCCGACTATTTCCAGTGGACCGCGCGCCACGACGCGCACCTCAAGCCTCGCCGCTCCATCGCTAACATCGGCGTGGTCATGGGACAGAGCACACAGCTTCTCTACAAAGGCCCCGCCGCCGCCAACTCACGCACCTACATGCGCGAGACCACGCACGGCATCTACGATGCGCTCCTCCGAGGACGCTTCGCCTTCGACTTCGTCCACGAAGAGCGCCTCACGCCCGAACTCCTCAGCAAATACCGCCTCCTCATCCTTCCCAACATCGCCATGCTTAGTGACAACCAGTGCCAACAACTCCGCGAGTACGTCGGCTCTGGCGGCTCCCTGATGGCCAGCTTCGAGACCAGCCTTTACGATGAAAACCTTCAGCCACGGCCCGACTTCGCATTAGCTGATCTTCTCGGTATCAGCAGAGCCGGAGACGTCGTCGGAACAAATGGCAACGCCTGCTACGCCCGTATCGAGCGTCAGCATCCAATCCTCGCCAACTTCAACGACACGAACTGGCTTCCCGGGGCACAAAACCGCCAGCCTCTAAAGTCCATCGAAAATCCAATCCTCACCGCTGTCCCTGGATTCGTCCAATATCCGCCCGAGCTTGCGTACCCGGTGCAACCGCACACCGATGAGCCAGCAGTCGTTCTGCGAGAAACCGGGAATAGTCGCACCGCCTATTTTTCCGGCGACATTGAGCGAACCTACTGGCTCACCGGCCATGGCGATCTCCTCGCACTCATGCACAACACCATCCGCTGGCTCACCCGTGACGAAACTCCCATCCACATCCAGGGCGAAGGACTCATCGAAGCCTTCGCCTGGGAGACCATGCCTGGCTACGCCCTCCACATCCTCAACTACACCAACCCCAACGCCCATCATGGCTGGATGCAAAACACCTACCCTCTAGGGCCGCAGACCGTAAGCTTAAAGCTTCCCAGTGGAGTAAAAGTAAAATCCGTAGACCTTCTCCGTACGGAACAAAAGATCCCCTTTCACCTCGAAACGAGGACTCTGCGCTTCACCATCCCTCGTGTCGAAGATTACGAGATAGCCGCGGTCACGATTGCGTAGCTCGAAAGTCAGGAAATCAGCTTGCGAGAATCTGTTCAAGTCTCTGCAGATTCGAGCGCTCGCCCATCACAATTAAGAAGTCGCCTGCTGAGATCTCACATTCAGGGGAAGGATTGAACGTCGTCTCGCCGCCGTGTTTGCGAATCGCAAGCACAATCACTCCCGATTTCCGCAACTCAACCAACTCACCGAGGGTGCGCGCGGTCAATTCCGCATTTGCGCTCACGCACACTTGTTCCATCGTGAGTTGTCGTCCAATATTGCTTCGACCGAAGTCCATGAACTCGACAACATGCGGCCTCAACAAGGAATCGGCAAGCTGGCGGCCCGTCATCGAATAAGGAGTAAAGACAGTGTCGGCTCCCGCCCGGCGCATCTTCTCCTCCGCTTCCTCCTCGGATGCCCGAGTTACCACCGTCAAGTTCGGATTCAGCGTCTTTGCCGACAGAATGATAAAGAGATTCTCTGCATCTGAGGGCAAGGCTGCAATGAGCCCCTTTGCGCGCATTACCCCCGCCGCGCGAAGGCCATCGTCTCGCGTCGCATCTGCAACGATCGCAAGCATGCCCGCGTCAGCTGCTTTCTCAACCCGCTGTTCATTTCGATCCAGCACGAGGAAGGGTACGCCGGCTCGCTGAAATTCATAAGACGCATTCCGACCGACGCGACCGAACCCGCAGACGATGAAGTGGTCGTGCAGCTGATCGATCATTCGTTTCTTCCTGCGCTTTCCATAGCGGTCCTGCAGTTCGAGTTCGATAATAGTCTGCGTCATCGCGCCCACCGCAAGAAACATCGCGCTCACGCCAAACAGAATCAAAAACGAATTGAAAACCCGTCCGGTCCGGCCCAGTGTGTGAATCTCCTGGTAACCCACCGTCGTGATCGTGGTCAGCGTCATGTAGAAGCCGTCGAACCACGAATATCCTTCAATCGCCACAAAACCCGCTGTACCGGCAATCAGGATGAAGCCAAGCAATCCAGCAATAAGAAGGAAGCGGCGAACCAGGCGTCGTTGCATCGGATCAAGGTCTCTGGATTACCTGTAGTACTCCAAACGATGGCTCGCGACAAGTGGCTGGTTAGAGTGCTCCGTCAATTGAGGCTTGGCCGATGGATGGCGAAACGCAACGAACGCCATTCGCCCCACATCGTAGGTGGCGTAGATAATATTGGCGCGGAACATATCGTTCCGGAAGGTAAGGATCTGCCGGCGGAAAAACCGGAAAGTATGGCTGCCAGGCCTGAAGCTTGCAGCTTTTCTCATTGAGTCGAATTGAGGCTGCAACGGTTGGCAATCCTGCAAGGTAATGACCGCCACGAAGCCATCCGTATGCATGATGTCACCGACCGCGTTGCGCGTCGTCGTTGGGAGCTCCGGACGCGCGACGTAACTCACCGAACTCACACAACCCGCAAAATCCAGGTCGCGAACGATGGTCGAGCGTTCCTCGTCGATCTCCGGGGCGATATGGTGCACAAAACCTTTCTGCCTGATGGCGAGGGTCGCCTCGGTATCGTGCGTGGATGAACTGATCCAGACAGAATCACTGGTCTCCGTCGATGTCCATTGCCAAATGCGAAGATGGTCACGGCGGCCATAGCTATTGAGGCTCTTTTGCCAATTCATGTCCTCCGGTCTGCCGTTCAGATAGAACGTCATCATGGGTTGCCGCGCGTAACCACTGTTATTCAGCAGTGCATACAGGTTCTTCATGACTGCTTTTCTGGACACAGGATCGGCGTTATCCCATCCCGCCTTCTGAAAAGCTGACATGACCGCTTCCGTCGATCCGATAAAAACGATGTTGATCGGATCGGCATTAACATCCTTGCTGGTGGTCGCACGCCATGGAAGCCGCTCGACTAACCGGTCGAGCTTCTCCGATTCTGCGACTGCGATTGGAGAGGTATCGAGAACCGCGTTCTCAATCATTTGCGGAGATGAAATTTCTTTGGTCGTTCGCAGGCGGATATCTGTGCCGGCGGGGTAGTAAATCTCGGGCTCGGGGAAGATCGGAAAAATTGCTTTGTAGGCAATCAGGACCGGATCAGAGTAAGGATTCCAGGTGGGAAGATGGATGAGCCTGCTGTTGATGCTTCCCTGAAACGTATCCGAGCTACGGATACCCTGAATGACACCATTGCGAACCTGTTCGCGAGCGTTCTCAACTTCTTCAACGCGAGCAGTCAGTTGAACCGTCACCCCGGAATTTGTGGTGGCCTGGTTGAATTCGAGTTCAAGGGCAGCGGTCTCGTGTCGAATACCCCACCCCACCTTGCGCCTGCTGCGGACGATTCCATCGATCGGCGTTCCCATTGGGAGCACCGTTTCATTCGCGCAAAAAAGGTCCTGCGTAACGACCGCGTGAACGACGTCTCCCACTTTTGCCGAGTAAGTAGAGACAGGCTCGGCGAGACGAATCCAGAGGGGTTGCCCCGGCGGTAACTGGTCACATCCAAAGGCCAGTTTCGCTGACATGATGCACACGCACACGAGCCCATACTTCAGGTAAAGCAGGATTCTCATAGGAACGTGGCACCTTTCCCGATACGTCAACAATAACAAACAGACGTTAAATCTCCGGCAAGTGTTTCGGGTTCCGAGTACCAGCTAATTATTCACCTATCAACAATTCTGATACTTCCAGTTGCGCTGCTTCCCTTCTGCGATCCATTCCACTGCCTGCGCAATGCGCTTCTCCTTTGTTTCCCACCGTTTCGCTTCGGCGATCCATTCCACGTACTCGCGTTTGCAGCTCGGACTGAATTCCGCAAATATTTTTGCAGCGGTCTTATTCTTCTTCAGCGCGGCGGCCAGCTCTGCAGGAACCTCCGGGGCGGGCCTGGCAGCTTTCTTTGGCCGCGACATTACTTTTGCTCCGCTGTCGATCAGCACCGCCGCCTGAGTGATATACCTGAGCAGTTTCTTGTCGGAAGGCAGGTCTTTCAGGCTCGTAATCCTGCCGAGAGAACCCATCCCGTTGTCGCTCTCAAAGCCGTCCTTTTTCAGCACCTCGCGCATCGCCGGGCCGAAGAACCCGAAACTGCAGTGCTGCCTGAATGCCGCAATGTTCGCCATCAACTGGCCTTTGTAGACGAAGAACGGCATGCTCCACTTCATCTCTTCCACAGCTTCGGGACAGGCCTTGTGGAACAGCTCGCGAAGGTGGTTGAGAATCGGGTGTGCGAACTCGGCTGATTTTTCAATGTACGCGTCTACCTTCGGGTTCATCATGGGAACGGTAGTCTTCATATCGGCAGAAGTCTACAACAGGCGTCTGCGTTCCTGTCATGGCCACTGCCAGCCTTATAATCGCCCGATGGCAGACCCTGGCCCTTCCAGGCGCGGGGAAGGTTTTTGTTGAATCTGCCTAGACAGTGTCTCCCGCTTTTTCTTTTGAGGCTATTGTGGGCTTCATTGGGTAGGGCGGACCTTTCTCCAGCACCTTGTTGAGATCGTCATCGTAGCCATAGATGTCGTCGAAGAAGTGGACATGGCCGTCGGGCTCGACCTCGGCGGTGACGTAGAAGATGACGAGCGGCAGCGGGTCCTTCAGGTTCACCTGGCGGTTGTCCTGCCCTGAGGTCATCGCCTCGTGAACCTTTTCGAGGTCCCAGTCTTCGTGATTACCCCCCTGAGACTCATCGAGAACCCATGCAGCGAGGTCCTCGGGCTTTTGCACACGCACGCAACCGTGGCTGAAGTCCCGGCGGGTGCGGTTGAAGAGTTCGGTCGCCGGAGTGGAGTGGAGGTAAATGTCGTACTGGTTGGGGAACATGAACTTTACGAGGCCGAGGGAGTTCTTCGGGCCCGGCTTCTCGCGCACCATCAGCCCGCCCTGCTCGATCTGCCTGACCGTATAGTTCGTCTGGACCTGGCCCTTTGAGTTCACGACTTCGAAGTTATGGCTTTCGAGGTAGTGCGGACTGCTCGTCATATGCGGAGCGAGTTCCTTGCGCGCAATATCGACGGGGACGTTCCAGTAAGGCCGGAAGACGAGGTACTTCATCATGTGGGCGAAGACGGGAGTCTGGTGCTCGCCGACAACCTTGCCGACGACGACCTTCATGGTGAAGTCGATCTTGTGGTCTGGCGCATAACCGCGCAGAACGAACTCCGGCAGGTTAACCATCAAACGGGGGTTTACGTAGGGCTCAGGCAGCCAGCGCCAGCGCTCGAGGGTGTCCTGCAGCTGGACGACGCGCTGGTTGAGCGGGACTTTGAGCTCATCGACGGTTTGCTGTGTGAGTTTTCCGTCCTCAGTAAGACCATGGCGATGCTGGAAGCTCCTGACGCCATCTGAGAGCAGCTTATTCAAGATCCTTGGCTGCGCGGAATTGTCACTCACCTGAGGAACATCGTCCGATTTGATATCGCCTTCGAGTTCCAGCCTGTTCAGCAATTCAGCAGCGCCCGCGTAGACGCCACCGAGCTGAGACTGGAGCCGTCACCGCCGGCAGTGGATCCACGCCCTCCTGCTGCTGCTGCTTCGCGAGTTCGATGTAGCGCCCCAGCGCCTGCTCGGTCTGGCGGTACTGCTCATTGTCGGGCTCAACCCTGGTGACGAGTGCGGGCACATCGGTGATATCGACTGCGTTGTCCGAGATGAACTCGGCGAGATCGTACTTCTTCTGCGCTACGTTGATATCGAAGTTGAAGTGCTGCGGATTTACCCGGCCGATGCGCAGATCGGAGATGTAACGCATGACGCAGACGGTCATGGCTACGTCGAACTGCGCCACTGCGTCCTCGGCGGCCGGGGCCAGCGCATTGACGCGCGCAGGCCAGCGCGAGGCGTCATAGTCCTCGGGATTGAGCCCCTTCGAAGCCGCATCATGGAAGACCTGCATAAATCCCACGGCTGCCGGAGTGGGCCTTGCGTCGCGCGTCCACGCGATTTCGTCGTTGCGGTCGTCGTAGAAGGTCTTGATGTAAGCCTGGTAGTCGGAAACGTTGGGCCAGCGCAGGAACGAGAGCTGGCTTTGGGCGACGAGAGCGGCGATGTTGTCCGAGTAGTCGGTCGTGTTGGGAGCGGAGGTGGTTTTGCGGGGCTTGCGGCACCCGCCCACGACCAGCAGAGCAGATACAACACAGGCAGCGGCACACATTGTGCCTGCACGTCGAAGAGAGATGTTCATATGGGCTTTCAGCAGAGGATCAGAATCTCCCAAACCGGAGCATATCACTCCATGACTCAGCCTATAATTCCGCACATACCCGACTCGCCCGAGCGGGATCCTCGCGTCTACTTTGCCGCCGAACGCACTTTACTTGCATGGATCCGCACCGGCATTGCGCTCATGGGGTTCGGTTTTGCCATCTCCCGGTTTGGATTCTTCATTCGCGAGATGCAGATTGCCCGCAGCCAGTCAACAGGTGCCTCTCCGGCCACGGGTGTCACGCTGATGGTTCTTGGAGTGCTTGTCAATATTGTTTCTTCGTGGGAGTACGTTAGGACGGTTCGAAAACTGAACTCGGGCACCTGGATTCCCGGCAGGATTTCGAAGACGGGGGTGGGTCTTGCGGTTGTGCTTGCATGCCTGGGCGTGGCGTTGACGATCTATCTGCTCCTTATCCAATAGCAGGCCGTCCGGATTCTCCCCGGCGCAGCCGTGGAGAAAGAACAATTCGTCCCAGTTTTCAGACACTGTTGGCGCTCGCCAGCCAAATTAATGAGTCACTTACGCGGTTACACTCCTCTGATACGAAGAGGACCGACCATGCTAACTCCTGTACCTCCTGAAGTCGCTGCTGCCCGTAGAGTCACCTTCCGCCGCCTGCATGAATCTGGCTTCTTTGTGATGCCCAATCCATGGGACGTTGGGACGGCGCGGTATCTGCGCGCGCTTGGCTTCAAGGCCCTGGCCACGACCAGCTCCGGCTTCGCCTTCAGTCATGGAATTCCTGACACCGACTGGGCGGTTCCGCGCGACCTGATGCTTCAGCATATCGCCGCGATTGTCGAGGGTGTCGATGGACCCAACGCTCTCCCCATCAACGCCGACTTTGAGTCCGGCTACGCTCATGCGCCGGAGCAGGTCGGGGAGAATGTCCGTCTCTGCGTGCAGACGGGCGTGGCCGGACTCTCGATCGAAGACGCTACCGGAGACCCTGCGCATCCTCTCTATGAACCTCACCTTGCCATCGAGCGCATCCAGGCTGCGCGCCATAGCATTGGTAATTCCGGAGTACTGCTCACCGCTCGCTGCGAGGCTTTTCTTACAGGCAGTTCACATCCGCTTCGCGAGTCGATCAACCGGCTGAGCGAATACGCTGCTGCCGGAGCCGATGTTCTTTATGCTCCGGGAGCCGGCACTCGCGAGCAGATCGAAGCGATCATCGCCGCGGTGCACCCCAAGCCGATCAATGTTCTGGTGACGGGTAGCGCGCCGCTTTCGCTTGCGGAACTTGAGCAGTTGGGAGTTCGCCGGGTAAGCACCGGAAGCGCCCTTGCGCGAGCGGCCTGGACTGGCTTCCTGAAGGCCGCGCATGGAATTGCACGCGAAAACAGCATGTCCGGGCTGGACCACATCACACCTTACGATGAACTGAATGACTTTTTCCGCAAGGACTATGCCAACCGGGCGATCGACGAAGCGGAGAAGAACTGACAGAGAATCAGCCATCGGCACAGAAAAAAAAGGCCCGGAGATGGATGGCTCCGGGCCTTTTGATGTTGGCAACTGTCAGAAGAGCATCTTCAGAGTGAACTGAAGCTGCCTCGGCGGGTTTGCCGAGGAGATGGTTCCGAAGTTGCCGTTCGTAGTAGTGGCGTTGAAGCCGGAGAAGTTGGTGCGGTTGAGGAAATTGAAGGCGTCGAACTGGAACTTCATCCGGACGCGCTCGTGGTAGATGGGGAAGAATTTCGCCGCGCTCATGTCTGCCTGGGCGAGCCCGGGAGAGATGATGGTGCCGACTCCGGAGTTGCCGAAGCGAGTCGCCGGAGGTGTCGCGAAGGCGCTTGCCGCTCCACCGCAGGCCGCCGACCCGTTATTGACGTAGCAGTTGGCGTTGGGGTGAGAGGCGTAGATAGCGACGCCGGGGACCCTGTCGGACCGCCGCGTGCTGACCGCGGTGGCACTCGTGATGTTGTAGTAGGACCCGCTCTGCAGACGCGTGACGCCAGAGAGCTGCCAGCCTCCGGCAACTTCACGCAGCAGCAGGTTGTGTCCGTTGAGAGTGGGAAGCTGCAGAATGTAAGTTGCAACGAGGGCATGGCGGCGATCGATGCTGGTGGGGCCGTAGTTGTAATGCAGGTCGCGCCAGTTCTCGAGTTGGCCAGTACCGCCGTTGTTGCTGGTGGAGTCGCCGAGATTCTTCGAGTACGTGTAGCCGAAGGTGAAGGTGAGGAAGCCGGTACGCTTGGCAGCGTAGATCTGCAGCGAGTGGTAGTTGTAATTGGAGTCGCCGAGATATTCATTGACCGAGGTGAAACCCTTGTAGGGGTTGTAGAAGTTGGGCCTGCCAGCTCCGGCCGCGCCGGTCTGTGCAAGGTCGGGGTAATTGATATTGGGCTGGCGAATCTGATGGTGGGCTACATTGCCGACATAGTTGGTCTCAAGGAAGATGCTCTTCGGAAGCTGGTGCTGGGCTCCGAACGAGAACTGATAGACATAGGGGCTCCTCAGTTTAGGGTCGATACCGGTAACCGTGGCCTGAAGGCTTGTATTGTTGGCGCCCCCTCCGCTGATGTTGGACAGATTGCCGAAGTCGAACTCGGGGTTGGAGAGGAACGGCGGCAGGTTCAACTGCGAGAAGATCGTGTTGCCCTGCGGACGGAAGTAGAAGGCTCCGAAGCCGCCGCGGATGACAGTGTTGGTCTCGGGCGTGTATGCGAAGCCGAAGCGCGGCCCGAAGGCTCCGTGCATCTTGTAAAGAGTGCGCGGATTCGCGATCGGAATCAGCGGATAGAGCGCGGTATTGACGTTGGGAACACGAACGACCTGATCGGCAGGAATTTCGCCGACGCGAACGAGTCCATTGTAGGGATTGCCGCCCTTGGCTGGATCGATGGTTCCGTCGGTTTTAAGCGTGACGGCCTTGGTTGGGTCGTAGACGGTAGGATCGAAGTTAGAGATGTTGTTGCCCTGGGTGTAAAAGGGCGTGATGAGCTGCCAGCGGACGCCGTACTCGATGGAGAGCTGGCGGGTTGCCTTCCAGCTATCCTGCGCAAAGGCTTCGGGCTGCGTGAAACGGAAGTGGCCGACGGGATCTGCGCTGGCTTCCTGATAGCTGGCGAAGTTGCCCAGAAAGGCATCGGCAAGAGCGTAGCAACTGGTGTTGAAGCCGGCTGTCTTGCAGCCCTGGGCAGCGGTGTAGTTGATGTTGCCCAGGTATTCCGAGCGGCCATTCTGATCGACGCGGTCGCGGACGACGATGGCGCCGACTTTGACAAAGTGGTTGCCCTTAACCCACGAGAGCGTGTCGCCAACCTGGATGTCGGTTGAGGGCGAGAGCAGCGAGAAATGCGGGCCTTCGATAGGGGCGTAGCCGGTGATGTTGATGTGCGGGATGCCGGTCGGATAACGTCCCGCTCCCGGGAATAGTTTGTTGAACTGGAAGCCGTAGATGGAGCGCTGCCAGAGGTCGCCGTAAGGCGGAATGCGTTGCGCCGCCCAGCTTGCATTTGCAGTCGCCTGGTTGATGAGGTTCGGACGAATGGTCCAGGTTTCAGAGACGAGATAGCTCTGGCCGGGGCGGTTGCGTTGTGTCGGCGTCGTGGGAAGAACGCCACTCTGCGAGAAGGTGCCGTAGGGATCGATCAGCGTGTTCTGGTCGTGGATCCAGCGGCCGTAGACGGAGTTCTTCTGGTTGATCTGGTAGTCAAAGCGGATGAGGTCCTGGTGGAAGTTGAGAGGATTTGCTGGAGCGAGCGTAAGGTTGTTGGAGGGCAGCCCGCCATCCGTGTAGCTGAGGCCGAAGCCGATCATCTTCTGGTAGATGTTTGCAGTGGCCCTGCCGTCAGGCGTTATGAGCGAGGCGATGTTGTTGTTCAGGATTGGCGTCGAGGTTCCGGGACGATAGAGCTGCCCGGCAGTATTGGAGCAGACGCCGTTGATAAAGCTGCCAGTGCAGAATGCACCGAAATCGCCATTAAGCATGGCAGTTGTTGGAACCGTGAATCGGGTGGCGCTTGCCTGCTGACGGAGACGCTTCCACTCCTCGCCGACAAAGAAGAAGAGCCTGTCTTTGATAACAGGGCCGCCGATGTAGAAGCCGAAGTCGTTGAAGATCAGCTGTGTCGTCTTCGGCGTACGGACGAAGTAGTTGTGGGCGTCGAGGTAGTTGTTGCGGAGAACCTCGAAGGCGCCTCCGTGGAAGGCATTCGTGCCGCTCTTGGTGACGATGTTGAAGGTGGGGCCTGAGGTGCGGCCGTACTCAGCCGAGGCGTTCGAGGTGTCGATCTTGATTTCCTGAATGAAGTCGGCACTGACGTTGTTCATCAGCGAGCCGTTGGAGCCTGCGACCTGGTTGTAAGCGCCATCCACCGTGAGGTTGTTGGAGTCAGAGCGGTTGCCGTTGATGACCTGATTGGTGGAGGCGAGCGACGTGGTGACGGAGAAGATGTCCGGGTTGGTGACGACGGCCCCGGGAACGAGCGTCATGAGTTGCGTATAGTTGCGGCCGTTGAGTGCAAGGTTTTCGACCTGCCTGGTATCGATGGTGCGAGAGACTTCGCCGGAGGTTGCGTTAAGAGCTTCGACAGTGCTGGCGGTCACCTGCACGGTTTCGGTAGCGGTGCCAACGGAGAGCGTGAAGTTTGCGGTAATCTTCGCGTCGGCGACGATGACAACTTCCTTCTGCTCTGCGCTGCTGAATCCGGGATGAGAGGCGTTAACGGTGTAGGTGCCAATCGGCAGATTCGCAGCGACATAGAAGCCGTTGTTGTCGGCGGTGAAGGTGCGAACAGCGTGAGTGTTTTGCTCGGTGACGGTGATAACGGCTAGGGGAATGACGGCCTCGGTCGAGTCGGAAATATGACCCGAGATCTGGCCAAAGCTTGTCTGCGCCAGGGCGCTGTTGCTAAACGCAAGAACACCGGCGAGGATGGCGAACAGCAGGTTGATCTGTAATCTTCTCAAGATGAAACCTCCAGATAGCGGCGTTGAAAATGCCGAGAAGTAGGGGCTTTCGCAAAAGAGAAATGTTTGTAGTCTGAACTAATTTTGACTTTGGGAGCCTTCTTTCAACTCTTCAGCACACTAGTGACCGCGAACAATCACTGTCAAGTGACGTCCGTCCCAATCCCAAACCGTTTTTTAAAAGATAGGCAGCCTATTTAATGGCTGTGGCTTTTTATGGCAGACGTAACGATCCGTAGTCCTTGCCTAGATGGAGGCATAGCGCCTCGACGACGAGGTTATGGTCATCGCGTTGCGGCAATCCGGAGACCGTGATGGCTCCTATGATTCCAGCGCCATCGATGTGCAGCGGGAAGCTGCCTCCATGTGCGGCGTAGTCGGCCTCGGGCAGGTTGTAGCGTTCGCTGAAGGTCTTGCCGACCTGCTCGAGATAGCGGCCAACCTGATAGGAGCTGCGATGAAACCGGGCGACAACATTAATTTTACGTTGTACCCAGCGCGCGTTGTCAGGGGTTGTTCCCGCAAGCGCAGTGTAGAAGAGTTGCTGGTCGGGATGAGCAAAGCGGCGAATGTCGATGACTATGTTTTGGCTACGCGAGATCGCGAGGTCGCGCAGGAGATTGCCAAGTTTCCAGGCGGCATCATAGTCGAAGCGCGGAAGACGTACTTCAGCCTCCTGACGCTGAATGAGCTTGATGTCTTCATCGAGGGACATGCAGAAAGAATAGCTCACGAGCAAGAAATAACAATATTGCCCGGCAAGCGCAGGTAATCTTACGAAGGCTTTTGATATGCAACCAGTGAAGCGAACGTCATTGCGGGTGATCTTTGTGCGATTTCTTCGCCTGGGCTGCACGTCGTTTGGCGGGCCGGTCGCGCATCTCGGATATTTTCGCGAAGAGTTCGTGAACCGTCTCAGATGGATCACGGATGAGAGCTTTGCGGAGATCGTTGCTTTGTGCCAGTCTCTGCCGGGACCTGCGAGCAGCCAGGTAGGTTTCACAATCGGGTTGATGGAAGGCGGACTTTGGGGAGCCCTGGCGGCGTGGGCGGGATTTACGTTGCCATCGGCGGCCTTGATGTTCGGATTTGCCTATGGCCATCCGTTTTTGTCCGGCAGGCTGGGAGCGGGAATATTGCATGGCCTGGAGCTGGCTGCGGTTGTCGTGGTCGCGCAGGCAGTCTGGGGCATGAGCCGTACGCTGACCCCGGATCTGCAGCGGCTGTTGATTGCCGCAGTCGCTGCGATGATGGTTCTGGTTGTTCGATCCGCGAATGGTCAGTTGATCGCGTTGGCGATGGGTGCAGCCGCCGGTCTGGTTTTATGCCGTGGCCTGGGCAAACGAAATGGTGAGTGGCGGATTGCTGTTTCTCATCGAGCGTCGACTGTTGCTGGTGTATTGTTTGCAGGCCTCTTGTTAGGCCTGCCTTTGTGGGTTGCGGTAAGGCCTTCGCCTGCGGCTGAGTTGTTCTCTGCGTTTTATCGATCTGGCGCGCTGGTGTTTGGCGGAGGGCACGTCGTTCTGCCTTTGCTGGAAAGAACGACCGTGGCGCGTGGCTGGGTTTCCGAGGCGACGTTTCTCGCCGGTTATGGCGGAGCACAAGCGCTTCCGGGACCGCTCTTTACGTTTGCAGCCTATCTTGGCGCGGTATGCAAGCCATTGCCAGGACTTCGTGGTGCGTTGCTTGCTCTGACCGGAATCTTTCTTCCCGGGCTGTTGCTGGTCATTGCGGTATTGCCCTGGTGGAGCCGATTGCGGTCGAATGCATGGATGCAGGCGGCGATTGCAGGCGTGAATGCGAGCGTCGTCGGTGTCCTTTTGGCTGCGCTCTATCGCCCTGTTTGGACAAGCTCGGTTGGCTCGCGTTGGGATGCTCTGATTGTGCTCGTTGGCATCCTTCTGCTGACTGTGGTCAAGGCGAGACCATTGGTGGTCGTGGGACTGATTGTCCTGCTCAGCACAGGCGTAAGGCTTTGGGCGTGAGTGCGGCTACACTGGAGCGGATGGACCTGCGAACGGTTCGGGCAACTCAGTACGTGACGGCAATGCGCGAGGGAGGCTCGCTGCCTGCGATCGTCGAGGCAGATGATCTTGGCATGTACGTGCTCAAGTTTCGTGGCGCCGGACAAGGGCCGCTGGCTCTCGTCGCGGAGCTCGTCGCAGGAGAGATTGGGCGCGCGCTTGAACTGAACGTTCCCGAGCTTGTCTTTGTTGAAGTCGATCCGGCGCTGGGGAGAAATGAGCCCGACCAGGAGATTCGCGATCTGCTGAAAGCCAGTGTCGGGTTGAATCTTGCACTGGATTATCTTCCGGGATCGACGATGTTCGATCCTGCCGCAGGCGATAAGACCGATGCTGCAACTGCTTCGATGGCAGTCTGGTTCGATGCATTTGTGGCAAATGTGGATCGCACGCCGCGCAATGCGAATCTGCTGAACTGGCATCGCGAGCTTTACTTCATCGATCATGGCGCGGCGATCTACTATCACCACGATTGGGGAACAATGCTGGAGAAAGCTCAGTCTCCTTTTCGCGAGATAAAGAATCATATTTTGCTGCCATGGGCGCGTTCGCTCGATGAAGCGGATGAGCGGGCTCGCAATCTGTTGACGGGGAGGTTGATTGCCGAAGTGCTTGAGTCAGTCCCGGACAAGTGGCTGCTGAACGATCATGATCGTCTTTCAGCGGAGGAAAAGCGCCGGGTCTATGTCGATTTTTTTGAGCACCGGTTGAAAGCTTCAGCAACGTTTGTGGAGGAGGCGAAACGTGCCCGTGCCGACCTCGTTTGATTACGCCGTAGTACGTGTGGTTCCCCGCGTGGAGCGCGGGGAATTCATCAACGCGGGCGTGATTGTGTTTTGCCTCGAGCGGCGCTACCTGGACGCTCGAGTCGTGGTGGACGAGGCACGGCTGAAGGCGCTCTGGCCTCAAGTCGATGTGGAGATGGTGCGGAAACATCTGGAGGCGATTCCTAAGATTGCAGCCGGCGATCCCGAGGCCGGGCCGATTGCGAAACTTTCGCAACGGGAGCGGTTTCACTGGTTGGTTTCGCCGCGAAGCACGATCATTCAGGTTTCGCCCGTGCACAGCGGCATCTGCGATGAGCCGGAGAACACCGTCGAGAGGCTGGCCGAACGGCTCCTGGGTAACCCTCTACCCTCCGCGTCCGGATAGAGGCGTTTGCAACTCCACGATCTCACGATCTGTAGATCGGCGGGATGCGATTTGCCAGTTCGATGTGACGGACAGTCATCTCCGTTTTTGCGTAGTGCGATAGACTGCGCATGCCCGCTCCTTGTGCCGATGGATGATGCCGAAGATCGTGAAGAGTCTCTAGCGGAGGACTGTATCGCCTTGGTTCGGCAGGGCATGGCAGAGTTGCGTCGCGGCGACTTTGAGTCGGCTACAAAGCTGTTGGGTATTGCCCTGCATGTAACGCAGTCGATGACGGAGGAGGAGGCGCAGAGCCTGTTTCCGCTGGCGCTCTGTCATCTATGCCTGCTGCGATTGCGCCAGGGCAACGCTGAGGAGGCAAAGCGCCTGCGCGAGATGGCGATGCCGCAAGTGGAGAGTATCTCCGCTCCAATGGAGCTGGTGAGCTATCACTATCTGATGGCCGATGTTCTTGTAGAGCTTCAGGAATACCGTCGCGCCATTCCGTTCTGGGAGCAGGCTCTTCAACTCGGGCTGGAGCTGAACGAGCCGGTCGCGATGGCCGATCTCTTGTCGCGGACGGGCCGTTGCTACGCGATGTGCGGCCTGAAGGAACACGCTGCGATTCTGCTGCGAGCTGCATTGAAGATATTTCGCGATTACCCCGCCGATCCCCGGCTGCCTTCGTTGCTGATTAGCCTGGGGAATGCCCTGCGGAAGAGTTCTCCGGCTGAGGCGGAAGGTTTCTATAAGGAGGCGGCGGAGATTCATGTCGCCAAGGCGCAACTGGAATCGGCAACAACAGCGTGGGTGAATCTGGGAATCACGTGTTCAGAGCAAGGACGCCATGAAGAATCGCTTGCCTATTATGAGAAAGCGTTACATGTGCGCGAACGGGTTCCGTCCACTCCGCCGAATCGCATTGGCGCTCTGTTGAACAACATGGCGAACAGTTACCGGCGGATGAAGAAGTTTGACGAGGCGCGGCGACTGATCGATCGTGCGTCAGAAATTCTCGGGTCGAACAACGACCTGGAACTGGCAGCAGCTTACGGTACCCGAGGGCTCATCTTTCAGGATGACGGCCGCGATGCTGAAGCAGTGGAATGGCTGCAGCGAAGTTACGCTGAACGTAAGCGAGCGCCGAGCCCCAATCTCGATGCTCTTGCCGAGAATCTGGAGTATCAGCTCATATCGCTCAAGCGGCTGGGCAGGCTCGATGAAGCAGCTGGCGCAGAGGCGCAGCTGGCGTCCGTGCGAGCTGCAGGGAAGGACGTACCGCAAGCGAACGTTGATCTGAGTGCGCTGACTGCTGAAGCAGGGGGAGCGGTCTTGATCGAGCTGGGCTTCGGCAGCCGTCCGGTGGGAAGATATGGGCTTGACGATGCTGAGCTTTTACGGGAACAACTCTCGGCGATCGTCCAGGAAGAGGAAGTCGGATCGTATGGTGGGCGTGTCACGATTCCCGAGAGCGTGACGATTATCCTCTACGGCCCGGATGCTGAGGCCTTGTTTCGGGCCGTGGAACCGTTTCTGCTGGATCACTCGATCTGCGACGGCTCTGTCGTGACGATTCGACAGGGCAGCCAGCTTCGAGAAGTGATGCTTCCCTCCGTCTTGAACTAGAGAGTTTTTAGATAGGCGATTAGATCGTCAGTTTGAGATCCGGCAACGGCGCAGCGAATGTACAGACTGAAAGCCCTGCTTCCGATCCCCAAGGATGTATGTTTTTGTAACTATCTCAGCCAGAATGTCCACGTGCTAGACTTGGGCCGGAATTTTCACGATTAAGGACGCGCGATGTGGCATTGTCGCCAATCAAGTGATGCTGAAGGGAGCCTGGGATGGACAAGCCTTCTCTTGTGAAGTGGAAGGATATTGAGGTGGAGCAGCTGAGTTCGCACATCGGGCGACAGTTTGTCGTGGGCACCAATGTAATGGTCGCGCGTGTGCTGTTGAAGAAAGGCGCGAATGTTCCTCTGCATCAGCACCACAACGAGCAGGTAACCTACATTCTTGAGGGTGCGCTGGAGTTTTTGATTGCCGGCGAACGGATTGTGGTTCGCGCCGGCGAGGTGTTGTGCATTCCTCCGAATGTCCCGCACGAGGCAAATGCCCTGGAAGACACGGTAGACCTTGATATCTTTAATCCTCCGCGGCAGGATTGGATCGATCGCGATGATGCTTATCTTCGCCAGGACGCGGCAGCAAGGAGCTGACAGTGGATCTCGGACTTCGAAAACGTTGTGTGATTGTTGCCGCTTCGAGTGAGGGCATTGCTTTCGCAGCCGCGCAAAAGTTTGCGATAGAAGGCGCGCGATTGGCGATGTGTTCGCGTAATCACGACAAGCTGATCGCCGCCGTCAAGGAAGTTCGCGCTCTGCATCCGATGGAGGTGATCGGCCAGCCGCTCGATGTAACCGACGAGGCGGCCGTCCATCGGTTTGTGGACGATGTAGCGAAGCGGTTCGGCGGCGTCGATGTCTGCGTGACCAACGCTGGTGGTCCTCCGGCAAAGATGTTTCTGGAGACGACGAGCGAGGAGTGGCGTCGCGCGGCAGAGATGAATCTGATGAGCATCACCTACTTTGCCCGCGCGGTCATACCGCACATGCAACAGAAGAAGTGGGGGCGCATCGTCACCATCACCTCCGTTTCGGTGCGGCAGCCGATGGGAGACCTCGTGTACTCAAATACCATCAGGGCCGGCGTTTTGGGGCTGGTGAAGAGCCTGTCGAACGAGTTTGGCAAGGACGGGATTACGGTGAACAACGTGGCTCCGGGCTTTACAGCAACGGAGCGGCTGAACGACCTGGTGAAAAAACGCGCCGCAGAAGCGGGCATCAGCGAGAAGGAGTACTTCGACCGCCTGGGCTCAGAAGCTGCGCTGGGACGAGTCGGCTCACCCGAAGAAATCGCCGACGCAATTGTGTGGCTGGCCTCCGAACGAGCCTCTTACATCACCGGACAGACTCTGCTGGTGGATGGCGGTATGTACAAGGGACTCTGAAAGTGCACTGAGCTTGTCGAAAACAGTCGATCGCGAAGCGGATCTTCTTCGCCGTTGTGGTAATTTTGCGCTCATGCGCTTATTTGCAACTGCCGCTTTTACATCGCTTTGTGTGTGTCCATTTTTTGCGCAATCTCCGGCGCCGGTTTCACTGGAGACCCGAAATGCTGTCCGGCAGCTCGTTGGGGACATCATGGTCAACGGCAAGGCCTATGACTATGACCGTCAGCTCGCAGACAACATCGGCCCGCGTCTTACCGGCTCTGACAACTACGTTCACGCCGTCTCCTGGGCAACGGAGCAGTTCAAATCTCTCGGCCTCAACAACGTTCACACCGAGCCCTTCACAATCCCAGCGACCTGGGAGCCTGAGGTGGCGGCGACCGGCAGGATTGTAGAGCCTCGCGCGCAGACGCTGCACATCTACTCCCTCGGCTGGAGCCCATCCACGCCCGTCAACGGGGTCCGTGGCAGCGTCGCTTATCTCAAGCAACTTACTCCGGAAGGAGTCGACGCGGAGAAAGCCAGCCTCGATGGCAAGGTCGTCCTCGTGGATCGCGAAAGCCTCGGGTCCGAGCCCCAGTTCGCCACAATCCTCAAGGCGCTGGATCGACTCAGGCAGCTTCATCCGCTCGCTCTGCTGCTGGTCGGCGGGGCGAATGGCACGGAATCGGCGACTGCGCTGACCTTCGACGGTGCCCTCTCGCCCTACCCAGTAGCACAGGTCGGCCTCGAAGATGTTCTGCTGATGAAACGCATGCTCGGGAAAGGGCCGGTCACCGTCGAGTTCTCTTATAAGAATCGCATCCGTAAGAACGTCACGGTGAACAACGTCATCGCGGAGATTCCAGGCAGCGAAAAGCCCAATGAGGTTGTCATCGTGGCGGGCCATCTGGATTCGTGGCATCCGGCAACCGGCGCACAGGACAACGGCACCGGAGCGGCTACCGTGATCGAGGTAGCCCGGGCAGTGAAGGCCCTCGACCGTCCTCCGCGCCGCACGATGCGCTTCATTCTTTTCGGTGGAGAGGAGCAGGGAATTCTGGGCTCTACGGCCTATGTCCGCCATCACAGGAATGAGATGTCTTCGATCGATGCCGTGCTGATCTCCGATACCGGCGCTCAGCCTGCAAAAGGTTGGTATGTGATGGGCCGCAACGACGAGCAGAAGGCGCTTACAGATATCGAGCCTCTCCTGACCGGTCTCGGCTCCGACCAGACAACAACCTCGGTCGAATTTCTTTTTCAGACTGATCACATCAGCTTCGATGTTCTCGGCGTTCCGACCCTCGTCCTCTGGAACGATACCGATAAGTATTTCAAGCTGCACCACAAGGCATCGGACAGCTTCGACTCTGTCGTGCAGGCCGACTTGAATCAAGGCGTCGCGACGACCGCGGTTACAGCCTATGCAATCGCGGATTCAGCGCAATCCTTCGCTCCGCACGACACGCAGGAACAGGTAATCCAGATGCTGAAAAATGTGAATCAGTACGAAAATTACGAATTTTTCAAAAAGATCGGTGTCTTTCCATAACCGTTGCAGTGCAGGCACATCGCCTCGCAGGACCCAGCGTTCGATTCTGTCGGTTACAGGTCTTTGACAATCTGTTCATGACACCAACGAACCCTTCCATCGGCTCAAAATCACGTGAAGCAAGGCAGGAATCAGCGGCCTATACTCCCGGAAGGCATGAACATCGTGGCAGAAAATCACCGCTTTCATGGGAGGCAGTCAATGTTCTTACGTTTTGCATATCACCGCTTTACGAAGCTGGCATGTGCAACATTTCTGGTGGGCGCTTCCAGCTTTCTGCTGGCCGACACGTTCTCGCAAACCAATCTTGTCTCCGATATTCCGGGGATGGCGACAACCACAGATCCAAACCTGAGGAACCCGTGGGGCGTCTCCTTCTCGGCGACATCGCCGTTCTGGGTCTCCAATCAGGGATCCGGCAACTCTACGCTGTATAACGGCGCGGGAGCCATTACTCCACTTGTAGTGACAATTCCGTCAGCCGGAAAAGGTCCCAATGGTCCAACAGGCCAGGTCAATAATAGCGCTGGTACCGGCAACTTCCTGGTGAACGGCACAGCGGCCAACTTTATCTTCGACACCCTCGCCGGGACGATCGCAGGATGGAACGGCAGCGCGGGAACCACCGCAGTCCAGATGGCCGCAACACCAGGAGCCATCTACACCGGTCTTGCAATCGCGACCAGCAATGGGTCGCCGTACCTCTACGCTGCCGACTCGACCGGTCATATCAACGTCTTCAACTCAAGCTGGCAACCGGCAACTCTCGCCGGCAACTTTATTGATCCGAATGCGATCGCCGGCTACGTGCCATTCAACATCCAGCTCATCGGCTCCAACCTGTATGTCACGTACGCTCTCCTCTCTGGCCCGACAGGCTTGCCCGGAGGCTATGTCGATATCTTTGACACGAGCGGCAACTTCATCAAACGCTTCGCCACGGGTGGCTCACTTTACGCTCCCTGGGGATTGGTGATTGCGCCCGGAGGCTTCGGCTCCTTCGGGAATGATCTGCTGGTCGGCAACTTCGGCAACGGCGAGATCCTCGCCTTCGATCCCTTTACAGGCAACTATCTCGGCACCATCGACGGCGCGGATGGCAACCCGCTCGTCAACGATTTCCTCTGGGCTCTTGAGACACGCACCGGAGGAACCGGATCCGATCTCAACGCCGTCTACTTCACGGCAGGCATCAACAATCAGCAGGACGGACTCTTCGGCAAGATCGATCCCGTCCCGGAACCGGCAACCATCTTCGAAACTGCATCCGGTGTGATCGGCCTGTTGTTGTTGCGATTCCGTCGGCGTTGCTAAACAGACTCACTAGCCGGGCCCACTAGACTAGGCTCAATTGTGTCCTCACAAAGGGTGCAAGCTGTGTTCAATCGCAGCTTGCACCCTTTCCTGTCCGCGCTTGAGTGATTATGAAATGATTTCCATCATCCATCGCTCGCGCGAGACATCGTTCACCGTCCGGAGCTGTACACGATAAACCGCGGGCCCCCACGACCGCCGCATGCCTTCATCCGCAAGGTCGATCTTCTCCGACGTAAAACGCAGTGACGAAGCGTCGTACTTCAGCGATACATCTTTCACCCCGGCCTTCGTCGACTTCAGCGTAAAAACACCCTTGCCTGCTTCGGAGGGTACTCGTGAAGTCATAAACGACAGTGCAACAGGCACGCTCTTTGCCAATTCAAATTCCTCTGTCAGGCGTACAACTCCAGCGTTGCGATCCAGCAGTACCTCGCGCATCCAGCGCTTCACTCCAGCCTCGGATGGATACGCAGTCGCGAGATTCATCGTCATTCCAGCGTTCGTATCGCTCGTCCGATACCTCACCTCGCTCGCGGCATAAGGTGTTCCGTCACGTTGCATCACGCCGCCGATTGTCGGCAGGTTGTGAAACGCCGACTGCATCGTCCAGATGGTGTACCGCTCCGCGCTGAAGGTCTTCGCCGTGTACGCCTCGACTCCCACATCAATAAAGGCTGGCTCGCCATCATGAAACACGATGAAGCTGCCTGAATCGTTATGCCCATGGCTGCGTCCGTTGCTCGCCGCCTGCACCGCGAGGTAGAAGCCATCCGTAGTCCCTGCCTTCTCCCGCGCGGTCATCAGATGCAGCGCCTGGTACCACGCATCCCGTTCCAGCGCATCGGCCTTTTTCGCCACGCGAATCTCACGCGCGCACAGAATGTCGGGCAAGGAGCGTGCCAGCGCCGGCAGCCCCGCGCCCACAGCACGCTCTACAGTCGCCGGATCTGCCGAACCCAGGCTGTACTGCGCTGAATAAAACGCCCCGAACGCCGCAAGCGCCGGCATCTTCGCCGCCAGTCCGTACCGGTACACCAGCTCCGGTGTCGGCGCATCCTCCATGTGCGCATCGCCATAGTTCACATAGGCCTTGCCGGCGATGTGCACGTCAGCAATGAACTGGCCCATGCGTTGAACAAACGGATGCGTCATTACGTCCGCGGCGCCATTTACTGCAGAGGCAAGTGTCCTGCAGCAGTCAAAGTACGACCCCGGCGAACGCTGCCAGTACACCGGCCCTTCTTCGCATCCGCCGTCGGGAGAGTAGTCGCTCAGGAACTCGTCCAGGCTGTGGCAGGATCTATCAATCGCGCGCAGGCGGCGTTCCGCGTCGTCCTCGAGCAGCAGATTCACGATCAGCCAGTTCGAGTTGACCCATGGATTCCAGTTGTTCAGATGAATGCGTTTTGGACGCACGACATTCGCGCCGACATCGAGCCACTTCGTCTCCTCTTCGCGCTCCGGCTGCAGTCCCATCCAGGAAAAATCGTTCCGCGTAAGCAGTGGATCGAGGATGCGGCGCTTCGCTTCCATGCGAATCCGAGGACGAATGAGCGGCGACACGGAATTCAGCTTCTCGCCCAGAAGATAGTCGGTCCATGCCATCGTGGAAGCCGTCTCCGCCGCAAACAGGTCCACAATCGGCTCGGCCGCATCCGCCAGGCCTGCCTTCGCTTTTTGCGTGCCCAGGTGCGCGGGTGCACCCCAGAACGTCTCCTCGCAGATCAGCCACACCCCATTCGTAATGTCATCGAGAAATCGTCCATCGCCCGTGGCACATTCGCCGAGTACAAGATCGATCAGCCTGTGCCGCCGCCCAAACATCTGTGACTCATACCGGGTGCGATTGCCATTGCGCTTAAAATCAAGCTCTGTTGTCGCGAGCAGCGATGGCCAGTCTTTTCCCTTCCACGCCTCGGCACGCTTCACCATGGCCTCGCGGATATCGGCAGGAACCTCCATCCACACCTCGCGTTCTGCCGACCTCGGATACGGATGCCACTGGCCGATCGGAACCAGCTTCGTACGCAGCAACTCCGGCGTGAAGGTCGAACTGAGCAATCGCCCCGGCGGACCCTGCAACGTATCGTTCGTTCCACTCTGCGCGAATGCATCCGGAATATGTCTCGCACCTGCCAAAGCCGCCGCCCCTGCAATCAACTCACGCCGATTCATCACTTCATCAACTCCGTTCTGACGCGCTCCATCGTAGCCAGATAAAAATGCAGATTGTGTATCGAATTCAGCGTCAACGCCAGCGGCTCTCCCGCCACAAACAAATGCCGCAGGTAAGCCCGCGAGTACCTCCTGCACACCATGCATCCGCACGCTGCATCGATCGGGCCCTGATCCTCCGCATACTCCTTGCGCTTGATGTTCATCCGCACAATACTGCCATCCTGCTCGCGCGCGAACAACAATCCATGACGCCCGGCACGCGTCGGCAGAACGCAATCCATCATATCCACTCCCATCTTCGCGTACTCCGCAATCTCATCCGGATATCCGACACCCATCACGTAACGCGGCTTATCCTTCGGCAGCCACTCAAGCGTGCGCGCAATCATCTCGCGAGTCACCTCGCGCGGTTCGCCCACCGCGAGACCGCCGATAGCGTAGCCGGGAAACTGCATCTCCACCAGCCGCTCCGCAGATTCCTTGCGCAGATCGGCGTACATTCCGCCCTGAACGATGCCAAATAAACTCTGTGTCTTCTCGCTCTTCTCTGAAAACCACGGCACCCGATGCGCATTCGCCGTGAAATGATCGCGCGAACGTCGTGCCCACGCATGCGTCAGATCCATCGAATCCCGCGTGCGTTCCCAACTCGCAGGAGTCTCCACGCACTCATCGAACGCCATCGCAATGTCTGCCCCCAGTGCAATCTGCACATCCATCGAGTGCTCCGGCGAGAAGAAGTGCTTCGACCCATCCAGGTGCGACCGAAACTCCACTCCGTCCGGAGTAACCTTACGCAATTCGCTCAGGCTGAACACCTGGAAGCCGCCCGAGTCAGTCAGCATCGAGCGATCCCAGCTCATAAATTTGTGCACGCCACCCAGCCGCGCAATCAGCTCGTGCCCCGGCCTCAGATAGAGGTGGTACGTATTCGCCAGAATGATCTTTGCCCCCGTGCCTTCATCGCCCAGCGCTTCAAGCACGCTCTGCTCGACAGCCTTTACACTCGCGGCAGTGCCTACCGGCATAAACACAGGAGTCTCGACAACTCCATGCGGCAAGGAAAGACTTCCTCGCCGTCCGCCGCTACCGGCCGTCTCAAAAACCTCAAACGATAAAGCCATCGCTCCATTCTAGCGACGCGTCACCCGCATTCGCCGAAACCGGTTGTCACGCAACTCACGTAGACTAGCCATCAACCTCCTATGCCTGAGCCTATCGACAATCCGGCAGCCGAACCGAACCCGATGCTCTCTGAGCCGGAGTTTGTCACTCCCCTCGAGGGGGATGCCCTTGTCCCCCACCCGCCCAAAGGCCGGCGCGCCGCCGCTGCCTTTATCTTCCTCACCGTCGCACTGGACATGCTCGCCATGGGCATGATCGCCCCTGTCCTCCCGCGGCTCATCGAAGGCTTCCTCAACGGAAACACCGTCGACGCCGCACAAGCGCTGGGACTCTTCGGAACCACCTTCGCTGTCATGCAGTTTTTCTGCTCGCCGATCCTCGGCTCTCTTTCGGACCGCTTCGGCCGCCGCCCCATCGTGCTGCTCTCCAACTTCGGCCTCGGCTTTGACTATCTCGTGATGGCCTGGGCTCCGACTCTTCGCTGGCTCTATCTCGGACGCCTCATCTCCGGTATCACCTCATCGAGCATCCCCACCGCCATGGCGTACATGGCCGATGTCACACCGCGCGAGCGACGCGCCGCAGCTTTCGGAATGCTCAGTGCTGCCTTCGGGCTCGGCTTCGTTCTCGGCCCTGCCGTCGGAGGCATCCTCGGCAACATCAACCCTCGCTTGCCCTTCTGGGTCTCCGCCTGCCTCAGTCTCGTCAATGGACTTTACGGCATCTTTGTGCTGCCGGAGTCTCTCTCCGCCGGCAACCGTACAGCCTTCTCATGGACCCGCGCCAATCCCATCGGCTCGCTTTCACTGCTTCGTCGCCACTCGATGCTTCTGATGGCTGGCGTTCTTCTTCTTGGTTATGTTGCGCAGCAGTCGCTGATGAACGTGTACGTCATCTACGCCGACTATCGCTATGGCTGGACCGATCGCACCGTCGGCCTCTCGCTCGCCGCCATCGGCATCTGCAGCGCGATCTACGGCGGGATTCTTGTCAAACCGGTCGTCGCGCGCCTCGGCGAATTGCGAACCGCCACGATCGGTCTGATCGGCGGCGCATTGGGCTACGCCGGTTTCGGCCTCTCCCGCACCGGAAGGCTCTTCTGGCTCAGCATCCCGGTATTCAACATGATGTCCCTCGTATGGCCTTCCATACAGAGCGTTCTTTCTCACAAAACAAGTTCATCGGAACAAGGCCAGCTTCAGGGAGCCATCAACAGCCTGCGCGGGATCTCCGGCCTCGTCGGCCCCGGCATCTTCACCTGGATCTTCAGCAAATCCATCGGCAGCAATGCGATCCTTCACCTGCCCGGATCGCCCTTCTACTTCGCCGCACTTATGCTGTTCATCTCGCTTGTCCTCGTACAAATAAGCGAAGCGTCACAGCCCCTTCACCCCTGAGGGCGCTCACAATGCCTGCTCAAATTCAAGGCGGCGCTTGCCGAAGCACCAGCACAAAGGCCGGCCGCAAACAACACGACCATGCGAAAACTCGCGACATACGCCTCGTCCACGGCAGCTCTTCCTGTCGCGTCCGTCGTTTCGATGCCCCCTAACTTCATTCGCTGCGATTCCACCTGCCGAACAGTCTCCGCCGAAGCATTCCGTCTCTCAAGTCCACGAGAGAGCGATGGCGAAAACACCGCAAAGAAGATCGGCGCGCAGACTGCCAGCGCAAGCAGTCCAGACACCTGGGACACAGCATTGTTAACCGCCGATGCGATTCCTGTCCGGCCCCCTTCAACCGAACTCATCACAACCGTCGTCAGCGGAGCGACGCTCACGGTCATTCCGAATCCCAGCACGACCAGCGCTGGAAAGTAAGTCGTCCAGTACGATCCGCCAACCGCCGGACGGGCCAGCAACACATAACCTGCTGCGCAAATCAGCGGACCGATGGTGAGAGGAAGCCGCGCTCCATAATGCGAAAGAAGGCCGCCCGCCCACCGCGACAGCAGAAACATAACCAACACCATCGGAAGCAGCGCCGCTCCGGCACGCGTCGGGGAATATCTCTGGATCTGGATCAGATTGATCGGCAGAAAAAAAAGTGCCCCTCCAAACGCTCCGTACAGAAAGAACGTCAGCATATTCGAGCCCAGAAAATTGCGACTGCGAAAAAGTTCTAACGGCAGCAACGGAGACTTCGATCGACGCTCCACGGACAGAAATGCAAGCAACAGCGCCACACCGGCTATACCGGACATCCACACCAGAAGCCCCGGCTGCGCATACTCAATCAACGAAAATGTGATGCCGCTCAATCCAGCGGTTGCAAGCGCGGCACCAGTCCAATCCATCCCGGCGAGTCCCTCATGCACATCCCTCTGACTGCCTGACGGAACCTTCGTGAGCACGATCCACACCGTCACCGCGGCCAGCGGCGCATTCACGAAGAAGACCCACCGCCACGATCCATGCTGCACCAGCCATCCTCCCAGCACCGGCCCCAGCGCCGTCATCATCGATGCAAAACCCGACCACGTGCCGATCGCTCTCCCTCGCTGCGACTCTGCAAAATTCGCACTCAGTAGCGCAAGACTGTTCGGCACCAGCAGAGCCCCGCCCACGCCCTGCAGGCATCTCGCTGCGATAAGGTGTTTTATGTCCGGCGCAATGCCGCACCAGATCGAAGCCGCGGCAAAGACTACAACGCCCGTGAGAAAGATCTTTCTCAGTCCAAGCCTGTCGCCCAGCGTACCTCCCAGCAAAAGCAGCGACGAGAGAAACAGCGAATAACCCACCACCACCCACTGGGCCTGTGAACCGGTCGCTCCCATCCCGGTCTGCAGCGCGGGTAGAGCAACGTTCACCACAGTACCGTCGATGAACTCCATGCTCGAACCCAGCACCGTAGCGGCCAGCACCCATGCGCCGCCACCAGTAGTTACGGCAGGTCGCCCCGAGAGAATCTGACCCTCATCGCACGGCAACCGGCCACAGTTCATCAGCCCTCCCCTGATTCGCAGGCGTTCGTCCAAGCTACACCATGTCGCTCTCGCAAAAAAAAGCCAGCCGCCTTCGGGCAACTGGCTTCGTGCGAAAGATGCAGGTGAGGTTTTAGAACATCACCTTCAGGCCGAACTGAATAACGCGCGGGGTAAACGTGCTCGTAATCTGACCTCCGGTCGTTGGCGCGCCTCCAAGCGTCCCGCCGAGTGTGCTGGCCGGCAGATACAGATTCGTGTGGTTGAAGATGTTGTAGAACTCCGTACGGAACTCCACCTTCAGGCTCTCGAGCGGTGTCGAGAATCTCTTGTTCACTGCGAGATCCGTCTGGTAGAACGCCGGAGTCCGGCCCGGATTACGCGATGCGTTGCCGAAAGGACTCAGCAACGCATTTGCTGAGTTTCTCGTCGCCGGCAGCGCAAACGCTGCATAGTTGATGTAGTTCACATATCCGGTCCCCGCAGCGCGCGAGGAGCGGCCCTGCGTGATCTTCTGACCGGAAACGACATTCGGGCGATATTCATTCGCACCGCGGTACGTCGCTGAAATCTGCGGCGAAACCGCGGTCGCCGAGTTCGGAGAGTACACCAGGTTGAACGGCGTTCCGGCCTGCATGGTATTGATGGCGCTCAACTGCCATCCTCCCAGCACGCCATCGACGAGCCCGTTGGCGTCGTTGAGATAGTGGCGCCCTCGGCCAAACGGCAGTTCGTAGACGATGCTTGTGATGTTCGCAATCGGAAGGTTGTAGTCTGACTGAGCATAATCTGCGCGGATATTCGTTCCGTCCTGCGGCGAAGGCGAATTGCCTTCGAGCGACGCTGAGGCATTATCCAGCGAGCGCTCCCATGTGAAGGAGTTCAACAAGGTAAGCCCGGCAACCATGCGTTGCTCATAACGCACCTGCAGCGCATTGTAGTTTGACCAGAACGAGTTTACCGCGGCCGTGATATCGCTCGGCCAGTTGGGATAAGCCGTGCGCGTGAAGTTTGCCGCCGGATTCTTCTGGTTCGCGTTCAGAAAGCCCTCAAGCTTCAGTCCATGATTGCCGACGTACGCAACATCGAGAAGGATGTTCTTCGAGAGCTCGCGCTGCACGCTCAGAAAGTAACTCTCCACATAGCTGTCGCCCCGGTCCTTGGGAACCCAGGTGATGTTGTCCGTCGCCGGATTGAAGGTCGTCACCAGTGTCGCCGGATAACCCTGATCCGCGGGGATGTAGCAGTTCGTCGCCGGTGCACCGCTGGGGCAACGGTTCGACGTATTTGGAGTCGACTGTGGCACCGAAACAAACAACGCCTGCGGTGCGTTGATCGCCAGGATGTTGCCCGACCCCGCGCGCGTGTAGTGCACAAAGCTCACACCAAAGCCGCCGCGCACCGACGTGTTTGGCATCGGCGAGTACGCGAAGCCTACGCGTGGACCAAAATCGTTCAGATCGGGATTCACCAGCGTGCTGCCATAAACTCCGCCGCCGTGATACGGCGTAACACCATTGCCCGCAACAGCTCCCGGCGAGATCGTAAGCACTGTCTGCGACACAGGATCAAAATTGGAGATGTAGTTGTTCTCCTCGGAATACGGCGCGCCGTACTCCCAGCGCAGCCCCAGATTCAGCGTCAACTGCGGAGTCACCTTCCAGTCGTCCTGCGCATAGATGTTGTGCATCGACGTCCGAAGGTGCCCGACAAAGTAGTTGGCCAGCGAATATGCGCTCGTAGTGCCGAAGAGAAAGTCAGCCCAGTAGGAATCCGACACCGCCGTTCCGACCGCACTGTAGCCTCCGCCATACGTGAACGAACCGTACAGCGGATTGTTATCGTTCACCGCCATCCAGACGTGCTCATACTCGTACCCGAACTTCAGGGAGTGACTGCCTTTCATCCAGCTGAAGTTGACCTTGGGATCAAGCAACGCCGGATTCTGCCATTGTGGATTGGTGCTCTGCCGTCCGAAGCCGCTGAAACCGGTAATGGCGATCGAGGGCAAGCCTCCGGCGACAATAGGATTGGTCGGCAGGCCCGGAATCGTGAAGGCGTTGTTCCCGATAGAAAGCGTGTACTTTCCCGCCTTCGTCCGTGAAAGCCCCAGGCGGGCATCGAGAATCTTGTTGGCGCCAATCAGATGCGTGTAGCCCACTGCAATCTGCTGGTTCAGAATCCTGATCGTGCCGTTTGTCTGCCCATCGAGAGGAAGCGGAATGGTAGGATTGTTGACCGCGTTCTCCTTGCGGTCGCTGATGCGCAGAAACCACGAATTGTTCGCGTTTTGCTGCCAGTCGAGACGAAGATCGCCCTTGTCCGAGTTGTCCTTAAAGGGCGCCTGAACCGCATAGTTGCTCGAGGCCAGACCTGTCGTGGGCGATCCCGCGACCGGCAGCCCCTGAATCTGCTTGAAGTACGACACGATCTGCGCAGAAAGTGGATTGATCGCGTTCGCCGGAATCGGCGCTCCCGCCGGATACACAACACCTGTCAGCGCATTCTTCACGGGAACGACCAGTACACCGTTCAACTCGTTCTGCGTTGGCAGCGTGAGCACTGTGAGCGGCCGCAGAATCTGCCGGAATCCCTCATAGTCGACAAAGAAGAAGACCTTGTCGTGAACAATAGGACCGCCGACGTCAAAGCCGAACTGGTTGCGATTGAACGTCGGCTTCTTGAAAGGAACAGTGCCCAGCGTCGGCTTGAAAAAGCCCCCGGCGTTCAGTACCGTGTTGCGAATGAACTCGTACGCCGTGCCATGAAAGCGATTCGTTCCACTAGCCGACGCAGTGTTGACCGTAGCGCCCGACGACCGGCCAAACTCTGCGCTCTGATTATTTGTCACCACGCTGAACTGCGCTACTGAGTCCGGCGGCACAGCGACAATCTGGTTGTCGAAACCCTGGTTGCTCTCGCCGTATGCATTGTTGTCCAGGCCATCCAGCAGGAAGTTGTTGAACATGCTGCGCTGGCCGTTCACGTTGTATGCGCCCGCGCGTACCAGGCTCGAGATCGAACTTGTCGTCGCGGCCGTCGGCGCCTGGCGAACGCCCGTCACGAGGCCCAGCAGGTCGGAGTAATTTCGGCTGACCAGCGGCAACGCCGCCGATTGATACTGCGTCACGATCTGGCTGCGCTGGCTCGTATCCGTCTCCACCTGCAGCGCAACACCCGTCACCTCAATAGTCGTCGAAGTATCCCCCACCCTGAGCGTCAGGTCGATGCGCTGACGCGATCCCACCGAAACCGTGATGTCCGTCGCACGTGTCGGCGCGAAACCCTCTTTCGTCACATCGACGTTATATTGCCCGACGCGCAGCTCAGGAACCTCGTAGTCGCCGTTCTCGTTGGTTGTTCTCGTACTCACAATGCCGGTGGCCGTATTTGTAACCGTTGCTGTTGCACCCTGAACCACTGCGCCGGTGGCATCATGCACCGTACCCACGATGCTGCCGTTTTCATACTGCGCTATTGCTGTCGATGGCAAAAGCAGCATGCACACAAGTGCCGCGAGGATAAATGGAATTTTTTGCATAACCGCTAACGTATTCGCGGCATGTATCGGCACGATAAATAGATCGTGAATGGAATATTTCAGCCGCCGTTCTGTGACGGGTAAACCTCGTTTACTCTGCGGACGACGCCCGTAACGGTTGCGGAACAAACTCACTACTCAGCGTCCTGGCGCCACTCGTCAGATAGTACGTAGGAATCTTTGAATGCTGCTCTTCCACCAGGATCAGGGTGCGGAAATCGAAGCTCTGCACTTCGGCGCGGGATTCCATGTGATTGCTTACGATCGCCCCGCACAGCGCATCGACGAACGCCTGCGGCCCAACAGTATGATTCTTGTACTGTTCCGGATCCTTGACTCCCTCAGGCACAGGAATATGCTCCGGCAGGATCTTCGTCTCCAGATTGAATCGTACGTGCGCGGCATTCGCGGCGCGCTCCGCTGCATGAGCATGTGACTTGCCTGCGCCATTGCGATAGTAATCGACATAAAAATTCACAAACCGGAAGAGCTGCGCCGCATACGTCGGGACATACGGGCTTATCAGCTTTTCCTGTTTCGCAAACGCTGCTGCAACCGGCGACAACGCAAGGTCATTCTTCTGGTCCGCACCAAAATGCAGCTTGTCGCAGATAAACGTCTTCTGCGCCTCCACGCTGGAAATATCCCGAATGAAAACCTTGTCCTCCAGTGTGTAAGGAGCGCCATCGGCCCTGCGGCACGACTCCGGATTCAGAAACTGATCGTGCCAGATCAGCGAGACGCCATCGGTCGTCACACCCGTATCCGTCTCCAGCGTCGTACTTAACTGATCGAGACCCGACTCGAACGATGGCAGCGTATTCTCCGGCCGCAGCCCGCGTCCGCCGCGATGCGCCGAGACATCAAAGCGCGCCAACAGCTCCTTTTGCCCTGCGCTGGTCGCAGCCGCACGTTCCTCCGTCAGCACCCGCTGCAGAAGATCCGGACGATCCGTAATAATCCCGTCCACTCCAAGACGAATCAACGAGCGCATCTTCTCCGGTTCGTTCGTCGTCCACGGAACCACTCGAAAACCACGCGCCTGCAGGTCCTTCAACGGAACCTCGCCGTTCAACACAGTCGCATCCACCGGAGAGAGCACCGGCTGCAATGAGCCGTGCGCCTTCGCATGCTCCCACGCCTTCGTCATCAGCTGCATATACGGATTCATCTGAGCATGCATCGTTGAAACCATCGCGACGCTGATTGCTATGCCACACAAGGTTCGATTGGCCATAGTGGCTCAGCGTTTCACACAACGATTACGGAACCGTTACAACACTGATCCCGCCAGGGATCCCGGAGAACACTACTTGCCGCGAACTGTTCGGCGAGTCTTCGCTCCCGTCTTCTTCGGCTTCATCGTAGCCACCAGCGTCTTCCAGTCCGCCTCCGTCTGATTCGCATACGCCTCGGCGAACTTTAGCACAGCATCATCGAAGCGAGGCCCGGTGCCCAGATATCCGGCCAGTTCGATCGAGTCGCCCGAGCGGGCATGGCCGCGTGCCAGCAGCTCACCGCAGACTTCGGCATATTCCATCAGTCCGGTCGCCCTTAGCTCCGGAATCTGAATCGACGCTTTGTGATCATTCAACTGACGCACCAGGTAGTCGCGACCTTCCAGCTTCGTCCAACCCAGAAACGGGTCTGACTGCAACTGCATCGCCCGTTCCCCCATGACCACGCGCTGGCCCTGGTGACCATGCCTCGTCGTCTTCAGATAAGGCGCATATCCCGACTCTGTTTCTTCCTTGATCTGCAGGAAAAGCGGATCGCGCATCCCATTACCCTCCATGTAGATGCAATAGTCGCGCAGCCCCACTGAACCCGTCCCAACCACCTTGAACGCCACATCCATCGGTCGATATTGCGCGAGAAATCCACGCCTCTCCGGCTGCAGGCTGTTCGTATAGGGGACAAGCGAAGCGATCACCTTGGCGGCAATCGCGCCGGTCAATCGAGTCAGCACCGGCGGAATCGTCTTGAAGATTCTCTCCCTTCCATCGATCACCGCCTTCGCGGCCTTGCCTTTCTTTGCCGTCCTGCTCGCTGACTTGCTGGTTCGTTGACTTGCCGGCTTGCTCTCTGGCTTCACCTCTGTCAGTGTCAGCAAGGTGTGCAGTGGAGTCGCCCTCTCCGCCAGATGCAGAACGCTCCTCACCGTCGTTGCGCTCTCGACCAGATGCACCTGGTACCGCGCCATCTCCAGCACCGGCATCCGCGAAAACTCCAGCATGCTCGTTCGGTAGTTCTCCAGAAACAGCAGTGCCGCGTCAAAGCAGCGTGTGTCCTTTGAACCTGCCTCGCGACCGGCAAGAATAAGGCTCGTTGCCATCCGCTTCACGTCCCACTCAAATGGCCCGGCAATCGTTTCGTCAAAATCGTTGATGTCGAAGACCAGCCGCCCATCCGGAGCCTCGAATGCCCCCAGGTTGCGTACATGCGCATCTCCGCAAAGCTGGCAGCTCAGGCCGGTATTTTTCAGCAGCGACAGGTCATAGGCCATCACCGGAACCGCGCCGCGAAAGAAACCAAACGGAGACGCCGCCATCCGCTCGTACTTCAGCGCGACAAGCGAGGGAACCCTCCCTCGCATCGACGCCTCCATCAGCTTCAACGGACCTTCTTTTCTTGCCTTCGGGTCCCACTTTGCGTGATCCACACGCGGCATCTGCTTTCGCCGCTGTCGGCCAACCGTGCGTCGCTCAGCCGGACTGAGAGGTTTCGCCATCAATCATCCTCCACAGGAAGGTTGAATCAAAAGGCTACGCCTCTCACTCTCAAAGGAAAAGACTTAACTAACGATCGACCCCCAATTAGAAATGATGGGTCAGACTGACAACCACCGTGTAGTCCGCAAAAAACGCATCGCCGTTCTTCGTATTGTTCTCGATCTCCGGCACGCTGGGCGGACGGTTGCGATAGAGCGCCCAGGGGCCATTCACAGAGAATGTCGTCCTCCGCACATTGAACATCAACCCCGGATCCAGGGAAACGATCGATCCCGGCCGCCGGAATCCGTTACTGCTACCCATAAGGTCGCGCACCGGAACTCCCTCGCCCCGGACTCCCAGGCTGAGCGCCAGTCCGCCCAACCCGACTCCATGCACCTTCGGAATTCCCTGCGATACGCCCGCGCGATAGAGATACTGATCGGTCACCGACATCACGCTCTGTCCCGGCTGGCTGCGAAACGTCTGCACCCCGTTCGTATCCGTCGGATTGAACAGGTATTGACCCTGGCCATAGAAATCTCCTGTCCGCCAAAGCCTCTTGTAGCCCTGCGCCCCCAGCGTAAATCCCCAACCGCCATCGCCTGGTTGCAAGGACTGGTCCGCCGTCGCCTTCACCGTCTGTCCCTTGTAGAGCGCCGATCCGGTCGCGTCGTTAATACCCGTCGGAATCTTCAGCGACGCGCTCACCGCGATGTTCCCGCCCTTCTCCGAAGGCGGACGGAAGATCCATGACTGCGCTCCAACCGTAATATCGCCCAGACCGCTCACCTGGAAAATCCCCGTCGGCGGATAAATCTGGTTCCGCGTCCCATCAAACACCGGAACATCCGCAATCAGACTCCAGCGCGGCGACACACGATACTCAATGCCAACGTCGAAGATATTCTGGTGATTGCGCACGGCGTTCGGCCGATCGATCTCCTGGTCGCCGATGAAGTACTTGTTCGAGTTGTAAACGCGATAGCCGATATCCACCGTCAGGTTATGGATCGACCACAATCCATGCGAGCCGCCGTCGTATAACTTCACCAACTCGCTCATCGTCCGCTGATTCGCATGCGCCGCAACGCATCCCTGCGCGAACACCCTGGTGCTCGCTACTGCGAGCAATGCCGCCAACAGCATCTTCTGTCTTCTGATCACGGTCATCCTCCACTGGCTAAAAACAGTTCACTGCCGAAAAACAATCCTGTTAGGGAACGACTTACTCTAGGTTGCCCATCGACCCGCTGTCTTCCACCAAAAGGTTGATTTTTGGGGTCGCCACCGAACGGGCCAATGAGCTCAAAATCGGCCCAAAAGGGAGAATTCGAATGATCCCTCAAAAAAAAGGGAGGCGCCGCTGGCGCCTCTTGGAGAGCAATATCATTTCTAAAGCAAAGCCAGAGTAGGCGATCGTCGGCCTCGATGTCATGGCCTTTACGGTCGAACTTTATCTCCATCTTTAGTTTTAGAAACTATTCACCGCTTACCGCCTGGCTCTCCATCCATGCGCGTGCAACCTTCAACTGCGGCAGATCGCCGTCCGCCTGTTGCCACGCCTTCATCAGCCTTGCGTAATCCGCAGTCGCATCGTTCGTCCGCTTCAAAGCCTCATCGGCCTGCGCGATGCCAAAGAGCGGGAAGCCGGAATTCGGCCTCTCCTTGAGTGCAGCCTCATACGCCGTCTTCGCCTCCTCGTATCGTTTCGCTCGCATCAGGGCATCGCCGCGTGTTTCGCCCACAGGACGGATGTACGTGGGCGGCTCACGGTATCCCAGCGCACGCTCTGCATCCGCGGCCTTCGTAAACGTCGCATCCGACTCGACCCCGCGGCCCTGCGCCAGCAGGACACTCGCCCGCAGCTCCAATGCGGTTACATCCAGAAAATTATGCATCGGCGCGGCCATCGCGTCCTTCGCCGTGGGAGACATCATCGGTGTAGTTGGCATTCCATTCATCTTCTCGACCGACAGATTCTTCAAACTCGCATCGAGATCATCCGCCATCTGTGCCGCCGTCTTCACATCGCCCTGCCCAAGAGCCCGCATGCCTTTCGTATACGCGAGCATGCTCGAGCGCAGCGCGCCCAGATTCTTCAACTCCGGATCAGGCCCGCTCTTCTCCAGGGCATCGGTCGCCGAACCCCACGCTCCGGCACGCAAAAATATAGGCAGGCGAACGTCAAGCCGTGAAAGTCCGTCGCGCGGAACCTGCCGATAGAGCGTCGGGCCGGCATGGCCATGAGCAGCCGTCAGCTTCGCCGACATCTCCGCTGCCTCCGCAACCCTTCCCGCCTCCATCAGATCCGCGATCAGGTACATCAGGTTGTGGACGTAGTTCCAGTCGTTCTCGTAGGCGACCCCCTGGTCGTGGATGTACGCCTCATCCACATGCATCGAATTCTCAAATGACTCGCGTCCGCCCTCATAATCTCCCGTGCGATAGAAGATATGTCCGGGCATATGCACCATATGGCCCGAGGCCGGAGTCAGCGAACCCAGCTTTTTCGCGCTGTCCAGAGCGAGCTCAGGATGATTCCCCGGCTCAACCGCATGAATCCAGTAGTGATTCGCCGCACTGTCATCCGGATGCTCCTTCAGGATCGCCACCAGAATCTGCTGCCCCTCATGCGTTCCTGTCTTCGGTTCGCCCTTCGCGTCGAAGCCATCCATCAGCGACTCCGCCAGGTAAATCCGCGCCTGCACATCCTGCGGGTTCATCTTCACCAGCTTCCGCAGCGTCTTCGTCTCCTTCGAATCCTTATAGGGAGTCGTCTTCGTCCCGGTGCCTCCGCCGGTGTTCGGTCCTTGACGCGACCGCGCCGCATGCTCCTGATGCTCGATCATCGCGGCCTTGATATACAGCCTCTCCGCCTTGCCTGCGTTCTTGTTGTCCTTTGCAAGCTCAGCGGCCCGGTTCAATGCATCCGCCACGCCCGGAGCATCGCCGCCGCGAAAACTCTGCGCCTTCGCCAGCCCCCAATAACACATAGCGCAGTTCGGATCGATCCTGACGGCCTGCTCGAAGGCGCGCGACGACTCGTAGTCCCAGAAATCGTGCAGAAGATTCAGCCCCTGCTCAAACCACGCCTTCGCTTCCGCGTTATGGACGGTAATCTCGATATAGCTATTGCCGATTCCCGTCATCTTCACTGGAGGAGGCAGCTTTTCCGGCGCAACTGCAGCATCCATCGTAGTCGCGCTCGCATGGCAGCTCATCGTCTGCTGCGCAGGAGCGGTACCGTCTCCACCAATCAAAAAAACCACCAGAACCGCTGATACCCAACCGCAACCCCAACCGCAACCCATGGAAAAACCCTCCAGCCCAGCATACTGCTCCGCGACCATTTGAGGCTTGGACGTTTTCGATCTGAAAACGCCAGACGGCAATTAATGCATCCGAAACAGCAGCATGTTACAAAAGATTTCCCCGCAAGCCCCTCCCCTGTCAGGCGCTATCTGGGCGTCTGCTCCGGAGAATGTTCGACATAAACGCCAATTTCCGAGAGGTCTAGAGTGAATCGAATCGCTTTCCGCCGTCCCTTCGTCCTGGTCCTGGCCTTCCTCCTCAGTACCGCCTTTCCAGCCTTCGGCCAGACGGGCCTCGTCATCTCCCAGATCTACGGCGGCGGCAGTAACTCGAGCGCCACTTTCAACGCTGACTTCATCGAGCTCTATAATCCGACCGCCTCGCCCATCAGCACCTCGGGACTCTCCGTCCAGTACGCCTCAGCCACCGGCACCTTCAATCAGGCGCTCGCTCTCGGAAACGCAACAATCCAGCCCGGACAGTATTTCCTCGTCCAGACGATCGCCTCCGGCACGACGGGCGCTGCGCTGCCCACACCTGACGCCTCGGGAACCTCGCCGAACCTCTCCGCCACCGCCGGCAAGGTCGCACTGGTCAACAGCACCGCCGCTCTCACCGGCGACACCACCTGCGCCGCCATGCTCGCAGACTCAAAGATCCTCGACCTGGTCGGCTATGGGTCCACCGCAAATTGCTTCCTCGGATCCGCGCCTGCTTCCGGACCCTCGACCAACCCGAACAACACCTCCGTCGTGAGGACCAGCCCCACCATCAACACCAGCGACAACAGCCACGATTTCTCCCTGCTCAACCCGCCGGTGCCTCACAACTCCAGCTTCGCCGCCGCAGGCGCTCTCTCGGCTGCGGGAAGCGCCAATCCGGCCACCCTCACATCCGGTTCAGCAACGCTCCTCACCGTGACCGTCACGCCTGGCTCCTCACCCGCGAGCACTGGCATCGCGGTTACCGCCAACCTCTCGGCCATTGGCGGCGCCGCCTCTCAGGCCTTCTATGACGACGGCACCCATGGCGACTCAACCGCCGGCGACAACATCTTCTCCTTCAGCGCCACCGCGACCGTCGCTTCCTCCGGCGCAGTCAGCCTTCCGGTCAGCGTCACCGACGCTCAATTGCGCACGGCCTCAGCCTCCATCTCGCTCACCGTCAATCTGCCCGTCCCGACCGTCGCGATCGACGTCATCCAGGGAGCCAGGTCCACCTCCACCGGACCCATCACCTCCACCTACGTCGGCCAGATGGTCCAGGCCTCCGGCATCGTCACCACCGTCATCTCGAACGGCTTCTTCATCCAGACCCCCGATGGCCAGGACGACGGAAATCCGCTCACACCGGAAGGCATCGAGATCTTCACCAGCTCCAAACCCACCGTAGCCGTTGGCGATTCCGTCACCGTCACCGGCACGGTCCAGACCTTCCCTGCCGTCACGGCAAGCCACACCCCTGCGACCGAAATCGCCTCGCCCACCGTCGTCGTCAACAGCCACAACAATCCTCTGCCGGCGCCCGTCACCCTTACCGCTTCCATGCTGACCGCGTCCGGCGGCCTCTGGCAGCTCACCCCCTATGAGGGAATGCGCGTCACCGTTGCCTCCATGACTGCCGTCTCCGGCACCAACGGCTCCATCTCCAACGAATCGGCCGAGACGGCAACCACCGTCGGCTATTTCTATGCCGTCATCGGCAACACGGCGCGTCCCTTCCGCGAGCCCGGCATCGACATCCGCGACACCCCATTCACGGGCGTCCCGGCCAACGTTGCCCACTTCGACGACAACCCCGAGCGCATCCTGGTCAACACCACCCTCTCCGGTGGAACTTCGCTGGAAATCTCCACCGGCGCCGTCGTTCAAAACGTCACCGGCGTTCTCGACTTCACCTTCAGCAGTGACTCTTTCTACGATCCCAGCCGCCTCATCGTCGACGCCACATGGGACCGCGGCCAGCTCACCGCGGGCATCACGCCTCAACCCGTGCCGCCCCCGGCATCCAATGAATTCACCGTAGCCTCGTTCAACATTGAACGCTTCTACAACACGCTCTCCTCTGACGACCTCTATTGGGTCCCCGCCGGAGTCACCGGATTCAACGGCAACTCCTCCACCGGCACCATCTCCAGCGGCCAGACCTACCAGTCCGCCGCCGTCGACGTCACCTCTGCCGCCTACCAGCGGCGCCTCCAGAAGGTCTCGCTTGCCATCCGCAACATCCTCAACACTCCTGACATCGTGACCCTCGAAGAGGTCGAGAACCAGTCCGTCGCGCAGGACATCGCCAGCCAGATCAACTCCGATGCCGGAATCGCCAACCTCTACTCCGTCTACTCCACCGACAACTCGACCTTCTACACGCAGGACGGAACCGGCATCTCCGTCGGCTTCCTCGTCAAGAACTCCACCGTCGACACCCTCGGCTTCTCGCAGTTCGGCCAGAACGAGTCCTTCACCTCCACCGGCTCGTCCTCTCTCATCAGCCTCAACGATCGTCCGTGGCTCGTCCTCAACGCTGGCGTCAAGCGCGCCAACGCCACCGATTATCCGGTTACGGTCATCGTCAATCACATGCGTTCGCTCTCCAGCATCAACGCCAACACCACCAGCGGAGCCAACGCCCGCCTGAAGAAAGAGCTTCAGGCCGAGGACATTGCGAAGTACATCCAGGGCCTCCAGGCCGCGGGTCAACACGTCATCTCCGGTGGAGACTTCAATGCCTTCGAATTCTCCGACGCCTACACCGACACCCTCGCCACTTACACGAACGTCAACGTCCTGCCCGCCGACCAGGTCGTCGTGCCCGGAGTCGCCGGACTCGTCACGCCTCCGCTGGTTGACCTCACGCTCTCGCTTCCCGCCAACCAGCGCTGGTCCTACGTCGAAGATGGCAACGCCCAGGTACTCGACCACATGGTCGTCACTCCTGAGCTCGCCGCCACCGGCCACATCGCCTACGCGCACATCAACGCCGACTTCCCGCTCACCGCCTACAACGACGCCGCCACTCCGGCGCGCAGCTCCGACCACGATCCCGTCATCGGCTACTTCACCATTCCCACGCCGGTCGCTTCCGCAAAATTAGCGCCCACGAGCAACACCTTCGGTTCGTTCACGATCGGCAGCTCGTCCCCCGGCCAGATCTTCACCTTCACCAACAACGGCGAGACCACCATCGCCATCTCGAACATCGCCGCCACCGGTGACTTCGCCGTTACTCACAACTGCCCCGCCACTCTCAACGCCGGAGACTCCTGCAACGCCAACGTTGTCTTCACTCCAACGGCCGCGGGCACACGCAACGGAGCACTCAACGTCACCACCACCAACCTCGCTAATCCAATCCTGAGCGCGACTCTCTCCGGCATCGGTATCGACACGCAAGGCAATCCCGTGCTGGGAACCACTGCCGTGCTCACCGCTGCTGCCGGCGGCAGCTACCAGGCCAACATCGCCATAAAGAACACCGGCGCCGGAACCGCCCACGCCGTCACCCTCACCGGAGCGACGCTCGGCAGCGCAACCGGCTCACCCCTCCCCGTCTCGCTTGGCGACATCCCGCCCGGTGCATCGGCGACCGCCATCGTGACATTCCCCGCTTCTGCCGGTACGCCCGGAGCGGCATCCATAGAACGCTACACCGGAACCTACACCGGCGGCACCTTCGGCGGCAGCCTCCGTGTCACCCTGCCCGGAAAATAAGAACCACTGATCCGGGTGCTCGTCCATGTCGTCCCACCGCGGACGGCATGGGCAGGAAGCAAATCATCTCAATCAAAAAACATCTGAGGACAAATGACCATGAAGAAAACGGCCCTTTCACTCTCAATGCTGGCAGTGCTGCTGCTCGTTGCTCCTGCATTTGCCGACACGCTCAATCTCACCCTGGCCAACCCCACCCAGACAGGCACCCCGGGCGCCACCCTCACCTTTGACGCCTCCGCCTCCGCTCCCTTCAGCAACAGCGGAACCCTCTTCTTCAACGGCGACAACTTCAACGTCTCGCTCGCCGGAGCCACCATCGACGACACCGGCTTCTTCCTCAACTTCCCCCCGGCCATCGCCCCCGGCGAAGGCGTCGCCGCCACCCTCTTCACCGTGTCGCTTCCCGCCGCCTTCGCTCCCGGAACCTACAACGGCTTCTTCGAAATCCTAGGTGGATCCGATCCCAACGCGCAGGACACGCTCGCCACCGTCAACTTCCAGATCACTACCGCAACCCCGGTCCCCGAACCCGGCACTTGGCTGCTCTTCGCCACCGGCCTCACTGCTCTCGCTGTACTCGTCTGCACGCGCCGCAAAACTGCAGCCTCTGCCTTCATCGCCCGACAAAAATCATGATGCGCCACCGCGGAAGAGGCCCGCAGAATCGCCGGGCCTCTTCCTTTTCAGCAGAAAAATCTCGTTCTGCCGTTGAGCCGTACGCTGCGCCTGATTACTTCCCGCTCTTCGTCTCATTGATGAACGCTGCCACATCCGCCTTGAACTGCTTCAGCGCGCTCTCATTCACATAGATCATGTGCCCCGCCGGATAGTAGTGATAGCTGATGTTCGCCTGCAGCTTCTCCGGAATCGGCAGATGATGCATCTCGAACATGCCTTCAAAAAACGGCGTTGCGAGATCGTAGTAGCCACCGCTCACCATCACCTTCATCTTCGGATTCAGCTTCATCGTCACAGCAAGATCGTGCAGCACATTCGTCCCGCCCCACTGAAAATTAGCCGCAGGACCACCGGGCGACTGATGCCGCATGTCCCACGTAAAGTTCGGATCGCTATAGGCTCCCGGCCTATACGTCTGCTGCACCCCGTACTTCATCTCCGTGCGAAGGTACTGGTTGATCGCCGCCGTGTAGGCCGAGGAAATCGCCTGCGACTGCGGATCGTAATCCGCCACTTCGCTCATCGGATTGATGTCCGGTCCCTTGTACCGGGCATCCAGCCGTCCCGTCGTCGTGTCCGAATCCGATTGCAGATTCTTGCTGAACGCCCCGCCATCCACCCGCAGGTTCGACTTCATCAGGTACGCCACAGGAAGCCCTGTATATCCATGCAGCTTCTCCGCAATCGCCTGCTTCTGGGCACCGGGCAACTCGCTCCCCTGCAGCAGCGCAGTCATGTAGTCGCCAAGCGCAAACTTCTCGACCTCCACCAGAAACGGATCGAGAGCCGCGGGCTGCGATGGAAGTTTGTGATGATAAAACGCCGTCGCCGCAAACGTCGGCAGAGCCACCGCGTACGACTGGTCCGTCCCCGGATTCCACCGCGCCATGTCGATGGAGTTGTCAAACTCAAGAACCTGCGACAGCAGAATGATCCCGTTCAAGTCCACATTCTGAAGATCTGCCGAAAGCACCGCCGATCGTGGCGTTCCATAACTCTCGCCAAAAAGATACTTCGGCGAGTTCCACCGATCGTACTTCGTCAGAAACTTCCGGATGAACCGATCGAACGCATGCGCATCCGGATCGACGCCCCAGAACGCCTTTTCCTTGTCCTTGCCCATGATGCGGCTGAAACCCGCGCCCGGAGCATCGATAAACACCAGATCGGCAATATCCAGCAGGCTGTAATCGTTGTTCACAATCCGGTATGGAGCCGCCGCGTCATGCTCCGTGTCCGTCGTCACAACCCGCCTCGGCCCGAAGCTCCCCATGTGCAGCCACATCGTGGCGCTCCCCGGCCCGCCGTTGTAAAGAAACACCAGCGGCCGCCCTGCACCCGCATCCTTCTTGAAATAAGCCGCATAAAACATCCGCGCCGTCGCCGGAGCCTCGTCCGGCTTCGTCGGATCAGGAGCCTTCTCACCCGTATCCGGCAGCATCTTGCCATCGAAGCCAATCGTCGCATCCTGCGCATCGCTTGAACCCACCGTGATCGTTCCCGCCACCGCGCGATACGCGATCGCCTGGCCATTCACCGTCACCGTTCCCTCAGTCGTCGAGTCCGCAGGCGCAGCCGGAGCAGCCGCCTCCGGCGTCCCCGTCACCACCACCTTCTCTTCCTTCTTTCCCTTGTCCTGACTCTTGTCCTGTCCAACCATGGCCTGCCCGGCACAAACGCTCATCGCCAAAACCCACGTCAACCGTCGAAAGTCCCTACGCATTCGCTCTCCTTGAAATTGCTGGAACAGTATAGGTGCCGTACCCTCGCAACTCACCCTTTCAATCTCACGGTTCATCACAAAAAGCACAGGTGCTCAACCATCCCCAACGCCAACTTGCTTAAAAGGATTCTCGAACAGAACGCTTCACCCCACCCGGCAGATCAGGCACTTCAGATAATTCGTCTCCGGCAGCGTCAGCACATCCGGGTGGTCCGGAGCAGCACCCCTCGACTCCAGCACCTGCACCCGCTTTCCCGCATCCGCCGCTGCCGCCGCCACCACCCCGCGAAACACCTCAGCCGACACATGGTGCGAGCACGAACACGTCACCAGCGTCCCCCCATCGTGAAGCATCTTCATCGCGCGCAGATTCATCTCCTTATACCCGCGAATCGCCCCCTCCACCGCTCGCTTCGACTTCGCAAACGCCGGAGGATCCAGCACAATCGTGTCGAACCGCTGCTCCGTCGCATCGTATTCGCGCAGCAGTTCAAAGGCGTCGGCTTCTATCCAATCCACCTGCGCTCCAATCGATGGATTCAGCTCCAGGTTGCTGTCCGCCACCTCGAGCGCCGCGCGGCTCGCATCCACGCCCGTGACGCGTTCACAGCGCCGCGCCATGTGCAGGGCGAACCCTCCCTGGTACGTGCACACATCAAGCGCCACGCCCTTCGCATAGCTCGCCGCCGCCGCATAGTTCAACCGCTGATCCAGAAACGCTCCCGTCTTCTGCCCTGCACTCACGTCGTAGTGAAACCGGACTCCATTGATCGTGAAGACCGTCGCAGCTTTTGCCGGACCCCTAGCGTACAACGCCTCTTCCCCGGCAGGCGCAAGCTCCTCCAGCTCGCGCATCCGCGGATCAGGCCGCTCCCATACCGTAGCTTCAGGAAACCGCGCTGATATCGCCTCGACCACCGTCTGCCGCACATCATCCTGCGCCGTCCCCTGCGTCAGCAGTTGCACAATCACCAGGTCGTGATACCGATCCGCCACAATTCCCGGCAAACCATCGCCCTCCGAAAAGATCACTCGGCAGGCATCGCCTTCGCTCACTACGTCATCACGCAACCTCAACGCGCCTTCGACGCGCTCCCGCAACTCCGCCAGGTACCGGCTGCGCGAAATCCGAGCATCACGCGAGACCATCCTCACCGCAATCTGCGAGGCCGCACTATAAAGTCCGCTTCCCAGCGGAATCCCCCGCGCATCCATCACCGTCACCAGCGTTCCGCCGGCAATCGCCTCCGAACCCACCGCCGGCGTCCCCGGCAAGCCAGCCTGCTGCGGTGTAAGCGACTCCACATCCGACCGGTACACCCAAAGATGCCCTGCACGCAGACGCTCCGCCGCCCGCCGCGCAATCGTCACCGCGGGCCCGTGCTCCGCGCCTTCAAGCACGCGAGGCTCACCCGTCCGCTCGCTCTTCGATCTCCCGCTGATCTCTTTTCGCCGATCCATACCCTACGTATGGTCGCACAACCAGCTCGTCGTAAGTTATCAGCCACGCAGCGAACAACGAACAACCGGCAGAGAACAACGATTTCTAAGGCCTCTGCGCAATCGCCCCATTCTGCAGCGCCAGAGACTGCGGAGTCACCACTGGCGCCGCCACTCCGACAATCTGGGTCACCATACCGGATCCCGGCACCGATGACCCAAGATTGGCCACCCACACATCACCGGATCGGTCGATCCCCAGCCGGAACGGATTCTGCAGCGCCGCGCTTCCATACCCTGAAGCTCCCGACTGTGGCCGTCCGGTGCTCAAAAACTCCGACACGCTGTTGCTGCCCGAGTTCACCAGCCAGACATTTCCCAGGCCATCCAGCGCCAGGTCGATCGGAGCATTCATCCCGCCGCCATAATAAGGACTTCCCGTCACCGCCGAACCAAAGCTCGTCAGCCGGCTCAGGCTGCTCCCCGTCCGATTCGCAATCCACGCCCCTCCGATCGAATCAATCGCCACCGCAAACGGCCCGTTGATGCCGCCAGCCGTATAAGGAGACCCGGGAATCGCCGCACCGGAACTGCTCACCACATCGATGCCGTTTCCTACAGGATCCGCCATCCAGACATTGCCCGTCAGATCGACCGTAATCCCCACCGGCCCATTCTGGCCGCCGGTGTTATAACCCGACGAAGGCGATAGCGGAGCCCCATTCGGGCTCAGCTTGCTCACCGTCGCGATACCGTTCCCAACCCACACATTTCCGTTGCTATCGAACGCCAGCGGCCCGGGAGTGGAAATGCCGCCCCCGCTGAACGGATTCAGCGTCGCTCGCGAACCACCGCTGTTCAGCTCCGTCACGCTCGATGTAACCGTGCTCGTCAGCCACCCGTCGTCATACGGATCGAGCGCCATCTTCACAAACCGGCTTCCGCCCTGCGGAAACGTAGCCTCAATCCCCACGCCAATGTTCAACACGCTCACGCTGCTCGACGACGTGTTCGCCAGCACCCACGCATTTCCCTGCGAATCGATCGCCAGATCGCTCGGCGTCTGCAGCGCCGGGGACGCGTAGTTAATCGAAACCGTCCAGTCCGCCGGAGCATTCGTCAGCGTCGGCTGGTACGGAGCGCTCGAAGGCACGATGTTGAAGATCGACCCCACCGAGTGGCTCGGATAACGCGCAATATCCAGCGCCGCCGCAATCGTCTCGGTCGGTGGCGAACCTCCCGCAGGCGTCACCGCCGTGAACAACCGCCCGCACGGAGCCAACGCCGAGGTGCTCCCATTCGTATTCACGCAGGCCGCCAGAATCGATGCCAGCGTATTCAGCTCCGTAGTCGGGATATTCGCAATCGACGGCGCCAGGCCCGGCGTCGTGCCATAGCGGATATCCACCAGGCTCTGTGCCGTCGCATAGGCATTCAGCAGACCCTGCACGTTCGTCGACGAAGTGCCGATATGCGCGTAATCCACCATAAACGGCTGCAGCGCCCACACCGCCGCCACCGTCGACAGCTCACTGATGTTGAAGAAGCTCTTCGAGTTCAGCTGCCCGCACTGGCCAATCAGCGAGATCAGCGCCAGTGCCTGGTTGTTTGTCCCCTGCGCTAACCCCGGATTTCCTCCCGTCACCACCAGGTACACCGGGGTCGAATCGGTAGGGCACGCATACGCTCCGGTGAAGGTAAAGTTTCCATTCGTGTCCGTCGTCACCGGATGCGTAAACAACGGCGTTGCGGCCGATCCGTAACCCGTCGTCCCCGGCGCATACATCTGAATGTTCGCATTCGAGACAGGCTGTCCGCCGCCCATCACATTGCCGCTGATTCCCTCAGCCCTGACCGTGGACGAGGACGACGCCATCGGCCCGGCGCCGCAGCCCGCAAGGCCTGCACACATGGCAGCCATCGCCGCCACAACGGCCAATGTCAGCTTCCTCTGAGGACGCACAGGCGTAACTCTCCTTAAATCTTTCTAATTCGGGATGAGAACACGCCACATATGCCGCCCCAATGCCCCACAAGTTGCATGCTACCGGCACCTGGTGGCCCGCCCCATGCACAATTCCTCTCGGAATCAACCCGAACAACAGAAAACCCCTCGGAAAAAAGAGTCTTCAGGAAGCACGGAAGGGCACGCGTTTACGCGTGCCGAAACCAAGCCACCGCGAAAGCGGCTACCGCTCTGCCGAAGGCCCGAGCGAAGGCGAAGCCGAAGCGACAGAATTGCCGTCCTTCCCCAGCCTCAAATTCGCGGTCGTTCACGCGCGCCAAAGCCTGCCCGCACCCAGGGAAGGACACACGTTCACGTGCGCCGAAAACTGAGTGTACCGGGACATGCGTTACAAGCCCCTTGCGGTGCCTATGGTTCGAGTTGAGTGGGTTCTAAAAGCCATAAATCCAGTCGTCGAGGCCATGGAAATGTGGGAATCCCGAAGGGATTTCCAAGGAGTGTGGGAAGGGTGGAAAGCCGGCTTCGTGGCTTTCCATGCTTTCCATACTCTGTCATTTCCATGGTCTGCTTTTCGCCCGGGCGATGCCGGTTGTCGATGAGTCCATCGGCTATTATGCATAAACCGAGCACGGGAAGCGCCAACTTCCGGATTGCCGACCACACGGAAGCTACAACTTTCGGACCCGGCTGGCAGTAAAGATCTCTCCCGTCCAGCGTGATTCACGGCTCTACTTTGTGTTCACGTAAGCATTCCTCTGGTAGGCGGAGATGACCCGCTGACTCGCTGCACGACAGGTATCGGGCGCGTCGGAGAAGTAGAGGCAGTCCGGTGTTCCATCTTTGAAGGAGAGAGTGACGCGTCCGCTTTGCCTGCCCTGCGTGCCGGAATAGCTATAGCGAGCGATGATGCGGACTGGCACTCGCCGTAAGACGACGGAGACTCGCCGAAAGTAACGAGACGCAGACCACCGTCGAAGGGCCGCATACCTACGGGCCACTTGCGACCCTATTGCACCTCTATCGCGGAGACAATTGCGTTTCCTTTGGTCGGTCTGAACTCAAGAATCACCATGCCATCCTTGGCTTTCACCTCGAAATGCGTTTGATAGGCGGTGAGGGAATCTCCGGCGGCGGCTGCCACATCCAGATTGGTGACAACCTTCTGCCCGTTCGCGAAGACGTCGAAGATGCGGTCGCCGGGATGCAGAGACGGCTCGACAAACGTGAGGACAACGCTGTGGTATCCGTCAGCGACGGAAACACGATAGGTGAACGATCCAGACCGGTAGGTGGCCGCTATCTCTGGATTGCTGGTGCCGGCGATTTTGGGCGGAACCGGAACTCTTCCCCGAGCCGCCGGGCCGGAGATCGCTTCGGCCGTTCCGCCCTCAAAGAACGTATCCGATCCGAAGTGTTTTCCATCGCTTGCCCCTGCGACCAGAGCACCGCAATCGATGTTCACGGTTTTCGCGGCAGCGTCGGATAGATGCCACTGCGTTTTGTCCTCTACATCTCCCTTGGGAAACGAACCACTTGCGACGATGTTGTTCGTGCCGGAGCTGAGAACGACACCCTTCCAGACACAGACGCGATCGGGGCAATTTGCAAGAACTCCAATGACCTTCCCATTGACTCGCAGCGATGTCTTTGGCGCGTTGCTGTACACCCGCACATCTGCTATCCGGTAGGCCCGCTCGGTATAAAGGCTGGAGTTGATGTGGACAGTAGGCGTGGCCGTCCAGTTGGCTTTGTAAAAGAAGTACGGGTCTTTCCGGTACTTATGGTCGAAGGTGACGATACCCTTGGTATTGATGTCCTGGGCGTTACCCTCGTTGCGCGTTGTGCTGCCGAAGTCGAAGGAGTTCCATATGAACGTACCCCACAGATACGGTTTGATGCTCAGAGTGGACCAGTTCTGCTCGTGAATATAGGACTCGTATTCTTCCGCCTGCGGCCGATTGCGCGACTCCGGGCCACCGAGCGCGTTGTCAGAGTGCAGCGAGATTGCTCCACCGGCGCCGTATTCCGTTACAGCCATGGGCTGTGCAGGCCGGGTGTGATGCAGGGCGTCAAGATGAGGGCCCAAGTCGGAGGGCGTGCCGTAGTACCAGCCGAAGTAGCGGTTTGCGCCGGAGAGGTCGGTGACCGAGCCCGTGATGGGCACGACGGTATCGGGTGCGTAGCGTATCCCCTCACAGCACGTTGCCAATGTTGTGGGCCTGCTCGGGTCCAGTTCATGCGCCAACTGGTTCAACTCTTTCAGTAGTGGCAGGGGATCTGGAATGGCGCCTGTTTTGTTCCCCACGAAGGCCGGTATGCTGTTTCCAAAATCGATCTCATTGCCGATGGACCAGGTGATGACCGAGGGATGATTGAAGTCCTGCGCGATGAGCTCGCGGAGTTGCTGCCGGGCGTTCTCACGAAGCGCGTCGGTCGGTTGCAGGCTCTCGCCCAAGGTCCACTGGCTTACCAGGGGTATCTCGTCCCAGAGCACAAGTCCGTCCCGGTCCGCGAGGTCGTGAATGGGTTGGCCATGCTGGTAATGAGTGAGGCGTACACCGGTGACCCCCATCTCACGCATCGTTGCCTCATCTGCGGCAACGTCCGCAGGTTCCGAGGCCCAGCCCTTGCCTTCGCGATCCTGGTGATAGCCCACGCCATGCACGGTCACGTGTTTTCCGTTCAGGAACAGCCCGTCGTTTGGATCAAACCGAACCTGCCGGATGCCAAAGGGGAGAGAGACGCGGTCCACAAGCTGGGCGGACTTGTCTGAGAGTTCCACCACCAGGCGGTACAGATACGGATCCTCCACACTTTGCCAAAGATGCGGATGCGGCACAGCCACGCTTGCGACGCTCTCTGCCACACTCGCCGGTTCTACAGCGACGGACTGCTCTTGTTGTGCCGCGACCTTGCCCGTGGAGTCGATTAGGAGGGTTCGGAGCATCACAGTGCCTCTCTGCTCACTGTCGTTGCGCAACCGTGCGCGGACCTCTACTTGTGCCCCTCCAGACGTCAGGGACTTCGTCGTCGCATACACTCCGGAGGAGCCGTAGTCCATGAGATCGAGGTGCATCTTCCTGCTGAAGATCAGGCTCACCGGGCGGTACAGGCCGCCGTACACAAAGAAGTCTCCCGTAAGCGGCAACACATCGGCGGTCGAGCTTCCCGGTGCGGGCTTTGTGTTGTCAACCTTCACCGTAAGCATGTTCTGCTGGCCCGGTTTCAGCGCGGCTGTGCTGTCCATGCGAAAGCGCGAGAAGCCTCCCTTGTGTGTGCCAAGCAGGGTCCCGTTCAGCCAGACGGTCGCGATGCGGCTTGCTGCGTCGAATTGCAGAAAGCTTTCCATTCCGGCCACGTTCGCTGGAGGCGTGAAGGCGAGCTTGTACCATCCGACGCCCTGCGTGGTGACGATGTTCTGCGCGGTGTTGATGTGCGATGCAGGTGCGTCCTTGTAGTAGCCCACGCGGTTCCAAGTGTGAGGCACGCTGACTGTCGTCCATGTCGCATCCGGTTCAGCCTGGAGCTCTGTTGCGGATTCTGGTCCGAGTTTGAAGCGCCATCCATCGCGAAGTGACACTTCGACGCGAGGGGCTGCGGCCGTGGAACTGGGGGAGGTGCTCGTCTGTGTCTTCTGTGACTGACTCTCTACGGCGAGCGCACAGAGCAAGAGCAGAAACACGTAAAGAGGGCGGGGCATCATCGAGCTCCTGCAAGGTTCATGGGCTTGGGTGGTAAAGAGACAGCCTATTCTAGACATCCCACCAAACGTTGTCACGCAGACTGATCGCAGCGGAGCCGAGCTCGCTGAGAACGTAGTTGTCGTTTCTATAAGACTGCCGAGTCGCCGCCGCTGCCTCAATACGGTTGTGGATTGACGACAACAGGAACACCCGTTCAAACGTGCCGAGTCTGCCCGCACCCACGGAAGGGCACGCGTTTACGCGTGCCGAAAACCAGCCCCCGCGAAAGCGGCTACCGCTCTGCCGAAGGCAGGAGCGAAGGCGAAGCCGAAGCGACAGAATTGCCGTCCTTCCACCCAGCCTCAAATTCCTGTCAAGCCCTCAAATCCGGATTTCCACATCCCCGAAAACCACAACGAGCACCAGCCCAACCACTTACAAGCCGGAAATATTTCTGCCCGGGATGGCAAAGCAGTTTCGCTCACTTGCTAAAATAAAGAAGCAGATGGGAAAAAGGCAGGGCCGGACAAATCGTCCGGCCTAACCATTTTAGAATCAAATCTTTACACCTAAACCGCCTGAATAGAACAATTTACAAAACCAGGTAGAATATAACTCCAATAGAATGAAGTCTTTACATCAAAAGATAGGGGAGAGGGGATCCCCTCATTCGGATAGCTGGGACGTTGTCGTCCTCGGAGCCGGTGCCGCCGGCCTCATGTGCGCCATCGAGGCCGGTCACCGCAACCGTCGCGTCCTCGTCCTCGACCACGCCGAGCGGATCGGCAAAAAGATCCTTATCTCGGGCGGCGGACGCTGCAACTTCACCAACCTCTACGCTCGCCCGGAAAACTTCCACTCCGCCAACCCGCACTTCTGCAAATCCGCACTTGCCCGCTGCACCCCCGCCGACATCATCGCCCTCGTCGAAAAGCACAGGATCCCCTACCACGAAAAGACCCTCGGCCAGCTCTTCTGCGACCGCGCCGCCCAGGACATCGTCACCATGCTCCAGCACGAGTGCGCCGCCGCCCACGTCGACATCCGCACCAGCACGCGTATCCTCTCCATCTCGCGCGACACATCCTTCCTCATCGAGACCGCCGCCGGCCCCATCCGCGCCGCGGCCGTCGTCGTCGCCACCGGAGGGCTCTCCATCCCGAAGATGGGGGCCACCAGCTTCGGCTACGACCTCGCCCGGCGCTTCGGCCTCAACATCGTCCCCTGCCGGCCCGCCCTCGTCCCACTCGTCTTCTCCCCGGAGGACTGCAACAACTGGTGCGACCTCACCGGCCTCTCCACCGAAGTCATCGCCACAACAAAAAGGCTGGCCTCCACCATCGGCCCCCGCACCCCGCTCCCCGCCTTCCGCGAAAAGATGCTCTTCACCCACCGAGGCCTCAGCGGCCCCGCCATTCTCCAGATCTCCTCCTACTGGCGCCCCGGCGAACCCATCGCCTTCAATCTCGCGCCAGACTCGATGGATGGAAACCAGCTTCCGAACCTAAACTCCGAAGAAATCTTCGCTCCGCTCCTCGCCTCCAACGCCGTCCGCGATAAGACAACCGCCCTTCAGGCCCTTCGAGCCACCCTTCCCGTACGCCTCGCCGAGCGCTGGCTGACCCTCAACCAGCCCGCGCGCTGGAACAACCCCGCCATCGCCGAACTCGAACGCAAACTCCACCACTGGACCATCACCCCCGCGGGAACCGAGGGCTATGCAAAAGCCGAAGTCACCGCCGGAGGCGTAGACACCGCCGAACTCGACGCCCGGACCATGGAAAGCAAAAAAGTCCCCGGCCTCCACTTCATCGGCGAAGTCGTCGATGTAACCGGCTGGCTCGGAGGCTACAACTTCCAATGGGCCTGGGCCTCAGGTGCCGCTGCCGGCCGGGAGATCGAGGCAAAGAATTATTGAACAACTAAAGTCAGGTTCACCGTCCGTGCCAGCCCGGCACTGGAAGCGGAAACCACCATCGGATAACTTCCCGCAGGTGTGGTAACCCCGCCTCCCGGCGGCCCCGGACTTCCGTCTCCCGGAATCCTGCGCCCCGATCCGCAACCAGCCGCGGCAACCAGGCAACACAACACCAGCGAGGCTCCCAACCGCCGCCGCCGTACAAAAAAAGTCACAGGAAGCATCAACGCAAACCAGATCAATCGCCCGGTCGTCGGAATCGAGGCGGAAGTCAATCCTGTCTGCACCGTAACCGAAACCGTAGTCGTAGTCCCCAGCGCCACGCTCGCCGGAAACACCGTACACTTCGCGTTCGCAGGAGCGCCCGCACACGTAAAGGCCGCCGCTCCGCTCACCGCCGCATCCGACCGCAGCAGCAAAGGAAACACCGCACTCTGCCCGCTCGCGACCGTAACGGTCGTCGAACCGTTCGCCGCCAGCGAAAAGTCCACTGCCGACCCGCTCAGCGCCACCCCATGCGGTGAGTTCGGAGCGTTATCTGTGACGGTCAAAACCCCCTGCCGCGGCCCGCCCGCCGTCGGCACAAACACAACCTGAATCGCGCACGCGGACCCCTGCGGCAAGGTAACCCCGCACCCGTTCCCGCCAGAAGGGATGGCAAAATCTCCAGTCACTGCGACACTCGCAATGGAGAGCGGAAGGCCGCCGTTATTCGTCAACGTAACCGTCTGCGCCAACGAAGTGGTACCTACACCGGTCGCTGCAAAACTTAACCCCTGCGTCGGAGCCAGCGACACTCCCGCCGGAGCCACACCAACGCCCGAGAGCGCCACCATCTGGGTCCGATACTCATCGGAAACCGTGAGGGTGCCCGTCTCCGGCCCCACATTGCGCGGATTGAAGATCACGCTCATCGAGCAGGTCGCGTGCCCATTCAGCGAATTGCCGCAACCATTCACCACGCTGAAGTCTTCGCTCGTCGATGCGGCAATCAGCGTCAGCGCCACATCGCCGGTGTTCGTCAGCGTGACCACCTGGGCCACGCTCGCCGTGCCAAGCTGTTGCTGTGCGAACGACAACGAGAGCGGTGAAAGAGAATCTGTCGCAGGCAACGTCCCACTCCCGGACAACGCAGCCGTCTGGGTCCCCGCATCGTCCACGACCGTCAAAGTCCCCTGGCTGGTCCCCGAAGCGGTCGGCCTGAAGACAATCGCGACAGTGCAGCCTGTCTGCGAAGTCAGCGTTGCTCCGCATGTATTAGCTGTGATCGCAAAATCGCCGTTCACAACAGGAGTCTGCAAGGCAACTGTGGCCGGGCCCGTATTCGAGATCGTCACATTGATCGCCGCGCTCGACGATCCAACCGCCGTTGCCGGAAAACTGGCCATCACGGGATTCAGCACGATACTGCCGCCTGCAGTAGCGGTACCGCTCAACGTCACCGTCGCCTGCCCACCGGGAACATTCCCGTACACGGTCAGCAAACCCGAACGGCTGCCGGGAGCCGTCGGTAAAAATCGTACCTGCACCACACAACTCGCACCGATTGCAATCGAGTTACTGATGCAGTTATCGGTCTCACTGAAATCTCCGGTCACGGTCAGCCGGCTCACCGACAAAGGAGCACTACCCGAATTTGTAACGGTCACAGTCTGCGCCGCGCTCGCTGTGCCGGATGGCTGGCTGGCGAAATTCAGTGACGCCGGAGAAACGGTCATCCCAGGCTGGGCAGCTGTCGCTGCTGTCAACATAGGGATCTGCCAGATTCCACGCCCATAGGTCGCTGCGCGCAATTCGCCCACCCGCCCATCGCCCGTGGGCATTCCCGAGGCAGCTTCGAGCTGTATCACCGGAGCATTTGGCAGTGAAGTTCCGTAGACGCTCCAGCAATTCGCTGTCGCACAACTTGTAATGGACGTCGTTACATAAACACCAGCGTCTGTCGCAACATAGATCGTGTTCGCGTCATTCGGATCAACAACCAGGCTGTTCGCCGGAGCATTTGGCAGATTGCTTCCTGCATCGACCCAGTGTGCCCCCCCATCGACTGACCGATACACCTTTGGCGCAACGATTCCATTCCCGGCGAAACCCATGATCGTTGCATACACGGTGGCACCCGTTTGATCGTGCGGATCCACCGTCACGGAGGAAACATCAAAGCCTCCCGGATTGAACCTTCCGCCGGTTGCTGTGTCGTTCGTAACCGGCGAAGCCGCAAGGTCTGTCCAAGCAGTCGTGCCGGTCGCTGTGCCAGCGGTCGTCGTGCCGAAAAGATGTCCACCCAGGCTTCCGCCACCATCCAGAACCCCGGCCATCCCTCCATAAATGACCTGCGAACCGGCATTCTGCGCTGCAGTTGCGCCACTCGCCGCACCCCCTGCTGCCAGCGATCGCAGGACTGGATTTGACGCGCTGCAAGCCGAAGATGGAGACCCGCCCAACATTCTGCTGATAGCGTTCGCCGAAGACCACGACGACCCGCTCGCCGCAGAGCCACGCCAGACCCTGCACGTTCCTGCAACCAGCTCCGAGGTCAACGAGGGGTCCAGTATCCACGGAGCGTCAATCAAGGAACTATCCTGCGAAACCTGCACCGGACCAATCGTCGGGCTTCCGGAAAAGTCCGATGCGCTGCAGCCTGATCCCTTTGTGCACTGGCGAACGCTCACTCCTGCCGCTGTCGATACGTACCAGTTCGATGGCTGTGCCGGATCGATCGCCACCACGCCACCTTCACCGGCCGAGAGCTGTGGCCACGCGGACGCCGAGGGCGCGTTTGCTGTGGCGGCGGTTCCACTCGCGCCTAGTCCCACCAGCAGAGTTCCTGCATCGACAGGGTCCTGGGCAAAGCTCATCACCTCCGACAGCGATCCCAGGCCATTGTTCAGGTTGTCAAAGTGGCTGGCGTCCGCGGCTGAGCACGGGGTTCCGGTCTCACTTACTCCATCGGTCGATCGCCAAAGGCCGCCATCGTTTCCGAGATAAACCAGAGGAGCCCCGGTTGTGGCCATGACGGCGACCGCATGCTGCGCGGGAGCCACCTTCGCCGGAGCCGCACACCCGTTCAGCGTATTGGTCGTATTCCGCAACGAACATCCCGCTGAGATGGAGCACCGGTAAAGATCTAAGGTTCCCGCATAGAGCAACGTGTCGGAACCGCTCCGAACTGCCGCGAGCGAAAGGTTATAGTCTCCCTGAAGGATCCTGGTACTTCCGTTTCCAGCCTCGAGCGGTGATGAGTTGAACTGCGTCGCAAATGTCACACCGCTGGAGCAACCCGATCCATGAGCATCGCAGACATCCAGCCACAATCCCTGATCCTGATTCGCCCCGTCGACCGTCAGAGCGAACATATCGCCCGTCGTTGGCTCGACTGCCAAGGCCCCGCGGAAGATCGGACATGCCGTACTTCCTTGTAACTCGGAACGCACGGGACAGGCAGTTGCCGTGAGTCCAGTTCCAGGCTGCTGCGCCAGGCGTGTCCACGCGATGCCATCGGATGACTCGTAGTACCCGTGATATCGCACAGCCGCATAGAACCGCTGCCGTAATGGGTTCCAAACGACCGAAGTGGCGGCATTGCCTCCGTGGTTGAGGCCTGGGGCCAGGGGTGCCTGCACCGTTTGGCTGCCATCCATCAGGGTGGCCATCTGCCACGACCTGCCTGTGTCGGTCGAGTAGTAGAGGCCCATGACTGCGCCGATTCCGCTTACGCCATTCACCAGCGAGCCTTCTGCTGCCTGCGAAAGCGCGGCTACCAGGGTGCCCGAGGAACTCCACGCGAATCCCGCAAATCCGAGCCCTGCGAAGTTGTAGCTATACGTGCCTGCATTTGCGAATTGAATCAGGGTCCATGTTATTCCGCCGTCCGTTGACCGCAGCAGGCCGCTGCCATAGAAGGAATCGGTCGCATCGTTCGGATCGCCCGTTCCTGCCAGGACGACTCCGTTCTGTACGCTGAGGGCTCCTATGCTCAGGGAAGGAATCACTGTCGCGCCGGCATTCGCGCTGAAGACCGGCAGGGTATCGGTCAGGGGAGCGAATGTGACGCTCGTTGCCGGCGCCGCGGCGTTGGTGGACTTCCAGACGCCTCCGCCTGTGGTTCCGACATAAATGGTGTTTCCTGTAGCGTCCGCAGGATCGATGGCGACCGATGTAACGCGTCCGGTTACATTTCCATAGTTGAGGCTGGCCACCTGCGCGGGTCCCACTGGCTGCCAGGCCGCGCTCAGCCCGCTTAGCCGCGGCTGGAGGCTTTGCTGCTCGATCATCCGGGCCTGTTGCGCGCGGGCCTCAATCATTGACTGCGCACCGGACGCACTCGCTGCGGTCAGGCGTCCGCGTAGAAATTGCTGTGCTCGCACGGCCGGGGCCGTAGATCTCGATTCGTCCTGACTGTCAATCACGGGTTGGAGCCGTTGCGACTGGCCCCACCCAGTCACTACCGCCACGCAGCCAGTCAGCACTATAAGGCGCGCCAATACGGCGCAGCCCTGGGATGACTTAATGTAAAGAGAATCGTTCAGGCCCATGAAGACACGTGTACAGCTCTGCTGATGTCTGTCTTGATCCTCAGGGCTCAGCCGGGCTGAGTCAACATGGAATGCAGTTCGAAGACCACGTCCGTCCCCGGGAGGATAAGAGGTCTCTCATTCAGGGATTGGGTACCCCCTCTATCTTTTCGCGTAAAGATCTCAAAATATGTGGCTTAGACCTCTACTTGATCGCGCACGTTACATGCCAATCCACAGAGAGCAGAAAGCCCGGCCAAGTGGCCGGGCTCTTCTTTTTCCTGATTTAAGGTTATCAGGCGTGTCAAGGGTGGGTGTGGAAATCAGGACTGGTGTGGCTGTTTTCGGAATCGCGATTGGATCAGTCGCTTTGTCCTTCGGACTTCGCTCCGGCCTTCGGCAGAGCGGTGACGCCTTCGGCGTGGCTTTTTTGGCACGCGTGAACGCGTGCCCTTCCGCCATGGATAGATTTGGGCGACGGTCCCTTTCGCCATGGCAGATTTTGGGCGACGGGCCCTTCTGCCATGGATAGATTTTGGGTGACGGCCCTTCCGCTGCTTTTCTTATGGGCGGCTGCCCTGGGTGGAGGGTGAGATCGGGGTGGAGACCGGGGAGGCGAGGCCGACGAACTCGGTGACGGAGTTGGAGGTGAAGTTAGTGATCCAGACGTTGCCGGAGAGGTCGATGGCCAGACCTCGGGGCCCGCTTACGTTGGCTGCGGTGTAGCCGGTGGATGGGGTGATGGCGGTTCCGTCGTTCGTGAAGGCGGAGATGGAGTTGCCGTCACGGTTTGCGACCCAGATGTTGCCGCCGCCGTCGACTGCGATTCCGGCAGGACCTTTGAGGCCACCTCCGGTATAGCCAGCGGCGGGCGAGAGGAGGGTGCCTGAGGAGCTGAGTTTACCGATGGCGTTGTTGCGGTTGCTGACGAACCAGATGTTGCTGGCGGAATCGGCGGCCATGGGGGTGAGTTCGTTGCCCGAGCTGGCGGTGACGGCCTGGGTGAATGTGGTGGACGAGGAAGGACGGGTGAGATGGTAGACTGCGCCGCTGTGGCCGAGGGTCCAGGCGCTTCCGGTGGAGTCGACGACGAGGCCGGAGTCGTAGGCGTTCGTGCCGAAGGAGCCGATGCGTGTGCCGTCGGACGCGAGGACGGTTGTCTGGGTAGAACCTGAGATCCAGAGGTTTCCCTGAGTGTCGAAGGCGGGGAAGAAGCAGGCAGACGAGCAGGTGTAGGCGGGAGAGGTGATCGGGGTTCCGTCGTTGCGGAAGCGCGAGACTCCGGAGGCTCCAATGGGGCCGAAGTTGACCGCCCAGACGTTGTCGACCGAGTTGACGGCCACGGCATAGGGCTGGTTGAGTCCGCCACCGCCGAAGCCGCCACTTCCTGAGAGAGGAGTTCCGAGGGGATCGAACTCGATGAGTGTGTTTGTGGTGTAGGAGGGAACCCAGAGATTGCCTTGCGAGTCGAAGGCCGGGAAGTAGGGGCCGGCCATGTTCTGGGCGAAGTAGGTGATGCCGATCGTCCAGTCGTTGGGTTTGGTGGAAAGGGTGGGCTGGAAGGGGGAGGCGGAGGGGACGAGACCGAAAAGGGTATCGACATTGAGGGCAGGGTTGCGGGCGAGTTTGATGGCTGCGATTGCGGTGTCGGCGATGGTGGAGGTATCGCCGGATTTGCGGACGCTGGCGAAGAGGGTGGAGCAGCCGGCACCAGCTCCGTCGGAGTTGACGCAGGGAACGAGGATATCGGCGAGGGTGTTGATCTCGGCCTGGGGAACGACGCCATTGCCAGCCAGATTCTGATCGCGAGCGGTACCTGTATCTATATTGATGAGGTTATTGATGGCAGCGAAGGCGTTGGCGAGTCCGCGTTGCGAAGCGGCGGATGGGCCGGAGCTGACGTGGGTGGGATCGGTCATAAAACCGGCGAGGGCATAGGCCGCGACGATGGTGGAAACCTCGTTGATGGAGAGAAAGGGAACGGCGCCGGCAAGAGTGCCTGTGTTGGGACAGAGTCCAAGGACGGCGAGGAGTCCGAGTGAGGGGTTTACCGATCCCTGCGGCAGGCCGGGGTTACCCCCTGTCAGGAAGGCGTAGACCTGCTGGCCGGGTGTGCAGGCGTAAGCGTTGGAGAGGGAGAAGCTGCCATCGGATGCGGTGGTGGTATAGGGACCGATGGAGTCCGTCGCGACGCCGGGATAAGTGGGGTTGAGCAAAGGGATGCTGGGGGCGCCGTAGGCGGAGGTATTGGCGGCGAAGAGGTAGACGTGGGCTCCGGCGATGGGTTGACGGCCACCGCGCGCGGAACCCTCCAGGGAGCTTAAAGCCGGGTTCGGACTTGCCTGCTGACTCGGGGTGGTTCCGCACCCGGTCCCGAGCAAGAGGAGCGGCAGGAGTTTTAAGGCGAAGCGCATTTGGTCTAAGTATTTATATATGAGGGCTTAGGTGGAATTGCCTGGAGAAAGAGTAGTTTGATCGGGCAAACTTGTAACTCCCACAAATGAGGCAGGTTGATATATGAGTGTATTTATGTCATATTTTATGCAACCTATGGACGCAGATAGCGTCATATAGGTAGTTCGGTTTGAAAGCCGAGAAATTTCAAGATGCGTATGGAGGAAGCAGTTATGACGATCACTCGATTTTCCCCTTTCCGTACACCCCTGAGCGACGTCGCGTTGCTCCAAAACCGGCTGAACTCGATCTTCCATGATTTCCCGCGTTTTTCGGGAGATAACGAGAGTCTCACGAGCGGAAACTTTGTGCCCCCGGTCGATGTGTATGAGGACACCCACAAGGTTGTTCTGAAACTTGAGGTTCCTGGAGTCAAACAGGAGGACCTCGACATTCGGCTGGAGAACCAGACTCTCACGGTGAAAGGTGAGCGTAAGTTCGAAAAGGAAGAGCAGGAAGAGAACTTCCATCGGATTGAGCGCAGCTATGGAAACTTTGTCCGGAGCTTCACGATTCCGCAGACGGTGGACACGGAGAACGTTGGGGCTTCGTACGACAACGGCGTGTTAGCGATTACGTTGAACAAGAAGGCGGAGGCGAAGCCAAAACAGGTGAAGATCTCGATTGGCTCGACGCCGCCCGGGCCAAAGCAGGTTGAGGCTCCTGCCGCTTAAGTTTCATTTGAACGAATTGTTTCGCGGGAGACGAACCAGTCTCCCGCTTTTTTGTAAGGCCGGATGTGTAAAGCGAGAGACAAATATGAGGATTAGCATTCTGAATTGGGATGCTGGAGGTTTGAATGGCAATTAAATGGGAAAAACTGACAGTGAAGTCACAGGAGGCGATTCAGGGAGCACAGGGACATGCCGCTGAGAATGGCAACCCCGAGGTGCTGCCGGTGCACCTGATGGCTGCGCTGCTGGAGGACCGCGAAGGGATTGTGATCCCGGTTCTCGAAAAGGTGGGCGTGCCGATCGAGCAGTTTTTGAGTGGAATCAACTCCGCGATTGCGAAGCTGCCAAAGGTTCAGGGCGGTACGCAACCGGGGCTTTCGCCTGCGCTGCAGAAGGTCCTGGAGCAGGCATTCAAAGAGGCGGATAACTTCAAGGATGAGTATGTCTCGACGGAGCACCTGCTGCTGGCACTTTCGAAGCAGAAGGGCGACGGCGTGCAGAGCGCGCTGGCAGGTTTTGGGGCGACGCACGACAGCATTCTGAAGGCACTGACCGCGGTGCGCGGATCGCAGCGGGTGACGGACCAGAATCCTGAGGGCAAGTTTCAGGCGCTCGAGAAGTATGCGAAGGACCTGACGGACCTGGCGCGGCGCGGCAAGCTGGACCCGGTGATCGGGCGCGATGAGGAGATTCGACGCGTAATCCAGGTGCTTTCACGGAGGACAAAGAATAATCCTGTGCTGATTGGCGAGCCGGGCGTGGGTAAGACTGCGATTGTGGAAGGGCTTGCTCGCAGGATCGTTCAGGGCGATGTGCCCGAGATTCTGAAGAACAAGCGCGTGTGCGCGCTGGATCTGGGCGCGATGGTTGCCGGAGCGAAGTTTCGCGGCGAGTTTGAAGACAGGTTGAAGGCGGTGCTGAAGGAGATTGAAGGATCGAATGGGGAGATCATTCTCTTCATCGATGAGCTACACACCCTGGTGGGCGCGGGCGCGGCGGAGGGTTCGATGGACGCGAGCAATATGCTGAAGCCGGCCCTGGCAAGAGGCGAGTTACGCGCGATTGGCGCGACGACGCTGAATGAGTACCGCAAATACATCGAGAAGGATGCGGCGCTGGAGCGGCGGTTCCAGATTGTGTATGTCGGCGAGCCGAATGTCGAGGACACGATTGCGATTCTGCGCGGGCTGAAGGAGAGGTATGAGGCGCACCACAAGGTCCGGATCAAGGATTCGGCGATTGTGGCGGCGTCGGTGCTTTCGCACCGGTATATTTCGGACCGTTTCCTGCCAGACAAGGCGATTGACCTTGTCGATGAGGGAGCGGCGGCACTGGCGATTCAGATTGGTTCGGTGCCGGTGGAGATCGACGATCTTGAGCGGAGGGCGACTTCGCTGGAGATTGAACGCACGGCGCTGAAGCGCGAAAAAGACCCGAACTCAAAGGAGCGCCTGGAGGTTGTAGAGAAGGAGCTTGCGGAGATCAAGGAGCAGGCTGCGGCTCTGCGGGCCCGCTGGCAGAAGGAGCGGGGAGCGATTGGCCGCATAGCCGAGTTGAAGGAACAGCTTGAACGCCTTCGCTTCGAGATGCAGGAGGAGACGCGCAAGGGCAATCTGCAGCGCGCTGCCGAGTTGCAGTATGGCGAGATTCCAAAGCTTGAGCGCGAACTTGCCGAGCTGACCGCGCTGCAGGATGCCGCGGTTGCGAGCGACAAAAGCGCTGCCAAGGGGCCGAGCCGGTTACTGAAGGAAGAGGTCGATGAGGAGGATATTGCCAAGATCGTCTCGAAGTGGACCGGAATTCCTGTGACGAAGATGCTCGAGGGCGAGACGCAGAAACTGGTGAAGATGGAGGAACGTCTGCGCGAGCGCGTGATCGGGCAGGACGAGGCTCTGTCAGCAGTAGCGAATGCGATTCGCAGGTCGCGTGCGGGGTTGAGCGATCCGAAGCGGCCGATTGGCTCGTTTATTTTCATGGGCCCTACGGGCGTTGGAAAGACGGAGACAGCGAGGGCGCTTGCGGAGTTCCTGTTCGATGACGAATCGGCGATGGTGCGGATCGATATGAGCGAGTACATGGAGAAGCATGCAGTGTCGCGTTTGATTGGCGCGCCTCCGGGATATGTGGGCTACGACGAGGGCGGGCAGTTGACGGAGGCAGTTCGTCGGCGGCCTTACGCAGTAGTGCTCTTCGATGAGATCGAGAAGGCGCATCCGGATGTCTTCAATGTGCTGCTGCAGGTGCTCGATGATGGGCGGCTGACGGACTCGCAGGGCCGCACGGTGGACTTCAAGAACACGGTGCTGATTATGACGTCGAACATTGGAGCGGACAAGCTTTCGACGGCATGGGCCTCAGGTCCGGACGGTTTTGAAGAGGCTCGTGGACGCGTGATGGAGGTGCTGCGGCAGAACTTCAGGCCGGAATTCCTGAATCGGGTGGACGATATTGTGATTTTCCGTCCGCTGGAAGAATCGCAGTTGACGCATATCGTGGACATGCGGCTGGCAGACCTGCAGAAGCTGCTGGCGGATCGCAAGATTACGCTGGAACTGACGGATGCCGCGAGGAAGTCGATCTTCAAGGCCGGATACGACCGCGCTTACGGAGCCCGGCCTCTGAAGCGGGCGATCCAGCGCATGGTGCAGGACAAGCTGGCCATCAAGATTCTGGATGGCGAGGTGCTGCATGGCGACCACGTTGTGATCGATGCGGGCAAGGATGGACTCACCTTTCATGTGACCAAGCGGGCGGCGGCGTAACAGCTTCCGCTTGGATGATGCGAAGCGCCCTGTGGTTCGGGGCGCTTTTCTTTTTCAGGAGATCCATTTGAGGAGGCGGATGACTCCCATGGATGCGGGCCTGCGGTGAGCGGAGACGTTGGAGCGAGAGCCGATTTCGGCGCGGTTTTTTGCGTAGTAGTCGTAGGCGCGGAGCAGCATCTCTTCGTTGGTGAGGGTGGGCTTCCAGCCTAGCCTTTGCTTGATGCGTTCGGTGTCGAAGACGAAGCTCTCGGCGATCATCTTGTAGTGATAGGGCCCGAGAGGCGAGATGCGCAGTTTGTGGGCGAGGATCATGGCGGCGATGGTCGGGGCTTTGGGAAGAGAACGGACTCTGGAGCGGCTGCCTGCTGCGCGGATGACGGACTCGTAGACTTCGCGCATGGTTTTGACGTTGTCGGAGCCGACGTGGAAGAGGTCGGATTTGCCGTGGCTGGCCGCGAGGATACAGGCGGTTGCCATGTCTTCGGCGTAGATGAACTGATAGCGATTGTCGCCCTGGCCGACGACCCAGACGGTTTTATTGTCGTCGATGAACTCGTAGAGGATGGCGAGGAGGCCGAGGCGTCCGGCGTCCATGATGGTGGGGCAGCGGATGGTGACGATGTCGAGGTCGCCGGTGAACTCCTGGAGGACTTGCTCGGCGGCGAGCTTGGATTTGCCGTAGAGCTCGACGGGGGCAGGGAGATCGCGCTCCTCGTTGACGGGATGGCCGAGGTTGGAGGCCCAGAGGCAGTTGGAGGAGACGAAGACGAAGGGGCGAACGCCGGCGCTGCGGGCGTGCTCGGCGAGAAGGCGTGTGGCGTCGACGTTGGAGGTCCAGAGGAGGTGCTCGTCCATTGACATACCGTGCGCGAGCTGGGCGGCGACGTGGTAGATGGCGGCGAAGCGATTTTCGGAGAAGACGCGGTCAAGCAGCGCGGCGTCGCGGAGGTCTCCGCGGATGCTGATGAGATTGGGGTGGGAGTCTTCGTCGGCTTCGAGGTCGATGTTGACGACGGTGTGGCCTTCGCGGAGGAGACGCCGTTTGAGGACGCCTCCGAAGAAACCGGAGGCTCCCGTGACGAGCACATGGGGCATTTCACGATTGTAATGGCCTGATGGAGGAAGTGCTTTTCGCTCGTGAGAGTTCAACTAGTAAGTATCCGGAAGCGATTGGGTATACTTAGCTCGATTTATCCTGCCTAAAGGATGTTCATGCAACAACGTGCAATTATTATTGGCGCCGGTCCCGCGGGGCTGACGGCAGCCCTGGAACTACTGCGGCGAACGGGTATCCAACCCATTGTTTTAGAGGGCAGTCAGGAGATCGGCGGTATTTCGCGGACGATCCGCTACAAGGGCTACCGCATGGACATCGGCGGCCACCGGTTTTTTTCCAAGAGCGACCGCGTGATGCAGTGGTGGCTGGATATTATGCCGGTTGAGGCCGGAGCCGGTTCTGATATTGAGATCAGCTACCAGGGGAAGAAGCGCGTCGTCGAGGTGCCTTCGGATCTTCCGGAGGAGCCGGTGCTGCGCGGCGCCGGGCCTCATGTCGATGTTGAAGAGAAAGAAGCTGAGGAAGAGACTCCTCATGTTGAGGAGCACAAATTTGTTGTACCGCCGCCGCCAGATCCGGATCATGTGATGCTGGTTCGGCCGCGGAAGAGCCGCATCTATTATCTGCGCAAGTTCTTCGATTATCCCATTACGCTGACTTCGACGACGCTGAGCAATCTTGGCGTCGTGCGTACGATCAAGGTCGGCGTGAGCTATCTGAAGTCGCGGGCGGTGCAGATCAAGCCAGAGAAGAGTCTGGAGGACTTCCTAATCAATCGGTTTGGCAAGGAACTTTATCTCACGTTCTTCAAAAGCTATACGGAGAAGGTGTGGGGGACACCTTGCGAGGAGATCTCCTCGGAATGGGGTGCTCAGCGGATCAAGGGGCTCAGCCTGACGACGGCAGTGAAGCACTTTGTGAAGAAGACCTTCAGCAGAAAGACCAAGGATGACCTGCATCAGAAGAAGACGGACACGAGCCTGATCGAGCGCTTTCTTTATCCCAAGCTGGGGCCGGGGCAGTTGTGGGAGTATGTTGCCGACCAGGTGGTTGCGAGCGGCGGCGAGGTACTGATGGGCTGGCGCGTGGACCGTATCCATTGTGAAGGGAAGAAAATTGTTTCGGTGGAAGCGGTGAATGAAGCGGGAGAAAGAAAAATATTTGAGGGGGACTACTTCTTCTCCACGATGCCGATACGCGAGCTGGTGCGGGCGATAGACGCTCCGGTGCCCGCGAATGTGCACGAGGTGAGTGAAGGACTGCAGTATCGCGACTTCATTACTGTTGGATTGCTTGCAGACAAGTTGAAGGTGAAGGAACCGGACGGCGGCCTGTTGAAAGATACGTGGATTTACGTGCAGGAGCCCGATGTCCTTCTGGGACGACTGCAGATTTTCAATAACTGGAGCCCGTATCTTGTTGCCGATCCGACGAAGGTGTGGCTTGGGCTGGAATACTTCTGCTACGACACGGACGACCTGTGGAAGATGGCCGATGAGGACCTGAAACGATTTGCAATTGGCGAGGTGGAGAAGATCGGCATCCTCAATGCGTCTGACGTGAGCGATGGTCATGTCGTGCGAGTGCCGAAGACTTATCCGGCGTACTTTGGCACGTATGACCGCTTTGATGAACTGCGGGAGTTTACTGACTCATTTGAAAATCTCTTCCTTGTAGGCCGCAACGGCATGCATAAGTACAACAACCAGGATCACAGCATGCTTACCGCGATGAGCGTTGTAGACGGTCTTGTCGAGGGGCACGTGGATAAGGCCCTTCTTTGGAACATCAACACCGAACAGGAGTATCACGAGGAGAAGAAGTAACTGCGTTTTGCCCAGGGACTGGATTCGCGTCAGGTTTCCGTGAAATGCTTCAGTGAGCTTCGGTACCCTGATGGAAGAAGAGCTGCCAGCGATTGTCGCGAAAGACCCAGAGCGACGAGCGGTAGGTGACGGCCGATGGCGTCGTGAGACGATACGTTGCCAGAGCAGAGGTCTCGCAGAGCGGCGTCACAAAATAATGATGGATCGTGGCCGGGCGGGGATGGCTTTCCATCATATCGTCGACCGTCTGTTGACGATTGGAAACGCGGCCTGTAGCACAGAATTCCTGGAAGTCATTGGCAAGCAGTGGCATCAAAGTGGTGCGATCCGGTGTGCGGTCTGGATGTAAGAGTCTCTCCTCAAGAGAATAGAGGTGTTCTTGCAGCTCTGGAACTGTCATGGTGTCTGATAAGACGTTGTTTTCATTAGGAAGTTTCATGGAAAAGTACCCCCCTTTGTTAGACGGGTGAGGAGGCTCCAGGGACGTTGCAATGAAAATAGAGGATTTGGCGCAAGTTGGTCAGGAAGAGCCAGGGTATATGCCCGCAGCATGCAGCTCCGTGTCTGTATAACCCATGACCAAGAGTTGCTGGAAGGTGACGATCCAGGTCGTCTTCGCGTTGTCTCCGAAGGCGATCTCGTCGGGCATTCCCGCCTGCCGCAGCATACGCAGAAGCTGGATGCTGTCCTCGAAGTGCAGGGTCACATAGCGATCGGTGACGACCCGGTCGCCATCGAGCAAGCACCTGATTGTCCGCAGTGAGTAGTCGACGTCGAACCGGGCCCGATACGTACGCATCTGCTGCGATCCTCCGTGGCACGGATGCTATTCATTTGTTCCAGGAGATTCAATCCCCATATCGGGGAGTGTAAGTGTGGCAGGCCTGGTGCGGTTGCGAATCAGCTCGCAAAACTCGCGAGCCGCTCTATCCCTTTGGATACGGATTGAGCTACACGACCTTCAAGTACTCGAATCTGAAGCTGAGCTCGACCACGCTGGTAAAGGATGGCACTGCCATTGTACGTGTCGATGTTACGAATTCCGGAGCCATGCCCGGCGATGAGGTGGTGCAGATGTATGTGAAACATCCGCAGTCGAAGGTTTCGCGACCGGCAAGCTGACAGCGACGTTGCGGGTTCCATGAGAGGCCCCCCTCCCCCTATCTTTTGATCTAAAGACTTCATTCTATTTGAGTTAGGTTCTATCCAGTTTTGTAAATTATTCCATTCAGAGGGTTTAGATCTGGCTTGTAACGTATCCCCATCCAAATGAGCCGGATGGAAGGTTATTTCTCTGTCAGTTATTTATCTGGCAGTGATTATCTTTTAGCGGGATTATGAGGCGGTGAGCAGGGCTGAGAGCGGACCCAGAGTAGGTTTACGTTTCCCAAAGAACGCAAAGGAAAAACCCTCGGCTGGCCGAGGGTTTTCTTTGAAGCTAGTTTGATTGTAACAAGGCGGGTGAAACTGCTCTGCCACGGAACAGAGGTCTATTTCTGCTTTATTTTGTGTCGATTACGAGGTTTCCACCGCTTCCGGGGGCTTGACAGACCTTTAAGCGTCTTTAGCCGTGCGTATGTGCGATTCGTTCACTATCACCGACGCGCATAGCCGTTATTTGATTTCGTTGTCAGATCGTCGCGCGTATGGACCTCAGCCAGGTCCGAGCGACCTGCGAAGCAGCCATGCGGGAGTACGGAGTGCCAGCACGGATCGGGACCGACAATGGCGCACCGTTTGTGGGCACAGGGCTACTGGGGCTTTCGAAACTCTCACTCGGCTGGATGAAGGCGATGAGTGCATTGGCCGTTATCACCAAACGAGAATCGTAGTTGCCGATAATGCGACTTCTCAGGAATATCAGACCATCGGAACTGTGAAGTCACCGTGAAGTACGTTGAGCTAACAGAGCTGGGCAAGGAAAGCTTGCTGCTTGTAACAGACCGCAAAGCAGCAAAAGCTGTATAGGACGATGCTCAACCAGATTTTGGCGGGTTGCTGAAGAGTTCACATCGGCAGTTCTTTTTTTCGGGTTGCATCAGCCTCGACGGGAAAGGTTTTGAGAGGTATGTGACTGTGGACATCGCTGTCGTAGCGATAGCCAATGAAGGCGTGGGTTGAGCGCATCGATTTCAGACACTTCGCAGGCAGAGGTAGGTGCGAAGTCAAAACGGGATGATCGGAAACTCATCTCGCCACTGCCGATAATGTTAGGTTTGCAGGAAGCAAACGGGTTGGCAAGGGAGCAGTTCCGTTTTCCTATGCGTGCCTCATGTGGCCGATGCCGTGGATGAGCCAGCCTGAACTCCTTTCAGCGACGGAAGTCCATTGAGGACGCGTTACGAACTGCCGTCGAAGATGCCAGCGTGAGCGTAGTTTTTGGCTGGATAGCTAACGACTCAGATAGTGTGGAGGTCCCGAACCATTTCAGTCTGAAGGGGACGGCGTGCATTGGTGAGTCGAATAGTGATCTCCCAGTCGGTCGGCTGTTCGTTCGACGAGCAACACATCGCGCGATAGGCACCTCGATGGCTCCTCCAGTTGATGACGAATGCTTTTGTCCATGCGTCTGACGCGTGTAGGCGAAGATCTGCGCATATCTGCCAGCGCTTATGCCCGAGGTGAAATCAATGACATCCCGCAGCGAACCGCCGGTTGCGACGAGATGTTGCAGGCGTTTGGCAATCTCTACAGCGTCGAGGCCCGAGTAGGTAATGAAAAGGATTCGCGGCATCCTGAAGAGTGGAATTGCAGTCTGTAATCACTGAGGTTCCCGACAAACGAGGTTATCGGAAACTTCGTGACGAAGTTGCCGCAAATGCGACTTTGCAGGCGGTTCGTGCAATCAGTTTTGCCCACCGAATTGTCGATGGTCTCATCAGCAAATTGGCAGTGCGAACGGGCGGCAAGGAGGTTTTCCGTCTCCGAAGGAATTTCACCGATCGACCCCGGAAACCGCTACTATGTTCCAAAGTTATCGAGGCGATTGTCAGACTTGGACGGAGGAACACAAGATGAGATCACTGATTTGCGCGGTATGCCTGATTGTTTTGCCCACAGTCACACTGCCTTGTTCCGCGCAGGATTCATCCCAGACTCCGGAGCAGGCTGCCTGGACGGTATTGAACGCGGGCCTGAACGACAACAGCACCGACGTGCGCGGAAGAGCGGCCAACGTGCTTGGCGAGCTCAACGGCAATGCAAAGGCAAAGGACGCCGCCATTGCTGCCTTGAAGAACGACAAGCAGGCCGCGGTCCGGGCCGCTGCGGCGCAATCACTTGGAGAGATGGGAGCGAAGTCCGCAATTGCGGACTTGCACGCGACTTTTGACGACACTGACCCCTCAGTGATCATCGCCGCCGCGCATTCGCTCATCGAACTAGGCGACAACACCGGATACAACGTCTACTACGCAGTCCTCACCGGAGAGCAGAAGACCGGCCAAAGCCTGAGCGAGCAGCAGAAGAAAATGCTGAAAGACCCGAAGAAGATGGCGTCTCTCGGTGTACAGGCGGGCATCGGGTTTATACCGTTCGGCGGCCTTGCCCTGGGCGGATATAAAATGCTCACCCGAGACGATACCTCGCCGGTGCTGGCTGCCGCGGCTCTGATGCTGGCCAAAGACCCCGATCCAAAGAGCGGAATGGCGCTGGCCGATGCATCGGCCAACAAGGAAAAATGGCTCGTACGCGCCGCAGCATTCGATGCAATTGCCAGGCGTGGAGATCCGGTATTGCTGCACGCGGCTGAGGCGGGCCTCAAGGACGACAAGGACCTGGTAAGGATTTCAGCCGCAGCAGCGGTCATTCGTTTGCACGACATTCAGTCGGTGCCGAAACCCGAACCAAAGAAATCCTCTTCCAAAAAGACGAAGAAATAGGAAATTGACTGATGCGCGAGGTCAGGCTCACCTTTCTTTGAGAAGTTGGATGATGTTCTCAGTCCTGAAGACAGGTTGATTGTTCCGGCTCGTTGCCATCCGCCATACGACCTGTCCGAGGCGATCCCGCGAGCATGGTAAGTCAGAACCTTCTGACTTACCCGACATCTTTTGTGTCCTGCAAGTACAAGGTGGAGGGTGTGACTGAGAAATCCTATACAACGTGTCGGAATCAAATAGGCGCAAGCGGAACTACTGGATGGAAAGGGCCGGGCGCGACCAAAACTCGCCACGGTCCGCTAGTTCCCTGAAAACGGAGTTTCGGCAACTGCGACCCTATACAGACTGAACTTGCCGAAAATGCGACTTTGCGGGAGATTCGGCTCGAATCGTCCTATCTCCCGCGTTCGTGTTCGATGTTCCTGCGAACGATGGCGTGGGCCGCAGTTTCACGCTGTTCCGGAGTACCGCGAACTTGAAGGGCACCATGGGCTCTAAGGAAAGCAGCAACATCCGTATGGCCGTTTTCGATGGCGGCCTCTAGCGGAGAGTCTCCGTAAGAGTTCGTGGCGTTGAGATCGATGCCTTTCGACACGAGCATTTCGATCATGGGAAGGCTGCCACCCGCGGCCGCGGTAAAAGCAGCTGTAGAGCCTTCGTAATTCCTCGCTGTTAGTGGAACGCCATGTTCCAGATAGCCGCGCACTGTCCTTATGTCACCTACGGATGCTTCATAAACCATGATGTCGGCCGCGTGTGTGCTTTTTGCAAAGGCTCCTATGAACACCCATTGCCAAAATGAAGGAGGTAGCGAGAGAACTCCAAGTGTCAAGATGGCGCAGGCTAGCGTTGACCAATACCACTTTGAAAGCGACCTTTTGCGCCAGACACAGACCATTGTCGTGACCAGAGCAACAAGCAACCAAATAGCAAGTAAGACCGGCGTCAGAAACAGCAATGCGCCACCACCGTGCGCAAGCGAGAAACCAAGCATCTGTGGTCCTTCCCGTATGGTGAGGAATGTCTCTTCCCACACCATACGTCCCATGAAAATCATGGAGAGCAGGATGGCTGGAAATCCGACGGCAATGAGCGCCTTTGATGGCTGCTTCGTTTTGATCCGGTCGTTGGTCTCAATCGTTGAGGACATTGGTCTAAGCGTTCCCATGGAATGAAACCACGCTATCAGACTCGCCAGTTCTTGAGGACTCCCTGAAAACGGTGTTATCGGAAACTTCGTGACGAACTTGCCGAAAATGCGACTTTGGGGGCAGAACGTGCCACAACCCTTTATTCCGGGGTCATGAATGCATGGTGCGATGCGCAGAAGCGCTGATTTATTTGACCTGTTTATTTGTTTCCGAACGTCCAACCAAGCCCTGAGCTGGCGCCATAGTCGCTGCCGGAGTAGCCTGCCGGAGGGCGAGTATCCCAGTTGCCATAGAACGAGGTGTTCCAGTTGAGATCGCCGAAGAGCTTCACGTAATAGGTGATGTTGGTGTCGTAGTAGAAGCGTCCAGGCTGATTGAGTGCGGGGAGAATCGAGGCGGTGACGTAGAGGTTTGTTTTGTTGAACCGGAACATGCTCATTTTCCCACTAATCAATGCAGCGAAAACTTGTTGCTGCCCGATTTGGGCGGTGCTGGACGGGGAGTATTTCGTATTCTGCCAGGCGAGGCCGCCCAGGAGTGAGATCTTTGCGCGGTTCGTGTTCTTCAAGAAACGTCCGATGCCGCCCCCGATGTTGGTCTGCAGATCGATGTTTTGTTCCGAACTTTGCCGAAAGGTTGCGTCACCTGCGTAGAACCAGTTGTTCCAACGCGAGAGATGTTCACCGTCGAAGCTGAGGGCGTTTCGTGTCGTCACGGTTGATCCGCTGCTGGAGGAGAGAGTGGACTGATAGGCTACCCCTGCGCCCCAGCGCGGGCGCGGGTATTCGACGGAGGAGCTGAAGTTGTACTGTGCCGTCTGATTGCCCTTTGTGTAGTTGAAGCCTAAGTTGATATCCCCATTGAGTCGCTGCAGGAACCGCCCAGCGGTTTCATTAACTTCGACGATCTGAGGTTGCTCGACTACGACGGCGGGCTCTGTCGCACTTGCGATCTCAATCTGCATGGGTCTTTCTCCGGCACGTTCTGTTGTCTTAAGCGTGCCGGTGTACACCATCCCGTTCTCGGTTTTGACAATAAACAACTGTGTGCTTTCCACGTGATTTACTTTGGACCAGTTGACCGAGCTGGTGCTAAGTATGTAGTCAAAGCTGACGTAGAGGGTGCCGGCGGACAGCCCCTTGATCTCGCCGGTCAGGCGGTCTCCGTTGTTCATCACCAGTATGTCCGATTTGTCTCTTGCGAAGAGGGGAAGCGTGAGAAGTAGCGTGAAGAGAAGGGTTGAGGTATGAATCTTCATGAGGTACCGCTCCTGTATCGACTTTGCATCTTCGAATGCTGCGCGAAGCTCGCCGCAAAGAGGGCGAGACTCTCCCGAGGGAGTTGGAGAGACGATACAACCGAAGCAGGGTGAAAGGGCACTGGGAGGATAACCAGTGGGACGGCGGGCCGGGGGGTCAGCTGGTAATGCCGTTCAGGCGGAGTGGGCTGCGTCCTGCGCGAGGCGCCGTTCTCGATGAAGGCGAGGTACTCGGCGCAGGCCTCAAGTTGGGAAGAGCGTCACCGTCAGTCTAAGGCAAATGCAGGCGTTATCGGAAACCAGAGGCCGTTCTTGCCGAAAAAACGTGACTTTCGATGAAATACAGGGGGCTCTCCACTCGGGGACTGCTGCAAACAACAGAGGCCCGATGGAGGGTGAACTTCCATCGGGCCTTTGTTGCTGTGGAGCCGGGTTGGTTAGAAGTTGAACTTTCCGGCGAGCTGGAAGATGCGCGGATCTGCCGCGCCTGTGGCGTTGCCGAAGGTTCCGGTGTTGTTCAGAGCGGTTGCGAACGCGTTGAAGTTCGGGTGGTTGAAGATGTTGAAGGCTTCCATGCGGAGTTGGAAATTGAGACGTTCGTGGACAGGGAAGATACGGCTGACCGAGAGGTCCATGTTGTAGAAGTTTGGTTGACGGAAGGCATTGCGGCTGAGGTTGCCGTAGGCGCCGGTCTGGTTCTGGGCGAAGGCGGCCTTGCTGATGTATGCGAGGTTGGCTTTCTGCTGGATCTTATTGCCGGTGTAGACCGCTACGCCGGGCACGACATCGGGCCGATCGAGGCCGAGGCCGGTGCGGGAGTTGTCGATACCGGAGGTGACGTTGAGGACGGCGCCCGAGAGGATACGGATGAGCGGAGCGGCCTGCCAGTTGTTGAGGATCGCACCCTTCCATCCGTTGAGGGAGGAGAAGTGGCTGGAGGCGACCATGGTGGTGTTGAAGATGTGCCGGACGTCGAAGCCGCAGGGGCCTCGATCGAGCCGGGGATTGAGGGAGTGCTCGAAGGCCGGTGCGGCAATGTCGCCGGGGTTATCGGCGACGGCAAGGCACTTGGAGAAGGTGTAGTTGGCCAGGAAGCTGAAGTCGTTGCTCATGCGGTGCTGGATGGCGGCGATCATGCCGTTGTAGCTGGTGGTTGATCCATCGGTGATGAGCGTCATGGTGGGGCTGTAGCCCTGCCCCTGGGTACTGTTCTTCAGAGTGAGGGGCGTGCGCGCGTTGGGATTCCCCGTGGAGGAGCAGGGGTCGCCAACCTTGGCAGGATAGAGAGAGCTTCCTACGGTGATCTGCGGCATTCCCTGGCAGGAGCCGGGACCGCTCCAGTTGCTGGGAACATAGATGGCGGCATTGATGCCGTTGCCCAGCCACTGGTGCGCCTGCTGGTTGCCGAGGTAGTTGACGGAGAACATCCAGCCGCGACCGAGATCCTGCTGAATGCTGGCGTTCCACTGGTAGATGACCGGGGTCTTCATCGTCTTCTGGAGGAGCACCCACAGGGTGTTGGTGGGGAACTTGGCCGTTGCGTCGGGCGGGAAGACTCCGGGGAAGGGAATTCCGCCGGGGTATCCGCGCCAGGGATCGTCGAAGGGGGTCTGGCCGTTGAGGTCGATCTCGTTGACGAAGGGCGGATTGGAGGCGACACGCTGCGAGGTGTAGAGCGAAGGGGAGTCGTACATCATGGCTCCGCCGGCGCGCAGGACGGTCTTTCCGGTAGCGAAAGGATCGAGAGTAACAGCAAAGCGGGGCGAAACGTTGCTGAGCTGGTTACTGGTGAAGGACTTTGGAACCCCGGCGTCGCCATAGTAGAAGGCACCTGCGGGAGCGTTGGGGAATTTGACGGAGTGCTGATTGGCGTTGAAGGCGGCCTGATCGAAGGTGGCGCCACGGCCGAACTTATCGGTCTGGTAAAGGTTGGGCTCCCAGCGGAGACCATAGCTCACGGTGAGGGTCGGGGTGAAGTGCCAGGTGTCCTGGGCGTAGAGGCCGAAGATGTTCTGGCGATAGGTGGTGTCCTGGGCGCGGCTCTGGCTGAAGGCGAAGGACGTACCGAAGGTGGTCATCTGGCCGGTGAGGAAGTCCGCGAGGGTTTCGCCGGAGGCTGCGCCGCCGAAGGAGTAGCTTCCGTTGAAGAGGTAGCCGGCGCGGGTGTTGTCGCCGGTGCGGATGAACTCACCGCCGATGGCAACCTGGTGCTTGCCGAGGAGCCAGTCGACATCGTCGGCGAAGTGCTCGGTGTTGACGTTGAAGTAGCCGGGGGTGCAGGTTCCGCAGCCGCTCGCGAAGCCGCCGCTCATCTGGATGCGAAGATCGACAGGGGTATAGACGAAGTTGTTCACGCCGATGGTGGTGGCGTTGATGCCACCGGCTGTTGGTCCGCGTTTATCGCGGCGGCGGGAGTAGGTGCCGTGGAAGGTGTTGACGAGGTGCTGGGTGAAGATGAACGTGTCGCCGAGGGTGAAGCTCTGGACGCGCTCGTCGTTACCGGGCAGAGTCGTGAGCAGGATGTTTGTGGGTGAGTAGTACGCCGGCAGGTAGTACTGAGTGAGGTAATAGCGGCCGAAGAGGGAATGGCGCTGGCTCCAGGTGAAGTCGACGCGGCCAATGTACTGGTCTTCGGAGTTGTTGCCGGGAAGCGCGACGTTGACGCGGCCGACGGCGTCCGCCTGAGAGAGCGGGAGATAGTTGACCAGGTTCATCGCGGCCTTGCTGAATTCAGAGACAGGAATCTTGCGGCTGGGAGTGACAACGCCGGTGACCGGGTCTTTGAAGTTTGTGGTGGTGGCCGCAGCACAGTTTCCGCTGGCGGGCATGTGACTGAAATCGCCCTGCAACATGGCCGGGGTCGGCAGGCAGTAGCCGGTTGCGCTACTAGCCTTATGCTCGCGAGTGCCCTGATAGCCGCCGAAGACGAAGAGCTTGTCGGTGATAATCTTTCCGCCGAGGGTTCCGCCGAACTGGTTGCGCTTGACGGTGTCCTTGGAGGTGGAGAAGAAGTTGGTCGCGTTGATGACGTTGTTGCGGACGAAGTCGAAGACCGTACCGTGCCACAGGCTGGTGCCGGAGTTCGTCACAACGTTGACGAGCGATCCAGGATGAATGCCGTTGCGCGCGGGCAGAGAGTTGGATTCGACGGAGAACTCGTGCAGCGCGTCAGGGAACGGATAAGGCAGGTTGACGTTGGTGAAGTTGTCGGTGTGATATCCGCCGTCGAGGACGTAGTTGTTATAGTTGCCCTGGCTTCCGGCGACCGCGATAACCGTGGAGCTGTAGTAGTTCTTGGAGCCGACCATGTCGCCGGAGGGCGCGGTGACGGCGCCGCCGGAGACAAGGACAAGCTGGGTGGCCTGGCGTCCATTTAGCGGTAACTCTGTAATACGTGCCTGATCGATGACCTGCTTGAAGGAGCTGGTCTCGGTCTCAAGCGCGACACCGGAGGCCTGGACCTCGATGTGCTCGCTTGCGCTGCCCACCGAGAGATGAGGATCGATGGAGACATTATTTCCGACCTCAAGGACGCCGGTCTGGGTAAAGGTCTGGAAACCCTGAGCGGCCACATTGAGGGAGTAGGGTCCAACCGGCACGTTGGGTAACGAATAGACGCCCTGACCGTCGCTGGTGGTGACACGCGCGACGCCGGTAGCGGTCTGTCGAAGAGTAACTGTTGCGTTAGGAATTGCGGCGCCGGTGGCGTCGCTCACCGTGCCCTGAACACTGGCTGAACCAGCGGCCTGCGCGGCGAGAAATCTCGTGCTGGCGGGAAGGGATAAGGTGAGAATAGTTAACAGAATGAGCTTTAAATTGGACTGTCCACTTGGCGCTCGGAATCGCATTGCGTTGTGCCTCGGAATGGTTAGAAATCTAGCGCTGTGTGCGGAGAGAATTCCGTCTTTTAGCGCAGGGAGGACTATATGGATGCGGATGAATGATTGTCAAACGGAGTGGTTCACGGTATGTATTTGAGCTATTTAGACTAAAGCGGTAGGACCAGATCAAGAATTAATGAAGGAAACGGTGCGAGGTCACCCCAAGCTCGACTGTAACCTCTTTCGAACGAATACAACAAGAAGAGGAGCGCGAATCGCGCTCCTCTTCTTGTTGAGTGAGAGGCGGGTTAGAAGGTCAGTTTTACGGACCCCTGGAAGATTCTCGGGTTCTGTCCAGATGCCAATGCAGAGACCTGTCCGAAGGTTTGGGAGCTCAAGGTATTGGTCGGAGTGGCGAAGTTCGGGTGGTTCACGACATTGAAGGCTTCCAGGCGGAGCGTGGCGGCCAGGCTCTCCCAAATGGGAAAGATGCGCGAGATCTGGGCGTCGAACTGGTAAAGATTTGGGCCGCGGAACGAGTTCCTTCCGATGTTGCCGTAGGTTCCGTATCCGGGGCAGGTGGTTGGGTTGAGTGGAGTGGGGCATCCGGCAGTGACTTGTGCAAAGGCGGCAGGGTTGAGGTATCCGCGGTTCGTCTGACCGGTGCCCGAGCGTATCGACTGGTGGAGATAGACTGGTACGCCGGGGATCAGGTTCGGGCGATCATTGCCGACCTGGGTGAAGGAGTTGTCCTGTCCTGCGGGGACGTTAACCGGCGCTCCGCTGATGATGTGCAGCAGCGGCGCAAACTCCCAGTTATTAACGAGCAATCTGACTGCGCGATTCTCAACACTGAAGTTGCTCTTGGTGACCAGCACGACATTTTCGATGTTGCGATAGTCAGAGCCGCACGGGGCGTAATCGAGACTGGGACGGCTGGGGATTTCGACCCCTGTTCCGGCATAGTCTCCCTGCGCATCGTAGATGTTCAGGCACTTCGACCAGGTGTAGTTGGCCAGCAGGCTGAAGGTGGAGGAGAGTCGATGCTGGACGGTAGTGATGAGGCCGTTATAGTTGGCCCCGGCGTTGTAGTTGACAAGCACTGAGCCTCCACCGCCGCCGAGATAGGAGTTACCCTGGGCAGGGTTCTGCTGAGTGAGGTAGTAGCGTGAGGCCTGATTGGCGGTTGTGGAACACGGCGTACCCGCTGCTCCCGCTTTGACCGCTGCCGGACCTGTTGTGACGATCCCGGCGCAGCCAGTGCCATTCGTTCCCCAGACACCCGGGATGTAGGTAGCAGGGCTAAGCGGGTTGCCCATGGGCATGTGGACACTGTGGCTCCCGATGTACTGGAGCTGAAGCTGCCATCCGCGTCCCAGGTCGCGCTGCACGCTGCCCGTCCAGAACTCCGTGTAAGACGCATGGAACTGGGTAGGCATCACGATGTACTGCGATTGCGCAAAGAACTGTGCCTGGGCAGGTGTTGGAACCTGGGGCTGAGGAAAGGGACTGGTGTTGAATTGGCCGACAGACCACGGGCTTGTGAAGCTCATCGGGCCGGAGGTCGAGGTCTGCAACTGGCTGATCGCAGTCGCATAGGGCGGATTCTGCTGGTTTCGCTGGGCAGTGAAGAAATTCACCTGGTCGTACCCCAGTGAGAAACCTCCGCGCACGACCGTCTTTCCGTCGCCGATGGGATCGTAGGACAGACCGAAGTTAGGAGAAAACTGCCATGGCGTGTTTTTCGTGAACTGCCGTGGGACGCCGGGGTCGCCGTAGAAGAGCGCTCCTGCTGGCGCATTTGGATAAACAGTGCTGAACTGATTGGCCAGAAATGCGCTCATGTTCAAAACAACGCCGCGGTTGAAGTAATCGGTTGGCATGAAATTGGGAGCCCAGCGGAGACCGCCTGTTACAGTCAGCCTTTGCGAGGCTCGGTAGGTGTCCTGGGCGTAGAGACTGGGAATGGGTCCGCGGAGAGCGTTCTGCTGCTGCTTGCTCTGCTGGAATGCGCTCATGGCCCCCATCAGGAGGTCGAGGTTGGGGTCTCCGCCTGCGCTTCCTCCGTTCGGTCCGTTCGCGCTATAGCGGCCGTCAAAGGTAAACGTGCCGTTCGTTTCGTAGTTGTTTGCGATGTTGAGCTGGTTCTGGACCCATTGGCCACCGAAGACGAACTGGTGCTTGCCGCGCAGCATGGTCACATCGTCGTCAAAGGCGAGAGTGTTGTCGTTGAAGTGCGAGACGGAGTTTGTGCCACCGCCGATGTTGTACTTGGTGCTGATGGTCATCTGCAGGCCGTTCGGGGTTCCCTGGTAGAGATTCACGCCAAGGGTGGCGGCGTTGATGTCGTTGGCTGCATATCCGCGGTTGTTGCGCCGACGCAGTAACGAGATATGCGCTGTGTTCACGGTACGGCTGCTGATTGTGTAAGCTTCGCCGATGGTGAAGGTCTGGACACGCTGCGAGAGTCCTGCCTGCGTGGTGACGAGGATGTTGGTGGGATAGAAGAAGGCCGGCTGCTGATAACCGTCGAGGAAGTAGCGGGCGTAGATGTTGTTCTTCGGGTTGATCGTCCAGTCGACGCGGGTGACGAATTGATTGTCTGAATTCTGCAGCGGGATGGCGTATTTCACAAGGCCGCAATTGTTGGTGTCTACCGCTGGGTCGATCTTCGGAAGATAGTTCACAAGATTCAGGCCTTGTTGGTTGTATTTTGGCGGGCTCGCATATTTGTTGCCGTTGAGCTTCGCGCCAGTCAAAGGATCGAGGAGCTGAACCGTCTTACCGCTCGAAGTACACGTCGGCCCATCTGTGACTGACCAGTCGCCCGCCAGATTTGCAGCTGTTGGCACAAAGGCCTGAGTGGCGGCCTGGGACTGCTTGGAATCAGTGCGCTGATAGCCGGCAAATGCGAAAAGCTTGTCTCGGAGGACCGGTCCGCCGAATGTGCCGCCGTACTGGTTCTGGTGCAACGTGTCCTTCGTCGCGGAGAAGAAGTTCGATGCATTGATGTAGTTGTTGCGGATGAACTCGAAGGCGGAACCGTGGTATTTGTTCGTTCCCGAACGGGTGACGACGTTCACCATGCCGCCGGTGTGCATACCGTTCTGCGCGCTCAGCCCGGCTGCCTCGACGCTGAACTGTCCGACCGCATCGGGAAAGGGGAACGGGAGGTTGCCGTTTGCCATGTAGTCGTTGTTGTCTCCGCCATCGAGACGCCACATGGTGGTGTTGCCCATGCCTCCGGCGATGGAGACCGAGATGGTCTGATAAGAGTATTTGCTGCCGGTGAAATCGCCCGCGGGAGCTGGGGAAGAGCCCCCGGAGAGCGTGATCAGGCCGGTCATCTGACGGCCGTTGAGAGGCATTTCGGTGACTGTTTGCTGATCGATGGTCTGCTTAAAGGTCGCGTCCTCTGTTTGCAGCGCGAGACCTTCGGCCTTAATTTCAATTTTCTGATCGGTGGTTCCGACCTGCATGGCCGCATTCACGGAGATGCTGCTGCCGACCTCGAGAACGATACCGGTCTGAATGTAAGTGCGAAAGCCAGATGCGGTTATGTTGACGTCATATGTTCCCACAGGAACGTTGGGAAAGATGTAAGTGCCCCCGTTGTCGCTGGTTGCGGTGCGCTGAACGTGGGTTTCGCGGTTTGTGAGTGTGACCGTTGCGTTTGGAATCATGGCGCCAGTGGAGTCGCTGACGGTTCCCTGCACGTTTGCTGTACCGGCTGCCTGGCCTAACAGATGCGGTACGAAACAGAGGCTGAGAGCGAGGAGGAAGACACTGGCTACGACCTTCTTATTGGACAGTCCACTTATGACTTTGATCAGCATGGTCAGGCCTCGAGATGAATTCCGCGCAACACCGATCGAGGGGTATCAGGAAACTCAGAAAGTCAATCAGGGAAGCGCGGAAGGACTATATTGCCGCACTTTAATAGATGTCAATGGAAAAGGACTTCCACTGGTCAAAGAGTGTCAAGAGGAGAACCGGTAGGACCAGCGACAAGAATATAGGTGTCTTCAAATTTATTGGTCTGACGTCGCGCTCAATTTCAAATATGAAAGGCAAAGGAAAAGGGGAGCGCGACTGCGCTCCCCTCCCTTAAAAGAAGTTTTCCTAAGGCACTGAGGGTTTTGAGGAACCGTTGTCGGCAGTAACTGCGGCAAGGGTGTCGGTTGCGGGTGTGAAATCGCTGTGATACTGACCTACGTGCTCAAAAACGACCGAATTGTCGGAATGAATGACAAAGACGGACGGATAGGCTGTTTCATTCGGGTCGTTCCAGCGCAGTCCGTAAAGGTTCGTAAAGCTGTAGTCGGGGTCGAGAACGAGGTGGACGTTTGCGGCCAATGGCTGGCTTCCGGCCATATCAGCAGCGTCGGTCGCCAGGTTTTTGCTGCCGGCACCGGGATAGACGAAAACCACGTGAGTCCCCAGGGCAGCAAACTGCGCTGCCGACTGCAGGTAGCTCTGGAACTGCTGCTGCGAGAAAGGACATTGATAACCGGGGTATCCGCGCAAAACCACGATCACGACGCGTCCGCTGGCGGTTAACGTATTCAGCGAAACTGCCGTGCCATCGAGGGCTGTGAGAGTGAAGTCCGGCGCGCGCTGCCCAACAGCGGGCGTGGCGGCGACAGCCGGAAGGGAGATTGCGAGCAGAAGTACGGGGAGGAGGAACAATCTGCCGAGGCTCATGCCCGAAATTCTAGGGAGGCTGAGCAGATTCGCTAATACAACTTTCGGGTGCGGACTGGCTACGGGAATGGCTGCAGGAATGCTGTGTTGTGCTTTGTCCCGACGAGGCCCGACACCTCTGACGCTCTTCCTCCTTTAGAAGATGAGTTTTGCGCCGAACTGTAACTCCCTTGGGTTGTTTGCCTGCGTCGTCGCCAAACCTGCTGAGGCGTTGCCGATGGTCGTGCCTGGATTTCCAGGGATGACCACGTTGTAGACGTTGAACGATTCCGCACGCAGCTCCAGCGTCAGGCTCTCCCAGACCGGCGTCTCTTTCACGAGGGAGAAGTCCAGGTTGTTTGATGGCGGCAGCCGGAATGGCATCTTGCCCATGTTGCCGAACGAAGCTACCGGCACCGAGAAGGCACCGGGATTGATCATGCAGAATCCATTTGTTCCGCGTTTTCCAACAGAGGTCGCGCCGCAACCTCCGGACCGCGGATCTCCGATCACATTGGGTCGTGAGTAGTTGGACAAAGTTCCATTGTTGCCGGAGATGAACGCCGGGTCGCCGCCAACATTCAGATTGAAAGGCTGACCGGAACGAAGCTGGAACAGGTAGTTGGCCTTGACTCCGCCGAGAATGTAAGAGGCTATGCCGGTCTGCAGCCACTTCTGGCCTTTTCCGAAGGGAAGCGCGTACAGAGTGCTCCATGAAAGATAGTGCCGTATGTCGTAGGACGAAATACCGTAGGCTTCGCGCGGATTGAAGAAGTTCTGCACGACCGAGCCGCCGCCGGCGCCATTCTCGGCTTCGAACCATCCGCTGCTGTTGTCGAGCGACTTCGACCATGTGTAGGAGACGATCGAGTTCAAGGAGTTCGAGAATCGCTTTTGCAATCCAACCAGCAGGCCATGGTAGTTTCCATAGCCCGTGTCTATGGAGTAGTGCCAGGTCGGCGCCATCCACGGCATATATTTGAGCGCGTCTACCTGAGTCGCAGAGGTTGTTGCGGAATTCGAGGCGTGCTGCGCCGCGTTGGCGAATCCGGTATAGTTCAGCCGCGTGCTCTTTGATCCGGCGTAGCCCAGCGAGAACAGCGTGGTGGGAGCAAGCTGCTGCTGCACCTGCAGGTTCCACTCCACTGCGCGCTGATCTTTGTAATTCGGTTGCGACACATATCCGCCGCCGATCGTCAACCAGGGGCTTGGGGCCACGACCGGATTGGGGAAATTACCGACAAGATTCGTGATGGATGTCAGCGGATTTTGCGGGCTTCCGGGCCAGAAACCGTTGGTTTGAATATTGGTCTGCTGGTTCGAGATACCGATTGTCCATGGCCAGGTTGGTCCTTCGATATTGTTTTGCACCCATTGGCTGCGTGCAGTCACTGTGTCGTAGAACATACCGACTCCGCCGTTGATCACCGTCTTGTCGCCATGGGCGTAGGCGAAGCCAAAGCGCGGGCCGATGTTGTCGCTGATCGACGGGCCTGACTGCTGCTCGTTTCTGAACACAATGTTGTTGTTGAATGGCACCGCACTGATGCCTCCGGGAATGCAAGGATTCACAAACGTACTCGTGCAGGCAGGCACCGAGGGCTGAGAGATGATGTACTGCTGATTCGGAATATCGAGAATGTTCGCCAGGCGGTGATCCAACATGTGTATGCCCGGAAGGTATTCATAGCGCAGGCCAAGATTGAGGGTGAGGTTCGGGGTGGCTTTCCAGGAGTCCTGCACGTATCCGGACCAGAGCTGCAGGTTGAAGTAGACCTCGGCGTTATCGGGAGTCTGTCCTGTAAATGTCGCAGGGAGCGCTAGAAGGGCCGAGGCCAGGGAGTTGCCTGTAGCCAGCTTCGTCACCGGATCCTGCTGATTAACGTTGCTCGTGATCGTGTCGGAAAAGGTGTACTGCTGAAACAGATTTCGCTGTAAACGATTCTGATAGAGATAGTCGACGCCAGCCTTCATCGTGTGCCGGCCACGAACCCATGAGACGCTGCCACCGCCATTCACGACAGGATTGCCGCGCTGGGAGTCTCCCGAGCTTCCCAGATTGTTTCCGCCTCCGCCTGAATTGCCATAGGGGCTCGCCAGGTTGATGTACATGCCGCCGTACTGATCCACGTTCTTAAATCCGGCTTGCGTAGCTCCCTGCGATCCGAGCTTCGAGACGACTGGGTTGAAGACGTAGGGCTTCAACATGGCTCCGCCGCGCACATCCACGAGCAGGTTCGATGTGAAGACATGCGTGAATCCGCCGCCGAAGTTATAGGCGTGATAGTTGGAGACATTGGAAGAGATCGTGCCCGCGACGGGTTGCGAATCATAAACCCACATCTGGCTGATTCGCCCAAAGCCGAAGTTCTTGTCACTGATGTGGAAGTCGACCCTGACCTGGTAGGAGTTGCTATTGTCTACCTGCGGCCGGTTCTCAATGAAGTTGTAACCGGAGGGTTCCGTGTTGGGCGAATTGGGCGCCTGATAATACGACTTCAGGTAGGAAACCATCGTGGGGTTAAGCATCGAGGAGGGAAGTTTCAGGCACGGTGTTCCCACGGGCTGAATATTATTCGGGGCGGCAAGAGGATTGCCTGCTGCATCGCATTGGAATTGCTGCACCGCGCATTTGCCGCCGGAGCAGACCGTGGAATATGGGTTGGAAAACTTGTGCTGATAGTAGGACCACGCGTTGCTGGAGAAGTCGCCCGCGAGCTCCTGGGAGGTGGGCACGAGTGTTGTCGTAAGGGTGGGTTTTGAGTACCTCCACCCTTCGTATGCTCCCTGAAAGAAGAACCTGTCCTTGAGGATGGGGCCGCCTACTGAGCCGCCGAACTGGTTCTGTGTGTAGTGGCCGGGAGACGCCGGTGTTCCATTGGGAACTCCGGCAGCGCAGCGGCCCGCAGAGCAGAAGTCGGTGAAGCTGTTTCGCGCGTCGAAGATGTTATTTCGCACGAACTCCCAGGCGGAGCCGTGGAACTTGTTGGTTCCCGACCTGGAGAGCATGTTTACGATGCCGCCGGTCACGACGCCATATTCTGCGCTGTCAATGTGCGATTGAACCTTAAATTCGCTCATGGCGTCGATGATGGGAAGAAATCCGTAGATGGCTCCGCGAACGTCGGTGTTCACAATGCCGTCCATCAAATAGAAGGTCTGGCGATTCTGCTGGCCAAAGAACGAGACCTTGTAAAACGATGTGCCCGGAATAGCGCTGATGCCGGCGTCTGTCGTGCTGATGCCGGAGCCTTGCGCGGTCGATACCGGGTTGACCCCAGGGGAAAGCACGAGAAGAGAGGTGAAGTTTCTTCCGTTCAGCGGCAACTGCTGGATCTCTTTTGCCTGGATCACTGTTCCTAATTCGGAATTGCTCTTTTGAAGCATTACGCCAACCTGGTCTGCAGTTACTTCGACGGTTTCCGCCTGCGCGCCAACAGACATCGTCTCGTTTTCGGTGAGAATCTGATTGACGACGAGAGTGAACGAGGGCACGGTGACTGTCCGGAAGCCCTGTTTGGAAAATGTCAACGTATAAGGTCCGGGATCGACGTTCAGAAATACGAATGCTCCGCTGTCGTTTGTTGTCGTGCGATTCGTGATGTTTGTGTCCTGGTTGATCAGGGTTACAACGACGCCTGGGATCACCCGACCTTCCGAGTCGCCGATGGTGCCGTTGATGACTGCCGTCGCACGCTGAGCCGATAATGGGGCCGGCGTCATGCTGACGACGGCAAGCAGAATAAGGATGAAACCGGATAGAAAAACTCCACGAGATCGCATCACGTCCTCCTGACAAAATTGCATTCAAACCAGAGCCGTTTGAAGTCACTTGTGAGGCTGGAAAGCTGCTCTTAATCAGTCATTCCCCGAGGGGGATTCGTTCCTGAGCGGGTAAGCTATGCAATCGTGTACATGGCTGTCAAGCGTGGAAGGAGATTTTATCCAGTGAAATGAAAGAGGCGCTCCCGACGTGGCCGCGGGAGGTGGGAAACGGGATGCAGCGGGCTATTAGGCCACTTTATGGGGGTCACTTTATGGCAATGACGGCCAAGCCTCAGCAGGAGAGCACGTTATGACCGCCCGTTGTTTTTGCCGCACCCTTCGAATCAGTTCGGATCAGTAGGTTGTGAACAGTTGTTGAAGCTCCGCAGAGGAGTGCGGCTTCATCAGGGCTAAGGTCAGAAGAATACGCGACTTCTGCGGATTCAATTCATCTGACGCAATAAAGCCCAGCTCGTCATCGTTCAATTCAACATTACGACCGACCGTTCCTGTGGCTACGCGGCTGCTACGGACGACAACAACGCCCTTCTTCACTGCTCTCGCGGCTGCGTCGACCGAGGCTTTGTTCATGTTTCCATTGCCGACGCCGGCGATAACGATACCTTTGGCTCCGTTGTTGACACTGGCATCGATGAGGTCGGGAGACATGTCGGCGCATGCATAGATGATGTCCACGCGCGGAAGCCGGGTAACGCCGGACACATCGAATTCACTCTCTGCGGTGTGTTTCCATTTCGGGGTGTTGTAAAAATCGCTCTTTCCGTAAGCAACAACTCCAACCAAACCACGTAATGGGGACATAAAGGTTTGAACGTCAGTTGTACTTGTTTTGGTTAGCGAGTGCGCTGCGTGAATCCAGTCGTTCATGACGACCAGGACCCCGCGGTCCTTGGAGCGCGGATCTCCAGCCACAGCAACCGCGTTATAGAGGTTCAGCGGTCCGTCCGCACTGACGGCGGTTGATGGTCTCATCGAGCCGACAAGGACGACCGGTTTGTCGCTCTTCACGACTAAGTTCAGAAAGTATGCCGTCTCTTCCATCGTGTCGGTGCCGTGAGTGATGACGATGCCATCAACATCATTGCTGGGAAGCAACTGATTGATGCGGTTCGCTACCTTCAGCATGATGTCGAAGGTGATGTCCTGGGATCCGACGTTTGCGACTTGCTCGCCTTTAATGTTGGCGAGGTCCTTGATTCCGGGAACTGCATTCAACATCGCATCGATCGTTACCGCGCCAGAGGTATAGGCGGACTGGGTGCCAGTGGCTCCAGCACCGGCAATTGTGCCGCCGGTTGCGAGGATCATGATGTTCGGCTTTTTTGCCTGGCCAGGAGCGTTCTGACAAGAGGCGATCAGTATAACGATGAAGAAGAGGGCTGAATGTCTGTGTGGCCGCTTCATGTCGATTCCTTTCGAAGCGCACGATCTACGAGCGCTCTTCACCAGAACTAATTTGATTTGTATTTCGACTTGTCCAGGTTGGTCAGCTTGGCCGGGTCGAGCAGGTCTTTGATCTGCTCTTCGGTGAGAAGGTGTTTCTCTCGGATGATCTCCAGGATGCCCTTGCCGCTCGAATAAGCCTCTTGTGCCAACTCCGTCGATTTCTCGTAACCCAGGATGGGGTTGAGTGCGGTGACAATGCCTACCGTCGTCTCCATGTAGTGGGCCAACTGCTTCTCATCGACAGTGATGCCATCGATACACTTCGTGCGGAGAAGCTTCATAGTATTTGTGAGCAGGCTTTGCGATTCCATCACGGCCAGGCCTTCAATCGGTTCGTATGCATTCAACTGAAGCTGTCCGCTGTGAGCTGCCAGGGTAACTACAAAATCATTTCCAATCACACGAAACATGACGAGATTCGTCACTTCCGGAACGACCGGATTTACCTTTCCCGGCATGATGGAGGAACCTGGCTGCAATGCCGGCAGGTCGATTTCAGACAGTCCAGCCCGCGGCCCTGACGTCAGCAGGATCAGGTCGCCAGAAATCTTCGAAATCTTGATGGCGAGACTCTTCAAGGCCGAGGAGTAGATGACGAACCCTTGCTGGTCCCACGTAGCAGAGAGCATGTCGGGCGCGGGCACGATGGGTTTGTTGATGAGCTTTGACAAGTGTTCTGCGAATTTCTCTGAATAGCCCTTGGGAACGTTGATTCCCGTGCCTATGGCTGTCGCTCCCATATTGACGGTATACAGGGGCTTCTCTGAGTCCTTCAGCAATTGAATTTCATTTTCGAGCGACGACGCGAAGGCATGAAATTCCTGACCTACTGTCATGGGTACGGCGTCCTGAAGTTCGGTGCGTCCCATTTTTGTGATTTCGAGGTAGGCGTTTCCCTTGGCATGGAATGATGCCACCAACTGCTGCAACTCCTCGATGAGTTTTTCGTTGCGGAGAATAAATGCGACTTTGATTGCCGTTGGGTAGGAGTCGTTGGTCGACTGCGACATATTCAGATCGTCGTGCGGCTCGATGAACTGATACTCTCCCTTTTTATGCCCGGATAACTCGAGCGCGATATTGGCGAGGACTTCATTTGCGTTCATGTTGGTCGAGGTGCCAGCGCCTCCCTGGTACCAATCGACCTGGAACTGGTCGTGATATTGGCCGGCGAGTACGGCCCGGCAGGCCTTTTCAATCGCGTCCAGCCGCTCCTTCTTCATCGCGCCGACGTCGTAGTTTGCCTGGGCAGCTGCCAGCTTCACATATGCCCACGCTTCGATGAAGCCGGGATAATGATTGATTGCCACGCCGGAGAGCTGAAAATTCTCGAGGGCTCTTGCGGTCTGTACGCCGTAGTAGGCGTCCGCGGGAACCTCTTTTTCTCCGAGAAGATCTTTTTCAGTTCTCGTTTTACTCGTAGCTTGCTGCGCTGAGAGTGTAGTGCCGATGAATGGCACAGCCAGCATCAAGGCAGTGGCAATCCGTACTTTCTGTGAGAGGCAGGCGCGCATTGGGCCCTCCAGGTTGACCCACTCCTGTCGCTGAGAAGGCTTGGTGTGAATCAGCAACGATAAGTGTGTTATCCAGGACCCGAAGAATGGACCGGGTGGGGAGGGACTGATTTATCGAAGTCCATTCGTTCAGGTCCTGCTTCGTCAACCAATGGTGAGTATAGACTTCGGTGGTTTTCAGGCACTACTGGTACTTCTGCCAGTCAAGAAGATTTCGCGATCAGTCACGTTACTAAGGACACGATGATCGATCCCCAGAGCGCATACAGGATGGCGCTGATTGCGTAGCTCATGCCATAGCCTAAGACGGGCACGCGGCTCTCTGCTTTTTCCTGAACGGCTGCGAGCGCGGGAGAAGATGTACCGCTTCCAGCGCAGATGCCAAGCAAGATTCCAGGGTGCACCCGGAAGATGTAACGGCCCGCGAGGATCGTGAGCAGATAGGGTGTTGCGCATACGACAATGCCTGCCATCAGGAGCAAGAGGCCGGTTGATCGAAGTCCGTGCACGAAGCTGGGACCGGCATTGATACCGATTGAAGCGACAAACGCGGTGAGGCCAATTGAGTCCAACAACTGGATTACAGGTTCCGGTATTCCGCCGAAGATGGGCCGTACCGCCTGAAGCCAGCCGACGACAAAGGAAGCCAGCAAAACTCCGATGGAAAGGCCGATCCGGATGTTGAGCCCTGCGACATGCAAAGCAGGCAAACCGATGAGCCCGCCAATTCCAACAGCCAGACAAAGCGGCAGGAGGTCGGTTGCATTCGAAGGCCGCCGGACGGAGCCCAGTCGTGCCGCCACTCGATCGACATGCCGTTTGGCGCCAATCAGCGTCAGCACATCGCCACGTTCCAGAACTACGTTCGTCCCCAAGGGCAGTTCTTCTCCCGCTCGTACTATCTTCCGGACATAAACTCCTCGGGTAGGTACGTCGTGCTCCAGCGTTTGAGCGATATCGGCCAGGGTTCGATGCAGAAGATCCTTTCGATCCAAGGTGTGGTCGACTGCTATGGCAGGAATATCCAATAGTGCCGGCTCTTCCACTTCATAAGGTTGAAGCGGATTATTCGATCCGGCGAGAATCCTGGTGCGTCCTGAGAGAACGATGAGATCTTCCGAATGGAGTTTAAGATCGGGGTCGGCATCCACAACTTCCTTGTTGTTCTGCACCCTTTCTACGAACACGCGCTCGGGCAAGAAGGAGTCTTCTAATTCGACCACGGTTTTGTTGTGCATATTCTGCGGGATCCTGTAGGCCCGCATCACGAATTGCTTGTAGGCAGAGACAACGCCGGGTTCTTCCTTTCTCATTCCTAATTCGCTTTCCAGTTTCCGGCATTCGGCGGCAAGATCAATCCTCATCAGCCAGGGGCCGATGCGGACAAGCACGAAGATCGCCGTAAATATTGCGACCATGTACGTCACCGCGTAAGCCACGGTTACGTTTGCTGTAAGTGCGTTACGTACATCTTCCGCGACAGAGAGTCTTCCAATGGCATCGGTTCCGGTCCCGAGCGCCTGCGACGAATGCAGCCCTCCGGAAAGAAGTCCCGCTGCCGTTCCAGCATCAAATCCAAAACCACGCGCCACGAGATAGGCCACCAACAATCCCGTTACATCGAAGAAGACGGTGAGGATTATCTGCGGAATTGCGCTCCGGCCAAGGCCTTTGAAAAATTGAGGCCCTGTTTTGTAGCCAATGGAGAACAGGAACAAAAGAAAAAAGGTTTTCCCGAGAATACCCGGCACCACGATTTCGAATTGCCCCACGGCAACACCCGCCAAAAGGCATCCGACAACCGGGCCCAGCTTGAAGGAACCGATTCGGAGACGGCCCAGGTAATACCCCAGGGCCATGGCAAGGAAGAGCGCCAGTTCCGGATGGTTCTGCAGAGCATGTTTGAGCCAGTCCATTGCCGTTGTCGTTCAACCCGGCCCCGCTGCGACGCGGCAGAGATGAATCCTCCTTTTCGAGATCCATTGATCTCGCATGAGCAGATTCAAAACTCTTGTATGCCGAAAGATATGGATGAGGCAACTGGGAAGATTTGCAGTTCCATGCACCTCAATGAATGTGGCCAGGCAAAGAAACGGCGAATATAATCCTTGCAAAGCCGCGATGCCCAACCCTTCCCAGCCTGACCGGTTCCGGTTCCTGCACATCGACCTGAACAGCTTCTTTGCCTCGGTCGAGCAACAGCTTCATCCGGAGTATCGCAACCGTCCTGTGGCGGTCGTTCCCACGATGGCCGATACGACCTGTTGCATCGCGGCCAGTTACGAGGCCAAGGCGCTCGGCATCAAGACGGGCACGCAGGTCGGCGAAGCCAGGAAGAAGTGCCCCGAGATCATCCTCGTCGCAGGTGATCACACCGAGTACGCAAAATACTCCAAGGCGATTTCCGACACGGTCGAGTTGGTGTGTCCCGTTGCGCACAATCCCTCGATCGACGAGATGGTTTGCCAACTGATTGGCCGCGAGCAGGAGCCTTCACGCGCACGCAGGATTGCGCTCGACATCAAGCAGGCCATCTACAAGAACGTAGGCGAAGCGCTGCGGTGCTCGATCGGCATGGCACCGAACCGCTATCTTGCCAAGATCGCTAGCGATATGCAGAAGCCGGACGGGCTTATTGGTCTTCTTCCATCGCAGTTGCCGCGAGCTATCGCACATCTCGAGCTGCGCGATCTTCCGGGAGTGGGTGCGAGGACCGAAGTACGTCTGAACGCAAAAGGCATTACCACGATGGAGCAGCTTCTCGCGCTCGACCGCAATGGCATGCACAGCCTTTGGAACAGCGTGTGGGGTGATCGCATGTATCACTGGCTGCGCGGCTACGAGACCGGCGACGATGGCGCAACGGTGATGAACGATGTGCAGAAATCGCTCGGGCACTCGCACGTGATGGCGCCGGAGTTCCGCAGCGACGAAGGAGCATGGGCGGTGGCGAACAAGCTGCTCCACAAGGCCGCGATGCGCCTGCGCATGGAGAAGTTCTACACCGGCTCGATGGCTGTGACGCTGCGGTATCAACTTACGCGCGAGCAGGCCGAGCAACGAAAGTCCAAGCGTCACTCGAGCGGAATCAAGCACTCCGGCTGGGGGATGGAAGCCCGCTTCCACCAGTGCCAGGACACCCTGACGCTGCTCGACATCATGCGGAAGATCTGGAAACAACGGCCTGATGGTAACGAGTTTCGTCGACCCTTCTTCGTCGGTGTTACGCTGCGAGATCTCATCCCTGAGGACGAACATCAGCAGGACCTCTTTGGCGATCCCGACAATCGCACTCAGCTCTCTGCAACCATGGACAAACTCAACCTGAAGTACGGCCACACGACGCTGCACTTTGGCAGCATGTTGCCTGCACGGGAATCCGCACCGACACGCATCGCGTTCACGCAGATTCCCGTGCAGTATGGCGTGGACTATATGTGAGGTACTCTCGGCTAGAGTAAAGGGATTATGCAGAGGGCCGTCGCCGGGTCAAACAGAGATCAGCAATACATTGGCCGCCTCGCGCCTTCGCCAACCGGCCTGCTTCATCTCGGCCACGCCGCAACCTTCTGGACCGCGTACCAGCGCGCAAAACAACATCGGGGAATCCTTCTCGTCCGTAACGAGGATCTCGACCCGCAGCGCTCAAAGCAGGAGTATGTCGACGCGATGCTTGAGGATCTTGCCTGGCTCGGCATCGAGTGGACTCCGCCGATGATGGTGCAGTCACAGCGGCTCCGGCTCTATCGCGAGGCGTTCGAACGGCTGCTCGCGACCGGACTTGCGTATCCATGCACCTGTAGCCGGCGGGAGCTTGCACAGATGGTGCAGGCGCCGCATGAAGACAGCGATGATGAGCCGGTGTACAGCGGTAAATGCCGCCCTGCCGGAGAGGGAGCCCCGCAATCGCTCCAGGCGGGAATGAATTACCGCTTCCGTGTGCCTGGCGGCGAGACGATTCGCTTCAGGGATGGCAATATGGGCGAACAGGCGTTCGCCGCGAGCAAGGATTTCGGTGATTTTCTGGTGTGGCGCAAGGATGGTCTGCCGAGCTATCAACTCGCGTGCGTCGTTGATGATGCAGCGATGCAGGTCACGGAGGTGGTCCGCGGCGCCGATCTGCTGAAATCGACTGCGCGGCAGATGCTGTTGCAACGGACACTCGAACTGCCGACGGTCAAATACTTTCATACACGCCTGTTGCGTGATGAGCAAGGCACGCGATTGGCGAAACGACATGATGCGTCCGCGATTCGCACTTTGCGCGAAAGGGGTTTCAATCCGGAGGATCTTCTCGAACAGATCGAGATCTAAATTGACGAATTGATGAGACAGCGAGGCAACCTTTTCGTTCGGTGATGTCCAGATATAGCCAATAGCCGCAAGGGCTTTTCTATGCATCCCACTTTCTGGCGGATATACGAAAAAGATCCATGAAAAAGATCCACGAAAAGATCCCCAGGAGACTCCAGATGAAGACGGCTTTTTCCTCCCCGAGGCTCGTCGCCGCACTCTGCTGCGGAGCGGTTTTGTTCGCAGGCTGCGGCAAAAGGACGGACAGTAACACGAACTACGCCAAAGCCATCAATGATTATTACAGCGCGCATCCGGTATGCCTGTGGTCTGAGCCGGTGAAGTTTCCTGTGCAGGCCGATACTTCAGACACAAGCAAGACCGCGCGGTATGACGCGCTCGTCGATCAAGGTCTGCTGGTGCGCACTACAGCGGAGAAGAACAAGCTGATCGTGATCAGCAAACAGGTGAATAACTACGACCTTTCCGATAAGGGGCGCGCCGCATGGACTGCCGATGCGGAGCAGCCGGGATACGGCAACTTCTGCTACGGCCACAAGAAGGTGCAGGCAATTGACAGCTCAACTCCAACAACGAGCGATGAGGGAGCGGTAACCCAGGTGAACTACCACACCAGCCTGGACGATGCTCCCGCATGGGCGAAGGCTTTGGAGACGCAGAACGCCTATCCTCAGGTCCGCACGGAGATCTCAAGCGCTCAGCCTGCTGAAGCAACGCTGATTAACACACACAACGGATGGCAGGTCGGGCGGATGCAGCCCATCAAGGTGTCCTCACCTTCTTAACAGAGCGGCCCGCGCCGAAACGCGGGCCGTTGCTTTTCGGTTTTGAAAGTGCCGCTACTGGTCATCGTCCATAGGACCGCCGAGTGCGTGCAGAATGGACTGGGTCTCGCCGTAGGCTTTCATCTGATACTCGTGCGGTGGTGTGTTGCCGGCGAGGTAGCGGACGAAGTAGTCCCATCGGCGTCGAGCCATATATTGCGAGGCTTCGGCATAGCCGTGCGCAACGTTTGGAATCATCAACAGATCGAAGTCCTTGTTCGCCTTGATCAGCGCATCGACTACGAGCAGCGTATTGTTCGGCGGAACGTTATTGTCCATCGTGCCGTGGGCTAACAGCAGGTGGCCTTTGAGATTTTTGGCTACATACTGATTGGCCTGGCTATCGTAGTTCGTGGTGCCATCCGGGAACTTTGTCAGCAGACCGTTCCACTTCTCTGCCCAGTCGTCTTCATAATCGCGCTGATCGTGGTTTCCGCTCTCAGCGATGCCGACCTTGAAGAAGTCCGGATAATGGAACATCGCGGCAGCCGTTGCATTGCCTCCGCCGGAGTGCCCATACATGCCGGCGCGATCGATGTCGATCCACGGATACCTGGCGGCAAGTTCTTTCATTCCGGCAACCTGATCGGGAACGGTATTGTCGCCAAGGTTCCCGTAATAGAACTCATGAAATGCTTTCGAGCGCCATGGCGTCCCCATGCCGTCAATGCAGACAACGACGAAGCCAAGCTCGGCCAGCGACTGGGCATCGCCACGGGCAGCAGTAAAACTACGGGATCCGCAGGAGCCCGTCTGAGGGCCGGGGTAGATGTGGTTCACAATGGGATACTTCTTCGATGCGTCGAAGTTCGACGGCTTGAACATGAAGCCGTAAAGGTCGGTCTTACCATCGCGCGCCTTCACTGTAATCGGGACTGGAGGAACCCATCCGGTTGCGAGCAGCTTCGAGACATCCTGCTTCGAGACATCCGTCACGAGCTTGCCGCTTGTGTCGCGGAGCACAGCCACTTGCGGCTGCGTCGCCGTAGAGGATACATCGACGAAGTACTTGCCGTCGGGTGAAGCGGTTATCGCGTGATCCGCGTTTTCGGGCGTCAGCAGTTTCATGCCGCTGCCGTCGAAATCAATGCTGTAGTAATGCTGGAAATAGGGGTCGCGACCCGCCTCTTTACCCACGCCGAGGAAATACAGCTTGCGCGCGGAGGCATCGATCAGCAGTACCTGCGTTACGTTGCCTTCACCATGGGTCATCTGATTCTTCAGCTTGCCGGTATTCAGGTCATAGAGGTAGAGCTGACCCCAGCCGTCGCGTTCGCTGAACCAGAGGAACTCGTTCGATCCGGGGAGAAAACGCCAGTTGACCTTGCCGTTGCCGCTTTCAAAGAACTTCGGCGCCGTCTCGGTATAAACCTCGCGGACATTGCCCGTGGCTGCGTCGGCGACGCGGAGCCATACCTGCGCGTGCTCGCGTGAGCTGGAGACAAAGGCGAGTTGCTTTCCGTCGTCGCTCCACTGCACATCATCCCAACCGCCGCCGCGGCAGCTAAGGTCGTCGCACAGAGTTGAGCGATGCTGGTCGGGCCGCATTTTCAGACGGATGACCTTTGGCGAATCGGTGACGTCGATGATGACGCGCTCAATCATAGTGACGTTTTCATCGCCAACGAGGGGATACTTCCACGCCTGAAGCTGGGGATGGCCGTTCGTAACCGGAACGAGATACATCTCGCCGGTCTTGCGCTGATCCTGCTGGAAGGTAGCAATTTTCTTCGAGTCGGGCGACCAGACGACGATCGGATTTTCGCTGCGCTGCCAGCCGGCGTTGTCGGTACCGTAGCCATAGTCCTTAACACCGTCTGTGGTGAGTTGCGTCTCCTTGCCGGTGGCCGTATCCCGCATCCAGAGATTGTCCGCGCGTAAGAGGACTCCCTTCGTACCGTCAGGAGACATGACGAGCGGCGCACGGTTGCGTCCGAAGCCTCGCCCGGCACCCGAAGACGAAATCACCGCACACGAACCGCTGCCGCTCAAGTCGCAGCGAAACTTCCTGCCTGCATCCGTAAAGGTGACAATGGAGTCTTTGATGTCGAGGTCGTTGAGATTGAGATGATGTGCGTCGCTTTTTAGTCCTGCAACTGTGAGCGCAGTGGCGAGCCTGGCTTGATCGAAGGCCGGAGCCCTGGTGCCCTTGGCCGCGTCGACGAGCATATAGGTCGTTCCGTCAGGGCCGTAGTCGCGGTACCAGAAGCGGTCACCTGAGATCCAGGTCGGATGCTCAACCCCGTGATAAATCAGGGGGTTCACGTTGTAGTTCATGAACTTCTCGGCCTGTGTGTAGTCAGCTGTTGTAAGCTGCCTTCCTTCCTGGGCAACCGCAGCAGCAAAACAAGATGCGATTAGAGCGAGCGTCGCCGCCTGCACACATTTTCCAAAAGACATACTTCGACCTCCGACTACCTTTCCATATTTCGTGAGTGTGGCTTACCCTTGGGACGAAAATGGTGAAAAGAAAGACTCGCTGCGAGGCAATTTCATTCATCCCTCTGCGAGCCCCGCGCCTTCCAAAGCACCTGCCGTACGATTCCCATCCATACCGGAACGTCATTTGACGAAAGTCCCATCCGCAGAATAAGTCGCCGGATCCGGGCGTCGTCGCAGTTGGCCGGATGGCGCCGCTTATAACCCGTCTCTTCGAGCATCTCAGTGAATAACGCGGCAAAGCGCTCCACCTCGCCGGCTTCTGCCGCGCCGGGGACTCCGGTGCCCTCGTGAACGCCGGTGCGGCGTACCAGCTCGTAGAGACATACGGCGACAGCCTGCCCCAGATTCATCGAGGGATGGCGAAGCTCTTCGTGCTGCTGCATCGGAATCGTCAGCAGCCAGCGACAGTGGCTCAGTTCCTCATTGCTGAGGCCGGTCTTCTCCGAACCAAAGAGCAGAGCGACACGGCCGCCCTCGCGGGACAACGCTGCCCTAATCTGGTCACCTGCTTCCGGAAGCGCATAGAGAGGATGCTGGAGGGCCCGCTCGCCAACGGCGGTTGTGCCAACAATGAGAGTGCAGTCGGAGACCGCTTCCGCAAGGCTGCCAAATAGCCTTGCGTTCGAGACTACCGCCGAGGCGTCCACCGCCGAACGGGCCGTCTCAAAGGGAACTGCGTAATCATTGACCACGCGCAAGTTTGGGAAGCCGAAGTCGTGCATCGCTCGCGCGGCCGCCCCTATGTTGTTGGGATTGCGTGCGCGTACCAGGACAACGACAAGGCGGTCGAATTGTTCCGCGTGGAACACTCAGGTCATTTTAGGCGCACAGACAACAAGGCTCAGCAGAACAGCTGCTGAGCCTTGCTGGAGAACCGAGACCGAAGGGCCGAATTCTAGTGGGGCTTCTGTTCGTGCTCATTATGGTTATCGCGATTGATCTCATGACTGACGTGATCCTGTTCGCGATTCACCTGCTGGCGCTCCTGCTGAGTAAGATGCCCGCCGTTCGCTGCGCGATCACCATGCACCTGTTGATTAATTTGAGCCTCCTGATGTTCCACGTGCGAGGTCTCTCCCGGCGTCATCTGGCCTGAACGAACGCCGTTGGCAATGCGCTGCTGCTGGTTCACTTCACGCTGCCCCACCTCGCTGCGGGGGGCGTTCACGGTAGTCATTGCCATGGTATGGGGACGTCCGCGATTTACCGAAGCCCATTGATTGCGATCGGCCCGCATCGCCTGCTCGTGCGCAACCTGGTTACCAGTCGGCTGATAGTGCTGCTCACGAACCGCCGCGTTCTCCCGCTCCGTGGCGCGAACCTGAAGGCCGCCGCTGCCGCCGTTGTAACTTACGCGGCTCGAGTTGTTCACGATGACGGTCTTGTTGTAGACGTTGGTTACCTTGACGACATCAATGTTGTTTACTGTCCGGTTGTAAGCGAAAACACCATTCCGCCAGTAGCCGCCCTCATAACCCAGGCCCGTGTAGCCAAAACCATAGTTCACTCCACCATAGAAGCCGATGTGCGGACCCCAATAGCCGGCGTGGAAGAGGTAGGCACCCCCACTCCAGCCCCAGTAAGGAGGTGTCCACAGCATGCCGGGGGCGGGAGCCACGACCCATACGCCGGGGACCCAATAGTAACCATCAGGGCTGTAGGCCCAGTAGCCGGGAGTCCAGATGTAGCCGGGACCGGGGCAAAGCGGTTGTGCATAGACCGGCAATACCGGGGGAGGCGTTCCTGCCGTGATGTTGATAGCAACGCTCACCGACGCGAACGACGCGCCTGGAAGTGCGGCCAGGGCCATCACGGCAACTGCAACCATAAGGGCTCTTGGGAGGGATTTACGAATAACTGCGAGTGATCTCATTTCCTTACCTCGGGAAGTTGGGCGCTGCCGAAAAGGAGGCAGAATCGCGAACAATCAGAACGGGCTGGCGATATCCCATCCCAGAAAAACGTCCGCACGTAGAAACCCATCTTGGGCGTGGAAGTTTTCACAGGCAAGAGAAAACCACTTCGACGATCTGCAACGAAAGTCGCAGAAATGGCGCAACTTTTCTGACTCTATCGCGTTGCTTTTTCTGTCCTCGGGAGAGGCTCATCTACACTCATAACTTGTAGCTGTTCGTCTGTGTCCGATACCTTCTCCCAACTCGTCAAGCAGCAGGCCGATATCGTGCGCATCATCGGCGAATACGTGAAGCTGCGCAAGACCGGTGCGCAGAATCATACCGGCCTCTGCCCCTTTCATAAGGAGAAGACCGGGTCGTTCTCCGTCAATGCAGCGCACGGTTACTTCTACTGCTTCGGTTGCCACGAGAAAGGCGATGTTTTCACTTTCGTGATGAAGATGGAGAACATCAGCTTTCCTGAGGCCGTGCGCGTCGTGGCGCAGAAGGCCGGGATTCCGCTGCCGAAACGCGAGTTCTCGTCGCCTGAAGAGGCACGCGAGGCCGGCCTGCGCCGTCAGCTCGTGGACATCCACGAGGCGGCTACCCAATACTTCGAGGCGGCGCTCAAGAGTGCCGAGGCGGCCCGGGCGCGCGAGTATCTTACGGGTCGTGGCGTCACGCCGGAGACGATTGCAAAGTTCCGTATCGGCTATGCTCCCGACGACTTTAACCACATGCGTAACGCGCTGGCACAGCACTTCAGCGAAGATGTACTGCGTGCCAGCGGGCTGTTCTCCGCGAAGGAGCAGGCCGACGGTTCGCACGGCCAGATGTACGCACGCTTTCGCAAGCGCATTACCTTCCCGATTGCCAACGAGGCGGGCAAAACCATCGCCTTCACCGCGCGCGCTCTCGACGCGCAGGACGAGAAAGGACGGGATATTGCAAAGTACCTGAACTCGCCCGAAACGGCTCTCTACTCCAAGGGTCAGGTGCTCTTCAATCTCGACAAGGCCAAGGCGGATATTCGCACCAACGACTTTGCGCTGCTCGTCGAAGGGCAGATGGATTGCATCTCCGTCTATATGGCGGGAATCCGCAACGTCGTTGCGACGTCGGGGACCGCCTTCACCGAAGCGCAGATTCGCCTGCTCAGCCGGTTCACCAAACGCGTTCTGGTCAACTTTGATCCTGACACCGCGGGGGCAAACGCTGCCGAGAAGTCCATTGCGCTCTTGACCGAAGAAGACTTCGAAGTGAAGGTCGTCGCGCTTGAAGGCGGCATGGACCCTGACCGCTTCGTCCGCGAGCATGGTGTGCAGCAGTATCTTGCTGCGCTGCGCGAGGCGAAGCGTCATGCCGACTATCTTATCGACCGAGCCCGACAACAATTTCCGGGTCGCACTGCGGAAGCCAAGGTGAAGGCCATGAACTTCCTTCTGCCGCATATCCGCCGGATGCCGAATCGCATTCAACGTGATGAATTCGCAGCCGATGCCGCACAGAAGCTCGGTATCGATTCCGCGATTCTCCGGCAGGAGTTGAAACAGGCCGCGGCGCAACGCGTCGAAAGCGTGCGCTCGCACTCGCACGATCCGGCGAACGAGACTGAGCGGATTCTTCTGCGCGCGCTGGTTCTGCCAGAGAGCGATCCAGCTCGCGTGCTTGCGGCGGAAAAGCTCTCGGAACACCACGACTGGTATGAAGGCCTGCCTGCTGCTCCGGTACTCGACTCGCTGGCTCATGGGCCGGTACCGGCAAATCCCATCGACGCGGCGCCGGACCAGGAGACCCGGGCTCTGCTTGCCCGGGCACTCATACTCAATCACGAAGCTGGATCGCAAACGATGGTTGAGCTTGTGACCAATGCATTGAATACGCTCGAGCGCCGCCATATCGAGCGAAGGCAACGCGAGATTCGTGCGCTGATCACGGAAGCGGATCGCCGCGGCGACCATGGGATGGTGACTCAACTCATGGCGGAACGGCTTGCGCTCGATCGCCGTCTGCGCGAGGTGTGATGATCCGCATGCGTTCGTCTCCACTTGTTACAATCCAATTTGATGGGCAAGCAGTTGACCTTCTCAGTTGGCATTCCAACCTTCAATCAGGCCGAGTTTCTAGAGGAGACGATCCTTTCGCTGCTCCACCAGACGCATCCGCCCGACGAGATCGTCATCTCGGACCACTTCAGCACCGATCACACGCCTGACATCATTGCGAAATACTCGCGCGAGGTCCGTGGCGTAAAGCCTCCGGTTGGCTCTAACGTCGGCCAGCAGTGGGAGTTCACGCTGTCGTGCTTGACGGGCGACTGGGTCACGCTCTTTTCGAGCGACGATATCGCGCATCCGAACTTCGTTAAAGCGCTTCTGCGAGGAGCCTCGCGGAGGGACGACGCCGTGCTCGTCCGTGCCGGATGGGAGAACATCGACAAGAATGGCGCTGTGCTCAGCAAGGAGTATCTGCTGAGCGTCAAGCAGGTCTGCCTGCCACCGGAGACTCTGCTGGAGCAGAAGATCGGGCCAAAAGCCAGCTTCGCGGCCTTTGCCGTGAAGAGAGACGTGATGCAGGCGTCGGGCGGCTATCCGCTCAACATGGAATCGTACGGCGACTGGCCTATGTTTGTGCAGCTGGCTCCGTTCGGCTCGTTCATCTACGAGAACGAGATTATCGCCGGCTATCGCACCGGGCACGATGGCAACAAGATTCGCCGACGCCTTGGAATGTGGGTGCGCGACGAGCAGCGCATGTTCAACGAGGTTCTCCCGCTGGCCGCCCGGCGTTGCGGACTGACGGATCTCGCCTGGATCGACGAAGCCTGCCGGGACAACTTCCTTCGCTACCTGTCCTCGGCCAGCCGTGAGTTTCAGCCCTCAGAGAGAGGCGAGATCACGCCGTTATTCCAATCGTGGGCAGGCCGCGTGGGCGGCGAAAGACAACTGCAGGTCTTCGCCGAAGGCGGCATCATCGAGCGGCCCATCACTCCTATGCAACGAGTGAGAAAGCTGGTCCGCCCGTATGCCCAGCGGCTGAATGCCCTGATTCGAGGCGAATAGCGCGAAAGGGTGACACCTCAACTTCTTCGGAACAGGTAGCCTGTTCAGAGAAGCACCAGAACAGAAGAATGGATACCTCAACCAAGCGACGGCTGCTCCTCGGGTTCATTTCGAACTGGGTCAGCCGGCTTGCGGCCACGATTGTGCAGCTGGTGCAGGTGCCGGTCTTCCTCCATTTCTGGAGTGTTCCGCTCTATGGCGAGTGGATGATCGTGACCGCTGTGCCGTCGTATCTGAATGTCAGCAGCCTTGGCTTCGGCAACGTCGCCGGCAACGAGATGACGATGATGACGGCGCGAGGGGACCGCGATGGCGCGTTGCGAGTCTTCCAGAGCTGCTGGTGGCTCATAACGATCATCTGCTCGCTGTGCATGTTGCTGTTCGGCGTCGCGCTTTACCTCTTTCCGGTTTCGGAGTATCTGAAGCTGCATGAGCTGGGCCCGACGGACAGCAAGTGGATCATTTTTTATCTTGGCTGTTCGGTGCTGCTCGGCCAGCTTGAAACCTTGCTGCAGTCGGCTTACCGCTGCGTGGGACGCTATCCCTATGGCTCTTTCATCAAGAGCGTTCTTTCGCTTGCAGCCTTCGGAGCGATGCTGATCCCGGTTTGCCTCGGCGGGGGCGCGAGGATGACGGCTCTCGTCTTTGCCGGGGCAAATGCGCTTGGCACCTTCGTGCTCTGCGTGCTGGTGAAGCGGGATATTCCCTGGATCCGCTACGGATGGGGGCACGTCAGTTTTGGCGAAGTCCGCCGTCTGACTGCTCCTGCCTTTGCGTTTATGGCATTCCCGATCGGCAATGCCTTCAACCTGCAGGGAACGCTGCTGGCGGTGGGCTATGCCCTGGGGCCGACGGCTGTAGTCGTCTTCGGGACGGCGCGGACGGTGTCGCGTGTCGCGCTGCAGATGGTCCAGATGGTGAACAGTACCTTCTGGCCGGAGATGTCGAGCGCGTTCGGGGCGAACGATATTCCGCTGATTCGAACGCTGCATCGCCGGGCCTGCCAGATGGCCCTGCTGATGGCCGTGGCGGTGATCGGGGCGATGATGTTGTTCGGGCCGTGGTTTCTGCACCGCTGGACGGGAGGGCATGTCCCGCCGAGCCGGCCGCTGCTCTCGGTGCTGCTGCTGGTGGTGGTCTTCTACTCGCTGTGGGCGACGAGCTCAACCCTGGTTGCAGCCATCAATAAGCACCAGAGACTCGCCGCCTGGTACCTGGCGGGAACCACCATCACGGTCGTCCTGACCTACCTGCTGGCTCGAAGGTATGGACTCTACGGAGCGGCGGCTTCGCTGCTGGTCTCTGAGTTAGTCATGAACCTCTATGTGCTGCCTGAATCGCTGCGGCTTTCGCACGACACCTTTCCGGCTTTTTTCGCGAGCCTGTTGCATTATCCCCGGTCGCTGAGCCCTTCGGCCTTGATGGCCCGGGTGCGGCGTTCGCGACCGCAGCTGGAGAATTGAGCCGGGGTTTCCCTCTTTTATCCGATTCGCTGCGTCCGACGCACGACGTCTTCCGGGCTTTTGAGTCCGACCTGAGACCTGGCTCCCCCCTCCCCTATCTTTTCGCTCAAATGGCTCAAAATAAGCATTTTAGATCTGGATCGCGGAGCGCACGTCTCATGCCATTTTCCGGGAAATGCAAAAGCCCGGCGACTGCCGGGCTTTATCTCCTCTTCGATTTAAGGATATCAGGGGTGTCAAGAGCGGTTGTGGAAAAGCGCTCGGGTTGCCGGGAACGTGGCGGGGATACGGATTCTTCCCACCCTTCGCGTTGAGACTCCCAGCCAAAGGTTGAAGTTCTAAAGAGAGCGCTGGTAACGGATCTCGTCGACCACCACACCCCACACGGTGTCTGTCCGGCGAAGGCCATCGGGTTTCCACTGATCGATTGTGTAGAAGCGCTCGGCGCGAGTGTTGTTGGCCATGACCCATAGCGCGGCATTCCGGAATCCTCGTTCATGGAGACGAGCGCGAGCTGCGGCCATCAATGCCGCGCCGATGCCACAGCCCCAGAACTCCGGGGCGACATAGAGGGCGTACAGCTCACCGTAATCGGGAATATCGGGATCGCGCGCCGGGGCGATCGTGGCAAAGCCGGAGATGCGACCTGCTTCGGCCGCGACCATCGTAAAGGGTTGAGACAGATCATGGCTTCCAAAGGTGTACTTCCGGGCCCGGTCTTCAGGGCGCAATCCATCGAGGTACTCCTCGGGGAGCAGACCTTTGTATGCGACCTGCCAGGAGCGAACGTGAACATCAGCGACGCTCATCTCATCACCGGGTTCGGCTGGACGAATCCACATGTAATGAAAGTCTTACACGCGCACCACAACGATGAGCGAGTCATCTTTAGAATTTGTGCGCGAGGCCTGTTAGGCTTTCCGGCATGCTGAAGTCATCGGGTTTTCTTCTTTCCGCTGGTTTATTGAGCTTTGCAACGTCACTGGCCGCTCAACAACAGGTTCCCCAGGCGAACACGAGTACGCTGGATGCGGATGGCAGGGCGCACATTACGCGAGTGATTCCTGTACCGCCATCGCTGAGCCCCGAGGCGAAGGCAGTTTTGCGGCGGCCCGATCGCGGGGGTGACGACCAGACGCTGGCGCAACGGCGCGCCGGGACGGATGCGTGGCAGGCACGCGCGGGAGAGACTTCGCGAAAGATGTTTCCGGTGAACATTAAGGATGCGACGATTGCCGGGGTTCCGGTGCGCGATGTTACGCCGCTTGATGCAACGCCGCAGCACCCGGATCGCGTGCTGATCAATGTGCATGGCGGAGGGTTCAACTCCGACTCGGGGTCGCTGACGGAGAGCATACCGATGGCGAACATGCTGCATACGCGGGTCGTCGCGGTGCTCTATCGGCTGGCTCCGGAACATCCGTTCCCGGCGGCACTGGACGACACGGTTGCGGTGTACAAGGAGCTGCTGAAGACGTACAAGCCTTCGCGGATTGCCCTGTACGGCACATCAGCCGGAGCAATTCTTACGGCTGAGGTGGCGGTGAAGTTGAAACAGCTTGGGTTGCCGCTGCCGGGGGCCCTGGGCATCTTCTCCGGTCTGGGGGACCTCAGCCAGAGCGACGATTCGCAGGCGATGTACAGCCTTCGCGGTCTCACTGGAACAGTCGATATACCTGACGGCAAGCCGCACGACCTTTCTTATTACGGTCCTTCCATGAATCCAAAGGACCCGGTGCTGTCTCCGGTCTATGCTGACCTGCATGGGATGCCGCCCGCGCTGTTTATCACCAGCGGACGCGATCTTTTGTTGAGCGGCACAACGATTCTGCATCGTGCGTTTCTGCGAGCCGGCGACGATGCGCAACTGGTAGTGTTTGAGGGCCTGGCGCATGCCTTCTGGAACGACGTGAGCCTGCCTGAGACGAAGGAGACCTATGGGATTATGGCTGGCTTCTTTGAGAAAGAACTGTCCCGGTGAACCATCCAAATTCGGGCTGCGGGATTACAGGCAAATTGCCAGAGAGGAGACGAGATGAGGCTACAGGGCAAGAAGGCGTTTATTACAGGCGGAAACAGCGGGATTGGGCTGGCGACAGCGAAGCTCTTTGTCGATGAGGGCGCGGAGGTCGTCATCACAGGACGCAACCAGGAGACGCTGAACGAAGCGGTGAAACTTCTTGGGCCGAAGGCGCATGGAATCCGCGCCGATGTGACGGATTCGGCTGGGCGGAAGGAGGCATTCAAGACGGCGGCGGAGAGATTTGGGAAGATCGATGTTCTGTTTGCGAATGCCGGGATTCCCGGCTCGACGCCTGTGGGCAAGACGGACGAGCAGCTTTTTGAGCAGGTGATCCAGACGAACCTGACCTCGGTTTTTTTCACGGTGCAGGATGCGCTGGCGTATCTGAATGATGGGGCCTCGATCATTCTGAACGGATCGGTGATCGGGACGCTGGGGCAGCCGGGGTATGCGGCGTATTCGGCGTCGAAGGCGGGTGTGCGCGCGCTTGCGCGTGTGCTGGCGGCGGAGCTTTCACCACGCGGGATTCGCGTGAATGTGGTCGCTCCCGGGGCGACGAAGACACCTATCTGGGGACGTACCGGGACCCGCACGCAGGAACAGCTTACAGGGCTTGAGAAGCAGCTGTCCCAGATTATTCCGCTGGGCCGCTGGGGCGAGGCAGAAGAAATTGCGAAGGCTGTCCTGTTCCTGGCTTCGGATGACTCTTCGTATGTGCAGGCTGTGGAGTTGTTCGTTGACGGAGGGATGACCGGAACACCGTATGGCGGCGCTGCCGCACGCGGTTGAAACGGCTGCTCGAGATTTGAGGGCCGCACTTTGACGGCCGCAGTTGGGGGGTGCGGCCTTTCTTCTTGTCCGAAAGCGGACAACCATGCGTAGAGATGGACACTGATGATGTGAGCCCCGATGCGGGTGCACTGATAATGCGAAACTTAGAGCTTCGGCGTGTGGCACGGGAATTGCGTTTTTGATGGCGTGTGGTGGAGGTATCCCCTTGTCAGCCCTGGTTCAGGATATTCGGTTTGCCTTGCGGCTTTTGCGGAAGAGCCCTGGTTTTGCGTTGCTGGCGGCGATCATTATGGCGCTTGGGATTGGGGCCAACACGGCGATCTTCAGCGTGATTCATGCGGTGCTGCTGTCGCCATTGCCGTTTCGCGATGTGGATCGCGTGGTGCAGGTGTGGCATACGCCTCCGCAGAAGAGCTTCCCGGGAATGACGCGCTTCTCGGTTTCGGCGGCGAACTTTCTTGACTGGCAGAAGCAGAACCACGTGTTTGAGCAGATGGCACTGTACTCGGGCGCGATGTTTGATGTGACGGGCGCGGGCAAGCCTGAGGCGGTAACCGCGAGCCGGGTGAGTTCGAATTTCTTCTCAGTGCTTGGAATCGATGCTCTGCATGGCCGCACGTTTCTTCCGGAGGAGAATCAATCAGGCCGCGATCAAGCAGTGGTTCTCAGCTACAAGTACTGGCAGACGCACTATGGATCCGATACCGGAGTTGTCGGGCGGACGATTCTGCTTGATGGCGATCCGTACACGATTGTGGGTGTGATGGGACCGGCAATGACGAAGCCGGGTTTTGCGCAGATGTGGGTTCCGCAGGTTTTGACACCGGAGGAAGCAGCGGTGCGAAGCGAACATCATTTTCTTGTGGCCGCCCGTATGAAGCCAGGCGTGACGCTGGAGCAGGCGCAGAGCGAGATGAACACAATCTCGCAGCGGCTGGAGCAGGCGTATCCAGAGGACGATAAGGGCTGGGGCGCGGTGATTCATCCGATGCGCGAAGAGACGGTAGGGGAGATTCGTCCTGCGCTGCTGATGATGCTGGGGGCGGTTGCGTTTGTGCTGCTGATTGCATGCGCGAATGTGGCAAACCTTGTACTGGCGCGGACCTTTGCGCGGCGCAAGGAGATTGCGATCCGCTCGGCGATGGGGGCGACGCGCCGGCGCGTGATTCAGCAGCTTCTTGGAGAGACGATGGTGCTGTCGGTTTTTGGCGGCGTGCTGGGGCTGGTTGGCGCTCACTTCGGGATTGAGCTTCTGTTGAAGTTTTTCGCTGACAAACTTCCGCGCATGGGCGAGATCGGGCTGAACGGAACGGTGCTCGCGTTTACGTTCGGTCTTTCGATTGTTACGGGTATTCTCTCGGGGCTGATTCCGGCGTTCAGCATGACTCGCGGAGACATCAACGATGCGCTGAAGCAGGGGTCTGGCCGCACGGATGCGGATACGAGCAGCGGAAAGACGCGCTCGGCGCTGGTGGTTGTGGAGGTGGCGCTCTCGCTGGTGCTGCTGGTGGGAGCCGGGCTGATGATTCGGAGCTTGTGGAAGCTGCAGAACATCGATCCGGGATTCGATGCGCACAACGTACTGACGCTGAACGTGAAGGTGAACAAGAAGCAGTTTTCGACGGCGACGCAGGAGGCGCAGTTCTTCGATCAGGCGCTCGCGCGTGTGCGTTCGCTGCCGGGTGTGCAGTCGGCGGGAGGTGTCGACAATCTGCCTCTAACCGGCGGCTCTAATCAGCCGGTAGCAATCGAAGGGCATCCCGCGGTGGCGCTGTCGGAGCAACCGGAGGTTTCGGTGCGCGTCGCGACTGCGGGCTATTTCAAGTCAATGCATATTCCGGTGATCGAGGGCAGGGACATCAGCGACGACGATCGCGCGGATTCGGCTCCGGTGGTGGTGATCAGCCAGTCGATGGCGAAGCAGTTCTGGCCGAACAGCAGTCCGATCGGGCATCACGTGAAGCTGTCGTTTTATCCGGACAAGGAGCGCGAGATCGTCGGCGTGGTTGGCGATGTGAAGCAGCTGGGCCTGGACAGCTCCGCGGGGATTGCGACGCTGTACTGGCCGCTGGCGCAGATTGAAGGAGCACCTTCGGGGCAGTTCTTTTCGCGGCCGCTGTTTCTTGCGGTGCGGACGACGGTGCCTCCGCGCATGCTGGCTCCGGCGATTACTGATGCGGTACAGGAGATCAACAAAGATGTTCCGGTGGACAATGTGCTGACGCTGGAAGAGTTCGTCGGGGAGACGCTGACGCAGCAGAGCTTCAACATGGAGTTGCTGGGGATCTTTGGCCTGCTCGCGCTGGTGCTGTGCGCAGTGGGGATCTACAGCGTGCTGGCTTACTCGGTGCGGCGTGGGATGAAAGAGCTGGGCCTTCGGATGGCCTTCGGAGCGACGAAGAGCGATGTGCTGCAGGTCGTGCTTGCGCGAAGCATGAAGCCGACGGCGATCGGGATCGTCGCCGGCCTGGTGACAGCGTTCGCGATGGGGCGAGTGGTGGCGAGCATGGTGTACGGTGTGAGCTCGCGAGACATGCTGACCTTCCTGGTGGTGACTGTGCTGCTCGTGGCGGTGTCGTTCGTGGCGAGCTTAGTGCCAGCGTTTCGCGCTACGCAGATCAGTCCTCTGGCGGTGATTCGAGAGGAATGAGGGTGAGATAAAGAGGACATGGTTCGAGTTCCATTTTGGAACTTGGAATTTTTTCGCGAGTTCAAAAACATCTGTTCGCGATCGGGATTGAACCCAGAGAATCAATTTCTGGAGTTCGATCCCATTGCTGAACTTGAGAAGTCGATCTATTGCTGCAGTCTTTTTCTATGCAGTTGCTGCCAACGTTCCTTTCTGGATCGCGAGTCATTGTTTCGGACTTGTTGTCAAAGGGTGGTTCAATATTGAGTTTGCCATCATTGGCATTCTGTCGCTCTTTGTCCGCCGCTGGATCACTGTAGCCCTTTTGTCAGGCGCGATCTTGGCAGACATACTGGGCGGCATAGGCTTTACATACCTGCTCAGCGCGTCAGAGCTGTTTTATAGCCGCAGCAGCCTGGGCGCCGTTGCTCCTTCACGAATCGGTGATGGATTGTTGCTGCTGACTGGTATTGTTCTCGTCTGTTTTGCGGGGTGGTCCATCTCCATCGTCCCGATGGCCAGGCAGGAATGCAGAGTCATTGTTTCCGCACTTCTGATCTTTATTGGTATCTGCACTGCAATCGACGTGGGAACCGGTCACGTCGCTGTGCTTAATCCGGACCGCCAATTAGGGGGCATCCGCCTGACTCGATCCCCGGTTCGATATTTTTACTCACGCGGCGAAACAGCAACGCACAATCGAACACCTGACGACGATCGGTACCGACTCTTCGATACCGGCAGCGTCGATGAAGATGGTAAGCCTAAATTCCAGCTTTCCGGGAATATCTTCGGTGCAGCCGAATCTGGTTCTGATTCTGGTTGAATCATGGGGGAAGCCTCTGACGTCCGGGTTGAATGAATCATTGCTTCGTCCGTATTCGGCCCGCGGCTTGCCGGAGCGATATACGCTGAGTCAAGGTGTCGTTCCTTTCTATGGTCCGACGGTAGACGGGGAGGCCCGTGAGCTGTGTGGCAGCGCGATAGGGTTCGGACTGCTATCGGCTTCCGCGTCGCTGTTGAAGACCTGCCTGCCGGCAAGGCTGAACGCGATGGGATACCACACAATGGGAGTGCATGGATTCAATGCCAGGATGTTTGAGCGGGGCACATGGTACCCGAGAATCGGATTTGAAGAGATTATGTTTCGGGATCAGTTCCAGCCGCAGGGACTTCCCGCTTGTCTTCGGTCCATTTCCCGGCGATTTGCGATGTGGCCATCTCGTCGTGGATCGGGAATCGATTGCAAAGGCAGTACTGGACTCTCCACAGTTCATTTACTGGGTCACACTGAACTCTCATTTGCCTGTGCCGGTCCCGAATCAAGTCGAAGGCTCCTCCCTCGTGCTCCGAGATTCCGGCAGTTGCGGAGAGTGACGCTCTGTGCTCATGGTATCAACTGGAGTTCAACGTACACCGCTCAGTTGCCGAGTTAGCGCTGAGAGAGACGGAACGTCCTACGGTGTTTGTGATTGTGGGAGATCATGCTCCTCCATTCGCTTCGCCCGCATTGAGAGCGCAGTTTTCAGACGAGGTCGTTCCTTACGTGATGCTTGTGCCAAAGGGAAACTCAACAATGAAGGGCCAGCAGGCGACGCATGCTCTGGTTGCAACAGCCCACTCGGTCAAAGGGGCGCACGAGCGGCCTCCGAAGGGAGGGAAACCTCTTCCTCTTTGAGGTGGAGATATTGACAGACATTTGATGGAAAGACCGCGCGTACGCGTGCAGCGAAGGATGCTGATTTTAACGGGTGGCTGTTGGTTCACCGATCTCGGTATTCTGAGATACGTCGTGGTGCGGCGGATAACGGCATCTGCGTTTCCGCCTCAGGTGCCGGCTGTTTCAGCACGCGCTTGCGGAGGGAGAGCGCTGGAAGTTCGATAAGGTAACGTGAAAGAAGGCTCGCTGCGATCGTCATGGCCAAGACGACACCAAGACGAACTGCGTAGGCTCGTGAATCTCCTATGGCGAGCGGAAAGAATTTGTCGTAGGCCATCAGGACGTACAGGTGAATCATGTAGAACGCGTAGCTGATGAGACCGAAGAAGGTCAGCGCCGGCGATCGCAGGATCTGCAGGTACCTGCTTCCGGTATATGCGATGACGAGGCCAACAACTCCCGCGCACAGCAGGGTAACCGCTGATTGATTGAAGAATGCAGCCACTGCCAGAGAGTGAACCGGGAAGAGCGTCGGAATTCTCGATAAGGCGAGGCCAGCGATCAAGATCGAGATCAGCCACGGGGCATGAACTGTCGCCTTCAGGTTTTTGCGCCTGCTGTGCTCAAATTGCGCAGCCAGAAAGGCCCCGGCGGCGAGTCCATCGGCACGCAGCGGAGTGAGGTAGTAGTTATAGTGCCCGTGGACCGCGGCTACGCCACGCAACAGAACGACCACGGCGATGATTGCGAGCGACCAATTCCGAAGTCGTGAGATATTCCGCCGCCGTACTACGGTGGGCCAAATGAGATAAAACTGCTCCTCGATGGCGAGAGACCAGAAGGGGCCGACAGTCCCAACGTGCAGAACGTTCGCGAAGTTGACGATGAATAACGCAGAAAGAAGAACGTAGGCGCGGGAGTGCGGGATCAGGAGCAATACGCCGATCAGACAGACAACATAGAGCGGGAGGATGCGTAAGGCTCGCTTCCAGTAGAAGTCGCGATAGAAGGCTGGGTTTTCGCGATCGCGGATGAGCAGCGATGTAATGAGAAATCCCGAGAGAACAAAGAAGATGTCGACCCCAACCGATCCCCGCTCGAAAAGATTACGCAGCCACTGCACACCAGGACCCCAGTTGCCTGCAGGCAGGCTTGCGGAGCACAGGTGATGAAAGAAGACCAGGAGAGCCGCGATGCCGCGAACGCCATCCAATTCGGGAAGATGCAGGAAGGGCGCAGTCTGCGGATTGGAAGCGGTCATGGATTCCTGCTGGAAACTCGATTGGGATCAAACAAGCCTGCCGGCTTCCAGATACGTTATACGCAAAAAAAGATGGCGAAGCGCAGATTCTTTTCACAATACAAACATGGCCAACAGAGTAAACAGGGCGAGGCTGATTGTCCCGACGACGAAGCAATATGAAAAGGACCACGCTTCAGCGCGGTCCTTTTTTTGTTTGAATCGGAGATGATTGGGCTACCGGGCTGCTACCGGGGCTGCTGCCGGCTCGCTGATCTCGGCGAGACGCTTAGTGAGCGAGGCTTCGAGCTCTTCGAGGGCCTTGGAGAAGCCTTCGATGCCTTCCTTCAGCTTGTCGTGGGCCATGCGATCGGCGGCGTGCATCTTGTCGAAGGTGGCCTTGTCGATGGTGATCTTCTCGATCTGCATCGACTTCGCCTTCTCCGGATCGAGCTTGCGGACGAGGGTTCCTTCGGTGGCCTGGAGTTCGCCGAGCAGCTTCGGGGAGATGGTAAGCAGATCGCAGCCAGCGAGCTCAATGATCTCGCCGGTGTTGCGGAAGCTGGCACCCATCACGACGGTCTTGTAACCGAAGTGCTTGTAGTAGTCGTAAATCCGGGTGACGGACTGGACGCCGGGGTCGTCGGCTCCGGTGTAGTCCTTGCCGGTGTCCTTCTTGTACCAGTCGAGGATGCGTCCGACGAAGGGCGAGATGAGGGTGACCTTGGCTTCGGCGGATGCGATTGCCTGGTGAAGGCCGAAGAGGAGGGTCATGTTGCAGTGGATGCCCTCTTTCTCGAGGACCTCGGCGGCACGGATACCTTCCCAGGTCGAGGCAAGCTTGATGAGGATGCGCTCGCGGGAGACTCCGGCGGCCTCGTACTGCGCGATAATTTCGTGGGCGGTCGCGATGGAGCCCTCGGTGTCGTAGGAGAGGCGCGCATCGACCTCGGTGGAGACGCGGCCGGGGATAATTTCGAGGATCTTGAGGCCGAAGGCTACGGCGAGAGACTTGAATGCTGTGGTCGCGATCTGCTTTTCGGATGCGTTCGGGCCTGCGGCCTCACGAGCTTTCCTGAGGGTATCGTCGACGATGGATTGATACTCCGGCATGGCGGCGGCAGCCTGGATGAGCGACGGATTGGTGGTGGAGTCCGTCGGCTTGAACTGCTTGATGGAGTTAATGTCGCCGGTGTCAGAGACCACGGTGGTCATGCCACGAAGCTGGTCGAGAAGAGATGCCATTTTTATGCTCCTTCGCTACAGATAAGAGTTTATCAAGTCCGATGAGGTTACGTTTTTATTGGACTCGGGCAGCGTTACTCGGCTGTAAATGTGTTTTTCAGGATTCCAAGACCATCGATCTCGACTTCCACAGTGTCGCCGGGCTGGACGGGGCCTACGCCGGCAGGGGTTCCGGTGGGGATGATGTCGCCGGGTTCGAGGGTGATGGCGGCGGAGATGTACTGCAGCAGGAATGGGATGGGGAAGATGAGGTCGGCTGTGGAGCCGTGCTGCTTCACCTCTCCGTTGAGGCGGGTGGTAACGGTGACCGGCTTGCCGCTTACGGGGTCGATGGCGTCGGAGACGATGGGGCCGACGGGGCAGAAGGTGTCGAAGCCCTTGCCGCGCGTCCACTGGCCGTCGGACTTCTGGATGTCGCGGGCGGTGACGTCGTTGACGACGGTGTAGCCGCGGATATAGGAGCGGGCGTCCTCATCGGGGCTGAACCTGGTGCATCGCCTGCCGATGACGATGGCGAGTTCGCCTTCGTAGTCGACGCGTTTGGAGAGCGCGGGCATGCGGATGATGCCGTTTGGGGCGAGCAGTGAGGATGGCGGCTTGAGGAAGAGCAAGGGCTCTTTAGGGACCTCGTTGCCGAGTTCTGTGGCGTGGTCGCGATAGTTGCGGCCGATGCAGAGGATCTTCGACGGCGCGACCGGTGGGAGCAGGCTGAGGCTGCTGAGGGGAGCGGCGGCGAAGCCTGCTGCCTTGGGGGCAAGGCGGGCAGCGAGGTCCTCGGCGGGCGGCTCCATCGGGCTGACGGCCCAGAGTGCTCCTTCGCGAAGTTCTACGTTGGCGTAGCGCGGGGCGCTGGTTTCAGCTTCAAGGTACTTGCAGTACTGCATTGGCGGTTCCTTTTCGGTTACCTGCGTGCGGTTTCTTCGGCGTCGTTGCTGGGCGGGCTCTCGTTGCCGGTGGTGTCGAGGGCGGTGATGCGGTAGGTGTAGTGCTGGCCGGGGGTGGTTGTGGTGTCGGTGTAGGCCGGGTTGAAGATGGGGGTGGAGGTGAGCTTCTGCCAGCCGGAGTCGGCGGTGCGGCGGTAGATGTTGTAGCCGGCGAGGTCGGTGTCGGCTACGGGCTCCCAGGAGAGGTCGATGGTGCCGGGTTTGTCGCCGGGGGCTGCGTCGAGGCCGGTGGGCGCGGCGGGAGGGAAGGTGTCGGCGATGTGGAGGGTGATGGTTGGCGAGGCCGGGCTGCGGAGCTCAAGTGCGTGACCTTCAAGGGTTATGGCGCGGACACGCTGGGCCCGATAGGTGTAGGTTTCGGTTTTTTTGGCGGTGCGGTCGAGGGTGCCGCCGGGGTCGAGGGTGTCTTTGGCGGTTTGGAGGCGGACCTCGGTGGGGAGGCCGGGGGCGAGAGGAAGGGGGTTTTTGCCGGCGGCCGGGGCGGCGGGTGTGGCCGTCTGGCTTAAGGCGGGGAGGAGGGTGCGGTCGAGCTCGACCCAGTCGCCGGGAGTGGGTTGGGGTTGCCACTCGATGGTGGCTCCGTTGCGGTTTGGGGTGCCGCGGAGCCTGGTAACGGGAGCTGGCGCGGCTCCTGCGGCGGCGAAGACGGGGTGCGATGCGCCGGCTGAACGGTCAGCCGAGTTGAAGATCTGGATCCGGTAGGCGATGAGGGTCGCGGGACCGGTTGCCAGCTGGGCAGGGAGAGGATCGCCTGCCTCCGATGGGCCGGGCTTTACGGGCAGCCGGGTGAGGGAGGAGCAGACCGGATGCGGCTGGGTGGGTCGAATCTCGCGACAGAGCTCGGCGGTGAGCTGACCTTTAAGATCGAGGCCGTCGGTGGTGCGGGAGGGGGTGGTCCAGTGGAGGCGGACGGTGTCGCCGACGCGCTCAGCGGCAAGGTCAGTGACGGTTGCAGGGAGTTTGAGCGATGGCGGACGGGGCGGTCCGGGGCTGGCGCAGGCTGTGAGCAGGGGGCAGAGCAGGCTGGCCGAAGCCATGGCGAGCGTGCTCCGCCAGTGGTGCTGAAAGATCATTCGTCCAAGCGTAGCACCCGGCCGTTCCGGGGTACCCCCCCTCCCCCTATCTTTTGGGGTAAATTGTTCATTCTTTGAGGCTTAGATCCTGGCTAGATAGGTAAATTGCTCCATCTCAATGATTTATCGCTAAAATCTTCAAAATAATGGGCCAGCTGCCACTAAAAACGGGATTTCAGGTTTTCGGGATTCTGTTTAAATTGTAGCGGATTGGCTAAACTGCTCTGCCACGTGGAAGTGGTTTCGTTTGTTGGGGTTGAGTTATTCGGGGGCTTGACAGGATCCTGGTGGGTTCGGCGAGCAACTCAAAATGCTGTTACCGCTTCGGTCGAGATGACGTGGGGTTGGTGGCGCTTGTGGCGAAATGCCGGGATTCTTCACTGCGCCACGCTTCGTTCAGAATGACCGTGGTTTTGCTGGGTTTTGGATTGAAAATGCTGTTACCGCAGGAGTCTTTGCCACCAGGGCTTCCTGGCGCCGATACATATCTTGGTATGTTCGGTGATTCGTTCCATGTTGTAGAGTGCGGCGCGTTCCGTCCGGACGTCCCGGCGAATGATTTCGTCGCAGGTCGAGCAGATGAGATTGAAGCTCAAGCCCGCCTTAACAACTTTCGTTGTTGGAAGGCCGTCCACTTTCGAGCCACAAAACTCTCCGGATGCAGTTCCAAGTCTGGACACGGGGGTACGCCGCTTTCTGGGGAGATAGTCAACGTATCATCGCATAAATATCAGCCGCAACTAAACAATGGTCATAGCACTTTCTGGTTACGCGGGCATCCCGTTTGGCCCAAAAGTTGATACTCCATGGGCGGAATATATCAGAAAGTCCAGAAGTTTACTCTCGTTGGTATCAGAGGTCGAAGAGCGCGAACGGGTGTGCTTCTTTGTTCCGCCGAAGCACCGGGAGGGCGACATTGCGGACGGGAATGCCGGATTGGGTTTGGGCGGCGAAGGTTCCGTGATGGGCGTGGCCGTGGAGGACGAGAGCCGGGTTGTGGGGTTCGAAGGCACGCTGGAGTCGTGAGCCGCCGAGGAAGGGAAAGATGGGCTCGGGCTCGCCGACGATGGTGTCGGGGATGGGAGCGTAGTGGGTGATGGCGACCTTGATGGTTGTGCGAAGCTGGGCCAGGCCGAAGTTGAGCTTTGTGGCTTCGCGCTCGGCGATTTCGACGAAGGACTTGATATTCCGTTCGCCAAAGGGCATGAGTTCGTGGGGATAAAAGCCGCCGCAGAAGCCCTTGGTTCCGGCGAAGCCGACGCCGTTGTGCTCAAAGCCCTGGCCATCGAGGAGATGGATTCCGGCGACGCGGAGCATGCCGGCTAGCTCGTCCTGGTGGTCGCTCTCGTAGTCGTGGTTGCCGAGGACGGCGACGACGGGAACGCGGATGTGTTCAAGGATGGCGAGCGCGCTCCGCATCTCGTCGGGCATGCCGTGGTCGGTGAGGTCGCCGGCGATGACGAGCACGTCGGCGAGTTCGTTGACGGCGAGGAAGTGGCGGACGTTCTGTTCGCGGTCGGCGGGCTTGAAGTGTACGTCGGCGACGGCGGCCAGTCTCATTCCTTACTCCGGGTATTTGATTCGGGCTCTTTTGCCGGGGAATGTTCAGGCGAGATCGCGGCATGGAGCGGGAAGGGATGACTTGCACGGTATTCGCGGTAGAGATCGCGCTCGCCCCAGTCATCGACATCGATGGCAAACATCAGGGGGTCGATGAGGGTTCCGCGGAAGGGCTCGTCCGGGTTGGGATGCAATGTGTGATTGTGAAGGCGAAGGGTGAGATCGTCCCAGAGGGTTTGCGGGACGATGCGGGTGTGAGCGGGATAGATGTAGGCGAAGAAGACGAGGCTCCAGAGGAGCATCTGCCAGTGGGGTTCAATGAGGCGTTGGAGGCGGTCCCAGTCGAGACGGCTGCCGCAGGCGCGGATGAGATGGGCGACGTCGGCTCCATCGAAGCGCTCGCGGCGGGAGATGAAGATTTTTGAGGCAATTGCTTCTTCGGCGGCGAGGACGCGGCAAGGGACATCAAAGATCCTGTGCGGGAGCGCACGGTCGATCCATGGTGAATCGACGATGAGGACGGCGTTGCCGAGGCCGGTGATGAGGTCGACGAAGTGTTCGCCGCGGAGTGCCTTGGCAAGCCAGACGGAGTCTTCAATCTCGGTTTCGAAGCCAATTTGCTGAAGACGCTCGAGCGCGGGAGGGACGAATCTGGGCTCGAGGAAGAGGTCGAGATCCTTGGTTGTTCTCCAGATGCCGGTGTGGCGGCGGAAGGCGAATGCTCCTGCGACGGCGAAGGGGATGCGAGCCTCGTTGAGGCATTGGAGGACACCGCGATAGCATTCGAGAGCCTCGGGAAGGAAGTCCGGAGGAGTGGAGCTGCTTACCGGGAGAGCGGTGTCCTCCTTCGCCATATCCGGAGTAGGACGCGGATTGTTCGACGGTGGGTGCCTGTAACTTCCTGAACATCCTGCAAAACATATATCCGGCGATGAGACGGCCAGATAGGGGGCACCCAGTCAGTCAGGGGTACCAGGTTTGGTGTCGACGTCAGGCGAATGGAAGGAAGAAGCGGAAGACGGTGCCGGAATGGCTGGAGTTGCGGCTGCTTCGAACTGCGAGGGTGCCTCTGTGACGAGTGACGACTTCTTTGCTGACCCACAGGCCGAGACCGGTGCCCCCGATGCCCTTGGTCGTGAAGAAGGGCTCGAAGATGCGACGGAGGTCTTCTGAGCTGATTCCGCAGCCGTTGTCGGCGACGGTGAAGACGACCCCCTTGCGTCCGGTCGGCCAATGCGTGGATGCGTGGCTGCGGACGAGGAGACGCCCGCCTCCCTGGTTCATCGCGTCGATGGCGTTTCCGACGAGGTTGTTGAGGACCTGCCTGACGTCGCCTTCAAAACAGACGATTGGCCGCTCCGCGCGATGGTCTACCTCGACGGCGATATTGGAGTTGCGAAGCCTGCCTTCGTAGATGCTGAGGACCGTGGAGAAGAGATCGATCGCACTGACTGGCTGAGGTCTGGTGGCCTGCTTGTGAAAACGGAGGGTCTGGTTGGCGATGACGGAGACGCGACGGAGTTCCTGGTCGGCCATCTTCAGATAGCTGTCTGTCTCGGGCGATTGGTTGTGGTATCGGGCGAGATAGAGAAGGTTGGTGACGGCCTCGAGCGGGTTGTTGATCTCATGCGCGATGGAGCTGGCGAGACGGCCGACGGCCGCCAGTTTTTCGCTCTGGACGAGGGCATTTTGCGCCTGCTTGAGATTGCTGATGTCACGACCTTCGGGAACGAGATAGATGACGTGTCCATCGGAGTCGAAAACGGGGGTGAGAGAAAAGTCGAAGTGCATTGTTTCGCCGTTGGGACGGACAAGGGCCGTCTCCGTTCTGGATTCGCTTCCGGCGGCTGCACGCTGGACGGCGGTACGGATGAAGTCCGGCATGCCAGGGGTGTTCGTGAACCAGGGAGTGTCCCAGAAGAATTTTCCGATAACATCTTCGCGGGTGTTTCCGGCGAATTCGAGAGAGGCTCGATTGCAGTCGAGGATGACGCCTTCGGGGTTGAGGATGCCGATGTATTCGAGGCTGGTGTTGTAGACGGAGTTGAGGCGCTCCTGGTTCTGGCGCAGGAGATTCGCGGTTTTACGCCGCTCGGCCACGCTGCGGAATACGAGGATGACACCGGAGAGAGAGCCATCGCGGTTATAGATAGGAGCTCCGCTGTCGTCGATGGGGACCTCTGATTTGTCTTTGCGGATGAGAGTGGTGTGATTTTCGAGAGTAACGGCTGCGTTGAGGCGCTTTACCTTGTCGAAGGGGCTTTCGATCGGGTTGCGCGTGTATTCGTGGACGATGCTGAAGATTTCAGGCAAAGGGCGGCCGACAGCCTCGGTGGATGGCCAGCCTGTGAGCTGCTCGGCGGTGGGGTTGATCATCGTGATGATGCCGTGGCTGTCGGTGACGAGGACGGCATCGCCGATGCTGTGCAGGGTCGCGTGAAGAGAATCCCGGCGCAACTCGGCCTGGTTGAGCTGGGTGCGAAAGGCGCTGGTTATCTCGCGGAAGAGGAAGATGCCGTGCCAGATGAGGAGCGCGGCAACGAAGGCTCCGCCTCCGAAGCCTAAGATGGGGAGCCGGTCGAGAATCGTTGTGATCTGTTGCCGCTCCGATTCGAAGATCTGGTCCTCGTGAGTAATGACGTCATCGAATTCGACGCGGAGAGTATCCATCGCCTGTCTTTGCTGCCGCAGGAGAGGGTCGATGGCATCGTTGCTTACGTTGCTATCGAGCAGCCTCTGATTTGTTTTGTCGAGACGATTGAAGCTTTCGGTGATTGCGGCGATCCTGGGCGCAAGCCAAGAATCGGAAGAAGACAACGACTGAAGCTGGAGAAGCTCATCGCTGACACGATTGGAGGCTTCGCGGTAGGGCTGGAGAAATACGGGATCCTTGGCAGCCAGATAGCCCCGGATGCCGGTCTCCTCGTCGATCATGGACTTCTGCAGACGGTAGGCCTGCAGGCGAATGGCGTTGGATTGCGCTCCACGGATGCGGTGTACCGCGATCTCGCGGAGCTGGATTCCGAGGAGTGCGAGGAATACGAAGAGGGAGACGATTGGGACAAAGGCGAAGCGCAACAGCAGCTGGCGAAACGAAGACTCTGTCATGAGGTACCCGGGGCTCAAACGTGCGGCAATCAGTATCGTAACCTGAGTCTTGATGCCGTTCGCGGCAGTCCCTTAAGTAGAGTGCTTCCTGCTGGCTCTGAATGCGGCGAGAAACGCTTCTGCGACATTGACTTCAAGGTCTTTCGGAGGTTTGCGGCCAGCGCGGCTGAAGACGTGGGAGTAGATGAAGGGTCCGAGGAGAAGGGCTACCCCGACTTCGTGATCGAGGGATTTCCGGATGATGCCCTCGTGCTGGCCGCGCCTGATGATGGCGATGAGGCGCTGGCGGGCAGGGTCGGAGACGCGCGTGCGCCAGGCGTTTCCAAAGGCCGGGTTGCGGGCGCTGTAGGCCATGAGGTGGGGCCACATTTTTTCTTTGAGCGCGTGGTCGATGCCGGGCTGGTAGGCGAGGAGGGAGATGAGGTCGCGGCGGTAGTCTCCGGTGTCGAAGGAGGGAGGTTCGGCGTCGAGGCCGTGGATGTGGGCCATGACCTCCATGGCGAGAGCGTCCTTGTCGGGCCAGTGCTTGTAGATGGTGGCTTTGCTGACGCCGGAGGTCTCGGCGATGGCGTCCATGCTGGTGGCGTCGATGCCGCGCTCGGCGAAGAGGGAGAGGGCGGCATCGATAACCTTTGTGTGAGCCTGGACGCTGCGGGTTCTTGCCATGGTCAGACTTCGATCTTCGAGAAGAGCCTTGCTCCGAGCGCGAGAAACGCCACTGCGATGAGAGCGAGTACGGAGATGTTGATCACAGGGTTGAAGTGCCAGTTATTGATAAGGACTCCGCGCAGGCCATCGATGCCGTAGGTGAGCGGGTCGATGCGGGTGAGGAAGGTCATGACCACGCCGAGATTGGCGAGAGGAAAGAGGGCTCCGGAGAGGAAGAACATGGGCATGACGAGGAAGTTCATGACGACCTGGAAGCCCTGCATATCTTTCAGGACGGATCCAAGGGCGGTTCCAAGCGCGGCGAAGACGGTGGCGATGAGGATGACGAAGAGAAAGGCCTCAGGGATGGCGAGCCAGGTGTGCGGGCGGAATCCGGCGATGAGGCAGATGAGGAGGATGAGCGTCCCCTGGCAGGAGGCGACCGTGGCTCCGCCGAGGGTGCGGCCGATCATGATCTGCATGCGGGAGACGGGAGCGACGAGGGTTTCCTTGAGGAAGCCGAACTGGCGGTCCCAGAGCATGGCCATGCCGGAGAAGATGGAGCTGAAGAGGACGGTCATGCCGATGATGCCGGGAGCGACGAACTGAATGTAGCTTCCCTGGCCAGCCTTCTGGAAGACGGGGCCGAGGCCGAAGCCCAGCGCGAGAAGATAAAGGCAGGGTTGGCCGAGCGAGACGACGATCTGAACGCGGGAGCGGACGTAGCGTTTGAGCTCGCGGAGCCAGAGGATGTAGATTGCGCCCATTAGTTTGTCCTCGTCTTTCTATGAATATTTGTGGCAATGAATGTAAACGGCAGGTCGTTCATCGTTTCCACATCTGCGCGAAGTTGCGGAGTTGAGCTTTTGCGTCGGCGCCTTCGTCGCGGAGCGAGGAGCCGGTGAGCGCAAGGAAAGCGCCTTCGAGATTGTCGGTGCCGGTCTGTTGCCTGAGCTCGTCGGAGGTGCCCTGCGCGATGATGGCGCCGTGGTCCATGATGGCGATGCGATGGGCGACGCGATCGGCCTCGTCCATGTAGTGGGTGGTGAGGAAGACGGTGGTCTTCTCGGTCTCGTTGAGACGCTTGACGTGCGTCCAGAGCTGGTTGCGGCTCTGCGGGTCGAGGCCGAGGGTTGGCTCGTCGAGGAAGAGGATCTTTGGCGTGTGGAGGAAGCCACGGGCGATCTCGAGGCGGCGCTTCATGCCTCCGGAGAAGGTTTTGACGTAGGCGTCCTTGCGTTCCCAGAGCTCGAAGAGCTTAAGGAGGTGCTCGGTGCGCTCGGCGCGGAGCTTGCGGGGAACGTGATAGAGGACGCCGTGGAGGTCCATGTTCTCCCAGGCGGTCTGCTCGCCGTCGAGGGATGGGTCCTGGAAGACGATGCCGAAACGTTTACGGGCTTCCTTTGAATGCGTGGCGGGGTTGAGTCCGTCGAGCTCGATGGCTCCGCTGGTGGGGCGGAGGAGCGTGGTGAGCATCTTGATGGTGGTGGTCTTGCCTGCGCCGTTCGGGCCGAGGAAGGCGAAGATTTCGCCCTGGGCGACGTCGAAGGAGATGTCCTTGACGGCAGTGAAGTCGCCGAAGGTTTTGACGAGGTTGCGGACCTGGATCATGGGGCTGTTGTCCTCGATTAACAATACTGAACGGTTTAGTTCAGTTTGTCAAATAACGGGCGTGTGGACGTGTCGATCGGTAACGTAGAGAGTGGTGATTGACGATGGTTCGGCGTGACGAGGAGATGCCAGAGGAACTGGCAGAGATTGCGAAGAATGCGCGGGTGACGGTGCGGCGGGGCGGGGCTCCTGCTCGCGATGGCAGGTGCGTTGTGTACTGGATGCAGAGGGCCCAGCGCGGAGTCGATAACCATGCCGTGGATGTTGCGGCGAAGGTGGCGAATGCGCTTGGACTTCCGCTGGTGGTTTACTTTGCGGCGATCTCGAACTTCCCCCATGCGAATCTTCGGCACTACCGATTTTTGAATGAGGGGCTGGCGGATATTGAAGAGGACCTGGCGAAGCGGAATATTGCGTTCGTCATGCGTCGCGCTCCTCATGAGTCGCACGAGCGGATGTTCGCGGACGTGGGTGCGGCGATGGTGGTGGGGGATGAGAATCCGACGCGGGAGCCGGAGCGCTGGAGGAAGAGGCTGGCGAGTGAGCTGAAGGTTCCGTTCTGGACGGTGGATGCGGATGTGGTGGTGCCGTCGAAGCTGATTGAGGGCGCGCAGTATGGGGCCTATACGATTCGTCCCCGGTTATACCGGCTGCTGCCGGAGTTTCTGCATGCGCATGAGAACGTGAAGGTAGAGAAGGAGTGGAAGCGGCCCCGGGGGTTTTATGCGGAAGATGTGCGCGAGGACATTACTCGCGGATGGAAGGATCTGGATCGCAGCGTTGCGCCGGTGGAGGCGTGGAAGGGCGGCACACGCGCTGCGCTGAAGCGGCTGAAGCATTTTGTGGCTTCGATGCTGGAGGAGTATGACACGCAGCGAAACCGTCCGGAGGTGGATGGGAGCTCGTGCCTTTCGCCGTATCTGCACTTCGGGCACATCGGGCCGTTGACGATTGCGCTGGCGGTGGAGAAGGCGGCGAAAGAGCGTCCGAAGCTAACGGCCGCGCGGGATGCTTACTTCAACGAGTTGATCGTGTGGCGCGAGCTGGCGGTGAACTTTGTCATCCACAACAATGACCGCTACGACTCGTGGGAGTGTGCTGAAGCCTGGGCGAAAAAGACGATCGCGGAGCATGCGAAGGATGAGCGGGAGCACGTGTATGAACTCCGCGAGCTGGAGCATGCGAAGACGCATGACGAGCTTTGGAATGCGGCACAGACGCAGATGCTGCGGTTTGGGTGGATGCACAACGTGATGCGGATGTACTGGGCGAAGAAGATGCTGGAGTGGACTCCCGATGTGAAGACGGCGGTGAAGTACGCGGTTCACCTGAATGACAAGTACTTTCTGGATGGGCGCGATCCGAATGGGTATGCGGGAGTGGCGTGGGCGATTGTGGGGAAGTTCGATCGTGCGTGGGGAGAACGGCCGGTGTTCGGAAAGATCCGGTATATGTCGGGGGCTTCGACGGGAAGGAAGTTTGACTCGAAACGCTATATCGAGCAGATGATGGGATCGAAGCAGGGTGGGTTGTTTTAGATCACCCTTTGTAGATCGCGGTCTGCGGATGGTGGTTCATCCAGTCGAACCAGTAGGTTTTGTTGGCATCGATCTCGCTGAGGCAGCGGCCGGCAAGTTTTCCTTCGACGGCACAGCCCTGGAAGTTCCAGGCGCTGCCGGTCTGTGCATCCTGCATGAGTGTGTTGCCCTCGCCGCGTGCAAAGGTGAGCTCGGCGGGATTGAATACGCGGATGGAGGCGCCATCAGGAGCAACGACGAGAAGAACAGGTGTGCCGGCGATCTGATCCTGCATGAGTCTGGCGGCGAGGACCGAGCTGATGGGATACGCTTTGTAGCTTCCGGCGACGGTGACGCCGAGCATGAGCTGATGGGGCTGGATGCCGGACTTTCTGGTGTCGATCATCACGGGAGTTTTCTCCACGTCTTTTTCCCAGTCGCGTGAGTCGTACTCAGAGATCCACCGGGCGTTTGGCTTGAGGACATCGCCCTGCGGGTGCTCTTTGCGCCAGAGGCCGAAGGTGAGCTCGCTGCTGTGGAGCAGGTTGAGATGGCGGCCCTTCAGCGGGCCGAAGATGGCTTCGCCTGTGCTCTGCTGCCAGATGCTGGAGGTTTCTTCGTCGCGCAGAAGCGCGTTTCCGTTATTGATTCCGGCGAGGCGGAAGTGCAGACGCCTGCCGTCGACGATGGGGTTCCAGACGATGCCGGTGTGGCAGAGCGTGCAGTAGGTGACGGCGATGGGGAGTCCGCCGACGGTGTCGTTGATGATGTGGTGGTAGCCGATGGTGAGGATGGGATAGGCGCGAGCGTGTCCATTGATGTTGACGGCGATGACCATGTCGCCGGGTTGTGCTTCGGAGGCATCGGCGCTTACGAACATGGGTGAGCCGTAGGGATGGAACATCTTCACCTCGTAGATGTTCACGTGGGTCAGGCATGCTCCCGCGACGGCGAGAAGGCAGAGGCACGTCATCGCGATGCGATAAAGGAGTTTCCTGACGCGGCCATTGACACGGTTCCACGTCCAGACAGTCATCGCTATCAGCAGGATGGCGCAGAGTGCAGAGATCCATGGTCCCAGGCCGTGGACGTTGAGAGCCCTCTGCAGGGCGTCAGGCTGCTGATGCCGGAAGGGCCGGATGACGTACAACGGATACCAGAAGCACAAGAGCGAGGCAGCGGCGCATACGAATCCGACGGGAAGCCAGAAGAATATGTTCGTGGTTGTCTTTTGCTGTTCCAGAACCTGTGCCATAAGTGCCTCGCTGCGATTGAACTCGGCGGGCGGAGGCGAGTCAACCCATCGGTTTGTGGAGATGAGGCTCCACCGGAAGTTTGAGCGTGCGGGATCGACGGAACTACAGCCCGGCGCGGTAGGTATGTTCGGCGATTGCCCGGTTAATTTCCAGCGCCAGAGCCAGAGCGCGGCGTCCATCTTCGCCATTGACGACGGGGCGAGTGCGTTTGCGAACTGCCTCGAGGAAGCTGACGATCTCGAGCCGGAGCGGCTCGCCTTGTTCTACCGGAACTTTTTTCAGCGAGAGCCCCGGCGACGGATGGCCTCCGGGCTGGGCTTGCAGCATCTGTGCCATCGCGGCAAGCTGGGCGGGGTCGAGCTTTGCGGCCGCCGTGACGTCGATCATCAGGAGATCCTGCCGGGCAAAGTCGAGCGAGAGATATTGATGCGGCTGAAAAAACCGCAGCTTGCGGACTCGTTCCGTCGAGACACGCGACGCCGTGAAATTTGCGACGCAGCCGTTGACGAACTCGATTCGCACGTTTGCGATATCCACCTTGCGCGAGAGCACAGGCAGGCCCACCGCCCGGACTTCGTGAACCGGCGAGTCCACGAACGAGAGGACGATGTCGAGGTCGTGAATCATGAGGTCGAGCACGACATCGACATCGAGCGAGCGCGGCGTGAAGACGCTCAGCCGGTGGGCTTCAAAGAACATCGGCTGATTCAGGTGCGCACGCGCCGCAGTGACCGCCGGATTGAACCGCTCCAGGTGACCAGTCTGCACGATACGGCTGTTCTCGAACGCCAGCGAGAGAATCCGGTCGGCGGCTTCGAGGTTCGCGGCCAGGGGCTTCTCGATCAGGAGATCGACGCCTGCCGCAAGCAGAAGAGCGGCCGCATCTGCGTGCGCGATCGTGGGAACGCAGATCGATGCTGCATCCAGCTTCGTCGCAGCGAGGCAGGCCTCGATGGATTCGAATGCAGGAATGCCGAACTTTCCGGCAGCAGCGTGCGCTACCGTGGCATCGCGATCGATGACGGCGACAAGCCTGACGTCGGCGGCTGACTCTTCCAGTTCGCGGTAGACGCGGAGATGGTTGCGTCCGAAGACTCCAGCCCCGACGACAGCAACGTGCAATGGAGTGGTTGGTGTCACTTACCGGGCGGGCGCCTCCACGGCCTGGCGGCATCGAGCGTAGAGTTCGAGCAGCTGTGTCACCTGCTCTTCTGGTTTCGCGGCGGAGGAGGGGACAAAGCCGGTCGAGCCGGGACCTTTGGCTCCAACGTTGGCGTGCGCGGCGATGAACTTCAGCAGATCGAGGGCAATGTCTTCGGTACGGCGCGCAGCGATGTTCGTAACTTCCATGGATCGGGGTTCCTCTCGTGAGTCTAGAGAGATGTTAAGGGCCGCTGCCGTGCAGGCGCAAATAGCAACATCTACTGCGAACCGGAGAACATCAACACTGCGAGGTGGTAGGTCGTAAAACCCTCGCGACTGAGGGGTGTTCCGCATGCCGCCACTGCGACCGGATGTTCCTTCACCTGCGGCAGGCCCTTCAGCACGATGTCGGGGAACTGGTTCAGATCGGTGCAGTCGAACTGCATTGCCGCCAGAGCGCCGGCGGGAGGTTTGGTATTGGACGAGTCGCAGCTGTTGCGCGCTGCCTGCTTCGCGGCCTCCGAAGTTTCAACCTGCAATCCCCGGTCGCGGAGGGCCTTCTGGGCCAGGGTTTCAATGGCTTCGCGGCTCAACGTGGGATTCGTGTGAGAGAAGTCTTCGACGGCATAGATCATCTTCTGCTGCTCAACGACCGCGATGCCGATTGCATTCAACTGCGGATCGAGGATCGCTGCACGATGCGCAGGCGAATCCATCCATCCCTGCTCGATGTCAGTGAGTTTGGTATTTGCAGCGGCAATATTCTCGGAGACCTTGCTGAAGTGAGCGCCCGCCTGGGCGGCGCGTGTGGGGAGGTCGGGTTCGCCGGGATACTGGTGCTGGGGTTCGCCCTGCTCGCGGCTCATCCGGTCTGCATGCGCATGCGCGGCGCGGGCGAGTGCGGCGTCCCATGCCAAAGGAGGGATGCTTTGCTCGGCGCGGCGCTGGTTCGCCAACTGGAACAGGGTCAGTTCTGCGGGAGAGGCGCCCTCCTGGGCGCAGGCCGGTAAAGCTATCAGGAAACCGATCAGGAATGCAAAAGCGCGCATTTTGCCTATCCTCCAAAGTCTTGGATGCGAGTTTTTGCCGTGACCTCTTATAATTGGCACGCTTCTTTGCTGAAACGATTTACTAGAAGGAGTTTGCCGTTCCCCATGAATTACCGGAATCTCCACGCCCTCGCCCGCCTGATGGTTTTCGCCGCCCTGGCAGCAGTACCGCTCTCAGCCCAACAGTCCGACGTCAAGTCACTTCCCTTCATGAATCCGTCTCTCCCGGCCGAGCAGCGTGTGAATGACCTCATCGGCCGTATGACGCTCGAGGAGAAGGTTGAGCAGATGCGCGATCATGCGCCTGCGATTCCGCGGCTCGGGGTGCCCAGGTACGACTGGTGGAACGAGGGCCTGCATGGCGTGGCGTTCAGCGGCTATGCGACCAACTTTCCGCAGGTGATCGGCATGTCGGCGACATGGGACACGCAGCTGGTGCACAGGATGGCGCAGACCATCTCCACCGAGGCGCGCGCGAAGTACAACGAGGCGATGCGGCAGGACCATCACGAGATGTTCTTCGGCCTCACCTTCTGGGCGCCGAATATTAATATCTTTCGCGATCCGCGCTGGGGCCGCGGGCAGGAGACCTACGGCGAAGACCCGTTCCTGACTGCACGCATGGGAGTCGCGTTTGTGAGCGGCATGCAAGGCGACGATCCGAAGTATTTCAGGGTCGTTTCCACGCCGAAGCACTATGCCGTGCATAGCGGGCCGGAACCGCTGCGGCACAAATTCAATGTTGACGTCTCACCCCACGATCTTGAGGACACTTATCTTCCCGCCTTCCGTGCGACGGTGACGGAGGCGCACGCGCAATCGGTGATGTGCGCGTATAACGCCATCGATGGCGCGCCGGCCTGCGCGAACACGATGCTCCTGAAGGACCATCTGCGCGACGCCTGGCACTTTGACGGCTATGTTGTCAGCGACTGCGCTGCCGTTGCCGATGTGAACACAGGCCATCACTATGCTCCGGACATGGCGCATGCCGCGGCTGCGGCGGTAAAAGCAGGGACCGACCTCGAATGCGGCTTCGCGAAAGGGCAGGCATTTCCTGCGCTGGCCGATGCGGTGCACCAGGGACTCATTACCGAGGCTGAGACTGGATACAGCACTCAGGCGGCTCTTCAATGCGCGCTTCCGGTTGGGAATGTTCGATGCTCCGGAGAACTATGCCTACGGGCGCATTCCGATGAGCGAGAATAACTCGGCGGAGCACCGTGCAGCAGGCACTGCAGGCAGCGCGCGAATCGATGGTGCTGCTGAAGAACCAGAATCATACGCTGCCGTTGAAGCAGGGCATCAAGAGCATTGCTGTTATCGGACCCACGGCGGAGCTGGTGCAATCGCTGCAGGGCAACTACAACGGGCCGCCGCCCTCGCCGGTGTATCCGGTGACCGGCATAGAGAAGCGCTTTGCTTCCGCGAAGGTCAACTATGCGCAGGGCTCGAGTCTTGTTGAGGGCCTGGCGATGCCGATTGAGCATACGGCGCTGCACCCCGGCGAGCGGCTCGGGCGACGGCCTCACGGGCGAGTACTTCAACTCGATTGACCTCAGCGGGACTCCGGTACTTACACGCACCGACCGCAACATCAACTTCAACTGGGACAAGGTCGTTCCGATCAATGGACTGCAGCGCAACAACTACTCCGTACGCTGGAGCGGGACGTTCACTGCCTCCGGCGGCGGGAGATTACAAGCTCGGCGCGCGCGTGAACTACTGCTACGCCTGCGAAAACTTTGAGAGCTTCCGGCTTTATCTTGACGGCAAGCTCATCCTTGAGAGCAAGGGCAAGACCGGCGAACGCGGCGCTGTGCTCGACACGGCGGTGCACTTTGACGATACGAAGCCTCACCCGATCAGGCTGGAGTACCTGCATGGCACCGGGTCGGCAGGCATCGATCTGACGTGGCAGGCTCCCGCGGGCGCGCTGCGTGACGAGGCGGTCCGTGCGGCGAAGCAGTCGGACGTCACCGTTGCGTTCGTCGGGTTGTCTCCATCGCTCGAGGGCGAGGAGATGCCGGTGAAGCTCGAGGGCTTCGCCGGGGGCGATCGTACTGCGATCAACCTGCCTGCCGCGCAGGAAGAACTGCTTAAGGCAGTGGCCGCGACCGGTAAGCCTCTGGTTGTGGTTCTGCAGAACGGCAGCGCGCTCGCGGTGAACTGGGCCGCCGAGAATGCGCAGGCCGTGCTCGAGGCGTGGTATCCCGGCGAAGAGGGCGGGACAGCCATCGCCGAGACACTTTCGGGCGACAACAATCCCGCGGGCCGGTTGCCGCTCACGTTCTATGCATCGCTCAGCCAGTTGCCATCGTTCGAGGATTACTCGATGAAGGGCCGCACGTACCGGTACTTCACGGGCAAGCCGCTCTATGGATTCGGCTATGGGCAAAGCTACTCCAGCTTTGCGTACAGCAATGTGAAGGCGCCTTCCGCGAGCGTCAAGGCTGGTGAGCCGGTGACGGTTCAGGCGGATGTGAAGAACACCGGCGCTGTCGCGGGGGACGAGGTCGTCGAGCTTTACCTCACGCAGCCGAAGGGCGATGAGACTCCGGTGCGCGTGCTGGCCGGATTCACGCGGGTGCATCTCAATGCCGGCGAGTTGACGCATGTCGGACTCACCATCGATCCGCGCTCGCTCGGGCAGGTCGATGCGAAGGGCAATCGCGTGATTGTTCCGGGCGAGTACATCGTTTCGGTTGGCGGAACTCAACCGGGCGAGAGCGCTTCGGTGCAGACCGCGAAGTTCACGATTACGGGCACGTCGCAGTTGCCGAAGTAGGCTTCAGAGCGTTGCGACTTTAGCTCCCCAGTCGGTGGGGCTGAGGTCGCGCGCGTGCTGCGAGAAGAGCCAGTGGTGGCCATCGAGGTCGATCGTGCCGTACTGGCGCTCTCCGTAGCAGGTCTCGTGGAGGTCTTCCACGATGGTGGCTCCGGCGGCACGGGTGTGCGCGTAGTGAGAGTCGACGTCATCGACGAAGATGGTGAGCGACTGCGTGCCATAACCGAGTTTGGCCGGCGCCGACTGGCCGCGTGAACGCTTCACCATGATGAGGGCGCGGGAGGCGAACATCTGGGCTCCGCTGGTGGGCTGGCCGTAGCGGTAGTGCTCGCGGAAGCCGAAGACTCGCGTGAGCCACTCGATGGCTTTATCCACATCCTGGTAGATGACGTGGGGCAGGACGGAATCGACGGGGACGGAGCGATTGCCAGCCATGCCGCCATTGTAAGACTACTCAGGCCAGGCGTGGTCTGGCACGCACTCCGCAAAGGATTTCGTAGGGGATCGTACGGGCGATCCGTGGCATGGTCTTCCGCGGTAATGCCTTCGCCGAGCAGAATCACCTCATCGCCTGTCTTTGCGATTGCGAGGCCGGTTACATCGACGGTGGTGAGGTTCATTGAAATTCGTCCGACGATGGGGGCGCGCTGGTTGTCGATGATCACCCAGCCGCCGGGGCCGGGGTTGCCTGCGGAGAGCTCGCGGCGGAGACCGTCAGCGTAGCCGACGGGCAGCAGGGCGAGGCGCATGGGCCGCTCGGCGGTGAAGATGCCGTTGTAGCCGATGGATTCTCCGGCGGCGAGATCGCGGACCGCGATGATGCGGGTCTTCCAGGCCATGACCGGTTGAAGCCTGCAGTGGAGCTTCGCGACAGCGGGTTCGGTGTGCCCCCGCTCCTGTTCAAGAGGGAGGCGGTAACCGTAGAGGCCGAGTCCGCTGCGGACCATCGGTTGAGCCGCGAGCGTGGCTGCGAGATCAGTCAGCCACAGCCGATGATCGGGTTCCGTCGCGAGGTCGATGACGGAGGTGTTGCCTGCGTGCAGCCAGGCGGGACGCAGCCCGGCGGCAGCTACGGCCTGGCAGACCTCTTCGAAGCGCTGGCGCTGGCTGGCGGTCTGGAGCGAACCGGCGATCTCGGCGGAGGCGAAGTGGGTCAGCACACCGTCGAGATGGATTTGCGGGTGCGCGGCGATCCAGTCGAGGACCCGGTTGAGTTCGGGACCGGGAGCGGCTCCCTGTCGCGACATGCCGGTGTCGATCTCAAGGTGCACGGAGACGGGCGCGGTACGGCCGCTGCTTGCAGCTGCGCCGGCGAGCCACTGCATCTGCTCGACGGTCCAGACGACTGCGGCGACGTTATGGGCGACGATGGCGTCGGCGTCTTCTTCGAGCAGGCCGCTCATCACCAGGACTCCGGGCCGGGGCTCGATGTCTTTGAGCGAGGCGAGTACGGTTGCGGCTTCTTCGACGTCGGTTACGCCGAACCATCGGGCTCCGGCACGAGCCAGGACCGGGGCGCATAAGGATGCGCCGTGACCGTATCCGTTTGCCTTAATGACCGCGAGAACGGGCAGACCCGCGGCCTCGACCAGCGCGCGGTAGTTAGCTGCCAGCCGTTCCGCGGAGAGCTCCACCCAACTGTTCACTTCTTCATCCTACCTGCTGGGTACCCCCTCCCCTATCTTTTGATGTAAAGATCTAAAAATACATGGGTTAGATCGGGGCTTCCATGCCGTGGAAACAGAAAGCCCGGCTGATGCCGGGCTGCTCTTTTCTCCTGATTTAAGGTTAGCAGGGGTGTCAAGCGTGGCTTGTGGAAATTGGTGGTGGAGCGGATGGTTGTGGCAGGGTTTGCGGTAGTGAAAAGCTTCTAAAGGCTCGCCTTCGGCAGAGCGGTAGCCGCTTCGCGGCGGCTGGTTTCGGCACGCGTGAACGCGTGCCCTTCCACCGTGGATGAATTTGGTTTCCTCCCTTCCACTGTGGCTGAATTTGGTTTCGGCACGCGTGAACGCGTGCCCTTCCGCTGTGGATGAATTTTGTGGGAAAGCGTTTCGTTCCGCGACTGTGAAATTCGCTGCGAATGATTTGTGATTTGAGGTGGGTCGCACTTCGTACGACGGGCCCACTCATCGCTTCGCGATGAATGGGGCACCCCTTTTTGCAGATGATTCGTGCGCTAATCTTTACGCGTTTGAAATCAGGTTGTCCACGAAAACATCCAGTTCGTCACTAAACAGGACCGTTCATGGATTTTCTGATGACAAAAAGCCGCGCTCGGCTCAAGGTCGCAGGTAACTATGAATGAGACGGCAGCTACGCAAACATCTGAGGTAGCCGAAGCTGTACGAAAGATGATGACGCAGTGGATCACGTTGCAGGGTATGCAACTCATCATCGGGCTGTTTACCGTGTTCGCAGGTGTAAACCGCCTTCCGAACACATATGACCCTTTCACGGTGAAGTTCCTGCTCTGGTTGTTGCTGGCTTTTTTTGTAGCCCAACTGGCATGGTTCGGCATGAGAGGGTTGCGGGAACGTAAGAGGGTGTTACGAAACTCCATTCGTCGAACGTCGCTCGTAGGTGCGGTTCGCTACGAGTAGCGACTGCAGCCAAAGATGACAGGAAGACAATCGCGGCGTTTAGGCCGCAGCTAATCTTTTTTGGGGCTATGAGATTTATCGCCGGCTTCG